>CAWFHQ010000001.1:0-230916 GCA_963815705.1 uncultured Actinomycetota bacterium
TGTCCTGCATGCCGAGCGTTTCGAATACCGCGCGCATCGGACCGCCGGCGATGATGCCGGTGCCGGGAGGCGCCGCGCGCAAAAAGACCTTGCCGGCGCCATGGCGGCCGGCGACGTCATGATGCAACGTGCGGCCTTCGCGCAAGGGAACACGCGTCAGCGCGCGCTTGGCGGCCTCGGTTGCCTTGCGGATGGCTTCCGGCACTTCGCGCGCCTTGCCGTGGCCGAAGCCGACGCGGCCCTTCTGGTCGCCCACCACCACCAGCGCGGCGAAGCCGAATCTCCGGCCGCCCTTGACCACCTTGGCCACGCGGTTGATGTGCACCAGCTTGTCGATGAACTCGCTGTCGCGCTCGTCGCGGCCACCGCGTTCACGGTCGCGGCGCGGTTCTCGTCGGGGTTCATGTGCCATCTTGAATCGATCCGTTCGTTTTCCGTTTGCGCATCATCTTATCCGAAAACCGGTTCCCACTTTTCGGGATGATGCGCATTAAAAGTTCAGGCCGCCTTCGCGCGCGGCATCGGCCAGCGCCTTGATGCGTCCGTGATAGAGATAGCCGCCGCGGTCGAACACGACGTCCTTGATGCCCTTTTCCTTGGCGCGCTCGGCGATCAGCTTGCCGACCGCCTTGGCGGCCGCGATGTCGGCGCCCTTGCTGCCGCCCTCGCGCATGGCCTTCTCCATCGAAGAAGCGGCGGCGAGCGTCACGCCCTGTTCGTCGTCGATGAGCTGGGCGTAGATGTGCTTGGACGAGCGGAACACCGACAGGCGCGTGCGTCCGCGCGCGGCCAGCTTCAGCTTGCGCCGCACCACTCCCGTCCGCCGCGCGGTCCGGTCACACAATCTCGACATGGCGCTTCGTCCTCTACTTCTTCTTGCCTTCCTTGCGGAAGATGTATTCGCCGGCGTATTTCACGCCCTTGCCCTTGTAGGGCTCGGGCCGGCGGAAGTCGCGGATGTCGGCGGCAACCTGGCCGACCAGTTGCCTGTCGATGCCGCTCACCACGATCTCGGTCGGTTTGGGGGTGGCGATGGTGATGCCCTGCGGGATCGGATAGTTGACGTCGTGCGAGTAGCCGAGCTGCAGATTGAGCTGCTTGCCCTGCACGGCGGCGCGGTAGCCGACGCCGGTGATCTCCAGCTTCTGCTCGAAGCCCTTGGTGACGCCGGCGACCAGATTGGCCACCAGCGTGCGCGAGGTACCCCACAGCGAACGGGCGCGCTTGGTCTCGCTGCGCGGCGCGACCGTGATGGCGGCCTTGTCGAGCGTGACCGACACGTCGTCGTGCAGCACGACTTCGAGCGCGCCCTTGGGGCCCTTCATCTTGACGGTCTGGCCTTCCACATTGGCGGTGACGCCAGAGGGAATGGTAACCGGCTTATATCCGACGCGTGACATTGAAATCTTATCCGTTTCGTTTCGCTCGCAGTCTTCCTAACATTTTCCCTGGCGCATCATCTGGTCCGAAAACCGGTATCCATCCCCGATCAAGTCCGGGACATGATTTTCGGGACGACGCGCTAGAACACCGTGCAGATGATTTCGCCGCCGACATTGGCGTCGCGGGCGTCGTGGTCGGCCATCACGCCCTTCGGGGTGGACACGATGGCGACGCCGAGGCCGTTGTTGATGCGCGGCAGCGCCTTGACCGAGGCATAGACGCGCCGGCCGGGCTTGGACACGCGCGCGATTTCGCGGATCACCGGCTCGCCGTCGAAATATTTCAGCTCGATCTCCAGTTCGCTGCGGCCGTAGGCATGCGCGACGGTGGCATAGCCGCGGATAAAGCCTTCGGCCTTGAGCACCTCGGCCACGCGCTCGCGCTGCTTGGAGCCGGGCATGGCGACCTTGGACTTGCCGCGCATCTGCGCGTTGCGGATGCGCGCGATCATGTCGCCGATCGGATCGTTGACTGCCATCGCGGTCCTCCTACCAGCTCGACTTCACGAGGCCGGGAATCAGCCCCTTGGAACCGAGCTCGCGCATCGCGATGCGGCTGAGCCGGTGCTTGCGGTAAAAGCGCGCGGCCGGCCCCACAATTCGCAGCGGTTGCGAATGCGGGTCCGAGGAATTGCGCGGCAGTTCGGCGAGCTTAAGGGTCGCGGCAAAACGTTCCTCGGTCGGCAGATTCTTGTCGTGCGTGATCGCCTTAAGCTTGGCGCGCCGGCCGGCGAATTTCTTCGTCATCTTGCGCCGCCGGTTGTTCTTCTCGATCGAACTCTTCTTCGCCATTCTTGTCTCCTAACGGTTCCGCGTATGAGAACGTCGTCCTCACTGCCGGAACGGGAAGTTGAACGCCGCGAGCAGCGCGCGCGCCTCTTCGTCGGTCGGCGCGCTGGTGCAAACGGTGATGTCCAACCCAGAAATCGACAACCTTATCGAAGTCGATTTCCGGGAAAACAATGTGCTCTTTGATGCCGAGGCTGTAGTTGCCGCGGCCGTCGAAGCTCTTCGGATTAAGCCCGCGGAAGTCGCGGATACGCGGCAGCGCGATGTTGATCAGCCGGTCGATGAAGTCGTACATGCGCGTCTTGCGCAGCGTGACCTTACAACCGATGGCCTGGCCGTCGCGCAGTTTGTAGGTCGCGATCGACTTGCGTGACTTGGTGATGACCGGCCTCTGCCCCGCGATCAGCGCCAGATCCCCGGCAGCCTGGTCGACCTTCTTACGGTCGGCGACACCCTCGCCAATACCCATATTGAGCACCACTTTGGTGATCTTGGGCACCTGCATCGTGTTCTTGTATTCGAACTGCTTGGTCATCTCATCGCGCACGACCTTTTCGTAGTGCGTGGTCAGACGCGCCACGTAGTCGGAGGCGACGCGCGGCGTCTTGGCCTTCGGCGCTTCACCGCCCTTGGCGGCCGGCGGCTTCTTGGCCTTCTTGGTTTCGGTGTTCGCTTGCGTATCAGCCATCGATCTCAACTCCCGAGCGCTTGGCGACGCGCACTTTCTTGCGATCTTCGCCTTCGCCGATATACTTGAAACCGACGCGGGTCGGTTTGCCGTCCTTGGGGTCGGCCAGCGCCAGGTTTGACAGGTGGATCGTGCTCTCCTTCGAGATGATCCCGCCTTCCTGCTGCGCAGTCTGACGCTGGTGGCGCTTGACCATGTGGATGCCGCGCACGAGCGCGCGGGCATCGGCCGGGCGCACTTCCAGCACTTCGCCGGTGCGGCCCTTGTCGCGGCCGGTCGTCACGATCACTTTGTCGCCTTTACGGATCTTGGCAGCCATTACAGCACCTCCGGAGCGAGCGAGAGAATCTTCATGTGATTCTTCGCGCGCAATTCGCGCGGCACCGGGCCAAAGATACGGGTTCCGACCGGTTCCGACTGCGCGTTGATCAACACCGCGGCGTTGCGGTCGAAGCGGATGACCGAACCGTCGGCGCGCTTGATACCCTTGGAGATGCGCACGACGACCGCCTTCATCACTTCGCCCTTCTTCACGCGACCGCGCGGAATGGCTTCCTTCACCGAGACGACGATGACGTCGCCAATGGTGGCGTATTTACGCTTGGAGCCGCCCAGCACTTTGATGCACATGACGCGGCGCGCGCCGGAATTGTCGGCGACGTCGAGGTTGGTTTGCATCTGAATCATGATGCGGCTCTCATTCTTGTCGGGCGTCGGGCGCTTGAAGCCGTCTCACCCAGGTTCCTAAAAAACATGACGGCCAGTTATACTTTCAGCTTCTTCTCGCCGCGGATCACTTCCCAGCACTTGAGCTTGGACAGCGGCTTGCGCTCCTCGATCCACACCTGATCGCCGACCGCGTATGTGTTGGTCTCGTCGTGGGCGTGATACTTCTTCGAGCGGCGCACGACTTTCTTCATCGTCGGGTGGGCAAAACGCCGGTCAACCCGCACGACCACGGTCTTGGCCTGCTTGTCGCTGACGACGACGCCCTGGAGCGTACGTTTCGGCATCTATGACCCCTTACTTCTTCGACTTATTCGGCTTGTTCGACAGAGCGCGCGCGGCCGCTTTCGCGGTCGCCTTCGCGCTGGCGGATTTCGTCTTCGGCGCCGCGGCGGCTTTCACGGCCGGCGCGCTGGCCTCGCGCTTCTGCGTGGCGACGGTCTTCATCCGCGCGATGTCGCGGCGGATGACGCGCACGCGCGCGGTATTTTCAAGCTGACCGGTGGCCCGCTGGAAGCGCAGATTGAACTGCTCCTTCTTCAGCTTGAGCACCTCGTCGTCGAGTTGGTCGAGCGTCATCGCTCTTACGTCGGCGGCTTTCATGATTCTTACTCGGCGATGCGTTCGATGAAACGGGTTTTGACCGGCAGCTTGGCGGCGGCAAGCGTCAGCGCCTCGCGCGCGATCGCCTGCGAAATCCCGTCCACCTCGAACAGGATACGACCCGGCTTGACCCGCACGACCCAGAGTTCCGGGGTGCCCTTGCCTTTGCCCATGCGCACTTCGATCGGCTTCTTGGACACCGGCACGTCGGGATAGACGCGGATCCAGACGCGGCCGGCGCGCTTCATGAAGCGCGTGAGCGCGCGGCGGGCCGCTTCGATCTGGCGCGCGGTGACCCGTTCGGGCTCCAGCGCCTTGAGGCCGAATTGGCCGAAGGCGAGCGTGGCACCGCTCGAGGCCACCCCGTGGATGCGGCCCTTGAACGCCTTGCGGAACTTGGTGCGCTTTGGTTGCAGCATGATTTAAACTCTGTCGTTTCCTTAAGCCGCAGCGCTGTCGCGGCGCGGACGGCCCTGGTCGCCTTCGGCAAGTTTCTTGTCCTGCGCCATCGGATCGTGCTCAAGGATTTCGCCCTTGAAGATCCAAACCTTGACGCCGCAGGTGCCGTAGGTGGTGAAAGCGGTCGCAACACCGTAATCGATGTCGGCGCGCAGGGTGTGCAGCGGCACGCGACCTTCGCGGTACCACTCCGTGCGCGCGATTTCGGCGCCGCCGAGACGGCCCGCGCAGTTGATACGGATGCCCTCGGCACCCAGACGCATAGCCGATTGAACGGCGCGTTTCATGGCGCGGCGGAAAGCCACGCGGCGCTCAAGCTGCTGGGCGATCGATTTCGCAACCAGCTGCGCGTCGAGTTCCGGTTTGCGGATTTCGACGATGTTGATGACCACGTCGCTGTCGGTCAGCTTCGCCACCGAACGGCGCAGCTTCTCGATGTCGGCGCCCTTTTTACCGATCACCACGCCCGGACGGGCCGAGTGGATGGTGACGCGGCACTTCTTGTGCGGGCGCTCGATGATGATCTTCGACACCGCCGCCTGCTTGAGCTCCTTCATCAAGGCTTTGCGAATCTTGATGTCCTCGTGCAGCAGCGTGCCGTATTCGGCCTTGCCCGCGAACCAGCGCGAATCCCAGGTCCGGTTGATCCCGAGGCGCAGCCCGATCGGATTAATCTTCTGACCCACTGAATTCTCCTCAGGCGTTCGCTTCCGCCTCGACCTGACGAACGATGATCGTCAGATGCGAGAACGGCTTGAGAATTTGACCGACGCGGCCACGGCCGCGCGGCGAGAAGCGCTTCATCACCAGCGCCTTTCCGACATGAGCCTCGGCGACGACCAACTCGTCGACGTCGAGGTCGTGATTATTTTCGGCGTTGGCGATCGCCAACTCCAGGCACTTGCGCACGTCTTTCGCGATGCGCTTGCGCGAAAATTCCAGGTCGGCGAGCGCGCCCGCAACCTTCTTGCCGCGGATCATCTGCGCGACCAGGTTAAGCTTCTGCGGCGACACCCGGATCATCTTGGTGACGGCCTTGGCCTCGTTATTCGGGAGATCCCGTTCGCGTGCGCGCTTGCCCATGGCTTTTCTCTATTGTCCTCAGGCCGACTTCTTGGACTTGCGGTCCGAAGTGTGGCCGTAGAAAATCCGGGTCGGCGCGAATTCGCCGAACTTGTGACCAACCATTTCCTCGCTGACCATCACCGGAATATGCTTTTGACCGTTGTAGACGCCGAAATTCAGGCCGACGAACTGCGGCAGAATGGTCGAGCGCCGGCTCCAGATCTTGATGACGTCATGCCGTCCCGACGCGCGCGCGGCTTCCGCCTTCTTGAGCAGATATCCGTCGACAAACGGGCCCTTCCATGCAGAACGGGTCATATCACTAATTCCTAATGCTGCTTTTTCTTGCGGTCGTGACGGCTGACGACGATGAACTTGGTGGTACGCTTGTTCTTCCGGGTCTTCTTGCCCTTGGTCGGGAAGCCCCAAGGCGTGACGAAGTGACGGCCGCCCTTGGTACGCCCACCGTGCGGATGGTCGACCGGGTTCATGGTGATGCCGCGGTTGTGCGGCAGCCGGCCGAGCCAGCGCTTACGACCCGCCTTGGCAACCGTCGTGTTCATCTTGTCCGGGTTCGACACCGCGCCAATGGTGGCCATGCAGCGCCCATGCACCAGGCGCTGTTCCGACGTCGACAACCGCAGAATGACGTAATCCTGGTCGCGGCCGACGATCTGCACATAGGTTCCGGCCGAGCGTGCGAGCTGACCGCCCTTGCCGATCTTCAGCTCGACATTGTGGACGATGGTGCCGACCGGAATGTTGGCCAGCGGCATCGCGTTGCCCGGCTTCACGTCGGCGCGCTCGGAGGAGATCACCCGATCGCCTGCCGCCAAACGCTGTGGCGCCAGGATGTAGGCGAGTTCGCCATCCTCATACTTGATGAGCGCGATGAAGGCCGTGCGGTTCGGATCGTATTCGATCCGCTCAACCGTCCCGACCACATCCTGCTTGGTGCGCCGGAAATCGATCCGGCGATACGCCTGCTTGTGGCCGCCGCCGCGGAAACGCGAGGTGATGCGGCCGTTATTGTTGCGGCCACCCGAGGAGTGCTGACCTTCGGTCAACGACTTGACCGGCGCGCCCTTGTACAGCGTCGAACGGTCAAAGTTGACCAGGTGACGCTGGCTCGGGGTGGTCGGATTGTAGGTCTTTAACGCCATCGATCCGCTCCCTTACAGCCCGGTGGTCACGTCGATGCGGTGACCCTCTTCGAGGGTCACGACCGCGCGCTTCACATCGGATTGCTGCCCGATCTTGTTCTTGAACACCTTGACCTTGCCCTGGCGGATCAGCGTGTTGACGCTCTTGACCTTAACGTCGAACAGCTTCTCGACCGCGTCCTTGATCTGCGGCTTGGTCGCGGTACGCGCCACCTTGAAGGTGACCTTGTTGAACTCCGAACCCATGGTCGCCTTTTCGGTGATCACGGGGGAGAGAATGACGTCGTAATGACGCGGATCGCTGGTGCTCATTTGAATCGCGCCTCCAGCGCATCGAGCGCGGCCTTGGTCAACACCAGAGTCTTGCGCCGCATGATGTCGTAGACGTTGATGCCCTGGATCGGCAGCACGTCGATGTTCGGAATGTTGCGCGCGGCAAACGCGAAGTTCGCTTCGAGCTCGGCGCCGTCGATGATCAACGCGTTGGCCAGACTCAGCTTGCCGAACTGCGAAATCAGCGCCTTGGTCTTGGCTTCCTTCAGCGCCGCCTTGTCGAGGACGATAATGCCCCCATCCTTGGCCTTGGCCGACAAGGCATGCTTGAGCGCCAGCACGCGCACTTTCTTCGGCAACTCGGTTGCGTGGCTACGCACGAGCGGGCCAAAAGCGCGACCGCCGCCGCGGAACTGCGGCACGCGCGCCGAACCGTGACGGGCGCCGCCGGTGCCCTTCTGGCCGTACATCTTCTTGCCGGTACGCCAGATTTCCGAGCGGTCCTTGGTCTTGTGGGTGCCACGCTGACGTCGGGCCAACTGCCAATTCACGCAACGCTGAATGATGTCGGTGCGCGGCTCGAGACCGAAGATGGCATCGGACAGACTGACCGATCCGGCTTCCTTGCCTTCAAGCGTGGTGATCTTCATGTCCATGTTATGCGCCCTCCTTCTCGGCGGGCGCAGCATCCGCGGCCGGCGCTTCGGCAGCGGCTTCGGCGAGGCGGAACTTGCCCGGCTGCGGCGCTTCCTTCGGCAACTTCTTCTTGACCGCGTCGCGAACGGCGATCCAGCCGCCCTTGGAACCCGGCACCGCGCCTTCGACCATCACCAGGCCGCGCTCGATGTCGATCTTCGCAACCTTCAGATTGAGCGTGGTAATGCGCTCGGACCCCATGTGGCCCGGCATCTTCTTGTTCTTGAAGGCTTGCCGGGGTCCTGACGACCGCCGGTCGAACCGATCGAACGATGCGAAATCGACACGCCGTGCGAGGCACGCAGGCCGCCGAAGTTCCAGCGCTTCATGCCGCCCGCAAAACCCTTACCGACCGAGATGCCGCAGACATCGACAAACTGGCCTTCGACGAAATGGTCGGCGGTGATCTCGGCACCGACCGGGATCAGCGCATCGTCGCTCACGCGGAATTCGGTGAGCTTACGCTTGGGCTCGACCTTGGCCTTCGCGAAGTAACCGCGGTCGGCCTTGTTCATGTTACCGGCCCGCCGCTCGCCCGCTCCGAGCTGAAGCGCGACGTAGCCGTCCTTGTCCTTTGAACGATGAGCCACGACCTGGCACTGCGCCAGCCGCAGCACCGTCACCGGCACGTGCTCACCAGCCTCGGTGAACAACCGGGTCATACCCATCTTTTGTGCGACGACACCCGTACGCATCATTTCGATCCTTCACCCGGCCTTAAAGCTTGATCTCGACGTCGACACCGGCGGCCAAGTCGAGCTTCATCAGCGCGTCCACGGTCTGCGGCGTCGGGTCGACGATGTCCAAGAGGCGCTTATGCGTGCGCATCTCGAATTGTTCGCGGCTCTTCTTGTCGACGTGCGGCGAGCGGTTCACCGTAAACTTCTCGATCCGCGTCGGCAGCGGAATCGGCCCACGCACCTGCCCGCCGGTGCGCTTGGCGGTGTTGACGATCTCGCGCGTCGACGCATCGAGGATGCGGTGATCGAACGCTTTGAGCCGGATCCGAATATTCTGGCCGTTCATTTGTTTCGTCTCTCTGGACTGTCATCATCCCTTCAAGGGAATGATCCAGTATTCGCTACCGTCTCATTTTCCTGCGCCGAAACGGGACCGCGTGCCCCGCGTCAAATCAGGATACTGAGCCCCCGCCTTTTAAGCGGGGGCTGCAGTTGAATGCTTACTCGATGATGCTCGCCGCGCTTGTTGTCGCACTACCACGGCGACCATTTCGACGACGTCGCCGCAGAAGAACTCGACAAGAAACTGCCCATCGTCTCTACGGCCGACGCGGTGGACAAGCTCGGCGCCCTCGGCTTCGAACGGGGCTACCCGCTCGACACCTGGGAATCCCTGCAGGTGCACAAGGGTGAGGCGACGCTGACGATCACTGCCATGCCGGGCAAGCACTCCACCGAGGAGGCGGTCAACGAGCTGCTCATGCCCGTCAATGGCCACTTGCTGGACTTCAGCCGCAACGGTGACCAGCTCTACCGGCTCTACATCACCGGGGACACGATGGTCATCGACGACCTCGAGGACATCCCGCGCCGCTACCCCGACATTGACCTGGGTCTGATCCACACGGGTGGCACGACATTTTTGGTCACGGTAGTCACCATGACGGGCGAGCAGGGGGTCCGGGCTGTCGAGATCACCAAACCGCACACCGCGATCCCGATCCACTACAACGACTTCTCGGTGTTTCTCTCGGGCCTGGACGACTTCAAGAAGGCCGCCGAGGCCTCGTCGGCGCAGACGAATTTCGTCTACCTCGCCCACGGTGAGACCTACACGTTCGCGCCGGCAGCGTCAGGACAACAATGAGAGAGCACGAGCGCGAGACCAACCCTTAAGGAGTGGACGATGAGCGGTAACCAAGAAGGGATCGGCACGCTGAAACTCGAATGCCCGCAAAGCCATCCCGTGGGCAGAATCCTCAAGGAAGCCCCGCATCAGCAAGTCGTCTTCGACCCTGGCGTCCAGGTCGGCGACCGCCGATTCTGGCCGGATGAAGCAGATCAGCCGCAGTTCACCATCCGCTGCAGCCAGTGCGACCGGCCGGTGGGTGACGCCACGACCGCGCTTCAGGACAAGCATCGCAACGTGGTCCTGAGCGTTTCCGAGACCATCGAAGTCGCCACGCTGCCGTTTGTGTAGCGGCGGCATCCGGGGAAACGGCCCTCGCGCATACTGTAAGAGTTTCAGTAGCGAGCCCGCGGCGCCGTAGCGAATGGACGACGGCGCCGACCCGAGAGGAGTCCCGTGGCGCAGACCCCGCCGACATCGCAGAGCACGCCCCGCCCCCCGGAGGGGGATTGGCTGGGCACCCCCTATCTGTCGTTCGAGCGCCAGGGGCCGATAGCGGTGTGCACAATCGATCGCCCCGAGGCGCGCAACGCCATGACGCCCGCCATGTACTTCGGAATCCGTTATGCCGTAGGCCTTGTCAACGGAGACCCGGGCTTGTCCGGGCTGCTGATCACCGGAACCGGGGACGTCTTCGCGCCCGGCGGTGACATGACCGGCGGGGGAGGCGTCGACGACTGGATCACCTTCGGCGCCGCGCTGGGGATGGACGTCACGCCGTTCGACGCCGTGCGGACCTCGGCCAAGCCCATCGTGTCCGCCGTCAACGGGCTATGCCAGGGCGGCGGCATGCAGATCGCGCTGTGCAGCGACTTGTCCGTGGTGAGCGAGCGCGCGACCTTCCGCGTTCCCGAGCTGTTCCGCGGCTATGCCGACACCTACTACAGCCAGATGCTGGTCCGCCTGATCGGGCCGGTGCGCACCCGCGACCTCATGTTCACCGGCCGGGTGCTCACCGCGCAGGAATCTCTCGACTGGGGCCTGGTGACCAGGGTGGTGGCGCACGAGAGTCTGTTCGAGGTGGCCCGCGAGCTGCTGGCGCAAAGCTGCCGGACCGCGCCGCGCGCCCGCACCGTCATCAAATCCAGCATCGACAGCTATCTGGGCCTCTACGACCGCATCGGCATGACCAGCAGCCTGATGGACGCGGAGGCCCGCGAGGGCGTCCGCGCATTCAAAGAGCGGCGTTCGCCCGACTGGGTGCATCCCGAGCTGCGGACCGAGGGACGCCTCTGATCCGGTTGCGCGCCTACTTCAGGTCGATCCACTCGCCGTTTGGGGCCGTGCGCAGCACCCGTTTGATCCCCGCCTGGTCGAATGCCGAGGCGAATTCATTGGCGCCCTCGGTGAAGTGAGCCCAGCCGTCGACGTGGGCCGGTATCACCACCTTGGCGCCTAGGACTTCGGCGGCCGCGGCCGCGCGCGCCGAGGTCAGCGTCAGCGGTCGCCCGCGCTCTTTGGCCGGCACGCTCGCGGCGCCCGCGAACAGCACCGCGATGTCGATATCGCCGATGCGATCGGCCACCTCGCCGACGGCACTCATCGAGGCGTTGTCGCCGCTGAGATAAATAGTCGGCAGACCGGGTCCGTACAACACGAATCCCGTTACCTCGCAGTTGACGTGGCCATCCATGTCACGCATCCCGTCGGCCGGACCATGCACGGCCGGAACCGCTTGCGCCGCAACGCGTCCGGGCCCGCCCGGTAGGTAGTAGGACTGCCACGGCTGCAGCCCCACCGCCGGCGGCCCGAACCGGCCCGCGGCACCGGGGTTGGTGACGATCAGCGGCGCGGCCTCCGCCAGCCGACGGCCCGCGGTGTCCAGATTGTCGGGATGTTGGTCGTGGCTGACCAGAACCACATCGACCTGCCCGAGGGCTTCGGCGCTCACGGCGGGACCGGTGAGCTTGTCCAGGTAGTCGTGCGGACCGGGCGGGTCGAACGTCGGGTCCAGCACGATCCTGCGGCCCGCGATGTCGATCACTGTCGTGGGGCCACCCAGCACAGCGATCGCGCATTGCTGTCGCTGCGCCTCTACTACCTCGCCCATGTCGCCCCTGATTGCATTCGCGGAGAATCGATATCGGGTCGAGTGCAGGCTATAACATCGCCGGCCTGCGGATCGCGGTGACTTCGACTTCCACCCGGATATCCGGCCAGACCAGCGCCGGGACCACCGCGAGCATGAATACGGGTTGATGCCGGATCACCGACGACCGCACCGCCGCGTAGGCCGGAATGTCGGCCGCGTCGGTCAGCCACTGCCGCACGCTGACGATGTCGGACAATACCGCCCCCGCCCGGCTGAGCGCCTCCTCCACGTTGCGCCACGCCTGGGTGGCTTCTTCGGTGAAGTCCTTGGGCAGCGTCCCGTCGCGACGCAGCCCGGGCGTGCCCGAGGTGTAGATGACCTCAGAGCCCGCGGGATGCGCACCGCGTCGGCGTAGTTGCCGATATGAGCGGCAACACCGGTGTTGATGGACTCAAACGGCCTGCTCATATCGCCCTTTCGTCGGGGTTCGGTAAGCCGGTGTCACACTTTGCGAGTGCGGTCCTTCCAATATGGTTCGCGCAGCTGGTTTTTCAGGATCTTGCCGCTCGCATTGCGGGGCAGCTCGTCCATGAAGTCAACCGTTCGCGGGCATTTGTAACCGGCCAGATGTTGGCGGCAGAACTCGATCACCTCGGCGGGCTCCAGGTGGGTGCCGGCGACCACGATCGCCTTGACCGATTCGCCCCATTGGTCGTCGGGCACGCCGATGATCGCCGCATCGGCGATTCCGGGATGTTCTTGGAGCACGCTTTCCACCTCGGGCCCGTACACGTTCTCGCCCCCGGTGATGATCATGTCCCTGAGCCGGTCCTCGATGAAAAGGTAGCCGTCGTCGTCGAGGCGCCCGATGTCACCGGTGCGCAGCCAATCGTCGGCCGTGATGGTTTCGGCGGTGGCCTCGGGCCGATTCAGATAGCCGATCATCCGCTGATCGCTGCGTACCCAGACCTCGCCAGACTCGCCGTTGCGCACCGGGGCGCCCGTCTCGGGATCGACAATGCGGATCTCGTTGCCCTGTGCGGCTTTTCCGGCCGACATCAGTAGTTCGGGCCGGCTGGAATTGCGATGGTCCTCGGCGTCCAGCGCCGCGATCGCGCCACACAGTTCCGTCTGTCCATACACTTGCACGAAGTTCATCTCGGGCCACGCCGCGAGCGCTCGCTGCAGCAACGGCACCGGCATGGGCGCCGCTCCGTAGACCAGGTAGCGCAGACTCGACAGCGCGGCGGTGGCCGCCTCTCCGGCGGCCAGGAACCGGGCGATCACCGGAGGCACTAAAAATGCATGCGTCGCACCGGCTTTCACGGCACCGATCAGCGTCGCGGCCTCGGGCTCGCGGGTCAAGAACGTCGGCGCGCCCGCGCGTATGCCGAAGAACGCGTACGCGATACCGCCCACGTGGAACAAGGGCATGGCAACAAGGTTGGCATCGCCGTCCGAAAAGGGAAACGGCGCAGACAGATTCACGATATGATTGACCAGCGCTCGCTGAGTCAGCAGCACACCTTTCGGGCGCCCGGTGGTGCCCGAGCTGTATATCGTCAGGGCCGTATCGGTGTCGGCGACGTCGGGATCGACATCGACGGGTGACGCCGCGGAAAGCAAGGATTCGTATTCGTCGTCGGCGCCGCCCACCACGATGATGCGCTCCACGCCCGGGACTTTCGCGCGGATTCCCTCGACCGCGGGTAGCAGTTCGGCGCCGACGAAAAGCACGCGTGCGCCGCTGTCATTGAGCACGTGGACGAGTTCGTCGCCGATCACCCGCCAGTTGACGATCGTGGCCACCGCGCCTATCGATGTGGCGGCGACCAGGGTTTCCAGACAGGCGGGGTGGTTCTTGTCCAGGAATGCCACAACCTGGCCGCGCTGCAGGCCGGCGTCCCGCAGCAGTCCGGCCGTCTGCCGAATCCGCGACGCCCACTGTGCCCACGACCACTGCCGCTCGCCGAAGTGGATCGCTACATCGTCGGGCCGGCGCTGGGCGTGCCGCTCGACCATTCGGACGAGCGTCTCCGCCGTGCCGGTGCTGAGGTCGGCTGGTGGCATTACTTCTCCGCTCATCGAAGTCTGTGGGTTCAGTCAATAAGGCTAGTCACCGTGTCCACAGCCGGTTCCAGTGAGTGGGTGCCTCTAGATTGGTAGCAATCCGGTGATGGCGAATGGCGCGGTGTACAGCCCATCAGCACCAGGGTGTGAACCGCATAATCACGCGGTTGCCAAGGTGATTCGCGACCGGTAGGGGTCGGTGAAGGGCAGCCAGGCCTCGTCGAGATCGGGCAGATCGGCGGCGGTAGTCAACGCGTCGATTACGCCACGCACGGTTTCGCGGTTTTGGACGCGGCGCCACACCAGCGACCACGTCCAGATCGGAGTGGGCGCGGCAATGGGGCGCTGCGCGAGGTCCGTCGGCAACGCTGCGGTTTGGGCCTTGGGGGAGCTCAGCACCGGACGGCCGAGCCGGCGAACGTGTTCGAAAAACATTGGGGCGGCCAATCCGCCGTCGCTGATCCGCACCGTGCGAGCGCCGGTCTCCCTGGCGAATTGCTCTGCGTACCGGTTCCACGAAAACCAGCTTCCGGAGTCGGAGTCGAGCAACACGACCGTGTCGGCCGCGTCGACCGCAGAGGCATCGGAGCCGACGCTGACTGCGTAGAGCTGTTCTGCGCCAATGAGATGCGCGTTCAGGCCATGCCTGTCCAGGTCGGCGGACCGTACCCCGCAGACCGCCAAATCGATGCCGCCCTGAGCGACCCGGGCGACCTGGGCGTGCGACGGCAGCACCCACGTGTCGATGTGCACCTTCGCCACCGCCGCGGTCCGATCGGTCAAGTCCGGGGGAAGCCACTGCGCGTAGCCGACCCGCACGGGTTCGGCCAGTGATAGCCCGATTGCCCACTGGCGCAACTGATCTGCCTCATCCAGCAGCCTGCCGGCCGAGGGAAGCAACTGCGCGCCCGTTGCTGTCAGGGTGACAGAGCGGCGGTCGCGATCGAACAATCGCACCCGAAGATCCCGCTCCAGGACCTTGATTTGCTGCGAAAGCGACGGTCCGGCAATGCATAAGCGCTTTGCGGCACGGCCGAAATTCAGCTCTTCGGCGACGGCTACGAAATAACGAAGATGACGCAACTCCACCTGAAAAAGGTTAGTGCGACACTGGGAGTTACGGCCTAGCAGAATCGTGTTGACAACGTATGTAACCATTGCTGGGCAAACCCTGTGATAAAGGAATCCAATCATGGTCGACGTTTATCGTGCTCGTTCTCGCACGTTCGTCGTGACGGGTGCGGCGTCGGGTATCGGCCTGGCCGCCGCGCGGCGCCTGCTCGCCGAGGGCGGAACCGTCATCGGAGCCGACTTGCAATCCCCACCAGATCTGGGTCCAGACTTCCACTTCGTGACGGCCGACGTGACCGACGAAGCCGCCATCGAGACCGTGCTGGCCGCGGTGCCCGACCGCCTCGACGGGATGTTCCACGCCGCCGGTGTCGCCGGGGGCGGCCCGGTCCATCTGTTGGACCGGGCGGAGTGGGACCGGGTGATCGGGATCAACCTCACCGGCACGTTCCTGGTGGCCAAGGCGGCCCTGGCCAAGATGATCGAGCAGGAAAGAGTCGACGGCGAGCGCGGCTCGATCGTGACCGTCGCCAGCATCGAGGGACTGGAAGGTACCGCGGGCGGCAGTTCCTACAACGCCGCCAAGGGCGGGGTCGTGCTGCTCACCAAGAACATTGCCCTTGATTACGGCCCGAGCGGCATCCGGGCCAACGTGATCTGCCCCGGCTTCATCGATACGCCGATGGCCCAAAGCGTTTTCGGCCTGCCGGGGATGGAGGGTCCGTTGGCCTCCATCACCTCCGAACATGCGCTGCAACGGCTCGGCCGGCCAGACGAGGTCGCTGCCATGGCGGCGTTCTTGTTGTCGCTCGATGCGTCGTTCGTCAGCGGTCAGGCCATCGCCGTCGACGGTGGCTACACCGCGGGTCGCGATCACGGTGTCGTCAAACTCTTCGGTTTTCCTGATTGATGCCTCTAGGATTCGCCCATGGGCGGCCCTGTTTCTCCTGACGACGCGATCAGTGCGATTCGAGGTACCGGGGGAGCGCAACCCGGCTGTCGAGCGCTGCACGCCAAAGGCACGTTGTACCGCGGCACGTTTGTTGCTACCCGTGACGCGGCCGAACTTTCCCGCGCCAAACATCTCGACGGCTCCACGATCCCGGCGCTGATCCGCTTCTCCAACGGCTCCGGTAACCCGAAGCAGGCCGACGGCTCGCCGGGAGTCCGCGGGGTGGCGGTGAAGTTCACCCTGCCCGACGGGTCCACCACCGACGTGTCGACGCAGACCGCCCGGCTGTTCGTCTCCAGCAAGCCGGAGGGCTTCGTCGATCTGCTCAAAGCGATGCGACCCGGTCTGACGACGCCGCTGCGCATGGCCAAATACTTCGTCACGCATCCTCGACTGCTCGGCGCGTTGCCGGTGGTGCGCGACGCCAACAAGGTGCCGGCCAGCTACGCCACCATCGAATACCACGGCCTGCACGCATTCCGCTGGATCAGCGCCGACGGCAACGCCAGATTCGTTCGCTACCATCTGATCCCGGCCGCGGGTGAGAGCTACCTCTCGGGATCCGACGCCCACGGTGCAGGCCCCGACTTCCTCACCGAGGAGCTCGATACGCGTCTGGCCCAAGGGCCGGTGCGGTTCGACTATCGCGTGCAGCTCGCCGGGCCACAGGACTCGACGGTCGACCCGTCGGCGCCGTGGCGAAGTGTGGAGACGGTTACCGTCGGCACCCTGGAAATCACCGGCCCCGACACCGAGCGCGAACACGGCGGCGACATCGTCGTGTTCGACCCGATGCGTGTCACCGACGGCATCGAACCGTCCGACGACCCCGTGCTGCATTTCCGCAGCCTTGCGTACTCGGCCTCGGTCAAGCTGCGCACCGGTGTAGACCGCGGCTCCGAAGCACCTCCAGCCTGACGAAAAGGCGCTCAGCTGCACGATTGTCGGGCCAATGCGATAGCCGACTAGGTTTTTCGAAGTGTTGGCTTCCCATGTCGTTTTGATCGGCCTGGCGGGGTTCGCCGCTGGCGCAATCAATGCGCTCGTCGGATCGGGGACGTTGATCACGTTCCCGACACTCGTCGCTCTCGGCTATCCGCCCGTCACATCCACGATGTCGAACGCGGTGGGTCTGGTCGCCGGGGGCGTCTCGGCCACCTGGGGCTACCGTGCCGAGCTGGGTGGCCAGCGGGATCGACTGCGTTGGCAGATCCCGGCGTCGCTGGCCGGTGGCATGCTGGGCGCGTTCTTGTTGCTGCATCTGCCCGAGACCGTGTTCATCAAAGTGGTGCCGTTACTGCTGGTGCTGGCCTTGGTGCTGGTGGTGGTCGGGCCGAGGATTCAATCCTGGGCGCGGCAGCGGGCCGAGGCGCAGGGGCGCTGCGCCGAACACGTCTCACCGAGCCGGATGGCGATACTCGTGTTCGCGACGTTTGCCGTCGGCGTCTACGGCGGCTACTTCACCGCCGCGCAGGGCATTTTGCTGGTCGGCGTGATGGGCGCGCTGTTGCCGGAGTCGATGCAGCGGATGAATGCGGCGAAGAATCTTCTGGCATTGGTCGTGAACATCGTTGCGGCGGTTGGCTATACGTTGGTGGCTTTTGATCGGATCAGTTGGCCGGTGGCCGGAATCATCGCGGCGAGCTCGCTGGTCGGCGGAGTGGTCGGAGCGCGATACGGGCGCCGGTTGTCGCCAAATGCGTTGCGGTCCATGATCGTGGTTGTCGGCTTGATCGGGCTGTATCGGCTGCTGGCGGTGTAGCGCAGCTCAGCTCTGCGTGGCAGCCGCGGCATCGGCGATGACGGCCATCATGTCGCCGCGGCCGTCCGCTTCGAGGGCGGTCATCACCGCAGCCCTGATCGGGGTGGCAAGCAGCACCGTCTCCTCGACCGTCGCCGGTACGTCGGCCACCCGCACCTCGACCGTCGGGAAGTTGGCCGACGGGCGCACGTCCCACCTCGCTATTGCGGGGGGCCGGTTCGCCAGTCTCGGGGTCAACGAGGAGAAATTCCTCTCCCACGCCAAAGCTGGGTAGGCGATGCATCCAGCTCAATCAACCTTTCGACCTCGGAAGGTGATTGTGGATCAAGGTATGACGCTAACGCGCCAGCGCGGAGTCCGCGGTCGGGTAAATCGGCAGCACGCCGCTGAGGCCGCACGCGTCGACAATCCGAGCCACGATCGGCTGCGGGCTGACCAACCGCAGTTCGACTCGGCGTCGGCGCAGTTCTTGTGCTTTGTCGGCCAGCACCTCGACCGCGCAGCAGGCGATGAAATCCAGCCCGGTGACGTCGACGATCAAGGGGCCGGGGGAAGCGACGCCGCTGGCCGCCTCGCTGACCAGATGGCGCCAGGTGTGCTCGTTGCAGGCGTCGATCTCGCCACCCGCGTAGATGAGCACGGCCGGGCCGCGACGATCGGTGGTCGCGCGCAGTGTGCTGTGCGGGTCGCCGAGTTCGTAGACCAGCCGCGTGCTGAGAGTCAGGCGTGGGCTCGACGTGGGGGGAGATGATTCGGTAATCGTCTTCATGGGGACTCCTAATCGACCGGCGCCGTCGGCGCCGCGATGGATGTCCGTCCTTGTGTCTGAAGACAGACTTTCCGCAAACTGCGGATTTCCATTTGTATAACGAGACAGAGCGGTCTGTCTACATGTGGCGGTTAAGAGTATCGTAAGTCGAAATATGGCAACCTCCGACATCGTCCCGGCTGCTCCGTCTGCCCATGAACGCATCTTGAATGCCGCATATGAGCTGTTCAGCCGGCGAGGGATTCGTGCGGTCGGCACCGACGAGGTGATCGAACGGGCCGGCGTGGCCAAGGCGACTCTGTACCGGCATTTCGCGACGAAGAACCACCTCGTGCTGGCCGTCCTGGAGCGCCGCGAGGAGATCTGGACCCACGGGTTGATCGAGGCGCAGTCGGCGCAGCGCGGCACCACACCCGAGGAACAGCTGCTGGCGATCTTCGACGTCATGCACGACTGGTTTCAGCTCCGCGATGGTTATGAAGGCTGCTCGTTTATCAACGTGTTGCTCGAGCTGGGCGCAGATCACCCCGCCGGGCAGGCCAGCATCGCGCACATCGACCACGTCCGCGACATCGTGCGCCACCGTGCCCTCGCGGCGGGGCTCACCGACATCGAGGACTTCGCCTCGTCATGGCACATCCTGATGAAAGGGGCCATCGTGTTGGCGGCCGTCGGCGATCTGGACGCCGCTCAGCGTGCCCAGAAGATGGCGATCGCTCTGATCGAGCAACACCGCCCGGTCGCGGCCACCGAGATCGGGGAGGCGGCCGGCTAGTCAAGCGGCGTCGGCCGCGGTGGTGCCGGTCTTGCGCTCGTGTTCGGCCTCGAGTTCCGCGATCGCACGGGATGTGCGTTCGCGCAACAAGATTGCAGCGATGAGGCCGGCCACGATCGCGATGACGAGCGCGATCCAGGAGAACCGCTCCAACCATCGTTCGGCGGCCATCCCCGCGAAATAGACCAGCGCGGTCGTGCCACCCGCCCAGCAGATGGCGCCCGACACGTTGGCCGCCAGGAAGCGCTGGTAGTGCATCTTCAGCGCGCCGGCCAGCGGCCCGGCGAAGATCCGCAGCAGTGCGATGAAGCGCCCGAAAAACACCGCTCGAATTCCCCAGCGATCAAACAAGCGCTCGGCCAGCATCACGTGCCCCGGTCCGAAGTGCTTCGGGAAACGGCGGCCCAGCCTGTCGAAGAGCGACATGCCGAAACGGCGCCCGATCGAGTAGCCGATCGAATCGCCGATCACCGCGCCGATCACGGCGGCAACCCCGACGCCGATCGGGTTCACGGCAAGGTCGTGATGAGACGACATCAGCGCCGCGCTGACCAGAACGATCTCGCCGGGAAGCGGCACACCCAGGCTCTCCACCCCGACCACACCCCCGACCACGAGGTAGACCGCCAGCGGCGGGATGGACTGCAGCAAAGCCTGGACGTTCATGGGTCAAGGATGCCTGACTGCTGCCGGCTCCGTGCCGCAATGTCGTCGGTTGGCGCCGCGTCGTGCGCCGTGCGGAGGGGCTCCAGCTCCGGGCGCTTGGGAAATCGACCGTCGGCCGCGGACAGGCCGCGCATCCGGCGCCAGACCCAGGGGAAGAAATTGTCCTGCGTCCAGCGCAGCCTTCCGTAAGCGCCGTGGGCAATCGACAGCTGGGTGGGATTGGGATGCGCCGCGGCCCAATCATGGCTGCTTTCAGGCAAACTGAGGGCCTCGGCGGCCGCGGCGGCGAACAGGATGTGGCCCTTGGGGGACGCGTGTACGCGATCGAAGCTCCAGGTGTCCCAATCGCGCATCGAGGCCGCGTTGTACAGATCGATGAGCCGGAAACCGTAGCGGTCGGCGGCGACGGTGATTGCGTTGTTGATCCGGGCAAGCCGTTGGGACACGATGCGCCCGAACGGCAGGAATTGCGCGACGTTCGGAAAGGTCGTCGTCACCACCGTCGCGCCCGATCTGGCGAGTGCGGCGTAGACGTAGTCGAGCTCGGCCAGGGCGCGGGGGAATGATCGTCCGGGTTGGATGACGTCGTTCATTCCGGCGCACACGGTGATCAGATCGGGCTTCATCGCCAGCGCCTGTGGCACTTGCTCGGTGAGCACGTCGCCTAGCTTCTTGCCGCGGACCGCGAGGTTGGCGTATTGCAAGCCGGGGTAGAGCGTATCGAGCATCACGGCGAGTCGGTCGGCAAATCCCAACAGGCCGGTGGTTTCGTCACCGTCCCAAAGGCCTTCGGTTTGGCTGTCACCGATGGCGACGAACCTGGAGTATCCGGCCCGCATAGCTCCGCACACGATCCCGAGACTAATCCCGATCCGAATTCTGATGCGCGACATCCGCCCCGAAACGCTGTTGTAGCGTGGCTCTCGCCGGACCCTTCGGCGTGAGGAGAGCCAGTGGAATTCAATCTCGCCCAAGTGTTCTCGGCGGTAGCGGCCGCAAACCCCGATCGCGACTGCATTGTATTTGGACACCGACGATTCACCTTCTCGCAAACTGACGAACGTGCCCGCCGGCTCGCGCGGGCGCTGCATGCGTGGGGACTGGGCGCCCACCGGGAACGCCGCGAGCTGGCTGCACACGAATCGGGCCAAAGCCACCTCGGGCTGTACATGGCCAACTGCGACGAGTTCCTCGAGGGCATGCTCGGCGCGTACCAGGCGCGGGTGGCCCCGTTCAACGTGAACTATCGTTACGTCGCCGACGAATTGATCTATCTGCTGGACAATGCCGGCGCCGCGTCGGAATCCGGAGCCCAGATGATTCAGGCCTCTAGTCGTCAGCAGGGCGCCAGCGGCCGGTTCGCCCCCAACCCGGGCGCGGTGGTGGTCAGCGAGGACATGACCCGGATTCTGTCGCCGGGCGACGACGAAATCGGCTGGCTGGCTCAGCAGGGCCTGATCCCGCTGGGCTACCTGGGTGACGCCGAAAAGACCGCACGCACGTTCCCGGTGATCGACGGGATCCGGCATTCGGTGCCGGGCGATCGCGCCCGCTGGTTCGCCGACGGCGAGATCGAGCTGCTGGGCCGCGACTCGGTCACGATCAATTCCGGCGGCGAGAAGATCTTCGCCGAAGAAGTCGAGGCCGCGATCGCCGAGCACCCCGCCGTGTACGACGTGGTGGTGACGAGCCGGCCCAGCCCAAGGTGGGGAAACGAAGTCGTGGCGATCGTTGCGCTGGCCGACGGTGCGCAGGCCGACCCCGACAGCATCATCGCCGAGGCCGCCCGCCATCTCGCGCGCTACAAACTGCCCAAGGCGGTAGTCTTTCGCGACCGTCTGGAACGGTCGCCGTCCGGCAAGGCCGACTACCGGTGGGCGAAAGCCCAAGTTGCACAGGATAACTGAATGGGCCAAGATGCGTGGACCGTGTTGGGAGCGCCCCGGCGGACCCGGGGTCGGGTGCGCGTCACGACAGGTGTCCTCATCACATTGGCTGTCTTCGTGGTCGGGCTGCTCTGGGCGAAGTGGACGCCATATATCGCCAAAGCCCTGGCAGCGCAGCGGACTCACCATTGGCCGGGGTCGAGCATCCTCGCAGTCGGTGGAGTGCGCGCCGGGGACTCTCCGACATGGCATGCGGCCACGACCTTCTTTCACGGGTACTTCGCATCGATTTGGCCGGCCCTGGTGGTGGCGCTGCTGATCAGCGCCTCGGTTCAGGCGCTGGTGCCGCGATCGTGGCTGCCGCGCGTGTTGAACCGCCGCCGCTTTGTCTCGAGCGCGCTGGCAGGCGGAGTTGCGAGCATGCCTTCGATGATGTGCACGTGCTGTGCCGCCCCGGTCGCTGTCATGTTGCGCCGCAACGGCGTGACGCGCACCGCGGCCATCGCCTACTGGCTCGGGAATCCGTTACTTAATCCGGCAGTACTCGTTTTCTTGTTCTTCGTCGCCCCCTGGCAATGGACGCTGACCAGGGCGGTCGTCGGCACCGCGACAGTAATCGGCGTCGCGGTGTCGGTGGGGCTGGTCACCGGTACGCGGGGCGCCGGGCAACCGCTGCCCGAGACGATCGCACGGTCCGATGACGAGTCCACCGGGGCGGCACATAGATTCGTGCGTTCACTGCTCTGCTTGTGCCTGGTGTTGTTGCCGGAGTACGCAATCATGGTGCTCGTCGTCGGGGCGTCCCGCGGCTGGCTGCTCACCCTGACGCAACCTCGGCACCAAGGCTTGCTGATCGTCCTCGTCGCAGCGATTGTCGGCACGCTCATCGTCATTCCGACAGCGGGGGAGATACCGATCCTGCAGAGCCTGGCGCTGCTGGGCGCTTCCTCGGGGACACTTGGTGCCCTACTGATCACCCTTCCTGCCATCAGCGTCCCCGGCATCGCGATGGTCGCCCGCAGTTTCGGATGGAAGGCCATTGCGACAGCGACGGTCGTGGTTGTCGCGGCGGGGTTACTCGGCGCGACCGTCCTGAGCGTGCTGTGAGTAGCGCAACCCGGATGTTGCTCCGAGTACCGTGAACTCGTGCAGAAGAAGGGGCGTCCAGACGCCACCGAGCCCGCCGCCGATTCGCCTGTGCCGCAGTACCCGATCGAATCGGTCGACAACGCGCTCAAGCTGCTGCTCCTGCTGGGCGAGCAGCCGCAGATCCGGCTGAGCGAGGCGACCCGCTATCTCGGTGTGGCGTCGTCCACCGCGCACCGGCTGCTGGCGATGCTGACCTACCGCGGGTTCGTCCGACAAGACCCGGTGTCCAAGGCCTACCTGCCCGGTCCGTCGCTTACCGGTGTGGCGTTTGCGATCTTCAGCCGCATCGACATTCAGGGCTCCGCCACACCGGTGATGCGCAGTCTGTCCGACCAGCTCCGGGAAACGATTCACGTCGGGATGCTCGACGGCGCCAACGTCCGCTTCGTCGCCGCGATCGAGGGCCCGGCCGCGGTCCGGGTGGCTTCCCGCTTGGGACGCACGATGCCGGCGCATTGCACCTCGACGGGCAAGGTGATGTTGGCCCAGCTGCCGCAGCCGGAATTGCGTCTGCTGCTGCCGGACGAGCAGTTGGAGCGCATCACCGCTGCATCGATCGGCAGCCGTGCCGAGTTGGAGGCCGAGCTTTCGGTCATCCGCGAGCGGGGCTACGCCATCAACACCGAGGAGAGCGAGGAAGGTGTCGCCTCGGTCGCGGTGCCGATACCGACTCGCGCGCCCGGTTTGCGGCTTGCGCTCAACGCCGCCGCGCCCCAGCATCGGCTCGATGATGCACAGCACGCGTCTGTTGCAGCCGCACTTATCAAGGCGGCCAAGAAGATTGGCGATCGGTTGGGCTGAACGGCACCTCAGCTGGCGAACTCCGGTGTCCGGTAAGGGATTTCCGGCCGCAGGAAAACGTCGTTGAGTGTGACGGTGCGCAGCCGCCGTGCCCGGATGATCTCCACCAGCTGCCCGTACACGCGGGTGACCGGTGCGTGGTTGAGATGGCCGATCACGATGTTCTGTGACGTGAAGTACTGGTCGGCCATCTTGACGATCTGGTCCTCGGAAAGCACTGCGGAATCCCGCAAGTCGCCACTCCACAGGGTGGGAACCTGGTAGCCCAGATCGGCGGCCACCGCGTCGACCGTGGCATTGTGATGGCCGTATGGCGGCCGGAAATACGGCGCGGCGTCCACGCCATAGGTATTGCGCAGGAACACATCGGTGCTCTTCAGCTCGTCGGCGATTTGCTTCGGCGACAGTTTCGTCAAGTCCGGATGTGTCCAGGTGTGGTTGGCCAGCTGAATCTGCCCCGACTCGACCAGCGGTCGAAGCAAGGCGGAATTCTCCGTCCAGGAGCGAAAGACGCCGGTGACGAAATAGGTCAGCCGCACGCCGGTGTCCTTGGCGAATTGCGTGTACAGCCGCACCACATCGGAGTCGACTCCGTCATCGACCGTCCATGCCAACAGATCGCCGGTGCCGGGAAGCTGTTTGAGTACGGCGCCGCCGGGCAGCGTGACACGCGACGCCGGGCCGGGCGGCGGCAACAATTTCGGCGGCGCCGGAGTCACCGGGTTGGGCGCGGATCCGAGGACATCGGCGCGCGCCACCGTTTCCCGGGATCCGTTGGCGGAGGACAACGAGATCCCGGTGACCGCAACCGTCGCCGCCACCGCGACCAGGAATCGCCGGCGGTCCAGTTCGGTCACCTACAAAGGCTAAGTCGGGCGTCGCCCCAATTCCGTGCGCCACCGTCGAGTGTCGCCGGCAGATACGAACTTGTGACCTTCGAGGTCAGTCGTCCCGAAGCCGGGCGACCTCGTGGCGCCAGGCCGCATCGGCGGTGAAGGCGGGCCCCAAATCCGGCAGGTCGTCCCAGTCGGCATCGTCGATGTCGTGCAGCGTGCCTCCGGCCGACCGCACGCGCAACGACATCCGGGCCAACGCGTCGAGACTGATGGCCTGCAGCACCGCCTGCGGCACAGTGGCCGCGGCGCTGGTGATTCCGTGCCCGCGGCAGATCACCACCGGCCGCCCGCGCATCGCGGCCACCATCTCCTTGCCCAGCGCGCTGCTGCGGATCAGCACGGCGCGTTCGTAGACGGGGACGCCGTGGCGGGCCAGCCAGGCGCCGGGAATGTCGTAGGCCCCGTAGATCGGCCGGATCGTGAGGCCGGCGAGATCCGCGGCGACGACCGCCGGCGGGTGCAGATGGGCGACGGCCCGGTGCTGCGGATCGGCCAGCATGGTCTCGACGTGGATGGGCAGTTCGTTGGGAACGCGGTACCCGTCGAGTTCGCCGCTTCCGCCTGCGCTGCCGTCGAATCCGATGAGGCGGATGTCGCTGGGCGCGGTGTTGGCCACGCCGGAGTCGGAGTCGCTGCGGCAGCGGACGAGAAGATGGTCGTCGTCGACGCGCAGGCTCAGGTGGCCGAGCATCCCGTCGACCAGGCCGCGCGCCGCGGCGACCCGGCAGCCCAGGGCCACCAGGGCGCGCTGGCGGTCCAGCTCGTCGGTCACGGTCGCTCTGCTTTCGGTGTGCCGATGCCGAATCCGCCGTCCGGGTGGATGGTCTCACCGGTGATGCCGCGAGACCGGTCGGAGGCCAAGAACACGAACGACCACGCGTGATCTGCTCCGGACAGCGCGACGTTCAACGGCGTGCGTGCGGCGATGTCGCGTGCCCGGTCGGGACTGTCGTCGAGGCGCGTTTCGTTCAGGCCCAGGCTGGTCAGGCCGCGTAGGTCGGTGTTGACCGTGCCGCCGGGTGCCACCCCGTTGACCCGGATCTGCGGCGCCAGCTCGTGCGCCAACGACGCCACCAGCCCGCGCACGGCGAACTTCGACGACACGTACAGCACACCGCCGCGGCCCGGGTAGTACGACGACGCCGACTCGGTCAGAACGATCGACGGCTCGGTCCCGTTGCGCAGCGCCGGAACCGCGGCCTTGACCGACTGCAGATGGCTCAGCACGTTGGTGCGAAACATCTCGTCGAATGCCGCGGCGAGGTTGTCGGCGTCGAGATCGGCCACACCTTGGTAGAAGTCGAAGACTCCCACGCAGTTGACCAGGATGTCGAGTCCGCCGAACGCATCGACCGCCACCGTGACCGCGCGGTGGTTGGCCGCACTGGTGATGGCGTCACCTTCGACCACCCGAATCTCGGGCAGCTGCGAGCGCAGCATGCCGCACTTCTGTGGATCACGTTCCAGCACAGCCACTTTGGCGCCCTCGGCAAGAAACGCCTCGACAACGGCCCGCCCGATTCCGGATCCGCCGCCCACAACCAGGGCACGCTTGCCGTGCAACCAGGTGGTCACCGCTGGGGACTTTCGGGGTCGGGAAGCAACGGCGCGCCGGAGGTCCCCACCATCGCCGCCATCGTCCGGGGGTTCTGCCACGTCAATGCCTCCACCTCCAGGGCGTCCAGGCTGATCCAGCGCCCCGTCCTGGGCGCGCCGATCAACAGTCTGCAACCATTGCGGGTGTCGACTCGGCGCACCACGACTTCGGTGAATTCGTTTGCGACCATGAGCGGTTCGCCGACCGTGCCCGCTATCAACTGCTCGAGTTCGTCGTTCACAGGAACACCGCCAGGTTCTGCATCCGCAATACCGCCTCGTCGGCGATGATCCTGCGCCGGGCGAGCATCCACCGATCGTCGCACCAGCGCAGCAGGTCTTCGCGACCGCAGGACAGGCACGCACTCTCGTTGACGTCGCCGCGGCTGCGGAACAGCAGTTCGGCGGATTCGACCACCAGGTGTGCCGCATCGTCGGATTCGAACGTGCGCACGTTGGTGATGAAGTGGCGCAGCCGCGACGGTGGATCCTCGGCCCACACGTGCTCGGTGCCCAGTCGCGCGACCCGTTGGGTCAGCGAGTACTTGTCCTCGTCGAAGTGCGCCATCCCCGGTGAGGTGTCGAACCCGGCGCCGCGTGCCGTCGTGACGCGAACCGGCATCACGTAGTGGACATCGTCGGTCAGCGTGTGCAGCCACGCCTCGTACTGCTGGGCGTCCAGCAGGTAGGCTTCGTCCACCAGAAACTGATGCGCCGCAAGATGCCGGGTGTCGTTGAACGGCAAGGCTTTTCTTGACGAATCCGGGCTCACGCACCCACCCCCTGCAGATAGTCGGCCCACAACTTCAGCAACTCGCGCTGGTTGTGCTCGTTGTAGCCGACCTGCGCGCGCCCCGGGCCGTGGAAGGACTGGGCGGGCAGCGCCTCGACCACCGGGCGATCGTCGGACAGCAGGCCCATGCGACTGTTCAGCAGCAGCCGCCGTGCCATCGAGCCGCCCGCGGTGGTGGTCAGCGACACCCAGTTCTCCACGTCGTCCTGTTCGAACATGCCGGTCGAACCGAAGCACATCAGATACGCCTTGTAGGAATCCTGTTTGTACTGCGGGGGCGCGGCGGAGTCCACCGCGAACCACGAGCACACTTCGGTCTGATTCTCACTGATGGGCTGCCACAAGCGGATCGAAATGAAGGGCAGCACCTCGTCATCGCGGTCGTGCACCTTGGGCCAGTTGTGCACGAAGCTCAGGTTCGGAAAGCACGTCGCCGCCGAGATCATGAACCCGTCCTCGCCGACCACCCGCTGCTGTTGCGCCGTCCAGACGCCTTTGATCCGCTCGATCATCTCGTCGGGATAGCCGACGTAGCGCATCCGTTCCTCGAAGCTGCCCGGCGGAAGCTTGTAGGTGGTCCCGCCGCCGCGATGCGCCCAGTAGGTGGCGCCGTCCTTGCGCTTCTGCGCCTTCGGCTCACGGAACAGCCCGATCTCGACGATCGAGGCATGCGTATGCGGCGTGTGGTACATGTCGCCGGAGAAATTCTCGGCGCCGATCTTCCAGTTGGCCTTGATCCGCCACCGTTGCGGCCCACGCACCTCCAGGCCGGCGACGCTCTGCTTGGTGTAGAAGTCCAGATAGAACTTGAAGTCGCCGAGGAAGTCCTCCAGCGGTTCGGCGTGCGGATCCAGGCTGATGAAGAGCAGACCGTTGTAACTGGCGAAGTTGGGTGCCGGCAGCAAGCCGTTGGCGCTGCGCGCGAAGCCCTCGTCGCCGCCGTAGGCCTCGCGATGGAAGGGCAGGCCGGTGAGCCGGCCGTCGTTGCGGTACGTCCAGCCGTGGTATGGGCACCGGAAGTTGGAGGCGTTGCCCATCTCCGCGCGGCACACCTGCATGCCGCGGTGCAGGCACATGTTGAACATCGCCCGGATCTCGCCGGCCGCGTCGCGGGTGATGATGAATGAGTCGTCAAGAACCCGGCGCACCACGTAGTCGCCGTCTTGCGGGATCTCCGACTCGTGGCCCACGAACGTCCAGGCCCGGCTGAACAACCGCTCCTTTTCCAGCGCGAACAGCTGCTTGTCGTTGTAGATATGCGCGGGAATCATGCCCCGGCGCACGTTCTCGAACAGGCCGTCCTCGAAATCGGCGACGTCGTCTGCCACGGGGTACCCCATCACTCTGCTCTACAGAAATAGCTTCCGTTCATTAGAATCCCGCAGAACTCCCCAGCCGGTCAACCACGGCTCGCCCCCACATTCAGGCCGTTGGAAGAATCCTTGGGGGTAACTCGCAGGCTTCGCACAACTGAGGGGGCGGGATGCGCGGCTACCGTTGGCACGGTGGATCGAGACACGTGTGAGCGAGATTTAACCTGCCGTTAACGTCAGAGCTTCCGCCAACATTCGTGACTTCTTTGGTGGGGAAGGACTGTTTGCCATGGTTGATCGGTCAGCGGCGACCGGCGCTCGGTTGCGGAAGCTCGGACCGCGCGTGCTCTCAGCCGTCGGGCGCCAAGAGTGGCTGGATCGGCCGAGCTACCGGCTGGAACACCTGCTCAGCTTCGCCTTCAACGGACTGGGCCGCGCGCGCAACACCGTCACCAACGCGCTGAACGGAGTCTGGCTCGGGCACCCGGCGCACCCGCCGCTGGCGTCGCTGACCAGCGGGGCGCTCGCCACGACCGTGGCCCTCGATGCGCTCAGCGTGCTGCCCGGGCGCTCCGCCCACGAAATGGTCGACGCGTCGCGGTTCGCCTCGCGCGCCCTCGGGGTCGGGATCCTGGGCAGCATCGGTTCGGCCATCACCGGCGCCACCGACTGGCAGCACACCCACGAATCCGACCGCAGGGTGGGGCTGGTGCATGGAGTGGTGAACCTTTTCGCGACCGGGCTGTACGCGCAATCCTGGTGGGACCGCCGTCAGGGCCGCCATCGCCGCGGCATCGCGCTGACCGCGCTTGGCTACGCCATCACCGTCGCAGGCAGCTATCTCGGCGGTGCCCTGGTATTCGAATCCGGCATCGGCATCGATCAGTCCGGCCGGCGACTGCGCACCAACGAATGGACCCCGGTACTGGACGCGAGCTCGTTGAACGGGAAACCGGTGCGGGTCGAGGTCGACGGGGTGGGGCTGGTGGTGTGCCAGACCAAGCCCGGAGAGGTGTCGGCATTCGGCGAATTCTGCCCGCATCTGGCGGCTCCGATGGCCGACGGCTGGGTGGATCGCGGCCGGATCGTATGTCCTTGGCACGGTTCGTGGTTCGCGACCGAGTCGGGCGAGGTTCTGCGTGGCCCGTCGGCAGCTCCGCTGCCGTGTTACGAGGCCAGGTTGGCCAACGGAATGGTCGAAGTCCGCGGCGAGGCGCAGCCCAGCCTCGACGGGGCATAGGGATTGCAGTGAAGGAGCAACGTGAACGCGTACGAAGTGTTGAAAGACCACCACGTCGTGATCAAGGGCCTCGGTCGCAAGATCAGTGAGGCGCCGGTCAACAGTGAAGAGCGCCATGCACTCTTCGACGAAATGCTGATCGAACTCGACATCCACTTCCGCATCGAAGACGACCTGTACTACCCGGCCCTGGGGGCCGCCAGCAAGCTGATCGCGGTCGCGCATGCCGAGCATCGTCAGGTGATCGACCAGCTTTCCGTGCTCCTCAAGACCCCGCAGACCGCGGCCGGTTATGAGGACGAATGGAACTCGTTCAAGACGGTGCTCGAGGCGCACGCGGACGAAGAGGAACGCGACATGATTCCCGCGCCTGCCGAGGTGAAGATCACCGACGCCGAGCTCGAGGAGCTGGGCAACAAGATGAACGCCAGAATCGAGCAGTACCGCGGCTCCGCGCTACACAAGCTTCGTACCAAGGGGCGCGCCGCGCTGGTGCGCGCTCTGTAGCTGCGGGCCCATTGGCGAGTAGCCTCACGCTTCGTGAGGGCCGCACCGGAGCGCGTCGCGTCGCAAGGGGACATCACGGCGGAGATCGCCCGAATCGCGGCCGACTACGAGCAGGCCGGCGCCCGACCGGATGCAGCAGATCAGCCGCGGCTGAACTATCCGCCGTACCGCAGCAGCATGTTGCGCCACCCGAAACAACCACTGCTGCTTACCGATCCCGAGGAGCTCGAGCGTTGCGCGCCGTGCTTCGGTGAGCGTGACGTCGACCCGCTCGACGCCGACCTGACCGCCGGCCATCCGGGCGAGCCGATCGGGGAGCGCATCATCGTGACCGGGCGGCTGCTCGATCGGTCTGGGCGACCGCTCGCGGGCCAACTGATCGAGATCTGGCAGGCCAACGCCAGCGGTCGCTACCGCCACCAGCGCGACCAGCACCCCGCTCCGCTCGACCCGAACTTCATCGGGGCCGGGCGGTGTCTGACCGGGCCCGACGGGACGTACCGATTCTTGACCGTCAAGCCCGGCCCCTATCCGTGGCGCAATCATCACAACGCCTGGCGCCCGGCGCACATCCACTTCTCGCTGTTCGGTACCGCGTTCACCCAGCGCCTGATCACCCAGATGTACTTCCCCGGCGACCCGCTGTTCGGTCTGGATCCGATTTTCCAGTCAGTTCTGGATCCCGCATCGCGCCAACGCCTGATCGCCGGCTACGACCATGACCTCACCGAGCCGGAATATGCCACGGGGTATCGATGGGACATCGTGCTGGCGGGCAGCGCCGAGAACCTGGACCGAGACCGAATCATGACTGAATTGGCTTGCACCCCGGGGCAAACCGTCGGCCCCTTCCTGGATCTCGGTCTACCGTACTCGGGTGACAGCGACCTGGTCGGCGATTCGGATGCCGGAGCGGTTCGCCTGCACGGCACCGTGCGTGACGGGGCCGGCGCACCGATCCCGGACGCCCTGATTGAACTCTGGCAGGCCGACACCGCCGGGCGCATTCCCCACCGGTCCGGCTCGCTGCGACGTGACGGCTTCACCGGATGGGGCAGGGCCGCAACCGATTCCGCCGGGCGGTATAGCTTCACCACCGTGACACCGGGAAGCGACGCGGGGCCGCCCTTCTTCGCGATCACCGTCTTCGCTCGCGGGCTGCTGAACCGACTGTTCACTCGCGCCTATCTGCCCGGCGCGGACCCGGGTGCGGACCCACTGCTGGCCACCGTCGATGCCGAGCGGCGGGCCACCTTGCTGTGTGTCGGCGAAAGCAGCTCGGGCCGAACGGATTACCGCTTCGACATTCATCTGCAGGGTCCCCGCGAGACCGTGTTTCTGGCGTACCGGGACGCTGCGGAATGACCAATCTGTTGTGGCCGGGCGACCACCGGGCCGGCGAGCACATGACCGATCAGTCGCTAATGCGGTCGATGGTGGCGGTGGAATCGGCGTGGCTGAGCGCCCTGGCCGCCGCGGGTCTGGCGCCCGCCGATGCTGAAAAAGCTGACCTGTCAAGCCTGGTGGACCAGGGCGATGTGGAGGCGCTCGCGGTCGCGGCCGAGAACAGCGGCAACCCGATCGTCGGTCTGGTCGAGCTGCTGCGCGAGCGGGCCAGGCCCACCTATGCCCCATGGATTCACCGCGGGCTCACCAGCCAGGACGTCGTGGACACCGCGCTGATGCTCGGCGTACGCGCCGTGGTGGACGAGCTGAGAACGGAGCTATCCGAACAAGTTTCGACGCTGGCCGCACTTGCCAACGCGCATCGGGCGACCCCAATGGTGGCCCGTACGCTCACGCAACAGGCCGCGCCCACCACATTCGGCGCCAAGGCGGCCGGCTGGTTGCAACGGTGTCGTCGACGCGTGCGAGCAACTGTCCGGTCTGGTGACGCCGATCCAGGTCGGCGGTGCCGTCGGAACATGGTCGGCCACCACGGAACTCGCGACACTGCTCACCGATGCGACCGACCCGGCGGAAGTATCGGAGCAGGTGATGCATGCTGCTGCAGCCGCTTTGGGTCTGGGTGTGCGGCCGCCGTGGCATACAACCCGGACGCCGGTGACCGCGGCGGCGGATGCCTTCCTCGGATGCACCGATAGCTGGGGCCGGATCGCCTCGGACGTGGTCACCCTGGCTCGTCCGGAGATCGGCGAGCTGAGCGAGCCGGCCGCCGACAAACGTGGTGGCTCATCCTCGATGCCGCACAAGCGCAATCCGGTGCTGTCCATCCTGATCCGGCGGACGGCGATCTCGGCGCCGCAGCTGGCCGCGACCCTGCACACCGCGGCGGCGCTGGCCAACGACGAACGCCCCGATGGAGCGTGGCATGCCGAATGGGACACGCTGCGGACTCTGGCCCGGCGGACCCTGATCGCCGGCTCCCAGTGCGGCGAGTTGCTCGCCGGGCTTCAGGTGCATGACGGGCGGATGGGCGAGAACCTCGGTGCCGCAGATGTTCTCGGTGAGCAACGCGCAATCGTCGACCTGGCTGGGAAGTCGCCGTCGCCAACCTATTTCGGCGGCGTCGACCGGTTGATCGACGAGAGCCTAGCTCGCGCCGAGCGGATATCCGGCAAGCGGCCGTGAGACGTCAGCGGTCATGTCCCGCTGCGACAGGGCAGCATGCGCGGCGGAGGCGTTGCCGTCCTCGTAGATGCTGGCCAGCCAGATGTGCACCAGCGTGTCGATCACCCGGTCCTGGCGGATCGCCGGCTCTTCGGCGGTGAAGGTCGCGGCCATCAGCCGCTCGCTCAACATGTTCAGCGCGATCGACAAGTCCTCGGCAGGGACGGTGGCCGGGGCGGCGCCCCTTTCGCGCTCGGCCGTGATCGCGACGGTGGTGAACGAGATCCACTTCTGCATCAGCGTCGACCAGAGCTGGCGGACCTCGGGGTTGGTGGCCTTGGCTGCCGCACCGGCGACGGCGACCGCGCGGTGTGACCCGGACACCTCGAAGAACGCCTCGATGCGGTCGCGCCATAGCGTCGCGGGATCGCCGGTCAGCTTGTCGCGAAGTGTCCTCAGCGCCGCGTGCGCCTTATTGTTCATGTGGTCCAGCAACGACAGCAACACCGCGTTTTTCGAATGGAAATAGAAGTAGAAGGTGGGGCGGGAGATGCCCGCGCCTTTTGCTAGATCGTCGACGGAGAAGTCGGCCAGCGGGCGCTCCTCCAAAAGCCGCTCCGCGGTGGCCAAGATGGCTTTCTCGCGGTCGTCACCCGAATGATGCGACGGCCGGCGGCCGCGGGAGGCGTGCGCGTATCCGGTGCGCGGCGAGGGGTCGGACACGGCACATACCCTAGGGGTGCATCGATATATGCCAGGCAAATTGTTGATTAAAACCAACGATCATGTCGATTAAGTTCAACATTTTGTCGGTGCCTGTCGACGCATTTGTCGACTCCGCCGACAGTCTGGCGCAAATTATGTTCCCAGCAACCGAGCGGCCTGCCGGGCCTTAGGGTTGCCGACTGGCAAGACGTTCGGTCGCGGCATACCGCAACAACGCGGCAATCCCATCGGTGGGTGCGATCCGGTTGTCGGCCCGGATCAATGAGGCGCCAACCGCGATCGCGGTGAACGGCAACGCTTCATCGGCCCTTGCGATGCGCTCCACCGGTTCGCCCAGTTCGGACAACCCGTCGGCATCGGGCGCGATAGCGGTAGCGCGTGGCCGGTGACCACGAGGGTGTCGCCCAGCTCACCGACGATCAGCGTGTCGATGTCACGGTCACGCAACGCCGCGCATACGGCGGCGAGTCCTTGTGCTGCCAAGCCAGAGCCACGCCCGACTTCTGATTCAAATCGATTGGCGGCGGCACGCCATTTCGAGGTACGTGACGGCGCGCGAACTCCGCGGCCGTCAGTTCGTGGATTCCGTTCGGTCGTCGGCACTGCCTTTGCGGGCGCCGGCATGTAGCTGCAGAGACCCGTTCGGCCACCCGGTCCGGTAATTCGGAAAGGAGATCTGCGCGTGAACGGACAGCGCCGCTCACGAATACGACCTCCGGATCCGCTTCGTCTACCAGCCGGGTCAAGTGGTCGGCGATCGCGCGGCAGTTCATCCGAACCGCTTCCTCGGCCGTGTGTTGCAGGTCGCCATAGCCGTTCCAGCCCGCAGTGGCCGGCTTGTGCACCGGGTAACCGGAGCCTTCGATCCTGGTGGAACTGACCGCGGTGCCGTCGTGCATGCTGATGTCGGCGCCGGTGTGGTCAACCGCGGCGAACCACGTAGGCCGGTCGCAGCATCTCGCCGTCGATCAGCGGCAGGACATACGGGTAATCCGAAAAGCGAATTACCGTGGTCGGCGGTGGGCTGCTGAGCTGTTCGTCGATCAGCACGCGGTCGCTGGTCGCGATCAGCGCCCGGCCGCGCCGACCCACCGCGGGGCGATGGTGCAGCACCGCATCCTCGAGAGTCTGCCGAGGAGTTCGGCTCCCGCTCCCATGTTTTCAAGGTGCTTGCGGATATCGCGCCACTTCGCTTCGAGTTGCTCGACGGCGTCCGCAGTGTCGTGTGAGTCGTCGAAATACACCGAGGCGAAAGGGCCTTCCGCCTTTACCAGCACCCTGAGGCGTTCGGATCGCATGCCACACCTTCGCTGTTGTGTCTCCATTTACCGTTGGTTCAACGGTATGAAGGGCAAGTGTGGGCTCGCCAGAGCCATTAGCCCCTTGGCGTGGGCCTTAAGTCCCGTGCTCCGCCGGCGCCTCGTCGAAGTGACTAACGCCCCGCGACCGGGTGCCTTTGCGCCCTTACCGGATGGCGATGGACGAACGCAGCATGAGCTTGTCCCGGCAATGTTCGTCAAGGGAGTGAAACCATGAAGTCACTCATCGTCTGCTCGTCGAAATCGCACGGCAATACGCGCCGTATAGCCGATCGGATGGCTGAGGTGCTTGAATCCGCGGTAGTCACACCCGAGTCGGTCGACCCCGCATCCCTCGGCGGCTACGACCTCGTGGGCTTCGGGTCCGGCATTTACTACATGGCGGTGGACACGAGGTTACGCAGCCTGATGCGTCGCCTACCGGACGTGGACCACGTCCGGGCGTTCACCTTCCTGACCAGTGGCGCTCGCGAGATTCCACGGTTGAGCTACCACAAACCGGTGCGGAAAATGCTCGAAGCCAAAGGGTTTGACGTGATCGGGTCGTTCTCCTGTCGGGGGTTCGATACGGTCGGGCCGTTCGGGTTGATCGGCGGGATCAACCGGGACAGGCCAAACGATCATGACTTGGATCGTGCCGCGGCATTTGCGGCCCGTCTTCGTGAACAGGTCGAAAGTTCTTCGGCCGTTGGCTGATGACACGCGTTGGCCGGGCAGTTCGTGATTGCAACCGCCCGGCCAGCGCCTCCATCTAGTCAAGGGTGATAGAACCGCTATTTGCTCATCGCCTCGCCTGCGCTGCGCACCACGCTACGCAAGAACTCGATGCGTGCGGTGGACAACTCCTCAGCCAAGTCCAGCGCAGCGTCGACAACGGCCTTGCGTCGCGACTGCTCCGGGAGCACTGGGCTGATCTGATCGACGAACTTGTGAACCGCCCCGATGGCCTGCTTGCGGCCGGCTTCGACCGACTCGAGCACGTCGTCGGAAAGTTCGGCCCAGCGTGGCTCGGATTTTGCGGGTGCCTCTGTCATGATCCCACTCCTACTCGAAACAAAGTCTTGCGGACGCCCCCGACGGTACGGCTTTCCGTGGACCGCCACGAGTGACTAAAGTCCTTTCGAGCTCCGCCGGTTGTCGCCATCCCGCGACGATGTCCGAGGTTGTCGATCAAGGACTTTCGTGACTTTAGCCGGGCCGTAGGTCCCTAACTCACCGAGCCGCAGTGGTGTTAGCGTTCGGCCATGGCAGTGCCCAACGGCGACAACCCACAACCGCGGGACGTTCCTCATCGAAACGCACCCGGCGGCGCCCTGGGCGGGGCCATCACACCCTTCGTGCATACCGGCAGCTACATTGCCCGGTCATGGCGCGACTACCTTGGTCAAGCGCCGGACCAACTTCCGATCGCACGGCCCACCATCGCGCTGGCAGCACAGGCATTTCGCGACGAGGTCGTCTTGACGGGCCTGAAGGCCCGCCGACCGGTCAGCCGGCCGGAGGTGTTCGAGCGCATCACGCGCGAGGTGATCGCCGCGGTGGAGTTCTACGGCGACAAGGGATGGCTGGAAAAGCCCAGGGGATTCTTCGCTAAGCCACCCGTGCTCCGCGATGTCACGGTGCGAAAGGTCAAGGGGCGCAGACGCTCCTTCCACCGCATCGTCTTCGACAGCGGATACGCGCCGCACCCGGGCGAACCCGGTGCGCAACGATGGATGAGTTACCCGGGGAACAATCGTGAGTACGCACTGTTGCTGCGTCACGAGGAACCGCGTCCCTGGCTGGTCTGCGTACACGGAACCGAGATGGGTCGTGCCGCACTCGATCTCGCGCTGTTCCGCGCCTGGAAACTGCACGACGAGCTGGGTCTGAACGTCGTCATGCCGGTGCTCCCGATGCATGGCCCCCGGTCGCGTGGTCTGCCCAAGGGTGCGGTATTTCCGGGGGAGGATGTGCTCGATGACGTGCACGCGACGGCTCAGGCGGTGTGGGATATCCGGCGGTTGCTGTCCTGGATCCGCCTGCAGGAGCCCGAGTCACTGATCGGGTTGAACGGCCTGTCGCTCGGCGGTTACATCGCATCGCTGGTCGCCAGCCTCGACAAGGGCCTCACCTGCGCGATACTCGGCGTCCCGGTGGCCGACCTGGTCGAATTGCTGGGGCGCCACTCCGGCCTCAGTCACGAAGATCCTCGCTTTCAGACGATGGAATTGGCCGAACCGATCGGGCGTATGGTCTCGCCGCTATCGCTCGCTCCGTTGGTGCCCATGCGGGGCCGTTTCATCTACGCGGGTATTGCTGACCGCGTTGTGCATCCACGCAAGCAGGTGACCCGCCTGTGGGAGCACTGGGGTAAACCGGAAATCGTTTGGTATCGCGGCGGCCACACGGGATTCTTCCGTTCGCAGCCCGTGCAGCGGTTCGTGTGGGATGCACTGCTGCAGTCCGGGCTTCTGGACGACGCAGCCACGCGCCGCGAATACCCTGCCTAGTCGCGGAGGTTGGCATGCATCCGATGGATCCCCTGGACGCGGCAATGATGGCCGCGGAGTTGGTGTCGAACCCCATGCATGCCGGCGCCGTGCTGATCATGTCGCCGCCCGCGCAGGCCGGCCCGGCCTATGTCGAAGAACTGTACCGGGAGACGCTCGCCGGAAACGGATCGATAGACCCCAGGCTTCGCCGATATCCGCATTGTGGTGTCGATACCGCCGGCATCTGGGTGTGGCGTGAATGCGACGGCTTGGACGTGAGCCGACACTGCCTGCGCCGCACGGTGTCTGGGGGCAACGATGCCTTCTGGCAGTTGATCGGCGAGCTGGACGCAGAGCGCCTCGACCGGTCCCGCCCGATGTGGATTTCTTATCTGATCGACGGCCTCGACGATGGCCGATTCGCGTTCTACATCAAGGTGCATCACACGCTCATCGATGGGGTGGCCGGTCTTCGGATGATCGCCGACGCGCTGAGTCGTGACCCGATGCGTCGGTCGATGCCGCCCTTCTATGCCGATCACCGTGACGAATCGGCGTCGCTACACGTGTCGACGGGATTGCTGTCTCGGCTGACCGCACCGGTACGGGCGCTGGTCGACACCACGGCGTCGAGCCTGGGTCTGATCGAGCGAGTCGTCACGGGAGAGCTGTCGACGGTGATGGACGGCTTGATCGGTTACACGACCGGGTGGCCCTTGGGAGCGCCTTACACACGATTCAACGGTCGTCTGGGGCCCGAGCGTGCAGTCTGCGCGGGTAGCTGGGCGAAGAGTCGCATCCAGGCGGTGCAAGAGTCGGCCGGTGTCACCGCCAACGACGTGGTGACCGCGATAGTGGCCGGCGTGCTGCGCGGCTGGCTGCGCGACCGCGGTGAATTGCCCACGCAGTCATTGGTCGGCGTCTGCCCGATCACGGTGCGCGATCGTAAGGCTGATCCGTCAATTGACCAGCACGGGAACATGTTCGGTCTTTGGCTATGCCCGTTGGGAACCAATCTGGAGGACCCGATCGCGCGGTTGGGTCTGATTCACCGGTCGATGTCGGAAGGAAAACACTGGGTGGCGAAACGGGGATCGGCGGCATCGCTGTTGACGAATGCGGCAAGCATCGCCGCGACCGTCATTTCTCCGCTGCTGCCGTTCACTCCGCGGATACGGACCGGCTTCAACGTCCCGATTTCGCACGTGCCGGGGCCCGGGGACGAAATGTATTGGAACGGCGCGCACATCGAAGAGATCTATCCGGTATCGACCGTCTACGACGGGATGGCGCTCAACGTCACGACCTGCTCGTACTCCGACCGCATCGGATTCGGCTACGCGGCTGGTCGTGATGCGGTGTCCGATATCGACACCCTGATACCGCTGACCGAGCAATGTCTTGCCGAACTCGAATCCGCCGTGGCCGCGCGTTGATGCCCAGAACGCAAAGGGGACTTCGGTCCCTACCGGCACGCAATCAGAAGTGGTCAGATCGAACGGAACGTCCAACCAGCCATGCAGACTCGGTGGGAAACATGATGACGCACCTGATCAGGCCGATCACCAAGACAGCGGCGCTGCTTTCGTTGCTGTACGGCGCGAGGCGCTATTACCGCAATTGGGGCACAACGAAATCGGAATCTCGGATGGTGCTGCCCGGCGACAACTTGGTCGCCGATCCCGCCGTTCAGACGACCGAAGCAATCTACATCGACGCCCCCACCTCTGCGGTCTGGCCGTGGCTGCTGCAGATGGGGCTGGACCGCGGTGGCTTCTATGGCTGCGAGGGACTGATGAACCTTGCCGGTCTTGGTTATCACGCCACCGATCGAGTGCACCCGGAATGGCAACAACTCGCGGTGGGGGATCTTGTGCGCTTGGCTCCCGAAGGCTGGATGGGCCAGACCGATGGTGTGCAGCTCAGCGTCACCGAGATCGTGCCCGAAAAGTACATCGTGCTCCATGCCACGACATCGGATCCGCGCTGGAATGCGGTGTGGTCGTTCCACGTTCAGCCACACTGGGAGGACCGGGTGCGACTGCTCACCCGCGTCAGGTTCGCCTTGCGCAGGCCGGGCGAAGTGTTTGCCATGGAACTGGTTAGGCCGGTCGTCGCCTTCAGCACGCGGGCCTTGTTGCGTGGAGTCAAACGCCGAGCGGAGACATCTATTGCGATCGCCCCGCACAGCCCCGCCCGGTACTGAGTCATAGTAGTACGCGGCTGATTCAGGACACCGACTCGCGCGCTACGATCACCGGCACCTGCGCCATCTGGGCAACGGTCTCGCCGACGGAACCCACCAGCATTTCGGCGAATCCGCCGCGACCCCGGCTGCCGACCACGACCAGCTGAGCGTGTTTAGACCGTTCGACGAGCTGTCGAGCCGGCTGGTCGCACACGACGGCGCGGGTGACCTGCACGTCGGGATACCGTTCCTGCCAACCCGCCAAACGCTCGGCTAATATCTCTTCCGCCGTCGACTCGGTTGCCGGCCAATCGATTCCGGGCCACTTCGAAATATCGGTGTCGCTCCATGCATGCAAAGCGGTCAATCCGACGTTCCGGCGCGAAGCTTCATCGAACGCGATCGCGGTCGCCGATTCGGATGCCGCCGAGCCGTCGATGCCGACCAAAACCGGTGCCTGACTGACGTGCGACAGCGATGAATCCTCGTCGTGGACGATCGCGACCGGGCTATACGCGTAACGGAGGAGGCCGGTGCTCACCGAACCCAGCCGATGGCCTGGCCACTGTCCACTGCCGTGACATCCGGTGACCACGAATTCCGCATCTTTCGACAGGTTGACCAACGCGGGAACAGCAGCCGACGACGAGAGTTCAGTGTGGACCTCAGCGGGTCCGCCACGCTGACAGGCCTTTTCAACCATCGTGAATGCGTCGTCCAGGAGCTGGCGCCCGCGGTCCCGTTCCCAGCGCACCAGGCCCGCCGGCGGCCGAACGTTCGGGCGCATCGTGAACTCCGGTGAGGTCGCGTGGACGAGCGTTACCGGGATTTTGCGCAGCTCGGCGTCCCGTGCGGCCCATTGCACGGCCATCTGGGCTGTCGGTGATTCGTCGACTCCGACGACAATTCCCAATCGCGCGTTACCCGTTGACATGGCTCTCCCTCACTCGTCGGCGCCGTAACGCGCTCTGCCGCAGTCGGCTTAGCGCGCTACGCGTGACGGTATCGAGATTGACCGAGCCCGGTCAGAGGCCTTTGTCACCAGCTGGACGGGCGAGCCCGGCTATTCCGGTTTACGGGCGATGATCGCGACGGCGGTCAGCCGCTCGCGATGTTTGCGGAACGTGTTGCGCATCGTCAGCACCCGCTTGCGTGCATCCGGATTGAGGAGCACGTTTCTGGCAAACCGCAGCGCTCCCAAAAGCCCCTCGTCGGCGATGACCCGGCGTGGTTGCAGAAGTGCCATCGGGGCGGTCACGACCCGATCGACGACCAGGCCGTGCTCCGACAGCAGTCGCGACCATTCGGCGATGGTCAACGGCCGCGCGTTCACCTTGATAGCGCGGGCGAGTGACTGCCGGATCTCCGTGCTGATCTGCTCGGAGACGGTGTCGGGCGTCAGCGCAAGTTCGTGGATCGCGTAGCGTCCGCGCGGCCTCAGCACCCGCGCGGCCTCGGCGACGATGGCGTGCTTGGTGGCATCGCCCTGCATGGTCAGCATCGCTTCGCCGATGACGACGTCGCGACTGGCATCGGGCAATCCGGTGTCGGACGCGTCGGCAACCCGGACCGTGCCGGACCCGCCGTGGTGTCCGGCGATGACGTCGCGAACCGTTTCTGCCGCATCGGGGTCCTGTTCGGCGCCCACATACGAGCGCGGTTGGCGGGTGAGAATCTCGGCGGCGGTGCGGCCGAGGCCCGGCGCCAGCTCGAGCACATCGGCGTCGGTCACAGCGGCGCCGGCCAGCATCGTGCGGGTGAGCCCGACACCGCCCGGGCGAAGGACTCGTTTCCCCAGCCGCGCGAGCAGCCAGTGGCCTGCAACGCTGTCGTCTGCGCGACTTGACATGGGAGCCATGGACTTTCCCGTCCCTCCTAGTTTTCACAACTATGATTGTGTAAACTTTAGCGCATGACCTACGTTATCGGGAAGCCCTGCATCGACGTGATGGATCGGGCATGTGTGGACGAATGTCCGGTGGACTGCATCTACGAGGGCGGCCGGGCGCTGTACATCCATCCCGACGAATGCGTGGACTGCGGCGCATGCGAACCCGTCTGCCCGGTCGAGGCGATTTACTACGAAGACGACCTGCCCGAGGAACTGCAGCCGCACCTGGCCGACAACGAGGCGTTTTTCTCCGAGACCCTGCCGGGGCGCGACGCTCCACTGGGGTCACCGGGCGGAGCGGCCAAGCTCGGTGCGCTGGGCGCCGACGCACCCTTGGTGGCCGCCGCGCCGAAGGCCGACGTTTCCGAAGGGGCGTGAGGGAGATCGCCATGTCAACGGGGGAGTCCGCGGGTCGCCGCCGTGCGGTGCTTCAGACATTGCGAACATCCCGGGATCCGCTGACCATCGTCGCGATCGCCGATGTGCTGGGCGTGCATCCCAACACCGTTCGCTTTCACCTCGACAGCCTGGTCGGCGACGGCCAGGTGGAACAGGTCGAGCCGGGGCGAAAGGGGCCGGGGCGTCCACCGCTGATGTTCCGGGCGGTCAGGCAGATGGACCGCGGCGGTACGCGTCACTACCGGTTGCTCGCCGAGATACTGACGATGGCGTTCGCGGCCGACAAGGATTCGGGCGCCAAGGCGCTGGCCGCCGGGCGGGCGTGGGGACGACAGCTCGATTCGAGCGCTGACTCGGCGCGCGGAGATGCCCAGAGCCCGCAGACGGCCATCCGTCAGCTGGTCGACGTGCTCGACCAGCTTGGTTTTGCCCCCGAGCACCGGCGGGCCGACGGCGAACAACAGGTCGGTCTGCGGCACTGCCCGTTCCTGGAACTCGCCGAAAGCCGAACCAGCGTCGTGTGTCCCGTCCACCTCGGGCTCATGCAAGGAGCCCTGGAAAGCTGGGGATCGCCGGTTGGCGTCGAGCGCCTCGATGCGTTCGTCGAACCGGATCTGTGTGTCGCTCACCTGGAGCTGCAGGAGGCCTGAAGATGAGCACCGAAATGGCGGTCGCCGTCGCGGTCACCTTCGTCTGGCTTGGCATGGTGCTGGCCATCTCGTTCCTGGAAGCCCCGCTGAAATTCCGGGCGCCCAACGTGACCTTGCAGATCGGACTCGGCATCGGGCGTTTGGTCTTTCGGGCGCTCAATACCGTCGAGGTCGCTTTCGCCATCGTCATCCTGGCGGTCGCGGTGGACGGCCCGATGCCGACGCGGATTGTCGTCGCATTTTGCGTCGCGTTCGCCGCGCTCGCCGTGCAGTTGATCGCGGTGCGTCCCCGGCTGACTCGCCGCTCGGATGCGGTGCTCGCCGGATCGGACGGGCCCCGCTCCCGGGCTCACTACGCCTACGTCGCTTTCGAGGTGGTCAAGGTCGTCGCCTTGATTGTGGCGGGGATACTTCTATTGACCGCTTGAGACCACTGATGGCCGACCGTCAGCCCACCGTCACACCGAGGGGATTTACCAATGGAATCAATCTCGCTGACCACCCTGGCCGCCGAAAAGCTGGCCGAAGCCCGGCAGTCGCACAGCGGACGCGCCGCACACACCATCCACGGCGGCCACGACCACGAACTCCGGCAGACCGTGCTCGCGCTGCTCGCCGACCACGACCTGTCCGAACACGACAGCCCCGGCGAGGCGACGCTGCAGGTGCTGCAGGGTCACGTGCGCCTGACGACGGGCGGCGACTCCTGGGACGGCAAAACCGGCGACCATGTCGCGATTCCGGCGCAACGCCATGCTCTGCACGCGGTCGAGGATTCGGTGATCATGCTGACGGTGCTGAAGAGCATCCCCTCGCAGTCTCACTAGCGCCGATGCTCGCCACGCCCTGGTCAAGGGAGTTCGGCCTGCGGGTGCCCATCGTCAACGCCCCGATGGGCGGCGTCGCGGGTGGCCGGCTGGCCGCCGCCGTCAGCGCCGCCGGCGGTCTGGGCATGGTCGGCATGGGCAGTGTCGCGACCAGGGAACTGCTGGCGACCCAGTTGCAACATGTGGACGGCACGTACGGAATCGGCTTGGTGGACTGGGTGATGCGCAACGAGGCGGGGTTGCTCCAGGATGCCCTGGCCGCGCGGCCCGTCTTGCTGTCGGTCAGTTTCGGCACCGACTGGTCGTGGATCGGCAGGGCGCACGAGGCCGGAATCGCCACTGTCACACAGGTATACGACGCTCTAGGGGCCCGTCAGGCGGTCGACGCGGGCATCGACATCCTGGTGGCGCGCGGTTCCGAGGGCGGCGGGCACGGCGATACGAAGCTCGGGACGCTGCCATTGCTCGACACCGTTTTGGATGCGGTGTCGGTGCCGGTGCTCGCGGGCGGTGGTGTCGCCTCTGCGCGCAGCCTGGCCGCCGTGCTGGCCGCCGGGGCCAGCGGAGCCTGGGTGGGGACCCGACTCGCGGCGTGTCCGGAGGCTCTGACCGGCGACGGCAGTCGCCAGGCCCTGATCGCGGCCCGGTCGACCGACACCGCGGTCACCCGGGCCTTCGACGTCGCCAAGGGCCTGCCGTGGCCGGCGCGGTTCCCGGCGCGCGTGTTGACCAATGAGTTCGTCGCGCGCTGGACGGGCAGGGAGGATGCGCTGGACGCGCCGGCCTGCGACGAGCTGGCCGCCGCAATCGACGCCGACGACCGCAAGATCGCCCCGGTCGATGCCGGTCAGGGTGTCGGCATGATCCGTGACGACGCCTCGGTGGCCGAGGTCATCGACGGAATGTGCACCGGTGCGCAACGCCTGCTGGCCGGCTGGGGCTCTTAGCGGCGGTCTACACCCCGCGCAGGTAGCGCTTGGCGATGACGCGCTGGGCCACCGACACCACCGGGCCACCGAGCTTGCTCCACCAGGTCGCGGGCCGGGAGAACGCCGACACCTCGGCGAAGACCGCGGAGGTGGCCGGATCCCGGCGGACGACAAAGCGTTCCTCGCCGGATTCGGGATGGCCTTCCAGCGTGCCGTAGGCGAAACCGCGCATGTCGGGCTCGTCGATCACGTACACGACCCGGCACGGCGCGGGCAGAAAGCCCATCCGCACCAACACCACCGTGTCGACGGCCGCGACCTCGGTGCTGGCCTTCACCCGCAGCCCGGCTCCCTGTTGCATGCCCCAGCGCATCACGGCCTCGGCGGCCCGGTCGAAACGCTGCTGGCCCGTGCCGATCTGCTTCTCGACGTGCAGGTGGCCGTATCCCGCGGGCAGCTCTCCCGCGGCGGTCGCGCCCACCTCGGAGTAACTCAGCGGAAGTTCCTCGAGTGCAGCTAGGTCCACATGCCCAGCTTGCCACGCCGAGATGCGCGAATGCTCTTGGAGCGTAAGTTCGTAAGCGTGACTGCACAAAACTCGAAAACTGTTGCCGAAGCTTCCGGAACGTTCACCTTCGGCGGCGATCTGACCGTCAACCGCCTCGGATTCGGGGCGATGCGCATCGTCGGTAAGGGCGTCTGGGGCCCACCTGCCGATCGCGACGAATGCGTCAGGGTGTTGCGACGCGCCGTATCGCTCGGCGTGGACTTCTTCGACACCGCGGACTCCTACGGGCCGTACATCTCCGAGGACATCATCCGCGAGGCGCTATACCCCTACGACGACCTGGTGATCGCGACCAAGGCCGGGTTTTTGCGGACGGGTCCGGATGTCTGGATCGAGATGGGTTACCCGGCGTACTTGCGGCAGGAATGTGAGATGAGCCTGCGCCGCCTGGGCGTCGAGGCCATCGACCTGTTCCAGCTGCACCGCGTCGACCCCAAGTGGCCGCTGGCCGACCAGGTGGGCGAGCTGGTCAAGCTGAAGGACGAGGGCAAGATCCGCCACATCGGGCTGTCCGAGGTCGACGTCGACCAGCTGAACGAGGCGCAGGCGATCACCCAGATCGTTTCGGTGCAGAACATGTACAACCTGTCGGTGCGCAAGGCCGAACCGCTGGTCGAGGCCGCGACCGAACAGGGTGTCGGCTTCATCCCGTGGTTCCCGCTGGCGGCCGGGCCGCTGGCGGCTCCCGACGGTCCGCTGCAACGCATCGCCGACGACCACCACGCGTCGCCGTCGCAGCTGGCATTGGCCTGGCTGCTGAAGCGCTCGCCGGCGATGTTGCCGATTCCGGGGACGTCGAAGGTGGCGCACGTGGAGGAGAACGTGGCCGCCGCCGAGATCACCCTCAGCGACGACGAGTTCGAGACCCTGGCGGCTGCCGGAGCGCAGTAACCGGCCACCCAATACGGTGTTCTGGTGCCCGGCGACCATCAGAAACACCCCGGTGGGGGATTCAACCCGCCCGAACCGACGACCAAGGGCGGGCCCGACTACGGCCGGTTCATCGACGCGGTGCGCAGGCTGCAGGACCATGCGCGTGCGGTCGACGCGCCCGACGAGGTCATCGCCGAGGCCGCGGACACGCTGGAGAAGCTGTCCGCGCTGCTGAGCCCGTACGACGCCGACGAGTGGGCATCGCCGTCGGGCCGGCGGATGGACCTGCCGGTGCGCGGCAACATCCTCACGGTGCCGATCGGGTCGCGCAAGACCGAGGACGGTCGCATCGAAGGCTGGGCGCGGTTCGCGAGGTTCCACCTGGGACGCAACGGCGCCGTGCACGGCGGGTCGCTGGGGATGCTGTTCGACACCGTGTTGGGCCTGACCGCGTCGGTGCTCACCGGCAGCCCCCGCCAACGCACCGCCTATTTGAAGATCAACTACCGCAATATCGTGCCGATCGAAAAAGAGCTACAGTTCGACGCCGGCATCGATCGGGTGGATGGCCGCAAGATCTTTGTGTCGGGCAGGTTGACCGACGGCGACACGCTGCTGGCCGAAGCCGATGCGTTGTTCGTGAAACTCAAACCCGGCCAGCCCTGATCACGTTAAGGGCTTGGGCCCTTCGGGGCGCGCCCCGATAGCATGACATCGATCAATCAGGATCAATCAGCGATTGCCATCTCACCTTTACCCTTGGAGATCACCGGAATGAGCGCCCCCGCCCACCCCGCCCCAGCAGCCCCGATCCGGGTTCCTGCCGGGACGACGGCGGCGGCCGCGGTCGGCGAGGCGGGGCTGCCGAGGCGGGGTACGCCGGACGCGGTCGTGGTGGTACGCGACGCCGACGGCAAGCTGCGCGATCTCAGTTGGGTGCCCGAGGCCGACGCCGAGGTTGTCCCGGTCGCCGCCAACACCGACGAGGGTCGCAGCGTGATCCGGCATTCGGCCGCACACGTGCTGGCCCAGGCGGTCCAAGACATGTTCCCGCACGCCAAATTGGGCATCGGGCCGCCGATCACCGACGGGTTCTACTACGACTTCGACGTGGCGGAGCCGTTCACGCCGGAGGACCTGACGAAGCTGGAAAAGCGGATGCGCCAGATCGTCAAGGACGGCCAGCTGTTCGACCGGCGGGTCTACGAATCCAAGGACGCGGCGCGCAAGGAACTGGCCGACGAGCCCTTCAAGCTGGAACTGGTCGACGACAAGTCCGGCGATCCCGACGTCATGGAGGTCGGCGGCGACGAGCTCACCGCGTACGACAACCTCAATCCCCGTACCCGGGAAAGGGTCTGGGGCGACCTGTGCCGCGGCCCGCACATCCCGACCACCAAGCACATCCCGGCGTTCAAGCTCACCCGTAGCTCGGCCGCCTACTGGCGCGGCGACCAGAGCAACGCGAGTTTGCAACGCATCTACGGCACCGCCTGGGAGTCGCAGGAGGCGCTCGACAAGCATCTGGAGCTGATCGAGGAGGCGCAGCGCCGCGACCATCGCAAGCTAGGTGTCGAGTTGGACCTGTTCAGCTTCCCCGACGAAATCGGTTCCGGCCTAGCGGTTTTCCACCCGAAGGGCGGCATCATCCGCCGCGAGCTGGAGGAGTACTCGCGGCGCAAGCACATCGAGGCCGGGTACGAGTTCGTCAACACCCCGCACATCACCAAGGAGCAGCTGTACATCACGTCGGGCCACCTCGAGTGGTACGCCGACGGCATGTACCCGCCGATGCACCTCGATGCGGAGTTCAACGCGGACGGGACGGTGCGCAAGCCCGGGCAGGACTACTACCTCAAGCCGATGAACTGCCCGATGCACCACCTGATCTACCGGTCACGCGGTCGCTCCTACCGCGAACTTCCATTGCGGCTCTTCGAGTTCGGCAGCGTCTACCGCTACGAGAAGTCGGGCGTGGTACATGGGCTGACCCGGGTGCGCGGCATGACTCAGGACGACGCCCACATCTATTGCACTCGAGAGCAGATGCGCGACGAGCTGACCTCGCTGCTGCGCTTCGTGCTCGACTTGCTGGCCGACTACGGGCTCAACGACTTCTACCTGGAGCTGTCCACCAAGGACCCGGAGAAGTACTCGGGCTCTGACGAGATGTGGGACGAGGCCACCGAAGTACTGCGGGAGGTCGCGGAGGCTTCCGGGTTGCATTTTGTTCCCGACCCCGGTGGCGCTGCGTTCTACGGTCCGAAGATCTCGGTGCAGGTCAAGGACGCGTTGGGCCGCAGCTGGCAGATGTCGACCATCCAGCTCGACTTCAACATGCCGGACAGATTCGAGCTGGAATACACCGCGGCCGACGGGTCGCGGCAGCGGCCGGTGCTCATTCACCGGGCGCTGTTCGGGTCGATCGAGCGGTTCTTCGGCATTCTCACCGAGCACTACGCGGGCGCGTTTCCGGCGTGGCTGTCGCCCGTGCAGGTGGTCGGCATCCCGGTCGCCGACGAGCACATCGCCTACCTGGAAGATGTTGCCGCGCAATTGAGGTCGCGGGGCGTGCGGGTGGAGGTGGACGCCAGCGACGATCGGATGGCGAAGAAGATCGTGAACCACACCGCCCAGAAGGTGCCGTTCATGTTGCTGGCCGGCGACCGCGACGTCGAAGCCGGGGCGGTCAGCTTCCGCTTCGGCGACCGCACCCAGATCAACGGCGTGACGCTCGATGCCGCGATCGATACGATTGTGAAGTGGATCGCCGACCGCGAGAATGCGTCTCCCACAGCAGAACTGGTGAAGGTGGCCGGCGGTGAGTGAGCAGGACAGCGCCGATCGCGACGACACCATTCTCGACAGAGGTGTCGGCGAGCGTGACCATCTGCAGCGGTTGTGGACGCCGTACCGGATGACCTATCTCGCCGAAGCGCCGATGAAACGCGACAACGGCAAAACCGAGGAGCCGTTCAGCGACATTCCGCAACTGCCCGACGAGGACGGTCTGGTGGTCGCCCGCGGAGAACTCGTCTATGCCGTGCTCAACCTCTACCCGTACAACCCCGGGCATTTGATGGTGGTGCCCTACCGGCGGTTGTCCGAAATCGAAGACCTGACCGATGCCGAGAGCGCGGAGTTAATGGCGTTCATCCAGAAGGCGATTCGCGTCATCAAGAACGTCTCGCGCCCGCACGGATTCAACGTCGGGCTGAATCTGGGGACGTCGGCGGGTGGGTCACTGGCCGAGCACCTGCATGTGCACGTGGTGCCGCGCTGGGGTGGCGACGCGAACTTCATCACCATCGTCGGCGGCGCCAAGGTGATCCCGCAGTTGCTGCGGGAGACCCGCGAATTGCTGGCCACCGAGTGGGCGAAACAGCCGTGAGTAAGGCGCCCTTTCTGTCCCGGGCCGCGTTCGCACGGCTCAGTAGTCCGCTCGCCAGGGCAGCCCTGCGGGTCGGTTTGACCCCGGACGGCGTCACCATCCTGGGCACCATCGCCTCGGTGGCAGGGGCGTTGACCCTCTTCCCGATGGGCAAGCTGTTCGCCGGCGGGTGTGTGGTCTGGTTTTTCGCGCTCTTCGACATGCTCGACGGGGCGATGGCCCGGGAAAGGGGCGGCGGCACCCGCTTCGGCGCGACGCTGGACGCCTCCTGCGACCGCATCAGCGACGGTGCGGTGTTCTGCGGGCTGCTGTGGTGGATTGTCTTCGGCCTGCACGACAAGCCGCTCGCGGTGGCGACGCTGATCTGCCTGGTCACCTCGCAGGTGATCTCCTACATCAAGGCCCGGGCCGAGGCCAGCGGGCTGCGCGGCGACGGCGGCATCATCGAACGGCCGGAACGGCTGATCATCGTGCTGACCGGCGCTGGCGTTTCGGACTTTCCGTTCGTCGCATGGCCGCCGGCACTGCCGGTGGCGATGTGGGTGCTGGCGGTGGCGAGCCTGGTCACCTGCGCGCAGCGGTTGCACCGGGTGCGGACGTCGCCCGGGGCCAATGAACCGTTACCGCCAAGTCCGGCAAGCAGGGAAACGAGCGAGTCGTGATCTCCACACCGGCGAGCCTGAAAGCGCTTACGGCGCCACGCAACCTGTTGGCCCGGACGGCGGCCGACTGGGTGTACGCGACCGGCTGGATGGCGGTGCGCGCGGTGCCAGAGTTCGCCGCGCGCAGTGTATTCGAGACCGGAGCGCGCTACGCCGCCCGCAACGGCGGGCCGGACCAGCTGCGCAAGAACCTGGCCCGGGTCATCGGTGTGCCGCCGGCGCAGGTACCGGACAGCCTGATGCGGGCCTCCCTGGCGTCGTACGGCCGCTACTGGCGAGAGGCGTTCAGGCTGCCGACGATGGACCACCGCGCGCTGGCCCGTCACGTCGATGAGACGTTCCAGGGGGCGGACAATATCGACGCGGCCTTGGCCGAAGGCCGTGGAGTTGTGATGGCGCTGCCGCACAGCGGCAACTGGGACACGGCCGGGGTCTGGCTGGCCCAGACGTATGGCACCTTCACCACCGTCGCGGAGCGACTCGAACCCGAGTCGCTGTACCGGCGTTTCATCGCATACCGCGAAAGCCTCGGCTTTGAAGTGCTGCCGCACTCCGGCGGCGAACGACCGCCCTTCGAGGTGTTGTGCGAGCGGCTGCGGGCCAACCGGGCGGTGTGCCTGATGGCCGAGCGCGATCTGACCCGCAGCGGTGTTGAAGTCGAATTCTTCGGCGAACCCACCCGGATGCCGGCCGGGCCGGCGAAGCTCGCGATCGAAACCGGGGCGGCTCTGCTGCCCGCGCATTGCTGGAACGAGGGCGACGGCTGGCCCGTCGAGATATTCCCGCCGCTGGACTGCTCCAGCGGGGACGTCAAAACCATCACTCAGGCGCTGGCCGACCAATTCGCCACCAACATCGCCGCCCACCCCGAAGACTGGCACATGCTGCAGCCCCAGTGGCTGGCCGATCTGTCAGAGGCCCGGCGTGCCCGGCTGCGGGAGGCCTGAATGAGGATCGGGATGGTCTGCCCGTACTCGTTCGACGTGCCGGGCGGGGTGCAGTCGCATGTTTTGCAGCTGGCCGAGGTGATGCGCGCCCGGGGGCATGAGGTCAGCGTGCTGGCGCCGGTTTCGCCGCATGCCGCGCTGCCCGACTACGTGGTCTCGGCCGGCAAGGCCGTCCCCATTCCCTACAACGGCTCGGTGGCCCGGCTGCGGTTCGGCCCGGCGACCCACCGCAAGGTCAAGAAGTGGCTGGCCGAAGGTGATTTCGACGTGCTGCACCTGCACGAGCCCAATGCGCCCAGCCTGTCGATGCTGGCCCTGAACATCGCCGAGGGCCCGATCGTGGCGACGTTTCACACCTCGACCACCAAATCGCTGACCCTGTCCGTCGTCCAAAGCATCCTGCGGCCCATGCACGAGAAGATCGTCGGCCGGATCGCGGTGTCCGAACTGGCCCGCCGCTGGCAGATGGAGGCGCTGGGGTCCGACGCGGTGGAGATCCCAAACGGGGTCAACGTCGCCTCACTCGCCTCGGCGCCGCGGCTGGACGGGTATCCGCGGCCAGGCAAGACGGTGCTGTTCCTGGGCCGCTATGACGAGTCGCGCAAAGGCATGGCGGTGCTGCTCGAGGCGCTGCCGCGGGTGGTGAAACGCTTTCCGGACCTGCAGGTGCTGGTCGTCGGCCATGGCGGTGAGGACGAATTACGCACGCAGGCAGGCGCATTGGCGGAGCATCTGCGCTTCCTCGGTCAGGTCGACGACGCCGGGAAAGCGTCGGCGATGCGCAGCGCCGACGTCTACTGCGCGCCCAACATCGGCGGCGAGAGTTTCGGCATCGTCCTGGTGGAGGCGATGGCCGCCGGCACGCCGGTGGTAGCCAGCGACCTGAACGCCTTCCGCCGCGTGCTGCGCGATGGAGAGGCCGGGCGTCTCGTTCCGGTCGGCGATGCCGCCGGGTTGGCCGATGGGCTGATCGAGCTGCTGGAAAACGACGTGCTGCGCGAACGGTACGTGGCCGCCGCGTCCGAAGCGGTCACGCGCTACGACTGGTCGGTGGTGGCCAGTCAGATCATGCGGGTATACGAGACGGTCGCCGGTTCGGGCGTCAAGGTTCAGGTGGCCAGCTGATGACCTGGCTGCTTGCGGTCCTCATAGTGCTGCTCATTGTGCTTGCACTGACCGGTATTTGGGCGATCCGGACGGCCCATCGGCTGGACCGGCTCAACGTCCGTTACGACCTGTCCTGGCAGGCTCTCGACGGCGCGCTGGCGCGGCGCGCGGTGGTCGCACGCGCGGTCGCGATCGACGCCTACGGCCGCTCCGCCGAGGGCCGACGACTTTCTGCGCTGGCCGATGCCGCCGAGCGGGCGCCCCGCTCGGCGCGGGAGAACGCCGAAAACGAGTTGTCGGCCGCGCTGGCACTGGTCGACCCGGCGGCGCTGCCGGCCGGCCTCATCGCCGAGTTGGCCGACGCCGAGGCCCGGCTGATGCTGGCCCGCCGATTCCACAACGATGCGGTCCGCGACACCCTCGCGCTGGCCGAGCGGCGCCCGGTGCGTGCCCTTCGCCTCGGTGGAACAGCGTCGCTGCCAACCTATTTCGAGATCGTCGAGCGCCCGCACGCGCTGGCCTACACCGGTCACGGGGTGCCCAAACACCGCACCTCGGCGCGGGTGGTGCTGGTCGACGACAGCGGCGCGGTGCTGTTGCTGTGCGGCTCGGACCCGGCGGTGGCCGACGCGCCTCGGTGGTGGTTCACCGTGGGCGGTGAGGTGCGCCCGGGCGAACGGTTGGCCGAGGCCGCCGCGCGAGAGTTGGCCGAGGAGACCGGTTTACAGGTCGCATCGGCCGACATGGTCGGACCGATCTGGCGGCGCGACGAGGTGTTCGAGTTCAACGGCGCGCTGATCGACAGCGAGGAGTTCTTCTTCGTGCGCCGCGCGCCGCGCTTCGAGCCGTCCTGTACCGGCCGGACCGAACTGGAACGCCGCTACATCCACTGCCACCGCTGGTGCGACGCCAACGACATCGCCGAACTGGTGGCCGCGGGCCAGACCGTGTACCCGCGTCAGCTGTCCGAACTGCTTGCCGACGCGATCGCGATGGCCGACGACGATGCACCGGGCCGGCTGCCCCAGCTGCAGTCCATCCGCTGAGCTAGAACCCGCTCGCGATGCCGTTGGAGACCAGCGGAGGCAATCCGGCGATCAGCGGATTCGTGATTCCGGCCGTGGCGCCCTGGCCCACGTAACCCGCAACGCTGAGCGGGTTGAGGCCGGGAAGCAGCCCGGGCGCATAGCCGAGGTCGACGATCGGCTTGAGGAACGGTTGGAGCAAGTCGGCCAACGGATTTCCCAAGATGGGGATCGCCCGCAGCGGATCCAGCAGCGGCAATTGCGCGGTGGACATGAAGTGGAAGGTCAGGTTGCCTATTTGCTGCTGAATGGCGGCGGCAACTTGCGCGGCGGGGAGGTAGGGAACCGTGCTGTGAAGATCAAGGAAGCCGAAAAGGGCGTTGAGGTCCGACGGAAGCCACAGCGGGTGCACCGGGAAGTCGGCGATGGCGTCGTATTGCAGCGTGAATATGGAGGTCGCGTATTGCGTCATGAGCGGAGTTGCGAAGTGAAAGGTGCCGAAGCCCGGGATGAAGTGCGTCAGAATGCCGCCCATCGGGTTATTCGGATCGGCGAGCAAGACGAAGTTCAGCAGGTCCTGACTTGGCCGTAGGGCCGCCGGCAGGGCTTGCAGATAGCGCATTTCCAGGCTGGCGATGGTTGCGCTCTGCGAATAGCCCACGACGACAACGTGATTGCCGGCGGCGGTTTGGGTCAGGATCGAGCTGTTCAGCGTTGCGAAACCCTGGTAGACCGAGTTGCCGAAGAATTCGCTGTTGATGCCGGTCACCGGCCAAAACTGTTCCGGTGTCTGCAGACTCACCAGGGTGTACCCGGAGTAATTCTGGGCAAGGTACGCCTGTTCGATGGACGTCAGGTACTTGAGGTCCGGCGACGGGTCCCAGGTGCCACCCATAATCAGCGCGACGTTGTTCGACGTCGACGACTGCATGGCGGCCGCGTTGGTGGTCTCGGTTTCGGCATACGCGTTCTTCGCGGTGATCAGCGTCTGCACGAACTGGTTGTGAAACAGTTCCGCTTGCGCGCTCAGCGCCTGATACTGCGCGGCGTGCGCGTCCAGCATTGCCGCCGCTCGCACCGATACCGAATCCGTAGCCGGCGGTAGCACTCCCGTCGTCGGGGCCGCCGCGGCCGCGTTCGTCGTCTCCAATGCCGAACCGATTCCTTGCAATTCGTCGGCAGCCGTCGCCATCGCGTCGGTGTTGGTGATCACGAACGCCATTGGTGGCTCGCCTGCCTATCCCAGCACCGGGCGGGGTGCCCCACCGCCGCGATGCGCGGCGACCGCCGGAGTGACGGCACCTATCAATCGCCCGGGCATGTTCATCGACGGCAGGTAAGGCGTGGTGGACACGCTCGCCGAGACCGGGATTACCGCGGCACTGGGTACCCCGGCAAGCGCGGGGGTGGGGGTTGCCGCCGGGGCGGAACCGGCCCAGCTCGCCGGTACGGACAACGCTCCAATGGAACCGGCCCGGCCCACACCCGCGGTGACCACGCTGCTGGTGAGCTGCGCCGCACCCGGGCCGCCGATGCCGGGACTGACCGTGGACGCCAGCATCGGATTCATTGCCGGGACGGCGCCGGCACCGCTCATCAATGGATTGGCGCCGGACATGAGCTGGCCGATGACCATGTTCATCGGTTCCATCGCGAACTGGGCGGGTGTCGAGAGCATCTGCAACTGCGCCATCGGGTTCATCAACTCCCGGGTCAGCGACTGCTTGAGCGAGTCGAACAGCTGCTGAAAGATCGAGGTGAATGTCGGGGCGGGCAGGCTCGTCAGGGTCAGCGGAGGGTCGCTGAACGGTGTCCACGTGGCTTCGGCCGCGGTGGTGGCGGCGTCGTAGCCCGTCATGGCGGCGACATCCTGGGCCCACATCTCGGTGTACTCGGCCTCGGTCGCCGCAATCGCGGCGGTGTTTTGACCCAGGATGTTGGTCGCGATCAGCGTCATCAGAAGCGCGCGGTTGGCCGCGACAACTTCGGGGGGCACCGTCGCGGTAAACGCCGCCTCGAACGCGCCCGCCGATAACCGGGCCTGGTTGGCCACCAGCTCGGCCTTTACCGACGTCGCGGTCAACCACTGCACATAGGGGGTTGCCGCGGTCGCCATCGTCATCGACGCCGGACCCTGCCACGCCCCACCGGTCAGCATCGACACCGTCGACTGGAAGGCACTTGCCGCCGATGCCAACTGGGCGGCCAACCCGTCCCAGGCCGCCGCCGCTGCCCACATCGTCCCCGAGCGCGGTCCGGCGTACATGCGCGCGGAATTGATCTCTGGCGGCAACAGCGCGAAATCCGGCAACATCTCCGAACCTCTTCTCGGCCAACCGCCACGGCCGGTGTGACCAGGTTTGGCACCCAATGATCCGCACCAGCAGCAACAGTCTGCGCAAACAGCTGTCGCAATATTTAGCACAATGTGGCGGCCGCCGCACCCCCTCATTGGACGGATGTTGAACGGCCCCGGAATCGGCCGGGAAACCCGTTTGTCCGCCCCACTAGAGTGGAAGCGCGATGGTTCAAGGAGAGAAGGGGCTAGTGGACAGCGGCGCAGAGTCGAGCCAGGCCAGCCAGACGGGAACGGCGCGGGTCAAGCGCGGCATGGCCGAGATGCTCAAGGGCGGCGTCATCATGGACGTGGTCACCCCCGAGCAGGCCCGGATCGCGGAGGGCGCCGGTGCCGTCGCGGTGATGGCGCTGGAGCGAGTGCCCGCCGACATCCGTGCTCAGGGCGGGGTGTCGCGGATGAGCGACCCCGACATGATCGAGGGCATCATCTCCGCGGTCACGATCCCGGTGATGGCCAAAGCGCGCATCGGGCATTTCGTCGAGGCGCAGATTCTGCAAAGCCTAGGTGTGGATTACGTCGACGAATCCGAGGTGCTCACCCCCGCCGACTACACCCACCACATTGACAAGTGGAAGTTCACGGTGCCGTTCGTGTGCGGGGCGACCAATCTCGGCGAGGCGCTGCGGCGCATCAGCGAGGGCGCGGCCATGATCCGCTCCAAGGGCGAAGCCGGCACGGGTGACGTGTCCAACGCGACCACACACATGCGGGCCATCGGCGGTGAGATCCGTCGCCTGACATCGTTGGCGCAAGACGAATTGTTCGTTGCGGCAAAGGAATTGCAAGCGCCCTACGACCTCGTCGTGGAGGTGGCTCGGGCGGGCAAGCTGCCGGTCACGCTGTTCACCGCCGGCGGGATCGCGACACCGGCGGATGCGGCGATGATGATGCAGCTCGGTGCCGAGGGTGTGTTCGTGGGCTCGGGGATTTTCAAGTCCGGCGATCCCGCCCAGCGCGCCGCTGCGATCGTCAAGGCCACCACGTTCTACGACGATCCGGATGTGCTGGCCAAGGTCTCTCGTGGCCTGGGCGAGGCGATGGTGGGCATCAACGTCGAACAGCTCGCGCAGCCCCATCGCCTGGCCGAGCGCGGCTGGTAATAATCACTCGTGGCGATCGAAGAGATCCTTGATCTCGAGCAACTCGAGGTCAACATCTACCGCGGCAGCGTCTTTAGTCCGGAATCGGGATTTCTGCAGCGCACCTTCGGGGGCCATGTCGCCGGCCAGTCGCTGGTCTCCGCGGTGCGCACCGTCGACCCGCGCTATCAGGTGCATTCACTGCATGGGTACTTCCTGCGACCCGGGGATGCTTTAGCGCGCACGGTTTTCATCGTCGAGCGCACCCGCGACGGCGGTTCGTTTGCCACCCGGCGGGTCAACGCCATCCAGCACGGGGAGATCATCTTCAGCATGGGGGCGTCCTTCCAGACCGATCAGGAAGGCATCCACCATCAGGACGCGATGCCGGCCGCGCCGCCACCCGACGGGCTGCCCGGGCTGGACTCGATCAAGGTGTTCGACGACGCCGGGTTCAAGCAGTTCGAGGAGTGGGACGTCTGCATCGTGCCGCGCGAACGCCTAAAGCTGTTGCCCGGCAAGGCCTCTCAGCAGCAGGTATGGTTCCGCCATAGGGATCCGCTGCCGGACGACCCGGTTCTGCACATCTGCGCGCTGGCGTACATGAGCGACCTCACCTTGCTGGGCTCGGCGCAGGTCACCCACCTCGACGTGCGCCAGCACCTGCAGGTGTCGTCGCTGGACCACGCGATGTGGTTCATGCGGGCGTTCCGGGCCGACGAGTGGCTGCTCTACGACCAGTCCTCGCCGTCGGCCAGCGGCGGTCGCTCGCTGTGCCAAGGAAAGATCTTCACCCAGTCCGGCGAGATGGTCGCGGCGGTCATGCAGGAGGGGCTGACCCGCTTCAAGCGCGGATACCAGCCGTGAGCCGCCCGAGGATCGGCGTGCTGGCGCTGCAAGGCGACACCCGCGAGCACCTCGCGGCGCTGCGCGACGCCGGAGCCGAGTCGATGCCGGTGCGCCGCCGCAGCGAGCTCGAGGCGATCGACGGCCTGGTCATTCCGGGCGGGGAATCCACCACGATGAGCCACCTGCTGGCAGACCTCGACCTGCTCGAGCCGCTACGGGCGCGGCTGGCCGACGGGCTTCCGGCCTACGGCGCATGCGCCGGCATGATCATGCTGGCCAGTGAGATCCTCGATGCGGGCGCCAACGGAAGACAGGCGCTGCCACTACACGCGATCGATATAACGGTGCGGCGCAACGCTTTTGGACGCCAGATCGATTCGTTCGAAGGCGACGTCGAGTTCGAGGGCCTGGACGGCCCGGTGCGGGCGGTGTTCATCCGGGCGCCGTGGGTCGAGCGAGTCGGCGACGGCGTGCAGGTGCTGGCCAGAGCCGCGGGACACGTCGTCGCGGTCCGGCAGGGGCCCAAGCTGGCGACGGCGTTTCACCCGGAGATGACCGGGGACCGGCGCATCCACCAGTTGTTCGTCGACATCGTCAGGGGCCGGAACTAGCGCGTGCTCTCATCCGGAACATCGCGGTGGGACTGGTGCAAACCCGGCGCGTCGGGATCGTCATCCTGGTGGTCGAGTTGTTCCTGCAGCCGGCGCTGCTCCTCCGTCGACTTCGTCGCGTCCTGGGGTTCTTTCGGCTGATTCACGTCGTTCAGGTTCTCCCAAATCGCACCTGGCGAAACCGTCGACTGCGCGTCGAGGGCGTTCGGTGTGCATCGTGGGCGGTGATTTCCCGGAATTCCCGCCGTCGCCGCACACTCGAAGCCGTCAGTGCACACACAACCGTCGCGCGCCGCATCGCCTGTGACGCCTGGGGATTCTGATCCGGATGGGGAGTCACCGGGTAACCGGCCCCGATCGTCCACGTAGAATCGGCTGGCTTGTAAACGAAGAGGGCAACAAGAGGAATGAGGTAGGACGGCGATGAGCGGCCATTCCAAGTGGGCAACCACGAAGCACCAGAAGGCCGTCAAAGACGCGCGCCGTGGCAAGGAGTTTGCCCGGCTCATCAAGAACATCGAGGTCGCCGCCCGTACCGGCGGTGGCGACCCGGGGGGCAACCCGACGCTGTATGACGCCATCCAGAAGGCGAAGAAGACCTCGGTGCCCAACGACAACATCGAGCGCGCCCGCAAGCGCGGCGCCGGCGAGGAAGCCGGCGGCGCCGACTGGCAGACGATCATGTACGAGGGCTACGCGCCCAACGGCGTGGCGGTGCTGATCGAGTGCCTCACCGACAACCGCAACCGCGCGGCCAGCGAGGTGCGGGTGGCGATGACGCGCAACGGCGGCACCATGGCCGATCCGGGCTCGGTCTCCTACCTGTTCACCCGCAAGGGCGTGGTGACGCTGGAGAAGAACGGCCTGAGCGAGGACGACGTGCTGGCGGCGGTGCTGGAGGCCGGCGCCGAGGATGTCAGCGATCTCGGTGAGAGCTTCGAAGTCGTCTCCGAGCCAACCGATCTGGTCGGGGTGCGTACCGCCTTGCAGGACGCCGGAATTGACTACGAATCGGCCGAGGCGAGTTTTCAGCCGTCGGTCAGCGTGCCGGTTGACGTCGAGGCCGCCCGCAAGGTGTTCAAGCTCGTCGACGCGCTGGAGGACAGCGACGACGTGCAGAACGTCTACACCAACGTCGACTTGTCGGATGAGGTGCTGGCCGCTCTCGACGAGGAGTGAGCCGGTTAGTCGTAACTGTGGCGCATGTCCTCGACGATGCGCGGGTTGTCCAGCGTTGACGGTTCGAGCGGGCGCGGCGCGATGTCGTCGGAGAACACCGTCGCGGCTTGCAGCACCTGTGGGCTGAGGTAGCGCAGCGGTGGCGCGTCGATGGGCATGCTGGGTATCGGTGCGGCGTCGCCGGGGCGGGCCAGCGCGAAACCCCAGTCACCGAATGTCGGTACATGCACGTGATAGGGCGTGACCGCATACCCCGCGGAGTGCATGGTCGACACCGTGCGCCAGAACGCGGTCGGTGTGGAGAACGGGCTGCCCGCCTGAACCACGACCAGTCCATCGGGGGAAAGTGCATGTGCCACAAGGGCATAGAACTCGGTTGAATACAGCCGGCCCAGCACGGGCGTGTCCGGATCGGGCAGGTCGACGATGACCGCGTCGAAGCCCCCGGCGGGACGCAGCTCCGGGTGCGGTGCCCGAAGCCAGCGCATCGCGTCGTCGATCACGACGGACACCCGCGGGTTGTCCAGCGCGCCGGCATTGGCGTCGCGCAGGGTGGTGCGGGCGATCTCGATCACCGCGGGATCGAGCTCGACCTGCACGATCTTATCGATCCCTTTCTGGCGCAACAGTTCTCGTGCAGCCAGCCCGTCGCCGCCCCCCAGTACCAGCACCGAGCGTGCACCCTTGCCGAGCGCGGGATAGACCAGGCTCTCGGTGTAGCGGTATTCGTCCCGGGTGGAGAACTGCAAACCGCCGTCGAGATACAGCCGGGTGTCGTTGTCGCGGCGAGTGACCACGATCTCCTGGTAGACGGTGTGCCGGTAGGCGATGATCGGGTCGGCGTAAAGCCTTTGGCGGCTCGTCGTTTCGATGTCGTGCGCATGCACCACCAGCACGACGAGCAACCCGAGCGCCGCGGCGAGCGCGCACAGCGCCGTCACCAGCTGCGCGGTGGAGATGACGCGCCGCAGCAGGAACATCGCCACAATGGCCGCCGCGACCAAGTTGATGACGCCGGTGGCCGCCGCGCCGCGGATCATCCCCAGATGCGGCAGCAGGGCGAACGGCCAGACCAATCCGCCGATCAGCGCCCCGAGGTAGTCGGCCGCGTTGAGGTTGGCCAGCGTGCGGCCGGTGTCGGTCGCACCGGACGTGCGGCCGCGCTGCAGCAGCGTCATCAGCAACGGGACCTCGGCGCCGACCAGGCCGCCGATCAGCGCGGTGCCCACCGCCAGCACCCAAGTCGACCCGATCTCGCCGTCCACGAATGCGAACACCGCGTACAGCGTCGCCGCGGACAGGCCGCCGATGATGCCCAGCAGCGCCTCGACGGCGACGAAGATGATGCCCGCGTGCCGCAGCAGCGGTTTGACCAGCAGCGCGCCCATACCCAGCGCCGCGATGTAGCCCGCGACGATCAGCGAGGTGGCGACGATGCCGCCGCCGTTCAGGCTCGCCGACAGCGTCAGCAGCGCCAGTTCGTAGATGATGCCGCACGCCGCGCACGCTGCGACGGCGGCGAGCAGCACGGCTCGCCAGCGTGTCGATGGTTGCGCGGCCCGGGGGGCTTCCTGCGTGGTCGTCATGACACCGCGGCGGCCGCCACTCCTCCCACGGCCAGCAGCATCAGGGCCACCGCGAACGAACCCGGATGCAGCTCGGGGTCGTCGACGTGCTCGTGGAAGCTGCCCGGGATCACCAGGTGCAGCGTCAGCAGCGCGATGCCCAACAGGACCACGCCCAGGAGTCCGTACACCCCCACACCGACGAGTCCCTGGGCCAACTGGCTGTAGCTGTTGACGATGGCGCTGACGATGACAGTGGTGAGCGCGACATACATCGCGCTGGCGACCACGACGGCGTTGGGGCGGCGGTCGACGAACACCAGCTGGCGCAGCTTGCCCGGGGTCAGCACATCGACCATGTAGAACCCGATGATCAAGACGGCCATCCCGACGACGAAGTACAGCAGCGTCGCGACGACGCCTTTCAGGACGGGGTCGAGGTCCACGTTTCCGATATCGAAGGCGAGGTACATGGTTGTCTCCTTTGTTATTTCGTTCCGCCCGGGCCGCCGGATGAACCGCCGGCGCCGCTCGACGGAGACCCGGGACCGAACCCGGGTCCTAAGTAGACGAACGAGCCGTGGCTGTATCCGGCGTCGAGGCTTTCCACGCGAATGCTGCACGGGTGGTTGCCATCCGGGCCGACGATCACGATGTTGTTGCTATAGCGCAGGTAGTCGTTGTCGTCGTTGTCTGCGCGCGCCTCGGGTTCCTGATAGTCGGCGAGCGTGTCGGCCACCTGGTCGGGTGATCCGCTGCACAGGTATCGCGTTCCGTTGGCATCGCGGGAGTACTCGCGATAGTTACTCGCGATATACGACCCAATGTTCTTCTGCAGCAATATTATTCCGATTATCAAGGACACCACGGACGCCGCAGCCAGGCCGCCGGCAAGCCAGAACATTTGTTTGCGGCTCACGGACGCCACCGGCTCGCCGTGTGGACTACCGTCCCACCGGACGCCGCCGGGTACAGGTGCCACGTCTGCCAGCGCCAGCCGGTGCCGTCGGGTTCGGCGGCCAGTACGGTCAGTGCGGCGTCATCGCCGGGGAAGGTGCCGCCGAGCCAACCGATTTCGGCTCTGCACCGCTCGCGCAGGTCGCCGGCCAGTCGGCGAAACGCCGCCTCGTCGTGCATGCCGGTGTGCGATTCCAGCGCGTAACCCGAGGCTTCGGCGCGCTCGGGCAGCTTGCCGGTGTCGCTGCCCGCGGTGCAGGACACCTGCTCGGAGAACCTGCTGTCGGCATGCTCGATCGTGACGAGATGTGAGGCGCCGAGCACCCCGAGCCGCAGCGCGCTGCCGTCGGGATGGCGGAGCAAATGGCTGGCCAGCAGCGGCGGCGCGGGCGCGTTGAGCGCGAGCCGCAGCCTGCTTCCGGACACGTCGGCCGGAGCTACGGCAAGTTGATAGAGCGGCACCGCGCGGTCCTACGCGGAAGCCGGCGGCGCCGGGTAGACGGTGAGCTCGCCCGGCAGCACCGGCTTACCCGTCGAGATCTCCCAGGGCGTGCCGGGTGCCCAGCGCTCGAAGGAGAGCAGCACGGATTCGTCGGCATTGGCGCAGTCGACGAACTCCATCTCGCCGCCGGCCGGCAGGCCGGTCGTGCCTTCGGTGGTGTACGAGGCCCGACCGCGCTCCGCCTCGTGAAACGCCATTCCGTCGACCACATACTGGTCGCCGGGCTGCAACGTGAGGTCCTTACGAGTCACCCACATGACCAGCTCCAGGCGCCCGTCGTCCTCCTCGACGGCGAACCAGGTCGGCTGGTCGCCGCCTTCCAGCAGGTGCTCCCACCACACGAACGGTCCCTCGCGAAACGTCACCGATCCGCGGACCACGTAGTCGACACCGCCATAGCTGACGATGGCGCCCGGGCCCAGTTGCCGCGGCCCGAACTGCGGCATCGCGTCCGAAGACAGCGGATCGGGCCGCCTGCGCGGCCTGGCCCCGGCCTTGGGTCGCCGCAAGGCCACGACAAGCACCACGATGGACGCGATGAACAGCACCGCGGCCAGCACCACCAGCACTGTTCCCACGCAAACCCTCCCGTCGCCGCGGCGAACGTTGGCTTAAGTTAACAGCTTTTGCCGGTCCCGAGCCCCAAAGTGACCGACCCAAATCCGGCGGGGCGCCGCGTGTCCTGTCCGTAGCGGTCGGACCCGACCGCTAGGCTATCGAACAGCTGTTCGGTACTAGGTTGGAGCATGCTATGCGGGTGATGGGCGTCGACCCCGGGCTGACCCGATGTGGGCTGTCGGTGGTTGAAGGCGGGCGCGGCCGAAACATCGTCGCGGTGGATGTCGACGTGGTCCGTACCGCGTCGGATGCCGCGCTGCCCAAACGACTGCTGGCCATCAGCGACGCCGTCGAGCACTGGCTGGACACGCATCATCCCGACGTGATCGCGATTGAGCGGGTGTTCGCCCAGCACAATGTGTCGACCGTGATGGGCACCGCGCAGGCCGGTGGCGTGATCGCGCTGGCGGCGGCCAAACGGGATATCGACGTGCACTTCCACACCCCCAGCGAGGTCAAGGCCGCGGTCACCGGCAACGGCACCGCCGACAAGGCTCAGCTCACCGCGATGGTCACCAAAATTCTTGCGTTGCAAGCCAAACCGACCCCGGCCGACGCGGCCGATGCGCTGGCGCTGGCCATCTGCCATTGCTGGCGGGCGCCGATGCTGTCCCGGATGGCGGCGGCCGAGGCGATGGCCGCCCAGCAGCGCCAGGCCTACCGGGCCAAGTTGGCGGCCAAGGCCAAGGCCGCCAAAACGGGAGCGGGCCGATGATCGCGTCGGTGCGCGGTGAGGTGCTCGAGGTGGCACTCGATCATGTGGTGATCGAAGCCGCCGGCGTCGGCTACCGGGTGAACGCGACCCCGTCGACGTTGGCGACGCTGCGGCAGGGGAGCGAGGCCCGCCTGATCACCGCGATGATCGTCCGCGAGGATTCGCAGACCCTGTACGGGTTTGTCGATGGCGAGAACCGCGACCTGTTCCTGACGCTGCTGTCGGTGTCGGGCGTCGGGCCGCGGCTGGCGATGGCGACCCTGGCCGTGCACGACGCCGCGGCGCTGCGCCAGGCGCTGGCCGACGGCGACGTCGCCGCGCTGACCCGGGTGCCCGGCATCGGCAAGCGCGGCGCCGAGCGCATGGTGCTGGAGTTGCGCGACAAGATCTATCCGGCCGGTGCGCCCGCGGCAGCACCGGCGGGCGCGGGCGTCAATGGCCACGCGGTGCGGGGCCCGGTGGTCGAGGCACTGGTCGGCCTGGGCTTCGCGGCCAGGCAGGCCGAGGAGGCCGCCGATAATGTGCTGGCCGCCGGCCGCGAAAATGGCGAGCAGGCAACGACTTCCGGCGCATTGCGGGCCGCGCTGTCGTTGCTGGGTAAGTCCAAATGAGTGACGAGTATTCCGAAGACTATTCGGATCGCGACCTGTCCCCGGCGCTGACCGTCGGGGAGGGCGACATCGATGTCAGCCTGCGGCCCCGCTCGCTACGTGAGTTCATCGGCCAGGCTCGGGTCCGCGAACAGCTGCAGCTGGTCCTCGAGGGCGCCAAAAACCGCGGCGGCACACCGGATCACATCCTGCTGTCCGGCCCGCCGGGCCTGGGCAAGACGTCGCTGGCGATGATCATCGCCGCCGAACTCGGGTCCGCGCTGCGGGTGACCTCGGGGCCGGCGCTGGAGCGCGCGGGTGATCTGGCCGCGATGCTGTCCAACCTGGTCGAGCACGATGTGCTGTTCATCGACGAGATCCACCGCATCGCCCGGCCGGCCGAGGAGATGCTCTACCTCGCGATGGAAGACTTCCGGGTCGACGTCATCGTGGGCAAAGGCCCTGGGGCAACGTCGATTCCGTTGGAGGTAGCGCCGTTCACCCTGGTCGGTGCGACCACCCGGTCCGGTGCGTTGACCGGGCCGCTGCGTGACCGCTTCGGGTTCACCGCGCACATGGATTTCTACGAGCCGGCCGACTTGGAGCGAGTGCTGGCGCGTTCGGCCGGCATCCTGGGCATCGAGCTGGGCACCGAAGCCGGCGCGGAGATCGCCCGTCGCTCGCGCGGCACGCCCCGGATCGCCAACCGCCTACTGCGCCGGGTGCGGGACTTCGCCGAGGTGCGGGCCGACGGGGTGATCACCCGCGACGTCGCCAAGTCCGCGTTGGAGGTCTACGACGTCGACGAACTCGGGCTCGACCGGCTGGACCGGGCGGTGCTGTCGGCGCTGACCCGCAGCTTCGGCGGCGGCCCGGTCGGGGTTTCGACGCTCGCGGTGGCGGTCGGGGAGGAGGCGACCACCGTCGAGGAGGTGTGTGAGCCGTTCCTGGTTCGCGCCGGCATGGTCGCCAGGACGCCGCGGGGCCGGGTGGCCACCGCGCAGGCCTGGACTCATCTGGGTATGACACCGCCGGCCGGGGTCACCGGCTTGGCTCAACCGGGGCTGTTCGAGTAGGAGGCGCCATGATCACCGCCGGACTGGTATTCGCCGCGCTGGCCGCGTTATTGCACGTCTACATCTTCACGATGGAGTCGTTGACCTGGACCTCACCCCGTACCCGCGCCACCTTCGGTACGTCGGCCGAGGAGGCCGAGACCACCAAGCTGCTCGCCTTCAATCAGGGCTTTTACAACCTCTTCCTGGCGATTGTCGCCGGCGTCGGGATCGCCGAGGTCGCGATGGGACACCGGGCGGTGGGAGCCGCACTCGTCTTCGCCGGGATCGGATCGATGGCCGCGGCCGCGGTCGTCCTCGTGGTGTCGGCACCGGACAAGGCCCGGGCCGCGGTGACGCAGGGGGCGTTTCCGTTGATCGCGATCGTGCTGCTGATTCTCGGCCTCGCCTCGTAACACCAGACACCGGCCACACTGGTCACTGCCTCGGGACCGTCAGAGGTTACAACCGCGAACCGCAGGGTATCCACGCGGTGCTGAAGTAGCCCGGCGTCTAAAGGGGGATGTAATGAATTACGCACAAGATGGCCACCAAGGCAGGTTGTGGATGCCACGCTCCCGCGGTGCGGTATGCGGGTTGGTCCTGGTCATCCTGGGTGCTTGGGGAGCGTTGATACCGTTCGTCGGTCCGCATTTCAATTTCGCTTACACGCCCGACAAGGACTGGGCATGGAGCACGGCTCGGGGCTGGCTCGAGGTGTTGCCAGGCGGCTTCACCGCGCTGGGCGGCCTGCTGTTGATATTTTCCGGAAATCGGATCACCGCGATTGTGGGTGGCTGGCTGGCGGTCGTGGCCGGCGCCTGGTTCGTGATCGGTGGTGACCTCGCTCCGCTGCTGGGAATCGGGTCTGCCGGGGACCCGATTGCCGTCACCGAGCGCAAGCGGGCCGCGCTGGAGATTTCGTACTTCTCCGGTCTGGGAGCCCTGATCGTCTTCGTCGGTGGCATTGCGCTCGCGCGCCTCGCGGTGCGACTGGCCAGCGATATCGAAGCCCTCGCGCGGGTGCGGTCGGCGGCGCCGGTGGCCGGCGAGCCCGTCTACATGTCGGGGCTGGAAGAGCCTGACCGTGAGGTGGAGCCGGACGCCCTGACCGCCGCGCGGTCAGACCACTACGAGTCGCCCGAGGAGCCGAAGACCGGCGGTTGGCGCAAGCACCGGGCAGACGCCGCTCCCGCAAAGGGCGCGTCATACCTGCGCTGGCCGCATCCTCAGCGCTAACGCAGCACGCTAAAGCCGATCGCCAGCCCGCATTTCGAGCTGGCGATCGGCTTTGCGATGTCGTTAAAGCAGGCCGAGCAGCTGTAGGTCGCTGATGTACTTGTTGATGATCGGCGCGCTGATGTGCGGAATATCTTTGTCCGCACCAACTTTGGCGTCCTGGACTGCCGCACGGAACAGATCGGTCGGTGCCATCGATCCGTGGATCGGGCGCTCCGGCTTCTGGTAGTTGTGCAGCAGCGGCAAAAGCGATGCGTTGCGCTGCTTTTCGGGCAGCCCGCGCAGGCTGGTCTCGAACCGCTGCAGCCACTCGCCGTACTCATCGACGCGGCGGATAGCGCATCCGTCCTCGATGAGCCAGTCGACGAACTCGTCCATGCCGATGCCGTCGTCGTACGGGTTCATCACGTGGAAGGTGCGGAACCCGTCAGCGCTTTGCGCACCCAGCGTCGAGACCGCTTCGGCGATGAACTCCACCGGCAGCCCGTCGTAGTGAGCACGCTGGCGGTTGCCGTCGGCGTCGCGCTCGTAGAACGAGTCGGGCGCGATGCCGGTGGCCACCAGGCTCAGCATCATCCGGGTGAACATGTCCGGCACGTTGAGCTGACCGGCGTAGGTGGTGTCGGCCAGGATCATGTCGCAGCGGAACACCGCGACCTGCAGACCACACAGGTCGTTGGCCTCGCGCAGCAGCACCTCACCGGCCCACTTGCTGTTGCCGTATCCGTTGGCATAGCTGTCGTTGATCTGCCGGGTGGCGCTGATCTCGCGGATGTCGGCGTCTTCGACGAACGCACCCGGCTTGATCTGGTCGCCCACCCCGATCGTGGACACGTAGGTGTACGGCTTCTTCTTTCCGGTCAGCGCGACGCGGATCAGCTCGGCGGTGCCCAAGGCATTGGGACCGAACAGCTCGCTGTACGGCAGCACGTGGTTGACCAGGGCGGCGGGGTCGACGATCAAATCGACCGTGTCGGCCAGCCGCTGCCAGGTCTGCTCGTCCAGGCCCAGGTTGGCCTCGCCCTTGTCACCTGCGACGACCTCGAGGTGGTCGGCCGCCAGCCGCTGGTAGTGGGCCAGCAGCTTGGGGTCACCGCTGTCGAAGGTCGCATCCAGTCGGGCCCGCGCGGCCGCGTCATCCTTGGCGCGGACCAGGGCGATCACCTTGCCGTCGACCAGGTCCATGCGCTCCAGCCACTCCAGGGCCAGGTAGCGGCCGAGGAAGCCGGTGGCGCCGGTCAGCAGGACGGTGCGCACCTCGGTGGCTGCGGCGGGCAGCTTCGGTGCGGCCGCCAACGTTGGCGCATCGATGAACTTGTCCAGCGTGAGGTCACTGGCGTGCACCTCGACGGCTTGCCCAGGTTCGAAGCGACCGTGCACGGCGGCGAAGGTGGGCCGCTTGGTGCCCTGGCGCTCGCTTTCGATGTAGGCCGCGATGGCAGCCAGGTCGTTGGCCGGGCTGACGATGACACCCACCGGCACGTCGATGTCGAAGATCTCGTGCAGCAGGTTGCCGAATGTCAACGCCGACAACGAGTCTCCACCGAGGTCGGTGAAGTGCGCGTCGGAGAGCAGGTCGGCTTCAACAGGGAGAGCGCTGCCCAGCAGCGCACCAGCGGCCCGGCCGACCGTTTGCAGCACCGGCGCCTGGGCCCCGCTGCGGCGCAGTTCGCTCAGCTCGCTGGCCTGGCTCGCTGCCAGGTCGGCGTAGAGCTGTTCCAGCCGCTCGCCGTAATGCTGCTTGAGCTTCGGCCAAGCCAGCTTGCGGATGCCGGTCAGCAGACCGTTCTCCAGCGTGAAAGGCGTTGTCTCGATGAGGAAGTCGCGCGGCACCTCGTAGGACTGCAGCCCGGCTTCCTTCGCGACATCCTGCAGCGAATCGGCGATCAACGGCTTCAGCACATCAATATCGTTGTTGGCCAACGCTTCTTCGGTCGGCACCACGACGCCCAACAGGTAGGGGTGCGCACTGTTGCCGTAGACGTAGATCTGCCGGACCAGCGGGCTGTTGCCGAACACCGCCTCCAGCTTGGCGACGGTGACGAACTCGCCCTGCGCCAGCTTGAGCACGTTGTTGCGGCGGTCGACATAGACCAGCTTGCCGGGCGCCACCTCGGCGACGACGTCTCCGGTCCGGTAGTAGCCTTGCGCGTCGAACACGCCGGCAGTGACCTCGGGCCGCTTGTAGTAGCCGGGGAACATGTTCTCGGTCTTGAGCAGCAACTCCCCGCGCGGGTGTGGCCGGTCGGTGGCGAAGTAGCCCAGATCCGGGACGTCGGCCAGCTTGTAGTCGACGACCGGCGGCTTCTGGATCTCGCCGTCGAACAGCACCATCCCGGCCTCGGTGGAACCGTAGCCGTCGAGCAGGTGCATCTCGATCAGGGATTCGACCCAGGCCTCGAGCTCCGGGGAGGTGGGCGCCGAGCCCGTCATCGCGAAGATGAACCGGCCGCCCAGCAGGTGCTGGCGCTGCTCGTCGAGCACCTCGGTCTCGATGGCCGCACGGTCGGCGGAAGCGCCGGCGCCGGCGACACGACGTTCGACCTGGCGCTGGTATTCGCCGTACAGGGTTTCCCAGATGCGCGGCACGAAGTTCATCTCGGTAGGCCGCACCAGCTCGAGGTCTTGCAGGAGGGTCGACAGGTCGCTGCGGGCGGCGAAGTAGGCCGTGCCGCCATTGCCCAGCGTGCCGTACAGGATCCCACGCCCCATGACGTGGCTCATCGGCATGAAGTTGAGCGTGATCGACGCGGCAGTCGGCCCGAACCAGTTGCGGGCCGAGCGGCGCCACATCTTGCCGACATTGCCGGCCAGATACATCGCGCCCTTGGGTGCGCCGGTGCTGCCGGAGGTGTAGATCAACAGGGCCAGTGGGTTGTCGGTTCCGTCTAGCTCTGAAACCGGCAGCGCCGGAAGCGCTTTGCCGCGCTCGATGATCTCGGCGAGCGGCTCGACCACGACCGCGGTGTCGGCCAGCCGCTGACGGGCGGCTTCGACTGCCTCGCGCTGGTCGTCGACCTCGGGGTAGTAGTCGAAGACCACCAGCTTGGCCGGGGTGTGGCCGGCCAGGATCAGCTCGACGGCGTCGGGCAGCTGGTTGGCGCTCGCCGCGATCACGCCGGGCTCGGTTTCGGCCACGATCGGCTGCAGCTGCGTGAGCGCCGCGCTGGTCTGTAGCGGAACCGACACGGCGCCGATCTGAGCCAGCGCGACGTCGATCGTGGTGAAGTCGACGCTGTTGAAGCCCAGCACGGCGACGCGGTCGCCCGCTTGCACCGAGTCGGCGGTCAGTGCGCGTGCCAGCGCGCCGACGCGCTCGCCCAGCTGACGGTAGGTGATGGTCTCGAAGCGGGAGAGCAGGTTGGGTGAGGTGCGCCCGGTCTTCGGCTCTTTGACGAACTCCACGACGCGCTGGCCAAGGGCCGGGCGGTCGGCGTAACCATCGAGCACGGTCTGGATGATCTGCGGAAGGCGCAGTCCAGGCTGTTCGAGGGCCTCGGCGACGGCCGGGTCGTTCTTGGCGGCGGCGAACTGTGGGTCGTTGGCGGTGAGTTCCTCCACGCGGCGTGCGAGCCGCTGGTCCTGAATGGGAGTCGACATGACACTTCTCCTTGAAACAACTGAGAAATATGAGCTGTGGTCGCGCGACGCTGCGCCGACTGTTAGAACGTTAGCGAAACTAACGGTATTCCTCAATCGACTGCCCCTGATAGTTTGCTGTGAATTGCGCCACCGGCGGTATGGAACAGATCTACAGGTCGGCCAGGATGAGACGCAGGACGTCGATTCCCTCGGTGAGCAGCTCGTCGCTGATCGTCAGCGGAGGCAGCAGCCGAATGATGTTGCCGAACATGCCGCAGGTCAGCACGATGACTCCGGCCGCGTGGGCCGCAGTGGCCAGCTTGTCGGTCAGTTCGGGGTCCGGCTCGGCGGTTCCGGACTTCACCAGCTCGATGGCGACCATGGCACCGCGACCGCGCACGTCGCCGATGCGATCGTCGCCGGCCTGCATCCGCAGCAGGATCTCGGTGATCAGCCGCCCGATCTGCTGAGCCCGCTCGACCAGGCCGTCGTTCTCGATGGTCTCGATCGTGGCCAAGGCCGCCGCGCAGGCGACGGGGTTGCCGCCGTAGGTGCCGCCCAGGCCGCTGACGTGCGGGGCGTCCATGATCTCGGCGCGGCCGGTCACCGCCGATAGCGGCAGTCCGTCGGCGATGCCCTTGGCGGTGCAGATCAGGTCCGGCTCGATTCCGTCGTGCTCGCAGGCGAACATCGCGCCGGTGCGGGCAAACCCGGTCTGCACCTCGTCGGCGATGAACACCACGTCGTTCTTGCGGCACCAGTCCACCAGCCCGGGCAGGAACCCCTCGGCCGGGACGATGAATCCGCCTTCGCCCGCGATGGGCTCGATGATGACCGCGGCCAGGTTGTCGGCGCCGACCTGCTTTTCGAAAACGCTGATGGCGCGTTTGGCGGCCAGATCACCGTCGGTCGCCAGGTCCTTGTCGAGCAGCCCGTCCCGGTAGGGGTAGGACAGCGGCGCCCGGTAAATCTCCGGCGCGAACGGGCCGAAGCCGCTCTTGTACGGCATCGACTTCGCCGTGAGCGCCATCGTCATGTTGGTGCGGCCGTGGTACGCGTGGTCGAACGCCATGACCGCGGGTTTGCGGGTATAGGACCGCGCGATCTTGATGGCGTTCTCGACGGCCTCGGCGCCGGAGTTGAACAGCACCGAGCGCTTCTCGCCCGCGCCGGGAGTAATCCGGTTCAGCAGCTCGGCGACCGCGATGTAGGACTCATACGGCGTCACCATGAAGCAGGTGTGGGTGAACTCGGCCACCTGCTGGCGTACCGCGTCCACCACCCGTGGCGAGGAGTTGCCGATCGTGGTGACGGCGATGCCGGAGCCCAGGTCGATCAGCCGGTTTCCGTCGACGTCCTCGACGATGCCGCCGCCGGCACGCGCGACGAACACGGGCAGCGTGACACCCACGCCGTGGGACACCGCCGCGCTTCGGCGTTTGTTCAGCTCCAGCGACAGAGGACCAGGGATTTCGGTAACCAGCTGGCGGGTCTGCTCGAGGCCGGCCACTGCATCCTCCTCCCAGCGGCGCGCGGGTCACGTCGCGCTGAAAGCCTATCTGTCGGAGCGGTCTTGGCGCGTGCCGAGGACATGGTCCCGGCGTGCCGCCGGGCGGTCGGCGCAGGTGCCGATCGGTTGCGACCTGTGGCCTGCCAGACTGGACGGGCACACTGGACCCGTTACGCGCTGCGTGACCTCCCGGTCGGCCGGCACCGACCGTTGGAACACCGGGCAATACCGATACGAAAGACAGGCACGTTCGATGGAAAGTTTGGTTTTGTTCCTGCCGTTCCTGCTCATCATGGGCGGGTTCATGTACCTGGCGTCGCGCCGCCAGAAGCGTGCGATGCAAGCCACCATCGATCTGCAAGAGTCCTTGCAGCCGGGGGACCGCGTGCACACGACGTCCGGTCTTCAGGCCACCGTCGTCGCATTCAACGACGACACCGTCGACCTCGAGATCGCGCCCGGCGTCGTGACCACCTGGATGAAGCTGGCCATCCGCGACCGGATCGTGGCCGAGGACGACTTCGACGAAGATGACGACTTGGAAGAATCCGAAGATCCCCAAGGCCCTGCCGACGAGAGCCGCCTGACCAAAGATCAGTGACCACCGCCCCGGTCCGCTGAGCTGTTCGCGCGACGCGGACACGTAGGCTCTGTCGGGGATAAAACCGACTTTCAAGGAGATATAAGGAAAGTGGCATCGTCTTCGGCGCCGGTGCACCCTGCCCGCTACCTATCGGTTTTCCTGTTTCTGCTGGTCGCCGTCTATTTGACGGTGTTCCTCACCGGGGACAAGCGGGCCGCCCCGAAGCTCGGCATCGATCTGCAGGGTGGCACCCGCGTGACGTTGACCGCGCGTACCCCGGACGGCTCGCGCCCGAGCCGGGAAGCGCTCGCGCAGGCGCAGCAGATCATCAGCGCGCGCGTCAACGGCCTGGGCGTCTCCGGTTCGGAGGTCGTGGTCGACGGTGACAACCTGGTCATCACGGTGCCCGGCAACGACGGCAACGAGGCCCGCAACCTGGGACAAACCGCGCGGCTCTACATCCGGCCGGTGCTCAACTCGGTGCCGTCCCAAGCTGCCGAAGCCAAGCCCCCGGCCCAGCCGCCCGCCGGTAGCCCGCCCGGCGGTCCAGGGGCCCCGGGAGCTCCGGTGCCAGGAACCGAACCCGCGCCCGGCCAGCCGGCACCGCCGGCTGCCGGCCAGCCAGCGTCTCCGCCGGCCGGACGGCCGGCACCGCAACCGCGTCCCTATCCGCAGGACCCGCCGCCGACCCCCAGCCCCGCACCGAACCCGGCGCCCGCGCCGCCCGATCCGCGCAAGGATCTGGCAGAGCGCATCCAGGCGATGAAGGATTTTCGGCAGAGCGCCAACCCTTACATTCAGATGGTTGCCATGCGCTGGGTTGCCACCCACTGCGACAAAGAGGACATTCTCGCCGGCAACGACGACCCGACGCTACCGCTGATCACCTGCTCCACCGACCACAAGACCGCCTACCAGCTGGGGCCGTCGATCATCAGTGGCGATCAGATCCAGGACGCCAGCTCGACCATGAACCAGCGCGGCATCGGCTACGTCGTCGACGTTCAGTTCAAGCCTGCCGCGGCGAACACCTGGGCTGACTTCACCGCCGCCCACGTCGGTACCCAGACCGCATTCACCCTGGACTCGCAGGTCGTCAGCGCCCCGATGATTCAGGAAGCGATCCCCGGCGGCCGGACCCAAATCACCGGTGGCGACCCGCCATTCACTGCCTCGACCGCGGGCCAGCTGGCCAACGTCCTGAAATACGGCTCGCTGCCGCTTTCCTTCGAATCCTCAGAAGCCCAAACCGTCTCGGCCACACTGGGATTGACCTCGCTGCGCGCGGGGCTGATCGCGGGTTCGATCGGCTTGGTGCTGGTGCTGCTGTATTCGCTGCTGTACTACCGGGTGCTGGGACTGCTGACGGCGCTATCTCTGACCGCTTCCGGTGCAATGATTTTCGCGATATTGGTGATCCTGGGCCGACAGATCAACTACACCCTGGACCTGGCCGGCATCGCCGGTCTGATCATCGGTATCGGCACCACCGCCGACTCGTTCGTGGTGTTCTTCGAACGCATCAAAGACGAGATCCGCGAAGGCCGTTCGTTCCGGTCGGCGGTGCCGCGAGGCTGGGCGCGGGCCCGCAAGACGATCGTCTCGGGTAACGCCGTCACGTTCCTGGCCGCGGCGGTGCTGTACGCATTGGCGATCGGCCAGGTGCGCGGATTCGCCTTCACCCTGGGCCTGACCACAGTCCTCGACATCGTGGTGGTGTTCCTGGTGACCTGGCCGCTGGTCTACCTGGCCTCCAAATCTCCGACACTGGCAAAGCCCGCGTACAACGGCCTGGGAGCTGTCCAGCAGGTCGCCCGCGAACGCCGGGCTTCGTCAAACGTGCAGACGGGACGGGGATAGCGCGATGACCTCCAAAGGCAAGGCCGGCTCCGACGCCAAGGACGCGAAGGCCGATAGCGACGCGGCCGAGATCACCGAAGCCAGCGACGGCGCTACGGAGCTGACGTCGGACTCCAGCGCGCAGCTCCCGCATCACAGCTTCATCGCCCGGCTCTACACCGGAACGGGCGCCTTCGAGGTGGTCGGGCGGCGCCGGCTCTGGTACGGCATCAGCGGCGCGATCGTCGCCGTCGCGATCCTGTCCATCATCCTGCGGGGCTTTACTTTCGGGATCGATTTCAAGGGCGGCACCACGGTCTCAATGCCCGTCGCGACCGCGACGGGCACAGTAGCGACCTCGCAGGTGCAGGAGGTGTTCAAGAAGACGCTCGGCCGCGATGCCGCATCGGTGGTCACCGTCGGCAACGGTGCTTCGGCGACGGTGCAGATCAGTTCGGAAACGCTGTCCAACGACCAGACCTCGAAGCTGCGCAACGCGCTGTTCGACGCATTTGCGCCCAAGGGTCCCGACGGCAAGCCGAGCAAGGCGGCCATCAGTGACTCGGCGGTATCGGAGACCTGGGGCGATCAGATCACCAAGAAGGCGCTGTTCGCCCTGGCCGTGTTCCTGGTGCTGGTCAGCCTCTACATCATGGTGCGCTACGAGCGCTACATGGCCATCTCCGCGCTGACGACGATGGTGTTCGACCTGACCGTCACGGCCGGCGTGTATTCACTGGTGGGCTTTGAGGTCAGCCCGGCCACGGTGATCGGCCTGCTGACCATCCTCGGGTTCTCGCTGTATGACACCGTCATCGTCTTCGACAAGGTCGAGGAGAACACCAAAGACTTCCAACACACCACCCGGCGCACCTTCGCCGAAGAAGCCAATCTGGCGATCAACCAGACCTTCATGCGCTCGATCAACACCAGCCTGATCTCGGTCCTGCCGGTGCTGGCGCTGATGGTGGTGGCGGTGTGGCTGCTGGGCGTCGGCACGCTGAAGGACCTGGCGCTGGTGCAGCTGGTCGGCATCCTGGTCGGCACCTACTCATCGATCTTCTTCGCCACTCCGCTGCTGGTCACGCTGCGCGAGCGCACCGAGCTGGTGCGAACCCACACCCGCCGCGTCATCAAACGGCGCAAGCCCGCCGCGCCGAAGCAGCCGGTCAGCTCCGGCGAGGAAGCGTCTGACCCCACACCTGAGACCAAGAAGGCCGCGCCGGCGTCCACCGAGTCGGCGCCGAGCAAGCCGGCCCCGGGTGCTCGGCCCGTGCGGCCCACCGGTACCCGGCGGCCGAGCGGCAAGCGAAACGCCGGCCGGCGGTAGCCGAGATGGCCACCTGGCGCGGTTGGGCCACCGCTGCCCTGGCCGTGCCGCTCGCCGTGACGTTCGCGCTGACCGGGTGCTCGGGTAGCGCCGCCTCGGAGATCGACTACGTCGTCGACGGCCCGCTGAGCAGCTACAACGTCAACACCACCGTCGGTTTCGCGTCGGCCGGCGCGCAGGCGTTCGCCCGCACGCTGACCGGGTTCGGCTATCACGGCCCCGACGGACAGGTCGTCGCCGACCACGACTTCGGCACCGTCTCGGTGGTGGGCGGTTCGCCGTTGGTGCTCGACTACCAGATCGCCGACAACGCCGTCTACTCCGACGGCAAGCCGGTCACGTGTGACGACCTGGTGCTCGCCTGGGCAGCTCAGTCGGGCCGGTTCCCCGGCTTCGACGCCGCCACCCAGGCCGGCTACGTCGACATCGCCAACATCGAATGCATACCGGGGCAGAAAAAGGCGCGGGTGTCGTTCGTCCCGGACCGAGGCGTGGTCGACTACATGCAGCTGTTCACCGCGACGACGATGCTGCCGTCGCACGTGATCGCCGACCAGCTCAACATCGACGTGACCGCGACGCTGCTCAGCAACAACGCGCCCTCGGTCGCACGGGTCGCGCAGCTGTGGAACACCACGTGGGACCTCAAGCCCGGTCTCAAACACGACGACATCGTCAAACGGTTCCCGTCGTCGGGGCCGTACAAGATCGAATCCGTGCTGGACGACGGCGCCGTGGTGCTGGTCGCCAACGACCGGTGGTGGGGCCCCAAGGCGATCACCAAGCGGATCACGGTGTCGCCGCAGGCCGCCGACATCCAGGACCGGGTCAACAACCGCAGTGTCGACGTGGTGGACGTCGCGGCCGGATCATCGGGAACGCTGGCCACGCCCGACAACTACGAGCGCACCGATTCGGCGTCGGCGGGCATCGAGCAGCTGATCTTCGCGCCGCAGGGGCCGCTGGCGCAGACCAAGGCCCGCCGCGCGTTCGCGCTGTGCACGCCCCGTGACGCGATCGCGCACGACGCCGGGGTCCCGATCGCCAACTCACGCCTGTCCCCGGTCGCCGAGGACGCCGTCGCGCAGGCCGACGGTGCCGCCGAGGCCGGTCCGTTCAACAAGGCGGATCCCGTCGCCGCCCGGGACGCGCTGGGTGGTGCGCCGCTGCCGGTGCGGATCGGCTACCAGGGCCCCAACGCCCGACTCGCGGTCACCGTCGGGACCATCACCAAATCGTGCGCGGCGGCCGGAATCGGCGTCTCCAACGTCACGCTGGACACGTCCGGACCCCAGGCGCTCAAGGACGGAAAGATCGACGTCCTGCTGGCCGGCACCGGCGGAGCCAGCGGCGGCGGATCCACCGGATCGTCGGCGATGGACGCCTACGACTTGCACAGCGGCAACGGCAACAACCTGTCGGGGTATGCGAATCCGCAGGTCGACGGCATAATCGGCGCGCTCGCGGTGTCCGGCGACCCGGCCGAGCGCGTCCGGCTGCTTGCTGAGGGCGCGCCGGTACTCTGGGGGGATATGCCGACGTTGCCCCTGTACCGCCAGCAGCGCACCTTGCTGATGTCAAAGAAGATGTACGCAGTCAGTGCGAACCCAACTCGCTGGGGCGCGGGTTGGAACATGGACCGATGGGCTTTGATGCAGTGACGAGTATTCAAGAGGGTGCGGCGCTGGCCGACCTGATCGCGTCGTTGACGCGCGAAGTGGCCGATTTTCCGCAGCCGGGAGTCCAATTCAAGGACCTCACCCCGCTGTTCGCCGACCGGACGGCGATGCGCGCGGTGATCGACGCGCTGGCCGGCATCGCCTCCGGCGTCGACCTGGTGGCCGGTATCGAGTCCCGAGGCTCTTTGGTGGCCGCGGCCGTCGCCGCCCGGCTCGGAACGGGCGTGCTGTCCATCCGCAAGGAGGGCAAGCTGCCGCCGCCGGTGCTTCGCGAGAAATACACCCGGGAGTACGGGCCCGCCGCGATAGAGATCCCCGCCGATGGTCTCGAGCTGCGCGGCACCCGCGTCATCATCATCGACGACGTGCTGGCCACCGGCGGCACTCTCGGAGCGGCCAACCGCTTGCTGGAGCGAGCACGAGCCAACGTCACCGGTGCGGCGGTGATCGTGGAACTCACCGCGCTGGACGGGCGTGCGGCGATCGCACCTTTGCCGGTAGACAGCTTGAGCCGCGTTTGAGGGGATATCCTCGAGGTCGGAGGTGACCAACGTGGCGGATGAGCAAAGCACGGCGCAAGCTGTTGTGCCGCCTACGGAAACGCTACCGCCCGTTGACGCACCGGAGCCACCGACCGAAACGCTGAAGACGTCGAGCAGCGCGTCCCGTCGAGTCCGGGCCCGGCTGGCCCGGCGAATGACCGCCCAGCGCAGCGCGCTCAATCCCGTGCTCGAGCCGCTGGTGGCGGTGCACCGGGAGATCTATCCCAAGGCCAACCTGTCGATGCTCAGCCGGGCGTTCGAGGTCGCCGACCAGCGCCACGCTACGCAATTGCGGCATTCCGGTGATCCCTACATCACCCACCCGCTGGCCGTCGCCAACATTCTCGCCGAATTGGGTATGGACACCACGACTTTGGTGGCCGCGCTGCTGCACGACACCGTCGAGGACACCGGCTACACGCTCGAGGCTTTGAGCGAGGAATTCGGTGAAGAGGTAGGCCACCTGGTCGACGGCGTGACCAAGCTGGACCGCGTCGAGCTGGGCAACGCCGCCGAAGGCGAGACCATCCGCAAGATGATCACCGCGATGGCGCGGGATCCGCGGGTGCTGGTGATCAAGGTGGCCGACCGGCTGCACAACATGCGGACCATGCGCTTCCTGCCGCCGGAGAAGCAGGCCCGCAAATCGCGCGAGACGCTGGAAGTCATTGCGCCCCTGGCGCATCGGCTGGGGATGGCAAGCGTCAAGTGGGAGCTCGAAGACCTGTCGTTCGCGATCCTGCACCCCAAGAAGTACGAGGAGATCGTTCGCCTGGTCGCCGGGCGGGCGCCGTCCCGCGACACCTACCTGGCCAAGGTCCGTGCCGAAATCGTCGCCTCACTCAACGCGTCGAAAGTCAAAGCGACGGTGGAGGGTCGTCCCAAGCACTACTGGTCGATCTATCAGAAGATGATCGTCAAGGGGCGCGACTTCGACGACATCCACGACCTGGTCGGCATTCGCATCCTGTGCGACGAGATCCGGGACTGCTATGCCGCTGTGGGCGTGGTGCATTCGCTGTGGCAGCCGATGGCGGGGCGATTCAAGGATTACATCGCCCAGCCCAGATACGGTGTCTACCAGTCGCTGCACACCACGGTCGTCGGTCCGGAGGGCAAGCCGCTGGAGGTGCAGATCCGCACCCGGGACATGCACCGCACCGCCGAATACGGCATCGCCGCGCACTGGCGCTACAAGGAAGCCAAGGGTCGCAACGGTGTTCCGCACCAGAACGCCTCCGCCGAGATCGACGACATGGCCTGGATGCGTCAGCTGCTCGACTGGCAACGTGAGGCGGCCGACCCGGGTGAGTTCCTGGAGTCGTTGCGTTACGACCTTGCGGTGCAAGAGATTTTCGTGTTCACTCCCAAGGGCGACGTGGTCACCTTGCCGACCGGGTCCACGCCGGTGGATTTCGCCTACGCGGTGCACACCGAGGTCGGTCACCGATGCATCGGGGCCCGGGTCAACGGGCGACTGGTCGCACTGGAACGCAAGCTCGAAAACGGAGAAGTCGTAGAGGTTTTCACCTCCAAAGCACCCAACGCCGGGCCGTCGCGGGACTGGCAGCAGTTCGTGGTGTCGCCGCGGGCCAAGGCGAAGATCCGGCAGTGGTTCGCCAAGGAGCGCCGCGAGGAAGCGCTGGAGGCCGGCAAAGAGGCGATGGCCCGCGAGGTACGCCGCGGTGGACTTCCGTTGCAGCGCTTGGTCAATGGCGAAACACTGGGGGCGGTCGCCCGCGAACTGCACTACACCGATGTGTCGGCGCTGTACACCGCGGTCGGTGAGGGACACGTATCGGCACGGCACGTCGTGCAACGGCTGCTGGCCGAGCTCGGCGGCATCGACCAGGCCGAAGAGGACCTCGCCGAGCGGTCCACGCCGACGACCATGCTGCGCCGGCCGCGCAGCACCGACGACGTCGGCGTCTCGGTCCCCGGTGCCCCTGGCGTGCTGACGAAACTGGCCAAATGCTGCACACCGGTGCCGGGCGACCAGATCATGGGCTTCGTCACCCGCGGCGGCGGCGTCAGCGTGCACCGTACGGACTGCACCAACGCCGCGTCACTGCAGCATCAGGCCGAGCGCATCATCGAGGTGCTCTGGGCCCCGTCGCCGTCGTCGGTGTTCCTGGTGGCGATTCAGGTCGAGGCGCTGGACCGACACCGGCTGCTGTCGGATGTCACTCGGGTGCTGGCCGACGAAAAGGTGAACATCCTCTCGGCATCGGTCACCACCTCGGGTGACCGGGTTGCCATCAGCCGCTTCACTTTTGAGATGGGTGACCCCAAGCATCTCGGACACCTACTCAATGTCGTGCGCAATGTCGAAGGCGTTTACGACGTCTACCGCGTGACCTCCGCCGCCTAGCGCTCGCGTTTAGTCGAGCCGCACCGAGGTGATCGTGACCGTGCTGGACGGCAGGCCGCTGTCGCCGTTGCCGAGAATGCCCGCCTTGACGATCTTGTCGATCGTCGCCAGGCCCGCCTCGTCGACCGTGCCGAATATCGTCGACGACGGGTCGCTCACGCTGTCCTTGTAATACATGTTGAATTGGCTGCCGTTGGGGTTAGGCCCGGAAAGGGGCGCCATGCCCAGGGTTCCGCGCGGATACAGCACGGGCTGTTTGAGCGCGGGATCATTAAGGCTGTATTGGTTGGCGGGGTATTCGTTGGCGAACTCGTAGCCGGGGCCGCCGGTTCCCTCGTTGTCCGGGCCGCCGCACTGCAGCAGGCCGAAATCGGCCTGGATGATCAGCTGACCGCACTGGGTGCCGTTGAAGAATTGCTGCTTGACCAGGCTGATGAAACTGTTCACCGCGCACGGGGCCTTGGCGTTGTCCAGCTCGAGGCCGATGTCGCCGACGTTGGTGGAGATTTTCGCTCTGATCACGGGCGGGTCGGTGGACACCTTGCCATCCGCAGGCGGGTTGACCGGTTTGGGCGACGGATCCCGCGCCGCCGGGTATTGGCAGTTGGCGCCCAGGTCGGGTGGCGGATCGAAGGCCGGTAATGCCGGAACGGGTGCGCCCGGTCCGGCACCCGGTCGGGGCACCTTGGTGTGCACCGGGGACCGCATCGCCGTGCTGGTCGCGGTAGTCGACGATCCGCTGCTGCTGTGGGTGATCAGGACAATCACCAGCGTTACCACCGCGGCCAGCGTCACGATCGATCCGCCGACGATGCCGATGATCAACCGCCGGGAATTCGCCGGCTTGTGCTGCGGCGACGGGGTGGGTCCGGGAGGGGCTGCCGGCACTTGCGGTGGTGGCGCCTGGGGCGCGCTCCACGCCGCGGTGTCGCTGGGGCTGGTCAGTGCGGCTCGGGCGGCCTGCGCCAGTTCGATCGCCGTCTGGTAGCGCTGTTCGACGTCCTTCGCCATGCCCCGGGCGACGACCGCATCCAGCGCCGGCGGTACCCCGGGCGCGGTGAACGAGGCGCGCGGCGGCGGGGTGTTCAAATGCGCGTTGAGCTGTTCCTCAAAGGTGTCGCCGGGGTAGGGCAGGCGTCCGGTCAGGCATTCGTAGAGGACACAGGCCAGCGCGTAGACGTCGGCGCGGTGATCGGTCATTCCCCGGAAGCGCTCGGGTGCCATGTAGGCCATGGTGCCCATGGTGTGGCCGGTGTGGGTCAGCGCGGTGTCGGCGGCCGTGCGGGCCAGGCCGAAGTCGATCAGGTAGATGAAATCGCGGTTGGACACCAAGATGTTGGACGGCTTGATGTCGCGGTGGATCAGTCCGACTTCGTGGGCCGTATCCAGTGCTGCCGCAACCTGTTCGACCACCGCGACGGCGCGCTCGGGGTCCAGGCGTCCGCCGTTTTCGGCGATGTAGCGCATCAGGTCGCGGCCCTCGATCAGCCGCATGTCGACGTAGAGCCGGCCGTCGATCTCGCCGTAGCTGTGGATCGGCACCATGTGCGGATCGCTCAGGCTTGCGGCGATGCGCGCCTCGCGGCGGAAGCGTTGCTGAAACTCGGTGTCTTCGGCCAGATGCGCGGGCAACACCTTGAGCGCGACGATCCGGTCCGTACTGGTGTCGTAGGCACGGTAGACCTGCCCCATGCCGCCGCGGCCCAGCAACTCACGCAGTTCGTACTGTCCGAATGCCTCCGTCCCCACGAACCGACCTTAAGGTGTCGGCCATCCGGGCGCCGAATTCTGACGAATCAGTGGCGATTCGTGTTGGGCCACCCGGGGTTTAGTCGAGAAGTATCGACTTGATCGTGACTTCGCTGGCCGGTGGTCCGTCTTCGCCGCCGCCGTTGACGCCGGCCTTGGCGATCTTGTCCAGAACAGCCAGCCCGTCGGGCTGAATCGTGCCGAAGACGGTGTACTGGGGCGGCAGCTGAGAGTCCTTGTAGACCATGAAGAACTGGCTGCCGTTGGTGCCCGGTCCGGCGTTGGCCATGGCCAGGGTTCCGCGCGGGTAGAGAACCGGTTCCCGCAGCTTCGGGTCGTTCGGCGGGTACTGGTCGGTCGGGTACTCGTTGACGAATTGGTAGCCCGGGCCACCGGTGCCGTCGCCCTTGGGATCACCGCATTGCAGGACGCCCAGCGTCTCCGAGGTGGTCAACCGGTGGCACTTGGTGTTGTCGAAGTACTTCTGGCCGATCAGGCTCGCGAAACTGTTGACGGTACAAGGCGATTCGTTGTTCGCCAGCATCAGGCCGAGGTTGCCCTGGCTGGTTGACATGCTCGCGCTCACCTGGGCCGGTTCGGTCGGCACCTTGCCGGTGCGTGGCGGCTTGACCGGCTTGGCGGCCGGTTCCTGCGGTGTCGCGGGGTACTGGCAGTTGGCGCCGACGGCGTCCGACGGCTTGAACGCCGGCAATGGCGGAGCCGGCGGAACCTGTCCCGTCGGAGCCGTCGTGCTCGCCGTGGGGGGATTGCCGGGGGTCGCCGCCGCCGAGTCGGTCTTGTGCTCGGCATTCCGGTGGATCACGGTGACCACCACCGCGGCGACCACGGCGACCACGGCGAGGGCGCCCCCGACGATGAGCAGGATGCGACGCATGCGGGCCTGCTTCGCGCGCCGCTCCAGCTGCCGCTCGAGTTTGCGCTTGGCGTTGGCACGTCGCTGTTCGTTGGTCGGCACGGCCGGTATGCCTCCATGGTTGTCAGCGGGGGCGGGGTAGCCAGCTCAGGCTAATGTGGACGCGGCCAGCGGTGTCAAGCGGCCCCCGTGGGAAACTGGGAAGCGTGTTGATCACCGGATTTGCCGCCGGCGTGTTGCAGTGCAACTGCTACGTGCTGGCCGAGCGACCCGGAACGGATGCCGTCATCGTGGATCCGGGGCAGCGTGTGATGGGTCCGTTGCGCCGCATCCTCGACCGGAATCGGCTGACGCCCGCCGCGGTGCTGCTCACCCACGGGCACATCGACCACATGTGGTCCGCTCAGAAGGTGTCCGACACCTACGGCTGCCCGACCTACATTCATCCCGAAGACCGCTTCATGCTGAAAGACCCGATCTACGGCCTGGGCCCGCGGGTGGCGCAGATGATGGCGGGTGCGTTCTTCCGCGAACCCAAGCAGGTGGTCGAGCTGGACCGCGACGGCGACAAGATCGACCTGGGCAGCGTGAGCGTCAACGTCGATCACACACCCGGGCACACCCGCGGATCGGTGGTCTTCCGGGTTGCCCAAGCCGCTAAGGCCGATGCTGACGTGGTGTTCACCGGCGACACGCTGTTCGAGCGCTCGGTGGGTCGCACCGACCTGTTCGGTGGCAGCGGCCGCGATTTGCTGACCTCGATCATCGGCAAGCTCTTGGTGCTCGACGACAACACCGTCGTGCTGCCCGGCCACGGCAACTCCACCACGATCGGCGCCGAGCGGCGATTCAACCCGTTCCTCGAAGGCCTGACGGGATGACGGAATTCTCGTCGTTCTCCGCACCCAAGGGCGTGCCGGACTATGTTCCGCCGGACTCGGCGCAGTTCGTCACGGTGCGTGACGAGCTGCTCAGCGCTGCCCGCAGGGCCGGTTACGGCGATATCGAGCTACCCATCTTCGAGGACACCGGGCTGTTCGCCCGCGGCGTCGGTGAATCCACCGACGTGGTGTCCAAGGAGATGTACACATTCGCCGACCGCGGTGACCGCTCGGTGACGCTGCGGCCGGAGGGCACCGCCGGGGTGGTACGCGCGGTGATCGAACACGGCCTGGACCGCGGCGCGCTGCCGGTCAAACTGTGCTACGCCGGACCGTTTTTCCGCTACGAGCGACCGCAGGCCGGCCGTTATCGCCAGCTTCAGCAGGTCGGCGTGGAGGCGATCGGCGTCGACGATCCCGCGCTGGACGCCGAAGTGATCGCCATCGCCGACGGCGGGTTCCGATCGTTGGGCCTGGACGGTTTCCGGCTGGAAATCACCTCGCTGGGTGACGACAGCTGCCGGCCGCAGTACCGGGAACTGTTGCAGGAGTACTTGTTCGGTCTTGACCTGGACGAGGAGACGCGCAGGCGCGCCGAGATCAACCCGCTGCGGGTGCTCGACGACAAACGGCCCGAGGTCAAGGCGATGACGGCCGACGCCCCGGTGCTGCTCGACCACCTTTCCGATGCGGCCAAACAGCACTTCGACACGGTGCTGGCCCATCTGGATGCGCTGGGCGTGCCGTACGTCATCAACCCGCGGATGGTGCGTGGGCTGGACTACTACACCAAGACCACCTTCGAGTTCGTGCACGACGGTCTGGGCGCCCAGTCGGGTATCGGCGGCGGTGGCCGTTACGACGGGCTGATGCGCCGGCTCGGCGGACAAGACCTGTCCGGCATCGGATTTGGGCTCGGCGTGGACCGGACGTTGCTGGCGTTGCGGGCCGAGGGCCGCAGCGTCGGGGAGACCACGCGCTGCGAGGTCTTCGGTGTGCCGTTGAGCGAACCGGCCAAATTGCGGCTGGCGGTGCTGGGCGGTCAGTTGCGTGCTGCCGGTGTCCGGGTGGATCTGGCCTACGGCGACCGGGGGCTCAAGGGCGCGATGCGCGCCGCCGACCGGTCCGGTGCCCGCATCGCGCTGGTCGCCGGCGATCGCGATATCGAATCCGCCACGATCGGTGTGAAGGATCTCGCGACCGGTGAGCAGGTGTCGGTGCCATCGGATTCGGTTGTCGACGAGGTGCTTTCGCGTTTAGGGCGGTAGCCGCTCAGGAGATTTAGCTGAATCGTCAATAAATAGCTCGGCCCATCGTATTCTCTTCTCAGCGCTGGGCAGGCGCCGGGCAGGAGACATCCGTGGAACGTGTCGAGCCGCACAGCGGCGAGAAGCCGCCGGTGCTGAAATCGTTCCGCGACTTCTCCAGCGTCCACGTGGAGTGCACGACCCTGGGTGCGTCGGCCTCGCTGGGGTCGCTGTCGGTGCCGTCGGCCTGGCCGACATCCACGGCGAAGGCCGCAGACACCCCGACCGCCGCTACGGGTAAACCGCCGGGGCTCACTTATCAGGAGGGCCTGATGGGCGTGGTGACCGGGCGGGGTGCCGCCCCCCCTCGGCCCGAAACGCCGACGGCCGAGGAAGCCTGAGCCCGCCGCGTAATCACTTGCGCCACACGCGTTTCAGCGATTTCTTGTCGGTGGGTAGAGATATCCTTCGAACATGCGTTCGAGTGATCGTGAAGAGATCCAAGAAGTCGTCGACGCGCTCGACGCCGACATGGTCCGCGCTTGCGGATTGTCGTTCGACGTGTTGACCAACCCCGAGCGCTTGGGACTGCTGGAAAAACTGGAAAAGATTGCGCGGCGACTGCCGGTGCCGGGCCATGCGTTGATCAATCAGGTTGCCCGGGAGTCCACGCCGGATGAAATCGGCGGCAAGCTCTCTCGTGTGTTAGCTGACCGGCTGCACATCACCCGCGGAGAAGCGGCGCGGCGGATCAGCGAGGCCGAGGATCTGGGTGCGCGCCAAGCGATTACCGGAGAACCATTGCCGCCACGGCTGCCGGCCACCGCCGCCGCGCAGCGCGAGGGCGCTATCGGGACCGGGCACGTGACGGTGATTCGCCAGTTCTTCGAGCAACTACCCCAGCGGGTTGACGTGGAGACGCAGGATTGTGCCGAGCAGCAGCTGGCGCAGCACGCCGTCGGGTTTCGCCCCGATCAGGTGCGCAAGCTGGCGGACCGGCTCGCTTGCTGCCTCAATCCGGATGGGAACTTCAGTGATATCGATCGCGCTCGGCGACGCGGATTAGCCCTAGGTCAGCAGGACATCAACGGCATGTCCCGGCTCAGCGGCTGGCTGACGCCGGAAGCGCGTGCCACCTTGGAGGGTGTACTGGCCAAACTGGCTGCCCCGGGCATGTGCAATCCCGACGGTCAAACGCCGACGATCGACGGTGCGCCACCGGAGGAGGCGGTGCAACGCGACAACCGTACGCCCAGCCAGCGCAGTCACGACGGGCTGAACGCCGCGCTGCGCGCCGTATTGGCGTCGGGAAAGCTAGGGCAGCACAACGGCTTACCGGCGTCGATCATCGTGACCACCACGCTCAAAGACCTCGAGGCCGCCGCGGGCAAGGGCCTCACGGGCGGCGGCACGCTGCTGCCAATGTCCGACGTGGTGCGCCTGGCCCGCCACGCGCACCACTACTTAGCGATCTTCGACCGGGGCACAGCCGTGGGGCTGTATCACACCAAACGCCTGGCCTCCCCGGGGCAGCGAATCGTGTTGTACGCCAATGATCGTGGATGTTCGGCGCCCGGCTGCGACGTACCGGGCTATCTCTGCGAAGTGCACCACATCGATGACTACGCGACATGTCAGACCACGAACGTGGACAACCTCACCTTCGCGTGCGGACCCCACCATCGGCTGATCAAGCCCGGCGGCTGGAGCACCCGAAAACGCCAAAACGGCGACGTGGAATGGATTCCGCCGCCGCGGCTGGACTACGGGCAGTCGCGTAGCAACAGCTTCCATCACCCCGAAGAGCTGCTGACCCGCGAATCAGACCCTTGAGATAGGCCGGCGAGCGCCTGCGGCAACGGGTCGCGGTGTAGGACGCCGAGGCGTTGGGTGGCGCGGGTGAGGGTGACGTAGAGTTCGGCCGCGCCGCGCGGGCCGTCCGCGAGGATCCCGTATGGTTCGACGACCAGTACGGCATCGAACCCTTTGTCGCCGACGCCGACGCCGGCACCGTGCCCGGCACGCCGGGCGGGCCGATCACGATGCTGGTGCCCTCACGACCGGCTTCGTCCCGAACGAATTTCTCGATGGCGCCGGGTAATTCGTCCTCTCTGCCCTGGGTCGCTAGCGCGGTACGCGTTCGGCACGTCAAATCACCTGCACCACTTTAGTATTCTGTGCTTTTCTGACGGGATTCTTGTCGGTGGGCCGCAGTATCATTCGAACACCGCTAGGCGCCGCAAGCTGGCGGCGGGGCTGCGCTGCCCGATCTCGCGCGGGGGCCAGCACAGGTGGTTCAAACCCTGTGACGCTTGTGACATTAGGCCCTAGTTTTACCTGATGCCATTTCGTACGGTCGTACCGATCTGTCCTCCGCAGGAACGGGGCTGGGCATCGGCTAACCCGGCGCACACGCGCGCGGGCCCGGCACTAACAGATGAGTTTTCACCACCCCGTTTTCGCCTCGCGCGGGCCGGAGCGAAGGGGGGGCAAGTGTCAGCTACTCAGACCGGCGCACTACGCATCGCCACCAGCACTTCAGTCCACAGCTCTGTCGACGGTGCGCAGGCCGAGGGCGGCGCCGCGTGGGTGTCCAAAGCCCGCTGTCGCGCCACCGACCCAGACGAATTGTTCGTGCGCGGCGCCGCCCAGCAAAAAGCCGCGGTGATCTGCCGGCACTGCCCGGTGATCCGCGAGTGCGCCGCCGATGCGCTCGACAACCACGTCGAATTCGGTGTCTGGGGCGGGATGACCGAGCGCCAGCGACGTGCCCTCCTCAAGCAGCATCCCGAGGTGGTGTCTTGGGCCGACTTATTCGCCGCCCAGCGCAAGCACCGCAGCGCGGGTTAGCACGCGCTGTCGCGGCCTGGACGCCGCTCAGCTGATCGGCGATCGCGCACAGCGTCCAGTTCGCCTATGCGAAGTGCACCACATCGATGAGTTCGCCGCGTGCCAGACCACTGGCATGAACAACCTCATTTTCGGATGCGGTCCCCACCATCGGCTGATCAAGCCGGGCGGCTGGACCACCCGAAAACGGGCCAGCGGCGACACCGAATGGATTCCGCCGCTGCATCTGGACTGCGGGCAGCCGAGAACCAACAGCGTCCATCGCGCCGAAAACCTGCTAACCGACCACGCGGATCCGTGAGTCCGGAGCGGGTGCTCCGAATTCGGCCAGGCCGGCGAGCGCCTGCGGCAACGGGTCGCGGTGTAGGACGCCGAGGCGTTGCGTGGCGCGGGTGAGGGCGACATAGAGCTCGGCCGCGCCGCGCGGACCGTCGGCGAGGATCCGCTGTGGTTCGACGACCAGTACGGCGTCGAACTCCAAGCCCTTTGTCGCCGACGCCGGGACCGTGCCCGGCGCGCCGGGCGGGCCGATCACGATGCTGGTGCCCTCACGACCGGCTTCGTCCCGAACGAAATCCTCGATCGCACCGGCCAATTCGTCGTCGGTGACGCGTCTGGACCATGGCCGCACGCCGCAGGCGCGCACCGACTCCGGCGGCTGGACTCCGGGCGCGAACTCCTCGAGCAGCGCGGCGGCGATCGTCATGATCTCCTCCGGGGTGCGGTAGTTCACCGACAACTTCCGGTAGTCCCATCGGCCGGACACGTACGGCTGCAGCATCGTCTGCCACGACGTCGCTCCGGCCATCGACCGGCGTTGGGCGAGATCGCCGACCACCGTGAAGGATCGGCCGGGGCAGCGTCGCATCAACACCCGCCAGTCCATTTCGGACAGTTCCTGGGCTTCGTCGACGACGATGTGCCGGTAGGTCCAATCCCGATCCGCGGCAGCACGTTCGGCGAGTTCGCGAGTGTCGCGTTCGACGAACCGATCGGCCAGGTCCTCGGCGTAAATCATGTGCTGGGCCCGCAACTGCTCCTCGTCGTCCATCGAGTCCTCGCTGCGCATCTCGAGCAGCTCCAACACACCGGCGGCGTACTCGTCCTCGTAATTGCGCTCCCGCTCGGCGCTGGCCTCGGCGGACTCGGCCGTCTTGTCGCGGCCCAGCAGATCGACCAGCTCGTCGAGCAGCGGCACGTCCGACACCGTCCAGGCCTCGCCGTCAACGCGCAACAGCGTCTGGGGAGCACCCACGGCATGCAGGCGCTCGGGGGAGAGGTACAGCGAAGCCAACAGCTCCTGCGGTGTCAAGATCGGCCAGAGCCGGTCGAGCGCGGCGGAGAACTGTTCGTTGTCGGCGAGCTCGGAGAGCAGATCCGTGCGCAGCTGCTCCCAGGCGTCGCGGTCCTTGCGGGTCAGCCAGCCGCGGCCGATCCGGGCGATCGCCCGCTCGGTCAGCGCCCAGGTGAGGATGTCGGTGAACACCGCGCGGGCCTGGTTGTGCGGCTGTCCGCTACCTCGTGCCTCGTCCCGCGCCCACCCGGCGATCTCGGCGTCGATGCGCATCGTGACGTCCGCCAGCTCGATCTCCAGCGGGCGTTCGGGCAGCCGCTGCCGATCGGCGATCGCGGCCGTCAGCACGTCCAAGATCTTCAGCGAGCCCTTGAGTGCCGCGCATTCCGGGGTGTCCTCGGCGGTGATGTGCAACCCGGGTACGAGATCACCCGGCGTCATGAACACCACACTGGACTCGCCCAGCGATGGCAACACGCGGTCGACGTAATTGAGGAATGCCGAATTGGGCCCCACCACAAGCACTCCGTGGCGTTCGATGCGCTCGCGCTGGGTGTAGAGCAAGTATGCGACGCGGTGCAGCGCGACGACCGTCTTCCCGGTCCCGGGACCACCCTCGATCACCAGCACGCCCGAATGATCGAGCCGGATGATCTCGTCCTGCTCGGCCTGAATGGTCGCCACGATGTCGCGCATCCCGTCGCCGCGCGGCGCGTTGACCGCTGCCAGCAGGGCCGCGTCGCCCTGCGCGTCCGCACCGGGACGGCCGAACAACTCGTCGGTGAAGTCGACCACGCGCCGCCCGCGAGTGTGGAACTGCCGGCGCCGGTGCATGCCCTCGGGGCTGGCGGCGGTGGCGACGTAGAAGGCGCGGGCGGCCGGTGCCCGCCAGTCGAGCAGCAGCGGGTGGTACTCGTCGTCGGCATCGAACAGGCCGATCCGGCCGATGTAGGAGCGTTCGCCGGAAATGGCGTCCAACCGCCCGAAACACAGCCCGTAGTCCGCCACGGCCAGCCGCTTCACCGCTCTGGCCATCGCGCGCACCTCCGCATCACGATCCGCGAGTTGCTCGGTTTCCCCGCGCAGCGCCGCGCGGAATCGGTCCTTCGCCCGCGCGCGTTCGGCGTCGAGCCGGGCGTAGAGCCCGGTCACGTAGCCCTGCTCGGACTGCAATTCGTCTTCGTACTCTGGATTCGACAAATACCCCTCCGCCGGTTCTGGTCTAGGCCAGCGATTTTCCGCCATGACCCCGGTCTTGCCGCAAGCCCCCTGGTCCGCTGTAGATTGGAGTGGGAAACACCGAGAAGGAGCCGAAAGGCTCCTTTTTTGGTGTGCGGGGCCATGTGCGGGGCGGCCGTCACATTCCCCGGATCACCTGGCCCCTTTGTGCGTGGGCCCGTCTGGTGCGTTGGTGGGTGGTGTGCAGAAGGTTAGGGCCTCGTCGAGAAGACCCGCCCAGAGCGGTGATCGGCTGGATGCGATGGCGGCCCACTCCCGAAATCGGCGTCCGGCCGGAGCGAAGGGTGCGCCCAGGTGGGAGGCGATGAGTTCGTTGACTCGTGCTGCGGGAAGCTTGACGACCAACGAGTTGGTGCGCGGGTCGAACGATGCGAAGAAGTGGCCGTTGACCCGCAGGCAGGGCAAGCCCATCATTGTCGATCGGGTCACCGAGTCCGTTTTCAAGAAGGTGTGCGCGATGTCCCAGAAGCAGGCCTCGGGTGACGCGTTGCTTTTCATGACCGCCTCTCCTCAAGCGTGGGCACCCGCCGTTCGCCCCACGGGTCAGCGCCGACGTGCTCTCCCTCGGCGGTGCGCCGCATCCGGTCGAGGTAGTGCGCCCAACCGCCGCTATGGGCATCGGCCGCGGGATCGTCGAGTCCGCGGTGGACCAGTGTGACCAAGGTTGAACCGTCTGGCTGGGGTGTCAGGTCGATTTCGACAGTGGTTGACCCAGGAGGGATTTCGACCTCGGGGCGTTCCCACCCGTAGCTGAACACGATCCGGTGCGGGGTGATCTCCACGTAGCGACCCGAGACGGTGTCGCCATTGGGGTGCGTCCATCGCACGGTCCCGCCGGGGATCGGCTCGAGGGTGGCCTGCGGGGCCATCCACCGGATGAATTGGTCCGGATCGGTGAAGAGTTCGAATACTCGTTGTGCGCTAGCACGGACCACGAGTTGTTGGGCCGCCAGTTTCATGAGGAATCGGATTCGGCGATCGCCCGCAGACGCTGCAACGGCGCGGCCCAGAATTCATCGAGCATCGCTGCGATCTGCCCAACGCGGGCAAGGTCGGCGCGATACAGCCGACGGGTGGCCTCCACCCTGACCTCCACGAGGCCCGCCTCGCGTAGCAATTTGAGATGTTGACTTGCCGCCGATCTCGACAACCCAGCTGCCTCGGCGAGAGCAGACGCGGTGTGCTCCCGGTCCCAGACCAGCTGCAGCATTGCTCGCCGTCCCGGGTGGGCCAAGGCCCTGATGGCGTCCTCGGTGACCGGATGGCTCATGGGCGGCGGCCCATCACTGCCAAAAGCCGATCCTGCGCCGGCGCGTCGGCGCTCAACGCCACCTCTGGGCCGATGATGCCGGCTTCCCTTCCGCGCTGGGGCATCTCGGGTACGAACATCGCCGTGCATGCCTGGACGAGAACAGGGTCGAGCCGCTCATCCTGATCGGTGGCGCGCGCCAGATCCCATGTGTGAATCAGCACGTCCATGAATGTTCCGGCAACGGCTTGAGCGACCGACCAGTCAAAGCCGAGCGGCGACACGCAGACGCGTTCCAACGCTCCCGACTGCGCCACGCAGGCCAGTACTTGCTGCACGCCCCGGCGATAGTCGCTGGCAAGCACGCCCTCCTGGGCTACCGGCTGGCGACCCGACGCGGCTGCCAGAAGGTACTCGGTGCCCCCGACGAGATGGTCAATGAGCTGTTGCACGCTCCACTCCAAACAAGGTGTGGGCCAATCGAGTTGATCCGGTCTGACCGCCTCAACGACAGCGATGGCTCGATTGGTTGCAGCACGATAGAGCGTGACGGGGTCAACCGGCGCTTCATTGTTTAGCATTCGCTAAATTTAGTGAGTACTGAACAAGCTAGTCAAGGGGGCGCGGCGTGCTTGACATTGTATCGAACAATTGTTCGAATAACGGTATGCGGTGGGCGAACCAGGCCGTCGCTGTCAACGGCGAACCGGTCGACGACGGAGCACTACCAGGGCTGCAGCGGATTGGCCTGGTCCGCAGCGTGCGCGCCCCGCAGTTCGACGGCATCACCTTTCACGAGGTGCTGTGCAAATCGGCGCTCAACAAAATTCCGGACGCGGCCGCGCTGCCTTTTCGCTACACCGTCAACGGCTATCGTGGCTGCTCCCACGCCTGCCGCTATTGTTTCGCGCGGCCCAGCCACGAATACCTGGACTTCGACTGCGGCACCGACTTTGACACCCAAGTCGTGGTCAAGACCAATGTCGCGGAGGTATTGCGCCGCGAGCTGCGTCGGGCGTCGTGGCGGCGCGAAACCGTCGCGCTGGGCACCAACACCGATCCCTACCAGCGCGCCGAGGGGCGCTACGCGCTGATGCCGGGCATCGTCGGCGCGCTGACCGAATCCGGCACGCCGCTGTCCATCCTGACCAAGGGCACCCTGCTGCGGCGGGATCTGCCGTTGATCGCCGCCGCGGCCCAACAGGTTCCGGTGTCGGTCGCGGTGTCGCTGGCGGTCGGGGATGCGGCGCTGCACCGGGATGTCGAGCCGGGCACGCCGACGCCCCAGGCGCGGCTGGGTCTGATCGCCGCGATCCGCGACGCCGGGCTGGACTGCCATGTGATGGTGGCGCCGGTGCTGCCGCATCTCACCGATTCCGCCGAGCACCTCGACGGGCTGCTCGGCCAGATCGCGGCCGCCGGAGCCACCAGCGTGACCGTTTTCGGACTGCACCTGCGGCGTTCGACTCGCGGTTGGTTCATGTCCTGGCTGGCCCGTTCGCATCCCGAACTCGTCGGCAGTTACCGCGAGTTGTATCGGCGCGGAGCGTACTTGCCGCCGGCCTATCGCGAGATGCTGCGGGCACGGGCTGCCCCGCTGATTACCAAACACCGGCTGACCGGTGACCAGCGGGCGTTCTCACAACCGCCCAGGGCGCTGGCCCCGGAACCCGCCCAGCCCACGCTGTTCTGAGCTAGTGGCCGTGCGGCTCGAGCAACGCGGCCTGGCCGGTGGACGGCGGGTTCGCCGCCAGCCACGCGCGGGTGGCCGCGTGCGATCGCTCGATAAGCGTTGCGGCGTGCGAGAAGTCCGCTCCTGAGGTGGCGACCGGGCATAGCGGCCGGATGACGCGCAGGTCGACCGCCTGCTCGAAGCGCTCGATGTCGACGGCCAGACGCTGGTTGACGGCCAGTGTCATGGCGTGCAGCGCCATGTTTACCGCAGTTTTCGGCGATGCTGGCAGATCGCACGAGTAGCCGGTCGGCAATACCCAGACCCGGTCGGCGCCGAGCGCGACGGCATGGGAAATCGGAGTGTTGTTCACGACGCCGCCGTCCATCAGATCGCGCCCGTTGATTCGCACCGGCGGGAATACGCCCGGGATGGCGGCGCTGGCGGCGATCGCGTCGGCCGCGTTTCCGGACGACAGCAGAACGTCAATGCCCGAGATCACGTCGGTGGCCACCACATGCAGGGGAATCGGTGCATCCTCGAGCCGGGTGAACTCCAATTTTTCGGCCAGTATGCGTCGTAAACCGGTGTTGGGTACCAGGTGCGAGCGGCGGCCAAGCATGCCCAGCGCCCCGGCGACCGGGTGGGTGGGGAATACGTCCTTTCGCGCCAACGACGTCCAGAGGTCGCCCAGTCCGCGAATTCCGGGGAGGTCGGGTCGTGACGCGATCCACCCGCCGTTGACCGCACCGACCGACGTGCCGACGATCAGGTCGGGCCGTTCACCGATGTCGGCCAAGCCGAGCAGCATCCCCACATGGACCGCACCGAGGCTGGCGCCGCCGGACAACACGAATGCTGTGGGCACAGATGCATACTAGGGATTTTCGCCGGAAGTGCCATGGGTAACGAATCCGGTAGCGTTTTCGATATGACGAACGTGCAAAGAATGGCGAGCGCGGTCTCAGCGGTATTGCTGGCAACAGCCGCAGGGTCGGTGCTCACGCCCGCGACCAGCTATGCGGATCCGGCCGGCCACCAGGTGACCTACACCGTGTCGAGTGCCAACAATCTGACCGCCACCGTCTCGTACATGAGTTCGGATCCGCCCAGCCAGGCGGCCTACAACGCGGACTCCTCGAAGTTCATGACCAACCTGCAGGCCCCACTCAGCGCCGGGCAACCGGTCGTGTACACGGCCACGCTGGCCAACCCGAACCAGTGGGCGAGCGTCACCGCCAGCGGCATGCTGCACTGGCCGGATTCCGGCAACGGGCCCGCCTCGTTTCACTGTGAGATCGCGGTGGACGGCCAGGTCGTCGTGCACCAGGACGCCACCACCACCGTCACCTGCGCGGCCCGGCCCGGGTAATCGGCTCGGTCATCTAGCCGGGGCTTAGCCGAGATTCGTTGAGGCGAAGGTGTCGCACTGTTTGGGTTCGCCGCTCTGGTAGCCGACGGTGAACCACTTTTGGCGTTGTTCGGCGGATCCGTGTGTCCACGACTCGGGGTTGACGCGTCCGGTCGTCTCTTTCTGGATCCGGTCGTCGCCGACGGATGCGGCGGCCGAGAGTGCGTCTTGAATGTCCTTGTCGCTCAACGGCTGTAGGTATGGCACGCCGGTGCTCTCCTGTTTGACGGTCGACGCGTAGTGCGCCCAGATGCCGGCGTAGCAGTCGGCCTGCAATTCGGTGCGCACGCCATTCCCGCCGGCGCCCTGTGCGCCTTGCTGAGAACGGCCCAGGATGCCCTGCAATTGCTGGACGTGATGGCCGTATTCGTGGGCGACCACGTACTCCTGCGCGAAAGGCCCACCGCTGGAACCGAATTTATCGACCAGCTCCTGGAAGAATTCGGTGTCGAAATACGCGGTCTGATCCACCGGGCAGTAGAACGGCCCCACCGCGGTGGTGGCGGGGCCGCAGCCGGTGTCCACCGAACCGGTAAACAGGCGCACATGCGGGCGGGTGTAAGTCGGCATCAACTGATGCCACACCGCATCCACGGAGTTGCCGGTGGCGACCACGCGGCACTGCACGTACTTATTGGCATCGGCTCCGGTCTTGCACTGGCTCAGGTCGAAACCGGGAGCCGAGTAGCCGCCCGTGTTCGGCTGCTGCTGGCTGATCACACTGCTCGGATCTACGCCAAAGAACAACGCCGCGATCAGGATCAGCAGCCCGACGCCGCCGCCCCCGAAGGCCAACCCCATGCCGCCCCCGCCGCCGGATGACGACGCGGTACTGGTGTCGATCTGCATACCCTCGTTGAAGGTCATGATTCAGCTTTGCACACACCTAACGCTGTTGCGTAGCAGCGAATCGGTTGTCGGTGTAGCGGCGCAGATTGCTCAGAAACCGGCGTAGCGCCAGGTTCAACAGCGGCCCGGTAAAGACCATCGCCAGTCGTCCGGGTCCCGCAGGTTTCTGTGCCATCGTCCAGGTCAGCCGGCAACCACCGGGGATGGCCTCGACGAGGTAGTCCTCGGCGAACGCGGCGACGGCTTTGGTGGAGCACTCGTTGAACCGGAATGTCATGCGGGTGAACGGTTCCCAGGCCAGGTACTCCTCGTCGCCGACGATGCCGCCGCGCATCTCGACGACGCGGGTGGTGCCGACACCGCGCGGCTCGGGACTGGTCCAGGTCACCTTGGTGATCACCGAGGCCCAGCGCGGCCAGGCCTCGGCGTCGGCAAGCACTTCGAAGATCTGCTCGGGGGTGATGGCCAGGTCGACACTGTTGCGGAACCGGAATGGCGCGTTGTCGATGAAGTCGAGGTCGACCCGCTCGCAGGGATGCATGTCGGTAAATCTAGCCGGGGCCGTCGCTGGCCGCGGCCAGCAGTGGCACCAGCACTTCGCTGATCGGCGTCGCCAGGTTGTGCGCGCGTGCCTTGCGAATGATCACCCCGTTGCGGATGTCCCATTCCATCGGCCGGTGGTACTCCCGGTCGGCCAGTATCGAGGTCCCCATGTCTTCGGGTGCCTGGCGGAACAGGTCGGCCAGTTCGTCGACCACGCTGTCCGGCAGCCGGGCGCCCTCGGCCCGCGCGACCGCAAGGCATTCGGCGACATAGCGACGCGACAACGCGGCGACGTCGTCGCGGCGAAACATTCCGGACCGCCGCCCCGATAGCGCCATGAACCCGGCCAGCGCATTGGTGAGCAGCTTGCGCCACCCCGCGGTGATCAGGTCGGGGTCGCAATCCACCCGACACCCGGCGCCGCGCAGCAGCTCGGCAACCGTGGCAGCCGAAGGCCCGCTGGGCAGCACCAGTGCGGCTTCACCGCGCAGCCGCACCCACCCTTGCGGCTGGGTCTCGGCGGAATACCAGACGATGCCAGGGACCACCGGCGACGACGGGCACAGCGGCTGGACCTGCTCGACCTGCTCGACGCCGTTCTGCAGCACCGTGACGATGGTGTGCGCGCCGCACAGCTTGGACAGCCAGCCCGCCGCGTCGTTGTTCTGGGTGGCCTTGACCGCCAGGATCACGAGGTCGACGGGGCCGGACACCTCGGCGGGATCGGTGTGCACCGGCCCGGGCACCACGATCGCGTCCTGGCCGTCGGGTCGCAGTTCGATGTTGTCGCGAGCGCTGCGACCGCAGACCAGCACCGAATGTCCGGCCTGGTAAAGCAGCGCGGCAACCGTCGTGCCGACGGCGCCGGGACCGACGAGTGCGATTTTTGTGGCGATAAAACTGAAGTTACACCGACCCTTAGACTGGTCAGTCGTCCAAGGTAAAGAGGAGTATTTGTGCTGCGCAGCCACGACGCTGGTTCGCTACGGGATCGCGACGCCGGCCAACAGGTGACGCTCGTCGGCTGGGTGGCCCGCCGCCGCGACCACGGCGGTGTCATCTTCATCGACCTGCGCGACGCCTCCGGCATCGCGCAGGTCGTCTTCCGCGCGGCCGACGTGCTGGAACAGGCGCACCGGTTGCGCGCCGAATTCTGCGTCGCGGTGCAAGGCGTCGTCGAGATCCGCCCGGAAGGCAACGCCAACGCCGAGATACCCACCGGCGATGTCGAGCTGAACGTCACGTCGCTGACCGTGCTCGGCGAAAGCGCGCCGCTGCCATTCCAGCTGGACGAGCCGGCGGGGGAGGAGTTGCGGCTGAAGTACCGCTACCTCGACCTGCGCCGCGACGGTCCGGCCGCGGCAATTCGATTGCGTTCCAAGGTGAATGCCGCCGCCCGTTCGGTGCTGTCGCGTCACGACTTCGTCGAGATCGAGACGCCGACGATCACCCGCTCGACGCCCGAGGGCGCGCGGGACTTCTTGGTGCCCTCCCGCTTGCACCCCGGGTCGTTCTACGCCTTGCCGCAGAGCCCGCAGCTGTTCAAACAGTTGCTGATGGTGGCCGGCATGGAGCGCTACTACCAGATCGCCCGCTGCTACCGCGACGAGGATTTCCGCGCCGACCGGCAACCCGAGTTCACCCAGCTCGACATGGAGATGAGCTTCGTCGACGTCGAGGACATCATCGCGATTTCCGAGGAGATCCTGGCCGCGCTGTGGGCGCTGATCGGCTATCAGGTTCCGACGCCGATCCCGCGGATCAGCTATGCCGACGCCATGCAGCGGTTCGGCTCCGACAAGCCCGACATGCGTTTCGGGCTGGAGCTAGTCGAGTGCACAAAGTTCTTCTCCGACACCACATTCCGTGTCTTCCAGGCGCCGTATGTCGGCGCGGTGGTGATGCCCGGCGGGGCCGCACAGCCGCGGCGCACCCTGGACGGCTGGCAGGAGTGGGCCAAACAGCGCGGCCACCGCGGGCTGGCCTATGTGCTGGTGGGCGACGACGGCGAGCTGAGCGGTCCGGTGGCCAAGAACTTGAGCGACGCCGAACGCGGCGGCCTGGCCGCCCACGTCGGGGCCAACCCCGGCGACTGCATCTTCTTCTCGGCCGGACCGGCGAAGTCGTCGCGCGCCCTGCTGGGCGCCGCCCGCGGCGAGATCGCCGACCGGCTGGGCCTGATTGACGCGGGAGCCTGGGCGTTCGTCTGGGTGGTCGACCCGCCGCTGTTCGAGCCCGCCGAAGATGCAACGGCCGCCGGTGATGTGGCCGTGGGCTCCGGCGCCTGGACCGCGGTGCATCACGCGTTCACCTCGCCCAAGCCGGAGTACGAGGGCGTGGTCGGGACCGATCCCGGTTGCGTGCTGGCCGATGCCTACGACATCGTCTGCAACGGCAACGAGATCGGCGGCGGCTCGATCCGTATCCACCGCCGCGACATCCAGGAACAGGTGTTCGCGGTGATGGGCCTGGACAAGGCCGAGGCCGAGGAGAAGTTCGGATTCCTGTTGGAGGCGTTCACGTTTGGGGCCCCTCCGCACGGCGGAATCGCGTTCGGCTGGGATCGGATCAATGCGCTGCTGTCCGGGGTGGACTCCATCCGCGAGGTGATCGCCTTCCCGAAGACCGGCGGCGGCGTCGACCCGCTGACCGCTGCGCCCGCGCCGATCACCGCGCAGCAGCGCAAGGAATCCGGAATAGATGCCAAACCCAAGCAGGTTGACCAAGCATGACTTGCGCCAGCGACGATGCAGAGCGCAGCGATGAGGAGGAGCGGCGCCGATGACCCAACAGTTCCCGGACACCGAAACCGTCAAGTCGTTCAACACCGCCATCGCCGACGAATTCCGCGCCAACGCAGGCAAGGTCGGCGGCCAGTTCGAAGGCGCCGATCTGTTGCTGCTCACCACGACGGGCGCCAAATCCGGGCAGCAGCGGGTATCGCCGCTGGCGTACTTCAACATCGACGGCAAGCTGATCATCATCGGCTCGTACGCCGGCGCGCCCAAGGACCCGGCCTGGGTGCACAACCTGCGGGCCAACCCGCAGGCGCACATCGAGGTCGGCACCGACGCATTCGATGTGACGGCACACGAACTGCCGCTTGCGGAGCGCGACCAGCTGTTTGACAAAGTGAGCGCCGCGGCGCCGGGCTTCGCCGAATATCAGTCGAAGACCAGCCGGGTCATTCCGCTGTTCGAGTTGCAGCGCGCCTAACCCGTCTCGCATTGCCGCAGCCGCTCGAGCTGCGGTAGATAAGCGGGATGAGCACTTCGCTGCTGACGCGGCCGTTCGCGAGTAAAGCCGCCGTCGTCGGGGGTTTCAAACGGGTCCGTGGCGCGTGGTTCTACCTCGTGCAGACCTCGGTCGCGGCGGGGCTGTCCTGGTACATCGCCCACGACGTGCTGGCGCACCCGCAACCGTTCTTCGCCCCGATCGCCGCGGCGGTGTCGTTGTCGACCAGCAACGTGCTGCGCGCGCAACGCGCCATCCAGATGATGATCGGGGTGACCCTGGGCATTGGGACGGGAACCCTGGTGCAGGGGTTACTCGGGCCCGGGGCGGTCTCCATCGCGATGGCCGCGCTGATCGCGCTGTTGGCCGCGGTTTTCATCGGGCAGGGCTATATCGGCCAGGGGATGATGTTCGCGAACCAGACCGTGGTCTCGTCGATTCTGGTGCTCGCCCTGTATCGCAGCGGTGTTGGTTGGGAACGCATCGACGACGCACTGATCGGTGGCGTGCTGGCGATCGTCGTTGCCGTGCTGCTATTCCCGGCCAACCCGCTCGTTGTGCTGCGCAGTGCGCGCATCGAGGTGCTGCGGACGCTGCACTCGGTGCTGGTCCGCAGCGGCGAACTTGCTCGCGGCCGTGAAGTCCCCGCCCACGACTGGCCGTTGCCGGCCGTCGACAGGGTGCACGAACAGCTGGGCGGTTTGATCCAGGCGCGGACCACGGCGCGTCAGGTGGTGCGAGTTGCGCCGCGCCGGTGGGGACTTCGCGCCGCCGTTCGGGGCGCGGATCACCAGGCCGTGCATCTGGCCCTGCTCGCCGGCTCCGTGCTGCAGCTGGCCCGCGCCGCCGTGCCCGCCTCCCTTGCTGACCCGGGCGGCTGCCGCGACCATCTTCCGCAACCGGCGCAGGCGGTGCTGGACGACCTCGCGCAGGCATTGGCTCTAGCCGACTCGGATCCCGCGGCGGCGAGCGCTCATGTCGACGCGGCCCGCCGGCATGCGGCGACGCTGCTGTCGAACGCCCGCGAGAGAACCGAAGTGGTGCTCGCCGACGTCGTCCAGGGGTGTGTCGACGATCTGCAGCGGGTGATCGAGTTGCGCCAGCCCTGAGCAGCTCAGAATGAGCCGGTCAGGAACTCCTGCACCAGCTTCTTGGGCGCCTGCGTCAGCCAGGCTTCGGTGATCAGCTCCTCGAGACCGCGCACGTCGATCTCGGCCAGCTTGACCAGCACCGCGGGATAGCCGTTGAAGTGCGGGGTGGTGAAGTAGATCCTCGGCTCGTCGGCGACCAACGCGAACTTGACGCCCTCGTCGGACACCCGGACACCGAGGATGTCGCCCTCGGGCGGCTCCGACCCACTCGCTGCCAGCGCTTCCCGGTCCGACAGGCGCAGCGGTCGCTCCCACGCCAGCAACTTCTTGCCGACCCGCCAGTCGCGCGGCGACTGCTCGGAGGTGAGTGGCAGCTCACCTACGATCCGGGCGACGTCGTGCCAGGTGGCCACAGAACGATTGTGCTCCCGCTATGGTGCGCTTGGTGCCGTATTGGCAAGCGGTCGCCCACCACGCATCCGGAGACGTCAGGAGGTCACTCGTTGTCTTCTGCATCCGAGGTCCCCGCCACCCGCCGCCATCGCGTCACCCATCGCACCGACTACCGCTACTCGGACACCGTGACCAGCTCCTATGGCCGCGGCTTTCTCACGCCGCGGGACTCGCAGCGGCAGCTTTGCGTCGCGCACCGGCTGACGATCGACCCGGCCGCCGCCGACAGCTCGACCAGCGTCGACGGCTACGGCAACATCAGCTCCTATTTCCACGTCACCGAGCCGCACGACACCCTGACGGTCACCAGCGACTCCATCGTCGACGTGTATCCGGCGCCCCGCGAGCGCTACGTGAGCGGGCCGGCGATCGAGTCATGGGAGGCGGCCCGCCCGGCCGGGCGCAGGGGAGCACTGGCCACCGAGTTCGCCCTGGACTTGAATCCGCCGGAGATCACCGACGAAGTCCGCGACTACGCGGCACCCAGCTTCGCGCCGGGGCGTCCGCTGATCGAGGTGCTGCGCGACCTTTCGTCGCGGATTTTCACCGACTTCACCTACCGCTCGGGTTCGACGACGATTTCCACGGGGGTCACCGAGGTTCTGGCGGCCCAGGAAGGGGTATGTCAAGACTTTGCCAGGCTGGCGATCGCCTGCCTGCGCGCCAATGGGTTGGCGGCCAGCTACGTGTCCGGTTATCTGGCCACCGACCCGCCACCCGGAAAGGAACGGATGATCGGCATCGACGCCACCCACGCCTGGGCCGCGGTGTGGACTCCGCAGGAGCCAGGCCAATTCGAGTGGCTGGGGCTGGATCCCACCAACAACCAGATGGTCGACCAGCGCTACATCATCGTGGGGCGAGGCCGTGACTACGCGGACGTGCCGCCGCTGCGCGGCATCATCTACACCGACTCCAAGCGCAGCGTGATCGACGTCGCCGTCGACGTGGTGCCGTTCGAGGGTGACGAACTGTATGCGTGATTTCAATTGTCCCAACTGCGGCCAGCGGCTGGCATTCGAGAACTCCACCTGTCTGAATTGCGGAAGCGCGCTGGGGTTTTCACTCGATCAGATGGCCCTGTTGGTGATCGCCGCCGAGGGCGATTCAACGGATCACGCCGGCTTCGTGGACGCCGCCGAGTATCAACTGTGCGCCAATCTGCTAGTTGCCGAATGCAATTGGCTGGTACCCGTAAACAATCCCCGGCTGCTCTGCACGTCGTGTGCGCTGACCACCGAACGGCCCAACGACGCCAACACCGTCGGCTTGGCGGAGTTCGCCCGGGCCGAGGCGGCCAAGCGGCGGTTGATCGTCGAGCTGCACGAGCTGAAGCTGCCGATCATCGGGCGCGTTACCGATCCCGACTACGGGCTGGCCTTCCGGCTGCTGTCCAGCGCGCGTGAGCAGGTGCTGACCGGTCACGAGAACGGCGTCATCACATTGGATTTGGCCGAGGGTGACGATGTCCATCGTGAGCAGCTCCGCGTGGAGATGGACGAGCCGTACCGGACCCTGCTCGGGCATTTCCGGCACGAGATCGGGCATTACTACTTCTACCGCTTGATCGCTCCGTCGCAGGACTACCTCAAGCGGTTCAACGAGCTGTTCGATGATCCCGACGCCGACTACCAGGAGGCGCTGGATCGGCATTACAGCCAGGGCGCTCCGGCGGGCTGGCAGGAAAAATACGTGTCGTCGTATGCCACCATGCACCCGGCCGAGGATTGGGCCGAGACGTTCGCCCACTACCTGCACATCCGCGACACTCTGGACACCTCGGCGTGGTGCGGTTTCGCATCCGCGTCGGCGACCTTCGACCGGCCGCCGTTGGGGCCCAGCGCTTTTCCCAACATCATCGATATCTGGATACCGCTGTCGTGGTCGCTGAACATGGTGAACCGGTCGATGGGCCACGACGATCTGTACCCGTTCGTGCTGCCGGTCGCGGTGCTGGACAAGATGCAGTTCATCCACGACGTCATCGACGAGGTGGTGTCGGCGGCGCAGGGGCCCGCTGCCGTCGCCGGCTGAGCTAGGCCGGCATCACGCGCCGTTCGTCGGGGCCCCACAGCGGCTGCATGCCACCGGGCAGCGCCAACTGCGTCTCGGTGATGACCTTGGCCAGGTCGCGCAGCTCGGTATGGATCGCGGCGAGCAGCTTGGCCAGGTCGGTACGGCGGCCAGCGGCGTCCGCCTCCTGCAGCTCGGCCGGATGCGAGCGGCGCAGCAAGGTGCCGATCTCTTCGACCATCCGTTCCGGACGTGACGATCCCGACGCGCTGGGCAGGTCTTTGAGGTTGGCCCGCAGCCGCTCCAGCTGATAGAGCAACGACCGCGGGTTGTTCGCGTCGAACAGCATCAACTCGGTCACCGCGGCGACACTGACCTGGCCGACGGTACGCCGCCGGTAGATGACCGACGATTCGCAGGCCACCAGTGTCGACTCGATAACGGTCTGCTCGGCTGTCGCGTCGCGGACTTTCGTGAGGGTGGCTTTCAGCAGCGCGGTCAGCCACAGGCCGCGTTCGATGCGTTTGCCGATGTCCATCATCGACCAGCCCACGTCGCGCACCATCGACTCGCTGGCCACCCCCGAAAGGGTGAGCATCGCGGCCAGGGTGCGCGCGTGCGCCGACGCGAGCAGCGTGTCGGCCTCGCCCAGTGATTGCGGCGGTTCGGACCGGTGGGCAAGCGCGCGCTCCACGTTGGCCAGCACCACCCAGGTGTCGTTGGACATCTGGTCACGCACCGACCTGGCCGCCAGGGCGAGCCCCTCCACCGACTGGAAGAGGGATCCTCCCCGGCCCGGGTCGAAAGTCAGTGCCCACAGCGTCGACGGGACGATCGCGATCATCTCGGCGGGGTCGTTGTCGGCTCCGGTGTCGGTCCCGGTGATGGTGCCCAGGGCGGCCATCAGCACCGGCACGACCGCGCTCTCCTCGGTGTCCTGCCGGTGCCGGTAGACGTGGAAACGGTCCCGGGCGGCCATCAGCAGCCGGGCCGTGCTTTCCGCGCGCTCCCCGTAGCGGCCGATCCAGAACAGGTCGGACAGGACACGCGGCGAGCTGATGCCCCAGGTCCCCGCGGCGGTCTTCACCGGCGCCACCTCGGTCGGCAGGGTAATGGTCTCGGCCCGCGCACGCTCCGTCGGACGTACCCAAATGTCTTTCGCAGCAACAGTGTTCAGCGTGTACGCCGCGGCTCCGGGAGCCAGGACGTAGCCGACACCGCCGATCATCGGGGCAAAGCCGCTGCGTTGGGCAACGGTGAACAACCGCATGCCGACACCGGCCGAGGACAGCACACCGGAGTGGTCGGTCGGCGCCGAGGAGAACTGCGGCAGCTCCTGGCCGGCCCACTGCCACGGCATGTGCTCGATCCGCGCGGCCAATTCGGCCAGCCGGTCCGACGAAAGCGCAGGTCCGACAAGGGTTTCCCCGCCGATCGTGGACTTGATCAACAGCGACGAGAGGTTGGCCAGCAGATGCGAGCGTTCGTTCGCGATGCCGCCCCAGTACATCGCCGCTGTGTTCAGCAGCGGGGCTTCACCGAGCAGCCGCTCGGCCAGCTCGGGCAGAAAACGCAGCAGCCCAGGGCTTTCCAAGATCCCGCTGCCCAGCGTATTGACGACGGTCACGGTGCCGCGGCGCTGCGCCTCCACCAAACCGACCACCCCGAGCCGGGAATCGGCACGCAGATCCAGCGGGTCGGCGTAGAGCGCGTCGACGCGGCGAAGAACGACGTCGACACGTTTCAGCGTCCCCAGCGAGCGCATCCACAGCTTGCCGTCGCGAACCACCAAGTCGGCGCTTTCCACCAGCGGAAAACCCAGCAGCGTAGCCAGATACGCCTGATCGAACGCGGTCTCCGAGTAGATGCCGGGGCTGAGAATCACCACAACCGGGTCTTGCGCGTCGTCGGGTGCCGCGTCGATCAATGCCAGCCGCAGCGCCTGCGCGAACGGCGTGTTGGGCCGCGGCGCGATCCGCTCGTAGAGATCGGGAACCGCGTGCGCGACAACGCGTCGGTCGGCGAGCGCGTACCCGGCGCCCGACGGCGCCTGCGTCCAGTCCGCGTTGACCTCGAAGTCGCCGTTCGGCAACCTGCTGAGATCGCACCCATGCATGAAAAGCTGGTGGTGGCCCGGCACTTCGATGCCGCTGGCCGCGCGCACGTAACCGGGGTGGGCGAACACCAGTTCCGGCGGCAGCATGCCGTCGGTGAGCACGGTGCGCGGCCCGTACAAGTCGGCGAGCACCGCATCGAGCAGGCGCGAACGCTGCACCAGCGCGCCCTCCAGCACCTCCCAATCGGCCGCGGACAGCACGATCGGCAGGGTGTCCAGGCTCCACGGCCGGGGTTCCAGGGCACGCCCGCTGGCGGGATCGACCTCGGTGTAGGTGATCCCGTCGTTGTCGATCAGGGTGTGCACCATCGAGCGCACCTGGTTCAGCCCCGTTCGGCCGCGCTCGGCGACCGTGTCGGCCAGCTCGGTCCAGGCCGGCCGCACCGCGCCGTGTTCGTCGAGGAATTCGTCGTAGCCGGCGCCGAATGGACCACTGGGGCGCAGATCGAACAGTGCTTCCTGGGCGCGCGCGGTCCGGTACCCGGCCAGCAGTCGATCGGCGTCGTAGCGGTCGCCGGAGGTCCCAGTAACCGCCGAGGGATCGAGTGCCATTGCGATGCCAGTTCTAGACGACGCCATTACTGCTGCACGGTACGCACGCGCCGCAGGTCGAGGATGCCTGGCGCGCCGATATCAGTGAAGATCCTGGCCTGTTTCTCCCGGATGTCGGCCAAGTCGAGTGGGCCCGGTGTGAATCCGGTGGCCTCGAATCGGCGAGCGCGGCGTGCCTCGGCGGTTACGGCGTTGACGGGTGGCTCTTCGTAGGCCAGCCCGCCGGGATGCGCGACGTGGTAGGTGCACCCGCCGCGTGAGGTTCCCGAGGTGAGATCGATCAGCTCGAACTGCAACGGCACGTCGGTGGTGATCGTCGGGTGCAGCGCGCTGGGCGGCTTCCAGGCCTTGTACCGCACCCCGCCGACGTGGATGTCGGGATTGTCGGTGGCCAGCAACGGCACCGGGTAGCCGTTGGCCGTCACGACGTAGCGGTGCCGGTCGGCACCGATGATGCGGATCTGGATGCGCTCGACCGACGAGTCGACGTAGCGGGCGGTACCCGTCGCGGTGGATTCCTCGCCGAGGGTGTTCCACGGCTCGATCGCCCCGCGCAGCTCGATCTCCACGCCGTCGAAGACGGCGGTGCCGATGCGCGGGAAGCGGAACTCGGTGAACGGATCCAGCCAGCTGGTCTCGAACGCGATGCCGTGCGCGCGCAGATCCGCGGCCACGTCGGCGATGTCGTGAATCAGGAAGTGCGGCAACAGGTATCGTCCGTGCAAGTTGGCGCCGTGCCGGATCAGCGGGGCCCGCAGCGGTTCGTCCCAGAACCACGCCACCAGTGAGCGCACCAGTAGCGACTGCACCATCGCCATGCGCAGGTGTGGCGGCATCTCGAACCCGCGCAACTCCAGCAGGCCGAGCCTGCCCCGAGGGCTGTCGGGGCTGTAGAGCTTGTCGATGCAGAACTCGGCGCGATGGGTGTTTCCGGTGATGTCGGTGAGCAGATGCCGCAGCGCGCGGTCGGTGATCCACGGTTTGGGGGCGCGGCCCGCTGCCAGCCGGGCGATTTCGGCGAACGCGATCTCGAGTTCGTACAGTGCCTCGGCGCGACCCTCGTCAACCCGTGGCGCCTGCGACGTGGTGCCGACGAATCGCCCGGCGAACAGATAGGACAGCGACGGGTGTCGCTGCCAGTACGTCAGCAGTGAGACCAACAGATCCGGGCGGCGCAGCAGCGGCGAGTCCGCCGGCGTCACACCGCCGAGCGTGATGTGGTTGCCGCCACCGGTGCCGCCGTGGCTACCGTCGAGGTCGAATGACTCCGTCGACAGCCGAGCCAGCCGCGCTTGCTCGTAGAGGTTTTCGAGTTGTTGTCGTTGTTCGTCGAAACTGGCGGTGGGCGCGATGTTGACTTCGATGACGCCGGGGTCGGGGGTGATTGTCGTGGACTGCAGCCGCGGGTCCGGCGGTGGTCCGTAGCCCTCGATCACCACCGCGCTGCGGGTTTTGGCGGCCGCGGCCTCAATGCGGGCGATCAGGTCGACGAAGTGTTCCAGCGCCTCGGTGGGCGGGAGGAAGAGGTATAGCAGCCCGTCGCGGACCTCGGCGACCATAGCGGTCACCGGTGCCGACTCGGAGTCGACAGTCTCCGCGCTGGTCGACTCGGTCGACAGCGCGTCGCCGACGGTGAGGGGGTCGACCTCGAACGATGGCCGCGGCGCCTCCCAGCTGATCGAATCCAGCGGCAGCCGCAGTCCCGCCGGCGAATCTCCCTCGCGCAGTACGACGCGGCCCCGGCGCAGCTGCCAGTTCGCACTGGCCCAGCCGAGATCGTCGTCGCGGCGGTGCAGCGGCAGCACGAATGCCGCTGGGGCCTCGGTGGTTTCGTCGAGGCGATCCAGCAACGCGGCGCGGGCGGCGGCGTCGTCGGCGACGAGGTCGTCGGCGGATTCGACCGCGTCGCCTTTGGGCAGGCGGACCTTGGCCGCGAGCCGGGCCAACGGGTCCTCGTAGGCCGGGCGCACCTGGGACAGCGGCAATCCCAGGCCTTCGGCGATTCCGGCGAGCACCTCGTAGGCGGTGTCTTTGTCCGCCGTCGCACTCATCGGCTCGGGCGTCCACGGGTCGGCCAGCAGCGCGTCGTCGGTCCACAGCGGTTGCCCATCGGTGCGCCAGTAGAGCGCAATCTGCCAGCGCGGCAACGGCTCTCCCGGATACCAGCGGCCCTGTCCGCGATGGATCAGCCCCTGCGGGGCCCACAGCGATTTGAGCCGGGCGGCCAGATCGGTGGCGCGCTGCCGTTTGTGCGGGCCGTCGGCGGCGATGGTCCACTCCTCGTCGACCTGGTTGTCCACCGACACGAATGTCGGTTCACCGCCGACCGTCAGCCGGACGTCGCCGGCGGCCAGGCGTTCGTCGACGCGGCGGCCGACCGCGCAGATCGTCTTCCACGCCGCGTCGGTGTAGGGCAGTGTGACGCGCGGGTCCTCGTGGATGCGGGTGACGGTGTTGGAGAACTCCAGGGTGGTCGTACACGGCTCGGTGCTGCCGCTGATGGGCGCCGCGCTCGAGGGATGCGGCGTGGCTGACAGCGGGATGTGGCCCTCGCCGGCAAACAGCCCCGATGTCGGGTCGAGCCCGATCCAGCCCGCGCCGGGGATGTACACCTCGGTCCACGCGTGCAGGTCGGTGAAATCGGCGGCGGGCCCCGACGGCCCGTCGAGCGCCTCGACGTCGGAGGCCAACTGCACGAGATATCCGGACACGAAGCGGGCGGCCAGGCCGAACTGGCGCAGGATCGACGCCAGCAGCCATGCCGAATCTCGGCACGAGCCGACGCCGGTGCGCAGCGTGAAATCCGGTGTCTGGACGCCGGGTTCCATGCGCAGGCTGTAGGCGACGTCGGCGTTGACCGCATGGTTGAGCGCGACCAGGAAGTCGATGGTGCGGGTGCCGTCGGGCACCGAGAAATTGCCCACCCACGCCCGCGCGAGCTCACCGGGGCCCGAGCCTTCGGCTTCTTCGTCGACCGGGCGCAGATAAGGCTTGAGATCCTCGGCGAGCTCCTTGGGGTAGATCAACCCCGAAGCGGGAGGCCATGTTTCGGCCCAGTCCTCGATGAAAAAGTCGAACGGGTTGATGACCTTGAGGTCGGCGATGAGCCCGACGGTGATGGTCAACTGTCGCATCGGGTTCGGAAACACAAGCCGGGCAAGGAAATTGCCGAACGCGTCTTGCTGCCAGTTGATGAAGTGGTCGGCGGGCTCGATGCGCAGCGAGTAGGCCTCGATGGATGTGCGCGAGTGGGGCGCCGGGCGCAGCCGCACCACGTGCGGGAAAACCTGGACCCCCCGGTCAAAGGTGTAGCTGGTGCGATGCTCCAGCGCAACTTTGATGCTCATAACCGCTGATCTCATCACACGGGCAGCGGCGCCGCAGCGCGCCGCGAGTCAGCGGGAGCCGGGCTGGTTACGTCGGCAGCGGCCCCGGCGGCGGTCCGGCCGGCGGTCCCGGCTGGTAGCCGGGCTGTGCCAGCGGCACGACCTGACCGCCCGAAAGCTTGCGGTAGGCGTAGGTCAGGATGAGCGCCACCAGGGGGGCCGCCACCAACAGGCCGACGCCGCACACCAGCGCACCGACGAACACCGTCGCCATGGATACCAGCCACACCAGCAGCGCATTGGCGAAATTCGACCCGACCAGCGAGAAGCCCGATGAGAACCCCTTGATGGCGGATTGCGAGCGATCGATCACGAACAGGATGACGAACTGGGTGAAGATCCCCACGATGATGCCGGGAACGAAGCACGCGGCATAGCCGATCGAGGTGAGAATGCTGATCAGGAACGCGGCCAGAAACGCCATGCCGAGGTTGCGTGGCTTGAAGAAGGAACCGATGCTCACCGGCCGGCCGTCCGCGATATCCAGGCATCCCGACAGGAAACCGGCTTCGGCGTACGCGGTCACCACGAAGGTGACGAGGTAGCCGAGCCCCACCACGGCCATTCCGGCGGGACTGAGATCCGTCGAGAAGCCGTAGTCGTAGCCCTCGAAGCTTGTCGTGGTCGTGCCCATGTTTTGGCCGACGATGTTCACGGCGGAGGCCGCGGCGAACAGCAGACCGTAGATCAGGGTGGGAATGACCAACGTGACGGCGTTCTTGGTGAATGTGTTCCAGGCCCAGCTGAATGCCTCAGCCACGCTGAATTGCGGTGTCGGCGGGCCGCCGTAGCCCGGCTGTGGCGGATAGCCCGGCTGCGGAGGATAGCCCGGCGGGGGGCCATAGCCAGGTGGCGGCGGAGGGGGTGCGCCGTAACCGGGTGGCGGTGCGCTCCCGGGAGGTGGCCCGTAACCCGGCGAAGGCGGTGCGCCGTAACTCGGCGGAGGCGGTGCGCCGTAACCCGGTGCGCCTTGAGGCGGCGGCGGGTAGCCCCGGGGGTTCTGGTTGCCGGCGTTGGGGTCGGCCGGACTGCCTGGGTGTTCTGGGGGCTGGCTCATTTGCCGTCCTAATTTGCCGTCGAAGTAGCTTGCCGGGCACGCGTGCAGAACTTGGCAATCCGGAACTTAGCAAATAAGCAGCCGCGGGGCGAGGATTGCCTTTGCTTGTTTTCGGGTGGTCGCCGCCAATGCGCGTACCTGTCCGGTATGCGTGGTATGCCTGAAACCGTGTCCGACGGTCTGTTTGACCTGCCCGGCGAATCGCAAACGGCTTACGACGCCCTGGGCGGGACGGCCGGTGCACCGCTAGCGGTCCGGATGCGGCCGGCATCGCTGGACGAAGTCGTCGGACAGGACCACTTGCTGGCGGCCGGATCGCCGCTGCGCCGACTCGTCGAGGGTTCGGGGGTGGCCTCGGCCATCCTGTACGGCCCGCCGGGAAGTGGTAAGACGACGTTGGCCGCGCTGGTCTCGCAAGCGACCGGCCGGAGGTTCGAAGCCCTGTCGGCGTTGTCGGCCGGCGTGAAAGACGTCCGGGCGGTCATAGATAAGGCGCGACACGCGCTCCTTTCCGGCGAGCAGACGGTGCTGTTCATCGATGAGGTGCACCGGTTCTCCAAAACCCAGCAGGACGCGTTGCTGTCCGCGGTGGAGAACCGGGTGGTGCTGCTGGTCGCGGCGACCACCGAGAATCCGTCGTTTTCGGTCGTGGCGCCGCTGCTGTCACGATCGCTGATCCTGCAGCTGCGCCCGCTGACTGCCGACGACATCCGCGCCGTGGTGCAGCGCGCGATCGACGATCCGCGAGGCCTGGGCGGTCAGATCGGCGTGCAGCCCGAGGCGATCGACCTGCTGGTGCAGTTGGCCGCGGGCGACGCCCGCCGCGCGCTGACCGCGCTGGAGGTCGCCGCCGAAGCCGTCGAGGCGGGCGCCGAGCTGACCGTGGCGGCCGTCGAACAATCGCTGGACCGAGCCGCCGTGCGCTACGACCGCGACGGCGATCAGCACTACGACGTCATCAGCGCGTTCATCAAATCGGTGCGTGGCTCCGACGCCGACGCGGCGCTGCACTATCTGGCCCGCATGCTCGTCGCTGGGGAGGATCCGCGGTTCATCGCGCGCCGGCTGATGATCCTGGCCAGCGAGGACATCGGCATGGCCGACCCGACGGCGCTGCAGATAGCGGTGGCCGCCGCGCAGACGGTGGCGCTGATCGGCTTGCCCGAGGCGCAATTGACGTTGGCGCACGCCACCATTCACCTGGCCACCGCGCCTAAGTCGAACGCGGTGACCACCGCGCTGGCGGCGGCGATGAACGACGTCAAGGCGGGCAAGGCGGGTCTGGTGCCGGTCCATCTGCGTGACGGCCACTACTCGGGCGCGGCGGCACTGGGCCACGCGCAGGGCTACAAATACGCCCACGATCACCCGGATGGCGTTGTCGCGCAACAATATCCGCCGGACGAGCTGGTGGACGTCGACTACTATCGGCCCACCGGGCGCGGCGTCGAACGCGAGATCGCCGGGAGGCTGGACCGGCTGCGCGCGATCATCCGCCGCAAGCGCGGCTAGCTTTCTGCGCTTTCTACGCCGACATCGACGTTAGCCCGGAGACACGCGGGAAGACGTCACGTTAACGTCGATCTCGGCGCCAACCCGCCGGCTCAGACCAACTCGGGAACCCGCAGGCGCGCGATCGCCAGCTCGAACTCGGCGACGTCGACGATCTCGGCGCCCAGGTCGCGCGCCCGCCGGCTGCGCAACTCGCCGGCCTCCTCGCTGTTCCGGGCCATCGTCTCCTGGCTGTCGAACGTCGAGCACGACACCGCTCGCCGGCCGGCCGGGTGGTCGATCATCAGGCTGGAGCTGGAGAACCCCTCGAGTCTCTCCATCTCCGGAAGCACCGCCGTCCGATAGAAATCCAGGGATCGTTCGAGCTGGTCGGGCACCACCTTGAGCCAGGTGGCTCGCACAAACGCACCCTCGGGCGACCGGTGCCGGCGATGCAGCGACGCGATGTGCCACTCTTCGACGCTGGCGCTGCCGTCGAACATCAACGCGATGTGGTCACGGATGATGGCCACCCGCTCGGCACTGGAACGCATCGACGCGATGGATTCCCAGGCGCTGGTGGCGATGCAGCGGCCGGATTGCCGGTCGACCAACAGCGACATGCCGACATATCCGTCAATCTCGCGCATTTCTGACATGACGACATCGCGAACATGCGCGATTCCGATGTCGACCGACAAGGGTTGCCCCTCGATCGTGAAAGAGCGTGCGTACACGACGGCTCCCAACTTGTTCGGGGCAGCGCCCCCGGTGGCGCCACCGGTCCCACCAAATACCTTCCTCCTCCCGATTACCGGTGGCAATGGGTTCACGGCGCCGCGTGTGGCCGCGCTCACAAACGATTGGCTGGTCAGCGCGGCCGCCCCGTACGCTTGAGCGGATGCATACCGACGTACTCGACGTGGACACCACCAGTCGTCGCATCGTGGATCTGACCGACGCGGTGCGCAGGTTCTGCTTCTCCTGCGGGGATGGCCTGTGCAACGTGTTCGTCCCGCACGCGACGGCCGGGGTCGCGATCATCGAGACCGGTGCCGGTTCCGAGGACGACCTCATCGACACGCTGGAACGGTTGTTGCCGCGCGATGACCGCTACCGGCACGCGCACGGTTCGGCCGGCCACGGCGCCGACCACGTGTTGCCGGCGATCGTCGCGCCGTCGGTGACCGTGCCGGTCGCGGCCGGCGAGCCGCAGCTGGGCACCTGGCAAAGCGTCGTTTTGGTCGACCTCAACCGCGACAACCCGCGGCGATCGGTGCGGCTGAGCTTTTTGGAGGGTTAGCTGCCAGGTAACCGACGGCGCCAGGACCGGTACTGTGAGCGGTCGAAACGCGTCGTTCGACAGCCTGTCGATAACCCGGCGAATAGGCTGGAATTCGACCCCAACGCAAGACGCGCGGTATCCCGGGAAGCCCGGGAGAACGCAACGCATAGAGGAAGAAGCGGAAAAGAGTGCAGACACACGAGATCAGGAAGAGATTTCTTGATCATTTCGTGAAGGCGGGTCACACCGAGGTGCCGAGCGCATCGGTGATCCTCGACGACCCCAACCTACTGTTCGTCAACGCCGGCATGGTCCAGTTCGTGCCGTTCTTCCTGGGCGCGCGCACGCCGCCGTACCCGACGGCCACCAGCATCCAGAAGTGCATCCGCACGCCGGATATCGACGAGGTGGGCATCACCACCCGGCACAACACCTTCTTTCAGATGGCCGGCAACTTCTCGTTCGGCGACTACTTCAAGCGCGAGGCCATCGAGCTGGCCTGGTCCTTGCTGACCGATTCCGTCGCCGACGGCGGCTACGGCATGGACCCCGAAAAGATCTGGACGACGGTCTTTTTCGACGACGACGAGGCCGTGGCGCTGTGGCAGGAAATCGCCGGGCTGCCGGCCGAGCGGATCCAGCGCCGCGGCATGGCCGACAACTATTGGTCGATGGGCATCCCCGGGCCGTGCGGCCCGTCGTCGGAGATCTACTACGACCGCGGACCGGAATTCGGCGTCGAGGGCGGCCCCATCGCCAACGAGGACCGCTACCTCGAGATCTGGAACCTCGTGTTCATGCAAAACGAGCGCGGCGAGGGAACCGGCAAGGAGGACTTCGAGATCCTCGGGCCGTTGCCGCGCAAGAACATTGACACCGGCATGGGTGTGGAGCGGGTCGCGTTCATCCTGCAGGGCGTGCACAACGTGTACGAAACCGATCTGATGCGGCCGGTCATCGACTTGGTGGCCGCGCGCGCACCGCGCGGCTATGACGTCGGCAACCACGACGACGATGTCCGCTATCGCGTCATCGCCGACCATAGCCGCACCGCCGCGATCCTGATCGGCGACGGGGTGAGCCCGGGCAATGACGGCCGCGGTTACGTGCTGCGCCGACTGCTGCGCCGGGTGATCCGCTCGGCCAAGCTGCTGGGCATCGAAGGCCCGATCGTCGGCGACCTGATGGCCACCGTGCGCGACGCGATGGGCCCCTCGTACCCCGAACTCGTCGCCGATTTCGACCGGATCCGCCGCATCGCCGTCGCCGAGGAAACCGCGTTCAACCGCACGCTGGCGTCGGGCTCGAAGTTGTTCGACGAGGTGGCCGGAACCACCAAAGCGGCTGGGGCCAAGGTGGTTTCCGGCTCGGACGCCTTCACCCTGCACGACACCTACGGCTTTCCGATCGAGCTCACGCTCGAGATGGCCTCCGAGGCCGGCCTGCAGGTCGACGAACTCGGCTTCCGGGAGCTCATGGCCGAACAACGCCGGCGCGCCAAGGCCGATGCGGCCGCACGCAAACACGCGCACGCCGACCTGACCGCTTACCGCGAGCTGGTCGACGCCGGCCCCACCGAGTTCACCGGCTTCGACGAGTTGAGCTCCGAGGCAAGAATTCTGGGCATCTTCGTCGACGGCAAGCGGGTTCCGGTGGTCGCACACGGCTTCCACGGGGATTCAGTCGCGGCGGATCGCGTCGAACTCGTTCTCGACCGCACACCGCTGTACGCCGAGTCGGGTGGCCAGATCGCCGACGAGGGCACCATCAGCGGAACGGGTGCCGGTGAGAGCGCGCGGGCCGCCGTCACCGACGTGCAGAAGATCGGTAAAACCCTTTGGGTGCATCGGGTCAACGTCGAGTCCGGCGAGTTCGTCGAGGGCGACACCGTGATCGCTGCGGTGGACGCCGGCTGGCGCAAGGGCGCCACCCAGGGCCACTCGGGTACCCACATGGTGCACGCCGCACTGCGACAAGTGTTGGGCCCCAACGCTGTTCAGGCCGGATCGCTGAACCGCCCCGGCTACCTGCGCTTCGACTTCAACTGGCAGGGTGCGCTGACCGACGACCAGCGCAGCCAGATCGAAGAGGTGACCAACCAGGCCGTACAGGCCGACTTCGAGGTGCACACCTTCAACGAGAAGCTGGAGAAGGCCAAGGCGATGGGCGCGATGGCGCTCTTCGGCGAGGCCTATCCCGACGAAGTGCGCGTTGTGGAGATCGGCGGGCCGTTTTCGCTGGAGCTGTGCGGTGGAACCCACGTGCACAACTCGGCGCAGATCGGTCCGGTGACCATTCTCGGCGAATCGTCGATCGGTTCCGGGGTGCGCCGGGTGGAGGCCTACGTCGGGCTGGAGTCGTTCCGCCATCTGGCCAACGAGCGGGCGCTGATGGCCGGGCTGGCGTCGTCGCTGAAGGTGCCGTCGGAAGAGGTGCCCGCCCGGGTGGCCAATCTGGTCGAACGGCTCAAGGCCGCCGAGAAGGAACTTGAGCGCGCCCGGCTGGCCGGTGCGCGGGCCGCGGCGGTGAATGCGGCAGCCGGCGCGGAGCGGATCGGTAACGTCCGTGTGGTGGCGCAGCGGATGTCCGGCGGGATGACGGCGGGCGATCTGCGTTCCCTGGTCGGCGACATTCGCGGCAAGCTGGGCAGCGATCCCGCGGTGGTCGCGCTGATAGCGGAGGGTGAGAGCGAGACGGTGCCGTACGCCGTCGCCGCCAATCCGGCCGCGCAAGATCTCGGGCTGCGCGCCAACGACCTGGTCAAGCAGCTCGCCATGGCCGTCGACGGCCGCGGCGGCGGCAAGCCCGACCTGGCGCAGGGCTCAGGAAAGAACCCGACCGGCATCGACGCGGCGCTTGAGGCGGTGCGCTCCCAGATCGCCGCGATAGCGCGGGTCGGTTGAGTGGAATTGGCACAGCATCGCTTGCCCGACCGGCCCGGCGACCCTAACCAGGGCAATCCGGGTCGGGGCCGCCGACCCGGGCGAAGCCTCGGTGTCGACGTGGGCAGTGTCCGCATCGGCGTGGCCGCCAGCGATCCCGACGGCATCCTGGCCACCCCGGTGGAAACGGTGCGACGGGACCGCTCCGGCAAGCACGTGCGCCGGCTGGCCGAGCTCGTCACCGAGCTGGAAGCCGTCGAGGTGATCGTCGGATTGCCCCGGACGCTGGCCGACCGCACCGGCCCGTCGGCGCTCGACGCGATCGAAATGGCCGAGGCGCTGGCCAAGCGGGTGGCGCCCACGCCGGTGCGGCTCGCCGACGAACGACTGACCACCGTCAGCGCGCAGCGTTCACTGCGTGCGGCGGGAGTGCGGGCCAAGGAGCAGCGGGCGGTGATCGACCAGGCGGCGGCCGTGGCGATCCTGCAGAGCTGGCTCGATCAGCGGCGGGCCACTGTGGCTGAGTCCGGGGCCCAGTCTGCGGCGGGGGATGTCATCGATGGTGGATAGCGCACGGGGCGAACGGGCCGAGCCGGCCGCGGTCGGTCCACCCCGGCACGGGATGAGCCGGATGGCCCGGATCCGGGCCGAGCGTGGGCGCCGGCGGCGCCGTTTCACCGGCCGCATCGCCTTGGGCGTGCTCGTCGTGATCGTGGTGGCCGCGGTCTTCGTCGGCTCCAAAATGTGGCACACGATGTTCGGCACCGGCGACGACTACAGCGGAGACGGCAAGCGCGACATCGTCATTCAGATTCAAGCCGGCGACTCGACCACCATGGTCGGCCAGACACTGCAGAACCAGGGCGTGATCGCCACCGTCCGGGCCTTCGTCAACGCCGCGCACGGCAACGCCGCGATCAACTCGATCCAGCCGGGCTTCTACCGGATGCGCACCGAAATCCCGGCGGCTTCGGCCGTCGCGCGGTTGGTCGATCCCGGTAACCGGGTGGGCAAACTGGTCATCCCCGAAGGACGTCAGCTCGACGACACCACCGACATGAAGACCAACGTGGTGACACCGGGAATCCTGACGCTGATCTCCCGCGCCACCTGTGTGGATCTCGACGGGAACCGGCGCTGTGTGTCGACCGACGACCTGCGCGCCGCGGCGAGCAACACCCCGGCCAACGTGTTGTCCGTGCCGGCCTGGGCCGTTCAGCCCGTCACCGAGCTGGGCAGTGATCATCGCCGGCTCGAGGGCCTGATAGCGCCTGGGACCTTCAACATCGATCCCTCGGCCCCGGCCCAGGACATTTTGGCGAACCTGATCAGCGCCGGATCCGTGCTGTACACGCAGTCCGCGCTGATGGAGACCGCCCAGGCCATGAAGCTGTCGCCCTACGACATCCTGGTGGTGGCCTCGCTGGTGCAGCAGGAATCCAACTCGCAGGACTTCGCGAAGGTGGCGCAGGTCATCTACAACCGGCTGAACGCACACCACACGCTGGAGTTCGACTCGACGGTGAACTATCCGCTGGACCGGCGCGAGGTGGCCACCAGCGACGCCGACCGTGCCCAGAAGACACCGTGGAACACCTACGTCTCCCAGGGCCTGCCCGCCACGGCGATCTGCTCGCCCGGCATCGACGCGTTGCATGCCGCCGAGCATCCCGAGCCGGGCGACTGGTTGTACTTCGTCACCATCGACGCCCAGGGAACCACGCTGTTCACCAGGGATTACAAGCAGCATTTGGCCAATATCGAGCTGGCGAAGCACAACGGTGTCCTCGACAGCACGCCCCGCTAGCGCGGGCCCGAGAAAGGCGGCCGTCCTCGGCTCGCCGATCGCTCATTCCAAGTCCCCGCAACTGCACTTGGCCGCCTACCGGGCGCTGGGTCTGGACGGCTGGACCTACGAGCGCATCGAGTGTGGCGCCGAGGAGTTACCGGGTGTGGTCGGCGGATTCGGCCCCGAGTGGGTCGGCGTGTCGGTGACGGCGCCGGGCAAGTTCGCCGCGCTGCGGTTCGCCGACGAGCGCACCGAACGCGCGGAGCAGGTGGGATCGGCCAACACGCTGGTGCGCACGCCCGGCGGCTGGCGGGCCGACAACACCGACATCGACGGCGTCAGCGGAGCGGTCGGCGCGGCCTCGGGATGGGCGCTGGTGTGTGGATCGGGCGGCACCGCGCCCGCGGCCGTCGCGGGCTTGGCCCAACTCGGCGTCAGCGGCATCACCGTCGTGGCGCGCAACCCGGAGAAGGCGGCCCGGCTGGTGGACCTGGGCACCCGAATCGGCGTGCCGACGCGGTTCTCCCGCTTGGACGGCGGCGAGCTGGCCGACGAGGTGGCGGCGGCCGAGGTGCTGGTCAGCACCATCCCGGCCGATGTGGCGTCGCAATACACCGGCATCTTCGCGACGATTCCGGTGCTGCTGGACGCCGTCTACGACCCTTGGCCCACCCCGCTGGCCGCCGCGGTGGCCGCGGCGGGCGGGCGCGTGGTCAGCGGTGTGCAGATGCTGCTGCATCAGGCCTTCGCGCAGGTCGAGCAGTTCACCGGGCTGCCCGCGCCGCGCGAGGCGATGACTTGCGCTCTGGCCGCCCTGGATTAGCGTCCCCCGCGTGCGGGCAACAGCGGCGGCCGTGGTGGTCGTCTGGTTGACGGCGCTGAGCTGCTACGACATCCGGCAGCGCCGGCTGCCCAACCTGCTGACGCTGCCCGGGGCCGCGGCGATCCTGGTGGCCGCCTGGTGCGTCGGGCGCGGCTGGCCCGCGTTGGCCGGGGCCGCGGCGTTGACCGGTCTGTATCTGCTGGTGCATCTGGTGGCGCCGGCCGGAATGGGAGCCGGTGATGTGAAGCTGGCAATCGGTCTCGGCGCTCTGACCGGCTGCTTCGGCGTCGCGGTGTGGTTTGCGGCGGCGTTGGCCGCGCCGCTGCTGACCGCGCTGGCGGGTATGGCCACCCGGCTCTTCCGTCGCGCCGGCGCCGGTGCCACGGTGCCGCACGGTCCCTCGATGTGCCTGGCCACCGCGGCGGCGGCCGGTTTGGCCATCCTGGGTTGAGCCGGGCGTCGAAATCGACGGCAGCGCGCGGATTTAAGTCCGCGCCTGCCCCCATGGGAGAATGGGACCCGTGTTGCGTTGGATCACCGCCGGGGAGTCCCATGGCCGCGCGCTGGTAGCCGTGGTCGAAGGCATGGTCGCGGGGGTGGAGGTCACCTCCACCGAAATCGGCGACCAATTGGCCCGTCGCCGCCTCGGCTACGGCCGCGGCGCCCGCATGCAGTTCGAACGTGACGCGGTGACCGTGCTGGCCGGGGTACGCCACGGCGTGACCCTGGGCGGCCCCATCGCGATCGAGATCGGCAACACCGAGTGGCCGAAATGGGAAACCGTGATGGCCGCCGACCCGGTCGACCCCGCCGAACTGGCCGACATCGCGCGTAACGCGCCGCTCACCCGGCCTCGTCCCGGGCACGCCGATTACGCCGGCATGCTCAAGTACGGCTTCGACGACGCCCGCCCGGTGCTGGAGCGCGCCAGCGCCCGGGAGACCGCCGCCCGCGTCGCGGCGGGGACGGTGGCCCGGTCTTTTCTGCGCCAGGCGCTCGGCGTCGAGGTGCTCTCCCACGTCATCGCGATCGGTCCGTCGCAGCCCTACGACGGTCCGCCGCCGGGGCCCGACGACCTGGCCGCGATCGACGCCAGCCCGGTGCGCGCCTTCGACAAGGACGCCGAGCGGGCGATGATCGCCGAGATCGAGGCCGCCAAGAAGGACGGCGACACCCTGGGCGGCGTGGTGGAAGTCGTGGCGCTGGGCCTGCCCGTCGGGCTTGGATCCTTCACCAGCGGCGACAGCCGCCTGGACAGCCAGCTGGCCGCGGCCGTCATGGGCATCCAGGCGATCAAGGGTGTGGAGATCGGCGACGGCTTCCAGACCGCACGCCGCCGCGGCAGCCAGGCCCACGACGAGATGTACCCCGGCGCCGACGGCGTGGTCCGCTCCACCAACCGGGCCGGCGGCCTGGAAGGCGGCATGACCAACGGCCAGGCGCTGCGGGTGCGGGCGGCGATGAAGCCGATCTCGACGGTGCCGCGGGCACTGGCCACCGTCGACATGGCCACCGGCGACGAGGCCGTGGCCATCCACCAACGCTCCGACGTGTGCGCGGTGCCGGCCGCCGGTGTTGTCGTCGAGACCATGGTGGCCCTGGTGCTGGCCCGGGCCGCGCTGGACAAGTTCGGCGGCGATTCGCTGGCCGAAACCCGGCGCAACATCGAGGCCTACCGGCGCGCGGTGGCCGAGCACGAAACGCCGGCCGCTCGCGCCAAGGCGTCTGGGTAGGCGCACCGTGACACCCAGGGCGGTACTCGTCGGATTGCCCGGCTCGGGCAAGTCGACCATCGGGCGTCGGCTTTCCAAGGCGATGGGCGTCGGCTACGTCGACACCGACGTGCTGATCGAGCAGCAGACCGGCCGCACCATCGCCGACATCTTCGCCACCGACGGGGAGCAGGAATTCCGCCGCATCGAAGAAGAGGTGGTGCGTGCCGCGCTCGCCGACCAGAACGGTGTCGTGTCGCTCGGCGGCGGCGCGGTCACCAGCCCCGGGGTGTGCGATGCGCTCGCCGGCCACACCGTCGTCTACTTGGAGATCGGCGTCCGAGAGGGCGTGCGGCGCACCGGCGGCGCCTCCGTGCGACCCCTGCTGGCTGGTGGAAACCGTGCCGAGAAATACCGTGCCCTGATATCGCAACGGGTTCCGCTATACCGACGCGTCGCGACGCTGCGGGTCGACACGAACCGCCGAAACCCCGGGGTAGTGGTGCGCTACATCATGTCCCGGCTACCTCTGCAAACCACCCAACAGCCGATCACGCCCGGCGCCGAGGCCAGCACATGACAGAACCCATCCCACCGGTCACCGTGCAGGTGGCCGTCGACCCGCCGTACCCGGTAGTGATCGGCACCGGGCTGCTGAGCGAGCTGGGCGAGCTGCTCGGCGGCCGGCACCGGGTCGCGATCCTGCACCAACCGGTGCTGGCGCAGACCGCCGAGGCGATCCGCAGCCATCTGGCCGACAAAGGCGTCGACGCGCACCGCATCGAAATCCCGGACGCCGAGGCAGGAAAAGACCTGCCGGTCGTCGGATTCATCTGGGAAGTGCTGGGCCGCATCGGAATTGGCCGCAAGGACGCCCTGGTCAGCCTGGGTGGCGGCGCGGCGACCGATGTCGCGGGCTTCGCGGCGGCCACCTGGCTGCGCGGCGTGTCGATCGTGCATGTGCCGACGACGTTGCTGGGCATGGTCGACGCCGCGGTGGGCGGCAAGACCGGCATCAACACCGACGCCGGCAAGAACCTGGTCGGCGCCTTTCATCAGCCGCTGGCCGTGCTGGTCGACCTGACCACGCTGGAAACGTTGCCGCACAACGAAATCGTGGCCGGCATGGCCGAAGTGGTCAAAGCCGGTTTCATCGCCGACCCGGTGATCCTGGACCTGATCGAGGCCGACCCGCAGGCCGCGTTGGACCCGAAGGGCGACGTGCTGGCGGAGCTGATCCGCCGCTCGATCGCCGTCAAGGCCGAGGTGGTCGCCGCCGACGAAACAGAATCCGAGCTGCGCGAAATCCTCAACTACGGCCACACTTTGGCGCATGCCATCGAACGCCGGGAGCGCTACCAGTGGCGGCACGGCGCCGCGGTATCGGTGGGGCTGGTGTTCGCGGCCGAACTCGCCCGGCTCACCGGACGGCTCGACGACGACACCGCCGCGCGCCATCGCGCCATCCTGACCTCGCTGGGCCTGCCGGTCAGCTACGACCCTGACGCATTGCCGCAGCTGCTGGAATATATGGCCGGAGACAAGAAAACCCGCGCCGGTGTGCTGCGGTTCGTGGTTCTCGACGGACTGGCCAAGCCGGGCCGGTTGGTGGGACCGGACCCGGGTCTGCTGGTGACGGCCTACGCGGGAGTCTGTGCACCATGAGCATCACGGTCAACGTCGTCAACGGCCCCAACCTGGGCCGGCTGGGCCGGCGCGAGCCCGACGTCTACGGGGACACCACGCACGATCAGCTGGCCGCGCTCATCGAACGTGAGGCCGCCGGACTCGGACTCAAAGCCGTTGTCCGGCAAAGTGATAGCGAAGCCGAATTGCTGGACTGGATTCATCTGGCCGCCGATGCGGGGGAGCCGGTGATCCTCAATGCCGGTGGCCTGACCCATACCTCGGTGGCGCTGCGCGATGCGTGCGCCGAACTGCGCGCGCCGCTGATCGAGGTGCACATCTCCAATGTGCATGCCCGCGAGGAGTTTCGGCGTCACTCGTACCTGAGCCCGGTGGCGACCGGAGTGATCGTCGGGCTGGGCGTCCAGGGCTACCTGCTTGCGCTGCGCTACCTGGCCGAAGCGGCGAAGGACTAGCGGCTAGTCCTTCTTCCCCCACTGCGAACTCGGCCATTCCGATTCCGGCTCGGCGTGCTTCGGGTTGGTGTCGGTGCGAATCGCCTCGGTCTTGGTGTCATCCGCACCAGTGGCGATCGTTTCGGTGGCCGATTCCCGCTCGGCCGTCGGGATCGTTTCGGTGGGTGCGTCGCGTTCCGCGGTGGCCACCGCCGACGTCGGCGTCTCCGCCTGCGCGCCGGGATGCGGCACGGCCATCTCGCCGGTCGGCGCCTCGTCGGCACTGGCGGCGGTGAACACGTCGGTGTCAGCCCGTTCCTCGTCCGGTCCGCCTGGGCGGTCGGCCGGGGGATTGCGGTCCACCCGCCAGCGGCCGACGGCCACACCGACGATCCCGGGCAGGAAGACGCAAAGGGCGGTGAAGGCCGCGAATGTCGTCACCTCGTTGATCAGGCCCCCGGTGTAGAGGCCCTTGTAGAACAGCGAGATGAGCCAGCAGACGGCTCCACTCAGAACGCCGGCGAACAGGCCGGCCAGCAGCCAGGTCATCGCCAGGTCCTGGCGGCGATCGGGATCCGCGTTGGCTTTAGCGTCGGCCCGTCCGTCCATCACCCCCCACACGACTACGCCGATGATGAACAGCAGCAGCAGTACCACGCTTACCAGCCCGGCCTGCGTCTGCCATGCGTTGATGATCGCGCCCTGAAACAACCGGACGACAACCATCACCGCAGCGAACGACAACCCGCGCAGCATCCAGTTACTCATGGGCAAACAGCGTAGCGAGTACCGTCGTGAGGCGTGACACATTCCCAGCGTCGAGACAATCTAAAAAGCCAGATCGGTGCCAGCGGTTTGGACGCGATGCTGGTCACGGACCTGATTAACGTGCGCTATCTGTCAGGTTTCTCCGGATCCAACGGCGCGTTGCTGGTCTTCGCCGACGATCGCGAAGCGATCTTGGCCACCGATGGCCGTTACCGCACCCAGGCCGCGGCGCAGGCGCCCGATCTCGAGGTGGCCATCGAGCGGGCCGTCGGCCGCTACCTGGCGGGGCAGGCGGCCGACGCGGGCGTGTCCAAGCTGGGGTTTGAAAGCAATGTGGTCACGGTCGACGGCTTCGACGCGCTGACGAACGAGGTGGGCGAGCGCAGCGGGAACACCGAGCTGGTACGGGCCGCCGGAATCGTCGAAGCGCTGCGCGAAATCAAGGACGCCGGCGAGGTGGCGCTGCTGCGGCTGGCCTGCGAGGCCGCCGACACCGCACTGAAGGAGCTGGTGGCGCGTGGCGGTTTGCGGCCCGGCCGCACCGAACGTGAGGTGAGCCGCGAGCTCGAGGCCCTGATGCTCGACCACGGCGCCGACGCGATTTCGTTCGAGACGATCGTGGCCGCCGGGCCGAATTCGGCGATCCCACACCACCGGCCGACCGACGCGGTGCTCGCCGATGGCGATTTCGTCAAGATCGACTTCGGTGCGCTGGTCGCCGGCTATCACTCGGACATGACCCGCACCTTCGTGCTGGGCAAGGCCGCGGACTGGCAGGTGGAGATCTACCAGTTGGTGTCCGAGTCGCAGCGGGCCGGCCGGGAGGCGCTAAGGGCGGGCGCGGACCTTCGCGAGGTGGACGGCGCCGCGCGTCAGCTGATCGTCGACGCGGGGTACGGCGAGCAATTCAGCCACGGTCTCGGACATGGGGTGGGTCTGCAGATCCATGAGGCACCGGGTATCGGCGCCACCTCGGCCGGGACGTTGCTGGCCGGTTCCGTGGTGACGGTGGAGCCCGGCGTCTACCTGCCGGGCCGCGGCGGTGTCCGCATCGAGGACACGTTGGTCGTTGCCGACGATGCGTCGGAAACCAGCGGCCAGACCGCGGAGCTGCTCACTCGGTTCCCCAAAGAGCTGGCCATTCTGGCCTAGCCGGTGCGGGTAAGCTGCATCCGGTGCCCGTTCCGCGGACGGAACGCCGGCAAGGATTCCGAAATCCCGGAACCCACGACCGGGCAAAAGCTCGGCCCTGGAAAATTGGCCATCCTGTAGGAGATAGACCGACCGTGGCATCGACTGCCGACTTCAAGAACGGACTGGTGCTGGTGATCGACGGCCAGCTGTGGACCATAACCGAATTTCAGCACGTCAAACCGGGTAAAGGCCCGGCCTTCGTGCGTACCAAGCTGAAGAATGTGCTCTCGGGCAAAGTCGTCGACAAGACGTACAACGCCGGCGTGAAGGTGGATACCGCCACCGTCGACCGCCGCGACGCCACCTACCTCTACCGCGACGGCTCGGACTTCGTGTTCATGGACAGCCAGGACTACGAACAGCACCCGCTGCCGGAATCGCTGGTCGGGGACGCGGCCCGGTTCCTGCTGGAGGGCCTGCCGGTGCAGGTGGCCTTCCACGACGGCGCACCCCTGTACCTCGAGCTCCCGGTGTCGATCGAGCTTGTCGTCACCCACACCGAGCCGGGTCTACAGGGCGACCGGTCCAGTGCCGGCACCAAGCCCGCGACGGTCGAGACCGGTGCGGAGCTCCAGGTGCCGCTGTTCATCAACACCGGCGACAAGCTGAAGGTGGATTCCCGCGACGGTAGCTACCTGGGCCGGGTCAACTCCTGACCATGCCGGACGGTAAACCGCCGAAGCCCGCCAAAGGACGCCATCACGCCCGCAAGCGCGCCGTGGACCTGCTGTTCGAAGCCGAGGCCCGCGGGCTGAGCCCGATCGAGCTGGCCGACGTGCGCACCGCGCTGGCGCAAACCAACCCCGACGTCAAGACGCTGCACCCATACAGCGTGGCCGTGGCACACGGGGTCGGCGAGCAGATCGCCCACATCGACGATCTGATCAGCACCCACCTGCAGGGCTGGACGCTGGAGCGGCTGCCCGCGGTCGACCGCGCGATCCTGCGAGTCGCGGTGTGGGAGCTGCTTTACGCCGACGACGTGCCGGAGCCGGTCGCGGTCGACGAGGCCGTGCAGCTGGCCAAGGAGCTGTCCACCGACGACTCACCGGGCTTCATCAACGGGGTACTGGGACAGGTCATGCTGGTGACGCCGCAGATCCGGGCGGCCGCCCAGGCCGTCCGCGGAGCCACGCGACCGGGTGCGGCCACGACGCCGGAGCACCCCGAACCGCCGTCATGAGCCGGCTGGAGCTCCGCGCCTTCCTCGCCGCCTTCCTGGCTGCGACGGTGGTGCTGGGCGCCGTGATCTGCGCCGCCTACGGGCTGACCATTGTGGCGTCGGCCCTCTCGATCTACGCGCTGGGCGTCGGCGCCTGGCTGTACCACTCGATCGAGCGGCTGATCGTGGCCCGCCGCATCAGCACCGTGCGGTCCGCGGCTAAGCCGCTACAGCCGCTACTACCGGTGATGGCCGCGATTATGGGCCTCACCCAGGCCGTGGTGAGGTCGCTCAGCGACGTCACCGACCTGCCGGCCCGCGGGCGGGAGCTTCCCGTGCTGCGGTGGATGGACAGCACCCGCGGCGACCGGCGGATCATCGACAGCGACGAAACCGAGCGCTGACCGATCCCGTTGATCCTGAGCGAAAACAACGCGGACGCAGGCCAGACCGGATAACAATGGTGGCGGACTTGTCGAGCGCTACCCGCGAACGACGGAAGCGGCAGTATGACCGAGGCCGCGCCAGAAACAGGTGACGACATGAACCCCTACAGTGCCTACACGCGACGACTGCGCGTCTCCGCGCTGGCCGCGGTGGCCAATCCGTCGTACACCCGCATCGACACCTGGAACCTGCTTGACGACGCGTGCCGTCACCTCGCCGAGGTTGACCTGGCCGGGCTGGACAAAGCGCACGAGGTGGCGAAGGTCAGGCGGCTGATGGACCGCCTCGGTGCTTACGAGCGGTACTGGCTGTACCCCGGGCGAGAGAACCTGGCGGCCTACCGCGCTCATCTTGACAGCCTGTCCACGGTGCGGCTCGCCGAGGAGGTGTCGCTGGCGGTGCGTCTGCTCAGCGAATATGGCGACCGCACGGCACTTTTCGATACTTCGGCGCCGTTGGCAGACCAGGAGTTGGTGGCCCAGGCCAAACAGCAGCAGTTCTACACAGTGCTGCTCGCCGACGACTCGCCCACGATGGGACCCGACTGCCTGGCCGAAAGTCTGCGGGAGCTGCGCGGCGCGTCCGATGACGTGCAGTTCGAGCTGCTGGTGGTGTCGAGCGTCGAGGATGCCATCACCGCGGTGGCCCTGAACGGCGAGATTCAGGCCGCGATCATCCGTCACGACGTACCGTTGCGCTCGCGTGACCGGGTCCCGCTGATGAACACACTGTTGGGCGTCACCGACGATCCGGTGAGCCGCGACTGCGGCACCGACTGCATCGAATGCGGTGAATGGATCCGTGAGTTGCGCCCGCACATCGACCTGTACCTGCTCACCGACGAGTCGATCGCGGCCGGCAATGACGAAGAAAACGACGTTTACGATCGGACGTTCTACCGGCTCAACGACGTCACCGATCTGTACAGCACGGTGCTCGCTGGACTCCGAAATCGTTTCGCCACACCGTTTTTCGATGCCTTACGCGCTTACGCGGACTCGCCGGTCGGCCAATTCCACGCGCTACCCATCGCGCGGGGCGCCAGCATCTTCAACTCAAAGTCATTGCAGGACATGGGCGAGTTCTACGGCCGCAACATCTTCATGGCCGAGACCTCGACCACCTCGGGCGGCCTGGACTCGCTACTGGACCCGCACGGCAACATCAAGAAAGCGATGGACAAGGCCGCGCGAACCTGGAACGCCAACCAGACGTATTTCGTCACAAATGGGACGTCTACGGCCAACAAGATTGTCGTGCAGTCGCTGACCCGGCCGGGCGACATCGTGCTGATCGACCGCAACTGCCACAAGTCGCACCACTACGGTCTGGTGCTGGCCGGCGCCTACCCGCTGTACCTGGACGCCTATCCGCTGCCGCAGTTCGCGATCTACGGGGCGGTGTCGCTGGAGACGATCAAACAGAAGCTGCTGGACCTCGAGGCAGCCGGCCAGCTCGACAAGGTGCGCATGCTGTTGCTCACCAACTGCATCTTCGACGGTGTCGTCTACAACCCGCAGCGGGTGATGGAAGAGATACTGGCGATCAAGCCGGACATCTGCTTCCTGTGGGACGAGGCGTGGTACGCCTTCGCCACCGCCGTTCCCTGGGCCCGGCAACGGACCGCCATGGTGTCGGCGGATCGTCTCGAGCAGATGTTGGCGTCACCGGAATACGCTGCGGAATACCGTAATTGGGCCGCGTCGATGGAGGGGGTTCCAAGGTCGGAGTGGGTGAACCATCGGCTACTGCCCGACCCCAGTAAGGCGCGGGTGCGGGTCTATGCGACGCACTCCACCCACAAGTCGCTGTCGGCGTTCCGGCAGGCGTCGATGATCCACGTGCGCGACCGGGACTTCAATTCACGCGCCCGCGATGCGTTCGGTGAGGCGTTCTTGACCCACACCTCGACATCGCCGAACCAGCAACTGCTCGCCTCGCTGGACCTGGCGCGTCGGCAGGTCGACATCGAGGGCTTCCAATTGGTCCGGCAGGTCTACGACATGGCGCTGGTTTTCCGGCACCGCGTCCGCAAGGACCGGCTGATCAGCAAATGGTTCCGCATTCTCGACGAAGCCGACCTGGTGCCCGAAGAGTTCCGGGCATCCGCGGTCAGCTCATACCGCGAGGTCCGGCAGGGCGCGCTGGCGGAGTGGAACGAAGCCTGGCGGTCCGATCAGTTCGTGCTGGATCCGACGCGAGTCACCCTGTTCCTCGGCAACACTGGAATGAACGGGTACGACTTCCGCGAGAAGATTCTGATGGAGCGCTTCGGCATTCAGATCAACAAGACTTCGATCAACAGCGTGCTGCTGATCTTCACCATCGGTGTCACCTGGTCGAGCGTGCATCACCTGCTCGACGTGCTGCGCCGGGTGGCCACCGACCTGGATCGGGAGAAGGAACTGGCCAGTGCGGCCGACTGGACGCTGCATCAGCGCCGCGTCGAGGAGATCACCCAGGATCTACCGCACCTTCCCGACTTCAGCGAATTCGACATCGCCTTCCGTCCCGTGGAGGCCTGCGCATTCGGTGACATGCGCTCGGCGTTCTACGCCGGATACGAAGAGTCCGATCGCGAGTACGTGCAGATCGGCACCGCCGGCCGGCGGATCGCCGAGGGCCGGAAATTCGTATCCACCACGTTCGTGGTGCCCTACCCGCCGGGCTTCCCCGTGCTCGTCCCGGGTCAGGTCGTCTCCAAGGAGATCCTGTATTTCCTGGCTCAGCTCGACGTCAAGGAAATCCACGGATACAACCCGGAACTCGGCTTGTCGGTGTTCACCGCGGAGGCGCTGGCCCGCCTGGAAGCCCAACGAAGCGCCGCGGCCGCCGCGGTGGGTTCTGCGTTCCCGGCATTCGAGCTGCCTGCGGACACATCGGTTTTGAACGGGGCACGCAATGGTGACCGCGTCCAGCGGGCGGTCACCGAGGACGTTTGACGGGTTGGCTCACCTTTCCGTGCAGTCGACCGCGTGCATTCAGGGCTTCGGCTGTGCGCACAGGGCGCCCTGGCCGCACAGTCGAAACCGTCAGTACACACTCAGCGCCGGGTCCTGGCGTAGCGCAAGCTGTCGCGCGGTTCGGGTCCGATGGTGGGGTAGACGGCGTGGCGTGCCAGCCGGCCCTCCAACACAAACCCGGCCCGCTCCAGCAGTCGCGCCGACCGCACGTTGTCGACACTGCAGGTGGCCCAGATGCGATTCACCTGCGGGTCGGCCTCCAGCGCGGTCAGCAGCAAGTCCAGCACCTCGGACATCAAACCTTTTCCCCACCACTTGCGGCCGAGGCAGTAGCCGATTTCGACCGACTCGGGCGCCGAACGCCGGCAGCTGGTCAGCCCGATGACGTCGCCACTGTGCCGCAGTTCGATGGCCCAGGTTCGCTCTTCGTCGGTGGCGTTGAGTTTCTCGGCGATCACCCGTCGCGTGGTTGCGACGTCGGGATGCGGCGCCCAGAGCAGATACTTCGTGACCGCGCGATCGCGGGCGACCCGTTGGAAGAGCGCGCCGGCATCGTCGAGCGTGGGCAGCCGCAGCGACAGCCGTGGCCCGATGATGCGGTCAGGTGGGTAATCGACCACGGTGCTAGAGGTCGAGCGCCTGATAGGTGCGCCGGACGAACTTCGGTTGCGCCGTTTGAAGTTTCGCCAATGTGGTGTTGCCGGCTATGGCCGCGGCGACGTCCACGGACATATCGGGTAAATTCTGGACGAGATAGAGCAGGACCAGATCGGCGCTCGGGTCGGCCTGCCACCACGTGCCGTAGGCGCCCGGCCAGCTGAAGGTCCCGGGCCCGCCCGGCCCGAACAGCGACGCGGATTTGGCCGGATCGGTCACCACCGACAGGTTCAGCCCGAAGCCACGGCCGACCCAGTATGGCGCCCCGAGGAAGTTGTGCCGCTTGTGTGCGTCGGTGAGCCGGTCGGTGCGCATCAGGCACACCGATTCGGGCGATAGCACCCGCACGCCGTCGACTGTCCCGTCGCCGAGCAGCATCCGGATGAACCGCAGGTAGTCGTCGGCCGTCGACCACAATCCGCCGCCGGCGTTGGAGAAGGAGGGCGGCTTGATATGCGGCGGCCCCATCACGTCGTGGTGCAGTTGGCCCCGCTCGTCGAGCCGGTACATGGTCGCGGCGCGGCGGCGCGCCTCGGGGGTGACGAAGAACCCGGTGTCGGGCATGCGCACCGGACCCAGCACCCGTTCGTCGAGCACCTGGTGGAACGGCTTGCCTTCGATGCGGGATGCGATGACGCCCAGCAGGTCGATGGAATGGCTGTAGGTGAGGCGGTCACCCGGCTGATGCACCAGCGGCAACTTGGCCAGTTCGGCCAGCCACGCATCCGGGCCTTGATTGAACGGCAGCCGCACGTAGGCCTTGGCGATCGGCCCCGACACCGAGAAGCCGTAGGCCAGGCCGCTGGTGTGGGTCAGCAGATCCTCGATCAGGATCGCCCGGTTTAGCGGGTGGGTGCGGTCCAGCGGGCCGCGCGGGTCGTCGAGCACCTGCAGGTTCGCCAGCTCCGGGGCCCAGTGCGTGATCGGGTCTTTCAGCGTCAGCTTGCCCTCGTCGACCATGCTCATGATCGCCGCCACGGTGACCGGCTTGGTCATCGACGCGATGCGAAACAGCGTGTCTCGTTGCATGGGCAGGCCGGCGTCGACATCCCGGTGGCCGATCTCGTTGACCTGCAGCACTTCTCCGTGCTGCCATACCACCGTCACCGCACCGGCGAGCAGGCCCGCGTCGCAGACCTCGCGGATAGAGGTCTGATTGCCCTCGAGATTCACCCGGTCAGGGTAGCCCGCGAGCACTTAGCGCCGTTGCGCGCGTAGGTACCAGAGCGTCTACTGCCGCTTCTCATCTGGTGGCTGAGCAAAGGCACGAAGGTAACGGCGAGTCTGGTGATCCGGTGCTCCGGCCTCGCCGTCTCTGTGTCTGCCTCGCGTGTAGTCGCCTTGCCACTCCACTCGGTCTCCGGCGGCGACCCTCGCTATCTGCTCGGCGTGTTTGCCCGTGTCACGTTCACGAAGAAACAACTGATGCTTGCGTTGCAGATCTTCGTCAGACTCGAGGCGCCTGAGTTCAGGGGCGAATTCTTCCAGCTCGGCCCGGCGCTGCGGGACGATCATGCAGATCGGCTCGCCGACCTCGAAGCGCACCGGCAACAGTTTGCGGGTGAGTTTCCAGCTCATGCTGAAACTCGCACTTGCCCAGTCGGTTTCGACTATGCCCTCCAGCGGGCATACACCGTCCTTCGGATAGTTTGCCGGTCCACGGGCCAGCAGGTTGTAGCCCTGCGGAGTGCGAAATAAGATCGGCAGACGCCAGGTCAGGATGCCGTTGCCGAAATGGCTCAGGGGCAGCAGCTGATTGGCGAGGTACTCGTCGGGTTCGATCAGTACATCCATGCCATCGGCTTGGGCTATCCAGGTAGCCGTGAACGCACACGGATTACGCAGCTCCCAACCGCTTTGGTTGGCGATGAGCATGGGCAAACACCGACTGGGCCAGCCTTTACCCGCCTCCGACTGCTTTGTCATCCACTCCCGGCTCGCGGGCGCCGGGGCAATCTGCGGCGCGTTATCGCCGGTGATGAAACCGATCAGCGGGCGGGCTGGCCCGGTGGATTTGTCACTCACGCGAGCCAGATTAGCTGGGAACTCCTGGCCATGCCCCCGCGAGTCAGCGCCGTTGCGCGCGCACGTACCAGAACGCCATTTCGGGCCGCGACCGGCCTGGTAGCGCGGCCAAAATTTCATGATGGTTTCGGTTGAGCAAAGGTACTGCAGCTTACCCGCGATGCGCGGGCCGATATCGCCTGTTTGGCTTTAGTGTTGGCTGCCATGGCCGGACTGAACAACTACGTGAAGCGCTGGCGGACAGCGCTTCACGTAACCGTGTCGGCATTGATAGTTGCCATCCTCGGACTCGGCACCACCCCGGTAGCTCATGCGGCTGCGGCCACGGCGACATTGTCGGTGGAACATACGTGGCAGACCGGTTTCATCGCCCACTTCACCATCACCAACGCGAGCATGACGCAGCTCTCCGATTGGAGGCTCGAATTCGACCTGCCGGCCGGAGAAGGTATCTCGCACACGTGGAACAGCTCCTTTGCGCAATCTGGTACTCACTTTGTGATCACCCCCGCGAATTGGAATCGCAGCATTGAGCCTGGTGGTTCAGCCACCGGTGGTATGAGGGGTGTGCTGACCGGTTCCTACTCGCCACCGTCGAATTGTCTGCTCAACGGGCAATATCCCTGCACCTAGAGGCGACTGCGGGCTGAGGCTCGACGGCTCCGACAGTGCGGCCAACGCCATCGAAGCCGGGCCTGGATGCGGACCCGGCGTGGCCGGCATCGTCGTGCGAGCCGCGGAATGCTACGCTGCCCGACAGTCGACATCCTTTAACGATCCGTCCGGAGAGGCGGAGAAGGAGGTCAGGGTTTCGCATGAGTGCCGCGGGTGATTCCGCATCCGGCCGCGAATTGATGTCGGCGGCCGACGTCGGCCGAACCATTTCCCGTATCGCGCACCAGATCATCGAAAAGACCGCGCTCGATAGTCCGGACGCGCCGCGGGTGGTGCTGTTGGGGATCCCGACCCGCGGGGTGATTCTGGCCGCGCGCCTGGCCGCCAACATCGGTGAATTCTGCGGCGTCGATGTCGGTCATGGCGCGCTCGACATCACTTTGTACCGTGACGATTTGATGACCAAGCCGCCCCGGCCACTGGAGGTCACGTCGATTCCGGCCGGTGGCATCGACGACGCGCTGGTCATTCTCGTCGACGACGTGCTGTATTCCGGTCGCTCGGTGCGCTCCGCCCTGGATGCGCTGCGCGACGTGGGCCGGCCGCGAGCCGTGCAATTGGCGGTGCTGGTCGACCGCGGCCATCGCGAGCTGCCGGTGCGCGCCGACTACGTGGGTAAAAACGTGCCGACCGCACGCAACGAGAGCGTGCACGTGCAGCTTCGCGAGCACGACGATCGCGACGGCGTCGTCATCTCCCGGGACGGGGACGCATGACCAGACACCTGCTGACCGCCGGGGACCTCACGCGTGACGACGCCACCGCCATCCTCGACGACGCCGACCGGTTCGCGCAGGCCCTGGTCGGGCGCGAGGTCAAGAAACTGCCGACGCTGCGCGGGCGCACCGTGGTCACGATGTTCTACGAGAACTCGACGCGCACCCGCGTGTCGTTCGAGGTGGCCGGGAAGTGGATGAGCGCCGACGTGATCAACGTCAGCTCGTCCGGATCGTCGGTGAGCAAGGGCGAGTCGCTGCGCGACACCGCGTTGACGCTGCACGCGGCCGGCGCCGACGCGCTGATCATCCGGCACCCGGCCTCCGGTGCCGCGCATCTGCTGGCCGACTGGACTTCTCCCGCCGACGGCGAAGGTGGCCCGTCGGTGATCAATGCCGGCGACGGCACGCATGAACACCCGACGCAGGCGCTGCTGGACGCACTGACCATCCGCCAGCGCCTCGGCGGCATCGAAGGCCGGCGCGTCGTGATCGTCGGCGACATCCTGCACAGCCGGGTCGCGCGCTCCAACGTGACGCTGCTGGCCACGTTGGGCGCCGAGGTGGTGCTGGTGGCGCCACCGACACTGTTGCCGGTCGGGGTTGACGGCTGGCCGGCCACCGTCTCCTATGACTTCGACGCCGAGCTCCCCGCCGCCGACGCCGTGCTGATGCTGCGGGTGCAGGCCGAGCGGATGAACGGCGGGTTCTTCCCGTCGGTGCGCGAATACTCGGTGCGCTACGGGCTTTCCGACCGGCGCCAGGCGCTGCTGCCGGGCCATGCCGTGGTGCTGCACCCCGGCCCGATGGTGCGCGGCATGGAGATCGCGTCTTCGGTGGCTGATTCATCGCAATCCGCTGTGCTGCAACAGGTTTCCAACGGCGTGCACGTGCGGATGGCCGTGCTGTTCCATGTGCTGGTCGGCACCGAGGCCGCGGAAAAGACGGGTAGTGAGGGTGTAGCGTGACTGTGCTGCTTCGCGGAGTCCGGTTGTACGGTGAGGGCGAACGGGTCGACGTTCGGGTCGATGACGGCCAGATCGCCGAAATCGGCGCCGGACTGCCGATCCCCGAATTCGCCGACGTCATCGACGCCACTGGTCATGTGCTGCTGCCGGGATTCGTCGACCTGCACACCCACCTGCGCGAGCCTGGCCGCGAATACGCCGAAGACATCGAAACCGGCTCGGCGGCCGCCGCTTTGGGCGGATACACGGCGGTGTTCGCGATGGCGAACACCAAACCGGTCGCGGACAGCCCGGTGGTCACCGATCACGTCTGGCACCGCGGTCAGCAGGTCGGCCTGGTGGATGTGCACCCCGTCGGCGCGGTCACCGTCGGGCTGGCCGGAACCGAGCTCACCGAGATGGGCATGATGGCCGCCGGCGTCGCGCAGGTGCGGATGTTCTCCGACGACGGCGTCTGCGTGCACGACCCACTGATCATGCGCCGCGCCCTGGAATACGCCACCGGGTTGGGCGTGCTGATCGCCCAGCACGCCGAGGAGCCGCGGCTGACCGTCGGCGCGGTGGCGCACGAGGGGCCCACGGCCGCCCGGCTCGGGCTCTCGGGGTGGCCCCGGGCCGCCGAGGAATCGATCGTCGCCCGCGACGCGCTGCTGGCCCGCGACGCCGGCGCCCGCGTGCACGTCTGTCACGCCTCCACGGCGGGAACGGTCGAGATTCTGAAATGGGCTAAGGATCAAGGCATTTCAATCACCGCCGAGGTGACGCCGCATCATCTGCTGCTGGATGACAGCAGGCTGGCCAGCTACGACGGGGTGAACCGGGTCAACCCGCCGCTGCGTGAAGCCGCCGACGCGATCGCGTTGCGTCAAGCGTTGGCCGACGGAGTAATCGACTGCGTGGCCACCGACCATGCCCCGCATGCCGAGCACGAAAAATGCGTCGAGTTCTCCGCGGCCCGACCCGGCATGCTGGGACTGCAGACGGCGCTGTCGGTGGTGGTGCAGACCATGGTGGCGCCCGGACTCTTGACCTGGCGCGATGTCGCCCGGGTGATGAGCGAAAATCCGGCGCGCATAGTCGGATTGCCCGATCACGGCCGGCCGCTGGAGGTGGGGGAACCGGCGAACCTGACCGTGGTGGACCCGGATGCGACGTGGACGGTCACCGGTCCAGACCTGGCCAGTCGCTCGGCCAATACACCTTACGAGTCGATGACCTTGCCCGGCACCGTGACGGCCACGCTGCTGCGCGGAAAGATCACCGCTCGGGACGGGAAGAGCCCGGCATGAATTCTTCAACGCTGGTGGGGTCGCTGATCTTCGCGGCCGTGCTGGTGGTGGTCATCGCGGTAGTCATCCAACTGATGATGCTGGGCTGGCGCCGGCGCGCGCAGCGCCAGGACGAGCTGATCGGCAACCTGCCCGAAGTGCCCGACGCCGTGGGCCCGGCGACCACCTCGCTTCGGGGTGTCTATGTCGGTAGCGCGCTGGCGACCGAGTGGAATGAGCGGGTCACGGCGGGCGATTTCGGGTTTCGCAGCAAGGCGGTGCTGAGCCGCTATCCCGAGGGCATTCTGCTGGAACGCAGCCGCGCCAACCCGATTTGGATTCCTCAGGACTCGATTACCGAGGTACGCACCGAGCGTGTGATGGGCGGAAAGGTCGCGGCTCGCAACGGGATACTGGCGATCCGATGGCGGCTACCGTCGGGCGTCGAGATCGACACCGGGTTCCGGGCAGGCAATCGAGATGACTACGACGGCTGGCTCAAGGAGGCTGCGTGACCGCCAAAGCGCAACTGGTACTTGAAGATGGCCGCGTCTTCACCGGGACACCGTTCGGCGAGATCGGCCAAACCCTTGGCGAAGCCGTCTTTTCCACCGGCATGTCGGGCTATCAGGAGACGCTGACCGACCCCAGCTATCACCGCCAGATCGTGGTGGCCACGGCGCCGCAGATCGGCAACACGGGCTGGAACGGCGAGGACGCCGAAAGCCGGGGCGACAAGATCTGGGTCGCGGGCTACGCGGTCCGCGACCCGTCGCCGCGCGCCTCCAACTGGCGTGCCACCGGGACCCTGGAGGACGAGCTGATCCGCCAGCACATCGTCGGGATCGCCGGTATCGACACCCGCGCGGTGGTGCGCCATCTGCGCAGCCGCGGCTCGATGAAGGCCGGGGTGTTCTCCGGTGCTGCGCTCGCCGAGCCGGACGAGTTGCTGGACCGGGTGCGCGACCAGCAGTCGATGCTCGGTGCCGATCTCGCCGGTGAGGTCAGCACGCCGGGCGCCTATGTCGTGGAACCAGAAGGGCCACAGCGATTTACGGTCGCCGCCCTGGACCTGGGGATCAAGACGAACACGCCGCGCAACTTTTCCCGGCGCGGAATCCGCAGTCACGTGCTGCCGGCGTCGGCCACCTTCGAGCAGATCGCCGACATCAAGCCGGACGGGGTGTTCCTGTCCAACGGGCCGGGCGACCCCGCCACCGCGGACCACATCGTCGCGCTCACTCGCGAGGTGCTGAACGCCGGAATCCCGTTGTTCGGCATCTGCTTCGGCAATCAGATCTTGGGCCGGGCGCTCGGCCTGTCCACCTACAAGATGGTCTTCGGCCACCGCGGAATCAACATCCCGGTCATGGACCACGCCACCGGGCGGGTCGCGGTGACCGCGCAGAACCACGGGTTCGCGCTGGAAGGCGAAGCCGGCCAGCGGTTCGATACGCCGTTCGGCCAAGCAATCGTCAGTCACACCTGCGCCAACGACGGGGTAGTGGAGGGTGTCAAACTGCTTGATGGACGGGCATTTTCGGTGCAATACCATCCGGAGGCCGCCGCCGGCCCACACGATGCGGAGTACCTGTTCGATCAGTTCGCCGAGTTGATGGCATCTCACAACAGGGAAGGGGCACGCTAGTGCCGCGCCGCGCCGACCTGCGTCACGTCCTGGTGATCGGCTCCGGGCCAATCATCATCGGTCAAGCCTGTGAATTCGACTACTCCGGTACCCAGGCGTGCCGGGTGCTGCGCGCCGAGGGTCTGCAAGTCAGCCTGGTCAACTCCAACCCGGCGACCATCATGACCGACCCCGAGTACGCCGACCACACCTACGTCGAGCCGATCACCCCGGCATTCGTCGAGCGGGTGATCGCCCAGCAGGCCGAGCGTGGCAACAAGATCGACGCGCTGCTGGCAACGCTGGGCGGGCAGACCGCGCTCAACACCGCGGTGGCGCTGTACGAGAACGGCGCGCTGGAGCGCTACGACGTGGAACTCATCGGTGCCGACTTCGAGGCCATCCAGCGCGGCGAGGACCGGCAGCGGTTCAAGGACATCGTCGCCAAGGTCGGCGGTGAATCCGCGCGCAGCCGAGTGTGTTTCACGATGGAAGAGGTCCGGGAGACGGTCGAAGAACTCGGCCTGCCGGTCGTCGTGCGGCCCAGCTTCACGATGGGCGGGCTGGGTTCGGGCATGGCGCGCTCCGTCGAGGAGGTCGACCGGATGGCCGGCGCCGGGCTGGCGGCCAGCCCCAGCGCGAACGTGCTGATCGAGGAATCGATCTACGGCTGGAAGGAATTCGAGCTCGAGCTGATGCGCGACGGCAACGACAACGTCGTGGTGGTGTGCTCGATCGAGAACGTCGACCCGATGGGCGTGCACACCGGTGACTCGGTCACGGTCGCGCCGGCCATGACGCTGACCGACCGGGAATACCAGCGGATGCGCGATCTGGGCATCGCGATCCTGCGCGAGGTCGGCGTCGACACCGGCGGCTGCAACATCCAGTTCGCGATCGACCCGGCCGACGGGCGGCTGATCGTCATCGAGATGAATCCGCGGGTATCCCGTTCCAGCGCACTGGCTTCCAAGGCCACCGGCTTCCCGATCGCCAAGATCGCCGCCAAGCTGGCCATCGGCTACACGCTCGACGAGATCGTCAACGACATCACCAAAGAGACACCGGCCTGCTTCGAGCCCACCCTGGACTACGTCGTGGTCAAGGCGCCGCGGTTCGCGTTCGAGAAATTCCCCGGAGCCGACCCGACCCTGACCACCACGATGAAATCCGTCGGTGAGGCAATGTCGCTGGGCCGCAACTTCGTCGAGGCGCTCGGCAAGGTGATGCGCTCGCTGGAGACCGACCGGGCCGGCTTCTGGACGGGGCCGGACCCCGACGGTGACGTCGAGGAGGTGCTGACCCGGTTGCAGACGCCGACCGAAGGCCGGCTCTATGACATCGAGCTGGCGTTGCGGCGCGGCGCTTCGGTGGAGCGGGTCGCGGAGGCCAGCGGGGTGGACCCGTGGTTCGTCGCGCAGATCGGCGAGCTGGTGGCGCTGCGCGCCGAGTTGACCGAGGCCCCGGTGCTCGACTCCGACCTGCTGCGGCGCGGTAAGCACAGCGGACTGTCCGACCGCCAGATCGCCGCGCTGCGACCCGAATTGGCCGGCGAGGACGGGGTCCGCTCATTGCGCGAGCGCCTCGGCATCCACCCGGTGTACAAGACGGTGGACACCTGCGCGGCGGAGTTCGACGCCAAGACGCCCTACCACTACAGCAGCTACGAACTTGACCCCGCCGCCGAGACCGAGGTCGCACCGCAGGTCGAGAAGCCCAAGGTGCTGATTCTGGGGTCCGGGCCGAACCGGATCGGCCAGGGTATCGAATTCGACTACAGCTGTGTGCACGCGGCAACCACATTGAGCCAGGCCGGTTTTGAAACGGTGATGGTCAACTGCAACCCCGAGACGGTGTCCACCGACTACGACACCGCCGACCGGCTGTACTTCGAGCCGCTGACCTTCGAGGACGTCCTCGAGGTGTACCGCGCCGAAGCGGAGTCGGGAAGCGGTGGCCCCGGAGTGGTCGGCGTCATCGTGCAACTCGGCGGCCAGACCCCGCTCGGACTGGCCCAGCGGCTCGCCGACGCCGGGGTTCCGATCGTGGGCACCCCGCCGGAGGCCATCGACCTGGCCGAGGACCGCGGCGCCTTCGGTGACCTGCTCGGTGCGGCGGGACTGCCGGCGCCGAAATACGGCATGGCAACGACTTTCGCGCAGGCTCGCCGGATCGCCGACGAGATCGGCTACCCGGTGCTGGTGCGGCCGTCATATGTGCTGGGCGGGCGCGGCATGGAGATCGTCTATGACGAGGAGACGCTGAAGAGCTACATCACCCGCGCCACACAGCTGTCTCCCGAGCACCCGGTGCTCGTCGACCGTTTCCTCGAGGACGCCGTCGAAATCGACGTCGACGCATTGTGTGACGGCGCGGAGGTCTACATCGGCGGGATCATGGAGCACATCGAGGAGGCCGGCATTCACTCCGGCGACTCGGCCTGCGCGCTGCCCCCGGTGACGCTGGGCCGCAGCGACGTGGAGAAGGTGCGCCGGGCGACGGAGGCCATCGCCCACGGCATCGGTGTAGTGGGTCTGCTCAACGTGCAGTACGCGCTGAAAGACGATGTGCTCTACGTCCTGGAGGCCAACCCGCGGGCCAGCCGTACCGTGCCATTCGTCTCCAAGGCCACCGCGATCCCGCTTGCCAAAGCGTGTGCGCGGATCATGTTGGGCACCACCATTTCCCAGCTCCGCGAAGAGGGAATGCTGGTGGCGACCGGGGACGGGGCCAACGCGGCCCAGGATGCCCCGATCGCGGTCAAGGAGGCGGTGTTGCCCTTCCACCGGTTCCGTCGCGCCGACGGATCGGCCATCGATTCCCTACTCGGCCCGGAGATGAAATCGACCGGCGAGGTGATGGGCATCGACCGCGACTTCGGCACCGCCTTCGCCAAGAGCCAGACCGCGGCCTACGGTTCGTTGCCGGCCGAGGGCACCGTGTTCGTGTCGGTCGCGAACCGCGACAAGCGATCGCTGGTGTTCCCGGTCAAGCGGCTGGCCGACCTGGGCTTCCGCGTGCTTGCCACCGAAGGCACCGCGGAGATGTTGCGACGCAACGGAATTCCGTGTGACGAGGTGCGCAAGCACTTCGAGCCCCCGGGGCCCGGGCGCCCGGAGGTTTCGGCGGTCGAGGCGATCAAGGCGGGTGACGTCGACATGGTGATCAACACGCCCTACGGCAACTCCGGCCCGCGCATCGACGGCTACGAAATCCGTTCCGTCGCAGTATCGGCGAACATCCCCTGCGTGACGACCGTGCAGGGCGCGTCGGCCGCCGTCCAGGGCATCGAGGCCGGTATCCGCGGTGATATCGGGGTGCGGTCGCTACAGGAGCTGCACAGTGCGATCGGGCCGGGAAGCGCGGCCGAAAAGGACTCCCGATGACCGGGTTCGGCGTCCGGCTGGCAGAGGCGAAGTCGAGTCGCGGGCCGTTGTGCCTGGGCATCGACCCCCACCCCGAGCTGCTGCGGGCATGGGACCTGCCGACCACCGCCGACGGCCTGGCGAAGTTCTGCGACATCTGTGTGGACGCGTTTTCCGGTTTCGCCGTCGTCAAACCCCAGGTGGCGTTCTTCGAGTCCTACGGTTCGGCCGGCTATGCGGTACTGGAACGCACGATCGCCGCGCTGCGCTCGGTCGGCGTGCTGGTCCTGGCGGACGCCAAGCGCGGGGACATCGGGTCGACGATGGCGGCCTACGCGGCGGCCTGGGCCGGCGATTCGCCGCTGGCCGCCGACGCCGTGACGGCCTCGCCGTATCTGGGGTTCGGCTCGCTGCGCCCGCTGCTGGAAGCCGCCGCGGCGCACGACCGGGGAGTCTTCGTGCTGGCGGCAACGTCCAACCCGGAGGGCGGGACCGTGCAGCGTGCCACCTTCGACGGCCGCACCGTGGCCCAGCTGGTCGTTGACCAGGCGGCGGTGGTCAACCGGTCCGCCACCCCGTCCGGACCGGGGTACGTCGGTGTGGTGCTGGGCGCGACGGTCTTCGAGGCGCCCGATGTGAGCGCGCTGGGGGGACCGGTGCTGGTTCCCGGGGTTGGCGTGCAGGGCGGCCGCCCGGAGGCGCTTGGCGGCCTCGGTGGGGCCGTGCCGGGCCAGCTGCTGCCCGCGGTGGCACGCGAGGTGCTGCGGGCCGGACCGAGCGTGCCGGATCTGCGGGCGGCGGGCGAACAAATGCTCGACGCTGTCGCCTATCTCGGTGTGCAATAGCGGGCGCATCGAAGACCCGGTTAACAGCATCGGAATCTTTTCCCGCCGACTTGCACCCGACGACCTGGTGTTTGTCAGCGCCGCGACACGCCGGACACGCCATGGCAAATCGTGATACCCGGCGCGGGGCCCCGCGGCTATCAGCCTGCGTCCTCCGCGACGGCCCCGCACCGGGCCTCCGGCACCGCGACACGCCGAGCCAAAACTGCAGGTAGATGGCCTGATTTGGGTCCGCGCTGCGAGAACGTGGCGAGCGCCCAGGTGCCGGATCGGATCGCTGCCAGCGATGCCGAAGCTTGCCGCTGACGGCATGTGTAGGCGCCGCACAAGCTGGGCATTTAACCTCGTAACCAGGGGGTCGGGTTAGATTTCGTGAGGAAGCGTGAGTACGGTCGTCTCCGCTGGGCCAAGCAACCCAGCAGAGACACGAGAATGATCGAGATACGGAGGAATCGTGGCCCTTCCCCAGTTGACCGACGAGCAGCGCGCGGCCGCGTTGGAGAAGGCGGCTGCCGCACGTCGCATACGAGCAGAGCTGAAAGACCGTCTCAAGCGCGGTGGCACCAACCTGACCCAGGTGCTCAAGGACGCCGAGAGTGATGAAGTCTTGGGCAAGATGAAGGTGTCTGCCCTGCTCGAGGCGTTGCCGAAGGTGGGCAAGGTCAAGGCGCAGGAAATCATGAACGAGCTGGAGATCGCTCCGACTCGCCGCCTGCGTGGCCTTGGCGACCGCCAGCGCAAGGCCCTGCTGGAAAAGTTCGGCACCGCCTAACCCGACCTGCGACGATGCAGGCCGAATGGCCTGTGGGCGCACCGACCCAGGGGCGCCAATGAGCGTCGACGAGGGACCGGACACCGGGCACCGCGCACGTCCTGAGCCGTCAGGCAAGGGACGCGTGGTGGTGCTGTCCGGTCCCTCAGCGGTCGGTAAGTCGACAGTGGTCCGGTGTCTGCGACAGCGGGTACCGAACCTGCATTTCAGTGTCTCGGCCACGACGCGGGCGCCGCGGCCGGGGGAAGTCGACGGTGTCGACTACCACTTCGTCAGTCCCGCCCGCTTTCAGCAACTCATCGACGAGGGCGCCCTGCTGGAGTGGGCCGAGATCCACGGCGGGCTGCAGCGATCGGGCACCTTGGCCGAGCCGGTGCGGTCCGCGACCGGCTCGGGATTTCCGGTGCTCATCGAGGTGGACCTGGCCGGAGCCAGGGCGATCAAGAAGGCGATGCCGGAGGCCATCACGGTGTTTCTGGCCCCGCCCAGCTGGGCGGACCTGCAGGCCAGGCTGGTCGGGCGTGGCACTGAATCGCCGGAGGCGATGGCGCGCCGCCTGGACACCGCGCGGGTGGAACTGGCAGCTCAGGATGACTTCGACCAGGTCGTGGTCAACAGTCAATTGGAGTCTGCGTGCGCCGAATTGGTATCGTTGCTGGTGGGAAACGCGCCTGGCACGGCATGAGCCGACTCGCCAGACGCGATTGAGAATCAAAAGTCTCTAACTGTTTTCAACCGCTCTAAGCGCCAGGAGAAAGTCTTACGTGAATATTCCGCAGTCCGACGCGTCGCTGACCGCCGTGGATCAATTCGATCCCTCGCAAGGCGGACAGCGTGCCTACGACACCCCACTGGGCATCACCAACCCGCCCATCGACGAGTTGCTCGACCGCGTCTCGAGCAAGTACGCGCTGGTCATCTACGCGGCCAAGCGAGCTCGGCAAATCAACGATTACTACAACCAGCTCGGTGAGGGCATCCTCGAGTACGTTGGTCCGCTGGTCGAGCCGGGGCTGCAGGAAAAGCCGCTCTCGATCGCGATGCGTGAAATCCACAGCGACCTGCTCGAGCACACCGAGGGCGAGTAACAGGACGGGGCCAGGCGTGGAGAGCCGCTTCAACGAAGAAGGGCCGGCGTAGGTGGATCGCAAGCGGATCGTCGTCGGTGTCTCCGGGGGTATCGCCGCGTACAAGGCGTGCACCGTCGTCCGGCAGCTCGCCGAGGCGGGCCATGAGGTCCGCGTCATCCCCACCGAATCCGCGTTGCGCTTTGTCGGGGCCGCCACGTTCGAAGCGCTCTCCGGTCAGCCGGTGCACACCGGTGTGTTCTCCGACGTTTCCGAGGTGCCGCACGTCCGGCTCGGCCAGCAGGCCGACCTGGTCGTGGTGGCGCCGGCCACCGCCGACCTGTTGGCCCGCGCGGTGCACGGCCGCGCCGACGATCTGCTGACCGCGACGCTGCTCACGGCGCGATGTCCGGTGCTGTTCGCGCCCGCGATGCACACCGAGATGTGGTTACACCCCGCCACCGTCGACAATGTGGCGACTTTGCGCCGTCGGGGCGCTGTCGTGCTGGAACCGGCATTCGGACGGCTCACCGGCACGGACAGCGGCAAAGGACGGCTTCCCGAGGCCGAAGAGATCACCACCCTGGCCCACCTGCTGCTGGAGCGCTCTGACGCGCTGCCCTACGACCTGGCCGGCCGCAAGCTCCTGGTGACCGCCGGCGGAACCCGTGAGCCGATCGATCCGGTCCGCTTCATCGGCAACCGCAGCTCCGGCAAGCAGGGCTACGCCGTGGCGCGGGTCGCCGTCCAGCGCGGTGCCGAGGTCACGCTGATCGCCGGCCATACGGTCGGGCTCGTCGATCCGGCCGGCGTCGAGGTCGTGCACATCAGTTCGGCCCAACAACTCGCCGACGCGGTCTCCAAACACGCGCCCGATGCCGATGTTCTGGTGATGGCCGCCGCGGTGGCCGACTTCCGGCCCGCGCAGGTTGCCGCCGCGAAGATCAAAAAAGGGCCGAACGATCAAGACCGGCCGCCGACCATCGAGTTGGTGCGCAACGACGACGTGCTGGCCGGCGCGGTCCGCGCGCGATCCCACGGGGAGCTCCCCAACATGCGGGCCATCGTGGGTTTTGCCGCCGAGACCGGCGACGCCAACGGCGATGTGCTGTTCCACGCCCGGGCAAAGTTGCGCCGCAAGGGATGTGACCTGTTGGTGGTCAACGCCGTTGGCGAGGGCAGGGCATTCGAGGTGGACAGCAACGACGGCTGGCTGCTGGCGTCTGACGGGACCGAGGCGGCGCTCCAGCACGGTTCGAAGACGCTGATGGCGAGTCGCATCGTCGACGCGATCGTCACGTTCCTGCACAGCGACAGCGGATAGCACCAGGTTGCAATCGCCCGCCGGAGCCGGTTGAGTTGAAGGCGCCTAAAATAATTTGCCTAACTAACATTAATCAGTACGGAAGGATGACGCAGTGAGTGAAAAGGGTCGGCTGTTTACCAGTGAGTCGGTGACCGAGGGGCATCCCGACAAGATCTGCGACGCGATCAGCGACTCGGTCCTCGACGCGCTTCTGGCGCAGGATCCGCGCTCACGTGTCGCGGTTGAGACGCTGGTGACCACCGGGCAGGTGCACGTGGTCGGTGAGGTCACGACGACCGCCAAGGAGGCGTTCGCCGACATCACCAACACCGTGCGCGCACGCATCCTCGACATCGGCTATGACTCCTCGGACAAGGGCTTCGACGGCGCGTCCTGCGGTGTGAACATCGGCATCGGCGCCCAGTCGCCCGACATCGCCCAGGGCGTCGACACCGCTCATGAGGCGCGCGTCGAGGGCGCCGCGGACCCGCTGGACGCCCAGGGCGCCGGCGACCAGGGCCTGATGTTCGGCTACGCGATCAACGACACTCCGGAGCGGATGCCGCTGCCCATCGCGCTGGCCCACCGGCTGTCGCGGAAGCTGACCGAGGTCCGCAAGGACGGGACGCTGCCCTACCTGCGGCCGGACGGCAAGACGCAGGTCACCATCGCCTACGAGGACGACGTCCCGGTGCGGCTGGACACCGTGGTCGTTTCCACCCAGCACGCCGACGGCATCGACCTGGTGAAGACGCTGGATCCCGACATCCGCCGCCACGTGCTCACTACCGTGCTGGACGAACTGGCGCACGACACGCTGGACGCGTCGTCGACCCGGGTGCTGGTCAACCCGACCGGCAAGTTCGTGCTCGGCGGGCCGATGGGCGACGCGGGCCTGACCGGCCGCAAGATCATCGTCGACACCTACGGCGGGTGGGCCCGGCACGGCGGTGGCGCGTTCTCCGGCAAGGACCCCTCCAAGGTGGACCGGTCGGCGGCCTACGCGATGCGCTGGGTGGCGAAAAACATCGTCGCGGCCGGGCTGGCGGAGCGAGTCGAGGTCCAGGTGGCCTACGCCATCGGCAAGGCCGCTCCGGTCGGGCTGTTCATCGAGACGTTCGGTACCGCGACGGTCGATCCGGTCAAGATCGAGAAGATCGTGCCCGAGGTGTTCGACCTGCGGCCCGGCGCGATCATCCGCGACCTGGACCTGCTGCGCCCGATCTACGCGCAGACCGCCGCGTACGGGCACTTCGGCCGCACCGACATCGAGCTGCCATGGGAGCAGGAGAACAAGGTCGACGACCTCAAACGCGCCATCTAGGGCAGCGGGTGGTCGGGCTCCAGCGCGGGCAGGCCATCGATGCTCTGCCTATTCCGTTCGATGAGGCGCACGTACGTGTCATCGGTCGCCTCGGTGTGCTTGGTGTGATACGCGTCGAGCACCGGGCGTTCGTCGACGAGCTCGTAGTAGGGCACCGCGAACCCGCAGGCGTCGGCGATCCGCTCGACATCGATGACGACGACGGCCCGGGTGCCGTTGTGCTGGTTCCCGAAATGGGTTAGCAGACCTGGGAATTCGGCATCGTCCGGCCGGACCGCGCGTCCGGTGCCGAACAGCCGCAGGATCCGCGAGTTGCGGGTGAACGAGCAGAACATGATCGTGATCCGGCCGTTGTCACGCAGGTGCGCGATCGTTTCAACTCCGCTGCCGAACAGATCGAGATAGGCCACGGTGTGCTCGTCGAGCACCGCGAAGGTGTCACGATATCCCTTGGGGGAGAGGTTGATTCGACCGCCTTCGGATGGGGCGGTAGCGACGAAGAACATGGCATGGCTGTCGATGAATTCTCGCAGTGACTCGTCGAGACGCGAAAACTCCTTTGCCATGCGTCGAGCCTAGCGGCTGCTGAATCGATAGTCGTCGAGGTCGAAACGACGACTGCGCCATTGCGCCTCCAGCGTGGTTGAGGGACGCAGCGGCACGTCGCCGTTCTTGTCGAAGTAATAGCTGTTGGCCAGTCGGCAACTGTCCTGCCAGAAGATCTGACGGTGCCGCTTGCGCATCATCTCGTCGAAGTAGCGGCTGTTGGCCTGTTCGGTCACCTCGACGCGCGCCGCGCCGTTGCGCCGGGCCCGCTTCAGGCACCGCACGATGTGGTGCGTCTGCGTCTCGATCAGGGCGAAATACGAAGAGCCGACGTAACCGTAGGGGCCCATGATGCTGAACATGTTCGGGAATCCGGGAACACTGACGCCCTCATAGGCCTGCAGTCGGTGCTTGTCCCAAAACTCGGTCAGCGTGGTGCCGCCGCTTCCGGTGATCGCGAAGGTCGGCATGCTGTCGGCGTCCATCACCTTGAAACCGGTCGCCAGCACCAGCACATCGATCTCGTGGTTCTCGCCGTCGGTGGTGGCCACCGCCTCGGGCGTGATCTTGTCGATCGGCTCGGTGACCAGTCGCACGTTGTCGCGGTTGAACGTGGCCAGGTATTCGTTGTGGAAGCCGGGCCGTTTGCATCCCACCGCGTACCGGGGAGTGAGTTGCTCGCGCACGTCCGGGTCGTCGACCTGCTGGCGCAAATAGCGGCGACCGGCCGCCCCCATCCGCTTGGCCAGCGGAACCACCGTGAAGTACTGCGCGGCGATGGTGAAGGTCAACTCGACGAACGCCTGGCTGAGCAGCCGCTGGACCACCTTGCCGCCGGGAATCCGCATCGCCGAGCGCAGCGCCACGGGCAGCGGGACGTCGAATTTGGGGAAGCACCAAATCGGGGTGCGCTGAAATACGGTGAGCTGGGCGACAATTGGCGCGATCTCCGGGATCACCTGCACGGCCGAGGCGCCGGTGCCGATGATCCCGACGCGTTTGCCGGTCAGGTCCTGGGTGTGATCCCAGCGCGCGGTGTGCATGGTGATGCCGTCGAAGGAATCCACCCCGTCGATGTCGGGCAGGTTCGGCACGGTGAGCACGCCACTGGCGCTGATCAGGAATCTGGCCGTCACCTCGCCGCCCGGATCCGTCTGGACGCGCCACAGCGAGTGCTCGTCGTCGAACTCGGCGGAAAGGACCTTGGTGTTCAACCGGATCCGCGATCGGATGCCGTATTTGTCGACGCAGTGCTCGGCGTAGGCCTTCAATTCCCGGCCCGGCGCATAGGTGCGCGACCAGTCCCGGCTCTGCTCGAAGGAGAATTGGTAGGAGAACGACGGAATATCCACGGCGATACCGGGATAGGTGTTCCAGTGCCACGTTCCGCCCACTCCGTCGCCGGCCTCGATCACGAGGTAATCGGTGAGCCCGGCCTTGTCGAGCTTGATGGCGGCGCCGATGCCGGAGAATCCGGCGCCGACGATCAGGGTCTGGTAGTCGGGGTTCTCTTTCATCTCCGGGCTCACTGGCGTTCCGTCTTTCCTAGTAGTGCAGCGCCTTCCGCAGCGCCGTCAGCCCGCGCTCGGTGGCCGCGGCGGCCGCCGGTATCACCGGCGCGAAGCTGGCATAGCCGTGTACCAGGTTCGGCTCGTTGCTCAGCTCGGCGGGAACGCCCGCGGCGTTGAGCATTTCGGCGTAGCGCGCCCCGTCGTCGCGCAGCGGGTCGTGCTCCGCGGTGCCGATGAAGGCCGGCGGCAGACCCGACAGATCGGCGGCGTTGGCCGGGGCGAGCGTGATGGGCAGCACCGTGGGGTCGGTGATGTCGATCTCGGGTGGCAGGTACCAGGCCAGGAAGGCTTCGATCACCTCGCGGTCCAGAATCGGGGCGAAGGCGTTCTCGGTGTGCGACGGCAGCGAAAGATCCGCGGTCACCACCGGATACCACAGCAGCTGGAACCTCAGCTCCGGTCCGCTGTTGTCGCGGGCCATGACCGCCATGACGGCGGCGAGGTTGCCGCCCGCCGAATCACCGGCCACGGCGATACGGTCCGGGTCACCGCCCAGTTCGGTGGCGTGCTCGCCGGCCCATTGCACCGCGGCCCAGCTGTCGTTGACCGCGGCGGGGTAGGGATGCTCGGGAGCGCGGCGGTAGTCCACCGAGACCACGATCGCCTCGGCGCCGACGGCATGCGCGCGGGCGACGTGGTCGTGGGTGTCCAGGTCGCCCAGGCAGAAGCCGCCGCCGTGGAAGAAGACGACGACGGGGGAGGCCTCGGCCGGGGTGGGCGGCCAATAGATCCGCACCGGAATGTCGGTGAGCTCGCCGTGGCCGATCATCCGCTCTTCGATCCGCAGCTCCGGCAACATTTCCGGCGGCACCTTCAGCAGCTTGAGCCGCTCGCGTGCGAGCTCGACGCCGTCGTCCGCGTTGAACGTCATCGGGAAGGCGTCGAGCAGCGCTTTGAACGTCGGATCGATGCCCGGCCGGGCGAGGGAAGGGTCAATCATTCGTCCACGGTACGCCGGGCGTTCACCTGTACAGCGCATCCCGCAACGCCGCGAGCCCGCGGTCCGATCCGGCCGTGGCGGCGGGCACCACGCCGGCGTAGCCGAGGTAACCGTGCACCATCGTCTCGGCGTTGTGTACCTCGGCGGGCACGCCCGCGCCGGCCAGCAGCTTGCCGTAGCTGATGCCATCGTCGCGCAGCGGGTCGTAACCGGCGACGCCGATGTAGGCCGGCGGCAGGTCGGCCAGGTTCGTCGCCCGCCCCGGCGCCATGCGCACCGGCGGGTTGTGCAAGTCGGCATCGCCTGCGTACCAACGGGAGAACTGCGCGATGGCCCGGGTGTCGAGAATCGGCGCGGTGGCGTTTTCGGCGAAAGACGGCAGCGACTGGTCCCACAGCACGGACGGATACCACAACAGCTGGAACACGATCGGCGGTCCGCCCTCGTCGCGGCTCTGCTGGGCGATCGCCGCGGCGATGTTGCCGCCCGCCGAATCCCCGGCGACGGCCATCCGGGCGGTGTCGGCACCCAGCTCGGCGGCGTGCTCGGCGACCCACAGCGTTGCGGCCCAAGCGTCTTCGACGGCGGCGGGATACGGATGCTCGGGCGCCAACCGGTAATCGACGGACACCACGATCGCGTCGGCGCCCACCGCATGCTGGCGAGCGGTGCCGTCGTGGGTGTCGAGATCGCCGATCACGAACCCGCCGCCGTGGAAGTAGGCAACGACGGGCAATGCGCGGCCGCCGTAATCCGTTGACGGCCAATAGATCCGGATGTCGATAGCACCGGCCGGCCCGTCAATGGTGCGGTCCTCGACGCGCAGTTCGGGATGTACCGGCCGGCGCGGCAGGTCGCGGAACCGCTGGCGCGCAGCATCGATGCCGTCGTCGGTGGATAGCCGGAACGGAACCGCGTCGAGTACCTTCAGCAGAATGGGGTCGATAGGAGGTTTCTCGTCGGCTTTGTCAAAGCTGGGCATGGAGGTACCGTACGCACCCCGCGTGATGGCCGGCGGCTGGGTGGCAGCCGGCTGGGCGGCCATCGCCTATGGCGTCTACTTGACCGTGATCGCGGTGCATTCCGCGCCGGGAACCGGGCTCACCGGACATTGGATTCTGCAGCCGCCGTTCAAGGCGTTGATGGCCTTGCTGCTGACCGTCGCCGCGTGCGCGCATCCCATCGTCAGCGAGCGGCGCTGGCTGATGCCCGCACTATTGCTGTCGGCCACCGGCGACTGGCTGCTGGCCATCCCGTGGTGGACCATGTCATTTGTCTTGGGGCTGGCGGCATTTCTGTGTGCGCACCTGTGCTTCATCGGCGCGCTGGCCCCGTTGGTGGTCAAAGAGGCGCTGTCGCGGACCCGCATTGCCGTCATGATGGCACTGGGCGTGGCCGCGATCGCGTTGCTGGGGTGGTTCTGGCCTCACCTGGGGACTGACAATTTGACCCTCCCGGTGACGGTTTACGTCTTTGTGCTGACCGCGATGGCGTGCACCGCGATAGCGGCGCGGCTGCCGACGATCTGGGTGCCGGTGGGCGCGGTGTGTTTCATGGCATCGGACGCGATGATCGCGATCAGCCGGTTCATCCTGGGCCACGAGGCGCTGGCGGTACCGATCTGGTGGCTGTACGCCGCCGCGATGATCCTGATCACGGCGGGGTTCTTCTTCGGTCGTGACGTTGTCGCCCCCGACACTGACCCCGAGCCTGCCGAAGGATAATTGTCGGTGGTTGCCGCTACGGTGTGGCCTCGGACGGTAACAATGTTGGCTGGCAACGTATTTCGTGGCTCGAGGGTGCTGTGAGCGCCACTAGTGCCGCACGCACGCCCGTCGAAGTGGAACCGATCGCCCGAGTGCTGCCGATGTTGTCGGTGCCACACCTGGACCGCGAGTTCGACTACCTGGTGTCGGCCGAGCAATCCGACGACGCCCAGCCGGGGGTGCGGGTCCGCGTCCGGTTCCACGGCCGGCTGGTCGACGCGTTTGTGCTGGAGCGCCGCCACGACACCGACCACGTCGGCAAGCTGGGCTGGCTCGATCGTGTCGTGTCCGCCGAGCCGGTGCTCACCCCGGAGATCCGCCGGCTGGTCGATGCCGTGGCCGCCCGCTACGCCGGCACCCGCCCGGACGTGTTGCGGCTGGCGGTCCCGGCCCGGCACGCCAGGGTGGAGCGGGAATCGACGGAGATCCCGCCGCCGCCGATGGTTGAGCCCGTCGACCCGTCCGGCTGGGAGGTCTACGGCCGCGGCGAGCAATTTCTGACCGCCCTGGCCGAGTCGCGTGCCGCTCGCGCCGTGTGGCAGACGTTGCCGGGCGAGCAGTGGGCGGACCGGTTCGCCGAGGCCGCCGCGCAAACGGTCCGCGCCGGGCGTGCGGCGCTGGCGATCGTGCCCGATCAGCGGGACCTGGACGCGCTGTGGCTGTCCGCGACCGCCCGGATCGACGAGGACAGCGTGGTGGCGCTGTCGGCGGGGCTGGGGCCGGCCGCACGCTACCGGCGCTGGCTGGCGGCGCTACGGGGCGCGGCGCGACTGGTGATCGGCACCCGCAGCGCGGTGTTCGCGCCGCTGAACGACTTGGGGCTGGTCATGGTCTGGTCCGATGCCGACGACAGCCTGTCCGAGCCGCGAGCGCCCTACCCGCATGCCCGCGAAGTGGCGATGCTGCGCGCACATCAGGCCCGCTGCGCGGCGCTGATCGGCGGCTACGCCCGCACCGCCGAGGCCCACGCCCTGGTGCAAAGCGGGTGGGCCCACGACATCGTCGCGACCCGGCCCGTCGTGCGGGCCCGCACGCCGCGGGTGGTCGCCCTCGACGACACCGGCTACGCCGACGAGCGCGACCCGGCGGCCCGCTCCGCGCGGATTCCGTCCATCGCGCTGCGCGCCGCCCGCTCGTCGCTGGAGGCCGGGGCGCCCGTGCTGGTTCAGGTGCCGCGCCGGGGCTATGTGCCGTCGCTGGCCTGTGGACGCTGTCGCGCCATCGCCCGCTGCCGGCACTGCACCGGGCCGATGTCGCTGCAAGAGCGCGGACCCGGGGCGGTGTGCCGCTGGTGTGGACGTGGGGAGCCGGCGCTGCGCTGCGCGCGGTGCGGATCGGATGCGGTACGCGCGGTGGTCGTCGGGGCCCGGCGCACCGCCGAAGAGCTGGGCCGCGCCTTCGCCGGGACGCCGGTCATCACCTCGGCGGGTGACGCGATCGTGGCCGAGGTCGCCGCTCAGCCCGCGCTGGTGGTCGCCACGCCGGGGGCCGAACCCCGTGCCGACGGCGGGTACGGGGCGGCGCTGCTGCTGGACACCTGGGCGCTGCTGGGCCGCCAGGATCTGCGCGCCGCCGAGGATGCGCTGTGGCGCTGGATGAGCGCGGCGGCGCTGGTGCGGGCCCGCGGCGACGGCGGCGTGGTGACGGTGATCGCCGAATCGGCCATCCCGACCGTGCAATCGCTGATCCGGTGGGATCCGGTGGGCCACGCCGAGGCCGACCTGGTCGCGCGCGGCGAGGTCGGCCTGCCCCCGACTGTGCATATGGCCGCCATCGACGGCGGCGCAGACGCGGTGAACGCCTTGCTCGACGAGGCCCGGCTGCCCGACGAAGCCGATCTGCTCGGCCCGGTCGATCTGCCGCCGGGGGTGCGCCGGCCGCCCGGCACGCCGGCGGACGTGCCGGTGATCAGGATGCTGGTGCGGATCCGCCGCGAGCGGGGCCTGGAGCTGGCGGCGAGCCTGCGCCGCGGTGTCGGCGTGCTGAGCGCCCGGCAAACTCATGAACCGGTGCGGGTGCAGATCGACCCCCTGCATATCGGGTAACTCCGGCGGTCCGGCGGGCCGCACAGCAATTTCTCCGTTGCCGTCGCAGATCGCCACCTGCAGCGATAGTATTCATGAGAAATAGTTCCTGCTTCGGTTGTTACACTTTCAACTCTTTAGCCCGCGGCGGCCCGTAACGGGCCCGGGAAAGGTGGCCCGGATGGCAACGGAGAACGCGATGGAAGCCGGCGAGTCGCTGGATGTCATCACCGATGCGTTGCTCACCGCGTCGCGGTTGCTGGTCAGCATTTCGGCTCGGTCAATCGCCCAGGTCGACGAGAGCATTACCATCGCGCAGTTCCGCACTCTGGTGATCCTGTCCAACCGGGGACCGGTCAACCTGGCCACGCTGGCCAGCCTGCTCGGTGTGCAACCGTCGGCGACCGGACGAATGGTCGACCGGCTGGTGGCGGCCGAGCTGATCGACCGTCTGCCGCACCCGACCTCCCGGCGTGAGCTGATCGCCGCCCTGACCAAGCGGGGCCGCGAGGTGGTGCGTCGCGTCACCGCCTACCGGCGCGCGGAAATCGCCGCCATCGTCGAGAAGATGCCGGCAGCCGAGCGCCACGGGCTGGTGCGGGCCCTGACGGCATTCACCGCGGCCGGCGGCGAGCCCGACGCGACGATGGACATCGATCTCTAGGCGCCCCGGTCGGCCTCATCGCTTTTGCGCGGTGACCAGCAGGTACTCCCAGCCCATGGTGCCGTTGGCCAGGTGATGCTCGGCGAGTTCGATGAGTTGGGCGTCGAGTTCGGCTGCCAGCACCCGGTTGTGGCCGATGTTCGCGTACGCCTCGATTGTCGGGCCGTAGTGATTCTTGAAGTAGTCGTGCACGGCCACGGCGCTCTCGAACCGGTTCACCTCCAAATTGCCCCGCAGCGTTGTGACGCGGCCGACTTGGTCCCCCAGCAGCCCGGCGACGTAGCCTTCGCGTCCCCACAACGCCGCCGGAGGTACCGCCTGCGACAGGCTCGGCCGGTATGGCCGGATCGTGGCCAGCATCCGGCCGAAGAATCCTTCCGCGGTCCAGCTGATCACGCCGATCATCCCGCCTGGCCGGCATACCCGGACCAGCTCGCCGGCCGCGCGCGGATGATCCGGCGCGAACTGCACGCCGATCGCCGATATCACGACGTCGAACTCGCCGTCGCCAAACGGCAGTGCGTGCGCATTGGCTTCCCGGTAATCCAGTGTCAACCCTTGGGCGGCGGCCCTGGCTTCCGATCGCTGCAGCAGCTCCGGGGTGAGGTCGCTGGACACGATGGTGGCACCCGTTTTGGCGGCAGGAAGCGAGATATTGCCCGAGCCGGCGGCAACGTCGAGAACTCGAACGCCAGGTCCGATGCCCGTGGCGGCGACCAGGACGGGGCCCAGCGGGGCCATCACTTCCTCTGCCATCAGGGCGTAGTCGCCGAGCGCCCATAGCGCCCGATGGGTGGCGGCCTGCGTGTGGTCGTCGCGGATGGTGGTGTCGAGTGTCATCAAACCTCCTGGGGAGCGCGGAAGGGCTGGGTACTCGACCCCGTCGTCGATGGTCGCGTCGCGGAGCGATTCAACCATACCCATTAGAAATAATATGTACTGACAACAATCTACGTCTGCTAGATTAGTGCCGGCTGAACGCAGGTTGATAGCCAGCTGAGAGCACAGACGGCGAAGCGACCGCGATCGCTTCCTAGACTGTCCGAGTGCGTCTCGTCTTCGCCGGCACCCCCGAACCGGCGCTCCCCGCGTTGCGCCGCCTCATCGACTCACCCCGTCATGAGGTGGTCGCCGTGCTGACCCGGCCCGATGCCGCCGCCGGGCGGCGCGGCAAGCCGGAGCCGTCACCGGTGGCCCGTGAGGCACTCGACCGCGGCATCCCGCTGTTGCGCCCGGCGCGGCCGAACTCGGCGGAGTTCGTGGCCGAACTGTCGGAGTTCGCACCGGAGTGCTGCCCGGTGGTGGCCTACGGCGCACTGCTGCGCGAAGGCCTGCTCGCGGTGCCCCCGCGTGGCTGGGTCAACCTGCACTTCTCGCTGCTGCCGGCGTGGCGCGGGGCCGCGCCCGTACAGGCCGCGATCGCCGCGGGGGACGCCATCACCGGCGCGACGACGTTTCAGATCGAACCCAGCCTGGACTCCGGACCGGTCTACGGCGTCGTGACCGAGACGATCCAGCCGACCGACACCTCGGGCGATCTGCTTGAACGACTGGCGATTTCGGGCGGGGCACTGCTATCGGCCACGCTGGACGGTATTGCCGACGGGGCACTGACGCCCCAACCGCAGCCAGCCGACGGCGTCAGCATTGCGCCGAAGATCACCGTCGAAGAGGCCCGGGTGCGTTGGGACCTGCCGGCGCCGGTGGTGGAGCGCTGTATCCGCGCCGTCACACCCAATCCGGGAGCCTGGACGATGATCGACGACCTGCGGGTCAAACTGGGGCCGGTGCAGATCGATGTTGATACCCCAGAGTCGTTGCCGCCCGGCGTGATTCACGTGGACCGCAAAACCGTGCGGATCGGCACCGGGTCGGAACCGGTGCGGCTCGGCCAGATTCAGCCTCCCGGCAAGAAGCTCATGAACGCTGTCGACTGGGCGCGCGGCGCCCGGCTTGACGCCGCCGCGCGGGCGTCATGAGCCCAGCTCCCAAACAGCGCCGGCCTGCCCCACCCAAACGGCGCAAGCCGCTGGATCCGGCCCGGGCCGCCACCTTTGAGGTGCTGCGGGCCGTCAGCGAGCGTGACGCCTATGCGAACCTTGCCCTGCCCGCGCTGCTGCGCGACCGCGGCATCAGCGGGCGCGACGCGGCGTTCGCCACCGAGCTGACCTACGGCACCTGCCGCACCCGCGGGCTGCTCGACGCGGTGATCGGCGCGGCCGCCGGACGCCCGCCGGAGGCGATCGACCCGGTGCTGCTCGATCTGCTGCGGATGGGCACCTATCAACTGCTGCGCACCCGCGTCGACGCACACGCCGCGGTGTCGACCACCGTCGAACAGGCCGGGATCGAATTCGATTCGGCGCGAGCCGGTTTCGTCAATGGCGTGCTGCGGACCATCTCCGTGCGGGACGAGAAATCCTGGATGGACGAACTGGCTCCCGACCCGTCGCGGGATCCGATCGGGCACGCCGCGTTCGTGCACGCGCACCCACGCTGGATCGCCCAGGCGTTCGCCGACGCGCTGGGCGCGGACGCCGGCGAACTCGACGCGGTGCTGGCCAGCGACGACGAACGCCCACAGGTGCACCTGGCCGCTCGCCCCGGTGTGCTGAGCGCGCAGGAATTGGCCGAGGCGGTCGGCGGCACCGTGGGCCGCTACTCGCCGTACGCGGTGTACCTGCCCGGTGGCGACCCCGGACAGCTGGCGGCGGTGCGTGACGCCCGTGCCCTGGTTCAGGACGAAGGCAGCCAGTTGGTGGCCCGTGCGCTGACGCTGGCGCCGGTCGACGGCGACACCGGACGCTGGCTCGACCTGTGCGCCGGGCCGGGCGGTAAGACTGCGCTGCTGGCCGCCCTGGCCGTCGAGCGAGGCGCCCGGGTCACTGCGGTCGAGCCATCGCCGGGGCGCGCCGAGCTGGTCGCCCAGAACACCCGTGGGCTCGACGTCGACGTGCTGCGGGTGGACGCGCGACAGACCGATCTCGAGCCGGGTTTCGACCGGGTGCTCGTCGACGTGCCTTGCACCGGGCTGGGTGCCCTGCGGCGTCGGCCGGAGGCCCGTTGGCGTCGTCAGCCGTCCGATGTGCCGGCGTTGACCAAGCTGCAACGCGAACTGCTGGCCGCCGCGATCGCGCTGACCCGGCCCGGCGGCGTGGTGCTCTACGCGACCTGCTCGCCGCATCTCGCCGAAACGGTGGGGGTGGTGGCCGACGCGCTGCGCCGTCACCCGGTGCAGGCGCTGGATACCCGGCCGCTGTTCGAGCCCGCGGAGCTGGGCCCATCTGCACAAGGGCCCTATGCGCAGCTCTGGCCGCACCGGCACGGCACCGACGCGATGTTCGCCGCGGCGCTGAGTCGCCTGGCGTGAGCTCGGCCGCCGGGCTCAGTAGTGTGGCGCACATGCCTGGCAGCACCGGGGGACCCCTGATAGCTCCGTCGATCCTGGCCGCCGATTTCGCCCGACTCGCCGACGAGGCGGCCGCCGTGGCCGGCGCCGATTGGCTGCACGTCGACGTGATGGACGGCCACTTCGTACCCAACCTGACGATCGGTCTGCCGGTGGTGGAGGCCCTGCTGGCGGCCACGCCCATTCCGATGGATTGCCATTTGATGATCGACGATCCGGACCGCTGGGCGCCGCCGTACGCCGAGGCGGGCGCCTACAACGTGACCTTTCACGCCGAGGCCACCGAGAACCCGATCGGGGTGGCCCGCGATATCCGGGCCGCCGGCGCCAAGGCCGGGATCAGCGTGAAGCCGGGGACCCCGCTGGAGCCCTACCTGGAAATCCTGCCGCAGTTCGACACCTTGCTCATCATGTCGGTCGAGCCCGGCTTCGGCGGCCAGAGCTTCATCCCCGAGGTGCTGAGCAAGGTCCGCACCGTGCGAAAGATGGTCGACGCGGGGGAGCTGACGATCCTGATCGAAATCGACGGCGGCATCAGCGCGGACACGATCGAGCAGGCCGCCGAGGCCGGCGTCGACTGCTTCGTCGCCGGCTCCGCGGTCTACGGAGCCCAGGACCCCGAGGCCGCGGTCGCCGCGCTGCGCCGCCAGGCCGGTGCCGCGTCGCCGCATCTACGCCGGTGAGCGGTCAGCCTGTCGAGAGCCTCGACGCCGCGATGCGTCTGGCCATCGAACAGTCCAATCTGGTCAAGGGCAGCACCTATCCGAATCCGCCTGTCGGAGCGGTGATTCTGGACGCCGACGGCCAGGTGGTCGGCGTCGGCGGCACCGAGCCGGCCGGCGGCGACCACGCCGAGGTGCTGGCGCTGCGCCGGGCCGGCAGCCTGGCGGCCGGGGGCACCGCGGTCGTCACGCTGGAGCCGTGTAACCACTACGGCAAGACCCCGCCGTGCGTGAACGCGCTGATCGACGCCGGCGTGCGCACGGTCGCCTACGCCGTCACCGACCCGAACGAGATCGCGGCGGGCGGCGCGGCCCGGCTGTCGGAGGCGGGAGTGGAGGTCGAAGTCCGGCGTGCTGGCCGACGAAGTCGGCGGCGGACCGTTGCGCGAGTGGCTGCACAAGCAACGGACCGGATTGCCGCACGTGACATGGAAATACGCCAGCAGTCTCGACGGCCGCAGCGCCGCCGCCGACGGCACCAGCCGGTGGATCTCCAGCGAGGCCGCACGGTTGGACCTGCACCGCCGCCGCGCCGCGGCCGACGCGATCATCGTGGGGAGCGGAACCGTACTGGCCGACGATCCGGCGCTGACCGCCCGGCTGCCCGATGGCTCGCTGGCGGAGAAACAACCGCTGCGCGTCGTGGTCGGTATGCGCGAAGTACCGCCCGAGGCAAAGGTTCTCAACGACGATTCGCGCACCATGGTGATTCGCACCCACGATCCGATGGAGGTGCTCAAGGCGCTTTCGGACCGCACCGACGTCCTGCTGGAGGGCGGTCCGACTGCTGGCGAGTGCCTTCCTGCGGGAAGGGGCGATCGACCGCATCCTGGCGTACGTCGCGCCGATCCTGCTCGGTGGGCCCGTCACCGCGGTCGACGACGTCGGCGTGCCCACCATCGCCAGGGCGTTGCGGTGGCGTTTCGACGGCGTCGACCGGGTCGGCCCGGATCTGCTGCTCAGCCTGGTGCCGCAGCGCGGCTAGCTAGCGCTCGCCCGCCGCGACGGTCTCCTGCTCGGCGACTTCGGGTTCCTCGGCATGTTCCTTGCGGCCGCCGAGCAGCAGGCCCAGCAGCGCACCCGCCACACAGATCCCGACGGTGGCCGCGAAAATGTCGCCGTACATCAGGGCGAACGCTTTGAGGTACAGGGTGGCCTGGGCGGCGACTCGTTCCAGCAGCGTCGCATCGGGCGAGATCTTCGCCGACAGCCCGGCGATGATCTGGTTGAACCGGTACAACCCCCAGGCGCTCAGTGCCGCGACACCGATCAGCATGCCGGTCATCCGGGCCACCACCACCGCGGCCGAGGCGATGCCGTGCTGGGCCGACGGAACAACCCGCAGGGCCGCCGAGGTCAGCGGCCCGATCACCAGGCCGAGTCCCAGACCGGCCACCAGCAGGTCGGTATGGACCAGCGGCAGGCTGACCCCGAAGATGTCGTGGTGCTGGGTCATCACGTCCATCCGCCAGTAGTGAATCAGCCAGTAACCGTAGGCCGCGATCAGCAGCCCGATGAAGGTCATCGCACGGTCGCCGATCCGGGTCGCGACGACACCGCCCAGCACCGCCCCGATGGGCAGCGCGATCAGGAACCACAGCAGCAAGCCGGCGGCCTGAGCCTGGGTCATCTGCAGCACGCCCTGGCCGAACAGCTCGACGTTGACCAGGGTCACCATCAGCGCCGCGCCCGCGGCCACCGATGCGCCCAGCGCGGCCAGGAACGGCCGGAAGTGCACTCCGGCGGGTTCGATGAGCCGGGTGCGGGAGAAGCGCTCCCAGAGGACGAATACCACAGCGACCACAACCGCCCCGATCACCAGCGGCAATCCGTAGCTGGGCAGTATCTGTTTGCCGTCGGGCTCGGGGTTGTACAACCCGATGACCGCCAGGCCCAACGTGATGGCCAGCAGCACACCACCGACGACGTCGACCTTTTCCGGCTCGTCCACGCGTTGGTGCGACGGCAGGCTGAGTTGGATCATCACCATCGCGATCAAGGTCAGCGGGACGTTGATCCAGAACACGTAGCGCCAGTCGTGGAACAACCAGACGATGAAGATCCCGTACAGCGGACCCAGCACGCTGCCGAGCTCCTGCGCGGCACCGATGCCGCCCATCACGCCGGCGCGGTTGCGTTGCGCCCACAGATCGGCGCCCAGGGCCAGCGTGACCGGCAACAGCGCGCCGCTGGCCACACCCTGGATGGTGCGGCCGGCAATAAGCAGGTGGAAGTCGCCCCAATGCCCGGCGAGCGCGGTGACCACCGAGCCGACGATGAACAGCGCCAGACTGACCTGCAGCACCAGCTTGCGGCCGAAGCGATCGGAAGCCCGGCCCAGCAGCGGCATGGCGGCGATGTAGCCCAGCAAATACAACGTGATGATCCAGGTGATGCGCTGCAATTGGTTGATCGGGATATGAACGTCGCTCATGATGTCGCGCATGATCGTGACGACGACATAGGCGTCCAGGGCGCCCAGCAGCACGGCGAGGCTGCCTGCGCTGATCGCGATTCCGCGTCCAGCTCGCATGCTCATCAGCTCACCGGAGGCTTGGTGACGGTGACCGGCTTCCCCCAGTCCGACAACGTCACCTGGACGGAATTGCCCTGGCTCTTCTGCAGGTTGGCCTGGACCAGCTGGTGATCGCCGCTTTCCTGAATCCACACGGTGGACGGCAAGGGCTGCGTCGCGTTCATGCTCGGGATGATCTTGTTCACCGCGTCCGCGGTGGCATTTCCGCTGATCTTGATGGTGGTCTGGCCGTTGATCGTTTCGCGGCCCTCGGCCTTGGCGTTGGAGAAGCTCGCCAGCATGTTGCCCAGGCCGGCGTCCGGGCTCAGCAGCACCGAGACGTCGTAGACGTCGGACGCCTTACCGAAATCGCTCCACTTGTTCGGGGTGAGCGTGGCATACAGCACCGAGTCGTAGACCACGAAGTTCGCGTCGATGTCGGAGCCGCCCATCGACAGCTGCGCGTCGCCCGACGCGGCCGTGCTCGGGGTGGTGGTCAGGTCGCCGGTCAGCTTGTGGATCGGCAGTCCGGGAATCTTGCCCTCGGTCGTCAGCACCAGGTGCACGCTCTTGACGCTCTTGGTGACGTCTGCGGATTGCTTGACAAGAGGCGTGGCGTCGGGCAATGGGCCACCGCTCTGCTTTGAGCCCGACGAGCAGCCGGCGATCAGGGTGGTGGCGACAGTCAGGGAAGCGAGGACGGCCGTGAGTCGGCGGCGTGTCTGCATACCGTGCATCGTAGAGGGTCTCGATGACCGGGCTTGGGGACGCGGGGTCCCCTCGGCCGCGCGACGAGCGCGTTTCGCGTGTCGGTCGTGGCCGCTCACCAGGCAAAGCGCCGGCGAATTAGCCTGATGGAATGTTCACCGGAATTGTCGAGGAACTCGGAGAGGTCACCGGCCGGGACCTGCTGGCCGACGCGGCCCGCCTGACCATCCGCGGGCCCGTCGTCACCGCCGACGCCGGCCACGGAGATTCGATCGCCGTCAACGGCGTGTGCCTGACGGTCGTCGAGCTGCTCGCCGATGGTCAGTTCACCGCCGACGTGATGGCCGAAACCCTGGACCGGTCCAACCTGGGCGGGTTGCAGGTCGGCAAGCGAGTCAATCTCGAGCGGGCCGCGGCGGTCAACAGCCGACTCGGCGGGCACATCGTGCAGGGGCACGTCGACGGCACCGGCCAGGTGGTGGCCCGCACGCCGTCGGAACACTGGGAAGTGGTGCGCATCGAGATCCCCGCGGCGGTCGCTCGCTATGTGGTGGAGAAGGGGTCGATCACCGTCGACGGGATTTCGCTGACGGTCTCCGGCCTCGGCGCGCAACCGCAGGACTGGTTCGAGGTCTCGCTGATTCCGACCACCCGGGAATTGACCACCTTGGGTCATGCTCCGGTGGGCACCCGGGTGAACCTGGAAGTCGATGTGATTGCGAAATACGTCGAGCGGCTGATGACGAGAAAATAGACTACTACCAGCACAAACCTACCGATTTCAGTGTGGCGAGGTGAGCGTAGGCGGTTACCACTTAACGTATTGGCTTGGAGGCCCACCTTCAGCTCACAGGCTTCTAGCGACTGCTTTCCCTCGGTCCATGGCTAGCCAGCGCACCAGGTGCTGCTGGCAGTCCGGTGGCCGCCACCTTTGGCATGATCCCGCGTCAAGCGACACGCCGGGAAGTAGCGTGCTACTCGGTCCGCTACCTGCCGCCGGCATTCCGGCGCATTCGGCTTATCTGCCCGAGATCCCGTGTGGTTCAGGGCAATTCGCGCCTTCCGTGCGCACTGTAATTCAGCCCTGACGGGGAGATTGAGCCGTCACGAAGGCGGTTTTCTGCTGCTCACGGGGGTAAAAACCTAGCCATCTGCTGGTGCGCGCCGTGGCGTTGACGCAAGTTATGACCCCCATCTCTCTCTCTCTCTCTCTCTCTCTCTCTGACGAGCGTCTCCGCGCGTATGTCTTTGCGACCCCCCGCCGGGTCGACGGGCGCGGCCTGGTTACGGTCTATCCCGCGGGCGCGGTGGGCGCCTTGCTCGGTGCCTTGCTGGGTGGCGGGCTCGGTGGTGCGGCGGGTGCCTTATTCGGTGGCGTCACTTGCTGCGGCGGGTGTCCCGGTCCGATGGTGGCGGCAGCGGGGGCATGGCAGCCGTTGACACCCGATCCCCAGACCCCGCCACTGGACTCGCAACACTGGCGCTTGCCGTCCAGCACGTCCTCGGTGGTGTACCAGGGCGGATGGTGGCTCATGCAGAAGTCGTACGCGCCGATGTCCCACTCACCACCCGTCCCGCCGCCGTTGTTCGGATCGGCGTGGGTAGTGGGTGCCAGCAGGACGGCGCCGGCGAACACCACGGCGCCCATGTACTTGAGCATGAGATCTCCTTCATTGGCCTATGACGTTCTGGACTGCGTCTCGGATATAGATGAGATCGTCGCGCGACACATCGGTCTACCGGGGAGGAACGCGCAATTTCGTTGGGCCCCGGGAGCTGTGTTTACTTCTTCACTGCGCTCCGCGGGAGCCCACGCGCATTGCGTCCAGGTGAGAAGGTCGTCGTGGGCAAATCCTCGCCTCCGCACTCCCAGGATCCGCGACCTGCGAGCACCGTTGATCGCCGGTTCCTCCGGATCGCTACTGGCCACGCGCTACCTCCCGTGACCTGGGTAAACCCCAGCTACCCGAACGCTACGCGGGTTCGCCACGACTCACAACTAAAGCCATTGCGCCACAACTAATTTGGTGGCGCGCTGCGTGATTACGGCCATCGGGAGCAAAGACGCAGGGTGGGGGCGGCGGGCAGGAGTAACCCGGCCGCACGCGGCAGCTGGGTTACAAATACTGGTGGTATTACGGGTAGGCTCCCACCCGTGTTTTCCCGGCGTGGCGTAGGGGTTTACTTAGCCATACTTGCGAAATACGTCGAGCGACTGATGACCGCAAGAAACCAATGAGGGTCGTTGCCGCAATCGCCGCCGGCGCCCTGATTTGGATGGCGTCGCTATTCGGCTGCGTAACCGCCCACGCGGACGCGAACCTGGAAAAAGAGGCGTGTCAACTGATGGACGATCCAGAAGGACATGATTCGGGCTATCAGCCCGCCGAATACGCCTTCATGGTGTTGCGCGGCAAGATGACGGCGGAGGACGCCCGAAACGCGATCTCTCTGGGAGCACAGGACTTCTGCCCCAATCACATAATCGACTTACCGGCCAGCTGGCGATAAGAGCAGTGGATTGGCGAAATACTCGCTCTAGCAAACGGATTCGCGCGATCACGGTGAGCCTGGGAAGGTGTGCGGGCGGCCAGGAAAGAGCGGTGGCCCGTTCGCCTCAGGCCATTTACGGGTGATTCCCGCACTGGGCCCGACTCCTGCCCGAAGATTGCATTTGGTAACAACAGTCACGATCGCACTACACCATGGCGACACGCCTGTTCTAAATCCCCACGCAGCCCTTCGCGGGTACTTACTCGATCGCATAGGCCGGCCGCCCTAACCACGCGAAGGAGCTGCAGAAATGTCCGTCGAAAGGTTGGCCGAGGCCGTCTATGAAGACCTCGCATTTGAAGCGGTTGCGACGTTGGCCGGCCGCAAGGCCGAGGCTCAATCGCGACCGGTGTGGAGCAAGGAAGTCAACGACACAACGTTGACGATCATCGAGCACCGGGTGCGCGACTACACGAGTTACGAGTTGGTCGGCGTCGATGAGCGCGACGTGTCGCTGGGACGGTTCTCCAATTTCCCGGCCGCGACCGCCGACGTCAGCAAGTGGACGCACTTCATCGAGGTCGGTGGTTCGGTCGGCAGGTGGCTGGCCCACTACGCGACCGATTGCGGTGGCGGCCAGGTCATTCAGATGCCGACCAGGCGGAGCGGGTAACGACCGCTGGCTAGCCGGTGGGCTGGTCGCCCGGCCCCGGGCCGCTTACCGCAAGATCCATACTTCGTTCTTCTGATCCCAGTTATTGCCTCAACCAGAGTTTCCAGTTCTCGCCCGGGCACCAACTGATACGTCAGTGCCCCAGCAGGCGCCGCCGGCGCGACTTCCGAAGCCGGCCCGACAACGGGCGTGGCCACCCCGCCGGCCGCCAGCATTCGCCGTAAGGATCGTCACAAAATTCCCCGCTTCTCCGGGTGTCTGGGCGCGGTCACCGCTGGTCAGAGTGCGTGACGAAGGGTGGAACTGCGCTGCCCGCCGGGGCAACGGTCCACGTGCCGGTCGATGTACGTCGACGCTGCCCTGAACGCCCCGCGAATCCGCGACGTCACTGTCAAAGTGGTGCCGATAACAGTGGCAATAACGCGGCGCACCGCGTGGTTCATACTTGAAGCAATACGCGGGCTTCGCGTGTTGCTCGGTACGACAGCAAGGCAGCGCAGATGACGAGGTTGGACTCCGTCGAGAGAGCTGTTGCCGACATTGCGGCCGGAAAGGCCGTCGTCGTCATCGATGACGAGGAACGCGAGAACGAGGGCGACCTGATCTTCGCCGCCGAGAAGGCGACGCCGGAGATGGTGGCCTTCATGGTGCGCTACACCTCGGGCTACCTGTGCGTCCCACTGGACGGCGCGATCTGCGACAAGCTGGGCCTGCTGCCGATGTACGCCGTCAACCAGGACAAGCACGGGACCGCCTACACGGTCACCGTCGATGCAAGACACGGTGTCGGCACCGGGATTTCGGCGTCCGACCGGGCTACCACCATGCGGTTGTTGGCCGATCCGACCAGCGTCGCCGACGACTTCACCCGCCCCGGTCACGTGGTCCCGTTGCGCGCCAAAGACGGCGGCGTGCTGCGGCGACCCGGCCACACCGAGGCCGCCGTCGACTTGGCCCGGATGGCGGGACTGCAACCCGCGGGTGCCATCTGCGAGATCGTCAGCCAGAAGGACGAGGGCTCGATGGCCCAGACCGACGAGCTGCGGGTCTTCGCCGACGAACACGACCTCGCGCTGATCACCATCGCCGACATCATCGAATGGCGGCGCAAGCACGAGAAGCACATCGAGCGGATCGCCGAGGCGCGCATCCCGACCCGGCACGGCGAGTTTCGCGCCATCGGCTACGCGAGCATCTACGAGGAAGTCGAACACGTGGCGTTGGTCCGCGGCGACATCGCCGGGCCCAGCGGTGAGGGCGACGACGTGTTGGTGCGGGTGCACTCCGAATGTCTGACCGGTGACGTGTTCGGCTCGCGCCGGTGCGACTGCGGCCCCCAGCTCGACGCCGCGATGGCCATGGTCGCGCGAGAGGGGCGCGGCGTGGTGCTGTACATGCGCGGTCACGAGGGGCGCGGTATCGGCCTGATGCACAAGCTGCAGGCCTATCAGCTGCAAGACGCCGGCGAAGACACCGTGGACGCCAACCTCAAGCTTGGATTGCCGGCCGATGCAAGGGATTACGGAATCGGCGCGCAGATCCTCTCGGACCTCGGAGTCCGCTCGATGCGGCTGCTGACCAACAACCCGGCCAAACGGGTTGGGCTGGACGGGTACGGGCTGCACATCATCGAGCGCGTTTCTCTGCCGGTGCGAGCCAACGCGGAGAACATCCGCTACCTGATGACCAAACGGGACAAGATGGGACACGATTTGGCCGGGCTGGACGACTTCCACGAATCCGTCCATCTGCCAGGCGAATTCGGCGGTGCTTTGTGAGCGGAGCCGGCATTCCGGAGGTGGGGGAGTTCGATGCGTCCGGCGTGCGGCTCGGTATCGTCGCCAGCACCTGGCACAGCACGATCTGCGATGCGCTGCTGGCCGGCGCCCAGAAGGTGGCCAAGGAGTCCGGCATCGACAGCCCGACCGTGGTGCGGGTGCACGGCGCGATCGAGATTCCGGTGGTGGCCCAGGAGCTGGCCCGCAACCACGACGCCGTCATCGCCCTCGGCGTGGTAATCCGCGGTGCGACACCGCATTTCGAGTACGTCTGCGATGCGGTAACCCAAGGTCTCACGCGGGTTTCCCTCGACGCGTCGACGCCGGTTGCCAATGGCATTTTGACGACCAACACCGAGGAGCAGGCGCTGGACCGGGCCGGGCTTCCGTCGTCCACGGAGGACAAGGGGGCCCAGGCGGCCGGGGCCGCGCTGACCGCCGCGCTGACCTTGCGTGACCTTCGCACTCGGTCGTGACTCGCCGGTCGTCCCGCGACCAGTGGGATACCGAACTGCGTCCGCACTGGACGCCGCTATTTGCTTACGGCGCAGCATTTCTGATCGCCGTGGCGCATATTGCCGTCGGCTTGCTGCTGAAGATGAGTTCCAGCGGCGTGATCTTCCAAACCGCCGACCAGGTGGCGATGGCCGCCCTGGGTCTGGTCATTGCGGGCGTCGTGCTGTTATTCGCCCGGCCCCGGCTGCGAGTGGGGGCTTCAGGGCTCTCGGTGCGAAACCTGTTGGGAGAACGGCTGGTTCCCTGGCCACAGCTGGTCGGCGTGTCGTTTCCGGCCGGCAGTCGCTGGGCGCACATCGACCTGCCCGATGACGAATACATTCCGGTGATGGCGATCCAGGCCGTGGACAAAGACCGGGCCGTGGATGCCATGGACACCGTGCGGTCGCTGTTGGCTCGCTATCGGCCCGACCTGCTGGCGCGCTGAACACTGCGAGCGCCGACATTGTCGTAGGATCGGCCGATGGCAGGTCAATTGCGTTCGGCCGCAGCATGCGTTCTGGTCGCAATGACGCTGTGTGCGTGCACCACATCGGTCGGCGGCCGGGCGATCCGAGCCCCCGAACAGTCGCCGTCGGGCCCTCCGACGTCCACCTCACCGGTGCCCGGGCGGATTCCGGCGCGCGACTTGCTGCTGCAGGACGGCGACAACACGCCACTCGGTGTGGCGACAGCGATTGCCATCGGTGACAGCTACTTCACCAGCGTGCAACCGGCCGAATGCGCTGCGGCACTGCTGTTCAAGGGTTCACCGCTGCCGCCGGCCCGCCCGTCAGACCACGCCGAATCGGGATACCGGGTCAACGGACCGGCGCTTTACGCCGAATTGGTCGACGTCTACGACAAGAAGTTGGACCCGCATGAGGTGGTGTGGAAGGGCTTCGGTGCCGTGTCGAAATGCCACGGGGACGCCATCGGTCACGCCCCCCTCGGGGACGCTCGGCCGATGCGGCTCAGTTCCTTCGGTACACCGTCGAGCGGTGTCTTGGTATGGACCATGACCCGTCCGGATTGGAACTGCGACTACGGACTCGTCGTGGTTCCGCGGACGGCCCTGCTGCTCTCGGCCTGCGACTTCAAACCCGGCTTCCCGATGGCGGACTGGGCGGCGAAGAGAAGAGCGCAGCTGGACAGCCGGCCTATCTGACGCTTCGCTCAGTATTTCTTGCAGTCGGTCATCATCTGCTTGAAGATCGGGAACGCCTGGTCTGCTCCCGGGTTGTTCTGGATAGCCTTCAGCAGGTTCACCCGCTGGTCCGGCGACGAAGCCATGAACTGCTGCAGAAATTGCAGGTTGGGCGGCGATTGGTCCAGGTACTGAGCGGCCATCGGGTTTTCCGCGTGGACCGCCCGCATCGCCTGGTCGTACGTGCAGGTGGTGTTGACCATCGGGCTGATATCGGGAGTCGCTGATGCGATCCCCGCCCCCGCGCTCAACGACAATGCCAGACAGCCAACCCCTGCGGCCAGCCCGGTCAACGGTCGTCTGCTCATGTGAAAGCTCCCTCCAACTGTTGCACCCATCTAGCGGCACAGCTAACACGGTCTTATCCCGAACCAGGGCCTCCCAAACCGTCAGCCTCGCCCGTGACGGCCTCACCTGCGGCCCAGCGGCGCGCTGATCTTCAGCTGCCGGGATTCTCGGTGCCCGGCGGCCTATTGCGCGCCAGTGGACCGGCGCCGCAGCCCGCAAGCCGTCCACGGGTTGACAGAAGGGGCTACTAGCCTGGATACGTGCCAGATCCCGCCACCTATCGTCCCGCTCCCGGATCCATTCCGGTCGAGCCGGGCGTCTACCGGTTCCGGGACACGCACGGTCGCGTGATCTACGTCGGGAAGGCCAAGAGCCTGCGCAGCCGGCTGACGTCGTACTTCGCCGACATCGCGAATCTGCACCCGCGCACCCGGCAGATGGTGACCACCGCGGCCAAGGTCGAGTGGACGGTGGTGAACACCGAAGTCGAGGCGCTGCAGCTGGAATACAACTGGATCAAGGAATTCGATCCGCGTTTCAATGTCCGCTACCGCGACGACAAGTCCTACCCGGTGCTGGCGGTGACCCTCAATGAGGACTTTCCGCGGCTGATGGTCTATCGCGGCCCGCGGCGTAAGGGGGTGCGCTATTTCGGCCCGTACTCGCACGCGTGGGCGATCCGCGAGACGCTGGATCTGCTCACCCGGGTGTTTCCCGCGCGAACCTGTTCTGGCGGAGTGTTCAAGCGGCACAAGCAGATCGACCGTCCGTGTCTGCTGGGTTACATCGACAAATGCTCGGCGCCCTGCATCGGCAGGGTCAGCGCCGAGCAGCATCGCCAAATCGTCAACGACTTCTGCGACTTCCTGTCGGGCAAGACCGACCGGTTTGCCCGCGAGCTGGAACAGCAGATGCATGCGGCGTCCGACGAACTCGATTTCGAGCGCGCGGCACGGCTTCGTGACGACCTCGGCGCGCTGAAGCGGGCGATGGAGAAACAGGCCGTGGTGTTCGGCGACGGTACCGATGCGGATGTGGTGGCGTTCGCCGACGACGAGCTCGAGGCGGCGGTGCAAGTGTTTCACGTCCGCGGTGGCCGGGTCCGCGGTCAGCGCGGGTGGATCGTCGAAAAGTCCGCTGACCCAGGTGATTCGAGCGAAGAGCAGTTGGTCGAGCAATTCCTGACGCAGTTCTACGGCGACCAGGCGGAGCTGGGCGGCGCCGCCGACGAAGCCGCCAATCCGGTTCCGCGCGAGGTCCTGGTGCCGTGTCTGCCGTCCAACGCCGACGAGTTGGCGAGCTGGCTGTCCGGGCTGCGCGGCTCTCGGGTTGCGCTGCGGGTGCCGCGCCGCGGCGACAAGCGCGCGCTAGCCGAAACCGTACAGCGCAACGCGAAAGATGCACTGCAGCAACATAAGCTGAAGCGAGCCGGCGACTTCAACGCCAGATCGGCTGCGCTGCAGAACATTCAGGACGCTCTGGGGTTGGCCGACGCGCCGTTGCGGATCGAGTGCGTCGACGTGAGCCACGTGCAGGGCACCGACGTGGTGGGCTCGCTGGTGGTATTCGAGGACGGCCTGCCGCGCAAGTCCGACTACCGGCATTTCGGGATCCGGGAAGCCGCAGGTCTTGGCCGCTCCGATGACGTCGCCTCCATCGCCGAGGTGACCCGCCGTCGCTTCCTGCGGCATCTGCACGACCAGAACGACCCGAATATGCTTTCCGCGGAGGGCAAATCACGCCGGTTCGCCTATCCGCCCAACCTCTACGTCGTCGACGGCGGCGCACCGCAAGTCAACGCGGCCAGCGCCGTTCTCGAGGAGCTCGGCGTCGCCGACGTCGCGGTGATCGGCCTGGCCAAGCGGCTGGAAGAGGTGTGGGTGCCATCGGAGCCGGATCCCATCATCCTGCCGCGCAACAGCGAGGGACTGTATTTGCTGCAGCGCGTGCGTGACGAGGCGCACCGGTTCGCGATCACCTACCATCGCAGCAAGCGATCCAAGCGAATGACTGCGTCGGCGCTGGATTCGGTGCCAGGATTGGGAGAACATCGCCGCAAGGCGCTGGTCACTCACTTCGGATCGATAGCCCGCCTCAAGGAGGCCACCGTCGACCAGATCACTGCCGTCCCGGGTATCGGCGTGGCAACGGCCGCGGCCGTCCTCGAGGCGCTGCGAGAACCCGAGCAAGCCGAGCAACCGGGAGCCTCGGCGTGACGGGCCACGTCGGGGACGGCGAGCAGCGGCCCGGCGCCGTGCACGCGGAGCTGGCCGACGGCCGCGCGGGTGACGCCGCGGGGATCGACGTCGTTCTGGTCACCGGGTTGTCGGGGGCCGGGCGGGGGACGGCGGCGAAAGTGCTCGAGGACCTCGGCTGGTATGTCGCCGACAACCTGCCACCCCAGCTGATCACCCGGATGGTGGATTTCGGGCTGGCAGCCGGATCGCGGATCACCCAGCTCGCCGTGGTGATGGACGTCCGGTCGCGCGGATTCACCGGCGACCTCGACGAGGTGCGCAACGAATTGGCCACCCGCAACATCAACCCGCGCGTGGTGTTCATGGAGGCCTCCGACGACATGCTGGTGCGTCGCTACGAACAGAATCGCCGCAGCCACCCGCTGCAGGGCCAGCAGACGCTGGCCGAAGGCATCGCGGCCGAGCGCCGGATGCTGGCACCGGTGCGCGCCACCGCGGACCTGATCATCGACACCTCCACGCTGTCGGTGCGGAGCCTGCGGGAAAGCATCGAGCGCGCATTCGGTGGTGAGGCGAGCGCGACGACGAGCGTCACGGTCGAGTCGTTCGGCTTCAAGTACGGCCTGCCGATGGACGCCGACATGGTGATGGATGTGCGCTTCCTGCCGAATCCGCACTGGGTCGACGAGTTGCGGCCACTGACCGGGCAACATCCTGCGGTCCGCGATTACGTGGTGGGCCAGCCGGGCGCGGCGGAGTTTCTCGACGCTTACCATCGGTTGCTATCTCTGGTTGTCGACGGCTACCGCCGGGAGGGCAAGCGCTACATGACGGTCGCGATCGGCTGCACCGGCGGCAAGCACCGCAGCGTCGCGATCGCGGAGGCATTGATGCAGTTGCTGGGGACCGATCAACAACTGTCGGTGCGGGTGTTGCACCGGGACCTGGGCCGCGAATGAGCCCACCACAAAGCGAAGGCATCGTCGCGATGGGCGGCGGACACGGCCTGTATGCGACGCTGTCCGCGGCGCGCCGGCTGACCCCCTACGTCACCGCCGTGGTGACCGTCGCCGACGACGGCGGCTCCTCGGGCCGGCTGCGCAGCGAATTGGACGTGGTGCCGCCGGGCGATCTTCGAATGGCGTTGGCGGCGTTGGCATCTGACAGCTCGTACGGGCGACTGTGGGCGACCATCCTGCAGCACCGGTTCGGCGGCAGTGGCGCCCTGGCCGGACATCCGATCGGCAACCTGATGCTGGCCGGCCTGTCCGAGATGCTGGCCGATCCGGTCGCCGCCCTGGACGAGCTGGGGCGCATCCTCGGCGTCAAAGGCCGGGTGCTGCCGATGTGCCCGATCGCGCTGCAGATCGAGGCCGACGTGTCCGGCCTGGAGGCCGACCCCCGGATGTTCCGGTTGATCCGTGGTCAGGTCGCGATCGCGACCACACCGGGCAAGGTGCGGCGAGTGCGCCTTCTTCCGCCGGATCCGCCGGCGACCCGGCAGGCCGTCGACGCGATCATGGCCGCCGACCTGGTGGTGCTGGGGCCCGGATCGTGGTTCACCAGCGTGCTCCCGCACGTGCTGGTCCCGGAGCTGGTCGCGGCACTGCAGGCCACGTCGGCTCGCCGTGCCTTGGTGCTCAACTTGGTCGCCGAACCTGGAGAGACGGCCGGTTTCTCGGTGGAGCGTCATCTGCATGTATTGGCCCAGCACGCGCCCGGATTCACCGTCAACGACATCATCATCGACGCCGATCGAGTGCCCAGTGAGCGCGAACGCGAGCAACTGCGCCGCACCGCGACCCTGCTGAAGGCCGAGGTCCACTTCGCCGACGTGTCCCGACCTGGTACACCTTTACATGATCCGGGCAAGCTTGCGGCGGCCCTGGACGGGGTCCGAACGGGCCGCACGGGTCCGGCCGCGCCTTCGGCGAAGGCCACCGCAGAGATTCGGGTTGACGGTGAAAGTTCAACGACGGGCGTGAACGGACCGGCTGGCAACGGACCAAGGGGTGACGACGCGTGGCGATGACGACCGAAGTCAAGGACGAGCTGAGCCGCTTGGTAGTGAAATCGGTCAGCGCCCGTCGAGCCGAGGTCACCTCCCTGCTGCGCTTCGCCGGTGGGTTGCACATCGTGGGTGGCCGCGTGGTCGTCGAGGCCGAGGTGGACCTGGGCAACATCGCACGCCGGCTGCGCAAGGACATCTTCGACCTCTACGGCTACAACGCGGTCGTGCATGTGTTGTCGGCGAGCGGGATTCGCAAGAGCACCCGGTACGTGCTGCGGGTCGCGAACGATGGTGAGGCGCTGGCCCGCCAGACCGGGTTACTGGACATGCGGGGTCGCCCGGTGCGCGGTCTGCCGGCGCAGGTCGTCGGCGGCAATATCGGCGATGCCGAGGCCGCGTGGCGGGGTGCCTTTTTGGCGCACGGGTCCCTGACCGAGCCGGGACGTTCGTCGGCGCTGGAGGTCAGCTGCCCCGGCCCGGAGGCGGCGCTGGCGCTGGTGGGCGCGGCCCGCCGGCTCGGGGTCAGTGCCAAGGCCCGGGAGGTGCGCGGTGCCGATCGCGTGGTGGTGCGCGACGGCGAGGCGATCGGCGCGTTGCTGACCCGGATGGGCGCCCAGGACACCCGCTTGGTCTGGGAGGAACGCCGGATGCGTCGCGAGGTGCGGGCGACGGCCAACCGGCTGGCCAATTTCGACGACGCCAACCTGCGCCGCTCGGCACGTGCCGCGGTCGCGGCGGCGGCCCGAGTGGAGCGGGCGCTGGAGATCCTCGGCGACACGGTTCCCGGTCATCTGGCCTCGGCAGGCAAGCTGCGCGTCGAGCACCGGCAGGCTTCGCTGGAGGAGCTGGGTCGGCTTGCCGACCCGCCGATGACGAAAGATGCTGTGGCGGGCCGTATTCGGCGTTTGCTGTCGATGGCCGACCGCAAGGCGAAGGTCGAAGGCATCCCCGACACCGAGTCGGCTGTGACGCCTGACCTGATGGAGGACGCTTAGCCGGCCGCGGCGTGGGCTGGGAAACAAAGGGGGACGTCGTGGGATTGTTGGATTTTGCTCACCGCAGCGGGCGGGCGAGGGCTACGGTCAGGGAATGAAGCGGCTTTCGAGCGTTGACGCGGCGTTTTGGTCTGCAGAAACATCGGGCTGGCATATGCATGTGGGCGCACTCGCGATCTGTGATCCCAGCGATGCGCCCGACTACAGCTTTCAGCGACTCCGGGAGCTGATCATCGAACGGCTGCCGGAACTGCCGCAGCTGCGCTGGCGGGTCACCGGTGCGCCGCTGGGCCTGGACCGCCCGTGGTTCGTCGAAGACAACGATCTCGACATCGACTTCCACATCCGCCGCATCGGCGTGCCCGCGCCCGGCGGGCGCCGCGAACTCGAAGAGCTGGTCGGCCGGCTGATGTCCTACAAGCTGGACCGGTCCCGACCGCTGTGGGAAATGTGGGTGATCGAGGGCGTCGAGGGCGGCCGTATCGCATCACTGACCAAGATGCACCACGCCATCGTCGACGGGGTATCCGGTGCCGGGCTGGGTGAAATTCTGTTGGATGTGACGCCGGAACCCCGCCCGCCGCAACATGAAACGGTGGGATCGCTGGTCGGAATTCAAATTCCCGGCCTGGAGCGGCGCGCGGTGGGCGCGCTGATCAACCTCGGCGTCAAGACGCCGTTCCGGATCGCCCGACTGGTGGAGCAGACCGTGCGCCAGCAGGTCGCAGCACTGGGCCTGTCCAGCAGGCCGCCGCGCTACTTCGAAGCGCCGAAAACCCGGTTCAACGCCTGCGTCTCGCCGCACCGCCGGATTACCGGCAGCCGGGTCGAGCTGGCCCGGGTGAAGGCCGTCAAAACCGCGTACGGTGTCAAGCTCAACGACGTGGTACTGGCACTGGTGGCCGGCGCCGCCCGCGAGTACTTGCAGAAGCGTGGCGAACTGCCCGCCAAACCGCTCATTGCGCAGATCCCCGTGTCCACCCGCACCGACGACGACAAAAGCGATGTCGGCAACAAGGTGAGCTCGATGACGGTATCCCTTGCCACCAATATTGAAAACCCCGCCGAGCGGCTGCGGGCCATCCACGACAGCACACAGAGCGCCAAGGAGATGGCCAAGGCGCTGTCGGCGCATCAGATCATGGGGCTCACCGAAACCACGCCACCGGGGTTGCTGCATCTGGCCGCACGCGCGTACACGGCTAGCGGGTTGTCGCGAAACTTGGCACCCATCAACCTCGTTGTGTCCAACGTGCCCGGCCCGCAGTTCCCGCTGTACATGGCGGGCGCCAAACTGGACATGCTGGCGCCGCTGGGACCGCCGGTGATGGATGTCGCCCTGAACATCACGTGCTTCTCTTACCAGGACTCGCTGGACTTCGGTTTCGTGACGACGCCGGAGATCGCCAATGACATCGACGAGATGGCCGACGCGATCGAACCGGCGCTGGTCGAACTCGAGAAATCGATGGACCAGGGCTAGACGGTCAGTCGCGAGGCAGATAGGTCGTCGCGTACACCCAGGACAAGAACCGCGCCACGGCCTCGGCCGATTGATTCGCACGCGGGGAACCGAAGATGTCGAAAGCGTGCTGGGCGTTGGGCAATTCGGCGTAGGCGACGGGCGACTTCGACACCGACCGCAGTTCCTCGACGAACTCTCGCGATTCGGCCACCGGGATGAGTGAGTCGTCGGTTCCGTGCAACACGAAAAATGGTGGTGCGTCAGCCCGTACGTACCGGATCGGTGAGGCATCGATATAGATGTGCGGGTGCGTGCTGAGTTTCCGTTTGACCACTAATCTTTCGAGCACCTCGACGAATTGGGCGCGTCCCGGCTCATCGGTGGAATACCAGTCGTAGCGGCCGTAAAACGGTACGGCCGCCACCACCGACGTGTCTGACTCTTCGAAGCCCGGCTGGAATTTGGGGTCGTTTGGGGTCAGGGCCGCCAGCGCCGACAGGTGGCCACCGGCCGAACCGCCGCTGATGGCAACGAAATTCGGGTCGCCGCCGTAAGCCGCAATGTTCTCCTTCACCCACGCCAGCGCGCGTTTGACGTCGACGATGTGGTCGGGCCAGGTGTGCTGCGGAGCGACGCGATAGTTCATCGACACGCAGACCCAGCCGCGCGAAACCAGGTGGCTCATCAAGGGATACGCTTGCGGGCGGCGCCAGCCGATCATCCACGCGCCGCCGGGTACCTGCAGCAGCACCGGCGCCTTGCCGTCGCGCGGCAGGTCGCGGCGGCGCCAGACGTCGGCCAGGTTGGACCGCCCGTGCGGTCCGTAGCTCACGATGTTCTCTTTCTCGACGAAGCGGCGCCGGGCCACGGTGGTGCGCAGCGGCGGGTTGCGTCGGCCCCTGCGTGTCGGCTCGGCAGGCAGGGCTTTCAGCTCCTCGGCGTAGTCGCCCCCGAGCTGTTCGGTCAGGCCGGATTCCAGTACCGGGCCCGGCGTCGTCGCACCGCGGTAGCCGATCACCCCGAGGATCGCCCAGGACGCAGCCGTCAGCGCCAGGGCCGCTTTGCCTTTCGGCCCGGCGAAGTCGCCGCGGCGGGCGCGACGCGCGGCATCCAGGATGGAGGCGCCCGCGTACAGTCCCGGCACCTCCGAGGTCGGCCAGCCAAACCAGAACACCGCTATCGAGGCGTAGGGATTGCGGCTGACCGGACGTAATCCGTTGGTGGCGTTGAGTAATTCCAGTGCCGCGCGCAGCAGCGGCCTAGGGCGGCGCCTTCGCCGGATCTTCATGTGCCTCCCACCCGTGATTGCAATTCGGTGCGCACGATCTTGCCGGTGCTGCTGCGGGGCAGCTCCTCGAGAACTGAAATCTCGCGCGGCACCTTGTAATTGGCCAGGCTGTCGCGGACATGTTGTTTGAGCGTGTCAGGCGTGGCGGTCGAGCCGGGCCCGAGCACCACGAACGCCGCCAGTCGCTGACCGTACTGCTCGTCGTCCACGCCGATCACCGCGGCCTCGGCCACCTCCGGATGCGCGGCAAGGGTTTTCTCCACCTCGATCGGGTAGACGTTCTCGCCGCCGGAGACGATCATCTCGTCGTCGCGGCCCACGACGAACAGCCGTCCGTCCTCGTCGAGATAACCGACGTCGCCCGACGACATGAACCCGGCGTGGAAAGCTTTCCCTTTGCCGGTCGAGCCCTCCGTGTAGCCGTCGAATTGGGTGTCGTTGCGGACGTAGATGGTGCCGACCTCGCCGGTGGGCATTTCGTTGAATTCCGGGTCCAGGATTCGGATTTCGGTTCCTCCAGCCGGCTTGCCCGCGGTGTCGGGCGCGGCACGCAGGTCCGCCGGCGTGGCCGTGGCGATCATGCCCGCCTCGGTCGCGTTGTAGTTGTTGTAGATCACGTCGCCGAACTGATCCATGAACGCGGTCACCACATCGGGCCGCATCCGCGAACCCGATGCCGCGGCGAAGCGAAGGGAGCGGCCGCTGTAGCGGTTTCGCACGTCGTCGGGCAGGTCCATGATGCGGTCGAACATCACCGGGACCACGGCCAGGCCCGTCGCCCGGTGGCGGTCGACGAGATCCAGCGTGGCCTCCGGGTCGAACTTGCGCCGGGTGACGATCGTGCAGGCCATCGATGCGGCGAAGATCAACTGTGAGAAACCCCACGCGTGGAACATCGGGGCGACGATCACGATCGTCTCCTCCGCGCGCCACGGCGTGCGGTCCAGGATCGCCTTGAGGGTGCCGATCCCGGCGCCGCCGCCGGACTGCTTGGCGCCCTTGGGACTTCCGGTCGTCCCGGAGGTCAGCAGGATCATCTTGCCCTTGCGACCCGTGCGCCGGGGCTGCTGCCCGAGGTGGTCGGTGATGAGTTTTTCTACGGTCTCCTGGTGCGGCCCTGGGGGCCCCTCCCGCTCGCGGGGGACGGTCCAGGCCAGGATGCGGGTGGCGTCCGGTTTGTCGGCCAGTGCGCGGTCGACCGTCGCGGTGAACTCTTCGTCGTAGATCGCGGCGTCCATGCCTTCGCGGTCGACCACCTCGGCCATCGCCGGTCCGGCGAACGAGGTGTTCAGCAACACGACGTCGGAGCCGATCCGATTGGCGGCCACCACCGCCTCGACGAAGCCGCGGTGATTGCGGCACATGATCCCGATCACCTTCGGCTGGCCGGACGCCAAGCCCTGCAGAGCGGCCGCCAGCGCGTTGATCCGCTCGTCGAGCTGCCGCCACGTCAGCGTGCCGAGTTCGTCGATCAGGGCCGGGCGGTCCGGGCAGCGCTGCGCGGCACCGGCGAAACCCACCGTCATGCCCATGCCTTCGCGACGCATCGCCGCGGCCATCTTCAGGTAGCGGTCGGGTCGCATCGGCGCGATCATCCCGGCGCGTTGCAGCGTCGCCACGACGCCCAAGACGCCGCGAGCCTGGTCAAGGGGTGAGGGCACGTGTCAGCCCAGAATCGGGAAGCGACGCTTGGCGGCGAGGTCTTTGAGGGCCTCCTGCATCACCGAGCGCACGTGCTCGTCGACCTCGTCGATGTCGGGGTCCTCGCCGAATTGCGCGGTGATGTCGATCGGTTCCAGCACCTGCGTGATGATCTTGGTGGGCAGCGGGACATTGGGTGGGACGACCGCGCTGAACCCGAACGGGAAGCCGAACGAGACCGGCAGGATGGCGCTACGCAGCAGGCGCTTGATGCCCAGCCGCTCGGCCAGCCAGGTGCCGCGGGTCAGGTACAGCTGGGTCTCCTGGCCGCCGATGGACACCGCGGGCACGATCGGCACGCCGGCCTCGATCGCCGTGCTGACATATCCCTTGCGGCCGTTGAAGTCGATGACGTTCTCCGCCGCGGTCGGCCGGTAGGCGTCGTAGTCACCGCCGGGGAAGACGACCACCACGCCGCCGGACCGCAACGCTTTGGCGGCGTTCTCCCGGTTGGCCCGGATGTAGCCGGTCCGCCGGAACAGCCCGCCCGTCACGCCCATGAACAGGATGTCGTGGCTCAGCGTGTAGACCGGCCGCTCGTAGCCGAACTTGTCGTAGAAGTCGACGCTGAAGATCGGGACATCCATCGGGAACATTCCGCCGGAGTGGTTGCCGACCACCAGAGCGCCGCCGGGCGGGAAAGAGTCCAGGCCGTGCACCTCGGAGCGGAAGTATCGCTTCAATACCGGGCGCAACACACTCATCAGGCGCTGGGTCAGCCCCGGGTCGAATTGGCCGAGCTCGGGGTCGTCACCATGGGTATCGCCCACTTCGGTCACCGATGCCCCCTTGTGGCTTCCTCGAGAGTTCCCGCGTTGAGTCCCTAGATGGTAGCTAGGGCGTTGGATTGGCAGCCAACAGGCAAACCACTCTTACCTTCGGGCTCCCGGCATCGGGCGCTAGCCTAGTAGCCAGTGCCTCTGAGTGGCCGAAGTAACATCGACTGCGAGTGGCTGACCCAGCCCTTATCCCGTGCTAGCAACAGCGACCCAGGCTTCGCGCCGAAGCATATGGCGCTGGCCATATTCCGCGAGTTATTGTTACCGCGCTGACTACTGAAATGCCAGTTGAGAGAGAAACGATGGACGTCGCTGGTTTGTCCGAGGAGCCGGATCCACACCCGGTGGCGCCGCACAGGTCGGGTGGTGCCCGTGACCGACGCGGGCGTACACCTCACGTCGCCGCGGTCCGTCCCGTCCCGGGGCATGTTCATCAAGCAGGGTCGCTGACCACGAACCGGCCTGCCGCTGCTGTTGATCGCGTCGCAAATGCCGCCGACATGGCTGATCAGCGCCAGGCCGACTACTTTCTGCGTCTGCTCACCCAGAACCGCCGCCTGATCGACCAGCGGATCGACCGCTACCACAAGGCGATCGCCGTCGCCGATGCCAAAGGCGACGCCGAAAGCGCGTGCGTCTTCCGTCGCTCGGCGCGCATCGAAGAGCAGGAACGCAAAGCTCTCGACGGCCTGATCGAAAACCTGCAACGCCGATTTGTGGTGCAGCCCACAGCCGAGGATCCGTCGCTCCCGCGGGGGTCGCGGCTGGTGATCCGGTAGGGCCATAACAACCTACGTCTGATCGCTCGGCCGGATCTGGTCGGCGCCGTCTAGCTCGGCGTTTGTGCCGACCGCCCGCCGCTTGAATTCAAAAGCACGCGGGCATACCGTCCTCGACGGTCCGGGACTCTTACCGGCCCCGCAACGTTGCTACTACTGATCTAGGCTGACGGCCAGGGGTTCACCACCAGACTTAGGAAATACGAGGGAGACACAAGTGACAGTCCGAGTAGGCATCAACGGCTTCGGTCGAATCGGACGCAATTTCTACCGTGCGTTGCTGGCCCAGCAGGAGCAGGGCGGCGCTGACATCGAGGTGGTGGCGGTCAACGACATCACCGACAACAGCACGCTGGCGCACCTGCTGAAATTCGACTCGATCCTGGGCCGGCTGCCCCACGACGTCAGCCTCGAGGGCGAGGACACCATCGTGGTGGGCCCGGCGAAGATCAAGGCGCTCGCGGTCCGCGAGGGCCCGGCGGCGCTGCCCTGGGGTGACCTGGGTGTCGACGTCGTCGTCGAATCCACCGGCCTGTTCACCAGCGCGGCCAAGGCCAAGGGCCACCTGGACGCCGGCGCCAAGAAGGTGATCATCTCCGCGCCCGCCACCGACGAGGACATCACCATCGTGCTGGGTGTCAACGACGACAAGTACGACGGCAGCCAGAACATCATCTCCAACGCCTCGTGCACTACGAACTGCCTGGGCCCGCTGGCCAAGGTTCTCAACGACGAGTTCGGCATCGTCAAGGGCCTGATGACCACCATCCACGCCTACACCCAGGACCAGAACCTGCAGGACGGGCCGCACAAGGACCTGCGCCGCGCTCGCGCCGCCGGGCTCAACATCGTGCCGACCTCCACCGGCGCGGCCAAGGCCATCGGCTTGGTGCTGCCGGAACTGAAGGGCAAGCTCGACGGGTACGCGCTGCGGGTGCCGATTCCGACCGGCTCGGTCACCGACCTGACCGCCGAGCTGCGCAAGTCCGCCAGCGCCGACGAGATCAACGCCGCGATGAAGGCGGCGGCCGAGGGCCCGATGAAGGGCATCCTCAAGTACTACGACGCGCCGATCGTCTCCAGTGACATCGTCACCGACCCGCACAGCTCGATCTTCGACTCCGGCTTGACCAAGGTGATCGACAACCAGGCCAAGGTGGTCTCCTGGTACGACAACGAGTGGGGTTACTCCAACCGTCTCGTTGACCTGGTCGCGCTGGTCGGCAAGTCGCTCTAACCGTGGGCGTTCCAAGCCTCGAAGACCTTCTGTCCGAAGGCGTTTCGGGTCGTGCGGTGCTGGTGCGCTCCGATCTCAACGTGCCGCTCGACGACGCCGGTGCGATCACCGACCCGGGCCGCATCACCGCCTCGGTCCCGACGCTGAAGGCGCTGCTGGACGCCGGCGCCAAGGTGGTGGTGACCGCGCACCTGGGCCGCCCCAAGGACGGTCCCGACCCGACGCTGTCGCTGGCGCCGGTCGCGGCCGCGCTGAGTGAGCAGCTGGGCCGGCACGTGCAGCTGGCCGGCGATGTGGTCGGTGCGGATGCGCTGGCGCGTGCCGAGGGCCTGACCGACGGCGACATCCTGCTGCTGGAGAACATCCGCTTCGACCCGCGCGAGACCAGCAAGGACGACCGCGAGCGGCTGGCCCTGGCCAAGCAACTGGCCGAATTGGTCTCGCCGGGAGGGGCTTTCGTCTCCGACGGCTTCGGCGTGGTGCACCGCAAGCAGGCCTCGGTGTACGACATCGCCACGCTGCTGCCGCACTACGCCGGCACCCTGGTGGCCGACGAGATCCGGGTGCTGGAGCAGTTGACCAGCTCGACCACCCGGCCCTACGCGGTGGTGCTCGGGGGGTCGAAGGTGTCAGACAAGCTCGGCGTCATCGAATCGCTGGCGACGAAAGCCGACAGCATCGTGATCGGCGGCGGGATGTGCTTCACCTTCCTTGCCGCGCAGGGATATTCGGTAGGGAAATCACTGCTCGAAGAAGGCATGATCGAGACCTGCCGCCGGCTGCTGGATACCTACGCCGACGTGCTGCGCCTGCCGGGCGACATCGTGGTGACCGAGAAGTTCAGTGCCGATTCGCCACCACAGTTCGTGGCCGCCAACGCGATTCCGGACGATCTGATGGGTCTGGATATCGGTCCGGGTTCGGTCAAGCGGTTCGCCACGTTGCTGTCCAACGCCCAGACGGTGTTCTGGAACGGCCCGATGGGCGTCTTCGAATTCCCGGCGTACGCCGCGGGCACCAAGGGCGTCGCCGAGGCGATCGTCGCGGCGACGGGCAAGGGCGCGTTCAGCGTGGTGGGCGGTGGTGATTCCGCGGCCGCGGTGCGTGCGCTCGGGATCCCCGAGGACGACTTCTCGCACATATCCACCGGCGGCGGCGCATCGCTGGAATACCTGGAGGGCAAGACGCTACCCGGCATCGAGGTGTTGGGACGGCCCCAGCCGACCAAAACAAGGGGAGCGGACAGTCGTGAGTCGTAAGCCGTTGATCGCCGGCAACTGGAAGATGAACCTCAACCACTTCGAGGCCATCGCGCTGGTTCAGAAGATCGCATTCGCGTTGCCGGACAAGTACTTCGACAAGGTCGACGTCACCGTGCTGCCGCCGTTCACCAACCTGCGCAGCGTGCAGACCCTGGTCGACGGGGACAAGCTGCGGTTGACCTACGGCGCCCAGGACCTGTCGCAGCACGACTCCGGCGCCTACACCGGAGACATCAGCGGCACCTTCCTGGCCAAGCTGGGCTGCAGCTACGTCGTCGTCGGCCACTCCGAGCGGCGCACCTACCACAACGAGGACGACGCGCTGGTCGCCGCCAAGGCCGCCGCCGCGCTCAAGAACGGCCTGACCCCGATCGTGTGCGTCGGCGAGCATCTCGATGTGCGGGAGGCCGGCGAGCACGTCAGCCACTGTGAGAAGCAGGTGCGTGAGTCGCTGGCCGGACTGTCGGCCGAGCAGATCGGCCAGGTCGTCATCGCCTATGAACCGGTCTGGGCGATCGGGACCGGGCGGGTGGCCAGCGCGGGGGATGCCCAGGTGGTCTGTGGGGCGATCCGCCAGCAGCTGGGGGCGCTGGCGTCACCCAAGGTCGCCGAGACCGTGCGGGTGCTCTACGGCGGCTCGGTGAGCGCCAAGAATGTCGGCGAGATCGTTGCGCAGGAAGACGTCGATGGCGGCTTGGTCGGGGGAGCGTCGCTGGAGGGCGAGCAATTCGCGACCCTGGCGGCCATCGCCGCCGGCGGGCCCCTTCCGTAGCCGCTCCGAGCGTCGGTTACGGCTGCTCGAACCCCACCAGGTAGGGTGGCCGCATGCAATCGGGCCTGCAAATCACCCTGGTGGTCACCAGCGTTCTGGTGGTCCTGCTGGTGCTGCTGCACCGCGCCAAGGGTGGCGGCCTGTCGACGCTGTTCGGCGGTGGCGTGCAGTCCAGCTTGTCCGGGTCGACCGTGGTGGAGAAGAACCTGGACCGGCTGACGGTGTTCGTCGTCGGCATCTGGCTGGTGTGCATCATCGGCATGGCGTTGCAGATCAAATACCGCTGATCCGTTTCTGTCGGCAGGCGGGTGGCGCCGTTCGCACCGATACTGGGACGCATGGTTGAGGTTTCTGACGCCGCGCTGGCGCCTATCGGTGCAGTGCACCGGACCCGGGTCGGGCGCGAGGCGACCGAGCCGATGCGCGCCGACATCAGGTTGCTCGGCACCATCCTCGGCGACACCGTGCGCGAACAGAACGGTGACGAGGTATTCGACTTGGTCGAACGTGCCCGCGTCGAGTCCTTCCGGGTGCGTCGCTCCGAGATCGATCGGGACGAGATCTCGCACATGTTCGACGGCATCGACATCCACCAGGCGATCCCCATCATCCGGGCGTTCAGTCATTTCGCGCTGCTGGCCAACGTCGCCGAAGACATCCACCGCGAGCGCCGGCGTCATGTTCACGTCGACGCCGGCGAACCACCGCAAGACAGCAGCCTGGCCGCCACCTACGCAAAACTGGATTCCGCAGAGCTGGATTCGGCCACCGTGGCCGCGGCCCTGCGGGGCGCGCTGGTTTCTCCGGTAATCACCGCCCACCCCACCGAAACCCGTCGGCGCACCGTCTTCGTCGCTCAGCACCGGATCACCGAGCTGATGCGACTGCACGCCGAGGGCCTTCGCGAGACCAGCGACGGCCGCAGCATCGAACGCGAGTTGCGCCGCCAGGTCCTCACGCTCTGGCAGACCGCGCTGATCCGGCTCTCCCGGCTGCAGATCACCGACGAAATCGACGTCGGCCTGCGCTACTACGAGGCCGCGTTGTTCGAGGTGATCCCACAGGTCAACGCCGGGGTCCGCGACGCGTTGCGCGCCCGCTGGCCCGACGCCGAACTGCTCTGTGGCCCCATCCTGCAGCCGGGCTCGTGGATCGGCGGGGACCGCGACGGCAACCCGAACGTGACCGCCGCCATCGTGCGGCGGGCCACCGGCAGCGCCGCGTTCACCGCGCTTGCGCATTACCTGTCCGAGCTCACCGAGCTCGAGCAGGAACTCTCGATGTCGGCGCGATTGATCACCGTCACAACCGAATTGACGGAGCTGGAGCGTAGTTGCCCGGAACAGGCCAGGACCGACGAGCCGTATCGGCGGGCCGTGCGGGTGATTCGCGGCCGGCTCAGCGCGACCGCCGCCCAGATCCTGGACTCCGAACCGCTGCACCTGCTCGACCTGGGTCTCGAGGCGTACGCCACGCCGGACGAACTGCGGGCCGATCTCGACGTCGTCGACGCTTCGTTGCGCACCCACGGCGGTGCGCTGCTGGCCGAGGATCGGCTGGGCCTGCTGCGAGAAGGCGTGCACGTCTTCGGGTTTCACCTGAGCGGCCTGGATATGCGGCAAAACTCCGACGTGCACGAAGAAGTGGTCGGCGAGCTGCTGGCCTGGGCCGGCGTGCACGCCGACTATCGCTCGCTGCGCGAAGACGAGCGAGTCGAACTGTTGGTCGGCGAGTTGGGTACCAGGCGCCCACTGCTGAGCGACCGCGCTCGGTTGTCCGAGCTGGCCCACCAGGAATTGAGTGTGGTCGAAGCCGCCACGCACGCCGTCAAGCGGTACGGTCCGGCGGCGGTGCCCAACTACATCATTTCGATGTGCCAGTCCGTGTCGGACGTGTTGGAGGCCGCGATTCTGCTCAAAGAAGCGGGGCTGCTGGATGTCTCCGGGCCGGAACCCTATTGCCCGATCGGCATTTCCCCGCTGTTCGAGACGATCGACGATCTGCACAGCGGTGCGGAGATCCTGCACGCGATGCTGGAGCTCCCGCTGTATCGGGCGTTGGTGGCGGCCCGGGATGACAGCCAGGAAGTGATGCTCGGCTACTCCGACTCCAACAAGGACGGCGGATATCTGACCGCGATCTGGGCGGTCTACCGAGCCGAGCTGGCGCTGGTCGAAGTGGCACGCAAAACCGGAATTCGGTTGCGGCTCTTCCATGGCCGCGGCGGCACCGTCGGCCGCGGCGGGGGACCCAGCTACCAGGCGATCCTCGCGCAGCCGCCCGGGGCGGTGAAGGGTTCGCTGCGGCTGACCGAGCAGGGTGAGGTGATCGCCGCCAAGTACGCCGAACCGCTTTCGGCGCAACGGAATCTGGAGAGTTTGGTGGCGGCGACTTTGGAGTCGACGCTGCTGGATGTGGAGGGCCTCGGCGATGAGGCCGAGCCCGCCTACGCGGTGCTCGACGAGATCGCCGCGCTGGCACGACACGCGTACTCCGAATTAGTCCACAAGACACCGGGTTTCGTGGAGTATTTCAAAGCCTCTACACCGGTCAGTGAAATCGGGTCGTTGAATATCGGCAGCCGCCCGACCTCTCGCAAGCCCACCGAGTCGATCGCGGACCTGCGCGCCATTCCGTGGGTGCTGGCGTGGAGCCAGTCGCGGGTCATGCTGCCCGGCTGGTACGGCACGGGGTCGGCATTCGAGCAGTGGATCGCGGCGGGACCCGAAAGCCAAAGCGAGCGGGTCGAAGTCCTGCACGACTTGTATCACCGTTGGCCGTTCTTCCGCAGCGTGCTGTCGAACATGGCGCAGGTGCTGGCCAAAAGCGACCTGGGGCTGGCGGCGCGCTACGCGGAATTGGTGGCCGATGAGTCGTTGCGGCGCAGGGTGTTCGACAAGATCGTCGACGAGCACCAGCGGACCATCGCGATGCACAAGCTGATCACCGGTGAGGACGACCTGCTGGCCGACAACCCGGCGCTGGCCCGTTCGGTGTTCAACCGGTTTCCTTATCTCGAGCCGCTGAATCACCTGCAGGTCGAGCTGCTTCGGCGCTACCGCTCGGGTGACGACGACGAATTGGTGCAGCGCGGCATTCTGCTGACGATGAACGGGTTGGCCAGCGCGCTCAGGAACAGCGGCTGACATAGTCGACCCGGCACGGGCCGGCCGCGCGCGCTACGCCGCCGATCTGGGCCGCGACGGGTTGGGGATGTGCCGTCCAGTGCGGCGTCATCAGGTACTCGCCCAGCAGGTGAGTCATGGCCGCCGTCATGGCCGACAGCGAGAACGGTTGGGCGGGGCAGGAGTGCTTGCCGTGCCCGAAGGCCGTCACCAGCATGGGCGAAGGCAGAGCGTCCCTTTCGGTCAGGTGGTGGCGGGTCCACCGATCGGGATCCCACCGCGCCAGACCCGGCGTCGCCGACGTGTTGAGTAACGGCAGCAACGTGGCGATGGTCCAGCCCGGCGGCACTTGGTAGGTGATCTCGCCGGTGTCGAGCGAGACTTCAGACAGCACGCTGCGGCTCATGATCGAGCGTTGCGCCATGCGAGTCGACTCCAGCGCGCAGCTCTGCGCAAAAGTATTGTCGTCCAACAGGACTCGTTCTAATCTGAGTCGGGTGCTCGAGCAGGTCGACCAAAGCCCAGCCCAGCGCGGCGGCCAGGTTCGACATGGACGCGATGTGGATCAGGGCGACGTCGAGCGCGATCCCGCGCAGTCGAGACTGCTGCGACTCCGACGCCCAGGCCGCGACGATCCGGCCGAAGAGGTCGTGGTCGTGGCTGTCACCGTCGTCGAATCTGCGCACCGGGGCGGCGATGGCGTCGGCGATCTCGTCGAGCGCGGCGCGCTCGGCACGCTTGTCCGTTGCCGCCACCGCCGCCATCCGATCGGGGTGCACGAACGCGTCGGAGCCGTCCAGGGTGTCGAAGGCGCGCACCAGACGCTCGAAGGCCGCACCGTCGGCCGACCCGGGTCCCGCCCACGAGGCCAGCCCCATCCGATGGCCGAGCCGTCGCATCAGGTCGAAGACATCGACCGAACCCGCGGCTCCCAGCTCGGTCGTGGTCTGCTCGAGCGCGCGATCCAGGTTGGTCAGATAGCCGGCCACGTCGTCGCGGCGGAACAGCAGGTTCGGCAGCGTGCGTCGGCCGGCAAAGATGTCGTCGGGCAGCTTGCGCCGCAGCATCAGGTAGTCCGCGACGCCCTTGCTGGCGGTCTCCTCGGCCAGCGCGTAGAACGACTCGACGCCGGTGGGCGAGAAGGTGAACAGATAGCGGTCGCCGCCGCTTTGCACGGCGAAGGTGTCGCCATGTTGTGCGCGGGCCGCGGCGATCACCGCGACCGCGTCGGTGACGGGGACGTCCCACGGCAGACCGGTGCCCTCCGCGTAGGGCGGTGCGGGCACCGGGTGGGCGCCGGTCACGATCTACCGCGTCGTCCGGTTCCGCAGCCGGTCCACCACACCGCGTACCGCGTGCTCGGTCACCGACAGCGGCGACATGACCGTCTCGCCCACGCCCACGATGTAGTCGATGCGTTTGACGATCGACTCCACCGGCTCGACCACCGCGATGAGTCGTTTGGCGAGCTCGTCGAGGTTTTCCAGCGTTCCTTCCAGATGGTCCAGGCCGCCCTCCAGGCGCTCGACCGTGCCGTTCAACCGGGTCAGGGAGTCGCTGAGCTCGTTCATGGTCTTACCCAGGCCATCGAGGACGTCTTCGACCTGCCCGACCGTCTTGTCGGCGTTCAGAGCCGCCTGAGTGAGGGTTTTGATCCGGTTTCGCTCAGGCCCGTTGCGCACCGTTCGGTCTGCCATGACGCTCAGTATGACCGGGACGGAACCGGGGAAAACCTCGACACATCGAATTGGAGTGTGCAGAGGCGACAGTGTGACGGTGGCGGGCGGGGTCCTAGTCCGGCGCGGGAAGCTTGGCGGCGGCGTCCTCGTCGAGCAGCCACAGCGTCGTCTCGCGCCCGACGGCGCCCGCGGCCGGTATCGCAACCGGCTGGGCACCGCCGATGGCGGCGGCGGCCGCCTCGCCCTTGGCGGCCCCGGACACCATCAGCCACACCTCGCGGGAACGCCGGATCGCCGGGATCGTCAGGGTGATTCGTTGCGGCGGCGGCTTGGGGGAGTCGTCGACGGACACCACCATGCGGGTGGTCTCACGCACCGCCGCGGTGTCGGGGAAAAGCGAGTTGATGTGCCCCTCGGGGCCCATGCCCAGCAGGTGGACATCGAAATCCGGTACCTGCTCCCCGGGTTCGGCATTGGCCGCCAACAGTTGTTCGTAGGCCAGCGCCGCGGCAGCGAGGTCGGTGCCGAACTCGCCGTCGCTGGAAGCCATCGGGTGCACGTTGCTCGACGGGATGTCGATGTGATCGAGCAGAGCCTCGCGGGCCTGCTTCTCGTTGCGCTCGCCGTCGTCCTCGGGGACGTAGCGCTCGTCGCCCCAGAAGAGGTGAACCGTCGACCAATCGATCCGGTCGGCCCGGGCGCGCAGATACTTCAGCAGCCCGATCCCGTTGCCGCCGCCGGTCAGCACGATCAGGGCGCGCCCGCGTGCCGTCACGGCGGCAAGGATGGTGTCGACCAGCCGACTGCCCGCGGCCTCGACCAGGATTTCGCTGTCCGGGAAGATCTCCACGACTGTACTCACGCGTATTGCACCTTATCGATTCCTTCGAGCGCGGCGAAGTAGATGGCATCGGCATCCAACCGCCGCATGTCTTCGGCCAGACAGTCGCGGGTTTCCCTGCGCGCCAACGGAACTAACGCGTCCGGGCGCCCGGTCCGGCTCAGCGTGGCCGTCGTGCCCTCCTGCGGCCGGCTCAGCGTGATGGTCTCGGATTTGCGTTCCAGCTCGACCTTGAGCTCGCCGACGACCCGGCGCACCGGCCCGTCGATGCAGCTGGCCAGCCAGCCCGCCAGCACGTCCAGGGCGGGTTCGTCTCTCAACCCGGAAACCAGCGCCGATTGGATCGGCTCGTGCGGCTTCTGGTCCACCGCGGAGACGAGCAGCGCCCGCCAGTAGGTGATACGGGCCCAGGACAGATCCGTGTCACCGGCGGTGTATCCGGAAAGCCGCCCCTTGATCGCGGCCAGTGGGTCCTCGCCGTTGGTCGCATCGGTGATGCGCCGAATTGCCAGCTTGCCCACCGGGTCTTGCGCGGGCACGGCAGGGGCCGCGCACGGCCACCACGCCAGCACCGGGATGTCGGCAAGCAGGAAGGGAGTGACAACGCTTTCCGCATGATCGGCCAGCGGCCCGGAGAGCCGTAGCACCACGACCTCCCCGCCGCCGGCGTCGCTACCGAGCCGAACCTGGGCATCCAGCCGGGACTCTGTGGCGTCGGCGTTCCCGGATGCCACCACGATGACCCGGCTTGGGTGTTCGTGCGTGGCGGCGTTGGCGGCCTCGATGGATTCTTCGAGAAGGATGTCGTGGTCCGTCTTGATGATCAGCGTCCCCACTCGGCCCATCGTGACGACACCGGCATCTTCGCGCAGTTCGTCGAGCTTCTTGTTGACCGCGGTGGTGGTGGTGTCCAGCAACTCGACAATCATGGTCGCCGCCACTCCCGGCCGGTGCGGTGCAACATCTCGAAGGCCGACGCGGGCCCCCAGGTGCCTGACTCGTACGGGTCGGGCTTGCCGTGGGTCGCCCAGTGGTCGAGGACGGGATCGAGTATCTCCCAAGCCAATTCGACCTCCTGGTTCACCGGGAACAGGGACGGCTCGCCCAGCAGTACGTCCAGGATCAGCCGCTCGTAGGCCTCCGGTGAATCCTCCACGAACGCCGAGCCGTAGGAGAAGTCCATGTTGACGTCGCGGACTTCCATCGCGCTGTCCGGGACCTTCGAGCCGAACCGGAGGGTGATTCCTTCGTCGGGCTGGACCCGGATGACCAGGGCGTTGCTGCCCAGTTCGTCGGTCATGGTCGCGTCGAACGGCAGATGGGGCGCGCGCTTGAAGACCAGTGCGATCTCGGTCACCCTGCGGCCCAGTCGTTTTCCGGTGCGCAGGTAGAACGGCACGCCGGCCCAGCGGCGGGTGTCCACCTCAAGCGTGATGGCGGCGAACGTCTCGGTCACGGAGTCCTTGGCGAAGCCCTCCTCGTCGAGCAGGCCGACGACCTCTTCGCCGCCCTGCCAGCCGGCCGCGTACTGGCCGCGGCTGCTGGTCTCGTCGAGCGGCTGCGCCAGCCGGGTGGCCGAGAGCACTTTGATCTTCTCGGCCTGCAACGCCGCCGGATTGAAGCTGACCGGCTCCTCCATCGCGGTCAGCGCCAGCAACTGCATCAAGTGATTCTGGATGACATCCCGGGCGGCGCCAATGCCGTCGTAGTAGCCGGCCCGCCCGCCCAGTCCGATGTCCTCGGCCATGGTGATCTGCACGTGTTCGACGTAGTGCGCGTTCCAGATCGGGTCCCAGAACTGGTTGGCGAACCGCAGCGCCAGGATGTTTTGCACGGTCTCCTTGCCCAGATAGTGGTCGATGCGAAACACCGACTCCTCGGGGAAGACCGAGTTCACCACATGGTTGAGCTCGCGGGCGCTGTCCAGATCGTGGCCGAACGGTTTCTCGATGACGACCCGGCTCCACCTGTCCTCTTGCGGGCGGGCCAACCCGGAGGAGTGCAGTTGTTCGCACACCACCGGGAACGACTTGGGCGGGATCGCCAGGTAGAAGACATGATTGCCGCCGATACCGCGCTCGGCGTCGAGCTTTTCCAGCGTCTCGGCCAGGCGCGTGTACGCGGCGTCGTCGTCGAATTCGCCGCGGACGAAACGCAATCCATCGGCCAGCCGTTCCCATACCGCTTGGCGAAACGGCGTACGGCAGTGTCCCTTGACGTCGTCGTGTATCACCTGGGCGAAGGCGTCGTGATCCCAGTCGCGGCGGGCGAAACCCACCAGCGAGAAGTTGGGCGCCAGCAAGCCGCGGTTGGCCAGGTCGTAGATCGCCGGCACCACTTTTTTGTGCGCCAGGTCGCCGGTGACACCGAAGAGCACCAACGCGCTCGGGCCCGCGATTCGCGGTAGCCGCTTATCGTCTTTGTCCCGCAGTGGATTACGCCACTGCGCGCCATCAACGCGCCGGCTCATTTGTCGGCGGAACTCAGTTGCTTCTGTGTCTCGGTGAGCAGCTCGGTCCACGACTCGACGAATTTCTCGACGCCTTCGTTCTCCAAAACCAGGAACACATCGGTCAAGTCGACGCCGATGGACGAGAGCTTGTCGAACACGCCCTGAGCCTCGGCGGCAGTGCCGCTGATCGTGTCGCCGGTGACATTGCCGTGGTCGGCGACGGCGTCAATCGTCTTCTCCGGCATGGTGTTCACGGTGTTGGCGGCGACCAGCTCGGTGACGTAGAGGGTGTCGGAGTAGTCCGGGTTCTTGACACCGGTCGACGCCCACAGCGGGCGCTGCACCCGGGCCCCGTCGGCCTTGAGCGCCTGGTAGCGCTCGCCGCCCTCGAAGACCTCTTGATACGCCGCGTACGCCAGTCGGGCGTTGGCGACACCGGCCAGGCCGCGCAGGTCCAGGGCCTCGGAGGAACCGATCTTTTCCAGTCGTTTGTCGATTTCGGTGTCCACGCGGGAGACGAAGAACGATGCCACCGAATGGATTTTCGACAGGTCGTGTCCTGCCTCGCGGGCCTTCTCCAGGCCGGCCAGGTAGGCGTCCATCACCTCGCGGTGCCGTTCGACGGAGAAGATCAGCGTGACGTTGACCGAAATCCCTTCCGCCAGAGTGGCGGTGATGGCCGGCAGGCCGGCCTTGGTGGCGGGGATCTTGATCAGCAGGTTCGGCCGGTCGACGATCTTCCACAGCTCGACGGCCTGTGCGGAGGTCTTGTCGGTCTCGCCGGCCAGCCTCGGGTCGACCTCGATCGACACCCGGCCGTCGATCCCGTCGGAGGATTCCCATTGCGGTGCAAGGACATCGCAGGCAGTGCGCACGTCGTCGGTGGTGACGGTGCGGATGGTGGCATCCACGTCGGCGCCGCGCTCGGCCAACTCAGCGATTTGGCCGTCGTAGGCGTTGCCTTCGGCAAAGGCCTTCTGGAAGATGGACGGGTTGGTGGTCACGCCGACGATGCTCTTGGTGTCGATCAGCTGCTGCAGGTTGCCGGATTTCAGCCGGTCCCGCGACAGGTCGTCCAGCCAAACGGATACTCCCGCGGCGCTGAGCGCGGCGAGATTGGCGTTCTGAGTCATGAAAATATCCTTTGTTAGTTATCGACTACTTCTTCCGCGGCGGCGGCGACGGCCTCCGCGGTGAAGCCGAACTCGCGGAACAGTGTCTTGGCGTCGGCGGATTCGCCGTAGTGCTCGATCGAGACGATCTTGCCGGTGTCGCCGACCAGTTTGTGCCACGGTTGCGCGATGCCCGCCTCGACGGCCACCCGGGCCGACACCGACGGCGGCAGCACGCTGTCGCGGTACTCGGCCGGCTGCGACTCGAACCACTCGACACACGGCATCGACACGACCCGCGCGATAATGTCCTTATCCGCCAACAGTTTTGCGGCTTCCACCGCGAGCTGGACCTCGGACCCGGTGGCGATCAGGACGACGTCGGGTTCGTCGTCGCCTTCGTCACCCAGCACGTAGCCACCGCGGGCCACGCCTTCGATATTCGTGCCCTCGAGCACCGGCACACCCTGGCGGGTCAAGATCAATCCGACCGGGCCGCTGCCGTTGCCGCGCGCCAGGATCGTGCGCCAGGCGTAGGCGGTTTCGTTGGCATCCCCCGGGCGCACCACCGACAGCTTCGGGATGGCCCGCAACGCCGCCAGGTGCTCGATCGGTTGGTGCGTCGGGCCGTCCTCGCCCAAACCGATGGAATCGTGTGTCCACACGTAGATGGTGTCGATGTCCATCAGCGAGGCCAGCCGCACCGCTCCGCGCATGTAGTCCGAGAACTGCAGGAAGGTGCCGCCGTAGGCGCGGGTGGGCCCGTGCAGCACGATGCCGGACAAGATGGCGCCCATCGCGTGTTCGCGAACACCGAAGTGCAGGGTGCGGCCGTACCAGTCGGCGGTGTAGTCCTTCGTCGAAATCGACGGCGGCCCAAACGATTTGACGCCATCCATGGTGGTGTTGTTGCTGCCCGCCAGGTCGGCCGAGCCGCCCCACAACTCGGGCAGTCTCGGTCCCACCGCGGACAGTACCTTGCCGGACGCCGCCCGGGTGGCCAGCTCTTTGGATCCGGGTTCCCAGTGCGGAATGTCGGCGTCCCAGCCGTCGGGCAATTCCTGCGCGGTCAACCGGTCCAGCAGCACCTTGTGCTCCGGTTCGCGCTGGGCCCAGGCGTCGAACTCGGCTTGCCACTTCTCGTGCGCCTCCTTGCCCCGATCCACCAGCTTGCGGGTGTGGGCGATGACGTCGTCGCGGACCTCGAAGGTCTTATCGGGGTCGAAGCCGAGAATCTTCTTGGTGGCCGCCACCTCTTCGTCGCCCAGGGCCGAGCCGTGCGCCTTGCCGGTGTTCATCAACTTCGGCGCGGGGTAGCCGATGATGGTGCGCAGCGAGATGAACGACGGGCGATCGGTGACGGCCTTCGCGTTGGCGATGGCCTCCTCGATGCCGACGACGTTCTCGCCGCCTTCCACGTCTTGCACATGCCAGCCGTAGGCGCGGTAGCGCGCGGCGGTGTCCTCGCACAGCGCGATGTCGGTGTCGTCCTCGATCGAGATCTGGTTGTGGTCGTAGAACACGATCAGGTTGCCCAGTTGCTGGACGGCCGCCAGCGAGGACGCCTCGGAGGTCACGCCCTCCTCGATGTCCCCGTCGGAGGCGATCACGTAGATGTGGTGATCAAACGGGCTTTCGCCCGGGGCCGCGTCCGGGTCGAAAAGGCCGCGCTCATACCGCGCCGCCATCGCCATCCCGACCGAGGACGCGAGGCCCTGGCCCAGCGGACCCGTGGTGATCTCAACACCCTTGGTGTGCCGGAACTCCGGATGCCCCGGAGTCTTGGAGCCCCAGGTGCGCAGCGACTCGATGTCGGACAGTTCGAGGCCGAACCCGCCCAGGTAGAGCTGCAGGTACAGGGTCAGGCTGCTGTGCCCGGCCGAGAGGACGAAGCGGTCGCGGCCCAACCAGTGCGGGTCGCTGGGGTCGTGGGTCATGGCGCGCTGGAACAGGGTGTAAGCCAGCGGCGCCAGGCTCATCGCGGTCCCGGGGTGGCCATTGCCGACCTTTTGCACGGCATCGGCGGCCAGTACCCGCACCGTGTCGACGGCGACCGAGTCGATCTCGGTCCAGTCGTCGGGGTGGTGCGGTCGGGTCAGCGTAGAGATCTCTTCGAGAGTGGTCACAGACTCATCCTTGGGTCATCGAGCAGATCAATCCTCACCCTAGTGCGGGAGTGCCAGCGTTTGCAGTGCGGGATTGCGGGTATTCCTGGGCGCCTGTAGCGGACATGACATCCGGGCGTCTCCGAACTTGCGATCAGTGCCGCCGTCGGGAAATTCTGTGTGAATAGACCCTGGAGGCGGGTCGCGGCCCCAACCCGGTCTACCATCGTGCGTAGTAGATGCTGCGCCCTGCTGCGACCCCAAGGAGTTATTGCGTGAGCGTTCGCGGGCGCGTCGCGCCGAGCCGAATACGTGGCTCGGTGCTGGCTTACCTGGCGCTGACGAAGCCGCGGGTCATTGAACTGCTGCTGGTGACGGCGATACCCGCGATGCTGCTGGCTAACCGCGGCCACGTGGAGCCGCTGCTGATCCTCAACACGCTGATCGGCGGGATGCTGGCGGCCGGCGGGGCCAACACGCTCAACTGTGTGGCCGACGCCGACATCGACAAGCTGATGAAACGGACCGCGCGCCGGCCGTTGGCCCGGGCCGCGGTCCCGACGCGAAACGCCCTGGTGCTGGGGCTGGTACTCACCGTGGGCTCGTTCTTCTGGCTCTGGCGCACGACGAACCTGCTGTCGGGGCTGCTCGCCATCGCCACCATCGCGTTCTACGTGTTCGTCTACACGCTGCTGCTCAAACGCCGCACCTCGCAAAACGTCGTCTGGGGCGGCGCGGCCGGCTGCATGCCGGTGATGATCGGCTGGTCGGCCGTCACCGGCACCATCGGCTGGCCGGCATTGGCGATGTTCGCGATCATCTTCTTCTGGACGCCCCCGCATACCTGGGCGCTGGCGATGCGGTACAAGGACGACTACAAAGCGGCCGGCGTCCCGATGCTGCCCGCCGTGGCGACCGAGCGTCAGGTCACCAAACAGATCCTGATCTACACCTGGCTGACCGTGCTGGCGACCATGGTGCTGGCGCTGGCCGCCGGCTGGCTGTACACGGCGGTCGCCCTGTTGGCCGGGGTCTGGTTCCTGGCGATGGCCCACCAGCTGTACGCCGGGGTCCGCGCCGGGGAGCCGGTCAAGCCGCTGCGGCTGTTCCTGCAGTCGAACAACTATCTCGCGGTGGTGTTCTGCGCGCTGGCGGTCGACTCGGTGATCGCGTTACCGACGCTGCTCTGATCCGCCTTCCGGCGTGAATCCCATCCGCCACTTCTGGCGGGTCCTACTCCGCGTGAGGCCAGTGTGGCGCCCGTGAGGCGTTTGTTGGGATCGGTAGCGTACCGCCGCTTATGTACTTGCCGCTCCGCATAGCCAATCCCCATGCGGCGCAAAGGGCGCAGCTCAATGCTGATGTCGAGATGCAGTGAAGATTAACCAGAATCGTCGGGCTACTTTGACAAAACTTCGGCGTGTCGTCGCCGCTTGTCAATCTGCGTTGCACAAGTACCAAGAGCGCATCTTTGTGCGAAGCGTCAACAACTGGTCAACGCGCTCGTCAGTTGAGAGTGACTTCCAGTTCCTCAATCGTGCCGAGGGCGATGTCGCGCAGTGTCCTCGAAGATTGATACGTCGATTACCCGGATGAGAGCGGCGACTTGCGGTGCCGCTTCCGAAACGATGCGAGAAGTCAACACATTGGGGCTTGGTGGGAGCTATACACCTACAGCCTCTTTCGACGCCTCGGCTTTGAGATCACCGTCCATCCGAGTATGCCTGGTACGACTAAGAATCCAGACTTCTTGGTCGTGCGCGATTCGGTTGAGACCATGGTGGAATGCGCGGTCATGCTCGACGAAGACAAGTGGACCGACTTCGACGGCGCCGCATGGGCGCTCGGGTGTATCGACGGTGGGAAGAGCTCCAGTTTTCGCGTGGGAGTCGACTTCCTTTTCGAGGGCACACAACGTCCTAAACGCGCCGCAATTGTTAGAGCAGTTGAGGATTGGCTGGGGAGCCTCGATGCAGACGTCGCGCATGAGAGGTGGCAGGGGGGTAATGGCGAGGCGCCATCGAATCTCGATTTATGAGTCTTCCCTGCTCACGCGGGGGAAGAATGCGAGGTCTACAAGACCAGGAATCGTGGTGTTAGCAACGAGCTGTGTTGTTGGGATCGGTAGCGAACCGGCCCAGGTGTACTTGCGACGACGACGCCACGCGAGGCGGCGCATGAACGGAGGAAACACAGCATGAACACCACCCACAACCTGAAGCGGATCATTGCCGGGGCGCTGCTGTCGGGCGGCGTGGCGGTCGCCGGTTTGGGGCTGGCTGCAGGCACCGCCCAGGCCCTGCCGAACGGCCCATACACCTGGTGCCCAGGGCAACCCAGGGTCGCCGGCTCGCCCGGGCCGCGCGGCGGCCCGGGCTCCCCGGGGGCCAACGTAGATTGGGACTGGAGTGTCTGCCACACCTGGTGGGTTGTCGCCTGGGGACAGGGCAATGTTGGCGGCCCCGATCGCAGTATTTGGGACGGAGATACTCCTCCAGCGGTGCCCCCGCCGTGCTTCGGCCTCCCGTGCGGGTTGTTCCCGTAGTCCTGCAGTAAGCGTGTCGGCTGGGTTGGATGGGGGAAGGCCTTACCCTGCCTGGGTTTACGACTTCAACGTAGCCCGGGCAGGGAAGCCCTTTCTGGTGAAGAAGATGGCGCAGGAGCAAATGTTTTCTTCTGCGCTCTGAAGTGAGGCCAGCGGTGTGTCAACCACTTGCGTCCCCGTAGCGCCCCGCCTCCCGTAGATCGCCAAATGAGCTGTTGGATAACGCACAACTGCTTCGGGGAGCTTGGAGAGCTGCTCGACCGCACCGGGCGCGCCCGCGGGCGGCATACCGCCCTGGAGGTTGATGACCACGGGTCCGCCGCCTCGCCTTGCCCCGGGCCCGCATCGCCTCGCGGAACGCCGCCGCGTCGCGCGACGCGCTCGCTGGCCCCACGCTCGCCCGCAGCTTCAGCGTCCGAGCCTCGGCCCGCACTTCGTGCTGCGCGCGAGCTCGCCTTCTCCGGGTCGTAGGTCACCTGCTCATGGTCGTCCGAGTCGAAGACGACCGGGAACACCATCCCGACGGACGGGCTCCCGTACACGGACGGGAAGGGCATCTTCGTGGAGGCCTCGAACGGCGCCTCCCCCTCCGGCATCACCCGCAGCTTCACGTCCCAGCTCTCGTAGGTCGGCGAGACCGGGTCGCCATGGACCGAGCGCATGCGCCCCTCAAGCACCTCGGCCTGGGCCTGCCGCCCGTTCTTGTTCAGCCGCCGCAGCTTGAACAGCCCGGCCATCACAGCTCAGCCTGCATAGGACGACCCTCTCAATTCGTGATGATTCGTGCGAGCGGCCGCCCAGTTCGTGTACGGTCGGGCCCATGCTTTGGCGGGAGATGCGCCCGGGGCATCGGAAGCTCTTGCGTGGCGGCACCCAGGGCCAGGGAGTTGTGCGCCACGTGAAGCGGCTCAGCCAGAACACGGGCAAGGGGAGCTATGCGTCGCTTGTGACGCTGCACATGCGCTTCGACGACGGCACAGACGTGACCGTCGACCGGGTGGTCGAGGTCGGCGTCCTGCGCTTGCCACGGCCCGGCGACATCGTCCCCGTGCGCTTCGACCCCAAGGATCATCGCCGGTTGGAGGTCGACGTGCCCGCGATCCGCGATCGCAGGGAGCACGCGACGCAGGTGGCCGAAGCGGCGGCCGTCGCGGAGGCGGAGGAGGCCGTATCCCCGACGCCTTCGCGACCCGACAGCTAGCTTAGTTAAACAACAGGGCGCCGCTTGTCAATCTTCGCTGCATCTCGACAGCTGACCGTCAAAACCGTGCAGAAAAAGGGCGCGAAGCCATGGCACACAGGCGCATCGTCAAGAAGTCGATTGCCGCGGCGCTGCTCTCGGGTGGTCTGGTGTTGTCCGATTTCGGCCTGACCGTGGCCATCGCCCAGGCTCAACGCGGGCCCGTACCGCTGGATGCCTGGCCCGGCTGTCCCAACGACCACCCCCAGGGGCCATGCCACTGGTGCCCGGGGCAACCCTTGCCGCCGACCGGCAATCACGTCTGCCCGAAGGCGTAACAGGGCTTGAAATCACTTATGGCAGAAGCACAATAGAGCCGGCGGTCTTGCGGCCCTGCAGATCCTGATGCGCCCGGGTCGCTTCGGCCAGCGGATAGCGCCCCCCGACTTCGATGTTGATCGTTCCGCCGGCAACCGCGTCGAACAATTCGTCGGCGCGCCAGCTGAATTCTTGGCCCGTGCGCATGAAGTGGACCAGCGCCGGGCGGGTCAGGAACACCGAGCCCGCGGCATTGAGCCGCTGCGGATCCACCGGCGGCACGGGTCCGCTGGCGGCGCCGAACAGTGCCAGAGTCCCGCGGACGGCCAGGCTGGCCAGGCTGGCGTCGAACGTGGTGGCGCCAACGCCGTCGTACACCGCCGCCACGCCGACACCGCCGGTGAGCTCGCGAATCTGCCGGCCGAACTGCGCGGCGTCGTCGGGGTAGGACAGCACCTCGTCGGCGCCGGCCTTCTTGGACAACTTGGCCTTCGCGGGAGTCGAGACGGTGGTGATGACCCGGGCGCCGAGCAGGTGTGCCCACTGGGTCAGGATCAGCCCGACTCCGCCGGCGCCGGCGTGCACCAGCACCGCGTCACCGGCCTGCACCGGGTACACCGACTTGAGCAAGTAGTGCGCGGTCAGGCCCTTCAGTAGCACCGAGGCCGCCACCTCGGAGCTGACACCGTCCGGCACCTTTGCGGTCAAATATGCTGGTGCAGTGGCAAATTCGGCGTAAGCGCCGGACGCCGCCGCGGACACCACGCGGTCGCCGACGACGAACTGTTCGTCGGCTCCCTCGCCCAGGGCTGCGACGGTGCCGCACACCTCGGACCCGAGGACGAATGGCACCTCGCGCGGATATTGCCCGGAGCGGAAATAGGTATCAATGAAGTTGACGCCGACGGCCTCGGTTTCGATCAGCAGCTCGCCTCGGCCCGGCGTGGGTTGTGGCGTGTCGACGTAGCGCAGCACCTCGGGGCCGCCGGTTTCACTGACTTCGATTGCATGCATGTGGCTATCATGCCCGGGCATGAAGCTTGCCCGGCCGGACGTCTTCCATCCCCGCATCGTGCTGGCCGGATGTCCACAGCACCCCACCGGCGACCGCGACGACGCGGGTTTGGTCGCGGCGCTGCGGCAGCGCGGTCTGCATGCGCGCTGGTTGTCCTGGGATAACCCCGATACTTGCGACGCGGATCTAGTGATCCTGCGTGCCACGCACGACTACGCCGGGCGGCTGGAGGAGTTCCTGGCCTGGACCACACGCGTCAAGAAACTGCTGAATACAGCGAACGTTGTCACCTGGAATGTCGACCGGCGTTATCTGCGCGATCTGGCGGCTCGCGGAGTGCCGACGGTGTCGGGGCAGATTTTCGCGCCGGACGAACGGGTTCGGTTGCCGGGTTCGGGTCAGGTGTTCATCGGTCCGGCCATCGGCACCGGCACTCGCCGGTGCCCCGATCGGTCTGCGGCCGCCACGTGTGCCGCTGAATTGCACGCCGCCGGGCACAGCGTGCTGGTGCAGCCGGCGTCGGGTCCCGACACGGTGCTGGTCTTTCTTGCCGGCACGCCCTCGCACGCGTTTCCCGCCGAGCCCGACTTCGAACTCTGGGACATCGGCGCCGCGGCGCTGGCCGCGGCGGCTGACGAACTGAGGATCGGGGTAAGCGAATTACTTTACGCGCGAGCACATTTGAGTGGTTCGGAGTTGCTGGAGCTACAGCTGGTCGACCCGTCGCTGGGCTGGCGGCGGCTGGACGCCGGCGCTCGCGACTTGGCTCAGCGCGAGTTCGCGCTGGCCGTGGAGTCAGCCTGCGAGCGGCTCGGGCTTGGCCCGTTCTCGCATCGACGCCCATAGCGCAGCGGTCGCGGCGGTGCAGGCCGCGGCACCGGCGACGTGGACGGCGACCAGGGCCGCGGGAACGCCCGTGAAGTACTGCGTGGTGCCGACCGCGGCTTGCGCGCACACCAGGGCCAGCAGTACGCCCAGCCGCAGCATGATCGCCCGCGTCGCGCCGACGGCCAGCAGCCCGAAGCCCAGCCCGACCAACAGCGCGAGATAGGCGACCAGCAACGACGAATGCATGTGCACCAGCGTGGTGATCTCGACCTTCAGCCGCGGCACCGTGCGACTCGGGCTGCGGTCGCCCGCGTGCGGGCCGGCGGCGGTCACCAGCGTGCCGGTGACCAGCACCAGGGCCAGGTTCATTCCGGTCAGCGCGGTGAGCAGCCGCAGCGGCGTGGCCACCCGCTGCTGAACCACTCCGTCATCCGGCTCGCCGACCTTGACGTACAGCAGCACCGACAGCCACACCATCGTCATCGACACCAGCAGGTGAATCGCCACCGTCCACCACAACAGCCCGGTGCGCACCGTGATGCCACCGATCACCGCCTGCACCACCGTCGACACCGGCATCAGCCACGCGTAGGTCAGTACCTCGGCCCGCCGGCGGGCCCGGTACACCGCCAGCACGGCCAGCGCGGCGGTGACCACCACGGCGAGGCTGAACATCCGGTTGCCGAATTCGACGGCCTGGTGGACCCGCGGCACTTCGGCGACGGCGACCGGGACGAAACTGCCCGGGAAACACTGCGGCCAGGTCGGGCAACCCAGACCCGACGCGGTGACGCGCACGATCGAGCCCGTGACGGCGATACCGCCCTGCGACAGAATCACGGTCGCGGCGATGATCCGCTGGACGCGCAGGCTGGGGTCGGGGAGCAGGTCCACCAACCGCAACAGCACTCGTCTTACCACCGCCCGATCGTAGGCCAACGAAAACTACGGCCTGTAGTACGGGACCGTCAGGTGAAGCGGAACCAGCGCAGCGCGCCCAGCGCGGCCACCACACCCCACACCGCCAGCACGACGACGCCGAACCAGTCGACCGACAGCGTCATCGCCTGCGACAGCGCCTCGGTGAGCGCGCCGGACGGGGTGAGCCGGGCCGCCCACTTGACCGCCGTCGGGATCATGTTCGTCTCGACCGTCAGGGCGCCCAGCCCCGCGAAGACGAACCACATCAAGTTGGCGACCGCGAGCACGATCTCGGCGCGCAGCGTGCCGCCGAGGAGCAGGCCGAGCGCTGTGAAGCCGGCGGTGCCCAGCGCGATGACCGCAGCGCCCAGCGCAAGGGCCGCCGGAGCAGGTCGCCAGCCCAGCGCAAAACCAATGCCGCCCAAGATGATTGCCTGCAAGAACACCACGGTGATCACGGCCAGTGACTTGCCGGCGATGATCCCCCAGACCGGAAGTGGCGTGGCCCCAAGCCTTTTGAGCGCGCCGTAGCGCCGGTCGAATGCGATCGCGATCGCCTGCCCGGTGAACGCGGTCGAGATAACCGCCAGGGCCATGATGACCGGGACGAACGTCGCGGCGCGGTTCTGGCCGAACGAGCCGAACGGCAACAGGGTGAGCCCGACCAGCAGGGTGATCGGGATGAACATGGTCAGCAGCAGTTGTTCGCCGTTGCGCAGCAACAGTTTCAACTCCAAGCCGAACTGCGCGGCAAGCATTTTCGGCACCGCGTTGGGACGCGGGTCCGGGGCGAAGGTGCCCGGGGGAAACAGCGGGGTGTTGGTGTCGGTCACGGTCGCAACTTCCTGCCGGTGAGATCCAGGAACAGATCCTCGAGACTGCGCTGCTCGACGCGCATATCGGTAGCCAGCACGTCGATCTGGGCGCACCACGCCGTCACGGTCGCCAGCACCTGTGGGTCGACCGGCCCCTCGACCAGGTACTCGCCCGGGGTCACCTCGGTGGCCTTGTAGCCCTCCGGCAGCGCAGCAGCCAAGAGCGACAAGTCAAGTCGCGGTGGCGCGGTGAACCGCACCTGATCCTTGGCGCCGGAACGCATCAGTTCGCTCGGTGTGCCCGCGGCCACCGTCGCGCCGTGGTCGATGATGACCAGCCGGTCGGCGAGCTCCTCGGCCTCCTTGAGCTGGTGGGTGGTGAGCACCACCGTCACCCCGTCGCGGCGCAGCGCGTCGATCAGCTCCCACACCAGCAGCCGGGCATGCGCATCCATGCCTGCAGTCGGCTCGTCGAGGAACACCAGTTCGGGGCGCCCGACCAGCGCGCAGGCCAGCGCCAGCCGTTGCTGTTGCCCGCCGGAAAGCCGACGGTAGGTGGTGCGGGCGGCATCGGTCAGGCCCAGGGTGGCCAACAGCCATTGCGGGTCCAGCGGGTCGGCGGCGTAGGCGGCGACCAGTTCGAGCATCTCGCCGGCGCGGGCCGCGGGATAGCCGCCGCCGCCCTGCAACATCACCCCGATGCGCGCGCGCAGCCGGGCATTGTCGGTGACCGGGTCCAGCCCGAGCACCTCGATCGTGCCGGCGTCCGGGCGCACGAAGCCCTCGCACATCTCGACCGTCGTCGTCTTGCCCGCGCCGTTGGGGCCCAACAGGGCCAGCACCTCGGCGGCGTGCACTTCCAGATCGAGATTGCAGACAGCCGTCGTTGACCCGTACCGCTTGCTCACCCCGCGCAGCCGCACCACTGTTTCGGGGGCTTGGGGGTTTAGGGGGCCCGAACTCACGTCGAGTCAGCGTAGGCGTCGGGTGCCGACGTCGGCCGTCGGGTCTCCGCGGTCGCGGGCGCCGCGTCGGTGGTCGCGGTGCCGTTCGCTTCGCCGTTCGCGGACTGCAGCGGTCGCCAGGGCAGCCGGGTGTAGGTCAGTGCGACCAGCACGGCCATCACGGCGGCGCTGGCCAGGGTGGCATCCAGGATCTGGAACAGCGCGAAGCGGTCGCCGTTGGCCGTCGGACCGAAGATGCCGACGACGAGCGTGATCACGATGACCGTTTCGCGGAAGCCGGTGCGGGTCGCCCAGCAGGCCAGCGGAATGATCGCCCACAGCAGGTACCAGGGCTGCACGACGGGAAACAGCAGCACGCAGATGCCCAGAGCGACGCCGAGACCACCGATCGGGTGCAGCCGGCCGCGGAACACGGCGAACAGCAGCCAAGTGACCAGCACCATGATGATCAGCACGCCGATGAAACGGGTCAGCGCCAGCACGGCGGTGGTGTGGTCGCCCAGGCCCAGCAGAATCCCCACCTGCCCGGTGGCCAGGGCCAACAGCGTCGGCGGCGACATCCAGCTGCGCACGACGTTGGCGGTGCCGAGCGTGAATACCCAGCCGAATCCGAGCCCGCTGATCCAGCCCACCACCGCCATGACCGCCAGCGAGAGCGTCCCCATCCCGCCACCGGCCAGCAGCAGCGCCCGCAGGTTGCCGCCGCAGCGATAGGCCAGCGCCATCGTGACGAATCCCAGCGCCAACAGTGAGGGCAGCTTCACCTGTGAGGACAGCGTGATCAGGACGGAGCCGGCCAGCAGCATCCCCAGCGGCTCCCAGTCGGGGCCGATGCGGCGCCACGACGTGGGCCATAACTGCGGCGAGTCGATACCGCGCAGCGCGAATTCGGTGCCGATCAGCATCAAGCCGAGCATCAGCGCCTCGTTGTGGATGCCCGCGACCAGATGCATGAGCAGCAGCGGGTTTGCGGCGCCCAGCCACAGCGCGCTGACCTCGGCGACACCGCAGCGCCGGGCCAGCCGCGGGGTGGCCCACACGATCATCGCCACGCCCGCCAGCACCACCAAGCGGTGGCAGAGCACCGCGGCGACGATGTTCTCGCCGGTCACGGCCGAGATGCCGCGCCCGATCCACAAGAACAACGGACCGTAGGGCGCCGGCGTCTCGCGCCACACGCTGGGGACCGACAGGGTGAACACATGGCCGAGGCCGAGCCCGGAGGCCGGACCGACCTTGTAGGGGTCGAGCCCTTCGACCGAGATCTGGCTCTGCGCGAGGTAGGAGTAGACGTCCTTGCTGTACATCGGCGGCGCGATCAGCAGCGGCAGCATCCACAACACCAGGGTGCGATCCAGCTCGCCGCGCGACATCTGCCGCTTGCCCATCGCGAATCGGCCCAGCATCAACCAGGCGAGCGCCATCATGACCGCCCCGACGGTGGTCATGGTCAACGACACCGTCTGGATCCGGGACGGCAGGTTCAACAGCCGGACGCCGAACGTGGGGTCTTGGACGACGGGCCGGGCCCCGGCACCCAGTGCGCCGATCCCCATCAGGACGGTGCCGGTGGCGCCGAACAGGCGGGTGCGCCGAAGTGCGGTGAGTTCCGTCTCATTCAGCGGTGAGCCAACGGGCTTCTCGTCGCCGTGCAAGGCGGCGATCGACGAGCTCAGGGTGTGGTGGCGCACTGCCATCAGTGCAGCGTAGCGACATGCCGAGAAGTGAGGGCCGGTGCTCGCCGCGCAATCGGCACGACCCGCGACTCAGGGCACCCTTGGTAGACCGATTTCCGGAATTGCGTCACACTGGTGTTGTGAAAATCCCGACCGCTGAGGAAGCCGTTTCCGCGCCTGAAATCGGTGCGGCGGCCCCTGCTGTCGTGCCGGATGGTCACACCCGCCGCGCAATCGTGCGGCTGCTACTGGAATCCGGGTCGATCACCGTCAGTGAGATCTGTGACCGGCTGGGCCTCGCGGCCGCCGGCGTGCGGCGTCACCTCGACGCGCTGATCGAAGCGGGCGACGCGGAGTCCGCGGCGGCCGCGGCATGGCAGCAGGCCGGACGCGGGCGCCCGGCGAAGCGCTTCCGGTTGACGGCGGCCGGCCGGGCCAAGCTCGACCACGCCTACGACGACCTGGCGGCCGCGGCGATGCGCCAACTACGCGAAATCGGCGGACAGGGCGCGGTGCAGTCGTTCGCCCGGCGCCGCATCGACACGATCCTGGCCGACGTGGCGCCCGCCGACAGCGCCGACGACGCCGACGTCGAGGCGGCCGCTGAGCGGGTGGCCGGCGCGCTGACCAAGGCCGGCTACGTCGCCACCACGACCCGGGTCGGCCCGCCGCTGCACGGTGTGCAGATCTGCCAGCACCACTGCCCGGTATCGCACGTCGCCGAGGAATTCCCGGAGCTGTGCGAAGCCGAGCGGGAGGCGATGGCCGAGGTACTCGGCACCCACGTGCAGCGGTTGGCGACCATCGTCAACGGCGACTGCGCCTGCACCACCCATGTGCCGCTCACCCCGGCGGCGACCAAGACCTAGCATCAAGCGGCGCCCAGCCCGCGCCAGCACCGTACGAGCACCAAAGGAGCGTCCGTATGACACTCACACCAGAGGCAACCAAGCCGCCGGTTCCCGCAGCGCCGTTGACCCAGGAGCAGGCGATTGCATCCCTGGGCAAGTACGGCTACGGCTGGGCGGACTCCGACGTCGCGGGCGCCAGCGCGCAGCGTGGCCTGTCCGAGGCGGTCGTCCGCGACATCTCGGCGAAGAAGAACGAGCCGGAGTGGATGCTCAACGTCCGGCTCAAGGCACTGCGCACCTTCGGCAAGAAGCCGATGCCGAACTGGGGTTCCAACCTCGAGGGCATTCACTTCGACAACATCAAGTACTTCGTGCGCTCCAGCGAAAAGCAGGCAGCGACCTGGGACGATCTGCCCGCGGACATCAAGAACACCTACGACAAGCTGGGCATCCCGGAAGCCGAGAAGCAGCGGCTGGTCTCCGGTGTGGCCGCCCAATACGAGTCCGAGGTCGTCTACCACTCCATCCGTGAGGATCTGGAGAAGCAGGGCGTCATTTTCCTGGACACCGACACGGCGCTGCGCGAGCACGAGGACATCTTCAAGCAGTACTTCGCCACCGTGATCCCGGCCGGTGACAACAAGTTCTCCGCACTGAATACCGCTGTGTGGTCGGGCGGTTCGTTCATCTACGTGCCGCCGGGCGTGCACGTCGACATCCCGCTGCAGGCCTACTTCCGGATCAACACCGAAAACATGGGCCAGTTCGAGCGGACGCTGATCATTGTCGACGAGGGCGCCTACGTGCATTACGTCGAGGGCTGCACCGCGCCGATCTACAAGAGCGACTCGCTGCACTCCGCGGTGGTCGAGATCATCGTGAAGCCCGGTGGCCGTTGCCGTTACACGACCATCCAGAACTGGTCGAACAACGTCTACAACCTGGTCACCAAGCGGGCCCGCGCCGAAGCCGGCGCCACCATGGAGTGGGTCGACGGCAACATCGGGTCGAAGGTGACCATGAAGTACCCGGCGGTCTGGATGACCGGCGAATACGCCAAGGGTGAGGTGCTGTCGGTGGCGTTCGCCGGCGAGGGCCAGCATCAGGACACCGGCGCCAAGATGCTGCACCTGGCACCCAACACGTCGAGCAACATCGTCTCCAAGTCGGTGGCGCGCGGCGGCGGCCGTGCGTCGTATCGTGGTCTGGTCCAGATCAACAAGGGCGCCCACGGGTCGCGCTCCAGCGTGAAATGCGATGCGCTGCTTGTCGATACGATCAGTCGCAGCGACACCTACCCATATGTCGACATCCGCGAGGATGACGTGACGATGGGTCACGAGGCCACCGTGTCCAAGGTCAGCGAGGACCAGCTCTTCTATCTGATGAGCCGCGGCATGACCGAGGACGAGGCGATGGCGATGGTGGTGCGCGGCTTCGTCGAGCCGATCGCCAAGGAACTGCCGATGGAGTACGCGCTGGAGCTCAACCGGCTGATCGAGCTGCAGATGGAGGGCGCGGTCGGATGACCGCTGTTGAAGGGTCTGCACTTTCCGCACTGAACAAGGGGGAGCTGTTCGCGTCGTTCGACGTGGACGCTTTCGAAGTCCCGCACGGCCGCGACGAGATCTGGCGGTTCACCCCGCTGCGACGGTTGCGCGGCCTGCACGATGGCTCGGCCGTCGCCAACGGCAAGGCTGCTATCAGTGTCGGCGAACAGCCCGGCGTGCAGACCGAAATCGTGCGCCGCGGCGACGAGCGGCTGGGCCAGGGCGGCGTTCCCGCTGATCGTGTTGCGGCCCAGGCATTCTCGTCGTTCAACTCCGCGACGGTGGTAACGGTGGCGCGGGACACCGAGGTCGCCAAGCCCGTCGAGATCGTCGTCACCGGGCCCGGCGAGGGCGCGGTCGCCTACGGGCATCTGCAGATCCGCGTGGAAGAACTCGCACGGGCCATCGTCGTCGTCGACCTGCGCGGCAGCGGGACGTACGCCGACAACGTCGAGATCATCGTCGGCGACTCGGCGGCCCTCGGGGTGATCTGGATCGCCGACTGGGCCGACGACATGGTGCACGTCAGTGCGCATCACGCACGGCTGGGCAAGGATTCGGTGCTCGGTCATGTCAACGTGACGCTCGGGGGCGACTTGGTTCGCACGTCGACGACGGTGCGGTTCACCGCTCCCGGCGGCGACGCGCAGCTGCTCGGCACCTACTTCGCCGACGACGGCCAGCACTTCGAATCGCGGTTGCTCGTGGACCACGCGCACCCCAACTGCCGCTCGGATGTGTTGTACAAGGGTGCGCTGCAAGCCGATCCGGAATCCAATCGCCCCGATGCACACACCGTCTGGGTGGGCGACGTGCTGATCCGGGCAGAGGCCACCGGCACGGACACCTTCGAGACCAACCGCAACCTGTTGCTCACCGACGGCGCCCGCGCCGATTCGGTGCCCAACCTCGAGATCGAGACGGGCGAGATCGTCGGCGCCGGACACGCAAGTGCCACCGGAAGATTCGACGACGAGCAGGTGTTCTATCTGCAGGCTCGCGGCATCCCGGAAGACCAGGCCCGCAGACTGATCGTGCGCGGCTTCTTCGCCGAGATCATCCAGAAGATCGCCGTGCCCGCCGTGCGTGAACGGCTCACCGAGGCCATCGAACACGAACTTGAGTTAACCGAAGGAATCAAGAACTGATGACCACGCTCGAAATCAAGGATCTGCACGTCAGCGTCGCGCGCACCAACGAGGCCGACCCCATCCCGATTCTCAAGGGTGTCGATCTCACGGTGAAGTCGGGGGAGACGCACGCGCTGATGGGTCCGAACGGGTCCGGCAAGTCCACGCTGTCCTATGCGATTGCCGGGCATCCGAAGTACGAGGTGACGTCCGGCTCGATCACGCTGGACGGCCAGGACGTGCTGACGATGAGCGTCGACGAGCGTGCCCGCGCCGGCTTGTTCCTCGCCATGCAGTACCCGATCGAGGTGCCCGGGGTGTCGATGTCGAACTTCCTGCGCACCGCGGCCGCGGCCGTACGCGGTGAGGCGCCGAAGCTGCGGCACTGGGTCAAGGAAGTCAAGGGCGCGATGGACGATCTCGGGATCGATCCGGCGTTCTCCGAACGCAGTGTGAACGAAGGCTTTTCGGGCGGCGAGAAGAAGCGCCACGAGATCCTGCAGCTGTCGCTGCTCAAGCCCAAGATCGCGATTCTCGACGAGACCGACTCCGGGCTGGACGTCGACGCGCTGCGGGTGGTCAGCGAGGGAGTGAATCGCTACGCCGAAACAGAGCATGGCGGCGTCCTGTTGATCACGCACTACACCCGGATCCTGCGCTACATCCGGCCGCAGTTCGTGCACGTGTTCGTCGGTGGGCGCATCGTCGAGGCCGGCGGCCCCGAACTGGCCGACGCACTCGAAGAGCATGGCTACGAGCGTTTCGCACAGTCGGCTGCCACGGGGGCGTAACGATGTCGGCCTCCGTGACTCGACTGGATCTCGCGGCAATCCGTGCTGACTTCCCGATCCTCAAACGCGTCATGCGTGGCGGAAAGCAGTTGGCGTACCTGGATTCCGGTGCCACGTCGCAGCGCCCGCTGCAGGTGCTCGACGCCGAACGGGAATTCCTGTTGACGTCCAACGGCGCCGTGCACCGCGGTGCGCACCAGTTGATGGAAGAAGCCACCGACGCCTACGAGCAGGGCAGGGCCGACATCGCGGCGTTCGTCGGTGCCGACACCGACGAGCTGGTTTTCACCAAGAACGCGACCGAGTCGCTGAACCTGGTGTCATATGTGCTGGGCGACAAGCGATTCGACGGTGCCATCGGTGCAGGCGACGTCATCGTCACCACCGAGCTCGAGCACCACGCCAACCTGGTGCCGTGGCAGGAGCTGGCCCGGCGGACCGGGGCGACGCTGCGCTGGTACGGCGTGACGGACGACGGGCACATCGACCTGGACTCGCTGCAACTCGACGAGCGCGTCAAAGTCGTTGCGTTCAGCCATCACTCGAATGTCACCGGCGCAGTGGCGCCGGTGGGCGAGCTGGTGGCGCGGGCCAAGGCCGTGGGTGCGCTGACCGTGCTGGACGCCTGCCAGTCGGTGCCGCACGAGCGCGTCGACTTCCACGCCCTCGACGTCGACTTCGGTGCCTTCTCCGGACACAAGATGCTGGGCCCCAACGGAATCGGGGTGCTCTACGGACGCCGCGAGTTACTCGAGGCGCTGCCGCCGTTCCTCACCGGCGGTTCGATGATCGAGACGGTCACGATGGAAGGCACGACATATGCCGCGCCGCCGCAGCGGTTCGAGGCCGGTACTCCGATGACCTCCCAGGTGGTCGGCTTGGCCGCGGCCGCACGCTATCTCGGCGCCATCGGCATGGACGCCGTGCAAGCCCACGAACACGAGCTGGTGGCCGCGGCCCTCGACGGCCTGTCGGGTATCGATGCCGTTCGCATCATCGGGCCGACGTCGATGGAGAACCGCGGCTCGCCGGTCGTCATTCGTCGTCGACGGCGTGCACGCGCACGACGTCGGGCAGGTGCTCGACGACGAGGGTGTCGCGGTGCGGGTCGGGCATCACTGCGCGTTGCCGCTGCACCGGCGATTCGGTGTGGCCGCCACGGCGCGGGCGTCGTTCGCGGTGTACAACACCGCCGACGAGGTCGACCGGCTGGTGGCCGGCGTGCGCCGGTCCGTGGACTTCTTCGGCGGAGCGTGAGCCGTGCGCCTGGAGCAGATGTATCAGGACGTGATCCTCGACCACTACAAGCACCCGCAGCACCGCGGTCTACGCGAGCCGTTCGGTGCGCAGGTGTACCACGTAAACCCGATCTGTGGCGACGAGATCACGCTGCGGGTGACGTTGTCCGACGACGGTGAGACCGTCACCGACGTTTCCTATGACGGACAAGGCTGTTCGATCAGCCAGGCGGCTACCTCGGTGCTCACCCAGCAGGTGATCGGCCAGGGCGTGGGGGAGGCGCTGAAGACCATTACCGCGTTCACCGAAATGGTGTCGTCGCGGGGAACGGTCGAGGGCGACGAGGATGTCCTGGGCGACGGCATCGCCTTCGCCGGAGTAGCCAAGTACCCGGCCCGGGTGAAATGTGCTCTGCTGGGGTGGATGGCTTTCAAAGACGCAGTGGCCCAAGCCAGCCATGCTTTCGAGGAGGACCAACGATGAGCGAAACCACCGCACCCGATGACGAGACACTGTTCGATCTCGAGGAGGCGATGCGCGACGTCGTCGACCCCGAGCTGGGGATCAACGTCGTGGATCTGGGGCTGGTCTACGGCCTGAACATCGAGCGGGGTGACGAAGGAACCGTCGCCCTGATCGACATGACGCTGACCTCGGCGGCCTGCCCGCTGACCGATGTGATCGAAGACCAGTCGCGCAGCGCGCTGGTCGGCAGCGGTCTGGTCAACGACATTCGGATCAACTGGGTGTGGAACCCGCCGTGGGGCCCGGACAAGATCACCGAGGACGGGCGCGAGCAGCTACGCGCCCTCGGCTTCACCGTCTAGGCGGCTGCGCCGGCCTGGCGACGAATGCCGGCTCGTTGTTCGACCTCCGCTGTGACGCAGCTTGCTGTTGCTGTTGGTTCTCGGTTCGGCAGTCATCGGGGCCACTGTCGTGACCACCGCGCGCGAACTGACGTATCGGCAGGTGCTGCCGGGAGCTGTTGTGGCAGCATCTATTTGGCAGATCTTGCAGTGGTCCGGGGCCGGCTACATCCAGCACACGGTCAAGACAGCCAGCGCCACCAACAGTATTTTCGCGTTGGTGCTGGGTTTGCTTGCTTTCCTGTATCTGGTGTCGACGACCTTGGTGCTGTGTGCCGAGATGAACGTCGTCCTGATGGAGAAGCTCTATCCGCGGGCATTGCTCAGCGCATTCAGCGACGACGCGGAACTCACGCCGGCCGATCGCCAGATCTACACCAAGCGCGCCAAAGCCGAACGCGTCAAACGGCTCGAGCACGTGATCGTCAGGTTCAACGACGTCAACAGGCCCGTGACGCCATAACGCCCAATTCGCAAGTCAGAACGCGTCTTGGGAGATGCGCATGACATCGTCGTCGATGGACTCGAGGACGTGGCGCAGCGCGGTCAGTCTCGGCAGCATGTTCTTGGCGAAGAACGCCGACGTCGCGATCTTGCCTCGATAGAACGCCGCGTCTTTCTCGGCGGGATTGTCGGCTAGTGCCGCGTGCGCAGTCCCGGCGTGCACCAGCAATCGCCAGCCGATGAGCAGGTCGCCGACCGCGAGCAGATACCGCACCGACCCGAGCCCCACCTTGTAGATCTCCGTGGGGTGCTGTGGGGCCGACATCAGGTAGCCGGTCAGCGCGCCCGTCATCGCCGTGACCTCGTCGAGCGCGGTTTGCACCGCCAGCGCTTGCGCTTTCAGCGCCTCGTCGCAGTTGTCGATGGTCTGACTGATCTGAGCGGTCACAAACTGCAGCGCCTGGCCGTGGTCGCGGACGATCTTGCGGAAGAAGAAGTCCAGGGCCTGGATCGCGGTGGTGCCCTCGTACAGGGAGTCGATCTTGGAATCGCGGATGTACTGCTCCAGCGGGTAGTCCTGCAGGAAGCCCGAACCGCCCAGCGTTTGCAACGACTCGGTCAGGACCTCGTACGCCCGCTCCGAGCTCACCCCTTTGACGATGGGCAGCAGTAGATCGTCGACGCGGTGCGCCATCTCGTGGTCCGCACCCGAAACGTGTTGCGCGAGAGCATCATCCTGATGCGCCGCGGCATACATGTAGAGCGCCCGCAGCCCCTCGGCGTAAGCCTTCTGGGTCATCAGGCTGCGGCGCACATCCGGGTGGTGCATGATCGTCACCCGCGGTGCGGTCTTGTGGGTCATCTGGGTCAGATCGGCACCCTGCACCCGCTCCTTGGCGTAGGCCAGTGCGTTGAGGTAGCCGGTGGAAAGGGTGCCGGCGGCCTTGACGCCGATCGTCATGCGCGCGTGCTCGATCACGGTGAACATCTGCGCGATCCCGTTGTGCACGCCGCCGACCAGATAGCCGACGGCCGGGACATCCGTGGCGCCGAACGTCATCTCACAGGTCGGGGACGACTTGATGCCCATCTTGTGTTCCAGTCCCGTGACGAAAACCCCGTTGCGCGGTCCGAGTTCGAACGTGTCGGGGTCGAAGAGGTAGTTGGGCACGTAGAACAGGCTCAGCCCCTTGGTGCCGGGTCCGGCGCCCTCGGGGCGGGCCAGCACGAGGTGCCAAACGTTGTCGGCGGTGTCGCCTACGTCACCCCCGGAGATGAACCGCTTGACGCCCTCGATGTGCCAGGTGCCGTCCGGTTGTTCGATGGCCTTGCTGCGGCCGGCGCCGACGTCGGAGCCCGCATCGGGTTCGGTGAGCACCATGGTGGCCGCCCAGCCGCGCTCGACGCCCTCTGCAGCCCACTGCTTCTGCTGCTCATCACCCTCGGCGTAAAGCGCTTGCGCCATAAAAGGACCCAGGCAGAAGAAGCTCGCCGACGGATTGGCGCAAAAGATCATTTCGTTGACCGCCCACGCCAGCGGCGGCGGTGCGGGCATGCCACCGATGTCTTCAGCCAGGCCGAGGCGCCACCACTCGGCGTCCTTGATCGCTTGGACCGTCTTGGCCAACTCGGGCGCCACGCTGATGGTGTGCGCGTCGGGATCGAAGACCGGCGGGTGGCGATCGGCGAACGCAAAGGTTTCGGCGACGGGGCCTTCGGCCAGGCGGGCTGCCTCGGACAAGATGGTCCGCACCGTGTCGGCATCGAGCTCGCTGTACTGCCCGGTGCCGAGAACCGTGCCCACATCAAGAACTTCGAAGATGTTGAACTCGAGATCACGGACGTTAGCGATGTAGTGGCCCAAGACATCTCCCTCGGCTGGTCCGTTCGGCGACGGATCATCAGCCCTAAGTCTGTCGGAGCGGGGAAAACCTCCGCAACCGTAACCTCCGGGCGGCGGCCGTTGTCGTCCGCAAACGAAAACCTCACTGTTCATTGGGAAGATCGACCCGCGTTACTCCGTCGCCGTGGCGGCGCACGCCGTCGCACTGGCCAATCGCTGCTGGCGGTAGCAATATGGGGTTGCGCCAATGGTCGACATTCGCGCGGGAACATCGGAGCAATACGCGGCGTTAGGCAAAATGTGACAACACAGGATCTCACTGCGGAGCAGTTCAACGCGACCATCGAAAACAATGACATCGTGCTGGTCGACTTCTGGGCTTCCTGGTGCGGGCCATGCCGCCAGTTCGGGCCGACTTTTCAGGCGTCGTCGGAGAAACACCCCGATATCGTGCACGCCAAGGTCGACACCGAGGCCGAACAACAGCTGGCCACCGCCGCCCAGATTCGGTCCATTCCGACGCTGATGGCCTTCAAGAAGGGCAAGCTGCTGTTCAATCAGCCCGGGGCACTGCCGCCGGCGGCTCTCGAGGATCTGGTGCAGCAAATCAGGGACTTCGATGTCGAGGCGGCTCAAGCGGACCAGGCCTGAGCCGCGCCGCCGAATAGGTCGCTAGCTTCGGTCCGCGATACCGTTCACGGGTGAGTTTGGTACTCGTTGAACATCCGCGGCCCGGCGTCGCGCTGATAACCCTCAATCGGCCCGAGCGGATGAATTCCATGGCGTTCGACGTCATGGTGCCGCTGAAGGAGGCCCTGGAAGAGGTCACCTACGACAACTCTGTGCGAGTCGTCGTGCTGACCGGGGCGGGTCGAGGGTTTTCTTCCGGCGCTGATCACAAGTCCGCGGGCGCGGTGCCGGATGTGGACGGGCTGACCCGGCCGACGTACGCGCTGCGCTCCATGCAGGTGCTCGACGACGTGATCCTGCTGCTACGCCGCCTGCATCAGCCGGTCATCGCCGCCGTCAACGGCGCCGCCATCGGCGGGGGACTGTGCCTGGCGCTGGCCGCCGACATCCGGGTGGCTTCCACCAACGCGTATTTCCGGGCCGCGGGCATCAACAATGGGTTGACCGCGAGCGAACTGGGCCTGTCCTACCTACTCCCCAGGGCCATCGGGGCGTCGCGGGCCTTCGAGATCATGCTGACCGGGCGCGACGTCACCGCCGAGGAAGCCGAGCGCATCGGGCTGGTGTCCTGTCAGGTGCCCGAGGGCCAGCTCCTGGACACCTGCTACGCGATCGCCGCGCGGATAGCCGCGTTCTCCCGGCCCGGAGTCGAGTTGACCAAGCGCACACTCTGGAGTGGACTGGACGCCAGTAGCCTGGAAGGGCATATGCAAGCCGAGGGCTTGGGACAGCTATTCGTCCGTCTGCTCACCGCCAACTTCGAAGAAGCGGTTGCCGCGCGCGCGGAACGGCGGCCCGCGGTGTTCACCGACGACAAATAATGTGCATGGAGGGCAGCGATCGTGATCACGGCTACGGACCTTGAGGTCCGCGCTGGTGCGCGCATCCTGCTCTCACCCGACGGCCCCGATCTCCGGATTCAGCCCGGTGATCGCATCGGGCTGGTCGGGCGTAACGGCGCGGGCAAGACCACGACCCTGCGCATCTTGGCGGGGGAGAGCGAACCGTATGCCGGATCGGTCACCCGCATCGGCGAAATCGGTTACTTGCCACAGGATCCCACAGAAGGCGATCTCGACGTGCTGGCCCGTGACCGGGTGCTGTCGGCCCGCGGATTGGACGTTCTGCTCACCGATCTGGAGAAGCAGCAGGCGTTGATGGCCGAGGTCGCCGACGACGATGCGCGCGATCGTGCCATCCGTCGTTACGGCCAACTGGAGGAGCGGTTCGTCGCGTTGGGTGGCTACGGGGCCGAGAGCGAAGCCGGGCGGATCTGCGCGAGTCTCGGCCTGCCGGAACGGGTCATGACCCAGCAACTGCGCACCCTGTCCGGCGGCCAGCGCCGCCGGGTGGAGCTGTCGCGAATCCTGTTCGCCGCCTCCGATTCCGGTGCGGGTTCGTCGACCACGTTATTGCTCGACGAACCGACCAACCACCTGGACGCGGATTCGCTTGGCTGGCTGCGGGATTTCCTGCGGTCCCACAATGGCGGCCTGGTGGTCATCAGCCACAACGTCGAACTGCTCGCCGACGTCGTCAACCGGGTGTGGTTTTTGGACGCCGTGCGCGGCGAGGTCGACGTCTACAACATGACGTGGCAGAAGTATCTCGACGCCCGGGCCACCGACGAACAGCGCCGCCGCCGGGAACGTGCGAACGCCGAACGCAAGGCCACCGCGCTGCGTTCACAAGCCGCCAAGCTGGGGGCTAAGGCCACCAAAGCCGTTGCGGCGCAGAATATGTTGCGGCGCGCCGATCGGATGATGGCCGCCCTCGACGACGAACGGGTCGCCGACAAGGTGGCTCGGATCAAGTTCCCCACCCCGGCCGCATGCGGGCGCACCCCGCTGGTGGCCAAGGGGCTGAGCAAGTCCTACGGGTCGCTGGAAGTGTTCACCGGTGTCGATCTGGCGATCGACCGGGGCTCCCGGGTGGTGGTGCTGGGGCTCAACGGCGCCGGCAAGACGACGCTGCTCCGCCTGCTGGCCGGCACCGAGACGCCCGATACCGGAGGTCTCGAGCCCGGACACGGTTTGCGGATGGGCTATTTCGCGCAGGAACATGACACCATCGACAACGACGCGACCGTGTGGGAGAACACCCGGCACGCCGCGCCTTCCTCGGGCGAGCAGGACTTGCGTGGTCTGCTCGGAGCGTTCATGTTCAGCGGCGCGCAGCTCGACCAACCGGCAGGCACCCTGTCCGGAGGCGAGAAGACGCGGCTGGCGCTGGCCGGCCTGGTGGCATCCACCGCGAACGTGTTGCTGCTCGACGAGCCGACCAACAACCTCGATCCCGCCTCGCGCGAGCAGGTGCTCGACGCGCTGCGCAGCTATCAAGGCGCGGTGGTGTTGGTGACGCACGACCCTGGGGCGGCCGAAGCGCTGGACCCGCAACGTGTGGTGCTGTTGCCCGACGGCACCGAGGATTATTGGTCCGAGGAGTACCGGGATCTGATCGAGCTCGCCTGAGCTCTCTATAAGTCCTCCCACGCGAATTCGGCGAAATTAACCCGCGTATGACGGCAAGTTCTTACTCTGGGGGCCTGGGTTTGTGTTTCAAGCGTGGAGGGGACAGTGCCAAAGTCGAAAGAGATGCGTGCCGAGTTGTTGGATGAGCTGCGCAATGCCTACGAGAGCGGAGCGAGCATTCGCAAGCTCGTCGCCAACACCGGCAGGTCGTACGGGTCGATTCACAGCATGCTGCGCGAGTCGGGTACCACGATGCGCAGCCGGGGTGGACCCAACCATACGTCTCGGCCCCACTAGGCCCCTTGGGCCCGCGCCCACGAACGGCACTGGGAGCCATTTCGCGGTGCCGTTTATGTGGGCCCAGAATCCTTGCGGCGCACCGAGTTCTCGACTAGATCGAGGACCGCGGACAGCCGCTGCGGATCTTCCCCGGAGGCCAGCCGGGCCACCAATCCGTCCAGGACCAGTTCCAGGTAGCACTGCAACACGTCACCGGGTACGTCGTCGCGCACCCGGTGTGCTTCCTTCTGCCGTTGCAGCCGAGCGTGTGTCGCCGCCGCCAGTTCCGCGGAGCGCTCCGACCATCCACGGCTGAACGCCGGGTCGTTGCGCAGCTTCCGCGCGATCTCCAACCTCGTTGCCAACCAGTCGAACTGCTCAGGCGCGGCGAGCATGTCGCGCATCACCTGGATGAGGCCCTCGCGGGACGCGACATCGGCCATCCGCTCGGCGTCCTCGTGCGCGAGCGCGAAAAACAGCGCGTCCTTGTCCCGGAAGTGGTGGAAGATCGCACCACGTGACATCCCGATCGCCTGCTCCAGTCGCCGAACCGTGGCTCGGTCATAGCCGTGTTCGGCGAAGCATCGACGAGCACCGTCAAGGATCTGGCGGCGGCGAGCCGCCAGATGGTCCTCGCTGACTTTGGGCACGGCCGGCCCGACTAGCCGGACTTGAGCATGTTGCGCAGCACGTACTGCAGGATGCCGCCGTTGCGGTAATAGTCAGCCTCACCGGGAGTGTCGATGCGCACCACCGCGTCGAACTCGATGTCCTTTCCACCGTCCTTGCTGGCCTTGACGCGCACCGTCTTCGGCGTCTTCCCGTCGTTGAGCGCCTCGATGCCGGTGATGTCGAACACCTCGGTGCCGTCGAGTCCCAGCTCTTGCGCCGTCTTGCCTTCGGGGAATTGCAACGGAATCACGCCCATGCCGATCAGGTTGGAGCGGTGGATGCGCTCGAACGACTCGGCGATCACGGCCCGCACGCCCAGCAACCGGGTTCCCTTGGCGGCCCAGTCTCGTGAAGACCCCGACCCGTACTCCTTACCGCCCAGCACTACCAGCGGGATGTTCTCTGCCGCATAGTTTTGCGCCGCGTCGTAGATGAAGGCCTGCGGAGCGCCGTCCTGGGTGAAGTCGCGCGTGTATCCGCCGGAGACGTCGTCCAGCAGCATGTTGCGCAGCCGGATGTTGGCGAAGGTGCCGCGGATCATCACCTCGTGGTTGCCGCGTCGCGACCCAAAGGAGTTGTAGTCCTTGCGGTCCACGCCGTGCTCGTCGAGGTACTGGGCGGCCGGGGTGCCCGGCTTGATGCTGCTGGCGGGGGAGATGTGGTCGGTGGTCACCGAGTCACCCAGCAGCGCCAGCACCCGGGCGCCGGTGATGTCGGCGACCGGCTCGGGTTCGGCGGGCATGCCCTCGAAGTACGGGGGCTTGCGGACGTACGTCGAATCCGAGGCCCACTCAAAGGTATTGCCGCTCGGGGTGGGCAGGTTGCGCCACCGTTCGTCGCCCTTGAACACATCGCCGTAGTTCTTGGTGAACATCTCGGAGTTGATTGCCGAGGCGATGGTGTCGGAGACGTCCTTCTGCGATGGCCAGATGTCCTTGAGGAACACGTCGTTGCCGTCGTTGTCCTTGCCCAGTGGCTGCGATTCGAAGTCGAAGTCCATGGTCCCTGCCAGCGCGTAGGCCACGACGAGCGGCGGTGAAGCCAGGTAGTTCATCTTCACATCCGGGTTGATGCGGCCCTCGAAGTTCCGGTTGCCCGACAGCACGGCGGTCACCGAAAGGTCGTTGTCGTTGATGGCCTTCGAAATCTCTTCCGGCAGCGGGCCGGAGTTGCCGATGCAGGTGGTGCAGCCGTAGCCGACCAGATAGAAGCCGAGCTTCTCCAGGTACGGCCAGAGGCCGGCCTTGTTGTAGTAGTCGTTGACGACCTGGGAGCCGGGCGCCATCGTGGTCTTCACCCACGGCTTGGACGCCAGGCCCTTCTCTACGGCGTTGCGGGCCAACAGCGCTGCGCCCAGCATCACCTCGGGGTTGGAGGTGTTGGTGCACGACGTGACCGCGGCGATCACCACCGCGCCGTGGTCGAGCACGAACTCGCCACGCTCGTCGGAGCGCACCGTCGCCGGGCTGCTGGGGCGACCCTTGGCATGGGCGGCCGCCGAATGTACCTGGGGAACGTCGTCAGCATGTCCGTTCGTCACCGCGCCCGGATCGCTGGCCGGGAAAGTCTCCTCGACTGCCTCGTCCAGTTTCGAGTAGCCCTGTTGGCCGTCCGCGTCGCCATCGACGTAGCTGAGAATTTGCTCACGGAAAGTGGACTTGGCCTCCGACAAGGCGATTCGGTCCTGCGGACGCTTCGGTCCGGCGATCGACGGCACCACGGTGGACAGGTCGAGCTCGAGGTACTCGGAGAACGCCGGCTCGTGGTCGGCGTCGTGCCACATGCCCTGTTCTTTGGCGTACGCCTCGACAAGTGCCAGTTGCTCGTCCGTGCGGCCGGTGAACTTCAGGTAGGAGATGGTCTCCTCGTCGATCGGGAAAATAGCTGCGGTGGAACCGAATTCGGGGCTCATGTTGCCCAGCGTGGCGCGGTTGGCCAACGGCACTTCCGACACACCCTTGCCGTAGAACTCGACGAACTTGCCGACCACGCCGTGCTTACGCAGCATCTCGGTGACGGTCAGCACGACATCGGTCGCGGTGACGCCGGGCTTGATCTCGCCGCTCAGCTTGAAGCCGACGACGCGCGGGATCAGCATCGAGACCGGCTGGCCCAGCATCGCGGCCTCGGCCTCGATGCCGCCGACGCCCCAACCCAGCACGCCGAGGCCGTTGACCATGGTGGTGTGCGAGTCGGTGCCCACGCAGGTGTCGGGGTAGGCCACCCCGTCGCGCTCCATCACCACGCTCGCGAGGTATTCGATGTTGACCTGATGCACGATGCCGGTGCCCGGCGGCACCACCTTGAAGTCGTCGAAGGCGCCCTGTCCCCAGCGCAGGAACTGGTAGCGCTCACCGTTGCGCTGATACTCGATCTCGACGTTGCGCTCGAAGGCGTCGGCGGTGCCGAACAGGTCGGCGATCACCGAGTGGTCGATCACCAGATCGGCCGGCGCCAGCGGGTTGACCTTCTCCGCCTTGCCGCCGAGATCGCCGATCGCCTCGCGCATGGTGGCCAGGTCGACGATGCACGGCACACCGGTGAAGTCCTGCATCACGACACGGGCGGGTGTGTACTGGATCTCAATGCTGGGTTCCGCCTTGGGATCCCAGTTCGCGATCGCCTCGATGTGGTCCTTGGTGATGTTGGCGCCGTCTTCATTGCGCAGCAAGTTCTCGGCGAGCACCTTGAGGCTGTAGGGGAGTTTCTCGGTATTGGGTACGGCGTCGAGGCGGTAGATCTGGTAACTCTTCTCGCCGACCTTCAGGGTGTCGCGGGCTCCGAACGAGTTCACCGAATCTTTGTTGGTCACATCAACTCCCTGGGATTAAGTTCTTCCGCCGACGGGCCGTGTCGGCGGTGCGTTGCCAACTTTAACAGTACGCTTGTCCTGTAAGAAAGCGGCCCTCCAATTTTCAGTCTTGTCGGGTCGAGGCCGGGTTGAAACCCCTTCTTCCGACCGTTCGCGTACGGTGCCTTTAGCAGCGAGGGAGGAGGCACACAGTGACCGGTCAAGGATCGTTCGTCCAACTACCGGACACCACCTTCTTCTTGCACCCGGTGCTGCCCGCCTACATTCCGCAAGACGTCGACATGACGGCGGTCAAGGCTCAGGTCGCCGCCTCCGGAGTCAGCGCGCCGCCCGACGCCCTGCCGGCTCTTCTCGATGTGGTCAACCACGCTCATGCCGCGGGTATCAATCTCAAAATTGTGTTGCTCGACCACAATCCGCCGAACGACACGCCGCTGCGCGATATCTCCACCGTGGTCGGCGCCGACTACCCGGATGCCACGGTCCTGACGCTGAGCCCGAACTACGTCGGCAGCTACAGCACGCATTTCCCCCGCGTCACCCTCGAGGCCGGCGAAGACATCGCCAAGACGGGCAATCCGGTGGTCTCGGCGCAGCACTTTTTGCACGAGCTGGAAAGCCCCGAGTTCCCCTGGACCGGGCTGACTATTTTCTTGCTTATCGGAGTGCTCGCGGCGGCCGTCGGCGCCCGGTTCCTGCAGCTGCGCAGCAGGCGGTCAGCAACCTCGGCTGATGCCAATGAGGCTGACCTAGCAGAGCCCGCCAAGGGCGTCTAACCACGCATGTCCGCCTCGGCCGGTCCGGCCGGGGCGAACTCACGACCGTCCGCGGCAAATCGCGCAGGTCACCGTTCGGTCACATTAAACGCACGTAGAGGGTTGCGATTTGTGACGAGCATTTCCCCGGCGACCGGTGTGACGTACGGTGCAAATGATGCTCGTGTTGTCTTTGGCGCTTATAGAGGTAATTGTGTCTGGCGCCGCCGTCCGCGTTGAGCCCAAGGGGAGCTAAGTCGAATGACACGCACACGCCGGGGCTCTGCTGCGCGACCGGTCGCCAGGCTGGTTCGTTCGGTCATTCCAGCGGTCCTGAGCGTGGCCCTGCTCGTCACCACACCGGGTCTGGCGCAAGGTGATCCGAACGCCGACACCCTCGGCGCGCTGATCGCGAACGTCGCCAAGGCCAACCAGCGTCTGGAAAACCTGGGCGCCGAAATCCAGACGGAGCAAGAGGCCGTCAACAAGGCCCTGGTCGATGTGGAGACCGCACGGGACAACGTGACGACCGCGGAGCACGACCTCGAGGTCAGCCAGCAGTCGGTCAAGGATGCCAACGCGGCAATCGCTGCCGCCCAAAGTCGTTTCAACACTTTCGCGGCGGCCACCTATATGAATGGTCCGTCGGGCAGCTATCTGACCGCGACCAGCCCTGAGGACATCATCGCCACCGAGTCCGCCTCGAGGACCCTGGCGGCCAGTTCCCAGACGGTGATGGACAACCTGCAGCGGGCCCGCACCGAGCAGGTGAACAAGGAGTCCGCGGCGCGGCTGGCCAAGCAGAAGGCCGAAAAGGCCGCTGCCGACGCGAAATCCAGCCAGGATGCCGCGGTCGCCGCGCTCACCACCTCGAAGGGCAAGTTCTCCGAACAGCGTGAGCAGATCACGCGCCTGGCCGCCGAGCGCGACGAGGCCCAGGCCAAACTTCAGCAGGCCCAACTCGCGTCCGCGCATTGGTCGACCGGAAACGGTGGCGGTGCGCCGGCGTCGGGTGACCGGTGGGATCCGGGTGCGCCGGCCGGGACACCCTTGTCCGGGGGCCGCCACTGGGACGGTTGGGATCCCACGTTGCCGATGGTGCCGAGTGCGAACGTGCCGGGTGACCCGATCGCGGTGATCAACCAGGTGCTGGGCATCTCGGCCACCTCCACGCAGGTGACCGCCAGCATGGGAAAGGGCTTCCTGCAGCAACTCGGCATTCTCAAGCCAGACGACACCGGGATCACCAACGCCGGTGGGGTCGGCGGACGTATTCCGCGGGTCTACGGTCGGCAGGCCTCCGAATATGTGATCCGCCGCGGCATGTCGCAGATCGGCGTGCCCTACTCCTGGGGTGGTGGCAACGCGGCCGGCCCAAGTAAAGGAATCGACTCCGGCGCCGGGATCACCGGCTTCGACTGCTCGGGCCTGGTCTTGTTCTCGTTCGCCGGGGTGGGCATCAAGCTGCCGCACTACTCGGGTTCGCAGTACGGCCTGGGCCGCAAGATCCCGTCCTCTCAGATGCGCCGCGGCGACGTCATCTTCTACGGCCCGGGCGGCAGCCAGCACGTGACGATCTACCTCGGTCAAGGCCAGATGCTCGAAGCCCCCGACATCGGTTTGAAGGTGCGCATTGCGCCCGTGCGCACCAGCGGCATGACCCCCTACGTGATCCGCTACATCGAATACTAACGAGGAGCTATGCGGCACAAGCGTTTCCGCCTGATCAACCTGGCCTGGATCACCACTCTGGTGACCGGGCTGATGTTGTCTGTCGCCGCTCCGGCCAACGCCGACCCCGGCGGCTGGGATCCGACGCTGCCCGCACAGATCAGTGCCGGCGCTCCCGGTGACCCGCTGGCCGTGGCCAACGCCTCGCTGCAGGCCACCGCGCAGGCCACCCAGACCACGATGGACCTGGGCAAGCAATTTCTGAGCGGACTCGGGATCAACCTCGGCGGCGATCCACCCGCCGCCGCTGCCACGCCCAGTAATCCGGGCGCCAAGATTCCGCGAGCGAACGGCCGTCAGGCCATCGAGTACGTGATCCGCCGAATGGGTTCCCAGATGGGTGTGCCGTATTCGTGGGGTGGTGGCTCACTGGACGGCCCCAGCAAGGGTGTCGGCGACGGCGCAAACATCAACGGCTTCGACTGCTCGGGCCTGATGCGGTACGGATTCGCCGGCGTTGGCGTGCTGATCCCGCGGTTCTCCGGTGACCAGTACAACGCCGGGCGCCACATTCCTCCCAACGAGGCCCGGCGCGGCGACCTGATCTTTTACGGCCCCGGCGGCGGCCAGCACGTCACCATGTATCTGGGCAACGGCCAGATGCTGGAGGCCTCCGGAAGTGCGGGAAAGGTGACCGTGAGTCCCGTGCGCAAGCCCGGTATGACGCCGTACCTGACTAGGATCATCGAGTACTGACCCCGGTGTGCCGTCGGGATCGCAGCCGGACCTGGCGGGTTTGATTTGCTCGTCAGCGGAGCGCGGCGTCGACGGAATCCCAAGGGCCTGGAATAGTTGGACCAGGGCACGTCGCTGCCCCACGACATTCGTCGTGATGGCAGTTGTATCCGATTGAGCTGTGGAGGGTTGTTAATGACAGCAGCAGGTGGGCCGCCCCCGGGCGCCAGCGGTTACTCGGGTCCGGGCGGGCAGTCTGGCCCCGGAGCCCATGCGGCGCCAGGTGGCGCCGACGGATTGGCTGCCGAAGTGCACACCCTGGAACGGGCGATCTTCGAGGTCAAACGGATCATCGTCGGCCAGGACCAGCTCGTGGAGCGGATGCTGGTCGGCCTGCTGTCCAAGGGCCATGTGCTGCTCGAAGGTGTCCCCGGCGTGGCCAAGACGCTGGCCGTCGAGACGTTCGCCAAGGTGGTCGGCGGCACGTTCGCGCGTATCCAGTTCACGCCCGACCTGGTGCCCACCGACATCATCGGTACCCGCATCTACCGGCAGGGCAAGGAAGAGTTCGACACCGAACTCGGCCCGGTGGTGGTCAACTTCCTGCTCGCCGACGAGATCAACCGCGCGCCCGCCAAGGTGCAGTCGGCGCTGCTGGAGGTCATGGCCGAGCGTCAGGTGTCGATCGGTGGCAAGAGATTCCCGCTGCCCAACCCGTTCCTGGTGATGGCGACGCAGAACCCGATCGAGCACGAGGGTGTCTACCAGCTGCCCGAGGCCCAGCGCGACCGCTTCCTGTTCAAGATCAACGTCGGTTACCCCTCGCCCGAGGAAGAGCGCGAGATCATCTACCGGATGGGCGTCAAGCCGCCGCAGCCCAAGCAGATCCTGGACACCGGCGACCTGGTGCGGCTGCAGGACCTCGCGGCCAACAACTTCGTCCACCACGCGCTGGTCGACTATGTGGTGCGCGTCGTCTTCGCGACCCGCACACCCGAGCAGCTCGGGATGAACGACGTCAAGAGCTGGATCGCGTTCGGCGCATCCCCGCGCGCCTCGCTCGGCATCATTGCCGCTGCGCGTTCGCTGGCGTTGGTGCGGGGCCGCGACTACGTGATCCCGCAGGACGTCGTCGAGGTCATTCCCGACGTGCTGCGGCACCGGTTGGTGCTCACCTATGACGCGCTCGCCGACGAGATCTCGCCGGAGATCGTCATCAACCGAGTCCTGCAGACGGTTGCCCTGCCTCAGGTGAATGCCGTGCCCCAGCAAGGCCATTCGGTGCCCCCGGTGATGCAGGCCGCGGCGGCTAGCGGTCGGTGACCGATTCCAAAACGCCGGCGGTCGTCCATCCGCCGTCGATGCTCCGTGGCGAGATCGATGACCCGAAATTGTCGGCGGCGCTGCGCACGCTCGAGCTGACCGTCAAACGCAAGCTGGACGGTGTCCTGCACGGCGACCACCTCGGCCTGATCCCCGGGCCGGGCTCGGAGCCGGGGGAGTCGCGCCTCTATCAACCCGGTGACGACGTCCGCCGGATGGACTGGGCAGTCACCGCACGCACCACCCACCCGCACGTCCGGCAGATGATCGCCGACCGCGAACTGGAGACCTGGCTGGTGGTCGACATGTCGGCCAGCCTGGACTTCGGCACCGCCTTCTGTGAGAAACGGGACCTGGCGGTTGCCGCCGCGGCGGCCATCACTTACCTCAACAGCGGTGGCGGCAACCGGCTCGGTGCCCTGGTTGCGAACGGCGCCACGATGACCCGAGTGCCGGCGCGCTCCGGACGTCAGCACCAACAGACGCTGTTGCGCACGATCGCGACGATGCCCAAGGCGCCGGTGGGGGTGCGCGGTGACCTGGCGGTTGCCATCGACGCGTTGCGCCGGCCGGAACGCCGTCGCGGAATGGCCGTGATCATCAGTGACTTCCTGGGCCCGATCAACTGGATGCGCCCGCTGCGTGCGATCGCGGCCCGCCACGAGGTGCTGGCCATCGAGGTGCTCGATCCGCGCGATGTCGAACTGCCCGATATCGGTGATGTCGTGCTGCAGGACGCGGAAACCGGCGTGACCCGCGAATTCACCGTCGACGCGCAACTGCGAGACGATTTCGCCAAGGCCGCCGCGGCGCATCGTGCCGACGTGGCCCGAACGGTTCGTGGTTGTGGCGCACCGGTGTTGACGCTGCGCACCGACCGGGACTGGATCGGCGACATCGTCCGTTTCGTGGAGTCCCGCCGGCGCGGGGCTATGGCGGGGCGCCAGTGACTCGCGCTTTTCCTAAGGCGGTCATGCACAGCAAGACGGGTCTGTTATGACAATGCCTTTGCTCGGCGCGATGTCGCTGTCCGGGTTCGCGCACGCGTGGTTCTTCCTCTTCCTGCTCGTCGTTGTCGGGTTGGCCGTGCTGTACGTGGTGATGCAGTTGGCCCGCGAGCGACGCATGCTGCGGTTCGCCAACATGGAGCTGCTGGAAAGCGTGGCCCCCAAACGGCCCGCAAAATGGCGGCATGTGCCGGCGATCCTGCTGGTGGCCTCGCTGGTGTTGTTCACCGTCGCGATGGCCGGGCCGACGAACGACGTCCGGATTCCGCGTAACCGCGCGGTGGTGATGCTGGTGATCGACGTCTCACAGTCGATGCGTGCCACAGACGTCGAACCCAACCGGATGGGGGCCGCGCAGGATGCGGCCAAGCAGTTCGCCGACGAGCTCACCCCGGGAATCAACCTCGGGCTGATCGCCTACGCGGGTACCGCGACGGTGCTGGTGTCGCCGACGACCAACCGGGACGCGACCAAGATCGCGCTGGACAAGCTTCAGTTCGCCGACCGCACCGCCACCGGCGAGGGCATCTTCACCGCGCTGCAGGCCATCGCCACCGTCGGCGCGGTCATCGGTGGCGGCGACACACCGCCGCCCGCGCGCATCGTGCTGTTCTCCGACGGCAAGGAGACGATGCCGACCAACCCGGACAACCCCAAGGGCGCCTTCACCGCCGCGCGCACCGCCAAGGACCAGGGCGTGCCGATCTCCACGATCTCGTTCGGCACCCCGTACGGCTTCGTGGAGATCAACGACCAGCGCCAGCCGGTGCCGGTCGACGACGAGACGCTCAGGAAGGTCGCCCAGCTCTCCGGCGGAAACTCGTTCAACGCTTCGACACTGCAGGAGCTCAAGGCCGTCTACTCGTCGTTGCAGCAGCAGATCGGCTACGAGACGATCAAAGGCGACGCCAGCGTGGGCTGGCTGCGGCTTGGTGCGCTGGTGTTGGCGCTGGCAGCGCTGGCGGCCCTGCTGATCAACCGACGGCTGCCGACCTGACTTCCCTTTCTCGCGAATCTAACCTGGCTGCGATTTTCGGCCCGGGTTTTCGCAGTGCGGTTAGGCTCGCGACGCGCGTGCCTCGCCTACGCGGCGGATGATGTCGTCAGGGTGATCCTCGGCAATGACGCGGATGATGATCCACCCCATGCGCTCCAACGTCCCCAAGCGGCGAATGTCCTTGACGTATTGCCGCCGGTCGGACCGATGTTGATCACCGTCATACTCGACGGCCACCTTGATGTCTTCCCAGCCCATGTCCAAATACGCTTCACGCCAACCCCATTCGTTGCGGACGACGATCTGTGTCTGTGGCCTGGGAAATCCCGCCCGGATCAATAGCACGCGCAGCCAGGTTTCCTTGGGCGATTGCGCACCGCCGTCGACGAGGCCGAGAGCGGCTCGAGCGGCTTTGATGCCACGGCGACCCCGATAGCGCTCGACCAATTGGTCCACGTCGGTCAGTTTCAATTCCGTTGCCTGGATAAGGGCATCGACCGCGGTGACTGCGGGGTCCATCGGGAAACGACTGGCCAGATCGAGTGCCGTTCGCTCCGGTGTCGTCACGCGCATGCCGTCGACGACACAGACTTCGTCGGACTCGATGCGGTCTTCCCAGATTTGCACTCGCGGCTCACGGCGGGCGTTTGTGTCGATGATCGCAGCTGGTAAGGCCGGGTCGATCCACTTTGCGCCATGCAACGCGGACGCAGAAAAGCCGGCGAGGATGCCGCGGCGACGCGAGCGCAGCCACAGCGCTGTGGCGCGCAATTCTGCGGTCAGCTCTATATCGCGCGACACGTACACATCTTTGTGTAGCGCGACATGCCGGCTGCGCAGCTCGTAGGGAGTCAACAACCCCGCTGCCAGGGCTTCGCTGCCCAGAAAAGGCTCCGCCATGGCGGAAGTGTGCCGACAACCACTGACAGTCGGCCGACATGTCAGGGGCAGATTGCAGCCCCGCCGCGCCGAGACGATAAGTTGGCCAAGTGACTGAAGCAGCCACCGAGCTCGCCGCCGCCGGCGGCAAACCCGCGTTCGTATCCCGTTCGGTCCTGGTGACGGGCGGAAATCGGGGGATCGGTCTGGCGATCGCGCAGCGGCTGGCGGCCGACGGCCACAAGGTCGCCGTCACGCACCGCGGTTCGGGTGCGCCCGAGGGGCTGTTCGGCGTCGTCTGTGATGTCACCGACAACGACGCCGTCGACCGCGCCTTCAAGGAGGTCGAGGAGCACCAGGGTGCGGTCGAGGTGCTGGTGTCCAATGCCGGTATCTCGGCGGACGCGTTCCTCATTCGGATGACCGAGGAGCGGTTCGAGAAGGTCATCGACGCCAACCTCACCGGTGCGTTCCGGGTGGCCCAGCGCGCATCGCGCAGTATGCAGCGGAAGCGATTCGGCCGGATCATCTTCATCGGGTCGGTGTCCGGCAGTTGGGGTATCGGAAATCAGGCCAACTACGCGGCCGCCAAGGCCGGTCTGATCGGCATGGCTCGCTCGATCTCCCGGGAGCTGTCCAAAGCCGGCGTCACCGCGAACGTCGTCGCCCCCGGCTACATCGACACCGAGATGACCCGCGCGCTCGATGAGCGGATCCAGGAGGGCGCGCTGGAATTCATCCCGGCCAAGCGGGTCGGCACTGCCGAGGAGGTCGCCGGGGCGGTCAGCTTCCTGGCGTCCGAGGATGCGAGCTACATCGCCGGTGCGGTGATCCCGGTCGACGGTGGCATGGGTATGGGTCACTGAGAGACGAAGGACGGAAATGGCAGAACTACTCGAAGGCAAGCGGATCCTGGTCACCGGGATCATCACCGACTCGTCGATCGCGTTTCACATCGCCAAGGTCGCCCAGGAAGCGGGGGCTCAGTTGGTGCTGACCGGATTCGATCGGTTGCGGCTGATTCAGCGCATCGCCGATCGACTGCCGGAGAAGGCCCCCCTGATCGAACTCGATGTGCAGAACGAGGAGCACCTGGCGTCCCTGGCGGACCGGATCAGCGCCGAGATCGGCGAGGGCAACAAGCTCGACGGTGTTGTGCACTCGATCGGCTTCATGCCGCAGACGGGAATGGGCATCAACCCGTTCTTCGAAGCGCCCTACGAAGACGTGTCCAAGGGCATCCACATCTCGGCGTACTCGTACGCTTCGCTGGCCAAAGCGGTGCTGCCGATTATGAATTCCGGCGGCTCCATCGTCGGGATGGATTTCGACCCGACCCGGGCCATGCCGGCCTACAACTGGATGACGGTCGCCAAGAGCGCGCTGGAGTCGGTCAACCGTTTTGTGGCGCGCGAGGCGGGTAAGTCCGGGGTGCGCTCGAATCTCGTTGCCGCCGGACCGATCCGGACACTCGCGATGAGCGCAATTGTCGGTGGCGCACTCGGCGAGGAGGCCGGCGCTCAGATGCAGCTCCTGGAGGAGGGCTGGGACCAGCGCGCCCCGATCGGCTGGAACATGAAGGACCCCACGCCGGTCGCCAAGACCGTGTGCGCGCTGCTTTCGGAATGGCTGCCCGCGACCACTGGCTCCATCATCTACGCCGACGGCGGCGCCAGCACCCAATTGCTGTAACCGGTAATGGATTTCGATGCCGTCCTGCTGCTGTCCTTCGGGGGACCAGAGGGCCCGGAGCAGGTGCGACCGTTCCTCGAGAACGTCACCCGCGGCCGCAATGTGCCACCGGAACGGCTAGCCGACGTCGCCGAGCACTACCTGCATTTCGGCGGTGTCTCGCCGATCAACGCCATCAACCGCGCGCTGATCGCGCAGCTGGAAGCCGAGTTAGGCAAGCGCGGTTTGGATCTGCCGGTGTACTTCGGCAATCGCAACTGGGCCCCCTACGTCGAAGACACGGTTACGGCCATGCGTGACAACGGTGTTCGTCGTGCCGCAGTGTTCACCACGTCAGCATGGAGCGGCTATTCCAGCTGCACGCAGTATGTCGAAGACATTGCCCGCGGCCGTCGGGCCGCAGGGCCGGATGCGCCCGAGTTGGTCAAGCTGCGGCCCTACTTCGATCACCCGCGGTTCGTGCAGATCTTCGCCGACACCATCGGTGCCGCCTCCGGCGCCCTCACCGCCGAGCAACAGGCCGGCGCCCGTTTGGTGTTCACCGCGCATTCGATTCCGGTGGCCGCCGACGAGCGGGTGGGGCCACGGCTGTACAGCCGCCAAGTCGCCTATGCCGCAAGCCTTGTGGCAGCTGCCGCTGGATACGCCGAATACGACCTGGCCTGGCAGTCGCGGTCGGGCCCGCCGCAGGTGCCGTGGCTGGAACCCGATGTCGCCGACCATCTGACGGCGCTTGCGGAGGCCGGCACCGAGGCCGTCATCGTCTGCCCCGTCGGATTCGTCGCCGACCACATCGAGGTGGTGTGGGATCTCGACGAAGAATTGAGATCACAAGCGCAGGAGGCGGGCGTCGCGCTGGTGCGAGCGTCGACGCCCAACGCCCACCCGCGTTTCGCGCAACTGGCCGCGGACCTGATCGACGAACTGCGGTACGACCGCGCGCCCGAGCGGGTGAGTGGCCCTGACCCCGTACCCGGTTGCCTTGCCAGCACTAACGGCGCGGCGTGCTGTCCGCCGCATTGCGTTGCGCGAGAAAGCGGTTAGTCGGTCCAGGCCGAGTGCAGGATCGCGTTCACCGCGGCCATCCGTGCCGAACGCACTACGGTGGTCAGCGGTCGCAGCGCATCGCTGGCGATGCGAGCCTCCGAAGAGGATTGCGTTCCCAGCGGTTCCAGGCCGGCGGCGATGTGCGCAGTGGAACGGTCGGGCGAGTCGGCCCGGCTGAGCCCGGCGCTGACCGCGACGATCGCGTCGACGTGGGCGGCGTTCTCCAGCACCCGCACTGCACGTGAGGGCGCGTGATCGGGAATCCGGTGTTGCCGTGCGGATTCCAGCAACTGCTCGACAAGTCCTCGCGGATCGTCGATGTCGCTTGCCGATCCCAGTCCGATGGCGCCGAGCGCATCGGCGGCCGAACGCACGGCCGACCGCAGCGAGTATTCGGCATCGCCCAGCTCGTGGTGTTCGAACACCGGCGCGCCGGGCAGTGAATAGACCGTCCACGCCAGCGCACACAATTCCGGTGCCCCCGGGTCGTCGTCGCCGGCCTCCTCGAGATCGGCGTAGGAGAACTCGGGCACCAGGCCGACAACGGCGGTGCGATCGTCGGGGTGGGTGATGATCACCGCCTCGCCGACGGCCAGCGCGTCGCGCTCGAACTGTGTGCCGGGGGCGAGGCCGCGTACGTCGCCGGGAACCGGCAACACCACGTTGATCGTCCCCGGCAACGGACCCAGGGCACCCGCAGCCCCAGGTGGCGTCATCCGGCCAACCGCGGCGCGCAGCGTCTGCAACAACGAGACGGTCCCGGCGTCGTGGACGTCGGGCCACGGCAGTCCGGTGTGGCCGGCGGCGACGGCATCATACGCGGTGACCGATTGCTTTGGCGCCCAAAGAGATAGCGCGTCCAACACGTCGTCGGGCGCAGCCTTGCCCGCGAGCCAGGCGTTAGCCCACACGGACAGCGAAACACTCGGACACCACATGATCTCGCAGTGTAGTTGTTTGGTCCGGCAAAGGCGGATCACGCGTATTCTGACGGCATGGCGATCGCGCTGAGCTGGCTAATCTTCGCACTGGCGCTTGCCGGTGCGGAGGCACTGACGGGCGATATGTTCCTGTTGATGCTGGGCGGCGGTGCGTTGGCCGCCTCGGCCACCGCCTGGCTCACGGATTGGCCGATCCTGGCCGACGGGGCGGTGTTCTTGATTGTTTCGGTCCTGATGGTCATCCTGGTGCGGCCCGCGCTGCGGCGCCGGTTGACGCCCACCCACGAGCTGCCCACGGGCATCACGGCGCTGGAGGGCAAAAGCGCATTGGTCCTTGATCGGGTCACCCGCGACGTGGGCCAGGTGAAGCTTGACGGCCAGGTGTGGACGGCACGCCCGTTCAACGACGGCGATGTCTACGAACCCGGCGAATCGGTCACTGTCGTGCACATCGACGGCGCGACGGCGGTGGTGGTCAAACAGTAGCCCGTCGACACAGGCGCTGCGAAAGCGCTGCGAGAGAAAGGAACTCCGGTGGAAGGTGCGGTTGCTGGTTTGGTGTTGCTGGCTGTCCTGGTGATCTTTGCGATCATCGTGGTGGCCAAATCGGTCGCGTTGATCCCGCAGGCCGAGGCCGCGGTGATCGAGCGGCTGGGTCGGTACAGCCGCACGGTCAGCGGGCAGCTGACGCTGCTCATCCCGTTCATCGACCGGGTGCGTGCCCGCATCGACCTGCGCGAGCGGGTGGTGTCGTTCCCGCCACAGCCGGTGATCACCGAGGACAACCTGACCCTCAACATCGACACCGTGGTCTACTTCCAGGTCACCGTCCCGCAGGCCGCCGTCTACGAGATCAGTAACTACATCGTCGGCGTCGAGCAGCTCACCACGACGACGCTGCGCAATGTCGTCGGCGGCATGACGCTGGAGCAGACGCTGACCTCCCGGGATCAGATCAACACCAAGTTGCGTGGCGTGCTCGACGAGGCGACCGGCCGATGGGGCCTGCGGGTGGCCCGGGTGGAGCTGCGCAGCATCGACCCGCCGCCGTCGATTCAGGCCTCGATGGAAAAGCAGATGAAGGCCGACCGGGAGAAGCGGGCGATGATCCTGACCGCCGAAGGTAGCCGGCAGGCCGCGGTCACCCAGGCCGAAGGTGCCAAGACGGCCCAGATCCTGGCCGCCGAGGGCGCCAAGCAGGCCGCGATCCTGGACGCCGAGGCCGACCGCCAGTCCCGGATGCTGCGCGCGCAGGGTGAACGCGCGGCGGCGTACCTGCGGGCGCAGGGGCAGGCCAAGGCGATCGAGAAGACGTTCGCCGCGATCAAGGCCGGCCGACCCACCCCGGAGATGCTGGCCTACCAGTACCTGCAGACGCTGCCGGAGATGGCACGTGGTGACGCCAACAAGGTGTGGGTGGTCCCCAGCGACTTCAGCGCGGCGTTGCAGGGTTTCACGAAGCTGCTGGGCACTCCGGGTGAGGATGGCGTGTTCCGGTTCCAGCCGTCTCCGGTCGACGACATACCCAAGCACGCGGGCGACGCGGACGACCCCGAGGTCGCCGACTGGTTCTCCACCGAGACCGATCCCTCGATCGCCCAGGCCGTCGCCAAGGCCGAGGCCATAGCCCGTCAGCCGGTGGACGGCCGGCCGGGGGCACCGCCGGAATTGACGCAATAGGATTGCGACATGAGTGTTTTGACTTCGCGGAAGACCTACGCGGGGCTTGCCGCGTTCCACGCCGTCGACGCGGTTCTGTGCGGCGTCCAGGTGGCTCCCATCAAGAAAACTCTGGACACCGTGGGCGTTCCGGACGATATTCGCCCGGTGATACCGGTGGTGAAGGCGGCCGCCGCGGTCGGGTTGCTGTCGGTCAGCCGATTCCCCGCCCTGGCGAGGCTGACGACCGCGATGCTGACGCTGTACTTCGTGTTGGCGGTGGGCGCGCACGTTCGGGTACGTGACAAGGTCGTCAATGGCCTTCCGGCCGCGGTGTTTTTGACCATCTTCGCCGCGATGACTGTGAAGGGACCGGAACAGACCT
>CAWFHQ010000002.1:0-619224 GCA_963815705.1 uncultured Actinomycetota bacterium
CGCTAGCCCTCCTGGCAATCGCGGTCGGTCAACGCTTTGGTGTCAACGTGACGATCGGGAATGGTCGCTGGGTCTTCTTCTGGTATTCGTCGGTCCAGGTCGCCGGGCAGCACCGGTTGGGGCGTCACCGCGAAACGCTTTTGCCCGGCGCGCATTTCGATGTCGGGATTCGTCTTCAGGTCGTGGTACCCCGAGCCACCCTGGGCAACGGCGTCATCCGTGACCGATCCAACCGCTGGTCTGCAGATAGACGGTGTGGTGCAAGCGGGCATATGTACCCAACGCCTTTGAAGCAGGGAAGCCATGGTCCTCAGTTTGTCACAGCGACCTGACCGTACCCATGCTGATCGCCGCGGCGACAGGGTTCCGAAATGTTGGTGCAGCCGTGAGTCTTAGGATTCATCACCCGGCGCCAGGATGTGCGCAGCACCGGCCACAGCCCCAAGACCTAAAGGGCCCCTGTGTATTTCCGGCAGACTGCCCGGCGTGAGCAATCCGCGGTGAGTTGCAGCGATTCCCCGCAGGATCTCGACGACCGCGCGCACTCGCGCCAGTCGCCGAATGTCGCGTGGTACGACCAACCAATACGTGCGGTTCACCGTCACCGTGTCGGCCAGAACGCGGACCAAACCTCGATCCGCGTCGCCGATGTACACCGGAAGAGCGGCCACACCCTGGCTGGCACTGGCCGCAAGCCACTGACCGGTGATGTTGTTGGTTTGAATCTGGGCTCGTTTCTCGGGCACCAGCTCGTCGAGAATGCGCAGTGGGAGCACGTCTAAGACCGCGTCCACATAGCCGATCAGTGTGTGCTCGTTCAGATCGGCGAGACCGGTGATCCGGCCGTGCATGGCCAGGTAGTCCGCGGTGGCGTAGAGGCCGAGCTGATAATCGGCGAATTTGGTGACGCAGGTTCCCGCCGATCTCGTCATCGTCGGCCTTGGCGTCACTCCCGCCAGCGACTGGCTGGGCGGCGCGGGACTGCACCTGGACGATGGGGTGCTATGCGATGCCACGGGCGCGGTCGAGGGCAGTACCGGGGATGCCGCGGTCGTGGCAGCCGGCGATGTCGCGCGCTGGTGGCACCCGCTCTACGAGCGGCATCTGCGCACCGAACATTGGGAAGACGCCGGACGTCAGGGTGCGACCGCGGCTCGCACGCTGTTGGCTTGGCCCGAGCGGGCGGAGGCGCATGACGACGTGCCGTATTTCTGGTCCGATCAATACGACGTAAAGGCCCAGATGCTGGGTGTCCCAGCGGATTACGATGGCATTGAAGTCATCGAGGGCTACCCCGACGGTTGGGAGTTCGTGGCCGCGTACGGGCGCGACGGCCAGACCGTCGCGGTGCTGGCAACGATCCCGAATCGGGTGTATGGTTACCGCGACGCCATCGCGGAACGTGCCGAGTTTCCGCCCCGGCGGCCGGATTAGCGCCTGCGCTCAAATCGTCGAAAGGGCCGCGAAGGCGACGGCCCTTATGGCGGCTTGAGCGAGGGCCGCTGTTCTGGGAATGGATAGGCGGCGTCTGCGTGTTGAGAAGGCCATGACCGACAGGATTGAGCTAAGCCCCAACGATTGGGTGCGGGAGCAGACCGAACGAATCCTGGAACAGGGCACGACCGACGGGGTCGAGATGTTCGACCGGCCCGTCGTCCTGATTACCGTCACGGGAGCCAAATCGGGCAAGCAGCGGTACGCGCTGTTGATGCGCGTCGAGAAGGACGGTCGCTACGCCATGGTGGCGTCGAATGCCGGCGCTTCCGCCCACCCGTCGTGGTACTTCAACGTCAAGGCCAACCCGGCGGTCACGGTGCAGGATGGTGAGAACGTTGTCGCCCTTACCGCGCGTGAGCTGCAAGGGTCTGAGCGAGAGCAGTGGTGGCGATTGGCGGTGGACGCCTACCCCCGTTACGCCGTATATCAGGAGAAGACGCCCAGGCAGATCCCGGTCTTCGTGCTGGAATAGCCGATCGAATCATCTTGCCGCGGGCGGGTTATCGCTCGGACCACAATTGGGTACCCCCAATAGATGCCCGCAGATTCACCAATGGCCGCGGCCCCCGCGCGATTTGCCCGCGCCGGTGCCGCGGACGCCGCTACCGCGGCCGAATTTTGCCGTGCCCTGCGGCGGTGGCTGCGGGACGCGACGGATGTCCCCGCGAATCTTCGCGAGGACATCGTCTTGGGCGCCAACGAGGCGCTCGCGAATTGCGTTGAGCACGCGTACCGGGCCCATCCCACGGCCGGCACGATGAAACTGCACGCCCGCCACGACCCCGGCGCGCAATCCATCAACGTGCGCGTCAGTGACCACGGGACCTGGCATCGGCCGCTGTCGCTGAAGCCCAACGACCCCCGGGCGTCCCGGGGCATCATTCGGCCTGAACCGCTCGGAGCTGCACACCCGGCTAGGTCTGGCTGAGGGAGTCGTCTTTCCGCGCGTGCTCGGCATCGAAGCCACCGGCGTGGTTGCGGAATGCCCGGGCGGGGAGTTCGCGGTCGGACAACAGGTGATGGCGATGATGGGTGGAATGGGCCGGACCTTCGACGGCGGTTACGCCGACTACACCTGTGTGCCAGCCCGACAGGTCCTCCCCTTCACGAGCGAGCTGGACTGGGCCACGCTGGGCGCGGTGCCCGAGATGCTCCAAACCGCATACGGCTCCTTGACGATCGGGTTGGCCGCTCAGCCCGGCGAGACGATCCTCATCCGGGGCGGCACCTCGTCGGTGGGGATGGCGGCAGCGGTCCTCGCCGGGCAGCAAGACATGAGGGTGCTGTCCAGCACACGCAATCCCGCGAAGGTGGACGCCTTGCGCAGGCTCGGCGTGGAGCGGGTGCTCATCGACGACGGAGACATCGCGACACAGGTGCGCCGGATAGTTCCCGGTGGCGTCGACCGCGCCCTCGAATTAGTGGGCACTCCAACGCTTTTCGACAGTTTGCGAGCGACCCGGGTACATGGTGTGGTGTGCTTCACCGGGATGCTGTCCAACCAGTGGATTGTGCCTGAATTTAACCCCGGCTCTATACCCCGAGGAGTGTTCTTGACCTCCTACAGCGGTGACGCAGCCGACCTGCCGACCCCGGTTCTTCAGGGCTACCTCGACCGGGTCGCCAACGGACAGGCCGTGGTGCCCGTGAGCCACGTGTACGACTTCGACCAGATCGTCGAGGCCCACCGCGCCATGGAAGACAGCCGGGCGACAGGGAAACTCGTTGTCACGACCTGACGTTGGGCACCGGGCGCGGGAGCTCGCACGTGCCCACATCCAAGCTGTGCCGAAGATAACTGCAAATGCGCAACCATTGAAGGGTCTACATGAGCGGCGTCGCTGGCGATAGGGAGAAGACGGCCCCATCGCCTGTGCCCTTGAGCTGACGCTGGGCTGCGGCTCGACCAGTCACTTGTTCCGCACCCCACTCGCGGAGCCCGCCGCGGGCCGTGCGAATTCCGGCCGCAAGGGACACCAAACTTCTGCTCCAACCCCCGTCTGGCAGTCTAGTGATCACCGGTTGAGCAAGATGCTGAAAGCGCAACGACCCGCGGAGCCACGTCATCGGCGTGGAGGTAGTGTCAGCGGACTTGCCGCTGCGAAAGCCACCTGGTCTGGCACCCCAGCCATGTCGCTTCCGGTCGAATTTTGAGCAGATTCTTCCGGAATCACCTGCTCACTTTTCGACCGGAACCGACAAGCCAGGCACTGGCACGAATGGTTCCCGGTGAAGAAACCCCGCGGTGTGGTGGCCACGGATTTGGACACTAAACACGGTGGAACCGATGCGAACAAGCGGGACGGGGCGAGACAGGTTGGACGCCTGAACGTCGATGAACTGCAGCTATGAGACCGAGCGTATTGCGGAAGACTGCGACCGGTTAGCTCATAACCCAGAGGTCGCAGGTTCGAATCCTGTCCCCGCTACTAGCGAGTGGCCCCCGGAGATCTCTCCGGGGGCTATTTTTGTAGTCGCACCACCTATCGGGGCAGCACGGCCTCGATGGCGCCGATCACTTCGGGGGCGTCGGGCTCGGTGCGAGGCCGGAATCGGTTGATCACCTCACCGCCGGGCCCGATCAGGAACTTCTCGAAGTTCCACTGGATGTCGCCCGCCCCGCCATCGGCATCGGCGGCCTTGGTCAGCTCGCCGTACAGCGGGTGGCGGTCATCGCCGTTGACGTCTGTCTTCGCCAGCAGCGGGAACGTCACCCCGTAGGTCGTCGAGCAGAACTCCTGGATCTCATCGGCCGTGCCCGGTTCCTGGCCCATGAACTGGTTGCACGGCACGCCGACGACCGTCAGGCCACGGTCGCCGTAGTCCTTGGCGAGCTTCTCGAGTGCTGTGTATTGCGGAGTGAGTCCGCACTTGGAGGCGACGTTCACGACCAGCGTTGCGCCGTCGGACAATTCGGCCAGAGTGGTCGGCCTGCCGTCGAGGGTGGTCAGGGCGATGTTTTTGAGGGTCATGCCGACGACGCTAACGCAACGTGGCCAGGCGGAGGTGAGCGCCGTCACGGTCGTCTCAGTGAGTTCTCAGCAGCGATTCGGACACTGGATGGATGACCGTCGTAAATGAGTTGCCCCGGGCTCCAGGTCGGGTCCTATGACGGCCCTTGACGTGCGGCCGATCCATTCCACCGTGCGCCAGATGGCGCCGGCGCAAATGGGCCAGGCCGCGGTGACCGCGGCCCTGGTGGCAGCCGCGGCGATCCTGGGGTCGGTCATTCCGATTGCGGGGGCGTTGTCGGTGCTGGGCAGCGTGCCGATGGGGTTGCTGGCCTACCGCTACCGTCTCTCGGTGCTCGTCGTCTGCACCGTGGCCGGGTGCACAATCGCGTTCTTGATCGCGGGCACCGGCGGCGTCGCGGCAGTGGCCGGCTGCGGATACGTGGGCGGATTGACCGGAATCGTCAAGCGGCGCGGCCTGGGTGCGGTGACGGTGGCCGGCGTCGGCTTGGGTGCCGGCGCGTTGCTGGGTGTGGGAACCGTTGCGGCACTGGCAGTGCTGGCGCCGCTGAGGAAACTGGCGTTTGACTCGTTGACGGCCAACGTCGACGGCACGGCCGCCGTAATGTCCTGGATTCCCCAGCTGGCCCCCGCGGCGCGGTGGCTCAAGTCCGTTTACTCCATCGCGATGGGTTATTGGCCGGTGCTGCTCGGTGCTTCGTCGGTCATTGGGATCGGCATCGCCACGCTGATCGGCTGGTGGGCGTTGACGCGGGTGTTGAACCGGTTGGCCGGTATCCCGGATGTGCACAAGCTGAACGCACTCGAGCTTGAGGGGCCGGTGGGACCGGTCCCGGCGCGGCTCGACGATGTGACGTTCCGTTATCCCCACGCCGACCGCAACGCCCTCGGGCCGGTGTCGCTGACAGTGCAGCCGGGGGAGCACCTCGCGATTACCGGGTCCAACGGATCGGGCAAGACGACGCTGATGTTGGTGCTGGCCGGGCGCGAGCCCACGGCGGGAACGATCGAGCGTGCCGGAGTGGTGGGGCTGGGGCGCGTCGGCGGCACCGCGGTCATCATGCAGCATCCCGAAAGCCAGGTGCTGGGAACACGCGTCGCCGATGACGTCGTGTGGGGATTGCCGCCCGGAACCGACACCGACATCGCTGGGTTGCTGAGGGAAGTGGGACTTGACGGGATGGCCGAGCGAGACACCAACGGACTGTCCGGCGGGGAGCTGCAGCGGCTGGCGGTCGCTGCGGCGTTGGCGCGCCAGCCGTCATTGTTGATCGCCGACGAGGTCACCAGCATGGTGGATCAGCGCGGGCGGGAGTCGCTGATGGCGGTGCTGTCCGGGCTGACTCGGCATCGGGACATGTCGCTGGCTCACATCACGCATTACCGCCGCGAGGCCGACGCGGCCGATCGGGTGCTGCGGCTCGATGGCAATGGGGCAGCAGCCGCCGATAATGCCGGGATGGTCCTCGCGGCAGCCACCCCCTCGCCGGGGCTCGCTGCCACCGGTTCAGGCCGCGCGAGAGTTTTTGAACTGGACGGGATTTGGCACGAATACGGCTACGGCGGGCCGTGGGCCAAGACGGCGCTGCGCGACATCAGTCTCACCGTCGAGGAGGGCGACGGCGTCCTGATTCACGGCGACAATGGATCGGGCAAGTCGACGCTGGCGTGGATCATGGCCGGCCTGATCGAACCGACGGCCGGTCGTTGCTTGATCGACGGGCGGCCGGCCTCCGAACAGGTCGGCGCGGTGGCGTTGTCGTTTCAGGCGGCGCGGCTGCAGCTGATGCGTGAACGGGTCGGGCCCGAGATCGCTTCTGCGGCATTGTTCGACGTGCACGACCGCACGCGTATCGAGTCGGCGCTGATGATGGTCGGGCTGGATCCGGGCTTGGCCGATCGGCGCATCGACCAGCTCAGCGGCGGACAAATGCGCCGAGTTGTGTTGGCCGGCTTACTGGCCCGCTCGCCGCGGGCGTTGATCCTCGATGAGCCACTGGCCGGGTTGGACGCGGCCAGCGCCGAGGGGCTGGTTCGGCTGTTGGCGGAGCTGCGTCGAAAGACAGGCTTGACGGTCGTCGTGATATCGCACGACTTCTCGGGCCTGGAGGACGTCTGTCCCCGCACGCTGCACCTCACGAACGGGACGGTGTCGGGGGCGGCGTCGAGCGGCATTCTTGACGCGCGGCCGCCGGTGGATCAGTCGCGGCGACGCGCGCCGCGATCGCCGGTGTTGTTGACGCCAGTGCCCGGTGATAGCGCGGTGCATCGGATGTGGGCGGGCACGAAAATGGTCGTGGTCGCCGCGATTGCCATCCTGCTGGCCATCTGTCCGGGATGGGCCGCCATCGCGGTGGCCGCCGGTTTGGTGGCCGGTGCGATGCGGTGGGCGCGCATCCCGCGTGGTGCGGCCCCGACGATTCCGCGCTGGGCGTGGGTGACGCTGCTGTTGACCATCGCTTCCGCGGCAATCTCCGGGGGCAGCCCGGTTCTTACGGTGGCCTCCGTCGGGGTGCCGCTCGGTGGCCTGTTGCACTTTCTGCGGTTCTTGGCGATGACGGTGATCGTGCTGGGCCTGGGTGCCCTGGTCTCGTGGACCACCAACGTCGCCGAGATCGCGCCGGCGCTGGCCGGGCTGGTTAGACCGCTGCGACGCCTGCGGATTCCGGTTGAGGCATGGTCGGTAGCGGTCGCACTGGGTCTGCGGGCGTTTCCGATGCTGGTCGAGGAGTTCCGGGTGCTCTATGCGGCCCGGCGGCTACGGCCGCGACCGGTGGTGTCGGGGAGGCGGGCACGCGCACGGTGGTGGTTCACCGAGTGCGTGGACCTGATGGCTGCGGTGATCACCGTGGCGTTACGACGCGGCGATGAGATGGGTGACGCGATCACCGCGCGAGGCGGGTACGGGCAGCTCTCGGCTGCGCGATCGCGCCCCGGCCGCCTCGACCACTGGGTCATGACGGTGGTGTTGGCGCTATGTGGCGTGACCGCCGTGGTGGAGTTCGTCTACCTGGGTGCCGGCTTAGCCTGACGTCGCATCGGAGAAGGACAACGCAGCTTCCTTTCGCCGGCCAGAACGCCGTCGTACGCTCGTTGCGATGCTGGCAAACTCCGAGATCCGGTTCCTGCGCGTTGGCGACCGCCGGGTGGCGTACGACGTACGCGGCGACGGTCCACCGCTTGTCGCTCCGGCGTGGTGGGTGAGCCATCTCGAACTCGACTGGGAGAGTGTCGGCTTCCGGCGATTCTGGGAAAGCGTCGCCGACGGATACGCGCTGATCCGCTACGACCGGCTCGGCGTCGGCATGTCGGATCGCACGTTGCGCGATTCGGACCTGACCCTGGACGCGGAAGTGGCGATGCTGCGCGCGCTCCTCGACGAACTTGGGCTCGAGCGCGTGTCGCTGTTGGGCGGTTCCTGCGGGAGCTGCACCGCAATCGCTTTTGCCGCAATGTATCCCGAGCGGGTCGAGCGGTTGGTGTTGTACGGGTCGTACGCCGACGGCTCGGTGATTACCGCACCGGGAGTGGGCGACGCGATCATCGCGGCGGTCCGCGCGCATTGGGGGCTCGGCTCCCGTTTGCTCAGCAACATGTTCCTCGGTGCCGCCGAATCCGCGGAGCACGAACGTTTCGCACGGCTGCAGCGAGAGGCGGCGACCGCCGAAGCCGCCGCCGCGTTGTTGGGCCTGGTCTATCGCCTCGACGTCCGCACGTACCTTCCTAAGGTCTGCTCCGCGACGCTGGTCGCGCATCGTCGCGACGACCGTGCCGTGCCGTATCGGCTCGGGCGTGAGGTCGCGGCCGCGATCCCGGGTGCTGCGTTGATCTCGCTGTCCGGGAGCGCGCACTTCCCCTGGCACGGCGACGCGGATTCCGTCGCGCGCGCATGCCGCGAGTCGCTGGGCCCGTCGACGGCGCCGCCGCAGCACGCCAGCGCGCCGGAGCCGGCCCTGCTCTCCGCTCGTGAGCGCGAGATCCTCGCCTGCCTCGCGCGCGGTCTGCACGATCGCGAGATCGCCGAGCACCTCGTGCTGAGCCCGCATACCGTGCACCGCCACGTCGCGAACATCCGCCGCAAGCTGGGGCGCACCTCGCGGACCGCCGCCGTTGCCGAGGCCGCGCGCCTCGGACTGCTCTGACCTAGCCGAAACGGGCCATCGGTGAAAGATGGCCGCCCTGGGCGATGCGCGCACCCGGTGGCCTCTTCTACGTTTGCGCCATGATCGAGACTGGCACCGAACTAGAAATGCGCCCGCGGTCCGCGGCGTGGTTGCGGATTATGGCCCTGGTGTACGACCCGTTTGTGTGGCTCGGCGAGCTCGCGGGCATGCGCCGTCGACGGCGCTCGCTCGTGAGCGGCGCCCGCGGGCGCGTCGTGGAGATCGGTGCGGGGACCGGCCTGAACATCGCGCACTATCCCGAGGGCATCGATGATCTCGTGCTGATGGAGCCCGAGCCGGCCATGCGCCGGAAGCTCGCACGTCGGCTACAGCGGCATGCCCGTCCGGCGCGGATCATCGACGCGCCCGCGGAGTACCTACCGCTGCCCGATGAATCCGTGGACACCGTCGTCTCGACGCTCGTCCTTTGCACCGTCGAGGATCCCGAACGTGCGCTGCGCGAGGTTGCGCGCGTGCTGCGCCCCGGCGGGCAGCTGCTGTTCCTCGAACACGTGCGCGCGAATTCGCGGTTACTCGCGGCCTGGCAGGACTACCTGTTTCGCCCTTGGCGCGGTTTCGCCGGCGGGTGCTGCTGCAACCGGCCGACCGGGGAGTTGATCCGCGACTTCGGATTTGCTGTCGAGGCCGATGATGCCGTGTGGCGCGGGATGCCGCGTATCGTCCATCCACTGATAGTGGGGCGCGCGACTCGATAATCGCGGTTGACTACAACCGTTTTCATCACAGTTACTCGACTTCACCGTGTGACTCGGGTCGCTAGCATCGGGTGGACTTGCCGACAATCGTCGGTGTTACCCCACGAAGCATAGTGATGTCGCAACCGGATGTTTCTGTCTTGCTTACCAATTGGTCGCTGACGTGAAACTCCTGGGCGCTCTCACGCCAGAGGGGGACCGCTGGGTGGAAAGAGGACGATGATGTCTGCTGCAGTCCTGTCGCGCGATCGAATCGTTGCCGGCGCCGGATGGAGTAGATGGCTCGTTCCCCCTGCTGCGCTCTTGATACACCTGGCAATCGGCAGCGTTTACTCCTGGAGCGTTTTCAAGCTGTCGCTGCATGAAACACTAGGGGCATCAGGGCTTTTGAGTGCTATGCCATTCACGCTGGGCATTGTCATGCTGGGCGCGTCGGCGGCCGTCTTCGGCACGGCGGCCGAAAAGCGAGGGCCTCGGTGGGCGATGTTCGTGGCGACGTCGTGCTTCTGCGGTGGGTTGCTCGTCGCGGCCGCAGCGGCCGCAGCGGCCGAGATGGGTCAGATGTGGCTGATCATCGTCGGCTACGGTGCCATCGGTGGTATCGGCCTTGGAATCGGTTACATCTCACCGGTTTCCACGTTGATGAAATGGTTTCCCGACCGGCCGGGCATGGCGACCGGGTTCGCCATCATGGGGTTTGGCGGCGGTGCGCTGATCGCCTCTCCGTGGTCGTCGCAGTTGATGAAATGGTTCGGCACCGACCGGCACGGGCTTGCCACGACGTTCCTGGTCATGGGGGTGGTGTATGCCGTCTTGGTTATGGGTGGGTGTCCCGTTCGCCTCTGGCCTTTACGAGCTGGTTGTGAAGATCCCCGCGTTGTTCACGAATTAGCGGGAATAGCCGGGTGCGGCCGGCGCGTTCTCGTCGCCATGACTGCTTTCACCGTGCCCCAGCGTCAAGAGTTTCTCGCAGCACTGCACGTCGGCGTGTTGTCCGTGGCCGCCGAGGATGACCGTCCGCCGGCCAGTGTCCCGATTTGGTATGACTACGTTCCTGGCGCGAACGTCCGGATCAACACCGGCGCGTCGTCTCGTAAGGCCAAACTCATCGAGCGGGCCGGCGCGGTGACGCTGGTGGTCCAGCGCGAAGATCCGCCGTATCAATATGTGGTCGTCGAGGGCACCGTCGTCGAGATCACCAACCCGACCCCGATAGAGGTGCGGGAGGAGATCGCGATCCGCTACCTCGGTGAAGAAGGTGGACGCGCGTTCGTTCGCAGCATGGAGGGCCAGGACAGTGTGTTGTTCACCGTGCGCCCGGACCGCTGGATCACCGCCGATTTCTCCGGTGAACTCTGAGCCTCGCTTGTGGTCTCTGGCAAACGGATCAGTGCGATAACAGTCGCTATTCCGCGCGCACTGGGAGTCCCGGTTTGAGGTGCCGTCGTGAGGGTATTCCGTAACGACTTCTCACGAGGAAAGGACCTCACATGTTGCACTCGGTAATTCTGGCTAGTTCGGATCCGCTTGCGGCAGGGTTCATTCTGCGGGGGATCAAGGGGATTTTCGTCTTCATCGGCAGCGTGATTGCGGCAATCGTGTGTGGCCTCATTGCCGCGACGAAGGGCCGCAACCCGCTGGGGTGGGGAATTCTCGGGCTGTTCTTCTCGATCCTCACCTTGATCGTCGTTATCGTCATTCCGAGTAAGAAGTAGCGCGTATAAGGCTGCGTATGTGACGCGGTCTCGTCGCAGTGCCAGCAAATCCATAGTTGTCCGTTTACGACTCCCGCACAGCCGCCCGGCCGACCCGCTCGTGCGCAGTCAGCAGTAGGTGATCGAAGTCCGATTGTGGGCTAACGGATGGACCCACGCCACGAAAATCGTCGCAGATCTGTTCTGCCAGCGGTCGCAACTTGATGTTGGCCTCCTGGGACAGCCATTTGAGCAAGTCGAAGGCCGGGCCGTCGTCGATACCGTAGATCAGCATCAACATCCCTTTGGCTTGCTCGATACCGGCACGCTGCTCGGTGATCTCCGCGAGCTTTGCCGTGACGAGGTCTTCGCGTTCCTGGTCGGGCGGTGAGGAGACATCGACGTAAAACCCATGTGTTCCGATCACGGCACCGTGGTCGTCGTAGAGCTGGTCGCCGACGACCACCACGTGGTGCACCTGTCCGGCGGTGTCGATGATCCGATGGCGGGTGCTGAACGCCTGGTGGGTGTTGAGGATCTGGTCGATGGTGGCCGCGACCTGTCCACGGTCATCCGGATGTTTGTGTGACAGCACCAGTTCGGTGGTCGGGGTAACGCTGCCGGGCTCGTAGCCGTGCAACCGTTGTACCTGTTCGGACCACTCCCAGCGCTGGTCGGAAAAGTAGAACCGGAACCAGCCAGCCCGCTGCGGCGCGCCGCCGGCCAGGGCTTGTTCGACATCGGCCGAATCGCCGTTGAGGTGCCAATTCATCGCGGGTTCGTCTCCTCGGACTCAGTTCACCGGACACGACCGACCATCGCCACGCGCGCACCACCGAACCCCGGGGGAAGGAAGGATGCGACAGCTCGCGAAGCCACGGCGTCGGTATTCACGGCGCTGCCTGTTCAACGCCGAGGGCGATCGAAATGATGTCATAGCAGTCGACACATGGGTGTTTTTTGGCGAGTGGGGCGGTGGACCGTAGTGCAGGCTTGGCCGCCGCCCCACCCGCTAGTCGACTAGGCGTCAATCACCTCCCGTTTTGCGGCATGATGGTCGACGGCCGGATTTCGGTTGCCGCGGTCGATGCTGATCTTGCGCGGCTTGGCCTTTTCGGCCACTGGGATACGTAGGCGCAGAACACCTTCGGTGTACGAGGCTTCGATCCGGTCGGTGTCGAGGTTTTCCCCGAGCACCAGTTGTCGACTGAACACTCCACGCGCTCGCTCGGTGGCCAGCATCTCCCGGTTGGGGTCGACGGCCGGGCGCTCGGCTCGCACGGTCACCACATTGCGTTCGATGTCGATGTCCAGCGAGTCGGCGTTGATGCCGGGAAGGTCGAACTCGACGACGAATTCTTCGCCTTCGCGCCAGGCGTCCATCGGCATCACGGCCGGCCGGGCGGCCGTGCCCAGTACTTGCTGTGCGAAACGGTCCAGCTCACGGAAGGGGTCGGTACGCATCAGCATTGCAGTCATCTCTGTCTCCAATCTGTTGCTATGGGTTGGCATTAACCTATGCTAAACGACATAGGTTTTATATAACACTATCGACGGATCAGTGCAAGTGTGATAAATAGTTTTTCTGTGCGAGCAATCGAGGAGGTGCTCCATGGCTGATCCTCCAGACGGAAACGGTGCGCCGGCGTCCGACCATGGCGTGTACGGCATCTCGGTCGCCGCTGAACTTTCCGGGGTACCCGTGCAGTCTCTGCGCCTCTACGAGCGCTACGGCCTGCTCACCCCCGCGCGAAGTGATGGCGGGACCCGGCGCTATAGCGCCGATGATTTGGCCCGGCTGCGGCGCATCAGCGAGTTGGTGGACGCCGGGGTCAACTTGGCCGGCATCGCCCGGGTCCTCAGCCTCGAAGACGACAACGCCACGTTGTCCGCGGCGAATACCGATCTGCGCTCAACGAACCGCACGCTGCGCAACTCCGCGAAATCCAAAAGCGACGACGCGACCTAGGGGCAGGCGTCCCACGAAATTCGTTGCTGCCGTTAGTATGTCGCGACTACGGTCGCGGCGTCGCCCACGTCGGCAAAATGCCTGTCCGCCAGATTGTTTCGACGATGCCGTTGGCATCGTCGCGGCGCTTGGTGCGGGCTCACAGTTTGATCGCTTCACCAGTCGGGTATGAAGTGGCCCATGACCAGAGCAGACGTGGCCAGAGCAGACGCGCCTGCTCCGACGCCTACCGGTGAATTGTGGCCGGGCAAGGCATACCCGCTCGGCGCCACATACGACGGCGCCGGCACAAACTTCACGCTGTTCAGTGAGGTGGCCGAGCGGGTGGAGCTGTGCTTGTTCGACGCCGACGGCGCCGAGACGCGCATCACATTGCCCGAGGTCGACTACTACGTCTGGCACGGCTACGTACCTGCCATCGAGCCCGGCCAGCGTTATGGCTATCGGGTCTACGGCCCCTTCGAGCCCGCCGAGGGGCTGCGATGCAATCCGAACAAGTTGCTGCTGGACCCGTATTCGAAGGCCATCGACGGCACATTCGACTGGAATCAGTCGCTGTTCAGCTACGACTTCGGCGAGCCTGACAGCCGCAATGACGACGACTCCGCGGCCAGCATGCCCAAGTCCGTGGTGATCAACCCGTACTTCGACTGGGGCAACGACCGCCCGCCGAGTCACGAATACGCCGACACTGTCATCTACGAGGCACACGTCAAGGGTCTGACGCAGACCCATCCGGACATTCCCGAGCAGATACGCGGCACCTACGGGGCCGTGGCGCATCCGGTGATCATCGACCACCTCAAAAGCCTGGGCATCACCGCGATCGAGCTGATGCCCGTGCACCACTTCGCCAATGACTCCACCCTGGTCGAGCGGGGCCTGTCGAATTACTGGGGCTACAACACAATTGGATTCCTCGCGCCCGACTTCAAGTACTCCACCGGCACCTCGCCGGGGGTACAGGTGCAGGAGTTCAAGTCGATGGTGCGCGCCCTGCACGAAGCCAATATCGAGGTGATCCTCGACGTCGTCTACAACCACACCGCCGAGGGCAACCACCTGGGTCCCACGTTGTCGATGCGCGGTATCGACAACTCCGCGTACTACCGGCTGGTCGGCGACGACAAGCGGTACTACATGGATTACACGGGCACCGGAAACAGTCTCAACGTCGGGCACCCGCACTCGCTGCAGCTGATCATGGACTCGCTGCGTTACTGGGTGACCGAAATGCACGTCGACGGCTTCCGGTTCGACCTGGCTTCCACACTGGCCCGCGAGTTCTACGACGTGGACAAACTGTCGACGTTCTTCGAACTCGTGCAACAGGATCCGACCGTCAGCCAGGTCAAGCTCATCGCCGAACCGTGGGACGTCGGACCCGGTGGCTACCAAGTGGGCAATTTCCCGCCGCAGTGGACGGAGTGGAACGGGAAGTACCGCGACACCGTCCGCGACTTCTGGCGCGGTGAGCCCGCCACGCTCGACGAGTTCGCCTACCGGCTGTCCGGATCGGCCGACCTCTACGAGCACACCGGGCGCCGGCCGGTGGCGTCGATCAACTTCGTCATCGCGCACGACGGGTTCACGCTGCGCGATCTGGTCTCCTACAACGAGAAGCACAACGAGGCCAACGGCGAAGACAACAACGACGGCGAGAGCCATAACCGCTCGTGGAACTGCGGCGCCGAAGGGCCGACCGACGACGCCGGCATCAATGAACTGCGCGCCCGTCAGCAGCGCAACTTCATGACCACGCTGCTGCTGTCGCAGGGCGTCCCCATGATCTGCCACGGCGACGAGCTCGGTCGCACCCAGAGCGGCAACAACAACGGCTACTGCCAGGACAGCGAGCTGACCTGGATCGACTGGTCGGCTGCCGACACCGGCCTGCTCGAATTCACCCGCACGGTGTCGGCGCTGCGCGCCAACCACCCGGTGTTCCGCAGGCGGCGATTCTTTTCCGGCAAGCCGGTGGGCCGCCGCGGCCAGGGCGGCCTGCCCGACATCGCGTGGTTCGCTCCGAACGGGGACGAGATGACCGACGAGGACTGGGGCGCGAGCTTCGCGAAGTCCGTCGCGGTGTTCCTCAACGGGCACGGCATTCCCAGCCGCGATGCCCGTGGTCAGCGGGTCCTCGACGACTCCTTCCTGCTCTGTTTCAACGCCCACGACGAACCGCTCGAATTCACGCTTCCACCAAAGGAATTCGGCGCCGCGTGGAACCTTGTCGTGTACACCGGACCGCAGGAGACGACGCCCGCGGACGAAGTGCCCGGGGGAGGCAAGCTCACCGTGGAACCGCACACCGCCGTCGTGCTGCAAGTCCTACCCGATAACGAAGCCTGACGATCGACGATTAACCGCTCGTGCCGATTTGGCGACATCACCGAGCATTTTTTGCGAAGATTGACGCCGCGGAATCTCGCGGCGCCTTGGCGTGAAAACGCAATCGGACGCCACCCGTGAGGGAGGGGTACGCAGTGGACAGGCCCGGCCCCGATACGCGTCTGGAAACGGCGCTCCCGCGGTTGGCTCGCGCAGCGGTGATCATCGTCCTCGCTGTGGCCGCAGCAGTATGGGTGGGCTGGACGACTGATGTCGAGCCGTTGACGCGGCTCTATCCGGCCTGGCCGGTGATGACGCCGTGGACCGCGTTGTGCCTGGCAGCCTTGGGGGCGGCGACCCTGGCGCAATTGGGGCATTCGTCGCGCGGGCGCGTGTGGGTCGGCCGAGGCCTGGCTCTCGCGGTGGTTGCCTTCGCCGTCGTCGTGCTCGCGGAGTATGCGACCGGTAGGTCGTTCGGCCTGGACCAGGTCTGGTTTGGCGAAGCTGTGCGGATGCGGCAATCCTCTTGGCCCGGGCGTCCGAGCCCGCAGACGGCCGCGTCGCTGCTGCTCATCGGCGCCACGGTTGGGCTGATACGCCTGGATCGCGGTGTCCGCCTGCTCTGGCCCCTCTGCATGGCGGCCGGCGCGGCGATCCCGCTCGTCACAGTCGCGGCCTATTTGTTCGATGCCATGGTTCTCATTGGCGTGTCGCCGTCCACCGGCCAGGCGATCGCGACCGCCTCAGCTCTACTGCTGCTCGTCGTCACGGCGTCGCTGGCGCGCCCTGACCGGCCACCGCTCGCTTTGCTCCTCGGCCGACCCGACTGGCGCTCGCTGGTCCGGTTGGTCGGAATCCTGGCCGCTTTTCCGCTGGTCGTGGCGCTGTCCAGGGCGATCTTCTTGGCTCTTGGCCTCCGCGGCGAGCACGCGGAGTGGACCCTCTCGATCGTGGTCGGCACGCTCATTGTCGGGGCGGTCACGTTTTACCTGAGCCAGCGCGAGCAGGGACTGCTGATAGAGAAGGAGGCGGTCAGCAACCTGCGCGCGGACGCCGAGATGCGCTATCGGATCCTTGCCGACAACGCCGTGGACGTCATCGTTCACCTGCGCGGCCGCGATGCCGCATGGGTGTCGCCGTCCGTCGCGGGCGCGCTGGGCGGGCCGCCTCAGCGGTGGCTTGGCTCGGGCTTCAGCAGCCGCATTCATCCCGACGACCTCGAAACGGTCATCACCACGTTGCAGGGGATCGGCGACGGCGATTCGGTCATCCACCGGTTCCGGGTCCGCTCCGTCGACTCCGGGTACCGATGGGTCGACGGCCACGCGAAACGTTATGTCGACGCCGAGGGCAATGCCGACGGGCTGATCGCGGCGCTGCGTCTCGCCGATGATCAGGTCGAGACCGAACAGCGACTCGAACGGTTAGCCCGTTTCGACACGCTCACCGGGCTGGCGAACCGGGCCGAGACCATGGGGCGTCTCGAGTCCGAACTACAGCACGTGCGACCTGCCGGAATATATGTCGGCATCCTGTTCTGCGACGTCGACCACTTCAAGGACATCAACGACACCTGGGGACACGGCATCGGCGACGTCGTGCTGGCAACGTTGGCGGCACGGATCCGCGAAAGCGTCCGGCGAGAGGACACGGTGGGGCGGACGGGAGGCGACGAAATGCTCGTCCTGCTGCCCGGCATCCACGGCATCGACGAGGTCGCCGAGATCGCCGAGAAGATTCGCCGCCATGCAGCCGAACCGATCGATGTTGCCGGCAACGCGATCTCCGCGACCCTGAGCATCGGCGCCACTATCGCGCTTACCGGCGAGCCCGTTTCCTCGGTGACGGCCCGTGCGGACGCCGCGATGTACCAGCAGAAATTGGGCGACAGGAACGCCGTCACGCGATTTTCGGTGGAGCGCTCCCTGCGGCGGACACGCCGAGCGTGATCGTGATTCATTTCTGAAGGCGCGCATCATGTTTGGCGCCACGGCCAACCGAAGATCGGCCCTTCAGTTACATGTCCCAGCCCTGGTCGATACGCTGTGCCTGCAGCGGGCTCGTTACAGGAGAGGGCAAATATGTCAAGGACAGTGGTTGTCGGCGCATCGAGCGGGCTCGGGCGCTGCATAGGTGTAGGGCTCGGCCGGCGCGGGGAGAACGTCGCACTTCTCGCCCGGCGCCGTGAGCGCATCGATGCCGCGGCGAAGGACGCGGGACCGAACGCGGTCGCCATCGAATGCGACGTCACCGACCAGGCATCCTGTCGCGCCGCGATCGACCGGGCCGCCGAGGCCCTTGGCGGCATCGACAACATCGTCTACACGCCCGCCGTCGGGCCGCTGGTCCGGATGGTCGATACCGACGCCGACACGTGGCGGCGCATCTTCGACACCAACGTCATCGGCGCGTCGTTGGTGACGGCCGCAGCGGTGCCGTACTTGACCGCGTCGGCCGGCAAGGCGGTGTACCTCTCCTCCGACGCCGGCACCTTCGGGCCGCCGTGGCCGGGCCTGGGCGCGTATGGCGTCAGCAAGGCGGCCCTGGAACGTCTCGTGGAAGCGTGGCGGGCCGAACACTCCGACATCGGCTTCACCAACCTGATCGTCGGCGAGTGCGCGGGCGGCGAAGGTGACGGACAAACCGGAATGAACGAAGGCTGGGATATGGATCTCGCGATGAAGGCGGTTCCACTGTGGTCGTCGCGCGGCTGCATGCCCGGCAAGCTGATGCCCGTCGAGGACCTCATCGACGTGGTGCACACGATCCTGCGCACCAACGCCTCGACGTCGATGCCGCTCGTCGTTGCCCGTGGCGCGCCCGCCAGCCCGGCCGCATTTGTTGAGGCCAACCAGTCTTAGGTCAGCGACGGAGGACCCTCTCCCGGACCAGTTCGGTGATGAAGCGCCCCGCCGAGACAGGCCGGAACGCCAGCGCAGCCTCGGTGAGCGCGTCACGGGATGCGGTGGGCAGCTCGATGTCGCCCGCGGCGACGTTGAACTCCAACTGTTCGACGCTGGACGCCCCGGGAATGGCGACCACACCCGGATAGCTGATCAGCCAGGCGAGCGCCACCTGCGCCGGCTTGGCGTCGACCTCCTTCGCGACGTCGCGAAGGAGCTGCAGCAACGGTTCGAGGCGGCGCAGATTTTCCGTACCGAACAGCGAATTTATCGCCCGAACCCCGCCGGGGCGGTTGTCGACGCCATACTTGCCGCCGAGTAGCCCTTGTTCCAGTGGGCTGTAGGCGATCACGACACGATTCTCCCGCTCGGCGAACGGCACCAGCTTCTTGAGCGCCTTCGGGAAGGCGAGCGAGAAATGGACTTGATTGCTGATGACCGGACGCCCCAGCGCGGCATCGGCTTTCTGCCACCGCTCCAGCGAATAGTTCGAGACGCCGGCCGCGCCGATGTCGCCGCTGTCGAGGAGGTCACGCATGCCCGGCATGATCACCGAATCGGGGACCACCGGGTTGGCCTGATGGATCTGGTAGAGCGGGATGCGGTCCAGCTGCAGCCGGCGCGCACTGGCGCGCTCGCGCTGCTTGATCACCGCGGGGAAGGGCGCGACCGGCATGATCTTGCTGGCCACCGCAACCTCGGCGCGCTCGTCGCCGAGCGCCTCGCCGAGGATCCGCTCGCTTTTGCCCAGCCCGTACACCTCGGCGGTGTCGAACAAGGTCACTCCCATCGCGCGAGCGCGTTGCACGATGTCGCGGGCGGCGCCGGCGGCATACTCGTCCCCGTAGCCCCATTCGCGTGAGCCGAACTGCCAGGTGCCCAACCCGATCCGGCTGACCTGTCCCACACCTTCGACGTCGAGATATTTCATGTGCCCCACCGTACTGGGGTGGACGGCAACCCGGGACGTTCAGCCGGGGATCTTGTTGAGGATGTAGTTGGCGATACTCACGGCCGTTTGCCGGGGGCCGCCGGCATCGGTCGTGCCGAGGCTGACGACGTACAGGTCGACCACCACATTGGCTTTGGCCGCCGCCGCCCGGACAAAACGCACCTTCAGGCCCTTGGGCGCCAGATCCATCGTGGTGATTCCATTGCCGGCGTCGGCGGGAGGACTCAGCGACAACGAGTACGTCGGGCCGCCGCGGGCGGTCAGGGTCACGGGTGCGCCGCCGCATTGGCGCCAGCCGTCGACCAGCATCGTCACTTGTGCTTGGGCGGTCGTCGAATCACGAAACGCCATGGCCGCCTGAATCACCTGGATCGACTTCAGCAAGGTTTGGGTGTCGGAGAACGCCTCCGCGCGGTACCGCGACATGGTGTTGAGGTCGTACGCCTCCGGGGCCCCGGGCATCACGCTTCCCCAGCACTGTGGGCGATCGATCGTCGCGTCCGTGTCGCTTCTACTTGGCCGATCCCAGGTTTGGCCGGCCTCTAGGTTCTGGTCGTTGGTGATGCCTTTGAGGGCATCCAGCTTCGGCAGGAGCTTGATGATGTCGTCCGGCGCCACCGTGGGCGCTGTCGGTGACTCGCTGGTGGTGACGGGGGCAGCGGTGGTGGCGGGCGCGGCTGTCTGGTTGGGCCGAGAGACTGCCAGGGTGGTGAGCGTCGCCCATCCGGTCAGCGCGACGACGGTGAGCACGATGAACGCATACGACAGCGACAACCCGACCAGCGCGCGGTCACGTCCGGGCTCACCGGTACGGCGGATTTGCGCGAGGCCAAGATGTCCGAGAATCGCACCGACGGGCGCGAACACGAACGCAAACACCACTGACAATGTCGCGAGGGTATTGACCGGCGGGCGGTGTGGCGGCGGGGGCGGCGCCATGTTCACCGGCGCTCCCGCCGGCGGCCCGGCGTAGGGAACGCGACCCAGCGGATCGTAGCTAAGGGCCTCGTAGCTAAAGGGACTGTGTCCGAACGGATCCTGAGGGTTTGTCACCGGCCTCCTTTGTCTCGGATCCTGCCCAGACTGTAGTACCGGAACCCAGGCTATCGGTAGTTCTGCGCTCAGGTGCGGCGCCAGACGAAGGCGAGCACGCCCGCCCTGACCTGGCGAGTGTTTGGTGACCGCGGTGACGGGTAGCCGCTCGCATGTGCGTCAAACAGCCCGGCGCGCGCGAAATTCACGGTCTATTTTGGGGAGGACTCCATGGCGCAGACCGCCATCACGTCGCCCACCGATGTGGTCGACTTTCTCACCGGTCAGCACGAACAGATCAAGTCTTTGTTCGACAAAACGCTTTCGGCGTCTGGCGAAGCGCGCGAAAAGGCCTTTATAGACCTTCGGCGACTGCTCGCGGTGCACGAGACCGTCGAAGAGGAAATCGTTCATCCGCGGGCCAAGCGCAAGATCGCCAACGGCGAGGCCGTGGTTGGGCAGCGGTTGGAGGAAGAGCACGAAGCCAAGGCGGTGTTGCAGAAGCTGGAGAAACTCGACGTCGGCAGTGCCGAGTTCAGCCGTCTGCTGACGGAGCTCCGCGATGCCGTTCTCGCCCACGCCAATCAAGAGGAGAAGGACGAGTTCGCCAGGCTGGGGCAGGAATTGGGCAGTCACGAGCTCGAAAGCATGGGACGCGCCGCCAAGCTTGCCGAAGCGATCGCGCCCACCCGGCCGCACGCCGGCGTCGAGTCGCAGCTGGCCAATCTCGTCGCCGGCCCGTTCGCGGCGATGCTGGACCGGGCTCGCGACGCCATCATCGGCAAGGGCTAGCCCATTCCGGGTGCGGTCTTTCGAGACCGCACCCGGAGTTCGCCGCTGGAGGCCAGCGCATGTCCGCAACCACGACGGATGCCCGATCAAAATATTTGCGGGACAATGACTCCCAGATCAGACGGGCGGTAGCTCGAGCGTGCGGAGGTCCTGTGAACCGTCGGTCGCCAGAGCGTCCAGCCAGGTGTCGACGTCGGGTCCGAGGACGATCGCGTTCTCCGGTCCGAGTAACGCCCCTTCGGCGAACGCAGGCAGCGCGGGTCGTACAGTGCGCACGCGGCGTTGATCATCTTGCACAGCAAGCACTTTCGACGTCAGCTCCGGTAGCCGGATTTGTTGTGGGCCAGTGACGGTGCGTGGCGTGCGCGTCTGGGCCAGGGCGGCCTCGACCAACACATCGGCGACGATGTCGACCGCAACGGGCTGAATCGACCAGTCTTCAGCGACCACCTCGCCGTCGCGGCACCTGACGGCGGGGGGATTGATGGCGGATTCGTGCCACTGCGTGGACCTCACAATCGTCGCGGGTACCGGGCAATCCAGCACGATGTCCTTTACCGCGCGTTTGCCGACGTAGTAAGGAAACTCATCAAAGCCGGGTTCTTCGATGCCGGCAATACTCAACAGCACCAGTCGCTGAATCTCCTGCTCGGCGCACGCGCCCACCAGATTGTGGGAGGCCGCCACGAGTGTGTTCGTGATGTCGGACGAATCATCTGCCGGCATCGGGTCGGACACGTCGATTACGACGTCGACGCCCTGCAACGCCTCGGACAGGCCGCACCCGGAGGTCAAGTCGACACCGTGAGCGCGGCTGACCTCAACCACCTTGACGCCGCGGGCTTTTAGCCTGGCGACAACGCGGGATCCGGCGGTGCCGGTCGCCCCGATAACGGCGGTGGTGGTCGTGGCGTTCTCCTCACATCCGTGGTGGCGCCTTTCCGGCTACCCCACAGATTCGCGTTTAAACGGTGTAAGAATTCCCGGGTGATCACCGGTTCGTCGACGGAGGTTTCAAGTCGCGGCACGGGGCTATACCTGGCGATGACTGCGGCCGATGCTTGGTGCGGCTGGGCTATTGGAGGTCAGCATGGGTTTGGGCGATCGGGTATCGAACCTTGTTGCATTTCTGCGCTCCCGCTACCCCGCCGGCGCGCCCGCCGTCGGTTACGCGCCGCTGTTGGCTCTGTTGCCGCGTCGTATTTCCGAAGAAGAAATCTCGGTGATCGTGGGCAAGCTCAGCATGTTGAGGCGTCGCTCGATCGGCCGCGCCGATGCGGGGGTTGAGATCACTCGGGTCACCGACGAGATGCCGTTGCCGGATGATATCGATCGAGTCCGAAGTCGATTCGTCCCATTTGACTAGCCGCGGTCAGCGGGCCCAGTGGCGTGTCCAGCCGCGCGATGACGGCCGCCCTCGGTTCTTCGTCGACGATCATCACCCGGTTTGGGCCGGGTAGATACATCGGAACCGCATCGGAATGCGGGGCAGTCGCACCACTTGCCAACTCGCCACCGGGAATCGGGACAGCAGCGATCCCGTATGCCGCGGTCCCAGGTTGCTCATCGCCCGTAGCGGCCATCCACGTCGCTCCGGGAGTGCCGGAGATCGCGGCCACAAACCGATGCTCCACCGCTCCCATCGCGTCGGCCGCCAACGTGGTGAGGTCGGCGCGAGAGGACCGCACTTGGTCGCAGTCGACTTCTTGCAAGGCCAGTACGTCGGGATCCAGATGTCGCACACACTCCCGCAGCCGCTGCGGGTCCACGCCGTCGCCCACGGTGCGGCCGTGCAGGATGTTGAAGGTCGCTACGCGCATAGGTTCTCGATACCCACTTTTCCGCTAGCGGGCTCCGGGTACCGCTTCGCGCGAGGCCACCGACCGGCCGTCGCCCGTGTCGAAGAGGTCGATGATGACGTCGCGGTCCTGGTAACGACCCAGCGATGTCAGTCCCGGCGTTCGCGCGATGACGGCGTGGGCCGCGTCGCCGGTGAGCGGGTAGTCGGACACGGGGTGACGCCAGTGGGCGGCAACAACATTCGCGCCGGGCTGCAACCGAGCGCATTCACGCTCCAGCACCCCGGCCAGCGAATCGGCTTCCAGGTAGTAAGCGACCTCGCTGAGCACCAGCAAATCGAAGGGCCCGGGCGGCCACGGCTCGTCCAGAGAGGACCGGGCCAGCGTCACGCGGTCGCGGCACCGGGCCTGCCGAAGCCGCACGTCCGCGCTGCGAACCGCCGCGTCAACCACATCTACGGCGGTCACCTGATCGCAGCGCTGTGCCAGCAGCGCGGTGAGGGTGCCGATCGAGCAGCCCGGCTCGAAGGCATGCCGATATCGGCGATTTGGCAACAGGGCCAGGGTGATCGCGTACTTGCGCTGCTCATACCACCGCGTTGCCAGCTGCCACGGATCGTCGGTGTCGGCATACATCTGGTCGAAATAAACGTCGGGTAGGCGCGTGCTCATCGGAACACTACCTCTCCCACCGCCATCAGCCGCGGTAACACGAACGGCGGCAGGACGGGCGCTGAGCCGGCGCTCGCTTCGAATTGGCTGCGAAAGCATTGCGCGGCATCGCGTTTGCGAATACGCGCCCAGTTGGAAACGGGTATCGCGTGGGCGCGGTCCCACGGCACCGCCCAATCAGTGGGAGTAGCCCAGTGCCACATCCAGATTGGATATTCCAGCAGTGTGGCGCCGGTGCGCTCACACGCTGCGGCCGCAGCACGCCCGACAGCTTCGTGATCGGGATGCCCGTCGCCCCGCCAGGTGGCGGCACACCACGGCGGGGCACCGACTGCGCCGAGCATATCGACCAGTGAATCGGTGATCATATGCTCGTGATCAGCGAGTAGGCCGTCGGGAAGACCCAGTGATCGCGGCGCGGGAACGCCTAAAATGCCTGCCGCTCTGCTTAATTCGTGCCGTCGCGTGGTTTCCAGACGGATCCTGCCCGACGACGTCGCACCCGGCTGGGCGCCGCCGCCGTCGCTGACCGACACCACCCGGACCGGGACGCCGGACGCGACAAGTTGTGCAATTGTCGCGCCCAAGCCGAGAGTTTCGTCATCGGGGTGCGCGGCGACGACAACCAGGCCCGGGCATTCGGTCAAGTCCAGGGCCGGCAGGGGTGTCCGATCAAGGGAGGTCATCCACACCGGTGTTGGGGTACCGCTGCCGGTCAGCGGCCGAGCCGCAAACCTGGCGCAGTTGCTTATCGGTACGGTCCGCAAGTCATCCCCCGCGCCCAGCCAGCCGCCCGAGCTCGGCCAGGTCCCGCTCGGCGTGGCTTTGTCGTATGTAGATGCTCAAGTCGGCTACCCGCTGAGCATGCCGGCCGTCCTGACACAACGGGCCCGGCCCCAACGCGCGGCCGGTGCGGGTGATGGCTTCATCGGCCGCATGTTCGACGATGGCCCGGATTCGGCGGGCGAGCAGTTGAGCCGTATTGGCCCGGTCGAACGGATCGGAATCGATTTGGGCTGCGGCGGCGTCCAGGATCGCGTCACCTGCCGCGAGCGCTGCGTCGACGGCGCCCAGGTGTGCGAGCGAGTACGCGTCGGCGGATTCGCTTGCCGCACAGCGATATAGCGGCTCGGCAACTCTGCGTGCACCACCGAGCCAGCACGCCGCCACGCCGATAGCTCCGTGCCAGAACCCGGGCCGACTCAGGTAGTCACCGGGATCGCCGACGGCCACCGCGTGCGCGTTGGTGAATTGCACGGACCGGGTGTCACTGCCGGCCATTCCAGCGTTCCACCAGGTGCTCGGCAACGCTTTGACCGCGGGGTCGACGAGTGCCACTGCGAACAGGCCCCGGCTTTCGTCGTCCAGCCGGGCAGTGACCAGCGCATGGGTGCAAAACCCGGCCCCTGAGCACCACACCTTGGTGCCACTCAGGGTGAAGGCGCCGTCACCGACATCGGTGGCCCGCAGCATCGCGTCAGGGGATTCGGCCGCCCACACGCCCCACAGCTGACCGGGGTCGGGCGGTTTGCCGCCCAGCTCGTGGAGTATCGCGACCGCGTCACCATGCGCCTCGGCGATCCGGGCCGCGACGATGTCTTCTTCGGCCAGCAGCGCCAAACGTTGCCAGCGTTCCCTGGTGCATCCCGACGCGGGCAGTGGCAAGTCGAGTCTTCCCGACTCCATCCAGTGCTTGACCAATCCCGCCGTCACGCGCAATCACCTGCCGCCGATCTCCCCAATTGCGTGAGGTGATGCGCGAATCCGCGCGGGGCCCTGCCCTGGGTGCGTGCTGAGGTGATCACCGACAATTCGGTGTCGCGGTGAATGGTGTAACCGGCGGCCTCGAAGCGCTCGACCAGCTCGACATCTTCACCGGAGGGCAGGTCGCGAAAGCCGCCGACCCGCCAGTACGCCCGAGCGCTGAAGCCCATGTTCGCGCCGTGAATGTGCTGATGCGCACCGTCCTCGTCCGACGGATCAGCCTGGTAAGCCTTCATGTAGCTGCTGGCAACATCGGCGGAATGCTGGTGCCAGTTTTCGACACGGACCACGCCCAGCACCATGTCGGCACCGAGTCCCAGTTGATGGATCAGCCAGCCGGGGTCTACCCGGCTGTCGGCATCGGTGGTGGCATACCAACACTCGTCGTCATCGCTGCCCAGCGAGCGCGCGTATCCGAAGCCGACCGCCCGAGCGGCACCGACATTGTGGGCGTCGACGCTGACGAAGTGCACATCGGGTCCGTACTGGCCGGCCAATTTTGCGCTGTTGTCATCGCTGGAATCCAGCACCACCACGATCCCGACGGGAACCGGTACGCATAGGGCGGCGGTCAGCACCGCGCGCAGACACGCCGGGAGATCAGCCTTTTCGTTGTGGGCTGGGATCACCACAACAACCCGGTCGTAGGAACGGAGCGCTGACGCTGACATACCTGGCGATTGCCCGTTTCGCCGCTCCTTAAACAGATGGCGAATGGCGGGCCGCACTCGGATGCTTGACTGGTCGGCCGGGTATGCCCTATGCACCATGCATCCACCGAGCGCCCGTGTGCCACGCAGTTGCGGGAGGCGTTGCGGCGCGCCGCGTCCGCACTCAAGGAGAACGGGCCGCGCGTCGCGCTGGCGGGCAGCTACGCGTTGTGGGCTTACGGCGCACCGGAACCCAGTCACGACGTTGATCTGGTTGTCGCCGAATCCGACGTGGCGATCGCGGCTGCCACCCTGCGCGACGCCGGATTAACGATCGAAAATCCGCCGGAGGACTGGCTCTTCAAGGCTCGAATGGGCGAGACGTTCGTGGACGTGCTGCACCGGCTCAACGGCGAACCAGTGGACCAGACCACCCTGGATTCCGCTGAGCGGCGTGACGTGCTTGCAATCGCGATGCCGGTGCTGCCGCCTACCATGGTGCTCATCCAGAAGCTGCCGCAGACCGCCGAGAATGATTACGCGGTCGCCATCTTGGTGTTGGCCGACCGGCTCGGTCTCCACCGGCTGAAGGGCTGACTGGCTGAAGGCTGGCGCAGACTCAGTGGTTGCGCAGCTTGGCGACCAATTTGTCCTTCGTCAGACCCGAATACCCGGACATACCAAGCTCTTTGGCGCGCTTTTTGAGCTCCGGCACCGTCCAAGTGGCGTACGAGCCGGATTTGCCACCCTTGCGGCCGACCGCGGATTTACCGCGCGCCGCGGCGGCGTTGGAGATCCGCGCCGCTTTCTCCTCGGAATTACCCTGCTTGCGCAAGTCGCGGTACATCTTCTCGTTCTTGATCGACGGGTTCGGCACGATCGTCACCCTCCTGTGTTCGATAGCACGCTGTTTTGCGAGGGTGCCCGGCGTAGCGGCGATGAAACCTGAATCAGCGCTTTTAGCCAGGTCAGACTGCGCGGATGTGCTGCCGCGCTTGGCCACCCGACGGATCAGTGCGCGGGTGGCCTTTTCCAGCGTTTCCTGGGCGGCCTCGGGGCCACGGGCGCGCTCGGCTCGTTGTGCGGCCGCGGCGATCGTGAGTCCCTGCTCGTAGCCGGTAACGACTCGCGGATCGACATACGAGCCGCGCGCCACCGCGGGAGTGTTGCCCAGTTCCTCGGCGACCTCGCGCATCACCGCCGCCTCGCCGCGTTTGGTGACGCGGTGTGATACAGCAGGATCCGCGTCGACGAACGCCGCGGCCGCCCGCACCGTGCCGTGCCACGTCCGCAGGTCCTTCACGGTGAATTCGTCGCCGACGAGCTCCTTGAACCGGGCGTTGAGGTCGTCGGCGCGCACGTCCACCCAGCCCGATGAGGTGCGACACGACAACAACCGCGCCGTGCGGTCGGGACGGCGCATCAGCGAACGCACCGCCCGAATCACCTCGGCGTCTTCGATTTCCACCGTGCGTCGCACCCCACTCTTGGCGGGATAGTCGAATTCGACCGCGTCACCGCGCAGCGTTACATGCTCACACAGCAGGGTGGCGATTCCGTAGGACTCGTGTTCGTCGGCGTATTGCTCTCCGCCGGCGCGGAAGTACCCACGATCAAGCAGGCGTAATGCCAAGGCCAGCACCCGCTTCCGTGTCAGGCCGCGGCGCGTGAGGTCGGCTGCGAGATTCGCCCGGAAATCCGGCAACCGAGTGGACAGTTCCAAGACGCGATCGAACTTCTCCTCGGCTCGCTCCTGTTGCCACGCGGAATGGTAAAGATACTGACGGCGCCCCGCCGCGTCGGTGCCGATAGCCTGGATGTGGCCATTCGGGTCCGTAGTAGGTGAAGCCTTTGCCCCGGCGTTTGCGCGCGATCCCAGGCCCGCTGAGCGCGCTTCGGCGCAGCCGCATCTTCACCTCCCAGTTCCGTTGGTTGACTGGGAATTACCCGCCAACGGCGCAATTCACACCGGGTTGTTGTGCACCGCAAATGCCAAACGACCCGCCACGGCGTTGTGGCGGGTCGTTGCTGACGGAATCAGCCGGCCATGAACTCGTGGTAGGCGGACTCCAGGTTCCCCGGCAGCGCCGACACGTTGCACTGACGCTCGGTGTCACCGATTGGCGCCAGGATGCCGCGCAGGTCGTAGTACTCCTGCGGGTGCGCGGTGAAGTAACCGCGCAGGTTGGACGCGGCCTCCGGGCGCGGCTGTCCGTAGGCGGCCATGACGACTTGGTTGGCGCCCGGGTGAGCCGCGAGATACTGCTCTGCCGCGCCCTGGGCGGAGGAGACCGTGGCGTTCACACCCGCCGGACTGCAGTCGGGTGCGGCGGCCGCTGACGGCGCACCGACGATGCCCAAGGCCATTCCCCCGAGCAGAGCGCCGGCGCTGATGCCGGCCAGTCGCCGGCGCGCGACGATACTGCTGAAATTCATGATTGATATTGCCCTTCGAATCGATCCGAATTGATTCGCGGGGATTCCCGATTCCCCAAGATCCAAGGTAGCTGAGCCGAATCTCGGCAACGCCCGTCCGGCCCGCGCAGCTAATAGCAACGTGCGCCGCAGTTCTTGCCGCGACCGCGCCCTTGCAGTCAAGGGCCGCATGTCGTGACCAAATCGTGACCAACTGAAGCGGGTACCAGCAAACTCTCTTTAGCGTTCTGGGCGGGCATCCATTGTGGTGTCACGTGTCACCGCAAAGCTGTTCGCCGTTGCCAGCCGTCCCGCGCCGGCACGCGGTCATGCCCGGCGGCTAGCATGTGCGTGGGGTCAATGCCGTTACTGCCAGGCGGGAGTTCTGATGGTCGAAATTCACTTGGAACGCACGATCGCAGCACCTGTGGAGCAGGTCTTCGACTGGCTGGCCGACCCGGTCAATCTGGCCGCCGCTCCGCTGGCGCTCAAGGGCGGTTGGGCCAAGGGCACGGCGGGCCCCGGCTCCGGAGCGGTGCGTGAGGTGATCGGGGTTGGCACATATTTCCGGGAAGAACTCACGGCCTACGACCGGCCACAGAGCTACACCTACCAGATCGTCAAATCCTTCCCACCGTTCAAGCACGAGGGCGGCACCCTGACCTTTACCGCCGCGGGCGCTGGGACGCACGTCGACTGGCTGACCAAGTACACCCATCCGGCGGCGGCCGGCGGCAAAGTGCTGGAGGCGGCCAGTCGTCGAATGCTGCGTTCGAGTTTCCTGGCGATCCTGAACGCCTGCGCGAAGGCACTCGAGAAATAGCAAGTAGCATAACGCTTTAACGCGCAGCGGTCAGTGATGCGGAATGACCGAGTTGGCCAGCTGTGCACCAATCACGACCGCGACGGTGATCAGCACCAGCGCGATGGTTGGCCACACCCACATGACCCGCTTGCGCGATGCGGCGATGATGATGCCGCCGACGGCAATGATCGCCGCGACCCCGACACCACCCCACCTCACGGCGTAGGCCCAATCGAGCCCGGACGTGTCGCAGTTGTCCGAGCACGAATCGGTGGCCATCACGAAGAAGAACGAAAACGAAACCGAAAGCGCTCCGGCGATCGCGGCGAGCACGAACATGATGACCGCGGCGATGGTGTCGCCCGTCGAGCGCTGGTTTGACTGCGATGCCGTCATGTAACAGCTATGCTCAATCCCCGCCTCAGTAATCGCGCGGCAAGGCCGCCACCATCATGTCGACCTGGGCGCGGCTGAGCACCGTGATACTTCCGTCGGGTAGCCCGAGAACCCGGTCGACGGCCAAGCCGTGCAGCTTGAACCTGTTCGTCAAGATATCGATGGCGTGCTCCCTGCCGGGCTCGTGGGTGGCATCGATGATCTGCACCACGTTGGAGTTCATGCGCGCGGCCAGGCCTTGAATCATGTCGGCCACACCTTCGGCGTCGAAGGTGTGGAAGACGCCCTCGGCTACTCCATCGGCGATCAGCCGCGTCAGCAGCGGCCGCGTCAGGTCTTCGCTCACCGCGACGATGCGCCCGTACAGGTGCGCGTTTTCGGGTCGTAGCAGCGAGACCATCGCCGCCAGCTGCTCGGGTGTCCCCATCTGCATCTTGACGTCAAAGCCGGCCTGCAGCAGCGTGTTGAGCCGATCCAAGGCGTTGCCGTGACAGCGGTCAGTGGCCTGTTCGATGGCCGCGAGTTGGTCGCGGGCGCTGCGTTGCGCAAGCGTCGTGATGAGCGCGTCCTTGGACGGAAACCAGTGGTAGAAGGCGCCTTTGGAGACTCCGGCATCCGCGATCAGATCGTTGAGGCTGACATTATCGTAACCTCGCTGAACGAAAAGCGCCGCGGCACGATCCAGAATCTCGGCACGGCGAATGTCGGGATGCTTAACTACCCGCGGCATCCGGCCGGCCCTGCTCGGCGGGTTTCGCGACCCAGCCCACATAGGTCAGGTACGCCCCGACCAGCGCGATTCCGGCGAAGATGACGCGCACCAGCGGAACCGCATTCTGCTCCATACTCTTGCCGGCCGAGTCGTAGACGTCGGGAATCGCCAGGACGAGAATCCCGCGGATGGCGAGGAACCACCCCAGCAGCGACACCAAAACCGCTGCGACACTTCGCCAATACTGGTGAAAGGCGATGATGACGCTGCCCCACATCAGCAGCACTGCGCCAAGCACCCACTGCCACATGGGATCACGGCTGAATTCGTTCAGCAGCACCGGCATCTGCGATGTGGCGCGTACGGCGATGATGGACGGCACGATCAAGAAGAACGGCCCGAAGGCGCGGGCGAACATCCGGGTACGAATCTGCGATGGATCTGGCTGGCTCATTGCGACCTCCACTGGCGGACGCCCGAGACGATAACCGACCGGTGGTCGGTATGCAAGACCACCGGTCGGTAGCCCAGGTAGGAGTGTTTGCCCGCCGTCGGGGTATCCGGGGGAGATGGACATTGCCAGGGACATCAAGGACTTCTTGATGAGCCGACGGGCGAGAATCATCCCCGGGCAGGTGGGCCTGCCGCCGGGCCGGCGACGGCGCGTGCCCGGATTGCGGCGTGCAGAAGTCGCGCACCTGGCCGGGGTGAGCATCGAGTACTACACCCAGGTCGAGCGGGGGAACGTGGCCGGCGTGTCCGAGGAGGTCCTGCATGCCGTCGCCCGAGCGCTCCAACTCGGTGAGGCAGAGGAAGCCCACCTGTTCGACCTTGTTCGTGCTGCCACCGGCAAGCGCGATCGAACGCGATCGGCGCACCGCGCGGGCCGGACCATCCCCGATGGCGTTCAGGCATTGCTGGACAGCATGGTCACCGCGCCGGCGATCGTGATCAACGGCCACCTCGATCTCGTGGCCGCCAATGCGCTCGGGTGTGCGCTGTACGCACCCGTCTTCTCCGGCGCGAAGGCAACGCCGAACCTGGCGCGCTTCATGTTTTTCGCTGCCGCCGCCGATCAGTTCTTTCCCGATTGGGCCCGTGAAGCCGACGATGTCGTTGCGCTGCTGAGAGCCGAAGCGGCACGTTCGCCCGACTCGCTGGAGGTCACCAGCCTTATCGGTGAGCTCGAGACCCGCAGCGAGAAGTTCCGCACCAGTTGGGCCGCCCACAACGTCAAAGCACATCGCCACGGTGTCAAGCGATTCCGGCATTCGGACGTCGGTGAACTGTCGCTGACCTACAACGTCTTCGATGTCACCAGCGTGGGTGGGTTGTCGTTGATCGGCCATACCGCCGAACCACATTCACGCTCTGACGAAGCGCTGCGGCTGCTGGCCAGCGATGTTGCGCTGGAAAAATGCTGAGCGCCTTCATGTTTCGCGAGGGCTTTAACTCTTCAAGCGGTGCATCAATTGGTCGGCGGCATTCCGGCCGCTGAGCACGGCGCCGATGACGGTGGACGGATTGTTGACGCCGACCGCCTCGCCCGCCAGGTAAAGCCTGTCGCTAATGGGTTCCTGCAGGCGGCGCCGGTCGTCTGGCCCGGAGCCGGGCGCGTGGAATGAGTAGCTGCCCCGCGCGTACGGGTCGCTGGCCCAACTCGATGTCCGGATCTCCACCGGCGAGATGTCGTCGCCAAAAAGCTGGCGCGCGATTGGCAGCGCCCGGGCCGTCACGTCGGCAGGAGAGGACGACTCCACCAATCGGCCGCGGTCGCCGGCGTTGAATGCCACCACGATCGGCCCGGCTGCGCCCGACAAGGTGAACCACTGCGCCCACGCGCCCGGGTCGGTCCCCATGAAGAGATAAAAGGCGTTGTCCGTCTTCCACGTTCGCCGGTCGAATCGGAAGAAGCTTTTGGACAGCACGCCGAAGCCGAGTGCATTCACCGCGCGGGTGTGTCCCTCGGGAAGCGGCGGGTCGAACGCTATCGATCCGGCTTTGAGCACCCCGAGTGGAACCGTGACGATCGCGGCGGGTCCTTCGAACGATTGCTTCCCGGCGTGCACGATGACGGAGTTGTCGCGTCGCGTGATGGCGGTGACCGGTGTGTTGAGGACGATCTGAAGTCCGCTGGCGAGCAGCTTCGGCAGGGCGTCGTAGCCGTTCGTGATGACGGCTTGGTCACCATCGGCGTAGTCGCCGGCGTCAAATGTCGTGGCGGAGAGCTGGTCTGCACCTGCCGCGAATTCGTCCTCGATCTCGGTGGCGACGAAGAACGCCAGCTGGGCGCGGTCCGAGGCGGAAAGCTCTTCACGTTTCGCGGCGGCGTCGACGGCGGCGCCGAGGCTTCCGCCGGTGACACGGTCACAAGCCTGCTCAACGAACTGGCGCCAAGGGTCGGGGTCGTAGTCCACTGGCGGTAGCCGGCGATCCACCGCGAGCTTGGCCCACCCGTAATAGTCGGTCGGGATGACCTGGGCCCGCGCCTTGCGCGCCAGCTCCATCATCGGGTCGCTGGCCGTGCCATGGATCCAGGACGCACCCATCTCGATCGGCACGCCCCAGTCGCGGTTGGTGTAGACGCGGCCGCCGATGCGATCGCGGGCCTCGATCAGGCGCACCGGCCATCCCGCGTCGACGAGGCTGCGTGCGGCAGCCAAGCCCGCCATGCCGGCGCCGACGATCAGGACCGACTGGGTGTCCGGTTTGATCTCCGGCGGCGGGGGCGGTGGGGACGCCGAATGTTGACTCGATGTGCAGGCGGCCACCAGCCCACCAGCGGCCGCACTCATCGTTGCTGAGAGCAACGCCCGACGGGACATCGGGGACATGACAATTAGCCTCTCACATGGAAACCGGCGCTGTACCGCGGTTTGCTCGTTACCGGAAAATTGTGTGCTGCAATTCGGCGCGCGGGTTTGGCGGAATTGCATAGTTGGACGCCCGTGCCGATATAAGATCGCTGCATCCGGGGTGCGGCGACGGGGCCGTGTTCGAGGGGGGAGCTGGCGATGACTGCTCGGCGATCGACGCGTGTGGCTGACCCGCTTCCCGACGTATTACCGCCGAGTCGCACCCTGACCGTCCGCGCGGCCGACGGCACTCCGTTGCACGCGGAGGTCTTCGGGCCGCCCGACGGCTATCCGATCGTGTTGAGCCACGGCATCACCTGCGCGATCAGGGCGTGGGCGTACCAGATCGCCGACCTGTCCACCGATTACCGGGTCATCGCGTTCGATCACCGCGGCCACGGCCGCAGTGGCGTTCCGCGCCGCTGCGGGTACAGCCTCAAACACCTTGCCTCCGACCTGGATTGCGTGCTGGAGGCGACGGTGGCACCGCACGAGCGCGCCATACTGGCCGGGCACTCGATGGGCGGCATCACGATCGCCGCGTGGTCGGCGCGCTACCGCCACAAAGTCCACCGGCGCGCTGATGCCGTCGCGCTGATCAACACGACCACCGGCGACCTGGTGCGCCAGGTGAAGCTGTTTTCGGTGCCGGGCCAACTGTCGCCGGCACGCGTGATGGCCGCGCGCAGCCTGATCAACGTGTTCGGTGGGTTCCCAATCCCGAGTGCGGCGCTGCTGGCCAGTCGCTCTTTTGTCGCGATGCTGGCGGTCGGCAAGCACGCCGACCCGAGCGCCGCGAAACTCATCCACGAGTTGTTCGCGCAGACGTCATCCGCCGGGCGCGGTGGTTGCGCGAGGATGCTCGTCGAATCGCTGGGCTCGCGCTACCTCGACTTGTCGGGGTTGACGGTGCCGACCGTGGTCATCGGCAGCGAACACGATCGGCTGACCCCGATCGGCGCCTCCCGCGAGATCGCCCGGACCGCGCCCAACGTCGTCGGCCTTGTCGAGCTGCCCGGCGGCCACTGCTCGATGCTGGAGCACCACCGCGAGGTCACCGACCAGCTGCGGTTACTCGCCGAATCCGTCACCCTGCCGATCGCGCAGATCAGCTCATAGCAGGGCGCTGACCTCGTCGGCCGCTCGCCGGCCGGACCTGACGGCGCCGTCGAAAAACCCGGTCCACTCGTCCGCGGTCTCGGTGCCCGCCCAGTGAATCGGCCCGACCGGTTCCCGCAGCCACGGCCCGAACCGCGTCCACGACCCCGGCGGCACCGCGGCAGTCGGACCACCCGGGGCGAAATCCTCGGTGCCCCAACGATGATCCACATAGTCGAGAGGTTTGAGCGCCTCGTCGCCGAACAGCGAGGCGAAGCAACGCAACGAGTCACGGCGGCGCTGGTCGGTGGGCAGCGAGTCGAACGCCCGGGCGTCGACAAATCCCATCAGGATGCCCGGCCCGTCGGCCTGCGGACTGACGTCGAACGTGATGAACACCGGCCCCCGGTCGGAGAGCGCCTGTCCGGAGAATCCGTTGGCCCGCCAGAACGGTGTCGGATATGCCGCGAAGGCCTTGCTGAGCCGGCCCTGCGGCCAGTGCCCGGCCAGTTGTTGGTACTCGGCGGGCAGTGGGGGAGTGAACTCGATCGACGCACGATGGGCCGGCGGAATCGCGACGATGACGAACCCGGCGTCGGCCTGGCCGCGCTCGGTTGTGACCGTGACGCCCGAACCGTGCCGCTCGATGCGGCGGACCGGGGCGTTCAGCACCACGCGGGCGCCCAGTTCGTCCGCCACGGCCCGGGCGATCTGCTGCGTTCCACCCTGGAAATGGTCCTGCTGGGCGCCGTCCTCGACATCGAGCAGCCGGTCCAGGCCGCCCGCGGCGCGCACGTAGCGCACCGCGTGCAGCATCGACACGTCATCGAGTTCGCATCCCCAGGTCACCCGGGCCATGATGGCCATCAGGTCGCGCGACGAGGCGGTGGCGCGTACCGAGCGCAACCACTGTCCGAACGAAAGGCCGTCAAGCTCACGGGCGCGGTGCGCACGCCACGGTGCATCCACCGGAATACCGTTGGCAATTCTTTCGAATTGCCAACGCAGCCTGCCGATGTCGAGCAACCCGGTCAACGAAAGTTTGGGGATGGTGCCCCGGTAGGACCGCGTCCAGCCACGCCAGTGGATGACGTTCTTGCCGTCATGGTGCGTAGGCATGGTCGGGATCTGCAGTTCGGCCGCCAGCGCCAGCACGGCGTCCTGGGTCGGACCGACGAACGCACCGCCCATATCGACCGGCAATCCCGCGACGCTGCCGGTGAATGAACGCCCGCCGACCCGGTCTCGGCCTTCGAAAACCACCACGTCGTGACCCTGTTGAGTCAGCTCTCGCGCCGCCGCGAGGCCGGCAAAGCCGGCACCGACCACCACAACATCGACAGTCCACGACGGCATCGTCACGTACTCCAGTCAACCGCATTGTGCCGTCCCAGCGGTACCCCAGCCCCTCGGCGAACGTCGACTTGTTGCGCGGGTTTACCTCAAAATGTCCCAACAAGTCGACGTTCGGCGCGAAAAGGGTTACGGCGCAACCGTTAACCAGTCGGCGAACCCGGACGGGTCGTGGCGGCCTAGGGCGCCATGCTCGTAGAGGCCCCAGCCTTCGACCGGAGCTTTGTCACCCTCGATGCAGACCGCGCGGCCGACATGGTCGATCACCCCGAAGCCGGATCGTCCGATGATCGCCGGGTCGGTCATGTTGTACGTCAGGCGTTCGGCGAACTTCTCGCCCTTCCAGGTGCCGTGTATCCAGTCCGAATCGCCGCCGTAGCCGCCGCCGACGTGAATAGGCACCGGCAGCTTGGATTCGACGTCGAAGTGGACGGGGGCGCCGTCGGGAGTGGTTGCGTCGATCGTGGCGCCGGTCGGAATGCGGGTGCCGGACCGGTAGTGGATCTTGACCCGTGGCCAACCCAGCTGCTCGACGCGGCCGTCGCGCCAGATCCGGGTGCAGTCGTTGAGCGAGCGGAACCCGTTGGGCTCCTCCTGGATGATCAGCACAATGGCGAAGTCGTCGAAAGCCATTGGCACGTAGAGCCACCACATGCCCTCGAACGGCGGGTCGGCCGGCCGTCCCGCGGGCTCGGCCTCACCGATCGGCCGGATGCCCCACGACCGGTCGCGGCTACCCAGCCAGGTGTTGGGGTCGACCGTGATTTCCTCGCCGTCAATCACGATCTGTCCGCTCCAGCTGCCGAGCTGCGCGAAACGCTGCGCGTCCAGGGTGACCCGGTTGCCGGCCCGCAGGATGTGCGGCTGTTCCTGGACGACGTCGAACAACCCCTGCCAGGTGAGATCGGCTGCGATGCCCTCGGTTTCGTCGAGGACGATCCGCAGCTTGTGCAGAGGCTCGATGACCTCGACGCGATAGCCGTTGACGTGCTGGTTGAGCCGGTCTTGATCGATGGCATCCGAAACGTGCACCGCGGTCTGCGCGTCCCCGCGCCTGATGAGCACGAATGCGTCCTTGACGCCGAGGTTGGGGTAGTAGCCGATGCCGCTGATCAAGAAGATGTTTCCGGTGCGGTCGTGGGCGTTGTAGTAGGACCGGTCGTAGAAGTTGCGGTCCGAGGAACCGGGCCACGCGATCGGCTGGGGGATCTGATGTACCGGGTACTCGTCGAGCGGTCCGAGCATTACTGGTCCTCTCCGATAAGACGTTTCATCAATCCGGCGTGGTAGAACAGCGACTCGACGTCGTCGGGCTTTTCGGTTTCGCCGAAGTGCACCCGCCGCGCACCGGTGCGCATGAACACGCAAGCCCACATCACGCCGGAGTACACGTAGAACCAGCGCAGGTCGCCCACCTCGATGCCGGTGAGTCGCTGGTAGGTCGCGCGCACGTCGTCCTCACGCATCACATCGGGCAATCCCGGCAGCCCCGCAAGGCCGGTGAGCTCTTGGAACACCATGTGCGCGTAGATCATCCACGCGACATCGAGCTCGCGCGGCCCCAGTGTCACCATCTCCCAGTCCAGCACCGCCACCGGCTGGAAGTCGCGGTACAAGACGTTGCCAACCCGGGCGTCACCCCAGAGCAGCACCGGCTCACGCGCCTCCAGTTCCGTCGGCCAGTTGTCTTCCAGCCAGGCGAATGTTCGCTCCAACAGCGGTGATCGGCCGATGTCCGGCACCGCGAAGTCGTACCAATCCCGCACCCAGTTGTAGTGCCGACGCAACGCGGTATTGCCCAGACCTTCCGACAGGAATCCAAACATGCTCTCCGCGTTGGGGATTGCGTGCAACTTCGCCAGCACCCCGACGGTGGCGTCCTGAAGTTCGCGCTGCTGCTCGACGGACGCATCGGCGAACCAGTTGTTGCCGAAGGTGTAGGGCATCACGTCGGGCGGTACCACACCGTCGACATAGTCCATCACGAAGAAGGGTGTGCCCAGGACGTTGCCGGTGGGCTCGAGCCAGCGCACCGGCGGCACGGGAACCTCGGTGATTTCGCCGACCTTGCGGATCACTTCGAACTGATGATCAAGGCGATAGGTGGGGAAGACCTGCACGTCCTCGGCGCTGGGCGCGACCCGCGTCACCAGCTTCTGCTCGATCGTCTGCCCGCTCTCCTGCCACCGAGCGGTCAGGATGATCGTTTCGGACGACATGCCCGTCGAGTCGACGCCGCTTTCGACGGTGACGTCGGGTGTCGCGCCGTCGGGTAGCACGGTGGACAGCCATTTCGACATCACCGCCGGCAGCGTCGTGACGTCGCGGCTCGAGCGTTGAAGTCGGTCGACGTTGTCGAGCACAGGCTCAGTGGCCACGGGGTGCCTCCATTCTTTGAGACCTTTCGCGGCAATTACGATACGGTAGGTAGCGTTATGAAAGCAGACCCGTCCGACCTTGACAAGGCCCCAGGTGCCGGGCGCCCCAGGGATCCGCGTATTGACTCTGCCATCCTTGCGGCGACCGCGGAACTGCTTGTGGAAATCGGCTATTCGAACCTCACCCTGGCCGCCGTTGCCGAGCGGGCCGGCACCACGAAATCGGCGCTGTATCGGCGATGGTCGAGCAAGGCGGAATTGGTGCATGAAGCGGCGTTTCCGACCGCGCCCAGTGCGCTGGAGGCTCCGGCCGGCGACTTTGCCGCTGATCTGCGGATGATGATCGAGGCGACACGGGATGTGTTCACCACTCCGGTGGTGCGCGCCGCGCTGACGGGGCTGGTGGCGGATATGACGGCCGACCCCGAACTCAACGCACGGGTGATGTCGCGTTTCACCGGCCTGTTCGCCGCGGTGCGGGTGCGGCTAAGCGAGGCCGTCGACCGAGGTGAGGCGCATCCTGACGTGGACCCGGACCGCTTGATCGAGTTGATCGGGGGAGCGACGATGCTTCGGATGCTGCTGCGCCCGGACGAAAAGCTGGATGACGCGTGGGTGGAGCAGACCACCGCCATCGTCGTGCACGGGGTGACGCGATGACGCATCGGCTTGCCGGGCGCGCCGCGATTGTCACCGGCGGCAGCCGCGGTTTGGGCCGGGCGATCGCGCTGGCGCTAGCCGCCGAGGGCGCGGCCGTGGCGGTGGCCGGGCGCACCGAGCAGGTGTGGGACGACCGGTTACCGGGAACCATCGGTGAGACGGTCGCCGCCATCGAGGCGGCGGGTGGGCGCGCGATAGCGGTCCGCGCCGATCTGACCGACCGCGAGGACGTCGCCCGGTTGGTGCAGGACGCCCGAGATGCGTTGGGCCCCATCACCGTTCTGGTGAACAACGCGGCCTTCACCGCGCCGGGCCGGCCGCCGGTGCCCGGCGCGGAACCGCGCGCAAAGCCCGCCAAACCCGCTGGTGCCGCCAAACCCGGCTGGCCGGGGTTCGTCAGCACGCCGTTGTCGGCATTTCGCCGTCACTTCGACATCGCGGTGTTCGCGGGCTACGAGTTGATGCAGATGGTGTCCCCGGACATGATCGAGGCCGGTGGCGGCTCGATCATCAACATCACCTCGGTGGCGTCCCGGTTGCCCGGCGACGGACCCTATCCGGACCGAAGCGGCGGTGTCCTGCCTGGTTACGGTGGATCCAAGGCAGCGCTCGAGCATCTCACCCAGTGCGCGGCGTTCGACCTGGCCGATCACCACATCGCCGTCAACGCGCTGGCACCGTCGAAGCCGATCATGACGCCCGGCTTGTCGTACTACGCAACAGCGTTCAATGACACGTCATCCGAAGATGAATTCGCCCGGGCGGCAGTGCAATTGGCGCTGGTGGACCCCGCCACCGTTACCGGGCGCACGATCGGTCACCACGAGGTTCTCGACGGCAGCTTCCGGCCCTTTACCGTGGTCTAGCGATTTTCCCGCCTGACGTGCAAGTATGAATCAGGCCTGTGCCGCAACGGCATAGGAAAACCGGCGAGTGGTGTGCCAGATGCCCGATAAGCCGACGGGGCGCGTCGTTGCGCTCATCGTGCTGTTGATCGTCGTTGCCGCTGCGCTGCGCGGATACCTTCCGGCTCGCGATCATGCAGCGCATGCGGAATCGGGTGGTGGCCGGGCGGCGCTGGTGTTCGTCGTCGTCCTGCTGAGCGCAGCCCTCGCGTTGCTGGCAGTCGCGGTGATCGCGCGTTTACGGGATCCACGTGCGGTGGCGCCCAAGGCGAGCGATCTCTCCGAGATGCTCGGCACCGGCCGAGGGCGACCGAGCTGGCGCGTGTTGTTGATCGGGCTCGCGGTGCTCGTCGCGTGGCTGTTGATTGCGATGTTGCTGGCCCGATTGTCGCTGCCCCACGGTGTTCCTCCCGCCGAGCACGCACCGGATGCGGGCGCGCAGTCGCACACCGCGGGGCCGCCGCAGCAGCACCGGCCCCCGCACAATGACAACGGCAACATGCTGGGAATTCTGTTGGCCGCCACGGTTCCGATGATGTTGATCCTCGTCGCTGGGACGCTGATCATGACGCGGCGGAGATTCCGCGCCGCGGCCCTACCCACCCTTGCCGCCGACGACCTCGACGATCGGCCGCCAGCGCTGCCGCCGGAATCCCTCGTGCGCGCAGCCGAAGTCGGGCTCGCCGAGATGTCGGACCGCAGGCGCGAACCGCGAGAGGCCATCATCGCGTGCTATGCCGCGATGGAACGTGAGCTCGCGAATGTTCCCGGAGCTGCGCCGCAGGAGTTCGACACACCGACCGAGGTGCTGGCCCGCGCCGTCGAACGCCATGCGCTGCATATTGATAACGCCGTTCAGTTGGTGAATCTGTTCGAGGAAGCACGATTCAGCGCGCACGTGATGACTGAGGGCCATCGGGACGTCGCGGTAGACGTGCTGCGGCTGGTTCTCGCAGAGCTTCGGAGCCCGGTATGAAAAGGCTGCTACCCCTGGGTGTTTGCTTGATCTTCGGCGCCGAGCTCTTGGTGCTGATCATGCACGATCGCCCGTTCGTGTTGGTGGCCTCCGGTGTTGCCCTGGCCTTGGTGCTGCTCGACGTTCGTCGGCTGCTGGGACACGGGACCGAACCCGGGCCCGACCTGGGCCCCGACGATCTCGGGGATTCGCTGCGCCGCTGGCTGGCGACCACCGAGACGACTATTCGCTGGTCCGAGTCCACCCGAGCGGACTGGGATCGGCATCTGCGTCCGATGCTCGCCCGCCGGTACGAAATCGCTACCGGCCAACGACAAGCCAAGGATCCGAAGGCATTTCAGTCGACCGGGCGCATGCTGTTCGGCGCCGAACTGTGGGAATGGGTCAATCCCAACGACATCAGCCGAACCGGTGACCGCCAGCCCGGTCCCGGCCGGGCCGCGTTCGAAGAGATCTTGAGGAAGTTGGAGCAGGTATGACAGAAGGCGTCACGATGCCGGCCGCGACCACCACGGCGCACTGCGAGGCGGTGCTCGACGAAATCGAACGCGTGGTGGTGGGAAAGCGCACAGCGCTCACGCTGATCCTCACCGCGGTGCTCGCGCGCGGCCACGTACTCATCGAAGATCTCCCCGGACTGGGCAAGACACTGATCGCGCGATCCTTCGCCGCCGCGCTGGGTCTGCGATTCACCCGGGTGCAGTTCACGCCGGACCTACTGCCGGCGGACCTGCTCGGTTCGACGATCTACGACATGCAGTCGGGCCACTTCGCATTCCGCGCCGGCCCCATCTTCACCAACCTGCTGCTCGCTGATGAGATCAACCGCACTCCACCCAAGACCCAGGCGGCGTTGCTCGAGGCGATGGCTGAAGGCCAGGTCAGCATCGATGGCGAAACCCACAAGCTGCCAACGCCATTCATCGTTCTGGCCACTGACAACCCGATCGAGTACGAGGGCACCTACCCGTTGCCAGAGGCGCAGCTGGATCGATTCGCGATGCGGCTGGAACTGCGATACCTCTCCGAGCGCGACGAAACCTCGATGCTGCGCCGGCGCCTCGACCGCGGTTCGGCCGAGCCGACGGTCAATCAGGTCGTGGATGGCCACGATCTGCTGGCGATGCGCGAATCGGTCGAGCAGGTGACCGTGCACGAAGACGTCTTGAATTACGTGGTGTCGCTGGCCACCGCGACCCGGCGTCATCCGCAGGTCGCCGTGGGCGCCAGCCCGCGCGCCGAACTCGACCTGGTTCAGCTCGCCCGCGCGCGTGCGCTCTTGCTTGGCCGCGACTATGTGATCCCCGAGGATGTCAAGGCTCTCGCCGTCCCGGCGGTTGCGCACCGGATCACCCTGCGCCCGGAGATGTGGGTGCGCAAGATCCAGGGCGCCGACGTCGTCGGAGAACTGTTGCGGCGCTTGCCGGTACCTCGCACCAACGAGGGGTCCGGGTAGTCCGCTGTGAACGGTCGCGAGGTCGAGTTCCGCTGGCGCGCGTCGCCATTGACACGGGCAATCGCGACCTGCGCCGGAGTTGCGCTCACCGCCGCCGTAATCGGCGCGCACTGGCAGCTCATCGCGTTCGCGGCGCCCCTGCTCGGCGTGCTGTGCTCGATCAGCTGGCAGCACCCGGTGCCGACGATCCACGTTCACGGGGAGCCGAAGTCGCAGCGATGCTTCGAAGGCGAGCGGGCGAGGGTGAGGCTATCGGCCACGGAGGAAGCCGGGGCACCCAGAGCATGGGCGGTCGAACTCACGGTTCCCGCCGTCGAGGGCATGGAGCTCGAAGTTCTCGCTTCGGATTCCCGGCACGCGAAAACGGTTGCGGCAGCAGCACAACGCTGGGGCCGGTACGCGATCGGGGCCCGGGTTGACGCGGTCGCGCGCGGTGGTCTGCTGACGGGGACGGCAACCGTCGACGCCGCCGATGTCATCGTGTTTCCGTTGACGCCGCCGCAGTCGACACCCATCCCGCGAACCGAGTTGCTCGACCGCCTGGGCGCCCACCTGACCCGGCATACCGGCCCGGGCGTCGAGTACGCCGATATTCGTCCCTACGTTCCGGGTGACCAACTGCGGGCGGTCAATTGGCCGGTGAGCGCGCGTCGCGGCCGGTTGCATGTGACGGAGCGACTGACCGATCGCGCCGCCGACGTCGTGGTGCTGATCGACGGGTATCGGCAGCCCGCGGGCCCGGCAACCGACGCCACCGAACGAGTCGTACGCGGCGCCGCTCAAGTGGTGCAGACCGCGTTGCGTTACGGCGATCGCGCCGGCATCGTCGCGCTCGGAGGGAATCGCCCGCGGTGGCTTGGCGCCGATATCGGTCAGCGGCAGTTCTATCGCGTGCTCGACACTGTGCTCGGCGCGGGCGGCCGATTCGAAAACACGACCGGCACACTGGCCCCGCGCGCGGCCGTTCCGGCCGGGGCGATCGTCATCGCATTCTCCACGCTGCTCGACGCGGAATTCGGCCTGGCGCTGATCGATTTGCGTAAACGCGGTCACGTCGTGATCGCCGTCGACGCTCTCGACAGTTCTCCGTTTGAAGACGAACAGGACCCGCTGGTGGATCGGCTGTGGGCGTTGCAACGTTCCGCCATGTATCGCGACATGGCGACCATCGGTGTCGACATCGTCTCTTGGCAGGAGGATCACACCTTGGAGCAGTCGATGGGCGTGATGCCGGATCGCCGCCATCGCGTGCGGGGACGGCTCCGGGGGTAGCAATGTCATCGGTCGCGCGATTCGGGATCCATGCTCTGGCAACGGCATTCGGTCTTCTGATGGTCGGCTTAGCCGCGGTGGGAGCCCACGGGCCGGCATTGGGCGCGGGGCTAGCTGCGTTGGTTACGGTAGGCGCCGGGATGGTGTTTCGACCGGCCGCCACGGTTGCCGTGTTGCTATCGGTGACCACGATCGTGATGTCCGATCCGTCCTATCTGTACGTCGGACTTTCGGGGCTTTGCGCGGCCGCCTACCTGATCTGTCGCCACGCAGCCGGGTTGCCGGATGCGGCCGTCATGGCAAGCTGGCCGACAATTGTTGCCGCAGTGGGGTTTACCTTTGTGGGCGTGGTCGCGATGTCGTTCCCGCTGCACCTGCCGTGGGTGCCGTTGGCGGCGCCGCTGGCGGTTTTGGCGATCTACGTCTTGGCCACGCGGCCGTTTTTGGGCTGAGGTGGTTACTGCAGCAACTGCGCGGCGTGATCGGCGAGATCGAGCAGCGGTTGCGGGAAGATCCCGAGAATCACGGTGATTGCGGCGCAGATCGCGATCGCGATCTTGCTCAGCATGCCCGGCGCCACTACCTGCGGGGTGTCGTCGGTCGGCTCGGTGAAGAACATCAGCACGATCACCCGGACATAGAAGTAGGCTGCGACCCCGCTGGCGATCACACCGATGATCACCAACGGCACTGCGCCACCCTGGGCGGCGGCCTTGAACACGGTGAGCTTGCTGATGAATCCACTGGTCAATGGGATACCGGCGAAGGCCAGCAAAAACATCGAAAGCATCACGCCCACAATCGGGGAACGCTGTCCGAGCCCGGCCCAGTGCGACAGCGTGGCGTCCTCGACGCCGTCGGAGTTGCGAATCAGACCGACGATGGCGAACGCACCGACCGTGCTGAAGCTGTAGGCGACGAGGTAGAACAACGTCGCCGCAAGACCGGCCGGGTTGTCGGCGATCACACCGGTGAGGATGAAACCGACGTGGGCGACCGACGAATAGGCCAGCATGCGCTTGACGTCGGCCTGGTTCACCGCGGTGACCGTGCCGACGGCCATGGTCAGGATCGCAATCGCCCACAGCACAGGCCGCCACTGCTCGTGCAGTGGCGGCAACGCGACGTAGACCACGCGCAGCAGTGCGCCGAACGCCGCGACCTTGGTGGCCGCCGCCATGAACCCGGTGATCGGCGTTGGCGCGCCCTGATACACGTCGGGAATCCACGAGTGGAACGGCACCGCGCCCACCTTGAACAACAGGCCGACCGACAACAGGGCGACGCCAACCAGCGCCATCGAGCTATCACCATGGGCCGCAAGCGCATCCCGGATACCGGTCAGCAGCAGTGTGCCGGTGGCGCCGTAGAGCAACGCCACACCGTAGAGGAAGAACGCCGACGAGAAGGCGCCCAGCAGGAAGTACTTCATCGCCGCTTCCTGCGACAGCAGCCGGCGGTGACGCGCCAGCCCGCACATCAGGTACAGCGGCAGCGACAGCACTTCCAGCGCAACGAACATCGTCAACAGGTCGTTGGCCGCCGGGAACACCATCATGCCGCCGACGGACAGCATCAGCAGCGGGAAGAGCTCGGTCTGGGCGCCTCCGGCCCGCTCGGCCTCACGTTCGGCGTCGCTGCCGGGGACCGCGGATGCCTGCGGGGTAAAGGCATCCAATCCGGAAGCATGCCCGGACACCCCCGCAGCGACCGCCACCTTGTTGGCGGTCTGGGCCATGTTGCTGCGCTCGGCGATGAAGATGACGGCCATCACGGCCACCAGCACCACGGTGCCCTGCAGGTACAGCGTGGGCCGGTCGATGGCCACCGCACCCAGTACCGCGCTGCGACCGGACGCGGGCAGCGAGCGGCTGACCGCGATGTCGGCGACGAACGCCGCGACCAAACCGCCGAGGGCCAGCGCTACCTGCGAGACGTAGCGAAAGTTTCTGGGCAGGAACGCTTCAGCCAGCACGCCGACCACCGCGATGCCGAAGACGATGAGCATCGGGCACAGCAGGAAGTACTCGATGCTGGGGGTGGGAAGGGTCATTGGTGCGGTCCTTCGGCTGTCCGGGGTAGGCCGGTACCCACTGGCACGGTCGGCGCGGGATCATGCTGGCCGATGGTGATCATCGTGTGGTCTACAGCGGGATTGATGATGTCGAGCACCGGCTTGGGATAGACGCCGAGAACAAAGAGCAGCGCCATCAACGGTGCGACGACGATCAGCTCGCGCAGCCGCAGATCACTGATTTTCTCGTTGCCTTCGGCCACCGGCCCGGTCATCACGCGCTGGTAGAGCCACAGCATGTAGATCGCCGCCAGGACCAATGCGGTCACCCCAAACGCGCCGGCCAGCCAGTACCGGTTGAAAGTGCCCAGTAGGACCAGGAATTCGCTGATGAACGGCGCGAGGCCGGGCAGCGAGAGGGTGGCCATGGCCGAGACCAGGAAGGTGCCGGCCAGGATCGGCGCCACCTTCTGCACCCCGCCGTAGTCCGCGATCAACCGGCTGCCCCGTCGTGTTACCAGGAATCCCGCGATCAGGAATACCGCCGCCGTGGACAGGCCGTGGTTGAGCATGTACAGCGTCGAACCACTCTGTCCCTGGCTCGTCATCACGAAAATGCCGGCGATGATGAACCCGAAGTGCGAGATCGAGGTGTAGGCGATCAGGCGCATCATGTCGGTTTGGCCGATCGCGACGACCGCGCCGTAGATCACCCCGATGATGGCCAGCGTCACGATCAGCGGTCGGAAATAGTTTGACGCATCGGGAAACAGCTGCAGGCAGTAGCGCAGCATCCCGAAGGTGCCGACCTTGTCCATCACCGCCGTGATCAAGACCGCGGTCGCCGGAGTGGCCTCGACCGCGGCGTCGGGCAGCCAACGGTGGAACGGCCACAGCGGGGCCTTGACGGCGAACGCGAACATGAAGCCCAGGAAAAGTGCTTTGAACACCGCAGGGTCCACGCCGGCGAAGCGGCCCGAGGAGATGCCGGTCACGATTTCCCGGAAGTCGAAGGTCCCCGAACCGTGTTGCGCGGTCACCACATACAACCCGATGACCGCCGCCAGCATGATCAGGCCGCCGAACAGGTTGTACAGCAAGAACTTCACTGCGGCGCGCGAGCGGCCGGCGCCCTTACCGAAACCGCCGATCAGGAAGTACATCGGGATCAGCATCGCTTCGAAGAACACGTAGAACAGCAGCACATCCAGTGCGATCACCGAGATCAGCACCATCGACTCGATGGCCAGCGTCAGGGCGATGTAGGCGTGCACGCCTCGGGTGCGCTCGCCGCCGTCGTTCCAGCCCGCCACCAGCAGCAGTGGAATCAGGATGGCGGTCAGCAGCACCAGCACCACCGCGATGCCGTCCACGCCGAGGTTGTAGCCGGCGCCGAACGCGGGAATCCAGGGATGCTTTTCCAGGAATTGGTAAGGGGCGCCGCCGGTCTTGAAGCCGAGCGTGACGACGAGCGCGACCGCCAGGGTCAGCACGCTGACGACCACGCCCGTCCACTTGGCGAACTGGCGCAGCCCGGGCGGCATCAGGATGATGATGATTGAACCCGCCAGCGGCACCAGCCACAGCACCGACAGCCATGGCACGTTCGAGCTCACCACAGTTGCACCGCCAGGATCGCCGCGACCAGCAGGGTGGCGCCCGCCAACATCTCTAGTGCGTAGGAGCGGGCGAAGCCGGTTTGCAGCCCCCGCAAGCGATTTGAGGTCCGGCCGACCAGTGCGGCCAGGGCGTTGACCGAGCCGTCCACGCCCACGTCGTCGAATTCGACCAGCGCGTCGGTCAACTGCGCGCCAGGGCGCATGAATACCTCCTCGTTGAAGGCATCGCCGTACAGGTCTTTACGTGCGGCCGTGGTGAGCACCGACACCTGAACGGGAGCAACTCTGGGAATCTCGAGCCTGCCGTACTTCTGATACGCCACCAGGATTCCGACCGCGACGACCGCCAGCGCCAGGGTCGTGCTGATCCAGGCCGGTAGGACGTGCGTACTTTCTTCGTGCGCGCCCACGACCGGTTCCAGCCAATGCGGCAGGGTGCCGCCGATGGCGAACAGGCCGCCGGAGAACACCGACCCAAAGGCGAGCAGGATCATCGGCCCGGACATCAGGGCCGGTGCCTCGTGCGGATGGCTGCCCGGGGCCCAACGCTTTTCGCCGAAGAAGGTCATCAGCATCACCCGAGTCATGTAGAACGCGGTGACGCCCGCGCCCAGCAGCGCGGCCCCGCCCAGCGTGTAGCCGCGGATGTCGCCGGCGCCCAGCGCCGCCTCGATGATGGCGTCCTTGGAGTAGAAGCCCGCGAACGGCGGCACGCCGATGATCGCCAGGTATCCCAAGCCGAAGGTGACGAAGGTGACGGGCAGGGCGGCGCGCAGCCCACCGTAGCGGCGCATGTCCTGCTCTTCGTGCATCGCGTGAATGATCGAGCCCGACCCGAGGAACAACCCGGCTTTGAAGAAGCCGTGGGTGAGCAGGTGCATGATCGCGAACGCGTAGCCGGCGGGACCGAGCCCCGCGGCCAGCACCATATAACCGATCTGGCTCATCGTCGACGCCGCCAGCGCGCGCTTGATGTCGTCCTTCGCGCAGCCGATGAACGCCCCGAACAGCAGGGTCACGGCGCCGACGAGGACGACGCCCAGTTGGGCGCCCGGAGCGAGGTTGTAAAGCGGGTTGGACCGCACGATCAGGTACACACCGGCGGTCACCATGGTCGCGGCGTGGATCAGCGCGGACACCGGGGTCGGGCCCTCCATGGCGTCACCCAACCAGGCCTGCAGCGGAACCTGCGCGGACTTGGCGCAGGCGCCCAGCAGCAGCAGCAACCCCATCGCCGTCAGCACGCCGCGACTGGCGGCCGGGGCGGCGGCGAAAACACCGGCATACGACAGGGTTCCGAACGTGCTGAACATCAAGAACATGCCCAGCGCCAGGCCGGCGTCGCCGACCCGGTTCATCACGAACGCCTTCTTGGCCGCCGTGGCTGCCGACGGCTTGTGGTACCAGAATCCGATCAGCAGGTAAGACGCCAGACCGACGCCTTCCCAGCCGACGTAGAGCACCAGGTAGTTGTCGGCGACCACCAGCAGCAGCATCGAGGCCAGGAACAGGTTGAGGTATCCGAAAAACCTTCGGCGGTCCGGATCTTCGGCCATGTAGGCGACCGAGTAGATGTGGATCAGCGATCCCACGCCGGTGATCAGCAGCACGAAGCAGATCGACAACTGGTCGATCTGCAGCCCGAAGTCGACTTGGAATTGGTCGACCGGGATCCAGGTGAACACCGTCTGGTGGATGGCGCGGTGCTCACTGTCGCGGCTCAGCAAGTCCGACAGCAGTGTCGCGCCCACCCCGAATGCCCCCAGCGCGGCAACGACGCCCAGCCAATGTCCCCACGCGTCGGTGCGTCTGCCGCCGAACAGCAAGATTGCGGCACCCGCCAGCGGTAGTGCCACGAGCAGCCAGGTCAAGTGTGTCATCGCGGCGATCTTTAGCCTTTGAGTAGGTTCGCGTCGTCGACCGACGCCGATTTGCGGGCACGGAAAATCGTCATGATGATGGCCAGGCCGATGACGACCTCGCACGCGGCCACCACCATCGTGAAGAAGGCGATCATCTGTCCGTCCAGGTGGCCGTGCATGCGCGCGAAGGTGACGAACGCCAAGTTGACGGCGTTGAGCATCAGCTCGACGCACATGAACATCACGATGGCGTTGCGGCGCAACAGCACTCCCGACGCCCCGATGGTGAACAGCAGTGCCGAAAGGTAAAGGTAGTTAGCCGGATTCATGACGTACCGCCTTTGATGGCTTGCCGGCGGGGAGTCTCTTTGCCGTCCGCGCCGCGGGTTCGCAGCATGCTCGACACCGACTCGTCCGAGTACGAGCCGTCGGGCAGCAACGCGGCCACGTCCACCGCATTGTGGCGTGCGTAGACGCCGGGGCTGGGCAGCGGGGTCGGGCGGCCGGTTCGGAACCGTTCTTCGGAGAGTTCACGCTGCGTCTTGCGACGTTCGAAACGCTCGCGGTGCGCCAGCACCATCGCCCCGACCGCGGCGGTGATCAGCAGTGCGCTGGTCAGCTCGAACGCCCACAGGTAACGCGAAAAGATCAGCGCCGCTAGGCCTTCGACGTTGCCGTTGGCGTTCGCGGTGGTCAGTCCGACGAAACCCCCGGTCGTCACCTTGCCGATGGCGGCGACCAGAAGAATGCCGAACCCGAGTCCGGTGATCACCGCGGCGACGCGCTGCCCGCGCAGCGTTTCCTTCAGTGATTCCGCGGAGTCCACGCCGATCAGCATCAGCACGAACAGGAACAGCATCATCACCGCGCCGGTGTAGACCACGACTTGAACCACACCCAAAAACAGTGCGTCCTGGATCATGTAGAAGATGGCCAGGATGATCATGGTCATCGCCAGGAACATCGCCGAGTACACGGCGTTGACGGCGGTTACCACCCCGATCGCGCCGATCACGGCCAGGGCGCCCAGCAGCCAGAAGGCGACCGCTTCGCCGGTGGAGGTCCGAACGATGACATCGGCCGCCAGTGTGGTGATCACCGGGCTTCTCCTGCGTTCTGGTTCTCGCGCAAGCCATCTGCGGTGACGTTGCCCTGGTAGTAGTCCTTGTCGGTGGCGCCTTCGGCCCTGGGGTGCGGCGGCGCGAGCATGTTTTGCAGCAGCGGCGCCAGCAGCCGGTCCTTTTCGTAGATCAGGTCGGCGCGGTTGTCGTCGGCCATCTCGTAGTCGTTGGTCATCGTCAGCGCGCGGGTCGGGCAGGCCTCGATGCACAGACCGCAGCCGATGCACCGCAGATAGTTGATCTGGTAGACCCGGCCGTAACGCTCTCCCGGCGAAAACCTTGCCTCGTCGGTGTTGTCGGCGCCCTCGACGTAGATCGCGTCGGCCGGGCAGGCCCAAGCGCAGAGCTCGCAGCCGATGCACTTCTCCAGGCCGTCGGGGTAGCGGTTGAGTTGATGACGGCCGTGATAGCGCGGTGCGACCGGGCCGGGCTTCTCCGGATACTCCTCGGTGACACGCTTTTTGAACATCGCGCTGAATGTGACGCCGAATCCGGCCACGGCGTCGAGGAATTTAGCCACGTGCTTTCTCCTTGCTCGCACTGACTGACGACGTCAGAACTTTGGCCGGCAGCGGTGGTGTCGGGAATGCCGGCAGCGGCGGTGCCTCGTCGCGACGCTTGCGAAGCTCACGCGCCAGTGCGCGATTGCCCGGCGGGCTGAATGGCTTACGCAGCACGAGCACCAGCGCAACGGCGAAGACGATGCTGCAGACCACCAGCAACGGAGTCCAATGCGCATACCCCTGGTTGCGCAACGTGCGGATAACCGCCGCGATCAGCACCCAGACGAGCGACGCAGGAATGAGCAGCTTCCAGCCCAGTGCCATGAACTGGTCGTAGCGCAGCCGGGGCAGGCTTGCTCGCAGCCACATGTAGATGAACAGGAAGACCCACATCTTGGCGGTGAACCAGAGCACCGGCCACCAGCCGCTGTTGGCGCCGTCCCACATGTTGAGCGGCCAGGGAGCATGCCAGCCGCCAAAGAACATGAGCGTCGCGAGCGACGAAACCGTCATCATGTTGACGTATTCGGCCAACATGAACATCGCGAACTTCAGCGACGAGTACTCGGTGTGGAAGCCGGCGACGAGTTCACCCTCGGCCTCCGGCAGGTCGAATGGGGCGCGGTTTGTTTCACCCACCATCGAGATCAGATAGATGATGAACGACGGCAGCAACAGGAATATGTACCAGACGCCGTCCTGCGCCTTGATGATTCCCGACGTCGACATGGTGCCGGCGAACAGGAAGACGGCCGCGAACGACAGCCCCATCGACACCTCGTAGGAGATGACCTGTGCGGTGGACCGCACCCCACCCAGCAGCGGGTAGGTGGAGCCGGATGCCCAGCCGCCCAACACGATGCCATAGACACCGATCGCCGAGAGCCCCAGGATGAACAGCACCGCGACCGGCATGTCGGTCAGCTGCAGCGGGGTGCGGTGGCCGAAGATCGACACCTCGGGCCCGAATGGGATGAACGCGAACGCGGTGAACGCGGGGATCGTCGAGATGACCGGCGCCGCCATGTAGACAAACCAGTCGACGCCGCGGGGAGTGATGCTCTCCTTGAGCGCCAGCTTGATCCCGTCGGCCAAACTCTGCAGGACGCCCCAGGGGCCGGCCCGATTCGGGCCGGGCCGCAGCTGCATCCAGCCCAGGATCTTGCGCTCGAGCAAGATCGCGATCAATACGTTGAGCATCAGGAAGACGAAGATGGCCAGCGCCTTGCCGAGCACCAGCCACCAGGTGTCATGCCCGAAGGCGGTCATGAGCCCACTCCGATTCGCACGATGTTGCCGACGGTGACGCCCAGGTCCCGCTGCACCGCCGAGCCCGGCGAGTTCAGTGGCAGCCACACCACCCGGTCGGGCATGTCAGTGATGTTCAGCGGCAGGCTGATTGATCCGCGCGATGTGCTGACCGTGACGGTGTCGCCCTCGGCCACGCCGATCTCGGTCGCGGTGCCGGCCGACAGCCGCGCCACGGGTTTGCGTGCCGTTCCTGCCAGATACGGTTCGCCGTCTTGCGCACGGCCGTTGTCGAGCATCATCCGCCAGCCGGTGAGCACGGCTTCGCCCTTGCCGGGCTGGGGCGGTTCACCCGCTTCGACCGTTGCGCCGCTTGCGCGCTTGCCGTCCCAGTTGCCCAGCGCCGACATTTCCTCGCGAGCCGTTGCGACGCCGGTCATTCCGAGGTACACGCCCATTTCGTCGGCGAGTGTGTCGAGGACCTGATGATCGGATTGGGCGGCCTGCTGGCTGCTGCCGTGCAGCGCGGGCTCAAACGGCCGGAATCGGCCTTCCCAGTTGATGAATGCGCCCGCCTTCTGCGTGGTGGGCGCGACGGGGAACACCACGTCGGCGCGTTCGGTGACCTCGCTGCGCCGTAGCTCCAGGCTGACGACGAAGCCGGCGGCGTCCAGTGCGGCCAACACGGCATCCGGATCGGCGAAGTCGGCGGGTTCGATACCGCCGACCAGCAGCGCTCCCAGGCTTCCGTCGTTAGCGGCGGCCAGCATGCCGTCGACGTCACGCCCAGCGGCGGAAGGCAATTCGTCGACATTCCATGCCGCGGCAACCTGTGCGCGGGCGGTGTCGTCGGCCACCAGACGGCCGCCGGGCAGCAGCCCGGGCAGTGCTCCGGCCTCCAGCGCGCCACGTTCCCCGGCGCGCCGCGGCACCCAGGCCAGCCGGGCCCCGGTGGCATCGGCGAGCCGGGCCGCCGCGGACAACCCACCCGGCACCGTGGCCAGGCGTTCGCCGACCATGATGACCGCTCCGGGGTTGGACAACAGGTCGCCCACCTCGCCGGCGGCCAGACCGTCCAGGGTCGACGGTTCCGCCCCGGGCACGGTTTGGAGCAACCGGCCGGACATCTTGTTCAGCGCGCGCGTGGCGAACGGGGCGACCGCGTAGATCGGCAGGCCGTGCTTGCGGGCGGCCTTGCGCAGCCGCAGGAACACGATCGGCGCCTCGTCCTCGGGTTCGAACCCGACCAGCACGACCACCGGCGCCGATTCCAGATCGGAATAGCTGACCGTGAGCGGCCGACCCGCGACGCGCGCCGACAGGAACTCCGCCTCTTCGGCCGAGTACGGGCGGGCGCGGAAGTCGATGTCGTTGGTGTCCAACGTGATTCGCGCGAACTTGGAGTAGGCGTAGGCGTCTTCCCAGGTCACCCGGCCCCCGACGAGCACACCGGTGCGTCCGCGGGCGGCCTCGAATCCCCTTGTGGCCGCGACGATCGCGTGCGCCCACGACGCCGGCTGCAGCGTGCCGTCATCGTCGCGGACCAGGGGAGTGCTGAGCACATCGGGCTGGGTGTCGTACCGGAAAGCCCAACGTCCCTTATCGCAGTTCCACTCCTCGTTGACCTCAGGGTCATCACCCGCAAGCCGGCGCAGCACCTTGCCGCGGCGGTGATCGGTGCGCTCGGCGCAGCCGCCCGCGCAGTGCTCGCACACGCTGGGGCTGGAGACCAGATCGAAAGGGCGGGCCCGGAATCGGTAGGCGGTGCCGGTCAGGGCACCCACGGGGCAGATCTGCACGGTGTTGCCGGAGAAGTACGAGTCGAACGGCTCGTTGGCGTAAATGCCGACCTGCTGCAGGGCGCCGCGCTCCTGCATGTCGATGAACGGATCACCGGCGATCTGCTCGGAGAACCGCGTGCAGCGAGCGCACAGGATGCACCGTTCGCGGTCCAGCAGCACTTGCGAGGAGATGTTGATCGGCTTGGCGAACGTGCGCTTGACATCTTCGAAGCGAGAGTCGGCGCGGCCGTTGGACATGGCCTGGTTCTGCAGCGGGCACTCGCCGCCCTTGTCGCACATCGGGCAGTCCAGCGGATGGTTGATCAGCAGCAGCTCCATCACGCCGTGCTGGGCCTTGTCCGCGGCCTCTGAGGTGAGCTGCGTGCGCACCACCATGTCGTCGGTGCAGACGATGGTGCAGGACGCCATCGGTTTGCGCTGACCCTCGACCTCGACCATGCACTGCCGGCAGGCGCCGACCGGATCGAGCAGCGGGTGGTCGCAGAACCGTGGAATCTGGACGCCCATCAGCTCGGCTGCGCGAATCACCAAGGTTCCCTTGGGAACCGAGATTTCGGTGCCGTCAATGGTCAGCGTCACCATGTCTGGCGGCGTCACCTCGTCGCCAGTCTGGGTTTTGGCCGCACTAGTCATGGGGTGGTCACGCCTTTCCGTTCGACGTAAGCATGGAGTCTCGTGGGTCGAACGGGCAGCCGCCTCCTTCGACGTGGGCGATGTACTCGTCGCGGAAGTGCTCGATCGACGACATCACCGGGCTGGCCGCACCATCGCCCAACGCGCAGAACGACTTTCCGAGGATCGCGTCGGAGATGTCCAGCAGCTTGTCGAGATCCTCGAGGGTGCCCCTGCCGGTTTCCAGCCGTTCGTAGATCTGGTCCAGCCAGAAGGTGCCCTCACGGCATGGCGTGCATTTTCCGCACGACTCGTGTTTGTAGAACTCGGTCCAGCGCCGCACCGCGCGCACCACGCAGGTGGTCTCGTCGAAGATCTCCAGCGCCTTGGTACCCAGCATCGAGCCGACGGCACCCACGCCCTCGTAATCCAGTGGCACGTCGAGGTGTTCGTCGGTGAGCAGTGGCGTCGACGACCCGCCGGGCGTCCAGAACTTGAGGCGGTGCCCGGCACGGACCCCGCCGGCGTAGTTGAGCAATTCGCGCAGCGTGATGCCCAGCGGGGCCTCGTACTGGCCGGGGCGAGTGACGTGCCCGGACAGCGAATACAGCGTGAAGCCAGGCGATTTCTCGCTACCCATCGACCGGAACCATTCGACGCCGTTGAGGATGATCGACGGCACGCTGGCGATGGTCTCGACGTTGTTGATCACCGTGGGGCAGCCGTAAAGCCCGGCCACTGCAGGGAACGGCGGCCGCAACCGGGGCTGTCCGCGACGGCCCTCGAGCGAATCCAGCAGCGCAGTCTCCTCGCCGCAGATGTAGGCGCCGGCGCCGGCGTGTACCACCAGCTCCAGGTCGAACCCGGATCCGTTGATGTCACGACCCAGGTAGCCGGCGGCGTAGGCCTCGGCCACCGCGTTCTGCAAGCGGCGCAACACCGGTACGACTTCACCGCGCACGTAAATGAAAGCGTGGCTGGCCCGAATGGCATACGCGGCAATGATGACGCCCTCGACGAGCACGTGCGGTGTCGCCAGCATCAGCGGAATGTCTTTACACGTACCGGGTTCGGACTCGTCGGCGTTGACCACCAGGTAGTGCGGCTTGGCGGCCGCGCCGCTGTCGCCCTGCGGAATGAACGACCACTTGGTGCCGGTCGAGAAGCCGGCGCCGCCGCGGCCGCGCAGGCCGGAATCCTTGACGGTGCCGATCACCGCGTCGGGCTCCATCGCCAGCGCCTTCTGCATCGCCTGGTAGCCGTCGTGGCGGCGATAGGTGTCCAACGTCCACGACTCGGGGTCGTCCCAGTTCCGGCTGATCACCGGAGTCAACGGCGTCGCTTGTTCGCCGGGCGCGGTGGGGGCGGCCATTACTCTTTCTCCCCGGCGGACGTGGTGTTGGGTTCCGGCGCCTGCATGCCGTGCTCCTTGGCCACCTCTAGTCCGGCCAACGTGGCCGCGCCGGCGCCGCCCTGGCCTTGATCGGGGCGCTCATCGGCGAGACCGGCCAGGATGCGCGATGTTTCGCGGAATTTGCACAACGGGGCACCGCGGGTGGGTGCCGCGGGCTTGCCGGCCCGCAGCGAGTCGACAACTTCACGCGCGGACTCGGGCGTCTGGTTGTCGAAGAACTCCCAGTTGACCATCACCACGGGCGCGAAGTCGCACGCGGCATTGCATTCGATGTGCTGCAGGGTGACCGATCCATCGGAGGTAGTCTGGTCGTTGCCGATGCCGAGATGCTCTTTGAGCGAGTCGAAGATCGCGTCGCCGCCCATGACCGCGCACAGCGTGTTGGTGCAGACGCCGACGAGGTAATCGCCGGTGGGGCCGCGGCGGTACATGGTGTAGAAGCTGCCCACCGCCGATACCTCGGCGCCGGTCAGTCCGAGCTGCTCGCCGCAGAACTCCAGGCCCGCCGGTGTCAGATAGGAATCTTGCGCTTGCACCAAGTGCAACAGCGGCAGCAGCGCCGAACGCTTGTTGGGGTAGCGGCCGATGATCTCCTTGGCGTCAACCTCCAGCCGCGCCTGGACCTCCGGCGAATACGACTGCGGCGCACCCTCAACCACGAACTGGTTGGGTTCTTCGGGCGGCGGTCCCAGCCGGATGAACACCCGCTCGCCAGAGCCGGCCCCAGGGCTGGAAGAAATAGGATTTGTCATCGGTCGACTCCTCCCATGACCGGGTCGATACTGGCGACCGCGGTGATCAAGTCGGCGACCATCCCGCCCTCGCACATCGCGGCGACCGACTGCAGATTGGTGAAGGACGGGTCCCGGTAGTGCACCCGGTAGGGACGGGTTCCGCCGTCACTGACCATGTGGACGCCGAGTTCTCCACGGGGTGATTCCACCGCGCTGTAGACCTGGCCGGCCGGCACCCGGATGCCCTCGGTGACCAGCTTGAAGTGGTGGATCAATGCTTCCATCGAGCCGCCCATGATCTTGGCGATGTGCTCGGGCGAGTTACCCATGCCGTCGGGGCCGACTGTCAGGTCGGCGGGCCAGGCGATCTTGCGGTCCTCGACCATGTGCGGCCCCGGCCGCAGCTTGTCCAGGCACTGCTCGACAATCTTGATCGACTCCCACATCTCCTTGACGCGAATGATGTAGCGCCCGTAGGCATCACACGTGTCGGCGGTGATCACGTCGAATTCGTAGTTCTCATATCCGCAGTAGGGTTCGCTCTTGCGCAGGTCGTGCGGCAAGCCGGTGGCACGCAGGATCGGGCCGGTGATGCCGAGTGCCATGCATCCGGCCAAGTCGAGGTAGCCCACGTCCTCGGTGCGCGCTTTCCAGATGGCGTTCTCGTTGAGCAGATCGCCCATTTCCCGCAGCACTTGTCTGAGCCCCTTGAGGCCTTCGACGATGTCGGCTTCCGCGTTGGGCGGCAAATCCTGGGACACCCCACCCGGGCGAACGTAGGCGCTGTTCATCCGCAGACCGCTGATCTTTTCGAACAGGGTCAGGACGATCTCGCGTCCCCGGAAGCCGACGAACATCGGCGTCATCGCGCCCAGTTCCATACCACCGGTGGCCAGCGCGACCAGATGCGAGGAGATCCGGTTGAGCTCCATCATCATCACTCTGATGACGTTGACCCGCTCCGGGATCTCATCGGTGATGCCGAGCAGCTTCTCGACGCCGAGGCAGTAGGCGGTCTCGTTGAAAAACGGTGCCAGGTAATCCATCCGGGTGACGAAGGTGACGCCCTGCGTCCAGTACCGGTACTCGAGGTTCTTCTCGATTCCGGTGTGCAGGTAGCCGATTCCGCACCGAACCTCGGTGACGGTCTCGCCTTCGATCTCGAGGATCAGCCGCAACACGCCGTGTGTGGACGGGTGCTGGGGCCCCATATTGACGACGATGCGTTCACCGGGATCCGTGGCGCGGGCGGCCTCGACAACCTGCCCCCAGTCCTGTCCACCGACGACCACGACAGTTTCGGCGCCGCCATCGTGCGTCGAATCAGTGATTGTGCTCATTAGTTGTACGCTCTCCGCTCGTCGGGCGGGGGTATCTGTGCTCCCTTGTACTCGACGGGAATACCGCCGAGCGGGTAGTCCTTACGTTGCGGATGGCCGTGCCAGTCGTCCGGCATCTCGATGCGAGTCAGCGACGGGTGCCCGTCGAAGATGATGCCGAAGAAGTCGTAGGTTTCGCGCTCGTGCCAGTCGTTGGTCGGGTAGATCCCGTACAGCGACGGGATGTGCGGATCACCGTCCGGCGCAGACACTTCCAGCCGGACGCGGCGAGTGTGCGTGATCGATTGCAGCGGGTAGACGGCGTGCAATTCGCCGCCGGTCTCGTGCGGATAGTGCACGCCGTTGACACCCAGACACATCTCGAAACGCAGTTCGGGTTCGTCGCGAAGACGTTGCGCCACCTGTGGCAGTGCCTCGCGGCGCACATGCAACGTCAGTTCGTTGCGGTCGACAACGACTTTCTCTATGGCGTTTTCGAATTCGATGCCGCCGGCCTTCAGCGAGTCGGCCAGCCGGTCGACCACATCGTCGAAGTAACCGCCGTACGGCCGGGGGCTACTGCCCGGCAGCGTGACCTCCCGAACCAGGCGGCCGTAGCCGGATGTGTCGCCCGACCCCGAGATGCCGAACATGCCGCGGCGCACGTTGATCACTTCTTCGTCGGGCGACGGAACGGCGCCGCCCACTTCGCTGGCGGCTACCTTCGGGTCCTGCTCCGGTGAGCTCATCGCAGTAGCCCACGCATCTCGATGGTGGGCCGGGCGCCCAGCGCCGCCTGCTCGGCTTCAGCGATGGCGTGCTCTCGGTTGACGCCCAGCGGCATTTCCTGAATCTTCTCGTGCAGCTTGAGGATTGCGTGCAAGAGCATCTCCGGACGGGGCGGGCAGCCGGGGAGGTAGATGTCCACCGGAACCACATGGTCCACGCCCTGAACGATCGCATAGTTGTTGAACATCCCGCCGGACGACGCGCAAACGCCCATGGCCAGCACCCATTTCGGTTCTGCCATTTGGTCGTAGATCTGGCGCAGCACCGGGGCCATCTTCTGGCTGACCCGCCCGGCGACGATCATCAGGTCGGCCTGCCGAGGCGTGGCCGAGAACCGCTCCATCCCAAACCGTGCGATGTCGAACCGCGGCCCGGCCGTTGCCATCATCTCGATCGCGCAGCAAGCCAATCCGAACGTCGCCGGCCACAACGAGTTCTTGCGGACGTAGCCGGCGATCTTCTCGACAGTCCCCAGCAGGATGCCAGCGGGTAGCTGTTCTTCCAGGCCCACGATTTACCTCAATCCCATGTCAGGCCGCCGCGGCGCCACACGTAGGCGTAGGCCACAAAGACCGTGAGCATGAACACCACCATCTCGACCAGAGCAAACGATCCCAGTGCGTCGTAGCTGACCGCCCAGGGATACAAGAACACGATCTCGATGTCGAAGACGATAAATAGCATTGCGGTCAGGTAATACTTCACCGGAAACCGCTGCCCGGGCGTCGCATGCGGGCCACTCACCGACGTTTCGGTCGGCTCGATTCCACATTCGTAGGCCGCCATCTTCGATTTGTTGTAGCGCGACGGGCCGGCCAGGCTCGCGATTGCAACCGAGCCCACAGCAAAGGCGGCGGCGATCCCGCCCAGGACCAGGATGGGTATGTAGACGTTCAACTCGCTCCAAGATCCGTCGTTGGGCCGCCGATAAGCGACCAGGCGGCGACCGTGGCTGCTGTGACGGACCGGGTCTGTAGCCCATCACAGTGATCTTCAACATAGCGTTGAGGTGGCTGGGGCGCTTGCTCGGGGTGATGCTAACTGCCCGGCCGCGATGTTCGTCGCGTTTCGGCTCGGGCTACTGGCCTGACAGCGCGCTAGATGGCGGGAGCACGGAGCAACCCGAGCACGGTTCGACCCAGCACGATGGGGTCGATCGGATGCGGCACCGAGGCTTCGGCGCGTGACCAGTTCGCCAGCCACGCGTCGTCCGGACGTCCGGTGAGCACCAGGATCGGTGGGCAGATTTCGAGTTCGTCTTTGAGCTGTTTGGCGATTCCCATGCCGCCGGTGGGCGTCGCCTCGCCATCGAGGATGGCAAGGTCGATGCCGCCCTCGTCCATGGTGCGGACCACCATCGGGCCGGTCGCCACCTCGACGTAGTTCAACTCGGGCAGATCCGGGTGCAGGCGCTTGCCCAGTGCCCGCTTCACTTTGTCGCGGGTATTGGGGTTGTCGCTGTAGACGAGGATCCGCAGAGCGATGGTGGCGTCGGGCACGGTCCAGATGTTACTGGTGCGCGACCGGCTTTATTGGCCAGACCGCACGAAAACGGCCTGCGCCGCTGCCTTGGCCGTCGGCGCGATCATGCCGAACTTGTTCCAGCCGATGTCGAACTGGGATCGATCGATCTTGGTTTCGCCCGCGATCTGGATCGAACCGTCGCCGGCCTCGGTGACCGTGACGGGCATCGGCAGCGACGCGGTGACGCCCTTGATCGTGAAGCTGGCGCGCAGGTCCGCGGCCTTACCTTCGGTCGGGTGCACCGCGGTGACGACGACGCTGATCTCGGGAAAGCGTTCGACATCGAAGAAGTCGGACGAGCGCAGGTGCTCGTCGCGTCGGCCGATGCCGGTGTTCAGCGACGCCGTGTGGATGTCCAGGCGGCCGAAGACCGCGCCCTTGCCGGTGAGCTGTCCGTCGCCGGCGAATTCGGTGAAGCGACCCTTTACGTTCAGCAGGCCCCACATGTTTCTGATCTTGAAGGTGATGGCCGAGCGGTCCGGAACGATGTTCCACACCCCGGCCAGGTCGGGATCATTCAGCAGTGTTTCCAGCGTCGTCATTGTCCGTCTCACCTCATCAGCGGCGCGATCTCGGCGGGGTCGAAGTACTCGTCGATCCGGTCGATCAGACCATTTGTGCCCACCCTGATCACTATGCAAACACGCATGGAGATCGATTGCCCCTCATGGCCGGTGGCATGCAGGACGTGCTGCTGGACGAAGCCGCTGATCGATCCGTCGTCGAAGAGCCGACGATCGAGGATTTCATAGCGGCGCTCGGTGGTGGCACCGATGAACCAGTCGATGACTCGCAGTGCGCGCGGCTTGTCGTTATCCCGGCTGGCGCCCACCCGCCACACCGCGATGTCGTCGCTCCACAGCCGATCGACCGCGGCCTTGTCGCCGATGACGATCGACGTGAACAGCTGGTCGGCCGTGTCGACGACGACTTCGGCAGTAGCAGCGGGCATGTCAGGCTCCTATTCGCTGTCGTATCCGGGGTGGGCAACCGCTAGTCGATTGCGCACCAGGGTCCTCAGGCCGGAGAGGACATCCCCGGCACGCTCGTCGAGCTCGCCGGCCCGGATGGCGGCGGCAAGTTGTTCTTCGTCGGGGAAACCCAAGCCGGCCAGGGTGACTCGCGATTCCACCTCGCTCTCGTCGAGCAGTTCGCGCTCGACGATGCGCAATGCGTTGGCGGCCACGCGGGAGTGGAAGTTGACCTGTCCGTCGGTCGCCGCCCGAACGTCGGTTTCCAGGAATTCCGCGACTGCGGCCACGAGTTCGGCTGCCAGCGGGCGGCCGTAAGCGCCGATCACGATCGGACCTCCTCGAGCAGGTTGAGGATGTCCCACTCGGTCTCGCACACGCGGCGGCCGATCGCGGCCAGTTCGACCGAGCGGGATTGGCCGGTCAAGTGCCGTTCCGCCTGGTAGCGGCAGATGACACCCCAGCGCAGCGTGGCCAGCACCAGCCACCAGTGCAGCGCCACCCGGTCGACGGTAGTCCCGCTGGCCTGCTCGTAGTCGCGCACGAAGCTCTCGATGCTGCCGAGGCCGCCGGCGCCGAGGCTGGCTGGAGCGCCGAATCGCCAGGCGCGGATGCAGAACCAGGCCAGGTCTTCGTAGGCCTCGCCGAGGTGTACCAGCTCCCAGTCGAGAACCGCGGCCAGGTCGGATCCGTCGACGATCAGGTTTCCCATCCGGTAGTCCCCATGCACCAGAACCGTCGCCGACGGGTGTGGCCGGTGGGCGGCCAGCCAGCGAAACGCCCATTCGAAGGTCGCGGTGGTGTCATTCATCGCGTCGAGCCGCTCGCGCCACTCGACGAGTTGGTCCTCGTGGGTCAGGCCGGGAATTTGCGGGTCGGCCCGGTGGATGGCGGCCAGCGCCTGTGCGCATTGTCGGAGCAGTTCGGTTCGGCGTTCGTGTCCGTCGGCGGCGTCGAGCTGGCGCTGGATGCGCCGGACGATGGTCTCGCCCTTGATCTCATCGCAGACGAGAAACGGATTGCCCAGCGCGGCAACCGAATCGTCGGCGACCAGGATGTGGGGGACCGGTGCCCCGGCCGCCGCGGCGGCGGCCTGCGCGCGGGCTTCCAGCTCCATGCCGGCGTGCACGTCGTCGGGCGGTCCGGTGCGCAGGATCAGCGCGCGGCGTCGGCTGCCGGTGACCGTGTCGAACGCCCAGGTGGTGCGGCTGGCGCCGCCGGTGAGCGCCCGCAGATTCTCGATCGTGGTGCCGGCGCCGAGTGCCGGCTCAAGCACCCGCACCAGTTTGGGGGCCAGCTCGTTGCCGTCGGTCACTGCTTGCCAAACTTGAACAGCCGCTGCGCCACTCGGCGAATCTGGATTTCCTCGGCTCCCTCGGTGATGCGGTAGCGGCGGTGATGGCGATAGATGTGCTCGAACTGCTCGTGACGGCTGTACCCGAGGCCGCCGTAGACCTGCATGGCGCGGTCGGCGGCGTCGCAGACCAGTCGGTTGGCGCGATAGTTCGCCATCGACACTTTGTCCGACACCTCCATGTGGTGGTCCCGATCCAAGTGCCAGGCGGCGAATTGCACCAGCAGCCGCACCATCTGCGCCTCGGTCTGCAGCTCCGCCAGCGGCCATTGCACGGCCTGGTTGACCGACAACGGTTTGCCGAACACCGTGCGCTTGGCGGCGTATTCGGCGGCGCGGTCGATGCAGTATTGCGCCGCGCCCAGGCTGCTCGCGGCTTGGCGAATCCGGTTCTCGTGCAGGAACGTTTGCGCGACCTCCAGGCCGCGGTCGACCTCACCGAGCACCGCGTCGGCGGGGATGCGCACATCGGTCAACTCGACCTCGCCGTGGTCGGTCGGCATGTTGAACGTCCACCAGTAGTAGGGGACCGTAAATCCGGGCGTGTCGGTCGGGACCAGAAACGCGGTGATACCCCGGGCTTGCCCCGGTTCGCCGGACGTTCGGGCGAAGACCAAGTCATGGGTGGCGCGGTGCACCCCGGTGTTGAATCGCTTGGAGCCGTTGATCACCCAGCTGTCGCCGTCGCGTTGCCCGCGGGTCTCCAGCCAGGTCGCGTCGGATCCGTGCTGCGGCTCGGTGAGCCCGAACGCCATGGACCGCTCCCCGGTGATCAACGCCTCCGACCACACCCGGCGCTGGTCCTCGGTGCCGAACCGCTCCATCATGATCACCTGCGGAAAGTTCCCGACAATCGACGACTCGTTCTGTAGGTCGTTATGCAGCCCAAGACCCTTGTGCGCCAAATGCTCCCGGATCACAGCCATGTCGACGTTGGTACCGTCGCGGCCGCCCAGCGAGGCCGGCAATCCGTAGCGCAACCAGCCCGCCTTGTCGGCGCGCCGACGCATCTCGGCGAGCAGCTCCTCCCACTCCTGCGTCGGGATGCCGTCGTTATCCCAATCCGTGCGGGCGTGCTCTCGGCGCTGGTCGAAATATTGGATGTTCTCGCGTTCCAGCGGCTTGATCTCCGCCTCGATAAACGCATCCATCTCGGCAAGCAGGCCCGGAAGATGTTCTGGGAGGGTGAAATCCACGATGATCTCCTCTACGCGCCGTACAGAGTTTTCTTCCAAACCGTCGACAGGGTGACGATGGCGTCCTCGTCGCTGATCTCCATTCCCAGACCAGACTGCCCGACGAAGACGGTGGTGAAGTTCTCGAACAGCAGCGCGATGGCCGCCGCGGTGTGCTGCGGGTTCAGCTCGCTGCCGTAACCCTGCTCCTGGGCGCGCCGCACCGATGCGGCCACGATATCCATCCCGAAACGCCGAAACTCGTTCTGCACAGTCGCGAACCGTTGTTGGGTGGTGGCCAGTTGGGCGACGGCGATCATGATGCCGATGTTCTGCTTGAAGATGTTCCAGTACCCGGTGACCACCGCAGTAAAAAAGTTATCGTCGTCGGCAGAGTCGGGCAGGTGCAGGCTCAGGCCGGACGGCGCGACGACCTCGTGCAGGAACGACTCCGCCAGGGCGGCCAGCAGGTCTTCCTTGTCGGCGAAGTACCGGTAGAAAACCGCCGGTGATTTTCCCGCGGCCGAGGTGATGTCGGCCAGCGTAGTGCCGTGAAAGCCTCGTTCGGCAAACAGTTTTCGCGCTGCCAGCTCGATGGCCTGCCTGGTCTGGCGGCCCTTGGATGTCAGGGCCCGCGACGATTCGGGGGCGGGCGTGGGCATCAGTTCCTGATCCGGTCGCCGGCGCGCAGCAGCGCGCCCGGCAGGTCATGGCGGACAGCCGATTTCGCGACATCGGCCGCGGCGATCGCGGCCTGCAGATCGACGTCGACCTCGATATCGCTGTCGGTCAGCAGATAGACCAGGTCCTCGGTGGCGATATTGCCGGTGGCGCCCGGCGCGAACGGGCAACCGCCCAACCCGCCGACCGAGGCGTCCAGCCGGGTTACCCCGGCGCTGACCGCCGCATACGCACTGGCCAGGCCGGCACCGCGAGTGTTGTGGAAGTGCGCACCCAGCGGCAGGCCGCCGATCACCGGACGCAGTTGGGCTATCAGCGAACTGACCCGACCCGGGGTGGTGGTGCCGATGGTGTCGGCGATCGACAGGCGGTCGGCCCCGCGGTCGCGGGCGGCCGCGGCGATCTCCAGCACCCGCTGCGGCGGGGTGGGGCCTTCGAACGGTGAGTCCCACGCGGTGGCGATGACGACCTCGACGGTGACGTCGCTGCCGTGCGCGATGGCGACGATCTCGTCGATCTGGTCGGTGGCCTCGGTGCTGCTGCGCCCGACGTTGGCCTTGCTGAACGTGTCGTCGGCGGCCACCACGTATTCGATCGACCGCAGCCCGGCGGCAACGGCGCGCTTGGCGCCGTTGGGGCTGGCGACCAGGGCGGAGAATTCGATGTCGGGGTAATTGTGCAGGTGCGCGGCGAGTTCGGCGGCGTCGGCCATCGACGGCACCTTCGTCGGGGACACGAAAGCCGTCACCTCCACCTCGCGCACGCCGGTGGCAGCCAGCGCCGCGAGCAGTTCCAGCTTGGCCGACAACGGGATTGGCTTTTCGATCTGCAACCCGTCGCGCAGCGCCACCTCACGGATATCGACGTGCCGGTTCTGAGTCGGTTTCACAGCACCCCCTCGGTGCGCAACTCTTCGAGCTCTTCGGCGGTCTTACCCAGCAGCCCCACATAGATGTCGTTGTTGTGTTGCCCCGGGCGGGCCGGCCCGCCGTAGCGGACACCGCCGGGCGATTCCGACAGCACCGGAATGACGCCGGGGCCCAAGACATTGCGCTCGATGCGTTCGTCGTAGTGCTCGACCAGCATGCCGCGCGCCCGGAGCTGAGGGTCTTCGACCACCTCCGCGACGGTGTTGATGGGGCCCGCGATCACGCCTGCGGCAGAGAGGGTTTCGACGATGTCGTCGGGCTGTCGCTCGGCGGCCCAGGCGCCGATGATCTTGTCGAGTTCGTCCTGGTTGCGGCCGCGGGCGGTGTGCGTGGCGAACCGGTCGTCGCTGGCCAGCTCCGGGCGTCCCATCGCGGTGCACAGCCGGGCGAACACGGTGTCCTGGTTGGCGGCGATCACCACCCACGAATCGTCGGCGCTGCGATAGATGTTGGACGGCGCGATGCCTTCCAGCCGAGTGCCTGACGGTCCGCGCACCACGCCGCCGACGTCGTAATCGGGAATCGTGGATTCCTGGATGGCTAAACATGATTCGGTGAGCGCGACGTCGACGACCTGGCCGCGTCCGGTCACGCTGCGGCGGTACAGTGCGGCCATCGCGCCCTGGGCGCCGAACATGCCGGCCAGGCTGTCGCCGAGCGAGAGCGCAATCCGGGGCGGCGGTCCGCCGGGGAAGCCGTTGAGGTGCCGCAGTCCACTGGCGGCCTCGGCCACCGAGGCGTAGCCCGCCTTGTGTGCGTCGGGCCCGGTCTGCCCGTAGCCGGACACCCGGACCAGGATGATGCCCGCGTTGCGTGCGCTGAGCACGCCGTAGCCCAGGTCCCACTTCTCCAGCGTTCCCGGACGGAAGTTCTCCACCACGATGTCGGACTTCTCGACGAGCTCGAGGAACAGTTCGCGGCCGCGCGGCCGGCGCAAGTTGAGCGTGATCGCCTTCTTGTTGCGCGCGGCCACGGTCCAGAACACGTGGTGCCCGTCAAGCTCGGCCTGGCCCCAGTTGCGCAGCGGGTCAGGTGCGCCGGGTGGCTCCACCTTGATGACCTCTGCGCCCATGTCCCCGAGTAAGCGGCCGGCGAACGGACCCGCGATCAGAGTGCCCAGTTCGAGCACCCGGATGCCGTCCAGCGGTCCGCTGACGCTCATTCGGCGCTCGCGAAATCGTGGCGGATCAGCCAGTCGGTAACGATGTCGACGGCCATGCGCAACTTGTCGCGTTGGTCAGGGCCTGCGTAATAGTGTGTGGCGCCGGGGATTTCGTGCATCTCTTTGTCGGGATGCCCGATCGCCTCGAACAGCCGCCGGGTGTGGCTGGGGGTGCAGGCGTCGTCGGCCAGGTTGCCGATCACCAGCGCGGGGATCGCGATGTCGCGTCCGCAGTCCACGCCGTCGCCGCGGGCCTCGTCGTAGCTCCATTGCGACAACCAGCCGCGCAGCGTCGAGAAGCGGGCCAGTCCGACCGGGCTCATGTTCACTAACTGGGGGTCACCCAGGTAGCAGGTTCCCGGGGTGCGCTCGTTGGGATCCACGGTGGGATCCAGCCATCGGGGGTCGGCCATGGTGCCGTGCACGACGAATCCGAATTCGTCGTCGGGGCGGCCCTGAGCGCTCAATTCTGCCAGCTTCTCTTTGACCCATGCGGTGATGCGGCGGTTGCGATCGATCTGCGCTTGACGGTACCGGTCCAGGAATTCCTGGCTGTAGGGCGGTTGGTTGGGGTTGTCGGGGTTGTAGATATCCAGCTCGGGATCACGCTTGGTGGGATCGGATTCGTCGAGGATGGATGCGTCGAGCCATTCGGTCAGCGTGCCGTGCCGGCTGATGTGCGCGGCCAGCAGCATGATGCCGTCGGCGGCGGGCAGCTCCAGCGCGGTCAGGTCCGGGCCGTCGCCGGTCGGGCTTGATGTGATCGTCGCGTGCTGGGCCTGCTGCTGGTAGAACACCGACAACGAGCCACCGCCACTCCACCCGGCCAGCACTACTTTTTGATAGCCCAGCCGGTTTTTCGCGTCCTTGATGCACTCGCCGAGATCCTCGACCACCTTCTCCATCAGCAGCGCCGAATCCGTGCCGCGGAACCGGCTGTTGCAGTAGATGACGTGGTGGCCGGCCCGGGCCAGCGCGTTGATCATCGGCAGATACGCGCCGCCGCCGATCGGGTGCATGAACACCAGCACGGTGTCCGACGGCTTGTCTTTCGGTTTGAGCAGATAGCTCTCCAGCACGGTGATCTCGGCCAGTCCGCCGTAGACATCGCGGACGCTGGAATTGTTCTGGAAGGCAACCAGATACGGGATTCGTTCGTAGTCGTGCTTGACGGCTTGCTTCACAGTTTGCGTGCTCCCCATGTCAGTGTTGTCCCAGGTCGTGTGCCAGTACTTCGGGTGACGGTGTCAGCCGCCGGCGGGTGTCGACGGCGATGACCTGCCAGTCGACGCGTGAGTGCTCGTCGAATTTGCGCCGTGCTCGTTCGCGCGCCTTCTCCGGCGCGCCGTGGTGAACCCCTTGCGGCGCATGGGTAATCAGGCCCGGGGGCATCGGGATGCCGTAGAGCGAGCCACCGTGGAAGAACGCGATTTCGTCGTAGTCGACGTTGCGGTGATACCACGGGGTGCGTTCGGTGCCGGCAACACCCTCGGCGGGCTTGGGCAGGAAGTTCATCACGTAGACGCCGGTGGCCTGCATGAACAGATGCACGGTCGGCGGCAGGTGGACGCTGTCGGAGGTGATGACGTTGTAGTCGTCGATGTTGAAGGTGAAGGCGAAGTTGTCGCCCCGCCAGCCTTCGACGTCGAGCGGATTGTGTTGGTAGAACAGCGTTGTCGGGCCGCCCTCGTGGACGAGCCGGACCTCGTACTCGTCGCGGCCGTCGTCCTCGATCGGCGCCGGCTCGGGGATGGTGGCCTGCGAGGGGTCGAACGGGAAGTGCCGGCCCAGCGGGCCGGGCGGTGGCACCCGGAATTCGTCGGTGGCCTCGATCATCAGCAGCGTGGTTTCGCGATCCGGCACCTGGCGCCAGGTGCACGCCTTCGGGATGTAGACCCAGTCGCCGTCGCGGTAGCGCAGCGGGCCGAACTCGGTCTCCAGCAGTCCGGTGCCTTGGTGCACGAAGGACAACAGATCCCCGTCGACGTGGCGGGCGAAGTAGGGCATCGGCTCGACGCGACGGCTCAGCAGGACGCGGCAGTCCTCGTTGCTGAACATCAGCAGCGGTCCGCCGTTGGCGTCGGTGGCGTCGCTGGGCTTGAGCTCGCTGGACAGCACGTCGACCGGACGCAGCGGTCCGGCCGACCGGTAGGCGGTGGGATCGTGGCGGCGGTAGATGTTGGCCGTCCGTCCGGTGAATCCGCCCCGGCCCAGCTCGTCGTCCTTGAGGCCGTCGAGGTCGGCATGCAGGCGATGCGGTGTCTTGCCTTTGCGCAGGTGAACGAAGGATTCCATGAGCCGGCTCCTGGGTGGTGGGCGGGTTCGACTGGCGATCAAAACTGAAAGTGACATTACTTTCTCTTTTGGTGTGACACAAGGCTCGATTGGTCGGTTGTGGCCTACCGTGCGTCGCTTTTCGAAAGCGATATCGCGGGTGCTATCAAATCCGGCGTAGGTCACTAGGTCAGAGCCGGAGCTGAGTGCTCAGTCGCGGACGCGGAGGACGACTTTTCCTTTAGCGGTGCGATTCTCCATGGATGCGACCGCGGCGGCGGCTTGGCCCAGCGGGTAGACCTCCGGCTGCGGGGCGGCCAACTGGCCGGAGCTGAGCAGGAGCTCGAGTCCGGCCCACTGCTCATCCAGCGCGTTGGGGTGCGTCGCCGTCCAGGCACCCCAACCGACACCGACCACGTCAATGTTGTTGAGCAGCAGCCGATTTACCTTCACGGTGGGAATCTCGCCACCGGTGAAGCCGATGACCAGCAGCCGTCCGCCCGCAACGAGCGAGCGCAGGGAATCGGTGAACCGGTCACCGCCGACCGGGTCGACGACCATGTCGACGCCGCGGCCGCCGGTCAATTCCTTCACCGCGTCCTTGAAGCCGTCGGCCAACACCACATCGGTTGCGCCCGCCGCGGTCGCGACCTCGGCCTTCTCTTCGTTGCTGACCACCGCGATGGTGCGGGACGCCCCGAGCGCGGGCGCCAGCCGCAGCGTCGAGGTTCCGATCCCGCCGGCCGCGCCGTGCACCAGCACCGTTTCGCCCTGCTGCAGGCGGCCACGCACCGTCAGCGCGAAGTACATCGTCAGGTCGTTGAACAGCAGGCCGGCACCCGCCTCGAAGCTCACGTTGTCCGGCAGCTTGAACGCCCGGTTGGGGGAGAGCAGGGCCACCTCGGCCATCCCCCCGGTCAGCATCGTCAGGCCGACAACGCGATCACCGGGACGCACATGACAGTCGCCCGGCGCCGATCGAACGACCCCGGCGATCTCGGCCCCGAGCACGAACGGCGGGTCGGGCCGGTACTGGTAAAGGCCGCGGGTGAGCAACGCGTCCGGGAATGCGGCGCCGGCGGCGTGCACCTCGACAACGATCCCGTCGCCGGTAGGTTCGTCGACCTCGCCGACCTCGATCGCGTCTGGACCATCTAGCCGCATCACCCGTGCTGCACGCATGCTGCCTCCGTTGTCGATAGGGCCGGAAGCTTCCGGCCAGCGCTCGAATAGCCTACTGCCAGCTCAGAATCCACCGGCGACGCGCACCACCGCTCGACCGGAGAAGGTGCCCGCTCGCAGTTGATCCAGCACGCCGACGACGTCTTTGACGTCGACATCGCTGGTGACCGTGTCCAGGTGCCGCGGCCGCAAGGACTCGCCGAGCAGCGCCCACAGCTTGCGGCGCCGGGCGATCGGCATCAGCACCGAATCCATCCCGAGCAGGGAGACGCCGCGCAGGATGAACGGCATCACCGTGGTGTGCAGCGCCGGCCCGCCGGTGAGCCCGCTGGCGGCCACCGCCCCGCCGTAGTCGACGGTGCTGAGCACATCGGCCAGCGTCGCGCCCCCGACGCAGTCCACTGCGCCCGCCCACCGCGCCTTGGCCAGCGGTCGTGGTTTGGCGTCGGGGTCGGCGGGCAGCCGGCCGATAATCTCTGCGGCGCCAAGCTCTTTCAGCATTCCGGCGGCCTTTTCCTTGCCGCTGGAGGCGACCACCCGGTAGCCGGCGGCCGCCAGCAGGTCCACGCTGACCGACCCGACACCGCCGGAGGCGCCGGTGACGACGATCGGCCCGGCGTCGGGCGTGATGCCCCAGTCGATCAGCGCTTGCACACTCATCGCCGCGGTGAAGCCGGCGGTTCCGATGGCCGCGCCCTCATGCGGACTCAACGCGCCGAGCGCCACCACCTGGTCGGCCGGCAGCCGCGCGTACTCCGCGTAGCCGCCGTGGTGGCCGGTGCCGATCTGATACCCATGGGCCAGCACCCGGTCGCCGACACTGAAATCGGGTGACTGCGATTCGACGACTTCGCCGGTCAGATCGATGCCCGGCACGATGGGATAGTTGCGCACCACGCCGCCGCCCGGCGTCAGCGCCAGCGCGTCCTTGTAGTTGACGCTGGAAAATAGCACCCGGATCGTCACTTCACCGGGCGGCAGTTCGGATGGGCTGAGCGTCTCGACCGACGCGGTTACTTGGTCACCATCTTGGCGGGCTACCAGCGCGTGAAAAGTGTCCATGCGACGACGCTAACCTCACCCTATGGATCCCTTTCCACTTGGTCGCTTTTCGGTCGCCCGGATCGGGTTCGGGGCGATGCAACTGCCTGGTCCCGGTGTGCTGGGGCCACCGCGCGATCGCGACGAGGCGCTGGCGGTGCTACGCCGTGCCGTCGAACGCGGCGTCGACCACATCGACACCGCCCAGTTCTACGGCCCGGATGTCGCCAATGAGCTCATCCGCGAGGCGTTGCACCCGTACCCGGAGAACTTGGCGTTGGTGAGCAAGGTCGGCGGGCGGCGCGATGACGCCGGCGCCTGGGTGCCGGTCAGCGAGCCCGCCGACCTGCGCCGCGACATCGAGACGAATTTGCGGACACTCGGCGTCGAGCAGTTGGCCGTGGTCAATCTGCGGCTGTTCGAGAGCGACGGGCCCGACCAGCTGTTCGACGATCAGCTCTCGATCATGATCGATGCCCGCGACGAGGGGTTGATCGGCGGAATCGGGCTGAGCAACATCAACCGTGAGCACCTGCTGCATGCCGTGGAGCGTACCGAGATCGCTTGTGTGCAAAACGCTTTCAATCTCATTCAGCGGGACTCGGCGGCGGTGCTGGAAGAGTGCACCAGGCAGGGCATCGCGTTCGTTCCGTTCTTCCCGTTGGGGGCGGCTTTCATGCAGCCGAACCCGGTGCTCAGTCACGAGCTGGTCCAGAACGCCGCCGAGCGACTCGGGCGCACGCCCGCGCAGGTCACGCTGGCATGGACGCTGAGCGTGGCGCCGAACGTGCTGCTGATACCGGGCACCTCCTCGCTGCGGCATCTCGAGGAGAACTTCGACGTCGCTTCGATCGAGCTCGACGCAGACACGCGTGAGCAGCTGAACGCAATCGCCGCCTAGGCTTCGCGACCGATCGCTACTTGAGCTCGGCGGACGAGAGGCCCAGCAGGCGGCGGGCGACGACGAGCTGCTGAATCTGCTGGGTTCCTTCGAAGATGTCCATGATCTTCGAATCACGAGCCCACTTCTCCAACAGTGTCTGCTCCGAATAGCCTGCGGTGCCTGCCAATTCGACGGCTTTCAGTGTGACGTCGGTGCCCACGCGGCCGGCCTTGGCCTTGGCCATGGACGCCTCTTTGGAGTTGGGGATCTTGTTGTCGGCCTGCCAGGCGGCACGCAATGTCAGCTGGTAGCTGGACTCCCAGTCGGCCTCCATGCGCAGGAATTCGGCCGCGGCAGCGCTTTGGGCATGCGCGGGCCTGTCGTAGGAGATCTCCACTCCGGCCTCGGTCAGGATCTTGCGCAACTCTTCCAATGCGGCCCGCGCGATTCCGATGGCCATGCCGGCGACCACCGGCCGGGTGTTGTCGAAGGTCTCCATGACGCCGGAAAACCCTTGGCCCGATTCGATTTCAGGGTTACCGAGCAGGTTGTCCTTGGGTATGCGTGCGTTGTCGAATCGGATGACGGCGGTGTCGGAGCCCTTGATGCCGAGCTTGTTCTCCAGCCGCTCGACGGTGACACCGGGATGTTCACGCGGCACGATGAACGACTTGATCGCCGGACGGCCCTGTGACTTGTCCAGCGTCGCCCACACCACGATGTGCGTGGCCCTCGAACCCGCTGTCACGAATATCTTTTCCCCGTTGATCACGTACTCGTCGCCATCCAGCTTGGCGGTCGTGGACACCGCCGCCGAGTCGGATCCGAAGCTGGGTTCGGTGATGGCCATCGCGGCCCAGACCCGGCCAAGCCGGCTCAGCTGTTCGTCGGTGGCGACCCCGCTGATGGCCGCATTGCCGAGGCCCTGATAGGGAATCGACAGCATCATCGCCGCGTCGCCCCAGCAAGCCTCCAACGTCTGCAGTACCGCAGCCATGTTGGAGCCGTTGCGGTTTTCTTCCTTGCTTTCACTGCCTCGGAATGCTTCAGCCCCGGCCAGCCCCAGCGCATTGGATTCGGCGGCCCCAGAGAACACGCTCGCCAACGTGTCCAGCTCGACCGGGTAGGCGTGCTCCTTGAGGTCGTACTTGCGGGCGATCGGTCGCATCATCTCCGCGCCGGCCTGGTGCGCCTTGTCGATCACCGCTTGCATCTTGCGGGGCAGTTCCAGATTGATTGCCATGATTGATCTTTCGCTAGTGCGGAGCTAGATGACGACAACACCCTCGGCGACGCCGATGGCCCGCAGGTCGCGGTACCAGCGTTCGACGGGGTGTTCTTTCGTGTAGCCATGGCCGCCGAGCAGTTGCACGCCGTCCAGGCCGATTTGCATGCCCTTGTCGGTGCCCAGGCGCTTGGCCAGTGCCGCTTCGCGGATGAACGGGAGTCCCTGTTCGGCGCGCGCGGCGCCGCGCCAGGTGATCAGCCGCAGCCCGTCGAGCTCGATCGCGATGTTGGCGCACATGAACGCCACGGCTTGACGACGGGCGACGGGCTCGCCGAATGCCTCGCGTTCCTTCACATACGGGATGACGTAGTCGAGAACCGCGTGCGAGGTACCGACGGCCAGCGCAGCCCAGCCCAGCCTGGACAGCGCGATCGCCTCGGAGTAGTCCTCATCGGTGGCCTCATCTTCGCCCAGCCGGGCACTGCGCGGCACCGACACTCCGGCGAGCTCGAGCTGGCCCAGGGCCGCGGCCCGGATGCCCATGCTCGGATCTGCCTTGACGGCAAGGCCTTTGGCGGCCGACTCGACGATGAAAAGGGCCGGCCTGCCGTTCAGTTGCGCGCCGACGATGAACAGCTCGGCGTCGGCCGCGGCCGGGACCAACGACTTCACGCCGTCGAGTCGGTATCCGCTCGGTGTGCGTACCGCGGTGGTCTTGAGCCGGGTGGGGTCGAACAGCGGCTGCGGTTCGGCGATGGCCACACAGGCCTGTGGGACATTCTCGCCGGCGAATTCGGGCAGATAGGTGCCCTGCTGGTCCGCGCTGCCCCAGTGGGTCAGCGCCGACGCCACGCCGCCCGGCGCCAGGATGGGCAGCGCCAATCCCATGTCGCCGTAGGCCAGCGCCTCGGCCACCAGAACGTTGGTCACGCTCGAGCGGTGTGCGGCGATGCCTTCGAAGTCTTCGGGGATGTTGATCGCGGTGATGCCCAGTTCCGCGGCCTTCGCGATCAGGTCGGGCGGGTAGCTCGCCGCCTCGTCGGCGTCGTGCGCCGCGGGCCGCAGGACTTCCTCGGCGAAGTCCTCGAGGGTCTCGACGATCATCTTCTGTTCGTCGTCGGGCCTCAAGTCGTAGTAGTCCTTGCCGCTGGACTTGAGCCGGGTCGGCCCACTGCGCAGGTTCTGGACTCGCTTGAACTGCCGGGAAGCCGCGCCTGCGGTGGAGAAGATCGTTTTTGTGCCGTAGCGCAGGCCCCGGTTCAGCGGGTCGCGCAGCTGGTATTTGTCCAGGAACTCCTGGCCGACGATCGGGGTGAGCAGCGCCATGGCGATGTCGATCCCGGTGCGTTTGTGCGGTTGCATCCCGACGCCGGTCTTGCGGCCGCGCCGTTTTGCGCGCGGGCGGGAGGAATTTGAGCCGGAAAGAGAGTCCGTCATTTCAGCAGCCTCGGTAGTTGGGGCGATGCAGGCGAGACCCTATCTTACTCCGGAGTAAGATAAAGAGCGCTTGTTAACTAGTTCACACCAAGGCTGCGCAGTACGCGCTTGTGTAGCAGGCCGTTTGTCGCCACAGCGTCACCACGATGTGGGCCTGCGACGCCGTCCAGGCCGGTGAATGTCCCGCCGGCCTCACGGACCAGGATGTCGAGCGCGGCCAGATCCCACACCGAGACTTCCGGTTCGGCCGCGATGTCGACAGCCCCCTCGGCAAGTAGGCAATACGAGAAAAAGTCGCCGTAGGCGCGTACTCGCCACACCGCATCGGTCAGCTCGATGAAGCGGTCGCGCAGGCCGCGCTGCGCCCACCCCGACAGGCTGGAGAACGAGAGGCTCGCCGAATCCAATTGTGCCACTGACGAAACCGATAGCGATCGCGGCGGCGCACCGTCGGCCGAGACGAAGGCGCCGTGGTCGCGCCCCGCCCACCAGCGACGTTGCAGCGCAGGTGCACTCACGACGCCGACCACTGGGACGCCGTCGTTGAGCAGTGCGATCAAGCTCGCCCACACCGGCACTCCGCGCACGAAGTTCTTGGTGCCGTCGATCGGGTCGATGATCCATTGGCGTCCGGTGAACGTCGTGGTCCCGCCGAATTCCTCGCCGACGACGCTGTCGTCGGGACGCTCGCGCCCGAGCACCTCGCGCAGGTCGGCTTCGACCGCCCGATCGGCGTCGGTGACCGGAGTCAGGTCCGGTTTGGTGTCGACGCGCAGGTCCAGCGCGCCGAACCGGTCCCGGGTCAGCACGTCCGCACGGTCGGCAAGCGTCATTGCCAATGCGAGATCGTCCCGACTCATGCCAGCAGTCCTACCACGGCGGTCGGCTGCTGGGTGCGGCGTACGTCATCCTTGGTGGTTGAAGTTTTCGACGATGCCCTGCAACGCCCCGGGGTTGCGCAAAAACGGCGTGATGATGTCGACGGGGAGGGGGAACACCACCGTCGAGTTCTGGTCGGCGCCCAACTCCAACAGCGTTTGCAGATACCGCAATTGCAGCGACGCCGGGCTCTTCGAGAGGGTCTCGGCCGCTTGTCGCAGCTCCTCTGAGGCCTGCAGTTCCCCGCGCGCGTTGATGATCTTGGCGCGGCGCTCGCGCTCGGCTTCGGCCTCGCGGGCCATCGCCCGCTGCATCGACTCGGGTATCTCGACGTCCTTGATCTCCACCACCCGAACCTCGACACCCCACGGTTCGGTCATCTTCTCGATGATGGTGCGCAGATCGCTGTTGAGGTCCTCGCGGTGTGCCAGCAGCGTGTCGAGATCGGCGCGGCCCAACAGCGAGCGCAGTGTCGTCTGGGCGATCTGCGAGGTGGCGACCGCATAGTTCTCGACCGCCAGAATCGCCTTCAGCGGGTCGGTCACCTGGAACATCACGACGGCGTTCACCCGGGCCGGGACATTGTCGCGGGTGATCACCTCCTGCGGCGGAATGGTCAACGTCACCAGCCGCTGGTCGACCCGAATCATCTTGTCCACCAGCGGAATCAGCAGCTGAAGCCCGGGCTGATAGAGCGGGCGGACATGGCCCATCCGGAACACCACACCACGCTCGTACTCGCGCAGCACCGCCAGCGACCACCATGCGAGCACGATCAGGACAACGATCAGCGCGGCGGTCGCCGCGATTGCTACTCCGGCCATTTCGCCTTCTCCTTCTTGTCTTCCCAGCTGCCCCAGCGAGTGGAGTACCGGTCGATCGTCGCGGCCACTTGGTCCTCGATCGCGGTGCGGTGCGGCAGGTGCTCGGGCGCATTGGACGGCGTGTTCCACAGGTGCCGGGCGAGGGGCAGGCCCAGCACCACCACGACCAGAATTGCTCCCGTCAGCACCAGCAGATCGCTCACGGAATGATTGGCGACCAGGGTAGCCAGCGGCAAGATCACTCCGAATGCGGTTACACAACAAGCGATTCCGCGGTGGAACCGCCCGGCATCCGAATGCGGCCAAGGGTCGATGTCACGACCGATCTCCCGGCCGTGATCCGACGTCGTGCAATTGGCTTTGACGGGACAGCTGTTACACACCACCGGCAACGCGCGATAGCGCATCACCCGGTGCTTCGGATCGAACGAGCTCGGCCACAACCAGTGATCCTGTGGGCACACCCAGGCGTCGTGGTCGGGCCGGTAGACGAATTGGCCGGTGCGCCACTGCGCGGCGCGTGCCGACGCGTGCCGCGCCATCGTGTCGAAACCCCATCCGATGGCCACCAGTGCCACCGAATACCCGGCGATCAACCACACCGATGTGGCCGGCGGCGCCATCGGTCAGTCCTTCGCCGGCGCGGGAGTACCGGCGGCGGTGTCGATCTCGGCGTAGAGCGGGTGTTCCGGCAGCTCCTCGACCGTCGAACCGGAGCGGAAGTTGCGCAGTGCGGTCCATGCGATCCACACGAAGGGCACCACGCCGCCGACGATCATGATGACATCGCCTGGTAGCCGCAGCCATTCGAGAACCGAATTGCCGGGCTTGGTGATGTAGCCCAGCGATCGCGCTTCGAAATAGCCGTCGCCGACCGAGTGATAGAGCTGCAGCACGCCCAGCGGCAATAGGGTGACGAACACCATCCACGCCAAGCCGATGTTCATGCACCAGAACGACATTCGGGCCAGCTTCTCCGGCCACTTGTCCGGCGGGATCACATAGCGGAACGCGAACATCGCCAGGCCCACGGCGAGCATGCCGTAGACGCCCATCATCGCCGCGTGCGCATGGTTGGCCGTCAGCGCGGTCCCGATCTGGTAGTAGGAAACCACGGGCAGGTTGATGAGGAACCCAAAGATGCCTGCTCCCAGGAAGTTCCAAAAGCCGACCGCGACCAGGAACATCACCGCCCAGCGATGGGGGAACGGGTTGGCGTCACCCGACTGCTGGCGCGCGCCCAGCTGCAGGAAGGCCCATGCCTCGACCGTCAGGAAGGTCAGCGGGATCACCTCGGCCGCCGAGAAGAACGCGCCCAGCGCCATGTGCTCGACCGGGGTGCCGGAGAAGTACAGATGGTGCATGGTGCCGATGACACCGCCGGCGGAGTACAGGATGACGTCGAGGAAGATCACGCCCAATGCAATTCGTTCGCGCACCACACCCAGCAGGACGAACAGATAGGCCACCATCACGGTGGTGAACAGTTCGAGGAAGTCCTCGACCCACAGGTGCACAACCCAGAACCGCCAGAACTCGGCAACGGTGTAGTGAGCGCCGCTACTGGCCAGCAGCCCGACGGTGTAGAAGGTCGGGATCGCCAGCCCGGAGAAAAAGAACAGCCACGGCATGTTCATCTTCGACTCGCCCCTGAGCCTGGTCCGCATGCCGCGCCAGATGATCGCGATCCACACGAACAGGCCGACGATCAGCAGGATCTGAAACAGCCGCGGCAAGTCGAGATACTCCCACTGCTGCGAGAGCAGCCCGTGCGGAATCACCCCGTAGATGGAGAGCGCCTCGCAGGTCAGCGAACCGAACACCACCACCGCGACCGCGCCCAGCAGCACGTACGCCAGCAGGCCCTGACGGCGGGGCTCGCGGCGGGCGATGAACGGCACCAGGAAGATGCCGCCGGCCAAAAAGGCAGCCGCCGTCCAGAACAGCGACAGCTGGACATGCCACGTCCGGGCCAGGTTGTAGGGGAGGACCCGGGCCAGGTCCAGACCGAAGAACGTCGACAAATCCGCCCGGTAGTGCTCGGCGGCCGCGCCCAGCAGCGTCTGCGCCAGGAACAACACCGACACCACCGCGAAGAACCAGATGCAGGCCCGCTGCGCCGACGTCAAGCTCACATCGCCGGGCTGGCGGAACGACAGGTTGGAGGGCTCGGCGCTGTGCCAGCCGACCTTCTGACTCCATCGCCCGTAGACCGCGAACATGATTCCGATGCCGCCGAGCAATGCGATCAGCGACAGCGCCGACCACACGATCACCGCGGCCGTGGGACCGTTGTCGACGCGCTTCTCGGCCGGCCAGTTGTTCGTGTAGCTGTATTTGTGGCCGGGACGATCGGCGGCCGCCGCCCATGCCGTCCAGGCGTAGAACGCCGTCAAGTCGCGGATCTGCGCCTTGTCGGTGATGAACTGCGGCAGCAGCCCGTACTTGGTTGAGTTCTCGCCGAAATAGGCCGCGTAATGGTTTTGGATGTGGTCAAACGCCGCAGCCTGGCGGTCGGTGAACACCAGCGTCTTAGTGTCGGCGTTGTAGCGGTTGGTCCGGAATTCGGTGACCACCCGCTCGTGCGGATCTGTCACACCCTGTGCGCGCACTTGGTCGGCGACGTCGTCGGTTGCCATCCGCAGGTATTCGGCGGTGTAGTCGGGCCCCAGGTAGGCGCCGTGGCCCAGCACCGACCCGTACTCCATCAGTCCGCGGGCCTGGTAGAGCTCCTGGCCTCGGGTGATGTCGTCGCCGGTGAACAGGAGCTGGCCCGATTCGCTGACCACCTTGTCCGGCATGGGCATTGACGCTGTGTAGGTGCGGTAGGCCAGGATGCCCATCACGAGGAACCCGAAAATCATGACGAGGGCGACGCCCTGGATCCAGCCCTTGCCGATGAGGGGTTGCGACGATGGCTGATGAACGCTCTGGTCAGTGGCCATTTTGACGACCTTCCTGTCGGGCGTAGGGACTACTGGCGCCGACCACGTGGCGACGCCACATAAACATCCAAGGCGGGCTGAGCTGCGGAGGCAACAGTATTGGCGGCCGAATTTTATCGAAAGCGACTAATGGCACTGATTCGGTGGCCAATACCGCTGGGAGACATAGTTTTTCGGGCTCACACAGTAGCGAATCCAACCCGGCGGCGAAGGGGCCTCTGGCCCTAACGGGCACCATCTTGCGGGCTCGCGGGTTGACCGCGTCAGGCAAAAGAGGCGTTGGGATCGGGTTCCGGACCGAAGGTGAATTGGCGTCCGGTGATATCGGTCGGGGTCACCCGGACGTAATGCTTCTTGATGGTCGCGGTCCACGGCATCAGCTGGGCGCGTTCGGCTTCCTCGATCTCAGCCGGGGTGCGCAGCACCCGGGCGTGGCCCCGGACAATCACACTCCAGCCCTCGGCGACGTCGTGGTCGTCGGCCTCGAACACCACAACGCTGTTCGCCACGGCGGAAAACAACTTGGTGCCCTCGGCGGTGCGAAACAGCACGGTCCGGTCTTGCACCGCGTAGTTCACCGGGAAGATCTCGGGCTCACCGGCGAAACTGGTCACGAGTCGGCCCAGGGCGACGCCGGCCAGCCTGCGCCAACTCTCGTCTTTCGACAATACGACCGCGGGCTCATCAGTCATCGACCTCACCTTTCCATGGCGTCATTTCAAAGTCGACGCTACGGCGAATCCGCGTGCGACAGTAGGGTCCTAGGTCAATTCGGCGAACGCCGCCCTCGGTGGGACACCCTTTTCGCCCCAGCCGTCCTACTATGGCGACGTGTGGGAATTCGGTCTGCTGCTCTTGCTCCTCGCGGTCTTGGGGGTATTTCTTGCCCAGCGATTCGTCCCGCGTGGCCCGCGTGGTGAGCTCCTCAATGGCACGTTGCTGGTGACCGGGGTGAGCCCGCGACCGGATGTCAGCGGCGAGCAGTACGTCACGCTCGCCGGTGTTATCAACGGGCCCACGGTCAATGAGCACCCCGTCTACTGGCGGTTGGTGGTCGATGTCGACCAATGGCCGACCATGGGTGAACTGCATCAGGTGGTGTATTCCCCGAAGAATCCGGACAATTGGAAGTTCGCCCCGCCCGGATGACACGCCGCTCGGCGCCGACGTTGGGGATCCCGAAGACTGCTTGCATTGTGGCGGCCAGGTGGCATTCTGATGTCATGGCGGGCAAAGACATCGACGGGATCCGGGCGAAGAGTGCTCTCGAAGTGATCAGGCAGCACCCGGTCCTGGTGCTCTTCGCGGTGTCGCCCGCGCTCGCGGTGCTGGGCGTCATCTGGTGGGTCGCCGGCGCGGGGTGGGCTATCGCCGCGGCCATCGCCCTGCTGCTAGCCAGTGCGGGCTTCATCGTCTTTCGGAGCTGAGTGACGCTCAGCCCCAACGTAATTGGGCCATCTCTGGCCAGTTCGCGATCAGCCGTGGCTGATGTGCAGTAGCTTCTCCAGGCTCGGTAGTTTGACGCGGGGACGTCCGTGCGGCTCGCCGGCCGCACGCTCGTGGCGATCGATGATGTCCCAGTGCGCCGAGGTGACCAGCTTCGGTTGACGTGAAGCCAGCCAGTCGGCCACCTTGTCGGCGTGGTCGTCCGGGAACTCGGACAGTTCTGCGGCGCCCCTCAGATCGTTGATCAGGGTGTCGACGGTGTCCTGGGAGTCCTTCTTATTGGTGCCGATCACTCCGGTCGGCCCCCGCTTGATCCACCCGACGACGTATTCGTTGCGGCTGCCCTCTACCCGGCCGCCGGTGTTGGGGATGGTCGCGCTCTTGTCATCGAACGGCAGGCCCGGCGTGGGCACGCCGCGATAACCCACCGAGCGCACGACCAGTTGAACCGGCAGCTCCTCGCGTTCCCCGGTGTCCTTGGCCGAGACCCGCCCACTCTCGTCGGCGACCAACTCGTTGCGGCCCAGCACGATTCCCTCGACCCTGTCGTCGCCCTTGATCTCGATCGGAGACGTCAAGAATCGGAACACCATGCGGCGGTGTCCCGGGCGGGGTTCGCGGTTGGCGTAGTCACGCAGCACCTTGATGTTCTGCTTGGTGGTTTTGCCGGCGGCCTCCGCGTCCTCGTCGCTGATGGCTTCGAGCTGCGCGGGATCGACGATCACGTCGACCCCGTCCAGGTCGGCGAGCTCGCGCAACTCCAGCGTGGTGAACGCGGTCTGCAGCGGTCCGCGCCGGCCGACGATCACCACTTCTTCCACGCCGCGTGGGCGCAGCGATTCCAGGGCGTGATTGGCGATATCGGTGGCGGCCAGCGCGTCGGGGTCGGTGACCAGGATGCGTGCGACGTCGAGTGCGACATTGCCGTTGCCTATAACGACGGCCCGGGCACCCGACAGATCTGGCGAAATCTGCTCGAAGTTCGGGTGGGCGTTGTACCAGCCGACGAAATCGACGGCCGCGACGCTGCCCGGCAGTTCCTCACCGGCGATGTTGAGGGAGCGATCGGACTGCGCGCCGACGGCGTAGATCACGGCGTCGTAGTGCTCGGCGAGTTCGGCGGCCTCGACGTGTTCGCCGACCTCCACGTTGCCGAAGAAGCGGAAGCGCGGATCGCCGGCGATTTTTTCGAACTGCTTGCTGATCGACTTGATCTTGGGGTGATCGGGCGCGACGCCGGAGCGCACCAGGCCCCACGGCGTCGGCAACATCTCGAGCATGTCGACAGCGACGTCGATCTCATCGGAGGCATCGGCGGCCTTCAGCAAAGACGCTGCGGCGAAAAACCCCGACGGTCCGGAGCCGACGATGGCGACATGGAATGGACGCATATGCAAGCCTTCTGTTCATGCCGGGGCTGCGACGCAAGGGGCTGAGAACGGGCTGGGCGTCGCAGTCGCGGGCGCACATGATGGTGATTCGATGCTAGACGGTGAACCCCGGCAGGTGGTCGACGTGCCGCACGTCGCGACCGCAGCATTCGCCGCCGACCAGCGCGCCGGTAACGTGGTCGGCTGTGGAACCCGACCGTCAAGCCGATATCGCCGCCCTCGACTCCGCCCTGACCACGGTGGAGAGGGTGCTCGATGTGGACGGTCTGCGCAGCCGCATCGAGAAGCTCGAGCATGAGGCGTCCGATCCCAAACTGTGGGACGACCAGGCCAACGCGCAGCAGGTGACCAGCCAGTTATCCCATGCCCAGGGTGAGCTTCGTCGCATCGAAGAACTAAGGCAGCGCCTCGACGATCTGCCGGTGCTCTACGAGCTCGCGGAAGAGGAAGGTGCAGCCGACACACGAGACGAGGCCGACGCCGAGCTCAAGGCGCTGCGCGCTGACATCGAAGCCTCCGAGGTGCGCACCCTGCTGTCGGGCGAGTACGACGAGCGCGAGGCGCTGCTCACCATCCGCTCGGGGGCCGGCGGGGTGGATGCCGCGGACTGGGCCGAGATGCTGATGCGGATGTACATACGGTGGGCCGAAGCCCACAAGTACGGCGTCGAAGTGTTCGACACCTCGTATGCCGAGGAAGCCGGGATTAAAAGTGCGACGTTTGCCGTGCACGCGCCGTATGCCTACGGCACGTTGTCCGTCGAGCAGGGCACTCATCGGCTGGTTCGGATCAGCCCGTTCGACAACCAGAGCCGGCGTCAGACCTCGTTCGCTGAAGTCGAGGTGTTGCCGGTCGTAGAGACCACCGATCACATCGACATTCCGGAAGGCGATGTACGGGTTGACGTCTATCGTTCCAGCGGTCCCGGCGGTCAGTCGGTGAACACCACCGACTCGGCGGTTCGATTAACCCACATCCCAACCGGTATCGTCGTGACTTGCCAGAACGAAAAGTCGCAATTGCAGAACAAGGTTTCGGCAATGCGAGTGCTGCAGGCAAAGTTATTGGAGCGCAAGCGTTTAGAAGAGCGCGCTGAGCTGGACGCCTTGAAAGGCGAGGGCGGCAGCTCCTGGGGCAACCAGATGCGCTCCTACGTATTACACCCGTATCAGATGGTCAAGGACCTGCGAACCGAGTACGAGGTGGGCAATCCGGCCGCAGTTCTGGACGGAGACATCGACGGGTTCCTGGAAGCGGGGATCCGGTGGCGCAATCGAAGAGATGACGACTAACACAACAATTCTCGCAACTTCGGCAACGCAGCGCTGGCACAACTTTTGGCGCGGCGAGATCGGTGGATGGATCCTCGATCGGGGTCTGCACATCATCATGCTGTTCATCGCCGCGGTGCTGGCGGTCCGCTTCGTCACCTGGGTGGCCAAGGTGGTGACCGAGCGCCTCGACCTGGGGTTCGCCGAAAGCGACGCGTTGGTGCGGTCGGAGGCGACCAAACACCGCCAGGCCCTGGCGTCGGTGATCTCCTGGGTGTCGATCGTCCTGATCTGGATCATCGTCCTCTACGAGGTCATCGATATCTTGCCGGTTCCGGTCGGGTCGCTGGTCGGCCCGGCGGCCGTGCTGGGCGCGGCATTGGGCTTCGGCGCCCAGCGCGTGGTGCAAGACCTGCTCGCCGGGTTTTTCATCATCGTCGAGCGGCAGTACGGGTTCGGTGACCTGGTCGAGCTCAGCATGGTCGGGTCGCCGGAGAACGCGGGCGGCACCGTCGAGGAAGTCACGCTGCGCGTGACCAAGCTGCGCTCCAGTGACGGCGAGGTCTTCACCGTCCCCAATGGAAATATCGTCAAGTCGGTCAATCTCTCCAAGGACTGGGCGCGTGCGGTGGTGGACATCCCGGTGCCGACCAGCGCCGACCTCAGCCGGGTCAACGAGGTCTTGCACCAGGAATGTGAGCATGCGCGCGAAGACCAGGTGCTGGGGGATCTGCTATTGGATGCGCCCACGGTGATGGGCGTGGAAAAGATCGCGGTCGACACCGTCACCCTGCGGCTGGTGGCGCGCACGCTGCCCGGCAAGCAGTTCGAGGCGGGTAGGCAGCTGCGGGTGCTGGTCATCCGGGCTCTTGCCCGCGCCGGCATAGTGACGGCCGCCGACGCGACGGTGGGCCTTGTTGAAGATCCCGCCGTTCCTGCCGCGCGGGCCGCCGAGGAGGCCCACGGTCAAACGACGGATTCGGTGGAGCAACGGTGAAAATCACACTGAGTATCCTCGAGAAACACGGCGACGACGAGGAACGACGCTGGCCGAGCTATGTCTTCGGTGGCCGGATGCGCACCTCGACGGTGGCGTTGATCGTCGCCTTCCTCGCCGTCTGGTGGGTCTACGACACCTATCGCCCCGAGGTTGCTCCTAAGCCGCCGGTTCCGCAGGTGGTGCCGCCGGGCTTCGTACCCGACCCCAACTACACCTGGGTGCCGCGCAGCAGGGTGCAGGAGCCGACGGCCACGTTCACGCCGACCCCGATCACCACGGTGCCGCCCACCCCGACCACGATGCCGCCGCCGCCGACCACGTCACCGCCGCCGTTCCAGCTGCCCTGCCTGCTGCCGCCGCCCTTCTGTCCGCCCAGCGCGAGCCCGACTCCGGGGCCCCCACAGCAACCGCTGCCGGGGCCGGGTCCGACGCCCACATCGGCGCCACCGGCGAGCTGACCTTCGCGTCGCAGCGAAATTCACCGCTACACTGGCGTGCCGTGATGATCACCCTTGACCATGTCAGCAAGAAGTACAAAGCGTCGGCGCGTCCGGCGTTGGACGACGTCAACGTCAAAATCGACAAGGGTGAATTCGTCTTCCTGATCGGCCCGTCGGGTTCCGGCAAATCGACGTTCATGCGGTTACTGCTGGCTGCGGAGTCGCCGACCAGCGGTGACGTGCGGGTCTCGAAATTCCACGTCAATAAGCTGCCCGGCCGGCATGTGCCGAAGCTGCGTCAGGTCATTGGCTGCGTTTTCCAGGACTTTCGTCTGCTACAACAAAAGACGGTGTATGAAAACGTCGCCTTCGCGCTCGAAGTCATCGGTAAGCGCGCCGACCAGATCAACCGGGTGGTGCCCGACGTGCTCGAGACGGTCGGACTGTCCGGCAAAGCCAACCGGCTGCCGACCGAGTTGTCGGGTGGTGAGCAGCAGCGGGTCGCGATCGCGCGTGCGTTCGTCAACCGGCCGCTGGTCCTGCTGGCCGACGAGCCCACCGGCAACCTGGACCCCGACACCAGCAACGACATCATGGATCTGTTGGAGCGGATCAACCGCACCGGGACGACGGTGCTGATGGCGACCCACGACCACCACATCGTCGACTCGATGCGGCAGCGCGTCGTGGAGTTGTCGCTGGGCAGGCTGGTTCGCGACGAACAGCGTGGCGTCTACGGGATGGACCGCTAGTGCGCTTCGGCTTCCTACTCAACGAGGTCCTGACCGGGCTTCGCCGCAATGTGACGATGACGGTCGCGATGATCCTGACGACCGCGATTTCGGTCGGCCTGTTCGGCGGCGGTCTGCTGGTGGTTCGGTTGGCCGAGCACTCCCGTGCCATCTATCTCGACCGCGTCGAGACGCAGGTCTTCCTGACCGAAGACGTCTCCGCGAACGACCCGGCCTGCAGCACCAACCCGTGTAAGGCGCTGCGGACGAAGATCGAAGGCCGCGATGACGTCAAATCGGTTCGCTTCCTTAATCGTCAGGACGCCTACGACGACGCGATCCGAAAGTTCCCGCAGTACAAGGACGTTGCGGGCAAGGATTCCTTCCCCGCGTCGTTCATCGTCAAGTTGAACAATCCCGAGCAGCACAAGGACTTCGACGTTGCGATGCAGGGTCAGCCCGGAGTGCTGTCCGTGCTGAACCAAAAGGACCTGATCGATCGGCTGTTCGCGGTCCTGGACGGCCTGAGCAATGTCGCGTTCGCCGTCGCGTTGGTGCAGGCAGTCGGTGCGATCCTGTTGATTGCCAACATGGTTCAGGTCGCGGCATATACGCGGCGCACCGAAATCGGGATCATGCGACTCGTGGGCGCCAGTCGCTGGTACACCCAGCTGCCCTTCCTGGTGGAGGCGATGCTCGCGGCGGCCCTGGGTGTGGCGATTGCGATGGGCGGCTTACTCGTGGTGCGGGCGTTGTTCCTGGACAACGCGTTAAACCAGTTCTACCAAGCCAATCTCATCGCCCGCGTTGACTACGCCGACATCCTTTACATCTCTCCGATTCTGTTCCTGCTGGGCGTGTCGATGGCCGGGTTGACGGCGTACGCGACGCTGCGCCTATACGTACGGCGTTAGCTGTGGCCGATAAGTCCAGTGGGGGCAAGGCGAGTGGTGGCAAGCGGGACAGCAAAAAGGTCGTGGCCACCAACCGCAAAGCCAGGCACGACTACGCGATCGTCGAGTTGTTCGAGGCCGGAGTGGCTTTGGTCGGTACCGAGGTCAAAAGCCTTCGGCTGGGCCAAGCTTCGCTCGCCGACGCGTTCGCAACCGTCGATGACGGCGAAGTGTGGTTGCGTAACTTGCACATTCCTGAGTACGAACACGGTAGCTGGACCAACCATGATCCTCGTCGCAATCGGAAGCTGTTGTTGCACAGGGCACAGATCGACACACTGATCGGAAAAATCCGCGATGGTAACCTCGCCTTGGTGCCGCTTTCGTTGTATTTTTCCGAGGGCAAGGTCAAGGTCGAGCTCGCGTTGGCACGAGGCAAGCGGGCGTACGACAAACGTCAGGACCTCGCCCGCCGTGACGCCCAGCGTGAAGTTGTTCGCGAGCTGGGGCGACGAGCAAAGGGTATGAACTGATCGGAGCCGCTTACGCCCAGCTGTCCGCCGTCTCGTACGGGGTCAGCGATTTCGTGGGCGGCGTAGCAGCACGGCGGGTCGCCGCGCTGCGGGTGATGTTGGCGGCGTACCCCATCGAGGCGGTGTTGCTGGGCCTGCTGGCGCTGAGCGTGGGCGGGCCGATTCATTCCGGTGCGATCTTCTGGGGCTGCCTGTACGGCGTCGGTCAGGCGTTCGGCATGTGGGCGTTCTACGCGGCGCTGGGCTCCGGCCCCATCTCGGTGGTCGCGCCGCTCGCGGGAGTGCTCAATGCCGCGGTACCCGTGGCGGTCGGCGTCGCCCTGGGGGAGAGACCCGGCGCAGCGGCGTCGGCCGGCGTCGTGCTGGCGATCGTCGCGGTGATGCTGGTCAGCCGTGAGGCCACGGTCGAGGGCAAGACGCAATTCCGGTTCACCCCCAAAGTGGCCTGGCTCACGATATTCGCCGGGTCCGCGTTCGGGCTGGACTTGGTGTTCCTTCACCAATCGCCGCACGACTCCAAGCTCTGGCCCCTGATGTTCGCGCGGCTGTCGGCCACCGTGGTGATCACTGTTCTGGCCGCGTCGAGACGTAACCTGCGGCTGCCGCGGGGCCAGTCGATGAAGCTGGCACTAGCCATCGCACTGCTGGACATCTGCGCCCTCGTGACTCAGTTGATAGCGCTGCAGTCGTGGCTGCTGTCGTTGGCCAGCATCATGATTTCGCTGTATCCCGCCGCCACCGTCGTACTGGCGATGATGGTGTTACGCGAGCGAGTGAGTCGCTGGCAGGGGATCGGCATGGTGATGGCCATGGGTTCTGTGGCCATGATCGCCGCCAACTGACTTCTGTGTCGCGAACTAAGGGTTAGCGCCTTCGGCCCACTGGATTGGACGAACGCGGTGGCGGTCTAGCATCCGACCATGGCCACACGCTCTCTCACCACACTCGACAAACCGGATGTGCTGAACGGTCTGTTCTCGGTGTGGGACTCCATCGACGCGCTGCTCGCCGGGTTGTCCGAGGCAGAGTGGCGGGCGGCGACCCCGCTGCCGGGTTGGGATGTGCAGGGCGTGGTGTCGCACATCATCGGCACCGAGTCGTTCCTCGAGGGCATCGCCGCGCCCGAACCGGACATCGATGTCAAGGCGCTCGATCACGTGCGCAACGACATCGGGGCGATGAACGAGTGCTGGGTGCACCACCTCGGCGGGCAATCCGGCAGCAGCGTCCTGGAGAAATACCGCGCGGTGACCGAAGGTCGTCGCAAGGTCTTACAGGCGATGTCCGAGGCGGACTGGAACGCCGAGACCTTCACCCCCGCGGGCCCCGACAGCTATGGACGGTTCATGCGGATTCGGGTCTTCGACTGCTGGATGCATGAGCAGGACATCCGCATGGCGATTCAGCGGCCGTCGACCGACGCAGAGCTGGAAGGGGCCGCCTCGCGGCTGTCCCTGGATGAGGTCGCTGCCACCGTGGGCTTCGTCGTCGGCAAACTCGCCAAAGCGCCGGACGGTTCACGCGTCCTGTTCGAGCTGACCGGGCCGCTGGCGCGCAGCATCCGCGTAACCGTCGACGGGCGCGCGCAGGTGGTGGAGGACTTCGGCGGGCTGGAGCCGACGGCGACTATCCGGATGGACGCGCTGCAGTTCACCCGGCTCGCCGGCGGACGCCCGATGTGCCCGGTGCGCCCGCAGGACGTCGAACTCGGCGGTGACAAGGACGTCGCCGCCCGGATCGTGGAGCGCCTGAACTTCGTGATCTGACCGCAAGCTGGTGCGGAACATAATTCCGTTGCCGCTGGTTACTGCTGCCGTAGAATGGGTTGACCTGCCGAAAATCGGCGGGTGCGAAAAGACTAGAGCGCGAAAACACAAGACAAGGGGCTGAACGGTTTCGACTTCGCGCATCGAATCAAGGGAAGCGTGCCGGTGCAGGCAAGAGACCACCGTAAGCGTCGTTGCAACCATATAAGCGCCGATTCACATCAGCGCGACTACGCTCTCGCTGCCTAAGCGACAGCTAGTCCGTCAGACCGGGAAAGCCCTCGACCCGGACCCTGGCGTCAGCTAGAGGGATCCACCGATGAGTTCGGTCGCGGGACTCATCGGGACACCAACAGCGACTGGGATCGTCATCCTGGCTGGTTCGCGTGACCAGGAGGTCCGAGTAGAGGCATAGCGAACTGCGCACGGAGAAGTCTTGAGGGAATGCCGTAGGACCCGGGTTCGATTCCCGGCAGCTCCACTGAGAAGATGCTGGTCAGAGCCACAAGCTCTGGCCAGTTTTCTTTTCCCGTCAACATCTCATCGACATTTGTTGGTTAAGCCAACCCACAACGGGCGCCGTCAGGACTGACGCGCCACGATCACAGGGATGCTGGCCCTGTTGACCACCGCCGCCCCGACCGAGCCCAGCAACATGCCAGCGAACCCGCCGCGGCCGTGGCTGCCGACCACAAGCAGTTGCGCCAGTTTGGACGCCTCGATCAGCGGACTCGCCGGATCACCAATTTCGATTCTGCGAAGGATCGCCACGTCGGGATATCGGTCGTGCCAACCCGCCAGCCGTTCAGCAAGCGTCTCCTCCTCGGTGGCTAGCTGAGCGTCCCAATTAAAGTTCGGGAACCACTCTTTGAAGTCGGAAACCCGCAGATCAGTCCAGGCGTGCAGGGCCATTAGACCGACACCTCGTCGTGACGCTTCGTCGAATGCAATCTCAGTCGCTGCTTCCGACGCCGGCGAGCCGTCGATGCCCACCAGCACCGGCGCCCGTGCGACATTGGCGCCCAGCGGTTCCTCGTCGTGGATGACGGCGACTGGGCAATGCGCGTGGTAGACCAATCCCGAACTCACCGAGCCAAGGAAGTTGCGGACCAACACGCCGCCATGCCCCCGATAGCCCACCACGACCATCTCCGCCTCTTTGGAAAGGCCGACGAGCGTCGGGACGGTGGCCGAATAAAACACCTTGCTATCGATTTGCACCGGACCGCGCTCACCAGTGCCCTCTTCGGCGACCTTGATCGCCGACTTGATGAATTCGCGTGCCCGCTTCTCCTGCCATTGCCTGAAGCCGGCCGGCGCGGGGACCTGGGACCACCCCGGTACGGGGGCGTTGACGACATGGACCAGGGTCAGCGGCACATTCCGCAGCGCCGCATCATGGGCCGCCCACCGTACGGCAGCCAGTGCCGCTGCTGAGCCGTCAACGCCTACCAAGATCGCGTGACGTGGTGGTTGCAACATTTCAGTTCGCTTCTCATCGGCTGTGTACCCACCGGCAGGATCACTCAGGGCGGCCGTGATTGTTAGGGCTGAAGAGATGCCAGCCGAAGGACCAAAGACACCGATGAAGCTGGACTAACGCCTTCTGGCCCACGCCTACATCGGTCAGCAGCGTGACTTCCGTTTGGATTGGAAGTCGGAACCCGGCCCTGCGGCGATCTCAGGAAGGCCCATACCCGGCCCGACATCAATGTATGCCGATCCTGTCGGTCAGGACGCCGAAACGAGACCGGCAGCTTCCTCCAGTTCCTTCAGCGCGGGCTCAATCGCGTCCGCCAGTTCGTCGATGTCACTGGCGATCTCCGGCGTGGTGACGAAGCCGAAATCCACGAACCCGTTGTAGCTCAAACAGGTGATGTTCAATGCCACCTCCAGCATGACCGGTCCGAGCGGTACGAGCTGCTCTACGACCGAACCGGCCACGTAAATGGCGAAGTCGGGCCCGGGCACGTTGGAGATCACCAAGTTGATGGGAGCGACGTGACCACCGATGTGGCTGGCCGTGTAGGCCTTGGCGGCGAGTGCCAGCAACCCCGGCGGTGTGGTCTCGGTCAGACCCATGATCTGGTGTGCGCTAAGCGCTTTGGCCATCTCCTTGGCGCCTTGGGAGTTGTCGTAAATGGTTTTCATGCGCTCGGCGGGGTCGGCATTGTCGGTGGCGAGGCTGACGGTCATCGAGCTGATCTGGTTACCGATTTCTCTACTCTCGCCATGGGTTGAGATCGGAATCTGGGCGACCAGCGGCCGATCGGGCAGCTCACCCCGGTCCAGCAGATAACTGCGTATCGCACCGGAAACGATCGCGAGCACCACGTCGTTGAGCTTGACGCCGAAGGCGCGCTTGACGGTTTTCACCCGATCCAGTGGCACCCTGCTGCTGCTGATTCGCCGCTGCGTGGAGATTTCGGCGTTGAAGCGCGTTGTGGGTGCGTCGAAAAATCGAGGCGGTTTGTTGGCCAGCCTGCGCAGGGCAAACTGTTGAGACAGCGTTTGCTGAGCCATTCGCATGAGCCGGTATGGCGTCCTGACCGCGACGTTGAACACACCGCCCAGCGCCCTCAGTTCGAACGGGGGCAGCCCACGCGTCGATGGTGGGCCGCCCTCGACGGCGGGCGGACGCGGTTCCGGGCTGATGTCGAGCATGATCTCGCTCAGACTGGTGCCCGACACACCGTCGACGAGAGCGTGATGCATCTTCGTCAGGATCGCGACGCGACCATCCGCCAGACTCTCGATGAACCACATCTCCCAGAGTGGCCGGTCCCGGTCGAGTGGGTAGGACATGAGGCGGCCGACCAGATCCTCGAGTTCCCGACGTCCTCCGGGCTCGGGCACCGCGACCCGCCGGATGTGATAGTCGATGTCGAGGTTGCGGTCCTCGACGAACCATGGCCGGTCGAGTCCCAGCGGCGCCCCCGCCACTCGATAGCTCAGCTCCGGCATCTCCGGAAGGCGAGAAGCGACAAGGTCTTTGACCCCACGGAAGCAGAAACCTGGCGCGTCGGACGGGTCGCAGATCGTCAGCGCGGCGCCGTGCATGTGCCAGGCATGCGTCTCGGCGAACCAGAACGCAGCATCCACGCTGGACAGCCGCCTCATGCCGACAGGGTAGAGCTCCACTGAGATAGAACCTAATTTCTGGCCTGCTTTTCTTTCCATCAACATCCGATCTCGCTGCAAGTACCATTCCGCCATGTATGGGTCACCGACAGTCCAGTAGCTCAAACGACCATCGTAGTGTGGCCGTTCCAGGCCGCGAGGTCGCCGGAAAGCTTTGCGGTCGTGGTGATTCAGTGAAGATGCGCGGGAATCGTCCGCCTGGTGTTCCTGCCCCTGTCGATCGGGCCGATCCTCCTAAATCCGGTACCGCTGATGGGCACTTAGGCGCGCACACCTGGGTCAAACGGCCCTACCGGGGGATGACGGTGAGGCGGAACCTGGCGCCTAGAGCTAACGGCATTGTCTTCCGTCGAGATCCCGGAAGCCGTCCGGATAGGAGAAATGGCATGAGCAGCAAGGAGTTTGATCATCCAGAGATGGCTAAGTTCGATCCGCTCTTCACCGAGATGGCAATGAACGTGGTCGCGCCGCTCATCAAGCGATGGTTCCGGTCGGAGGTCCGGGGTTTGGATTCCTTTCCCCCTGCGGGCGGTGCGTTGGTGGTGTGTAACCATTCCGGCGGTGTACTGACGCCTGACGTGCTCGTCTTCGCCCCGGCCTTGTACGGCAAGTTCGGCTATGACCGCCCTCTTTACACCCTCGCCCACTACGGCGTGTTCATAACACCTTTCGTCGCATACTTGGGCCGTCTGGGCGTCATTCATGCCAGCCGGGAAAACGCTGCGAAGGCACTGCATTCGGGCGCGGTTGTCCTGGTGTTCCCGGGCGGGGACTATGACGCGTTTCGGCCGACGCTGTCCCAGAACGTCATCGACTTCGACGGCCGCACCGGATACGTCAGGGCCGCGATTGAGGCCGGCGTACCGATCGTGCCTGCGGTGTCGATCGGGGGCCAGGAAACCCAGCTGTTCTTGACCCGCGGCGACCGGCTGGCGAAGCGCTTGGGGCTCAAGCGCATACGAGCGGAGATACTGCCGCTTGCCTTCGGTTTCCCGTTCGGTCTGACCATGTTCTTCCCAGCCAACATGCCGTTGCCCTCGAAAATCGTCACTCAGGTGCTGGAGCCGATCGACATCCGCGCCCAATTCGGCGATGACCCCGACGTCGACCAGGTCGACGCCCATGTCCGCTCCGTAATGCAGCGCGCTCTCGACCGACTGGGCCGCCAGCGCCGGTTCCCGGTGCTGGGCTGATCACGTCCGGCGCAACATCGATCGTCGGGCCTGCGCGATGACGGCCTGTGTATCAGACCTCGCGGTCCTGATACACACAGCGGTCACGGCACTGGCCATTCGTGGACTGGGGCACCGGTGCGCGCGTGCTCCGCATACCGCCGAGTCATCTCACGCAGCGCCAGGATGCGTTGCAGCCCGCGCTCCTCGAGGTAGCGCAACGTCTCGGTCTGCCAGACAGCGCCGTTGCGGCCGAGTCGAACCCGCGCCTCGATGACGCCGAGGTACCGGTCACGATCGTCCGCGTCCACGCCCCAAGCGTCGAGCCCGGCCGCCGCGGCCGGCAGCAGGACCTCATGGGTGAGCTGGTCGACAGGGCGGTCGACGCCCTGCCAGCACAGCCGCGCTGCCAGCCCGTCGCGTGCCGCGCGGTGCAGGTTCTGCTCGGCCGCCGCGAAGGGGATCTGCTTCCAAGGGTTTGGGTCGCTGTCGGCGATAGTGCGGACCAGGCCATAGTAGAACGCGGCGTTGGCGACCATGTCGACAGGAGTCGGTCCGCTGGGCAGTACCCGGTTCTCGATGCGCAGCTGCGGGCGCCCCGCCTGGACGTCATAGACCGGACGGTTCCAGTGCCACACCGTTCCGTTGTGCAGTCGGAGCTCACGCAGGGCCGGAGCGCGCCCGGCCTCGAGGGCGGCATCGGGATCCTCGGCCTCCAGCATCGGAAACAGCGGCCGAAACAGCCGCACGAGGTCTTCGAAGAGCTCCACCGGGCCGTTGACCCACCGGTCGCCGAGCCGGACGCGCGCCGGTGCGCCGGCTCGGACCTCCCTGCGGCCGCGGGTGTCGAGCAGCTGCTCTAACAAGGTGATGCGGGTTTCTTGCCATACCTGGCGGGCGAGCAGGTACGGCGAGTTCGCGGCCACCGCGACCTGCGCCCCGGCGATCATTTGGGCGGCGTTGTAGTACGCAGCGAAGCGGTCCGGTGGCACCCGCAGGTGCAGCTGTAGGCTCGTCGCGGCCGCGTCGGGAGCGACCGAGTCGGTGGTGAACTCCACCGGCTCACACCCGTCGATGATGCGCACCAGGAACGGCCTCTTGCGAGCGGCGCGCATGCGGCTCGACAGCAGCGCGTAGCGGGGGATGCGGGAGATCCGCTCGACGGTCAGCTCCTCCGCGCTGAGGGTGGGCAGCATGCCGACGGCGACCAGTCGAACGCCGAGCTGCTCGATCCGTGCCCGGCACGCCTCAAGCACGTCGGCGAGGTCGCGCTCGCTGTCACGCAGCACCCAGTCTTGCAGCCGACGTGGAGCGAGGTTCAGCTCGACGTTGAACTGACCGAGCTCGTGTTGCATGTCCGCCCGACCCAGCCGCGCGAGGACGGCGTCATTGATCAGCCGTGGCCGGCCTAACGGATCTATGAGATCGAGCTCGACCTCCATACCGAGGGTGTCCTCATGGCCGTCGAACCCGCCGCCGTCGACCATGCGCTGCATCACGGCAACGCACAGCTCGAGCCTGCGCCGCACCTCGTCAGCATGGCCAACAACCAGGGCGGAAGGATCGATGCGGTCACCCACCGCGCACCTCCCTCGCGGCACTGCTGGACGTCGACCCACTGCGCAGGGGCCCACCTCGCAAAGTAGCCGCAGGAAACGGTTTGAGCGACATTTCTGCGTTCGACCGTCCGAGCCGCTTGGCCTCTCTCAAGCTCTATCTCAAGCAGCCTCTTGCCATGCGGGCGAGTTCTCACCTGGTTGTTGGCCGGGCTGCGGCGTGTTGATGCGATCAACACCTCTCGGTGTATCCGCAGGTCATTTCACGTCGTTTCGCGTTGTTTTGCGTCGTCAAATTCGACGTTTCCGCAGGTCACCGTGCTTTCTGTGGCGGGTTCGATTCCCGGCAGCTCCACCGAAAGGGCCAGTTCAGCGACCCTTTTCCGGCTCGCTGGCCGCACATCAACACGCCATCAACATCCTTGCGCCCGGCCGATCAGGCGCTCCAAAAGCGGCCAATGACGTCATTTCCGAGGCCCTGGCCCGCGTCATCGCGGCATGCTGATCGAGAGCGAATTAGGCCCTGTAGGCGTCGTTCTCTGGTGGGATCGCTATGCGGGATCGGGGCTCACCACGACACGGGAAGCTCGACGAGCCCACCGGCGAGCACGTCGTCACGCATCGTCAGCGTCGCAGCGTCGACGGCCAAGTGCATGGACGGGAATCGTGGAATCATCTGCGCAAAAACCGTTTTCAGCTCGATACGCGCCAGCGGCGCCCCGATGCAATAGTGCGCGCCGTGTCCGAAGGTGAGGTGGGCGGCGTGCTTGCGGGAGATGTCCGCACGGTCCGGATTGCTGAACATCGACGGGTCGTGGTTGGCCGATCCGATGTCAAGCAGCAGGAGGTCGCCGGACTGAATCGCAACGCCATCGATCTCCAAGTCCGTGCGCGCATAGCGTGGAATGCCGCCGACACTGTCCCCGAAAGGCGCTGCGCGCAGCAGCTCCTCAACCGCATCAGGAATCAGCGCGGGGTTCTCCAGCAGGGCCCGCCACTGACCTGGAGTGGTCAGCAACAACAAGGTCCCCAAACCGATCGCCACGACTGTGGTCTCGTGGCCGGCGAACAGCAGCCCCATCGCCAGGGTTGCCGCCTCTTCGTCGGCGACGCCGTCGATCGCGCATAACCGGGAGATGACGTCGTCTGCGGGGCGGGCACGCTTGTGCCCGACCAGGGTGATTCCGTAGTCGTACAGCTGGGCCAGCCCCTGTTCGGAGCGGAGGGGGTCCAGCACATTGGCGGCGTCCTGGGTCCACGTGCGGAACTGGTTCCGATCGCGGTAGGGCACACCGAGCAATTCGCAGATCACCAGGACCGGCAGCGGCAGCGCCAGTTTGGTGTGCAGGTCGGCCGGCGGGCCCTGATCTGCCAAGTCATCCAGCAGCCCCGCGGTGAGAGCCTCCACCCTCGGCGCCAGCGACCGCATGTGCTTGGGCGAGAAATGTGGCTGCAGCAAGGCCCGGAACCGGGCGTGGTCTTCGGCTTCGGTGTCAAAGTTGCCGAGCGGGCCACCGAACAGTGCCGACCGCCCGGTGCGCGCGGCGGCCTCGGGCTGGCGGTGCGACCGGCCGAGGCGGTCGTCATCGAGAAGTCGTCGAACGTGCGTGTAGTCGGTGATCAGCCAGGCTTCGTCGCCAACCGAGGTGCGGATCCGGTGAATCGTGCCGTGCGACTGCGGTGTTGGCGATCCCGGTGTGGCCCCTGGCGGGGATGTCTGCTGCACCGGCGGTTGGGCGGAGGTCGTCACCGCATCCTCCCAAGGTATACTCGGACTTATACAAGCTGTAGAAACAAGTCTATTTGTACAATTACGTGTGGACAAGAGGAGATGGCGGTGACGGCGGTTGTACCGGTACCCACTCGGCGGATGCCGCGGGCCGAACGGCGCGAACAGATCCTGGCGGCCGCCACTCGCGCCTTCGCCCGCGGCGGCTTTGCCAACACCGGCCTCGACGTCGTCGCCGCCGAAGCCGGTGTCACCCCCGCGATCCTCTACCGCCACTTCGCCTCGAAGGCCGACCTGTACCGGGAAGTCCTCGACAGTGCGTACGCCCGGCTCCGAGAGGCCACCGGAGCAGACGACTTCGATGACGCCAGCATCCCCGCTGTCGTACGTGCCGGCGCCGCCAACCCTGACGCGTTCAGACTGTTGTTCCGCCACGCCAGTCGCGAACCCGAGTTCCGCGATGTGATTGACTCTCTGCGGTCCGGCTGGACTGAGATCACCAACCGTTACCTCACGGCCATCACCGACGATCGCTGGCGGAGCTGGGCAGCTCGACTATTACCCACCCTCACCACAGATGCCGTCATCGCCTGGCTAGACGCCGGCCAGCCCGACCCTGACCATGCCGCCACCCGGATCCGCCACATCGTCGACGCCGTCGTACAGGCGGCCGACCCCGACTGACTCAACGCGCGGTGTCGGCGAGTGCGTCAGGCTTGGGCAGAGTTGATGTTGATGCCATCAACACCTCTCGCGTATCCGCAGGTCATTTCGCGTCGTTTCACGTGCTTTCGCGTCGTCAAATTCAGCATCACCGCAGGTCAGCTCGATTTATGCGCCGAGTTCGATTCCCGGCAGCTCCACAACGAAATATGCATTTCAACGGGTGTTTTCACCCCCAGGTTCGCCCCCCGTGGGCACATTTTGGGCACACCCCGAAACAAGATCGTCCATCTTGTCAGCCACGTCATCAAGGTCATCGGGGAACAGATGCCCGTACTGATCGAGCGTCATAGTCGCCGTTTTATGGCCTAGCTGCGACTGCACCGTCTTGACGTTGGCCCCCGAGGCGATCATCAGCGAGGCCGCAGTGTGCCTTAGCTCATGAACCGTCACCCGAGGGAACCTCGCATCGACGGCTTGGCACCGCTTGACCGCCGCGCCGAACCAATGCGTCGTCGTCGGGGGCCGCAACGGCTGCCTATCTGCGCGGCACCACAACAGCTCATCGGGGGCCTTGCCGACCATCGCCGCGGCCGAAAGCTTGAGCACCGACGCGGACTCCGCCACGACCGCGCTGCGTGCGTCTTGGTGGTGCCGATGACGGTCTTGGAATTCACCTTCGATGCTGAGCGCTCGACGCGGATCCGGCCCCGCCCAAGGTCGATGTCACGCACCCGCAGCGCGGCCATCTCTCCCCACCGCAGCCCTGTCGTCGCGAGCAGCAAAACGATGTCAGGATGCTTGGACTCGTCGGCCAGCGCCGACACCTGCGCTGCGGTCAGGTAGTTGCGGGGCCTGGTCATCGTCTTGCGCGGCAGCTTGACACCCCTGGCGGGGTCGTCGCAAGACGCCGGTCGGCCACCGCATCATCGAGGATGCCCGCCAGCACCGTATGCGCGTGAGCGACCGACGACGCCGACAGCTTCAACTGCGCCACCCATGTCTGGACCTCAGTGCGCCGGATGTCTGCGATTCGCCGTCGTCCCCATTTCGGTTCGACATGGATACGCCACACCGATTCCAGCCGCACCGACCAACTTTCTTTGTGGTGCGCCTGGCTTTACGACGATGGCAACGGCGGGGCCTCGGCGGTATTGTTGCATTACGAGGCTGGCGCACGCGTCAGCGAACATGAGCACGTCGACTATGAGCACATGTTCATCCTCGAGGGCGACGAGTTTGACGAGAACGGCTCGTATCCTGCGGGCAGCTTCGTCGTCAATCCGCCAGCCACCAGGCACTCGCCGGGCAGCAGGGGAGGCTGCGTGGCGCTGCTGATCTACCAGAAGGCGGTGCGCTTCACCGATGGGCAGACTGATGGGCAGTAGGCGGTAGACGCCCGCATTGGCCTCGGTTTCCAGACTGTCCATTCACAAGTGTGAGGTGCGAACGTGTCGAAGGTGCTCGTCACTGGCTTCGGTCCATATGCGAATACGCCGGTGAACCCCGCCCAACTCACCGCCAACGCTATCGACGGCATGACCATCGCCGGAGCATCAGTGGTGTCGCGGATAGTTCCGGGTGCGTACTTCGAGTCGATCGCCGCCACCGTGCGGGCGGTGGAGGAGGAGCGGCCCGAGTTGCTGATCATGCTCGGGGAGTTCGGTGGCCGCGCGGTGATCACCGTCGAGCGATTGGCGCAGAACCTCAACGATTGCGCACGTTATGGAGTAGCCGACACCGCGGGCAAGGTGCTCGGCGGTGAACCCACTGCAGCCGACGGCCCCGTCGCCTATTGGGCTACCACCCCCAACCGGGCCATGGTGGTGGCGATGCGTAAGGCTGGAGTTCCTGCTGACTTGTCCGACGCAGCAGGCACTTTCGTGTGCAATCATCTCATGTACGGCATGCTCCACCACATCACAACGAACGGTTTGTCGATCCGGGCCGGTTGGGTCCACTTGCCGTTTCTTCCGGAGGTCGCCGCACTAGACCGGAATCTGGGAGCGCCGAGCATGTCAGTGGAAACGATGGCTCTCGGAGTGTCAGCTGGCATCGAGGCGGCCCTGAAAAACACTGTCGACACCACGGAACCATTCCTGTCTCGACTCCAGATCTAGCGGCTAGCCGGGCCCGCGCCGCGGCTCAACGTCACCGATCTGCAAGCGGCTCAAGACGGCTCGCGGTTGCACTCGGTCAGAGTTGCAACGAGAGCGCAATTAGCGCCGTGTCGAGTCTGGGAACTGGCTGGGCACATATTTGGGCACACTCAGTGTGCACGGAGGTCAATCTTGCTGAATCACAATTAAATGTCATTTCGCAGCTCAGCGTGGGTTCGGCTCAGAGGCCAGCACCTCGGGAACGGGTTCGATTCCCGGCAGCTCCACAAATCAATATTCAAGGAAACCGCAGGTAATGCGGTGTAAGCGACGCCCTGTCGTACCCCTCGTCGACCTCCCCGGCAATGAGACCGGGTTGCACTATGCCCCTGAGAAGCTGGTGCGGTCGGCTCGACGTGAACTTCTCGCGCAGCTCACCTTTAAACGCTCAGGCCACTGCCTCCAGGGTTCGAGCAGCGGAGTATTTGGAATTGGTTTGCGGGTATCCATTGGGCCGATGCAAAGGCAGCCCGTGGTACTCTGATACTCGTTTAGTTTCAAAATACCTGCAGTGGGGGAGGCCCCTGTGCAAATATCCTCGATCGCATTTGCGGCTGAATATTGGCTGGCTCCCGAGCGGTTCTATACACGCACCACAAGACTCGGAGACCGGTTCCTGTTCAACTTGCCGGGCGCCGTCGACGCGTTGTGCGTCACCAATCCGGTCGACGTGAAGAAGGTCTTCACGGCCGGCAACTCGATCCTTCAGCTGACGCCGGCGATGGACCGCTTCACGCCGCACCATGCGATCTTCGGCGAGCACACGTTGATCAGCATGGAAGGTGACGAGCACCTCACCAACCGGCGCTACGCCAGCCCGCCGTTTCACGGAAAGGCGATGAGGTCCTACGAGCAGGCCATGGTGCGCTTGACTGAGAAGGCGCTCGCCACCTGGCCGATGGGCGAGGAGGTCAGCTTTCGCGACCGCTCCGGTCCGATTGCGCTCGACATCGTCGCCGAGGTGATTTTCGGTGTGACCCACAATCAGCGCGCCGAGCGCGTGCGCGTGGGGGCGCTTGCTTGGCTCGACACAATCCGTAGCACGCGGCTTGCCATCCAAACCGCGTGGGCAACCAGCCGCGGCGGCAAGTGGACCGGAAATTACGCCAGGATCACAGACGCGCGCCTCGTCGTCGAGGCCCTGGTACGGGAGGAGATCGACGAGCGCCGCCGCACCGGAAACGACCGCAGCGACGACGTGCTCGGCATCATGCTCGGCGTCCGCGACGACGAGGGCAATCCGATTTCCGACAAAGCGCTGCGCGAGCAGATAGCGAGCCTGCTGATCGCCGGCTACGAGACCACGAGCCAGGCACTGTCCTGGCTGGGGAACGAGATCACCCGCCAGCCGGAGTTGCTCGAGCGCCTGACCGATTCCGCGCAGGGTGACGATCCGGAATGGATCGACGCGACGATTCACGAGGTCCTTCGGATGCACCCGCCCGTCCCCTTTAATGTCCGCTACGTGGTCCAGCCGTTCGCGCTCGACGGCCTCGATGGCCCCGTGCTGGAACCCGGCCGCATCGTCATGCCGTTCACCTACGCCGTGCACCGCCGCCCGGACCTTTACCCCGAGCCCGATCGGTTCCAGCCGGGGCGCTTCATCGGCACACGACCCGGGACCTATGAGTGGATCCCGTTCGGGGGAGGCACCCGCCGTTGCCTGGGTGCTGCCTTCTCGCTGTTCGAGGTCCGCGTGATCTTGCGGACGATCCTTCGCCACGCGCGCTTTCGCGTGGCGGCCACGCCGATCGAGCCGGCGGTGCGCATGAATATCTCGCTTGTCCCCAAGCACGGTGGACGCGTTGTCCTCGACCGCGCTTGACCTGTCCTATCGTTGGTCTGTGCCAGAACAGGATTCCGACGAAGCCGGGGAACGGATCGTCGAAGCTGCGCTTGCATGCTTCGCCGAACTAGGGATTCGGCGCACCTCGATGGACGACATTGCCCGCGCGGCAGGAGTCGGGCGCACGACGGTCTTCCGGCGCTTCGACAGCAAGGACCGGCTCGTGCAGATCGTCTTGCTCCGGGTTGTCGGACAGGCGACCAAGCGCGTCCAAGCGGTATTCGAGAGCGCGCGCGACCTTGAGACCGGGCTCACCGAGGCCCTCGTCGCGTCGGTGAAAGAACTACGCGACCACCCCCTGTTCGCGAAGGTGCTGCGGATCGAACCCGAGTCCTTCCTGCGAACGCTCACGACCGACGGCGTGAGCGTGATCGCGGTCGTGCGGGGCTCGATCACCGACTGGCTCGGCGCCAGCGGCGGCGGGCCGCTCAGCGACGAGGACGCCGAGATGGTGGCGGAGGGGATTACCCGACTGGGCATGTCGCTGGTTCTCACACGGGAGGGCCCGATCCCGGTCGACAGCGACGAGGGCTTGCGCGCGTACTTTGCGCGTTACCTCGTTCCCGGCATCGTGCGGCTCGCAGCGGCGTAGAAGCCACAACAAACACTTCGCGTTCCGTCGAAAATAGCGGCACGACCTCGTCGTTCGCTTTGGACACGCTCGGGCTATGGCCGGCAATGCATCACGTTGGGACGATCACGGAATGCTGTTCGCGCAGTAGCCGTTTGAGGATCTTGCCCGTCGGGTTGCGTGGAATGGTCTCGGCGAAGATCACCTTTTTCGGCAACTTGTAGCGCGCGAGTCTTGTTCCGCAGAACTCGACGATTTGTTGCTCGCTGACCTCGCTCTGGTCGGCAACGACGATGGCGCAGGCGATCTCGCCCCACTTCTCGTCGGCCAAGCCGATGACCGCCACCTCGCTGACCCCGGGAATGCCGATGATCACGCTCTCGATCTCCGCCGGGTAGATGTTCTCGCCGCCGGAAATGATCATGTCCTTCAGCCGATCCTTGATGAAGAGATAGCCTTCATCGTCGATCTCGCCGATGTCGCCGGTGCGGAACCATCCGCCATCGAAGGCAGCGCGGGTGGCGTCTGGGCGGTTCCAGTATTCCTTGAGCAGGATGTCGGACTTGATCACGACTTCGCCCTCCCCGCGTTCGCTGATCACGCCATCGTCACTGCGCACGCGAACGTCGGTGAACATGGTTGCGCGTCCGGCCGAGCCGACCTTGCGCAGCGCGTCTTCGCCGAGCAGCAGGGTGCCGCCGCCGCACGATTCGGTGAGTGCATAGCCCTGCACGACCTGTATGTTCTTGGCGGCATACATCTTGATCAGGGACTCCGGCATGGGCGCGCCGCCGGTGATGAAGTAGCGGAAGTCAGGCGCGTCGAGTTCGGCGAACTGGGGCACTTGGCGCATGAAATTGAGGATCGCCGGCACGGCACCACCAATGGAAACCCGTTCATCGACGATCAGTGACCACACCTTCATCGGATCAAATTGCGGCATCGAGATCAGGCTGACGCCGCGCATGGCGCAGAAGATGACCGTCGTCAATGCTGCCACGTGGAACATCGGCAGGGGTAGCAGTACGCGGTCCTGATACCGCACATCGACCGTCAGGGACCATGCACTTGCCGCCGAGTGCACCGAGTCGTGGGTATGCACCACTCCCTTTGGATGTCCGGTGGTGCCCGAGGTGTACATGATGAACAAGTTGTCGGCGCCGCCGAATTCGCCAGCCGGTTCGTTGACAGCTGCGGCCTTCAGGCGTTCGCCGAGAGAGTCAGTGCTGCCCCCTGCCGGCACCCAGTGGCTTACGGTGCAGGAAGAGTCGGTATCCGCCTTGATGGCGTCAACTACCGTCGCTAATGCTGCACCGTAGACCACTACTTTGCTGCCGCTGTCGGACAGAATGAAATCCACCTCAGGCGCCGCAAGGCGGGTGTTGAGGGGGACCGCCACGGCCCCGATCTTGGCTGCGCCATAGAACAGGCAGCAGAACTCGACACTATTGGGCATCAGTAATCCCACGCGGTCACCTTCGCCGATCCCGAGCGAGGTAAGCACGTTGGCGCACCGGTTCGCCAGTGCGTTCATCTCCACGTAGTTCATCCGCACGTTGGTGAATGGCTCGACGTAGGCCTCGAGCCGCGGTGAAACGGTTGCGCGTTGTCTGAGCATGGAGCCAATGTTCTTCATGGGGTTCTCGACTTCGGTGTTGGACCCGCAGCGGCGGGACTTGTTGCGGGACTCGGTGCGCCAGAGTCGATTTGGAGCGTCCGGAATGCCTGTTCAATGAGTTCGGCAAGCCGGAAGGGCTCGTGGACGGCTTCCGGCGCTGCGCCGATGGCGATGCACAGCTCGGTGTTGAAGCTGGCAAAGGTGACGTTGAGTCCGGCGCCGGGCGGCAGTATCGGCAGGCCATGGAACGCGACCAACGGCGCGCCAGCCAAATAAAGTTGCCCGGTCGGCCCCTTCATGTTCGATATCACCAGGTTGGCGCTCGGCACCTTTCCGAACCAGGGCAGGGTGTCCGACATGGTCAGGCTGGCAAACAGCAACAGCGCATAGGCCTGGCGCGACGTCGTTTGCATGCCGCGCCCCTTGTCCTTTGCTCTCTGTGTCGAGTCGTGTATTTGCTGCAGGCGCTCGCCGAGGCCCGCTTCGGGCGCACCCATTGCGATTAATTCAGCGCTCACCTGGTTACCCCCGCCCCCACCCGATTCGTCGCGCAGCGACATGGGCATGAAGGCCACCAAGGGTCTGTCGGTAGGAGCCTGGTGTTCGCGGAGGTAGTGATGTAGGGCATCGTCGACGATGGTCATGACCACGTCGTTGACGGAGGTGTCGGTCGCCTTGGCCACGGCCTTCACGTCGGCGAGCGGCAGTTCTATGTTTGCGTAGGCACGCGCCGCCGACTTCGCAGTGTTATTGAAGAGGGTGGGCCTCGCGGTGAAAGGCAGGGAAGCTTTTCGCGGCTTCAAGTTCAGTGATTGCACGCCAAGGTCGAGCACGTCACCACCTAGGCCGACTACATCTCCTGGCAGCTTGGTCAGTCCCTTGAGCATGCTTTGCAGTCGCTGTATTTGGGAAACGCTGGGGCGCGACCGGCGTGGCTTGTCGCCGCTCTCAAGAGCCATCCAGGGAGCGGCCAACGTCTTGTTGCGTGGTGAATCGCTCAGGAAGTTGCGCATTAAGCGCAAACCGCCTTCCCCGTCGATTAGCGCGTGGTGCACTTTGAGCATGACCGCTATACGGCCATTCTCGATACCGTCGATGATGTAGCACTCCCAGAGCGGATGACCACGGTCGAGCAGGCCGGTGTTCAGAAAGGAAACCGTCTCATAAAACTGCTGGATGGAACCCGGCGCCGGTAAATCAATTTGTCGGACGTGATTCCGCATGTCCGGTTCGACCGTTTCCCACGCCGCGACATCTTTGCCCAGCCATTTGACCTTGTAATTAAAGGGCTTGACCGCCCGGCTGTGTCGATAGGCTTCGAACAAGCGTGGCCCAAAAGACGACAGCTGTCCCTTCGGTTTTTGGAAGATCGTGAAGGCAGCCATGTGAAATGGCCGGTTGGCTCTCTCCAGCAGCAGGAATGACAGATCGGTGGGGCTGATGCGGGTCATGTAGCCATCTCCTCGTGGTCGGGACTGACGGCGTGCCTGCGGGTGACCTCGAGCAGCTCGTCGAGCGATGCCCGGAAGCCGCGGACGAGCTCCCACGTGTCGGGGACGACCGCGGCGTCGGCGAGCACGCACAAGTTGAACTGGTCGCAATAGCTCCAGACGGTCATGTTGAGGGTCGCCCCATGCGAGATCTGCCCGGTGGAGAACCACTGATCGACGCGCCAGCGGCCGAGGTACCGTGGCTGGCGCGGACCCGGCACGTTGGATATGACCACGTTCTTGAACGTGTCGAAGCGCCCTTTGGTCCGCGCGTTGGCACGGGCAAGGCTCGAAATGAGACGTTCGGGCAGGAGCTCGACCACCGCGCCGATGTCGGCGTCCTTGGTCTGGGCGAAGTGCGCCTTGGTTGCCTCCGCGGCGGTATGTGTAGCGCGCAACCGCTCGAGCGGGTCGGCGATCTCGGCGTGCAGCCAGATGTAATCGACCGACGAGTAGTTGCCCGGGTGGGCGCGTTCGGCAGCCGGGGTGACCGCCAGCGGCATGGTCGCCACCATCGGCTCGTCCGGAGTTGCGCCCGAACGCTCCAGATGGCGGCGCACGCTGCCCGCAACACAGGCCATGAAGACGTCGTTGATCGTGACGCCGAGCGTCTTGTTCACCTCGCGAACGTCGGCGAGCGGGAACGTCTCACAGGAGAACCGCCGGCTGCGCGACAGTCCGCACTGGAACGGGCCCGGCGGCGTGGAGCGGTCCAACGCGGACGGGACGCGCCGCTCACCGCCTTTGGCGAACTCGCGCTCGATGCGCACCCGGTCGCGTAGGGCCCGCGCGGTCGGCACCACTTTGCCAAGTCTGGAGGGCAGGTCGCGCAGGGCCCAACCCAGGCGCTGCCGTGTCGACGGCAGCGGCGCCGGTGCCCACGGGCCCGGAACCACCGGCGCATCATCGGGCGTGTCGTTGTAGAACGCGGCGAGCATGTCCAGCACGCCGACGCCGTCGGAGTACGCGTGGTGCAGCAGCGTCACCAGGGCGACGCGGCCACCTTCGAGGCCCTCGACGACCCAGGTCTGCCACAGCGGGCGATCGCGATCGAGCGGGTGGGCGTAGATCTGCTCGACGACCTCGCAGAATTCCACCATTCCGCCGGGGGCGGGACAGACGACGCGGCGTACGTGCGCGTCGAGATCGAACTCGGGGTCCTCAACCCAGATCGGGTGATGCAGGCCCAGCGGCGTGGACAGGTACCGCAGCCGGAAAACGGGAAGCAGGTGGGCGCGTTCCTCGAACATTCGACGCGCCTTCGGCCACGACCAGCCGTCAGGGTCCGTCGACGGGTCGAGCACGCTGATCTTGAGCGTGTGGTTGTAGGCGCTCCCTCCGTCGAGGTACAGCATCAGTGCATCGACGCCGCTGAGTCTTCTCATCGTGTTCGGGTCTCCTCCACGTCTCGTTACGAGGACCATAGGCCCTTGATGACACAGGGTCAATATCTAACGACGTCATGTCATTAGTTATTGACGCTATGTCGTTAATGACCTATCGTTGGCTTCCATGACACCCGCGAAGAAGTCGACCAACGCGCAGACACCCGACACAGGTCTCACGGTGGCCGTGACTGGGCCGACCGGGGAGGTCGGGCGCTCGCTGCTTGCCGCACTAGAAGGCTCAGATCAGATCAAGCGTGTGCTGGGCATGGCGCGACGGCCGTTCGACCCGGCCGAATTCGGTTGGAAGAAGGTCGAATATCGCCGTGGTGACGTGCTGGACCGTTCGACCGTGGACGAACTCGTCGCCGACGCGGACGTCGTGGTGCATCTCGCGTTCATCATCTTCGGCGATCGCGAGGAGACCCGAACGGTCAACCTGGAGGGCACCCGCAACGTATTCGAGGCGTGCGTGGCGGCGGGCACGCGCCGGCTGGTCTACACGTCATCTATCGCGGCATACGGCTTTCATCCTGACAATCCCGACGTTGTGACGGAGGACGTCAAACCACAGGGAACGGAGGAGTTCTACTACTCGGCGCAGAAGGCCGAGCTCGAGGCGCTGTTCCACGAGCTGGTCGATGGCTCCGGCATCGAGGCGTACATCTTCCGGCCGAGCATCGTCGGGGGACGCGACGCGCCGGCGCTGATCAACGACGTCGTCAAGCGCTTCCAGCTCGGTGGGCGCCTGCCGCTGGAACGAGATCTCATCCGGGTCATCCCGGGTGCATCTCCGGTGATACCAGAGACCGGGATGTCGTTTCAGCTCGTGCACCACGACGACTGCGCCGACGCCCTCCTCGCTGCGATCGAGGGCCGCGGAGCACCAGGCATCTATAACCTCGCCGGAGACGGCGTGGTCACGATGACGGATATCGCGCGCGAGCTCGGCTGGCGGACGGTCCCACTGCCGGGTATGGCCGTCAAGGCCCTGATCGGATTGGTGACGCGGCTCGGGCGTTTACTCCCGCAGGAACTCGCTTGGGTCAACGTCGCACGGCGATCCGTGACCATGGACACCGCAAAGGCACACCGCGAACTCGGCTGGCGCCCGCGCCACGATGCGGCGGACACCTTGCGCGAGACGATCGCGGGAGCAAAGGCCGCCGGGATCATCTGATCGGATGATTGTCGACGTCGTGTCATTAGGTTCGAGTACCACTCCCGCCGCTACGCTGACTTCGATGAGCGCGAAGCGGCGCATACGACGCAAGCCCGAAGACGCCGAGCGCGAGATCCTCGACGCGGCGGAGGCGTTGCTCAAGGAAATCCGCTTCCGCGATCTCACGGTCGATGCCGTCGCGGCGGCGGCGAACATGCGGAGGTCGAATTTCTACAACTACTTCAAGGACCGCAACGAGTTGGTCATGCGACTCGTCGATCGGATCGGGGACGAGATGTTCGCGGCCACACGACTGTGGCTCGAAAGCGAGGACCCCGATCGCGTCGCCGCATTGCGGCAAGGGTTGCGCGATGTCGTGCGGATCTGGAGCCGGCATGCCGACGTGCTGGCGGCGATCAACGAGGCTTCCTATCACGACGAGGCTGCGCAGCGATACTACCGCGGCGGAGTCGTTCAGCAGTACATCGACCAGATCGCAACGCTCATTCGTCGCGAAAAGCGCCAGGGCCTAACGAAAGTCACCAATCCTAACGAGGTCGCACGCGCGCTGATCCTCCTCAACGTCAACTACATGACGGAGCGCGTCACGATGGACCACGCCCGCCCGGAAGCGGTCGCGGCCGTGCTGGCAGGGATCTGGGTTGCCACGCTGTACCCGGACGCGACCTGAGCGTCTCGCCGAATGATGTTTTCGGCCAATCTGATCAGCGTCAGTGAACGATCACGCCGCGGATGTTCTTACCGTCGCGCAGGTCTTGGTAGCCCTGGTTGACTTCCTCGAGGGTGTAGGTGCGGGTCACGAGCTCGTCCAGCTTCAGCTGACCGGCGTCATAGAGTCGCAACAGCCGCACGATGTCGTACTGCGGATTGCAGGAACCGAACAGCGATCCTTTGATTGTCTTCTCGTGCAGCGTCAGGTCGGTTCCGGAGACGTGCACGGTGAGTTTGGCTGGGTTTGCCAAGCCGGTGATGACGACGGTGCCGCCCTTGCCGATCACCGCGGTCGCCGCCGAGACAACCTCTTCGTCGACGGTGCCCACCAGGATCAGCGCCGCGTCGGCGCCCTTCCCCCAGGTGAGCTCGTCCACCTTCTGCGCGGCGCTGGCCGCATCGGCGAACGCATGGGTGGCGCCGAACTTCAGCGCGGTCTCGCGCTTGAGTGCCACCGGGTCCACGACCACTACGTATTTGCAGCCCGCGGAGATCGCGCCCTGGACCGCGTTGATGCCCAGGCCTCCGACGCCGTAGATGACGGCGGTGTCGCCCGCCCGGAGGTTTCCGGCATTGACCGCCGTACCCCAACCGGACGGCACACCGCAGCCGACCAGCACCGCGGTTTCCAGCGGCAGCCAATCGTCGACCTTCACCACCGAGTGTTGCGAGATGGTGGCCCGCTCGGAGAACGTGCCGAGCATGCACACGGCGCCGAAATCTGTTCCCTTGGAATGGAATCGGAAACTGCCGTCCGGCATGCAGCCCTCCAGGATGGTGGCACCCATATCGCAGAGGTTCTGCCGGCCGGTCGAGCAGTAGCGGCAGGTCCCGCAGTTCGGGATGAAGCTGCACACCACGTGGTCGCCGGGCTTCACCTTGGTGACGCCGGGGCCTACCTCCTCGATGATCCCGGACCCTTCGTGGCCACCCACGATTGGGTAGCGGGGTGGCAGGTCACCGTCTGTGAGGTGCAGGTCCGAATGACACAGCCCCGCGGCCGTGTACTTGATCAGCACCTCGCCTGGGCCGGGCCCGTCGAGATCCAGCTCCATCAGTTCGAACGGCTTGCCGGCCTCAAGCAGCACTGCAGCAGTGGTTTTCATTGTTCTGTCCCTTTCCGGAGCGCGATGTGAGTTACTTCGCCCACGGGAAGAACTTCGCGGCGGCCGCGGCAACGATCCGCTGATAGGACGGGCCGATGATTCGAGCCAGCAAGTCGATAGCCTTTGCCTCCCAGCCGATGATGACCCGGGCGTGACCCTTCGCGACTCCGTTGACGATGGTCTTTGCAGCCATTTCGGGGGAGTGGATGAGCAAATACTTGTCGTAGAATTCCGCTAAGGTCTGGGCGTCTTCACCCTCGGCGACAGTTGCGTTGCGGGCGACGGCGGTCTTGATGCCGCCCGGGTGCACGCAGGTCACCTTGACCGGGTGCTTGGCGACCAACATCTCCTGGCGCAGCGCCTCGGTGAAGCCGCGCACGGCGAACTTGGCGGCATTGTAGGCACTCTGACCGGGCACTGCGACCAGTCCAAACAGGCTCGAGATGTTGACGACGTGTCCGTCACCGGACGCGATCACATGCGGCAGAAAGGCTTTGGTCCCGTTGACGACACCCCAGAAGTCGACGTCCATGACGCGTTCGATGTCCTTGAACTCGGACTGCTCGACGTTGCCGTCGTAGGCGATGCCGGCGTTGTTGTAGACCTGGTTCACTTTGCCGAAGTGCGCGACGACAGCATCGGCGTAGGCCAGCACGGCCTCCCGCTCGGTGACATTGACCCGGTCGGATTTCACGTGCGCGCCGAGGGCCTGGGCCCGGCGGACGGTTTCGGCAAGTCCGTCCGTGTCGACGTCGGAGAGCGCAAGTTTTGTACCCTTGGCCGCGAGATTGAGGGCCAGCGCCCTACCGATGCCGGAGCCGGCTCCGGTGATGACGGCGACTTTTCCTGCGAATGAGCTCATTTGACTGTGACCTTTCGTTGCAGGTTGTGGATGTGGTTGCTCAGTTCCGCTCCGAGTTCGGCGATCGCGTCGCGTGCTTCGGGGAGCAGACTGACCTGGAGGTGGAAGTCGTGCCACATGTGGTCGAACCGGCGGTGGTCGAGGAGTGCCGTCTTGGAAGCGGCACAGGCGATTTCGATCTTGTCCGCGTCGACGGAGATCGGATCGTCACCGGCGGTCTGCATGACGATCGGCGGCAGGCCCGTCATATCGCCGTACACGGGGGAGATGCCGGGCGACCGCGGATCGACGGACCCGGCATAACGTGGCGCCCACTCGGCCGTCATGGACGGAAGGATCAGCGGATCGCGCAGTACCGGTCGCATCTCGTCGACGTCGAGTGCCAGGTCCGCCCAGGGGCAGATCAACCCGAGTGCGGCCGGGAGGGTGATTTCGCGATCGCGCAATGCCATGGTGAGTGCGAGTGTTAGGCCGCCTCCGGCCGAATCACCGACAATGACCGTCGTTTTCGGGTCGAGTCCGTCCTCGAGTAGGCGGGCGTAGACGGCGACCATTTCCTCGAGGGCAATGGGATAGCGTGCTTCCGGTGCGCGTGAGTAGTCGGGGACCAATGCCGTCATCCCGGCCGCCGCGGCGAGCTGCGCGACCATGCCGCGATAGCCCTTGGCGCTGCCCAGGGCATAGGCGCCGCCATGCAGGTAGATCAGCGTGCCGTGGTTTCTGGATTGCGGGGGTTGCACGCGCTCGACGGGGACGCCCGAGATCGTGACGCGCTGGTAGCGGGTGCCCTTGGGCGGACGAGCCGCAGCCGTCAGCAGTTCGACCATCAGGCGCCGCCCGCCGACGCCCATGCGGCGAGACCCGAACGCCGGTCGCGCGCCTCGTAGCACGGCGCGGATCACATTCTTGCTGAGTTTCACGATGACCTCTTTTCAGAGAATAGCGAGATATGTTGGCGGAAAGGCTTGCTCAGGCCACGGCTGCGCCGATGGATGTCCGCTCGAACCGCAACACACCATCTTCGACGGGGTCTTCGAGAAGCATCTTCGAGTCTTTCTCGTAGTGCATGAGCACCTGCCACGGGTACTTGGACCCCTGACGCGGCAGAGTGTCATTCGCACGCTGCACATAACCGGATTGCAATTGGTCGAACATGCCGATGTCCAGCGCGCAGTTCTCGACATCGCGCGGAGTTGCCACCGCGTAGCCGCTGGCGTCCATGTATTTGAACAGACGGACCAGGTAGGCGCCGGCGATGTCGGATTTCAGGGTCCACGACGCGTTGGTGTACCCGATGATCCAAGCCAGATTGGGAATGTTCTCCACTAGTACGCCCTTGTAGGTCATCTGGTCGTGCAGCTCGTGTGCCTCGCCGTCCACGGAGAGTTTCACTCCACCCAGCATCTGGATGTTCAGGCCGGTCGCGGTGACGATGATGTCCGCCTCGAGTTCCCGCCCTGACTTCAGCAGGATGCCCTTCTCGGTGAACGTGTCGATCTGATCGGTGACCACCGACGCCTCACCGGATGCCAGCACCTTGAACAGATCGCCATTCGGCACGGCACACAACCGCTGGTCCCACGGCATGTACTTCGGGGTGAAGTGGCTCATGTCGACCGACGGGCCGACGTGTCGTCGGACCTGCCAGAGCAGGAGTCGGCGCATCTGAGCCGGCCAGCGACGGCACGCCAGGTACATCTGACGCTGGATCGCAATGTTTCGCTTGCGCGCGGACGCGTATACCCACTTGTCCGGCAGGAACCGACCGAGAAATTGCGAGATCTTGTCGAGGGCGGGCAACGAGAAGACATACGAAGGGGAGCGCTGCAGCATGGTTACGTGCGCGGCGTCGCCGGCCATCGCCGGAACCAGGGTGACGGCCGTTGCGCCGCTGCCGATCACGACGACCTTCTTGCCGGTGTAGTCCAGGTCTTCGGGCCAGTGCTGGGGGTGAACGCACCGACCATTGAACTGGTCAACGCCGGGGAAGGTCGGGAGGTAGCCAGCGTCATAGTTGTAGTAGCCGGTGCAGCTGATGAGGTAATTGCAGCTGTAGGTGCGCGTTTCGCCGCTTGCCTCGTGCAGGGTTGTCACGGTCCAGCGGCTCTGCAGACTAGACCAGTCCGCGGTGACGACTTTCAGGCCGTAGTGGATCTTCTCGTCGATGCCGAACTCCGCCGCGGTGTCCGCAATGTACTGCCGGATCGACGGGCCGTCCGCGAGCACCTTCGCGTCCTGCCACGGGCGGAACTTGTAACCGAAGGTGAACATGTCGGAGTCCGAACGGACTCCTGGGTACCGGAACAGGTCCCAGGTGCCGCCCAACCGCTCTCGTCGCTCCAGCACGGCGATGGTCTTGTGGGGGAACTCGGCCATCACATGACAGGCGGTACCGATACCGGACAGGCCGGCGCCGATGATCAGGACGTCGAAATGTTGTGCGGTCATGGCTTCCTTCGCGCTTCTCGGCTGCTGTGCTCGCTGGATGTTGTAGACACAGCATCGCAGAGGGGGCGGTCGTAGGTCTTGACACCTTCCGACATGCTTTTATCATTTGCCGACACAGAAGTCTGATCGGTGGAAGGGGGCAACCCCGTTCAGCGGCGCGTCTAGCCGCAGCGCTAAACACTTTCCGGCGCGAGGGAACCCGGCGATCGCCTGCCAGTCCGGCGCGATTGCAGCAACTACGCGCGCACATGCGGGCGATGCTTCCCGGAGCCCACGTGCGCCGGCTGCTCTGCGGCCGCGTGCTGATTACCTGGCGCCCGCGCTAACGAGACCGCCTCGATCCCCACGCAGTCCAGTGCTTTTGAACACCTGCCATGCGGCGGTTCGAAAAACGATCTCAGGACCACGGGCCCGGGAAACTACCGTTCTGGTCCCTGACCAGAACCGTGTCCCCGCACTTATGTAGGTCGTATTGGATCTCGTCCTTGCACACGATCGTCCACCCGGTCAGCCGACCGCTGGGCCGCGACGTCCAATTGGTGGCGATCGCTGTGGTCGTGTCGGGCAGCTTGTACACGGAATATGTTTTCGACTCGCCACTCGTCGCGACGTAGAGGTGGCCCTGAAAGTAGCGCACTGCGGACAGCTGCAGACCCTTGGCCTGCTCAGGGCTGAGCTGGAATTCCACCTGTTGAGACTGCAGATTCCACAGCAACATCCCGGTCTCGTCACCCAACGAGTTGACCTCGTTGAGGAATAGGCGACCGTCGGACAGGGTCGCATCGACTCCGCCACCCGGTATCTGCTGGGTTCCGTTGATGGTCAACAAGGCGCGGCTGTTGACGTCAAAGAAACTCGTCGCATACGTTGGCGGGCTGCGTGATTCCCAAATCCTCAGCTGGACCAGATGATTGGGCCCTTGGGAGAGCGCCCAAGCCCCGTTGCCGTCGGGCCCACGGTAGATGCTGTCGCCATTGGGGGCCCGAAGCTCATACCCGGTGATGTTGTTGTCAGTGCCGGGTGGATATCGCGGGAACGCCAGGACGCTGTCGCTGATCGCGGCAGGACTCTTCGGATCGGTCCATAGCACCGACAGATCAGTGTTGGACAGCACTTCGGTGCCGATCCCGCCAGCGAAAGCGTTGGCGATGACTGCCCCGGTAGAGGTCGGGTTCACCGTGTAGTCCGAGCGGAGGTTGGAAACATCCGTGGTCGCCAGCGGGGTCGGTGAGTGCAGGTCGAACAGGTAGGCAGTCTTCTTGTCGACTCGCGGGTTCAGGCCGCTCGCGGGCTTCGTAGTGTTGAGCAGATAGATGACCTTGAAACCGGGCGCCGTGCCCGTGACCGCGCAGGCTTCTCCGGTGACCGTTTCATCCGGTGCTGGTGCCGGTACCGCCGGTGTAATGAACTGCCCTGTGGTGGTGTCGAAAACGCTGGGCTGCTGGATGCCGGCCTGTCCCCCGAGGCTCTGAATGGTGGCTGGGCATCCGGAATACGCTGTGCCGCCGTAGAAGAACCAGTCCGACCCGGACAGGCTGACCGCTTGGGGCACCGGCGCCCCGGAGGTCGTGGTGCTGGCCGAGGCGGTCGCACTTGGCTGGGCGTTGGGCGAAGGCTTGGGCGCGGTCGCACACCCCCCAACCACCACCACGGTGAGCAGCAGGCTCAGGCCGGTGCACCGAAGTCGATCCCAGCGGTTGCCGGAAGACAGGTGTTCGGGTGATAGCGCCGACAGGATCAGGATCATCCCTCCCAGCCGTGATGACCACGGCACAAGGTCAGGTGTCCGCTGCGCATCCTGATGATTCCGCGGCGGCACGGACCTTCCGGGGCCGGTTCGTTTGAACCTAACCTATGCACACAGTACCCAGAGGTGGGTTTCCAGGTCGGGCCGGCCGGACGGCCGAGCTGCCCAACGCCGGTTTCGAGGCCCTGGCCGACCTGGTGTGCGCCCGCTGCCGTCGCAACCTAGCCGCGCCGCCAGAGGGGCACCGGGCCCGCTGGCCCCCTCCACGGCCCACCTCGAATAAGTCGACGAACAGGGCTCCGCGGGCATCTTGGATGAGCCAACACGGGGTCTTGACACTTTCCGACAAAGTTTTATCATTTCCCGACACAGGGAGTTGATCGAATGGGCAGCCTCATCCGCGCCACCAACCTTTGGGGGTACGGCGACCTGATGCGCGAGCTCGGCGCTGACCCGCGGCCTTTTCTGAAGCGCTTCGAAATCCCGCCGGGTATCGAACACCAGGAGGACGCATTCGTCTCGTTGGACGCGTTCGTTCGGATGCTGGATGCCAGCGCCGCCGAGCTCGATTGTCCGGATTTCGGACTCCGCCTCTCGCGCTGGCAGGGCCTGGACATCCTCGGCCCCATCGCGGTTATCGCGCGCAACGCTTCGACCTTGCTCGCCGGGCTGGAGGCGATCGGGCGGTACTTATACGTCCATTCGCCCGCCTTGACGCTGACTGTTTCACCAAGCACAGCGGGGTCGAACGTCAAGTTCAGCTACGAGGTGAACGATCCGGCAATTCCTTATCCGCTCCAGGGATACGAGCTCAGCATGGCCAACGCGGTCCGCATGATCCACCTGCTAGGCGGACCGGAGGCTCGAGCCCGCGTTATCTCATTCATGCACGACCAACGAGGGCCGGACGCCGCGTACAAAGACACGCTGGGATGTACCGTGCGATTCGGCCAGACGTGGTGTGGGTTCGAGATACCCCGTCGTCTGGCCGGCAGGCCCATCGATAACGCGGATCCGGAAACCAGACGCATCGCCACGAAATACCTGGAGTCCAACTACCTGCCAAGCACCGCCGCGCTGTCCGAACAGGTGACCGAGTTGGCCCGCCGCCTGCTGCCCACCGGCCAATGCAGCGCCGAAGTCATCGCCGACCAACTTGCCATGCACCCACGAACGCTGCAACGACGCCTAGCCATCGAGGGCGTGCGATGCCAGGACCTCATCGAGCGGGAACGCCGCGATCAAGCGGCGAGGTACCTTGCCGAACCGGGGTTGTATCTGAGTCAGATCGCGGTCCTGCTCGGCTATTCCGAACAGAGCACCCTTAACCGTTCGTGTCAACGGTGGTTCGGGCAGACGCCCCGGCAGTACCGAGCGGGCCTATTGTGAAGTCAGCACTCGAATGAAACTAATGGTGAAAAGCCTCTCGGCCGAGGACAGTGACCGTCGATGACCGACGTCGATCCGCTTGCGACACGGCGGGACCAGGTCCCGGATATTCCCGCGGAATTGCGTCAGGCGGGATTTGACGACGTCGAGGAGATCGGGCGCGGCGGATTCGGAGTCGTATACCGCTGTGCGCAACCCATGCTGGACCGCGCCGTCGCCGTCAAGGTGTCGATCACCGACCCTGACCCGGACACGCTCGACCGCTTCCTGCGTGAGCAGCGCGCCATGGGCCGCCTTTCCGGACACCCGCACATCGTGAACGTGTTACAGGTTGGCGTGTTGGCGAGTGGCCGGCCCTTCATCGTGATGCCGTACCACGCGAAAGACTCGCTGGAGGTACTGATCCGTCGGCACGGACCCCTCGACTGGCGCGAGACGCTCAGTATCGGCGTGAAGCTCGCGGGTGCGCTGGAAGCCGCGCATCGCGCGGGCACACTGCATCGTGACGTGAAGCCTGGGAACATCCTGCTGACCGATTACGGTGAACCGCAGTTGACCGACTTCGGAATCGCCAGAATCGCCGGGGGTTTCGAGACGGCGACAGGGGTGATTACCGGTTCGCCGGCTTACACCGCGCCGGAAGTGCTCGAGGGCGCATCGCCGACGCCGGTATCGGACGTATATTCGCTGGGCGCGACATTGTTCTGTGCGCTGACCGGTCATGCCGCGTTCGAGCGGCGCAGCGGCGAGCAGGTAATCGCTCAGTTCCTGCGGGTGACCTCGCAGCCCACCCCGGACCTGCGGACGCAGGGGCTGCCGGCTGGCGTGGCCGCGGTCATCGAACGGGCCATGGCGAGGGATCCGGCGGATCGTCCGGCCACGGCGGCAGCATTCGGCGACGAGCTTCGTGCAGTTCAGCGCGGCAACGGCGTCATCGTCGACGAGATGCCCCGTCCCGTCGAGCTGGGCGTGGAGCGCCGATGCTCGCCCGTGGCAGGCTCGGTTCATCGGGAAACCAGCGGCACCCCGACGTTCCAGACGCCCCCGACACCCGCGACGAAGTACCGGCCCCCGGCCCCCACCAGGTCACTGGTCGCCCGCAGCCGGCTCACCGACGTCCTTCGCGCCGGCGGACGGCGGCGGCTGATCCTCATCCACGCGCCCTCGGGGTTCGGCAAGAGCACGCTGGCGGCGCAGTGGCGTGAGGAACTCTCGAGCGAGGGCGTCGCGGTCGCCTGGCTGACCATCGACGACGACGACAACAACGAGGTGTGGTTCCTGGCGCATCTACTCGAGTCGATCCGGCGGGTCCGCCCCAGGCTGGCCGAGTCGTTGGGGCAGGTGCTCGAAGAGCACGGCGATGATGCCAGCCGCTATGTGTTGACGTCGCTCATCGACGAAATCCACGAAAAGGACGACCGGATCGCGGTAGTGATCGACGACTGGCATCGCGTGTCCGACCGCCAAACCAGCTCCGCCCTCGGCTTCCTGTTGGACAACGGCTGCCACCACCTGCAGGTCATCGTGACCAGCTGGTCTCGCGCCGGATTGCCAGTGGGCAGGTTGCGGATCCGCGACGAATTGATCGAGATCGATCCCGGTGCTTTGCGTTTCGACACCGACGAGGCGGCCTCGTTGCTCAACGATGTAAGTGGCCGAGAGCTGTCGCGCGGCGATGTGGAGGCGTTGACCAAATCGACCGACGGGTGGGCGGCAGCGCTGCAGCTGGCCGCACTGTCGCTGCGCGGCGGCGGCGATGCGAACAACCTCCTGCGCCGGCTTTCCGGTTCCAGCGACGTGATCCGCGAGTTCCTGGGCGAGAACGTGCTGGACACCCTCGAACCCGAGCTGCGCGAGTTCCTACTGGTGACATCGATCACCGAGCGGACCTGCGGCCCATTGGCCTCCGTGCTGGCGGGGGGAACCAACGGGCAGGCGATGCTGGAGGAGGTCGAGCAGCGCGGCCTGTTCCTGCAGCGCATCGACGACGACCCGAACTGGTTCCGCTTCCACCAGATGTTCGCCGAATTTCTGCGCCGTCGGCTCGAACATGACGGGCCCGATCGGGTCGAACAGCTCCACCGCGCGGCATCGGCGTGGTTCGCCGGAAACGGCTACCTCAACGAGGCCGTCGACCATGCACTGGCTGCGGGTGATCCCGCCCGCGCGGTTGATCTTGTCGAGCAGGATGAGACGAACCTGCTGGAGCAATCGAAGATGACAACGCTGCTTGGAATCGTGCAGAAGCTGCCGCGGCAATTGGTGGTTTCACGGGCCCGGCTCCAACTCGTCATCGCCTGGGCGAATACCCTGCTGCAACGTCCGGAGCTCACCGCCACCGCGCTGATTCGCTTCGAGGCGGCTCTGGGCCGTGCGGATCTCTCGGATGCGGCACAGGCGGATCTGCGAGCTGAGGCGGACGTGCTGCGAGCAGTCGCAGACAGCTACGCCGATCGGGCCGACCGCGTGGACGACCTTCTCGCCGAGGCAATGTCGAGACCGGACACGCTGCATCCGCGGGTGCCCGGGGTCGCCGGGAACGTCGCGGCGTTCGCCGCGATCTGCCGCTTCGACTTCGATGCCGCGCACCGGCTGCTTGCCTGGGCCGCGCCCTACCAGGAAATGATGGGACCGTTCGCCACCGTTGATGGGCATTGCTTCGGCGGTTTGGCCGCCAGGTATCAGCTCGATATTCCTACGGCCCTGGAGAACTTCCGAAAGGCATTAGAGATCGCCACAGCGGTCGGACCCCACTCGCACGCGGCCCGGCTCGCGGGTTCGCTTCTGGGCGAATTGCTCTACGAGACTGGCGACCTGGCTGAGGCCACGCGTCTGATGGACGAGAGCTATCTGCTCGGCTCCGAGGGTGGCACAGTGGATTACCTGGCCGCCAGGTATGTGACCGGCGCGCGGATCAAGGCGGCGCAGGGGGATCATGGGTCTGCGGCTGATCGTCTTGCCGCCGGCGCGAAGGCCGCGGTTCGTCTGCGGCTGCCCCGCCTAACTGCCCGAATCAACAATGAGCGCATCCGGCTGGGCATCGAGCTACCGCGGGCGGTTGCCGCCGGTTTGCGATCACCCCGCGCCATTCCCCGTGGCGATGGAATCGCCACCATGACAGCTGAACTCGACGAGGACTCCGCGGTTCGCCTGTTATCCGCGAGCGATTCTGCGGACGACCGCGAGCAAGCTTGCCGACGGGCCACTGATCTCGCCGCTGCGATCGATGGTGAGGGCAGACCGCTGGCGGCGCTGCAGGCACAAGTGCTCCGCATCGAAACGCTCGCCGCCGCCGGCCGGGAAGCTGACGCCCGAGACGAACTGGGGCCGGTAGCCGCGAAGTGTGCCGAACTCGGGCTGTCACGTCTGCTGGTTGATGCGGGGCTCGCATAGCGCCGGAGTCTTGACGTTGAAGTGGCGCTACTGCTGTGCCAGTGGTCATCGCTGCCAAACACGCCGCCGCAGCACTTGCCAAACAACACCAAATCACCTAGCGTTCAACATGACTCGTTGATCGCATCGCGTGAACCACGCCCGATCCGAAGTCCACCACTCCCCGGGACGCTATCGCGTGGCTCACGAATACACGACCGCAATGCGTGCCGACCCTGCGTTGCAGACGAAGTGCGAGGATGCCTGGCTCGGCATCCAGGTCCAACCATTGAATTGACAGCACCCGCCAGGGCGTCATCTGCGGGCACATTTGGGCACAGTTACAGATAAATCGGGTCAATTCTGGTGAATCCCGGTCAACGTCAATCCGCTGGTCGACGTGGTTTCGACCCCCTGACCAGCACCCCGAAACGGGTTCGATTCCCGGCAGCTCCACTGAGAAGATGCTGGTCAGAGCCACAAGCTCTGGCCAGTTTTCTTTTTCGAAGAATCCTGCCCCGACCGGTCGTTACGGGCGCGATGGCGTCGCGGTCCGGTAGCCGTCGGCCTCGGCTGCGCCTTCGAGCGCATCGGCTGCGGCTTGTGCCGCCTGCGCCGCATCGGCGGCAGCGTGTGCTGCCAAGTCGTCGGAGGAGGCTTCGCGGGTGGCCGATGACTTGGGCAGCGCCTGGGTGAAGGCGCGGGACACGTCTTGCAGGGCTGCGGTGACCTCGCTTGGAATTACCCAGAACGTGTTTCCCGGGCCCTGGGCCAGGTGCGGCAGCATCTGGAGATACTGATAGGCGAGCAGTTTGGGGTCGGGGTCGTTGCGGTGCACGGACTGAAATACCTCGTCGATAGCGCGGGCCTGGCCCTCGGCCTGGAGGATCGCTGCGGTCCGATTGCCCTCGGCGCGCAGGACGGCGGCCTGCTTGTCACCCTCAGCAGTGAGGATCTGAGACTGGCGTTGGCCTTCGGCGCCCAGGATTGCCGCACGCTTGTCGCGTTCGGCCCGCATCTGCTTCTCCATTGCGTCCTTGATGGATTGCGGCGGGTCGATGGCCTTGATCTCTACCCGGTTGACCCGCAGCCCCCACTTGCCGGTGGCCTCGTCCAGCACACCTCTGAGTTGGCTGTTGATGGTGTCGCGGGAAGTGAGTGTGCGCTCCAAGTCCATAGACCCGACGACATTGCGCAGCGTGGTGACCGTGAGCTGTTCGACGCCTTGCAGGAAGTTGGCGATCTCATAGGCGGCCGCGCGCGCATCGGTCACCTGGAAATAGAGCACAGTATCGATCTCGACGACCAAATTGTCCTCGGTAATAACCGGTTGCGGTCGGAACGAGACGACCTGTTCCCGCAGGTCAATCATCGGATAGACCCGGTCGAAGTAGGGGATGACGAAATTGAGGCCGGGCGCCAACGTGCGGTCGTAACGGCCGAGCCGTTCGACGTTGCGAGCACGCGCCTGGGGCACGATGCGCACCGCCCGCAGCACGGTGAAGGCTACGAACAGCGCGATGACCAGTCCGGGGATAAGAGAGAGTGCGGTTTCCATGGGTTACTCCCGGGGGTACACGAGCGCGGTGGTGCCGCTGATCTCCAGCACGTCGACGGTCGCTCCGGCGGGTATCACCAGGGTTTGGTCGTAGGCGCGCGCCGTCCACTCCTCACCACGCATACCGCCGATGCGAACCCTGCCATCCAGCCGGGACACCTCTGACACGACATAGGCGGGCTTACCGATTAATGCTTCTACGCCGAAACGCTCAAGCTGGGGCCGGAGCATGTGCCGACGGACGACGGGGCGGATGAGCAGCACCCCGATCGTGGCGGTGACTGTGAACGCAAGGAGTTGGACAGCCACGGGTAGTCCGATTGCGGCGAAGCCCGCGGTGATCAGTGCAGCGACACCGAGCATCCCGACCGCTGCGGTGATAGTGAGCATCTCGACCACTAGCAACACTACGGCGATGATCAACCAGATCAGCCATGCATCCATGCGGCGATCCTCCTTGAACATTCGACGGATGCGCGGGCGTGATGACTGTTACTTCCTCCATCGTGTGCGGTAGGACACACCCCTACATTATGTCCCCCAATCCATGCTGGCGCCGCAGTGGATTTTCGGCCAAGTGCTCTTCATCGGGAGAGAATCGATAGCTTCGTGAGGGAGGGCTGCAAGCCTGGCCAGTTTTCTTTTCCCGTCTACATCTCATCGACATTTGTTGGTTAAGCCAACCCACAACGGGCGCCGTCAGGACTGACGCGCCACGATCACAGGGATGCTGGCCCTGTTGACCACCGCCGCCCCGACCGAGCCCAGCAACATGCCAGCGAACCCGCCGCGGCCGTGGCTGCCGACCACAAGCAGTTGCGCCAGTTTGGACGCCTCGATCAGCGGACTCGCCGGATCACCAATTTCGATTCTGCGAAGGATCGCCACGTCGGGATATCGGTCGTGCCAACCCGCCAGCCGTTCAGCAAGCGTCTCCTCCTCGGTGGCTAGCTGAGCGTCCCAATTAAAGTTCGGGAACCACTCTTTGAAGTCGGAAACCCGCAGATCAGTCCAGGCGTGCAGGGCCATTAAACGGACACCTCGTCGTGACGCTTCGTCGAATGCAATCTCAGTCGCTGCTTCCGACGCCGGCGAGCCGTCGATGCCCACCAGCACCGGCGCCCGTGCGACATTGGCGCCCAGCGGTTCCTCGTCGTGGATGACGGCGACTGGGCAATGCGCGTGGTAGACCAATCCCGAACTCACCGAGCCAAGGAAGTTGCGGACCAACACGCCGCCGTGCCCCCGATAGCCCACCACGACCATCTCCGCCTCTTTGGAAAGGCCGACGAGCGTCGGGACGGTGGCCGAATAAAACACCTTGCTATCGATTTGCACCGGACCGCGCTCACCAGTGCCCTCTTCGGCGACCTTGATCGCCGACTTGATGAATTCGCGTGCCCGCTTCTCCTGCCATTGCCTGAAGCCGGCCGGCGCGGGGACCTGGGACCACCCCGGTACGGGGGCGTTGACGACATGGACCAGGGTCAGCGGCACATTCCGCAGCGCGGCATCATGGGCCGCCCACCGTACGGCAGCCAGTGCCGCTGCTGAGCCGTCGACGCCTACCAGGATCCCGTGACGTGGTGGTTGCCACATTTCAGTTCGCTTCTCATCGGCTGTGTACCCACCGGAAGGATCACTCAGGGCGGCCGTGATTGTTAGGGCTGAAGCGATGCAAGCCGATGGACCAAAGACACCGATTCAAGCGCCTAACGCACTCTGGCCGCCGCGGCGGCGCTTGAGGCCACCTAGGACTGCACTTCGTGTGGTCGGCGGATGCCTGCGGTAACGCGCCTTGGGCGGTACCTGAACGACTTGTGTCCACACGATTCATGCCTGAACTGCTCTTGACGCCGTCAAGACCCGAAAGCGAAACCGCAGGTACTGAGCGGGACTGAACTGGACCGAAATGGAACGAACGGGCACTTCAGAGCCGAAATTGCCTGGTAGAGCATCGGTTTCGATTGCCGGCAGCTCCACCGAGAACTAGCAGTTCAGAGCTTTCAAATTACGAGATTCGCGTTCGAAGGCTAGCGGCAGCTGTTCGGACGCAACGCACGGTCAACTACCGGCTTCGCTACGGAGCGGGCCCACTCTGATGCGCCGCTGTTAGTTCCGTGAACTGCTGATATTCCGGATCGGCCAAAAGGCAGCCCCCGTCCGAGCGAACGTGGCTGTGGTTCCGCCCTTCGCGAGCCGCTCCGTTTCTCCTATGCTCGACGTACTGGCGGAGGGTGCTTATGGCTACAACCTGGGATACGTTGGATCGCTACATCGTCATCTCGACGGATACCCATGCCGGGGCGGATCTTTACGGCTACAAACCTTATCTGCCGTCGCGTCTCCACGATGAGTTCGATGCGTGGGCCAAGGCCTACGCCAGCCCGTTCGACGATCTGATCGTCGCGACCGCCAACCGGAACTGGGACCACGAGCTCCGGATCGCTGAGATGGACGCCGACGGAGTGGCTGCCGAGGTCTTGCTGCCCAACACCGTTCCGCCGTTCTTCCCGAGCACCCCGAACATCACGATCAGCTTGCCCCGCACACGTGAAGACTTTGAGAAGCGTTGGGCCGGTGTGCAGGCCCATAACCGGTGGCAGATCGATTTCTGTTCGCTGGCCCCGGCCCGACGCCGCGGGTTGATTCAGATCTTTCCCAACGACGTCGAACTGGCGCTGGAAGAAATCCGCTGGGGTGTTGAGCAGGCCTGCTTTGGTGGCGTGCTGATTCCGGCGGTCTCGCCCGGGGACCCGCTCGTGGCCCCGCTTTTTCACACCCGCTATGAACCGATCTGGTCGCTGTGCGCGGACTTGGACCTGACGGTGGTGCAGCACGCGGGGGCCGGCAGTCCTGAGATGCCGATGGATCAGCCGGCCTCCAACGCGGTGTTGATCACCGAGATGGCGATGTGGGCACAGCGCACACTTGGACACCTGATCCTGGCCGGGGTGTTCGAGCGGTACCCGACGCTGCGATTCGTGCCGACCGAGCAGGGCACGTATTGGGTGCCTGGCCAAATCGGCATGCTCGACGCCATGGTGCCCACCATGAAATCTGAGGCCGGCAACCGCACTTATGGGATGTTCGGCGGATCGTCGGTCGACGGGCTGACCCTGACGCCGAGCGAATACGTCAAGCGGAACTGCTTTTTCGCCACTGAGCTGACGCCGTTCGACTCAGGAATGATCGATTTCGTGGGCCCGGAGCACATCATGTGGGGCAGTGACTACCCCCACGAGGAAGGCTTTGCACCGCACTCCAGGCTGGCTATTCGTTGGGCCCTGCACGATAGGTCGCAGGATGCCTGCCGAAAGATCCTGGGCGGCAATGCCGGTCGCCTCTACCGTTTCGACCTCGATGCATTGGTGCCGGTGGCCACCAAGATCGGGCCCACCGTCGCCGAGGTGCACACCCCTCTCGAGGACACCGGCTATCGCGCCCCGGCTGCTTTCGGGTACCGACCGTTTGAAGGGGGGCTGGCCCTCAAGCGGCTGGCACCGGTACGACGCTAACCGGTTGCACGGAATCGCCCGACAGGTGTTGCCTATCAACCCATTTGGCGCGCCGGGAGGTGCGACTCCTCGGCCAAGGCGGCGCTCAGCCGGCGGGTCGTCGCAGAGAGCTGCGCCCCCAGCTGGGTGACCGCCGCGCCGCTCATCGGTTCGGCGCTGGGGACGAGGCTGAGCATCAGGGCGATGCGGGACCCGTCCTCCAGGATCGGGGAGTCGATGTGGCTCACCTCGTAGGTGCGGTCCGTCGCCAGGCTGATCGGGAACCACTCCTCCTGATGGATTAGTTCGTCGGTCAACTCCTGCGCCAGCTGGCTCAGCCGGGTGGAACGTACCTCGGCACTACGCACGATCTGCGCGAGTTCCCGCAGGCGCAGATCGGGCAGGATGTGCAGACCGACCGCGTAGCCACGTTGGTTGGCGGCGGTGATGGCCTCGCCGTAGCGATCGCGCACATCCTCGGGCAGGGTGGCCAGCCAGCGTTCCCGAACCTCTGGCCCGGCCCAGGCAACGATCGACGCCCCGTACGGCGGGCGGTGGGGGAACTGGGTCCCGATGGGCATGGGGTGACCGCCGCCGTGACGGCTTCGGACCTGATCGACGACGGTGGAGTGGTCATCGCCTACCGAGAAGGCAACGCAGTGCGCGCCCGTCGCGGCCGACAGCTCGGCCATCGCGGAGCGGGCCAACACCAGGGCCGGGTAGCGGCCGGCCGCCTGTTGGCCGAGGCGGACCAGGGCGGGACCGAGGTGGTAGGTCTTGCGAACCGGGTCGCGTAGCAACCACCCGGCTCGGAGCAGTTCGGACAGCATCGAGTGGCAGCTGGCCTTGTGGACGCTCAATTGGCGCGATACCTCGGCCAATGTCATCCCACGGCTCCCATCACCTGCCAGATACTCGAACAGGTTCACGACCCGCTCGGTCTGCGGGGAGGGACGCGGCGCCATGGAGGCAATAGTCGCATAATGCGACTACTTGCGGTGATATAAGCGACCATGTGACGATGGCCACAATGACAGACCTTCGGGGCAAGGTGGCCGTCGTAACCGGTGGAGCCGGGGGCATCGGCCAGGCCATGGGCAGGCGTTTCGGGCAAGAGGGCATGAAGGTGGTGCTGGCCGATGTCCTCGCCGAACCGCTAGACGAGGCGACCCGGGCACTCGCGGACGACGGCATCGAGGCGGTCGGGGTGGTTACCGACGTCACCGACTATTCCTCGGTCGAGTCGCTCGCCAAGGAGGCGCTCGACCGCTTCGGCGGGGTACACGTCGTGTGCAACAACGCCGGCACCGGCGGGGTCTCCGAGGGTTACATGTGGGAACACGACCTGGCCGATTGGCGCTGGGGGATCGACGTCAACGTGCTGGGCGTCATCCATGGCATCAAGGCCTTCGTGCCCGTCCTGCTCGAGCAGGACGAAGGACACGTGGTCAACACCTGCTCGGGCAACGGAGGGTTCGCACCAATTGCCCGGGGGGCCATGGGTGGGCCGGCCACGGCGGTCTACCCGATGACCAAGGCCGCAGTCCTCTGCCTGACCGAAAGCCTTTACACCCACCTGGAGATGACAGGGACGCGGGTACGGGCGCACGTCCTTTTCCCCGGCGGCTTTTTGAATACCGGCATCTGGGAGTCGTGGCGGCACCGCCCGGAGCGCTACGCCGCGACCCAGGAACGCCGCGCACCGGAGGCGACACTGGCAAAGGTTGTGGCTCGCTTCGAGGCCGCCGGCGCACATGTCGAGTTCACCCCGCTCGAGATGGTCGCCGACCAGGTGCTGGACGGAATTCGGGCGGACCGCTTCTGGATGATGGGTCCGCCCACACCGGCCGATCAAGTCGTGAGCACCAAAGCCGCATCGATTCTCGCTCGCGGCGAGCCCAACTACCTTGTCGACGTCCTCGGCCAGCATGCCAAGAACGCGCCGAAAACCGAAGGAGGAAAGCGTTGAGTACCAACGCAGTTCGCTACGGTCCTCGCCCACCCGAGGCGCAGGTCGACCACGAGATCGACGCCACCAAGGCGCCCATCGCCACCGAAGCGGTCACCATCACCTACCTCACCGATCCGGAGATTGTCGCGGCCGTGCTGCCCAGGCCGCTGGAGCCGGCGGCCGAACCACTGGTGCGAATCCAGCTTCAGCGGGTCCGCATAGCGGGCAGGCCGCCGTTCGGGTCGGCGGTGTTTTCGGTGACCGCCCGGCACGGCGAACTCCTGGGCGACTACCCCCTCTTCATGCCCCAGTCCACCGAACAGTCGGTCACTGGCGGGCGCGAAACGTTCGGCGAGCCAAAGAAACTGGCCCACCTCGAGGTCGAGCGCGACGGCAATCGCGTCACCGCCACCATTGACCGGCTGGGCTATCGGCTCATCCAAGTGAACGGCCAGATCACCGGCCCAGTGGAGTTGCCGCCCGATCAGGTCAACACCGAGTTCTACTTCAAGTTCTTGCGTGCCCCCGATGGTAGCGGCATCACCGACCCCCACTTGGTGTACGGCGAGTACCACCGGCACTACGAGCTGCTTGAAAATATCGACGGCACAGTCGAGTTGGGGGAGTCGCCGCTGGATCCGGTGGCCGACATTGTGGTCCGCGAAATCAGATCGATCACATGGTGTCGCCGGCGCACCATCCAAGTGGGGCGGATCGCGGAGCGGGTGCCGCAGGAATGGCTGCTGCCGTACGTGCACCAGCGTTACGACGACGTGGCTCTGCTTGCCGCCCCCCGGCCCGAGCCGACGCGGGTATAGCGGATGGATCGGTACACGGTCATTTCGGCTGACTGCCACGCCGGCGCCGACCTGCTCGACTACCGCGACTACCTCGATCCGCAGTACAAGGACGAATTCGACGGCTGGGCAAAGACATACGTCAACCCGTTCGGCGACCTCACCGAGTCCGAAGCCGAGCGCAACTGGAACAGCGATCGACGCAACTCGGATCTGGATTCCGAAGGCGTCGCGGGGGAGGTCATCTTCCCCAATACCGTGCCGCCGTTCTTTCCTCAGGCGAGTCTGGCGGCCCCCCAACCGGAGACCGCCCGGGAGCTCGAGCTGCGCTGGGCCGGCCTGCGCGCGCACAATCGCTGGCTGGCCGACTTCTGCTCCTTGTCGCCTGAGCGGCGCGCCGGGGTCGGCCAGATTCTGCTGCCGGACCTCGACCAAGCCATCGCCGAGATCGCGCAGATCGCCAAGTTGGGCCTGCGCGGCGGTGTGCTGCTGCCCGGGATTCCCCCCGGAACCGGCATCCCCCAGCTGTACGCCGAGCACTGGGAGCCGCTCTGGGCGGCGTGCGACGAGGCGGGTCTGGTGCTCAACCATCACGGCGGCAACGCCGGCCCGCCTCCGACCGATGGGTGGGGTAGCTCGTTTGCGGTATGGGTGTACGAGACACACTGGTTTGCCCATCGGGCGCTGTGGCACTTGATCTTCAGCGGCGCACTGGATCGCCATCCGGACCTCACCGTGGTCTTCACCGAACAGGGTGCCGGGTGGATACCGGTGACCCTCTACTCGCTCGACGTCGCGGCGGCCCGTTACGGACGAGCGAACTCCGCGATCGCCCGCTTCGCCGGGCCCACCGCCGGCTCGCTGACCCTCAAGCCCAGCGAGTACTGGTCCCGCCAGTGCTATGTCGGTGCCAGCTTCATGCGACCCGTCGAGTGCGCCGAGCGCCACGGCATCGGCGTCGACCGAATCATGTGGGGAAGCGACTACCCGCACTCCGAGGGGACCGCCCCCTACACCCGGGAAGCGTTGCGCCACACCTTCAGCGGCGTCCCGACAGCCGAGTTGGCGGCCATGGTCGGCGGGAATGCGGCGACCGTGTACGGCTTCGACCTCGATGCCCTGGCACCTCTTGTCAACCGCATTGGCCCGACCGTGGCCGAGGTTGCCGAGCCGCTGGCTGCCGTACCTGCCGACGCGAGCAGCACCGTCTTCGAGCCCGACCCCATCCGTACCTGGTAGCGAAAGGTAACCGCGTGACCAAATTGAACAATTACGTGATCATCTCGGCAGATTGCCACGCCGAGCTGCCGACCGAGCGGTACCGCGAATACGTCGACCCCGAATATCGCGAGGACTTCGAGGTCTACCTGGCAGAGAAGACTGCCGCGTCGCAGGCCGGCGGATTCATCGACGAGCAGTTCGCCGAGGAATGGTTTTCCGAGCATGGCGAAGGCATCGCCGGCGGATGGGATGTCGCTCTGCGCGACAAAGAGCTCGACGGCGACGGGGTGGTCGGCGAGGTCATCTTTCCCGACGCCGACGCCGTGACCGGGGTTGCCGGGGCTCCGTTTGGGGCCGGCCTGGGTCAGTCGGGCGACCTCGACCCGGGGCGCGCGATGGCCGGGGCGCGCGCCCACAACCGCTGGTTGGCCGAGCTGTGCAGCCACAGCCCCGAACGGCGGGCCGGGGTCGCGGTCGTGCCGATACTGGCCGACATCGACGCGGCGGTAGCCGAGATCACCCGAGCGGCGGAGTCCGGTCTGAGGGGCGGGATCCTGATCCCGGCGCGCTGGGTGGGGTACCCGCCGTATCACGACCGGCGCTACGACAAGGTCTGGGCCGCCTGCCAGGACCTGCAGATGCCGGTACATACCCACTCCGGTCCGGCCCCGCAGGAGGAGTACGGAGGGCACCTGGGCATCTATGTGACCGAGGTGCGCTGGTGGGGAGCCCGGCCGCTGTGGTTCGCGTTGTGGTCGGGCGTGTTCGAGCGCTTCCCCCGGCTGCGCTGGGGGGTCACGGAGTGCGGTGCGTTTTGGGCCAACGACCTGCTCTGGCTGATGGACACGCGGTACCTGCGTGAGCACTCGGCCAAGAAGATGAGCCATGCGATGGAGGGTGACCTGACGATGCCGCCATCGGCCTACTTCGACCGGAACTGTTTTATCGGCGCCACCACCACCGAGCGCAGGGAGCTGGCGCGGCGCTACGAGATCGGCGTATCAAACATGCTGTGGGGCAACGACTTCCCCCATCCGGAGGGGACCTGGCCGCACACCGGAGATTGGCTGCGTCGCTCCTTCTGGGACATTCCCGTCGAGGAGACCCGGCAGATGCTGGGCCTGGCGGCAGCCGAGGTGTACAACTTCGATCTGGATGCCCTCGCTGCGCTGGCCCGGCGCATCGGCCCGACCCCTGAGGACCTGGGCCAGGACGATGCGGTGAGCGTCCCCAAGTGGGAGGCGGCCCGCCGGGCCGGGCGCCACTGGCTGACGGACGCGGAGCCGATCCCCGACCTGGTGGAGAACTGAAGATGCTGGTCAGAGCCACAAGCTCTGGCCGGTTTTCTTTTTCGTCGGCTGTGTCTGACTATCTTTCAGCAGAGTTCAATCCTGACAGGGGCTCTGGATAAAGGAGTGCTCATGATCTATCGCCTTGCTATCGGGGTGCTCGCCGCTTGGGCGGTGGCGATCATCGTCCCTGCCCCGGGCCATGCCGATCCGCCGACGAAGTGTCTGACCAACACCCCCAAAGGCAAGCAGGTCTATGTGCCCTGCGATCTGCTCAACGCCGGCGCCAACTTCCCGCCGGGGCAGCGTTGTCCTCTACCGCTCGAGCAGTACCCGAAAGATGTGGCGGACTGGTGTGGCGAAGGCCCAGGCCTTGCGACTCCCACGCCCGCGAGTCCTACGAGCCCGACAAGTCCCGCGGGCCCGACGAGTCCTAGCACCCCGACGAGTTCTACAACCCCGACGAGTCCTAGCACCCCGACGAGTCCTACAACCCCGACGAGTCCTACGAGCCCAGGCAGTAGATCGTGAGCATTGACGCAGTCAAGACTCGAAAGCGAAACCGCAGGTAACGAGCGGAACTCAGCACAAGCCTTTCAGCACGGCGTAAGAGGGATCGGTGCGGTCGCGTCTGCCATCGTCGTGCCGAACCATCTCGGTGACTTCCCGGACTTCGTCGAAGTCGAACAGCGTCAGGCGCTTGTCGATGCGCCACTGGCCATCCCGCCGCGACCACTCGTCGAGGTAACGGCCCCAAACCCTGATCTGGATGACCTTGCCGTCTTGCATCAACCGCGTCGCGGAATGGAAATAGGTTTCACTTCCCGCGCAGTCGCCGTCTAAGGCGATGATGCTGTTGCAGACCTGATGCGAATGGCTGAGAGCCAGCAGATGCGAGGCGCAGATGAAGTCGATCACACCGCGTCCGTCTCCGCGGTAGAGCGACTCGCCGTAGTCCGCGGTCGCGTCCTCGTGAAACACCGAGTGCCCCAGCGGAATATCTAGCCGATCCACTGCGCGGCAATAGCGGTAGATTTGCTCTGTGATCGCCTGCCGGTCGAGCAGACGCCGCATCTCGGCCGGATCGATCGCCTTTTGCTGCCCCGTTTCGACCATTCGTCAATATAGCGTTCAGAATTCGCGCCACGAATGGCTTCGCGCCGACAGCGGCGCTTCGTATGGTGTTCGTAGTGGACACAGTCACTTCTGGCCAGCACGATGCTGCTCCCGAGCCGATCAGCCGCCGCAGGCTGCTTCAGCTGTTCGGTGGTGCAGGGGCGGCGGCGATCGACAGCGGGTGCTCGAAATCTGCCACCGACTCCGCGCCTCGCCCCAGCGTTAGCACGACAGGCCAGCCACCTACGCCGACCACTGCGTCCGCCGTACCGCTTAGCGCAGCTTCAGCTGTGATGTTGTGTCGAGATGCCTGGGGTGCTCGTCCCGCCCGAGCCGGCGGCAGGCCTCACACCATTACCCGCATGACTCTTCACCACGAGGCCGTCGTCTTGGGCGACAACCGCAACGCCCCAGGCCGCTTCCGTCAGGACCAGCTCTACCACCAAGACAAGCTGGGTTGGGTCGACATCGCTTATCACGTCGGCATTGACCGCGACGGCAACATCTATGAATTGCGAACGCCGCAGATCGCGGGTGACACCGCGACGGACTACGACACGACGGGGCACTTCTTGGTCCTTTGCGAAGGAGACTTCGATAAAGAAGTCGTCTCCGAAGCCCAACTTCACGGAGCCGCGCTCGCCTTCGCGTGGGCCACCCAAACCTTTCACATCGCCACCGACACTCTGGCCGGCCACCGCGATGTAGCCCAAACCGCATGCCCCGGCGCAAACCTGTACGCCCATCTTTCCTCGGGAGACCTCAAGCGCCGCATCAACGATCTAGTGGCCGCTGGACCCGTAAACCTCCAACGCATCTGTGGGACCGATGCGGCCGCAACGGTTGCGGCAATCGAGGCCGGCTAATCGACGGTGTTAGACGAGGCCGTAAATATCCAACAGTCGAAATCGTGTCGCATCGAGACGCTGGCCCAGAGTCGAAGCCACTTCCTTTACCAGTTGGTATCCCAGCTCGTGATCCTCTTCGCATTTGCCGCGCAGGCACTTGCCATTTAGCGCGATGAGTCGGGTCGTCTCTACGGCGCGCGCGTCGAACCGAAAGCGATAGGGGGGTATCAACCAAGACCATCCGAGCATGTCGCCGCGACCCAGAGTCTCAATCGTCAAGCTGCCGTGACCAGGAGCAACGACTTCGAGCGCAACTTTTCCTTCGCGGATGAGATAGAAGACATCGGCGTCTCTGCCTTCTTGAAAGATGAACTCACCAGCGTTAAAGCGGACGTTTGACGCACATCCGACTACCAATTGATGACAACGCGGGTCCAACCGGGTAAAGAACGGATGCTCAGCCAGAATGCCTTCGAGTGTCTTCATTGCGCTTTCCTTTCCGGGTACGCAGCTCCAGGTGGGTGGCCGCGGATGTTCAGGGCGATGGGGATCCGTACAAGCCCGGACCCGTAATGCGCAGTTGCTCCAGGAACGAGCGAGCGGACACATACGCGGCCTCGATCAACGCGGCAGTGTGTGTGAAGTCAAGTGGCGACAACAGTCGGGGCGCGGGCCCAGGAAGGTAGACGACCGGGATCCCGGCGGCGATCACAGGAGCCTCGAGCACGCACTGTGAGCGCATCGCGACCATCGCCGTGTACAGCAGAATGTCGGCAATGGTGTCCGTCGAACCCGGCAGTTGGCCCGGGAAGTTGCAGTCGAGCACCACCAACGAGCGGGCCCCCATCTCGACCGCTTGGCGCATCGGGACGTTGGCCACCAGACCTCCGTCGTAGAGTTGGCGGCCGTCGAGGTCGACAGATGGGAAGATGCCCGGGATCGCCGTGCTGGCCAGCAGAGCGGGCAGCAGTGGACCGTCACGTACGACGTGTGGCCGAGCGGTGGCGATATCTGTCGTGACTGCGGCGAACGGCAGCTTCAGATCGGCGAATGTCGTTGCCTGCCCGACAAATTCGGTTATCACCGCGGCAAGTCCGGTGTTTGGGAACAGGTACGTCTTGACCCTCTGCAACAGCAAGACTTGGGCGAGCAAACCGCCCGGGAACACTTGATCTCGCGTCATTCGTGCCCACACGTGCGACAGCCGGTTAACCGCACCCTTCGGGTCCGCGGCGATGACCGCGGCGTTGAGCGACCCAACCGAGGTTCCGGCGACGAGATCGGGAGTGAGTTGGCACTCGCTGAGTGCCTGAAGCATGCCCACCTGGATCGCGCCGAGGCTGGCCCCTCCGCCAAGCACGTACGCGACTGGTTTGGGCAACTCGTCCAGGCCAAGCACCGGACCGTTCACCCAATCAGGCTAGAACACCCATTTACCACAGCTGGGCCGACAGCATCCTTCGCTGCGATATCTGGCCGGGCATCGGCTGCATCTGGCAGCGGCGGCTCACGGAACCTCCGCCCCGGAAACCGGCCGTGATCGACGGTACGGGCGCACAATGGAGGTATCAGTCCGAAGCCTGGGAGCTGCGATGAGCGAGCAACTGTACGACTTTTTCGGCGAGATCTTCCAGCGGTACTTCACACCCGCCATCGACGCATACCCGCAAAAGGGTGCCGCGGTCGTCGAAAGGTTACTCACGCTGACTGACCATGTCCCGGATACATTGGCACAAACCCGATGCGCCGCAATGGCATGGGCCAAAGCGGAGACCCCGAACGTCAGGATCGCCTCGGAACTCTTCGTGATCACCCAACACGGACTGATGTATGCCGCGGGGTTGAGCGAGTCGCGCCGGGCGCTGTATTACCTTGCCACGCCGCCCGCATTGTTCGATCCGTTCGTCGATCAGGTCGCCACCGCCAGACTGCATGCGGGTGCGGTAGTAGTCGTGGACGGCCGGTTCGGCCGTGACCTCACATCCGCGCATCCGATGGACGCCGCGCTGCGACGGATTCTCGATGAGCACCTGGCGCTGCGGGTGGATCTGCCCGTGCCCTAGTTGATCAATCGATTTCAGTGGGGGGCCGTCGGCGACGCCGCTTGTCTTCATACATCGCGGCGTCGGCACGTCTCAGCAAATCGTGCGGATCTTCGGGCTCTGTCGCGAGCGCCACTCCAATCGCCGCGCTGATGGTCAGCTGGAGGCCTGGGCTGATCGTAATGGGCTCGATCAGCGACTGACGGATCCGTTCAGCCACCACCGCGGCACCCTCGGCATCTGTCCCCGGCAACAGTACGACGAACTCGTCACCGCCGAGCCTGACCGCGGGCGGGTCCCCAGGATCGGGACGCCTTACGACGTCACCCCGGATGCGGGTTAGCTCGGCAATGCGCCGCGCAACCTCGCGCAGCACGCAGTCGCCTGCGTCGTGCCCGTACTCGTCGTTGACTTCCTTGAAGCGGTCGAGATCGATGAAGATGGCGGCCACCGGATCAGTGGGTGTCGCTCCTGCGAGCATGGGTGCCAGTGCGCTGCTCAGGTGGCGGCGATTTGGCAGCCCAGTCAGTGAGTCGTGCAGGCCCAGTCGTGCAAGCCTGGCCTGAGCTCGGCTCAGCTGGGCCGATTCGACGTCATATGACAGCAGTTGCGCCGCCTCGCGGTCGGCGTCGGTCCAAGGTGCGCTCGAGCCGCTGACTCGCTCCAGCCAGGTATCGAACGACTTCCTCGGGTTGATCAATCCAGTGGATTCAGCGCGCGGATCGCCCAGCCAGCGGAGCTGCTGCGGACGGTCTCGCCGGAACCAGACCACGAAGTCGTCCGGCGCGCCGAGCGCGACGAACAAGCAGCCCGCTGCACCGAGATAGTCAGCTGTCGATTGCTGCAAGCGGTCGGTCGCCCAGGGCGTGCCCGGGGATCGGGTGGCGCGGATTTCGCCCGCAAGTCTGCGCACGGCCTCCTTGGATGGCGCTGCGCCAATTGACCGGTATTGCCCGTCCGCAGATGCGGCTGCGCCGTCTGCCTGGCAGAGCTCCAGCAGTTCGCCGGAAGCCGACGTGAGTCCCTCGGCAACAGCGGGCGCGCTCTGCATCGCTGCCTTGAGCCGGGTCCGGATGGATGCGCGGTCGGCCGCATCGCTCAGTCTGGAGATCTGTTCGGCTGCCGAGACTTGGAGTTTTGCCTGCAGGACTAGCAGTTCACACGATCTACGCTTCGAGCGCGAGAGCCATCGGGGCGTTTCAGATATGCACGAGACGAGCCTTGTCAGCCGGCCTCCATCGATCATGGCAAACGAAACGCTGGCGGCGGTCTGCATGTTGCGCATGTACTCGAGGTGGAAAGGGGAAACGCTGCGTAGCGCAGCGCGGCTGAGGTCAAGACTCGTGCCGGCCATGCGCGGCGATGCAATCAAGACGACGTCGCCCTCGTCGACGTCGGGTATGTAGCGCGACGCTTTGCGCGTGTAGATCTGGCGGGCTTGGGGCGGAATGTCGCTCGCCGGAAAGTGATGCCCGAGGTATCGGACCAGTCCTGGAAGACGATCCTCGGCGACGATCTCTCCGTGCTCGTCCTCATGGAACCGATAGACCATCGCGCGGTCGAACCCGGTCAGTGCGCGCAATGCGCTCGCAACGGCCGCCTCAACTTCGGGCACGCTCGTCGCCTCACCGAGCGCCTGTGAGGCATAGAGAACCGGGACGAGGTTGGCTTGATCATCCCCGCGCGCCCTCTCGATCTCGATAACGATCTGCCCGCCGACTTGATGCAGAATCACGTCGACCTTGCCGTCGAATCCAGCTGCCAGGCGCATTCCATACAGATCGGGTGACGAAGGCCGGTAGCCAGTCTGCTCGATCGCTTGCTCAAGCCGCTGCTGTTCATCGGGGCAGAAGATACTCATCACCGGCGAATCGAAGAGGCGATCCGGCTCCGAGCCGATCAACTCAAGGGTGTTGGCGCTTGCATACGTGATGCGGCGACCTTGCAGATCGGCGGCAACCAGCGCGCCATGGCCTTGTATTCGGCCGGACAGGTGCAGCTGCTCGCTCGCGCAATCGGGCAGAGGCTGTGCTGTGTGGTCACGAAGTGGCAGCGAAACGCGCGGTCCTCCTGCCCGAGGCGAACCGGCCCCGGGACCGTGCTCCTTTGCATGGTCCACTCTCGAAGAATAGGGGTCGTGTCTGCCGGCGGTGCACAAACAGTCGGACGTCCGTACGGCGCCCGTCAGGACTGACGCGCCACGATCACCGGGATCTTGGCCCTGTTGACCACCGCCGCGCCGACCGATCCCAGCAACCTGCCACTGGACCAGCCGCAGCCGTGGCTGCCGACCACAATCAGTTGCGCCCGTTCGGACGCCTCGAGCAGCCAATGTGCCGGATCACCAATTTCGATTCTGCGACGGATCCCTACGACGGGATAGCGTTCGTGCCAACCCGCCAGCCGTTCAGCGAGCGTCTCCTCCTCCTCGGATAGCTGAGCGTCCCATTTGGAGTCTTGGAACAGCCCCTTAACCCGGGGATCAGTCCAGGCGTGCAAAGCCATGAGGCCCACACCTCGTCGGGAGGCCTCCTCGAATGCAATAGCCGTCGCCGCTTCGGATGCCGGTGACCCGTCGATGCCCACCAGTACCGGCGCCCGTGCGACATCGCCGATCATTTTCCAGTCGTCGTGGATCACGGCGATTGGGCAATGCGCGTGGTAGACCAATGCCGAACTCACCGAGCCCAGGAAGCTGCGGGCCAACACGCCGCCATGTCCCCGGTGGCCGACCACGATCATCTCCACCCCTGTGGAGAGGTCGATGAGCGTAGGGACGGTGGCCGAATGAAATACATGGCTATCGATCTGCACTGGATCGCACTCACCAGTGCTCTCCTCGGCGACTTTGATCGCCGACTCGATGAAACCGCGTGTCCGCTGTTCCTGCCAGTGCCTGAAGTCGGCCAAAGCGGAGACCTCGAACCACTCCGGTAAGGAGGCGTCGGCGACATGGACCAGAGTCAGCGGCACATTCCGCAGCGCTGCGTCACGGGCCGCCCACCGGACGGCACCCAGTGCCGCTGCCGAGCCATCAACGCCTACCAAGATCGCGCCACGTGGTGGTTGCCACATTTCGGTTCTTTTCTGATCGGCTACTTACCCACCGGAAGGATCGCTCAGGGAGGCCGTGACTGTCAGGGCCGAAGAGATGCAAGCCGAAGGACCAAAGGCACCGAGCGGTCACGCCGTACCCTTCACACGTGAATGCGATCGACCCGGACAAGCTCAACATTTGCCTGCAGGTGCTGGCCGACATCGAGTCGTTGCCGCCCGAGCATCCCGATGCCGTCACTGTGCGTCGGGCCACGGCGGGCATATTCAAGTCGGTCAAGAAGGCCCGCCGCGATGCCAAGCGTGGCGTAGTGGCAGCCGCCGACCACGCCGTGACCGCCGCTACCGCCACCGGTGCACCCGGCCGCATCGACGACGAGACTCGGGGCCTGCCATTGGTGTCGACTGCGGTTGGCGCCATCGCAGGCACGTTGCTCCGGTCGCGCGCCTGCTACATGTGCAAGAACCGCTACACCGTGGTCGACGCCTTCTACCACCAACTCTGCCCGGAGTGCGCCGTACTCAACCGCGCCAAGCGCGACGCTCGAACCGACCTCGAAGGTAGGAGCGCTTTGCTCACCGGTGGCCGCGCGAAGATCGGCATGTATATCGCGCTGCGACTGCTCCGCGACGGCGCCCACACGACCATCACCACCCGTTTTCCGAACGACGCCGTGCGCCGCTTCACGACGATGCCCGATAGCGCCGACTGGCTGCACCGGCTGCGCGTCGTGGGCATCGACCTGCGCGACCCAGCCCAGGTCGTCGCGCTCGCGGACACCGTGGCCGCGCAGGGCCCGCTGGACATCCTGATCAACAACGCCGCCCAGACGGTGCGCCGGGCTCCCGGCTCCTACGCGGCGCTCGTCGAGGCGGAGCGGACCCCGGCGCCGGAGCTCGTCGACGTGATCACGTTCGACCGCGTCAGCGACGCCCATCCCGCGGCACTCGCCGGAAGCCTCGCAACGCACCAAACTCCGCATGCCGTGACCGAACTGGCCCTCGCCGCCCGAAGCGCGTCTCCGGACCGGATCGCCGCGGGCACCGCCCTAGATGCGGGTGGCCTGCTGCCCGATACCGCGCCCATCAACAGTTGGACCCAACGCGTGCACGAGGTCGACGCGATGGAACTGCTCGAGGTTCAGCTCTGCAACCAGACCGCGCCGTTCATTCTGGTGAGCCGCCTGCGCCCGGCGATGGCCGCTTCACCCTCCCGCCGCAAATACGTCGTGAATGTGTCTGCGATGGAGGGGCAGTTCAGCCGCGCATACAAGGGCCCGGGGCATCCGCACACCAACATGGCGAAGGCCGCACTGAACATGCTCACCCGCACCAGCGCCGAAGAGATGCTGGTGCAGGACGGCATACTTATGACCGCCGTCGATACGGGCTGGATCACCGACGAGCGTCCACACCCGACCAAGCTGCGGCTCGCCGACGAGGGTTTCCATGCCCCGCTCGACCTCGTCGACGGTGCCTCTCGTGTGTATGACCCAATCGTCCGCGGGGAGTCCGGCGAAGATCTGTACGGCTGCTTCCTCAAGGATTACTCGCCGAGCAACTGGTAGCTGCGAGGCGTGGCTAAAGCCCGCGGCTAAATCCAATTCGTCAGTCACGCAACGCCTTTCCCGTGGGCGCCGGGACCCAGCTTTGCAACGCTTTGCGTCCGATCAATTGGCAGCCGTGCGTGTAGGCCAATTGCTTTGCAGCAGAGGTGAACTCTTGATTGCTCACCACGATGCTGCGCGTGCACCCGTGATGACGCGCACCCGCGACCACCTGTTGAACGGCGGCGACGCCGACCGCTTTACCGTGACGCTTGCACTGGATCGCGGCATATTGGCCGTCCTTTTGCGCGATCAGGTCGACGCCGTAGTCGCCGACGGCAGGGGTGAAGCTGACCTGCCAGCCGGCGCGTTGCATGCGTGTGGCGACGTACTCTTCAAACTCCACGCCGTTCATCGCGTCAATCTCCCCGATGCCCGCATCGGTCCGCAGTCGCCACCGCGACCGACGGTAGGCCGGTTGGATCAGAGCGGCGAAAAGCAGCCCACAACAAGCTCCAGCCAGGCCTAGCAAGACGCGGTGCCCCAGGAAACCAAGAAGCAGCCCGAAGTAAAGCGGGAGAAAGACGAATGCCGTCTTCATGCCGCGGAACGGTCTCGCAAGCCCCCGAAGCCTGTCGCGGAAGCGATTATCGAAGACACCGTGTGCATGAGCCGATGATAGGGATGAGCAACGACAATGGACGCCGTCCAAGCCCGCCGAGGTGAAGGGCGTGGCCTCACAAAACGGGCTAAGCTTCACCGCACAGTGCGGCCGACCGAAGGGGGCGTCGTGGCCGATGAATTGAATGTGGATCTCGTTGCCCTGCACGTCGGGAGCAACCACGTGCTCAACGGGATCGGTGAGGCCGCCATGGACTTCGTCGGCCATGAGGACGGGCTGGCGGATGCCGCGCCGGGTTGGGTCGGGTCCTCGCAGCTGGCGTTAGGCCAGCTCGCGGCCCGGTGGGAGGCCCGGCACAACCAACACAAGCTCCAGGTTGGCGGGCTGGGTACGCACGTCGCCGAGGCGATGGTCGGTTACTCCACGAACGAGGACGGCTCGGCCAGCGCGCTCAGGTCGGTGCAGGAATAGGGGTAGCGGGTGGGGTCGCTGACTCCGGCTGACGTCAAACGCTGGGATCTCAACGCGATTCACGCGGTGTTCCAGACGGCCAGCGGGCGCGCCAATACCTTGCAGCGCCTGGGGGACAGCCTGCAACAGGCGCACAACGTGCTCGCCGAGTGGCAAGGTGAGGCAGGGGACGCTTTTCGCGTCGACGTAGGCAAGATTCGCCGCGACATCGAGGCGGACGGCGCGGAATCCAGGCAGGTAGCGGCGGCGGTGTCGCGTGCCGAGTCGGATGTGAGCGCCTGCAAACGCGAGCTCGATAACATCGAACAGGTCGCTGGGGCTAACGGTTGGTCCATCACGCCGGACTGGCGAATCGAAACCGGCCCCGGGGGGATTCCGCCGAATCGAATCGACCTCGCCAACGAGCTGCAGATTTTGCAGGGCAAGCTCACCGCCTGCAAGGTGCATGCCCACACCGCCGATCACGAGCTCGCCACTGCGATCGGCGCTGCCGTCGGCGCAGTCCTGTCGGATGCCGCCGGATCCGCGCCAGGCGGTGCGCCAGCGCCGCAAGGCCCGCCGAACCCTGCGCCGGGAGGCAAGCCGAAGACGTGGCAAGACATGTTGATGCCCACTGGTGCGGCGGACGCTCCGCCAGCCGGTGTCCCGCGGGCTCCCGCAGGCGTGGGCGGCAAACCGCGGTCGTTGGAAGAGATGCTCTTGCCCGCCGGCGCCGTTCCGCTCCCTCAGCCGAGCCCGGCAGAGATGGAGAACGCCAAGGCGTTGTTACGCAAAGTGATGATCGGCGACGGCGTGCCGCCGGATCAGGTCGAGGCGCGCGTGAACGAAGCGGTGGCCGGCGCTCAGCGGTGGATCGACCAGGGAGGAATTCCTCCCTACATTCCTCCCGAGCCAAAGCCCTTGCCACCGCCGGGATTTGGTGAAGGTTTCGGCGATCGGTGGCGTGCAACCGAAGAGAGCATCCATAACCTGCTCGGGGTAGGACCACGCGGAGCGTCGGGCGCGCTCCAATCGTGGGAGCAAATGCTCGAGGGCACCGTCGAGACGGCCCAAAACCCGCTGGGCGCGGCAGTCGGGGAAGTGCAAAATGCTTTGAACTCGCCTAGTCCGGCCTACTACCTGGGCGGTAAGGCTTCCGATGCCGCCTTCGCCTTGCCCGCGATGCTCTTCGGTCCGGAAGGGGCCATGGTTAGGGCAGGACTTCCCGCAGAAACCATCACTGAAGGTGGTGCTCCATTAGCCGTTGTGCGCGGATGGGACCCTACAGGCGGAATGACGTGGGACGACTTCGCGTCCCAGTTCGGCACTCCACATTCGCGCAGCTACCCCCTCAATGATGGTTTTCCGCCGGGCTATATTCCGCAGCCCGCCCAGCTGCCCGAGGGTGCCATCATCGACCGATTCGGGTCCGGGTACGGCCGCTATCTTGCACCCGATGGCACCCCCTTCCCAGATCGCGCCTTAGCGCCAGAATCGGTTGGGGGAGATTACAACCGATATATGGTGACCGGGAAGCCACTGCCTCCGGGCTGGCAAATCGTAGAAGGACCAGTGCAAGCGTATTACGGCCAGACGCCGTCGCCCGGCTCCCTTCAATACATGGTCTTGGGTCCAGACGGCGTGAAAGTAAGCGTAAAAGAGCTGGTAGACAGGGGAATCCTTGATGAATACGGACCGCGCCTTGGAAGATAAATCGGCGGAACTTCAAACCGAGATAGATCGGTTGTCGGAGAAACTTGGGGTTCGTCCTATGACCGTCGGATTCCTGACAAATGATGGGCTAAATATCTATGTTGCTGACGACGGTCTATATCACTTCACTTTCTACGAGCGAGGAAAACTCGGCTTCGACCAAGTGGGTAGCCTCGATGACCTTCTCTACTGGTACTGCGAAGGCATCGTCACTCATGAAGCAGCCAAATTCATAGGGGATCGGGCAGAACGCTTCAAGTATGAGTACCAGGTGTTGAGCCGATTCGATATCGGCTGGGCGAAAAGGCGGGTGCGTGAACTCGCCAGTCTCTTTCGTAACGGCCAGCCAGAGGACATCTCCTTACTCCCCGAAATTGGCGAAGCGCTGTAGTCCTCGCCTGAGTCGCTCTCTCGGCCGGTGTCCAACGTGCCAGCCTCACAGGGACAATCGACATGTCGCGGGGATTGTCGCTCGGAGGCGGGCACAACGAACGCCCTCGCGTCAGAGGCCACTGTGGCTAGTGTGACAACGGTAGATGAGCCGTTGGCCCCTCGGCGGAATTAGCGTCGTACGTGCGGGCGTTGGTTGTCGGCAGACGGCATTCAACTGCGACGGATGAGGATGAGCATGAAATTCGGGATCGCGACGTTCGTCAACGACGACACAATCGACACGATATCCCTGGCACGCGCGATCGAAGAGCGGGGCTTCGCGTCGCTGGTCATCGCCGAGCACACGCATATTCCGGCGAGTCGGGAGTCTGCCTATCCGATGGGGGGCGAGCTGCCGTCGATCTACTACCGCACCCTGGATCCGTTTGTGACGCTGGCCGCGGCGGCGGCGGTGACCTCGTCCATTGAGTTGTTCACCGGAATCGCCCTGCTGATCCAACGCGACCCGATCATCACCGCGAAAGAGGCTGCCAGCATCGACCTGATCTCGGGCGGCCGCTTCGTGTTTGGCGTCGGCGCGGGCTGGAATATCGAAGAGTTGCGCGATCACGGTACGGACCCGAAAACGCGTGGCGCATTGCTCGACGAACGCATCGAGGCCATCAGGGCGCTATGGACAACCGAACCCGCTGAGTACCACGGCAAGTACGTCAACTTCGACCCCGCCTACCTTCGCCCCAAGCCGGTTCAACAACCGCACCCGCCGATCTTCATCGGCGGCGACTCGGATGCCACTGTCAAGCGGGTGATTCGCCATGACGCGGGTTGGATATCCAACCCGCTCCCGATAGAGCACCTGACCAAACGCATTGATCAACTGCGCGAGGGCAGCGGCCGCGATGTCCCACTGGCAATGTTCGGCACGCCGGCCGACCCCGACTATTGGCACGCTGCCGAGGGCTTAGGTTTCGATCGGCTAGCACTGCTGCTGCCCACCAAGCCGCTGGACGAATCGCTTCGGTTGCTCGATGAATACGCCGCAAAGGTGGACAGCTACCGCCGCTAAGGTCGGGGTAACGCTCGTGAGTCCCGCGGCCCCACCGAGAGAGGGCCTTAGGCCGGGATGACCCGCCGTGCGGCACGGGCCAATCGGGAAGGTTGGAACTGCCACACTTCGGCGTCCTCGCTATCCCACGCGTAGGTGGGCGTGTTAGCAGTCAAGAGGTCGCGAAGCATCGGACGGCCGAGCTCATCCGAGGACCAGTCGTAGAGGCGAGCCCATCTGGGCTGGATGACTCCGACGTCAAGCATGTGACCGAAGCCGAGCTCGAGCTCGATGTACGTTTCCACGTCATTGCCCAGCGGATAGCGGTCCGGAAGAATGCGCGAGAGCGACAAGAAGATTCCGGTCATACCCAGGCGGGGGTCACCAAGGGGCCGCGCAAACGGCGCGAGCCAGCCCAGGGCCAGCCGCGGTGCGGCTACGAGGGCATGGGCGTAGAGCACCCGGATGAGGACGACGTTGATAAAGAACCGTTCCACTCGCGATTCCTGACGGGCTAGTTCCTCGTTGGCCAAATAAGCAGCGGCGATCGAGGCATTGTGCGCGCGGTACCAGTTGCGCGCGGTTGGTTGCCGGATGAACTCGAGGTGAGTGCCGACCGCGGGTGAACTGGCCTCGCCCGGATGCCCGAACGCGAATGCCCGGGCTTCGGCCGTGTCACGCAATAGGGTCTCGTTCACCACCCGCCACCATGGGCTGCCCGGGCAAGAATCCTCCTGGGGGTTGAGCAGCCCTCGGCGCAGCTGCCACCCCATGAACGCCGACGCCGCGCGCCGGTAGGGCAAGTAGCCCCGATCCACCCCGCGCGGGACCTCATATAGCCGACGCATCAGCGCCAGCCGCGCCATCGGGTCGTTCCGCGCGGTCGCAACGAGCAACCGTGCATGATCCGCAGCCGAAACGCGCGATGCATCCGGATGGTCAATGGGCATGTGCTGTACGCCTCCGCGGGCACTGTCGAGGGCGACAATTTTCCCGCTGCAACCCGCGCCGCGCGACTCACTGGCGCAGGTTTACGTCGCAGGCGGCCGGTTCGTCACGCGCTTGAATCCGGCGCCCAGCGCGGCGGGCGTACATCTGGCCGGTACGCCGAACGCGCCGCGGCCAGCGTCGCTGCCCGCTCGCCGTTGACCGCGGTCAGCGGTGGAGGCTGGCCCTTGCGCAGCGTCGCGATCAGCTCGCGGTAAGGGCCGATGAGGTAGACGGTGTCGCCGGCTTTCAGTCGGGCGTCGCGTCGCGGGCGCAGCCTGATCGGCCCCTCTGGTCGAGTGATGGCGATAACGCGTGTTTGGGTCGACAGTTCGACCATCAGCAGGCCATCCAGCTCGCTGCCCGCTGCCACGAGCATTCCGCCGACCATGAAGGACCGCTGCCCCACCCAAAACGTTCCCAGTACCTGCAGGCCCATCGCCGCGCCGAGGAACTAGGGGGCTGCCAGGTCGACGATCGACCGCACGTTCTCGAAACCGAACCGCCGATTCACCGCGGTGCCCAGCGCGCGGCCCTGAACGCGCATCACGATCGGCACCTTGGTGTCGGAACCCAAGATCTCCAGCAGGACGATCCCGGTCTCGATGTTCTCCATGTCGTCCTGCGTCACCACAGCCACTCCGCGGGCACGATCCACGCGTGCCGATTCCAGCGTCTGGCGCATCGTCGAGTCTCCGAAAATCACCGGCACATCGAGTTCGGCCACGGTCGACAGGAAGCGGTTGTTCTCGTCCGGCTCGATGACCAGAACGTCGTATCCGGCGGCGGCCAGATCACTGACGACCCGGACGCCAATTGAGCCCAGTCCGACGACGACAATGTGGTCGCGCATGTGGCGTGCTCGTCGGAGCCCGGCTGTTTGGACGAACCTGCGCGACAGCAGCAGGTCCGCGAGGAATGCGACGGGGAGGGCGGTAACGATCACGCCGCCGAACATCACGCCGACGGCGAACAGTCGGAGCACGGGCGATTGTTGGGCGAAGCTGAAATCGCCGTAGCCGACGGTCGTGACTGTCTCGGAGGCGAAGTACAGGGCGTCGATCCACGACATCCTCGGGTGCTCGTAGGTGAATCGCACCAAGGCCGTCGAACCGAGCGTTAACAAGAGTGCGAATGCCAGTGAGGGAAAAAGCATCGGGTTCACGTCGTCGCGCATGGCGCGAACGGCATCGATGAAGCGCCGGACCCGCGAGTGGCGAGAGCGCCTAGCAGTCGGGGGAGCGAGGGCGATCCCGCGGGCCTGTAGCTCGTCTTTGACTCCGATCATCGAGGTCCAGTCGCCGGCGTAGACCTGTAGGTCCCGTCCAGGACACGGCACCACCTCGCCGGGGGCGGGTGAGTTCTTGCCGTGGACCACTGCCACCGGGGCCAGGTCGGCATAGATCTCGCGCAGCGTCGCGTCGTACGGCGCCTCGGATCCCCAGACGACGAATTCGATACCAGCCGTGTCGAACTGGTGGGCGTTACGCGACAGCACTGCCTCGACGAGGGATGGCGCCGCGAGGTCCGCCACATCCAAGATCGCGCCAGGTCCGTTGACGACGGTCACCGCTTCGCGCAGCACATCGTTGGCCAGACGTGCGACGACACGAACATTCGGGCTGTATTCCCTTGCCAGTAACGCGATTTCGAGATTCACCGCGTCATTGGGCCCAGCGCAGACGACGGCGCGCGCGCGATGCACCCCGGCGCCCAGGAGGTCGGCGGCAGTGTTGATCTTGATTATCCGCGCGCCGGCGCCCCTAAGCTCCTCGGCGATTGTCTTCGACAGGGCGTCGTCGCCGCTGACGATGATTTCGCGATGGAATTGAAAGATCTCGCCCATTTCGCGGGTCGCTTCATTCGCCGTTCGGCTGTGGCTTTGTGCTGTGCGCCATGAATACTCCGACCTCTGCTGACACCAGCGCCCGCTGGCTCATATGACTATCGAGCACAACGCCGGATAGTGCCACCGGAGAGCGCAACGGCGTTGTCCTATTGAGGCGCAACAGGTTCGACTTGGGCTTGTCACGCAGACGAAATAGTTGAGGCGTAGAAAGCGCTGGCGCGCCACTACGCAAAGGAGCATTCCTTGTCCGAAAAGACGCCCGACGACATCTTCAAACTCGCCAAGGATGACAACGTTGAGTATGTCGATGTCCGCTTTTGTGACCTGCCAGGCACCATGCAGCACTTCACAATTCCGATTTATGTCTTCGACGAGAACGTATTCGAGGAAGGACTGGCCTTCGACGGCTCCTCGATTCGCGGGTTCCAATCGATCCACGAGTCCGACATGCTGTTGCTTCCCGATCCGGAGACCGCGACCATCGACGCGTTCCGTGCCCGCAAGACACTCAACGTGAACTTCTTCGTGCACGACCCGTTCACGTTCGAGGTGTACTCGCGCGACCCGCGCAATGTCGCCCGCAAGGCGGAGAACTACCTGATCAGCTCCGGCATCGCGGACGCCGCCTATTTCGGCGCGGAAGCCGAGTTCTACATCTTCGACTCGGTGAGCTTCGACTCGCGCACCAACGGTTCGTTCTACGAGGTGGACGCGACGTCCGGGTGGTGGAACACCGGAGAAGCGAGTGAGCCCGACGGCAGCCCCAACCTCGGCTACAAGGTCCGTCCCAAGGGCGGGTACTTCCCGGTGGCCCCCACCGATCACTACGTCGACCTGCGCGATGAGATGCTCACCCACCTGACCAACGCCGGCTTTTCTCTGGAGAAGGGCCACCACGAGGTGGGCAGTGGTGGACAGGCCGAGATCAACTACAAGTTCAATACATTGCTGCACGCGGCTGACGACCATCAGATGTTCAAGTACATCGTCAAGCAAACCGCTTGGCAGGACGGCAAAACCGTGACGTTCATGCCCAAGCCGCTGTTCGGTGACAATGGCTCCGGCATGCACTGCCACCAGTCGCTGTGGAAAGACGGCGTCCCGTTGATGTACGACGAGACCGGGTACGCCGGGCTGTCCGACACCGCCCGTCATTACATCGGCGGATTGCTCTACCACGCGCCGTCGTTGCTGGCCTTCACCAACCCCACCGTCAACTCCTACAAACGACTGGTCCCCGGCTACGAGGCCCCGATCAACCTGGTCTACAGCCAGCGCAACCGCTCGGCCTGCGTGCGTATCCCGATCACCGGCAACAACCCGAAGACCAAGCGGCTGGAGTTCCGCTGTCCCGACTCGTCAGGCAATCCGTACCTTTCGTTCGCGGCCCAGTTGATGGCCGGGCTGGACGGCATCAAGCACAAGATCGAGCCGCCGCCGCCGGTCGACAAGGATCTCTACGAGCTGCCGCCCGACGAGGCCGCAGAAATCCCGCAGGCTCCGACCCAGCTGGCGGCGGTGATCGACCGGCTGGAGGAAGACAGCGAATACCTCACCGAGGGAGGCGTTTTCACGCCCGACCTGATCGAGACGTGGATCAACTACAAGCGCAACTACGAGCTTGCGCCGTTCAACCTCCGGCCGACCCCATACGAATTCGAGCTCTACTACGACGTATAAACCGGCTGACCCCCGACCGGATGGGTTACCGAGCCGGTTCGGCGAGTCCACAGCTTGCATTGTCGGACCCGGGGCCAGCACGCTACACCAAAATTAAGAAAAATAAGAGATTTGTGAAGTTATATTAAGATTCGCGCCGCCCGCGTGGCCGGTCCGTGAGCGCGGGGTATGCACGCACCCGAGAGTGACGTCATCAAGACCGTGTCGGAGAGCAATCCGGCATTCAAGGGGGACGCCGCCGCCGAGTTCACGACGATCGCGGAGAGCGCTTACTGCCCTCAACACGAAGGGGCGCCCGCTACCCAGCCGGCACCGCCTATCCAGCCGGCACCGCCGGCCGCGTAGCCGCAGCCGATAGTTCCGTGCGGCAAAGTATTTCGTAACTTGCTACGAGGTGTGTCCGGCGGACCTTGCTTCTCCGGCCGGCCGGGTATGCAATTCGACTGGTAGGCGTTTGAACCCGTGCAAGGTCACCAACTCGAGTGGTTCGGGCTGCTCGCGCAGGCTCAGACTCGGGAACCGGTCGAATAAGGTGCGCAGGGCGATGACGCCCTCTATTCGCGCCAGAGCCGCGCCGAGGCATCAACAGCACGAACATCGCGCCGGCGCGGATGTGTTCGCCGGCGATCTCAACGTCGCGGCGTGCGGTGCGTACGAGCATCTGCACTGGGCTTTCGAACCTCAAAATCTCTTCGATTGCACCGGGCCACAGTCCCGGATCGTCGCGCAGCAGGGCCAACTGCTGGGGATGGTTGAGCAGCAGGACGATTCCATTGCCGATCAGGTTCACCGTCGTCTCGAACCCGGCGCCGACCAGAAGTGCTGCATTCGCGGCGAATTCGCGCTGGGTCAGTTCGCCGCCGGCGGCCACCCGGCCTAACGGATCGTCGCCCGATTCGCCCGCACGCGCGCGTTCGACGAATTGGGCGGCATAGCGGTCGACCTCGCGCAGACGCTCGATGGTGTGGCGAAATGTCTTCCAGCTGGTACCGAAATCCAGCAGCGGCGCCAGCGTGTAGCCCCATTCGCGCACTTGCGGTCGCGCATCGATTGGTAGCCCGAGGATCTCGGCGATGACGGCCACCGGCAGTTCCGTCGCGAACTCGGCGACCAGATCGGGTTGCGGTTTGCGCGCTAAACCATCGAGCAGTTCCGCGGTGATCTCTTCAACTCGAGCGCTGAGCCCGTCGATGGCTCGCGGTGTGAAGCTCTGTGCGAATAGGCGCCGATACCGGGTGTGATCGGGAGGATTCGTCATCACCATCGCCGGCCGCTCCACCGGATTGGGCAGGCCAGGATCTGTTCGATCCAGCAACGCCGGAAACGGCTGGGGGAGAGGCGCGTTGACGATATTGGTGACACCGAAGGCGTCGTCGCGCAACACCGTACGGCAGATTTCGTGGTCGGCGCTTACCCACACGAATGGCCGTTGCACCAAGCGGCCCTGAGTTCTGATGTCTTCGACCAGCCGATACATCTCATCTCCGCTGGCACGGCCCAGCAGAAACCGGGCCAGCGGCTGTCCGCGGCGAGCCTGCACCGCCAAGAATGCGCGCGGCGCACCGTACCTCGCCATCCAGCGAGCCCAGATGCTCGTCCGCACAGCGATCCCTTTCGCGCCCGACGGTGAATCTTTGCCGGAACATATCACCGGTGCTCGTTGTGCGTGGCACCGAGACCGCGCCGTCGCGTCGGTGGACGTAATTCACAGGTGCGACATAGCCGTTCCTCACGCTAGGGGAGCACACTGTCAGCAGATCCAGATTGGCCGGGGGATGAAGAACGCGTTACGACAAGCGAGCCACGGATTAGGGGGACCATGAATTACCAGATCAATTCGGTTGCTCAGCACGAGTCCCGCGCACCGGTAGGCCCCGCTAGGCCGCGGCTGCGCGGTTGGATCCACCTCTACTGCGCCGTCGGCGCCTTCTTTGCGGGTACCACGCTGGTGGTGCTGTCGTGGGCGCTGGAGTCCAAGCGGGCCGGGCACTCGACGCTGATATATACCTTGGCGATTGTGGCGATGTTCGCCGTCAGCGCCATTTACCACCGCGTCCACTGGGAGTCGGTCACCGCCAGGAAATGGATGCGACGGCTCGACCACTCGATGATCTTCGTGTTCATCGCCGGCAGCTACACACCGTTCGCCAGGCTGGACATGCCGCGCGGGACGGGATATGTGGTGCTGGCGATCGTGTGGGGTGGCGCGGTGGCCGGAATCGCGCTGACGCTGTTTTGGCCGTCAGCGCCCCGGTGGCTGGGAGTAGCGCTGTACCTGCTACTGGGCTGGGTCGCGATCTGGTACACCCCGCTGATTCTGCATAACGCCGGAGTGGCCGCGACCGTGTTGCTGGCTGTCGGTGGCGCGCTGTACAGCATCGGTGCGGTGTTCTATGGGCTGCGCTGGCCCGACCCGTGGCCGCGGACCTTCGGCTATCACGAGGTCTTTCACGCTTGCACCGCAATCGCGGCGATCTGCCAATACATCGCCATGTGGTTCGCCGTCTTCTAGAAATGCCACACGGTTTAGGGGAGCGATAGCGGCAAGTAACCTCTGTTGCTATGCCGGTGGCTGCTCGGGCGTTGTCCGCGATCTGCGCATTACTGCTGGCGATCACCGGTGTCGGGGCAACAGGCAAGGCGCGTGCCGAGCCGGGCAGCCCGGGAGTGGGCGACAGGGTGGTGGGCTGGGACACCTACCGGCGATTGGATCGGCTGCCGTATCTGAGGGCCGATGCGCAGACGCTGCAGGTGTCGAGCTTCGACCGCAGTGGTGGGGATTTCGACATCTCCACGGGCAATAAGAACGGCAACGGTGGATGTCTGGCGCCCGGTGGTGCCGGCTGTGTGGTCGCGGAGGATCACGGTGCCGGAGAGGTCGATTCGATCTGGTTCACCCGCGACGGCGGCAACGTGCGCGCGATCGGCGCGATTCGCATCGAACTGGATGGCCAGACGGTGGTCGACGCCCCATTGCAGTCGTTGGTCGACGGTGCGCTGGGTGCGCCATTCGTGTGGCCGCTGGTCGCCGACGCCGCTCAGTCGCCGGGCGGCGTCTACGTCAAGGTGCCGATGCCGTACCGGCAATCGATGCGGATCAGCGTCGCATCGCATTTGGAGTATTACCACGTCGACTATCGCCAGTTTTCCACCGCGGACGGCGTGAGTACTTTCTCACCGGCCGATCCCGCGCTCGATGTGGTGGCCACTTTGCGCTCCGCGGGGGCCGGCGACCCCAAACCCGCGGAACCCGCTGCGGCGCATACCAATCAGACCGTGGAGGTTCCCGCCGGTACCGGGCGGACGATCGCCGAAGCGGCCGGGTCGGGCATGATCTCCGCACTGCGCCTGCAGCTGCCGGAACCGACCGATCAACTCCTGACGGGGTTGCGGCTGCAGATCCAGTTCGACGGTCAAACCATGGTCGACTCGCCGCTCGGGGAATTCTTCGGCGCGGGACTGGGCGCTAACGATGTGCGATCGCTGATGTTCGCCACGACGCCCCAACCCGACGGGTCATTGTCGTTGTCGGGTTGGTGGCCAATGCCTTTCGCCCGCGTCGCACACGTCACCCTTGTCAACACCACCGGCGATCCGGTGTCGGGAATCGACAGCGATGTCGTCACCACTCCCGACCCGCAATGGGCGCCCGCGTTGGCCAGCGGCCGCGCGGGCTACTTCACGGCGCGCTCGCATGCCGGGCCAACGACGATCGGTCAGGACTGGTTGTTCGCCGATGAACAGGGTCATGGAAAATTCGTCGGCGTCAGCCACACCATCCGTGGTTCGCGGATCAAGACGTCGTTCGGCGACGACGCTCCATACTTTCTCGAAGGTGCCGAACGCGGCTACACCGATGGTTCCGCATCGCCGCAGTGGTACGGCACCGGCACCGAGGACTTCTACGAGGGCGGTTGGTATTTCAAGAACGGGACCCGCTACAGCGACCCACTCACCGGCCAGCCCGATCGACGTACGGCCACTGGCGGATGCGCGGACTACTGTGTCGTGGTCTACCGGCTGATGCTCGCCGACGCTGTCGGCTACCATTCCGCACTCCGATTCGGCATTGAGCACGGCAAGCGCAACATGGTCCAACCCGACTACAGCTCAACGGCATTCCTCTACACCCAACCGAACGACACCACTGCTCCCGGCGACGACGTCAACCCCAGTGACCCCGTCAGTCGATTCCTGCACGGCTACAACGACACTGATGCTGGTGATCAACTGCTGATCAGCCAATACGAGGGCAGCGACGACATCCGCCCCATCGCCGGGTTGGTTCGCGCCACTCGTGCCGCGATCACGTTCGGTGTCCATATCGATCCGGACAATCGCGGCGTCCTGATGCGCCGCACCTCGGACCAGGAAATCGGCCAACAGTCTGCAGACGTCGCCGTCGACGGCGCGCCCGCCCGAAACTGGTTGCAGCCCCGCAGCAACGACTCACACCGCTGGCTCGACGACACCTACCTCGTGCCGGAATCCCTCACCGCCGGCAAGACCCTCATCACGATCGCGCTCACACCCACACCGGACAGCCCACCCTGGACCGCCAGCCGCTACCACGTCGACACACTGACCGGCCCGCCAGGTTAAGGACAGCACCGTCTATATCTTGGCGGGTACGTAACTCGTCAGGCCGCCGTCGACGACGAACTCCGCCCCGGTGGCGTACGCCGACTCGTCGCTGACCAGGAACACCACAAAGGTGGAGACCTCGGCCGGTGCGGCACCGCGGCGCAGCGGAATGGGTTGCATGAATTCCTCGGTGACGCCTTGGCTCAACGGGGTGTGCACCAGGCCCGGGTGAATGGAATTGACCCGGATGTTGTGCTGCGCTAGTTCCACCGCGGCCGACTTGGTAATGCCGCGCAGGCCGAACTTGGCGGCCACATAGCTATGCAGGTGGGCGCTTCCGGCCAATCCCTCCACGGACGAGATGTTGACGATCGATCCGCCGCCGCCGGCGATCATCGGTTCGATCGCGGCTCGCATACCCAGGTAGGCGCCGGTGAGATTGACGTCGAGGACCCGTTGCCAGTCGGACAGCGAGGAGCCGCGCAACGAACCGAGCTTGACGATCCCCGCGTTGTTCACCAGTGCGTCCAGTCGCCCGAATCGGCTCACTGCCGCATCGACGGCCTGGTCCCACTGATCCGGGTCCGCGACGTCCAGATGGACGAAATGCGCTGATTCCCCGAGCTTTTCGGCGACCGCGTGGCCATCGTCGTCGAGGACGTCACTGATGAGCACGCGTGCGCCCTCGGCCACGAGCGCCTGCGCATGGGAAGCACCCATGCCGCGGGCACCGCCGGTGACCAGCACTACCTTGCCTTCAACTCGTCCCGCGCGTCCCATGGCCGGTTACCGTACACGCGATCGTCACGACAGCGGGTACCCTCCAACGCCATGGCGGGGACACGATGAGTGCAGGCATCTTCGGCCTCCTCGACGACGTCGCGGTTCTGGCACGCCTGGCGGCTGCAAGTGGCCGCGCGACAGCCAAAGCGGCCGGCGTGATCATCGACGACACCGCCGTGACGCCGCAATACGTTCACGGCATCGCCGCCGAGCGTGAGCTGCCGATTATCAAGCGCATCGCGATCGGATCCCTGCGCAACAAGCTCCTTTTGATCCTGCCCGTCGCGATGTTGCTCAGTCAGTTCGCGCCCCGGCTGGTGACCCCGATCCTGATGCTCGGCGCCGTCTACCTGTGCTACGAAGGCGCGGAGAAGGTGTGGGCGAGTTTCCGCGGTCATCACGCCCACGCGGCGCCGGCGGCCGAGGATGTCCTGGTGGCCGGGGCGATCCGGACCGACTTGGTGCTGTCCGCCGAGATCATGGTGATCGCCCTCAACGAGGTGGCCGGTCAGGCGTTCGTGCCGCGGTTGATCATCCTGATCGTTGTTGCCGTTCTCCTCACCATTGCGGTGTACGGCGTCGTGGCCGTCATCGTCAAAATGGACGACGTCGGCTTGCACCTCACGTCGACCGCATCTCGAATCGGCCGGCGGCTCGGCCGCGGCTTGGTCGCGGCGATGCCCAAACTGCTTTCAGCGCTGTCGGGTACGGGGATGGTAGCGATGCTCTGGGTCGGCGGACACATCTTGCTCGACGGCAGCGATCACCTGGGCTGGCACGCCCCGCGGGGCCTGGTTCACCACGCCGAACATCAGGTTGGCCATGCCGTCGATTCCGTTGGTGGCGCGCTGGCCTGGCTACTCAACGCCGGGGTGTCCACGGTGATCGGGTTGATCGTCGGATTGGCGGGATTCGTCGTAGTACAGCTGCTGTCACTGGCGCGGCGAGCTCGTTAGGGCCCGCTGCCGACCAGGTTGCTGTTCTGCGGGCAGTAGGCGTGGACGGAGATGGTCACGTACGTCTCGGCGTCTTTGGCCAGCGCGGGGTTGCTCGTCCGGAAATCCGCGATTATCTGCTGCACCGTCATGCCCAGACGGATGTTCTCGCACACCATCTTGCCGTTGTAGATGGCGGCGTCGGGATTGGCGAAAGAGATTCCCCGGTCGTTGAGGGACTGAACGTACTTGTCGTCCTGATCCGGCGTCGACACGATCGATGACGGGGCCGCCGTCGATACCGCGCCGGATGTCGTGGGAGCCGGCCCCGCCTTTGATGTCGGCGCCGCGGTAGGTGAGGGCGCCGCGGGTTTCGGATGCGAAGTCAACAGCGAACGCCCCAAGACGATCGCTCCGGCAATCACGAGCCCGGCCGCGAGCAGGGCGGCGGCGGTGCGCCAGGTCGACGGCCACGATCGGCGCTGGCTCGCCGCCTCGCGCGGGGTCTCGACGTCGTCGTCGCGGGACCACGCGAAGCCGGCCGAGTTCGCGGAAGTGGCGGCCTCGGGTTCTGCGGAAGTGGGCGCGACCGCGGTCTCGTCACCGCCCAGCCCGGCAGTCTTGTCGGTAGCTGGTACCGGCTCGGACATGACGGCCATGGTAGCGGCCGTGGACGACGACTTGGGGTGCTAGTCGGGCGCCCGGGTGCCGAGTAGCTCACGGACCTGCGGATGGGTGCCCTCAGACCGAAGCAGGAAACTGGCCGGCCGCGGTCGCACTCTCAGCGGCCACCAGAACCAGCGTCCCAGCAGCGCGGCGATGGACGGCGTCATGAACGCCCGCACGATCAAGGTGTCGAACAGCAGGCCCAGACCGATGGTGGTCCCGATTTGGCCGATCACCCGCAGGTCGCTGACGACCATCGAGGCCATGGTGACGGCGAAGACCAGGCCCGCTGCCGTGACGACCTTGCCGGTACCGCCCATCGCCCGAATGATGCCGGTGTTTATGCCGGCGGCGAGTTCTTCTTTCATTCGGGAGACGAGAAGCAGGTTGTAGTCGGATCCGACGGCCAACAGAATGATGACGGACATCGGCAGTACGAGCCATTCCAACCCCAGCCCGATAATGTGCTGCCAGAGCATCATTCAAGACGCGCTGGAGCTGCTCGACCTCGACCCGGAGCGTCGACACCCCGGTCTGCGGCTGGACCCGACGGCGATACCGATCGAGCTTGCCTCCCTGGTCGGTGACACTTGCGACGTCGACTACCTGATGGGTCAGAACATGCCCGTCAGCCGATTCGCCCGTATGTGGGGCGAGCTGATCGTCACCGGCGAAGCCGAGCTCGCCGACCTGCAGGCTGGCGAGATTCCTGGACCTCGACGCGGACCCGGAGTGGCTCGAATTCGGTTCGAGCGTTATCGACCCGAGGTTTACCGGCGCCTCTAACCGGCTGTCCGCAGAGGAACTACAGGCGGTCATCGATAGCTGCGCTCCCGCGAGGGCCCGACTTGCCGAACATGGCGTCGCCGCAGGAGCCAACGAAATCGGGGCGGCCGGTTAAAACGACGCAGTAGGCTGCGGCCATGGCGATCGACCGTGCCGCACTCATCGCGGGCAGTATCCGACTTGCTTCAGGTGTCCACTTTCTCGTCGATCCGCTGGGCGCGAACCGGCTCTGGGGCGACCCCGGGTGAGCCGACGCCGACGGCGCGACTGCTGCTGCGATCGATGGGCTACCGCGACGCGTTGATCGGCGGGCTACTCGCGACGGCGGCGCTGCGCGGCAAGAACACCCGCGGCTGGTTCCTGGCGTCCGGCGGGGCCGACGCGGCCGATCTGCTGGGCGGGCTGAGTGTCCATCGCGAGCTCAAGCGCTCACAGCAGCTGATCGGCCTGGGCGGCGCCGTCATCGGAATCGGCGTTGGATTGTGGGGCGCCGCGCGGCCCGCGCCTAAAGCGGTGGAGATGCCGGAGGGCTGAGGCCCGGGCCAGCGGCTGTCGCTTGCAGTCGCGACCAGTGGCTCTGTTCGCGCTCGGTCATGTCGTTTGATGTGATCGCGCCGAAGCGGGCGGCATCGCGGACGAACCGCTCGGCCGCGTCGGGCAGGGCATCCGGGCCCTCGAGCCGGAAACAGCTTGGCGCCAGGGGGCCGAACAGCAGTGCGCGGCGCAGCTGCGGCCAGTTGTCCAGGTTGGGCTCGACGCCGGCGGCTCGGGCGAAGGTGAGCGCCGCGAGGTCCATCCGCGTTTTCTGCGGCGTTCCTCGATTGGCACGATACGTATCGATCGCCGACCGCTGACCGGCCGCAGTGATGGCCGGGATCGAGCCGCCCCACGTATACGCGATCCACCTGGCCTGAAGTTCCAGCGGCACAAAGTATCCGCCCGACTGGTCCCACAGGCCCATGAAGGCCAGGCCGGGAAGCTCGGGATGAAACGTGTAGCGGTCGGCATCCATATGCATCACGTCGACGTCCAGGATCGCCAGGATCTCTTCGCTCAGGAACGGCAGACACAGTTGGTAGCCGGTGCCGAACACGATGCCGTCGAAATCCTCGGCACGCTCGTCGGCAAACGTCACCGTCGGGCCGGCGACAGATTTCATCCACGGGCGCAACGTGATTCGGCCCTCGGCGACGAGCGGAAGGAACTGCTGACTCAGCGTCACGCCGGCGGCGAACAACGACGAATCAGGTGTGGGCGCGCCGTACTGGTCGGGGCTGCCCGCCGCGCCGACGACGATCTCCTTGAACAACTGGTCGACGTCGGCCGCCGCCAGCGTCTCGGTCGCCAGGGCGCCGTATCGGGTGTAGAGCCGGTGGTCGGAGGGGACGCCGGCGGCGAACTTCGGCGCGATGTAGCGCTGCCGCCGCTGAGTCACGACTACGCGCGCCGCGCCAAGCTCGGCGATTTCTGAGGCGATTTCCAGCGCGCTGATCGCGCAGCCCGCGACCAGAACTCGCTTGCCGCGATACGACAACCCCTCACGGTAGTGGTAGGTGGGGATGGTTCCCGCTGAGCCGGAGAAGGTCTCGAGCCCCGGCACGGCCGGGATGGCGGGAGCATGAAACCGGCCGCTGGCCACCACGACTCGTTCAAAGCGCTCGTCGTTACCGGCGTGCACCACAACCCAACCGGCTCCGTCTCGTCGGATCAGTTCAACCCGGGTGCCCAGCCGGATACGCGAGGTGAGCCCGAACGTTTCGGCATAGCGGTGCAGGTAGTCGAGGACGTCGCGGTTGGACAGGTAGACATGGTCGGTCGTGTGCTCGAGATCGCTGAAGGCCGTGACGGTGCGACTGCTGTTGGTGTGCATGCTCGGCCACACGCCGCTGCGGCCATCCAGGCCCGCCCACTGCCCACCCAGCGTCGGCCCCTGCTCGATAACGGTCGGCTCGAATCCCTGTCGTAACAGCCAACGCGCGGCGACCAGTCCGCTCGGCCCGGCACCGATCACGGCAACGTGTGTGGTCATCCCCGAAACTGTCGCACGACTTCGCGCCACCCGGGATCTGATCCGGTGACACGAGGGCTCGGATCCTGTTGACTGGGATCGTCGGACGTTGACGAGGGGAGCAAAGCATGGGTTTTGGTGTCCTGACTTTTGTTACCGACGAGGGAATCGGTCCAGTTGAGCTGGGGAGAGCACTCGAGGACCGTGGGTTTGAGTCGTTGTTCGTCGCCGAGCACACCCACATTCCGGTCGACGCGAAGACTCCGTACCCGCTGGGCGGCCCGACCCCACGGAAATACCACCGGACACTGGATCCGTTTGTGGCGTTGACCGCGGCGGCGGTCGCGACCGAGAAACTGGTCCTGGGTACCGGTATCGCCTTGGTACCGCAGCGCGACCCGATCCTGACGGCCAAGGAAGTGGTGTCGCTGGATCTGGTGTCGCAGGGGCGGTTTCGCTTCGGCGTTGGCGTGGGCTGGCTGCGTGAAGAGATCGCGAACCATGGTGTCGATCCTTCGGTTCGTGGACGCGTGGCCGACGAGCGCCTGCGCGCGATGGTCGAGATCTGGACACAGGAAAAAGCCGAATTCCACGGCGATTTCGTGAATTTTGACCCGATCTACAGTTGGCCGAAGCCGCTGACGAAGCCGTACCCGCCGCTGTATATCGGTGGCGGGCCGGCGAGCTTCAAACGGATCGCCAGGTTGAAGGCCGGCTGGATCTCGATGGCCCCCTCACCGGACGTGCTGTCCGGTCAGCTCGAAGAATTGCGTGCCGTGGCGGGGCACGACGTGCCGGTGATCAACATTCATATGGGGGAGTCGACGGCGAAAGCCGTTGAGGGCTACCGTGATATCGGCGTCGAGCACGTACTGGTGGAGCTGGAGACCGAGCCGCCAGGCGAGACACTTCGCCGTTTGGATGAACTGCAGGCCGCGTTTGCGAAGTTAGCGTAAAGCTAAGTGCCACAGAAGGTTTGGTAAGTACCGAAGCCATCTGGAGCAGGCGCGGCGTAGCGCTCGAGGCCCGGCCGCTCGTCGTAGGGGGCGGTCACGGCATCGAGGAGCCGCTCAAGGGGACCGAGATCGCCTGTCGTCGCCGCGGCCAGGGCCTCCTCGACCAGGTGGTTGCGCGGAATGTAGATCGGATTGGCGCGATCCATCGATTCGGCGTCGGGACCCAATGCACGCCAACGTGACATCCAGTCGTCGAAGCCGGCGAGGTCGATGAACACACCGCGCGCGGGTTCGGCGTCGCCCCGGGCCGCGTGGCCGAGGTGGCGGAAGAACGAGGTGTAGTCGACGTGGCTTTCTTTGAGTAGGCGCAGCAACTCGTCGACCAATGCCGTGACGGCCCCGGCTTCGGCGCTCGCGGGTAAACCGAGTTTGGCGCGCATGCCGAACGACCACGTGGCGTCGTATTCGATTTGGAATACGCCGAACGCCTGCTCGGCGAACGCGACTCCCTCATCGACGTTGTCGGCAAGCAAGGGAAGCAGCGCCTCGGCGAACCGGGCCAGATTCCATCCGGCGATGGCGGGCTGATTGCCATACGCGTAGCGCCCCCAATGGTCGATCGAGCTGAAGACCGTGTCGGGGTCGTAGGCCTCCATGAAGGCGCACGGACCGTAGTCGATCGTTTCGCCGGAGATCGTGGTGTTGTCGGTGTTCATCACGCCGTGGACGAACCCGATCAGCATCCAGCGGGCGATCAATGAGGCCTGGACCCCGACCACCGATTCGAACAGTGCGCGAAAAGGGTTTTCGGCCTCCGCCGCGCCGGGGCAGTGGCGGGCGATCGCGTGGTCGGCCAGACGCCGCAGCAGGCCGACGTCGCGGGTCAGGGCGGCATATTGGAAACTCCCGACCCGCAGGTGACTGCTGGCGACGCGGACGAGCACTGCGCCCGGCAGCAGTGACTCGCGCTGCACCGGTCGCCCGGTGGCGACCACGGCCAACGAGCGCGTCGTCGGGACACCCAGGGCGTGCATCGCCTCGCTGACCACGTATTCGCGCAGCATCGGGCCCACCGCCGCGAGGCCGTCGCCACCACGTGCGAATGGCGTCGCCCCGGACCCTTTGAGGTGGATGTCGCGAACCCGTCCGTGCTCGTCGGCCAGCTCGCCCAGCAGCAGCGCGCGCCCGTCGCCCAACCGCGGGACAAGGCCGCCGAATTGATGCCCGGCGTAAGCCTGCGCTACCGGGACCGCGCCGCTGGGCAGCAGGTTGCCGGCGAGAAAGCGCAGCCCGCCGGGACCCCGCAGCCAAGCGGCGTCAAGACCGAGCCCGGTCGCCAGCGACTCGTTGAGCACAAGCAGTTGCGGGGCCGGAGTCGTTTCGGCCTGCCAGCGGACACCCATCTCCGGCAGCTCCCGCGCGAAGCGATCTTGCAGGGGGACGCTTATCTCCGATGCAACACTCACGTCATCCAGACTACGGAGAGTTCAGTTCGCCGCGACCTAGGCGGCATGCCGAGCGAGTGCGATGCCGACTCGCATTTCGAGGCCGCTGAGTGTGATCGTTGGCGCGCGCGGTGGGGCACCGGACCGATATTTACTGCCTGTTGGGGTGGTGAATTCAGCTGTGTGAGTGTGGCTTTCGTCGATACTCGTGCTGACCTGCCAGCCGTCGCACTCTTTCGTGTAGTTGCAGCGCTCGCACGAGCCGAGGCAGTTGTCGGCGGTGGTTGGGCCGCCTTTGGCCCACGGCCGCGCATGATCGCGGTGCCGGATCGGTGCGTCGCAGTAGGGAGTCCGGCAACCTCGATCGCGCAGCTCGACGAAGGCGGCCAGACCGCGGGGAAAAAGCCGCGCCCGCGATTCCATCGCCACCAGCGCTCCGGCGCGGGGATGCGCGTAGAGCCGACGCAGCGTCGCCCGGGAGCGTCGGTCGGCGACAGCGCTGCAGACCATTGCGCGGGCGACCGCCGCCGGGATCGGGCCATACCCGCAGATCTCGGCCGGCGCGCTGTCGCCGCCGAGCAGCGTCTCGTCCGAGAGGACCAGATTGACCGCGATCGGAGTCGGGACGGCGGTGTCGCGCCCGGTGACCCGCTCGACCAGGGTGTCTGCCATCACCTGTCCGCGTGAGCGCCCGTCGCCGCGGGTATCGGCCTCGCGGCGCAGTGCCGCGTACACCGAAACTCCTTGGGCTACCGGCAACAACGCGGTCAGGTAGGTCATGGTGTCGGGCGCCGGCCGGATGGTCACCGTGCGTTCGTTCTCGGCCTTGGCCGCGCGGTCGACGACCGCGTGCGGGTCCAACCGATAGGCGATCGCCTTCGCGGCCGCGGCCACTCGCGCGTTGCCCATCCCGTCCAGAGTGGCCGGGTCACCGCACAACTCGGCATCCAACGTGCGACGATCCTCGACGTCCAGGCATGCGCTCTCGCGCACGATCAAGGTGGCCCGCCACTCCGAGAGTGCCCCGCATTCCAGCGCCGCCAGTGTGTGCGGCATCTCGTACACCAACGCTTTGGCAAAGCCCAAATGCTGACCGCCCCGGGCGGGCGAGTCCCGTCGCGCCAGCGCGATTTCGCCGGCCACACCGCGCCCACACCGCGCCGCCGGCACACCGGCAGCCGCTTCGGCGACTCGACGCGCCGCGTCCAGAGCGGCCGCCGCCCGGGCCTGCCCCGCCGCCGCCGCGGACTTGATCCGCTCCAGCTCCGCGATGCGCTCGATCAACGCCAAATCATCGAACATGTGTTCGAGTATAGCTGACTGGACTGACGTAAACTTTGGCGGAGTCGCTGGCTGTGGATAACCGATTGGCTAACCCCCGGTGAATGCCGCGAATCCGGCGTAACGTACGTTTTCAGCCGTCGAGGAGGTAGGCGATGAGGCGCATAGCAACGTTCGCGGTGTCCTACCAGGCGGCAGTCCACAGCTACTGCGACGCACACTCCAATCCGATCTATTCGTGAATTCGGAGCCTATCCGGACGGCTCGGGTGTACGACGACGTCAGTCCCGACGACGGCCAGCGCGTCCTGGTTGATCGCCTCTGGCCGCGAGGAATCCGCAAGGACGACCCGCGGGTGGGCATCTGGTGCAAGGACGTTGCGCCGTCCAAAGAACTGCGCGACTGGTATCACCATCAGGCGGAACGTTTCGACGAATTCGCGTCGCGCTACCAGGCCGAACTCACCGACAGCACCGCGCTGGTGGAGCTACGCGAGCTGACCAGGCGTGGTGCCGTGACCCTGGTCAGCGCCGCCCGCGACTTGGCCGGAAGCCACGCGGCGGTGTTGGCGAAGTTGCTCAAGAGCCGCTGACTCTGCGCGTGAGACGATCGTGCGATGCAGCTCGGATTGCACGCTTTGGGAATCGGGGCCGGCGCAGAGCGGGCGGTGATCGATGCCGTCGCCTCCTCAGCCGACGAATGCGGTTTCGCCACCCTCTGGGCGGGTGAGCACGTCGTCATGGTGGACCGATCCGCCTCGCACTACCCGTACTCCGACGACGGCGCCATTGCCGTTCCGGCGCAGGCGGATTGGCTCGACCCGATGATCGCGCTGGCATTCGCCGCGGCGGCATCGTCACGGATCACCGTGGCGACCGGCGTCCTACTGCTGCCCGAGCACAACCCGGTGGTGGTGGCCAAACAGGCCGCGAGCCTGGATCTGTTGAGCGGAGGGCGGCTGACGCTGGGCGTGGGCGTCGGATGGTCCAAGGAGGAATTCGCCGCTCTTGGAGTGCCTTTCGAGCACCGCGCGGCGCGCACGGCCGAATACGTGGTCGCGATGCGCACGTTGTGGCGTGACGACGTCGCGTCGTTCGACGGGAAGTTCGTGGGCTTCGACTCGATTCGGGTGAATCCCAAGCCGGTTCGCGATCGCCGCATCCCGATTGTGTTGGGGGGCAACAGTGATCCGGCGCTGCGGCGCGTGGCGAGCTGGGGAGACGGTTGGTACGGTTTCAACCTCGACGATGTGGCCGCGGTGCGCGATTGCGTCAGCAGACTGGATCGGCTTTGCGCCGAGTCCGGACGCGACCGTGCCGAGCTGCGATTGGCAGTGGCACTTCGCGATCCGCGCGATAGCGACGTCGGCGCGTTAGCTGAATTGGGGGTCGACGAACTGGTCCTGGTCCAGACCCCGCCCGACCGTGCGGACGCGGTCGCCGGCTGGGTCACCGCGCTGGCCGATCGGTGGATCACGAATCGCGGCTAGGAGCTGGGACGATGGGGGTAGTCTCCCGGGCAGACATGAGTGACCCTGAAGTGATCCTGCCCCGGCAACTGACCGACATCAGCGCCGAGGTCCGCAATGTCGCGCCGCCGCCGATACCGCACCTGCCGGAGCCCTACGGCTTGCGTCTCGCCGATCCGGACGCCGATGCCGAGTTGATCTCCGAGTGGATGAACCGACCGCACCTGGCCGAATCATGGGAGTATCCCTGGCCGCCAGAGCGCTGGCGCCGTTATCTGCGTGCGCAACTCGACAGCGGCTTCTCCCGGCCCTTCGTGGCCAGCCTGGACGGGGTAGACCGTGGATACCTCGAACTCTACAGGGCGGCAAAGGATTCCATTGCGGCGAGATATGACTACGACCCCTACGATCTCGGTCTACACGTCGCAGTAGCCGACTTGCGGTACATGGGTCAGGGGCATGTCAGCCACTTGCTGCCGCACCTGTTGGTCAGCATCTTCGATCTTGAACCGCAGTGTCGCCGGATCATGTTCGATCCCGACCACCGCAACGTCTTGGCGCGCAAGTTATGTGAGCGCGGTGGCTGCGCGTATCTCGGCGAGCACGACATGTCCAACCGGCGGATGGCACTGTATGTGCTGCCCCGTACGCCCGATGATCTGCCCCGGTCCCGCGAGAGCTGATCCGTCTCTGCGAAAGTGAGTAGCCATGTGGGCTCGGCTGGTGGTTGCGCCATGGTGGGTGCTCTGGCTGGTGAATGCGGCAACGTTCACGGTCACGCTCGTCGCGATTTGTGTGCTCGGATTCTCCGGCTTCGCCGCCTCGGGCTGGACGTGGCCACTGCTGTCGGTCCTGGGTTTCAGCGTGGTCGCGACCTTGCTGATAACGCTTTCCCGGCGCCCAATACAGCAAAGCTACGCGCAGACCGTGGCCGGATTGAGCCTGCCGCAACGCTCGCAAGCCGTCCGCGCGCCGCGGCGTGGTGAGGTCCCCTCCGATCCAGCGGTTTTGGCGGCCGCCGTCCGCATCGGCAACCTCTCGATGGCTTACCACCGGCGGGTGTCGCGGTGGCAGAAGAGGCTGGCCTGGTGCGTCCCGCTGCTGTGGGTGGTGGCGGGGGTTCTGGGATTCATCGGCAACAACGCGCGCGGTGGGCTGACCTGGATCGCGCTGGCGCTGCTGGTGGCGGCTCGAATGGCCTGGGCATCGCAGAAAGCACGCCGGTTGCCGCAACGCCTCGAGCTACTGCGTTCGGCAGCTGCCTTGAGCCCACAAGCACTTTCGGCGTTGGCTGACGCGCACGATTCCGCCGCGCCGCCGAACCTGCGATTGCGTCTAGCCTATGCGGCCGTTGTCATCATCGCCGTCGCCGGCGCAATTGTCGCGGTGTACCAGCAGGGCCAGCCCACCCGGGACTGCCGTACCGCCAACGCGGTCGTGGGGTTCATCCACGCCCACCCTGACATGCTCGATTCCTCGCTGATCACCCCGGGCGGCCCCGGCCTGGACAAGTACCAGGACTGGTCAGATCAGCTCATCGCCTACTCGCGTGAGGTGTCAGCACCCGATCTCGCCCCGCACCTGCACCGCATCGGCGAGCTCTCCGCAGCTGCGGCAGGCCTGGTGACCAACGCGCGACGTGACTCGTTCGCAACCCCGTCCACCGACGAAATACTCGCTCGGCAAGCTTTCTACCACGGCATCATCGGACAGCTGATCGATGAGGACAAAGCCCTGATCCCCCCGTGCCATCCGCACCGCTAAGTGGCTGTACGCGAACAGGTTTCGGGTCAGTAGTCGTACTGGGCCAACGAAATGTCGCCCAGGCGTTGCGTCTCGTCCAGCGATAAGACGGCCGGAACCATTTCACTGGTAACCAGACCGTGGCGGCCGGTCAGCTCGTCGACGATATCGAAACTCCGCGCGATCGACTCCGGGGTGTCGACGATGATGGTTGTCACCGGAACCCGCCGTGCGACCTGAAATATCTTGTCCCCGTGTGGTTTGTGATCGCCGTGAAATCCCCACATGCCGCGCAGCACCGTCGCCCCGCGAGCCGTTCCCGAGTGCAGCAGGCGCTGCACGAGTGCGCGGTGGATCGGTAGCGCCTCGTGCCGGGTGGCTTCGGCGGTGTACACCATCAGCTTTTGCCACAGGGTGCGTCCCTGAGCATCCGTCATGGGGAGCTCTTGCGGGCGTGCGAACATCTCGCCGTCGCGTTTGCACAGTCGCACCCGTTCGAGCGTCATCAGCGGCTCGGCCAACATCTCGGCCAATTCCGTTGCTGCAGAACATGCCTGATCAGTTGATCCGATGCCGATGACCATCATCGGAACATTGACATTGCGGCCGAAGAACTGCGCCCGGTAGCGCTGTCCATGTGCCGTGCCATCGACGCCGAGAAGCACGATGGCACCGGCGAATCCGTGTCGATACAGCAAGTCGCATACCGCGTAGTACGCCGCCTTCGGACCGATGCGCTCTTGGCGGCCGACATACACGGTCAGTTTCGCGGCGTCCCCGTTGTGCGCCTCGAAGCCGCCGAACGCGTCGGTGCCCCGTTGCCGGGTGAAGAGCCGGGCCCGCTCCAGAGTCAGCAGCCCGTTGCCGGTCATTGCCGCCACCTCGTCGACCACGGAGCGGATCTTGGGCTCCACGTCGACCGCGGTGATCGCCACCGCGGGATCCTCGGACAAGCTCAACGACACGTCACTGCGCAGCTCGTGGCTCGACCCGAAACTGGCGATGCCGCGCAGCATCACGCTGGTCGCGACGTCGTTGGCGCCGAACACATCGAACATCGCGTCGGCCAGGAAGGGCGCGCCATCGCAGACGGCGCATTGGCGCTCGCCGAAGTACGCGGTCAACTTCAAGCAGGGCTGGTTCATAGCTGCTCCGCCAGCCATTGTCCGAGTAATGCGGCGGCCACGCCAAGCACGACGCTGACCACGATGTTGGCGGTCGCCGCCCACGACCGGCGCTCCTCGCCGAGCCGCTGCGTCTCCAGCATCCAGGTGGAGAACGTGGTGTAGGCGCCGACGAACGCGGTGCCCGTCAACAGCGCCGCGTCCTTGCTCAACGCGAGACCGCCGAGGAATCCGAGCAGTGCGGCGCCGCTGATGTTCACCGCTAGCGTGCCGAATGGAAATGGCCGGGCTAACCGTCCGGCCACCGTCCGGTCCACCAGGAAGCGCAACACCGACCCGATGCCGCCGACGAGCACGACGCCGACCCAAACGAGCACGGTCGTGGTTGTCGCGGTCATGCGCGCAACCGCGCCCGGCGCACCATGGCCGTGGCCAGGTGTACCGCCAGCAGTCCCGCCACGATGCTGCCGCCGGTGTATATCGACGCGCTGGCCCAGTGGCCGTGCTCGACCATCTTCAGGGTCTCGACCTGCATTGTCGAGAAAGTCGTTAACCCGCCGCATAATCCGGTCCCGAGCAGGGGACGCCGATAGCTCGAATGCGGCAGTCGCTCCAGCAGCCGAGTCGTGAAGTAGCCCACCAGGAAAGCACCGACGATGTTGACGCTGAACGTCACCCACGGCCAATGCTCCGGGTCGCGGATGACGAGGGTCTGCAGCGCCGCACGGGCCAGGGCGCCTATCGCTCCGCCGGCGAAAACCGCGGCCAACTCGCGATAGTCGTGTCGTGCCACGGGTCGTTTCCCTCCAGTGTGCGAGTGCTGCGCCTTAGCAGCGTAGGGGGCGGCTTACCAGTGGGTAAACCCGGGAAGTACCTGAGAAGTACCGGGAGGCGTGGCACGTCGGGTAGGGGCAGAATCGGTAACCATGGTGGCCAACCCGCGTGCCGGTCAGCCGGCCCAGCCCGAAGACCTCGTCGATCTATCCCATCTGGTCACGGCGTACTACTGCATCCAACCGGACCCCGACGACGTTGCGCAGCAGGTGGCCTTCGGAACGTCGGGCCACCGCGGTTCGGCCCTCGATGGTGCGTTCAACGAAGCCCACATCGTGGCGATCACCCAGGCCATCGTCGAGTACCGGGCCGCGCACCGAACCACCGGGCCGTTGTTCATCGGCCGGGATACCCATGGCCTCTCCGAGCCGGCGTGGGTGACGGCGCTCGAGGTGCTGGCCGCCAACGACGTGGTCGCGATGATCGACTCGGCCGACCGCTACACGCCTACCCCGGCGGTCAGCCACGCCATCCTCACCTACAACCGCGGCCGCACCGAAGCGCTGGCCGACGGGATCGTCGTGACACCGTCACACAACCCGCCGCCCGACGGCGGCTTCAAGTACAACCCGCCCAACGGTGGCCCGGCGGATACCGACGCGACCAACGCAATCGCCAAGCGCGCCAACGAGATTCTGCGCAACGGTGGCTCGGGCGTCAAGCGGGTGCCGCTGGCCCGCGCGTTGCGGACCGCCCAACGCCACGACTACATGGACAGCTACGTCGCCGACCTGCCGAACGTGGTCGACGTCGACGTGATCCGCAAGGCCGGGGTGCGGATCGGCGCCGATCCGTTGGGCGGGGCCAGCGTCGATTACTGGAGCGCGATCGCCGAACGGCACGACCTGGAGCTGACCGTGGTCAATCCGCTGGTCGATGCGACATGGCGGTTCATGACGCTCGACCACGATGGCAAGATCCGGATGGACTGCAGTTCCCCGAACGCGATGGCCTCGCTGATCGCCAACCGCGATCACTACCAGATCGCCACCGGCAATGACGCCGACTCGGACCGGCACGGCATCGTCACCCCCGACGCAGGGCTGATGAATCCCAATCACTATCTGGCCGCGGCCATCGACTACCTCTACACGCATCGGCCGTCGTGGCCGGCCGGCATTGCGGTCGGGAAGACCGCGGTCAGTTCGTCGATCATCGACCGAGTGGTCGCCGGCATGGACCGCAAGCTCGTCGAGGTGCCGGTCGGGTTCAAGTGGTTCGTCGACGGCCTGATCGGCGGCACCATCGGCTTCGGCGGCGAGGAGTCGGCGGGGGCGTCGTTCCTGCGGCGCGACGGATCGGTGTGGACCACCGACAAGGACGGGATCATCCTGGCGCTCTTGGCATCCGAGATCCTCGCCGTCACCGGCGTCACACCGTCGCAGCGGTATCAGGCGCTGGCCGACAAGTACGGCACGCCGTTCTACGCCCGGGTCGACGAACCCGCCGATCGCGATCAAAAGGCCCGGCTGGCCAAGCTGTCGGCCGATCAGGTGACCGCGACGGAGTTGGCGGGGGAGCCGATTACCGCCAAGCTGACCGCCGCCCCCGGTAATGGTGCCGCGCTGGGCGGACTGAAGGTGACGACGGCCAATGCGTGGTTTGCTGCGCGACCTTCGGGCACCGAGGACGTGTACAAGATCTACGCGGAATCCTTCAACGGGCCCGAGCATTTGGCGCAGGTGCAAGAAACTGCGCGCGAGGTAGTCAATAACGTCATCGGGTGACTTGTTCCCTCCGTCTTGCCCGCCCGGGGGGCGCGGGCTGCCCTCAGCTCGGTTGCCGCGCGAAGTTTCGATTCTGAGCTGGGCAAATATCGGCTGGGTGGTGGCGCCGGAAACAAGGACGATGAGCGATTCGGCAGCCGATCTCGTACCGTCTGAAGCGGACCTCGATGCCGCCTGAGCAGCAACTTTGAAGGAAAGTGGCCGGTGGTGTAGCTTCGATGGGCACGACATCTAGGGGCTATGGCGCAGTTGGTAGCGCACCACACTGGCAGTGTGGGGGTCAGGGGTTCGAATCCCCTTAGCTCCACTCAAGGAATACAGGCACTTCGACGCACCGTCGAACCGCACCAGCCCCGCGGCGTCCCGCCACTTCCGAGCCGCTGGCTCGCCACCCAAATAAGCGCTTCTTCGACCTCGGCGCACCCACGACCACGCCTTTAGGCCTGCGAGGGTGTAGCGTCAGGGTGCTGGTACTCCCAGCCCATCCGGAATGGTTCAGCTTCTGACGCTGATTTGCCCGAGCATCCGCTCACGCCGGACACATCGATCTACCGTTTAGTCGGGATAAGTTTGAATGCTCCATCGTTGTTTCAGCCATTGATTGCTCCCTTTGGGATGCAACACTTTTCGTACGTGCCGAGCTTTGGCATCCTCGGCACCTACTCGCCGACACTGTGCGGCCTGGCGACCTTTAGCGCGGCCTTGGCAAACGGACTGACAGCCAGAGGCGCCGACGTCAACGTCGTGCGCATCGCTGACGGTGACGCCTCCGAGGAGCCCAACGTCGCCGGCGAGCTCGTCAACGGCTCGGCTTCGTCCGTCGCGGCAACCTCCGAGCTTCTCAACCAGAGCGACGTCGCTGTCATCCAGCACGAGTACGGCATCTATGGCGGTCCCGACGGAGACGAAGTCGTCCAGATCATGGCCGGATTGTGCGTCCCGTCGATCGTCGTCGTTCACACGGTGCTCAAACATCCGACACCACACCAGCTTTCGGTGCTCGAATCGGTGATGGCATTGGCCGATCAAGTGATCGTGATGTCGGAGGTGGCCCGCCAACGCCTGTGCGCAGGCTTCGCCGTCGACCGCCACAAGGTCACCGTCATCCCGCACGGTGCGGCACTTCCCAGCACCAACGGCGTGCAGCGTCCCGACCGGCCGACCATCTTGACCTGGGGCCTGCTGGGACCGGGCAAGGGCATCGAGCGGGTCATCGGCGCCATGGCTTCGCTCAAGAGCCTGCCCAACCCGCCGCGGTACCTCATCGCCGGCCGCACTCACCCCAAGGTCCTCGCCGCGCAGGGGGAAAGGTATCGCGAAGCGCTTGTCGTGCAGGCGAAACGCCTCGGCGTCGCCGATTCGGTGTCCTTCGACGCCGTCTACCGCACCCCTGCCGAGGTCACCGCGCTCATCCAGACGGCTACCGTCGTCGTCTTGCCCTACGACTCGAAGGACCAGGTCACCTCCGGTGTGCTGGTCGACTCTCTTGCCAGTGGCCGCCCGATTGTCGCCACCGCTTTCCCGCACGCGGTCGAGCTGCTAGGCAGCGGCGCGGGCACCGTCGTCGCTCACGACGATCCCGACGCACTGGTCGCAGCGCTGCGCCAGCTGTTGACCGATCCGCGCGTCGCCGATTCCATGGCCACCGAAGCCCGCGGGCTGGCCCCGACGATTGCCTGGCCCGTCGTCGCCAACGCCTACGTCGGCGTGGCGCAAGGGCTGCTGGTCACCCAATCGGCACTGACGTGACCGGCGCCGCGCCCACCCCGACGTTCGCGCACCTGTTGCGAATGACGGACCATCGCGCCACCTTCGAGCACGCCTGCATGGCCGAGCCCCGCCGTGAGCACGGGTATTGCACCGACGACATGGCCAGGGTGCTCGTCGTCACCACCCGCGAGCCCGATGCACCGGGTGCCGTGAAGGGCCTCACCCGCAAGGCCCTGCAGTTCTTGAACGACGCCCAGTCCTACAACGGCTCGTGCCGCAACCGGATGGACCACGCCGGACGTTGGACCGACCAGCCCACCACGGACGACCACTGGGGCCGCTGCATCTGGGGGCTCGGCACGGCCGCCGCCCACAGCGGCGTCAGCCTGGTGCGACGACTGGCCGTGATTCAGTTCGAGCGCGCTGCCAAGGCCAGGTCGCCGTGGCCGCGGGCGATGGCGTTCGCCGCCGTCGGCGCCGCCGAACTCCTCAGCCTACGAGCCCGGCAATTCCGCAGCCCTGCGACTGCTCGCCGACTACGCCGCCACCGTCGCGCCACCCGAGACCAGGTCCGACTGGCCCTGGCCCGAGCCAAGGCTCACCTACGCGAACGCGATTCTCCCCGAAGCGATGATCGCTGCCGGCGTCGCGCTGGACGACCCGGACCTGAAACGGCGTGGCCTGGATCTGCTGGAGTGGCTGCTCGACTACGAAACGATTGACGGCCACCTGTCGCCCACCCCCGCGGGCGGCCGGGGACCGCAGGACAGCCGGCCCGGCTTCGACCAGCAGCCGATCGAGGTGGCCACCCTCGCCGACGCCTGCGCACGCGCCGCAATTGCCGATCCGCGGGCGCTGTGGCCGGATGGGATCCGGTCGTGCGCCGCCTGGTTCCAGGGCGCCAACGACTCCGGGTTGCTCATGTGGGACAGGGAGACCGGTGGTGGTTTCGACGGGCTGCTGGCCGAGTGCGTCAACCTCAACCAGGGCGCCGAATCGACCCTGGCGATGATCTCCACCCTGCAACACGCGCAGCGCTTTTCGCTTGTTCCACAATGACTTTGATGCGCACCGGGCTCGTCACCCGCGACCCTCACCGCATCGCGGCCAATTCGGCGCGGGTGATCTCCCGGCTCTTCGTGCCCGGCCAGGAGGGCTTCGAGCTTCAGGAGTCACGAGCGGGAGCGGTACTCAAGCGCATCCTCGCGCTGACCGATGACGACGTTCAGTCGTCCCTGGACGACGTCATCACCCGCTTCGACGGACGCCATCGTGACCTCGAGGGCACGTTCCGTCGGCACGCCCACGAGCTCGCCGACCGCCTGGATCCCGATATCCACCTCTCCGATGCGCGAATACTGTTGCTAGGAGCGGCCTTTACCAGCGAGTACGCCATCGAGGGGGCGGCGCTGTGCAACCCCAGCATTGTGGCCCACCCCGACCAGACCGACACGGCGGCGGGCAGCCTGCGCTTCGTGATGAGCGTGCGGGGAATCGGGGAAGGACACCGCTCGTCCATCGGGTTCCGCACCGGTGTCGTCGACGCCGCGGGCCGGGCCACGATCGACGAGCCGGCGCTCTTCGCCACTACCGGAAGCGTATCGGGCGCGCTGCTCGAGGCCGCGGTGTTCCGCGGCGAACTCGACTGCGTCGGCGATGCCGGCGAGGCCGCGAACTACGTGCTAGAGGGGCTCGGCGACGGCTTCACGCGATCCGACCTCGACGCGCGACTCGACAATCTCCGGGCCCACCTGAGCACGCGCGGGCACGGGGAGCGCACGGTCGCCCTGATCCGCGCCATCGCCGCGCGGTGCTATGCCGTCGAATTCCTCAGCGAGGTACCGGTTTCCGAGCGCGTGCTGTGGCCGTCGATGGAGGCCGAGCAGGCCGGCATGGAGGACGCCCGCTTCGTCCGCTTCGTCGACGACGACGGCTCGGTCACCTACTACGCCACCTACACGGCCTACAGCGGATCCCACATCAGCCAGCAACTGCTCAAGACCGAGGACTTTCAGTCCTTCACGTCCGCGCCGCTCGTCGGGAAGGCCGCGGCCAACAAGGGTCTGGCCTTATTCCCCCGGCGAATACACGGTCGCTACGCCGCCATGTCGCGATCGGACCGCGAGTCCAACACCGTCGCCTTCGCCGACCATCTTGCGGTCTGGACGAGCGCGTCGCCCTGCCAGCAACCGGCCGAGGCATGGGAAGCGCTGCAACTCGGAAATTGCGGCCCGCCAATCGAAACCGACGCAGGGTGGCTGGTGCTCACCCACGGCGTCGGCCCCATGCGCACGTATAGCATCGGCGCGATTCTGCTTGACCTCGACGATCCGACCCGGGTGCTCGGGCGGCTACGAAGCCCACTACTCAGCCCCGCCCATGACGAACAAAACGGCTACGTGCCCAACGTTGTCTACTCCTGCGGCGCGCTCGTTCACGCCGACACCCTGGTGATCCCTTACGGGATTGCCGACGGCGCCATCGGCATCGCCACTGCGCCACTTGCGCAGCTGCTGGCCACGATGGTTCAGAAACCAGATAGCCCGAGATGAGGTCACCATCAGCACGATGAGAAGCTCCAGCGACAGAACGCATAATCCGCTCGGCGAGTACGTTCTGCACGTGGGTGTGGGGTTCGTCGCCAAGGAACGTCCGCACGTGCTGGAGGCGTTGGCTACGCTTCGGCCGCACATGGGCCGGTGGGACCCGTCGGACGTCAGCCTGGAAGTCTCGTTGCAGGACCGTGGCCGCCAAGAGCAGCGCGTGACGTTGCGGACGACCTTGCCTGGTCTCCCGCCGCTCGTGGTCGTCGCCGACAACCGCGACATCACGCGCGCCCTTCACGAAGCCAAGCATGAGTTGATCCGGCAGCTCGGACGCCAGAAATCGGCGCGCGAACCCATGCGCAATCGCAAGGTCGGGCACGACACGATCCGCCACCCGGGCACCTCGGCGCAGGGGGATCGCATCCCGCCGGCACGGTAGCGACGGTTAGACCATCAGCGGTCCGCCGAATCCCGGGACGATTCCCATCGGGATCAGCGCGAGCGCGATGACCAGAGAAGTGAACACCCGCAACACCCTTGGCGTGGGTTCCTGCTCGATCTCCGGCCTACGTGCCGCGAAGAGGATGAACACCACCCCCACGTCGAACGCCACGATCGTCAGCCAGCGGGTCCAGTCGTAGCCGGTGAGGAATACCGGGATGATCAACAGCAGCCGGGGAATTCGCTCCGACCATAGGTCGGGCCGAGATTCTAAGTTTGCGGGCTGGGGCGCGCGGCGGGCCGTTCGTCCTAGCTGTGTCCGACGCGCAGCCGAATTTGAAATTCTTTTCCTCGACTCGGCGGCTGGCTGGCCACTCAGCGGCGCAGATCTCCTAGCGCGACGGAAGAACCGACTGAGAATGCGACGCGGCGCCCGACACCACCGTCGTCACCGTCCGCGCCGGGGCTGGTCCACTCCACCCGCGCGGTACCGGACACCTGAAGGCTTGCGCCGGTAACGAAGTCGACGAACAACAGCGCAGCCTCGTCGTCGACCGCCAGGTTGCCAAAACTGTTGAACATGTTGTTACCCGGGTAATCCGGCCACCAGAGCCGTCCGGGGGAGTCGACCCGGACAAATCCGGCCGGACCCCCGCGATGCGACGCGTCGCTGCCCCGGGTGGGATGCGTGGTTCCCAGGAAGAACGTGTCCGCGGCTTCGATCATCGCCTGATCGTCCGCACTCAAAGATGTTGCATGTCTTGAGTTTTCCGAGGGCGTGGCGACCGCGGGGACATTGATGTCGCGCCGGTGGATGTACTGGGGGCAGTTGCCGTATGCCTGGTCGACGCGCACCGTCAGGCCCGCGTTGTCGCTCTCGGTGAGGCTGCCGTTGATGCGCATTCTGCGCCGGGCGGCGAACTCGATAGCGATCAACCCGATCTGTTGGCCGACGGAAATCCCGTGTAGAGGATCACCTTCGCGCGGAAAGGCCGCAATCCGCAACATGTCGTCGGCGCCGCGCAGGAACCCCGGCTGTCCCGACAGCGGGGAGATCCACAGCACCCCCTCGCGGTCACGTCCGGTCAACGCGGCAAACCGCTGCTTTGTCAGGAATTGCGCAGCGCCCGCAGATAAGCGGTTCGCGCCGAGCATGTTCTCCAGCCGTTTTGCGGCAGCTTCGACGCCCGCTCGGCGTTGGGTTGCTACCTCACCCTCGTGAAAGCCCGTTACGGTCACGGAGTGGTCAACGCTGGCGGCGCTGCAAAACTTCCCGTTGTCGGCGGGTTCGGCTATCGCCGCCAAAGCACCTACCGTCTAGGCGCATTTCGCCTTATCGCGCTTAGTGCCTCCGGGGCTTGTGGGAGCTCACCATGTCGCGGATGACCAATCCCACCAAGGCGGCCACGCACAGTGGCACGTACAGCCTGAAGTTGGGTGATGCGTGGTCATACAGCGCGATGTAGGCGATCGTTGCGATCGCCACCATGGTGAGCATTATGCCGCGAATATCAGCATAAACCTCGCGCCCCCAGTTGCCACGAACCTATTTAACGCGCCCCCGAAATGACCCGAATTGTGCGACAAAATCGTGGCGATTCCGCAACGCGGGCCGCCACCACTATCCGGGTGGGCGAGGCCGAAGCTCTACGCTGGCCCTATGGCACCGACGCCGCGCCCGCGCCGATCCGCTCTCTACCTCCCCGGCAATAAAGATCGAGCACTCGAGAAGGGGAAATCGCTACCGGCCGATGTGTTGATATTCGACCTCGAGGATGCGGTTGGCCCCGACGCCAAAGCCGATTCCAGAACGAGGGTGTGCGACGCGGTCTCGTCGGAGGGCTATCGGCCTCGCGAGATTGTGGTGCGCGTCAACGGCGCGGGCGCCGACTGGCATGACGACGATCTGACCGCCGTGGCCGGTTCGGCCGCCGACGGGGTGCTCGTGCCGAAGGTCGAGACGGCGAAAGAGGTCCAAGCGCTGGCCGACGCGCTCGACGCGCTCGATGCGAGGAAGTCGCTGCAGCTGTGGGCGATGATCGAGACGCCGCGGGCCATATTGCGGGCGGAGGAGATCGCGTCGGCCAGCGATCGGTTGACCGTGCTGGTGGTCGGCACCAACGACCTGGTGAACGATCTGCATGGCCTGCACGTACCCGGGCGTGCGCCGGTCGTGCCCGCGTTGTCGCTTGCGGTGTTGGGTGCGAGGGCAGCGGGAAAAGCCATCTTGGACGGGGTGTTCAACTCGATCGACGACGAGGCCGGCTTCCGGGCCGAGGCTCAGCAAGGCCGCGAGATGGGTTTCGACGGCAAGACTCTGATCCATCCGTCCCAGGTGGCTCCGGCGAACGAGCTGTTCGGCCCCTCGGAAAAGGAGTTGGCCGACGCTCGCAAGATCGTCTCGGCTTACGAGGAAGCCCAGGCCGGGGGAAACAGCGTCATCACCGTCGATGGCCGCATGATCGAAAGCCTGCATGTACGCGACGCTCAGCGGATCCTGGCCCTCGCCGACCTTATTTCTGAACTGGAATCCCAATGACCTTGCGCCCGAGCCCATTCCGGGCCGATCTGTTGCAAGGGAAGGTCGCGCTGGTCACCGGTGGGGCGACAGGACTCGGTCTGGAGATCGCGCGGGTGTTGGGCGGTCACGGCGCGCGCGTGGCCATCTGCAGCCGAAAAGAACCCAACCTCCAAGCCGCGGTTGCGGCGTTGCGGGAACAGGGCATTGAGGCCGTCTACGGCGTATGCGACGTTCGTCGTAGCGACGAGGTCACTGCCGTGGTCAAGGAGGTGTTGGCCACCTTCGGTCGACTCGACGTCGTCATCAACAATGCCGCCGGAAACTTCCCGGTGCCGATCGGTGAACTCAGCCTTAACGGATTCAAAGCGGTGGTCGACATCGACCTGGTGGGAACGTTCAACGTATCGAAAGCGGCGTACGACCTCTGGCTGCGCGATCACGGCGGCGCCGTGGTCAACATCAGCGCCGCGATCCAGTACCGCGGCATGGCCCTGCAAGCGCACGTCGTTTCGGCCAAGGCCGGCGTTGACGCGTTCAGCCGCGCCTGTGCGATCGAATGGGGGCCCGACGGTGTTCGGGTCAATGTCGTTGCCCCCGGCGCGATGTCGGGAACCGAGGGGGTCAGGAGAATCGCCGGCGACGACCAGCACCGGGCGATCCAGAATCCGCTGCGACGTCCCGGCTCCACCACCGAGGTCGCCGAGACGGTGCTGTTCCTGGCCAGCGATGCCGCGTCCTATGTGACGGGAGCAGTGCTGGTGGTCGACGGCGGTGGCTGGCTGACCGCCAGCGGCGTGCCGGATCTGCCGGGCTATCACTGACACGATCACACAACGGTGAGATCACGGCCGAGGCACGGAGTCTGCGGGCCGATTAGGTGTTTTGCCCCGACTCGCATTATTCTTGCCCGCGGCTCATTGTCGACTCAGGAAAAGCAGATGCTTATTCAGCCCACTCTGCGACGGGCACAATCGCCGCGCAGCGCTCAACGTGTGACCTTCCCGAAGATCGGTCAGTGCTTCGACATCGAAGTCACTCGCGAGACCGATGGGTGGCTCGTCCAGATTCCCGAGATCGCTGCGATGGCCCGCACCGGCCGCCGCTCCACGATCGAGTTGGTGGCGCGCGAATGCATCGCCACCCGCACGGGCATCCCGATGGGTTACATCAGCGTCTTCATCACGAAAGAGACCAGCTAGTCCCGCACAGTGCTCACCAGACCCGCATGTCGTGCCTTACGCGACGTATCCGCGGGGCAACACCGAGAAGTCAACGCACGCCGCGGCCATGACGTCGCCGAATTCCGGGGCGACCGGCGCGCGGAGCTTCAGGAGTGCACCCGCCGACGGTGTTTTCTGGGTGTTGACGTTGTAGTCGAACAGCAATTGCATGGCCTCGGAGTCGATATCGTGCCAGCCGGTGTGCACCGTTATCAACGTGAGGACACCGAGTTCGTCACCGGCGGGGGACAGGATCCGGTGATGCCAGGCGCGATCGGCCTTGAAGCCGGAGTGCGGCTCAACCACTGCCAAAACGGTTCCGCCGCCGTCTTCTAACCTCGCCGCGCCATCGGCCGGCACAATTCTGCCCACGAGTGAGTTCTGTCTGGTGATGGTCGTTGTTCCTGCTACCGCGATCCGGAGCTCGTCGCCCGCGGCGCCGGACAGGATGTAGTCGCTTTTGCCGCCGTTCTTGAATCCGAACAGCACGCCCGCGCCGCCCTTTTGCTGGGCGCGTGCCAGTTCATTGCCGTCTGGAGTGGCGAGTTGGATCCGCAATGCATTGGACGCCGACTTCGTCAGTCGCGCTGTGACGGTAGTCGCGTCTCCAAGAATCGGCATGCCGAGAGCTTAGACGCCCACGCGGGCACCGAAGCCGAACGGCTCAGATCTTCACCGTCAGCGGCCGGACCTTCCAGATGTCGTCGCAGTACTCCGCGATGGCGCGATCCGACGAGAACTTGCCGCTGCGCGCGGTGTTCAGGATCGACATCTTGGTCCACGACTCCCCGTCCTGCCACGCGGCACTGACGCGCGCTTGGCATTCCACGTAGGAGGCGTAGTCCGCGCACACCAGGAACGGGTCGTCGTGGCGAAGATTGTCCACCAGCGGCCGGAACACCTCGGTGTCCCCGTGTGAGAACGTCCCGCCCGCAATCAGATCCAGCACCGCGCGCAGCTCGTCGTTGCTGTCGATGTAGTCCGCCGGGCGGTAACCGCTCGCCTTGAGGGCCTCGACCTCGTCGACCGTCAGGCCGAACAGGATGAAGTTCTCCGCCCCGGCCTCTTCGCGAATCTCGACGTTAGCCCCGTCGAGGGTGCCGACAGTGAGGGCGCCATTGATCATGAACTTCATGTTCCCGGTGCCTGATGCTTCCGTACCGGCGGTGGAGATCTGCTCGGATACATTCGCGGCCGGATAGATCAGGTGCGCATTCTGCACGTTGAAGTTCGGTATGAACGCGACCTTCAGGAACTTGCTGACCTCCGGGTCACCGTTGATCGTCTCCCCAACGGCGTTGATCAGCTTGATGATTCGCTTGGCCAAGAAGTAGCCCGGAGCTGCCTTACCGCCAAAGATGAAGGCCCGCAGCGGAATTGAGAGCCCGGGGTTCTGCTTGAGCCGGTAGTACAGCGCGACGATGTGCAGCAAGTTGAGATGCTGGCGCTTGTACTCGTGGATGCGCTTGACCTGGACGTCGAACATCCATTCGGGATTCAACTCGACACCGGCCGCCGAGCGCAGGTAGGTCGCGAGACGCGCCTTGTTGCTGCGCTTGATATCGCGCCACTGCGCCCGGAACGAGGAGTCGTCGATGAACGGCTCGAGCCCGCGCAGCCGCCCCAGGTCGGTCAGCCAGCCCTCGCCGATGGTGCGGTCCAGCAGCTCGCGCAGCCCGGGGTTGGCCAGCGCCAGGAAACGGCGCGGCGTCACGCCGTTGGTCTTGTTGCTGAACCGCTCCCGACCTCTGCGAATTCTTGAAGTCCTGGTCCGGATGTGTGGACGCGCGCGTTAGGGTCTGCTCCATGGCTTCCGCCCATGTCCGAACGCCGATGCGTTTCGACGTCAGCGAGGTGGTCGGCGAGCAGGCCGCGCTGGCCGCGACGTACTACCCGGCGCGCAACGACATTGCGGCCCCCGCGCTGCTCGTCTGCCTGCCGGGTGGCACCTACAGCCGCGAATACTGGGATCTCAACATCGCCGGCCACTGCGGATACAGCTTCGCCGAATTCGCCACCGAGAACGGCTATGCGGTGCTGACCGTCGACCCGTTGGGCACCGGCGAAAGCTCAAGGCCCGCACGTGATTTCGACTTCACAGATATCGCCGCCGCGCTCGCCGACGCGGTCGCCGCGCTACCCGCCGCGACCGGCAACCACGCGCCGCCCATCGCCGTCGCGCATTCGCTGGGCGGCTACCTGGCGATCACCCAGCAAGCGCTGTTCCCCAGCTACGCGGGCCTGGCGATTTTCGGATGCACCAATCAGCATGTCGCACCGCTGAACCTGGATCCGGCGTTCATTGCCCGTTCGGCCACCGCGGACGGCCGCGCCGAGCTTGCGCTGGAGATCCTCTCGGCTCTTCCCGAAGCGTATTTCGAAGGTCCCCGCGAGCATTTGCAGAGTTGGTTTCACCTCGACGACGTTCCCGTCGATGTTGTGCAAGCCGACCGCGTGACCGCGAAATCGGTGGTACCGCGGATATTCGGCATGGCCATGATCCCCGGCGTCGTCGCCGAGCACGCCGCGCTGATCGACGTCCCGGTGCTCCTTGGCTACGGGGTGGTGGACGTCTCGCCAAACCCGCGCGCCGAGGCCGCGCTGTATTGCAATAGCCCCGACATCACCACGTTGGTGTCGGCCGACAGCGCGCACTGCCACAACATGGCATCGAGCCGGCGCCGGCTGTGGCAGCGCCTGCTCGCCTGGACGGAAGTCGTCGTCGCGGTCAATGGGCGCCGGACAGGTTCAACGTGACCACGCCGACGATGATCAGCCCGACGCCGACGACCTTCGCCACGGAGATCGGGGAGCCCAGAAACAACACCGCGATCAGCACGATGGCCGCCGTGCCAATCGCCGACCACAACGCATAGGCGACGTCTGTTTGCATACCGCGCTGGATCGACCACGCCAGCAGCGCGAAGGCGGCGCCGTAGCCGACCAGACAGATCACGGTGGGCCACAGTCGAGTGAAGCCTTCGGTGCTCTTGAGCAGGCTGGTCGACACCACTTCCGCGATGATCGCGCCGAACAAGAGCAGGTACGTCAGTGCGCCTGCGTGCATACGGATGTGTCTACACCACCTGTTTGGACGGCGGCCTTAACGTGGTCCCGTGACGACAAATTCGGATCGCCGCCTCGCTCGCTACGCGCCGGCCGCGGTGAGCCCGTTCCGGTTGGTCTACGGTTTCCTCTTCGCTGGGTACGGCTCGATGATCGTGTTCGGATGGCCGGTCCGTCCAGCCCATCACGTGGATCCCGGAGCCTGGCCGGCCTGGTACGCGGGGCTCATCGAATTCGTTGCTGGACTTCTGATCGCGTCCGGGTTGTTCACTCGCGCAGCCGGGTTCATCGCCTCGGGCGAAATGGCCGTCGCCTACTTCTGGATGCATCAGCCACGGTCGCTGTGGCCGATCGGTGATCCACCGGCCGGCAACGGCGGAAGTCTGGCAATACTGTTCTGCTTTGCCTTTTTTCTGTTGGTCTTCGTCGGCGGGGGTCGCTATTCGATCGACTCCTGGCGTCAACTCTGATCGGATCAGTTGCCCCACCGGCCATGCGATGCCGCGAGTTCCAGCAGGGTGATGCCGTCGGTCTGCCGCTCGCGCAGCACCTGGCTGGGAAATGTGTAGGGCGGCGCCGCCTCCGGGTTGCGCTCTGCTTGCGCGACGATCGCGTCCATCAGCGTGCGCGCCATCGCTAGCCGCGGAAAGCGGGCGTGGATCGTGGCGGCGGCTTCCTCGTCGATGAATTCGGCGTTGCGGCCGAAATCCACACCCACACCGCTGCGCACAAGGTGGCACAGCGCGCCCCGCCGGTCGGCGATGCCCATCGAGGTGTGCAAGGCGATGGCTTCCCACACGCCGTCCACCAGCGTGCGCTCGCAGCCGTGTTCGGTCAGCAGCGCTGCCGCGAGGTCGGCACCCTCGACTTCGAACCGCTCCTTGCCGGGCGCCGCGGAGCCGGCGCCGAGGTCGTGGAGGACGCATCCCAAAAACAGGGCGTCCGCGTCGTAGTCCGCGCGAGGGCGCATTCCCTCGCGTGCGGCGACCAGTTCACCGAACAGGTAACTGCGCACGCTGTGGTTGAACACTGACGGCGACTCGGTCGACTGCGCCAACCGGATGGCGGCCTGCGCGATGGGGGTGTCGGGGAGAGTTGAAATGACTTGCATAGCCAGAACGTTAGGGTCGCGGCCGCCATCCGGTGAGTGGCTAAAACGACGTGATTCCCACGATTTGAGCCACGATGCCGGGGGCCGTGCCCATACTTCGCATCGATCAGTGATAATGGCATTCTCTACTTTGGAGAAGCCATTTCCGTTTGCCGGACCGTCCCGAGGAGGTCGACGATGAACGCCAGCCAACGATGCGACGGGATGGTGGCCCTGGTCACCGGCAGCAGCCGCGGATTGGGCAAGGCGATCGCCACACGGCTTGCCGCGCGGGGCGCCACGGTCGCGCTGACCGCCCGCACGATGGACCCCGACCCCAAATACCACGGGTCGCTGCGCGAGACCGCCGACGAGATCGTCGCGGCCGGCGGCCAAGCCGTCGCCGTCCAGGCAGATCTGTCCCAACCAGAGGAACGCGAGCGGCTGTTCGGTGAGGTGGTGGCTGCCGTCGGTGCCCCGGACATCCTGGTGAACAACGCCGCGGTCACCTTCCTGCGACCCCTCGACGGGTTTCCCGAGCGGCGCGCCCGGCTGATGATGGAGATGCATGTCCTTGGCCCGTTGCACCTGTGCCAGTTGGCAATTCCCGCGATGCGCGAACGCGGGCGGGGCTGGATTCTGAACCTGACCTCGGTCGGTGGCGACTTACCGCCCGGCCCGCCGTTCTCCGAATTCGACCGAACCGCGGGCTTCGGGATTTACGGGACAGCCAAGGCGGCGCTCAACCGGCTGACGAAAAGCCTTGCCGCGGAACTGTACGACGACGGCATCGCCGTCAACGCCGCCGCTCCGTCCAATCCCGTGGCGACGCCGGGGGCGGGCACCCTCGACCTGGCCAAGACCGACACCGAGGACATCGAGCTGATCACCGAGACGGCTTATCGGCTGTGCACGGGGGATCCGAAAACCCTGACCGGTCGCATCGCGCATACCCAGTCCTTCCTCGCCGAGGTCGGCTGGTTTCAACCCGCCGGCTGATGGTCGAGGTCGACCTCGACGAGCTGAGACACCGGCTCGCGGCTGCGGACGTCACCGACGTCACGGCGCTGGCCGGCGGCGCGTCCAGCTTCACCTTTCGCGGCGCGCGATCCGGCAGGCCAGTGGTGATCAAGCTCGCCCCGCCGGGCGTTGAGCCGATCGCGCACCGGGATGTGCTGCGGCAGGCCCGTATCCTCAAAGCGCTTGCCGGGACACGGGTTCCGGTCCCCGAGGTGCTGTGGGAGGACCCGGGAGATCCACCGCTGGCCCCTCCGCTGTTCGTGATGTCGCACATCGAAGGCGACTGCGTCGAGCCGCTGTTCGACGGCTGCCCGCCGGCACCCGAGGTGGTCGAGCGCTACCGCAACGCGTGCCGGGCGATGGCCGCACTGCACCGGCTGTCGCCAAGTGACCTCGGGCTGGGCGGGGAACCCCTCATCGATCCGGTCGCAGAAGTCGAGCGCTGGTGTCACACGTTGCAGACGGTCGATGCGGCGCTTGTCCCCGACTGGCCGGGTGTGCGTGACTCGCTGTTGCGCTGCGCGCCAACCACTATCGGGCCCAGCGTGGTGCACGGTGACTTCCGGCTGGGCAACCTGATGGCCGCCGGGGCAAGCATCAACGCGGTAATCGATTGGGAGATCTGGTCGGTCGGTGATCCGCGAATCGATGCGGGCTGGTTTCTGATCAACTGCGACCCTGACACCTATCAACGTGTTCCGGACCCGGCGGGTATCGCACCGCCGATCGACGAGCTCGCCGAGATCTACCAGGACGAGCTGGGGTGCGAGGTCGCGGACCTGGCGTGGTTCAGCGCGCTGGCGTGTTTCAAGTCGGCAGCGACGTGGTCCCTGATCGTCAAGCACAACCGCCGAAAGAGTGCACCGCGCGAAGAATTAGAAGCCATGGCGCCGACGCTGCCGCGACTGCTGGCGCGGGCGCGCTCAATGGTGGACTAGGCCTGCGTTAGCGGCACTTGATAAAGATGTTCTGGCAATAGTTTCCGACGCCGTCCCAGTTTTTCTCCAGTGGGATGCCTCGGTTGGCGGGGTTCGTAAAGAACGATGGAGCGTCGACCGTGTTGAATTGGCCGATCTCTGGGAGCATCGGCGGCTCGGGGTCGGGATCGGTATCGTCCGCCCGCGCCAGCCCGGTGCCGCCCCACAAGGCCAGGACGCTGACCGCACCGGCGACCAGTCCGCGAGCGTATGAACGAGCTTTCATCGCCGCCCTCTCTGATCGTTGCGGTGTGCCACTCCCGCAATTCTAGCGGCGCGCCTGGCCACATGGGGCAATGTCAGCGTGCCGCAGCCACATCGCGTATCAGTTACGAACGCGCAACGACTTTGCCGGGGCGACCAGCAAATGCCGCTATGCGCACGGCGCGGTACTTACGGTTTCGTCCGTGGGGACAATAGCCGGGGTCGTCCGCAACGCTGCGGTCGTCACGATGTGCTTTGTGATGACGCTGACCATGGCGCCGTCAACGGCCGCCGATCCCGACGTTCAGCCCGCTGGTGCCGCTACGCCACCGAATGACGGGCTGGTGCCCTCGAATCCTCCCGAAATCGTCAATACCCCGGATGGCTGGCGATTGGGCCTTGGCGCGAAGGACGAGGCTCAGACTCCGATCGCGCCGTTGACGACCGCGGTCTCGTCCCGCGAGTACATCGCGACCGGAACATTTGTCGGTGACCTGAGCGGGCCGGGACAGCCGCAAGGCATTCTCGAGGCGGGTTACGAGATCGGCTGTGGCATCGACATGAGCACGTCCAACGGCGTCGACCTCGGCGGCAACATGGGCATCGCCCCCGGTCTCAGCCCGACGTTTGACGCCACCGGCGCGTTGCCGCCTCTTCTGCCGTTCATCACCGTACCGGTGAACGGGTCGATCAACGTGGGGCTCAAGCCCGGCTTCGTGGTCGTGGTGCCGGTGGCGAAGAAGCAATTCAAGGGCCCCCACCCGTGGATCATGATCGCCAACTTCCACGTCAGGATCGACGGTTGTGTGGGCCAATCGTTCATCCGTTCCTACGCCACGTTGACCCGGGTGACTGACCAATCCGACGTGGTGCTGTCCTACGTTGGCGTCACCAAAGCCGTTTAACCACCGGGCTAGCCGCGCGGGATGCCGGCCAGCTTGTCGGCGAACTTGGCCTCGGCGGCCGCACGCAGTCGCAGCAGGTGCTCGGAGGGAAACAGATCGGGCGCGGGCTCACGGTCTTTGAGCAACAGGCGAGCCAACGTCACCTTGTGCACTTCGGTCGGACCGTCGGCAAGCCCGAGCACGAAAGACTCCACCAGATATTGCACGAACGGCATCTCATGCGTGGTGCCCAACGAACCGTGTAGCTGCAGGGCTCGCGCCGACACGTCATGCAGCACCTTCTGCATCATCGCCTTGACCGCGGAAATGTCGGCGCGCACCGCCCTGTAGTCGTTGAATTGGTCGATCTTCCAAGCGGTTTGAAGAGTCAGCAACCGAAACGCTTCGATCTCCATCCACGAGTCGGCGACCATCTCCTGCACCAGTTGCTTGTTGGAGAGCGCCTCGCCCTGGGTGTAGCGCGAAACGGCCCGCTCACAGATCATGTCGAAGATCCGTCGGACCAAGCCGACCGTGCGCATCGCGTGATGAATACGCCCGCCGCCGAGCCGGGTTTGCGCCACGACGAAAGCCCCGCCGCGGGGGCCCAGCATGTGATCGGCCGGCACCCGCACGTTCTCGTAGCGGACGTAGCCTTCGCGCCCGCCGCCCAGGGGCTGATAGCCCAGTCCGACGTCGCGCATCACGTTGATGCCGGGTGCGTCGCCGGGGACGACGAACATCGAGTAGCGCTGGTAGGGAGGTGCGTCGGGGTCCGTCATTGCCATCACGATGATGACCGACGCCATCGAAGCAAACGACGAGAACCACTTCTCCCCGTTGATGATCCAGTGATCGCCGTCGGGCACCGCGGACGTGGTGAACACCTTCGGGTCCGCTCCGCCTTGCGGTTCGGTCATCGAGAAGCAGGACACTATCCGGTTGTCCAGCAGCGGTTCGAGGTAGCGCGCCTTGAGTTCGGGCGTCCCGTAGTGTGCGAGGATCTCGCTGTTGCCGGAATCGGGTGCCTGCGAACCGAACACGATCGGCGCGCACTCCGAGCGGCCCAGAATTTCGTTGAGCAGGGCCAGTTTCACCTGACCGTAGCCCGGGCCACCCAGATGCGGACCGAGGTGAGTGGCCCAGAGTCCGCGGTCCTTCACGATCTCCTGCAGTGGTGGGATCAACGCTTGGCGCACTGGATCGCCCAGATCGTGCGACTCCTTGACGATCAGGTCGATGGGCTCGCACTCGGTACGAACGAAATCCTCGACCCATTCGAGTTGTTGCGCCCACTGTGGATCAGTGGAGAAATCCCACGACATCTTTCGTCCCCTTCGTTCGTCAGTGCGAGTTGCTTTGCGCCACCACGCCGGCGTCGACGAGTTCGGTGACGGCGTGCTCATCGAATCCCATCTCGCGCAGCAGGGCGTGCGTGTGATCGCCCGGCAACGACGGCTGCGAGGGCGCGCCGGGCCGGGTGCGTGAGAAGCGCGGCGCCGGCGCGGGCTGGGTGATCCCGTCCACCTCGATGAAGGTGTCCCGCGCGACCAGGTGCGGATGCCGCGGTGCCTCCGACAGTGAAAGTACCGGTGTTGCGCAGCATCCTGGGGAGTCGAGGAGTCGTTCCCAATCGTCGCGAGACTTTGTGGCGAAGCGTGCGGCCAGCGCCGCGCGGTGCGCGGCCCAGGCGGCCGGCTTGTCGCTGTCCTGGGGAATGTCGACGCCAAGGCGATCGCAGAGTTCGGCGTAAAACTTGGGTTCCATTGCGCCGACGGCGATGTGGTGTCCGTCCGCGGTGGCGTACGCGCCGTAGAAGTGCGCGGCACCGTCGAGCAGGTTGTCCTGGCGGCGGTCGCGCCAGGTGCCGGCCGGCACCATCCCGAAGTAGGGGGCCAGCAGGGTGGCGACACCGTCGACCATGGCGACGTCGAGCACCTGACCTTCACCCGAGTCGCGGGCCTCGAGAATCGCGCTGAGCAGGCCCACGGCGAGAAGCATTCCGCCGCCGCCGTAGTCACCGACCAAATTGAGTGGCGGAATCGGTGATTCGGCGGTGCCGATGCCGTGCAGGGCGCCGGCAAGCGCGAGGTAGTTGATGTCGTGGCCGGCATGGCCGGCCAGCGGTCCGTCCTGCCCATAGCCGGTCATGCGGGCGTACACCAGACGCGGATTCTGGATTCGTAGCGCATCCGGGCCGATGCCCAGCCGCTCTGCCACACCCGGGCGGTACACGTCGACGAAGGCGTCGACATCGGCGACCAGCCGGTGCACCAGATCCCTGCCGCGGGGATCCTTCACGTCGGCGGCGAGGGACCGCTGGCTGCGGCGGACCGTGTAGTCAATGGGGAGTGGACCGTCCACGCCCGCAACGGGGTCGACTCGGACGACGTCTGCACCCAAGTCTCCCAACAACATCCCGCAGAATGGGGCCGGCCCGAGGCCGCCCATCATCACGATGCGGACTCCGCTCAGCGGACCGCTCACTTCGACCACTTCTGCCGGCGCGCGGCCGCTTCCTCGGTGGCGTGCGAGATCACCTGATTGCGGTTCTCCAATTCCAGCGCCGAGGAGAGATTCGCCGCGTCGGTGTTGACCTGCAGCGCGCGCTTGGTCAGCTGCACGCCCAGCGGCGAAAGGTCTGCGATCAGCGACGCCAACTCGAGCGCACGGCCGGTCAGCCGATCCGGCTCGACGAGCTCGCTGATCAGACCGCGCCGATCGGCCTCGGCCGCCGACACCGTGCGGCCGGTGAGCATCCAGTCGGCGGCGACGCTGGTCCCGACGATGCGGGGGAGGTGATAGCTCATGCCCATCTCGGCGCCCGACAACCCGAGCAGGATCGCGGCATTACCGAATGATGCTGCCGTCGAACAGATACGGATGTCGGAGGCAAGGCACAGCGCGAATCCCGCGCCGACGCACGGGCCGTTGACGGCGGCGATGACGGGCACGGGCAACGCGCGGAGAGCCTCGGCCAGTGCGGCCATCCTCTCCTGAAACCGCATCCGGTCCAGTGCGGGCGCGGTGGCCTCGAGCATGCCGGGCCCGAAGTCGCGCATGTCGATTCCGGCGCAAAAGCCCCGACCGGTGCCCGTGAGAACGACGGCGCGCGCCGAGCCGTCGTCGGCTAACTCATCCAGTACCTGGATCAATTCGGTTTGCATAACCGCGTTGATCGCGTTGAGCCGCTCGGGACGGTTCAGGCGCAGGATGACGACGCCGTCACGCGGCCGGTCGAGGTCAAGCGTGCTCGGCATGGTCACACCCGCTCGATGATCGTCGCGGTGCCCATGCCGCCACCGGTGCACATGGTCACCAGTCCGGTTATCAGGTCGCGGCGTTCGAGCTCATCGAGGATGGTTCCGATCAGCATCGCGCCGGTGGCACCGATCGGGTGGCCCAGGGCGATCGCGCCCCCGTTGACGTTGACCCGGTCGGGATCGATGTCGAGGTCGCGGATCGTCTTGAGTGGCACGGCGGCGAAGGCTTCGTTGATCTCCCACAGGTCGATGTCCGCGACGGTCATGCCGGCTCGCTCCAGGCAGCGCTGCGCCGCCGGACCGGGTGCGGTGAGCATGATGATCGGCTCGCTGCCGATCGCGGCGGCGGCCCGGATTTGCGCGCGCGGCTCTACACCGTTGGCCTGCGCCCAATTCGGTGATGCGAGCAACACGGCCGCCGCGCCGTCGACCACCCCGGAGGAATTGCCCGCGTGATGGACGTGGTCGATGTGGTCGACCCCGGGATAGCGCTCAAGGCAGATCTCGTCGAAGGTGCGGTGTTCGCCGTCGACACATGCCGCACCCATCGCCGCGAACGCCGGCCGCAGCCGCGCCAGCGTCTCGGCCGACGACCCGGGGCGGGGGTGTTCGTCCCGGGTCAATGTGCCGTCGGGCGTGGCCACCTCGACCAGCGAGCGATCGAATCTGCCCTCGTCGATGGCGGCGGCCGCCCGATGCTGGCTAAGTGCGGCGTACGTGTCGACGACCTCGCGGGTGAAACCCTCGAGCGTCGCGATGAGATCAGCCGAAATACCCTGCGGCACCGTCGGATAAAGCATACGGAAGTCCGCGTTGTTGCCGTCGATCGTCGGCACTCCGGCCGTGACGTCCCAGCGGGACATCGATTCGACTCCGCCGGCAATCATCAGATCGTCGGCGCCCGCGGCGATCGAGGACGCCGCGACGGTGACGGCTTGCTGACCCGATCCGCAGAACCGGTTCAGCGTCATCCCCGGCACGGTCTCGGGCCAGCCGGCCAGCAGAACGGACAGGCGCGCGATGTCGTCGCCGTGGTCACCGGACAGGATGCCGTTGCCGGCGATCACGTCATCGACGTTCGCCGGGTCGAAGCCGGTGCGTTTGGCCAGCGCAGTGAGGCAGGTGGCGAACAGCGTCTGCGGATGTACTTTGTGCAGTCCGCCGTCCGGGCGGCCCCGCCCGCGGGGCGTGCGTACCGCGTCGACAATCCATGCGTCGATGTCAGGCTCCGATCGTTGTGCGCTTACCAGGGATCGTAATGCGTCTCTCGATTCAGGAGAATAACCTTCTCCTGGATGGCGAAGCTATTCTCCGATCGCGGGCGAACGCCATCACTGTCCTCTATCGGCCGTCTCAAGCAGCGGATTGGACGCCGTGTAAGGAACACGCAGTGCGGACGCTAGAGGGCGTGCCGGCCGGGCCCTAATGGGGGTCGCGGTGACCGTCGCGCTCTTCGGGGCCGGATGATTGCCCGAGGCCGCCATTGCCGTAGTAGCCGAGACGAAGCAATGTGGTGATCTCGCTGACCATCGGCATCCGCGGATTGGTGCGGTTGCTGAGATCCTCGAACGCGGTCATCGCCAACGCCGGCAGCGCCGATTGGAATGCCTGCTCCGCGACGCCGAACTCCTTGAGGGAATGCGGCATGTTCAGTCGGTCCAGCAGATCGTCAACCCCCTGGAACAACCGCCGGCGGGCTTCGTCGGGCTCATGGCCACCGAAGACGAGTTGGCCGAGCTGCGCGTACTTGGCTGGGGCCACGTAGGCCGAATATCCGGGCGCGGGCATGAACTTGGTTGGCAGACTTGCGTTGTAGCGCAGCACATGCGGCAGGAAAATTCCGTTCGCCCGGCCATGCGCGATTCCGAATTTCGCGCCGACGGCATGGGCAAGCGCGTGATTCGTCCCGACGAATGCATTCGAGAATGCAAGCCCGGCAAGGGTTGCCGCGTTGGACATGCCCGTTCGCGCGGAGAGATCTTCGGGGTCTTCGTACGCTCTGGGCAGGGCGTCGAAGATCAGCCGTACTGCCTGGGCGCACAGAGCGTCGGTGTAAGGCGAAGCGAAGATCGAGACGATCGCCTCCAGCGCGTGGGTCAGCGCGTCGATGCCGGTGTCTGCGGTCAGGTTCTGCGGCATCGACGACGTCAGGACCGGGTCGACGATTGCGAGGTCAGGCACCAGGCTGTAGTCGACGAGTGTCTCCTTCTTCCCGCGCACCGTCAACACCGCCGCTGGCGAAACTTCCGACCCGGTGCCCGATGTCGTTGGGATAGCGACTAATTGGACGCGATGGCGGTCGGTCGGATAGTCGGCCACACGCTTGCGGGGGTCGAGGAAGGGCATCGTCAACTCGTCGAGGTCCTTCTCCGGGTGTTCGTAGAACAGCCGGATCGCCTTGCCGGCGTCGAGCACCGAGCCGCCGCCGACGGCGATCAACAGATCGGGTTGCACCCGCTGCAGCAGCGCGACACCGCGGCGGATAGTCGTCTCGTCGGGCTCTGGTGTCACTTCGCTGAACACCTGCACGTGCTTGGTGCGCAACCTGGCGCGCAGCAGATCGACCACGCCGCGCTCTTCGGTCAGCGCATCGGTGATCACCACGACGCTTTCGCAGTCGAGCTCGCGCAAGTTGTCGAGTGCGCCCTCGTTGAAGTAGGTGTTGGACGGCACGCGGAACCATTGCGGCGGGGTGCGGCGCCGCGAGACGGTCTTGATATTCAGGAGCTGCCGGTAGTTGACGTTCTCCGTCGTGCTCGACCCGCCCCAGGTGCCGCAGCCCAACGAGAACGTCGGGGTCAGGTTGTTGTAGACCCCGCCGAGAGCGCCGACCGCGGTGGGCGCGTTCACCAGGATGCGGCCGGTGCGAACCGCCAGACCGTATGCCTCGATGACGTCGTCGTCGTTGGCGTAGATCGCCGAGGTGTGGCCTAATCCTCCGTGCTCGGTGACCAGGACGGCGACGTCGATGGCGTGCTGGACGTCGCGCGCGCGCACTACCCCGAGCACGGGCATCAGCTTCTCCTGCACCAGCGGGTGCGAGGCGAGTTCGTCCAGGTCGGCCGGTAGCGGCGCCAGCAGCACCTTCACCGTCGGTGACACGCTGAAGCCGGCCCGGGCGGCCAGTTCCGACGCCTTCTGTCCGACCGCCTCGAGCGAGATCTTGTCACCGCAGCCAAACGCGAACTCCGCCACCGCCTCGGCCTCATCAGGGGTGAGCAACCGGGCACCCATCCGCTCGAACTCGGCCATCACCTCGTCGTATACCTCGTCGTCGATGACACAGGTTTGCTCGGCCGGGCAGATGACTGACGAGTCAAAAGTTTTCGAGATCAGGATGTCGACGACCGCGCCTTTGAGGTCCGCCGTCTTGTGAATGTAGATCGGCGCGTTGCCGGGACCGACACTGAGCCCGGGCTTTCCGGCCGAATTCGCCAGCGCGACGATCTTCGGGCCGCCGGTCACCCAGATGAAGTCAACCCCTGCGTGTTTGAACAGATAGTGCGTCACCTCGTGGGCGGCATCGGGGATGACCACCAGCGCGCCCGGTGGCATCCCGGCCGCTTCGGCCGCCGTGCGGAGGATCTCGACGCTGCGTTCGCAGGAGCGCACCGCATATGGTGACGGTCGGAAAAGAATGGCGTTGCGGGTCTTGGCGGCCACGATTGCCTTGAACAGCACGGTCGAGGTCGGGTTGGTCACCGGGGTGATGGCCAGCACGACCCCGATCGGTTCGGCCACGTGGACGATGTTGTTCTCGACGTCCTCGTCGATGACTCCCACCGATTTCTTGCCGCGCAGATAGTCGTGCAGGAACTCGGTGGCCACATAGTTCTTGACGACCTTGTCCTCGAAAACGCCGAAGCCAGTCTCCTCGATCGCCACACTCGCCAGTTCCGCCGCCGCGCGAACCCCGGCGCGCACCATCGCCTCGACGATCGCGTCGACCTGCCGCTGGTCGAGCTTGCGGAATGCCCGCGCCGCCTCGGCCGCCGCGTCGACGATCGCGTCGACTTCGTGTCTGCGCTGTTCGGCAACCGCGGGCGCTTCGAGGGAGGAGGCGGGCTGGGCTTGCGTGGTGGTCATGATCGCGTTCTCGACTCAGGAAGGGACGCTGGGGGTCTCCAGAATGAGCAGATGCTACGCCGTTTGCCTCGATGCAAAGTAGGGCTGAAAGGCCCTCGACGAGCTGGCCCGGGCAGGCCACATCTGGCGCGTGCGGACCGTCCGCCCTGCGCGGCTGGCACCGATACTGGCGCTCATGCACATCTCAGTCGACTACGACCTGTGTGAGGGACACGGGCAGTGCCTGCTGGCCGCACCCGACGTGTTCGACATTCCCGACGGTGCCGAACAAGTGGTGGTGCTCGACCCGGACCCGCCCGAAGCCGAGCGCGACCGCTTGCTCCGGGCGGCCGCGATGTGTCCCACACAAGCGATTCGAATCCTCAACTGAGCCGGTCAGTTTCGGCAATGTCATCCAGCAACCGGTAGCGTCCGGCCAACGCGGCAGCGGCAATGCGGTTGCTAACCCCGAGCTTGTGCAGCAACGCGGCCACCATGCGTTTGGCGGTGCGCTCCGACACCACCATTCGGCGCGCGATGTCGCCGGTCTCCATACCGGTCGCCAACAGCGTCCACACCCGAAGGTCCTGGGCGGACAGATTGTCCAGCAGCTCGGACGGCGGCTTACGGGTATTGCTCAGCAGGGCGTCGAGCAGCGAACCATCGATGACCCGCAGCCCCTCGGCGATCGTCCACAGCGGGCCGGCCAGTGCTTCGGGGCGTGCGGTCTTGGGCAGGAAACCGTCGGCACCGGCCCGCAACGCCTCTTCGGCCAGCCTCAGATCGTCCGTCCCCGACAGCGCCAGGATCCGGGTCTTTGGGTGGCGCGCCTTGACGTGCCGGATGGCGGCCACCCCGCCCAGCGGGGGCATCGACAGGTCGATGATCGCGACGTCGGCATCGCAGCGGGCCACCAGATCGGCGGCCTCCTCGACGTACGTCGTCTGGCCGCCGACGGTGAACAATTCGCCCCACTCTCGGCTGAGCAGCAGGGCCAGGCCCTGTGCGAACAGCTCGTGGTCGTCCACGATCACCACGACATACGGCGAGCGGGTCATTGCCGCGATGCTAGCCCCAACCCTATGGTCAGCCAGGTGAGACCGCTCGATCAGCTCAAGACCACGGTGGACTTCGACGGCGAGGACTACGGGCTGGCCCGCACCGTCGTCGCGGTTCGGGTCGCTGTTGTCATCTCGATCGGTGTGCTGCTGGCGATCGGACCGCACTGGGTCCGTCAGCACACCGCGACCACGGTGGCCGTTCTGGCCGCCGCGATGGTCTACGCGGCCGTCGTGATGGCCTACCCGCAGCTGGAAGTTCGGCGCACTCGGTACTCGTGGGTGGTCACCGGCTTCGACTCGGCATTCACGCTGGCGCTCATCGCGCTGAGCGGAGGGGTCTACAGCCCGGTGGTCGCGGTGTTGGCGCTGGCGGTCATCGCATCGGCGGCGCGGCTGTCCTTCAGCGAAACCTTGCTGGTCGCAGTCCTTTTGGGCGCCGCTTATATTCCTGTGGCGCTGACATCGTCGCCTAGACTTCCGGTCACCGCCGCTCCGGCGCTACAGGCCGGCTGGTCGGCGCTTTATTTGCTGTTCGTCGCGATCATCACCGCGGGGCTGTCCGCGCTCGCCGAACGCGAACACCGCTCCCGGCTGAGGGCGCTGTTCGAGGCGGAGGCCGAACACGCCGCCGCCGAAGAGGAACGCGACCTGCGGGCGCGTCTGCTGCGGTCTTACCAGTCGCAACAGGATGGACTGCAGGTGTTGGTGCACGAATTCCGCACTCCCGTCACGTCGTTGGAGGCGCTGACCGAGGCACTGACTTCGAAGCAGCCAATGTCGCAGGCCGACCGGGACACCAGCCTGCAGCTGGTGTCCCGGCACGTGCAGCACCTGGCCGACATGCTTGATGCGTTGTCCGACGTCGCGCTGAGTCGGCGCCCGACATTCTCGTCGGGTCGGGTTCGCCGTGTTGACGTGGCCGACCTCGTTGTCGCCGCCGCAGACGCGGTCGGCCTGGCGGCGCCGCGGTTGCGGCTGAGTGCCAGCGACGACGTCGAGGGCGTGGCGGTGAACGCTCAAGGGCTGCGCCGGGTGCTGACCAACCTGCTGGAGAACGCCGCCCGGCACGGCCGACGTGAACCGGTCGACGTCACGTGCTCGCAGGAAGGCGACGACTTGGTCTGCATGGTGGCCGACCGCGGGCCGGGGATTCCTGCCGAGAGCCTCGGCGAGCTCACCACCAAGTACGTCAGCGTCGGCGGGCAGCGCGGCACCGCCGGGCTGGGCCTGTGGATCGTCCAGCAGATCGCCGAAGCAATGGGCGGCCGGGTCGACTTCGCCGCGCGCGACGGCGGCGGCCTGGTCGCCACCTTCCGCGCACCGATCGCCTGATCGCTGGTTCCCGCGCCTGGCCCGTGCAGGCCAGTGATTGGCACTCGCGTCTGTGCCGCGCCGCCACTGCGCTGACCAGCATGGGTGCAATGCCGCGGTGACGTGCACCACTGCACACCGCCAGAAAGGGCCCCCCGATGACAGCACCCACAACGGCCGCCACCCACAAGGACATCGACCTGAGCGCCCGCGCGTTCTGGGCGAAACCCCCGGAAGCGCGGGACGCCGCCTTCGCAGTGCTGCGCGCCGAGAACCCGGTGCCGTGGAGCCGGCCGGCGGAATCGGACCTGCTGCCTCCCGAGCTCAACACCAGGGGGTTCTGGTCGCTGACCAAACAGGACGACATCCGGATGGCCAGCCGCCACCCGGAGATCTTCTCCTCCGCGCAGGGCATCACGATGGAGGACTTCGCCCCGGAAGCGGTCGAAATCGCGCAGTCGTTCATCGCAATGGACGCGCCGCGGCACACGCAGCTGCGCGGCATCACGACGGAGGCGTTCAAGCCCAAGAACGTGCGCCGACTCGAGGGCTGGATCCGCGGCCACGCTCACGACCTGGTCAGCGAGATGGCCCACCTGGGCGAGGGTGACTTCGTCCAACTGGTGTCGGTGAAACTGCCCGGCCGGATCTTCGGCAGCTTTTTCGGGCTGCCCGAAGGGGACCTGCGCGACAAGGCCGTCACCGCCGCCCAGCGGCTGGTGGGCTGGACAGACCCGAACATCCGCGGCGAGCAGAGCGAATTGGAGCTGTTCATGGGCGCCGTGATGGACCTGCATGAGGTGGCCACGGTGTTGATCCCCCAGCGGCGGGCCGACCCCGGTGACGACCTGATGACCTGGATGGTGCAGGCCGAGTTCGACGGCAAGAAGATGACCGACGACGAACTGAAGGCGTTCTTCGTGTTGATGGGTGTCGCGTCCAATGACACCACGCGGCACGCCTCGGCGCACGCGATCGCCGCCCTCTCGAAGTTCCCCGACCAGCGCGCGCTGCTCGCCGAGGACGTCGAGGGCCGGGTCGGCACCGCCGTCGAAGAGGTGCTGCGCTGGGGATCGCCGTTGCTGCACATGCGCCGCACCGCTACCCAGGACATCACCGTGCGCGACTCGCATATCAAGGCCGGCGACAAGGTCGTGCTGTGGTACTACTCGGGCAACCGGGACGAGGATGTCTTCGACGACCCGCATACATTCAACATTCTGCGAAACCCGAACCCGCACATCGCCTTCGGTGGCGGCGGCCCGCACTTCTGCCTCGGCGCAGCGCTGGCCCGCACCATGCTCAAGGCGTTGCTGACCGAGGTGTACACGCGCATTCCCGACATCTCGGCACCGGAGCCCAACTACGCCCTGGCCAACTTCATCAACGGTGTCAACAGCCTGCCGGCGACCTGGACGCCTGAGAAGCGCTGACGGTAAGGAACATTCGATGAAAACCAAAGCCGCGGTGCTGTGGGGGCTGCACCAGAAGTGGGAGGTCGAAGAGGTCGATCTCGACCGCCCTAAGGAGAACGAGGTCCTGGTCAAAGTGGCCGCCGCCGGATTGTGTCACTCCGACGACCACCTGATCACCGGCGACATGCCGATGCAGTTACCGGTAGTGGGCGGGCACGAGGGCGCCGGTGTCGTCGTCGAGGTGGGCCCGGGCGTCACCGAGGTCGCCGCGGGCGACTCGGTGGTTCTGAGTTTCATTCCGGCCTGCGGTCGCTGCGAACCGTGCTCGCGCGGCATGAGCAACCTGTGCATCCTCGGCGCCGCCATCATCGCCGGACCGCAACTCGATGGCACCTTCCGGTTTCACGCCAAAGGTCAAGGGCTGGGCCAAATGTGCGTGCTGGGAACGTTCTCCGAATACACCGTGGTCCCGATGGCCTCGGTGATCAAGGTGGATCCGTCCACCGCGCTGGACACCGCCGCCCTGGTCGGGTGCGGAGTCACTACCGGCTACGGCAGCATGGTGCGCACCGGCGAAGCGCGAGACGGCGACACCGTGGTGGTCATGGGTGTGGGCGGGATCGGCATGAACGCCGTGCAGGGCGCACGGATCGCGGGCGCACGCGTCATCGTCGCGCTCGATCCAGTCGAGTACAAACGGTGCCGTTCCCTTGAGTTCGGCGCCACCCACACCGCGGCGACGGTCGAGGAGGCCCAAGCCCTGATCACCGACCTGACGCGCGGCCAGATGGCCGATGTCTGTGTGGTCAGCACCGACTCGGCCGAGGGTGCGTACGTGGCGCAGGCGCTGAGCCTGATCGGCAAGCGTGGCAGGGTGGTGATGACCGCGATCCCGCACCCGGCCGACACCTGCGTCGACATGTCGCTGTTCGATTTGACGTTGTACGAAAAGCAGGTTCGCGGATCGCTTTTCGGGTCATCGAATCCTCGGCACGACATCCCTCGCATGCTCGACCTGTACCGCGCCGGTCGGCTGAAGCTCGACGAACTCGTCACCCGCGAGTACACCCTCGAGGAGATCAACCAAGGCTACGACGACATGCATGCCGGTGTGAATCTGCGCGGTCTGATTCGCTTCTGAACCGTTCCCATGCTCCGGGTCACCCCGGCAGCAGTTCAGTCGAAGTTGGTACTGCCGGACAGCTGTTCCCATTTCGCGATCTCGCTCCCGCGGGTGTCGGCGGTGTAGCGATACAGGGCCAGCGCGTCGGGCCCCAGCAGCAGGAATGCGGGCGGCTCGCTCGATTCGACGGCGGTGACGATCGCGGCGCCGGCCTTGGCGGGATCGCCGGCCTGATTGCCATGCATGGTGTCGTTTTCCTTGCGACGCTGTCCTGCGGTGCCCGCGTAGTCGTCGATCGCAGTGGCCGACTGGACCAGCGAGCGTCCGGCGAAGTCGGTGCGAAATGCGCCCGGCTCAACGACGGTCACCGAGATGCCGAGCGGGGCCAACTCGCCGCGAAGCGCGCCACTCATCCCTTCGATGGCGGCCTTGGCCGCGGCGTAGTAGCCGGACCCCACCGGGGTCACCGTTGCGCCGATTGAGGAGATGTTCACGATCGCGCCGCTGCGGCGCTCCCGCATGCCCGGCAGGACGGCCTTGATCATGGCGACGGCGCCGAAGAAGTGCGTCTCGAACAGGGTGCGGACTTCCGCGTCGTCACCTTCTTCGACCGCGGCGCGATAGCCGTAGCCGGCGTTGTTGACCAGCACGTCGACGACGCCGAACCGCTCCCGGGCATGTTGTACGGCCGAGCTGATCTGATCGGGCTTGGTGACGTCCAGCGCAACGGGCAGCACCCGATCGGGTGCCGCGTCGGCGAGATCCGCGACCTTCGCGACGTCACGCGCGGTGACGACGGCATTGTGGCCGGCTTCGATGACAGCCTCGGCCAGCGAACGGCCGAGTCCAGTTGAGCAGCCGGTGATGAGCCAGGTGGGCATGAGCGGTCTTCTTTCAGTCGTGGCGGTTTCAAACTCGACATTGCGCCCGACGGCTAGGCGGAGGCGCGCCGCTCCAGGCGGAAGGTGCGCATGAAGCCGCCGGGTTGCGTCGTGAGCGTCACCTCCACGGCACCGCTGGGTGCGACGACGTAGCGCTCTTCGACATCCGGTCCGTCCGTCCACCGGCCGACCGGCTGGCGCCCGAGGTCGTCGCGGTCGTAGAGGGCGGGGTCGAAGGGGAAGAGGACCGGATCGTAGGGGGTCACGTCACCGTCGGGGCGGCCGTTGACGAGCCGGCTGCATTCCACGAAGCGGAAGTGCCCGATGTTGTGCGCCGCTCGGTACGCCCGCCGCACGATGAGCGGAGTGTCCGCGTCGGCGGGCAGTGAGACGTCCTTGCGCACGATCGGATCGAAGACGACGCCGGCGCCGGCCTCTGCCTCGCGGAAGACGCCGAAGTGTCGCGAAAAGCGTTCGGACAACGCGAAACCGGACTCTTTGTCGAGGAAGACGGCCAGACCGATGGCCGTGGCGGCAAAGGGGTGTGGCGAGCGTTTGACGCGCTTCTCACCGAAGGTGGTGCGCAGCATCCGGGAGACGAGGGGAAAGCCGCCGGCCCCGCCGACCACGTAGATGCCGGCGACCTCGGACCACGCCACATCCCTGCTGCCGTCGTGCAGGATCCGGCCGAGGAGATCGATCGTGGGTTGGACGAGCGGCGCACATGCCGAGTAGATGTCGTCGATGCCGCAAGCGAAGGGCGGACGGTCGACCCCGTCGTCGATCCCTGTCAGGTCCACCAGGAAGCGGCGCGTCTGTGGCCCGACGGCCTCCTTGCGAACCGCGCACTCCTCCCGAAGAAGCTCGAGCGCGGCGTCATCCACGTCGCGCAGTTTCGCGCCGTAGCAGACGAGTTGCGCAATCGCCTCGTCGAAATCGTCACCGCCCAGGCGCTGGATGCCCTCGCTGATCACGACCTCGTTCGAGTGCCCGGTCATCTTGAGCAGCGACGCGTCGAAGGTGCCGCCGCCGAGGTCGTAGATGAGGACGTACTCACGTTTGGCGGTGATGGTGGAGCGGTAGCGATGGGCGTATTCGAGGCTCGCGGCGGAAGGTTCGTTCAGCAGCGCGACGACGTGAAAACCCGCCGCCGCGAAGGCATCCAGCGTCAGCAGGCGCTGCGCGCTGGATGCATTGGCGGGCACGCTGATGGCCGCCTCGATGGCGTCACCCGGTGTCAGGCAACCATTCGAGCGCTGCAGAAGATCGCTCTTCAGCTGAGCCAGAAAGCCGGTGAGAAGTTCGGTCAACCGATAGCTGCGGCCGGCCAACGTCACCTCGGTTTGCGGTCCTGCGTCGTTGAGCAGACGTTTGATCGATCGCAAGACCGACCACTGCCGATCGTGGCGGACGGCGGCGGCGTCCACCCCGAATCGCAGCTCCCCGGCACCGTTGGCGGCGATGAGCGAAGGCCAGGCATCGACGCCGTCGAAGGCGACGACCGGGTAGTTACCCCGGTCGACGAGTGCGACGACAGTGTGCGTGGTGCCGAAGTCGATACCGACTCTCATTCCGCACAATCTTAGGGCGGTGCAGCGAACTTCGGGACTCTGGCTTTATCCGGCGTGGCGCTCGCCGGACAGTGCCGCCTGCGGCGTGTCCCATTGCCGTTGCACCTCCCGCTCCGCGGCGGTGGCAATCAGCCCTGAGGGCGCGAACATCTTCGACGGTACCGGGTCATCCTCGGTCAGCGGCCTGCCGCCACCACGAATTGCCCTGAGCGCGACCATAATTCCGGCGGCCAGCACGATGATCACCACGAGCGCGAAAAGGATCGACAGCGTGCCCTGGATGAACGTGTTCCTGATGACCGCGTCGAGCTGGTGTGCATTCTTCGCCGAGCCGAAGGCGGTTCTGCCCGCATCCTTGGCGGCCGAATACTGAAAATGTTGTGACCAGTAGCCGATCGCCGGATCCGCCGAGAAGATCTTCTGCCACGACGCTGTCAGCGTGACCGTCAGATCCCACAGCAGCGGGACACCCGGAATCCACACCCACTTCAGCAGTCCCTTCTTGATGACGATCACGGTGATCACGGTCAGTGCGATCGCCGCGAGCAGCTGGTTGGCGATACCGAACAGCGGGAACAGCGTGTTGATGCCACCGAGCGGATCCGTGACGCCCATCAGCAGGATGCCGCCCCACGCCGCGACCACGGCCAGGCTGCAGCCCCAGACGCCCGGGCGCCAACTCGGATTTTGCAGCTTGGCCAGCGGACCGCCCAGGTTGCCCAGCGCGTCCGACAGCATGAAACGGGCGACCCGGGTGCCCGCGTCGACGGCGGTCAGGATGAACAGCGCCTCGAACATGATCGCGAAGTGGTACCAGAACGCCTTGAGACCGGCGCCGCCGAAGGCCCGGTTCAACACCTCCGACATGCCCACCGCCAGCGTCGGGGCTCCGCCGGTGCGCGACACGATCGACTTTTCGCCGACGCCGGCGGCGGCCTGATTGAGTTGGTCCGCGGTTGCCGGGGCGCCGGACAACCCGAGCCCGTTGACGTAGTGCGCCGCGGTGGCCGCGGTGCCGCCGGTCTGTGCGGCCGGGGCGTTGAGCGCGAAATACACGTGCTGGTCGAGGATCGCCGCGCTGATCAATGCCATGACGGCGACGAACGATTCGGTGAGCATGCCGCCGTAGCCGATGAAGCGCATCTGGCTTTCCTTCTCCAGCAGCTTCGGCGTCGTCCCCGACGCGATCAGCGCGTGGAATCCGGACAGCGCGCCGCATGCGATGGTGATGAACAGAAAGGGGAACAGCGAGCCGGGGAACACCGGCCCGTCGCCGCTGTGGGCGAACCGCGAGACGGCGGGCGCCTGGATGACCGGGTGCGCGATGAAGATGCCTAGCGCCAGCAACGCGATGGCACCGACCTTCATGAACGTCGACAGGTAATCGCGCGGCGCCAGCAGCAACCACACCGGCAGCGCCGAGGCCACGAAGCCATAGATGATGATCAACCACGAGACGGTGACCGCGGACAGATTCAACCAGGATGCGCCCCAAGAGGTTTCGCTGACCCAGTTGCCGGAGGCCACGGCGAGCATCAGCAATGCGAAACCGATGAGCGAGACTTCGCCTACCCGCCCGGGACGCAGGAACCGTAGATAGCAGCCCATGAAGACAGCGATCGGGATGGTCATCGCGATGGAGAACACACCCCACGGGCTCTGGGCCAGTCCCCGCACCACCACCAGCGCCAGCACCGCGATGATGATCACCATGATGACCAGGACGCCGACGATCGCGGCGGCCCCGCCGGTGGCGCCGAGCTCGTCGCGGGCCATCTGGCCCAGCGAACGGCCCCGCCGCCGGGTGGAGATCCACAGCACCAAGTAGTCCTGCACGGCGCCTGCGAACACTGCGCCGAAGATGATCCAGATGCTGCAGGGCAGATAGCCCATCTGGGTGGCCAGCACCGGACCGACCAGCGGTCCGGCCCCGGCGATCGCGGCGAAATGATGGCCGAACAGCACCCGCCGGTCGGTCGGCACGTAGTCGGCGCCGTCGTCGAGAATTTCGGCCGGTGTGGCGTGGTCGTCGCGCGGGCGGACGACCTTCGTCTCGATCAGCCGGGCATAGAACCGAAACCCGATGAGGTACGTGCAGATCGCGGCGACCACCAACCACACGGCGTTCACCGTTTCGCCGCGCGCGAACGCGATGATGGCCCAGGCGATCGCGCCGAGCACCGCGATGATTGCGAAGACGATCTTGTGCCGGACGCTGATGGGGGAGCGGTCGATGATCGCGACGGGCGGCAAGTCGTCGTCGGTGCGGATGTAGCTGACGTCTTTGTCATGCACAGTCACGGTCAAACCCTACGACGACGGGCGGCTCGTCGCCTGGCGGAATCAGTACAGCGCACGGACGTTGTCGATGGTGTCGGCTTCGGCCGGACTCTTGTCGTCGCGGTAGCGCACGACCCGGGCGAACCGCAGCGCCAGCCCGCCGGGGTAGCGCGTCGATTTCTGCACACCGTCGAGCGCGATTTCGACGACCTGCTCGGGGCGCAATCGCACGACATAGCCGTCCATCGATCCGACCGCGAGTTCGCTGAACCGCGCCGTCTGCCATTGCAGCATGGCATCGGTCATGCCCTTGAAAGTCTTTCCCACCATGATGAATTCGCCGGTGGCCGGATCACGTGCGCCCAGGTGGATGTTGGACAGTTTGCCGCGTCGGCGTCCCGAACCCCATTCGACGGCAAGCACCACAAGGTCGAGCGTGTGGACCGGCTTGACCTTGAGCCAGCCCGCCCCGCGCCGGCCGGCCTGGTAGGGCGCCCCCGGCGCCTTTGCCAGCACGCCCTCGTGGCCGGCGTCCAGCGTCGCCGCCAGGAAGGCCGCGGCGGCGCCGGGGTCCGACGTGGTCAACCGATCGACCCGGTGCCGGGGCGGCACCAGCGCGTCCAGGGCGGCCAGCCGCTCGGCGGTCGGCGCGTCCAGCAGGTCGACTCCGTCGCGGTGCAGGATGTCGAAGAAGAACACCGAAAGCGGTTGCGCCGCTTGGGCTGCGGCCACGTCGACCGATCGGCCGAACCGGGATGCGGTGACTTGAAAGCGGTGCGGCCGGTTGTCGGGGCGCAGCGCGATCGCCTCGCCGTCGGCGACGAGGTCGTTGACGGGCAGCGCCAGCGTCGCCTCCACCACCTCGGGCAGCCGGGCGGTGACGTCGTCCAGGCTTCGCGTGTACACCGTGACCGCGTCCCCGGCACGGTGGATCTGCACTCGCGCACCGTCCAGCTTTGCCTCGAAGATCGTTGTGCCGCCGTGGCGTTCGAGTGCGTCGGCCACGCTGGTCGCGGTCTGTGCCAGCATCGGGCCGACCGGCTGACCCACCCGCAGCGTGAATGCTTGCAGCGCCACCGCTCCACCGGACAGGGCGGCCGCGGCGACCGCGGGCAGATCGCCGCCCAGCATCGCCGCGCGCTGCACCGCGGCGGCCGCGATGTCGGCGGCCTTGGCCACCGCGTCGGCCATGATCCCGGCCAGCGCGCCCTGACGCAGTTCGCCGGAGAGCAGCCGCACCAGAAACGTCTGCTCGGATTCGGTAGCGGCGGCCAACAGCTTCGCGAGGAGTTCGGCCCGGCGCGCCTGCGATCCCTTGCCCGCGACGGCGCCGATCTCGGTGAAGGTGGCGTGCACGCCGGTAATGGCGAGCACCGGTTGCGAAGCCGCCGGAGGCCGCGACCGCAACGACGCCCAGCCGACGCCGATCTGGCGCTGCGGGAGCTCACCGGAGAGCCACGCCACGACGATGGCGACCAATTCCGGGTCCGGTGCGGCGCGGGTCAGCAGGTCGGCGATGCGCGCGACCTTGGTCAGCCGTGACGACGTGGCGCCGACGTCAACCGATGTCGCTACCACCTCGAGAAGGAGCACGGTCGCCAGCTTGGCATCCCTCGGTGACAACCCGCCCGGGCGGACACGCTAGCGTTCCTACGTAACGTTACAGATTGCAGAGGATCTGACAACCCAAAAAAGGAGAGGCCGGATGGAGATCAATGGGAAGAAGGCCGTCATCATCGGCGGTGCGTCGGGGATGGGTCGTGCCACCGCCGAACTGCTGACCGAGCGTGGTGCGGATGTCGCCATCTTCGACCGCGAGGGTTCCGACGGCAAAGCGGTTGCCGAGAGCATCGGCGGCGCGTTCTACCCGGTCGACGTCACGGACTTCAAGGGAACTGAGGAGACCCTGCAGACCGCGGTCGACAAGCTCGGCGGCCTGCATGTCACGGTGACCACGGCCGGCGGCGGCATTGCCAAGCGCACGCTGACCAAGTCGGGCCCCCATGACCTCGAATCCTTCCAATCGGTGATCGATCTCAACCTGATCGCCACCTTCAACATCAGCCGGCTGGCGGCCGCGCACATGGCGAAGAACGAGCCCGAGGACGAAGAGCGCGGCGTCATCATCAACACCGCGTCGATCGCCGCCTTCGAGGGCCAGATCGGACAGGTCGCCTACACCGCCGCCAAGGCGGCGATCGCGGGCATGTGCCTGACGATGGCACGTGACCTGGGATCGATGGGCATCCGCGTGCTGGCAATCGCCCCGAGCCTGTTCCTCACCGGCCTGACATCGATGGTTCCCGACGAGATGGCGGCGACGCTGACCCGCGACGCGGCCTTCCCCAAGCGGATGGGCCGGCCCGAGGAGTACGCCAAGCTGGCGGTGGCCATCGTCGACAACCCGATGCTCAACGGCCAGTGTCTGCGGCTGGACGCCGGACAGCGCTTCGCGCCCAAGTAGAGACCCCCGCTAGGGGCCTCCTCGCAAATAAGTACACTCTTTAGGCAGCCGCCCCGCTCCCCCTCGGAGCGGGGTAGGCCAACCACCCGACGACGGTGCGGGGAGGGTACTGGCGCGAGGAGGTCCCCATGGGTATCGCACTTACCGACGACCATCGCGAGCTCGCCGAGGTCGCTCGCGGATTCCTGACTTCGCAGAAGGCGCGTGCGGCGGCGCGGGCCCTGCTGGACAGCCCCGAGGAGGGGCGGCCCACCTTCTGGCCCGACATCGTCGAACTGGGCTGGCTCGGCCTGCACGTCGACGAGGAACACGGTGGCTCCGGTTACGGGTTGCCCGAACTCGTGGTGGTGATCGAAGAGCTCGGCCGCGCAGTCGCCCCAGGTCCGTTCGTCCCGACGGTGATCGCGTCCGCACTGATCGCCAAAGACGGCACGGCCGAACAGAAGTCGCGGCTGCTACCCGGCCTGGTCGACGGCACCGTGACTGCGGGGATCGGCCTGGGCAGCGAAGTGCAGGTCAAAGACGGCCCGAATGGTCGGACAGCCAACGGCGAGGCCGGAGTCGTATTGGGGGCCGGGCTCGCCGAGCTGCTGTTGATCGCCGCCGGCGACGACGTTCTGCTGCTGGACCGCGACCGCGCCGGTGTGACGGTCGACGTGCCCGAGAACCTCGATCCGACTCGGCGTTCCGGGCGGGTTCGCCTGGACAACGTCAGCGTCAGTGCCGACGACATCGTTACGGACGGGCGGGAATCGGCGCTGGCCCGCGCGCGGACGTTGCTGGCCGCCGAGGCGGTGGGCGGATCATCCGACTGCGTCGACGCCGCCGTCGACTACGCGAAGGTGCGCCAGCAATTCGGCCGGACCATCGCCACTTTCCAAGCGGTGAAGCACCATTGCGCGAACATGCTCGTTGCCGTGGAGTCGGCGACGGCCGCGGTATGGGACGCCTCGCGTGCGGCGGCAGAGGACGAGGAACAGTTCCGCCTCGTCGCGGCAGTCGCTGCGGCGCTGGCACTTCCGGCGTATGCCCGCAATGCCGAGCTCAACATTCAGGTACATGGCGGCATCGGCTTCACCTGGGAGCATGACGCGCATCTGCATCTGCGACGGGCGCTGGTGACCTCGGCGCTCTTCGGAGGCGACACCCCGGCCCGGGATGTGTTCGATCGCACCGCGGCGGGCACCGTCCGGGAAAACAGCCTGGACCTGCCCCCTGAGGCCGAGGAACTACGGACCCGGATCCAGGCCGACGTCGCCGAGCTCGCCGCCCTCGACAAGCAGGCGCAACGCGACAAGCTGATCGCGACCGGTTACGTGATGCCGCACTGGCCCAAGCCGTGGGGCCTGGCCGCCGACGCGGTGGAGCAGCTGGTGATCGAGGAAGAGTTTCGCGCGGCCGGCATCAAGCGCCCGGACTACGGCATCACCGGATGGGTGATCCTGACCCTGATCCAGCACGGAACCGACTGGCAGATCGAAAGATTCGTCGAGAAGGCGTTGCGCAAAGACGAGATCTGGTGCCAGCTGTTCTCCGAACCCGAGGCGGGGTCGGATGCGGCGTCCATCAAAACCAAGGCCACTCGGGTCGACGGTGGCTGGAAGATCAACGGCCAAAAGGTGTGGACCAGTGGGGCGCACTACTGCGCGCGCGGCCTGGCCACCGTGCGCACGGACCCGGAAGCGAAAAAGCACGCCGGCATCACCACGGTGATCGTCGACATGAAGGCGCCCGAGGTCGAGGTGCGGCCGCTGCGACAGATTACCGGCGGCTCGGACTTCAACGAGGTGTTCTTCAACGACCTGTTCGTTCCCGACGAAGATGTTGTCGGGGCGCCGAACTCGGGCTGGACGGTCGCGCGAGCAACGCTGGGCAACGAGCGGGTCAGCATCGGCGGCAGCGGATCGTTCTACGAGGGGCTGGCGACCGCGCTGGTGGACCTGGCCCGGCAGCACGCGGATCGGTTGGCGGGCGCGGATATTCGGGTTGGGTCCTACCTTGCCAATGAAACCGCCCTGCGGCTGCTCAACCTGCGCCGGGTTGCCCGCAGCGTCGAAGGTGCGGGCCCGGGGCCGGAAGGCAATGTCACCAAGCTGAAGCTGGCCGAGCACATGGTGGAGGGCGCAGCGATCATGGCCGCCCTGACCGGGCCCGAGGTCGCGCTGGTCGACGGCGCCGGCGCAGCGCCGGGCCGGCTCATCATGGGCGCGCGCGGCATGGCGATTGCCGGCGGTACCTCGGAAGTCACCCGCAACCAGATCGCCGAGCGGATTCTCGGCATGCCGCGTGACCCGCTGATCAACTAGGCGTCACTCACGCCGGTCGGGGAACGGCCGCCAACCGTGATTGGCCGAGCCAGCCCGGCACTGCCCGGCGGGCCTCGGCGGCTCCGTCAATAGTCAGGCTGCCGTTGAGCATTGCTCGTGACCACGACACGTCGCCGCGCCACAACTCGATCAGGGTGAGCAAGTTGGTCTCGACCGTCGCGGCCGTTTCGTAGCCGGGGTCGAAATCGCAGACGTCAGCGGTTCCCTCGGACACGATCAGCCACCAACGGGCGGCCTTGGGGGATACACCGGTCAACCGGAACGCCACTACCGTGCGCGCCCGCGGCCAGGCCTCGACAGAAATCGTGCGGCGGATATCCCACATCAACAGATGCGGATCCAGGTCGTCATCGCCGATTTCGGGGATCCAGCGGACGCCCCATTCGCCGAGCGCGTCCACCACTGCAGCCAACTCCTGGCCGCAGGGCGTCAGCGAGTAGGAGGTGCGGCCGTCGATTTCGGTACGTTCAACGACGCCGGCCCGGCTCAACGACTTCAGCCGCTTGGACAACAGCGCGGGCGACATTTTCGGAACCCCCCGTCGCAGATCGTTGAAATGGGCGCTGCCACGAAGCAATTCACGCACGACAAGTAGTGTCCACCGTTCATCGAGCAATTCCATCGCCTTGGCGACCGGGCAGAACTGGCCGTATGTCGACATCTGGGTACCTTCCACGTCAATTGTGTCCAGTAGACGCCCTAGCAGCGGGATTGACTAGTACAGATTGTGTACCCCGAGGGGTTCAGATCCGGCACTGGAATTGGTTCATCGGGCAAGCAGACGATGGTGGCCAACAACCAGAAGGGAACGTCATCATGACCGCAGCAGCGAAAGTTGACCGCATCGGCGTCGAAAGCAAGCATCGCGCGCTGTGGGCCTTGGGCGACTACACCGCGGTGGCGACCGAGGTGGTGGCATCGCTTGGGCCGATATTGGTGCAGGCAAGCGGAATCGGTGCGGGCGACCGCGTGCTAGACGTGGCTGCCGGAAGCGGCAACGTGGCGATACCGGCCGCGCAGAGCGGCGCCGATGTGGTGGCCAGTGATCTATGCCCCGACCTGTTGGACCGCGGTCGAGCGATCGCTCGGGCCCGCGGCGTCAACCTGCGCTGGCTCGAGGCCAATGCCGAAGCGCTGCCGTGTGATAGCGACGAGTTCGATGCGGTTCTCTCGTGCATCGGTGTGATGTTCGCTCCGCATCATCAGCGTGCCGCCGACGAGGTGGTGCGAGTCTGCCGGCCCGGTGGGGCGATCGGACTGATCAGCTGGACGCCGGAAGGCTTCGTCGGCGAGATGTTTGCGACGATGAAGCCCTACGTCGCGGCGCCGCCGCCCGGTGCGCAGCCGGCGACGATGTGGGGCGACACCGATTACGTGCGCGCTCTGCTGTCAGACCGCATCATCGAATTCAACGCCAAACGCGCTGGGTTGCGGGTCGACTGCTTCGAAGACGGTGCCTCGTTCCGCGACTTCTTCAAAGCGAATTATGGGCCCACCGTCGCCGCGTACCGGGGTATCGCCGACGAGCCGGATCGAGTCGATGCTTTGGACGCGGAACTTGCCGACCTGGGCAACCGATACCTGGACGGGTCATCGGCGATGGAGTGGGAGTACCTCTTGGTCACGGCGCGCAAGCGCTGATCACCCGGTCCCCGCTCGCGCGGGCTAGGCCGGTGCGAACAACGGCGCGCCGCCGGCGCCCTTCTCGGGGCGAATGCTGACCGGCATCCCGCACGTCACCGAATCCGGTTCGCAGTCAACGATATTGGCTGCCACGCGCAGCCCGCTTTGTTCGGCGAGCTCGACGATGGCGATCACATAAGGGACGGGGATCTCCGGGTTATAGGGATGGTGGTTGACCGTGTAGGTGAACACCGTGCCCTGTCCCGAGATCGGGCGCGCGACCAGTGTGGCGCCGCACTGGCGGCATTTCCCGGCCGCGGGATGCACCCAACGCGAGCAAGCGTCGCAATGCTCGATCAGCAGCTGTGCTGTCGACTCGGCTGACACGGGCAATACAGTACACTCTATTGGTTCGGTGTGCGTACGGCGGGTTCTCCTCTGACGGGCGGTGCAGATGACGTATTTCGAAAAAGACGCGATCGTGTCCGGTATCGGCATTTCCCGGATCGGTCGCCGGACCGGCATCCCGGGGCGGGACCTGACCATGGAGGCCGTGCGCGGCGCGATCGCCGACGCCGGCTTGGCGGCCGCCGACATCGACGGCATCGCGACGTTGGGTGACACCCCGGCCGAAGAGGTCAATGCCGAACTTCGGATCGAGGCGGCCGACTGCGGCAGCGGTTTCGGGACCGGCGGACTGCTGAGCCCGGTGATGTCGGCATGCCGCGCGGTGTCCGAGCGACGCGCCCGGCATGTGGTGGTGTACCGGACCATTCAAATGCTGGGCGGCACAGTGCCGGTCAAGCAGGAGGAAAACGCGCCCGCCCCGCCGCTGGCGCGGATGTTCGAAACACCCGAGGGCGCAGAGCGACCCGCGGTCGGTGCGATGGACGATGTCAACGATCTGGTTGCGGCTCAGGCGTATTCCGCCGCGAACTGGTTGGCGCTGAACTGCCGTCGCCACATGGAATTGTACGGAACAACCAAAGAGCAGTTGGGCTGGATCGCCCTCAACGGCAGGCGCAACGCTGCGTTGAATCCGCTTGCGGTGTACCGGGAACCGATGACGATGGCCGACTACCTAGGGGCGCGTTTGGTGTCGACGCCGTTCGGGCTGCTGGACTGCGACGTGCCCATCGACGGGTCGATCGCGGTCGTGGTCTCCAATGCGGAATACGGTCCCGACTGCCCGCGCCGGCCGGTGCGGGTGGAGGCGATCGGCGGATCCGACGGCGCCGGTGGCTGGTTCCACCGCGACGACTACCCGAAGATGGCGATGTCGGATGCGACAGCGCAGATGTGGTCGCGCACCGGGTTGACGCCCGCCGACCTCGACCTCGCCGAGCTATATGACGGTTTCACCTATCTCACCCTGGCCTGGTTGGAAGCCCTGGGAATCTGCGGCGACGGCGAGGGCGGCCCGTTCGTCGAGGGCGGCGCGCGGATCGCCCGCGACGGTGTGCTGCCACTGAACACCTATGGCGGTCAGCTTTCGGCGGGGCGCATGCACGGCTACTGGGCGCTACACGAGGGCTGTCTGCAGTTGCGCGGCGAAGCGGGGGAGCGGCAGGTGTCGCAGCGCCCCGAGGTCGGCGTGGTTTCCGTGGGCGGCGGTCCTGTCGCGGGTTGCATGCTGCTCACGTGTTGAGACGGCTTGTGGGAGAACGGTATTGAGCTTCAGGTAGGCCCCGCGCCGCCCGCGGGAGGGACAAAAAAGCTGGCTGCGACGATCGCCCGCCAGATCGAGGCGGACATCGTTCGCCGTGGCTGGCCGGTCGGAGAATCGCTGGGTTCCGAACACGCTCTGCAAGAACGCTTTGGCGTGAGCCGATCGGTGCTGCGGGAGGCCGTTCGCCTCGTCGAGCACCATCGGGTGGCGCGGATGCGCCGCGGACCGGGCGGCGGGCTGCTGATCAGTGAGCCCGACGCGGGACCCGCGACTCGCGCGGTGGTCATCTATCTCGAATACCTCGGCACCACACTCGCCGATCTACTCAACGCACGGCTGGTCCTCGAGCCGTTGGCGGCCTCGCTTTCGGCGGAGCGGATCGACGAAGCGGGCATCGAGCGGTTACGCGAGGTGCTGCGCGCGGAGGAACAGTGGCGGCCGGGTCTGCCGGCGCCGCCGGACGAATTCCATATCGCTCTGGCGGAACAGTCGAAAAACCCTGTCCTGCAACTCTTTATCGACGTGTTGATGAGACTTACCACCCGCTACGCCCTGCGGTCACGGACCGATTCAGCAAGCGAGGCCATCGAGGCGCTCGACTACATGCACAGCGACCACGCCGAAATCGTTGCAGCGGTTACCGCCGGCGATTCCGCCCGGGCCAAGACGCTGTCCGAGCGACACGTCGAAGCGGTGACCGCCTGGCTGCAAGAACATCATCCGGGCGACCCCGCACGCCGGAGAGCGCGAAAGGGCCGCAGACGCGAGCCGGCCGACCCGGAAGTCCCTCGCGGCAAGTTGGCGGAGGTGCTGGCGGCCACCATCGGCGACGAGATCGGCTCTGGCTGGCGGGTCGGTACGGTCTTCGGCACCGAGAGCGCCTTACTGGAGCGCTATCGGGTGAGTCGCGCGGTGTTGCGCGAAGCGGTGCGACTACTCGAATATCACTCGGTCGCGCAGATGCGCCGCGGACCCGGCGGCGGCCTGGTCGTCACACAACCCCATGCGCAAGCCAGCATCGACACCATCGCGCTGTATCTGCAATTCCGGCAGCCGAGTCGCGAAGATCTGCGGTGCGTCCGGGACTCCATCGAGATCGACAACGTCGCGAAGGTCGTCAAGCGGCGAGCCGAACCCGAGGTGGCAGCTTTCCTGCACACCCACCGGTCCGGACTCGACCACACTCTGCACACCGCTGATGATGTGCGCCAGGCGACATCCGAGGAATTGCGGTTCCACATCGGACTGGCCCAGCTGGCCGGCAATGCGCTGCTGGATCTGTTCCTCCGGATCATCGTTGAGTTGTTCCGCCGGCATTGGTCCAGCACCGGACAGGAGCCGCCGGCCCGCGACGACGTCGTCGCCGTCGAGCACGCGCATCTGCGGATTCTCGACGCGATCACGGCCGGCGACGACAGCTTGGCGCGCTATCGCGTGCGTCGACATCTCGACGCCGCCGCCTCGTGGTGGCTGTGACGAACGTCCTTCTGGCCGAGGCCGTTTTGTGATCGGTTTCCTGCATAGGGAAGGCGCGCGCGGGGTACTGGGATGGGTAATGGGGCGCGGGGATACGAAAAGGAGAGCCGGTCCGGCAGGGGGTTGGCATTGGTGATGGAAAGCGGGAGCGCCGAAATGATCAGGGGCACGGAGAACGGGCATCAAGGCTTCGTTCATTCCGCGCTCCGCTACCACTCGCAGCGGGAGTACCTGGATGCTGTGGTGCCATTCGTGCTCGAAGGTTTGGCGATGGACCAGCAGGTACTCGTCGCGGTTCCCGGCGAATACTTGGCCTTGCTCCGCGAGGCGCTGTGCGGGGAGGGTTCGACAACGGGACTGCAGCTGGTCGACATCGTCGAGGCTGCCCGCAACCCGAGCCGGTTTCTGGCGCTGGAGGGCTCCTTTGTCGAGGAGAACGCCGACCGGCGCGCCCGAATTGTCAGCCAAGTCTTCTGGCCCGAGCGCAGCGCCGATGAGTCTTTGGCCTGCATGCAGCATGAGGCGCTGGTCAACAGCGCGTTTGAAGGTCGCCCGCTGACCGCACTGTGCCTCTACGACGCGCAGCGGCTGGGCGAGGACGTGCTGGCAAGCGCGCGTGCGACCCATCCGCTGCTGTGGAAATGCGGTTCGCCGCAACGCAGCGCCGACTACGCGCCGGATGACGTGCTGGCGCAGTGCAATCAGCCACTACCCGCTAATCCGGGTGCCGTGACGTACATGGTCCGCAAGTCCGCGGACCTGCGGCCGGCGCGGTCCTTCGCCGTCAACTACGCGGGCTGGGTCGGGCTGTCCCAGGACGGCATTGAAGATCTGCAACTGGTCGCCACGGAGCTGGCCACCAACAGCTTGATGTACACCGACGGCGCGTGCCGGCTGGCCTTCTGGCGCGACCACGACCACCTGGTGTGCGAGGCCCGCGACAGTGGACGAATTGACGACCCGCTGGTGGGACGCCTGGACCCGGGCCCGGCCGGCCCGGCCAGCCGCGGACTGTTTCTGGTCAACGCCATCTCGGATCTGGTGCGTACCCACACCGCCAGCACCGGAACGACGATTCAGGCATACCTGCGGCTGAATTCCTCCGCCGGCCCGATCAGCTGAACAGGAAGGCGGCCCACCGCGAACCGAGGTTCCCGGCAGGCCGCTTTCCCCCGTCGGTTAGAGGCCCAGGCCGCCCAGAACCCCGCCTACGACTCCACCGCCGGTGCCGCCGACTACGGGCGCGCCGGTGCCGCCCGCGGCTGTTGAGCAGCCCGGTAAGAGCAAGACCGCGGCCACGCCCGCGGCGGCTGCAACGGCTTTAACGGTTTTCTTGGTGCTGTTTTTCTTCATGATCGTTCCTTTCAGGCACTATTCGACATGTGTTGAGTAATAAATACGCAGGAGTGCCACGACCAGTAGTTCCGGTACGGATGTTGGTCGCGGGGGCCATCCCGCAGCGAGCTTGTCCCGTTTGGCTAGACGCACACGAGGGAGCAGCCCGTGCCACCGGCGGCTGTGGAGCATCCCGTCGGGACTAGTAATACCGCGACTACACCCGTCGCTGCTGCCACTGCTCTTAAGGTTTTCTTAGTGCGCTTCGACTTCATTGTCGTGCCTTTCCGAGTGAGGGGACAACCTAGCCGTTGATGGCCAATGCGACGGGGCGCATACCCCCTGTTAAACACGTGTAAACCAGATTTTCTGGTGTTTTTTATACCGCATCTTTTGTCATATCTACACTGGCGCAACACAATAGAAAACGTGCAGGCTGACGCTCTGAATCGGTGAAGTTAGTTCACGAAACCCTGTCGGCTAGAGAGTGATCGTCAGCCTCTGCTGCCGCTACCCGCTCCCACGCGGATGACAATCTCGTCGGCACCAACAGCACTTCGATCAGGCCTATCGCAACTGTCGCCGCGTCGCGCGCCTTCTCGGCTGTCGTCGACTTCATGTCATCGCCTTTGATCTGAGGGGGACGGGTAGCCGCTGGCGGCTGCGGCGACCTCGGAATAACCACTATTCGACACATGTAAATCTAATTTGGTCCGGCTGGTCCGAGCGTCGTCGCGCAGACGCTAAAGGAAGTTGCACTCTCGACGGACGGCGTCTAATGTCGCGCTCGTGCGTCTTCTGAAGAGTGCCGTAGTAGCCAGCACCCGCAGCGGGGTCTGATCCAGACCGACCCCCCGCTGTGGGTCGGAAGCTACTACCGTCGGTCGCTCCTGCTGACCAGAGAAAACCGACGCAATGCCTCTTACACAGCCCCTTTCCAGGCCTCGCTCCCTTCCGGAGCCGGACCCACCCAGCGTCCCGGCGCGCCATTGCGACGCCAACGCGTGGTTCGGCGATCGCTTCGGGGTCGCATTGCCGCGCGGCCTGCGGGAACAGGCTGGCGCGATGTCCTGGGAGAGCTTCGTCACAAGCTACGGCCATGCCGCCGGCCCACTGCGGCTACGGCACTGGAAGTGTGCCGACACCGAGCGGCCCACTGGGCGACTCGGTGCGCAAGCCCGCACCTTCCGGGCGATGATCGCCGTCGGTGAGTGCATCAGCACTTCGACCGCTGCCGCCAGCGGGCCGATCGCCGCACTCACCGCGATGCTGCACGAGCGCGGGATCGCCATCGAGACACTGAAGTTCCACCAAATGGCTTCCGACGGGTGCACCGTCACGTTCATCTGCGGCAGCGACGGCATCCGCGCCCAGTGGGCAATGGGCTTATCCGAGGATCCGACTCAGTCGGCGTTGCGCGCGCTGATCGCGTGCGCCAACCGGCTCTGCGGTGAACAAGGCGCCGCCTGACTCGCCGAGATCAGAGCGGGCGCAACACAATTGGCATGCCGTCTTTCGGCACCGGCATGCCGCCGTAGTCCCACTCGGCCTGGTAGCCCGGGCGGGGCAGTTGGAGCTGATACTTGCGCAGCAGGCGATGAAGGATCGTCTTGATCTCCAACTGCCCGAATGTCATCCCGATGCACTTGTGGGCGCCCCCGCCGAACGGTGTGAACGCATAGCGGTGCCGCTTGTGCTCGTTGCGTGGTTCGGTGAACCGCTCCGGGTCGAACTTCAGTGGGTCCGTCCACAATTCGGGCAGCCGGTGATTCATTCCGGGGTAAGCGATGACGTTGGTGCCCTTGGGGATGTAGTAGCCCAGCAGTTCGGTGTCGCGCACCGTCTGCCGCATGGCCCACTGCACCGGGGTCACCAGCCGGATCGACTCGTTCATCACCAGATCGAGTGTCTCCAGCTTCTCCAGCGACTCGATGTCGACCGGTCCGTCGCCGAGCCGGTCGGATTCCTCGCGGCAACGCTGTTGCCACTCCGGGTGGGCGGCCAGGTTGTAGGCCATCGTCGTCACCGTCGACGTCGACGTGTCGTGCGCGGCCATCATCAGGAAGATCATGTGGTTGACGATGTCTTCGTCGGAGAACTTGTTGCCGTCCTCGTCTTCGGTCTGGCATAGCACCGACAGCAGGTCGGTGCCCTCCTTCGCGCGCTGTTCCTTGACTCGCTCGCGGAAGTAGTTCTCCAGCAGCTCGCGCGCCTTGAGCCCACGCCACCAGGTGAACGGCGGCACGGGAGTGCGGATGATCGCGTTGCCCGCACGCGTGGTCACCGCGAACGCGTTGTTGACCTTGGTCACCAGCTCGTGGTCGGTGCCCGGCTCGTGGCCCATGAACACCATCGACGCGATGTCGAGCGTCAGCTCCTTCATCGCCGGGTACAGAAGGAAGCGCGCGTCGTTGGCCACCCAGTCGTTGGCGATCGTCTGTGAGACCACCTTGTCCATCTGCTCGACGTAGCTGACCAGCCGGGAACGGACGAAGGCCTCCTGCATGATCCGCCGGTGAAACATGTGCTCCTCGAAGTCGAGCAGCATCAGGCCGCGGTGAAAGAACGGGCCGATTACCGGAACCCACCCCTGCTGGGAGTAGTCCTTGTTGCGGTTGGAGTAGATGACCTGTGCGGCATCCGGGCCCAGGGCGGCGATGCCCGGGAGCACGGGTGAGTCCCCGAAGACCACGGGTCCTTTGGTTTGGTAGAGGTGCATCAGATAGTCGGGCCCGCCCCGCAGCATCTCGATGATGTGCCCGATGACCGGTAGTCCCGCGTCGCCGACGGCCGCCTTGAGGCCGCTGCCCGGCGGTGGCTCGGCGAGTTTGCGCTCCGGGAATTGAGTGTTCAGCAGCTTGCGCTCGACCATCCCCATGCCGGGAAAGTTGTTGATCGACGGCGTGAACCGGCGACGCGCCTGGTCGAGCAGATATTGCGGCGTGCTGATGGTGGCGGGCATGGACGCTCCTTTGCGGACCCGGGGCTGGTGACATCCGTCACTTGCCACTATCCTTCGGGACATAGTTGACGGCTGTCAAGTTTGTATTTGGAGCGGTGTGGTGCAAGGTCAGGGGATGAGCAGCCACGCGGAGCCGGGTGAGCCGGCCACGCGACGACGTGGCGACAAGCACCGGCAGGCGATCATGGCTGCGGTGCGTGAATTGCTGCAGGAGCGGCCGTTCGCGGAGCTGTCGGTCAGCACGATCAGTCTTCGAGCCGGGGTGGGCCGGTCCGGCTTCTACTTCTACTTCGATTCCAAGTACGCGGTGCTCGCGCAGATCGTGGCCGAGGCCACCCACGAGCTCGAAGAGCTCACGCAGTTTTTCGCTCCCCGTCAGCCCGACGAGTCGCCGGAGCAGTTCGCCAAGCGGATGGTGGGCAGCGCCGCCGCCGTCTACGCGCACAACGACCCGGTGATGGCGGCCTGTAATGCCGCCCGCTACACCGATATCGAGATCCGGGGCATTCTCGAGCAGCAGTTCGACGTGGTCGTACGCGAGATCGTCGCCATCGTCGACGCCGAGATGAAGGCCGGGACCGCGAGTCCGATCAGCGACGACATCCCGATATTGGTGCGCACCCTGACTGGTACCACCGCGCTGATGCTGACCGCCGACCCGGTGCTGGTCGGGAGCGACGACGACCTCGACCGCCGCGTCCGGCTTCTCGAGCAGTTGTGGCTGAACTCCTTGTGGAGTGGCGGCCGGGGATAACGCGGCCCAGCCGGTACCGGCGGTATCGTCACCATCATGGTGCAGAGGGGGTCCGCGCGACACTTCGCGGGGAAACGCAGTCTCATCACCGGTGCGGCCAGCGGCATCGGCCGCGCGACGGCGTTGCGGCTGGCAGCGCACGGTGCCGAGCTGTTTCTGACGGATCGCGACGGGGACGGGCTGGCGCAGACCGCGGCCGACGCCCGCGCGCTGGGGGCGGAGGTGCCGGCGCACCGGGTGCTCGATATCGCCGACTACGACGAGGTCGCGGCGTTCGCCGCCGACGTCCACGCCACGCATCCGAGCATGGACGTCGTGATGAACATCGCCGGAGTGTCGGCCTGGGGGACCGTCGATCGGCTGACCCACGAACAGTGGACCAAGGTGATCGCCATCAACCTGATGGGGCCCATCCACATCATCGAGACGTTCGTCCCGCCGATGATGGCCGCCGGCCGGGGTGGGCATGTGGTCAACGTGTCGTCGGCGGCGGGGCTGGTCGGGTTGCCATGGCATGCGGCCTACAGCGCCAGCAAGTACGGATTGCGCGGAATGTCGGAGGTGCTGCGGTTCGACCTGGCCCGGCACCGCATCGGGGTGTCGGTTGTGGTGCCGGGCGCGGTGAAGACGCCGCTGGTCAAGACCGTCGAGATCGCCGGCGTCGACCGCGAGGATCCCACGGTGAGCCGCTGGGTGGACCGCTTCGGTCATCACGCCGTGTCGCCGGAAACGGCGGCCGAGAAGATCTTGGCCGGAGTGGCGAAAAACAGATACCTCATCTACACGTCGCAAGACATTCGGGCGCTCTACGCATTCAAACGGCTGGCGTGGTGGCCCTACAGCGTGGCGATGCGCCAGGTGAACGTCATCTTCACGCGGGCACTTCGGCCCAGCCCGGCCCAACTAGGCCGGCATCACCAATTCGAGCCGGACCCCGAGTAACCGGACCGGACGGTCGAGTTCGAACAGATCCAGGACGTTGCGCGCCGCTGCGACGATGAGGTCGGGATCTGTGGTGGGCGCCGGCAGCTTGCGAATTTTGGTGCGGGTGTAGAACGTCGCGGTGCGCACCGTGACCGCCACCCGGTTCACGATGCGTGCCGACGCCACGACGTCATCCAGGGCTCGGCGCGCCAATTCTGTAACAGCCGAGTCCATTTCGGAGCGGCCGGTAAGGTCGCGCGGGAACGTGACGACGTGGCTGCGAGAGCGCGGTACCCACGGCTGCGCGCTGACCTCCGCATCGCCGCCGCCCTTGGCGAGCAGCAGGAGCCACAGGCCGGTGCGCGGCCCGAAGGTGGACGTCAGCAGCTCGGCGTCACTGTTGGCCAGCTCTCGTACCGTGGTGATATCCAGCACCGCAAGCTTTTTCGCGGTCTTGGGACCCACGCCCCACAGTGCGTCGACCGGGCGATCAGTCATCACGTTCATCCAGTTCGCGTCGGTGAGCGCAAACACGCCATCCGGTTTCGCGAAGCCGGTGGCCACCTTGGCGCGTTGTTTGTTGTCGCTGATGCCGACCGAACAGGACAGCCCGGTTTCCGAAAAGATAACGGCGCGAATCTGTTCCGCTACTTCGGTGGGATCGGCTGCCGTCACCGACACATAGGCTTCGTCCCAGCCCCATACCTCGACCGGGTGCCCCAGGTCGCGCAGCAGCCCCATCACCTGGTCGGACGCCTCGTCGTAGGCGGCCGGATCCGATGGCAAGAAGGTGGCCTCGGGGCAGCGCCGAGCGGCGGTACGCAATGGCATGCCCGCGTGTACCCCGAACTCGCGGGCCTCATACGAGGCGCAGGTGACGACCTTTCGCGGTTCGGTGGGATCCCCGCTGCCGCCGACGATGACGGGCAGCCCGGCCAGGTCCGGATGACGCCGCAGCTCGACCGAGGCCAGAAATTGGTCGAGATCGACATGCAGGACCCACCTCGATGTCGGCGCGACCATGTCGGTCAGGTCACCGCCCGCATAGCTTGCGCGCCAGGCTCTCCCAGGCATCGCCCAGGGTCTCCAGGGTGTGTCCACCGTAATTCAGTTGGTGCTCAACGTAATCCACGTCGAGCAGAGCCAGCAGCGCGTCGGTCTGCACATCGAGATCACCGCTGGTGTGGGCCGCCGCCAACAGCACCCGCACATGGGTGCGCTGCACCGCCGCGGCCCCGACGTGGCGGGTGAGCGGCTCGCCTTTGGCCGCCGACAGCAGTGCGTGATGGGTGTGTACGAAGCACAGGCGATCGCGGCCGAACGCCGCCAGTCGATCCATCGGCGGCGCGTCGGGCCCCAGCGGCGGCGGCCCGAACAGGAAGGCCTGCTGACTGGCCCGCTCGTCCTCGTCGAGGAGCACCATCATCAGCCCGGCCCGACTGCCGAACCGACGGAACAATGTGCCCTTGCCGACGCCGGCGGCCGCCGCGACGTCGTCCATCGTGACCGCGTCGGCGCCGCGCTTGGCGACCAAACGGCGGGCTGCCTGCAGCAACAGCTCCCGGTTGCGCGCCGCGTCCCCCCGCTCCTGGGGCAGCGCGCGCGGCGTCGACACGGGCAACTCGCCCAACCGCTCCACACCGCTCACCACTGCACTTTAACGCGGCCGGAATAAACCGGACCATAGTCCGTTTAAGTCATGGAAAGATGTAAACCAACAACCGAAGGGAAACGGAACAGTGGCGGAGATCAAAGTCTTGGCGTTGGTGGGCAGCCTGCGCGCGGCATCGATAAACCGCAAGATCGCGGAACTGGCGGCTGAGGTGGCGCCCGACAATGTCACCGTCACCGTGTTCGAGGGGCTGGGCGAGCTTCCGTTCTACAACGAGGAGATCGACGACTCGATGAACCCCGAGGCTGCCGCGCTGGCTCCGGTGGATGCGCTACGCGCCGCGGCGGCCGCGGCGGACGCGGCCCTGGTGGTCACGCCCGAGTACAACGGCAGCATTCCGGCCGTAGTCAAGAACGCGATCGACTGGCTGTCTCGCCCATTCGGCAACGGCGCGTTGAAGGACAAGCCGCTGGCGGTCGTCGGCGGGGCCTTCGGACGGTACGGCGGAGTCTGGGCGCACGACGAGACCCGCAAGTCGTTCGGCATCGCCGGCGCGCGGGTCGTGGAGGCGATCAAACTGTCGGTGGCGTTCGGAACTTTGGACGGCAAGGCCCCCGCCGAGCACGCCGAATTGGTGGCCAATGTGCGCGACGCCGTCGGCAAGCTGACGGCCGAAGTCGGCTGAATTTGGCGGTATTCAACAAGCCGCTCACCGGGTGACCAGCAGCGTTCCAGAGAGTTAATAGCTAAAGCCGCCAGCTAGTCTGGCGGCTTTGCTAGCGGCGGGCGGGCGCGCAGTTGGCGCGGCCGTTGTCGGTGGCCGCTGCTATACCAATACGCATGGACGTCCGGGACAGGGTTTGTGATCTGCGACACGCCGGGGCGCGGACCCGTGTCAGCCCTGACGACCAGGGAATTTCAGAATTGTTATTCAGAACATCTTGTATCTCGAGATCTTGTCAGCCACTAGGTGTAGTGTTTCGAAAGCCGGCAGATCCCAGGTTCACCAAGCCAGTCCGGCCCAGTGAACCTCCCGGAATCGGTTCGAACATGTCGAAGCCAGGGCTTCGAAGTGACAGCCGCAGGACGGGAATCTGGGGGCTTGACGGATCGCTGAACATAGCGGCGATGTAGTGCCCCAAGCAGTTGCCAGTCCGTAACAAAATCTCCGACCTTCCTTCCCCGCAGAGGAGCGGCTTCCATGAGCATCACCGTGTACACCAAGCCGGCATGTGTGCAGTGCAGCGCCACCTACAAGGCTCTCGACAAGCAAGGTCTTGCTTACGACAAGGTGGACATCAGCCTGGACACCGAGGCGCGCGACTACGTGATGGCATTGGGCTATCTGCAGGCCCCCGTGGTGGTGGTAGGAAACGACCACTGGTCTGGCTTCCGGCCGGATCGGATCAAGGCGCTTGCCGGGGCCGCGCTGAGCGCTTAGTGCAATAGATGAGCAAGTAAGGAGGTTGCGGTGCCATGGACAGCACGCAGCGCAACCTGGTCTATTTTTCGTCGGTGTCGGAGAACACCCACCGCTTCGTTACGAAGCTGGGTGTTCCCGCCACGCGAATCCCGCTGCATGGCCGCATCGAGGTCGACGAGCCGTACGTATTGATATTGCCCACGTACGGTGGCGGTCGGGCTACCCCGGACATCAACGACGGTGGCTATGTCCCCAAGCAGGTCATCGGTTTTTTGAACAACGAGCACAACAGGTCGTTGATCCGCGGCGTCATCGCCGCGGGCAACAACAACTTCGGTACCGAATTCGCCTACGCGGGCAACGTGGTTTCCCGCAAGTGTGGCGTCCCCTACCTCTATCGCTTTGAACTGATGGGAACCCCGGACGACGTGGAAGCCGTCCGCGTGGGCCTTATTGAATTCTGGAAGGAACAGACGTGCCACCAACCGTCACAGCTGCAGAGCCTGTAGCCGCCCCGCACGCCCTTCCGGGCGAGACGGACTACCACGCGCTCAACGCGATGCTGAATCTGTACGACAAGGACGGCAAGATCCAGTTCGACAAGGATCGGGAAGCCGCGCATCAGTACTTCCTGCAGCACGTCAACCAGAACACGGTGTTCTTCCACAATCAGGACGAGAAGCTCGACTACCTGATCAAGGAGAACTACTACGAACGCGAGGTGCTCGACGAGTACTCGCGCAACTTCGTCAAGACGCTGCTGGATCGGGCCTACGCCAAGAAGTTCCGGTTCCCGACGTTCCTCGGCGCGTTCAAGTACTACACCTCGTACACACTGAAGACGTTCGACGGCAAGCGCTACCTGGAGCGGTTCGAGGACCGCGTCGTCATGGTGGCGCTGACCCTGGCCTCCGGCGACACCACGCTGGCCGAGAAGCTCGTCGACGAGATCATCGACGGCCGGTTCCAGCCGGCCACCCCGACGTTCCTCAACTCGGGCAAGAAGCAGCGTGGCGAGCCGGTGAGCTGCTTCTTGCTGCGCATCGAAGACAACATGGAGTCCATCGGGCGCTCCATCAACTCCGCTCTGCAGCTGTCCAAGCGCGGCGGCGGAGTTGCGTTGCTGCTGAGCAACATTCGCGAGCACGGCGCGCCCATCAAGAACATCGAGAACCAGAGCTCGGGCGTCATCCCGATCATGAAGCTGCTCGAGGACTCGTTCTCCTACGCCAACCAGCTCGGCGCGCGCCAAGGTGCGGGCGCGGTGTACCTGCAGGCGCACCATCCCGACATCTACCGGTTTCTGGACACCAAGCGGGAGAACGCCGACGAGAAGATCCGCATCAAGACGCTGAGCCTGGGTGTGGTGATTCCCGATATCACCTTCGAGCTGGCCAAGAAGAACGAGGACATGTACCTGTTCTCGCCGTACGACGTCGAGCGCGTCTACGGCGTTCCGTTCGCCGACATCTCGATCACCGAGAAGTACTACGAGATGGTCGACGACGCGCGCATCCGCAAGACCAAGATCAAGGCGCGCGAGTTCTTCCAGACGCTGGCCGAGCTCCAGTTCGAGTCCGGCTACCCGTACATCATGTACGAGGACACCGTGAACCGGGCCAACCCGATCGAGGGCAAGATCACCCACAGCAACCTGTGCTCGGAGATCCTGCAGGTGTCCACGCCGTCGCTGTTCAACGAAGACCTGTCGTATGCCAAAGTGGGCAAGGACATTTCGTGCAACCTCGGCTCACTGAACATCGCCAGGGCGATGGACTCGCCGGACTTCGCGCAGACCATCGAGGTGTCGATCCGGGCGCTGACCGCGGTGAGCGACCAGACGCACATCTGGTCGGTGCCCTCGATTGAGCAGGGCAACAACGACTCTCACGCCATCGGCCTCGGCCAGATGAACCTGCACGGCTACCTGGCCCGGGAGCGGATTCTCTACGGCTCCGAAGAGGGCATCGACTTCACCAACATGTACTTCTACACCGTGCTGTATCACGCGCTGCGGGCGTCGAATCGCATCGCGATCGAACGGGGTAGGGCGTTCGGCGGTTTCGAGCGCTCGAAGTACAAGTCGGGGGAGTTCTTCGACAAGTACACCGAGCAGGTGTGGGAGCCGGCCACCGCGAGGGTGCGGGAGTTGTTCGCCGAGGCCGAGATCCGGATTCCGACGCAGGATGACTGGCGGCGGCTGAAGGAATCGGTGCAGCAGCACGGCATCTACAACCAGAACCTGCAGGCCGTCCCGCCGACGGGGTCGATCTCTTACATCAACCACTCGACCAGCTCGATCCACCCGGTGGCGAGCAAGATCGAGATCCGCAAGGAAGGCAAGATCGGCCGCGTCTATTACCCGGCGCCGTACCTGACCAACGACAACCTGGAGTACTACCAAGACGCGTACGAGATCGGCTACGAGAAGATCATCGACACCTACGCCGCGGCCACCCAGCATGTGGACCAGGGCCTGTCGCTGACGTTGTTCTTCAAGGACACGGCCAATACCCGTGACGTCAACAAGGCGCAGATTTACGCCTGGCGCAAGGGAATCAAGACGCTGTACTACATCCGGTTGCGGCAGATGGCGCTGGAAGGAACCGAGGTCGAGGGCTGCGTGTCCTGCATGCTGTAGCCGCCCGCCGGGCAGTCTGCGCAGGTCAGCGCCTACAACGGGGTAAGGTGCTTTAGGTGGTGAGAATTCCTCGACCCCACCCGAGCGTGAAGCCCGGGGCGAAGGTCGATGCGCGCAGCGAACGTTGGCGTGAGCACCGCAAGAAAGTGCGGGCCGAAATCGTCGACGCGGCGTTCCGCGCCATCGACCGCCTGGGGCCCGAGCTGAGTGTGCGGGAGATCGCCGAAGAGGCCGGCACCGCCAAACCGAAGATCTACCGCCACTTCCACGACAAGTCCGACCTGTTCCAGGCGATCGGCGAGCATCTGCGCGACATGCTGTGGGCGGCGATCTTCCCGTCGATCAACCTGGCCACCGACTCGGCCCGCGAGATCGTCCGGCGCAGTGTCGACGAGTACGTGACGCTGGTCGACGAGCATCCCAATGTGCTGCGCGTTTTCATTTCGGCGCGCTCCGGAGCCACCACCGAGTCGACGGTGCGCACCCTCAACGAGGGCCGTCAGATCACGTTGGCGATGGCGGACATGTTCGACAACGAGCTCAAGGACATGAAGCTGGACCACGCGGCCTTCGAACTGGCCGCACACGCGGCCTTCGGATCGGCCGCGTCGTCCACCGAATGGTGGTTGGGCGAACCCGACAGCCCGCGCCGCATGCCACGCGACCAGTTCGTCACCCATCTGACCACGATCATGATGGGGGTCATCGTCGGCACCGCCGAGGCGCTGGGCATCGTGATAGACCCCGACCAGCCGGTGCACAGCGCCGTGCGAAGCAACCCTGCTGCCAGCTGAGCTAGCGGCGACGGCGTTGACACCGCCTCGGGCGTCGATAACACTCGTCGTATCCGATACCCTGGGTACTGGGTATTTGCGTTAGCTAGGCGGGGTGTCTAGTAGATGCGCGAGCTGACAGGCCGATAGAAGGACCGATCCACAGTGACCGATGCATTGACACAAGCCGAGGCAAACCTAGTTTCGGGGCGCGAGCCGGTTCATACCCGCGCGCTGATCATCGGGACCGGATTCTCCGGTTTGGGTATGGCGATCAAGCTGCAACAGCAGGGTGTGGACTTCGTCATCCTGGAGAAAGCCGACGACGTCGGCGGCACCTGGCGCGACAACAGCTACCCCGGGTGCGCCTGCGACATCCCGTCGCACCTGTACTCGTTCTCGTTTGAGCCCAAGCCGGACTGGAAGAACCCGTTCTCCTATCAACCCGAGATCTGGGACTACCTCAAGGGAGTCACCGAGAAGTACGGGCTGCGCCGCTACATCGAGTTCAACTCGCTGGTCGACCGCGGCCACTGGGACGACGAGGAGAACCGCTGGCATGTGTTCACCACCGACGGACGCGAATACGTCGCCCAATTCCTGATCTCGGGCGCGGGTGCACTGCACATCCCGTCGATCCCGGAGATCGAGGGCCGCGACGAATTCCGCGGTCCCGCTTTCCATTCCGCCGAGTGGGACCACAGCGTCGACCTGACCGGCAAGCGGGTGGCCGTGATCGGCACCGGCGCCAGCGCGATCCAGATCGTGCCGGAAATCGTCGGGCAGGTTGGTGAACTGCAGCTCTACCAACGCACTCCGCCGTGGGTGGTCCCGCGGTCGAATCCGGATCTGCCGCTTGCGGTGCGCCGGGCCATGGAGAACATTCCCGGGCTGCGGGCACTGGTGCGTGTGGTGATCTATTGGGGCCAGGAGGCGCTGGCCGTCGGCATGACCAAGCGGCCGAACCTGCTGAAATTCATTGAGGCGTACTGCAAATACAACATCCGCCGCTCGGTGAAGGATCGCGAGCTGCGCCGCAAGCTGATCCCGAACTACCGCATCGGCTGCAAACGAATCCTGAACTCCTCCACCTATTACCCGGCCGTGGCGGACCCGAAGACCGAACTGATCACCGATCACATCACCCGGATCACGCCCGACGGCATCGTCACCGCCGACGGCGTCGAGCACCAGGCCGACGTGATCGTCTATGGCACCGGCTTCCACGTCACCGACTCCTACACCTACGTCCAGATCAAGGGACGCCATGGCGAGGACCTGGTCGACCGCTGGAACCGGGAGGGCATCGGCGCGCATCGTGGCATCACCGTCGCCGAGATGCCCAACCTGTTCTTCCTGCTCGGCCCCAACACCGGGCTCGGGCACAACTCGGTGGTGTTCATGATCGAGTCACAGATCCGCTACGTCGCCGATGCGATCAAGACCTGTGACAAATTCGGCGCTCAAGCTCTGGCTCCGACCCGTGCCGCGCAGGACAAGTTCAACGACGAGCTTCAGGAGATGCTGAAGGACTCGGTGTGGAACAGCGGGGGGTGCAGCAGCTGGTACCTCGACGAGCACGGCAAGAACACCGTGCTGTGGGGCGGCTACACCTGGCAGTACTGGCGGGGGACCCGCTCGATCAAACCGGAGGAGTACCAGTTCTTCGGTGTGCGTAGCGGCTCAGCCGCCAAGCGCGCCGCGGTGGCCGCTCAAGGCTGATGTTTTAGGCGCCGACCGAAGTCGCCTGCGCGCCGGGCCGTTTACCTGACTGCGAGCCTTTGGCGAAGGACCGAAGGTTCAGCCGCACTATCCGGTCCAGGACCCGGTCGGATACCACGCGGCTGATCCGCACGAGGATCGCAGCGTCGCGCCCGATCGTGTAGCGAGTCCGGGGACGAGACGCGGTCGCGGCCTTGGCAATCACCTTTGCGGCGTGCTCGGCCGAAACACCGGTTTCGATGAACGATCGGGCTTGCGCCGTGACGGCTGCGGCGAGATCGTCGTAGCGGGCGCGTTGGGCAGCGGTCATGTTGGCCATTAGTCCCTCGGCGGTGGCGATTCCACGCTCGGCCATTTCGGTCTTGACTGCGCCGGGTTCGATGACGACCACCTTGATGCCGAGCTCCGCTACCTCACGTCGCAAGGCGTCGCTGACGGCCTCGAGGGCGAACTTCGAACCGGCGTACGCGCCATAGGTCGGCAACACCACCTTGCCGCCAACGGAACTGATGTTGACGACGGTGCCCGAACTAATCAGTAGGGCCGGCAACAGCGCCTGGGTCATCGCGATGTGGCCGAACAGATTGACCTCGAACTGGCGGCGCCACTGTGCCAGCGGCAGGGCTTCGATCGGTGCATTGATCGCGATCCCGGCGTTGTTGATCAGCGCTCGCAGGGGACGATGCAGCGGATCGCGGACGACGCGGTCGGCGATCGCGGCCACGTCCGATTCGACGGTGATGTCGAGGATGTGCGGTTCGATGCCCTCAATACCCAAGCCGCGCAGCGCGTCGGCGTCGGGCTCGCGGCGGACACCGGCGAGCACGTGAAAACCCTTGCGGGCCAATTCTCGAGCGCTGGCTGCGCCCATGCCTGTCGATGCGCCGGTCACGACGATCAGCTCCGGACGGTCGGCACGATTCGAGGAATTCATGGCGGGCTCCGTCCGGTGGTGGGCCTTTGAGTTGACGCTGTCATCTCAAACTAACACTTGAGTTGACATTGTCAACTCAAGTGGCGGCTTATGCTCTGCGGGTGACGACGCGAGCCGAGACCGCTGCGGCCACTCGCCGTTCGCTGATCGAGGCGGCGGGGGTCTTACTCGACCTCGGCGGAGTCGAGGCAGTGACGCTGCGCGAGGTGGGTGCTCGCAGCGGCGTGTCGCGCTCGGCGGCGTATCGCCACTTCGCCGACAAGGAATCTCTGCTCGCAGTCGTCGCCACGAACGCGTTGAGCGAATTGGGTGATGCACTCGAGGTGTTGGCCAATAGCGATGACTCGCCCGAGGAGTCGTTGCGATCGGCTCTGCTGTCGCTGATCGCCATCGGCCGCACCCGGCCGCACCTGTACCGGCTGATGTTCACCACGCCGGCCGGCGATCCGACCGCAGCGATGCAGGTAGCCCAACGAGCGCAGAACCTGTTTCTCGACATCGTGGGCCGCATCACCGGTCCGCAGCAGGCGAGCCGCTACGGAGCGCTCATTTTGACCAGCGCTCACGGCATCACGGGATTGGATTTGAGTGGCCACATGGACCTGGACAAGTGGCATACCAACGCCGACGAACTCGTCGACACGTTGATTTCGGTGTTGCCCAAGGCGAAGTGACTAGTCGCGCGACGCAGCCCTGAGCAAGTCGATGAAGGCCTGCGCGGCCGCGTCGACGCCGGCCTCGTCGTTGGTGGCGACGAGATCCAGCAGCAGACCGCGGGTGACGGCCAGCCCGAGTCGCGCCATCGCACCGTCGTATGCAACGCCGGCCGCCGATGCCTCGACCTGGCGGAGCCAGCCGTCGACGGCGCCGGGAACCATTCGAGTGAAAGGCTTTTCGCCTTGGGCCGCGCGCGAGTAGCACTCGAAGAAGAGGCGCTCCAGCCGGCGCAGTTCGGGACGGCGGAGGTCGGCCCACATGGCGGCAAAGCCTTCGGCGGCATCGGTCGGCAAGTCGGGGACGAGCGCCATCTGTCGGCGCTCGGCCTCCTCGACGATCGCGATCAACAGGTCTTCTCGAGAACCGAAGTGGTGCAACAGCATTCGGTGGCTGGTGCCGACCGCAGCGGCGACGTCGCGCAGCGAGCGGTCTCCGATGCCGCCCGCGGCGAACTCCTCGAATAGCGCATCCAGTAGTTGCCGGCGCCGCGCAACGTCAGGGGTGCGGACCATTGGCGCGGCTGAGCTGCTCCGACCGGGCCTTGAGTCCTTGGGCTTCCAGCTCGAGGAAGCGCTTGGTCTTCTTGACCATCAGCCGCCCGACGAGAGCGCCGAGGAAGCCGCCCTGGTCGAGTTCCTGGCGCACCAGGGTGCCGCCGGGCTGGGCGGTCACATAGTGACGAGCGATCACGTTCACGCCGGGGGAGCGTTGCACCCAGGTCCACGACGAGCCCGGGTCGATCTCGGTGACCCGCCAGACCAGCTTCTGCATGCCGGGCTGCTTGATCGCAAAGCGTTTGCCGACGGCGAGTTCGGGCCCATCGAGCCCGACCAGCGATGTCACCGAGGCGGTCCAGTCGGGCCAGTGCTCGACATCGCTGAAGACATCCCATACCAGTTGCTGTGCAGCATCGATCTCGATGCTGTCTTCGTTAAACATGTACCAAATGGTACATGTAGTGGAGCGCCCTGAAAAGGGCCCGAGGCCGCCGACATCGACGGCAGCGTGGCGACACGCCGGTCGTTGTCGCGCTAGCGTCGATCTCGGCGGTGACCCACAAGGCGGCTATCCAACGCGTGCGTTGAGATGCTTGAGCGCGGCCTCGGCGCCGTTCCACCCGGGAATGCCGGTGACTCCGGGGCCGGGATGAGTGCACTGCCCACAGAGGTACAGCCCGTCGACCGGGGTGGCGAACTTGTCAGCTCCCTCGACGACGCGGCCGGTCCACAGTTGGTTGGGCTGCAGCAGGCCATGCGAGTAGTCGCCGGCGTGGGCGCTGAAGGTGCTGCCGAAGTAGCGGTTGGAGAACACGACGCGGTTGGTCACGGAGTCGGCGAACCCGGGCGCGAACTTGTCGAAGATGTTCACGCACGTGTCCGCGTATTGCTCCTTCCAGCTTCGGTTTTCGTCGGCGTCCAGTCCGGTGGGGAAGTAGGGTGTGAAAATCGTTGCGCTGTGCTTGCCTTCGGGTGCTAAGGACGAGTCGACCATGCTGGGGATGTACAGATAGGTGGGCGGGGCGTCGGGCAGCTGACCCTTGCGGTATTGCTCCCAGGCGTCGCTGATGTATTCCGGCGACGGTGCGTAGGCGACGGTCGGACACCACTGCCCGTTGTCCTGCATGTAGGGCTGCAGGCGCTCGATCCATTGGGGCGCTTGGTCAATGGTGAGATGCGCCTGGATGTATCCCAGGTTGAAGTTGATCTCCTTGATCTTGCGGATGTAGTCGGGCGGAAAGTTCTGCGCGCCGGCCAGATTCACGAACGTGGTATATGGGTCGAGCGACGACAGCACTGCGTCGGCGGAAATCGTTGTGCCGTCGCGTAACTGGACCCCGGTGGCGCGGCCGCCCTCGACCAGGATTTCCTTGACGTGCTGCTTGAGCTGCACCTCGGCGCCCAGCGACTCGGCGCGCCGGCACAGCGCGGCGCTCAGCGCGCCGATGCCCCCGCGCGGCATGATGTATTCGACGTTGCCGCCACCGATCAGGTAGTGATACAGCGTCGACGCATTGGAGCCCGGCGTCCAGGGGCCGCCGTCGAACGCGTCGATGGACATCGCGGCCAGCGAGCCCTGGATGCAGCGGCCCTGGTCGGGCGCCAGGAAGCGGCGCACCGTGTCCATCGTGCTGCCGTACCACATTTGGGCGAAGTCGTGACGGTCCGCAGCCGTGGGCTGGGAGGCGATGACCTCGATGATGTCGAGCGGCGGACCGAACGCCGAGTCGACGAAATACGGCGCGAATCGCCCGATATGCGCGAACAATCCGCCGAGCCCCGCCGCGACGTCGGCTCCGTGATCCTCGAGCAGATGACGCCCCATGCGCTCGAGGTCGTTGTACATCACGAACGGGGTGTCGGCCGCATCGCCGAAGGTGCACGTCGATGTCCACTGATCCATCAGCTCGAAGCCCCACTTGGTGAGCTCCAGGCGTTCGGTCATCTCCTGGCGCCAGATCAGCACGGCCCACGCGCCGACACTGTGCTTGTAGCCGTCGAAGAGTTCCCGGGTCGCGGCCATCCCGCCGAGGAAGTGCGCACGCTCCAGAACGAGGACTTTCGCGCCGCCCTTGGCCAGCACATTCGCGGCCACCAAACCATTGTGACCTGCTCCGATGATGATCGCGTCATAGTCGGCCATGCTGACTCCTTCGGTGATGATCTCTCGACAGAAGGCACAATGTCACATCTGACATATTTGCGTCAATGGTGACATTTAGTGGATGCTGACACCGTGGAATCTCGTAGTCAGCGGACGCGTCAGGCACTGCTACAGGCGGCGATGAAGCGCTTTGTCGCCGACGGCGTGCACCAAACCAGCGTGTCCGACATCGCCGCCGATGTCGGGGTGACGGAGCGAACGTTCTACCGGCACTTCCCGTCCAAGCACGCGGTGATCTTCGCCGACTACGACATCGGCTTCGAATGGTTCGCCCGCGCGCTGGCGCTGCGCCCGCACGGAGAACCCATCACCGCGTCGGTGCGAAAAGCCGTGGACGCGTTCCCTTTTGACTTCGCGATGGTCCGCGAAGCGGCCACCATTCGGTCGCGTGACCTCGACCAGGACATCATCGCCACGCACATTCGGCGGATGCGCGATCAGGTCGCCGACGAGATCGCCCGCTTCATCCACCAACGATCCAAGCCGACCGCTGACGGCGCGATGATCGCTGACATCGCGGCGCATAGCCTGGCGACCGCGGTGTTCGTCGCCCTGGAAGCGTGGATGGGCAAGGGCGGTGAGGATATTGACGAACTGAGCCGGCTCACCGACATTGCGTTGAGCGCGCTGGAAGACGGCCTCACGCACACTTTGCGCCACGCCGGATTGGACTAAACTCGGATGAAACGCCGCGACACGCAAACACAACTTCTTGTGTTTCCACGGGTTGTCGGACCCCAGGGGTAGTGTCTGGAGCCTGATGTCCCTCAGGCAAAACGGCGTGTGAAGTGGGGTTCTGGTGAGTGAAGGAATGAAGCTGATTGACCGGGCCTCGGCGATCAACTGGAACCGGGTGCAAGACGACAAGGACGCCGAGGTCTGGGATCGGCTGACCGGAAACTTCTGGTTGCCCGAGAAGGTGCCGGTGTCCAATGACATCCCGTCCTGGGGAACGCTGACCGCCAACGAGAAGCAGCTCACGATGCGCGTATTCACCGGGCTGACGTTGCTGGACACCATCCAGGGCACCGTCGGTGCGGTCAGCCTGATTCCCGATGCGCTGACGCCGCACGAGCAGGCCGTCTACACCAACATCGCGTTCATGGAGTCGGTGCACGCCAAGAGCTACAGCTCGATCTTCTCCACGCTGTGCTCGACGGGCGAGATCGACGACGCGTTCCGCTGGTCGGAGGAAAACCCCAACCTGCAGCGCAAGGCCGAAATCGTCATGCAGTACTACCGGGGCGACGAGCCGCTCAAGCGCAAGGTGGCCTCCACGCTGCTGGAAAGCTTCCTGTTCTACTCGGGTTTCTACCTGCCCATGTATTGGTCGAGCCGGGCCAAGCTGACCAACACCGCCGACATGATCCGGCTGATCATCCGCGACGAGGCCGTGCATGGTTACTACATCGGCTACAAGTTCCAGAAGGGTCTGGCGCTGGTCGATGAGGTCAAGCGCGCCGAGCTCAAGGACTACACCTACGAGTTGCTCTTCGAGCTCTACGACAACGAGGTGGAGTACACGCAGGATCTCTACGACGAGGTCGGGCTGACCGAGGACGTCAAGAAGTTCTTGCGCTACAACGCAAACAAGGCGTTGATGAACCTGGGGTACGAGGCGCTGTTCCCGCGTGACGAGACCGACGTGAACCCGGCGATCCTTTCCGCGCTCTCACCCAACGCCGACGAGAACCACGACTTCTTCTCCGGCTCGGGTTCGTCGTACGTGATCGGCAAGGCCGTCAACACCGAAGACGCGGACTGGGACTTCTAACGCCACAACGGCCAGGCTGTGCGGAATCTGGTTTCCGGCAGGCTGATTGACGTTGCCCCGGGCAGGATGCCTGTATGCAGAGCAGTGAGGACCCCGTTGGCGCGGGAGACTTCCGTCGTGCGCTGGCGCTTATTCAGCACGGCGAGCGCGGCGACGAAGCGGGCATGCGCGTCATCATCGACGATGAAGTCATTCCGGCTGACCGGCTTCCACAACTGATCCGCGCTGCCGTCTCGATCCTGTGGCAACTGGTGGCTCAGCTGTGCGAACCGGACGAAGTCGCGGAGATCGGCGAAACCCTGACCTTGGCGTCTGGCGCCGACGAGGTCGATCTCGACCGCGACAACCGGCTGGTGGCCCGGATTGCCATGGCACAGCACTCGGGAGATCAGGGCGCCGAGTATGAGGTGCTCCGCGACGCAGCCTCGGCGCCTGACGGTCTGGTGCAGCTCGCGCTCACCGCGGCCGGTGTCGTCTCCGCGCTGCTGCCCCAGCTACGCACCGATGTTGGGCGGCAACTGCTCAACAACTTGGCGATGCAGGCTCTGCGCGACGAGAACAGCTGATCGGCAATACGGACTCAGCTGATGCCGCAGACCCCGAGGCCGTCCGGGCAGTTGATCGTGCACCCCGCAGTCGCCGGGGCGGCAAAGGCGAGAACCAGGGCGACGACGAGTTCGCTCGTCAGACCAGACATGACCACTCCGTTCTTCCGGGCCGGGCCGGGCCGGGCCCGGGCCCCCGTTGTCGGCTCGCTCATCGTAAATCGCCTCACCAGCAAACACAGCGGATTTCGCCGGGAAGGCCCGCGGCGCCGCTCCCGATCGGTCCGCGCCGCGAATTTCGAGCGCGAGATGTTCGGGTCGTGAACGGCATATGAATAGTGACCATGGTGTGCCGCCACGGCGGAGCCCCGACCGCGAGACTGAGTGGGTGTCGGAAACTCAGTCTCACAAGCACGCGAAATTTCTCAAGTCAGTGATCCGCTGGCTGGACGTCGGCTACCCCCAAGGCGTTCCCGGCCCGGACCAGGTGGCGTTGTTCGCCCTGCTGCGGAGCACCCCCCTGACCCAGGAGCAGCTCGAAGAGGTCGCTCACAAGATCGCGGTGACAGAATCGCGGCCAGGAGCTGACGGCGTCGTCAGCCGCGAGGAGATCGCCGAGTTCATCACCAAGACCACCAACCACGACGCCGGCCGGGAGAACATTGCGCGCGTGGCCGCGACGCTGGCCGCCGCCGGCTGGCCGCTGGCCGGCATCGACGTCAGCGAGGTGATTCCCGGTGACGAGCACGGGGAGGCGGCTGAAGAGATCGCCTGCCGCCGCGACGACGTACCCGAGGGCGTCTCACAGGGTTGAGATGTCGATGACGAAGCGGTAGCGCACGTCGCTGGCGAGCACCCGCTCGTAGGCCTGGTTGACGTAATCCGCTTCGATGACCTCGATTTCGGGGGTCACGTCGTGCTCGGCGCAGAAGTCGAGCATCTCCTGGGTTTCGGCGATGCCGCCGATGTTCGACCCGGACAGGCTGCGGCGTGCCAGCGCCAGCGGGAACGCCCCCACCTGCATGGGGTGCTCGGGGATGCCGAGCTCGACGAGTGTGCCGTCGACGTCGAGCAGGTTCACATAGTCATTGAGGTTCAGGTTCACCGAGACGGTGTTCAGGATCAGATCGAAGCTGCTGCGCAACTTCTTGAAGGTGCTGGGGTCGGCGGTCGCGTAGTAGTTGCCGGCGCCCAACCGCAGCCCGTCTTCCATCTTCTTCAGTGACTGCGAGAGCACGCTCACCTCGGCGCCCATCGCCGCGCCCAGCTTGACGCCCACGTGCCCGAGGCCACCCAGGCCGATGATCGCCAGCCGCGTGCCCGGCCCCGCTTTCCAGTGCCTAAGCGGCGAGAACAGCGTGATGCCCGCGCACAGCAGTGGTGCCGCCTTGTCCAGCGGCAGCGAGTCGGGGATGTGCAGCACGAAGTTTTCGTCGACGACGATCGCCTGGCTGTAGCCGCCCAGCGTCGGGGTGCCGTCTTTGTCGACGGAGTTGTAGGTGAAGGTCGCGCCCCGTTTGCAGTACTGCTCGAGGCCGGCCTTACAGCTGCTGCACTGACCGCAGGAGTTCACCATGCAGCCCACGCCGACGTGGTCGCCCACCTTGTGCTTGGTCACCTCGGAGCCGACGGCGGTCACGACGCCGGCGATCTCGTGGCCGACGACGACGGGGTAGTTCGGCACGCCCCACTCGGCTTTGGCGGTGTGAATGTCGGAGTGGCAGATCCCGGCGAACTTGATGTCGATCACGACGTCGTGCGGACCCGGGTCGCGGCGGGTGATGGTGGTCTTGGTCAACGGTTCCGTCGCCGAAGTGGCGGCATACGCGGAAACAGTGCTCATGGAAATCCCTCTTCGATTCGGTTACGTCCTAGAAAAGCTTAGCTAAGGTAAAGGGTTCAGGCCAATCGCGACGATGTTTGCGTACCGGACCTGCGGCGTTAATTGATCGCGGCGTTGACCAGGCGCAGGTCATCCACGATGCCGCGGGCGGCGATCACGCCCTCGCCGGTCTGCCATACCTCGTCGTTGACGATGTAAACGCGGTTGTCGCGGTTGGCGGAGAGCTTGCGCCACGGGGCGCTGTCCAAGATCGTGGCGGCACGGTCGGCGGCGGCGCGGGTGGCGCACGACATGTAGATGACGTCGGCGTCGGCCGCCGAGAAATCCGGCGCCTTCGCCAGGTCGGCGTCGGTGGCACCGATCTCGATGTACGGCTTGTCGGTGAACCGCTGGGACGCGGGCCTGTCCACCCCGACCGCGCTCAGGACACTGGCCGGGAAGTTGTTGGCGCCGTAGATCCGCAGGCTGTTGACGGTCAGCTGGACAACTGACGCCTGGAAGTGGGCGGCGTCGTGGCTGGCCCCGATCTGGCCGGCCCGTTGGGTGAAGCCACCGATCAACCCGTCGACGGCACCGCTGCGCGCCGTCGCGGAGCCGACAATGCGCAGGTTGTCCTCCCACGCCGCGCCGGGTGCCCCCGTGAACACCGTCGGGGCGATCGCCGCCAGCCTCGGATACATCCGCGGCGTCAACGCGACCGAGCCCAGGATCAGATCCGGGTGCAGCGCGGCGATCCCGCGCAGGTCGGGATTGTCCCGCGGGCCGACGCCGGGCAGTGCGTGCACTGCGTCGCCCAGATAGGACGGCTGACTCGACGAGTCGTCCGGCAGTGCCGCGGCGATCACTCGCGATTGCAGGCCAAGCGCGCAGAGCGCATCGAGCTGATCGCCGGAGAGCACCACGATGCGCTGCGCCTCCGCGGGCACCTGGACCGACTCCGGAGTGACCCCGGCGACGTTGTGGGCCTGGTGAGTCGTCGACCCCGGATCGGCCGGCGCCGCGTCACGCGCACACGACTCGTCGGGCTTGCGGTCGTTGCCCAGCACCCCGGCGCCCGCGATTTGCGTGGTGGGCGTTACCAGCGGTCGGGTCGACGGCCCTTTGGAACCGGACTGCCCGGACCCGCAACCGCCGCATGTCAGGGCGGCGGCCGCCGCGATCACGGCGACGGCCACCAATCGGCCCTTGAGGGGTCCTTCGATCGGGCTCAGGGTGGGTCGCCTACCGCCGGATTGCACGCGTTCGACGCTAACATCTGGCCAGCTGGGAACGGGTCTGCCGACGCGGCCGGCCGCCCGCGATGAGCCAATTACGACAGTTTGTAGGACCAGCACTGCCGGCGGCCTGATCGGGGGCTAAGATTCGGGGGAACCCCTGTCTGGGATGGATGTTTGGAGGAGCTGTTGACAGCCGAAGCGCCCCCGTTGGGAGAACTCGAGGCCGTTCGGCCGTACCCGGCCCGGACCGGTCCCAAAGGGAACCTGATCTACAAACTGATCACGACCACCGATCACAAGCTGATCGGCATCATGTACTGCGTCACGTGTATCGCCATGTTCTTGATCGGCGGATTGATGGCCTTGCTGATGCGCACCGAGTTGGCCGCGCCGGGTCTGCAGTTCTTGTCGAATGAGCAGTTCAACCAGCTGTTCACCATGCACGGCACCATCATGCTGCTGTTGTATGCCACCCCGATCGTATTCGGTTTCGCCAACCTGGTGCTGCCGCTGCAGATCGGCGCGCCCGATGTGGCGTTTCCGCGGCTGAACGCCTTCTCGTTCTGGCTGTTCCTATTCGGCGCTCTGGTCGCCCTCGGTGGTTTCATCACGCCGGGCGGGGCCGCCGACTTCGGCTGGACGGCCTACACCCCGCTGACCGACGCGATCCATTCGCCCGGGGCCGGCGGTGACCTGTGGATCATGGGCCTGATCGTCGCCGGTCTGGGTACCATCCTGGGCGCGGTGAACATGATCACCACCGTGGTCTGCATGCGGGCGCCCGGCATGACGATGTTCCGGATGCCGATCTTCACCTGGAACATCCTGGTGACGTCCATCCTGATTCTGATCGCGTTCCCGTTGCTGACCGCGGCGCTGTTCGGACTGGCCGCCGACCGCCACCTGGGTGCTCACATCTACGATTCGGCCAACGGCGGAGTTCTGTTGTGGCAGCACCTGTTCTGGTTCTTCGGCCACCCCGAGGTGTACATCATCGCACTGCCGTTCTTCGGCATCGTCTCGGAGATCTTCCCGGTCTTCTCCCGCAAGCCGATCTTCGGCTACACCACGCTGGTCTACGCGACGCTGTCGATCGCCGCGCTCTCGGTCGCGGTGTGGGCGCATCACATGTTCGCCACCGGAGCCGTTCTGCTGCCGTTCTTTTCGTTCATGACGTACCTGATCGCCGTCCCGACCGGGATCAAGTTCTTCAACTGGATCGGCACCTTGTGGAAGGGCCAGTTGACCTTTGAGACGCCGATGTTGTTCTCGGTCGGCTTCATGGTCACCTTCCTGCTGGGTGGGCTGACCGGTGTGCTACTCGCCAGCCCGCCGCTGGACTTCCACGTCACCGACAGCTACTTCGTGGTCGCGCACTTCCACTACGTGCTGTTCGGCACCATCGTGTTCGCCACCTACGCCGGCATCTACTTCTGGTTCCCGAAGATGACCGGCCGGCTGCTCGACGAGCGGCTGGGCAAGCTGCACTTCTGGCTGACGTTCATCGGTTTCCACACCACCTTCCTGGTGCAGCACTGGTTGGGCGACATGGGTATGCCGCGCCGCTACGCCGACTACCTGCCCACCGACGGCTTCCAGGGCCTGAACATCGTGTCGACGACTGGGGCCTTCATCCTGGGCGCCTCGACCTTCCCGTTCGTCTGGAACGTCTTCAAGAGCTGGCGCTACGGCGAAGTGGTCACCGTCGACGACCCATGGGGTTACGGCAACTCGCTGGAGTGGGCAACCAGTTGCCCGCCGCCGCGGCACAACTTCACCGAGCTGCCCCGAATCCGTTCGGAGCGGCCGGCTTTCGAGCTGCACTACCCGCACATGGTGGAGCGCATGCGAGCCGAGTCGCACGTCGGCCGCAGTCATGGCAAAGAGGGCCACGACGTCACCCGGCTCGACGACGCAGACGTCCGCAGCTAATGGCCCATCGCGGGGGCAATCGCGGGTGAACGCACCACCCAAGGTGTCGGTGCTGATCACCGTCACCGGCGTGGATCAACCGGGTGTGACGTCGGCGCTTTTTGACGCGCTGTCCGGGCACGGAATCGACCTGCTCAACGTCGAGCAGGTGGTCATCCGGGGCCGGCTGACGCTGGGCGTGCTGTTGTGCTGTCCACCGGACGTCGCCGAAAGCATCGTGTCCGGCGACGATGTCGAGGACGCGATCCACGGGGTGGGCCTGGACGTCACGATCGAGCGCAGCGAGGCCGTGCCGATCATCCGCGAGCCCTCCACCCACACCATCTTCGTGCTGGGCCGGCCGATCACCGCCGGGGCGTTCGGCGCGGTGGCCCGGGAAGTGGCGGCGCTCGGGGTGAACATCGACCTGATCCGCGGCGTCTCCGACTATCCGGTGACCGGCCTGGAGTTGCGGGTCTCGGTGCCGTCGGGAGCCGACGGCCAGCTGCGGACCGCGCTGAACAAGGTGTCCTCCAACGAGGGCGTCGACGTGGCGGTCGAGGATTACAGCCTGGAGCGGCGGGCCAAACGGCTCATCGTGTTCGACGTCGACTCGACGCTGGTTCAGGGCGAGGTCATCGAGATGCTGGCGGCCAAGGCCGGTGCCGAGGGCAAGGTCGCCGCGATCACCGAGGCCGCGATGCGGGGCGAGCTGGATTTCGCGGAGTCGCTGCAGCAGCGGGTGGCGACCCTGGCGGGACTGCCCGCCGCGGTGATCGACGAGGTCGCCGATCAGCTGGAGCTGATGCCCGGCGCCCGGACCACCCTGCGGACACTGCGGCGCCTGGGTTATCACTGCGGCGTGGTGTCCGGTGGGTTCCGGCGGATCATCGAACCCTTGGCCGAGGAGCTGATGCTGGACTTCGTCGCCGCCAACGAGCTCGAGGTCGTCGACGGCAAACTCACCGGCCGGGTGGTCGGGCCGATCATCGACCGGCCCGGCAAGGCCAAGGCGCTTCGGGACTTCGCGCAGCAGGCGGGGGTGCCGATGGCGCAGACCGTCGCCGTCGGAGACGGAGCCAACGACATCGACATGCTGTCCGCGGCCGGGCTGGGGGTGGCGTTCAACGCCAAGCCGGCGCTGCGTGCGGTCGCCGACGCGTCGCTGAGCAGTCCGTACCTGGACACGGTGCTGTTTCTGCTCGGCGTGACCCGCGGCGAGATCGAGGCCGCCGATGCCGTCGACGGCGAAGTGCGCCGCGTCGAGATTCCCCCCGAGTAGGTGGGGCGTAAGGCATGCGGCACGATGGTCGGGTGCCCGAAACCGGCCTCGAAACTGGCTCCGAAACAGACAGCCTCGCGGCCGATCCCGATCTGTTGATCGACTTCAGGAACGTCTCGCTGCGTCGCGGCGAACAGGTGATGGTCGGGCCGCTGGATTGGGCAGTCGAACTCGACGAGCGCTGGGTGATCATCGGTCCCAACGGGGCCGGCAAGACGTCACTGCTGCGCATCGCCGCGGCGGCCGAGCACCCGTCTTCCGGCATCGCCTTCGTGCTCGGCGAGCAGCTGGGCCGGGTCGACGTGTCGGAATTGCGGGCCCGGATCGGGCTCAGCTCATCGGCTTTGGCGCAGCGGATCCCCACCGATGAGGTCGTGCGCGATTTGGTCATCTCGGCCGGCTATGCGGTGCTGGGCCGCTGGCGGGAGCGCTACGAGGAGGTCGACCAGCAACGGGCGCTCGACATGCTGGAGAGTCTGGGCGCCGAGCACCTCGCCGACCGCAGCTACGGGACGCTGTCCGAAGGGGAACGCAAACGGGTGCTGATCGCCCGGGCGCTGATGACCGATCCCGAGCTGCTGCTGCTGGACGAACCCGCCGCCGGCCTGGATCTGGGCGGCCGCGAGGAATTGGTGTCCCGGCTGACCGACCTGGCCGCCGACCCCGAAGGGCCCGCCCTGGTCCTGGTCACCCACCACGTCGAGGAGGTTCCGCCCGGCTTCAGCCACTGCATGCTGCTGTCGGAGGGACGGGTGGTGGCGGCGGGATTGCTGTCCGACGTGCTGACCGCCGAGAACCTGTCAGCGGCGTTCGGTCAGTCGATTGCCCTCGACGTCATCGACGGGCGGTACTTCGCGCGGCGCGTCCGCACTCGCGCGGCGCACCGGAGGAGGCAGGAATGAACACCACCCCCGAGCCGCTACCGACCCGACCGGCGGCCACCGTGATGCTGGTCCGCGATGTACCCGGCGGCTTGAAGATCTTCCTGATGCGGCGCCATTCGAAGATGGAGTTCGCCCCGGGCACAATGGTTTTCCCCGGCGGCGGGGTGGACGACCGGGACCGCAATGCCGATATCGCGTGGGCGGGTCCGCCGCCGAACTGGTGGGCACAGCGGTTCGGCATCCAGACCGACCTGGCCGTGGCGCTCGTGTGCGCGGCGGCCCGGGAGACCTTCGAGGAGTCCGGGGTGTTGTTCGCCGGCGCGGCCGACGACCCGGACGGGATCGTCCGCGACGCCTCGGTCTACGCCGATGCCCGCCGCGCCCTGGACGACCGGACGCTGTCGTTCGCGGACTTCCTGCGCACCGAAAACCTGGTGCTGCGCTCAGACCTGCTGCGGCCGTGGGCCAACTGGGTCACCCCGGAGGCCGAGCGCACCCGCCGCTACGACACCTACTTCTTCGTGGCGGCGCTGCCCGAGGGTCAGCGCGCCGACGGGCAGAACACCGAATCCGACCGGTCCGGCTGGGCGTTGCCGCAGGATGCCATCGACGACTTCGAGGCCGGTCGCAACATCCTGTTGCCGCCGACCTGGACCCAGCTGGACTCGCTCGCCGGCCGCAGCGTCGCCGACGTGCTGGCTGTCGAACGCCAGATCGTCACCGTGCAGCCGCTGCTGGAGAAGCGTGGCGACAACTGGGTCTTTGAGTTCTTCGATTCGGACCGTTACCACCAGGCGCGCAAGTCGGGCGGATCCATGGAGTGGCCGCTTTGAGCGAGTTCGTCCACGTCGTGGTCAGCGACGGCTCGCAGGACGCCGGCCTTGCCGTCCTGCTGCTGTCGCGGCCGCCCACCAACACGCTGACCCGGCAGGTCTATCGGGAGATCGCGGCCGCGGCCGCCGAGGTGGGGCAGCGCGAGGACGTCGCCGCGGTGATTCTCTTCGGCGGCCACCAGATCTTCTCGGCCGGAGACGACATGCCCGAGCTGGCGACATTGACCGCGGCCGAGGCCGACATCGCGGACCGCGCGCGCACGGACGCCGTCGACGCCGTCGCGGCCATACCGAAGCCCACCGTCGCCGCGGTCACCGGCTACGCGTTGGGTGCGGGCCTGACGCTGGCATTGGCCGCCGACTGGCGAATCAGCGGCGACAACGTGAAGTTCGGCGCGACCGAGATCCTGTCCGGCCTGATCCCCGGTGGCGGCGGGATGACACGCCTGACCCATGCGGCCGGGGTGAGCAGGGCCAAGGAGTTGGTGTTCAGCGGCCGCTTCGTCGACGCCGAAGAGGCCCTGGAGCTGGGCCTGATCGACGAGATGGTGGCCCCCGACGACGTGTACGACGCCGCCGCGAATTGGGCGCGACGGTTTCTTGACGGCCCGCGCCACGCGTTGGCCGCCGCGAAAGCCGGCATCGACGCCGTCTTCGATCCGCTACCGCCCGGCCGTTAGGCTGCCCTGCATGACGAGCAGTTCGAAGACCGACCCTGACGCGGCTCCCAACCCCCATGCCACGGCCGAGCAGGTGGCCGCCGCGAGGCTCGACAGCAAACTCGCGCAGGTGCTCTACCACGACTGGGAAGCGGAGAGCTACGACGACAAGTGGTCGATCTCCTACGACCAGCGTTGCGTCGACTACGCCCGGGGCCGGTTCGACGCGATCGTGCCCGACGAGGTCATCGCGGAGCTGCCCTATGACCGCGCCCTCGAACTGGGCTGTGGGACCGGATTTTTTCTGCTCAATCTGATCCAGTCCGGCGTCGCGCGGCGTGGATCGGTCACCGACCTGTCACCCGGCATGGTGAAGGTCGCCACCCGTAACGGGCAATCGCTGGGACTGGACATCGACGGCCGGGTCGCCGACGCCGAGGGCATCCCGTACGAGGACAACACCTTCGACTTGGTGGTCGGGCATGCCGTGCTGCATCACATTCCCGACGTCGAGCTGTCGCTGCGTGAGGTGATCCGGGTGCTACGGCCCGGCGGCCGGTTCGTGTTCGCCGGCGAGCCGACCACCGTCGGCAATGGCTACGCCCGCGGGCTGGCCGACCTGACGTGGAACATCACCATTCGAGCCGTGAAGCTGCCGGGACTGGGCGGCTGGCGGCGGCCGCAGGCGGAGATCGACGAAAACTCACGAGCGGCGGCCCTGGAGTGGGTGGTCGATCTGCACACCTTCGAGCCGAAAGACCTGGAGCGGATGGCGTCCAACGCCGGCGCCGTGCAGGTTCGCACTGCCAGCGAGGAGTTCACCGCCGCGATGTTCGGGTGGCCGGTGCGCACCTTCGAAGCGACCGTACCGCCCGGGCGGCTGGGCTGGGGTTGGGCGAAATTCGCCTTCACCGGCTGGAAGGCGCTGAGCTGGGTCGATGCCAACATCTGGCGGCACGTGGCGCCCAAGGGCTGGTTCTACAACGTGATGGTCACCGGGGTCAAACCCTCCTGAGCGCTGGCCTGCGCTTCACCACCGCCGACGTCGTTTACCTGCGGTCGGAACCGGGTGTCGCGGCGCTTGCCGCGGTCGCCGAATTCCCGTTGACGGACGCCACCCGGATCGCCGATATCGCCGCAGCGCGGGCCCGTTTCGGCGACCGGGCCCCGGTGCTGGTGGAAACCACGCTGCTGCGCCGGCGTGCCACCGAGAAGCTGGGCCAGTTGAGTGACGTGTCGACCTGGCTCTTCACCGACGAGGCGCTGCAGCAAGCCACCGCGGCGCCGGTCGCTGCGTACCGGGCGCGACGGCTAGCGGCGGCCGGTGCTCTCGTGCACGACGCGACCTGTTCGATCGGTACCGAAGTGGCCGCGCTGCGTGACGCGGGCGCTGACGCGGTGGGCAGCGATATCGACCCGGTGCGGCTGGCGATGGCGGCCCACAACCTGGGCGCCGGCGCCCGTCTCTGCCGCGCCGACGCCCTGCACCCGGTGACCCGCGACGCGGTGGTCGTCGTCGACCCGGCGCGTCGTCGCGGCGGGCAGCGCCGGTTCAACCCCGCTGACTACCAGCCGGGCCTTGGCGAGCTGATCGACTGCTACCGGGGCCGCGATCTCGTCGTAAAGTGTGCTCCCGGAATCGATTTCGATCATGTAGCACGCCTCGGTTTCGACGGCGAGATCGAGGTGACGTCGTATCGCGGCTCGGTGCGAGAAGCGTGCCTGTGGTCGAGCCGGCTGGCCGAGCCCGGGGTGCGCCGGCGGGCGAGCGTTCTTGATCGCGGCGAAAAGCTCACCGACGCCGAACCCGACGACTGTCCGGTGCGGCCGGCCGGGCGCTGGATCGTCGATCCGGACGGCGCCGTGGTGCGGGCCGGCCTGGTGCGCCACTACGGCGCGCGGCACGGGCTGTGGCAACTCGATCCCGACATCGCCTACCTGTCCGGCGACCGGTTGCCGGCGGGCGTCCGCGGCTTCGAGGTGCTCGAGCAATTGGAGTTCGATGAGCGCCGGCTCCGCCACGCCCTGTCGGCGGCCGATTGCGGGGCGCTGGAGATTCTGGTGCGCGGTGTGCAGGTCGACCCGGACGCGTTGCGGCGGCGGCTGCGGCCCCGCGGCGGCCAATCCTTGTCGGTGGTGATCACCCGCATCGGCACCGGGCCCGCCGCCCGTGCGACGGCATATGTCTGCCGTCCGTCGCGGTAGCGCCCTGTACGCTGTCGGCGGTCACTTTCCGGGGGATCTCGGCATTTGAAGTCGACGAGGACAATTCGAGTTATGCGCTATCTGATTGCTGTCGCGGTGCTGATTACCGTGGGTCTGCTGGCCTGGCCGGCAGCTGCCGAGCCGCCAACCTGCGCCAGCCTGGGCGGAACCGTGGAGGCCGGGCAGATGTGCCGCGTGCACGCCACTGGCCCGATGTACACGCTCACCATGACCTTTCCGGCCGACTACCCCGACCAGCAGCCGCTGGACGACTACATCACGCAAAACCGTGACGGGTTCATCGCCGTCGCACAGACGTCCGGGCCTCGCGACCAGCCCTATCAAATGGAGGCGACGTCCGAGCAAGATAGCGCCGGTCAGCCGCCGCACAACACCCGCAGCGTGGTGCTCAAGTTCTTTCAGGACGTCGGCGGATCGCACACGTCGACCTGGTACAAGGCGTTCAACTACAACCTGGGAACTAAGCAGCCCATCACGTTTGACAACCTGTTCGCCCCGAACACGTCGCCGCTGGACGCGATCTTCCCGCTGGTCCAGCGCGAGCTGGAACGGCAGAACGCGCTGGGTGCCGCAATATTGCCCTCGTCGGGCCGCGATCCCTCGCACTATCAGAACTTCGCCATCACCGACGACCAGCTGATCTTCTACTTCGCCCCGGGTGAGATGCTGCCCGCGTTCGCCGGCCCGTGCCAAGCCTCGGTGCCACGCGACGCGATCCCGCCGCTGGCGATTTAGGCCGGGCCGAATCCGTAGACCTGACCGTCACTGGTCGCGGCCACCACCCGGCGATCGTTGCCGACCGCTAGTCCGAGGGGGTAGCCGGTGGCCGCGGGAAGCGGGTAGCTGTTGATCGTGTGGCCGTTGCCCGGATCGAATACCAGCAGCGACATCCCGGGAGCGTCGGGGCCGCTGGCCACCGCGTAGCCGACGCCGCCGCCGGCCAGGGCCGGTGACGACAGCGGGATGACGTCGTCGCGGCGCCAGGCCTGATCGGCATGATCGCCGCCGTCCTTGAAGGCCACCAGCCGGGTGTCGGGCCCACCGCCGGACACGATCAGTCCCTGCGGGGTGACCGCGGGCGGCGTCTGGGCCAGGAACCCCAACGGCACCGACCACTTCGGTTTCCCGTCGGCGGCATTGAGCGCCCACAGGCGCTGGTCGCGGCCGTTGACGTAGACGGTCGATCCGTTGGCGGACAGCACCGGGCTGGCAATGACGCCGGCGCCGACGGCGTCGCTGGTCCACTCGCGGGTCAGCAGGGGACTCTGGCCGCGGTGGTATTTGAGCCCGACCAGACCGGCCGCCGGAGCGCCCGGCTGCCAGACACCGAGCACCGCCATCCCACTGCCCGCCGAGAAGGCGGGGGCGGCAGCGACCGGGCAGCCCTGCCGCGCCGGGGCGCAATCGGCCAGCCCGCGCGCCGCATCCGTCGGGTCGATCCCGTCCACCAGGTCCAGCGGACTGCCGACCACCATGCCGCGATGTGCGTCGAGAACCAGCACCTGCCCCAGGTGTGTGCTGACCATCAGTTGACCATCCCCGAGAAACCTTGGGGTGGAAGGCATTCCGATCACCGGCTGGCGCCACCGGGTCCACTGTGTCACCGGGAAGGACAGGAAAGCTCCCGGCTGGCCGACGTAGAGATTGTCGAAACCGTCGAACAGGGGACCGCCGAAGCCGCCGCCCTGGAACAGCCGCACGCACCAGCGTTGCCGGCCTTTGTCGTTGTTCTCCCACTCCATCAGCGAACATCCGGCCGGGGTTTGCGCGTTCAGGGCGAGGTAATTGCTCGAGCTCAGCGCGGCTCCGGCGCCCAGGCTGCCCTTGACCGACCGGGTCCATTGCAGTGACAGCTTGTTGGCGCCGCTTGTCGTCGTGTAGCTGCTGTTGGCCGCGTCGCCGTACTGCGCCGACCAGCCTTGCGCGGCCGCGGCCTGCACCCACGAGTCGGTGTTGCCGCAACCGCCGAGCCCAACCGCGAGCACGGCCGCCAGTACCACGGATGAGCAACGCCGAAGCCCACTGACGAGTTGTCGGGCAAGCACCTTCGGTTTCCCAGATCCTTCTTTCAGCGCGGGCCGCTCGAGGGCGGACCCGGCTGTTCGGCGGCGATTGAGTACAGGTGAGGGTAACCCGTGGCGGTTCGCGTGCTCGCGATTGACCGGGTTAGGCTTTCCGGCTGTGACGAGCATGTGGGGTGCCCCCGTCCATCGCCGCTGGCGGGGCCACCGGCTGCGTGACCCACGCCAGGCTAAGTTCTTGACGCTGGCCTCGCTGAAGTGGGTGCTGAGGAATCGTGCTTACACGCCGTGGTACCTGGTGCGCTATTGGCGGCTGCTGAAATTCAAGCTGGCCAACCCGCACATCATCACCCGCGGAATGGTGTTCATCGGTAAGGGCGTCGAGATCCACGCGACCCCCGAGCTGGCACAGCTGGAGATCGGCCGCTGGGTGCACATCGGCGACAAGAACACGATCCGCGCGCACGAGGGCTCGCTGCGGTTCGGCGACAAGGTGGTGCTGGGTCGCGACAACGTGATCAACTGCTACCTCGACATCGAACTCGGCGATTCGGTGCTGATGGCCGACTGGTGCTACGTCTGCGATTTCGACCACCGGATGGACGACATCACGCTGCCCATCAAGGATCAGGGCATCATCAAGTCCCCGGTGCGGATCGGGCCGGACACCTGGGTCGGGGTGAAGGCGACGGTGCTTCGCGGCACGTCGATCGGGCGCGGTTGCGTGCTCGGTTCGCACGCGGTGGTCCGCGGTGTTGTTCCCGACTATTCGATCGCGGTCGGTGCGCCGGCCAAGGTGGTCAAAAACCGGCAGCTGTCCTGGGAGAGCTCGGCCGCGCAGCGCGCCCAATTGGCCGCTGCCCTGGCCGATATCGAACGCAAGAAGGCGGCCCACTGACTCCGCCGGGCTCGGGTACCAGGCCGGCGCGTCCTGGGTGGGATGTGGCGCTGTCCATCGTGCTGATGGTTGTCGCCGTCGTCGGCTGGGGCGTGGCCGCCGGCATGGAGTTCATGTTCCTGGCCTTCACGGACTACTGTCCCCCCGAGCATTGCAGCGCGGAGCATGCGGCGGCGTCGGTGGTGGTCTCTGTATTGGTGGCGGCCGGCGTGACGCTCATTGGGTCCGTTTGGACGATCGTCCGACTGGTTCGCCGACGGTCGGGCTGGCCCTACGCTGCCGCGACGTTAGGCGCGTCTGCCCTGGCCGAACTGGTTGGCGTGGTGGGTTACTTTGCGGCGGTTGGCCATTGATCGTTCGGGCCGGGCGTTAGGGCGCTGACGGCTGGTCGTCGACGACGAAGTGATAGTCGACGGTGCCGGCGTCGACGCCCGTGACGGACACATTCACCCCGTAGGTCTTGCCGTCGGTGACCAGCTTGCAGCGCAGCGTCGCGCCCGCCACGCCCTTCAGGTTATCGGGGCAGGTCACCGATTCAGGCTTGGTTCCCCCCTGCTGGGTGATGTTGTCGCTGATTGCCGCGGCGACCTGGTTCTTGTCCAGCGTTTCCACCATGTCGAACTTGACGTCGCTGCCGTTGACGCTGGTCACGGTCACATTGACGTTGTAGGTGGCGCCTTTGACCTTCATCGAGCAATTCAGCTGCGCGCCCACGTTCGCAGGCAGATCGCTCGGGCAGTCGACCGAGTCTGGCTTGTTGCCCTGGGCGTCGGTCATCTTCTGGGTGATCTGGCTCGCGACATCGCTCTTGGCGACCGCGTGCGACGACGACCCGATCGAACACGAGCAGGCGCCGGCGCTGGCCATCAGCCCCGCGGCAGCACCGGAAACCAGCAACGTCCGAACGATTGAGTGAGCCATATCGCCTCCCTGGCGCTTTGACAACTGTGAATTGGCTGATGATTACATGCCAAACAGCTTCGGCAGGCGATTTCGGGAAAAGACTGTTTCGGAATCCGCACAACACTGTGCTCCGAGGGTGGCGCCGGCTCCGGCGAGCCGCCGGGCTAGGAACTTATGTCCTGATAGCGGTTCAGCGCTTCGGCCCGCTCGGCGCCGTGGTCGACGATGGGTTCCGGATACCCTTGCGGGCGTTCACCGTTGCGTAGATGGACGTCGGCGGCGTCATTCAGCTCGGGGACCCAACGCCGGACGTAATCGCCTGCAGGATCGAACTTTTCGCCCTGGGTGATCGGGTTGAACACTCGGAAGTACGGCGCGGCGTCCGTGCCACACCCCGCGCACCACTGCCAGCCGTGCTGGTTGCTGGCCATGTCGCCGTCGGTGAGTTGATCCAGGAACCATTCGGCACCCCACTGCCACGGCAGGTGAAGGTCCTTGACCAGAAACGATGCGACGATCATCCGCACCCGGTTGTGCATGAAGCCGGTCTCGCGGAGTTGGCGCATGCCCGCATCGACGATCGGAAATCCTGTTTCACCCGCCTTCCACGCCTCGAAGCGACGTTTGGCCTCGGCGCCGGTGTCGGTCAAGATGGCGTCGAAGTCGCTGTTCCAGTTTCGCCAGACGCTGGCCGGCCAGTAATGCAGCACCCCGGCGTAGAAGTCACGAAAGGCCAACTCCCGCAAGTATGTTTGCGCTCCGGCGGTACGCAGATTCATCGCCGCGAGCATGGTTCGGGGGTGGATGGCACCGAACTTCAGGTGTGCCGACATCCGGCTGGTGCCCATCAGGTCCGGCCGGTCGCGGTCTTGGGCGTAGCGGTCCAGCCCGCCGTCGACGAAATCCTCCCATTGCGAAAGTGCGGCCGCCTCACCGGCATCGACGCCAACCTCGATGCCGGGGTCGGGGATCTTGCACTGCTTGACCACTTGAGCCGGATCGAGCCAGTGTGCGGAATCGGCACTCGATTGCGCGGGCTTGCGCCATCTGACTTCCCGCCACTTCCGCAGAAACGGGGTGAATACCTTGTAGGGTTCGCCATCGTCCTTGGTGACGCGACCGGGCGAAACCAGATACGGCGACCCAGTCGCCACCAGTGGAACCGAACCCAATGCTGCGCGCACCTTTTCGTCGCGGCGCTTTCCGTAGGGCGCGAAGTCTTCGGAGATGTGTACCGCGGAGGCGTCGATCTTGTTGGCAATGCGGGGAATCTGTTCTTCGGCGACCCCCCGGGTCACCAGTAGCCGGCCATCGAGGTCGTCGCGCAGTTGTCGCAGCGTGTCGCCCAAGAATTGCAGGCGGCGCTGGCCCGACGACTTCGCGAGACGTGGATCCACGACGAAGCAGGCGAGCACGTCCTGGCTTTCTGCGGCGGCGAGCAACGCGGGATGATCGCGCAATCGCAGATCGCGGCGAAACCACAAGATCGCGGGCATTATTGGACGCGGCGGTTGAGTCGCCAGATATCGGTGGACAGAACGGTAGCGAAGGCGCACCACAACGGGTAGGGCGCGAGCGCGGCGCCCGCGCGTGGATCCGCCGCGGCGGCCCGGCGGGCAAGGTCGGCGCTGCTGACCGTCAGTGCGGCCGAGCCCAGCACGGATGCTCCGAGTTTGTGGAAGCGGAAGAAGAGCCAACTCCATCCGGCGTTGAGGAGCAGATTGACGCTCAATGCCGCGGCATAGCCGCGCGCCTTGTCGTGCTGTCCCGCCGCGCGAAACTTGTCGATTGTCACCGCGGAGGTGGTGGCGATGTCGCCGTAGAGGGTGGTCCAGACGATGGGGAAGGCGGCACCGGGTGGCTGGTAAGCAGGTTTGCGTAGCCGCGAGTACCAGACGGGAACACGACGTGGGCTGGCGATGCTTCCGGTGCCTGCGGCCACCGCGACGGCGAGTGTCGTCGCGGCCAGGGTCGAGCGCTTCACAGTCTGCTCCGTTCTTCTTGTATGGAATTCGTTTGCTGGTCAACGGTTTTGGTATCGGTGGGATCGGCGGGCCACCAGATGCGATCGCCGATCAGGGCGAACAGCGCGGGGATGACGAGCGTGCGCACCACGAAGGTGTCGAGCAGGATCCCCAGGCCCACGATGATGCCGAGCTGGGTCAGCACGATCAGCGGCAATACTCCGAGCACGCAGAAGACCGCCGCCAAAACGATTCCCGCGCTGGTGATGACCCCACCGGTGGCCGACACCGCGCGGATCATGCCCTCGCGCGCTCCGTGCTGTGCGGCCTCTTCGCGGGCGCGGGTGACCAGGAAGATGGTGTAGTCCACCCCGAGGGCGGCCAGGAACAGGAACGCGAACAGCGGGGTGCTGTTGTCCAGCGCCGGAAATCCGAAGACGTGCATGCTCGTCCAGCCGCCGAGACCGAGCGCGGCCAGTGCGCCGAGAATCGTCGCGGACAGCAGGTTGGGTGGCGCGAGTGCCGAGCGCAGCAGTACGAACAGGACAATCAAAATCACGGCCAGGATCGCCGGGATCAGCATCAGCCGGTCGTGGACGGCGGCATCGCGGACGTCAAGCGCCGCGGCGTCGGGACCGCCGACCAGCGCGCCGGGGGAGACGGACTTGGTCGAATTACGCAGTGCGGCAATGGTTGTGAATGCGCGATCCGACGACGGCGGGGAGTCGGTCACCACCGACCATTTCGTCAATCCGGATGTCGACTGACCCGCGTCGGTCGCCGAGACCACGCCGGGAGTAGCGACGATTGCGACGCTCACCTGCGCCGCCTGGGCGGTGGGAGCGACGACCAGGGTGGGGTTGGCCAGGCCGGCGGGAAAGTGCGCGGCCACCACGTTGTAGCCGGACACCGAGTCTGCCTGCACCCGGAACTGCTCGGTCTGCGACAAGCCGATTCGGGTTCCCAGCAAGCCGCTGGCCAGGGCCGCCAGCACCGCGATCGCGACCGTGGCGACGACGGCGGGACGCCGGGACACCTGTTCGGCGACCCGGTGCCAGGCTCCGGTATCGAGGGTGGCCGCGCCGTCGGGCTCAGGCACCAGCGGCCAAAACAGTCGCCTGCCGCACAGCGCGAGCAGCGGCGGCAGCACCACCAACACCGATAGGGCCGCGACTGCCAGTCCGCAGGCCGCCAGCGCGCCCAGGCTGCGGGTGCTGGGCGTCGACGCGAAGAGCAGGGTGAGCAGCGCCAGGACCACGGTGGCATTGCTGGCGACAATGGCCGGCGCGGCCCTGCGCACCGCGCGGCGCAACGCGTCACGATGCTCGGCGTGACTCCGAAGTTCTTGCCGGTAGCGGGAAATCAGCAGCAGCGCGTAGTTGGTGCCCGCCCCGAACACCAGCACGCTGGTGATTCCGGACGTCGCGCCGTCGAAGCTCAATCCGGTCAGCGACGCCACCGCGGTGCCCACCGCCGCCGCGACCCGGTCGGCGAATCCGATCACCAGCAGCGGTGCCAGCCACAGCACCGGCGAGCGGTAGGTGGCGATCAGCAACAGTGCGACCACCGACGCCGTCACCGCGAGCAAGGTGATGTTGGCGTCGGTGAACGCGTTGGCGATATCGGCGCCGAAGGCCGGGCCCCCGGTGACGTGGGTCCGCAGATCCGCGGGCAAGCCGGCGCCGGCGGCGGTGCGCAGCGCGGCGACTCCCTCGTTGAGAACCATGCCCGACAAGTCGGCGCGGATGGGCACCACGGCGATGGCCGCCTTGCCGTCCGCCGACACCATCGGCGGCTGCGGGCTGGCGGCGCCAAAGGGCGCGACGACCGCCTGCATCCGGTCGCGCGCCGCCCCGACCGCGGTGACGTCGGCGGCGTTCAGCGGCGCGCCGTCGGCGCGATTGACGACCAGAAGCAGCGGAACCCGATCGCCGCCGGGAAACTGCCGGGCTACGGCGTCGACCTGCGCGGAGTCCGAGTCGACGGGCACCGACAGCGGTGCCTGGCCGGCTGCCGCGTTCCCGCCGATGACCACCACGAAGCCGATACCCAGCAGGACCGCGGCTAATCCGAGCCGCCATGAACGCCGGCCTGTCACGGCCGCCGCCAAAGACTTCCACATCACGACACCAACTTTTCCACTATTTCAGTCAATTAAACATTAATCAACTGAAATGGCCAGCCGATGAAGATATGCTGCTGACGGCTATGAACGCTGACGAACAACACCGGGGCCGCGAGGCCCTGGAGTCGCTGATGTCGGCCGATCTGCGCGAGATGTCAACCGAATCCGACCAGATCGGCCGGCTGTTCGCGACATCTCAAGACGTGCGCCCCACCGATTTCCGTGCCCTGCTGCACATCATGGTCGCCGAATCCAGCGGGCGGCCGATGACATCGGGGGACCTCAGCCAGCGGATGGGTCTGTCGGGTGCCGCGATCACCTATCTGGTCGACCGGCTGATCGAGTCCGGCCATATCTGGCGCGACTCGCATCCCAAGGACCGGCGCAAGGTCATCCTGCGTTTTTCCGAGCCTGGCCTCGACACGGCCCGGTCGTTCTTCACCCCCCTGGGCGCACACACCCGCGAGGCGCTGCAAGGCCTGCCCGACGCCGATCTCGCGGCCGCCCACCGCGTCTTTGCCGCGCTGATCGCGGCGATGCAACGCTTCCAGGGTGAATTGGGCGCTCCCCGGCCCTGATTCACGCGCGGTAGTCGAGCGGTTCACCGCAGGGTGCGCCCGAGCAGGTGACGCAAGGCCTGGTCCAGGCCGGGCTGGCGGAACCGGTGCCCGGCCTTTCTGAGCCGCTGCGGAACGACGTGCTGACTGGCGCAGGCCAACTCGCGGGCGCCCTGCCCGCCGAGCAACAGCCGGAGCCCGAGCGACGGAACGGGCAAGACCGCGGGCCGGCGCAGCACGCGGGCCAGGGTGCGGGTGTATTCGGTGTTGCGAACCGGTTGCGGCGCGACGGCATTGACCGGCCCGGACAGCTCGGTGTCCCACAGTGCGCGGTGATACACGTCGAGCAGATCGTCAATCCCTATCCAGGACAACCACTGTCGGCCGTCGCCGAGCCGGCCGCCCAGCCCGGCGCTGAACAGCGGACGCATCAGCTTCAGCGTGCCGCCGCGCGGTGTTTGCACGATGCCGGTGCGGACCTGCACCACCCGCACCCCGGCCTGTGCGGCCGGCGCGGTCGCGTCCTCCCAGTCGGCGACGACGTCGGCCAGGAACCCGTCGCCGCGCTCGCTTGCCTCGGTGAGTTCCTCGTCGCCGCGGTCGTATCCGTAATAGCCGATCGCCGAGGCCGAGATCAGGACCGACGGGCGGCCGGCGGTGCGCCCCAGTAGTTCGGCCAGTCGGCGGGTTGGGCCAATCCGGCTGTCGCGCACCGCGTTGCGGTGTCCTTCGGTGAAACGGCCGGCAATCGACGCGCCGGCCAGATGAATGACCGCATCGACCCCGGCCAGCAGATCCGGGTCGGGATCGTCGGGATTCCACTGGCGTTCGTCACTGCCGCGTGGGGCATGGCGAACCAGTTGGATGACGCGATGCCCGCCGGTATGCAAAAACGCGGACATCGCCGAACCGACCAATCCCGACGACCCGGTGATCGCGACGGTCAGCGGAGCCAGACCGCGCTCGGCCGCCAACTGGTGGGCGGCCAAATCGTCGGCCAGTTGGCGATGCCGATAGATGAACATCGGACGCAGCGCGGCGCCGGGCACCGGCGTTTGGACCCGGTCGATCACCCGGGTGCGGAAGGCGGCGAGGTCCTCGAATTCGTGGATGTGTCGCCACCGCACGGCGATGCGGGCCGGCAGCGAGGTGAGCCCGTCGCTGCCGATCGTGTCGACGAAGCGCCGCGGCGGGTCGTAGCCGTCGGCCTGGTGCTCGGCTATCCAGCGCAGGCCGCCGGGCAGCGCGAGTTCGGCGCGCCCGTCCCGCAGTGAAGAGGCCTCGGTGACCAGCCGCATCGGCGCCCACGGCGGCGAGAGCCGCGCGAAAGCACCAGGTTGCGCATACCAGGCGAACACGTCTTCGCGCGGCGCGTCGACCACGCTCGAATATTCCAGTCCCATCGTCCGAAAAGTACCCAATGACGACGAGAGCATGCCTTCCGCCATCGTGGGTAACAGCGATGCATGAGTATTCACAGCGGACTGCGATCCCTGCTCGACACCGCCCTGGATCGGACGATCGTGGGCGGCTATACCCGCATTGGCTATCAACTGCGCCAGTCGGGGTGGTCCGACGACGCGGCACCGCATGCGCTGAAGGGCAAAACGGCGCTCGTCACCGGCGCGAATCGGGGCATCGGCAAGGCGATTGCCGCGGGTCTGGCGCAGCTCGGTGCGACCGTGCTGTTGACCGTCCGCGACGAGACGAGCGGTGAGCTGGCCCGAAAAGAGATCGTCGACACCAACCCCGAGGCCGATGTGCAGGTCGAGGTGTGCGACGTATCCGACCTCTCCGCGGTCCGTACGTTCGCGGCCGACTTGTCCGCCGGGGTGTGGGGATTGGATGTGTTGATCCACAACGCCGGGGTGTTGCCGCCCGAGCGGACCGAGACCGCTGACCGCCACGAGGTCACCCTGGCCACGCATGTGCTGGGTCCGGTGCTGTTGACCGAGTGCTTGCTTCCGGTTCTGCGCGGCGCGAAGGACCCCCGGGTGATCCTGATGTCCTCGGGTGGGATGTACACGCAGGCGCTGCCGGCCGACGACCCCGAATACTTCGACGAGCCCTACAGCGGTGTCACCGCCTATGCGCGCACCAAACGCATGCAGGTGGCGCTGACCCCGATCCTGGCCCGCCATTGGGCCGACGACAACGTCCGCGTCTACGCCATGCACCCCGGCTGGGCCGACACCCCGGGGGTGGCCACGTCGCTTCCGGCTTTCCGCTCGCTCACCGGACCGCTGTTGCGCACTCCCGAGCAGGCGGCCGACACCGCCATCTGGCTGGCCGCGACCGAGCCGCCGCCAGCGAGCGGCGGCTTCTGGCATGATCGGCGGCCCCGCCCGGAGCACTATCTGCCGTTGACCAGGCACGGCGAGCGCGAGCGGGAGCGACTGTGGCGGTACTGCGCCTATTCGGTCGGTATCGACAATGCGTGAGGCTCAGCGGTCGGGCAGCGCGTGCTCGACGATGGGCAGTCGGGGCAGCTGCTGACGCTCGCCGCGCTTGGCCGCCACATACACCTGCGCGGTCTGGCCGGCGACGGTCTGCCAATCGAAGTCTGAGGTGAGTCGTTCGCGGGCGGCGCGGGCACGCTGCTGCGCGGCGTCTGGATCGTCGAGCACGATGCGTACCGCCGCGGCCAGCCCGGCCACGTCGCGAGGCGGACACGACACACCGGTCTGCCCGTTGATCACCGCTTCACCCAGGCCGCCGATGTTGGACGTCACCAGCGGGGTACCGGCCGCGGCGGCTTCCAGCGCAACGAGCCCGAACGGCTCGTAGTGGCTGGGGAACACCGCGGCGTCGGCCCGATGCAGCGCGGCCAGCAGTTCGTCGTGGTGCAGATGCCCGACGAACCGAGTTGCCTTGAGTACCCGGTGTTTACGAGCCTGCTCGACGAGCCAGTCCTGCTGGGTGCCGTCGCCGGCGATGGTCAACGTGGTGCCCGGGTTGGTGCGCCTGATCCGTGGCAGCGCGGCGATGAGGTCATGCACGCCCTTCTCGTACTCCAGGCGCCCGACGTAGAGCAGTTCGGCGGGCCGGGTGCGTGCCCGCCGCGGCGCGAACGGCCAGCGCGCCGCGTCGATCCCGTTGCGGATCACCGTGGTCTCGGCCAGACCGGGACCGAACAATTCCGTGATCTCGTCGCTCATCGACGCCGAACATGTGATCAGCGAATCGGATTCACGCGCCAGCCATGACTCGACCGCGTGCACCTGGCGGCTGATCGCTCCGGACACCCAGCCCGAATGCCGGCCGGCCTCGGTCGCGTGGATCGTGGAAACCATTGGCACGTCGTAGTATTGGGCGAGCGCAACGGCAGGGTGGGCGACCAGCCAATCGTGTGCGTGCACCACGTCGGGGCGCCACGGTCGCCCGCCGGACTTCTTCAGATTGAGCCCGGCCCGGATCATCGCGTGACCCATCGCCAGCGTCCAGGCCATCATGTCTGTGCCGAAGGCGAATTCGTGCGGGTCCTGCGCGGCGGCGATCACCCGGACGCCCTCACTGATCTCGTCGGAGGACGGGTGCGTGCTCGGATCGGTGCCCGACGGGCGGCGCGACAGCACGACCACGTCGTGGCCGGCGTCGGCCAGCGCGGTGGACAGGTGATGCACGTGGCGGCCCAGCCCGCCGATCACGACCGGCGGGTACTCCCACGACACCATCAGGATTTTCATCGGGGCAGCCTTCGGGCATCCAGGGCGCCGAACAGGCCGTCGGCGCGGTTCCAACCGTCGGCCAGCCGCTGCGCGGTGTCGCGCCGGCCCGAGGCCAGCGCCCCGGCGATCTCGCGGGTGGCGTGCGCGTGCAGATGTGCGCGGTAGCGGGCGTAGTCGGCGGCCGAGTCCTTGCTGACCATGAACGGCCAGTCGCTGGACACGGTCAGCAGGGTCTCGCGCAGGATCTGGTCGGCGACGCGATCACGGGGGGTCGGCCCGTCCGAGGTCTGCGACAGTGCCTTGTCGACGGTGCTCAGCGCGGTGTCGACCACCTCGGTGTTGAGCTGAACCAGGTCGGCCACCTTGTCGCCGGCCCACACCTGCCAATCCTTACCCGAACCCCACGAACTGGGCGGCAGCGCGACGCGCTCGCCGACGAACCCGCCGGCGAGCGCGTCGCGCAGCGTGCCCACCCGCACGCCCGCGGCGGGCAGCGCCCGCAGCACCCGCGCCAGCCAGGTCGGTCCCTCGTACCACCAGTGGCCGAACAGCTCGGTGTCGAAGGCGGCGATCACGTGAGCGGGGCGCCCGATGCGCTCGGACTCGCTGCGCAGCCGGTTGCGGACCACGTCGACGAAGTCGGCGACATGAACGTCGACGGCGCGGTCGGCGCGCTCGGGGTCATACGGCGCCTTGTCCTCCGAAGAAACGTTGCGGCCGGTGACCCGCGCCGGCTTGAGCCCGGTCAGGTGGTCGTAGGTGTGGAAGTCGCGGTAGGCGGCATGCCCGGGGTAGCCGGATTTCGGCGACCACACCCGGTAACTGACCTGCAGGTCGCGCCCGAAGGCCACCACGTCGCTGTCGCCGACGGGCCGGCCCAGCGCGGTGTCGCCGTGCAGCGACGGGCCGTCGACCATGAAGTGGGTGATCCCGGCGGCGGCGTAGTCGTGTTCCATGCCCGGGGCGTAGGCGCACTCGGGCGCCCAGATGCCGCCGGGGCCTTGCCCTTTACGCACCCCTAGGCGGTGCCCGGCGTCGGCCAGGCCTTCGCGCAACGCGAACTCGCGCAGCCGGGGTGCGAGCAGCGGCTGGAACGGGTGGGCCAGCGGGCCGCCGAGCAGCTCCACGGTCCCGGCGTCGATCAGGCTGCGCAGCAGCGGGCTGCCGCCGTGCCGCCACCGGGTGGCGAAGTCGTCCAGCGCCTGGTCCGCCTCCGCGCATTCGCGAATCCCGAACTCCCGCAACGCTTCCGGTGTGCAGGATTGGTAGCCGGCCGACTTCGATTTGGGAATCGACCGCACGCTGGCGGCTTCCGCCGCCCGCAGCCGCCAGTTGGCCAGCCAGTGCTGCATCGCGTCCAGGCAGTACGGGTCATCGAGCTGGGCGTTGACCACCGGGGTGACGCCTAGCGTGATCAACCGGTGGCGATCCTCGTCGGCCAGCGTGCGCAGCACCCGCAGCAGCGGAAGGTAGGAGGCTGCCCAGGACTGGTAGAGCCATTCCTCGCCAACCGGCCAGCGCCCATGGTGGGCTAGCCACGGCAGGTGTGTGTGCAGCACCAGCGTGAACATGCCGGGCACCGGCGTCCCGGATGTGCTCACGGCCGCACCGCGATGGCGATCAGATCCAGGCTGTCGTCGACGTTGCGGTCGCCGGCTGCTATCAGGTCGAAGTCGTCGATGGTGACCGCGGCGACGTCGGCGGCCAACTCGGGCGGCCACGGCGCATCGGCGACCGCGCGCGCGATCTGCGCGTCGATGATCGAACCGCCGTGGCGGGCATCCATCTCCCGCAGGCGCGCACCGTGGAACAGCCCGCTGACCGCCACCTGGGAGAAGCCGGCGTCGACCAGCAGTTCCGTCAGCTCGTCGGCGTTCAATTCCCTGGTGTGAAAGGGGTTGATCGGGGTGTCACGGCCCGGGGAAAAGGTGATCCGGTTGGGCGTGGACATCATCAGCAACCCCGAGGGGCGCAGCACCCGGGCACATTCCTTGACGAACTGGGTCTGGTCCCACAGGTGCTCGATGACCTGGAAGTTCACCACGACGTCCATCGACGCGTTCGGCAGCGGCAGCACGGCCAGGTTGGCCTGCATGACCTCCACCCGGGGATAGCGGCCGCGGACGTGGGCCACCGCCGCCTCGTCGTAATCCACCGCGACGACCCGCCGAGCGGTCTCGGCGATCAAATTGGCACCGTAACCTTCGCCACATCCGGCCTCGAGCACGTCGCGGCCCACACAGTGCGTTGCCAGCCGCTGGTACACCACTTGATGGCGGCGGAACCAGTAGTTCTCGATGTCCAGGTCAGGGATGGTGCGCTCGCCCGTCAGCGTCAACACCGCATCCACCGCCGGTGCAGTGCCGTCGGGGATGCCGAGGGGAACGTCGGGGACGAATGCGCTCATTGCATAGGGAGGCTAACGCGAAGTGTCGGATTCGCGAACCGTCCCGCGGGGTAGCCCCCGCTGGCAGGGGAGGCAGGCCGTAAGAACCTGCAGTACGACCCGCTATGGTGTGATGGCAGGCCGCACAAAGTTACCGAGTAGTAACACGACCGTGCGCTGCAAAACGCGTACTGAAAGTCTCGTAGCTGGCTGCTGCGAGACTCCGTCAAGGAGGACGAACCACACTCATGACGAACATCGTGGTCCTGATCAAGCAGGTCCCAGACACCTGGTCGGAGCGCAAGCTGACTGACGGCGACTGGACGCTCGACCGCGAGGCCGCCGACGCGGTCTTGGATGAGATCAACGAGCGCGCCGTCGAAGAGGCCCTGCAGATCCGTGAGCGGGAGGGCGGCGAGGGCTCGGTGACCGTGCTGACCGCGGGCCCCGAACGCGCCGCCGAGGCCATCCGCAAGGCCCTGTCGATGGGGGCCGACAAGGCCGTTCATCTCAAGGACGACGGCCTGCACGGCTCGGACGTGGTCCAGACCGGATGGGCGCTGGCCCGTGCGCTGGGCACCATCGAGGGCACCGAGCTGGTCATCGCCGGTAACGAGGCCACCGACGGCACCGGCGGCGCGGTCCCGGCGATCATCGCCGAGTACCTGGGCCTGCCGCAGCTGACCCACCTGCGCAAGCTGTCCGTCGAGGGCGACAAGGTCACCGGCGAGCGCGAGACCGACGACGGCTTGTTCACCCTGGAGGCCACGCTGCCCGCGGTGGTCAGCGTCACCGAGAAGATCAACGAGCCGCGCTTCCCGTCCTTCAAGGGCATCATGGCCGCCAAGAAGAAAGAGGTCACGGTGCTGACCCTGGCCGAGATCGGCGTCGAGGGCGACGAGGTCGGTCTCGCCAACGCCGGGTCGACCGTGCTGGCGGCGACCCCCAAGCCGCCGAAGACCGCGGGTGAGAAGGTCACCGACGAGGGCGAGGGCGGCAACGAAATCGCCAAGTACCTGGTCGGCCAGAAAATCATCTAACCCAAAATTCCCATAAGACGAGAAGAGCGAGATAACGCATGGCTGAAGTACTGGTGCTCGTCGAGCACGCTGAAGGCGCGGTGAAAAAGGTCACCGCCGAATTGATCACCGCCGCACGCGCTTTGGGCGAGCCGTCCGCCGTCGTCGTCGGTGTGCCGGGCACGGCCGCGCCGCTGGCCGACGCACTGAAGGAAGCCGGCGCCGCCAAGATCTACGTCGCCGAGTCCGACGATGTCGACAAGTACCTGGTCACCCCGGTCGTCGACGTGCTGGCCTCGCTGGTCGAATCCGCTTCTCCGGCAGCGGTTTTGCTGGCTGCTAACGCCGACGGCAAAGAGGTCGCGGGTCGTCTCGCGGCCAGGCTCGGTTCCGGCCTGCTGGTCGACGTGGTCGAAGTCAAAGAGGGCAACAAGGCCATCCACTCCATCTTCGGTGGCGCGTTCACCGTCGAGGCGCAGGCCAACGGCGACACCCCGGTGATCACCGTGCGGGCCGGTGCGATCGACGCGGAGCCGTCGGCGGGTGCCGGCGAGCAGGTCACCGTCGAGGTGCCGGCCGCCGGCGAGAACGCCACCAAGATCACCGCTCGCGAGCCCGCGGTCGCCGGCGACCGCCCGGAGCTCACCGAGGCCAGCATGGTGGTCTCCGGCGGCCGTGGCGTCGGCAGCGCGGAGAACTTCAACGTGGTTGAGGCGCTGGCGGACTCGCTGGGTGCGGCCGTCGGTGCGTCGCGTGCCGCTGTGGACTCCGGCTACTACCCGGGCCAGTTCCAGGTCGGCCAGACCGGTAAGACGGTCTCGCCCCAGCTCTACATCGCGCTGGGCATCTCCGGTGCGATCCAGCACCGGGCGGGCATGCAGACCTCGAAGACCATCGTCGCGGTCAACAAGGACGAAGAGGCACCCATTTTCGAGATCGCCGACTACGGCGTGGTGGGCGACCTGTTCAAGGTTGCGCCTCAGCTGACCGACGCGATCAAGGCTCGCAAGGGCTGATCTCCGCTTTACCCAAAAGCCCCCGCGCTTGGCGTCGGGGGCTTTTGCGTGATTTTCGCCACTGCGCCGGGTGCGGGCCATCACTCGGTCGCCGAATCCGGTATCGCGGGTGATATCGCTTTCGAAAGTCGCCTCTCGGTACCGCTCAACTAATCGCGCATTACCGTTACAGCCCGAAGAATCGTTCGCCCCGAACATGATTCGGGTTTCCGCCGATGGCGCACACCGCTCTGGGCGGGCGCAGCCAAATTGGCGAGAACGTTAACTGCGAGAAACGCGCGGGTGTTTATCGCGTTGCCGCTCTTACGAATACGCGGACCAAGCTCGCTGGCCACACTTCGCCCCGCAACACATTTCGTCATCTTGCGTGCACCAACACGTCATAGCGCCGATGCCGACTAGCTCTTCGATTGCGCCACGTTGTTTCTCATGAGCATTGCTTCTGTCCTGATACCGAGCGACAAACCGGACGCAGCGGCGACCAGCTCTTCTGGGCCGCGTTACTCGCTTTTGCTGTCCACCGACCCCACCTTGGTCGAGGCGGCGCAGCGGCTCCGATACGACGTATTCACCAGCACACCCGGCTTCGCGCTGCCGGCATCCGGTGCCGGGGAGCGAGATGTGGACCGCTTCGACGAGTTCTGCGACCACCTGCTGGTCCGTGACGACGACACCGGCGAGCTGGTGGGTTGCTACCGGATGTTGGCGCCGGCGGGGGCGATTGCGGCAGGGGGCCTCTACACCGCGACCGAATTCGACCTGCGCGCGCTCGACCCGCTGCGGCCGTCGCTGGTGGAGATGGGCCGTGCCGTGGTCCGCGACGGTCACCGCAACGGTGGCGTCGTGCTGCTGATGTGGGCGGGGATCCTGGCCTACCTGGACCGCTACGGCTACGACTACGTCACCGGGTGTGTGTCGGTGCCGATCGGCAGCGAATCGGGCCGGGAAGCGCCGGGCAGCCAGCTGCGGGGCGTGCGCGACTTCGTCCGCAGCCGTCACGCCGCGCCGCCGGAGTACCGGGTGGTCCCGCACCAGCCGGTGGTCGTGGACGGCCGGACTCTCGACGAGATTCCGCCGCCGCCGCGGCCCTCGGTTCCGGCGCTGATGCGCGGCTACCTGCGGCTGGGCGCCAAATGCTGTGGCGAGCCCGCCCTGGACTTGGACTTCGGTGTCGGCGACTTCTGCGTTCTGCTGGACAAAGGCCAGGCCGATACCCGATATCTGCGAAGACTGCGGTCGGTATCGGCGGCCTCGGAGATGGCGGGTGCAATGAGCCGCGAGATGGCGGGCGGCGCCCGATGAGCGCTCCCGCAGTCGCCACCGACCACGCCTGGCTGCCGCGCGCGACATGCGACAGCACCTGCGTAGGAGTCGGCGCCGCGTCGGCGCGGTGGCTGGTGGTGCTGCGGGTAATGCTTCGCGTCATGCTGGCGCTGCTGCTCCTACTGGTGGCGCCGTTGGCGCTGGTGCCAGGGCCGGGCCAGATGCGGGTGCGACGGTTGTGCTGCGGGATGGTGCTGCGGGTCTTCGGGGTCCGGATCAGCGTGTCGGGCGCTCCGATCCGCAACCTGCGCGGGGTCTTGGTGGTCAGCCCGCACATGTCCTGGTTGGACGTCTTCGCCATCGGTGCCGTGTTACCCGGGTGGTACGTCGCCCGCGCTGACATGTTCGGCGAGCTCACGGCGCGTCTGCTGAAGATCATTCCGATCGAACGGGCCAGTCTGCGGCGGCTGCCCGCGGTGGTGGACACCGTCGCGGACCGGCTGGGTACGGGTCAGACCGTGGTGGCCTTTCCCGAGGGCACCACGTGGTGCGGCGTGGCCTGCGGTTCGTTCTACCCGGCGATGTTCCAGGCCGCGGTCGACGCGGGCCGCCCGGTGCAGCCACTCCGGTTGACCTACCACCACGTCAACGGCCTGATTTCGACCGCTCCGGCCTTCGTCGGCGACGACACCTTGTGGGCGGCGATGTGCCGGCTGATCGCTCAGCGCCGCACCCTGGCGCATGTTCACGTGGAATCTCTGCAGCTGCCGGGCACCGACCGGAAGGCGCTGGCACGCCGCAGCCAGGCGGCGGTGGGCGTCGGAGTGGCCCAGCGCCCAGGTCAACGCCACGTGCTGGTCGCTTAGGGGTCCTGGCCGGCCCGGTATCGTGGGGCGCGTCATGGTCTACCTCGATCACGCTGCCACCACCCCGATGCACCCTGTCGCCATCGAGGCGATGACGGCCGTGCTCGGCACCGTCGGCAACGCCTCGTCGCTGCACACCAGCGGCCGCACGGCGCGGCGCCGGATCGAGGAGTCTCGTGAGCTGATCGCCGACAAGCTGGGGGCGCGCCCGTCCGAGGTGATTTTCACCGCGGGCGGCACCGAGAGCGACAACCTGGCCGTCAAGGGGATCTACCGTGCCCGCCGCGACGCCGATCCGCGCCATCGCCGCATCATCACCAGTGCGGTGGAGCACCACGCGGTGCTGGACTCGGTTGACTGGCTTGTCGAGCACGAGGGCGCCCAGGTGACCTGGCTACCCACCGCCGCCGACGGATCGGTGTCGGCGGCCGCGCTGCGCGATGCGTTGCAGAGCCATGACGACGTCGCGCTGGTTTCGGTGATGTGGGCCAACAACGAGGTCGGCACCGTGATGCCGATCGCCGAACTCGCTGCCGTCGCCGCCGAATTCGGCGTCCCGATGCATAGCGACGCCGTTCAGGCGGTCGGGCAGCTGCCCGTCGACTTCACCGCGAGCGGGCTGTCGGCGATGAGCGTTGCGGCGCACAAGTTCGGCGGTCCGCCGGCGGTGGGTGCCTTGCTGCTGCGCCGCGACGTGACCTGTGTGCCGCTGCTGCACGGCGGTGGCCAGGAGCGCGATATCCGTTCCGGCACTCCGGATGTCGCGGGCGCGGTCGGGATGGCGGCGGCGATTAGGTTCGCCGTGGACGGCCTGGAGGCCAATACCGCACGGCTACGCGCGTTGCGCGATCGTCTGGTCGAGGGCGTGCTGGCCGGCATCGACGACGTCCGGTTCAACGGGTCGCGTGAGTCGCGGCTTCCGGGCAACGCCCACTTCACTTTTCGCGGCTGCGAAGGCGATGCGCTGTTGATGCTGCTGGATGCCAACGGAATCGAATGCTCGACCGGGTCGGCGTGCACGGCTGGTGTCCCGCAGGCCTCCCATGTGCTGATCGCGATGGGCGACGATGCCGCCACGGCCCGCGGGTCGCTGCGGCTGTCATTGGGGCACACCAGTGTTGACGCCGACGTCGACGAGGCGCTGCGTGTGCTCCCCGCGGCGGTGGATCGGGCCAGGCGAGCGGCTCTTGCCGCTGCGGGGGCTTCGGGATGAAAGTTCTTGCCGCAATGAGCGGTGGCGTCGATTCTTCGGTCGCCGCCGCTCGGATGGTCGATGCCGGGCACGAGGTGGTCGGCGTGCACCTGGCGCTGTCGTCCGCGCCCGGCACGCTGCGCACCGGCTCGCGGGGGTGTTGCTCGAAAGAAGATGCCTCGGACGCGCGACGCGTTGCCGATGTGCTCGGAATACCGTTCTACGTTTGGGATTTCGCGGAGAAGTTCGCCGAAGACGTGATCGACGACTTCGTGTCGTCGTACGCGCGCGGCGAGACGCCCAACCCGTGCGTGCGCTGCAATCAACGCATCAAGTTCGCGGCGTTGTCCGCGCGTGCTTTGGCACTGGGATTCGACACGGTGGTCACCGGCCATTACGCCCGGCTGTCGCAGGGGCGGCTGCGCCGTGCCGTCGACCGGGACAAGGACCAGTCCTACGTGCTGGCGGTGCTGACCGCAGAGCAGTTGCGCCATGCCACTTTTCCGGTCGGCGACACTCCCAAGCCACAGATTCGAGCGGAGGCGGCTCGTCGCGGGCTGGCCGTCGCCGACAAGCCCGACAGCCATGACATCTGCTTCATCCCGTCGGGGGACACCCGCGCTTTTCTCGGCGAGCGCATCGCCGTTCGCCAGGGGAACGTGGTCAACGACGACGGCGCGGTGCTGGCCACCCACGACGGCGTGCACGGTTTCACGATCGGCCAGCGCAAGGGCCTGGGCATCGGCGGTCCCGGACCCGACGGTAGCCCGCGGTACGTGACGGCCATCGATGCCGAGACCGCGACGGTGCACGTGGGCAGCGCCGCGGACCTCGAAGTGCACGCGCTGACCGGGCGGGAGCCGGTCTTCACCGCCGGCGCCGCACCGCGAGGCCCGATCGAGTGTGTGGTTCAGGTGCGGGCCCACGGCGAAACCGAGAGCGCGGTGGCCGAATTGTTCGGCGACGAGCTTTGTGTTCGGTTGCGCGCCCCGCTGCGTGGTGTCGCGCGCGGCCAGACGGTCGTGCTGTATCGCCCGGATTCGGCCGGTGACGAAGTGCTCGGCAGCGCCACCATCGCCAGCACGTCGCGCTAGTTTTCCCGCTCGGTGCCCGTCGCCGTCGCGTTCCAAGAATTCTCCAAGCGCTCTCGGAGAACATTCGTGTCGACAGTCGGGTGGTCCCAGAGTGAGAAGGAACGAAAGACGATGAGCGAAAACCAGGCCACGGCACAGGCAATGCAGACCAACAGCCTCGCCATTGCGGCATTTGTGCTGAGCATCATGGGCATGTACGCCAGCCCGCTGTTGAGCGGCGTTCTGGCCCTGGTCGGAATGCGACAGGTCAAACAGCGTGGCCAGCAGGGCTTCGCGTTTGCGGTGACCGCCCTGGCGGTCTCCGCGGCCGTCACCGCCCTGCACGTCGCGATGTGGATCGAATGTGGCCACCCGAACTTCGAATTGATGACCACGGCGCACTGGTGACGACGATAGCCCTTGCTCCGCAAGCACTTTCATGAAGCCGCGCAGCCGCCTGGTGCCGCTGGAGACGAGCCAGGCGGCTGTTGCGCACCCGCGCCGAGCCGCTACCGCGGGATGTTGGCGGCGATATTCGTCATCACGATGTCGGAGACCGATTGCGGGAATCCGCAGAAGGTGACTTCCACCAACGCAACCGACAGCACCCGGTAGTCGCGACCGCAGCCGCCGGGCCCCAGGTGCAGCGAGTTGGCATCGGCCTTCCAGTCGCCGACGATCAGCTGGCCGGCCGAGCCGTCGGCGCAGTCGGTGACGGTTGAGACCAGCGCGGTGAACGCGTGCTGCGCGGTCGTGACATCGCGATAGGCCGCGGCGCCCTCAGAGATCAGAGCGCCGTCGGGCGGGTCCTGAAACGTGGTCTTGTGGAACTCTTCGATGTCGGGCCCGAATGTCGCGGTCTCGGCAAAGATGAACCGGCATGCCCGCGGCGTGGTGTTGGCGAGCGTGTCGATGTCGACCGGAGCGCTGCCATCCATCGACGGGATGATCGTCAGGTGCTCGCCGGCGCCGGTGATCGCACGCATCCGCGGCTGATCCAGCAGGATCGTGTCGACGTTCACCCCGTTGACCCCCCTGGCGCCGCCGGTGAAACCCGGCAGTGCCGTGCCGTCGGTCACCCGGGTGCATGCGGCAGTCAGCACCACCGCGCCACACATCAGCAGCGGCCACGCGAATCTTGCCTTGCGCCACACCGTTTGCACCCCTCTAAACCCTCGAGAGTAGTCGCGCCGATCGGCGGTAAGACACCCCTGGGCACCGGGGCGCGATGTGACGTCGAATACGGTTGCCCGGTGAGTGTTTTCGCCACCGGCAGCGGCGTGGGATCGTGGCCCGGCACCGCGGCGCGGGGATCGGCGGAGGTTGTCGTCGGCGAATTGGCGGCCGCGCTGGCCCACCTCGTCGAGCTGCCCGCCAGGGGAGTGGGCGCCGACCTGCTGGGGCGGGCCGGCGCGCTGCTGATCGACGTCGCGATCGACACCGTGCCGCGCGGATACCGAATCGCCGCTCGCCCGGGCGCGGTGACGCGGCGGGCCGTCAGCCTCCTCGACGAGGACATGGATGCGTTCGAGGAAGCCTGGGAGACGGCCGGTCTGCGCGGCGCCGGACGGGTGGTCAAGGTCCAGGCTCCCGGTCCGATCACGCTGGCCGCCGGGCTCGAGCTGGCCAACGGCCACCGCGCGATCACCGATCCCGGAGCGGTGCGCGACCTGACGGCGTCGCTGGGCGAAGGCGTTGGGGCGCACCGCGCGGCGCTGTCCCGCCGGCTCGACACACCGGTGGTGGTGCAGTTCGACGAGCCGTCGTTGCCGGCGGCGTTGGGCGGACAGCTGAGCGGGGTCACCGCGCTGAGTCCCGTCGCGGCGCTCGACGAGTCGGTGGCCAAGTCGCTGCTCGATACCTGCGCCGAGACGGTGGGCGCGGAGGTGGTGCTGCACAGTTGTGCGGCCAATTTACCGTGGGATATGTTGCGGCGCAGTGTAATTAGCGCGATATCGGTCGATGCCAGCACGCTCAAGGCAGCGGACCTCGACGGGGTCGCGGCATTCGTCGAATCCGGTCGCGCGGTGATGTTGGGTGTAGTCGCCGCCACTGCTCCGGAGCGCCGGCCCGCCGCGGAGGAGGTGGCCGCCGCGGTCGTCGCGGTGACCGATCGGCTCGGATTCGGCCGCTCGGCGCTGCGCGAGCGCATCGGCGTCACCCCGGCATGTGGTCTGGCCGCGGCGACACCCCAGTGGGCCCGCACCGCGATCGAGCTGGCCCGTAAGGCCGCCGAGGCGTTCGCCCAGGAGCCCGACGCCATCTAACGCCCCGGGATCGATGTCGGGCGCCTTCGATAGCCTGCCAAGGTGAGTTCGCCAGAAGCTGACCCCGTGCCGCCCGAGGTTCGCCGGCAATGGCGTGAACTCGCCGACGAGGTGCGCGAACACCAGTTCCGCTACTACGTGCGCGATGCGCCGGTCGTCTCCGACGCGGATTTCGACGACCTGCTGCGGCGGCTGGGTGCGCTCGAGGAGCAGCATCCCGAGCTGCGCACCCCCGATTCGCCGACTCAGCTGGTCGGCGGTGCGGGATTTGCCACGGATTTCACCTCGGCCGAGCACCTGGAACGGATGCTGTCGCTGGACAACGTGTTCAGCAGCGAGGAATTCGACGTGTGGACCGCACGCATCCACGCCGAGGTCGGCAGCGACGTGCCCTTTCTCTGTGAGCTCAAGATCGACGGCGTCGCGCTGGCGTTGGTCTACCGCGACGGCCGGCTGGTCCGGGCGGCCACCCGCGGCGACGGCCGCACCGGCGAGGACGTCACGCTGAACGCGCGCACCATCGACGACGTCCCGGAACGGCTGACGGCCAGCGACGACTATCCGATCCCTAAAGTCCTCGAGGTACGCGGCGAGGTGTTCTTCCGGCTCGCCGACTTCGAAGCGCTCAACGCGAGCCTCGTCGAAGACGGCAAGGCGCCGTTCGCGAATCCACGCAACAGCGCCGCGGGGTCACTTCGGCAGAAGGATCCCGCGGTTACCGCCCGCCGCAAGCTCCGGATGATCTGCCACGGCGTGGGGCAGACGGAAGGATTTCGGCCGGCCTCCCTGCACGACGCGTACCTGGCGCTGGGTGGCTGGGGTCTGCCCGTTTCCGAACACACCACCCGCGTCCAGAACGCCGCCGGTGCGCTGGAGCGGATCGCCTACTGGGGCGAGCATCGCCACGACGTCGATCACGAAATCGACGGTGTCGTCGTCAAAATCGACGACGTGTCGCTGCAGCGCAGGCTGGGGTCGACCTCGCGGGCGCCGCGCTGGGCGATCGCCTACAAGTACCCGCCCCAAGAGGTGCAGACCAAGCTGCTCGACATCCGGGTCAACGTCGGCCGGACCGGACGTGTGACGCCGTACGCGGTCTTGACGCCGGTCAAGGTCGCCGGCTCGACGGTCGGGATGGCCACCCTGCACAACGCCGCCGAGGTCAAACGCAAGGGCGTGCTGATCGGCGACACCGTGGTGATCCGCAAGGCCGGCGACGTGATTCCCGAAGTGCTCGGTCCGATCGCCGATCTGCGCGACGGCACCGAACGCGAGTTCGTCATGCCTACCCACTGTCCCGAGTGCGGCACCGCGCTGGCTCCGGCCAAGGAGGGCGACGCCGACATCCGCTGTCCCAACTCCCGGTCGTGCCCAGCGCAGTTGCGGGAGAGGGTGTTTCACGTCGCCGGTCGCGGCGCGTTCGACATCGAGGGTCTGGGCTACGAGGCCGCAACCGCACTGCTGGCGGCCGCGGTGATCGCCGATGAGGGAGACCTGTTCACCCTTACCGAGGACGACCTGCTGCGCACCGAGCTGTTCACCACCAAGGGCGGCACCCTGTCGGCCAACGGTAAGAGGCTGCTGACCAATCTCGACAAGGCCAAGGCGCAGCCGCTGTGGCGGGTGCTGGTTGCGCTGTCGATCCGCCATGTCGGGCCGACGGCCGCGCGCGCCCTGGCGACCGAGTTCGGCAGCCTCGACGCCATCACGTCGGCGTCGACCGAGGAGCTGGCCGCGGTCGAGGGCGTCGGGCCCACCATCGCCGCCGCGGTCACCGAATGGTTCACCGTCGACTGGCATCGCGCGATCGTCGACAAATGGCACGCGGCCGGCGTGCGGATGGCCGACGAGCGCGACGCCAGCGTGCCGCGCACGCTGGCCGGGCTGAGCATTGTCGTCACCGGGTCGCTGACCGGGTTTTCCCGCGACGACGCCAAGGAGGCCATCGTGGCCCGCGGCGGCAAGGCAGCGGGTTCGGTGTCGAAGAACACCGCGTACGTCGTCGCCGGCGATTCACCGGGATCGAAATACGACAAAGCCGTGGAACTGGGCGTGCCGATCCTCGACGAGGACGGCTTTCGCCGGCTGCTCGAGGACGGCCCTGCCGCGGACGCCACAGTCGATTAACTCCGGCAGTACTGGCCCGTACTGTCCGCGGCGGATCTATGGTGGGCGCTATGACCCAGACGGCAGATCCGTGCACAGAGCCATCACCGTGGTCTCCGCGCGAGGTCGAACTGCTGGCCGTCACCCTGCAGTTACTGCAAGAACACGGCTATGACCACTTGACGATCGACGCGGTGGCCAGTGCCGCCCACGCCAGCAAGGCCACGGTGTACCGGCGCTGGCCGTCGAAAGCCGAACTGGTGCTGGCCGCCTTCATCGAAGGCGTCCGTCAGGTCGCCGTGGCACCCAACACCGGCACCTTGCGGGGGGATCTGCTGCAGCTGGGGGAGACGTGCGGTCAGCATGGCCTCGAGCACGCCAGCACCATCCGCGCGGTGATGGTGGAGGTGTCGCGCCATCCCGCGCTCAACGACGCCCTGCAGGAGCAATTCCTCAAGCAACGCAAGGCCATGATTCAGCACGTGCTGCAACAGGCCGTCGACCGCGGCGAGATCCGCCAAGACGTCGTCACCGATGAGCTCTGGGATCTGTTGCCCGGCTACCTGATCTTCCGCTCCATCATCCCCGGCCGGCCGCCGACTCGTCGCACCGTGCAAGCTCTCGTCGACGGGTTCCTCATCCCCGGTCTCACTCGATCCAGCAAGTAAGAATCAACGGCCGCGCGTCGATAAATGTGTACGCGTGCGTCTCTTGTAGAGTACGGTCCAGTACCGTACTGTGATACTCGTCGATCGCACACGTGCGCGACAACTGCCGTAGTCCTAGAGTGATCGAGAACGCCCGACCATCGAAAGGCCGACGGGTGAAGGCGATTTCAATGTCTAGCTTGCTTAGGCAAGGGTGGATAGTGTTGGTCGCGGTCCTCGTCGTCGCAATCGCCGGATTCGGGATTTATCGCCTGCACGGAATCTTCGGCTCGCACAACAACACCTCGGCCAATAGCGGCCTGTCCAACGAGATCGTCCCGTTCAACCCCAAGCAGGTAGTGCTCGAGGTCTTCGGCGCGCCGGGCGCGGTGGCCACGATCAATTACCTGGACGTCAACGCCCAGCCGCAGCAAGTCAAAAACGCGCCGCTCCCCTGGTCGTTCACCATCACCACGACGGAGCCCGCGGTCGTCGCCAACGTCGTGGCCCAAGGCAATGGGGACACCCTCGGTTGCCGCATCACCATCAACGGCGAAGTCAAAGACCAACGCACCGTCAACAAAGTCGACGCCTACACCTTCTGTCTGGATAAGTCGGGATGAGCAACCAAAGCAACGATCAGCAGACGCGTCCCTTCGTACCGCGCACCATCCGCCGGCTCGCGCTGCCGATCCTGCTGTTCTGGGTGGCGCTGGCCGCCCTGACGAACATCGCGGTGCCGCAGCTCGAAGAGGTGGGGAAAACCCACAATGTGGCGCTGAACTCGCCGGATGCCCCGTCGCTCAAGGCGATCAAACGCATCGGCCAAGCGTTCCATGAGTTCGACACCGACAGCTCGGCCATGATCGTGCTGGAAGGCGACAAGCCGCTCGGAACGGACGCCCACCGGTTTTACGACGAGATGATCCGCAAGCTCGAGCAGGACAAAAAGCACGTCCAGCATGTCCAGGACTACTGGGGCGACACTCTCACTGCGGCGGGATCGCAGAGCAGCGACGGCAAGGCTGCCTACGTTCAGGTGAACCTCGCCGGCAACCAGGGCTCGGCGTTGGCCAACGAGGGCGTCGGTGCCGTCCGCGACATTGTTGAGCACATGAAGCCGCCGCCGGGTGTCAAGGCCTATGTGACCGGCGCGGCGCCGCTGATCTCCGATCAGTTCGACGTCGGCAGCAACGGCACCGCGAAGGTCACCATGATCACCGTTGGTGTGATCGCGTTGATGCTGTTTTTCGTCTACCGCTCGGTGCTCACCACGCTGCTGGTGCTCGCCACGGTCCTCATCGAGATGTCCGCCGCCCGAGGTCTTGTCGCCTTTCTCGGAAACGCCGGAATCATCGGCCTGTCGACCTACGCGACGAACATCCTGACCCTGTTGGTGATCGCCGCCGGAACGGACTACGCGATATTCTTCGTCGGCCGTTATCAAGAAGCGCGCGGGACGGGTGAGGACCGCGAAAATGCCTTCTACACCATGTATCACGGCACCACCCATGTCGTGCTGGGTTCGGGTCTCACCGTTGCGGGCGCGGTGGCCTGTCTGAGCTTCACCCGATTGCCGTACTTCCAAAGTCTTGGTATTCCAGCCGCTCTGGGCGTCCTTGTCGCGCTGTTCGCCGCACTCACCCTGGGGCCCGCGATCCTCACCCTGGGCGCCAAGGCGGGCATCTTCGACCCCAAACAGGCGATGAGAACCCGCGGCTGGCGGAGGATCGGCACCGCCATCGTCCGGTGGCCCGGCGCCGTTCTCACGGCCGCGTGCGCGCTGGCCCTGGTAGGCATAATCGCCTTGCCCGGATACCGGACCAGTTATGACACTCGTCCCTACATGCCGGCCAGCGCACCGGCCAATGTCGGATACACGGAAGCCGAAAAGCATTTCTCGCGGGCCCGGCTGGAGCCCGAATTGCTGATGGTCGAAACGGATCACGACATGCGTAACCCGGAAAGCATGCTGATCCTGGACAAGGTGGCCAAGGCGGTGTTCCACGTTCCCGGGGTCGCGCAGGTGCAGACCATCACCAGGCCGTTGGGAACCCCGCTGGTCCACAGCTCACTCGCGTTTGTGGTCAGCAATCAGAGCGCGGCACAGCAGCAAAACCTGACCTACCAACGAGATCGGGCCGACGACGCGCTCAAGCAGGCCAATGAACTGAACAAGACCATCAACATTTTGAAGCAGCAGTACGTATTGCAGCAGCAGCTCGCCGGAACCACTCACGACGAGACTGAAAGCTTTCACGACACGCTCGCCACGATCCAGGATCTGCGCGACAAGATCGCGAATTTCGACGATTTCTTCCGGCCGGTGCGTAGCTATTTCTATTGGGAGAAGCATTGTTACGACATTCCTGCCTGCTTCGCGTTCAGATCGCTGTTCGACGCGCTCGACGGCATTGACCAGCTCACCGCGAAATTCGAGAACCTCACGGCTTCCCTCGATAAGCTCGACGCGCTGCAGCCGAAACTGGTTGCGCTGATCCCGCCGCAGATCGACAGTCAGCAGACCAATCGTGATCTGACTTTGGCGAATTACGCCACGCTGTCCGGCATTTACGCGCAGACCGCGGCCGCGATCGACAACGCGACGGCGCTGGGGCGAGCCTTCGACGCGGCCAAGAACGACGACACCTTCTATCTGCCGCCCGAGGTGTTCAGCAACCCCGACTTCATGCGCGGGCTGAAATTGTTCCTTTCGCCGGACGGCAAGGCCGCACGCATGATCGTGACGCATGAAGGCGATCCCGCTACGACCCAAGGCATTTCGCACATCGATCCGATCGCCAAGGCCGCGCATGAGGCCTTGAAGGGTACGCCGATGGCAGACGCGGCGATCTATCTTGGCGGGACGGCGGCGACGTACAAGGACATCCAGGACGGCGCCAAGTACGACCTGCTGATCGTGGCGTTCGCGGCGCTGAGCCTCATCCTGCTGATCATGATGATCATCACCCGCAGCCTGATCGCCGCGCTCGTCATCGTGGGCACCGTAGCCCTCTCGTTGGGTGCCTCGTTCGGGCTGTCAGTTCTGGTGTGGCAGTACCTGTTCGGCATTCAGCTGTACTGGGTCGTGCTCGCGCTGGCCGTGATCCTGCTGCTGGCGGTCGGATCCGACTACAACCTGCTGCTGATCTCCCGATTCAAGGAAGAAATCCATGCCGGCATCAATACCGGCATCATCCGGGCGATGGCCGGCTCCGGCTCGGTGGTCACCTCGGCCGGCATCGTCTTCGCGGTCACCATGTGTGCGTTTGTTTTCAGCGGTTTTCAGGTTCTCGGTCAGATCGGGACGACGATCGGCCTTGGCTTGCTGTTCGACACCCTGATCGTGCGCTCATTCATGACGCCTTCTATCGCAAGGCTGCTCGGGCGCTGGTTCTGGTGGCCCCAACGGGTGCGTCCACGTCCGGCCAGCACCATGCTGCGGCCCTACGGCCCGCGTCCGGCGGTTCGTCAACTGCTGCTGTGGGAAGACGACGACGCGGTGATGGCCGGCTCGAAGTCCGCGTCGCATTGATCGTCGGACCTCAGCGCAGCATGGTGGCGACGATCCCGGCCAGGTAACCCAGGCGGGCCACCTCCGAAGGCCGGAATTCCGGGCCCGGACGGCCCAGCACCACCGCCGTGTGCGGGTCGCCCAGCGGGGCGGCCACCATCGTGGTGTCCATGTCGCGCCAGGCCTGCGGCACCCACTCGGCGGTACCGTCCAGCGTCGCGGCCTCCTCGATCGGCAACCACGGCGCCGAGACCGCGCGAGTTTCCGGCGCGCCGGGGCTGGCCGCGAGGCGCTGCAGCTCGCCCTCGGAACCACGCATCACCGTGCACCAGCTCACCCGCAGTACCCGGGGTGCCTCGTCGGCCAGCACCTGAAGCCGCGCCGCCTTATCGGGCGCGGCGGAAACATGGTCGAGCAGTTCCAGCTCGCGGTGCGCTTCCAGCAGGCCGGTGTGCGGGCGCACGCTGTCCACCCGCACGCCGTGCAGCGACTCGGCCGCGGTGATCAGCGTGTCGGGCATCGCCCCCACCGGCAGTTCGATGACCAGGTCATCGGTCGCATAACCCGCGCGGCGCTCCACCACGTCGAGTGACAGGATGTCGGCGCCGACCGAACCGAGCGCCACCGCCAGCGCGCCCAGGCTTCCCGGGCGGTCGACGAGCTCGATCCGCAACAGATACGACGGCACGCGCCCACTTTTGCACAGTGCCGCGCGTCCGGCATTTCCGCAGGGCGGGGCACGGTGCGTGGTTGCGTGCGCATCCCGGTTAGGCTTTTCGCTCGTGTCCCAGATCTCCCGCGACGAGGTCGCGCACCTGGCCAGGCTGGCCAGGCTGGCGTTGACCGATACCGAGCTGGACAGCTACGCCGGCCAACTCGACGCCATCCTGACCCACGTCAGTCAGATCCAGGCGGTCGATGTCACCGGCGTCGAGCCGACCGACAACCCGCTCAAGGACGTCAACGTCACCCGCCCGGACGAGACCAGGCCGTGCCTGACGCAGCAGGAGGCGCTGGCCGCGGCGCCCGAAGCCGTCGACGGCCGCTTCGCCGTCCCGCAGATCCTCGGGGACAGCGAGTGAACGAGATCATCCGATCGGATGCCGCGACGCTGGCCGCCAAGGTCGCCGCCAAGGAGCTGTCGTCGGTCGAGATCACCCGGGCCTGCCTGGACCAGATCGCGGCGACCGACGACCGGTATAGCGCGTTTCTGCACGTCGCGGTCGACGAGGCACTCTCGGCGGCGGCCGCGGTCGACGCGGCGGTGGCCGCCGGCGAGCGGCTGCCCTCGGCGCTGGCCGGCGTTCCGTTGGCGCTCAAAGACGTGTTCACGACCGTCGACATGCCCACCACCTGCGGATCCAAGATCCTGCAGGGATGGCGCTCGCCGTACGACGCCACCGTCACCGCTCGGCTGCGCGCGGCCGGCATCCCGATCCTGGGCAAGACCAACATGGACGAGTTCGCGATGGGCTCGTCGACGGAGAACTCGGCCTACGGCCCCACCCGTAACCCGTGGGACCTCGAGCGGGTGCCCGGCGGGTCGGGCGGTGGCAGCGCCGCGGCGTTGGCCGCCTTCCAGGCGCCGCTGGCCATCGGCACCGACACCGGGGGCTCGATTCGCCAGCCCGCCGCGCTGACCGCGACCGTCGGGGTCAAGCCCACCTACGGCACGGTGTCGCGCTACGGCCTGGTGGCCTGCGCGTCGTCGCTGGATCAGGGCGGCCCGTGCGCGCGCAGCGTGCTGGACACCGCGCTGCTGCATCAGGTGATCGCCGGGCACGACCACATGGACTCCACCTCCATCGATGCCGCGGTGCCCGACGTGGTCGGGGCCGCCAAGGCCGGCTCGCAAGGCGATCTGAGCGGCGTGCGGATCGGCGTGGTCTCCCAGCTGCGCGGCGAGGGCTACCAGCCCGGAGTGCTGGCGTCGTTCGAGGCCGCGGTGCAACAGCTGACCGCGCTGGGCGCGCAGGTGAGCGAAGTCGATTGCCCGCACTTCGATTACGCGCTGGCGGCCTACTACCTGATCCTGCCGTCGGAGGTGTCCAGCAACCTGGCGCGCTTCGATGCGATGCGCTACGGGCTGCGGGTCGGCGACGACGGCACCCACAGCGCCGAGGAAGTGATGGCGCTGACGCGGGCCGCTGGCTTCGGTCCAGAAGTCAAGCGCCGCATCATGATTGGCGCCTACGCGCTCTCGGCGGGCTACTACGACGCCTATTACAACCAGGCGCAGAAAGTGCGCACCCTGATCGCCCGCGATCTCGACGAGGCCTACCAATCCGTCGACGTGCTGGTGTCGCCGGCGACCCCGACCACGGCGTTCCGGCTGGGGGAGAAGGTCGACGATCCGCTGGCCATGTACCTGTTCGACCTGTGCACGCTGCCGCTGAACCTGGCCGGCCATTGCGGGATGTCGGTGCCGTCGGGGCTGTCCCCGGATGACCAGCTGCCGGTGGGGCTGCAGATCATGGCGCCCGCGCTCGCCGACGACCGTCTCTATCGCGTCGGTGCCGCCTATGAGGCCGCGCGCGGACCGCTGCCGGTGGCGCCGACCGTTTAGCGGGCCCAAATCGCGCCGTCAGCGGCCGGCACGGGCAAGATAAAGGGATGCGGATCGGAATTCTCACCGGGGGCGGCGACTGTCCCGGGCTCAACGCCGTTATTCGGGCGGTGGTGCGCACCTGCGACGCCCGGTACGGCTCGTCGGTGGTCGGCTTCCAGGACGGGTGGCGCGGGTTGCTGGAAAACCGGCGCATCCAGCTGCAGAACGACGATCGCAACGACCGGCTGCTGGCCAAGGGCGGAACGGTGCTGGGCACCGCCCGCGTGCACCCCGACAAGCTGCGGGCCGGGCTGGACCAGATCAAGCAGACCCTGGACGACAACGGCATCGATGTGCTCATTCCGATCGGCGGTGAAGGCACGCTGACCGCCGCGCATTGGCTGTCCGAGGAGAACGTTCCCGTGGTCGGCGTGCCGAAGACCATCGACAACGACATCGACTGCACCGACGTGACTTTCGGTCACGACACCGCGCTGACCGTGGCCACCGATGCCATCGACCGGTTGCACAGCACCGCAGAATCCCATCAGCGGGTGATGCTGGTGGAGGTGATGGGCCGCCACGCCGGCTGGATCGCGCTGAACGCGGGGCTGGCGTCCGGTGCGCACATGACGCTGATCCCCGAGCAGCCTTTCGACATCGAGGACGTGTGCCGACTCGTCAAGCGCCGCTTCCAGCGCGGGGATTCGCACTTCATCTGCGTGGTGGCCGAGGGCGCCAAGCCGACCCCGGGCTCGATCGCGTTGCGCGAGGGCGGGATTGACGAGTTCGGGCACGAACGCTTCACCGGTGTGGCTCAGCAGTTGGGCATCGCGGTGGAGAGGCGGATCAACAAGGAAGTCCGGGTCACGGTGCTGGGCCACGTCCAGCGCGGCGGTATCCCGACGGCCTACGACCGGGTGCTGGCCACCCGGTTCGGGGTCAACGCCGCCGACGCCGCACACACCGGCGAATACGGCCAGATGGTGTCGCTGCGCGGGCAGGACATCGGCCGGGTGCCGCTGGCCGAGGCGGTGCGCCACCTGAAGCTGGTGCCCGACGACCGCTACGACGAGGCCGCCGCGTTCTTCGGATAGGGCGCCGCGGTGCGCCGAACAACCGGTGGCGCCGACACGACGGCCGTCTGAATTTGCCCCCCAATCGGCCAGCGCCGTAAACGAGCCGACTTTTCTGGTTTAACCGGCAGGTCGAAACGGTTACCCCAACCGGTATGAGCAACCGCGAGGGGGTTCGCGGAGTCAATGCCCTATCTGCTGGTCCGGCGTATCGGTCGAGCACCCCGAACCCTGCGCCTCCTCGGGTGCCGAGCTGGCGGGCCGACGCCGACCCGACGGCGGCCACGGTGCCCGAGCCGCGCTACCGGCCACCCGGGCGTCCGCCACGGCGGGCCGCGGCGCCGTATCGCCATGATCTGATGCTGGGCGGCACCGCTCTCGATGGCCTGAACTACCGGGAAAATGCGCAGTCCAGCAGGCACGGCTGGCGAGAAGTGATCCACCGGGTGACCGGGATCGATCTCGGTCCGGGCAAGGACGCCACATATGAACAGGCGCTGCGCGAACGGATCGGCACCGGCATCGGCGGCGCATTCCCGATTGCCGTGCTCAATTTCAAGGGCGGCGTCGGCAAGACCGCGGTCGTTGAGGCGGTCGGCTCGACTCTCGCCGAGGCACGCGGCGACCGGGTCATCGCCGTCGACATCGACGCCGGGGACCTGGCCGAACGCCACGGACGGCGCAACCCGCTGAGCCTGGCCGACCTCCTCGCACGCGATTCGGTGACCCAGTACGCGCAGATCCGGGCGCACACCCACAAGAACAGCTTCGGACTGGAAGTGCTCGGGTTGCCCGACTACGGCCGCACCGACTGGCGGCTGGAGCGCCAGGATATCGCCAAGACATTTTCGATTCTGCGCAAACACTATTCGGTGGTGCTGGTGGATTGCGTCAAGGCAATCAACTCCAGCGTGATGGACGCGGTTCTGCCCGAGGCGCGAGCTCTCGTGGTGGTCAGCGGCACCTCCATCGATGCGGTACGCAAGACCAGGACCACGCTGGAGTGGTTGTCCAACAACGGATATCGACAGCTGATGAAGTCGACAGTACTTGCCATGAACTACACCGAGCCGGCGAAGCTGGACGGCGTGGTCACCAACGAATTCGAGGCACTGTCTGCCCGCGTCGGCGCCACCGTGGTCTTGCCCTTCGATCGCCACGTGCACGAGGGCACAGAGCTCGGGCTGGACCGGTTGAGTAAGGAGAGCCGGCGCGGCTACCTGGAGATGGCGGCCGCGCTGGGCGACATGGCCGCCGGCCGTGCCGTGGGCCAGGAGGTGGGGCTGCGGTCCTGGCGGGAGCCCCGCTTGTCCTGAGCGCCGGCTGTTGTGCCCGGCCCTGGGGTCCGCCGCGCCACCATTAGGATCGTTTCCATGACTGTGACTTCCGGGGCGGCTGAGCTGCTGGATTACGACGACGTCCTCGCGCGTTTCGATCCGGTGCTCGGGCTGGAAGTACACGTCGAGCTGTCCACCGCGACCAAGATGTTCTGCGGCTGCTCCACCACATTCGGTGCCGAACCCAACACCCAGGTGTGCCCGGTGTGCCTGGGGTTACCGGGTTCGCTGCCCGTGCTCAATCGGGCCGCGGTCGAGTCGGCGATCCGCATCGGGCTGGCCCTGAATTGCGAGATCGTGCCGTGGTGCCGCTTCGCCCGGAAGAACTACTTCTACCCGGACATGCCGAAGAACTACCAGATCTCGCAGTACGACGAGCCGATCGCGATCAACGGCTACCTCGACGCGCCGCTGGAAGACGGCACCACCTGGCGGGTCGAGATCGAGCGTGCTCACATGGAAGAGGACACCGGCAAGCTCACCCACCTGGGCGGCGAGACGGGACGCATCCACGGCGCGACGACGTCGCTGATCGACTACAACCGCGCCGGCGTGCCCCTGATCGAAATCGTCACCAAGCCCATCGAGGGAGCGGGAGCCCGGGCACCCCAGATCGCCCGCGCTTACGTGACGGCGCTGCGAGACCTGTTGCGCGCGTTGGACGTATCCGATGTACGGATGGATCAGGGCTCGATGCGTTGTGATTCCAACGTGTCGCTGAAGCCGACCGGTGCCACCGAGTTCGGCACCCGGACCGAGACCAAGAACGTCAACTCGCTGAAAAGCGTTGAGGTCGCAGTGCGTTACGAAATGCGACGCCAGGCCGCGGTTCTGGTGTCCGGCGGTCAAATTACCCAGGAAACCAGGCACTTTCAGGAGACCGGCGGATACACCAGCGCGGGTCGCGCCAAAGAAACGGCGCAGGACTATCGTTATTTCCCCGAGCCCGACCTGGAGCCCGTCGCGCCCAGCCGCGAGCTGGTCGAGCAGTTGCGTCAGACCATCCCCGAGCTTCCGTGGTTGAGCCGCAAGCGGATTCAGGAAGAGTGGGGTGTTTCCGACGAGGTGATGCGTGACCTCGTCAACGCCGGCGCGGTCGAATTGGTCACCGCGACCATCAAGCACGGCGCGTCCAGCACCCACGCGCGCTCCTGGTGGGGGAACTTCCTGGTGCAGAAGGCCAACGAGGCAAACATCGAATTGGACGAGCTGGCCATCACGCCCGCCCAGGTCGCCGCGGTGATCGCACTGGTCGACGACGGCAAGCTGTCCAACAAGCTGGCCCGCCAGGTCGTCGAAGGTGTGCTGGCCGGAGAGGGCGAACCCGAGCAGGTGATGGCCGGGCGCGGTCTGGCGCTGGTCCGCGACGACTCGGTCACCCAAGCCGCGGTCGACGAGGCCCTGGCCGCCAATCCCGGTGTGGCGGAAAAGATTCGCGGCGGCAAGGTGGCGGCGGCCGGCGCCATCGTGGGCGCGGTCATGAAGGCCACCCGCGGGCAGGCCGATGCGGCCCGGGTGCGCGAGTTGGTGCTGGCCGCCTGCGGGCAGGCCTAGCGCACGTCAGCGCGCCGGGCGCGGGCCCACTTAGGCCTTGTCGTCGTTGTTGCGCGGGAAGCCGCCGCCCTGCGGGAACAGCGGGAAGACCACGTCGTCAAGCTTTTCGGCGTCACCGGCGGTCTTGTTGATGGTGGCGCCCCAGATGTTTCCGTCCGGCGACATCCGCAGAGCCCACGCGTGGGCGTGGGTGTCTTTGCGGACGACGTCGGGTTCACCGGTGACCGCGCCGGTCTTCGGCGCAAGCCGCACTGCCACCGTCGATTTGGTGTTGACCAGGTTGACCATCACGGTCCCGTCCATCGCCGCGCATCCGGCCACGCCCGGCTTGTCCGGCCAGGTCCACACGGTGGAGACCTCCGAGGCCTTGGTGATGCGCTGCAACCGGTCCGCGGTCGGGGTGCGGTCGGCGACATACAGCGAACCGTCGACGGGATCGACGCACAGGCCGCCGCCCGAGCCGACGCCGGACAGCGCCGTCGTCGGCGGTGCCTGGCCGACGGTGGTCGGCTGCTCGATGCGCAGCACCTTGCCCGCCAACGATTTAGGGTCGGCGGCCATGGCCGGGTTACCCGCGTCGCCGGTCAGCACCAGCAGCGTGGTCGGGCTGGTGAAGAGCAGCGCTCCGGTGTTTCCCGTGGCGCCCTTGGGAATCCCGGTCAGGATGTCCTTGGGGATATCGCCGTCGGCGATGCGGATGACCCGGTTATCGCTGGGCGTGCTGATGTAGGCGTACATCAGGCGGTCTTGGGTGTAGGTCGGTGACAGCACGATATCCATCAAGCCGCCATCCCCGGACGGGTCGACCGGGATGACCAGTTTCACCTTCGGCTCGGCGCTGACGGAGATGTCCTTGACCGCTCCGGTGGTGCGCTCGGCGACCAACGCGGTTTTGCTGTCGGGCCCCATGATCAGGCCGCTGGTGCTCTCCAAGCAGCCCTGCATCACGCCCGGAGCCGGGCAGGCCTTGGGGAAAGGCGTGGGCGGCAGCGGTGGCGGCGGGGGAGGCGTCGAGCTGGGCTGCGGCTTGAGTTCCGGGGCCGTGGTGAAGGGAGCGGACGCGGCGTCGTTGAACCGCGCGCAGCCCGTCGTCACCAGCATCACCGCGCAGAGCGCGGCGAGCCCGCACCGAACCGGCCACCCCAAACGCATGACCGACAGGCTACGGATAGTGCGGGCACCGGCGCCACAGGCGTGCCTTTGTCCGCGTCGGGAGCCGGTCGCGCCGGCCTGCGGCGGCGGGCGGATTTCAGCGCGCGTTCACTGTTTCGGAACGACCGAGAGCCCATTTGGGGCCGATCTGGGCCTGTTTCGCGGTCTAGGCGTCAATTACCTGGCGAAAGCGCCGCTCAAATCCCCAATTCGGGCCTAAATGCCCTTACCCTGACACGCGTGACCGGTCAATCTAATGACGCACCCTGGCAGCGGCCCGGCGAAGCTCCGGAGCCGGCCCCGGGACGCCCCGCCGCAGCACGCTTGGTCGACCCCGAAGATGACCTGACCCCGGTCGGGTATCCGGGTGACTTCGGGCCCACCTCCGTCATCCCTTACCAAGACCCGAACCAGGTGGCCAGCCCGGCCGCACCGTCGTACAACGTCCTCGAGCAGCAGGAGCCGCTCCCGTACGTGCAGCCGCAGTCGGCGCCGCGGCATTTAGCGGCCGAGCCCGCCGAGATCGACGCGAGCGAGGACTTCGAACGGGAGCGCGCCATCGGTCGGCGCGGCACCCAGAATCTCGGTTTGCTGGTGTTGCGGGTCGGCCTCGGGGTGGTGCTCGGTGCGCACGGCCTGCAGAAGCTTTTCGGCTGGTGGGGCGGTCAGGGCATCGGCAGCTTCAAGAACTCGCTGTCCGACGTCGGCTATCAGCACGCCGACATCTTGTCCTACGTGAGCGCGGGCGGTGAGATCGTCTCGGGCGCGCTCCTGGTCCTGGGATTGTTCACCCCGGTGGCCGCGGCGGGCGCGCTGGCGTTCCTGATCAACGGTCTGCTGGCCACCGTCTCGGCGCGGCCGCACACCTTCGCATTTTTCCTGCCCCAGGGCCACGAATACCAGATCATGCTGATCGTCATGGCCGTCGCGGTCGTCCTGTCCGGACCCGGGCGCTACGGCCTGGACGCCAATAGGGGATGGGCCCACCGGCCATTCATCGGGTCGTTCGTGGCCCTGCTCGCCGGTATCGCCGCCGGTATCGCCGTGTGGGTGCTGCTCAACGGCGTCAATCCGATGGCCTGAACTGCCCCGCTAGGCGGTCATCGGTAGGGATTGGGCACTCGTCCGGAACTGACCGCCGTCAGCTGCGGCAGCGTCGCGAAAGTGACCGCCGGCAAGCGCAGCTCCGCTCCGCTTTTCAGCTTGGCGCGCCCCCAGGAACCCCGGTGGAAGCGCAGCCCGTCGATATCGTCCCAGCCCACCGTCTGGCTCCCCAGCAGGTTTCGCACCGTCACGCCCTGGCCGTCGGCCACCGTGCGCAGCCGGATGATCAAAGCCGACAACAGCACCGGGATGAGCAGCAGCGGCGCCGATAGCGGCCAGGCAAGCACCGGGATCAGCAATCCGAGGGTCAAAAATCCCACGGCGAGGTGCGCCATCGGTGAGATCTTGATCACTACGGGCGCGGGTGTCGGAGCAGCGGAACCAGAAGCCACCCGAGCATCATTTCACCCCGGCTTGCGTCGATGATTTCGCGCCGACGCCGGTGGGCAGATATTGGTCCCCGCCGCACCGGATTTGACGGTTGAGCAGTGCGAAGGCTACCGTCGAACGTTATGGATACCGCCGGAAAGCCCGGGATGCTCGTAGTAATTAGTTGGCGCGTTGGTGGCTGACTAGCTCCTTGAGCACGTGAAGCTATCCGGCACCAACGCGCAACCCTCGATCAGCGGGAGCTGACGGGGGTTTTTTCTTGCGTATCAACGAAACTCCACAGCCAAATCAGGACTAAGAGGACAATCAGCAGAGTGAGCGCACCCACCAGGCCACAGACACCCGAGTCGCAAAATGGCGACGACTGGGCGCCGGACGCCGCGGAAGCCGCCGCGAAAGTTCCGGCCAAACAATCGAAACACGTTGCACCGCATCAACTTACCGGCGCCCAGGCGGTAATCCGGTCGCTGGAGGAACTCGACGTCGAGATCATCTTTGGGATCCCGGGGGGCGCGGTGCTGCCGGTCTACGACCCGCTGTTCGACTCGAAAAAGCTGCGGCACGTGCTGGTTCGCCATGAGCAGGGTGCCGGTCACGCCGCAAGTGGCTATGCGCACGCCACCGGCAAGGTCGGCGTCATGATGGCCACGTCGGGCCCCGGAGCCACCAATCTGGTGACCCCACTGGCGGATGCGCAGATGGACTCGATACCCGTGGTCGCCGTCACCGGCCAGGTGGGGCGGTCGCTGATCGGGACCGATGCCTTCCAAGAGGCCGACATCTCGGGCATCACAATGCCGATCACCAAGCACAACTTCCTGGTTCGCTCTGCCGACGACATTCCCCGGGTGCTGGCCGAGGCTTTCCACATCGCGTCTTCGGGGCGTCCCGGCGCGGTGCTCGTCGACATCCCCAAGGACGTGCTGCAGGGCCAGTGCACGTTCAGCTGGCCGCCGCAGATGGATCTGCCCGGTTATAAGCCGAACATCAAGCCGCACAACCGGCAGATCCGTGAGGCCGCCAAGCTGATCGCGCGTGCGCACAAACCAGTGCTTTACGTCGGCGGCGGCGTCATCCGCGGCGACGCGACCGAGCAGCTGCGGGATTTGGCTGAGCTGACCGGGATCCCGGTGGTCACCACGCTGATGGCACGGGGCGCCTTCCCGGACAGCCACCGGCAGAACCTGGGCATGCCGGGCATGCACGGCACCGTCGCCGCGGTGGCGGCGCTGCAGCGCAGTGATCTGTTGATCGCGCTGGGCACCCGCTTCGACGACCGGGTGACCGGACAGCTGGATTCCTTTGCGCCCGAAGCCAAGGTCATCCACGCCGATATCGACCCGGCCGAGATCGGCAAGAATCGGATGGCCGATGTGCCGATCGTCGGCGACGTCAAAGCCGTCATCACCGACCTCATCGCGATGCTGCGCCAGTACGAAACCCCGGGCAAGATCGACATGACGGCCTGGTGGGCATATCTGGAAGAGCTTCAGTCCACTTACCCGCTGAGCTACGGCCCGCAGAGCGACGGCAGCCTGAGCCCGGAGTACGTGATCGAGCAGCTCGGCAAGATCGCGGGGCCCGACGCCATCTACGTCGCCGGTGTGGGTCAGCACCAGATGTGGGCAGCCCAGTTCATCTCCTACGAGAATCCGCGCACCTGGCTCAACTCGGGCGGGTTGGGCACCATGGGGTTCGCCATCCCGGCGGCCATGGGCGCCAAGGTCGCTCGCCCCGAAGCGGAGGTCTGGGCGATCGACGGCGACGGGTGCTTCCAGATGACCAACCAGGAGTTGGCCACCTGCGCGATCGAGGGCGTGCCGATCAAGGTGGCGCTGATCAACAACGGCAACCTTGGCATGGTGCGGCAGTGGCAGAGCCTGTTCTATGCGGAGCGCTACTCGCAGACCGACCTGGCCACCCATTCCCACCGCATCCCCGACTTCGTGAAGCTGGCCGAGGCGTTGGGATGTGTCGGAATACGTTGTGAGCGTGAAGAAGACGTCATCGACGTGATCAATCAGGCGCGCGCGATCAACGACCGCCCGGTCGTGATCGACTTCATCGTCGGCGCGGATGCGCAGGTGTGGCCGATGGTCGCCGCCGGGACAAGCAATGACGAGATTCAGCACGCCCGCGGAATTCGGCCGTTGTTCGACGACGAAACCGAAGGGCACGCCTGATGTACGCCAAGACGCACACGCTGTCGGTGTTGGTGGAAGACAAGCCGGGTGTGCTCGCGAGGGTCGCGGCGCTGTTCTCGCGGCGTGGTTTCAACATCGAGTCGCTGGCTGTGGGTGCCACCGAGCAGAAGGACATGTCGCGGATGACCATCGTGGTTTCCGCCGAGGAGACTCCGCTCGAACAGGTCACCAAGCAACTCAACAAGCTGATCAACGTCATCAAAATTATCGGGCAGGACGAGGACAACTCGGTGGCTCGCGAGTTGGCGCTGATCAAGGTGCGCGCCGACGCCGGCACCCGTAGTCAGGTGATCGAAGCGGTGAACCTGTTCCGCGCCAAGGTGATCGACGTGTCACCGGAATCGCTGACCATCGAGGCCACCGGTGACCGCGGCAAGATCGAGGCGTTCCTGCGCGTGCTGGAGCCGTTCGGCATCCGCGAAATCGCCCAATCCGGAATGGTGTCGCTGTCCCGCGGTCCGCGCGGAATGGGCACCGCGAAGTAGCATCGCGCACTCCAAAAGTCCAACGAGAAGGAGAGATTCACCGTGCCAGAGGCATTAAAGATGTTCTACGACGACGACGCAGATCTGTCGATCATTCAGGGCCGCAAGGTCGGCGTCATCGGATACGGCAGTCAAGGGCACGCGCACTCGCTGAGCCTGCGCGACTCCGGGGTGCAGGTGCGCGTCGGGCTCAAGGATGGCTCGAAGTCGCGGGCCAAGGTCGAAGAGCAGGGTCTCGACGTCGACACTCCGGCCGAGGTCGCCAAGTGGGCCGACGTCATCATGCTGCTGGCGCCCGACACCGCCCAGGCCGAAATCTTCGCTAACGACATCGAGCCGAACCTCAAGCCCGGCGACGCACTGTTTTTCGGCCACGGGCTCAACATCCACTTCGACTTGATCAAGCCGCCCGGCGACGTCACGATCGCGATGGTCGCCCCGAAGGGACCCGGGCACCTGGTGCGCCGGCAGTTCGTCGACGGCAAGGGCGTGCCGTGTCTGATCGCCGTCGACCAGGACCCGACCGGCGAGGGCGAGGCGCTTGCGCTGTCCTACGCCAAGGCCATCGGTGGTACCCGGGCCGGCGTCATCAAGACCACCTTCAAAGACGAGACCGAAACCGACCTGTTCGGTGAGCAGGCCGTGTTGTGCGGTGGCACAGAGGAATTGGTGAAGACCGGTTTCGATGTGATGGTCGAGGCGGGCTACCCGCCGGAGATGGCGTACTTCGAGGTGCTGCACGAGCTCAAGCTGATCGTCGACCTGATGTACGAGGGCGGCATCGCCCGGATGAACTACTCGGTGTCCGACACCGCGGAGTTCGGCGGCTACCTGTCGGGCCCGCGCGTCATCGACGCCGGCACCAAGGAGCGGATGCGCGAGATCCTGCGCGACATCCAGAACGGCGACTTCACCAGGAAATTGGTCGCCAACGTCGAGGGCGGCAACAAGCAGCTCGAACAGCTGCGCAAGGAGAACGCCGAGCACCCCATCGAGGTCACCGGCAAGAAGCTGCGCGACCTGATGAGCTGGGTGGACCGCCCGATCACCGAGACGGCATAGGGCTTTTCGACTTCGTCGAGATCGACGTTGGCGCGGCAACTTTCGGCGTTTCGCCTCGCTAACGTCGATTTCGGCGATAACCGCGGCGGGCAAGCGCCTGAGCAACCCGGTCAATGATGTCCTGCGGGCGGTGCTCGGCGACGACGCGAATCACCACCCAGCCCAGCTGCTCCATCGCCGCGATCCGGTCGATGTCCCTGACGAACTGCCGTCGGTCGGCCCGGTGTTGGTCGCCGTCGTACTCCACCGCGACCATGCGGTCCTCCCAACCCATGTCGAGCAGACCCACAAGTTGCCAGCCACGGTGCACCGGTATCTGTGTGCTCGGCTTCGGCAATCCGGCGTCGAGCAGAAGCAGCCGCAGCCAGCTTTCCTTCGGCGATGCTGCACCGCCATCGACCAACGGCAGCACGTCATTGAGTCGTCGCAGGCCGCGCGCACCCCGATACCTCTTCGCAAGCAGCAAGACGTGCTCGACAGAGAACGGGGTGGCACGCGCGAGTGCATCAAGCCGCGCCAAGGCTTCACCTCGCGGCAGGTGGCGGCCGAGATCGAAGGCGGTGCGGGCGGGCGTGGTCACCGGAAGTGTGATGGAGTGGCGCGTGACCTGGGTGACCTCGTCGCAGCCCAACGTCTCATTACGAACGATCAATCCGTGTTGCGGCCGGGCGCTTTTCGAGATCAGCTCGACGGGTGTCTCAGTATCGACCCATTGCGCGCCGTGCAACGCCGACGCCGAAATGCCCGCAACCACTCCACGGTTACGCGACCACAGCCACGCACCCACTGTGTAATCGTCGGTCGTCGGGTCGGACCACGTTGGCATGTAGACACCACGGAAGATCGGCCGATACCAACTTCGTAGCTGATGCTCGGTGAGCGTGGTGGCCGCGACCGCTTGGCTGCCAATGAACACTTCCGCCATGCGTTGATCGTGGGTACAGCCACCGACAGATTCGCCGAGATCGACGCCAGCGCGGCGAAGTGCGGCGTGTCGTCACGCTTACGTCGATGTCGCGGCCGAGGGCCCGGGGGCTCGCCGTGAGCGCACGTTCGGCGCGCGGTTTACGACGTCAGGCGGTCGGCGATCGTCACCACGCGGCGCGCGAGGTGTTCCAGCGCGTCGCCGGTGACGTCGCCGATGTCCTCGATGTTGTCGTGCGTGGTGACCAGGCTGGCCCCGTAGGGGTTGCCGTCGACGAACTTGCTCGGATCGGTGTACCCCGGCGGGACGAGGATGCCGCCGAAGTGCATCAGCGTGAGGTAGAGCGCGACGAGCGTGGTCTCCTGGCCGCCGTGCACGGTGTTCGAAGACGTGAAGCCGGCGTACACCTTGTCGGCCAGCTTGCCCTCGGCCCACAGCCCGCCCAGCGAGTCCAGGAAGGTGCGCAACTGCGACGCCGGCGAGCCGAACCGGGTGGGCGAGCCGAAGATCACGGCGTCGGCCCACACGATGTCGTCGCCGCTGGCCTCGGGGAGGTCCTTGGCGGCGTTGTAGTTCGCCGTCCAGGCCGGGTTCTGCGCGAAGGATTCCGGGTCGCGCGTCTCGGCGACGGGGCGCACCCGGACTTCGGCGCCGGCGGCCTCGGCCGCGGCGGCGACGCGCTTCGCCATCGTGGTGCCGTGGCCGGTGGCCGAGTAGTAGATGATCGCGAGTTTGGTCACGCAGTCAGCTTAGGCACCCTTAGCAGGCCCCAAATCGGGAAGCGTGGCGATGCCGAATTCGCGGCGCAACAGGCTGCGCGCGGCGAAGTAACCGGCCATGCCGTGCACCCCACCGCCGGGCGGGGTGGCCGCCGAACACAGATACGCCTTCGGAATCGGTGTGCGCCAAGGGTTCAGCCGCGGTGTGGGCCCGGCGATCGCCCGCCACGCGGAGTTTCCACCCATCCCGATGTCGCCGCCGACATAGTTGGCGTTGTGGTCAGTCATGTGTGCGGCGGGCACCGCGCGGGCGGCGACCACGACGTCGCGAAAGCCCGGTGCGAACCGCTCGATGGTCGCGGTGACGGCCTCAGTCGCGTCAAGGGTGGAACCCGACGGGACGTGGGCATATGTCCAGAACGGACGGCGACCCTGGCTGTCGATGCGGCCGGGATCGGCGATGTGCGGTGCGGCGGCCAGCACCATGGGCCACCGCGCGTGGCGTCCGGCCGCGATCTCTTTCTCGGCGAGCGCCATCTGCTCCCGGCTGCCGCCCAGATGCAGGGTGGGTGCCAGGCGCAGGCGCGGATCCGACCACGCAATCTCGTCGCTGAGCACGAAATCGACCTTGGCGACTCCGGGGCCAAAGCGGTAGCGGCGCAACGCTTTAGCGTAGCGATCAGGCAGTGCGTCACCGTATATCCGCAACAGTGCGGTCGGCGCAGTGTCGAAGGCGACTACACCGGTTGGCGGCTCGGTGATTTCGACGCCGGCGGTCACTTCGCCGCCGTGCGCGCGCAGGTCGGCGAGTAGCGCGTCGGTGATCGCCTGGCTGCCGCCGACCGGTATCGGCCAGCCGACCGAATGGGCCAGCGTCGCCAGCATCAACCCGGCCCCGGCCGCCGTCATGGACGGCATTCGCGAAAGCACATGGGCGGCAACCCCGGTGAACAGGGCGCGACCGTCCTCGCCGGCCAGCGACCCCCACGCCGGCGTGCCCTGAGCCAGCATCCGCAGTCCCAGGCGCAGCGCGCAACGCAGCGAACCGGGCACCGACCGTTTGTCGCCGAGCAGCAGTTCCACGACGGCATGCCAGTCCGTCACCAGCGGGCCCAGCAGCCGCCGCCAGGACGCGCCGTCGGACAGCTCGGCGCACGTGCGCTCGAGGTCGCGGTAGGCGATCGCCGCGGGCCGGTCCGGCAGCGGATTGCCGTAGGCGATGTCCGGTACCGCCAGCCGCACGCCGCGCGCGGGCAGGTCGAACTCGGCAAAAAACGGTGACGCCAGCGCCAGCGGGTGAACCGCCGAGCAGATGTCGTGTTCGACTCCGGGAAATTCTGGGTCGGCCGCGGTGCGCGCACCGCCGCCCAAGGTGGGCTGCGCCTCGACGACCTGCACTTTGAGTCCCGCGCGGGCGCAGATGACGGCCGCACAGAGCCCGTTGGGTCCGCTGCCGACGACGGTGACGTCCATCGGACAATTACAGCGGAGACGCTGGCCTATAACCTGGTCGGGTGAACTTGCCTGTTGTGTTAATCGCCGACAAACTCGCTCAATCAACTGTTGCCGCCCTCGGTGACCAGGTCGAGGTGCGCTGGGTAGACGGTCCGGACCGCCAGAAGCTGCTGGCAGCGGTGCCCGAGGCCGACGCGCTGCTGGTGCGTTCGGCTACCACCGTCGACGCCGAGGTACTGGCGGCCGCTCCCAAGCTCAAGATCGTCGCCCGCGCCGGGGTCGGGCTGGACAACGTCGACGTCGACGCCGCTACCGAACGCGGTGTCCTGGTGGTCAACGCCCCGACGTCGAACATCCACAGCGCCGCCGAGCACGCGATCGCGCTGCTGCTGGCCGCGTCCCGCCAGATCGCGGCGGCCGACGCCACGTTGCGTGAACACACCTGGAAGCGGTCGTCGTTCTCGGGTACCGAGCTTTTCGACAAGACCGTAGGCATCGTGGGGCTGGGCCGTATCGGCCAGTTGGTCGCGGCGCGTATCGCGGCGTTCGGCACCCACATCATCGCCTACGACCCGTATGTCTCCCCGGCGCGCGCCGCACAGCTTGGCATCGAATTGCTGCCCCTGGACGAACTGCTGATCCGCGCCGACTTCATCTCGGTGCACCTGCCGAAGACGTCCGAGACGGCCGGCCTGATCGACAAGGAAGCGCTGGCCAAGACCAAGCCCGGCGTCATCATCGTCAATGCCGCCCGCGGCGGCCTGGTGGACGAGGCGGCGCTGGCCGAAGCGATCAGCAGCGGCCAGGTGCGCGGCGCCGGGCTCGACGTGTTCTCCACCGAGCCGTGCACCGACAGCCCGCTGTTCGAGTTGCCGCAAGTGGTGGTGACGCCGCACCTGGGAGCGTCCACCGCCGAGGCGCAGGATCGCGCCGGTACCGACGTCGCCGAGAGTGTACGGCTGGCGCTGGCAGGGGAGTTCGTGCCGGATGCGGTCAACGTCGGCGGCGGCGTGGTCAACGAGGAGGTGGCGCCGTGGCTGGACCTGGCGCGCAAACTCGGCGTGCTGGCCGCTGCCCTGTCCGATGGTCTGCCCACGTCGTTGTCTGTGCAGGTGCGCGGCGAGCTGGCAGCCGAAGACGTTGAGGTGCTGAAGCTTTCGGCTCTGCGCGGTCTGTTCTCGGCGATCATCGAGGACCCGGTCACCTTCGTCAACGCGCCGGCGCTGGCTGCCGAACGCGGTGTGTCCGCCGAAATCAGCACGGCCACCGAGAGTCCCGACCACCGCAGCCTGCTGGATGTGCGGGCGGTCGCCCACGACGGCTCGAGCGTCAACGTCGCCGGCACCCTGTCGGGTCCGCAGTTGGTCGAGAAGATCGTTCAGATCAACGGCCGCAACTTCGACCTGCGGGCCCAGGGCAAGAACCTGGTGATCAACTACATCGACCAGCCCGGTGCGCTGGGCAAAATCGGCACCCTGCTGGGCGCGGCCGAGGTGAATATCCAAGCCGCACAGCTCTCCGAGGATGCCGAGGGCCCGAGCGCGACGATCCTGCTGCGCCTCGACCAAGATGTGCCCGACGACGTACGCAAGGCGATCACGCTTGCGGTCGGCGCCAACAGGCTCGAAGTGGTTGACCTGTCATGAAATTGGCGATCATCGGCGGTGACGGCATCGGGCCCGAAGTAGTCGCCGAGGCAGTCAAAATCCTTGATGCGGTCAAGCCGGGCGTGCACAAGACCGAATACGACCTGGGCGCGCGGCGTTTCCACGCTACCGGTGAGTTACTGCCCCAGGCGGCGCTCGCCGAGCTGCGCCAGCACGACGCGATCCTGCTCGGGGCGATCGGTGATCCCTCGGTGCCCAGCGGCGTGCTGGAGCGAGGTCTGTTGTTGCGCCTGCGTTTTGAGCTCGATCATCACGTCAATTTGCGGCCGGCCCGGTTGTACAAAGGGGTGAGCAGCCCGCTCGCGGGAAATCCCAACATCGATTTCGTGGTGGTGCGCGAGGGGACCGAAGGCCCCTACACCGGCAATGGTGGCGCGATCCGGGAAGGAACTGTCCACGAGGTGGCCACCGAGGTCAGCGTCAACACCGCGTTCGGAGTCCGTCGCGTGGTGGCCGACGCGTTCGAGCGGGCCCGGCAGCGTCGCAAGCATTTGACGCTGGTGCACAAGAACAACGTGCTGACCTTCGCCGGGAAACTGTGGTCGCGGGTCTTCGCCGAGGTCGGTGCGGAATATCCCGACGTCGAGGTCGCCTACCAACACGTCGACGCCGCCACCATCTTCCTGGTCAACGACCCCGGCCGCTTCGACGTGATCGTCACCGACAACCTGTTCGGCGACATCATCACCGACCTGGCCGCGGCGGTGTCCGGCGGAATTGGCTTGGCCGCCAGTGGCAATATCGACGCGACCCGGACGAATCCGTCGATGTTCGAGCCGGTGCACGGCAGCGCACCCGACATCGCCGGCAAGGGTATCGCCGATCCGACCGCGGCCGTCATTTCGGTGGGCATGCTGCTTGCTCATCTTGGTGAGGCCGACGCCGCTACCCGGGTGGACCGGGCTGTCGAGACGTATCTGGCGTCCCGCGGCGACGAACGGCTGTCCACCAGCGAAGTCGGCGAGCGGATTGCAGCCGGGCTGTAGTTTTCAAGCCGGGCGGCAGCAGCTTGGCCGGCACCAACGGAATCGCCACCAACGGGAACAGACCGCATAACGCCCACGCCGTCGGATATTTGGCCGCGTCGATCAAGACACCGAACAGCGGGGCCCCGCTGCCGCCATCAGCCGCTGTGTGGTGTTCTGCGCGCCCAGCGCGCGTCCGCTCCAGAACGGTCCGGCGAATTCGGTGATCGCCGTTGCCTCCAATCCGTTGTCGAGCACGGCGATTACCGAGATGGCAATCATCAGTGGCACTTCGAGCAGCCAATCGTGCTCATCGGCAAGTGCGAGCAGGAACAACGTCAGCGTCGCGACGATGGAGATGATGCGCACCGGTTGCATTCGCGAGCCGCCGGCGGCCGCGACCGACCAGCCGTGCTGTTTCATCAGCCACACCAGCATGAACGTCACGGTTACGGTCTGCGGCATCATCAGCAGGCCCGCCACCGCGTGGATTCGCCACAGCACCAACGATCCTCGGTACGGGCTGGCCAGTTCCTGCTCGGTGGCCGCTCTGCGTGATTTCCGCGGCGGGTCGATGATTCCGATCGCGCTGGCCACCGCGGAGACGGTGCACGCAAACGCCGGGAACATCAGCCCAGCGCGCAGGCCGTGCTCGGCCAGCTCGGGCATCACCAACGCCCCCATGGCAATACCCAGCGGCTGGGCGGTCTGGCGGATGCTCATGGCCAGGCCGCGCTGGTGCGGCGGGAACCAGGCCGACACCAGCCTGCCGCCGGCCGCGTTGCAACTCGCGGCGGCCATGCCGCCCAGAAACAGATAGACACCGACCGCCACCATCGAATGGACCGAGGCCGCGGCGTAACTCGCCGCCGCGGTGAGCGCCGAGCCCAGCGTCAGCACGACCCGCTCGCCGACGCGGTCGAGCACGTAGCCCCATCCGACGAGGGTGACGACCATGCCCCAGCTGGGCATCGACGACAACAGACTGGCTTCGGTCAGTGGAATTCCGCGCTTCGCCTCGAGCGAGGGAATCAAGAAGGCAATGCCGTTGATGAAGAGGAACGAACTCGCGGTCACCCACAGCGAGATGATCATGATCGACCAGCGTGTGCCGGCGCTCAGTTGGCCCGTACCCTGCGGGTCCGTGGGCATCCGCTCATGCTTGCACAGGCCTTTGGAGAATTGTCGCTGCCTCGTTGGCAGGACCGGTCGCGCCGGCCGCTGATGCCCATCACTAGGCTCAACCGAATGCGCCTTGGTCGAATCGCCAGCCCCGACGGTGTCTCCTTTGTCAGCATCGAGGGTCCGCTGGAGGATCCCAGCGCGATGATTGCCCGTGAGATCGCCGAGCACCCGTTCGGCACGCCGACGTTCACCGGTCGCACATGGCCGGTCGCGGAGGTCCGGCTGTTGGCCCCGATGCTGGCCGGCAAGGTGGTCTGCATCGGCAAGAACTACAGCGACCACATCGCCGAGATGGCAAGCTTCGGAACGGGATCGGCCGCGGCGGATCCCATCATTTTCCTCAAGCCCAACACCGCCATCATCGGACCGAACGTGCCGATTCGCTTGCCCGCCAACGCATCACCCGTGCATTTCGAGGGGGAGCTGGCCGCGGTGATCGGCCGGCCGTGCAAGGACGTCGCCGCCGCCCAGGCCACCGACAACATCCTGGGCTACACGATCGCCAACGACGTGTCGGCGCGCGATCAACAAAAGGCCGATGGCCAGTGGACTCGCGCCAAGGGGCACGACACCTTCTGCCCGGTTGGGCCGTGGATCGTCACCGACATCGACCCGGCCGATCTCGCGCTGCGCACCGAGGTCAACGGCCACGTCAAACAGGACAGCCGCACCTCGCTGATGATCCATGACATCGGCGCCATCGTGGAATGGATCTCGGCGGTGATGACCTTGCTGCCGGGCGATCTCATCCTCACCGGGACGCCGGCCGGAGTTGGTCCGATCGACGATGGCGACACCGTCTCCGTCTCGATCGAGGGCATCGGCACCCTCTCCAATCCCGTGGTCCGCAAAGGAAAGTCGTGACTGCACCAGGCGCCGTTCGGGTCCGCTTCTGCCCATCGCCCACCGGCACCCCGCACGTCGGGATGGTTCGCACCGCCCTGTTCAACTGGGCCTACGCGCGGCACACGGGTGGCACCTTCGTCTTTCGCATCGAGGACACCGACGCCGAGCGTGACAGCGAGGAAAGCTATCTGGCCCTGCTCGACGCGTTGCGCTGGCTGGGGCTGGATTGGGACGAGGGCCCCGAGGTCGGTGGACCCCACGGCCCGTACCGGCAGTCGCAGCGCAGCGAGGTCTACCGCGAGGTGGTGGACAAGCTGCTCGCGGCGGGTGAGGCCTACCACGCGTTTTCGACTCCGGAGGAGGTCGAGGCCCGCCACGTCGCCGCCGGCCGCAATCCCAAATTGGGCTACGACAACTTCGACCGGCAACTGACCGATCCCCAGCGCGCGGCGTTCCTGGCCGAGGGCCGCAAGCCCGTGGTGCGGCTGCGGATGCCCGACGAAGACCTCGCCTGGGATGACCTGGTGCGCGGGAGGACCACCTTCGCGGCGGGCTCGGTGCCCGATTTCGCCTTGACCCGCGCAAGCGGAGATCCCTTATATACGTTGGTCAACCCGTGCGACGACGCGCTGATGAAGATCACCCACGTGTTGCGCGGCGAGGACCTGCTGCCCTCGACGCCACGTCAGCTGGCGTTGTACCAGGCGTTGATCCGGATCGGGATCGCCGAGCGTATTCCGGAATTCGCGCACCTGCCAACCGTATTGGGGGAGGGAACGAAAAAGCTGTCCAAGCGCGACCCGCAGTCCAATTTGTTCGCCCACCGCGACCGGGGCTTCATCCCGGAAGGGCTGCTGAATTACCTTGCGCTGCTGGGCTGGGCGATCGCCGACGATCACGATCTATTCAGCCTCGACGAAATGGTGGCCGCGTTCGACGTGGTCGACGTCAACTCCAACCCGGCCCGATTCGATCAGAAGAAGGCCGACGCCCTCAACGCCGAACACATCCGGATGCTCGACGTGGCCGACTTCACCGGCAGGCTGCGCGACTACTTCGACGTGCACGGACATCGCCTTTCGCTCGACGAGGCGGCGTTCGCCACCGCGGCCGAGCTGGTGCAGACCCGCATCGTGGTGCTCGGTGACGCGTGGGACCTGCTGAAGTTCCTCAACGACGACGAGTACGTGATCGACCCCAAGGCTGCCGCGAAGGAGCTCGGTGCGGACGGGGTTGCTGTGCTGGACGCCGCGCTGACGGCGCTGGACGGCGTGACCGACTGGACCGTGGCCCAGATCGAGGAGGCCCTCAAAGTCGCGCTGATCGACGGTCTGGCGCTCAAACCGCGCAAAGCGTTCGGCCCGATCCGGGTCGCCGCGACCGGGACCACGATCAGCCCGCCGCTGTTCGAGTCTCTCGAGCTGCTCGGCCGCGACCGCAGCGTGGGGCGGTTGCGGGCTGCGCGCGACGAGGCGGTCTAAATCTTTGGTAGTCTGCTCAGCGGTTTGCAAAGGCCGACAACGGCTGGCGGCGGCGGTCTCCTAGGCTGGTAACAGCCCGCGAAAACCGCTCTGAACAGCGGTTTTAGGCAGCCGATGGGGTATGGTGTAATTGGCAACACAGCGGTTTCTGGTACCGCCATTCTAGGTTCGAGTCCTGGTACCCCAGCAAAATCCGTCAGTCTGCAAGCAGATGCCGAGTGATTAGGTGGCCCCCGTCGGGTGAGCTATGCTGGCAGCTCGGATCGGTTCTGGCCCCGTCGTCTAGCGGCCTAGGACGCCGCCCTCTCACGGCGGTAGCGTGGGTTCGAATCCCATCGGGGCTACAAATTTACTGGCCGGTCCCCAGCACGGCCCGCGCGGTGGATCCACCCACCGGCATCGGCGGCAAGCCAAGTTTGCGGTGATCCCACGAGCGCGAGCGCCGGGCGACGATGCGCACGCACACCCTCTTATTCATCATCTGCTCGACGAACGGCTTCATCTCGTCGGTGTAGGGACCGGTGTAGCGCTCCCACACGCTGACCCCGACGCGGTGCGAGATGTCCGGGTCGTCGATGATCTCCGCGACGCCTTCGAAGGACACTCCGCGCAATGTGTCATAGGTGTCGCCGTCCTCGATCAAGAAGGTCACCCGTGGATCGCGGGTCAGATTCACGGCCTTCTGAGACTTGGCCTTGGTCTCGATCCAGATTTCGCCGTCGACGACGGCGTACCACATGGCGGTCAGGTGCGGCTGGCCGTCGCGTCCAATGGTGGCCATAGTTCCGGTGCGGCTCTTGACGACGAAGTCGGCGATCTCATCGTCGGACATGACGATGCTCGCGCGCTGATTGGTTCCCATGGCGTCAGTTTGTCAGGTCATTTTCCGGTGTGCGCTCAGGGCGCCCGGGACGCACACTCGAGGCCTGGGGTGCCAATTACATACGGCGAGCCATTGCATCGGCGGCCGACAACAGGTCGGCCGCCCAGCGCACTCCGGGGCGTCGGCCGATCCGGTCGATGGGTCCCGACACCGAGATGGCGGCGACGACCACGCCGCGGCCGTCGCGCACCGGCGCCGACACGCTGGCCACCCCCGGCTCGCGCTCGGCAACGCTTTGTGCCCAACCGCGCCGGCGCACTTCGGCCAGCGTCCGGTCGGTGAACTTCGCCGTCGGCAGCACGGCGTTTTGCGTGGCGGCATCGCTGTGGGCCAGCAAGACTTTGGCCCCCGAGCCCGCCGTCATCGGCAACCGCGCGCCGACCGGGACCGTATCGCGAAGGCCCGCAGACGGTTCCAGGGCGGCCACGCAGACCCGCGACGTACCCTCGCGGCGGTACAGCTGCACACTTTCGCCGGTGGTCTCGCGCAACTGGGGGAGCACCGCCGCGCCGGCCGCCAGCAACGGATCGTTGACGTGCGCGGCGAGTTCGGTCAGCCCGGGTCCCAGCTGCCAACGCCCTTCGTCGTCGCGCGCGAGCAGGCGATGTACCTCCAGCGCGGCCGCCAGCCGGTACGTGGTGGCCCTGGGAAAGCCGGTCCGCTCGCACAGTTCGGCTAACCCGCAGGGAGATTCCGCGATCGTGTGCAGCACACCCACGGCTTTATCCAGGACGCCGATGCCGCTATGCTGTCTCATACAGAGATACTAGCGTCTCGCATGCTGAGATTACAGCCCAGATTGATCGGCGAGCCGCGACCAAGGCGAATCGAGGCGAGTTCACGATGCGAACCGAAGTGGCTGCCGGCAAGCCGCGCACCCTGGCCGAAAAGGTTTGGGACGACCACGTTGTGGTATCCGGCGCGTCAGGCGAGGGGGCCGGTGCGCCGGACTTGATCTACATCGACCTGCATTTGGTGCACGAGGTCACCAGCCCGCAGGCGTTTGACGGCCTCCGCCTGGCCGGCCGCCCGTTGCGCCGGACGGATCTGACGCTGGCCACCGAGGACCACAACGTGCCCACCGTGGACATCGACAAGCCGATCGCCGACCCGGTATCGCGCACTCAGGTCGAGACCTTGCGGCAAAACTGCGCCGAATTCGGTGTCCGGCTATATCCGATGGGCGATATCGAACAGGGCATCGTGCATGTCGTCGGACCGCAATTGGGGCTGACCCAACCGGGAATGACGATCGTCTGTGGGGACAGTCACACGTCCACCCACGGAGCATTCGGTGCGCTGGCAATGGGAATCGGAACCTCGGAGGTCGAGCATGTGCTGGCCACCCAGACATTGCCGTTGCGGCCCTTCAAGACAATGGCGGTCAATGTCGACGGCCAATTGGCGCCCGGCGTCTCGGCCAAGGACATCATCCTCGCGTTGATCGCGAAGATCGGCACGGGTGGCGGACAGGGCCATGTCATCGAATATCGGGGCAGTGCGATCGAATCGCTGACGATGGAAGGCCGGATGACGGTCTGCAACATGAGCATCGAAGCCGGCGCCCGGGCCGGAATGGTGGCGCCGGACGAGACCACCTACGAATTCCTGCGCGGCCGCCCGCACGCCCCGACCGGCGCGCAGTGGGACGCCGCGCTGCAGTACTGGCAACAGCTGCGCACCGACGACGGCGCCGTTTTCGACACCGAGGTCTATCTCGATGCGGAGTCGTTGACTCCGTTCGTCACCTGGGGTACCAATCCCGGCCAGGGAGTGCCATTGGGTGCGGCGGTGCCGGATCCCGATTTGATGACCGACGACGGCGAGCGGCAGTCCGCCGAGAAAGCGTTGGCATATATGGACCTTCGGGCGGGTATGCCGATGCGCGAGATCGCGGTCGACGCGGTATTCGTCGGGTCTTGTACCAACGGCCGTATCGAAGATCTGCGGGTGGTGGCCGAGGTGTTGCGCGGTCGCAAAGTGGCCGATGGCGTGCGAATGCTGGTGGTTCCGGGCTCGATGCGGGTACGCGCGCAGGCCGAAGCCGAAGGCCTCGGTGAGGTATTCACCGCCGCCGGTGCCGAATGGCGGCAGGCCGGCTGCTCGATGTGCCTGGGCATGAACCCCGATCAGCTTGCGCCCGGCGAGCGCTGCGCCGCGACGTCCAACCGCAACTTCGAAGGGCGGCAGGGCAAAGGCGGCCGTACGCATTTGGTGTCACCGGCCGTCGCCGCGGCAACCGCGGTACGCGGCACACTTTCGGCTCCGGCTGACTTGAACTGAAAACGAAATCGAGGACGAAGATGGAAGCCTTTCAGACCCACACCGGGATTGGCGTGCCGCTGCGGCGCTCCAACGTCGATACCGATCAGATCATTCCTGCGGTGTATTTGAAGCGCGTCACCCGGACCGGTTTCGAGGACGGATTGTTCGCGACGTGGCGCTCGGATCCGTCATTCGTGCTCAACCTCAGTCCCTTTGACCGAGGCTCGGTCTTAGTCGCCGGACCCGACTTCGGGACCGGATCGTCACGCGAGCACGCAGTGTGGGCGCTGATGGACTACGGGTTCCGAGTCGTCATCTCGTCGCGATTCGGTGACATTTTTCGGAGCAACGCGGGCAAGGCGGGGCTATTGGCGGCCGAAGTCAGCCAGGACGGTGTGGAACTGCTTTGGAAGCTCATCGAGCAGAGTCCGGGGCTGGAAATCACTGCCAATCTTCAAGATCGAAATATCACCGCGGGAACGACGGTGCTGCCGTTCAAGATTGACGACCACACCGCATGGCGACTGCTCGAAGGACTCGACGATATAGCCCTTACGCTGCGGAAACTCGACGAGATCCAATCTTTCGAGGCGTCCCGTCCGGACTGGAAACCGCGCACTCTGCCCGCCCCATGAAAGGTTGATCGGGATGAGATTTCGTCACGATCCTCTTAGATAGCAAGGCTTATTTTTCGCCTGCGTCACCGACCAAGGGCGGCAACCAGATTGCGGAATTTCCTGTCGCTTGGACGTGAAATTGCGCGTGGCGCTTGGAAATTTGCTAGGTGAGGGTTTACCGTGTTCGCTAGTCGGTTCCCAAAATGGGACCACTGGCTTCGGAGGGTTTGGATGAACAAAGCAGAGCTCATAGATGTGCTCACACAGAAATTGGGCTCGGACCGTCGGCAGGCGACCGCCGCTGTCGAGAATGTTGTCGACACCATTGTGCGTGCGGTGCACAAGGGCGACAGCGTGACCATCACCGGGTTCGGTGTGTTCGAACAACGGCGCCGCGCAGCACGTGTGGCCCGCAACCCGCGTACCGGCGAGACGGTGAAGGTAAAGCCGACGTCCGTCCCCGCGTTTCGTCCGGGTGCTCAATTCAAAGCGGTTGTCGCTGGCGCACAGCGCCTCCCGTCGGAAGGACCTGCCGTGAAACGTGGAGTTGTTGCAGGCGCAGCCAAGAAGGCGGTGGCCCGGAAGGCTGTCAAGAAGGCGGTGGCTCGGAAGGCCGTCAAGAAGGCAGTAGCCAAGAAGGCCGTCAAGAAGGCAGTAGCCAAGAAGGCCGTCAAGAAGGCAGTAGCCCAGAAGGCCGTCAAGAAGACAGTGGCCCGCAAGGCCGTCAAGAAGGCAGTAGCCAAGAAGGCCGTCAAGAAGGCCGCGGTGAAGAAGGCCGTTAGGACGGCTGCCGTCAAGAAGGCGGTCGCTAAGAGAGCACCCGCCAAGAAGGCCCCCGCCAAGAAGGCGCCGGCCAAGCGCGGCCGCAGGTAAGGCAGTAACCGAGTTCAGACGCGAATACCCTTCGGGCGGTAAGTCTGCCCCCGAAGGGTATTTCGCGTGTCAGGCCCGGACGTTGGCGGCCAGCGCGCCGCCGACGTGATCGGCCCCCACCAGTCGGCCGTCGGACAGCGACAGCACCCAAGTACTGCCCTTGTGGTTGCGGGATTTGTCGGGGTGCACTCCGTCGCGCTCGCACCACCATTCGATCAGATCCGGAATCACCTTGCCCTGCGAGCAGATCACCGGTGTGCCCTTGTGCTCGGCGATACGCAGCATCCGGTGCCGGCTGCGTTTGGGGTTCTTGGCGTAAGACTCCTCGGTGAGGGTGGGCTCGTTCTCGATCGTCACACCCAGCTCTTCGGCGAGTGGCGCAACGGTCTGGTGACAGCGCACCCGATCGGCGGCGTACACGTCGGTGGCGCCGAACGCCATCAGCTGTGCGACCAGCGCCTCGGCCTGTGCGCGTCCTCGTTTGTCCAACGGTCGCTTGGTGTCGTCTCCGGAGAAGCGTGACTTGCGGCCCGCTGTGCCGTGCCGGACCACCAATACGGTGTGCGTGTCAGCGGGCTGTTTTGCGAAGCGCTGCAACACGTTTCGGTCTTGGGCGTAGTCGATTTTCTTCATCGCGTCGGCGACGGGCAACCAGATCAACTTGTCGACCTCTTTGCCGGGTTCGAATTCGCCGCCGGTGCTCCGCGCCGCCCAGTAGTACACCTTTTTGACACCCTGGTCGATCGGATAGCTCACCTTGTTGAGGCGCCTGCCGAGTACACAGTGGTGTCCGGTCTCCTCGAGCACTTCGCGCACCGCGGCCACCGGTGCTGTTTCGCCCGGGTCCACTTTGCCCTTGGGCAGTGACCAGTCGTCGTAGCGGGGGCGGTGGATGACAGCGATCTCGAGCTCGGGGTTGGCCGAATCGGCGCTGGCTTGCCGCCACAGCACCGCGCCTGCCGCGTAGACGATGCGTTTGCCTGAGCGCCGACCGCCTGACGAATTCTGGTCCGACACCACACTCCTGCAGGTCAATTCGGCCAGCGCCACGCCGGCCATGGGGTGGCCTGGAAAATTACCACACAGCGTCAGTCGCTGCGGTGGCGCTCCATCAGTGACTCTTGGTGGTCGCGCACCGAGTGTCCTTCCCGCGGCGACGCGATCCACTGCCCGCCCGACTCGAGTTCCCAGCACCGCGTGGACGGATCCAGCGCGGACTCGAACAAGTCGTTCAGGTACGCGGTCAGCTTCGGATCCTTGACCTGAACCAGCGCCTCGACCCGCCGGTCGAGGTTGCGGTGCATCATGTCGGCGCTGCCGATCCAGAACTCGTTGATGCAACTGAAATGCATGATCCGCGAGTGCTCCAGGAATCGGCCGAGGATTGAGCGGACCGAAATGTTTTCCGAGAAGCCCTCGGTGCCTGGGCGCAGCGCGCAGATGCCGCGCACCACCACCTCGACCCGCACGCCGGCCCGCGATGCGCGATACAGCGCGTCGATCACCTGCTCGTCGACCAGAGCGTTCATCTTCATCCGGATCCGGCCACCGCCATGTTCGCGGTGGGCGGCGATCTCGCGCTCGACGCGCTCGATGATGCCGGTGCGAACACTGTGCGGGGCAACCAAGAGGTTGCGGTAGGAGACCTTGCGTGAGTAGCCGGTCAGCGAATTGAACAAGTCCGTCAGGTCGGCCCCGATCTCCGGGGACGCCGTGAGCAGACCGACGTCCTCGTACAGTCGCGCGGTCTTCCCGTTGTAGTTGCCGGTCCCGATGTGGCAGTAGCGCCGGATCGTTGAACCTTCGCGCCGCACCACCAGGCAGGTTTTGCAGTGCGTCTTGAGTCCGACGTACCCGTAGACGACGTGCACGCCCGATTGCTCAAGGGTGCGTGCCCAGCGGATGTTGGCCTGCTCGTCGAAGCGCGCCTTGATCTCCACCATTGCCACGACTTGCTTTCCGGCTTCGGCGGCTTGGATCAGTGCCCGAACGATCGGCGAGTCACCGGAGGTGCGGTACAGCGTCTGCTTGATCGCCAGCACGTTGGGGTCGGCGGCGGCCTGCTCGATGAATCGTTGCACGCTCGTGGAGAACGACTCATACGGATGGTGAAGCAGCACATCGCCTTCGCGCAGCGTCGCGAAGATGCTCTTCGGTGTCTCGCGGTCGGCGAAGGCGGGACTGGTGGCCGGAATCCAGGTGCGGTCTTTCAGGGCCGGCCGGTCGACGCCGTAGATCTGCCACAACGACGAGAGGTCGAGCAGCCCGGGGACCTCGACGACGTCGCCGGGATTCACGTCGAGTTCGCGCAGCAGCAGCTCCAACATGCTCTCGGTCATGTCGTCGGCAATCTCGAGTCGTACCGGCGAACCGAACCGCCGGCGCGCCAATTCCCGCTCCAGTGCCTGCAGTAGGTCCTCGTCGCGGTCCTCTTCGACCTCGTAATCGGCGTTGCGGGTAATGCGGAACGCGTGGTGCTCGACGATTTCCATGCCGGGGAACAGCACCGGCAGGAACGCCGCGATCAGCTCTTCGGTTGGCAGGTACCGGATCACGGCCCGGCCCTCGTCGGTGTCGCCGGGGCTTTGAAGTTCGACGAAGCGATCGACGTTGTCGGGCACCTTGACTCGGGCGAAGTGCTGACCACCGTCGTCCTTGACCGTGACGGCGAGGTTCAGGCTCAGCCCGCTGACAAACGGGAACGGGTGCGCCGGGTCGACGGCGAGCGGAGTCAAGACCGGGAAGACCTGCTCGTTGAAATAGGTCTGTAGTTGGTCGCGCTCGGCCTGATCCAGATCGGCCCACGTGACTATGTAGATGCCTTCTTGTGCGAGTGCCGGTCGCACCGAGTCGAGGAATTCCCGGGCGTGCCGGGTCGCGATCCGCTGGGTCTGCTCGCCGATGCGGGCCAGTTGCTCACGCGGTGTCAGGCCGTCGGCCGAGCGGACCGACAGTCCCATCTCGTCGCGGCGCTTGAGGCCGGCCACCCGGACCATGTAGAACTCGTCGAGGTTGGACGCGAAGATCGCCAGAAACTTGGCCCGCTCCAGCAACGGCAAAGACGTATCGGCGGCCAGGGCCAGCACGCGTGCGTTGAAGTCCAGCCAGCTCAGTTCCCGGTTGAGGTAACGGTCGTCCGGCAGCACGTCGTCGATCGCGGCGGGGGTCGCGGCGGGGGGTGCTCCCACGGCGCTGTCGCCGGATTGCCACGCGGTTTCGTCAAGCCGTGCGTCAGCTTCGATATCGGTCACGATGGAATCATTGCTCATCACCCGCTGGTGCTGCTAGCGCTCGGTAGAGATCCATCCCGCGTTGGCGCGCCGTTCATCCGCCAGACAGGTTTGCCAGGCGCCTTTTCTTCAATGCTGCGTGATGGCGCGCGCGGTTGCCACTCCGACACCGAGACGGCGAGCGGCCACCAAGTCGGCAGGAGTGTCGACATCGCAGCGCAAGCCGGGCCACGCGCCCGTCAGCTCGATCGCGCCCGAACGGCGGTGCCGCTCGGCCGAATCCGACCCGAAGTGTGGATCCAATGCGGCGCCGAATGCGCACAGCGCCGCGGTACCGGTTGCCAGCCGGTCGGCAACGAAGGAGCGCCGATGCTGGCGTGCGGCAGCGATCGCGTCGGCCAGCTCCGGTGTCTGCAAAGCGGGCAAATCACCTTGCAGCGCAACAATATTGGAGAACGATTGGGCCACAGAACGTTCGGCGGCGGCAATGGCGTGGTTCAGCGGATCGTCATGGCCTTCGGGCGTCGGGTCGGCGAGCACCTGCGCTCCGAGGCTCACCGCCGCGGCTGCCGCGGCGTCGTCGGGCGTGATGACCGTGATCGAGCCCACCGATGCGACCCCCGCCGCGGCCGTCACCGTGTCCACCAACATCGCCAGCACCACGGTTTCCCGGGTCCGCGCCGAGAACACCGGAGCCAGCCTGGTCTTGGCGGCGGCCAACCGCTTGACGGCGATGATCAACGCGATATCGCCGGCACCATCACCCCTTGCGCCGCTCATGACTCAATCCTGCCAGCGCCGCGTTTCGCCCCGGTCAGCGAGCGGGGGCACCGCCCGCCTCGCGGGGGACATGGTGACGGTCGCCCTTCCTGTTCTAGGGTGTAGCGGCTGCAGCTGCCGCGTTGATGACAGATCGGGATGAGAAATGGCCAGCACGTCGGGCGCCGTCGCGGTGATGGGCGCCGGAGCATGGGGAACCGCGCTGGCCAAGGTGCTCGCCGAGGCCGGGGGACCGGAAGCAGAGGTCACCTTGTGGGCCCGGCGATCCGACGTTGCCGAGCAGATCAACGCCACCCGATACAACCCGGCCTACCTGCCCGGCACCAAGCTGGCGCCGGGCATCCGGGCCACCGCCGACGCGGCCGAGGCGCTGCGCGGCGCGACGACCGTGCTGCTGGGCGTCCCGGCGCAGAACCTGCGGAGCAACCTCGAGCAGTGGGCTCCTCTGATCGCCGACGGAGCGACGCTGGTCAGCCTGGCCAAAGGCATCGAACTGGGCACCCTGATGCGGATGAGCCAGGTCATCGTTTCGGTGACCGGGGTCGACTCGTCGCAGGTCGCGGTGATTTCCGGGCCGAACCTGGCCAGTGAGATCTCCGAATGTCAACCCGCCGCCACGGTGGTGGCGTGCAGCGACTCCGGCCGTGCGGTCGCCTTGCAGCGCATGCTGAACACCGGGTACTTCCGCCCGTACACCAACAGCGATGTGGTCGGCACCGAGATCGGCGGGGCCTGCAAGAACGTCATCGCGCTCGCGTGCGGGATGTCGGCCGGCGTCGGCCTGGGCGAAAACACCGCCGCGGCGATCATCACCCGCGGCCTGGCCGAGATCATGCGGCTGGGAATCGCGCTGGGCGCCAAGGGCGCGACGCTGGCCGGGCTGGCAGGCGTGGGCGACTTGGTGGCCACCTGCACATCGCCGCATTCGCGCAATCGCTCGATGGGTGAGCGCCTCGGCCGGGGCGCAACCATGGAGTCGGCGCTTCAGGAGAACGACGGGCACGTCGTCGAGGGCGTGACCTCATGCGAGTCCGTGCTCGCGCTGGCGTCCAGCTACGACGTGGAGATGCCGCTCACCGACGCGGTGCACCGGGTTTGCCACAAAGGACTCTCGGTCGACGAGGCGATGGCCCTGCTGCTGGGCCGCAGCACCAAACCGGAATGAGGCCGTTCGCCAGTCCGGCGGGCCGGCAAAACCCGGTTAGAGCTCGGCGACCCGACCTGTCGGCGTCCCAACCGGTAGCCTCTCCAGGTTGTGAACGCCAGCGACGAGACGAGCCCGGCACCCGTGTCACGGGGTAGCCGGGTGCGCGTCGCTGTCGTTTTCGGGGGGCGCAGCAACGAGCACGCCATTTCGTGTGTGTCCGCGGGCAGCATCCTGCGCAACCTCGACCCGCAGCGATTTGATGTGGTCGCGATCGGCATCACCCCGGAAGGGTCGTGGGTGCTGACCGACGGAGACCCGGACGCGCTGGCGATCTCCAACCGGCAACTGCCCGGGGTGACCACCGAGTCGGGCACCGAGCTGGCGTTGCCGGCAGATCCGCGGCGCAGCGGCCAGTTGGTGTCACTGCCGCCCGGCGCCGGCGAAGTCCTCGGCTCGGTCGACGTGGTGTTCCCGGTGCTGCACGGCCCTTACGGCGAGGACGGCACGATCCAGGGCCTGCTCGAACTCGCCGGCGTGCCGTACGTCGGAGCCGGTGTGCTGTCCAGCGCCGTCGCGATGGACAAGGAATTCACCAAGAAGTTGCTTGTCGCCGAGGGGCTTCCGGTCGGCGCGTATGCGGTGCTGCGCCCGTCGCAGCAGACGCTGCCCCTCCACGAGCAGCAGCGGCTGGGGTTGCCTGTGTTCGTCAAGCCCGCACGCGGTGGGTCGTCGATCGGTGTCACCCGGGTTGCGCGTTGGGACGAGCTGGCCGCCGCGGTGGCGGACGCTCGCCGGCACGATCCGAAGGTGATCATCGAGGCCGCGATCAACGGCCGCGAGCTGGAATGCGGCGTCCTCGAAATGCCTGACGGCGCAATAGAAGCCAGCACGGTCGGCGAGATCCGGGTGGCCGGCGTACGCGGACGCGAGGACGGCTTCTACGACTTCGCGACCAAATACCTTGACGACGCAGCCGAATTGGATGTGCCCGCCAAGGTCGATGACGACATCGCCGACGCGGTGCGCCAATTGGCGATCCGGGCGTTCAAAGCTATTGACTGCCAGGGCCTGGCCCGGGTCGACTTCTTCCTCACCGACGACGGGCCGGTGATCAACGAGGTCAACACGATGCCGGGGTTCACCACGATCTCGATGTACCCGAGAATGTGGGCGGCCAGCGGCGTCGACTATCGGACTCTGCTGTCGACCATGGTCGAAACGGCCTTGGCCCGGGGCACCGGTCTGCGCTAACGCCCACCGGGCCGAGCGGGATCGATGGGCACCGCCGTGATGGTGTGGTCGATCACTTCGGAGAGCTGCTGGATCGGTGTCGGCCCGGATCCCGACGGCAGGGTCAGCGCGAGGTACACCGGCCGGTCCACCGTGTACCAGGTGGATCTTCCTGCGTCACCGGCGGATTGCTGTTCGGCCATCACTTCGAACCACTGCACCCGGTCGACGATCTGGATCGCCGATCCCACCACGAAGCCGGTCGGGCGGTCCAGCCCGCAGCGCAACACCACCGGCTCGCTGCCGGTTCCGGCGCGCCAGGCGGTCGCGCCTTGCGGCGCCGGCTGCGCCAACTGCGCGCGCTGGTAGTCACCGAGCCGCTGCGGCAGCGCCGCCGAGAGTGCGTTGCATGCGGAACTGTCGGCCTGCGGCGCCGGCACGCTGGGAAGGGCGACCGGTTGCGGCGGTGCTTGGCGGGTTGCCGCGATGACAAGGACGATTCCGATCGCCACGACCGCCACCGCAACCGCGGCGACCAGCAGGGCCCGCGGCGGTCCGCCTGGGTCGTCGGTGTCCGAACTTGCCATCACCGCCCGGATGCCGACGAAAGAGCATCGACCACCCGGGCACCTCCCATCTCATACACTGGCGCCGTCCGCTTACGCGGACAGTGACCAAACTTACCGCAGGTCGGACCACGGTACGAGGACCGCAAACGGCCGGTGCGCGCCGAAGGAGGTGACGTGCGCGAAGACGTAACTGGGGAGTCGCCCACATTGGGGCAGCTCGGTGAATTCGCCGTCATCGACCGACTGGTCCGCGGGCGTACGCAGCCCGATGCCGTGCTGCTGGGACCCGGCGACGACGCCGCGGTGGTGGCTGCCGGCGACGGCCGCACCGTGGTGTCGACCGACATGCTGGTGGCCGGCCGGCATTTCCGGCTGGACTGGTCGACGCCGCGCGACGTCGGCCGCAAGGCGATCGCGCAGAACGCCGCGGACATCGAGGCGATGGGCGCACGCGCCACGGCGTTCGTGGTCGGCTTCGGTGCACCCGGGGATACGCCGACGGCGGACGCGGACGCGTTGGTCGACGGAATGTGGCACGAGGCGGCGCGAGTCGGCGCCGGCATCGTCGGCGGCGACCTGGTCAGCTCGCCGCTATGGGTGTTGTCGGTGGCGGTGCTCGGCGACTTGGGCGGCCGGGCGCCGGTGCTGCGTTCCGGCGCGAAAGCCGGGGCGGTGCTTGCCGTCGCCGGCGAGCTGGGCCGCTCCGCTGCCGGATACTCGCTGTGGGACAACGGGATTGGCGGATTCGACGAGCTGCGTGCCCGTCATCTGGTGCCCGAGCCGCCCTACGGCCAGGGCGTGGCGGCCGCGGCGGCGGGTGCTCAGGCGATGATCGACGTCTCCGACGGCCTGATCGCCGACCTGCGGCACGTCGCCGACGCGTCCGGTGTGGGTATCGACCTGTCCACCGCGGCGCTGACCCCGGACCGCGACGCGCTGAACACGGCCGCGGCGGCGGTGGGCGCCGATCCGTGGTCGTGGGTGCTGGGCGGCGGCGAAGATCACGCGCTGGTGGCCTGTTTCGCCGGCCCGGTGCCATCCGGGTGGCGTGTCATCGGTCAGGTGCTCGACGGCCCGGTCCGGGTGCTCGTCGACGGCGCCGACTGGCAAGGATACGCGGGCTGGCAGTCGTTCGGCAGTTAAGGTGGCGCAGTGACCGCGCGTCCGTTGAGTGAACTCGTCGAGCCGGGGTGGGCGGCCGCGCTAGAGCCGGTCGCCGATCAGGTGACCAAGATGGGTCAGTTTCTGCGAGAAGAAATCGCGGCCGGCCGCAAATACCTACCTGCCGGACCGAACGTGTTGCGCGCCTTCACCTTTCCGTTTGACCAGGTACGGGTGCTGATTGTCGGGCAAGACCCCTACCCGACACCGGGTCATGCCGTGGGCCTGAGCTTCTCGGTGGCTCCCGAGGTGCGCCCGCTGCCGCGCAGTCTGTCCAACATCTTCGACGAATACGCGGCCGACCTGGGTCACCCGCAACCCTCGTGTGGCGATCTGACGCCCTGGGCGCAGCGCGGCGTGCTGCTGTTGAACAGGGTCCTCACGGTGCGTCCGAGCAATCCGGCGTCGCATCGCGGCAAGGGCTGGGAGGCGGTCACCGAGTGCGCGATCCGTGCGCTCGTCGCGCGGTCGCAGCCGATGGTGGCGATCCTGTGGGGCCGCGACGCGTCGACGCTCAAACCGGTGCTGGCGGAGGGCAACTGCGTCGCGATCGAGTCGCCGCACCCGTCGCCGCTGTCCGCGTCGCGCGGATTCTTCGGCTCGCGCCCGTTCAGCCGCGCCAACGAGTTGCTCGCCGGGATGGGAGCCGACTCGATCGACTGGCGGCTGCCCTGATGGCGAACTACAGGGACCTCACGACTCCGGGAAGTTCACGTCTTTGGTGACGGATTTCCACTCCTCGATCGACGCCGACATCGCGGTAATCTTGTCGCGCATCGCCTTCAGCACGTCGCGGCCGAGCAGTAACCGCAACGGAGGCTCGTCGAGCGTGGTCACCATCAGCACCGCCTCGGCCACCTTGCGTGGGTCGCCCGGTAGGTGATCGGCGAACTGCTTGATCAGGTCCTTGCGTGCTGCCACGTCGGCGTAGGCGGCGATCGGGCGGCCCGATTCCTTCATCGACCGTGTTGCCCAATCGGTACGGAAGGCGCCCGGCTCGATAGCGGTCACCTTGATGCCCAACGGCCGCACCTCGGTGGCCAGCGCCTCGGTCACCGCCTCGAGCGCGAACTTGGTCGACGAGTAATACGCGTTGGGCGGATTGGCGACCAGGCCGGTCATCGAGGAAATGTTGATGATGTGCCCCGACCCGCGGGCACGCATCGCGGGCAGCACCGCCTTGATCATGTCGACAGACCCGAAGTAGTTGACGTCGAACAACTTTCGAACCTCGGCGTCCTCGCCCTCTTCCACCGAAGACAGATAACCGTGACCGGCGTTGTTGACCAGGACGTCGATGCCTCCGAACGCCGCGTCGGCCGCTGACACCGCCGCCGCGATCTGGGCGGCATCGGTCACGTCGAGGACCACGGCAACGGCGCGGTCGGAGAATTCGTCGGCGAGATCGGCCACCGCGTCGACCTTGCGCGCGGTCACCACCACGCTGTGGCCCGCTGCCAAGGCGGCGCGCGCGATCTCGCGGCCAAAGCCGGTGGAACAACCGGTGATCAACCAGCGCGCCATCGTTAGATCGTTCCTTCCGGTAGGCGGCGCAGATAGGCCTTGCGCCGGTCGGCCAGTTGGGCGGCGCGCTCCCGGGCGCTCACCCGCGGCAGGTGCGGCACCTCGGCGTCGAGCCGGTCGAGTTTGATCACCCGTCCGCGGGCGCCCAGGTCTTCGCGGGGACCGGCCTCGCCGAACTCGGCCATGCGCAGGGTCAGGATGGCCTCGGCCAGGCCGTCGGAGTCGATCCAGTTGGCGACGCCGGGATCGACGGGCGAGATCACATAGGTGTAGGTGCCGTCCTGGTTGGGGACCGACTGCGCCTTGTTGAGGCTGCCGGTGCGGTCGACGAGATCGAGCGTGGTGCCCCAGATATTGCTCAGGGGAACGGTGAAGTATTCGGCGCCGCCGTCGCTGAGGTCGACCACGAACGCCTCGTCGGGCTCGAGTTCGAAGCGCCCCATCACATAGACCTGGTTGCGCATCGCGCCGACCTTGTCGGCCGACCAGGCCAGGTTGAAATGGTTGGCGGGCATCTTGTACACGCCGTGGCTGAGCTTGCCGGTGAAGTTGGCGAAGTAATCCATCATCGCCGCGGTGGCGTCGGCCTGCTCGTCGAGGGTGCGCGCCGGCCTTGTCGGCGGACCGCCAAGTCGTTGTACCTCAATATGATTGGGGTCGTCGCGGCCCCAGTCCAGCAGCACGTCACGGATGTAGAACTCGTGGGCTTCGGCAGATGTCTGCACATGGTTGGGACGGCCGTTGGCGGGTTCGGCGTCGACGGTGATGGTGTAGCTGCCGTCGGCCTCGACCGCCATGGTGCGGCCGTTGAGCACGTTGACGGTGCCCATCCGTGCGTCCCACAGGGTGAAGTAGTTCTCGGTCATGCGGTGCTCGCCGACCCGGCCGTGGATCTCGTAGCGTTCGTCGCCCGAGATCGGGATGACGCGGTATACGCTGTCGGGATTGTCGATGCCCCAACGTGATCCGGGAATGCGACGGCCTTCCACGGGGTGCGCCAGCCGGGTGATGCAGCTGACCTTGGGTCGCAGCTTGTCCTGGTTGGACGACCACACCGCCGCCGAGAACATCACCTCGGCGAACGAATCGTCGAACCGCTCGCGCATCGCGTCCGACGCCTTGGCCCGGCCCAGCCAGGTCTGCGCCACGCCGCGGTAGGCGGCTTTGACGGTGGGGTGCTCGATCAGGTCGAGGGCGGCCAGCTCCTGTTCGCGCTGGGATGCGGTCGAGACTGGATCGTCAGGCATGCGCTGTTCCTCCGATGTGCTGTCTAAAACGCTTGTTGTACAGGGTGAATCGCTCGTCGACCTGCCCGGGTGCCAGGCCGTAGTTTTCCAGCCCATAGGGCGGGCGGGCGGCCTCGCGGGGACGCTCGTCCAGCCAGTGCCGCATCGCGGCCTCGGCGGTATCGGTGAGCGGCAGGCCGATGGCGTCGTAGACGCGGGCCACCTGACCGATCGGATCGGCCACCGCCTCGTCGAATCCGATGTCGGTGACCACCGCGGCCTCCCCGCCCGGTTCGAGGGCCCACTCGTCGCGGATCGACATGGCCCGGTCGTTGGTCCAGCCCATTCGCTGCAGCCATTGCGCGCCGACCCGGTGCAGGTCGACAGTGTCGGCGTGCATCGCGTGCAAGGTCGCGTTCAAACTGGCTCCCGAGGCGATCGTGGTGCGCGGGTCGCGATGCATGTGCACGATGTGCAGGTCGGAAAACTGCGCCCGCAGTAAGTCCAGATAGCCCAGGTGCGCAGGGGATTTCAGCACCCAGCGCTGCAGGGAGCGGCGCCCCTCCGGACAGGTTTGCCGCTTCTGCCATCCGACGAATTGCAGCATGCGGTGCAGGTGGTCGTAGGCAGGGGAGAAGTCCTGCTCGTCGAGCCAGGACCGGTAATGGGGAAGGTGGGCACCGGATTCGGGGACATGGGATAAAAATGCGTCGGCCAGAAAGACGATCTCTTCCTCGGCTTCTCGCGCATACATCGGGTGGATGGCGAACAGATCCGGTGCCAGCTCACGGGATTTCGCTTCTCGCGCTTCGCTGATCGCGATGCGGGGGTCGGCGGCATCGGTGAACCGATAGTCGAGGCGGGGTGCGACCTCGACGACCTCCCAGCCGTAGGCGCAGCTGAAACGCGGGTCGGCGGCCAGCAGTCGTTGCAGCAGCGTGGTGCCGCTGCGCATCATTCCGACGACGACGATCGGCGCGGCCACCCGCTCCTCGAGGATCTCCGGGTGGCGGCGGATCCACTCCTGGGTACGAAGCCGCATGCGCAGGCTGTGCACGATGCCCGAGCGCAGGATGTGCACGCCGATGGCGTTGAGGTCGGCGCGCGCATAGTCGTCCAGCAAGACCCGCAGCGCACCCTCGAATTCGCCGGGGCCCCAATCGGTCAGCGTCTCCTTTCGCTGCGCGTCGGCCAGCACGGCGGCCGGGTCAAAAGCGTTGTCGAAGGCGTTCGAGGCTGCCACGCGGTCAGAACTTCAGGTGCTGGCTGACATCGCCGACCTGGTCGACGAACATGATGCGGCTGTCGAACCACCACGCGCCGTGCACCCGGTGAAAGGTGTCCTTGTAATGCCCGGTGACGATCACCTGCAGCGGGAGGTCGGGGGTGGCCTGCGTGACGCAGTAGTACGACGTGCTGCGTGCGGTCCCCGCGGCCTCGTCGATGTGAAGTTGCACATTGGTCGTGTTGTGTTTGGTCTTGGGGGTGCCGTCGTCCTCGTAGATGCGGGTGGCCATGTCGTACATCTGCCGCACCCGGGCGGATCCCTCGAAGACCGTCTCCGGCGGACCGTCCTGCATGCCGCAGATGCGGCCATGCTCGAAAAGTCCGGCCACCCCGTCCAGGTCGCCACCGTCGAGGAGTTCGGCGTAGGTGTAGATCAGGTTGGTGATTTCTCGCGCGCTGTCACTCATGCCAAGCCACTCCTGTGCCGTTTGCAGACCATGTTGGCAGAACTGACCCAAGTTACATAGAACCGCCCATTACTCTTAGTCGCCGTGACGTTACCTTGGACGCCGAGCCGCCTCGGCAACTTGACCGGCAAACGAGTCATCGTGACCGGGGCAACCCACGGCGTCGGGCTGGGAACCGCGCAAGCTCTGGCCAAAGCCGGCGCCCACGTGATCCTGGCCGTGCGCAACACCGAGTTGGGTGAGCAGCGTGCCGCGGCGATGGGCGGCTCGACGTCGGTGGTCAAGCTCGATCTCGCGGACCTGGCTTCGGTGCGTGCCTTCGCCGATCGGGTCGACGGGGAATTCGACATCCTGATCAACAACGCCGGCACCCTCACCGATCGACGGATCGAGACCGTCGACGGCTTCGAGATGACGCTGGGCACCAACCTGCTCGGACCGTTCGCGCTGACCAACTTGCTGCTGCCCCGGGTGCGCTCGCAGATCATCAACGTCGGCTCCGACGCGCACAAGTCGGCCACGCTGCGACTCGACGACATGCACCTGCGCCGCAACAAGTGGACGAGGCTGGGGTCCTATGCGGCCTCCAAGCTCGCCGTCATGTTGTGGGGGCTCGAGCTGGACCGTCGGCTGCGCGCCGGCGGATCTGCGATCGTCAGCCAACTCACCCACCCGGGGTGGGTGGCCTCGAACATCTCGAACGTCTCGGACGCGCCGTTGATGTCGTTGGTGCAAAAGGCCGTCAAGGTGGTGGCCGACCGGTTCGCCAACGACATCGGCGAAGGTGCCGCGCCCACCCTGTACTGCATCAGCGAACCGGTGCCGCCGGGCAGCTTCGTCGGTGTCAGCGGCAGGTTCGGCCTGCGCGGCGCCCCGGTGCTGATCGGTCGTTCGGAGCTTGCGTGCGACTATGACGCGGCCGCCCGGCTGGTGGCGTTCGCCGAAGAACAGACCGGGACAACGCTGGAGGTATAGCCATGGGTGAACTCGACAACTCGGTCGCCGTCATCACCGGCGCGGCGCGCGGCCAGGGCCGCAGCCACGCCGTGGCGCTCGCCGAACAGGGCGCCGACATCATCGCCGTGGACATCTGCGCCGATATCGACGCGATCCCCTACCCACTGGGGACCAAATCGGATCTCGACGAGACCGCACGGCTGGTCGAAGCCGCGGGCCGCAAAGTCGCGACCGTCGTCGCCGACGTCCGTGACCTGCCCCAATTGGAGGCCGCGGTGCGCAGCGGCATCGACGATCTGGGCGAGGTGGACATCGTCATCGCCAACGCCGGGGTGGTGGCGATCGGTGACCCCGAAACCCGCTCCGAGCCGGTGTTCAACTCGATCGTCGACACCAATCTCAAGGGGGTCTGGCACACGTTGCTGGCGACGGTGCCGTCGATCATCCGCAAGGGCCGGGGCGGGTCGATCGTGATGGTCAGCTCGTCGCAGGGCCTGACCGGCCGGGGCGGCGACGGCAGTGCCGCGATGTTCGCCTACGCCGCGTCCAAGCACGGCGTGGTGGGGTTGATGCGTTCGGCCGCCAATGCCTATGCGCCACACAAGATTCGGGTCAACTCGGTGCACCCGAGCGGTGTCTCGACGCCGATGATCATCAACGACTTCGTGGTGAACCGGATGCTGGAGAATCCGAACCCGGCGGTCTCGCAGATGCTGTTGCCCGATGTGCCGTTGGTCGAGGCGCAGGACGTGACGGAAGCGGTGCTGTGGCTGGTCGGTCCCCGCGCCCGCTATGTGACCGGCGTGTCGATACCCGTCGACGCCGGACACATCGTCATGTAGGTGCGGCCGCTAGCCCCGGACTAGCCCCTGAGGACCTTGCCGGCCTTGATGCACGATGCGCAGGCGTTGACTCGCTTCTTGTTGCCGCCGGGACGAGCCACGACGTGAACGGTCTGAACGTTCGGGTCCCAGCGCCGGCTGGTGCGCCGGTGGGAGTGCGACACCGACTTGCCGAAGCCGGGGCCTTTCCCGCAGATGTCGCACACAGCGGCCATCGTTCAAGCTCCTCAAATATTCGGGGTCCGGCACGGATAGGTCGAGACGCGCCGCGACAGCCCAGGATACCGACTGTGGTGGGCAACCACCAAAACGATCCACAACTGACTCCTCGGCTTAAGGCTGAAGCTGTCGCCGCCGCTGGCTAGGCTCAATAGGCCGGTCAGCCCTTGCCCGCCGGCGGCTGCTCGAACCAGGCTCCGAGGAGGTGGGTCACAGTAGGCAATCCGGATCGTCTGCTCAACGCGCCGGCCCTGCGGGACTGGGCGCACACCGCCGTCAGCGACCTGATCACTCACATCGACGAGATCAACCGCCTCAACGTGTTCCCGGTCGCCGACTCCGATACCGGCGCAAACATGCTGTTCACGATGCGTTCCGCGCTGGCCGAAGCCAACGCGGGGATCGGCGCCGACGGCGGCCCCAGATGCGTGGCGCGGGTCGCCTCCGCCCTGTCGGTGGGCGCGCTGAACGGCGCGCGCGGCAACTCCGGGGTGATCCTGTCGCAGATCCTGCGCGGTATCGCCGACGTCACCGCGACCGCGGCCGCCGCTTCCGGCGGTGAACTGCCGCACCTGGACGCCGCGCTGCTCGGGGCGGCGTTACAGCGCGGCGTCGAGCTGGTGATCGCCTCGATGGGCGGCCAGGAAATCGCGGGGACCATCGTCTCGGTGCTGCGAGCCGCCGCCGACGCCGTCGACGAGTGCGCGAACGACGGGCTGGCCTCGGCGATCACCGCGGCCGGCGACGCCGCGGTCGTCGCACTGGAAAAGACCCCTGAGCAGCTGGATGTGCTCGCCGATGCCGGTGCCGTGGACGCCGGCGGGCGGGGCCTGCTGGTGCTGCTGGACGCGCTGCGTTCGACCGTCATCGGACAGGCGCCGGCCCGCACGGTCTATGAGCTCTCGCCGCGCGCACAGCCCACGGCGGGCACTACCGAACGGCCTGCGCCGCAGTTCGAGGTGATGTACCGGCTCGACGGCTGCAATCCGCCGGCCGCGAATGCCCTGCGGGACCGGCTGATGGGCTTGGGTGATTCCGTAGCCATCGCCGCCGCACCCTTCACCAATCAAGCCACCTACTCGGTGCACGTGCACACCGACGACGCGGGCGCCGCCGTCGAAGCCGGGCTGGCGGCCGGACGGCTCAGCCGGATCGTGATCTCGGCGCTGAACGCCGGGGCCGTCGGGCGACCGGCGGGCAGCTGGACCAGGGAACGCGCGGTGCTGGCCGTCGTAGACGGGGACGGCGCCGCCGAGCTGTTCGCCGGGGAGGGTGCCCACGTACTGCAGCGCGCTGCTGACCCGGGCGACCCGGCGACGGAAATCAGCGCTCACCAGCTGATGCGGGCCGTGGTCGACGCCGGTGCCGCGCAGGTGATGGTGCTGCCGAACGGCTATGTGGCCGCCGAGGAGCTGGTGGCCGGCTGCACCGCGGCTATCGGCTGGGGCATCGACGTGGTGCCGATCCCGTCGGCGTCGATGGTGCAGGGGCTGGCCGCGCTGGCCGTGCACGAGACGGGCCGGCAGGCCGTCGACGACGGCTACACGATGGCCCGCGCCGCCGGTGGGGCCCGGCACGGATCGGTGCGCATCGCGAGCGAGAGCGCGTTGACCTGGGCGGGTCGGTGTCAGCCGGGCGACGGCCTGGGCATCGCGGGTGGCGAGGTGCTGATCGTGGCCGCCGATGCGGCCGCGGCCGCGAACGGACTCATCGATCTGTTGCTGGCCGCGGGCGGGGATCTGGTGACGGTGCTGGTCGGCGCCGGCATCGAGGCCGACGCCGACGCCACCGCGGTCTGCGACATCCTGGGCGAGCACGTCCACGATAACCATCCCGGGACCGAGCTGGTGATTTACCGGACCGGGCATCGCGGTGACGTCCTGCTGATCGGGGTCGAGTAGCCGTGGTGTCGCTGTCCGATCGGCTGGACTACGTGCTGGGCGCCAAGGCCGCGGAGTCCCTCCACGAGGTGTTCGGCATCCGGACCGTCGACGACCTGCTGCGCCACTACCCGCGCAGCTACACCGAAACGGCCGCGAAATGGGATGCCGAGGACGAGCGGCCCGAAGAGGGCCAGCACATCACCCTGGTCGACACGATCACCGACACCCACGCGTTCCCGATGAAGAAGAACCCGCGGCGCAAATGCCTGCGCATCACCGTGGGCTCCGGCCGCAGCAAGGTGACCGCGACGTTCTTCAACGCGGACTACCTCAGCAAGGACCTCACCGAGGGCACCAGGGTGATGCTCTCCGGGGAAGTCGGATACTTCAGAAACGTCATGCAGCTGACGCACCCGGATTTTCTCATCCTGGACTCGGCCGGGGGACGCAACCGCGGCAGCAAATCGCTCAAAACCATCGCCGACACCGCTCCGGCCTTCAGCGGCGAGGATCTGATGTCGGCTTTCGACCGCCGGTTCTTCCCGATCTATCCGGCCAGCACCAAACTGCAGAGCTGGGACATCTATGCCTGCGTCCGCCAGGTGCTCGGGGTCCTCGATCCGGTGGCCGATCCGCTACCCGACGAGCTGATCGCGGACCACGGCCTGATGTCCGAAGACGCGGCGCTGCGCGCGATCCATCTGGCCGAGGACGAGGCGGAACGCCGGCGCGCGCGGGAGCGATTGACCTTCGACGAAGCCGTCGGGCTGCAGTGGGCGCTGGTGTCGCGCCGGCACGGTGAGCTGTCCCAATCGGGACCACCGGCACCGCCACAGTCGGCTGGTCTGGTCGCAGAACTATTGCGGCGCTTGCCCTTCGAGCTGACCGCGGGACAACGCGAAACACTCGACGTGCTGTCCGACGGGCTCGCGGCCACTCGCCCGATGAACCGGCTGCTGCAAGGTGAGGTTGGCTCCGGCAAGACGATCATCGCGGTGCTGGCGATGCTGCAGATGGTCGATGCGGGTTACCAGTGCGCACTGTTGGCACCTACGGAAGTCCTTGCCGCACAACATCTGCGGTCGATCAACGACGTGCTCGGCCCCTTGGCGATGGCCGGCCAGCTGGGCGGGGCCGACAACGCGACCCGGGCCGCGCTGCTGACCGGATCGATGTCGACGGCGCAGAAGAACCAGGTCCGCGCCGAGATCGCCGGCGGCGAGGTGGGCATCGTCATCGGCACGCATGCCCTGCTGCAAGACTCGGTGGAATTTCACAACTTGGGCATGGTGGTGGTCGACGAGCAACACCGGTTCGGCGTGGAGCAACGAGATCAATTGCGCGCCAAGGCTCCTGCCGACATCACGCCGCACCTGCTGGTGATGACTGCGACGCCGATACCGCGCACGGTCGCGCTGACCGTCTACGGCGACCTGGAAACCTCGACCCTGCGCGAGCTGCCGCGCGGACGCCAGCCCATCACCAGCAACGTCATTTTCGTGCACGACAAACCGGCCTGGCTGGACCGCGCCTGGCAGCGCATCCGCGAGGAGGTTGCGGCCGGCCGGCAGGCCTACGTGGTGACGCCCCGTATCGACGAGACCGACGAGTCGGAGAAGGGGGGCGAAGACGCGCGCCCGACGGAAACGGCCGAGGGTTTGTTCGCCCGGTTGCGGTCCGGCGAGCTGGCGAATCTGCGGCTGGGGCTGATGCACGGACGCTTGCCCGCCGACGCGAAGGACGCGGCGATGGCGGCCTTCCGCAACGGCGAGACCGATGTGCTGGTGTGCACCACCGTCATCGAGGTCGGGGTCGACGTCCCCAACGCCACGGTCATGCTGGTGATGGACGCCGACCGGTTCGGGATCAGCCAGTTGCATCAGCTGCGTGGCCGCATCGGCCGTGGCCAGCACCCGAGCCTCTGCCTGTTGGCCACCTGGAGCTCGCCGGGCTCGCCCGCCGGCCGGCGGCTGCGCGCCGTCGCCGAAACCCTGGACGGATTCGTTCTTTCCGAGCTCGATCTCAAAGAGCGCCGGGAAGGAGATGTGCTGGGCCGCAACCAGTCTGGCCGGGCGATCAATTTGCGGCTGCTGTCGTTGGCCGACCACCTGGCGTTCATCGAAGCGGCGCGCGAATTCTGCACCCGGGCATATGAATTAGACAGCCAGCAGCCCGGATTAGCTTCGCTGGCAGCGCAATTCATCGATACCGACCGCATCGAATATCTGGACAAATCGTGAACCGCAAGGTGCTGCTGTGGTTGTCGGTGGCTGCGGTGCTCGCGGTGCTGGTCGCCTATCAGACGCTGGATTCCACGGCGGCCAAGCATGCGGAAATCACCGCCCGCGCCGATGTACCCACGGTGGCGCCGGGAACCGATGTGCTGGCCGGCATTGCGGTGCAGCCGCTACGGGTGCACCGCTACGACTACCGCAGGGCGGCCTACGGCGACGCCTGGGACGACGACAACGACGCCCCGGGCGGGCACAACGGCTGTGACACCCGCGACGACATTCTCGACCGCGACCTCGTCGACAAGACCTACGTGTCGATCAAGCGGTGTCCCAACGCCGTGGCCACCGGCACGCTGAATGACCCGTACACCAACACCACGATCGCCTTCCAACGCGGCGCCAAGGTGGGCGAGTCGGTGCAGATCGACCACATCGTCCCGCTCGCTTACGCCTGGGACATGGGAGCTTTCGGCTGGCCGGATCCCGAGCGGCGGCGTTTCGCCAACGACCCGGCCAACCTGCTGGCCGTCCAGGGGCAGGCCAATCAGGACAAGGGCGACCTGCCGCCGGCATTGTGGATGCCGCCGAACAAGGCGTTCGCCTGCCAGTACGCCATGCAGTTCATCGCGGTGCTGCGGGGTTACCAGCTGCCGGTCGATCAAGCTTCGTCGGGCGCACTGCGTCAGGCCGCCGCCACCTGCCCGACTGGACCTTAGGCAAGCTCGGCGACGAGGAGCCGGTAGCCGAGATCCAGCTGCTCTTTGTCGCGGAGATCGTCGTGGTCGCGGTCCCATGCGCCGCTGTCGAGGTCCGCGCGCAACCGGGAAAGGCCTTGCTGCAATGCTGCTTTCGATGTCAGGGCAAATAGGGACATGCCGGCCTGAACGGCTGGATCGAGGTAGGCGTGCGGTCGGCGCCAGTAGGCGCCGCCGAATCCGTCCACGCAATCGTGCGGGACGGGGACGGGGACGATCCTCGGATCGCCCAGCAGGGACACCAGTTTCGCGATCGGGACGGCCAGGTCGGCGTCGGTCTGCGCGGCGGGGGGCAGGTACTCGCTGACCAACCAGAACCGTCGAAACAGGTTGTGGTCCCAGGTGAAGACGACCACGCGACGGCGCGCGATCCGCCGCATCTCGGCGAGGCCCTTTGCGAGGTCGCCCCAGTGGTGGACGGTCAGCACGGCAAGTGCGGCGTCCACGGCGTTGGTTTGAATCGGCAGCCGCTCGGCGACGGCCTGGACCGCTGGAGCGGACCCGGGTGGTCGCTGGGCGATCATCACCCGGCTTGGTTCGACCGAGACAACGGTGCGCGCCGGCTCGTAGGATCCCGTGCCGGCGCCGATGTTCGCGACCGTCGTCATGCCGCGCAGCGCGTCGCCGATCACCGCGGCGACGCGTGGGTCGGCGTGGCGAGTACGTGCATAGCCGCGCCCGGTCCGGTCGTACCGCGCCTGGTCGTCACCGTCCGCGCGACCCGGCATCAGCGGCGGGAAAGGATCAGGCGCCGTCGTAGGTGTCCGGGTCCGGGCGCAACCGAGTTCCGTCATTGAGCGCGTTGATCGCGTCCATGTGCTCGGCGGCCAATTCGAAATCGAACACGTCGAAGTCGGTGGCGATGTGCTCGGCGTTGGCCGAGCGGAAGACGACCGCGTTACCCAGCTGCAGGTTCCACCGCAGCAGCACCTGCGAGGGCGTCTTGCCGTATTCGCCCGCGACGGAGGTCACGGTCGGGTTGTCGTTCAACTTGCCGAGCGCCAGCGGCGTGTAGGACTGCGTCACGACGTTGTGCTGCGCGTTCGTCTTGCGCATGTCGTCCTGGTTGAGCAGCGGGTGCAGCTCGATCTGATTGACCGCCGGCGTCGTGAAGACCAGGTCGATGACCATCTCCAGGTATTCCTCGGTGAAGTTGGCGACACCGATCGAGCGAGCGCGTCCGTCGCTGCGGAGTTGCAGCAGCCCACCGAAGGAGTCCACATACATGCCCTGCGGGGCGGCCGGCCAGTGAATCAGGTAGAGGTCCAGGTAATCCAGGCCCAGTCGTTCCAGGCTGGCATTGCAGGCATCCTGGGAGCTCGTCAAGCCCTGGTCGGCGGTGGCGAGTTTGGTGGTGACGAACAATTCCGCGCGGGGAATCCCGGAGGCGGCAATCGCGCGACCGACCGCGGCCTCATTGCCATACGCCTTGGCGGTATCGATCAGCCGGCAGCCGATCTCCAGCGCCGCCGATACGGCGCGTTCGGTCTCGTCCTCCGACAAATCCGCGACGCCGAGGCCGAGCACCGGCATCGTGTTTTCGTCATTGAGAGTGATCGAGGGCACGGCGAGGCCCGCATCGCCAGTCAACGTCATTCACCTACCTGTGAAACTGAAGGTTCGTGGATCAGGACCAAGCCGCGTTCCGTCGTCGAGCGAGGAAATCGCCGCCATGTCATTGGCGCTGAGTTCGAAATCGAACACGTCGAAGTTGCTCGCAATCCGTTCAGGGTTCACCGACTTGGGGATGACGATATTACCGAGCTGGATATGCCACCTAATCAACACCTGGGCGGGTGTCCGCCCACTTTCTTCGGCAACGGCGGTGACGGTCGGGTGTGCCAGCAGCGCTCCTTGCCCCAGCGGCGCCCACGCCTCGGTCGCGATACCGCGCTGGGCGTGGACTTTCCGTAATTCCGTCTGAGGAAAACGCGGATGCAGCTCGACCTGATTGACCGCCGGAACGATGCCGGTGGCATCGATCAAAACCATCAGGTGCTCGGCCTCGAAATTGCTGACTCCGATGGACCGGATCCGGCCCTGGTCGCGCAGGTGGGCGAACGCCTTGAAGGTTTCGACGAACTTTCCCACCGCGGGCAGCGGCCAATGGATCAGATAGAGGTCGAGATAGTCGAGGCTGAGCCGGTCCATGCTGGCGTCGAAGGCCGACAACGTGCTCTCGTAGCCCTGGTCCGCGTTCCACAATTTGGTCACCACGTAGAGTTGGTCGCGCGGCACGTCGGACTCGGCAAGCGCGCGCCCGGTTTCCCGTTCATTGCGGTAGGCGGCGGCGGTGTCGATATGCCGGTACCCGGCGCGCAGCGCGCTACTCACCGCCTGCTGGGTCTGCGCCGGAGGGACCTGGAAGACTCCGAGCCCGACGGCGGGGATCGCATGACCGTCATTGAGCGTGACTACGTTTTTTTCAAGGGGGCCCGCCATGACACAGAGTCTGCCAGGCGCACCGGACCTGCATCTGGCACCCGGGCGCGGATCCGCTCACTGGGCCAGTCGCGTGCAGGACATTGTCACCACCGTTGGCGTCAAGGTCATTCCGTGGATTCCGACGCCGGCCAAGCGGGTGATGTTCGGCGGCCGGTCGATCATCATCGACGGCAACACGCTTGATCCCACCCTGCAGCTGATGCTGTCTGGTCTGCGGCTGGGCGGTATCGACGGCTTGGCGGTCGATGGCGACCCGATGGCATCGCGTATGCAGATGCGCCAGTCGATCCTGGCCATGCCCGGGCCCCAGGTTCACGTCACGGTCGACGACCTGACGATCCCCGGACCCGCCGGCGCGATCCCGGCGCGGCATTACCGCCCGGCCAGCGGTCAGGCCTCGGACCTGGTGGTCTTCTACCACGGCGGGGGCTGGGTGCTCGGCGACCTCGACACCGCCGACCCGCTGTGCCGGCTGACCTGCCGCGACGCCGGAGTGCACGTGTTGTCGATCGACTACCGGCTGGCTCCCGAGCACCCGGCGCCGGCCGCCATCGACGATGCCTATGCGGCGTTCACGTGGGCCTACGAGCACGCCGGCGAACTCGGCGCGATCCCCGGGCGTGTCGCAGTCGGCGGAGACAGCGCGGGCGGCAACCTGGCCGCGATCGTGTGCCACCTGACCCGCGACGAGGGTGGCCCGGCGCCGCTGCTGCAGTGGCTGATCTACCCGCGGACCGATTTCACCGCGCAGACCCGGTCGCTCAGCCTGTTCGCCCGCGGCTTCTTGCTGACCAAGCGGGACATCGACTGGTTCACCGCCCAGTACCTGCGCGGCACCGGCATCGACCCGGCGGACCCGCGGGTATCGCCGCTGCTGGCCGAGTCGCTGTCCGGACTGGCGCCCGCGCTGATCGCCGTTGCCGGGTTCGACCCGTTGCGCGACGAAGGCGAGCGTTACGCCACGGCGCTGCAGGCCGCCGGCACCGCCGTGGATCTGCGGTGCTTGGGTTCGCTGACGCACGGTTTCGCCAGTCTGTTTCAGCTCGGCGGCGGCAGCGCGGCCGCGACCAGCGATCTCATTTCGGCCCTGCGCGCCCACCTGAGCCGGGCCTGATTTGCCAAGGGGCGCTCGCCGGTAATCTAGAAGCGCCGTCCCGACCGCTGTCGAGACGCCCGCAAGCCGACCTAAACACAGAAGGACCAGGGAACCTGTGGCCGACAAATCGAAACGTCCCCCCCGATTCGACCTGAAGTCCGCAGACGGCAAGTCCGGCCGCCTGATTCAAATCGGCGGTACCGCGTTCGTCATCATCTTCGCGGTCGCGCTCGTCTTCTACATCGTGACGTCGCATCACGACAAGAAGGGCGCCGTCGCCGGACAGGGCGACACGGTCCGGGTGACGTCGAGCAAGGTGGTCAACCAGCCCGGGACGAACAACCCCAAGGCTGTCGTGTCCTTCTACGAGGACTTTCTGTGCCCGGCCTGCGGTAACTTCGAGCGCACCTTCGGCCCGACGGTTTCCAAGCTGATCGATTCCGGCGCCATCGCGGCCGACTACTCGATGGTGGCCATTCTCGACAGTTCCAAGAACCAGAACTATTCCTCGCGGGCGGGGGCGGCGGCCCTGTGTGTCGCCGACGAGAACATGGATGCGTTCCGCCGCTTTCATACCGCGCTGTTCACCACCGGTATCCAGCCCGACGAGCGGGGCACCAGTTTCCCCGACAACGCGAAACTGATCGAACTCGCCCGTGAAGCCGGCGTCGTCGGCAAGGTGCCGGAATGCATCAACAGCGGGAAGTACCTTTCCAAGGTCACTGGGGAAGCTTCGGCCGCGAATATCACCGCCACCCCGACGATCAAGATCAACGGAGAGAACTACGACCCGTCGACACCCGATGCGCTGGTCGCCAAGATCAAGACCATCGTGGGTGACGTGCCGGGCATCGACGCACCTGTCGCCCCGCCGGCTTCGTGACGGTCGCGGTGTCGGTTCAACCCGCCGAGCGATCCGGCGACCCGACACCGGCTTCGACGCGTGACTCATCCGTGCCGACGCTCAGTGCATGGTGGGTGCTGATCGCCGGTGCGGTCGGCCTGGCCTCGTCGGCGACCCTGACGATCGAGAAGATCGACCTCCTGCTCAACTCGTCCTACGTGCCGTCGTGCAACTTCAATCCGATCCTCTCGTGCGGCTCGGTGATGATGACGCCGCAGGCGTCGCTGCTTGGCTTCCCGAACCCACTGCTGGGCATCGTGGCATTCACCGTCGTGTTGGTTGTCGGCGTCCTGGCAGTAGCGAAAGTATCTATACCCCAATGGTTTTGGTCCGCGCTTGCGGCCGGGCTGCTGGTCGGTGCGGGGTTTGTGCACTGGCTGATCTTCCAGAGTCTGTACCGGATCGGGGCGTTGTGCCCCTACTGCATGGTGGTGTGGGCGATGACGATCACGCTGCTGGTGGTGGTCGCGTCGCTGGCGTTTCGTCCGGTGCTCGAGAGCCGCAACAGCACCGCGGCACGGCTGCTCTACCAATGGCGATGGTCGATCACCGCGCTATGGTTCACGGCGGTGTTTCTGCTGATCATGGCGCGTTTCTGGGACTATTGGTCGACACTTCTGTAAGGAGTCGAAGGTGATCTCCAAGGTGCTGGTGGCCAATCGCGGCGAGATCGCGATACGCGCGTTCCGCGCGGCCTACGAACTCGGCGTCGGCACGGTGGCCGTCTATGCCTATGAGGACCGCAATTCGCAACACCGGCTCAAGGCCGACGAGTCCTATCAGATCGGCGAGGTCGGTCATCCCGTGCGGGCCTACCTGTCCGTCGACGAGATCGTCGAAACCGCCCGCCGGGCCGGGGCCGACGCCGTCTATCCCGGGTACGGCTTTTTGTCGGAGAACCCGGACTTGGCCGCGGCCTGTGCGGCCGCCGGCATCACGTTCGTCGGCCCCAGCGCCGAAATCCTTGAGCTGACCGGAAATAAGGCGCGGGCAATCACCGCCGCCCGCGAAGCCGGGCTGCCCGTTCTCACGTCCTCGGCGCCGTCGGCGTCGGTCGAGGAGCTGGTGTCGGCGGCCGAAGGGATGCGGTTTCCGTTGTTCGTCAAGGCCGTTGCCGGTGGCGGGGGACGCGGCATGCGCCGCGTCGCCGACATCGCCGCGCTGCCCGAAGCGATCGAAGCGGCCAGCCGTGAGGCCGAGTCGGCCTTCGGCGACGCAGGCGTCTATCTCGAGCAGGCGGTGATCAAGCCGCGCCACATCGAGGTGCAGATCCTGGCCGACAATGCCGGCAACGTGATCCACTTGTACGAGCGCGACTGCAGCGTGCAGCGTCGTCACCAGAAGGTCGTCGAATTGGCGCCCGCGCCAAACCTTTCCGCGGAGCTGCGGGACGAGATTTGCGCGGACGCCGTCGCTTTCGCCCGGCACATCGGGTACAGCTGTGCGGGCACCGTGGAATTTCTGCTGGACGACAGCGGCCACTACGTCTTCATCGAGATGAACCCGCGGATTCAGGTGGAGCACACCGTGACCGAGGAGATCACCGACGTCGACCTGGTCTCCAGCCAGCTGCGTATCGCGTCCGGCGAGACGCTGGACGACCTGGGCCTGGCCCAGGAGAACGTTCGTCCGCACGGCGCCGCGTTGCAGTGCCGGATCACGACCGAGGATCCGGCCAATGGGTTCCGGCCCGACACCGGCCGGATCAGCACGTATCGCAGCCCCGGCGGTGCCGGCATCCGTCTGGACGGCAGCACCAACCTCGGTGCGGAGATCGGCGCCCACTTCGATTCGATGCTGGTCAAATTGACCTGCCGGGGCCGCGACTTCCATACGGCGGTGTCCCGTGCGCGCCGGGCGATCGCGGAGTTCCGGATTCGTGGGGTCTCGACGAATATTCCGTTCCTGCAAGCGGTGCTGGAGGACCCGGACTTTCAGGCCGGCCGGATCACCACGTCGTTCATCGACGAGCGGCCTCAGCTGCTGACCGCACGTGGCTCGGCCGACCGCGGCACCAAGATCCTCAACTATCTGGCCGACGTCACGGTCAACCACCCGCACGGCACCCACCCGTCGACGGTGTACCCGCACGACAAGCTGCCGGAGGTCGACCTCGAGGTGGCGCCGCCGGCCGGATCCAAGCAGCGGCTGGTTGAGTTGGGGCCGGAGGGCTTTGCGCGCTGGCTGCGCGAATCGCCGGCGGTGGGCGTGACCGACACGACCTTCCGCGACGCCCATCAGTCGCTGCTGGCGACCCGGGTACGCACCAGCGGGCTGATGATGGTGGCGCCCTACCTGGTCCGGACGATGCCGCAGCTGTTGTCGGTGGAGTGCTGGGGCGGCGCGACTTACGATGTGGCGCTGCGCTTCCTCAAGGAGGATCCCTGGGAGCGGCTGGCCTCGCTGCGCGAGGCGATGCCCAACATCTGTCTGCAGATGCTGCTGCGGGGCCGAAACACCGTGGGGTACACGCCGTATCCGGAACTGGTCACGTCGGCCTTTGTCGACGAGGCGACCGCGACCGGCATCGACATCTTCCGCATCTTCGACGCGCTGAACAACCTGGACTCCATGCGCCCGGCGATCGACGCGGTACGCGAAACAGGTTCGGCGATAGCCGAAGTCGCGATGTGCTACACCGCAGACCTGTCCGACCCGGGTGAGCAGCTTTACACGCTCGACTACTACCTCAATCTGGCCGAGCGGATCGTGGAGGCCGGCGCGCACGTGCTGGCCATCAAGGACATGGCCGGACTGTTGCGCCCGCAGGCCGCCCACCGACTGGTCAGCGCGCTGCGCAGTCGCTTCGACCTGCCGATCCACGTGCACACCCACGACACACCGGGCGGTCAGCTGGCCAGCTACCTGGCCGCATGGCAGGCAGGGGCCGACGCCGTCGACGGAGCTGCTGCGCCGCTGGCGGGAACCACCAGCCAGCCCGCACTGAGTTCGATTGTCGCCGCCGCCACCCACACCGAACACGACACCGGCCTGTCGCTGGAGGCGGTCTGCGCGCTGGAGCCGTACTGGGAGGCACTGCGAAAGGTCTACGCCCCCTTCGAATCCGGGCTGCCGGGACCGACGGGCCGGGTCTACCACCACGAAATCCCGGGCGGCCAGTTGTCGAACCTACGGCAGCAGGCGATCGCGCTGGGGCTGGGGGATCGATTCGAACAGGTGGAGGAGGCCTACGCCGGTGCCGACCGCGTGCTGGGCAGGCTGATCAAAGTCACCCCGTCGTCGAAGGTGGTCGGCGACCTGGCGCTGGCTCTGGTCGGCGCTGGATCCAGTGCTGACGAATTCGCCTCCGACCCAGCACGATTCGATATCCCGGAGTCGGTGCTGGGATTCCTGCGAGGCGAGCTGGGCGATCCGGCCGGTGGCTGGCCGGAGCCGCTGCGCAGCGCCGCGCTGGCCGGCCGCGCGCCCGCCAAGCCCGTCCCGCAGCTCAGCGGAGAGGACGAGGCGGTCCTCGCGCTGACCGGGCACAAACGTCAAGCCACGCTCAACCGGCTGCTGTTCCCCGGTCCGACAAAGGAATTCGAAGAGCACCGGGACACCTACGGCGATACGTCGCATCTGTCGGCCAATCAATTCTTCTACGGTCTGCGCCAAGGTCATGAGCACCAGGTCACGCTGGAACGCGGGGTCGATCTGCTGATCGGGCTCGAGGCCATCTCCGAACCCGACGAGCGTGGCATGCGCACGGTGATGTGCATCATCAACGGTCAGCTCCGGCCGGTGCTGGTGCGCGACCGCAGCATTGCCAGCACGGTCCCGACCGCCGAGAAGGCCGAACGGAGCAATCCCGACCACGTCGCGGCACCATTCGACGGGGTCGTCACTGTCGCGGTGGCCGAGGGCGATCGGGTGAGTGCCGGCCAGACGATCGCCACCATCGAGGCGATGAAGATGGAGGCTCCGATCACGGCTCCCAAAGACGCCACCGTGGCGCGGGTAGCGGTGTCGAGCACCGCGCAGGTCGAGGGCGGAGATCTGCTGGTGGTGCTGAGCTGACCCGCATCATCGGCGGCGTCGCCGGAGGCCGGCGCATCGCGGTGCCGCCACGGGGAACCCGGCCGACCACCGATCGGGTGCGCGAGTCGCTTTTCAACATCGTCGCCTCGCGGCTGGATCTGACCGGCCTGGCGGTGCTCGACCTCTACGCCGGCTCGGGTGCGCTGGGTCTGGAAGCGCTCTCCCGCGGGGCGGCCTCCGCGCTGTTCGTCGAGTCAGATCCGCGTACCGCGGCCGTCATCGCGCGCAACATCGAAGCCCTGGGCCTGCCCGGTGCGACGTTGCGCCGGGGTGCGGTGGCCGCGGTGCTGGCGGGCGGCGCCGGGGCCCCGGTGGATCTGGTGCTGGCCGACCCGCCCTACGACGTCGAGACCGCAGAGGTCCAGGCCGTGTTGGCAGCGTTGAGCGTGCACGGCTGGGTGCGCGAGGCGAGTGTTGCTGTCGTGGAGCGCGCCGCCGCCGGCCCGCCACTGACCTGGCCGGACGGCTGGACCCGGTGGCCGCAGCGTGTTTACGGCGACACCCGTTTGGAGCTGGCCGAATTTGGCTGACGCGCCCTGCTACCTTGGTCGCTTATGAGCGGCGCCGTTTGCCCGGGCTCCTTTGACCCGGTGACGTTGGGCCACATCGACGTCTTCGAACGCGCCTCGGCCCAGTTCGACGAGGTGATCGTCGCGATCCTGACCAACCCCGCTAAGAAGGGGATGTTCGACATCGACGAGCGCATCGCGATGATCGAGGAGGCGACGACTCATCTGCCCAATCTGCGCGTCGAGGTCGGGCAAGGCCTGGTGGTGGACTTCGTCACGTCGCGCGGGATGACCGCGATCGTCAAGGGCCTGCGCACCGGCACCGATTTCGAATACGAGTTGCAGATGGCGCAGATGAACAAGCACGTCGCCAATGTGGACACTTTCTTCGTGGCCACCGCGCCGCAGTACTCGTTCGTGTCGTCGTCGTTGGCCAAAGAGGTCGCGATGCTGGGCGGTGACGTCACGGCGCTGTTGCCGGAATCGGTGAACCGCCGATTGCGGGAGAGACGTTCCCGTGAACAGTGACCTCCCTCCGTTGGCAGTCACGGGGGACTAGGGCCAATGAGCTCCGCCGAGCGCGAGTTCGACATCGTCGTTTATGGCGTCACGGGTTACTCCGGCACGTTGACGGCGCAATACTTGGCGCGCGTGGCGGCCGATGCCCGCATCGCGCTGGCCGGGCGCTCACACGAGCGGTTGGTGGCCGTGCGCGAAACATTGGGCCGCGGCGCACGAGAGTGGCCGCTGATCGTGGCCGACGCGGCACAGCCCGCGGCGGTGCAGGCGATGGCGGCCCGCACCCGGGTGGTCGTGACGACGGTGGGCCCGTACACCACGTACGGCTTGCCGGTGGTGGCGGCGTGCGCCAAGGCCGGAACGGACTACGCCGACCTGACCGGTGAGGTGATGTTCGTCCGGGCCGGCATCGATCGGTACCACGAACAGGCCGTCGACACCGGTGCCCGGATCGTCTTCTCGTGCGGATTCGCTTCGATCCCTTCGGATCTCAATGTCTACCAGCTCTACCGCCGGGTGCTCGCGGACCGTGCCGGTGAGCTGTGCGACACCACCCTGGTGTTTCGCTCCTTCTTTCAGGGCGGGGGATCGGGCGGCACCCTCGCCTCGGAATTCGAGTCGATGCGCACCGCGTCCGGCGATCGGCAGGCCCGCCGAGAGATGGACGACCCGTACACGCTGACCCCCGACCGGGGCGCCGAACCCGATCTCGGCCGGCAGCGGGACTTCCTGTGGCGCCGGGGCAGCCGGATCGCGCCCGAGCTCGCCGGCTTCTGGATGGGCGGCTTGGTGTGGGCGCCGCACAACACCCGAGTGGTGCGGCGCAGCAACGCATTACAGAACTGGCGCTACGGCAGGCGATTTCGTTACTCGGAGACCATGAGTTTGGGAAAATCCTTCGCTGCACCGGTGGCATCCGCGGCGGTGACCGGGACGCTGGCGGGCGCGTTCGCGTTGGGCGCCAGGCACTTTCGGCGAATACCGCAGCGGTGGCTGCATACCGTCGCCAAGCCCGGCACCGGACCGGGCGAGAAGATGCGCGAACGCGGCCACTACATGGCCCAGACGTACACCACGACGACGTCCGGTGCCCGGTACTTGGCGACCTTCGCGCAGCAGCTCGACGCGTACAGCGGCACCGGGGTCCTGCTCGCGGAGTGTGCTCTGGCGCTGGCGTTCGATCGCGATCGGCTCTCCGACTTGCGGGGCGTGCTCACCCCCGCCGCGGCGATGGGCGACGCATTGCTGACGCGGTTACCGGCCGCCGGGGTATCGATGAACACGGTCCGGCTGAGCTGAACCGCGCCGCCCTCAGCGCAGCGCCGGTTGGTTGGTCAAGCGATCCGCCAGCTCAACGGCGAAGTGCCGGGTCTGCTCCAGCTGATAGGGCTGGACGTTGGTCGCGGGAATCGGCACGCCGAAGTACCGGTCACGGTATCGACCCGACCGCAGATAGCTGATCATCGAGAGCCCGGAGGCGAACTGCCCGCCGAGGTATTCGAAGTGGATGCCGCCCAGATACCGGCCTCCGCGCTTTTCCCCGAGCTTGCGCGCCAGCCGGAAATTGCCGCGCCAGTAGCGACGGCACACGCAGAACGTGGCGAAGGGTGTATCGGCGAGCAGCTTGCCCGCCTCCGCGGACCTCAAGAAGGTGCGCATCGGCATGTTCATGGTGAACCACCAGGTCGACGATCCGATGCAGACCAGGTCGTAGGCCCCGTTTCGCACCTCGTCCGGGGTCGCGATCTCCCCGGCGGCGCGGCGCGCCTGGGCGGGAAACATGCTGAGCAGATCGAGCATCGCGTGCCGCAACGGGAAGCGGGAGAACCGCTCGGCATAGCGGTGGTCGGTGAACTCGATCTGGGCTTTGTGGACGTCGCAGCCGCGCTCGCTGAACACTTCGCCCGCGGCCTCGAGCACCCGCAGCGCCTGCCCGGTGAACGTGTAGTACAGGAGCAGGACCCGAGGGCTGCGGTCGCCGGTGACGTCGGACGTCATCGCCTTAACCTAACAGAAATTGGTCGTTGGCAGGGGAATTCACAGCGGCCTAGTGGTGGTGCTGCTGATCGGGCGCAGGGTCGGGAGAACCGCCCATCATCCGCACCATCGGCATTCCGCCCGAGGTGATGAACCGGACGACCAGCGCCGCCGTGATCAGCAGGAAGACGATGTTGAGCCAGGTGGTGTAGTTCCAGGAGATCGCCGCCTCCATGACCGTGGCGTTGCGCTGGTGAGGAATGAGATTGGTTGTGCCGAAGATCAATTCGATCAGGTATCCGGCCGTGACCATGGCGAGGTAGAAAGTGCCGAGGATGGTCAGCATCATCTTGGTGCCGTAGTACTTCCGATAGATGTTCAGGATCGGCAGGATGATCAGGTCGGCGAAGATGAAGGCGATGACGCCGCCGAAGCTGATACCGCCGTTCCAAAGCACCGCTGCCAGCGGCACATTGCCGATCGAGCAGACGAAGGACACGATCGCCACGACGGGGCCGACGATCGGTCCCCACAGCGGCGCCACGTCCGGATGGTTAGTCAAAAAGAAGCTCTGCCAAAAGGTTCCGGGAACCCACGCCGCGATGGCGCCCGCGATCAACAGACCGATAACGAGGTCGCGCAGTATCGCCAACCATTCCATCACGAACACATGCGAAACCGAGGTAAAGCCCTCGGGGGAGAACACCCGCTGCCAAAACGACCCGTCGCGTTGGATCGACATGTCCATGGCGGCGTGGCCTTCCATCGAGCCGGCGATTCCCCGCTCGGCCTGCTCGCGCGCGGCGTCGACGAGGCGGGAGCGCACGAACAGCCGGAACAGGACTGCCAACACCACGATCATGATCGGGCCGCCGACGAACTCCGCGGCGGTGAACTGCCAGCCCATCAACAGCGCCAAGATGATGCCCAGCTCCACCACGAGATTGGTGGAGCCGATCTCGAACGCCATCGCGGCGGTGAAGTCGGCTCCCTTGCGGAACAGGGACCGGGCCAACGCCACCGCGGCATACGAACACGACGACGACGCCGCGCCCAGCCCGGCCGCCACCGCCAGGGTGCGCGGCCGGTCGTCGCCCATCAGGCTCACGATCGTCGAGCGACGCACCACCGCCTGCACCACCGCCGACAGCAGGAAGCCCAGGATCAACGCCCAGGTGATCTCCCACGTCATCGAGCCCGCCAACGCCAAAGCGTGACCGACGGCCGCTAGCGCTTTGCCTGTCACTGGGGCCTCCGCAGGGGTTGCGTGTTGCGCTGATTATCGCGCATCGGCTGCGGTCGCGCGCGCTTCCGCACCAGCTCGAACGCCATCCGGATGGGCGCTAAAGTGCCTGCTCAGCGCCTCGGCCTAGGCTGTGACCAGGCAATTCACCCATTCCCACGCCCCGGGTGAGCCGGGCGTCTAAGCTTGGGCGGTTCGTGCAGCGCATCCCGTGTCGATACCCGGATTGGTGGCTGCGCGAGTGCTGTTAGGCGGGGTTCCGTTCCGCGTATCTAAATCCGGTGATGCCTACAAGCAGACCGGTTGAGCTGAAACGAGGTTTGAACGGCGATGGAATCACGTGTTACTCCCATTGCGGTCATCGGAATGGGATGCCGGCTTCCCGGGGGGATCGACTCGCCCGACGCGTTTTGGCAGGCGTTGCTGCGCGGCGACGATCTTGTGACCGAGATCCCCGCCGATCGGTGGGACGTTGAGAACCACTACGACCCCGAACGGGGGGTACCGGGCCGGTCGGTGTCGCGATGGGGTGGCTTCGTCGACGATATCGGCGGCTTCGACGCCTCCTTCTTCGGCTTCGGAGAGCGCGAGGCGACCGCCATCGACCCCCAGCACCGGTTGTTGCTGGAGACGTCCTGGGAAGCGATCGAGCATGCGGGCATCGTGCCGCCCAGCTTGGCGGGCTCCCGCACCGGCGTGTTCGTGGGGCTCTGCCACCACGACTACACGGTGGTGACCAGCGACGCCGGTGCCCTGGACGACGCCTACGGCTTCACTGGCACGCCGTTCAGCATGGCCTCCGGGCGCATTGCCTACGGGCTGGGACTGCTAGGTCCGGCGATCACTGTCGACACCTCATGTTCCTCGGGCTTGGTCGCCCTGCACATGGCATGCCAGAGCCTGGACAGGGGTGAAAGTGATCTCGCAGTGGCCGGAGCCGCCATGGCGTTGTTGGAGTCGCGGATTTCTGCCGCTGCCTCAGCCCAGGGCATGCTCTCGCCCACCGGTCGCTGCCACACCTTCGACGTCGCCGCCGACGGGTTTGTGCGCTCGGAGGGTTGCGGCGTGGTTCTGCTCAAGCGACTGCCCGACGCGGTGCGTGACGGCGACCGGATTCTTGCCGTGGTGCGCGGCACCGCGGCCAACCAGGACGGTCGTTCCGAGACCATCACGACACCCTCGTCGGATGCCCAGGCCGCGGTGTACCGGGCAGCGTTGGAGATCGCCGGAGTGGACCCGGCCACCGTCGGTATGGTGGAGGCGCACGGCACCGGCACCCCGGTGGGTGACCCGCTCGAGTTCACAAGTCTGACTGAGGTATACGGCGCCAACGGGAATCGCGTTGCGCTCGGATCGGCCAAGAGCAATTTGGGGCACACCGAGGGGGCTGCCGGCGCGATCGGGCTGATCAAAGCCGTGCTCGAGATTCAACATGGCGTAGTGCCGCCGATGGTGCACTTCACTCGCTTGCCCGACGAGCTACAGCAAATGGAAACCGGACTGTTCGTGCCGCAGGAAGTCACCCCATGGCCGGACAAAGGCGATGGGCCGCGACGGGCCGGAGTTACGTCGTTCGGAATGTCGGGCACCAACGTGCACGCCGTGCTCGAGCAGGCGCCCGAGAGGCAAACCGACGCCAGTACCCCCGCAGCGAACACGGTGGCCGGGCCGCTGCTGTTCCCGCTGTCGTCAACTTCGGCCGGCGAGCTGCGCCGGACCGCGTTGCGGCTGGCCGAATGGCTGGACGACAACAACGACGGGTTGGCAGCGTCGGAACTCGCCTACACCTTGGCGCGCCGGCGTGGACAGCGGACCGTGCGCACCGCGGTGATCGCGGAGAACCTCGAGGAGCTGGCCACCGGGCTGCGCGAGATCGCCGGCGGTGAAACCCCCTATGAGCCGGCGGCGGGTCGTGACGACCGCGGACCGGTGTGGATTTTCTCGGGTCAGGGTTCGCAGTGGGCGGGCATGGGCGCGGAGCTGCTGGCCAAGGAGCCGGTGTTCGCCGCAACCGTCGCCGAGGCCGAGCCGCTGATTGCCCAGGAGTCCGGATTTTCGGTCACCGAGGCGATGTCGGCGCCGGAGACGGTGACCGGTATTGACCGGGTCCAGCCGACGCTGTTCACCTTCCAGGTCGCACTGGCCACCGCCCTGCGGGCCTACGGCGTGCAGCCCGGCGCGGTCATCGGGCACTCGCTGGGCGAAGCCTCGGCTGCGGTCGTCGCCGGAGCGTTGTCGCTTCAGGACGGGGCCAAGGTGATTTGCCGGCGCTCCAAGTTGATGTCCCGCATCGCGGGTGCCGGCGCCATGGCCTCGGTGGAGCTGCCCGCCGAGCAGGTGCGTGCCGAACTCGCCGCTCGCGGTGTCAGCGATGTGGTGGTGGCCGTGATCGCCTCGCCGAACTCTACGGTGATCGGTGGAGCAACCCAGACGGTTCGCGACTTGGTCGCGGAGTGGGAGGGTCGTGAGGTGATGGCCCGCGAGGTAGCTGTGGACGTGGCGTCGCACTCGTCTCAGGTCGATCCGATCCTCGCCGATCTGGCCGACCAACTCGCAGACCTGAAACCGACGGCACCGAAAGTGCCGTATTACTCTGCAACGCTTGACGATCCGCGTACCCGGCCGACTTTCGACGCCGGCTATTGGGTAGACAACCTGCGGCAGTCGGTGAAGTTCGCGGCCGCGGTGCAGGCTGCGCTTGAGGACGGTCACCGAGTGTTCGGCGAGCCCTCGCCGCACCCGCTGCTGACCCGCGCGGTGGAACAAACCGCCAGTGCGGCAGACATCACCGTCGCGGCCCTGGCCGCTATGCGGCGCGAGCAGCCGATGCCATTCGGACTGCGCGCTTTCCTGGCGGATCTGTACAGCGCAGGCGCCTCGGTCGACTTCTCGGTTCTGTACCCGGGCGGGCGTCTGGTGGATGCCCCGCTGCCGACATGGACCCATCAGCGGCTGCTCGTCGAGTCCGACGGTTCGGGCTCGCGCGGAGAGTGCACTGTGTCGGTACATCCACTGCTAGGCGCGCACGTCCGGTTGCCCGAGGAGCCGGAACGCCACGCGTGGCAGGGCGAGATCGGCATCGCGGCGCTGCCCTGGCTGGCCGACCACCAGGTGAACGGGGTGGCGGTCTTTCCGGGGGCCGCCTTCTGTGAAATGGCGCTGGCGTCCGCCACCGCCGTGCTGGGGCCCGACTCGGAGGTGCGCGACGTTCGCTTCGAGCAGATGCTGATGCTGGACGACGAGACTTCGGTGAGCGCGGTGGCTTCGGTGCAGGACGCCGGAGTCGTCGAGTTCGTGGTGGAGACCGATCGAGAGGGGGAGCGCACTCGACGGGCAACCGCGGTGCTGCACGCCGCTGACGACGAGGTGCCACGGCGGCTGGATATCTCCGCGCTGCTGGCCACCCACCCGCGCCAGGACGAGGGTGCCGCATTGCGGGAATCGTTCTGCGAGCACGGCATTCAGTACGGTCCCGCCTTCACCGGGCTGGTGTCGGCGCGCACCGCCGAGGGTAAGGGCCGCAGTGTGGTGGCCGATGTAGGGCTGCCCAGGTCGGTGCGGTCGCAGCAGGCCGGCTATGACGTCCACCCCGCACTATTGGATGCCTGCTTCCAGTCGGTGATGGCACACCCGGCGATCAAGGATGCTTCCGAAGGAGTGCTGTTGCCGCTGAGTGTGCGCAGACTGCGCCGCTACGCCCCGACGCGCGGTACTCGGTATTGCTACCTCCGTGTGACGGCAGAAAGCGGGTCGACGTTTGAGGCCGACCTGGACCTGCTGGACGAGAACGGGGCCGTGCTGCTGGCCGTGCAGGGCCTGCGGATGGGCACCAGCGGCGGCGGCGCCGACCGGCTGATGGCAGATCGGCTGCTGACCATCGATTGGCAGCAGCAGACGCTACCGCCCGTGCCGGACCGGACCGTCGGAGGTTGGCTGATTGTCAACACCGCCGAAGCCGACCTGCTGGAATCCAGGCTCACGGATGCGTTGAAATCCCTTGGCGCACAATGCACAACTTTGAATTGGCCGGAGCAGGCCGACCACGTGGCCAACGCCGAAGAGCTGGCCAACCTGGTGCGCGGCGGCCTCGAGGGTGTGGTGATCGTCTGCCCGCCGGGCGCCGGCGAACCCGACGAGGAAGGTCTGCGGCAGGGCCGTGAACAGGTGCGCCATGTCATCCGCATGATTCGCGATCTCCCGGAATTGTCGGCTGAGCCGTCGCGGCTGTATGTCGTGACCAGGCGGGCTCAGATCGTGCTGCCCGACGACCGGCCAAATTTGGTGCAGGCCGGGTTGCGTGGTCTGCTCCGCGTGATCGGCGCGGAGCATCCCCAGCTGCGGGTCAGCCAGATCGACCTGGGAGACGACGACGGTGACACCGAGCAGGTGGCCCAGGAACTGCTGTCCGGTTCGCCAGAGGACGAGACGGCCTGGCGCGGCGGACAGTGGTACACGGCGCGCCTGCGCAACACGCCGCTGGGAGCCGACGAACGCCGGGTCGCCACCGTCAAGCACGAAACCGACCGGATGCGGGTGGCGGTGCGTCATCCCGGTGACCTGCGGACTCTGGAATTCATTGCCCTGGAACGCAAGACGCCGGGGCCGGGGGAGGTCGAGATCGCGGTCGACGCGTCCAGCCTCAACTTCCTGGATGTCCTTGCCGCCCTGGGCCGTTACCCCGACCTGGAGGGCCGGCCGCACCAGCTGGGATTCGACTTGGGCGGTGTGGTGACCCGGGTCGGCGCCGATGTCGCCGATCATCAAGTCGGCGACCAGGTGGGCGGGTTCTCCGGCTACGCCAACGGCTGCTGGGGCACTTTTGTCACCTGTGACGCCAGGCTGGTAGCCGCACGCCCGCCCGGGCTGACCGCCGGCCAGGCGGCCGCGGCCGCGACGGGGTACGGCACCGCCTGGTACGGGCTCTGCGACTTGGCCGGGATGACGGCCGAGGACAAGGTGCTGATCCACTCCGGAACCGGCGGCGTCGGCCAGGCCGCGATTGCGATCGCCCGCTTGGTCGGAGCCGAGATCTACGCCACCGCGGGCAGCCCAGAACGTCGAGCGCTGTTGCGCGACATGGGTATTGAGCATGTCTATGACTCGCGCACCACCGAGTTCGCCGAGCAGATCCGCCGCGACACCGACGGGTATGGCGTCGACATCGTGCTCAACTCGCTGACCGGTGCCGCCCAGCGGGCCGGGCTGAACCTGCTGGCCTTTGGCGGGCGGTTCGTCGAGATCGGCAAGCGCGACATCTACGGCGACACCCGGCTGGGTCTGTTCCCCTTCCGCCGCAATCTCGCGTTCTATGCGGTCGACCTGGCGCTGCTGTCGGAGACTCACCCGCGGCGGTTGCAGCAGCTGTTGCGCACGGTGTACCAGCGGGTCGCCGACGGTGACCTACCCCTGCCGGCCATCACCGACTACCCGCTTGCCGATGCCGCGACCGCGATCCGGGTGATGAGTGGAGCCGAGCACGTCGGCAAGCTGGTGCTCTCTGTGCCACACACCGGGCAGAGCCGTGCGGTGGTGCCGCCGGAGCAAACTCCGGTTTTCCGCGACGACGGTGCCTACATCGTCACCGGCGGTCTTGGTGGCCTGGGACTGTTCCTGGCCACCAAGATGGCCAACGCGGGCTGCGGACGGATCGTGCTGACCGCCCGCTCCAATCCAACTCTCAAGGCGCGGCAGGCAATTGAGCGTATCCGTGCCACGGGGTCCGACATCGTCGTGGAGTGCGGCAACATCGCCGAGGCCGACACCGCGGCCCGGGTGGTGACCGCGGCTACTGCCACCGGGCTTCCGGTGCGCGGGGTGCTGCATGCCGCTGCGGTCGTCGAGGACGCGACCCTGACCAACATCACCGACGAGCTGATCGACCGGGACTGGGCGCCCAAGGTCAACGGAGTGTGGAACCTGCACGAGGCGACGGCCGGACAGCCGTTGGACTGGTTCTGCTCCTTCTCTTCGGTGGCCGCGTTATTCGGCTCCGCCGGCCAGGGTGCCTACGCCGCTGCCTGCAGTTGGCTGGATGCGTTCACCCACTGGCGTCGCAGCCAGGGCCTGCCCGCCAGCGCGATCGCGTGGGGGGCGTGGGGCGAAATCGGCCGGGCCACGTTCCTGGCGGCGAGCGGCCGCACCACGATGATCGCACCCGACGAGGGCGCGGAGGCGTTTGAGACGTTCCTGCGTTACGACCGTGGCTACACCGGCTACGTGCCGACGACGGGTGCGCCGTGGCTGGCCGCGCTGGCTGAACGCAGCCCGTTCGCCGAAGCATTCCAAGGCGCCGGAGACCAGCATGCGGCCGAAAGCTCCACCCTGCGTGCCGAATTGCGGTCGCTGTCTGCGGACGAGTGGCCCAACCGGCTTCGGCGTCTGGTGGCCGAGCAGACCGGCCTGATCTTGCGTCGCGCGGTCGACCCTGATCGCCCGTTCGCCGACCACGGGCTGGACTCGCTGGGCAACCTCGAACTGCGGACCCGCATCGAAGCCGAGACCGGTATCCGGATCACCCCCAAGGCACTCGCAACCCACAACACCGCGCGCGCCTTGGGTCTGCACCTGTCGGAGACACTGGTGGTTGAAGAGGGCCAGCAGACGGTAGCTGGATAGTCGCCGGGTTAGTTCAGCCTGGTCGTCCCCGTCGACATCGCCGCGGCCGAAACACGTGCCAGATCATTCCATGGCCCAGCTGTCTTCCCCGGTGAGAGAGCATAGCAGCGAATGTATTGCCTCCAGGGACTTTTCCCGCCCCGGCAGGTGCGCATGGTGTTCGATGAACAGTCGGCCGGCAAAGGTTCCGCAGCTGTAGACGTCGACAGGTGCGTGGGTTGGGAAGTGCAATTCGCTCGAAAAGTCATCCAGCTCCATACCTTCAGGCGTGCGCAAAGCAGGGATCGAACCGGCATCTGTGCACAGAACCACCGGGGGAAGGCCGGCTGGACTGCCTTGATATTGCAGGCTGAAGTGCAGCGGCGATTGCTGAATCACGCCCTCGGACAGGTCGGCGCGGAAAGTGTCCACTATGCCGCGGGCCAAGTCGACGATTTCGGTGTCGGGCCTGATTTCAGCTAGATAGGTCGCGACCCCCATCGGCAGGGTGCTGCCGGTCGCACTGATGGGGGGCGACAGCAGGTATCGCAAGTCGACCGGATAGAGGTAGGGAATCGGGATGTGCGGGGTATTGCGGAGTTCCCACTCGGTCAGCAGGATGGCCGCGGCCACCACCGAGTTGAGGCTGAGCTGATTGGCAAGACCGAACTCAACGAGGTCGGCCGTCTCCTGCTCGGTGAGCCGGATCCGGGCGACCGGAATAAGTTGGGGTGAACTAGAAGCCAGCATGTCTGGCTTATCTGCGGCAGGCACGTCGTAGGCGAACATCACCGGGAAGAATCGTTCGATCCCCGACCGCTGTTGCTTTGTCACACCACGCTTTTCCAGCAGCAGCTCGAGCGATTCGGGCGCGGGTTGCGTGGTTACCGGGCCGGGGTCGCCGGTGGCCACCACGTCGGTGTAGCGGGAGAAAAGTTCTTCAAGAAGTCCGAATACGTGGTGCGCGTCGGCCAGGCCGTGGTGCGCATACAGGGTTAGTTCGGTTCGTCCGCCGTCGAGTTTCAACCGTAGATTCAGTAGGGATTGGCTTTGATCGAGCTGCATTCCAGCGACCACTGAGTCGGACGTGTTGTCGTCGACCATCCATATCCCGGGGTGCAGGAGGTCTTCGGCCACAATCTGGTGGCGACCGTCATCTGCTTGCTCGAGGTGGCCGGCGAAAATCGGGTGGGACTGCAGGAGCGCGTCGAACGCGTCCGACATCGCGTCGATATCGACGGGACCACTGATCTGCACTGCCAACGCGAAATAGGTCTCGTTGGCCGCGAACACTTCTTCGCTGCGCGCCAGCTTTCGGATCACGGAACCGGGAAACACTCCTCACACTCCCATTTTCAACTCGTGCTGGCCCGTCGATAGCCCCTCAGCGCCGGCACGACGCATACGGCGGTGATGCCGCCGGCCCACAGCAGTGTGGCGATCATCGGCGATCGCACCGGGCCGCCCATCGACAATCCGCGCATCGCTTCGATCGCGTAGCTCATCGGCTGGTGCGCGACGACCGGCTGTATCCACTTCGGAAATTGGTCCACCGGCAAGAAACCGGTGGAGAACACGACCAAGAGGACGTGCACGAGGGTGACGGTCTCGAGGAGGAAGTTGTTGGCGGTGTACAGCGCCACCACGGTGATCAGCGTGGTGCAGGCCAGTCCGAATATCAGCGGGACGACGAACCAGGTCAGGCTTGCGAGCAGGCCTTGGTGAAAGCGGAATCCCAGCATTATTCCCACTGCCAGCACGACCAGCGTGGTGATCATGATCCGAACCACTTCGGCGACGATCCGCGAGAGCACACCCGACGCGCGGTGCACGGGCACCACCCAGAGCCGGCGCAGCAAGCCATTGGAGCGTTCACCGATCAAGCCGATCGCCCCGACCGCGGCGCCGTTGATCGTCGCGGCGAGCGCGTTCAGCGGGACGGTGCCGTACAACGCGCTGTGCCCGGTGACCTGTGAAATGACGTTGCCCAAAATGATGTTCAAGGTCAGCAGGAAAAGGATGGGCAATACCAGCGCTTCGATCACCGTTGTGAGGTCGCGTGCCCACCCCAGCAGGATCCGGCGGGTCTGGACCCGGGTTTGCGACACCAGTGCCCGCAGCGAATTCTCGTGGTACTGCCCGTGGTGTGGACCGAGATCCGTGGCTGGCTCGTGTACCAACGTCATTTCGCCCGCCTCGACAACACGATTGCCGACGTCGGTATCAGCAACGCGGTCATACCGGCCAGCCACACCACCGTCGGGGCCAGCACCGACCAGGTCACCGGCGTGCCGTACGGGGCGGCGTCACCGGCCAAGGCGCGCAGCGCGGTCACGAACTGCGACACCGGCTGGTTGCGAACAATGGGCTGGATCCAGTGCGGAAACTGTTGCGCCGGTTGGACTCCAGTGGACAGCAGCCCGAAGATCAACGGCGGCAGGATCAGCAACGGGGTCATCGCCGCCGGGTTTCGGCTACCGGTGCCGACCAGGTCCGCGCCGAAGGACAATATCGACCCGATCGCGATCACCAGCAGCACAAAGACGGCGGTGTACACCGCCGGCTGGTGGAACCGGAATCCGATCACATAGCCGCAGACCACCGCCACCGCCACCGAAATCGCGCACCGGTATACCGCGGCCGAAATGCGGGCACCCACCGGCGCGAACGGGGCCATCGGCATGGACCTGAACCGCCGATTGATGCCCTGAACCGAATCCGTCGCCGCCCGAAATGCCGTCGACATCGCGGCGAATGTGATGGCCTGCAAGGCGATCAACGGCATCACGTATTGCGCGTAGCTGCTGCACAGGGTCTTGGTGGAGGTACCCATGACCTGGTGCAACGGGATGTAGAAGCCGGCCGTGAAAACCACCGAGGAGGCGATCGTCACGATCAGCTCACCGTTGCGCAGGGTCGGCGCGATGAAGCGCTTGGTGAGTACCCACCATTGTGCGAGCGGTGACGGGTGGCGCTCGGTGGTGGTTGCGGCGGTCACCCGACGGCCTGGGTCGCGACGGGGGTGCGCTGCCGGGGGGATTCGTCGGTCAGCGCCAGGAATACGTCGTCGAGTGACGGGCGCCGCAGGGCGACGTCGGCGACGTCGATGTTGGCCGCGGCGAGTCGCCCGACGGCCTCGATCAGCGTGTTGGCGCCATCGGGCGCCGGTATCGCGATCCGGTCGGATTCGGGTGTCAAAGCGGCCCTGATCTTCTCCGGCACCAGAGCGCCGAGCGTGTCGGCGATCGCGGCCAGATCCTTGAGATTGCGCGGCACGATCTCGCAGTAGCTGCCGCCCGTACGCTCCTTGAGCTGATCGGCCGTTCCCTCCGCGATGACCCGGCCGTGGTCGATCACGACGATCCGGTCGGCCAGCGCGTCGGCTTCCTCAAGATACTGCGTGGTCAGCAGCGTGGCGATGCCTAGACCCTTGAACTTGCTGACCAGGTCCCAAATGCTTTGCCTGCTGCGCGGATCCAGCCCGGTGGTGGGCTCGTCCAGGAAGGCCACCTGTGGCCGGACCACCAGACCGCAGGCGATGTCGATGCGCCGGCGCATCCCGCCCGAGTAGGTCTTCACGCGCCGGTCAGCGGCATAGGCCAGATCGAATTCGTCGATGAGCTCCTTGGCGCGGGTGTGGGCGGCCGACTTGTTCAATCCGAACAGCCGACCGAACATCACCAGGTTTTCGCTCCCGGTGAGCATGTCGTCGATCGCCACTTGCTGGCCGGTGAGCATGATCGACCGGCGGACCCCGGCCGGTTCGGCAACGACGTCATAGCCCGCGACCACCGCGCGGCCGCTGTCCGGACGGCTCAGGGTCGACAAAATGTCCACCAGGGTCGTCTTGCCTGCCCCGTTCGGCCCGAGCAGGCCGAGGACCTCGCCGCGACCGACTTCGAAGCTGACCTCCTGCAGGGCCACAAACTCGCCGAAGGTCTTGCGAACCTTGTCTACGATAACGGCTTTCTCAAAGTCCTTGTGCGCCTTAACCACTCAGTTCACCCTCACTCGCGACTCAACCTGCTCTCAACCCGCGTCCAGGGCCGACAAGTCCACCAGGGCCAGTTCCACGGGTTGCGAACCCAAGGCGCCGTCGTCGGGGACCGCGGTGATGGCGTCGGCGATCAACTCGCGCAGCACGATCGGGAAACGCTGTGCCAGCGCTTCGGCCTGCGCGCTCTGCACCCGCCGTGTGTCATACCACCAATCGAGATGCAGCTTCCCAGAGTGCCGGTACGCCCGGAACTCGACGGCATGACCGAGGCCCGGAATCGTGTCGCGCACCGGCCCGAGTATTGAAGCCGCGTCGGAGTCGAATTGCACGGCCGCATCGATGGGCGGCAACTGCGGGATCGCGCCGGCGTATCGGAAATGCACGTCCGCCGAGCCCGCCGCCGAAAGTAGCCGCGCGGTGGGCGCATACAGGTGCCGCAGCAGCCCGTAGCCGATGCCGTAATGCGGAACGGATTTGAGCGTGTCGCGAACGGCCTCCAGCAGTTCGGTCGCTGCGGTGTCGGTGGCACACCCAAGCGCGATCGGGTAGATCGTGGTGAACTGCCCGACGGTTCTGCGCAGGTCGACATCCGGGCGCAGCACGGAGCGGCCGGATCCCTCCAGGTCGACGGCGAGGACACCGGAGCCGATTGTCCCGGCGATGGTTCGACTCAGCGCGGCGAGCAGGATCTCGTCGACCGACCATCCGAGCACCCGGCGCGCGTCGTCGACCTCCGTTGTCTGCTCGACGGTCAGCGCCGACGGCACCTTCTTGAGGTCATCGCTGTGCGGCGGTTCGGTGACCTCCGCGTTCGCCGGCCGCAGGGTCGACTTGCTCGAGCTTTCCAACCAGAAGTCGCGAGTGTCGAGCACCGCCGGGTGCGTCGCGAGGGCCGCCGAACGCAGCGACCAGTCCCGCCACGAGGTGGTGTTCGGTGGCAGCGAGATGTCCTCGCCCGCCAGGCGTTGCGTGAATGCGGTGAGGATGTCGGCGATCAGGATTTCCCGCGATGTGGTGTCGGCGACGATCTCGTGCAGCGACAGAGCCAGGTAGCACGCACCTTGGGGACCCGAGACGTAGACGGCAGTCAACGGCGCGGTCAGATCACCCTGAGCAGTCAGCTCGGCGGCGATGTCGAGCACCGCTGCCCGTTGCGCCTCGGGTTCCGATGCCCCCGCAGTTTCCAGGCCGTCCGGAAGCGAACGCGAGGACAGCGCCCCGAATTCGGCTGGCGCGGCGATGTGTTGCTCCCAGGCTCCGGCGCGGTCGACGAGTTGCAGGCGCAATGCGTCATGGTGGTTGGTCAGCGCGGTGAGCACCGACCGGACATCGTCAACACTGACGCTCGAGTCGAGGCGCAGGATCAGCGGTACCCGCCAGCGTCCCGCCTCCTGCACGCCGTTTTCGAGGAAGTGCGCGACATTCGGTGGAATGGTCGGATGCGCGCTGGCCTCCGCGGGTTTCGCCAAACCGCCGGCCGCGTACTTCGCGTCGACGTGTGCCGCCAGCGTCACCAGCGTCGGGTTTCCGTAGAGGTCCTGCGGGCTGACGTCCAGACCCGCGTTGCTGGCGTTGGTCGCGATGCCGATCGCGATCAGGGAATCACCGCCGAGGTCGAAGAAGTTGTCGGTGCGCCCGATGGAATTCAGACCCAGGCACTGCATCCAGATCTGCCGCAACACCGCCTCGGTTTGCGACTGCCCGTTGATGGAGACATCGGGGTGGACGGCCGCGCCGTTGGTGGACGCGGCCGGCGCCAGGTGTTCGTGGGCGACCCGCTCGGCCCAGGTAACCGGCTTGGGGTCAACCCAATGCCGTTCGTGGGCAAAGGGATAGCCGGGTACGGAGACGATGTGCTGCTTGGGTCCTGTTGCCGGTGTCCAGTCGACCGGCACACCCGCCGACCACAATTGGCCGAGACCGAGCAGGAAGGTGTCCCGGTCATCGACGTTTTGAATCGGGTGTCGCATCAGCCGAACCGCGTGGTGCCCGCCCGACCACTTCGGGTGCCGCATGGCCGAACCAGTCAGGCTGCCGCCGGGGCCCACCTCGACGAGGATCCGGTCCGGATCGCTCAGCAGCACATCGAGTTCGTCGGCGAAGCGGATCGTGGAGCTGATTTGGCGCGCCCAGCTGGCCGGATCGGTGATCTGTTCATCCGTCATCCAGGTTCCGGTGAGGTTGGACAGCAGGGGGGTGTTCGGCCGGCCGAGCTTGACGCCGGACAGGAACTGACCGAACTCCGCCGCCATGGCATCCATTGCGCTGGAATGGAATGCGTGCGTGGCGCGCACCCGCCGCGCGGTGATGCCGGCCTCGCGGAGCCGTTGGGTGAACGCGCGGATCGCGTCGTTCGGGCCCGCGACGACGCAGTTGCCCGGGTCGTTGACCGCGGACAGCTCGACGCCGGGAGTGAGGTACCCGGCGATGTCGTCGGGGCCCAGCGCCACGGCCACCATGGAGCCCGGCGGGGACTCATGCATCAGGCGGGCACGCAGGGCCACCAGCTTGATCGCCGTCTCGAGGTCGAACACCCCGGCCAGGGTGGCCGCGATGTATTCGCCGGTGCTGTAGCCGATGTACGCCCCGGCGCGCACGCCATACGTTTCGACGAGGCGCGCCAGCGCGTATTCGACCGTGAACAGCGCGGGCTGGGAACGGTCAATGCGTTCCAAATCCGTTGTGGCGTCGCCGAATATCTCTGCGTGCAGGTCGATGCCCATCTCATTGCGGAATCCTGCGACACAGGCGTCGAAGTGCTCGGCGAAAACGGGCTCGGTGTTGTACAGCCCGCGGGCCATCCCGACGTGCTGAGCGCCCTGCCCCGGGAACATGAAAACGACGTGCGCCGAGTTCGATTCGACGTTGTCGCCGACGGATTCCCCGACGAAGACGTTGTCGTGCTCGGCTGCCCGCAAGACCGTGGCCGCATGCTCGCGGTCGTGCACCACGGCCGCCATGGTGACCCGATGTTTGCGCCGCCCGGCGAGGGTGAACGCGACGTCGGACAGGTCCGGGCCGTCCGGTGCGCTCAGCGCGGCGGCCAGTGCGGTCCGCGATTCCTCGAGTGCCGCCGCGGTTCGCGCCGACAGCAGCAGCACCTGCGGGCCGGCCGACCTTGTCTGCACGGGGACCGGCGGTGCCTCTTCCAAGACGACGTGCACGTTGGTGCCGCCCACCCCGAACGAGCTGACGCCGGCCCGGCGCACCCCATCCCATTCCCACGCGCCGTAGCTGCTTTGCACGGTGAACGGCGTCTCGTCCAGACGCAGTTCCGGGTTTGGGCTGGTGTAGTGCAGCGTAGCGGGAATCGCCTTGTTCGTCAGGCACAGAATCGTTTTGATCAGGCCCACGACACCGGCGGCCACCTCCAGGTGGCCGATGTTCGACTTGACCGACCCGAGGACACACGGTCCGGGCCGGGGTGTGTCCGACACAGCGAACGCGTTGCGCAAACCCTGGACTTCGATCGGATCACCCAGCGGCGTGCCGGTTCCGTGCGTCTCGATATAACTCACGGTCGAGGCGTCGATGCCCGCCACCGCGTGGGCTTCGGCGATGACGTCGGCCTGGGCGGCCGGATTCGGCGCCGCGTAGCCCATTTTCGCCGAGCCGTCGTTGTTGATCGCCGATCCGCGGATCACGGCGTGAATGCGGTCCCCGGCGTCCAGCGCCGCCTGCAATGGCTTGAGGGCCACCATCGCGACACCGCTGCCGAACACCGTGCCGTCGGCGCGCACGTCGAAGGGCCGGCAGTGGCCGACGGCCGACATCATCGATCCCGGCGAGGTCCAGTAACCGACCTGGTGCGGTACCGACAGCGACACCCCGCCGGCCAGCGCCATGTCGCATTCGCCGGACAGCAGGCTCTGGCAGGCCAGGTGGACCGCGACCAACGACGACGAGCACGCGGTCTGCACGGTCAGGCTCGGGCCGCGGAGGTTGAACTGGTGGGATACCCGCGTCGCCAGGAAATCCTTGTCGTTCTGCAGGAACAGGTTGAACTGCTCGAAGTTGAGTCCCGTTCCCATGAACGCGTTTTGGCCGTGGTGTGACGACAGGTTGTGCAGCAGATAACCGCTGGGGGAGCAGGTGCCGTAGACGCCGATGGAGCCGTCGAACAGCGCGGGGTCACAGCCGGCGTCTTCGAAGGCATGCCATGCGCATTGCAGGAACAACCGGTGCTGGGGATCCAGCATCCGGGCGACTTGCGGTGGGAAGCCGAAGAATTCGGCGTCGAATTCGTCGATGCCGTCGACCATCGGTGCGCGCCGCACATATGCCGGGTTTGCCAGCACCTCGTCGCCGACCCCGGCGGCCCGCAGCTCGTCCTCGGAAAGTGTGGTGATCGATTCTTCGCCGCGCCGAAGGTTGTCCCAGAATGCCGACACACTGTTGGCGCCGGGGAATCTGCCGGCCATGCCGACCACCGCAATTGCGGTGTCCGGCAAAGACTCTGAGTAAGCCTCGTCGTTCATGCTCATGCCTACTGTCCTCGCTTCCGCCGCGTCGCGGCTCCCTGGCGCGCCGCGGCGCGCTGTTGTGCTCGGTCGCGAACCGCGTTACCTCGATCGAGGTTTTGTTCAGGCTCGGCGAGGCCGAGCTGGCGGATCACATCAACCGTGAGGTCTTGCAGCGACGCACCTTGCAGGATCATCGCCACGGGTGGCTCGATGCCGAAATCCGCACGCGTGGTGTTGCGGATCCGCACTGCCATCAAAGAGTCCATTCCGAGTTCGGTCAGCGGCATCCCGGTGTCGACGGCCGACCGGTCGGCGTAGCCCATCACCCCCGCGATGCGTCCGCACAGCCGTTCACGCACGACTTCCCGCGCCTCGGCCGGGTCGAGCTCGCGCAGCGCCTCGGGTCCGGCCCAGTCGCCGCCGTCGCCGGCGACGTCGAGTTCGGAGACCACGCTGGCGAAATAGCCGAGGTTGCGGATCTCGGGGAACGCGACCATCGCGCGGTCGGCACGCAGCCGGGTGACACCGGTGTGGCACCGGTCGGTGGCCAGCAGCGCGTCCATGGCCGCGATGCCCTCCGCCGGACTGATCGGGTCGAGCGGGCTGCCGACCAGTGACTGCGCAACACCCACTTCCGACCACGGTCCCCAATTGATCACCGCCGCAGGCATTCCGGCCGCGTGGCGCCATGCCACCAGCGCATCGAGCCACGCGCTCGCGCACGCGTATGCGCCCTGCCCGGCCGAGCCGAGCAGCGAGGCGGTGGTGGAGAAGCCCACCCACCAGTCGAGCTCACGACCGACGCTGGCTTGGTGCATCCGCAGCGCGCCGGCGGCTTTGGGAGCCCACACTCGCGCCAGGCTCTCCTTGCTCATCGACAACACCAGACTGTCGTCGATCACCGCGGCTCCGTGCACGATGCCGGCCAATCGGCGATTCTGCTCCTCGGCGGCCGTGACCAGGCGTTCGGCCACGCCCGCGGACGCGATATCGCCGCATACCACCGAGACCTCGGCGCGGCTCTCCAATTCGGCCAGCACCTTGCGCGCCTCGTCGGAGGGTTCGCTGCGTCCGTTGAGCACCACGCGGCCGGCGCCGCTCTCGACCAGCCAGCGGGCGAAAACCAGGCCGATGCCGCCTAGGCCACCGGTGACGATGTACGACGCGCCCGACTCGACGACCGCGTCGCGCACCGGCTCGCCGAGGGGGGCTCGACGCAACCGCTCGACGTATCGCTGTCCGCCCCGCCAGGCGACGATGTCGTCGAAATTGAGTGCGGCATCCTGCGACTCGAGTTCGGCAGCCAATGCGGACACCGGATCCCGGGCGATGTCGAGGTCGACGAGCGTGGTGCGCAGGTCGGGATGTTCGTAGGCCAGCACCCGGACCAGGCCCCGCAGCGCGCCGATCGCCGGGCGGCCCGGCTCGTCGTGAACGGCGAGGCCGCCCGGCGTGACCAGCCACAGCCGCGGTGACCGGCCGTGCCAGCCGCCGAGGATCGCCCGCACCACCGTCGAGATCGCCCACACCGAATCCCGGGCTCGGGTGAGCCGGGCGTCGGTGATGCCCGTGGCGTCCGACGCGTTCGGCTCGTCGTCGACGAACGCGACCACACCGACGGGCGGACGCTCGGGATCGCCTGCGGTTTCCGCGAATGCGGCGAGCATGGCGGCCTCATCGCCGAGATCGGCGGTGATCACCCGGCGGGCCGGTGAGCGCCATTGCTCGACGAATTCCTCGGCCTTAGCACCGGCATCGGTGAGCACGAGCCAACTACCCGGAGCATCGGCCCGGCCGGCGTCCGCGATGGGTGCCTCCACCCAGGCGGTGTCGAAGACCTTCTGCGCCAACGGCAATGGCGCGCTGCGCCGTTCGACACGGCGCAGGTAGAGGTCGTTGATTTCGGCGGTCACGTTTCCGGCGTCGTCGGTCAAGGTGATCTTGCCGAGTTTTCCGGCGCCGCCCTCGTCGAGGTTCATCAGCCGGACCCGGCAGCGAGCGTGCCGGCCGGGATTGCCGTACACCCGTAGCGACTCGAAAGACACCGGCAGGTAACTGATTTCGGCTGAACCCGTGGCAGCCGCGGCCTCCTCGTCCGGTATCGCCGCCGCGAGACCCTGCAGGGCCGCATCCAGCATGACCGGGTGGATGCGGTAACCCGGATGCCTGGGCGCCCCGTCGGGCAGGGTGATCTCGGTTTCCACCGAACCGTCCGGCAGCCGGTGGATCTGGGTGAGCGCCGCGAAAGCCGGACCGTGATTCTGGCCGGTCAACCGCAGGACGGCGTACAAATCGGCCGGCGATACCGCGGTCTGGCCGTCGCGAGCGCCGGGTGACAGCCGATCGGGGGCGACGTCGGGCGACGACACCGCGGCCCTGGCGGTCGCGTGACGGGTCCAGCCGGCGGGGGTGCGGGAATAGATTTCGATGCGGGTCTTGTCGTCCGCGCCGCGGGTCAACTGGGTCGTCACCTGGGTGTGGCCGTCGAGGGGGAGCATCTGCTCGACCTCGAGCTGGTTGATCGCCAGGGTATCGACCGGCAAGCCGAACGCTTCACTTGCTGCGGCCAAGGCGATTTCGGCGAACCCGGCGGCCGGCATGATGGCTTGGCCGAAGACCTTGTGGTCGGCCAGCCATCCGCACACGTCGGTGCCGACGTCGGCCTGCCAGACGTGGTCCTGGCTCGAGGGAACTTCGACGTGCAGGCCGAGCAGCGGGTGCGTGTCGACCGAGTCCGTCATCGCCGAGCGGTCCGCGACCCAGAAGGGTATGTGCTGCCAGGGCGTCACCGGGATGTCGGCCAGCCGGCGGGTGGTGTCGATCTGGGGGAGCTTCCCGACCGCCGCGAGTTGGGTGTGGAAGGCGATGGTGTCGTCGGTGTCGCGTTGCAGGGTGCCCACGGTCATCAGCTGGGCCCGGTTCTGGAAGTCGCTGAGCGTGTCGTCGATGGCATAGGTGAGCACCGGGTGCGGGCTGACCTCGATGAAGGTGTGGTACCGGGCGGCGGCGGTGGTGATGGCTTGGTGGAAGCGCACCGGGTTGCGCAGGTTGGCCGCCCAGTAGTCGGCGTCCAGCACCGTTTGGGGCTGCTCGCTGGTGGTGCTGATCATCGGAATGGTCATCGGTTGCGGCGCGAGATCGCCTAGCGCGGAACGCAATTGCGGTAACACGGGGTCGATGATCGGGTGGTGGGAGGCCACGTCGACATCGATGCGGCGGGCCAGCCGGTTTTGGGCGGCCACCGCCGCGATCACCGCGTCCACGGATTCGGGTGGGCCCGCGATCACGGATTGGCGCGGCGAGGCATGAACGGCCAACGTCACCTGCGGGTAGTCGGCGATCAGCTCCGCGGCGGCGTCGGCGTCGAGCTCCAGCAAGGCCATTGCGCCCTGGCCGGCCAGCTGCGCCATCAGGCGCGAGCGGGTGGCGATCACCCGCAACCCGTCGGCGGGAGTCAGCGCCCCGGCGACGACCGCGGCCGACACTTCGCCCATCGAGTGGCCCACCACGGCGTCGGGCGTCACGCCGTACGAGCGCCACAGCGCGGTCAGCGCCAGCTGAATACCGACCAGCACCGGCTGAATGCGGTCGATGCCGACGACCTCGACGCCGTCGGCGAGAGTCTGGCGCAGCGAAAAGCCGGCCTGGGCAAGGAAATCGGGCTCGAGCTCGTCGATGGCCGTGGCGAACGCCGGCTCGTCGGCCAGTAACTGCCTGCCCATGCCGACCCATTGCGAGCCCTGACCCGAGTAGACGAACACCGTGCCCGGGCCGGTGAAGCCGTCGCGGCACTCCAGCACGCCGGGAACGGGGCGGCCGTCGGCCAGCGCCCGCAGCCCGGCCACCGCGTCGGCGCGGTCGCGCGCGACCACGACGGCGGCCTTGGCGTGGCGGGCCCGGTGGTGGTTGAGCGTGTGCGCGACATCCGCCAGCGGCGTCGTCGCGCCGGGGCCTTGCATCCAGTCGGCCAGCCCCGCGGCGAGCGAAGCGGTCCGCTGCGGGCTCTTACCGGAGACAACCAACGTGGACACCCGCGGGCCGGATGCGTTCGGCGGGGCCGACTCTGGGGCCTGATCCGGGGCTTGCTCGATGACCACGTGCGCATTCGTTCCGCTGAGGCCGAACGACGACACGGCCGCCCTGCGCACTCCCGCCGGCCACGCGGTGGCCTCGGTCGGGACGAACAGCCGGGTCGACGAGGGGTCGATGGCCTGGTTCCACCGGGTGAAGTGCAAATTGGGCGGAATGTGCCCGCGCGACACGGCCAGCGTCGCCTTGATGAACCCGGTGATCCCGGCCGCGGCCTCCAGGTGACCGATGTTGGTCTTCACCGACCCGAGCGCGCACGTGCCGTCGCTCTGACCTTTTACAAGGCCGTAGGTGGCCGCCAGCGCCTCGAACTCGATTGGATCGCCCAACACCGTTCCGGTGCCGTGGGTCTCGACGTAGTTCACGCTGTCCGCGGTCGCGTCGGCCAGGCGTAGCGCGGTGGTGATCACGTCACGCTGCGCGGCCGCATTCGGGGCGGTCATGCCGTTGGATCGGCCGTCCTGGTTGATCGCCGAACCGCGGATCACCGCCAGCACGCGATCACCGTCGCGAGTGGCGTCGGCCAACCGCTTGAGCACCACGACGCCGCAGCCCTCGCTGCGCACGAACCCGTCGGCCAGGGCGTCAAAGGTCTTGCACCGCCCCGTCGGCGACAGGGCCGACCACTTGGACAGCGCGATGCTGGTGAACGGCGACAGCATCAGTTGAACGCCGCCCGCTAGCGCTACGTCGCTTTCGCGCAGTCGCAGGCTCTGGCAGGCCAGGTGCAGGGCCACCAACGACGACGAGCACGCGGTGTCCACCGCGACCGCGGGACCGCGCAGCCCCAGCAGATAGGAAATCCGTCCCACCGCCGCGCTGTGCGGGTTTCCGGTGCTCATGTACGCGTCGATTTCGGCGCGGCGCTCGAGGTTGACGATCGTGTAGTCCCACGCCGACAACCCCATCATCGCGGCGGTTCGGGTGCCGCTCAGCGAATCCGTGGGCAGCCCAGCATGTTCGAGTGCCTCCCAGGCGACTTCGAGCAGTATCCGCTGCTGGGGGTCCATCGCCTCGGCTTCGCGCGGGGTGATGCCGAAGAAGTCGGCGTCGAACCCGGCGACGTCATCGACAAAGCCTCCCCATTTCGTCGTCATCCGCCCCGGTGCCTGCGGGTCGGGGTCGTAGAACGCGTCCGCGTCCCAGCGATCGGCGGGCACCACGTCGACGGCGTCGCGCCCGTCCATCAGCAGCTGCCAAAAGCTTTCCGGCCCAGTCACACTGCCCGGTAACCGGCAACCGATCCCCACCACCGCGACCGGTTCGGCGACATCGGTGGGAAACGTCGTCCCCGCGCGCACAAGTTCGCGTGCGAGGACCTCGCGCGCCTTCGGTGACATCTGCGCCGCGCGCTCGGCAAGACTGGTCATTTACTCACTGCCCCCGGTTGCCGTCTCCAGCTCGCTGGCCGCAACGAGGTCGGACAGCAATTCCATTTCTTCAGCCGACAGCTCGGATTCGGCATCCGGCGTCGGTTCGGCTTCGGCCATCGACTCGTAGCCGAGGCGTTCGCACAGTGCGCCGGCGAGATCGGTGATGGTCGGGTAGGCCCAGACCAGCGCGGCCGGCAACATGGTGCCCAGGCTCGCTTCGAGCCTGTTGCGCAACTCGAGAGCCATCAGCGAGTCGAGACCAAGCGACTCCATCGGCCGATCGGGATCGATGGGCTCGGTCGAGCGCAGCACCGCCCGGATTTCGCCGGCGATCGCGGTCGCCAGGCGCGCCGGGCGCTCGGCGGCGTCGCAGGCGTCCAATTCGGTACGGATCGCGCCACCGCCGCGTCGCTCGCTGGTGGTCTGGTCGTGCAACTTCGCGAACAGCGAGGAACCCGCCGCCGACGGGAAGGATTGGAACCACTGCCGTGCGTCGAGGCTGAACACACCGGTGCGTGCCCGGTCGGCCGCCAGTGCCAGCTGCATTGCCGCCAGCCCCTGTTCGACGGTGATCATCGCGACACCGAGGTCGGCGAAGAACTGGGCGCGACCGACTTCGGCCCATGGGCCCCAGTTGATCCCGACGGCGGGAAGCCCGAGCGAGCGCCGGTAGGCGACCAGGCCGTCGACCCACGAGTTCGCCGCGGCGTAGGTGCCCTGGCCGGGCGCGCCGAGCAGGGATGCTACCGAGGAGAACGTCAGCCACCAATCGACGTCCAAATGCGCGGTGGCCTGGTGCAGGCGCCAGCTGCCGGCGACTTTCGGGGTGAACACCCGCCGCGCGGCGGCATCCGTGATGTTCAGCACGATCTCGTCTTCGAGAACCATTGCGCTGTGCAGGACTCCGGCCACCCGGAACCCGGCGTCTTCGACCGCCCGCACCAGCCGGCCGGCCGTGTCGGCGTCGGCGATGTCGCCGGTGACCACCTCGATGCGGCCACCCGCGGCGTTCAATTCAGCGATCGCTGACCGAGTTTCGTCGCTGGGAGCCGAACGCCCATTGAGCACAACCAATCCCGCGCCCTGATCGACCAGCCACTGCGCGACGACGAAGCCAAGACCACCCATGCCTCCGACGATGACGTAGCCGCCGTCGGCGCTGACCAATGGTTGCGGCGGCGGTGCCGCGACCGCTTCGATGTCACCGCCGGCAGGTATCGACACGACGATCTTGCCGGTGTGCCGTCCGGAGGCCATCAGCCGGAACGCGTCGGCCGCATCGGGAAGGCTGAACTCGGTGACCGGGAGTACCTGCAGCTTACCGTCGGCTACGTGCGCCAGGATGTGCCCGAGCATTTCGCGATACCGCGCCGGTTGCAGCTTCAAATTAAGGTCGAGGTCGACGACCGCGAACGACGCGCTCTTCGCCAGTGCGGCCAATCCCAGGCTGGCGTCGGCGTGGACGTCCTTCTTGCCCAGCTCGATGAACCGCCCGCAGGGGGCCAGTATCTGCACACCGCGGTGAATCGCTTCGCCCGGAAGCGAATTGAGAATGACATCCACACCGTAACCGTCGGTGATGTCGAGGATCTCGTCGGCGAATTCCACGTCTCGGGAGTTGCCGACATACTCGACGCCGAGTCCGGCCAGCATTTCGCGCTTGGCATCCGAGCCGGCCGTCGTATAGATGCGGGCCCCGATCATCTTGGCGATCGACACCGCGGCCAGCCCGACACCGCCGGTGGCGGAATGGATCAGCACCCGCTCGCCGGGCGCCAACCGGCCGACCTCGCACAATGAGTGCCACGCGGTCAGATACGCGATGCCGAATGCGGCCGCCTCGGCGTCCGGCAGCGCATCGGGGACCGGGGCCACCAGATCGGCCAGCGTCGTCATGTATGAGGCGAAGGTGCCGGGGCCGAACGCGATGACGCGCTGGCCGACCTCGACGACGTCGACGTCTGGGCCGACCGCCGTCACCAAACCAACACACTCGCCGCCGATCACCGGAGGGGCACCGTCGAGTCCGGGATACACGCCCATCGCCTTGAGCACGTCGCTGAAGTTGAGGCCCGCGGCGACGACGCGAACTTCCACCTGGCCCGCGGAAGGCGGGATCCGCTTGACTGCATGCACGTTCAGCTCATCCAGCCGCCCAGGCTGGTCGATCTGCAGCCGCACGGCGGCCCCGCCGTCCAGGCTCACCACGGTGCGACGGGATTCGGCGGCAAGAGCACCGGTCGCGTCGACGGGCGCGGGCACCAGCCGGTTGACATAGCGGTGCTGGTCGCGCAGCGCTATCTCGTCGAGGTCCGCACCGGCGAGCAGCTCCTCGGTCAGCGCGGCCAGCGTGCCGGATCCGTCGGCGTCGATATCGACGATCGTGGTCCGCAGTTCCGGATGCTCGAACGTCAGCACCCGGGCGATGCCCCGAAGTTGGGTCTGCGCCAGGGTGACTTGGTCGCCTGGATCGACCTGTTGGGCGCCGCGGGTGACGATCCACAGCCGGGGGCTGTTGCGAGCCCCCATGCGCGTCACCGTCTTGGCGATGTCGGCGATCAGCAGCGTGCGGGCCTGCGCCAGCTCCAGCTGTGCCTGGTCGTCGCGCGCGTCGTCGACGCTGCGCGGCGGGCAGACCACGACGATGCTCTCCCATGGGTTTCGGGTGATCGCCGCGTGCAGGCTTGCGGCGTCGGTGGCCGACACCAGGTCGATCTCGGCGACACCGTCGCGCAGCGATGACCGCAGTGCGGGTAGCAGCGGGTCATCGCCGATCAGCAACAAGCCACCGAGCTTGCCCGCGGGTTTGTCCAGGGGTGCGGGTTCCCACGCCACCGTGTACAGCTGACTGCTGAGTTCGGTTGCGCCGCTGGTTGACCCGAGTACCGCCATCTCCACTTCGTCGATGACGAGCAGCGGCCGGCCGTCCGGGTCGGTCAGCGTGACGTGACCGCGGAGCCGGTCGGGGCTATCGGTGGCGGCCAGTGAGCCTATCGAGCAGACGCCGCCGGTGATGTCGCCGTAAACATGAACGCCCGCGAAACGTATTGGCAGCACCAGGGTCTGGCGGGCCGACTGCCCCCCGGCCAGGTCGGTTGCGATCCGGGTGGCGCCGAGGGCCTGCACGGCGATGTCCATCATCACCGGGTGCAGGCCGAAGCTGCGGGAGCCGGTTTTGGCCGTCGCGGGCAACCGCACGTCGGCGCGGGCGGCACCGGACGTCGCGACGGCGAGCCCGACGATTCCGCGGAAGGCCGGTCCGTGTTGCTGCCCCGCGCCCCGCAGCCGCTGGTAGAGGTCGTCGGGTTTGAGTTCGTCGGCCACCTCGTCGAGCGCCGGCCGCAGCGCCTCGTCAGCGGACACGGTCTCGCGGGCAAGTGTGGCGGTCGCGTGTTTGATCCACCCCGAAGTGGGGTTCTGCGTGCGCATTTCGATCCGGCACGTCTGCTCGTCTCCGGTCAGTGTGGTGACCAGCATGGTGTCGTCGGTGACATGCAGCATCTGGTGCAGGCTGAGCTCGCGGATCATCCAGCCCGCTGAGCCTTCCGCATCAGCAAATGCGTCCGTCGCCGCGGCCAGGGCGACTTCGGCGTAGGCCGATCCGGGCAGCACGCAGAGGTCGTCGATCACGTGGTCGCCGAGCCACAGCAGATCCGGGCGCAGCTCGCATTCCCAGATCCGGGTGCCGGTGGTGGGGTCGGTGACGCCGATGCCGAGCAGCGGGTGGGTGTCTGCCGTGTGGTGGGCGGCGATCGTGGGAGCGATCCAGTGCCGGGTGTGCTGCCACGGTGTGGTGGGCAGCACCGGGTGCGGTTCGCACACGTGCGGGGTCTGCGGCGGGAGACTGGTGTGCGTGGTGTTGAGGTTGGTGTGGAAGGTCAGGGTATCGTGCGTATCCCGTTGCAGGGTACCGAGATTCAAATAGTCCGCACTGCCGTTGTTTTCACGGGCGGCGAGGGTTTCGTTGATGGCATGCGTCAACAACGGGTGGGCACTGACCTCGATGAAGGTGTGGTGGTCTGCCGCTGCGGCGGTGATGGCCTGTTGGAAGCGCACCGGGTTGCGCATGTTGGTGGCCCAGTGTTCGGCATCGAACGCCGCTGGGGCTTGCAGGTTTTCGTAGGTGGTCGAGATGATCGGAATGGTCGGCGGTTGTGGGGTGAGACCGGCCAGCTCGGCGCGCATCGCGGGCTGTAGTGCGTCCATGGCCGGGTTGTGCGGGGCCACTTCGATGTTGACCTTGCCGGCGAACTGGCCCTGCGCGCGCACCTTCGCGATCACCTCGTCGATCTGCGCGGTGGGCCCGGAGATGACCGTCTGGCGTGGGGAGGCGTAGATCCCCACCGTGACCTGTGGATGCTCGGCGATCAGCGCCTCGGTGGCGTCGGCATCGAGCTCGAGCATCGCCATGGTGCCTTGCCCGGACAACGGTGCCATCAGCCGCGATCGGGTCGCGGTCACCCGCAACCCCTCGGCCGGGGTCAGCGCGCCCGCGACCACCGCCGCGGCAACTTCGCCCATCGAGTGCCCGAGCACCAGATCCGGGGTCACGCCGTAGGAACGCCACAGCGCGGTGAGTGCGAGCTGCATGCCGATCAGGCCGAGCTGAATCTGTTCGATGCCCTCGAGCGGCTTGCCGGTAGCGATCACGTCGTGCAGCGAAAAGCCGGCCTCGGCAACAAATGTCGGCTCCAGCTCGGCGACCGCGGCGGCGAACGCAGGCTCGTCGGCCAGCAGCCGGCGGCCCATACCGGGCCACTGCGATCCACGGCCCGAATAGACGAATACCGTGCCCGGCCCGATCGACCCTTCGTGGCAGTCCACCACTGTAGGCGCGGGTTCGCCGGCGCCCAGCGCGCGCAACCCCGCGACGGCCTGGTCGCGGTCGGCCGCGACCACCGTGGCGAACTTGGTCTGCCGCGCCCGGTGATGGTTGAGGGTGTGTGCGACATCGGCCAGCGCCACGTCGGCACCCGGGCCTGCCATCCAGTCGGCCAGCACCGACGCCGTCGCGGCGACCCGCTGCTTGGTCTTGCCCGACAACAACAACGTGGTTATCGCCGGCCGGGGGCCGTTCGGCGCCGAAACCAGATCAGCCACCGGCTCCGCTGCCTGCTCGATCACGATGTGCGCATTCGTCCCGCTTACGCCGAACGACGACACCCCGGCCCGGCGCGGTTGCCCGGTGGCCGGCCATTCCATGTCCTCGGTGGCGATCCTCAGTCGCGACACGCCTTCACTGGCGTGCGGTGTCAGCTCGCGGAAATTGAGGTTACGGGGAATGCGGCCGTGCCCGACGGCCAGCACGGTCTTCATAAACCCCGCTATGCCGGCCGCGGCCTCCAGGTGACCGAGATTGGTCTTGACCGCTCCCAGCACCAGTGGAGCTCGATCCTCCCGGTCGGCGAAAACCTTACTCAGTGAATCCAGTTCGATCGGGTCGCCGAGCGGAGTGCCGGTACCGTGCGCCTCGATGTAGTCGATGTCGGCCGGCGTCAACTTGGCCGACGTCAGCGCCTGGTGAAGCAGCGCCTGCTGCGCCGGGCCGTTCGGAACGGTCACCCCACTGCTGGCGCCGTCCTGGTTGACCGCCGAACCGCGCACCACGGCGAGGATGCGGTCGCCGTCCCGTTGCGCGTCCGAGAGTCGCTTGAGCACCACCACTCCGGCGCCCTCGCTGCGGACGTACCCGTCGGCGCCCGCGTCGAATGTTTTGCACTGGCCCTCCGGCGACAGCATCCCCCACCGCGAGCAGGCGATGCTGGTTCCCGGCGTGAGCAGCAGGTTGGTCCCACCGACCAGCGCCGTGTCGCTTTCGCGCCAGCGCAGGCTCTGGCAGGCAAGGTGGATCGCCACCAGCGACGACGAGCACGCCGTGTCCAGCACCACCGCGGGACCGCGGGCCCCGAGCAGGTAGGCCATCCGGCCGGCCGCGAAATTGGCTGAGTTGCCGGTGAGTACGTAGGCGTCGAGGTCTTCGGGCCGCACCGTGCCGGACATCTTCAGCATGTAGTCGTAGGCGGTGACACCAACGAAAACCGAGGTCTGGGTGCCGCGAATGGTATGCGGCGGGATGCCGGCGTTCTCCAGCGCTTCAAAGGCGACCTCGAGGAACAACCGCTGCTGCGGGTCCATCGCCGCCGCCTCGCGCGGGGTAATGGAGAAGAACTCCGCGTCGAACTCGTCCGGCTCCCAGTTGGAAAGGAAGCCGCCTTCGCGGTTGCAGATCGTGCCGGGAACCGTGTGGTCCTCGGTGAAAAGAGCGTCGGCGTCCCACCGCTGCGCCGGAACCCGCACGATGCCGCTTCGCCCGTCGCGCAACAAGTCCCAGAACTGTTCCGGGTTGTCTACCCCACCGGGGAACCGGCAACCCATCCCGACAACCGCGATCGGCTCGGTGCCCGCCTTTTCGGCGATCTCCAGACGAGCGGACAGATCGTCGATCTTGTGCAGCGCTTCGGCAATGATCGCCCGGCGATCTGCTGTCGGGGTGGCCATCAAGTCCCTCTTAGTCTTTCCGAAAGTTGTTCCAACAACTCGGCTTCGCTGAATTCGTCGTAGGCATCCGCGTCCGGCTGCTCGTCGGCCTCGCCGAGCTCGGGCAGCACCGTGGTCAGATAGTCGGTGAGGCTGTACACGGTGGGGTAGTCGAAAACCACGGAGGCCGGCAGGAATTCACCGAGGGTGTCGGACAATGTCCGCTGCAGGGTCACGCTCATCAGCGAATCCATGCCGAGCTGGAAGAAACCGGTCGAGGGATCCAGCGACTCCGTGGGCGGCAGGCCCATCACATTGGCCGCCAGCCGGGCGACACGGTCGAGCAACATGTCGTGGCGCCGTTCCGGCTGGCACTTGCCCAGGGCGATGCGGAATTCGCTTTCCGGCATTGCCGTCTCACCGGGGATCGGCAACAGATCGTCGACGATGCGCAGCGATCCACGGGTCCGGTAGGCGGCCGCCAGCAGCGGCCAATCCGCTTCGACGACCACGGAATGCACCCCGGCAGCCGGGCTCATCGCCCGTGCAAGCCCGCCGATGGCGATCTCGTCGTCCATGGGCAGCAGCCCGGAGCCCATGCTGACCTGGCTGAAATCGTGTTCGGCGTCGGCCAGCGATTTCCACAATCCCCAGTTGACGGTGGTGGCCGACAGCCCCATCACGCGACGCGCATAGGCCAGCGCGTCCAGGTAACCGCTGGTGGCGGTGTAGTGGGCCAGCCAGCGTGACCCGGTCAGGCCGGAGATGGAGGAGAACAGCACGAAATGGCGCACCGGCTTTTCCAGCGACAGCCGGTGCAGCACCGCGGCGGCGTCCAGCTTGGGCGCGAACATCGCCGTCACGTCGTCGTTCGTCATCTCGCTGAGCAGGACCGGCTGACCGGCGAAGGCCGCCAGATAGATGCCCTCCAGCGGAGGTAGGTCGGCGCCGAACCGGTCGAACAGCGCGCTCATCGCCGTCTCGTCGGTGGCATCCGCCGCGACGGTGGTGAGGGTGATTCCTTGCAATGCAAGGCTTTCCGCGAGTTCATGCAGCCGCTGGCCGGGGTTGCGCGAGACCGCGACGATGGTCCCCGCGCCCATTCGCGCGAGTTGGCGGATCAGGTGCGGCCCGATGTTGCCGGTCGCGCCGATGACGAGCTGCGCGGCGTCGGGATCCAGCGTGACCGCGTCGGCCGGTAGCGCACGCTTGCGCAGCCGCGGCACGTGCCGTCGTCCGGACCGATAGACGACCTGGTCCTCGCGATCGGTGCTGCCCGCCTCGGCGAGCACCTGCCGTGCCCGCAGCTGAACGGGTACCGAGCTGTCGAAATCGACGACCCCGCCCCAGATTTCGGGGTGCTCAAGCGCCAGCGTGCGTCCCAGGCCCCACAGCGCCCCGTGGCTGGGGTTGGCGCGATCGCCTTCGCCAAGGGGTTGAGCGTTGCGGGTCACCAGGAACAGCTTGGCCGGCGAACTGCTGGCCGCCATCGCCGAGGCAAGCCGGCGGACTTGATGGAAGAGCTGGTAGGCCGTTCCGACATCGAGCGGATCGGCCGGGATCGGAGGTGCGTAGAGCACGTGGTCGACATCGCCGAGCGCCCCGCCCAACGCGGCCGGCTCGGCGTCCGCGGCTCGCACGTCGGTCAGGCAACCCAGCTCGGCGGCCAGGGCCGCGTCGCCGACAACCAGCCACCGGCCGGCGACCGTGGTCTGGGCGTCGGGGAGCGGCGTTGCTTCCCACACGACCTGATGCGACCACTCGTCGAGCGGGCCGCCGATTCCCGGTGACGAATGGGTCTGCTGCGCAGCGCCGTTGCGTTGCGGTGTCGGTGTCCGGGTTTCGGCGGCGGTGAACCAGTGCTGGGTGTGGTGCCAGGGGGTGGCGGGGATCTGCGGGTGCGGTTCGGGCGGATGCGGAGTCTGCGGCGCGTTCGCACTGTCGGTCAGATAGAGGTTGGTGCGGAAGGTGACGGTGTCATCGGCAGTCACGCTGCAACGTGCCAATACTGGTGAATTTCCGCTCGCGGTGCGCGTCTTCCAGCGTGTCGGTGATGGCTTGGGTGAGCAGTGGGTGGGCGCTGATTTCGATGAAGGTGTGGTGGTCGGTTGCTGCTTTGGTGATGGCTTGTTGGAAGCGGACCGGGTTGCGCATGTTGGTGGCCCAGTGTTCGGCGTCGAATGTCGCTGGGGCTTGCAGGTTTTCGTAGGTGGTGGACAGGATCGGGATCGACGGTGGCCGCGGGGCCAGGTCGGCCAGCTCGGCGCGCATGGCGGGTCGCAGGGCGTCCATGGCCGGATTGTGCGGGGCCACTTCGATATTGACCCGGCTGGCGAACCGGTTCTGGCCGCGCACCATCTCGATCAGCGCCTCGATCTGGTCGGTGGGCCCCGAGATCACGGTTTGGCGCGGGGAGTTGTAGATGCCCAACGTGACCTGCGGGTGATCGGCGATCAGCGCCTCGGTCGCGGCCACATCAAGTCCGAGCAGGGCCATGCCGCCCTGACCCGACAAGCGGTGCCATCAGCCGCGAGCGGGTGGCGGTGACCCGCAACCCCTCGGCCGGCGTCAGCGCGCCGGCGACCACGGCCGCGGCAACCTCGCCCATCGAGTGCCCGATCACCAGGTCCGGGGTGACGCCATAGGAGCGCCACAGTTCGGTCAGGGCCAGCTGCATGCCGATCAGGCCGAGCTGGATCTGTTCGATGCCCTCCAGCGTCTTGCCGCCGGCGATCACCTCGTGCAGCGAGAACCCGGCCTCGGCAACGAAAGTCGGCTCCAGCTCGGCGACCGCGGCCGCGAACGCCGGCTCATCAGCCAGCAATCGTCTGACCCATGCCGGCCCATTGCGAGCCGCGACCGGAATACACGAACACCGTGCCCGGCCCACCGGCACCCTCGTGCGGGCCGACCACGCCCGGGGCGTGCTGACCGGCGGCCACGGCGCGCAGACCCTCGACCGCGTGGGCACGATCACGGGCCACCACGGTGGCGAACTTGGCCTGACGGGCCCGGTGATGATTGACGGTGTGGGCCACATCGGCCAACGCCACCTGCGACCCGGCGCCCTGCATCCAGTCGGCCAACACCGACGCCGTCACCGCCACCCGCGCCGCCGTCTTGCCCGACACCACCAACGTCGACACCTCGGTGTCCGGGCTGCCGTCGGTAACCGGCACGAGTTCTGGACCCTCCTCGACGATCGCGTGGGCGTTGGTGCCGCCCAGGCCGAAGGAGGACACCGCGGCCCGGCGCGGACCGGAATCCGATGGCCACGCGATGTTTTCGACCGGTACGAACAGACGTGTCGGCGCCGCGTCGATGGCCGGATTCCACTGCGAAAAGTGCAGGTTCGGTGGAATCTGGCCGCGCTGCACCGCGAGCACCGCCTTGATGAACCCGGCTACTCCCGACGCCGCCTCGAGGTGACCGATGTTGGTCTTCACCGCTCCCAGCGCGCACTTGCCGTCACCGCGGCCATAGGTTGCGGCCAGCGCCTCGAACTCGATCGGATCACCCAATAACGTTCCGGTGCCGTGGCTTTCGACGTAGTGCACGCTTTCCGGCGCGACATCGGCGGAGCGCAACGCATCGGCGATCACATCACATTGGGCCGCGGTGTTCGGCGCGGTGATGCCGTTGGAGCGGCCATCCTGGTTGACAGCCGAACCGCGAACCACCGCCAGTACCCGATCGCCGTCACGGACCGCGTCGGTCAACCGCTTGAGCACCACCACACCGGCGCCCTCACCACGCACAAACCCGTCCGCCGTCGCATCGAAGGTGGCACACCGGCCATGCGGAGAGAGCAGCCCCCACGCCGAGATGGCTATTTGGGTCTCGGGGCGCAGCGTCACGCTGACGCCACCGGCCAACGCCAGGTCGGTCTCTCGTGACCGCAAGCTCTGGCAGGCCAGGTGGATCGCCGACAACGAGGAAGAGCACGCGGTATCGACGGCCACGGCCGGACCACGCAGCCCCAACAGATAGGAGATCCGGCCCGCGGTGATGCTGTGCGAGTTGCCGGTTCCGGTGTAGGCGTCCACCCTTTCCGGACTGCTTGCCACCATGGACTGGTACTCGTTGAAGTAGGCGCCAACCATGACGCCGGTTCGGCTGCCGGCCAGCGAATCCGTTGGGATGCCGGCATGTTCGAGGGCTTCCCAGGCGACCTCGAGCAGCATCCGCTGCTGCGGGTCCATCGACGCGGCTTCGCGGGGGGTGATCCCGAAGAACTCGGCGTCGAATCCCGCGATGTCGGGGACGAAGCCGCCCCACTTCGTCGTCATGTGTCCCGGCGTCAACGGGTCGGCGTCGTAGAAGGCCTCGGCGTCCCACCGGTCCGGCGGAATATCGGAGATGGCGTTGCGGCCCTCGACCATGAGCTCCCAGAAGCTCTCCGGGTCAGTCACATTTCCGGGAAAGCGGCATCCCATCCCCACCACCGCGACCGGCTCGGTCATGGCGGTGCGCGCGGCCCGGGCGAATTCTTCGGACAAGGCCGTGCGCTGCTGCGCCGTCATACCAAGGATGCGGCTGAACACACTTGGCATTACGCGGGCTCCTCGGCGGCCACAGGTGATGACTCGATGCGGTCGAACAAACTGTCCAAGGTGCTTCCTGCTGAAGCCGACAGCTCCGCGATCTGATCATTTCCTGAATCCGCCTGCGGCGTAACCGCTTTCGCAAGGTAGTCAGCCAGGGCTGCGACGGTTGGGTGGTTGAACAGCATGGTCGCGGACAATTCGATGCCCGCCAGGATCTCGGCTTCGCGTCGAATCGCCATGGCCATCAGGGAGTTGAGACCCAGTTCGGCCAGCGGACGATCGGCTTCCAGCTCCGAGTCGGGGATCCGCAGTTCGCGGGCGACGATGTCGCGCAGGCCGCTTTCCAACTCGGTGCGGATCTGCGCCGGCGACAGGTTTGACCAATCCCGTGCCGGAACCAGGGATGCGGCCGGAGCGTCGTCCAGCAAGTCGTCGACGATGCGCAGCGATCCGCGGGTCCGGTAGGCGTCCGCCAGCAGCGGCCAATCCGCGTCGACGACCACGGAATGCACCCCGGCGGCCGGGCTCATCACGATTGGCAGCGCACCGATGGCGACGTCGTCTTGCATGGGCAGCAGGCCGGAGCCCACGCTGACCTGGGTGGCGTTGTTTTCGGTGTCGGCCAGCGATTTCCACAATCCCCAGTTGACCGTCGTGGCCGATAGCCCCATCACGCGACGCGCGTAGGCCAGCGCGTCGAGGAAGCCGCTGGTGGCGGTGTAGTGGGCCAGCCAGCGTGAGCCGGTCAGGCCGGAGATCGAGGAGAACAGGACGAAGTGGCGCACCGGCGTTTTCAGCGACAGCCGGTGCAGCACCGCGGCGGCATCCAGTTTGGGCGCGAACATCGCCGTCACGTCGTCGTCGGTCATCTCGCTGAGCAGCACCGGGCCGCCGGCGAAGGCCGCCAGATAGATGCCTTCCAGCGGCGGCAAGTCGGCGCCGAACCGGTCGAACAGCGCGCTCATCGCGGTCTCGTCGGTGGCGTCTGCGGCGACGGTGACGAGAGTAATTCCTTGCAATGCAAGGCTCTCCGCGAGTTCGTGCAGCCGCTGGCCGGGGTTACGCGAGACGGCGACGATGGTCTTCGCGCCCATCCGCGCGAGCTGGCGGATCAGGTGCGGACCGATGTTGCCGGTCGCGCCGACGACGAGCTGACAGGTATTGGCGTCCAGCGTCACCGGCGACTGTGCCGGCACCGCACGCCGTTGCAGCCGGGGCGCATGACGCACGCCCCACCGGTAGACGACCTGATCTTCGGCGTCGCCGGCGTTGACTTCACCCAGCACCTGGGGCGCCGCCAGTTCGGCGGGCACCGATCCGTCCAGATCGATGATGCCGCCCCAGATTTCGGGGTGCTCGAGCGCTAGGGTGCGTCCCAGGCCCCAGAGCGCCCCGTGGGCGGGGTTGGCGTGATCGCCTTCCGCGATGGGTTGGGCGTTGCGGGTCACGATGAACAACTTGGCCGCCGAGGTGTCGGCAGCCATCGCGGCAACCAAGCGGCGAACCTGCCCGAACAGCTGGTAAGCGATACCCGCATCGACGGACCTGCCCGCCGGTGGCGCGTAGACCACATGGTCGACACCACGCAGCGCCGCGCCTAATGCCGCCTCGTCATCGAGCACCGAGGACTGCGCGACGTCGACGTGGCATTGCGACCCCGCGATCCGGGCGAGTTCTTCGCCCAGCTCGGCATCGGACAGCACCAGCCAGCGGCCGGTGCCGGCAAGTGCTGCACCGGTCAGCGGGGTGGACGGCCACGCCATCTGGTAGCACCAGGAGTCGAGTGCGCCGCCCAGATAGTCGGACGGCGCCGCGACTGGGGCCGGTAAGCCGTTGTGGTGCACCGCCTTTGGCGTCAGCGCCGCCACCGTCGTGACGGGGATCCAGTGGTGGGTGTGGTGCCAGGGGGTGGTGGGGATTTGCGGGTGCGGTTCCGGCGGATGCGGAGTCTGCGGCGGATGGGTGGTGCGCACCCTGTTCAGGTTGGTGCGGAAGGTGATGGCGTCGTCGCTATCACGTTGCAGCGTCCCGACGCAGGCGTACTTACTTCCGTGCTGGGCGCTGTGCAGGGTTTCCAGGACGGCTTGGGTGAGCAGTGGGTGGGCGCTGATTTCGATGAAGGTGTGGTGGTCGGTTGCTGCTTTGGTGATGGCTTGTTGGAAGCGGACCGGGTTGCGCATGTTGGTGGCCCAGTGTTCGGCGTCGAATGTCGCTGGGGCTTGCAGGTTTTCGTAGGTGGTGGACAGGATCGGGATCGACGGTGGCCGCGGGGCCAGGTCGGCCAGCTCGGCGCGCATGGCGGGTCGCAGGGCGTCCATGGCCGGATTGTGCGGGGCTACCTCGATATTGACCCGGCTGGCGAACCGGTTCTGGCCGCGCACCTTCTCGATGAGGGCCTCGATCTGGTCGGTGGGCCCAGAGATCACGGTTTGGCGCGGGGAGTTGTAGATACCCAACGTCACCTGCGGGTGATCGGCGATCAGCGCCTCGGTCGCGGCCACATCAAGTTCCAGGAGGGCCATGCCGCCCTGACCCGACAAGGGTGCCATCAGCCGCGAGCGGGTGGCGGTGACCCGCAACCCCTCGGCCGGCGTCAGCGCGCCGGCGACCACGGCCGCGGCAACCTCACCCATCGAGTGCCCGATCACCAGGTCCGGGGTGACGCCATAGGAGCGCCACAGTTCGGTCAGGGCCAGTTGCATGCCGATCAGGCCGAGCTGGATCTGTTCGATGCCCTCCAGCGTCTTGCCGCCGGCGATCACCTCGTGCAGCGAGAACCCGGCCTCGGCAACGAAAGTCGGCTCCAGCTCGGCGACCGCGGCCGCGAACGCCGGCTCATCAGCCAGCAATCGTTGACCCATGCCGGCCCATTGCGAGCCGCGACCGGAATACACGAACACCGTGCCCGGCCCACCGGCACCCTCGTGCGGGCCGACCACGCCCGGGGCGTGCTGACCGGCGGCCACGGCGCGCAGACCGTCCACGGCGTGGGCACGATCACGGGCCACCACGGTGGCGAACTTGGCCTGACGGGCCCGGTGATGATTGACGGTGTGGGCCACATCGGCCAACGCCACCTGCGACCCGGCGCCCTGCATCCAGTCGGCCAACACCGACGCCGTCACCGCCACCCGCGCCGCCGTCTTGCCCGACACCACCAACGTCGACACCTCGGTGTCCGGGCTGTCGCCGGTAACCGGTGCGAGTTCTTGGCCCTGCTCGATCACCACGTGCGCGTTCGTGCCGCCGAATCCGAACGACGACACCCCGGCCCGGCGCGGACGTCCCGTATCGGGCCAAGGAATTTGTGTGTCAACAACTTTCATCCGTAAGTTGTCAAAGGGGATATGCGGATTCGGGCTTTCGAAGCGTTGATTGGGCGGAATCTCACCGCGCTCAACCGCCATCACGGCCTTGATAAAGCCGGCGATCCCGGCCGCCGCCTCGGTATGACCCAGGTTCGTCTTCAGCGCGCCGATCAGCAGCGGGGAATCCTCGGGACGGCCACGACCCAGCACCGTGCCCAGGGCGCGCGCTTCGATCGGATCGCCCAACAACGTTCCAGTGCCGTGAGTTTCGACGTAGTCGACCATGCCGGGCTGCATTCCCGCGTTGGTGTAGGCGGCACGCAGCACCGCCATCTGGGCTGCCGGGTTGGGAGCCATCAACCCGTTGGAGCGGCCATCCTGGTTGACCGCCGAGCCGCAGATCACCGCCAGCACCCGATCGCCGTCGCGCTGCGCGTCGGTCAACCGCTTGAGCACCACCACCCCGGCACCCTCACCACGCACAAACCCGTCCGCCGCCGCGTCGAACGCGCGGCACTTACCGGTGGGCGATAGCGCGCCGACTTGGTCGAAACCGCGAAATACCGCCGGGGTCAACAGCACGTTCACGCCAGCGGCGATGGCCAGATGGGAATCCTCGGTTCGCAGGCTCTGGCACGCCAGGTGGATGGCCACCAACGACGACGAGCAGGCGGTGTCCACCGCGACCGATGGGCCGCGCAGATCAAGGAAATACGAGAGACGGTTGGCGATGATACTCATCGCGCCGCCGGTGTTGTTCCATCCGTCGACCTGGCAGAGATCGTTGGAGGCGATAACGCCGTATTCACTCAGGCATGCCCCGGCGAATACCCCCGTCTGCGAACGGCGCAGCGAGGTGGGCGGTATTCCGGCGTGCTCCAGCGCTTCCCAGGCCACCTCGAGCAGCAGGCGCTGTTGCGGGTCCATCTTGTCGGCTTCGCTGGGGGAAATCTCGAAGAATTCGGCGTCGAAGGCGTCGATGTCGGGCAGGAATGAGCCCCATCGCGTCGTGCGGGCCAACGCCGCGGCTACCTCGGGTGAGCCATTCTCGAACGGCTGCCACCGCTCGGGCGGCACCTCCCCGATCGTGCAACCGCGCTCAATCATCAACTCCCACAACGCGTCCGGTCCCGATATCCCGCCGGGGAAGCGGCATCCCAGCCCGACGACAGCGATCGGCTCGTCCAGCGAGCTGCGAGCCGGGCGCTTGAGCCCCGCGTCGGATTCGGGGTCGGGTTCGGGCGCGATGAGGTATGCGGCCAGGGCGTTGATCGTCGGGTGTTCCCAGAATTCGATCGGGGACACCGGCTTTCCCAACAACTCTGACAATTCACCGGACAGCACGACCGACTCGCGAGAGCTCACGCCAAGGTCGGCCAGCGACAGATCAGGGTCAACCTCGTCCGGCGTGCAGCCGATGTTGGTCACCAAGTAGTCGACGAGCCAGTGGCGCAGGTCGGCTTCACCACTGATGCTCGACGAGGTCATACGGTCACGTCCAGCCGTTTGAATCCGTCAGTTTGATAGCGCTCGACGCAGGCCGAGCGCTGGACTTTGCCGCTCGTGGTGATCGGTATCGAACCGGGTGACACCAGAACAAGATCGGAGACTCGCAGACTGTGCGACTTCGAGATCGCCGACGTGACTTTGCGCTTCACCGAGCGAAGCCGCACCAGTCCCTCTTTCTCGGACGTTGCTTTGCCCTTGAGTTCGATGATGGCCACGAGTTGCTCGGTGATGTCGTCGGGCACCGATATCGCCGCGACCCGGCCGCCGGTGATTTCCTGGATTGTCGCCTCGATGTCGTCGGGGTAGTGGTTGCGCCCGTCGACGATGAGCAGGTCTTTGATGCGGCCCATGATGAACAGTTCGCCGTCGGAGATGACGCCCAGATCGCCCGTCCGCAGCCACGGCCCCTCGGCGGCTACCGGAGCGGGATCGGCCAGCCTGGCGTTGAATACGCGCTCGGTTTGTTCCGGCTTGCGCCAATATCCCGTCGTCACGTGGTCGCCCTGCACCCAGATCTCGCCCACGGTCCCCTCGGGGTTCTCCACCATGGTCTCGGGGTGGACGATTCGCACCGATGTGGGGTCGGGCGCACCGTAGCCGATGAGTTCGGTTCCGAGCGTCCCGTCGGTTCCGCAGGTCTTGGCTCGACCGGCAGTCAGGTGTTCATAGTCGAAACGGACCGTCTTGAGCGCGGTGCCGGGTTCGGGAGCTGCCACATAAAGCGTTGCTTCCGCGAGCCCGTAAGACGGACGGATTGCCGTGGCGCTCAGATTGTAGGGAGCGAAACGCTCGGTGAAACGCTTCACGGTCGCGACATGGATGCGTTCGCTGCCACTGACGATGCGTTGCACGTTGCCGAGGTCAAGTCCGGCCATGTCGTCGTCGGATGTTCTGCGCACGGACAGTTCGAAGGCGAAGTTCGGTGCGGCGGAGAGGCACGGACCGGTGGTGGCGAGCATGTGGATCCAACGTGCCGGGCGGACCAAAAATGACATGGGGCTCATCAACACCGCGCTCCGCTGAGCCACCAATGGCGCACAAAGTCCCAGAATCAGCCCCATGTCGTGGTACAGCGGCAGCCAGGACGTCAGGGTCAAGTCGGCTGGAAGCTGAGCGGGATCCCCAAAGTAGGCATACATACTCTGTGTCACGTTGGCGATGACGTTCTTGTGCGACACGATGACGCCGGCCGGCGTGCGCGTCGAGCCGGACGTGTATTGCAAATATGCGGCGCCGGAGGAGTGGCGCCGACCGGGTGGGAGGTCGCGCGGAGAGTCCAGGTCCAGCAGGTCGACCTCGATGACGAATGGGGCGGGTTGCCCGTCGTGTCCGGATGCGTATTTCGTGACGTCCCCGACCACGGCCGAAGTCGTGAGAATGGCGACCGGGTTGGAATCCCGCAGCACTGCGGAAATACGGTCGTCGTGCACACCGTATTGCGGCGTCGAGAGCGGAACGGCGATGAAACCGGCCTCCAGCGCGCCGAAGAAGGCGACAATGTATTCCATTCCCTGCGGCGCAAGAATTGCCACTCGGTCACCGGGTGAGCCGCACAGTGCGAGTTCCTCGGCAAGAATGCGCGCGCGCTGCGATATTTGCGACCATGTGAGGGTCTCAGCAAACCCCGTCGGGTCCTGCTCGTAGTCGATGTACGTGAACGCCGTCGCGTCGGGCTGTTGGTCAGCCCGTGCCTGCAGCAAAGCAGGTATGGACGCATTGGCTAACGGCATTTCGTTACCTTCCAACTCGCTGTCGGCGTCACTAAGTGCACGCACCCTGTGTGTTGCGTTGAGCAGCTTTGTGGCTCCTGGGCGGAACCCCCCTACACACAGCAGCTGCTGGCGAAAAACCTCGGCGCGTTGAGACTGGATGGGCGGGGTCCCCGGTTTCCCTCCCCGACCACGAGTCTCCCTTAAGCAAGGTAAGCAATCTAACACGGGGAAGTGATGGGATTTTCGAAATCCACAGATTCATACACAGGATACGGCGTGGGTTGTTGACTATCCGGACAAGATTTGCCGTGGACAATGTTCTCGCAGGTCATCGGACTATGTTCAGCAAGTGACTCGTGGTGTTAGTGGTACTGAAGTGGCGTGCGGGCAGCACGATACAACCAAGGTTGTCGGTCCAGCGGGTGCTGGAGCCGGTCGGTTTTGGGACCAGCGCACCGTTTTGTGGGCCGCCCCCACGCGCGGTCTCGAGGGGCCTGCAGACGCGCGAACGCGGGTGGGGCCGGACGGCGGAGGCCAGGGGATGAAACGGCCGCCCCAAGGGGGCGCTGGGCGGGTGTTTGCGGCGGACGGATGACCGCCTGCGGCCCGCCGGCGGCGCGCATGTGCCCGTCATCGGCGGCCGATCGTCTTAGCTAACCCCGGGGCGCCCGATCGAGGATTTTTTGCTCGATATTCTTTACCAGTTCCGGCAAATTGTTGTTGAGGTAAAAATGATCCCCAGCAAACACTTGGAGAGAGAATTCGTCCGTAGTGCGGTCCGCCCATGCCGTCATGTTTTCCTCGGCCACGATGATGTCGTTATCCGCGACGAAAGTGTGGATCGGGCACGACACCGTTACCTCGGGCGCGCGGGTATAGGCGGCAATGGCCCGCACGCTTTGCAATGTGGGCAGAATCGTCGACGCGAATTCGTCATTCGCCAGCATTTCGGGGTTCGTGTCGGTGACCTGCGCGACCACGTTCAGGATGTCGCGATCCGAACCCTGTAGTTCCTTGTAGCGGATATGGCCGGGTGCCGCGCAGGACGAAACGAACAGGGCGGCGACCGGATGTCCGGCCGATTGGAAGCGCAGCGCCACCTCGAAGGCCAGCAACCCGCCCATGCTGTGGCCGAAGAACGCCACCGGACGGTCGGTCGGGGCGGTGGGCGCCATCATGGTGAAGATTTCGTCGGCGAACTCGGGAATGCTCGGCAGCTGGGTGAGGCCGCGATCGCTGCGTCCGGGGTATTGGACGGCAACCCGCTGGATGTCCGTGCAGAACGCCTTCGCAAACGGCACGTAGTAGGTCGCGGACCCACCGGCGTGCGGAAATATGTACAGCGTTGCTGCGGGCGGCTTTGCGCCGGCGCTGTCTCGGTCCGTGGGCCCGTTCACTGACTCAGCCTATCTCGGTGCCATTAGCTGGCCCGCCGCCTCGGCATACGCAGTTGCTCGTCGGCATCACCAAGGCATGCGCCCTGCGCGGGCGAAAGCGCAGAAGTCCTGGAAGAATCTACTTTTGTGGGCCGATCGCCCGCTGCGGCTCGCCTCCGGTGTGCCCGGTTGGTGAATTTGCCCGACACACCGGTGTCGCCACCGCCGTCACAGACGTAACACCAGGCACACTGGTAACAACAGGAATTGTGCAAGACGCCAGGAGGGTGTGGCCGTGTACCGAGTCTTTGAAGCGCTGGATGAATTAGGCGCCATTGTCGAAGAAGCCCGCGGCGTGCCTATGACGGCTGGCTGTGTGGTGCCTCGCGGTGACGTGCTGGAACTGATCGACGACATCAAGGATGCGATCCCCGGCGAGCTGGACGACGCACAGGATGTCCTTGATGCCCGTGATTCGATGCTTTCCGACGCCAAGTCGCACGCCGAATCCATGGTGTCCTCGGCAACCACCGAGTCGGAGTCGATGCTCAACCACGCCCGCGCGGAGGCTGACCGGCTGCTTTCAGACGCCAAGTCGCAGGCCGACCGGATGGTCAACGAGGCGCGCCAGCACAGCGAGCGGATGGTCGCCGACGCCCGCGAGGAGGCGATGCGCATTGCCACGGCGGCCAAGCGCGAGTACGAGGCCAGCGTCGGCCGCGCCCAGGCCGAGGCCGACCGGATGATCGAAAACGGCAACATCTCCTACGAGAAGGCCGTGCAAGAGGGCATCAAGGAGCAGCAGCGCCTGGTCTCGCAGAACGAGGTCGTGCAGGCGGCTAACGCGGAGTCCACCCGACTGATCGACACCGCGCACGCCGAGGCCGACCGGCTGCGCGGTGAGTGCGATATCTACGTCGACAACAAGCTCGCCGAGTTCGAGGAGTTCCTCAACGGCACGCTTCGCTCGGTGGGCCGCGGCCGCCACCAACTCCGGACGGCGGCCGGAACGCACGACTACGCGACCCGCTAGCGGCTCAGGGGCACTCCGGCGGCGCCGTAAGATTTTTCTATGGCGCGCAAACACCGCACCACTGCGCAGCATCATCCGGCCTCGCCGATGACGGTTGACGTCACGCGGCTTGGGCGACGCCCGGGATCGATGGTGACCTTGCGTAACACCGTGCCCAGTCCGTCGCGTATCGGACTGGACATGATCGCCATCCAGCAGGGCGCTCCGCTCGAAATGGATCTGCGGGTCGAGTCGGTGTCGGAAGGCGTGTTGGTCACCGGCACGGTGTCCGGGCCCACCGTCGGCGAGTGCTCCCGGTGCCTGACCCCGGTCGACGGGCACGTGCAGATTGGGCTGACCGAACTGTTTGCCTACCCGGACAGCACCACCGAGGCGACCACCGAGGAAGACGAGGTCGGCCGGGTCGTCGACGACCGCATCGACCTCGAGCAGTTCATCGTCGATGCCGTCGGACTCGAGCTTCCGTTCGCACCGGTGTGCCAACCGGATTGCCCGGGGTTGTGCCCGCAATGCGGCGTGCCGCTGGCCAACGACCCGAGCCACCACCATGACACCATCGATCCGCGATGGGCCAAGCTGGTGGACATGCTGTCCGACGATTCCCGCGACCCGGATGCCTCTCGGGGTGACCAGTGAGCTCCCGGCCAATTCTGCTGGAAGCGCTCGGCGTCGAACTGCCCGAGGAGCTGCTCTCGTTGGCGTTGACCCACCGCAGCTACGCCTACGAGCACGGCGGACTACCGACCAACGAGCGGCTGGAGTTTCTCGGCGACGCCGTGCTGGGCCTGACCGTCACCGACGAGCTCTATCACCGTCATCCCGACCGTTCGGAAGGTGATCTGGCCAAACTGCGAGCCAGTGTCGTCAACACCCACGCGCTCGCCGATGTCGCGCGACAGCTGTCCGAAGGGGGACTGGGCGGTCACCTGCTGCTGGGGCGCGGCGAGGCGAACACCGGTGGAGCCGACAAGTCGAGCATCCTGGCCGACGGCATGGAATCGCTGCTGGGCGCGATCTACCTGGCGCACGGCATCGAGACAGCGCGCGAGGTGATCCTGCGTTTGTTCGGTGCGCTGCTGGACGCCGCGCCGACGCTGGGCGCCGGGCTGGATTGGAAGACCAGCCTGCAGGAGCTCACCGCGGCGCGCGGCATGGGCGCGCCGTCCTACCTGGTCACCTCCACCGGCCCGGACCACGACAAGGAATTCACCGCGGTGGTCGTCGTGATGGACACCGAATACGGGTCGGGGATGGGCCGCTCCAAAAAGGAGGCCGAGCAGAAGGCTGCCGCCGCGACCTGGAAAGCGCTGGAGGCGCTGGACACCGCGGGGAAAACGCCCGCCTAGATTGATGGTGATGACCCGCTGCGCCCGGCTTCGCCGCGCTTGCGATCATCATTAGATGCCCGAGCTGCCCGAAGTCGAGGTGGTGCGCCGCGGCTTGCAGGCCCACGTTGTGGGCAAGACGATCACCGCGGTTCGGGTGCACCACCCCCGCGCGGTACGCCGCCACGAAGCCGGGCCCGCCGACCTCACGGCCCGGCTGCTCGACGCGCGGATCGACGGAACCGATCGCCGCGGCAAATATCTGTGGCTGCTGCTGGATGCCGAGTCGGGCGGGTCGAAACCCGACACCGCGCTGGTCGTCCACCTCGGCATGAGCGGCCAGATGCTGCTGGGCGAGGTGCCACGGGCCGACCATGTCCGGATCTCCGCGCTGCTCGACGACGGAACCGTGCTGAGCTTCGCCGACCAGCGGACCTTCGGGGGGTGGATGCTCGCCGACCTGACGGAAGTGGACGGCAGCGTGCTGCCGGAGCCCGTCGCGCACCTCGCGCGGGACCCGATGGACCCCCGCTTCGACGCCGATGCGGTGGTGAAAGTGTTGCGGGGCAAGCATTCCGAGCTCAAACGCCAGTTGCTGGATCAGCAGGTGGTCTCGGGTATCGGCAACATCTACGCGGATGAAGCGTTGTGGCGGGCCAAAGTTCATGGTGCGCGGGTGGCCGCCACGCTGAGTCGGCGCCAGCTGTCCGCGGTGCTGGACGCCGCCGCGGACGTGATGCGCGACGCGCTGGCCAAGGGCGGGACCTCGTTCGATTCGCTGTACGTCAACGTCAACGGCGAGTCGGGCTACTTCGACCGCTCCCTGGACGCGTATGGGCGCGAAGGCCAAAGCTGCCGGCGTTGTGGAGCAGTGATCCGCCGCGAGAAGTTTATGAACCGTTCGTCGTTCTACTGTCCGCGGTGTCAGCCGCGTCCGCGCAGTTAACACCTTCTCGTCCAAAGCTGAGGCTAACCTCATCATCGTGAGGTTATCCTTACCAGGAAGATGAACCTCTGGAGTCGGGATGGGTAATGCGCAAATCGGGGCGAAACGCAGATCGTTTTTCGGGTTCGCCAACCGTGTTAGCGCAGCTGTTGCCGGGTGAGCGGGCAACCATCACGGGCGTGGCGCCGGCGGCGTCCGCTGTGGTGGCGGGCCGACTGCGGCAGTTGGGATTTCGGCCCGCCTCCGACGTTGAGGTGATCCGCCGGGCCCCGATGGGCGACCCGACCATCTACCGGGTCCAGAACACCGAGCTGTGCCTGCGCCTTCGCGAGGCGCGGCTGATCGAAGTCGCCCCGGGAACTGACGTATGACGTCGTGCCACGAGGAAGGCGGCTCCGGGGTCGCCCTCGCGGGAATGGCGCGGATCGCGCTGGTGGGCAGTCCCAACGCGGGCAAGACCTCCGTGTTCAACCACCTGACCGGACTGCGCGCCAAGACCGGTAACTATCCGGGCGTCACGGTCGGGCGCAGCGTCGGCACCACCAAGGTGGACGGCGTCGAGGTCGCCATCGAGGATCTGCCCGGCACCTACAGCCTCGACCCGATCAGCCCGGACGAACAGGTGGTGGCCGACCTGCTGGGCGGCGAGGTCTACGGCGACGGCCCACCCGATGCGATCGTCATCGTCGCCGACGCCACCACGCTGCACCGCTCGATCATCCTGGTGGCGCAGGTGCTGCGGCAGGACCTTCCGTGTCTGATGGTGCTGACCATGACCGACGAATTGACCGCGCGCGGCGGCGGCATCTCCACCGACGCCTTGTCGACGGCGCTGGGCGTCCCGGTCCTCGCTGTCATCGCCAACCGCGGCGTGGGCATCGATACCTTGCGCGCCCAACTGGTGGCCTCCAATCAGTGGCAACGGCCCCCGGTGCTGCCCCCGGCCGACAGCGATGCCATCGACGCGTGGGGCACCTCGGTGCTCAAGGCGGCCGATTACGTTGCGCCAAAACCTGATCGGCGCACGCGAGGGATCGACGCGGTGGTGCTGCACCCGCTGTGGGGGACTTTCATCTTCTTCGCGGTGATGTTCTGCTTCTTTCAGGTCGTCTTCACCGTCGCCGCGCCGCTGCAGGATCAAGTGGGCAATTGGCTCACCTGGCTGGGTGGACTGGTCAGCAACCACGTCGGCAACTATGTGGTGCGCGGGCTGCTCGGCCAGGGGCTGATCGGCGGCGTCGGAACGGTGCTCCAGTTCATCCCGCAGATCGTGTTGCTGTTCTTACTGATCGCGCTGCTGGAGAACGTCGGCTACATGGCGCGAGCCGCGTTCTTGATGGACCGGGTGATGGCCGCGACGGGACTGGAAGGGCGCGCCTTCGTCGCGATGCTCTCGTCGTTCGCCTGCGCAATCCCGGGGATCATGGCCACCCGGACGCTGCCGTCGTCGCGCGACCGGATCGCCACCATCATCACTGCGCCGCTGATGACCTGCTCGGCCCGGCTCCCGGTGTTCACCCTGCTGGTCGGACTGCTGGTTTCGCCGCGGACGCACTGGGGTGGCCTGAGTGCGCAGGGCATCGCGATGTTCGCGCTGTATGTGTGTGGCGGCACCTCGGCGCTGCTCGCCGCGGCGCTGTTCAAATCGACGATCCTGCGCAGTGATTTGCTGCCGTTCACGATGGAGCTTCCGCCGTACCGCTTCCCGTCGGCCAAGAACGTGCTGATCACGATGTGGGATTCCGCGAAGATATTCTTACGCAAGGCCGGAACGATCATCCTGGGCACGTCCGTGGTGCTGTGGGTACTGCTCAATCTGCCGGCGCGCGCGTCCGAGACCGAGAAGATGTCGCCAGCGGACGCCACCGCTTACGTGATGGACCACAGCTACGCCGCCGATGTGGGGAAGGCGATCGGGCCGGTGTTCAAACCGCTCGGATTCGATTGGCGCATCAACATATCCCTGCTCGGTTCGTTCTCGGCGCGTGAAGTGTTCGTGTCCACTCTGGGCCAGGTGGCGGCGGCGGAGAATCCCGACGATCCCCGCGAAGCACTGGTCGCCATGAGCGACGACAACGGCCATAAGGTGTTTACCGCGCCGACCGTCATCGCGCTGATGGCGTACTTCATTTATGCGCTGCAATGCATGTCCACCGTCGCGGTGATGCGCCGCGAGACCAACTCCTGGCGATGGCCACTGTTCGCCTGGTCTTACATGTTCATCCTGGCGTGGGTGGCGGCGTTCGCCGCTCGGTCGGTAGCGATCGCGCTGGGCGCATGATTCCGCTGCACGCCACCGCCACCGCGAATCCCGCGCAGCTGCGCTGGGTGGTCGCAGCGGAGCAACTGCCGCCGCGCGGCACCGTCCGCGTCGCCCCGGGCAGGCTGGGTGCCTTGCTGGACGCCGGCGTGGTCGGCGAAGTTGTGGTGGCCGCCGCCGGCGTTCTGATCACTGTCGGTGCGGCCACCAGCTGGCGCGAGGTGGGCGACGACGTTCGCGAAGCGCTCAGCGAGGCGCTGCTGGACCCGGCGGGCTGGATGGTCGACGAATCATCAGTCCCCGCAAGCAAATTGGAGGCAGTCGTCGCGGAGCTGCTGGCCGGCTCGGTGGGCGCGCTCGCCGCTTCGCACGGTGGGGCGATCGAGCTGGTCTCGGTGGTCGGTGACAACGTGACCGTGCGGATGTCGGGTGCCTGCGACGGATGCCCGGGAGCGTCCGCCACGCTTCGGGACGCGCTCGAGCGCGAACTGCGCCGACGGGTCAATGATCAGGTCGTGGTCTCGTCCGAAAATAGTTCGGCCACAATATCTTTCGGCAAGAAGCTGCTGTCGCTGATAATCCGCTGAGGGCGCTATCGCCCATCCCCGGTACAAATGAGCCATGACGGAACTGTGGGTCGAACGCACCGGGACGCGCCGCTACACGGGCCATAGCTCACGGGGAGCGCAGGTTCTGATCGGTTCCGAGGACGTCGAGGGCGTGTTCACCCCGGGCGAACTGCTCAAGATCGCGCTGGCCGCGTGCAGCGGGATGTCCAGCGACCAGCCGCTGGCCCGCCGGCTCGGCGACGACTACCGAGCAGTGGTCCGGGTTTCCGGCGACGCCGACCGCGACGAAGAGGTCTATCCGCTGCTCTCCGAAACCCTGGAGCTGGACCTGTCCGGATTGTCGGAGGACGACAGGGAACGCCTGCTCGTGGTCGTCAACCGGGCGGTCGACCTGGTCTGTACGGTCGGGCGCACGCTCAAGTCGGGCACCACCGTCAAGTTCGAGATCGACAATGTCGGGTCCTGACGTCCGGCTCACCGCGTGGGTGCACGGCATGGTCCAGGGGGTGGGCTTTCGCTGGTGGACCCGCTGCCGGGCGCTGGAGCTCGGCCTCACCGGCTACGCGGCCAATCAGGCCGACGGTCGCGTCCTGGTCGTCGCGCATGGCCCCCGTGAGGCGGGCCAGAAATTGCTGGAGCTGCTGCAAGGCGGCCATTCGTGGCCTGCGCGGCCCGGCCGCGTCGACAAGGTTGTCGCCGAATGGTCGCAGCCGCAGGAGCAGTTCGAGGGATTCGTCGAGCGCTAGCGCCGGCGCTAGCACGTTTCAGGAGGCATCACTGCCTTGTTTTCAGTGACTGAAGTGGCCACTGTGGCCCGTGCGTCAGACTGTGAACGAAGGGCGTATTTCGAGCGAGCCGACACCCCTTGGTGACGGCGACTCGGGCAATTTGAGCGGTAGTCTGGCTCGCCGTGTACCTCAAGAGTCTGACGCTGAAGGGCTTCAAGTCCTTCGCTTCGCCGACGACTCTGCGCTTCGAGCCGGGCATCACCGCGGTCGTCGGACCCAACGGTTCCGGCAAATCCAACGTGGTTGATGCCCTGGCCTGGGTGATGGGGGAGCAGGGCGCCAAGACGCTGCGCGGCGGAAAGATGGAAGACGTCATCTTCGCCGGCACCTCGTCGCGCGCCCCGCTGGGCCGCGCCGAAGTCACCGTCACGATCGACAACGCCGACAATGCGCTGCCGATCGAGTACTCCGAGGTGTCGATCACGCGGCGGATGTTCCGCGACGGCGCCAGCGAATACGAAATCAACGGCACCAGTTGCCGTTTGATGGACGTCCAGGAGCTGCTGAGCGACTCCGGCATCGGCCGCGAGATGCATGTGATCGTGGGGCAGGGCAAGCTCGAGGAGATCTTGCAGTCGCGGCCCGAGGATCGCCGCGCGTTCATCGAAGAAGCCGCGGGTGTGCTGAAGCACCGCAAGCGCAAGGAAAAGGCCCTGCGCAAGCTCGACGCGATGCAGGCCAACCTGGCCCGGCTCACCGACCTGACCACCGAGCTGCGCCGCCAGCTCAAACCGTTGGGCCGCCAAGCCGAGGTGGCCCGTCGCGCCCAGACGATCCAGGCCGACCTGCGCGACGCGCGGCTGCGGCTGGCCGCCGACGACCTGGTCAACCGGCAGGGGCAGCGGGACGCGATCCTGGAGGCCGAGGCCACGATGCGCCGCGAGCACGACGTGGCGGCCAGCCGCCTGGCCGTGGCGTCCGAGGAGCTGACCGCGCACGAGACCGCGCTGGCCGAGCTGTCGGTGCGGGCCGAGTCGGTCCAGCACACCTGGTTCGGGCTGTCCGCCCTGGCGGAGCGGGTGGGCGCCACGGTGCGCATCGCCAGCGAACGCGCCGCGCACCTCGATATCGAGCCGGTGGCGCCCAGCGACACCGATCCGGACGCGCTGGACGCCGAGGCCGAAAAGGTCGCGGCCGCCGAGCGTCAGCTGCTGGCGGAGCTGGCCGCCGCCCGCACCCGGCTGGAGACCGCCCGCGCCGAATTGTCCGAGCGCGAACGCGAGGCCACCGAGGCCGACCGGGCGCATCTGGCCGCCGTCCGGGCCGAGGCGGACCGCCGCGAAGGCCTGGCCCGGCTGGCCGGCCAGGTCGAGACCATGCGGGCCCGCGTCGAATCGATCGACGACAGCGTCGCCCGGCTGTCCGAGCGCATCGAACAGGGTGCTGCCCGCGCTCAGCAGACCCGGGCGGAGTTCGAAACCGTGCAGGCGCGCGTCGGTGAACTCGATCAGGGCGAGGTCGGCCTGGACGAACACCACGAGCGGACCGTGGCCGCCATGCGGCTGGCCGACGAGCGTGTCGCCGAGCTGCAGGCCGGCGAGCGGGAAGCCGAGCGCCGGGTGGCTTCGCTGCGCGCCCGCATCGACGCGCTCTCGGTGGGCCTCGAGCGCAAGGACGGCGCGGCGTGGCTGACGCAAAACCACAGCGGCGCAGGGCTTTTCGGTCCGGTTGCGAAGTTGGTCAAGGTCCGTTCGGGGTATGAGGCGGCGCTGGCCGCGGTGCTCGGGTCGGCGGCCGACGCGCTGGCCGCCGAAAGCTTCGGCGCGGCCCGTTCGGCGGTCGCCGCGCTCAAGCAAGCCGACGGAGGCCGCGCGGCCCTGGTGCTGGGCGACTGGCCGGCCGATCAGGCGCCGCCGGCCGCGCCGCCGCCCGACGGTGCCCTCTGGGCGCTCGACCTGGTCGACGCCCCGCAGCGGCTGCGCGGCGCGATGGTCGCCATGCTGGCCGGCGTCGCGGTGGTCGACGACCTGGGCGCGGCGCTGGATCTGGTGGCGGCCCGCCCGCAGCTGCGCGCGGTCACGCTCGACGGTGACCTGGTGGGCCGCGGCTGGGTGAGCGGCGGTTCGGACCGCAAGCCGTCGACGCTGGAGCTCACCTCGGAGATCGAGAAGGCCGGCACCGAGCTGGTCGCCGCCGAATCGCAGGTGGCGCAACTGTCCGCCGCCCTGTCCGGGGCATTGACCGAGCAGCGCGGCCGTCAGGACTCCGCCGAGCAGGCGCTGGCCGCGCTCAACGAATCCGACACCGCGATCTCGGCGATGTACGAGCAGCTGGGGCGGCTCGGACAGGACGCCCGGACCGCCGAGGACGAATGGAACCGGCTGCTGCGCCAGCGTGAGGAGCTGGAGGCCGGGCGCGCCCAGACTCTCGAGGAGGTCACCGGACTCGAGACCCGGCTGCGCAATGCCCAGGAGAGCCAGCTGGCGCCCGCGGAAGACCCCGTCGATCGTCAGCGGATCGCCGCCGCGGCCGACACCGCCCGCGGCGTCGAGGTCGAGGCCCGGCTCGCGGTGCGCACCGCCGAGGAACGAGCCAACGCCGTTCGCGGCCGGGCGGATTCGTTGCGCCGTGCGGCCGCCGCCGAACGCGAGGCCCGGGTGCGGGCCCTACAGGCACACGCCGCGCGACTGCGGGCGGCCGCGGTGGCCGCGGCGGTGGCCGACGCGGGACGGCTGCTGGCGACGCGGTTGAACCTGGTGGTCGACGCGGCATCGCAAATCCGCGACGCGATGGTCGGCGAACGGGAGGCGCGGTCGACGGCGATGGCGGCGGCGCGCGATGAGGTGCACACGCTGGGCGCCCGGGTGGCCAGACTGACCGACTCGCTGCACCGCGACGAGGTGGCCAACGCCCAGGCGGCGCTGCGCATCGAACAGCTGGAAGAAATGGTGCTCGAGCAGTTCGGCATGAGCCCCGCGGATTTGATCGCCGAGTACGGCCCGCAGATCGCGCTGCCGCCCTCCGAGCTGGAGATGGCCGAATTCGAACTGGCCCGCGAGCGCGGCGAACAGGTCACCGCGCCCGCCCCGGTGCCCTACGACCGGCCCACCCAGGAGCGGCGGGCCAAACGGGCCGAGCGCGAACTGGCCGAACTGGGCCGGGTCAATCCGCTGGCCCTCGAGGAGTTTGCCGCGCTGGAGGAGCGCTATAACTTCTTGTCCACCCAGCTCGAAGACGTCAAGTCGGCCCGCAAGGATCTGCTCGACGTCGTCGCCGAGGTCGACTCGCGCATCCTGCAGGTGTTCAGCGACGCATTCATCGATGTAGAACGCGAATTTCAGGAAGTTTTCAGCGTGCTGTTCCCCGGTGGCGAGGGTCGGCTGCGGCTGACCAATCCGGATGACATGCTCACCACCGGCATCGAGGTGGAAGCCCGTCCGCCCGGCAAGAAGATCACCCGACTCTCTTTGCTGTCCGGTGGCGAGAAGGCGCTGACCGCGGTCGCGATGCTGGTGGCGATCTTCCGCGCCCGTCCGTCGCCGTTCTACATCATGGACGAGGTGGAGGCCGCGCTCGACGACACGAACCTGCGCCGCCTGCTCTCGCTGTTCGAGCTGCTGCGGGCGCGCTCGCAGCTGCTGATCATCACCCATCAGAAGCCGACGATGGAGGTCGCCGACGCGTTGTACGGCGTGACCATGCAGGGCGACGGCATTACCGCGGTGATCTCGCAGCGCATGCGTGGACAAGAGGTCCAGCAGCTCGCGACCGCATCTTCCTAGAGCGCCGGCGGCGGCTGCCGCTGTGAGTCGCCGTGAGTTCGGCGGCGTGGCCCTGAAACAATGTCAGCGTGTCGCAAGGTCTTTGGATCGCCATCGCCGTCGTTGCCGCCCTGGTTGTCATCGCTGCGCTGGTCCTGGGGCTGACCCGGTACCGCCGCCGGCAGATCAGCCTGACCCGGCCCGAGCCGGGCGCACTCGAGGGTTCCGGGCGCTACACCGCGTCGTCGGGCATCACCTTCAGTCAGAGCACACCGACGCAGGATCGGATCGACACCAGCGGGTTGCCCGCCGTGGGAGACGACGCGACCATCCCGCGCGACGCGCCGCGGCGCACGATCTCCGATGTGCACCTCCCCGCACCGGAGGCCGAACCCGAGACCGTCACGCCGCCGCAAGAGCCAGAACCGGAACCGGAGCCGCAGGCCCCCGCGGCGGCCGAGATCGACGAGATCGCGCCGACCGAAGGCCGGCTGGAGCGCCTGCGTGGTCGGCTGGCCCGATCCCAGAACGCGCTCGGTCGCAGCATGCTCGGCTTGATCGGCGGCGGCGACCTGGACGAAGACTCCTGGCAGGACATCGAGGACACCCTGCTCGTCGCCGATCTGGGCCCGGTGGCCGCTGAGTCGGTGGTCGCGCAGCTGCGCAGCCGCCTGGCCGGCGGCAACGTGCGCACCGAGGCCGACGCGCGGGCCGTGCTGCGCGACGTGCTGATCAGAGAGCTGAGACCCGAGATGGATCGCACGATCAATGCGCTGCCGCACGACGAGCACCCGTCGGTGCTGCTGATCGTCGGGGTCAACGGCACCGGAAAAACCACGACCGTCGGCAAGCTCGCGCGGGTGCTGGTGGCCGACGGCCGGCGTGTCGTGCTGGGCGCGGCCGACACATTCCGGGCCGCGGCCGCCGATCAGCTGCAGGCCTGGGCGTCCCGGGTGGGCGCCGTGGTGGTGCGCGGAGCCGAAGGTTCCGACCCGGCGGCGGTGGCCTTCGACGCCGTCGACAAGGGCATCGAAACGGGCGCCGACGTCGTGCTGATCGACACCGCCGGACGGCTGCACACCAAAGTCGGCCTGATGGACGAGCTCGACAAGGTCAAACGTGTGGTAACCCGGCGCGCCGCGGTCGACGAGGTGTTATTGGTCCTCGACGCGACCATCGGGCAGAACGGGCTGGCCCAGGCCAAGGTCTTCGCCGACGTCGTCGACATCACCGGCGCGGTGCTGACCAAGCTGGACGGAACGGCCAAGGGCGGCATCGTTTTCCGGGTGCAACAAGAACTCGGCGTGCCGGTGAAACTGGTCGGCCTCGGTGAAGGCCCCGACGATTTGGCGCCGTTCGAGCCCGCCGCCTTCGTCGACGCCCTGCTCGGCTGAAACCCCTTACACGGAGACCGTTTCGTTAATGACGCCGAAACACAGTGGCCCCATCTCGGAAACAACCATTGCGCAAGGTTCTGGATCAGGTCATCGGGCACATGTCTGATGACTTCTTCAGGGCCGACCGGAGGTGATAGCGAGTGAGTTTCCCAGTAATGGGCCAGCCCAATACCGGCGATACCGCCTGGATGCTGGCGAGTTCCGCGCTGGTGTTGTTGATGACGCCAGGCCTGGCGTTCTTCTACGGCGGTATGGTGCGCGCCAGAAGCGTGCTGAACATGCTCATGATGAGCATCAGCGCGATGGGCGTGGTGACGGTGCTGTGGGTGCTATACGGCTATTCCGTCTCGTTTGGCACTGACAAGGCCAACTACATCGGCGACCCGACCGAGTACTGGGGCCTCAAGGGTCTGATCGGGGGCAACGCCGTAGCCGCCGACCCGACCAAGGGTGTTGCAGCGACGGACATCCCGCTGGCCGGCACGCTGCCCGCGACCGTGTTCGTGGCATTCCAGCTGATGTTCGCGATCATCACCGTCGCGCTGATCTCGGGCGCGGTGTCCGACCGCCTCAAGTTCAGTGCCTGGCTGGTGTTCGCCGGGCTGTGGGCGACGTTCGTGTACTTCCCGGTCGCACACTGGGTCTTCGCGTTCGACGGATTCGCGGCCGAGAAGGGCGGCTGGATCGCGAACAAGCTGCACGCGATCGACTTCGCCGGCGGAACCGCGGTCCATATCAACTCCGGTGTGGCGGGCTTGATGCTGGCGATCGTGCTGGGCAAGCGCAAAGGCTGGCCCACGACGCTGTTCCGCCCGCACAATGTGCCGTTCGTGATGCTCGGTGCGGGCTTGCTGTGGTTCGGCTGGTACGGCTTCAACGCCGGCTCGGCCACCAGCTCCAATGGTGCCGCGGGGGCGACGTTCATGACGACCACGATCGCGACGGCCACGGCGATGCTGGCCTGGCTGCTCACCGAGCGCATCCGCGACGGCAAGGCGACGACCCTGGGTGCGGCATCGGGCATCGTCGCCGGGCTGGTGGCCATCACACCGTCCTGCTCGTCGGTGAATGCGCTCGGCGCGCTGATCATCGGTCTGGTCGCCGGTGTGGTGTGTGCGCTGGCGGTCGGGCTCAAGTTCAAGCTCGGCTTCGATGACTCGCTGGACGTGGTCGGGGTGCACCTGGTCGGTGGTCTGGCGGGCACGCTGCTGGTGGGTCTGCTGGCCGCCCCGGAGAGCGTCGCGATCAACGGCGTGACCGGCGTGTCCAAGGGTCTGTTCTATGGCGGCGGCTGGGATCAGCTGGAGCGACAGGCGGTCGGCGCGTTCGCCGTGCTGTTCTACTCCGGGATCGTCACGCTTATTCTGGCTCTGATTCTGAAGTACACCATCGGGCTGCGTCTGAGTCCGGAGGCGGAAGCGGCAGGTATCGATGAGTCCGAGCACGCGGAGAGCAGCTACGATTTCGCAGTAGTCACCGGTTCGATCCTTCCTCATGCCAGCCTGCCGGACAGCTCTAATGGACTGGACGAAGCAGTTGCGGCCCAGAAAGTGGAGGCGGAGTAGAAATGAAGCTGATCACCGCAATCGTGAAGCCGTTCACCCTCGACGACGTCAAGACCAGCCTCGAGGACGCGGGCGTCCTGGGGATGACGGTCAGCGAAATCCAGGGCTATGGACGGCAGAAGGGTCACACCGAGGTTTACCGGGGTGCTGAATACTCGGTCGACTTCGTGCCGAAGGTTCGGATCGAGGTCGTTGTCGACGACTCCATCGTCGACAAGGTCGTGGACAGCATCGTCCGGGCGGCGCGCACCGGCAAGATCGGGGACGGCAAGGTCTGGGTGAGCCCCGTGGAAACCATCGTGCGAGTACGCACCGGTGAACGCGGAACCGATGCGTTATGACGCTAACCGCAAGTTGACGGTACAGCCCGAGCGGGCCGGGAGGTTATGAAACCGAACGAGCCCGACCGGGAATCTGGAGCGGACGCCGCGCACGCAGAAATCGCTTCCGGCGCAAGCGATCTAGCTGCCGCGCGGCGTACGCTGCTGTCTGAGGGCAGCGCACTGCATGCAGCCGAGCTGCGGGACGCCTGGCTGGATCTGCACGAGTCGTGGTTGACCGCCAAGGCAGACGAGATCGGCGTCACCGACGCCAGTGGCTTTGCGCTCGTCGGGGTCGGTGGCCTGGGTCGGCGCGAGCTGCTGCCGTATTCCGATCTGGACTTGATGCTGTTGCACGACAACGTGTTTGACGACAAGTTGCAGCGGGTCGCCGACGGGCTGTGGTATCCGTTGTGGGACGCCAATGTTCGGCTCGACCACAGCGTGCGAACGGTATCCGGAACTCTTAGCGTCGCCAATGGCGACATGATCGCCGCCCTGGGCCTACTGGACGCTCGCCACATAGCCGGTGACGCAAGCCTGTCCGAGGAGTTGATCGCAGGGGCAAGAAAGCAGTGGCGCACTGCAATTCGCTCCCGCATGGACGAGCTGGTGGAGATGACGCAGGCTCGCTGGTCGCGATGTGGCCGTATCGCGCAACGCGCCGAGCCCGACCTGAAATCGGGGCGCGGTGGCCTGCGCGACGTCCAATTACTCGATGCGCTGGGCGTTGCTCAACTCATCGACCGCCGCGGCATGAATCGCCCGGAAATCCCGGGGGGCTCGCTCGATGATGCCTATCTGACGCTGCTCGACGTGCGCACCGAACTGCATCGGGTGTCTGGCCGCGGCCGCGACCAACTACTGGCGCAGTTCGCCGATGAAATCAGCGCCGCCTTGCACATTGGTGACCGATTCAGCTTGGCGCGCATGCTTTCTGACGTCGGTCGCACCATCGCGTACCATGCCGAAAGCGGATTGCGAACTGCGCAAAACGCGTTGCCGCGGCGTGGTATCTCGGCGTTGGTGCGGCGCCCGAAGCGGCGACCGCTGGACGAGGGCGTGGTCGAGTATGACGGCGAAATCGTGCTCGCCCGCGAGGCGCAACCCGAACGTGATCCCGGATTGGTGCTGCGGGTGGCTGCCGCCTCGGCCGACACCGGCGTGCCCATCGGCGCCGCCACGCTCAGTCGGCTGGCCGCCAGCGTCCCGGACTTGCCGACACCGTGGCCGCGGGAGGCGCTGGACGACCTCCTGGTCGTGTTGTTGGCCGGCCCCACGATGGTGAACACGATCGAGGCGCTGGACCGTACCGGCCTGTGGAGCAAGCTATTCCCGGAATGGGACGCGGTCCGCGACCTTCCGCCGCGTGACGTCTCCCATGTGTGGACCGTTGACCGCCATATCGTCGAAACGGCGGTGAATGCGGCGCCGCTGACTACCAACGTTGCGCGATCGGACCTACTCGCGCTCGGTGCGCTGCTGCACGACATCGGAAAGGGCCGCGGCGTAGACCACTGTGTGCTCGGGGCCGACTTGGTGGTCCCGATCGCCGAGCGGCTGGGGCTGTCACCGCAGGACATCGGCACGTTGTCCGGCATGGTCCGGCACCACCTGCTGCTGCCCATCACCGCCACCCGCGGCGACCTCAACGACCCGAAAACCATTGAGTCCGTGTCGCAGGCGCTGGGCGGAGACCCGCAACTGCTCGAACTGCTGCACGCGCTCGCGGAAGCGGACTCGAAGGCCACCGGACCCGGGGTGTGGAGCGACTGGAAAGCCTCCCTGATGGCCGACTTGGTGCGTCGCTGCCGGATGGTGATGGCGGGTGAGCCGCTGCCGGAGGCCGAACCGACTGCGCCACACTATCTTTCGCTGGCAGCCAACCACGGGGTACACGTTGAGATCAAGCCGGGGGAGTCCGAACGCATCCACGCGGTGATGGTCGCACCGGACCAGCGGGGGTTGGTGTCGAAGGCCGCCGCGGTGCTTGCGCTGAACTCGCTGCGGATCCACTCCGCGACGCTCAACACCCACGAGGGTGTCGCGATCACCGAATTCGTGGTGTCGCCGCTGTTCGGGTCGCCGCCCGAAGCGGGGTTGCTGCGTCAGCAGTTCGTCGGCGCTCTGGGCGGCGACGTCGACGTGCTCGGCGCGCTGGAAAAGCGCGACACCGACGCGGCCAACTCGGCGATGGCTCGGGCCGGCGAGATTCAGGCGGGGGCGCCGCTGACGCGTTCGACCGCGCCGCCCCGGATCCTTTGGCTCGACGCCGCCGCGCCCGGCCATCTTGTCGTCGAAGTTCGGGCGATGGACCGGATCGGGCTGCTTGCGTCACTGGCGCAGGCGCTCGAACATGCGAGAGCTGACATCGCCTGGGCGAAGGTCAACACGTTCGGATCGACGGCCGCCGATGTGTTTTGTGTGACGGTGCCGGTCGAGTCACTGGACGGGCCGGCGGGCGCGCCGAACGGCGACCACAGCACGGCCGCGCGCGCCGAGGTGGAGAAGCATTTGTTGGCGGCGTTGGGCGCCTCCGCGGACGCCGTGGTCGACGAGCCTGTCGCTGATTGAATCGCTCGCAGGCTGTCGGCCTTCGCTAAGCCAGCTCCGAATTCAGTTGCCGCAGGGCCACAATGCGGTCCTTGAGCTGGTCGCGGGTCGCGGCCGCGATCGGCGGACCGCCGCAGCGCCGGCGCAGCTCGTTGTGGATCCATCCGTGCGGCTTGCCGGTGCGGTGATGCGCGACCGACACCAGACTGTTGAGTTCGCGGCGCAGCTCGCGGAGCTGACCGTGCATGGACCCCGGCGCCGACGGCGCCGGTGCCGCTTGCCCGGACGCGGCCCGTTTCTGTAGCTGCTCGTCCTGGCGCCGGTGCAGCAGAGCCCGCATCTGGGTGGCGTCGAGCAATCCCGGGATGCCGAGGTAGTCGGCCTCCTCGTCGCTTCCGGCCGCGGCGGCGGTGCCGAACGAGGACCCGTCGAAGATGACCTGATCCAATTCGGCATCCGCGCCCAGCGAGGTGAAACCCTTTTCCAGTTCTGTCTTTTCGGTTTGTGCCTGGACGGCGGGATCAGCGTCGAGGGGATCGTCGAGGGATTCGCGGTGCGGCTGCCCGAGCACGTGGTTGCGCTCGGCTTCCAACTCGCTTGCCAGCATCAGCAGGTTGGGCACCGACGGCACGAAGATGCTCGCGCTCTCGCCCGGCCGCCGTGACCGCACGAAGCGGCCGATGGCCTGGGCGAAGAACAGTGGCGTCGAGGCGCTGGTGGCGTAGATCCCGACCGACAGCCGGGGGACGTCGACACCTTCGGAGACCATGCGCACCGCGACCAGCCAGCGAGTGCCGCTGTCGGCGAATTCGGAGATCCGGGCCGACGATCCGGGATCATCGGAGAGCACCAGCGTCGGCACTTCGCCGGTGAGCTTCGTCAGCAGGGCGGCATACGCGCGAGCCGCGGTCTGATCCGACGCGATGACCATGCCGCCGGCGTCGGGCACATGCGTGCGCTTCTGGCGCAGCCGCTGATCCGCGGCTGTGATCACCGCGGGCATCCATTCGCCGGCGGGATCCAGCGCGGTGCGCCACGCCCGCGCGGTCTGCTCTGCGGACAGCGGCTCGCCCAGTCGCGCTTCGTGCTCTTCGCCGGCGCTGTCGCGCCAGCGCGCCTGCCCGGAATAGGCGAGGAACACCACTGGCCGCACCACGCCGTCGGCGAGCGCTTCGGCGTAGCCGTAGGTGTGGTCGGCCTGCGAACGGCGCACCCCGTCGGCACCCGATTCGTAGGTGACGAACGGGATGGGGCTGTCGTCGCTGCGAAACGGCGTGCCCGTCAAGGCAAGTCGACGGGTCGCGTCGCCGAAGGCTTCGCGAATGGCGTCGCCCCAGGTCTTGGCGTCACCACCATGATGGATCTCGTCGAAAATGACCAGGGTCTTGCGTTGCTCGGTGCGCACCCGGTGCAGCGTCGGATGCGACGCGACCTGGGCGTAGGTGACCATGACGCCGTGATACTCCGGCGAGGTCGCCGCGCTGGTGTTGGAGAACCTCGGGTCCAGAAAAATGCCGTACCGCAGCGCGGCCTGCGCCCACTGCACCTTGAGGTGCTCGGTGGGCACCACGACGGTGATCTGCTCGACGGCGCGACTGCTCAGCAGTTCGGCGATCACCCGCAGCGCGAACGTCGTCTTCCCGGATCCGGGGGTGGCCACGGCGAGGAAGTCGCGTGGCTCGGCGGCCACGTACTTCACCAACGCGCGGCGCTGCCAGCCTCGCAGCGGCGCAGTGTCGACTCCAACGCCCGCGTCGGCGGCGCTGACCGGCTGCATCGACACAGCTCCCCTCCGGCGCGAGGTTGGCAGGTCGCGCCCATTCAAAAAGTCTTAGGTCCCGGCCCGCGATGCTAACCGGTGTGACGGCGGGTGTGAAATGTAGCATGACAACGCTTTTCGGCGCTGTAGCGACGCTGCCGGGTTATCCCGAAAGCTGTGTCGGGCTCGCCAAATCGCGGGTCTGCAGCCACGCGTTGATCCGCTCGGCGACGTCGGCCCAGCCCGGTTCGAGCATCATGTTGTGGCCCATCGCGAAGAACTCGGGCTCGGTCGCATACGCGCGCGCCGTGGCGCGCACCTCCTCGACGCTGACGAAGCCGTCGTAGAGGGCGCCGAGGACCAGAATCGGCGTCCTCACCCGCCGGGTTCTGACGCGGCGGACGATCGGATCGGTCATGGCGGCGCGAACGCTCTCGGCCCCGGCGCGTTGCCTACAGGATTCGACGATGGCCTCGGGCGTGTCGGCGCAGAACAGGTACTCGCGGGTCAGCTCCGGGGTGGCGAGGAATTTCAGCAGCGTGGGGTCGCTCCACGCTTCCAGGGTCATCGACGGTCGGCGGCGCCAGACGCGTATCGCCAAGGTGAGCACGCCCTTCGGCGGCACGGAGCCCAACAGCACCGCGGCCGGGGCGCTGCGCTGTTCGAGGTAGCGCTGGATCACGAAGCCGCCCAGCGAATGGCCGATCAGCACCGGTTCGCCACCCAGGCCGTCGGCCACCGAACGCAGATCGTCGAGGTAGTCGGCGACGGACACCTTGGTCAGCGGCTTGGCCGTCGGGCTGGTGCCGTGCCCGCGCAGGCTGATCGAGACCGCGCGGTAGCCGGCGTCGGCGAAGTAGTCCAGGAAGTGGTCGTCCCAGCACCACGCGCCGTGCCAGCCGCCGTGCACGAAGAGCAACGGCACGGGATGGTCGGAGCTGGACGATCCTTTGTCGATGACCTCGAGCATGAGCTGACATTTGCTGGCCGCGGCCGTCTCGTCAAGAGTGCCGCGCACTCGCGCCGGTAGGGGCACCCGCCGGCTCTCCACTCGATCTGATGAGTGGTGACCCGCTGCGCCCGACTGCGTCGCGCTGGCGATCACCACTAGGCTGGCGGGGTGTTTGAATCGCTGTCCGACCGGTTGACCGGTGCCCTGCAGGGGCTGCGCGGCAAGGGTCGACTGACTGACGCCGACATCGATGCCACCACTCGCGAAATCCGCCTCGCGCTGCTGGAAGCCGACGTATCGCTGGCCGTCGTGCGGGCATTCGTCGGCCGGATCAAAGAGCGCGCTCGGGGCGCGGAGGTGTCCGGTGCCCTCAACCCGGCGCAGCAGGTCGTCAAGATCGTCAACGAAGAACTCATCGGCATCCTCGGCGGCCAGACCCGCCAGCTGGCGTTTGCGAAGACACCGCCGACCGTGGTGATGCTCGCCGGCCTGCAGGGTTCCGGTAAGACCACGCTGGCCGGGAAGTTGGCCGCATGGCTGCGCGGCCAGGGACACACGCCGCTGCTGGTGGCCTGTGACCTGCAGCGTCCCGCCGCGGTCAACCAGCTGCAAGTGGTCGGCCAGCGGGCCGGGGTGCCGGTCTTCGCGCCCCATCCCGGAGAATCGCCGGAGTCCGGCCCCGGTGACCCGGTCGCCGTCGCGTCGGCCGGACTCGCCGAAGCCCGTGCCAAGCATCACGACGTCGTCATCGTCGACACCGCCGGCCGGCTGGGCATCGACGACGAGCTGATGAGCCAGGCCGCCGCCATTCGGGACGCCGTCGATCCTGACGAAGTGATCTTCGTGCTCGACGCGATGATCGGTCAGGACGCGGTCACCACCGCCGAAGCGTTCCGTGAAGGTGTCGGCTTCACCGGTGTGGTGCTGACCAAGCTCGACGGCGACGCCCGCGGTGGTGCCGCGTTGTCGGTCCGCGAGGTCACCGGCGTCCCAATCCTTTTCGCGTCCACCGGCGAGAAGCTGGAGGACTTCGACGTCTTCCACCCGGACCGGATGGCCAGCCGCATCCTCGGCATGGGCGACGTGCTCAGCCTGATCGAACAGGCCGAGCAGGTCTTCGACGCCGAGCAGGCCGAGGCCGCCGCCGCCAAGATCGGCACCGGCGAGCTGACCCTCGAGGATTTCCTCGAGCAGATGCTCGCGATCCGCAAGATGGGGCCGATCGGCAACCTGCTGGGCATGCTGCCCGGCGCCGGGCAGATGAAGGACGCGCTGGCCGAGGTCGACGACCGGCAGCTCGATCGGTTGCAGGCCATCATCCGCGGCATGACGCCGCAGGAGCGCACCGACCCCAAGATCATCAACGCCTCGCGACGGTTGCGCATCGCCAACGGTTCGGGCGTGACGGTTTCCGAGGTCAACCAGCTGGTCGACCGCTTCTTCGAAGCCCGCAAGATGATGTCGTCGATGCTCGGCGGCATGGGCATCCCGGGCATGGGCCGCAAGTCGGCGACGCGAAAAGCCAAGGGCGCTAAAGGCAAGAAGGGCAAGAAGGGCGGACGCGGTCCGACGCCGCCGAAGGTCCGCAATCCGCTGGGCGCCGGCATGCCGGGCATGCCCGCGGGATTCCCCGATCTGTCGCAGATGCCCGAGGGCCTCAACGAGCTGCCGCCCGGCCTGGCCGACTTCGATCTGTCCAAGCTCAAGTTCCCAGGCAACCCGGGAAGAAAGTAGCCGCACGGTGCCGATGCACGTGCGAGGTCGGGGGTTACCCGACGAGACCTCGGTCGAACTGTGGATCGTCGACGGCCACCTCAGCACCGAACGGGTTGCCGGGGCCGACACCGTGTTCGACGGCGGCTGGATCCTGCCCGGGCTGGTGGACGCCCACTGCCACGTCGGGCTCGGCCACCACGGCGAGATCCCGCTCGACGACGCGATCGCCCAGGCCGAGACCGAACGCGAGGTCGGCGCGTTGCTGTTGCGCGACTGTGGCTCACCCACCGACACCCGCAGCCTCGACGACCGCGAGGACCTGCCCCGCATCATCCGGGCCGGTAAGCACATCGCCAGGCCCAAGCGCTATCAGGCGGGCTTCTCCGTCGAGCTCGAAGACGAGTCCCAGCTGCCGGCCGCGGTGGCCGAGGAGGCGCGGCACGGTGACGGCTGGATCAAACTGGTCGGCGACTGGATCGACCGCGGCGTCGGCGACCTCGCCCCGCTGTGGTCCGACGACGTGCTCAAGGCCGCGATCGACACCGCACACAGCCACGGTGCCCGCGTCACCGCCCACGTCTTCAGCGACGAGGCCATGCCCGGGCTGATCAAGGCCGGCATCGACTGCATCGAACACGGCACCGGGCTCACCGACGACACCATCGCGCTGATGCTCGAGCACGGAACCGTGTTGGTCCCCACCCTGATCAACATCGTCGACAACTTCCCGGGCATCGCCGACGCCGCGAAGCGCTACCCGACCTATGCCGCGCACATGCGCGATCTGTACGCGCGCTGCCCCGAGCGGATCGCGGCGGCCGCGGATGCGGGCGTGCCGATCTATGCCGGAAGCGATGCCGGCACGATGATCGCGCACGGCCGGATCGCCGATGAGGTCGAGGCGCTGGCGGGGATCGGGATGAGCCCGACCGACGCGCTGGGGGCGGCGTGCTGGGATGCCCGCCGCTGGCTGGGCCGGCCCGGCCTGGACCACGGGGCGTCCGCTGATCTGTTGTGCTATTCACAAGACCCGCGCCACGGCCCCGGCGTGCTGGGCCATCCCGACCTGGTGATCCTGCGCGGCAACACGTTTCAGCCCTAACGCCGGCCGGGCGCCTGATCAGCGGTGCGTCGCGGCGGCGGATAGAATGAGGCGATGGCGTTGGCCAGCGGCGCGGTTTTTGCCGGATATACCGTCGCTCGAAGGCTCGGATCCGGGGTGACTGGAGATGTCTACCTTGTTCAGGATCCTCGTTCGGCGCGCTGGCAGGCGCTGAAGGTTCTTTCGCTGACGTTGTCCTCGGACCGTCAGTTCCGCCGGGATTTTCTGTCCGAGACGTCGACCGTGTCGAGCCTGCATCACCCGAACATCGTGGCTGTGCACGACCGCGGCGACGTCGACGGGCAGCTGTGGATCGCGATGGACTACGTGGAGGGCAGCAACGCCGCGCAGCTGCTAAAGGACCGATTCCCGGCGGTGTGGCCCGTCGGCGAAGTCCTGGCCATCGTCACCGCGGCGGCCGACGCGCTGGACTACGCGCAGGCGCGCGGATTGCTGCATCGCGACGTCAAACCGGCCAACATTCTGCTGACCAGCCCGGCCGACGGCGAACAACGGATTCTGTTGTCTGACTTCGGGGTAGCCCGGCCACTCGGCGAGCACTCGGGCGTGGTCGGCTCCCATGTGCCGGTCGGCACGGTGGGCTACGCCGCGCCCGAACAGTTGATGGGAGCTGACGTCGATCGGCGCGCCGATCAGTATGCGTTGGCGGCGACGGCATTTCACCTGCTCACGGGCGCACCGCCGACCGAATATCTCAGCCCGGCCGCGGCGCTGCGCGAGTTGCTCGCGGATGCACCGCGCAAACTCAGCGACCAGCGCCCGGAATTGGCGCAGCTGGATCGGGTGTTCGCGCGGGCCCTCGCCAAACGACCCGCCGACCGGTTCGCGAGCTGCCGAGAGTTCGCCGACGCCGCCAACGAACTGTCCGTCGTCGAAACGGGAGATCGCAGCCCGGAGGCCGTTCTGGTGCTCGATTACCCGGCCTTCGGCTGGCCCGACGATCAGGACACCCCGAGCACCGAACCGGTCCGTGGGGCCCCATCCGATGCCGAGGCACCGGTCAGCGTGCCGACGAAGCGTCGGCCCCGCAAGATCGTGGTCGGTGCGGTAGCGATCGCGGTGCTGATCGGGCTGTTCGCCTTCGGCATCATCACCGGGCGCAAGATGGAGTCGACTGCCGCGCGGGCGGCGAGCGCGCCAGCGAGTGCGCCCGCCGCGGCCGCCGCGCTCCCACCGCCGAGCGCGACGTCGGGTCCGCCCGCCGCGCTGGAGGGCACCTATCGCCTCGAGGTCGAGCGGTCCAAGCAGACATTCGATTACACGCCCAGCCCGCAGCCCCCGGACGTGACCACCTGGTGGGCGTTCCGCTCGTCGTGCACGCCGTCGTACTGCTCGGCCGCCGCGATACTGCTCGACGACAAGGATCACACCCAGCCGGCCCTGACGGGCGCTCGTCCCGTCGTCTTCCGGTTCGAAGACGGTCAATGGCAGTCGCGTCCGGAAACGGTGCCGTTTGCGTGTGTGGGAGCAAACGGTATCGCCAAGTCGCAGACCACGGTGCAGACGCTGGTGCTGCGGCCCAACCCGCAGGGCGATCTCGTCGGCGAGATGGAGCTTGTCGTGCAAACCGACGAATGTGGCCAGCGCGCGTCGGTAGTCCGCGTCCCCGCAAAGCTGAGCCGGACCGCCGACACCCCACCCGGTGTCTACGTGCCGGACCCGGTCACCGTCCCCGAAATCGCCGGCGCCCAGACCGCCGTATCCCCGACCCCCGGCGCCTCGAAGCCGTCCGGGGCGCCGTCCAAGCCGGGTGGCTGACCCGCTTAGCAACCTGACCTGCACCGTTGCGTGTTCCAGAAAAAGATTGCGAGCACTCACTATCTATGATAGGTTCGCTGCAACCGATCGACCTGGAGGCGACAGTGACTTACGACGTGATCATCCGCGACGGATTGTGGTTTGACGGAACCGGCAGCGCGCCGCATACCCGCACGCTGGGTATCCGCGACGGCGTGGTGGCCACGGTGTCGGCCACCCCACTGGACGAGACGGGCTGCCCCGAGGTGATCGACGCGGCGGGCAAGTGGATCACGCCCGGCTTCCTCGACGTGCACACCCACTACGACGCCGAAGTGCTGCTGGACCCCGGCCTGCGCGAGTCGGTGCGCCACGGCGTCACCACGGTGCTGCTGGGCATGTGCTCGCTGTCGACGGTCTACGCCGACTCCGAGGACGCCGCCGACCTGTTCAGCCGGGTCGAGGCGGTGCCGCGCAAATTCGTCCTCGGCGCGCTGGAAACCAACCGGACGTGGAGCACCGCCGCCGAATACATCGCGGCCATCGACGCGCTGCCGCTCGGCCCGAATGTCAGCTCGCTGCTTGGTCATTCGGACCTGCGCAGCACGGTGCTCGGACTCGAGCGCGCCACCGACGCCGCCGTCAAGCCCACGGCCGCCGAGCTGGAGAAAATGGCGACGTTGCTCGACGAGGCGCTCGAGGCCGGGATGCTCGGCATGTCGGGCATGGACGCGGCGATCGACAAACTGGACGGCGACCGCTTCCGGTCGCGGGCGCTGCCGTCCACCTTCGCGACCTGGCGGGAACGGCGCAAGCTGATCAAGGTGCTGCGCAAACGCGGCCGGATCCTGCAGAGCGCGCCCGACGTCAACAATGCGGCGTCCGCGCTGCTGTTCTTCTTGGCCAGCAGCCGGATATTCAATCGGCGCAAGGGCGTTCGGATGAGCCTGCTGGTGTCCGCCGACGCCAAGTCGATGCCGCTTGCGGTCTACGTCTTCGGGCCGGCAACTCGCCTGGCGAACAAGATCCTGGGCTCCAGCGTGCGGTTCCAGCACCTGCCGGTGCCGTTCGAGTTGTACTCCGACGGAATCGATCTGCCGGTCTTCGAGGAGTTCGGCGCCGGTACGGCCGCCCTGCACCTGCGTGATCAGTTGCAGCGCAACGAGTTACTGGCCGACGAGGCCTACCGCCGCAAGTTCCGGCAGGAGTTCGACCGCATCAAGCTCGGGCCGTCGTTGTGGCACCGCGACTTCCACGACGCGGTCATCGTCGAGTGCCCCGATAAGTCGTTGATCGGCAAGAGCTTTGGCGCGATCGCCGACGAGCGCGGACTGCACCCGCTCGACGCGTTCCTCGACGTGCTGGTGGAAAACGGTGAACGCAACGTGCGGTGGACGACGATCGTTGCCAACCACCGGCCCAAGCTGCTCAACGCGCTCGCCAACGAGGACAGCGTGCACATGGGCTTCTCGGATGCCGGTGCGCACCTGCGCAACATGGCCTTCTACAACTTTCGGAATCAAGCTGCTCAAGCGGACTCGCGACGCCTATCGGGCGGGTGCGCCGTTCATGTCCACCGAACGGGCGGTGCATCGTTTGACCGGCGAACTGGCGGACTGGTTCGGCGTCGACGCCGGAACCCTGCGGGAGGGCGACCGGGCCGACTTCGTGGTGATCGACCCGGCCGGCCTGAACGACGAGGTCGACGCCTACCACGAGGAAGAAGTGCCCTTCTACGGCGGCTTGCGGCGGATGGTCAATCGCAGCGACGGTGCCGTCGTCGCGACCGGCGTGGGCGGCGCCGTGGTGTTCCGCGCGGGTCAGTTCCGCGACGGCTACGGACAGACGGTGAAGTCCGGCCGCTACCTGCGGGCGGGTCAGCGCGCGCAGCACTCGGCTGCACTGGTCTGAGCGCGAGATGGCCAGAACCCAGCAGCAACGCCGTGAGGAGACCGTCGGGCGGCTGCTCGAGGCGTCCATCGCCAGCATTGTCGAGGTCGGATACGCGCGGGCATCCGCGGCCGTGATCACCAAGCGGGCCGGAGTGTCGGTCGGGGCGTTGTTCCGTCACTTCGAGACGATGAGCGACTTCATGGCGGCGACGGCATCGGAGGTGCTGCGCCGGCAGGTGGAGTCGTTCACCAAGCAGGTCGCCCAGATTCCGGCCGACCGGCCGGCGCTGGAAGCGGCGCTGACGATTCTGCGGGACATCACCGGCGGCTCCACGAACGCGGTGCTCTACGAACTGATGATCGCCGCGCGTACCGACGAGAAGCTGAACGCCCATCTGCGCGACGTGCTGGCGCAGTACACGGCGAAGATCCTCGACGCCGCGCGTGCGCTGCCGGGAGCCGAGGCCGTCCCGGTGGAGACGTTCCCGGTGCTGGTGGCGTTGATGACGAATGTCTTCGACGGCGCGGCGATCGTGCGCGGGATCTTCCCGGAACCGGATATCGAGGAGCAGCGAATTGCGTTGCTATCCACGCTGATAACCGGTCTGGTCCCGAACGAGGACTCCTAGCAACGGTTCACAGCGAGCCGATGCTGGACTGCGGGTTGAGCGCAAAACCCCAGTCGAACAAGCTGCCGGCCTGATCCCAATAGGTCGGTCCGCCGGGCTTGATCAGCCCGTACATCATGGCGACCACCAAGCGGCGTCCGCCGCGGGAAGCGGCACCGACGAAGGTCTTTCGGGCCGCGTTGGTGAACCCGGTCTTGCCGCCGAGGGCGCCCGGATAGCGAGTCAGCAGTTCGTCCTGGTTGGTGATCGGTTGATCGCCGTTGTCGCCGGGGAACATCGCCGACGGCTCGGCGGTGATGTGGGCGAACATCGGGGTGGCCATCGCGGCCCGGAAGATCACCGCCAGGTCGTGCGCGGTCGACTCCCCGGAGCCGCCGGGGCCGTCCAGGCCGGACGGGGTGGCCGCGTGGGTGCTGGTCGCCCCGAGGGAGGCGGCCTTGGCGTTCATCTTGGCCACGGTGGCGTCGGCGCCGCCCAGTAGGTGCGCCAGCGTGTTGGCGGCATCGTTGCCGGACACCAGCAGCAGCCCGTCCAGCAGCTGCCGCGCGGTGTAGGTGCGGCCGGGCTTGATCCCGACGCAGTTGCACTCGACCTGGGTGTCGGCGACGTCGGCGACGACGGTGGAGTCCAGGCTCACCTGATCCAGCACCACCAACGCCAGCAGCACCTTGATGGTGCTCGCCGGCGGGTGGGCCACGTACTGGTCGCGACCGGCCAGCACCTGTCCGCTGTCGAGATCGGCCAGGATCCAGGTCTGAGCCGGGCCGTCGGGAATCGGGATCGAGCCGATCGGCTGCATGTCGTCGGCCCGGGACGTCGCAGCGGTGGCACCGCAGGTAGCGATCGTGACCAGAGCAGCGACTGCGGCCATGAGTTTCCGCATGGGCGCAAAGTTTAACTTCCGGGCGCAGCCTTTACCTCACGGACACCACGGGGGGACCGGGCAGAACGGAAGCGTGGGCAGCGGCAGGTACGGGGTCTGGGTGGGTACCGGCCCGGGTGGCGGCGGCTGCTTGAACGGCAGTGACGACCACGAGTAAAAGGCGCCGGTGCCGGTGTCGTGGACGCCCGCGTAATCCCAGTAGAAGTCGTGACAGACGTTCGCGTCCCAGGGAATCGGCCGGCCCGCGGGATCGGGGTCGCCCGGACACCAGCGCTGACAGGAGCTTCCCGGCGCGCAGCCCCCGGGTGCGGCGTGCGCGACACGCTCGGCCGGACCCAGCGTGGCGAAGGCGGCCCACACCGACACCGCCGTTGCTAAGCAGGCGATCCCTGCTTTCATAGCTGGGATTATTCTCCAATCCGGCTTTGCGCGGTAGCGCGAATTACCTGGCCTGTCCCCGGTGCGGGCGGCGGTGTTGAATCGACAACCATGAGTGAGCGAATCGACTACGAAGCGGTGGCCCCGCGGGGTGTGAAGACACTCGGTGGCGTTCACCTCTACCTGACCCAGTCGGGTCTGCCGCCGGTGCTGCTGACCACCGTCTACCTGCGGGTGTCGCTGATCAACGGCTGCGCGTACTGCATCGACATGCACTCGCGGGAGTTGCGCGAATCAGGGGTGTCGAACGAGAAGATCGCCCTGGTTCCGGTGTGGGAGGAAGCCGGTGAGCTGTTCGACAGCCGCGAGCGCGCCGCATTGGCGTGGGCGGAAACCGTCACCCTGATATCGGCCACGGGTGCGCCCGACAGCGCATACACGGCGGTATCGGAGCACTTCGACGAGAAGGAACTGGTCGACCTCACGATCGCAATCGGGTTGATGAATGCCTACAACCGGCTGGCGATCAGCTTCCGCAACCCACCGGCAGCGGTGATTGCGAAACGTGCTGAAACACAAGTGAACTGACGAATAACCGACATCGGCGACGAGTCGCTTCGGCGTCGAGGACACCCCGGGTGTTGAATCGATGCATGTTGAGCCTGGCCGAAATTTCCGACCGTCTGGAGATCCAGCAGCTGATGGTGGACTACTCCACCGCTATTGACCAGCGGCGATTCGACGATTTGGACGAGGTGTTCACCGAGGACGCGTACATCGATTACACGGCCCTGGGCGGGATCGAGGGCCGTTATCCCGAGGTCAAGAAGTGGCTGTCGGAGGTGCTGCCCACCTTCCCGGTGTATGCGCACATGCTCGGGAACTTCTCGGTGCAGATCGACGGGGATAAGGCCACGTCGCGGGTGATCTGCTTCAACCCGATGGTCTTTCCCGGCGAGAAGGACCAGGTGATGTTCTGCGGGCTCTGGTACGACGACGAGTTCGTGCGCACCCCGGCGGGCTGGCGGATGGCGCGTCGGGTCGAGACGAAGGTCTTCCAGAAAGTGATGTGAGCCGCCGACGCGTCGCGGCCGGGCGAATTTCTGCCGAAGCCCCTCGTTCTGGCACAATAGGCGGCTGTCCGCCGCGCGACCCGCCCTTTTTACGGGGGTGCTTGTTCGGCGGTCATACACGCGAGGCAAAACCGGACCCGGGCATCCCGCCCCGATCGCTGAATTGCAGCGTGACACACGCAGGAGAAATCGCTTAACCATGGCTGTGAAGATCAAGCTCACTCGGCTTGGCAAAATCCGCAATCCCCAGTACCGCATCGCCGTCGCCGACGCCCGCAACCGGCGCGACGGCCGCTCGATCGAGGTCATCGGCCGGTACCACCCGAAGGAAGACCCGAGCCTGATCGAGGTCAACTCCGAGCGCGCCCAGTACTGGCTCTCGGTCGGGGCTCAGCCCACCGAGCCCGTCCTCAAGCTGCTGAAGATCACCGGCGACTGGCAGAAGTTCAAGGGCCTGCCCGGCGCGGAAGGCAGCCTGCAGCTCAAGGCGCCCAAGCCCAGCAAGCTGGAGCTGTTCAATGCCGCGCTGGCCGAGGCCGACGGCGGACCGAGCACCGAGGCCACCAAGCCGAAGAAGAAGGCCCCGGCCAAGAAGGCCGCGAAGGCCGACGAGGCCAGCGCGCAAGCCGCGCCCGCGCCCGCGCCCGCGGCTGCACCGGCCGAGACCGAGGCCCCGGCTGCCGAGGCCGCCGCGCCCGCCGAGGGCGGCGAGCAGCCCGAACCGACCGAGTCTTCTACGGAAAGCTGACTGACGCAATGAGTACGGTCGTCGTCGACGCTGTCGAGCATCTGGTCCGCGGAATCGTGGACAACCCTGACGATGTCCGGGTGGACCTGGTGACAAGCCGGCGTGGACGCACTGTCGAGGTTCATGTCCATCCCGACGATCTGGGCAAGGTGATCGGTCGCGGCGGACGTACCGCGACGGCGTTGCGCACGCTGGTCGCCGGTATCGGCGGCCGCGGTATCCGTGTCGACGTGGTGGACACCGACCAGTAGCGGGGCGCGCTGATGGAGCTGCTCGTCGGGCGCGTCGTGAAAGCACACGGCATCACCGGCGAGGTGGTCGTGGAAGTTCACACCGACGACCCCGCCGACCGCTTCGCGTCGGGGAGCACGTTGCGCGCCAAGCCATCCCGTGGCCGCGGAGAAGAACGCAGTTGCGTCGTCGATACCGCGCGCGAACACGGCGGGCGGCTGCTGGTGCGATTCGCCGGAGTCAACGACCGCGACGGTGCCGACGCGTTGCGCGGCAGCCTGTTCGTCGTCGACTCCGATGACCTGCCGCCGATCGACGAGGCGGACACGTATTACGACCACCAACTCGAGGGCCTGCACGTGCGGACCACGGCGGGTGAGGATGTCGGGGTCGTCGCCGAGGTGCTGCACACCGCGGCGGGGGAGCTGCTTGCGGTGCGCCGAAGTGACGGCGACGAAACGCGGGAAGTGTTGGTGCCGTTCGTGAATGCGATCGTCACGTCGGTGTCGCTGGACGACCAGACGGTCGAAATCGATCCGCCCGAGGGCCTGCTGGATTTGGAGTAGCGGGTGCGCATCGACGTCGTCACGATTTTTCCGGCCTACCTGGATCCGCTGCGGCAATCGTTGCCGGGCAAGGCGATTGCGTCGGGCCTGGTCGACCTGCGGGTACACGACTTGCGGGCGTGGACCCACGACGTGCACCACTCGGTGGACGACGCACCCTACGGCGGCGGACCGGGGATGGTGATGCGGGCGCCGGTGTGGGGTGAAGTGCTGGATGAAATCTGTTCCGGCGAAACATTATTGGTTGTTCCGACCCCGGCAGGCGCGCTGTTCGACCAGGCCACCGCCCAGCGGTGGAGCACCGAGGGACACCTGGTGTTCGCCTGCGGGCGCTACGAGGGCATCGACCAGCGCGTCGTTCAGGACGCGGGCCGCCGCATGCGGGTCGAGGAAGTCTCGATCGGCGACTACGTGCTGCCGGGTGGCGAGTCGGCGGCCGTCGTGATGATCGAGGCCGTGCTGCGGCTGCTGACCGGCGTTCTGGGCAATCCCGCCTCGCATCGCGAGGATTCGCATTCGCCGGGCCACGGCGGCCTGTTGGAGGGGCCCAGCTATACCCGGCCGTCGAGCTGGCGGGGCCTGGACGTCCCCGAGGTGCTGCTGTCCGGCGATCACGCGCGTATTTCCGCCTGGCGCCGCGAGGTTTCGCTACAGCGCACCCGCGAACGCCGCCCCGATCTCGCCCCCGGCGATTCGCCCTAGAAGGTCGTGGGCCCGATGCGGCCGTTGGGGAACATCGTCTTGACGGCCTGCGTGATCGTGTCGCGCGCCGTGGCGTCGTCGGAGGACTGCAGCGACTCGACGACCACGATGTAGCGCCGGTCGGCGCCCACCACGCCGGTAGACAGGTGCATCCACTCGGTGCCGATGCAGCACATCCAGCCCTGCTTGACCGCCACCGGCTCGGCGAACAGACCGTCGGGGATGCCGAACCGCTGCGGGTATCCGTCGATGCCGTTCGGGGTGGACTGCGCCAGATCGTTGACGATGATCTTGGCCCGCTCGGCAGGCAGCCCACCGGCGCCGTCGAGTAGCGCGTCGTAGTAGTGGATCAGGTCGGTCAGCGAGCTCATCGTGTTCCACCAGCGGCCGTCCGACGGCGGGGTGGTCGACGACAGCCCGTAGCGGCCCGCGACCTGGTTGATGATGTTGTCGCCGCCGCCCTGGTCCCAGAACCTCTCGGCGGCGCCGTCGTCGGACGACTGCAACATGACGTCCAACGCCCGACGGTCGTCGGGAGACAGGGTGGTCCTGCCCTGGGCTTCCTGGAGCAGGAGGTCGTCGGCGATGAACAGCTTGGCCACCGACGCGGTGCCGATGATCTGGGTGTTGCCGTTCGAGATCAGCTCATGCGTCTTGCGGTCCAGGATCCCCACCGAGAGCGTGGCCCCGCTGGCCGCGGCCTGCTCGGTCGCCTGTTGCATGCGCGCCTGCAGTCCGCCGAATCCGGCGATCGGGGCCGCTGGCACGTCGCTGGTGTCCAGCAGCAGCTGAACCAGTTGCGGCTGGTGATCGGCCGCAGCGTGGGCGGACTTGCCGGGCAGCTGTGGCTGGGCTTTTGCCGCCAGCCTTGCCTCGTCACACCCGGCCAGCACCAGCGTCACCGCCGCGATGGCGGCGAGTGCGGTGAGCGGGCGTACGCGCATCTTTCTTCTTCTCCCAAGTTCTCCGACGTAAAACTGTTGTGGGCGGCCGTACCGCAATCTGCCCGGGCGTCTTTGAGTTCGGGTAGCGACTAGCGTGTGTTGACCCCAGTCATATGTACCACTCACCAGCGCTATCGGCGCGGCATGAACCGCAGGGTTTACCTGTGATTTTCAATGCATGCGGGGTGTCTGGCACAATTGACCAGTTGTCTCCAGCGGCAGCCGGCCGGCCGGGCCGCTTTCTGCCCGCTGCGAGATACGACCCAAAGCCCCAATCGGCTTGACGACCACCCCTGCGTGCGGGCAGTTGCCGCACGCCGCGACCTCAAGGAAGTGTCTCTGCGATGAACAGGCTGGACTTCGTCGACCAGGCGTCGCTGCGCGACGACATCCCGGCCTTCAGCCCGGGCGACACCATAAACGTGCACGTCAAGGTCATCGAGGGCGCCAAGGAGCGTGTCCAGGTGTTCAAGGGTGTGGTGATCCGCCGGCAGGGCGGCGGCATCCGCGAGACCTTCACCGTGCGCAAGGAGAGCTACGGCGTCGGCGTCGAGCGGACCTTCCCGGTGCACTCGCCGAACATCGACCACATCGAGTTGGTGACCCGCGGCGATGTCCGCCGCGCCAAGCTCTACTACCTGCGCGAACTCCGCGGCAAGAAGGCCAAGATCAAGGAAAAGCGCTGACCGCGCGCGTCACGGCGGTCGCTGCGGCACGCCTCGACGCTTTACAAACACTCAAACCGCGCTGGCTACTGTAGATCTCGTGACGGATTCCACGGACCCGCCCGAGCCCCAGTCCGAGCCTGGTCAGTCGGAGCCGAAGGTCTCCACCCGCGCCGCGGACGTGCCCTTGAACGAAGCGGCCGAGGCCACCACGGTGCCCGAACCGGACGAGCGGTCCGATGCCGACGAGCCGGAACCCAAGAAGAAGTCCGCGCTGCGTGAGCTGGCGATCCTGGCGGTCACCGCGATCGTCCTCTACTACGTCATGTTGACGTTCGTGGCGCGTCCTTACCTGATTCCCTCGGAGTCGATGGAGCCCACGCTGCACGGATGCTCGGGTTGTGTCGGCGACCGGATCATGGTCGACAAGCTCAGCTTCCGGTTCGGCTCGCCGCATCCCGGCGACGTCATCGTCTTCAAGGGACCGCCGCCCTGGAACGTCGGGTACAAGTCGATCCGGTCGAACAACACCGCGCTGCGCTGGGTCCAGAACACGCTGTCGTTCATCGGTTTCGTGCCCCCGGACGAGAACGATCTGGTGAAGCGGGTCATCGCAACCGGTGGACAGACGGTGCAGTGCCGGGCCGACACCGGGTTGACGGTCAACGGCAAGCCGCTCAAGGAGCCGTACCTGAAGCCGGCCACCATGATGGCCGACCCGTCGGTGTACCCGTGCCTGGGCAGCGAGTTCGGGCCGGTCACCGTCCCGGACGGACGGTTGTGGGTGATGGGTGACAACCGCACCCATTCGGCCGACTCGCGCGCCCACTGCACCAGCACCCCGGCCGACGCGCTCAAAGGCATTCTGTGCACTGGCGATCCGATGTCGGGGACGGTGCCGGTGGACAACGTCATCGGCAAGGCCAGGTTCATCGTCTGGCCGCCGACACGATGGGGTGGAGTGGGTTCGGTGAACCCACAGCAAGGCCAGTAGCCATGGCCACGACGTGGCCGCCGCGGACGGTGATCCGCAAATCGTCGGGGCTGCGCACCCTGGAGTCCGCGCTGCATCGCAGCGGTCTGGGACCGGTGGCGGGCGTGGACGAGGTGGGTCGCGGTGCCTGCGCGGGCCCGCTGGTGGTGGCGGCCTGCGTGTTGGGCCCCAACCGATTGGAAAGCCTTGCTGCCCTTGATGATTCGAAGAAGCTCACCGAGAAGATGCGGGAGAGGCTGTTCCCGCTGATCTGCCGCTACGCGGTGGCCTATCACGTGGTGTTCATCCCATCCGTCGAAGTCGACCGGCGCGGCGTGCACGTCGCCAATATCGAAGGCATGCGGCGCGCGGTGGCCGGCCTGTCGGTGCGCCCGGGTTATGTGCTGAGCGACGGGTTTCGCGTGCCCGGGCTGCCGGTGCCGTCGTTGCCGGTGGTCGGTGGGGACGCGGCCGCCGCCTGCATCGCCGCGGCCAGCGTGCTGGCGAAGGTCAGCCGGGACCGGCTGATGGTCGCGATGGACGCCGATCACCCCGGCTACGGCTTCGCCGACCACAAGGGCTACAGCACGGCCGCGCACAGCATGGCGCTGACCCAGCTCGGGCCGTGTGCGCAGCACCGGTATTCGTTCATCAACGTCCGGCGCGTGGCCTCGCCATCTGGGGAGGGCTCCCGCACCCGGGTGGTCGCCGAATGCAAACCGGACCCTCCGGACGCGCGTGGCGGACACCCGTGAGGAAAGATGGGAGCAGACTTCTCGCCCGGCGAGCATGCTGTGGGTCAGCGGCCCGAACGGGAAGTCGGAGAAACTGGCAGGGAAAAGGACGTCTGAGCAGATGAGTGCCGAAGATCTCGAGAAGTATGAAACCGAGATGGAGCTCTCGCTCTACCGCGAATACAAGGACATCGTCGGCCAGTTCAGCTACGTGGTGGAGACCGAACGGCGCTTCTACCTGGCCAACAGCGTGGAGATGGTGCCCCGCAACGCCGACGGCGAGGTGTATTTCGAGCTGCGGCTCTCCGACGCCTGGGTCTGGGACATGTACCGGCCGGCGCGGTTCGTCAAGCAGGTACGGGTGGTCACCTTCAAAGACGTCAACATCGAAGAAGTCGAGAAGCCCGAGCTGCGGCTACCCGAATAGCTATTCGCCGGGCGGCAACTCTTGCTCGCCGTTGGACGGCAGGTTGCCACGTCGTTGGATGACCTCGCGCGCGACGTCGGCCAGCTTGATGTTCAGGGCCTGCGAATGCCGGCGCAACAGGTCGAACGCCTCGTCTTCGCTCAGGTCGTGCAGCAGCATCAGCATGCCGACGGCCTTGCCGATCTCGCGGTTGCTGAGCAGTCCGCGTCGCAGGCTGGCGGCATCTTCTCCCTTAGCCACCGCGTTGATGGCCACGCTGGCGAACGATGCCAGCACCGCTGCGCGTCCGGCGGACTCGTCGTCGAACATGTTGGGGGTGTCGCTGAACAGGTTGAGCGCCGCCCCTTTGCGCTTGTTGACCAGCAGCCGAAACCCCATGGCGCCGCGCACCGGCGTCTCCTCGAGAAGCCGGGCCGCCAGCTTGGGCCAATGCGGCGCCGTCGTCAGGTCCGTGTCGATCTGCGGAGTCTCCTCCTCGATCGCGTCCAGGCATGGGCCGTCGCCGGCTTCCAGCTCCATCTGATCGATGTTCCTGGCGAGCGCGTCGCTCGCGCCCACGGTGACATAACGATCGTTGTCGAGCACCAACAGACTCGCGTGGTCGCAGCCGCGGATGGCCAGGGTCGCGGCGATGCAGATGGCCGCGTACATCTGCGTGGCGTCCGAGCCTTGATAAATGATCTCGGCGAGGGCCGCGAAAACCGTCGCCGGATCGGCTTTCTCTCCGCCGGGCATCGACTCGCCGCCTTTTGATTCATCTGCCATGTTGTGCCTCATTTCCGGCGGTATCGCCGCCGTGACCCACGTTGAGCCGCCGAAGACCAATCCGCGGTCAAACGTATGCCCTACTCACTGTGTTTCCCCATACCCATCCAGTTGGCGACCGATGCAGATGCGGTGCACCGCGCCGGCAACCGATGAGCCATGTCGACACTAAAGCAGATTCGCCCGTTAACCACCGACCTTATTGTTCGCGGTTTGTGGCGGCGCGGCCGCGCCGGCGGAGACGCTGGCGGCGCCGGCTTCGGCGGTGTGATCGCCCGCCGGGTATTTTGGCGTGGTGAGGTCAACTCCGTGGGGAACGTAACCGCGCGCCGGCGCGCAACGCACCTCAACGCAGGTCAGGCGATCACCCGGCCCGAAACCCTGGCCGTGGAGGAGCCGCTGGAGATCCGCGTCAACGGCACGCCGGTCACCGTGACCATGCGGACCCCTGGTTCTGATTTCCAACTCGCGCAAGGCTTTCTGCTCACCGAAGGTGTGATCGCCCGGCGCGAAGACGTGCAGACCATCCGCTACTGCGGCGGCCGCGGCGAGGATGGCGCCAACACATACAACGTGCTGGATGTGACGCTGGCCCCGGGCGTTGCGGCGCCGGATCTCAATGTCACCCGCAATTTCTACACCACCTCCTCGTGCGGGGTGTGCGGCAAGGCGTCGCTGGACGCGGTCCGGGTGATCAGCCGCTTTTCGCCGGGGGATGACCCCGTCACGGTCGCCGCCGCCACGCTCAAGGCGATGCCCGGTCAACTGCGCAGTGCGCAAAAGGTTTTCGACAGCACCGGCGGGTTGCACGCTGCCGCGCTGTTCGACGTGCACGGCACGATGCTGGTGGTGCGCGAGGACATCGGCAGGCACAACGCCGTCGACAAGGTCATCGGCTGGGCGCTGGAACATCAGCGGATCCCGTGCAGCGGTGCGGTGCTGCTGGTCAGCGGCCGGGCGTCGTTCGAGATCACCCAGAAGGCCGTGCTGGCGGGGATCCCCGTGCTGGCCGCGGTGTCCGCGCCGTCGTCGCTGGCGGTGTCGCTGGCCGAGGAATCCGGGCTCACGCTGGTCGCGTTCCTGCGTGCGGATTCGATGAACGTCTATACCCGCGCCGACCGGATCACCTAGCCGATTTCTGCTGCGGGGCAGGCCATTCCATCCCCTGACTGTGGATGGACGCCCGACTGGGGATAACCGGTCGTCATACCCAGCACGCGGCGCCCGTCGCAGCATGTCATGTCGGGCCCAGCGGGCATCTTGGCCCCATGACGACCGCAAAGGCCTCCGAGGCCGACAAGAGACCGACCCGGATCGAGCTGGGAGCGACGGGTGAGGCCCTCGCCGTGGATTACCTGGCGCGGATGGGGTTGCGGATCCTGGACCGCAACTGGCGATCCCGCTACGGCGAACTCGACGTGATCGCCGCCGACGACGCCACCCGCACGGTGGTGTTCGTCGAGGTCAAGACCCGCACCGGCGACGGATATGGGGGTCTGGCGCAGGCGGTCACACCCCGCAAGGTCCGCCGGCTGCGCCGGCTGGCCGGACTTTGGCTGGCCGCTCAGGACGGGCGCTGGGCGGCGGTCCGCATCGATGTGATCGGGGTGCGGATTGGGCGCCGCCGCACGCCCGAGATTTCACATCTGCAGGGGATCGGCTGATGGCGCTGGGGCGCGCCTTCTCGGTCGCGGTGCGCGGGCTGGACGGACATATCGTGGAGATCGAGGCCGACATCACCTCCGGGCTGCCCGGCGTCCATCTCGTCGGCCTGCCCGACGCCGCGTTGCAGGAGTCCCGCGACCGGGTCCGGGCGGCGGTGACCAACTGCGGAAACAGCTGGCCCATGGCCAGACTCACACTCGCGCTGTCACCGGCGACGCTGCCGAAAATGGGATCGGTCTACGACATCGCCCTCGCGGCAGCCGTCTTGTCGGCGCAGCGCAAGCATCCGTGGGAACGCCTGGAGAAGACGGTGCTGCTCGGCGAGCTGTCGCTGGACGGCCGGGTCCGTGCCGTGCGCGGGGTGCTGCCCGCGGTGCTGGCCGCCAAGCGCGACGGCTGGCCTGCCGTCGTCGTACCGGTGGACAACCTGGCCGAGGCCAGCCTGGTCGACGGAATCGACGTCTGGGGCGTTCGCACACTGAGGCAACTGCAGGGCTGGCTCGGCGGGTCGGCCCGGTTGGACGAGCGGACCGGTGCGGCGGCCACCGGTCCGGAGCCCGCGGGAGATCTGGCCGACGTGGTGGGGCAGGCGCAAGCGCGTTTCGCGGTCGAGGTGGCGGCCGCCGGGGCGCATCACCTGATGCTGACCGGGCCTCCGGGCGTGGGTAAAACGATGCTGGCGCAACGCCTTCCGGGATTGCTGCCCAGTCTGACGGACAGCGAGGCCCTGGAGGTCACCGCGATCCATTCGGTGGCCGGGCTGTTGTCCGGGGACACGCCGCTGATCACCCAGCCGCCGTTCGTGGCGCCGCACCACAGTTCCAGCGTCGCGGCACTCGTCGGTGGCGGTTCCGGAATGGCGCGTCCGGGCGCTGTCAGCCGGGCGCACCGCGGAGTGCTGTTCCTCGACGAATGCGCCGAGATCAGCGTCAGCGCGCTGGAAGCATTGCGAACACCGTTGGAAGACGGGCTCATTCGGCTCGCCCGCCGCGACGGGGTGGCGTGCTACCCCGCCCGATTCCAGCTGGTGTTGGCCGCCAACCCGTGCCCTTGTGCGCCGGCCGATCCGCAGGATTGCATCTGTGCGGCCGCGACCAAACGCCGCTATCTGGGCAAGCTTTCGGGCCCCTTACTGGATCGGGTGGACCTGCGGGTACAGCTGCATCCAGTACGGGCGGGCGCGTTCGCGGCGGCCGACGGTGAATCCAGCGCACAGGTGCGTCAGCGGGTGGCGCAGGCCCGCGACACGGCCGCTGCGCGTTGGCGGCCGCACGGTTTTGGCACCAACGCCGAAGTGAGCGGAACGCTGTTGCGGCGCAAGTTCCGGCCGGCCAGCAAGGCGATGGACCCGCTGCGCCTCGCGGTCGAGCGCGGGCTGCTCAGCATCCGTGGGCTGGATCGCACCCTGCGTGTCGCGTGGAGCCTGGCCGACTTGGCCGGCCGCGGCTCGCCCGGGCTCGACGAGGTGGCCGCCGCGCTGAGCTTCCGGCAATTGGGGGCACGACGATGACCGCGGACTTCGACGATCCCGCGTGGCCGGCCTGGGCTTACCTGTCGCGAGTCGTCGAGCCGCCGTGCCCCGAACTCACCGGGCTGGTGCAGTGCGTCGGCCCGGTCGAGGCGGCCGAGCGGGTCCGGCGCGGACGAATCGGCGACGAGCTGGCGCGGCGTACCGCGGCCAGGCGGGAAATAGACCGGGCCGCGCAGGATCTCGAGCTGCTCACCCGTCGCGGCGGTCGGTTGATCACACCCGATTGCGCGGAGTGGCCGCTGGTTGCGTTCTCGGCATTCGGCGGCGTCGGGGCAACGGCGCGCGCCGCGCCGCCCCTGGTGTTGTGGGCGCTGGGTCCGGCGCGGCTGGACGAGGTGGCGCACCGCGCGGCCGCGGTGGTCGGCACCCGCGCGGCCACCGGCTACGGCGAACAGGTCGCCGCCGACCTGGCGGCGGGGCTGGCCGAGCGGGACGTCGCGGTGGTCTCCGGCGGCGCCTACGGCATCGACGGCGCGGCCCACCGGGCGGCGCTGCACTGCGACGGAATCACCGTGGCAGCGCTGGCCGGCGGGATCGACATCCCTTATCCGGCGGGACATTCGGCGCTGCTGCACCGCATCGGCCAGCACGGGCTGCTGTTCAGCGAATACCCGCCCGGCATCCGCCCCGCGCGGCACCGGTTCCTGACCCGCAATCGCCTGGTCGCCGCCGTCGCCGGGGCGGCCGTGGTGGTGGAGGCGGGGCTGCGCAGCGGCGCCGCGAACACCGCCGCCTGGGCGCGGGCGCTGGGCCGGGTGGTGGCCGCGGTGCCCGGACCCGTGACCTCGTCGGTGTCGGCGGGTTGTCACGCGCTGCTGCGCAATGGGGCGGAGCTGGTCACCCGGGCCGACGACATCGTCGAGCTCGTCGGCCGGATCGGCGAACTCGCCTTCGAAGAACCCCGGCCCACCACGGCTTTCGACGGGCTGGGCGAGGCCGAACGTCAGGTGTACGACGCGCTGCCCGGTCGCGGCGCCGTGACGGTCGACGAGATCGCCATCGCCTCCGGGCTGCCGCCCGAGCACGTACTGGGACCGCTCGCCATCCTCGAGGTCGCCGGGCTGGTCGAGCGCGACTGTGGGCGATGGCGAATTTTCCGGGCCGATGGCGGCCGACCTGCGGCGACGGCCCGACTCGTATAGTCGGCTGGGGCCGGGTCTGAACAGGAGGATACGTGGCAGGTCGACCACTTCAACGTTTCGAAGTCGTCGCTACCCAACAAATCGCACCGCACATGGTCCGCGTGACGCTGGGCAGCAATCAGTTCGACACCTTCGTGCCGAGCAACTTCACCGACTCCTACGTCAAGTTGGTATTCGTCGCCGAGGACATCGACGTGGCCGGGTTGCCCCAGCCGCTGACCCAGGACAGTTTCGCCGTCCTGCCCCCGGAGAAACGGCCGTCGGTACGGACCATCACCGTTCGCAAGGTCGACGCCGCGGCCTGTCAGATCTCGTTGGACATCGTGGTGCACGGTGAGCACGGCGTGGCGGGCGCCTGGGCGGCCTCGGCCCAACCCGGTCAGGTGATCTATCTGATGGGGCCCGGCGGCGCCTACACACCCGACCCCGCGGCCGATTGGCATCTGCTGGCCGGTGACGAGTCCGCGCTGCCGGCCATCGCCACCGCGCTGGAAGCGTTGCCCCCCAACGCAATCGGTAAGGCGTTCATCGAAGTAGCCGATCCGGCCGACGAAATTCCGTTGATCGCCCCGGAAGGTATGCAGCTGAACTGGATCTACCGCGGTGGCCGGGCTGACCTGGTGACCGAGGACCGCGCCGGCGATTTCGCGCCGCTGATCGAGGCGGTCACCACCACGCTGTGGCTGCCCGGGCAGGTGCACGTCTTCATCCACGGTGAAGCCCAAGCCGTCATGCACAACTTGCGGCCCCACATCCGCAAAAAGCGCGGGGTGGACGCCAAGTGGGCGTCGTCGATCTCCGGCTACTGGCGACGCGGCCGCACCGAAGAGACCTTCCGGCAATGGAAGAAGGAACTGGCCGAGGCCGAGTCGGCGAGCTCGTCAGCCTGAGGGCCGCCTGGCATTCTCTTTTCCATGGCATTCGGCAACTACCAGAACGAGATTTACTTCCAGGGCCTGGCCGGGGTGGCGCCCGCGCTGCCGATGCACTTCGCGGAGTTGGAGGCCCGCGCCGAGCGGGCAATGCCGCCGTCGGTCTGGTCCTACGTCGCCGGTGGCGCCGGCGACGAACGCACGCAGCGGGCCAACCGTGAGGCGTTCGACCGCTGGGGCCTGATGCCGCGCATGTTCGTCGGTGCCGCCGATCGCGACCTGTCGGTGGAGATGTTCGGGCTGACCTTGCCGTCTCCGGTGTTCATGGCTCCGATCGGCGTCATCGGTATCTGTGCCCAAGACGGCCACGGCGATCTGGCCACCGCGCGCGCGGCCGCGGCCACCGGGGTCCCCATGGTCGTTTCCACCCTGACCGCCGACCCGATGGAAGAGGTCGCCGCGCAGTTCGGTGACACCCCCGGCTTCTTCCAGCTGTACACGCCCAAGGATCGTGAGCTGGCCGCCAGCCTCGTGCAGCGGGCCGAAGCCGCCGGCTTCAAAGGCATCGTCGTCACCCTCGACACCTGGATTCCCGGGTGGCGCCCGCGCGACCTCACCACGGCCAACTTTCCCCAGTTGCGCGGGCTCTGCCTGAGCAACTACACCAGCGATCCGGTCTTCCGCGCCAGCCTGCAGCGCCCGCCCGAGGAAGACCCGCAAGGCACTGTGCTGCAGTGGATCACGACCTTCGGAAACCCGTTGACCTGGGACGACCTTGGCTGGCTGCGGTCGCTGACCGACCTGCCACTGATCATCAAGGGCATCTGCCATCCCGACGACGCCCGGCGCGCCAAGGACGGCGGCGTCGACGGTATCTACTGCTCCACCCACGGCGGCCGGCAGGCCAACGGCGGTCTGCCCGCGCTGGACTGCCTGCCCGGGGTTGTCGAGGCGGCCGACGGCTTACCGGTGCTGTTCGACTCGGGGATCCGCAACGGCGCCGACATCGTCAAGGCGCTGGCAATGGGCGCGACCGCCGTCGGGGTCGGTCGTCCGTACGCCTACGGTCTGGCGCTCGGCGGCGTCGACGGCATCGTGCACGTGCTGCGCATGCTGCTGGCCGAAGCCGACCTGATCATGGCCGTCGACGGCTATCCGACCCTGAAAGATCTCACCCCGGACACGCTTCGGCGCGTCGACTGACGCAGCGGACCGCGCCTGCGACCGTGGGGGAGTGCAGGCGATCCTCGACGAGTTCGACGAGTACCTGGATTTGCAGTGCGGCCGGTCAGCGCACACGCGTCGCGCGTATCTGGGCGACTTGCGTTCGTTGTTCGCCTTCCTCGACGGCCACGGCGCCGCCCTGGACGGTTTGAGCCTGCCGCTGCTGCGGACGTGGCTGTCCACCGGCGCGGTGGCCGGGGCCGCGCGCACGACGCTGGCCCGTCGCACCTCGGCGATCAAGGCGTTCACCGCATGGGCGGTGCGGCGCGGCCTGCTGACCGTGGACCCGGCCGCGCGGCTGCAGGTGCCGAAGGCACACCGCACCCTGCCGGCGGTGCTGCGTCAGGATCAGGCCGCCGATGCCATGGCGGCCGCGAAATCCGGTGCCGAGCAAGGAGATCCGCTGGCGCTGCGGGACCGGCTGATCGTCGAGATGTTGTACGCCACCGGGATTCGGGTGAGCGAGCTGTGCGGCCTGGATATCGACGACGTGGACACCGGTCACCGCGTGGTGCGTGTCCTCGGTAAGGGCAACAAGCAGCGCACCGCGCCGTTCGGGGTGCCGGCTGCCGACGCGCTCCGCGCCTGGCTGGCCGACGGGCGTCCCGCCCTGGTCACCGCGGACTCCGGGCCGGCGCTGCTGCTGGGCGCACGCGGCGGTCGGCTCGATGTGCGCCAGGCCCGCACCGTCGTGCACCAGACCATCGCCGCGGTGGCCGGCGCGCCCGACATGGGGCCGCACGGGCTGCGGCACAGCGCCGCCACACATCTGCTCGAAGGCGGGGCTGACCTGCGGGTCGTCCAGGAGCTGCTCGGCCATTCGAGCTTGGCGACCACGCAGCTGTACACCCATGTCGCGGTGTCGCGGCTGCGGGCGGTGCACGATCAGGCCCACCCGCGCGCCTGAGCGCGGCCGCGGGTGTGCGCTGACGGCGCTTGGTGTGCACTGGTCCCGTCGCGTGTGCGGCCTGGGCGGCGACACGCCGCGCGGGGCCGCCCTCAGCGCACACTGAAAACCGAGAACGCACACTCAACGCCGAGAATGCACACTCGACGGCCGGCTAGCCGTCGAGGGGCTTGAGCCGCACCGCAGTGGACTTCAGCAGGCCCAGCGGATCGACATAGTCGGCACCCGAGGCCGGACCCCACATCGCGCCCCAGTGCAAACAGGCCGCGGCCCGGCACCCGCTGTGCCCGGCCACCAACTCGCCGATCACCGTCTGCGCCGTCACCTGCTGACCGACCCGGACGTGCGACCGGACCGGCTCGTAGCTGGTGCGCAATCCGCCGGGATGGGCCAGCGACACCACCGGCCGTCCCGCCAGCAGCCCGGCGAACACCACGGTCGCGCTGCCGGCGGCGTACACCGGTTGGCCGGGGCGGCCGGCCAGGTCCACGCCGCGGTGCCCGGGGCGCCAGTTGGGCGATGGGGCGTCGAAGCCCCGGAGGACGGCCGGGGGCGGCCGCAGCGGCCAATCCAGCCGAACGCCATCCGCTGCCGCCGGGAATGCGCTGATCACGGCCACGCTCACAATCAGCGCCGCCCACCGCACCCCATGAGTTCAGCGCGACGTCGACGACTCGGCCACCCGCGTTGGCCCAATCTGTGCACGCAAGCCGCACTGTGGACACGTGCTGGGAAAAACCACCAGCTGAGTCGGTGTAAACTGCTCGTCGCAGCTCGTTCGCGGGCTGACTTCGCGCGTCTGCCCCGCGTCTCCCGTTCCACTAGGAGAACGCAGCGCATGCCGGGCGGTCCCGTAACAGGGTCCGGCATCGCAGCAGGCGCTAGGGCCTGGCTTCACCCGATGCCGGGCGACAACCGACATAAAGGAATGGCATCACCATGGCCGTCGTGACCATGAAACAGCTGCTCGACAGCGGCACCCACTTCGGGCACCAGACCCGGCGCTGGAATCCCAAGATGAAGCGGTTCATCTTCACCGACCGCAACGGCATCTACATCATCGACCTGCAGCAGACACTGACCTACATCGACAAGGCTTACGAGTTCGTCAAGGAGACCGTCGCTCACGGCGGCAGCATCATGTTCGTCGGCACCAAGAAGCAGGCGCAGGAGTCCGTGGCGGCCGAAGCGACCCGTGTCGGCATGCCGTTCGTGAATCAGCGCTGGTTGGGCGGGATGCTCACCAACTTCTCCACCGTGCACAAGCGCCTGCAGCGCCTCAAGGAACTCGAGGCGATGGAGCAGACCGGTGGCTTCGAGGGCCGCACCAAGAAGGAAATCTTGATGCTGACCCGCGAGAAGAACAAACTGGAGCGCAGCCTCGGCGGTATTCGCGACATGGCGAAGGTGCCGTCGGCGATCTGGGTCGTCGACACCAACAAGGAACATCTCGCGGTCGCGGAGGCTCGTAAGCTGAACATCCCGATCATCGCGATCCTGGACACCAACTGCGACCCCGACGAGGTCGACTACCCGATCCCGGGCAACGACGATGCGATCCGCTCGGCGGCGCTGCTGACCAAGGTGATCGCCTCCGCGGTCGCCGAGGGCCTGCAGGCGCGCGCCGGCGTGGGCCGCGGCGACGGCAAGCCCGAGGCGGAGTCCGCCGAGCCGCTCGCCGAGTGGGAGCAGGAGCTGCTGGCTTCGGCGACCACTACGGCGACAACCACAGCCACCATCGACGCCGCTGGAGCTGCAACCGAAACAACCCCCACGGAAGGCTGATATGGCGAACTTCACCGCTTCCGACGTCAAGCGTCTTCGTGAGCTCACCGGTGCCGGCATGCTCGACTGCAAGAACGCACTGGCCGAAACCGACGGCGACTTCGACAAGGCGGTAGAGGCACTCCGGATCAAGGGCGCCAAGGATGTCGGTAAGCGCGCCGAGCGTGCCACGGCCGAAGGTCTGGTCGCGGCCAAGGACGGTGCGCTGATCGAGCTGAACAGCGAAACCGACTTCGTCGCCAAGAACGCGGAGTTCCAGAAGCTGGCCGACGAGATCGTTGCCGCGGCGGCGCAGTCCAAGGCTGCCGATGTTGACGCGCTCAAGGCCGCTGCGGTGGGCGACAAGACGGTCGAGCAGGCCGTCGCCGACCTGTCGGCCAAGATCGGCGAGAAGCTGGAACTGCGCCGGGCCGCCTTCTTCGACGGCACCGTCGAGACCTACCTGCACAGGCGCGCCGCGGACCTGCCGCCGGGCGTGGGTGTGCTCGTCGAATACACCGGCGATGGTGCCGAGGCTGCGCACACGGTGGCGCTGCAGATCGCGGCCCTCAAGGCCCGCTACCTGTCCCGCGACGATGTCCCCGAGGACGTGGTGGCCAGCGAGCGGCGCATCGCCGAGGAGACCGCGAAGGCCGAAGGCAAGCCGGAGCAGGCGCTGCCCAAGATCGTCGAGGGCCGGCTGAACGGCTTCTTCAAGGACTCCGTGCTGCTCGAGCAGCCGTCGGTGTCCGACAACAAAAAGACCGTCAAGGCTCTGCTCGACGAGGCCGGCGTCACGGTGACCCGGTTCGTTCGCTTCGAGGTGGGTCAGGCCTAAGCGCGCCACGCGAGCGGCTAGCGTCAGTGCTATGCGACGCGTGCACGCTTTCGGTGACGACGCCCTCGGCGATCTCGACGCCGTCGGCCTCAGCGAGGCCATCCGAGCCGGCTCGGTCGGCCGGACCGACGTCATCGAGGCTGCGATCGCTCGCACCGAGGCCGTCAACCCTGCCCTGAACGGCTTGGCGCACAAGGCCTTTGAGCAGGCCCGGGCGACCGCGTCCGGCACGCCTTCAAGCGCCTTCTTCAGCGGTGTCCCCACGTTCCTCAAGGACAACGTGGACGTCACCGGCCAGCCGACGATGCGGGGCTCCGATGCGTGGGCACCCCGCAATGCCGTCGCCGACGGCGAATTCACCCAGGTGTACCTCGCCACCGGGCCGACGCCGCTGGGCAAGACGCAGATGTCGGAGTTCGGGTTCAGCGCGGCCGCGGAGCATCCGCGGCTGGGGCCGGTGCGCAACCCGTGGGACACCGACTACACGGCCGGGGCTTCATCGTCGGGATCGGGCGCGTTCGTTGCCGCCGGGGTGGTGCCGATCGCACACGCCAACGACGGCGGTGGCTCGATCCGAATTCCAGCCGCCTGCAACGGGATTGTCGGCCTCAAGCCGTCGCGCGGCAGGCTGCCGCTGGACGCGGAGTTGCGACGGATGCCGGTGGGCATCGTCGCCAACGGCGTGCTGACCCGCTCGGTGCGCGACACCGCGGCCTTCTATCGGGAGGCCGAACGCATCTGGCGTAATCCCAAGCTGGCGCCCGTCGGCGACGTCACCGGGCCCGGTCGGCAGCGGCTGCGGATCGCGGTGGCCACCGACTCGGTCCGGCGCGAGTGCGGCCAGGAGCTGACCGAGCTGACCCTCAAGTCCGCCGGGGTGCTCGAAGAACTGGGGCACCGCGTCGAACACATCGACGAGCACCCGGTGCCGGACAGCTTCGTCGACGACTTCATCCTGTATTGGGGCTTCCTCGCGCTGGTGCAGGTGCGCACCGGGCGGCGCGCGTTTGGCAACACGTTCGACCGCACCCGGCTGGACGCCTTGACGCTGGGCCTGGAGCGCCACACGGGTCGCAACCTGCACCGACTGCCGGGGGCCATCATGCGACTGCGCAAAATGCGGCGGCGCAGCGCCGAGTTTTACCAAACCTATGACGTGTTGCTCACCCCGACGCTCGCCGACATGACACCGCGCGTTGGGCACCTGGCGCCCACCGACTACCAGCAGGTCATGGACCGGCTGATCGATTGGGTCGCGTTCACGCCACTGCAGAACGTCACCGGGGATCCGGCGATTTCGCTGCCGTTGGCCCAGTCCGGGGAGGGGATGCCCGTCGGCATGATGTTCGCCGCCGACCTGGGGCAGGAAGCGCTGCTGCTGGAACTGGCCTACGAACTCGAAGAGGCGAAGCCGTGGGCACGGATCCAAGCGGCCGGATAGCGGCGTTCAGTCGGAGCCGAGCTTTTCCAGCATCCGTTTGAATTCGCGTTGCTGGGTGGCGCTCAGCTTGGCCAGGATGCGGTCATCGGCGTTGCGGACCGCGGCTTCGGCCCGCTTCAGCATCGTGCGCCCCTGACTGGTCAGGGTGGCCGGCAGCGCCCGCCCGGAGGACACCGACGTCGGCCGTTCCACGGCACGAACCTCTTCCAGCCTGCGCAGCACCGTGTTCATCGCCTGCGGTGTGACGTTGGTGTTGCGGGATAGCTCGGCGCTGGACAATCCTGGCGACATCGAAAGGATGCGCAGGCAAACAAATTCGGGAAGTGTCAGGCCGAGCGGACCCAATACGGCGGCAACCTCGGGTCGCAGCACGGCTGCCACGCGGTAGAGCAGGTAGCCAAGCGGAGCATCTTCGGTCTGACCCATGTCAGCGATATTGACATATCCGCGCGACGTCCGGACGTAAGCACGGCCCAACAAGGGCGAATTACGCTGCGGCGAATACGAAGTAACGCGTCGGCGCACCGCACTTGAACGTCACGTCAATTCGGCGATAACAGCTCGTGGACTCGTTTGGCGCGCGGACGCCGATGGGTATCGGCCAGGTACGGCGACCTACACGAGAGACTGGGGACGACAATGACATTCACCACGACGACAGTCAAAGCGGCTCTGAGCGCAGCGGGGATTGCCGGGGCGAGCATCTTCATGGCCCCGATCGCTGCTGCCAATGTGCAGAGCTTTGGCGCTCCCGAACAAGCCATCGATGGCCCGCTGATCATGGACTACACGGTGAGTAACCTGCGACCGAGCGATGCGACGCTACCGGGATTCCAGCCCGCTGGGCAGCTTTATCAGGCCGATGTGACGGCGAAATCGGATGCCGGAACGGTCCAGCCGCAAATCTCTCGTTTCATGGCAAGGGCGTTCAACGGCACGGTTTATCCAGTCCTCAACAACGGACCTGTTCCCAACGGTCTTGACCCCAGGCCGATTGATCAAGGCCAACAGACGTCCGGCGAACTGTACTTCGACGTGACCGGCCAGCGGCCGGTCGGCGTGGTGTACACCGATCGCGCGGACGATTTCCTGGTCTGGACGCGTCACGTGTAATCGGTGTGACCCGAGAATTCGCAGCGCATCTGATTACGCCGCGGAATTCGACTGTGGCAATTGTGGCTGAACTTGATTTTGAGGTCCATGCGCATTCTGGGGCGACACAAATTTCCGGTAGCAATGGTATCGCCGCAGGTCAGCGCCGCAACGTTTGGAGCAGCCGGGGAATGGCTATGCGGCACAGGTGCGGTGATAACCCGCGCTTTGGGGGAAATCATCGCGGAAATAATTGGCAACGATGGAGGTATCTAGCGTGAAGTTCACTTCTAATGCTATGAAATCGGTGATCGGGGCCGCTGGTATTGCTGCTGTCGGCGCGTTCACCGCAGCGACAGCGTCCGCGGCGCCGCCCAACATCCAGGGATTCGGCACCAGTCAACAGCTCATCGAAGGGCCGTTGATCACCAACTACACGGTGAGCAACCTGCAGCCGAGCAATGCGGCGATCCCGGGCTACACGCCGAAGGGGACGCTGTACCAGGCGGACGTGACCGCCCGCTCGGATGGTGGGCTGGTTACCCCGATGGTGAACGACTTCATCGCCCGCGGGCCTAACGGTCAGAACTACCGGGTGATCGACAAGGTTCAGGCCCCGGGCAGCCTTAACCCGGCGCCGATCCAGCAGGGCAGCGAGTCGACCGGCACGCTGTACTTCGACGTGACCGGCGCACCGCCGAACGGTGTCGTCTACAACGAGGGCACCCAAGACATCCTGATCTGGACGTCGAACATGTCGGGTAGCTCGGAGCCTGGTATGGCACCGAACACCACCCCGGCACCTGGTATGCCGCCTGGCCCGGCGGCGCCCGCAGCGCCCGCAGCGCCCGCGCATACCTAAGCCTGGCTAAGGCCTAGTCGCTGAAGGAACTCCCCGCGCCACATGCCCGTGGCGCGGGGAGTTCTGCTTAACTGCCCCAAGCATTTTGGGTCAGTGATAGACGAATTGGACAAGACTCGGCTGGGTACCCATCAGTAATGAGTCATGCAGATCACAGAACGCAAGCGGTACGCGAACAAGCGCAGGAATATGCCGAACAGGCCCGCGCGAGGGTGGCGGAGAAGCGCAGCGATCGGCGCGGTGGCTTGAGCGGCTGGGTAGCGCAGCGTGCTGCTCGATGGGATTTGAGCGGCCAGGACGAGACCGCCCTGCAACGGCAGAAGTTCGCCTGGAATCTGTTGGTCGACTACTGGTTTCGGATGGAAATCGACGGCTGGGAGAACATTCCGGAGCCGCCGGTGCTCTTGGTGGGCATTCACTCCGGCGCCCCGTTCGTCTGGGACGCGTGGACCGTCGGCCTGCAATGGTGGCGCCGCTTTGGTCCGGAGCGGACGCTGCACGGCACCGCGCACGACGCGCTGATGGCCATCCCGCTCATCGGACGCTACTTCCGGTCGATGGGCGTGCTCCCGGCCGCCCCGGATGCGATCGCCACGGCGCTGGCGGAGGGACGAGACGTCGCGTTATGGCCTGGCGGGGAAGTGGATTCACTGCGTCCCTGGTCCGAGCGTGACCACGCCAACCTCGCGGGGCGCAAAGGCTTCGTGAAGATGGCGATTCGTGCCGGCGTGCCGATAGTGCCGATCGCGACGGTCGGGGGCGCCGACGCCATGCCGGTGCTGATCCGCGGTGACCGCCTGTCGAAGACGCTACAACTCGACCGGCTGCTGCGGCTCAAGGTATTTCCGCTGGCGGTCTCACTGCCGTGGGGCATCGCGCCGGCCGCGCTTCCGCAGCTGCCGCTGCCGGCCAAGATCAGGACGCGGTTCATGCCCGCGATTGAGCTGGACCACGATGCCGCGCGCGCTGAGGACGACGACTACGTCGACCGCAAGTACCGGGAGGTCCAGGACGGCATTCAGCAGGGAATGGATGCGCTGGCGCGCAAACGTGCGCTGCCGCTATTCGCTTGACGAGCGAAAGTGCTTGAAAAACACCGGTATACGGCGCGTCAGTGGTGGGCGCCGTTGAGGTTCGGACTCAGCCCGGTGTCGTTGACGATCCACTGCGGGTGCGGTGGCGTCACCGCCATGTAGCCCACCCCGCGGACCGTGTCGACCATCGACTCGTGTTCGGGTCCCAGCTTTGCGCGCAGCCGTCGCACGTGAACATCGACGGTGCGGACGCGTCCGTTGGAGTCGTATCCCCAGACCTCGTGCATCAGCCGGGTGCGGCTGAATGCCCGACCGGCATGTTGCACAAGGAAATTCAGCAGTTTGAACTCGGTGACCGTCAGGCGCAGATCCTTATCGCACAGCGACCCGGCGAAACTTGCCGGGTGCAGGACGAGGTCACCGAATTTCAACGACCCGTCCACCGCGCTGCGGCGTCGCTTGATCGCCAGGCGCAGCCGCGCCTCCAGCTCGTCTGCGCCGGCGGCGGGCAACATCACATCGTCGAGGCGCCAGTCGACGTCCACGGATGCGAAATGCGCCGGGGCGACGACCGCCACGACGGCGATGGCCGGCGCGTTGGCCGTCAGGCCGCGGCACACACTGCGGGCCGCCGCCAGGTCGGTGCGCGCGTCGATGATCGCCACGTCAGCACTGTCATGATGTCCGTCGAGGTGGTCGGAGAGCGGGACGCGCCGAATCGTTTGCGTCAATGACTCCAGCGTCGGTAACGCCGATGCGAAATCGTCGGCATTGGAAAGCAGTAGCACGTCCAAAGACATCTCCGAACCTCATGAGGGTCTGTCGCCGCCCCCGACTGCCTCGGCACCTCACGGGAGATGTCCGTCAGCGCAGCGCTGAATACCCCATTGCGCTCACAACTATGCCTTCTTTGTTGCTCGCGTTGGGGCGAATGCAGGCGGATAAGGGCGATTCGTGGAGATGGTTTTGCCTGGGTGGAGCCGCAAATGGCCCCGAAAAGTCGATGGGTCCGGCCCGTCGATACGGGCCGGACCCATCCTTGAATCAAGCTATTGGTTGGACTTCTGGCGCTCCTCGGCGACGTCCGCGGCGCCGCGCGCGGCGTCGGCTTCGGCTTCCTTCTTTGCCGCGTCGCGCTGGGCTTCCGCCTTGTCCTGCTGCGCCTGGCCCTCGCGGGTGAGGTCATCGCGACCGGCCAGAGCACCGGCAGCTTCCTTCACCTTCCCCTTGACGTCCTCGACGACGCCCTTGACGGCTTCCGCGGGTCCAGAGTTTTCGTTGCCAGCCATGGCTGATTCCTCCTGCTGTGGCGTACATGATGTGAGCGACCAACGCGCTCATACGATCGGCTACACGATCGATTTCGGGATACGGCGTGTTCCGGTCCTACTTCTCAAGACCTCAGTTTCCCCGCCGCGTTGGTCCGGGTTCCCAGGCCGCGGAGAACTCAAACATTTGATGCCGGAGGCAAAGTCGCGCTGGCGGCCCATCCGAGCGTGACCTGCGCCGACGGCTCGGGGCAGCGACCCGGCCCGCGAACCGCGCAGATAATGCACCCCGCTGGCGCCAGACTGTGCTGCGATGGGGCAGGATATGAACTGCCGTTCCGGGTGGGGGTCGCCTGGGATGGCACTGTCATGCGAGGAGTCTGATGACGCAGCCCGAGCCCACGAGCGCTAACGGCGTGCCGGCATCCGCAACCGACGACGGACACCCGCCGAATCAGGCCAAGTATTCGAGAGTGTTGCTCAAGCTTGGTGGCGAAATGTTCGGCGGCGGCCAGGTCGGCCTGGATCCCGATGTCGTGGCGCAGGTGGCGCGACAGATCGCCGAGGTGGTCCGCGACGGCGTACAAGTCGCGGTCGTGATCGGCGGTGGCAACTTCTTCCGGGGCGCTCAACTTCAGCAACGCGGTATGGAGCGCACCCGTTCGGACTACATGGGCATGCTCGGCACCGTGATGAACAGCCTTGCGCTGCAGGACTTTCTGGAGAAGGAAGGCATCGCCACCCGCGTCCAGACCGCCATCACGATGGGCCAGGTGGCCGAGCCTTACATCCCGTTGCGGGCCGTCCGGCACCTGGAGAAGGGCCGCGTGGTCATCTTCGGCGCCGGCATGGGGCTGCCGTACTTCTCCACCGACACCACGGCCGCGCAGCGCGCCCTGGAGATCGGGGCGGACGTGGTCCTGATGGCCAAGGCGGTCGACGGTGTGTTCACCGCTGATCCGCGCCACGATCCCAACGCCGAGTTGCTCGCGGTGATCAGTCATCGGGAAGTCATCGACCGAGGGCTGCGGGTGGCCGATGCGACCGCCTTCAGTCTCTGTATGGACAATGGCATGCCGATCCTGGTGTTCAACCTGCTGACTAACGGCAATATCGCTCGGGCGGTCGCTGGTGAGAAGATCGGAACGCTAGTTACCACTTGAGGGAAGACGCGATGATCCGCGCTTGCGAGCATGCACGGCGCAGGATGTGGGGGTACCACCCGCTTGCGGGGGATGAGGAGCGGCGCACATGATCGATGAGGCTCTCTTCGACGCTGAAGAGAAAATGGAGAAGGCCGTATCGGTGGCCCGTGACGACCTGTCGACCATCCGGACCGGCCGCGCCAATCCGGGCATGTTCAACCGGATCGTCATCGACTACTACGGCACGAACACCCCGATCACTCAGCTGGCCAGCATCAACGTCCCCGAGGCGCGGATGGTTGTCATCAAGCCGTACGAGGCCAGCCAGCTGCACGCCATCGAGACGGCGATCCGCAACTCCGAGCTCGGGGTGAATCCCAGCAATGACGGCACCCTGATTCGGGTGGCGGTACCGCAGCTGACCGAGGAACGTCGCCGCGAGCTGGTCAAACAGGCCAAGGGCAAGGGCGAGGACGCCAAGGTCTCGGTGCGCAACATCCGTCGTAAAGCGATGGAAGAGCTGCACCGCATTCGCAAGGACGGCGAAGCCGGCGAAGATGAGGTCGGCCGCGCCGAGAAGGACCTGGACAAGACGACTCATCAGTACGTCACCCAGATCGAAGAGTTGGTAAAGCACAAAGAAGGCGAGCTGCTGGAGGTCTAGCGGCCGCTCAGCAACCAAGTCCGTGGCAACCTCCGACGCTGGCGCAGGCACCCCGTCCGACGCGCGGGAGGCCAGCGAGACGCCGCGGGAGCCGACCCGGAAGACATCGCGGGCGGGCCGCGACCTGCCCGCCGCATTCGCGGTCGGGCTGTTTACCGGCGGACTCGTGGTCGTCACGCTGGTGTTCGCGCCGCGCTACTGGGTGGTGCTGTGCTCAGCAGCGATTTTGATCGCCAGCCATGAGGTGGTGCGGCGGCTGCGCGAAGCGGGCTATGTCATCCCGGTCATCCCACTGCTGGTCGGTGGGCAGGTCACCGTCTGGCTGACCTGGCCATTCGGTGCTCGAGGAGCGTTGGCCGGTTTCGGCGCCACGGTGGTGGTGTGCATGTTCTGGCGGCTGTTCATGCACGACGAAAGCAGGCACCACGATCCCGACGCCGGCCCGCCACCCCCGTCGAACTACCTGCGCGACGCGTCGGCCACCATCTTCTTGACCGCTTGGGTCCCGCTGTTCGCCTCCTTCGCCGCGCTGCTGGTCTACCACCCGTCCGAAGGCGCGGGGCGCGTGTTCTGCCTGATGATGACGGTCGTCGCCTCCGATGTGGGCGGCTACACGTTCGGCGTGCTGTTCGGCAAGCATCCGTGGGTTCCGACGATCAGCCCGAAGAAGTCGTGGGAAGGACTCGCCGGTTCGCTGGTCTGCGGGATTACCGCGGCGTTGTTGATCGCGACATTCCTGGCCCGCAGACCGCCGTGGGAGGGTGTCGTACTCGGGTTCGTGCTGGTGCTGACCGGCGCGCTGGGCGATCTGGTGGAATCCCAAGTCAAGCGCGACCTCGGCATCAAGGACATGGGCCGGCTGCTACCCGGCCATGGGGGCCTGATGGACCGGCTCGACGGCGTGCTCCCGTCGGCGGTCGCGGCCTGGACGCTGTTCACCTTGCTGCCGGCCTGAGAAGGCCGATACTGGTCACGTCATGGTCCAAGAATTGGTGTTCGACGCGCCGCGCCGCGGGTTGCCGCCGCGGCATCTCGCCGACCTCGACGCGGGTGGGCGGGCCGCGGCCGTCGCGGACCTGGGCTTGCCGGCGTTTCGCGCCAAGCAGCTCGCTAACCAGTACTACGGCCGGCTGATCGCCGATCCGCGGCAGATGACCGACCTGCCGGCGGCGGTGCGGGACGTGATCGCCGAGGCCATGTTTCCGAACCTGATCACCGTCGCCACCGAAATCACCTGCGACGCGGGCCAGACTCGAAAGACGTTGTGGCGGGCCATCGATGGCACCACCTTCGAATCGGTGATGATGCGCTACCCGCAGCGAAACACCGTGTGCATCTCGTCGCAGGCCGGCTGCGGCATGGCGTGTCCGTTCTGCGCCACCGGCCAAGGCGGATTGACGCGCAACCTGTCGACCGCCGAGATCCTCGAACAGGTGCGCGCCTGCGCGGTGGCGCTGCGCGACGACTTCGGTGACCGGCTGTCGAACGTGGTTTTCATGGGTATGGGCGAGCCGCTGGCCAATTACGCGAGGGTGCTGGCCGCGGTGCGGCGCATCACCGAGGCGCCGCCGCAGGGGTTCGGCGTCTCGGCCCGCTCGGTGACGGTGTCGACGGTGGGCCTGGCTCCGGCGATCCGCAAGCTCGCCGACGAACGGCTGGGAGTGACGCTGGCGTTGTCGCTGCACGCGCCGGACGACGAGCTGCGCGACACGCTGGTTCCGGTCAACAACCGGTGGAAGATCAGCGAGGCGCTCGACGCCGCGCGGTACTACGGCGACGTGACCGGCCGGCGGGTGTCGATCGAGTATGCGTTGATTCGCGACGTCAACGACCAACCCTGGCGGGCCGACCTGCTCGGCAAGCGGCTGCACGGCGCTCTGGGGCCGCTGGCGCACGTGAACCTGATTCCGCTCAACCCGACGCCGGGCAGTGACTGGGATGCCAGCCCCAAGGACGTGGAACGGGAGTTCGTCCGGCGGGTCCGGGCAAAAGGCGTCTCGTGCACGGTGCGAGACACCCGGGGCCGTGAGATCAGCGCAGCGTGCGGGCAGCTGGCTGCCGAGCAGCGCTGAACCAGGCGGCCGGCTACTCCGTCTTGTGAGGTAGGAGTCCAGCAAAGGGGGTTGCCATGAGAATTTGCTTGGTATCGCACGTCAAGATGTTTGCCGCGGCCTTGGTGATGGGCCTTGTCGCGGTTGTCCTGATATCGGCCGCCGCGCCGCGCGCGCTGGCCGCCGACGATCGGCTGCAGTTCACCGGAACCACGCTGAGCGGCGCGCCGTTCAACGGCGCCAGCCTGCAGGGGAAGCCGGCGGTGCTGTGGTTCTGGGCGCCGTTCTGCCCGTTCTGCAACGCCGAAGCTCCCGGCGTCAGTCAGGTGGCGGCTGCCAATCCCGGTGTCACCTTCGTCGGCATCGCCGGGCATTCGGATGTCGGCGCCGAACAAAACTTCGTCTCCAAGTACAACCTGAACTTCACCAACCTCAACGACGCTGACGGCTCGATCTGGGCCCGCTACAACGTGCCGTGGCAGCCGGCGTACGTGTTCTACCGGGCGGACGGTAGCTCGACGTTCGTCAACAACCCGACCTCGGCCATGTCCCAGCAAGAGCTGGCCGGCCGAGTGGCTGCGCTGCACTAAAGCCGTGGGTGAGGGTCTCGTCGGTCTGGCCTTCGCCGCCGGGTTGGTGGCGGCGGTGAACCCGTGCGGGTTCGCGATGCTGCCCGCCTACCTGCTGCTGGTGGTGCGCGAGGCGCAGAACGGCCAACGCGCCAGTCCGCTTGCCGGAGTGGGGCGTGCACTGAGCGCTACCGCGGGGATGGCGCTCGGTTTTCTGACGGTGTTCGGTTCGTTCGGCGCGCTGACCATCTCGGCGGCCACAACGGTGCAGCGATACCTGCCCTACGCGACGGTGGTGATCGGCGTTGTGCTTGTCGCGCTTGGGATCTGGCTGCTGTCGGGTCGGGAGTTGATCGCGCTGACGCCCCGGCAGCTGGGGCCGCGATGGGCTCCGAAGCGGCAGGGATCACGTGTTGTGGGCATGTACGGCTACGGGATCAGCTACGCGATCGCGTCGCTGTCCTGCACTATCGGGCCGTTTCTGGCGGTCACCGCCGCCGGCTTGCGCAGCGGGTCGGTCGTGACCGGGGTGTCGATCTATCTGGCTTACGTCGCGGGCCTGACCCTGGTCGTCGGCGTGCTCGCCGTCGCCGCCGCGTCGGCGAGCTCGGCCCTGGCCGATCGGCTGCGGCGGATCTTGCCGTTCGTCAATCGGATCGGCGGCGCGCTGCTGGTGCTGGTCGGGCTGTACGTCGGCTATTACGGCCTCTTCGAGTTGCGGCTGCTGAACACCGCCGCGGATCCCCGAGATGCGGTGATCACCGCGGCCGGCCGGTTACAGGGCGCGCTGGCCGGCTGGGTGCACCAGCATGGCGTCTGGCCGTGGATCGTGGCGTTGTGTGCGCTGGTGGCCGCCGCGTTGGTGAGTGCGTGGCAGCGCCGCGCGCGGCGCTGAGCCGCGGTGTGACGGCTACCTGATCCAGCCGCGCCGACGGCCCCACATGTCGCGGATCAGGACGAAGAGCGCGAGGACGGCGAACCCGATCAGGAAGTTGTCTTCGACGTGGCCGACGTGATTGCCGCGCAGCATCGCCAGCAGGAAGATGACGCCGAGGATGCCGACACCGTGCCAGGTGCGGGTGTTGATCTTGCTCCACCCCCACGCGGCGGATGGCACCTCGGCCGGGTCGACGCCGTTGTAGTGCTCCACCTCGGTACTGGCCACGGCGATTCCCTTCGGATCGGATCGTCTTCTGATCAGAGATTCTGGCATACACCGCGATGGACCGGCACGGCTCGGGCCATGGCCCGCATCACCCACCGGGCTGCACAATGAGTAAGTGACCACCCCGACCACCCAAGCGCAGGCCGACGGCCCCATCCGCGTGCTCGTGTTGGGCAGCACCGGCTCCATCGGCACCCAGGCGCTCGAGGTCATCGCCGCCAACCCGGACCGCTTCGAGGTGGTCGGGCTGGCGGCCGGCGGGTCGAACCCGGACACGTTGGCGCGGCAGCGCGCCGAGACCGGGGTGACCAACATCGCCGTCGCCGACGAACACGCGGCCGCCACCCTCGGCGACGTCGCCTTCCACGGGCCCGAAGCGGTCACCCGGCTGATCGAGGAGACCGAGGCCGATGTGGTGCTCAATGCCCTGGTGGGCGCGCTGGGCCTGCGACCGACGCTGGCGGCACTGAACTCGGGTGCGCGGCTGGCACTGGCCAACAAGGAATCGCTGATCGCGGGCGGTCCGCTGGTCCTGAAGGCCGCACGGCCGGGTCAGATCGTGCCGGTCGACTCCGAGCACTCCGCGCTGGCCCAATGCCTGCGCGGCGGCGAACCGGCCGAGGTCGCCAAGCTGGTGCTGACCGCCTCGGGTGGGCCGTTCCGCGGCTGGGCCGCCGCCGACCTGGAAGCCGTCACACCCGAGCAGGCCGGTGCCCATCCGACCTGGTCAATGGGGCCGATGAACACGCTGAACTCGGCGTCGCTGGTCAACAAGGGGCTCGAACTCATCGAAACGCACCTGCTGTTCGGCATTCCCTACGACCGCATCGAGGTCGTGGTGCACCCCCAGTCGATTGTTCATTCAATGGTCACGTTCATCGACGGCTCGACGATCGCCCAGGCCAGCCCGCCGGACATGAAGCTGCCCATCTCGCTGGCGTTGGGCTGGCCGCGGCGGGTGGCCGGGGCGGCCGCGAGCTGCGACTTCACCACGGCATCTACCTGGGAATTCGAGCCGCTGGACAGCGATGTTTTCCCGGCCGTCGAGCTGGCCCGGCACGCCGGAGAGACCGGCGGCTGCATGACCGCGGTCTACAACGCCGCCAACGAAGAAGCCGCGGCGGCCTTCCTGGACGGCCGCATCGGCTTTCCCGCCATCGTCAGAACAATCGCCGACGTGCTGAGCGCCGCCGACCAATGGGCCGTTTCACCGGCTAACGTGGATGAGGTACTGGACGCGCAGCGCTGGGCGCGGGAGCGAGCGCAGCGCGCGGTCACCACCGCAAGCCCCGCGGGAGTCTCTAAAAAGGTCTCGGGAATGGTTTTAGAAAGGTCCTAGCGCCTGATGATGTTCGCAATCGGCATTGTGCTGTTCGCGCTGGCCATCCTGATCTCGGTGGCCCTGCACGAATGCGGCCACATGTGGGTCGCGCGCGCCACCGGCATGAAGGTGCGCCGCTATTTCGTCGGCTTCGGACCCACGCTGTGGTCGACCCGGCGCGGTGAGACCGAATACGGCGTCAAGGCCGTTCCGCTGGGTGGGTTCTGCGACATCGCCGGGATGACCCCGGTCGAGGAGCTGGCGCCCGACGAGACCGACCGGGCGATGTACAAGCAGACGACGTGGAAGCGGGTCGCGGTGCTGTTCGCCGGCCCGGCCATGAACTTCGTCATCTGCCTGGCCCTCATCTACGTCGTCGCGATGATCTGGGGGCTGCCCAACCTGCACCCGCCCACCAAGGCGATCGTCGGCGAAACCGCTTGTATCGCACCGGAAACGGCGCCCGGCAAGATCGGGAACTGCAACGGCCCCGGTCCGGCCGCGCTGGCCGGCATTCGCCCCGGCGACGTCGTCGTCAAGGTCGGCGACACCCGGGTGTCCACCTTCGACGACATGGCCGCCGCGATCCGCAAGCTGCACGGCACCGTGCCGGTCATCGTCGAGCGGAACGGCACCCCGATCACCGCGTCCGTCGACATCACGCAAACCCAGCGCTTCGTGGCCAACGGACAGGACGGAAAGCCCGCGGCCGCAACGGTCGGTGCCATGGGCGTCGGTGCCGTCAAAGTCACGCCCACGCGTTACGGCGTGCTCACCGCCATCCCCGCCACGTTCTCCTTCACCGGCGACCTCACGGTCGAGGTGGGCAAGGCGCTGGTCACTATTCCGACGAAGGTCGGCGCGCTGGTGCACGCGATCGGCGGCGGGCAGCGCGACCCGGAGACGCCGATGAGCGTCGTCGGGGCCAGCATCATCGGCGGCGACACCGTCGACCACGGGTTGTGGGTGGCGTTCTGGTTCTTCCTGGCCCAGCTGAACCTGATTCTGGGCGCGATCAACCTGTTGCCGCTGCTGCCCTTCGACGGCGGCCACATCGCGGTCGCGGTGTTCGAAAGGATCCGCAACCTGGTGCGGTCCGCCCGCGGCATGGTCGCGGCGGCGCCGGTGAACTATCTCAAGCTGATGCCTGCGACCTATGTGGTCTTGGTGTTTGTGGTCGGCTACATGCTGCTGACCGTGACCGCAGATCTGGTCAACCCGATCAGGCTCTTTCAGTAACCAACCGAAGGAATTCGAACAGTGGACATTGGCCTGGGCATGCCGGAGGCTCCGGCGCCCACGCTCGCACCCCGGCGCAAGACGCGCCAGTTGATGGTGCGCGACGTCGGGGTCGGCAGCGACCACCCGATTTCGGTGCAGTCGATGTGCACCACCAAAACCCATGACGTCAACACGACGCTGCAGCAGATCGCCGAGCTGACGGCCGCGGGCTGCAACATCGTCCGGGTGGCCTGCCCGCGTCAGGAGGATGCCGACGCGCTGGCCGAGATCGCCCGGCACAGCCAGATCCCGGTGATCGCCGACATCCATTTCCAGCCGAAGTACATCTTCGCCGCGATCGACGCCGGATGTGCTGCGGTGCGGGTCAATCCGGGCAACATCAAGGAGTTCGACGGCCGGGTCGGTGAAGTCGCCAAGGCCGCCGGCGCCGCCGGTATCCCGATCCGGATCGGCGTCAACGCCGGCTCGCTGGACAAGCGGTTCATGGAGAAGTACGGCAAGGCCACGCCCGAGGCGCTGGTCGAGTCGGCGCTGTGGGAGGCCTCGCTGTTCGAGGAGCACGGCTTCGGCGACATCAAGATCAGCGTCAAGCACAACGACCCCGTCGTGATGGTCGCCGCCTATGAGCAGCTGGCCGCGCAGTGCGACTACCCGCTGCACCTCGGTGTCACCGAGGCCGGGCCGGCGTTTCAGGGCACCATCAAGTCGGCGGTGGCGTTCGGTGCCCTGCTGTCGCGCGGCATCGGCGACACCATCCGGGTGTCCTTGTCGGCGCCACCGGTCGAGGAAGTCAAGGTCGGCATTCAGATTCTCGAGTCGCTGAACCTGCACCCGCGCGGGCTGGAGATCGTGTCATGCCCGTCGTGCGGTCGAGCGCAGGTCGACGTCTACACCCTGGCCAACGCGGTCTCCGCGGGCCTGGACGGTCTCGATGTGCCGCTGCGGGTCGCCGTGATGGGGTGCGTGGTGAACGGCCCGGGGGAGGCCCGCGAAGCCGATCTCGGCGTTGCCTCCGGAAATGGCAAGGGCCAGATCTTCGTTCGCGGCGAGGTGATCAAGACCGTGCCCGAAGCCCAGATCGTCGAGACGCTGATCGAAGAGGCCATGCGGTTGGCTTCCGAAAGCGGACAAGCGGCGGGAAGTGATAACGGTCCTGGCTCAACAGCAAGCGGTTCGCCAATTGTGACCGTAAGCTGATTAAGACCAGTTCGCTCTTGCTGGCCCTCAGTTCGCACCACAGAGAGTTCGCCAGATGTCGGCTCCGCCCCTGTTTCGCCTAGTCGGCGACCGACGGGTGTCCGTGGTGCGTGACGCCGCCGCGGTCTGGCGAGTTTTGGACGAGGACCCGATCGGGTCGTGCATGGTCGCCTCCCGCGTCGCCGATTACGGTATCGACCCCGGCGCGATCGGTGGGGAGCTGTGGACCCGCCGCGACGCGGACGAGTCGCTGTGTTTCGCCGGAGCCAACCTGATCCCGCTGCGCGGGCTGCCGGCTGACCTGAATGCGTTCGCCGACGAGGCGATGAGCGGGTCACGGCGTTGTTCATCGCTGGTCGGCCGGGCCAGCCTGGTGCTGCCGATGTGGGAGCGGCTGGAGCAGGCCTGGGGGCCGGCACGCGACGTGCGTGAACGCCAACCACTGATGGCGCTGGCCAAGCACCCTTTCTGCGAGCTCGACCCCGAGGTGCGCCAGGTGCGACCCGAGGAGCTGGATGCCTACCTGGTGGCCGCGGTCGACATGTTCATCGGCGAGGTCGGCATCGACCCACGGCTCGGGGACGGCGGTCGCGGGTACCGCCGCCGGGTGGCCAGCCTGATCGCGGCCGGGCGCGCCTGGGCCCGGTTCGAGCACGGTCAGGTCGTCTTCAAGGCCGAAGTGGGGTCGCAGTCGCCCGCGGTCGGCCAGATCCAGGGCGTCTGGGTGCATCCGGAGTGGCGTGGCCTGGGGCTCGGCGCCCGCGGCACCGCGATGCTGGCGGCCGTGATCGTCGGCAGCGGGCGCATTGCCAGCCTGTACGTCAACGACTTCAACGAGGTGGCCCGCGCGGCGTACTCCCGGGTGGGCTTCGCCGAGGTCGGCACCTTCGCCACCGTGCTGCTCGACTAGCCGCTTGCTTCCGCACGAGCGCCCGGCTGGCCGCACACGCGGCAGCGGACGCCCGGCTGGCCGGGCATTCGGCACGAGGGGGGCCACGCACTGGGCATAACGGTCCGGTCTCGGTGTGTCTGCGGGGCAGTAGCGGCCCGCGTTCATAACATCTGTAACGATGGCAACAAGAAGCACACTGGTATCAGCCGCATCAACAGTCTCAGGACTGTTGCTCGTCGCGGCTATCGCGCTGTCCGGGTGCACTCCGCGTCCCGACGGGCCGGGCCCCGCCGCGGAGAAGTATTTCCGCGCCTTGGCCGTTGGCGATACCGCGACGGCCGCCCAACTCAGCGACAACCCCAACGATGCCCGCGAAGCGCTCAACGCGGCGTGGGCCGGGCTGCAGGCCACCCATCTGGACGCGCAGGTCCTCAGCGCCAAGTACGCCGAGGACACCGGCACCGTCAGCTATCGCTTCACCTGGCATCTGCCCAAGAACCGGCTCTGGAGCTATGACGGCCAACTGCAGATGGCCCGCGACGAGGGGCGCTGGGAGGTTCGCTGGGCGCCCAACGGGTTGCACCCCAAGCTGGGCGAGCATCAGACCTTCGCACTGCGCGCCGATGCGCCGCACCGCGCCTCGGTCAACGAACTCGGGGGCAGCGACGTGCTGACGCCGGGCTACCGCTATCACTACACGCTGGACGCCACCCAGGCCGGACCGCCGCAGTCGCTGAGCTTCACCACCCACTCGATCGTCGACGTGCTGCGGCCCTTCAACAACACGCTGACCGACCCGCAGCTGCTCGCCGAGCAGGCCAGCTCGGCGACGCATCCGCTTGATCTGGGTGTCACGCTGCTTCCGGCCGACAACGACAAGGTGTTTCCGGCGATCGGCAGGCTGCCCGGCATCGTGGTGACGCCGCAGGCCGACATGCTGGCGACCGACCCGCATTTCGCCCCCGCCGTCATCAGCGAAGTCAAGAAGGCCGTGATCGACCAACTCGACGGCCAGGCCGGCTGGCGGGTGGTCAGCGTCAACCAGAACAACGTCGACGTCGCGGTGCTGCACGAGGTCGACGGGTCGCCGGCGCCGTCGGTGTCGATCACCTTGGACCGGGTGGTGCAGAACGCCGCCCAGCGCGCGGTGGACAACAAGGGCGGCAAGGCGATGATCGTCGCGATCAAGCCGTCGACGGGGGAGATCCTCGCCATCGCGCAGAACGGCGGCGCCGATGCCGACGGCCTGCCCGCCACCAACGGCCTGTTTCCGCCCGGGTCGACGTTCAAGATGGTCACCGCGGGCGCGGCCGTCGACCGCGACATGGTGACGCCCAACTCGATGCTGGGTTGCCCGGGCCATGTCGACATCGGGCACCGCACCATCCCGAACTACGGCGGCTTCGACCTCGGCGTGGTCTCGTTGTCCCGCGCGTTCGCCAGTTCGTGCAACACCACGTTCGCCGAGTTGAGCAGCAGGATGCCGCCGCGCGGGTTGACCCAGACGGCCTCCCAATACGGGATCGGCCTGGACTACACGGTTGACGGCATCACCACCGTGACCGGGTCGGTGCCGCCGACGGTCGACCTGGCCGAGCGCACCGAAGACGGCTTCGGCCAGGGCAAGGTGCTGGCCAGCCCGTTCGGCATGGCCCTGGTGGCGGCCACCGTCGCGGCCGGGAAAACCCCGGTGCCGCAACTGATTGCGGGCCGGCCGACAACGGTCGAGGGCGACAACACCCCGATCAGCCCGAAGATGATCGACGCGCTGCGGCCGATGATGCGACTGGTGGTGACCAACGGGACCGCCAAGGAGATCAACGGCTGCGGCGAGGTCTACGGCAAGACCGGTGAGGCCGAATTCCCGGGCGGGTCGCACTCCTGGTTCGCCGGGTACCGGGGCGATCTGGCCTTCGCCGCGCTGATCGTCGGGGGTGGCAGCTCGGAGTGGGCGGTCCGGATGACGAAATTCATGTTCGACGCGATGCCGCCCGGCTATCTGGCCTGAAGCACCGGGCCGCCAGCCCCCGACAGCGGTAAATTGCGAACATGACGGATACCGGCGGGGACATGGTGACGTTGCGCGTCTCCGATGCGGACCGCAACGGGACGATGCGGCGACTGCACAACGCGGTTGCGCTCGGGCTGATCGATATCGACGAGTTCGAGCAGCGCTCGTCGCGGGTGTCCTACGCGCGCACCCGCGACGAGCTGGACGGCCTGGTCGGTGACCTGCCCGGACCGGGCGCGATCGTCAGCTCCGCGGCCGATCGCGTCGAGCTGCGCGGCTGGGCCGGCTCGCTGCGGCGACACGGCGAATGGACGGTGCCCACCCGGTTGGCGCTGGTACGCCGGCTGGGATCGGTCAAACTCGAGCTCACCAAGGCCCGGTTCGCCGGCCCGGTGGTGGTCATCGAACTCGACCTGCGGTTCGGCTCGGTGGACATCTGGCTCCCCGACGGCGCCAGCGCCTCGATCGACGACGTCGAGGTCTATGGAGGCAGTGCGCGCGATCGCCGCAAGGATGCGCCCGGCGAAGGCAGGCCGCATGTGGTGCTGACCGGCCGGGTGGTGTGCGGCTCGGTGACCATCCACGGACCACGCCGCTCGCTGCTGCGGCGGCGCGGGGCACACTGACGGCCGGCGCCGCGCACTGTGTGCCGAGTCGGGTTCGCTGCCTGCGATTAAGCTAGCGGCATGTCTGTTCGCACCGCGCTTTCGCCCGGAGTGTTGTCGCCGACGCTGCCGGTGCCCAACCGCATCCCGCGCCCCGAGTATGTCGGCAAGCCGACAGCCAAAGAGGGCACCGAGCCGTGGGTGCAGACGCCCGAGGTGATCGAGAAGATGCGCGTCGCGGGCCGGATTGCGGCCGGCGCGCTTACGGAGGCGGGCAAGGCCGTCGCGCCCGGAGTGACGACCGACGAACTGGACCGCATCGCGCACGAATACATGGTCGACAACGGCGCCTACCCGTCGACGTTGGGCTACAAGGGCTACCCGAAGTCGTGCTGCACGTCGCTCAACGAGGTGATCTGCCACGGCATCCCCGACTCGACGGTGGTAGCCGACGGCGACATCGTCAACATCGACGTCACCGCCTACATCGACGGCGTGCACGGCGACACCAATGCGACGTTTCTGGCCGGCGACGTGTCCGAGGAACATCGGCTGCTCGTCGAGCGGACCCGCGAGGCGACGATGCGAGCGATCAACGCCGTCAAACCGGGGCGCGCGCTGTCCGTCGTCGGCCGCGTCATCGAGGCATACGCAAATCGGTTCGGGTACAACGTTGTTCGCGACTTCACCGGTCACGGTATCGGAACCACGTTCCACAACGGGCTGGTCGTGCTGCACTACGACCAGCCTTCGGTCACCACGGAGATACAGCCGGGCATGACGTTCACCATCGAACCGATGATCAATCTCGGCGCGCTGGACTACGAAATCTGGGACGACGGCTGGACCGTGGTCACCAAGGACCGCAAGTGGACCGCACAGTTCGAGCACACCCTGCTGGTCACCGATACCGGCGTCGAGATCCTCACCGTCGCCTGAGCCGCTCGTCAGCGTGAACGGCGCTCTGCTGGTCGCGGGCACCAACTCCGATGCCGGGAAATCGGTTCTGGTCGCGGGCCTGTGCCGGCTGCTGGCCCGCAACGGAGTCCGGGTCGCGCCGTTCAAGGCGCAGAACATGTCGAACAACTCCGCGGTCACCGTCGAGGGCGGCGAAATCGGCCGGGCCCAGGCGATTCAGGCCCGGGCGGCGGGACTGGAACCCAGCGTGCGGTTCAACCCGATCCTGCTCAAGCCGGGCAGCGACCGGACGTCGCAGCTGGTGATCCGGGGCCGCGTCGCCGATTCGGTCACCGCGGCAAGCTATTTTGAGCACCGCGACCGGCTGGCGAAAGTCGTCATCGACGACTTATCTTCTCTGCGAGACGACTTCGATGTGGTGATCTGTGAGGGCGCCGGTTCTCCGGCCGAAATCAACTTGCGAGCAACGGATTTGGCTAACATGGGACTGGCCAGGGCCGCCAATCTGCCGGTGGTCCTGGTCGGCGACATCGACCGCGGCGGTCTGCTGGCTCATCTGTTCGGGACGGTCGCGGTGCTCGAGCCGGATGACCAGGCGCTGATCGCGGGCTTCATCGTCAACAAGTTCCGCGGTGACCCCGCGCTGCTGGAGCCCGGGCTGCGTCAGCTCTTCGAAATGACCGGCCGCCCAACGTATGGCGTGTTGCCCTACGCCGACGAGCTCTGGCTGGATGCCGAGGACTCGCTGTCGGTCCTCGCGCATCGCGTCGTCGGCAGGCCGGCCCCGCCGCTGGGCGGCGAGTGGCTGAAGGTCGCCGCCATCCGGCTGCCGCGAATCTCCAACTCGACCGACATCGAGGCGCTGGCATGCGAACCGGGCGTGCTGGTGCGCTGGATCAGCGACCCCGCCGATCTCGCCGACACCGACCTGGTGGTGCTTCCGGGCAGCAAGGCGACCGTCGCCGACCTGAACTGGCTGCGCGATCGCGGCCTGGCCGCCGCGATCACCGATCACACCAGAGCCGGCAAACCGGTGCTGGGGATCTGCGGGGGATTGCAGATGCTCTGCCGGCGCATCGAGGACACCGTGGAATCCGGACACGGGGAAGTGGCGGGCCTGGGCCTGCTGGACGCCGACATCGTCTTCGGCGAACACAAGACGCTGCGCCGCTGGCAGCAACCGCTGCGCGGCTACGAAATCCACCACGGCCAGCTCATTCGATGCGACGAAGCGGCCTGGTTCGACCTGGGCGCGGGGTCGGATTCGCAGCCACCCGGCATCGTGCGGGGCGCGGTCTTCGGCACGCACTGGCACGGCCTGCTCGACAACGACGACTTCCGGCGCGGATGGCTCACCCGAGTCGCCGCGGCCGCCGGGCGGACAAGGTTCGTTGTCGCCGAGGACACCAATGTCGCGGCGCGCCGCGACGCCCAGCTGGATCTGATGGCCGAGCTGCTGGCGTCCCACCTCGATATTGGCGCCGTCCTCGGCCTGCTCGACGGCCCACCGCCGCCTCGACCGCACATCGCAAGCCAGCTGCGGCCGTAGGCCTTGGAGTTGCTGGGCCACCGGAGAAACCTCGCGTGGCGTCAATATTGGCTGTAGCGTGCGTAAGTGCCCTCGATGATGACCACGCTCGACGGGTTTCCCGTCCCGGTGGGCGTGTCCGGTCCTGAGAAGGGTGTCGTCGTCGTCATCCTCGGCGATGAACAGCGCGAGCTAGGCGCCTACGACGCGGTCTGCGAGCGCCTGCACACCGCATCGCTTCGCACCATCGTCATCGGCCTCGACCCGCGGCTGACCCCGAAATCGGTGATCGGCATTCTCGACGGGCTGGGCATCGCGTGGGCGGTGGTGGTGGGCGACCGCGCCGGCGGCGACATCGCCTGGGAACTGGCAGCGACCAAGCTGGGCCGGTTTGTCGGCCTGGTCGTCGTCGACCGCGGACATCCGCGAGTGGCCGACGTCAACGGCGAGGTCCGTGACGACCACTGCCCGCCGGTCGAGATCGGCACCACCGTGCTGGTCAGCACGCCGGGTGGACGGACGGTCGCTCGCGACAGCCAGCGGTTTGTCTACGCCGACTACCGCACAGTGGATTTGCTCGGACGGCGCAATGCGCAGGAGTCGACCGCGCAATTGGCGGCCGAGATCGTCTTGCGCACCAGCACCTGGTAGCACGCGTGAACGCCTCTGGAACTCCTCGGCCGGTCATCGGCCTGACCAGTTATCTCGAGCAGGTGCAGTCCGACGGGTGGGACATCCCGGCGGGGTACCTGGGTGCGAACTATTTCGAGGGCGTCATCATGGCCGGTGGTGTCGCGGTGCTGCTGCCGCCGCAGCCGGTGGACCCCGACATCGCCGAGAGCGTGCTCGACAGCCTGGACGGGCTGGTGATCACCGGCGGCTATGACCTCGACCCGGCCGTCTATGGCCAGCAACCGCATCCCAAGACCGACGCGCCTCGCACGGTCCGCGACGCGTTCGAATTCGCGATGTTGCGGGGCGCGCTGGACCGTGGACTCCCGGTGCTGGGTATCTGTCGCGGCACGCAGATGCTCAATGTCGCGTTCGGCGGAACGCTGCACCAGCACCTGCCCGATGTTCTCGGCCACCGCGGACATCACGCGGGCTATGGACGCTTCACCAAGTTGCCGGTCCGCACGGTCGCCGGCACCAGACTGGCCGGGCTGCTGGGTGAGTCCGCCGATGCGTGGTGCTATCACCATCAAGCCGTCGACAAGGTCGGTGACGGCCTGATCGTCAGCGCCTGGGACGCCGACGGCGTCGTCGAAGGACTCGAGGTACCCGGCGATAACTTCGTGGTTGCGGTGCAATGGCATCCCGAGCAGTTCCTCGACGACCTGCGGCTGTTCAAGGCGATCGTCGACGCCGCGAGCTGCTATGCGTCGAGCGCGCGGATCGGTGGCTCGTCTCGGCGTTAACGGGTAAGCGGCCAATGTGGCGGCACACCGGTTCCGACCAGATGCATCGGTTCGTAGCTCCAACAGCGCTGCGGCGCAGCGGTTTCCGAGCTTGGCGTGCTGGCCGTCCAGTCCCGCGGTACGGACAATATCCCGATCGATGCCGCGCGCCCGAAGCCCGTTGTGGCAGGCGCACCGCCGGCGCGGCCGCGGTTCGGCAGCAGGGACAGCAACGCCGCCGCGCTCTGCAGTGCCGCGCGCTTGTTCAGCGAATTCAGGTGATTGATCGCGAAATCCGACGGCGCGGACAGTGAACCGAGTCTCGACAGTGACGAGGTCACCGGCGACAGGAACGCGTCGAACGCCGTCAACGGCGACGCGGACAGCGCCACGAGAGCGTCGGGAATGGTCGAGACCACTTGGTAGCCAGCCGATATGACGTCCGGTGCTGCCTTCAGCGCCCGGCTGCCGGGTGCCCGGGTGACGTTCTCGCCCGGCTCCGCCCTGGCGGGCGGCGAAGTGAACGGTGTTACCGTCGCGGCGTCGGCGCAGGCCACGGCGTAGGTGTGCATCGTGTCGACGTCCTGAGCCCACATCTGGTCGTAGTCGCCGTCGGCCTCCGCGATTGCCGGGCTGGATTGGCCCAGACAATTCGTCTCGGCAAGCCACGTCCGCAGCACGCGGTTGGCCTGGATGGCCGAGGGGGGAACCGTTGCCGCCAACGCCAACTCATAGGCGGTCGCGGCCGACTTGGCCGCAGTGGCCATTTTGTCAGCCTGTGCCGCAGCATCATTCAACCAATCGATATGTGCTGCCGCAGCCTGGGTCGGCACCCGCGACCCGGCCGCCAGCTTCGAGGTCACCGAACTGCATTGCACCGCCGCGTCATACAGGCGAGCGGCTAGCCCGTCCCACGCTGTGGCGGCGTCCATCATCGATCGCGAGCCGGGGCCCGAATACATCAGCCCGGAGTTGGTCTCCGGCGGTAGTGTTGCAAAATCCATTGCTATCTCACTTTTAGGGCAGTGGCGGACATTTGAAAATACGGCTTTCCCTTCGCGACGTAAACGCGGCGAAGGAGCGATGGACACTGGCCTAGCAGGCCTCAAAAGGCCTCAGCGACGAGATACGCAGAGCAGCGTCAAGATTTCTTGATCGCCGCATTCAGCCGCGGGTGCGCCGGTATGAACCTCGCCGGATCGAAAACCCGTGCCGGCGAAGGAAGTCGGTAGCTCACAGCGCACCGTGTGCGATTGCAAGCGCGCCCAGACATTCGGGCGGTCGTGCGTCATCCACATGCTGTGAAACGGCTTTTTGCTCATCGGCGAGGCGCCCCATGAGCTGGCATGTTGAAGCTGGGCCGTAGCGTGCGAATGCTCGGAAGGTGGGTTTACGTGTGACCACGCCGCGGGCTCGGGCAATGTGGCCGCGGAAAACTGGGACCGCAACGCAGAACCGGCGACGAGACTGATGAATACGCTGAGCGCCGCGACCACGGCGATGGCAGGCTGCCACCGTCGAGAATGTCTAGCGGCCCGAACGTTCACAGTGGCCCGACTGTACAACACAAAACCTGTGCATCAGCCGCTGCCAGCTGTGAGATCGATCAAAGTCTGTTGTGCATTCTCCGGACGAATAGCTCCCTGATCGCACTGACCACACCAGCACCAAACAAGCTGGGCTAGAACCGATTTAAAAAGTGATATCGCATGTGCTATCGCTTTTCCCAACGATGTGGCCCGAAGCTCGGCGATGCCGATGGGGCGCGTGTGACTGTACGCCCGTCAGACCCGACGAGCAGTCGTGCAGCTCACGATTCGAAGACGATGAGGGGAATCGCCATTTCGGCTGCGCTGGCTCCGCCGTGAAAACCTATGAGGCGGGCCGCTTCCGGGGGTTCGTGTTTGGTTGCCAGCACCGCCGCATCGTCGGTGCAGATGACCACGATGTCGCCGATTCGCGCCAGATGCATGGGCGCGACGGGCCCGAACATCCCGGTGGCCACTGCCTGTTCGCGACTGTAGACCGCGGCCCGGCCGTCCAGCAGCTCGCTCCACGCCGCCTGTACATCGCCCGCCGCACCGGGTTCGGTATGCAGGTAACGCACCCGCGGTTCACCGGCGACCACCCGGATTCCCGCGCTCAGCCGGATATCGCTGTCCAGGTCGACGCGGGCCTCGGGCGCAACGTTGAGACCGCCGTGGTCGGCGGTCACCAGCAGCGCCGCGTTCGCGGGCAGGGCGCCGACCAGGCGGGTCAGCAGCGCATCAACGCGTGTGGCCGCCTCATGCCAGTGCGGGGATCCGATACCGAACACGTGCGCGGCGGTGTCGAGGTCGGCGATGTAGGCGTAAACCAGGCCCGGCGCCGCCCTCAGCTCGTCGATGACGTGCTGGGCGTAATCGTCGGTCGGGGTAGTCGGGCGAAAGGCTGCGCCGCGATACGCCGCGTCGGTCAGCCCGCTGCCCATGAACAACGCGGGCAGCACCGCCCGCGCCGCGACCCCGGATTGCGCAAGCCGTTCGAACCAGGTCGGCAACGGCTGCCATTCGGCGTACGGCGGGTCGTCACGCCAATAGATGTGGGTAAGCACCCGATCGGTGCCGGGGACGTTGACGGTGAAGCCCAGGATGCCGTGCTCGCCCGGCAGTGCGCCGGTGCCCAGCGACACCAGGCTGCTCGGCGTGGTTGACGGGAAGGTGCAGGTGAGTTCGCTCATCCGTCCGGCGCCGCCGGCCAGCACCGAGGCAAGCAGCGGCGCGCTGCCCGCCAGCTCCGGCAGCAGGTGCCAGCCCAGGCCGTCGACCAGCACGACGGCGACGCGATCAACCTGCTTAGCAACCGATTCCGTCACCGCCAGCCGGTCGACGGCACCCGGGACCCCGAGTAGTGTGGCGGCCGCGGGAAGTACGTCGCGCAGGGATCCGGGCGCTGGACCAGACATGGGCCCAGTCTGGCACGACTAGACGTGGGCCAGCCGTTGGCTGGTCACCCGCAGTTGCCGCGATGTGCTCTCGGCGAGCGCGCGCACCTGTTGCGGGTTCAGCCGGCCGCACAGCCGTCCCCAGTGCACCGCGACTTCGTCACCGACGGATACATCGGGCACCGCGCTGTAGCCGTCGGCCCAGACGTCGAGCGCACGCACCGAAGGCTCGGCCAGCGTGAGCACATGGCCATCGCACACCAGCGGCCGGCACCTCACCGTGACATCATCCCCGGTGCGAGAAATGACTGTGCCCCAAGTGATCCTGCAGTTGTCCAGCACGCCGAGCGGGTGCTCGTCCATGCCGCGGCCCAGAAATCGCGTCCACGGGTACACGCCGAACACGTGGAAGCAATGGTTGCCCGCCGCCTCGCCGGCCAGGTCCGACGTCAGATGTGACCAGTAGCGTCCGGCCTGGGGGCCGATGATCGCCAGCAACGCGTCGAAAAAGTCCTGCGGATCGATGCCGGCGCCGACGCCGCCGCCGAGCCAATACGATTCGACCAGCCGATGATCCAGCGGGTCGGCGATACCGGTCAGCGCGGACAGCACCCGCAGATACGGCCAGGCCCCGGAGAACCTCGTTGCCGCGGCGCGCACCTCGTCGACCGAACCGTCGCGCAACGTCGCTCCTAACGGGGGACCGCAGTAGCCCAGCGAGTTGGGCGCATAGGCGTAGCGGGCGAACATCTCGGCGCCACGGACGTCGGTCAACGAATCACACCCGCCCAGACTGCCCCACGAGCTTGACGGCGTCGCGGTGCATGCGGCCGAAGTTGTAGTAGGCCGCGCACGCGCCCTCGGGAGACACCATGCACGTCCCGATCGGCGTCTCCGGGGTGCATGCGGTGCCGAAAACCTTGCATTCCCAAGGCTTGAGCACACCCTTGAGCACCTCGCCGCATTGACAGGCCTTCGGGTCGGCGACCCGCACGCCGGGCATCGTAAACCGCAGCTCGGCGTCGAACTCCGCGAAGTCGTCGTGCAGCCGCAGCGCGCTTTGCGAGATGAAGCCCAGGCCGCGCCATTCGAAATGCGGACGCAGCGCAAACACCTTGCCCATCAACGCCAGCGCGGCCGGGTTGCCGTGCTCGGGCACCACCCGCTTGTACTGGTTCTCCACCTCGCAGCGGCCCTCGCGGATCTGACGCAGCAGCATCGCGACCGATGCCAGGATGTCCAACGGCTCGAATCCGGCCACCACCAACGGCTTTCGGTACACTTCCGGGACGAATCGATACGGCCGGTTGCCCACGACGGTGGACACATGCCCGGGGCCGATGAAGCCCGACAGCCGCAGATCCGGTGACTCCAGGATCGCCTTGATCGGCGGCACGATCGTGACGTGGTTGCAGAACACGCTGAAATTCGGCAGTCCCAACTCGCGTGCCCGCACCAGCGTGACCGCGGTTGACGGGGCGGTGGTTTCGAAGCCGATCGCGAAGAACACGATCTGCTTGTCCGGGTTGTCGATCGCAATCTTGCACGCGTCCAGCGGGGAGTAGACGAACCGCACGTCGGCGCCGCGTGCCTTGGCGTCCAACAGACTCCCGTTCGAACCGGGCACCCGCATCATGTCGCCGAAGCAGGTGAAGATCACGTCGGGCTGACTGGCCAGCCACATCGCGTCGTCGATGCGGCCCATCGGGATCACACAGACCGGGCAGCCCGGGCCGTGCACCAGTTCGACGTTGTCGGGCAGCAGGTGCTCGATGCCATGCCGGTAGATGGTGTGGGTGTGCCCGCCGCACACCTCCATGAACTTGAAATGACCGCCGCCGGTGCCGGCCAGGTGCTCGATGGCGACGAGCAGCTTGCGGGCTGCCGCGGGATCGCGGAATTCGTCAACGAATTTCATTGCCGTCCCCCTCAGACGATGGCCGACGAGTCGAAGGCTTCTATTTCGGTGGTGTAGGCGTCGCCGAGTTTCTGGATCGCGGCCAAGGTGAGCAACGCCTCGGTTTCGTCGATCTTGGCCATCGCGAACCCGACGTGGACCAGCACCCAGTCGTCGGGCTCGGGCATGTCGTCTTCCAGCAGGCGCACACTGATCGTGCGCTGGACTCCGCTGACGTCGATCTTCGCCAAATAGTTTGCTGGGTCGGTGATCTCAACGATCTTACCGGGAATTCCAAGGCACATGTCGGCGTATCTCCTTATCTGTCAGCAGATCCGCGGCAACGGGTCGCCGACGAGCATGTCGACGATGCGGGTCCCGCCGAATCCGGTGCGCAGAACCACACTTTCCGCGGGTTCGATCACGATTTCCCCGACCTCGGCCGCCTGCGCGCCCAGGGGATGTGACCGCAGTGCGGCCAGCCCGGCCTCGGCCTCCTCCGGTGCGACGACGGCGACGAACTTGCCCTCGTTGGCGACATAGAGCGGATCGATGCCGAGCAACTCGCAGGCTCCATTTACCATGGGCTGCACCAGAAGTCGCTCCTCATCGAGCACCACCCCGAGACCGCAGGCCTGGGCCAGTTCGTTGCATACCGTGCCCACGCCGCCCCGAGTGGCGTCGCGCAGCCAGCGGGTGGACGGTGCGGCCGCCAGCAGCAATTCCACCAGCGGGCTGACACAGGCGGTGTCGGAAGCGATGTCGGCCTCGATCGCCAGGTCGCCCCGGGCGAGCATGACGGCCATGCCGTGGTCGCCCATCGACCCCGACAGCAGCACTTTGTCGCCGACGCGCACCGAGTCTGCCGACAGCGTGCGCCCGGCCGGGATGACGCCGGCTCCAGTGGTGGTCACGAATAGCCCATCGGCCGCGCCGCGGGGCACCACTTTGGTATCACCGGTGACGATCTGCACCCCGGCCTTGGCGGCGGCGGCTGCCATGTCGGCGACGATCTCTTTCAGTTCGGCAATCGGAAAGCCCTCTTCGAGCACGAATGCCGCCGCGATCCAGGCCGGCACGGCACCCGTCATCGCCAGGTCATTGCAGGTGCCATGGATGGCGAGCTCGCCCACCGAGCCGCCGGGAAAACGCCTGGGCTGCACCACAAAGGAATCCGTGGACATCGCCAAACGCTCGCCGCTGGGCAAGGTAAGCACCGCGCCGTCGCCGAGCGACTCCAGCGCCGGGTTGCGAAACGCCTCCATGAACACCGCGTCCACCAGCGCTGCCGAGGCCTTGCCGCCGGCGCCATGCGCCAGCGTCACGTGGTCGTCGAGCAACCGCGGACGGCGTCTGCGGAACGTTTCAATCCGCTCGATCACCTCACCCTCGGCGAAGCGCGGTCCCGATGACAGGTATTCGCCTGCGGATTTACTCATGCGGCCCCCAAACCTCGGTCGCCGGATCGTTCGTGAACCGCCAACCACAGCTGGTAGCCCAGCAGCGCTTGCGATTCCTGGATCCGGTGCACACTCTGCGAACGAACGACGAAGCAGGCGTCCACATTTGGATTATCAGCGAAGGCACCGCCGTCGTAGCCGGCGAAACCGATGGTGTACAAGCCGCGTTGGCGCGCCTCGGCCAGCGCGGTGAGCAGGTTCGGCGAATTGCCGCTGGTGGACATCGCGATGGCGATGTCACCGGCCTTCGCGCGGGCGATCAGCTGACGGGCGAACACCAGCTCGAACCCGACGTCGTTGCCCAGCGCGGTCACGATCGCCTGGTCGGCGGTCAACGACCAGGCCGGCAGGGACTTGCCGATCGGCGGTCGGGCGAACAAGTGTGCCAAGGTGGTGGAATCCGTGCAGCTGCCGCCGTTTCCGAAGGTGAACATTCGTCCGCCCGCCGCGAACCGGCGCGCCGTCTCGGTGGCCGCCCGGTCCAGCAGGTCGGCGTTTGCCTCGAGCGTGCAGCGCCGTAATGCCAGGCTCTCGGCCGCTTTCGCCTGCGCCGACGCGGCCAGATCCGCGAGCAGCGATTTCGGGTCGTCCTCCTGCGCATCGATGAACGGGTAGAGGAAGTTGGTGGGCTCGTCGCTCATGAAAGATCCTCCTCCTCATCCACTTTTGTGATCGCGGTGCCCGCGTGCACCAGGACCAGCTCGCCCTCGGCGACTGGGTCGACCAGCGTGGTGACCACGTTCTCGACTCCGCGAGCGGTGCGCACTGTGGCCGTTCCGGGGGCCTGCCCCTCGGCCGCGACGGTCAAGACCTCGCCCAGGCGGCCCTCGTCGCTACACGTCACGCAAACTTGTTCGGCAGAACTCGGGTTTGAGCAGCCCGGGGTGCTCGAAACAGACGTGCGTGAGTTCCCACAGCAGGTGGTAGAACAGCACGAAGCCGCCGGTCGCGGGCACCCGTGGATCGGGGTCGTCCAGCCACAGCACGTGCTCGGCCATCCCGGCTCTTGGCCGTTCGCCGCTGCCGATCCAGATCGTGGTGGCACCCCACGCCGGGCTTCGGCGCATCACCGAGCGCACTTGCGCGTCGTGCGCGTCCGCGACCGCGATCACGATGTCGCCGGGTCGCACCGAAACCCGCACCAGATCAACCAAATCGGGCCCGGTCAGTGCGACGGCAGGAAGTGCCCGCTTTCCCATGATCACCGGGTGGACGAACTCGACCGCGATGTGCAGCGCATGCGGCTCCCAGGACGGGGCGATGGACCACATGGTGGCGCCCGCGGCGAACCGCTTGGCCAACGTGAATGCCGTGGCGGCCAAGTCTTCGGCCAGCTCGGCGCCCAGCCCGCGGTCGATCGTGGTAACGGTTGTCATCGCCTTGCCTCCTCGAGTGCGGTCAGCATCGAGATGGCCGCCTGACCCAATGCCAGCCCGCCGTCGTTGGGCGGTACGGTGTGGTGGGTCAGCACCTCAAAACCATTGCGCTGCAGCAGCTCACGGCAAGAGCGCAGCAGCAGCACATTCTGGAACACGCCGCCGGTCAGGCCGACCAGCCGGATGGGTCCGGCCACCCGGGCAACCACCTTGGCGACGGCGATCGCGACCGCCCGGTGGAATGCGGCCGCCAGCAGCGCCGCCGGCGTGCCCGCGTACAGCGCCGACACGGTCGTTTGCACCAGCGTGGACGGGTCGATCACCCCGTCGGCGCGCACCGTCAGCGGCAGCGACGGCCCGGGGCCGGGGGCGCGCTCGGCCAGCGCCTCGAGCTCGATCGCGGCCTGGCCTTCGTAGTCGATGCGGTGCCGCACCCCCAACAGGGAGGCGACCGCGTCGAACAGCCGGCCCATGCTGGAACACGGCACACATCCCACGCCGGTCTCCAATTGCGAACGGGTGAGCCGCAATTCCTCAACCGACGCCGCGGCGACCGGCGCCAGATCCGGGGTCCAGTCGATGCCGGCCATCCACAACTGGGACAGCGCCATCCGCCACGGGTTGCGGACGGCGGCGTTCCCGCCCGGCAGCGGCACCGGGAGCAGGTGGCCGGCCCGCACGAAGCGGTGGCTGTCGCGCCCGAGCACGAGGATCTCGCCGCCCCAGATCGTGTCGTCGCAGCCGTAGCCGGTGCCGTCGAAGGAGACGCCGACGACGGGCTCGCCGATGCGCCCGCGTTCGGCCAGCAGCGACACCACGTGCGCGTGATGATGTTGGACGAGATCCAGCGGTCGATCGCCGGCACGACGCTCCGCCCAACTTCGAGTGTGATACCCCGGATGCAGGTCGGCGGCCAATCGGGCCGGCTCGCCCCGGATTTCGCTCAGTTGACCCACTGCGCGCTCGAACGCCCGCAGCGTCTCCCAGGTGGCCATGTCGCCGATATGGCCGGACAGATACGCGCGCGAACCGTCGGTGAGGCAGCAGGTGTTCTTCAACTCTCCGCCCACCGCGAGCACCGCCGGGCCCGTGCGCCCCAGGTCGACGGGCAGCGGCGCATAGCCGCGGGAACGGCGAATCGGAAGCTCCCGGCCGGCCCCCTCGTCCTTCAAGACGCGCACCACCGAGTCGTCACACGGCACGTGAATGGGCCGGTCGTGATCCAGGATCGCATCGCAGAGTCCCGAAAGTCTGGACGCGACATCGTCGTCGGTAAAGCAGATGGGTTCGTCGGACCGGTTGGCGCTGGTGAGCACCAGCGCGTCGGGTACCTGCTCGGCGGCATCGGGCACGGCTGCCAACAGCAGGTGGTGAAGGGGGGAGTACGGCAGCATCAGCCCCAGCAGCGGGCTTCCGGGCGCAACGGCCTCGGCAACCGGAGCGTTCGGGCGGCGTCGCAACAACACAATCGGGCGCGCGGGACCGCACAGTACCGCGGCCTCGTCGTCGTCGACGCACGCGTAGCGGCGCGCGACGTCAAGGTCGCGGACCAGCATGGCGAAGGGCTTGGCGCCCCGCGCCTTTCGTGATCGCAATGCGCCGACGGCCGTCTCGTCGTCGACGGCACAGGACAGGTGGTAGCCGCCGACGCCCTTGATCGCGACCACCGCGCCCGCGGCCAGCGCTCGTTGCGCCGCCGCCAGTGCCGCGTCCGATCCGGTGGCCCGCCGGACCTCCTCGGAGAACCACAGCGAGGGACCGCAGTCGGGGCAGGCTATCGGCTGTGCGTGGAACCGGCGATCCGCGGGGTCATGGTATTCGGCCGCACATCGCGCACACATGGTGAACACCGACATCGTGGTGGCCGGGCGGTCATACGGCAACTCACGGATGATGGTGAACCGCGGCCCGCAGTTGGTACAGGTTATGAACGGGTGCCGGTAGCGCCGGTTGCGCGGGTCGAACAGTTCGGCGACACAGTCGTCACACACCGCGATGTCGGGCGGAATCGGCGTCGTCGCACCGGCGACCGACCGGCTGGCCACGATCCGGAACTCGGGTGCGCAACCAGGATCCGCTGCCAGGTCCGTCACGCGGACGTCGGCGACCCGAGCCAGCGGCGGGGCCTGAGTACGCAGCCGGCGACCGAACTCTGCCACCCGCTCGCGTTCGCCCTGCACCTCGAGAAAAACCGCACCGGAATCGTTGCCGACGAACCCAGCCAGCCCGAGCTCGGCGGCGATCCGATGAACGAACGGACGAAAGCCAACCCCCTGAACCACACCGGTCACGGTGAAGCGCTGCCGGACCCGGGTGTCAGAGAGGTCGGACCGCAGCATCAGGGGAGTGTCCGTCATCTCAACCGTCCCCCGGGCTGACTGTCGGATCAAGGCCCCGGCCCATCAGTTCCAGACCGGCCATCGCCTGCTCGGCACCGGCGCGATCCGTCTTCTCGATCACGAAGCCCATGTGGATGATCACCCAGTCGCCGGGTGCGAAGGTCTCTTCCGGCAACATGCCGACGTTGACCTTGCGCTGCTCGCCCGTGACGTCGACCAGCGCGAGCTGGCCCTCGTAACCGTCCAGCATCCTGATCACCTGACCGGGTATCCCCAGACACATCTCAGCACTCCTCGGGCACCGCGGCGGCGGTGGAAATTTGCAGCGCCGCGATGATCTCCTCGACGGCGTGCACGGCCCGCGGAACGGCCTTGGCGACCGGCTCGGACAGGCCAATGCCTTCCTCGACACTTCCGGCCTCACACCCGACGACGACGGTGTAGGGCGGACTGCCGCCCAGCGCTCGCAGGCTGGCGAACACCGCTGCCGGATCCATGCTGTGACCGTCGAATCCGACGGTCGCACCGCCGGATTCATGATCGGCCTGAAAGACGTGCAAGGTGCCCGGGTTGCCGCGGCTGGGTACCGCGTCGACGAGGACCAGCGAGTCCCAGTCCTCGAGTAGGTCGTACGCCAGGTGCATACCCGCGATGCCGTAGTCGGTAATGCGGACACCCGGATTGCCTTGTGGCAGCTCGGCGTGGCGGACCACTTCGGAGCCGAATCCGTCGTCGCCCAGAAAGATGTTGCCGATCCCGGCCACCAGGATGCGCGCGGTCATTGCATTGTCCGATGCGGCTACATCCGCCTCAACTTGAGGTAGCGGCGGGCATCCGGCAGTGAGACCAGTCCCAGCGCCAACCCGATCCCGGCCACCAGGGCGATGATCGCGATGAATATCCAACCTACGATTTCCATGTCGAACTCCTTTCAGGGGTTGATGAGTCGTGCTCTACGTCCAGCGGCTCGACTTCGTCGGGGGAGAAGTACAGGTAACGGCCGTACCAGTCGTGCAGCTCGGCGGCCGGGTCATCCTCGACCACCACGCCCACATGCTTGTTGCCCTCGACGTCCTCGTGCACCGACGTGACGCGGGCGGTCTTGCCGGCGACGAAGATGTCTTGCGCATCGGCGTTCCGGCGCGGCCGCAGCCGCACCCGGCTACCCCGGGCGATCCGGAAACCGTTCACCAGCACCGCGTCGATTTCTGGTCGAACAGCGTTGTCGGCCAGCGGATCCCACCAATCGACGCCCTCGGGAATTTCCGGGACCAGGCCGACGGGAATGTCGAGCCGGTGCGGATCGCGCAGCACCCCGTGCAGGCGTGCCATCGCGTCGGGTGACATCGTGTCGCACTGGTCGATGATCCGCGCGGCCCGCGGATCGGTGGCCCGGGCCTGCGCCTTCTCGTCGTCGGTCATGGTCATCACACGCAGGGTCAGGATCTCGTCGATCTCGGTGCAGTCATACAGCGCGGCATTGCTCTGCTCGGCGACCTCGGGGTGGTCGTAGAGAATGATCGGCGAGATCAGCAGCATGTCTTGGCTGCCGGGTGGGCCGGCCAGCACGGGGAAGCAGCGGTGCTGGGCGCACCGGGACACCGCGCCGGCCGCGGCCGGTGGTGGCTCGAGCATCGAGACGAACCGGCCACCGATGACTTCGGCGATCAGGTGGCTGCCGATCATGGATCGCGCGATCGCGTCGTCCTTGTCCACCGCGGCATCCCCGATGTTGTTCAACCGCACCGAAACCCTGCGGACGCCGCCATCGACTTCGCTGGAGACGCTGAGCTCGCCCCGGATCTGTCTGCGTTCGCGAACCAGGCGACCGCGGTCGAGTTCTTCGATGTCGGTCGCCGCGTCTGCCACAACCGGCATTGTCCACGGCAGTTCCTCGAATGCGATAGGGCCGAAGGACCTCTCGCACTCGACGGCTTCGTCCCAGGTCAGCCAGGACCCGGTCGGCGTACTGAGCTGGGCAACGGGTTCGAAGCGTCCGCCGTCTTGCTCACGTTCGGCGCGCCGGTGCTGCAGCTGCAGGAAACGCACCACCAGGGTGATCGCCTCGCCCCCCTCGACCAGGAACTGCGCCGCCAGCGCATCGTCCTCGCCCAGGCCCGCATCGGCCGCACCGGGCGGCCCCAAAACGCCGAACTGCCAACGTGATTGGTTCTTGGTCGACGTGCCGCGGTACGGGTAGAGCAGGTAGCCCTCGTAGAGCACCGCGTCGGCGACGGCACGGGCCCGGTCCCAGCTCGAGGTCGTCATGCCGTCGTCCGTTCGGCTTCCAGCAGCGAGGTGACCGCTTGGTCGAGGTCGAGCATCCCCTGCGCCGACTTGTAGTTGGCCAACCCCGCGATGGTTTCGTGACTCAGGCGCACCCAGCCGGTGTTGGGATAGTGCTGCGCGATCAATGCACGCCAGACCTCGACCGGCATGTCGTAGCGGTGCTCGCGGTCCCAAGGCACCTGCTGGACGGAGAAGCCGCGCTCGGACTTGACGAATATGGTCCCGCTGAACAGGAATTGCAGCGGCACCGCACCGTCGCGCAGCGCGTGCAGATACTTGGCGGCGGCGACCTCGAAGTCGTAGGTGCAATCCAGCGGCAGCGCGACTGTTGTCCTACCGGCGAATCCGGGCACCATCGCGGTGCAGTGCTGCCAGAGGAAGCCGTGTTGGGTGCTTGCCCAGCGTTCACGCGGCCCGAACAGGTCGATCAGCCCGGCTGCCTCCTCATCGGAGTACGACCGTCGTGGCGGCTCGATGCGGACCTGGCAGCGCAGCGCGATGGCGTGCACCGGGTCGTCCCCCTCGGCGACGACACCGACGCGGGCGGTGAGCACCGGGCTCACGGCGTACGGCTCGGGTGCCACGTCGAGAATGTTGTAGGTCACCTCCAACTGGCCGGTCATGGTGGCGTCTCCGGGAGGGTTTTTGAAGCGCGGGCCGCGATCCGGGTAAAGAACTCGTCGATGAACTGCCGCGCCTGCTGGCCGCCGTCGAACCCGCGCCACAGCATGCGCAGGCGACCGACGAACTCGTAGCAGGCGTCGATCGGGACGAGATAGCTTTGCGGCTGCCCGGATTCGCCTTCGCCGGAGGACGGGTGGGAGCCGTCGGTTTCGGGGACCCGGACCAGCAGCGCCTCCACGTCGTCGCTCAGCAGGCTCACCCGCGAGTCGGCCGCGCTGATCGCGTTCCAGGCGTCGAGGTCCAGCTCGGATTCGCAGGCCCCGGCCGGGCCGGGGTAAAACGCGACGGTGCGCGACAGCGCGGAGTTGGTGAAAAAGAAGGCGACGCCGACCGGGATTTGGAGTGCGTCCCAGGCACGCCGGTCCAATGCGAAATCCGGAAAGGCCAGATACCGATCCGGCACTGCGCGGTAGCGCAATTCGGCGTCGGTATCGGTGAACAACAGGTAGCAGGCGCGGCACACGCACATCAGCTGCCGGCCGGCGACATTCACCACGTGCTGATGCTCGTCGGTGATGACCTCGTTGCACATTTCGCATCGCTCACCGGCCGCCTCGGCGACAGGCCGGTTGCTTCGGATGCGGTTGAGCACGTCGTAGGGGGTTGTCATGCGCCGGCTCCCATCGGCTCGGCCAGTGCTACCGACGGCACCCCATCGCGAAGCAGCAGGGGGAGCGGCTCGAGGTGGGCCCCGTTGGGGCCGGCACCCGCGTGCACGATGTCGAATTGCGTGCCGCAGCGCGGGCAGCCCAACAGCGTCTCGCGCAGTTGCGCGCCCGCTAACGAGTCATCACACACCGGACAATGGTCGCGGTAGGCCAGGGGCAGGTCGCCGACCCTGCACACCACCATCGTGGTGCCCGAAATCCGGAACCCCGCAACCTCGCCGGGCTCCAACTCGGCCAGTTCGGGCACCGGATGCCAGGTTGAGCCGTTCGAGTGGCTGTGGCCGTTCGAACGCAGCGGTGCCATCAGTGATTCGGTGGGTATCAAGGCGGGCCCCGACGCGGACTCGGCGGTGACCACTTCGATCTCCGAAATCTCCGGCGCCGCAGCCCGAACCGCGTCCTCGACGGCAAGCTCCAGCGTCACCGCCGAGGATGGACAACTCTTGCAGCTGCCCGTGAACGCCAGCCGCACGGTGCTTTCTCCCATCGTTCCGACGGGAACGATCTCCAGCAGATCCACATCGCCGCCGTGTGAACCGAGGTAGGGCCGCACCCGATCCAGCGCGTCGGAGACCCGGCGATGTACGTCATGCGGGTGCAGGCCGTGAACCAAGAGCAGACTGGCCACCAGGTCGTCGGTGGCCAGCCGCTCGGTCAGTTCGGGATCACCCAGTTGCATGATCCGATCCAGCCCGGCTCCGTAGAGCCCGACTACCTCCCGGACCAGCTGCTGCGCACGCTCGTACGCGGCCGTGCCACCCGCCGCATAGGAATCCAGGAGTGTCTGGATCCGATCGCCCGCGCTACGCCACTGCACTTCGCTTTCGGAGGCTTCTCGGGGTTGCTCCGGGCGATCCGCCATGTGTCACTCCCCGGCGGGTGATTGCGTTGGTGTATGCAGTCTGTCCAGGGTCTTGCCCTTCCCCAGATACATGTGCACACCGCACGGCAGGCATGGATCGAAGCTGCGCACCGTGCGCATGACGTCGATGCCCTTGAAGTTCTCCCGGCCGTTCTCCTCGAAGATCGGCTGACCCTGGACCGCGTCCTCGTAGGGGCCCGGCGTGCCGTAGCTGTCGCGCGGGTTGGCATTCCACGGGGTGGGCGGGTAGGGGTGGTAGTTGGCGATCTTGCCGTCCCGGATCACCATGTGGTGGCTGAGTACGCCGCGGACCGCCTCGGTGAAGCCGCAGCCGATGGCCTCGTCGGGCACCTCGAACTTCTCCCACGTCTTCGTACGCCCGGCGCGGATCTCCGCCAGCGCCTTCTCGGCGAAGTGCAGCGCGCACGCCGCCGCGTAGGCCTGGAAGTAGGTCCGGGCGCGGTCCCGTTCGATCGTGTTGCTGCCGTAGGTGGGAATCTTCCACTCGAATTCCACCGGGCCCTTCAGTGCGGTCTTGGGCAGGTTGATCTTCACGCTGTTGCCGGTTGCCTTGACGTAGCCGATGTCGACCAGGCCGGCCAGCGCTGTCGACCACAGCCGCGCCAGCGGGCCGCCGCCGGTATCCAGCGCCAGGTGATCCTTGCCGTCGAACCAGCGCGGCGACATCACCCAGCTGTAATTGCCACCGGCCATGTCCCGCTTCTGCGGATGCGGGTTGGTGTGCTGGTTCCACGGATGCCGCCGGTCTACCGCGTTGCCCAGCGGATCGGTCTTGACGAACATCTCCTGGTCGGTCCAGTCGTCGTAATACGAACTGCCCAAAAGGATCCGGATGCCGAGGTTGATGTCGACCAGCGAGTGGGTGACCAGCTTGCCGTCGACCACCACGCCCGGGGTGACGAACATCGCGTTACCCCAACGCTCCATGTCCTTGTACTCGAAGTTGCACACGTCGGGATCCTGGAAGGAGCCCCAGCAGCCGAGCAGCGTGCGGCGCAATCCGACGTTCTCGTATCCGGGCAGCGCCTCATAGAAGAAGTCGAACAGGTCGTCGTGCATGGGCACGACCTTCTTCATGAACTCGACGTAGCGCATCAGTCGCGTCATGTAGTCGGTCATCAATTGGATGGTCGCGACCGTGCCGACCCCGCCCGGGTACAGCGTGGACGGGTGCACATGGCGACCTTCCATGAGGCAGAACATCTCTCGTGTCCAGCGACTCACCACGAGCGCCTCGCGGTAGAACTCACCGCTGAACGGATTGAGCGAGCGCATGATGTCGGCGATGGTCTTGTAGCCGTGCGCGTCGGCGTGCGGTGCCGCGGTCTTCTCCGCCTGGGCCAGCACGCTCGGGTTGGTCTCGGCGACCATCTTCTCGCAGAAGTCAACGCCGACCAGGTTCTCCTGGAAGATGTTGTGGTCGAACATGTATTCCGCTGCCTCACCCAGGTTGACGATCCACTCGCCGAGGTGGGGTGGCTTGACCCCGTAGGCCATGTTCTGCGCGTAGCAGGAGCAGGTGGCGTGGTTGTCGCCGCAGATACCGCAGATCCGGCTGGTGATGAAGTGCGCGTCGCGGGGATCCTTGCCCTTCATGAAGATCGAGTAGCCGCGGAAGATCGACGATGTGCTGTGACACTCGACGACTTGCTTGTTCTCGAAATCGATCTTGGTGTAGATGCCGAGACTGCCGACGATTCTGGTGATCGGGTCCCACGCCATTTCGACGAGCTGGCCCGGCTCTTTCTTCTCTTGCGTCGGCTTGGGAATGATGGTTGTCATCGCATTACTGCTCTCTGCCCCATGGGCTAGGTGGTGAAGTGAGAACGAAGCACCCGCGACCTACCAGGTGCGGCGGGCTCCGGTGGTGAGTTCAGTGCCGGTATGCCGCCAGCGCGGCTCCTTGTCGAGGGTGCGCCCCGTGATACCGCGCAGGCTGCGGATCACGGTCCCGTATAGGCCCGATGCGGTGCTGGACAGCTTGCCGCCCGGCGGCTCGTCCATGAACGGCATGAACTTGTCGGGGAACCCCGGCATCGTGCACCCGATGCAGATGCCGCCCACGTTCGGGCAACCACCGATTCCGTTGATCCAGCCGCGTTTGGGCACATTGCATTTCACGACCGGGCCCCAACAGCCAAGCTTGACAATGCATTTCGGTGACCCGTATTCGGTGGCGAAATCACCCTGCTCGTAATATCCGGCCCGGTCGCAACCCTCGTGGACGGTGTTGCCGAACAACCACTGGGGGCGCAGCGCTTCGTCGAGTGGGATCATCGGCGCCTGGCCGGTGGCCATGTAGAGCAGGTAGGTCAGCGTCTCCGCCATGTTGTCCGGATGGGCCGGGCAGCCGGGCACGCAGACGATCGGAATGCCGGCCTTGCTCTTCCAGTCCCAGCCGAGGTAGTCGGGCACGCCCATCGCTCCGGTCGGATTGCCGGCCATCGCGTGAATGCCGCCGTAGGTGGCGCAGGTCCCGACGGCGACGACCGCGGTGGCCTTGGGGGTCAGCCGGTCGAGCCATTCGCTGGTGGTCATCGGCTGGCCGGTGGCGGGATCGTTGCCGAACCCGCACCAGTACCCCTCGTCCTTGATCTTCTCGTTCGGAATGGATCCCTCGACGACAAGCACGAATGGTTCCAATTCGCCGCGGTCGGCTTTGAAGAACCACTCGAGGAAGTCGTCCGCGCCTCCGCTGGGCCCGCATTCGAAATCGATCAGAGGCCAGTGCACGGCTACTTGGGGGAGACCGGGAAGAGCCCCGAGAGCGATCTCCTCAACGCTGGGCTGGGTGGCGGCAGTCAACGCCACCGAATCACCGTCACAACTGAGGCCTGCATTGATCCATAACACGTGGATCAGCGTTTGTTCTGCTTTGACTGCTGCTTCCGTTGGCATGCTGCAGCTTTCCGGGGCCGGGCTGGGGCCCCTGCGCCGCCGGAGTCGACCGTCGGCCCACTTGCGCAGCGCTGTTTTTGGGTCTACTCCCGCCCTCAGGAGTTGTCAACGGTTCCCCCTTTGCCGGCATTTAAACATGCGTGTCGAAGCTCGGTGCGGGGGCCATATTTCCGCTATGCGGCAAGGAGTTTCGGGAAATCAGTGCCCGCGTGCGAAACCGCTGAGGATAACTAATTTCTCTCAGGTGGGCTGACTGAGGCGAAATTGCGCCGTAGCGCCTTCATGCGAATCATTTGCATGACAACCAGGCTTCAGTCCACGACTCCTTCGGCGAACCGTCTCAGCCATCCGAACCAGGCGCCCATGCCGGCGCCGGTGCGCGCACTTACCGGCAGGATCGCCGCGGTCGCATTGACCTCGCGGACGTGCGCAATGTAGGTGTCCACGTCGACGTCCAGGTGGGGGACCAAGTCAATCTTGTTGAGCAACACCACATCCACCGATCGAAACATCACCGGGTACTTCAGCGGCTTGTCCTCGCCCTCGGTGACGGAATACACCATCGCCTTGGCGTGCTCGCCGACGTCGAACTCCGCCGGGCAGACCAGGTTGCCGACGTTTTCGACGATCACCAGATCCAGGCTCCGAAGGTCGAGGCCCGGCAGCGCACGATTGACCATCGGGGCGTCGAGATGGCATTCGCCGCCGAAGCCGTTACTGGTGTTCAGCAGCGACACCTGGGCGCCGCGACCGCTGAGCTTGGCCGCATCGAGGTCGGTGGCGATGTCGCCCTCGATCACCCCGATCGCGAATTCGCCGGCGAGTGCGTCGAGCGTTGCCGCAAGGACTGTCGTCTTTCCGGACCCCGGTGAGCTCATCAGGTTCAGCGCGCGGATCCCGTTGCCCTCGAACGCCGACCGGTTGGCGTCGGCGAGAACGTCGTTCTCGGCGAAGATCGCCTCCAGCACGTCGATGCGCTGCTTGCCGGTCTCGTAGCGGCTATGATCGCCGTGGTCATGATCGTGGGGAGCGTGATCGTGTTCGTGGATGTGCACGGTTCCGTCATCGTGCCGATGAAATCTACCCATCGTCAACACCTTTCACGAGACGTCCAACGACGTGACCAGGAATTCGTTGCCGTGCAGTACTTCGACATCGGAACTATCGCAGCGCGGACACCAAATCGACCAGGCCGAGGTGATCTCCGAGCACCGGCCGCACGCGCGGCAGCGCACCTCGGCGCTGATGCACTCGAGTTCCAGTTCGGCGTCCGGCATGTTCTCCGATTCCCGGACCAGGGTCCAGCAGAACGACAACGACTCGGGAACCACCTGGCGTAGGGCGCCGACTCGAACGCGGACCACGTCGACGTGCCGCCCGTCGGCGTGCGTCTTGACCACACCGGCGATCGCCTCGCACAGCGAAAGCTCATGCATCGCCGGTCACCGGCGTCGGGCGCGGGACCATGAAGTCGTTTCTACACCCGTGCAGCCGCGACGAATACCCACCCGATCGTGCCGGCGGCAGGCTAGGGCGTGCTCTCGGTGGGCACGGACCACTTCTCTTCGATGCGGGCGTAGCGCCAGACGAGCAGCGCGACCACCCACGTGCTCACGAAGAGGCCGACGATCACGAAGCCGACGGTGTTGAGGTCGAGGCTGCCGAGCCAGTTCCAGAAGGGGCCTCGCCAACCCAGCTGGCCGGCGAACAGGTCGAGCAGCTCGATGCTGCCGATCAACAAGGCGACGACGACCGAGAGCCCGGTAATGGTGATGTTGTAGTAGATCTTGCGCACCGGGTTGGAAAACGCCCAGCCGTAGGCGAAGTTCATGAACGAGCCGTCGATGGTGTCCAGCAGGCACATGCCGGCGGCGAACAACACGGGCAAACACAGGATCGCGTACCACGGCAGCCCGGCGGCCGCGCTGGTGCCGGCCAGCACCAGCAGGGCGATCTCGGTCGCGGTGTCGAAGCCCAGGCCGAACAGCAACCCGACCGGGTACAGGTGCCAGGACTTGGCGATCGACCGTGTGAAGCGGCCGAGGAAGCGATTGAGAAATCCGCGGTTGGCCAGGTGCTGTTCGAGCTCCGCCTCGTCGTACTCGCCGCGGCGTAGCCGCAGGAACACCCGCAGGATTCCGGCCAGCACGATCACGTTGAGGATGGCGATCAGATAGAGGAAGACGCCCGAGACGCTGGTCCCGATCAGGCCGGTGTAGTGATGCAATGCCGAGGAATCGTCTTCGACCGGCCCGATGATGGCCTTGGCTCCGATGGCCAGCAGCATCGCCAGCACGAACACCACGGTGGAGTGGCCCAGCGAGAAGAAGAACCCGACCGCAAGCGGGCGCTGCCCGTCGCTCATCAGCTTGCGGGTGGTGTTGTCGATGGCGGCGATGTGGTCGGCGTCAAAGGCGTGCCGGAGGCCAAGCGCATAAGCCGTCAGTCCGACGCCCACGCCGAATGCCTTGCCGCCCATGCTTAGTCGCGCCGGCTCAACGATCAAGAGCAGGGTGGCCCAGCCGATGAGATGCAGCGCGACGATCAACGCCAGCATGGCGCAAAGGCGGCCCCATTCCGTGGGCGCCAGGAAGCGGTGCAGCCTGGCTAACCTGGCCCGCGGCGCGGCGAGCTCCGTACCGGCCATTGCGTCCTTCCCCGCGTGAGCAGAACACGACAGCCACGACCTTAGGGTCGGGCACGAACTCGATGCAAGTGAGTTGCAGGAGGGATACCCGCTCGGTCGGCGCTCAAGACTGGCAATCCGGGATGTGCGGCGCAACACTGAACGGGTGACGTCCAACCCGTCGGCGTTTGACCCTGCCGTCACCGAACGCATCGGTGACTTCCTGCGGGCCCGCGGGTTGCGCCGGATGACGTCGCGGATACAGGTGTTGGCGGTGCTGGAACCGGTCAACGGCCACCTCTCCGTCGCGGAGATCCATCAGCGGGTACAGGCCGGCCTGCCGCCCGGCGCCCAGCCGCCCGACGTGGCCACCATCTACCGCACCGTGACCACCCTGGTCGAGCAGGCGGTGCTGCACGCGTTGACCCTCGACGGCGGCATCACGACCTACGGGCTGGCGGCCGCCCCCCATCACCACGCGGTGTGCACACGGTGCGGCTCGATCATCGAAGTGCCCGCCCGGCAGCTGAGCTCGGCGCTCGAACACGCGATGGAGGGCAGCGCGTTCGCCCTGTCGGAGCGGGCCGGTCTGACGTTGCGCGGCCTGTGCCCGCAGTGCCAGGACGCCGAGTCAGCGGGCCGGCGCTGAGGTCAGCGCAGGCCCAGTAGCGCGTTCTCCACCACCTCGGGCAGCGCCGGATGGATCCAGTACTGTCCGCGGGCCATCTGCGGGGCGCCAAGACCGAAGCTGATGGCCTGGATCAACGGCTGGATGATCGACGATGCCTGATGGCCCATGATGTGCGCACCCAACAGTCGCCCGGTGCCGCGCTCGCCGATGAGCTTCACGATCCCGGTGGTGTCCTCCATCGCCCAGCCGTAGGCGACGTCGCCGTAGTCCTGGATCGTCACCGATACTTTGAAACCCTGTGCGATGGCTTCATTTTCGGTCAACCCAACGCACGCGATCTGGGGATGGGTGAACACCGCGGACGGCACATAGCGATGGTCGGTGACCACCATCGCTTCGGTGTCCTCCCAGTCGCACAGCAGATTGTGCCGCACCACGCGCGCCTCGTGGTTGGCGACGTGCTTGAGCTGATACGGCGAGGAGACGTCGCCGAGGGCGAAAACCCCACGCGCCGTGGTTCGCTGGTACTCGTCGACGACCACGAGTCCGCCCTCGACGGCGATACCGGCCTGCTCGGCGTCCAAAAGATCGGCGTTGGAGACCCGACCGGTCGCGACCAGTAGTGCGTCGGCGTCCAGGGTGTGACCGTTGTCGAGTCGCACCGCGACGCCCGAGCCTTGGTTCTCGGCGTCCACGACACTGCGGTGGGTGTGCAGCTCCCATTTGCTCGACGCGATGCGGGTGAAGCGTTTGCAGAGGGTGTCATCGCAATGCCGCAGCAAGGCGGAGCCCCGGACCACCAGGGTGACCCGCGAGCCCAGCGAGGAGAAGATGTGGGCGAATTCGGCCGCCACGAAGCCGCCCCCGACGATCACCAGATGCTCTGGCAACTCGGAGATTCGCATGATCGTGTCGCTGGTGTAGTACTGAGCGCCGCACTCGAGGATTGACGGGGGAACCGTGGCCCGGGCCCCCGCGGCGATCACCACCTGGTCGGCCGTGAACTCGTCGCCGGCCTCGGTGCGCAGCAGGTAGCGCCCGTCGGCCTGAACCGGTCCAAATCGGGTGTGCTGCTTATACACGTCGATATTGGGCTCGGAGCTCCGATAGTCCTCACCGCCGACCCCGATCGGATCGATGCGCCCGAAAACGCGCGAGACGATGTCGTCCCAGCGCACCCGGTCGATGCGCGCGTCGATGCCGTAGCGCGCCGCCTCCCGGATCGTTTGGGCGACCTCGGCGGCGTAGACGAACATCTTGGTCGGGATGCAACCGACGTTGAGGCAGGTGCCGCCGAACGTGCCCTGCTCGCAGATCGCCACCCGCTTGTCGGCGAAGCGGTCGTCGAGAATGGTGTTGCCCGAGCCGGTTCCGATGATCGCGACATCGTAGGTCTCCACGCCGTCACCCCTTTCCAAACGATGCCGAGGCGTCGGTGTTGTTGGTGCGCAGGTACCCGTTCAGCCACATATCCAGTTCCCGATAGGCGACTTCGCGGGCTCCCTCCAATGACAGGAACACATCGTGTTTGGCGTCGGTCACCGGAACGGCGGTGCTGTGGTTCCCGATACAGCCGGCCCACCTTGCGATCTGGGCGACGTCGAGAACCGCGTCGCCGCGTTGCATGTCCATCGCGTCGGTGGTCTCGGGCACGCTGTGGTCCGAGCGCAGGATCAGGTTGGGCACACCGACATCCAGGCCCCGGTGCAGCCGGGCCTGGCCGCGGCGCACGGCGTGCAGCCACCCCACGGTGATTGGGAAGCCGCCCAACGGTTTCCATCGCAGGTCATAGTCGAACTCGCCGTCGTAGTCGCGATGCAGGGTGGTGCCGTAGCCGCCCTTGCTGGACCCCCGGAGCACGCCTTTGGAGCGCACTCGCGACAGCCCGGCGATCATCGCCGAGGTCAGTCCCATGCGAAGGACCGCCGGGCCGTGCAGATCCAGGAACGGGCTGTTGAGTACCAATCCGCCAATGCCGGCGTGCGCCTTCGCGTTTCGTCGGCGCAGCCGGTCCATCCACAACGCCACGATCAGACCGCCGGCGGAATGGCCGTACATCAGAACCTGGACGGACTGCTCGGCGATGACGGCCAGGGCGCGTCCGAGTTCGGCGTCATAGCGGGCGAGATCGGTGATGAAGTGCGGGGTCTGGTTGTCGCGTCGCGACCGGCCGCACTTCTGCAGGTCCAGTGCATAGAAGGTGAATCCGCGGTTGGCGAAGTGATCGGCCAGCGCGGTGTTGAAGAAGTAATCGGTGTAACCGTGCACCGCCAGCACCGCGTGCCGACGACCGCTCGCATCGCCGGGTTCCGGGCCGCGCCGGATCAGGGTTGCGACGATGTCGCCCTCGCCGGCTGGATCGGGTCCCAGCCCAATGGTGTACTGCCAGTAGCCAGGCAGGACGTCGGGCACCCAGCCAGTCACCAGGCCAGCTTAGCGTGGCGACAGCTTTTGCTGGTTGAGGCCGGTGTGGATCGTTTCGCTGGCGCCGTCGGGATAACCTGATGACCGTCAAGGAAAGGACCAGCGTTTCGGTGGCAGACATAACGGCGCGCACCGACGTCGTGCTGGTCGGCGCCGGCATCATGAGCGCCACCCTGGGCGCGTTGCTGCGCCTGCTGGAGCCGGACTGGTCGATCACCGTGATCGAGCGACTGGACGCCGTCGCCGCCGAAAGCAGCAGTCCGTGGAACAACGCCGGCACCGGGCACGCCGGGCTGTGCGAGATGAACTACACACCGGAGCACGACGGCTCGATCGACATCAGTAAAGCGGTGTCCATCAACGAGCAATTCCAGGTGACCCGCCAGTTCTGGGCGTACGCCGTCGAGCGCGGCATCCTCACCGATCGAAGCTTCCTGAACCCCGTCCCGCACGTCAGTTTTGTGCGCGGCGCGCGGCGGGTCGACTATCTGCGGCGGCGCCAGCAGGCGCTGGCACCAAACCCGCTGTTCGCCGGTACCGAATTGATCGACGACCCGGACGAGTTCACCCGCCGGCTTCCGTTCATGGCCGCCAAACGTGACTTCGCCGAGCCGATTGCACTCAACTGGGCACCCGACGGCACCGACGTGGACTTCGGCTCGCTGTCCAAGCAGCTGATCGGCTTTTGCGTGCAGGGCGGCGTCACCGCGCTGTTCGGCCACGAGGTCGCAAACCTGACCCGGCAGGCAGACGGCGGCTGGACGCTGCGGATCGGTAATCGCCGCACCGGCGAAAAGCGCAAGCTGAAGGCGAAGTTCGTGTTCGTCGGCGCCGGTGGTGACGCATTGCCGCTGCTGCAGAAAGCCGGCATCAACGAGGTCAAAGGCTTCGCCGGCTTCCCGATCGGCGGCCGGTTCCTGCGCACCGACAATCCCGCGCTGACCGGTGCGCACCGGGCCAAGGTCTACGGCGTCCCGGCGCCCGGTGCCCCACCGCTGGGTGCGCTGCATCTGGATCTGCGGTTCGTCAACGGCAAATCGTGGCTGGTCTTCGGGCCTTACGCCGGCTGGTCGCCCAAATTCTTGAAGCATGGTCACATCAGCGATCTGCCCCGATCCATCAGGCCGGACAACGTGGTGTCGATGCTGGGCGTCGGCGTCACCGAGATGGGACTGGTCAACTACTTGATCCGCCAACTGCGGCTCACCGAGCCCGGCCGAATGTACGCGCTGCGGGAATTCGCGCCCAGTGCGCTGGATTCGGATTGGCAGCTGACGGTGGCCGGTCAGCGTGTGCAGGTGATCCGGCGGGCCAAGGGCAGGGGAGGCGTGCTCGAATTCAGCACCACCGTGCTGGGATCGGCCGACGGCAGCATCGCCGGACTGCTCGGTGGCTCCCCGGGAGCCTCGACGGCCGTGCCGATCATGCTCGATGTGCTTGCGGGCTGCTTCGCGAACCGCTATCAGTCCTGGCTGCCCAGGCTCAAGGAAATGATTCCTTCGTTGGGGACCAAGCTCTCCGATGAACCGGCGCTCTACGACGAGGTGCGCTCGTGGAGCGCCAAGGTATTACAGTTGAACGCCTCATGACCGCGCGGCGAGCGACAGTGAAAAGTGACGAGGAGGAGCGGCGCAAATGACTGAGGCGCTACGCCGCATCTGGGCCAAAGACCTTGACGCCCAAACCCTTTACGAGCTCCTCAAGCTCAGGGTAGAGGTGTTCGTCGTCGAACAGGCCATCCCGTATCCGGAGTTGGACGGGCGTGACTTGCTCGCCGAAACTCGGCACTTCTGGCTGGAAACTCCGGACGGCGACGTGATCTGCACGCTGCGGCTGATGGAGGAGCACGCCGGAGGCGAGAAGGCGTTCCGGATCGGACGGCTGTGCACCAAACGCAGCGCGCGGGGACAGGGCCACACCACCCGGCTGCTGCGCGCCGCACTGGCCGAGGTCGGCGATTATCCGTGCCGGATCAACGCGCAGACCTATCTGGCCGACATGTACGCCCACCACGGGTTTGTCCGCGACGGCGACGACTTCGTGGACGACGGTGTTCCGCATGTCCCCATGCTGCGGCCCGGTTCCGGCCTGGGGGCGATGCCGTGAGGCCCTATCCGTTCAGCGCGATCGTCGGTCACGACCAGTTGCGGCTGGCGCTGCTGTTGTGTGCGGTGCGCCCGGAAATCGGCGGCGCGCTGATCCGCGGCGAGAAGGGCACCGCCAAATCGACGGCCGTGCGCGGCCTTGCCGCGCTGCTGTCCGCGGCGACCGGAAGCAACGGCGCCGGCACCGGTCTGGTCGAAATGCCGCTGGGCGCAACCGAAGACCGGGTGATCGGATCGCTGGACCTGCAGCGGGTGCTGCGCGACGGTGAGCATGCGTTCTCCCCGGGATTGCTCGCGCGTGCCCACGGTGGCGTGCTTTACGTCGACGAGGTCAACCTGCTCCACGATCACCTGGTCGACGTGCTGCTCGACGCCGCCGCGATGGGGCGGGTGCACATCGAACGCGACGGCATCTCGCACTCGCATGAGGCCCGTTTCGTGCTGATCGGCACGATGAATCCGGAGGAAGGCGAACTGCGCCCGCAGCTGCTCGACCGGTTCGGGCTGACCGTCGACGTGCGTGCGTCCCGTGATGTCGATGTGCGGGTGGAGGTGATTCGACAGCGGATGGCCTACGAGGCCGACCCGGACGGGTTCGCCACGCGCTATGCCGCCGACGACGCCGAGCTGGCCCGGCGGATCGCCTCGGCTCGCGGGCTCGTCGACGATGTGGTGTTGCCGGACAACGAGTTACGACGGATCGCGGTGCTGTGTGCGGCGTTCGATGTCGACGGGATGCGAGCCGACCTGGTGGTCGCCCGCACCGCCGTCGCCCACGCCGCCTGGCGGGGCGTGACAAGTGTCGAGGAGCAGGACATCCGGGTGGCGGCCGAACTGGCGCTGCCGCATCGGCGCCGCCGCGACCCGTTCGACGATCCGGGTATCGACCGCGACCAGTTGGACGACGCCTTGGCGCGGGCCGGTAACGATCCGGAACCTGATCCCGACCCGCCCGGCGGTGGCCAGTCCGTCGATGATCCCGTTTCACAATCGGATTCACCCGCCAACGCTAAGCCGCAGCCACCCAGGACGCGGCCCAGCGCCCCGGCGTCGAAAACGTTTCGTGCCCGCGCGCTGACGGTTCCCGGCGTGGGTGCAGGAGCCCCGGGCCGACGCTCGCGGGCCCGCAACCGTGCGGGGAGCGTGGTGGCCGCCGCTGAAGGCAACGATGCCGCGGCGCACGGACTACACCTGTTCGCGACCCTGCTGTCGGCCGCCGAGCAGGCCGGGGCCGGGCCGCTGCGCCCGCGACCCGACGACGTGCGCCGCGCGGTCCGCGAAGGACGTGAAGGCAACCTGGTGATCTTCGTCGTCGACGCGTCCGGGTCGATGGCCGCCCGGGATCGGATGGCCGCGGTCAGCGGTGCCACCCTGTCGCTGTTGCGCGATGCCTATCAGCGGCGTGACAAGGTCGCGGTGATCACCTTCCGGCAGCACGAGGCGCGGCTGTTGCTGCCCCCGACGTCGTCGGCGCACATCGCCGGACGCCGCCTGGCCCGATTCGATACCGGCGGCAAGACGCCGCTGGCGGAGGGTCTGCTGGCCGCGCGTGAGCTGATCGTCCGGGAAAGGGCGCGCGACCGGGCACGGCGTCCGCTGGTGGTGGTGCTCACCGACGGCCGGGCGACCGCCGGGCCGGACCCGTTGGGCCGCAGCGCAGTCGCGGCGTCCCGACTGGTCGCGGAGAGCACGGCGGCGGTGGTCGTGGACTGTGAAACGTCTTATGTGCGGCTGGGATTGGCCGGACAGCTCGCCCGCCAGCTCGGTGCGCCCGTCGTCCGGCTGGAGCAACTGCACGCCGATCATCTGACGCGAGCCGTGCGCAGCGCGGCCTAGCCGGCGGGCCGCAACAAAGGAGGTGCGCCCTTATGCCACAGGGAAGCCCGGTGCAGGTCCCGGATGACGGACTGACCACCCGGGACCGGCGCAATCTGCCGGTACTGGCGGTGCACACCGGCGACGGCAAGGGAAAGTCGACGGCGGCGTTCGGAATGGCGCTGCGCGCGTGGAGCGCACGGCTCGACGTCGCGGTGTTTCAGTTCGTCAAGAGCGCGAAGTGGAAGGTGGGGGAGGAAGCCGTCTTTCGCCAACTCGGCCAGTTGCACGACGAGCACGGTGTCGGCGGAGCGGTGCAATGGCACAAGATGGGCAGCGGCTGGTCCTGGTCGCGTAAATCCGGCAGCGAGGACGATCATGCCGCCGCCGCTGCTGACGGCTGGGCGGAGATTTCACGCCGGCTGGCCGAGCAGCGTCATGATTTCTACGTGCTCGACGAGTTCACCTATCCGCTGAAGTGGGGCTGGGTCGACGTCGACGAGGTGGTGGACGCGTTGCTGGCCCGGCCGGGCCATCAGCATGTGGTGATCACCGGTCGTGCCGCGCCGCCGCGGCTGGTGCAGGCCGCCGACCTCGTCACCGAGATGGCCAAGGTCAAGCACCCGATGGATGCGGGACGCAAGGGACAAAAGGGCATCGAGTGGTGAATGCCCCCGCGGTCATCGTCGCCGCGCCCGCGTCGGGCAGCGGAAAGACCACGGTGGCAACGGGTTTGATCGGGGCGCTGCGCGCCGCCGGGCATACGGTCGCACCGTTCAAGGTGGGCCCGGACTTCATCGACCCCGGCTACCACGGGCTGGCCGCCGGCCGCCCCGGACGCAACCTCGACCCGGTAATGGTGGGGGAAGCGCTCATCGGCCCGCTGTACGCGCACGGCGCCGCCGGCGCGGACATCGCGGTGATTGAGGGCGTGATGGGGCTGTTCGACGGGCGGATCGGGCCGGACGCGACGTCGGTGCCGGCGGGCTCCAGCGCGCATGTCGCCGGTCTGGTGGGCGCCCCGGTGATCATGGTGGTGGATGCGCGCGGCCAAAGCCACAGCATTGCCGCACTGCTGCATGGCTTTTCGACGTTCGATACCGCAACCCGGATCGCCGGCGTGATTCTCAATCGGGTGGGGTCTGCCCGGCACGAGCAGGTGTTGCGACAGGCCTGCGAGCACACCGGCATCCAGGTGTTGGGCGCCATTCCACGCATCGCCGAATTGGAGCTGCCGACAAGGTATTTGGGTCTGGTCACCGCGGTCGAGTACGGGCGCCGGGCCCGGCTCGCGGTCGAGGCGATGACGGCCCTGATCGCCCGGCATGTCGATTTGGCCGCGGTGACGGCGGTCGCGGCGAGCCGTAGCAGCGGCACCGCGTGGGATCCGGTTGCCGCAGTGGGGGAGACGACCGGCCGACGCCGGGCCACGGTGGCGATGGCCGCCGGGAAGGCCTTCAGTTTCGGCTATGCCGAACACGCGGAGCTGCTGCGCGCCGCCGGCGCCGACGTGGTCGAGTTCGACCCGCTGGTCGATACATTGCCCGACGGCACCGACGCCGTCCTGCTGCCCGGGGGTTTTCCCGAACAGTTCACGGCCGATCTGTCCGCCAACGACGTTGTGCGGCGACAGATCAGCGAGCTAGCCGCGGCCGGTGCGCCGGTGCATGCCGAATGTGCGGGGCTGATCTACCTGGCTTCCGAGCTCGACGGGTACCCGATGTGCGGAGTCCTGGGTGGATCGGCGCGGTTCACCGCGGCGCTGAAGCTGGCGTATCGCGACGCGGTCGCGGTGGCGGATTCGGCGCTGTATCCCGCCGGAGCGCGGGTGGTCGGACACGAATTCCACCGGACGACGATCACCTTCACCGAGAGCTACCGGCCCGCCTGGGTCTACCGGGCCGGCGACGCGGACCACAACGCGGCGCCCCTGCGCGACGGCGTGGTGCACGCCGGCGTACACGCTTCGTATCTGCACACTCACCCAGCCGCGGTGCCGGACGCGGTGGCGCGTTTCGTCGCACGCGCCGCAGGTTCGCGAGCTCAGCGCTCGCGAACCTAACGCCACTGCGAAAAATCGAACGAAAAGTCGCAGTGGCGTTAGATTCGCGGCACGCGCCGCCGCCGCGCCGCGCCCGGCCTGAGGACCGCGCCGATGCTTTTCACTAGGCTTGCCGCGTGACCGAGAGCCCCTACCTCGTCGGACTACGGCTGACCGGCAAGAAGGTCGTCGTGGTCGGCGGAGGCACGGTCGCCCAGCGCCGGCTACCCCTGCTCATCTCGAGCGGCGCCGACGTCCACGTGATCTCCCGCAGCGCCACCCCGGCCGTCGAGGCGATGAGCGGAATCACCTTGACGGTGCGCGAATACCGCGACGGTGACCTCGACGGAGCCTGGTACGCGATCGCGGCCACCAACGACGCCGCGGTCAACGCCGCGGTGGTGGCCGAGGCCGACAGCCGGCAAATCTTCTGTGTACGGGCCGACATCGCCATCGAGGGCACCGCGGTGACCCCGGCGTCGTTCGAGTACGCCGGGCTGTCGGTGGGCGTGCTGGCCGGCGGCGAGCACCGCCGGTCGGCAGCGATCCGCTCGGCCATCCGTGAGGCATTGCAACAGGGCCTGATCACGGCGGAAAGTTCCGACGTCGTGCGCGGCGGGGTGGCGCTGATCGGCGGCGGCCCCGGCGATCCCGAGCTGATCACCGTCCGCGGTCGCCGGCTGCTTGCCCAGGCCGACGTCGTGGTCGCCGATCGGCTGGCTCCGCCCGAATTGCTCGCCGAGTTGGCGCCGCACGTCGAAGTCATCGACGCCGCCAAGATCCCGTACGGGCGGGCGATGGCCCAGGACGCGATCAACGACGTGATGATCGAACGGGCCCGCGCCGGCAGCTTCGTGGTCCGGCTCAAAGGCGGCGACCCGTTCGTGTTCGCGCGCGGTTATGAGGAAGTCATCGCGTGCGTCGACGCCGGCATTCCGGTGACGGTGGTCCCCGGTGTGACGAGTGCCATAGCGGTGCCCGCGCTGGCGGGCGTTCCGGTCACTCATCGGGCGGTAAATCACGAGTTCGTGGTGGTCAGCGGCCATCTGGCGCCCGGGCATCCCGAATCGTTAGTGAATTGGAATGCGCTGGCGGCATTGTCGGGCACCATCGTTTTGCTGATGGCGGTCGAACGCATTGAACTCTTCGTCGACGTGCTGCTGAAAGGCGGCCGACCTGCGGATACGCCTGTGCTGGTGGTTCAGCATGGAACGACGCCGGCGCAGCACACGTTGCGGGCCACTCTTGCCGACACGCCGCAAATGGTTCGGGCGGAGGGGATCAGACCTCCCGCGATCATCGTGATCGGGCGTGTGGCGGCATTCGGGGTTTAAACGATTCTTAAGATTACTGTAAGGTAACCCGTTATGACGGCCCTCAACGACACAGAGCGTGCGGCCCAAAATTGGACCGCTGCACGCCCCGATCGTCCGGCCCCGGAGCGCACCGAGCGCCCGTCCGAGACCTCGTCCGCGACCGCCACCACCCGCACTAGCAGGTATTACCCGGCGTGGTTGCCCTCGCGCCGCTTCATCGCGGCCGTGATCGCCATCGGCGGCATGCAGCTGCTGGCAACCATGGACAGCACCGTCGCGATCGTCGCGCTTCCTAAGATTCAAAACGAGCTGAGCTTGTCCGACGCCGGCCGTAGCTGGGTGATCACCGCGTATGTGCTCACCTTCGGCGGGCTGATGCTGCTGGGTGGCCGCCTCGGCGACACCATCGGCCGCAAACGCACCTTCATCGTCGGCGTCACGCTGTTCACGATCTCCTCCGTGCTGTGCGCGGTGGCCTGGGACGAGGCGACGTTGGTCATCGCTCGGCTTTCGCAGGGTGTCGGGTCGGCCATCGCGTCGCCGACGGGTCTGGCACTGGTAGCCACGACTTTCGCGAAGGGCCCGGCGCGCAACGCGGCGACGGCGGTGTTCGCCGCGATGACCGCGATCGGCTCGGTGATGGGCCTGGTCGTCGGTGGGGCGCTGACCGAGTGGTCATGGCGGCTCGCGTTCCTGGTCAACGTGCCGATCGGGCTGGTGATGATCTACCTGGCCCGCACCGCGCTGCGCGAGACCAACCGGGAGCGGATGAAGCTCGACGCCACCGGCGCCATGCTGGCCACATTGGCTTGCACCGCTGCGGTTTTCGCCTTCTCGATGGGTCCGGAAAAGGGCTGGATGTCGCCGACCACCATCGGTTCGGGTGTGGTGGCCGTGGCCGCCGCCATCGCGTTCGCCATCGTCGAGCGCACCGCCGAAAACCCCGTCGTGCCCTTCCAGTTGTTCCGCGACCGCAACAGGCTGGCAACGTTCGCCGCGATCTTGCTCGCCGGTGGCGTGATGTTCAGCCTCACCGTCTGCATCGGCCTGTACGTGCAGGACATCCTGGGCTACAGCGCGCTGCGCGCGGGTGTCGGATTCATCCCGTTCGTCATCGCGATGGGAATCGGCCTGGGCATCTCCTCGCAGCTGGTGTCGCGGTTCTCGCCGCGAGTGCTGACCATCGGCGGCGGCTGGCTGCTGCTGCTCGCGATGATCTACGGCTCGGCCTTCATGCACCGCGGTGTGCCCTACTTCCCGAACCTGGTGCTGCCGATCGTCGTCGGCGGGATCGGCATCGGCATGGTGGTCGTCCCGCTGACGCTGGCGGCGATCGCGGGCGTCGGTTTCGACCAGATCGGCCCGGTGTCGGCGATGACGCTGATGCTGCAAAGCCTGGGTGGGCCGCTGGTGCTGGCCGTGATCCAGGCCGTCATCACCTCGCGCACGCTGTACCTGGGCGGCACCACCGGTCCGGTGAAGTTCATGAACGACGCGCAACTGCAGGCACTCGACCACGGCTACACCTACGGCCTGCTGTGGGTGGCCGGAACGGCCGTGATCGTCGGGTGCGCCGCCCTGTTCATCGGGTACACCCCGGAGCAGGTCGCGCACGCGCAAGAGGTCAAGGAAGCGATCGACGCCGGCGAGCTCTAAGCTCCCGGCCCTGGTCTGTCTCCCCACCGTCGTCAAACCCGCCGCACGCTAGGCTGGCCCGCTGTGATCACCCGGATGTCCGAGTTGTTCCTGCGCACTTTGCGCGACGATCCCGCCGACGCCGAACTGGCCAGCCACAAGCTGCTGATTCGCGCGGGATACGTCCGGCCCATCGCCCCGGGGCTGTACAGCTGGCTGCCGCTGGGGCTGCGGGTGCTGCGCAACATCGAACGCGTTGTCCGCGAGGAGATGAACGCGATTGGCGGGCAGGAGATCCTGTTCCCCGGGCTGCTGCCGCGCGCGCCGTACGAGACGACGAATCGCTGGACCGAATACGGCGACAGCGTGTTTCGGGTGCAGGACCGTCGCGGCAACGACTACATGCTCGCTCCGACGCACGAGGAGTTCTTCGCCTTGGCCGTCAAGGGCGAGTACAGCTCCTACAAGGACTTTCCGCTCACGCTCTATCAAATCCAGATCAAGTACCGCGACGAGGCGCGGCCGCGGGCCGGGATCATGCGTGGCAGGGAATTCGTCATGAAGGATTCCTATTCCTTCGACATCGACGCCGCCGGCCTCAAGGCCGCCTACCACGCGCACCGGGAGGCATATCAGCGCATCTTCGATCGGCTGCGGCTTCGCTATGTGATCGTGTCGGCGGTGTCCGGCGCGATGGGCGGCAGCGCCTCCGAGGAGTTCCTCGCCGAGAGCCCGAGCGGGGAGGACACCTTCGTGCGGTGCCTCGAATCGGGTTATGCGGCCAACGTCGAGGCGGTGATCACCGCCCGCCCGGACGCGCTGCCTTTGGACGGGCTGCCCGAGGCGGTCGTTCACGACACCGGCGACACGCCGACCATCGCCAGCCTGGTGGCCTGGGCCAACGAAGCCGGCCTCGGTCGCGCCGTCACCGCGGCCGACACGTTGAAAAACGTGCTGCTCAAGGTCCGCCAACCCGGCGGGGAGTGGGAGTTGCTGGCGATCGGGCTGCCTGGCGACCGCGAAGTCGACGACAAGCGGCTGGGCGCGGCACTGGAGCCGGCCGAGTATGCGCTGCTCGGCGACGGCGACTTCGCCAGGTATCCCTTCCTGGTCAAGGGTTATATCGGGCCGAAGGCATTGCGGGACAACGAGGTTCGCTATCTCGTCGATCCGCGCGTGGTCGACGGCACCAGCTGGATCACCGGCGCCGACGAGCCGGGCCGCCACGTCGTCGGCCTGGTGGCGGGCCGCGACTTCACCGCCGACGGCACCATCGAGGCCGCCGAGGTGCGCGAGGGTGATCCCTCTCCCGACGGCGCCGGCCCGCTGGTCATGGCACGCGGCATCGAGATCGGGCACATCTTCTCACTCGGCCGCAAGTACACCGATGCCTTCACCGTCGACGTGCTCGGCGAGGACGGCAAACCCGTGCGATTGACGATGGGCTCCTATGGGCTCGGGGTGTCGCGGCTGGTCGCCGTCGTCGCCGAGCAGCAGCACGACGAGCTGGGCCTGCGCTGGCCGTCGGCGATCGCGCCGTTCGACGTGCACCTGGTCATCGCCAACAAAGACGCGCAGGCGCGCGAAGGCGCCACGACGCTGGCCGGCGACCTGGATCGGCTGGGCCTCGAGGTGCTGCTGGACGACCGCCAGGCCTCGCCCGGCGTCAAGTTCAAAGACGCCGAGCTGCTGGGGATGCCCTGGGTCGTCGTGATCGGACGGGGTTGGGCCGACGGCGTGGTGGAGCTGCGCGACCGCTTCGGCGGACAGACCCGCGAGCTGGCGGCCGGGGTCTCGCTGGCCACCGACATCGTGACGGCCATCACCGGCTAGCCTCGGCTACTCGTTGCCGCCCGGGAAACTGGTCGTGATCGGCCAGGCGCCCAGGATGCGGTTCCATCGGGCGCCCATCACCGCGCATTGCGTCAGGGCCGTCGAGGCGAACGCACGGTCATCGGCGGTCTCGGCGTGTTCGGTGACCGCGCGCCATGCCGTCGCGCCGTCGTTTTCCATTCGTACCGCCAGGCGAGCCGCATCGGCCGGGCTGCCCACCAGCAAAGGCAGCTGGTAGCCGGCGGCGGCGGGCGGGGCAGTGACCTGGCGGGCGGCCAGCATGGCGATCACGTCGTCGCGGCGCTGGCGATGCGTCAGCAGCGCCTCCACCACCAAGTCGTTGACGCTGGGTGGCGACAGCGCGGACACGATGCCGTAGCCGTAGATGGTCGAGTGCTCGACGGCCAGCGCGTCGCAGAGCGCAGCATTGTCGGCATCCTTGCCCGAAGTCATATCGACGGGCCCCCGGGTACCAGCGCGACCGTGTAGGACGCCGTGCACGACGCGGCGATCGAGGCGAGCAGCCCCGCCCGATAGCCCGACTCGGAGGACACCAGGCGCGCGGCGTTGTCGGCCGACGTGCGCAGCGCGTTGATCACGTCGGACACCGGCGGTGGTGGTGGCGGTGGCCCCGCCGGTGCGGCCGGGCTCTGACTGGGGCTGGTCGTCTCGCTCGACGAGGCGGTGAGAGGGCCGGCCGCCCGGGAGATCTCCGTGGACAGCGCGCGGGCGTGTGCACCGCGCTGGTTGGCGACCACCGACAGCGCGGCCGCGATCTGCGGCGCAACGCCGACGGCCGCGGCGGCGGCACCGGCGAGCACGCTGTCGCGCCTGGCCTGGTCTAACGGCCCCAGCAACTGTTCGACCGCGGGGGGTTTGGGCGGGGACTCGCCGCAGGCGGATACGACCACCCCGAGCGCAGCAAGAGCAGCACCCCCGGCGAGCACACCCCGCCTGCTGGTGACGGGTACTGCGCTAGGCACAGCAACATCCTGCCACCCGAACCCGGGCGGGCATGATGCCAGGACCTCGACCTAGGCGATCACCTCGTCATACGCAATTCCTGGCGTATCCTTAGGGGCTGGTTCTCGCGGAACGGCAGGTATCGCGTTCCACCGGGACGCCGGAAGCCGCCCGAAGATGGATGGGCGGCGACATCAGCCAGATGACCGGACAACTCAAGATGAGGAGCTCGCCGTGACCACCGGGCTACCGTCGCAGACGCAGGTGATCGAGCTACTCGGTGGAGAGTTCGCGCGCGCCGGCTACGAAATCGAAGACGTGGTCATCGATCCCCGGGTGCGTCCGCCTCGGATCACGGTGATTGCCGATGGGGACACCGCTCTCGACCTGGACACCGTCGCGGCGCTGTCGCGTTCGGCGTCGGCTTTGCTGGACGATCTGGACGGCATCGACGACCGCTATGTTCTCGAAGTCACCTCACCCGGCGTAGAGCGCCCACTGACGAGCGAGAAACACTTCCGCCGTGCGCGTGGCCGCAAGGTCGAGCTGGAGTTGTCGGACGGATCGCTAGTGACCGGCCGGGTGGGCGAGACCGGCGCCGACGTGGTGGCGCTGGTGATCCGCGACGGCCGCGACTGGGCGGTGCGCGAGATCCCTCTCGCCGAGATCGCGAAAGCTGTTGTCCAGGTTGAGTTTTCGTCGCCATCCCCGGCCGAGCTGGATTTGGCGGGTGCGGGTGAGTCCCGGAGGACGGAGGCCGGAGCATGAACATCGACATGGGGGCGTTGCACGCCATCGAGGTGGACCGCGGCATCTCGGTCAACGAGCTGCTCGAGACGATCAAGTCGGCATTGCTTACCGCCTACCGGCACACCCAGGGCCACCAGAACGATGCGCGGATCGAGATCGACCGCAAGACCGGTGTCGTGCGCGTGCTGGCCCGCGAGGTGGACGAGGACGGCAACGTCATCAGCGAATGGGACGACACCCCTGAGGGTTTCGGTCGCATCGCCGCGACCACCGCACGTCAGGTGATGCTGCAGCGCTTCCGCGATGCCGAGAACGAGCGCACCTACGGCGAGTTCTCCACCCGCGAGGGCGAAATCGTCGCCGGTGTTATTCAGCGCGACAGCCGGGCGAACGCCCGTGGTCTGGTCGTCGTGCGGATGGGCAGCGAAACCAAGGCCTCCGAGGGCGTCATCCCGGCGGCCGAACAGGTCCCCGGTGAGAGCTACGAGCACGGTAACCGGGTGCGCTGCTACGTGGTCGGCGTGACGCGGGGTTCGCGCGAGCCGCTGATCACGTTGTCCCGTACCCACCCCAATCTGGTCCGCAAATTGTTCTCGCTGGAAGTCCCCGAGATCGCCGACGGGTCCGTGGAGATCGTGGCCGTGGCGCGTGAGGCGGGCCACCGCTCCAAGATCGCGGTCGCGTCCCGCGTGCCCGGCCTGAACGCCAAAGGCGCCTGTATCGGCCCGATGGGGCAGCGGGTCCGCAACGTGATGAGCGAGCTTTCCGGGGAGAAGATCGACATCATCGACTACGACGAGGACCCGGCCCGGTTCGTCGCCAACGCGTTATCGCCGGCCAAGGTGGTTTCGGTGTCGGTCATCGACCAGTCCGCCCGCGCCGCCCGAGTGGTGGTGCCCGACTTCCAGTTGTCGCTGGCCATCGGCAAGGAGGGGCAGAACGCGCGGCTGGCCGCCCGGCTCACCGGCTGGCGCATCGACATCCGCGGCGATTCGCCCGCCAGTTCCGCAGGGCAGCCGGAAGACCAGCCGGAACACGGTGCCAGCCACCCGATGGCCCACGACCACTGACCCGAGATAACCGGCGCGCTTTTGCGTTTGGGGAACCCGGATTTTTGCGGCGGCGCGCGCGAGAAGGCGCGCACCTCGCGGCGGAGCTGCGGGTGGTTCTGACCATCGGTTCCGTGACGCTAGACTGAGCCGTGATCCAGCGCGAGCCTTCGGCCGCGGCGCACCGTCACCGGGACAAACCCAGTGGACCCGTACGGACGTGTGTCGGGTGCCGAAAGCGAGAGTTGGCCGTCCAATTGCTCCGAGTGGTGGCTGTGCCTACCGGGAACGGCGAATACGCCGTAATCGTTGACACAGCGACTCGCCGGCCGGGGCGGGGTGCCTGGTTGCATCCCGTGCCGCGGTGCGTACACGAGGCGATTCGGCGGCGGGCTTTCACCAAGGCGCTGCGCATCGACCGTCCACCGGACACATCCGCGTTGGTCGAGCACTTACCGGTGCTGGACTCGCCGGCAACAGAACAGGTAGCGAAGAACATGAGCACACCGTGAAGTCCCGATGACCATGCGTCATAGCTAAACCCGAGGCGCGGCCCACCACTGTCGCCTCATAGACAGGAGATGTAGTGGCAGGTAAGGCCCGCGTACACGAGTTGGCTAAGGAACTCGGTGTTACCAGTAAGGAAGTTCTCGCCCGGCTGAATGATCAGGGCGAATTCGTTAAATCCGCATCGTCGACGGTAGAGGCGCCGGTTGCTCGCCGGTTGCGCGAGTCGTTCGGCGGCAGTAAGCCCGCGGCCGCCGGCAAGAGCGCCGCGAAGAGCCCGGACCGCTCGCTCGACAAGGCGCTGGACAAGGCGATTCAAAAGCCCTCCGACAATGGTGAGGCGCCCGCCGCGCCCGCGAAGCCCGCTGACGCCGGCGGAGCGGCTGAAGCTGCCCAGGCTTCCCCGGCCGCGACGGCCGAAACGCCCGCGGCGTCGGCGCCGGCGCCCAGACGGCCCGCGCCGCCGCCCGCGGCTCCGTCGCCTGGGCAGCCGAAACCGCCGACATCCGGCCAGGCGCCCGGCCAACAGGCGCCGCCACCCGGTGCGACACCCGGACCGCGACCCGGCCCGATCCCGAAGCCGGCCGCCCGTACCCCGCGCGTCGGCAACAACCCGTTCTCGTCGGCGCAGCCCGTCGACCGGGCCATGCCGCGCCCGCAGGCGCCGCGCCCGGGCGCACCCCGTCCCGGCGCACCGCGGCCCGGTGGTGCGTCGCCGGGCAGTATGCCGCCCCGCCCCGGCGGCGGCGGTGGGCAGTTCCGTCCGGCCCGTTCCGGCGGTGGCGGCGGCCCTCGTCCCGGGGGCGGTCGGCCCGGTGGTCCCGGCGGTGGCCGCGACGGCGGCGGTGGTGGTAACTACCGCGGTGGTGGCGGTGGCGGCGTCGGTGCCGCGCCCGGTGGTGGCGGTGGTTTCCACGGGCGTCCCGGCGGTGGTGGTGGCGGTGGCCGCCCCGGTCAGCGTGGCGGTGCGGCCGGTGCGTTCGGCCGTCCCGGTGGCGCGCCCCGACGCGGTCGCAAGTCGAAGCGGGCAAAACGTGCCGAGTACGAGAACATGCAGGCGCCGGTCGTCGGGGGCGTGCGGTTGCCGCACGGCAACGGCGAGACCATCCGGCTGGCCCGCGGCGCGTCGCTGAGCGACTTCGCCGACAAGATCAACGCCAACCCCGCCTCGCTGGTGCAGGCACTGTTCAACCTCGGTGAGATGGTCACGGCCACCCAGTCGGTCGGCGACGAGACGCTCGAGCTGCTGGGCAGCGAGATGAACTACGTGGTTCAGGTCGTCAGTCCGGAGGACGAGGACCGCGAGCTACTGGAGTCGTTCGACCTGACCTACGGCGAGGACGAGGGCGGCGAGGAGGATCTGCAGACCCGTCCGCCGGTGGTGACCGTGATGGGTCACGTCGACCACGGTAAGACCCGGCTGCTGGACACCATCCGAAATGCCAGCGTGCGCGAGGGCGAGGCCGGCGGCATCACTCAGCACATCGGCGCCTACCAGGTCGGAGTCGACTTCGAGGGCAACGAGCGGCTGATCACCTTCATCGACACCCCGGGTCACGAGGCGTTCACCGCCATGCGTGCCCGTGGCGCCAAGGCCACCGACATCGCGATCCTGGTGGTCGCTGCCGACGACGGCGTGATGCCGCAGACGGTCGAGGCCATCAACCACGCGCAGGCGGCCGACGTGCCGATCGTGGTCGCGGTCAACAAGATCGACAAGGAAGGTGCCGACCCGGCCAAGATTCGCGGCCAGCTCACCGAATACGGTTTGGTGGCAGAGGATTTCGGTGGCGACACGATGTTCGTCGACATCTCGGCCAAGCAGGGCACCAACATCGAAGCGCTGGAGGAGGCGGTGCTGCTGACCGCCGACGCCGCTTTGGACCTGCGGGCGAACCCCGACATGGAGGCCCAGGGTGTGGCGATCGAGGCGCACCTGGACCGCGGTCGCGGACCGGTTGCCACCGTGCTGATCCAGCGCGGCACGCTGCGCGTCGGTGACTCCATCGTCGCCGGCGACGCCTACGGCCGTGTCCGGCGGATGGTCGACGAGCACGGCGACGATATTCACGAGGCGTTGCCATCGCGGCCGGTCCAGGTCATCGGCTTCACGTCGGTGCCCGGAGCGGGTGACAACCTGCTGGTGGTCGACGAGGACCGCATCGCCCGCCAGATCGCCGACCGGCGCAGCGCCCGCAAGCGCAACGCGTTGGCCGCGCGGTCGCGCAAGCGGATCAGCCTGGACGATCTGGATGCCGCGCTGAAGGAAACCAGCCAGCTGAACCTGATCCTGAAGGGCGACAACGCCGGTACGGTCGAGGCGCTGGAAGAGGCCCTGATGGGAATCGAGATCGACGACGAGGTGGAGCTGCGCGTCATCGACCGCGGCGTCGGTGGCATCACCGAGACCAACGTCAACCTGGCGTCGGCCTCGGACGCGGTGATCATCGGCTTCAACGTGCGCGCCGAAGGCAAGGCGACGGAGCTGGCCAACCGCGAAGGCGTGGACATCCGGTACTACACGGTGATCTACCAGGCGATCGACGAGATCGAGAAGGCCCTGCGCGGCATGCTCAAGCCGATCTACGAGGAGAACCAGCTGGGCCGTGCCGAGATCCGGGCGATCTTCCGGTCCTCGAAGGTCGGCATCATCGCCGGCTGCCTGATCACCTCCGGCATCGTGCGCCGCAACGCGAAGGCCAGGCTGCTGCGGGACAACATCGTGGTGGCCGACAACCTGACGATCTCGTCGCTGCGCCGCGAGAAGGACGATGTCACCGAGGTCCGCGATGGCTTCGAATGCGGTATGACGCTGACCTATTCCGACATCAAGGAAGGCGACGTCATCGAGTCCTTCGAGCTCGTCGAGAAGGAGCGCGCCTGATGGCAGACCCCGCTCGGGCGCGCCGGCTGGCCAAGCGGATCAACACGATCGTCGCCTCGGCGATCGAGTTCGAGATCAAGGACCCGGGGCTGGATGGGGTGACCATCGTTGACGCGAAGGTGACCGCCGACTTGCACGACGCGACGGTGTTCTACACCGTGATGGGGCCGACGCTGGACGACAAGCCGGATTACGAGGCGGCCTCGGCCGCGCTGGACCGGGCCAGGGGCACGTTGCGCACCATGGTAGGCGCGGGCACCGGCGTGCGCTTCACCCCCACGTTGACGTTCACCCGGGACACGACAACCGACAGCGTGCAGCGGATGGACGAGCTGTTGGCGCTGGCGCGCGCCGCCGACGCCGACGTGGCGCGGGTTCGGGTGGGGGCCAAGCCGGCCGGGGAGGCCGATCCATACCGCGAGAGCGGGTCTGCGACGGGGGCAGCGGACGGGTTCGATGCTGAGGGCGCCGGTGACCACCATCGACCCGAAGACTGACCTGGCCCGCGCCCCGATCGCGGGGACGCGGGTGGATGCGGTCGGCGCCGCCGAGTTGCTTTCGGCGGCAACGACAATCGGGGTGATCTGCCACGTTCATCCCGACGCCGACACGATCGGCGCGGGGCTGGCCCTGGCCACGGTGCTCGATCGAAGCGACAAACAGGTCGAGGTGAGTTTCGCCGCACCGGCGACAGTGCCGGAGTCGCTGCGGTCGTTGCCCGGCTGCCATCTGCTGATCGGTCCCGACGCGATGCGCCGCGATGTCGATCTGCTTGTGACGGTGGATGTTCCGAGCGTCAAACGGCTCGGTGCGCTGGGCGAGTTGACCGGCCCGGGTCAGCCGCTTTTGGTGATCGATCACCACGCCTCCAACGAATTGTTCGGTACCGCGAACTTCGTCGACCCGTCGGCGGACTCCACCACGCTGTTGGTGGCCGAACTTCTCGACGCGTGGGGCAAGCCGATCGATCGCGACGTCGCGCACTGCATCTACGCCGGGCTGACCACCGACACCGGCTCGTTCCGCTGGGCCAGCGCCCGCGCGTTCCGGCTGGCGGCGCGGTTGGTCGAGACCGGTGTGGACAACGCCAAGATCAGCCGAACGCTGATGGACACGCATCCGTTCGTGTGGCTACCGCTGTTGTCGCGGGTGCTCGGCTCGGCGCAGCTGCTGCCGGACGCGGTCGGCGGGCGCGGGCTGGTCTATGCGGTCGTCGACAACCACGACTGGACCAACTCACGTCCGGAGGAAGTCGAAAGCATCGTCGACATCGTGCGCACCACGCAGCAGGCTGAGGTGGCCGCGGTGTTCAAAGAGGTTGACCCGCAACAGTGGTCGGTCTCGATGCGGGCCAAGACGGATGTGGATCTGGCCGCGGTCGCGTCGGTGTTCGGTGGCGGTGGCCACCGGCTCGCCGCCGGCTATTCGACCGCCGGGTCGATCGAGGACGTGGTGGCCTCGCTGCGTACCGCGCTGGGTTAAGGCTGGGTTAGAACGCCCAGCTTCCCACCGACTGCAGGACGAATCCGTGGTCCCCGCTGGTGGTATCCAGGCAGGCGATGAGGTTGTCAGCGCCCACCGCGCAGGTGACGTTGAGGTAGGACAATTTCTGCCCCGCTGCCAACGCTTTGCCGCTATGCGGCAATGCGGCCGGGTTGCCGCCGCATCCGCCGTAGGACATCCGGCTCAATTCGTAGCCGGGGCCCTTGAAATTCACCGAGCCCTCCACGCAATCGCCCGGTTTCGGGTGGCCGCCGCCGGGAAAGGGAAGGTCGTCCATTCCGGGCAGTTCACCATTGCACTTAATGTCTTGTGACGGTTGCGGCACGGGTGGCGGGCCGCCATAGAAATCGCACACCACCGAGTTCGGGGCCGAGAAAATTATCCGGGGCGCGTTTCCCGGCAACGACGTCGCGATATAGCCCTCGGCCGGAACTGCGGTGAATCCGTCGAGATTAGGAAATCGCGGTGGCGGCTGCGCGGCCGCGTGCTGCCCGGACGCGATCGCGGATGCGATTATCACGACGCCGAGAACCCGCACTATGAGGCCGACGACAATGCGCATCGATTCCTCCTGCTCTGGGAGAATAGTTTCGGGTCGCTGTTGGGATCGTATTGGCTATTGCCCCGGCTGGCGATAAAAAGTTTCGCGGCACAGGCCAACGGCATATAAAACGAAATAGCGGCGATGCCCGGAACGGGGGCCGGCTATTTCCTGGCGCCCGAAGCAAGTCAATTCCGCCCGGGCACCGACCGCCGTTAGCGGACTTGGGCCCGGCCGCGTTGCAGCACTGCCTCGCGGTTGGCGGCGATGTCGTCGCCGGTGGTCCGGAATTGCCTGGCCGCAATGGCTTCCAGCCACAGGCCCGCACTGGTCTGCGACTCGTCGATGCGGTGGTAGGAGGCCAGCAATGCGCGCACCGCGTTCTGGTTGTTGCCGACGATCGACGCGGCCACCTGGCGTGCGGTCGCCAGCAGCTGGTCGTGTGGCACCACTTCGGTCGCCAGCCCGGCCCGCAGCGCGTCGGCGGCCGACAGGTAGTCCCCGGTGAGGCTCATGCGCCGGGCCAGGCCGATGCCCACCTTCTGCGGCAGCCGCACGCTGAGGCCCCAGGTGGGCAGCAGGCCCACCCGGGCGTGGGTGTCGGCGAAGCGGGCCTGCTCCGAGGCGATCACGATGTCGCAATACAGGACCAGCTCCAGCCCGCCGGTGACCGCGGCGCCGTTGATCGCGCCGATCACGGGCTTGGTCATCGACGGCCACCGCGGCGAGATGTCCGGAAGCGCCGAGGAACCCCCCAGCTCCTTGAGATCGAGTCCGGCGCAAAACACCGGGTCGGCGCCGGTGAGGATGACGACGTCGACGTCGTCGTCGGTCTCGGCCTCGCTCAGCGCCCCGAAGAACCGATCCCGCAGCGCCGAGGACAGCGCATTGCGCGATTGCGGCCGGTTGAGAGTCAGGGTGCGCACCCGCTCGTCGGTGGTGATCAACAGAATGTCGTCGGTCATGGCATCACCGTAGAGGGCCGCTCGCTGCGCCTATCGTTGAGGGATGTGCCGGAACATCACCGAACTGCGCGGTTTGCAGCCAGCGGCCACGGCTGACGAGATCGCCGCGGCCGCGCGCCAGTACGTGCGCAAGGTCAGCGGCATCACGCACCCGTCGGCGGTGAACGCCGACGCGTTCGAGGCCGCGGTCGCCGAGGTCACCCAGACGACGACACGCTTGCTGAAATCCCTGCCACCGCGCCGGCAACCGCCGAAGACCGTCCCACCGTTGCGCCGGCCCGAGGTCGTGGCCCGCCTCTCCGCAACGAAATGACGCTCACCGCAACGACGCCCGCGCTCAAGGAGTGGAGCGCGGCCGTGCATGCGATGTTGCACGGTCGGCAGTACGTGCTGTTGCGCAAGGGTGGTATCGGGGAGAAGCGGTTCGAAGTGGCAGCGCCGGAGTTCTTGCTGTTTCCGACCGTTGCGCACAGCCACGAAGAGCGGGTCCGGCCCGAGCATCGCGACCTGCTGGCCGCTGCGGCGGCCGATAGCACCGACACTGCGCTGATGATCAGGGCGGCCGCGAAAGTGGTTGCCGCGCTGGCGGTTAACCGGCCTGAGCAGCTCGGGGAAATCGAGGACCTGCACATCTGGACCGCCGAGTCGGTGCGCGCCGACCGGCTGGATTTCCGGCCCAAGCACAAACTCGCCGCGCTGGTGGTGTCCGTGATCCCGCTGGCCGAGCCGATACACCTGACCCGCGCCCCGGAGTACGGGGGTTGCACCAGTTGGGTGCAGCTGCCCGCGCGCCCGGCTTTGGGGGCGCCGATCCACGACGACGCCCTGCTAGCCGGGGTTGTCGCCCGGGTCCGCGACGCCGTGGGCTGACAGGTCGAGCGGGCCGACCGGAAGCAACAGCCGGGAGCGCCCGTAGGCGATGGCATGGGTGGCCGGCTTCGATTGCCGGGCCGTCAGAGTCGGTTCGTCGCTGCCCAGGTTGCGCGCGTAGCGGGGGAACCAGCTGCCGGAGATGAGCAGGCGGATGCGTGAGCCGGCGCGGAAGCGGTGCGCGATCGCGTCGAGTTCGATGCTGACGGTCTTCGCCGGGGCGCTCAGCCGCCGATAGCCGTCGCTGACGTTTCGCGACCGGCCCTTTGCGTCGACCTCGCTGACCCGAACGAACAGGTCGACGTTCGGATTGTCCGAGCTGTGCGCCAGCTCGACGACCGGGCTCCCGTACACGCACAGATCGTGCAGCAGGGTCGCACTGTTGAAGGTGAGCACGTCGTCGCGCAGCGCGAGGCGGCTGTCGTCGCGGTAACCACCGACCGGGGACAGCAGCGGACCGCCGGTGGTCGGTGTCGGGTCGGCGGGGGCGTAGCGGAAGGTCGCCGGCGGCAGCCGTTTGAGGTCCTTGGGCGCCGTGTAGTCCAGGTAGCGGCCGGGCCGCAGGTACAGCGCGCGCTGCGAGGTGACGGGCGGCCAGTCGGCCACGTTGTGCCAGCCCTGGCCGGTGACGCAGACGCGGACCCTGCTCGGGCGGCGCAGCTGCGTGGTGCCCGCCAGATGGGTGTCCAGCCAGTCCACGGTCTCGCGCGCGTTGGTGGCCAGTCCCTTGCCGAGCATCTGGGTGTGGGTCCAGGGCCCGACCGTGAGCGCGACATCCACGCCGCGGCGGCGCAGGTGCGCATACTGCTGCAGCGTCTGGCGCAGGAAGATGTCTTGCCAGCCACCCATCAGCAAGACCGGCACCTGCACGCGGTCCAGCGCGGCGCCGCACCGCAATCGCTCCCAGAACGCATCATCCTGATCGCGGTGTTCTACCCAGGACTCGAACCACGGCGCACCGGTGCCGAGCAGTGCGCGCGCCGACTCACCGAACGGCACCCCGGCGGCCGCCTGGGCCACCTTGCGGGGAGCCAGCAGCTGGCGGATTCCGGCCCGGACGCGGACCGGGTCTTCCTGGTGGGACACCATGTCGCTCCACCCGAGAAAGTCGGTCGTGAACGAGCCGGTATCCCAGACCGCGGCGTGGAAATCGTGTGGGCCCATGGCGATAATGGCCGCGGCCAGTTCCGGCGGCGGGTCCTGCAACAGCGCCCACTGGGTGAAACCCAGATACGACAGGCCGATGGTGGCGAACCGGCCGGTGAACCACGGCTGCTCGACCAACCATGCGGCGGTGTCGGCGCCGTCGGTGGCTTCGTTGGCCATCGGCTCGAAAACGCCGGCAGACCCGAACGTCCCGCGCACGCTCTGCATCACGACGTGGTAGCCGCGCGCCGCGTACGGCCTGGCGAATACCAGCGAAAACGGAAATCCGCGCCCGTAGGGCCCGCGCACCAGCACGGTGCCCGCGGGGCTGGAGGTAGTCGGTGCGTAGTGATCGGCCACCAGCCGCACCCCGTCGCGCATCGGGACCTCGACCCGGTTCACGGTGTAGCCACTGGTGGCCGGCCGCAGACCCAGCAGCCGGCCCAGGGCGTTGCTACCGGCCCGGGTCAGGGTGCGCAGCGCGGGTTCGGCGGGTCGAGTCGATGTGATGCTCACGTTCACCAGGTTAAGGCCGACCGGCAACGGTCATTTGCGCCGACGCGAATTCATCTCGGCGACAAAAGATCGTGCGCACCGGCGCCGATCACCGCGGCGGGCTAGAACTTGTAGTAGGGCGTGAGGTCGTTGGCCCGCTGCAGGTTGGTGGACGGGCAGTCGACCTCGGGGTTGGAGTAGACCGTCGAGTAGAACAACGCCTGTTGCAGCACGCCGTAGCTGGTCTTGAACGCCACCATGCAGGAGAAGAACCAGTAGCTGTTGTGGTAGGTCGGCTTCAGCACCCAGTACGTTGCCGCGCGGTGTCCCTGGATCGTGGTCTCGAGGGCGTCGGGGGGCAGGGACTGCTCGTAGGTCCGCCAGATGATGGGCTCGACGGCCACCTGATAGTTACCCGCGTCGAGTTTGCAGCGCAGACCGTCCTCGTGCTCGGGAGGCGTGAACGCCAAACCGAGCCGCTGCAGGGCGTCGAACGGGATGTCTTCGCACGCGTCGAAGGGCCGCGGGTCGGTGGTGGCGATGATGGGACTCTTCATCGTCGTTTCCATCGGCTGCGCCGTCGACCGCAGATCGACGGTCTTGGCGCCCCCGGTCGGTGCGGGCGGGGCGCTCTGCCAGCCCACTGTGCTTCCGATGACCGCTGTCATCACCGCGCCGAGCGCCCCGAGCAGGCGCACCTTGCTGAACATGACACCCCCCAACCGTCGGCCGTCCCTTTTGCGGGGAGTTTACAAGTCGCGTGCGCGAGGTCACAGCCAATCCTGAACTTGTTCTAACCGGGAGGCGGCAATGGCCGAAGTAAGGCCGAAAGTCCCAGCGGAACCCGGGCCGGGGCGCCGGGTCGTTAGGCTGGTTACTCGTGGTTACGCGGGACTCGACAAACGGGGGACAGCCAACACTGTGGGCGGTCTCCGATCTGCACACGGGTCACATGGGCAACAAGCCGGTCACCGAATCGCTGCACCCGTCGTCGCCGGATGACTGGCTGATCGTCGCCGGCGACGTGGCCGAACGCACCGACGAGATCCGTTGGGCCCTTGACCTGCTGCGACGCCGGTTCGCCAAGGTGATCTGGGTGCCGGGCAACCACGAGTTGTGGACCACCAACCGCGATCCCAACCAGGTCTTCGGTAAGGCTCGCTACGACTACCTGGTCAACATGTGCGACGAGATGGGCGTGGTGACGCCGGAACATCCCTTCCCGGTGTGGACCGAACGCGGCGGCCCGGCCACGATCGTGCCGATGTTTCTGCTCTACGACTACACCTTCTTGCCAGAGGGGGCGCGGAGCAAAGCCGAAGGCCTGGAAATCGCCCGCCAGCGCAACGTGGTGGCGACCGACGAATTCCTGCTCTCATCGGAGCCGTACCCCACCCGCGACGCTTGGTGTCGTGAGCGGGTGGACATCACCCGCGCCCGCCTCGAACAACTCGACTGGATGACGCCGACCGTGCTCGTCAACCATTTCCCGCTGGTGCGCGAGCCCTGCGACGCGTTGTTCTACCCGGAATTCTCGTTGTGGTGCGGCACCACCAAGACGGCCGACTGGCACACCCGCTACAACGCCGTCTGCTCGGTTTACGGCCACTTACACATTCCACGGACCACCTGGTACGACGACGTGCGCTTCGAGGAAGTCTCGGTGGGTTACCCGCGGGAGTGGCGGCGCCGCAAGCCGCCCAGCTGGCTGCGCCAGGTGTTGCCCGACCCGCGGTACGCGCCCGGCGACCTCAACGACTTCGGTGGTCACTTCGCGATCACCCCCGAAATGAAGGCGCAGGCCGCGCAGTTCCGGGAACGATTGCGGCAGCGGCAGTCGCGATGACCGCAGACACCCTCGTGTCGTCGGTGTTGCCGGCGACCGACGATATGGCGTATTCGGAGGTGTACTCCGACCCGCCGGGCCTGGCCCCGTTGCCCGAAGAAGAGTCACTGATCGCCAAGTCGGTTGCCAAGCGGCGCAACGAGTTCATCACCGTCAGGCACTGCGCCCGGATCGCGCTGGCTGAGCTGGGCGTGGCACCGGTGCCGATCCTCAAGGGCGACAAGGGAGAACCCTGCTGGCCCGACGGCGTGGTCGGTAGCCTCACGCACTGCACCGGGTATCGCGGTGCGGTGGTGGGGCGTAGTGCCGCGGTGCGTTCGGTGGGGATCGACGCCGAACCGCACGATGTGTTGCCGAACGGGGTGCTGGATGCGATCAGCCTGCCCCAGGAGCGCACCGAAATCCCGCAGGCAATGCCGCCAGCTCTGCACTGGGAACGAATCCTGTTCTGCGCCAAGGAAGCAACGTATAAGGCGTGGTTCCCGCTGACCAAGAGATGGCTGGGTTTTGAAGACGCCCACATCACCTTCGAGGCCGACGGCCGGGCGGCCGGCACCTTCGTCTCGCGGATCCTGATCGACGCCGAGGCGCTGTCGGGTCCGCCGCTGACCGCGCTGCGGGGCCGCTGGTCGGTCGACCGCGGGCTCGTGCTGACCGCGATCGTCCTATGACCGAAAGCCCCACCGGTCCGGGGTTGGTCGTCGTCGACAAGCCGGCCGGAATGACCAGCCACGACGTGGTGGGGCGCTGTCGCCGAATCTTTGCCACCCGACGGGTGGGTCATGCGGGCACGCTGGACCCGATGGCCACCGGCGTACTGGTGATCGGAATCGACCGCGCCACCAAGATCCTCGGCCTGTTGACGGCGTCGGAGAAGTCGTATGCCGGCACCATCCGCCTGGGCCAGACCACCTCCACCGAGGACGCTGAAGGTGAACTGCTGCAAAGCATCTCGGCCGAACATTTGACCGACGAGGCGATCGCCGCCGCGGTCGCCGGGCTGCGCGGCGATATCGAACAGGTGCCCTCGGCGGTCAGCGCGATCAAGGTCGGTGGCCGTCGCGCCTATCAACTGGTTCGCGAGGGCGAGGCCGTCGAGCTCAAGGCCCGCCCGGTACGCATCGACCGGTTCGAGGTGTCGGCGACGCGGCGTTCCGGCGGCGACCAGGGCCTCATCGACCTTGACGTCGACGTCGACTGTTCGTCGGGAACCTACATTCGCGCGCTGGCCCGCGACCTCGGGTCCGCGCTCGGGGTGGGCGGGCATCTGACGTCGTTGCGGCGCACCCGCGTCGGCCACTTCGGACTCGATGCGGCGCGCACGCTCGAGGAACTGGCCGACCAACCGCGACTGAGCTGGACGCTGGACGACGCGTGTCTGCTGATGTTCCCGCGCCGCGGCCTCAGCGCCGAGGAGGTCGACGCGACCAGCAACGGCCGGTCCTTGTCGCCGGCGGGTATCGACGGTGTCTATGCCGCCAGCGACGGCGACGGCCGAGTGATCGCGCTGCTGCGCGACGAGGGGTCGCGGACCAAGTCGGTGGTGGTGATCCGCCCCGCGACGCTCTAAAGGGTCCCGGCCGAGCGGTTGGTTGGGCGGCGTTGCACACTGGGATGACTAGGCGGCCCACGGTTCGAAAGGGGCAGGAATGTCCAACAAGGTTTATGTCATCGGTGTCGGCATGACGAAGTTCGAGAAGCCGGGCCGCCGCGAGGGCTGGGACTACCCGGACATGGCTCGCGAATCGGGGACCAACGCGCTCAAGGACGCGGGCGTCGACTACAGCGAGATCGAGCAGGGCTACGTCGGCTACGTCTACGGGGAGTCGACGGCGGGGCAGCGGGCGCTCTACGAATTGGGCTTGACCGGCATTCCGGTCGTCAACCTCAACAACAACTGTTCGACCGGCTCGACCGCGCTGTTCATGGCGGCGCAGGCGATTCGGGGCGGGTTGGCTGACTGCACCATCGCGCTCGGGTTCGAGAAGATGAAGCCCGGATCTCTGGCGACAACCTACGAAGACCGCACCAACCCGATGGACAAGCACGTCAAGGCGATGGCCGAGATCAGCGAGTTCGCCTTCCCGGCGGCGCCGTGGATGTTCGGCGCGGCGGGCCGCGAGCACATGGTGCAATACGGCAGCACCGCGGAGCACTTCGCCAAGATCGGCTACAAGAACCACAAGCATTCGGTGAACAACCCGTTCGCGCAGTTCCAGGAGGAGTACACCCTCGACGACATCCTGGCGGCGAAGATGATCTACGACCCGCTGACCAAGCTGCAGTGCTCGCCGACGTCGGACGGCTCGGGCGCGGCGATCCTGGCCTCGGAGGGATTCGTCGACCGCCACGGGCTGGCCACTCAGGCGGTGGAGATCGTCGGTCAGGCGATGACCACCGACTTCAAGTCCACCTTCGACGGCAGCGCCAAGAACATCATCGGCTATGACATGAATGTGCAAGCGGCGCAACGGGTTTACGACCAGTCCGGTCTGGGTCCGGAGGACTTCCAGGTGATCGAGCTGCACGACTGCTTCTCGGCCAATGAGCTGCTGCTCTACGAAGCCCTCGGCCTGTGCGCTCCGGGTGAGGCGCCCAAGCTGATCGACAACGGCGACACCACCTACGGCGGACGTTGGGTGGTCAACCCGTCCGGCGGCCTGATCTCCAAGGGTCATCCGCTGGGCGCGACCGGGCTGGCGCAGTGCGCCGAACTGAACTGGCAGCTGCGGGGCCAGGCCGACAAGCGGCAGGTCGACAACGTCACCGCCGCACTGCAACACAACATCGGGCTGGGCGGCGCCGCCGTCGTCACCGCGTACCAGCGGGCCGAGCGCTGAGCGGCGCGCGGCCGGGGGGAACACGATGATCGAGTGGTCCGACACCGATCTGATGATGCGGGATGCCATTCGTCAGTTCGTGGACAAGGAGATCCGCCCACATCTGGACGAACTGGAAACCGGTGCGCTGTCGCCGTATCCGATCGCCCGTAAGTTCTTCAGCCAGTTCGGCCTGGACGCCATGGCCGCCGAGTCGGTCAAGAAGATGCTGGACCGCGAGCGGGCCAAGCAGAACGGTGAACCCAAGGGCGAAAAGCGGGACGGCGCAGACGATTCCGGCGGCATGGGCGGCCAGCAATCCATGGTCGCGGTACTGGTTTCCGAGATCGCCAGGGTCAGCATCGGATTGCTGAGCACGGCATCGGTCAGCCTCGGCCTGGGCGCGGCGACCATCATGAGCCGCGGCACGCTGGCTCAGAAAGAACGCTGGCTGCCCGAGCTGATGACGCTGGAAAAGATTGCGGCGTGGGCGATTACCGAGCCGGACTCCGGGTCGGACGCGTTCGGCGGCATGAAGACCTACGTCAAGCGCGACGGCGAGGACTACATCCTCAACGGGCAGAAGACATTCATCACCAACGGCCCCTACGCCGACGTCCTGGTCGTATACGCGAAGCTGGACGAAGGCGACGCTTCCGTGGACAAACGGAACCGGCCGGTGCTGGTTTTCGTGCTCGACGCCGGGATGCCCGGCCTCACCCAGGGCAAGCCCTTCAAGAAGATGGGCATGATGTCCTCGCCGACCGGTGAGTTGTTCTTCGACAACGTGCGGCTGAGCCCGGACCGGTTGCTCGGCGAGAGTGAACAGCACGCCGGCGGCGACGGCCGCGACAGCGCCCGCGACAATTTCGCGGCCGAGCGGATCGGGATCGCGATGATGGCGCTGGGCATCATCGACGAATGCCACCGGCTGTGTGTCGATTACGCGAAGAATCGCACGTTGTGGGGCAAGAACATTGGGCAGTTCCAGCTGATCCAGCTCAAGCTGGCGAAGATGGAAATCGCCCGGATGAACGTGCAGAACATGGTGTTCATGACCATCGAGCGCCAGCAGGCCGGTAAACCGCTGACGCTGGCCGAGGCGTCGGCCGTCAAGCTGTACTCGTCGGAGACGGCCACCGAGGTGGCGATGGAGGCCGTGCAGTTGTTCGGCGGCAACGGCTATATGGCCGAATACCGGGTCGAGCAGCTTGCCCGCGATGCGAAATCACTGATGATTTACGCCGGCAGTAACGAGGTCCAGGTCACCCACATCGCCAAGGGGCTATTGGCGAACTGACGGCCCAGCTCGCGCGGAAAATCAGGGCACGACCCAGACTGCCCTGGCGGCCGGACTGCCCAGATCGACGGTGCTCTGCGCGCCGTCGGCCGACTCGATCGCGATCGAGATCATGCCGGCGAATTCGCGCCGGGTCAGCACCCGTACCCGCGAATCGAGATTGATTCCGACGCTGGCGAAGTAGCGCAGCATCTCGGGGTCCTTGTCGGAGATGCGGGCCACTGTTACGGTCTCGTCCTCGCCGCACGCCCACAGCTGGAGGGCCGGCGGGGTGGGCACTTGCCCGTCGGAGGCGGGAATGGGGTCACCGTGCGGATCGCGCTGCGGGAATCCCAGCTTGGCGTCGATGCGGGCGACCAGACGATCCGAGACCGCGTGCTCGAGCACTTCGGCCTCGTCGTGCACCTCGTCCCAGCCGTAGCCGAGCTCATTGACCAGGAAGGTCTCCAGCAACCGGTGCCGACGGACCACCTCGAGCGCCGCACGCCGGCCCGCTTCGGTCAGGGTCACCGCGCCGTACTTCGCGTGGTCGACCAGTCCCTGCTCGGCGAGTTTGCGGATCGACTCCGAGGCCGTGCTGGCCGATACCCCGATCCGGTCGGCCAGCATCTTGGTGCTGACCTTTTCCACCGACCACTCCTGGGCATTCCAGATGACCTTGAGATAGTCCTGGCCAACCGCGGTGAGACCGCCAGCCTCGTCGTCAGCCCTCACAAACAAAAAGTTTAGGCAATCTACGCCCGGTCTGGCGTGCTGACCGGCTTACTGGGCGCCGTAGTGCCGAAATACCCACGCCGGTTCGGCGGAATCGGGATCCTTCGGCGCGTCGGGCCACTGTGCACCGTAGGCTTGCGGTCGTGCAGCGGTGGCGCGGCCAGGACGAGATCCCCACTGACTGGGGCCGATGCGTGCTCACGATCGGGGTGTTCGACGGTGTGCACCGCGGTCATGCCGAATTGATTGCGCACGCGGTGAAAGCCGGCCGGGCGCGCAACGTGCCGGCCGTGATGATGAGCTTCGATCCGCATCCGATGGAAGTGGTCTACCCGGGCAGTCACCCCGCACAGCTGACCACCTTGACGCGGCGCGCCGAGCTTGTCGAAGAACTGGGTATCGACGTCTTCCTGGTGATGCCGTTCACCACGGACTTCATGAAGCTCACGCCGGAGCGTTACGTGCACGAGCTGCTGGTGGAGGACCTGCACGTCGTCGAGGTCGTGGTGGGGGAGAACTTCACCTTCGGCAAGAAGGCGCTCGGCACCGTCGACACCCTGCGCAAGGCCGGTGACCGGTTCGGATTCGCGGTCGAGTCGATGTCACTGCTGTCCGAGCACCACAGCAACGAGACCGTGACGTTCTCGTCCACTTACATCCGCTCCTGCGTGGACGCCGGCGACATGGTGGCGGCGACCGAGGCGCTGGGCCGTCCGCACCGCGTCGAAGGCGTCGTCGTCCGCGGTCATGGGCGCGGGGCCGAGTTGGGCTTTCCCACCGCGAACGTCGCGCCGCCGATGTACTCGGCCATCCCGGCCGACGGCGTCTACGCCGCCTGGTTCACCGTGCTTGGGCACGGACCGGTGACCGGCACCGTCGTCCCGGGCGAGCGCTACCAGGCCGCCGTCTCCGTCGGCACCAACCCGACCTTCTCCGGACGCACCCGCACCGTCGAAGCATTCGTCCTGGACACCACCGCTGACCTGTACGGACAGCATGTCGCCCTGGACTTCGTCGCCCGCATCCGCGGTCAGCACAGGTTCGATTCGGTGAAGGAACTGGTGGCCGAGATCGGCGTCGACACCGAGCGAACGCGCACTCTGCTCTCGGACTGACACCCGCCTGACCGCGGCCGGCGATTCGGGGCGGGCACCTCTTGGCTGCTAAACTGCCGGACGACATCGGCGCGTGCTGCGGTTCGCGGTGGCCGCGCCTGGACATCGAACATTCGCGGACCCATTGATGGAGATTTTTCGTGGCGCTTACTGCCGAGCAGAAAAAAGAAATTCTGGGCCAATACGGCTTGCATGACACCGATACCGGATCGCCGGAGGCGCAGATCGCGCTGCTGACCAAGCGGATCGCCGACCTGACCGAGCACCTCAAGGTGCACAAGCACGACCACCACTCGCGGCGCGGTTTGCTGCTGCTGGTGGGACGCCGGCGCCGGCTGATCAAGTACATCTCGCAGATCGATGTCGAGCGCTACCGCTCGCTGATCGATCGGCTGGGCCTGCGTCGCTGACGCCGAGTCAACCCCACGCCGATCTTCGCGGGCCAAGTTCGCCCATGTAGAGTGGGAGCGTTCTGGGCCTGTCTGGCCCGAACAAATGGTGCGGTCCACGCAGATCCGCGTGTTCCGTTCCAGCGTGTCACAACGGGAGTAGCCCAGTCTGTATCGGGCGGTCTTCGGTAGTGGCAGCCGGGCTCCCCGGATCTGGGGCAGGTCGGCCGCTTCGATCGATGGCCGTAGCCGTATTCAGACTCTTGTTTTGCAGGGCAGCTCCCAGGGGTGGCTCGCGGGCCCGTCCGGGCCGGTGAGCTGGCCCGGGCCCTCTTCGGGTTGCGTGTGACGACGCGAAAAAGCTGAATAACCCAGAGAGGCTGTACGGACACCTATGTCTGTAGCTCAAATTGATGAAGGCGTGTTCGAGACGACCGCCACAATCGACAACGGGACCTTCGGTACCCGGACCATTCGTTTCGAGACCGGCCGGCTGGCCCAGCAGGCCGCCGGTGCCGTCGTCGCCTATCTCGACGACGAGAACATGCTGCTGTCGGCGACCACCGCCAGCAAGAACCCCAAAGAGCATTTCGACTTCTTCCCGCTGACCATCGACGTCGAGGAGCGGATGTACGCCGCCGGCCGCATCCCCGGCTCGTTCTTCCGTCGCGAGGGCCGGCCCTCCACCGACGCGGTCCTGACCTGCCGGCTGATCGACCGCCCGCTGCGCCCGACGTTCGTCAGTGGGCTGCGCAACGAGATCCAGGTCGTGGTCACGATCCTGAGCCTGGACCCCAACGACCTGTACGACGTGCTCGCGATCAATGCCGCGTCGGCGTCCACCCAGATCTCCGGCCTGCCGTTCTCCGGCCCGGTCGGCGGTGTGCGGGTGGCGCTGATCGACGGCACCTGGGTCGCGTTCCCGACCGTGGAGCAGCTCGAGCGCGCCGTGTTCGACATGGTCGTCGCCGGCCGGGTCGTGCACGACGGCGACGTCGCCATCATGATGGTCGAGGCCGAGGCCACCGACAAGGTCATCGAGCTCGTTGACGGCGGCGCCCAGGCGCCGACGGAAACCGTTGTGGCCCAAGGTCTGGAGGCCGCCAAGCCGTTCATCGCCGCGCTGTGCACCGCCCAGCAGGAGCTGGCCGACGCGGCCGCCAAGCCCATCGGTGACTACCCGACGTTCCCTGACTATGCCGAAGACGTGTACTACTCGGTCGCCTCGGTGGCCACCGACGAGTTGGCCAAGGCGCTGACCATCGGCGGTAAGGCCGAGCGCGATCAGCGCACCGCCGAACTCAAGGCCCAGGTCCTCGAGCGCCTGGCCGGCACCTACGAGGGTCGGGAGAAAGAGGTCGGTGCCGCGTTCCGCTCGCTGACCAAGAAGCTGGTCCGCCAGCGCATCCTGACCGATCACTTCCGCATCGACGGCCGCGGCATCACCGACATCCGCGCGCTGTCGGCCGAGGTCGCCGTGGTTCCGCGCGCGCACGGCAGCGCGCTGTTCGAGCGCGGCGAGACCCAGATTCTGGGTGTGACCACGCTGGACATGGTCAAGATGGCCCAGCAGATCGACTCGCTGGGGCCGGAAACCTCCAAGCGGTACATGCATCACTACAACTTCCCGCCCTTCTCCACCGGCGAGACCGGCCGGGTCGGTTCGCCCAAGCGGCGTGAGATCGGGCACGGAGCGCTCGCCGAGCGGGCCCTGATTCCGGTGCTGCCAAGCGTCGAGGAGTTCCCCTACGCGATCCGTCAGGTGTCCGAAGCTCTCAGCTCCAACGGCTCGACCTCGATGGGGTCGGTGTGTGCGTCCACGCTGGCGCTGCTCAACGCCGGTGTGCCGCTGAAGGCGCCGGTGGCCGGTATCGCGATGGGCCTGGTTTCCGACGACGTCGAGGTCGACGGCAAGACCGAGCGCCGCTTCGTCACGCTGACCGACATCCTGGGTGCCGAGGACGCGTTCGGCGACATGGACTTCAAGTGCGCCGGCACCAAGGACTACGTCACCGCGCTGCAGCTGGACACCAAGCTCGACGGGATCCCGTCGCAGGTGCTGGCGGGTGCGCTGGCGCAGGCCAAGGAAGCCCGGCTGACCATCCTCGAGGTGATGGCCGAGGCCATCGACGCCCCCGACGAGATGAGCCCCTACGCGCCGCGGGTGACCACCATCAAGGTCCCGGTGGACAAGATCGGTGAGGTCATCGGCCCCAAGGGCAAGATGATCAATTCCATCACCGAGGAGACCGGAGCGCAGATCTCCATCGAGGACGACGGCACCGTGTTCGTCGGCGCCACCGACGGGCTCTCGGCGCAGGCCGCGATCGACCGGATCAACGCCATTGCCAACCCGCAGCTGCCGACGGTCGGCGAGCGATTCCTCGGAACCGTGGTCAAGACGACGGATTTCGGTGCGTTCGTGTCGCTGCTGCCCGGCCGTGACGGTCTGGTGCACATCTCCAAGCTCGGTAGGGGCAAGCGCATCGCCAAGGTCGAGGACGTGGTGAACGTCGGCGACAAGCTGCGCGTGGAGATCGCCGACATCGACAAGCGGGGCAAGATCTCGCTAGTCCTGGTGGCTGAGGAAGACAGCTCGACCGCCGCAGATTCCCCGGAGACCGCACCAGCCGATGCCGCGACGGCCAGCAGCTGACTTAGCCGGGGCGCGCCCCGGTCGAGTGGGTGCCCTGCGGCGGGGCAAACAAGCCGCCGAGGCTGAGCCTCAATTGCAGGCCACCCTGCGCCGCACCACCTTGCCGGGCGGCCTGCGGGTGGTCACCGAGTACCTGCCCGCGGTGCGCTCCGCGTCAGTCGGGGTGTGGGTCGGTGTCGGATCGCGCGATGAAGGCGCGACCGTTGCCGGTGCCGCGCACTTCCTCGAGCATCTGCTGTTCAAGTCGACGCCGACCCGCACGGCGGTGGACATCGCCCAGGCGATGGACGCCGTCGGCGGCGAGCTGAACGCGTTCACCGCCAAGGAGCACACCTGCTACTACGCGCATGTGCTCGACAGTGATCTCGAGCTGGCCATCGACCTCGTCGCCGACGTGGTGCTCAACGGCCGCTGCGCCGTCGAGGACGTCGAGCTCGAACGCGATGTCGTCCTCGAGGAGATCGCGATGCGCGACGACGATCCGGAGGACGCACTGGGGGACATGTTCCTCGCGGCGCTTTTCGGTGACCATCCGGTGGGACGCCCGGTTATCGGCACCGCGCAATCGGTGTCGGCGATGACGCGGACCCAGCTGCACTCCTTCCACACGCGGCGCTACACGCCGGAACGGATGGTCGTCGCGGTGGCCGGCAATGTCGACCACGACGAGGTGGTCGCGTTGGTGCGCGATCACTTCGGGTCGCGTTTGGTGCGTGGGCGCCAGCCCATTTCGCCGCGCAAGGGCGCCGGACGCGTGAACGGCCAGCCGCGATTGTTGGCGGCCAAGAGGGACGCCGAGCAGACGCACGTGTTGTTGGGCGTGCGTACTCCCGGGCGCACCTGGGAACATCGCTGGGCGTTGGCGGTGCTGCACACCGCGCTGGGTGGCGGGCTGAGCTCGCGGTTGTTCCAAGAGGTCCGCGAGCTACGCGGGCTGGCCTACTCGGTCTACTCCACGGTCGACATGTTCTCCGACAGCGGTGCGCTGTCGGTGTATGCCGCGTGCTTGCCCGAGCGGTTCGCAGACGTCATGCGGGTGACCAGTGAGGTGCTCCAATCGGTGGCACGCGACGGCATCACCGAGGCGGAATGCCGCATCGCGAAGGGCTCCATGCGTGGCGGGATGGTCCTCGGCCTGGAAGACTCCAGTTCTCGTATGAGCCGCATCGGTCGTAGCGAATTGAACTATGGCAAGCACCGCAGCATCGAGCACACCCTGCGGCAGATCGGCGACGTCACCGTCGACGAGGTCAACGCTGTGGCCAGCCAGCTGCTGACCAAGCGCTTCGGCGCCGCCGTTCTGGGGCCGTATGCTTCGAAACGCTCACTGCCGCAACAACTTCGGGCGATGGTAAATTAGCCGGATGGTACTGGGTTTTTGGGACATCGCGGTGCCGATCGTGGGCGCACCGATGTCGGGCGGACCCGGCAGTCCGGCGTTGGCGGCGGCGGTGTCCAACGCGGGTGGACTCGGGTTCGTCCCCGCCGGGTACCTGAGCGCAGACCAGTTCGCGGCCGACGTCGCGGCGGCCCGCGCCGCCAGCACCGGCCCGCTCGGTGTGAACCTGCTGGTACCCCAACCCAGCGTCGCCGACTGGGTAGCACTGGACTTCTACGCGGACGAACTCGAGGGCGTCGCCGAGCATTACCAGGTCCAGGTCGGCCGGCCCGAATACGGCCACGACGACGACTGGGCGCGCAAGCTCGAGGCGGTGGCCGACCTGCGCCCGGAGTTGGTGTCCTTCACCTACGGAGTGCCGTCGCCCGATGTGATCCGGCGGTTCGGAGCGCTCGGGCTGTTGGTGATGGTCACGGTGACATCGGTGTACGAGGCCGGGGTCGCCGTCGCGGCCGGTGCGGACAGCCTGGTGATCCAGGGCCCCAATGCCGGCGGGAACCGCGCCACCTTCGCCCCCGACATGGACCCCGGTAGCGAGTCGCTGCATCACCTGATCGACCGCATCCACCGGGCGCATCGCGACGTCCCGATCATCGCCGCGGGGGGGCTGGGCACCGCCGAGGATGTCGCGAGCGTGCTGCGCCGGGGAGCGGTGGCCGCGCAGGTCGGGACCGCGCTGTTGCTCAGCGACGAAGCCGGCACCAGCCCCGGGCAGCGGGTCGCCATGAAGAATCAGCTTTTCGCCAAGACCATCGTCACGCGCGCGTTCTCGGGCCGGTATGCGCGAAGTTTGGAGAACGAATTCATTCGCCTCTTCGATAACATCGCGCCGCTGGGCTACCCCGAGGTCAACCAGATGACGCTGCCGATCCGGGAGGCCGCGGCCGACCGGGAAGACCCGAACGGCATGAACCTCTGGGCGGGAACGTCGTTCCGCAAGGCGCAGCCCGGCCCGGTGGCCGATATCGTCGCGAGCCTCACGCCCAACGAATAGCGCGCCGTGCCAGAACTGACCCGCCGGCGGATGTTGGCGGCCGCAATGGTGGTACCGGCGCTGAGTGCCTGCGCACATGCGCTGGCCGCACCCGGCGCCGCGCAGGTTTATGCCCGCTTGGCAGAGCTGGAGCGCCAATACGACGCCTACATCGGGCTTTTCGCGACGGACACCACATCGGGGCGCACGTGCGCGCATCGCGACGACGACCCGTTCGCGATGTGCTCGACGTTCAAAGCCTACGCCGCGGCGCGGGTGCTGCAGAAAGCGCAGCGCGGCGAATTGGATTTGCAGCGAGCGGTTTTCATCGATCCCGCCGCGCTGCTGCCCAACTCCCCGGTCACCGCGCCGCAGGCCGGCAACACCATGGCGCTCTCGCAATTGTGTGCGGCCGCGTTGCAGCACAGCGACAACGCCGCCGCCAACCTGCTGTTGACCGAAATCGGCGGACCGCCTGCCATCACCGACTTCGCTCGCTCGATCGGCGACGAGCGCACCCGGTTGGACCGCTGGGAGATCGAACTGAACACCGCGATCCCCGGCGACCCGCGCGACACCAGCACCCCGCGGGCGCTGGGCACCGGAGTCCAAAAGCTGCTCACCGGAACGGTTCTCGGCGCCGCACAGCGCGCTCAGCTGGAACAGTGGATGCGCGACAATGTGACCTCGAGCATGCGGGCGGGCCTGCCGCCGGGGTGGACCACCGCCGACAAGACCGGCAGCGGGGATTACGGCAGCACCAACGACATCGGCATGATCTACGGGCCGGCCGGGCAGCGGGTGCTGCTATCGGTGATGACCCGCTCGCAGTCACCGAACTCCGAGGCCGAGCCGCTGCGGCCGCTGATCGCCGAGGTGACGAAGTCGGCGTTGGGATGGCTGACCGGACAGGGCTGAGCGTCAGGCCAGTACGCTGGCCGGTTCGCTGAAGGGCAAGCCCAGGTCGGCGGCCACCCGCTCGGACAGCAGCGCGCCCTCGTGCGTCGAAAGGCCTTTTGCCAGAGCGGGATCCGACCGGCAGGCCGCCTGCCAGCCCTGATCGGCGAGCCGCAGCACGTACGGCATGGTCGCATTGGTCAGCGCGTACGTCGAGGTCTTCGGGACCGCGCTGGGCATGTTCGCCACGCAGTAGAACACCGCGTCGTGCACCCGGAACGTCGGGTCATCGTGGGTGGTCGGTCGCGAATCCTCGAAGCAACCGCCCTGGTCGATGGAGATGTCCACCAGCACAGCGCCCGGTTTCATCTGTGCGACAAGCGAATTCGTGATCAACTTCGGCGCCTTGGCGCCGGGCACCAGGACGGCTCCGATAACCAGGTCGGCGCGCTTGACGGCACCTTCGAGCTCGTAGGCCGACGAGTGGCGGGTCTGGATGCGGCCGGTGAACTCGGCGTCGAGCAGCCGGAGCTTGTCGATGTTGAGGTCCAGCACCCGGACGCTGGCTCCCATGCCACTGGCCACCCGGGCCGCGTTGTAGCCGGCGGTACCGGCGCCGATGACCACGACGTCGGCGGGCTTGACGCCCGGCACCCCACCCATCAGCACGCCGCGCCCACCCTGCGTCCGCATCAGGTGGTACGCCCCGATCTGCGCGGACAACCGGCCGGCGACTTCGCTCATCGGGGCCAACAGCGGCAGTGCGCCGTCGGCGCTCTGAACGGTCTCATACGCGATCGACGTCGTGCCGGAGGTCAACAGCGCGCCGGTGCAGGCACGCGACGCGGCCAGGTGCAGATAGGTGAACAACACCTGCCCGGAGCGCAACAGGTCGTACTCGGCCGGCATCGGTTCCTTGACCTTGAGCAGCAGGTCGGCCTCGGCCCACACCTGCTCCGCGGAGCTGAGAACCTGGGCGCCCGCCGCCTTGAACTTCATGTCGGTGATGGCCGACCCTTCTCCGGCACCGGCCTGGACGAGCACCTCGTGGCCGCGATGCGTCAGTTCGGCGACGCCTGCCGGGGTGATGGCGACCCTGAATTCGTTGTTTTTGGTCTCGGTGGGGATGCCGATGCGCATCCTTCAATTGTGAAGAAAGTTCGATAAGAGGGCAAACAGGCTGATGTTAATTCTGTAATATCGGCATATGGGTGATAAGACAACGGATGTTGTCGTCGGACTGAGTGACTCGCCGAAGGAAGTTCGGCCTGCCGACCTCGACGGTGTCGATCGCAGAATTCTGAGCCTGCTGCACGCCGATGCGCGTATCACCAACAACGCGCTCGCCGCGGCGGTCGGGGTCGCCGCGTCGACGTGTCATGGCCGGGTGCGGCGGCTGGTGGACCTCGGCGTCATCCGGGGTTTCTACACCGACATCGACCCGGTGACGGTGGGGATGCCGCTGCAGGCGATGATCTCGGTCACCCTGCAATCCAATGCGCGCGGCAAGATCCGCAGCTTCATCCACCAGATCCGGGGCAAGCGACAGGTGATGGACGTCTACTTCCTCGCCGGTGCAGACGATTTCATCCTGCACGTCGCCGCCCGCGACACCGAGGACCTGCGATCGTTCGTGGTCGAGAACCTCAACGCCGATGCCGACGTCGCCGGAACCCAGACCTCGTTGATCTTCGAGCATCTTCGTGGAGCCGCGCCGATCTAGGTCCACCGCGAGTTAGCTGTGGTTATGATCCACGAATGAATGACCCGTGCGTTTCGGCCACTGTTGCGATCAATGCACGCCCCGACCTGGTCTATTCGCTCATCACCGACCTGCCCACATTGGCGTCGCTGGCCGAAGAGGCGACCGCCATGGAGTGGCGCAAGGGCGATGCCGTGTGCCAGGGAGCGGTGTTCGCCGGGCACAACGAAAACGGCACCAAGCGGTGGAGCACGAAGTGCACCGTGACCGACGCCGAACCCGGCCGCATGTTCGCGTTCGACGTGCGACACACGGTCTTTCCCGTCGCGCGCTGGCAATACGACATCGTCGCGTCCGACGGCGGCTGCCGGGTCACCGAAAGCACCTGGGACCGGCGGCCCGGCTGGTTCCGCAAGCTCGCCGGCAAGGCCACCGGTGTCACCGATCGGGTGGCCGCCAACACGAAGAACATCGAGCTCACGCTGCAGCGCCTCAAGCAGCGCGCCGAAGCAGGGTAGCCAGGGAGGGCGGTACTGGCGATGACGAGACGCGATCCCGCCGTAGCCGTCGTCGGGGCAGGGATGTCCGGCCTGTGCGTCGCAATTGCCTTGCTGCGCAGCGGTATTACCGATGTCACCATCTATGAAAAGGCCGACGAGGTCGGCGGCACCTGGCGGGAGAACACCTACCCCGGGTTGGTCTGCGACATCCCCTCGCGTATCTACCAGTACAGCTTCGCCCGCAATCCCAACTGGTCACACGTGTTCTCACCCGGCGGCGAAATCCAGGCCTACTTCCGTGACATCGCCGACCAATACGGGTTGCGGGACCGGATCCGGTTCGGCACCGAAATCGCCCACGCGCGTTTCGACGACGGCCGGTGGGTGCTGCGCACGGATGCCGGCGAGGAGGGATGCGTCGACTTCCTGATCTCGGCCACCGGTGTGCTGCATCATCCGCGCATGCCATCGATCGCAGGCTTGGACGACTTCGGCGGCGACGTCTTCCATTCGGCGCGCTGGGACCACGGTATTGCGGTGCAGGGGCGCCGAATCGCGGTGATCGGCAACGGATCCACCGGCGTCCAACTCGTCTGCGGCCTGGCCGGTGTGGCGGGCAAAGTCATGCTGTTCCAGCGCACCGCGCAGTGGGTACTGCGGCTGGCGAATCCCCACTACAGCAGGTTCACCGGGATTACCCGACGCAAGATGCCGTGGCTCGATTGGTTGGCATACCGCATATACAGCCTCGGATATGACTTCTTCGCGGTCGGGCTGACCAAGCCGGGCGTGCGCCGAAAGATCCTGGCGACGCTGTGCCGCACCAGCCTCTGGGAAGTGCGTGATCGGCAGTTGCGCCGCGCGCTGACCCCCGACTACACGCCGGCCTGCAAGCGACTGGTGATGTCGAACGGCTTCTACCGGGCGATGCAGCGCGACGATGTCGAGCTCGTCACCGCCGCTATCGATCACGTGGAACAGCGCGGCATCGTCACCGACGACGGCGTGCTGCACGAGACCGACATCATCGTGCTGGCAACGGGATTCGACACGCATGCGTTCTTCCGGCCGATGCAGCTGATCGGCCGGGACGGGACGTGTGCCGACGAAGTCTGGCGCGACGGTCCCCGGGCCTACCAAACCGTTGCGCTGTCCGGCTTTCCCAACTTCTTCATGATGCTGGGGCCACACAGCCCGGTGGGAAATCTCGCGCTGACGACCGTGGCCGAATCGCAGGCCGACCACATCCTGGGCTGGATCGAGCGCTGGCGCCGCCGCGAATTCGACACCGTCGAGCCGACGGCCGCGGCGACCGAGCGCTTCAACGCAAAGCTGCGTGCCGCGATGCCGGACACCGTGTGGACCACCGGCTGCAACAGCTGGTACCTCAACAAGGACGGCGTGCCCGAGGTGTGGCCCCTCACGCCGGCCGAACACCGGTGGATGCTGGCCAACCCCGAACCCGGCCAGTACGACCTGCGCCGGCACGTCGCGGCCGGCTGAGGACCGCGCCGGGCAAAAACCCGGTACCGGCGGTTTCGCATATCTGGGTTGCGAACCTATACTTGCCATGCCCGATGTTCACCGAGACGACTTTGATGGTCGGTAAACGCTGAGGTAGGGGGCCAGATGTTCACCGTCGACGACCAGGCCGCGGGTTCGCACTCGGATGGGTCGGGGGCATCACTCGACCACGAGCGTCTGGTGCTCGAGGCGCGTGATGTCGCATTCGACTGGGCAAAGCTGCCGCTGCACTATGTGCCCAGCGAGCCGTTCACCACTCACATGCTCAACGTCCTGCACCTGCTGCTGCCGGCGGGTGAAGAGTTCTTCGTCGAGGTCTTCAAGAAAGCGCTGCCGTTGATCAAAGACGACCAGCTGCGCCTGGATGTGCAGGGATTCATCGGCCAGGAGGCGGTGCATTCGCAGGCGCACTCGGGCGTGCTCGACCGGTTCGACGCTCAGGGCATCGACGTGACGCCTTACACCGGCCAGATCAGGTGGATGTTCGAGAAGGTGCTGGGGAACAGGCCCCACTGGGGCCAGCGGCGCCAGGACAGTTGGCTGCTGGAGCAGGTGTCGTTCGTCTCCGCGATCGAGCACTACACCGCCATCTTGGGTGAGTGGATTCTGAACACCCCGGCCCACGACGCCATCGGCACTGATCCCGTGATGCTGGACATGCTCCGCTGGCACGGCGCCGAGGAAGTCGAGCACAAGTCGGTGGCCTTCGACACCATGAAACATCTGCGGGCCGGGTATTGGCGGCGGGTGCGCGCGCAGCTGGTCGTCTCACCGGCGATGTTGCTGTTGTGGATTCGCGGCGTGCGCTACCTCTATTCGGTGGATCCGCAGCTGACGCCGGGCGCCAAGCCGCGCCTGCGCGACTACTTCAATGCCGCGCGCCGGGGTTTGCTGCCCGGGCCGCTGCGCTTCGTGCGCGGTATCGCCGATTACTACCGGCCGGGCTTTCACCCCTCGCAGTTGGGCGGGCTCGGGCTGGCAGTCGACTATCTGGCCGTCTCACCTGCCGCGCGGGCGTCGCACTGACCTATGGCCATCAATATCGGATTCACGTCATCGGACGGTGTGGCTCTGGCCGTCCATCGCTACACCGAAGTCGACACGGCGCGCCCGACCATCCTGGCCATTCACGGCTGGCCGGATAACCACCACGTGTGGGATCCGGTGGCCGAGGAGTTCGCGCGCGGCTACCCCGGCCGGTACAACCTCGTGGCCTACGATGTACGCGGCGCCGGCGAATCATCGCGTCCGGCAAAGAGATCCGGATATGCTTTCGAACATCTGGTGTCGGATCTCGGCGGGGTGATCGACACTCTCGGCGTCGAGCAGGTCCACCTGCTGGCGCACGACTGGGGCTCGATTCAGGCCTGGGCAGCCATCACCGACGAATCGGTGATGGGCAAGATCGCCTCGTTCACCTCGATCTCGGGCCCGCATCTGCAGTACGCGGGCGTGTTCTTGCGCTCGGCGCGTACCCCCCGGGCGCTGGCCCAGGTTGCGAGGCAGTTGATGGGCTCGGCCTACATCCCCTTCTTCCTGTGCCCGGGCGTGCCAGAGGTGGCGTTTCGCTCCCGGCTGGGAGTGAAACTTGTTGAGGCCTTTGAACGTATCGGTCGATCGAGTACCCGCAGCCAGCGGCACGCAACGCCCCGATCGATCACAGACTACGTCAACGGGCTCAACCTGTACCGGGCGAACATGCCAGGGCCGATGCTGTCGCCCGGGCACGAGCTGTCGAAAACCAGTGTCCCGGTCCAGGTGCTGGTGCCGCGCAAGGACATCTTCGTGACTCCGGCGGTGCAGCGGTTCACCGGCGCGATTCCCGATGGGAGCAGGGTGGTTTCGATCGAAGGCGGGCATTGGGTGGTGACATCGCGTCCCGATGTCGTGGCCCGGCTGACCAGCGAGTGGGTCGATCGAAGCGGCGGCACGGTTACCGCAACCGAGCCGTCGGTGCTCGGCGGCCCCCACGAGATACCGGGCAAACTCGCCCTGGTCACCGGCGCGGGTGCCGGCATCGGCAGGGCCACCGCGGTGGAGCTGGCCCGTCGCGGTGCCCGCAAGGTGGTCATCGTCGATCGAGACCTCGCCGCAGCCAATGAGACCGCGGATGCGGTGCGCGCCGCCTGCGCCGAGGCCGCGGTGTACCAAGCCGACGTCAGCGACGAAAAGGCGATGAATCACCTTGCCGGACAAGTCTTCAACGACCACGGCGTGGTCGACATCCTGGTGAACAATGCCGGCATCGGGATGGCGGGCCGGTTCCTGGACACCAGCCCGCAGAATTGGGACGACATCATCGGGGTCAATCTCCGCGGCGTCATCACCGGCAGCCGAGCGTTCGGCGCGCAGATGGTCGAGCGGGGCCAGGGCGGCACGATCATCAATGTGGCGTCCGCGTCGGCATACCTGCCGTCGAAATCCATGGTTGCCTACAGCACGACGAAGGCGGCCGTACTGGGGTTCAGCGAATCGTTGCGGGCGGACTTCGCCGACGAGGGGATTGCCGTCACCGCGGTGTGCCCCGGATTCGTCAACACCGATATCGCCAAAAGCACCGTCTACGCAGGGATGTCGGCCGCCGACCAAGACCGCGCCCGAGACAAGGCCGACATGGCCTACCGGCGGCGCAACTACACCCCGGAGGCCACCGCAGCGGCGATCGTCAAGGCCGTCAAGACCGGCCCGGCGGTGTTGCCGATCGCCGCGGAGTCCAGGATCGGCTACGCGATGCGCCGGATCAGCCCGTCGATGATCCGGATGCTCGCGCGGGTGGACATTCGGCCGACGTAAGCATGGTGGGGGATTTGCCTGTGCGGCGGAGCATTTGGACAAGTAGGCCGGCCGACCTCTACGGTCGGCGGGACCGCGACCGCCTCGGCACGCTGTTGTGGGGCATCCGGGTGTTGTACGACGGATTCGCCTCGGTGTCGCGGTGGGAGCCGTCGCGGATCAAGCCGGTGCGCCGCACCCGGGCCGCCGTCGTCACCAAACGCGAGTTCGTCGCGCCCGACGTGGTCGCATTGACATTGGCCGACCCAGGCGGCGGTTTGCTCCCGTCCTGGACTCCCGGTGGACACATCGACGTCGCGCTGCCCTCGGGCCGGCGCCGCCAATACTCGCTGTGCGGCCCGCCCGGACGGCGGGCGGACTACCGCATCGCGATCCGCCGGATCGCCGACGGCGGTGGCGGTTCGATCGAAATGCACGACGCGTTCGACCTGGGCGACACGCTGATGTTCGAAGGCCCGCGCAACGCCTTCTACCTCGGCACGGCCGAGCGCGACGTGTTGTTCGTGATCGGCGGCATCGGCGTGACACCGATTCTGCCGATGCTCCAGGTGGCGCGGCAGCGCGGAATCAATTGGCGCGCCATCTACGCGGGGCGCAGCCGGGAGTACATGCCGTTGCTGGACGAAGTCGTGTCGGTGTCGCCGGACCGGGTGACCGTGTGGGCCGACGACGAACACGGCCGGGTTGCCGCCGTGGATGACGTACTGGCCGACGCTGGGCCGATGACGGCCGTCTACGTGTGCGGCCCGAGCGCGATGCTCGAGGCGGTGCGCCTGGCCCGCAACGAACACGCCGACGCACCATTGCATTACGAGCGATTCAGCCCGCCGCCGGTCGTGGACGGAGTTGCATTCGAGCTCGAGCTCGCGCGGTCGCGTCGACTGCTCAATGTTCCGGCGAATCGGTCCGCGCTCGACGTGATGCGCGACTTTGATCCAACGACCCCGTACTCGTGTCAGCAGGGTTTCTGTGGGACGTGCAAGGTCAAAGTGCTTGCCGGACAAGTCGATCACCGTGGGCGCACGGCCGTGGGCGACGGCGAGATGCTGGTCTGCGTGTCGCGGGCCAAGGCCGACCGAGTCGTCATCGACGCCTGAGGACTCCCCGACGGTCAGCTGTGGGCTGCCGATCGAAAAAGCCGGTAGCCCACGTGCGGCACGCGCACGCCGGGCAGCGGCTCCCAGACGTAGCTGCGGCCGTCAAGCTCGAAATTGTGGTTCTCGTAGAACTCGCGCGCCTTGCTGTTCTTTTCCGCACACCACAAAATCACATCACTGCAAGGATCCGAGCGCACCGCCTTATCGAGCAAGAGGACGCCGATTCCCAGCTTTTGGGCCGCCTCCGCTGTGTAGAGGGCTTCGATTCGCAAGAGATCGGTGTTCGTGGTGTCCGGTCCGAAGATCGTCATGCCGAGTATTTTGTTGCGGGCCTCGGCAATCCACATACTCCAACCAAGTCGGTTCACGGCTTCGGGGTAGCTCACCGTGGCCCACCATTTCGGTGTCGCGATCACATCGAGTACGAAATCCTCCAGGATTCCGGCCCAGGACTTCCGCCACACCGGATAGTGCATGCTCGCGACCTTCTCGAAATCGCTTGGTCCGGCTCTGCGGAGCTTGACGTCCCTGGACTTCACAGGGCCACCTTAAGGTCAATCCGGCCGGGATTGCTCGAGATAGGCGACCAACGCGTTGGTCAGACCGTGCCGGGCCATGTCGAGGTCGGCGTAGGAACCGAGCTGGCGCTCCGACACCAGGCCGCGCATCGCGCCCGGGATGAGTGCGGCCACCTCGCGCACCCGGTCCGAGTCGACGGCGAGGCCGGCGAAGGCGTTCTGACAGGTTTCCAGCCAGCTCTTGCCCCAGGAGAACAACTCGGCGGCGGTACGCGGATAGAGGCGTTCGAGCTCGTCGGGATCTCGGGGGAGGGCTGCGCGCAGATTTTCGATTGCGCGTGAATCTGCCGACGCCAGGCCGCGATACAGGGTTTCGACGATGGCGCTGACCCGCTCGCGTAGGGGCGCGTTCGGCCGAACCGGTGTCGACAGCGTCGAGAACGTCGCTTCGCGCCGCTCGGCAGTGCGGTGCAGCACGGCCGCCCAGAAACCGTCGGTGTCGCCGAACTGATACTGCACAGCGCCCCAGGTGGCACCTATTTCCTTGGCGATGCGATTGGCCGACACCGAACCCGGCTCGCCCGAGGCCAGCGACCGCAACGCCGCCTCGAGCATGTTCTCGCGTGTCGCGCTCCCGCGCCGGTTGGGACGCCGGCCCACGATCCCGGCCTCCGAAACATGCCGGGTAGCCCGCTGCGCCATCGGCCGATCCTAATGGATTGCTTGCCCGCGGCGGGTTAGCGTATTACGGTTTTCATAGAGGGTACTGTGATTGCTGACCGGCGCCGCTATCATTCGTACGCGAGGAGGACAGCTCAGATGGCCAAGCCGCCGTTGTCGATGAAACCGACCGGATGGTTCCAGGTCGCCTGGTCCGAGGAGATCGGCGTCGGGGACGTCCACAAGATGAAGTACTTCGACCAGGAGATGGTCGCCTGGCGGGCCGAGTCCGGCCAGCTCACCGTCATGAACGCCTATTGCGAGCACCTGGGTGCGCACCTGGGCTACGGCGGCAAGGTGGTCGGCGAGGTGCTGCAATGCCCGTTCCACGGCTGGCAGTGGAGCAATGAGGGCCGCAACGTGTGCATCCCGTATCAGGACCGTCCTAACCGCGGCCGCCGGGTGCGCACCTATCCGGTGGTCGAGCGCAACGCGTCGGTCTACATCTGGCACGACGTGCAGCGCCGCGACCCGTTCTTCGACGCTCCAGACGTGTTCGCCGCGTTCGACGACGGCAGCAGTGCGGCCGCCTATTACCCGCAGCAGCGGTTGTACCGCGCCGGCCTGGAGCTGCATCCGCAGTACGTGCTGGAAAACGGGGTGGACTTCGCGCATTTCAAATACGTGCACAACACGCCGATCGTGCCGATCTTCACTCGCCACGACTTCGACGAGCCGGTGTCCTTCGTCGACTTCACCATCACCTTCGAAGGCGACGACGGGCAGCGCATCGAGGACGTCAACAGCGGCGTGGAGGCCATCAACGGTGGGCTGGGAATCGCGGTGACCAAGAGCTGGGGCATGGTCGACAACCGCACCATCTCGGCGATCACTCCGGTCGACGAGTGCACCTCCGACATCCGGTTCATGGTGTACATCGGCCGCACACCGCACATGGATCCGGGCCGCGCCGAGGTCAAGGCACAGGAGTTCGGGCGAGAAGTCATTCGACAGTTCGAGCAAGACGTCGAAATCTGGCAGCACCAGCGGTATTCGGATCCGCCCGCGCTGGCCACCGACGAGTACGAAGGGTTCACGGCAATTCGCAAGTGGGCCAAGCAGTTCTATCCCGACGGCATCGGTGGCAGCGCCGCCGAAGTGTACGCAGCATCCGAGAAAGGCTGAATGGAATGAATGCACCCGCTCGACCGATTCGCGTCTTCCAAGTCGGAAGCGGAAACGTCGGTTCGGAGATGATCAGGCGGATCGCGACCCAGCCCGATCTCGAACTCATTGGCGTGCACTGCTATTCGCCGGAGAAGGTCGGCAAGGACACCGGCGAGTTCGCCGGCGTCGGGTCCAACGGGGTGAAATTCACCGGCACCATCGAGGAGATCATCGCCGCCAAGCCGGACGTGCTGACTTTCCACGGTGTGTTCCCCGACGAGGACCTCTACGTCAAAGTGCTTGAGGCGGGCATCGATATCGTCACCACCGCCGACTGGATCACCGGCTGGCACCGCGACACCAACCACCCGCACCCGTCGGGCAAGCTGGTGAGCCAGCTGCTGGCCGAGGCCTGCGAAGAAGGCGGCGCGACCTTCTACGGCACCGGGATGAACCCGGGGCTGAACCAGATCCTCGGCGTGGTGTGCTCGGCCGACGTCGCCGATATCGAAAACGTCACCACCATCGAGTCCGTCGACGTGTCGTGTCACCATTCCAAGGACACCTGGATCGAGGTGGGTTACGGCCTGCCGGTGGATGATCCGTCGATTCCGGCGAAGCTGGAGAAGTACACCCGCGTTTTCGCGGACAGCGTGTTGATGATGGCCGACTGCTTCGACGTGAAGCTCGACGAGGTCAAGTTCAGCTACGAGTTGGGTGCCTGCACGAAGGACGTCGACCTGGGCTGGTACACCCTGCCCAAAGGTTCGCTGGGCGGCAACTACATCAAGTACCAGGGCCTGGTGGACGGGGTGCCACTGGTCGAGACGCACCTGGAATGGCAGATGACCCCGCACACCGATCCGCACTGGGATATCAAGGGCTGCTACATCACCCAGATCAAGGGCGACCCCTGCGTCTACAACAAGCACATGATCTTCCCCAAACCCGGCGTGGACCTGTCCAATCCGGACAACTTCGCGTCCATCGGCATGACCGTGACCGGGATGCCCGCCCTTGCCTCGATCCGGTCGGTGGTGGCCGCCCGGCCAGGGCTGATCACCAGTGCCGACCTTCCGTTGCGTGGGTTCGCCGGGCGGTTCAAGAAGTAGCTCAGCACGCTTCGTCATCACCGAGGAGTCGTTCGGGGTGGTGGTAGTCGTTGGTGCGGCCACCAAAGTCGAACTGCGGCGGCGGGATCCATTCGGTGCGGCCGTTGGCTAGTTTTCTGGTGCGCCAACCGGTCCCGGCCAGTTTGTGGTGTGGTCGGCAGGCGAATGTGAGCGTGTCGACATCGGTCGAGCCGCCGCTGGCCCAGTCGTCGACATGATGGACTTCGCACCAATAACCGGGCGCGTCGCAGCCCGGATGCGTGCAGCCGCGATCCTTGGCATACAGGACTAAACGTTGATCCGGTGAAGCAACACGGCGAGATCGGCCGAGATACAGTGGCCTGCTTTGATGCTCGTCGAATACGGCGAGGTAGTGGTAGGCGTGGCTGGCCATCCGGATCAGGTCCGGCATGGGCAGCAGCGTCCCGCCCCCAGTCACCGCTCGGCCCGTGCCCGTCGTCAGCTCCCGCAGCGTGGTCGACACGATGACCGTCACGGGCAGCCCGTTGTGCTGGCCGAGCTTCGGGTCGCCCAACTGACCGCGGACCAAGGCGTTGAGCGCGTCGTGCTGACGCTGGGCCGGTGTGCGGGTGTCGCGACCGACCGCCTCCTCGGCGGGTTCATCGGCAGTACAAGGGTATTCGTCATCGGGGTTGCACATGCCGGGCGCGGCGAATCGCGCGAGCCACGCGTCGAGGTTGGCGCGCAATTCCGGGGAGGCGATGAGCTTTCCGACGCTCATCCCGTCGCGGCGCTGCCCGCACCACGTGAAGCCGCGCTGCCGGGCGCGGTCCGAGTCGGAGAACTTGCCATCCGGGTTGATGTGCAACGCAATCCGGTGCGCGGCCCGGTCCAGCTGATCGGGACGCAGTTTGACGGCCTGCTCGGCAAGGAATCGCTCGGCGTCCTCGACGATATCGGCGGGTGTCGCGTCCGGGAGGTCGTGAAAGAAGGCCTGAATCACCCGGAGGTGCTGCGCATCGAGTTCGCCTTCTCGCCATGCCCGGGCGGTAGCCGGCAGCTCCGGTGGCAACTCTTGGCCGGTGAGAGTCACACGCGGAGAAAGCTGTTCGGCGTCCCGCAGCCGGCGGCGGGCTTCGGCATAGCTTATCCGCAGGCAGTTGGCGATGACTTTGTGGATCGGACCGCCCACCGCGGCCGGCTCCTCCTTTGACAGGCCGGCGATCAGGTCGTGGCTCACCGTGATCTGGCGTCGGCGTGACGCCTCCATCCGCTCCAGCACTCGCAGCCGGACGGCGGGGCTCAACTCATCGAAGTTCAGGCCGCGGAGCGCGGCGTCGGCGGCGTCCTGCGCGTCCAGGGCGGCGGACACCTCCGCCGGAACCTCGATCGAATACATGTTCGAATTTTATCTATGACCATTGCACGGGGCTACCGCGAAAGCGCCAACTGTGGACAAAGGCCCAACTGTGCACAAAGCCCGCCCGACCGCTCCGTCTAGGGTGAAGACCATGCGGGTAGGAGTGCTGGGAGCCAAGGGCAAGGTCGGAACGGCGATGGTGGCGGGTGTGCAGGCCGCCGAGGATCTGACCTTGTCCGCCGAAGTGGACGCCGGCGATCCGATAAGTCTGCTGACCGATCACAACACCGAGGTCGTCATCGACTTCACCCACCCCGATGTGGTGATGGGCAACCTAGAGTTCGTCATCAGCAAGGGAATTCACGCCGTGGTCGGTACCACCGGCTTCACCGCCGAGCGGCTGCAGCAGGTCGAAGCCTGGCTGGCCGACAAACCCGAAACATCGGTGCTGATCGCGCCGAACTTCGCGATCGGTGCCGTGCTGTCAATGCATTTCGCGAAACAGGCCGCGCCCTTCTTCGACTCCGCCGAGGTCGTCGAGCTGCATCACCCGCACAAGGCCGACGCGCCGTCGGGCACCGCGACTCGTACCGCCAAGCTGATCGCCGAAGCTCGAAAAGGCTTGCCGCCCAACCCCGATGCCACCAGCACCGGCCTGCCCGGCGCTCGCGGCGCCGATGTCGACGGCATCCCCGTGCACTCGGTGCGGCTGGCCGGGCTGGTCGCCCACCAGGAGGTGCTGTTCGGCACCGAGGGGGAGACGCTGACGATCCGCCACGACAGCCTGGACCGCACGTCCTTCGTGCCGGGCGTGCTGCTGGCGGTGCGCCGCATTCGGGAACGCCCCGGGCTGACGGTGGGGCTGGAGCCCCTGCTCAACCTGCAATGAGCAGGTCGCTGCGCACGCAATTGCTGATCGCGTTCCTCTGCGCGGCGATGTTGCTGTATTTCGTGCTGCTGGGGCGGTTGGCCGTAGCGATGATCGCCTCGGGGCGGGCCGCCGCCGTCGGCCTCGGGCTGGCGGTGTTGATCATGCCGGTGATCGGGCTGTGGGCGATGATCGCCACCCTGCGGGCCGGGTTCGCCCACCAGAAGCTGGCCCGGCTGATCGCCGAAGACGGGATGGAACTCGATGCCAGCGCGCTGCCGCGGCGGCCGTCCGGCCGCATCCGGCGCGACGCGGCCGACGCGCTGTTCGCCACCGTGCGCACCGAGGTTCAAGCCAACCCCGACGATTGGCGGCATTGGTACCGGCTCGCCCGGGCCTACGACTACGCGGGGGATCGCCGCCGCGCCCGCGAAGCCATGAAAACGGCGGTCCAGCTGGAGGGGCGCCCGTGAGCAAGACGCTGCTGATCGTGCACCACACGCCGTCGCCGGCCACTCGCGAGCTGCTCGAGGCGGTGCTCGCCGGAGCCAACGATCCCGAGATTGACGGCGTCGACGTGGTCTCCCGGCCGGCGCTGGCCGCGACGCTGCCGGACATGCTCGACGCCGACGGCTATCTGTTCGGCACCACCGCCAACTTCGGCTACATGTCCGGCGCGCTCAAGCACTTCTTCGACACCGTCTACTACCCGAGCCTGGACCACGTATCGGGACGGCCCTACGGGCTGTGGGTGCACGGCAACAACGACACCGTCGGCGCCGCCTCGGCCGTCAACAAACTGGCCACCGGACTGTCGCTGAGCCAAGCGGTCGACGTGCTGGAGGTGGTCGGTGCCGTCGACGCCGCGGTGCGTGAACGGGCCTACGAGCTGGGCGGAACGCTGGCCGCGACGCTGATGGGCTAGGCGTCGGTCGGCCTGAACGCACCGGCGGGCTGGGCCACCGCCAGCGCAGAGCTGGTGCCGATCGGGCCGTGACAGTCGAACAGGGTCGCCGCCCCGGTGGCCACCCCGGCCGTGCCGTAGTGGCTTTGGGCGGCCAACCCGACGAATTCACCGTCGGGCAATCGGCTCGCGGTGACGGTGTAGTCGGCATTGATGTAGCGCAATCCGCCTGTGCCCCAATGCGTGAGCGAACTCGTGATGTCACCGACGAAGGCCAGGCGGGTAAACGGCGTCAGCGCGTGGCCGTGCACCATCGGGCGAAACACCCGCGCCCAGGCGAACTTCTGGGCGTGGGACTGCTCCCATTCGCCCGCGGCGATGCCGGGACTGCCGTCGAAGGTGGCCCCGTACCCCCAGATAAGGAACGGCATGTCGGCCGGGAAGCCCTCGTAGGACGTCGGTAGCGCCGGCATCTCCACCGGAAAGGACCACACCTGGCCCTCGGGATGATCGCCGCGGCGCAGGAACAGCGCACTGGCTCGCGCGACTATCGTGCCGCGCTGGATCAGGGCGGCGTCAACCAGCCTGATGCGCCGGCCTTCGCGCTCTATCGAAGTCTGAATCTGCACCGGCTGCAGCAGCGCCGGCCGCAGCAGGTCGACGGTCAGCCGGGCGGGCTGAAAGTCGGGATCGATGCCTGATTGTTCTATGCCCCAACCCAACAGGCCGCCGACGATCTGACCGCCCATTGCCGCGCCCCACGGCCCTCGCGTCAGCGGGCCCGGAACATAGGAGTCGCCATCGACAGTAAAGAACGCCTCGGGCATGATGGCGGAATCCTCGATCGTCACCGCTATCACGATAGGACACGCCGATAGTAAGGACCGGGCATGCCTGAAGTGATCGATATTCCGCGCGGCCACAACCCGTTCTCGACGACGGGCGTGAGCCGCGACCCCGACGGCATCCCGCGTTACCACGATCTGCCCGCCACGCTGCTGGACATGCTGGCCGAGCACGTCGAGCGCCGTCCCGACACCGAGGCCGTTGTCGAAGTCGGTGCCGGCCGACTGACCTACCGGCAGCTGTGGGACCGCGCCGCGCGGGTCGCCGGCGGGCTGCGGGCGGCCGGTCTGCAACCAGGGAAGCGCGTGGCGGTGCGCTACCCCGCGGGCATCGATTGGGTGTTGGCGTTTTGGGGCACGGTGATGGCCGGCGGCATTGCGGTGGCGGTCAATACGCGCTCGGCGCAACCGGAAGTCGAGTTCGTCCTGTCCGACTCCGGCGCGACGCTGGACCTGGCGGCGGACACCCCGCTGCCCGACGGCCAACCCTATGTGGCCGAAGGACTCACGCCTGCGGACACCGCCGCGCTGTTCTACACCTCGGGCACCACCGGGCATCCCAAAGGCGTGCCGACCACTCACGAGGCATTCGTCACCAACACCGAGAATTCAATTCGGTGCGTGGGATTCTCCCGGGATGCCGGCGAAGGGCTGCGCACCCTGATCTCGGTGCCGCTGTTTCACGTGACCGGTTGCAACTCACAGCTTTTAGCGGCCATTCGGCTCGGGGGAGCATCGGTGATCATGCCGACGCTCAACCTTGACCAGCTGATCGCCACGCTGAGCGCCGAACGTATTTCGCTGATGGTCACCGTTCCGGCCATCTACTCGTTATTGCTGCGGCACAAGGAGTTCGCCGATACAGATGTGTCCGGTGTTCGCTGGGTGGGCTACGGTGGGGCGCCCATCGCGCCCTTGTTGGTGCAGTCGGTAAAGAGAGCCTTTCCGCAGGCAAAAGTGTTCAACGGCTACGGCATGACCGAGTCCGCCTCGCTGATGACCGTGCTGCCCGATCGGGACGCGGTCGCACACGCCGACTCGGTGGGGTATGCGGTCCCCTCGGTGGATCTCGGCCTGATTCCGTTCGGCGGCGACGAGCAAGGCGTCGGTGAGTTGGTAGCGCGCGGGGCCAATCTGACCGCCGGGTACTGGAACCGGCCGGAAGCGACCGCTGCCGCCATCGTGGACGGCTGGCTGCACACCGGCGACGTGGTGCGCGTCGATGACGCGGGCCGGGTGCACATCGTCGACCGGCTCAAGGACATCATCAATCGCGGCGGAGAGAACGTCTCCAGCGTCGAGGTCGAAGCGGTGTTGCTGGCCGCGCCCAACGTCGCGGATGCCTGCGTGCTCGCGGTGCCCGACGATGTCATGGGTGAGAAAGTCGGAGCCGTGCTGTTCGGCGGCGGCGCGCAGATCGACGTGTCGGCCGTACTCGAGCACTGCAGCGGGCAGCTCGCCGCCTACGAAATTCCGCAGTACGTCACGGTGGTATCAGAAGCGTTGCCGCGCAATGCCGGTGGCAAGCTGCTCAAAGCCAGGCTGCGTGGTGAAGTGCAGTGGGGCGACCCGCTCCGATGAGCGCGACCCTGCTGATCGCGAATCGTGGCGAGATCGCACTTCGGATCATCCGCACCGCAACCGAATTGGGCATCCAGACGGTCGCGGTCTACGCCGAGGACGACGCCGAGAGTCCGCACGTGCATGCGGCGGACGAAGCCATCGGTCTGCCGGGCAGCGGCGCCGGCGCCTACCTCGACCAGTCGTCCATACTGGTGGCGGCGAAGAATGCCGGCGCGAAGCTGATTCATCCGGGTTACGGCTTCCTCTCCGAGAACGCCGGATTCGCTCGTGCGTGCGTGGCGGCCGGGTACACCTTTGTGGGGCCGGACGCCGACGTGCTCGAGACGATCGGCAACAAATCCTCGGCGCGCGCCGCCGCGATCGCTGCCGGTGTGCCGGTGTTGCCCGCCACCGTTGGGCCGAGCAGCGTCGAGGATGTCCAGGCATTCTTTGCCACCCACGGCGGCGCGGTGATGATCAAGGCGCTGGCCGGTGGGGGTGGTCGCGGCATGCGCAGAGTGGACGGTGCCGATCAGATCGACAATGCCTACCGGCAGTGTGCCGCGGAGGCGCAACTGGGATTCGGTAATCCGGCGGTGTTCGCCGAGGCGCTTGTCGACGACGCCAGGCACATCGAGGTGCAGATTGTCGCCGGGCCGGCCGGGCCTCGAACGCATGCGCTCGCCCTCGGCGACCGTGATTGCAGCATTCAGCGTCGTTATCAGAAAGTCGTCGAAATAGCCCCTGCACAAGGGCTTTCGGATGCGCTGCGCCGCGAGCTGCACCTGGCCGCGGCGCGGCTGTGCGGCAGAGTCGGCCTGCGCGGGCTGGCCACCGTCGAATTCCTGGTCGCCGGTGAGAAATTCGTCTTCCTCGAGGTCAACCCCCGCATTCAGGTCGAGCACCCGATCACCGAGGAGACCACCGGGGTGGACCTGGTGGCCGCACAGCTGGCCATCGCCGGCGGCGCCTCCTACTACCAGCTAGGGTTGCCGTCCGGAATCGCTTCTGACGGTGACGAAGTCATCGGCGAGCCCGCCGCGCGGCGCGGCATTGCGATACAGGCCCGGGTCAACATGGAGACCCTGACGGCGGAGGGGGCCGTGGTGCCCGGGGCGGGCGTCTTGACGGTGTTCTCCCCGCCGAGCGGTCCGGGCGTGCGCGTCGACACGTACGGGCGGACCGGGCTGGCGTTGAGCGCTCGATACGACTCGCTGTTGGCCAAGGTCATCACCCACGTGCACGGGTCGTCGTTCGCCGCGGCGCTGCGAAAGTCGCGCACCGCACTGGCCGAATTCAGTGTCGAGGGTGTCCGCACGAACATCAATTTTCTGCAAGAGCTGCTGTCCGACAGCGAAATTCAGTCGGGTGTCGTGACGACGAGCTTCCTCGACGCAAAGCTTCGGAAGCTGGCGGCCGCGGCGCTGAGCCACGAACACGACACCCGGGTGGCGTCCGTCGAGCTCTATCCCGGTGAGGAAGCGCTACGTGCGCAGCTGGCCGGCACCGTGGTCGAGGTGGCGCCCGAGGGCACCGAGCTTTCTCCCGGCGATCAACTGGTCGTGCTCGAGGCCATGAAAATGCAACATGTGCTCGTCGCGCCGGTCGCGCTGCGAACGGTCCGCAATCTCGTGGCACCCGGCCAGGTTGTCGGAACCGGCGATCCACTGGTGGTCTTCACTCGCACCGGGGCCGGTATCGGCGGTGAGTCCGCCGTCGCCGCGGTCGACCTCGACCGCCCGCGTGCCGACCTCGACGAGGTCGCCGAGCGCCATTTGCTCACTCTTGACGAGGGACGCGAAGCCGCAGTGGTCAAGCGGCACAACCAGGGTCGCCGCACCGCCCGGGAGAACATCGCCGATCTGATCGACGCCGGCAGCTTCGTCGAGTACGGCGCTCTCGCCATTGCCGCGCAACGCAGCCGGCGCTCGGAATCCGACCTCATCGCCAACACCCCGGCCGACGGCCTGGTCGCCGGGCTGGCGACGATCGGCGCCGACCGATTCGGGCGGGCCGCGGCCGAGACGGTGGTGGTGTCCTACGACTACACCGTGCTCGCCGGCACCCAGGGCATGCGCAACCATGCCAAGACGGACCGTGTCTTCGACGTGGCCGCCCGAAAGCGTCTGCCGGTGGTGCTGTTCGCGGAGGGCGGCGGTGGACGGCCCGGCGATACCGACGTCGGCGGCGCGGCCGGGCTGGATGTGCCGACCTTCCGGGTACTGGCCGGGCTGCGCGGCCAGGTGCCGCTGGTATCCATCGTTTCCGGACGTTGCTTCGCCGGCAACGCCGCGCTGGCCGGAGTGTGCGACGTGATCATCGCGACCCCGGACGCCAACATCGGAATGGGCGGGCCGGCAATGATCGAGGGCGGCGGGCTCGGGGTGTACCCGCCCGAGGCGATCGGTCCGATCGACGTGCAGCGGCACAACGGGGTGGTGAGCCTTGTTGCGCGCGACGAGGCGCACGCCGTGTCGCTGGCCAAACAGTATCTGTCGTACTTCCAGGGCAGCATCGGCGACTGGGAGGCACCCGATCCACGCCTGGCCCGACAAGTGGTGCCGGAGAATCGGTTACGCGCCTACGACGTGCGCCGGGCGATCGAGTCGATTGTCGACGTCGGCTCCGTGCTCGAGCTGCGCCCCGACTATGGCGTCGGCATCGTCACCGCGCTGGTCCGCGTCGAGGGCGTGGCATGTGGATTGATAGCCAACAGCAGTCACCATCTGGGCGGCGCAATCGATGCCGAGGCCGCCGACAAGGCCGGTGACTTCCTGACGCTGTGCGAATCGTTTCGGCTGCCGGTGATTTCGTTGTGCGACACACCGGGATTCATGGTCGGGCCGGATGCGGAAAAACAGGCCGCGGTCCGCCGGTTCGGCAGGATGTTCGTGCTGGGTGCGCGGTTGACGGTACCGCTCGGCATGATCATCCTGCGCAAGGGATATGGGTTGGGCGCGATGGCCATGGCGGGCGGCTCGTTCCACGCCCCGCAGTTCACCGTCGCCTGGCCGACGGGGGAGATCGGCGGCATGGGCTTGGAAGGCGCGGTACGGCTCGGATTCAGCAAGGAGCTGGCCGCCGCGGCCGATGCGGGCGAACGTGAGCAGCTATTCGATCGGCTTGTGGCGGCGGCTTATCAACACGGGAAAGCGCTTCGGGCTGCCACGACGTTCGAGCTTGACGATGTGATCGACCCTTCAGACTCCCGCGCCTGGATCACCAGGCTGACGGGAGGCTGAGGGTCATCCCGCTGTTATCCGTGGCCGGATCCGCAGCCGACGCCCGGCAGGCAGCCGGTGCCGCCCGGTACGCCGCCGGGACCGAAGAACTGGCCGCCGGAGCCGCAACCGACGCCCGGCAGGCAGCCCTGGCCACCCGGACCGCCGCCGGGGCCGTTCACGCCTCCGGAGCCGCAGTTGCCGTTGGCGTCGCAGCCGCCACCACCCGGGTCGTCCTTGAAGACGACGTGGGTGGGAGCCGGGCCGGTCGCAAAACTATCCGCAGCGGCCGTTGGTGCGGCGGTGATCGCCGCGGCCACGGCCCCGGCAACCACCAGTGGTTTCATGAGGGTCAATTTCGCTAACATGCGACTCGCATACCACGCATGCGCGCGGACAAAACCTCTCCCGAAAGATCAGTGGCAATCGATCGCTGGCAGAGTCGGGCCCCCTACACAACAAAAGGCGTACCAAGATGACCTCACTGGATCTGACCGGCCGTACTGCGATTATCACCGGGGCCTCACGCGGAATCGGGTTGGCTATTGCGCAACAGCTGGCGGCCGCCGGCGCCAATGTGGTGCTCACCGCGCGCAAACAGGAAGCGGCGGAGGCCGCCGCGGCTCAGGTCGGGGAGCGGGCGCTGGGCGTGGGCGCGCATGCGGTCGACGAGGACGCCGCACGCAGCTGCGTGGACCTCACCCTGGAGCGGTTCGGCAGCGTCGACATCTTGATCAACAACGCGGGCACCAATCCGGCGTACGGCCCGCTGATCGACCAGGATCACGCGCGGTTCACCAAAATCTTCGAGGTCAATCTGTGGGCTCCATTGCTGTGGACATCACTCGCTGTCAAGGCATGGATGGGCGAGCACGGCGGCGCGATCGTCAACACCGCCTCCATCGGCGGCCTGCACCAGTCCCCGGCGATGGGGTTGTACAACGCCACCAAGGCGGCGCTGATCCATGTCACCAAACAACTGGCCCTGGAACTGTCACCGGGCATCCGGGTCAACGCGATCGCCCCGGGAGTGGTGCGCACCAAACTGGCCGAGGCGCTGTGGAAGGACCACGAAGATCCGCTGGCCTCGCAGATTGCGCTCGGGCGCATCGGCGAGCCCGTCGATGTGGCGAATGCGGTGGCCTTTCTGGTTTCCGACGCGGCGGCCTGGATCACCGGTGAGACGATGGTCATCGACGGCGGTCTGCTGCTCGGTGGCGCGCAGGGCTTCCAGATTCGGCCCGGGGACAAGCCATGAGCACCGAAGACTTCTCGGCCGACCTCACGAAGCGGGTGCAAGCACTGCTGGATCAGCACGACCCGGCGACCACCGACCCGCGCGATTTCCTTGGCGCGCAATTCGATGCCGGGCTGGCCTGGGTGCACCTGCCAGAGGGTTTCGGCGGACTGGACCTGCCGCGTAAAGCGCAGGAACTGGTGAATACTCGGCTGGCCGGCGCGGGCGCGCCGGTGGGCGGCACCGTCAAGAACTTCATTGGGATGGGCATGGCGGCCCCGACCATCGCGGCGTTCGGCACCGACGAGCAGAAGCGAAAGTTCTTGCGCCCGTTGTTCACCGGCGAGCACGTCTACTGCCAGTTGTTCAGCGAACCCGGCGCGGGATCGGACCTGGCTGGGGTGGCGACCCGCGCGGTCCGCGACGGTGACGATTGGATTGTCAACGGGCAGAAGGTGTGGACGTCGATGGCGCAACACGCGCAGATGGCCATCCTGGTTGCCCGCACCGACCCGACCGTGCCCAAGCACGCGGGCTTGACCTACTTCGTCTGCGACATGACGCAACCGGGCGTCGACGTCCGGCCGCTGCGTCAGATCACCGGTGAGGCCGAGTTCAACGAGGTGTTCCTCACCGATGTCCGGGTGCCCGACGCGAATCGGCTCGGCCCCGTGGGCGGCGGCTGGCGGGTCGCGACCACCACGCTCAACAACGAACGCGTCGCGATCGGTGCCAGCTCCGGTGTTCCGCGGGAGGGCGGGATCATCGGGAAGATCGCCCGCGCATGGCGAGACGAGCCGGGGCTGCGCAACGGCGCGATGCACGACGAGTTGATGCGGCTCTGGGTCGAGGCGGAAGTCCTTCGGCTGGCCGGGGAACGGCTGGGGCAGCAGGCCGTAGCGGGCCAGCCCGGGCCGGAAGGCGCCGGCATGAAGGTGGCCTTCGCCAAACTCGCGCAAGCCCTCTCGGGTTTCGACATCGAGCTACATGCCGAATCCGGCCTGCAGTACGACGACTGGACCATGCGCAGAACAGAAGTCGTCGACCTGGTCGGCCGCGAACCCGGGTACCGCTACTTGCGGGCACGCGGCAACTCGATCGAGGGCGGCACGTCGGAAATCTTGCGCAACACCATTTCTGAGCGGATTCTCGGCCTGCCGGGCGAACACCGCGTCGACAAGGATGTCGCCTGGAAGGATCTGGACCGATGACCATCGGGGACCTGCTCTACTCCGACACCGAGGAGGCGTTGCGCGACAGCGTCCGCCACCTGTTCGCCGAGCGGTGTGCACCCGACGTGTTAGCTCGGGCCTACGACCCAGAGCCACAAGACTTTTCCGACCTCTGGCGGCGGTTGGCCGGTGAGTTGGGGGTCGCGGGTCTGCTGGTGCCGGAATCGCTTGGCGGTGCCGGCGCGAGTGCCCGCGAGGCCGCGGTCGTGATGGAGGAGATCGGCCGCGCCGTCGCGCCGGTGCCGTTTTTGTCCAGCGCGGTGCTCGCCACGGTCGCGCTGTTGCGCGCCGGCGAGACCGAGACCCTGTCCGCGCTTGCCCAAGGTGAGCTCACCGCGGCGCTGGCGGTGCCGCTGTCCACCGCGCCCGGCGATCCGATCGCGGGGGTGAGTGCCGGGGCCCACGGCCTGACCGGGGCGGCCAGCAGCGTCGCCGGCGCCGGCGAAGCCGACGTGTTGGTGGTTCCGGTCGCCGGCGCCGACGGTCTCGAGTTGCACACCGTTTCCACTAGCGCGGCGGGTGTGCGGGTATCGCCGCTGCTGGCCTTGGATATGACGAGACCCCTTGCCAACGTGGACTTTTCGGCGGCATCGTCAACTCGCGTCGGACCCGCGGATCAAGCCGTGGCCGCTGCGCTACAGACGGGTGCGGCGCTGCTGGCGTCCGAGCAACTCGGGCTGGCGCAGTGGTGTTTCGAGACCACGCTGGCCTATGTCAAGCAGCGCAAGCAGTTCGGCCGCGCGATCGGCTCATATCAGGCGATCAAGCATCGGTTGGCGGATCTGTGGTTCGAGGTCGGTGCGGCGACCGCGGCCGCACGCCATGCCGCGGATACTTGCGCTTCCGAAGATCCGGACGCGAGCGTCGCCGCGGCCATCGCGCAGGCGTACTGCAGCGGCATCGCGGTGCACGCCGCCGAGGAGTGCGTGCAGCTACACGGCGGCATCGGCATGACCTGGGAGTATCCGGCCCACCTGTACCTCAAGCGAGCCAAGAGCGATCAGTTGGCCTTCGGCACGGCCTACCGTCATCGGACCCGGCTGGCCGAGCTGGTGGACCTGCCGGTCGGCTGAGCACCATGCGCGTGTTGCTGACGACATACGATTCGCGCGGCGGCATCGAACCACTGCTGGGACTCGCGGTGCAGCTGCAGGCGCTCGGCGCCGAGGTGGTGCTCTGCGCGCCGCCGGACGACGAATTCGCCGAGCGGGCAGCAGGTTTCGGCGTGCCGCTGGTGCCGTTCGGTCCGTCCGTGCGCGCGATGACGACCGGGGCGACGCGGTCGTCGGAGGCGGACCTGCGCGGGCACCTGCTTGGGTTGCTCGCCGCGCAGTTCGACACGGTCGCCGCGGCGGCGCAGGGATGCGACGCGCTGGTGTCGGCCAGCCTGGTATGGACGTCGGCCGGTGCACGATCAGTGGCCGACAAACTCGGTATCCCCTACGTCTATGTGAGCTACCACCCGACCCATCTGCCGTCGCCGTACCACCCGCCGCCGGAGTACGTGGGCCGGGGGATGGGGACCACCGAGATCGACAACCGGATGATGTGGGATCACAACGCGCGCAACGCCAATGCGTTGTTCGGTCCGACGCTCAACAGTCACCGGGCGGCGATCGGCCTGGCCCCGGTGGACAACGTGCGTGCTTACGCCTACACCAACCAGCCGTGGCTGGCTGCCGACCCGACGCTGGGCCCGTGGCAGCCGCTGGCCGACTTCAACGTCGTGCAAACCGGAGCGTGGCTGCTGCACGACGAACGCCCGCTGGGAGCCGAGCTTCAGGAGTTCCTCGATGCCGGCACGCCGCCGGTGTACCTGGGCTTCGGCAGCATGCCGTTGTGGGGTGCCAAGGAGGTCGTCCCGATGGCGATCGCGGCGATCCGCGGCCAGGGCCGGCGGGTGCTGCTCTCGCACGGCTGGGCAGAGCTGGCGCTCGGCGATGACCGTGACGACTGTTTTGCCGTCGGCGAGGTCAATCAGCAAGCGCTGTTTGGACGGGTGGCGGCCGTCGTGCACCACGGCGGCGCGGGCACGACGACGACGGCCGCCCGGGCGGGCGCGCCTCAGCTGGTGGTGCCGCAGGGGGCCGACCAGGTGTACTGGGCCTGCCGGGTGGACGAGCTGGGCATCGGCACCGCGTGCGACGGTCCGACTCCGCCCCCGGGCGCCCTGCCGGCCGCGCTCGAGGTGGCCCTGGCCGACCAGACCCGCGCACAAGCCGGCGCCGTGGCGGCCACGATCCGTGCCGACGGCGCGACGGTGGCCGCACGGTTGTTGCTCGACGCGGTGAGCTGCGAAAAGCGTTAGCGGGGCAGCGCCGAAGCGAACACCTCCGTCATCGCCGCCCAGTGCCGCTCGGCAGCGGCCGCGTCATAAGGCACGTTGTCCGGGACCGCGAAGCCGTGCGCTGCCTGGTACCACTCGATGGTGTGCCGCACACCGGCCGCCGTCAGCGCCTTGTCGAGCTGTTCGGCGTGGTCGGTCGTGAACGACGCGTCGTTCTCGGCGCCGCCCACGTAGACCGTGGCGTTCATCCGGTGGGCCAGCAGGTGCGGGCTGTCCGCGGTGTCGGTCACCAGGCCGCCGCCGTGGAAGGACGCCGCGGCGGCCACGCGGTCCGGAACACGGCCGGCCACCGTCAGCGAGATGCGCCCGCCCATGCAGTAGCCGCACACGCCGAAGCGTTCGCCGGATACCTCGGGGCGCGCCGCCAGGTAGTCGAAGAATGCGCGCGCGTCGCTGGTGATTTTGTCCGCCGTCAGGCCGCCGATCATGGAGAACAGGCGCTTGCGCTCTGTTTCGTCGCCGAACACGCTGGCCATGTCGAACGGGGCCCAGTCGCCGCTGCGGTAGTACACATCCGGCAGCAGCACGGCGTAGCCGAATCCGGCCAGTTTGGCCGCCATTTGTCCGAAGGTGTCGCGCAGTCCGCCTGCGTCGGGGTACATGACCACGCCGGGCCAGCGGACTTGGGATTCCGGACCGTCGGGGGTGAACAGGCGGACGGTGCAGGTCCCGTCGGCGGTGGTGATGGTGTCGGTGATGTTCGGCATGGCACCCGTTCTACTCCTGGGATCTGAACGTGAATTCATCGGCGCCGACGCGCCGCGCCCGGCTTCGCCACGCCCACGATCGCGGCTAAGCTGACCGCGTGCCGATCGCTGCCCCGGTTCCTGCGCCCTACGAGGACTTGCTGCGCCTGGTCCTCGACACGGGTGCGGCCAAATCGGACCGCACCGGCACCGGAACCCGCAGCCTGTTCGGCCGGCAGTTGCGCTACGACCTGTCGGCCGGCTTCCCGCTGCTGACCACCAAGAAGGTCCATCTCAAATCGGTTGTCTACGAGTTGCTGTGGTTCCTGCGCGGGGACTCCAACGTCGGCTGGCTACGCGAACACGGCGTCACGATCTGGGACGAATGGGCCAGCGACACAGGCGATCTCGGACCCATCTACGGCGTGCAGTGGCGATCCTGGCCGACCCCTTCGGGCGAGCACATCGACCAGATCAGCGCGGCGCTAGAGCTGCTGCGCACCGACCCGGACTCCCGGCGCAACATCGTGTCGGCCTGGAACGTCGGCGAAATCCCGCAGATGGCGCTGCCGCCGTGTCACGCGTTCTTCCAGTTCTACGTGGCCGACGGACGGCTGAGCTGCCAGCTCTACCAGCGCAGCGCTGACCTGTTTTTGGGCGTGCCGTTCAACATCGCCAGCTACGCGCTGCTCACCCACATGATGGCGGCCCAGGCCGGCCTCGGCGTCGGGGAGTTCGTCTGGACCGGGGGCGATTGCCACATCTACGACAACCACGTCGACCAGGTGCGGACCCAGCTCGGCCGCGATCCGCGGCCGTACCCCGAACTCTTTCTAGCCCAACGGGATTCGATCTTCGACTACACCTACGACGACGTCGTCGTCAAGAACTACGATCCGCACCCGGCGATCAAAGCTCCCGTCGCTGTATGACACTCGTGGGCTTGGTGTGGGCTCAGTCCACATCCGGGGTCATCGGCCGCAATGGCGACATCCCCTGGCACGTACCGGAGGACCTGGCCCGCTTCAAGCAGGTGACCGTGGGCCACACCGTGATCATGGGTCGGCGCACCTGGGATTCGCTGCCGGCCGCGGTGCGGCCGCTGCCGCGCCGCAGAAACATCGTCCTGTCGCGCCAGGCCGACTTCAAGCCTGCGGGAGCCGACGTGGTCGACTCCCTCGAAGAGGCCCTGACCGAGCCCGAAGCGTGGGTGATCGGCGGCGCCCAGATCTACCGGCTCACGCTGCCGTACGCCACCCGATGCGAGGTCACCGAGATCGAGATCGACCTGGCCCGCGACGACGAGGACGCGCTGGCTCCGGTGCTCGACGAGACGTGGCTCGGTGAGACGGGGGAATGGCAGGTCAGCCGGTCCGGGCCGCGATATCGGTTTCACAGCTATCGTCGGCCCTGAGCGCTCGTCTCGGCGTCGACGCCGGTGACCTGACATACTCGACGGGGGTCGGCGGGATCGGTGTGACGGGGTTTACGGCATTTCCAGGGAGGGGAAATTGGCAGTGATTACCGAACCCACAACGGCATTCACCCGCAAGTTCATGGGGTACGACGCGACCGCTGTCGATGCCCACATCGAGATGTTGACCACCAAGCAGAGTCTGTTGCTCAACGACGTCGAGAGCCTGCGGGCGCGGCTGAAGGAATCCGGCGAGGAAGCGGCCGCGCTGCGCAAGGAGGTCGCCGTCCTGACGGACACCTCACCCGCGCCCCACGCGATGCAGCAACGGATGGCGAAGATGCTGCGGCGTGCGGTCGACGAAATTTCGGAGATGCAGGCCGAGGCGCGGGCTGAGGCGGAGGCGCTGATCACGGCGGCAGAAGCGGAAATCGAGGCCGAGCAGCGCAAGCACCAAGAGGTGTTGGCGGACTTGGCCTCGCAGCAAACGGCGATGGAAGCGCAGTATCGCGAAACCAAGGAGACGCTCGAGGCCGAACTGGCCAGCATGCGCGACGACGCCCATCAGGCGCGTGAGCAGCTGCTCGCCGAGGCCAAGGAGCAGGTCGAGCGGGATCGTGAGGAGGCCCGGCGGGCGGTGGACGCCGCGAGTGAGCAGCGGATCAAGGTCCTCGAACAACTGATGGGCGTATGCCGCGACCTGGAATCGGTTCCAGCAGCGCTCGAGACGGCATACCGAGAACAAAAGAATCCGCCGGAGCACAACGCTGCCGCGCCGGTGGACGAGAAAGTCAGCGCGGGGTGAGCCTTCGCTGAGAGCGGCGCAAAGACCGGTATTCTCGGCGCGTGTCGATCAGGAGGCTGACCGCCGCGCAGGCCCGGCGGATAGCCGTTGCGGCCCAAGGGTTTAACGAGCCGCGACCCGGCGGTGAGATCACCCGCGCCCACCTGCGCCGGCTGATCTCGAGAATTCAAGTGCTGCAACTGGATTCGGTTTCTGTAGCGGTGCGTGCTCATTACGCGCCGGTGTTCAGCAGGCTCGGCCCTTACGACCGCGACGTGCTGGACCGCGCCGCCTGGGGTCCACGCTCGTCGCGGCTGCTGGCCGAGTACTGGGCACACGAGGCCGCACTGATGGCCGTCGACGACTGGCCGCTGTTGCGCTGGCGGATGCGCCAGTACCGGCACGGCCGCTGGGGCACTCACATCGTCAAGGCCAATCCGGCGCTCGCCGACAAGATCGTCGCCGCCGTGCGCGAACTCGGGCCGAGCACCGCCGGACAGATCGAGGCCCATCTCGAGGCCGAACCGCGCGGACCCAAAGGAAGCTGGTGGGGCAGTCGCAGCGACACCAAATGGGTGGCCGAGGCACTGTTCGCCTCCGGGGTGCTCACCACCGCTACCCGGGTCGGCTTCGCCCGCCACTACGACCTGGTGGAACGGGTGCTGCCGGCGAGCGTGCTGGCCCGCGAGGTGGACGACGGCGAAGCCATCCGCGAGCTCATCTTGCGCGCGGCCACCGCGCTGGGGGTGGGCACCGAGGCCGATCTCCGCGACTACTTCCGGCTGTCCGCACAGCAGGTCAAACCGGCGATCGCCGAGCTGGCGGCCGCCGGCGACATCGAGGCGGTCAGTGTCGACGGCTGGTCGGCGCCCGCGTATCTGCATGCCGGCCGGTCGGTGCCCCGGCTGGATCGCGGCACCGCGCTGCTGTGTCCGTTCGACCCGTTGATCTTCTTCCGGCCTCGGGTGGAGCGGCTGTTCAATTTCCATTACCGCATCGAGATCTACACCCCGGCGCCCAAGCGCCGGTACGGCTATTACGTGTGGCCGCTGCTGGTGGACGGTGAGCTGATGGCACGAGTCGACCTCAAGGCCGACCGCGCCGCCGACACGCTGCGCGTGGTGGGCGCGTTCGGTGAGCCCCAGCACGCTAGCCGAGTGCCGCGCTCCCGGGTGGCCGCCGTGCTGGCTGGCGAGCTGGAGTCGATGGCGTCATGGCTTGGCCTGGGCGGGTTTACCGTGTCCGGCCGCGGTGATTTGGCCGGGGAATTGCGCACCGCTGCTAAGCGGGTGAGCTGATGGCGCCGCCGTCCAAGGAGCTCAAGGCCACGCTGTGGAAGGCGGCCGAGAAGCTGCGCGGGTCGGCGTCGGCCAGTCAGTACAAGGACGTGATTCTGGGGCTGGTGTTCCTCAAGCACGTGTCCGACTTGCACTGGAACATCTTGGCGGACAACGCAAAAGCCGACAATATCGGTCAGCTCGTCAATGACGCGATGGGTGCGGTGATGGCGCAGAATCCGGCCCTTGCCGGGATGCTGCCGCGGCTCTACGAAAGCCTCGACCAGCGCCGGCTCGGTGAGCTGGTGGACCTGCTCGACGGCGCGCGACTGCAACCGCAGGACGGCCGCCGCCCCCGGGACCTGATGGGGGAGGTGTACGAGTACTTTCTCGGCAACTTCGCTCGCGCGGAAGGCAAACGGGGCGGGGAGTTCTTCACACCGCCCAGCGTGGTGCGCCTCATCGTGGAGGTGCTGGAGCCGGCGGGCGGGCGGGTGTACGACCCGTGCTGCGGCTCGGGCGGGATGTTCGTGCAGACCGAGAATTTCATCGCCGTCCGCGACGGCGACCCGAAGGACGTGCGCATCTACGGGCAGGAGGGCGTCGAGCAGACTTGGCGAATGGCGAAGCTGAACCTCGCCATTCACGGGATCGACAACACCGGCCTGGCCCGGGGCGACACGTTCGTGGACGATGTGCACGCCGGCGTTCAGATGGACTACGTGATGGCCAATCCGCCGTTCAACATCAAGGATTGGGCTCGCGACGAACACGACCCGCGCTGGCGCTTCGGTGCTCCACCCGCCGGCAACGCCAACTACGCGTGGATTCAGCACATCCTTTCCAAGCTGGCGCCGGGTGGTGCGGCCGGAGTGGTGATGGCCAACGGCTCGATGTCGTCGAACGCCGTCGGGGAGGGCGACATTCGCGCACGGATCGTCGACGCGGATCTGGTGTCGTGCATGATCGCGTTGCCCGCGCAGCTGTTTCGCAGCACCGGAATCCCGGTGTGCCTGTGGTTCTTCGCGAGGGACAAGGGTGACCGCTCCGGTCAGGTGCTGTTCATCGATGCCCGCGGGCTCGGCTACCTCGTCGATCGCACGGAACGCGCACTGACCGACGGCGAAGTCGTCCGCATCGGCGACACCTATCACGCGTGGTGCGCGTCGAGCTCGGCAGCGGCGAAGGGCATTGTCTACGAGGATATTCCGGGCTTCTGCACATCCGTATCGCTGAGCGAGATCGCCGCCGCGGGCTACCTGCTCACACCGGGACGCTATGTCGGCGTTCCCGCTGCCGAGGCTGACGCGGAGCCGGCCGACGAGAAGATCGCGCGCCTGACCGAAGACCTGCTGACGGCGCTCGACGAGTCCGCGCGGCTGGAAACGGTGGTGCGCCAGCAAGTGCGGCGATTGTGCTGAAGGCAACGCTCGGCGAGTATCTCGACTTCAGCACCGGAAGCAGCTCGCCGGCGCGGGTACCGGATGGGCGATTCCCGGTCTACGGCGCCAACGGCGCGATCGGGTATGCGGCGCAACCCAATGCGAGCGGCCCGCTGATCGTGCTCGGTCGCGTCGGTTCGTATTGCGGCAGCGTGCGCTATTGCGACTCCGATGTTTGGGTCACCGACAATGCGCTGGTGTGCCGGGCCAAAGAGCCTGCGGAGACGCGATATTGGTATTACGCGCTGCAGACGTGCAGGCTGGGCGATCACCGGGCCGGATCGGGACAGCCGCTGCTCAATCAGGCAATTCTGCGCGACGTTTCGGTTCGGGCGGTCCCGGGACGCCAGCGGCAGCGGATCGCCGCGTTGCTCGGAGCCTTCGACGACAAGGTGGCCGCCAACGAACGCGTGATCGGGGCCACCGAGAAGCTGATGGTCGGCATCGTCGAGTCGGTCTGGAATCACGTGCCGCTGTCGCGCCTGGCGGAACGGTCGACGGTGCTTCGAGGACCGGAACAATTCGACGACGTCGTCGCGCTTTTCAGCCTCCCGGCGTTTGACGACGGCGCCACACCACTGCGCGTCGCCGGCACATCCGTGCGAAGCGGCAAGTTCGTGTTGTCCGAACCGTGCGTGTTGTTCGCCAAGTTGAATCCGCGCATTCCGCGCATCTGGAATGTGGTGGCGCTACCTGACGAAATGGCAGTGGCGAGCCCGGAATTCGTCGTGCTCAGTCCGATTGACGTCGGCACCTCGGCGCTGTGGGCGGCGGTACGTCAACCCGACGTCTCGCGGCGACTGCAGCAGCAGGTCGCCGGAACCTCGACGAGCCACCAACGCATTACGCCGCGTGACCTGATGGATGTCGCGGTGCGCGACGTGCGGCGTCTGAGCGCCGATGCCGCGCAGACGATCACCAGTCTTGGTGCGCTGTGTCACGCGCGACGCAGCGAATCCTTGCGGCTGTCGGGTTTCCGCGACGCTTTGCTGCCCTTGCTGATGTCGGGCGAGGTCCAGCTAAGGTAATCGCCGTGGCCGAGACCGCGCCGCTGCGCGTGCAACTGATCGCCAAGACGGAGTTCTTGGCGCCGCCGGACGTACCGTGGACCACCGACGCCGACGGCGGGCCGGCGCTGGTCGAGTTCGCCGGCCGCGCCTGCTACCAGAGCTGGTCGAAACCCAACCCCAAGACCGCGACCAACGCCGGCTACGTCAAACACATCATCGACGTCGGGCACTTCTCGGTGCTCGAGCACGCCAGCGTGTCGTTCTACATCACCGGCATCTCGCGCTCGTGCACGCATGAACTGATCCGGCACCGGCATTTCTCCTACTCGCAGCTCTCGCAGCGCTACGTGCCGGAGGCGGACTCGCAGATCGTCGTGCCGCCCGGCCTGGAGGACGACCCCGAACTGCGACAGATCCTGGCCGAGGCAGCCGACGCCAGCCGTGCCACGTATACCGACCTGCTGTCCAAGCTCGAGGCGAAGTTCGCCGACCAACCCAACGCGATCCTGCGGCGCAAGCAAGCGCGACAGGCGGCCCGGGCCGTGCTGCCGAACGCCACCGAAACCCGCATCGTCGTGACCGGGAACTACCGGGCATGGCGGCACTTCATTGCAATGCGTGCCAGCGAGCATGCCGATGTGGAAATCCGGCGTCTGGCCATTGAATGTCTGCGTCAGCTCGTGGCGGTCGCACCGGCGGTATTCGCCGATTTCGAGATTTCCACCCTTGCCGATGGGACCGAGGTCGCGACCAGTCCGTTAGCCACCGAAGCCTGAGGCGCGCGGCGGCGATATCGGCTTGGCACCGCCAGGTAATCTGGGACCGTGAGTTCCGTCGGATTCGATGCCCCCGCGCGTCTGGGAACCTTGCTGACCGCAATGGTGACGCCGTTTGCCGCCGATGGCTCACTTGACACCGCCGCCGCGGCGCGCGTGGCAAACCACCTGGTAGACGCCGGCTGCGACGGCCTGGTCGTCTCGGGAACCACCGGCGAGTCGCCGACCACCACCGACGACGAGAAGCTCGAGCTGCTGCGCGCCGTCCTCGAAGCGGTGGGCGACCGGGCCCGCGTCATCGCCGGCGCGGGCACCTACGACACCGCACACAGCATCAAGCTGGCCAAGGCCAGCGCGGCCGAAGGTGCGCACGGTCTGCTCGTGGTCACGCCGTACTACTCGAGGCCACCGCAGAGCGGGCTGATCGCACACTTCACCGCCGTCGCCGACGCGACCGACCTGCCGGTGCTGCTCTACGACATCCCGCCGCGGTCGGTGGTCCCGATCGAGTCCGACACCATCCGCACGCTGGCGTCGCACCCGAACATCGTCGGGATCAAGGACGCCAAGGCCGACCTGCACAGCGGCTGCCAGATCATCGCGGAAACCGGATTGGCCTACTACTCCGGAGACGACGCGCTCAACCTGCCTTGGCTGGCGATGGGAGGCATCGGTTTTATCAGCGTCATTTCTCACGTGGCGGCTGGACAGCTTCGAGAGTTGTTGTCCGCCTTCAGTTCCGGAGACATCGCCACCGCCCGCAAGATCAACGTGGCCGTCGCGCCGCTGTGCAACGCGATGAGCCGCCTCGGCGGCGTCACGATGTCCAAAGCAGGTCTGCGCCTGCAGGGCATCGAGGTCGGCGAGCCGCGACTTCCGCAGATGCCGGCCACGCCGGAGCAGATCGACGCGCTGGCCGCAGACATGCGCGCGGCCTCGGTACTCAGGTGATCGACAGGTGAACGAAGACCTCAGCCCGCCAGGTCCGTTGACCGCAGGTGGGTTGCGGGTGACCGCGCTCGGTGGCATCAGCGAAATCGGTCGTAACATGACGGTTTTCGAACACCTCGGCCGGCTGCTGATCATCGACTGCGGGGTGATGTTTCCCACTCACGACGAGCCCGGTGTCGACCTGATCCTGCCCGACCTGCGCCACATCGAAGACCGGCTGGACGACATCGAGGCGCTGGTGCTCACGCATGCGCACGAGGACCACATCGGGGCGATCCCATTCCTGCTCAAGCTGCGGCCCGACATCCCGGTCGTCGGCTCCAAGTTCACCCTGGCGATGGTCGCCGCCAAGTGCCGCGAGCATCGCATCAAGCCGGTGTTCGTCGAAGTCAGCGAGGGACAGAGCAGCCACCACGGCGTGTTCGACTGCGAGTACTTCGCGGTGAACCACTCCATTCCGGACGCGCTGGCCATCGCGGTCTACACCGGCGCGGGAACGGTTTTGCACACCGGTGATATCAAGCTCGACCAAACCCCGCTCGACGGCCGGCCCACGGATCTACCAGGAATGTCGCGGCTCGGCGACGCCGGTGTGGATCTGTTTCTGTGCGACTCGACCAACTCCGAGCATCCTGGTGTCGGGCCGTCCGAAAGCGAGGTGGGCCCGACCCTGCACCGGCTGATCCGCGGCGCCGGCGGTCGCGTCATCGTGGCGTGTTTCGCCTCCAATGTCGACCGGGTGCAGCAAATCATCGATGCCGCAGTGGCTTTGGGACGGCGGGTATCATTCGTCGGGCGATCCATGGTGCGCAACATGGCAATCGCCCGGGACCTGGGCTTCCTGCGCGTCGACGATTCCGACGTGATCGATATCGGGGCTGCCGAGATGATGGCGCCGGAGCGGGTGGTGCTGATCACCACCGGCACCCAGGGCGAGCCGATGGCGGCGCTGTCCCGCATGTCGCGCGGCGAGCATCGCAGTATCACGCTGACCGCGGGGGACCTCGTCGTGCTCTCGTCATCGCTGATCCCGGGCAACGAGGAAGCGGTTTACGGCGTCATCGACGCGCTGTCCAAGATCGGCGCCCGAGTTGTCACCAATGCCCAAGCCCGGGTACATGTTTCGGGCCACGCCTACGCCGGGGAGCTGCTCTTCCTGTACAACGGGGTGCGGCCCCGCAATGTGATGCCGGTGCACGGCACCTGGCGGATGCTGCGCGCCAACGCCAAGCTGGCCGCCAGCACCGGAGTGGCCGAAGAGTCAATCGTGTTGGCCGAGAACGGCGTCAGCGTCGACTTGGTCGCCGGCAAGGCGTCGATCGCCGGGGCGGTGCCCGTCGGCATGATGTTCGTCGACGGCCTGGTCACCGGCGACGTCGGCGACATCACCCTGGGTGAGCGCCTCATTCTGTCCGAGGGTTTTATCGCGGTGACCGTCGTGCTCACCCGCGGCACCGGTCGTTCGGTGGCTACGCCACACCTACATTCACGCGGATTCTCCGAGGATCCCAAGGCGCTCGAGCCCGCCGTGCGCAAGGTCTCCGAAGAGCTGGAAGCGCTGGCCGGGGCAGGAGTGACCGACCCGATCCGGATCGCTCAGGGTGTGCGGCGCACCGTCGGCAAGTGGGTGGGCGAAACCTATCGCCGACACCCGATGATCGTTCCGACCGTCATCGAAATCTAGATTTTCTCGGCGTAGGCCGACCATTCCAGCTGCGAAGCCTTGAGTTCGCGGCCGGTCGGCTCGACGTAACGCGCGACGAGTTCATCCGGTCCGGCCTGCTCGACCAACCGCCAACCGTACTCGGCGATGAAGTCGGCGACCTCGTCGGGATCCAGGCCGAAATGCCAAAGTTGTTGGCGCTGACGGACAGTGCGGTACAGGGTCCGGGTGCCGTACCGATTCGTCCCGTCGATGAAGTCCCGGCGGACGTAGGTGAACACCAACCGGCTGCCGGGGGCGGCCGCGCGCAGCCCGTCAAGGGTTCGCCGCACGCCGTCCTCGGTGAGGTACTGCGTTACGCCTTCGCAGATGAAGAAGGCCCGGTAATCGGTGTGATAGCCGTGCTCGGCCAACGCGGTGAGCAAGTCGTCGCGCTCGAAATCCAAGGCCACCAACCGAACCGACAGCGGTGGACCGCCCAGCACCCGCCGCAGCGTCTTGGCCTTCCTGGCGATGTTGACCGGCAGATCCACTTCGAAGACCGGGATACGGACTTGCCGGTTCAGCAGGTAGGCGCGGGTGTCCAGACCGGCGCCGAGGATGACGACCGCATTGATGTCGTCGAGCGACTCGGTGATCTTGTCGGCGATGAAACGCTTGCGGCAGGCCAAGTTCGCCCACAGCCCGGGGCCGCTGAATTCCGATCCGCGAATCATCAGGCGGCGGATCGGTGCTGCCCGGGTCGCGGCGACCAGCCAGCGCAGCGGGGCCGGCAGGAACAGGTCGGCGAGGTCGTCGTCCAGCAGCCGCCGCCCGGCTGGTTCGTTCTGCTCGACGGCGGCCAGCACCATCGGGCCAAAAGCAGTCTGAGCCGCGGGGTTTCGTGCCATCGCCGCTACTTGTTCAAGAAGCCCGCGTCGACAGGCAAGGTCACGCCGGTGATGTAGCGCGCCTGGTCGGACACCAGCCATGCCACCGCGTTGGCGATGTCCTCGACGTCTAGCACCTCGACCGGCATGGCATTGCCCATGGCTCCGGGCGTGTGGGTCGCGGCGGCCATCTTGGCCAGCCATTCCCGGGTGAACTCGTTGTTGATCATCGGCGTCTCAACACCGGACGGATGAATCGAGTTGACCCGAATCATCTCCCCCGCGAGCAGATTCGCGTATACCCGCATCAACCCGACGACCCCGTGCTTTGCGGCGGCATAGCCGACCGAACCGGCGTCCGCGCTGCCGACGCCGGCCAGCCCGGCACTCGAACTGATCAGCACGATCGACCCGCCGCTGCCTTGGGCGACCATGGTGGGTATCGCGGCCTTGATGGTGTTGTAGACGCCGGTGAGGTTGACGTCGATGACATCGCGCCAACCGTCGTCGCCGGATTGCATGGGCGCGATACCGGCGTTGGCCACCACGATGTCGAGCCGGCCGAGCTCGGCGATACCGGCCTGCACCGCGGCTGACAGCGATGCGCGATCGCGCACATCGGCCTGCTTGGCCACGATCCGGGCGCCGGTGTCTTCGACGAGTTTGACGGTGGCCGCGAGGTCCTCCGGCGTGGCCAGGGCATAACGGACGCTGTCGATCTGCGCGCACAAGTCGACGGCGATCACGTCGGCGCCGTCGCTGGCCAGCCGGACGGCGTGCGCGCGGCCCTGGCCGCGGGCCGCGCCGGTGATCAGCGCGACCTTTCCTTCCAGGGGCCGCCCGGTCACTGGCGCAGCTGTCCCTTATCCGCGTCGCCCGCGGGAACCGGCTGCAGCATCTTGATGTCCGGGGCGCCGGCCAGGTGCTCGCCGACGGCGGTGAACATGCCCCCGACCGCGGGAGCGGTGCTGTGGGTCTTGAGCGCCTCTTCGTCGGCCCACTGCTCGATGAAGACGAAGGTCTCGCCGGTCTGGTGCAACGAGTACAGCTGGCATCCCGGCTCGGTGTGCACCTCTTCAACCGTGCGGGTCAGGATGTCGCGGACGGTGTCGACGGACTCGGGTTTGACGGTCAGGGTGGCGACAACGACGACGGGCATGCGGAGCTCCTTGAGGGGTAGCGGCGGGATGGCTGTCACCCTACTCAGCCAGAATTGCCGGCTGCCGGGATGCCCGCCGCGGCCGAAGAGCACTGGTCTCGGCCATTTCGGGCCTTGTCGAAGCGCTCCGATGACCGAATCGACACGGTTTTGTGACCCGTGTGGCTGATGGTGAATATGGGGCGGTTGCGACTAGGCTGGACCCATGGCTAGTAAGACCGCTGCCCGCTCCGGATCCCGAACGAGCAGGTCAAAGGCCACTTCGCGCACCAGTGGGTCTCGAAGTGCGCGACCGGCACCTGCCCGCAAGAAGGTGCGCAGGCCGGCCAAGCGGCACCACCGGTCCTTACTGGTTGCCGCCGGGATGACCGGCGGGCGCGCGATGCGCGCCACCTGGCTGATGGCGGCACGGGGCACCGGCGGCGCGGCAAGGTCGATCGGGCGGGCCCGCGACATCGATGCGGGGCACCGCCGCGACGGAGTCGCGCTGGTGCTGCTCGGCGTTGCCGTCGTGGTCGCCGCGAGCTCATGGTTCGACGCGGCGCGGCCGGTCGGCGCGTGGGTCGATGCGGTGCTGCGAACGTTCATCGGCGCCGGCGTCCTGGCCCTGCCGGCGGTCCTCGCCGTGGTGGCAGTGGTGCTGATGCGCACACAGCCCAACCCCGAGGCGCGGCCCAGGCTGATCCTGGGCGCAAGCATGATCAGCCTTTCGTTGCTCGGTCTGCGCCACCTGTGGTCGGGTTCACCCGGAGATCCCGAATTGCGCCGTCGCGCAGCGGGATTCATCGGCTTTGCCATCGGCGGTCCGTTGTCGGAGGGGTTGACGCCCTGGATCGCGGCACCGCTGTTGTTCATCGGCGCGCTGTTCGGGCTGCTGTTGCTGACCGGCACCACCATCCGCGAGCTGCCGGAAATGATGCGAGCCTTGTTCGGCACCCGGTTCGTGGATGAGCTTTACGCCGACGACGGCGACTACGACTATGACGACGCCGACGGCCAAGCGCGCGAAGACTTTTCCGACGGCTACTACGACGACGGAGCATTCGACCAGGAGCCCAAGGCGTGGCCGTCGGCGGACGAGGTCCCCGTCGTTCTCGACGAGCCGATCCCGGACGAAACCCCCACGATTCCCGAACCCACCGCGCGCAGCCGCCGTCGCGCCAAGAAGCAGGACACCCCGGTCACCGACCGGGTCGTCGAGGGCCCCTACAACCTGCCGTCGCTGGACCTGCTGGTGGCCGGTGACCCACCCAAGAAGCGCAGCGCGGCCAACACGCAGATGGCCGACGCCATCAGCGAGGTGCTGAGCCAGTTCAAGGTCGACGCCGCCGTCACCGGCTGCACCCGCGGTCCCACCGTCACCCGCTACGAGGTCGAGCTGGGGCCGGGCGTCAAGGTCGAGAAGATCACGGCGCTGCAGAAGAACATCGCCTACGCCGTGGCCACCGAGAGCGTGCGCATGCTGGCGCCGATCCCCGGCAAGTCCGCCGTCGGTATCGAGGTGCCGAACACCGACCGGGAAATGGTGCGGCTGGCCGACGTGCTCACCGACCCGTCGACCCGCCGCGATCACCACCCGCTGGTCATCGGGCTCGGCAAGGACATCGAAGGCGACTTCATCTCGGCCAACCTGGCCAAGATGCCGCACCTGCTGGTCGCCGGCTCGACCGGTTCCGGTAAGTCCAGCTTCGTCAACTCCATGCTGATTTCGCTGCTCACCCGGGCCACCCCGGAAGAGGTCAGGATGATCCTGATCGACCCGAAGATGGTGGAACTGACGCCGTACGAGGGCATTCCGCACCTGATCACCCCGATCATCACCCAGCCGAAGAAGGCGGCGGCCGCGCTGGCCTGGCTGGTCGAGGAGATGGAACAGCGCTATCAGGACATGCAGGCGTCGCGGGTGCGTCACATCGACGACTTCAACGCCAAGGTGCGATCCGGCGCGATCACCGCACCGCTGGGCAGTCAGCGCGAATACCGGCCGTATCCCTACGTGGTCGCGATCGTCGACGAACTGGCCGACCTGATGATGACCGCGCCGCGTGACGTCGAGGACGCGATCGTGCGGATCACCCAGAAGGCCCGTGCCGCCGGCATCCACCTGGTGCTGGCCACCCAGCGCCCGTCCGTGGACGTCGTCACCGGGCTGATCAAGACGAACGTGCCGTCGCGGCTGGCGTTTGCCACGTCGTCGCTGATCGACAGCCGGGTGATCCTGGACCAGGCGGGCGCCGAAAAGCTCATCGGCATGGGCGACGGGCTGTTCCTGCCGATGGGCACCAACAAACCCATCCGGCTACAGGGCGCCTACATCACCGACGAAGAGATCCACGCCGTCGTCACCGCCTGCAAGGACCAGGCCGAACCCGAATACACCGACGGCGTCACCACCGCCAAGCCCACCGGCGAGCGCACCGACATCGACCCGGACATCGGCGACGACATGGACGTCTTCCTGCAAGCCGTCGAACTGGTGGTGTCCAGTCAGTTCGGCTCCACCTCGATGCTGCAGCGCAAGCTGCGGGTCGGCTTCGCCAAAGCCGGCCGGCTGATGGACTTGATGGAGACCCGCGGCATCGTCGGGCCCAGCGAGGGGTCCAAGGCGCGCGAGGTGCTGGTCAAGCCCGACGAGCTGGCCGGAACGCTGGCGCTGATCCGCGGCGGCGTCAACGCCGACGGATCCGACGACGGCGGCGAGGACTAAAGCTGCCGGGCTAAAGCAGCAACAGCATCCGGGTGTTGCCCAGGATGTTCGGCTTGACGTAGCTCAGGTCCAGGAACTCGGCGACACCGATGTCGTAGGAGCGGCACATCTCCTCGAACACCTCGGCGGTGACGGGCGTGCCCTCGATCTCGGTGAACCCGTGCCGGCCGAAGAACTCGGTCTCGAAGGTCAACACGAAGATCCGCTCCAGCTGCAACTCGCGTGCGACGTCGAGCAGTCGGGTGACGATCGAGTGGCCGACACCGTGGCCCGTCGTCGCGGGGTCGACCGCGACGGTGCGGATCTCGCCGAGATCCGACCAGAACACGTGCAACGCGCCGCAGCCGACCACCCTGCCGGCAAGCTCGGCCACCCAGAACTCCTGGACGGCTTCGTACAGCGTCACCAGGGGCTTTTCCAGCAGGATCTTGCCCGCATACGTGTCGACGAGGTGCTTGATCGCTGGGACATCGGAGGTTCGCGCGCGCCGGACGACGACTGGCCCGCTATCCCGAGAACGTTCGGTCACGGGTAACAGTATTGACATCTGCGACGGTTGTGCTGGTCAACCGCTATTCTGTTGCAGTGTCGGGGCAGCCGCAGACAGGACCGGTGGCGGGGCGCGTCAGCATCGCCAACCTGGCCAATGTCCTGACGCTGTTGCGGCTGGTATTGGTTCCGATCTTCCTGCTCGCATTGTTCGCCGGCGGCGGCCACGAAACCCCGGCCCGGGTGGTGGCTTTCGTGGTGTTCGCGGTGGCGTGCATCACCGACCGGCTGGACGGCCTGCTGGCCCGCAACTACGGCATGGCCACCGAATTCGGCGCGTTCGTCGATCCGATCGCCGACAAGATGCTGATCGGATCTGCATTGGTCGGGCTGTCGATGCTGGGTGACCTGCCGTGGTGGGTCACCGTGCTGATCCTGGTCCGTGAGATCGGGGTGACGGTAATGCGGCTGGCCGTTATTCGCCGCGGCGTCATTCCGGCCAGCTGGGGCGGCAAGGTCAAGACCTTTGTCCAGGCGGTGGCCATCGGGTTGTTCGTGCTGCCGCTGTCGGGACCGTTGCTGGTGGTGGCGTCGGTGGTGATGGCCGCCGCGATCGTGCTGACGGTGGTCACCGGAATCGACTATGTGGCCTCGACCGTCAGGGAAGTGCGCCGGACGGGAACCTAGACGGCCGCTGCTGGCGTTGACCTGATGGAGCAGCTTTGCCGGACGAAGGAGATCAGCATGTCGCCACTGGTGCGCGAGGTCATCGGCGAGGTGCTGCGCCTGGCCCGGACGTCACAGGGTCGGACGCTGCGCGAGGTGTCGGACACCGCCCGGGTGAGCCTCGGGTATCTCTCGGAGGTGGAGCGCGGCCGCAAAGAGGCCTCCAGCGAGCTGCTGCACGCGATCTGCGAGGCGTTGGAGGTCCCGCTGTCGGCGGTGCTCACCGATGCCGGTGAGCGGATGGCGAACGAGGAGCGCGCGGCCCACAGCATGCCGAACGGCGAGGCGAGCGTCACCACCATCGACGCGAGCACCAAGGTCGTCATCCCGCCCGTGGCGTCGCTCGTGGTGGCCTGAGTGTCAGGATTGCTCGGCAGCGCCTATCGCGCGCCAGGGGTGGGGCGATCGGCGCCGACCCGATAAATTGAGCGGCAGGGTGATCGCTAGGGCCTATCGTGGGTCCTCCGGCACACAGAAACGAAGGTGGAGCTAACTCATGGCCAATCCGTTCGTCAAAGCGTGGAAATACGTCATGGCGTTGTTCAACGCGAAGATTGACGAGCACGCAGACCCCAAGATCCAGATCCAGCAGGCCATTGAGGAAGCCCAGCGCACGCATCAGGCCCTGACCCAACAGGCCGCGCAAGTGATCGGCAACCAGCGTCAGCTGGAGATGCGCCTCAACCGGCAGCTCGCCGACATCGAGAAGCTCCAGGTCAACGTGCGCCAGGCGCTGACGCTGGCCGACCAGGCCACCTCCGGTGGCGACGCTGCCAAGGCCACCGAGTACACCAACGCGGCCGAGGCGTTCGCGGCCCAGCTGGTGACCGCCGAGCAAAGCGTCGAAGACCTCAAGACGTTGCACGACCAGGCGCTAGGCGCCGCGGTCCAGGCGAAAAAGGCCGTCGAGCGGAACTCGATGGTGCTGCAGCAGAAGATCGCCGAGCGCACCAAGCTGCTCAGCCAGCTCGAGCAGGCCAAGATGCAGGAGCAGGTCAGCGCGTCGCTGCGGTCGATGAGCGAGATCGCCGCGCCGGGAAACACCCCGAGCCTCGACGAGGTTCGCGACAAGATCGAACGCCGCTACGCCAATGCGGTCGGCTCCGCCGAACTCGCGCAGGGCTCGGTGCAGGGCCGCATGCTCGAGGTGCAGCAGGCCAGCGTGGAGATGGCGGGCCATTCGCGGCTCGAGCAAATCCGCGCGTCGATGCGTGGCGAGGCCCTGCCGACGGGCGGGACCCCCGCGGCTCCCGGAGCCACACCTGCCATCCCCGCGCCCGCCGAGAGCGCCGCCGAAAAGCCTTTTGGTCAGTAGCCGGCTGGTCGGTCTGACATGGCGGTGAAGGCGACGCAGCGCGGGGTCTGGCGGGCGCTGCTGCAGCAGGGGCTGGACACCGCCGCCGACCTGTCCGGCTTCGTCGCGCAGAAGATCAGCGCCGCCACCGACCCGCGGGCACGGCTGCTGCGCCGGCGCCGTCGCGCGCTGCGGTGGGCGTGGATCTTCGCCGCCGGCAGCGTGTTCTGGGGTCTGGTCACCGCGGTGCTGGCGGCGTGGGGCTGGTTCGTGTTGCTGCTGCAGATCACCGGCGCGATCGCGGTCATCGAGGTGATACCCGCAACATTGCTGTTCTTCCGCTACCACTGGCTGAAGTCGGAGCCGCTGCCGGCCAGCCGGCCGGTCAACCCCCGCCGGCTGCCGCCACCGGGTTCCGCCGCGCGACCCGCGATGTATGCGCTCGGCGCCTCCGAGCGTGGCTTCTTTTCGTTGTTGGGCGTCATCGAGCGCGGCGCCATGTTGCCGGCGGACGAGATCAGCGACTTGACCGCGGCGGCGAACAAGACGTCGGCGGCGATGGCGTCCAGTGCCGTGGAGGTGGTGTCGATGGAGCGCGCCGCGCACAGCTCGGAATCATCGCGGTCGTATCTGGTGCCCACCATCAATGCGTTCACCGCACAGTTGAGCGCCGGCGTGCGGCAGTACAACGAAATGGTCACCGCCGCAGCGCAATTGGTTTCCTCGGCGAATGGCAATGGCGATGCCGGGCTCGCGGCGGCACACCAGCGCTACCGGGCCGAGCTGGTCGAGGCTACCGATCGCCTGACCGGTTGGGCCCAGGCGTTCGACGAACTGGGCGGCTTACCGCGCCGTCCGTGATCTGACTGCGGCGGGCCGGCTTCCGGCCGGGTCAGAACGACGCTTTGAGCGACGGCAACACCAGCGCCGCCACACCACGCAGCAACGCCTTGGTCATGTCGAAGAAGTCAAAGTAGTCCCGCCACAGCGTGATTCGCCCGCTGTGGACCTCGAACACGCCGCACACCCAGAACTGCAGCCGCAGCGGGCCGAAGATCAGCGCGTCACTGCGCTCGGTGAGCACGGCGGCGCCGTCGGCGGCAACGCGGTGGATCTTGACCTCGAACCCCGCGCGCCCGTCCATTCGGCGGAACAGCTTCATGGCCCGGGCGCGGCCATGGATCGTCGGCAATCCGACGTTCTCGTAGACGAGATTGTCGTCCAGCGAGGCATCCGCGGTTTCGTAGTCCGCGTCCATCAAGGCGTTCAGAAAAGTCTCGACCGTGCGCGTGTTCGCGACGGCTGTCCCAGTCACCTCGGTCATGGTGTCAGCGTAGGCGCGTGCCGGCCGGGCGCTGTGGCAGGGTAAGGCGGTGCGAGTCGCCGTGGTCGCCGGGCCGGATCCCGGGCACTCGTTTCCCGCGATCGCGCTGAGTCGGCGTTTCCGGGACGCGGGCGACCAGCCCACCCTGTTCACCGGCGAGGAATGGATCCAGGCCGCCCGCGGCGCCGGCATCGAGGCTGTCGCGCTCGACGGGCTCGCGGCGACCGATGAAGACCTCGACGCCGGGGCCCGAATCCACCGGCGTGCGGCGCGGATGGCCGTGCTGAATGTGCCGGCGCTGCGCGACCTGGCACCCGACCTGGTGGTGTCCGACGTCATCACCGCCGGCGGCGGCATGGCTGCCGAGCTGCTCGGCATCCCGTGGATAGAGCTCAACCCGCATCCGCTGTATTTGCCGTCGAAGGGGTTGCCGCCGATCGGCAGCGGGCTGGCGCCGGGTACCGGCATCCGCGGCCGGCTGCGCGATGCCGCGATGCGGGCGATGACGGCGCGGTCGGTGCGCGCGGGTCTGCAACAGCGTGAGACGGCCCGCGTCGAGATCGGACTGCCGGCGCGCGATCCCGGGCCGCTGCGGCGGCTGATCGCCACGCTGCCCGCGCTGGAAGTTTCCCGTCCGGACTGGCCGGCCGAGGCCGTCGTGGTCGGGCCGCTGCACTTCGAGCCGACCGATCGGATCCTCGAGGTCCCGGCCGGCTCGGGGCCGGTGGTGGTCGTCGCGCCGTCGACCGCTTTGATCGGGACCGAAGGTCTCGCCGAAGTCGCGTTGGGCTGCTTGACGCCGGGGGAGACGTTGCCGGCGGGATCGCGTCTGCTGGTGTCGCGGTTGGACGGACCGGATGTGACGGTGCCGCCGTGGGCGGCGGTCGGGCTGGGACGTCAGGACGAGCTGTTGGCACATGCCGATGTGGTGATCTGCGGCGGCGGCCACGGAATGGTCGCCAAGACGCTACTGGCCGGGGTGCCGCTGGTGGTGGTGCCCGGCGGCGGCGACCAGTGGGAGATCGCCAATCGGGTGATGCGCCAGGGCAGCGCGCGGCTGATCCGGCCGTTGACCGCCGACGCGTTGGTGGAGTCGGTCAACGAGGTGTTGTCGACACCCCGCTACCGCGAGGCCGCCCGGACGGCGGCGGCCGGCATCCACCGCGTCGCCGACCCGGTGCGGGTATGCCACCAAGCGCTGGCACTCGCGGGATGAGTGCGATCGGTATGTTGGCTGGCGTGCGGCTGACGGAGTTCAACGATCGGGTGGTGTTGCGGTTCGGCGCCGCCTACGGCGCATCGGTGCTGGTAGACCACGTGCTGCCCGGTTTCGACGGCCGGACCGCCGCCCAGGCTATCGAGGACGGCGCCGAACCCCGCGACGTCTGGCGGGCGCTGTGCGCCGACTTCGATGTGCCCCGCGAGCAGTGGTGAGGATCGCGCGCTTACTCGCACACTCGACGCCGACAGCGCGCACTCATCTCCGGCTCGACCGTGGCGCGTGGCGAAACACGCAGTCGCCGCACACGGCTCGCCCGGGTAGGCGATAAAACAGGCAGCAGCTGTCGCGCTTGAAGCCCAGATGCGAGCCGCTGATAGCGCCGGATCCGGACAGCACGCCGGTGTCCAGCAGGGAGTCGGTGATCTCGACAATCCGCGCGCGTAAGTCAGGCCGCGCCACGAGCAGCGCCCGCGACGCGCCGACCAGCGCGGACGCGATGTTGCCCGCCAGCAGGGCAGGCGCCAGCTTGACCCGCAGACCGCCCTCGAACGGCTGCATATGTTGTTGCACCACAATGCGATACAACAACTCCGCCGAGATGTCCTGCACCGGTATTCCGGTGGGTTCAGGTATGCGCAGCTGCGCCCCGTCGTCGGCACGTTGCAGGTCGTCGAGGTCCGGAACAACGCCATGGGCCAATGCGCATGCCAGCACCGGCGACCACAGCCGGGCGGCATGGCCGAGGTGGACCAGCGAGGCGCCGATCCGTAGGTCCGTCGTGTGGTAGCGCTTCGCAGTGGTGTCGATCAAACCGGCGAAGCCGTCGGCGTAGTCCTGGCGGACCGGATGCCATCCTGTCCCAGCGCCGCCCACGATCAGCGCGAAAAACCCTTTGTAGGAAGATATTTGGGCAAGCTGGCAGGAGATATCCATGCGTGCGCGACCACCCTCTCCGGGGAGATCCGCCCCAGTGTCGTTGAGGAAGCGCCGACGGTGAGTATCTGGCTCTCGGTCAGGACCTGACCGATCACAGTGGCGGGACCGCACCGGATTCGCACCGGGTTTCCTCAGCGTTATGCAGGCCCGTCGGCGCCCTTTCGGTAGCCGATATTGCCACACGGAACTCCTGCGGCGTGTCGACCTTGAATCGAACAGGTGTTCGCCTAAGGTGGTGATTGTTCGGCGATGACTTGTCGGTGGGCCTCTCTAGTGTCACGGCCAACCGACCGATACCGGTCAGAGAACACCGACTACAGGAGAGACACCATGGCGCAAGCCCCCGATCGTGAGAAGGCTCTCGAGCTGGCGATGGCCCAGATCGAGAAGAGTTACGGCAAAGGCTCGGTGATGCGTCTCGGCGACGAGATGCGCCAGCCGATCTCGATCATTCCGACCGGATCCATCGCACTGGACGTGGCCCTGGGCATCGGCGGCCTGCCGCGTGGCCGGGTCGTGGAGATCTACGGCCCGGAGTCCTCGGGCAAGACCACCGTCGCACTGCACGCGGTCGCCAATGCCCAGGCCGCAGGCGGCGTCGCGGCGTTCATCGACGCCGAGCACGCCCTGGACCCCGACTACGCCAAGAAGCTCGGCGTTGACACCGATTCCCTGCTGGTCAGCCAACCTGACACCGGGGAGCAGGCCTTGGAGATCGCCGACATGCTGATCCGCTCCGGCGCCCTGGACATTCTTGTCATCGACTCGGTGGCCGCACTGGTGCCGCGCGCGGAGCTCGAGGGCGAGATGGGCGACAGCCACGTCGGGCTGCAGGCCCGGCTGATGAGTCAGGCGTTGCGGAAAATGACTGGTGCGCTGAACAATTCGGGGACCACGGCGATCTTCATCAACCAGCTCCGCGAAAAGATCGGGGTGATGTTCGGCAGCCCGGAAACCACGACGGGTGGAAAGGCTTTGAAGTTCTACGCGTCGGTGCGCTTGGATGTGCGCCGGATCGAAACGCTCAAGGACGGCACCGATGCGGTCGGTAACCGCACCCGGGTCAAGGTCGTCAAGAACAAGGTGGCGCCGCCGTTCAAGCAGGCCGAGTTCGACATCCTCTACGGCCGGGGTATCAGCAGGGAGGGCTCGCTGATCGACATGGGGGTGGACCAGGGCTTCATCCGCAAGTCCGGGTCCTGGTTCACCTACGAGGGCGAGCAGCTCGGCCAGGGCAAGGAGAACGTCCGCACCTTCTTGATGGAGAACGCCGACATCGGCAACGAGATCGAGAAGAAGATCAAGGAAAAGCTTGGCATTGGCGCGGTGGTGACCGATGACGACGTCTTGCCCACCCCCGTCGATTTCTGAACCTGCCCGCGAAGAGCAGGCGCGGGCGTTGTGCCTGCGCCTGCTCACCGCGCGGGCGCGCACCAGGGCCGAGTTGTCCGGCCAGCTCGCGAAACGCGGATACCCCGGCGACGTCAGTGCCCGGGTGCTCGATCGGCTGTCCGCTGTCGGGTTGGTGAATGACCGTGACTTCGCCGAACAGTGGGTGCAGTCCCGGCACACCAGGGCGGGAAAGAGCAGGCGCGCCTTGGCCGCCGAGCTGCACACCAAAGGCGTCGACAAAGAGGTGATCAACACGGTGCTGGCCGGCATCGACGCCGGTGTCGAGCGAGACCGGGCCGAAGAACTGGTACAGGCCAAGCTGCGACGGGAGACGCTGAGCGGGGACGAGGCGCGGATCACTCGCCGGCTGGTGGGGATGCTGGCGCGCCGGGGCTACAGCCAGAACCTGGCCTGTGAGGTCGTCCTCGCCGAGCTGGCCGCCGAACGGGAACGCCGCCGGGTCTAGCTGCGGGTTAATCCGGTGGGCGCTGGTCGCCGTACCATGGCCCCGTGACTTCGACAGTGGCGCCAGACGCCGCGAGCCTCCCCGGGGCCGTGGCGGGGTCGGCGCGCACCTATCAAGTCCGCACCTATGGCTGCCAGATGAACGTCCACGACTCCGAGCGGCTCGCGGGCCTGCTCGAAGCGGCCGGTTATCAGCGCGCCGCCGAGGGCGCCGACGCGGATGTGGTGGTCTTCAACACCTGCGCGGTGCGCGAAAACGCCGACAACAAGCTGTACGGCAACATCAGCCACTTGGCGCCGCGCAAGCGCGACAACCCGGACATGCAGATCGCGGTCGGTGGCTGCCTGGCCCAGAAGGACCGAGACTCGTTGCTGCGCAAGGCCCCATGGGTCGATGTCGTGTTCGGCACGCACAACATCGGGTCGCTGCCCACGCTGCTGGACCGGGCCCGGCACAACAAAGTCGCCCAGGTGGAAATCGTCGAGGCGCTGCAGGAGTTTCCGTCGTCGCTGCCGAGCGCTCGCGAATCCGCCTACGCCGCTTGGGTTTCCATCTCCGTCGGCTGCAACAACAGCTGCACGTTCTGTATCGTGCCGTCGCTGCGGGGCAAAGAGGTCGACCGCAGCCCGGCGGACATCCTGGCCGAGGTGCAATCGCTGGTGGACGACGGCGTGCTGGAAGTCACGCTGCTGGGCCAGAATGTCAACGCCTACGGGGTCTCGTTCGCCGACCCGGCGTTGCCCCGCAACCGCGGCGCCTTCGCCGAGCTGTTGCGGGCCTGCGGGGATATCGACGGGCTGGAACGCGTGCGGTTCACCTCGCCGCACCCGGCCGAGTTCACCGACGATGTCATCGAGGCGATGGCGCAGACGCCGAATGTCTGCCCCGCCCTGCATATGCCGCTGCAGTCGGGATCCGACCGGATGCTGCGGGCGATGCGGCGGTCCTACCGCGCCGAGCGCTACCTCGGCATCATCGATCGGGTTCGTGCGGCCATGCCGCACGCGGCCATCACCACCGACCTCATCGTCGGATTCCCCGGTGAGACCGAAGAGGACTTCGCCGCCACTCTCGATGTGGTCCGCCAAGCTCGGTTCGCGGCCGCGTTCACTTTCCAGTACTCCAAACGGCCCGGCACCCCCGCCGCCGAACTCGACGGACAGCTACCCAAAGCCGTCGTGCAGGAACGCTATGAGCGGCTGATCGAGCTGCAGGAGCAGATCTGCATGGAGGGCAACCGGGAGCTGATCGGCCAGACCGTCGAATTGCTGGCCGCCACCGGCGAGGGCCGCAAGGACGCTCGCACGGCCCGCATGACCGGTCGGGCCCGCGACGGCCGGCTGGTGCACTTCACCGCCGATACAGCGGTGCGGCCCGGCGACATCATCACCACGGCGGTCACCGAGGCCGCGCCGCACCACCTGATCGCCGACGCCGGCATCCTGACCCACCGGCGCACCCGGGCCGGTGACGCACACGCCGCCGGACAACGCCCGCGTGGCATCGGTCTGGGCATGCCAGGCATCGGGCCCGCCGTCGAACCCGCAGAAACCCCAGCACCCCTTGGATGTATCCGATGACGAAAGAACACACCGGCTTTGACGCCCTGCGTGCCGAGATCGAGGCCGCAGAACGCCGCGTAGCGCGCGAGATCGATCCCGGCCCAAGGGGATTCGTCGTTGCGATACTGGTGTTCGTGCTGCTGGGCTCGTTCATCCTGCCGCACACCGGGCATGTCCGCGGATGGGATGTGCTGTTCAGCAGTCACGGCGCCGGCACCGCGGCCTTGTCGCTGCCCTCAAAGGTATTCTCTTGGCTGGCACTGGTTTTCGGTGTCGGCTTCTCGATGTTGGCGTTGCTGACGCGTCGCTGGGCGCTGGCCTGGATCGCGCTGGCGGGCTCTTCGATCGCCAGCGCGACCGGGCTCTTGGCGGTGTGGTCACGCCAGACCGTGGCCGCCGGTCATCCCGGCCCCGGCATCGGGCTGTTCGTGGCATGGATCACCGTGATTTTGTTGACGTTCCACTGGGCCCGCGTGGTGTGGTCGCGCACGATCGTGCAACTCGCGGCCGAAGAGCAGCGCCGCCGGGTCAGTGCCGAGCAGCATTCCAGGCCGCTGCTGGAGACCCTGGGCGACTCGGACGCTCCCGAGAGCCCCGATGCCCTGGCGCCCCCGGACCAGGCGGAGGACCGCTAGGACTTGCGGGTCAGCGCGTCGGCGGCCGCTTGGGCCCACTGGCGCCATTGTTCGGCGTTGGCCTGTGCCTCTTGGGCTTCCTTGGTCCGGCCGGCCGCGGTCGCCTTACGGGCCTGCTGCTCGTAGTGCTCGGCGCGGGTCGCGAACTGTTCGGCCCGGGCCTGCGCCTCGGGGTCAGTCCAATTCGCTTCACCGGCGTCGCGCACTTTCTTCTCGACGGCGCGCAGCCGTCGCTCCAGGTCGGCCGAGCGCTCCCGGGGCACCTTGCCGATCGCGTCCCATTTGTCGGCGATGGACCGCATTGCCGCCCTGGCGGCTTCGTGATTGCTGGTGTCGATCTTCTCGGCCTCGGCCAGCAGCGCCTCTTTGGCGGAGGCATTGGCGCGGAACTCGTGATCCTTCTCCGCTGTCGCGGCGTTACGGGCGGTGAAGAACGCGTCCTGGGCGGCCTTGAAGCGGCGCCACAGGGCGTCGTCGACTTCCCGGGTCGCCCGCCCCGCCGATTTCCATTCGGTCAGCAGCTTGCGAAATTCTGCGCTGGTGCCGGCCCAGTCCGTCGAATCGGACATCTCCTCGGCCCGCTCGCACAGGCTTTCCTTGGACTGCCGCACTCCCGCGCGCTCGCGGTCCAACTCGGCGAAGTGCGAACCCCGCCGCCGGTTGAACGCCTCGCGGGCCGCCGAATAGCGCTTCCACAGCGCGTCGTCGACCTTGCGGTCCAGACCGGTGATCGTCTTCCACTCGTCGAGAATCTGGCGCATCCGGTCGCCGGCGACCTTCCAATGCGTCGAGTTGGTGGCCAGGTCCTCGGCCTCGGCGGCCAGCGCCTCCTTGTGGGCGGTCTGCGCGGCCCGGTGCTCGTCGCGGCGGGAGCGATCGGCGGCGACCGTGGCGTCGGCGTGCTCCACCAGGGTGGTCAGCCGGCCCGCCAGCGCGTCGATGTCGCCCAGCACGGAGGCCGTCGGCAAACTCTCGGCCAGCGCGGAGGCGTTGGCTTTGATCTTGCGCGCATCCCCGCTCCCGGAGGCCAGCCGCTCCTCCATCAGCGTGACCTCGGTGCTCAGGTCTTCGAACCGCCGGCCGAAGTGGGCGAATGCGGCCTCAGGGTCGCCGGCCTGCCAGGACCCGATGACGCGTTCGCCGGCCGAGCTGACCAGCCACACCGTCCCGTCGTCGTCGACGCGTCCGTACTGGTGCGGATTGCTGGCCGGGGGCAGCACCACCGGGTGGGCGCTGGGTCGCGGTGTCGGCCCTGGGCCAGGCCGCGGACCCGGGCGCGGCCCGGGGCGTGGTGTCGGCTTGGGCGCGTCGCTGGAGCGGGTCGCGTCGTCGGTCATGCGCTCGTCACCTACCCTTCGCGCGGCGCTATCCCGCGCACCTGCCGCGCGTAGCGGCACCCGTTCGGTCGGGAGACCTGCTGCCGTCAACAGCTGCTCCTTCACCGATTCCACCAGTATTCAAGCAGCTTGACTTGCTGTATGCCGCAACCTGATCGTCGCCGTCCGGACGGCACGTTGCGAAACAGTGGTGCACGCAGCATCTTTACTCGTAACCGCTCTCGACTTCGGAAAGAACCCGCATATGGACAAGGTCGATGTCGCCGCGTTGCTCGCGTTGAGTTCCGCGCTGTGCGTCGCGATCGGCGACGTCCTGCAGCAACGCGCGACGCACCGGATTACCGACACATCGCTGGGCCTGCCGCAGCTGTTCGCCAAGCTGGCCCGCAATCAGCGGTGGCGATGGGGCGTGCTGATCCTGACCGGCAGCATCGCGCTGCAGGCTGCGGCGCTGGACCAGGGTTCGGTGCTGCTCGTGCAGGCGTTGCTGGTGCTTTCGCTGCTATTCGCGCTGCCGATCAGCGCGAAACTGGCCCAGCGCCTGGTGAGCAGCCGGGAGTGGATCTGGGCTCTCGTGCTGACGGCCGCGGTGACCGTGATCGTCACGGTCGGCAACCCGCGGGCCGGTCATGCGAACGCCTCACTTCAGACCTGGGCCTACGTGGCGGCGGTGCTGGGGCCGCTACTGGTCGGGTCCATCGTGGCCGCCCGCATCTGGGGCGGCGCGCTGGCCGCCGTGCTGTTCGCCTTCGTCTCCGGTGCGCTGTGGGGGATCTTCGCGGTGCTCACCAAGGGTGTCGTCCATCGGCTCGGCGAAGGCGGATGGGCGGTCTTCACCAGCCCCGAGCTGTATGCCTGGCTGCTGGTCGCGTTCGGCGGTTTCGCGTGGGAGCAGTCGGCGTTTCGGGCCGGCGCGCTGACGGCGTCCATGCCGACCCTGCAGGTGTCCCAGCCGGTGGTGGCGGCGTTGCTGGGTGTCGTCGTCCTCGGCGAGACGCTGAATACCGGCCGCGGCGGAATGGTCGCCCTGATCGCGGCCGTGTTGGTGGTAGCGGCGGCCACCGCCGAGCTCGCGCGCGTCGATGCCGTCGCGACCGGTAAGCGCATCGACGCGGCGCTCGGTGGCGCCGTCGAGCAACCGGCGTAGCTGCGCGCATCCGGCCCGGATAACAGTTCAATTCCACCGTTGCTGGGGGTGTAGGGCGACGTCGCAGCGCCCGGTACCGTAAAAGTCAATTGGTGTTGTTGGTACTTGTGGGGCTAGAGGGGGCACGTCAAGAAGCGGAGGTGCGGTCGGAGCGGCAGCGGCTTTGGCCCGCGATGCGGCGGCCACGATCGTTGTCGCCGCGCAAGCCGCGGCGGCGGCCGGTCGTCCGGCTGCGACACCATTGGGGGCGAGTTCTTCGGTCCTGCCCGGGCGTCTGCAGCCATCCACAGCCGTGCCACAGGCTGTACAAAGGTTCGTGAACTACTTATTACGCAGGCCCGTTTCTTTTCGAGGTAGCGCCGATAATTTCATAGCGCACACAACGGAAACGGTTCCGAAACGGGTAGTGAATACCCGCAGCAGATGATGGGCCCACGTGGCCGCGCACCGGGGGAGGAGGTCGCAGATGCACAAAACAGATATCGCGGTTTTTCTCGCATTGCTCGCAGCGTTCGCGTCGGCACTGGGAAATGTGGTCCGTCAGCGTTCAGCGCAGGAGATCACGGACAAACCGGTGGGCCATTTCGAGCTCTTCCGGATGTCGGTGCGCGATTCGAAGTGGTGGCTGGGAGCGGGTGGAGCCATCGCCAATTACGCGCTGCAGGCCGCCGCGCTGACAATGGGCTCTGTGATGCTGGTCACGGCGCTGCAGGTGACGGCGCTGCTGTTTGCGCTGCCGATCTACGCGCGGATGACCCGGCGCCCGGTCGCCCGCTGGGAATGGACCTGGGCATTGCTGCTGGCCGCCGCATTGGCTGTGGTGGTCATCGTCGGCGATCCGGATCCCGGAGCGTCGCGCGGGTCGGTGGGAACTTGGGTGGTGGTAGCCCTGGTGATGGGCCCGGCGCTGGTGTTCTGCGTGCTGGGCGCCCGGATCTGGTCTGGCTCGGTGGCCGCGGTGCTGCTGGCCATCGTCGCCGGCTCGTCGTTGGCGCTGTTCGCGGTGTTGACCAAAGCCGTTGTCGAGGTCGTCGGACACGGCGTCGGCGCGTTGCTGCTGGCGCCGGAGTTCTACGCGTGGATAGCCGCCGCGCTGGCCGGCATGATCTTTCAGCAGTCGTCGTTCCGAGCCGGCCCGCTGACCGCCTCACTACCGACCTCCGTCGTGGCCAAGCCGGTGGTCGGTTCGATCCTTGGCATCGCCGTGCTCGGTGAGTACTTGGAAGGCACCGGGCCGGCGAAGGTCGCACTCGCCGTCGGCGTGGTGGTGGTGGTCGTCGCGACCGTGGCACTGGCCCGCGGCGAGGCCGCGATCATGTCGAGCAAAGTCGCGGAGAGACTGGCGAAAAAGGCACTGCGGAAGTCGGGGGAGATCCGGCTCGCTGAGGCGGAGTGCAGCTGACCGTCACGGCCGGACCGACTGGCCTGTTGGCCTAGCGGGCGTCGACCCGTCGGTTAGTTTGGTGGCGTGCTGAGCGCCATCGCCATCGTTCCCTCCACGCCGGTGCTTGTTCCTGAGCTCATCGGGGCAGCGGCCGCCGAGGTGGCCGATCTGACCACCGCGGTATTGGCCGCGGTCGCCCTGCTGCCGTCGCGGTGGGTCGTGATCGGAACGGCCGGCGCCGACGATGTCCTGGGCCCCAACGGGGTCGGCAGCTTTGCTGGCTACGGCGCCGACGTGCGGGTCCGGCTCTCGCCCCAGGGCGACGAGCGCTCCGAGCCGGTGGCCGACTTCTCGCTCTGCGCGTTGATCGCCGGCTGGCTGCGTGGCCAGGCCCGGCCCGAGGCCAGCGCGCAGGTCCGCGTCTACCGCGACGACCATGACGTCGACACCGCACTGGGGCTGGGCAGGCAGCTGCGCGCCGAGATCGACCAAGCGCCCGATCCGATCGGTGTGCTGGTCGTGGCCGATGGCGCGAACACCCTGACACCAGGCGCGCCCGGCGGTTATGACCCCGGCAGCGTCGATGCGCAGCTCGCCTTCGACGACGCCCTGGCGAACGGCGACACCGACACCCTGACCCGGCTGCCGGAGCAGATCCTCGGACGGGTCGCCTTCCAGGTGCTGGCCGGACTGGCCGAGCCGGGCCCGCGTGCGGCCAAGGAGCTGTATCGGGGAGCGCCCTACGGTGTGGGGTACTTCGCCGGAGCCTGGCAGCCATGAGGCCAGTGGCGATTATCGGGCCCACCGGGACCGGCAAGTCGCAGCTGGCCCTCGACGTCGTCGAGCAACTCAGCGGCGAGGTGGGCGCGGAAATCGTCAACGCCGACGCCATGCAGCTCTACCGCGGCATGGACATCGGGACCGCCAAGCTGCCCGTCGAAGCGCGCCGCGGCATCCCGCATCACCAGCTCGACGTCCTGAACGTCGCGCAGACCGCGGCCGTCGCCCGTTATCAGCGGGACGCCGCCGCCGATATCGAGGCGATCGCGGCCCGGGGCGCGGTGCCGGTGATCGTGGGCGGGTCGATGCTTTACGTCCAGTCGCTGCTCGACGGCTGGTCGTTTCCGGCGACCGATCCAGCGGTGCGGGCGCACTGGGAGCAGCGCCTCGCCGAGGTGGGGGTGGACGAGCTGCACGCCGAGCTGGCCCGCCGCGACCCGGCCGCCGCCGCCGCGATCCTGCCCACCGATGGCCGCCGCACGGTGCGTGCGCTCGAGGTGGGCGAGCTCACCGGCCAGCCGTTCGCCGCGTCCGCGCCCCGCATCGGTGTTCCACGCTGGGGCACCGCTATCGTCGGATTAGACTGTGACACAACGATTCTCGACGAGAGATTGGCTCGCCGCACCGACACCATGTTCGAGCACGGCCTGGTCGACGAGGTCCGCGCGCTGCTGCTCGAGGGTTTGTGCGACGGCGTCACCGCATCGCGCGCCCTCGGCTACGCGCAGGTGCTTGCCGCTCTTGACGCCGACGGCCCGGAAGCTTTGCGTGACGCGCAGGAGCAGACGTACTTCGGCACCCGGCGCTATGTGCGACGGCAACGGTCGTGGTTTCGCCGCGACCACCGGGTGCACTGGGTCGACGTGGGCGCCGCGACCGAGTCCGACCGCGCCCGCATCGTCGCGGACACCCTGCGGGCGTGGCGGCACGTACCCTGAACAGGTGATCCGCGCCGGCGACGATGCAGAGCGAAGCGATGAGGTGGGGGCCCCTCCCGCTTGCGGAGGAGAGCGGCGCACATGATCTTTGCCAAGGGCCACGGCACCCAGAACGACTTCGTGGTGCTGCCCGACGTGGACGCCGCGCTGCCGCTCACGGCGGGGCGGGTGGCTGCACTGTGCGACCGGCGCCGCGGATTGGGTGCCGACGGGGTGCTGCGGATTACCACCGCGGGTGCCGCCCTGGCGGTCGGCGTGCTCGATCGACTGCCCGACGGTGTCGCCGCGAACGACTGGTACATGGACTACCGCAACGCCGACGGGTCCACCGCGCAAATGTGCGGCAACGGCGTGCGGGTGTTCGCGCATTACCTGCGCGTCAGCGGGTGCGAGTCCCGCGACGAGTTCGTCGTCGGGTCGCTGGCGGGGGCGCGGATGGTCACCCTGCACCATGCCGACGCCACCAACGCCGACATCACCGTTGACATGGGCAAGGCGAACCGGCTGGGAACGGGGGAGGCGGTGGTCGGTGGCAGGCGTTTGCGCGGGCTGGCGATCGACGTCGGCAATCCGCACCTGGCGTGCGTCGACCCACAGCTGAGCGGCGACGAGCTCGCCGCGCTGGATGTCGGTGCGCCCGTGCACTTCGACCGCGCGCAGTTCCCGGAAGGCGTCAACGTCGAAGTGCTCACCGCGGCCGTCGATGGCGTGGTGCGGATGCGGGTCCACGAGCGCGGGGTGGGCGAAACCCGCTCGTGCGGAACCGGAACGGTCGCGGCCGCGGTGGCCGCGCTGGCCGACGCCGGGGCCGACACCGGCACGCTGACGGTCCGCATACCCGGCGGCGACGTCGTCGTCACCATCACCGATGCCACCAGCTACCTGCGCGGGCCGTCGGTGCTGGTGGCACATGGCGAAGTGAGCGAGGATTGGTGGCACGCCCAATAATTCGGATGCACGCCGCGGATTTGGCGTGCACTATTGCTAATTGCCTATGACACATCCCGAAACTCCGTACCACGACCAGCCGGTCGGCCATCACGTTTCCGAGCCCAGCGTCGGCGAGCTGGCCCTCGAAGACCGAACGGCCCTGCGCCGCGTCGCCGGGCTGTCGACCGAACTCGCCGACATCTCCGAAGTCGAATACCGGCAGCTGCGTCTGGAACGCGTCGTGCTGGTGGGGGTGTGGACCGAGGGCAGCGCGGCCGATAACCAGGCGAGCCTGGCCGAGCTGGCAGCCCTGGCCGAAACCGCCGGTTCGCAGGTGCTCGAAGGCCTCATCCAGCGCCGCGACAAGCCCGACCCGTCGACCTACATCGGCTCGGGCAAGGCGCAGGAGTTGCGCGAGGTGGTCCTGGCGACCGGCGCCGACACCGTCATCTGCGACGGCGAGCTGTCGCCGGCGCAACTGACCGCGCTGGAGAAGGCCGTCAAGGTCAAGGTCATCGACCGCACCGCGCTGATCCTCGACATCTTCGCCCAGCACGCCACCAGCCGCGAGGGCAAGGCGCAGGTGTCGCTGGCCCAGATGGAGTACATGCTGCCGCGGCTGCGCGGCTGGGGTGAGTCGATGTCCCGGCAGGCCGGTGGCCGCGCCGGCGGCAGCGGCGGAGGCGTGGGCCTGCGTGGTCCCGGTGAGACCAAGATCGAGACCGACCGGCGCCGCATCCGCGAGCGGATGTCCAAGCTGCGCCGCGAGATCAAGGACATGAAGCAGGCCCGCGACACCCAGCGCAGTCGCCGGCTGCACGCCGCCTTGCCGTCCATCGCGATCGTCGGCTACACCAACGCCGGCAAGTCCAGCCTGCTCAATGCGCTCACCGGGGCCGGGGTGCTGGTGCAGGACGCGCTGTTCGCCACCCTGGAGCCCACCACCCGTCGCGCCGAGTTCGACGACGGCCGGCCATTCGTGCTCACCGATACCGTCGGCTTCGTGCGCCACCTGCCCACCCAGCTGGTCGAGGCATTCCGCTCGACACTGGAGGAGGTCGTCGACGCCGATCTGCTGGTGCATGTCGTGGATGGCTCCGACGTCAACCCGATGGCCCAGATCAATGCGGTGCGCCAGGTGGTCTCCGAAGTGATCTCCGACCACCACGGCGATGCGCCGCAGGAGCTTCTGGTGGTGAACAAGATCGACGCCGCAAGCGATTTGATGGTGGCCAAGCTCCGGCATGGGCTGCCCGGTGCGGTGTTCGTCTCCGCGCACACCGGCGAGGGCATCGACGCGCTGCGCCGGCGGATGGCCGAGCTCGCTGCCCCCGTCGACACCGCCGTCGACGTGGTAATTCCCTACGACCGTGGCGACCTGGTGGCGCGCATGCACGCCGACGGTCGCGTCCAGCAGGCCGAGCACCACCCGGAGGGCACCCGGATCAAGGCACGGGTTCCGGAGGCGCTGGCCGCGAGCCTGCGGCAATTCGCGGCCGCGGGCGACGAGGTCTCTTAGCTGCGAGGTGCCGCTAGGGCGGCCCGGGGCCAGCTGCCGACCAACCGTCTGGTTGGTATATGTTGGGCGGCAGAGTTCCCGTTGGCCGGAGGTTATCCATGAGCAGCGCAATCAGGTACCAGCGCACACTGTTTGAACCCGAGCACGAATTGTTCCGCGAGTCCTACCGGGCCTTTCTCGAGCGGCATGTCGCGCCGTACCACGACGAGTGGGAGAAGGCGAAAATCGTCGACCGCGGTGTCTGGCTCGAGGCCGGCAAGCAGGGATTCCTCGGCATGGCGGTGCCCGAAGAGTATGGCGGCGGCGGCAATGCCGACTTCCGCTACAACACGATCATCACCGAGGAAACCACCGCCGGGCGTTACAGCGGGATCGGCTTCGGACTGCACAACGACATCGTCGCGCCGTATTTGCTGGAGCTGGCTAACGAAGAGCAGAAGCAACGCTGGTTGCCCAAGTTCTGCACCGGGGAACTGATCACCGCGATCGCCATGACCGAGCCGGGAACCGGTAGTGATTTGCAGGGCATCAAGACTCGTGCGGTCAAGCAGGACGATCACTATGTGCTCAACGGCGCAAAAACGTTCATCACCAACGGAATCAACGCCGACCTGGTGATCGTGGTGGCCCAGACCGATCCCGAGAAGGGCTCGCAGGGCTTTTCGCTGCTCGTCGTCGAACGCGGCATGGAAGGCTTTGAGCGCGGCCGACATCTGGACAAGATCGGACTGGACGCGCAGGACACGGCGGAGTTGTCGTTCACCGACGTCAAGGTTCCGGCCGAAAACCTGCTGGGCGATGAGGGCAAGGGCTTCATCTACCTGATGCAGAACCTGCCGCAGGAACGTATCTCGATCGCCGTCATGGCGGTCGCGGCGATGCAGCAGGTGCTCGAGCAAACAGTGCAATACACCAAGGAGCGCAAAGCCTTTGGCAAGCCGATCGGCAGTTTCCAGAACAGTCGGTTCGTGCTGGCCGAGCTGGCGACCGAGGCCACCGTGGTGCGCATCATGGTAGACGAGTTCCTCCGGCTGCATCTGGACAAGAAGCTGACGGCCGAGCAAGCGGCAATGGCCAAGTGGTACTCCACCGAAAAGCAGGTGCACCTGATCGATCGTTGTCTGCAGCTGCACGGCGGGTACGGTTACATGCGCGAATACCCAGTCGCGCGTTCCTATCTCGACGCCCGGGTGCAGACGATCTATGGCGGTACCACCGAGATCATGAAGGAGATCATCGGGCGCGGCCTCGGGGTTTAGCCGCGTGTCCCCAACCCCGTCGGCCGGCGTCGGCGGTGGTGAACCAATCCTGCTGCCACGCAACAACGATTCGCGGACGGACGTGCGAAGCGCGCGCGGATGGTGACACGGACGAGCACAATTGGTCCGCTTACGCTCTGGTTGCCCGGGTGTGCGGCAAAATGGTTGATGCCCATGAATTGCTTTTATGCTCGTGCGGATAGCCGGCGAACTGATGGCGTCGCGTACCGTCAGCGCATGTGTTTCGGCTTCGTGGAGCGCGTAATCACTCGCCCGCGGCGGGTACGAAGGCACGATTGGTCGCGACACGATCGTCGTCCCGCGTCATTTCGACATCGGAGCGGTATCCGTTCTCGTAATATTCGCGAATTGCCTTCGCATTTCTTGTTCACTAGAGCAAAGTTATGCGAGCCCGGCGACAATGCGAACCCTGGTGGGTTCGTAACCCGCGTTCGGGGTACCAAACGCTCGCAGGGGCCGCAGGGCACGGGCATGGCCATACATAAGGGCATATCCGTCGGCTGGGAGGCTTGGTGAACGGGAAGAGAGGTCAATTGCGCACGCTCGCCGGGCGGGCGCTGATCAGCGTGGCGACCACAGCGTTGGCCGTCGTGCTGATGGCACCTACCGCCTCAGCTTCTCCGATCGGCGACGCCGAAGCAGCGATCATGGCCGCGTGGGACAAGGCCGGCGGCGACACCTCACCGCTCGGCCCGCGCAAGGGCGACGTCTACCCCGTGGCCGACGGCTTCGCGTGCGACTTCGACGGCGGCAAGTTCTTCTTCACCACGGCCACCGGTGCGAAATTCGTGTACGGGCCGATCCTGGAAAAGTACGACATGCTCGGCGGCCCGGCCGGTAGCGATCTGGGATTTCCGACCATCAACGAGGTGCCCGGACTGGCAGGCCCCGACAGCCGCGTGGCGACGTTCTCGGCCAGCGACAAACCGGTGATTTTCTGGACCCCCGATCATGGCGCGTTCGTCGTGCGCGGCGCCCTGAACGCCGCGTGGGACAAACTCGGTAGCTCGGGCGGTGTACTCGGCGCCCCGGTCTCCGATGAGACCTACGACGGCGAGGTGTCCTCGCAGAAGTTCGGCGGCGGCCAGATCTCCTGGAACCGCAAAACCAAGGAATTCACCACTGAGCCAGGGGGATTGGCCGACCAGCTGAAGGGCCTGCAGGTAGCGATCGATCCCGCCGCGGCCATCAACATGGCCTGGCGCGCGGCCGGCGGCGTGAACGGCCCGCTGGGCGCCAAGCAGGGCGGCCAGTATCCGATCGGCGGCGACGGCATCGCCCAGAACTTCGCCGGCGGCAAGGTGTTCTTCAGCCCGGCGAGCGGCGCGAACGCCCTCGAAAGCGACATTCTGGCGAAGTACGAGTCGGTGGGTGGCCCGGTCAGCAGCGATCTGGGTTTCCCGATCGCCAACGAGTCCGACGGCGGCGTCAGCCCCAACAGCCGGATCGCCACCTTCTCGGCAGCCGACAAGCCGGTGATCTTCTGGAGCTCGGACCATGGCGCCTTCGTCGTGCGCGGGGCGATGAAGGCCGCCTGGGACAAGCTGCGGGGTCCCACCGGAAAGCTGGGTGCCCCGGTCGGCGATCAGACCGTCGACGGCGACGTGATCTCGCAGAAGTTCACCGGCGGCAAGATCTCGTGGAACCGCGCAAAGAACACCTTCTCCACCGATCCGGCGAACCTGGCTCCGTTGTTGTCCGGCTTGCAGGTGTCGGGACAGAACCAGCCGAGCGGTTCGGCAATGCCGCCGCACGCCAAGACCTGGACCACCTGGAGCTGGTGGTATCTGTTCGCCCTGGTCCCGCTGCTGGTTCTGGTGCTGCTGGCGGTATTCGTGGCGTTGCGGTGGCGCCGGCATCGCGCCGAGCGCAATGCCGTGCCCTACAACCTCGATCGCGACGTCGACGTCGGCGGTTACGACGACTCGGGTGAGCCGCACTGGGGACCCGATTACGCCGACGCCTCGACCGAGCACTTGTCCTACGGCGACGTGCACGCACCGGAGTACCACGGCGCCGACGACGTCCCGCGAGCCAGGTGGCCGCATTCGCCCGAAACGGCCGAACTGGACGAAGACGCCGCACCCGCGGCCGGGTACCACGACGAATCCGTATCCGAGGAGGAGTGGGATCAGTTAGGGGTCGACGACCAAGATCCCGACGCGGTCGACACCGATTCCCTCCCCGTGGTGTCGGCGGACGATCTCACCGGGGCCGGCTATGGCGATGAGGTTCCCGAAACCGCCTACCCGGATGGTGTCGAGGTGCCGGAGCGCGCTGATCCGGACGCTGAATACACCGATGCCGGCGTCCCGCTGGCCGCCTACCCAGACGCCGCCGAGGAAGACGCCGCGTATGCGGAGGCGGGCTATCCGGGTGTCGACGATGCGGAGGCGGCCTCTCCCGACATGGCCGTGCCGCATGCCCCGCCGGACGCCGCTCACCCCGATGGCTCCTATGCGGACGACGCCTATGTCGACGGCGCGGCGGAGCCCGAGTATCCCGATGTCGCCGTGCCGCACACGCCGCCGCCTCTCGTCGCCGCGCCGAGAGGCGGACGGCACGCAGCAGCGGATGCTGACGACGAGTCTGACTTCGAGCCGGCGGCCGCCCTCGGGGCACTAGGCCCGGCCGGGCGTCCGACGATCCACCTGCCGCTGGACGACCCGTATCAGATACCCGACGGTTATCCGATCAAGGCGAGCGCTCGCTTCGGCCTGTACTACACCCCGGACAGTGACCTCTACCACGACACGCTCGCCGAAGTCTTCTTGTCCAGCGAGGAAGCCGCGCTGGTCAATGGCTTCATCAAGGCCGACTAGACGGCGGACCCCGCGGCGCTAGACCTTGCGGATCACCGTGACGACCTTGCCGAGCACGGTCGCGTCGTTGCCGGGGATGGGATCGAACGCCGGGTTGTGCGGCATCAGCCACACCTGACCACCCGCGCGCTTGAACGTCTTGACGGTGGCCTCCCCGTCGAGCATGGCGGCGACGATGTCGCCGTTGTCGGCGACGTTCTGCTGCCGCACCACGACCCAGTCGCCGTCGCAGATCGCGGCCTCGACCATCGAGTCGCCGACCACCTTGAGCAGAAAGAGCGTGCCTTCGCCGACCAACTCGCGGGGGAGCGGGAAGATGTCCTCGACGGCTTCTTCGGCCAGGATCGGTCCACCGGCCGCGATGCGCCCGAGCACGGGGACGTACGTGGGTTCCGGCAACGCGTCGGATCCGGCGACCTCGGTGGCCGGCGCGGCCGCCATGACGTCGTCGGCGCCGCGAACATCGACGGCCCGGGGGCGGTTCGGGTCGCGGCGCAGGAATCCCTTGCGTTCGAGGGTGCGTAGTTGGTGAGCCACCGAGGACGTCGACGTCAGGCCCACGGCGTCGCCGATCTCCCTGATGCTCGGCGGATATCCGCGGGTGGCCACCGACTCCCGGATGACGTTCAAGATGGTGCGTTGCCGCTGGGTAAGCGATGAATCCACGGAATGCAACCTGGTGTCGGAGCCGGTGGCTGAGGTGTCGTTCCTGTCGCCCATGGCACTGAATGTAGCCCCCTTGGAACCAAGAATCAAACATGTGTTCGACTCGCGTGTCGCGATCCGGCGGACTCAGGCCTAAAGGCCCTAGGACTGGCCCCAAAGTCCCTAGAACTGGCGAATCACAAGTGTGTAACTTTCGAGGAGATCGGGTATTCGCGCGGCATGACAGTACTAGCAACCCGGGCAGTCCTGTCGGTGGCGTGGTCTAGCGTTTTGCTCGTGCGACACGCTTCGCTCAAATGTTCGGATTTCGAACACACGAGCGATAGTGTCGAACACACGAGCGAGGATTAGTTGACCGGAGGAACGCACATGACGCTCATGCAGACAGTCTCACCACGGACCGGTAACGTGCGGCGCCCGAGCGATCGGCTCCTCGCGCGGCCTCACTACGACCAGGAACGCGCGCTGCGGTCGCGCCGGTCCGTGCAGTCGCGGCCGGCCGGCGCCCCGATGCGCTACCGCGGTACCGGCGTCGCGATGTCGGCCGCGCCGCATCGCCGGCGTCCGGCCACGCTGGGGACGACGTTGGGCCTGGCCCTGATGGCTGGGATCATCACGCTCTGGCTGGGCCTGGTCGCGAATCTCGGTCAGATCGCCAACGGCGACTCCGCCGCTGCGGCCGCTCCCGTGCCGGACAGGCTGTCCGTCGTGCAGGTCGAGCCGGGCGAATCCCTCCAGGACGTCGCACATCGGGTGGCGCCCGCAGCGCCGGCCCGCCAGGTCGCCGACCGTATCCGCGAACTCAACAACCTGAACTCGCCGTCACTGGCCGCCGGCCAGACCCTGATCGCGCCGGTCGGCTGAGCGCGCCGCGGCGTAGTACGAAAACCTTTCTACGCCAACGCTGTTCAGTTCTCGCGCCGGTAGCAGCGCACGTGTCGCGGCTACATTAGCCCGGCGGGGGAGCGCACGGGTACGCTCGGAGTGTTCTGCGAGATGCCGGCACAGCGAAGGAGCGGTCATGCATTGTCCGTTCTGCCGCCATCCCGATTCGCGGGTAATTGACTCGCGGGAAACCGATGAAGGCCAAGCCATTCGGCGCCGTCGGTCCTGCCCGGAGTGCGGCCGCCGTTTCACCACGGTAGAAACCGCGGTCCTGGCCGTGGTCAAGCGCAGCGGAGTCACCGAGCCGTTCAGCCGCGAAAAGGTCGTCAAAGGGGTGCGCCGCGCGTGCCAGGGCCGTCAGGTGGACGAGGACGCGCTGAATCTGTTGGCCCAGCAGGTGGAAGACACCGTGCGTGCCGCCGGCTCGCCGGAGATTCCCAGTCACGAGGTGGGCCTGGCGATCCTCGGGCCGCTGCGTGACCTGGACGAGGTGGCGTACCTGCGCTTCGCGTCGGTATACCGGTCGTTTTCTTCGGCCGACGATTTCGAACGCGAGATCGCGGCGCTTCGCAAGCATCGCAAAGTAGCGACACCGAGCTGACCCGTATGCCTGGCGACTTGCATCCCGACCTCGAGGCGCTCGCGCCGCTGCTCGGCACCTGGGCCGGTCGTGGTGCGGGGGAATACCCGACAATCCAGCCCTTCGAGTATCTCGAGGAAGTTGTGTTTTCCCATGTGGGCAAGCCGTTCCTGGCCTACACGCAGAAGACCAAAGCGGTAGCTGACGGCAAACCGCTGCACGCCGAGACCGGTTACCTTCGGGTGCCGGAACCCGGCCACGTCGAGCTGGTTCTGGCACACCCCAGCGGCGTTACCGAAATCGAGGTCGGCTCCTACAAGGTGACCGGCGATGTCATCGACATCGAGCTGGCCACCACGTCGGTCGGGTTGACGCCGACCGCCAAAGAGGTTTCCGCGCTTGGTCGTTCCATCCGCATCTACGGCGACCAGCTTTCGTACTCGGTGCAGATGGGTGCGGTCGGGCAACCCCTGCAGCATCATCTCGCCGCGGTGTTGCAGCGACAGTCCTGAATTCCTCTCGGCTTCGGCGCGCCGGGATTATCGCTCAGTCCAGCTGTGTCACACCGTCGTTGACGACGCGGCCGGCCACCCGGACCCAACCCTCCGGACTCCAGACAGTTTCCAGCATCGATCCCCTGCCCTGGGTGATGCTCAGGTTGCGGCTGAGCTGGTCGGTAATCCGCATCGCCGCGGAGCCGGTCGCTTCGTCTTCGGGCACACCGAGATTCGCGGCGAACATCCGGGAACGCAGCGTTCCGGCGGGCTCATCGATCCAGGACCATAGGTAATGCGCGGTGTCGTCGGGAAAATCGACTGGGTCGGCCGCGAGAAGTTGGTCGACGGAATCGAATTCGTGTACCGCGAACTCGGGAGCCCAGCCCGAGCGGGCGCTGACGCCCACCAGGTCACCCGCGTAGTGCACCTGCACGATGCCGGCCGGCACCTGCAGCGTGTTGATCGGCGTACCGTTCGCCCGCAGCCACCACGACGCGCCAACACAGGGGTGCCCGGCGAACGTGATTTCGATGCGCGGGGTGTAGATCGCGACCTGCGCGGTGGTTGAGCCGGCGACCGGAAGATCGACGAATACCGTTTCGCTGTAACCCAATTGGGCTGCCAGCTGCTGGCGATCAGCAGGGTCAACCTGTGTGGCGTCGACCACGCCCAGTGGATTGCCGAACTTGCCGTCTTGGTCGGTGAAGACACGCAACACCGTCACATCGATCCCCATGGCCCGACTGTACGGGCCGGGTCAAAGCAATTATCAGGTGGCGCTGCGCTCGTCGGAACCCATCGCGTTGAGCACCGCGACCCGGGTGTCGGCCGCGCCGGTGACGGTGCGATCGCCGCGACCGGCGCGCAGCAACCCCCGAAGCGCGCCCTGATCGTATTCGGCGGCCCCGGTGGTGTCGATGAAGCGCTGGACAACGTCGATGAAGCGAGCCGGGTCGTCGTGGAAGGGAAAGTGGCCGGAGCCTTCGAAGATCTCCAGGCGCGAGCCGGGCATCGCGGCGTGCGCCATCCATGCGTGCCGGACGGGGACCACCACATCCTTGGTGCCCCAGACGATCTGCACCGGGATGGCCTCGGTCAAATAACATCGGTCCAGGAACGTGACGATCTGCCCGCGCCAGTCGACCACTGCCCGCAAGGTCCGGCTGAATGCCGATGACGCCGTCGGTTCCGGCAGGTCATCCAATATGCGCAGCACGTTCGGCAGATCGCGGCCCAGGCCGGTCGATCCGATCGCGAGGCCGGCAACTCGTCCCGCCAGCTGCACTGCCGGCAGCACCATCGGCAGCCGCAGCAACGCCAACGCCTCGCTGCCCATCGGCAACGAGGCCAAGCGGAACGCGACGTTGACGTCCTTCGTGACACCGCCCGCGGCGACCAGGATGAGCCGTTCGACCAAGTGCGGGAACTGGTAGGCGAATTGCATCGCCACCCCGCCGCCGAGCGAATGACCCACGATGGTCACGCGCTCGATGTCGAGCACGGACAGCAGGTCGCGCATCCCGTTGGCGTAGCCCGCCACCGAGTAGTCGGCCCGCGGCTTGTCGGACCGACCGTGCCCCAGCAGATCGGGAGCGATCACCGTGTACCGCTGAGCGAGCTTGGCCTGAACGGTATTCCAGGTCGTGGAGTTGTCGCCGATGCCGTGGATCAGCAGAATCGCCGGCCCGGATCCGGCGATCCGGAACGCCCGCTTGTAGCCGTGGATGGTGCGGAACTCGAGCGTGGGGGCGGTCACCTCGCGCACCGGGCGGAGATTGCTCTTGCGCTTGCGCTCAGTCATCTCGCCACCCTTGTTCTCGCAGCCGGCTCGGGCGTTTAAGCCGGGTCGTCGTCGTCGCGCTTCTTTTCCGCCTGCTGGGCTAGGAATCGCTCGAACTCGGCACCAAGCTCGTCGCCGCTAGGCAGGTCCTCGTCGCGCGTCAGCAACGACCTGTTCTCCTGAGCGTCGATGAAGGCATCGTACTGGCGCTCGAGTGCGGCCACCACCTGAGCCACTTCGGCACTCGCCTCGACCTGCTCGTCGATCTTGCCCCGGATCTCTGCCGCAGCGTCGGTCAGCGCAGACAGCGGCAGCTCCAGCGACCCGGTCTTCGCGACCTGCTCGAGCAGCGCCTGGGCGGCGGCGGGGTAGTCGGTCTGCGTCAGGTAGTGCGGCACGTGCACGGTGAACCCGACCACCTCATGCCCGTGCTGAGCCATCCGGTATTCGAGCAGGTTGGACGCGCTGCCGGGGACCTGGATCTCCGAGATCCACGGTTGGAAATCGGTGATCAGCTCGCGGTTGTTGGAGTGCGCGGTCAGCGTGATGGGCCGGGTGTGCGGAACCGCCATCGGAACGGTGCCCAGGCCGATCGTTTGGCGCACCCCGAGCCGCTCGGCGAGCAGTCGGACCGCGGTGATGAATCGCTCCCATTTGAGATCCGGTTCCATGCCGGCCAGCAGCAGAAACGGGTTACCGACGCTGTCGCGCAGCGCGTACAGGGTCAGCTCCGGGTCGTCGTAGTTGGTGAAGTGATCGGTCTTGAAGGTCATCAGCGGCCGCCGCGAGCGGTAGTCCAGCAATTCGTCGATCGCGAACGACGCGACCAGCTCGGTGTCCAGGGCGGCCTTCAGGTGGGTCGCGGCCAGCCGAATCGCATGGCCGGCGTCCGAGAAGCCCTCCAAAGCGTGCACCAGCACCGGTCCGCGGCCGTCCGATGTCACCAACTGCGGCGCCGGGAACTCCAGCTCGTACATGCCGGGTTGCCCAGGCTGGTAGTAGAGATCGTCGTCCTTGTGTTCGTCGGACATCGGGTTTACCTCCTCTCGGGGGTCTTTCCAGGGTGCCCTAACCAGTGTCCCCCGAATCGACAGGCACTGATAATCGAAACGGGATGACGCCCGAACGTAATCCAGACGGAACAATTCTGGCGGCAGCGGATCTGCCAGCAAATCTAGGTGTCGCAGCGCGATGCGTCGAATTCCGCTTCCGCGCGTGGGGTCGGGCATGATGGACGCGATGCGCGTCCCGATGCTGCTGCTGTGCCCGATTGTCGGCCTCGCGACGTTACTGGCGTCGTGCGGCCGCCCGGTGCTGCATGTGTCGGTGCCCACCACGACACCGGCACCGAAAACGAGCGCGCCCGTACAACATCTGAGCCAGCCCGCGCCTGGCGCGGTTGCGGGTCCGGTGGACCCCGACAGGCGGGTGGGAGCAATCTTTCTGGACGGCAGCACCCAGCACGTGTGCACCGGCTCGGTGGTGCATTCAACGACCGGCAACCTGGTGTTGACCGCGGCGCACTGCCTGGCCGGAGCTGCCCAGATCACGTTCGTACCGGGTCTGTCCGGTGACGGGGCGCCACCGGATCTCTGGACGTCGGACAACGTCTACCTGGATCCACGGTGGGTGGCCAGCAAAGATCCGCACGCCGATTACGCGATCGCGCGGGTCAACAGCCAGCACGGCGGTTCGGTGGAGTCGCATGTCGGGCTGGCGCTGACCCTGGGTACGGCTCCGCCGCCCAGTAGTCACGTCACCGTGGTGGGGTATCCGAGCGGCGTCGGCGGATCGCCGATCGGCTGTCAGGGCAACACCGCGGTCACCGACGGTGGATTTCCCGCACTGGTGTGCCAAGGACTGGTCGGCGGCACCAGCGGCGCGCCGTGGGTCAGCGGCACCACCGTCGTCGGGCTGATTGGCGGACTCGAACGCGGCGGCTGCGCCGAGAACGTGTCCTACTCCGCGCCGTTCGACGAACACATCGCCGAGCTACTGGCCCGCGCCGAATCCGGCGGTCCGGGCGATTCGGTTCCGGTCGACTTGGACGACACCTGCTGACCGTCAGCGACGGAACTGGTTGAGTGCGCGAACTTTGTTCATCACGTCGAGCGCGGCGACCTTGTAGGCCTCGGAGAACGTCGGGTAGTTGAACACCGCGTCGACCAGATACTCGACGGTGCCGCCGCACCCCATCACGGCCTGCCCGATGTGCACCATCTCGGTCGCACTGGTGCCGAAGATGTGCACCCCGAGCAGCTTGAGGTCGTCGGTGGACACCAGCAGCTTGAGCATGCCGTAGGAGTCGCCGGCGATCTGGCCGCGGGCCAGCTCCCGGTAGCGGGCCATGCCCACCTCGTAGGGGACCGAGTTCTTGGTCAGTTCCAACTCGGTGGCGCCGACATAGGAGATTTCGGGAATCGAGTAGATGCCGATCGGCTGCAGGTCGGTAATGCCATCGCACGCCTCCCCGAACGCGTGGTAGGCGGCCAGGCGGCCCTGCTCCATCGAGGTCGCGGCCAAAGCGGGAAAGCCGATGACGTCGCCGACGGCGTAGATGTGGGGCACCTTGGTCGCGAAGTTATCGTCAACGAAAATCCGGCCGCGGTTGTCGGCCTCCAGGTCGGCGTGGTGCAGATCGAGGTGGTCGGTCTGACCTTGCCGTCCGGCGGAATACATCACCGTCTCCGCGGGAATCTGTTTGCCACTGGCCAGGGTGGTGATGGTGCCGGCCGAACCGACGTCGACGGCGGTCACCTCCTCACCGAACCGGAACGTGACCGCCAAGTCGCGCAGGTGGAACTTCAGTGCCTCGACGACCTCGGGGTCGCAGAAGTCGAGCATGTCGCCGCGTTTTTCCACGACGGTCACCTTGGTGCCCAGCGCGGCGAACATCGACGCGTATTCGATGCCGATCACGCCGGCGCCGACCACCACCATCGAAGTCGGCAGCGTCTTGAGGTCGAGGATCCCGTCGGAGTCGAGCACTCGGTCTTCGTCGAACTCGACGCCGGACGGCCGCGCCGGCCTGGTGCCGGTGGCGATCACGACGTATTTGCCACTGACGGTTAGCTTTTCGCGTCGAGAGGGGTCTTCGATCTCGATCGTGTGCGCGTCGATGAACCGCCCGTGGCCGATCAGCAGGTCGATCCGGTTGCGCATCAGCTGATTGCGCACCACGTCGACTTCCTTGCCGATCACGTGCTGGGTGCGGGCCAGCAGGTCGGCCGGGGTGATCTTCTCCTTGACTCGGTAGCTAGCGCCGTAGAGTTCGCGTTGGCTCATCCCGGTGAGGTAGAGCACCGCCTCGCGCAACGTCTTTGACGGGATGGTGCCGGTTTGGACGCACACGCCACCCAGCATTTGGCCGCGTTCGATGATCGCGACCGATTTGCCGAGCTTGGCCGAGGCGATGGCGGCCTTCTGTCCGCCGGGCCCCGAGCCGATCACGACCATGTCGTATTCCTGCATCGATCCCATGAGATAGACGATAGAGCCCACAGTCGAGACTTTCTCCACAGACGGAAAGCCCGATTGCCCTGCGCGAGCGCGTTCTGACGGTGGCGGCCATCAGCGTTAGGCCTCATGACATCGCATTCGCCCGATTTTGAGCTGAACCGCCCAGGAGCACTGGTCGCCGCGCTACCCGCCGTTCTCGGCTTCGTTCCGGAGAATTCATTGGTCTTGGTGTCGTTGGACGGTGGCGAGTTGGGCGCGGTGCTCAGGGTCGATCTCTGCGAGAAGCTCGCCGGGAGGGTCGGGCACCTTGTCGAGGTTGCCGCCGCGGCGGAGCCCGAGGCGGTGATCGTGGTGATCATCGATGAGGAGGGCGCGCACTGTCCGCGGTGCAATGAGGAATACCGGCACCTGTGCGCGACACTCGCAGAAGCGTTGGTGGAGCACAACATTGAGCTGTGGGCCGCGCATGTGGTGGACCGGGTGGCGCGCGGCGGGCATTGGCATTGCGTGGACGGCTGCGGCGCGAGCGGCACGGTCGACGATCCGTCGGCATCACCGCTGGCCGCCGCGGCGGTCCTGGAAGGCCGGCGGCTCTATCCGCGCCGCGCCGACCTGCAGGCCGTCGTGGCCGTCGAGGATCCGGCGCGAAGTGCCGCGCTGGCCGGGGTCCTTACCCGGCAGGCGGCCACCCGCGCACAGGCGCATCGCGCCGATCCGCTGGGCTGCGGTCGCCGCGATGTGGAAGCCGCGCTGGCCGCGGCCGGCCACGTCGGGGGCGGGCAATCGCTGTCCGACGCCGAGCTGGCCGTTCTGGGCTGCGCGCTGAACGACGTGCAGGTGCGCGACACGTTGTACGCCCTGGCGGTCGGCGAGAAGGCCGGCGAAGCTGAGGCGTTGTGGGCGTCGCTGGCGCGCACCCTGCCGCAGCCGTGGCGCGTCGAAGCGCTGGTGTTGACCGCGTTCAGTGCCTATGTCCGCGGCGACGGCCCGCTGGCCGGCGTTTCGCTGGAGGCCGCGCTGCGCTGCGATCCGGATCACCGGATGGCGAGCATGCTGGATACGGCGTTGCAGTCCGGTCTGCGGCCGGAGCAGATTCGGGACCTGGCGGTGACCGGCTATCGGCTGGCTAAGCGGCTCGGCGTGCGGCTACCGCCGCAGCGGGTGTTCGGCCGCCGTGCGGGGTAGGGGAGTCAGACCTTCTCGACCTTGACCGCGTGCGCCATCTCGTGCGGCAGGGTGACGTTCTCATGCCCGGGTATCAGGATGGTGACCCCAGCGGGACCGGTTTCGACGGTGACCCGCGCATTGGGCACGACGCCGGCGTCCTTGAGGCGGCCGATCAGATCGATGTCGCCCTGAACGTGCTCGGTGAGCTGACGGACGACGACCGCGACCGGCGAACCCGCCGGCAACTCGGTCAGCCGGACCAGGTTGACGTCGTCGGTGCCGGAATTCGAACCCACACCCAGGTCCAGCAAACCAGGAATCGGGTTGCCGAACGGGGAAGTGGTCGGGTTGTCGAGCACCTGCACCAGCCGGCGCTCGACGTCCTCGCTCATCACGTGTTCCCACCGGCATGCCTCGGCGTGCACTTCTTCCCACGGCAGGCCGATGACGTCGACGAGCAGTCGCTCGGCGAGGCGGTGCTTGCGCATCACGGCGATGGCCAGGGCCCGGCCCTTGTCGGTGAGCTCCAGGTGCCGGTCACCGGCGACGTGGAGCAATCCGTCCCGCTCCATTCGGGAGACGGTCTGGCTGACGGTCGGCCCGCTCTGGTCGAGCCGCTCGGCGATCCTGGCGCGCAGCGGCGTTACGCCCTCTTCCTCGAGGTCGTAGATGGTCCGCAGGTACATCTCGGTGGTATCAACCAGGTCGTTCATTCAGCACCCTCCATTGACGCCGAGTCTACTTGGCCAGCTGCCGAAATGGGCTTAACGCTCCCTAGGCAAGCAGTATGCCCGCCGCGGGTGTGCGGCGGGCATACTGTCCTGCTACCTGGCTGAGTGGGCTGCCTGAGGCCGGCGCTCAACTCGCGTACGAGCGCAGCCGATCGGCGCGTTCGCCGTTACGGAGCTTCGCCATAACGTCGCGCTCGATCTGACGGACCCGCTCACGAGATAGGCCGAACAGCTTGCCGATCTGATCCAGCGTCCGCGGCTGGCCGTCGTCCAGACCGAAGCGCAACCGGATCACCTGATGCTCCCGCTCGTCGAGAGTGGCGAGCACGCTGCGGATGTCGGTGTGCAGCAGCTCGGCGATCACCGCGTTCTCCGCGGACATCGCTTCGGCGTCCTCGATGAAATCGCCCAGCGGCGCTTCTTCCTCGGAACCGACCGGCATGTCCAGGCTTACCGGGTCGCGGCTGTGCTCGAGCAGATCGTTGATCTTCTCGACCGGGATTCCCGATTCGGCGGCCAGCTCGTCGTCGGTGGCCTCACGGCCGAGGTTCTGGTGCATCTCGCGCTTGATGCGCGCCAGCTTGTTGACCTGCTCGACGAGGTGAACGGGCAGCCGGATGGTGCGGCTCTGGTCGGCCATACCCCGGGTGATGGCCTGACGGATCCACCACGTCGCGTACGTCGAGAACTTGAATCCCTTTGCGTAGTCGAACTTTTCCATCGCGCGGATCAGCCCGAGGTTGCCCTCCTGAATCAGGTCGAGCAACGGCATCCCGCGACCGGTGTAGCGCTTGGCCAGCGACACCACCAGACGCAGGTTTGCCTCCAGCAGGTGACGACGCGCCGCCTGCCCATCACGTGAGATGGCCGCTAGATCGCGTTTACGGTTCTCGCCGAGGCGCTTGCGCGTCGCGAGCAGATGCTCGGCATATAACCCGGCCTCGATACGCTTCGCCAGTTCGACTTCGTCCGCGGCGGTCAGCAACGCCGTCTTCCCGATGCCGTTCAGATATACGCGCACGAGGTCCGCAGCAGGGCTCTGAGCATCTAGATCGCTGGTATCGATCCTGCCTGTGATGGCATTCGCCATGGCGGCCTCCCGATTGGCTTGTAACTGTCATGGTGTTCAACGACAGATCAGCACTGAGAGTTCCCACGCGGGCGTCATCTCACACGCTTTGACGTGCAGAAATGTGCCGACGACCTGAGAATGTCCTGAGAAGTGCGCTCAGCGGTCAGTCAGCCGGAACCGGCGTCGTACGTACGACCCGGGTTGTACTCGGGACCCGGGTCGTACTCACGGCCCGACGAGCCCGGCTGCGGCTGCTGGGGTCGCCGCGCCTCGAGTGCCGGCCGCTCGGCCGTCGGGAACAATGGCGTGCGCCGAGCGGCATCGTCGAACCGCCGGGGCTCGTCCGTGCGGCGGGGTGGCCGATCGTTGGCGATCAATACGGCCATCCACGGCAGCGGTATCGAGGCCCCGACGATCAGCAGTGAGATCAGTCCGTTGTGCCAGGCGCCGTAGGCGAGGGCGGCCAGGATCAGCGCGGGAATGCGAAACGACATTATCGTCAGGTACTTACGGACCCGCGCGCGATGCTGCTCTTCGTACGACGGCTCGGCGGCGGTAATGAGCACCGGACGGCCGTTGTCGTCGAACCCTAAATCCGGGCCGCGCTTCATTCCTCCACTGTCCCACATCTGGCCGATTCCGGTTGGGGCGCCTTGGCAGGCACAATGTGAGGTATGCAGACCCAGACGATCGAGCGCACCGACACCGACGAACGCGTCGACGACGGGACCGGCAGCGACACCCCCAAGTACTTCCACTACGTCAAGAAGGACAAGATCGCCGAGAGCGCGGTTATGGGTAGCCATGTGGTCGCGTTGTGCGGTGAGGTTTTTCCCGTGACGAAGGCGGCCAAGCCGGGTTCTCCGGTCTGTCCGGAATGCAAGAAGATCTACGAGCAGCTCAAGAAGGGCTGATCAGGTCGGTGGCTCTGCCGGTGTGACGTCGCGTTCCTGGGTCGCGGGATTCGTCGTCACCGGATTCGATAACGCTTCCGCGGTCTTCTTCAGCGCGGGCGAACGCGACAACAGCCATTTACGCAGCCGGTGGGCATGTGTCCGGGGTGCGGGGAATTCTTCCTGGATCGCCGCATTGAGTTCGGCGCCGATCATGATCGCGAAACCGCCGAAGAACGCGAACAGCAGAAACGCGATCGGCGTGGACAGTGCGCCGTAGGTGTAGCCGGTGCTGGTGATCCACCGCAAGTAGACCCGCAGACCCAGCGTCGCGATCACGAACACGGCGGTAGCCAGGACTGCGCCGAAGACCAGCCGATGCGTGGGCAGTGGTTCCGGCAGCGCCACCCGGTACAACACGACGACCCCGGTCATCAGCCCGAGGACCAGCGCCGGGTAGTAGCCGTAGCGCAGCACGTTGGCCAGGGTGTCCGGGATGTGTTCGGACACCGTGCGCGGGCCCACGACCAGTACGGGTGCGGCAACGACCGCGGACACCAGCCCCACCACGTAGAGGAACAGCGCGAACAGGCGCTGTCGCACCGGGTGGCGCAGCGGTGTCTGGTCATGCGCCTCGACCACGGAGTCGACGAACGAGGAGATCGCCGACGAGCCCGCCCATAGCGACAGCAAAAAGCCGAGTGAGACCACCTCGCCGCGGGCATGCGCCGTGATGTCCCGGACGGTGGGTTCGATGATCTCGTTGACCACGCTGGACGAGAACAAGCTGTGGGCCGCCGAAATAGCGCTCTTCTCGATGCTGGGCAGGGCGTCCGGCCCGAACAGCGGCGCGACGTAAGCCAAGCTGCCCAGCATTCCCAACAGCAGTGGCGGCGTCGAAAGCGCCGACCAGAAACCCGCCTGCGCGGACTCGGAAAAGATGGAATCGTCCCAGCTTTTTACTACGGTCCTCTTGGTGATTCGCCAAATGTGATGGCGCGACGGCTTGGCGCTCTGCTCGCTCATACCGGTCCAGCATTACCGATGAGTGCGCCCACACCTCACATTGTGAACGGGTGAGTTTCGGCGGACCTAGCTGGCGCTAACCTCCAGCACGGCGGCGAGCTCAACAAGCTTGGCCTCGTGCTCGTTAGCGTGGTGCTGGCAGAAGAGAAGTTCGGCTCCCGAAGGCAGCTTGGCGCGTACGCGAGCTGCAGCACCGCAGCGATCGCAGCGGTCGGCTCGAGTCAGCTCGCGACTTGTCAGAGTTGCATTCATTGGCTTCTCCGTTCTCGTTTATCCACTTTCTCAGACGTTGGGCGTTTTCGCGTTGTTCCCCGATCGTTATCGGGTGTGTCGTTTCTCACGGATTTGTCGGCCCCCGTCATGCAGGCGCTTTAAGGTGACCGATCGTGGCCCCGGCTCCTGACGTGTTGATGCATCTGTGTGCGGTCGACGAGTGGTCTCGCGCCCGCGATCACGGGGCGATCCACCCCTCGGTGCCCGGTCCCGACGGCATCGCCCAGTTCATCCACCTGTCGGCTCCCGAGCAGGTGCATCTGCCGGCCAACCGGCTCTTCCGCGGACGTCGGGACTTGGTCCTGCTGCACATCGACCCGGGTTCGCTGGACTCGCCCGTGCGTTGGGAGCCAGGCGTGCCGACGGATCCCGAGGCGATGCTGTTCCCGCACCTGTACGGACCGCTGCCGGTCGCCGCTGTGATGAGGGTCACCGTTTATTTGCCGGGGCCCGGGGGAACATTCGCGCCGGTGGTAAGTCCTCACGACCCGACGTAGGCGTCGGCTTCGATCTCCACCAGCAGTTCGGGTGCGATCAGCGCCGAGACTTCGACCATGGTCGCCACGGGACGTATTTCCCCGAAGACCCGCGCATGTACCGCCGCTACCTCGCGCCACCGCGAAATGTCGGTCACGTACATGCGGGTGCGCACCACGTCGGTCAGCGAAGCGCCGGCCTTTTGGAGCGCAATCCCGATGCGGCGCAAGGCGTCTTCGGCTTGCGCGGCGATGTCATCCGCGGGCCCGCTGCCGGTCGTGCCGGCGATCGCCACATACGGGCCTATTCGCACCGCGCGCGAGTAGCCGACCGTCGATTCGAAGTCGGATCCTGACGAGACGAGCACGCGGTTGCCGGACATGGGGTCACCCTACGACGGCGACCTTGGCCGGCGCAGCCGATTTTCCCTGTGTCCGACCGGATTCCGGCGCATAGCAGTGGCCGAGCTTGTGCGGCAACAAGTTTGGTGACAGCCGCCCATTCGGATTGTCAGTCCAGGTAGTCGCGCAACACCTGGGAGCGGCTGGGGTGGCGCAGCTTCGACATGGTCTTGGATTCGATCTGGCGGATGCGCTCACGGGTCACGCCGTAGACCTGGCCGATCTCGTCGAGGGTACGAGGCTGGCCGTCGGTGAGACCGAAGCGCAGCCGTACTACCCCGGCTTCGCGCTCCGAGAGCGTCTCGAGCACCGACTGCAACTGGTCTTGCAGCAAGGTGAAGGACACCGCGTCGACGGCCACGACCGCTTCGCTGTCTTCGATGAAGTCACCAAGCTGGCTGTCGCCCTCGTCGCCGATGGTCTGGTCCAGCGAGATGGGCTCGCGGGCGTACTGCTGGATCTCCAGCACCTTCTCCGGCGTGATGTCCATTTCCTTGGCCAACTCTTCAGGTGTGGGCTCGCGGCCCAGATCCTGTAGCAGCTCACGCTGAATGCGGCCCAGCTTGTTGATCACCTCGACCATGTGCACCGGGATGCGGATGGTGCGGGCCTGGTCGGCCATCGCGCGGGTGATCGCCTGGCGGATCCACCACGTCGCGTAGGTGGAGAACTTGTATCCCTTGGTGTAGTCGAACTTCTCGACGGCGCGGATCAGACCCAGGTTTCCTTCCTGGATCAGGTCGAGGAAGGCCATGCCGCGGCCTGTGTAGCGCTTGGCCAGCGAAACCACCAGCCGCAAGTTGGCTTCCAGCAGATGGTTTTTCGCGCGGTCCCCGTCGCGGCAGATCCACATCATGTCGCGACGCTGGGCGGCGGGCAGCTTGTCACCGCGCTCGACCAGCTCGGTCATCAGCTGGGTGGCGTACAGGCCGGCTTCGATCCGCTTGGCCAGCTCGACCTCTTCCTCGGCATTAAGCAGCGCCACCTTGCCGATCTGCTTGAGGTAAGCACGAACCGAGTCCGCGGACGCGGTGAGTTCGGCATCCTTTCGGGCCTGCCGCAGCGCCTCGGATTCGTCTTCGTCCCAGACGAAATCGCCGGACGCCTTGTCCTTTTCGGAGGGCTCAGCGATCTCTTCCTCGTCCTCGGCGGGCGCCTTGACGGCCGCCGGCTTCGCGGCGCTCGCACCCTGCTCGGCGTCATCGTCCCCCTCGCCGGCGTCGGCGTCGGGCACGACGTCATCCTCCAGCTCTTCGAGGACGAGGTCAGGGTCGATCTCAAGGTCCTCGACGGGCACATCCACCAGGTCCGGCTCGCCTTCGAGGTCCTCGGCGGCGTTCTCGTCGACGCCCTCCGGGTGCTCGTCGTCGTCCCCGGCGCCCTTGGCCGCGGCCTTGGTTCCGCGACCCGATGGCGCCTTGCCCGCGGCCGCCTTGGCGGGGGTGCGGGACTTCTTCGCGGCGCCGCCCTCGGCGGTCACCTCGGTGTCGTCGGCGGGCTTGGTGGCCGGCGCCGCGGTCTTCGTCGTGCGTTTGGCCGGTGCGGCGCCATTGGCGGCCTTTGCCGCCTGCCGCTTGGCGGGGGTCTTCGTGGCGGTGCGCTTCACCGGCTCATCGGTTGCCGGGCTGGTCTTGGTGGCTGCCACTTACACCCCTTCGGTTGGACTCACTATCGGTGGGTTTGGGCATGGTTAACCGAAAGTGTCTGCTATGTCGAATGTCGGCGTTGGTATCAGCGTGACTGCTCGCACGCTATCTGTCGGGCGGTCGCCGTGGACCATTGTAACGACAGTGCGGGCTCGTACCGCCCTAGCGGGGAAAATTCAGTGCGTTACGTCCGCGGTCGACGCCATCGCGGCGCCGACTATCCCGGCGGTATTGAGCAATGCCGCCGGCACCACCGGGGTGCGGTTTTCGAGCAGCGGCACCCATTGGTCGGCCTTTCGGCTGATCCCGCCGCCGGCGATGATCAGGTCGGGCCATATCGCGTTCTCGATGGCGATCAGCACCCTGGTCACCTCTTTGGTCCAGCGCCGGTAGCTCCACTCGTTCTTGTCTTTGACCGACGACGCCGCGCGTTTCTCGGCTTCTTTGCCACCGACTTCGAGATGGCCGAACTCGGTGTTCGGTATCAGTTTCCCGTTGTGGATCAGGGCGGACCCGATTCCAGTTCCGAACGTCAGCAACACGACCAACCCGGAGTTGTTCTTGCCGGCCCCGTAGCGCGCTTCGGCGAGCCCGGCCGCGTCGGCATCGTTGAGAACGGCGACCTCCTGGCCGTTCAGCGCGGAGCTGATGACGTCGCGCGCGTTGGTCCCGATCCAGGCGCGGTCGACGTTGGCGGCGGTCTGGACAATGCCGTTGGTGACGACGCCGGGATAGGTCACGCCGAGCGGACCGGTCCACCCGAATTCCTTGACGACCTCGGCGATGGTCTTGGCGACGGCCGACGGCGTGGCGGGTTGCGGTGTCAGCAGTTTGACCCGGTCGCCGACCAACAGTCCGGTGTCCAGGTCGACGATGCCGCCTTTGATTCCGCTGCCGCCGACGTCGATGCCGAATCCACGACGCTGCGGCGTGCCGGAGGCTGCGTCGGCACCGGGTGTATCCGTGGCCGATTCGGTGCTGGTCATCGAAATCTCCTTGGCGAGATTTGGGCTGTTTCACACCTTAGCTGGCAACGATGCGGTTGCGGTCGGGCAATGCCAGAGGGGTGTCGGCGGCCTGCGCCGCGGTGGACGACTGTGCTGCGATAGACCGGTGACGCGACCCGACGAGCCCGCCCGGCTGCGCTCAGTAGCCGAAACGCTAGCCGCCGAAGCCGCCCAGTTCGTGAGGTTTCGCCGCGCCGAGGTGTTCGGCGCTCACGCGGGCGCGACCGGCAGTGGCGCGGTGCGGTCCAAGAGCACACCGACCGATCCGGTGACGGTGGTCGACACCGAGACCGAACGGCTGCTGCGCGATCGGTTGGCCCAATTACGGCCCGGCGAACCGATTCTCGGGGAAGAAGGCGGCGGGCCCGTCGATGCCACCGACGCGGTCACCTGGGTGCTCGATCCCATCGACGGCACGGTGAATTTCGTCTACGGCATTCCGGCCTACGCCGTGTCGGTCGGGGCGCAGCGCAACGGCGTGTCGGTGGCCGGCGCGGTCGCCGACGTCGTCGGGGGCCGGGTCTATTCCGCGGCAACAGGCCTCGGCGCGCACTTCATCGACGAGCAGGGGACGCACCCGTTGCGGTGTGCCGACGTCGACGATTTGTCGATGGCTTTGCTGGGCACCGGCTTTGGGTATTCGATCGCGCGCCGCACCACCCAGGCGACGCTGCTGGCGCAGCTGCTGCCGTTGGTTCGCGATGTGCGGCGGATCGGTTCCGCGGCGCTGGACTTGTGCATGGTCGCGGCGGGGCGGCTGGACGCCTACTACGAGCACGGGCTGCAGGTGTGGGATCGCGCGGCGGGCGCACTGATCGCCGCCGAGGCCGGGGCGCGGGTGTTGGTGCCGCCGCCGGAGGGGCCGGTCGGCGGCGCCGGACTGGTGGTCGCGGCCGCGCCCGGAATCGCCGACGAACTGCTCGCGGCCCTCGAGCAATTCAACGGCCTCGCGCCGATCGCGGACTGACTCAGCAGCTGCTGGCGTGAATCTTCGACAACAGCGAGGGATCCGACGATCCGGTGGCACCGGGACGCAGGCTGGCGAGCACGGAGTCGATGTCGTCGTTGTGGGCCAGCGCGGTGAATTCCGTGCCGATGGCCAGATCGACGGAGTCGTCGGCGCGATTGTCGTTGAACAGCTCGCTGCACGGGGTAACCAGCCAGACCGCGGCGGCAGTGGCTTGTCCGGCCGTACCGAAGCGGATCTGGCCCTGGCACGTCAGGCGGGTGCCGGCGTAGATCGGGTCGTTGGCCGCGGTCGGCTGCGCGAAGCCCAGATCCTTCATCGCGCCGGCGACGTCGGCGGCCTGGCCGCCGCGGCCGCTGGCGTTGAGGACGCGGACCTTGGTGTCGGCGAGTTTGGCGGGCATCACGTCGGCCATCGCACTGCGCGACATCTGCTCCCCGATTTGGGCCGGCGCCGATCCGGTCGGCTGCGGGGGCGGGTTGCACACTTGCGCTTCGCGCACTTTCGCGGGTCGCGTCAGCGCCACGGTCCACGCGACACCCGTCACCGCCACCAGGAAAACCAGCACGACAATGGCAGGCCGGGGGTTGCGTCGCCGAAAGGGCCGACCATGCTTGTCGAAGGCTGTACCCTCGGTGATTTGTGCGACCACAGCTGCACTCTAGCTGCAGACTAAATCCACTGTTTAAAGGCAAATATGAGGGTCAATTCGGGGGTGTGAGGTAAATCACAACCGAATCGACCGGGTTCCGGGCACGAATCATTTGGTGGATGCGTTCGACGCTGGTACAAAGCGTTGCTTGAGGTAACGCAGGCATGTGAGGGGATTGGACGATGCCTACCGACTATGACGCTCCACGGCGCACCGAAACGGACGACGTTTCGGAGGACTCGCTGGAGGAGCTCAAAGCTCGACGGAACGAGGCGGCGTCGGCCGTTGTCGACGTGGACGAATCCGAGTCCGCCGAGAACTTTGAACTGCCTGGCGCCGACCTGTCCGGCGAGGAGCTGTCGGTTCGGGTCATCCCGAAACAAGCTGACGAGTTCACCTGCTCAAGCTGCTTTTTGGTGCAACACCGCAGTCGACTTGCCAGCGAGAAGAACGGCGTGATGATCTGCACCGACTGCGCAGCCTGATCGGTCAGCTGCGCAATGCCGACAGCACCCGCTCGGGGTGACGGCAGCTCACCATCCAGTACGGCGTCGGGTCGTCTGGGTCATCGAGGACGAGCAAAATCATCGGTCCTACCCATGCGCGATGCAGCACATACGCCGCAGGGTCGAGCTGACGTCCCAGTGCCGCCGACTTCGCCGACGGCGCTATTTCCGCGGATCGGGCGATCACGGTGACCGGCAGATGGGCTTCGGAGGCCCACAGTTGCACCACACCGTCGTCGGCGGCGGTGACTCGGATTTCGACCCGGCCCAGCCACAACAGCGCACCGGTGGCCACGATGAACAGCACCACGAACGGCAGCCAATCGGGGAGGGCCTTGACACCGAGATTGACTTCGACAGCAATCAACGTCGCCAGCGCGAAGGCCGGTGGCCACCACCACCATGGGACCCACAGCCGCTCGCGATATCGCACGCTGTGCGGCGCGACGCGCGTACCGGACACGCGGTCAAGGGTAGTCTGTGGCCCCGTGTCGACCAGTCTCGCCGTTGTCCGCCTCGACCCCGAGCTCCCGCTGCCCAGTCGTGCACACGACGGCGACGCGGGGGTTGATCTCTACAGCGCCGAAGACGTCCGGCTGGACCCGGGACAGCGCGCCCTGGTCCGAACGGGTGTGGCGGTCGCCATCCCGTTCGGAATGGTCGGCTTGGTGCACCCGCGCTCGGGATTGGCTGCGCGGGTTGGACTTTCGATCGTAAACAGTCCGGGTACCGTCGACGCGGGCTATCGTGGCGAGATCAAGGTTGCGCTGATCAACCTCGACCCGGCCGAGCCGATCGTGGTGCACCGCGGCGATCGGATCGCCCAGTTGCTGGTGCAGCGGGTCGAGTTAGTCGAGCTGGTTGAGGTCGCGTCGTTCGACGAGGCCGGGCTGGCCGAAACATCCCGTGGCGACGGTGGCCACGGTTCCTCCGGCGGACATGCGAGTTTGTGATGGCATTCGGTAGACGTTCAGGCAAAGACGACAGCGACGACACTTCCGCCGCGCCGGCGGGCGACGACCCGACCGACACGCGCGCCGCCGTGGAGCCAGCCGACGACGAGCTGGAGGGCCCGTTCGACATCGACGACTTCGAAGACCCGTCGGTCGCGGAGCTGGCCCGGCTCGATCTGGGCTCGGTGCTCATCCCGATGCCGGAAGCCGGGCAACTGCAGGTCGAGCTGACCGAGACCGGCGTGCCGAGCGCCGTGTGGGTCGTCACGGCCAACGGCCGGTTCACGATCGCCGCTTACGCCGCCCCCAAGACGGGTGGCCTGTGGCGTGAGGTGGCCGGCGAGCTCGCCGACTCGCTGCGCAAGGACTCGGCCCAGGTCAGCATCAAGGACGGGCCGTGGGGTCGCGAGGTGGTCGGCACCGCCACGGGCGTGGTGCGCTTCATCGGGGTCGACGGCTACCGCTGGATGATCCGCTGCGTGATCAACGGCGCGCACGAGACCATGGAGGCGCTGGAGCAGGAGGCGCGGGCGGCGTTGGCGGACACCGTGGTTCGCCGCGGCGACACCCCGCTGCCGGTGCGTACGCCGCTGGCCGTGAACCTTCCCGAGCCGATGGCCGAGCAGCTGCGTCAGGCCGCCGTGCAGCAGGCCGAGGCGCAGCAGCAGGCCTCCGGACAACCCGACGCGGAGCAGCCGCCCAACGATCCGGCCGCGCGCCGCAGCGTGGACGGATCGGCCATGCAGCAGTTGCGCACCACCACCGGCGGCTAGCCCCGCCCGAGACGCCTACGCGTCGGCCAGTGCGGCCAGACAGGCCGCCCCGAGCGTGGCGCTGTCCGCGCCGATCTGATCGAGCGTCACCGTCCGCAGGCCCGCGTGCGGTGCGGCGTCGACCCAGTCGACACCGGCCTGCAGCGGATGAATCGGATCGTCGACCGCGGCGGCCACTCCGAGCGGCGCGGCCAGCCTGTGGAGTTCGTCACAACTTGGCGCGACGTATGCGGCCGCTTCGTCCATCGCGTCGGGCAGCAGCGGCCATTGGGCAAGCCAGGACCGGGCCAGCTCCTCGGCCAACCACGCCGGGCTGGATGCCCGCAGCTGTGCGGTCGCCGCGGCCAGGCCGTCGGCGCGTAGCTGGGACGCCGAGTACCGCGCCGCCAGGGCGGCCGGCGCCGAACCGGGTGCCCCGGCCCAGGCCGGCAGCGCCGCCAGCACCGCGACGACCTGACCAGGATGTGCGAGTGCCCAGGCGGCTGCAACCGCGGCTCCGATCGAGATTCCGCCGACGGCGATGGGACCTTCGCGCGCGGCGTCGTCGAGCGCGCACAGGTAGCCATCGACCAATCGATCCGGGCGCGGCGCGGGGGTTACCAACCGTGCGCCGGCACTGCGAATGGGCCCGGAAAATGCCCGATTGACGTACACGTCGTCGGACCCGGTTCCGGGCAACAGCACGGTCGTGACACCGCGCAGATCGACACCCACGCCCCGATACTGCCCGGCCGGGACAAGCAGTCCAAAATCACGGTTTGGTTCGGTTGGCGCCGGGGAACCAACAGGTCTACGGTGTCCGTTGGCATAGATGAAAGCGCCGCAGCTTTTTCGGAATTGTCAGGAGTGAGCATGGGGGCTCAGGGGTATTTACGCCGCCTCACCCGTCGGTTGACGGAGGACCCGGAGCAACTCGATTCCGAGGAGTTGTCGGACGAGGTCGCCAGCACTGGCGCCCAGCGCGTGATCGATTGCGAACGTGGCCAGGAGGTCACGATGGTGGGCACGCTGCGCAGCGTCGAATGTAACGGCAAGGGCTGCGCGGGCGGTGTCAAGGCCGAACTGTTCGACGGCAGCGACACCGTGACCCTGGTGTGGCTGGGCCAGCGCCGCATCCCCGGCATTGATTCGGGCCGCACTTTGCGGGTGCGTGGCCGGATGGGCAAGCTGGAGAACGGAACCAAGGCCATCTACAACCCGTACTACGAAATTCAGCGTTGACTCTGCCCAGTAACACGTCTAATCGCATCAGTCCGGAACGCCTGCTGAGCCAGCTAGGCGGAGTGAGTGGTGTCGTCTACTCCTCGCTGCCCGTCGTCATCTTCGTGGCGGTTTCCAGCCTGTCCGGCCTACTGCCCGCGATCGTCGCGGCGCTCGGGGTGGCCGCACTGGTCTTGCTGTGGCGGCTGATCCGACGGGATTCCACGCAGCCGGCGTTCTCCGGGTTCGCCGGCGTCGCCGTCTGTGCGCTGATCGCTTACGTCGTCGGGGAATCCAAGGGCTATTTCCTGCTGGGCATCTGGATCTCGCTGCTGTGGGCGGTGGTGTTCGCGGCGTCTGTGGTGATTCGCCGGCCGCTGGTCGGCTACGCGTGGAGCTGGGCCACCGGGCGAGACCGGCGCTGGCGCAACGTGCCCCGGGCCGTCTACGCGTTCGATGCCGCCTCGCTGTGCTGGGTGCTGGTCTTCGGTGCGCGATTCGTGGTTCAGCGACTGCTGTACGACGCCGATCAGACCGGCTGGCTGGCCACGGCGCGGATCGGGATGGGCTGGCCGCTGACCGCGCTGGCGGCGCTGGTGACCTACGTGGCGATCAAGGGCGCGCAGCGCGCGATGGCCGGCGCCGCCGATGATTTCGGCCCCGCAGCCGTCCAGCTCGACGCCGACACCGTCGGCGACTAGTTGGCGGGCGGCGCGACCGCCGGCAGCAGCAGCTTGCGCAGATCCTCTTCGGCGTCGGCGGCCGCGACGAACAGCAACTCGTCGCCGCCTTCCAGCGGCTCGTCGCCCTCGGGCACTATTACGCGCGGCCCGCGCAGGATGGTGACCAGCGCGGTATTCCGGGGCAGCTCGAGCCGGCGTACCGGCTTGCCGCCCCAGGGCGTGTCATCGGGCAGAGTGATTTCGACCAGGTTGGCCTCACCCCGCCGGAACTCCATCAGGCGCACCAAATCGCCCACGGCGACGGCCTCTTCGATCAGCGACGCCAGCATGCGCGGCGTGGACACCGCCACATCGACACCCCAGGCGTCGGTGAACAGCCACTCGTTGCGGGGGTCGTTGACCCGGGCCACCACCCGGGGCACCGCGAACTCGGTCTTGGCCAGCAGGCTGAGCACCACGTTGGCCTTGTCGTCACCGGTCGCGGCGACCACCACGTCGAAATCCTCGAGGTGCACCGATTCCAGCAGACTCAGTTCGCAGGCATCGCCCAGACGCCAGTGCGCGGCAGGGATCGCGTCGACGTCGACGTGCTCGGGGTTGCGTTCGATCAGGGTGATGTCGTGGTTGTTCTCGATGAGCTCGCGAGCGACCGAGCGGCCGACCGCGCCGGCCCCGGCGACAGCTACCTTCATGTGCGCCGCTCCTTAGTCGCGGTCGGGCGGCCGGGGCTCAATGCCCCGCTCCCGAATCGATGTCCTCGGCGGGCGGCAGCGCGGCGATCGCCACCGCCTCGGCCGCCCGGCCGGATATCGCGGCGATGTAGACCTGGTCGCCGGCCTGGATGACCGTCTTCGGTTCGGGCAGGATGCCCGTGCCGAAGCGGATCAAAAATGCCACGCGTGCGCCGGTGGCCTGCTCCAGATCGGTCGCCCGGCGCCCCACCCAGTCCTCGTGCAGGACCACCTCGGCGACGGCGACCGTTCCGGTGGGGTCTCGCCACTTGGCGGTCTCACTCTCCCGGGTCAACGCGTTGAGCAGGCGATCGGTGGTCCACGGCACGGTGGCAATCGTTGGGATACCGAGGCGTTCGTAGACCTCGGCGCGCTTGGCGTCGTAAATCCGGGCCACCACCCGGTTAACGCCGAACGTCTCGCGAGCCAGCCGAGCCGAGATGATGTTGGAGTTGTCCCCGGATGACACCGCGGCGAACGCGTCGGCCTCCTCGATGCCCGCTTTCAGCAGCACATCCCGGTCGAACCCCTGGCCCAGCACCCGTTCACCGGCGAACTCCGGGCTCAGCCGGTTGAACGCCGAACTGTCGCGGTCGATCACCGCCACATCGTGGCCAATTCGGGACAGCCCGTCGGACAAGGAAGAGCCGACCCGGCCGCATCCCATCACAACCACCCGCACGTCAGGTCCTCTCGGCTGGGTCGGAGTCTGTGTCATTCCTCGGCAAACTTCGTTGGCCAGCCGATTTCGTCGGGAACATTCTCGCCCACGGAACGCTACCGGCACGGCCCGTTGCGCTTACTCTTGGCTCTCGTGTCCAAACTTTCAACCGCAGCGCGTCGGTTGCTGATTGGCCGGCCCCAACGCAGCGACCGGCTGAGCCACACCCTGCTGCCCAAGCGGATCGCCTTGCCGGTGTTCGCCTCCGACGCACTGTCGTCGGTGGCGTATGCGCCCGAGGAAATCTTTCTGATGCTCTCGGTGGCCGGAGCGGCCGCGTACGCGCTGACGCCGTGGATCGGCATCGCGGTGGCCGCGGTCATGCTGGTGGTGGTGGCCAGCTACCGGCAGAACGTGCATGCCTACCCGTCCGGTGGTGGCGACTACGAGGTGGTCACCACGAACCTGGGCGACACGGCCGGCCTCGTGGTGGCCAGTGCCCTGATGGTGGATTACGTTCTCACCGTTGCTGTTTCGACCTCGTCGGCGATGGCGAACATCGGTTCCGCGATCCCGCTCGTGGCCGAGAACAAGGTGTGGTTCTGCGTGGCCGCGATCGTGTTGGTGATGGCGTTGAACCTGCGCGGGATCCGCGAGTCCGGGGTGGCCTTCGCGATCCCGACCTACGCGTTCATCGTCGGGGTCGTCGTGATGATCGGGTGGGGGCTGATCCGGATTTTCGTGCTCGGCAATCCGCTGCGGGCCGAATCCGCCGGCTTCCAGATGCATGCCGAGCACGGGCAGATCGTCGGTTTCGCGTTTGCGTTCCTGCTGGCCCGCTCGTTCTCGTCGGGCTGCGCGGCGCTGACCGGTGTCGAGGCGATCAGCAATGGCGTGCCGGCGTTTGAAAAACCCAAGTCCCGCAACGCCGCAACGACTCTGCTGATGCTCGGCGCGATCGCGGTGACGCTGCTGATGGGCATCATCGTGCTGGCCCAGCAGATACACGTCCAGCTGGTCGAGGATCCCGCCAGGCAGCTGGGCGGCATCCCGGCCGGCTACATGCAGAAGACACTGGTCACGCAGCTGGCCGAGACGGTGTTCGGCAGCTTTCACATCGGGTTTCTACTCATCGCCACGGTGACCGCGCTGATCTTGGTGCTGGCGGCCAACACCGCGTTCAACGGGTTCCCGGTGCTGGGATCGGTGCTGGCGCAGCACAGCTACCTGCCGCGCCAGCTGCACACCCGCGGTGACCGCCTGGCGTTCTCCAACGGGATCCTGTTCCTGTCGGCGGCGGCTCTCGCGTTCGTCATCGCGTTCCGTGGTGAGGTGACCGCGCTGATCCAGCTTTACATCGTCGGCGTTTTCATATCGTTCACGCTGAGCCAAATCGGCATGGTCCGGCACTGGACTCGCCTGTTGCGCACCGAGACCGATCCGCCGGTGCGACGCAAGATGATGCGCTCGCGAGTGGTCAACACGGTGGGCTTGCTGTCCACCGGTGCGGTGCTATTGGTGGTCCTGGTCACCAAGTTTCTCGCCGGGGCGTGGATCGCCATCGTGGCGATGAGCGCACTGTTCATCATCATGAAACTGATCCGCAAGCACTACGACACCGTCAATCGGGAGCTCGAAGAACAAGCCGCCACCCAGCACGACGTGGTGCTGCCCAGCCGCAACCACGCCCTGGTGCTGGTGTCGAAGCTGCATCTGCCGACCCTGCGGGCACTGGCCTACGCGCGAGCGACCCGTCCCGATGCGCTCGAGGCCCTCACGGTCAGCGTGGACGACGCGGAAACCCGTGTGCTGGTGCATGATTGGGAGAAAAGCGAAGTCAGCGTTCCGCTGAAGGTCATCGCTTCGCCGTACCGCGAAATCACCCGCCCCATCCTCGATTACGTCAAACGAGTCGCCAAAGAGTCGCCGCGCACCGTGGTGACAGTGTTCATCCCGGAGTACGTCGTCGGCCATTGGTGGGAACAGGTGCTGCACAACCAAAGCGCGCTCCGTCTCAAGGGCCGCCTGCTGTTCATGCCCAACGTGATGGTCACTTCCGTTCCCTGGCAATTGAATTCGTCCGAACGACTGCAGTTGTTGCAGCCGCACGCGGCTCCCGGCGACGCCCGTCGCGGAATCTTCGACTAAAGCGAACATGTCGTGAGGGCCGAGGCGTCGTTGCCGTCCGCTGGCGGGGAGCTGACGCTGGTCGCCGGCGCTCCCGCCAACGGCGGCAGCTGCGTGGCTCACCACGAAGGCCGGGTGGTGTTCGTGCGCTACGCCTTGCCCGGCGAACGGGTGCGGGTTCGGGTCACCGCGGATCGCGGATCCTATTGGCATGCAGAGGTTGTCGAGGTCCTCGAGTCGTCGGCGGACCGGACCGAGTCGCTGTGCCCGATCGCCGGGGTGGACGGCTCCGGGTGTTGCGATCTGGCGTTCGCTGCCCCGGAAGTGGTTCGGGCGCTCAAGGCGCAGGTCGTGTCCAACCAGTTGGAACGGCTGGGCGGGCACCACTGGAGCGGTGAGGCGGAACCGCTTTCGGATTCCGGTCCCACCGGCTGGCGCACCCGGATGCGCCTGGAGGTGGGTGCGGACGGTCTCCCCGGGTTTCACCGCTATCACAGCGACGAGCTGGTGACCGACCTGCGCTGCGCGCAGTTGCCGCCGGGAATGCTGGACGGACTGGCGCAGGCGTGTTCTGCGGCCGACCTGTCACCGACCGCGCAGCTGCACGTCGCGATCGACGATGACGGCCGGCGCCATGTGGTGCGCACGCTGCGACACGGCGGGCGCACGACGACCAATGTGGTGCAGGGCGACTACGAGGCAACCCAGCGGGTGGGGCGGCGCAGCTGGCAGGTGCCGGTGACCGCGTTCTGGCAGGCGCACCGCGACGCGGCGCGGGTTTACAGCGCTCTGGTCGCCGACTGGGCACAGCCCGGCACCGGCATGACGGTGTGGGATCTGTACGGCGGCGTAGGAGTTTTCGCCGCCACCCTGGGCGATGCGGTGGGGGAGTCTGGGCGGGTGCTCACCGTCGACACCTCCCGCGCGTCGACGCGGGCGGCCCGCGCCGCGCTGGTTGACCTGCCGCAGGTGGACATCGTCACCGATTCGGTGCGCCGCGCGCTGTCGATGCAACAAACCAGGGCCGACGTGGCGGTGCTGGACCCGCCGCGGTCGGGCGCCGGGCGCGAGGTCGTCGACCAACTGGCTGCCGCCGAGGTTCCGCAGGTGGTGCACATCGGTTGTGAGGCAGCATCTTTCGCCCGCGATATCGGCCTGTACCTCGGTCATGGTTATGCGGTCGAGAAGATCAAGGTGTTCGACGCGTTCCCGCTGACCCATCACACCGAATGCGTTGCGCTACTGACCCGTTAGGGCTGGCGCAAGGGCCCAGGACTATGCTGGCGGTGGCGCTCCGGGAAGTCTGGTCGGAACTAGAATCCGCATCCGCGCGATACGACGGACAGATCCGGCGCACCGCGCTTACCTGGAGGCATAGCGCGCGTCATGGGAAATCTCGAGCGAGCAGTCGACTTTGCGGACCCGCTGACCGAGGTCATCCGGGTCCGCGGGCTCACCTTCACCTATCCGAAGGCGTCAACGCCGGCGGTCCGCGGCATGGACTTCACCGTCGATCGCGGCGAGATCTTCGGATTCCTAGGCCCCAGTGGCGCGGGAAAGTCGACGACGCAGCGGTTGTTGATCGGACTGCACCGGAGCCACGGCGGCCATATTGCGGTCTGGGGCAAGGAACCGGCGGAATGGGGATCCGACTACTACGAGCGCATCGGGGTGTCGTTCGAGCTGCCGAACCACTATCAGAAGCTCACCGGGCTCGAAAATCTCCGGTTTTTCGCCGGACTCTACGGGCGAACAACCCTGGACCCGATGCAGTTGCTCGATGCGGTCGGCCTCGCCGCAGATGCCCATACCCGGGTCGGCAAGTATTCCAAGGGCATGCAGATGCGGCTGACCTTCGCGAGGTCGCTGATAAACGATCCCGAGTTGCTCTTCCTCGACGAACCGACCTCGGGCTTGGATCCGGTCAACGCCCGCGTGATCAAGAAGATGATCAGGGATCTGAAAGCGCGCGGCCGCACGGTGTTTCTCACCACACACGACATGGCGACGGCCGACGAACTGTGCGATCGGGTGGCCTTTGTCGTGGACGGCACGATCGTCGCACTGGACCGGCCGGCCGAACTCAAGATCGCCCGGAGCCGTCGTGTGGTCAAGGTCGAGTACCGGGGCAGCGGCGGTGGCCTGCAGGCTGCGGAGTTTCCGATGGACGCCCTGGCCGATGACCCGGCGTTCCACGCCGTCTTGCGTGGACATCAAATCGAAACCATCCACAGCCGGGAAGCCAGCCTCGACGATGTCTTCGTCGACGTCACGGGCAGGCGGTTGTCGTGACGAGGCTGGCGCGGGCACTGCGGTTGGAGCTGACATTGCAAGTGCGGCAGCGGTTTCTGCACGCAGCCATTTTCTCCGGCTTGATTTGGCTGGCGGTGCTGCTGCCGATGCCAAATCACCTGCGTCCGGTTGTCGAGCCCTACCTGCTTTCGGGGGACGTCACCATCATCGGGTTCTTTTTTGTCGCCGGCACCGTGTTCTTCGAGAAGCAGGAACGAACCCTCAGCGCCGTCATCGCCAGCCCGCTGCGGTTCGGTGAGTACCTTGCCGCCAAACTTGCTGTGCTGCTGTTGATTTCGCTGGGAGTAGCTCTAGTGGTGGCTACCGTTGCGCATGGCGCTTCGTACCATCCCGTGCCGATGTTCCTCGGGGTGTCGCTGGGGACTTTGCTCATGCTGCTGGTGGGCTTCATCAGTTCGCTGCCGTTCGCATCGATCAGTGACTGGTTTCTGATGGCGATCATTCCGCTCGCGGTAATGAACCTGCCCATCATTTATTACTCGGGTCTCTGGCCGAACCCGGTGCTGTATCTTTTGCCCACTCAGGGGCCGTTGCTGCTGCTGGGCGCGGCCTTCGACCAGCTGAGACTGGCGCCGTGGCAGACCGGCTACGCGGTGCTGTATCCGATGGTCTGGATGGCAGGTTTGTATCGCGGCGCTGCCGTGATGTTCGACCGCTACGTCGTCGCCAAGGCCGGAGCATGGTGAGGATCAACGCCGCGCGAGCGCTGGCGGCTCTCGGACGCAACGACATTCGCGGCACCTACCGCGACCCGTTACTCGTTATGATCGTGATCGCTCCCGCCGTCTGGACCAGCGGTGTCGCAGGTCTTACTCCGCGCGTCACCGCGTTGCTGTTGCACCGCAATAGATTTGACCTTGTCCCGTACTACCCGTTGATCCTGACCGCGTTCCTGCTCCTCACCAGCATTATCATCGTCGGGGCGCTGGCGGCTTTCCTGGTGCTGGACGAGGTCGACGCCGGCACTTTGGCCGCGCTGCGGGTCACCCCGCTCCCGCTGTCGACGTTCTTCGCCTATCGCGCGGCGACCGTCCTTGTGGTGACGACGATCTACGTGATCGTGACGATGTCGTTCAGTGGGCTGTTGAGACCCGGGCTGGTCCCCGCGCTGGTTCCGATAGGGCTGCTGGCCGGGCTGTCTGCGGTGGTGATCCTGCTGGTAATCATCGCTCTGGCCAACAACAAGATTCAGGGTTTGGCCATGGTCCGCGCGCTCGGCATGTTGATCGCCGGCCTGCCTTGCTTGCCATGGTTCATCCATTCCAGCTGGAACCTCGCATTCGGCGTGCTGCCGCCTTACTGGGCTGCAAAGGCGTTTTGGGTGGCCAGCGACCGTGGTATGTGGTGGCCGTATCTGCTTGCCGGCTTCGGCTATAACTTGGGCATCGCGTGGTTGTTGTTCCGGCGCTTCCTCGCCAAACACACCTGGTAGCCATGCCCACACAAAGTGCCTGGCCGCATGTGCGGGGCCGCTAACGCGAACGAGAAACCCGTGACCGCAATGCCTTTGCGGGTGTTTTAGTCCGCGACAGGTTAGACTCCGTCGCGGTGTGCCGGGAAGTCTGGTCGGCGATGTCGTTGTCGACCGATCGAAAGGCTCGGGTGGCTACTACCGATACCGAACAGCGGTCCGTGACCGTCGAGTCCGTCCGAAGCCGGCTGTCGGGCTGTCCATCGTGAACGACAGCGTCCGCTATGCGTTGATCGTCTTGTTCTGCAGTGCCGTCGGTCTGGTTGCGGTGTTAGCGAACCGCCTGACCGAGCGGGTCAAGATCCCAGTGGCCCTGCTCGTGCTGGTCGGAGTAGCCGTGGCGGTGCACACCGTGCCCGCGCTGCAGCCACCGTCCGAGCGGGCCGTGGAGCGGGTGATCACCATCGCGCTGGTGTTGGTGTTGTTCGACGGCGGCATGCACATCGGGCCATCGCGCTTCCGCGCGGCGGCAGTCCCCATCCTGTCGGTCGGCGTCGTGGGCACCGCCCTCACCGCCGCTGGCGCGGCGCTACTGCTGCACTACGTATGCGGAATCAGCTGGTTTCCGGCGGTTCTGGTAGCCACGGCCGTGGCCCCCACCGATCCGGCCGTGGTTTTCTCCGTTTTGGGCAAACGCGAGATCAGGGGTCGCAGTAGCACCATCCTGGAGGGCGAGTCCGGTGCCAATGATCCGGTCGGCATCTCCTTGATGGTCAGCCTGATCGCCGCCGGTGGCCTCAGCGTTGCCGGATTCGCCAGCGTGGGAACCCAATTCATTCTGCAGATGGCGATCGGTCTGGCCGTCGGGGTGATCGGCGGCCGTGCCCTACTCGTCTTCATGCGCCGCGTGGCGTTGCCGAGCGAAGGCCTCTACTCGCTGCGAACGCTGGCATCCTGTCTGATGTTGTACGGCATTGCCACGCTTGCGCACGGCTCGGGATTTCTGGCGGTGTTCGTCGCCGGCATCGTGATCGGCGACGCTCGCGCCCCCTACAAGCCGGAGATCAAGCGATTCCACGCCGCCCTGGCCGGTCTGGCTGAAATCGTTGCGTTTGCCGTTCTGGGTTTGACCGTCGACCTCAGCGTGCTTGCCCATGCGGATGTATGGATTCCCGGGGTCGTCCTCGGTGTGGCCCTGACCGTGGTGATTCGGCCGTTGGCGGTGGGCTCCTGTCTGGTTCCTGTCCGACTACAGCGAAACGAACGCCTTTTCATACTGTTCGCCGGCCTCAAGGGTGCGGTGCCGATCCTGCTGGGCGAGTTCCTGCGGGCCGCCCACGTCGCCGATGCCGAACGTCTGTACGGCATCGTCGTCGTCGTCGTCATCTACTCAGTGCTGGTGCAAGGCAGCTCGGTGCCCGGCGTCGCGAAACTGTTGCAACTGCCCATCCGTACCGTCGAGACCCAGCCATGGGAGATAGGTGTCCGGCTCGCGGACGAACCGCAGGGGGTCCATCGCTTCAGCGTTGCCCAAGGGTCCGCCGCCGAGGGGTGCACAGTCGAGGGTCTCAGTGATCGTGTCGGCGACATCTGGGTGAGCATCGTGGTCCGCGCCACCGGCTTGGTGCCGGTGCAGGGCGACACCGAACTCGAGGCGGGCGACGAGGTTGTCATCCTGGCCGATCCCGAACTTCATGACACCCTTGCCGAACTGTTCGGCCCCTCGTAGGAAGGCTACCTCCGGCCGCTGCCCTGCTGTTCCGGCCGTCGCTGCGTAGACTGTCGGGATGCTCGAACAGATCCGCGGGCCCGCCGATCTGCAGCCCCTTTCCCAGCAGCAGCTCCGCGATCTGGCCTCCGAGATTCGCGAGTTCCTGATTCACAAGGTGGCTGCCACCGGGGGGCACCTGGGACCGAACCTCGGCGTCGTCGAGCTGACGCTGGCCCTGCATCGGGTGTTCGACTCGCCGCACGATCCGATCATCTTCGACACCGGCCATCAGGCCTACGTGCACAAGATGCTGACCGGCCGCTGCCAGGACTTCGAGACCCTGCGCAAGAAGGGCGGCCTGTCGGGGTATCCGTCGCGCAGCGAAAGCGAGCACGACTGGGTGGAGTCCAGCCACGCCAGTGCGGCCTTGTCGTACGCCGACGGCTTGGCCAAGGCGTTCGAGCTGACCGGGCACCGCAATCGGCACGTGGTCGCGGTGGTCGGCGACGGCGCGCTGACCGGCGGTATGTGCTGGGAGGCGCTGAACAACATCGCGGCGTCCGGTCGTCCGGTCGTCATCGTCGTCAACGACAACGGCCGCAGCTACGCACCCACGATCGGCGGTGTCGCCGACCACCTGGCCATGCTGCGGCTGCAGCCGGCCTACGAGCAGGTGCTGGAAAAGGGCCGTGACGTGGTGCGCTCGATGCCGCTGATCGGCGAGATCTGCTACCACTTCATGCACAGCGTCAAAGCGGGCATCAAGGACTCGCTGGCACCGCAGCTGCTGTTCACCGATCTGGGGCTGAAGTACGTCGGCCCGGTCGACGGTCACGACGAACGCGCGGTGGAGGCCGCGCTGCGCCGGGCCCGCGGTTTCGGCGGCCCGGTGATCGTGCACGTCGCCACCCGGAAGGGCATGGGCTACGCCCCGGCAGAGGATGACGAAGCCGAGCAGATGCACTCGTGCGGCGTGATCGACCCGGTCACCGGCCAGGCCACCAAGATCCCCGGCCCGGGCTGGACGGCGACCTTCTCCGAGGCGCTGATCGGCTACGCCAGAAAGCGCCGCGACATCGTGGCGATCACGGCGGCGATGCCCGGCCCGACCGGGCTGTCGGCGTTCGGGGAACATTTCCCGGATCGGTTGTTCGACGTCGGCATCGCCGAACAGCACGCGATGACGTCGGCGGCCGGGCTGGCGATGGGTGGGATGCACCCGGTGGTGGCCATCTACTCGACGTTCCTCAACCGGGCGTTCGACCAGATCATGATGGACGTGGCGCTGCACAAGCTGCCCGTCACCCTCGTGCTCGACCGCGCCGGGGTCACCGGTTCCGACGGCGCCAGCCACAACGGCATGTGGGATCTGTCGATGCTCAACATCGTGCCCGGCATGCGGGTGGCCGCCCCGCGTGACGCCACCCGGCTGCGCGAGGAACTCGGTGAGGCGCTCGAGGTGGACGACGGCCCGACGGCACTGCGGTTCCCCAAAGGCGATGTGGGCGAAGACATTCCGTACTTGGAGCGGCAGTCGGGCGTGGATGTGCTCGCGGTACCCGCGGGTGGACTTAACCGCGATGTGCTGCTGGTGGCAGTAGGCGCATTTGCCCCGATGGCGCTGGCGGTGGCCAAGCGACTGCACAACCAGGGGATCGGTGTGACCGTGATCGATCCGCGTTGGGTGTTGCCGGTGTCCGACGGTGTTCTCGAACTGGCGGTGCAGCACAAACTGCTCGTCACGATGGAGGACAACGGCGTCAACGGCGGTGTCGGGTCGGCGGTTTCGGCCGCGCTGCGCCACGCCGAGATCGACATGCCGTGCCGCGATGTCGGCCTGCGTCAGGACTTCTACGAGCACGCCTCACGCGGAGAGGTGTTGGCCGACCTCGGGCTGACCGACCAGGACGTGGCCCGGCGGATCACCGGTTGGGTTGCCGCGCTGGGCAGTTGCGAATCCGAAACGGAGATGCGCGAGCACCTCGACTAGCTGTCGGTGTCCTCGGCCTTGGGAGGCGGCTGCAGCGCGTTGGCCAGAACGGGATCGACGAGTTCGCGTTGCCAGTCCCGCGCGTGGCCGGCGCACAAGAATTCTTCGACGGCCTCGACCGGGTCTGCCGCGCCCTCCCAGTCCCAGCACAGTCGCCGCACCAGGTCAGGCGAGACCAGGTTCTCCGCCGGCACATTCACCTGCTCCGACAGCTCCGACAGCCCGGCGCGGGCCGCCTCCAGCCGGGCGGCCGCCTCGGGTTTGCGTCTGCTCCACCGTGCCGGCGGCGGTGGCCCGTTCGGCGGCTCGGCGTCTTCCGGCGGGTCTTGGCTGTCGCGGGCGGTCTGCAGTGCGCCCAACCACGTTGCCGCGCTGCGCCGCTGGTTGCGCCCGCCGAACACCGGCAACGCGATCAGGTCGTCGATGGTCTTCGGATTGGCGAGGGCGGCGTCGATGATGGCCGAATCCGGCAGGATGCGCCGCGGCGCGATGTCGCGGCGCTGGGCGATGCTGTCACGTGTCGTCCACAATTCGCGCACCGCGGCCAGGCCGCGGCGGTCACGGACCTTATGGATGCCCGAAGTCCGCCGCCAGCGGTCGCGCCGCGGCGTGGCCTCCTTGCTGCCCACGGCCCGCAGGTAATCGAATTCCTGTGCAGCCCAACCGCTTTTGCCCTGCTCGGCCAGAACCGCCGAGATCGCCGCGCGGAGCTCGACGAGCAGTTCGACGTCGAGGGCCGCGTAGTTGAGCCACTCCCCGGGCAGGGGCCGCTTGGACCAGTCGGCCGCGCCGTGACCCTTGACCAGACCATGGCCCACCAGCCGTTCGGTCATCGCCGCCAGGTTCACCCGCTCGAACCCGGCAAGTCGTCCGGCGAGTTCGGTGTCGTACAGCGCGGGGGGCCGCATACCGACCTCGGCCAGACAGGGCAGATCCTGATCGGCGGCGTGCAGGATCCATTCGTCTTGGCTGAGCACCTCGGCGACGGGCCGCAGCGCCGTCAGGGGATCGGCGCCGTGGCTGACCGGGTCGATGAGCACGGTGCCGGCGCCGGCCCGCCGGATCTGGATCAGGTAGGCCCGGTTGGAGTAACGGAATCCCGACGCCCGCTCGGCGTCCACCGCGAACGGCCCGTGCCCGCGGTCCAGGAGTTGCGCTGCGCCGGCGATCTCGCCGACGCTCACCGAGAGATCAGGTACGCCGTCGGCGGGGTGCAGGAGTGGGGTGGGTTCGGGTTCGGTGCTGCCGGACGCATCGTCGGCCGGTTCGCACATGTCAGGCGCGTGACCGCGAGTTCAGGTCGGTGACCCCGGCCGGCGGCAGGCCTGCGGCGTGCTCCAGCACCTCACAAAACGCCTCGACATGCCCGCCGACGGCGGGTGAGGTGGCCGTCCATGAGGCCCGCAGCTCGAGCTGGTGGGCCCGCGGCGGCCCGGAGATATCGCCGTAGCGCACCGACGTGGTGGCGGTGACGGTGCCGCCCAGGGCTGTGACCTGGTCCGTCCGGGCCTCCAGGGCGTCGACGAGCCAGCTCCACGCCACCTCTGGCAGCAGGGGATCGACGGCTTCGCTGGAGTCCAGGTCGGCCTGGATGTAGGCGACCAGACGCATGGTGCCATCCCACGCGTCCGCGCCGTCCGGGTCGTGCAGCAGGATCAAGCGGCCGAATGCGTCGCCTTCCGACCGCTCGGGGACGATCTCGAGGTCGGGATGCTTGACTTCGGCGCCCAGGGCGTAGCTGAAGGGGGCCAGGCGCTGCGGCGGCCGGATCGGGCCCAGCTCGATCTCCGGCCGTGCGTTGACGGCGTTCATTGCCGCCACCGCCTCGCGGAATGGGGCCGGTTCGACTGAGGTCACAACGTTCGACGCTAGACCTATCGCCTGACCCGCCGCGACAGGCGCGCCGATCTTCAAACCCGTCGCGATCAAGCTGTTACCAGGGTGTGTCACGTCGTGATCTAACCGCATTGAGCCTGCTCAGACGCTGTTCAGCCGTTAAATCGTGCCGGGCGCTTCTCCCGGTGCGCGGCGAGGCCTTCCTGCACGTCGGGGCCGCTGAAACTCAAGAATTCCAGGCCGAGCGACGTCTCGAAGGCGGGGGCGAACATGCGATACCAGTGGTTGAGGCTGTGTTTGGTCCAGCGGATCGCGTTCTGGGCTCCCTGGGCCAAATCATTGGCGATGCGGGTTGCCGTCGGGAGCACGTCGTCATCGTCGACGCAGACCGATACCAGGCCGATGCGCTCGGCTTCTTCGCCCAGCAGGGTGTCGCAGGTGAGTAGGTAGTACTTGGCCTTGGCCATGCCGACCAGCAGCGGCCAGCAGATCGCGGCGTGGTCGCCGGCCGCCACCCCGAGCTTGGTGTGGCCGTCGATGATCTTGGCGTTGCGCCCGGCCACCGAGATGTCGGAAAGCAACGCCACCACCAATCCGGCGCCGACGGCGGGGCCCCGGATCGCCGAGACCATCGGCTTGTCGAAGTTGACGATATTGAGCACCAGGTCGCGGGCCTCGCGCATGATGCGAAGCCGGCCCTCGTAGTCGCCGATGGTTTCCGAGATCAGGTCGAAACTGCCGCCGGAGGAGAACGCCTTACCTTCGCCACGCACCAGGACCGCCCGTACGTCGGGGTCGCGGTTGATGGCCGGCCAGACGTCGGCGAGATCGCGATGCATTTGCGGCCCGACCGAGTTCAGTCCGGGAGCGTCGAGAACCACGGTGAGGACGCCTTCCAGACCGGTTACGTCGCCGTGTTCAAAGCGGAGGCTGGGGAATTCGTCGTAGTTGACTGAGACTGGCGCTACTGACACCGGGTTGATGTTACGCAGCGACGCCGGGTGCTGAAGGGGCGCCGCCCGGGCCCCGTGGCAGCATTGAGTCCAATGAGCACCCGTCGCGAACTTCCCGAGTCGCCCTACCTGGCTGCGGTCACCGGTCGCAAACCCGGCCGGGTGCCGGCGTGGTTCATGCGGCAGGCCGGACGTTCGCTGCCCGAGTACCGGGCGCTGCGCGAGGGCACAAGCATGCTGGAGGCGTGCTTGCAGCCCGAGGTCGTCTGCGAGATCACCCTGCAACCGATCCGGCGCCATGACGTTGACGCGGCGATCCTGTTCTCCGACATCGTCGTACCGCTGCGCGCCGCGGGTATCGACTTGGACATCGTCGCCGACGTCGGACCGGTGATCGCGCACCCGATCCGCACCGAAGCCGACATCGATGCGATGAAACCCCTTGAACCGCACGCAATTCAGCCGGTATGCCAGGCGGTTTCGCTGCTGGTGGACGCACTCGGCAAGGTTCCGCTGATCGGTTTCGCCGGTGCGCCCTTCACGCTGGCGTCCTACCTCGTCGAAGGCGGCCCCAGCCGTAATCACGCCCGCACCAAGGCGATGATGCTGGCCGAGCCGGCGAGCTGGCATGTGCTGATGTCGAAACTGACCGATCTCACCGTGGAGTTTTTGCGCGGCCAGATCGACGCCGGGGTGGACGCCATCCAGGTGTTCGACTCGTGGGCGGGAACGCTGTCGCTGGCCGACTACCGCCAATACGTGCTGCCGCACAGCACCCGGGTATTCGCGACGCTGGCCGAACACCGGCTGCCGATGACGCATTTCGGGGTCGGGACGGCCGAGTTGCTGGGCGCGATGAGCGAAGCGGGTGCGACGGTGGTCGGTGTCGATTGGCGAACCTCGCTCACCGATGCCGCCGCCAGAGTGCGCTCCGGCACGGCCCTGCAGGGCAACCTCGACCCGGTAGTCGTGCTGGCGGGCTGGCCGGCGGTGGAACGCGCGGCGCGGGCCGTCGTCGATGATGGACGCCGCGCCGTCGACGCCGGTGCCGCGGGCCACGTCTTCAATCTCGGTCACGGAGTGCTGCCCGAGACCGACCCCGGCGTGCTGACCGACCTGGTGTCGCTGGTCCATTCGCTATGACCACGCGGTCGTATTGTGTTGTGGGCGGTGGGATCTCGGGCCTGACGGCGGCCTACCGACTGCGTATGGCGGCGGGGGACGACGCGAGCATCACGCTGTTCGAACCGGGGGACAAGCTCGGCGGGATATTGCGTACCGAGCAGGTCGGCGGACGCCCGATGGACCTGGGCGCCGAGGCGTTCGTGTTGCGCCGGCCCGAGATGCCCGCGCTGCTGGCCGAGCTGGGCCTGTCGGATCGTCAACTGGGCACTACCGGTGCCCGGCCATTGATCTACAGCCAGCGGGAGCTGCACGCGCTGCCGGCGGCCACGGTCGTCGGGATCCCCTCCTCGGCGGCGTCGCTCGCCGGACTGGTCGACGATGCCACCCTCGCGCGCATTGACGCCGAGCCGGGCCGCCCGCTGGACTGGCAACCCGGCAGCGATCCCGCCACGGCCGAATTGGTGGGCGACCGGTTCGGCGAGCAGACCGTGGCCCGATCGGTCGACCCGCTGCTGAGCGGGGTGTACGCGGGCTCGGCGGCCACGATCGGGCTGCGCGCCGCGGCCCCCAGTGTGGCCGCTGCTCTGGATCGCGGCGCCACCAGCTTGACCGACGCGGTCCGCCACGGGCTGCCGCCGGCGACGGGTGCGCCGGTGTTCGGCGCGCTGGACGGCGGCTATCAGGTGCTGATCGACGAGCTCGTCGAGCGCAGCCGGGCGCGGTGGGTTCGGGCCGCGGTGCATCGCGTCGACCGTGCCGAGCAGGGCTGGTCGCTGCGCGATGACACCGGGACCGGATGGAATGCCGACGCGGTGATCCTGGCCATCCCCGCCCCGCGGCTGACCCGCCTAATCGACGGCGTGGCCGCGCAGACGTTCGCCGCCGCGAGCCGGATCACGAGTGCGTCGTCGGTGGTGGTCGCGCTTGCGGTGCCCGGCGATGCGGCGTTCCCGGAGTGCTCCGGGGTGCTGGTGGCCAGCGGAGAGCGGTTGCGCAGCAAGGCGATCACGCTGTCGTCACGCAAGTGGGGCATAGGCGGCGACCTGCAATTCGTGCGGCTGTCCTTCGGGCGGTTCGGCGACGACCTGGCGGCCACCGCCTCCGACGAGGACCTGCTGGCCTGGGCGGTCGACGACCTGGCCACCGTGTTCGGGCTGGCCGTGCAACCGGTGGATGCCCGCGTGCAACGGTGGATCGAGGCGATGCCGCAGTACGGGCCGGGTCACGCTGATGTGGTCGCGCAACTGCGCGACGGTCTGCCGCCGACCATCGCCGTGGCGGGCAGCTATCTCGACGGGATCGGTGTGCCGGCTTGTATCGGCGCGGCCGGCACGGCCGTCGAGCGTGTGATCAGGGCGACCGGGGGCATCGAGGCGGAAGTGGCACGATAGGTCTCATGGCCAAGATCGACTTTGACGCCCTGAACTCGACGATTCGCTACCTGATGTTTTCGGTGTTTTCGGTGGAGCCCGGCGAATTGGGTGACCAGCGCGACGCCGTCATTGACGAGACGACCCGGTTTTTCAAGCAGCAGGAAGAACGCGGTGTCGTGGTGCGCGGCCTCTACGACGTCGCGGGGCTGCGGGCCGACGCCGATTTCATGATCTGGACGCACGCCGAGCGCGTCGAAGCGTTGCAAGCCACCTACGCCGACTTCCGCCGCACCACCGCGCTGGGGCAGGCCAGCGCGCCGGTGTGGAGCAGCGTGGCGCTGCACCGGCCGGCGGAGTTCAACAAGAGCCACATCCCGGCGTTCCTGGCCGGCGAGGAAGCCGGTGCCTACATCTGCGTGTATCCGTTCGTGCGGTCCTACGAGTGGTACCTGCTGCCCGACGACGAACGCCGCCGCATGCTCGCCGAGCACGGCATGGCCGCGCGCGAGTACAAGGACGTCCGGGCCAACACGGTTCCGGCGTTCGCTCTGGGCGACTACGAATGGATCCTGGCATTCGAGGCTCCCGAACTGCATCGCATCGTCGACCTGATGCGTGAACTGCGCGCGACCGACGCCCGCCGGCACACTCGCGAGGAGACACCGTTCTTCACCGGGCCGCGGGTGCCGGTCGAGCAGCTGGTGAGCTCTTTGCCCTGACGGGCCGTGAACCAATCCAGAAGCGAAGGGGGACATATGACAACCGATTTCGACCCGACCGACCCCACCCGTTTCGAGCAGATGTACCGCGACGAGCAGACGTCGCACGGCCTGCCCACCGCCACCCCATGGGACATCGGCGGCCCCCAGCCGGTCGTCCAGCAGCTGGTCGCACTCGGCGCGGTCAAGGGTGAGGTGCTCGACCCGGGCACCGGCCCGGGCCACCACGCGATCTATTACGCCGCCAAGGGGTACTCGGCCACCGGCATCGACGGGTCGGCGGGAGCCCTGGAGCGGGCCCGAGAAAACGCCCAAAAGGCCGGCGTATCGGTGAATTTCGAACTGGCCGACGCCACCAAGCTGGAAGGACTGGACAACCGGTTCGACACCGTCGTCGACTGCGCGTTCTACCACACTTTCAGCAGCGAGCCCGAGCTTGCGCAGTCGTACGCGCAGGCGCTGCGGCGGGCGACCAAGCCGGGGGCGCGGCTCTACATGTTCGAGTTCGGCGCGCACGATGTCAACGGATTTACAATGATGCGGTCGTTGTCCGAGAAGGACTTTCGTGACGTGCTTCCGGTCGGCGGCTGGGAGATCACCTATCTGGGCACGACCACCTACCAGGTCAACATCAGCGCCGAGAGCATCGAGATGATGGCCGCGCGCAATCCCGACATGGCCGATCAGTCGGAGGACATGCTGAAGCGGTTCCGCGCGATGGAACCCTGGCTGGTCAACGGCCGGGTGCATGCCCCGTTCTGGGAAGTCCACGCCATCCGAACGGACTGACGTCCAGGTTCGCTGGACATGCCTTGCCGCGAAATCGTCAGCGCTGCATTACTTTTGGCGTAAGTAGTCGGAACTCGCGGCTACATGTTGCCGCGAGTTGCTTCGGCCAGAGCGTTGGTAACCCGGTCGCCCTTCTGGTGATGGCTCAGCGCCCGGACCGACACGTCATGGCCTTCGGCTGCCCGGCGCAGCGCGCCCACCGTGGCCTGCTCGCGCGGATGATGGGCGAACGGGTCGAACGAGTACCAGCGCATGGCGTTTTCGTGGGTCATCTTGTTGATGTCAGTTTCCGAGACGCCGTGGCCGCTGAGAACATCCCACAGTTGTTCGGGCGCTTCGGGCCACATCGAGTCGCTGTGCGGGTAGTCGGCCTCCCACGCGATGTTGTCGATTCCGATCTCGTGTCGCAGTTGGACTCCGACGTCGTCGCTGATGAAGCACGTCAGGAAATGCTCGCGAAACACCTCGCTGGGCAGTTTGCCGCCGAAGTCCTGTTTCGTCCACACCGAGTGCATCTCATAGGTGCGGTCGGCCCGCTCCAGGAAATACGGAATCCACCCGGTGCCACCCTCACTCAAGCCGATCTTGAGATCGGGGTATTTCTTGATCGGCGCCGACCACAGCAGATCCGCGGCGGCTTGCACGATGTTCATCGGCTGCAGCGTGATCATCACATCCATCGGCGCGTCTGGCGCGGTGATGGCCAGCTTTCCCGAGGAACCGATGTGCACGTTCATCACCGTGTCGGTATCCACCAAGGCTTCCCACAGCGGAGTCCAGTAGTCATCGTGAAAGCTGGGACGACCCATCGCCGCCGGGTTCTCGGTGAACGTCAACGCGTGCACGCCGCGGTTAGCGTTTCGTCGCACCTCGGCCGCGCATGCTTCGGCGTCCCAGATCACCGGCAAACACATCGGGATGAACCGTGCCGGGTACGCCCCGCACCACTCCTCGACATGCCAGTCGTTGTAGGCCCGCAGCAGGGCCAAGCCGAACTCGGGGTCCTCGGTGGCGAACAGCCGGCCGGCGAACCCGGGAAACGTCGGAAAACAGATCGAGGCGAAAATCCCGCCCGCGTTCATGTCCTTGATCCGCTCGTCGACCTGCCAACACCCCGGTCGAATCTCGTCAAGACCTTGCGGTTCGAGCCCGTACTCCTCCTTCGGCCGACCCGCTACCGCATTGAGCGCCACATTCGGAATCACCACGTCACGAAATTGCCAGCTATCGCTGCCATCTGGATTGTGCACCAACCGTGGTGCCTCTTTGGCGTACTTCTCGGGCAAGTGATTCTTGAACATATCCGGTGGTTCGACGATGTGGTCGTCGACGCTGATCAGGATCATGTCGTCTTTGGTCATCTTCGCCCGTTTCCCGATCGCTGGCTGTAGGCCTTACCGTTGGGCCAACGGTACAGCAGTCGACGCAACGGCGAAAGCGTGCGACAGCTGGGACTTCCGGACCTGGCGGCTAGTCCGACGGGACCAGCCGCAGCGAGATCGACTGTGCGGTCTGGGCTCGGCCGAGCCGACGAGCAATCCGTCGAGCGTCGACTTGTTGGGCCAATATGGCCCAAATTCACACAACAAGTCGACGCTCGAACGCCTACGCGTCCGACGGGACAAGCCGCAGCGAGATCGAGTTGATGCAGTACCGCTGATCCGTCGGCGTGGGGTAGCCCTCGCCCGCGAACACGTGACCGAGGTGGCTGTGGCAGTTCGCGCACAGCACCTCGGTGCGCGTTGTCCCCATCGAGTGGTCGGGACGCAGGATCACCGCGTCCGACTTGGCCGGGTCGAAGAACGACGGCCATCCGCAGTGCGAGTCGAATTTCTCTGTGCTGCGGAACAATTCAGCTCCGCAGGCCCGGCACTCGTAGACACCCTGGGTTTTGGTGTCGGTGTACTCACCGACGAACGGCCGCTCGGTGCCGGCGCGGCGCAGCACCTGAAACTCCTCCGGAGTCAGTTTCTTGCGCCACTCGTCGTCGGTGAGCTGCAATTTGGGCTGCGACACGTCGGGGGAAGTCATGCCTCCACGCTAGCTCGAATGGCGGTGACCCGCTGTGCCCGGCTCCGCCGCGCTTGCGGTCACCGCGGCGCGCTCGCGCTCGGCCGTCAGCCAGGCCGGATCGATGCCCTCGTCCAGCCGGTTCTCGGCCTTGGCGTCCAGGTAGCGGAAGCACAGCACGGTGAACGCGACGATCAGCAGCAGCGACCAACCGTAGGTGATCTTCAGGTAGTGCAGCGCGCGGCCATACCTCATCCACCGGTAGATCAACCAGTCGTCCAGCGTCATGAAGCCGTAGATCCCCAGCCAGGCCGGCCAGTTGCGGACCAGCGAGTTCTGCAACACGACCGTCATCAGGAACGGGAACAGCATCATCGAGTAGTAGCCCTGGGCCAGCGGCAGCACCAGCCAGGAACACAGCAGCAGCACACCCGACGAGCTGGTGAACCACAACAGCGGGTCCCGGGTGCGGTAGTGGCGGTACAGCAGCCACAGCGCGCCGATCGCAATCAGGATGAACAGAATTCGCAGGGACACGATCAGCCAGGTGGGCAGGCCGAAGTACACGCCGTTGCCCTCAATCGAGCTGTTGAAGTAGTCCCGGGTGCCCCCGATGTACGGCAGCGTTTTGGTGAAGAATTCCATCGGGTGACTGACCAGGGGCCAGGCGGCCACGTTGATGACCACGGGCACCACGAAAGCGGGCACCAACGCCCGCCACTGGCGGTTGAGCAATGGAAGCAACAGCAGCGGGCCCAGCACGGGTTTGAGCGTGAGCGTGAGCCCGATCGCGAGGCCGGCCCACCACTGGTGCCCGACTTTCCCGTCCAATAGCCAGCGCAAGAACAGCACCTCGGCCAGCAGCACGCAGCCGTTGATGTTGGTGAACACCAGCGTGCTGGTGACGCTCTCCGTGCAGAACATGGCCAGCAGCAGGGCCGGGGCCGCGACCGAGGACAGGGTGAATTTGAACAGCCGCAGCAACAAGTACCAGGCGATCAGGATTGCCGCGGTGTTGATCAGGATGAACAGGTAGCGCGACGGCGTGAAAGACAGGTAGCCGAAGGGTGCCATCAGCAGCGTGCCGCCGGGTGGGTACAGGTAGTGCGGGTCGACGTAGTCGAAGTGCTCGTTGTAGATGTCCCAGCCGCGCCGGAAGTTCAACACCGCCCGGTAGACCGGTTTGAAGTCGTCGGTGATGTTGCCATTGAGGGCGAGCACGATGCTGCGATGCAGCACCGAAAGTATCGCCGCCGGCCACAGCGCGGACCGCAAAATCGTCGCCGTGCTCGGCGGCCCGGTCTGGGGACGGAAGGCGGCCAGCACCCGATCGCGCAGGCCGGTCCGAGTGGAATCAGCAGCCGTCACCAGCGCACCGTACACCGCGACGACGGGCCGGCTTGTCAGGCGGGACAGTAAGTGTCGGTTGTGGGCAGCTTGCCGCTGTTGATATAGCCGACCATCGGCGGGATCGCGCACGCCGCGTAGATGCTCGCCCCGTGGCCGATGCCCTGCCACATCACCCGCCGGCTGGCCGCGTTCGCGTTGATGACAGTGGCGGCCGTCTGGGCAACGCCTTCGGAACCGACGATCGGGTCGTTCTGCACGCCCAGCAAGACGACGTCGACCTTGAGATCCTTGGGCGGTGCCGGCGGCGAGATCGTGGGCCAATGCACGCACTTGATCAAGTTGAGCGCGGCCACCGTGCCGAACTGCGGGTAGAGCTTGCCCCAGGCGACCACGAGTTCACGGACCCGGTCCGGGGTCGGGCGGTTGATCGCGTCGCTACAGGAGTTGACGAACTGACCGTCGGTGTCCTGGATGGCATCGGCATGGTTGATCAGGTTGGTCAGCTGGTTGGTGTCGCCGGAGCGGGCGGCGGCCAGCGCGTTGGCCAGACTCGTGGTGGCGCTGATGCGGCCGCCGGAGGGGAAGCCCAACGCGACCGTGATGGCGTTGACGACTTCGGCGAGTGACGCGCTGCCGGGGCCCTTGCCGGCACGGGCGTCGGCGAGCAGCGAGCTGACGGCGCCCTTGGGATCGGGACCCAGCGCGCAGTTCACCGCGATGCATTGCGCAGCGAACGCGTCGAGCGCGGCCTGCTGGCCCTTGACCTGTTGCTCCGCGGCCGCTTCGGCGTTGACACCCAACGCAATCGGGGAGTCCAGCATCAGCCGGGCGACCTTGTCCGGGCGCGACGACGCGTAGGCCAGCGCGACCTGCGCGCCGTTGCCGATTCCGAGCAGCGCGACCGAAGGCACGTCCCACAGACTGCGCAGGCGCTCGATGTCCGAGGCGGCGTGGGAGTTGTCGTAAGCGCTGTCACCCGGCGCGATGGCGTCGGTGCAGTTGGTCGTGGCGGTGTTGGAGATGTCGGACAGATTGGCGACCGGGTCGTCACCGCTCTGGAATTGCGCCTGATCGCGCATTGCCTGGCGGTCGGAGTGATCCCGGCAGTCGATCGGGCTCGACATGCCGATCCCGCGGCGGTCCACGGCGACGATCGGGTGCGCCTGCAGGAGATCGTTGCCCGACCGGGACAGCCATACCGGCAACTGCGCCGACGACGGCAGGTCGGAGCCGGTGGTGAAGACGACGGGGCCCGCGTCCTTCGGGGTCTGATTCGACCGGGCGCGCACCACGCCGACGGTCACGGTTCCCGACCCGCCGTTGACCGGGTCTAGGTCGGCGTCGTAGTTCGCGCAATCCAGCTGGACGCCGCCGGGGGCGGGGCGGACGCCGGCGTCGTTGAACACCTTCGACGTGCAGTCGCGCCACGACAGGTCGTTCTTGGGAGCCGCGATCGGTGGCGGCCCGGCGGGCGGGGGCTTCGTCGGGGCCGCGCCCTGCGGTCGGGCGCCGGCGTTGGTCGCGAAGCGCGGGTCGGCGGCCAGGCCCGGCACGCAGCCGGAAAGCAGCACGGTGACCGCGACCAGGGTCGTCGCGGACCTGATGTGCCGACTCATGCCGACCACAGTAGCCATCCCGGGTGGTTTCGCCGGGCTAAGCCCGCACGTAGCGCGTGTACAGGTAGCCGGCATCGTCGGTCAGGACGTGGGCACAGCGCATCCGGGTCAGAACTTGGCTCGGGCCGGTCGCGATGCGCCGTGCCAGCCCGCCAACCACGTATGGCGCGGTGGTCAGGCACAGCTCGTCGAGCAGGTCGCGCTGCATGAACGAGCCGAGCAGTGTCGGCCCGCCTTCGGTGAGGACGCGATGCAAACCCCGCGCCCCCAGGATGACCAGCGCGGCACCCTCGTCGACCTCACCAGGATCCTTGCCGGAACAGTCGATCACCTCGGCGAGGCCGGTGAGCAGACTGCGCGTCTCGTCGGCGGCCGCCGCGCAGGTAAGGACCAGGGGAGTCACCTCTGTCCGAGTGAAGACCGGCATGTCGCGGTCCAGCCGGCCCGATTTGGTGACGATCGCCAATGGGGGGATTTCCGTTTGCCCCCGGGCCTGCCGCTGCTGGCGCTGGGCGACGCCGAGCTGCGCGCCGGAATAGCCTTCGATTCGCACGGTGCCCGCGCCGACCACGATGACGTCGGCGAGCTCGCGCAGCAGGTTGAAAATGAGGCGGTCGCCGGCCCCGCCCATGGAGCCGGATTTACCGTCGGCGGTGGCCCCGCCGTCGATGCTGGTGATGAAGTTCGCCCGCACCCAGGTCTGGTCCCGGTCCGGGTACGCGTAGAGCTGGGGGAGTTCGCCGCCGTCGAGTTCGCGCCCCGATCCGAGCAGGGTCAACGAGGTCTCGGCGGCTCTGCCGGTGCCAGACTCGGACATGAGGACGATTGCAGCACGCCGTTAGAGTTTTCGCATGCACGGGTCCACCTCAGCGGACGGTTCGTCGCGGGTGGAGCATCTGGTGGATCGGCAGCCAAGCGTGTCGCCGGAACGGCTCATCTCCCAATTACGGCCGCCGCCAACGTTCGCCGACGTGAGCTTCGCGACCTATCGCCCCGGTCAGGCGGAACCGACTCAGGCCGCAGCCCTCGTCGCGTGTCAGGACTTCTGTCGCCAGGCCGTCCAGCGGCGCGCGGGCCGGCGAAAGCTGCTGGGCAAACGGGCAGTGTTGCCCGGTCTGGGCATCTACCTGGACGGCGGATTCGGGGTGGGCAAGACGCATCTGCTGGCCTCGGCGTACTACCAGCTGCCGGGCCCGGGGCCGGACCGTGAGCCGGACGCTTCGACTCAACCCAAGACGCATCCCAAGGCGTTCGCGACGTTTGGGGAGCTGACCCAGTTGGCCGGCGTGTTCGGCTTCACCGAGTGCATCGACCTGCTGGCCGATTACACCGTGCTGTGCATCGACGAGTTCGAACTCGACGACCCGGGCAACACCACGCTGGTCTCGCGGATGCTGTCGTCGTTGGTCGAGCGCGGTGTGTCGGTGGCCGCGACGTCCAATACGCTGCCCGAGCAGCTCGGCGAGGGGCGCTTCGCGGCTCAAGACTTTCTGCGTGAAATCAACACGCTGGCAAGCATTTTCACCACTGTGCGGATCGAGGGCCCGGACTATCGGCATCGCGGCCTGCCGCCCGCGCCGCAGCCCCTGTCGGACGACGAGGTCGTCGCGCGTGCGGCCGGCGTGTCGGGGGCGACGCTCGACGACTTCGACGCGTTGTGTGCGCATTTGGCGACCATGCACCCGTCTCGTTACCTGACGCTGATCGAGGGTGTGACGGCGGTATTCCTGACCGGTGTGCATGGCATCGACGACCAGAACGTCGCGCTGAGGCTGGTGTCGCTGACCGATCGCCTGTACGACGCCGGCATTCCGGTGGTGGCATCCGGGGAGAAGCTGGACACCGTCTTCAGCGAGGAGATGCTGGCCGGCGGCTACCGAAAGAAGTACCTGCGGGCAACCTCACGGCTGTTGGCGCTGACCGCCGCGGCTACCCAACCTCGCGAATCATGACGTAGTCGTTTTCCAGGTGGGCACCCACTTGAAACGTCCTGGTGCCGTTGATCTTAAATCCGCTCTTGGCGTAAAAGCGTTGTGCGCGTTGGTTTGCCTTGCTGACGCCGAGCCACACGCAGCGCACACTCCAGTCGGCCGCGACCGTCAGCGCGCCGTCTATCAGCGCCGCCGATACCCCGCTGCCGTGGTGGTCGGGCAGTACATACAACTTCGACAACTCGGCCGCCGGGCGGATTTCGACAGCCTGCTGCACACCGGCGTCGTCGGAGACGCCGCGAACAACCATGGCGTAACCGACAATCCGGCCTTCGCGGCGCGCGGCCAGAACGGCTCGATCCGGATCGCTGAGATACTCGCCGAAGCGCGCGGGTGACAGGTTGACGTCAACGAAGGTGGCGATGTTCTCGGGAGTTGCCGTGGGCGGGCATGCTAATGGAAAGGTAAGGGCCGCAACGCTGGCCAATTCCGCAATGTCGACGGAATCCGTCGCGACACGGTGGACGCTGAGTGTCAGAGGTTCCACTGCGCGAGGTGCTTGCCCGTCTTGCGGTCCAGCAGCACGACGTTGGAGACGGGATCGCGGTAGGCGTCCCAATACACCCCACCGCGCACGATCGCCCCGTTCGGCGCGTTGACGAGCACGTTGTCCAGTGCGTCGGGAGCGTCGGTGGCCCGCGGCTTGTAGGCGTCGGCGAACGGAGTCACCCCGTCGAAGCTGAACGCGGTCGCCATGATGAACGGGTTGGGTACCTGGATCGCACGGACCGTGACATCGGCGCGATTGGGGGTGCTGCCGGGGAAGCTTTTGATCGGAACACCGCTGCGGGTGTAGCCGAATCCGGGCGGCGGGTCGCAGGGGGTCACGCTGCTGACGGTGACGTCGGCGACGTAGGTGCCGGTGTCCACCCGCAGTGTGTCGCCGATGCGGCCGATCGGCGCGTCCCCCGCCCGCGCGCGCGGAGCGGCAACCCCGGCAGCGGTGACGCTCGCGGCGGCGATGAGCAAGGTCGACAGGACGATCAGCCAGCGGCGCATCTTCGAATAATTGCACACCGGCTATCGCGAACGGGAGGGGTTGGACCAGCCTTTGCCGTGCCCGGTCAGCCGCCTTGACCAGCGCGCGGGTCAGATGTGCCGGCGCCTTTGTCGCCGCCGAGCGATGCGAGCGCGCGGATCAGATCGACTTCGACCCGGTCCTTGTCGACACCGGATCGGTGCAGCGGTCCGGCATTGTCTTCGAGTTCGAGCAGCGCCAGCAGCAGGTGTTCGGTGCCGATGTAGTTGTGGCCCAGCCGAAGTGCTTCGCGAAAGGTCAGTTCCAGCGCCTTGCGCGCCGGTCCGTTGAACGGGATCAGCTCCGGCTGCTGATGGCCGGCTCGGGGTTCGGCCGCCGCGGGATTTGCCGCTGCGCGCAGGGCCGCGACGTCGACGTGCTGCCGAAGCAGCAGCACGGTGGCCAGCGCGGCCGGATCGCTGAGCAGACCGAGCAGCAGATGGCCGGGTGTGATTTCGCTGCTGCCCGCCCGGTGCGCGGCATTCTGGGCGGCGACGACAGCATTGCGCGCCCGTGGGGTGAACCGGCCGAAGCCCTGCGCGGGGTCCAGGGTGGTGGGCTCCGTCCGCGGGACGAACCGCTTTTGGGCGGCCTGCTTGGTGACGCCCATGCTCTTACCGATGTCGGTCCACGATGCACCGGACCTGCGTGCCTGATCCACGAAATGCCCGATCAGGTGGTCGGCGATCTCGCCCAGATGCTCGGCGGCCAACACGGCGTCGGTCAGCTGATCGAGTGCTTCGCTGTGCACCTGCTTGATGGCACTGATCAATTCGTCGAGGCGGACGGGATACGCGACGGGCGTCGGCTCAGCCATGCCGTCAACGTTAGGTTGACGCTGACGCGAATGTCAACCGTGGGTTGACGACCTGAGGGGTTGTCGGGTCATCGAATTCGCGACGATCGCGAGATGCGAATTTGCCGCTGGTCTGCGACGATCAGGGGGCTATGAGACGCCTTCTGATGCTGGTAAGCGCCGTCGCCATGGTCGGCACGGCCGCCCCGGCGTACGCCGATGCCATGGACGACCAATTTCTCGCCGCGCTCCAGGCGTCCGGCGTCACCTTCCCGGACCCGGTCCGGGCGATAGCGGCGGGCAAGTGGGTGTGCCAAGCGGTCGGCCAGGGCACGCAGATGGTGGATGTCGTCAAGACGGTGGAAGACCGCAACCCCGGCCTGCGCGAGGAGAACGCCGCCAAGTTCGCGGCGATCGCGGCCACGGCCTATTGCCCCAGCGCACTGCCGCACACCACGGGCACCAGCGGCCCCCAATAACGGCGGGCTACTCCTTTTCCGCCGCGTCGGCGGTGGGTGGTGCTGCGCGTCCCCGACCGGGTGCCCGGCCCAGCTCCAGGGGGCCCATTCCCTTCGCCGTGCGCGGGGGAGTCGTCGGACTTCGTCGCTTGCGCCAATGACCGGCTCTCGAAATGCGCCAATCGGCGGCCCATCGCCACTCGTAGATTTGCGGCGAGCCCAGATTCGAGGCGATCGCGGCCATCCGGAGATCGGCGTTGTCGGAGGCCATCCAGGAGGCGATGACCCAGACGTTGTCGAGTGAGTCTTCGGGAACCTCGAAGCCCCAAGACATTTCGTCGTCCTCGCAGCCCATCGACGGACGTATCGCAGGCTTGGGCGTCGACACGTCGAACGGATTGCCGTCCGCTTCGAGGTCGAGTCCCACTTCGTAGCGCACGGTCGGGCCGACCATCCGCATGCTCACCTGCAGTCGGGCGACGTTCTTTCGGCGCGGCGTGAGGCGATCGATCACCAGGACGACGCCCTTGGCGCCCGCTCTACTGCGGCGTGCGCGCAGCCGATTCCATATGGCAATCAGCGCGACCACGGCGATGATGCCGACAAAGACGTCGAGAACAATCAGGATGGCAGCCACGTCGTCCTAGCCAACACCATCTGAGGCTGCCTCGCTCCGGCGCCTCGGGGGGATGCGTGGTCCCCGCAACTCTGAGAGAATCCGGGAGTTATGAGACGCCTAATGATGCTGCTCAGCTTCGTCACCACGATTGCCCTGGCGGTTCCGGCGCACGCCGACCCCGCCCCGAGCCCCAGTCCCGCGCCGGACCCGGCCGCCGATGCCGCCTTCCTCAAGGAGCTAAAAGACGCCGGGCTCACCTTCCAGGACCCGGCCGCCGCCATATCGGCCGGCAAGACGGTGTGTGAACTCGTCGATGCGGGACATTCGGACCAGGAAATCGTCAACAACCTCCAGCTGCGCAATCCGGGATTCGGCGATACCGGCGCGGCCAAGTTCACCGCGATCGCGGCCGGTTCGTATTGCCCCCACTACCTGACCGGCGAGGGTCGGGGACCCAAGCCCGAGGGTGCGGCCGGCAACTAAAGCTCCGCTTGCGGCCCGCAATACGCTAGGGGCTATGCCCGTTGATCCGGGCCCGCTGACATGGGGCGCCCTGGTTCAGACCTGGTATCTGGATCCCACCTCCGCGGTCGTGCTCATGTTGGTCGCGGGCACGTACGTGTGGTGCTACCGACAGGCCCGCGACGGCGCACGATCTGTCGAACCGGCGCCGGCCGGTTGCTTCGGCGTAGGCATTGCGCTGTGGGCCGTGGCCACCGTCAGCGCGGTCGGCGACTACGCCTACTTCCTGTTCTGGATGCGCGCGCTGCAGGTACTGCTGCTGCTGTATGTAGTGCCGTTCTTCCTCGCGCAAGGCAAGCCCGTCACCGTGCTGCGTGACGCGGGGGGCCGCCACGGCCGTGAGCGCATCGACCGGCTGCTGGGAAGCCGGTGGGCCCGAGTGCTCGTCCACCCGTTGACGACGTCGCTGGCGATGCTGGCCACGCCCTGGTTGCTCTACCTGACGCCCTGGTACACCGCGGCCCTGGAAGACGAATGGATCGGCGCACTGACCCGAATAGTTTTGGTAGTCATAGGGTTTGGGTACTTTTACGCCCGGCTGCAAGCGGATCCCGTGCCTCGCAAATACCCTCAGCTGATCTCGCTGCTGATCTCCGTCGCCGAGACTCTGGGCGACGGAGTTCTGGGGTTGGTCATCTGGCAGGGATCGTTGATCGCCGCGGCGTATTACTCGGCGTTGCACCGATCCTGGGGTCCGGACCAACGGCTCGACCAGACCATCGGTGCCGGCGTGCTGTGGATTCTCGGAGACGTGGTCGGGCTGCCATTCGTGCTGATGCTCATGCGCGCGCTGTCTCGCGATGAACGCGCGCACGCGGTCGAGGTCGATGCCGAGCTGGACCGGACGGAAGTGGCCGACAGCGACGACGCTGCGCCCTCGGGCCTGTGGTGGGAGAACGACCCGCAAATGCGCGAGCGATTCGGCCGAGGCTGAGCGGCCGACAAGCCGTCGGCCGTCATTCAGGTTTCCGCAATGCGATCGACGCCTGCACGGTGGCGTTCGGCGCCAGGGTGTGGTTGGTTAATTGGGAAATCATTTAAGGTGATTCATTTCCAGTTCATCGGGGGATCCGCTATGTTGCGCGGGACGCTAGCAAACCGGGACGACACCCAAAGGAGTCAATCGTGAAGAAGGCATCTGTGGCCGCGGCCGGTCTGGCGGCAACCACGCTGGTGGTCGGCGTGGCGGTCACTGGATGTGGCGGCGACAAGTCGTCCAGCCCATCGTCGTCGGCGAAATCGTCGACGTCGACTTCTTCCGCGGTGTCCTCGTCGTCGGCCGCACCGACATCGACCAGCGCTGTCGCCCAGCCTTCGGACTACAGCAACCTGCTGATCAAGGCCACCGACATCGTCGTGCCGGGGGACAGCTTCAACCCGCCCAAGACGCGGCAGCTGACCGACCCGGCACCGGGTATCGAGGGCGTGTTCGCAAACCAGAGCGGCGCCCGCAGCATCACCGACTCGCTGCTCGTCTACCCCGACCCCGGTGCCGCGGACAAGGACCGTGACTCGCTCACCAAGTCCTATGTCGATCCGCAGAACGGCGCCATCAAGGGCGGAACGCCCGCACCGGCCGACGTGGGCGTCGGCGGCACGATCATTTCGGGGCCCTCGGCCGACGGCGGCAAGGCGAAGACGTCGGTGATCTTCGGCGAAGGCAAGGTCGTCGCCCTCATCGAGTTCGAGAGCGCGCCGAACGACCCGGTGCCGGCGGACATCGTCTTGGACGTGGCGCGCAAGCAGGACGCGGCCATCAAGGCCGGCCTGCCCAGCTAGACAACGAAAGAGGCTGCAGCACAGCATTTTTCAAGTCAGCAGCAGTGCTCGCCCCGCCACGCCGTACGGCCCTCCTTGACGGCCACGGCGGCGATCACCAACGCCACGACCGGATCGGCCCACGACCAGCCGAACAGATAGTTCAGCAGCAACCCAACCAGCAACACGCCGGACAGGTACGTGCACAGCAGTGTCTGGTGGGAGTCGGCGACCGCGCTGGCCGAACCCAGCTCTCGGCCGGCGCGTCGCTGCGCGTAGGACAGCAGGGGCATGACCACCAGCGACACGGCAGCCAAAATGATTCCGGCGGTGGAGGATCCAGCGGTCTGGCCGCCGGCCAGGGAACGAATCGACTCGAATGTCACGTAGCCCGCCAATGCGAAGAATGACAGCGCGATAACCCGCAACGCGGCGCGTTCGCGGGCCTCGGGGTCGCTACCGGAGAACTGCCAGTACACCGCGGCGGCCGAGGAGACCTCGATGACCGAGTCCAACCCGAACCCAATCAACGCGGTCGACGACGCCACCGCGCCGGCCGAGAGCGCAACGGCCGCCTCGACGATGTTGTAGGTAATCGTCGCCGAGACGAGCAGACGCACTCGTCGCGATAACACGGCACGACGTTGTGGCTCAACGAGATTCGTGGTCGCAGGGCTGCAGCACTCGTCATTGCAGCAGTCTGTCACCGGCGCGGAGAGCGGCAACAAGGGGCCAAGACGGCCAAGGGCGTCCTCGTCGTTCATCGCGCCGTGCCCGCCTTGCTCGTCGCGGGCTCGTCAACGCAGGGCTGATCGGTGTCGACGGCGAGCACCACCTGGACCAACTCACCTAGTGCGCGGGCAAGGTGCGCGTCGGCCAACGCGTACCGGACCTGTCTGCCCTCGTAGGTGGCCACCACCAGGCCGCATCCGCGCAGGCACGACAGATGATTGGAAACGTTCGAGCGGGTCAGGCCCAGCTGGGATGCCAATTCGCCCGGGTAGCGCACGCCGTCGAGCAACGCCACCAAAATCCGGCACCGCGTCGGATCGGCCAGGGCCCGCCCCAACCGGGCCAGCGCCGACTCCCGCTTCTCACAAGTCAGCATGGGGAGAACAATACAGCGGCTGCTGAAATAAAGCAGTAGCCCGACCGATCAGCGTCGCGCGCGGGCGGTGTCCTCCAGGAGATCGGCGGCGCGGGCCACGCTTTCGGCCGGAGTGGCCATCAGGCCGGCGATCGCACGGGCACGAGTGACGTAGTCCGCAGTGAGGATGCCACGCTGCGCCGCGACCAGGGAATCCACGGTGGTCGCCCGAAAATCCTGGCCGGAGCCGACTTTCAGCCGCTCCACGGTCGCGGCCCAGACCAGCTGATCGTCGACGCCGAGCCAGAGGATCAAAGTGGGAAGGCCGGCCCGTATGCCGGCGGCCGTGGTGCCGGCGCCTCCGTGGTGGACGACCGCGCGGCACGCCGGAAAGACGGTTGCACGATTCACCTCGCCGACGCGACGCAGCAGCTCCCGGCCCACGGCTGCGACGGGCTCGACGTCGCCGCGACTGCCGTAGCCGGCGAGCGCAAATTTCACGGCCAGAACCTTGCCGGTCGGGCCGGTCGGGCGCAAGCCGGGACCGCGACGATCGGCGCGTCCAACGCGCCCTTAGAGTTGTCTTATTCCCCCGGGGGACCGCTCCGCGTCGTCACTTGACGGCGGTCACGGGTCCGATGCAGTAACTTCGGTGCGATCATGGAAGCTCTCTTGCTGGCGCTTGCCGGTCTGGCCTTCCTCGACTCGCTGAATGTCCTCAACGTGGGCGTCGTCTCAGCCGTCGTCTACGCCAGCCGACTCGATCGCCGATCGCCGCTCCCGGGCGGCTTGAGCTTCATCGCAGGCTTGTTCGCGATCACCACCACCTTCGGCGTCTGCACCGTACTTGGCCTTGGCTTCTTGACGCACTGGATCGACTTCAAAGTCACACCGGCGTTTCGGTTTTGGGGCCAGCTGCTGCTGGGCGTAGTGCTGATGTGCCTGGCGTACTTCCCCTTGACCGCGCAAACGTCGGCTCCGGGATGGGCGCTGGCCGCCATGCGGCAACGTCCCTGGTTGCTTGGAATTCTCGGCGCCGCAGTCGGTATGGGGCAGGCGCCGACCTCAATTCCCTACATCACCGGATTGGCCACACTCGCCGCGGTGCATCCGCGACCGCCCGCCTGGCCGCTGCTGATCTACGGCTACTGGACGCTGGCCCTCTCGCCGTCGCTGCTGATCCTTTTTCTGGCCACTCGAAAGACAACGCGAGCAGTGCGGATACAGCGCGGGATCGTGCGCGGCCTGACTCGCTACGGACCCATTTCGGTGCGAATATTGTTCCTGGTCGTCGGTGTCGGACTGGTAGCGGACGCTCTGCTATTTCGCAGCGTCCTGTGGTGAAGCTAGCTTGAGCGGTGACGACTCTGGTGCATGACGCTGGGAGTGAGGTACGCCGGGTGAAACGCAGGTGATGGCAGCAGCGCGTCATCCGATCCGCGTACTGACGATCGGCAATGCTCCGGCCGGGCCCAACAGCCGCGGCGGTATGGCGACCGTGATGCGACTGCTGATCGAGGACACCGACCCGCGATTCCGTTTGCGCCTGGTGCCCACCTATGTCGACGCTTCCCTGGCGGCGCGGCTATGGACCGGAATAACGGGCATGATCAAGGCGTCCGTGCTGCTGCTGTTCGGCTCCGTCGACGTCGTCCACGTGCACTATTCATGGCGCGGCAGCATCGTTCGCAAGGCCTTACCGTTATTTGTCGCGCGGCTACGTGGTGTCCCGACGATCGTCCATGGCCATACCACGTACTTCTTCTCTTGGCTCGATGAGCTACCGAGGCCGGTGGGCCGCGCGGTACGCATGGCGTTGCGCGCCGACTATTCGGTGGTGCTCGGCCAATTCCACGTCAAGGAGTCCTGCGCGAGTCTCGGATTCGACGAATCCCACACCCGGGTGCTCTACAACCCCGTGGTCGTGCCCGCCGTTTCACCTTCGCCGCGCACCGTGGTGCCATTGCGGGCGGTGGCGCTGGGCAGACTCGGCGAGAACAAGGGAAGTTACGACCTGGTTCGTGCGATCGGTATGCTGCCCAACGATATTCGCGCCAACCTACGGGTCACGCTGGCCGGCGACGGGGAAGTGGACCAGGTGCGGGAGTTTGTCCGCACCAATGCCCTTGAGGACACCATCGACGTCGTCGGCTGGGTCGGGCCCGTGGACAGGGACCGCCTGTTGGCCGAATCGGCGATCTTCCTGTTGCCCAGCTACAGCGAGGGCCTTCCGATGGCCGTGCTGGAGGCGATGGCCAACGGGGTGGTACCGGTGACGACCGCGGTAGGGGCGATACCCGAAGTCGTTACCGACGGGGTGAACGGGGTGCTAGTCAATCCCGGCGAGCCCGAACAGCTGGCGGTAGCACTGCAATCCCTGATAGTCGATGCCGAGCTGCGCAATCGCCTCGCGGTGGCCGCTCATCAGCGGGCAAGCGAGTTCGACGTCGCCCACTGGCGGGAGTCGCTGCACGACTTGTGGCTCGCCGCCGCTTCCCGGTGAGATCCGGCTGTTCGTGCTAGCGGCGGGGCAGCCCGCCCGAGACCATCAGCCGGAAGTAGTCGAAAGACGAATTGCTGCCCACCGCCAGCCGCGGCAACGCCATCGGGTCGCTGTGACGGTCGGCGAATCCCGGCGTGGTCGACAACGCCCAGCGCATGCCGCGGCTGCGCAGCACGTTTTGGGCGCGGGCGTCGAAATCCTGCCGCCGGCCGTTGGGGTAAGCGAATACCCTTGGTGTGCGGCGAGTCTCACGCTCAAGCGTGATGCAAGAATCGGCGATCTCCTGCTCAACCTTGTCGTCGCTGCAGCGGGCCAGAATGGGGTGGGTCACCGAGTGCGGATGCAGCGTCACCAGGCCGTCGCCGACCATCTCCCGGGCTTCATCCCAGGACAGCATCCGGAACGGACCAGGGTCGCCATCGCGGTGGCCCAGAGCGCCGAGAACCTCGTCCAGCACCGCGATCCGTTGCGCGTCGGGCACGTCTTTTAACCGCTCCACCGCGGCCGCGTAGACCTTGCCGCGGTTGGCATTCCCGTCGAGCGACCTCGTGCCCAGACCCAATGCGCTCAGGTCGGCTTCGGTCGCGGTGGTGCGGGCGATCGCCAGCCAAAGCCGGTCTGGCCAAAGGGTTTCGTCGCTGTCCATCGGGCCCGTCGCCAGGAACACCGCGGCGGGCAGTCCCAGCTCCCGCAACACCGGGACCGCGTGCGTGGCGAGGTTGCGGGTGCCGTCGTCGAAAGTGATGGCCATCGCGCGCGGCGGCAACGTCCCCGCGGCAAGCGTCTCGAGGGCCTCCTCGAGCGGAAGGACGTTGAAGTGCTTGCGGATGAAGTCGAGTTGACGGCGGTACGCCGCCGCGTCCTGAACATGCCAGCACGCCGGCGATAGCGGCTCGTCCTGCACGCCGTGGAACATGACGATCGCGAGCCGGTCGCGGTGTCGCCGCCGGGCCAACGCCGGGACCCCTGCAGCGCACAGCAGCCCGGCCGCGACGTTCTTGACGGTCTCCCGTGTCGCGGGTGGGGCGAGATCTGTCGGTCGTGCCATCAATTTTTGCTACACCCAGCTGCGAGGAGAGCCGTTTGCCAATCGTTCACTTAAAAGTTCGGCCGTGATTCTATGCTCAGTCCCATGAAAACAGCACTAGCGGCGTCCTTCATCGCCCTCCCCGCACTGCTGTGCTCAGTGCCAGCCGTTGCCAACGCTGATCCGGCGAATACGCCCGACTACATCGCCTACCTCGACCAGAACAACATCAAGTACAGCAGCCACGAAACGATCGTCCACATCGGCACCAATCTCTGCAACGAGCTGCGCAACGACATCCTCCCGCCGGACCAAGCCCTGAAGCGGATTCAAAACATGGGCTACAGCCAGCAGCAGACCAAGGTGATCGCCTTCGCCGCGGTCGAGGCATTCTGCCCGGACATGGATATCGACGCCAAAAACGCGCCCAAGTCGTAGAGCGACCGCAGGGCCGTTCTGGGCATTCGGGTCGCCACCAGTCATTTTGGTGACCGTGATGTTATGTGTGCCGAGATTTGCTGAGCGGAGTCCGGACGACGCGCGCTCGACCCAATCTGTCGCGAGCATCCGCCACCGACGGCGCCGCTATGCCACCCTCGTAGGCTGAGCCGCCAGGCAAACAGTGTGGTGCGCGAAGAGTTGGCCAACTGATCACACGGCGGAAACCCGGTCATGGCACGGTGACCGCGTGCCAGCCGAATCGCGGGTCAGCCCGTCACGCGCGGTCGGCCGATTCCACAAGTCCTGTGAGGCGGTCGTCAGTCGGCTTCCGTTCGGGCTCGGCTCGGTCATTGCGCCGACGTTCCTCGGCTTCTGCGTGATCAACGGCTTCACCTTCAGCGTCGATCTCGCACTGCTCACGACCCTGCGCAGCGGGCTCGACCTGCCGGTGCCGGTCGCCGTCACGGTCGCCTACGCGTGCGCCTTCGCGCTCAGCTACGTGCTCAACCGCACCTTCAACTTTCAGTCCCACGGCGCGGTCGGCCCGCAGGTCGCGATCTATGTCGTGGTGGTCGTCGTCAACTACCTGGCTTTCATCCTCGGGGTGACCAGCGTGTTGTCGGCCATCGGCGTGCAATATCAACTGTCGCGAATCGTGGCGGGCTTGTGCGAAGCCGTCTACATGTACAGCGCGATGAGATGGGTGGTCTTCCGCCGCTGACCCGCGGCGCACTCCGGGCAATCGCTGCCTAGTGTGGAAGCGACTCAGTGCAGAGGAGGCACCCGTGGGCGAGCACGAAGTAAAGATGATCATCCTGTCAACCGATGACTTGGACGAATCGATCCGGTTCTACAGCGAGACCCTGGGAATGGCGCTCAAATTCCGCGACGGCGCCCACTTCGCGGCGCTCGACGGTGGGCCGGTCACTCTCGCACTGGCCACGGACGTCGACCACCCCATACCCGGGCAGGTTGTCGTCGGTATCAAGACCGCTGATGTCGATGCCGCGGCCAAGGCGATTGAGGCCAGCGGTGGCGGCATCGTGAAGGGCCCGTACGACGACGCCCACGAACGCCGTGCCGTGGTGTACGACAACAAGGGCAACGGCTTGGTGTTCTACAAGCCGCTGGCCCGCTGAACGACGCGCGCCACCCGTTGACCCACGTGACCAGCGTTGTCGCGGGCGTCTGCTGCACGAGCTGCGGATCTCAGTAAGAAGTTCCGAAAACGGCACGCGAATCAGAGGCGGAAGCTAGCATTGTTTAACGGCCGACGAGGCGGCCACCGGGCGGATTCTCGGTGGCCGCTTCACTTATTTTTTCGGCCGGCAGTCCTTAACCCTGCGAAGCGCACGGCTTCACGCCGTTGGTGCGGGTTTAAGTCGATGTTCCCGAGTCTGCTTGTATTCCAACGCTATTGGGGTGCCCCCTGGCGGGATGTCGGCGTCCCCGGTGGCGGCGGACTTGGACTCATCCAATTGCGCGGCGCCCACGTGCGGTAAGCGTCCAGGCTCAATGCTGTTCCTTCGCCGGACCCGGTATTCCCGCGACGCCCGCCGGAGCCGGCTGATGGCCGCTGCGGCGGCGCGAGGGGCGGTGAGACGTCGGATGCGATTCATCGCGCACTCGGATATACAGAACGATCCGGGGGATCGCCGATGCCGGACATTGGTGGTTCCTCATATCGCGCGAAAGGCGTCGCATCAACGCCTGGCGCTAGACCACACACTATGGCTCGGCCTAACGCCAAGATTGATAGATCTGGAGCAATTCATATGTCTCCCAGACGCGTGCGAAGCAAATTGATCTTGATCTCTACGAGATTCGATCTTGATTGCGCCGTGATTGATCTTGGTTTCGTGGAAATTGGTAAAACTTTATTGATTGGTTGCCCGCAGTTGGTGGTGTGCCGACCAGATCACGCGCTATGGCGATTGCAATGGGAAGCTGGTGACGCGATCGCGTGGCTGCAATCGTCGAAATCAGCTGGCTCTTGGTCGGCTAGATCTTCGCCCGCGATGGCCTCAATTTGGCCCGCGGTAGCGGGGCCGCAGTGCTTGGCTCGAAGCTGCCAGTGCAGGTGGGCCAATTATTGGCGGGGGTACCCCAGCTTGGTCTGTCCGTCCGACGGCGAACTGCAGGAGGTGCAGTGGATTGCGCTTGCGTTGCCGGCGCACTGGCTGAAGCAACCGACGTTGCCAATGCCGAAAACGATCAGGAACGCACCAATCATTGCCACAATCACTACCGCAATCGTTTGCATTTCGGCCACCTGCCCCCACCCTGATTATTAGCTGCCGGAGTACCACAAACGTAGGGCATCTAGACCGGGAAGATCAATAACTCGGGCGGCATTGGCGACGATATTCGCGGCAACCAATAACGTCTTGATAAATCATTGAGTCTGTTATATGCGAGAAATCCATACCGTGCACTGTTAGGCACGTGCACAATCGCCTCTAGTAAAGTCTCGGAGTCTGCGAAATCGACAGAATTAATACCTGCGGGCTCTGATGCCCGGTCAGATTAGAACTCTCGGCATGTACTCCGGGTTGGCGACGCCCGGTGTGCTGCCGGGGAGCCCCGGGCATCGCGTCAGCCGACGGGATCGCCGGTGGCCTGGAAGATGACCCGGCGACCGATTTCTACCGCGTGGTCGGCGAACCGCTCGAAGTACCGGCCCAGCAGTGTCACGTCGACGGCGGCTGCCACGCCGTGCTTCCATTCACGGTCCATGAGCACCGTAAACAAGTGCCGGTGCAGCTCGTCCATGGCGTCATCTTCGTCGGCCAGTCTGGCTGCTTGTTCGGGATCTCCGGACAGGACAACGTCTTTGACGTCGCCGCCGATGCTGACGGCGATGCGGCCCATTTCGGCGAAGTCGCCTTTGACGTCGTCAGGGATGGCGTGTGCGGGGTGCCGGCGACGCGCGGTTTTGGCGACGTGGAGCGCCAGGGCGGCCATGCGGTCGACGTCGGCGACATTCTGCAAGCTGCTGAAAACCGCGCGCAGATCGGTGGCCACGGGAGCTTGCAGCGCCAGCAGGTTGAAGGCGTCGCTCTCGGCCTTGGCGGCGTGGGCGCGAAAGTCCTCGTGTTCGCTGATCACGGTTTCGGCCAAGACGATGTCGGCTTCGAGGAGGGCCTGGGTTGCCCGTTGCATCGCGGTGCCCGCGATGCCACACATGTCGCCGATGCTGTGTTTCAACGCATCGAGCTGCTGGTGATAGGCCGTCCGCATCGGTCAACGGTAGTCCGAGCCAACCCGCGACGGGAGATGATTCGACACCATGGACATGGTTGCCTACTTGAGTTGTAGGTTGATGGTCTACTCGGGCCTACCACTGCATTGAGGACGTCATGGCGAATCTGGGCGATCTGGTGGCCAGAATCGTGGCGTTCATCCGCGCCGGCTACCCCCAGGGTGTGCCACCGATCGACTACATCCCGCTGCTGGCATTGCTGCGGCGCAGGCTGACCGACGACGAGGTAACAGATGTGGCCATCCAACTCGCGACCAGCGGTGAGTTGAATGTCGACATCGCCGACATCGGTGCGGCCATCACCCGGTTCACCGACCAGCTGCCGTCCCCGGATGATCTCGACCGGGTGCAGCGACGGCTGGAAGCGATCGGCTGGCCCGCCGATCCGCAGTGATGCGAAGGCCAACGACGTTCAGCTGGTGGCATGGCGAGTGCCCGATGGACGAGTGGAGGAGCCGAGGTGGCCGACGAATCGCGAACCGAAGAGCCGCAGTTGACAGTGCAGCGCGACGGCAATGTCGTCGTGCTCACGATGAACAATCCACGGCGCAAGAATGCCCTGACCCCGGCGATGATCACCTTGATGGCGCAGGCCTGGGATGAGATCGACGCCGATGACGGCATTCGCGCGGCCATCCTGACGGGAGAGGGATCCTCGTACTGCGTGGGGGTGACCTCGCCGATGGGTGGATGGTCCGCGGTGCCAAGGGCGGTAATGGGTCGGCTGCTGTACCGGAAGGGAAGTCGGCCGGCAGCACCATCAGCGAGGGTCTGCTGCTTAGTCGTTCCCTGACCAAGCCGTTGATCGCCGCGGTCAACGGCCCGTGTCTTGGCGGAGGCTGTGAGATGTTGCAGCAGACCGACATTCGAGTCGCCGAGGAGCACGCCACGTTTGGGCTGCCCGAGGCCAAGTTTGGCCTGATCGCGGGGGCAGGCTCCACGGTCCGCCTCAAGCGCCAGATTCCCTATACCAAAGCCATGGAGATGATTCTGACCGGCGAGCCTCTGACGGCCGCCGAGGCGTATCACTTTGGCTTGGTGGGCCATGTCGTGCCCACTGGGCAATCGTTGGAGAAAGCGCGCGAGATCGCCGCGCGCGTGGTGGCCAACGGACCACTGGCCGTGCGCAACGCGAAGGCGTCGATCCTGCGCAGTGGTTGGATCGACGACGAGGACGCCCGCAAGATAGAGCAGCGGTTCGTGATTGAGGTGATGCGTTCCGAGGATGCGAAGGAAGGCCTCGCAGCCTTCGCGGCCAAGCGCGAACCACGTTTCAAGGGCAAGTAATCGGCGGGCCGCGGCACCGTTTTGCTGCGGCTCGCTCGGTAGCTGAGGGTCGGGAGTGTCGCCATCCGCGGGCGGATAGCTCGAAACCGGGTAGCCCGGTGACCTAACGTCGTTGCGGTGAACAGCCATCAGGACGACGACACTATTCGCGCTGAGGATATCCAGAAGGGCGACACCATCGAGTTCCCTTGCAACAATCCGGGCGTGCAGTGGCACGTCGAAGAGGGCAGGGCATCGAAGCCCCCTTGCGATCAGCCGGGCGTGCTGTGGTACGTCGAGGAGCTAGTGGGCTCTATGCTGGGCAGCCCGTTGGGCGATCTTTACACGTTCACCGTGAAAGAGGTCGGGGCCGGAGCTGAAGTCGTCGTCAAAGTTAGGGGTCATGTGCCTGTCCGCCGCGATCAGCGAAACCGATGAACCAAGCCGTTGTGCTGGTTGCGTGCATGCTCTCCGGGTAAGGCGGTAGAAACCGCCTTTGACCTGCAAAAAGTCTGGTGCGCGATACTGGGATTGAA
>CAWFHQ010000003.1:0-1269603 GCA_963815705.1 uncultured Actinomycetota bacterium
GGACGGCAACCTGTGCCCTGCGACATCGCGGCGTTGTGCCGCGACCGGCCGGGTGTGCAACCAGCCCTGGCCAGTGGGAGCCCCTCGACCGCGAGCGAAACCTCACCTCCGCAATAATCGTTCGCGCGATCGACGCAACCGCAAACCGCCGGCGCTCGCCGGCAGGACGTTATCCATCCACGCTTGGGTTCATGGCGGCGCATCACTCACCCGGGTGAATGAGTGGTCGGGGTGATGACAGCTCACCCCGCCCGGCCGCAGTCTCAGTACGAGCAGAACCGGGCGGGATTGTCACCACGTTTGAGGGGATGCTCCAGCTAGGGCCTTGCCGTCGCAACGACGAACAACGGCGGTCCGCTTGGAGCCGTCAGTAGAACCAGGAATGGACGCCGAGTATGCATTTTGGGGACAAGAAGGTCATTGTCGTCGGCGGCAGTGCCGGCATCGGTCGGCAGGTCGCGATCGACATCGTCGATCATGGCGGGAGCGCGGTGATCGTCGGCCTGTCGAAGGGCCGTGTCGACGACACCGTCGCTGAGCTGACGAGCCGGGGTGGCCAAGCCTGGGGTATCGCCGCCGAGCTGACGGATCGCGCCGCGGTCGCCGATGTGCAGCGGGCGCTTTCTGAGCAGTACGGCGACGCGACACTGTTGGTCAACGCGGCCGGGTTCTTCATCCCCAAGCCGTTTCTCGAGTACGACGCGCAGTTCTACGACTCGTACATGGAGCTCAACTATGCCCTGTTCTTCCTGACGCAGACCGTCGTTGAGGGCATGATCGCCCGCGGTGAGGGAGGGTCCATCGTCAACATCGGCAGCATGTGGGCACATCAGGCCGTTGGCGTGACCCCATCGTGCGGGCACTCGATGCAAAAGGCCGGGCTGCATGCGCTCACCCATAACCTGGCGATCGAGCTTGCCGGACACAACATCCGCGTCAATGCGGTCGCACCGGCCGCCGTCAAGACCCCCGCTCTCGAGCGGTGGGTCCCGAAGGACGAGATCGACGCCACGCTCGACACTTTCGCGCCGTTTCATCCATTGGGACGAGTCGGCACCCCCGCCGACGTCGCCAACGCCGTCACCTATCTGCTCTCCGATGAGGCCAGCTGGGTTACCGGGGCCATTCTCAACGTCGACGGCGGCGTCATGGCCGGCCGCAACTGACCCGCTCGAGGTCCTGGGCCTTTGAAGGTGAGAGAAAGCTGAAAGGATAGATGCAGTGACAATTGACATCTTAAGGCCAGGCGGGCCGCCAGCTAGGTCTGTCGGCCGCACCGAAGGCAAGTTTGTGTTCAATGGGACGGTCGGCGTCCGCCACATCCTCGATAAGGTTCAGGCAGAGGGGCGCTTCTCCGTCATCGAGCATCCAATGTCACCCCGAGCGCTGGCCGCACCGCTTCATCGCCACCACAACGAAGATGAGTACAGCTGGATCATTGAGGGACGCGTAGGCGCTTTGCTCGGTGATGAGGTGCTCTACGGCGGACCTGGCGACTTCATTTTCAAGCCACGAGGCCAATGGCACACGTTCTGGAACGCGGACGATGTACCCGCCCGGATCCTTGAGATCATTTCCCCCGCAGGATTTGAGCAGTTCTTCGACGAGCTTTCTGACCTCGGCGGTATAGACAAGATATCGACAGAGACCCTAGACGCACTCTGTGCGCGGTACGAACTGGAGATGGATGTCGACAGCGTCCCCGAACTATGCAAACGCTTCGACTTGAAATTCCCCGGTGAACCCATTTGACAATGCAACTGTTTGCGAAATCCCTCTAGGGCCAGGCAATGTCGGCGGGAAGCGACCTTACCACCGTGGATCCGGGTCCGGTTGGATGGCGCTTCTCCCGGCAGCACAGCAACCATAGCCGCGACAAACAACGACGAGAGGAAACACCCGCGTGTCCAAACTCGAATTTTTCGATACCCCCGGATACGGAGAGATTGCCCGTACCCGCAACTACTACCGCCAAGCTCTACGCATCGGCGATCGCATCGAGATCTCCGGCCAAGGCGGCTGGGACGCGGATTTCACCTTGTCGGCCACATCCCTGGAGGACGAAATCGTCAAGGCGTGCGACAACGTCGAAAAGACCCTCGCTGAGGCAGGCGCCGGCTGGGGTGACGTCGTGAACGTCCACTCCTATCACGTCCCCACCGCCGACGATTCCATTGGTGGTCAACACATGTCGGTGATGGTGGACCAGTTCCGCAAGCGCTTCGGCGAAAGTCTGCCGCTGTGGACCGCGGTGGGTGTCAAGGCGCTCGCGCTGCCTGGCCAGCACGTGGAGATCGAGGTCGTAGCCATCGTCGAATCCGGTAGCAAGTAGATCTCGCTGCCAGTCGGCGAGCGTCGCCCCGAGGCGCCGGTGCGTACGGCCCCAAGGAACCAGAAGCAACCAACCCAACTCTGAAAGGTCCATCATGAAGATCGTAGTCATTGGCGGTCGTGGGCTTATCGGCTCGAAAGTAGCGTCCAAGCTCAGCGCCCAGGGACACGACGTGCTCCCCGCCTCACGTCGATCAGGTGTCGATTCACTCACCGGCGAAGGCCTCGCCAACGCCGTCGCCGGTGCGGATGTCGTGGTCGACGTCGCCGATTCACCATTGTTCGACGATGAACCCGTGATGAATTTCTTCACAACCGCGACCACGAATCTCCTTTCTGCTGAACAGGAAGCGGGAGTCAAACACCATGTCGCGTTGTCCGTAGTGGGCGCGCAGGTCATGCCTGATAGCGGCTACAACACCGCGAAAGCGGCTCAGGAAAACCTGATCAAGGATTCGGGCCGGCCTTATTCGATCGTGCGAGCAACTCCGTTCTACGAATTCGCGGTTGGTTTGGCCGATTCCGCGACAGACGAAGACATCGTCAGATTGCCACACGCGTTGTTCCGTCCTATCGCGGCCGACGATGTCGCTACCGCCGTGGCCCGGGCGGCCGTCGGGCGCCCTATCAACGGAGTAACGGAGATCGCCGGACCCGAAGCAATGGGGATGGACGACTTTGTCCGCAGGGGCCTTGCCGCCATTGGCGATCGACGTCGGGTCGTGACTGACGCCCAGGCGCCGTACTTCGGTGCGGTGATCGACGATCACACCCTCGCACCCGACGAGAACGCCACCATCTTCACCACTCGATACTCCGACTGGATCGAAGCGCACTCCAGCCGCCGCATTTAGGGAAATTGAACAGGAACTCAAGGGATCCCCATCGCGCCAGCCCTGCGCTTGCTTGCGCGATAGTCAGGCCCCAAGTTCCCATTGTCCGCTCCGAGCGTTAGCTTGCTTCACTCCGATTCGGCGTGGTCCCCGTACTAGGCGTTTAACGTCGACGGGGGTCCGGCCGTGCGTCCGTTTGACAACCATAAGAGGGATAACAAATGTTGCAGGATACGACTGACTCCGAATCGAAATCAACAATAAAGGTGCTGCAGGAAGTACGGTCACCGGTGATTCCTGACGATGCCCATGTGCTGACGGTTCTCATCAACCATGCACCGGGCGCCCCTGGTTACCCGCCACATCGCCTTCCCGGCGGCCCGGCATTCGGTTACATGCTTGACGGCGAGATGTTGTTCGAGATCGAGGGTGAAGCGCCACGCGTCCTGCGCGCTGGGGACGCGTTCTGGGGACCCGGCGGCGACGTGATCCACTATCAGGACGCTAACAACCGCATTGACATTCCTTGTAGCTTCGTTCTCACAATGTTTTGCGTGCTCGGGCAACCGATGCGCGAATGGGTTACCGAAGTGGAGCTTGAGGAGCGAAAGGGATGCGACCGATCCACCAAGCCCAGAAGGCCCGAGGTCATACATACAGCAAAGTGCCCCCGGCAGGATTCGAACCTGCGACACCGGCTTTAGGAGAGCCGTGCTCTATCCCCTGAGCTACGAGGGCGGACGGGCCTGAGCTTACCGTGACGGGCAGGCTCAGGACCGATGGCTGCGGCTGGTCAGCGCAATTCGGCGATCACCTTTGAGAAGTTGGCGATGTTGTTGTCCTGCACGGTGAAGGACGAAACGCCGTACTTTTCCCGGTACGCGGACAACGTGTCGGCAATCTCGCGGGGGGAACCGCTGAGCACCGATGGCTGGGACAGGATCTCTTCATCGGACAGGTCCGGCGCGTAGCTGCGGGTCAGCTTCAAGTCGGGCTCGGTCTCGCCGTCCCGCGGCATCGCCGTGATCGCCAGATTCAGCTCGAGTGAGTCGAATCGATCCCCGGCGGCGTTGCGGACGAAGTCGACACGTTCGGCGAACGGGTCCTCGACGTCGCGGACCTTGGAGCCGGTCAACCCGATGATGTCGGCGTTGCGGGCCGCGATGGTCAGGACGCGGTCACCATTTCCGGCGATGATCAGCGGCGTCGACGGGTGGTGCTCCTTCAAGTACTCCGTCATGTGTTCGAGGTAGTCGACCCGGGCACCGGCGCTGGGATACGGGATCTCCGCGGCCTCGAACTCTTCTCGGACGTAGCCGGTGCCGAGCCCGATTTCGAGGCGCCCGTCGCTGAGCAGGTCCAGGGCGCCCATGTCCCGGCTGAGCAGGGCCGGCTTGTAGAACGCGGAGTTGAGCACATACATGCTCAGCCGCAGCGTCGTGGTGACCATCGCGACCGCGGTCAGAGTCGGAAAGGGCGCCGCGGCACCCAAATGGTCGGGCACACATAGAATGTCGAAGCCGGCGTCTTCAGCGCGCTTGGCCTTGTCGAGCAGTGCCTCGCGTGACTTGAAGAACCGCATGCTCATGCCAAATCGAAAATCCTTGGCCACCAACAACCTCCGTTCAACGAGCTCGGAATAATTACCAGGAGCGAGCCGCGGCCGCCAAACCCTGAACCAGGGCAGAGGTGACCGACGACAAGCCATCAGCATCCGGCAGCGGGCTGCGCGGGCTCAAACCCCTGACACGAACCGACAATTCGAGCTGTGTGCCGCCTTCGCGTACCCGGTTGACCGGGTTGTCAGGATGTAACCCCCGCAGTTCGAGCGGGATGTCTTCGAGGTCCGTGACGACCTGATAGCCGCTCAAGAGAATGTGCTCGGCGAGGTGGGCGGCCAGCGCGCGGTTGCGGCCCCCTGCCAGTAGTTGCGTGCTGCGCCCGATGCGTCCATATCCGTGCAGCGAGACCGCGACGTCGACATGGTCGAGGAACTCGGCGAGCCGTCCAGACTCGGCGGGGTCGAACCGCGCCGACGGCAAGTGATGCGGGTAGTGGTCGGGATGGCGCAACAGGTACACCGACGCGCCGGCAGCATGGGCCGCGCGCTCGGCGATGACGTCTGTCATCTCTTCCAGTCCACCGCCATGGATTGCCAAAAAGCCGAACCGGGACCGCAGCTGACTGGCTTCGACCACCCCCGGCTCGTTCAGTAGCTCCGAAAGTGACTGTGGCCCAGGCCCGGACGCAGATCTCGCGAACGCGGGGCGAGGCCAGCGCGTGGGGTCCCAGCGCCGCAACAAGTCGATCCACCGTTGCGGAAGCCCGTGCTGGACGGCACCGTCGATGATCTTTGGCAGGTAGCCGGGGCGCGGCGGACCCGGGGTCACCCGGTGGTCGATGTACACCCAGGCCGGTGCCGGGCCGTCGTCGGTGTGCACGGTCAACTCGTCACGCCGGTAGCGCACCGGAACGCCCTCGGCGCTGTCCAGCGCGGCCAAGTCGTGGTCGGAGAGTTGCCAGAGGACCCCGTGCACCTGGTTGCCGGTGAACGGCTCGACGGTCGCCACGCCGCGCTGGTTGATCAGCCAATCGTGATCGGAAAGTACCGCCGACCGCGGATCAGCGGCATCGGGACAGCGCCGCGCCATCTGCCTGACGCACAGGTTCGATCCATATGCGAAGTAGGAGTGCCGGCGCGCCTGCATTCAGCGGCTCACCGTCAGACAAATTGGCACTAGGTCAGACTATGTGCTTCGTATAGCTATGCAAAATGTGGTCCGCTACGAACGCTCCGGAATGACCGACCCTGTCACATCTACCGTGCCGCCGGTCACTCACACGGTGACGGTGACGGTGACCGCCGCGCCGCCACCGCCGCCGGGTCCGAAAACCACGATGCCCGCGAACGGCACAATCGTGGTCAACACTGACATCGCGCCGACGGCGGCCCGACGTGCTATTGGGCAAGACTGAAGAGTCTGAACTCCGGCGACGTGATCGACAACAACGTCAGCGACGGTCAACAGGTGGTTCGGATCGTGCCGACGGATACGGCATTCATGACTCGGGATTGTGGAACCTGGACGAAGATCGGCTGACCGCGCACCCGGCTGCTACGGGCAGTAGGTAGCAACGGCGAGGTTCACCATGGAGGTGACGTCGCCGAAATTGATCCCTCTCGGGCCCAAGGTGTTGTGGACGTCGTCTGCAATCTGCTGCGACGACCAGCCATTCCACCGATCGGCGCAAATGTGGTGCGCCATCAGGACGATGTCGCTGTCCTCATTCGGCGGCCAGGTGAACCCAATGGTGCGCATCTTCGCCAGGAATGCGGCGTCAACCGTGTCGGCCGCGGCAACCGAAGCGGTAGCCACCAGGGCGGCGCCGACTATCAGGGGGGCGGTAAGTCGGGCCAGCCAGCGGGGTGAAGGCATTTGACGCGTTCCCTTCCGTCTTCGCGTTGAAGTCGCGTCAGTGTGCGAGTCCAAAGCGGCGCAGAAATGAAGAATAGCGAAAGCCTGAAGAAACATATCGACGGGACTGAGCGCGGAATGGGGGCACCCCGACCCGCTTTCTTAGCCGGGGTAACCGGAGACGATTACCAAATTCGACGTAGCGGACCCGTGACGTAGCCCCACTACTGCTTGATATTCGTCCGAGTCATACCAAGCCCGCGCGAGTTCCTTGCTCGGAAACTCCAGAACCACGGTCCGCGTGAAGGGCCAGCTACCCTCAACGACTTCCACGTCTTCGTCGAGGCCGACCGGCTTCGCGCTGAACTTGTCAAAGATCTCCTGATGGCCGGCAAGACCGTACTGCTCGTAGCCGCCCCGATCGTTGATCGAGATTTGCACGATGACAAACGCCTTTGCTTCAGGCATGAACTGTCTCCTCGGATGGACACAACGTGGTGCGGACAACGTATGTTTGATTGAGGTCATGTCAATGAATAAAACTCAACGAGTTATACTCGCTGAGTTGCGCGCGGCGGTTCCTCAAGCGCACGATCCATCGGTGAGTGCCAGCAAGGCGAAGCCGGCTCGACCGCCACGACCTGCGACGCAACGACAGGAACAAGCCGAACTGACTCGGCGCAAGCTTCTCGACGCCGCTGTCGAGCACTTCTCGGCCCGACACTTCGATGACGTCGCTACCAGTGACATCACCGAGACCGCGGGTGTCGCCCAGGGTCTGCTGTTCCACTATTTCCGTAACAAGCGCGGCATATATCTCGAGGCGCTAGGCGACGCCGCCGACCGACTCAGTGCCGCCAACACGCCACCGCCCCGCGACGACTCACCGGGTCGGCTGTACCGAGAGATGTTGCGCTCACATCTGGCGTACCTAAGCGAGCACGACGACTTGGCGCTGCGACTAGTCCTTGGCGGGAGCGGCGGCGACCCCGAAGCGTGGGAGATCTTCGACCAGTCCCGCTGGCACACCATCGAATGGACCTGCCAGGTACTTGAACTCGACCTCGCCCGCCCGGCAATGCGATTGATGCTTCGCTCCTGTGCGGGCGCACTCGATGAAGCCACCATCTACTGGCTGAAGAACGACCGTCCGTTCGATACCGATGCGATGGTCGAAGTGGTCATCGACCTTCTCATCACCTCGTTGCACGGCGCAGCCCGTCTCGATCCCGCTATTGACGTCAGCAACGCCATCGCAAAATTAACCGACGTCACTGCATGACCGCTGCATCGAGGTCGCTCGTCGGCAGGCGTAGCGCGTCCTCTGAGATGACCACAATCGTCCCGCAGCGGTCAATCGCTTGTTGCTTCAAGGGACGGCGCATAGATCAAGGTCAGCGGTCAGGTGGTCAGGTGAACGGTGAGGGTGACGCGTCCCTGCTCGTCGCGCTGAGCGACCCCGTGCCCGGCGTGCTCGGTCCCGTTGAGCCGCAACGTGAGTGGGCCGCCGGTGCCGAGGAAGTTTCGCCACCAGGTCTTCGCCTCGGGCATGTTGGCGCCGATGACGAACTCGTCACCAGCGCGGCGGTATGCCACCGGGATGCTGAAGCTGCGTCCGGAACGCCGTCCGACATAGCTGAGCATGGCAACGTTGCGGTTCACCAGGCCGCCGAAGCGGGCCGAATTGCTCACCGCGACCACCGGCGCGTTGAAAAGTGGCGCGGCGCGCATCAGAAGTCGTCCAAGCGTTTTGGGTAGTTCGGTCATGATCACTATCTTCCCTTCAGGTGTGAAACGGTGCGGCTGTACATCGCGGGGCTTGTCAGTCAGACGATCAGCGTGAGGCACAGCGCGACCAGTGCCAGACCCTGCAGAATGGCGCGAGCGTTGATGACGCGGTCCCAGTTGGACTGCAGCACACGTGCATTCGTGGGGACCTGGTGGTTGGTAGCGGCGGCCGTGAGCTGACGGTTGATCGGCGCGCTGATCCGAACGTAGAGCGCAATCCAGGCCAGCAGTATCACCACGGCACAGGCGGCCGAAATGGTTTGGGCCCATTGGCCGGCGACTGCGAACAGTGCGGCACTGGCGATGGCAGCCAGGACGCCGAGAACGCCGGGCACGGGCATCCGCCGGTCGCCGAAACGATGCACATTGCCCATCACCGCCACCAGGGCACGATCGTCCACGGCGACCAATGCCGGTCGTTGAACAAGCGCGCAGAACACGTCGGCGCCATACACAACCGCAGTACCCAGCATCGCGATCACTACCAGTATCTTGGCGAGCTCCATCACGGCAGCGCCTCCTATCCAGTCCTAGTGCTAGCAACGCTAGCGTTTCGGAGTGGAGACGTCAATAGCAGCGCTAGTACTTATAGCAATGCTATGATCGGGCATGGCCATCAACGAGCGCCGAGCTCGCGAGCATGCCGCACGTCGTCGACTGATCATCAGTACGGCGCGCCAATTGGCGGAAGCCGAAGGCTGGGAAGCTGTCACCACGCGTCGGCTCTCCGACGAGATTGAATACAGCCAGCCGGTGTTGTACAAGCACTTCTCGGGCATGGATAACCTCGCTGCGGCCGTGGCGATCGACGGGTTCGGTGAACTGGCCGAGGTGCTGTCTGGTGCCCGTCGCGGGCGACGGACCCCCAATGCGACGCTGAACCGAATCGCGCATGCCTACATCGAATTCGCCGAAGAGAACCCGGCCCTCTACGACGCAATGTTCATCCGCGCAACCACATTGCGATTCGCCGACGCAGATACCCCGCCCGAGTTGTCAAACGCGTTCGCCGAGCTACGTCAAGCAGTCGCAGACATTGCGGATCGGCAGGATGCCGACACCCTCGCGGAGGTGCTGTGGGCCGCGCTGCACGGTCTAGTTGCACTCAACCGCGCTGGCCGGTTACGACCGGGGCAGCGTTCCGCTCGAATCGAACTCTTGGTAGACCAGTTCACTCATGCACCCTGATGCTGACGCACGACCGCGCAGGATTTCTTAGTGACCCTTCACGGTCAGATAGATCAGCATCACGTTCAGCAGGCTCACCAGTATCGCGACCGCCCACCCGATCGCCGTCGTGATCGGGTGGTTGGTGTCGCTGCCCATCAGCTTGCGGTTGCTGGTGAGTCTGACCAGCGGCAGCACGGCGAACGGAATTCCAAACGACAGCACGACTTGGGAGAGCACCAGGGACCGAGTCGGGTCGAAACCGATCGCCAGGATCGCGATGGCCGGGCACACCGTAATCAAGCGGCGCACCATCATCGGTATCGATCGGTGCAGCAGACCCTGCATGATCATCGCGCCGGCGTAGGCGCCCACCGACGATGACGCCAAGCCGGACGCGAGCAGTCCGACCGCGAACAGCACCGCGATCGCCGGGCCCAACGTGTCGTGGATCGCGGTGTAGGCGCCGTCGATGGACGCGACATCTTCGTGGCCCTGCAGGTTGATCGCGGCGACGAGCAGCATCGCCGCGTTCACCGTCCCGGCGACGGCCATCGCCAGCACCACGTCCACCCGGGTGACCCGCAGTAGCCAGCGTCGCTCCGGGCCGGGCGCGGGATGCCCGTGCCGATCCAGGACCAGACCCGAGTGCATGTACACCGCATGCGGCATCACGGTGGCGCCCAGAATGGCGGCGGCCAGCAGCACGCTTTCGGCGCCGTGGAATCGCGGTATCAACCCGCCGACCACTGCCTCGGGCGGGGGCGTGGCGACGAAGAAACTGGCCGCGAAACCGACCGCGATGATCAGCAGCAAGCCGGTTATGACCCGTTCGAAGATGAGCTGTCCCCGGCGGTCTTTGATCGTCAGCAGCAGCATCGAGATCACCCCGGTGATGACCCCGCCGAGCGGCAACGGCAAACCGAACAGGATCCGCAGCGCGATTGCCCCACCGATGACTTCGGCCACATCGGTTGCTATCGCGACGATTTCGGCGTGCGCCCAGAACGTCAGCCGGAGCGGGCGGCTCATCTCCTTGCCGATCGCCGCGGGCAGCGAGCGGCCGGTCACCAGACCGAGTTTGGCCGAAAGGTACTGCACCAAGCCGGCCATCACATTGGCTGCGATGATCACCCACAGCAGCAGGTAGCCGAATTGCGTACCCGAGCTGACGTTGGCTGCGACGTTTCCGGGATCGACATAGGCGATCGCGGCGACGAATGCCGGCCCGAGCAGATACCAGCTTGTCTTGAGCGAGGTCCGGGTGCCCTGCGCCAACTGACCGACCTTCGATCCGTATAACCGAATAAAAAAGTGAGGTTAGTCGACACACGCCAGTCTACGGACCGCGGCCCCGCCGGCTATGTGGCGCCGATGCTACCGCCGCCGTCGACCCGGACGATCTGACCCGTCAGGTAGCCGGCGTCCTCGGCCGGCAACGCCTGTGTTTCATGCCGTGCGCTCGATCACCCGGGCAGGTAGAGCCCCTTGCCGGTGACCAGGGGCAGGTCGAGGGTCGTCACGATTCCCGACGGGGCGGCCACCACGGCCGGGATCGCGTTGACGACCCGCATCGCGGTGGCGACCAGGCCGGCGTGGTTGTGATCGCCCTTGCGGCTGCTCAGGCAGACGTCCATGGCGTAGGAGGGTTCGCCGGTGATCTCGATGCGGTAGGACCCGCCCTCCTGGGCCGGCTGCGGCCACTCGGGGCACAGGTCCTCGCGCAGCCGGGTGACATGTTCGAGGACGATCGCGGGCTCGCCGTTGACTATGCCGAACACCTCGAACCGCAGCGCCGCGGCGGTGCCCTTGGCGATGTGCCCCGAGGCGATGTCGAAGTCGTCGGGCGCGGGCACGCGGATGTACTCGTGAGTGACCGAGTCGAGCGAAAGACCCAGGCCTGCCGCGATTTGCCGGATCACCGATCCCCACGCCAAGCTCAGCACACCGGGCTGCAGCAGCATCGGGATGTCGTCCATCGGCTTGCCGAATCCCATGACGTCGAACATGACCGCGGCGCTGTCGTAGGTCGCGTAGTCGACGATCTCCATGCACCGAATCTGCTGGATGCTCTGACAGGTGCCGGCCAGGGCCAGCGGCAGCAGGTCGTTGGCGAATCCGGGATCGATGCCGTTGACGAAAAGGCTCGAATTACCTTCGCGCGCAGCATCTTCCAGTGGCTTGATGAGCTCCTCGGGGATGACCTCCCACGGATACTGCAAAAAGACCGGACCGCTGCCGACGATGTTGATCCCGGCTGCCAGCACGCGCCGGTAGTCCTCCAGCGCCTCGGGCAGCCGGTTGTCGGCCAGCGCGTTGTACACCGCGCACTGTGGCCCGGTGGCTAGCACGGCATCCAGGTCGGTACTGGCCAGCACGCCGGTCGAATCCGGAAGTCCGGCAAGCTCTGCCGCGTCCTTACCGGCCTTGGAATCCGAGGACACCCAGACGCCGGTGAGCTGGAATTCGGGGTTGGTGATAAGCGCTCTCAGTGCGTGGACGCCGACGTTGCCGGTGCCCAGTTGGACGACGGGGATGGGCATTTTCTGGCTCCTTAGTGATCGTTGGTCACAGGTCCGGGACGGGGATGTCGAGATTGGGGAAGGTAAGGCCGCCGTCGACCTCCAGTGTCTTGCCGGTCAGGAAGCTTCCGGCCGGCGACGCCAAATACACTGCCGCAGCGGCAATATCGACCGGGTCGCCGAGGCGGCGCATGGGTGTCACCTTCTCCATGGGCTTGCGCAGGTCGTCGTTGGACGCCACCACGTCGAGCGCGGAGGTGAGGATCGAGCCCGGTGCGATCGCGTTGACTCGGATGCGCGGGCACAGGTCCAGCGCGGCCGACCGCGTGTAGTGGGCCAGCGCGGCTTTGGCGGTGGCGTAGGCGGCGAAACCCCGCCCGGCCAGCCGGCCCATCGTCGAGGTGATGTTGATGATGCTGCCGCCGCCGGAGTGCTCCAGCATCAGCGGCACCGCGGCGATAGTCAGCGCGTGGGCGGTGGCGACGTTGAAGGTGAATGCGTCCTTGAGGTCCTTCGTCGAGGTGGTGAGCAGCGTGTTGGGCATGGTCCCGCCGACGTTGTTGACGACGATGTCGAGCTTCCCGAAGGCCTCGACGGCCTGCTCGGCCAACTTGGCGGTGGCCTCGGGATGGGCCAGGTCGGCGGTCACGATGTGTGCCTTGCGACCCGCTGCGCGGACCTCTGCGGCAACGGCCTCTAGTTGGGATTCCGTGCGCGCGGCGATCAGGACGTCGGCGCCGGCTTCGGCGAACGCCACCGCGATGGCCGCCCCAAGACCACGGCCGCCACCAGTGATGACGGCGACTTTGTCGTCGAGACGGAACCTGTCAAGGATCATTACGGCCTCTCTTCGTTGAGTTGTCGGCCGAAACGGAAGCAAGACTAGCCGTCTCGGATCTCGGCATTTCTGGAACAGGTTCTAGTTTGGCATACGGCCATGGCGACGCGGCGCCCAGATACCGCGACCGGGTAACCGCTGAAAGAATGCGGTCGAAATATGCGAACCCGATGATGGCCTGCGACGATCGCCGGCAAATTCGCCGACGTTCACCCAGTTCCGGTTTGCTTGACCGCTGGGAGGAAGATGGCCACTTGGTGATCGAATTGAGAATCAGCCGATTTGGCGCAGTCCTGTCCGTTTTGGCTACCGGTGCACTGATGTTGTCGGCGTGCGGCGAGGACAACAACGCAAGTGAAAAAACGACAACTGCGACGTCCTCGGTGCAGACAACCTGCCCCGGCGCAAAGACACTCAAGGCAAGCGGGTCGACCGCCCAGGCCAACGCGATGACGCGTTTCGTCAAGGCGTTCGAGCAGGCGTGCCCCGGCCACGGGGTCAACTACACCCCCAACGGATCGGGCGCGGGAATCAGCGAATTCACGGGCAATCAAACTGATTTCGCGGGCTCAGACTCGACCTTGGCGCCCGGCGAGTCCGCCGCCGCGCAGCATCGCTGCGGCTCGCCGGCGTGGCAACTGCCGGTGGTGTTCGGCCCGATCGCGATCACCTACAACGTCAACGGCCTGACTTCGCTGACTCTCGACGGTCGGACCGCGGCCAAGATTTTCAACGGCGGCATCACCAAGTGGAACGATCTTGCGATCCAGGCGCTCAACCCGGGTGCCAGCCTGCCCGCTGAGCCGATTCAGGTCGTGTTCCGTAGCGACGAGTCGGGGACAACGGACAACTTCCAGAAGTATCTCGACGCCGCCTCCAAAGGTGCGTGGGGTAGGGGCGCCGGCAAGAAATTCAACGGCGGAGTCGGGGAGGGCGCCAAGGGCAACGACGGTAGCGCTGCGGCCGTCAAATCAAACGACGGGTCCATCACCTACAGCGAGTGGTCGTTCGCCAAGGCGCAACACCTGGACACGGCCAAGATCATCACGTCGGCCGGTCCGGACCCCGTGACGATCAGCACCGACTCGGTGGGCAAGGCGATCTCCGGGGCCTCGATCGTCGGGCACGGCAACGACCTGGCCCTCGACACCGCCTCGTTCTACCGGCCCAATCAGCCCGGCGCGTACCCAATCGTGTTGGCGACGTATGAGATCGTGTGCTCGACGTACCCCGATCCCCAGGTGGGCGCGGCCGTGAAAGCGTTTTTGAAGAGCATAATCGGTGCTGGCCAGAATGGCTTGGCGGACAACGGATATATTCCGGTTCCGGAGGCATTCATGTCGCGCTTGTCGGCCGCTGTCAACGCAATCTCGTGACTCCAGGCCGTTTGAATTCTGTTATCGTCAGGGGCCGCCACGTCGTCGAGGCGACAGCAAGAACAAATTTTGCCGAACGTTAACCTGTTCTTACTGTAGCTTCACCTTCGCGAGGAACACGGTTGGTTTTGTAAGCTGCGGCAAGGACCGCGGCGTTCAATCGTAAGGTGAGGAACTGAATTGAAACTCAACCGGTTTGGTGGCTTGGTCACAGTGCTGGCCGCAGGGACATTCGTCATCTCGGGATGTGGCAGCGACAACAACGCGACCGGGGGAAGCACGACGACCGGCGCGCCATCGGGGAAGGTGACTTGCGGTGGCACCAAGACACTGAAGGCAAGTGGGTCGACCGCCCAGGCCAACGCGATGACGCGCTTCGTCAAGGCATTCGAGCAGGCTTGCCCGGGGCAGACGTTGAACTACACGCCCAACGGGTCGGGCGCCGGCGTCCACGAATTCAACGGCAAACAAACGGATTTCGGTGGGTCCGACTCGCCGCTGGGCCACGACGAGTATGCGGCCGCACAACAGCGGTGCGGCTCCCCGGCGTGGAACCTGCCGGTGGTGTTCGGCCCGATCGCGGTCACCTTCAACATCAACGCGGTGACTTCGCTGAACCTCGACGGCCCCACCCTGGCGAAGATCTTCAACGGCGGTATCACCACGTGGAACGATCCCGCGATCCAAGCGCTCAATGCCGGCGTCACTTTGCCGGCCGAGCCGATCCACGTCGTATTCCGCAGCGATGAGTCGGGGACTACGGACAACTTCCAGAAATATCTCGACACCGCGTCCAATGGCGGGTGGGGTAAGGGCTCCGGCAAGAAGTTCAACGGCGGTATCGGCGAGGGCGCCAAGGGCAACGACGGCACCAGCGCCGCCGTCAAGGCCACCGAGGGTTCCATCACCTACAACGAATGGTCGTTCGCCCAGGCGCAACACCTGAACGTGGCCAAGATCCTTACGTCGGCGGGCCCCGACCCGGTGGCAATCAGCACCGAATCGGTGGGCAAGACGATCGCCGGAGCTTCGATCGTCGGCCAGGGCAACGACCTGGTCCTCGACACGATTTCGTTCTACCGGCCCAGCCAGGCCGGCGCGTACCCAATCGTGTTGGCGACTTATGAGATTGTGTGCTCGAAGTATCCGGACTCCCAGGTCGGCACGGCCGTGAAGGCATTCCTGCAGAGCACCATCGGGGCCGGCCAAAATGGCTTGGCGGACAACGGATACATTCCGATTCCGGACGCGTTCGGCTCGAGGTTGTCGGCTGCCGTCAACGCGATTTCGTGATCTGAGATAGCCATGGTCCGCGAAGCGCTCGCTTCTCCTCCCGGGACAAAGCCGGCGCTGACTGCAGTCAACCCACGGGTCGTGCGGCGGGGCGATCGAGTGTTCAAGTCGGTCGCCACCGCCGCAGGATCGACAATCGTGATCGCGATCGCGCTGATTGCGATCTTCCTGTTGATTCGTGCGATCCCGTCATTGCGGGCGAACCACGCGAACTTCTTCACCAGCAGCGAATTCAATACCACCGATGCCGAGAAGTTGGCGTTCGGTATTCACGACTTGCTGATGGTCACGATGCTGAGTTCAATCAGCGCGCTGGCGTGTGCCGTGCCGGTCGCCGTCGGGATCGCGGTGTTCCTCACCCAATATGCCCCGGCCCGGCTGGCGCGCCCGTTCGCCGCGATGGTTGATCTACTGGCCGCGGTACCGTCGATCGTCTTCGGGTTGTGGGGAATCGCTGTGCTGGCGCCCAAACTCGAGCCCGTTGCCGAGTTTCTGAATCGCAACCTCGGCTGGCTCTTCCTGTTCAAGCACGGCAACGTGTCCCTGGCGGGCGGCGGTACCATCTTCACCGCCGGGATCGTGCTGTCTGTAATGATCTTGCCGATCATCACTTCTGTTGCGCGAGAAGCGTTCCGCCAGACCCCGCGTATCCAGATGGAAGCGGCCCAGGCACTCGGTGCCACACGCTGGGAGGTGGTACGAATGACCGTGCTGCCCTACGGCCGTAGCGGTGTGGTCGCGGCGTCGATGCTGGGGTTGGGCCGCGCGCTGGGTGAAACCGTTGCGGTGCTGATCATCTTGCGTGCCGCGGCCCGCCCAGGCAATTGGTCACTGTTCGACGGCGGCTATACATTTGCTTCGAAGATCGCCTCTGCGGCATCCGAATTCAGCGCACCGCTGCCGACCGGAGCCTATATCTCGGCGGGATTCGCGTTGTTTGTGATCACGTTCGTGGTCAATGCGGCCGCCCGGGCGATCGCCGGCGGGAAGGTCAACGCATGAGCGTCGAGACTTTCCACGGGCCGGTCAAAGCCACGGCATTGCAGCCGCTCAGCATGCGGCGGAGGATGAAAAACCACCTCGCGACACTGTTCTTCCTCGCCTCGTTTGCCCTCGCGGTGGGACCGCTGGTCTGGGTGCTGTCGGTGGTGATCGAACGAGGCGGCTACGCCGTCACCCAATTGCATTGGTGGACCCACTCGCTGCGCGGAGTGCTGCCCCAGGAGTTGGCCGGCGGCATTTACCACGCGCTCTACGGGACGCTGATGCAGGCCGGCGTGGCCACCGTGCTGGCCGTACCGCTGGGCTTGATGACGGCGGTGTTCCTGGTGGAATACGGTTCGGGACGGCTGGCGCGGGTTACCACCTTCATGGTCGACGTGCTTGCCGGGGTTCCTTCGATCGTGGCGGCGCTGTTCATTTTCAGCCTATGGATTGCGACGCTGGGATTCCAGCAGAGCGCTTTCGCGGTGGCGCTGGCGCTCGTTTTGCTGATGTTGCCGGTGGTGGTGCGGTCGACGGAGGAGATGCTGCGGTTGGTGCCGGACGAACTGCGCGAAGCCAGTTACGCGTTGGGCGTTCCCAAGTGGAAAACTATTGTGCGAATTGTCTTTCCGATGGCGATGCCGGGGATCGTATCGGGCATCCTGCTGTCCGTCGCGCGCGTCATCGGCGAAACCGCGCCGGTGCTGGTCCTAGTCGGGTACAGCCGGTCGATCAACCTCGACGTCTTTCACGGCAACATGGCCTCGCTGCCGCTGCTGATCTACACCGAACTCACCAATCCAGAGCACGCGGGATTTCAACGGGTCTGGGGTGCGGCGCTGACCTTGATCATCCTTGTGGCCGCCATCAACCTCATTGCCGGAGCCTTCCGCTTCCTGGCCAGCCGACCTCGCGGGGAACGATTCGCCCGGGCGTGAAGTCGATGCTCATGGTCAGGAGCGTGACGGCGCTTTCGCGGCAGACTTCTTGGCCGGCGCCTTCTTGGCGGCAGTCCTTTTGGCGGCCGTCTTCTTCGCAGGAGCCTTTCCGTCGCCGGAGCGCGCTTTCACGCTGGCCTCCAGCTTGGCGAGCAGGTCGGAGACATCTTCGGTCTCATCCAGCTCCTTGGGCTTCTCCTCAGTGGTAAATGCCTCTCCGCCTTCGAGTTTGGCCTGCACCAGCTCGTGCAGTTGTTCCTGATAGTCGTCGTGGTACCGGTCCGGGTTGAAGTCCTCGGCCATCGACTCCACTACCTGGCCCGCCATCTTGAGCTCCGCGGGCTTGATCTCGACCTGCTTGTCCAGCACCGGAAAATCGGGGTCGCGGATTTCGTCCGGCCACAACAAGGTGTGGATCACCATGACGTCGCGCTTGCCAAAGTCCTTCACGCGCAACGCCGCCAGGCGGGTCTTGTTGCGCAGCGTGAAATGAACGATCGCCATTCGATCCGTCTCTGACAGGGTCTTAGCAAGCAGCACATATGATTTCGACGACTTGGAATCAGGCTCCAGGAAATAACTGCGGTCGAACAACATCGGATCGACCTCGCTGGCCGGAACGAATTCCAGCACTTCGATTTCGCGGCTACGTTCTTCGGGCAAAGTGGAGATGTCGTCGTCGGTGATCACCACCATCTGGCCGTCGTCGGATTCGTAGGCCCGGGCGATGTCCCGGTATTCGACAACCTCGCCATCCAGCTCACAGATCCGCTGATAGCGGATGCGCCCGTTGTCCTTGGCATGCACCTGATGAAACTTGATGTCATGGTCCTCGGTGGCGCTGTACACCTTGACCGGCACGTTCACCAGCCCGAACGCGATCGAACCCTTCCAGATGGAGCGCATGCAGTCAGTATGCCCATACCACCGCCAGCAAAACAGCGTGACAGGCCCGTGAGCTGGGATTGCCCGGCTTACACCCAGTCCGCGCAGCGTCGGCCGGCCAGGGGTCTTGTCGCGAAGGGTTGGCGAAACTCGTTGACGGTCAATCTGATCAGGCCATGACGCCCAGCAACCCCGGCCGTCACACGAGCGGGGGTGCCTCCGGAGAGTAATGGCGAACCTGATTGCCTCCGGCGCGTTTGGCCTGATACATGGCGGCATCTGAAGTCCTGATGAGATCGTCGATGAGTTGCATGCCCGGAATGATCGGGCCGGTGCGGAGCGGGGCGCTGGACGTGCCAATGCTCGCGGTGATCTCAAACGGCATCGCGGCTATCGCATCGCAAATTCGCTCGGCCATCTGCGCGGGGTCAGGCGTTCTTTCGATGTCGGCGACGACAAATTCCTCTCCACCGGACCGGCCGATCACGGCTGTGGCACGACAGCTCTCCTGAAGCGATGCGGCGACGGCGACCAACGCCTGATCGCCCGCGGCGTGGCCGTGCGTGTCGTTCAGTCGCTTGAAGTCGTCGAGATCGATGACCGCGATCACCAGGTGTGAGCCCGGCGTGCCGCGATGAACCCTGATCAGTTCGTACGCCGAGTTGGTGAAGGAGCGCCGGTTGTGCAGGCCGGTGAGTGGATCACGGTCGGAGCTTTGCAGATCAGTGCGCAGCGTATGCACCAGCGACTGCATGCCCAACGGCACACCGATGTTGATTCCTACCACGACGATCAGGGAACCGGCGGCCAGCGCCACGTCGCCCGTGGCCGCGACAATTCGATATGACAGGACCACCACGCACGTCGCGGCCACGGCGAGGTTGGCATATACGTAGCGGGCAGCGTGGAAGTAGGCGATGTAGCCACCCAGCACCGCAAAGGTCGTGCATCCCATCAATCCCACGTAGGGGTTCGACAGCGTTAAGAGCGCCGCTGCGATGCCCGCCATTGCGATGAGCAACCAAAGACTCGACTGACGTCGTGTCGGCCAACGCTTCAACCGCAGGGTCGCGCCGGCGATTCCGAAAGCCGATGCCACGATTGTCACCGCTCGAGTCACCGGATGCGCGGGTCCGGCCGGGGTCCAGAGCATGATGAGCGGTTGGACCGCGAATGCGGCGATGAAGACGGCCGAAATCCTGCGCCACGGTTTCAGAAGGCCGTGACCGTCCAGGTAGGCACTGATCCAGTCGAACTGGTCTGGCTGCTTGACCACGGAACTCGCCCATACCTCCTGGTGCTCGCCAACGGCGTAGACCGCTGGCCCCTGAGGGTCAATGTAGCGCTGCCAGCTAACGAGCCGACATTTTTACGCTCGAATTCGGCCAAGCTCGGCCGCGCGGCCGCCGCGAAACTAGGTGAAAGTGCCGGGGCCAGAAGATGATTGAGTGCGCAGGGCGGCGCGATCGGGTAGGTCGGCGCCGGCGCGTCCGACGGTCAACGCCGACACCAGCCCTGCTTCCTCCAATGCCGCGGTCAGCTCGTCGAGGCGGATCCTGGCCAGGGCGGGCCGCCGGTCGCCACCCAACAGGTCCATTTCCCAGAGTGCGTCGAGCAGGCCGACCATGAACGCGTCGCCGGCACCGATGGTGTCGGCCACCCGGACCTGCTTGGCGGCCACGTGCGCCTCGCCCGCCGCGCAGAACGCCAGCGAACCCCGTTCGCCCATCGTCACCGCAACGATCGCCGGGCCCAGGGACAACCAGGTTCGCGCCGTCTGTTCCGGCTCGTGTTGGGGGTCGATCCAGCGCAGATCCTCATCGCTGACCTTGACGATGTCGCTGCGCTCGATGAGACGGTCGATCCGTTCGCGCGCCAGATCCCGATTCGCGATCAGCGAGGGCCGCACATTCGGGTCCAGCGTTACCGTGGCCGACACCCGGTAGGCGTCGAGCAGCGCCGCGACCGCCAAGCACCCCGGCTCGCGCACGGCCGCAATGGACCCGGTGTGCACGAACACTGGTGGGGGAACTTCGGGCGTGCCGGAGAGCCGCCATTCGAGATCGAAGGTGTAGCTGGCCGACCCGTCGTCGGCGATCGTCGCTACCGCGGTCGGCGTGCGGGCAGCGGTCACACTGCCCGGGACAAGCTGTGCGCCAGAGGCTTTGACATAGTCCGCGATGCGCCGGCCATAGGAGTCGTCGCCGATGTGGGTCAGGAAGTCGACATCGCGGCCCAGCCGGCCGAGTCCGACGGCGACGTTGAGCGGACTACCACCGACATGTTCGTCGCCCTCGACGATATCGATCAGTGACTCGCCGATCACCAGCCCGCGGGTCATCGCACCAACGCCTCCAGAGTCGCCCGAGCTCCTTTGCGGTGCAACGATTCCAGCGCCCATCGGTACGCCTGGACGAAGGCGGGTTGCTGGGCCAGATCTCCGAACACGGCGGTGATCTCGATGAACGCGGTGGGATTCTCGTGCTGCGTCCGGGCGATCGGTACCAGCGAGTCCGCCAGCTGGTCCACCACCTCGAATGGCCTACCCCATTCGTCGGTGCCCTCGGCGTAGCGGGCCCAGCTTGCCACCGCCGCCGCCGCCAGCCGAACCGAGCCATCGCCGGCCAAGTTGTCGTTGATTACCGGTAGCAACCATTTCGGGATGCGATCCGACGAGTAGGCGCACAGCCGCGCAACGGTGTCGCGCACGCCCGGGTTGGTGAACCGCTCGATCAGCGTGCGGCTGTAGGCATGTAGGTCGATCCCGGGCACCGGCGGCAGCGTCGGGATGGCCTCGGATTCGAAATAGCCGAGCAAGAATTCGGCGAACAACGGATCGCGGGCCGCTTCGTGGACGAACTCGAAGCCGCACAGCTGGGCGAAGTAGGCCAGGCACTGATGGCCCGCGTTGAGCAGTCGCAGCTTCATCAACTCGTACGGGGCGACATCGTCGACCAGCAGCACGCCCGCCAGTTCCAGTGGTGGCCTGCCATCGGCGAACTTGTCTTCGAGCACCCAGGCAGTGAATGGCTCGGCCACCACGGGCCAGCGGTCGTTGACACCGAAGTCGCGCCGCACCTCCGCGGCCATCTGCAGTGTGGTGGACGGGGTGATCCGGTCGACCATCGAACTCGGGAACTCAACGTGTTCGCCCACCCACTCGGCCAGTTCCGGATCTCGGCTCTCGGCATTCGCGAGGACGGCCCGCCCCGCGATCTCACCGTTGCTCTCGATGTTGTCGCACGACACGATCGTCGGTGCGGCGATCCCGCGACGGCGACGCCGGTCCAAAGCCTCGACGATCAACGCGAACGCGGGACCGTCCGGGTCGCGATAACCCCCCTCGGTGATGGTCAGCGAAATGATCCGGGTGGACTGCGCCGCCAGCACCTCCAACGCTGAGTCCGGATCATCGGGGGCGTAGCGGTCGTCGATGATCGAGCCGATCACGTGTGCGTCCCGGCCGCCGTCGGGCTTCTCCAGGATCAGCGTGTAGAGCCCGTCCTGGTCGCGCAGGACGTCGCGCATTGTCCAGTCGGCGGGCATCACGCCGACCCCGCATATGCCCCACTCGCGCGCCAAGCCCTGCTGCAGCAGCCGGTCGATGTACATCGCCTGGTGGGCTCGGTGAAAGTGACCGGCCCCGATATGAGCGATACCGACGGTCACGCTGCCGCGGTCATAGTTGGGCGCTTCGACCGGCAGCGTTGCAAGCGCCGCATTGTTCAGATTGATCGCGCTAGCCACCGTTAGCCAACTCCTCCCCGGCAGCGCCCGGATCGTTACCGGGCTCGCAGCACCTCTCGACGGTACGTCGACCGCGGGCCGCAAGCCCAGCGGCTTGGATTAGTCGCGGACCAGTCGATGCCCTACGGGCGTGGAGAATCTCCAGCCGGCACGGCCGACAACAGTAGGACATCAGCAAGAGCGCGCCACGAATCGGTGATCGCGACTGCGCCGGCATCAATCAATTCTGCACGGCGGCAATCCCGTTCGTCGGGTAGCACGAACATCAGGTTACCGACGGTGGCGTAGCCTGCTGCGACAGCGGAACCAACACCGGCCACGGAATCTTCGATGGCCAGACCTTGCTCGGGTTCGACCCCCAGTACCTGGCCGGCATGCAGATACACCGCCGGGTCGGGTTTGCTAGTCGGCACCGGAAGAGAATCCTCCGCGCTGAAGGTCACGGCCGCCGATATCAGCGAGTCGAGGCCGGCGGCAGCGAAGCAGGCATGCAGGCGCTTGCTGGCGCTAGAGCTGACCGCCGCGAGTGCGTACTGCGTCGCGAGCTCTCGCAATGGTTCCAGCACTTGCGGATCGGGTGTCAGGGTGACTGCCAGATGAGCGGTGACCTGCTCGCGTTCCTGGAGCACCCATTTCTCGAGTTCGTCGGCGGACAACGCGTTGCCGCTCGCCACGTCGCTGTCCGAAGCGACACGAGCTTCGGCGCGGCCTTGGACCAACGCCTGATCGAGCGGCACTTCGCACTGCACCGCCAGGTCGACAGCCGTGGTACGGAAGTTTTTCCCGACGGCCCGCTTACGCAACTCCTCGGAGCTGAGCGGAGCCCGCACGCCGAACCTGGCCAGGAAACGATCCGTCACCTCAGTCGATGCGTCGAACGCCGGCCGCTCCGACCCAAACAGGTTGTCATCGGCGTCACAGAGCAAGGTAGTGATCGGCGCCGGGTCGAATGTGCGCACAACGGTAGGCGGGAGTTCATCGCGACACCAACTCCCGCTCCCACCCTTCATCAGGCCGCTGCGGCAGCCCAAAGAAGACGATCTTCTTCAGCGAACTTGTCAGGATTTGCTCAGGTGGGCCAGCCCGAAAGCGTGCTCGTCCACCAATGAGGTGCGACTCGGCGCGAGGGCGGTTGGGAACGGTGGACCTGAGCCTCTTGCAACGACGGCCCTGTGGGACAGGATGCTTGGCCGCCGACATCACGAAATGTGCTACACGTCGCACAGGTCCGCTTTGTTCAACGCAGTCAATTTCCAGGTTCGGTCGTCAGGGCCGGGTCGCGAGGTAGATGGTGGCGGCCGAGCGACCTCGGGTAAGGGGGTTGTCGAACCAGATCTGCTGGGCCTCGACGTCGGTGAAGACGGTTTCCAGGACCGACCTGAAGCCGTCGTCCGGTGCATCGTCGGACCACATGGCAAACGCGCCACCTGGGGCGAGATAAGCGGATGCGGCGTATAGGCCGTCGTAGGTGTAGAAGTCTGCGTGTGGACGGTGTAAGACGTGGCGGGGCGAGTGGTCGATGTCGAGCAGGATCGCGTCATAGGTTCGGCCGGGGTGCTGCGGATCGAACCCCACCGAGTCCGTCGCGGCCGCGAAGAAGTCCGCGCATACGAGCGCGACCCGGCTGTCGGCGGCCAGGCCGGCCGTATCCGGTAGCAGGTCGCGCTCGTGCCACTCGATGACCGCATCGGAGTATTCGATGACAGTGAGTGTCCGAATCCGGAGGCATCTCAAGGCTTCTCGCGCGGTGTAGCCAAGGCCGAGTCCACCGATGATCACGTCTAGGCTCGCTCCCCGCGTCCGTGCCAGTCCCAGCCGCGCCAGCTCCCTTTCGGCGACGGTGAATAGGCTCGACATGACGTACTCGTCATCGAGTTTGACCTCATACACATCGGCACGCACCGTCAGATCGAATCGGCGCCGCAAGCTGATCACCCCCATCGGCGTCTGCTGCCAACCCAACTCCTCGAAGCGTGCGCTCATCGAAAGCGACGGTAGCTCAGTCTGAAACGGTTACGCCACACACGATCGCCGGCGGAAACTTCAACCCGCGCCGTCGAAGCGCAACAGGATTCCTGGACATCCGTCTCGAGTGACCCGTAGTCCGTCGAACTGAACCGACGGCACGTCGCTGCGCCGAACAAGAGGGTCAGCTTCCGACTCGCAGCGAAAAGCGCGAGGCATCAGACTCGCCTGCGGCGCCTGCCTGAGCCGTTGCTGCGAGCCTGGTGGTTGAGCTGGCGGCCGCCGGCAGCGGCAGCCGGGATGGTCCATAATCGTGACTCGTCGACAACGACTTCGATCATCGCGACGCCGTCCATTCCGGCTGGAAACCAAGGGTTGAGTCCGTGATGCCAGCGGGCCGAGATCCGAGCCAGATTGGGCATGAAGGTTGCGGTTCTCGCGATCGACAGCGACGTTAACGGCCCGACATAGGAAATGTTGACCTCCGGATTCGCTGAAATATTGGCGATGATTCGTGACTTCATGGGCGTGAAGAACCATAGTGTGCCGTCGAAGTTGTCGACGCAAACAGCCATGGGCCGGCTCACCTGCACTCTCGGCAACGCCGGCACACGACGACGAAGGGACCAACGACGGCAAAGTGCCGGCCCACGACGCGACGGTCGGCGGTTCCGCCGACTGAGCCGACGGCAAGAGCAAGAGTCCGTGAACATTTCAGTACGGCTACCGAGTTCGTCGTTCCCGGCAGATCGGAATTCGCCCGAGACCTGGGTGATCCGTTTCATATTCGAGTGCCCTCCGGTCTCGAATTAACCTGCCGCCACGCAACGACGCGAGCGATAAGAGAGCATCGTCGCGTCGTTGCTTTCGGATCGAACCCACACCGGGCTCGTCTCGACGCGACACTCTACTCATACGTTACTGTAGAGTCTCTTGGCGAGGACGCGGCCGGGCCGCATGCCTTGTGGTTAGAGTTGACGGTCAACTGGCTGGTCGAGCGGATCGGGCCGGTGGACAGGAGGTAAGTCACCGTGAGTGACACGCAGGGTGTCCACATGCAAATCGGGCAGGTTGCGGCGCAAACCCAGCTGTCGATCCGCACGGTCCGTCACTATGACGATGTCGGGTTGGTGACTCCGTCGGCGCGCAGCGCGGGTGGCTTTCGTCTCTACGCCGACGCCGACGTCGACCGGCTGCTGGTGATCCGGCGGATGAAGCCGCTGGGTTTTACCCTGGCGGAGATGAAAGATCTTCTCGCCGCGCTGGATGTGTTGGACAACCCGAAAGCCCCAGCAGCCAAACGCAAGTCGGCGGTCGAATGCCTGCGTGAGTACCGCATTAAAACCGATGACAGCGCTGACCGGTTGCGCCAGCAGCTGGCCTACGCCGAGGAGCTCGCGGAACTGCTGGCTGACCGCGCGAAAGCCAAAGTCGGCACGGGCCGACGCTCATCCGCACACATCACCACCCGCTGAACACCGACCTAACCGGCCATATTGGACAGCTGCCCCGGCGGCCTGTGGCCATCGGCGAGCGCGAGGGTAGTCCAAAACCGCGCCTCATCGACGGTGACGTCGATCAAGGCCGCATCCATCGCGCCGCGCGGGAACCACGGATTGAGTCCGTGATGCCACTGCGCGGAGACTCGCTCGGCTTTCGGCGTGTAGGTGGCTGTCCCGGCGATCGACACCGATGTCGTCACACCGGTGTAGGAGATGTTGACCTTGGGGTTTGGCCGAGATATTGGCGATGATGCGTGACCGCACCGGCGCAAATAACAGCAGTGAGCCGTTGAATCGATCGACCCGCAATGCCATCGGCCGGCTCACCAATTGGCCGCGCTGGTCGATTGTGGTCAACATCACCCGATCTAGCGATCGCAGCACATCGCCGAGTTTGCGGACGTTCTCGTTTGCCATTAGTGCTTCTCCGGTCACTCGAATACGGTTGGGGGCTCATAACATCGGTGGCATTCTGCAGCCGGCGGGTCGCCGTTCGGCCCATACTCTACCATCGCGTGAGGGTAGGGTGTTCAGCCCACAGGGTGGGAGACCCGGCCGTCGGATAGGTTAACGTACCCTTACGTGACTGTAGTTATTGGCGCCGCTGGGATCTTCTGCACGCAACTCGTGTCGGCCCGCAAAGGCGCCAGGGTGTCAGCGCACCGTGGACGTGTACGGTGAGGGCCACGACAGCCAGCCCTGTTATCACGCCGCGGCCGGCCAGCTGGCCGTTGTCGGGTGGGCAAGTGTGGCGGCCGTGATGACAGCGCCGGGGCAGACCGCGGCAGTGTCACTGTTTACCGACCCGCTGATCGCCGCCTCATTGCGTATCAGCCGCACGCAGCTGTCGGCCAGCGATACCGGCAATGCGTCGGTGTCCGCCGGCCGACTGCGCGACGGGAGCGCGTAGACGAGGCCCGATAAACTACCATCACGTAAGAGTACTTTCTGCGCGGGAAGACGATTCCCCGTCGAGGATTGGCGAAAGCAACTTCATGAGCTCTGAACTGGCCGGGCCGGAGCAGGCGTCGGCGTCGCGGGTGATTGCCGAGGCGCGGCGGAGGCGGACGTTCGCCGTCATCAGTCATCCAGACGCCGGGAAATCCACCCTTACCGAAGCGCTGGCCCTGCATGCGCGGGTGATCGCCGAGGCGGGAGCAATCCACGGCAAGGCCGGGCGGCGCGCGACCGTCTCGGACTGGATGGACATGGAAAAGGCGCGCGGCATTTCCATCACGTCGACCGCGCTGCAGTTCGCCTACCGGCCGGCCGACGGCATCGACTGCGTGATCAACCTCCTCGACACCCCCGGCCACGCCGACTTCTCCGAGGACACCTACCGGGTCCTGACCGCCGTCGACTGTGCGGTCATGCTCATCGATGCCGCCAAAGGTCTAGAACCGCAGACACTCAAGCTGTTCCAGGTGTGCCGCCAGCGGCAGATACCGATCATCACCGTCATCAACAAGTGGGACCGGCCCGGGCGCGACGCGCTGGAACTGCTAGACGAGATCGAAAGCCGCATCGGGCTGCGACCGACACCGTTGACCTGGCCCGTGGGGATTGCCGGGGACTTCCATGGCGTGCTCGACCGCCGCAGCGGACACTTCATCCGGTTCATCCGCACCGCCGGCGGGGCAACCGTCGCCCCTGAGGAACACCTCGATCCGGCCAGAGCCGAGCAGTTGGCCGGATCGGACTGGGAGCAGGCGGTCGAGGAGTGCGAGTTGCTGACCGCCGATGGCGCCGACTTCGATCCACACACGTTCCAGTCCTGTCGCAGCACCCCGGTGCTGTTCACCTCGGCGGTGCTCAACTTTGGTGTCAACCAGCTGCTCGACGTCCTTGTGCAGCATGCGCCGTCACCGGCAGCCAAGATCGACAGCACCGGTGATCCGCGTCCGGTCGACGATGAGTTCAGCGCGTTTGTGTTCAAGGTGCAGGCCGGTATGGACAGCGCGCATCGCGACCGACTGGCCTACGCGCGGGTCTGTTCGGGTGTGTTTCGCCGCGGCGACGTCGTCACCCGCGCCGCGACCCGACGGCCGTTCGCCACCAAGTACGCGCAGTCGGTCTTTGGTCAACAACGCACCATCGTCGACACGGCCTGGCCGGGTGACGTGATCGGCCTAGTCAACGCCACCGCGTTACGCGTCGGTGACACTCTCTACCGCGGCGATCATGTCGATTTTCCCGCGATACCGCAGTTCACCCCCGAACATTTCGCTGTTGCCCGAGCCGCCGATACGAGTAGGCACAAGGCATTTCGACGCGGCATCACCCAACTCGAGCAAGAAGGCGTCATCCAGGTTCTGCGCTCCGATCTGCGCGGCGACCAAGCTCCCGTGCTGGCCGCGGTCGGACCCATGCAGTTCGAAGTCACCAGTCACCGCATGGCCAACGAACTGCGCACCCCGATCACGCTCGAACACCTCAACTACAGCGTCGTGCGGCGCACCCGACCCGAAGATATGGGCTTTCTCGACGCTCAATCGGGCGTCGAAGTGCTCACCCGCACCGACGGAGCGCTGCTGGCGCTGTTCAGCGACAAATGGCGCATGGAAATCATTCAGCGCAACCACCCAGAACTTGTGCTCGACCCGCTGATCGCCGCCGGCCCGTAACGGCCAGGGGTCACTTTCACCGCACGAGGCCACCAAACGCGCATGCACCGGCCAAACTGACGCGACGAGCCTGCGCTACGACCATCGCGAGTAGTTGCGGAGCTCTCCGAGGGTCTCGTAAGCATCGGATAACCGTATGGGCCACTTGCGGGTCACTGCCAGCCATGCCGCCCACAGTGAAACCCCTTCGGCCAAAACAAAAATTGGCGCTCGACCCCAGTGCGTGGCCAACACGACACCGAGCCGATCACACTGGCCAGACGTCAGCGCCTGCCGGACATCTTTGGACTTGGTGGGAGATTGCGGTGCCGACCTGCCGTAGGTGGGCACGTCAACTCGTTGCGAGTGCAGTCGCAATGTCGCTTCGGTTTGCATCAAACATCGTGTGCCTGTGCCCGAGGTAGTCGCCGGTCTGAACGCTTCCGTGGTTGACGTCACATATAAATCACATATAAATCGACGGTGCGGCGATAATCGGGTGGTCAAAGCCGTTAACAGGGCTGAAACGCGTAAGTTGACTCTCATGGCACCACGGGTGAAGCTGACCAACCCCGACAAGGTGCTCTACCCTGCGACCGGCACCACCAAGTCCGACATCTTCGACTATTACACCGGTATCGCGGAGGTGATGGTGCCGCACGTCGCCGGGCGTGCGGCCACCCGTAAGCGTTGGCCGAATGGCGTTGAGCAGTCATCGTTTTTCGAAAAGCAGCTGGCTTCCTCAGCTCCCGACTGGTTGCCCCGGGCCAGCGTGACGCATCGCTCCGGAACCACGACGTACCCGATCATCGACAGCGTCGACGGGCTGGCCTGGATCGCGCAGCAGGCAGCGCTGGAGGTGCACGTGCCGCAGTGGCGGTTCGTCGCACAGTGGACCCGAAACAAGGCCGTGGGGGCACCTCCCGCTCGCGGGGGAGAGCTCAAGCCCGGGCCGGCAACACGATTGGTGTTCGACCTGGATCCGGGTGAGGGCATCACGATGGCGCAACTGGCCGAGGTGGCCCGCGCGGTGCGCGACCTGCTTGCCGATATCGGGCTGACCACCTTCCCGCTCACCAGCGGCAGCAAGGGGCTGCACCTCTACGCGCCGCTGGACGAGCCGGTGAGCAGCACCGGCGCCACCGTGCTGGCGAAACGCATTGCGCAGCAACTGGAAAAGTCGATGCCCACGTTGGTCACCTCGACGATGACCAAGAGCCTGCGGGCCGGCAAGGTGTTCCTGGACTGGAGCCAGAACAGCGGATCGAAGACCACGATCGCGCCCTACTCGCTGCGCGGCCGGGAACATCCGACCGTCGCGGCGCCACGCAGCTGGGAGGAACTCGACGACCCGGCACTGACTCAGCTGCGCTACGACGAGGTGCTGGCCCGCGTCGCCCGGGACGGCGACCTGCTCGCGCCGCTGGACGCCGACGCGCCCGTCGCGGATCGGTTGACCACGTACCGCAGCATGCGCGACGCGGCGAAAACTCCAGAGCCGGTGCCGAAAGCTAAACCCACTGCAGGACAGGGGAATACGTTCGTCATCCAGGAGCACCATGCCCGCCGGCTGCACTACGACTTCCGGTTGGAGCGAGATGGCGTGCTGGTGTCGTGGGCGGTGCCGAAAAACCTGCCCGAGACGACGTCGGTGAATCATCTCGCGGTGCACACCGAAGATCATCCACTCGAATACGGCACGTTCGAGGGCAGCATTCCCAAAGGGGAGTACGGTGCCGGCAAGGTGGTCATCTGGGATTCCGGCACTTATGACGCCGAGAAGTTCCGCGACGATGAGGTCATCGTGAATTTGCACGGCAGCCGAATTTCCGGGCGCTACGCCCTGATTCAAACCAACGGTGACCAATGGCTGGCGCACCGGATGAAAGACCAGAAAGTCTTCGAGTTCGACGAGATCGCTCCGATGCTGGCCACACATGGTTCGGTGGCGGGTCTCAAGGCGGGCCAGTGGGCATTCGAGGGGAAGTGGGATGGCTATCGGCTGCTGATCGAGGCGGATCGGGGCAAGGTGCGGGTGCGGTCGAGAAGCGGTCGTGACGTCACCAAGGAATACCCGCAATTGCGTTTGCTGGCGGAAGATCTCGCTGACCACCATGTGGTGCTCGACGGCGAGATCGTGGCGCTGGACAAGTCCGGCGTGCCCAGCTTCAACCAGATGCAGAACCGCAACCGCGCCACGCGCATCGAGTTCTGGGCATTCGACCTGGTCTACCTGGACGGCCGCTCGCTGCTGCGGGCGAAATACTCCGATCGCCGCAAGCTGCTGGAAACCCTGGGCAGCGCAAGCAGTCTCATCGTTCCCGAGCTGTTGCCCGGAGAGAGCGGCGCGCAGGCCCTCGAGCATTCCCGTCAGCACGGCTGGGAGGGCGTGGTTGCCAAGAAACGCGACTCCACCTATCAGCCGGGCCGGCGTTCGTCGTCGTGGGTCAAGGACAAGCATTGGAGCACACAGGAAGTCGTCATCGGCGGCTGGAAAGCTGGAGAGGGTGGGCGGACCAGCGGCATCGGCTCGCTGATGGTCGGCGTTCCCGGCGGCAGCGGGCTGCACTTCGTCGGCAGGGTCGGCACCGGCTTCACCGAACGCGACCTGGCCAACCTCAAAAAGACACTGGCGCCGCTGCACACCGACGAATCGCCCTTCGATGCCAGGCTGCCGACGCGTGACGCCAAGGGCGTGACGTTCGTCGAGCCGGTTCTGGTCGGCGAGGTGCGCTACAGCGAGTGGACCCCGGATGATCGCTTGCGCCAACCGAGTTGGCGTGGACTACGGCCGGACAAGAAGCCAAGTGAGGTGGTGCGCGAATGAAATGGGTGACATTTCGAGGTGCTGACGGCGAGCGGACCGGGGTGCTCTCCGGCGACGTGATCCACCCGATGCCACCGGGTGTGACGCTGCTCGAGCTGCTTGGGCGTGGCGCCGAGGGGCTGCGCCAAGCCGGCGAGGAGGCCAGCCGGTCCGGCCCGGTACGTCTGGATGACGTGACGCTGATGGCGCCGATCCCGCGGCCGCCGTCGATCCGGGATTCCCTGTGCTTCTTGGACCACATGCGCAATTGTCAGGCCGCCGTGGGTGCCGGACGGGTACTCAGCGATACCTGGTACCGCATCCCGGCCTTCTACTTCGCTTGTCCGGCAACCGTTCTCGGACCTTATGACGACGTGCCGATGGCGCCCGGAAGCGCTTGGCAGGACTTCGAATTGGAGGTCGCCGCCGTGATCGGGACCCGCGGTAAAGACCTGACGGTCGAGCAGGCCGAACAGGCAATCATCGGCTACACCATCTTCAACGACTGGTCGGCGCGAGACCTGCAGCAGCTGGAGACCCAGTTGGCGATCGGGCAGGGCAAGGGCAAAGACAGCGGAGTCACGCTGGGCCCCTGCCTGGTTACACCCGATGAGCTCGAGCCGTATCGCCGCGACGGCAAACTCGACCTGCAGGTCGCCGCACTGGTAAACGACAAGGAGATCGGGTCGGGTTCGACCGCCCAGATGGATTGGAGCTTCGGCGAAGTCATCGCCTACGTCTCGCGCGGTGTGCAGCTCACACCCGGCGACGTCATCGGATCCGGAACGGTGCCCACCTGCACGCTGGTCGAGCACCTCAGCCTCGCGGGGCTGGAGTCGTTCCCCGGCTGGCTGCGCGACGGCGACGTCGTGACGCTGCGGGTGCAGGGCCTGGGGGAGACCCGGCAAACCGTTCGCGCGAGCAACCCGCCGCACCGGCTGGCGCCGCGGTCCAACCCCGAGGCCGCTCCCGCGCCGGAACGCGTCAACCGCGCGCCCGCACGAGTGCCCTATACCCGCGGGCTGCACGAGGTCGGCGACCGGGTGTGGGCGTGGACGCTGCCGGACGGGGGCTATGGCTGGAGTAACGCCGGACTGGTCAGCGGCGACGGCGCCTCGCTATTGGTCGACACGCTGTTCGACCTCGCGCTGACCCGCGAAATGCTCACCGCGATGCAGCCGATCACCGAACGCGCGCCGATCACCGACGCGTTGATCACCCACTCCAATGGCGACCACACCCACGGCAACCAACTGCTCGACGCGTCGGTGCGCATCATCGCCGCGCAGGGCACGGCTGACGAGATCGAACACGGGATGGCACCCGAGATGCTGGCCATGGTGCAGACCGCCAATCTCGGCCCGGTCGCGACACCCTACACGCGAGACCGGTTCGGGCACTTCGACTTCAGTGGTATCCAGGTGCGCAACGCCGACCAGACATTCGACCGCGACCTGTCCATCGACGTCGGGGGGCGGCGGATCGAGCTGCTGAACCTGGGTCCCGCGCATACCGCCGCCGACTCCGTGGTGCACGTACCCGACGCCGGGGTGTTGTTCGGCGGCGATCTGCTGTTCATCGGCTGCACCCCCATCGTGTGGGCGGGCCCGATCGCCAACTGGGTTGCTGCCTGCGATGCGATGATCGCGCTGGACGCACCAATGGTCGTACCCGGGCACGGTCCGATTACCGACCCGGACGGGATCCGTGCCGTCCGTGGCTATCTCGCGCACGTTGGAGAGCAAGCCAAGGCCGCCTATGACAAGGGGCTGTCGTGGGCCGAGGCCGCCGACACCATCGACCTCGGCGAGTACGCCAGCTGGCTGGACGCCGAGCGGGTGGTGGTCAACATCTATCAGCGCTATCGCGAACTCGATCCGGACACACCGCAATTGGAGACGATGGCGTTGCTGGTGATGCAGGCCGAGTGGTTGGCCAAACGCCGCCGGCGCACTCTCGGCTAGAGCACGGCAGTCACAAAGCCGATGGTGGCAGCCGGACCCCAGCGATCGGTCGCCTGCAGTTCCGGCAGCCCGGCGGCGGTGAACAGATCAGCGAGCCGGAACCCGAGCACGTCCCACCCGCGACCGCGTAGGTGCGCGGCGACGTCCGTGTGTTCGCCGGGGTAGGTCAAATCGGCGATATCCAAATCCAATCCGTGCCGTCGCCAGCCTTCGGTCATCTTCTGCGCCTGTTCCTGTGACTCCTCGGAGGTTCCGGCGACCATTCCAAAGTCTGCGGCCAGGCGGCTGCCCTTGGCGCTGAGCGAAATGACGTTGTCCAGCAGCCGAACCTCGGCCTCCGGCGGCAGGAACCCGATGAGCACGCCCTCGGCGAGCCAGGCCGTGGGTTGCGCGGGATCGAACCCGGCGACCTGCAGTGCCGCCGGCCAATCCTCGCGGAGGTCGATGCCGACCGTGCGGTGCTCGGTGGAGGGTTTGGCGCCGATCTTCGACAGCGTCGAGGTCTTGAACTCGATCACTTCTGGCTGGTCGATCTCATACACCGTCGTCCCGTCCGGCCAGGCAAGCCGGTAAGCGCGGCTATCCAGCCCGGCCGCGACGATCACGACCTGCCGGATGCCCGCATCGGCGACCTGGGCGAAGTAATCGTCGAAAAACCGGGCGCGGGCGGCGAACACGTCGGTCATCCGCGGGATGCCCAGCTCGGCGTCGGCGTCGGAGTCAAGCTCGCCCGCGGCCACCCGAGTGAACAGGTCGATCCCGACGGCGCGCACCAGCGGCTCGGCGAATGGGTCGTTGATGACCGGCCGCGGACGTTTGGTCGCGGCAGCCCGGGCGGCGGCGACCATGGTGGCCGTGGCCCCGACGCTGCTGGCCGGGTCCCAGGTGTCGCCCTCGCTTCGTGCCATGGTTTCTCCTTCGATGTCGAGTCGAAACCACGGTATGCCTCCTCGGTAAATATCCACGTCGCATACGGTTTTCCTATGCCTGCAGTGGAATTGGAAACTCTCGAGGACAACATCGCCTGTATCACCCTGAACCGGCCCGAGCGTCTCAACGCGATCGACGGGTCGTTGATCGATGGCGTTGACGCCGCCCTGGACGTGCTCAGCGGCGGCCAATACCGGGTCGCGATCATCACCGGCGCCGGGCGCGGATTCTGCGCCGGCGCCGATCTCAGCGGCATCGGCCAGGCCTGGACCCAGCCGGCCAGCCCGGACACCCCGCCGTTCAAAATCAACTACGACGCTCAGGTCCGGCTGGCCAATCTCTACACCCGGATCTACGAACTGGACATCCCGGTGATCGCCGCGGTCAACGGCGTCGCCGTTGGCGGTGGCCTGGCGTTCACGCTGGTCAGCGATATCCGGGTGGCGTCCGAACAGGCCCGCTTCGGTTCGGTCTTCATCAAGGCCGGCTTCTCGTCGATGGACATGGGCACCAGCTACCTGCTGCCGAAAATCGTCGGCGCCGGGGTAGCACGAGAGCTCATGCTGACCGGCCGCATCATCGACGCGGACGAGGCCTATCGCATCAAGCTGGTACACGAGGTGGTCGCACCGGACGACCTGATGCCGGCGGCGCTCAAGGTGGCCCGCTCGATCGCCGCGAACAACGCTTACGGTGTGTGGCAGACCAAGATCGGACTCAACGCGGCGCTGGACGCGCCCAGTTTGCGGCATGCCATCGAGATCGAGAACCGCACTCAGATCCTCAGCGGGTTCACCAACAACCCGGTCGAGGCGGCCAAAGCGCACATGGAAAAGCGGGCTCCCAAGTGGGATCCGCTGTGAGATCCCGGCTGATGGCGGCTAGACCTTCGCGATGACGTTCTCGGCGAACATCTCGAGGTTGCGGATCTTGCTTTCCAGCGGCTCGGTGTCGTTGCCTTTGATGTAGGGAATGCGGAAGCCGACGATGGCATCGGTGACGCCCTTGTCCTCCAGCCGCTTGATGCCGTCGACGGTGTAGGCGTCGGCCGAGATCACGTGGATCTGGAACGGGCCGGTCTTGCCCGCTTCTTCGCGGTATTGCTTGAGCTTGGCGATGAGTCCATCGAGTTCTTCCGGGTCGCCGCCGCCGTGCATCCAGCCGTCCAGCCGAGCCGCGCGGCGCAGTGCCGCGTCGGCGTGCCCGCCGATCAGGACCGGGATCGGCTCGGTTGGAGCCGGCGTCATCTTCGTCTTGGGGATGTCGTAGAACTCGCCGTGGAACTCGAAGTAGTCGCCGCTGGTGAGTCCCTGGATGATCTCGATGCATTCGTCCATGCGCTTGCCGCGCTTGGCGAATGGGACGCCCAGCAGCTCGTAGTCCTCTGGCCACGGGCTGGTGCCGACCCCGAAGCCCACCCGGTTGTTGGTCAACGCGGCCAACGATCCGATCTGCTTGGCCACCAGCGCCGGCGGGCGAATGGGCAGCTTGAGGACGAAGAAGTTGAAGTGCAGCTTCGTCGTCACCGCACCCAAAGCCCCTGTCAGCACGAAGGTTTCGATGAATTCCTTGCCGTCCAGGAACTCGCGATTGCCGTCCGGGGTGTACGGGTATTTCGAGTCGGACTCGAAGGGGTAGGCGATGCTGTCGGCGATCGTCATCGCGTGGTACCCGGCCGCTTCGGCAGCCTGGGCCAGCGGGATGTAGTACCGGTGGTCGGTCATCGCCTCTGCGTAGGTGAACCGCACGTCATCCGCCTTCCTGTGGGGGCCGTCACACGACACTAGAACGTGTTCTAGTTTGGCTTGCGGGCGGGTCCCCTCACCCCTTCAAAAGGGGGTGAAGCGGCTCGGTTACAGCTGGTTCTCGGGGCCGATGACGGCCCAGACCGTCTTGCCCGACGCGGTCGGGGTGCTGTCCCACGCACGGGAGAGCGCATCGACGATCGCCAACCCGGAGACGTCGATTCCCTTGTCCGGCGACGGCAGCCGCACGGCCGGCGAGGTGCTCTCATCAGAGACCGCGATGGTCGCCGTTTCGCCGTCGGTTTCGATCCGCATCTTCGGGACGCTTCCGGTGTGTTCGAGCACGTTTTCCACGAACACATTGACGACCACCAGCGCGACCGGAATGAGCCCGGGTTGCTTCCACTCAGTTAGCCACTCGCGGACCAGCCGGCGTGATTCGCGCAGGCTGGTCAGGTTCGCGGCCAGCTCGGCATCGGCGCGCTGGATGGTCTGCCGGGTGAGCTTGCCGAGCGCCTTCATGGCCCCTTTTTCGGTCGAATAGACCGGCATGAAACGCGTGACTTCGCTGCGGGCGATCGCCTCGCGGGTGGTGCGATGCGAGCTGACCAGCACAATCGGAACCTTGGTCTGGGTGCCGAGCTGCAAGTGGGCGCTGATGAAGGCCGACCACGCCGACTCGGCAGGCACCTTGAGTTCGCTGATGTTGACGATGACCGCCGTCGGCTTTTGCAGGGTTGCCTTGGAGATGCTCTCGCGCAGCGCCCCGGAGTTGCTGGCGTCAAGCACGCCGCCGACGGTCAAGACGGCGACCGAATCGTCGGTCCGGGTCGCAACGGCCAGCGAGCTCGGCGACTCAGCTACCGCACTCACGCTAGGCACTCCTTTCCGTCTAGGACATTATCCCTGCTTGTCGCGCCTACGATGTAGCGGTCGGAAAGCAACTGGACGTCTCGATGCGGCATTCCATCTCCTGCTCCTCGAATTCCCAGTCGGCAAGCCAAATAAGGAACCGCCCCCCGGCGGCAGAGACTTCTCACGTTAGTTGAGTGGCATCGATGCCACCAGATCAGAGAATTCAGGATTGCGCCATCGCGTAGGGCGGAGCGCCCACGCCGGCGACCGCATGGGTGCCCCACGGCGTCTGCTCGACGATGCGGGCCGATGCGCTGTGTTCGCCCACTGTCAGCGTCGCCGCTCGAATCTGCTTGAGCACGTCGCCCGGCAGGGGCTGGGCTGGGGAGCTAAAAAGCGTTCCCTGCCAGTGGTAACGGCCGTCGATCGGGTCGAGGTGACCGGCCAGTCGCACCCGCACCGGATGCGACCTGCCGGCGATGGTCAACGTCGCCATGCCGTCGTAGATCTCATCGCTGGAGGGAGCGTTCGATGACAGGTCGAACGCCGATGCCACCCGGAATGGTTGAGCGGGTTGGGAATGGGCACGCTCGTTGAATACCTGCTGACTGCTGCGCAGTACTTCGATGCGGGTGCTGCCGCTGCGTGTCATCAGCGCGAGGCATTCGACGACATAGCGAGTTTGGGCATCGGCATCGGGCCCGGTGATCAAGAAGTAGTTGGGGAACCCGCGAATCGCGACGCCCAGGAACGGTTCCGTGCCGTCGACCCAGGCCTGTTTGATGGACAGCCCTCCCGCGCCGATCAACTCGGGGGCCTGATCGGGGATCGTGAACCCGGTGCCGTAGATGATCGCGTCGGCTTGGTGGTCGACCCCATCGCTGGTGCGGATGCCCGACGGGGTGATGGCGGTGATCGCCGATGTGACGGACGCCGGCCGAGAAGGCCGGCGGCCCAGCGCCGCTCGGGCATGGCGGCCTAGCCAGCGCTTGGCCCGGGTCACCGGAAACGGCAACTCGGCGACGATCCGACGCGGTGGGTGCGCGAACACGGTGACCGAGGCCGCTACCGAAATCAGCTGCGGCAGGTAATGACCCGCGGCGGAATCGGCGCCGATGACCGCGATGCGTTTGCCGGCCGGATCGAAATCGGCGTGCCACTGCGCCGCGTGAAACGACGTGCCGCGAAAGTCGTTGCGCCCGGCCAGCTCCGGCGTCCATGCGGCGAGCACGTGGTGGGCCGCGATGACCGCCCGGCCGTGGAACGTCTCGCCCGCGGCGGTGCGCAATTCCCAGGTGTCGTCGGCGTCGTCAAACCGCGCGCTGATCACGGGTGATCTATCGAGAACGACGACGTCGGTGATGCCCGCCGCCAGCAGTTGGGTTGCGGTGCCCGGGGCACCGGCGCCGATGACGATGACCTGGGGCGGGCTCACAGAAAGTTGGTGCGCTTCCAGCCGCGCCGCGCGATCGGGCCCAGCAGGCCTATCTCGGTCAAAAACGCTGCGAGCGGGGCAAATCCGGCCGTCTGCGTTTCGCGGCGGTGCGGGCTGCTGCGTGCCGTCGCCCGTGCTCGTTTCGGATCCAGCCCGGTCCGCGCGTAGGGGATCGGATTGCTGAACAGGTAACGGAAGAAATAGCCGCCGAGTCCATTGATGTTGGCCATGAACCATTTGTTGACCCGCGGCATTGTCTGTGCTCGCTTGCGGGCGCCGTCGCGCGCGAACTGGATATGGCGAGCTTCTTCGGTGACGTGAATCCGCATGAGCCGCTGAATGATTGGCTGCAATTCCGGGTCGTCCATCATTTGCCGCTGCAGCGAGTCGAAAATCTCTTCACCGATCAGGGCGGCTATCCAGAGCATCGAGCCGCGCTGGAACGCCAGCGGCAGGGTGTTGATGATCGTCCGGTGCAACCGCCGCGGCTGTACCGGCTTGGCGCCGATGCGCTCAATGGCTTTGCCGAACATCACCATGTGCCGGGTCTCATCGCCCAGCTCGGTCAGCTTGTAATGCGTCGAGGAGCTCGTCGGGTCCTCGTGCAGGATCGTGCGCAACAGCGATTGGTTGAGCATGTTCTCGAACCAGATTCCGGCCGACAACGTGTTGACCAATTCCTGGCGGGACAGCTCGATTTGCTGCTCGCGGGTCATCTCGTCCCACATCGGGGTGCCGTACAGCGAGACCAGCCCGGGCGGCAGATAGAACTTGTCCGGGTCCAGCGGGGCATCCCAGTCGATGTCGACGATCGGTTCGTAGGACTTTTTGACCGAGCCCTTGAGTAGCCGCTCCGAAAACTCTTCACGACTCGGCCCGCCCGGCCGCACCGCAGTGGTCATCGCTGGCGTCCCTTCATTGGGTGCTTCAGACGGTACCCATGGTACCGGGTACTTGTGGACCCGACTAGGTGTTCGGGGTTGCGATTCGGCAATCTGACGGGAACGAGCAGCAGGAGGTACAGCGTGAGTCGGCATATCCATGTGATCGGCATCGGTGCCGGAGACCCCGACTACGTGACCATTCAGGCGATCGAGGCGCTGAACGACACCCAGGTGTTCTTCGCGATGGACAAGGGCGAGGCCAAGAGCGACCTGGTGGCGCTGCGACGGGAGATCTGTGCGCGGTTCATCCGCCAGCCGGGCTACCGATTCGTGGAGTTGGCCGATCCGAAGCGGTCGAGCCCAGGCGACCGGCAGGGCGATTACCGCGAAGCGGTCTTCGACTGGCATGCGGCGCGGACGCGGATCTGGGCGCGGGCCATCGAGACCGAGCTGGGCCCCGACGGCGTCGGCGCCTTCCTGGCCTGGGGCGACCCTTCGCTGTACGACAGCACGCTGCGGATCCTCGACGCGGTCGCGGCCGAGGTCGACTTCACGTTCGACGTCATTCCGGGCATCACCGCCGTCCAGGCGCTGACGGCTCGGCACCGCATCCCGCTCAACGACGTCGGTGAGCCCGTGCTGATCACAACCGGCCGGCAGCTGCGCACGCACGGGGTGTCTGGCTCGGCGGCGGTGCTGCTCGACGCCGACTGCAGTTTTCAGACCTGCCCCGCCGACACCCGGATCTGGTGGGGCGCCTACCTGGGCACCGACGACGAACTGCTGGTGGCGGGCACTGTCGGCGAGGTGGGACCGCGCATAGTGGCGCTGCGCTCCGAGGCCCGTGCCCGGCACGGCTGGATCATGGATACCTATTTATTACGGGCGAAGTAAGCCTCGATGGACACCTCACAGTTGCGATCGGCAAACTGAATGTGTGCCCGAACTGCCCGAGATCGAAGCGCTGGTCGACCACTTGCGGCGCCATGCCGTGGGTTCGACCATCGGACGCGTCGACGTCGGCGCGCTGTCCGTCCTGAAAACCTTCGATCCGCCGATCAGCGCCCTGCACGGCGTTACCGTCACCGGCGCTAACCGCTGGGGCAAGTACCTGGGGCTGCAGGCCGGAAATCTGCTGCTGATCGCCCACCTGTCGCGGGCGGGCTGGTTGCGCTGGTCGGACAAGCTCGCCGCGGCGCCGCTGCGGCCGGGCAAGGGGCCCATCGCGCTGCGTGTGCACCTGGGCGTTCCCGGTAGCGCACCGGGCTTCGACCTCACCGAGGCCGGCACCCAGAAGCGGCTGGCGGTGTGGCTGGTCGACGACCCCGAGCAGGTGCCGGGGATCGCCGCCCTGGGCCCGGACGCCCTGGATCTGAGCGCCGACGACCTGGCCGGTCTGCTGGCCGGCAATACCGGGCGGATCAAGACCGTCATCACCGACCAGAAGGTGATTGCCGGGATCGGCAATGCCTACAGCGACGAAATCCTGCACGTCGCCAAAATCTCGCCGTTCGCCACGGCCGGGAAGCTGACCAGTGAACAGCTCACCACCCTGCACGACGCCACGATCTCGGTGCTGACCGACGCGGTGAACCGCTCCGTCGGCCAGGGTGCCGCGATGCTCAAAGGGGAGAAGCGCTCCGGACTGCGGGTGCACGCGCGCACCGGGCTGCCCTGCCCGGTGTGCGGGGACACCGTCCGGGAAGTGTCGTTCGCGGACAAGTCTTTTCAGTACTGCCCGACATGCCAGACCGGCGGCAACGTACTGGCCGATCGGCGCATGTCACGGCTGCTCAAGTAGCCGATCATCGCCGAACTCGACACCTGTCGATATGCTGCCCGGGTGACTCGCCAAAAGATCCTCATCACCGGCGCCAGTTCCGGCCTCGGCGCCGGCATGGCGCGTTCCTTTGCCGCGAAAGGTCGCGACCTGGCGCTGTGCGCCCGTCGCACCGACCGGCTCGACGAGCTGAAAGCCGAGCTCTCGCAGCAGTATCCCGCGATCAAGATCGCGGTCGCCGCGCTGGACGTCAGGGACCACGAGCAGGTGCCGAAGGTGTTCGTGGAGCTGAGCGATGAGCTCGGCGGCATCGACCGCGTCATCGTCAACGCCGGCATCGGCAGCGGAGCCCGGCTGGGATCCGGCAAGCTGTGGGCGAACAAGAAGACCATCGAGACCAATCTGGTGGCCGCGCTGGTGCAGATCGAGACGGCGCTGGAGATGTTCACCAAGAGCGGCTCGGGGCATCTGGTGCTGATCTCGTCGGTGCTCGGGAATACCGGAGTCCCCGGCGTCAAAGCCGCTTACTGCGCAAGCAAGGCGGGGCTCAGCTCGCTGGGCGAGTCGCTGCGTGCCGAGTACGCCAAAGGCCCGATCAAGGTCTCGGTGATCGAGCCGGGCTACATCGAGTCGGAGATGACCGCCAAATCGGCGAGCACAATGCTGATGGTGGACAACGAAACTGGCGTCAAGGCGCTGGTCGACGCCATCGAGCGCGAGCCCGGCCGGGCCGTGGTGCCGCGGTGGCCGTGGGCGCCGCTGGCGCAGCTGATGCGGGTGCTGCCGCCGCCGCTGACCAAGCGCTTCGCCTAATGTCAGTGCGGGACGGGCGTGTAATGCGCTGCGTTGCTGGTGAATTCGGGCTTGCCGTAGGTCGCTAACCGGAGCTTCAGCAGCCCGATGACGTAGGCGTCGGTGACGTCCCGAAGCACGGGGATGCGGCTGGCGTGACTCACGGCGGTGAAACGTCCGATGATGAACGGCGCGGTCAGCGCGATGCGCACGAGATCCGTCGGCGCCAGTGAGACACCCATCGCCTCGGCGACCTCGCGATCGCCATTGCAGAAGGTGCGCACGAACGTGAACTTGCTGAAACTCTTCTCGACCGCGTCGGCGCAACGGTCGAACAAAGTGGTGTCGGGACGCAGGTAGGCCGCCATCGTCCCGCGGACGAGTTCTTGGCAGATGGTGTCGAATCCGTGCCGCAGCAATGCCGAGCGCGCGTGCATGACATGGATGATGTCGGCGGGTTCCGACGGCAGCAGTTCTTCCGGCAGGCCGAGCAGAAAGCAGCGATACCTGGCGAATTCGACGACGGCGCGTTCTTCGGCGGTGAATTCGGTGCGGCCCTGCTGACTTGCCTTGCGGGCCAACAAGTACTGGCCGATCATCCCGGCGGGCATCTGATCGACTTGTGGCACCGGCATGCCGTAGATGGCTGTATCCCATTTGCGGCCCAGCTTGTCCGGCTTCTTCAGCGCGTTGTAGCGGACCATCGAGTGCATCAGCCGGACCATGGCGGCGGCTTCAAAGCCCGGGCCGTGACGGTCCAGCGCGCCGGGCAAGGTGGTGACGGCGAAGAAACTGGCCGTTTCGTTGACGCGGCGGGCGGCCCGCTTGCCGGAGAGCGCGCCGGTCAGGGCCATCGGCAGCGCGGCGTAGGTGTTGGTGAACGTCGCTACGAAGGCTCCGCGCGTGATGAAGGGGGCCAGCAGCGCGGCGGGAATCCGTTCTTGGCGAGCGCCTTCGCGCACCAGATCGAAGTCGATCCACTCCGGGGTGGCCTCCATGGCGGCGATGAACGACACCAGCTCGGGGGGTGCGTCGGGCACCGCCTCGAGTCCGTGCCGGCAGGCCGCCTTGAGCATGTCGATCAGGTGCGTGACGCTGTGTGTGGTCATCAGCGCCGCATAGGGATCGGCGACGACATCGCCGAGCAAGGTTGCCGTGCTCATCAACTCGACGACGCGGTCGTCTTCCAGGATCGGCGCCCGGTCGGCGATCCAGGGCGGCAGGGCGGTGTCGACGTCGGGCTCCGTGGCCAGGCGATCGGGCCGCTGGTCGAAGTCGAAGTTTCCGTAGAGGTCGGGCTGCAATTCGCGTTGGCTACGGACTCGCTGCGCGAGCTCGGGGTAGTACGTGACCATCACAACCTCCGCTAATTAACAGTTAGTGAGTAATACTCACAAGGTGTTAGTTATGCTGTCAAGCGTGACTGTGGTCAACCCGAAACGGCGAATGACCGCCGAGGGGCGGCGCGAGCAGATCCTCGACGTCACGCACGCGATCGTCGACGCCGAAGGTTTCCACGCCGCAACGCCGAACCGCATCGCAGAGCAGGCCGGCGTCAATCGGTCGTTGATCTATCAAAAGTTCGGCGACCTGGCGGGGCTGTTCGTCGAACTGATCGACCGCGAGGCGGCGCGGGCCGGCGCCCAATTCGCGGAGGCGATCTCCGGATTGGACGCTGCCGCCGAAGATCAGTCGTTTGTGCTCGCGTTCGACGGTGTGCTGGCCGCCGTCGACGCGCACCCGGCAACCTGGCGGCTGTTCATGTTCCCGCCGCAGGGGGCTCCGCCGGAGTTGTATGCCCGGCTGGCCCAATCCGAGGCCGTCGTACTCGACTTCTTTGTCCGTGAACTGCTGCGCACCAACCCCGGAGTGCATGATCCCGAATACACCGCCCGGATCCTGCACGCCGCCGGTCGCGAACTGCTGCGGCTACACCTGTCCGACCCGCAGTCCGCGACCGTGGAACGGTTGCGCACCTTTGTGCGCCGACTCGGCTCCGATGTCATGAGCCGAGCCCACTGAGATTGCCTAGCTCACCCGTCCTCGTTCGGTCCGGTAACGACGGACCAGGGCATCGGTCGAGCTGTCCGACTGCGGCGCGGGGGAGGTGTCGCTGGTGAGCACCGGCAGCAGTGCCTTGGCCTGCGTCTTGCCCAGTTCGACACCCCACTGATCGAACGAGTCGATTCCCCAAACCACGCCCTCGGTGAAAACCTGATGCTCGTAGAGCGCGATCAGCTGTCCCACCGCCGAAGGCGTAAGCCGTTCGCCCAGAATCGAAGTGGACGGCCGGTTGCCGGGCATCACCTTGTGCGGAACCACCTCGGCGGGTGTGCCTTCGGCGGCGATTTCCGCCGCGGTCTTGCCGAAGGCCAGCACCTGGGTCTGCGCGAAGAAATTGCTCATCAACAGGTCGTGCATGCTGCCGGTGCCCTCGACGGTCGGCAGGTCGTCGGTGGGCTGGCTGAAGCCGATGAAGTCGGCCGGTATCAGCCGAGTGCCCTGATGCAGCAATTGGTAGAAGGCGTGCTGGCCGTTGGTTCCCGGTTCGCCCCAATAGATTTCACCGGTGTCGGTGGTAACCGGCGTGCCGTCGGCGCGCGTCGACTTGCCGTTGGACTCCATGGTCAGCTGCTGCAGATACGCGGCAAAGCGCGCCAGGTCGTTGGAGTAAGGCAGCACGGCACGCGACTGCGCGCCCATGAAGTTGGAGTACCAGAGACCGATAAGGCCAAGCAGGGCAGGCGCGTTGGACTCCAGCGGCGCGGTTTTGAAGTGCTCGTCGACGATGTGGAATCCGGACAGGAAATCAGCGAAGGCCTGCCGGCCGATCGTCGCCATCAGCGACAGCCCGATCGCCGAATCGACCGAATAGCGTCCCCCGACCCAATCCCAGAAGCCGAACATGTTGTCGGTGTTGATGCCGAACTCGTCGACCAGGCGTTTGTTGGTCGAGACGGCAACGAAATGCTTCGACACCGCGGCGTCGCCGAGCGCGTCGGTCAGCCAGCGGCGCGCGGCCGTCGCATTCGTCAGCGTTTCCAGCGTCGAGAACGTCTTCGACGCGACGATGAAAAGCGTTGTGGCGGGCTCCAAATCGGCGAGTTTTGCAACCAGGTCCGCGGGGTCGACGTTGGAGACAAAACGTGCCGAAATCCCCGCGTCCACATAGTGGCGCAGTGCCTGATACACCATCACCGGACCCAGGTCCGAACCGCCGATGCCGATGTTGACGACGGTGCGGATTCGCTTCCCGGTGGCCCCGGTCCATTCTCCGCTGCGCAGCCGATCGGTGAAGTCCCCCATCGCATCGAGGACGCTGTGCACATCCTCGACGACGTTTTGGCCATCGATGACCAGCTCGGTATCCCGGGGCAACCGAAGCGCGGTGTGCAGGACCGCGCGATTCTCCGAGGTATTGATATGCACGCCGGAGAACATTTGGTCGCGGCGCGCTTCGAGGTTCGCCGCGCGGGCCAAGTCAATCAGCAGCCGCAGCGTCTCGCGGGTGACGCGGTGCTTGCTGTAGTCGATGTAAAGGTCCCCGACCGTCAACGTGAGATCGCGGCCGCGATCGGGGTCGTCGTCGAAGAATTCGCGGAGGTGGGTCGTGCCGATTTGTTCGTGATGCCTACGTAGGGCGTTCCACGCCGGAGTCTCGGTGATATCGGGGATGGTGAGCACGGAGGTCATGGTTCGACCCTAATGCGGTCCGACGCAACCGAGCCAGGCCTAGCGGATGGCGGCGAAACGGTTCAGTGGCCGAGCCGGCCCCTGCCCAGCCGCAGCAACAGCATCGCCAGGTCCTTCCCGTCGGGACCGAGCTCGCTGTAGCGTTCGATGACCTTCATCTCGCGGCTGTGGACCAGCCGGGTGCCGCCGGACGCCATTCGCACCTTGCCGATCGCCTGGGACACTTCGGCCCGCCGCTTTACCGCGGCGAGGATCTCGGCGTCTAATCGGTCGATCTCCTGGCGCAACGCGTCAATGTCGGTGGTCTCTTGGGACTCGACCATCTCGATGTTCATCTCTGCCAACTCCGCATTCTCTTGATGTGGGGGTTCTGGTCTCATCCGTTATCGGGCCTCACAAAAGAGACGAGCCCCGAATCCGGAAGCGGACCACGGGGCTCTGCGAAAGCAGCTACACCGCGGGCACCGCTGGCCGGTACCCGTAGAAAAATCGGCTGATCTGCCGATGTCGCTGCGCGTTGAGCACCAAACGAGTGTGCCACTAACGACCGCGACCGCGCAAAAGTGCTACGGGCGCCTGTCCTGGGACGGCGTGGCCAGCGGAGGAGTCGGTCGGCGGCGGTAAGTTTGGACCGACATGAGTGTGCACGCGACCAGTAACTCTGAAGCCAAGTCCGCCCCCGAAGCAGAGCAGCTGCTCGACGGGCTCAATCCTCAACAGCGACAAGCGGTGGTCCACGAGGGCTCGCCCCTGCTGATCGTGGCCGGCGCGGGCTCCGGGAAGACCGCGGTGTTGACGCGTCGCGTCGCCTATCTGGTCGCCGCGCGCGGTGTCGGGGTCGGGCAGATTCTGGCCATCACCTTCACCAATAAAGCCGCAGCTGAGATGCGCGAACGGGTGGTGCGGCTGGTCGGCAACCGTGCCCGCGCGATGTGGGTGTCCACGTTTCACTCGACCTGCGTGCGCATCCTGCGCAACCAGGCCTCCCTGATCAAGGGCCTCAATTCCAACTTTTCGATCTACGACGCCGACGATTCGCGGCGCCTGCTGCAGATGATCGGGCGCGACATGGGCCTGGACATCAAGCGGTACTCGCCGCGACTGCTCTCCGTCGCCATCTCGAACCTCAAGAACGAGCTGATCGATTCTGATCGGGCTGTGTCCAACCTCACGGACGATTCAGATGACTTGGCCCGCACCGTCGCCTCCGTCTACGGCGAATACCAGCGGCGGCTGCGCGCGGCCAACGCACTGGACTTCGACGACCTGATCGGCGAAACCGTCGCGGTGCTGCAGACCTTCCCGCAGATTGCACAGTATTACCGGCGCCGCTTCCGGCACGTCCTGGTCGACGAGTACCAGGACACCAACCACGCCCAGTACGTGCTGGTGCGGGAATTGGTCGGACGCGACGACGAAGATTCGTCCGACGATGACGTGCCGCCCGCTGAGTTATGTGTGGTCGGCGATGCCGATCAGTCGATCTACGCGTTTCGGGGCGCCACCATTCGCAATATCGAGGAGTTTGAACGCGACTATCCCGAGGCGACCACCATTCTGCTTGAGCAAAATTACCGTTCGACGCAGAACATTCTTTCGGCCGCCAATTCGGTGATCGCGCGTAACTCGGGGCGCCGCGAGAAGCGACTCTGGACCGACGCCGGCGAGGGGGAGTTGATCGTCGGTTATGTCGCGGACAATGAGCACGACGAGGCCAGGTTCGTGGCCCAAGAAATTGACGCGCTCGTTGAACGCGGTGACACTACCTATAACGATGTAGCCGTCTTCTATCGCACCAACAACTCGTCGCGGTCATTGGAAGAGGTGTTCATCCGCGCCGGAATTCCGTACAAGGTCGTCGGGGGAGTGCGGTTCTATGAGCGCAAGGAGATCCGCGACATCGTCGCCTACTTGCGAGTGCTGGACAACCCCGGCGACGCGGTCAGCATGCGGCGCATCCTCAACACCCCGCGGCGTGGCATCGGCGATCGTGCCGAGGCGTGTGTGGCGGTCTATGCCGAGAACACCGGCGCCAGCTTCGCCGACGCGCTGGTCGCCGCCGCAGAAGGTAAAGTTCCGATGCTTAATTCCCGTGCGGAGAAAGCGATTTCGGGCTTTGTCGAGCTGCTCGACGAGCTGAGGGGCCGCCTCGACGACGACCTCGGCGATCTGGTCGAGTCGGTGCTGGAACGCACCGGATACCGTCGGGAGCTGGAGTCCTCGACCGATCCGCAGGAATTGGCCCGGCTGGACAACCTCAACGAACTTGTAAGCGTCGCACACGAATTCAGCATCGATCAGGCCAACGCCGCCGCGCTCGACGAATCCCTGCGGCCCCCCGAAGACGAAGACGTGCCCGAAACCGGGGTGCTGGCCTCATTTCTGGAACGGGTGTCGCTCGTCGCCGACACCGACGAGATTCCCGAGCACGCCGCCGGCTTGGTGACGCTGATGACGTTGCACACCGCGAAGGGTCTGGAGTTCCCGGTGGTGTTTGTCACCGGCTGGGAGGACGGCATGTTCCCGCACATGCGGGCGCTCGACGATCCGAGCGAACTATCCGAGGAACGACGGCTGGCCTACGTGGGCATCACGCGTGCCCGGCAGCGGCTGTATGTGAGCCGGGCCATCATCCGGTCCTCCTGGGGGCAGCCGATGCTGAACCCGGAATCGCGCTTCCTGCAAGAGATTCCGCAAGAACTGATGGAGTGGCGGCGCACCGCACCGGCCCCTTCGTACAGCGCGCCGGTCAGCGGTGCCGGGCGTTTCGGGACGCCGCGTGCCGCGCCCACCCGCTCCGGAGCGAGTAAGCGTCCGCTGCTGGTGCTGGCCCCCGGCGATCGAGTGACCCACGACAAGTACGGGCTGGGCCGCGTCGAGGAAGTGTCGGGCGTCGGCGAGTCGGCGATGTCGCTGATCGACTTCGGCAGCGCCGGGCGGGTCAAGCTGATGCACAACCACGCCCCGGTCAGCAAGCTCTGAGCCGTGGTTACTCCTCCAGCCATTGTTTGGTCTGCGGGTGCATCGCCAACACCACAGTGGCGATCGGGAGCAGCGGGAAGGCGTGCACGATCCACGCGACGCGTGCGCCCGCGATGAACACGCCGCCGTAGGTCAACACCGCCACCACCGCGCCCGTCATGATCAGGTAGCGGCCCAGGGAGCGGCGCTGCAGCAGCATGATCACGCCGGCGACGGTGGTCGCAGCGAAGACCAGGGCGAGGAATGCGATCGCGATGCAGAACATGCGATCGGTCCGCCACCAGCCGGTGATCAAATCGGTGGCCACCACAGACGTGGCCCATCCGCTGACGATGCTGACCGCAGCCGCGGCGATCACCGTCCGGGGAGCTGATTCATCGGCCGGGCGGCCCGGCAGGATGCTGCGCGCGGCTGCACGAGTGGATCCCTGATCGGATACGACCTGTCGCGGCACGTGCGTGGTCGGCGAATCGGGGATCGAGGGTATCGGTCCGGTCGGAGCACGCCGAATGATCCGTGTCCGTGATTCGGCGGGCGGTTCGGGTGGTGGAGGGTCGTTCGGCGCGGTCACCTCAACCAGCGTAATTGCCGACGAAAATTCCTCGCTTGGCCAGCCACGGCACCGGGTCGATTCGCTCGGTGCCGCCTTGTAGCACCTCGAAGTGCAGGTGTGGGCCGGTGGAATTGCCCCGGTTGCCCATCGTGGCGATCTGGTCGCCGGCCATCACGCGCTCACCGACGCTGACCAGCGCGGTGTTGATGTGGCCATACAGGGTGACAGTGCCATCGGCGTGGCGCAGCTTGACCCACATTCCGTAGCCGGCGGTCGGCCCGGCGTCGATCACGATGCCGTCGGACACCGCGACGATCGGCGTTCCGATCGAGTTGGCGAGGTCGATGCCGGCATGCAGCACGCCCCAGCGATATCCAAAGTTCGACGTGAAAATCCCGTGCGTGGGCATGACATACAGCGGCTGCTGCATTCGTGCCTCGCGCTGGGCACGGTCGCTGGCGAAGGCCACGCCCTTGGCGAGCTCCTCGTTGTGCAAAGCGATCGCCGCGGGCGCGACCGCGATCACCTGGGCGCCGCGGGTGGTGTTGCCGCTCGACCCGCCGGTCAGCGCCGACGCGTTGGCGGTCAGCACGGTCTCGGCCTTGGTGGTCTCGGCCTGGCTGGTCGCTGTGTGCGCCGCCGCGGCCGCCGCGCCGGCGGCCATCGCCGAGATCAGCACGCGGCCGCGCGCCGCGCTGGTCGGCTGCTTGCGGTGCTGCCCGCCCCGGCGTGCGACACCGATGACGTCGGTGGCGTCCGAGCCGGCGAGATTCGGGTCCAGCCGCAGCGCGTGCTGGGACAGTGCCTCGTTGGTGGCAGCGGGGGTGGGGGCCGCCAGCCGCAGAGGAGTCAGATCGTCGATCTCATCCAGATCGTCGAGCTCGGGCGCGAGCAACACCTGAGCTTCGTAATCGAACGTCGAGTCGTCGCTGAGGTCCAGGTCGTCGAGTTCGCCGGGGTCCGCGAATTCCAGGTCGTCGAGGTCAAAGCCGTCCAACGGCAGAATTTCGGTGACTTCGTTGCGGTGCGGTTGAGCCCAGTTTTCGCGGTGGAAGCGACCAGCTCCTGACGAGGCAGGAGAGCGCGCAAAACGGTGTTGGGACAACCTGAAATGTCCTCGTATCGTGACCATAACGTTATCTGGACTTTAGGACGTTATCCGTTTACCGATCCGGCTGGCAACCTCGGCGGCAGATTGTGAACTGAATCACGTTTGGCCTCCACTGGCGTGTCGTGAGCTGCACCACATCGGTGGATGCGGCGGTAGCGGCCGTTTGGAGTGTGGATACAGTTCCACCGTGCGAGTTGCCGATTCCGGCACCGCCGACCTGTAGGCCTTGGAAATAAGTCGAGCGAAGACAGTGAGTTCATGGACCTTTTCGAGTACCAAGCGAAAGAACTGTTCGTTAAGCACAACGTACCTACTACGCCGGGTCGGGTAACCGACACCGCCGAGGGCGCGAAGGAAATCGCGACCGAGGTCGGCGCTCCGGTGATGGTCAAGGCGCAGGTGAAGGTCGGTGGCCGCGGCAAAGCGGGCGGCGTCAAGTTCGCCGCCACACCCGACGACGCCTACGAGCACGCCAAGAACATCCTCGGCCTGGACATCAAGGGCCACATCGTGAAGAAGCTGTTGGTCGCCGAGGCCAGCGACATCGCCGAGGAGTACTACATCTCGTTCCTGCTCGACCGCGCCAACCGGACGTACCTGGCGATGTGCTCGGTCGAGGGCGGCGTGGAGATTGAGGAAGTTGCCGCCACCAAGCCCGAGCGGCTCGCCAAGGTGCCGGTGGACGCCGTGACCGGTGTCGACCTGGCGACGGCCCGTTCCATCGCCGAGAAGGGCCACCTGCCGGCCGAGGTGCTCGACGCGGCGGCAAACACCATCTCCAAGCTGTGGGAGCTGTTCGTCGCCGAGGACGCGACGCTGGTTGAGGTCAACCCGTTGGTCCGCACGCCCGACGACCAGATCCTCGCGCTGGACGGCAAGGTCACCCTGGACGCCAACGCCGACTTCCGTCAGCCCGGCCACGCCGAGTTCGAGGACCGCGACGCCACCGACCCGCTGGAACTCAAGGCCAAGGAACACGACCTCAACTACGTCAAGCTCGACGGCGCCGTCGGCATCATCGGTAACGGCGCGGGCCTGGTGATGTCGACCCTCGACGTCGTTGCGTACGCCGGCGAGAAGCATGGCGGGGTCAAGCCGGCCAACTTCCTCGACATCGGCGGCGGCGCATCGGCCGAGGTGATGGCCGCGGGCCTCGACGTCATCCTGAACGACAAGCAGGTCAAGAGCGTGTTCGTGAACGTGTTCGGCGGCATCACTTCCTGCGACGCCGTCGCCAACGGAATCGTGACCGCGCTGAACATGCTCGGCGACGAGGCCAACAAGCCGCTCGTCGTCCGGCTCGACGGCAACAACGTCGACGAAGGCCGACGCATCCTGGCTGCGGCCAACCACCCGCTGGTGATCCAGGCCGAGACCATGGACGCCGGCGCCGACAAAGCCGCTGAGCTGGCGAACAAGTAGTCCAAAGGAGCCATGGCCAATGTCTATCTTCCTGAACAAAGACTCCAAAGTAATCGTCCAGGGCATCACCGGCGGTGAGGGCACCAAGCACACCGCGCTCATGCTCAAGGCCGGCACCGCCGTGGTTGGTGGGGTGAACGCCCGCAAGGCGGGCACCACCGTGTCGCACGTGGACGCGAAAGGCAAGGACATCGAGCTTCCGGTCTTCGGCGGCGTCGCGGAGGCGATGAAGGAGACCGGCGCCAACGTGTCGGTCGTCTTCGTGCCGCCGAAATTCGCCAAGGACGCGATCATCGAGGCCATCGACGCCGAGATCCCGCTACTGGTCGTCATCACCGAGGGAATTCCGGTGCAGGACAGCGCATATGCTTGGGCCTACAACGTGGACAAGGGGCAGAAGACGCGGATCATCGGGCCGAACTGTCCCGGCATCATCACCCCGGGTGAGGCGCTGGCCGGCATCACCCCCGCCAACATCAGTGGTCCCGGCCCCGTCGGGCTGGTGTCCAAGTCCGGCACCCTGACCTACCAAATGATGTACGAGCTACGCGATTTCGGCTTCTCCACCTCGATCGGTATCGGTGGTGACCCGGTGATCGGCACCACCCACATCGATGCCATCGAGGCCTTCGAGAAGGACCCCGACACCAAGGTCATCGTGATGATCGGTGAGATCGGCGGCGACGCCGAGGAGCGGGCCGCCGACTACATCAAGGCCAACGTGTCCAAGCCGGTCGTCGGCTACGTCGCGGGATTCACTGCGCCGGAAGGCAAGACGATGGGCCACGCGGGCGCCATCGTGTCCGGCTCGTCGGGCACCGCGGTCGCCAAGAAGGAGGCCTTGGAGGCCGCCGGGGTCAAGGTGGGCAAGACGCCGTCGGAGACCGCGGACCTGGCCCGGGAGATCCTCAAGAGCCTGTAGTTCTTTGCCGAGACTGTCCCCGGCTTCGCGTGGGCCCAGTCAGATTCGCGATTTCACTGAAGAATCCGCGACTGGCCGCAGTTTCGTTTAGGTCCCAGCCATCGGTTAGCCTGACGAACTAACAGTTGCCAGGAGGGTTGTCATGCCGGTCGATCCGCGTACTCCGGTGCTCGTCGGCGTCGGCCAGTTCACCGAGCGCATCGACGACCCCGACTATCGGGGCATGTCGGCGGTCGACCTTGCGACGGCCGCCGCGCGCGCGGCTCTTGCCGACACCGGCGCCAAAAGCGTGGCGAAGGCCGTCGACACGGTCTTCGGGCTGCGGCAGTTCGAGATCTCTGGACCGATGCCGGCGAGGCTCGGCAAGTCGAACAACTACCCGCGTTCGGTGATGAACCGCCTCGGCGGCGACCCGGCCCGCGTGGTACTCGAACCAGTCGGTGGTCAGGGCCCACAGAAGCTTGTCACCGAGGCGGGCAACGCAATCGCCGCGGGCGAAGCCGACGTCGTACTGATCATGGGCTCGGAGCCGGGGTCGACGGCTCGCTATTTCGCCAATCGCGATGACAGGCCCGACTTCACCGAACACGTCGAGGGCCAGCTGGAGGATCGCGGCCACCAGATCTTCAGCTACATCGACGAATACACGATCCAGCACGGATTGACCGGGGCGCCCGTGCAGTACGGGCTCATGGAGAATGCCCGCCGTGCCCGCCTTGGGCGCAGCGTGGCCGACTATCGGCGCGAGATGGCCGAATTGTTCGCTCCAATGTCCAAAGTGGCTGCCAAGAACCCGTTTTCGTCATCGCCGGTCGAGCGGTCGGTCGACGAGATCATCACCATCACCGACGACAACCGGATGATTTGTGACCCGTACCCCCGTCTGCTCGTCGCCCGCGATCAGGTCAACCAGGGCGCGGCGGCGGTGCTGATGTCAGTGGAGGCGGCGACCCGCCTCGGTGTGGCCGAGGACAAGTGGGTTTATCTGCACGGCCACGCGGACATGATCGAGCAGGCGATGCTCGATCGCCTCGACCTCGGCGCCAGCCCGGCGGCGGTCCGTGCGGCCCGAGAAGCGTTGCGGGTGGCCGGAATCGGCATCGACGACATCACCACCTTCGATCTGTACAGCTGCTTCCCATTCCCGGTATTCGTCATCTGCGAAGCCCTGGGCATCGACGGCGACGACCCGCGCGGCCTGACCCTGACCGGCGGATTGCCGTACTTCGGCGGTCCCGGGAACAGCTACTCGCTGCACGGTATCGCCGAGACGGTCGCGCAGATGCGGGACAGGCCAGGGCAATTCGGTCTCGTCGGCGCCAACGGCGGCATTATGAGCAAGTACTCGGTCGGTATCTACTCGACCACACCGGTGGACTGGCGCACCGATAACTGTGCGGAGCTGAAGAACGAGATCGACGCGCTGCCGAAGATCGACGTCACGAAGACGCCCGACGGAGCGGCAACCATCGAGACGTACTCCGTACGCTACGACTGGCCGGCCCGCACCGGCATCATCGTTGGCAGGCTCGCTGCGGACAACACGCGATTCATGGCCACGACCGACGACGACGATCTCGTCGCATTGATGTCCGACGGCGATCCACTCGGTGCGGAGATCTCGGTGTGGTCGACCGATAACGGTAACCGGGCGTCGCTGGGGTAGACCCCGTCGTGCCGACGAGGGCCTAGACCATCGACGAGAGCTTGCCCGCCAAACGCTCCACGTAGGCGGCGATCTCTTCTTCGGGACGGTCCGGCAGGCCGAACAGCACCTCGGTGACTCCGAGCTCGGACCAGCGCGCCAGCTTCTCGGGCACCGGCTTGAAGTCCAGAGCCACGATCTGCGGGGCTCCGTCGCGGTCCGCGGCCGCCCAGGTGTCCTGCAACAGCTTCACCGGTTCGTCGATGTCGAAGTCGCGCGGCGTGGTGATCCAGCCGTCCGCGCTGCGGGCGATCCACTTGAAGTTCTTCTCGGTGCCCGCCGCGCCCACCAGCACCGGAATATGTGACTGCACCGGCTTGGGCCACGCCCAGCTGGGGCCGAACTTGACGAACTCGCCGTCGTAGGCGGCTTCTTCCTCGGTCCACAACGCGCGCATCGCTTCGATGTACTCGCGCAGCATGGTGCGGCGGCGGCCCGGCGGCACGTTGTGGTCGGCGAGTTCATCGGTGTTCCAACCGAACCCGACGCCCAGGCTGACCCGGCCACCGGACAGGTGGTCCAGGGTCGCGATGCTTTTCGCCAGCGTGATCGGGTCATGCTCGACGGGCAGCGCCACCGCGGTGGACAGCCGCACCCGTGACGTGACCGCGCACGCCGCGCCCAGACTTACCCACGGGTCCAGCGTGCGCATGTACCGGTCGTCCGGCAGCGATTCGTCACCCGTCGTCGGGTGCGCCGCCTCCCGCTTGACCGGGATGTGGGTGTGTTCAGGCACGTAGAACGTCTGAAAGCCGTGGTCGTCGGCGAGTTTGGCCGCGGCGGCCGGAGTGATGCCACGGTCACTGGTGAAAAGCACAAGCCCGTAATCCATGCACAGAATTAGAACGTGTTCTACCTGCGCCGAGCAACCCGCCCCCCACAGAGCGCCTCGAAGGCGGGGCGCGGCGGCGATCGGCCCTGGTCGTGCGCGGGAGCCGGTCGCTCCGGCACGGGCGCGCGAACGTGCGCTAGCGTGGTTGATCGATCGCGCGTAACGCAAGCGCGGGCACGTCTTGGTGTTTGAAAAACGCTGGGCCCTGGAAGCGCAGCGTCGCACTGCAACAGTGGCGCGGCGCCACACGAGGTCTTGAAGGCACTGGAAGCAACAGGAGGAGTCATGACCTACTCGCCCGGGAGTCCCGGATATCCGCAGTCGCAGCCCGGCGGCTCCTACCCAGGCGCCACACCGTCGTTCGCGAAGACTGACGACGGCGAGAGCAAGCTGCCGCTGTACGTCAACATCGCGGTGGTGGCCCTCGGCCTGGCGGTGTACCTGCTGAACTTCGGGCCGACCTTCGTGCTCGGCGCGGACCTCGGTCCGGCCTCCGGCGGACGCGCCGGTGACGCCGGCACCGCGGTCCTGGTCGCCGTGCTGGCCGCGCTGCTCGCCGGGCTGAGCCTGCTGCCCAAGGCGAAGAACTACGCGGGCGTGGTGGCGGCCGTCGCCGTTCTGGGCGCGCTGCTGGCGATCGCTGAGGTCATCAACACCCCGGCCGGATTCGCCGTCGGCTGGGCGATGTGGCCGCTGGTGGCGTGCAGCGTGCTCCAGGCCGTTGCCGCCGTCGTCGTGCTTCTGCTGGATGCCGGCGTTATCACCCCTCCGCCGCCGCGGCCCAAGTACGACCCCTACGCGCAGTACGGGCAATACGGCCAGTACGGGCAATACGGAGGTCAGCAGCACGCCGGGTACTACGGCCAGCAGGGCCCGCAGCAGCAGCACAACCCGCAGTCGGGATACGGATCGCAGTACGGCGGCTACCCGTCGAGCCAGGTCCCGACGCAGAGCGCGATCCCGACCACCGGCGGCTTCGGTGCCCAGTCTCCGCAGTCCGGACCGCAGTCGGCAGCGCAGCAGGCACCATCGACGCCGCCCACTGGATTCCCGAGCTTCAGCCCGCCACCGTCGGTCGGGGGTATGGGCGCGGCGTCCGGGCAACCCGGCGACCAGCCTTCGTCGCCCTCTGGACCGGCCCCGTCCTAACCGCGAGTTCTCGCGCCTCGTAGGCACGTGCGCCAAGAGTGACACGGGTGGAGGAGAACCGGGCAGCGGGCGCTCGCCAGGCGCGTGACCTCGTACGGGTCGCGTTCGGCCCGGCGGTGCTGGCGCTGATCATCATCGCCGCGGTCACGCTGCTGCAGCTGCTGATCGCCAACAGCGACATGACCGGCGCCCTGGGGGCGATCGCCAGCATCTGGCTCGGCGTGCACGGGGTACCGATTTCTATCGGCGGCCGCGAGTTGGGCGTAATGCCGCTGCTGCCAATCCTGTTGATGGTGTGGGCGACCGCGCGCACCACGGCGCGGGCCACCACCAGGTATTCCTCATGGCTGGTGGTCCGCTGGGTGGTCGCGTCGGCGCTGGGCGGCCCCCTGCTGATCGCCGCGATCGCGCTGGCCGTCATCCACGACGCGTCGACGGTGCTCACCGAGCTGCAGACACCCAGCGCCCTGCGCGCGTTCGCCGGCGTCCTGGTGGTGCACGGCATCGGCGCCGCGATCGGGGTGGGATCCCGGGTGGGCCGGAGGGTGCTGGCGGTGGCGTCACTGCCGTACTGGCTGGGTGATTCGCTGCGTGCCGCGGCGGCCGGCGTGCTGGCGTTGGTCGGGCTGTCCGGGTTTGTGACGGCAGGGTCGCTGGTCGTGCACTGGGCGACGATGCAGGACCTCTACGCGATCACCGATTCCATATTCGGCGAGTTCAGCCTCACGGTGCTCTCGATGCTGTACGCGCCCAACGTCATCGTCGGCACTTCGGCGGTCGCGGTCGGGTCCAGTGCGCATATTGGTTTTGCGACGTTCAGTTCGTTCACCGTTTTCGGCGGCGACATTCCGGCGCTGCCCGTCCTTGCCGCGGCGCCGACGCCGCCGCTCGGGCCGGTGTGGGTCGCCCTGCTGATCGTCGGGGCGGCGTCGGGCGTGGCCGTCGGTCAGCAGTGCGCCCGGCATCCGCTCCCGCTGGTCCCGGCGCTGGCCAAGCTGCTCGTCGCCGCGGTGGGCGGGGCCCTGACGATGTCGCTGCTGGCGTTCGGGAGCAGCGGCCGGCTGGGCAACTTCGGCGACGTCGGGGTGGACCAGGGCGCCCTATGGGTCGGCACCTTCTTCTGGTTCGCGGTCATCGGCTGGGTCACGGTGGTGATGACCGGCGGGATCAGGCGCCGGCCCAGGCGGCCCAAATCCAAACGCGTGCCCGCGCCACCGGCCGATGAGCCGAAGGACTTCGCGGACGCCTTCCCCGAGCCCGGCCCCGCCGCCGAACACGACCTGCTGCTCGACGACGAGGAAGCATTCGCCGAACCGACGCTCGCCGAACCCATGCCCGGCGAGCCCGCGTTCGACGAACCGCCGCCTGAAGGGCCACCCGACGAACGCGCGACCGAGCGCGACCCGGGGGACTAGCCGCGCTGCCCGCCTGGAAGCGACAAATCGAGTTCGGCCGGTCGTATCGTCGGCCCGGCATCGCCGTTAGTAGGCTCGCGATGTGGTCGAACCGCTCCGCGTGCCCCCGAGTGCGCCGGCGCGACTGCTGGTGCTGGCATCGGGCACCGGATCGCTACTGAGTTCGCTGCTGGCCGCCGCTGTCGATGACTACCCGGCGCGTGTGGTCGCCGTCGGCGTGGACCGCGACTGCCGGGCCATCGAAATCGCCGCGGCCGCATCGGTGCCGACCTTCACCGTCCGGCTTGGGGATCACCCGAACCGTGACGCCTGGGACGCCGCGATCACCGAGGCCACCGCCGCGCACTCGCCCGATATCATCGTCTCCGCCGGATTCATGAAAATCCTTGGACCGCAATTCCTTTCACGATTCTGCGGGCGCACGCTGAACACGCACCCGGCGCTACTGCCCGCGTTCGCAGGGGCGCACGCGGTCCCCGAAGCGCTGGCTTACGGTGTGAAGGTCACTGGCTGTACGGTGCACCTGGTAGATGCCGGCATGGACACCGGGCCGATCCTGGCGCAGGAGCCCATTCCGGTGCTCGACGGCGACAACGAAGAGACATTGCACGAACGCATCAAAGTCGTCGAACGGCGACTGCTGGTGGACGTGGTGGCCGCAATCGCGAACCGCGGCGTGACCTGGATCGGACGAAAGGCGACCCTGGGATGAGCACAGGATGAGCACCGACGAGTCAAGGAGAGCGATTCGCCGCGCGTTGATCAGCGTCTACGACAAGACCGGGCTGGTAGAACTCGCTCAGGGCCTGAGTGCGGCGGGCGTCGAGATCGTGTCGACTGGATCTACCGCGAAAACAATTGCAGATAACGGGATTCCGGTGACGCCCGTGGAGGAGCTGACCGGTTTTCCCGAGGTGCTCGACGGCCGGGTCAAGACACTGCACCCGCGCGTGCACGCCGGCTTGCTGGCCGATCTGCGCAAGCCCGAGCACGCCGCGGCGCTCGAAGAGCTGGGCATCGCGGCCTTCGAGCTGGTCGTGGTCAACCTGTACCCGTTCAGCCAGACCGTCGACTCCGGCGCAGGCATCGACGAATGTGTCGAGCAGATCGACATCGGCGGGCCGTCGATGGTTCGGGCGGCCGCGAAGAACCATCCCAGCGTGGCCGTGGTCGTCGACCCGCTCGGCTACGACGGGGTGCTCGCCGCGACGCGCGGTGGCGGATTCACCCTGGCCGAACGCAAGAAGCTGGCGTCGCTGGCCTTTCAACACACCGCCGAGTACGACATCGCCGTGGCGAGCTGGATGGAGTCGACGCTGGCGCCCGAACATCCGGAGACGACGTTTCCGCAGTGGCTCGGCCACAACTGGCGCCGCTCGGCGATGCTGCGCTACGGCGAGAACCCGCACCAGCAGGCGGCACTTTACGTCGACCCGGGCGCCTGGCCCGGGCTGGCGCAAGCCGAGCAGTTGCACGGGAAAGAGATGTCCTACAACAACTTCACCGACGCAGACGCGGCCTGGCGGGCGGCCTTCGACCACGAGCAGACCTGTGTGGCAATCATCAAGCACGCCAATCCGTGTGGGATCGCCATCTCGTCGGTTTCGGTCGCCGACGCACATCGCAAGGCCCACGAGTGCGATCCGCTGAGCGCCTTCGGGGGAGTCATCGCCACGAATACCGAAGTCAGCCTTGAGATGGCGGAGTACGTCAGCACGATCTTCACCGAGGTGATCGTCGCCCCGGCTTACGCGCCGGACGCTCTCGATGTGCTGACCCGCAAGAAGAACATCCGGGTCCTGGTGGCCTCCGAGCCGCTGGCCGGGGGCTCCGAGCTGCGACCGGTCAGCGGGGGACTGCTGATACAGCAGCGCGATCAGCTCGACGCGCACGGTGACAACCCGGCGAACTGGACGCTGGCGACCGGATCACCGGCCGACCCGGCGACGTTGAGCGACCTGGTCTTTGCGTGGCGTACCTGTCGCGCGGTCAAGTCGAACGCGATCGTGATCGCCTCCGGAGGCGTCACCATCGGCGTCGGCATGGGTCAGGTCAACCGGGTCGACGCGGCCCGGCTGGCGGTCGAACGCGGCGGAGACCGCGTCGCCGGCGCGGTGGCGGCGTCCGACGCGTTCTTCCCGTTCCCCGACGGGCTGGAAACGCTGGCTCGCGGCGGAGTCAAGGCGATCGTGCACCCCGGAGGCTCCGTGCGCGACGACGAAGTGACCGCTGCGGCGTCCGACGCCGGCGTCACCGTCTACCTCACCGGTGCCCGCCACTTCGCGCACTAAAGCCGGTGCGCATGACGCACATGCGCACCGGGACGTAACTTGGAGTGGTGACAGCACCGAGCAACCTGCCCCGAACCGTCGGCGAACTGCGCGCGGCGGGCCATCGTGAACGGGGAGTCAAGCAGGAAATCCGCGAGAATCTGCTGACCGCGCTGGCCGAAGGTGAAGACATTTGGCCGGGCATCCTGGGATTCGAAGACACCGTATTGCCCCAGCTGGAGCGGGCGCTGATCGCCGGTCACGACTTCGTTCTGCTCGGCGAACGCGGCCAGGGCAAAACTCGGCTACTGCGCGCGCTGGTCGGGCTGCTTGACGAATGGACGCCGGTGATCGCCGGCGCCGAATTGGGTGAGCACCCGTACACGCCGATCACGCCGGAATCGATCCGCAAGGCCGCCACCCTCGGCGACGACCTCCCGATCGAGTGGCGGCACCGCAGCGAGCGCTACACCGAAAAGCTGGCCACGCCCGACACCAGCGTCGCCGACCTGGTCGGTGACATCGACCCGATCAAGGTGGCCGAGGGCCGCAGCCTTGGCGACCCGGAGACCATCGCCTACGGACTGATCCCGCGTGCGCACCGCGGCGTGGTGGCCGTCAACGAACTGCCCGACCTCGCCGAGCGAATTCAGGTGTCGATGCTCAACGTGATGGAGGAACGCGACATCCAGGTCCGCGGCTACACCTTGCGACTGCCGCTGGACGTGTTGGTGGTGGCCAGCGCCAACCCCGAGGACTACACCAACCGCGGTCGCATCATCACCCCGCTCAAAGACCGGTTCGGCGCCGAGATCCGCACCCACTACCCGCTGGAGCTGGAGGCGGAGGTGGGCGTCATCGTTCAGGAGGCACACCTGAGCGCACAGGTACCCGATTACCTCACGCAGGTGATCGCGCGGTTCGCGCGTTACCTGCGGGAGTCCAACTCGGTCGACCAGCGATCCGGCGTATCGGCGCGGTTCGCCATCGCCGCCACCGAGACCGTCGCCGCCTCAGCCCGCCACCGCGGCGCGGTGCTCGGCGAGAGCGACCCGGTCGCCCGAGTTGTCGACCTGGGCACCGTGATCGACGTGCTGCGCGGCAAGCTGGAATTCGAATCGGGTGAGGAGGGCCGCGAACAGGCGGTGCTCGAGCACCTGTTGCGCCGCGCGACCGCCGACACCGCATCACGAGCGCTCGGCGGCATCGACGTGGGTTCGCTGGTCGCGGCCGTGGAGGGCGGGTCTGCGGTGACGACGGGCGAGCGGATCTCGGCCAAGGACGTGCTGGCCGCCGTTCCGGGATTGCCCGTCGTGGAGGAGATCGCCGACCGGTTGCATGCGGAATCCGAGGGAGAACGCGCCGCGGCACTGGAGCTGGCGCTGGAAGCGCTGTATCTGGCCAAGCGAATCGACAAGGTATCCGGGGAGGGCCAAACCGTCTATGGCTAAAGGGCACTCATCGCGGTACTCGGCGTATACCGGCGGGCCTGACCCGCTGGCTCCGCCGGTGGACCTGCGCGAGGCGCTCGAGCAGATCGGGCAGGACGTCATGGGCGGGACCTCCCCGCGCCGGGCGCTGTCCGAGCTGCTCCGTCGCGGTACCAAGAACATGCCCGGCGCCGACCGGTTGGCCGCGGAAGCGAACCGCCGCCGACGGGACCTTTTGCGCCGCAACAACTTAGACGGCACCCTGCAAGAGATCAAGAAGCTGCTCGACGAGGCGGTGCTGGCCGAGCGCAAGGAGCTGGCGCGCGCGCTCGACGACGACGCCCGCTTCGGCGAACTGCAGCTCGACGCGCTGCCGTCGTCGCCCGCCAAAGCCGTCCAAGAACTGTCCGAGTACAACTGGCGCAGCCCGGAGGCTCGCGAAAAGTACGACCAGATCAAGGATTTACTTGGCCGCGAGATGCTGGATCAGCGCTTCTCCGGCATGAAAGAAGCGCTGGAGGGCGCTACCGACGAGGATCGCCAACGCGTCACCGACATGGTCAACGACCTCAACGAGCTGTTGGACAAGCATGCCCGCGGTGAGGACACCGCACAGGACTTCGACGACTTCATGGACAAGCACGGCGAGTTCTTCCCGGAGAATCCGCGCAGTGTCGATGAGCTACTGGACTCGCTGGCCCAGCGCGCCGCCGCCGCGCAGCGCTTTCGCAACAGCCTGAGCCCAGACCAGCGTGCCGAACTTGATGCCTTGGCGCAGCAGGCATTTGGATCTCCGTCGCTGATGCAGGCGTTGAATCGGCTCGACTCGCACCTGCAGGCCGCACGGCCGGGCGAGGACTGGATGGGCTCCGAACAGTTCTCCGGCGACAACCCGCTCGGCATGGGCGAAGGCACCCAGGCCCTGGCGGACGTCGCCGAACTCGAGCAGCTGGCCGACCAGCTTTCGCAAAGCTATCCCGGCGCCACCATGGACGACGTCGACCTCGACGCGCTGGCCCGCCAGCTCGGCGACCAGGCCGCCGTCGACGCGCGGACACTTTCCGAACTGGAACGGGCACTGGTCAATCAGGGCTTTTTGGATCGTGGTTCCGACGGCCAGTGGCGACTGTCGCCGAAGGCCATGCGCAGACTCGGTGAGACAGCGCTACGCGATGTGGCACAACAGCTTTCAAGCCGTCGTGGCGACCGTGAGCTGCGCCGCGCCGGGGCGGCGGGTGAACTGACCGGCGCGACCCGGCCCTGGCAGTTCGGTGACACCGAGCCGTGGAACATCCCCCGCACGCTGACCAACGCGGTACTGCGCCAGGCGGGAACCGCGACGCTGGACGGTCCGGCCGGCCCGATCCGGATCACCGTCGACGATGTCGAGATTTCCGAAACCGAAACCCGCACCCAGGCCGCGGTGGCGCTGCTGGTCGATACCTCGTTCTCCATGGTGATGGAGAATCGCTGGCTGCCGATGAAACAGACGGCGCTCGCGCTCAACCACCTGATCGCCACGCGGTTCCGCTCGGATGCCTTGCAGATCATCGCCTTTGGCCGTTATGCCCGGACCGTGACCGCCGCTGAGCTCACCGGCCTGGAGGGGGTTTACGAGCAGGGCACCAATCTGCATCACGCGCTGGCACTGGCGGGCCGTCATCTGCGCCGGCACCCCAACGCGCAACCCGTCGTGCTGGTGGTGACCGACGGTGAACCAACCGCGCACCTCGAGGATGTCGACGGGGAGGGTTCGGCCGTCTTCTTTGACTATCCGCCGCATCCGCGGACCATCGCCCATACGGTGCGTGGGTTCGACGACATGGCCCGGCTGGGTGCACAGGTCACGATCTTCCGGTTGGGCAGTGATCCTGGCCTGGCACGGTTCATCGACCAGGTCGCGCGACGAGTCGAAGGACGCGTGGTTGTGCCCGATCTCGACGGACTGGGAGCGGCCGTGGTGGGCGACTACCTACGATCCCGGCGCCGTCGCTAGCGCCGATCGGTGGCAGTGGGCCGATTTCACAGTTTCTTGAGCCCGCGCAGAATCTTCAAGAATGGTGCGCTGGATGCGAGGCCTTTTCGCAGGGTCGGCGTCAGGTAGCTGAGATTGTTGACGACGAGGTAGCGCACTCCGTGGTCGCGCCATTGCGCAGCCTGATGGATGACCTCGTCGGGCGTCCCCGCCAGGAGTGCGTCTTTGAGGAGCGATACCGGGACGTTTTTGGTGTAGGACCGCACTGTCTGCTCGTCTAACGTTTGCGGGATTAGGTCTTGGGCGCCGGCGAAGTCGAGACCGAGCGGATGTTGCACGCCGTGGTCGGCCCACATCTGGCCCGGAATAATGAGCGCGAAAGCCCTTGCGGCATCGGAGTTCAGGGCCTGCTCGACGTCGTCGCGGCTCCGCCCGGTGACGACAAAGCTTGAGAGCGCCGGCGTGATCGAACTAGGGTCCCGCCCAGCGTTGGACGCTGCTGTTTGCACTGCTTCGAGACCGGATGCATAGTCTTCGGGTCCTGAAACCAGCCCGGGGAACCAGGCGTCGGCGTAGCGCCCGGTGGCGCGCAGCATCCGCGGCCCCTTCGCGGCGATCCATATCTCGGGCCATTTGCCACGGTAGGGCGGCAGGTCAAACACCGCGTTACGCAAAGGGAAGTACGGCGACTCACGCGAGATGGGTTCGCCACGGGAGCTCCACAGGGCACGGATCGTGGCGATCGCCTCTTCAAAGCGCGCCACGGGTTTGGTCCAGTCCACTCCGTAGGGCTCATTGCCCTCCCGCTCTCCGACCCCGACGCCCAGGATGGCGCGACCGCGGGTGATCAGGTGCAACGTGGCCGCAGCCTGCGCGGTGACCGCCGGATGACGTCGATTGGCATCTGTAACGCCGACACCAAGCCGCAGACGTGCAAAGCGGTTGCGGGAGGCAAGGTATCCGAGCATCGTCCACGGCTCGAATTGGGCGTCGACCTTCGGGATGAGTTTGGTGATGCCTAGGTAGCCCGGCGTGGCAATCGACCGTGGGAACAGCGAATTCAGGTGGTCGGCCACCCAGTAGGAGTCGACACGGCCGGCCGTGGCCATCAGCACGTTGGCGCGAACGAGCGCGGTCGGGGAATATCGAGGGTTGAGGAGTTGAGTGCTGAGGCCGACTCGGACCGGGTTCACACATGTCGCCTTTCGCATTAGTTAAAGCATTGCGGCGGACATATTGCGGCGGACATCAGGAATTGAACCACTCTCGGAAACCGCGTGCACGTTGATGATTCGTAAACAAACAATTAACAACGCGCGCATCACGATGCGCGCCGGTACTCTTGCACTGTTCCGCAACCGAACATGATTGAGATCCGGGGGCCCATGACGGCGACGTTACCCGGTGCCGAAGCAGCACAGGGTCAGGTGCCGCGGGGCGGATGCCCGTTCGAACACGGCACCTCGTACTCTGCACCGGCCACGCAAGACGCGAGCGTGTTGATTGGCAGGCTCGCGAGTCGGCGTATGCCGGCTCGCGTTGGCTTTCATCTGATGGCAACGATGAGACGCGACGCCCGGCTTGCGTGGGCGCGCGCGCCAATGCTGGCAGAAGTGCTCACACTCACCGCCGCTGGGAAGGCCCGGTCGAGACTGGTCCGCGGCCGTGCCTCAAAGCATGTGCAGATCACCGACTTCGACCCGTTGGACCCGGCGATAGCCCGCGACCCGTATCCGTATTACCGGGAGCTTTTGATGGGCGAGGGGGTGCAGTACAACCCCAAGCGCGACGTCTACATCTTGAGCAGATACTCGGACGTCCGCGAGGCCGCGCGTAACCACCACGTGTTGTCCAGCGCCCGTGGTGTCACCATTTCACGGGGGTGGTTGCCTTTCCTCCCCACGTCCGATCCGCCTGCACACACTCGGATGCGCAAGCAACTGGCGCCGGCTATGACGCGCGGGGCGTTGGAGTCCTGGCGTCCGATGATCGACGAACTTGCTCGGGAGTTGGTTGCCGGGCTGTTGGCGCGGACACCCGCGGACGTCGTCTCCACCGTGGCCGCACCGATGCCGATGCGCACCATCAGCAAAGTTCTTGGCGTAGCGGGACCCGACGAGGCCACTTTCTGCCGCTTGTCCAACCAGGTGGCTCGGATTACCAATGTCAATCTGTCCACGTCGGGGCTGGTTTCGCTGGCGCAGAGTTTCACCGGATTTTGGCGATTGCGTGCGCTCTGCACTCACCGGCTCGACAACGGGCAACTGGGGGAGTACACGGTTCTTGGGGAGCTTGCCGCGCACGCCGAGCACGGTCGGCTCAGCGATGACGAATTGTTCTTGTTCACGGTACTGCTAATGGTCGCGGGCTATGAGACCACTGCGAATATGATCAGCACCTTGTTTCTCACGCTGGCCGACTATCCAGACCAGCTCAAGCTCGTTGCCCAGCGGCCACATCTGATCCCGTCGGCGATCGAGGAGCAGCTTCGCTTCATGTCGCCGGTTCAAAACATCTGTCGCACAGCGCGTGTCGACTATCCCGTCGGCAAGGTCGTCATCCCCGCAGGCTCCTGCGTGCTGCTGGCGTGGGGTGCGGCCAATCGCGACCCGCGCCAGTTTGATGACCCGGATGTCTTTCGCGCCGACCGCAACCCGACCGGGCATCTCGCGTTCGGCTCCGGCATCCACTCGTGTCCCGGGACGCAGCTGGCGCGGATGGAGGGCCAGGCTGTCCTGCGCGAGGTCGTCGCCAACATCGACCGGATAGAGGTGGTCGCGCCGCCGACGTGGACGACAAACGCCAACCTTCGCGGCCTGACCCGGCTACGAGTCGCCGTTACGCCCCGTGCAACCGCCCAGAGCTTGTCCCAGGTGCGATGAAGACCCCCCGTTTGGCGTCTCGATTTGCCTGGTGGCATGAGTGGGCGGCACCGCTGTGGCTCGGTTGCAGTTTCTCGGCCTGGGCGCGCTTGCTGATCCGGAACCGTTTCGCCGTGCATTGGAGCCGCTGGCACTTCGCCGTCCTCTACACGTTTCTCACTGTCGTCAATTCCTGTCTGGGGCTGTGGCAGAAGATCTTGTTCGGCAAGCGCGTGGCCAACACGGTGATCGCCGATCCGCCAATCTTCATTATTGGGCACTGGCGTACCGGCACCACCTTGCTGCACGAACTGTTAGACCTCGACGATCGCCACACCGGTCCCACGGGTTACGAATGTCTTGCGCCGCAACACTTTCTACTGACCGAGCGGTTTGCGTGGTGTGCAGGATTTCTGGTGCCGAAGCATCGGGCCATGGACAACATGGATTTGAGCTTGCAGCACCCGCAAGAAGACGAGTTCGTGTGGTGCATGCAGGGGCAGCCGTCGCCGTACCTGACCCTCGCGTTCCCGAACCGGCCGCCGCAGCATGAGCGGTATCTGGATTTGGAGCAGTTGACATCGCGAGAACTGGAAGCATGGAAACGGACCCTCTTCCGGTTCGTTCAGCAGGTGTACTTCCGCCGTCGCAGGACAGTGATCCTTAAAAGCCCGACCCATAGCTACCGAATCAAGGTGCTGTTGGACATATTCCCGCAGGCGAAGTTCATCCACATCGTCCGAGATCCTTACGCCGTTTATCCGTCGACCATTCATCTTCTTAAAGCGCTGTCCCGCGTACACGGCTTGCAACGACCGACGTTCGAGGGATTGGACGAGAAGGTTCTGTCTACCTACGTCGACCTGTATCGAAAGTTGGACGAAGGGCGAGAACGTGTTGATCCCTCACGCTTCTACGAATTGCGCTACGAGGATCTGATCGCCGATCCCGAAGTACAGTTGGGCCGCCTGTATGAGCATCTGGGACTGGGCGACTTCGAGCAGTACCGGCCGCGCCTGCGGCAGTACCTTGCCGAACATGCGGACTACGAAACCAACACCTACGAACTGACTGCTGACCAGCGCGCAATCGTTACTGAGCGGTGGGGAGAAGTCATTCACCGCTATGGCTATGAGCGAGCATTCGCGGCGCGAGGGTAACCTTCCCAACCGAATTCACCGCAGCCGTGGGCGATCACTGCGACCGTGCGCGCGTCGATTGCCGTTTGTGCGATGCTGACGGCGTGCTTCCCAGAGTGACAAGTGCGTCAGCGGCAACGGTCGCGTGGAACATCCTTAGCTACCTCCTGTACGCGGCGCTGGTTGTTGTCGGCGGGTTCGAAGTGTGGTTGTCGTTCTTTCTTTGGCATGGCCACCGACGCGGTGTGCGACGCCAGCTTTCACATGTGGCCTGCCGTGGTGATCATGTGGATCGGGGTCGCCGCGGTGTTGCCGGTTACTTTGATCGTCATGATGCGCAAGTCGTCCAAGGGCAACGTGGTAATCGGCTGGCCTTTTGTTGGCCTGCTGGCCCTCGGGTTTGTCTACCTCATCGCCGATGCGATTTTGCATTGACGCTCAGACGGCGTCGACCACCCGTCAGTGGGCGTCGACGGTTCGACCGCCCGGGGGTCCGTACAAGTAGGGATAATGCACGTTCGGGTCGTTCGGTGGCCGCATGTCCGGCGGTGGTGGCGCGGTGCGCCAGGCGGCTGGAAGGCGACAGCCGGTGTCGTAGGAGTAGGCGATCAGGGTTCCGTGGTTGACCAACTCGATCGAGGCGCTGTCATCGCGGTTTTGTGAGTCATTGTCTGCACCCGGTGGCCGCGGTGGCCGGCCGGGCGTCAAGTCACTTTGGTGAAACCCCGCTGCCGAGAATATCGGCGCCAGGTCAGTGGTGATCTGCAGCCACTGGTCGGAAGAGGGCGCCGGTTCGCCGAAGAAGTGGTCGCTCTCTTCTTGGCGGCCGATTGTGCGCACGAACGGGTCTTTGCAGCCGTTCGTCGGATGAGTGATCGGGGTGCTCGAAAACTTGGTCTGCGGGGAGTATTTGGCGATGGTCGCCCGGATTTTGGCGTCGAGGTCAGCCAACTGTTGCTGGACTGTGTCCAAGTCAGGCCGTTCGTTGACGATCTTCTGTAGCCGATCTAGCTCGTCCCGCCCCGGATTGGCGTACGGGTTGAGCGTTGTCGGCTTGACGCATGCCGTCGACAGCGTCGCCATCACCAACGCGAAAGTGACCTTCCGCCATGCCAACGAAGAAGTGCCGCACCGCATTTCTACGGCCCCGCAATGACGATCGGCTCCTGACCCGGTGGGATCAAGGACGGAAGCGGTTGCGCTTTGACAAGGTCATTGGGCAGCCCAGCCAGCACCGCAGCTAAGTTGTAACCGCTCATTCGAAGCTGGCCGTTGCTGCCGTCACGAGCGTATTCGGAATGTCCGTAGGCACGCTCGTGCAGTATACCGTCGCCTAGACTGCCGCCGGGCGCCGTTCCTGTGTCGACGGACAACTGCGTCATCCCGGGAATATCCTGGGGGGCGGGGCCGAAGGCGCCGAGGTCCGGGATCACGTCTGACACACCGTCATTGATGCCGATCTCGTAGTAGTCGTACCCCGGCGCAACACCTAACTGCGAGACATTGGTCAGCTCGGTACCGGGCGACCCGTACAGAACGACATCGCTCACGGGCGCTCCCTGTTGCAATGCGAGGCTGGTCACCAAGGACCCGTAGGAATGCCCGAACGCAGCGATGTGCTGGTCCGAGACGTTGGTTGCGGCGGCCAGACCCTTGTAGAAATGGTTGAGCGGCCCGGCGGCGTTGTGCGCCAGCCGGTCTTGGGTCACATCGATCAGATTGTCGGGAGCGTCATAGCCCAGCCAGGCGATCGACGCCACCGCGTCATAGTTCGGTGTACCTGCGAACTTTCGTAAGTCGCTTGCCTTGGCGCGTTGAGTTTCGGCTTCGCGCACCATCGCGTCGACGCTGGAGCTGCCCCGGGTGTTCAGGCCGCCCACTGTCACCCCGACCCGTTCGGCATTGTCGACGTCACCAATCCCCACTGCGGCAAGCACTTTGTTGGGATTGCTGGTGGTGTCGAGCAGGATCAGGCTGGTTCCGGGGTGGGCCAGCCCGTTGTGGCGATCAGTGAGAATTCGCTCCGAGGCTCGAATTGCTCTGTCGCAAGCCGTCATTCGAGTTGTGGCGGCGCAGTTGCCATTCGTCGATGATTCCGAGTGAGATCGTTCCTCACCCTCGCTGTGCGTGATGCCGGCATTCCGTGCGCGGCGTTGGGGCGGAAATACTGTTTACACAAGGCGTTTCGCGCAGCCTGAATAATCCTTCGCGATGGAATTCGTGCGATGCGCTTCCCCTGAGCCGCGGTCCAGTACCGTAGTCGCGGGCAAGTTGGCTGACCCCGCGAGTGTGCGTCGGTTTACTGGTGGGGCCGGCGGGCTTTGCGTTTGATGCCCACACCGCCCCACAGCGAGAAGCCGTGGATATTCACTTTGGGCGCGCCCGGCGTGCCTTGGCCCACGATATTGCGATCGAAACCGCCCATCACGCCGTGGCCGCGGATCTCGACGTTGACCTCCGGCGGCAGCAGGATGTTCTGCGCACCCATGATCGACACCACGTGGATGTCAACTTCGGTCGACGTGAAATCGGCGTAGCGCAGATCCACCACCCCGCTGCCCCACAGCGTGAACGTGGTCAGCTTCCTCGGCACGTTCCATCGCCCGCGCCGCTCGAATCCGCTCAGCAGGGCAAGCAGCAGGGTCGACGGCGCCGGATTCTGTTTTCCGCCCCGGCGTGGACTTAACGGTGCACCCGGCAAGTCGGCCCGCAGCCGATCCAATTCTTCGTATGTCGTGGCCGCATACGCCCTGGTCAAACGATCTTCGTAGTCTTTGAGCTGCAGGCGGCCCTGTTCAGCCGCATAGGCCAGCAATTGCGCAATTTGGATGCGATCGGTATCGGCCGCCCGAGACAAATCGTCGCGGGCTGCCTTCGCATTGTGCTGCGGCGAATCGCTCATCACCCACGAGCGTACGACGTCCAACTTTCTCTGCAAGAGGGTTGGCTAAATCGCAACCATCCTCCTACGCGCGGGTTAATTGTGACCGGTGTCGTCGGCGGCGGGTGGGGCCCAACTGGGTGGACGTTTTTCCAGGAACGCCAGCATGCCTTCGCGCGCTTCGTCGGAGACGAACAGCCGGGCAGATTCCTCGGTAAGCCGTTCGGCGTCGCGGTCGAATCGTTCGAGCACGGCGGACGTCGTCAGTGCCTTTGATGCCGCCAGACCCTGGGGCGACCCGCGGCCCATGTCGGCGACCAGTTTCGCCACCGCGGCGTCCACATCGTCGGACGCCATCGTCACCAGTCCGATCTCGGCGGCCACGCCGGCGTCGAACGTCTCGCCGGTGAGGTAGTAGCGGGCGGCCGCCCGCGGCGACAGTTTGGGCAGCAGCGTCAGCGAGATGATCGACGGGGCGACACCGATACGCGCCTCGGTCAGCGCGAAGGTGCTGCGTGGGCCGGCCACCGCGATGTCACAGGCGCCGACCAACCCGAATCCGCCCGCGCGAACATGACCGTTGACGGCGGCGATGACCGGCAGCGGCGAGGAGACGATGGCGCGCAGCAATGAGGTCATCTCCTTGGCCCGCGCCGCGGCCATGTCGAAAGGATTACCGCCACCGGCCTCGCTGAGGTCGGCGCCGGCACAGAACGTGCCGCCGGCGTGGCCGAGCACCACCACCCGCACACCCGGATCCGCCGCCGCCTCGCGCAGGCCCTGGTGCAGTTGGCTGACCAGAGTGGTCGACAGCGCGTTGCGGTTGCGCGGCGAGTTCAGCGTGAGCCGGGCGAATGGACCCGCGACGGCGTCCGGTCCGGCGTATTCGACAAGCGTGTCCATCAGTAGGGCTTCAGTAGCTTCGAGGCAGGCCCAGGGATGTCTGCGCGACGAAGTTCAACACCATCTCGCGGCTGACCGGTGCGATACGGCCCAGCCGGGCCGAAGTCAGCATGGCCGCAACGCCGTACTCCTTGGTCAGGCCGTTGCCGCCCATCGACTGCACGGCCTGATCCACCGAGCGGGTAGCCGCCTCGGCCGCGGCGTATTTGGCCATATTGGCGGCCTCGGCCGCGCCGGCGTCGTCACCGCTGTCGTAGAGCGTGGCGGCCTTCTGCAACATCAGCTTGGCAAGCTCGACCTCAATGTGGCACTGCGCCAACGGATGTGACAGCCCTTGGTGCGCGCCGATCGGCGTCCCCCACACCTGGCGGGTCTTGACATAGTCGGCGGCCTTCTGACACGCGAACCGGCCCATGCCCACCGAGCTGGCCGCACCCATGATCCGCTCGGGGTTCAGGCCCGCGAAAAGCTGTGCGATCGCGGCATCTTCGGCTCCGACGAGTGCGTCGGCGGGCAGCCGGACGTCGTCCAGGAAGACCTGGAACTGGCGCTCGGGGCTGATCAACTCCATCTCAATGGGCGTGTAGGTGAAGCCGGGAGAGTCGGTGGGCACCACGAACAACGCCGGGCGCAGCTTGCCGGTCTTGGCTTCCTCGGTGCGAGCCACTACCAGCACGGCCTGCGCCTGGTCGATACCGGAGATAAAGACCTTCTGGCCCTTGAGAATCCAGTCGGTGCCGTCGCGGCGCGCGGTGGTGGTGATCTTGTGCGAGTTGGAGCCGGCATCGGGTTCGGTGATCGCGAACGCCATGGTCAACGTGCCGTCGGCGATCGACGGAATCCAGCGCTTCTTCTGCTCTTCGGTACCGAACTTGCTGATGATGGTGCCGTTGATCGCGGGCGAGACCACCATCAGCAGCAGCGCGCTGCCGGCGGCGGCCATTTCCTCCATGACCAGTGAAAGCTCGTACATTCCGGCGCCACCGCCGCCGTATTCCTCCGGCAGGTTCACGCCGAGGAAGCCGAGCTTGCCTGCTTCGGACCACAATTCATCGGTGTGCTGGTGCGCGCGTGCCTTTTCCAGGTAGTACTCGCTGCCGTAGTTGGATGCCCACGCGGCCACCGATTTGCGCAGCGCCTGGCGCTCCTCGCTTTCGATGAAGCTGGTATTGGTCATTTAAGCATCTCCTTTTGCTTGGCCATTTTCTGAGAGAGTGTCGCCGGGCGCCTCGACTATTGCCAGGACGGCTCCGACTTCGACTTGCTGACCGGTCGAGACGTGCAGTGAGCTGAGCACGCCATCGGACGGCGCGGTGATGGTGTGCTCCATCTTCATCGCCTCCAGCCAGATCAGCGGCTGACCGGTGGTGACGCTGTCACCCACCTGCGCCCCGAGCCGGATGACGTTGCCGGGCATGGGCGCCACCAGCGACCCCTTGGCGACGGAGGAACCGGGCTCGGGGAACCGGGGTACCGCGTCCAAATGAACCGGCCCACGCGCCGAGTCGACGTAGACGTCCCGGCCATAACGCGCAACCGCGAATCTGCACGCCACCCCGTTGGCGTCGGCGAGGACGACCTCGTCGGGCGCCGACGAGACCAGTTGCACCGGCTCATCGCCGGCCAGCACCAATCCTGTTCTGGTGAACCGGTATTCAACGCGGTGCTCGTTGTCCTCGTCGTCGGAGTACGTCTTGACCTGATACCCCGAGGTCAGGTTTCGCCAGCCGCTGGGCATCGAGCCGAACACGGCGGCGGTCGCACGGTTGTGCGCGGCCTCGGCGAGCGCAGCGGCGATCGCCGACAAACGCACGGCGCCTTCGTCGCCCAGCGGCGCCGACAGCTGCGCCAGGCCGTGGGTGTCGAAAAATGCGGTGTCGGTGGCACCGTCGAGGAATGCCGGATGCCGCAGCACGTTGACCAATAGCTCGCGGTTGGTGCGCAGCCCGTGCAGTCGCGTGCGGGCCAGCGCGTCGGCGAGCACCAGCGCGGCTTGCCGGCGCGTGGGCGCGTACGAGATGACCTTGGCCAGCATCGGGTCGTAATGAATCGACACGGTCGATCCGTCGACAATGCCGGAGTCCAGCCGGATTCCGGTGCGCTGCGAAAGCGAGTCGAACTGTGCCCGGGTGCCCGGCACGTCGAAGGCGTGCACCAGGCCGGCTTGCGGCTGCCAGCCGCGTGCCGGATCTTCGGCATAGAGCCGGCCCTCAATCGAATGGCCTTGGGCAGCAGGAGGTTCGGTATCGAGACGGTCGCCGTCGGCGACCGCGAGCTGCAGCTCGACGAGGTCGAGCCCGGTGGTCTCTTCGGTGACCGGGTGCTCGACCTGCAGCCGGGTGTTCATTTCCAGGAAGAAGAACTCACCGTCGTCGTCGGCAAGGAACTCCACCGTCCCGGCGCCGGCGTAGCCGATCGCACTGGCGGCCAGCCGGGCGGCATCGAACAGCTTGGCCCGCATGCCCGGAATGCGCTCCACCAACGGCGAGGGCGCCTCTTCGATGACCTTCTGGTGGCGCCGCTGAATCGAGCATTCCCGTTCCCCGACGGCCCAGACGGTGCCGTGAGTGTCGGCGAGCACCTGAACCTCCACATGGTGGCCGGTCGGCAGGTAGCGCTCGCAGAACACGGTCGGATCGCCGAAGGCGGACTGCGCTTCGCGCTGGGCCGCGGCGACTTCGCCTGCCAGAGCTGACAACTCGCGGACCACCCGCATCCCGCGGCCACCGCCGCCCGCCGACGCCTTGACCAGCACCGGCAGCTGCGCCTGCGTGACCGAGTCGGGGTCGAGTTCGTCGAGCACCGGCACCCCGGCGGCGGCCATCAGTTTCTTGGACTCGATCTTCGAGCCCATCGCTCGCACCGCGTCCACCGGCGGCCCGACCCAGGTCAGGCCGGCGTCTGAGACGGCGGCCGCGAAGTCGGCGTTCTCCGAAAGGAATCCGTAGCCGGGGTGCACAGCGTCGGCGCCCGCGGCATGGGCGGCAGCGATGATGGCCTCGGCGTTGAGATAGTCGTTGATCTTCTCCAGCCGCACCCCGGCGTCGGCCTCTGCGACGTGCGGGCCCGCGGCGTCCGGGTCGGTGTAGACCGCGACGGTGCTCAGGCCGAGTCGTCGGCAGGTTGCGAAGACCCGGCGGGCAATCTCGCCGCGGTTGGCAACCAGTACTCGAGTGATTCCCATGGGGCTCACATTCGGAAGACGCCGAAGTTCGACGTCCCTTTGATCGGGCCATTCGCGATGGCGGACAGACACATTCCCAGTACCGTGCGGGTATCGCGGGGGTCGATCACCCCGTCGTCGTAGAGCATGCCGGATAAGACCATGGGCAGCGACTCGGCCTCGATCTGTCCCTCGACAGCGGCCCGCATCGCGGCGTCGGCGTCCTCGTCGACCGGCTGCCCGCGGGCTTCGGCGGCCGCGCGGCTCACGATCGACAGCACGCCGGCCAGCTGGACACCGCCCATGACGGCGGATTTCGCGCTGGGCCAGGCGAACAGGAAGCGCGGGTCATACGCCCGCCCGCACATGCCATAGTGGCCCGCGCCGTAGGACGCGCCGATGAGCAGCGAGATGTGCGGGACGGTCGAGTTGGAGACGGCGTTGATCATCATCGACCCATGCTTGATCATGCCGCCCTCTTCATAGTCCTTGCCGACCATGTATCCGGTGGTGTTGTGCAAGAACAACAGTGGCGTGTCGTAGCGGTTGGCCAGCTGGATGAATTGGGTGGCCTTCTGCGATTCCTCGCTGAACAGCACCCCGCGATGGTTGGCCAGGATGCCGATCGGATAGCCGCACAGCGTCGCCCAGCCGGTCACCAGCGACGAGCCGTACATCGGCTTGAACTCGTCGAATTCGGAGCCGTCGACGATGCGCGCGATCACGTCACGCGGATCGAACGGGATGCGCAGATCCGACGACACGATGCCGATCAGTTCCTCGGCATCGAACAGCGGCTCGGTCACCGGCCGCGGCTGTGGCCCGAGCCTGCGCCAGTTCAGCCGGGCGACGACGCGGCGCCCGATGCGGATCGCGTCCAGCTCGTCGACGGCGAAGTAGTCGGCCAGACCCGAAGTGCGGGCGTGCATTTCAGCACCGCCGAGCGATTCGTCGTCGGATTCCTCGCCGGTGGCCATCTTCACCAGTGGGGGACCGGCCAGGAACACTTTCGAGCGTTCCTTGATCATCACCACGTGATCGGACATACCGGGGATGTAAGCGCCGCCGGCTGTGGAGTTGCCGAAGACGAGCGCGATGGTCGGAATGCCCGCCGCCGACAGGCGGGTCAGGTCGCGGAACATCTGCCCGCCGGGGACGAAGATCTCTTTCTGGGTGGGCAGGTCGGCGCCGCCGGACTCCACCAGGGATACGACGGGAAGTCGGTTCTGCAGCGCGATCTGGTTGGCCCGCAGGATCTTCTTCAGCGTCCAGGGGTTGCTGGTGCCGCCCTTGACGGTTGGATCGTTGGCAACGATCAGGCACTCGACGCCCTCGACCGCGCCGATGCCGACCACCACGCTCGCCCCGAGGGTGAAGGAACTGCCGTAGGCGGCCAACGGGCTCAGCTCCAGGAACGGCGAGTCCGGGTCCACCAGCAGTTCGATGCGCTCGCGGGCGGTGAGTTTGCCGCGGGAGTGGTGGCGCTCTACGTATTTCGCTCCGCCGCCCGCGAGTGCCTTGTCGTGCTCGAGGTCGATCTCGGCGAGCTTGGCGATCATGGTTTCGGCCGCGTCGGCATAGGTGGGAGCCCTCGGGTCGAGGGTGGATTGCAGCACGGTCATGATTGGAATCCCAGGAGTTTGGCGGACAGTGCGGTCAGAATTTCGGTGGTTCCGCCGCCAATGCCCAGGATCCGCATGTCCCGGTATTGGCGTTCGACTTCGGATTCGGCCATGTAGCCCATGCCGCCGAAGAGCTGAACGGCTTGGTTGGCCACCCATTCGCCCGCTTCGACGGCCGTGTTCTTGGCGAAGCAAACCTGAGGGATCAGATTCGTCTCGCCGGCGAGCTGGCGCTCCACCACGTGGCGTGAATAAACCCGGGCGACGTCGATGCGGCGGGCCATTTCGGCCAGGGTGTTCTGCACCGACTGCCGCGAAATCAGCGGGCGGCCGAACGTCTCGCGGTCGCGACACCATTGCACGGTGATGTCCAGACAACGCTGCGCACTCGAATACGCTTGCGCGGCAAGGCCGATGCGTTCGGAGACGAAGGCCTGCGCGATCTGGGCGAACCCGCTGCTCTCGGCGCCGACCAGGTTCGCGACCGGCACGCGGGCGTCGGTGTAGGACAGCTCGGCGGTGTCGGAGGACCGCCAGCCCATCTTGTCCAGCTTGCGGCTCACCTCGAAGCCGGGCGTGTCCTTTTCGACCACCAGCAGCGAAACTCCCGACGCGCCAGGGCCTCCGGTGCGCACCGCGGTCACGACATAATCGGCGCGTACCCCGGAGGTGATGTAGGTTTTTGCGCCGTTGACGACATAGTGGTCGCCGTCGCGCACCGCGCCGGTGCGTAAATGCCCGACGTCCGAACCGCCTCCGGGTTCGGTGATGGCCAGTGATCCGATCTTGTCGCCGGCCAACGTCGGCCGCACGAACTCCTCGATCAGCCGCTGATCGCCCGAGGCGATCATGTGCGGCACCGCGATGCCACAGGTGAACAGCGATGCGAAGACGCCGCCGGGGGCACCGGCCTGGTGGAACTCCTCGCAGATGAGCACCGCGTCGGCGCCGTCGCCGCCACCACCGCCGACCGCTTCGGGCAGCCCGGCGCCCAACAGCCCGGCCGCCCCCGCGCGACGGTGTAGGTCGCGCGGCAGGTCGCCGGTGCGCTCCCACTCCTCGACGTGGGGCAGGATCTCGCGTTCTGCGAACGAGCGCACCGTCTTTCGCAGCTGCTCGCGCTCCGGGGTATTCCAGATGTTCACAACAGACTCTCCGGTATGTCGACGTGACGGCTGCGCAGCCATTCGCCCAGACCTTTGGCCTGGGGATCGAACCGCGCTTGGTAGGCGACGCCCTGACCGAGGATGCCCTCGATCACGAAGTTCACCGCGCGCAGGTTCGGCAACACGTGGCGGGTGACCTCGAAGTCCGCTGCCTCGGGCAACAGCTCCTTGAGCAGTTCGACGGTCAATGTGTTGGCCAGCCAACGCCATTGGTCCTCGGTGCGTACCCACACCCCGACGTTGGCCGAGCCGCCCTTGTCGCCGCTGCGAGCGCCGGCGATGCGGCCCAACGGCGCGCGCCGGGTCGGACCATCCGGCAACGGTTGGGGGAGCGGCGGTCCAGCGGCGGGCGTGAGTTCCAAAGTGTCGGTGGCGCAAGGGATATCGACGCGGGTGCCGTCCGCGTGCACCGCGATGTGCGGCACCGCGGTGGCGTCGAGGTAGCCCGCGGTGAACACGCCGTAGACCTGGCCATCGCCCGGCGGGGCGGTCACATGAAAGCCCGCGTAACTGGCGAGTGCCAATTCGACTGCTGCCGAAGAGAAGTGACGCCCGACATTGGCGGGGTCGGGGTCGCGGACCACGCAGTGCAGCAGCGCGCTGGCGGCTTCCTCGGTGTCGGCGTCGGGGTGATCGGTGCGGGCCAGCGACCACTGCAGCTCGGCAGGCTTGACGGTGAGCCCGGCCTCGAGTTGCCGGCGTACCAGCTCGGCCTTGGCCTCGATGTCCAGACCGGTCAACACGAAGGTCATCGCGTTGCGGAATCCGCCGATGCTGTTGAGCGACACCTTGAGTGTGGGCGGCGGCGGCTCACCGACCACACCGCTGATGCGCACCCGGTCCGGGCCGTCCGCGGACAGCTCGACGGTGTCCATCCGGGCCGTGACGTCCGGGTTGGCGTAGCGAGCGCCGGTGATCTCGTAAAGCAGCTGCGCGGTGACGGTGTCGACGCTGACCAGACCGCCGGTGCCGGCGTGCTTGGTGATCACCGACGACCCGTCGGCGTTGACCTCGGCCAGCGGGAAACCGGCGTAGGACAGGTCGGGGACCTCGGTGAAGAACGCGTAGTTGCCGCCGGTGGCCTGCACGCCGCATTCGATGACGTGGCCGGCGACCACCGCGCCGGCGAGCTCGTTGTAGTCGGTGCGGCCCCAGCCGAAGTGCGCGGCCGCCGCCCCCACGATCACCGACGCGTCGGTGACCCGGCCGGTGACGACGACGTCGGCTCCGTCGTTGAGGCAGTCCACGATTCCCCACGCGCCCAGGTAGGCGTTGGCCGTCAGCGGCGTGCCCAGCCCGAGTTCGGCGGCGCGGGGCGCTAGGTCGTCGCCCTCGACGTGGGCGATGCGGGCGGCGATGCCCAGGCGCTCGGCCAGGACGCGGATAGCCGCGGCCAGCCCGGCGGGGTTCAGGCCGCCGGCGTTGGCCACGATGCGCACCCCGCGGTCGCGGGCCTCGCCCAGGCAGTCCTCGAGCTGGGTCAGGAAGGTCTTGGCGTAGCCGCGTTCGGGGTGTTTCATCCGGTCGCGGCCCAGGATCAGCATGGTGAGCTCGGCCAGGTAGTCGCCGGTGACGTAATCCACGTCGCCGCCGGTCAGCATCTCGCGCATCGCCGACAGCCGGTCGCCGTAGAACCCCGAGCAGTTCGCGATCCGGACAGCACCGGAACCGCCGGAAGCAGAGGCCATTGGCGTCCTCCATTCAGGAATTGCCGGTGCTGAACCAACCAACCACCCGGTAGGTTAGCGGGTACCGCCGGTGTCACGTCAAGAATGCCCGCCTCGGCGCCGGTGTCATAGCCGCGCAGGCCGCACGCCCCGTTTTGGCGACCAGCAGGTCACCGACTATTCTGATATGCAATCGTCGCCGTCGGCCGCACAGGTCAAGCCGCGCGACGCACACGACCCGAAACCCCACACCGAGGAGAAGGCCCGACCATGGCCGTACCCAAGCGCAGGATGTCGCGCTCGAACACCCGCAGCCGCCGCTCGCAGTGGAAGGCCGAAAAGACCGAGCTCGTCGGCGTCACCGTGGCCGGCCAGAAGCACAAGGTGCCGCGCCGACTGCTCAAGGCCGCTCGCCTGGGCCTCATTGATCTCGACCGACGCTAATCTCGGCAAATACCCGGCGCGCCTCTCAGGCCGCTCTCAGGCCCTAGGACGAAACTAGTGGCCGTGCGCATTCTTGTCGTCGATGACGATCGCGCGGTCCGCGAATCACTGCGCAGGTCGCTTTCCTTCAACGGCTACTCCGTCGAGTTAGCCCATGACGGGGTGGAAGCGCTGGAGATCATTTCCAGCAACCGGCCCGACGCGCTGGTCTTGGATGTGATGATGCCGCGGCTGGACGGTCTCGAGGTGTGCCGTCACCTCCGCAGCACCGGCGACGACCTGCCGATCCTGGTGCTCACCGCACGCGATTCGGTGTCCGAGCGGGTCGCCGGCTTGGACGCCGGTGCGGACGACTACCTGCCCAAGCCGTTCGCCCTCGAAGAGCTGCTGGCCCGCATGCGGGCGCTGCTACGCCGCACCAAACCCGATGACGACGCCGAGTCGGTGGCGATGACGTTCTCCGACCTGGCTCTGGACCCGGTGACCCGTGAAGTGACCCGTGGACATCGCCGGATCAGCCTGACCCGCACGGAGTTCGCGCTGCTGGAGATGCTGATCGCCAATCCGCGCCGCGTGCTCACCCGCAGCCGCATCCTCGAAGAGGTGTGGGGATTCGACTTTCCCACCTCGGGCAATGCGCTGGAGGTCTACGTCGGGTACCTGCGCCGCAAAACCGAAGCCGACGGTGAGCCGCGACTGATCCACACCGTGCGCGGTGTGGGCTATGTCCTCCGGGAGACGCCGCCCTGATGATTCGGTTCCAACGACGTCGGCGCGCACCGCTGCGAGCTTCCAGTTCGTTGTCGCTGCGGTGGCGGGTGATGTTGCTGGCGATGTCGATGGTGGCCATGGTCGTCGTGTTGATGGCATTCGCCGTCTACGCGGTCGTCGCGGCGGCGCTCTACAGCGACATCGACAACCAGCTGGACAGCCGAGCGCAGCTGCTGATCGCCAGTGGTTCGCTGGCCGCCGACCCGGCAAAGGCCATCGAAGGCACCGCGTATTCGGATGTCAACGCGATGCTGGTGAACCCCGGCCACTCGATCTACACCGCGCAACAGCCCGGGCAGACGCTGCCGGTCGATTCGCCGGAGAAGGCGGTCATCCGCGGCGATTTGTTCATGTCCCGTCGCACCGCTGCCGACCAGCGAATCCTGGCCATCCACCTGCCCAACGGCAGTTCGCTGCTGATCTCCAAGAGCCTCAAACCCACCGAAGCGGTGATGACCAAACTGCGCTGGGTGCTGCTGATCGTCGGCGGCATCGGGGTGGCCGTTGCCGCCGTGGCCGGCGGGATGGTCACCCGGGCTGGGCTGCGGCCGGTCGCCCGCCTGACCGAAGCGGCCGAGCGGGTGGCCCGCACCGACGACCTGCGGCCCATCCCGGTGTTCGGCAGTGACGAATTGGCAAGGCTCACCGAGGCATTCAACTTGATGCTGCGGGGGCTGGCCGAGTCCCGGGAACGGCAGGCAAGGCTGGTCACCGACGCCGGCCACGAATTGCGCACCCCGTTGACGTCGCTGCGGACCAACGTCGAACTGTTGATGGCGTCGATGGAACCGGGCGCGCCGCGGCTACCCGAGCAGGAGATGGTCGACCTGCGCGCCGATGTGCTGGCGCAGATCGAGGAATTATCCACTCTGGTAGGCGATCTGGTGGACCTCACCCGAGACGACGCCGACCAGGTGGTGCACGAGCCGGTTGACATGTCCGAGGTCATCGACCGGAGCCTGGAACGAGTCAGGCGGCGGCGCAACGACATCCACTTCGACGTCGACGTGATGCCGTGGCAGGTCTACGGCGACACGGCCGGGTTGTCGCGCGCGGCGCTGAACCTGATGGACAACGCCGCCAAGTGGAGCCCGCCGGGCGCCCACGTCGGTGTCCGGATGCGCCAGCTCGACCCGTCACACGCCGAGCTGGTCGTCTCCGACCACGGCCCGGGGATCCCACCGCACGAGCGGCGCCTGGTGTTCGAACGCTTCTACCGGTCGACGACGGCGCGCGCGCTGCCGGGTTCGGGACTGGGGCTGGCCATCGTCAAGCAGGTGGTGCTCAATCACGGCGGATTGCTGCGCGTCGAAGACACCGTTTCGGGGAGCCATCCACCGGGAACATCGATTTACGTCCTGTTACCCGGCCGGCCATTGCCGGTTTCGACGTATTCGACGGCCGGGACCGAGAGCGAAGTTGACGCGAACAGCGCCGCCAAGACCGACCCCGCGGTACCTACGGATGGCGATGCAGCGAACTCTCGGGGTACGACGAACGTTATCTCAGTGGACTCTCAGTCCGCGCGCGCAAGGTAGTTGCAGTTAGTGTTGGAAATCGAGCCAAGTCGAGCTCGATAGCACCCCGAATTAGAGGAAGAGCGACTTAGCGACATGACGAATGACCCGAGGTATTCGCCACCGCCGCAGCAGCCGGGATACCGTAACGCGCCTAACCAGCCCGTAGGTCCCGCCTATGCCCAGGGGCAGCAGCAGCCGTACAACCAGCCGTTCGACTGGCGGTACCGGCAGGGGCAACAGTCACAACCGTCGCAGACGACGCAATACCGTCGGCCCTACGAGCCGTTCGGCGACACCGGGTCGGGTGCGATTCCCGGCGGTACCGGGACGGGTCCGATGCCCGGCATGCTGCCGCCGATGCTGCCCCGGCGCGGGCCGGAGAAGCGTTCCCGCGCCGGTCTGTTGACGGTGGGTGCGCTGGCGATCGCGGTGGTGTCGGCCGGTATCGGTGGCGCCGCGGCAACGGTCGTCGAACTGGGTACGCACTCCACAATCGCCAGCGGTGGCAGCGGACCCTCGGGGGCCACGCCCGGCGTTCCGGCCGCCAACGTGGCGCCCGGCACCGTCGAACAGGTCGCGTCCAAGGTAGTGCCCAGCGTCGTCATGCTGGAGACCGATATCGGTCGTGCGTCAGAAGAGGGCTCCGGCGTCATCTTGTCGTCCGACGGGCTGATTCTGACCAACAACCACGTCATCGCCGCGGCCGCCGCCCCTCCGAAAGGACCGGGTGGACCTGGTGGGCCAAGCGGACCGACGCCCGGCGCGCCGACGCCCGGCGCGCCGACGCCCGGCGGGCCGGGTGGCCCGGGTTCTCCGACACCGAAAACGACCGCGACCTTCTCCGACGGCCGCACCGCACCATTTACGGTGGTGGGTGCCGATCCCACGAGTGACATCGCGGTCATCCGCGTGTCGGGCGTTTCCGGACTGACCCCCATCGCCGTGGGCTCCTCGTCGGATGTGCGAGTCGGCCAGCCGGTGTTGGCGATCGGTTCCCCGCTGGGCTTGTCGGGCACGGTGACCACGGGAATCATCAGCGCCCTGAACCGGCCGGTGTCGACGACCGGTGAGTCCGGTAACCAGAACACGGTGCTGGACGCGATCCAGACCGATGCCGCGATCAACCCGGGTAACTCCGGCGGGGCGTTGGTCAACCTGAACGGCCAGCTGGTCGGCATCAATTCCGCGATCGCCACCCTGGGTGGCGACTCGCCCGACGCCCAGAGCGGTTCGATCGGGCTGGGCTTCGCGATTCCGGTCGACCAGGCCAAGCGGATCGCCGACGAGTTGATCAGCACCGGCAAGGCGTCACATGCGTCCCTGGGCGTGCAGGTGACCAGCGACAAGAGCACACCGGGCGCCAAGGTCGTCGACGTCGTGCAGGGCGGTGCGGCCGCGAACGCGGGAGTGCCCAAGAACGTGGTCGTCACCAAGGTCGACGACCGTCCGATCAACAGTGCCGACGCCCTGGTTGCCGCGGTGCGGTCCAAGGCGCCCGGCGACAAGGTATCGCTGACCTTCTCCGATCCAGGCGGTGGCAGCCGCACCGTGCAGGTCACCCTGGGCAAGGCGGATCAGTGATGAGAGTCGATGAGCCGATCTCGGAGCTCGGATATACGGTTGCACCCATGGAAACGGGTGCGGAATTGGTAGTCGGCCGGGCGCTGGTTGTGGTCGTCGACGATCGCACCGCCCACGGTGACGAAGAAGATCACAGTGGGCCACTGGTCACCGAGCTGCTGACCGAGGCGGGATTCGTCGTCGACGGTGTGGTGGCGGTCTCGGCCGACGAGGTCGAGATCCGCAACGCGCTGAACACCGCGGTGATCGGTGGGGTGGATCTGGTGGTCTCCGTCGGCGGGACCGGAGTGACCCCGCGCGATGTCACCCCGGAGGCGACCGTCGAGATTCTGGACCGGGAAATACTCGGCATCGCCGAGGCTGTGCGGGCGTCCGGACTATCCGCGGGCATCATCGACGCCGGCTTGTCCCGCGGTCTCGCCGGCGTGTCCGGAAGCACGTTGGTGGTCAACCTCGCCGGTTCCCGTTACGCGGTGCGCGACGGTATGGCGACGCTGAATCCGCTCGCCGCACAGATCATCGGGCAGTTATCCAGCCTCGAGATCTAAAGTCGCTCGGCGCGTTTGTATTCCGCTTCAGCCGCGGAATTTCACTGCGATTCGGCGTCCGCGCGCGGCCCGTGCTCGGGCGGCGGTGTCGTGCCGACCCCGCCGTGCTTGCCCGCCGAGACCTCTCCATTAGTCTGCCCGAGCAAGTCGCGGATCTCCGTCAGCAAGACGATCTGGGCGTCGTCGGCCTGCTCGACCTCGCCGCGCTTGCGCAATGTGTTGTAGGGCAGCACGACCAGGAAGTACACCACCGCGGCGACCAGGACGAAGTTGATCGCGGCCGACAGCAGGACGTTCAGGTCGATGGTCTGTCCGCCGCCGATGCTGATCTTCAGGGCGCCGACGTCGGACTTCTGGTTGACGCCGATCCGATTGATCAACGGCGTGATGATGCTGTCGGTGAACTTGGTGACCAACGCGGTGAACGCCGTACCGATGACCACCGCGACGGCAAGGTCGACGATATTGCCCCGCGCGAGAAACTCTTTGAACCCCTTGAGCATTCCGACGTCCTTTCTGGGCTGGACATAGTTTGCTGCGGGTTGTGTGGCGAGCGGCAGCCAGGTTCTCAGTGCAGGGTGAGGGTCACGGCCTGCCCCAGGACCGAGCCTGCCACCGTGTTCGCCACGCGAGCCGGCAGCGCAACCAACACTACGCGGTCACCGTCCGCGGCCTGGAGTTTCTGCTTGGGCGATACGAGCACGACGACGGCATCGGTTGCCACCACCAAGCTGGCCGCCTGGGTGCCCGGCTGCGAATCCGTGGGCGGTGCGGCCAGCACGTCGACGACGTCGCCGGCGCGAACGAGATCGATCAATGCGCTGTCGGCCAGATGCAGCGGCACGATGCGGGCGCCGGGGCCGGCCGTCGACTCGGCCAGGCGGCTGCCCAGCAATCGGACATCGGTGAGCACCTCGCCGCGACGCGTCGGACCGGCCGGCGTCGAACCGAGTACGGCACCCAGGTCGGCTTGCGATCCGTCGGGAAGCGTTGTCGCCAAACGTTTTTCGAGTTGAACATCGTCGGGCGTCAAGGCCGCTCCGGGCTTCAGGTCATGCGTCGCCACCACCACCTCGACGCGATCACCGTCCGGGTTCGAGCGCAGCGCCGCGATCCCGGCCAACACGACGAGCCCGCCCGCGACCAGTCGCCGGGCCAGCACGGTCCGAGTCCAGTCCGGGCGCAGCGACGCCGATATCCGGCGTAACAGCGCTGGATTCAGCGACGGTTCCCCCACGCCGCCACGGTAAGCGCAGCGCGCTCCCGAAGTTCCCGTCAGGGATGCGTGCTGTGGATAACCCGCTAGCTGGAAGCGGCCGCGGCCGACGATGCCGAACTCGTCGACTTCTCGCCAGACGTCGACTTCTCGCCGGATGTGGACTTGTCGCTCGAGCTGGATTTCTCGCTGGAGCTCGACTTGTCGCTCGACCCGGAGCTCTCGCTGGAGCTCGAGCCGTTGGTCGACGAGCCGTTGCTCGAAGCCGCCGCTTTCTTGCCCGACTCGCGGCTGTCGGTGCGGTAGAAGCCGCTGCCCTTGAACACCACGCCGACGGAGTTGAACAGCTTGCGCAGCCGGCCCGAGCACTTCTCGCAGGTGGTCAACGTGTCGTCAGTGAAGGCCTGCACCACGTCAAAGCGGTCGCCGCACTCGGTGCACGCGTAGCTGTAGGTCGGCACTGGGAAAACCTCCGTCAAATGAACTTCGTTAGCACTCTACAGTGCTCGAGTGCTAAAACAGCCGTGAAACCGGTCTCATTCCCGGGCCCCGTCGTGGGCCCGCAACTGCACAACGCCGCGCTGCGGGGTGATCACGTGGGTCATCGGCACGTCGTGTGGATCGGCCGGTAATTCGGCGACGAACTCTACGTCGCGCACCATCGCGATCAGGCGTGCGTGCGGATTCCTGTCGTCCAGCGAGCGGTCGTAGAAGCCGCCGCCCCGGCCCAGCCGCGCGCCCCGATAGTCGACGGCCAACGCCGGGACCACCACCATCTCGGCCTCGGCCAAAGCCGACTCCGGCAGCCACGGCTCGGGCGGCTCGAGCAGTCCCCAGTGGGCGCGGACGAGTTCGCCCGGCCGGTATTCGCCCCACCGCAGCCGCATCGCAGTGCCGTCGCCGGTGGTGCGCGCAACCGGCAACAGCACCCGCCGCGAGCGCTGCAGCAACATGTCCAGCAGTTCGACGGATCCCGGCTCGGTGCCCACGGGAACGTAGGCGCAGACGGTGCTGCCGCTGCTCACCGCGAGCGCCAGCTGCTCGTTGAGCATTCGCGCCTCGGCGGCGCGAACGTCCTCGGCAACGCAACGTCGAGCCGCCAGCACCTGCTCGCGCAACGCGGCCTTGCTCGAAGTGCTCATGCATCAACGATGACAGCACGGGTATTCGGCCTGCCATGCAGCGGCGGCAAACCCTATGAGCGCTATGGTGTGAACGATGTCACGGCCAGATCAAGTGCGGATCCCGTACACGGCGATCGTCCCCGCAGCCGGCCTGGGCACCCGTTTTCTGCCGGCGACCAAGACGGTGCCCAAAGAGCTGCTGCCCGTGGTCGATACGCCCGGTATCGAGCTGGTCGCCGAGGAAGCGGCCGCCGCCGGCGCCGAGCGGCTGGTGATCATCACCTCCGAGGGCAAGGACGGCGTCGTCGCGCACTTCGTCGAGGACCTGGTGCTCGAGGGAACACTGGAAGCCCGCGGCAAGAAAGCCATGCTGGCGAAGGTGCGTCGCGCGCCGGCGCTGATCAAGGTCGAGTCGGTGGTGCAGGCCGAGCCGCTCGGATTGGGACACGCGATCAGCTGCGTGGAGCCCACGCTGGCGCCCGACGAGGACGCCGTCATGGTGCTGCTGCCCGACGACTTGGTGCTGCCGACCGGCGTCCTCGTAACGATGGCCGGTGTGCGCGCCCGGTACGGCGGCACGGTGTTGTGCGCCATCGAGGTCACGCCCGAAGAGATCAGTGCCTACGGTGTTTTCGATGTCGAACCGGTTCCCGGCGACGGCAATTCCGACGTGCTGAAAGTCAACGGCATGGTCGAAAAGCCCAGGGCCGAAGACGCCCCGTCAATGTATGCGGCGGCGGGGCGGTATGTGCTTGACCGTGCCATCTTCGACGCGCTGCGCCGCATCGACCACGGGGCCGGCGGCGAGCTACAGCTCACCGACGCGATCGCGCTGCTGATCAAAGAGGGCCACCCGGTTCACGTCGTCGTGCATCGCGGATCTCGACACGACTTGGGAAATCCCGGCGGCTACCTCAAGGCTGCGGTTGACTTTGCATTGGATCGTGACGACTACGGCCCCGAATTGCGGCGGTGGTTGGTGGCGCGATTGGGCCTGAACGAGCAATAGCCGGCCGACCTGCCGGGCCCGGCGAACAACCGGGCGATCGGGCTTCGGACCGATACGGCGCCCGTCAGGGTTGACGGCAGAGAGGCGCGGCTGGTGCGTTCGGTGGAGGAGCAGCAGGCCCGGATAACGGCGGCCGCGGTAGCCCCGCGTCCGATACGTGTTGCCATCGCGGAGGCGCAGGGATTGATGTGCGCCGAAGAAGTGGTGACCGAACGCCCGCTTCCGGGTTTCGACCAGGCCGCGATCGACGGCTACGCGGTGCGCAGCGTCGACGTTCTCGGTGTCGGCGAAGTGGGCGCCGACCTTTCCCTCGACGAGACCGGCGAGCCGATGGCCGACGTCGACAACCCCGGCGGTCTGGTCCTGCCGGTGATGGGGACCATCGAGGCCGGTGCGCGCACGCCCAGCCGGCTGCAGCCGCGGCAGGCCGTCCGGGTGCACACCGGGGCGCCGCTGCCCACGCTGGCCGACGCGGTTTTGCCGTTGCGCTGGACCGACGGCGGCACGTCCAAGGTGCGGATTCTGCGCGGGGCGCCCTCGGGCGCCTACGTGCGGCGCGCCGGCGACGACGTCCAACCCGGGGATGTCGCGGTGCGTTCCGGGACGATCATCGGTGCGGCTCAGGTAGGCCTGCTCGCGGCGGTCGGCCGGGAACGAGTGCTGGTGCACCCACGTCCCAGGGTGTCGATCATGGCGGTGGGCGGCGAACTGGTCGACATCTCGCGAACCCCGAGCAACGGGCAGGTCTACGACGTCAACTCCTATGCATTGGCGGCCGCGGCACGGGATGCCGGCGCGGAGGTCAACCGGATCGGCATCGTCTCCAACAACCCGGCAGAGCTCGGCGAAATCGTCCAGGGCCAGATCAATCGCGCCGAGGTCGTGGTGATCGCCGGTGGGGTCGGGGGAGCGGCGGCCGAAGCCGTGCGCCTGGTGTTGTCCGAGCTCGGCGAGATGGAGGTCGTCCGGGTCGCGATGCATCCCGGATCGGTGCAGGGCTTCGGGCAGCTGGGGCGCGAGGGCGTGCCGGTGTTCCTGCTGCCGGCCAACCCCGTCAGCGCATTGGTGGTCTTCGAGGTGATGGTCCGACCGTTGATCCGGCTGTCGCTGGGCAAGCGCCAGCCGATGCGCCGGATCGTGCAGGCCCGCACGCTGTCGCCGATCACTTCGGTGGCCGGGCGCAAGGGCTACCTGCGCGGCCAGCTGATGCGCGACCAGGACAGTGGTGAGTATTTGGTGCAGGCGCTGGGCGGAGCCCCGGGCGCGTCATCGCATTTGCTCGCGACGCTGGCCGAGGCGAACTGTCTAGTTGTGGTTCCCAGCGGGGCCGAGCAGATTCGCACCGGTGAGATCGTCGACGTCGCGTTCCTGGCCCAGCGCGGCTGACCCAAACGACTGCGCGCTCCCGTGAATCTGTTGCGTTCCAACGCTCGCCATCCCGGTTGGCCTTCCGACGTGGGGCCGTTGCGGGTCGCGGCGGGCGTGGTCCGGTTGCGTGCGGTGCGGATGCGCGACGGTGCTCAGTGGAGTCGTTTCCGGTTGGCCGATCGGGCGCATCTCGAGCCGTGGGAGCCGACCGCCGACGGCGACTGGTCGGTCCGGCACACCGTCGCGGCGTGGCCGGCGTTGTGTTCCGGCCTGCGTGCCGAGGCCCGCAATGGCCGGATGCTGCCGTATGTGATCGAGCTCGACGGGCGGTTCTGCGGGCAGCTGACCATCGGCAACGTCACGCACGGGGCGTTGCGGTCGGCGTGGATCGGCTATTGGGTGCCGAGCTCGGCGACCGGCGGCGGGGTGGCCACCGGGGCGTTGGCGCTGGGTCTCGACCATTGCTTCGGGCCGGTCATGCTGCACCGTGTGGAGGCCACCGTGCGTCCGGAGAACGTCGCGAGCCGGGCCGTGTTGGCCAAGGTCGGCTTCCGCGAAGAAGGCCTGCTGCGCCGCTACCTCGAGGTCGACCGGGCGTGGCGTGACCATCTGCTGATGGCGATCACGGCCGAAGAGGTCTACGGGTCGGTGGCATCGACGCTGGTCCGCGCCGGGTACGCGCGCTGGGCGTAACCGGAAGTCTGTTTTCGTCGAGATTGCCGCCAGGGCTGTGATCGGTGCCTTGAGCACGACCAAGGCGGCAATTTCGACGCGCGAGAACCCGCCGCCGTAGGGAAATCGCAATAAATCTGTGGCTAACGTGACATATGTGGCGTGTGATGCTTGATTGAGGCAAATTACAGGTGTGTAATTGCGCTGGTCACAGGTCCCGGCCACGCAGGTCATCGATCGGCCTCGTGGGGGATCCCGCCAGAAGGAGCAGGTCATCATGCCAAGCATCCCGCAGTCGTTGTTGTGGATCTCGCTCGTGGTGCTCTGGCTGTTCGTGCTGGTGCCGATGCTGATAAGCAAACGTGACGCCGTGCGACGCACCAGTGACGTGGCGCTGGCCACCCGGGTGCTCAACGGCGGCGCCGGTTCCCGGCTGCTCAGGCGCACTGGTCCCGCCGCAGGTCATCGCAGCGATCCGGACTGGAAGCCAGAGGAGACCTCGTCCGACGACGAGTTCGACGACGCCGACCACGAGCACCGCGACGACCTCGGCGAGGCCGACGACGATCACGATGCGGAGACCGAGGAGCTGCGCCCCGCGCGCCCGGTTGTCATGAAGATGGCGGTCGCCGAGCCGGCCGAGCCCGACTACCTGGACGTCGACGTCATCGAAGACTCGGGCGCCCTGCCGGCCGGAGCCAGCGCCGAGGCCACCGAACCCGAACTTGCCCCGGTCGCCGAAGACGAGCACGACGACGCCGAGGCCGTGGCCGACGACGATCACCTCGACGACGAGTACGAATACGTCGAGGACTCTTCCGGTTTGGAACCCGAGGCAGACGACGAAGATCCGGGTTTACGCGAGAGCGCGATGCCGGCGAGCGCACGGCGCCGGCGCCGCTTCGACACCAAGACCGCCGCCGCGGTCACCGCCCGCAAGTACGCCTTCCGCAGGAAGGTGCTGTTGTTGATGGCGGTCGTCCTGGTCGGCTCGGCGACGGCCGCGTTCGAGATCAGCAAGACCGCTTGGTGGGTATGCGGAGTCGCCACCGCGATCACCGTGCTCTACCTGGGCTACCTGCGCCGGCAGACCAGGATCGAGGCGAAGGTCCGTCGCCGCCGCACACAGCGGATGGCACGCGCGCGCTTTGGCGTCGAGAACACCCGCGACCGCGACTACGACGTGGTCCCGTCGCGGCTGCGTCGCCCCGGCGCGGTGGTCCTGGAGATCGACGACGAGGACCCGATCTTCGAGCACCTCGACTACGCGATGCCGTACCAGAACTACGGCTGGCCCCGGGACCTGCCCCGCGCCGTCGGTCAGTAGCGCCTGACGGCGCTGGCGCTCTCGCAGAACTGGTAGCCTGCTAGCGGTCAGGGGCTATAGCGCAGTTGGTAGCGCGTCTCGTTCGCATCGAGAAGGTCAGGGGTTCGATTCCCCTTAGCTCCACAACGTTTGAACTGGTCAGCCCGTTACCTACGCCTCGGTATCCGCCGCGCTCGTGTTGCCGAATCCGATATGGCTGCGAATCAGTGGGAGAGTTGCCGCGGTGGCGAAACCCGTCTGGGCCGCACAGATCGCGGGTACGGCATTGAGGACCTGCATCGCGGTGGCCACACTTGCTGAGCGAACGTGTTCTTCCATTGTCGCGGCGCGGGTGAAGCTGGCCAGGCAGAAGAAATGTGTCCGCATGGACGGGTCGCCCTCGATCGTCAGCGTCCAACCGTCCTGGGGTTTAGGCCAATGGTCCGGGTACTCGCCACCGACGGTCCACAGCGTCTCGATCTCGACAAGCACCTCGCCGTTGCGCCGCCCCGACCACTTCCATCGTTGCCCCGCAGTGGTCCCCGCGTGTAGCACGTGGTCGAAGATCTGATGATCGTCTCGCGCGGGAACTGCCTCCACGGTCGCGGTGACCTCGTCGATGTCGGCATTGAGCGCGTCCGCGAGAAACCAGACCTGTTCGGTGAAGATTCCACTGTTGAACGCCAAGAACTCGCTGGCCGCCGGGCTGATGTCCTCGACCGGCTGCCCAAAGCGCATGTTGTCGAACGTGATCGACGTGCTTTCATAGACCGACCAGTCGGCGCGTTCCTGCAGAGTGATCTTGTCGATGGTGCGGCACATTCCCGAAAGGGCCAGTGGCAGTGCACCGGAGAGGTTCCCGGGATTCAAGCCACTGCCATGGACCGTGGTGCCGCCGGCCCGACAAGCCTCGAGCACCCGATCGCGGTCGACCGGTGCGGTACGGCGCGGATGGAACAGGAATGCCGTCGTCGCAACGTTTTTCCCGCTGGCAAGCAGTGTGCATACTTCGTCGATGCTGGTATTGCGCGGGGTGTAGAGCACACAATCCGCGTCGAGCTCCACGATCTTGTCGACATCCGTGGTCGCGGCGACGCCGATCGGGCCGCGACCGACCAGAGTGCCGACGTCGACGCCATCCTTCGAGGCTGAATAAACGCGGGCGCCGACGATCTCGATGTCTGGCCGGTGGTCGATGATGGTCGTGACCATCTCGGTGCCTACCGTGCCGATACCCCAAGCGATGACGCGGAGCGGCGGTAGATCACTATCTCTCGTCACTGTTTCCTCCTGACGCCAACAGAGTGCTGAGGCGTCCTTCATTGTGACCCATTGGCCGACGTTACCTATGGCTTACTCGGAAACATCTTGGTTCCCAAGGCAACTCGCTTACGGCTGTGTGGAAGGCGGTCGCGTGAGCACATCGGCTACCTGCTCGCGCAGCAGGTCGCGCCGAAGTTTGGCCGTGGCGGTCTTGGGCAGCTCAGCCATCATCACAAAGGCGCGAGGCCGTTTGAAGGCGGCCAGTCCCTCGCGGCACCAGGCGACAAGGGACTCGGCGTCGGCGTTGCGCCCGGGCCGCGGTACGACGCACGCGACAGGCTTTTCCAAACCGGATTCGTCGGCAGCACCCACGACTGCCGCCTCGACGACATCAGGGTGCTGCAGGAGCCGTTCCTCGACTTCGGCCGGCGACACCCATATGCCACCGGCTTTGAGCATGTCGCTGGAACGGCCGAGCCAGGTGTACGTGCCATCGGCGTTGCGCACCACCGCATCGCCGGTGCGCAGCCAACCATCCTGAAATACCTGTCGGGTGGCTTCGGCCCGGTCCCAGTAGCCCGAGGCGACTGACTCGCCTTTGACATGCAGGATCCCCCGTGCCCCCACAGTGTCGATGACGGCGCCGGCGTCGTCACGCAGCTGCACTTCGTAGCCGGGCACCGGAACCCCCGATGATCCCGGTCGCGCCTCGCCCGGCCGGTTGGAGAGGAAGATATGCAGCGCCTCGGTTGAGCCGACGCCGTCCAGCACCTCGACTCCGAACCTGTCACGAAACCTGTTGAACAGTACCGGGGTTAGCGCTTCCCCCGCCGAAACACCTTGTCGCACACTCGCGAAAGTGTCATGTGGCAAGTCACTCGCCAGAAGCGATGAGTAGAACGTGGGAACGGCGAAAAACAGTGTCGGCCGCTCGGCTCGGATGCATTGCGCGATGACAGCCGGGGTCGGACGAGCTCTCTCCAAGACGGTGGTCGCCCCGACCGACAGCGGGAAAAAGCAGGAATTGCCGAGACCATAGGCGAAAAACAGCTTCGCTACCGACAAGCACCGGTCCTCTGGCACGATGCCCAGCAGCTGGGCGCCGTAGCTTTCGGCGACACTGCGAATACTGCCGTGACGGTGTATCACGGCTTTGGGCATGCCCGTCGTGCCCGATGTGTAGAGCCACAGTGCGGGCGTCTCGTCATCCGTGTCGCATGCCGTGACGACGGGATCGGCTGATCTGACCGAGTCCCAGCGGTGCACGGCGGCGCGGGGGAGGCCATCGATATCGGGCTTACCGTCGAAGACCACGTCGGCGACATAGGGGGCCATGGTGATCGCCGCAACAATCTCGGCGGCGAACTCCGTTGAAGCGCACACTATTCGAGCACGCGAATCGGCGACCAACTTGCCCAGCTCCGTTCCGGACAGCATGGTGGAAACCGGAATGGCCACGGCGCCCAGATACATCGCTGCCAGGATGCCGGTCAGCAGTTCGATGTCGTCGGCCATGCACAGCATGACCCGGTCTTCGCGTCGCACGCCCAGATTCCGCAGCCCGCCGGCGACGCGGTGCACCTCCTCGGCCAGGTCCTGATAGCTCAGCGTGCGGGTCGACCCGACGACCGCGCTGCGCGCGCCTCGTCCTTCACGCAGGTGCCGATCGACGAGATAATCCGCGGCATTGAACATCGGTTTGTCGGGGGTGATCGAGGAAACGGCCGTAGCCGAATGTTCAGGCAAGATAGACATATTCGAAGTCGAACGGCTTGTCGTTGATGCCCTGGGTAGGTGGTGCGACCCAGCCTGCGATTTTGCCCGGCTCATACACGGGCTGCATGAGCGAGCGCACGAAGGATAGGTCGTCGTTCGTGGGCAACCAGTTTGCCTTCGCTTCCTCCCACGAGGAGCCCTCCACGATGGAGCCGGTCGGGGTGACGTGGTGGCCTGCGTAGGCGCCGACGGTGCGGTTGAAACCGACATGGGGCAGTTGGAATCGATAGTCGATGCCATTGTCGGCGAGGATCCTGTTCCACCGCTTGACTCCGCTGTGACAATCGCTGATGTACTCGCTGCGCAGATCCAGATTCAACGCCAGCAGCGCGGGTAGCTCGTCGGTTTCCCACGTTCGCCCGGCCGTGGGCCGGTCGAGCTCGGCGTGGGCGTTGACGAGCAGATGATCGTCGGTTCGTCGCTCTTCTTGCCAGCGACCTTTCAACCCCACCGTGAAGTAATTGGCTGCGTTGGTGGAGGTTTCGCTGCCGAACAGGTCCAGCGAGACGCTGTAGTGAAAGTTGATGTACTTCTGGATGATCTCGAGCGGAATGCCGCCGAAGGGCCCGATGTCGCCGGTGTCATGCTCGCGCACCAATTGGGCGCTGCGAGCAACCACCCGATCCACGCCCGTCGTGCCGACGAACATGTGGTGCGCCTCTTCCTTGAGCATGAACTCGCATGTGCGGGAGAGCGGATCGAACGCGCTTTCTTTCAACGTGCCGAGCTGATACTTGCCGTCGCGGTCGGTGAAGTAGGTGAACATGTAAAACGCAAGCCAGTCGGCGGTCGTCTCGTTGAACGCGCCCAGGATGCGCGGCGAGTCGGGGCTGCCGGAATTGCGGGAGAGCAATGCCTCGGCTTCCTCGCGGCCCTCCCTGCCGAAGTAGGCGTGCAGCAGGTACACCATGGCCCACAGGTGCCGGCCCTCTTCGACATTGACCTGGAACAGGTTTCGCAGGTCATACAACGAGGGTGCGGTCAGGCCCAGTAGCCGCTGCTGCTCAACCGAGGCCGGCTCGGTGTCGCCCTGCACCACGATCAGCCGCTGTAGGTCGGCGCGGTGTTCGCCGGGTACCTGCTGCCAGACCGGCTCACCTTTGTGCTCGCCGAAGGCGATACGACGATCGGCCTTGGGTTCGGACAGAAAGATGCCCCACCGGTAGTCGGGCAGACTGACGTGATCGAAGTGGGCCCAACCATCGCGACCCACGGCCACGGCGGTGCGCAGGTACACACCCTGGGTTTGCACTGCCGGACCCATCTCGCCCCACCAATTGAGGAATTTGGGCTGCCATCCCTCGAGGGCGCGTTGCAGTCTGCGGTCCGAGGACAGGTCGACGTTGTTGGGGATCTTGTCTTCGTAGTTGATCGATGTGGTCACGACGTCATACCCGCTTCGTGTCGAAGTTGGCCGATTTGCCGGTGCCGTATCGGCGTAGCGCCCCTTCGGGCCCGGACGCGTTGGGCCGGAGAAAGATCCAGTTCTGCCAGGCCGATAGCCGGCCGAAGATCTTGGTCTCGACCGTTTCGGGGCCGACGAAGCGGTGATTGGCCTCCATGCCGGTGCAGGCATCCGGTGACAGCGCCGCGCGACCCTCGACGACGACCCGGATTTCGTCCTGCCAGTCGATGTCGTCGGGGGCGGCGGTGACCAGCCCCAGGTCGGCGGCGCGGCCCGCGCTCAGTTCGGCGCCTGTTTCCTTGTCCCGCAACAGGGTCAGAGTGATCGTTGTGTCCGTAGAAGCGCGATTCCAGGCGGCACAGGCCGTTGCCCATCGGAAAGGCCCCGAAGTTGGCGGACGTTAGCCGCATAGTCGCGCGCACCTCGCTCTGCTCGTCGTCGGGCGGGGGACCGTCGAGCATGTACTGGCGGTCGCAAGCCAGGGCCAGCTCGGTCAGCATCCCGGTGTAGGCGCTGCCCGGTTCGATCAGGGCGATCAGGCTACGGCTGGTCACGTCCAGCCGCTTGAGCACCCGTTTGTAATACAGCACGATTTCGTTGGCAAGCCAATGGCTTTGAGCATTGTGCAGTAGCAGACGTTCGTAGCCATCGACGGTGGCCATGTCGCCCCGGGTCTGCAACAGCCAGATGCCGATGCCCGTTTCGTTGGTCCGCAGCCGCAGGATGAGATCGTCGAGCTGCCGTGTCAGCGCCAGGGGCCAGAACGCGGCTCCCTGTGCGGCGGCTTCGTCGAAGTCGGCGGGTGCGGGTGCGATCGGTGCATGGATTGTGATCGTGGCCGTCGAATGTGTCCGATCAATGGTGGCGGTGACGTCGTCGTAGACGATGCTGTCGGACCGGATTTGGCGGTTGAGCGCGACGAGTTCGATGCCGTGGGCGTGTGACGGGCGGTGTGAGCGCGCGGCGAGTTCGGTGGCGCGGCGGCGGACCGCGTCATCGAATTGGCGCGGCGTCGCCAGCTCGTCGACCAGCCCCCACTGCGTAGCCGTCTTGCCGCGTACACCGTCGGAGCGGGTGGCGAACACGTCTGCCAAATCCTTGCGCACCCGGCGCTTGTCGACGACGCGGACGAGTCCCCCGGTGCCCGGCAGCACACCCAGTAGCGGCACCTCGGGTAGCGATACCGCCGACGAGTTGTCGTCGACCAGCAGGATGTGGTCGCAGGCGAGCGCGAGTTCGTAGCCACCGCCGGCACAGGAACCGTTGACCGCGGCCAGATATGTCTGGCCCGAGTTCTCGGTGGCGTCCTCGATGCCGTTGCGGGTTTCGTTGGTGAACTTGCAGAAGTTCACCTTCCATTCGTGCGTCGAGGCCGCCAGCATCTGGATATTGGCGCCCGCGCAGAACACCTTCTCCTTGCCACTGGTGAGGATCACCGTCTTGACCTCTGGGTGCTCGAATCGCAGTCGCTGCGTTGCGTCGTAGAGCTCTATGTCGACACCGAGGTCATACGAGTTGAGCTTCAGCTCGTAGCCGGGCAGCAATCCGCCGTCTTCGGATACGTCGAGCACCAGCCACGCCACCTCGCCGTCGAGGCGCAGCTTCCAATGCCGGTACCGGCCGGGATCGGTGTCGAACGAGACGTCGGGTGCCGTCGGCGCGTTGACGTCAGTCACGGAGACGCGGGCGTGGTGTCCGACATCGATGCCGACTGCCATCGGTCCTCCTAAGGGTGGGAGCCGCATGCAGTCTCAATATATGACAGTATTACTGCTTAGCGCAAAGATTTTGTAGAACGATCTACCGCGGATTTATTCGGCCTCGGCGGCGAAGTCGCGCCACCGGCGCTGGGCGCGTTCATGCCAACGGTGGTGTTGGTCCCGAAAGAGCCGGGCCGCAGGTGTCCCGCTCCAGTGCGGTGGCAGCAATACGGGTGGAAGCTGGGGATCGAGGAACGGGAATCGACGCCACTCGTGTACGAGCCTGATCTGGGCGACGAACACGTCGTCGGGCGTCTCTGGTTGGAGTTCGCTGAACTCGGCGATGAATTCCTGGTAGCGACAGTCGATTTCGGCCAGATCCCACGCGGCGTTGACCATATCTCGTTCGCTGCCAAGCGCACCGTACTCGGCGACAAACGACATCGCCGTGCGCGACAACTCCAGGTTGTCGAGGATGTCTTTGGCTTCCGCAGCTACCGCTGTCCTCGGTGAGATCCATACGCCCGGTGACGGCGAGCCGAATCCGGCCCAGGTCAGTTGCGCGCGCAGCTTGTGGCGTAGCACGCGCATCGATTCGGGTATGGAGACCAGCACCACCAGCCAGTGGCCATCCCACGACGGCTCGTCGGATCCGAACGTGTAGATGCGGTGCGCGCCTTCCACGAGTAGCCGCCGCCCGGCATCGGTGAGGAACCAGCGCGCCCGACGGCCGACCCGATTTGACGACAGCCATCCCTCGGCGGCTGTGCGTGCCAGCGCCTGACGCGCGGCACCCTCCTCGACACCTAGCGTGGTCAGGGCGCGGACCAGGGTGGCGGTCCAGACTTGTTGGTCGGTCGGCAGCACGAACTCACCAAGGATCGTCATCAGTAGTGAGCGGGTGCTCGGATCGCCGACTTGATGCCGCCGACTGATGGATGGGCCCGTCACGTCGTCCTCCTTCGCCAAGCACGCGAACCTCAAGCTTCCCATTGTCGTGGCGGCGCCTAGGATTCCCATATGAGTAGGGCATTCGTCGTCACATTCGCGGTCGGGTTGCTCGTCGCAGCGTTCGGTCTGATCTGGGCGCTGCAGGGGTTCGGAGTGCTTGGTGGTAGCCCCATGAGCAACACCACAACCTGGTCCATCATCGGCCCGATCACGGTGGTGATCGGCATCGTGATCGCGGTCTTCAGCTGGCGGAAAATCTCGTCGAAATAGGCCGTTAGGTCTCCGCCACGGTGAATTCCACCGTGTGCCAGCCGGTGGCGCCGTCGGGGACGCTACCAACCTGATCTGCGGTTTGCGTAGCTCCGGTGTTGTCGGTGGCGCGCACCGTGATGGTATGTCTCCCGGTGGTTTTCGCTTGCCAGGGGAAGCTCCACAATCTCCAGGTCGCGGTGGAATAACTCGCGCCCAGTTCGGCGGGCTGCCACCCGCCGTCGTCGATGCGGACCTCCACGGCCCGCACCCCACGATTCTGTGCCCACGCGACACCGCCGAACACCACGGATCCCCTCGGCAGTTTCTGACCGTCTTTCGGCACGTCAATGCGCGACTCGGTCTTGATGGGCGCCCGCGCTGCCCAGCCGAACCGCGTCCAGTAGGCCTTCGCCTTGTCGAAACGAGTCAGCTCCACGTCGACGACCCACTTGGTGGCGGACACGTACCCGTAGAGCCCGGGTACCACCAGCCGGGCCGGGTAGCCATGCTCGATCGGCAGCGGCTGACCGTTGAGGCCCACCGCCAGCAGCGCCTCGCGGCCGTCGGTGAGGGCCTCCACCGGCGTGCCCGCGGTGAATCCGTCGATCGACGTCGAGAGCACCATGTCGGCGTTCGCGTGCACGCCGGCAGCCGCCAGCAGGTCGGCCACCCGGTAGCCTGTCCAGACGCCCGTCGAAATCAGCTTTCCGCCAACGGGATTGGACACGCAGGTCAACGTGGTCACCATTTCGACGACGTCGAAGTGGGCGAGGTCGTCGAAGCTGTAGGTGGCTTCGCGGTTCACCATGCCGTGGATGCGCAGCCGCCAGTCGCCGTGGCTGAGCTGGGGAACACTGAGCGCGGTGTCCACCCGGTAAAAGTCGGCGTTGGCGGTGATAAAGCTCGGTAGCGCAACGCCGTTCGGCTGCACGTCGACGGGTATCGGCGGAGCCGGCACGCGCGGTGTGGGAAGCGTGACGGCGTTGCGGTCGGCGGCCACCGAATGCACCAATCGCGTGATGGCCGCACCCACCGCCCCACTGACTACGCCGAATCCGAGCAATCCGAACACCACCAGCGTGCGCCTGCGCGCGTCCGGCTCGTCGTCGGCGGCGTCGGCAGGGTCTTTCGGGTAGGGCCAGAACCGGTGGGTGAGAAAGCGCAGGGCCGCCACGCCGCAGACGGCGCCCGCGACGGTGGGGATCGTGTCGAGCAACGTCGCGCCCTGCCGCGACAGCACTGCGCTGCATCCGAGGACACCCGCCGCGGCGATCACGGCGCTGCCGACAGGGCGGCGCCGAGTTTCGAAGCTTCCGGCGATCGCCGCGATCGTTGCGATCACCGCGAGCACGACGATCGCCAAGAAGATTTTGTCCAGAGAGCCCAGGGTCTGAATCGCCCATTCTTTGACGGGTCCCGGTGTCAGGTCGACGACCACTGAGCCGATCGCGGCACGCGCATCGGCCCGCGCGCCGAACGGGATGCCCACCAGCTCAGCCACCCCGAGCGAGACGGCCGCGGCGGCAACCCCGGCGATCATCCGCTCATTCGACGAGGGGACAGCCATCGGAGTTACTGTACTCGTGTTTTTCTCAAATACTGCAAACACCTTGTGGTGCAGGCGAACCGGCGGCTCAACACGTCAGCAAGCAAAGCCGTCCTTACGACGCCGGCGCGTTCAGCTGCGCAAACCCGAGCTGAGTCGTAACTTGGTGAGTATGACTGGGAATCCGCGGCCCGATAGCGGTGCGGCCGCCCACGCCCGCCCGGAGTCATTGCTCGACCAACGCGGGCGCCCGTCCGCTCTCAAGCGCCCCGTCGATCTGAACGACTGGGCCGGGGGGATCACACAGGAATACGCGCGGGTGCCAGCGGTCCGGGTCAACCGGCGCTGGGTCAATACTCTGTGGCTGATACCTATCGGTGTGGCCGGGCTCATTGTCGCGATCGCGCTGGCGCAGCAGCTACGTCAGTACGGCTGGATGCAGAACTTCCTCGAGACCTATCCGGGAACGTCGACAACGTATGCGGCGCCCGTCACCTCTGGATTTCCGGCCTGGCTGCGTTGGCAGCACCTGTTCAACATCATCTTCATGATGTTCATCATCCGGGCGGGATTACAGATTCTCGCCGATCATCCACGGCTGTATCTCAATTCGGGCTGCCGTCCTGGAACCGAATGGTTCAGAATGCGCGATCCGGTTCCGGCGGACCGCATGGACCAAGAGGATGCGACGCACGTGTGGACGGCGAAGGATGATGCGGTTGCTCTGCCAAAATGGTTGGGCATTCCCGGCATACGCCACACCATCGGGCTGGCGCGGTGGTGGCACTTCAGCTTCGATGTCTTGTGGCTGCTGAATGGCCTTGTTTTTTACGTACTGCTTTTCACCACGGGCCAGTGGCGGCGGATTGTTCCCCGATCATGGAATGTTTTTCCCAATGCACTCTCGACGGCCGTTCAGTACGCGTCTCTTGATTTCCCGTCAAACGCGGGTTTCACGAACTACAACGGGTTGCAGATTATCGCCTACTTCACCACCGTGTTCGTCGCCGCACCGTTGGCTTTCCTCACCGGGTTATTGCAAGCGCCGGCGGTTGCCGCGCGGTTCGGTTTCGGGCGCGGAGTTTTCAATCGCCAGGTCGCGCGGACCGCTCACTTCGCGATTCTCGTGTGGATGGTGTTTTTCATCTTTGTCCACACGGTGATGGTGTTCACCACTGGACTGGTTGGGAATCTGAACCACATCGTGTTGGGCACCGACACAAAATCTTACTGGCCATTGCTGATTTACATCCTGGCGATGGTTGTCATCACCGGCCTGTGGTTGAGTGCTTCTCCGATCACGCTCCGCTACCCCGGTGTAGTCCAGATCGTCGGTCGCTGGACGGTGGGATGGCTGAAGGACATGTTGGAACGGCTGCGTCCCAACGCCACCTATTCTGAGAAAGACATTTCGCCCTACCTCTGGCCAAACGGCACGCTACCGACCTCCAGTTATTATCGTCGTTTGCAGGCCGACGACTGGGAGGGCTATTCACTGCGAATCGACGGCCTCGTCGAGAATCCAGTCACGCTCACGTACGACGAACTTCGCGCCCTGCCGAAACACGAAAAAATCACCCAGCATTACTGCATTCAAGGGTGGTCCGGTGTCGCCAAATGGGGCGGTGTCCGAATGTCGGACATCCTCGATATCGTCCACCCCCGGCCGTCGGCTCGCTGGGTGGTGTTCTACTCCTTCGCCGAAGGGCCTGGCGGGGCACCCGAGGGCCGGTACTACGACTGCCACAAGATCCAGCACATGCACGAACCGACGTGTCTGCTTGCCTACGAAATGAATGGCGAGCCGCTAAACGAAGCCCATGGTGCGCCGCTGCGGTTGCGAAATGAGCGCGAGATCGGCTTCAAGCAGGTCAAGTGGATCGAATCGATCGAGTTCGTGGATAGCTTCGCCCACCTCGGGTTCGGCCAAGGCGGATACAACGAAGACCACGAGTTCTACGGTTATCGGATGCCGATCTGATACTGATTTCGACCTTCCGGACACCTCTCGGTGCCCGCCGCAGTCGTGTTGCCGAATCCGACGTGGCTGCGAATCACCGGGAGAGTGGCGGCGGTGGCGAAACCTGTTGGGGCGTCACAGATCGCGGGCACAGCGTTCAGCACTTGCATGGCGGTGGCCACACTTGCCGAGCCGCGAGTCAGTGGTGATGAGTGTGCGACTCGGTGCTGTCGCGATGTTCCTGGGCCGGGTTGGTGCCGCCTGCCGGATAGGCGTGGATCATCGCGGTGGTCAGCTTGGGCACGGCGTGAATCAGGTCGTGTTCTGATTCGTGCGCGATGCGATGCGCGTCCGCCAGGCTCAGCGCGGGGTCAATGTCGAGTTCGGCATCGGCGTGCAGCCGGTGGCCAATCCAGCGCATTCGCACGCTGCGCACCGAACGTACGCCCGGCCGGACGGCGAGCGCGGCTTCGGCAGCGTCGATGAACATCGGATCGACGCCGTCCATCAGACGGCGGAACACATCCCGCACCGCCGTGCGAAGCACGGCCAAGATGGCCGCCGTGATCACCAGACCGACGATCGGGTCGGCGAGCGGGAAGCCCAAAGCCACCCCGCCGGCACCGACCAGCACCGCCAGGGAGGTAAAGCCATCGGTGCGGGCGTGCAGACCGTCAGCGGTGAGCGCGGCTGAGCCGATCCGGCGTCCAACCCGGATGCGGTAAATAGCCACCCATTCGTTCCCGATGAACCCGAGCAGACCGGCCACCGCGACCCAGCCGACATGGTCGATGGGCCGCGGATTGATCAGCCGCTCAATGGCCTCATACCCGGCGATGATCGCCGACAGCGTGATCATCGCGACCACGAACAGCCCGGCAAGGTCTTCCACCCGGCCGAACCCGTAGGTGTAGCGGCGGGTCGCGGCCCTGGTACTCAACGCAAATGCGATCCACAGCGGCACGGCGGTCAGCGCATCGGAGAAGTTGTGGATGGTGTCGGCGGCCAGCGCGATCGAACCGGAGATGACCACGATGACGATCTGCGCGATGGCCGTCGCGCCCAGGACCAGCAGGCTGACCTTGACCGCGCGGATGCCGTCGGCGCTGGATTCCAGCTCACTGTCCAAGCTGTCTGCGGCGTCGTGGGAATGCGGTGCAAAAGTCTCTTTGATCCCGCCCCACAATCCCTTCGCGTGGTGGTGGTCGTGATCATGTCCGTGGGAGTGGCCGTGATCGGTCATCGCGCATTGGCCTTTCGGGGCCGACGATCGGTCGTGATGCCCCGCACGTTCGGGTCGCCTCGGTGGTGGGACGGCACACCGGGACCGGCGTGCTCGGCGTTGAACACCGCATCGATGACCAACTGGCGGACATGCTCGTTTTCCAGACTGTAGAAGATCGTGGTGCCGGCTCGGCGGGTGCGGACCAGCCGCGCCATTCGCAGCTTGGCCAGGTGCTGGGAAACCGAAGGTGCGGGCTTGTCCACCTTTTCGGCGAGGTCGTTGACCGACGACTCGCCCTCGGTCAGCGCCCACAACACCCGAATGCGGGTGGGGTCAGCCAACATTCGGAAGATTTCGACGATCAGGCTGACCTGATCCTCGGCAAGCGGCGCTGCTGCATTATCTGCGTGCATACGTAGATAGTAGCTAATGCGGCCGTGGTCCGCGACCGGCCATTGGGCGACTTTTGAAAGCGATGGTGAATAGCGCCGAGACCAGCCCTCTAGAACTTTGCGACAGCCCCCGCATCGACCGGCAGTGCCGCCCCGGTGATGTACTTCGCCTCGTCGGATGCGAGAAACAGCACAGCATTGCTGACGGCGCGCGCCTCGAATACCGGCACCGGCAGCATGTGGAAGTGACCGATCACCGCAGCCGTGTCGTCCATGGTGGGCTCCGGGAGGTCCGGCCGCAGGGTGCGGTGGAACTGCTCGTTGTCGATCATCGGCGTCAGCACGTTGCCGGGGTGGATCGAATTAACTCGAATCCACTGCGGCGCGAGCTCATTCGCAAGCGAGTTCATCAAGCCGACAACGCCATGCTTTGCCGAGGCGTAGTGCGCCATGTACCCGCCGCCACGCAGTCCCAACATGGAGCTCACCAAGATGATGGATCCGCCGCGGCCGTCGGACATATGCGGCACCGCCACCTTGATGGTGTGCCAGACACCGGTCAGATTGATGTCGAGCATTGTCTGCCAGGCAGCTTCTTCAATCAGCGCGGCGGGCGCGGGACTGCCGCTGATGCCGGCATTGGCCACCACTACATCAGGCCGGCCCAACTCATCGATTCCCTGCTGCAACGCCGAGCGAAGACCACCGAGGTCTCTGACGTCGGCCTTGGCGGTCACGATGCGCCGGTCTAACTTCTTGACCAGCGCCGCGGTTTCGTCGAGATCGGCCTCCGTCGCTCCCGGATAGTTGACGCCCTCGACGTCGCCACACATATCTATGGCAATGATGTCGGCGCCTTCCTCGGCGAGGCGGACGGCGTGTTCTCGACCTTGGCCGCGCGCAGCACCCGTGATGAACGCGACCTTGCCGGCCACCCTGCCAACGGCGTTTGTCATGGTGGACACGATATCGCGGACCCCCACGCGCGCCCGCCCAGCAGCCGCAACCCGTTCAGCGCGACGACGATCGTGGAGCCTTCGTGGCCCGCGACGCCCAGGGGCAGCGGTAGGTGACCCAGCAAGTCCCATACGACGAGCGCGGTGATGAATGTCGCCGCAATAGCCAAATTGGCGATGACGACGCGGCGCGCGCGACGCGACAGGGCAACCACTGCCGGGATTGTGGCGAGTTCGTCTCGGACGGCGACGGCGTCGGCGGTTTCCAAAGTCAGGTCGGCTCCGTTGCGGCCCATGGCAATTGAGCAGTGCGCGGCGGCCATGGCGGGTGCATCGTTGATGCCGTCGCCGACGAACAACACCCGCTGGCCATCGGCCTGCAGCTGGCGCACGGCGGCGACTTTGTCATCGGGCAGCAGGTCGGCTCGGACATCGGTGATCCCGACCTGTGCGGCCAGATGTTCTGCTGCCGGCCGGGTATCCCCGGTCAGCAGGGCCGGCGGGCCGGACGTGATCGCGGCGATCGCGGCGACCACCTCGTCGGTTCCCTCGCGCACGGTGTCGTCCAGTCCGAGGACACCGACCGGCGCCGCGTCGACGATGACGAGAACGGCGGTAGTGCCCTGGCTTTCGAGGCTGCGCGCGGCGGGCGGATTGCGGTGAAATGCGCGCGGGCTCAGTACCTCGATCGTCTGGCCGGCGACCCGCGCGCGCACGCCGCGCCCGGGAAGCGCCTGAAAATCGGCCGCTTCCGGAAAAGCGAGTCCGCGTGCCCGGGCGGCGGCGACGACCGCACGCCCGAGTGGGTGCTCGCTGAATTGCTCTGCGCTGGCTGCGATCCGCAGCACGTCGTCGTCGGAGTATCGGTCGTCTATCGCTGCGATGCCGGTGAGTTGCGGCGTTCCCGTCGTCAGGGTGCCGGTCTTGTCGATGGTCACTTGAGTGATGTCCGCAAGGTGTTCCATCGCGACCGCCGACTTGACCAGGACACCGCACCGTCCCGCGTTGGCGATCGCCGAGAGCAGCGGCGGCATGGTCGCCAACACCACGGCGCACGGCGACGCCACGATCATGAACGTCATCGCCCGAAGCAATGTGGACTGTAGTTCGGCACCGAGAACCAGGGGGAGCGCGAACAGGGCCAGGGTCGCCACGACAACACCGACGGAATAGCGTTGCTCGACCTTCTCGATGAACAGTTGCGTCTTGGCTTTGGTGGCCGATGCCTGGGCGACGAGGGCAACAATGCGGGCGACGACGGTGTCGGACGGGTCTTTGATGACGCGAATGCGCAGTGCCCCAGCGCCATTGAGCGTGCCCGCAAACACCTCGTCACCGACGGACTTGCCGACCGGCATGGGCTCTCCGGTCACCGACGATTGATCGACATCGGAGGCGCCGTCGACGACGACACCGTCCGCCGAGACGTGTTCACCGGGGCGCACGCTGACGAGGTCGCCGATGCAAAGGTCTTGGGCGTTGACCGATTCTTCGATGCCGTCGGAGTCGATGCGGACAGCGCGATCGGGTGCGAGGTCAAGCAACCCCTTGACCGAATCCTCGGTGCGCTTGGTCGCCGAGTCTTCCAATGCGCCGGACGTGGCGAAAATGACGATCAACAGGGCACCATCGAATATCTGGCCGATGCCCGCCGCGCCAATGGCGGCGACGACCATGAGCAGGTCGACGTCAAGCGTGCGAGAGCGTAACGCTTGCAAGCCTTCCCAGGCCGGGGCCCAGCCGCCGGTGGCGTAGCAGGCCAGGTAGAAAACCCACCAACTCCACCAGGGGGCGTCAAGTAATTGAGCCGCGAGTCCGGCCAGGAACAGGACGAGGGCGACGGTCGCCCGCCGGACCGATGCGACTGACCACAGGCCCGCGGGCCTCGGTATCAACGGCGTGCGCGTCGGCTGCATGGTGGCGCTACTCATCGAAGCCGCACCATCCCCTCCGTCGATAATCACGTCGCTACATGTATACATGTAAAGCTCTACATATGTCATATCAGTTTGTGGGTGCGTGCTTCAATTGAGAGATGGGACACGGGGTCGACGGCAGGGTCACGCCACCGGCCACCCTCGACTCGGTATCCGCCGTCAAAATCGCCGAGACGCTACAGGCTCTGGCGTCACCCAATCGGTTGATGATCCTGACCCGGCTGCGGCAATCCCCGTGCTCGGTCGGCGAGTTGTCCACCGCGGTCGGGATGGAGCAGCCGGCGGTGTCTCACCAGCTGCGACTGCTCCGCGCGCTCGGACTCGTTGCCGGTGACCGCAACGGCCGCAACATCGTCTACCGCCTCTACGACAATCACGTCGCTCAACTGCTCGACGAGGCCGTTTACCACGTCGAGCACTTGCGTCTCGGCGCGACCGATACGACGGCTTAGGCCGTCAAGCGCCCCGAGTCTGACGGGGTCGGAAAAATTTAGCTGAACTTTTGATAAGACTGCGTTTCGGCGCCGGATTAGGTACGGTCTCGGCTCTAATGTCAGGGGGATGAGTACCAACTACTACCTGCAGAAGGTGCCGGTCGAGTCCGTCCAGCCGGGCTTCTCGCTGGCTGTTCACGAAGGCGGCGACTACCGGCTGTTCCAGGTCGAGTGCACGCAGATGTCGCGGCGCGTCGGGTCGCCCACTACGTTCAAGCTCACCTCCGAGCCCGTCAACGGCGGCGATCCCTGGGTCCTGGAATGTGAAGAGGGCACGCCGGTCGTCCGGATCCTCGGCGTGGCCAAGGCTGCGTCCTAGCCCGTCGCACCCGGCTTTGCGGCGACTATGAACTGCACCGCGCGCTGCCGCTGTTGTTCGATGTCGACGAGCCCGGCAGACGCGAACAGGTCGACGAAGTCGCGTCGGCCGAACATCGTGAGCCCTATCGTGCTTGCGGTTGCCGCCATCAGCTGCCGCAGCGGCGCCACGTCAGGGGCATAACTGGTCAGGATCGCGATCCGGCCCCCGGGTTTGAGCACCCGCATCATCTCGCCCGCGACGCGGAACGGTTCGGGCATCAGGTACAGCGCCCCGAAACAGCAGACAGCGTCGAATGTTTCGTCGTCGAACGGCAACATGCGGGCATCACCGCGGACATAGCACGTCCGCGGCCCGCTGTTGTCGGCGATGGCACGTGCCAGCATCGACTCGGAGATGTCGAACCCGACCGCCAGGCCGCCGTCGGGCAGTTCAGCGGCCAGGGGAGCGGTGAAATTGCCTGGGCCACAAGCAACATCGAGCAACCTGGGAGCGTTCGACAGACGCAGCGCCGACGCCGCGCGCCGCTGTTCGGCCCGATGGGTGAGGCCGCTGGCGACGTAAAAGGCGGTCGGCCGCCACAGCCGTTCGTAGACCGTCGCGACGAACGGGCTGTTCATGGCGCGCTGCGCGACCGTCGGAACCGGCGCGCTCGTCGATGCGCCCAACACGTCGAGGAAACCGTGTCGGAGCTCGGCGGACTGGCTCATCAGGCCACGGGTCAACTCGACCGGATCCTGGCTCATTGCGTTGCACGCTAGTGGACCGCGCCGCCGTGCCGGTGGCCCGGGTGCGGGCGCCGGTCCCACCATAGTGATAATCATTTTCATCAGCTGTCATGAGATTCCAGGCCGGGTGGGTTAGATGAGGGCCGAGCGCCGACCGCGTTTCGGGTCCATGGAAGTCCTGGTCTTCGGCTTGGTGGGCTTCGCCATTTTCGGGACGTGGCTGCGTGCCGTCGTGGCGAACAGCACCGCGTTGGCCACCGCGGGCACGGTGTTCTGCGGGGTCTTCGTCCAGGCGCTGCCCTTCCTGGGCTTAGGCGTGGTGGTCAGCGGATTGATCGCGGTGTTCGTGCCGCCCGAGCGCTTGGTGCGCTGGCTGCCGCGCCGCCCCGCGGCGGCGGTGCTCGCAGCCGGCGTGGCCGGGGCCGCGCTGCCCGGATGCGAGTGCGGCTCGGTGCCGGTGGCGCGCCGGCTGTTCGGCGACGGCGGGGCGGCCGGAGCGGCGGCCTTGACGTTCATGCTCGCGGCGCCGGCCATCAACCCGGTCGTGGTGGTCGCGACGGCCGTCGCGTTCCCGGGTCAGCCGAAGATGGTCATCGCCAGGGTCGCCGCGTCGCTGCTGACCGCGGTGGTGATGGGCTGGGCCTGGTCGCGGTGGGGCCGCACCGAGTGGATCACCCGTCGACTCCCGCCGCGCGAGTCGCACGGCCCAGGGACGCAGTCCAAATGGCTGGTGTTCTGCGATGTGGCTCGGCACGACTTTCTGCAGGCCGCGGCCTACCTCGTGGTGGGAGCGGCCGCGGCGGCGGCACTACACGTTCTGGTGCCGCCGTGGATCTTCGAACACGTCGGCGCGCACCTGATTCTCGGCGTCGTCGCCATGGCGGCGCTGGCGGTGACGCTGGCCGTGTGCTCGGAGGCCGACGCGTTCGTGGCGTCCAGCCTGACGATGGTTCCCCTCGTCCCGCGGCTGGTGTTCCTGGTGGTTGGGCCCGCCGTCGACGTCAAGCTGCTGGCGATGCAGTCCGGCATATTCGGCCGGGCATTCGCCACCCGCTTCGCCCCCGCGACGTTGGTCGTCGCCACCGCGGTGGCCACCGCGGTCGGCGTGCTGCTGCTGGGCGGTGCTCGATGAAGCGCGAAACCGAGAACACGATCCTGCTGCTGGTCGGGCTGAGCATCGGGCTGATCGTGGCGACCGGTGTGTTCACCCGCTACGTCAAGCCCACGCTGTTGCCGTGGCTGGTGCTCACCGCCGCGCTGCTGATCGGACTCGCGCTGGTGGCCATCGTCTCCGACATCCGCCGGGGCACGCCGGACCGCGATGCCGAGGACGGGCATGCCCACCGCGGCGGCGTGGTGTGGTTGCTCGCCGTGCCCATCGTGGTGCTGATCTTTGTGACGCCCCCGGCGCTGCGGCCCCAGGCCGCGACGGGATCGGTCACAAACGTCTCCAATGACGTGCTGCGCCAGGCATTCCCGCCGTTACCGCCGGGGCGGGCGCCGGAGGTCTCGCTGCCGGACGTGATGATGCGGGCGGCCAACGACACCACGGGATCGCTGAACAACCGGCTGATCACGGTCAACGGCTTCGCCCTCAACGAACCAGGCGGCATCGACCTGGCCCGCATCGTCATCATCTGTTGCGCCGCCGACGCCCAGCTGGCCCGGATCCATCTGCGCGACCGTGACGGCGCCGGCACTTTCCGGTTTGCGGACAACACCTGGTTGCGGGTGGAGGGCGTGGTGACTCCCGCCGAGCGGCAACCCCACACGCCGCCGATCCCGACGCTGCGGGCCATCTCGGTCACGCCCATTGCCGCGCCGGCGAACCCCTACTCGTAAGCCCCGGGAACCGGGCCCAAGATCGGCCAAACCTGCTGGTTAGCCTGTTAGGCTCGCGTCGGTCAGCGCAGCCAATCACGTCGGAAGTGACTCTGGATGACACGCCCACGAATCCGCGCCGGCGCGGCGCTGCGGATATCGTTCGCCGGAGGCGGCACCGATGTACCGATCGCCGGGTGGTTATCGAAGCGGTGGACCTCAAGACCACTCACGAGATGACGCTCGAAAGCGAGATTCTCTACGACGGCAAAGATTGGATGTAAATGTCGAACTGGTTGCGGGACATTGTGACGGACGTTAACTCGGGGCGGTCGTTGTCCGGACGTGCCCGCGCTCGACGATGGCAGCACCTGATCGAGACTTTCTCATCGTTCTCCGAAATGAGAGTGCTGGACCTCGGTGGGACGCCGGAGTCGTGGCTACTCGCTCCCGTGCGGCCGAAGGAACTCACCACCGTGAACTTAGAAGCGCTGGAGTCGTGGAGTCCTGAGATCACCGCAATCCAAGGGGATGCCTGCGACTTGCCGAAATCAGTTGCGCGCGAACACTTTGACCTTGTCTTCTCTAATTCAGTACTCGAGCATGTCGGCGGCCATGTGAGGCGTCAACGACTGGTCGATAACATTCACTCGCTCGCCGACCGCCATTGGGTGCAAACGCCCTACCGGTATTTTCCGATTGAGCCGCACTGGCTCTTCCCCGGCTTGCAATGGTTACCCTACGAAGCGCGGGTACAAATATCGATGCGCTGGAACCGTGGACATATTCGGACCCATACTCGCGCGGAGGCGCAGGATCAGGTTGACGAGATTGATCTGATCGGTATTTCGCAGATGCGGCGATATTTCCCATCATCCGTGATCTGGTACGAACGATTCGCCGGATTAATAAAATCGCTTGTCGCCATCCATATCTGACTCGACGTTAGCAACCGTCAGTTCTAACGATTCGGCAAGTCAACCACCGTGCCGGGGCGGCTTCTCAATTCTCGCCTACCCGCCGTTATTGCCGCCCGAGCAGCGAACGCCATAACCTAAGCGAGGTCGGACCGCAATATGGGCTGTGCGCCTGTCGCGGGTGGGACGAGAGCAGGGCGGCGAGTTCATGGCTGTGCGGGCACCGCGAGTCCCGTGCCGAAACTCGGGGATCCGTGGGATATGGCCGTGGCCGAATTGATCGGCGCGCGGGCGGAAGAACTCGCCGCGATGGACATCTTCGAGGGATGCGCCATCGAAGACTTGGAGCCGTTGGCGGCCAGCCTGCAGCCGCTGCGCGCCGCGGCCGGCCAGGTTTTGATGCAGCAGGGGGAGCAGGCCGTTTCGTTCCTGCTCATCTCCTCGGGTACCGCCGAGATCAGGCACGTCGGTGTCGACGGCGACGTGGCCATTGGCGAGACCAGCGCCGGCGCGCTGATCGGAGAGATCGCCCTGCTCCGCAACAGCCCCCGGATCGCGACGGTCACCACGGTCGAGCCGTTGACCGGATGGACCGGCGACAACGATGCGTTCACCCGGCTGGTGCAGATCCCGGGCATCATGCCCCGGCTGGTGCGGACGGTGCGCCAGCGTCTGGCCGCCTTCGTCACGCCGATTCCGATTCGGGTGCGCGACGGCACCCACCTGCTGCTGCGCCCGGTGCTGCCCGGCGACGACGAGCGGACCGTGGGCGGTCATATCCAGTTCTCCAGCGAGACGCTGTATCGGCGGTTCATGACGGCCCGATTGCCGTCGGCGGCATTGATGCACTACCTGTCCGAGGTGGACTATGTCGACCACTTCGTGTGGGTGGTGACCGACGGCACCGACCCGGTGGCCGACGCGCGTTTTGTTCGCGACGAAAAGGATCCGACGGTCGCCGAGATCGCGTTCATCGTCGCCGATGCCTATCAGGGCCGGGGGATCGGGAGCTTTCTGATCGGTGCGCTGTCGATCGCCGCCAAGGTCGACGGAGTCGAACGATTCTCCGCGCGAATGCTTTCCGACAATCTGCCGATGCGCACGATCATGGACCGCTATGGCGCGGTATGGCAGCGTGAGGACGTCGGGGTCATCACCACCGTCATCGATGTGCCGCGCCGGCGCGACCTGGGTATCAAGCGCGAGATGGCCGACGAGATCAAACGCGTCGCCCGTCAGGTGATCGAGGCGCTCGGCTGATCCGGCGTCTCGTGATATCAACGGGCATGCGGCCGTTCTGGATTGGCGCGTTGCTCGCGGTGTTGATGGCCGGATGCAGCCACCCGCCGTCACATCGACCTTCGGTCTCGCCGTCACCGTCGGCGCATGGCACCGCTGTCAACCCCGCCAACATCAAGCGGGTCGTTCGCGACTTGCCGCCCAACTACGAGGTCACCAGCGGCATCCCCAGCGCGGCCTCGCCCCGGGTGATCTGGGGTCTCGACGCCGATGTGACATCCAAGCCGACGGCATGCGCCGCGCTCGCCGATCCGGGCAAGGGGCACGACCAATCCGCGCAGGGCCTGTCCGCCTCGGGTCAGGGCGGCGTCATCAATGCCGTGGTGGTGGCTTTGCCAGACCCCGTCGACCTGGACCAGGATGTCGTCGACGCCTGCGGCCAGTTCGCGATGACCGACGCGCACACCACGGCCATGGTCCGGCTGACCGACGCCCCGCATATCGACGGTGCCGAAACCGTCGCCATGGTCGCCGACATCAAATCATCCGTCGAGTCTGGCACCGAAATCGATTCGCGGGCATATACATTCATCGCATACCTGGGCAACTACTACGCGTTCACCACGCTGACCACCGATCCGGGGTCCGCGCTGCCGGCGCTGCCGCCGCAATTCGCCGCCGATCTGCTCGCCAAAACGGTGTCCACGTTGCGCAGCTGAACGTCTGGCTTTGGGTAGATTAGCCACGGTGTCCAAGCTGGTGTGCGTCATCGCAGCGGTGTGGGTGCTCGCCGGTTGCTCATCGAATACCACCACCGCGACAAACGCCGACATCGCCAAGGTCGCCCAGATCAAGTCGAACTTTGGACCCGAGTTCAAAGTCACCGACATTTCGGAACGCGCGATCGATCCCAAACTGCTGTCCGCCCGCAAGCTGCCCGAAGGGTTGAAGTTCGATCCGGCCAACTGCGCGAAATTGGCGTCCGGGCCGGACATGCCGCCGGATGTGCAGGGCAACATGGCCGCGGTATCCGCCGAGGGCAACGGCAACCGGTACGTCGTCATCGCGGTGGAGACCTCCAAGCCGCTGCCGACGAACGACCCCGGCAAGGACTGCGACAAGGTCGCGTTCTCGGGCGGCCAGGTGCGCGGCGGCCTGGAGGTCATCGACGCGCCGCGCATCGACGGGACGCACACGTTCGGCGTGCACCGCGTCCTGCAAGCGGTGCTGGCCGGTGGTACCCGAACCGGCGAGCTATACGACTACTCCGCGCAGTTCGGCGACTACCAGGTGATCGTGATCGCCAATCCGCTCGTCGTCGCGGACCAGCCGGTCGCCAAGGTCGACACGCAGCGTGCGCGCGACTTGCTCGTCAAAGCGGTGGCCGCGATCCGCGGCTGACGCTCAGCGCACGTCGCGCGGCCGGAACTGGATGCTGACGCGCGGGCCGGCCCGCCGCAACGTCTTGGGAACGGCGTGCTCCCAGGTGCGTTGGCAGGATCCGCCCATCACCAGCAGGTCGCCGTGCGCCTGCGGCAGCCGCAACGACGGCCCGCCGCCGCGCCGCCTCATCGCGAAGGTCCGGGTGGCGCCGAGGCTGATGATCGCCACCATGGTGTCCTCGGAGCTGCTGCGGCCAATCGTGTCGCCGTGCCACGCGACGCTGTCGGAACCGTCGCGGTAACAGCACAAGCCGATCGTGGTAAAGGGCTCGCCGAGCTCGCCCGCGTAAATGTCGTTGAGCCGCCGACGCAGCCGCGCCAGCAGCGGGTGGGGCGGCTCCTCGACGGTCAGGTCGTGAAAGCTCACCAGCCGCGGCACGTCGACCACCCGCTCGTACATTTGGCGGCGCTCGGCCCGCCACGGCACCGTGGACAACAGCGCGTCGAGCAGATCTTGAGCACCGGAAGGGTCGTCGCTGAGCCAGCCGGCGCGGATCTCGATAAAGGCACCGTCGCCGAGGTGTCGTCGCTCGGTGTGTTCGAACAGCGAGCCCTGTACCGCGGTCCCCACATCACTCAGCCTATCGCACATCTGTTCGACTGATCGGGACTCGCCGGGTCACCAGCGCGCCTCGGGTGTGACGCGACGACCATGATCGGCGCGGCTACGGTTTAACTGTGGGTGTTATTGAGCTGGGCACCAATTCCGAGGTGGGCGCGCTGCGGGTAGCGATCCTGCACCGCCCCGGCGCCGAGCTCCGGCGGCTCAACCCGGGCAACAATGACCAGCTGCTCTTCGACGGGCTGCCGTGGGTCGCTCGTGCGCAGGAAGAGCACGACCAGTTCGCCGGGTTGCTGCGTTCCCGCGGGGTGGAAGTGCTGCTGCTGTCGGACCTGCTGGCTGAGGCGCTGCACCACAGCGGGGCCGCCCGGATGCAGGGGGTTGCCGCCGCCGTCAATGCACGCCGGTTGGGAGTGCCGCTGGCGCAAGAGCTTTCGGCGTACCTGCGTGGTCTGGACCCGACCAGGCTGGCGCACGTCCTGATGGCCGGCATGACGTTCAACGAGCTGCCACCGGATACCCGGACCGACGTGTCGCTGGTGCTTCGTATGCATCACGGTGCGGATTTCGTCATCGACCCACTGCCGAACCTGGTGTTCACCAGGGACTCGTCGATCTGGATCGGCCCGCGGGTGGTGATCCCGTCGCTGGCGTTGCGGGCCCGGGTTCGCGAGGCGTCGCTGACCGACCTCATCTATGCCCATCACCCGCGGTTCACCGGGGTGCGGCGGGCCTACGAATCGCGCACCGCGCCCGTCGAGGGTGGCGACGTGCTGCTGCTTTCCCCCGGAGTGGTCGCGGTCGGGGTAGGGGAGCGCACCACCCCTGCCGGAGCGGAAGCGTTGGCGCGCAGCCTCTTTGACGACGATCTGGCGCACACGGTGCTCGCCGTTCCGATCGCGCAGCGGCGTGCGCAGATGCACCTGGACACGGTGTGCACGATGGTCGACACCGATACCGTCGTCATGTACGCGAACGTCGTCGACAAGCTTTCGGCGTTCACGATTCAGCGCACCCAAGACGGGGTGAACATCGGCGACGAGGCGCCGTTCTTGGAAGCCGCCGCCAAGGCGATGGCGATCGACAAGCTGCGCGTCATCGACACCGGTCTCGACCCCGTCATCGCCGAGCGTGAGCAGTGGGACGACGGCAACAACACGCTGGCGCTGGCGCCCGGCGTCGTCGTCGCCTACGAGCGCAACGTGCAGACCAACACCCGGCTGCAGGACGCGGGCATCGAGGTGTTGACGATCGCGGGGTCCGAATTGGGCACCGGCCGCGGCGGGCCGCGGTGCATGTCCTGCCCGGTCGCCCGCGACGCGCTGTAGTTTCTGCGCGAAAGTGCAACTGGCGACGCGTTTCCCGAGTAGTGCCGTTGGTAGTTGCACTTTCGCGGCGAACGGCGCCGGTGCTCCTCAACTACCGCCAGCTGGGCAGCCAGATCTCCATGTCCCAGGTCTGCTGCGAGATCGGCAGACCGGTGAGCACCGGGAACAGCCAGGCAAAATTGGTCACCACCAAAGCGACGTACGCGCTCACGACGATCAGTCCCAGCGTTCGGCGCTCCGCGGTCTGGCTAGGGGGGCGGTAGAGAATGTCGCCGCCGATCAGCGCGATCCCCATCACCAGGAACGGCGCCATCGTGGCCGCGTAGAAGAAGTACATCTGCCGGTCGATGTCGGCGAACCACGGCAGCCACCCGGCGCAGTAGCCGACCAGGATCACCGCGTAGCGCCAGTCCCGCCGGACGAACGCACGCCAGCAGGCATAGAGCAGCACCGGCACCGCCAGCCACCACATCGCCGGCGTGCCGACCAGCATCACCGCCTTGACGCACGATTGCGCGCCGCAGCCGCTGACGTTCTGCTGATCGATCGCGTACAGCACCGGCCGCAACGACATCGGCCAGCTCCACGGCTTGGATTCCCACGGGTGGTAGTTGCCCGCCGAATTCGTCAGGCCCGCATGGAATTGCAGCGCCTTCGCGCTGTAGTGCCACAGCGAGCGCAGCGCGTCGGGCACCGGAAAGTCGCTGTGCGGGCCGATCGACTGGCCGACCTCATGCCGGTCGATCGCGGTCTCGGACGCAAACCAGGGCGCATAGCTGGCCAGGTACACCGCGATCGGGATCAGGCCCAGCGCGTAGCCGGTGGGGACCAGGTCGCGCCGCAACGTGCCCAGCCACGGCCTGGTCACCTGATACTGCCGCCGGGCGGCCACGTCGAACGCCAGCGACATCGCGCCGAAGAACACCACGAAGTAGAGGCCGGACCACTTTGTCCCGCAAGCCAATCCGAGCAGGACACCTGCTAAAAAGCGCCACCAGCGCACACCCAGCCGCGGACCCCACACCGTGTCGGCGTTGCGGCCTTCCCGCAGCGCGATGTGCATTCGCCGGCGAACCTCGTCGCGGTCGACGATCAGCGCGCCGAACGCCGCCACCACGAAGAAGGTGAGCAAGCCGTCGAGCAGCGCGGTGCGCGAGGCGACGAAGCTGACGCCGTCGCAGATGCACAGCACGCCGGCGATCGCGCCTACCAGCGTCGAGCGGCTGATCCGCCGCACGATCCGCATCACCAGCGTCACCATCACCACGCCGAGCAGCGCGCCGGTGAACCGCCAACCCACGCCGTCGTAGCCGAAGATCGCCTCGCCGATCGCGATCAGTTGCTTGCCGATGGGCGGGTGGACCACCAAACCGAACCCGGGGTTGTCCTCCACCCCGTGGTTGTTCAGCACCTGCCAGGCCTGCGGCGCGTAGTGCTTCTCGTCGAAGATGGGGGTGCCGGCGTCGGTCGGCGAGCCCAGGTTGACGAACCGGGTGATTGCTGCCAGCAGGGTGATGATGCCGGTGACCACCCAGCCGCGGATGTGGTCGAGCGGCCCGAAATCCGCGACCGGAACCAATGGCCCCGGACTGACGACGGGGACGACGCGCTCCTGCACGGCACCCTCCACGTTCAAGGAGGCTTCGCTGGGCGGGGCGGACATCGGTGTCGATCGTAGGCTGTCCGTCATGTCCCACGGTCGCCTATTGCTCGGTGCGACCCCGCTGGGCCAGCCGTTGGACGCCTCGCCGCGGCTGATCGCGGCGCTGGGCGAGGCCGATGTGGTGGCGGCCGAGGACACCCGGCGGGTGCGAACGCTGGCGAAAGCCCTTGGCGTTGCCATCGCCGGCCGGGTGGTCAGCATGTTCGATCAGGTCGAAGCGGCGCGGGTGCCCGCACTGGTCGACGAGATCACAGCCGGTGCGACGGTGCTGGTGGTCAGTGACGCCGGAATGCCGCTGATCAGCGACCCCGGCTACCGGATGGTCGTGGCGTGCGTGCAGGCCGGTGTCCCGGTGACGTGCTTACCCGGACCGTCCGCGGTGACCACCGCGCTGGCCGTGTCCGGTCTGCCGTCGGAGAAGTTCTGCTTCGAGGGTTTCGCCCCCCGCAAAAGCGGGGCGCGCAAAACCTGGCTGGCCTCGCTGGCCGACGAACGGCGCACCTGCGTGTTCTTCGAGTCGCCGCGCCGGCTGGCGGCGTGTCTGCTCGATGCCGTCGAGCAGCTCGGCGGTTCCCGCCCGGCGGTGATCTGCCGGGAGCTGACCAAGGTGCACGAGGAAGTGGTGCGCGGATCGCTCGAGGAACTCGCGGCGTGGGCGGCCGACGGCGTGCTCGGCGAAATCACGGTCGTGCTGGCCGGCGCGAGCCCGCCCGCCGATGTGCCATCGCTGGTGGCCCGGGTGCACGAGCTCGTCGCCGAGGGGGTTCGCGTCAAGGACGCCTGCACCGAGGTGGCCGCGGCCCATCCCGGCGTGCGCTCGCGCCAGCTGTACGACGCGGTGCTGCGGTCCCGCGGCGAGGATTAACCCACCTTCAACCGACCCCAGCGGCGGGCGCGGCGCACGGCAGCCCGACGACGGGAGCGGCCTTGTGCAGGCATTCCGCCCATTCGGCATCGGGGTCGGAATCGGCGGTGATCCCGCCGCCGACGCCCAGCACGGCGCCGCCGGCGGCGTCGAACTCCACGGTGCGGATCGTGACATTGAGCTCGCATCCGGCGATCGGCGACGCCAACCCGACAGTGCCGCAATATATTCCGCGATGGTGTGATTCCCATTGCGAAATCAATTGGCGGGCACGGTGTTTGGGGGTTCCGGTGACGGAGGCGGGCGGGAAGGCGGCATCCAGCAGTGCCGAGGTGGGCAGCTCGACCGGCACCTGCGCCGACACCGTCGACACCAAATGCCACACGCCCGGCGCGCGCCGCACGACCAGCAGCTCGGGCACTTTGACCGTGCCGGTGACCGCCACCCGGCCGAGGTCATTGCGAACCAGGTCGACGATCATGATGTTCTCGGCCACCTCTTTTGGCGAGGCGCGCAACGCCGACGGCCAGGCGTCGGCGGGCAGCGTCCCCTTGATCGGACTCGACATCACGACCGCGCCGTGACGGCGCAGGAACAGCTCCGGGGACAGCGATGCGACCGCACCCCACGGGCCGGCGAGATAGGCGGCGCGGGCGGGCGACGTGCGCGCGATGCCGTCGATGAAGAAGGCCAGCGGGGCCCCGGTGACCGTTCCGGTGAACCGGGTGCAGACGCAGGCCTGGTAGACCTCGCCCGCACGAATCGCCTCCAGGCAGGCCAGCACCGCGCCGCGGTGCGCCGCCCGGTCGGCCACATCCCAGTCGATCCGGCAATCGCGCACCCGCCCCGGTGCCGCCGTCAGCGCGGCGGTCAGCCACTGCGGCATCGGCGCCCCGGAGAGGCTTTCGTACCACCACTGCCCGTCCCGGTCGCGGCGCAGCACGCAGTCCGTCCAGCCGCCGGCGGCCTCGGGGATCCGGTGCCCCCGCCCGTCGGCGCCGGCGTCCGGATACGACAGGTAGCCGAACCAGCCGCCGCCCACCACGGGGGACTGGGAGGTCTGCGAGTGCAGCTGGACCGCGAAAGCGTCCGCTACCTCCACCGGGCGTACCGCCAGACTCGGCGCGATCACCGCCAGCGCGCCGAACCATTCGCCGGTCAGGGCGGCGGGCGGTGGCAGACTCAGCCGGCCGGTGGCATCACCGATCGCGCGCAGCACGCGTGGTGCCTCGCCGAGGTTGCCGAGCCGGTCAATTCGCACTGCCCTAGCTTGACAGAAGGGTGAATTTTCGCACCCCAGGGTTGGCGTCGATTAACCGCGGCTGATGTCGCGGGCGGTCGCCAGGGCGGCCAGCTTGTCGGGGTTGCGCATCACGTAGAAGTTGGTGATCTTGTCGCCGGCGATCTCTAACGTGATGACGCCCTCGAGCTGGTCGCCGAGGTAGAGCAACACGGCCGGGGCGCTGTTGCAGGTCACCATTTCCACGCGCAGCGCCGCTGCGGCCCTGCGCATCAGCCCGGCGATGGCCCTGGCCACCTTGTCGGCGCCGACCACGGGCCGCCGCGCCGCGGACACCTTGCCGCCGCTGTCGGCCATCCAGCTGGCGTCCGGCGCGAGCATCGCCATCAGCGCATCCACGTCGCCGCTGGCCGCGGTGGCCAGAAACTGCGCGGTGATCGCGGCGTTGCGCTCCGGGTCCACAGTGTCGAAGCGCTTGCGGCGCGCCCGTACATGCTCGCGGGCCCGGTGTGCGACCTGGCGGACCGTCGGCGCCGGTTTGCCCACCGCGTCGGCAATCTCGCCGTAGTCGAAACCGAACACCTCGCGCAGCACGAAGACCGCCCGTTCGTCGGGGCTCAGCGTTTCCAGCAGGACCAGCATTGCCATCGAAACCGATTCCGCCAGCACGACATCGGTTGACGGGTCCTGGTCGTCGAGCAGCAGCGGCTCGGGCAGCCACGGCCCGACGTACTCCTCACGGCGACGGGCCCCGGCCCGCAAGGCGTTGAGCGCCTGGCGGGTCACCAGCTGGGCCAGATACGACTTGGTGTCCTGCACCGTCGACAGGTCGACGTCGGCCCACCGCAGATAGCTGTCCTGCAACACGTCGTCGGACTCGGTGGCCGAGCCGAGGATTTCGTAGGCGATGGTGAACAGCAATGGGCGCAGCAGCGTGAACCGTTCCGCGTGCTCGCCGGTCGCGATCATTGGATCGCGACCTGCTGGTCGGCCTGTTGCGGGGCCCGGCTGCCGCCCTTGAACCAGAAGTACGAGCCGGGCTTCGCCGCCTCGCGCCGGATACCCCACAGCGTGCCCCGGCAGATTCGTTCCTTGATGACGGCGGTGGTTCGACCGCCCAGGGCCAGGTTCACCGGGCTGTCGTCGGTGTGCGAGAACTGCAGCGTGCCGCCGGTGCGGCCGATGCTGATGCACTGCCCGACGAACGCCTGGTTCAGCGCCGCGGGGGTGTCTCCGGCGATCCGGGCGAGCACGGTATTGGCGGCCTGGGCGCCCAACGGCCCGGCGGCCTGGCAGCTCATCCGCAGCGGTTGGCCCGACGGCGCGGCGGCGTCACCCGCGGCGACGATGCGATCGTCGTCGACACTGGTCAGCGTCTCGTCGGTGAGCAGCCGGCCCAGCTCGTCGGTGCGCAGCCCGCTGCGGCTGGCCAGATCCGGCACAGCGAACCCGGCCGTCCACACGGTCGCCGCGCTGGGCAGCACCGCGTCGTCGCTGAGCACCACGCTGTCCCAGCGGACCTCGCTCGCGGCTACCGATTCCAGGATGTTGACCTCGAGTTGGCGCAGTTGCTTGGCCACCGAGCGCCGGCCGCGCTTGCTCAGCGTCGTTCCGAGCGTTCCGCCGCACACCAGCGTCACCGGGCGGCCCTGCTCGGCCAACTCCGACGCCGTTTCGATGCCCGTCAATCCACCGCCGACCACGGTGACCGGAGCGCCCAGCGGCAGGTCGGCCAGCGCGTAGCGCAGCCGCTGCGCGCTTTCCAGGTCGGAGATCGCGTGCGCGAATTCGGCGGCCCCTGCCACAGATAGCTGGGCGGGCACCGCGCCCGTGCTGCCGACGGCGTAGATCAGGTAGTCGTAATCCAGCGCGGTGCCAGACGTCAGCATCAGGCGCCGGGCTGCCGCGTCGATCCGTTCGACGGCGTCGACGACCAGTTGGATGCCGTCGCCCAGCAGGGTGCCGTAGTCGGCGGTTGCGGCGCCGGTGTCGGCGACCAGCTGGTGCAAGCGGATTCGCTCGACGAAGACCGGACGGGGATTCACCAGGGTGATCTCGATGTCCGCCCGCTGCCGCAGGCGATTAGCCGCCAGGGTGCCGGCGTATCCACCGCCGACGATGACGACATGAGTGCTCTCGGTCATTGCTGTCTCCTATTGTTTCGGGACCTGTGCCCTTGAGACACCGCAGGACGGCAAGGCGTGACAATTCCGGCCGCGATTGTGAGCTGTATCACTCGGCCCAGGCCGAGTGCGACGGTCAAACGCCGTTGGGGAAGAAAGCGAAGTTGTTGACGTAGTCCCGGTGGGCCACCCGGCCGTCCTCGTGGCTGCCGATGCGGGCCGGATTTTGATGCTGGGCTGGGTCGAATTCCGCTATCGGCCGCCGAGCGTCATCGAGCTCGAAGTAGCCCGCGTAGCCGAGCCCAGTCAGCAAATCGGCGATTTCGCCGACGGCATTCGGGTGGTGGCGTTCTTCGGCTTCCACCACAAGCACTGGTTGGTTGCGCGCGAGTGTGTCAGTGGCGCCAAGCAACACGGCCAGTTCGTGGCCCTCCACGTCTATCTTGATCAGGCCGACGCCATCCAGGTGCAGATCGTCGAGGCGCTTGACTGGCACGTCGATGCTCTGGACGGAACCGCCGTCCACGTCGCGCAGGAGGTTGCCGGTGTCGATCGTGCTGCGGCCCGGCTCCGACTCCACCACTCGCATGGTCGTCACTCCAGGCTTGTCCGACAGCGCCACCGCTTCCACCCTGACCGGGACGCCGACCGCGTCGAACATCGACGCCAAATCGTGGGCCTGGGCTGGCCGTGGTTCGAACGCGATCACCGATCGCGACGACGCGAGCATCGCGATCGTGAATTCGCCGACATCGGCCCCGATGTCCACCGAGACGCGGTTGGCATCGCACAGCGACGCAACCAGCCGCACGTCCGGGCGAGCTTGGCCCAGACGTTGCAGGATGCGGTATTTCCGCCGCCAGAACAAGCGCGGTGCGACAGCCTTCGCGGTCGGGGCGAGCCAATGTCTGACCGAGCGTGCGACCGGCATCTTCGGTGCCTCCAGCGGTGTGCTTCCTGGCGATCGCAAGCTCGGCAGAGCCGGGTGCAGCAGGTCGCTAATGGTGCGCTTCAAGAGCACCCAGCGTAGTTGACGCACCCAGGCGCGAAAGTTTGCGGGACCCAGGTCCGGGCCGCGTTGCGATCACGTCGACATCCGGCCTGGGCCGGCTCGTGCGTGATACCCTGCGCTAACGCCAATTCGCGGCCTGCCACCGGCCAAAACACCACCAAGACAAGCCGCGAAAGATGGGGTTCGCCAGTGCGCATTGGTGTGCCTTGAAAATGGGCAAGCTTGAAGACGACCCCCCGATTGGGCCAGGCGCCCAGCTGGGACATGTGCCCCGTATCGGAGGAGCCCGTGCCACGCAGCAGCCTGGACCTGGTCGTCACCTCCGTTGCCGCTCAGCTGATGGAAGCCACGGCGTCCACGGCGACCAAGGTGAGTCAAAAAGTCCTCGCGCAACTTGTCGAGCAATTCGATGTGGACGCCAGCTTCTTGCGGCACCGCGACGAGCTTTCCCGTGCCTCGGTGCTGGTTGCGGAGTGGCCACCGCGAATTGAGGTTCCGGATCCGGATCCGGAGGCCGTTGTCCAATTCGCCGGCTCCGACCCGCTGCTAACCCAATGCGAGCAGGGCAGGAAACCGATGGTGATATCGCCCGGCCAGCCCCGCCGTTCGTGGTGGCGGTGGCTGGCGGGACCCAAGCAGCCCACCGCTCCTTCGGTGGCAGCTGCACCGCTGGTCTCGGGCGAGATGACGACCGGCGTGCTCGGATTCGTCAAATTCGGCGCCCGCAAGTGGAAGCAAGCCGAGATTAATGCTCTCGAGGCGGTCGCCGCCCTGTTCGCGCAGCTGCAAGCGCGTATTGCGGCAGAGGAGAAGCTTCGCTATCTGGCCGAGCACGACGATCTGACCGGCCTGTACAACCGGCGGGCGCTGGTCGCGTACTTGTCCGAGCGGCTCGCCGCCGGAAAGCCGGGGCCCGTCGCGTTGCTGTATCTCGACCTCGACCGGTTGAAGCCGATCAACGACTATCTGGGTCATACCGCGGGTGACTGGTTCATCCGGGTGTTCGCGCAACGCCTTCAGGTCTGCGCCGGAAGCCAAGCCATGATCGCCCGGCTCGGTGGCGACGAGTTCGTCGTCGTGCCCGAGCAGTCGATGTCGCCGGAGACCGCGGAGTCGTTCGGCCGCCGCTTGTCGAGGATGCTGTGCGAGCGGCTGGCGATCGGCGGCCACATGATTAGCCGCACCGTCAGCATCGGGCTGGCGGTCGGCATGCCGGACCGCGATAACTGCACCGCCCTGCTGCGCCGGGCCGACGAGGCGGTGCTGACGGCCAAGCGCGCCGGCGGCAACCAGATCGCGGTGTTCACCGACGATATGTCGTTGAAGAGCGCGTTCCGCAACGACATCGAGCTGCATCTCCAAAGCGATATCGGCAGCGAGGCGCTGCTGCTGCACTATTTGCCCGAGGTCGACCTGTGGACCGGCGCGGTCGTGGCCGCCGAAGCGCTGGTCCGCTGGCGACACCCGATCTGGGGACTGCTGCTGCCGGACTCGTTCATCGGCGTGGCCGAATCGAGCAATCTGGCCGGGGAGCTGGGCCGCTGGGTAATGCGTACCGCCTGCGCCGAATTCAGCCGGTGGCGTGCCAACGGCGTTGGGCAGGGCGCCATCCTGCGCATCAACGTCTCACCCGTCCAGCTGATTACCCGCGGCTTCGTTCGCAGCGTCGCCGACACGATCGAAGAGTTCGGCATCGACGCCGCGTCGGTGTGCCTGGAAATCACCGAGCGTGCCGTCGTGCACGACATCGACACCACCTTCAACACCCTCGTGGAGCTCAAAGAGATCGGTGTGCAGCTGGCCATCGATGACTTCGGCACGGGTTATGCGGTGCTGTCACACCTGAAGTCGCTGCCGGTCGACATGCTGAAGATCGACGCCGGATTCGTGCGCGACCTGGGGACCAACGCCGGCGACCTGGCCATCGTTCGCGCCATCATCGGGCTGGCCGAAGCATTCGGTCTGCAAGTCGTCGCCGAGGGAGTCGAGACACCTGCCGCCGCATTGACTTTGATGCAGCACGGGTGTCACCGCGCGCAAGGTTTCCTGTTGTCAAGACCCGTCCCCGGCGATGCGATGGAGGCGTTGCTGTCGGCGCGCTGGATGCCGATGCCTTTCCTCGCCGATCGTGAGGCCTTGTCACTCGGCACGATCTAACTGAAGAAGAGAATGGTCCGAAAAATTAGCAAAAAGGCACTGGTCGTTGCCGTGTTCGCAATGTTGGTACTCAACGGATGTGGCGGTCACAAGCAAACTAGTCCGCTGAGCGCGATGGTCAATCCGGTCATACCGTCGAACACGCTGGAGATTCCCAACCCGCTGCGCGGCCAGTACGAAGACCTCCTGCAACCCCTTTTCCCACAAGGCGATCCCGCGCAGCAGCGCTATCGGGCTTGGCCGGCATCCTACGACGCCAGTCTGCGCATCTCATGGCGGCAGATACAGCCCACCGACCCTCGCACGTTGCCACCCGACGCTCCTGACGATCGCAAGTTCGACTTCAGCGTGATCGACAATGCGCTGGCGAAATTGGCCGACCGCAATATGCGGATGACACTTCGCGTCTACGCCTACAACTCCTGCTGCGACGATTCCTACCCGAACAACACCAACATCGGGGTTCCCGAGTGGGTGCGTGCCATGCCTGGTGCTACCACCAGCTATCCGAATCCACCGACCGGGTCCGCAGCCGGAGTGACGCAGGTGGTGCCGAACTGGAACCATCCCAATTACCTGCACGCATTCGAGCAGTTGCTTGGTGCGCTCGGTCGTCGGTATGACCGCGATGAGCGGCTCAGCGTATTCGAGTTCTCCGGCTACGGGGATTTCAGCGAGAACCACATAGCTTATTTGCGCGACACGCTGGGTGCCCCTGGTCCGGCGCCTGACGATAGCGTGGCAAAGCTGGGGTATTACAGCCAGTTTCGTGACCAGAGCATCACCACCGCATCCATTCGGGAGCTGGTCGCAGCGAATGTAAACGCCTTCCCTCACACGCAATTGGTGACTGCGCCGGACAACCCGGAGATCGTGCGCGAACTGCTCGCCGACGACGTCACGAACAAACTGTCCGCGCCGGTGGGGATCCGTGCTGATTGCCTCGGGGTGTACTCGCCGTTGCCGACGTGGGCCGAATCCAACGACTCTCAATACGTGCGGTCCAGCGATGCGGTCGTTAACGCGATCAAGCAACGGTTGTCCTCGGCGCCGCTGATCACCGAATGGTGCCAGCTGCCCAGCGGAACCAATCCCCGGACGTACTACGAAAAGGGCCTGCACGACGTCGTCAGATATCACGTGTCGATGACGTCAAGCTTCAATTTCCCGGACCGGGAATCGAATTCGGCGATGGACCCCAAGCTGTACGTGCTGTGGGCCCAGGCCAACGCCTCCGCCGGCTATCGATATTCGGTCGAGGCACGGCCCGGATCGGAATCGCTCCAGGACAAGGCGGCAACGATTTTGGCGGTGTGGAACAATTACGGATCCGCAGCCGCCACCGAGAATTGGGTACCGAGCTACCAGCTGGTGGATTTCTCCGGAGCCGTGGTGCGGACGATACCGGCAACGGTCAACCTCAAATCGCTGGTCTCCGACGACACCAGCCAATCACGCGAGCAAGCGGTGCCGACGTCGGCCACCGAGACGGTTCGCGTCGACCTGGCGGGCTTGGCGCCGGGACACTACACGCTGCGTGCATCCGTCGACTGGCAACAGCACAAGCCGGGTGCGACGCATGTGGTGAACTATCCGCCCATGCAGCTGGCGCGCGATGGCCGCGACAACTCCGGGTTGTATCCGATTGCGACACTTGATATTCCGCGCGACACCCTGATCTCTCCCAACGGTAAATAAGGTGTCGAGTTCGACACACACGGGCCTTCGGGTGCTGTGGCTGTCGCCCTGGATGCGGCCGCTGGCGCGTGTTCAGGTGGAGGCGTTGCACCGGCGTGGCGCCGACGTGTTGCTGGTGACCTGCGACCTGCACCCGGAGTGCGACGCGCCCCGCGATTACGAGCTGGTGCTCGATCCGCGGTTCCGCACGGCGGCGACCTGGCCGGCCAGCATCGCGGCGTGGCGGCGCATTCGCGAGTATCGGCCGCACGTCGTCGTCGCCGAGCTAGTCCGAGATCCGCGGTGGATCGCGTTGGCCGGACGGGTTCCTCGCGTTCAGCTGGTACACGACGACCGTCCCCATGACGCGATCGAACAACGGCCGGCTTATGAGCGCGCCGTGTTCGACCGATGGGGCGCCCGCTCGGCGGCCACGATCGTCTACAGCGACCATGTCGCAGCCGCCATCGCCAGGCGGCGCGATGTACGCGGTACCCGCATACACGTCTTGCCACTCACCAGCGACTTGGACCCGACGCTGGTGCCCTCGCTGGTGGGCCCCGAAGAGCGTCGTGATTTCGTGATGGTGGGCCGGCTGCATCCATACAAGAACATCGAGCTGGTGCTTGAGGCCTGGCATCAACACGTGGCCGGCGGCGGGTGGCGCGGTGACGATCTGGTGCTCATCGGCGACGGCTCCTTTGATGTCCGCACCCTGCCCGAACATGTTAGGCGGCGTGCCGGCAGCTATCGCTATTCCGACATCGTCGCGACACTGGCCGCCGCGAAGGGTTCGATCGCCCATTACCGGCGCGCTTCGCAAAGCGGGGTGCAGGTGCTGTCGATGCAGCTGGGCGTCGCACCGATCGTTTCCACGGCCGGCGGCCTACCGGAATACCAACCGCCGGGCTGCCCGGTGGTCGGTGTCGATGACGTCGCCGGGCTGGTCTCCGCATTCGACGAGCTGGCCGATCCGTCCATCGCGGCGCAGCGCGGAGCTGCGGCGGCGCGTCACTACGCGCAGCGATGCACTGTCGACTACGTTGCGGATCGCTTGTCGGGTGTGCTCACCGAAGTGGTGGCGAATCGGCGCTGACCGGGATATCGTCCGGCGAGCTAGCAGCGACGCAGGATCAAATGGCCAGTTCTTCGCGCTCTAGATCCACCCCAAGATCCAGCACCGGGACAAAGGTCTTACGTATGCGGTTGAACCGGCCCAGGAATACGAGATTGCCTGTCGTGTAGCGGTGAAACAGCCTTTTCGGCTCGTTCAGGAGACGGAAGAGCCATTCCAGGTGAACACGACGCATCCACTGCGGTGCCCTCTTTGCCTTACCGCCGATGAGATCGATCAGGGCACCCGCGTTGATGAGTAGCGGGTTGTCGGTGGCATGCTCGCGCAGGTACGCGGCAACGATTTCCTGTTTGGGCATGCCCATTCCCAGGACGATGATCTTCGGCCGGTGCTGTTCAATCAGTGACAGATACGTCGTCTTGTCTTGAAATCCGTCCTCGCAGACGACCACGTTGTGACCGTCCTGCTTGAGCTGGTCAGCCGCGCTGGACAGATACGGATCCGCGGTGCCCAGGATGGCGACCCGCTGGCCTTTCGCTTTATCCAGCAACCGCGGAATGAGGTCGGTGCCATTCATGTTCAGCCCGGCGTCGATGTTCAACACCTTGAAGAGCAGCTGCATGCCGATGCCGTCGCGCAAAATAATGTCCGACTGCAATACGGCGTCGGCAAACTCTCGATTGCGGTTGCACATGTTGAAAGCATGCGCATTGACGAAAGAGATGATGCGACTCGATCGGGAAGTAAGGAATTCCTGGATCAACGCGTCGACGTCGTCTTCATTCTTGACCACGGTCATGCTGTTGATGATTCGGTTAGGCATCGGGTCATCCGTCCGGACTTGTGGTGTCGCAATCGTCACGACCGCGCCAGTCGCCTCGCGTCGACGACGCGGAAGGGTGTGGACTTCGCCAGACCATCCGCTGTCGACCCCGCCGCGAGCTGGCTCGAGGAGGAGGGCCGATGACGAACTGGAAGCCTGCATATCAGAGACAATACATGCTATAGGTATGCACTGATCACAAAAACAAACTGTGAGTTCGGTAATAACTTGCGACTCCGGTTGGCGGAGGATCCTTACTTTGAGGGCCGGGGGCCTTGCGATGAAGTCGGCGTCAGCGCGACTGCGACGAGTGCCTCGGCGACCCGGCTGAAGCGCCCGAGCCGCCTACCAGCACCGGGATCGGCTCGGTTGTCGCTCGGTCGGCAGCTGTGTCGTCATCGAGGCCCGCGTTGCTGGGTTCAGCCGGCCGCCTGCGAGCCAGGTTGGCGAACCCCATCGCCGAGCCCAGCACCATACCGAACACGACGGAATCGGGGGTGTCTTCGATGTTTGGACCAAAAATGTTCAAAACCAGCAGGCCGGCGCAGACGGCGCCCGCGATCTTCGCCGGCTTCGATGCGCTGCGCAGCGCCCTGATCACCGGCCTGAGCGCAAACCACGCGAAGACCGCCATGCCCACCGCCCCGGCTTTGACGAGCCACCAGAGGTAGAAATTGTGTGCATAGGTGGTACCTAGCAGCACGGTAAAACTGTCGAACCCGAACTGGTCGTTCCCCGAGCCCTCGTCACCGAAGGCCAGTCGATAGGCGAAGCCGATGCCGTGGCCGAACACGGGTGCTTTGGCAATCGCGCGGGTGAGGTCGGCGTTTTCGACCAGCCGGTACTTCGTGGAATCGTCCACCGCGAGCGAACTGGCCGTGACGCCGCCGAGCACGCGGTAACTGAAGCCGGCGAACTGGTGGCCCAGCCATGCTCCGGCCTTCGAATGCTGCAGCAGGAAGAGTGCGGCCGGCACCATTGCTGCCAACATCGCGGCGCTGGTGAGGGTAAACGCGGCAGAGCGCCGCAGCGCTTTCCAGCCGGGGTTCGCAAAGAACGCGACGACGGCGGCCACGGCGATCGCGATCAGGGTGCCGCGGGAAAAAGCCAGCAGCGAAATGATCAATGAGGGCACACCCATAGCGAAAAACGTCGCGGGCCTGACCCTGCCGAGGACCTGGGCGGCGACCAGCGCGGCCAGCACGGCGAGGGCCGGCGCGGTGGTGGGGATGATCAAGCGGGTGACCGAGCCGCCGGTGGTCGACTCGCCGATGGTTTCAAAGCGGCCGGTCAGTCGCAGCCCCAACGACGAGCTCACGATGGCCATCGCCGCCGAAAACCACAGCGTCAGGACGAGCGTCTGCGTCGCTCTCTTGATGTAATCGCCGTAGACGATCAGCAGTGCCAGCAAGTACCCCGCGACCATTTCGAACAGGCATGCCACTTCGTGGAGTATCGCCTCGGGGGAGTGCCCGGCTGCGAACCCGACCCCGGTGAAAAACACGACCGTCAACACGAAGAGCCCCGGCGGTACGTAATCGGAGAACCTTGGCCGCACCAGTTGGATGAGGTAGAAGATCGCCAATATCACCACGACGTGCCAGACGTAGATCGTTGTCGGGCCGACGACTTTGCCGATGTACAAACCAATGGGCAGCGCGCCGAACGTGTAGAACAACGCGATCCACGCCATCGCCTCGGGTCTCGCCCAGTACACGACCAGAGCGAACATCGCGCCGACGAGCACGGCACCTTCGTACGGGTCACGAACCGAGGCCACGCCGAAGGCGAAACACCCAAACAGGAACGCCGCCACGACTACTGCGGCCAGGACCAAGCGGTGGCGATACCGCAGGTACCGAATCACGCCGATCCGCCGAGCTTCGCCCGGTAGGTCCGGGCGGCGGCCCTGGTGTGCCGAGCCACTTTGGCGTCGGTCAGCACCGTGCCGATGATGCGGGCCCCGGCCGCGTGCAACGCGGTCAAGGCGTCGGTGAGTTCTTCCTCGGTGGTGCGCCGCGCCCGAATAACCAACACCGTGGCCTGTACGGCGCCGGCCAGCATGCCCGAGTCGGCCGTCGCCAGCACCGGCGGGCCGTCGATTACCGTCCGGGTAAAGGTGGCAGACAGCTCCTGCATCACGTTGTCCAGGACCTCCGGCGGGTACGCGCTGCAGGGCAGGGTGTCACGGCGGGCGGCACGTGGGGCGAGCATGAACAGCTTGGCAATCGGGGTCGGCTTGACAACTTCGACTGCGATTTCGGGGTGGGCCAGCGCGCTGGCCAGTCCTTCGCCCGATTCGACTTTGAGCAAACCGGCGATCACCGGTCGGCGCGTATCGCCCTCAACGAGCAGAACATCCTCGCCGGCTTCGGCGGATGCCTTCGCCAGGTTCAGCGCCGTGGTCGTGGTTCCTTCGCCGCCGAACGGCGCCGTCACCACCACCCGGCTTGCTCCGGGTCCTGCCGCCCGGAGTAGGCGCGCCCGGAAACCTCGGACCGCATCGTCGAATGAGACGTCGGTGCCGAATCTTGGTGCGGTGCCGTGCTTTCCGGGTAGCTCGGCCAATGTCGGCAGCTTGGAAAGCCGTTCCAGCTTCTGGCGATCGCGAACGGAGTGATCGGTGGCCTCGCGGGTCAACGCCACTCCGACGCCGAGGAGCACCCCGGCCACCAGCCCCAACGCCATGTTGCGCGCGGGCACCGGACTGGTCGGATAACGCGGCACGGCGGCCGGCTCCACCACCGACGCCCTGGCCAGGATCGTCTCGGGTTGCTGGATTTGCGCAGGAGGTTGGTCGCTGGTCTGCTGTGGGGGCGCTCCCTTCGGACTAGCGCCCAGCGACCCGACGACCGTGACGAACTCATCGGCCATCGCTTTCGCCAGTACCGCAGTGCGATTCGCGTCGGTGTCGGTGACGGTGATCGTGAACAGCAGCGATTTCGGGACGTACTGGACGCGAGTCTTGCTTGCCAGGGCATCGGCGCTGATCGGGAGGTCGTAATGCGCGACCGCGCGCTCTGCTAGGGCGCGTCCGCCGGCAATCGCCGCGTACGAAGAAAGCCGATCCTGAACGGCCTGTGTTCCGTAGTACAGCTGGGTCGGGTCGGTTTGACCGGGAAAGGAGATGAGCACGGTGGCCGACGACTCGTAGGTCCTCGTCTGAAACGCCGTGACAGCCGCGGCACCTGCCAGGCAGGCCAATAAGGCGCTGGCAAGCAGCTTCCAGTGGACGGTAAGCGTCCGGGCAAAGGTGCGGAAATCCATCGGGTGATACCTCTCTATGCCCTACCCGGGCACTCTCTTGCTAAAGCTCGCCTGGATCCGTCGTCGCTGCTCATCGGCGATTCCTGATTCAGACTGAGTTTCTGCGGGCCCGATACAGGAGCACGCCGCCGCCGACAACGGCAACGGCGACCCACGCGCCGGCGACCCACCACACCCACGTGTAGTCGTCCTCCTGCTTCGACGGTTGTGCCGCGATGTCGCTGGGCGGATTGGCAACCGTGATTGGTTCACTGCCCGGGACGGAGATGATCATTCGGCCGTCCAGCCCGAACCACCGGCCCGGCTCCGCGGCTAACCACCGCAGCAATTCATCGAGCTGCCCGGGCGCCCCGTTGGAGGTCGCGATCAGAATCGAGCGGTGACCGTCGAACACGGTCTGTAGCGAGCCGAAATGGATCGATGGATCGAGGGTTAGCGTGGTGGACTCGCCCCCGGCATCCAGACCCTCGATTGTGATGCTGCCCTGTTCAGCATTGAATGGCAGCGCGATCGTCTGGACCGGCCAAGCGCCGGCAGAAATCAGGACCGCCGGGTCATGGCTGTCGATCGCCTGCTTGAGGCTGGTGACTTTGGTCGGCAACGGCACCACACTGAGCTGTTGCAGGCCCACCGCGATCTGGACCGCGCGCACGGTGTCGTTGAAGATGTCATCACTGATGCCGAATTGAATGCGTGGCATCAGCGACTGCGGGATGGACGGAAAGCCCTTCGGGATAGGCGGATTGGCACGACTGGTCTGCACCTCGGTCTTGGGGTCGATCTTCAGGGTGATTGGAAGGTAGTCGCCGCAATGTCCGGCGTCCCCGGTGGTGCGCACCTTGACCGAAAGGCTGTTGGCACGGGCCAGTAGCCGATCCGGAATATCCACCCAGTGATCGATCGCGCCGTTGGATTCGGCCGGCCAGCTTTTGATCATCTGCCCGGCGAACGAGGCGATCACTTCACCGCCGAAATTGTTGGGAAGGGGTGTGTGCGAACCGATCAGGTGCACTCGGATGTGGTTGAGCGAATGGCCCCACCGGGTCTGGTCCAGGCTGATTCCGACATCGGGCCACAAGTCCTCGGCACTGAGCCCGGTCTGATTCAGTTGTTCAAGCGTGGTGGTATCGGCGGCCAGCTTCTGCTTGTTCGGCAGCGGCCCGGCAACCGCGGACGGGCCGAGTGCGAATTTCAACGAGGGATCAGTCAGCAGGCGCGTCTGGTTGGTGAGCTCGTCGCCGGCCCCCGAGATGAGTAGTGGGGGAACGCCTGTGGTGCCCTCCAGCGAAAGGCCCTTATCCGGGCCCTCTTTGATAATGATCTGCCGTTCCAGGGGGAGCGACGGGTCGACCACGGTGCTCCCGCGGTCGTAGAGGGCTTCGACGACCACCTGCGGATTCTGCCCGCCGTAGCGGTCCTCCAGCGCCGCGGCCAATTGCACCGCCGCGTCGGACTCCTGCTGTGTCGGCTTGGGCGGCACGAAGATGGTCAGCTTGCGGACCACCGGAGGCAGGAAATCGGCGATGGTCTTCGGTGCGACCTCCCCGCCGGCAAACGTAATGGATCCGTTGACGAGCCGTATCGGGGTGAGCGGATCCCAGCAATAGTTCTCGAGCGGGAGCACCGTCGCCGTCAGGGTGAGGCTCACCGAATTACCGGTGACCTTCGTTCCGGCAAGGGGAATGACCATCTGGGTCTGATCCTTGGACGGTAACTCCATCCGGCTGATCGTGCGATCGTCCTGTGTGACCGTCAGGCTGCCGAATCGGAGATTGACCGGGATTTCGAGCGTCGCGTTCAACGACACCGGATTCAATCCCTCGGGCACGGCGAACGTCAGACCGGTGATGGAGAGCTCGCGGTGCGGATAGAACTCGATCGTGCCCTGCGCGCCCAGATTGGGCAGCGGGATGGTCGGAGCTTCGATGACCGCCCCGCCATTGCTAACCGGGTCCGCCGCTGCAGGCGGCGCCGTCAGGATAAGCATCGCGACGACCCCGGCAAGCGCTCCCAGGCGGCGCGGCAGACTCCGCTTCATCGCTGCATTGTAGGCAGTCGGGCCACGTCCGCTCGGCCCTTTGTCAGCGCGTCGCGGGGACGCAAGGGCAATGCGTCGTTGATGAGCGCCGCGGCTGAACTCCAGCTCGCGAATCTGCTTGTCGCTGATCTCAATTCCCTTCGGGTACTCGGTCGGCACGCGGCAAAACCGTCTTCATTTCCGTCGCTACTGATGAAAGCCGTGGCGGTGTGCTCGATTTGCGCGGGTATGCATCGCGGTCCACGACGGTGAGCGCATTCGGGCCGTTCACAGTATTGCGTCTATCGCGTCGAGGTATGCGTCAGTCATCGCTTCCACGGTGTAGTGGGTGCGCATGCGCTCGAAGCCCTGCATCCCTACCGATGGCAGCGCGGCGGGGTCCGCCAGGATCTCGGCCAAGTGTTCTCGCCAACCCTGCACCGACACCGGCTCGACGAGGAAGCCGGCCTTTCCGAAGTCCAACATTTCCGGGACGGCGCAGATCGCCGACGCGGCAACGGGTATCGCCCGTGCCATCGCCTCGAGAATTACCAATGGGAACGCTTCGGAGCGGCTGGGCAGGCATAACAGGTCGGCCTCGGCCAGCGCGTGCTCAGGGCCGGGTGACCAGCCGCGCCAATGCACCCGGTCGCGCAACGCGGCAGGCGTACGGGCCTCGAGTTTCGCCCGGTCCGGGCCGTCGCCGAATATCGATAGTTTCCATGGGAATTCCGTTAAGCCACTGAGCGCGTCGACCAGCAAATGGGGGTTTTTGTGCTCGACGATCCGCGAAAGGACCACCAAATGCACCGGAGCATCGTCGGGGCGGATCCGCTGGCTCGGCTGGCCCTGGATGGTGACGCCGTTGGGTGCCACGAAGCGGCGTCCAGTTAGCCGGTGGTGTGCGGCCAACATTTCCCAATGCCGTTGCGCCAGAACGATGAAGCCGTCCGCCCGGGACATCGCGGCGGCGAGTGGCCGCGAGTATATCGGCCCGTCCTCCTCCGGTGGAGTGTGCGGGGCCACTAGCCACCGCCGCCCGCGGCCGGCGGCCCGCCACAGCGTGCCAAACCCCGTCTCGGTGTTGGTGTCGCCGCTTATCAATACCACCGGACCTTCGGGTAGGTCGACGGCCGGCGCCCACCATGGTTGTCGCACCACTCGCACGCTGTGCGGAATCTCCGCGATCATCGGGCCGAACCGTTGCACGCCGACGATGGTCACCGGGTAGCCGCGGCGAGCCAATTCGGTTGCCAGCAATGCCTTCTGCCGCTCGGCTCCTCCGTACACCAAGCGATTGGTGGTGATCACGATCGCCGGCAGACCATTGCTTCGGTTGCGCTGCGCCCTCCGGCGGGCAGCACGCTTCGGCGGCTGTAGTCGATCCAAAAGCGTTGTGCCGACCAGGTATGCATCCGCCTGGTGCACGCTGATTTGATGCTCGAGGACGAGGGCGGTATTGGCGCGCAGCAAGTCGTGATCGCGGCGGCGTTCGTCGGCCGAAACGTCGCCGCCAGGCATCGCCTGGGCCCCGAGCGCGCCGAAGTCGGCCACCGGACTCCCGCGACCAAAGCCAAGTTCGTTGGCGAGCAGAATGCGCCAGCCCGCCGTGCGGGCGCGAGTTTGCCAGTCAACGTCCACTCCGTAGCCGAAGAACTCCTCGTCGAAGCCCCCGACGGTGTTCCAGGCCGCGCGGCTGATCGCTAGGCAGCCACCGTCAAGATAACCGTCTATGCCGTGCGATTCGGCGGGCTGGTAGGCATACCGGGGCGAAATCGGGGTTCGTCGTAGCGAATTCGAGTGGCCGGTGGCCGCCACCAGCGCACGGAGCAAGGTGGGGCGCCGCATCGCGAGGTCCCACGGAGTCGAGCCAGAGCCGGCGGTGACTCCTAAGGCACGCGCCATCGGTGATACCGCCGCCACTGCAGGCTGACGAAGTAACTCTCTGGTGCGCGTCAACGGTCCGCGCAGCTCTGCGGCGGGATTCAAGAGCAGCAGATCGGCGTCGCTCGGCGCGTGCTCCACCAACGCGTTGAACGCCGCGCCGACGCCGAGGTGTACCGGCCCCAGAACCCAATGGACCGCCGGATACCGGGCCTCCAGTTCCTCGCGACCGCGATACCCGTCGCCGCTGTTCTCATAGACATAGACACGCAGCTCGGGCAGCTGCTCGGCAACGCTGGCCAGACATTTCTCTGTCAGCATGTGGTTCTTGCCGGCCACGATCAGCACCGCGAGCGGCCGCGCGGATGGCAACGAGGCCGTATCACCCGTCGGGCGTTTCAGATACGCCCGGTCCCTCTTGCGGGTCATGCCGGCATCTTCTTCCGAGTGAGTGAGGCCAACATCGACCAGTTGACGGGCCCGATCGCCATGTTGACAGCCAGGTAGACAACAGCCGCGATAACCAGCACCACTACCACGTGCAGCTCGGGGAGCAACAGCACGACCGCGACACTGGCCGCGGTCGGCACGAGGACTCGCAGCAAGAACTTCATCGGCGTGCGGTAGCCGCACCGGCGTCGCAGCTGCCAGCTCGCCGCCAGCATGCCGAACAACTCGGTGCAGACCAGCGTCACACCAGCACCGACAGCGCCGAACCGGCCGGCCAGAACGAGGTTCAGCACGATGTTGAGCACCAGCGTGACGGCCCACACTCGGAACAGGAACCGCTGTTGATGCGAGGCGAACAAACCCTGGCCGAGGGTACTGGCGACGCACCGCAGTGCGGCGGCGACCAACAGCAATGCCAACGTCCGGGTTCCGCGGCCAACGAAGGCCTGGTCGCCGAGCAACCCGATCAACGGCCCGGCCAACAATCCGCCCACCACGGCGACCGGCACCATCAGGAAATACATCAGTTCGACGCTGCGGCGCAGGAACTCGGCGAAAGCGCCGGCATCGCGCGAGAACAGCTCCGTGGCGGTCGACAGCGACGACTTGAGGAAGAAAAGCGCTAACACCTCGGTATTGAACGCGAGTGTGTAGGCCAACCCGTATACGCCGACCTCGGAATGAGTGCTCAGCAAGGACAGAATCACGCCGTCCGCGCGCCAATACACGAGTGCGACCACCATGACGCCCATCAGCGGCAGGCTTTCCCGCAGCAATTCAGCGGTCTCTCGCGGCGCGAAGATGGGGCGCAGCGATACGTGTCGCGCGGCGGCGGTGCCTTGGATCAGTAGTTGCAGAGCCGGCGGGATGAGCTGGACCACCGCGAACCAGATCACATCTGCTCGGCTCGCCACCAGCCAGCAGACCGACCCCAGCACGGCCAGCCGGCTGACAACGTCGGAGATGGCTACCGCCGAGAATTTGACGGTTGCCATGAAAACCGGCTCGAACCGTGTGGTCATCGTCATCATCAGCAGCTGCCCGGACAACACCACAAGCATCACGCGCACGTCGGCATCGCGATAGATGAGCAGCCCGGAGATAGCCGCTGCGGCAGCTAGCGGCACGCAATACAGCAGGGACAGGCCGCTATTGACACGAACGAGCCGCTCAAGCTCGCCCCGGCCGGACGTCACGCGTCGGACGATGACGGTTCCAATGCCGAGATCGGCCAGGCTGGACCACATCCCGATGAAGACGACCGCGATCGTGAGCTGTCCATAGAGACCGGGACCCAGGTAGTGGGCAGTCATCGCCACCGAAACGACGGATGCCAGCATCCCCAATGCCCGGCAGATCAGCTGGATGGCGTAAGCGTGAGCGATCTGCGACAGCGGCACCGTCGGTACGACCGCGGGGTCGACTACCGGTTCTGTCATCGCCGTTTCATCAGTAGGCCCCGTCGCCTACCAGGACGACCTTCAACGTTTTGGCGACGATCATCAGATCCCCCGCCATCGACCAGTTATCGACATAGGACAGATCCAAGCGGACCGACTCTTCCCACGAAAGGTCTGAACGGCCACTGACTTGCCACAATCCCGTGACTCCCGGCTTCACCAGCAACCGGCGTTTGGCTTCAACGTCGTATTTCTCCACCTCACGTTGCAGCGGTGGCCGTGGCCCGACGACGCTCATATCCTGCTTCAGCACATTGATGAATTGCGGCAACTCATCGATGCTGAGCTTGCGCAGCACCCTCCCAATAGGTGTGACCCGGGGGTCTTGGCGAATCTTGAACAGCATCCCCCCGGCAAACTCATTCTGCGCTAGCAGACGCGCGATTTGGTTGTCGGCCTCGTCCACCATTGTGCGGAATTTGAGCATCGTGAAGGGCTTGCCCTCGAGGCCAATGCGTTTGGCCCGGTAAAACACTGGTCCCTTGCTTGTCAGCTTGATGGCGATGGCGCATGCGATCATGACCGGCGCTACCCCGATGAGGGCGGCGAGTGCGAAACAGAAGTCGAAGGCCCGTTTCTGAAAGCGGTTGGTCTCTTCGTATTGGGGCTTCTCCACGTGCAGCAGCGGAAAACCCGCGTAGGGGCGCAGGGCCAATCGTGCGTTAGCGACGTCCATAACCCCGGGCGACACCACCAGGTCGATGTCTGTGCTTTCCAGCTGCCACATCAGCTCTCGGATGCCCTGCACCCCCAAGTGCTCCGTTCGGGCCACCGCGACGGTGTCCGCATCGCGGCCCGCGACCGCGGGCACCGCATAGCTCTCATCACCAAGAATCGGGATCGCGTGGCCATGAACCTCTAGCTTCTCGCCGCGGGGCGGCCCGTATCCTGGAATGCAGACACCGACCACGACGTAGCCATCTTTCGGGTTGCGCTCGAGTTCCTGCGCCAGATGCGAGACACCGGAACGGTCTCCGATCGCCAAAACCTTGGTCTGGTATTCGCCCTGTGCTCGTTTCCGGCCGACATATCGGCGCCACATGTTGCGGCTCGTCAACAATCCCATCGTGCCGACGGGAAGCGCGACCGCCAGGTAGCCCCGGGCCAGATCGATCTTGGCGAGCAGCGTGATTATCGCGATGATCCCGAAAGTCTGGAATGACGCGTGGGCGATGCGCCGGTACTCGTCGATTCCGGCACCGATGACTCGTGTCGACCGGGTTTGGAATATTGCCAGCGACGACAGCCAAAGTGCCGCGAAGAGAGCCGAGAACATCGTCATCACGCCGCCGGCATAACCGGAGGCGGATGGCGAATCTCCGAATCGGGCAAACTGCGCCAGCGCCACCGATCCGGCCACGATTGCCGCGTCGGTGATGCGCACGCGGTTCGCATACTTCCGTTGCCAGCGCCGGTGCTGATAGCTGCCGGTCGTTGGCACGGGAGGCGCGGTCGCTGGCCCGCGGGTGGCTGGGATGTACTGCAAGGTGGCTATGCTGACCCGCTCTCTTGGTGGCGCGCCCGCGCGTCCGGGCTGAACCTCGTCCCGGATGGCGTGGCGCATTCGCTGAGAGGGACTTGCCGGCGTGCCGGTGCGATACGCGCCGGGACAACGGATGAGTCGTAGGTTGATCGTTCGGTCAACAGTCGGTCGACGTCCATCATCACGATGACGTCGCCGTCGACGCTGTCCGACTTCGGCCAGGTGGCGTCCTCTTCGGAGATGACCGTCACCGGCAGCGGCCATTTAATCCCGAATTCCGGTTCGTTGAACCGAAATCCCTCTTCGCCGGCAGGCGTAGGGGAACCGCTGACCTGGCAGCTGACTTCGGTCTTGTCCCTGAGGGTCTGGAAGCCGTGGGCGACATAAGGCGGCACGAACAGCGCCCGGTGGTTGTCGGCGCTCAACTCCACCATGACGTGCTTGCCGTAGGTCGCCGACTCGGGGCGGACGTCCACCACGACGTCGGCAATTGCGCCGCGGGTGCAGCGAATGAGCTTGGCCTCGGCGTGCGGCGGCGCCTGACGGTGCAAGCCTCGCACCGTGCCTCGGGTGTGGTTGAAGGAGATATTCGTCTGTGCGATATCGGCGATCAGACCGATTTCGGCAAACTCCTCGGCGGAGAAGGACTGTGAGACGAAGCCGCGATGGTCGTAGGTAGGCTCGATGTCGATGATCGTCACCCCCGCGATGCTCGTGGGCGTGTACTTCACTTACGTCTCCTTCCAGAAACGGACGCTCGTAGGGACCGGGTAGTCGTCGCTGCTGCGCATGCCGTCACCGCCGCACATTCGTCCGGTTATCCGTATCCGGCGGCCGGCGGCTGTGCCATGACGGTGGGGACCAGGCCATATCGCGGACCGGGGGTGTGTCCCGCCCCGGACGTCGGCGCTCGTAACGGCACTCCGCCCAACATGCTTGGTGTTGAAGCCGCACCCGCAGCGCCGCCGGGCAGCGCCGAAACGGCGCCGCCTAACGGTGACGGCGGAATCACGCTGGTCCATCCCTGCGGCACCGACATCGGCCCCAACGAGGCAGCCGAGCCCATGCTGCCCAGCGCGCCGCCCGCGTTTCCGAGCCCAGCCGCGCCGGCCTCGGCCGCGCCCGCCGCGGCCGCCGCTCCGATGTCAGTGCCGACGGCGCCTGTGACCATGCTCATGGACTGGGCGCTTTGGGCGATTCCAAAAAGGCTGGACATCGCGTACAGCGGGGTGGGCAATGCCATGATCCAGATGGCCGATATGTTGCTAAGAGCCGAGATGGTCCCCGAGTCGAACAATCCCGACAATCCCGTGGACGTGCCTCCGAGCGCACTTGTCGACGCGAGTCCGGTCGGCGTTGACAGCGCGTTCAATGTCGGCGAAACCGTCGCCACCAGACTCTGCAGCGCCGCTTGCTGTCCGCCCGAGAGGCCGGTGGCCTTGGCAACCGCGATCTCCTGCGAGGACACCCCGCTCGCGTCGGTCACTTCGGGCGCCGGGGTGAATGGCGTCACGTCGGTCGCGCCCGCCGAATTCGCGGCGTACGCGTACATCGCCGCAGCGTCCTGCGCCCACATCTCGCCGTATTGGGCCTCGTTTACCGCAATCGCCGGCGAATTCTGCCCGAAGAAGTTGGTGGCGGTCAGCGAGGCGAGTTGGGCCCGGTTGCCGAAAACCGCCGGCGGCGGGACGGTCATCGAGAAGGCAGCTTCATAGGCCTCCACGGCAAGCCTGGCTTGACCCGCCGCCTCGGCGGCCCGCGCGGCCGCCCCCGTCGTCCACGCCACATAAGGGCCGAATGCGGATGCCATGGACAGCGACGACGGCCCCAGCCACCGCCCGGTGGTCAATCCCGCAATCACTGTTCGGTAAGCACTCGACACGAAATGCAACTCGGCGGCCAGGTGGTCCCAGGCCGTCGCGGCGGCCGACAGGGATAACGGGCCGGGGCCGGCATACATCCTCGTAGAGTTGATCTCCGGTGGTAGCGCGCCAAAATCGATCACTTCAAACCCGCGCGTCAGTTGGCCGCAGCCGCGTTGGCGGCGCGTGAGCTGGAGACGATTCCGTCGGTAGAGGCTGTCGCTGCCGCGCTTCCGCCGTTCTTCGCGGAGTCGGTACCCCACGATGTGCAGGCCAACGCGGTCAGGCCACCGGGCCGCGTGGTGACCAGCGACATGTTTACTCCTTAATCCGACGTACCAAACTGACATCCCTATAATAGCGTATAAAACATACTATTAGTTCAAAATCTGAGTGGCGATCCTTACTGCAGGTATCTCGACGCTCCGGCTCGCGGGCACGAGGGTGGGCTGCGCGGTGGCTGCTAACCTCACTAGTGCCCAAATGTCGCTTGAGACACTCGTGAGTGTTCGCTCTGGACCGCTGAAGGAGCGAGGTGCGTGCCCTGCTTGAAGACGGCATCAATATCGTGAAGGCGATCGACCCCTTGGACGCTGGCATCGCCAACGGTGATCGTCGATGCGCGGCATCGCAAAGGTGAGTTCTGCGACCCGATGACTTCCCAATCCCACGAGGGCCGCGCGGATGCGACGCGGCGACAGATTTTGCGAGCTGCCTCGCATCAGTTCGCGCGACGGCCCTACCACGACGTCGGTCTCGACGACATCCTTGCCGAGGCCGAACTGACCAAGGGCGCAATGTATTTCCATTTCAAGTCGAAGCATGCGTTGGCGGTCGCGATCATCGACAAGCAGACCGCTGCGGGCGCGAGCGCAGTACAAGACCTGAAGAAGCGGGGACTCTCGGGCTTGGAGACCCTCATCGACTTCTCGTATTTGATAGCCGTTGGGGACCTCAAGACGGATGCGGTACGCGCGGGACTTAACCTCATCGAGTCGGTGGGTCGGACGCAAGGGGTGCAGGAGAGGTTGCTGGGCAACTGGGCCACCGCCCTGGCCACCGTCGTTGAGCAAGCCATTGCCGAGGGTGACATCGATGAACGGTCCGATCCGCAGGATGTCGGACGCTTGTTGGTGTCCCTGCATATGGGACTGCGACAAACCAGCACTTTGGATCAACCGGAACGGTTCCTGCTCGATCTGGAGAAGTGCTGGACCTTCATCCTGACGGGGATCCTGCAGCCGGACCGGTTCGAATACTTCGCCCAATTCCTCAAGCGGCGTGCGGCGCTCGCGATCAACTCCAGTGCCGGTGGCACCAAATCGCCACAACAAGAATGACGCGGCTAGCCGATCGGCATGGCAGTGATGGCTGTTAATCTGCTTGCGAGGCAAGGTGAGACGAGATCCGCGGAATCTGCGCACCGATGAGAGTCCGGAGGCATAAGGGCAATGGCGCGCCAAGTTCGATCCGAAGCGACGCGGCGAAAGATCCTCACCGCCGCGATCGACGTGTTCGGAGCGGTCGGGTATGCAGCCGCTGGATGGAGCGCGATCATCGAGCGGACGGGGATGACCAAGGGCGCCCTCTATCATCACTTTGATTCGAAAGAAGCGTTGGCCTCAGCCATCATTGAGGAAGGCTCCGACACGCTGCTTGGCGCCTTCCGGAACGTGTGCGGGTCCTCATCGCCGGCGCTGGAGAACTTGCTGCATGGCACCTTTGCGATCGTCAAAGTGCTGGGCTCCGACGAAATTGCCAGCGCCGCTGAGCATTTGATCGCTGCGCTGGGCGGCTTTAACGCGGCTGCCGGGCGCTTGTGCACGGACCTAGTTGCGTTGGTGGCTGCCGAGGCCCAGCGGGCGATCTCCGAAGGAGACCTGCGCAGCGACGTCGACCCAGAAGTGATCGGCGAGTCGATCGTTGGCGCCATCTTCGGAATGCGCTTGCTATCCAACACAATATCCGGGCTCGACGGAAACGGCGGCGTCGTCAGAAATGACATCGAGCGCCTGACTCGGATCTGGGAACTCCTTCTCCCGGGGATCGTCTCGGAAGCGTCGCAAACTTATTTCGGGCAATTCCTTGGCCGCGAAGCAATGCGCCATGCCCGGGCCGCCGCAACGACGACGGCGGCGCAGCCGGCTGAAACGAGCTAACTCAGGCTGATTGCCGGGTGCCCGAGCAAGTCCGCCGCGCTGCACAAGCATACCTTTGGTATCGAATAATCGTAATCCGAAACCTATATGTTGGTCAGGACCAACACACGCGCTAGTGCTCTTCTCCCCACAACTGTTCGGTCAGATCCTGGAACGTCGCGAGGGCGAATTGGTCGTCGGCCCGCATTCCGACTGACTTGCTCATCAGCGCGCGCACGACCGAGCCGTCCTTGTGTGCCAATTCGACGACCATGTTCGCCAGGGCATGAACGACCGACAGCAGGGATTCCGAGTCCGGGGCCTGGTAGAAAATCTCACGGAACCGCAGCGCCAAGACTTCTTCCGGCTCGTAGCCCACCATTTCCGCGAAGGCGGTGTTGGTGAACAAGATCGTGCCGTCGTCGCCGACTGCCAGCACCGGAACCGGGATCCGCTCCAGTACGACCAGAGCGGGTAACTGCTTCAAGGTGGTCATCGGCGATTGGCCGTGCTGATGCCGATTCTGTCGTCGCTCCACAGCCCGATTATGGTCTATGCCAGAGGTCATGTCGGACACGATTTCCTAACGCAGGCGCTGACGGCAGTTTGCCGCACTCATTTTCGTTTCCGCTCACTCGTTTTGGGACGCCGACTGGTATCGGGGGAAGACGCCTGCGGGCGGCGGCAATACCGAGCCGGGGACCAGCCGCGTAGCGATCGCGGCAAACGTCCTTTGCTCTTGTGCCTGCCCGAGCAGGTCCAGCAGCTTGCCGGCTGATTCTGGCATGACCGGCTGGACCAGCAGCGCCGCGATACGGACTGCTTCGCAGGTCGTGTACAGCACGGTGCGGAACCGCACCTGATCCGCCTCGGATTCGCTCTTGCGCAACACCCACGGCTGCTGGGCCGAGAAGTACTTGTTGGCCTCGCCCAGCATCAGCCAGATCGCCTCTAGCGCCAAGTGCATCGCCTGGTCGTCGAAACTGGCGCGCACCCGATCCAGGAGTGCGTCGGCGGTCTTGAGTAGCCCGGTGTCGGCGGTGGTCAACTCGCCGGGTTCGGGCATCACCCCGTCGAGGTTCTTAGCGATCATCGACAACGACCGCTGCGCCAAGTTCCCCAGCTCGTTGGCCAGATCGGTGTTGATCCGGTTGATGATGGCCTCTTCGCTGTAGCTGCCGTCCTGGCCGAACGGCACCTCGCGCAGCAGGAAGTAGCGCAGCTGGTCCACGCCGAACGCGTCTGCCAGGGCCACCGGGTCGATGGTGTTGCCCACCGACTTGCTCATTTTCTCGCCACGGTTGTGCACGAACCCGTGCGCGAAAACCCTTCGCGGCAGCTCGATTCCGGCCGACATCAAAAAAGCCGGCCAGTAGACCGCGTGGAACCTGATGATGTCCTTGCCGATCATGTGCAAATCGGCGGGCCAGTAGCGGCGGAACAACTCCGAGTCCATGTCGGGAAACCCGGCGCCGGTCAGGTAGTTGGTCAGCGCGTCGACCCAGACGTACATGACATGGTCGGGATGATCGGGCACCTGCACGCCCCAGTCGAACGTGGTCCGCGAGATCGAGAAATCGCTGAGCCCGCCGGAGACGAAGCTGACCACCTCGTTGCGGCGCACCTCGGGTCCGACGAAGTCGGGGTTGGCGTCGTAGTGCGCCAGCAGCTTGTCGGCATACGCCGAAAGCCGGAAGAAGTAGGTCTGCTCCTTCTCGGTCCAGGTCACCGGCGCGCCGGTCTCGGTGGCGATGCGGGTGCCGTCCACCACCTCGGTCTCCGAGTCGGAGAAGTAGCGCTCGTCGCGCACGGAGTACCAGCCGGAATAAGTAGCCAGATAGATGTCTCCGGCCGCCTCCATGCGCCGCCAGATCTCCTTGGACGCTGCGTGGTGGTCGGGATCGGTGGTCCGGATGAAACGGTCGAACGAGATGTTCAGCGCTTCCTGCATGCGTTGGAACACATCGGAATTGCGCCGGGCCAGCTCGGCGGTGGACACCCCAGCGGCCGCCGCGGTCTCGGCGACCTTCTGGCCGTGCTCGTCGGTTCCGGTCACGAAGCGCACGTCGAAACCGTCGAGCCGCTTGAAGCGGGCGATCGCGTCGGTGGCGATGTACTCGTAGGCGTGACCCACGTGCGGCGCACCGTTTGGATACGCGATCGCGGTGGTGACGTAATAGGGCCTCATTGAGATTCACCCTATTGTGTGCGCGTGAGCTCCAGCCGACCTGGTGAACGAGAAGCGCCGCCCGCACCCGAGCCGTTGGCGCCGCTCATCGACGCCCACACTCACCTCGACGCATGCGGCGCCCACGACGCCGACGGGGTGGCGGCCATCGTCGACCGTGCCGCGGCGGTCGGCGTGGGCGCGGTCGTCACCATCGCAGACGATCTGGACTCGGCGCGCTGGGTGACCAAAGCCGCCGACTGGGACCCGCGGGTGTACGCCGCGGTGGCATTGCACCCGACGCGCGCGGACGCTCTCGACGACTCGGCTCGGACCGAGATCGAGCGGCTGGTCGCCCACCCCCGCGTGGTGGCCGTCGGCGAGACGGGCATGGATATGTACTGGCCCGGCCGTTTGGACGGCTGCGCCCAGCCCGACACGCAACGCGAGGCCTTCGCATGGCATATCGACCTGGCCAAGCGGTGTGGCAAACCGCTGATGATTCACAACCGGGAGGCCGACGCCGAGGTGCTCGACGTATTACGGGCCGAAGGTGCACCCGAAGTGGTTATCTTCCACTGCTTTTCGTCCGACAGCGCCATGGCACGCAGCTGCGTTGACGCCGGGTGGCTGATCAGTCTGTCCGGGACGGTCAGCTTCCGTAATGCTCGCGCCCTACGGGAAGCCGTGCCGTTGATACCGGCCGAGCAGCTGCTGGTGGAGACGGACGCGCCCTTTTTGACACCGCATCCTTACCGTGGCGCGCCCAACGAGCCATATTGCCTTCCTTATACTGTTCGAGCGATCGCAGAACTGCTCGATCGCCCGGCAGAAGAGCTAGCCCGAATCACCACGAGCAACGCCGGGCGGGTCTACGGACTCGCCACATCGGATGGGTGATTTCCACAACACATTCGCGCCGGAGTTGCTCCAGCTTGACCGGTTCGTTACCGTCTTGTGATCGAATCGTTGGTTTATTGCACTGCTGTCAATTGCTGCTGGGTAGGTCGTTACGTGGTTGCTGAGGTCGGGGTAGAGGCGCGTTGACTGTATTGGGAAAACTTCATCAGGCCCCATCGCCGATGCTGCGTCTGGTCGTTTCAGGGCTGCTTTTAGTACTCGCACTCGCCGGTGGCTTCGCCGTTTCGGTGTCCAAGACGGTGACGTTGACCGTGGACGGCATCGCCATGCGGGTGACGACCATGAAGTCGCGAGTGATCGACATCGTCGAAGAGAACGGCTACGTCGTCGATCAGCGCGACGACCTGTACCCCGCCGGCGACGTCCAGATTCACAACGCCGACAAGATCGTGCTGCGGCGCAGCCGGCCCCTGGAGATCTCGCTGGACGGCCGCGACACCAAGCAGGTGTGGACGACGGCATCCACCGTCGACGAGGCACTGGCTCAGCTCGCGATGACCGACACCGCCCCCGCCGCCGCCTCGCGCGCCAGCCGGGTTCCGCTGGCCGGAATGGCCCTGCCGGTCGTCAGCGCCAAGACCGTCCAGATCAACGACGGCGGCACGATCCGCATGGTGCACCTGCCCGCCCCCAACGTGGCTGGGCTGCTCAACGCCGCCGGCGCGCCGCTGCAAGACAGCGACCAGGTGGTGCCCGCCGCGACAGCGCCGGTGGTCGACGGCATGCAGATCCAGGTGACGCGTTACCGCATCGAGAAGGTCACCGAGCGAATCCCGTTGGCGCCCAACGCGCGCAAGGTCGAAGACCCCGACATGAACATGAGCCGCCAGGTTGTCGAAGACCCGGGTAGCCCCGGCACGCAGGACGTGACCTACGCGGTGGCCACGGTCAACGGCGTCGAGACCGGTCGGCTGCCGGTCGCCAACATCGTGATCGCGCCGGCCCGCGATTCCGTGGTGCGCGTGGGCACCAAGCCCGGTACCGAAGTGCCCCCGGTGACCGACGGGTCCATCTGGGACGCCATCGCGGGCTGTGAGGCCGGCGGAAACTGGGCGATCAACACCGGTAACGGGTATTACGGCGGCGTGCAATTCGACCAAGGCACCTGGGAGCGCAACGGCGGGTTGCGGTTTGCCGCCCGCGCCGACCTTGCCAGCCGGGACGAGCAGATCACGGTCGCTGAGGTGACCAGGGAGCGCCAGGGTTGGGGCGCGTGGCCAGTGTGCAGCGGAAGAGCTGGTGCACGCTGACGATTCAGCTGCTCGGGCGTACCGATATCAGGCGGCTGGCCAAAGAACTTGAGTTTCGGCCACGGAAATCGTTGGGTCAGAATTTCGTCCACGACGCCAACACCGTTCGACGAATAGTTTCGATCTCCGGAATCAGCCGTGCTGACCACGTGCTCGAGGTCGGCCCCGGCCTCGGCTCGCTGACGCTGGCGCTGCTCGACCGCGGCGCCACCGTCGCCGCCGTCGAGATCGACCGGGTGCTGGCCGAGCGGCTGCCGCAGACCGTGAGCGAGCATTCGCACCGAGAGATCCAACGGCTGACGGTGGTCAACCGTGACGTGTTGACCCTGGGGCGAGACGAACTGGCCGCCCAGCCCACCGCGGTCGTCGCCAATCTGCCCTACAACGTCGCGGTGCCGGCGTTGCTGCATCTGCTTGCCGAGTTTCCGACCATTGCGACGGTCACCGTGATGGTGCAGGCCGAGGTCGCCGAGCGGCTGGCCGCCGAGCCGGGCGGCAAGGAGTACGGCGTGCCCAGCGTCAAGGTGCGTTTCTTCGGACGGGTGCGCCGGTGCGGCATGGTGTCGCCGACCGTCTTCTGGCCGGTGCCGCGCGTCTATTCGGGCCTCGTGCGTATCGACCGGTACGACACCGTGCCGTGGCCGACCGACGACGCGTTCCGGCGGCAAGTATTCGAATTGGTCGACATCGCCTTCGCGCAACGGCGCAAGACATCCCGCAACGCATTCCTGGCGTGGGCGGGCTCGGGCAACGAGTCGGCAAATCGCTTGCTGGCAGCCAGCATTGATCCCGCCCGCCGCGGTGAGACGCTGTCCATCGACGACTTCGTGCGGCTGCTGCGGCGCTCCGATGACCCCGCGCAACCGCAGGCGTCCGGTAGCTGACCCCGGCGGTTAGTCACGCGCCGTCGGGCGTCGTTGCGTGTAGTTGGCTGCTGGCAGCGATAGTCTGCTGCGGTGTCCGCGTCTGACGGCAACACCGCCGCGCAGTGGGTTCCCACCGGGTCAGTCACCGTTCGGGTGCCCGGAAAGGTCAACCTGTACCTGGCGGTCGGCGATCGCCGCGACGACGGCTATCACGAGCTGACGACGGTGTTTCAGGCCGTCTCGCTGCTCGACGAGCTGACGGTGCGCAATGCCGACATCTTGTCGCTCGAAATCGTCGGCGAGGGCTCCGGCAAGCTGCCCATCGACGAACGCAACCTGGCCTGGCAGGCCGCCGAGCTGATGGCCGAACACGTCGGCCGCGCGCCCGACGTGTCGATCATGATCGACAAATCCATTCCGGTGGCCGGCGGTATGGCGGGTGGCAGCGCGGACGCGGCGGCGGTGCTGGTCGCGATGAACGCGCTGTGGGAGCTCAACGTGCCACGCCGCGATCTGCGCATGCTTGCGGCGAGGCTGGGCAGCGACGTGCCCTTCGCACTGCACGGTGGCACGGCGCTGGGAACCGGGCGCGGCGAGGAGCTGGCCACGGTGTTGTCCCGGAACACCTTCCACTGGGTGCTGGCCTTCGCCTACGGCGAGCTGCTCACCCCGGCGGTGTTCAGCGAGCTCGACCGGCTCAGGGAAACCGGAGACCCGCCGCGGCTCGACGAGGCCGGGCCGGTGCTGGGAGCGCTGGCCGCGGGCGACCCGCAGCAGCTGGCGCCACTTTTGGGTAACGAATTACAAGCCGCAGCGGTCAGCCTGGATCCGGCGCTGCGGCGTGCTCTGCGTGCCGGTGAGGAAGCGGGCGCGTTGGCTGGCATCGTGTCCGGTTCGGGTCCGACGTGTGCGTTTTTGTGCACATCAGCACCCTCGGCAGTCGATGTCGGCACTGCGCTGTCGGGAGCCGGCGTCTGCCGTACGGTGCGGGTCGCGAGCGGTCCGGTGCCGGGTGCCCGCGTGGTCCCGACGCCGATGACCGACGACTGAACGCGCTGTGAAATCCGACTCAAATCGCCGAAATGTTGGGTTGTTACTTAAGAGGAGTTTAAGATAACTCGCGGTGACGACTATCGATCAGCTGGAGCATTCGGCTTGGCCCTTCGCCGGGAGCAACGGTGGAGGGCCAATTGGCCGCCACCTGCCGGGCTGGGTTCGTGCTGATCGGGCAACCGGACACGGGGTTGCTGGCTCATCACTATTCCGAGATCTAACCGCTTCCCAACTGTGCTCGCGCGCCTGCTGCAAAGTATTGCCCGGGGAGCGGAACATGAAAATCCGGGTCTTGGGGATAACACCGGAACCTAGGAGGTTTGCGTGAGCAGGTTTACCGAGAAGATGATCCACAATGCCCGCATTTCGAAGAAGGGCATGGTCACCGGTGATCCCCACGCACCCGTCCGCCACACCTGGGGTGAGGTCCACGAGCGCTCACGCTGCATCGCGGGCGGCCTGGCCGCCGCGGGCATCGGCCTGGGCGATGCCGTCGGTGTGCTGGCCGGCTTCCCGGTAGAGATCGCCCCGACGGCCCAGGGCCTGTGGATGCGTGGAGCCAGCCTGACCATGCTCCACCAGCCCACCCCGCGCACGGACCTGGTCTTGTGGGCCGAGGACACCATGAACGTCATCGGCATGATCGAGGCCAAGGTCGTCATCGTCTCCGAGCCCTTCCTGGTCGCCATCCCGGTGCTGGAAGAGAAGGGCATCAAAGTCCTCACCGTCACCGACCTGCTGGCCTCGGAGCCGATCGACGCCATCGAGGTCGGCGAAGACGACCTGGCGCTGATGCAGCTGACGTCCGGCTCGACCGGCTCGCCGAAGGCCGTGCAGATCACCCACCGCAACATCTACTCCAACGCCGAGGCGATGTTCATCGGCGCCCAGTACGACATCGAAAAAGACGTGATGGTCAGCTGGCTGCCCTGCTTCCACGACATGGGCATGGTCGGCTTCCTCACCATCCCGATGTACTTCGGCGCGGAGCTGGTCAAGGTCACGCCGATTGACTTCCTGCGTGACGCGCTGCTGTGGGCCAAGCTGATCGACAGGTACCAGGGCACCATGACCGCGGCGCCCAACTTCGCCTACGCGCTGCTGGCCAAGCGGCTGCGTCGCAATGCCAAGCCCGGCGACTTCGACCTGTCGACCCTGCGCTTCGCGCTGTCCGGCGCCGAGCCCGTCGAGCCCGCCGATGTCGAGGATCTGCTGGACGCGGGCAAACCGTTCGGCCTGAGGTCTTCGGCGATCCTGCCGGCCTACGGCATGGCCGAGACGACGCTGGCCGTGTCGTTCTCGGAGTGCAATGCCGGTCTGGTCGTCGACGAGGTGGACGCCGACCTGCTGGCCGCCCTGCGCCGGGCCGTGCCCGCCACCAAGGGCAACACCCGCCGGCTGGCCACGCTGGGTCCGCTGCTGAAGGACCTCGAGGCCCGCATCATCGGCGAGCAGGGCAACGTGATGCCGCCGCGCGGCGTCGGCGTCATCGAGCTGCGCGGCGAGTCGCTGACGCCGGGCTACCTGACCATGGGCGGCTTCATCTCGGCCCAGGACGAGCACGGCTGGTACGACACCGGCGACCTCGGCTACATCAACGAAGACGGCCACATCGTGGTCTGCGGCCGCGTCAAGGACGTCATCATCATGGCGGGCCGCAACATCTACCCAACCGACATCGAGCGGGCCGCCTGCCGCGTCGACGGTGTCCGCCCTGGTTGCGCCGTGGCGGTCCGCCTGGACGCCGGCCACTCCCGCGAGACGTTCGCCGTCGCGGTCGAGTCCAACGCCTTTCAGGACCCGGTCGAGGTGCGGCGGATGGAGCACGAGGTCGCTCGCGAGGTGCTCAAAGAGGTCGACATGCGGCCCCGCAACGTGGTGGTGCTCGGTCCCGGGACCATCCCGAAGACGCCGTCGGGCAAGCTGCGTCGGTCCAACTCCGTCACCCTGGTCACCGGGTAGCGGTCTTTTCCGTCGAGTGTGCGCTGACGGCGGCGACACGCCCGAACGGCGCCGCCCTGGACGCACACTCGACGCGGACTACCAGGCGTGGACGCGGTTCTGCGCGGGCTCTAGCCCGAGCTCGATCAGCAACTCGGTGGCATCGGCCGCCTGCTCGCAGATCGCGGGAATCTCGGGGCGCTCGTTGGCGGTGAAACTTTCCAGCACGAACGCCGCCGGGTCTTTGCGCCCGGGCGGACGCCCGATCCCGATGCGCACCCGCTGAAAGTCTTTGGTGCCCAACGCCGACGCGACCGAACGCAGCCCGTTGTGGCCGCCTTCGCCGCCGCCGATCTTGAGCCGGATGCGACCGAAGTCGAGGTCCAGGTCGTCGTGGATGGCGATGATGTCGGCGGGCGCCACGGAGTAGAACTTGGCCAGCGGGCCCACCTGGCGGCCGGAGTCGTTCATATAGCAGCGCGGCTTGGCCACCAGCACCGAGTGCCCGGCGATCCTGCCGCTGACCACCTCGGCGCCGGAGCGCTTGTGCACCTTGAACTTTGAGCCCAGTCGCGCGGCGAGCAGGTCGGCAACCACGAACCCGACGTTGTGCCGGGTGCGGGCGTAGTTGTCTCCGGGATTGCCCAGGCCGACCACCAAAAGCGGTTCGGCCACGTTGCCGGCCCCTACTCGGACTCTTCTTCGGAGGCCTCGGCTTCGCCGGCCTCTTCGTCTGCCGGAGCTTCCTCGCCCTCGGCGGTCTCGCCGGCGCCCTCTTCCTCCAGGTCGGCGGCGGTCGGTGCGTTCACCACGTTCACCACCAGCATTTCCGGGTCGGAAATCAGGGTGACGCCTGACGGCAGCGTGATCTGTCCGGCGGCGAACTGGGTGCCCGGTTCGGCGTCCTCGACGGACACCGTCAACTGCTCGGGAATCGACATGGCGTCGACCTCGATCTCGATGGTGCTGGCGTCCTGGGTGACCAGGGTGTCAGGCGCGGCGTCGCCCTCGATGACGACGGAGACCTCGACGACGACCTTCTCGCCGCGACGCACGACCAACAGGTCGGCGTGCTGAATGTTGCGCCGGATCGGATGGATGTCGAGCGCTTTGGTCAGTGCAAACTGTTCCTTGCCCTCGACGTCCAGGGTCAGCACCGCGTTGGTCCCGGAGTGGCGGAGCACGGCGGCGAAGTCGCGTCCGGGCAATTCCAGGTGCTGGGGGTCGGCGCCGTGGCCGTAGAGGACGGCGGGAATCTTGCCGTCGCGGCGCGCTCGCCGGGACGCGCCCTTACCGGTCTCGGTTCGCACCGTGGCGGTGAGTTGGTTGACTGCGGCTTTTTTGGCCATCGTGTCGCTCCTGTGTGCTGAAGTACCTGAGTTTCAAGGCACGGCCAGGATCGCGACATATGTCGGTCTCCGTCGATAACGGTGCTGGCTAGACGCCTGCCACCCTCGCCGTGACGCCCGGTCAGGGTATCCCATGAGCGCCCTAGAGCGGAAATTTGGTGCCGGTGACCTGCTCGGACAGGTCCCAGAGCGCGGTGGCGGTGGTGGGATCCTGTGCCCGTCGGCTGCGACTGACGGGTTGAGTTCGGCCGATCCAGCCGAATTTGGGGCCGATGAAGGTGTCGCCCGGCACGTCCTGCGACGCGGCGTACAGCGTTTGCTGCGCGCCGAAATCGGCGCTGGTGGCAACCACCCGGGTGGCGGCCGACATCAGCGCGTCGCCCAGTTTGCGGCCCGAAGCGCCCTGCAGGTTGGTGTGCGAGTAGCCGGGATGAGCCGCCACTGAGCGCAGCCGCGAACCGGCCAACTTCAGGCGTCGCTGCAGCTCACTGGTGAACAGCAGGTTGGCCAGCTTCGACTGGCTGTAGGCCAGCCAGGCCGAGTATCGCCGGTTCTTCCAGTTGATGTCGTCGAAGTCGATGCGGCCCGCCCAGTGCGCCATCGACGACAGCGTCACCACCCGGTCGGTGAGCTTGGGGAGCAACAGGTTGGTCAGCGCGAAATGACCCAAATGGTTGGTGCCGATCTGGCTCTCGAAGCCGTCGGCGGTCAGCGCGAACGGGGCGGCCATGATGCCGGCGTTGTTGATCAGCAGGTCGGCATTGACGATCCCATCGGCGAATTGGTGCACCGATGCCAGGTCCTGCAGATCCAGCTGGCGCACCTCGACGTCTCCGGTCATCTGTGCGGCGGCGGCCTCACCCTTGCTCGGGGTGCGCACGGCCAGGATCACTTTGGCGCCGGTTCGGGCCAACTCGCGGGCCGTGATCGCACCCAGCCCACTGTTGGCTCCGGTGATGATCACGGTGCGCCCGGCGAATGACGGCAGATCGGCGGCGGTCCAGTCAGTCATGTCCTCAGTGTCTACTAGTGCCCGGGGTCGAACTCCAGGGGCTGGGCGCACCGCTATTTCGTTTTGACGACGAATCCGTGGATGATCGTGTCGATGTCGGTCGACTGCGCGGCCGCCTGATCGGCCAGACCGGTGATGGTCAGTTGAACCAGGTACTTCTGCTTGGCGGGTGGCGGGCCGGTGGGCAGCACAATCCGGTTCCAGCTGTGCAGCCGGGTGCCGTCCTCACTGCTGTAACTGCCCTGGATCATCGACGAGGGAAACCCGTTGAAGGGTGCCATCGAGGCGTCCAATTGCTTGAAGTTCTCGAACAATTGGGCATCGTCGTTGCCGTGCTTGATGACTTGCGCCGGGTCGAAGTCGCCGTTCAGCTTGAACACCACCAGCCTCGCCGTCGGATACTTGCCGCCCTTGGCCAGTATCAGCGTCTCCGGCGTGATGTGCGGATTGGTGAACGGCGCCCAGCCTGGAGGCGTCGGTATCGACACCGTCAGGTCGGTCAGCGAGCTCGGCGCCACCTGCTGCCCGGTCACGCCGATGCTGTCCAGGTACTGCGACAGCGGGACCGGCTTGTCGGTCGTCGTGGTGGTCGTGGTCGTCGAACTCGTTGTCCAGACCGACTGGTAATCGGGTGTTTTGGGCCCACAAGCAGCCGTCAGTGCGGCAATCGTGACAGCGGCGGCGAGCCGTCTCACAGAATCTCGCGGACCGTGTCGATCGGACGGGCCAGCCGGGTGCCCTTCGCCGTCACGACGAACGGGCGCTCGATCAGAATCGGATGTTCGGCCATCGCGTCGAGCAGCTGAGCGTCGGTCGCATCGGCGAGTCCCAGTTCGGTATACAGCGATTCGCGCTTCCGCACCGCGGTGCGCACCTCGATGCCCGCATCGCGAATCATCTTCACGAGCTCGTCCCTCGACGGCGGCGTCTTCAGATACTGCACTATGGTGGGTTCTAAACCGTTGTCCCGCAACAAATCTAGTGTATTGCGGGAGGTACTGCACTTAGGATTGTGGTAGATGACGGCGGAGCCGGAGCCCCCAGAAGCCGAAGCCATCTAGGCGTCTCCGTCGAATAGCCCTGTGACAGAGCCATTTTCGAATACGGCGCGAATGGTGCTGGCCAGTAGCGGCGCGATCGACAACACGGTGAGCTGCGCGAAACGCTTCTCCTCACCGATCGGCAGCGTATTCGTGACGATGACCTCGCGGGCACCGCACGCGGCCAGCCGTTCGGCGGCCGGCTCCGACAGCACACCGTGGGTCGCCGCGACGATCACGTCCCTGGCGCCGTCTTGGCGCAACAAATTCACGGCGCCGGCAATGGTGCCGCCGGTGTCGATCATGTCGTCGATCAGCACGCAGGTGCGGCCGTCGACTTCACCGACCACGCGGTTGGACACCACCTGGTTGGGCACCCGCGGGTCGCGGGTCTTGTGAATGAAGGCCAGCGGAACGCCACCAAGCGAGTCGGCCCACTTTTCGGCGATGCGCACCCGGCCCGAGTCGGGGGAGACCACGACCATGTTGCCGTCGGGATAGTTGTCTTTGATGTAACTGGTCAGCAGGGTCTGGCCGCGCATGTGGTCGACGGGGCCGTCGAAGAAACCCTGGATCTGATCGGTGTGCAGGTCGACGGTCACGATCCGGTCGGCCCCCGCGGTCTTGAGCAGGTCGGCGACCAGCCGCGCCGAGATGGGCTCGCGGCCGCGATGCTTCTTGTCCTGGCGGGCGTAGGGGTAGAACGGCATGACGGCGGTGATCCGTTTGGCGCTGCCTCGCTTGAGCGCATCGATCATGATCAGCTGTTCCATCAGCCAGTTGTTCACCGGCGCCGGATTGGATTGCAGGACGAAGGCGTCACACCCGCGCACCGACTCGTGGAAGCGCACGAAGATCTCGCCGTTGGCGAATTCCCGCGCCGTCTGGGCGGTGACGTGAACGTCGAGTTCCTTGGCTACCTGCTCGGCCAGCTCGGGATGCGCCCGGCCGGAGAACAGCATCAGATTTTTGCGATTATCGGTCCAGTCGTGGCTCACCGTGCTGCCCTCGCCGTTCGGATCGAAATGGAAGTGCCCATCGTACGTAGCGAATCGTACGGAAGGTTGGCCGGGTTGCCGGACATCAAATTCATGGTGTCGATTCGGATTCGGACGGCGGGGTGGCCGACGGTGCTTGCTGGGCGGCCTTGTCCGCGGCTTCCGCGGCGGCACTGCCTGGACGTTTACGTTGCACCCAGTTCTCGATGTTGCGTTGCGGGCCGGCCGAAACCGCCAGTGCCCCCGGCGGGACATCGTCGCGCAGCACCGTGCCGGCGCCGGTGTAGGCCCCGTCGCCGACGGTCACCGGCGCCACGAACATGGTGTCCGAGCCGGTGCGGACGTGTGAGCCGACGGTGGTGCGTCGCTTGGTCGTGCCGTCGTAGTTGACGAACACACTCGACGCGCCGATATTGCTCTGCTCGCCGATGTCGGCGTCGCCGACGTAGGTCAGGTGCGGCACCTTGGTGCCGGTCCCGATGTTGGAGTTCTTGACTTCGACGAACGCGCCCAGCTTCCCGTCGGCTCCCAGCACGGTGCCGGGCCGCAGATACGTGTAGGGGCCGACCGCGGCGCCGCTACCGATCGCCGCCGATTCGCCGTGCGTCCGGATCACCGAGGCCCTGTCGGCGACGGTCACGTCGGTCAGCGTGGTGTCCGGGCCGACGACGCAGCCGCCCCCGATCTGGGTGCGGCCCAGCAGCTGGGTTCCGGGGTGCACGACGGTGTCGCGGCCTATCGTCACGTCGACGTCGATCCAGGTGGTGGCCGGATCGATCACGGTGACGCCCGCCATCTGGTGGGCGGCGACGATGCGGCGGTTGAGCTCGGCGCCCAGCTGGGCCAGCTGGACACGGTTGTTCACGCCTGCCACCAGCGCGCTGTCGTCCACGTGTCGGGCATGCACGGGCCGGCCGTCGCCGCGCAGGATGGCGATGACGTCGGTCAGGTAGAGCTCTTGCTGGGCGTTGTTGGAGCTCAGCCGGCCCAGCGCCGAGCGCAGAGCGGCGGCGTCGAAGGCGTAGACGCCGGCGTTGACCTCGCCGATCTTGCGCTGTAGAGGCGTTGCGTCAGCCTCCTCCACGATCGCCATCACTTCGTCGTCCTGGGTGCGCAGGATGCGGCCGTAACCGAAGGGATCGCTCAGCGTGGTGGTCAGCACCGTCGCGGCGGCCGAGACCGCGTTTTGGGTCGCGATCAGATCGGCCAGGGTGTCGGAGTCCAGCAGCGGGGTATCGCCGGAGGTGATCACGACGACGCCGGCGTAGTCCTGCGGCAGCGCGGACAGGCCGCAGAGCGCGGCGTGGCCGGTGCCGCGGGGGCGGTCCTGCAGGGCGACGTCGATCGGACGTCCGAGGGTGTCGGCGAGTTCGGCGACGATCGGCGTGATCCGCTGGTGCTCATGGCCCAGGACCACGACCAGGCGCGCAGGCGCCACCTTGGCGATCGCGTGCAAGGCATGCGACAACATGCTGCGGCCGGCGATGGTGTGCAGCACCTTCGGGGTGTCAGAGCGCATCCGGGTCCCGGGTCCGGCCGCTAAAACGACGACCGCAGTGTCACCGCGAAACGACATCGATTCTCCTCGTGCTTTGTCCCACGCGAGGCGGGAGGCCGAAGCCCCGCCACGCCGTCAAGACTGTCATTTCACCTGCACCGGTGGCAAAAATCCCATCCCCGTGCGCCCGTAGGACACCGCAACCCAAGCTCCGTCGCCAGGACTCGAACCTGAACTATCTGAACCAAAATCAGAGGTGCTGCCGATTACACCACGACGGACTGCAGATCACGGGCGGCGGCGACTGACCACCAACCGCGCCACCAAGACTTTAGACGGTGTGGGTGCCATTAGCGGTCCCAGGGAAACTCGGGCAATTTCACCTGTGCAAACCGATACGCTGGTTGACGTGGCAGCCCCGGATAAGGAAGTGCGCGCGCCGCGCGCGCGGATGACCGGTACTGAGCGCCGGCACCAACTCATCGGCATCGCGCGCTCGCTTTTTGCCGAACGCGGCTATGAAGGCACCTCGATCGAGGAGATCGCGCAGCGCGCCAACGTGTCCAAACCGGTGGTCTACGAGCATTTCGGCGGCAAGGAAGGGCTGTACGCGGTCGTCGTCGATCGTGAGATGTCGGCGCTGCTGGACGGCATCACCTCGTCGCTGACCAACAACCGCTCCCGGGTACGCGTCGAGCGGGTCGCGCTGGCCCTGCTCACCTACGTCGAAGAACGCACCGACGGCTTCCGGATCATGATCCGCGACTCGCCCGCGTCGATCAGCGCGGGCACCTATTCCAGCCTGCTCAACGACGCCGTCAGCCAGGTCAGTTCCATCCTGGCCGGCGACTTCGCCCGCCGCGGCCTGGATCCGGACCTGGCGCCGCTGTACGCCCAGGCGTTGGTGGGCTCGGTGTCGATGACCGCGCAGTGGTGGCTCGACACCCGCGAGCCCAAGAAGGAAGTCGTCGCCGCGCACCTGGTCAACCTGATGTGGAACGGCCTGACGCATCTGGAATCCGATCCCCGGCTGCAAGACGAGTAAGACGGCTTCGCGAGCCCCGAGCCGCTGCGGGCCGCCCGCTCCGCGAGCCTAACCGCAGTGCGATTTTCGGCCTGATTTTTCGCAGTGCCGTTAGGCTCGACGACCGACCTGACGAAAAGGGGTGGCACCGCAGGGCCACCTTCAACCGCAGTCGCGTGACATCAGGTCGGCGACCGTCTCCCGGCGAATGAGTTGGCGGACCCGGCCGTCCTTGACGGCCACCAGTGGCGGCCGGCAGACCATGTTGTAGTTCGACGCCATGCTGTGGTGGTAGCTACCGGTACACGCCACGGCCAGCAGGTCGCCGGGATGCAGGTCCACCGGTAGCTCGATATCGCGGGCGATCTCGTCGCCCGCTTCGCAGTGCCGGCCGGCGACCGTGACCCGCTGCTTGAGCCCCACCGAATGGCGGTTGGCCAAAGTGACCGTGTACTGGGCGCCGTACAACGACGCCCGCGGGTTGTCGCTCATGCCGCCGTCGACGGCGACGAAGGTGCGCCCACCGGGCTGCGTCTTGACCGAGCACACGCGGTACAGCGTCACGCCGGCCCGGCCGCTGATGGCGCGACCGGGTTCCACGACGATGGTCGGCCGCGGGAAATGTTCGGCGGCGCACGCCTCGTCCAGGGCGTCTTCGATGACGACGGCCAGGTCGTCGATCTCGAACTCGCGATCGCCCGAGATGTAGGGGATCGCGTGGCCGCCGCCGATGTTCAGCTCGGTGAGGATGACGCCGTGCTGGGCGCGGATGTCGGCCATCGCGGCGATCATCCGGTGGATGGCCTCGCCATGCAGGGCGGGATCGGTGACCTGCGAGCCGATGTGACAGTGCAGCCCGACCAGGTCGAGGATCGGGTGGGCCAGCACGCGCTGCGCCGCGTCGCCGGTCCGGTCCTCGGCGAGGGTGAACCCGAATTTCTGGTCGCTGATACCGGTGGTGACCGCGCGGTGCCCGTGGATGTCGATGTCCGGTGTCACCCGGATGAGCACCGGCTGGCGCTTGCGGGCGCATCCCGCCAAATAGGCGATCTCGATGCAGGAATCCAGCACGATGCGCCCGACTCCGGCGCGCGCCGCCTCGTGCAACTCGTCGGGTGATTTCGCGTTGCCGTGCATGATGATCCGGGCCGGGTCCATGCCGCCGGCCAAGGCGACCGCCAGCTCACCGGCCGAGCAGACGTCGACACCCAGGCCTTCTTCGCGGGCCCAGCGTGCCACTGCCGTCGTCAGCAGAGACTTTCCGGCGTAGACGACCTCGACGCCGCGCAACGCCTTGCGGTAGCGACGGGCGCGGAAGCGGAAGTCGGTTTCGTCGATCACGTAGGTGGGGGTGTGGAACCCGTCGGCGATGTCCGAAAGGGGTACGTCGCCGATGCAAAGGCGGCCCTCCTCGTCGGAATGCGTAGTGACAGGCCAGATCGCGGGATCCAGCCGTCGGGGCGCCGCCCGACCAATGGAGGGCAGCATGTCAAGCAATGTCATGACTTCAACGTGCGCCCGGCCAGGGGTGGATGGCGTGATCCTTACGATCCTTTGACGCACCCAGGGGCAATATTGACGATGTTCGGCGCACCTAGAATGGGTGCATCATGACCGCACCGGGGCCTGCTCGCCCAGAAACCCCGATCGCGGGGCTCGTTGAATTGGCGCTGACAGCGCCCACCTTCTCCCGGCTCGTCGAGTCCACCGCCGGTGTACCCGCCGAATTGAGCCTGGTTGGCCCGGCCAGCGCGCGGCTATTCGTGGCAAGCGCGCTGGCACAGCAGGGTTCCTTGCTGGTGGTCACCGCCACCGGGCGCGAAGCCGACGACCTCGCCGCCGAACTGCGCGGCGTCTTCGGCGACGCGGTCGCGGTGTTTCCGTCCTGGGAAACGTTGCCGCACGAACGTCTTTCACCGGGCGTCGACACCGTCGGCACCCGCTTGATGGTGCTGCGCCGGCTGGCTCACCCCGACGACACCCGGCTGGGCCGGCCGTTGCGAGTGGTGGTGACCGCGGCGCGTTCGCTGCTGCAGCCGATGGCGCCGCGGCTGGGCCACCAGGAACCGGTAACCCTTCGCGTCGGTCAAGACATCGGCTTCGAAGAAGTGATCGCCCGGCTGGTCGAGCTGGCGTATACCCGGGTGGACATGGTCGGCCGGCGCGGCGAGTTCGCCGTCCGTGGCGGGATTCTCGACATATTCGCCCCGACGGCCGAGCACCCGGTGCGCATCGAGTTCTGGGGCGACGAGGTCACCGAAATGCGGATGTTCTCGGTCGCCGATCAGCGCTCCATCCCGGAGATCGAGGTGCAGACGCTGATCGCGGTCGCCTGCCGGGAATTGCTGCTCACCGACGACGTGCGGGCGCGGGCCGCCGAGTTGGTCGCGCAGCACCCTCCCGGTTCGGACGCGATCACCGGCAGTGTCACCGACATGCTGGCGAAGCTGGCCGAGGGCATCCCCGTCGACGGGATGGAGGCACTACTGCCGGTGCTGCGGCCCGACGACCACGCGCTACTGGTCGAACAGCTGGCCGAGGGCACGCCGGTGTTGCTGTGCGACCCGGAAAAGGTGCGCACCCGCGCCGCCGACCTGATCAAGACCGGCCGCGAATTCCTCGAGGCGTCCTGGTCGGTCGCCGCGCTGGGCACCGAGGCCCCCATCGACGTCGAGCAGCTGGGCGGGTCAGGATTCGCCGAACTGGACGAGGTCCGGGACGCGGCGGCCCGGGCCGGTCATCCATGGTGGACGTTGAGCCAGCTGTCCGACGAATCGGCGGTCGAGCTGGACATCCGGGCGGCGCCGTCGGCTCGCGGGCATCAGCACGATATCGACGGCATCTTTGCGATGCTGCGCGCGCACGTCTTGACCGGTGGCTACGCCGTGATCGTCGCCCCCGGGACCGGGACCGCCCACCGCGTGGTGGAGCGGTTGGCCGAGTCCGACACCCCGGCCGCCATGCTGGATTGCGGCGCGGCTCCCAACCCAGGGGTTGTCGGGGTGCTCAAGGGTCCGCTGCACGGCGGCCTTGTGATACCCGGTGCCAACCTGGTCGTCATCACCGAAGCCGATCTGACCGGGAGCCGAGCCACGGCAACCGACGGCAAGCGGCTGGCGGCCAAGCGGCGCAACACCGTCGACCCGCTGGCGCTGACGGCGGGTGATCTGGTGGTGCACGACCAGCACGGCATCGGGCGGTTCGTGGAGATGACCGAGCGGACCGTCGGCGGCGCCCGGCGCGAGTATCTGGTGCTGGAGTACGCGTCGGCCAAGCGGGGTGGCGGTTCCGACAAGCTCTATGTCCCGATGGATTCCCTGGATCAGCTGTCCCGGTATGTGGGCGGCCAGGCCCCGGCGCTGAGCAAGCTGGGCGGCAGCGACTGGACCAACACGAAGACCAAGGCCCGTCGCGCGGTGCGTGAGATCGCCGGCGAGCTGGTGTCGCTCTATGCCAAGCGTCAGGCCAGTGCCGGACACGCGTTCGCGCCGGACACGCCCTGGCAGGCCGAGATGGAGGACGCCTTCGGTTTCACCGAGACCGTCGACCAGCTGACCGCGATCACCGAGGTCAAGTCCGACATGGAGAAGCCGATCCCGATGGACCGGGTGATCTGCGGCGACGTCGGCTACGGCAAGACCGAGATCGCGGTGCGGGCGGCCTTCAAGGCGGTGCAGGACGGCAAACAGGTCGCGGTGCTGGTGCCCACCACGCTGCTGGCCGACCAGCATCTGCAGACCTTCGCCGACCGGATGACCGGCTTCCCGGTGACCGTCAAGGGGCTGTCCCGGTTCACCGACGCAGGCGAGTCCCGCACCGTGATCGACGGCCTGGCCGATGGGTCGGTGGACATCGTGATCGGCACGCACCGGCTGCTGCAGACCGGGGTGCGCTGGAAGGATTTGGGCCTGGTCGTGGTCGACGAGGAGCAGCGGTTCGGCGTCGAGCACAAGGAACACATCAAGTCGCTGCGCACCCACGTCGACGTGCTGACCATGAGCGCCACCCCGATCCCGCGCACCCTGGAGATGAGCCTGGCCGGGATCCGCGAGATGTCGACGATTCTGACGCCGCCCGAAGAGCGCTACCCGGTGCTGACCTACGTCGGCCCGGACGACGCCAAACAGGTCGGCGCCGCGTTGCGGCGTGAACTACTGCGCGATGGGCAGGCCTTCTACGTGCACAACCGGGTCAGCTCCATCGACGCCGCCGCCGCCCGGGTGCGCGACCTGGTGCCCGAGGCGCGCGTCGTCGTCGCGCACGGGCAGATGAACGAGGACCTGCTGGAGCGCACCGTGCAGGGCTTCTGGAACCGTGAGTACGACATCCTGGTGTGCACCACGATCGTGGAGACCGGCCTGGACATCTCCAACGCGAACACGTTGATCGTCGAGCGCGCCGACACCTTCGGGCTGTCCCAGCTGCACCAGCTGCGGGGCCGGGTCGGCCGCAGCCGCGAACGCGGCTACGCCTACTTCCTCTATCCGCCGCAGGTGCCGCTGACCGAGACCGCCTACGACCGGCTGGCGACCATCGCGCAGAACAACGAACTGGGCGCGGGTATGGCGGTCGCGCTGAAGGACCTCGAGATCCGCGGCGCCGGCAACGTGCTGGGTGTCGAGCAGTCCGGGCACGTCGCCGGGGTCGGCTTCGACCTGTACGTGCGGTTGGTGGGCGAGGCCGTGGAGGCCTACCGGGCGGCCGCCGATGGCCAAACCGTCACCACACCCGAAGAACCCAAGGATGTGCGCATCGACCTTCCGGTGGACGCGCACCTGCCGCCGGACTACATCGCCAGTGACCGGCTGCGGCTGGAGGGCTACCGGCGCCTGGCGTCCGCGCCCGACGACGCGGCCGTCGACGCCGTCGTCGACGAGCTCACCGACCGCTACGGCGCACTCCCCGAACCGGCTCAGCGGCTGGTGGCCGTGGCGCGGTTGCGGCTGCTGTGCCGCGCCTCCGGCATCACCGAAGTATCGGCCCTATCTGCGGCGACGGTGCGGCTGTCGCCGTTGACGCTGCTAGATTCCGCCCAGGTGCGGCTCAAGCGGATGTATCCGGCCGCCAACTACCGCGCCACGACGTCCACGGTGCAGGTCCCGATCCCGCGGGCCGGCGGAGTGGGCGCGCCGCGGCTCCGCGACGTCGAGCTGGTGCAGATGGTCGCCAACTTGGTCACGGCCCTGCAAGGGAAACCGCAGCAAGAAATTGGTATAACGAGTGCGTCACCGGCGCGCGACGACGATGCGGGCCGCAAATCGGCAGGCTGAGGAGTCGGCTATCAGCTTCAGCGATGACGAGGAGGTGCAACAAGCATGATGATCGTCGTCTTGTTCGACCCCCGCCGTCCATCGCTGGTGCCCGTCGAGGCGATCGAGCACCTCACCGGCGAGATCCAGTACACCGAGGAGATGCCCGTCGCGGTGCCATGGTCGCTGGCTTCCGCGCGGCCGGTGGACACCGGCGACGACGCGCCGGTGTTGCTGTCATCGGACCCCGACCACCCCGCCGTGACCGCCCGGTTGGCCGCGGGTGCCCGGTTGATCTCGGCGCCGGAGACGCCACGCGGCGAACGACTTGTCGATGCCGTGGCGATGATGGACAAACTGCGCACCGCCGGGCCATGGGAAAGCGAGCAGACCCACGACTCGCTGCGCAGGTTCCTGCTCGAGGAGACCTACGAGCTGTTGGACGCGGTCCGCAGCGGCAATGCCGACCAGCTGCGCGAAGAACTCGGTGACGTGTTGCTGCAGGTGCTCTTTCACGCCCGCATCGCCGAGGAAGCGCGCCAGTTCCCGTTCGACATCGACGAGGTCGCCGCCACGCTGATGCGAAAGCTGGCCAATCGGGTGCCGGGAGTACTTGCGGGCCAATCGATTTCGCTCGAAGAGCAACTGGCCCAATGGGAAGAGCGTAAAGCCGCCGAGAAGCCGCGTAATTCGGTGATGGATGACGTCCATACCGGTCAGCCGGCGTTAGCGCTGGCGCAGAAGGTGGTTCAACGCGCGCATGCGGCCGGGCTGCCGGCCGACCTGATTCCCGTCGAGATCATCTCGATCTCCGTGCTGACCGACGTCGATGCGGAAAGCTGCTTGCGCACAGCGGTTTTGGAGTTCGTTGACACGGTCCGTGCGGTCGAGCGATCGATCGCCGCCACGCGCCGCGGCGACAGCGTGCCCGAAGAGTTCGACGTGGCTCCGCTGGGCGAGGTCACCGAGGAGGAATGGCGCGAGCACTGGCCGGCCGCCGCGGTCGACGATGCCGAGCCCGAGGGGCCCGAAGATTCCGGCGAGACGGACGCGGTCGGCGAGGCGACCGAAGACGCCGAAGAGGACATCGCCGAGGCCGACGACGAGGACGAAGCCCACGACGAGCGAGGGGATGACGGCGACGTCGACGGGGAGTCCGGCAAGGAGTCCAAGAGATCCGGCAAGGGCTCCAAACGCAGCCGTGACCGAGGCTGACACCGGTTTGGATCGGGCGAGCAGATTTAGCGATCAGCGACCGCCGCCATGTTTGCCGTTTTTCGTGATCTCGACGGGTAATGTGGCCTGTGAGTTGGTGAATCCCGGTGGTCGGCTTCGTTCTCACGTTGCTAGCCACGGTAGCCGTCAGCTAATCGAAAAATTAGCTGAAAGCGGGTTTGCCGGCTCGACGCGACCGGCCCCGGCGAAAGGTCATGGGACGATAATCAGTGGGTGACGTTGGTGTAGAGGAAGTTAAGGGGTACGTGGTGTCGCCGAGGCGTTGGTTGCGGGCGGCCGCCGTGATCGGCGCGACCGCGATGCTTCTGGCCTCCAGCTGTACCTGGCAGCTCAGCCTCTTCATCCCCGCCGGCGTGCCGCCGCCGTTCGGGGATCCGGTGCCGCCGGTGAACACTCATGCCAGCGGCCGGCCCGCGGACCAGTTGCGGGACTGGGCGCTGCCACGCGCCGCGGCACTGGAGATCCCGCTGATCGCTTTGGAGGCCTATGCGTATGCGGCCCGGGTCGCCGAGGTCGAAAACCCGAGGTGCCGTATCGGTTGGACCACGCTGGCGGGGATCGGGCAGGTCGAGAGTCACCACGGCACTTACCGGGGCTCGACGCTGTCGCCGAATGGGGATGTGAGTCCACCCATCCGGGGTGTTCGGCTGGACGGTACCGGCGGCAACCTGCGCATTGTCGACGCCGCGGAAGACAGCACAGACAGTCAGCCCGCGGTAGCCCGCGCGATGGGGCCCATGCAATTCATTCCGGAGACATGGCGGTTGTACGGCGTCGACGCCCACAACGACGGCCGCCTCAGTCCGGACAACATCGACGACGCGGCGCTTGCGGCAGCAGGTTACTTGTGTTGGCGTGGAAAGGATCTCGGGACGCCCAGGGGATGGGTCACCGCGCTGCGGGCCTACAACAACTCCGGCGTCTACGCGCGCGCCGTCCGGGACTGGGCGACCGCTTACGCGGCGGGTCACCCGCTGTAGAAGGATGAATCGCTGACCCAGGCTTTAGGCTAAAGGCCGGCCCGGGGACAGGCATCAGCTACGACGCAAGGAGATCCTAGTGCCGATTATCGAGCAGGTCGGGGCCCGCGAGATCCTCGATTCCCGAGGTAACCCGACTGTCGAGGTCGAGATTGCCCTGATCGACGGCACCTTTGCCCGCGCGGCGGTGCCGTCCGGCGCATCGACAGGGGAGCACGAGGCCGTCGAGCTACGTGACGGCGGGGAGCGCTACGGCGGCAAGGGTGTGCAAAAAGCAGTGCAGGCCGTGCTCGACGAGATCGGCCCGGCCGTGATCGGACTCAACGCCGACGATCAGCGCCTGGTCGACCAGGCGCTGGTGGACCTCGACGGCACCCCCGACAAGTCGCGGCTCGGCGGCAACGCGATCCTGGGCGTCTCGCTGGCCGTCGCCAAGGCGGCCGCCGATTCGGCCGAGCTGCCGCTGTTCCGCTATCTCGGCGGGCCGAACGCGCACATCCTGCCGGTGCCGATGATGAACATCCTCAACGGCGGTGCCCACGCCGACACCGCCGTCGACATCCAGGAGTTCATGGTGGCGCCGATCGGCGCACCCAGCTTCGTCGAGGCGCTGCGCTGGGGTGCCGAGGTGTACCACTCGCTGAAGTCGGTTTTGAAGAAGCAGGGCCTCTCCACCGGCCTGGGCGACGAGGGCGGCTTCGCCCCCGACGTGGCCGGAACCACCGCGGCGCTGGACCTGATCAGCTCGGCCATCGAGGCGACGGGTTTCAAGCTGGGCACCGATGTGGCGTTGGCCATCGACGCGGCCGCTAACGAGTTCCATAATGACGCCGACGGCTACACCTTCGAGGGCCAGTCACGGACCGCGGAGCAGATGACAGAGTTCTATGCTGGCCTGCTGGGCGCTTATCCGCTGGTGTCCCTCGAAGACCCGCTGTACGAAAACGATTGGGATGGCTGGGTGGCCCTGACCGCGTCGATCGGCGACCGGGTCCAAATCGTCGGCGACGACATCTTCGTCACCAATCCCGAGCGGCTCGAGGAGGGCATCGAGAAGGGCGTGGCCAACGCGCTGCTCGTCAAGGTGAACCAAATCGGCACGCTGACCGAGACACTCGACGCCGTCGCCCTGGCTCACCACAGCGGATACCGCACCATGATCAGCCACCGCAGCGGCGAGACCGAAGACACCACGATCGCCGACCTGGCGGTGGCCGTCGGCAGCGGGCAGATCAAGACGGGCGCGCCCGCCCGCAGCGAGCGGGTCGCTAAATACAATCAGCTGCTGCGCATCGAGGAAGCGCTCGGCGACGCGGCTCGCTACGCCGGCGATCTGGCCTTCCCGCGCTACGCACTGGACGTGAAATAGCTTGACAGTCAACGGGAAACGCGACTAGATCTCCGATGCCCGACGCGAAACGGCCAGATCCGAAACGCCGCTCCCCGGCATCGCGCCCGGGGAAAGCGGGCGATTCGGTTCGGCGCCCTCGCGCCGCCAAGCCGTCGTCCAAGCCGTCGTCGCGCACGTCGAAACTCGCGCAGAACGCCGCCGATGCCCGTACCACGGCCGAGCACATCGTCGAACCGATCAAGCGGCAGATAGCGGAGTCCGTCGAGCAGCGGTCCGAGCAGCGGCTGGGTTTCACCGCCCGGCGTGCGGCGGTGCTGGCCGCGGTCGTCTGCGTGCTGACGTTGACCATCGCCGGTCCGGTGCGCACCTATTTCGCGCAGCGCACCGAGATGTCTCAGCTGACGGCCAGTGAAGCCGCGCTGCGCCGTGAGATCGCCGACCTCGAGCAGAAGAAGGTCAAGCTCGGCGACCCCGCCTACATCGCGGCGCAGGCCCGCGAGCGCCTGGGGTTTGTGATGCCCGGGGACACGCCGTTCCAAGTCCAGCTTCCGGCGGCCGCGGCGGCATCGCCGCAGCCGGGCGGCGAGACGGCGAAACCGGCGAGCAGCGCCCCGTGGTACTCCTCGCTGTGGCACACGATCGCCGACGCCCCGCACCTGCCACCGGTCAACGTCCCGGCGCCCGCGCCGGCCGACCCCGGAGCGCCCGCACCGCCGGAATCACCGAAGCCCACGACTCCCGGTGGTTGATCGTGCCGACCTGGAAGCGGTGGCACGCCAGCTCGGTCGCGAGCCGCGCGGTGTGCTGGACATCGCCTACCGGTGTCCCAACGGCGAGCCCGGCGTGGTGAAGACCGCGCCGAAACTTCCTGACGGCACGCCGTTTCCGACGTTGTACTACCTGACGCATCCGGCGCTCACCGCTGCCGCGAGCAGGCTGGAGACGACCGGACTGATGCGGGAGATGACCGAGCGGTTGCAGACGGACGCCGCATTGGCCGCCGCCTACCGGCGGGCCCACGAGTCGTATCTGGGCGAGCGTGACGCGATCGAGCCACTCGGGACGACGTTCTCGGGCGGCGGCATGCCGGACCGGGTCAAATGCCTACATGTGCTGATCGCGCATTCACTGGCCAAGGGGCCCGGGTTCAATCCGCTCGGCGACGAGGCGTTGGCGCTGCTTGCCGCCGAGCCGGCCATGGCCGCGGTGCTGGATGGTGAGCTATGGCGTTGAGAGCGGCCGGTGTCGACTGCGGCACCAACTCGATACGGTTGCTGATCGCCGACGTATCCGATGGGCAGCTGCGCGACGTGCATCGCGAGACGCGGATCGTGCGCTTGGGCCAGGGTGTCGACGCCACCGGTCAGTTTGCGCCGGAGGCGATCGAGCGGACCAAAGCAGCGCTGGTCGACTACGCGGATCTGCTGCGAGCCCACGGCGTCGAGCGAGTTCGGATGGTCGCCACATCGGCCGCCCGCGACGTCTCCAACCGTGATGACTTCTTCGCGATGACGGCCGACGTGCTCGGCAGAGTGCTGCCCGGGGCGGTCGCCGAGGTGATCACCGGAGCCGAAGAGGCCGAGTTGTCTTTCCGCGGCGCGGTCGGCGAATTAGACCGCACCCGTGGACCTTTCGTCGTCGTCGATCTCGGCGGCGGCTCAACCGAGATCGTGCTGGGCGCAGACCAGGTGGTGGCGAGTTACTCGGCCGACATCGGCTGCGTCCGGTTGACCGAACGCTGCTTGCACTCCGACCCGCCGACATCGCAGGAAGTGAAGGCGGCGCGTCAGATGGTGCGCGATCGGCTCGAACCCGCACTGCGGGCCGTGCCCGTCGAGGGAGCCCGGACCTGGGTCGGGCTGGCCGGCACGATGACCACGCTGTCGGCGTTGGCGCACAATATGTCAACGTATGATGCTGCGGCCATTCACCTTTCGCGGGTCGCCGGCGATGACCTGTTGTCGGTGTGCGAGGGGCTGATCGCCATGACGCGATCCCAGCGTGCGGCGCTGGCGCCGATGCACGAGGGCCGGGCCGATGTGATCGGCGGCGGCGCGATCGTCGTCGAAGAGTTGGCGCGTGAGCTGAACGCCCGGGCGGGTATCGACGAGCTGACCGTCAGCGAGCACGACATTCTCGACGGCATTGTGCTGTCGATCGCGCAGTAGCGCCTCGCTGTAGTCCGCAGCGTGTGCGTCCCGGCCTTCCGGTGTGAGGTGAAGGCGACCTCACTCGGCGTGTCGCCGCCCTGGACGCACACCTGACGTCGGGGATGCACACTCAGGCCTCGAACCGGTAGCCCATGCCCGACTCGGTCAGCAGGTGTTTGGGATGCGACGGGTCGTCTTCGAGTTTGCGCCGCAGCTGCGCGAGATACACACGCAGGTAATGAGTTTCGGTCGCATAGGCCGGGCCCCATACCTCCTTGAGCAGTTCCTCGCGGCCGACCAGCTTGCCGCGGTTGCGAACCAACACCTCGAGCATGCCCCATTCGGTGGGGGTGAGGTGCACCTCGGTGCCGTTCTTGGTGACCTTCTTGGCGGCCAGGTCGACGGTGAACGCGTCGGTTTCGATCACCGGCTCGTCGGTTTCGGAGGCCGCGGTGTTGCGGCGGACCGCGGCCCGCAGTCGAGCCAGAAATTCGTCCATCCCAAACGGTTTCGTGACGTAGTCATCGGCCCCGGCGTCCAGCGCCTCGACCTTGTCGGAGGAATCCGTGCGCGCCGATAACACGATCACCGGCGCTGTCAGCCACCCGCGTAGTCCGGCGAGCACCTCGATACCCGAAATGTCGGGCAGGCCGAGATCGAGGATCACCACATCGGGTTTGTGTTCGGCGGCGGCGCGCAACGCACCGGCCCCGGTCGCCGCGGTGACGACCTCGTAACCGCGCACCGAGAGATTGATGCGCAGCGCGCGCAGGATGTGCGGCTCGTCGTCGATCACCAGCACCCTGGTCATCGGGCGCCGATCTGTTGCGGCGCAGCGAGGTCTACCACCACCGTGAGTCCACCCCCCGGCGTATCGCCGGCCTGGATGGTGCCTCCCATGGCTTCCACGAAGCCGCGTGCCACCGACATTCCCAGGCCCACGCCAGTGGTGTTGTCGTGATCGCCGAGTCGCTGGAAGGCTTCGAAGATCTGATCCTCGGCTCCTTTGGGGATTCCGGGACCTTCATCGATGACATTGATCAGGACGCGATCGCCAACCCGTCCCGCGTTGACCCGGACTACGCAGTTGGGCGCGTACCGCAGCGCATTGTCGATCAGGTTGGCAAAGACTCGTTCGAGTAGCCCGGGGTCGGCCATCACCACGGCGTCGCCCACGTCGACCTTGACGCGATCGATCGCCGACCGGTAGAAGCCGGTGGCGCCCTTGCCGATGCTGATCAATGCGCGTTGCATCGTTTCCTCCAGGTACACCCGGCGCAGATCGGCGTGAACCACGCCGGCGGCCAGACGCGAAGAATCGAGCAGGTTTCCGACCAGTGCGGTCAGCTGGTCGATGGATTCCTCGATGGTGGCCAGCAATTCGGCGGTGTCCTCGGCGGAGAAGGCCACGTCTTCGGCGCGCAAGCTGGACACCGCGACCTTGGCCGCGGCCAACGGCGTGCGCAGGTCGTGGCTGACCGCCGAGAGCAGCGAGCGGCGCAACTCGTCGGCCCGCCCGATCGCCTCTGCCCGGCTGGCTTCTTCGGCCAACTCGCGCTGCCTGATCAGACCCGCTGCCTGCTTGGCCACCGCGGTCAGCACCCGGCGGTCGCGTGCGGAGAGCTTCCTGCCGGCCATCAGCATCCAGAACTCGTCGTCACCGACCTCGATCGCGGTGTCGGCGGAATCAACGGTCACGCAAGGGTCTTTGCCCACGCAGGCAACGAGATAGCTCTTCCTCCCATTCGCCCGGTCTTCCTCGCTGGGCTCACGCAGCATGCTGACCGCGCGCTGTGAGTAGGCCTCGCGCACCCGTTCGAGCAGCGTCTCGAGGTCGGCACCGCGCAGCACCGACCCCGCGAACAGCGTGAGCAGTTCCGCCTCTTGCGAGGCCAGTCGGGCTTCCCGGGTGCGTTTGGCCGCGCCGTCGACCAGCACCGCGACCGCGACCGCGACCATCAGCAGGACGACCTCGGTGACGGCGGCATCGGGTTCGGCGATGGTGAAAGTGTGCCGCGGGGCCGTCAGGAAGTAGTTCAACAACAGACTCGACAACACCGCCGAAACGGCAGCCGGGGCAATACCTCCCAGAAGGGCCACCACAACCACTCCGACAAAAAACAGCGCGCTGTCGCCGCTGGTGCCCAAATACGGATCTAACGCCGTCACCGTGACCGCGCAGATGATCGACGGGACGATGAAGGCGGCCAGCCAGGAGGTGACCCGCCGCTCGCGGGGCGCCAGCGCGGCCGCTCGAAAGCCGCGTTTGGATTCCTCGTGGGTGACGATGTGTACGTCGATCTTTCCGGACCGCTCGACGATCGTCGGGCCGATGCCCTCATCGAACACGCGCGCCCAGCGGGGCCGTCGGGAGGTGCCCATCACGAGTTGAGTGGCGTTCATTTCGCGGGCGAAATCCAGTAGGGCCGTGGGTACGTCGTCACCGACCACCGTGTGCACGGACGCGTCCAAGCTGTTTGCCAGTTCACGGATCTTGTTCATTCGGGTTTCCGACAGGCCGGCCAACCCGTCACCGCGTACGACGTGCACCACCATCAGCTCAGCGCTGGACTTCGACGCGATCCGGGATGCCCGTCGCACCAAGGTCTCTGATTCCGGCCCGCCGGTGACCGCGACCACGACTCGCTCGCGCGCCTCCCACATGTCGGTGATCTTGTTCTCCGCGCGGTATTTGGCCAGTGCCGTATCCACCTGGTCGGCCAGCCACAGCAGCGCCAACTCTCTTAAGGCGGTGAGGTTTCCGCGACGAAAGTAATTGGACATCGCTGCGTCGATCTTCTCCGAGGCATAGACGTTGCCGTGGGATAGCCTGCGCCGCAGCGCCTCCGGCGTGATATCGATGAGTTCGACCTGCGCAGCCTGGCGGACGATCGAATCCGGTATCGTTTCTTGCTGTTCGATACCGGTGATCTGGGCGACGACGTCGTTGAGGCTCTCCAGGTGTTGGACGTTGACGGTGGAGATCACCGTGATCCCCGCGTCGAGCAACTCCTCGACGTCCTGCCATCGCTTGCGGTTCTTGCTGCCCGGTGTGTTGGTGTGGGCGAGTTCGTCGACCAAGACCACTTGCGGATGGCGTGCCAGCACGGCCTGCACGTCGAGTTCGGGGAAGCTGGTGCCGCGGTATTCGACATAGCGCGGCGGAATAATCTCGACGCCCTCAAGTAGCTCAGCGGTTTTCGCTCGTCCGTGGGTCTCGATCACGGCGGCCACCAGGTCGGTGCCGCGATCCAAGCGCCGGTGGGCCTCGCCGAGCATCGCGTACGTCTTGCCAACGCCCGGAGCGGCGCCGAGGTAGATGCGGAGCTCCCCGCGCTTGGGATGGTGGTCTTGGACGTCTCACGTCAACCATCATCCCCCTGTGTCACTAGGTCGTGACCGGGAACCGGTGGTCGAGTTCCAGGTTCAGTTGCAGGACATTGACCGTAGGCTCACCGAAAAATCCAAGGGTCGCGGCCGCTTCGGTTCTCCGCCACGACCGCACGTATCTGCTCCGGACTGACATGCCGGGCCTTGGCCACCCTGGCGACCTGGATGTCGGCGTAGGCCGGTGAGATATTCGGGTCGAGACCGCTGCCGCTGGCTGTCACTGCGTCGGCGGGTACGGCCGGGTTGGCTGGTGCGGCCCCGCGGATGGGCACGATCTGGCCAATCGAGTAGTCCTCGCCGTACTTGGCGCACTCGACCCGTACCCCCTGGTAGGTCGTCAGGAAGGGCGCCTGCGTCGTTTGGCACGGCTCGTTGACGCTGACCACCCGGGTGGGATGGATGACGTTCCCGCGGGCATCGCGGGGGCCGATCACCGAGAGCACCGCGCCGACACCGCCGCCCGTGCAGAACGGACGTGACCCATCCACACCCTCCAGTTGGCCCACGGCGGCGCTGCGTGTGCACACCTGCGTCAGCAGGCTCGGCTTGAAGCCCGCATCCGAGGCGGACTTGCCGGCTGCCAGTTGCGACGGATCGGCGGCAGTGTCGACGATGCTTTCCGGCCCGAGGTTGCTCGCGCTCGACGACAGCGGGTCATAGCCGGTACCGGCCGCCGAAGGCCGACTCTGGAAGTACTGCGGCAGCGGGTTGCCGTCCTTGTCGGTGAACAGCTGACCGATAAGCCGACTGCCGACCTGTTTGCCGTTGGCGGTGAGAATCGATCCGTCGGCCTTGTCGTGTAACCCTGGAATCTGCGCGACTAGCCAGATGAACAGCGGATAGGCAAGACCCGTGATTACGGTCAGCACCAGCAGCGCGCGAAAAGCTGCCCAGTGCACGCGGATGAAATTCGAGAAAGTCATGTCAGGACATCCCTGGGACGAATTGGACGACTAGGTCGATCAGCTTGATCCCGATGAACGGGGCGATGATGCCGCCGAGCCCGTAGACGTAGAGGTTGCGGCTCAACAGTTTTGAAGCGCTGCTCGGTGTGTAGCGCACGCCGCGCAGCGACAACGGGATAAGTGCCACGATGACGATTGCGTTGAAGATCACCGCCGACAGGATCGCCGACTCCGGGCTGTGCAGCCGCATGATGTTGATCATGTCCAGCCCGGGGAACAGTCCGACGAACATCGCCGGAATGATCGCGAAGTACTTCGCGATGTCGTTGGCGATAGAGAACGTGGTCAACGCGCCACGCGTGATCAACAGCTGCTTGCCGATCTCGACGATCTCGATGAGTTTGGTGGGATCGGAGTCGAGGTCGACCATGTTGCCGGCCTCTTTGGCGGCGGACGTGCCGGTGTTCATCGCCACGCCCACATCGGCTTGAGCCAAAGCTGGCGCGTCATTGGTGCCGTCACCCGTCATCGCGACCAGCTTGCCGCCCTCTTGCTCACGCTTGATCAGCGCGAGCTTGTCCTCAGGCGTGGCCTCGGCGAGGAAGTCGTCGACACCGGCCTCGTCGGCAATCGCCTTGGCGGTCAACGGGTTATCGCCGGTGATCATCACCGTGCGGATGCCCATCTTGCGCATCTCGTCGAAGCGCTCACGCATGCCCTGCTTGACGACGTCCTTGAGGTGGATGACGCCTAGCACCGCCGCCTTGCCATCGACGCTCTCCCCGACGACCAGCGGGGTGCCGCCGCTGGCGGAAATACCGTCGACGATCTCGCCGAGCTGGGGCGGGACGTTACCGCCTTGCCCGCGTACCCATTCCGCGACCGAGCTGGCCGCGCCCTTGCGCAGCTGGTGCCCGTCGACGTTGACTCCCGACATCCGTGTCGTGGCGGAAAAGGTCACCCACTCGGCGTGCGCGAGTTCACCCGGGGTGCGTGCACGCAGCCCGAAGTGCTGTTTGGCGAACACGACGACCGAGCGTCCTTCCGGTGTTTCGTCGGCGAGACTGGACAACTGCGCGGCGTCGGCCAGCTGCTCAGGGGAGACTTCGGCGATGGGGATGAAGGCGGCCGTCTGCCGGTTGCCCAGGGTGATGGTGCCCGTCTTGTCGAGCAGCAACGTGTTGACGTCGCCGGCGGCTTCCACCGCGCGCCCGGACATCGCGAGCACGTTGCGCTGCACCAGCCGGTCCATGCCGGCGATGCCGATGGCGGACAGGAGTGCGCCGATCGTCGTGGGGATCAGGCACACCAGCAGTGAAACCATCACGATCCCGGTGACACCATTTACGTTGAGCGCCTGGGTATCGGGGACGCCGGGGTTGTTCATCTTGGAGTAGATGGCCAGCGGCTGCAGGGTCGCGACGGCGAAGACGAAGATGATCGTCAACGCGGCCAGCAGGATGTTCAGCGCGATCTCGTTGGGGGTTTTCTGCCGGTTGGCGCCCTCGACAAGCGCGATCATCCGATCGATGAAGCTTTCGCCGGGCTTTTGGGTGATTTTCACGACGATCCGGTCGCTGAGCACGGTGGTGCCGCCGGTGACCGCCGAGCGGTCACCGCCGGACTCGCGGATCACCGGCGCCGACTCACCGGTGATCGCCGATTCATCCACCGACGCAATGCCTTCCACTACGTCACCGTCACCCGGTATGACTTGTCCGGCCTCGATCACGACGACGTCGCCCTGTTGCAGCAGCGGTGCAGCAACTTCTTCCTCGACGGCGGGCGCGCCGGGTGTCCAGTTCCTGAGCCGCCGGGCCATCGTCTGGGTTTTGGCCCGGCGCAGCGATTCGGCCTGGGCCTTACCGCGGCCTTCGGCCACCGCCTCCGCGAGGTTGGCGAACAGCACGGTCAGCCAGAGCCAGACCACGATCAACCACGCGAACCACGTCGGACTGGCGATCGCCAAACGGTGCTCCAGGCGGCGCCGATTTCGACGATGAACATCACCGGGTTGCGCCACAGCGTGCGCGGGTCGAGTTTGCGCAGCGCGTCCGGCATCGACCTCCACAGCATCTTCGGATCGAGCAACCCGCCCTGAACCCGTTTTGTGCTGGCGGCGGTCGCGGGCTGCGTCTGCTCAGCCGAATCGACGGTGGTCGCGGTCATCAGTGGATTCCTTCGGCGAGAGGCCCGAGCGCGAGCATGGGCAGGAACGTGAGGGCAACGAGAATCACCGTGACGCCGGCGACCATTCCGACGAACTGTGGCCGATGGGTGGGCAGGGTGCCGACCGATTCCGGCGTGACGCCCTGCTTGGCCAGCGAGCCGGCCAGGGCGAGCACGAGCACGATGGGCAGGAATCTGCCGAAGACCATCGCCAGCCCGAGGGCGGTGTCGTACCAGTTGGTGTTGACGCTGATTCCGGCGAATGCGGACCCATTGTTGTTGGCCGCGGAGGTGAACGCGTACAAGACCTCCGACAGCCCATGCGGGCCGGTGTTCAGCATGCCGGCGCGTTCGCCCGGCAGCGCCATCGCGATCGCGGTGCCGGTCAGCACGATCAGCGGTGTGACGAGGAAATAGCTTGCCGCCAGCTTGATTTCGCGTGGGTTGATCTTCTTGCCGAGGTATTCCGGGGTGCGCCCGACCATCAGCCCGGCGACGAAGACGGTGATCACCGCCAGGATCAGCATGCCGTACAGGCCCGAGCCGGTGCCGCCGGGCGCGACCTCCCCGAGCTGCATGTTGAACAGCGCCATCATCCCGCCGAGGCTGGTGTAGGAGTCGTGGAACGAGTCGACGGCGCCGGTGGAGGTGAGCGTCGTCGAGTCGGCGAACACCGCCGAGTTGGCGATGCCGAACCGCTGCTCCACACCTTCCATCGCCGAACCGACGGCGGTGGGCACCGTGCCGTGGTGCTGCAATTGGAACCACAGCATGAGCGACACGCTGATCGAGATACAGACTCGCCATGACCGAGGCGATCGCGTAGCCCTGCTTGGTGCTGCCCACCATGCGCCCGAACGTGCGCGGCAGCGAGAAGCTGATCATCAGCAGCAGGAAGATCTCCAGCCAGTTCGTCCACGTCGTCGGGTTCTCAAACGGGTGCGCGGAGTTGGCGTTGTAGAAGCCGCCGCCGTTGGTGCCGAGCTCCTTGATGACTTCCTGGCTGGCCACCGGCCCGCCGGTGATGGTCTGTTGGGCACCGCCCAGCGTGTTGACAACCTGGTCGTTGAGGTGGAAGTTCTGGATCGCTCCGCCTGCGACCAGCACGATCGCACCGATCACCGCGATCGGCAGCAGGATGCGCAGCGTGCCGCGCACCAGGTCGACCCAGAAGTTCCCCAGATCACCGGTGCGCCTGCGCGCGAATCCGCGCACCAGTGCGACCGCCACTGCCATGCCGACGGCCGCCGAGACGAAGTTCTGTACCGCCAGTCCGGCCATCTGCACCAGGTGGCCTTGCGTCGATTCGCCGGAGTAGGCCTGCCAGTTGGTGTTGGTGACGAAGCTGACCGCGGTGTTCCACGCCAGCGCCGGGCGTCATCTTCGTGGCCGGATCATGCAGGTGCAGCGGCAATTTGCCCTGCACGAGCTGGAACACGAACAGGAAGAGAATGCTGATCGACGAAAACGCCAATACGCTTCGGGCGTAGGCGCCCCATGTCTGCTCCGATCGCGAATCGACACCGATCAATCGGTAGATCACCCGCTCGACCGAGGAGTCCTTCTCCGAGCTGTACACCCGATACATGTAGTCGCCCAGCGGCACATGCACCGCCACCAGTGCCGCGACGAGAACGATGAGGAAGACGATTCCCGCGGATGTTGTGCTCACTAGAACCTCTCCGGGAACAGCAGGGCGCACCCGAGAAACAGGGCGAGAACGATGGAAAGCACTAAACCGACCACGTTTTCGTAGCTCACAGCCGTTCGACCAACTTCTGCACCAGGCTTAGCACGGCGAACACCGCCACCGTCAGCAAGACGTATATCAACACGCCCATCTCGTCTCCGTTCCGCGCCGACCGCGTGCATACGAAAAGGCCTCATCGAGTCAGCCACACCGCAGTCCTCGGAGGCAAGGTCAGCTTGAAATTAGTCGGGACCGGTTCGATAGGGCCTTCGGTTGATACTTTCCTAACGGCGTCGCAGTGCACCTTTACGCTTCGTTTACGCCACTGTGTTCGAACGGCGTTCCGCGTCGGCCACCAAGAGCTCACCCGCGATATCGGGCTGGGCACAACGAGACTCGGGCGTCCGTCAACCCCAAACCGCCACCGGCTGCTGCCCCGCGACCAGCTGCTAGCCCGTGCTCGGACTGGCGATCATCGGCAGTTGCACCCGGAAGACCGTTCGGCCGTCGGCGGATTCGGCGCTGACCGAGCCGTGGTGGGCTTTGACGATCGAACTGACGATGGCCAGGCCCAGGCCGATGCCCGAACCGTTGGACCGCGATGTGTCCGCGCGGACGAATCGCTCGAACAACCGGGGGAGCAGATCCGCGTCGATGCCGGGCCCGTCATCCGTGACGGTCAGCTCGGCATGCGGCGTGTCGGGATGACCGCGTTGGCAGGTGATCGCGGTGGTCACCGTGACGCCGGGCGGTGTGTGCAACGCGGCATTGCTGAGCAGATTGCTGACCAGCTGATGCAGCCGGGCACGGTCCCCGCGGACCCAGACCGGTTCCTCGGGCAGGTCTTTGACCCAATGGTGCATCGGCGCCGCGACCGCGGCGTCGTTCACCGCGTTGATGACCAGATCGGCCAGGTCGACGTCTTCGTGCTGCAGGTCCTCACCCTCGCCCAGGCGTGAGAGCAGCAGCAGCTCCTCGACGAGCAGGGCCATGCGGCGTGCTTCGGACTCAATGCGCGCCAGTGCGTACTCGGTGGTCGGCGGCAGCGCCGAACTATCCTGGCGGGTCAGCTCGGCATAGCCCTGAATCGCCGCCAGTGGGGTCCTGAGCTCGTGGCTGGCGTCGGTGAGGAATTGGCGCATGCGCAAATCGGAATCGACGCGATGCGCCAGCGCGCTATCCACGTTGTCCAGCAAGCGGTTCAGCGTGTGTCCGACGATCCCGACTTCGTTGTCCGGGTCGGTGTCCTCCTGCCGGACCCGGACGCTGATCCGGTGTTCGTCGCCGGTGAGCGGCATCGCGGCGACCTCCGCGGCGGTCGCGGCGACGCGGCGCAGCGGGCGAAGTGTGTAGCCGACCACCCACACGGTGAGTCCCGCGGTGATCACCAGGGCGGCCGCGACCAGCAGGCTAGTGGTGATGTATTTGCGCGCCATGATCTGGTCGGCGAGCTTCTCCGACATCCCGACGATCAGGAGGTCGGATCCGTCGATGCGGCTATCGACGCGGTAGGCGCCCAGGCTGCCGAGCCGGACGGTACGGGGCGGCGCGTCGGCCCAGGACTGCGCCTCGATCGCGCGGATGACGTCGGGTGGGGCGGGTTTTGGTTGGTCCTCGGAGAAGACCGCCGAGCCGACAACGGCGCCGTGGTGCACCACGGCGATCAGGTTGCCCGGTGTTTGTCCGGTGAACTCCAGCATCGCCTGCGCTATCGGCGGGGTTCGGCGGTGCGCCGAGGTGTGTTCGCCGTTCTGGTATCGGGTATACGAGTTACTCAGTGCATCAAGGGATTCGGAGATGTCGGCGTCGGCTATCGCGGTGACGTAGCCGCGCAGGCTGAGCACCGAGACCACGCCGACGCTCACCAATACCACTGTGACGACTGTCAATACACCGAGCAGCAATTGACGGCGCAGAGACCGGGGCAACCACGAAGGGGTGTTGCGCTGGCCCGTCATTCCGCCGGCCGCAGCATGTATCCGACACCGCGGACGGTGTGGATCATCGGCTCCCGGCCGGAGTCGATCTTCTTTCTCAGGTACGAGATGTACAGGTCGACGATGCTGGTACGCCCGGCGAAGTCGTAGTTCCACACCCGGTCGAGGATCTCGGTGCGGCTCAATGCACGGCGCGGATTGCGCATCAGGAAGCGCAGCAATTCGAACTCGGTCGACGACAGCGATATCGCCGTACCGTCGCGGTTGACTTCGCGGCTGGCGGTGTCGAGTCTAAGATCGCCGACCTTGAGTGCTTCGGCGGCCGGTGGGGACAGCTGGCTGGAGCGGCGCAGCAATCCGCGCAGCCGCGCGACCAATTCCTCGAGGCTGAACGGCTTGGTCATGTAGTCGTCGGCGCCGGCGGTCAGACCGGTGACCCGGTCCATGACCGAATCGCGTGCGGTCAGGAAGAGCGTGGGGGTGTAGACGTCGGATTCGCGGATTCGCTGCAGAATGCGCAGGCCATCCATGTCGGGAAGCATGATGTCGAGGACCAGCACGTCGGGGGTCGCCCGGTCGAATTTGGCCAGCGCTTCGCGGCCGTTGTGGGCGATCTCCACCACCCAGCCCTCGTAGTGCAGCGCCATCTTGACCAGGTTGGTCAGCGCCGGCTCATCGTCCACCAGCAAAACGCGGATCGGTGACCCGTCAGCACGATAGATCCTGGGTAGCTGCCCAAGAATGGCTTGGCGCGGGCGCTGGCTTCCCGCGTATCCCGACATGGCGGTCATGTTCTTGAATTCTCGCAAAGCGCATATCCGCTTGTCACGGACTTCATAGACTTCTCAAATGTTGGGGCATTGCAGATCAAGTCCTGCCACCCGGGCTTCTCTGCGTCGCATCCGCCGAATCGAGACGCGGCATTTCGCGAAAAGCACTGGAATGCAAGGCCGTTGTTCAAGTGACGAATGGCTCTTGCCGGACAGAGAAACGGGGCCGCACACCGATCGGTGTGCGGCCCCGTTTAGAGACGAGGGGTGTCAGGCCCAGCTGGACCCGACGGCGCTGTCGGTGCTGGCCATGTTGTTGCCCGCGGACTGCACCTTCTGCCCGTGCTGGTTGGCCTGCTCGTAGATCACCTGGAAGTTACGACCCAACTGGGTGATGAACTCCTGGCAAGCCACCGAACCGGCGCCGCCCCAAAAGTCGCCGGCGGCAAGCACATCGCGAACGATGGCCTGGTGCTCGGCTTCCAGCGAAGCGGCCTGTGCGCGGATCAGCGCACCGTGCGCGTCCACATCTCCGAACTGGTAATTGATCGACATTGTGTACGTCCTCCCTTAAAAGTGTTGGATAGCTGCGAGTTTCGCGGCTAGTGGCTGAGGATCTGCTGCGAGGCCTGCTCTTGGGTCTCGTAATTGTTGGCGTCCCGGATCAGCCCGTCGCGCACACCGTGCAGCATGTTGACAATGTTGGTGAACGCCTGGTTCATCTGACCCATGGTGTCGTACGAGGTGGCCTGAGCCTGACCACTCCAGCCAGCGCCGGCGATGTTCATCGACGACGACCACATCTTGCGAGCCTCGTCCGACACCGTCTGCGCGTGCATTTCAAAGCGGCCCGCCATCGCACGCATCGCGTGCGGGTCGGTCATAAAACGTGTTGCCATGTTGCCCTTCTCCTTTTTCGGTTGATGCCTTCATTCATGGAAGTCTTTGCGATTGGTAGCTGGCGGCGGTAGCCACGCAGCGCACACAGTACGGCTTAGCGGTTAACTGGCGGCCTCCAACGAGTTACATGTAACCCCTTTTTTGGTGCGTCAGACGACGACCTGTTTGGGCATGACAATCGGCTTGAAGCCGTACCGCGGTCCCGAACCGAAGGCACCCGCTCCCTTGGCACCGGCACCGGCCACCATTCCTGGCATGCCGGGTGCGCCCATGCCCGTCCCGGCTTCCTCGGCAACGGTCCAACCCGAACCCTCCAGCGGAGCGACGGACGACGCCAACGACGTCTCGGCCTGGGTGGTCGCTGCCCAGGTGGCCGGCACCGAGAGCTTGCCGACCGTCGAGGCCCCGCCGACACTCGCCGACGCCCCCATGCCGGCCCAGCTTCCCGCGCCGGCCATCGGGGTCACCGAGCCCACCACGGTGCCTTCCATGACGCCGCCCGCACCGGCCGGCACCACGTCGCTGACCGCCGCGGCTGGCACCGCGGCACCGGCGAACGTGTGCCCGAGTGATACCGCGGTCGGGATGGCGTTCATGACGAACCAGGCCGCGGTGTTGACTCCACCGTTGACGGCGTTGAAGATCGGCGGGGTTCCGATCAAGCCGTCGATCGAGGTGATAAGGTGCCCGGCTGCCAAGAGTCGCCGCCGACGCGGCGGCGGCAGGGGCGGCGGCGGCAGGCGTGATGGGGAGGATGGCCCCCGTCACGTCCACGGGCGGCGCCGTGAGGGCGGGGAGGGCCGCCGCGTCCGCCGCTTGGTAGGCGTTCATCACGGCGATGTCTTGGGCCGCCATCGCCGCGTAGTCGGATTCCAGCGCTGCCACGGTGGCGGCGCTGAATGGCATTGCCCCAAGTGCGGCGTAGTAGGCAGTCCGATTGGCCGTGACCGTCGCCAGGTCCACCACTCCCATCCTTGCCGCCTCGTACGCCGCCAGAGACGCCGCGACCGCGGTCTGCGCCGCCTCGACCTCCGCTTGGGTGGTGGTCAGCCAGTTGATGTACTGACTGGCCGCGGTCACCGCTGCGGCTGCCCCCGCGCCCGCCCACCCCGTGTCATTGGCCAGAGTCCGCGAATGTGGATGTCCAAATGGCTGCCGTGTCGCCCAACTGGGCGGCCAAGGCTGGTCAAAGCCATCGAGGCGGCAGCCAGCGTCGCCCCTTGGTCGCCAGCCACGATTTGCGCCGCGATGACTTCAGGAATTACTGCGGTGAAACTCATCTGTACCCCATCCTTTTTGGATCGAATTCCGCTTCTTCGTTAACACGTGTGACCGCGTCGGTGCCCGCCGCCTAGACGGTCGCCAGTTTCGGCATGACGATCGGCTTGACGCCGTAGCGCGGTGCACCGAAGCCGGCGGAACCGCGGCCCGCGCCGCCCGTGACCATTCCGGGCATGCCGGCCATTCCCATTCCGCCCGCGGCTTGCGGCGCAGCACCGGTCCAGCCCACCGTCCGGAGTGGCATGGTGCTCGTGCCCGCCACCGGAGTGACCTGGCCGCCAGCCCAAGTCGGCGGCACCGACAACTGGCCGACCAGAGTGCCCTGGCCCATGCCCGCCATCGGCATCATGCCCAAACCGCCCATGCCGGCGCCGACGGGCGTCGTCGAGCTGGCGAGCGCTGCCGAGGCGGCGGCGTCGCCGATGGTGTCGCTACCGGCGGGAAGCAGACCGCCACCGGCCATTCCCAGCAGGTCCGAAGCCGCGGAGGCCCAGTTGCCGCCGCCGATGTTGAGTAGGTTGGCGGCGTTACTCGAAAGGCTGAACGGGTGCATTGAGGCTGTTGGACCGGGCCACCGAGGAGCGTCGCTATGGCGTCAATGATGCCGCCGCTGCCGACACCGCTGCTCGAGCGAAGCGTCGGCCGCATTGGCGGCCTCGGCGAAGCTGTAGGTGTCGCTGGCGTTGCTCAGGTTGGCGATGAACTGGCTTGCATAAGACTGACCATTGGCGAGGCCTGTCTGAAGCGTGGCGGCCCAGGCATCGATTGCCGCAACCTGCGCTATCGACACCGAGTCGGATCCGGGGGCCACGACAGTGGTGGTCGGTCCCGCGACCCCGGCGATCACCGTTGACAGCTCAGTGTCGGCGTTGGTCAGCGCCGTCACGGCGGCCGACAGTACTCCGGCGCCTAAGGTGAATGATGGTGCCATCTAGTTGCTCCTCATGGTGTTCGAAACTTGCCGGCCCATAGCACTGAGCCGACCCTGAGTGTTGGCGTATGGGGCCCTGTGTATTCGCGTAAGGCTAAACGCCCTCGCGTACGACATTCCCGACCGAAAGGGGTACGGCGTGACAGCCGTTTACGGCTTTTTAACACCGAGGCTGGTAGTTTTAACAAGCTCTTGGCGAGTGACATGGCGGTGTCATCTGGGATCTGACAGCAAACGCGGCAAGTACGCGCGGCGCGCGGATCCTACGTGAAGCACCGATGGCCCGCACGTCCACAAATCGGCCGATTTCTGGACGCGATCCGGTGTCCTGGTCCTGGCTCCCGCGCGCTAGATTCGCCGCCGGGGCCCCCATAGCCCAATTGGCAGAGGCAGCGGACTTAAAATCCGTCCAGTGTCGGTTCGAGTCCGACTGGGGGCACGGTATGTGGGCTGCTGGATGGCGCTAATGCGGCCGACGTTCGTCAGGCTCGGTCGCGGACGGCGATTCCGGACATCCCACCCTGGTAGTAGTCGATGATGTCGGCCTCGGTGATCGAGACTTCGCTCTTGCGGCCGAGGAAGAACACGCTGCTGGCAGCGTCGATCGTGAGTCCCGGGTCGAGGAGGCGATCGATCCAGCTGAGCCAGAAGAAACAGAGCACTGCGACTCTGCCGAGCCGGCGGGAACGGGTGAGGGCCCGGACGAAATAGTCGATCGACCAACGCAAAGCGGTGCCGGCGCCGGCCACCGACCCGGAGTCAATGCGTTCGAACCTGCGGAACAAGTAGCGGTGCCCGCTGTCGGTGAAACGGTTCAAGTCGTATGGCCCCTCGCAGACCTGCTGGATGAACGGCGAGTCGGCGTAAACGATTCCCCGGCTACGCAGCACCCGGTGAATCTCCTTCGCCACTACCGTCGGCTCCAGCACATACTGAAGCACCGCCTGGACGACCACGCCATCGATGGAGCTATCGGCCAGCGGAATCGCGTGGCCGTCGGCGACGAATTGCACCATCGGGCTGGCGTAGATGTCGAAGGAGATGAGATCGACATCCGGGTCGGCGTAGAGCTCCGCCAAGCCGTCGCCCCGGGAGCCGCCCCCGATCACCAGAATCCGGGACCGTCGCCCGGTCGTGGCAGCGTCGACCCGGAGAAGCTCCAGCATGCGAGTCACGCTGGCGGCGGCGGTGGTGTTCGCGGGGTGTACCAGCGCACCCAGCACACGGTTAAGCCCCGACCGGGCGACCTCCGAGGCGCCCTGGGAAGCTTCCAACCGATCGATGTCGACCACGCTGTGCTCGAAATCGATGAGGGCCGGTACCCCGGAAACGACCGGGAATGGCTCTTCGGCGTACCGACAGGACGTGTTGCTGCATCGCCATGAACAGGCTTCGAAACGCACCGGGTTGGAGCAGCGCGGACAGATGAAAAGGTTTTCGCGGACCATCGTGTCCAGGGCGAGCACCGATACACCTTAGCTCGCGGCTGTCCGGTGGAAGCGGATTGCGTCGCCGCGGTTTCGGCGATGAGCTCTACAGTTTGCTGCGGTTTTCCGGGCAGTAGTTCGCAACCGCCGCACCGATAATGGTGCCCGCGCCGTTGTTGCTTACCCCGAGCGCTTTTTTCACGTCGTCGACGGTTTGGGCCATCGTGTCTCCGGCATCAAAATCCGTACACACCGCGTGCCCGACATTGATCATCGTTTGGCCCTGGCCGTCTGGCCAGCTGAGCCCCTGCTGCTGCAGCTTTTGCAGGTAGGCGTCATCCGCGGGGTCGGCGCTCGCCGCCGGCGCTGCGGCGATGGCAACGAAACCGGCCACAGCGGCAGCGATCGGGCCGGCCAACCGTGCCGTGTTCTTCATTCGTCGACTCCTCGGTCTGGATTACCTTCGTGCGAGACCCGAATCTTAACTTCGTCTCGACAGTATGTCTCGGCAACGCAACCAGCAGCATCGGGGCGAACGGCTCGTCGGCAACGTGTCCGCGCCCCTAACACTGCGAGATAAGTTCCAGCGCAACCCATTGCGTTCTATGGCGAGCTCGCGCCGATGGCCATCGCCAGAAAGTCCAACCGCCACAGTTCCCGAAAAAGCCTGCGCGCATGGCTCTCCGCCTCGCCCGCGGCGCCGTCACCGCGCTGTGCGACGACGGCAGCGATCTCACCTATGCTGCGACGGCCGTCGACGAGTTGCGCGAAAGCCAGATCGGCCGGGCCGAGCCGCAGCCGGGCGCCGGGTCCCATCAGGTCGGCTCCGGACAACAGGCACGCCGTGCGCGACATGGGAATGTAGTCAAGGGTCCCCGCCGCCGAGAAGTCGATCGTGTACTGCTCCTTCGGGCGGTCCGGGCGGCAGGCCATGAAGAAATGTGTTGCATTCACAGTTTGCAGCCGTTCCATCACCGACCACAGTTCGATCTCGGGCAACCCCGCTAGGTCAGATGCGAATTTGCTTGACGGCGTGAGGATTTCGTGCGGATAGTACGGAGACTTGTGGAACCACCCCTGAAATGTGAGCCCGGCCGAGGCGACCAGATCGAGGCATTCGTCGACGGTGTAGCTGCGCTGGCGGCCATGCAAGAAGGTGTCGACGAGGGCGCCGTCGGTCTGCAGATCGCGAGCCACCGTCAAGTAGCTGCGGACGGGATGATCGGTGGGCAGCACGGCGATGATGTCCTTGACCACCTGCACCGATGCCTCGTCCTGAGACAGCCCCAAGTCGCGAAAAACCGACTCGAGCAACTCGACCCCGATCCGGCCGTACCTGGCATAGAGCATCACCCCCAGCGCGCCGTCGCGGCGCAAACAGCCGGCGAGCGCGCTCATCCCCGCCAACGGGTCGGCCATGTGATGCAGAACGCCGGTGGACACGATCAGGTCGAAGTCGAGGCTCAGCGCTGACACCTCTTCGATCGGAAGTAGGTGCAGTTCCAGGTTGTGCAGGGCGTGCTTGTCTTTCAGATATTGCTGGTGATTAAGTGCCGATTGGCTGACGTCGACGGCCACGACTTTGGCGGCGCGGTTGGTGAAGGCGAATACCGCCGCCTGGTTGGCTCCGCACCCCGCGATCAGAATGTCCAGGTCGGGCCGGTAGTCCCGGTCCGGCCACAACACCCGGTGCGCCCGGAACGGGTCGAACCACTCCCAGTTGTTCTTCGCGTAGGCCTCGAGGTCGTCAATGGGCGGCGGGTACTGCCACCGGTCGTATTGCCGGGAGACCACGTCGTTGCGCGGATCGTCGTTCACTACAGACGCAATGTAATGGCTTTGCTGGGTTGCCGCATGACGCGATGCGGCGGTGCGCGCCGCGGCATGAGCCAGCAACTCATACACTGGCCCACCGTGGGCATGCTCTTTGGATTTGCGCCGTGGCTTATCTACTGGGTGCTGGTTGGCAACGTTCCTTTCAAGACCGCCGTGCTGGTCGCGCTCGCGATCGCTGCCGCCGCGTATCTGATCGGGCGCCTGCTCGGTAAGCCGGGCGGCACGCTGGAGGTCGGGGCGGTCGCCACATTCGCGGTGCTGACGGTTCTGACGTTCACGCTCAGCGAGTCGTTCATGCACCGGTGGATACAGCCACTCAGCAGTGGCGGGATCTTCCTCGTGGCTCTCGTCGGCCAACTGGTCGGCAAGTCGTTCGTGCGTGAGTTCGCCGCGGCGGAGCAACCTCCCGACGTGGTCAAGACCAAGCTGTTCGACCAGATCACCGATGTCTTGTCCTGGATCTGGATCGCCGCGTTCGCCGGCATGACGGTGTCGTCCGCGATTCCGCCGGTCCTGGAGGAGTTCGGCGGACGCGAGGCCACCATCCTCGACACGCGGACCCCGCTGCTGTTCATCTGTTACTGGGTCATCCCGTACTCGCTGCTGGGTTTGGCGGCGCTGGCGTCACGGTATGTGCCGGAGCGGATGCTCGTCGGGGTGGAGGACCTCGCCCGGGAAACCTCGTTCGTCGCCTACGACGAAGCAACGATCGATGAGCTGTACTACCTTGCCCAGGAACACGCGAATCGCGAGGTCGGGCCGGGCAAGGAGGCGTACAACGTCAAGGTCGGAGGGATGGGAACTCCGCTGACCGGAGACGAGTCGCGCAAGTCGTGGCCCTCGTCCTACAAGGTGCGGGAGAAGAAGCACTAGGGCACGCTGGCTGCGCGCGCGGCATTCACCAGCGCGACAACTTCCACTTGTTAGGTCGATTGCATGGCATCCAAGAGGACCTGGCCGCTGGCTGCCGTCGTGGTGCTGATCGCGGCGGCGGCCTGCTCATCGGGTGACTCCGGGTCACGCGCTAAGGCCGAGTTGAGCACCGGCGCCGGCAAAGCGCTGACCATCACCGTTGACCAGATGCTGGCCGCGACCGATGGAGAGACACCGGTGGCGTTCGGCAAGCCCGAGCACGGCAACATCGCCTACGGCGCCAACGGCGCGATGATCTACACCCCCGACGCCGGCTTCACCGGCACCGATCAGCTCCACATCACCGTCACGCCCAGCGTCAAGCTCTATGCCGAGAACCTGCCGCCGCTCGCCACTGTCGGCGGCGTTGCCGTCCAGGCCAACGCGCACGGTTCCGCGATCGCCCCGGTGCCGGGTAGCTCCAACGAGATCTACGGCCTGACCGACCGCGGCCCCAATGTCGCCGGGCGCACGCCGAACGAAATCGTTTTCCCAATACCCGATTTCCATCCGCAGATAGCCAAGCTCAAGCTCGCCGACGGTGCGGCGTCGGTGGAGCAAATCATCACGCTGGCCGGCAAGGACGGCGCCCCCTTGGTCGGGCTGTCCCACCCGCAGGCCACCACGGGCGAGTCGATGGTCGACATCAACGGCGCACCGTTGCCGCCGTCCGATCACGGCCTGGACGGCGAGGGCTTGGTCGCGCTGCCGGACGGCACGTTCTGGGTTTCCGACGAATACGGCCCGTTCGTCGTCCATTTCGACGCCAACGGCAAAGAGCTGGAACGGCTTTCGCCCTTCGAGGGAACCCTGCCCAAGGAGCTGTCGCTGCGCAGCCCGAACCAGGGGATGGAGGGCCTGACCGTCACCCCCGACGGCAGCACACTGGTCGGCATCATGCAGTCGGCCCTGCAAACACCGGGACTGGTCGGCCCGTCGACGTCGGTCCCGATCACCCGCATCGTCACGATCAAACTCGCCAACCGCGGCGACGTGCACGAGTATCTGTACCCGCTGGCCAACCCGCGGCAGACCAAGGTCGCGGTCTCGGAAATCACCGCGGTCACGGGCACCACCTTCCTGGTCGACGAGCTTGACGGCGAGCCACAGCCCAACGGCAACAAGAAGATCTACCTGGCCGACATCTCCGGGGCCACCGATGTGGGGCCGCGCGCGAAGCTGCCCGGGGCGACCTATCGGGCCGACGGCGGCGGGCTGCTGATCAACGGCGTGCCGATCGAGACCTTTGTCGGGATCGGCGGGGTCGACGCGGCCACCCACAAACTCGGCGCCGCCGGGATCACGCTTGCCGGCAAGAAGCTCAAGCTTGATCTCACCGACCTGCTGCGTACGCTCTCCGCCAACGGCGACTTCTTCGGACACGCCACGATCGAAGGCGTGATCACCCCGGACGGCGGAAAGACGATATTCATAGCCAACGACAGCGATTTCGGGCTGGCCGGCCTGGCTTCCACCACTGTGCCGTTTGCGCTCAAGCCCAAGATGGCGCCCAACGGCGCTCAGGACAGCGGCGAGATTCTGACGGTCGACACGAGGAAGCTGCCCCCCACGATGGAGTCGGAGACCGTTCCTATCAAGGTCGGCTGAGTCCCGGGGTGAAGTTCGGATACGTTGGTTTCCGGCGGGCGCACCCCGACAAGCACCCGGACCAGCCGCACGCGCTCCGCACCCGGTTGCGGCCCAGCAAGGAGCATTTCGATGAACGCGGTCAGCTCAGATGCCATTCGCGCGGAGACGGTCACCATCACCGGCCACGGCGGTGACGACATCGAGGCCTATCGCGCTTGTCCGGTTTCCGAGCCGCTCGCCGAAGGATCGCGCGGCGGGATCGTCTGGATCCATCACATGCCCGGCTACGACCGGGAAACCAAGGAGTTCGTTCGCCGGCTTGCCGTCAGCGGTTATCACGCCGTGGCGCCGAATCTGTACTCCCGCGAGGCACCGGGCGCCGCTCCCGACGACGCGGCCGCGACGGCACGCGCCGCGGGCGGGGTGCCCGACGAGCGGCTGGTCGGTGACGTCGCGGGCGCGATCGAGCACTTGGGATCGCTGCCCGGCGCGAACGGGAAGTTCGGCGTCATCGGGCACTGCTCGGGCGGGCGGCACGCCTACCTGGCGGCGTGCTCGCTGCAGTTCGACGCCGCGGTGGACTGCTACGGCGCCTTCGTCGTCGAGGATTTGCCGGACGGAATGCCCAAGGCCATGCAGCCGATCCTGCACCTGGCGCCCAAGCTGAGTTGTCCGCTGCTGGGCCTGTTCGGGGTCGACGACAAGTTTCCGGCCCCGCCCGCGGTGGCGACGCTGGACGCCGAGCTGACCAAGTTCGACAAGCCGCACGAGTTCCACTCCTACCAGGGCGCGGGCCACTCGTTCTTCTCCGTCGACCGGCCGGCGTATCGGCCCGAGGCGGCCGTCGACGGCTGGCGCCGCATCGACGAGTTCTTCGGCACTCACCTGAAAGGCTAGGTCCGCCAAGCTATGTGCACATATCTGACTGAGCACGTCGAGATCGATGGCAGCGGCAAGGGTGCGCTGGGGTGGTTCGGTGCCGACCGCGCGACCGTCTACGTCGACCACCCCGTCCACGCGCCCTACGGCCACACGGTCAACATCGACGTGATGAATCCGGAGCTGGGGCCGTCGGCGCGGGTCGCCCTGGAGCTCACCGCGGAAAGCGCGCTGGCGTTGGCCGACGCCATCCACAAAGCGATTGCGAATGCGCCGGCCGGCCTCGCGTCCAAGGATCAGTAGGTGAGCCATGACCGAGAATGACTACCCGCAGATGGCCGCCGCCCGGGGCAGGATCGAGCCCGCACCGCGGCGGGTTCGCGGCTTCCTGGGCGACGAGCTGGTCTTCGACACGACCGCGGCTCGCTACGTGTGGGAAATCCCTTATTACCCGGCGTATTACGTGCCGCTGGCGGATGTGCGCCGAGAGTTTCTGCGCGACGAGAACCACGCGCAGAAAGTGCAGTTCGGGGCGTCGCGAATGCATGCCCTGGTCGGGGCCGGCCAGACGCACCCGTCGGCCGCGCGGGTGTTCGACGCCGACAGCGACAGTCCCGTGGCGGGCACCGTGCGCTTCGAATGGGACGCGCTGCGGTGGTTCGAGGAAGACGAGCCCATCTATGTCCACCCGCGCAATCCCTACTCGCGGGTCGACGCACTGCGCTCGCACCGGCACATCCGGGTCGAGCGCGACGGCGTCGTGCTGGCTGATACCCAGTCGCCGGTGCTGCTGTTCGAAACCGGTTTGCCGACAAGGTATTACATCGACCCCACCGATGTCTTTTTCGCGCACCTGGAGCCCAGCTCGACCCAGACGCAATGTCCGTACAAAGGGGTGACGTCGGGTTACTGGTCGGTGCGCATCGGCGACACCGTGCATACCGACCTCGCGTGGACGTATCACTTCCCACTGCCGGCGGTGAGTCAGATCGCGGGCCTGGTGGCCTTCTACAACGAGAAGCTCGACATCGCCGTCGACGGTGTCAGCCTTGCGCGGCCGAAGACGCAGTTCAGCTAATTGACCGGCGACATACCGAGCGCGCCAAATGTGACATTTGCCTCTTTTTGCCGACAACCTAATAAATTCTTACGCCGCTATCCGGTAGACGCCCGCGGCATAGTTAGCTAGATCGCACATAGCCACAGTTAGATGCAGTAGATGTTGTTCGCTGGCTGGTGACCGTGTATATACTCGGTAACTATCACCTGAGCGGATCCTGAGGCCGCACGGTGATTTAGCCGACAGTGCCGATTCAAATGTTTTTTGGACGAAATTCGGCCAGTAAAATTTGTCCAGATCAGCGCATTTTTTTCCGGTGCTGAAATGCGGTTATCCCCAGCCGCCGGTGTCGCATCACGGTCTGCGGCGACCCGCGCGGGGGGATGGCCGTCAACAACTGCGAAGGCGGTGCGAACGTGAGCGAACTGAACGGCCGGGAGGCCGCCCGCGAGATCGTCGAGGTCGACCCGACACTGGTGGCCCCCGTGGCTGTCGAGATCGCGGTCGGCAACGGCCCGATCAGCGGCATCGCCATCAGCCGCGACGGCCGACGACTGTTGGTGACCAACTTTCGCGCGGACAGCGTCTCGGTCGTCGACACCGACACCTTCCGCGTCGTCGAGACGATCGACGGCGTCGACGAGCCGTTTGCCATTGCGGTGGGCGGCCAGGACAAGGCATACCTCAGCACGGCATCGGCGTCCTATGACTCGATCCAGGTCGTCGACATGTCCACGAACTCGGTGGTCGCTACGCATCCGCTGGCGCTCAGCGTGAGCGACCTCGCGGTCGATTCCGCGGGGCGCCATGTGTATGCCAGCCGCAACGCGGCCGGTGTCGCCGACATCGCGGTCTTGGACACCGCGACCGGACGGATCCAGGCGATCGACGTCGCGGACGCCGCGGCGCCGGGCACCACGACGGAATGCGTGCGCGTTCGCCCCGACGGAACTCGGGCCTACGTGGGGATCAACGGGCCCGCCGGCGGCCGGCTCGTCGTGATTGGCACGAAAGCGCAGTCCGGCGACGCCGGGAGCCGCGCAGGCTGGCGGAAGAAGCGCAGCACCGGCCAGCAGACCGCATCGCGGGTGATCGGCACCGTGGAGATCGGCTTGCCCGTCCGCGACGTCGCACTGAGCCCCAACGGTGCGCTCGCGTACGTGGCGAGTTGCGCTCCCGAGGTGGGGGTCGTGGTCGACGTCATCGACACCCGGACCAACAAGATCACCAACACGCGCAAGGTCGGCGAGATCGGCCTTCTCACCGGGATGACGCTGTCCACCGACGGCGATCGCGCCTATCTGGTCAGTGACGTCGGCGTCACCGTATTGTGCACGCTGACCCACGACGTCATCGCCAGAATCGGGGCGGGCGCGCAGCCGTCGTGCGTGGTGGAAAGCCCGGATGGGACGCGCCTGTACATCGCCGACTACTCCGGTGCCGTGAGCGTCGCGCCGATCGCCTCGGCCACCACGTTGGCCATCGAGAGCACCGCGGCCGACAGCGAGTTGTCGACGACCGCCTGGATGCTGCCCGACCTCGTGCCGCAGGAGCCGGTGCTCACCTAGCTGTACTGACCATGGACGTTGGTGACGGCGTGGCGTGGTGACATGACGAAGACCTCCGAGTGAAGTGCGAGCTGTCTAGGAACACCACTCACTCCGGAGGTCTTCGTGTCTCACCGTAACTCCCCGCTGTCCGAACTAGGTCGACTGCGTCTGGCTCGTTGTGTTGTCGATGATCAGTGGCCGCTGCGCCGGGCTGCTGAGCGTTTCCAAGTCTCGGTCACCACCGCTGCCCGTTGGGCTGACCGCTACCGGACTCAGGGGCCGGCCGGGATGGGCGATCGGTCCTCACGCCCGCATTACAGCCCGCAACGAACGCCAACACGCACCGAGCGCCGGATCATCAAGGTTCGGGTGGTGCGCCGGTGGGGGCCAGCGCGGATCGGCTATCTATTGGGACTGCATCCCGCCACGGTGCATCGCGTGCTGACCCGTTACGGGATGGCCAGGCTGCGTTGGCTGGATCGACCCACTGGCCGGGTCATCCGTCGAATGGAGCCGGGTCGCTGTGGCGATCTGGTGCACATCGACGTCAAGAAACTGGGCAAGATCCCCGCCGGCGGCGGCTGGCGAATGCTGGGCCGCACCCTGGGCAACCACAACGCCGCTACCGACCGCAGTTCCGGACAGTTCAATACCTACCGGCAGCCGGTGCGCGGCTATCACTTCCTGCACACTGCCATCGATGGGCATTCGCGGCTGGCCTACAGCGAACTGCTCGCCGACGAACGCAAACACACCGCTGCTGGCTTCTGGACCCGCGCGAACACCTGGTTCACCAACAACGGCATCACAGTACGAAAAGTGTTGACCGACAACGGCGCCTGCTATCGATCACATGCTTTCCGAGACGCCCTGGGCGACATCGAGCATCGACGCACCCGCCCGTACCGACCCCAGACCAACGGCAAAGTAGAAAGATTCCACCGCACCCTAGCCGACGAATGGGCCTACGCCCGGCTCTACACCAGCGACACCGAACGCTGCCAGCAGTTCCCGATCTGGCTACACACCTACAATCACCACCGCGGCCACACCGCACTCGGCGGCCAACCACCCGCCACCCGCGTACCTAACCTCTCAGGTCAGTACACCTAGCCCTCGGTCGGGGGTACAACACGCCTTGTCGGGGGAATCCGGTTCGCATGATGTGGCGCGGCGATACCATTCGCCCGACCGACCATGTGTCGGTGCTGCGCCGAGACCGTAAGGCGGTAGATCGATGGACAGCACAATGCAGGACTTTCCGCTGACAATCACCGCGATCATGCGGCACGGCTGTGGTGTCCACGGGGCCCGAACGGTTACCACCGCGACGGATGACGGCTACCGCCACACCACCTACCGCGAATTGGGTCAGCAGGCCGCTCAGCTGGCGAACGCGTTGCGCGGCCTGGGGATCGCCGGAGACCAGCGGGTCGCGACGTTCATGTGGAACAACGCGGAGCACCTGACGGCTTACCTCGCGGCGCCCTCGATGGGTGCCGTGCTGCACACCCTCAACATCCGGCTGTTCCCCGAGCAGATCGCCTACGTCGCCAACGAAGCCGAAGACCAGGTCGTGCTGGTGGATATGTCGCTGGCCAAACTACTCGCCCCGATACTGCCCGAGCTGGAAACGGTGCACACCGTGATCGCGGTCGGGGACGGCGACACGGCGCCGCTGCAGGAGTCGGGCAAGACCGTGCTGCGCTACGCGGAGTTGATCGCGGACCAGTCGATCGAATTCGACTGGCCGAGCATCGACGAGAATTCCGCGGCCGCGATGTGCTATACCAGCGGCACCACCGGAAACCCCAAAGGTGTTGTCTACAGCCATCGTTCAAGCTTCCTGCACACCATGGGAGCGTGCAGCACCAACGGGATCGGGGTGGGGTCCTGTGACCGGGTGTTGCCGATTGTGCCGATGTTCCACGCCAACGCATGGGGGCTGCCGTATGCGGCGTTGATGGCGGGCGCCGACTTGGTGCTGCCCGATCACCACCTCGACGCCCGATCGCTGATCGACATGGTCGAGAAGCTGCGGCCCACCCTGGCCGGCGCGGTGCCGACCATCTGGAACGACGTGATGCATCATCTCGAAAAAGACCCCGACCACGACATTTCGTCGCTGCGCCTGGTGGCCTGCGGTGGCTCGGCCGTTCCGGTGTCGATGATGCGCACCTTCGAAGACAAGTACAACGTCCAGATCCGGCAGCTGTGGGGCATGACCGAAACGTCGCCGCTGGCCACCCTGGCCTGGCCGCCGGTCGGAACCCCGGAGGACCGGCATTGGGCCATCCGCGGCACCCAGGGCCAACCGATCTGCGGCGTGGAGTTGCGCATCGTCGACGACGACGACCGGGTGCTGCCCAACGACGGCCAGGCCGTGGGTGAGGTGGAAGTTCGTGGCCCGTGGATCACCGGCTCCTATTACCTCGGTCGCGACGACTCCAAGTTCGATTCCGGCTGGTTGCGCACCGGCGATGTCGGCCGTATCGACGAGGAGGGCTTCGTCACCCTCACCGACCGCTCCAAGGACGTGATCAAGTCCGGCGGGGAGTGGATCTCCTCGGTGGAGTTGGAGAACTGCCTGATCGGTCACCCGGGCGTGCTCGAGGCCGCCGTCGTCGGAGTTCCCGACGAACGCTGGCAGGAACGCCCACTCGCCGTCGTCGTCCTCAACGAAGGCGCGTCGGCCAGCGCCGCCGAGTTGCGAACGTTCCTCTCGGACAAGGTCGTTCGTTGGTGGCTGCCCGAACGGTGGGCATTTGCCGACGAAATCCCGCGCACCAGCGTGGGCAAGTACGACAAGAAAGCCATTCGATCCCGTTACGCGGACAACGCATACCAGGTCATCGAGGCGCACGACTGAACACAACGTAGCCGACAGCTGAAAGGGGTTAAGTCCATGGCACATTCGCGTGTGGTCTCCGAATCGCTGGTGATCCCCGTTCCCGTCGATCAGGCCTTTCACCGCACCCTGCCGGCACCGCTTCCAGAACTCTTCAGCCGCCGGTACGGTCCGTTCCCGCCGATCAAGGAAGTCCGCGACCAGACGGGAGCGTGGGACGCCGGCGGCCAGACCCGCACCGTGGTGTTGGCCGGTGGTGGCAGCACCCGCGAAGAGCTGACCAGCGTTGACCCGCCGCGGTCGTTCGGCTACCGGCTCGGCGATGTCACCGGCCCGATGGCGTTGCTGGTCGACCACGTGCTGGGCGAGTGGATCTTCACCCCGGCCGCCGGCGGCACCCAGGTCACCTGGCGCTGGGACATTCACGCGAAGTCGGCGCTGACCACGTTGGCGCTCCCGTTGTTCGCGACGATGTGGAAGGGCTACGCGCGCCAGGCGCTGCGCGACCTGTCGGTGATGCTGACGCGCTGATCCCGCAACCGCATTCGGTAGCGTCGAGCCCATGTGTCGACTCTTTGGCCTGCACGCCGGCACGCACGCTTGCCTCGCGACTTTTTGGCTGCTGGACGCACCGGACAGTCTGTCCGAGCAGAGCAGGCGGAACCCGGACGGCACCGGCCTGGGTGTGTTCGAATCCAACGGCCAACCGCGGCTGTACAAGGAGCCGATAGCGGCGTGGCGGGACGCCGACTTCGCTACCGAAGCACACCACTTGACCGGTACCACGTTCATCGCCCACGTGCGCTATGCGACGACCGGTTCGCTCGACATCCGCAACACCCACCCGTTCCTGCAGGACGGCCGGATCTTCGCGCACAACGGAGTGCTCGAGGGACTGGAGATCCTCGACGAACGGCTGCGCGAGGTCGGCACCGATGATCTGGTGCTGGGTCAAACCGATTCCGAGCGGGTGTTCGCGTTGATCACCGCATCGGCCCGCGCCGCCAAAGGCGACGTCTCCGCCGGCCTCGCCGACGCGATGACCTGGCTTGCGGCGAACGTGCCGATCTATGCGGTCAACGTGCTGTTGAGCACGGCCACCGACATGTGGGCGCTGCGCTACCCGGAAACTCACCAACTCTGCCTGCTGGACCGGCGTGACGAGCCCGGCGCACCCGATCGGGGGTTTGATTTGCGTACCAAGCGAATTCACGCGCAGTCCGACGTTCTGTGTACGCGGCCGTCGGTGGTGCTGGCGACCGAGCCGATGGACGATGACCCGCGCTGGCGTCTGCTGCTCCCGGGCGAGCTGGTACACGTCGACGGCTCGCTGCAGATCGACCGGACGATGATCCTGCCGGACCCGCCCCGGCATCTGCTGCGTCGCGAGGATCTCAGCGTGCCCGTCCAAGACGCGCAGCACGCGCTGCCGAACACCCGGAAGTTGTGACATGACGATCAGACGCGCGCTGGTGCTGGCCGGCGGGGGAATAGCCGGAATCGCTTGGGAGACAGGTATTCTGCAGGGCATTGCCGACAAGTCGCCGGCTGCGGCACGGCTGCTACTGCATTCGGATGTACTGGTCGGGACCTCGGCGGGGTCGGCGGTTGCCGCCCAGATCGGCAGCGGCAGCACGCTGCAGTCGTTGTTCGATAGGCAAGTCGCCGAAACGTCGAGCGAGATCGACTCCGGCGTCGACGTCGAGACCATCACCGAACTGTTCCTGACCGCACTGGCCGAGCCGTACGACGAGTCGCTGCCCAAGACGCGTCAGCAGATGCAGCGGATCGGGGCCGTGGCGCTGGGCACCCAAACCGTTCCCGAGCCGGTCCGCCGCGAGGTGATCCGGCGGCGCCTGCCATCGCACGACTGGCCCGACCACACGCTGCGCATTACCGCAATCGACACGGCCACCGGCGAATTGGTGGTCTTCGACCGCGATTCGGGAGTGCAGCTTGTCGATGCGGTGGCGGCCAGTTGCGCGGTGCCGGGCGCGTGGCCGCCGGTGACGATCGCGGGCCGGCGGTATATGGACGGCGGGATCGCCAGCTCGGTGAACCTCGGTGTCGCCCGCGACTGCGACGCGGCCGTGGTGTTGGTGCCCTCGGCGCCCCACGCCCCATCGCCGTTCGGCGACGGGCCGGCCGCCGAGATCGCGGCCTTCGACGGCGCCGCATTCGCGGTGTTCGCCGACGACGACTCGTTGAAAGCGTTCGGGCCCAACCTGTTAGACCCGCTCTGTCGCATCAGCTCGGCCGAGGCCGGACGTGAGCAGGGTCGCCGCGAAGCGCAGGGGATCGCGCGGTTCCTGGGTGTCTGATCGGAGAGTTGATCAGCCCTCGATCGCGGGCGGTACGGGTTCGTCAGCCACCCGTTCGAACGCATCGAGGGCCTGATCGGCCAGCACCCGGCCGACGTCGATCACCTCTGCGGCCCGGTGAAAATCCAGGCTCCGGCAGGTCGAACGTGGTACCTCGATCAGCAGATCGGGCGGGTAGGCCGACAGCATGTGGCGGGTGAGCGCCGACTGGGCGATGTCGAACGCTCGGTACATCACCTCGAAGCTGCCCAGTTTCGGAACCCCAGGCCCTTCGGCGAGGTCGTCGGTGTCCTCGAGGCCGGATTCCTCCGTCCAGGTGTCCGCGCCGAATCGGCTCAACACGGCTCGCGCAGTGGGCCGGTCGAGTAGCGACCGGACGGCCGACGTGTCGAGCAGCGCAGAAGTGCTGCGCACCATGCGGTTCAGCAACTCGACGGTGGCGCCGGGCTCGGGCTCTCGTTTGGCGATCACCTCGCTGCCGCTGACGCCCACGGCGATCGTCAGGTCCGCGTTGACCGCGGCGAGCGGGCCCATCGGCAGCGGATCGAGGATGCCGCCGTCGGCGAGCAGGCGTCCGCCGACTTCATGGGGAGGGATCACCCCTGGAATCGCGATGGATGCCCGGATCGCCTCGTCGAGCGGTCCGTGCTGAAACCACACCGACTTACCGGCCAGCAGGTCGGTCGCCACCGCGGTGTACGGGATCGGCAGTTCCTCGATCGTGACCGGGCCGAGGATGTCGCGCACCGCCTCCAGGATCTTTTCGGCCCGCATCACCCCTGCCGCGCTGATCGACGGGTCAAGCAGCCGCAGAATGGTGCGTTGCGTCAACGACTTCGCCCAGTCGGCGAACTCGTCGAGCCGTCCGGCGGCCTGCAGACCCCCGATCATCGCCCCCATCGACGAGCCGGTAATCCCCACGATCTCGAAGCCGCGTGTGTTCAGCGCCTCGATCACCCCGATGTGGGCGTAGCCACGGGCGCCGCCGCTCCCAAGCGCGAGGGCGACCCGAGGCGGTGATGATCGTCGCGCGAGGGCGTCGGTAGGCACCCCTACATTTTGCGTGGCGAATCGGGCTCTCGCCGGGCCGGGCGGCACTTTTTTCAGCCGTGATCGCAATTGCGCAGGAGTTCGAAGCGCGGCCCCCGGGTGCTACTCGCATTCGTCGTTGGCGGCCGCCCGCGCGGCGGTGATCACCGCCGCCTGCCGGGCCGGCATCAGGTCCGCCCACCGGGCGTTCCAGCTGCCCGCGGTGCCCGCGGGCGAGGTCTGGACCATCGCCAGATAGGGCTCGAACTGGGATTCCCCGGTCTTGGGCCGGGCGTCCATCCACACTTTTGCGGCATGACAGGCCTGGTAATACTCTTCTTCGGTCGAATCGGCGGGGACATCGACCCTGGTCGTCACGCCGGCGGGGGAGAGCCCGACGGCACCGGGTGGCGCCGAAGTCGGGCCCTGCGGAACGGCCGGCGACCGCGTCGTCGACGACGTAACCCTGCCCGCGGGGCCACCGCCCGGCGAGCACCCCGTGACCGAAGACAGTCCGGTCAAACCGGTCGCCACAACGAGGGCGCCCCATAGCAGGGGCCGACGACTGCACCAGCGCACCGCCTCAATCTATGCAACACTGGCGGCCGTGATGGAGCGCTTCGGATTTTGCGAGTGTTGTCGGCCTTAACGCGCCGCCTCTTGCCCATTCCGTTCTCTTGGAGCTCTCCCCATGTCGTTGCCTGTCGCCAGTTCCGTTGCGTTGCGCTCACCGACCATCGCGTCGCCGGCCGCGGGGCCGACGCGGCTGCGGGTTCCCGACCTGCTGCACGCCACCGACCAAGCCGCCGACGATGTGCTCAGCGGCCGTTGCGACCACCTGCTGCCCGACGGCGGCGTACCGGATTCGCAGCGCTGGTTCACCCGCATCCACGGCGACGACGAACTCGACGTCTGGCTGATCAGCTGGGTTCCCGGTCACGCCACCGAATTGCACGACCACGGTGGCTCATTGGGTGCGCTGACCGTGGTGTCCGGGTCGCTGAACGAATTCCGTTGGGACGGGCGCAGATTGCGGCGCCGCCGCCTCGACGCCGGTGACCAGGCCGGTTTCCCGCTGGGCTGGGTGCACGACGTGGTGTGGGCGCCCAGGCCAGTTCCGAGCTCGGTCCCGGGGACCGTCATCCCGATCAAGGCACCGGTTGCCCCGACGCTGAGCGTGCACGCCTATTCGCCGCCGCTGAGTGCGATGTCGTATTACGAGGTCACCGAGAACAACACGTTGCGCCGCCGCCGCACCGAACTGACCGACCAGCCGGAGGGGACGTGATGAGCCGTATCGACGTGGTCTTGAGATCCGCCCGACGCCGCTATCGCCGGCTTGGAGCCGCCGAGGTGCCCGATGCGCTGCGGCGCGGGGCGGTACTCGTCGATATCCGGCCACAGGCGCAGCGATTCCGCGAGGGTGAGGTGCCGGGCGCGTTGGTGATCGAACGCAATGTCCTGGAATGGCGTTGCGACCCGACCAGCGACGCCCGCCTGCCGGAAGCCGTCGGCGACGACGTCGAATGGGTGATCCTGTGTTCGGAGGGCTACACCTCCAGCCTGGCGGCAGCCGCGCTACTGGACATCGGCCTGCACCGTGCCACCGATGTCGTCGGCGGCTATCACGCGCTGGCCGGCGCCGGCGTGCTTGCCGAATTGGCCGGTGACTCAGTCAATTCGGCAGGGCTGGAGAATGCCGGCGGGAGCGGCCGCCGCTGGCTCTAGCTAACCGGTGGAGGTGGCATCGGCATGCAACAACGGCCGTAGCCGCTCGGTCTTCTCCGGCGTCCACCCGGGCGGCGACAACACCGAGGCCCATCCGTTGGCGACGTCGGCGACGTAGCGGTGGCCGTGCCCGTCCGGCACATCCACGGCGACCGCCATGTCGGCCGACACCTGCAGGAAAGTCACCACCGGAATCCACCGCGTTTGCGGGAGCACGTCGTATCCGCGCCGCTCGCGCAGCCAATCCGGTTCGCTGAACAGCAGGTCGGGAGTCCACCAGGCGATGGGGTCGGAGGCATGCTGCAAATACACCACCCGCGGGTGTCCCCAGGTCGAGTTCGGACGGTCCAGATTGCTTGGGCGAGCGACAAATCGGACGTTGCGGCCGTCGTTGTAGATGGGCAGCCACTGCGGCGAGCCGGCGTCCCGGGTGGAGGTCAGGTCCGTCCAGACGGTGTTGTTGAAGGTCGGTCCGCTGAACAGGGCGCCGTCGGTACGGGCCAGCACGTTGTTGAGACTCATGAACGGCGCCTCGCCGCCGAACGATCCCAGGCTCTCGCCGAACACGACGAGCTTGGGACGTTGTCCCTCGGGCAATTGCCGGATCAGTCTGTCGACGGCCTCGAACAGTGCCTGGCCGGCGTGCCGGGCGTTCTCCTTGTCCACCAGGAACGAAAGCCAACTCGGTAAATACGAGTACTGCATGCTGACGATCGCGGTGTTGCCGTTGTACATGTATTCCAGCGCCGAGGCTTCCGCCTCGTTGATCCAGCCGGTCCCGGTGGTCGTTGCGACGGCGACGACGGCGCGCTGCAGCCCGCCGGCGCGCTGCAGTTCGCGCGCGGCCAGCTCGGCGGTGGCCGTGATGCCGTCGGCGGAGTCCAGCCCGGCGTAGGCGCGGATCGGCTCGATCGCCGGGGCTCCGTTGAACGCGGTCAGCTCATTGGACCTGGGTCCGCCGTTGACGAAGATGCGACCCTGATGGCCCAGCGTTTCCCATGACACCAGGGACCCCGGGCCACCGGATCGCACCGGGGTTTTCGACGGCGCGGTATTCGGGCTCATCTCGTTGTTGACCGAGGCGAACGTGTTGTTGAGGGTGCGCATCGTGAACTTGACGACCACTCCGTTGAGCAGCGTGATCGTCAGCGTCACGAGCAGGATCGTCACGATCGTGGCGGAGACTCGGAACGGCGCAATGCGATCGAGCTGTTGCACAAGGAAACTGAACAGCCTTCGAATGAGTTGGCCGATTTCAACCAACGCGAACAGCACCACCAGTGACAGGATCGCCGCCTGCGGGTAGTCGTACCACTCGAGGTGCTTGACTCCCATCAGGTCGCGCACGTCGTCCTGCCAGACGTGGAACCGGATGGCCATGACGACCATGCCGATCACGCCGATTGGGACCAGTGCCTTCCAAGCCCAAACCGGTGCCGGTGGGCTGGAATCCTTCGAACGCATGTAACGGACCAGCCAGACGCTGAAGACGCCCAGGCCATAGCCAATGGCACCGGAGACACCGCTGACCAGCGCCTGGAACAACGCAGTGCGTGGCAGCAGCGACGGCGTCATGGAAAACCAGACGAAGATCAGGCCAACCGCGGTGCCGGTGAAGGTGTATCGGCGAACCCACCATGGCCTGCGGGCCGGTGCCGGCTCGGGGGCGGGGCTAGCTTCGTAGCTGGCCTCGGGACCCGCGGATTCATCTGCGCCGGAGGCTGATTCGTCGACGGCTGATTCGTCGTCGGTGCCGGTCGTAGAACCTGGCTCGCTCATCGGAGCATCTTACCGATGCGTGAAGTTCGGAGCGCGCTTCTCGACGAATGCCGCCATTCCCTCGGACTGATCATCGGTCGCGAAAGTCGAATGGAACAGCCTGCGTTCGTAGAGAAGCCCCTCGGCCAGGGTGGATTCGAAGGCACGGTTGACGGCTTCCTTGGCCATCCGGGCCGCCGAGAGCGACATCTGCGAAATGGTGGTGGCGACGGCCCTGGCCTCACTCAGCAGGTCGTCGGCCGGCACCACCCGCGAAACCAGGCCGCTGCGTTCGGCTTCTTCGGCGCCGATGGTGCGGCCGGTCAGGATCAGGTCCATCGCCTTGGCCTTGCCGATGGCGCGGGTGAGGCGCTGCGAGCCGCCCATGCCCGGCAGCACACCGAGTTTGATCTCTGGCTGGCCGAATTTCGCGGTGTCGGCCGCGATCAGCAGGTCGCACATCATCGCGAGCTCGCAGCCACCGCCGAGTGCGTGGCCGGCCACGGCGGCGATCGTCGGGGTGCGGACGGCGGCCAGCTTGCCCCAGCTGGCGAAGAAGTCGGCGCCGAACGCGTCGGCGAAGGTCAGCGCGGCCATCTCCTTGATGTCGGCCCCGGCCGCGAACGCCTTCGCGGAACCGGTGATGATGATCGCCCCGATACCCATGTCGTTGTCGAATTCGGCTGCTGCATTGGTGACTTCGTTCATCACCGCAGTGTTGAGCGCGTTGAGCGCCTGCGGCCGGTTCAGCGTGATGATTCCGACCCGCTGATCGCGCTCGACCAGGATGGTTTCGTATGTTGTCTCGCTCACCAAACCGCCTTTCTAGAAACTCAAGTCGTCGTCGACCGGCGCGAAATACGCGTCGATGTCGGCCGCGGAAACCGCGGCAAGGTTCGGCGGCGACCACTTCGGATTGCGATCTTTGTCGATGATCTGTGCTCGAATGCCTTCCACCAGATCGTGTGAGCGCGCCGACGCCGACGACACCCGATAGTCTTGGACCAGAACATCTTCCAGCGTGTCCAGCTTCGCCGCCCGGCGCACCGCCTCCAGGGCCACCGACACCGCGATGGGAGATCGGGTGGCGATCAGGTTGGCGGCGTCTTGCGCCGGCCCGGCGTTATGCCCGCGCAGCGCGGCGACGATGTCCCCAACAGTCTCACCGGCGAAGCAACTGTCGATCCAATGGCGTTGCGCGACAAGGTTACTGGCCGGTGGCTCAACGGCGTGGGCGGCCAATGCGCTTTCGACGCCGTCGTCGACGATCGCTTGGACGAACGCACCCAGCCGGGCGTGCGGGACGTAGTGGTCGGCGAACCCCAGCGCGATGGCGTCGGCCCCGGAGAACGGCGCGCCGGTCAGCGCGGCGTGCAGGCCGAGCTTGCCCGGCGCCCGGGACAGCAGAAATGCGCCGCCGACGTCGGGGATGAACCCGATGCCGACTTCCGGCATTGCGATCTTCGAGGTTTCGGTCACCACGCGGACACTCCCGTGCGCGCTGACGCCGACCCCGCCGCCCATCACGATCCCGTCCATCAACGACACGTACGGCTTGGCGAACCTGCCGATCTGACCGTTGAGCAGATACTCGTCGCGCCAGAATTTACGTACCTCGACGCCATCCTTGCGGGCGCTGTGATAGACCGCGACGACGTCGCCGCCGGCGCACAGCCCGCGCTCGCCGGCTCCGGACAGCACCACCGCGCGCACCGTATCGTCGTTTTCCCAACGGGTGAGCAGGGGGCCGAGCACGTCGACCATCGTCTGGTTCAGCGAGTTGATTGCCTTGGGGCGGTTGAGCGTGATCAGGCCGACGCCACTGTCGATGCGGGTCAATACCTCGTCGGATTCGTCAGTCACGCCTTCGGTCACGCCCTGGCCTCCATCGCCGAAATCTGTGCCCGCGGTGTCGCGTTGCCGGGCCCTGACCAGCAATCTAGATCGTTACAACAGAAGCGATACCCGCGGGTAAGGGTTATGTTTGAGCCGACGACAGCAGCCGTGCCCGGAGATACCCTGAAAACACCAGTTCCGCTGGGAACCTGGGAAGGCGACTGATCGTTGAGCAGGTGTTCGCACAGCTCGAACCCACAGTCTTAAGAGAGGAACCGACGGTGCGGGAAACTAGCAACCCGGTATTTCGTTCGCTGCCCAAGCAGAGCGGCGGATATGCGCAGTTCGGCAGTGGCGCGGCCCAGGTGCAGCAGGGGTACTACCAAGGCGACCCCTACACAGCAGCTCCATATCAGGAGGCCAAGGCCTCCCGTCCGCTGACCATCGACGACGTCGTCACCAAGACCGGCATCACGCTGGCGGTGTTGACGGCCTCTGCCGTGGTCTCGTTCTACTTGGCGTCAACCAACCTCGCGCTGGCGGCGCCGCTGACCTTCATCGGCGCCATCGGCGGTTTGGTGCTGGTGCTGATCGCCACGTTTGGCCGCAAGCAGGACAACCCGGCGATCGTGCTCAGCTACGCCGTTCTCGAAGGGCTGGCCCTCGGCGCCATTTCGCTACTTCTGACGTTCCAGGTATCGGTCGGCGGCGGTCGGTCGGTTAACGCCGGAGCAATGATCGGTGAGGCCGTCCTGGGGACCCTCGGCGTGTTCTTCGGGATGCTCGTCGTCTACAAGACCGGCGCCATCCGGGTCACGCCCAAGTTCACCCGGATGGTGGTCGCCGCCCTGTTCGGGGCGGTGTTCCTGATGCTCGGCAACTTCGTGTTGGCGCTGTTCGGTGTCGGCGGCGGGACCGGCCTGGGCCTGCGCAGCGGCGGCCCCGTGGCGATCATCTTCTCGCTGGTGATGATCGGCATCGCGGCGTTCAGCTTCCTGATCGACTTCGACGCGGCCGACCAGATGATCCGGGCGGGAGCCCCGGAGAAGGCGGCGTGGGGTATCGCGCTGGGCCTGACCGTGACGCTGGTCTGGCTTTACCTCGAGATCCTGCGTCTGCTCAGTTACTTCCAGGGCGACAGGTAGTCCGCTTGACCAAAAAAAGCCGGCGCGCCCACGGGCGTGCCGGCTTTTTTGTGCGCTAGCTGAGCCGCTCGATGACCATCGCCATGCCCTGGCCGCCACCGACGCACATGGTCTCCAGACCGAACGTCTTGTCGTGGGTCTGCAGGTTGTTGATCAGCGTCGCGGCGATGCGGGCGCCGGTCATGCCGAACGGGTGGCCCAGGGCGATCGCGCCACCGGAGACGTTCAGCTTGTCATGGTCCATGCCCAGCTCGCGCGCCGAGCCCAGCACCTGGACCGCGAAGGCCTCGTTGATCTCGTAGAGGTCGATGTCGTTGATCGACATGGAGGCCCGGGCCAGCGCTTTCTTGGATGCCTCGATCGGGCCCAGGCCCATGATCTCGGGCGAGAGGCCGCTGACGCCGGTGGACACGATGCGGGCCAGCGGCGTCAGGCCCAACTCCTTGGCCTTCGTGTCGCTGGTGATCACCAACGCCGCCGCGCCGTCGTTCAGCGGGCAGGCGTTGCCCGCGGTCACGGTGCCGTTGGGCCGAAACACCGGCTTGAGTTCGCTGATCTTCTCGTAGGTGGTGCCGGGACGCGGGCCGTCGTCAGTGCTCACCGTGCTGCCGTCGGGCAGGGTCACCGGCGAGATCTCCCGCTCGAAGAACCCGCTCTTGATCGCTTCCTCGGCGCGGTTCTGGCTGCGCACCCCCCAATGGTCCTGGTCTTCGCGGCTGACGCCGGTCAGCAGCGCGACGTTCTCCGCGGTCTGACCCATCGCGATGTAGACGTCGGGAATGTGATCATCGGTGCGGGGGTCGTGCCACTCGTCGGCGCCGCCGGCCGCGGCGGCGGACCGCTCCTGCGCCTCGTTGAACAGCGCGTTCTTGGTGTCCGGCCACGAGTCGGAGCTGCCCTTGGCGAAGCGGGACACGGTTTCCACGCCTGCGGAGATGAACACGTCGCCCTCGCCCGCCTTGATCGCGTGGAAAGCCATCCGGCTGGTCTGCAGCGACGACGAGCAATACCGGTTGACGGTGGTGCCCGGCAGGAAGTCATAGCCCAGTTCGACAGCAACCACGCGCGCCAGGTTGAATCCGCCCTCACCGCCCGGCTGGCCGCAGCCCAGGATCAGGTCGTCGATCTGGTGCGGGTTGAGCGCGGGCACCTTGTCGAGCGCGGCGCGCACCATCTGCGCGGCCAGATCGTCGGGCCGCATGCTGACCAGCGACCCCTTCATGGCACGGCCGATCGGCGAGCGGGCGGCGGAGACGATGACGGCTTCGGGCATGACGATTCCCTCCAATGGGCAACGGGCTCGCGTAACGATCGGGTGGCACACCCACCCCGACGGGCTAAGGCAAATCTAGTCGGTGCCGATTGGTCAGTTCGACGATGGGGCGGCCGAGCTGGGCGCCGGCCGCCGCCACAGCCGCGACATGGCACTCATCGGGGTGTGGCCCCCGCTGACCATGGGTGTCTCGGCGCGTGCCGCCAAATTCAGCACCGGACTCGCGACCTCTACCGCCAGCACATCGCAGAGCGCCACCAGCAGCTGCGCCGCCGCCAGCGCGTACGCGGTCGCTGAGGGATGGAAGCCGTCGGCCGAGAACATCAGCTCGGGTGTGGCGCGGAATTGCGGAGCCAGCAGGTTCGCCAGCGGCACCGGCACGCCGCCGGAGGACCTCACCGCCGCGGCCTGCGCACGGGCGAGTTGTCTGGTCCGCGCGCGGGCCAGCGAGCGCAGCGGCTGCGGGATCGCGGTGATCACGCCCAGGTCCGGGCAGGTGCCGACGATCACCGCCGCGCCGCGCGAGCCCAACTTGCGCACCGTTCTGCCCAGCCGCCGCGCCGACTGGCTGATCCCGTTGAGGGCGGTGACGTCGTTGGCGCCGATCATCATCACGGCCACGTCCGGTGGCGGTCCGGCCACGAACATCGCGTCGACTTGGCCGCTGACGCCTTTCGAGGTGGCACCGACAATTGCCTTGGTGCTCAACCGAATACGCTTGCCGGTCTGCTTGGCCAGGCCGCGCGCGATCAGCACGCCCGGCACTTCTTCGGCACTGCCGCACCCGTACCCGGTGGCGGTCGAGTCCCCGAAGATCATCAGGTGCAGATCCGCGGTCATGCCGCGCTGCCACCGTTCCACCGGCCCGCCGCCCGGGCTGTAGACACCGTCGGCGCGGGGCGGGATGTCCCAGGCCTTGGGGATGACGGTGCGCGCGTGCGTCGCCTGGCCGACCAGCAGGTTGCGCGCGCCCAGATAGGCCGTCCCCGTCGAGGCGAGTGCCCCCGCTGTGGCCAGGGCGATCGTCGAGCGACGCGGCACCCTCATGCTCACGGGATCAGTTTAGATCGGCTGTCGTGTTTGCGCGGACGCCCGACAAACAATGCGGTCACGTTGTGAATCAGATGTGGTATCAAATCAGACTCTTCAAACGTTCTCTTGACAAATGCCTGCGAAGCTAAGTTTAACGGGTTGGCTGAACGACTCGGCGCACGAATTGAACTGGGCGCTTGGCTTGCTCGTCACATGCTGTATCGCACTACAACGGCGTAGGAGTGTCGAGCATGACCGCACCTAGCAAGGTTTCCGGTGCACCCCGGAATACCGGCCACCTCCGTGACGTGCTCAAGTCACGCAGGGCCGAGGCACGCAAATTTGCTATCAGCGACGGCGCGCCGGTCGAGGTCATCGAGTCGGGCCCCAGTGTCCCGGCACGAGTAGCCACGCTGGCTTCGCGCGTGACGATCCGGCCGATTTTGGCGGCCGGCAGCTACGCGCCCAACCTGCCGTGGCCATGGGGTCTGATCGACCTGGCGGCCCGGGCGTTGTTGCCCGTGTCCGCCACCGTGCGGCAGACCGTGAAGTTGCCGAATGCGTCGGCGCAATTGGTCCGCGCCCCCGGCGTGCTGCCCGCGGACGGCACCCGGCGGATGGTGCTCTACTTCCACGGCGGCGCCTTCCTGACCTGCGGAGCAAACTCCCACGGCCGAGTGGTCGAATCGATTTCGAAATTTGCTGACTCGCCCGTTCTGGTGGTCAATTACCGGCTGTTGCCCAAGCACTCGGTGGGCATGGCGCTGCAAGACTGTCACGACGCCTACCGGTGGTTGCGGCGGCGCGGTTACGGGCCGGACCAGATCGTGCTCGCCGGAGATTCCGCGGGCGGGTATCTCGCGCTGACCCTCGCGCAACGGCTGCAGGAGGAAGGCGAGGAGCCGGCGGCGCTGGTGGCGATCTCGCCACTGCTGCAACTAGCAAAGGAATACAAGCAAACGCATCCCAACATCAAGACGGATGCGATGTTTACCGCCAAGGCTTTTGATGCGCTCGGCGAATTGGTTGCTGGCGCGGCCGAGAAGAACGTCGTCGACGGCAAGGCCGAGGAGATTTACGAACCCCTGGACCACCTCAAACCCGGACTTCCGCGCACGCTGATCCACGTTTCGGGATCCGAGGTGCTGCTGCATGACGCGCAGTTAGCGGCGAGCAGGCTTGCCGCTGTTGGCGTGCCGGCCGAAGTTCGGGTCTGGCCCGGCCAGGTTCACGACTTCCAGCTGGCGGCGCCGCTGGTGCCCGAAGCCGTCCGTTCGCTGCGCCAAATCGGGGAGTACATCCGCGAAGCCACCGGCTAGCCGCTCGGTTCTGCGCCGCACGCCCGGATCTCGATCACACCGAGAGCGGGTGTGCGCGGCCAGAAATGGCCTGAGACGATGAGCGCATGCGAATTGCGCAGCACATCAGTGACATCATCGGCGGCACGCCACTGGTTCGCCTGAACTCCGTCATCCCCGCCGGCGCTGGCACTGTTGCGGCAAAGGTCGAATACCTCAACCCGGGCGGCAGCTCCAAAGACCGCATCGCGGTGAAGATGATCGACGACGCCGAGGCCAGCGGGCTGCTCAAGCCGGGCGGCACCATCGTCGAACCCACCTCGGGCAACACCGGTGTCGGTCTGGCTCTGGTTGCCCAGCACCGCGGCTACAAGTGCGTGTTCGTCTGCCCGGACAAGGTCAGCGAGGACAAGCGCAATGTGCTGATCGCGTACGGCGCGGAGGTGGTGGTGTGCCCGACGGCGGTGCCGCCTGAGCACCCGGAGAGCTACTACAGCGTCTCCGACCGGCTGGTCGCAGAGATCGACGGCGCCTGGAAGCCCGATCAATACGCCAACCCGCAGGGGCCCGCCAGTCACTACGAGACCACCGGGCCCGAGATCTGGGCCGACACCGACGGCAAGGTCACCCACTTCGTCGCGGGCATCGGCACCGGCGGGACGATCACCGGCGCGGGCCGCTACCTCAAGGAGGTGTCCGGCGGCGCGGTGCGCGTCATCGGCGCCGACCCCGAAGGGTCGGTGTATTCGGGCGGCAGTGGCCGGCCCTATCTGGTCGAGGGAGTAGGTGAGGACTTCTGGCCCGCGGCCTATGACCCTACGGTGCCCGACCAGATCATCGCGGTGTCCGACTCCGACTCGTTCGACATGACCCGGCGGCTGGCTCGTGAAGAAGCCATGCTGGTCGGCGGCTCGTGCGGGATGGCTGTGGTGGCCGCGGCCAAGGTGGCCGAGGAAGCCGGGCCCGACGCGCTGGTCGTCGTGCTGCTCCCGGACGGCGGTCGCGGCTACATGTCGAAGATCTTCAACGACGGGTGGATGTCGTCGTACGGCTTCCTGCGTACCCGCCTCGACGGCTCGACCGAGCAGCCCACGGTCGGTGACGTGCTGCGCGGGAAGTCGGGTGCGCTGCCCGACCTGGTCCACACCCACCCCTCGGAGACGGTGCGCGACGCCATCGGCATTCTGCGGGAGTACGGGGTGTCCCAGATGCCCGTCGTCGGCGCCGAGCCGCCGGTGATGGCCGGTGAGGTCGCCGGCAGTGTCTCCGAGCGCGAACTGCTCTCGGCCGTCTTCGAGGGCCGCGCCAAATTGGCCGACGCCGTCTCCGTGCACATGAGCCCGCCGCTACCGATCATCGGTGCCGGCGAGGTGGTCAGCGCCGCCGGAAAGGCATTGCGCGACTGGGACGCGTTGATGGTCGTCGAGGAAGGCAAACCCGTCGGCGTCATCACCCGATACGACCTGTTGGGCTTTCTGTCGGACGGGCCTCGTGGACCAGCAGGGCGGCGTTAGCGACGCGGGCCGCGGCCTACCGCGGAGCCTCGGCGCAACGGCGGCTCTCGGGTAGGGTAATGCGGCTAGTTCAGCTAACCCGCAGTGGAAGGTTGCACCATGACCGATCAACCGCCGCCCTCCTCGCCGCCCGAACCACCCGGTGGCTACGAACCGCCCTCCGGCGGATATGAACCCACTCCTTCCGCGCCGGGCTCCTCGTACCCTCCGCCGCCGCCCGCTGGCGGTTACCCCCCACCTCCGCCGGCTGCCGGTGGATACGCCCCGCCGCCGCCCGGACCGGCGGTCCGTGCGCTGCCGACGGACTCCTACACGCCGTGGCTGACGCGGGTGATCGCGCTGATCATCGACTACCTGCCCTACGCGATCGTGCAGGGCATCGGCACCGGGATCATGTACGCCACTCAGACGTCGTCCTGCGTCACCGACATCACGCAGTACGACGTCAGCCAGTACTGCGCCAGCCAGCCCTCGATGATCGGCCAGTTGGTGCAATGGCTCGCGACACTGGTGGGCTTGGCCTACTGGATCTGGAACCGCGGCTACCGCCAGGGCACCACCGGTTCGAGCCTCGGCAAGACAGTGATGAAGATCAAGGTGGTCAGCGAGACCACCGGACAGCCGATCGGTTTCGGATTGTCCGTCGTGCGCGACCTCGCCCACTTCGTCGACGCGGTCATCTGCCTCATCGGTTTCCTGTTCCCGTTGTGGGACGCCAAGCGGCAGACTCTCGCCGACAAGATCATGACGACGGTGGTCCTGCCGATCTGACTCCTCGGAGTGCGCCTGACGTGATCGTGCGTCGCTCACTAGGCTGATCGTCGATGAGCGAAAACCGTAACGGACGCCACGCAATCACCGGGCTGGCCACCAAGGCCATCCATGCCGGCTACCAACCGGATCCGGCAACCGGGGCAGTGAACGCGCCGATCTACGCCAGCAGCACGTTCGCCCAAGACGGCGTCGGGGGCCTGCGCGGCGGATTCGAATACGCCCGGACCGGCAACCCGACCCGGGCCGCGCTGGAGGCCTCGCTGGCAGCCGTCGAAGGCGGCGCATTCGGGCGAGCGTTCAGTTCCGGCATGGCCGCAACCGACTGCGCCCTGCGGGCGATGCTGCGGCCCGGCGACCATCTGGTGATCCCAAATGACGCCTATGGCGGCACCTTCCGGTTGATCGACAAGGTCTTTACCCAGTGGAACGTTGGCTATACGCCCGCGGCGCTGTCCGACCTCGACGCGGTGGAGGCGGCGATCACGCCGCAGACCCGGCTGATTTGGGTCGAAACACCGACGAATCCACTGCTGTCCATCGCCGATATCGCGGCCATTGCTGAACTGGGCAAGCAGCATTCCGCAAAGGTGTTGGTGGACAGCACCTTTGCCTCACCCGCGCTGCAGCAGGCGTTGACGCTGGGCGCCGACGTCGTGCTGCATTCGACCACCAAGTACATCGGTGGCCACTCCGACGTGGTGGGCGGCGCGTTGGTCACCAACGACAAAGCGCTCGACGATGCCTTCGGTTTTCTGCAGAACGGGGCCGGTGCGGTGCCGGGCCCGTTCGACGCCTACCTGACGATGCGCGGCCTGAAGACCTTGGTGTTGCGAATGCAGCGGCACAGCGAAAACGCCTTGGCCGTAGCGGAATTCCTGGCCGGGCATCCCTCGGTGAGTACGGTGCTGTATCCGGGTCTGGCCACTCATCCGGGCCACGACGTCGCCGCGAGGCAGATGGCGGGCTTCGGCGGCATGGTGTCGGTGCGCATGCGCGGTGGCCGCGCCGCCGCCGAAAAACTGTGTGCCGCCACCTCGGTGTTCATCCTGGCCGAATCGCTGGGTGGGGTCGAGTCGCTGATCGAGCACCCCAGCGCCATGACGCACGCGTCGACGGCTGGTTCGCAATTGGAAGTACCCGACGACCTGGTGCGGCTTTCGGTGGGCATCGAGGACATCGCCGACCTGCTGGCCGATCTCGAACAAGCCCTGGGCTAGTTCGCGAGGAGAACTAGGAGTGATACGGCTCCGCGCTGAGCAGCGTGACCTTGACGGTGTTCCCGTTGGGCACGGTGTAGCTGCGGGTCTCGCCGACCTTGGCGTCGATCAAGGCCTCACCCAAAGGCGACTTGGGCGAGTACGCCTCGAGCTTGCCGTCGTTGACGCCCTCCTGGCGGGTGGCGATCAGGAACGTCTCGGTGTCGGACTTGTCGCCGTCGTAGTAGACCTTCACGACCGAACCGGGCAGCGCGATGCCGGACTGCTTGGGCGCCTCGCCGACCTTCGCGTTGTTGAGTAGGTCCTGCAGCTGGCGGATGCGCGCCTCCTGCTGGCCCTGCTCTTCGCGGGCGGCGTGATAGCCGCCATTCTCGCGGAGGTCACCCTCCTCGCGGCGGTCGTTGATTTCCGCGGCGATGACGGGACGATTCGCGATCAACTGATCGAGCTCGGTCTTCAGCCGGTCATGTGACTCCTGGGTCAGCCAGGTCACCTGAGTGTCCGTCATCTCGTCGTGCTCCTCGTCGTGTCGTTCCGCGTATCCGCGTCAGCCTCTGCATCGCGCTGAAGGGAGTGTCTGAGTCCCGCCCCGTGTTGCCGTTCCGGCTTGCTCACGGCCGCTAATGCAGCAATACACGGTCCCAGCAGGAACCGTGCATTCATCCATGTTACCACTGTGGAAACAGCCGATGACGTCATTCGGGATTCGCCTTTGTGACCAGTCAGGCTGCGCGCAGGTAGCCGGGTACGTCGGTGCCGCATCCGTAGATGTCCGCCATCACCGGCGGTTGCGAGGATTTCACCGTCGTCGTGACCTGCACCGTTGTCTGCGCGGACGGCGGGACCAGTACCTCTCGTCTGCCCGTCTCGCTGCCGTCCTTCGCGCGGACCCGCACGATGCAGTCCACCGGCCGTGCCGGGTCAGATCGCGTCACGCTGATCGTGACCGACGCCGTCTCGTCGTCGACGACCTGATAGCCGGCCAGCGACCCCGACACGTCACTGGTGCTCAGCCGTTGATAGCCGACGATCGCCACTCCGATGCCGGCCACCAGGGCCAGCACACCCAGCGCGATCGCCACCCGGCGTCGCGAAACGCGGGACAGTCGCGAACGCCCGTAACGGGCCTCGGGACGTGGAATGGAAGTCGGGGTCATCGGAGTTTCAGGTGTGGACTGCCGGCTGCCGAGCCACGGCCGCCAGCATGGAACATGGGAGAACTGGAATTATAGGGTCCTTATAGGCTCGAAGGGAGACCAGCGGACCGACAAGGGGACACGTGAGCGAACTGCGGTTGATGGCGGTGCACGCCCACCCCGACGACGAGTCCAGCAAGGGTGCGGCCACACTGGCCCGCTATGCCGACGAGGGACACCGGGTGCTGGTCGTGACATTGACCGGGGGCGAGCGCGGCGAGATCCTCAACCCGGCGATGGATCTGCCCGATGTGCAACAGCACATCGCCGAGATTCGCCGGGACGAGATGGCGAAGGCGGCCGAAATTCTCGGCGTCGAGCACACCTGGCTCGGCTTCGTCGATTCCGGTCTGCCCAACGGTGATCCGCCGCCGCCGCTGCCCGAGGGCTGCTTCGCGCTGGTGCCGTTGGCGGAATCCGTCGAGGCGTTGGTGCGTGTGGTTCGCGAGTTCCGACCGCATGTGATCACCACCTACGACGAGAACGGCGGCTACCCGCATCCGGATCACATTCGCTGCCACGAGGTTTCGGTCGGTGCCTACGAAGCGGCCGGCGACTACGCCCGCTTCCCGGACGCGGGTGAGCCCTGGACGGTGTCCAAGCTCTACTACAACCACGGCTTCTTGCGGGCGCGGATGCAGCTGCTGCACGATGAGGCCGTCAAACATGGTCAAGAGGCCCCGTTCAAGAAGTGGCTCGAGCACTGGGATCCCGATCATGACCCGTTCGCCAGCCGGGTGACCACGCGCGTGGAGTGCTCGGCGTATTTCGGCCAACGCGACGACGCGCTGCGGGCGCACGCCACCCAGATCGACCCGAATCACGACTTCTTCGCCGCTCCCATCTCGTGGCAGGAGCGGCTTTGGCCGACCGAGGAGTTCGAGTTGGCCCGCTCGCGGATCCCGGCCCAGCTCCCGGAGACCGACCTGTTCGCCGGAATCGAGAACCACGCGTGAGCCACCTTTTCCTCACGGTGATCGCTGATGGGACACCGCAGCACACCGGGCCCGATTTCGGCAAGGCCAGCCCGATCGGCCTGTTGGTCATCGTGCTGCTGTTGATCGCCACCTTGTTCCTGCTGCGTTCGATGAACCGGCAACTGAAGAAGGTGCCCGACTCGTTCGACCCCAAGCATCCCGAGCCGGATCAGGCCGCCGACGAGGGCACCGACACTCTCGGTGAGGCTCCTGAACAGACGGACGGTCCGAAGCCGCCGTCAGGGCCCGGCGATGAGCCCGGCTGAGTCTTCTTCGGCCAACACCCTGGGGCTGGCTACCAGCCCCTATTTGCGTCAACACGCCGACAACCCGGTGCACTGGCAGCAGTGGACGCCGCAGGCAATGGCCGCCGCGGCGGAACGCGATGTGCCGATCTTGCTCTCGATCGGTTATGCCGCGTGCCACTGGTGCCACGTGATGGCTCACGAATCGTTCGAGGACGACGAGGTGGCCGCCGCGATGAACGCGGGATTCGTCTGCGTCAAGGTCGACCGCGAGGAACGGCCGGACATCGACGCGGTCTACATGAACGCCACCGTCGCGCTCACCGGACAAGGCGGCTGGCCGATGACGTGTTTCCTGACGCCGGATGGCCGGCCCTTCTTTTGTGGCACCTACTATCCGAAAGCCAGTTTCCTGCAACTTCTTTCGGCCGTCACCGAAACCTGGCGGCAGCGCCGGGGTGAGGTCGAGGAGGCGTCGGACCACATCGCCGGCGAGTTGCGCAAGATGTCGTCAGGACTGCCGGGTGGCGGTCCGGATATCGCGCCGGAGCTCTGCGATCACGCGGTCGCCGCGGTGCTGGCCGACCAGGACACGGTGCACGGCGGGTTCGGCGGCGCACCCAAATTCCCGCCGTCGGCGATTCTCGAAGCGCTGCTGCGTAACTACGAACGCACCGGATCACCGGCAGCGCTACAGGCTGTGGAGCGTACCGGCAACGCAATGGCGCGCGGCGGCATCTACGACCAGCTCGCCGGCGGCTTCGCCCGCTACAGCGTCGACAACGCTTGGGTCGTACCGCATTTCGAGAAAATGCTGTACGACAACGCGCTGCTGCTGCGTGCCTACGCGCACTGGGCCCGACGTACCGGAGATCCGCTGGCCCGCCGGGTCACCGCGCAGACCGCACAATTTCTGCTCGACGAGCTGGCCGACGGCGCCATGTTCACCTCGTCGCTGGACGCCGACGCCGACGGCCGCGAGGGCTCGACCTACGTCTGGACGCCGGAACAGTTGACCGAGGTGCTCGGCCCCGACGACGGCCGCCTTGCCGCCGAGGTTTTCGCGGTCACCGGGTCCGGCACCTTCGAACACGGGACGTCGGTGCTGCAGTTGCCCGTCGACCCGGACGATCCCCAACGGCTGGATCGGGTGCGGGCCGCGCTGCTGGCCGCCCGGATCACCCGGACCCAGCCGGGACGGGACGACAAGGTCGTCACGTCGTGGAACGGGCTGGCGATCACCGCGCTGGCCGAGGCCGGTGTGGCCCTGGAGGAACCCGAGCTTGCCCGCGCGGCGCGACGCTGCGCGACGGCGCTGCTGGACACCCACGTCGTCGACGGCCGGCTGCGGCGGGCCAGCCTCGGCGGAGTCGTCGGCGACAGCGCCGCCATCCTGGAGGACCACGCAATGCTGGCCACCGGGCTGCTGGCGCTCTATCAACTGGACGTCGAAGACGTCTGGCTGACCGCGGCTTGCGGGCTACTGGACACCGCGTGCGCGCATTTCGCCGATCCGCAGCTGCCCGGCCGCTGGTATGACACCGCCGATGACGCCGAGCAGCTGATGCTGCGGCCGTCAGACCCGCTGGACGGGGCCACCCCGTCGGGCGCGTCGGCGATCACCGAAGCGCTGCTGACCGCGGCGCACCTGGTCGACAGCGGCAAAGCGCCGCGATACCTGCAAGCGGCGAGCGAAGCCCTGACCGCGCATTCGGTACTGCTGGCACGGGCCCCGCGGTCGGCCGGACATTGGCTGGCGGTGGCCGAAGCCGCGATCCGCGGGCCGCTGCAGATCGCGGTCGCCTGCACCTCGCCGCGGTCACCGCTGCTGATCGACGCCCGGCGGTTCGCGCCGGGCGGGGCGATTGTGATGGGCGGCAAGATGGGCTCGTCGGCCCTGCTGGTCGGCCGCGACCGGGTGGGTAGTGCCGACGCCGCCTACGTGTGCCGCGGACGTCTCTGCGACCTGCCCGTGACGCGATCGTCCGACCTGGCCGCCGCCCTGGGCGTGCCCGCGCAGTAGCGCCGATTCAGAAGACCACGAACCACATCGCGATGTAGTGGCAGATCGCCGCGATCGCGGTGCAGGCGTGGAAGAACTCGTGATAGCCGAATGTCGACGGCCAGGGGTCGGGCCAGCGCAGCGCGTAGAGAATGCCGCCGATGCTGTACAGCGCGCCGCCCACGAACAGCAGCACCATCGCGGCCACGCCGGCGTTGTGCAGGATCGTTCCGGTGAACCAGACGGCTACCCACCCCAACAGCAGGTAGAGCGGCACGCCCACCCAACGCGGCGCCGACGGCCACAGCATTTTCAGCAGCACGCCGGCCGCCGCCCCACCCCACACCACCCATAAGACCAGGTGGCCTGCGTCGGGCGGCAAGGCCAGCAAGGCGAACGGGGTGTAGCTGCCGGCGATGAACACGAAGATCATCGAGTGGTCGGCCCGCTTCATCCATTTGCGGGCGGTCTCGGATTTCCAGTGCACGCGGTGATACGTCGCGCTGACGGTGAACATCACGATCGTCGCCGCGGTGTACAACAGCGTCGCCAGCCCGGCGCGGGTGGACGCCACCGCCCACGACACCGCGACCAGCGAGGCGCCCGCGAACACGGCGGCACCGGCGGAATAGACATGGATCCAGCCGCGGAACCGCGGTTTGGCCAGTACCCGGGCGACACCGTCGACGAGATGATGTGCGGCGTTGGCCCCGATCCCCTGCGAATCGGGTTCCGGGTCGGTGGCAGTGGTGGTCGGGCCGCTCATGTCTCCTGTTGCCTTTTCGGATGGCGGTCAAAGTGCCAGTGCCTGACATTGATAAACACTAGTCCGCGCCGGCCGGGTGACTGTCCTTTCAGCGGCGGTTACATCCTGGAAAAATCCGCCCCGGAATTCGTCGCCACTCACAGTAGTGTGGATCCTCGTGGAGATTATCCCGCCGCGGCTCAAAGACCCGCTCTATCGCGTCTACGAGCTGCGGCTGAGGCAAGGCCTCGCCGCCTCGAAGTCCCAACTTCCGCGGCATATCGCCGTGCTGTGCGACGGGAACCGGCGGTGGGCCCGCGACGCGGGATACGACGACGTCAGCTACGGCTACCGGATGGGCGCGTCCAAGATCGCCGAGATGCTGCGCTGGTGCCAGGAAGCCGGCGTCGAAATGACCACCGTCTATCTGCTGTCCACCGAAAACCTGCAACGCGATCCCGACGAGCTGGCCGGCCTGATCGAGGTCATCACCGACGTCGTCGAGGAGATCTGCGCACCGGCCAATAGCTGGAGTGTGCGCACGGTGGGGGACCTGGAACTGCTCGGCGACGAGCCGGCCCGCCGGGTCCGCGGCGCCGTCGAGTCCACGCCCAGCGTCGCGCCGTTTCACGTCAACGTCGCGGTCGGCTACGGCGGCCGGCAGGAGATCGTCGGCGCGGTGCGCGCGTTGCTGAGCAAGGAACTCGCCAACGGCGCCACGGGCGAGGAGCTGGTCGACGCGGTGACCGTCGACGCCATCTCCGAGAACCTCTACACCTCCGGCCAGCCGGACCCCGACCTGGTGATCCGCACGTCGGGTGAGCAACGGCTGTCCGGATTCCTGTTGTGGCAGAGCGCCTATTCGGAGATGTGGTTCTGCGAAACACACTGGCCCGCGTTTCGCCGCGTCGACTTCCTGCGTGCGTTGCGTGACTACAGCCAGCGCGATCGCCGCCACGGCAAGTAGTCGGCGAAGGCTCTCGAGCCGCACGTCCCGCGCGTGCCACACTGGGTAGATGGCTGCGTTGTCGGCGGTGGTGTTCACGCTGAGCGCCTGGCTGGGCCTGTATCTGGCGGCCCGTGATCCGCGCAAACCCGTCCTCGCGCTGGCGGCGATTGGACTGTGTGGCTTCGCGCTGGTGGTGGCGCTGGACGCGGTGCGCACCGCCGCCGCGCTGCACGCACACGCCGGGCTGCTCAGCCGCGTCGAGATCTACCTGGCGACCATCCCCGGCGTGGCGTGGTTCGCGGTGCTCGTCGAGCTGTCCCGGCCCAGCGACGGCGAGCGGGCGCGCACCCGCGAGCTGTTGCTGGTGGCCGGGGTTGGGGCGCTGACCCTGTTCGGGGCGATGCTGGCCGGCAGCGTCGAGGGGCCGCTGCGGCCGGGTCACTGGCTGATGATCGCAGTGATCTCGGTGTCGACCCTGGGCGCGATGGCCGTCGCGTTGCGCCGCCCGCGGCGGCCGAGGCCGGCTGTGGGGCTCGCCATCACCGCGACCCTGTTCTTCGCGCTGGCCAATGCGATCCTGATCATTCCGCTGGGCCTGGTGCCCAGCTGGGTTGCGCTGGCGTCGACGAGTTGCGACGTCCTCGGGCTGGGGGTCGCCGTCGCCCTGTGGGACGCGTTCGATGAGGGCCAGGCGCTGCGGGCCGACATGCTGCGCTCGTTCGCCGGTTCGGTGGCGGTGGCGGTGCTGTTCGGCGGCCAGGCGCTGATCGGGCTGGCGGTGACCCGTGACGACCCCGCCGCGCAGACCGCGCTTACCGTGCTGCTGTTCACCAGCCTGGCGGTCGCGATCGCCGTGCAGGTGCTCGCGGATCCGCTGGCCGGCGTCCTCGACCGGCTGGCGTTCTCGAAATCGCCTGCGCTGCGGGCGGATCGGGCCGCGCTGCGGCATACCGGTGCCGCGTTGCCGCTGCGGCAGGAGCACCCGCTCGCAGATGTCGACGACGTCACCTTCGTCAGGCTCACCCGACGGGCGCTGGGCCACTACGGCGACCTGAGCAAGCTGGTCGCCAGCCCGCTGACCGCGTTGCCCGTCATCGACGAACGGCTGGCCGCGCGGGGAGCACCCGATCACCCGGTTGAGCGGGCCAACGAACTCAAGGCTGTGCTCGCCGCCGGCATTTCGCGGCTGAAGCCCCGCGACGGCGGCGACTTCGGAACCACCGAAGAATGGCGTTATTACAACTCGCTGTATTTCCCGTACGTCGTCGGGGTGCGCGCCTACGCGCAGAACGCCACCGCCTCGGGACTGGATCCGACCGCGCGGCAGGCCTGGCAGTGGTTCGTCACGGAGGTCCCCCAGCGCTCGCTGCACAACTGGCAAAACGCGGCGGCCAGGCTGATCGCGGCGGATCTACGCGGACGCGTCGCCGTCCACACCGAGTAGCTCGGCGCCGCCGCGGGCGCGGCAACGCCCGCGAAACCCGTGCCTTATCTGTATAGCCATCAGCGTTATTCGGCTGACAACGCTGGTTGTAATGGCCCCGCGGCCCATCTTCGGGTGAACTGGCAACGAATACGGTATGTGCGGCCGACCGGTCCGCACGTGACATCCCGAGTCTGCCAGGGGGACTTATGTTTTCGCCGACCCTTCCGCCCGCCCAATTCGCGGGGGTTGTCGAGATCGTCCGGCACCACGTCGGTCAGCTGCACCAACGAATGGTTCCGCCGCCGGCCGCGATGATGGAAATGATCACCAATGCCTGGGCCGCGCAGGCGATTACCGCTGCGGCAGATCTCGGCATTGCCGACGCGTTGGCCACGCAGCCGATGAACGCTGACGAGTTGGCCGAAGCGGTCGATGCGGATGCCGACACGTCGGCCCGCAACCGCGTTCCATCCCGATGTGCAAGGGAGAACTATGCTTTCGTCGAAAATGCCGCCCACCCAAGTCGTCCGGGCCGTCGAAATTGTCCGGCATCGCATCGGTCAGTTGTATCAACGCCTGGTCCCGCCGCCCGCGGCGATGATGGACATGATCCTGAATGCGTGGGCGACGCAGGCGATCACCGCGGCGGCCGATCTCGGCATCGCCGACGCGCTGGCCGACGGGCCGTTGTCCGCCCACGAGCTCGCGGCCGCGGTCAAGGCCGATGCCGACGCCCTCGGTCGACTGCTGCGAGTGTTGATCAGCCGAGGCATCTTCCGTCAGCGCCGCGACGGCCGCTACGAGCTCAGCCCGCTGGCGGACACGTTGCGCACCGACGCCGACGTATCGCTGGCCGGAATGGCCCGATTCATCGGTTCGCCCCAGCACCGCGAGCACTGGAGCCATCTCACCGACGCTATTCGTGGCGGCCGGGCCGTCGTCCCCGAATCGCGCGGGAAGCCGCTGTTCGACTACCTGGTCGACGCCCCCGGACTCGCCGCGATCTTCAACGACGCCATGACCAGCGTGTCCGAACTCGCCATCGCACCGGTGACCGCGGGCTACGACTTCAGCCCGTACGCCACCATCGTCGACGTCGGCGGCGGCCACGGCCGGCTGTTGGCCGCAATTCTGGAAGCCACCCCACAGGCCCGCGGCGTCCTGTTCGACCTGCCCCAGGTGGTGGAAGGAGCCCCGGCCGTGCTGTCGGAACGGCAGGTCCAAGATCGGGTCAACATTGTCTCGGGGTCGTTCTTCGACGCGATACCCGAAGGAGGTGACGCCTACGTGCTCAAGAGCGTCATCCACGATTGGCCCGATGACGACGCGGTGCGCATCCTTGGCAATGTGCGAAAAGCGGCTGCCGTCGGCAAGAAGGTGCTGCTCGTGGAATTCGTCATCCCGAGTCACGACCGCGAATTTCCTGGCAAGTTGACCGACCTAGAAATGCTGGTCGTCGCCGGGGCCCGTGAGCGCACCGCCGACGAATACCGCCAACTGCTGAACCGCGCCGGCTTCCGCATGACGCGGGTGGTCGACACGGTGTCACCAATCAGCGTCGTCGAAGCGGTCGCGATCTGATCCCAAATTCGTCGCTACGGGAATATCCGTCAGCAATCCCTGGTCATTTCTTCCGTGGCAGCAGTTGGCAGTGCCACGAGTCGATATGGCAGTGCTCTGGCGGCACGCTCAAACCAGTTCGACAAAACCGCCATCGCGAGGAGTAATCACATGTCCGCAGTAACTGGTATACCGAACTTGCGCCTGTACGACTCGACCGACTCGTTGTTGCGTTTCGCAATGCGTGCAGATGCCACGTTGACGGGGCTGTGCGGTCTGGCCATCGCCGCCGTCGCAGACCCGCTCTCGTCGCTGACCGGCCTGGGTTCCAATCTGGAATACGCCCTGGGCGCCTTTTTCGTGCTCTACGGCCTGCTGGTGTTCAGCCTGGCGGCGTCGCTGAACTTGCGTCGCGCCGGGATGGGCGTCGTCGCGGCCAACATCGTGTTCACGCTGGGCGCCGTCGTGGCCGCCGAAGCAGTGCCGATGACCGCGACCGGGGTGGCCACGACGCTGGCCAGTGGCGTCTACACCGCGGCGTTCGCGTGGTTGCAATACCTGGGCGTGCGCCGGCTGGCGCCCGCGTAGCTCCATTTCGGGCGGCTGGGCGTTACAGCTTGCGCAGCCGCAACCGGTTGATGGAGTGGTCGGCATCCTTGCGCAGCACCAGTGTCGCGCGGGGACGCGTCGGCAGAATGTTCTCGACCAGATTCGGCCGGTTGATCGACCGCCAGATCTCACGCGCGGCGGCGACGGCCTTCGTGTCGTTGAGGGCCGAGTAGTGGTGGAAGTGCGATTCCGGGTCGGCGAAGGCTGTGCCGCGCATGGCCAGGAACCGCGAGACGTACCACTGTTCGATGTCTTCGATCCGGGCGTCCACGTACAGGGAGAAGTCGAACAGGTCCGACACCATCAGCGTCGGACCGGTCTGTAATACGTTCAGGCCCTCCAGGATCAGGATGTCTGGATGCCGGACCACCTGCTTGGCCCCGGAGATGATGTCGTAACGCAGGTGTGAGTACACCGGCGCACACGCGTAGTCGGAACCCGATTTGACCGACGTGACGAACCGCATCAGCGCCCGGCGGTTGTAGCTCTCCGGAAAACCTTTGCGGTGCATCAGGTTTCGTCGATCCAGCTCGGCGTTCGGGTAAAGGAAGCCGTCGGTGGTCACCAGGTCGACCCGCGGGTGGTGATCCCAGCGCGCCAGCAGCGCCTGCAGCACACGAGCGGTGGTCGACTTCCCGACCGCCACGCTGCCGGCCACGCCGATGATGAACGGCACCGGCCGGTCCGGGTTCTGCTGCGGCTCCCCGAGGAATTCCGAAGTGGCAGCGAACAATCGCTGCCGGGCCGCGACCTGAAGATGAATGAGCCGGGCCAGCGGCAGGTAGACCTCTTCGACCTCGAGCAGGTCGATCTGCTCGCCCAGACCACGCAGGCCGACAAGTTCCTCTTCAGTGAGGGCCAGCGGCGTCGACATGCGCAACGCGCGCCACTGCTTTCGGTCGAACTCCACATAAGGGCTCGGCTCGCTCAGCCGGGGCATAGTGCAAGTGTGGCAGGGGCGATCGCACGCCGGACGGCTGGGCTGGCTAAAAGCACCGCTCGTTAGACTGGCGCCTGTGACCGCCGCACCTGATGCCCGTGTTTCCGCGTCCGTGATGTCTGCCCCGCTCGCCGAAGTCGACCCGGATATCGCCGAGCTGCTCGGCAAAGAGCTGGGCCGCCAACGCGACACCCTCGAGATGATCGCGTCGGAGAACTTCGTGCCACGCTCGGTGCTGCAAGCCCAGGGCAGCGTGCTGACCAACAAATACGCCGAGGGGTTGCCCGGCCGGCGCTACTACGGCGGCTGCGAGCACGTCGACGTCGTGGAGAACATCGCCCGCGACCGCGCCAAGGCGCTGTTCGGTGCCGACTTCGCGAACGTGCAGCCGCACTCCGGCGCCCAGGCAAACGCCGCGGTGCTGCACGCCCTGATGTCACCGGGGGAGCGGTTGCTGGGTCTGGACCTGGCCAATGGTGGGCACCTGACGCACGGCATGAAGCTCAACTTCTCCGGCAAGCTGTACGAAAACGGCTTCTACGGCGTCGACCCGACGACGCATCTCGTCGACATGGACGTGGTGCGCGCTCGGGCGCTCGAATTCCGCCCGAAGGTGATCATCGCCGGCTGGTCGGCCTACCCGCGGATTCTCGACTTCGCAGCGTTCCGGTCGATCGCCGACGAGGTCGACGCCAAGCTCTGGGTGGACATGGCCCACTTCGCGGGCCTGGTCGCGGTCGGACTGCACCCCTCTCCGGTTCCGCACGCGGATGTCGTGTCCACCACCGTTCACAAGACGCTGGGTGGCGGGCGCTCCGGGATGATCCTGGGGAAGCAGGAGTACGCCAAGGCCGTCAACTCGGCGGTGTTCCCCGGCCAGCAGGGCGGACCGCTGATGCACGTGATCGCGGGCAAGGCCGTCGCGCTGAAGATCGCCGGCACCCCCGAATTCGCCGAGCGCCAGCAGCGCACGCTGTCCGGCGCCCGGATCCTCGCCGGCCGGCTGTTGGCCGCCGACGTCGCGAAGGCCGGCGTATCGGTGGTCAGCGGTGGCACTGACGTCCACCTGGTGCTGGTCGACCTGCGCAACTCTCCGCTCGACGGCCAGGCCGCCGAGGACCTGCTGCACGAGGTCGGCATCACGGTCAACCGCAACGCCGTCCCCAACGACCCGCGGCCACCGATGGTGACGTCCGGCCTACGGATCGGCACCCCTGCGCTGGCCACCCGCGGCTTCGGGGACGCCGAGTTCACCGAGGTCGCCGACGTCATCGCCACCGCGTTGGCGGCCGGCACCTCGGCCGATATCGCGGCGCTGCGAGACCGGGTGACCAGGCTTGCCAGGGAGTTCTCGTTGTACGAGGGCCTCGAGGACTGGGCGCTGGTCGGTCGGTAGGTCACGGAATGGCCGCAACACCGGCGGTTGATTTCATAACACCTGTGTCGACAGGTTACAGTTACTTTCATGGCACAGAGACCTGTCGCTAATGCGCTGACCCAGGAACTCGAGCTGGTCGTCGAGGCGGAAATGGACCGCCACCTGTCCACCGACGACATCTGGTTCGCCCACGACTACGTGCCGTTCGACCGGGGCGAGAACTTCGCTTTCCTCGGCGGACGCGACTGGGACTCGTCCAGCATGACGCTGCCGCGGGAATTCACCGACGCCTGCGAGATCCTGTTGCTGCTCAAGGACGACCTGGCCGCTCATCACCGCGAGCTCGTCGAGCACTTCATCCTCGAGGACTGGTGGGGTCGCTGGCTGGGCCGATGGACCGCGGAGGAGCATCTGCACGCCATCGCGCTGCGCGAATATCTTGTGGTGACCCGCGAGGTCGACCCCACCGCCAACGAAGAGGCACGCGTCCAGTACCTGATGCAGGGCTATCGTGCCGACACGTATACGCAAGTGGAAACCCTGGTCTACATGGCGTTGACCGAGCGCACCCACGCCATCTTCTGCCGCAATCTGGCCGCCAAGCTCGAGGAGCCGATCTTGGCCGGCCTGGTCGACCGGATCGCCAGGGACGACGCGCGCCACGAGCTGTTCTTCTCCAACCTCGTCGCACACTGCCTCACCTACACCCGCGACGAGACGATCGCCGCGATCGCCAAGCGGGCGGCCGACCTCCAGGTCGTCGGTGCCGACATCCAGTCGTATCAGGACAAGGTGCGAAACGTCGCCGACGCGGGGATTTTCGGTACCGCCGAGCTGCGTCAGGCGATCTCCGATCGCATTACCGAGTGGGGCGTCGCTGACGAAGCCCCACTGCGGCAGTTCGTCATCGGCTAAGCCGGCCTTCGGCGGCGAGCACTGCGCTCGCTGTCCTCATCGCTCATCGTCACCCCGGCGTCGGCGCGCCTGCGCTGCTGCAAAGCGGCGACGAGAGTAGCGTCATTCTCGATGGTCAGCGTCTTGCTCAGCTGCCAGGGCGGCACCTCCCGTCATCACAACGGAAGGACCGGCCCCGGTCCTGGTGTCGCAGTTCCCGCCGACATGCCTGCGCGGGTCCGCGCGGGCTCATCCCGCTCGAGGAGCGCTACGTGACCGAACTCCGGACCTACGTGATCGACACTTCCGTGCTGCTGTCCGACCCGTGGGCATGTAGTCGGTTCGCCGAACACGAGGTGGTGGTCCCGCTGGTGGTGATCAGCGAACTGGAGGCTAAACGCCACCACCATGAGCTGGGGTGGTTCGCCCGACAGGCGTTGCGATTGTTCGACGATCTGCGACTCGAGCATGGACGGCTGGATCAGCCCATTCCCGTTGGGGCGCAAGGCGGTACGCTGCACGTCGAGCTCAACCACACCGACCCGGCCGTGTTGCCGGCCGGTTTCCGCAGCGACAACAACGACTGCCGGATCCTGAGTTGCGCCGCCAACCTCGCCGCCGAAGGCAAGCGGGTTACCTTGGTCAGCAAGGACATTCCGCTGCGCGTCAAGGCCGCCGCGGTGGGCCTGCCCGCCGACGAGTACCACGCGCAAGACGTGGTTGCCTCCGGCTGGTCGGGGATGCAGGAGATCGAGACCGCCGCCGAGGACATCGACGCGCTCTTCGCCGACGGCGAGATCGACTTGGCTGAAGCCCGAGACCTGCCGTGTCACACCGGAATTCGGCTTCTCGGTGGTAGCTCTCATGCGCTGGGCCGGGTCAACGCAGACAAACGTGTCCAACTGGTTCGCGGTGACCGCGAGGTGTTCGGACTGCGTGGTCGCTCCGCCGAGCAGCGCGTCGCGCTCGACCTGCTGCTCGACGAGTCGGTGGGCATCGTGTCGCTGGGCGGCAAGGCCGGCACCGGCAAGTCGGCGCTGGCGCTGTGCGCCGGTCTCGAGGCGGTGTTGGAACGGCGGACCCAGCGCAAGGTCGTGGTGTTTCGCCCGCTGTACGCCGTCGGCGGCCAGGAGCTGGGCTACCTGCCCGGCAGCGAGAGCGAAAAGATGGGCCCCTGGGCTCAGGCGGTCTTCGACACTCTGGAAGGTTTGGCCAGCCCGGCCGTGCTGGAGGAAGTGCTGTCCCGCGGCATGCTCGAAGTGCTGCCGCTGACCCACATCCGGGGGCGCTCGCTGCATGACTCGTTCGTCATCGTCGACGAGGCGCAGTCGCTGGAGCGCAACGTGTTGCTGACCGTGCTGTCCAGGCTGGGTTCCGGCTCGCGGGTGGTGCTCACGCACGACATCGCCCAGCGCGACAACCTGCGGGTGGGCCGACATGACGGCGTCGCGGCCGTCATCGAAAAGCTCAAGGGTCACCCTCTGTTCGCACACATCACGCTGCTGCGCAGCGAGCGGTCGCCGATTGCCGCGCTGGTCACCGAGATGCTCGAGGAAATCGCCTCGCCGCGCTGACGCGCGTCGCCGCGAAACTGTATTCCACGCCACCTCCACTCGTGAAATGTGTCGCTAGCTGCAGTCTCGCGGTGAGTAGGCTTTTACCGTGCGCAAACGACCCGACAGCCTGGCTTGGCGCTATTGGCGGACCGTGTTCGGTGTCGTGGCCGCCGGTGCGGTGCTGGTGATCGGTGGTCTGACCGGTCACGTGACGCGCGCCGACAACCTGAGCTGCTCGGTGGTCAAATGCGTCGCGCTGACGTTCGACGACGGGCCGAGCCCGTTCGACGAGCGGTTGCTGCAAATCCTGAAAGACAACGACGCCAAGGCCACCTTCTTCCTGATCGGCAACAAGGTGGCCGCCAACCCCGCCGGAGCCAAGCGCATCGCCGACGCCGGAATGGAGATCGGCAATCACACCTGGGAACACCCCAACATGGCGACGATCCCACCAGACGACATCGCTGGACAGTTCTCCAAAACCAACGACGCGATCAATGCCGCGACCGGGCGGACCCCGACGCTTTATCGTCCCGCCGGCGGGCTGTCCACCCCCGAGGTGCGCCAGACCGCCGGCCGCTACGGACTGGCCGAAATCCTTTGGGATGTCATACCTTTCGATTGGGCCAACGACTCGAACACCGGAGCCACCCGGTACATGCTGATGACGTACATCAAGCCGGGCTCGGTGGTGTTGTTCCACGACACCTACTCGAGCACCGTCGATTTGGTGTACCAATTCATTCCGGTGCTCAAGGCCAACGGCTACCGGATGGTGACGGTCAGCGAATTGCTGGGGTCACGCGCACCGGGCAGCAGCTACGGCAGCCGGGAAAACGGGCCGCCCGCGAACGAACTTCACGACATCCCGCCCGGCGACATCCCGACGCTGCCCAACACGCCCTCGCCCAGGCCGATGCCGAACTTCCCGATCACCGACATCCCGGGACAGAACTCGGGTGGGCCAAATAACGGTGCGTGAGCGACGCGCGGCTACCTTTAGAGGGTGATGAAAGCGGACTGGCGGCGAGGTCGGGGTGCGCGAGATTCACGCGAGCCAGTGGCGACATCCGAGATAGCGCAGCGCAAGTCGGCCCGCCGGCTGTCCATTGAATATGCGGTCGACCTCGCGCTGTCCTACATCATTGCCGTCATCGACGTCGCCGCCATCCTGATTCCGCTGCGGGGCCACACATTTCTCAACACCGACGTCGATTTCGCGGAGCAGAATACGCCGACGGTCCTGGTGCTGGTGGTGCTCGGGATCGCCGGTGTGGCGGTGGCCGGCATCGTCAGCCTCGTTCCCACGCTGCGATGGTATGCCGCCGGCGAAGAGCCCACGACGGAGCAACGGGAAGCCGCGATGCGGCTCGCCGGCCGCCAGACGGTGATCCTGCTGGTGGCCTGGGGGGCGGCCGGTGCCGTCTTTCTGCTGCTCAATCTCGGCGGCGGCGCCGCGCTGCTGTTGCCGATGGCGCTCGGCGTCCTACTCGGTGGGCCGGCCGCCGCGGGCACGGGAATGCTGCTTGCGCAACGAACCCTGCGCCCCATCATGGGCGCCGCGACACGGGGCCTCGAGCCACGGTTGGCGGTACCGGGAGTGTTCGCGCGACTGGTCATACTGTGGTTTCTGGTCAGTGCGCTTCCGATCGGCCTCGTTGCGACGTTGGTGGTGCTGCGCTCGTTTGGATGGCTGATTCAGAAGTCAGCCTCGCTGGACGTGCCCATTCTGGTGGTGTCGCTGGCCGCGCTGCTGCTCGGGCTGCCCACGATGATCCTGACGTCGCGTTCGATTTCGGACCCGATCGGTGAAGTGGTGGACGCGATGGCCCAGGTCGAACGCGGCCACATCGACACCACCGTCGGCGCCTACGAGCGATCCCAAATCGGGCGTCTGCAAACGGGATTCAACCGAATGGTGGCCGGGCTTGCCGAGCGCGACCGGTTACGCGACCTGTTCGGGCGCCACGTCGGGGCCGACGTCGCTGAGCGCGCCATCGAAGAGGGCGCATCGCTGTCGGGAGACGTGGTCGAGGCGGCGGTCCTGTTCATCGATCTGGTGGGCTCGACGCAGCTCGCGGAAAGCCGTCCGCCCCAAGAGGTTGCCGATGTGCTCAATGACTTCTTCCGGATCGTGGTCGACGCCGTCGACGAACACCACGGTTTGATCAACAAATTCGCGGGCGACGCCGCGCTGGCGATCTTCGGGGTGCCACTGCGGACCAGCGAGCCAGCGTCGGCGGCGCTGGCCACGGCGCGCATGCTGGGCACTCAACTGCGCCGGCTACCCGTGGTCGATTTCGGTATTGGGGTCTCGGCGGGCCGCGTCTTTGCGGGCAACATCGGTGCCGAAAACCGCTATGAATACACGGTAATCGGTGATGCGGTCAACGAGGCCGCACGCCTGGCGGATCTCGCCAAGACCTCGGATCGGCGGATCCTGTGCTCGGCCGCGGCGATCGAGCGGGCCGACGACACCGAACGTGGTCACTGGGCGGAATGCTATTCCACCGTGCTGCGTGGCCGCTCCGAAGCCACGCACGTCTCGGCCCCCGCAGGTCCCGCCTAGGCCTGTCGCCTTACTTCGAGACCTTCAGCGATCCGATCACCTGGTTGAGGATGCCCGCCGAGGCGGCATCGCCGATGGGCGTTGCGCCCAGGAAGATGGTGACCGGCTTGGTATCGACCGCGATGATGGTCACGGAGTCGCCCTTCACATTTCGGGCGGGGTCGGCAATCGTGACGTCGGCGTCCACCCGGGCGGCCTTGATCCCCTCAACCGTCATCGACGATTTCTTGATCGGGCCCAGCGTCGGTGAGGCGTTCGAGTAGCCGGGACCTTCGGCCACGCAATTCATCAACTTTGCCGCCTGTGCGGTGACATCCATGCTGGGGACGAAATTGCTCACCGCGACCTCGGCCTGCATCACCCACTGGTTGGCGCCCTGCACCTCTTGCGCGAGGCCCACCGCGCCAATGAGATTCGGCGTCTGGTCGTCCGAGAACGGCATCCATCCGGGTGCCGCGTTGGCCGGGAACGACAACTTGCCCGCCTTGATGGGGGCGCCGCCCGGGGGCTGGTCGCCACCGGACACATTGGGCGTGCAATCGGTTGCGGTCTGTCCGGAACCGCTCGGCTGCGACGTCGGTGGGACCGTCGTTGTCGAGGGATTCGCCTTGGGGGACTTGGGTTCGTTGCCCAGGCTGAGCACCAGGATCACTACCAGCGCGATGACGCCCAGCACGGCGATACCGGCGACGATCAGCCATGGCATGTTCGACCGCGGCCCATTCGGCGGCGGCCCGGGAGGGTAGGACCCGGGCGGCCAGCCGGGCGGGAACTGCTGGCCGGGCTGCGGGTACGGCTGCCCGGGGTAGCCCGGCGCGGAGGGATCCACACCGCCCGCGGGATTGGTGAACGGACCGGTCGGCGGGTAGGGGTAAGAACCGCTCTGCGGCTGCGAGTAGGGGCCGCCCTGCGGATACGGGGGCGGGCCGCCGTGCGGTGGGCCCTGGGGCGGACCACCTTGCGGCGGACCACCCCAATAGGGCCCCTGCCCATACGGATTCGCTCCGTACGGATCCTGACCGTATGGACCGCCCGGAGGAACCGTCATACAGAACCACCCCCACTTAATTCGCCGGTTTGACCTTGGCCATCGCCAGCACGTCAAGCCGGCGGTCCAATTCCTCGATCGACAACTTGTCGCCGATCAGGCCGCGGTCGATGACTGTCTGGCGAATCGTCTTCTTCTCTTTGAGCGCTTGCTTGGCCACGGCAGCCGCTTCCTCGTAGCCGATGGCCGAATTCAAGGGTGTCACGATCGACGGCGACGACTCGGCCAACTCGCGGAGGTGCTCGACATTGGCCGACAGCCCGGTGATGCAGCGCTCGGCGAACAGCTTCGACACGTTGGTCAGCAGCTTGAACGACTCCAAGATGTTGCGGGCCATCATCGGGATGTAGACGTTGAGTTCGAACGCGCCGGACAAGCCGCCGACGGCCACCGCGGCGTCGTTGCCGATCACCTGCGCGGCGACCTGGGTAACCGCCTCTGGCAGAACCGGATTGACCTTGCCGGGCATGATCGAGCTGCCCGGTTGCAGGTCCGGCAGTCCGATCTCGGCTAGACCGGTCAGCGGCCCGGACCCCATCCAGCGGATGTCGTTGGCGATCTTGGTCAGCGAAACGGCGATGGTGCGCAGCGCGCCGGACGCTTCCACCAGGCCGTCGCGCGCGGCCTGTGCTTCGAAAGAGTTTGCCGCCGTGCGCAATTCGGCTAATCCCGTGGACGCAACCAGTGCCTCGACCACCTTGGCGCCGAACCCGTCGGGAGCGTTGAGCCCGGTGCCCACCGCGGTTCCGCCGATCGCCAACTCACCCAGTCGCGGCAGCGTGGCGCGCACGCGCTCGATCCCGGCCTCGATCTGGCGGGCGTATCCGCTGAATTCCTGGCCGAGCGTCACCGGGACGGCGTCCATCAGGTGGGTGCGGCCCGACTTGACCACGGTGTGCCACTCGCGGGCCTTGGTTGCCAGTGCGTCGTGCAGGATCTCGAGCGCCGGGATGAGATGGCGCACAGCGGCTTCGGTGGCCGCGATGTGGGTGGCAGTCGGGAAGGTGTCGTTGGACGACTGCGACATGTTGACGTCGTCGTTGGGGTGCACCGTGACGCCGTTGGCCGCCGCGATGGACGCGATCACCTCATTGGTGTTCATGTTGGAGCTGGTGCCCGAGCCGGTCTGAAAGACGTCGATCGGGAACTGGTCGTCGTGTTGGCCGTCGGCGATCTCCGCTGCCGCCGCGATGATCGCGTCGGCTTTCTCCGGTGCCAGCAGCCCGAGGTCGGAGTTCACCTGCGCGCAGGCGCCCTTCAGCAGTCCCAACGCCCGGATCTGGGTGCGCTCCAGCCCCCGGCCCGAGATCGGAAAGTTCTCCACCGCGCGCTGGGTTTGCGCTCGCCACAACGCTTTTGCGGGTACGCGTACCTCGCCCATGGTGTCGTGCTCGATACGATACTCGGCGTCTTCGGCCATCAATGAGTTCCTCTTCGTCGGGGGTGCTATCGCGGTTACGGCAGGGGATAGGCGGCGGTGCTGTCGCCGGTGAAGTCGATGGCCGAGTATTCGTTGAGCTTCGAAAGGCGGTGGTAGGCCTCGATCATCCGGACGGTGCCCGACTTCGAACGCATCACGATCGACTGGGTGGTGGCACCGCCGGGGGAGTAGTGCACACCCTGCAGCAGGTCACCGTCGGTCACTCCGGTCGCGCAGAAGAAGACGTTGTCGCCGGACACCAGATCCCTGGTGTTCAGGATCTGCTCCAGGTCGTAGCCGGCGTCCAGCGCCTTGCGGCGCTCGGCGTCGTCCTTGGGCGCCAGTTGCGCCTGGATGGCGCCGCCCATGCAGCGGATCGCGGCCGCGGCGATGATGCCCTCCGGGGTGCCGCCGATACCGGCGAGCATGTCGGTGCCAGAGCCCGGCCGACAGGTGGAGATCGCGCCCGCGACGTCGCCGTCGGTGATCAGCCGGATACGCGCTCCGGTGTCGCGCACGTCCTGAATCAGCTGAGCGTGCCGGGGGCGGTCCAGGATGCAGACGGTCATGTCCCGCACCGAGAGGCTCTTGACCTTCGCGACCGCCCGGATGTTGTCGGCGATGGGCGCGGTGATGTCCAGCACGTGCGCGGCGTCGGGCCCGACGGCGATCTTGTTCATGTAGAACACCGCCGACGGGTCGAACATCGAACCGCGATCGGCCACCGCCAGCACCGAGATGGCGTTGGGCATGCCCTTGCTCATCAGCGTGGTGCCATCCACCGGGTCGACGGCGAAATCGCACTCGGGCCCGTCACCGTTGCCGACCTCTTCGCCGTTGAACAGCATCGGCGCTTCGTCTTTTTCACCCTCTCCGATGACGACGACCCCGCGCATGGAGACCGAGTTGACCAGCTCGCGGATCGCGTCGACGGCCGCGCCGTCGCCGCCCTCCTTGTCGCCGCGGCCCACCCAGCGGCCGGCGGCCATCGCGCCGGCCTCGGTGACACGGACCAGTTCCATGGCCAGGTTGCGGTCTGGCGCTTCGCCGCGTACCCGTACCTGCGGGTCGGGGCCCGCGGTTGCGGTCGAAGGCGAACCGGAGCTGCCCGATGCTGTCATGGTTGCTGATTCTCCCAGAAGCAGATCGGTCAGCTGGATCTGGGCTGCGGCTGTTGACAGCGGGCTGGGATACTGCAGGGGTGACCGACGAGCAGCCCAACGCCGACCTGGCCGGTGAGCCGTCGCCGGCGCCGAGGCCGGCCAAACCGCGGCTGCTCCAAGACGGCCGCGACATGTTCTGGTCGCTGGCACCGCTGGTGATCGGGTGCATCCTGCTGGCCGGCATGGTCGGGATGTGTTCTTTCCAGCCGACCGGGGCGAACAAGGGGGCAATTCCGTCCTACGATGCGGCGACGGCCCTGCGCGCGGACGCCCAAACGCTGGGGTTTCCCATCCGGTTGCCCGCGCTACCCGCGGGCTGGCAGCCCAACTCCGGCGGCCGCGGCGGCATCGAGAATGGGCGAACGTCGGGTGCTCAGCGGCTGAATGCGGCCACCTCGACGGTGGGATACATCGGCCCGACCGGGATGTATCTGAGCCTGACCCAGAGCAACGCCGATGAGGACAAGCTGGTCGGCTCGATTCATCCCTCGGCCTATCCGACCGGAACCGTCGACGTCTCGGGAACGAACTGGATCATCTATCGCGGTTCCGGCCAAAGTGGTGCCGACGCCGAACCGGTATGGACCACCAAGTTGACCAGCCCGGGCGGCGCCGCCCAGATCGCGATCACGGGTGCCGGAAGCACCGAGGAGTTTCGTACGCTGGCGGCGGCGACGCAGTCACAGCCGCCGCTGCCGACAAGCCGATAGGAGCGACTCGCGTGACAGCACCCGAAGCAGACCTTTCCGGATGGGTCGCGCAACCGTTCACCGGTGGCGGCTACACCCATGACGTCTACCGCAAGGGCACCGGCCCCGGGGTGGTCCTGATTCCCGAGATACCCGGGATTCATCCCGGGGTGCTGGGCCTGGGTAATCACTTGGTGGACAACGGTTTCACCGTTGCCATCCCGTCGCTGTTCGGGGTTGCGGGCCACCCGAAGACGGTTGGCTACACGACGGCGACCATCGCGCGGGCCTGTGTGGCAAAGGAATTCGCGGCTTTTGCGACGAACAAGCAGCGGCCGGTGTCGCTATTCCTGCGGGCGCTGGCCCGTGACCTCAAGGCGTCGACGGGAGGCAAGGGCGTCGGTGTGATCGGCCAGTGTTTCACCGGCGGTTTCGCGCTGGCCGCGGCGGTCGACGACAGCGTGCTGGCTCCGGTGCTCAGCCAGCCCTCGGTGCCGTTGCCGCTCGGCCTGACACGCCGCAGCGACACCGGGCTCAGCGAATCCGAGATGACCACGATCGCCGATCGCGCTGCCAACGACGGCTTGTGCGCCATGGGTTTGCGATTCAGTGAGGACTGGATGTCTCCGCGGGATCGATTCACCGCCCTCAAGGAGCGCCTCGGTGACGCGTTCGAGGTGATCGAGATCGATTCGCGCCCGGGCAACGAACACGGTTTTTCCAAGATGGCGCACTCGGTGCTCACCGACGAGGTTCGTGACATCGACGGTCAGCCCGCTTACGAGGCCCGCAAGCGGGTCGTCGAATTCCTTACTGCGCGGCTGACTTAACGTCGGCTTTCGCCTTCCGGCGCGGCAGCCAGCTGCGGCGCTTGGGCTCGTCGTCCGGGTTCACCAGCTCGACGCCCTGGTAGACCGCCAGGTAGACGTCGATGGTCGTGACGATCAGGATCATCAGCACCGGCCCGATGACGATGCCCCAGGGGCCGAACATGGCGATCCCGGCGAACACCGACAGCAGCATCAGCGCCGAATTCAGCCGGGCGTCACGCGGCACCAGGATCGGGCGCAAGAAGTTGTCGATGTTGGTGACTACCAACAGATGCCACAAGATCACGAACGCGCCGCCGAAGATGTTGCCGTAGAAGATCATTCCGATGCCGAACGGAATCGTGACGATGCCGCCGCCCAGTGGAATGATCGACAGCGCCGTCAGCAGGATCGCGAAAATGAAGAAGCCGTGGTGGAATCCGGCGATGTAGATCGACGCCGCACCCGCGACACCTTGGCACAACGCGATCACGAACTGGCCGAACACGGTGCCGCGCACCATCGCACCCGTCTTCTTCAGGTACAGATCCGTGACTTCCTCGCCCAGCGGATTGAGCTGACCGAGCAGGGTGCGCAACTTCTCGCGGTGCACCAGCAACGCCATGAACACGTACAAGAAGATGATCGCGTAGGTGACCGCGCCGACGATCCCGCCCGCGGCGCCCTGCAGGAAATGCAGCAGCCATTGCCCGGCATTCTGCGCAGCGCTGACCATCGCCTTGCGCAGCATCTCAGGGGTTACCGTGATGTGCAGGAAGGGAACTCGCGCCAGCACGTCATTGACCAGCTGCAGCGCTTTGCCGCCGAGCTCGCTCGGGTCGATGGTCTTGACCCATCCGGAGATGCTGTCGAGCATGCGGGATATCTGGACGACGGCCAGCGCCACCAAGAGGCCGACCGGCACGATGACCATGGCCAGCGCCGACAGCAAGGTGCAGGTGGCCGACAGGCCGGTGCCGAGGCGTCGGTTGAACCGATTGAACAGCGGCGTGAACAAATACGCCCCGACCGCGGCGACCACGATCAACACGAAGTAGTCGCGCAGGAAGTACGCACCGAACAGCAGTGCTATCAGTGTGAGAACCGCGAGGGCGCGTTTCTGTGTGAGCGTGAATTCGGTGTTCATACGAACCGTGCCGCCCTCCACCTCGCCGTTGCGCTGAACCTTAGCCCGAGGCGATGATTTTCGGCAGCGTCCGCGCCCGTACGGCCCTCCGCGCTAGCGTTTGGCGGCGGCTTTGGCAGCCGAGTCCTCGCGCTCCATCTGCTGGTACAGGTCCACGTAGTACGGCAGGCACTCGGTCAACGCCTTCTCGGTGGTGAACAGTGGCTGGTAGCCCAGGTCACGGGAAGCCTTGGCGACAGAGAAGAAGTTGTCCAGGTACAGCCGCTCGACCGCCAGCGGCTCTAGCAGCGGCGCGGGAATTCCGAACCGGAAGTGGATCCGCTGCCAGCCGGTCATCGCTGCGCGCACGATGGGCCCGTTGACCCGGATCCGCGGCCACGGCTGCCCGCAGGCCTCCACCACCGGCCGGGCGAACTCGAACATGTTGATCGGCTCGGCGTCGTTGATGAAGTACGCCTGACCGGGCGCAGTGCCGCCCGGCACCAGATGCTGTGCCGCCAGGATGAAACCGTGAATCAGGTTGTGCACGTAAGAGTTATCCAGACGGGCCGACTTGCGGCCGATCAGCACCTTGACGTGGCCGGCGATCACGCTCTCGAACAACTTCCGGAACATCGTCTGGTCGCCGCGGCCCCAAATGCCACTCGGCCGGATAGCGCACGTCAGCATGCCGTCAACGCCGTTCTGGGACAACACGAATCGTTCGGCGACGACCTTGGTCTCGGTGTAGAGGTCGTTGAATCGAGTGGTGTAGGGCAGGGTCTCGTCGCCGCCGGCGATGTTCTGGCCGCCCATCACCACGCTGTTGGATGACGTGTAGACGAATCGCTGCACGCCCGCGGCGTGCCCGGCGTCCACCAGATTCTGGGTACCGCCGACGTTGATCCCAAAGCTGCGCTTGCGGTATTCCTCGGTCACTGAGGCGCCGCCCATCAGCTCGATGATCGCCGCGGTGTGGAACACCGTGTCGATGCCGTCCACCGCCTGCGCGCAGATGGCCTTGTCCGTGATGTCGCCCTGCAGCACCTGCAGCTGCGGATGCGGAGCGAGTGGCGACGGGGCGCGGTCGAAGGAACGCACCGAGTACCCGCGGTCGAGCAAGGTGGTCACCAGGTTGGCGCCGACAAACCCAGAGCCGCCGGTGACCAGGATGCGGCCCAATTCGGTGGTCAACGTTGAATCACCCATCTCGTGAGCATAACTGAAACGTGTTCCAATTCGACAAAATGTTCTCCATTTCCCGGCCGGTTCAGGTGTCCTCGTCCTGCCCGGCAGCGAGCGTATCCTCGACTCGCTTACGAGCACCAGCTAAGTGCTCTTCACACCTTTTTGCCAGCTGTTCTCCTCTTTCCCACAGCTGTAGCGACGCATCGAGGTCCAGCCCGCCCTGTTCCAAAAGCCGCACGACCTCGATCAGCTCATCTCGGCAGGCTTCATAGCCCAGTTGGCTAATGGGCGTCATCTGCTGGGCCCCGCCGCCGTCGTCAGTGACCATCGGTCAGCCCTTCACTCATTGCCACGATGGCGCCGTCGGAAACGCGCACCCGCAGCCGGGTGCCTGTCGGCGCTTCCTGCGCCGACCGCAGCACGGCCGCAGGTTCGGCGTCGATGTTCTGCACTACCGCGTAGCCACGGGCCAACGTCGCCGCCGGACCCAGCGTCGCCAGTCGTGCGCCCAGGTGGCCGACGCGTTCGGATTCCGCGCCGACCAGCCGGGTGATGTCGCGGCGCGCCGCCGAACGAGCGCGGTGGATCTCCTCGGCGCGAGCCGTCAACGCCGTCAGCGGCTCGGCCAGCACCGGGCGGCTGCGCAGCTGGGTCAGCGCGCGCTGTTCGCGAGACACCCAATTGCGCAGAGCCTGCGCGCTGCGCCGGCGCAGGTCCTGAATTCCGCGCTGTTCCGCGGCGGTGTCCGGAACCATCCTCTTGGCCGCGTCGGTGGGGGTGGCCGCGCGCAGATCCGCGACCAGATCGCACAGCGGATTGTCGGGTTCGTGGCCGACCGCACTGATCACTGGCGTCCGGCAGGCCGCGATCGCGCGGCACAGCGTCTCGTCGGAGAACGGCAGCAGGTCCTCGACGCTGCCGCCGCCGCGGGCCAGCACGATCACGTCGACGGCCTGGTCGCGGTCGAGCTCGCGTAACGCCTCGACGATCTGGGCGACCGCGTTGGGTCCCTGCACGGCGGTATTGCGCACCGCGAAACGCACCGCGGGCCAGCGGGTACTGGCCACGGTGGTCACGTCGCGCTCGGCGGCGCTCGCCCGGCCGGTGATTAACCCAATCATGTTCGGCAGGAAGGGGATTGGTCGCTTGAGCCTTGGGTCGAAAAGGCCTTCGGCGTCCAGCAGCCGACGCAGCCGGTCGATGCGGGCCAGTAGCTCGCCAACGCCGACGGCCCGAATCTCGCTGAGCCGCAACGAGAATGTGCCACGTCCGGTGTAGAACGACGGCTTACCGCAGACGACCACCTGCGTGCCCTCGACCAATCTCACCGGTGCGTTCAGCACCAGGTCGCGCGGACACGTCACGGTAAGCGACATGTCGGCGGCCGGGTCGCGCAGCACCATGAACACGGTCTTGGAGTCGGCTCGAATGTTGATCTGGGCCAATTGTCCTTCGACCCATACGGTTCCCAGCTTGTCGATCCAGCCGGCGACCCTGATCGCGACCGCGCGAACCGGGAACGGGTTCTCGGCTGAGTTCGCCTCCGAATTCGCCGCTTGGGTCACTTCGCGGTCGCGCGGGTGATCCTGTTGGCCAGCAACGTCTCAAACGGTGCCCGGGCCTTGGTGGCCTGCTCGTAGGCCAGCAGGGCTTCGAGCTCGTCGACGCCCAGCGATTGCACCCGGGCCCGCAGCTGCGCCAGTGTCAATGTCGGGTAGTCGAGTTCGGCTGCCACCGACGGCTCCGGAATCGACTTCGTCGATTGCTTCGACGGCTTACTCGGGCCGCCCGCGTCCAGCGCAGCGTCGGCAACCGAGTACAACGCGAACCGCCCTTCGGCCCGACGATCACCCCCGTCACCGTCCGGCAATTCGGCGAAAGCTCCGGCTGAGTTCTCCAGGGCATCAACCGAGTCCTCGTCGAACGTCGCCCATTCCGGGTTTTCGTCCTTGGGCGGGAAAATGGATTCCAGGGTCGAGTCGCCCTTGATCACCAGCTCCGCCAGATTCTGCTGAAATCGCATCACGATGTGCGCCGCCTGACTGGCTATCGTCATCGGGTACATCAGGATTGTCTTCGGCAGTTTCATGGTCTCCTCGACGGCGACCGTCGCCGCGCCGACCAACAGCCGAACTCCGTACGGTGCAGTAGCCATGGGTCCAAGATTGCCTTAAGCAACCGCTAAGTCCAAGCCCAGCGCCGCGAGCTGGCAAGCCTGTGTCGGCAGAACGTACCCTGGATGTCATGCCGCCGACTGTCGACATGGGAATTCCCGGCGCAGCCAGCACGGTAGCCAACGATCCGGCCCGCAAGCGGGTGCTTCTGGCCGAGCCGCGTGGCTACTGCGCGGGTGTGGACCGGGCCGTTGAGACGGTCGAACGCGCGCTGGAGAAGCACGGTGCTCCGGTTTACGTGCGTCACGAGATCGTGCACAACCGGCACGTCGTCGACACCCTGGAAAAGGCCGGCGCGGTGTTCGTCCAGGAGACCGATCAGGTCCCCGAGGGCGCCATCGTGGTGTTCTCCGCGCACGGGGTCGCGCCAACGGTGCACGCCGCGGCCGCCGAACGTAACCTGCACACCATCGACGCCACCTGCCCGTTGGTCACCAAGGTGCACAACGAGGCTCGGCGATTCGCCCGCAACGACTACGACATCCTGCTGATCGGCCACGAGGGCCACGAGGAGGTCATCGGGACCGCCGGGGAGGCGCCCGACCATGTGCAGCTGGTCGACGGGGTCGCCTCCGTGGACAACGTGACGGTCCGCGACGAGGACAAGGTGGTGTGGCTCTCGCAGACCACGCTTTCGGTCGACGAGACCATGGAGATCGTCGAACGGCTGCGGCTGCGGTTTCCCAGGCTGCAGGATCCGCCCAGCGATGACATTTGCTATGCGACCCAGAATCGGCAGGTCGCGGTCAAGGCGATGGCACCGGAGTGTGAGCTGGTGATCGTGGTCGGGTCCCGCAATTCGTCGAATTCGGTGCGGCTGGTCGAGGTGGCGATGGGTGGCGGCGCGGCAGCCGCTTACCTGGTCGACTGGGCCGACGACATCGACCCGGCGTGGCTGGAAGGTGTCACCACGGTAGGGGTCACCTCCGGTGCGTCCGTCCCCGAGGTTCTGGTGCGAGGGGTGCTCGAGCGGCTCGCCGAATGCGGCTTCGACGTGGTGCAACCGGTGTCGACGGCGCAGGAGACCCTGGTGTTTGCGCTGCCCCGCGAGATCCGCTCGCTGCTCTGAGCGGCCCCGCTGCTCGGTCCGCGACGGACCTAGACGTCGTACTCCCAGGAATCGGCCGGGGGTCGCCCCTGCGACCGGCCGTTTGCCCGTGGTCGGCCGCGGCGATCCCCACGCTGCTCGCCTCGGTGCTCGTCTGACGGACCCGATCCGCGGTAGCGGACCTGCGAGATCGGGTGGTGCGTCGGGTTGGAGCCGTTCGTCGAGTTCGCTGCGGACTGACGCCGACGGGGCTGCGAGGCGGGCTGGTGGGACTCGTAGGGCTCATAAGACGGGTATCGATTGAACGGCTCCGACGAGACGGGCGGTTCGTACCGGTCGTAGCCGTCGTAGCGGCCGCCGCGCGGCGCCGAGCGCTCGTAAGGATTGCGGCGGCTGCGCGGTTCCCGACGGCCTTCCTGCTGCGACTGCCCCCTCGGATCCGGATCGCTCTGCGGCCTCGGCCGCCGTGACCGGCGCGGCGGGTCGGCGGGATCGAAGTCCCGGGGCGGAGCCTGGCGCCGACGGCGCGGCCGCTCTGCCGTCGGATCGTGCTCGTCTTCCGGCGATGGGCGGGCGTGCCGGGACCGGCTCCGGGCCGAACTCGTCGCGGACCTGCCACTGCGGGCCGCCGGGCCGGTTCTGGCGCTGGCTCTCGCGGAGCTCCGCTGCGAGCCCGTGGACGTTTCTTCGTCGTCCTCGTCGTCGGACGACGCGACGCCCAGCAGCGAGTTCAGCTTCGTGCTGATGGCCCCGACGACGGACGACCGTGCCCCCGTGGTGGCGGTCGCGGCGTCGTCAGTCGCGCCCGACGCCCCGGGCGTCCGCTGCGACATCGCCAAGTACCACCTGATCAGGCCGATCAGCAAGACGCCGCCGGCGGTGCCCAGCATCAGCGGGAAGCGTTCGATGAGCGGATAGCCGCAGTTGATCAGCAGGTCTTTGAGGCTTCCGATTTTGCCCCCGTGGAACAGCCAGTAGGCACCCGGCACCGCGCAGAAAAGGATCAGCGGCGGCTGGATGACCGCGGTGAACAGGCCCTCTTGGCGTACGGCCAGCACCCCTGCCACGCAGCCCGCTATATAGAGGCAAGCGAAGATGCCGGTCAGCTCCTTGTGGCCGGATCCGGAGTCGATTCCATACCCGATGGCGGTCGCGGTAATCGCGATGAGCAGGGCTATCCACGACGGCACTCCCGGAATGCCGGGGTGGATCGAGCGATGGGCAGCTTCTACTGCCGAGGTTCCCCGCTGCGCTGACACATGTAGACCGTACCGGCAATGGGTGAAAACGGCCGTAAATACCTTGTTAGGGCCGCCGGGCGTGCCATGGGTTCGCGCACGAAATGGTTCCCCGGCGCCCGAGCCTGGCGTGGAGCCCTAAACTTGGTTCCCCGTGAGCCTGAGTCTGGGAATCGTGGGGCTGCCCAACGTGGGCAAGTCGACCCTGTTTAACGCGCTGACCCGGAACAACGTGGTGGCAGCCAACTATCCGTTCGCGACGATCGAACCGAACGAGGGCGTGGTGCCGTTGCCCGATCCGCGGCTCGACAAGCTGGCGCAGATGTTCGATTCCGAGAAGATCGTGCCGGCGCCGGTGACGTTCGTCGACATCGCCGGAATCGTGAAGGGCGCCTCCGAGGGCGCCGGGCTCGGCAACAAGTTCCTGGCCAACATCCGCGAGTGTGACGCGATCTGCCAGGTGGTGCGGGTGTTCGCTGACGACGACGTCGTGCACGTCGACGGCAAGGTCGATCCGGCTTCCGACATCGAGGTGATCGAGACCGAGCTGATCCTCGCCGACATGCAGACACTGGAGAAGGCCGTCCCGCGGCTGGAGAAGGAAGCCCGCAACAGCAAGGAGCGCAAGCCCGTGCACGAGGCGGCCGTCGCCGCGGAGGCTGTGCTGGACTCGGGCAAGACGCTCTTCGCGGCCGGCATCGACGCGTCACTGCTGCGCGAACTGAACCTGATGACCACCAAGCCGTTTCTGTACGTGTTCAACGCCGACGAGTCCGTGCTGACCGACGATGCGCGCAAGGCCGAGCTGTGCGCGATGGTCGCACCTGCCGACGCGGTGTTCCTCGACGCGAAGATCGAGGCCGAACTGCAAGAGCTGGACGACGAGTCTGCCGCGGAGTTGCTCGAGTCCATCGGGCAGACCGAGCGCGGATTGGATGCGTTGGCGCGGGCCGGTTTTCACACTCTCAAGCTGCAGACCTACCTGACGGCGGGCCCAAAAGAGGCGCGGGCGTGGGTGATTCATCAGGGCGATACCGCGCCCAAGGCCGCCGGGGTGATCCACACCGACTTCGAGAAGGGTTTCATCAAAGCCGAAATCGTTTCGTACGCCGACTTGATCGAGGCGGGGTCGATGGCGGCGGCCAAGGCGGCCGGCAAGGTCCGGATGGAAGGCAAGGACTACGTGATGGCCGACGGCGATGTGGTCGAATTCCGGTTCAACGTCTAGAGGCGCAGGTCAGCCCTGGTCTAGCCGCAACACGTACTCCACACCCGCCGCTGCCCTGGCCTTGCGCCACAAGTGCCTGGCCGCTGTGACATCGGTACTCAATGATGGCGGTAAAGCGCTAACTTGGCGGGTTCTGAGTCCTGCCGGGATTCGGAAACGCCGGATTAGTGTAGGCCGGTGACTGTGGCTGATCGCCGAGATTAGGGTTCTCTACCGGTGGTGGTCCAGACTCTGGCTCAGCCGGTGGAGTCGCGGGCGCCCGATGTTCGGGCGGTGGCGGCTTGGGCACCAAGTAGTTCTTCCACGCGCCCGGTGGGTTCGGTGCAGGGCCGATAGTGTTATCCGGCCAGCGCCATGAACAACCACCGATAGCACCCCCGAAATCGCCTGCAGGAATGGTTAACCCAAAACCCATAAAACTTCCACCGATGGGGGCGTTGCCACCTGGACCACCCAGGTTCCATCCGCCATATTCGCAGTGCCAGTGCGTGCTGTTCTCTTCGAGAGGAAAATCGCAGTAGTACGAGGTGGCCCCCGCCTCGAAATTACTTCCGCCAACACCGGGATAGTCGCACACGCCGGGGCCTGGAATGTTGCCGCCGGGCCCGGCCCGGGCCACGGGGGAATTGAGGATTACCCACAACGTAACCCCCAGTGCCACAAGTAATCTAATTCCCTTGCTCAACAACTCTTTCCTGTAAACGCCTTCGGGCTTCGGCAATGGCAGCGCGTGCCTCGGTAACGATGAGTCTGCATCCTCGATAACAGTGTGTCTACCACCAGAATCAAATTCGCTGTGCCTGAACGTAAGTCCCCCAACTCGCCTCGAACCCCAACGTAGCCCTATTTCACGTCTTGATACCTCATTTCTGCATTTCTGCTGACTCCAAAGCTGTGGCGATCAGCAGTCTGTAGAACACTGCCGGCGAGGACTCCGCGAGGGACTCGTTCCGCGCACCCCCGAAGAGCTGGCCGACTGGCTCGATGGCCTGCCCTCAGCCGTCTAGCCCCGTCGCTCCATGATGTTGGCGTTGGCCATGCCGGCGCCGTCCTCGTTGGTCCGCCGACTGCTCGTCCCGGTCCGCAGTCGGTCCGCAGATTGCGCCGTTGGGCGGTTGTTGGCGCATCGCGATCCGTGCTGGTCAGCGCAACTTTGCCCGGTACCACCCCGGCTGGCCCAACCCCGCAAACGACCAGTGCGGAGCTCCGGTTCAACGTCTAGGCAGTCCGTGGTGTCAGGACTGGGTGTCAGAGGCGGCAGCTAGCGTCCTGTCCGCAGACCGCGCCACCCGAGTGTTCGAGGAGACTTCGTGAAGTTCATTTCGACCCGCCTCATCACGGCAGATGTCAATCGGCTCGTTGCTTTCTACGAGATGGTCACCGAAACCGCCCCGGTTTGGGGGAACGAACTGTTCGCCGAGATTCCGACAGCACTCGGAACGTTGGCGATCGGAAGTGACAAGACCGTTCCGCTGTTCGGGGCCGGGTCCGCTGAGGCGGGCGCCAACCGGAGCGCGATCCTGGAGTTCATCGTCGAGGATGTGGACGCTGAGCATGAGCGACTCAGGGGGAGCGTCGGCGAGATCGTCACCGAGCCAACGACAATGCCGTGGGGTAACCGTGCGCTGCTGTTCCGCGACCCGGATGGAAACCTGGTCAATCTATTCACTCCGGTGACGGATGAGGCGCGCGCGAAGTTCGGGCTGTGAGGATCTGACTGACGATTAGTGCGACCCGTCCGCAGAGAAGACGTCGATCGGCCGCGCGATCGTCAACATCACCAACGGGATTTGACGGCTAGTCGACCGCTGATACGTGATGTACGGCGGGTACAGGTGAGCCATATACGCCCACACCTGATGGCGTTCCTCGCCTTCGGGTTGCCGCCACGTTGCCTCGAACGCCTGGGTCGCGATCTGCACACCGATCGTGTTGCTCGCTAAGACATTCAAGTACCACTCCGGATGCGCGTCGGCACCGCCCTTCGATGCGACGATCACGATCTCGCCGCCGAAGTTTCCGTAGATCAACGGCCTGACATAGACCTTCGCCGACTTGCGACCAACACATTTGATCAAGCAGTGCGTGGTCAGCGCCCGGCCCCCGACCGCACTCACGTCCATGATGTGGCCCCGCGTGCCACCGGAGGTCAGATAGGTCTCGAGGTGCTCGCTGATCCAGTCGCCTCGCGCCGCTCGGATCGCTGCGGCATCGGCGTCGCCCATGGGTGACTCCTGAACGTAGACGGGGCGAAGGTGATTGGACCGAACCTGCATCGCTGACTTCGCCAGGCTGAACCATATAACCATGCGCCCATCCAGTTGGTGAGGGCGGCGGCGTGGTGGAGTTTCGCTTCCACGTCGAGCGGTGCACACTGATGCATCTACCGGCAAGCGGGAGTCGCGATGGATGATAACGAAGTGCGGGACGCGCTACGGCGCCACTGGGCGGCATCCGACGCCAACGACTTCGACGCTGAGCACGACATCTATCGGCATGACGCGGTGCTCGAATATCCGCAATCGGGCGAGCGCATTCGTGGTCGGCAGAACATTCAGGCGTCACGCGCCGCGCAGCCGAACTTGAAGCGATTCACCGTGCGACGCATGCTCGGTGGCGGCGATCTCTGGATCAGCGAACTCGTCCTCACCTACGACGAGCAACCGTTCTACGTCGTGAGCATCATGGAATTCGACGACGGGGAAGTGGTCCGCGAGACCCAGTACTTCGGTGAAGCGTTCGAGCCGGGTCCATCCCGCGCTCAGTTTGTCGAACACTAGCGGTGACGCCGCGGGCCGACCATTCTTAGAAGATGGCGACGGCAAAGCACACGAGACCGTGGGTTCGGCTGCTGGCGGGTAGCGGGCTGGCGTTGTCCGCGTTGGGGCTGGCCGGCGGTGTTGCCCAGGCGGCCCCGGCTCCCGCGCCCAGCAATCACTGGTGCCCTGGTCAGCAATGGGATCCGGCCTGGGGCACGAACTATCACTGGGACTGGAATCAGTGCCACGACTGGCAAGGTCCGGCACCGGCGGGCTGGGGACCGTGGGGACCGCCGCCGCCGTGGGCGCCGCCGCAGCCACCTCCACCGGCGTGGGCGCCGCAGGCTCACCTGATGTGGAACCCGACCACCGGAGTTTGGGGATTCTTCAACAACGGAATATGGACTCCGATCTGACCGGCCGCCGGCCAGCTCTGGGGAGGCATGATGCGGTGGCGCGGTGTTAGTCACGTCGAGTTCGCGGTGCTGGACTATGACGACTCCATCGCGTTCTACGACGCGCTGTTCGGCTGGCTCGGGTACAGCAGCTTCTCGTCTCTGAACATGGAGTACCAGTCGATCTATTACATGACTCGTAATACCAACCCGCACAGCTACATTGGTATTCAGCCTGCTCGTGCCGGAGGAAAGCTGACGCACAGCGACCAGGCGGTCGGTATTAACCACATTGCGCTGTGGGCCCGGAGCAGAAAAGAGGTCGACCGCTTCCATCGCGATTTCCTGATCAGCCGCGATGTCCCCGTCACCGACGAACCAAAGGAGTACCCACAGTACTGGCCCGGCTACTATGCCGTGTTCTTTGACGACCCGATCAACGGGATTCACTGGGAGCTGGCGTGGGTGCCGAAACTTCCTACACCGCGACAGGTTTGGTCGTTCTACAGAGCAATTCGTGGTTTCGCCACGCGACGGTCGGACCTTGCGAACACGGTGCCGGGCGTATTGCGGCAGGCGATGCGCACCCTGCCGCGCTGATGGCCCAGGGAGTTCGCCGTCGACGACGACGCACAGTAGGGTCGCCGCATGCCGCTGCACTATGTCGACCCGACCGAACAGTACGGCCGCTGGTATCGAACCCTGGAATGCTTCGGCCGCTCGCGTGTGGGCGGCTTCATGGCGCGACACCTGTTCTGGCACATCGATCCTTGGCTGTATCGCGCAACGGGTGGGCGCTACCCATCGATTCTTGGTGGGCTCTCCTCGGCGCCGTTGATCAGCACCGGCGCCAAGTCAGGTCAGCCGCGAGAGCATCAGCTGGCGTACTTCCACGATGGACCCGATGCGATCTTGGTCGCGTCCTACCTAGGTGAACCCAAGAATCCGCACTGGTACCACAACCTCAAGGCGCATCCCGAATGCCAACTCGGTGACGAGGACTTCGTCGCCGTCGAGGTCACCGATCCCGACGACTACGAGCGGCTCTATGCGTTTGCCGAGCATGTCTGCGTCAACTACGGCGATTACCGCGCCAAGGCCGCTGCGGTCGGGCGACGGATCCCGGTTTTTCGCCTGCAGCCCGCGTCGGCGGGATAAGGCCTGGCCAACCGGCTGGACTTCCGTTTCCGGAAATATGCATTGTCGTGACTTATTTGCTGTAGGTGCGGTGCACGCCATTATTTAATTGACACGTGATGAGCGCCACAAATTTTTGCTCGCTAACTATCTTGTTGCTAGTGTCCCTGCCCATGATTGTTCTTGCATCGTTGATGTCGCTGATCAATCAGGTCTCGGGGACGCCTTATATTGTGGGTGGAGATTCTCCCGCGGGTACCGATTGTTCGGGGCTTGTCTCGTGGGTTGTCAATGCCGCAACCGACAGACCGGTTTACGGAAACCGATTTAACACTGGTAATGAAGAAGGCGCGCTATTGGCGCGGGGCTTCCAATACGGAACGGCTCCCAACGCGTTGGTTGTCGGCTGGAACGGTGGCCACACGGCAGTGACCCTGCCGGACGGCACTCCGGTGTCCAGCGGCGAGCGTGGCGGGGTGCACGTCGGTGGTGCGGGCGCTTACCAGGCGGGATTCACGCACCACATGTTCTTGCCGATGCCGCCGGACGGTGAAGGCCTTGCGCTTCCGCTCCCGGATGCGCCGCCTCCGCCGCCGGACGCACCGCCCCCGCCCGCTGACCCAGCACCCGTCTTGGTTGGTGCCGTGGCGCCCGCCCCGCCACCTCCGCCCGCTCCGGAATTGCCGCCGCCCGGCGCGCCCGGAATTCCGAATTAATAAAGAATTGGATTGCGCACGTGTTATCTAATTTCGCGGATAGAACTGCGACGTGGATCACACTGATTGCATTGCGTGCTTGGCATCGGTGAAGTAGTCGGGAAAACAACCCCGTTGTGGGCTGCGTCACATCTGGCGGAGGAGTACTGGCGCAAATCCAATAAACGCAGCACCCATGTAAAGTCCGTCTAGGCGTCAATTTCGACACCTAGGCGGACTTTGCTGTAGCGCGATGAAACAGGGGTCACATCCACCCGAAATACCACTCCCGTCACAGCGTGCGGCCCGGGGTTCCCAGCGGGCCGTATATCCTGGCGCTGCCCGTCGATGATCGGGCAGGCAAGCGCATTGGGAGCTGCGAGCACAAGCGGGGACCGCAATGATCTTCATCGTCGTCAAGTTCGAAACCAAACCCGACTGGACCGATCGCTGGCCGGACCTCGTCGCCTCGTTCACCGCGGCCACCCGCGCCGAAGTGGGCAACATGTGGTTCGAGTGGTCGCGCAGCCTGGACAACCCGGCGGAGTATGTCTTGGTCGAGGCATTCCGCGACGGTGACGCCGGCGGCGTCCACGTCAACAGCGACCACTTCAAGCGGGCGATGCGGGAGCTTCCGCAGGCGCTGAAGGCCACGCCCAAGATCATCAGTCAGACGATCGACGCGACCGGCTGGTCGGAAATGGGGGAGATGTCCGTCGACTAGCTGTGATGTCCAGGGAGGTTGTCAGTCGTGTGATCGGTGAGCTTGCTGTGACGGCGGAAGGGCTCCGGTGGTGAAGTGGAGCTGTCTAGGAACGCTGCAGCTAGCCAGGTAGGCTGCGATGTCCCGCGCTGGCGGTGACTCGTAGACCGGCGGGCTCGATAGCGCCTCGCTCGGCTGAGCGTGAGTCGGTTGGACATACGCTGCATCTGCCAGATGGTCATGGGGCCGGTCGCGGGCGGGTGAGAAAATGGGCTGATCGTTAACCGCAGCGAGGCGCCCGGCCGGGATGGCCGACCGAGCTCGAGGCCGATCCGCTGTTCGATAAGACCAGTCAGCTGGTGATGCGGCGAATGGGCGAACTTACGTTGGCGCAAGCGGCTGGGGCCGGTGCAGACGCCGGCAGACTGGACATGGCGGCCTCGACCGTGCACGCGGTGCAGATCTCGGCGTAGGATCAATGCGGGAGTGATCGTTACATCGACCGTGTGCACGGTGAACCGTTACGCCGCTACGAAGACGCTCATCCCGGAGCTTTGATCCACGTCGATGTCACCAAGTTCGGCGGATAGTCTCCGACGGCGGCGTGTCACAAGTGTCATCAGCTGAGACACAAAGTAAACACAATGCCCAGGAGACCGCCCGCCGAACCGGCGACATCGACGGTGGATCAAAGCTGCCGAGAATGGCGTCCCGAAGCGGAATAGCGGTTCAGTGACACCGTCGATTGACGATCACTCCCGCATTGATCCGACGCCGGGTCAGCACCGCATGACAAGTGAGGCAGCCATGGCCATGCCGGCGGTGCTGACCAGCCGCAGCAGCTTGCGCAACGTAAGTTCGACCATCGCAGCATCACCAGTGGAGCTGAGTCTTATCGAACAGCGGATGCGGCTTGAGCGCGGTCGGCCATCCCGGCGCGGGCGCCTCGCGTGCGAAGTACAGATCAGCCCATAAGCGCACCCGTCCGCTACCGGCCACCAGACCAACTGGCAAGATCGAACGTATTCCAACCGAGACCCGTCGCTCAGACGAGCTGAGGCCAATGCCCGCGCTCTACGAGTCAGAGCCGCGCAGCGTGGGACATCGAAGGCCCCGGTTAGTGAAGCTGGTTCCTGACAGCTTCCACAATCACAACCGGAGCCCATTCCGCCACGGAGGCAAGCCACCAGTCACAGGACTGACCAACCTCCCTGGACATCACAACTAGCCGACGGCCACCTCGATTTCTTCGCCTAGCGCATACCGCGGCGCCAGCGGAAGCGTGTCGCCGCTCCAGAACGTGCCCGGGTCAAACCAGTTCGAGTACTTCTCGGTGTTGAGCAATCCCATTTCCTCATAAGTGATTCCCACCGTCTCGGCGCAGTACGCCGTTTCCAGGCCGACGCGCTGACGTTCTTTGCGTCGCTGCGTCGACTCTCGAACCTTCTTGTCTACGAGCGGGATTCCCTTTGTCCAGTCGTAGACGGTCGGGAGCCGGCCACGGAACCACCGGCCGGTCAGGCGCGCGGTCGTCGGAAACGCGACGCCGTCCATCCGCGCGATCACCCGCAGCAGTTTGTCCTCCTGTTCGCGGGTGGGATGCGGCGTCAGCTGGCGCAACCAGCAGCGCTGGTGGTAACGCTCGTTCCACTGCATCACCGCCTGGCGCAGATCGTTGAGCTGCACGCCGCGGTGGTTGGTTCCGGTCCACATGTCAACCAGCTTGTCGCCCAGCTCGGCATGCCAGATCAGCGGTGGCAGGTCGTCGATGGCCACCGTCATGCCAACGTGATTCACCGGCGCGTTCGTTAACGTCTGGATCGCACGGTCGGGTCCCGTTCTGCCGCGGAAGAGCCAAAGATCGCCCGTCCGAGTCTCGTTCAGCGCCTGGTCGAGGGTGAGCATGGCTCAGGAGTTCGCCAGCACTTCACGCGCGACAGCGCGTGCATTGGCGGCTGCCGGATAACCCGCGTAGCCGGTCATGTGATAGATGACCTCGCCGATTTCCTCGACGGTCAGCCCGTTGCGCACCGCGATGGCGAAATGCGCCTTCAGCTCGTCCGAGGCTCGCAGCGCGATCAGCGCACCCAGGGTGACCAGGCTGCGCGAGCGGCGGTCCAATCCGGGCCGCGTCCATAGCGATCCGAAGACATGATCGAGGCCCAGCTCGAGGAGTTCGCCGGCAACGCCGTCGTCGCGCAGGCTGGTGGCGTCGTCCGGGATCAGGCCGGGCAGCATCTCCTTGAACACTTCCAGTCCCTCAGCGCGCGCATCAGTCATCGGTATCCGCCTTTCATGGGGGTTTTCGGGAGATCTGGTAGTCGATGTAGGCGTCCCAGTCCTCGATGCGGCGGCGCAACTCGTCGACGACCTGGGGATGGGTGGGCACGAAGAATCGGTTCTGCAGGATCGCGTCAGCGACCAGGTCGCCGACGGCTGCCGGGTCGAGCAACTCGAACTGCTCGCCGGGAATGCGCAGTGCCGCGCCGTCGCCGAAGGTCGGCACGGCGGCAGCGATATTCGTCAGCACCGGCCCCGGGCATAGCAGAGTGACGCCAATGTTCTTGGGCCGCAGATAGATTGCCAGTCCCTCGCTGATCTGCACGATGGCGGCTTTGGTGGCCGCATACGGCATTCGGTCATAGGAATAGGTGAACAGCCCGGCGAAGGAGGCCGTGTTGACCAGATGTCCGCTGCCCTGATCCAGCAGGAGCGGCAAAAACGCGGCGTTGCTGCGCACCACCGACATCAGGTTGATGTCGAGGATGCGTTGCCACTCCGTGGCCGGAATGTCTTGCGGCAGGCCGTTTGTCAGTACGCCGACGTTGTTGACCACAATATCGACGCGGCCGAATCGCCGCAGCGCCGCGTCCCGAATGTCTTCGAAAGTCTCAGGTTCCGCGACGTCGGCGCGGTGCGGTAGGACCGCGGCTCTCTGGCCACTCAGTTCATCGGCGAGGGCTTGGACACCTTGGACGTCGATGTCGACCGCCACGATGTGGGCGCCCCGGTGGGCCAACGTGTAGGCGATGGCGCGGCCGATGCCGCTGGCCGCCCCGCTGATTACGGCGACCTTGTCGTGAAGGGTGTCCATGGCGGTAATAGCGTGTCAATTATGCGCAACATTTGGAAGTGGATCGGCCTGGCCGGCGCCGCGGGCGTCGTCGCCGGGGGCGCGATCGTCGTGCGTGATCAACGGAAACGGCGCGCCTACACCCCCGACGAGATCCGTTCCCGACTCCATCAGCGGCTGGCGGAATCCGACGCCGCCTCCAACTCGGGTTCGAACTCCACCGCGAACAAGCGATAGCTGCCCGAAAAACCTTTCAACTCGACATCGCGGCCTTCGTCGAACCGGATGTCGGCACAGTCGCTCAGCGCGTCTCGCACCGGTTGGCTCACCAGGATCTCTCCGCCGACGGCTTGCGCCGCGACCCGCGCCGCCATGGCGACGTTGCGGCCGAACAGATCATCGCCGCGACGCACCGAGCGGCCCATGTGGATGCCGATCCGCACCCGAATCTCCTCGTGCCGCTTGCGTTTTGCGTCCTTGTGCAGTTCGTACTGAAGGTCGATGCCACAGCGCACCGCCTGCTCGGCCCGAGCAAAGGCAATCATGAAGCCGTCGCCCTGACTCTTGACCACGTGCCCGGATCGGCGCTTCACCAGGCCGGAAACGAGCTTGTCGTGCGAGCTGATCAGCCTGACCCACGCACGGTCGCCGATCCGCTCGTTGAGGGCGGTGGACTCCTCGATATCGGAGAACAGAATCACCACCCGGCCGTCCGGCGTGACCCGGGCCAGGTCGGGGCGCTCGACCTCGGCCCAGTCGGCGAGGTCTTCGATGGAGCTGCGCACGGCCGCGCCAAAGCCCTCCTTGCGCATCACGCTGGCGGTGTTCCACACCGTCTTGACCGCCTCACGGCCACCGGAGATCAGCCAATTGCGGGTGTCGACACGCTGCCTCAACTCCTCGGCCTCCTCGCGGCTACGGCCGAGCAATCTCCACAACACGGCGAGTGCGCAGGCTTCGATGGCGGCAACCCCGGCTAGGACGTAGACCGCGATATGCAGTGCATCACCCACGTCACGCATCCTTGCAAAGCGCCCGATGGCTTCCGGTTGTCGGCCCCATAAGCTGTGTCTAGGGTTGAAGCGAACACCCCCGGGTAGTGCATCTCAAGTGCTCCGAGCAGGTGAGTTTTGGGAGGTTCGGTCTTGGCCGACGACGGTGGTGGTTCGTCGAACCTGCTGGTGATTTTCGGGATTACCGGCGATCTGGCCCGCAAGATGACATTTCGGGCGTTGTATCGGCTCGAGCGCCGCAACCTGCTGGACTGCCCGATTCTGGGTGTGGCTAGCGACGACATCAGTGTCGAGAAGTTGGTCGAGCGGGCGCGGGGCGCCATCAACGAAGCCGGGGAGAAGATCGACGACGAGGTGTTCGATCGGCTGGCGACTCGGTTGGACTACGTGCACGGCGACGTCACCGAGGGCGAGCTCTACCACCGGCTGGCGGAGATGATCGGTTCGGATTACCACCCGCTGTACTACCTCGAAATGCCGCCCGCGCTTTTCGCGCCGATCGTCGAGAACCTCGCGCGCGAGGGCCTAGTGCAGCGCGCCCGCGTCGCGGTGGAAAAGCCATTCGGCCACGACCTGGAGTCCGCGCGCGAACTCAACGAGCGGTTGCACGCGGTGCTCAACGAAGACCAGATCCTGCGGGTGGATCACTTCTTGGGCAAGCAGCCCGTGGTGGAACTCGAATGCCTCCGGTTCGCCAACCAGGCGCTGGCCGCGCTGTGGAATCGCCAGAGCATCTCGGAAATTCACATCACGATGGCCGAGAATTTCGGCGTCGAAGACCGGGGCAGGTTCTACGACAAGGTCGGCACCCTGCGCGACGTGGTGCAGAACCATCTGCTGCAGGTGCTGGCGATGGTCGCGATGGAACCGCCGGTCGGCGACAGTGCCGATGACCTCAACGACAAGAAGTCCGAGGTGTTCCGCGCGATGCCGGCGCTGGATCCCGACCGTTGCGTCCGGGGTCAGTACCACGGCTATACCGACGTCTCCGGGGTGGCAAAGGATTCACAGACCGAGACATTTATCGCACTGCGCACCGAGATCGACAATTGGCGCTGGTCCGGGGTGCCGATCTTCCTGCGGGCCGGCAAAGAGCTGCCGGAGAAGGTCACCGAGGTGCGCCTGTTTCTGCGTCGGGTTCCGCAATTGGCCTTCCTGCCCCACCGCAGGGCTGCCGAGCCGAACCAAATCGTGCTGCGCATCGACCCCGAGCCGGGCATGCGAATCCAGCTGTCTGCCCAAGTCGGCGGTGAGTGGCACGACGTCCACCTGGACTCGCTATTCGCTCAGCGACCTCGGTGAAGCGGAGGGGCCCTATGAACTGCTGCTGCACGCCGCGCTGACCGGCGATCGCCAGCTTTTCGCGCGGGAGGACAGCATCGAACAGACGTGGCGGATCGTCCAGCCGCTGCTGGACAAGCCGGGCGAAATTCACCCCTACGAGCCCGGGTCCTGGGGACCCGAGGCCGCACAGTCGTTACAACGTGGGCACCGCCATTGGCAGGACCCGTGGTTCCCTCCAAGTACTCAGTCGGGACAGTAAGGAGACCGGAGAAATGCAGCTGGGAATGATCGGCCTGGGCCGGATGGGCGCAAATATCGCTCGCCGGGTCGCCGCAGCCGGGCACGAGTGCGTCGTCTATGACCACAGCGCGGACGCCGTCAAGGTGATGGCCGGTGAGGAGCGGACGACGGGGGTGTTCTCGCTGAGCGAGCTGGCCCAGAAGATGGCCACGCCGCGGGTCGTCTGGGTGATGGTGCCCGCGGGCGACATCACCACCTCGGTGATCGAGGAGCTGGCCAAGACGCTCGAGTCCGGAGACATCGTGATCGACGGCGGCAACTCCTACTACCGTGATGACCTCAAGCACTCAAAGCTGTTGGCCGAGAAGGGGATTCATCTCCTGGATTGTGGCACCAGCGGTGGGGTGTGGGGCCGGGAGCGTGGTTACTGCCTGATGATCGGCGGCGATGACTACGCCTTCGAGCACGCCGAGCCGCTGTTCGCCACCATCGCGCCCGGTGTCGATGCGGCCCCGCGCACGCCGGGCCGAGACGGCGAGGTCGCGCAACCGGAGAAGGGCTACCTGCACTGCGGGCCGTCCGGAGCCGGGCACTTCGTGAAGATGGTGCACAACGGGATCGAGTACGGGATGATGGCCTCTCTTGCCGAGGGGCTGAACATCCTGCGCAATGCCGACATCGGCAAGCGCGTCCAAGCGGGGGACGCCGAAACCGCGCCGCTGTCGAGTCCCGAGTGCTACCAGTACGAGATCGACATTGCCGACGTCGCCGAGGTGTGGCGCCGGGGCAGCGTCGTCGGCTCCTGGCTGCTGGACCTGACCGCGATCGCGCTGCACGAATCGCCTGACCTGCACGAGTTCTCGGGACGGGTGTCCGACTCGGGCGAGGGCCGATGGACCGCCATCGCCGCGATCGACGAGGGGGTGCCCGCACCGGTGCTAACGACCGCGCTGCAGTCCCGCTTCGCCTCGCGCAGCCTCGACGACTTCGCCAACAAGGCGCTGTCGGCGATGCGCAAGCAGTTCGGCGGGCATGCCGAGAAGCCGGCTAACTAGCCGGTCACTCGTCTGACGAAGTCCACCACGGCGTCGGTGAAGGCGTCATTGTCGTCACCGGCGGCGGTGTGCCCGGCGTCGGACAGTTCGACGAATTCGGCGCGCGGAACCGTGGCCAGGAAGTGCTTGACCCCTTCGGGGCTGACGACATCGGAGAGCTTGCCGCGGATCAACAGGACCGGGATCTTCAGATCCGCCGCGGCCTGCTCGAAGTGCTCGGTGCGCAGCTCCGGGTCGTCCCCGGGTGCGGTCATGAACGCCGGATCCCAGTGCCAGTACCAGCGTCCATCGCGCAGTCGGAGGTTCTTTTTCAGTCCCTCGGGGCTGCGGGGCTTTTCCCGGTACGGCAAATAGGCGGAGACCGCGTCGGCGGCCTCTTCGAGCGAGCCGAAACCGTGCAGGTTGGTCAGCATGAAATCCCGGATCCGCGCGCTACCGGTCTTCTCGTACCGCGGCACCACGTCGACCAGCACCAATCCGGTCACCTTCGCCGGGCCCGCGCTGTCGGCGACCAGGATGCCCGTCAGCCCACCCATGCTGGCCCCGATCAGCACGACCGGGCGGCCGATAGCGTCGAGAATGTGCAACACGTCGGCCATCAGGGTTTCGACGGCGTAGTCTGCGCCCGGCGCCCGGTCGCTGTCGCCGTGCCCGCGGCTGTCGAGCGCGACGACGTGGTAGCCCTCGTCGGCGAGGAACTGTCCGGTGTTCTTCCAGGAGAACCGGTTTTGGCCGCCGCCGTGCAACATGAGAATCGACGGTCGGCCCGCGACGGCGTCATCGCGGTTCCATTCGTCGGCGATCAGGCCGATACCGCCCACACCAGCGAACTTGACCGTCTGGGGACTGCTGTTCACGGCGCTCACGGGGGTCCTCTCACCTAGATCGTCCTTCGACGTTACCGAGGTCGTCTACACATTTGCGTGCGAGGGGGTGCGGCGGTGAGTTCCGGCGCCCGCTGAGGTCTATTAGGAAACCCCAACAGAGTAGGAGATTCCTGTGCCATCGATCACGCCCTCGCTGTGGTTCGACCACAACATGGAAGAGGCGGTGACGTACTACGCCTCGGTGTTCCCGAACTCGCGAATCGAGGACCTCAACCGCAGCACCGACGCCGGTCCCGGCGAGCCCGGCTCGGTGCTCTCGGGCACGTTTGTGCTGGACGGCAACCGGTTCATCGGGATCAACGGCGGTCCGCATTTCACGTTCAGCGAGGCGGTGTCGTTCACGATCGACTGCAAGGACCAAGACGAGGTCGATTACTACTGGAACCGGCTGACCGACGGTGGCGAGGAATCGCAATGCGGCTGGTGCAAGGACCGTTACGGGCTGAGTTGGCAAGTCATCCCGGAGCGGCTCTACGACCTGGTGAGCCATCCCGATCCGGCCCGTGCGACGGCCGCCACCCAGGCGATGTACGGCATGCGCAAGATCGTCATCGCCGATCTCGAGCGGGCGGCGGCGCAGGCATCTAACGACCCGGCCCGGTGAATATCGGCCCGACCATTCGAAATATGTTGGGGCAGGTGGTATCTGAAGAAAATATCGCTCCGGTCGGTGCGGTCGGGATCCGCACGCGTTAGGTTGGTCCGTGCGGACGCGCCGAACAGGAGTGAAGATGGCGGACTACCCGAGATGACCGAGCCGCGATGGATCGATGTGCCGGGCCCTCCCGGCGACCTCAAGGCGCTGACCTGGGGCCCGCCCGACGCCCCGATCGCCTTGTGTCTGCACGGCTTCCCCGACACGGCCTATGGCTGGCGCAAGATGGCCCCGCTCCTCGCCGCATCGGGTTGGCGGGTCATCGCGCCGTTCATGCGCGGCTATGCGCCCTCGTCGATTCCCGACGATGGCAGCTATCACGTCGGCGCGATCATGGACGACGCGCTGCGCGTGCGCGCGGCCGCCGGAGGCACCGACCGCGACGTGGTGATCGGTCACGACTGGGGTGCACTGGCGGCCACCGGCCTGGCCGCGATGCCCAACAGCCCATTCACCAAAGCCGTGATCATGTCGGTGCCGGTGTCGGCCGCATTCCGCGGCCAGGTGAGCGAGCGAGGCCGGCTGGTCCGCCAGCTGTCGCGCCAGCTGCTGCGCAGCTGGTACATCTTCTACTTCCAATTGCCTGTGCTGCCAGAGCGTTCCGGGCCTTGGATAATGCCGTTGTTGTGGCGGCGATGGTCTCCGGGCTATCGCGGCGCCGACGAGGATCTGCGCCACGTCGACGCCGCGATAGGAACACCGGAAAGTTGGCGGGCGGCGCTGGGGACCTACCGGGCCACGCTTCGCAACACCAAGCCGCCGCAGCGGTACGCCGAACTCAACCGGCTGTGGACCGAGGCGCCCATCTTGCCGACCTTGTATCTGCATGGTCGCGACGACGGTTGTATGACTCCGGCTTTCGCACACTGGACGGAAAAGGTGCTCCCCGCCGGCAGCGACGTCGCGATCGTCGACCATGCCGGGCATTTCCTGCAGCTTGAACAGCCCGAGAAGGTCGCCGAGCGGGTGCTTGCATTCGTCGGCTCACCCGGCTGACGCCATGGCTGCGCGCCGAATGGCGGCCGTCGATGCGCAGTTCTACTGGATGTCGGCCAAAATCCCCAGCGACGAGCTCCTGCTCTACGCATTCGACGGCGAACCCGCCGACGTGGGCGGTGCCGTCGAACAGGTACGGCGTCGGGCCCGGGCGTGTCCCGAACTGGGGTTGCGGCTCGACGACGGATGTTCGCTGACGTATCCGCGGTGGGTTCCCACGCCGGTGGCGCCCGAGCAGGTGGTCTGCCACGATCTGGCCGATCGCAGCTGGCACGGCGTCCTCGCGGCGGTGGCCGGCCTGGCCGACAGCCAGCTGGACCTTCGCCGGATGCCGTGGCGGCTGCACGTGTTCACGCCGGTGCTCGGCATTCCTGGTGTCGACGGTCGGGGCGCCGTTGCGGTGCTGCAGGCACCACACGCGCTGGCCGACGGCGTGCGCGGTGCGGCGCTGGCGGCCTGGCTCTTCGGCCGGGCCGCCCCGGTGCCCGAGGTGCAACGGCCGTCGCCGGGCTTCTTCTGTTGGCGGGCCGCCGAAGCGGCGCGTGCCCACCGCGGGCTGGTTCGCGACACCCGAGCGGGACTGCTGTCGCCCGGGGTCGGCTCTCGGCCACCGCTTTCCACCAATGCCCGTCCCGACGGTGCCCGTTCGATGCGCACGCTGATACGCCACCGCTCGCAGTTGCGCGGGCCCACCGTCACCGTTGCCGTACTCGCTGCCGTATCCACCGCGTTGTCGCGTCTACTCGGCGATGCGGCCGCTTCGCTGGGCGCAGAGGTGCCGATGGTCAAACCCGGTGTACCCCAGGCGAACAATCACTTCGGCAACGTCGTCGTCGGTCTGTACCCGCAGCTCGAGCCTGATGCGCGACTGGAGCGCATCGCCGCCGACCTGGCCAACGGCCGGCGCCGCTTCGAACATCCGGCGACACGTTCGGGCGACCGGGCATTCGCCGCGGTACCCGCACCGCTACTGCGTTGGGGCGTCTCCCATTTCGACGCCGACGTCCGGCCCACGCAAGTGCTGGGCAACACCGTGGTGTCCAGCGTCAACCGCGGGCCCGCCGATCTGCGCTTCGGGGATGCGCGCGTGGTGCTGACGGCCGGCTATCCGGGATTATCCCCGTCGATGGGTCTGACGCACGGAGCGCACGGCATCGGCGAGACCATCGCGATCAGCGTCCACGCGGCGGAGTCGGCCGTCGCCGACGTGGACGCCTACCTGGAATTGCTGGACGCCGCGCTGTAAGAAGACCTACTGCGCATCACCGGATCTGGCCGCTTCCTCGCGGGTGAGGCCGACGGCGCCGAGCAGCTCCTCGTGCCATTCGAACCACACGGTGTGGTATGAGTCGATGAGCGGGCGGGTCAGCCAGGACCTGTCGCCAGACTTCACTTTGTCAAGTGCCGCAACAAGTTTCGCCGAATAATTGTTGAGCCGGGGCAGTTCGGCGCCGACCGCCTCGATGACCGCGGCGGTCGGCGCCCTCGCGCTCCTTGGCGAGCAGCGCGTCCAGCCGCTCGCGACCGCTTGGGGTGATCCGCAACGTCGGGCCGCCGACCAGCAACCCCGACGCGGTGAGCTGTTCGGTGACGTCGTCAACCTTTTCGTCCAGGGTGGCGACGAGCTCGGCCGCAGTAACTCGGCCCTTGAGCCGAATCGCCTGCAGCACAGCCAATTCTGTCACGATGTGGTCTGGCTCGTCAGTCGCAGCGCGGCCAGCATGACGATCAGCGGGGAGGCCGAAAGCACGTCGGTACGCTCGCTTTCCAGGGTGGCGCGCACCGCGGCGTCGGAGGTGTCGTCCAGCCTCGGGTGGTCGCCGTCGGCGTGTGCGCGCAGCGGGCTGAACCGCCGCGCGATGTCGGCGAGTTCGCGTAGTTCGGGCGTATCGTTCTCCGACCACGAGGACGGGGCCAGATTGCCTTCGCGCACTTCGCCTTCGTAGCCGTCGACGGTGATCTGTTTACCGGCCAGCGTTGCGGCGACTCCGTTGCCGCAGCCCACCACCGCGACCCTGCCGAGTTCGCGGCTGACCACTGCCGCGTGGCTGGCGGCCCCGCCGACCTCGGTGACGATGCCCTGCGCGGCCAGCATGCCCAGGACGTCTTCGGGGCGGGTGTGGTCGCGCACCAGGATGACCTGCTCGCCGCGGTCGGCGGCATCCAGCGCCTCGTCCACCTGCGTGTAGGCCTTACCCGAGACCACGCCCGGGCAGGCGGGCAGCCCTTTAGCCAAAAGCGGTGCGGCCAAACGTGTTTTCGGTTGCAGTGCGGGCAGCAGCAAAGCCTTGACGTGTGTCGGGGTCACCCGGCGCAGTGTCTCGGCGGCGTCGATGAGCCCCTCGTGGTGCAGTTGCAACGCCAGTCGGACCGCCGCCTGCGCCGAGCGTTCGGCCGCCCGGGTCTGCAGCAGCCAGAGTCTGCCGTCTTCGACGGTGAACTCGATCTCTTGCACGTCGGACCCGAGGCGCTCCAAGGTGCGGGCGACATCCATCAGCTCGTCGTAGACCGCCGGTTGCTCGTCGCGCAGGGCGGCTATCGGTTCCACGTCGACCAACCCCGAGACCACGTCGTCGCCCTGGCCGCCCGGCAGCCATTCCCCGAAAGGCTCGTTGGCGCCGGTGATCGGGTTGCGTGAGAAGAACGCTCCGGCACCGGAATTGGGGCCGAGGTTGCCGAACACCATGGCCTGCACGACCACCGCGGTGCCGCCACGATCGTCGAGGCCGTAGTGGTCGCGGTAGGCAACTGCGCGCGGCGAGTTCCACGACGCGAAAACGGCCTCGATGCCCGCCCGTAGCTGCGCGTACGGGTCGTCCGGGACGGCTTGCGATTCGCCGCCGACGATGCGCTGGTACATGCCGGTGAACCGCAGCCGGGTGTCTTGGGCGAACTTCTCTGTTCCCGATGCGGCCAGCGCCTGTTCGACGGCATCGTTGAGGCCCAGGTTCAGGATTGTGTCCATCATGCCGGGCATCGATAGGGTGGCCCCGGAGCGAACGCTGACCAACAGCGGACGCGGGCCCCGGCCGAACGTGCGTGAGGTTTCGCCCTCCAGCCACTTCATTCGGTCGAGCACGTCGTCCCAGATCGCGTCCAGCGTGGCCGCGGGCTCGGTCAGACACCGCAGGCCCACCTCGGTGGTGATGCAGAACGCGGGGGGCACCGGCAAGCCGTGCCGGCGCATGACTTCGATGCCGTGGCCTTTGTTGCCCAGGATCTCCCGCGAATGGTCCGCGTCGCCGTTCAGCAACACCACGGTGTGGTCGGTGGAGGTGGCCGCATGCCCGATCGATCTGCGTTCGGGGGTGCTGTTGCCTCGTGCGATACGAGCCGTGGTGCACCCCCTCCTGGTTCAGCTAGTTGTCGGCAAACGCGAGAACGCCCGCTATGTTCCCACACGGATCGCCAGACACAGCCGCTCACCGCTGCTGTTGTCCGATCCGCCCGATGATCTAGGTTGGCACGTATGACTCCCTATGACGTCGGATTACTGATCCTGCGGCTGGTGCTGGGCGTGACATTGGCCGCGCATGGCTACAACAAGTTCTTTGGCGGCGGCCGGATACCGGGCACCGCGCGATGGTTCGAGAGCATCGGTATGAAGCCGGGCAAGTTCCACGCCACCGTGGCCGCCACCACCGAAATCACCGCGGGACTGGGCCTGGCCGTCGGGCTGCTCACGCCGATTCCGGCCGCGGGCTTTGTCTCGCTGATGCTGGTCGCGGCGTGGACCGTCCATCGCCACAACGGGTTCTTCATCGTCAAAGAGGGCTGGGAATACAACCTGGTCCTGGCGCTGTCCGCGATCGCCGTGGCCACACTGGGACCCGGCCGGCTCAGCCTGGACTGGGCGATCTTCGGGATCAACGACCCGCTGATCGGCTGGAACGGGTTGCTGATCTCGGTGGGGCTCGGCCTCGCCGGTGCCATCGGCCAGTTGCTGATCTTCTACCGGCCGCCGGCTAAGCAAGCCGGCTAGATTCCGGGCGCTCCGCGGCGCAGCTCGGCGTCGGCGCCGCCTGGAAGTTTCTTCCGCTTGGCGTCGTACAGCTCGGCGTCGGCTGTCGCGTACAGCAAGGCGATGTCGGCGCTCGCACCGTTGTGAGATGCGGTGCCGATGCTGGTGTCTGGCGTGTGCAGGCGGACGTCGGCGACGAATTGCCCCGAATCGCCCGGCGTCGTGCCGGCGTCGTCGGCGATACACACCGCGAACTCGTCGCCACCGAGCCTGGCCAGAACGGCGTTGGCGGGCAATAGCTTTCGCCAGCACTCCGCGTGGCTGATCAGATGTTCGTCGCCGGCAAGATGGCCCTGGGTGTCGTTGATCTGTTTGAAGTTGTCGATGTCGAGCACGATGACCGTGACGGTGCCAGCTGCCGAACGGGATCGGGCCAACAGGTCGGCGGTGGCGATCTCCCAGCCCGCTCGGTTGAGCAGGCGGGTCAGTGGATCGGTGCACGCCGCCCTGACCAGGGCTCGCATCAGCAGCCCGAAAGACTCGGCGGCCCCCACGATCGCGATCGCGAAGATGAAGTAGTCGATCACCAACTTCGGGGCCGGCGCGACCGCAAGAGCCAGCACCGACGCCCCGGTCAGCACGGCCACCAGGATCGCGCCGCGGCGCGGCGAGTGGAAGGCGCGCAGGTACATCGCCAGGAAGATCGGCGCGATCAGGCAGACGAACTCGGCGATGATCGCCACATGGAAGGCCATCACGATCGGGGTGGCCGCGATCGCCACGGCCGTTGCCGGCGCGGTCCTGTCGGGACGGACGCCCAGCCAGGCCAACGCCGCGACGCCGAGGCAGATCGCGACGATACCTCCCGTCGGATTCGCGTACGTCAGGCCTTTGCGGATAGGAAACAGGGTGAACACCACGCCGTAGAGGTACAGAAAGGTGGTGGCGCCCAAATAGATTCGGAGCAGCCGAACCTGTTCCCGGGCATAGAAACCACTGCCGGCACTAGCGCGTAGGCGGAGCCGATATCGCCGAGTTGCCCGACGACCGACAGGGCCTGGGAGGTTTACACCCATCCCGCCAACTCTCTTGGTCAGGCCCCCGTGATGCCGACATTCGGCTCATTCTGGCACCGAACCGTTGGGCGGGTACGCCCGGGATGACCAGGCTGGCGTATCCCGGCTAGGCGACCGCGGCGGTTTCGACCGCTGTCACTTCGGCAGCGGCGCGCTCCCCGGAACGAATCGCGCCATCGATCCACCCGCACATGACCGCCGAGCTCTCGGTGCCTGCCCAATGGATGCGACCGCAGGGTTCGCGCAAGGTGTAGCCGTATTCGGTCAGCACGCCGGTGGGGGCGTGGCCGATCATTCCGCCACCGGAATAGCGGTCCACAGTCCAGTTCTGCAAGTGGAATTCCTGCGGTGATTTGGCCTTGCTGCCGAACCGATCGACGACCTCGCCGATCAGGATCGACTTCTGTTCGGCCTCGTCGAGCATTGTCAGCCGACGCGCCGCGGGTCCCTCGGTGATGACGCACATGATTCCCGGGTCCCCGGTGTCCGTACAGGCGTCGATGGTCAGGGTGGCCGGGGAGTTCGGCGCGGCGGACTGGCCGGACAGTCCGTCGGCGCGCCAGAACGGCTCGTCGTAGAAGATGGAGGTCTTGATGACCGAGCCGCTGGGAATGCGCTGGTGCAGAAATGCTCGGTCCACCGGGAGCACTGGCTCGTAGAGGATCGAGGTGGCGATCGCCAGCGGGATCGCGACAATGACTCGGCGCGCCCGCACCGTCATATCGGCCGCGCTGATTGTCACACCGTCGGCATCCTGGGCGATTTGCCGGACCGGCTGCGAAAGGTGCAGCGCGTCGCCGAGTGCGGCCACCATCGGCCGGTGCAGGGCGCCCATCCCGCCGACCGGGCGGGCGTCTTGGGAGCCATCCTTGCCCGAAATCGCGAAGGTGAGTCCGCCGGCGGAGGCCGACTGCAGCAGCCCCCACAGCAACGACGTCTCTGACGCTGCCGAGGTGTAGAGGCCGCCAAAAGCCATGTCCAGCATCTCGGCGGCCTCCTTCGACATGGTGTTCTTGTGGATCCATTCCCCAATGCTGATTCGGTCCCACTCGTGGGCCTTCTTCGCGTCCCACGGGGCTTCGCGCGGAATCGCTTTGCACATCTTCTCGATGCTGGCCAAACCGATCCCGAGGTTGGCGACCGCCCACGGGCTCACGGTCCACGGGATGGTGCCGCCGTAGCGGTGTTTCTTGCCGCCGACGATCATCATCGCGTCGCCGTCGTTGTGCTGCTTGTACTCCGGCACGCCGAACTCGCTCATCAGTGCATAGATGCGGTCCTGGCCCGGCCCGATCCACGCGCCACCGCGATCGATCCATGTGCCGTCGTCGCGAGTGACGGTGAATGTGCGACCGCCCACTCGATCGCGGGCCTCCAGCAAGGCCACCGAGTGCCCCGCTTGCTTCAACCGGAATGCGGCCGTCAGGCCCGCGAAACCCGCTCCGACCACGCAATAATCGACGTCCGCCACGATCGGCTCCTCGGTTGCAGTTGGGTGCTGAGCAGCAAACTACACCGATCGCGACCGGGCAGCGGACCGTTCGTGCGGATTTCACGCGCGGTTCAGGCCCGGTGTTTGACGGCCTCTCAGGACCTGATTACGGGCGGATACGGCAGATCGGTGCTCGAGTGCGGGTCCACGTGCACTGGGTGGCCGAGATAGGGGAAGGCGCGCTGTGGGCAGGCGGGCCGGTCACATATCTTGCAGCCCGCGCCGATCGGCACGAGCGCCTCGGCTTCGGCGAGGTCGATACCGACTGAATAGATCAGTTTCTCGGCGTGCGCCACGTCGCAGCCGGGCTCGATCGCGAACCGCTTGTCCGGGCCGAGATAGCGGCTGGGCTCCGTCGCGGTCGTTCGCGCGATCCAGCAATAGGCTCGCGCGTCGGGCATTTGAGCAGTCGATGATCCTTTACGTCGAACACGGTTTCAACGCCTCGACGTTCGCCGCGCGGGTGGTGACGTCGACGCAGTCGGACATCTACAGCGCGGTCACCGGTGTCATCGGTGCACTCAAGGGCGCGCTGCACGGCGGCGCCAACGAGGCGGTCATGCACGACATGATCGAGATCGGCGATTCGCGTAACGCGCGAGAATGGTTGCGCGGCAAGCTCGCCCGGAAAGAAAAAGTCATGGGATTCGATATCGCCTGCTTCACGCCGATCTTCGTGATGAGCAGAATCACCGGGTGGACCGCTCACATCATGGAGCAGGCCGCGTCGAACTCCTTGATCCGGCCGTTGAGTGCCTACTCGGGGCGCGAGCACCGGGCACTGGCCGGAGGGCAAGCTTGACGGCTAGCTGGGTCCGCCGTACTGCCACAACAGGACGTTGAATTCGGGCCCGGGTGGCTCACACCACATCGTCCGGCCGTTAGCGTCCTGGGTGGTTGCGTGCAACCCCGAGCACGGTTGACCCGGCGAGTGCGGCGCGGCGTTGGCAACGCCGCCCCCGACGATGACGGTGATCGGTGAGGCAGCAGTAATGATCGCCAATACGACGAATCGAAGTCTGTTGATGATGGACGTCTCCTAAGCCACACGCCGACTTAATCTGACGGTATCCGTGAACCGACCGGCTGGCAAAGGCCGGCTAGTCGCTTGGCCCGCCGTATTGCCAAACCAGGCTGTGGTTGCCCGTCATGGTCGGGTTGCACCACATCGTGCGGCCGTTGGCGTCTTGGGTGGTGGCGTGCAACTGCGTGCATGAGTCACCCGGTGCGGGCGCCTGGCCGTAGGCAGTGCCGGCGCCGAGCGAGCCGGCACTCACCAACGCCAGCGCGGTAGCCGAGATCAGGAACCGAAATCTGCTCATGATGGACATCTCCTCAACGGGTGCCAAGACCCCACGCTATCCGGCAGAGAACTCGCGGGCAAAGGATGTCATCCGCGATCCTCAGCGCGCTGTGCTAGAACGCGTTCTAGTCTGTGGAACCATGGGATTTCTCCAACCCGAACTGCCGCAGGTCGACATCGACGAGTGGAGCAAGCTCAGCCGCAGCGAGAAGATCCGGCCGATGGCGCGACATTGGGCCGAGGTCGGCTTCGGAACGCCGGTCGTGCTCCACCTGTTCTACGTCGGCAAAATATTGCTCTACATCCTGTTCGCTTGGTTGTTGGCGGTGCCGACCACCCGCGGGTTGACGTTCACCCACGTCACGTCCTGGTACTCCGAGCCGATCGTGTTCGAGAAGGTCGTGCTCTACACGATGCTCTTCGAGGTGATCGGGCTGGGATGTGGCTTCGGGCCACTGAACAACCGGATCAAGCCGCCGCTGGGTTCGATCCTGTATTGGCTGCGGCCCGACACCATCCGGCTGCCCCCGTGGCCGAAGCGCGTCCCGGCGACCAAGGGCACGGCCCGCACGCTGGTGGATGTCGCACTGTATGGGCTGCTGTTACTGGTGACCTTCCTGACGCTGTTCGCCGACGGCACCGGCCCGGTGCCGGAGCTGGGCACCCAGGTCGGGTTGATCCCGACGTGGCGGATCGTGCTGATCCTGCTGCTGCTCGGGGTGCTCGGATTGCGCGACAAGGTGATCTTCCTGGCGGCCCGCGGTGAGGTCTACGCGACGCTGGCGGTGACGTTCCTGTTCGGCGGTGTCGACATGATCGTCGCCGCCAAACTTGTTTTCCTGGTGATCTGGATGGGCGCCGCGACATCCAAGCTCAACAAGCACTTCCCGTTCGTGATCTCCACGATGATGTCCAACAATCCGCTGTTTCGGCCGCGGTTCGTCAAGCGGATGTTTTTCGAGAAGTTCCCCGACGACCTGCGGCCCGGATTCTTGTCGCGGCTCTTCGCCCACGTGAGCACCTTCATCGAAATGTGTGTGCCCGTCGCGCTTTTCGTCGCGCACGGCGGCTGGCCGACCGCGGTCGCCGCGACGATCATGGTGATCTTCCACCTCGGCATCCTGACGGCGATCCCGATGGGCGTGCCGCTGGAATGGAATGTGTTCATGATCTTCGGCGTACTGGCGCTGTTCGTCGGCCACGCTCATACCGGACTGATGGATCTGAAAAGCCCTGTGCCAGTCGCGATTTTCATCGCGTTCATCGCCGGAATCGTGATCGCGGGCAACCTGTTTCCGCGCAAGATCTCATTCCTGCCCGGCATGCGGTATTACGCCGGCAATTGGGACACCACGCTGTGGTGCATCAAGGCATCGGCGGACAAGAAGATCAACCACAACATCGTCTCGATCGCCAGCATGCCCGCGGCCCAGCTGGAAAAGGTGTACGGCAAGGAGCGCGCGCAGATTCCGATGTATCTCGGATATGCGTTCCGCGCCATGAACACTCACGGTAGGGCGTTGTTCACGCTGGCGCACCGCGCGATGGCCGGTGAGAACGAAGACGACTACGTCATCACCGACGGCGAACGGATCTGCAGCACCGCCGTCGGGTGGAATTTCGGCGACGGCCATATGCACAACGAGCAGCTGATCGCCGCGATGCAGCAGCGCTGCGGTTTCCTGCCCGGCGAAGTGCGGGTCGTGCTACTCGACGCGCAGCCGATGCATCGGCAGACCCAGTCCTATCGGTTGGTGGACGCCGCGACCGGTGAATTCGAGCGCGGCACCGTCAAAGTCGCGGACATGGTCACCCGGCAGCCCTGGGCAGACGATGTGCCGGTCCAGGTGCTGTCGGATCCCGAGTCCGAGTCCGAGCCCCAGCCCAAGGAGTAACCCGCGAATCTAACGCCACGGCGAAATTTCGGTTCGAAAATCGCAGTGAGGTTAGGCTCGCGGGAGGTGCGCCCCAGCTCGCGGGAGGCCCCGCAGGCTTAGACCCCCGCGCGAACTTCCCGTGCGGCGGCGACCATGTTCTGCAGCGACGCATTCACCTCGTCGGTGTTGCGCGTCTTCAAGCCGCAGTCGGGATTGACCCACAGTCGCTCCGCCGGAACGGCTTTCAGCGCGGCCCGCAGCGACTCGGCCATCTCCCCGGTGCTCGGTACCCGCGGCGAGTGGATGTCGTAGACACCCGGGCCCACGCTGTTGGCGAAGCCGACCGCGTTCAGGTCGTCCAGCACCTCCATGTGTGAGCGCGCCGCCTCGATCGACGTCACGTCGGCGTCCAGGTCGGAGATCGCGCCGATCACCTCGCCGAACTCCGAGTAGCACAGGTGCGTGTGGATCTGGGTCGAGTCGGCGACGCCGGAAGTGGCCAGCCGGAACGACCCGACGGCCCAACTCAAATAGTCGTCCTGATCGGCGCGACGCAGCGGCAGCAGCTCGCGCAGCGCGGGCTCGTCGACCTGGATCACGGCGATGCCGGCGGACTGCAAGTCCACCGTCTCGTCGCGGATGGCCAGCGCCACCTGGTTGGCGGTGTCGGCCAGCGGCTGGTCGTCGCGGACGAACGACCACGCCAGGATCGTCACCGGGCCGGTCAGCATGCCCTTGACCGGCTTGTCGGTCAGAGACTGCGCATACTTGGCCCACTCCACCGTCATCGGCCGCTGGCGGATCACGTCACCGTAGAGCACCGGTGGCCGCACGCAACGGCTGCCGTAGGACTGCACCCAGCCGTTCTTGGTGGCGAAGAAGCCGTCGAGTTGCTCGGCGAAGTACTGGACCATGTCGTTGCGCTCCGGCTCGCCGTGCACCAGCACGTCTATGCCGAGGTCCTCCTGCAGCTTGATGACGTCCGCGATCTCCTGCTTCATCCTGCGGTCGTATTCGGCCTCGTCGATCTCACCGGCGACCAGGGCGGCCCGGGCCTTGCGGATCGCGACGGTCTGCGGGAACGAGCCGATCGTCGTGGTCGGCAGCGGCGGCAGGTGCAGCCGCGCATCCTGGCTGGCACGCCGCTGTGCCGCGTCGCCGCGGTGCGTACCGGACGCCACGATCGAGTCGATCCGGGCCCGCAGGCGGTCGTTGTGCAGCCGCGGATCCTTCTTCCGGGAGGCCACGGCGGCGTTGGAGGCCGTGATCGCCTCGGCGACCGCGTCACGGCCCTCATGCAGCGCCCGGGACAGCGCCACCACCTCGGCGACCTTCTCCTGCCCGAACGCCAGCCAACTGCGCAGCGCATCGTCGAGGCCGGTCTCGGGCTCCAGCGAATACGGCACGTGCAGGGTGGAGCACGACGTCGAGACCGCGACCGTGGCCGCCGAACCCAACAGGGTCGCCAGCTTGCCCAGCGCCGCTTCGAGGTCGGTGCGCCAGATGTTGCGCCCGTCGACGACTCCGGCCACCAGGAGCTTGTTGGCGAGCTCGGGCGCTCCAACTATCGAGGCCGTCGCCTCGTGGGCACCGTAAACCAGGTCGACGCCGATTGCCTCGACCGGTGTGCGGGCCAGCGCGCCCAACGAGTCGCCGGGGTCACCGAAGTAGGTGGCGACATAGATGGCGGGCCGGTTGCTCACTTTGCCCAGCGCGTTGTACACCGCCTCGGCCAGTGCGGGGGCGTCGGGGGAGATGTCGGTGACTAGAGCCGGCTCGTCGATCTGTACCCACTGCGCGCCGTTGTCGGCCAACAGCGACAGCAGCTCGGAGTAAATCGGCACCAGCTCCTGCAGCCGCTCGATCGGCGCGCCGCCACCGTTGACGCCCTTGCTCAGCAACAGGAAGGTGACCGGTCCGATGACGACCGGGCGCGCCGGAATTCCAAGACCTTGAGCCTCTTTCAGCTCGGAGAGCACCTTGTCCGGGTTCAGCGCGAACTTCGTCGCGGGCTCGATCTCGGGAACGATGTAGTGGTAGTTGGTGTCGAACCACTTGGTCATTTCCAGCGGCGCGACGTCTTTGTTGCCGCGCGCCGCGGCGAAGTAGCGGTCCAGCTCGTCGGGAACCTGCGCGGCCCGGGCCGGCAACGCGCCCAGCATGACCGCGGTGTCGAGCACCTGGTCGTAGTAGGAGAAGGTGTTCACCGGCACCGAGTCGAGGCCGGCGTCAACCAGGCCCTTCCAGGTGTCACGCCGCAAGGTCGCGGCGATGTTTTCGAGGTCGGCTCGGCTGGTGCGTCCTGCCCAGTAGCCCTCGGTCGCGCGCTTGAGTTCCCGTTTCGGGCCAATGCGCGGAGAGCCGACAACTGTCGCTGTGAATGCTTGAGGGGTCACGATATTCGTCCTTCAATCGGCGTTGTGGTCACCGCCGGCGGACATGCAGCCGATCCGATTGCGGTGCGCACCTATGTACTACCGCTAACGGCTGCAGCCAAACGCCCATTCCACGAGGCGATGAGCCGCCGAGCGCGGTCGCGCCCGGCACAGCCGGCAGGTCTCCGGACTCGCAGGCGCGCACCGGGTGGTGCTCCTAGTGGCCGTCGCTTCCCAGTCCTAGCTGAGGACCAGTGCCTATATGACGGCGGTCGTTCCTGCATACCGTTGCGGGACAGTCCCGGATTCTCACCGGGTTCCCTCTTACGAAGCGTTACTAACGTTGCTTCGCTCGATGCCGGCGCCGCGGGTGCGGCGCAAGCAGACCAGCTGCGAGAAGCAGTTTAGTCAGCCCGCCAACGCCACCGCGATCGGGATGTCTCCGTTGTTGAATTCGATGGTTCGCCGGATGGTCGAATGGTTGGCCAGTGCTGCGGCCACGACGAGCGCGACGTCCGCGCGGGAGACTGAACCCTTTTCGGCGCCCTGCGCCGGCCTGGCGACGATGCGGCCGGTCGCCGCCTCCAGCGTGAGCCTGCCGGGACCTAACACCGTCCAGTCCAGTTCGCTGGCCCGCAGGTGGGTATCCGCGGCGGCCTTGGCTTCCGCGTAGGCGAAGAACGGATCATCCTGCGGCACGCCATGATCCGGCCCCGCACCGAAGTAGGACACCATCACGAACCGCTTGATGCCGGCCTGCCCGGCGGCATCGATCACCCGGATCGCGGCATCACGGTCGACGGCATAGGTCCGCGCCGGATTGCCGCCGCCCGCCCCGGCCGAGAAGACGACCGCGTCGTGCCCGGCCAACAGATCGGCCAGTGCGTTCGTGTCGAGTTGCTCGATGTCGGCCACCACCGGTTTGGCGCCGGTGGCAGCGACCTCGTCGGAGTGGTCGGGATTGCGGAAGACCGAATTCACCTCGTCCCCGCGCTCGGTGAGGATGCGGGCCAGTTGCAGTGCGACCTTGCCGTGTCCGCCGATGACGACGATACGTGCCATGCCCCCGACGTTACCGCCGTTAAAGTTTGACGCGCCCCATGATGATGTCGATGATCGGCTTTCCCGGCGGGTAAGCGTTGGTCAGCGACGCCATCGTGTGGCCGTAATCCACCAGCACCGTGATCCCGTTGACGCCGAAGGCCGCGGCACTGTTGAGGAACGCCATCACGTCGCCCATCTGCTCCGGCGTGTGCACCTTGGAGCCGGTCTCTTCGCGGTAGTCCTGCGCGAAGGTCAGCCACAGGTCGGCATTGGCCTGGGCCAGCGGGGTATCGGTCGGGCCCGGGCAGATCGCGTTGATGCGAATGCCCTTCTTCAGCAGGGGAAGGCCCTGGGTTGCCACATAGGCGTTGACGATCTTCTTGCTGGTGCCGTAGTGGATGATCCCTTCCGCCTCGTGCGCCTCTGACCAGGCCACCGCCGCCGCGTAGTCCGGTGTGGCCAAAAAGTCCGTCAGCAGTTCCAGGTCGTTCTCCCAGCCCATGCCGGCGACCGAGGAGATGAAGCAGATCGCCGAGCCGGACGGAAGCTGGTTCTTTTCCAGCAACCGGTCGATGAGGTGGCGGTGCCCGATGAAGTTGATTTTCAGCAGGTCGGTCGCCCCGTCGGCAATGCCGGCCGCCGAGAACAGGGCGTGGATGGGCCCGTCGATCTGCTCGAGCGCGGCGTCGATCGACGCGGGGTCGCGCAGGTCCACCTGGATGGACTGGGCGACGTCATAGTTCACCGGCGCGTAATCCATCACGATGACTTCGGCGCCGAGCTCGGCCACCGACTTGGCCGCCGCGGCGCCCATGCCAGTCGCGCCACCGACAACGAGAGCGCGCTTGCCGTCGTAGCGCAGCCGATCGACAATGGTCATGGAAATCCCCTTCTCGGATAATGCCAACGCGGTTCTAACTGCTCAACTGTATGGGTAACAGTTATTTGGTTCAATACCGGGGCCGGATTAAGTAGACGGTCTTACTTGCCGCGAACGGCGGCACCGCGCAACACGGTGTCACGGGTGTGTACCAGCGCCGCCCGCTTCCCGACCTCGCGCAGAATGTTTTCCGGTATCCACTGCAGACCGATGACGCAGCGCGCCAGCATCGCGGTGGAGGGAGCGTCGATGCGGATCTCGCCGGAGCGGATGCCTTCGGAGAGCAGCGATTTCATCTGCCGCAGCCGCGTCGCATACAGCCAGCCGGGGTTGGGGGTGTTCGGTGGTGACTGCCGCATCCACGCCAGCTGAATCCGGAATTCGTCGGAGAATTGGTCCAGGGCATTGACGTTGACCCAGCTCAGCGCGTCCAGCTTTTCGATGGGTGTGGCATCCGAGCGCAGCACGCTGACCCACCCCGCTTCGACCTTGCGTCCGAACGATTCCATGATCGAGGCGAGAAGTTCGTCCTTGGATCCGATCACCCGATAGACGGTGCCGGTGCCAAGACCCGCCGCCGACGCGATGTCCCGGATCGTGGTGGCTTCATACCCTTTGCGGCCGAACTCGGTTCGCGCCACCGCGCGGACGTGGGCCGCCTTGTCGCTGGGATCGGCGTCGCTGTCATCGGCCCACGACTCGATGACGTCGTTGGCGGCCGCAAAGGCGTTGGATCGGTCCAATGCCGAATCGGTGGGTGGCCGGGCCGCCAAGCCCTGCAGGATGATTCGGCACAGCAGCTCTGCCGCCTGGTCGGCAGGAGAGTTGTGCCGCATGACGTCGAGCCCGACCTGCAGCATGGTCTGACAGATACGGTCGGCCAGCGTGGGAAGGTCGATGTCGGGCTTGACGTAACCGCTCCACCTGGCGGCGCGCAGCGTTTGCACCATGGCCTCTTGGATCGCGACGGGCTGCTGCCGGGTCAGGTTCATCAGCTCGGGATCCGCGCTTGGCCCCTCGTAGAACGACATCTGCAGTGCGGCCCCGTGTCGCACGGCGCAGTTGGCGATCGCCGATCCCAGCTCGATGATCTTCTCGGCGGGCGGCCGTGAATCGGCGTCGTCCAATCTCGCCTGGGCGTTTTCGCCGATGCGACGCAGATCGTCCTGATAGCGGCGGATCAGCTCGATGAGGATCGCTTCTTTGGATTCGAAGTGGTGATACAGGCTTCCGGGCAGAATCCCTGCCGCGTCGGCGATCTCCTGCAACGAGGTTCGCAATCCCGACGATGCGATCAAAGACGCCGCGGTCTGCAGGATCTCGGTGCGGCGCGTCCCGGAGTCGTCGGCCTGATCCAGACGATCGGCCGTCGTCCGCTTGCCCTTGGCCAACGTTTCGGCTTTGGCCATGGCTAACGGTGCACATATCGAGAGGACTGCGGCCGGGCAAACCTACGCATTCGTCCTCCTGCCGAACCAAATCTTTGTTAAAGGCTATCAGATTGCCCGATCGGAAACCGGCTCAAATGCGCTGCTAACAGCGGTGACAGACCCATTCTAAGGCTCTAGAGCCCGGGACCGTCCCAACTGTCCACCGCGATCACCTCGTCGAGTGGCCGCCGCGGGGCGGGTCGGAAGGTGTGCCCGGACCGCAGCCGGCCCACCGGCAGCAGGGCGCCCTGGACGTAAGTCGGCGGGATCCCGAGCAGTTGCCGCACCTCGTCTTCGTGGTGCAGGTGCAGTGTCGTCACACACGTGCCATAGCCGCGGGTGTGCAAGGCCAGCTGAAAGTTCCACACCGCGGGGAAGATCGAACCGTACAGGGTTGCCAGGTGAAACGACTCGTCGCCGTCGATGCGCGGCAAGTAGGGCTCGTAGCAAGGGATTACCAGCAGCGGCACCTTCGCCATGTTCTCGACCAGCCACTCCGTTGACGACATCAGCCGTCCCTCCGGCGTGCCGCCCGGCAGCAGGTCGGCGAGCAGCTGACCGCCGACCCGCTTCAGATAGGCATCGCGGTACAGCTCGGCGATCTTTTCCCGCAGCGTCGGATCGGCGACCACCAGCCAACGCCAGGCCTGTGAATTGGAGCCGTTGGCGGCCTGCAGGCCGATGCGCAGGCACTCGCGAATAGCCGTCAGGTCCACCGGCGCGTCCAGGTCGAGGGTCTTGCGCGCGGAACGGGTGGCGGTCAGCAGGTATTCGATATCCATCGAGGCGCTCATCGCGGACCCCTGTTCGTAAGGTGCGCACCGAGTTCAGTGAGATATCCGTCGGGTCCGCCGAGAAGTGCGCTCCAGCTCAGCAGGCGCTTGAGGTAAAGATGCGCATCGTGCTCCCAGGTGTAGCCGATACCGCCGAACACCTGGATCGCGGTATCGCCCACGGTGGCCAGTCGCCCGGCGAACGCCTTCGCCCGCAGCGCGGCAAGATGCCGTTCGTCGGCGGGAAGTTCGGCGTCGGCAGCCCAGAGCGCGTGAATGACACCGCTGCGGGCCAGCTCGATCGTCTCGTACATGTCGACGCACAGGTGCTGGATCGCCTGAAAAGATCCGATGACCTGACCGAATTGCTTTCTGACCTTTGCATACTCGACAGCCATGTCCATAACGGCCTGCGCCGCGCCGAGTGCGTCGGCAGCAGTGGCGATCAGCAGGTCGTCGATCACCGCCGAAACGTCAGCCGGCGCAGCAGTGGCCAGCCGCTGCGCGGGGGTGCCGTCTAGCCGGACGCGAAACTTTTTGCGGGTCTGATCGATACCGCGCTCGGGCTGCATCCAGACCCCGGGGGAGTCGGTGTTCACCGCGAAAAGCGCCGTGCCGTTGGGATCTTCGGCCAGCACCAGCAGAACGTCGGCCGCCGCGGCATCGGACACCTCGCCGAGCTCTCCCCGCAGGACGGTGCCGTCGCCCGGTTCGGCGGCGACATTCTTGAAGTCCAGGAAGCTGACGGTGGCGATCGTCGTCCCGTCAGCGATTCCAGCCAAAACCGTTGTGGCACTGTCATTGTCGCAGAGCCGCGTCAACGTGCGCGGCGCGGCGACCGCGGTGGACAACCACGGCCCCGGGTGCAGGGCGGCCCCCAGCTCCTCGGCCACGACGCCGGCCTCGACCATCGTCATGCCGGCGCCGCCATGGTCCTCCGGCACCAACAGCCCGGTGGTGCCGAGGTCAGCCAGACCACGCCAGACCGTGTCGTCGACGCCGGTCGGATCGTCGAGCAGTTCGCGAACGTGGCCCGAAATCGGTGCCTTGTCAGCAAGAAAGCGCCGGGTGGTGTCGCGCAACGCGACCTGTTCGTCGGTGAGCTCGAGGTTCATTTGCGCGGCAATCCGAGTACGTGCTGCGCGGTGATGTTCTTGTTGATCTGCGTGGTTCCGCCCGCGATGGTCAGCGAGCGTGACGTGAGGCGGTAGTTCGCCCACGCGGAATTGGTGCCGCGGGTGCCCAGCACGTCGAAGGCCAGGGCGGCCATGTCCTGTCCGATCTCGCCCCACACGGTCTTGGCGAGGCTGGCCGATCCAAACGCAGTGATTTCCGAGCCACCGTGCAGCGTCGCCGAGATCGACCGCTGGCAGAGCACCTCGAGATACTTGATGCGGACCGCGATTTCGCCCAGGCGCCGCAACGTCACCGGGTCGTCGAGGGCGTCGGTATTCGCGGCGATGTCGTCCACCAGTTCTTCCAGCCGCACCTGCATTTCGGCGTACAGCCGTGCGGCCCCGGCGCGCTCGTGGCTGAGCGTGGTGGTGGCCACCTGCCAACCGCCGTTCAGCGGTCCCAGTAACGCGTCAGTCGGCACCCGCACGTCGTGAAAGAACACCTCGGCGAAATCGGTGTCGCCGTTGAGCGTGACGAGCGGACGGACCTCGATGCCGGGCAGCTTCATGTCCACGATCAGGCAGGAGATCCCCTTGTGCTTCGGGGCGTCGGGATCGGTGCGCACATACAGCTGGCACCAGTGCGCCCGATGCCCCAGCGAGGTCCAGATTTTCTGTCCGTTGACCACGAAGTCGTCGCCGTCCCGCACCGCCCGGGTGCGCAGCGACGCCAGATCGGATCCCGCTTCGGGTTCCGACATTCCCTGACACCAGATGTCGTCGGCGCGCATCATGCGGCGGAGCAGTGTCTTCTTCTGGTCTTCGGAACCGTACTGCATGATCGCGGGGGCGATGTTGTTCATCCCAATGACGTTGAGCGGCATCGGAGCCCGCGCGCGGGTGGTCTCCTCGGTGTAGATCAGTTGCTCGAGAACCGTCGCCCCGCGACCACCGTATTCGCGGGGCCAGGAGACGGCGGCCCATCCCGCGTCGGACATGGTCCGGCTCCAGCCCCGCAGCATCTCGAATGTCGCGTCGTCGCGGCCCGACGGCCGGCGGGCGGCCACCAGCTCATCGGTCAGGTTCGCGGACAGCCAGTCGCGCAGCTCGATGCGGAACTGTTCCAGCTCCGGCGGGTAGGAGAAGTCCACTTTTCCTTGACTCTGATCGTGGCTAACTGCGACTTAGCCGGACTTTACGGTGGAGCATTTTGGTGGTCAATAACGCTTATCGGGAATGTGCCTCAGGGAATGCGACTTGCGTTTCTCCAAGGCCTTGTCCTGGTATCGCGCTGACGCCGCGTCGCTCACAGACTTCCAGTACCTCGTCGACGATCGAGCCGGGTACCAGGAATCGCTCGGTGGCAGACATCTCTTCGAGATGTGTCTCGATGTCTTCCGCCGTCGGTTCGCTCTCGGTATCTGCCAGCCACCCTTCACTCAGTCCGACGAATATCCGCGCATACCGTCCGGCGGCAGCCGAATAGTTGCGGTGGGTGAACGTGCAGGCGCGGCTGGCGAGAAACGTCACCAGTGGCACGACGAGTTCGGGTCGAATCGCCTGCATGAAACCAGATTCGGCGAGGAACTTCTCGTCGCCGACCGTCTCGGTGACCATCCGCGAAAAGCCGGTTGGCATCACTGAATTCGCGAGTATCCCGTGCGCTTCGCCTTCGATCGCGATCACGTTCGTCAACCCCACCAGACCGGCCTTCGCCGCGGCGTAGTGAGCCTCCATCGGCTGGCCGAAGATGCCGGCGGACGACGAGATGAACACGAACCTGCCGCCCCCGTTCTTCTTCATCACGCGATACGCGGGCTGGGACAGATAAAACCCGCCGTCGAGATGCACGCGCAGCATTCGCGTCCAGTCGTCGTGCGAGAGGTCTTCGAACGCCACGCTGCCGAAAATTCCGGCATTGCTGACGACCGCGTCGAGGCGCCCGAATGCGCCGACGGCCGCATCGACAATCGCCTGGCCGCCCGCCGGGCTGTCCACCGAGTCGTAGGAGGCGATCGCGCGACCGCCCGCCTTCATGATCTCGTCGACCACCTCGTCCGCGACACCTCTGTCGGCGGCCTCATCTGGTAAGCCGCGCATCGAGCCGCCGAGGTCGTTGACAACCACCGCCGCACCGCGGCGCGCCAGGTCCAGCGCGTAGAGGCGGCCGAGTCCGCGGCCCGCGCCGGTAACCACAGCTACCTGGCCGGTGAAGTCAATCATGAAGTGCTCCTGACTAACCGACGGCTGTTTGACTGGTGTGACGCCGGACTTTACGGTGGAACAGATATTTGGTCAACATGTTCGGAGGTTGAGCGTGGGGGATGACGCTCGCGCCGAGCGGTTGCAGGCCCTGGGCATGCTTGCCTCCGCGCTGGCGGGCCGGGCCGTCGCGGTGGCCGGGCTAGCGCCAGGTGAACCCACGTGGACGGACGGCCAGACGATCTACGTCGATGCGGCCGCGGGCGCCCGCGCGAGACTCGAGGCGGTAGCCGTACAGGCGTCGATGATTGCCGCCGGCAGCCTGGACCCCGACGTGGTGGGGTCCCTGGTCCGTCACCCCCGGCTGGCGAGGCGCTACCTGGCGATCGAAGGCCACCGCGCGCTGGTCGCCAACGCACATTTGCTACCAACCGTCTTGGTGTCGTTGGGCAACACGGATGTCGCCAGTCGCAGTGACTCACCCGCCGCTTCGCTGGACCTGGCGGCCGGTCGTTCAGCGATTGACGACCCGGCACCGGAGTTCGGCGTCATTCGCGCCGCCAAAGTGATGGCCGCGAGCGCACGGGTGGTCAAACAAGACGAAGAGGCAAACGCGAAGCACGTCCCGCGGGGCCGCGGCACGCAGGAACTGGAGGAGCTCGACGACGGCGAGGTCGACGACTCCGACGATCCGGATCTGTTCACCAGCCCGGTCGGTGGCGGCGGTTTCCTCGGCAAGTGGCTGAAGAAGATGTTGTCTCCAAAGAGGAAGCAGTCGCGCAGCAGCGGCGGCGGACCGCCGGGCGCGGATGCCCCGACGCACCGCACGAACTCCGGAAAGCGCGGTGTGCACGCCGTGTCGTCGCTGGCCTCGGCCACGAGCGAGGACATTGACGACGACAAGGCCGCCGCGGACGGCGCGCGGTATCCGGAGTGGGATTTCCGCCGCAAGCGCTACCGGCCCGCCTGGTGCACGGTGCGGGAGGTCGAGCCGATGATCAAGGCATCGGCGACTCCGGCGATCGACGACGCGATCGGGGTGCGACGGCCGCTATCCCGACTCGGCATGGGGCTGCACCGTCGCCACCGTCAGCCGCAGGGCGACGACATCGACATCGACGCGGCGGTCGAGGCCCGCGTCGAGGTGCGGGCCGGATCGGTGCCCGACGAGTCGGTGTACCTGGACAGCTTGCGGCGCCGGCGCGACCTGTCGGTGCTGCTGCTTCTGGACGTGTCGGGGTCGGCGGCTGAGCCCGGAACGGTGGGGCGCACGGTGCACGAGCAACAGCGCGCGGCGGTAGCCAACCTGACCGTCGCACTGCACGACCTCGGTGACCGGGTTTCGCTCTACGCCTACTACTCGCAGGGGCGCTCGGCGGTAACCATGGTGCCCGTCAAGCGGTTCGACGACCATCTCGACGCCCGCATCATCAGGCGGCTCAACAGCCTGCAACCCGGCGCGTACTCGCGCCTCGGCGCGGCCATCCGCCACGGCTCGTCGGTCTTGGAGGCGCGCGGCGGCACGTCACGACGGCTCCTTGTGGTGCTGTCGGATGGCCTTGCCTATGACCACGGGTACGAGCGGGCCTACGGTGCTGCGGATGCGCGCCGCGCGCTGACCGAGGCGCGGCGCCGGGGGACTGGTTGCGTGTGCCTGACCATCGGCGCGGGCACGGATGTGGCATCGCTGCGTCGGGTGTTCGGCAGCACCGCACACGCCACGATCGCGCGCCCGGATCAGCTCGCCGGCGTGATCGGGCCGCTGTTTCGGTCCGCCCTGCGCTCGGCAGAGGTTCGGCGGAGGGTGAGCGCCTGATCGCGGTGATCCACGCTGATGCCAAGTCGCCGAATGCAGTTCGTGTACAGGCATCGGATCCAAAGCCCCACGTCAGCGCACTTGAAACAAACATCTGTTCCGGTTAGGCTCCAATCAAGTGGCAGAAGGGACGTTATGACCAACGAGTCCGGGATCGCTTCTCGCAACGGTGCGGATCCCGACCCGGAACCCCGCGTTGCGGGGGTGCGGCCCTATTACGAGGCGGTCGGCGGCGAAGAGGCCGTCTTCAAAGCCGCCTACCGTCAGGGCCTGGCGCTCGTCTTGAAGGGCCCGACGGGCTGCGGCAAGACCCGCTTCGTCGAGGCGATGGCCCACGACCTCGGCCGGCCACTGATCACTGTTGCCTGTCACGACGACCTCACCACGGCTGACCTAGTCGGGCGCTATCTGCTGCGGGGCGACGAGACGGTGTGGGTGGACGGTCCGTTGACCCGGGCGGTGCGCGAGGGGGCGATCTGCTACCTGGATGAAGTCGTGGAAGCTCGACAGGACACGACCGTGGTGTTGCACCCGCTCGCCGACCACCGGCGGCAGCTGCCGATCGAGCGGCTGGGCATCACGCTGGACGCGGCGCCCGGATTCGGCCTGGTGGTGTCGTACAACCCCGGCTATCAGAGCGTGCTCAAGGACCTCAAGGATTCGACGCGCCAGCGCATGGTCGCCATCGAATTCGGGTTCCCCGCAGCAGATGTCGAAGAGGGCATCGTCGCGCACGAAGCGGGTGTGGATGCCCCGACGGCGGCCGAGCTCGTTCGTTTCGGCCAGGCCATCCGCCGCCTGGAAACCGGTGGTCTGCGCGAGGTCGCGTCGACCCGCGTGCTGATCGCGGCAGGACGGCTCGTTGCCGAGGGCCTGACCATGCAACAGGCGGCACGGGCGGCGATTGCCGGGCCGCTCACCGATGACGTGGCAGTGGGCCGGGCTCTGGGCGAGATGGTCGACGTCTACCTGGGCGGAGGCGGATAGATGATTGACGCTGCACACCGCCCCCGTTACCGTCTGAGCTACGGTCTGAACAAATATTAGGTCAGCCATGGATCGTTGCGAGTGAACGGGTCACCCGGGAGGTCAGATGTCCTACGAAAGCAGTGCTGAGCCGATCAAGGTCGGCTACTTGATGGACTTCACGCTGCCGCCGGGCTTTCCCGAGGATCTCTTCGCCTCGTTCACCCAGACTTTCGCCTTGATCTTCGAAGAGGCGGCCGCCCAGGGCCTGATGGATCGTCCCGTGCAGATGATCTATCGCGAGGTGGAGGGTCTGCCCAAGGGTTCGGTCAAGGCGGTGATCGACGCGTACGGCGAACTGGTCGACGAGGGCTGCCTGGTCGTGTTCGGGCCGCATATCACCGATAACTGTGTGCCCACGCGTGAAGCGATCGAGGAGCGGTTCAAGGTGCCCGCGATCAGCGTGACCGGCACCGATGACTGGCTCGGCGAGTGGACCTTCGCATTCCCCCAGGGGTCCATGACCGATGAGCCGATCTTCCTCGCCGACCTCATCGCCAAACGAGGACTCGCCGAGATCGGCGTCCTGGTCGAACAGAGTCTCATTGGCGAGAGCTACCTGAAGAACCTGCGAAGTGCCTGTCGCCGCAAAGGCATTCGCATCGTGGCGGAAGTTGCAATCGCCCAGACGGCTCAGGACATCAACGCTGCGGTGCAGACGCTCCATGAGGCAAAGGCCGAAGCGATCGTGCACCTGGGATTCGGATTCGGAATCGTCTTCATCAACCCGGCGCTCGAGAGCCTCGGCTGGGACCCACCGCGCTTCACCACCACCGCGTGGCAGAACGCGTGGGTCAACCCGATCATGTGGAACGCGTTCATGGGCTGGACGGGTGTCGACCAGTACGACGAGGCGAACCAGATCGGCCAGGACTTCCTCGACGCTTACGCGAAGAAGTACGACGGCAGTCGCCCGGAGTTCTGCGTGACCGTGGTGAACCGCGACGTCGCCGCGACACTTGTGCGCGCATTTACCGACGCCCATCCGCTCAGCCCGCGCGGCGTCAAAGAGGCGCTGGAGCGGGTCAAGATGATGCCCGCCGCCTCAGGCGCTCCCGGCACTCGAGTGTCGTTCGGTAAATGGACCCGCCGGGCCTGGATGGGGGCGGGCTATCTAGTGGCCCGCAGTCTCGATGCCGACGGCATCAACTCGCATCTGGTCGATCGCTTCGGAGAGGAAGGCTGACCCAAATGAGTACCGACCAATCCACATCGCCTGCCGCGGAAGCGAAACCGGCGTCCCCGCCCGGCGTTGGCCGAAAGCGCGGCTGGGGTGGCTGGATCGCCGGCGCAGCCCTGGCGACGTTCGCGCTCTTCTTCATCGCGAATTGTCGTGTCGCCCTTGACCCGCGCGTCGCCAACCCGAACGTGCAGGGCCGGCCCCGCCCGGTGAAGTTCATCTTCGGCCTGGATTACATCACCTTCCTGCACGTTGCCACCTGCGTCATGCTGCTCGTGCTGCTGGTGGTGTTCATCAGGGGCTGGCGGCGCAATCCGGGCAGCCCGGTGATGCTGATGTTCCTGTGCACCACCTTGATTGTGTGGCAGGACCCGATCATGAACTGGTCGCCGTTCGCGGTCTACAACCCCGACCTCATCCACTGGCCGGAATCATGGCCGCTGGTATCGCTGTCGCCGACTGTCGAACCGTTCGTCGTCTTCGGCTACGTGATGTTCTATTTCGGGCCCTATTTTCCGGCGGTCTGGATCCTGCGCAAACTGCAGGCGAAATATGGGCCAGAGTCCTTCGTGTCGCGGCACCCGTTATGGAGCCTGGGCCTACTGGCCTGTGTGATTGGTTTCGTTTTCGATGCGTGGCTGGAGATTCAGCTGGTCCACGCCGGCATGTACATCTACTCCCAGGTGATTCCGTGGGGCTCGGTATTCACCGGCACGACCTTCCAGTTCCCGCTGATCTGGGAGTCGTTCTCGGTCACCTTCGTGATGGTGCCCGCGGCGATCCTCTGCTATCGCGACGACACCGGTAAATCAGTCGCGGAGAAGCTGACCGCGAAAGCCAAGGTCTTCCCAAGCCGTCCGGTGCTCGGCACGTTCCTGGTGATGTTCGCGATCATGAACGTGTCGTACTTCGCCTATGGCGCCTGGTTCTGGGCCATCAAGGCCAGTCATGCGGCCACTTCCGTCGCGTGCCCGTGGCCCTATCCAGAGGCCAAAGTCTATGATCCGCAAGGATTTTACGAGAAGGCGGGCGCGAAAGGCCCGTACTCGGTAGGCATCTGGTCGACCTGGGCGAGCGGGGAGCCCAACGGGCGACCGCACGTCGACCCACCGCCGCCGGGTCAGGGCGCCTGTGCAACCCCGAGCCAGAATGGCTGAGCCGCGCAGCGTCGTCATCACCGGCGCTTCCCGTGGTCTCGGCTTCGCCTCTGCGGTTCGCCTCTACCGGGAGGGCTGGCGGGTGATTGCGGCGATGCGCACGCCCGACCGGGGGCTTCCGTCGCTTCGGGAGGCGACGGGCGCCGGAGAGGACGACGATCGGCTGATCGGGGTGCAGCTCGACCTGTTGGATACCGGGTCGATCGCCGCGGCTGCCAAGGCGATCGAAGAAGCCGTGGGCGCACCGTACGCGCTGGTGCACAATGCCGGGATCTCCGCCGCCGGAATGGTAGAGGAGACGGATATGGCGTTGTGGCAGAACATATTCGCCACCAGCGTCCTGGGCCCGGTCGCGCTCACCCAGGCGCTGCTGCCGTCCATGCGGGCGGCCGGTCAGGGCCGAATTGTTTTGGTATCCAGCGCGGCCGGGGTACGCGGCCAGCCCGCCACCGCGCCGTACTCGGCCGCCAAGGGCGCGTTAGAGCGCTGGGGTGAGGCGATGGCGGTTGAGATCGCGCCGTTCGGCCTCGGTGTCACCGTTTTGGTCGCCGGGACTTACGACACCGAGATCATCACCGACGCGGGCACCACCGACGATCGCAACTTCGGCGGGCCCTATGCCCGGCTGCACAACACCATGAACAGCCGCGGCCGGTTCGCGATGAAATTCGCTCGCCCACCCGAACGGTTCGCCGGCGGATTGGTCAAGGCGCTAGACGACACCGGCTCCTTTCGCCGTCGGGGGGTGGGGCCGGATGCGTCGATGTTGTTGGCGGCCAGCCGAATTCTTCCCGCAGCGGGGATGCATCACATGTCCAGGATCGTCTTGGGCATTCCCCGATACGGCTCGATGCGCGATGGTGCATGGCCGCTGACAGTCAACCAAAAGGCAATGGTGTTGGTCGCGCGCGTTCTTCCGCAGCCGGTACTGCGACGCTTGGCATCCCTGGCGGCCAAGCGCCGCAAGGGAACTGAAGGGGAGTAAGGGGTAGTTATGGAACAGCTTTTCGACGACCTGGAGGATTTCGGATCCTTCGACGACGCGATCTCCGGTGACGTGCGTGATCCGTACACCGAGCTTGCGCGGCTGCGCCACGAGGAGCCGGTGCAGCGGCTCGAAACGTCGGGGGCACTTCCGCACGAGGAGTCGCTGCCGATGTTCATCGTGTATCGCCACGAGGACATCCAGCAGATGCTGCGCGACAACGAGACGTTTTCCTCGGCGGCCGTCATCGCCGCGTTCGGCCCGGTGTTGGGTGAGGGCGTGATGCTCGGCATGGACGAGCCCGTTCACGGCCGGCTGCGTTCGCTGGTATCGAAGGCGTTCACGCAGAAGTCGTTGGCGCGCTGGCAAGACGAGTTGGTCGGCCGGGTGGCTAACAGCCTGATCGACAACTTCGCACCCAATGGCAAGGCAGATTTGGTGAAGGAGTTCACCTTCGACTATCCGAGCCAGATCATCGCGGGCCTGCTGGGCCTGCCGGAAAAGGACTACCCACAGTTCCAGCGGTGGTCGATTTCGCTGCTGAGTTGGCTGATGAATCCCGAACGCGGGCTCGCGGCCTCGGCTGCCCTGTGCGAATACTTCGCCCCGATCCTTCAGGCCCGCCGCGCCGAGCCGAAGGACGACCTGATCAGCGCGCTCGGTGCGGCCGAGATCGACGGGGAAAAGCTCGCGGACGAGGAGATCTTCTCGTTCCTCCGGCTGCTGCTGCCCGCCGGCGTCGAGACGACCTACCGGTCGCTGGGCAGCCTGCTGTTGGCGCTGCTGTCGGATCCGGCGCAGTTGGAGGCGGTGCGCGCGGACCGATCGCTGCTGCCGCAGGCCATCGAGGAGGGCGTGCGGTGGGAATCGCCGCTGCTGACCATCACCCGGGTGGCGACTCGCGACACCGAACTCGGTGGCGTGGCGATTCCGGCCGGGGCGACGGTGATGCCGATGCTCGGTTCGGCGAACCGGCAAGAGGATCGCTATCCCGATCCGAACACCTTCAATATCCACCGGGAGGCTCGGGCAAATCTGGGCTGGGGGCACGGCGTCCACGTCTGCCTCGGCATGCACTTGGCGCGCCTCGAGATGCGGACCGCGATCAACCTTCTGTTGGATCGGCTGCCGAATCTCCGGCTGGATCCCGACGCGGAAGATCCGCATATCCGTGGACAGGTGTTCCGGTCGCCGACGTCGGTGCCGGTGCTGTTCGATGCCCAGAAATAGTGTGGTCGTGGTGCCGAGCGAGTGTGCGGTAATCGCACGTCAGGGGGCCGCCCGCACGTCGCGGGTTGCCAATCGGCTAGTTTCCGGTAAGGCTCTCCGTTGGGACGAGTCACAAGCGAACGAGTTTGAAGAGAGCTGAACAAATATGGCTGACACTGTAAAGGTCCGGTTCGAGCCGAAGATGATGATCGACGGGAAGCTCGTCGACGGTCAGGCCGGCACCTTCACCAACATCAACCCGGCGACAGAGGAGCCTCTCGGCGAGGTCGCCGACGCGTCGAAGGAGGATATGCTCCGGGCCATCGACGCCGCCCGGCGTGCCTTCGACGAGAGCGACTGGTCGACCAATAAGGAGCTGCGCAAGCGCTGCCTGCTGCAGCTGCACGACGCGATAGAGGCCGAGAAGGAGGAGTTGCGCGAGGAGCTCATCCTCGAAGTCGGCTCGCCCCGGGCGATCACGTTCGGACCGCAATTGGACGCCCCGCTGGCCGACGGACTGAAGTACCCGGCCCGGCTGATCGACGAGTACGCGTGGGAGACCGACCTCGGCGACCGAGTCATCAGCCTCACCGGCGCGAACACGTCCATCAAGGTCTGGCGGGAGCCGGTGGGCGTGGTCGGCGCGATCGTGCCGTGGAACTTTCCGTTCGAGGTCACCCTCAACAAGCTGGGTCAGGCGCTGGGAACCGGCAATACGGTTGTGCTCAAGCCGGCGCCCAACACCCCCTACAACGCGACCCGGCTGGGCCGGCTGATCGCCGAAAAGACCGACATCCCGGCCGGTGTCGTCAATGTCGTTACCGCGTCGGATCACTTTGTCGGCGAGGAGCTCACGCTGTCGCCGAAGGTCGACCTGATCTCGTTCACCGGCTCGACCGTGGTCGGCAAGCGGATCATGGAAAAGGGCGCGGCGACGATGAAGCGGCTGTTCCTGGAGCTCGGCGGCAAGTCGGCCACCATCGTGTTGGAGGATGCCGACTTCGGGTTGGCCTGCGCGATCGGTATCGCGCCGTGCATGCACGCCGGCCAGGGTTGCGCGAACCCCACTCGCATGCTGTTGCCGCGATCTCGCTACGACGAGGGTGTGGAGATCCTCAAGGGCATCTACGAGAACATCACGTGCGGCGACCCCCAGGACCCCGGAACCCTGTGCGGCCCGGTGATTTCGGAGAAGCAGCGCGAACGCGTGCAGTACTACATCAACAAGGGCGTCGAAGAGGGCGCGACGGCACTGGTTGGCGGACCGGACGCGCCGACCGGCTTCGACAAGGGATACTTTGTTAGGCCAACGCTTTTCACCAACGTCGACAACTCCATGACGATCGCTCAAGAAGAGATCTTCGGCCCGGTGTTGTCCGTCATCCCGTTCGACGACGAGGAAGACGCGATCCGCATCGCCAACGACAGCGTGTACGGATTGGCCGGCAACGTGATGTCCGGTTCGCTGGAGCGTTCGCTGGCGGTGGCCCGTCGGATCAAGGCCGGCTTCATCGGCGTCAACGGTGGCGCTCCGTATGGCGCCGACGTACCGTTCGGCGGATACAAGGACAGCGGGGTGGGCCGTCAGAATGGTGTGGCCGGCTTCGACCAGTACACCGAAATCAAGTCGGTGGGGTATCCCGTCGGCTAGACCGTAAAGTGCTGTGGTCCAACACATGTCCACCTTTGTGTTGGTTCACGGCGGCGGCCATGGTGGCTGGTGCTACCAGGCCGTCACGCGGCGCTTGCGCTCGGCAGGGCACGAGGTATATGCCCCGTCCCTGACAGGCCTGGGCGAGCGTGCACACCTGTTCCGGGCCGATGTCGATCTCGACTGCCACATCACTGACGTCGTCAACCTGTTGCACTACGCGGATCTGCGCGATGTGATCCTGGTCGGCCACAGTTACGGCGGGATGGTGATCACCGGTGTGGCCGACCGGGCCGCCGATCGGGTCGGCCACCTCGTCTACCTGGATGCGGCTACACCCGTCAACGGGCAGTCGCTGGTGGACGTGGCCCCCGAAATGATGGCTTTTGCCCGGGCTGAGAGCCGTATCGTCGACGGTGTCGAAATGTGCCTGTATCCCACCGATGCCACGCTGAAGTATTACGGCGTAAGGGATCCCGATCAGCTCGAATGGATGAAGGCGCGGTTGACGCCACACCCGTGGCAGTGTTTTGAGCAACCGCTGCGGCTGACCAACGAAGCGGCACTCGCCCGGATCCCTCAGTCCCATCTGTGCACCACGTTGTTCATGCGGTGGCGCGATGTAGATGGCCTGCGGGAGAAGGCAAATGGGCGGTTATGGGATGTTGACACCGGCCACGACCTGATGATCACCGAACCGGATTGGGTCGCAGAAAAGCTGATGCTGGCGGCTCGCGACGACAAGTTCGAGGCGCTCGCGCCATAGCGCGACCGACTTTCAAAAGCGATATCGCCCGCGATATCGGAATCGCGGATCGTATGGTGGTCTCCCGCGTGGACCGATGACCACCCCGCCACCCGGCCGCCCAATCCCTTGGTTGACAATCGACGCAAGACCGGAGTCAAAGGAGACATAACCATGCCTGAAGCTGTCATCGTCGAGGCCGTGCGCTCACCCGTCGGCAAGCGCAACGGCGGACTTTCCGGGGTACACCCCGCCGAGCTGTCCGCGCAGGTGCTCAACGGACTGGCCACCAGGGCCGGCATCGACCCCGAAATCGTTGACGACGTCATCTGGGGCTGCGTGATGCAGGCCGGCGAGCAGGCCCTCGACATCGGCCGCACCGCGCTGTTGACCGCGGGCTGGCCCGAGACCGTTCCGGGCGTGACCGTCGACCGCCAGTGCGGATCGAGCCAGCAGTCCATCCACTTCGCCGCGGCCGGTGTGGTGGCCGGCCACTACGACGTCGTCGTCGCCGGCGGGGTGGAGTCGATGTCGCGCACCCCGATGGGGGCATCGCTGGCCAACGGCGGACGGCCGTACCCGGAGGCATTCATCTCGCGCTACGACGGCCGGATCCCCAACCAGGGCCTGGGTGCCGAGATGATCGCCGAGCAGTGGGGCTTCGACCGCACCGCGCTCGACCAGTTCTCCCTCGACTCCCATGAAAAGGCCGCTGCCGCACAGGATTCCGGCGCCTTCGACGACCAGATCGTGGGCATCAAGGACTCCGACGGCAACGTCGTGCTCAAGGACGAAGGCATCCGGCGCGGCACGCCGATGGAAAAGATGGCCTCCCTGAAGCCGGCGTTCAAGGAGGACGGCGTGATCCACGCCGGTAACTCCTCGCAGATCTCCGACGGTGCGGCCGCGCTGCTGTTCATGTCGGCGGAGAAGGCCAAGGACCTCGGGCTCAAGCCAATTGCCAAGGTGCACACCGCCACACTGGCCGGAGCCGACCCGGTCATCATGCTGACCGCGCCGATTCCGGCAACCCAGAAAGTGCTGAAGCGGTCCGGGCTGAGCATCGGCGACATCGGTGCCTACGAGGTCAACGAGGCGTTCGCGCCGGTTCCGCTCGCGTGGCTGAAAGACATCGGCGCCGACGAGAAGAAGCTCAACCCCAACGGCGGCGCGATCGCGCTCGGCCACCCGCTCGGCGGCTCGGGAGCCCGGATTATGACCACGCTGCTCTACCACATGCGGGACAAGGGAATTCGCTACGGCCTGCAGACGATGTGTGAGGGTGGTGGCCAGGCCAACGCCACCATCGTGGAGCTGCTGTGACGGACGTTGACGGCGCTGCGCCTGCAGTGCTGGTTGAGCACCGCGGCAACGTGATGGTCATTACCATCAACCGGCCCGAGGCGCGCAACGCGATCAACGCCGCGGTCAGCATCGGCGTCGGGGATGCCCTGGAAGAAGCGCGGCACGACGCGGGAGTGCGGGCCGTGGTGATCACCGGCGCCGGCGACAAATCGTTTTGCGCCGGAGCCGATCTCAAGGCGATCGCTCGCCGGGAGAACCTGTATCACCCCGACCACGGGGAGTGGGGCTTCGCCGGTTACGTGCACCACTTCATCGACAAGCCCACCATTGCCGCGGTCAACGGCACCGCGCTGGGCGGCGGCACCGAGCTGGCGCTGGCCAGCGACCTGGTCGTCGCCCACGAGCTGGCCAAATTCGGTCTGCCCGAGGTCAAACGCGGATTGATCGCCGCTGCCGGCGGTGTGTTCCGCATCGTCGATCAACTGCCCCGCAAGGTGGCGATGGAACTGCTGTTGACGGGTGAACCGATGACGGCGTCCGACGCTTGGGAATGGGGCCTGGTCAATCAGGTCGTCAAGGAAGGCTCCGTGCTCGACGCGGCGCTGGCGATGGCGGCGCGCGTCACCGCGAACGCACCCCTGTCGGTGCAGGCCAGCAAGCGCATCGCCACCGGGGTCGACAACGGCGTCATCACCGGCGACGAGGTGGGCTGGGAGCGCACCGTGAACGAGATGCGCACCCTGATCAGATCCGAGGACGCCAAGGAAGGGCCGTTGGCGTTCGCCGAGAAGCGGGAGCCGGTCTGGAAGGCGCGCTAAGTCGCCAGGATGTTGACCCCGAAGCGGAATACCGCGGGCAGGCGCTCACACGCCGGCACAATGGCACGGCGCGTCACGCGCGGCGTGCTGGCCAACACCACAGCCCGGGTCAGTAGCCGGTAGTTGCGGGTAACGCGGTGCCACGAGGCCTCATAGGCCGCCGGTGTCTCGTTGACGATGGCGTCGACCACCGCCGCGGCTTGCTTGACGGCCAGGCTGACACCTTCGCCGGTCAGCGCGTCCTCGTAGCCCGCCGCGTCGCCCACCAACAGCACCCGGCCCGCGACGCGGCGCGAAACAAGCTGCCGCAACGGGCCACAGCCGCGCGCATGCCCGCGGCTCGCGCCCTCGAGCTGTCGGGCCAGCCTTGGGAACCAGCCCAGCTCGGGGCGTCCCGAAGACAGGATCGCCACCCCGACCAGATCCGGTTCCACCGGCGTCACGTACGCCTCACCCCACCGGGACCAATACACCTCGACGAACTCCGACCAGGCCGGCACCGTGAAATGCCAACGCACGCCGTACCGCCGTGGTTTTCCGGCGGTGGCCTTGATGCCGACGCAGCGCCGCACCGTCGAATGCAAGCCGTCGGCCCCCACCAAGAACTTCGCCCGGACGCCCGCGGCGCTCACGCCATGCGCGTCCTGCTCGACATTGGTTACCTTGGTCCGAATCCATTCGGTGTCTTGCTCTTTGGCGCGTGCCGCCAGTGCGGCATGCAGGGTGGTGCGCCGCACGCCGCGGCCCGGCCCGGTGCGAAACAGGGCCTCGGCGCGGCGCTGCTCGCTGACATAGGCGATCCCGCGAAACGGCATACCGGCCGGGTCGACGCCGAGCGACATCAGTTCTGCGAGGCCGCCGGGCATCAGCCCTTCGCCGCACGCCTTGTCGATGGGATCCTCGCGCGGCTCCGCCACGATCACCGAAAGCCCGTGCCGGCGCGCCTGCAACGCCGTGGCGAGCCCACCCGGGCCGCCGCCGACGATCAGCAGGTCCGTGTCATACGTGCTCATGTGTAGCCCAACGCGGAGTTCTCCACCCGGAGGCGCACACTGAGCAGGATCGCGTTGGCGACCGTGAAAGTAGCCGCGGTCAGCCACGCCGTGTGTACCAGCGGCAATGCGAACCCTTCGGCCACCACTGCAACATAGTTCGGGTGGTGCAGCCACCGGTAGGGCCCCCGGTTCACCAGGGGCGCCTCCGGCATCACGATCACCCTGGTGTTCCAGCGCCGGCCCAGCGTGGCAATGCACCACCAGCGCAGAACCTGACTGGCCGCCGCGATGGCCAGCATCGGCCAGCCCAGCCATGGAATGAACGGCCGGTGCAGTGCCCACGGCTCAACCACGCAGCCGACCAGCAGAGCGGTGTGAATGACGACCATCACGATGTAGTGCGGTCGGCCAAATTCCTTGGCGCCCTGGGTAAAAGACCATTGCGCATTCCGCTTGGACAGCACCAGCTCCGCGACGCGCTCGAGCCCGACCGCGAGAATCAGCAGGTAGTACATGTCACCACTATCTCGTGTATCACCTGTCCGGGGCTACCAGGCCAGCAGAACGAGCTCGGAGCAGAAGGCCGGACCCATCGCGATCATGAGGCCTATCGAACCAGGTGGCGGCGGATCGGCCAGGTTGGCCCGAAGCACATCCAGCACCGAGACCGACGACAAGTTGCCGTTGTCGCGCAACGAGTTTCGGGTGTGATCAAGGGCGTCCCCGGGCAGGTTCAGCACTTCCTCTACCGCTTCGATCACGCGTGGCCCGCCGGGGTGGCAGACCCATCGCGATACGTCCTGCGGTGTCAGCCCATGGTCGGCGAGAAATCCGCGGACGTCGTCGCCCAGGTATTTCTCGGTGACCCTCGCAACGTCGGCCGACAAGACGATCCGGAAGCCGTCGCTGCCGATGTTCCAGCCCATGACGTCTTCGGTGTCGGGGTAGAGCCTGCTCCGGGTGGCCAGCACGCGAGGACCGGTAGGCAGGCCCGCGCGGTTGGCGCCCTTGGCGATGACGGCCGCGGCGCCGTCGCCGAACAGGCTGCTCGCGACCAGATTGGCCACCGAATTGTCTTCGCGCTGAATGGTCAAAGAGCACAGCTCGACGGCCAGCAGCGCGGCCACCTGGTCGGGGAAGGCGCGCAGGTAGTCGTGCATGCGGGCCGTCCCGGCCGCTCCCGCCACGCAACCCAGGCCGAACAGCGGGATGCGTTTGACGTCTTGGCGCAACCCCACCCGCGCCGCCAGGCGTGCCTCCACTGTCGGTACGGCCAGTCCGGTCACCGTCGTCGAAAAGACGATGTCCACCTCCGACGGCTCGACTTCTGCCTCGTCCAGCGCCGTCCGCAGCGCCTGCTCGGCCAGGTCAAGAGCGACGTCGAGGTAGGCGGCGTTTGCTTCGGTGAAACCGGTCAGCTCGCGGTATCGCGACAGCGGCAGGGCGGTGTTTCGGTGCTCCACCCCACTGCTCAGAGCGAACCGGCGAAATTCTGGCCCGGCGAAGTCGGTCAGCGCCCCGATCGCTTCGTCCTGGGTGTACCGGTTCTGCGGGAACTTCACCGCAGCTGCTGTGATTGACGGATCTGCGTGTCTGATCGGCATTTTCAGTCCGGTGCGTCCGGAACTGCCCCCCGTGATGTTGTCCATACTTTGGGTTACGGCACCGTAGGTTAGGTAGTTCATCCTAACTAACTGTGACCATGACCACTGGTCATCCTGCGGGACGCGCTCGTGTCTGGTCGCGCTGTTGCCCTCCCCCGCTTCGCGGCTGGGCCGTTAGGGTTTAGGCGCGCCCCCTGCGGGATAGGGTCAGGGGTATGCGAATTCTGGTCACCGGTGCCAGTGGCTATGTGGGATCGCGTCTAGTCACGGCGCTGCTGGCGAACAAACACCAAGTGGTGGCCGCCACCCGAAACCCCGAGCGGCTCAAGCGCTTCGGTTGGTTTGACCACGTCGCTGCGGTCGAGCTCGATGCCTGCGACCCCGTGTCGGCGCAGGCGGCGATGGACGCCGCGGGCCCTGTTGACGTGGTGTATTACCTGGTGCACGCGATCGGTCAGCCCGACTTCCGCGACGCTGACCAGACCTCGGCCGCCAACGTCGCGGCCGCCGCCAGGGACGCCGGGGTGCGGCGCATCGTCTATCTGGGCGGCTTCGTGCCCGCCGGTGGGGAACTGTCCGACCATCTGGCCAGCCGGGCCGAGGTGGCCGAGGCCCTGACGGTTCCCGACGGGCCGGAACTGGTGTGGCTGGGCGCGGCGGTGATCATCGGCGCCGGGTCGACGTCGTTCGAGATGATGCGCTACGTCGGAGACCGTTTCCCGCTGATCCCGGCACCGAATTGGATGGACAATCCGATCGATCCGATCTCGGTCCGCGACGTGCTGCACTATCTACTCGCGGCGGCGAACCCCGAGCGAGTCCCCGCAGGCGCCTACGACATCTCTGGTCCGGACACCACGTCCTACCGGGACCTGCTCAAGACGTATGCGCGTGTCTCGGGCAGGTGGCACGCGGCATTACCAGTCGGCAGACTCGACACCTCGCTGGCGTCGCTGGTCACCGGGCTCGCGTTGCCCGTGCCCCCGGGATTGGCCGGCGATCTGGTGGAATCGCTGGATCACCCGATGGTGGCCTCCGCCAGCGGCCTGCGCGGCCGGGTACCCGACCCGCCCGGCGGCCTGCTGGGCGTCGAGGACGCCATCGGCCGGGCTTTGACGTCGAACGGCAGGCCCCGGCCCGTCAATGCGCTGGCCGATCCGCATCATCTCGCCGACACCGACCCCGCGTGGGCCGGCGGCGATGCCCTACGTATCCGGCGGCTCGCCAGGGCGATCACCCCGGGCATCGCGCGACCCACCCTGAGGCTGGTCAACATCGTTCCCGGCCCGGTCGCCGGAGCGCTGCGAACCGGCCTTGACATCCTGCTCACCCTGACCCCGAAGGTACGTCCGGCATGAGCCAAACCACCAGCCCGTACCACACCAGTGTGTCCTCCGAGCTGTGGCGGGCCGTCACCAATGTCGCTGTGCCACACCATGAACCGCCGTCGTTGGTGCGGCGACGCCGCGTCCTGGTCGCGATCACTTTGGTGGTCGGTGCTGCGGTGCTTGGTTATTCACTGCGGCTCAATCCGGGCGAGTCGAGCTTCTACTGGCTGACCCTGGCGCTGGCGGGGGTGTGGGTCGCCGGTGGGTTCATCTCCGGCCCGCTGCATCTGGGCGGCATCTGCTGGCGTGGCCGCAACCAAAGGCCGGTCATCACCGGGACGACAATCGGCCTCCTGCTCGGCGGGGTTTTCGTGATCGGCGGGCTGATCGCCCGGGAGATCGCGCCTGTAGCGGAGCTGATAACCCGGGTGCTGCTTTACGCCCACCACGGGTGGTATCCGGTAATCGTGGCGATCACGCTTGTCAACGGCGTCGCCGAGGAAGTTTTCTTTCGCGGCGCGTTGTATACCGCGCTGGGCCGCTATCACCCCGTCTTGATTTCGACCGTCCTCTACACGTGCGCGACGCTGGCCAGTGGCAACCCGATGCTCGGTTTCGCCGCGATCATCCTGGGGACCGTGTGTGCGTTCGAGCGCCGGGCGACCGGCGGTGTCCTGGCGCCGGTGCTCACCCACCTGGTATGGGGGCTGATCATGGTTCTTGTATTGCCCCCGATGTTCGGTGTCTGACGCCGGCTATCGGGCCGAACCGACGACCTCGCGGGCCAGCGCACGCATTGCGGCGGTGTGGGCCGGCCGCACGAAGAACCAGTACACCCGCCCTGGAATGCCCCTCGGCAGAAAGATTGACCGCTGGGTGTAGCGGCTGCCGCGACCGTCTTGCTGCGTGACCGCGATCTCGAGCCACTCTCGTCCCGGCGCCCGCTTGGTGGAGCGCAGCCGCAGCAGGGTTCCCGCTGCGCGCTCCTCGACCTTCCAGGCGGCTGCCCGTGAGTTCACGGCTTTCTCCGCCGCCTCCCAGACGTCCGCGGGTTCGGCGGTGGTTGCGGCGGTGCGCACACCGGTGTAGACAATCTCGCCCGACCAGTCCGGGTCGGTGGGCAGGGCCTCGGCCGGTTCGGACCGCAACGACGACCACGAGGGTTCCGGGATGCCACGCGCCGCGCGGTCAAGCGCCAACTCGACAGCCCGACGGTAGCCGGTAAGGCCACCGGGCGGGGCCTCGATGATGGTGTCGATGTCGGAGTTGCCCATCACCGCGTCGCATTCCAGCGATTCGATCAGCGGGCGCGCCAAACCGGGCGGAATCGGGGTCACGGTCCCAATCCACAGGCTGGCAATCGTCGGGGTCAAGAACGGCAGCACGATCAAGTAGCGCCGGTGCAGCCCAGCGACCTCGGCGTAGACGCGCATCATGTCGCCGTACTCCAACACGTCGGGGCCGCCGATATCCCAGGTTCGCGATGACGGCACCGGCGCCGTTGCGGCGGCGACCAGGTAGTAGAGCACGTCACGCACCGCGATGGGCTGAATTCTGTTGTGCACCCATTTCGGTGTGGTCATCACCGGCAACCGGTCGGTGAGGTGCCGAATCATTTCGAACGACGCCGAACCCGACCCGACGACCACTCCGGCCTGCAGCACCACCGTCTCAATGCCGGAGTCGATCAACGCCTCGCCCACGGCTTTGCGCGACTCGAGATGCGGCGAGAGCTTCCTGTTTTCCGGATGCAACCCACTCAGATACACCACCCGCCGCACCCCGGTGCGGTGAGCGGCAGTCACGACATTACGGACAGCGCGGTTTTCCTCGGCGGTGAAGTCCTTCGACGTGCCCATCGAATGCACCAGGTAGTAAACGACGTCCATCCCGTCGAATGCCTCGATGAGCGAATCGACGTCGGCGAGGTCGCCGCGCGCCACCTCGGCGCGCTCTCGCCATGGGACAGCTGACAACTTGTTCGGGTCGCGGGCTAACGCCCGCACTTGGTGGCCTTCGTCAAGCAGTCGCGAGACCAGCCGGGCGCCGATGTAGCCGGTCGCTCCCGTCACCAAGCAGCGAACCTGTCCAGCCGCCATCGATTTCCCTCCTCTCTTGTCAGGTTATTCGGATCTGACGCAAGAGCGGATTGCCGATTGGCCGGCCGCTAAGCGTGTTAGCGGTCGGTGAAGTTCGGGGTGCGGCGCTGTTGGAACGCCGTTGCGCCCTCGGCGAAGTCGTGCGAGCGCAGCAGCGCGGCCTGGCCGTGGAATTCGCGCTCCAGGGCCGCGTCCAATTCGGTCAGGGTGGCCGCGTTGATCGAGTCCTTGGTGTTGGCGTAGGCCACCGCTGGACCCGCCAACAATGCCGAGATCACCTTGTCTACTTCGGCATGGAAGTCCTCGGCCGGGTAGACCGCGCTGACCAGGCCCGCCGACAACGCCTCGGCGGCGGGCAACCGCTCCGCCAGCAGTGCCATCCGCATCGCGTGGATCCGCCCGATCGCCGCCGCCACCAATGCCGAGGCGCCACCGTCGGGCATCAAACCGATCTTGGTAAAGGCAAGCATGAAAAACGCTTTGTCAGAAGCCAATACGACGTCACAGGCCAGGGCCAGGGAAACACCGACACCGGCCGCGGGCCCCTGAACAACGGCGACGACCGGCCGCGGCAGCGCGGTGATGGCCCGGATGGCCCGGTTGACTTGCGTGATGATCTCGGTGCCCGGGCCGCCGTTGGCGAGGTCGTCGGCGCTCATGCCCGCACCGGAGCAGAAGCCGCGACCCGCGCCGCCGAGGCGCACCACCTTGACGCGCGGATCGGTAGCCGCGTTTTCAATCGCGTCGGCGATCCCGGTCAGCACCGGGGTGGTCACCGAGTTGAGGCTGTCCGGCCGGTCGATGGTCACCGACAGCACACCGTCGGACAGGGTGACGGCAAGGCCTGCGATGGACGTCTGTGTGTCGAGCGCGGATTCCGGCATGGGACTCACCCTAACCACCGGGTAAGCAACCGGGGTGCGCGGTCGTCGAGCGCGGCTGCGAAGATGCCAACGATTGGGTTGACACGCGTCAGAGCAGACGAAAGGTCGGTGGATCATGGCGGGACCGCTCAATGGACTGCGGGTAGTGGAACTGGCCGGCATCGGGCCGGGCCCCCATGCCGCGATGATTCTGGGAGATCTGGGCGCCGATGTGGTGCGCATCGATCGCCCGTCATCCGGTCCCGGTGGCGTCGCCAAGGACGCGATGATGCGCAACCGGCGGGTGGTGACCGCCGATCTGAAGTCCGACGAAGGGCGCGAGACCGTCCTGAAGCTGATCGCCAAAGCCGACGTGCTGATCGAGGGTTACCGCCCCGGTGTCACCGAGCGACTCGGTCTGGGTCCGCAGGACTGCGCCAAGGTCAACGAGCGGCTGGTCTACGCCCGGATGACCGGCTGGGGCCAAACGGGCCCGCGCAGCCAGCAGGCGGGCCACGACATCAACTACATCTCGCTGAACGGCATCCTGCACTCCATCGGCCGGGCAAACGAACGGCCGGTGCCGCCGCTGAACCTGGTCGGTGACTTCGGCGGTGGTTCGATGTTCCTGTTGGTCGGCATCCTGTCGGCGCTGTGGGAGCGGCAGACCTCCGGTAAGGGGCAGGTCGTCGACGCCGCGATGGTCGACGGCTCCAGCGTGCTGGTCCAGATGATGTGGCAGATGCGCGCCTCGGGGATGTGGACCGACGCTCGCGGCACCAACCTGCTCGACGGCGGCGCGCCCTACTACGACACGTACGAGTGCGCCGACGGCCGCTATGTCGCGGTCGGGGCCATCGAGCCGCAGTTCTACGCCGCCATGCTGACCGGGCTGGGCCTGGAAGGCGCCGACCTGCCGCCGCAGAACGACGTTAGCCGTTGGCCCGAACTGCGAGCGGTGCTCACCGAAAAGTTCGCCAGTCACGACCGGGACCACTGGGCCAAGGTTTTCGCCGAGTCCGACGCGTGCGTGACGCCGATACTGGCGTTCGGCGAGATACAGACCGAGCCGCACATCACCGAGCGCAACACGTTCTACGAAGTCAACGGCGGTCTGCAGCCGCTGCCGGCGCCGCGGTTCTCCCGCACCGCGCCGGAGACACCGCGCCCCGCGGCGCCGGTGACCGACGTCGCGGCTGTACTCAACGACTGGGTATAGTCCCCAACCAACAAGTTGGTCGGCTGGATTCGAAAGGACTTGCATGGAGATCAAAGACGCCGTTGCCGTCGTCACCGGGGGCGCCTCAGGTCTGGGCCTGGCCACCACCAAACGGCTGCTGGATGCGGGTGCGCAAGTGGTCGTGATCGACCTCCGCGGCGAGGACGTCGTTCGCGAGCTGGGCGATCGCGCCCGCTACGTCGAGGCCGACGTCACCGATGAGGCCGGTGTCGGCAGCGCCCTCGACGTGGCCGAGTCGCTGGGCCCGCTGCGCATCAACGTCAACTGTGCGGGCATCGGCAACGCCATCAAGACGCTGTCCAAGGACGGCCCGTTCCCGCTGGACGGGTTCAAGAAGGTGGTCGGGGTAAACCTGATCGGCACTTTCAACGTGCTGCGGCTGGCTGCCGAGCGCATCGCCAAGACCGAACCGGTCGGCTCCCCAGATAAACAAGAGCGTGGCGTCATCATCAACACCGCCTCGGTCGCCGCGTTCGACGGCCAGATCGGCCAGGCCGCCTACTCGGCCTCCAAGGGTGGCGTGGTCGGCATGACGCTGCCGATCGCGCGCGACCTGTCGCGCGAGCTCATTCGCGTGATGACCATCGCGCCGGGGTTGTTCAAGACGCCGCTGCTCGGTTCGTTGCCCGAGGAGGCGCAGAAGTCGCTGGGTAAGCAGGTGCCGCACCCGGCCCGGCTGGGTGATCCCGACGAGTATGGCGCGCTGGCAGTGCACATCATCGAAAACCCGATGCTCAACGGTGAGGTCATCCGCCTGGATGGCGCCATCCGCATGGCGCCGCGCTGAGCCGAGTTTTGGGGCCAAACACAAAAACCCCCGCCGTGGCGGGGGTTTTTGTTGGCAACAAGATCAATGAGATCGACGGAACCAACGGGAGACCGAGGAGTCGGCCATAAGTAGCCGAGCGAGCAAGCTCATGATGGTCAGCTCGCGTTGGGTAGCGGGTGCCAGTCCTCAAGCTGCTCGGAGGTCTCACCTTCCACCAGCACGTCGCCGTGGTAGAGAGCCTCGAAGTCAACCTTGATGACGTCTGCACTCAAGTCGTCGATCCACATGAGAATGAGCCTAAGAGCAACCATTAAGAGATCTTTGAGTCACGATTCGGAAAATGGTGGCAATTTACTCGCCAGTAGGTTCGTCTGACGTCTAGCGCCGGAGTTGGGCCGTGAGCGGCTTGGTTAGCGCCCACTTTTCTAGCCAGACTCTTAGTGTTCGCGGGTTTGAAACCTCGTCGAACCAATTGGGCTCTTACACCGTAGCTCGTGGTGGAGTTGTTTGACACCTGTCACTTACCGCGATTAGGTTACCGCGAATATGGTGCGCGCCCCCGCGGGACTGCCACCGGGGGAGGAAGCCTGGATGCTGCCACGGATCGCTCGGTTCGCCATCGCCGCGCCGCGCCGAATAGGTGCGGTCGGGCTCCTGGTGTTCATCGCCGCGGCGGTCTTCGGCATCCCGGTCGCCAAGAGCTTGGCCCCCGGCGGTTTCCAGGACCCGAACTCGGAGTCCGCCCACGCGATCGCGGTGCTGGCCGACAAGTTCGGGCAAAGCGGTCAGCAGATGTTGATTCTGGTGACAGCGCCCGCGGGTGCTGACAACGATCCGGCCCGCAAGGTGGGCACCGACCTGGTGGACCAGTTGCAACGGTCGCCCTTGGTCTACAACGTGTCCTCGGCCTGGACCGCGCCCCCGCAGGCCGCCGCCGATCTGGTCAGCACCGACGGCAAGTCGGGGCTGATCGTGGTCAACCTCAAGGGCGGGGAAAACGATGCGCAGAAAAACGCCCAAGCCCTGTCCGAACAGTTCGTGCACGATCGTGACGGCGTCACCGTCCACGCCGGTGGCTCGGCGATGCAGTACGCCCAGATCAACACGCAGAACCAAGAAGACCTGTTATTGATGGAGATCATCGCGATCCCGCTGAGCTTCCTGGTGCTGGTCTGGGTGTTCGGCGGGGTGCTGGCGGCGGTGTTGCCGATGGCGCTCGGCGCACTGGCCGTCGTCGGCTCGATGACGGTGCTGCGGCTCGTCACGTTTACCACCGAAGTGTCGATCTTCGCGCTCAACCTGAGCACCGCCTTGGGCCTGGCCCTGGCTATCGACTACACGCTGCTGATCCTCAGCCGTTATCGCGACGAGTTGGCCGAGGGGTGTGACCGAGACGAGGCACTGATCCGGACGATGGCCACGTCCGGCCGCACGGTGCTGTTCTCCGCAGTCACCGTGGCGTTGTCGCTGTCGGCGACGGCGCTGTTCCCGATGTATTTCCTCAAGTCGTTTGCCTACGCCGGGGTGGCCACCGTGGCCTTCGTCGCGACGGCGTCCATCGTGCTGACCCCGGCCGCAATCGTGCTGCTGGGTCCCCGGCTGGATGCCTGGGACGTGCGCCGGCTGGTGCGTCGGGCGCTGCACCGCTCCGAGCCGGTGCACAAGCCGGTCGAGCAGCTGTTCTGGTACCGGTCGAGCAAGTTCGTGATGCGCCGTTGGCTGCCGGTCGGGCTGGCTGTCGTCGCCGTTCTGCTGCTGCTCGGTCTTCCGTTCCTCTCGGTGAAGTGGGGCTTCCCGGACGACCGGGTGCTGCCCACTTCGGCGTCGTCGCATCAGGTCGGTGACCGGTTGCGCACCGGTTTCGCGCATGATTCGGCAACGGTGGTGCCCGTCGTCGTCCCCGATGCCCGTGGCCTGGCCCCGGCGGATCTGGACAAATATGCGGCCAACTTGTCGCGGGTTCCCGACGTGTCGGCGGTAACCGACCCGACTGGGACGTTCGCGGGCGGCGACCGGGTGGGACCACCGGCCGCGGCAACCGGGCTTGTCGACGGCAGCGCTTTCCTGACGGTCAGCAGCACGGCGCCGCTGTTCTCGCAAGCGAACGACACCCAGCTCAACCGCTTGCACCAGGTGCCCGGGCCCGGCGGTCGTGCCGTGGAGATGGCCGGCGTCGCGCAGGTCAACCGCGACAGCGTGAATGCGGTGACGGATCGGCTTCCGATGGTGCTGGGCGTGATGGCCGCGGTCACCTTCATCTTGCTGTTCCTGCTTACCGGCAGCGTGGTGTTGCCGGTGAAGGCGCTGATGTGCAACGTGCTCTCGCTGACCGCGGCGTTCGGCGCGCTGGTGTGGATCTTCCAGGACGGCCATCTCGGTGCGCTGGGAACGACGCCGAGCGGCACGCTGGTGGCGAACATGCCGGTGCTGTTGTTCTGCATCGCGTTCGGCCTGTCGATGGACTACGAGGTGTTCCTGATCTCCCGGATCCGCGAGTACTGGCTGCAGTACCGGCCGGCCAAGTCGACCGCCAAACAGGCGCACGCCGCCAACGACGAGGCGGTGGCGCACGGGGTGGCGCGCACGGGCCGGGTGATCACCGCCGCCGCGTTGGTCATGTCGATGTCGTTCGCCGCGCTGATCGCCGCGCACGTGTCCTTCATGCGGATGTTCGGTCTGGGCCTGACCCTGGCCGTGTTCGTGGACGCGACTCTGGTCCGGATGGTCCTGGTTCCGGCATTCATGCATGTGATGGGCCGGTGGAACTGGTGGGCGCCCAGGCCGTTGACGTGGCTGCACGAGCGGTTCGGCATCAGCGAGGGACCGGCCGAACCGGCCGTGCATATCGATCCGATCGCGATCTCGGTGCAGCACAACGGGTATCCGGTCGCCGAGCCGGTGACGAAGATCGGTTGAGTTAGACTCATGAGTCGGAAGGTGGGGGAATGACAGCAGCAGTGACAGAAACGCTCGATAACCGGTTCTTTGCCCGGTTGTGGCCGGTCGTCGCCGCGCACGAGACGGAGGCGGTGCGGGCGCTGCGGCGTGAGAACCTGGCCGGTTTGTCGGGCCGGGTGCTCGAAGTCGGGGCGGGTATCGGCACGAACTTCCCGAACTACCCGCAGTCCGTTGAACAGGTGGTTGCGATGGAGCCCGAACCGCGACTGGCGGCCCGGGCACGGGCCGCCGCCGCCGCGGCGCCCATTCCGGTTGTCCTGACCAACGAGACCGTCGAGGAGTTCAGCGGCGCGGGGCCGTTCGACGCGGTGGTGTGCTCACTGGTGTTGTGCTCGGTGCGCGACCCCGCGATGGTGCTGCGGCACCTGTTCGCATTACTGCGGCCGGGCGGAGAGTTGCGCTACCTCGAGCACGTGGCCAGCGCCGGGGTGCGGGGCCGGCTGCAGCGGTTTGCCGACGCGACGGTGTGGCCCCGGCTGCTGGGTAACTGCCACACCCATCGCGATACCGAACGCTCGATCGTCGACGCCGGATTCGAGGTGGACACCTCCCGGCGGGAGTGGACACTGCCCGCCTGGTCGCCCATGCCGGTGTCGGAGCTGTTGCTGGGACGCGCGCGCAGGGGAGTTACTTGAGCAGGGCCGGTAGCCGCTGTAGCAATCCCGGCAACGCCTGACTCGCCGGCTCGCGGATGCTGATCGTGGCGCTGCCGGACAGCGGCGTGGGCTCGGGATTGACCTCGATCACGGCGGTGCCGCGCGACAGCGCAAGTTCGGCGAGGCCGGCGGCCGGGTAGACGATCGCCGAGGTCCCCACCACCACCATCACGTCGGCGGCCTGGGTCGCCTCGACCGCCTGCTGCCACGGTCCTTCGGGCAGCTGCTCGCCGAACCAGACGATGTCGGGCCGGATCAGGCCGCTGCAGCCCGGGCACAGCGGCGGTTGCACCTCGAGCGCCGGTTCGGGCATCTCGGGCAGGGCGTCGCCGTAGCGCATACCGCAACTCGCGCAACGGAATTCGAAAAGGCTGCCGTGCAGATGGTGCACCGGGGCGCTGCCCGCACGTTCGTGCAGGTCGTCGACGTTCTGGGTGACAACGCTGACCTCGGCGTAGTCCTGCCACGCGGCGATGGCTCGGTGCCCGTCATTAGGTTCGACGGTGGCCACCAGATAATGCCGCCACAAATACCAGCCCCACACCCGCTCGGGATTGTTGAGCCAGCCCTGGGTGCTGGACAGCTCGTAGGGGTCGAAACGGGCCCACAATCCGTTCTTGTCGTCGCGAAATGTCGGCACTCCGCTTTCTGCGGAGATCCCAGCACCGCTGAGCACCGTCACTCGCATGCCACCAACATAGCGGTGGTTTGGGTAATACTGGACACGTGGAGCTGGGCGAATGGCTAAGGGTCGACCTGAAGGGCGGCCGGCCCCTGTTCGACCAGCTCCGGACGCAGGTCATCGATGGTGTACGGGAAGGCGCTTTGCCACCCGGCAGCCGCTTGCCAACGGTGCGCGAGCTGGCCGGCCAACTCGGAGTGGCCGTCAATACGGTGGCGCGTGCATACCGTGAGCTGGAGACGGCGGCCATTGTCGAAACCCGCGGTCGCTTCGGCACTTTCATTGCCCGCTACGATCCCACCGACGCGGCGATGGCGGCCGCGGCCCGCGAGTACGTCCATGTTGCGCGCGGACTCGGGCTGAGCAAGGCCGACGCGCTGCGCTACATCGAGGCGGTGCCCGACGAGGATTCGCGTTAGCCGAATTCGAGCAGCGTCAAGCACGGCCGCAACGCGGTGAAAACACGGGCGCGGTAGATCATCGACACCGCGGCGTTGAAGACCCGGCCGCGTCCCGGTGGCAGCCGCAGCTGGTGGACGGCGCGTACACCCGGCACGGTGTTCACCAGGTCAGCCAGCTGCGCAACCGAGAGGCTGAACGGCAACGGCGGCCCCTTGTAGCGTCGCGAGGTTCGCAAGCCACGCTGGCTCACCTTGACGAACCAGGCCGGAGGCAGGTCGAACAGCATCCCGCCGCCGGGAAACCTCCTGGCGCACTGGGCAATCAGCCCCATCGCCTGCTCGGGTTCCAGGTACATCAGCAGCCCCTCGGCGGTGATGAACACGCCGCCGGACGGGTCTACCGAGTCCATCCAGCTGTACTCGCACGCCGACTGGGCGCAGACCGACACCCGCGGTGAGGTCGGCAGCAGCCGGGTCCGGACATCGGCGATTTCAGGTAAATCGACTGTCAGCCAACGGAATTGAGCGTTCGGAAGGGCTGCGTCCAACCGCCAGAAGCTGGTCTGCAGGCCCTCGGCCAACGCAACCACGGTGGCCGTCGGATGCCCCTCCAGATAGGACAGGGCCTGGGTGTCGAAGAGCCGGGCGCGCAACGCGATGTCCTGACGGGCCCGACCGAACTTCGCGAAGTCATAGTGGATCGAATCGGCCAGCGCGATCGCCATTGGATCGACGATCAGGGGATCCGGGCGGCGCGCTTCTTGGGCCCGCGCATTCAGCGTCAGCAGGGCGGTCTCGGAGACGCCGTCGAGGGAGACCTTCTCTTTTCCGGGCTCTTGGGCAGAGGTCATCGAGGCAAACCTTACAGATGTTCGCCCGTCGGCATCACCGCAACAGCTTGGCCAGGGTGCGCAGGTTGCGCGTCGTGGTCGACGACTTGTACCGCGGCTTGCCCATCGTCTTGCCGATCGTGCTGTCCAGCGTGCTGCCTTTGGGCACTTGCCAGTAGATGACGCCGTCACCGCGGCTGATCTTCTCGTCGGGGCCGGCGTGATCGGCCAGCGCGGCGAGCTCGTCGAGCACCGCGGTGTCGGCGACAAACGTGACGTAGGACTGATAGCCGTCGACCTCGGGTTCGAACGGGTAGGCGTCGAGGACGGCGCGCACCGCATCGATGTCGTAGGTCAGGACCCACGCGTCGTAACCGAACCTCTCGCGCAAGGTGGCTTCGGCTTTCTTGCGCACTCCGGCCGCCTTGGCCGAGGACTCCAGCAGCACGTTGCCACTGGCCAGGATGGTGCGCACGGCGGTGAACCCCGCGTCAGTCAGGGCTGCAGAGACTTCGGCCATTTTGAGATTGACGCCGCCGACGTTGACGCCGCGCAGGAACACCGCGTACTTGGTCATCATCCGATTGGACCAGAGCGACGTAGTCTTTGGGGATGGGACGCCAAGTCTTCGACGACAAGCTGCTGGCACTGATCAAAGGGAACTCCCTCGGGGTGCTGGCCACGATCAAGCGCGACGGGCGGCCGCAACTGTCGAACGTGAGTTATCACTTCGACCCGCGCGAGTTGGTGATTCGGGTATCGATCACCGAGCCGCGGGCCAAAACCCGCAATTTGCGCCGCGACCCGCGGGCTTCGGTCCTGGTCGACTCCGACGACGGCTGGTCCTATGCCGTCGCCGAGGGCACGGCGGAACTGACGCCCTCGGCCGCCGCGCCCGACGACGACACCGTGGAAGCGCTGATTGCGTTGTATCGCAACATCGCCGGTGAGCATCCGGATTGGGACGAGTACCGGCAGGCGATGGTCACCGATCGGCGGGTGGTGCTGACGCTGCCGATCTCCCACCTCTACGGCATGCCTCCGGGCAAGCGGTAACGGGTTAGGCTGCCGATATGGCTGAATCGAACTCCAAGCAGGATGCTTCGGGGGCAGAGGACGAGAACAAGCGCAAGTTTCGCGAAGCCCTGGAACGCAAGATGTCCAAGTCGGCGGGCGGAAATGATCACAAAGACGGTGGCGGCAAGCAGTCTCGGGCCCACGGAGCGGCGGGCAGCCGTCGGGAATTTCGCCGCAAGAGCGGCGGCTGAGTTACCCAGAGCCGTTGGCGTACAGAGCTTTTCGTCTAGCCTTGGGGCGGGCTGAATAGTCCGATCGAAGGGTCTGCTTGGCCCGGTTTGCCGCGCCGGCTTCCCCGGGTGCTGGGATGTCCGAAGTCCACTTGGGACGGGTCGTTTTGGTATGACCAATCCGCCACGATGGTGCGTTGGAGGAACTTCCAGTGGCCGTCGTGGCGGATGTAGGTGTCCAGGTATCGGCCGCCGATGATGACGTCGATGTCGTGCTCGGGACCGGCGAAGGTGTGAAACACCAGGCAATAGATCTCGCCGCGGGCCCCGTCACCCTCGACCACGAAGTTCGTCGTGGTGATGTTGTGTTGGGAGACACGCACATACGGTTCCGCCGCCTGTAATTGGGCGATGAACTGTTCGACGCCGCCCGTTGAGAACGAACCGTGCGAGTCGGTCGCGTCCGGGTGGTACATGCCCCGCAGCGCGTCATAATCAGCGCGGTCGACGGCCCGGCAATATGCAGTCACGAGCTGATGCAGTTCATCCCGGGCCAGCATCAATGCCAATTTGGCCTCATCCACCACCACGTCACGATAACTCGGCGGTAATCCGCTGGTCGTCACCGCCTTTCTGGTGGGTAGTCTGTCGAAGTCTTAGGGTGTTGAGCGAAAGGTTGGTCGTTGACAGTGAAACTTTGGCTCGCTCAAGATCCCGAGGCCGACGCGCTGCTGGACGCGAACCCGTTGGCGCTGCTCATCGGGATGGTTCTTGATCAACAGGTGCCGTTCGAGACCGCCTTCTCGGGACCCAAGAAGATCGCGGACCGGATGGGCAGCTTCGGTGCTGCCGAGATCGCCGACTACGACCCCGACAAGTTCGCCGCGCTGTGCTCGGAAAGGCCTGCGATACACCGGTTTCCGGGATCAATGGCCAAACGTATCCAGACCTTGGCCCAGATCGTCGTCGACCGTTACGACGGCGACGCCGCCGGCCTGTGGACCGCCGGCGACCCCGACGGAAACGAGCTGTTGCGGCGAATCAAGTCGCTGCCCGGTTTCGGCGAGGTGAAGGCGCAGATCTTCCTGGCATTGCTGGGCAAGCAGTACGGCGTCACTGCCAAAGGCTGGCGCGCGGCCGCTGGGCAGTTCGGCAAGGCGGGCACCCACATCTCCGTCGCCGACATCGTCGACGCCCAATCGATGGGCGAAGTGCGTTCGTACAAGAAGCAGATGAAAGCAGCAGCCAAGGCGGCAAAGTAGTAGGTCACCAGAAGGGAAGGGCGGCAACGTGAAGACACACCTGACGTGTCCGTGCGGAGAAGCCATCGTCGGCAAAGATGAGGATGAGCTGGTCGAACTGACCCAGGCTCACCTGTCCAGCGTTCATCCGGGTCTGGAGTACGACCGCGACGCCATTCTGTTCATGGCGTACTGACCAAGTTGGCTACTAGGGCACCACGGTTGAGCCGATGGTGGGCAGGAACTGGCACTGCTTCTCTTTGGTCGTGACCTGACCGAAGATCGTCGACATGACGCTGCCCGAACCGGTATCGGCAATGCCGGTCAACGTCGTCGGCCCGTCGGGGTTGATGTCGGTGCGCGGCTTCAGCGTTACGGTGCCCGACTTGCCCGTGGTCAGGTTCACCCAGGTGACGTTCAAGGGCAGCTTCTGCACCTCGGCAGGACCGGGCGTGCCGACCGCGGTGAACACATAGGCGGTCTGGCCGGCTTGCGGACCGGGCAGCGGAATTGTGGCCGGGCCGGCCACCGACAGGGCCGCCGCGATTGAGCTACTGCCGTCCGCGAGGCAGTTGCTGCCGATCGAGGGATACATGAAGTCCTGGGTAATCGGCGCGCCAGGGCCGAAATCCGGGGCTGCCGCCGCGGGGGCGCCCGGTGCCGGAGCCGGGTTCGGTGCCGGCGCGGGTGCAGCTGCCGGTGCGGGTGCCGGGCCCGGGGCGGGCGCGGCCGCCGGTGCGGCCACTGCAGCGGGTGCCCCGTCCGGTGCGGACGGAGCCGGGCCGGGTGCCGCACCCGGCGCCACCCCGTGGGGTGCCGGTACCGAAGCAGGCGGGGTGACCGCCGGCGGGGTCGCCGACGGAGCGGCAACCGGGGCCGGACCCGCGGCGTGTGCCGGGTCGATGCCCGTCGGCAGGTGTGCCTGGGCGCCCGGCACGACGCCGACCGCGGGTACATGCTCGGCCGGCGCGGCGTTAGGCGCCGGGGCCGGGGCACCGGGAATCGGGGCGCCCGGCTCCTGTACGAACTGATTCACCGACGCGGCCACATTCTTCGATTCGGTGGGCGCCGATGGGTTGTGGGCGAACGCTTGCGCGGCGGCCATCAACAGCTGCGTCGCTTGGCCGGGGTCGCTCGCCGCTTGCTGGATTATCGGGCTCAACTGCGACAGTGCGGGCAGGCCCGGTAGCCCCTGGCTCGCGTTGGGTTGCGGCGGTGTCGGCTGCGGCGCCGCCGGGTCGGCCGCCGCGCTCGGGCTGAGCCCGAGCGCGGCAGCCGATGCCACGACGACAGCGGCCAAACCTCTGGACAGATTCCAAGTGCTTTCCACGATGTCCTCCGGTCCTTCGGTAGTGGGTTAGCCGTTTAGCAGACTGATCAGGGCAGGGCCGAGAGCAGCGACGGCGGCGTCACCGGAGCCGGCGCGGGTGCAGCCGGCGCGGCCGGCGTCCCCGGGACGGCGCCCGTGGCCAGTGCCGGCAGGTCGCCCGGGAGCGACAGCTTCGGCGGCACATTCAGCGGCAGGCCCGGCAGGCCCGGCAGGCTCGGCAGCGCCGGCATGTTGACGTTCGCCACCTGCGACAGCGGAGATGACGCCGGTGCGGCGGCGGTGGCAGGTGCCGCCGGCGCCGACAGGCCCGGGATCGAGCTCAGCCCGGGGATCCCGGAACTCGCCGGAGCGGCGGGAGCCGCCGGTGTCGACTGCGCCAGTCCGGGGATCGAGCCCAGCCCGGGGATGGTCGGGCTGGCCGCCGTGGGGGCGGTCGGCGCGGTCGCGGCCGGTGTGAGTCCCGGAATGGACGGGATACCCGCCGGGGCAGACGCCGCGGGCGCCTGTGCGGCCGAGGGCAGGCCCGGGAAGGTGATGCCGGGCTGGGCCGGCGCGGCCGGCGGCTGTGCGCCGAGGGCGGTGGCGAGGTTCTGCAGAATCTGCGGAGCGTTGGCCGCCGAGGCGATCAGCTGCTGCGGGATGTTCTGCAGGCCGGGGTCGGGAATCGGCGCGGGGTCGGCGTGGGCGATTCCGCCCGTGAGTAGGGCGGCGGACGAACCGACGACAACGGCGGCGGCTTTCGCGTAAGTCCAGATGGTTGGCATTGCTCCCCCAAGGGATCGACAACAGGTGACAGGCGCAAAAGCTACTTTGATACGGGTGGGACTCAAGTGACACGTGTGGCATTTATTTGATCGTTACCGATACGAGTGATGGCGGTGACCAGACGGTTGCTGACACGGCCCCGAACTGCGGATCGTCGGCAAAGGCCGCGGCCGTACGTCCGGAGGCGGTGACGAAGGAGAACACCCCGGCGCCCGCCGCGATCGCTAAAGTCAGGCAGATAGACACCACTGTTGCCGCCCCGGCGGCGCCCATCTCTCAGCGGCTGGCGAGTCTGATCAGCACCGCCGCGCCGCTGTTGCTGATCGTCAGCATCGCCGCGCGACTCGGCTTGACGTACCTGACGCCCAACGGCACAAACTTCGTCGACCTGCACGTATATCTTGGCGGCGCGGGCGCTATCGACCATCCCGGCACCCTGTACAACTTCGTCTACAGCGAGTACACGCCGGATTTCCCGCTGCCGTTCACGTATCCGCCTTTCGCGGCGATCGTGTTCTACCCGCTGCACCTGCTGCCGTTTCCCCTGGTGGGTTTCCTGTGGCAGGTCGCCATGATCGCCGCGTTGTACGGCTCGGTGCGGATCAGCCAGCGCTTACTCGGTGTCCAGAGCGGCGCCGGTCAGCGTGTCGCGATGGCGTGGACGGCGATCACCATCTGGATTGAGCCGCTGCGCAACAACTTCGACTACGGGCAGATCAACGTCTTCTTGATGCTCGGGGTGCTCTGGGCGATCTACACCACGCGCTGGTGGCTATCGGGGCTCGTGGTCGGCGTGGCGTCGGGGATCAAGTTGACCCCGGCCATCGCGGGTGTCTACCTGGTCGGCGTCCGGCGGTTTGCCGCGGCCGCGTTTTCGGCGGTGGTCTTCTTTGCCACCGTTGCGCTGTCGGCGCTGATCGTCGGCGATCAGACTCGCTACTACTTCACCGATCTACTCGGCGACGCCCAGCGGGTGGGACCAATCGCGACGTCGATCAATCAGTCGTGGCGCGGCGGCATCTCCCGGATCCTGGGCCACGACGCCGGCTTTTCTCCGCTGGTCTTGGGCACGATCGCCGTCACGGCGGTACTGGCCGTCCTGGCGTGGCGCGCGGTGGACTCCTCGGATCGCCTCGGCAAGTTGCTGGTGGTCGAGATGTTCGGACTGCTGATGTCACCCATTTCGTGGACCCACCACTGGGTATGGCTGGTGCCGTTGATGATCTGGCTGATTCACGGACCGTTGCGCGAGAGACCGGAGATGCGGATTGCGGGCTGGGGCTGGCTGGCATTGACCATCGTCGGCGTGCCGTGGCTGCTGCTGTTTGCTCAGCCGAACATCTGGGAGATCAGCCGACCCTGGTACCTGGCCTGGGCTGGACTGGTTTACATCGTGCCGGCAATGGCAACGCTGACTGTCATCGCCGCATCTCGCGGACGTGCCGGCGGGACCGACCCGTCAGCTGCTCAGCAGTCGCAAGCGCCCGCCGCGTCGCCGCTGGGCTAGCTCGCGACGATCCCGTTGATATCGCGCGCCATCGCGACGTCGTTCTTGGTGATGCCACCCTCGGAGTGCGTAACCAGCGCGAAAGTCACTGTCCGCCAACGAATATCGATGTCCGGATGATGATCCTTGCTTTCGGCGTGCTCGCCCACCCGGCGCACCGCGTCGATGCCGGCCAGGAAGCTTTCGAACTTGATCGAGCGCCGCAAGGCTCCGTCGGTACGCTCCCAGCCGTCGAGGTCGGGCAGTGCGGCATCTACTTGTTCGTCCGTTAACACGGCCATATTGCGCCACCTTTCTCCTCGAAAAAGCTTGCTAGCTGCCACGTTACGCCACCGAGCCGGCGCATCGGCCCGGCAGCGCGAGTACCTCGAGTTTGACGCCGTCAGTTGCGGGAAGTCGAGGGTGAACCAACAGTGCGGCCACCTCGTGAACGAACTAATGGCCCCGGAGTTAGGGAGGCACGTGGCCGCCATGTCCGAGAAGCTGACGCCGCACTTCGAAGAAGTCCAGGCTCACTACGACTTGTCTGACGACTTCTTCCGGCTGTTTCTCGACCCCACCATGACCTACAGCTGCGCCCAATTTTGATCGCCGACGAGACATCGCCCTCGAAGAGGCGCAGATCCGCAAGATCGACCTGTCGCTGGGCAAGTTGGGTCTGCGGCCCGGCATGAAGTTGTTGGATGTCGGCTGTGGCTGGGGCGCGACGGGGCGCCGTGCGATCGAGAAGTACGACGTTAACGTCGTCGGTTTGACGTTGTCCGAACACCAGGCCGCCCATGTTCAGAGATTGTTCGACTCACTGGACACCGCCCGCAGCAGGCGGGTGTTGCTGCACGGCTGGGAAGAATTCGACGAGCCCGCCGACCGGATCGTCTCCATCGGGGCGTTCGAGCACTTCGGCTATGACCGGTACGACGACTTTTTCGCGATGGCCTACCGCACCCTGCCCGATGACGGGGTGATGTTGCTGCACACGATCACCATGCTGACCCCGCAACAGATGCTCGAGCACGGCCTGCCGTTGTCCGAAGAGGTGGCAAGCTTCACCGAATTCATCGGCACCGAAATCTTCCCCGGCGGCCAGCTTCCGCCGATCGAAATGGTGGAGTTCCACGCGTCCAAGATGGGTTTCACGCTGGCTCGCCGGCAGTCCCTGCAACTGCACTACGCCAGGACGCTCGACCTCTGGGCGGAGGCCTTGCAGGCACGCCATGGCGAGGCCGTCGAGATTCAGTCCGAAGAGGTCTACCAGCGATACATGAGGTACCTGACCGGTTGCGCCGATGCATTCCGGACGGGCTACATCGACGTCAACCAATTCACGCTGCGCAAGTAGCTTCCGCCGCACAGAACCTATTGCATCGCAGGTACATTCGATCACCTTGCGCGTGGGCGGGAGCCGGCTGTCGATGCGGTGGGCGATCGGCCGGCGCCGATCGGTTAACCTGCCGCATGGCCCCGATACAGCTCTCGATGGGAATCCCCTCCTTTTCGGCCGAGGCGCCGGCCAGCTGGGAGCACCTCACCGACTGGGCGCACGTGCTGGAGAGCTGCGGGTTCGACCGCGTACTGGTCTCCGAGCACGTCGCGTTCGGCATGCATATGGATGCGTACGCCGACCCCGGGGTGGGCGGGACCGCCGGCGGTCGCCAGCCCACCGGGCCGGACGGGCCTTGGCTGGAGCCGCTCACCGTGCTGACCTACCTCGCGGCGCGGACAGAGCGCATCCGGTTGGGTACCAACATTCTGCTCGCCGCCCTGCGCCCCGCCGCTGTTCTCGCGAAAACCGTTGCCACGCTTGATGTTTTGTCGGGTGGTCGGGTCGATCTCGGGGTGGGCGTCGGATGGCAACGCGAGGAATACGAGGTGGTCGGACTCGATTTCGACAAGCGCGGGGCCATCCTGGATCAGACGCTCGAGGTGTGCACGCGGTTGTGGCGGGAGCACGAAGTCAGCTACGCGTCGCCGGAATTGACCTTCGACCGGATCCACCAGATGCCCAAACCGCGGCAGCCCGGCGGGGTGCCGATCTGGGTGAGCGGGACGGTCAATCGTGCCGTCGCTCGCCGGCTCGCGCGGTTCGGAAAATATTGGATCCCTTGGGGTCAGGACGCACGCGACATCGCCGAGGGTATTCCGGCGGATGCGGGAGGCGGTCGAACGCGCCGGCGGCGACCCGCACGGCTTCGGCGTCACCGGCTCACTTCGGGTAAAGGCCGACGCCGATGACGGGCCGGATCTGGCCACCGTCGCCGCCGACGCCGCCGCGTTGGCGAAAGCGGGCGTCACGGATATGCGGCTGACGCACTGGCCGCTGCGCTTCGGGGATCGCGAACGCGACCTGCGCGCATTCGTCGAAGCGGTTCGGGGTGCAGTGGGCGGCTGACCCGGCCATGCCGACTCAGATCGTCGTCGCCGGAGCCGTCATCCGCGGCTCCACCGTCTTGGTTGCGCAACGGGTGCGGCCGCCGGAGTTGGCCGGACGCTGGGAACTTCCCGGCGGTAAAGTCGCGCCCGGTGAAACCGAGCGTGCGGCCCTGGCCCGCGAGCTTGCCGAGGAGTTGGGCCTTGAGATCGGTGACGTCGTGGTGGGGGATCGTCTCGGCGACGATATTTCGCTCAACCACGCGACGACGCTGCGGGCCTACCTCGTGTGCCTGGTCGGCGGTGAACCCCATCCGCACGACCACCGGGCACTGCGTTGGGTGACGGCGGCCGAATTGCCCGAGGTCGACTGGGTGCCCGCGGATCGCGGATGGCTAAAGAACCTGGCCAGAGTCCTGCGAGCAAGCTCTCGGCCGTCGAGAGTGTGGCGTGGGCGTTGACTGTGCACAGCGGGCGACGACACGCTGTGCCGGGCCGCCCTGTGTGCACACCGGACGCCGGGCTGGTACTGACCAAGCCGCTGGTGAGCTGCTCAGTTCGCCATTGGTGGGTCACCGCTGCCACAATCACCGCGTGTCATTTCGCAACGTCGCCATCGTCGCGCACGTCGACCACGGAAAAACCACCCTGGTCGACGCGATGCTCCGGCAGTCAGGCGCCCTGACCCACCGCGGCGACGACACGGTCGAGCGGCTGATGGACTCGGGTGACCTGGAAAAGGAAAAGGGCATCACGATCCTGGCCAAGAACACCGCCGTACACCGCAAGCACGCGGACGGATCCACCACGGTGATCAACGTGATCGACACCCCGGGACACGCCGATTTCGGGGGCGAGGTGGAGCGCGGGCTGTCGATGGTGGACGGGGTGCTGCTGCTGGTCGACGCGTCCGAGGGCCCGCTGCCGCAGACCCGGTTCGTGCTGCGCAAAGCGTTGGGGGCGCATCTGCCGGTGATTCTGGTCGTCAACAAGACCGACCGGCCCGACGCGCGCATCGCCGAGGTGGTCTCCGAGAGCCATGACCTGCTGCTCGACGTCGCCTCCGACCTCGACGACGAGGCGCAGAAGGCCGCGGAAGATGCGCTCGGATTGCCGACCCTGTATGCGTCCGGTCGCGCCGGCATCGCCAGCACCACCGAACCGGCCAACGGCCAGAATCCCGACGGAGAGAATCTCGACCCGCTGTTCGACGTGCTGTTCGAGCACATCCCGCCGCCGCAGGGCGATCCCGAGGCTCCGCTGCAGGCGCTGGTGACCAACCTCGACGCCTCCGCCTTCCTCGGCCGGCTCGCGCTCATCCGGATCTACAAAGGCCGCATCCGCAAGGGCCAGCAGGTGGCGTGGATGCGTGAGGTGGACGGCCATCCGGTCATCACGAACGCCAAGATCACCGAGTTGCTGGTCACCGAGGGTGTGGAGCGCACGTCGACCGATGAGGCTGTCGCGGGCGATATCGTCGCCGTCGCGGGCCTGGCCGAGATCATGATCGGCGACACCTTGGCCGACCCCGATCACGCCCACGCGTTACCCCGCATTACGGTCGACGAGCCGGCGATCTCGGTGACCATCGGCACCAACACCTCGCCACTCGCGGGCAAGGTGTCCGGTCACAAGCTGACGGCCCGAATGGTCAAGTCGCGCTTGGACACCGAACTTATCGGCAACGTCTCGATCCGGGTCGTGGACATCGACCGGCCCGACGCCTGGGAGGTGCAGGGCCGCGGCGAGCTCGCGCTGGCGGTGCTGGTCGAACAGATGCGGCGAGAAGGCTTCGAGCTCACGGTCGGCAAACCGCAGGTGGTCACGAGGACGATCGACGGCAAGCTGCATGAGCCGTTCGAGGCGATGACGATCGACTGCCCTGACGAGTTCGTCGGCGCGATCACCCAATTGATGGCCGGCCGTAAGGGCCGGATGGAGGAGATGACCAACCACGCGGCCGGCTGGGTCCGGATGGATTTCATCGTGCCCAGCCGCGGCCTGATCGGTTTCCGCACCGACTTCCTCACCCTTACCCGGGGCACCGGCATCGCCAATGCGGTGTTCGACGGCTACCGCCCGTGGGCCGGCGAGATCCGCGCCCGGCACACCGGGTCGCTGGTGTCCGACCGGACCGGTTCGGTCACGCCGTTCGCGATGATCCAGCTGTCCGATCGTGGGCAGTTCTTTGTTGAGCCGGGTGATGACACCTATGAGGGTCAGGTTGTCGGGATCAACCCGCGCGCCGAAGACCTCGACGTCAACGTCACCCGCGAGAAGAAGCTGACCAACATGCGGTCCTCGACCGCCGACGTTTTCGAGACGTTGGCCAAGCCACTTCAGCTCGACCTGGAGCAGGCCATGGAATTCTGTGCGAACGACGAATGCGTCGAGGTGACGCCACAGATCGTGCGGGTCCGCAAGGTCGAGCTGGACGCCACCTCCCGGGCCCGCAGCAAGGCGCGAGCGAAGGCTCGGGGCTAGCTTGTTGTTGCCCTACGCCCGCAGGATTCGCAAAGCCGCCGGGCAGGCGGTCGATACCCTGATGGTCGTGCTGCATCGAGCCCGCCACATTTTGCTGATGGTCGGGGTGCTGCTCGCAGTGGTGGGCCTGACGCTGGCGGCCTGCACCGTCAGCCCGCCGCCGGCACCGCAGAGCACCGATACGCCGCACAACACCCCGCCGCCGCCGCAACGCGTCACTCAGATCATCATGGGCATCGACTCGATCGGCGCCGGGTTCAACCCGCATCTGCTGTCCGACCTGTCTCCGGTGAACGCGGCGATCAGTGCCCTGGTGTTGCCCAGCGCATTTCGGCCGGTGCCCGATCCCAATACCCCGACGGGTTCGCGCTGGGAGATGGACCCGACCCTGCTGGTCTCCGCCGAGGTGACCACCCAGAACCCGTTCACGGTGACCTACAAGATCCGGCCCGAGGCGCAGTGGACGGACAATGCCCCGATCGGCGCCGACGACTTCTGGTACCTGTGGCATCAAATGGTCACCCAACCGGGGGTGGTCGACCCGGCGGGCTATGACCTGATCACCGGCGTGCAGTCGCTGGAGGGCGGCAAGCAGGCGGTAGTCACCTTCGCGCGGCCGTATCCGGCGTGGAAGGAACTGTTCAGCGATCTGCTGCCGGCGCACATCGTCAAGGATGTGCCGGGCGGCTTCGCCGCCGGACTGGTCAAGTCGCTGACGGTCACCGGCGGGCAATTCCGGGTGGAAAACATCGACCCGCAGCGCGACGAGATCCTGATCGCCCGCAACGACCGCTATTGGGGGCCGCCCGCCAAACCCGCCCTGATCCAGTTCCGCCGGGCCGGTGCGCCGGCCGCGCTGGCCGATTCGGTACGCAACGGCGACACCCAGGTGGCCCAGGTGCACGGCGGCTCGGCGTCTTTCGCTCAGCTGTCGGCCATTCCCGACGTGCGGACCGCCCGGATCATGACGCCGCGGGTCATGCAGCTCACGCTGCGCGCCAACCAGCCCCAGCTGGCCGACGCGCAAGTCCGTAAGGGGATTTTGGGACTGCTCGATGTCGACCTGCTCGCCGCCGTGGGCGCCGGCAGCGACAACACCATCTCGCTGGACCAGGCCCAGATCCGGGCACCCAGCGACCCCGGCTATGAACCGACGGCGCCGCCCGCGATGACGAAACAGGCTGCGCTGGCGTTGTTCTCGGCGGCCGGCTACCAGGTCGAGAACAGCGCGCCGACGCCGGAGTCCACCACCCCACCGCCGAGTACCGGGCCGCCGGAAGTGGTCCGCGGCCGGATCAGCAAGGACGGCAAGCAGCTGTCGCTGGCGATCGGGGTGGCGTCGAACGACCCGACTTCGGTGGCGGTGGCCAACACCGCCGCCGACCAGTTGCGCAACGTCGGCATCGCCGCGTCGGTGGCGGCGCTGGATCCGGTGATGCTGTATCGCGACGCACTGACCAACAACCAGGTGGACGCCATCGTCGGCTGGCATGAGGCCGGCGGAAACCTGCCGACGCTGCTGGCGTCGCGCTATGGCTGCCCTGCATTGGAGGCGACAGCGGTACCGACCGCGAGTGCGCCGCCGACGACCACACCCGTCGCCTCGACCTCACCGGCCGCGCCGGCCAGCACCCCGGTAACGCCCACGCCGACGGCGCCCACTCGTCCGCCCGAGCCCGGCGCGCTGGTGCAGGCGCCGTCGAACCTCACCGGGATCTGTGACCGCAGCATTCAGTCCAACATCGATGCCGCCCTCGACGGCACCAAGAGCATCAACGACGTGATCACCGCGGTGGAACCGCGGCTGTGGAACATGTCGACCGTGTTGCCGATCCTGCAGGACACCACGATCGTCGGCGCGGGCCCGAGCGTGCAGAACGTCAGCCTTTCGGGTGCGGTGCCGGTCGGCATCGTCGGCGATGCCGGTCAATGGGTGAAAACCGGACCCTAGCGGCGAGGTCAGTCGTCCGAGGACGCTCGCGGCGGGATCACGGTGTCGACGATCAGCGCCAGCTCGCGCCGATTCGGCGGTTCGCCGGTGAGCAGGAAGTGCTGGTTGATCAGGGCCGGGCCGACGCGTGCGGTCAACGGGGTCAGCGTGGCCGGATCGATGTCGCCGGCCTCGACGGCGGCCTGCAGGATCGAATCGATGATCTTCAGCCTGGGTGCCACCACAGCGTCGGCGAAGATGACGCGCATCTCGGGTTCGTGCAGCAGCTGGTGCATGATGTCCAGCCCGGGGAAAGCCGTCTTGCCGGCCAAGACGTCGCGGTGCGAGGTGAACACCTTCAGCAGGGTCTCGCGCGCTGAGCGCCCGGACCGCGGTTCGGGCAGTGACGGCAGCGCGAACACCAGTGCGGCGTGCACCAGGTCGTGCTTGCTGCACCAGCGCCGGTACAGCGCGGCCTTGCCGGTCTGGGCGCGGGCCGCGATTCCTTCCATCGTCAGTCCGCCGTATCCGACCTCGGTCAGCTCGGCCAGCGTGGCCTCGTAGAGCGCGCGTTCGAGCACCTCGCCGCGCCGGCGGCTGCGGATGCCAGTCGGCGCTATTTGGGTGGCTTGCGGCATTTCTCGATAGTAGCCGTCGGCGTTCCTATTTGGCGCGCCCTGGTGCAACACAACGACCGAGATTACCGGTTCGGCTGCGGGTAGGGTGCGTCCATGCCTGAGACTCCGCGGCTGTTGTTCGTCCACGCACATCCCGACGACGAGAGCCTCAGCAACGGCGCCACGATCGCGTACTACGCCGCGCGCGGGGCTCAGGTGAGCGTCGTAACCTGCACGCTTGGCGAGGAGGGCGAAGTCATCGGGGACCGCTGGGCCGAGCTCGCGGCCGATCGTGCCGACCAACTCGGCGGCTACCGGATCGGTGAACTGACCGCGGCATTGCACGCGCTGGGCATCGGTGCACCCATCTATCTGGGCGGCGCGGGACGCTGGCGCGACTCGGGCATGGCGGGCGCCGAGAAGCGGCGCCGCGAACGGTTCGTCGACGCCGACGAACGCGAGGCCGTCGGGGCGCTGGTCGCCATCATTCGCCGGCTACGCCCGCACGTCGTCGTCACCTACGACCCCAACGGCGGGTACGGGCACCCCGACCACATCCGGGCCCACACCGTCACCACCGCCGCGGTCGAAGCGGCCGGCCCTGGACTCGAGGGGGCCGACTACCCGGGTGAGTCCTGGGTGGTGCCGAAGTTCTACTGGACGGTGCTCGGATTCAACGCGTTCATGGCCGGGTGGCACGCCTTGGACCGCGGCGATCTGCTGCCGGGGTGGGCGATCCCGCCCGAAGACCAATTCGACTTCGGGTATCCCGACGACAAGATCGACGCCATCGTGGCGACGCCGCCGGATGCGCTGGCCGCCAAGGTGGCTGCGCTCACCGCGCACGCCACCCAGGTGGTCGTCGGCCCGACCGGGCGGGCCTGCGCCCTGTCGAACAACATGGCGCTGCCGATCCTGGGCGAGGAGCACTACGTTCTGGTCGCCGGCTCCGCTGGGGATCGCGATGGGCGGGGCTGGGAGACCGATCTGCTCGCGGGACTCAATCTCGGCGGGTCCGCGACGCGGTAGGCTGCGATACAGGCAGCCACGGAAGGAATTCGTATGGACCCCGACCTGGACCCTAACCAGCAGCATTGGCAGGACCGACTGGACAGCTTGCAGTGGGTTATCGGCTCCATCATGTCCAATATCGACAGCGTCCCAACCTGACCGAAACCAAGCCACGCGCCGCGCCCATTGAGGACGCCGGCGCGACGGACCCCGCCATTCGCGTCGTGGTACTGGCGCTATTGGCCGTCGACGGGGTCCTATCCGCACTAGCCGGGGCTCTGCTGCTGCCTTGTTATATCGGCACGATTCCGTTTCCGATCAGCGGATTGATCAGTGGTCTGGTCAACGCCGCCCTGGTCTGGGCCGCCAGCCGATGGACGCGGTCGGCGCGGGTGGCGGCGCTGCCGCTGTGGACGTGGCTGCTGACGGTGGCGGTGATCAGCATGGGTGGTCCCGCCGACGACATCATTTTGGGAGGTGGTGGGCTGATGGCTTACGGCGCCCTGCTGCTTATCGTGCTCGGGGTGACACCGCCGGTAATGGTGATGTTCCGGCGCGGCCACCACTACGGCTGACGCTTACCGGCCTGGCGCTAATGTTGGGCATATGGCACCCGCTACGGTTGCCGAAATTTAGATGCTGGGACGCGCGGATGAAATTCGATCGTTGGGAAGTTACACCAAGGTGCCGCTGACTCCGGGCGAAGAGCCCACCGCTCTGGGAAATCCTGTCATTCCGCCCAAGGTCAGCGCGTCTGCGCTGCGGCGGGTGCTGCGCCGGGCTCGCGACGGCGTCGCGCTGAACGTCGACGAGGCGGCCGTGGCGATGACGGCGCGCGGCGACGACCTTGCGGACTTGTGTGCGAGCGCGGCGCGGGTGCGCGATGCGGGTCTGGAATCGGCGGGCCGGCGCGGTGCCGGCGGCCGGCTGCAGATCAGCTATTCGCGCAAGGTGTTCATCCCCGTCACTCATCTCTGCCGGGACAACTGCCATTACTGCACGTTCGTCACCGTGCCGGGCAAACTGCGCGCCCAGGGCGCCGGCATGTATATGGAGCCCGACGAGATCCTCGACATCGCCCGGCGTGGCGCCGAACTGGGTTGCAAGGAGGCACTATTCACCCTCGGCGACCGCCCGGAGGACCGCTGGCCCGAGGCCCGCGAATGGCTCGGTGAGCGCGGGTACGACTCGACGCTGTCCTACGTGCGCGCGATGGCGATCCGGGTGCTGGAGGAAACCGGGCTGTTGCCGCACCTGAATCCGGGCGTGATGAGCTGGTCGGAGATGTCGCTGCTCAAGCCGGTGGCGCCGTCGATGGGCATGATGCTCGAGACGACGTCGCGGCGGCTTTTCGAGACGAAAGGGCTTGCGCACTACGGCAGCCCGGACAAAGACCCCGCGGTCCGGCTGCGCGCGCTTACCGATGCCGGCCGGTTGTCGATTCCGTTCACCACCGGCCTGCTGGTCGGCATCGGGGAGACGCTGGACGAACGTGCCGATACCTTGCATGCGATTCGTAAGTCGCACAAGGAATTCGGTCATGTTCAAGAAGTGATCGTGCAGAATTTCCGGGCCAAGCAACACACCGCGATGGCCGGTGTGCCCGATGCCGGCATCGAGGACTACCTGGCGACGATCGCGGTGGCGCGGTTGGTACTCGGCCCCGGCATGCGCATCCAGGCGCCGCCGAATCTGGTGTCCCGCGAGGAGTGCCTGGCGCTGGTCGCCGCGGGAGTCGACGACTGGGGCGGGGTTTCACCGCTGACGCCTGACCATGTCAACCCGGAACGGCCCTGGCCCGCTTTGGACGAGCTGGCCGCCGTGACCGCCGAAGCGGGATTCGACTTGGTGCAGCGGTTGACCGCGCAGCCCAAATACGTCCAGGCGGGCGCCGCATGGATCGACCCGCGGGTGCGGGGACATGTTGTGGCGCTGGCTGATCCGGTGACCGGGCTGGCGCGCGACGTCAAGCCGGTGGGCATGTCCTGGCAGGAACCCGACGACGCGCAATCGACCGGGCGGGTCGATCTGAATGCCTCGATCGACACCGAGGGCCGCAACAGCGAGGCGCGCAGCGATCTCGACAGTGCGTTCGGGGACTGGGAATCGATCCGCGCGCATGTGCACGAGCTTGCCGCCGCGGCGCAAGAGCGTATCGACACCGACGTGCTCGCCGCGTTGCGCTCGGCCGAGCGCAACCCCGCCGGCTGCACCGACGACGAGTACCTGGCCCTGGCCACGGCCGACGGCCCGGCATTGGAAGCGGTTGCCGCGCTGGCGGATTCACTGCGCCGCGACACGGTCGGCGACGACGTGACCTTCGTGGTGAACCGCAACATCAACTTCACCAACATCTGCTACACCGGCTGCCGGTTCTGTGCTTTCGCGCAGCGCAAGGGCGACGCCGACGCATATTCGCTGTCCGCGCAGGAAGTCGCCGACCGTGCCTGGGAGGCGCACGTCGAAGGTGCGACCGAGGTGTGTATGCAGGGCGGTATCGACCCCGAGTTGCCGGTCACCGGCTACGCCGACCTGGTGCGCGCCGTCAAGGCCCGGGTCCCGTCGATGCACGTGCACGCGTTTTCCCCGATGGAGATCGCCAACGGCGTGACCAAGAGCGGGTTGAGCGTTCGCGAATGGCTGATCAGCCTGCGCGAGGCCGGGCTGGGAACCATCCCGGGCACCGCCGCCGAGATCCTCGACGACGAAGTGCGCTGGGTACTCACCAAAGGCAAGCTGCCCACCTCGATGTGGATCGACATCGTCGGCACCGCGCACGAGGTGGGCCTGCGGTCGTCGTCGACGATGATGTACGGACACGTCGACAGTCCACGGCACTGGGTCGGCCACCTCAACGTGCTGCGTGAAATCCAGGACCGCACCGGTGGTTTCACCGAGTTCGTGCCATTGCCGTTCGTGCATCAGAGCTCACCGTTGTATCTGGCCGGTGCGGCGCGTCCCGGGCCCACCCATCGCGACAACCGGGCGGTCCACGCATTGGCGCGAATCATGTTGCACGGCCGCATTTCCCAGATTCAGACCAGCTGGGTCAAGCTCGGAACCGAGCGCACCCAGGTGATGCTCAACGGCGGCGCCAACGACCTGGGCGGCACGCTGATGGAGGAGACGATCTCGCGGATGGCGGGCTCCGAGTACGGATCGGCGAAGACGGTGGCGGAGCTGACCGCGATCGCCGAGGGGATCGGTCGCCCGGCGCGCCAACGCACCACCGACTACAGCCCGCTGGCCGCGTAGTTGTCGGTGGCCGCGGGCATACCCGAGGCCGTGAAGCGAGTCACCGGCGCGACCATTGGCCAAGACCGATTCCCCGAATGGCAGCCTTTTGTCGATGCGGTGCAACAGCGTCGACCCGAGACCGGTACCTGGTGTGAAGCCTGGACCGTTCGCGACTCGCATCCTTGAGGTCATCCTTCGCACCGGAAACGCCGCACCGACGACGTCCTGCTCGATGCGCAGACCGACCACACCACGATCGGGCTCGCCGCGCCCGGGGGGCCGGCCGCATTGGAAACCGATGCCGCCGCACGAGTGTTGCTGCTCTGGGGGCGTCGCCCCGCCGATCCGTCGCGAATCTGCAGCCGCGTCGGCCCGGAGGCCCTGGGCCGACTGCGGCTACTGCTCAGCGGTTACTGAGCGGGCCGTCGGCTCAGTAGTTGTTACAGACGACCGCGACTTGCTGGATCGTGTTGAAGTACTTCACGGCCGCCGGCATGCCCTGGATCTGCGTAGCCATCTGCTGGCGCTTGGGCGGCGGAGCGGCGAGGAACTGCCGGATGTAGTTCTGCGCGAACGGTGAATCGTTCAACTGCTGGGCAGTTGCCGGATCATTCGCGTTGAGTGCCGCCATCACTTGCCCGTAGTTGCAGGTTGTGTTGATGATCGGATCCATGGGGTCTGCCGAAGCAACCCCCGCCGCGGCGCTCAACGCCACTGCCGCACCACCAACCGCGGCTGCCAGTTTGCTTAACGACAGCGTCATCATGCTTGGACACCTTCCCCGGATTGACAAAGCCAACGACGGCTACGTGATCTGCCCTAACGGCTGCCGTCTCAGACGAGGCTACCAGCCGCCGCGGGCGTTCTTTTGTTTCACAGTTATTCGCAAGCCCGGCCCCGAACGTAACGATCCACAGATCACCGTGTGGGTGACGTTCGTCACACAGGGATATCGTCTGGCGAATTACCGCTCGCCGATCTTGCCGCCGCGTTCGCATTGGTCGATACGGCGACCTGCACGGCTGCGAGACTGCCCGTATGGAAACTCGGCAATCATCGTGGCGTGCCACTGGTTGACGTGTATGTGCAACGTCTAGTATCAGTAACCGAAAGCTTTGCGGGCGGCCGGGAGCGCCGCGCGAAGTTAACCAGCAGCCCACACCGAGCAGTACATCGAGAAAACGTTGAGGAGTCGTCCGTGACGTACACGATCGCCGAACCCTGCGTCGACATCAAGGACAAGGCGTGTATTGAAGAATGCCCCGTCGACTGCATTTATGAGGGCGCTCGGATGCTTTTCATCCACCCCGACGAGTGCGTGGACTGTGGGGCCTGCGAGCCGGTCTGCCCTGTCGAAGCGATCTACTACGAAGACGACGTGCCCGAACAGTGGAGCCAATACACCCAGATCAACGCGGACTTCTTCGTTGAGCTGGGTTCGCCCGGTGGTGCGGCCAAGGTCGGGATGACCGAGAATGACCCGCAAGTGGTCAAGGACCTGCCGCCACAGGGCGAAGGAGACTGAGGGGGACCAGTGCTGCAGGAGCCCAGGGGGGGCCGGCCTGCTGTGTCGGCGTCCCTGCCGGAATTTCCCTGGGACACCCTGGCGGATGCGAAAGCGCTGGCCGGGGCCCATCCGGATGGTGTCGTCGACCTGTCCATCGGAACCCCGGTAGACCCCGTCGCGCCGGTGATTCAAGAGGCGCTGGCCGCCGCTAGTTCCGCACCTGGGTATCCCGCCACTGCCGGCACTGCAGAGCTGCGTGCATCCGTGGTCGCGGCCCTGGGCCGCCGCTTCGGCGTCACCGGGCTCGCCGAGTCCGCCGTGTTGCCGGTGATCGGCACCAAGGAACTCATCGCCTGGCTACCGACCCTGCTGGGCCTTGGCCCCGCGGACGTGGTCGTGGTTCCCGAGCTTGCCTATCCCACCTATGACGTCGGTGCCCGGCTGGCCGGTGCGCAGGTGGTCCGCGCGGACTCGCTGACCCAACTGGGGCCACAATCGCCGGCGCTGGTCTACCTGAATTCGCCAAGCAACCCGACCGGGCGGGTACTGGGCCTCGATCACCTGCGCAAGGTCGTGGGGTGGGCGCGGGAACGTCGTGTCGTGGTGGCGTCCGACGAGTGCTACCTGGGGCTGGGCTGGGAGGCCGAGCCGCTGTCCGTGTTGCACCCCGCTGTCTGCGACGGCGACCACACCGGATTGCTGGCCGTGCATTCGCTGTCGAAGAGCTCGTCGCTGGCGGGGTACCGGGCCGGCTTCGTCGCCGGTGATCCCGGCCTGGTCGCCGAGCTGCTGGCGGTGCGCAAGCATGCCGGAATGATCGTGCCGACACCCGTGCAGTCCGCCATGGTGGCTGCGCTGGACGACGACGACCACGAGAAGGTGCAGCGCGAGTGCTACGCCCGGCGCCGGGCCGCCCTGGCGCCGGCCCTGCGCGCGGCGGGTCTCGCAATCGACGATTCCGAGGCCGGGCTGTATCTGTGGGCTACCCGCGGCGAGCCGTCACGCGACACCGTCGGGTGGCTGGCCCGCCTGGGCATCCTGGTGGCGCCCGGCGAGTTCTACGGCCCCAGCGGCGGGCACCACGTCCGCGTCGCGCTGACCGCCACCGACGAGCGCATCGACGCCGCGGTGCAGCGGCTTACCGCATCGCCCGCACACTGATCGCGAGAAATCCCTCATCGCGTCTGCCGCCGACCCGCCGAACCGGCACAATGCATCGAAAGCATTACCCAACCGCTCCGCCCTCGGGTAAGGAATGTCGTCGTGGCAACTTCGGCTAGCAAACTGCGCATCCCGCTGTCGATCGAGGACATAGGCAAGCGCTTCTTTCTGGGAAAGCCGTTGATTACCGATGATCTGGCAGACGAGAGGCTGTCGAATCCCGTTGCACTGGGCGCACTTTCGCCGGATGCGATCTCGTCGACCGCCTACGGCACCGAGCAGATCCTGATCGAACTGCTGCCGGCGGCCGGGCTGGCGGCTTTTGCGCTGTTGCTGCCCATCACCGGCGTCATCTTGGTGATTCTGGTGTTGGTGACCGCATCGTATCGGCAGGTCGTGATGGCCTACGCCAGGGCAGGCGGGTCCTACATCGTCGCCCGGGAGAACTTCGGGCCCCGGACCGCTCAGATCGCCGCAGCGGCCCTGCTGATCGACTACGTCGTCACGGTGGCGGTGCAGGCGGCGGCGGGAACGGTTGCGGTGGTGTCGGCGATCCCCGCATTGGGTCCCTACAGCCTGACAATCACGGTCGGCGTGGTGCTCCTCATTTGCTACGCCAACCTGCGCGGATTACGGGAAGCTGGGCGGCCATTTGCGGTGCCGACTTACTTCTTCGTCGCGATGATCACCCTGATGATCGTGACCGGTGTCATCCGCGAAATATTCGGAGATTTGCCGGTATACGACCCAACCCACATCGCCGGAACGGTGCCGGTCCATCAGGGCAACGGCTTGGTGATGGGCGCGACGATTCTGGTGTTGCTCCGTGCGTTCGCCAATGGCGGTTCTTCGCTGACGGGAGTCGAGGCGATCTCCAATACCGTCACCGTTTTCCAGAAGCCGCAGGGCCTCAACGCGCGTCGGGTGCTCACCGCAATGGCGTGCATTCTCGCCTTCTTGCTCGCCGGTGTGGCCTATCTGGCCCATGTCACCCACGCCACCCCCTATGTTGCCGGCTATCCATCGGTGTTATCCGACGTCGCCCGCGCGGTCTTTGGCAAAGGGGTAGTGGGCAACGTCTTCTATGTTCTCGTCCAGGTGTCGACGGCGGCCATCCTGTTCACCGGTGCGAATACCAGTTTCAACGGATTCCCGGCGCTGGCGAGTTTCGTTGCCGAGGACCGCTTCCTGCCCCGGCAGCTGATGAAACGCGGTTACCGCCTGGTGTTCTCGAACGGCATCATCGCGCTCACCGCACTGTCGGTGGTATTGCTGTTGACGACCGGCGGTTCGGTCAACGCACTGGTTCCCTTCTACGCGATCGGCGTGTTCACCGGATTCTCGATGGCCGGCTACGGAATGACCAAACACCATCTGACGCAACGGGAACCGGGCTGGCGGCGCCGACTGGCGATCAACCTCTCCGCGGGAATCCTGTCCACGGTCGTGGTGGGCATCTTCGCGGTGGCGAAGTTCACCGAGGGTGCGTGGCTGGTAGTCGTGGTCTTCCCCATCTTGGTGTTCATCCTGATACGTCTGAACCGGGAATATCGGGCGGAGGCCGCCATTCTCGAGATGTTCCGCACCGACCGGCCCGATATGGTGAAGTACGCGCGGCACAAGGTGTTCGTGTTCGTGAACTCGGTTGACCTCGCCGTGATCGAAGCGCTTCGCTACGGCAAGGGACTGCGGGCCGACGAAATGATCGCGGTGCACTTCATGGTCGACGCGGCGCTCGCCGCGCAAATCCGGAAACGTTGGGATCACTTCGAACTCGACACCCGGCTGCGAGTTGTGGACTGTCCGGACCGGCGGATCATCCGGGCCGCGCAAGTGTTTGTCGCCAAGGCACGCGACGAACATCGCGATACCAACGTGACGGTGCTGTTGCCACGCCGAACGTTTGCGCCGCTGTTCGGGAGGCTGCTGCACGACCGTACCGCCGACAAGATCGCCCGGGCCGTCAGTTTGATCCCGGATGCCGCGGCGACGATCGTGCCTTACGACGTGCAATCGCGGATCGAGGAGGCGTACCCGGAGCGCGTCGAGCAACGGGTCGCGCGCGAACTCGAGAAGTTGGGAGCGTGGGTTGCCCGGGGCGAGGACCAGGACGTCGAAGCCTACGAGCATCCCGACCCGTCACGTTCGGTGCTCACCGTGGCGGGCCTGATTCCGGGACACCGCGCCACCTTCGAGGGACGGGTCAGCGAGGTCGAGGACACCAGCCAAGGTAGACGAACACTTCGGTCGATCGTCGTCGGCGACCACAGCGGCGAGATCAGCGTCACCTTCCGTCCCGGGCATGGGGGCGCCGACATCCAGCCCGGTCAGCTGTTGCGCATCATCGGCAAGCCCAGGCAGAGCGGCAATAGGCCGATGTCGATGGTCGACCCGGCCTACCACATAGTGGAGGACCCGGCGCAGGCCGGCAGGGCCGGGCCATCACAAGCCAACACAACCTGAGCATTAACGTGGGGGCGGCATATATGACATGCCGGCGTTCCACGGAAAGGACAGCAGTGAAACGACTGCGAGCCACATTGGCGTCGATACTGAGTGTCGCATTCGCCGCCAATGGATATCGGCCGTTGAGCAAGGGCGGATACGGATCCGTTTTCGCATTCGCCTATGGCGTATTCGCCTCCGAACTACCGCTGGCGATGCTCGGTGTCCAGTTCACCACCCTGGCTGCGCTGTCGCGCCGGTTGCCCCCGCGCACACGGCGATTGAGCTGGCTGCTGTCGGCAGTTTCGTGGCTGGGCCTGCTCGGGTTGCGTCATGTCGGGCACAAGGCCGACGAGCCGCTGACCGCCGCGCTCGACGCGGGTTTGGGTACCGACCGCCGAACCGAGTCGGGTGATCTGTGGAAGCGGCCCGCACCCGGCGGAGCGACCGCGAAGAAGCCCGGCGCCGCCCGCATGCTGCGGATCTACCGCGACTACGCGCACCACGGCGACATCAGTTACGGCGAGTGCGGTTCGCGCAACCACCTCGACATCTGGCGACGGCCCGACCTCGACCGCAACGGGCGGGCTCCGGTGTTGCTGCAGATCCCCGGCGGTGCCTGGATGGTGGGAAACAAACGCGGACAGGCACATCCGTTGATGAGCCATTTGGCCGAATTGGGCTGGATCTGCGTGGCGATCAACTACCGACTCAGCCCGCGCTCCACCTGGCCCGACCACATCGTCGACGTCAAGCGCGCGATCGCGTGGACAAAGGAGAACATCGCCTCCTACGGCGGCGACCCGGACTGGATTGCGATCACCGGGGGTTCGGCCGGCGGGCACCTGACTTCGCTGGCCGCACTCACCCCGAACGATCCGCGGTTTCAGCCGGGCTTTGAAGACGCCGACACCCGGGTGGATGCGGCGGTGCCGTTCTATGGCGTCTACGACTTCACCGCGACCGGTGACGCGATACATCCGATGATGGCGGCAATGGTGGCCAAGAACGTGTTCAAGCTGAGTCGCACGGAGATCGCCGAGCCGTTCCGCGCGGCTTCGCCGATCGCCCACGTGCATCAAGATGCCCCACCCTTTTTCGTGCTGCACGGCACCAATGACTCATTGGTCCCCGTCCAGCAAGCCCGCAGCTTCACGGCCCGGCTTCGCGAGGTCAGCCGCCAGCCCGTGGTGTACGCCGAGTTGCCCTGGGCGCAGCACGCGTTCGAAATCTTCGGCTCGGCCCGCGCGGCACACGCCGCGGTGGCAGTCGAGCAATTCCTCGCCGAAATGTATGTGCGCCGCGACCCGCTGCGGCAAAGCCCGAAGGCGTCGGCCGCCGCCACCGGCACCAACCCCTAAGCCATCAGCTAACCGCCGAAGAAAGGACGCGGCATCTTGAAGGTGCGACGGCCATTGCGCAACACGGGGCTGCCGCTGGCGCGCTGTCCCGTTCGCGCCGTCGGCATTGCGCCCAAGGTGTTGGTTGACGGACTTGTCTTCGCTGCCGGGAGCACTCGGAAGTCGTTTTGCGGCAATGGAAGTGGCTGGTGGCAAGGATCTACGACCGAATTCTCCGCCAACCAGCTCTGCGGGACGGACAATTTACCGACGGAGGCCGCATGGCTCACGCTGGCAAGCACGGGACCACGACTGCCCGCCGATCCCAGTGCGGCAGCCCCGCTGGAAGCGGCCTTGACAGCAGCCTTGGCCACCTGCAGGTTAGCCAGGTTGAGCCCTGTCCCAAATTGACCCGCGGCGAAGACTGCGTAGGTCGTCGACCAGACCGGTTGTGCCGGACTGGCGACAAGGGTATTGAAGTCACTGAAGGCGGCAAGTATCGGTGTTGATGCCGCAGCCGACCCGTTCGTGGGCGCCCCTGATGCGAGGGTTTGCAGCTGTTGCGAGAGGGCGGGCATCAGCTGCGACAGCGCTACCTGAGTGTGCCCCATCGGGCTATGGACGGCTTGGCTCACCGCGGTCGCCTGGGACGATTGGTTGCCGGTGTTCGTGGTCCGTGGCGGCTCGGTAAACGGCGTCAGCACGGTCGCGGCCGACGACGACGCGGCATAACCGTACATGGCAGCCGCATCCTGGGCCCACATCTCGGCGTATTCAGCCTCGGTGGCCGCAATCATCGGCGTGTTCTGACCGAAGAAATTGGTTGCGACCAGTATTGCCAACCGGATGCGGTTGGCGCTGATCACGGGCGGCGGCACCGTTGCGATGAATGCCGTCTCATAGGCGGCCGCCGCGGCGCGGGCCTGGGTAGCGGATTGCTCAGCCTGCGTCGCTGTCGCCGTCGCCCATGCCACGTACGGTGCGAGCGCGGCGGCCATTGCGATCGACGCGCCGCCCAACCATTGGCTCTGCAGCTCTGACAGCGTTGCGGAATACCCGGCCGCAAACAGCTCAAGCTGTGCGGCCAGTGCATCCCAGGCCGATGCGGCTGCCAGCAACGGTCCCACGCCTGGACCGGAATACATTCTAGCCGAGTTGATCTCGGGTGGTAGCGCCCCGAAATCAAGCATCGACATTCCTTTCTCAAGCGTCAGCCCATAGCGCGCAGCTAACGCGATACCGTCGGCGCCCAACGGCGCGATTGCCGACTATCCGCCGAGGGAAGGGCGCGGCATCTTGAATTGGCGCGGTGTCACCCGCAGCACGTTGTTGACCGTCGGCCGCGACAAGAGGCCGGATGTGGTTCCCGCGCCCGCCGCCGGAGCACCGTTCCACATGTTGGTCGCCGGGACTTCATGCCAAGACGGGCCGTCGAGCTCGGCGTCGGAGAGCCAGTGCGGCTCAGCGACAGTGGTGGCCGGCGGATTTGTCGTCGCCCAACTCTGCGGGACGGACAAGTTTCCCAACCTCGTCGCCCCACCGGCACTCGCAAGCGTCGGACCGCGCACGACACCCGAACCCGCTGCCGTGCCGGCCACCTTGGCAGCGCCTTGGGCCGCCTTGGCGGCGTCACCGACCGACTGGAGGTTGGATCTGAAAAGCCCCGTCCCGAAGCTTCCTCCCGACGTGATCGTGCGGCTGATGCCGTCGCCGAAATTCAGTGGCGAGGTGACGGTATTGAAATTACTGACGCCGCTGAGCGCCGAAGACCCCGATGACGCAGATGATCCCGAAGATCCTGTTGTCGCGAGGGTCTGCAGCTGCTTCGGCACGGCCGACATCACTTGGGACAGAGTCGATCGAGATTGGCCGGCGGTTGAGGTGCTCACGGCCTGGGTCACCGCGGAGGCTTGGGCCGATTGCCCGGCGGCGTTGGTGGTCTGTGGTGGCTCGTTGAACTGCCTCAGCGAAGTCGCAGCCGAGGCTGACACCGCATAGGTGTACATCGCCGCGGCATCCTGTGCCCACATCGCTTCATAGGCAGCCTCGGTCTCCCCGATCATCGGGGTGTTCTGCCCGAAAATGTTGGTCGCGATCAGGTTCGCCACGTGGATCCGATTCGCCGTCACCAGCGTTGGCGGCACCGTTGCGGTGAATGCCGTCTCGTAAGCAGCCGCTGCCGCGCGGGCCTTACTGGCGGTTTCCTCAGCCTGCGCCCCCGCCAGCATGGCCCACGCCGCATACGGTGCTACCGCGGTAGCCATCGCTTCTGACGCACCGCCGGACCAGGTCTCGCCGTGCAACTGCGCGATCACCGACGAGTACCCTCGCGCGACCGACTCCAACCCGTTGGCTAGTACGTCCCAGGCAGCGGCAGCCGCGATCATCGACCCCGCGCCCGGACCCGAATACATCCTGGCGGAGTTGACCTCGGGCGGCAGTGTCCCGTAATCCAGCATCTGACTTTCACCTCCGGCGGCCGGTCTCACCCGGCGAGCTGCCCCAGCGAGTTCCCTGGATGGCTCGGGGGTCAAGTGGCTGGTGCGCTCGACGCCGCGACGACGCTGATCCTCCGCGTCACACACGGCTGCACTACTGGCCAGCAACTACTCATTTGTTCCGCTGGGACCGTTGGCCGTCGACAATGACGCGCGATTATGGCGAGCCCCACCGCCATCGAGCGTTGCCATCCATCCTGTTTCCACCCGGCAACGCATCGTCACTGCCCGACAGTCAAACCCGAAATGCGAGCGTTCGACAACCTAGAATTGGGATGTACAGCAGATTTCCAGCTGACTTCGCCGCGATTTCCAGTTAACCGTATGGATTCGAGTCCTGGTGAGTACCTAGCGGCTCGCCGAAAATCGAGAGAAACTCTTGCGGCCGGGGGACTGTAGCTGCGATTGGTATGGCTTACGGGTCACCGACGGTACCAACGGACTTGTTTTGCCTGCCAATCGATTACAGGGCCGCCTTCCAATAGGCCTGCGTCGAAATCCGAAGCGGGCGCACTCGCCCTATGGCTTGAGCCGCAGCGAGAAGTCTGGACGTATTGATGAAGTCAGCTGGAAGTGTCCTGTGCATCCGCAATGTCGAGTTGTCGAACGCGGGCGCTTCGGGTTTGACTGTCGGGCAGTGAAGTTGCGTTGCCGGGATGGATACCCAGACTGTCAGCGTCCATGGCGGTGGGGCTCGCCATAACCGCGCGTCGCTGTTGACGGGCCAACGGTCCCTGCGGAACAGATCAGTATTTGGCTGGCCAATTGTGCAGCCAGATGTGACGCGGGGAGGATCGATAAGTGGCCGTTCAGCTTTCGGCGATGTGCACCGTGGCTTTCGCTGATCCCCGTGTACCGATCGACGAAAGGCCAACAGCACCAACCTTGTGCGTTCGGCGGGTGCTTAATTGCTAACGAACCCAATGCAAACCGAGTCGTTAGGTGGCCAGGGCGACTCGACGGTCACGCCAACATCGGCTGTGAAAGGTGGATGTCGCGTGGCGCGTTCGCATCGGATCGCGGTTTGGGACCCGGAAGACGGCACGGCCTGGCACGCGGGAAACCGCGTCATTGCTCGCCGCAACCTGATCTGGCATGTCGTGAATGTCCATATCGCGTTTTCGATTTGGTATCTCTGGTCGGTGATGGTGCTGTTCATGCCGCAGTCCGTCTACGGGTTTTCAACCGGCGACAAACTGCTGGTGGGCGCTACCGCGTCCTTAGTAGGAGCTCTCGCACGTATCCCCTATTCGATAGCCGCCAACTGGTTCGGCGGCCGCAACTGGACGGTCTTTTCGTCGCTGGTGCTGTTGATACCCACCGTCGGGGCCATGATCCTGCTGGCCCACCCCGGGTTGCCGCTGTGGCCATACTTGGTGTGTGCCGCGTTGACCGGATTGGGTGGCGGGAATTACTCGGCCTCGCTGGCGAAGATCGACGGCTTGTTCCCGCAGCGGCTCAAGGGCTTTACTCTCGGGCTGACCGGGGGGATGGCCAATCTAGGGTCGGCGGGTATCCAAGCGGTCGGACTGGTGGTGCTGGCCACCGCGGGCCACCAGGCGCCATACTGGGTGTGCGCCATCTACCTGGTATTGCTGGCCGTCGGCAGTGCCGGCGCTGCGCTTTTCATGAATAACGTCGTCGCACACCGTGCCGGCATCTCGATAGCCAATTTGCGATCGATCCTCTCGGTGCCCGACACCTGGGCAATCTCGTTTTTCTATATGTGCGCCTCAGGCTCGTTCCTCGGATTCGCGTTCGCGTTTGGCCAAGTGTTGCTGCATAACTTCGTGGCCGGCGGGGAGAGCCACGCCTCGGCATCGCTGCACGCCGCCGAGGTTGCTTTCATCGGCCCATTGTTGGGGTCGTTGGCGCGGATAGTCGGCGGGAAAATCAGTGACCGCTTCGGCGGTGGTCCCGTCACGTTAACCGTTTTCGTCGGAGCGATCCTGGCCGGCAGCTTCCTGGTCGGCGTCAGCACACACGACGACCTCAGCCATGGCCGCGGCGGCTTTGTGACGATCGACACGACGCTCGGCTACATCATCGGGTTCATCGCGTTGTTCGTCTTCTGCGGCGCAGCCAAGGGGGCGGTGTACAAGCTGATTCCATCGGTCTTTGAAGCGCGCGGCCTTGCGCTGAACGTCGCCGATGCTGAGCGCCGTGACTGGGCACGCGTCAGGTCGGCAGGGCTGATCGGATTCGCCGGTGCTTTCGGCGCACTCGGCGGGGTGGGGATCGACTTGGCGCTGCGGCAGTCCTATGACACGACCGGGACCGAGACGCCGGCATTCTGGACCTTCCTGGCCTGCTACGTCTGCGCGGCGCTGCTGGTCTGGTTCCGCTACGTGCGGCCCCACAGCGCACATGTTTCCATCCCCACGTCGCGGCAACCGTTAACACCGAACGGTGGCGGGGAAGCCCAGGAATTTGCAGCGGCGAGGCCGCGAAAGGCCGAATCGGCGGTCCAATGAATGAGGAGTTCTCTCGCTGGCCTTAACCGAATTCTTCATCTGCGATCGGGGATAGAGAATTAAACCGGCGTCACATGGCGCTTGGGCCACCGTTTTTGTGATCAACGGTCAAATGCAAATACGAGCTGAACATATTCCGAACAATGCCCGATCCGTCATAATTTGAAAGTGTGCGCTAAAAGCGCGTCTTTGGTTGCTGAGCACAACTCATCTCCAAAAAAACAGCAATCATCCAAGTAAAACACAGCTAGTTATAAGGTTGTCGCCCCAGAATAATAATCATGGTGAGTTAAACTAATTGCAGCTAGGCGCGAGGCGGGCATCGGGGGCCAGGGCTTCGAAGGCAGGAAGCCTACTGCGACCCATGACGAATGTCAGGCACCGCCGGACCGTAGCCAAAACAATAGCTTTAACGACCGAAAACGCCCTAGGGAAGGGAGGATCGAAGTTTTCAAGATTTGTTTCCACAACGGAAATCTGCGGTTTCTCGATCAAAAGGAAGGCATCGAACTGTGAATAATCAATTACTCGCTCCGACCAAAGTGCTCAGAGACTATCTGTCCAACTCGATGGTGTGGGAAGATTTCCTATCCCAGGGCGGGTTCGTGGACGGAGACATTGTTGTTGCCGACCCATTCAAGGCCGGTACCACTTGGACGCAACGGATTGTCCAGCAAATACTGCACAACGGCGAGGATGTGGCGGGCGGACTTTCGGATACGTCCCCGTGGCTCGATTCGAGCTGGGGTGATCACCCCGGGATGCTCAGCGTGTTGAAGGAGCAGCGCGAAGCCGGGTCGCGGCGGGTAATGAAATCGCATCTGCCCGCGGACGCCCTGCCGATCGCTCCCGAGGCCCGGTATGTATTCGTGGGTAGGAACGGCAAGGACCTCGGGATCAGCTTTCACAATTATCTCTACAACTTCTCGGCGTCGACGATGGCGACGATCAACAAGATTCATGCCGAGTGGTCCGGCGACTCCACCCCTCTGGTGATTCCTGAGGATATGCAGACGTTCTTCGATCAGTGGCTCGACACCAACGGGTGTGAGTGCTGCGATCTCCTTGACATCATGACGTCGTGGTGGACGCTTCGGGACGAGCCGAACGTCCTGCTTCTGCATTACGGGCAGCTGAAGCGGGATCTGCCCGGCCAAATCGCCCGTCTCGCAAAGTTTTTCTCCATCGATCCCGCATCGCTGCGGATGGACACCATCGTCGAACATTGCTCGTTCGACTACATGAGCGCCAGGGCGGAGAAGATGGCGCCATTTGGCGGAGCTCACATGTCCAGCGCTAAGGCCTTCTTCCACAAGGGGCTAAAGCGCGACCACCGTACCGAGTTGACTCCCGCGCAAGTTGAGCGATTCGACCGGCTTGCCCTCGAAAAGTTGGGCGCGGAGTGCGCGCACTGGCTCGAGACCGGCGAAACCTCGTCGACGAGCTGATCAACCCGTAACGAGTGCAGCGTCGCGGGACTTCGCATCCGAGCGAAGTCCCGCGACTCAATCAAGGACCCAGCGTCTATGGCAGATCGAGCTCTGGTACCGCGTGATCGCCTGTTCATGGACGGCGTCGCTCTCGCCTACATGGTGGCGATCGCGGCGGCGGCGCAGGCTAGCGGCTGGTATTACTTGCTCTTCCCCGAACTCGGTGCGATGTCACATGATGTGTTGACCCGACCGTGGGGAAAGTGGGCGAGTCAGCCGGTACGACTTGTGCTGACGCCGGCGCTAGGGGCGGCCGCGGGTACCTGGATTACCCAAGAATTCCCGTATCACGCGCTGACCATCGTGCTCGTCGTCACCGTGTGCCTGGTCCTTCTTGTGGTGCTCAAGTCGAATATCGCCCCGGCGATCTCGGCTGGCGTACTGCCACTCGTCTTGGGCATCAAAACCTGGCTCTATCCCGTCTCCATAGGGCTCGGCCTCGTCGCTTTGAGCGGCGTTCTGTTGCTGTGGCGAAGCCGCTACCGACGTAAATACCGAGCGCCCCTTGATGTTTCGGATAAGGACGTCGATGACGCCCTCGAAACACCGCCTACCGGAAAGAAATGGGTAATACCTTTCTTCCTCTTTTTGGCGGTGATGGGCTCTTGCGCCGCGGCATCCGGGCTTCGGTTTATCTTGTTTCCGCCCCTCATTGTGATGGCCTACGAGATGTTCGCCCATCCCACTTCGTGTCCCTGGGCTGGAAAGCCATTGACTCTTCCCGTCGCATGCCTCCTGACATCGGCTGCGGGATTGCTCGCCGTCCGCGTGCTGGGAATTGACAGTATTGTGGCCGGCTTCGGCATGGTTTTCGGCATTATTGTGCTGCGTGTCTTGAAGATTCACATGCCGCCCGCGCTGGCGGTCGGGCTTCTTCCGCTCATCATCCATTCGCCCGGGATTCGATACCCGGTCTCCGTGAGCATCGGCACCGTCGCCCTGACGCTCGCTTTTCTGTTCTATCGCCGCTGGATTCTCGGCCAAGGGCCGGCAGCGACAATGCCTCGTTAGTGTAAGGAGTGTGCAGTGTCCAATGCGCAATTGACCGCGATTATCTTCGTTTTGCTTCTGCTCGTCGGCCTGGCTCAGTTGCTGGGCTATCTATTCATCAAGCTCCGTCAACCGAAAGTGGTGGGCGAAATCCTGGCCGGCGTCCTCCTGGGTCCGGCACTTCTCGGTCGACTGCCTTTTATGGCGCACACTTTCGACAGTGCCAGGCACTCGGGCCACATCCTGACCTTCGTCTATTGGCTGGGCCTGCTACTGCTGATGTTTCTGTCCGGCGCTGAGATGCAGCAGCTTTTCGGGCGCGGCGAGCGCCGCGCTGTGAGTTGGCTCATCATCGTGGGCACTGGTACGCCATTTCTGCTGGGGCTGGTGTTCGGGCCGCATCTGATCAGCCCAAGCATGGCGGGTCCGCACGGTAATCGCTTGTCGCTCATCATCATTCTGGCGGTTGGTGTCGCCGTCACATCGGTGCCGGTGGTCTCGAAGATCTTCGCTGACCTGAAGATCCTGCACACCCGGTTCGCGCGGCTCGTCCTTGGCGTGGCCGTGCTCGAGGACATCGTTCTATGGCTTGCGCTGGCCGTCGCGACCGCAATCGCCAGCAAAACGACGCTGCATCCGTGGCAGATGTTTTGGCATCTTTTCGCGACGGTGGCCTATTTCGCGGTTGGGCTCACGATCGCTCCGCGAATCATCAAGCGCATCAACACGGCTCGCTGGAACGCTTTTGCGCAGCAGTCGCCCACCGGCTACGTCATCGCGATCCTGCTCGCCTACTGCGCGGTCGCGGGGGCGTTAGACGTCAACCTTGTGTTCGCAGCGTTCCTGGCAGGTTTCGCCGTTGTGCATCGCAAGCGCAGGATCTTCGCCGACTCGGTCGAGGCGATCAGCAAGGTTTCCTTCGCGTTCTTCATTCCGGTCTACTTCGCCGTCGTCGGGCTGAAGCTGGACCTCATCCGCGGTGTGTCGTTGCCGATGATCACCATCTTCATCATCGGCACCTGCGCGATCAAGGTGATGTCGGTTTCGCTCGCGGGGCGGTTCGCCGGTTTCCGACGGCTTGACCTGATCAACCTCGCTATCACCACCAACGCCCGCGGCGGCCCGGGCATCGTGCTGGCCAGCGTCGCTTTCGACGCCGGCATCATCAGTTCAAAGTTCTACACCACGCTTGTGGTCGCGGCGGTGCTCACTTCGCAGTTCGCCGGCGCGTGGCTCGACTATGTTCTGCGCAGGGGCTGGCCGCTGCTGAAATCCGACACTGCCAAGGAAGCGCTGGAGGTGCCGAGCGAGGATCTCTCAGCGGCGTGATGCGCCCTCGGGACGCTTAAAGACTTCGCATACCGATGAATACCAGCACACACCCCGCCGCGGCCAACAAGCTGGCGACCTCGACGCGCCTGCGTGACCGGATCCAGATTTGCAGCGCGACCATCCAGGCGCGCGTCTGCCGGGGCGCCAGCAGGTAGGCCAGGAGCGGGATCTCCACAAGCGCGAACGCCACTACGTGAAACATCAGCAGCGCGCCGAACTGTGTCATGGCGGCAGTCCCGGAGGCCACGATCGCGGCCAGCGCCGCCAGATAATCCACGGATGGCAGCGCGATCCCGAGACCGGCCACCCCCGCCACCCACAGCGAACGCCCGTGCAGTAGCCGTCTCGAAAACCTGCCCAAGCCGTGATGTTCGCGGACGTCCGACTCGTCCGCGGTTCGGGGTTTGAAGCGCCCGACCTTGTCCATGAGCACGACCTGCGCACTCAGCGCTACGGCGACAACCACCGCCGTCCCGCCGATCAGGATCTGAAGTTTCGGCAACGTGATGTGCGACGAACTGAGCAGCCTGCGCTGAAGTCCGAACACGACGGACAGGCCCACGCCCATGCCCATCGCAAAGCCTCCGCAGAGGAATGCGAATAGCTGCAGCATCGGTCTGGGTCGGTTCAGCATCAGCACCGTCATGCCGATCCGGAACGGCTCGACGCTCATGGCGAAGGCCATTACCAGCAGGGTGATCCACATATCAGGGTTCGGCGCTTAGGCGTCCGACCGGGTGAATTCGCGCAGCAGGGTAACGACGGACGAGTTCTGCATGGGCGTCACGTTACCGTCTTGCCCGCAGACCGGCGTGTTGCGCCTCGCGTGATGCTCTCGCTAGATGCTTACGCCCCAATGGAATACGCGCGACGTCAGCAGGACGATGCCCAGCGAGACCGCGGCGCCGACTGTGAGTCCTATCACAGCCACAACGAGCGGGCGCCATCCGGTGCGCGCGATTTGGCGTAAATCGGTGTTGAGACCGACGCCGGCGAAGGTCGGTTCGTCCAGCGTTTCTAGCGGCTCGATTCCGGTGCCGCAGACCAAGTGATTAGATCGCAGAGAATCTAGGTAGCGGGCCGTTGTGGGCTGCGCTCGTCGAGTAGCGCGATGACCGCAGCGGCGAGATCGTCGATGTTGGCGCCGGAGGTGTCGAGCACGAGGTCCGGGTTCTCCGGTGGTTCGTAAGGCGCGTCGACACCGGTCAGGCCCTTGAGGTCACCCCTGCGCGCCCGTGCGTAAAGGCCTTTGGGGTCCCGTCTTTCGCATTCGTCCAGTGAGGTGGCGACATGCACCTCGATGAACGGCAGCTTGGCGGCGTCGTTGAGTGCTCGGGCGGTCTCGCGATCCGACTTGAGCGGCGACACCAGCGAGGCCAGCGCGACCACGCCCGCGTCGGCCAGCAGCCGAGTCAAATGGCCGACACGTCTGATGTTTTCGGTGCGATCGCCGGGGGAGAAGCCCAAATCGTCCGACAGGCCATGACGCAGGTTGTCGCCGTCCAGCAGATAGGCCACCCGGCCGGATTCGACGAGGGCCCGCTCCACGGCCACCGCGACCGTCGACTTGCCGGATGCGGGCAGGCCGGTGAACCAGATTGTTGCCCCGGCCTGTCCGGTGGCGTGCCACCGATGGCCACGGTCCAGTGCCGAGGGATGCCAGCGGATGTCGGTGCGCGGGTGGGTGCCGGGCTTGACCTCTCGGGCCTCGATGATGGTGCCGGCACCGACGGTGTCGTTGGTGGTCTCGTCGATCAGGATGAACGCGCCGCTGTCTCGGTTGTCGGTGTAGCTGTCGGCGATCACGACCGAGCTGGTCCGCAGGGTCACGGTGCCGATGTCGTTGAGCACCAGCTCAACTGGCTGATCGAGCTCCTCGAGCGTCTCGGGATCCAGCCGCGAGTGCAGTTCTTGCACGGTGGCCCGAACGGTCTTGCTGGTTTGTTTGAGCGCCAGCCGGTCACCGGCCCGCAGCGGGGAGTCGACGAACCAGCACACGGTCGCGTGGAGTTCCCGGGCGGGCACCGGCAGGACGGCGTCGTCGGCCCCGCTGACCAGTACGTCGCCGCGGCCCACATCGATCTCGTCGGCCAGCTCGATCGAAACCGACAGCGGGGCAACACCGGTGGTGCGCTCGTCGTCCAGGGTGTCCAGTGCGGTCACCGTCGAGCGGGTGCCGGCTGGCAGCGAGATCACCGGGTCGCCGACGGACAGCGTTCCCGCCGCCAGCCGTCCGGTGTAGCGGCGCCGCACGTCGGCGGTCGGCCGCGAAACCCATTGCACGGGCAGACGCAGCCGCGACGGCTGGGCGTTCGGCGCGGCAAGTTCGATGCTCTCCAGGTACTCGAGCAGGGTCGGGCCGCTGTACCAGGGCGTGCGGTCGGAGCGGCGCACGACGTTGTCGCCGTGCTTGGCGGCGATGGGGATCACCGTGATGTCGACCTCGCCCAGCCGTGCCGCCAATTGCCGCAGCTGGTCCTCCACGTCGGCGAACCCGGCCTGGTCAAAGTTGATCAGGTCGATCTTGTTGACGGTCGCGACAAAGTGCTTGATGCCCAACAGCTTTGCGATTCGGGCGTGCCGGCGGGTCTGCCGCAGCACTCCGGCGCGCGCGTCGACCAGCAGGATGGCCACGTGGGCGTTGGAGGCGCCGGTGAACATGTTGCGGGTGTAGCGCTCATGGCCGGGAGTATCGGCCAGGATGTAGCTTCGCGTGGCGGTGGAGAAGAACCGGTAGGCGACGTCGATCGTGATGCCCTGTTCGCGTTCGGCGCGCAAACCGTCCGAGAGGGCCGCGAGGTCGGCGATGCCTTCCTCGTCGGTCACGGCTTCCAGGTGATCCAGCGGCAGGCTGTCGGTGTCGTGCAGCAGGCGCCCGATCAGGGTGCTCTTGCCGTCGTCGACCGAACCCGCGGTGGCGATGCGCAGCAGCTGGCGGGTAACGCCCTTGGCGGGCAAGGTCTTTGCGGCGTTCTCGGTGGCCGTCATCAGAAGTAGCCCTCTCGCTTGCGGTCTTCCATTGCGGCGGCCGACGTGCGGTCGTCAGCTCGCGTTTCGCCGCGCTCGGAGACTGTCGCGGCCGAGATCTCGGTGATTACCCGGGCGATGTCGCTGGCCCGCGAACGCACCGCCCCGGTGATGGTCAGGTCGCCAACGGTGCGGTAGCGCACCCACTCGACGGCGGATGTTTCACTGCCGTGGGGATTGGCGTACTCCGACACCGCCAGCAGAATGCCGTCGCGCTCGAATACCTCGCGTTCGTGTGCGTAGTAAATGGACGGTATCTCAAGGTCTTCCAGCTCGATGTAGCGCCAGACGTCCAGTTCGGTCCAGTTGCTGAGCGGGAACACCCGCACCTGCTCACCCTTCTTGATCCGGCCGTTGTACAGCGACCAGGGCTCGGGGCGTTGCGCGCGGGGGTCCCACTGTCCGAATTCGTCGCGGAAGCTCAGGATGCGTTCCTTGGCACGGGCGCGTTCCTCGTCGCGGCGGGCACCGCCGAAGGCCGCGTCGAAGCCGCCGGCCTCCAACGCGTCGAGCAGGGTGCGCGTTTGCGCCCGGTTGCGTGACGCGCCGGTTCCGGGATCGGGGACCCGGCCATTGTCGATGGACTCCTGAACCGACGCGACGATCAAATTGTGCCCGCGGCCGGTGACTCTGCGGTCGCGAAATTCGATGACCTCGCCGAAGTTGTGACCGGTGTCGACGTGCATCACCGGGAACGGCAGCGGTAGTGGCCGAAATGCCTTCTCCGCCAGACGGAGTAGCACGATCGAGTCCTTGCCGGCCGAAAACAACAGGACGGGCCGCTCGAGTTCGGCGACGACCTCGCGGATGATGTGCACCGCTTCTGCTTCCAGCAGCCGCAATTCGTCGACGCGGGTTTCGGTCGTGGTGGTCATGTCGGTAGCCCCTCTCTTTCGGCCTCCGCCCGGTACCGGTCCACCCAGTCGTCGGAACGCTGGTCGGCTTGGCGCTCCAGCACCGGTCGGGGCGCCAGCTGTGGGTCGAGACCCAACGCCTCGAGGATGGTGCCAACCACCTGAGTAAGGTTGCGCCACAACACCGGATACGGAATTTCCATCGGCTTGACGTCTTCTTCGGCAAACCAGTTTCGCCAGCCTTGTTCCTGGGCGCGCAGCATCGTGATGACGTGCGCGATGGCGCCCGCGTGATAGGTGGCACGCGCATCGCGGACCGGGTCGGGCCGCCCGCGCCAGACCCGGGTCTGCACCGCGCGCCAGAACGACACCGCCTGCGAGACCACATCGGGCCGATAGACGTAAACGAGGAGCGGGTCCTCACCGACGACGTCGCGGATCGCGGACTGCAGGCCGTCGCCCGATCGATGGGGCAGGCCGCTGGCGCGCTCCAGCAGCAGCGGCGTCTGATTCCACATCAGCTTGCCGCCCCAGACGCCGTTCGGTGTTCTGCCGACCGTGCGGATGTAGTCGCGCCAGATTTCGGCGGGCGCGAGGTCCGGCTTTCCTTCGTCCAGCGGATCGAGCAGGCTCAAAATCGACTTGTCGTCGAAGTTGGCGAACCACTCGCGCGGCTGCGGGGACTGGCTGGTGGTCGGCAGATACTGAAAGAACTCCTGGGGCTCGCCGGCCACGCCGGTCGCGCGCAGCGATTCGACGAGCAGCGTGCTGCCGCTGCGCTGAGAAGCCAGCACCAAATAGGACGACGGATTTACTGCCACCAGCAAAGCCTAGCCGGACGGAAATCCGCTGCAACACGCAGATTTAGGGACACGCTGAGCGTAACTAATGCGGCTCAGCGGAATCGACAATTCGCTAGAAGGGTGGGGGTTGGTTGCGTTCGGCAACGTGAAGGTCGTTGAGTGCGCGTTCGGTGTTGATGCGGCGAGTGCGGTCTTGTTGTCGGGTTCGGCGGCGGGTGGGCATCATGACGCCGCGGTCGCTGCTTGGTCGATGGGCTGTTGGAGCGGTGGGCAGTTCGCCGGTGGCCTGGCACAGGGCGGGAAACAGTAGCCGGCTGCCGGGGCGGGTGGTGTAGGTGTGTCCGCTCGGGGAGGTCCAGATGATGGTGCCGTCGGGCTGTTGTTCATCGGCCCACCGGTTCCAGAAGGTTTTCAGCAGGTGGTGTTTTCGGCACAGGCATTTGAGGTTGGACGGATGGGTTGGCCCCAGGGGGTAGGGGATGGTGTGGTCGATGTCGGTGAATTCCGCGGGTCGATCGCAGCCGGGAAACCGGCAGGTCAGGTCGCGGCAGCGGATGAAGCGTTCCAGCTCGGCTGAGGGCCGGTACCCCGGTTCGGGTGCTTCATCGGCGCGACGGCGTATCGGGCGGACCATGGCGCCGTTGCGGATCAGCTCGGCCAGCATCGGGGCCGGCACGGTGCCGCCGCCGCTGATTACGGCCGGGGGCAATCCCGCGGCCGGAGGTGTGGTGCCGGAGGTCGGCGCCTCGCAGCTCCCCGAGGTGTGTGGGTCCGGTGGGGCATTCACTGCCGCCGCGTCGGCGACGACGTGGACGATCACGGCGGTGGCTCGCGGGTCGGTATCCATGGCGGCGGGGCAGTCGATGTTCTGGCATCCGCAGGCGAGGTGGTCGGTGCCGGCGGCCAGGGCACCCAGGGCGTCGGCGCGGCGCTGGGCGACGGTGCGTGGATCGTCGTCGCACACCTGGTGGGCCATCTGCGTTAACCGCCGGTCTAAGACGGCGGCGTCGGTAGCGAACAACGATCCCCACAGGGCCGCGGTGGCCGAATCGCGGTCGGCCGGGCTGATGACTACGTCGCGGCCACGGGCCGCGGCGCGGGTGCGGCGCAGCGCGCCGGGGTCATAGCGGTCGACGATGGTATCGATGGCGTGGGCGGTTTTGGTCACCGATATCGGGCCGAAGCGCGCGGCGTCGCGGGCCAGTGTGGTGTCGACCAGCCGCAGGGTGTCGGCGTCGCGGATCAGATCTGTGTGCCAGACGATCGCCGCGGCCAGCCGGTAGCTGATCGCGCCCTGGGCGAATAGCGCCGCGACCTGGGGCAGGCGGTTGCGCAGGGCCACCGCCAGATACATCTGGCCCGATGCTATGCCATGGCTGATCCCTTGGGCGGCGGCCACTTCGGCGGCCACCGCATCCCAGTTATCGCACGACCAGCGGTCGTGGGCATCGGGTTCATCAGCGTGACGGCGCACCAACTCGGCGATGGCCTGCAATCGGCGCGCCGCGGCCGCCGCCTCGGCCCGGGCGAATTCGGCGATTGCGGAAACCACCGCGGCGTCGTCCGCGCATTCGAACATGCATTCGATTCTAGTGATGGCCGCTGGCGGCCGCACTGCCGAAACACGCCGTTGTGGATAAACGCCCGACTGTGGACAAAGCACGACACCGCACACGACAAAGCTCGCCAAAAACCGATCCGGGGTCTGGTTGCCGGGGCGGCAGTCGTTGTGCCTCAAGCGCTTTCGCTTGCTTGTCGATTCCAGCGATCTAACTAAGGTTGCGTGGGAGGAGGCGCAACTGCTTTACCCGCCATGCAATCTTGCAGCTCCGGACTACCCGGTGCGAAGTCGAAGCCGCAGTTGCACTCGTGAACTTGCTGGGGTTTGGGAAGCGTATTGCAAAAGTCGGTGCCAGCCGAGGCCGATGGTGCGCTCCACATGACACCAGCGGCCAAGGCTGTCGCTGCAGCGCCGACCGTGGCCCTCAAGACTCTCGTCTTCATGTTGGGATTCCTTTTCTCTGGAAGACGACGGCACTCTGACGCTGCTGGTTACAGCGGGGCCGGCTTTGTAGCACTACGCTAACCCGCGCTGCCAGATTTTTCTTGCCGGGTGAGGGTGCGGTGCCTTGGTAGCCGACGGCAGTGGCGCTCAGAGTGCCTTTAGACCCCCATCGCCGTGGCTCTACGCCGGGCGTTCCAGCACCCGCAGCCCAAGGGAGAACAGCAGCCGCACTTCGGGATCGCCCAGTGAGGTCGACAGCAGCTTCTCGATCCGGCGCAGTCGATAGCGAACCGTGTTGGGATGCACCCGCAACCACTGCGCGGCCGCCGCGATGTCGCCGAAGCTGTCCAGGTAAACCCGAAGAGTCTGCGCCAGCACAGGGTCCTGCGCCCGCAGGTCGCGTATCCGCGGATCGACCAACCGCTCGTCGGAGCCGACCATCGTGACGATCTCGTCGAGCAGGACGGTGGTTCGTGCCTCGTCCAGCGAGGTCACTTGCCCGATCGAAATCGGGTGTCGCTCAGCGCTATCGAGCACGCGGTCGACCTCGCTGCGCGCGGCGGCGACGCCGGACAAACCGGCGACCGGCGCGGCGATGGCGGCCCGCAGCTCGACCCCGAGTTCGGTGCGCAATGCGCTGATCGTGCCGCGGACCCACGAGGTGACCGACCGCGCCGCCGAGGTCTGGGGCAGCAACACATAGATGCGCGAGCCATCGGATGCGATCTCAGCATCCCGGCGAAAAGCGCTGGCGCTCAACGCCAAGACGTCCGTCAGCCTTGTGTGACGGGACCCGGTGTCCGTCGTGTCCCAGGCGATCAGCGCGGCGGTACCGTCGGCAGCCAGGCCCAGCTCGCGGGCGATCCCCGCCACGTCGGCCGGTTCGCGGTCGGTGAGGCCGAGCAGTTGTTGCACCCGTCGCGCATGCGTTGACGGCCGGGCCGCCAGCCGGAACATGATCCGGGCGGCCAGCACCGCCGCACCGCGCAAGATCTCCTCGGCGTCATCGGCCAGCGGCGTCGACCCCTGCTGCACCCAGATGGTGCCGGCGAACACCGGCGGTCGGCGCGGCCCGGCCGGCGGCTGATAGATGCCGATCGCCAGCCGCGGACGCAGGCGCAACTCCGGACGCTCGGCGACCCGGACCACCTCGCCGCTGGCCCGCAGCGCGTCGAAAATGCCCCATTGGCCGATCCACTCGAGATGCTCGGGCGGCCCGGCCCGCCCCAGGATGGAAAGCCGGCGCAGTTCGTCGGCTTCGTCGTTCGAGGCCGAGTAGGCGAGTACGTGCGACTGCGCGTTTTCGATGCTGACCATGCCGTGGATGCGGTCGGCCAGCGACTGCGCCAAGCCGAACAGATCGGTGCCGGAGTCTTCCATCGGATCGGCGCGATCACCGTGGTGTTCCAAGACGTGGTTGACCAATTGGTAGATCCGCTCCCAGCGGGCCTGCGGCTCCACGGCCACCACCGCCGACCCGACCGCGACGGCTTTGGTCACCAGTGTGTGCGACGGCTCCTTGGCGAAGATCGCCACCGGGGCGCGCTCGCGGGCCTGCTTGTCGATCCATCGCAGCGCCTCGTCGTCGTCGACGCCGAGCAGGAAGAACACATCGGCCGACCCGGCGGCCGCCGCCAGGCCCAGGCGGACGTCGTCGGAATCGATCAGCGCCGCCGACCCCACCGGCAGGTCCAGGCCGCGCGGGGCGTCCACCAGGCTGACCAGCGTCGCATCCAGCGCCAGCAGCAGCTGGCCCAGTCCGACACCAGGCACCCGCATGTTGTCCGATTTTACTACAAGGCCCGGCTGATCTTGTCCGATCAGCTAACAGTATGTGGGGCGGCGCCGAGGATCCTGACACCATGGATGCGATCACCCAGGTGCCAACACCGGTCAACGAGCCGGTCCACGACTACGCCCCGCACTCGCCGGAACGCGCCCGCCTGCGTGCCGAACTCGCCGAGCTGGCCGACCATCCGATCGAACTCCCGCATGTCATCGGCGGTAAACACCGGATGGGCGACGGTGAGCGCATCGATGTCGTCCAGCCGCACCGGCACGCCGCGACGCTCGGCACCCTGACCAACGCCGGGCACGCCGACGCGACGGCGGCCATCGAGGCCGCGATGGCCACGAAGAACGACTGGGCGGCCATGCCTTTCGACGAGCGCGCCGCGGTGTTCCTGCGGGCCGCCGACCTACTGGCGGGTCCGTGGCGGGAGAAGATCGCCGCCGCGACGATGCTCGGCCAATCCAAGTCCGTCTACCAGGCCGAGATCGATTCTCCTTGCGAGCAAATCGATTTCTGGCGGTTCAACGTGGCCTTCGCCCGTCAGATCATGGCGCAACAGCCGGTCAGCGGGCCGGGGGAGTGGAACCGCAGCGAGTACCGCCCGCTGGACGGCTTCGTGTACGCGATCACGCCGTTCAACTTCACCTCGATCGCCGGCAACCTGCCGACGGCGCCCGCACTGATGGGCAACACCGTGGTGTGGAAGCCGTCGATCACCCAGACGCTGTCGGCATATCTGACCATGCAGCTGCTCGAGGCCGCCGGACTGCCGCCCGGAGTGATCAACCTGGTCACCGGCGACGGCTTCGCGGTTTCCGATGTGGCACTGAGCGATCCGCGGCTGGCCGGCATTCACTTCACCGGATCGACGGCGACATTTCAGCATCTGTGGCAGCAGGTGGGCGCCAATATCAGCCACTACCACAGCTATCCGCGTCTGGTCGGCGAGACCGGCGGTAAGGACTTCGTGGTCGCGCACGCCTCGGCACGCCCGGATGTGTTGTGCACGGCGCTGATTCGCGGGGCTTTCGATTACCAGGGCCAGAAGTGCTCGGCGGCGTCACGGGCATTCATCCCGCATTCGGTGTGGCAGCACATGGGTGACGACTTCCTGGGCGCCACGGCCGCACTGAGCTACGGCGACATCACCGACCTGACCAACTACGGCGGCGCGCTGATCGACCGGCGGGCGTTCAGCAAGAACGTCAACGCCATCGAGCGGGCCAAAGGCGCGGCCGGTGTCACCATCGCGGTAGGTGGTGAATACGACAACAAGGTCGGCTATTTCGTCCGGCCGACCGTCCTGCTGTCCGATGACCCGACCGACGAGGCGTTTTCTACCGAGTACTTCGGTCCGCTGCTGTCGGTGCACGTCTACCCCGACGATCAATACGAACGCATCCTCGACGTGATCGACACCGGGTCGCGCTACGCGCTGACCGGCGCGGTGATCGCCGACGACCGGGCGGCCGTGCTGACCGCGCAGGACCGGTTGCGGTTCGCGGCCGGCAACTTCTACGTCAACGACAAGCCGACCGGGGCCGTCGTCGGGCGCCAGCCGTTCGGCGGTTCCCGCGGCTCGGGGACCAACGACAAGGCCGGTTCGGTGCTGAATCTGTTGCGCTGGACGTCGGCACGCACCATCAAGGAGACGTTCATCCCGGCCACCCAGCACACCTACCCGCACATGGGGTCCGACTGATGGCCGGCGTATTCGCCAACACGCTCCGGCCGGCCATCATGGCCGCCAGCCGGCGTCACGGATTGCGCCGCGCCGCCGAGGGGCTGCCGGTCACCCGTAAGGTGGTGCACCGCTTCGTCCCCGGCGAAACGATCGGCTCCGCGCTGAATAGCGTTGCCGCCCTGCGGGCGTCGAGCCGCTTGGTCAGCATCGACTATCTGGGCGAGGACGTCTGCGATGCCGACGACGCCGATGCGGCCGTGCAGACCTACCTGGACCTGATCGAGAACCTGGGGCGCCTCGGCGATCCTGCCGGCGGCGTCCGGCCGCTGGAGGTGTCGGTCAAACTGTCGGCGCTGGGGCAATCGCTGCGGCGCGGCGGCGAGAAGATCGCCCGGGAGAACGCGTGGTCGATCTGCGATGCTGCCGGGCGGGCCGGTGTGTGGGTGACGGTGGACGCCGAAAACCACACCACGACCGATTCGACGCTGTGCATCGTGCGTGACCTGCGGGCCGAATTTCCTTGGTTGGGTACGGTTTTACAGGCCTATCTGAAGCGCACACTGGGCGACTGCGAGGAATTCGCCGCCTCTGGTGCCCGGATCCGGCTGTGCAAGGGCGCCTACGACGAACCGGCATCGGTGGCCCATCGGGACCGCGACGAGGTCACCGACTCGTATCTGGCCTGCCTGCGGGTGTTGATGGCCGGGTCGGGTTATCCGATGGTGGCCTCGCACGATCCCGCGATCATCGGGGCGGTGCCGGCTGTCCTCAGCGAATCAGGCCGTGGCACCGGCAGTTTCGAGTATCAGATGCTGTACGGCATCCGCGACGACGAACAGCGCCGACTGGCCGAAGCCGGCAATCAGGTGCGGACGTATGTGCCCTTCGGCACGCAGTGGTACGGATACTTCATGCGCAGGCTGGCCGAACGCCCCGCCAACCTGACGTTCTTCCTGCGGGCACTCGCGCAACGCGGCCACTGAGTGTTGAGTGTGCGCTCCGGGCTTTGAGTGTGCGCACACACCGGTCACTGAGCCCGTCGCGGCCGCGGGCGCTCGCTGGCGAACCCGCGCACCACGTGCGCGCAGACGAACTCGGTGACGACGTCGGGGTTGTCCATATCCCGGATCGGCGACGGTGTGCTGAACAACGAGAACAGAATCCGCGCGAACCATTCACCGGCGGCTTCGATATCGAGATCTTTGCGGACCTCGCCGGTCAGCCTGGCCGCGGACAGATAGGGCGCAAGGAAGTCCACGCATTCACGCAGCAGCACGGCGGCATCCTTGGTCAGCAGCAGGCTGACCGCGTCTTCGTCAAAGTACTTCTCCGCGGAGATGACCCGGCGCGCCTGCGTCACGAATACCGCCGCCGAGCACAGCTTGTCCTCGAGGGTGCCGCCCCGGTCCATCGCCTTCGTCATCTCGCGATAGAACCGCTCCGAGGCGTGCTCGGCGCATGCCTCCACGATGGCGGCCTTGTCGCTGAAGTACTCGTAGATGGTGCTACGCGACACCCCGGCCCGTTTGGCGATGTCGACGATCGTCGCTTTTTGCAAACCCTGCTTGCCGAAACACGAGAATGCGGAGTCGACGATGAGGTCGCGGGTATCGGTTGTCTGCGTCAACGCGGAAGCCTGTGTCATGGGACCAACGCCCCTCGGGGAACCAGGCCGGCGTCCGCCGAGGCAAACGCATCGTTGATATCGGCCAGATGAAACGGCTTGGGCATCAGCCGGCTGAACGGAAAACTGCTGTGCTGCAAGAAGGACAGACCGATCGCCAGCGTGACGGGGTCGTACAACATCACGCCCCGGATCGACTTGTTGCCGTAGACCAGCGCGCTCGGGTCGAGCTCGAAGGTACGTCCCATCCCGACATTGCCGACCTCGAGCAGCGTGCCGCTGTTGTTCAGGAATGTGACGCCGTCGGGAATGACGCCCGGCACACCGACGACCTCGAGCACCCAGTCGGCTCCGATGCCGTCGGTGAGTGCCCGGACCCGCTCGGCGACTTCGACGGTCGAGATATCACTCGCGTCGATGCAATGTGTGGCGCCGAAATCGGCTGCCACATCGAGGCGTTCAGCGATCTTGTCGATGACGATGACCGCGGAGGCGCCCGCGGTACGCGCGACGGCAGCGGCGTTGATGCCCAGCCCGCCCGCGCCCTGGATGACGACGGTGTCGCCCATCCGCACGTCGCGTAGCGCGAACAACACCTGGGCCAGCGCGCAATTGAGCGGCGCGACGGCCTCGTCGGCAAGGTCCTCAGGCACCTTGTACAGCGGTTGCCGGCGGCTGGTGTAGTAGTACTCACCGTAGGCGCCGACGAAGTGCGGTGCCTGCTCGTGGGTGCGGTATTCACCGGCCATCAGGTTCTGGCACGCGTGGGACCGGCCGCGTGCGCAGGCATGACATTCGCCGCAGAACCAAAAATACGGCGCCACAATGCGATCGCCGACGGCGAGCGGTTTACCGGTCGCGTCGCTGGTCAGTCCTTCGCCGAGCTCGGCGATCTCGCCGACCATCTCGTGGCCCATGGCATACGGACACGGCAACGGCAACTCGCCGCGGTAGATGTGTAGGTCAGATCCGCAGATCCCGGCCATCCGCAGTTTCAGCGCGGCGGTTCCCGGCGCCGGTGCCGACAGTGGAAACTCGGCAAGCTCGATCGGCCCCCCGACTGCGGTCAACAGTGCGAGCTTTGGCATGGTCCCTCCCCTCTACGGCGCGCTTACCCAGCCGGCGCGAGAATCAGGCCGCTGGTGGGCACTCCGGTGCCGGACGTGACCAACACGTGCTCGACGTTGTCGACCTGGTTGTGCGACGTTCCGCGAATCTGGCGCACGCCTTCGGTGATGCCGTTCATCCCGTGGATGTAGGCCTCGCCGAGCAGCCCGCCATTGGTGTTGATCGGGAATTCGCCGCCCAGCGACAGCCGCTCGACGGTGGCGAAGTCCTTGGCCTCGCCGCGCCCGCAGAACCCGAGTTCTTCGAGCTGGGTGAACACGAAGGGCGTGAAATGGTCGTAGATGAAGGCTGTTTGGATGTCTTGGGGTTTGAGGCCCGAGTCACGCCACAGCCGGTCGGCGACCACCCCCATCTCCGGGAGCCCGGTGATGTCGTTGCGGTAGTAGCTGGTCATCATTTCGCCGTTGGCGGCCGCGCCCTGCGCGGCGGCACTGATGATCGCCGGCGGTTGCTTCAGGTCGCGGGCGCGTTCGGCGCTGGTCACCACCAGGGCGACTCCGCCGTCGCTCTCCTGACAGCAATCCAGCAGTCGCAGTACGGGTTCGACGATCCAGCGGGAATTCTGGTGGTCTTCCAACGTGATCGGCCGTTGGTAGAACCACGCGTCTGGGTTTGTGGCGGCATGTTTGCGATCGACGACGGCGATGCGGCCGAAGTCCTCGTTGGTGACACCATAGGTCGACATGTAGCGCTGCGCGTGCATTGCGACCCACGCTGCGGGAGTGAGCAATCCGAATGGCGCGTAGTGCGCCATGAACAGCGGGGTCTCCGCCATGCTGCGTCCGCTGCCGCCGAACCGGAACCCGGAGCGTTCGTTGAAGGCGCGCCAGCACACCACCACATCGGCGACGCCCGTCGCGACGGCCATGGCCGCGTGCACTACCGTGCCGGCCGCCGCGCCGCCGCCGTGATGCACCCGGGAAAAGAAGCTGAGGTCACCGATGCCCACATTCCGGGCGATGTCGATCTCGTCGCTCGAGTCCATCGTGAAGGTGACCATGCCGTCGACGTCGCTGGGCGTCAGGCCCGCGTCGTCGAGCGCGGCGCTGACCGCCTCGCACGCCAATTGCAGTTCGCTGCGCCCGGATTCCTTGGAGAACTCGGTCTGGCCGATCCCGGCGATCGCGCAACTCCCGGGCAGTGAGCTGCTCATGCGCTCGCTCCGTCGAGCAGGCTCAGGATCGCGGTGCCGGAGACGTGATCGCCCAGGCTGTTGGAGCCCTTGAAGGTGACCTCGACGAAGTTCTCGCCTGCCGAACCCTCGGTCTTGCCGGTCACGCTGCCGGTGAAGCGCAGCGGATCGTCGGGGAAGCACGGAACGCCCAGGCGAATCGAGAGATTCTTGACCATCGCTTCGGGTCCCGCCCAGTCGGTGAGGAAGCGAACGCAATACCCGTTGGTGGTCAGGATGTTCATGAACAGGTTGGGCGAGCCCTGCTTGTTGGCGTATTCGACATCGTGGTGCACCGGCATGAAGTCACGCGAGGCGATCGCGCCGGCAACGATCATCGTTGTGGTGATCGGGATTTCGAGCGGGCTGGCCTCGTCCCCGACGTTGATGTCGGCCCACTTCAAGGTCGTGGTGCGGTTCGCGGTCGTCGTCATCGGTTTCCTTCTTCTACAGGTATGTGCTGCCGATACTGGCCAGCTGCGCGGTGGCGGAGCCAAGGGTGAGCTCGTTGTGCTTGGCCCAGAGGAAATAGCGGTGCAGGGGATAGGTGACGTCGATCCCGATGCCGCCGTGAACTTGCTGAGTGGCCGACGCGACGCGAGCGCCGGCGTCGGCAGCCCAGAACTTCGCGATGCGCGCGGCCCGGTCGGAGGGGCGTCCGTTGGCGATCAGCCAGGCCGCATGCCAGGTGGTCCATCGGATCGCTTCGACGTCGATGAAGGCATCGGCCAGCCGCTGCTGCACGGCCTGGAAACTGCCGATCGGACGTCCGAATTGCTCACGCCCGGAGGTGTATTCCGCGGCGATCTTCAACGCCCGCTCCGCGACACCGAGCTGGATCGCACACAGCCCGATCAACGCGCGGGTGTAGAGCGACCCGATCGGGCCGTCGAGCCGATCGGATGCGGAAGCGGTTGCACCATTGAGGAATACATCGGCATGCGGCTCACGATTGGTGGTCGCCACCGGTCGGATCTCGACGCCGGGGGCGTCGCAGGGCAGCAGGAACAGGCTCGCCTCGCCGTCGTCGGTGCTGGCGGGCACCAGCACGGTGTCGGCGAGCTGGGCGGCCGGCACCAGTTCCTTGGCCCCGTCGAGTCGCCAGTTCTGGCCGTCGCGGCGCGCTTTGGTGGCGGGAGTCGTCGGGTCGCAGCGGCCGGGCTCTCGCAGTCCCGCGGTCAGGATGCGGGTTCCGGCGATGACGCCCGGCAGGAATCGTTGCTGTTGCTCGCGACTACCGTGGCGGGCGATCGGATCCGCGCCCAGCACCAAGGTTGGGTAGACCGGCACCGGTGCCACGTTCCAACCCACTTCGGCCAACAGCACGCCGAGTTCGACGAAGCCGCCGCCGTTGCCGCCCAACGGTTCCGGCAACCCGGTGCCCAGCAGGTCGGCGGCAGCGAGCTCCTTCCATAGTGCGGCGTCGTAACGGGTTTCGCCGGATTCCAGTTCGGTGAGTCGCTCAGGGGTGGCGCGCCGCTCAAAGAGATCGCGGGCCAGCTTGCTGATGGTCTCTTGTTCTTCGGTGAAGGTGAAGTCCATGAGGCATTACCTAGGTGCTCGGCCGGAACTGGTGCAGTACAAGGTCGTCATCGAAGGCCTGGTAGAAAACCTCGACCGGCATCCCGACCGTGACGTCCGCCGGATCGATCTCGCACAGGTTCGACACCAGACGCACCCCTTCGTCGAGCTCCACCAGCACCACGATGTAGGGATACTCAAAGAAAGGGAACTTGGGTTCGTGCGGCATCACGTAGCTGTAGACCGTGCCGCGGCCCGAGGATTCGATGGCCTCCCAGTCCAGGGAACGGCAGTTGGGGCACATCGGCCGCGCCGGATTGCGCAACGTTCCGCATCCCTTGCAGCGCTGGATCAGCAGCTTGTGCTCGCGCAGCCCGTTCCAGAAGAACTCGGTGTCCGGACTGATCGCCGGTGCCAGTCGGGCGGTCATGAGTTCTCCGGCTTGAAGCGCAGCACCCGGAATCGCTGGCGGCCCAGCACTTCGCCATCCTGGTCGGTGTAGGTGATCACCCAGGTCAAAAAGAAGCCGGATCCCTTCGCCGTCTTCTTCTCCTCGGAGACTTCCTCGAACACAGAGGTCGCGCTGATCACGTCGCCAAGCCGGGGATAGCGTTCGATCTCGAATTCCGAATTGGTGGCCACCGTGCTGCTGTATCCGGCTTCGTCGAGGAACGCCGTCGGGTTGTCCTTGATCTCCATCGGTGCTCCGCCGCGCTCTCCGATACCTTCCAGCTTCGGCGACGGCATGGTCCAGGTTTGCAGCATGACCGGCGGTGACACGATGCCGCCGAACCGCGACGCGGCTGCGAACTCCGGATCGAGGTACACCGGGTTCATGTCGTCGAGCGCGTAAGCCCAATGCCGGATCATCGGTTGGTTCACCGGATCCGGTGCCACCGTTGGCTTTTCGCTGCCGCCGGTGGGCTGGTCCACGAGCCCCCGCAACTTGGCGCGGAACTCCGTATCCTGGTCGGTCACTTGCTGGATCCTCCTGACTTGTCCGTGGCCCGAAGGTCACGAGGTGCTCGCGGCATGCCCAATCCCGCCATGGCGATGATGTCACGCTGAATTTCGTTGGCGCCGCCGCCGAACGTGTTGATGACCGCAAACCGATACGCGGATTCCAGGGCGCCGCGCAGTGGTGCGTCGTCGCCGCGTCGTATTCCGTTGTGGTCGAGCACTTCTATCAATTGACGCGCGACCTGCTGGGTAAGTTCGGTACCGAACACTTTCGCGGCCGAGGCTTCCCCCATGTTGAGGATGCCCTTCGTCATCGCCGCGTTGACCCGCATATTGACCAACTTGTAGGCTGCCACCTGCGCTTCGACCCGGGCGAGCGTCAGCTGAACCCAGGGTTGGTCGATGACGCGCCCCTCGTCGAGCTCGGTGGCGCGGGCCCAGTCCAGCGTCTTGGAGAACAGCGGCTCGAGTGCGCCGAGATTACCCAGGGCCGCGCGTTCGAAGTTCAACTGCGTGGTGATCAGCTGCCAGCCTTGATTCTCTTCGCCGACCAACGCGCTCGCCGGCACCCGAACATCGTCGTAGAACGTGTAGAACGTCGAGACACCCGGCATGGTGTGTAGCGGCTGCCACGAGAAGCCGGGCGACGAGGTCGGCACGATGAGGATGGAAATCCCCTTGTGTTTCTTGGCATTCGGATCGGTGCGTGCGGCCAGCCAGATGTAGTCGGCGTACGCGGCGCCGCTGGTGAACATCTTCTGCCCGTTGATCACGTAGTCGTCGCCGTCGCGCACCGCGGTCGTGCGTACCGACGCCAAGTCGCTTCCGGCGCCGGGCTCGGAATAGCCGATCGCGAACTCGACACTGCCGTCGAGAATCGACGGCAGAAACTGCTGCTTCTGCTCGTCGGTGCCGCACTGCATCAGGGTCGGCCCGACCGTGTTGAGTGTCACCAGCGGGATCGGAGCGTCGACACGGCGCGCCTCCTCGGAGAAGATGAATTGCTCTATTGCCGAGAAGCCCCGTCCACCATACTCTTTGGGCCACCCGACGCCGAGCAGGTCGGCCGCAGCGAGGGCGCGGACGCATTCGCGGACCTCCGGACCGCCCTCGACGCGGTCCTTGATCGCGTCGGTGCGCTCGGGGGTCATCACCTCTGCCAGCGTGGCGCGAATCTCGGCGCGCAGCTGCTCCTGCTCGGGGGAGTACTCGAGGTGCATCGGCTCAAACCCCTAGCCGCACCGGCATGCGCTTCACGCCAGGCACCATGGTGGCCCGCATCCGGTCCACCTGGCCCACCAGCTCCAGCTTGGGAAAGCGGCGCAGCAGCTCGTCGAACAGCACAGTCGCTTCCAGGCGCGCCAATTGCGCTCCGACGCAGGAGTGTTCGCCGCACCCGAACGCGATGTGCGGGTTGGGGTGGCGGGTCACCTTGAATTCCTCGGAGTCTGGCCCGAATATGTCCTCGTCGCGGTTGGCTGATCCGTACAGCATCACGACCACCTCGCCCTCGCGGATCAGCTGACCGCGAATCTCGACATCAGTGGTCGCGGTGCGTGCCATGTGCACCACCGGGCTATTCCACCGCAACATCTCCTCGACGGCGAGCGGAATCCGGGTGGGATCCTCTACCAGTAGCCGGCATTGATCGGGGTGCGCGATCAGGGCCAACGTGCCCAGCGCGATCAGGTTCCGGGTGGTTTCGTTGCCGGCCACCAGCAGCAGGAACGCGAAGTTGAGTAAGTCTTCGTCGGTGAGGCGATGTTCGTCGATCTCGGCTTCGGCTAATACCGACAGCAGGTCATCGCGCGGTTCGACCCGGCGGGCGGCGATCAACTTCTGGAAGTACTCGAAGAGCTGACCCATCGCGACAAGTGAGTCGAGCTCGATCTCGGGGTCGGCGTTCCCGGTGGCCGCATCCGACCAGGCCCGGAATTGCTCCCAGTCGTCGGGTGGGGCGCCGATCAGTTCGGCGATCATGCGGGTGGGCAGCGGCGCGGCGATCTCCTCGGCGAACTCGTGCACCGAGCCGGGCTCGATGCCGTCGAGGATTCCGCGCACGATCTCACGGATTTTCGATTCCAGCACCGCCACCCGCCGCTTGGTGAAGCCCGAGTTGATCAGCTTGCGCATCTGCCGGTGCCGAGGCGGGTCGCTGAAGATGAGGTTGCCTTCCTGTACCGGATTCGGCAGCGCCGGGTCCGGGATGGTGATGCCTTTGGTCGACGAGAACAGCGCCGGGCTGCTCGACACGAAGCGGATGTCCTCGTACTTCAACAGCGCCCAGAAGTCGGTGACGTCGTTCCAGCACACCGGGGCCGTCGCGCGCAGCTCGCGGTACGCCGGGTAGGGATCGCCCGCGTAGAAGTCGGGGGAGTGCAGGGGAAAAGTGGTCTGCACGGACAGCCTCCCTAGAGCTCCGGCAAGATCGCTATCCGACAGATTGCCGCAATGTGTCCTGCGACGTTGTGTCTACTCCGGGCTACCCAACCCTGTCAATACATCTGCAACACGCTGCAATAGTGCGGAATACAGGCAATCAGTGATTGACGCCACAAGTACAGGGGTGTACACCAGGTGTTTAGATGACCGACTTTCGGGTGAGGATGCAGATGACCGAGCTACAAACTCCGGGAACCCTTGTCGACACTTACCAGCTCTACATCGACGGCCAATGGGTCGAGCCGGGCGACGGTCGCTACGACGACATCTCCCCGGCCACCGAGGCCGTCATCGCCACCGCTCCCGACGCGAGCGTCACCCAGGTCGGCGACGCGATCGCGGCCGCGCGCCGCGCTTTCGACAGCGGGCCGTGGGGCACGATGAGCGCCGAGCAGCGCGCCGGGTGTCTCAACCAGCTGGGCGACGCGCTGATGAAGCAGGCTGACGATTTCTTCGCGCTGTCCCAGGTGGAGTGGGGCTGCATCGCGAATGAGCGCATGATGCAAATCGACGGCGCCGCATTCATGTCCATGCACGCCGCGCAGCTCACCACCCAGCTGACCGACCAAGAGGTCAGCGGGATGGGCGCTGGAAATACCTTGCTGCGCCATGAGCCGCTGGGTGTCGTGTCGGTGCTGACGCCATGGAACTTCCCGCACTGTCTCAACGTCATGAAGCTGAATCACGCGTTGGCCGCGGGCAATACCGTCGTGCTCAAGCCTTCGCCGCTGACGCCGCTGGCCGGGCTGGCGCTCGCGCGGATCATCGACGAGCACACCGACATCCCGCCCGGCGTGGTCAACGTCGTCACGCCGTCGGGAGTCGAGGCGGCCAAGCTGCTCACCACCGATCCGCGGATCGACATGGTGAGCTTCACCGGCAGCTCGGTTGTCGGTCGTCAGGTCATGTCCGCCGCCGGCGACACGATGAAACGGATCCTGCTGGAATTGGGTGGTAAGTCGGCGAGCATCGTCCTTGACGACGCGCAGGTCACCGACGAAATGCTGCAGCAGATGCTGTTCGAGTCCTGTTCGCTGCACGCCGGACAGGCCTGCATCCTGCACAGCCGGCTGCTGCTTCCTGATTCGCTGCACGACGACGTCGTCGAGCGGCTCGTCGCACTGGCCCGCGAGGTCAAGGTCGGCGATCCCGCCGATCCCGAAGTGCAGATGGGCCCGCTGATCAGCGCGGCGCAGCGGGAGCGGGTAGAGAACCACGTCGCCGGTGCGCTGAGCGACGGAGCGAAGTTGGTGGCCGGGGGCGGTCGTCCCGCCGGATTGGACGTCGGCTTCTACTTCGAGCCAACGATTCTCATCAACGTCGAACCGAATTCGACTATCGCACAAGAGGAAGTCTTCGGTCCGGTGTTGACGGTGCTGCGCTACCGCGACGACGACGACGCCGTCGCGATCGCCAATAACTCGCAGTACGGCCTGTCCGGCGCGGTCTGGGGCGGCGACGTGGACCGCGCCGTCGGCGTTGCGCGCCGCATCCGTACCGGCCAGATCGCCGTCAACGGCGCGAGTCCGGGTGGCGCGCCGTTCGGCGGCTTCAAGCTCAGCGGGTTGGGCCGCGAGGGCGGTGGCATCGGCGGGATACATCAGTACATGGAACCGATGGCCATCGGCCTCCCGGCGTGACGGGACCCCTCGCCGGGCTGCACGTCGTCGAAATCGCCGAAGAGATCTCAGGCCCTTACGCCGCAAAGCTTCTCGTCGACCTCGGTGCCGAGGTGACCAAAATAGAAGGGCCCGGCGGAGACCCGCTGCGCCGGTGGGGCCCGTTCCCGGACGGCGTGCCCGATCCCCAACGCTGCGGCCTGTTCGAGTACCTCAATGCCGGTAAGCGCTGCGCCACCATCGCGGACGCCCGCGAGGTGATCGCGCAGGCGGATGTGCTCGTCGAGAATTTCGCGCCAGGGACGCTGGACGGCTGGGGATTCGACGTCGACAACCTGAGCAAGCTCAATCCAAACCTGGTGCTGCTCCGCATATCTCACTTCGGGCAGTCCGGACCGTGGCGACACCGGCAGGCCACGTCGCTGACGCTGCAGGCTGCGTCGGGCTGGATCAGCGCGCGAGATCCGGACCGCCCTCCGGTGCAGGTGGGCGCCCGCATCGCGGAGTACGTCGCGGGTGCCTATGGCGCGTTGGGCGCGCTGACGGCGCTGCGGCTGGCCGGCCGGCGAGGCGAGGTCATCGAAGTGGATGTCTCCGAATTGGAATCGCTGCTGTCGACGTTGCCCTATCCCATGCTCATGGCACGCAAGATGCAAAGTCTCGGCTTGCCCACCAACGCGCGAGGAGCCCCCATGCTGGGCGTCGTCCGCGCCGCGGACGGCTGGGTGGGGATCAACTGTCTGACCGGCCAGCACTGGCTCGACGTATGCGCGATGCTCGGCCTGCCCGAGTTCGCGGAGCAGCAGATCGCGATCATGCTGGGCGGCCCCGAGCGCGGTGAGTTCTACGCTCTTGCAGAGCCGTTGCTCGCCGAGCGAACCGTCGCGGAGATCGTCGAGCTGAGCCAGGCGCTGCGCATTCCGGCCGCCCCGGTCAACGACGGCGCCACCGTGCTGGACTGCCCGCAATACGCCAAGCGGGGGTTCTTCGTCCGGGCCGGTGCTAAGAACTGGTCGTTCCAGCGCCCCGGGCAGGCATTTCGGTTCACTAAAAGCGCTGTGGCACAGCCCGATCCGGCGCCCCGCCCGAGTATCGATGAATTGCCTTTTGCGGGCCTCAAGGTGCTCGACCTGAGCACGTTTTGGGCCGGGGCCTATCTGACCTGCTACCTGGGCGCGTTCGGCGCCGACATCATCAAGGTCGAGTCCATCCAACGGCCCGACGGTTTCCGCTACTCCGGCGCGTTTCCCTTCGAGGGTGACGACTGGTACGAGCGCAGCGCGCTATGGCAGGCCACCAACCTCAACAAGAGAGACCTCACCCTCGACCTGACCTCGCGGCGCGGCCTGGAGATCGCCCGGAGGCTGGCCACGCAGGCCGACGTTGTCGTGGAGAACTTCTCACCGCGGGTGGTGGAGCAGTTCGGCCTGGACTATGAGTCGCTGGTAGCGCTGAAGCCCGACGTCATCCAGGTCCGGATGCCGGGTTTCGGCCTGCACGGCCCCTGGCGCGACTACGTCGGCTGGGCGCTGAACTTCGAGCAGACCGCGGGGATGTCGGCGGTCACCGGCTATGCCGACGGGCCGCCGTGCAATCCGCAGGGGCCCGCAGATCCCGTCGTCGGTGTGCATGCCGGTGTCGCGCTGCTGGCCGCGCTCGAGCACCGGCGCCGCACCGGGGAGGGGCAGCTGATCGAGGTCGCCCAGATCGAGGTTGCCGCGTGTGTGACCGCCGAACCGGTGATCGAGTATTCGATGAACGGTATCGTCCGGCCACGGCAGGGCAATCGCCGCCGAGGCTACCTGCAGGGGGTGTATCCGACTGGCGAGGACGGTTCCTGGGTGGCGCTGTCGTTGCCCGACGATGATGCGGTTGACCACGACGTGTTCGACGAGCTGGTGGAAGCCTGGACTCGGACGCAGCAGCCGACCGCGATCGTAGAAACCCTTCGGGCGCAGAATATTCCGGCAGAAAGGGTGATCACCAGCGAGCAGATGTATGACCCCGATTTCATCGGGGCCCAGCTCGACGCGCGCAGGTACTACGAAGAATTCGAGCACCCGATCACCGGCCCGCACCGGTATCCGGGCTGGCCGTTGCGCATCACCCCCGGGCCGGAGCGTCACCACCGCATGGCTCCGCCCACGCTCGGGCAGCACAACGAGGAGATCCTGCGCGGTCTGGGTCTTTCCGACGAGGAGCTGGCGACCCTGCGCGACCAGCGGGTGATCGGTGAGCGGGTGCTGAACGCCTAAGGCTTAGCGCCCGTGCCAAGCCGCACACTCGCCGGGTGGGGAACGCTTAGGCTGCCCGGGCCGGTGCGCGTTTCGTAATCGGCATGTCACATGCCAAGCTGCTGACATGGCCTTCGACATCGCCCGTCCCAAGCTAGAAGGAAACGTCGCGGTCGGCGACGACCGCCAAGTCGGGTTCGCCGAATTCGGTGACCCGCAGGGGAGGGCGGTGTTCTGGCTGCACGGCACTCCCGGCGCCCGCCGCCAGATTCCCACCGAGGCCCGCGTCTACGCCGAAGAACACGACATCCGGCTGATCGGCCTGGACCGCCCCGGGATCGGCTCGTCGACACCCCACCGGTACCAAAACATCCGGGCCTTCGCCGACGACCTGCGGACAATCGCGAACATTCTCGGTATCGACAAGATGGCCGTCATCGGCTTGTCCGGGGGCGGTCCGTACGCACTCGCCGCGGCCGCGGTTCTGGCCGATCGCGTCGTGGTGGCCGGCGTGCTCGGGGGTGTCGCGCCGTTCGTCGGCGACGAGGGGATCACCAGCGGACTGATGAATCTGGGCAAGCGGGTGGCGCCGCTGCTGCGGCTGGGCGGAGATCCGCTGCGGATCGGCGCCAGCTTGGTGGTTCGGGCCATCCGTCCTGTCGCGAACACCGCGCTGAACCTGTACGCCGCGGTATCGCCCGAAGCCGACCGGCGCCTGCTGACCCGGCCCGAGTTCGGGGCCATGTTCCTCGATGACCTGCTCAACGGTAGCCGCAAGCAGCTGGCGGCCCCCTTCAACGACGTGATCCTGTTCACCCGCGACTGGGGATTCCGGCTCGACGAGGTCAAAGTGCCGGTCCGCTGGTGGCACGGCGACAGCGACCACATTGTTCCATTCGCCCATGGCCAGCACGTCGTGTCGCTACTGCCGGACGCCGAGCTGTTCGTCCTGCCGGGCGAAAGCCATCTGGCCGGGCTGGGCCGCGGCGAAGAGATCCTGTCCACGCTGATGAAAATCTGGGACGAGCAGGCCTGACCCCGCGTCGCCGCCCTGTCTCGGTAGTGTGCTGACGTGCTGCTGGAATCGCTGAACCCCGCTGCCGTTACCGCCACCGATATTCCGGATGCGGTCAAGATCGACGGCACTGTATTGGGTCGCAGTGACCTGGTCGGTGGTGCGACGTCGGTCGCCGAGCGCGTGGGCGGCGCGGGCCGGGTTGCGGTCCTGGCCACCCCAAGCGTGTCGACCGTGCTGGCGGTCACCGGCTGCCTGATCGCCGGCGTCCCGTTCGTCCCGGTGCCCTCCGATGTCGGCGCGGCCGAACGCCGGCACATGCTGACCGATTCCGGCGCGCTGGCGTGGTTAGGGCCGGAGCCGGACGAGCCCGAGGGCCTGCCACACATCCCGGTCCGATTGCACGCCCGCTCCTGGCACCGTTATCCCGAACCGGCGCCCGAGGCCACCGCGATGGTCATCTACACCTCCGGCACCACGGGACTGCCCAAGGGCGTGGTGGTGAGCCGTCGGGCGATCGCCGCCGACCTGGACGCGCTGGCGCAGGCGTGGCAGTGGACACCAGACGACGTGCTGGTGCATGGGTTGCCGCTGTTCCACATCCACGGATTGGTGCTGGGCCTGCTCGGGTCGTTGCGGGTCGGAAATCGCTTCGTGCACACCGGAAAACCGACGCCGGCGAGCTATGCGCAGGCCCGTTCGGAATCCGGCGGCACGCTGTATTTCGCGGTGCCGACGGTGTGGTCGCGCGTGGTGGCCGATCAGGCGGCCGCCGAGGCACTGCGGCCGGCGCGGCTGTTGGTGTCCGGGAGCGCGGCGCTGCCGGTACCGGTGTTCGACCGGATGGAACAACTGACCGGGCACCGGCCTATCGAACGCTACGGCGCCTCGGAGTCGTTGATCACGGTGTCGACGCGAGCCGACGGTGAGCGTCGCCCGGGCTGGGTGGGCCTGCCGCTGGCCGGCATCGAGACCAGATTGCTCGACGACGCCGGCGACCCCGTTCCGCACGACGGGGAAACCGTTGGAAAGCTTCAGGTTCGGGGCCCGACGATGTTCGACGGGTATCTGAATCGGCCGGACGCCACCGCCGAGGCTTTCGATGCCGACGGTTGGTACCGCACCGGCGACGTCGCGGTCATCGACGGCGACGGCATGCATCGCATCGTGGGCCGCGAGTCGGTCGACCTGATCAAATCGGGCGGATACCGCATTGGCGCAGGCGAAATCGAAACATCGCTACTCGGACATCCGGGTGTGCAGGAAGCGGCCGTCGTCGGCATGCCGGACGACGACCTGGGCCAACGGATCGTCGCATTCGTCGTCGGCTCGTCCGATCTCAACACCGATGAACTGATTAACTTTGTCGCCCAAGACCTTTCGATACACAAGCGACCGCGCGAGGTCCGGCTCGTGGACGCGTTGCCGCGCAACGCGATGGGCAAGGTCGTCAAGAAGCAGTTGCTGTCCGAAGGATGAGACGCCGAACCATTTCTGGTAAGCAGGTTTAGGGCCGTCGTACCGACCGAGTAACCAACTGGTCACAGAATGGCTTGCCAGCTGGAACTTTAAGCGACACGCAGGATATTGCCAGGTCTCCGGACGGGCGAGAGTTCACACCTTCGCCTAATTTCGTTGGTGGACATGCAGGCAAACACACCAAGGGGACAGTTAGGAATGTGCCATGGGTGAGTCGATCCGCCGAGCGGACCCGGTGACGACGATCGCGGACAAGCCGCGCGCCACACCGATGACGCGTGTCGCGGTCTCGTGCCTGGTCGGCTCGGCAATCGAGTTCTATGACTTCCTGATCTACGGCGCCGCGGCAGCGCTGGTGTTTCCCGCCGTGTTCTTCCCGAGCCTCACTCCCGGCGTGGCCATGGTCGCCTCGATGGGGACATTCGCCACAGCGTTTTTGTCCCGGCCCATCGGTGCGGCCGTCTTCGGCTACTTTGGCGACCGGCTGGGCCGCAAGAAGACGCTGGTTACCACGCTCCTGATCATGGCGGTGGCCACCGTGAGCGTGGGCCTCGTTCCCAGCACCGAATCCATCGGGATGGCCGCGCCGCTGATCCTGATGGGGCTGCGGCTGCTGCAGGGGTTCGCGGTGGGCGGCGAATGGGCCGGGTCGGCGTTGCTGAGCGCTGAGTACGCGCCCGGCGATCGTCGCGGCCGCTACGGCATGTTCACCCTGCTCGGCGGCGGTGTCGCCGGCGTGCTGAGCAGCCTGACCTTCCTCGGCGTGAACGTCACCATCGGCGAATACAGCCCCGAGTTCCTGCAGTGGGGATGGCGGGTGCCGTTCCTGATCAGCGGGGTTTCGATCGCGCTGGCCCTGTACGTGCGACTCAACATCGACGAGACTCCGGTGTTCGCCGAGGAGAAGTCCCGCGACCTGGTGCCCAAAGCGCCGCTGGCCGAGGTGTTTCGGCTGCAGGGCCGGGAAATCCTGTTGGCGGCGGGCAGCGTGCTGGGCACGATGGCGTTCTGCTACATGGGCAACACCTATCTGGCGATGTACGCCCACACCCACTTGGGCTATACCCGCAGCTTCATCTGGACGGTCGGCGTGCTCAGCGGTCTGGTGAGCATCGCGTCCGTGGTGGTCTCGGCCAGTCTGTGCGATCGGGTCGGCCGGCGCCGGATCATGTTGATGGGCTGGGCGGCCTCTGTGCCGTGGGCGTTCGTTGTGGTCCCGTTGATCGACACCGGCAAACCCGCCTTGTATGCGGTCGCCATCGTCGGCACCTTCGCCATCTCCGGGTTCGGCAGCGGACCCACCGGAGCGTTCATCCCCGAACTCTTCGCCACCCGCTACCGCTACAGCGGCTCAGCACTTTCGATAAACCTGGCCGGCGTCATCGGTGGGGCCCTGCCGCCGTTGATCGCCGGAACGCTGCTGACGACCTACGGCAGCTGGTCGATCGGTGCCATGCTCGGCGCCCTCGCGCTGACCAGCCTGGTCTGCACCTACCTGCTGCCGGAAACCCACGGAACGAAGCTGTAGGCGCAACCTCAGTTGGCGTGCAGGTCCTCGTTGAGGGCGATGCCCTGACCGCCGCGGGCCACCACTTCCACGGCCCCGCTCACCGAATTGCGGCGGAACAACAGGTTATTTCCGCCGGAGAACTCGAGTGCCTTCACCGTTTTGCCCTCGGGTGTGACGACCTTGGTGCCGGCGGTGACATACAGGCCGGCCTCGATGACGCAGTCATCACCCAGCGAGATGCCCAGGCCGGCATTGGCGCCGAGCAGACACCGCTTGCCGATCGAAATGACCGCTGTGCCACCGCCGGACAGCGTGCCCATGATCGAGGCCCCGCCGCCGATGTCGGAGCCGTCGCCGACGACCACACCGGCCGAGATGCGGCCTTCCACCATCGACGTGCCCAGGGTGCCGGCGTTGTAGTTGACGAAGCCTTCGTGCATCACGGTGGTGCCGGCCGCCAGGTGCGCGCCGAGGCGCACCCGGTCGGCGTCGGCGATGCGGACCCCGGTCGGCAGCACGTAGTCGACCATGCGCGGGAACTTGTCGATGCCGTAGACGGTCACCTGTCCCCGACGGCGCAACCGCGCGCGGACCGCTTCGAAACCGTCGATCGCGCACGGTCCGTGATTGGTCCACACCACATTGGTCAATACCCCGAACAAGCCGCCGGCGTTCAGCCCATGCGGCGCGACCAGGCGGTGCGACAGTAAGTGCAGCCGCAGGTAGGCGTCGTAGGCGTCGGCGGCCACATCGTCCAGTGAAGCGATGACCGTGCGGACGGCGACGGTCTCGGTATTGCGCTCGTCGTCTCGTCCGACCAGTGCGGCCAGTTCCGGCGGAACGTCGGACAGCGCGAGGCGCGACGTGGCGCTGGTTTCCGATTCCATCAGTTCCGGTGAGGGGAACCAAGTGTCGAGGATCGATCCGTCGGAGGCCAGCGTCGCCAACCCGATACCTGCAGCTCCAGTCACGGCGGTCAGGTTACAGATAGCCTGGTTGCGTGCTGGACTTGCATGGGGATCCGATCGAGTTGACCGCGGCGTTGGTCGACATCCCCAGCGAGTCCAGGGACGAAGCGCGCATTGCCGACGAGGTAGAGGCCGCGCTGCGCGCCCAGACGTCCGGCTTCGAGATCATCCGCAACGGTGACGCCGTGCTCGCGCGCACCCGGCGAAACCGGCCGTCGCGGGTGCTGCTGGCCGGTCATCTCGACACCGTCCCGGTGGCCGAAAACCTGCCCAGCCGTCGCTCAACCGGCCCAGCAGGAGACCTGCTGCACGGCTGCGGCACCGCGGACATGAAATCCGGGGACGCCGTCTTTCTGCATCTGGCCGCCACGGTGACCGAACCGGTGCACGACCTGACGCTGGTGCTCTACGACTGCGAGGAAATCGACGCCGCCGCAAACGGTTTGGGCCGCATCGAGCGTGAGCTGCCCGACTGGTTGTCCGCCGACGTCGCGATCCTGGGCGAGCCCACCGCGGGCTACATCGAAGCCGGCTGTCAGGGCACGCTGCGAGTCGTGGTCAGCGCCAACGGAACCCGCGCGCACTCGGCACGTTCCTGGTTGGGCGACAATGCAATTCACAAACTGGGTGCGGTGCTGGACCGGTTGGCCGGATACCAGGCTCGCACCGTCGACATCGACGGCTGCGAGTACCGCGAAGGCCTGTCGGCGGTCCGGGTCGACGGCGGCGTGGCCGGCAACGTCATTCCCGACGCCGCGTCGGTCACCGTCAACTACCGCTTTGCGCCCGACCGGTCCCCGGCGCAGGCGCTGCAGCACGTGCACGAGGTGTTCGACGGGATCGACGTGGCCATCCAGCAGACCGACGGCGCTGCGGGTGCACTACCCGGCTTGTCGCAGCCGGCCGCCAAGGCGCTGGTCGAGGCCGCCGGTGGACAGGTTCGGGCGAAATACGGCTGGACCGACGTGTCCCGGTTCGCCGCATTGGGCATACCGGCGGTCAACTTCGGACCCGGCGACCCGAACCTGGCCCACACCCGCGACGAGCGGGTGCCCGTCGCCGCGATCACCGCAGCGGTGGACATGCTCCGGCCCTACCTGGGCGGCTAAGCGCCCTGCTGCGCCTGCGCGGCCGCATTGGCTGCCGCCGCATGCAAACCAGCCGCCGTCAGCTGCTCGGCCACCGCACGCAGCGCCGCCCGGTCGCTCGTCGCCAACGCTTTGGCGTGAGCCAGGGCAAGCTGTCCCAGCGCGCAGTCGACCTCGTCGCACAGCCGCGCCAGCGGATCCACCGCGCGGATGTCCCCGAGTCGAACGGCCTCGTGCCAGACACGCAGCGCCACGGCCGACTGCCCGCGGCGTTCGGCCATCCGCGCCGCGTCGCGGGCCGCGGCGATCGCCCCGTGCGAGTCGCGTTCGGAGGCCAGTCGCCAGGCCCGCGCCACACCCAGCTCGGGGCTGAACAGCGCCGACTTCGTCCCGTGCCGAGATTCCGCTCTGCTCAAGGCTTTTGCCGCTCCGGCGATGTCGCCCTGCTGGGCCAGCGCGGTGGCCAACAGCATCAGCGACAGCGGCCCCCACGAGTAGCCGGTGCGTTCCAGGGCGGCGGCCGCCGGGCCGAGCAGGGCGGCGGCTTGCGCGAATCTGCCGGCGGCGATCAGCACGTGCGCCAGCAGCACCTCGCCGATCGCGCGGCCGGGCTGCTGCAATTCGGCGAAATCGGTGAACTGCTGGGCGAGTTCGGTCGCGGTGTCGAGCCGGCCGGCCATCAGCAGGGTCGTGGTCTCGCCCAGGCCGACCGTGAACCGCAGCAGCCCCGGGTGCTCGGCGCCCAGCGCGCGCTGCGCCAGCGGCTCGACGTCGGCGAACCGGCCTTGGCGCGCCGCGCACAGCGTGGCCGCGCTCGCCGCCCAGGCCACCGCCTGGTCGTCGGCGGCCGGTGCGGCCAGCACCGCATGCGCGATCTCGACGGCACGCTCGACGTTGCCCGCGTTCATCGCGAAGGTCGAGCTCAGCGCGTCGAGCGTGAGGCGTGGGCCGACATCGGGGACGCGATTGCGGATGGTCTGCAGGAATGCGGTGGCCCGCTCCGGCTCGCTGAGCATGAAGAACTGATTGGCCGCCCGCAGCAGGGTCCACGTCATCAGCTCTGCTTCGGACAACGCGGCCGAGTCGACCGCGGCCAGCAGCGCTTCGGCCTCCCGGCCGCGGCCCTGGAACGCCAGGGAATTCGCCAGCGGCAGCCGCGCCGCGAGTGCGTCGGAGCGCGCCATCGCGGAGCGGGCCAGTCGCTCGCCGAGGGCGAGATCGCCGAGCCGCAGCGCCTGCTGCGCCGCGTCGATGACCTCGGCCACCGGTTGCGGCGCATCGCTGTCCAGCGCCAGGGACGCGAGCCGTAGCCGGTCGCTGAGGTGATCCGACGGATGCTGGGACTGCAGCGTGACCAACTCGGTGCGCCGTCGTCGGTCACCGTCGGCGCCCAACGCCGCACGGGCGCGTTCGGAGAACAGCGGATGTGCGGTGTACACCACCGGATCTTCTGCTTGCTCGTCGCGCACCCGGGTTTCCGCCGCGCCCCAGTCCTGGGCCTCGGCGACCGCGCCGTCGCCGGCCAGCACCGTGAGATCGGCCAGCGACAGCGGCTCCGCGACGGCGAGGTAGTCGAGCACCGCCCGCGCCGCCGCAGGCAACTCGGCGAGGAATGTGTCCACCTCGGCTGGGCCGGTGGCCTCGCCGGGCGCGTCGACGTCGATCCGCTCGAGCAGGCCGTCGGTCCACAGCGCCGCGATGGCCTCGGGCGCGGCATCCGCACGGGCGGTGACGATCATTCGGGCGGTGCCGGCCAGCGCCAGCTGGTAGACGAGCGTGGCCGACAGGATGTCCAGGTCGTGGGCGTCGTCGACGATCAGCAGCAGGTCGCCCTGCCGGTCACGGCTCAGCGACGCCCGGGCCGCGCGCAACAGCGCGGCCGGCTTCCCGATGTCGGCGATATCCACGAGGTGGCTGAAGGCGCCGAACGGGACCACGCGCTCGGTCGGGGTACCGGTGACCCATCGGATGAAAGTGTCCGGGTGGCCGCTGCCGAATTGCTCGGCGGCCAACCGCGCCAACGTGGACTTACCGACACCGTCGGGCCCGAGCACCACGGCACCGCGCAGCGTCCCGTCACCCAGGGCTGCATCCAGCTGTTCCAACGTGGACGCGTGCTGCGGGACGTTCCATCGAATCGGCATCGCCGAATTTTATTGCGCGGCGGTGTCCTGCTGGTGACTAGCTGGCACGAAAGCCCCATACGTGCCCGGTCCGGGGGGCTTTGGTCTACCTTTGGCGGTTATGCGGCCGAAAGGCAATGCGTCAAGCGAATGGGCGGTCTGTGTGTATTGCGCGTCGGGCCCGACGCATCCCGAATTGCTTGACCTGGCTGGCGAACTCGGTGAAGCGATAGCCGAGCGCGGTTGGACTTTGGTGTGGGGCGGCGGTCACGTTTCGGCGATGGGAGCGGTGGCCAGCGCGGCGCGCGCACGCGGCGGCCGGACCGTCGGTGTGATCCCCGAACAGTTGGTCCGGCGCGAGCTCGTCGACGAAAAAGCCGACGAGCTGATCGTGACCCACACGATGCGCGACCGGAAGCAGATCATGGAAGACCGCGCCGATGCGTTCATCGTGCTGCCGGGTGGTGTCGGCACCCTCGACGAGCTGTTCGAGGCGTGGACGACGGGGTATCTGGGTATGCACGACAAACCCGTGGTGATGCTGGACCCTTGGGGACACTACGAGGGCTTGTGGCTCTGGTTGAACGGATTGCTCGACAGCGGCTACATCTCGCAGGTAGCGATGGACCGGCTGCTGCTGGTCGATAAGGTGGGTGCCGCAATCGAGGCGTGCGCCCCTGTCTGAGGTCGGCTGCGTCAAGGGGAATCGAGGGAGCACGTGTCCGACCACGCTGGGGAAGCACGCAGACGGATCGGTTTGACCGATATCGCGGCAGGGCTGCCGGGCGTGCTGGCCGACCTGCCGGTGATCGTCCGCGGCGCGCTGACCGGGCTGTTGGCCCAGCCCAACTCCAACAAGTCGATCGGCAGCGTCTTCCAGGAGCGTGCCGCCCGCTACGGCGACAAGGTCTTCCTGCGGTTCGGCGACCAGCGACTGACCTACCGCGAGGCCAACGCGGCCGCCAACCGGTATGCCGCCGTGCTGGCCGCGCACGGCGTCGGCCACGGCGACGTCGTCGCGATCATGCTGCGCAACTCGCCCCAGGCGGTGCTAACGATGCTGGCCGCGGTCAAGTGCGGGGCTGTCGCCGGCATGCTCAACTACCACCAGCGCGGCGAGGTGCTCGCACACAGCCTGGGCCTGCTCGACGCGAAGGTGCTGATCGCGGAGACCGACCTGGTCAGCGCCGTCGCCGAGTCCGGTTCCGCGGACACCGCCAACACGCTGACGATCGAAGACCTGGAACGTTTCGCCGTGAGCGCGGTGGCCACAAACCCGGATTCGGTGACGGCGGTGCGGGCGCGAGACACCGCTTTCTACATCTTCACGTCGGGCACCACCGGCTTCCCGAAGGCCAGCGTGATGACGCATCTGCGCTGGCTCAAGGCGCTCGCGGCGTTCGGCGGGCTGGGGCTGCGGCTGAAGAGCTCCGACACGCTGTACAGCTGCCTGCCGCTGTACCACAACAACGCGCTGACGGTCGCGCTGTCGTCGGCGATCAACTCCGGTGCGACGCTGGCGCTGGGCAAGTCGTTTTCGGCCTCCCGGTTCTGGGACGAGGTCATCGAAAGCCAGGCCACGGCCTTCATCTACATCGGCGAGGTCTGCCGCTATCTGCTCAACCAGCCGCCCAAGGACACCGACCGCAAACACAAGGTGCGCCTGATCGCCGGCAACGGACTGCGGCCGGAGATCTGGAAGGAATTCACCAAGCGGTTCGGCGTCACGCGGGTGTGTGAGTTCTACGCGTCCAGCGAGGGCAACACGGCCTTCATCAACATCTTCAACGTGCCCGGGTCGACGGGAATCGCGCCGATGCCGCTGGTGTACGTGGAATACGACCCCGACACCGGGGCTCCGCTGCGCGACGACAACGGCCGGGTGCGCCGGGTGCCGGCCGGCCAGCCCGGTCTGTTGCTCAGCCCGGTCAACCGGCTGCAGCCGTTTGACGGCTACACCGACAAGTCGTCGAGCGAAAAGAAGTTGGTGCGCAACGCTTTCCGCGAAGGCGACTGCTATTTCAATTCCGGCGACGTGATGAGCCCGCAGGGCATGCGGCACGCCGCGTTCGTCGACCGGCTCGGCGACACCTTCCGCTGGAAGGGCGAGAACGTCGCCACCACCCAGGTCGAGGCCGCGCTGGCGTCGGACCAGGCCGTCGAGGAGTGCACCGTCTTCGGTGTCGAGGTGCCCCGCACCGGCGGACGTGCCGGAATGGCCGCGGTCCAGTTGCGCGAAGGCGCGGAGTTCGACGGCACGGCGCTGGGCCGCGCGGTGTATTCGCAGCTGCCCGCGTACGCGCTGCCACTGTTCGTGCGGGTGGTGAAGTCGCTGGAGCACACCACGACGTTCAAGAGTCGCAAGGTGGAGCTCCGCGAGCAGGCTTACGGCCCGGACGTGCAGGACCCGCTGTACGTGCTGGCCGGCCGCGACGAGGGGTATGTGCCGTTCTACGACGAATACCCGGACGAGGTAGCCGCCGGTAAGCGACCGCAAGGCTGAAGCCCCGGCGGTGGCCGGGCACTATGGACGGGTGCAGTCAACTCTGTGCGGCCGACCCGTCGCCGCGGATCGCGCGTTGGTCATGGCGATCGTCAACCGCACACCCGACTCGTTCTACGACCGCGGCGCGACGTTCAGCGACGAAGCCGCCAGGACGGCGGTGCACAAGGCCGTCGAAGACGGCGCCGACATCATCGACGTGGGCGGCGTCAAGGCGGGCCCGGGCGAGAATGTCGACGCGAACATGGAGATCGCCCGCCTGGTGCCGTTCATCGAATGGCTGCGTGGCGCCTATCCCGACCAGCTGATCAGCGTCGATACCTGGCGCTCCGAGGTGGCCAGACTGGCCTGCGCGGCCGGCGCGGACCTGATCAACGACACCTGGGCCGGCGTCGACCCGGCTTTGCCGGAGGTCGCCGCGGAGCTCGGCGTGGGCCTGGTGTGTTCGCATACCGGCGGCGCGCAGCCGCGCACGCGTCCGTTCCGGGTAAGGTTCGGCACGACCACTCGCGGTGTGGTCGACGACGTGATTCGCCAGGTCACCGGGGCTGCCGAGCGCGCCGTCGCGGCCGGGGTGGCACCTGACCGGGTGCTGATCGACCCGACCCACGACATGGGCAAGAACACCTTCCACGGGCTGGTCCTGTTGCGCCACGTGAACGAACTTGTTAATACCGGATGGCCCGTGCTGATGGCTTTGAGCAACAAGGACTTCGTCGGGGAGACTCTGGGTGTGGAATTGACCGAACGGCTTGAGGGGACGCTGGCAGCGACCGCGCTGTCCGCAGCCGCCGGGGTGCGCGTGTTTCGGGTGCATCAGGTCGCGGAGACTCGACGGGTGCTGGAAATGGTCGCTTCGATCCAGGGCACTCGCCCGCCGGCGCGCACGGTGAGGGGATTGGCATGACGGCATCCGACCTGGTCGCCGGCGAGCTGACCGGCAGCGGTGACGCCGCGGCGCGGCAGTGGCTGGCCGATCGCAGCTGGACCCGTCCCACCTGGACGATCAAGGAGCTGCAAGAGGCCAAGGGTGGGCGGACGATCTCGGTGGTGCTGCCGGCCCTCAACGAGGAACAAACCATCGCATCCGTGGTCGCCAGCATCTCGCCGCTGATCGAGGGGCTGGTCGACGAGCTGATCGTGCTGGACTCCGGCTCGACGGATGAGACCGAGATCCGCGCGATCGCCGCCGGCGCCCGCGTCGTCAGCCGTGAACAGGCGCTGCCCGAGGTCGCGCCCCGGCTCGGCAAGGGCGAGGCGTTGTGGCGCTCGCTGGCCGCTACCAGCGGCGACATCGTGGTGTTCGTCGACTCCGACCTGATCAACCCGCACCCGATGTTCGTTCCGTGGCTGCTCGGCCCGCTGCTCTTCGGCGACGGCATTCACCTGGTCAAAAGCTTCTACCGGCGGCCACTCAACGTCGGTGACGCGGGCAGCGGCGACGCGACCACCGGCGGTGGGCGAGTCACCGAGCTGGTGGCCCGGCCGTTGCTGGCGGCGCTGCGACCGGAGCTGGGCTGCGTGCTGCAGCCACTCGGCGGCGAGTACGCGGCCAGCCGGGAACTGCTGACCTCGCTGCCGTTCGCGCCGGGCTACGGCGTGGAGATCGGGCTGCTGGTCGACACCTTCGACCGGTTGGGCCTGGACGCGATCGCCCAGGTCAATCTGGGTGTGCGGGCGCACCGCAACCGGCCGCTGGCCGAGCTGGGCGCGATGAGCCGCCAGGTGATCGCGACCCTGCTCTCGCGCTGCGGCATCCCCGATTCCGGGGTCGGGCTGACCCAGTTCTTCGCCGACGGTGAGGGCTACACCCAGCGCACCTGGCCGGTGTCGCTGGCCGACCGCCCGCCGATGAAGGTGTTGCGGCCACGCTGATCGCTGTCCTGTCGGCGGTATAGGGCACTATCGATTCCGTGGCGTTGGTCTTGCTCTACCTCGTGGTGTTGGTGCTGGTGGCGATCGTGCTGTTCGGTGCGGGAAGCCTGCTGTTCGGACGCGGTGAGCAGTTGCCGCCCCTGCCGCGGGGGACCACGGCGACGGTGCTGCCCGCCTACGGCGTCACGGGCACCGATGTCGACGCGGTCAAGTTCACCCAGGTGCTGCGCGGTTACAAGACCAGCGAGGTGGACTGGGTGCTGGACCGGCTGGCCCGCGAGCTCGAGGCGCTGCGGGGTCAGCTCGCGGCGGTCAACGCACCGGCCGGGAATGACGCTGGCAGCGACGTCGTCGATGCGCTGAAAAGCGAGGACGCGGCCAAGGGCGAAGATCCGGCGTGACCGATGACGGGCGGATTCGCTGCAGCTGGGCGGTGGGTAGGCCCGGGCCCGACTTCGAGCTGTACCGCGACTATCACGACGAGGAGTGGGGCCGCCCGTTGCGCGGCCGGGTGGCGCTGTTCGAGCGGATGAGCCTGGAGGCCTTTCAGAGCGGCCTGTCGTGGTTGACGATTTTGCGCAAACGGGAGAATTTCCGGAGCGCCTTCTCCGGTTTCGACATCGAAAAGGTCGCTCGCTATAACGACGCCGATGTGCAACGGCTGATGGCCGACGCCGGGATCGTCCGCAACCGGGCCAAGATCGACGCGACGATTGCCAACGCGCGCGCGGCGGCCGAGTTGGGCACGTCGGGAGAGCTGTCCGACCTGCTGTGGTCGTTTGCGCCGCCGCCGCGACCCCGTCCCGCCGACATCTCCGAAATCCCGTCCGCCACTGCCGAATCCAAGGCCATGGCGAAGGAACTCAAACAGCGCGGATTCCGCTTCGTCGGTCCCACCACCGCGTACGCGCTGATGCAGGCAACCGGGATGGTCGACGACCACATCCGGGATTGCTGGGTCCCCTCGCCTCGGTGAGGGCCCGGGCGATCAGCCCCCGGCAACCACGCCCCGTAGCCCCGGAGAGGGCGCTAGGGACGGGTCTTGTGCATTTGGTGACCTTAATAGGGAACAATGGAGGAGTGATTTGGCAGTTCGATGTCGGGTATGGCTGGAAATCTGCTGGCGGGGCTAGCTCGCCGCCGTCCAGGCTCGCGAGGACGAGTCAACTCGAATCTGGAGGGAGCACTCGATGGCGGCGATGAAGCCCCGGACCGGAGACGGTCCTCTGGAAGCAACTAAGGAGGGGCGCGGCATCGTAATGCGGGTACCACTTGAAGGTGGTGGTCGTCTCGTCGTCGAGTTAACACCCGACGAAGCCGCTGCTCTGGGCGACGAACTCAAGGGCGTCACCAGCTAAGTCCGCCGCACCGAAGGTGTCGGCAACTACGAACACGCCTTCCGGTAGATCTCTAGGGTCTGCTCGGCGACGTGCGCCCAGGAGAAATCCTCGATGCACCGCCGGCGTCCGGCGCTACCGTAGCGCTCGGCTTTCGCTGGGTCCGCGACGAGTTCATTGACCGCTTTTGCCAATCCCGTCTGATATCCGATCGGGTCGTCAGCGACGTAATGCACCAGCGAGCCGGTGACTCCGTCGATGACCACCTCCGGTATCCCGCCAACGTCGGAGGCCACCACCGCGGTTGCGCAGGCCATCGCCTCCAGGTTCACAATGCCTAACGGCTCGTATACCGACGAGCACACGAAAACTCTCGCCGCCGAAAGTATTTCGCGCAATTCCCCGATGGGTAGCATTTCCCGGATCCAGAACACGCCCGTGCGGGTGCGGGCGAGTTCTTCTACCGCGGCGCGTACTTCGTCGGCGATTTCCGGGGTGTCGGGAGCGCCTGCGCACAGCACCAGTTGCACGTCCGGGCTGAAGTGGTGCGCGGCAGCCACCAGATGGCCGACGCCCTTCTGCCGGGTGATCCGCCCGACGAATGCCACCATCGGCCGATTCGGATCAACTCCCAGCTCCGCCAGCACCGATCCGGTGTTCGTCGGCCCGGCCGGATACCACACGTCGGCGTCGACCCCGTTGCGGACGACATGCACCTGGCTTGGATCCAGCGTGGGGTAGACCCGCAGCACGTCCTCACGCATACCGGCGCTCACCGCGATCACGGCGTCGGCCGCCAGCACCGCGGTGCGCTCCACCCACGTCGACACCCGGTAGCCGCCGCCGAGTTGTTCGGCCTTCCACGGCCGCAGCGGTTCCAGCGAGTGCGCGGTCAGGATGTGGGGGATGTCGTAGAGCAACGCGGTCAGGTGCCCGGCCATGCCGGTGTACCAGGTGTGCGAGTGCACGACCGTGGCCTCGGATGCGGCATTGGCCATCATCAGATCCGCCGACAGCGTGGACAGCGCAGGGTTGGCATGCTGCAGCCGCGGGTCGGGCTGATGCGCGATGGCGCCCGGCCTGGGTGCGCCCATGCAGTGCACGTCGACCGTGCACAGTTGGCGCAGTTGCGCGACGAGCTCGGTGGCGTGTACGCCGGCACCGCCGTACACGTCTGGTGGGAACTCCCGAGTCATCATCGCCACCCGCATACTCCGCACCGTAGTTCGACTACGACGCCGCCCGCGAGTCGGATGGAAAAGCGGCTGGTGAATTCGGCGTCGACACCGCCGCGCGCCGGGCGCCACGATGGATTACGGTGAGCGGCGCAAGCGACTGTGCCAAATACCTTGACGGACAGCCCGTCAGAACGGTCGGGGGGATTCCCCCTGGCAGCGGTTCGCGACGGCCGATAGGTTTGGAGCCATGAGGGAAGCGCCACAGGTGCTGGGCATCGTCCTGGCCGGCGGTGAGGGCAAGCGGCTGTATCCGCTGACGGCGGACCGAGCCAAGCCCGCGGTTCCCTTCGGCGGCGCCTATCGGCTGATCGACTTCGTGCTTTCCAACCTCGTCAATGCCCGCTATCTGAGGATCTGCGTTCTCACGCAATACAAGTCGCATTCACTCGACCGTCACATTTCGCAGAACTGGCGGTTGTCCGGTCTGGCCGGCGAGTACATCACCCCGGTGCCCGCGCAGCAGCGCCTCGGCCCGCGCTGGTACACCGGCTCCGCCGACGCGATCTACCAGTCGCTCAACCTGATCTACGACGAAGACCCGGACTACATAGTCGTTTTCGGCGCCGACCACGTGTACCGGATGGACCCCGAGCAGATGGTCCAGTTCCACATCGACAGCGGGGCCGGCGCGACCGTGGCCGGGATCCGGGTGCCGCGCAGCGAGGCCAGCGCGTTCGGTTGCATCGACTCCGACGAGTCCGGTCGGATCCGGAGCTTCGTCGAGAAGCCGCTGGAGCCGCCGGGCACGCCCGACGACCCGGACACCACGTTCGCCTCGATGGGCAACTACATCTTCACCACCAAGGTGCTCGTCGACGCGATTCGTGCCGACGCCGACGACGACCACTCCGATCACGACATGGGTGGTGACATCATTCCGCGGCTGGTGGCCGACGGGATGGCCGCGGTTTACGACTTCAACGACAACGAGGTGCCCGGCGCCACCGACCGCGACCGGGCCTACTGGCGCGACGTCGGGACGCTGGACGCGTTTTACGACGCGCACATGGACCTGGTGTCGGTGCACCCGGTCTTCAATCTGTACAACCGGCGCTGGCCGATTCGCGGTGGGACCGAGAACCTGGCGCCGGCGAAGTTCGTCAACGGTGGCTCCGCGCAGGAGTCGGTGGTCGGCGCGGGCAGCATCGTCTCGGCGGCCTCGGTGCGCAACTCGGTGCTGTCGTCGAACGTGGTGGTCGATGACGGAGCGATCGTCGAGGGCAGTGTGATCATGCCGGGCGCCCGGGTCGGCCGTGGCGCGGTGGTACGCCACGCGATCCTGGACAAGAACGTCGTGATCGGGCCCGGCGAAATGGTCGGGGTGGATCTGGAAAAGGACCGTGAACGCTTCGCGATCAGCGCCGGCGGCGTGGTCGCGGTGGGCAAGGGCGTCTGGGTGTAGTGACGATCGCAAGCGCGGCGTTGCCGGGCGCGGCGGGTCGGCACCTTCGGTGTAGCGCGCTACCAGACGTAGGGCAGCAGCCGATAGCGCACGTGCCGCGCATACTCGCGGTAGCCGGCCAATTCTTGGGCGAGCATCGTTTCCTCGTCGCGGATGCGGAAGATGAGCACCGCCACGCCCGGGAGGACGAACAACAGCCCCCAGTACGAGCCCAGCGCCAGGGGTATGCCAACCATCATGACCACGTTTCCGACATACATCGGGTGCCGGACGAATTTGTAGACGCCGCTGGAAACCACCCGTTGGCCTGACTCCACCGTGATCGTGGCGGCGGCGTAGCCATTTTGGATGACGACCAGCATGGAGATGCCCAGTCCGGCCGCGACCAGAACATCACCGAGCAGGCAGACCCACGCGGGCGGGTGCGACCAGCCCACCCGATGGTCGTACGCGCTCACTGCCAACATCGCCAGAAAGGTCAGGAACGCGCCGAAGATGACGATCTTCTGCACCATTCTGGTCTCTGCCTTTGGCCCGGCATGCATACGACGCTGCAGCGCGGCCGGGTTGGTCCGGGCTATGTACATGCTGGGAAAGATCGTCGCCACCGTGGCGGTAGCAATGAAAACCCATGCCTGCCAATAGTTGAGCGTCCCGGCCGGTAGGAACAGCAGCAAGCTCAATATGGACAGCCCGAAAATCGACGATGCCGTCGCTCGTACGCCCGTGTTCATGAGCGCAGATCCCGCCGCCGGAATGCCAAGGCGCCCAACGTGATCAATGCCGCATCGACCGCCAGCAGCCACAGCAGGGGCACCGCTGTGAAGTCGCCGCCGACCCGCGGAACATGCGCGAACGGTTCGAGATCCAGCACCCACTGCGGGAAACCCGCCAACGAACCGATCAGGTACAAGGCGATGAACCCGATCAGTACGCCCCACGCCACCGGTGTGAACCGCGGCGCGAGACCGAACAATCCGACCGTCACGGCCGATGCCAGCCAGACGGCCGGCAACTGTACGGCCGCGGTGCCGGCAACAATCGCCAACTTGCCGCCGACGTCGCCGGCCGCGACGCCGTAGACGAGCCCGCCCGTTGCCCCGGCGAGCAGCATCGCCACCGCCGAGCCGAGCAGGGCAGCAACCAAATGACTTGCCAACCAACGGGTTCGCGACACCGCCCCGGCCAGTGTCGTCTCGGCTCGCAGGCCGTATTCTTCCTGGTGCAGTCTCAGTGTGAGCGAGACGGCGAAGGCCGAAGCCACCATGCCCATCATCGCGAATGCCACCGCGAGGAAGGCCTCCTCCAAAGCGGCGGTTCCGCCCATCCGAGCGACGATGTCGCGTGCCACGCCGTCGCCGATCTCGTCGCCGATGCCCTGCGCCACGCTTCCCATCACCAGGCCATAAAGGCACAGGCCCACCGTCCACAGCAGCAGCGCGCCGCGATCCAGCCGCCACGCCAACCCGAAGACGTTGCTCAATCCCGCCGCGGCGTTGGGTGGGCCGGCACGCTCGGCGACGAGCCCGGCGCCGACGTCGCGACCGGCGAGCAGCCGATAGGCGACGGCGGTGAGGACGACCGCGGTGGCCAGCTGTAGCAGCAGCACCCACCAGTGATCACCCGCGTAGGGCCGCACCTGCAGCGACCACCCCAGCGGCGAAAGCCAGGACAGCGTGCCAGAGCTGGCATCACCGATGGCGCGCAGCGTGAACGCGGCCCCCAGCGCGGAGAAGGCGGCGCCGCGGGCGAACCGTGCGCTCGCCGAGAGCTGCGCGGCCACGGCGGCCACCGCCGTGAACACCACGCCGGAGCCGGCCAGTGCGGCGCCGAATGCCAGCGATCCGCCCTGCGGGACCTTGGTGGTGAGCAATCCCGCCGCGCCGATCGCGCCGGTGGCAATCGAGGCCCCGAACGAGAGGATCAGCGCCGCGGTGAGGGTGGCGTACCGTCCGACCCCGGTCGAGTCCACCAGTTCGGTCCGGCCGCTTTCCTCGTCGGCGCGGGTGTGCCGGATCACCGTGAGAATGACGGCGACCGCGATCAGCACGTGGAACATTCCGGCTTTCCAAATACCCACCGCGCCAAGGCTGTCGTTATAGACCTGCCCGTAGAGCGCGCGCTGTGCCGGGCTGGCCATGATCGACGCCGCGAACCCGGCGCGGGCGGCTTGGGTGGGGTAGACCTTCTCGATACTTCCGACGTAGATCGTCGCCAACGGCAGCGACAGCAGCAATATCCACAACGGCAGCGAAACCCGGTCGCGGCGCAGATAGAGACGCAACATTCGCATTGTGCCGGTGAAGTTTGAACTGCGTTGCAGGGCAAAGTGTCCCGGGCGATCCAGGGTTGGGGTGCTCATCACGCTGAGACCTTCTTCTCGCTTCGCCCGGTGTCGTAGTGACGCAGGAAAAGCTCTTCCAGCGTCGGCGGCTGGCTGGTCAGGCTGCGTACGCCGGCGTCGCCCAGCACCCGGATGAGTTCCCCGAGGCTTTCGCTGTCGACCTGGGCCCGCAGCGTGTTGCCCTCGACGCTGACGTCCTCGACTCCCTTGATTCGGGTGAGATCGCCGGGATCGCCGGTCATTTCGGCCTTGATGGAGGTGCGGCTGAGATGCCGCATCGAGTCCAGCGAACCGCTCTCGATGGTTTTGCCGGCCCGGATGATGGTGACCGTTTGGCACAGCGTTTCCGTTTCGGCCAGGATGTGGCTGGACAGCAAGACCGTCACGCCACGGTCGCGGGCCTCGGCGACGCACTGCTGAAAAACGTTCTCCATCAATGGGTCCAGGCCGCTGCTGGGCTCGTCCAGCAGCAATAGGCTGGCCTGCGACGAGAAGGCCGAGATCAGCGAGACCTTTTGCCGGTTGCCCTTGGAATAGGTGCGCGACTTCTTGGTCGGGTCGAGGTCGAAGCGCTCGATCAGCTCCGCGCGACGCGCATCGTCGATACCGCCGCGCATGCGGGCCAGCAGATCGATGGTCTCACCGCCGGACAGCGACGGCCAGAGCGTGACATCGCCTGGCACATAAGCGATTTTGCGGTGTAATTCGACGGCATCGGTCCACGGGTCACCGCCCAGCAGCCGCACACTTCCACTGTCGGCTTTCACCAAGCCCAACAGGATGCGGATGGTGGTGGACTTGCCGGCGCCGTTGGGGCCGAGAAAGCCGTGTACTTCACCTTGACGCACCGTCAGCTCGAGGCCGTCGAGTGCCCGCACCGCACCGAAGTTCTTGGTGAGGTCGCGGATTTCGATGGGCGCGATATCAGCTGGCATGGGGTCCTCCTTGATCTTCTGCGGCCAGGAACGCGTCGTACATGCTGCTGTCCGCCATCAGGCCTTCGGTATAGATCTCGAGGGCGGGCAGCACCATATCGCGGGCGTAGTCACGAAGGACTGCCCGCAAATCTGTTGGGGTTGGATGCATTTGGATATAGAGCAGCAGGCCGCCGCCTGAAGTGATGGCCAGAAACTTGGCCCTGGCCCGGGGGTCGCGGCTCGGCTTGATGGTCCCGGCCCGCACGCCGTCGGCAAAATATTCCTCGGCATTGTCAATCATTCTCTGCCACAACATCATCGCCAGCTCTCCGCCGGTCTGCAGGCTGCGCACCACGTAACCCGTCAGCGCCGCATAGGACTCGATCTCCGCCATCTGCCCCAGCCAGCTGGCCGGATCGTTGGACGTGAGCGCCTCGGACTTGCTGTCGCGGATCTCTTCGGCGACGTAGTCGTCGCACGCCTTGCGCAGGCCTTCCTTGGAGCCGAAGTGATGAATGACCAGTGCCGCGCTGACGCCCGCGGCTTCTGCGATGGTGCGCAGCCCGACCGTGAACCCGTGCTGGGCGAATTGCTCGATCGCGGCATCGCGAATCCGGGCGACGGCGGTCAGATCGGCTGAACGCATGTTCAGGACACTAAACGCACGTTCAGCCGAAGGTCAAGGGGACACCCCGTAAGGGATACGTAAAAGAAATCAGCGCGGCTAGTCGCGGACAGCGGCCAAGACGCCGTCGCCGAGCGGCACCAGCGCGGGCGTCAGCCGCTCATCCTCGGCGATCAGACGGGCCGCCTCCCGGACCGCGACCACCTCGGCGTCGCGCGCCGCGGGATCACCGGCCCGCCCGCCCAGCGCCGAGCCATGCACGACGATGATCCCGCCGGATCGAAGCAGCCGCACGCCCTCGACGACGTAATCGGGCTGGTCGAGCGGGTCGGCGTCGACGAACACCAGGTCATAGGAGTCGTCGGCGAGGCGGGTGAGCACCTCTTGAGCGCGCCCGCTGATCAGCCGGGTGCGCGACGGGCCGATGCCGGCCTCGGAGAAGGCCTGCTTGGCCACCCGCAGATATTCGGGCTCGATGTCGATCGTGGTCAGCACACCGTCGTCGCTCATCCCCGACAGCAACCACAGTCCGCTGACCCCGGCGCCGGTTCCCACCTCCGCGACCGCCTTGCCGCCGCTGAGCTTGGTCAGCAGGCTCAGCAGTGCACCGACCGCGGGTGTGACCGCCCGGGCACCGATGTCGACGGAGCGTTCGCGTGCGCCCGCCAGGATCGCGTCCTCCGATATCGATCCCTCCGCATGCGCGGAGAGTGATTCGGCCCGACTGGGGGCCGCCTGGCCGGGGGTTTCTTCGTCGGTGCCGTCCATGCCCGCAGCGTATTCCATGCCGGGGCGCAGTACGGCAGGCGCGCCTGGCCCGGTCCCGTTTCCGACACGCCCGGGCCGGCCGGCGCGGCCCAAGTCACTCCGCAACGGGTTTACCCTGGTTATGCCGTGTAACGATATGGTTTCTCAGCCAAACCTCAGATTGCTCCTATACCGCGCATACGCCGATACGCGACGGTGTCGGTATGGAACGTGGAGGACGTTGGACGGGGAATACAGATTGGCAACTTCGTGTTGCGGCGGATGACGAGCTGTCGTTACTCGGCAGGGCAAATTCTTCGGAGGATTCGATCAACACCACTCTCTTAAGCCCGAGCACTATGCCTCACGCTCAGGAATGCCCGGACGACGAATGGGTCGAGCCGGCGGATGGTCTGCAGGGCACAGCCGTATTCGACGCGACCGGGGACCAGACGACGATGCCGTCCTGGGACGAGTTGGTGCGTCAGCACGCCGACCGGGTGTACCGGCTGGCCTACCGGCTCTCGGGTAACCAGCAAGATGCCGAGGACCTGACCCAGGAGACCTTTATCCGCGTCTTCCGGTCGGTGCAGAACTATCAGCCCGGCACCTTCGAGGGCTGGCTGCACCGCATCACCACGAATCTGTTCCTTGACATGGTGCGCCGGCGCGCGCGCATCCGGATGGAAGCGTTGCCGGAGGACTACGACCGGGTGCCGGCGGACGAGCCCAACCCCGAGCAGATCTACCACGACGCGCGCCTGGGACCCGACCTGCAGGCCGCGCTGGATTCGCTGCCGCCGGAGTTTCGTGCCGCGGTGGTGCTGTGCGACATCGAAGGCCTGTCCTACGAGGAGATCGGCGCCACGCTGGGCGTCAAGCTGGGCACCGTCCGCAGCCGCATACACCGCGGACGTCAGGCGCTGCGCGACTATCTGGCCGCGCACTCCGAGCCGGAAGCCCACGCCAAATCGGCCTAGGCCGATTCGCCCCCGGCTCACGGGCCCGATAATCATGCGATTTCGCGGGATGCATAGCGGTGCTCGGCACGTTGTCGCGCTACATTCGAGGGGTACGTGGCAGCAAAAGGAGCTGGTGATGGCCGACCGTGGACATGTGTTCCGTCGCGCGTTCTCCTGGCTCCCCGCGCAGTTCGCCTCCCAGAGTGATGCCCCGGTGGGTGCCCCGCGTCAATTCGGTTCGACCGAGCATCTGTCCATCGAGGCGATCGCCGCGTTTGTCGACGGTGAGCTGCGGATGAATGCCCACTTGCGGGCTGCCCATCACCTCTCGCTGTGCCCGCAATGCGCGGCCGAAGTCGACGACCAGAGCCGGGCGCGCAGTGCGCTGCGTGACTCCCATCCGATCCGCATTCCCAGCACGCTGCTCGGGATGCTGTCGCAGATTCCGCACTACCCGCCCGACGACACGCCATCGCAGGCACCCGACGGTTTCGCTGATCGCGATGTGCGCGACCAGCGTAAGCGCCGGTAGCAGCCGGGCTGCCCCAGCTCGTGCGTCCAAGCCGACCGATCAGCAACCGTGGATACTAGGGTGGACACGAACAACGCCGTGCCTGGTGCTCGCCCTGGACAGGGGCCCTGTGCGAGGCCCGTTTCGAGCACTCAAGTAGAGGATTCAAAAGGGGTAACGTGACCTCCGACCAAGGCAACGACAGCGGCAACAACGGAGGCAACCGCCTGGCGCCGCGCCCCATTTCCCGGCCACCGGTCGACCCTGCCTCGCGTCAAGCGTTCAGTCGCCCGGACGGGTTGCAGGGATCTTTCGTCGCGGAGCGGCTGCGTCCGTCGAAGTACCGGGAAGAAGGCGAGTTCAGCCCGCACGATCAACGCCGCGACCCGGTGCTGGAGGAGGCGTTCAGCAAGCCGGTCGGCGGCGGCGAGTCACTGCAGCGCCACCCCGTCGACGCCAGCGCGCTGGCCGCCGAGCAAAACGGGTTCGACGAGGACGAGACCGACGATCCATGGCGGGACCCGGGGGCCGCGGCGGCGCTGGGAACTCCGGCCGTTGCCCAGGCCGCATCGCACACTCCGTCGGGCTATGGCGGCAAGATCGGCGTGCGCGACGTCCTCTTCGGGAGGAAGGTGTCCTACCTCGCGCTGGCCGTCCTGCTCGCCATCGCACTGGTCATCGGCGCCGTCGGCGGGCTGATCGGCCGCAAGACGGCGGAGGTCGTCGACGCCTTCACCACCTCGAAGGTGACGCTGTCAACCAACGGCAACACCGAAGGGCCGGCGGGCCGTTTCGCCAAGGTTGCTGCCGCTACCACCAATTCGGTGGTGACCATCGAGTCGAAGAGCGACCAGGAGGGCATGCAGGGCTCCGGCGTCGTCATCGACGGTCGCGGGTACATCGTGACCAACAACCACGTGATCTCGGAAGCCGCCAACAACCCCAGCCAGTTCAAGACGACCGTCGTGTTCAACGACGGCAAGGAAGTGCCGGCGAACCTGGTCGGCCGCGACCCCAAGACCGACCTGGCCGTGCTCAAGGTCGACAACGTCGACAACCTGAGCGTGGCCCGGCTCGGCGACTCCGACAAGGTGCGCGTCGGTGACGAGGTGCTCGCGGCGGGTGCACCGCTGGGACTGCGCAGCACCGTGACGCACGGCATCATCAGCGCGTTGCACCGCCCGGTCCCGCTGTCGGGGGAGGGATCTGACACCGATACCGTCATCGACGCCCTCCAGACGGACGCCTCGATCAACCACGGCAACTCCGGTGGTCCGCTGATCGACATGGATTCTCAGGTGATCGGCATCGACACCGCGGGAAAGTCGTTGTCCGACAGCGCAAGTGGGCTGGGCTTCGCAATCCCGGTCAACGAGGTCAAGGCGGTGGCGCAGACCCTGATCAAGGACGGAAAGATCGTGCACCCGACGCTCGGCGTCAGCACCCGGTCGGTGAGCAACTCGATCGCCGCCGGCGCCCAGGTCGCCAACGTGAAGGCCGGCAGTCCGGCGCAAAAGGGCGGAATCCTGGAGAACGACGTCATCGTCAAGGTCGGTAGCCGTAAGGTCGCCGATTCCGACGAGTTCGTCGTCGCCGTGCGACAGCTGACGATCGGGCAGGACTCTCCGATCGAGGTGGTCCGCGATGGTCGCAACGTCACCTTGACCGTCAAACCCGACCCCGACAACGGGTAGATGTTCGGGAACCTCAGCTGGGAGCACATCCTGGTCCTCGTGGTGGTCGGGCTGGTGATCCTTGGGCCGGAGCGGCTTCCGGGTGCGATCCGCTGGACGTCGACGTCGCTTCGGCAGGCGCGTGACTACCTCAGTGGTATGACCAGCCAGCTACGCCAGGATCTCGGGCCCGAGTTCGACGACCTGCGTGCCCCCCTCAGCGAGCTGCAGAAACTGCGGGGGATGACGCCGCGCGCGGCGCTGACCAAGCACCTGCTGGACGGCGACGACTCGTTCCTCACCGGCAACTTCGAGCGGCCGGTCAATGGAACGGCGTCGCAGCCGTCGGCCGAGTCATCGGGGCCGAACGGGAGCCCGGCGTTTGGGGCCCCACAGCACGGCCCGGCGCCGTTCGACACCGACGCGACCTGAGCGGTTTTCTAGCGCCGGGTCGGGTCGAGCCCCAGCGACACGCCCGCCAATCCACGCTTTCGCGACGACAGCTTGTCGGCGACGCTGCGCAGTTCCTTGCCCGCCGGCGAATCGGGTGCGCTCAGCACGATCGGTACGCCCGAGTCGCCGGCCGCGACCAACGCCGGGTCCAGCGGGATCTGCCCGAGTAGCGGCACGTCGGCGCCGACCGCGCGGGACAGCCGCTCGGCGACCTGCTGGCCGCCGCCCTCGCCGAACACCTGCAGGGTTGAGCCGTCCGGCAACACGAGCCCGGACATGTTCTCGACGACGCCGACGATGCGCTGGCGGGTTTGCAGCGCGATGCTGCCGGCCCGCTCCGCGACCTCCGCGGCAGCCAGCTGTGGCGTGGTCACCACCAGGATCTCCGCGTTCGGGATCAGCTGCGCCACCGAGATGGCGATGTCGCCGGTTCCCGGCGGTAGATCGAGCAGCAGTATGTCCAGGTCGCCCCAATAGACGTCGGCCAGGAACTGCTGCAATGCCCGGTGCAGCATCGGCCCGCGCCACACCACCGGAGTGTTGCCCTCGGTGAACTGGGCGATCGAGATGACCTTCACCTCGTGGGCGATCGGCGGCAGGATCATCGACTCCACCTGGGTGGGCCGGTCGGTGGTGCCCATCATCCGGGGGATGGAATGGCCGTGGATGTCGGCGTCGAGGACGCCGACCGACAGTCCGCGCGCGGCCATCGCCGCGGCCAAGTTGACCGTGACGGTGGACTTTCCGACCCCGCCCTTACCGGATGCGACGGCATACACCCGGGTCAGTGAGCTGGGTTGAGCGAACGGGATGACGGGCTCGCGGGAATCGCCGCGCAGTTGCGTGCGCAGCTGGGTACGCTGTTCGTCGTTCATCACGTCCAGGCTGACCCGCACGGCCCCGGTGCCGGGAACGTCGGCGACCGCTTCAGTCACGCGTTCGGTGATTTCGGTCTTTTTGGGGCAGGCGGCGGTGGTCAGGTAGATCTCGACGTGCACTCCGCCGTCCGGCGCGATGTCGATGCTTTTGACCATCCCGAGTTCGGTGATGGGGCGCCGCAATTCGGGGTCGATCACCTTGGCCAGTGCGGCCCGGATTGCTGCGTTGCGGTCGTCTTGCGAACCCGCGGAGTCATGAGGAGACATCACCGCCGAGTGTAGGCGGCTCGGGTTTCGACCTGTTGGCAGGCGTCAGCCGGGCGGAGTGAGCGCCGGCGCCGGCGCCGGCGGCGCCCACGGCGGGGCGGCGTTCGGTGGCGGCGGCGGGGCCAGCGGTGCAAACGGCGGCGGCATGCCGGGTGCACCCGCCGGCGGGGTTTGCGAGTTGATGCAGATCACCGTGCACCCGGGCATGTGCCCCTGCGACGCCGGCGGGTTGGCCGGCGTCATCCAGGGGAACATCGGCTGCGTCGGGCTGGCCTGCTGAGGCTGGCCGGTCAGGTCGATCAGCGGCATCCGCGCCATCGGGTCGTCCTGGGGCAGGCCGATCATGTTGATCGGCAGGCCGGGTCCGAGCCCCTCCGGATGCTCGTCGTGCGCATTGCCGAGCGGGGGTGGCGGGCCGGTGATCGGGGGCAGGTCGACCGGGACCACGCCGGTGGCGTAGGCCGCGGCCCAGCCCAGCACGTTCTGTGCGTAGGCCGCCGAGTTGTTGTAGCGCAGGATCGAGGCCATGACCTGTGCCGGGTCGCGCAGGTTCAGCGCGCCGCTGCATAGGTAGCGGGCCGCCGTCAGCGTGGAGTCGAACAGGTTCTGCGGGTCGGCGATGCCGTCGCCATCGCCGTCGGCGGCGTAGCGGGCCCAGGTCCCGGGTAAGAACTGCATCGGCCCCATCGCGCGGGCGTAGGTGACGCGATTGCCCGCGCTGCTGGAGATGATCACCTCGTTGCCGGGCAGCGTGCCGTCCAGCGCGGGACCATAGATCGGGTTGACCGCGGTGCCGCGCGCGTCGACGGCGCCGCCGCCGGCGTGGCCGGACTCGATGCGCCCGATGCCGGCCAGCAAGTTCCAACTGACGCCGCAGGCGGGGTCCAAGACGGCCATCTTCTGTTCGGCGTTGCGGTAGGCGGACAGCGCCATCATCGGAATGCCCAGCGCGCCAGGCGTATTCACCACCATCGGTGGTGGCGGTGCCGATGCCGCGCCCGCCGCGACGTGGAAGGCCGTCGGCGCTCGGTCGATGGCGATGACCACCGGCCCGGACAGGTCGGGGACGGTCGGGGACACGGCGGCGACCGGGGTGATGACCGCATGCACCGACGGGATGGGGCTCTTTGCGTGTCCGTGTAGCGGCTCAGGCGTGGCGCCGACGGCACCCGCGAACACCAACGGACTGATCACCGCCACGCTGAATGCCTGTGCCCGAGTTACCGGAAGCCCCCGCTTCCGCACCGCCGCGACGGCCGGGTGTGCACCCAAGCGACCCCCTATGCGCACTCCACCGTCCTCATTATTTGGGCCGTCAGAAACTCTGTGAGCTGGCCGTCAGAAACCCTGTGAGCTGCCGGAAACCTCTTCTTAGCATCGTGAACTAGATCACCATACATAACTCTTGTGACGCGAGTGGCGCAATGGGGGATCCGGTATTCACCGGGATCTCTTAGTGGGGTGCACCAAGCCGTCAGCGGCGCACCGGGGGCTCCTCCGCCGGGATCTGCACGTCAGGACCGGTCAGTAAGGCGCGCAGTTCGTCCAGCTCGTCGCGCAGGTATTCGCGGGTGACGACCTCGCCGATGGCCAGCCGCAGGGCGGCCAGCTCACGGGACAAGTACTCGGTGTCGGCCTTGGTCTGTGCGGCGCGACGACGATCTTCTTCGAGTGTGACCCGGTCCCGGTTCTCTTGACGGTTCTGGGCCAGCAGGATCAGCGGCGCGGCGTAGGCGGCCTGCGTGGAGAAGGCCAGATTCAGCAGAATGAATGGGTACGGGTCGAAGCGCCATTCAGCCGCGATCAGGTTTATCGCGATCCACACGATCACGATGAGGGTCTGTATCAGCAGGTAGCGGCCGGTACCGAAGAAGCGCGCGATGGCCTCGGTGCTCTGCCCGACCGTCTCGGGGTCGAAGCGCACTGAGATCCCACGCGATGTCCGCGGGGTGTAGAGCCGCCGCGGTGCCGTCGGTTTGCTCACGAGGCCCCCTCGGTTGCTTCGGCGCGTGCGATGCCGGCGCTCACCTCTTGGGCGTGGGCGCGCCAGTCGTGCGGCAGTAGGTGATCGAGCAGGTCGTCCACGGTGACCGCCCCCAGCAGGTGGCTTGCTGCGTCGACGACGGGTCCGCATACCAAGTTATAGGCGGCGAAGTAGCGCGTCACGGCGGCCAGTGTGGTCTCCGGGGTCAGGGTGAGCAGGTCACTGTCGACGATCCCGCCGATCAGCTCGCTCGGCGGTTCGCGAAGCAGCCGCTGCAGCGGGACGCAGCCCAGGTACCGCCCGGTGGGCGTGGCCGTCGGCGGTCGCGTCACGAACACCATCGACGACAGTGCGGGGGTGAGGTCGGGATCGCGGACCAGTGCCAGGGCTTCGGCAACCGTGGTGTCCGCGGTCAGCACCACCGGATCGGAGGTCATCAACCCGCCCGCGGTGTCCGGGGAGTGCTTCAAAAGCCGCCGCACCGGGGCGGATTCGTCGGGGTCCATCCGAGCCAGCAACAGCTCGGCATCCGTCGGATTCAGCTCGCCGAGCAGGTCGGCGGCATCGTCGGGGTCCATCTCCTCGAGCACGTCGGCGGCGCGTTCGGTGCCCAGCTGCGACAGCGCATCGGCCTGCTCCGACTCGGGTAACTCCTGCAGGATGTCGGCCAACCGCTCGTCGGTCAGTGCCCTGAACACCTCAGTGCGTCGCTTGGCCGGCAGCCCGCGGATGACGTCCGCCACGTCGACGGCGCGGCGCCCCTCGAATTGGCTGAGCAGTTGTGCCACCGCCTGACCCGGCATCGCCAACGCCGACGGCGTCAACCCGTGCACGCTTTGCCAGTCGACCACGTGGGCCGGCCCGCGCCGTCCCAGGCGGCGCTGGCTGCGCACGGCGATCCTGGTCACCAGCCAGTCGCGGGTCCGGGACTGCTCGATGCCCAGGTCGGTGATCACGACCTCGCGGCCGACCAGCTCCGGTAGTTCGGGGTCGTTGACGGTGACCGGAGTGTCGAGTATCTGGCCGATTGCCAGCACCTCGCCCGGACGCTGTCCGAAGTGGCGCAGGGACACGCTTCCCGTGTTGAGTGTCACCGCGTTGGGCTCGATAGCGGCGACCCGCAGAATCGGGATGAAGATGCTGCGGCGGGTCGCCAAATCGACAACCAGCCCAAGCACCCGCGGTTGCTGGCGAACGATGCTGATGTTGATCACGACATCGCGGACGCGCCCGAAGTTTTCGCCCATTGGCCCCAACACCAACATCCGCGCCAGCCGCGCGACGTACACCCTGTTGACCGATGCCATGGGAGAGAGCCTAGGCAGCCAGTCGCCTGACGGCAGCGAACCGGCTCTGGCGAGCCCCGCTAATGGGAATGCACCGCAAAAATCATGACGATCAGAGTCACGATCAGGGTCGCGATGCCGATCACAATGCCGGCGACGGCCAGGCCGTATCCGTCTTGCCGCGTCCGCTTGATCTGGTCGATCGCGATCGTGCCCAGCACAATGGCCGCGATCCCGCCGATGCAGCAGAACAAGCCGGTGAACGACGCGATCAGCGACGCGATCGCCATCGGATTCGTCCCGGGCGCCACGACGTCTTGGGACCAGTAATCGCCGTGATAATCCGGCGCCGGGTAATAGCCGCCGGGGTAGGGCGGGAGGCCGTGGCCGGGCGGCTGCTGGTATCCGAAGGGCGGGGTGCCAGGTGGGTAGTCGAGCGGAATGCCGGGCGGCGGGTACGGCGGGGGCGAATAGCCGGCTGGTGCTGGCGATGCCGGGGAATCCCAGGGGGCTGCCCAACCCGGCAGCTCAGGGTGCTGCACACCGGCAGAGTGCGGATTGGCCGCGTCCTCGCCGCTGGCACCGCCGGGAGCTGTCATGTACTTCAACCTAGCCTGCAGGCTGCCTGGATAGGGTGAGAGGGCCGAGGTGAAACTATGGCCCCGGCGGAGCAGAATGAGGCGAAATGACTAGTCCTTTCCAACCTAACCAAGTCCCCGGCGCGACGCCCACGGGTGGGGCCGCCGGGCGGCGGGGTGTGCCGCAGTTGCCGACTCCGCCCAAGGGCTGGCCGGTGGGCTCTTATCCCACCTATGCCGAGGCGCAACGCGCCGTCGACTTCCTCTCCGAGCAGCAGTTCCCGGTCCAGCAGGTGACCATCGTCGGCGTCGACCTGATGCAGGTGGAACGGGTTACCGGCCGGCTGACATGGCCCAAGGTGCTCGGCGGTGGCGTGCTCAGCGGAGCCTGGCTCGGGCTGTTCATCGGGTTGGTGCTCGGCTTCTTCAGCCCCAACCCGTGGGGCGCGCTAGCGACCGGTTTGGTTGCCGGGGTGTTCTTCGGCTTGATCACGTCCGCTGTGCCGTACGCAATGGCGCGCGGCACAAGGGATTTCAGTTCGACCATGCAATTGGTTGCCGGCCGCTACGACGTGCTCTGCGATCCGCAGAACGCAGAGAAGGCCAGGGATTTGCTTGCGCGCCTGGCGATCTGACGGCCGGATGAATTAGTGCTGAGTCGCCGGGCGCGCGTGCGCCGAGTAGGCGCGGCCGTGCTGGCGATTCTGACCACTGTTTCGGTGCTGTCAGCCTGCGGGTCGGCCAACACCGGGCTGGTGATCACCTTCTACTCCCCGGCCGCCGATGGCGCCACGTTCGCCGAAGTCGCCCGGCGCTGCAGCCAAGACTCCGGCGGCCGGTACACCGTCCAGCACGTCAGCCTTCCCAGAGCCCCTGGCGCGCAACGGCTGCAATACGCCCGCCGGCTAGCCGGTCATGACCGCACGCTGGACGTGATGTCGCTGGACGTCATCTGGACCGCGGAGTTCGCCGAAGCGGGCTGGGTGCTGCCGCTGTCCGACGACCCGGCCGGACGGGCGGAGGCCGACGCCACCGTCGACACCCTGCCGGGCCCGCTTGCGACCGCCGGCTGGAAGCACAGGCTGTACGGCGCGCCCATCACCACCAACACCCAATTACTTTGGTACCGCTCAGATTTGGTGCATCAACCGCCGCACGACTGGAGTGGTATGGTCGCCGAAGCGACCCGCTTGCACGCCACCGGCGAGCCCAGCTGGATCGCCGTGCAGGCCAATCAGGGCGAGGGCTTGGTGGTGTGGTTCAACACGCTGCTGGTCAGCGCCGGCGGCCAGGTGCTCTCCGAAGACGGCCAGCACGTCACCCTGACCGACACGCCCGCGCACCGGGCCGCCACCGTCAACGCGCTGCGGATTCTCAAGTCGGTCGCCACCGCGCCGGGAGCCGACCCGTCGATCACCCGCACCGACGAGAGCACGGCTCGGCTGGCGGTCGAACAGGGCAGGGCGGCACTCGAAGTCAACTGGCCGTTTGTGCTGGCGTCGATGCTGGAGAACGCGGTCAAGGGCGGCGTGAACTTCCTTCCGCTGAACCAGAATCCGGCCCTGGCCGGCAGCATCAACCAGTTCGGCACCTTCGTACCCAACGACGAACAGTTCCGCATCGCGTATCAGTCCGCCCAGTCGGTGTTCGGCTTCGCGCCTTACCCCGGCGTGGTGCCGGGCCGGCCGGCCAAGGTGACGATCGGCGGGCTGAACCTGGCGGTGGCCAGCACGACACGGCATAAAGCCGAAGCCTTCGAAGCGATCAGATGCCTACGCAGCCTGCAGAATCAGAAGTACATCTCGATCGAAGGCGGTCTGCCCGCGGTGCGGGCGTCGCTGTACTCCGACCCGCAATTTCAGGTCAAGTACCCGATGTACACCATCATTCGCCAGCAGCTGACCGATGCCGCGGTGCGTCCCGCAACGCCGGCATACCAGGCGGTGGGGATCCGGCTGGCGACGACGTTGAGCCCGATCACCGAGATCGACCCGGAGCGCACGGCCGACGAACTCACCACGCAGGTGCGCAAGGCCATCGACGGGAAGGGGCTTTTGCCGTGACCCGCGCCAGCGACGATGCAGAGCGAAGCGATGAGGTGGGGGCACCTCCCGCTCGCGAGGGAGAGTGGCGCTCATGACCCCCGCCGGCGTCCCCCAACTCTGGAACCGTCCGCCCGAGCAGCGCCTGGCCTTCATCCTTGTCGCGCCCGCGGCAACGCTGATGCTGGCGGTGACGGCCTATCCGATCGCCTACTCCATCTGGCTGAGCCTGCAGCACGACAATTTAGCCACCCCGAACGACACCAGGTTCATCGGACTGGGCAATTACCAAACGATCCTGACCGACCGGTATTGGTGGACGGCGCTGGTGGTGACACTGGCCATCACGGTGGTTTCCGTGTCGATCGAATTCGTGCTCGGCCTGGCGCTGGCGCTGGTGATGCACCACACCCTGTTCGGCAGGGGCCTGGTTCGCACCGCGGTGCTGGTGCCGTACGGCATCGTGACGGTGGTCGCTTCATACAGTTGGTATTACGCCTGGACGCCGGGCACCGGCTATCTGGCCAACCTGCTGCCACAAGGCAGTGCGCCGCTGACCGAACAGATTCCGTCGTTGGGCATCGTCGTCATCGCCGAAGTCTGGAAGACGACGCCGTTCATGTCGCTGCTGTTGCTCGCCGGATTGGCCTTGGTGCCAGAGGATTTGCTGAAGGCCGCACAGGTCGACGGGGCCAGCGCCTGGCGGCGGCTGACCAGGATCATGCTGCCGATCATCAAGCCGGCGGTCGTGGTCGCGCTGCTATTCCGGACCCTGGACGCCTTCCGCATTTTCGACAACATCTACGTGCTGACCGAGGGCAACAACAACACCGGGTCGGTGTCGATCCTGGGCTACGACAACCTTTTCGAAGGCTTCGACGTCGGGCTGGGCTCGGCGATCAGCGTGCTCATCTTTCTTTGCGTCGGCCTCATCGCGCTGATCTTCATCAAGGTGTCCGGCGCCGCGGCACCGGGCGGTGACGTCGATGGACGCTGAGTTGACGGGCGCACGGCGCACGGCGATGTGGGCCGTCATCAATACGGTGGTCGTCGTGTACGCCCTGCTTCCGGTGCTCTGGATTCTCAGCCTGTCGCTCAAGCCGACATCAACTGTCAAGGACGGCAAGCTGATTCCGTCGTCGGTGACACTGGAAAACTATCGCGGTATCTTCCGGGGTGACTTCTTCACCTCGGCGCTGATCAACTCCATCGGGATCGCGTTGATCGCCACCGGGATCGCGGTGCTGCTCGGCGCGATGGCGGCCTATGCGATCGCCCGGCTGAACTTTCCCGGCAAGCGGCTGCTGATTGGCTCGGCCCTGCTGATCACCATGTTCCCGGCGATCTCTCTGGTCACGCCGTTGTTCGAAATCGAACGCGCCGTGGGTCTTTTCGATACCTGGCCCGGACTCATCCTGCCCTACATCACCTTCGCCTTGCCTCTTGCCATCTACACGTTGTCCGCCTTCTTCCGGGAGATTCCCTGGGATCTGGAGAAGGCGGCCAAGATGGACGGCGCCACGCCCGCGCAAGCCTTCCGCAGGGTCATCGTCCCACTGGCGGCGCCCGGACTGGTGACCGCGGCGATCCTGGTGTTCATATTCGCCTGGAACGACCTGCTGCTGGCGTTGTCGCTGACCGCCACCAAGGCGGCGATCACCGCGCCGGTGGCGATTGCGAACTTCCCGGGCAGTTCGCAATTCGAGGAACCGACCGGATCAATCGCGGCCGGCGCCATCGTGATTACGATTCCGATCATCGTGTTTGTTCTAATCTTCCAACGACGGATTGTCGCCGGATTGACCTCCGGCGCCGTGAAGGGATAGCGCGATGGCCGAGATTGTGCTGGAGCACGTCAACAAGAGTTACCCCAACGGGCACACGGCGGTGCAGGACCTGAACCTCACCATCGCCGACGGCGAATTCCTGATCCTGGTCGGCCCTTCCGGCTGTGGCAAGACAACCACGCTGAATATGATTGCCGGGCTTGAGGATATCTCGTCGGGTGAGCTGCGTATCGGCGGCGAGCGAGTCAACGAGAAGGCGCCGAAGGACCGCGACATCGCGATGGTGTTCCAGTCCTATGCGTTGTATCCGCACATGACGGTTCGGCAGAACATCGCCTTCCCGCTGACCCTGGCGAAGATGTCGAAGGCCGACATCGCGCAGAAGGTCGCCGAGACGGCCAAAATCCTTGACCTGACCGAACTTCTGGACCGCAAGCCCTCCCAGCTCTCGGGTGGGCAGCGCCAGCGGGTGGCGATGGGCCGGGCCATCGTGCGCCATCCCAAGGCGTTCCTGATGGACGAGCCGCTGTCCAACCTGGATGCCAAGTTGCGGGTGCAGATGCGCGGCGAGATCGCCCGGCTGCAGCGCCGGTTGGGCGCCACCACCGTCTACGTCACCCACGACCAGACCGAGGCGATGACGCTGGGTGATCGCGTGGTGGTGATGCACGGCGGTGTCGCGCAGCAGATCGGCACCCCCGGAGAGCTCTACGAACGTCCGGCGAATCTCTTCGTGGCGGGATTCATCGGCTCGCCTCCGATGAACTTCTTCCCCGGCACGCTGACGCCGAACGGTCTGACCCTGCCCTTCGGGGAGGTGCTGCTGACGCCGGAAGTCCAGGAGGTGATCGCCGGCCACCCGAAGCCGGAGAGCGTCATCGTCGGGGTGCGGCCCGAACATCTGCTGGATGCCGCCTTGATCGACGGCTACCAGCGCATCACGGCGACGACGTTGGAGGTCAAGGTCGACCTGGTCGAATCGCTCGGGGCCGACAAGTACGTGTATTTCACCACCGCGGGATGCGACGTCCATTCCGCGCAGCTCGACGAGCTGGCCGCCGAGTCGGAGGTGGCCGAAAACCAGTTCGTGGCGCGGGTTCCCGCCGAGTCGAAGGCCGTCATCGGCGAATCTGTCGAATTGGCTTTCGACACAAGGAAACTCGCCGTCTTCGACGCCGACTCCGGGGTGAACCTGACCATTGCCGGAGCGCAAGCAGCGCAGTGACACAAATCTTGGACCAGGTACGGGCACACCTGCGCGACTACTTCGCCAAGGCGAGCGCGGGGGCGTTGGGCGAGCCCGATTCGGCGAGCGTGACATTTCTGGGTACCGAACCCATCGAGGTGTTGAGATTTCGCGCCACAGACGGATTGGTGCAGTACGTGTCGCTGGGGTGCTCGCGCCATCCGATGGGCGATCCCACCGAAGTCGTCGTCGACCCGTTGCACGGCCCGCGCGCCGAAGTGGCGCTGTGCCTGCGAGATCCGGGGCCGGCCACCGGAATCGCCCGTAGCCTGGCGACGCTGGCGGCCTCGCCGGCTGTCGACGGGGTGGTGCTGGGCCCTGACGCGCTGATCGACCTCGGCTCGCCGCTCTGGGCGTGGCCGTCGCGACGGGTGCCGTTCACCGCTGTCCTGTTGGGCCACAGCGACATTCCGGATCTGCCGCTGCAGCCGCCGCGCGACCCGGTGGTGTTTCTGTCGGCGACTCCGATCACCGCGACCGAGGCGGCGTGGGTGCGGCTCAAAGGTGCCGAGGCCATGCGGCAGGCCTGGCAGAGCGACGGCGTCGACGTGCTGGATCCGAATCGTCGTGCGGCACAACCGAACTGAGCTAAAGCCAGTTGTTCCTGCGGAATTGGAAATACAGGATCAGGCAGGCGGCCGTCATCAAGGCCATAATCCCCGGGTAACCATACGTCCAGTCCAGCTCGGGCATGAAATGGAAGTTCATGCCGTAGATCGCGGCGACCGCGGTGGGCAGCGCCGCGATACCGGCCCAGGCCGCCATCTTGCGCATGTCGTTGTTCTGCTGCATACCGACGCGGGCCAACGCCGCCTGGATCAGCGAGTTGAGCATGTCGTCGTAGCTGGCGATCTGGTCAGCGGCCTCGGACTGGTGGTCGCCGACGTCGCGCAGGTAACGCCGCACCTCTTTGGAGATCAGATCCTTGTTCTCCACCTGCATCCGATGGAACGCGGTCGACAACGGGTTGACGCAGCGGCGTAGCTCGACGACCTCACGCTTGAGCAGGTAGATCGGCTCGACGTCGAGCTTGCGGCCCGGGGCGAACGCCACCTCCTCGATGCTGTCGATATCGCCTTCCATCAGCCGGCTCACCTCGAGGTAGTGGTCCACGACGTAGTCGGCGATCGCGTGCATCACCGCGAACGGCCCCAGCCGCAGCTGTTCACCGTCGGCTTCCATCCTCTTGCGCACGTCGGCCAGCCCGCTGTGTTCGCCGTGGCGGACGGTCACCACGAAATCCTTGCCGACGAAAACCATCACCTCGCCGGTTTCCACGATCTCGCGTGCCAGCGCCACCGATTCGTGCGGGACGTATTGGACCGTCTTGAGCACCAGCACCAGGGTGTCGTCGTAGCGCTCCAGCTTGGGCCGCTGATGTGCGCACACCGCGTCTTCGACGGCCAGCGGGTGCAACCCGAAAATGTGCGCCACTTCTTTCATCTGGGTCTCGTCCGGCTCGTGCAAGCCAACCCAGACGAACGCCTCGTGCCCCAGCATCTCGATCTGGTGCACCTTGCTGCAGGCGGCCTGGTACGTGAATTTGCCGGGAAGCCGGTTGCCTCCGACGTAGACGGCGCAGTCGACCAGGGCCTCGTGGGGTGCGGGGGGTTCAGGAGCGGGCTGTGGCGGCGGCTCGTGCGCGATCGTGCGAAGCGCTTCCGGTAATGCGTCGAAACCCTCGAACACCTCAACCTCCTATCGCGGCGCAGGTCTGGCAGAGCGGTGCTCAATGCTACCTGTGCTGGTAAAACGCAGCATGAAATGGCGCGGCCACCGGCTGACGACGGTTGCCCAACGGGCCACAGCGAATTCGGACCGGAGATTTCGCGCTGCCAGCGGTGCGCTAGTTTCGTGGGCGACCGCAAGACCTTCTCCATAAGGAGTCAACCGACGTGAGCGCAAGTCCACTCAAGGTGGCCGTCACCGGCGCTGCCGGCCAGATCGGCTACAGCCTGTTGTTCCGCCTGGCTAGCGGCTCGCTGCTGGGGCCGGACCGCCCGATCGAGCTGCGGCTGCTCGAGATCGAGCCTGCGCTCAAGGCGCTTGAGGGCGTCGTGATGGAGCTCGATGACTGCGCGTTCCCGCTGCTGTCGGGTGTCGAGATCGGCGCGGACGCGAACAAGATCTTCGACGGCGTGAACCTGGCGCTGCTGGTCGGCGCGCGGCCGCGCGGCCCGGGCATGGAACGCAGTGATCTGCTGGAGGCCAACGGCGCGATCTTCACCGCGCAGGGCAAGGCGCTGAACTCGGTCGCCGCTGACGACGTCCGCATCGGCGTGACCGGCAACCCGGCCAACACCAACGCGCTGATCGCGCTGAGCAACGCCCCCGACATCCCCAAGGAGCGGTTCTCCGCGTTGACCCGCCTGGACCACAACCGGGCGATCTCGCAGCTGGCGAAGAAGACCGGTGCCTCGGTCACCGACATCAAGAAGCTGACGATCTGGGGCAACCACTCGGCCACGCAGTATCCCGACATCTTCCACGCCGAGGTCGGCGGCAAGAACGCGGCCGAGGTCGTCAACGACCAGAACTGGATCGAGAACGACTTCATCCCGACGGTCGCCAAGCGCGGCGCGGCGATCATCGACGCGCGCGGTGCCTCGTCGGCCGCCTCGGCCGCGTCGGCGACCGTCGACGCCGCCCGCTCCTGGCTGCTGGGCAGCCCCGCAGGGTGACTGGGTGTCGATGGCGGTGTTCTCCGACGGCTCCTACGGCGTGCCCGAGGGCATCGTGTCGTCGTTCCCGGTGACCACCAAGGACGGCAACTGGTCGATCGTGCAAGGGCTTCAGATCGACGAGTTCTCCCGCGGCCGCATCGACAAGACCACCGCTGAGCTGGTCGACGAGCGCGCCGCCGTCACGGAACTGAAGCTGATCTGAGGCAGTCGATTAGGGCTACTAATGGGTAGTAAGTACCCTGGGCGCGTGTCCGAAATCGTGCCGTCGCAGATCGTCATCGGGGACGACGAGATCTTCGACGCCCATGTAGGTGGGAAACTTTCGGTCCAGATGAAGGCCCCGCTGGACACGCAGCGCGCGCTGTCGATTGCCTACACGCCGGGCGTCGCACAGGTCAGTCGGGCGATCGCCGCGGACCACACTCTGGCCGACCGCTACACGTGGGCGCACCGGCTGGTGGCCGTCGTCAGCGACGGCAGCGCCGTCCTCGGTCTCGGTGACATCGGACCGGCCGCGGCGCTGCCGGTGATGGAGGGCAAGAGCGCGCTGTTCCGGCAGTTCGCCGATCTGGACGCGATCCCGATCGTGCTGGACACCAAGGAGCCCGACGAGATCGTCGAAACCCTGGTGCGGCTGCGGCCGACGTTCGGCGCGGTCAACCTCGAGGACATCTCGGCGCCCCGCTGTTTCGAGATCGAACGACGGCTCATCGAGGCGCTGGACTGCCCGGTCATGCACGACGACCAGCACGGCACGGCGATCGTCGTGCTGGCGGCGCTGATGGGCGCCAGCAAGTTGCTCGGCCGCGATATGGGTTCCATGCGGGTGGTGGTCTCGGGTGCCGGGGCCGCCGGTATTGCGTGCTCCAAACTTCTTCTCGCAATGGGTGTTTCGGACATCACGGTGCTCGACTCACGCGGCATCCTGCACGCCGGCCGCGACGAGATGAACATCGTCAAGACCGATCTGGCGCGCAGGCTTAATCCGCGTGGTCTGAGCGGCGGCATGGTGGAAGCACTCAAGGAGGCCGACGTGTTTCTCGGGGTGTCGGCCGGGGTGGTGCCAGAGGAGCTCATCGCCACCATGGCGTCGGATTGCGTCGTGTTCGCGCTGTCGAACCCCGACCCCGAGATCCATCCCGACGTCGCGGCCAAATACGCCGCCGTGGTGGCCACCGGCCGCAGCGACTTCCCCAACCAGATCAACAATGTCCTGGCGTTCCCCGGGGTGTTCCGCGGCGCGCTGGATGCCGGGGCGCGGCGGATCACGGAAACGATGATGGTGGCCGCGGCCGAGGCGATCTTCTCCGTGGTGAGCGACGACCTCGCACCCGACCGGATTGTGCCCAGCCCGTTGGACCCCGGCGTCGGTGAGGCAGTGGCGCAAGCCGTGGCGCGGGCTGCAGATACCTCGGAGTGAAAATCGGCAGGCTCGCGGCGCTTCTGCTCGCCGCCGTGCTCGCTGCCCCGTTCTGCGCCGGCTGTGCGGCCGGCCCCGGCGACCATCGTGGCGCGCCGTCGCTGGTGGTCGGTTCCCGCAACGACGCCATGTCGAGGCTGCTGGCCGGCGTCTACCTGGTGGCGCTGCGGTCCTACGGTTTCGCCGCGCAAGCCGGGACCGGCGACGACCCGATGGCGCAACTGGACTCCGGCACCTTCACCGTCACGCCCGCCTTCACCGGCGAGACCCTGCAGGCCTTGCAGCCCGGCACGATGGCGCTGTCCGATGCGCAGGTCTACCGGGCGATGGTGTCGGCGCTGCCCGAGGGCGTCGCCGCGGGCGACTACACGACGGCAGCCGAGGACAAACCCGTCCTGCTGGTCACGCAATCCACCGCCAAGGCCTGGGGCGGCCAGGACCGCAGCGCGGATCTGAGCACGCTCGGAAAGCACTGCGACGGGCTGACTGTTGGGATCCTTACCGGCCGCCGAGCGCCGTCGGTGGTCGGCACCTGCCGGCTGCCCGCTCCGCGCGAATTCCCGGATGGCACAACGATGTTCGCGGCGGTGCGAGCCGGGCAGCTGACCGCGGGGTGGACCACCACGGCCGACCCCGCGATTCCGGGTGATCTGGTGCCACTGGCCGACGGCACACCGGCGCTGATCCGGGCGGAGAATGTGGTGCCGCTCTACCGCCGCAACATGCTGAACGACCGGCAGGTGCTGGCGATCAACGAAGTGGCGGGCGTGCTGGACACCGCGGCCTTAGCCGAGATGCGCCGCCAGGTCGCCGGCGGCGCCGATCCGGAGGCGGTCGCCGGCGGGTGGCTCGCCGAACACCCGCTGGGCCGCTGAGGGCTTATCGCTTGCTCGAAGTGAACCGGTGCGCGACGGGTCCGAACAGCCGCTGATAGCCCGGGCCCGTCAGCCGCACCAGCGCATCCAGGATCTTGGCGTCCGTGCCGACCAGCACCCGGGCCTTGTTCTTGCGAACCCCCTCCAAGATGACTCGCGCGGCTTTCTCCGGAGTGGTGCTGGCCATCCGCTTGTCGAATACCTTGGCCAATTCGGCCGCGTCGAGTCCCTCGGCGGCGGTGGCATTGCGCGCGATCCCGGTCTTGATGCCGCCCGGGTGCACCGTGGTCACCTTCACCGGGTGGCCGGCCACCAACATCTCCTGGCGCAGCGCCTCGGTGAAGCCGCGAACGGCGAACTTGGCCGCGTTGTACGCCGCCTGACTCGGCACGGCGAACAAGCCGAACACACTCGAGACGTTGATGACGTGGCCGTCGCCGGACGCGATCAGGTGCGGCAGAAAGGCTTTCGTGCCGTTGACGACACCCCAGAAGTCGACGTCCATCACCCGCTCGATGTCCTTGAACTGGCTGACCTCGATGTCGCCGGTGAACGCGATTCCGGCGTTGTTGTAGATCTGGTTCACCTTGCCGAAGTGCTCGTTGACCGCGTCGGCGTAGGCCAGGAAGGCCTCGCGCTCGGTCACGTCGAGTCGGTCGCATTTGACCGGCGCCCCGATCGCTTTCAGCTGTTCCTCGGTCTGCGCCAGTCCCTCGGTGTCAACATCGCTGATCGCGACGCTGGCACCCGAGCGGGCGAGTTCGACGGCCAGCGCCTGGCCGATACCCGAACCCGCGCCCGTCACCACGGCGACCTTGCCGGCGAACTCGTGCATGTGCGCCCTCCCTCGTGTCCACATTTGTGTCGAGATTACCGGTACCTGTGGCGGTCCAAGGCGCGAGTGACGAACCTCAGCCGAATGCGGTGTCGAGTATCTCCTGTTGCTCGACGGCGTGCACCTTGGACGAGCCCGAGGACGGCGCCGACATCGCCCGGCGCGAAATTCGCTTGATCCCGGTCAATTTGTCCGGCAGTAACTCGGGCAGCTCCAGGCCGAAGCGGGGCCATGCGCCCTGGTTGGCCGGCTCCTCCTGCACCCAGAAGAACTCGTTGGCGTCCGGGTAGCGGTCCAGCGTCTCGGCCAGCCGCCGCTTCGGGAGGGGCGCCAGCTGCTCGATGCGCACAATCGCGACGTCGTCGCGGTTGTCCTTGGCCTTGCGTGCCACCAGCTCGTAGTAGATTTTGCCGCTGGTCAGCAGGATTCTGCGGACCTTGCTGCGATCGCCGATGCCTTCTTCGTAGGTGGGTTCCTCCAGCACCGAGCGGAACTTGATCTCGGTGAAATCCCTGATATCGCTGACTGCCGCCTTGTTGCGCAGCATCGACTTCGGGGTGAACACGATCAGCGGGCGCTGGATGCCGTCCAGCGCGTGCCGGCGCAGCAGGTGGAAGTAGTTGGAGGGGGTAGACGGCACCGCGATCGTCATCGAACCCTCGGCCCACAGCTGCAGGAATCGTTCGATCCGGCCGGAGGTGTGGTCCGGGCCCTGGCCTTCATGGCCGTGCGGCAGTAACAGCACCACGTTGGACAACTGTCCCCACTTGGCCTCACCGGAGCTGATGAATTCGTCGATGATCGACTGCGCGCCGTTGACGAAGTCGCCGAACTGCCCCTCCCACAACACAAGTGCGTCCGGGTTGCCCACGGTGTAGCCGTACTCGAAACCCACCGCGGCATACTCGGACAGCGGTGAGTCGTAGACCAGGAACTTGCCCCCGGTCGGGGTGCCGTCCTTGTTGGTCGCCAGCAGCTGCAGCGGCGTGAATTCCTCGCAGTTGTGGCGATCGATGATCACCGAATGCCGCTGAGAAAAGGTGCCGCGGCGGGTGTCTTGCCCCGACAGCCGCACCAGCTTGCCCTCGGCGACCAGAGATCCCAGCGCCAGCAGCTCGCCGAAGGCCCAGTCGATCTTGCCCTCGTAGGCCATCTCCCGGCGCTTCTCGAGCACGGGCAGCACGCGCGGGTGTACGGAGAATCCCTCCGGCACCGCCAGGAACGCGTCGCCGATGCGGGCCAGCAGCGATTTGTCCACCGCGGTGGCCAGCCCCGCGGGCACTATCTGGTCGGCTTCCACCGATTCGCTCGGCAGCGCACCGTGCTTTTCCACCTCACGGACTTCGTTGAACACCTGCTCCAGTTGGCCCTGGTAGTCGCGCAGCGCGTCCTCGGCTTCCTTCATCGAGATGTCACCGCGGCCGATCAGGGCTTCGGTGTAGCTCTTGCGGGCCCCGCGCTTGGTGTCGACGACGTCGTACATGTAGGGGTTGGTCATCGACGGGTCGTCGCCTTCGTTGTGCCCGCGACGGCGGTAGCACAGCATGTCGATGATGACGTCCTTGCGGAACGTCTGGCGGAAGTCCACGGCCAGCCGCGCCACCCACGCGCACGCTTCCGGGTCGTCGCCGTTGACGTGGAAGATCGGCGCGCCGATCATCTTCGCGACGTCGGTGCAGTACTCGCTGGACCTGGAGAACTCCGGTGCGGTGGTGAAGCCGATCTGGTTGTTGACGATGACGTGGATGGTGCCGCCGACGCGGTAACCGGGCAGTAGTGCCAGGTTCAACGTCTCGGCGACCACGCCCTGGCCGGCGAAAGCCGCGTCCCCGTGCAACATCAGCGGCACGACCGAGAAGCCGTCGTCGCCGTTGCCCTTGTCCAGCAGGTCCTGCTTGGCCCGGACCAACCCCTCCAGCACCGGGTCGACGGCTTCCAGGTGCGACGGGTTGGCCGTCAGCGATACCGCAATGTCGTTGTCGCCGAACATCTGCAGATACACGCCGGTGGCGCCGAGGTGGTACTTGACGTCGCCGGACCCGTGCGCCTGCGACGGGTTGAGGTTGCCCTCGAACTCGCTGAAGATCTGCGAGTAGGGCTTGCCCACGATGTTGGCCAGCACGTTGAGCCGGCCTCGGTGCGGCATCGCGATGACCACTTCGTCCAGGCCGTGCTCGGCGCACTGGTCGATCGCCGCGTCCATCAGCGGGATCTGGCTTTCGGCGCCTTCCAACGAGAACCGCTTCTGCCCAACGTATTTGGTCTGCAAGAAGGTTTCGAAGGCCTCGGCGGCGTTGAGCTTGCTCAGAATGTATTTCTGTTCGCCCACCGTCGGTTTGACGTGCTTGGTCTCGACCCGCTCTTCCAGCCATCGCTGTTGCTCGGGCTCGAGGATGTGGGTGTATTCCACGCCGATGTGGCGGCAGTACGCGTCGCGCAGCAAACCCAGCACGTCGCGCAGCTTCTTGTACTCGGAACCGGCAAAGCCGTTGACCTTGAACACCCGATCGAGATCCCACAGCGTCAGGCCGTGATTGAGGATTTCGAGGTCGGGATGGCTGCGGAATCGGCTGGTGTCCAAGCGCAGCGGATCGATGTCGGCCATCAGATGCCCGCGGTTGCGGTAGGCCGCGATCAGTTCCATCACGCGGGCGTTCTTGTCGACGATCGAGTCCGGGTTGTCCGTACTCCACCGCACCGGCAGATACGGGTTGCCCAGCTCGCGGAAGATGTCGTCCCAGAACGCATCCGAGAGCAGCATCTCGTGAATGGTGCGCAGGAAATCGCCGGACTCCGCACCCTGGATGATGCGGTGGTCGTAGGTCGAGGTCAGGGTGATCAGCTTGCCGATGCCGAGTTCGGCGATGCGTTCCTCGCTGGCTCCCTGGAACTCGGCGGGGTATTCCATCGCACCCACACCGATGATGGCGCCCTGGCCGGCCATCAGCCGCGGCACCGAGTGCACGGTGCCGATGGTGCCTGGGTTGGTCAATGAAATCGTTACTCCACCAAAGTCTTCGGCGGTCAGCTTGCCGTCGCGGGCGCGCCGCACGATGTCTTCGTAAGCGGAGACGAACTCTGCGAACCGCATGGCCTCGCAGCCCTTGATGCCCGCGACCACCAGGGAGCGTTTGCCGTCTTTGCCCTGAAGGTCAATGGCCAGACCCAGATTGGTGTGCGCCGGGGTGACCGCGTTGGGTTTTCCGTCGACCTCGGCGTAGTGCCGGTTCATGTTGGGGAACTTCTTGACCGCCTGCACCAGCGCGTAGCCCAGCAGGTGCGTGAAGGAGATCTTGCCGCCGCGAGTGCGCTTGAGTTGGTTGTTGATGACGATCCGGTTGTCGATCATCAGCTTCGCGGGGACGGCACGGACGCTGGTCGCCGTCGGCACGTCCAGCGACGCGGACATGTTTCTGACGACGGCCGCGGCGGCGCCGCGCAACACCTGCACCTCGTCGCCTTCGGCCGGCGGGGGCGTGGCGGCTTTGGCGGGCGGCGTGGCGGTCCCGTTGCCGGCGGGAGCCGGGCTGGCAGGCTTGGCGGGGGCGGGCGGGGCGGCCGGCGGCTCGGCGACGGCGACCGGTGTGGGCGCCGGGGCAGCAGGGGCGGCCTGCGGTTGCGCGGGGCTCGGGGTGTCCTGGACGGCTGAGGCGGTCGGGTCGGGGTTGTAGTCCACCAGGAACTCGTGCCAGCTCGGGTCCACCGAGGAGGGGTCGTCGCGGAATTTGCGGTACATCTCCTCGACCAGCCATTCGTTCTGCCCGAATGGTGAACTGATGTTGCTCACGGCCGCTGTTCGCCTCAATTCTCATGTCCTGCAGGCCCTATGAGCGCTATTGCCCGACGCCTGCGACTCTGCGCACCTCAGTTGACGAGGTACCTCACACCCGTGGCGGTCCTCACCGCCTCCGCCTCATAAAGGCTAACCCTTCGCCGGTATTTCGCCAGCGAGACGGCGGAACCGGGGGTTCCGACGGCTACTGGCTCGCTTCGCGCACCATCGGCAACACGTGCAAGGTGTTCGGCCAGCGGGACGGCGGGGCGCCGAATGCCTGGCGGGCATTGCGGACGATCTTCTTGCCCACAATGCGATTGCCGGCGCCACCGACGGCGGCGCCGATCCCGACAGGCAGCATTTTGCCGAACATGAGTGCGCCGCGTCGCACCGCGTACCGCTTGACGAAGTATTTGAGCATTCGGCTGTTCAGCCGGCCCAACGTCGACAGCGGCAGCGAGGCCATGCCCTCGGCCAGCCACCCGCCGTTGGTACGTCCGGGACCGATCAGCTCGCCGATGGCCCTCTTGCTGTCGTCACCGACCAGCACCGACAGCACCAGCGTGCGACGCCGCTCGTGGTGGTCGGCGGGGATGCCGTACACCTGGGCCTCTGCCAGGACGAAGATCGCCGTCGCCTCCAGGAAGAACACGGTTTCGCCGGCGCCCGCCGACATCGCCGTCACCGTCCCGATCCCGGGGAATGTCGCCGCCGAACCCACCGCGGCCCCGCTGGCCGTCAACGCGGCGAGGTAGCGGCTTTCCAGCTTGGCGACGATCTCCGCGGGGCTCGCGCCGGGGAATGTCCGCCGCAGCCTCGCCACATAGGCCTCCGCGGCCGGGCCCTGCAGCCGCGAACTACGCTCGATGACCTGCGCCAATGCCCGCGCAGAAGCCTTGGGGCGACCGGAGCCGCCGGGCGGGGAGTTCTCCGGCAGTTGCTCAGATCGTTTCAGCGGCCAAATCCCTGACCTGTTGCGTCGAGCGCTCATAGTGCCTCTCCTGCGAATGGCGTTGCTTTCAGGCTAACGCGAGTTTGCTGAACGCGGGGTGAGGCGCAGGGCGTGCGCGTTATCCCGCCCGCCGATGACGGGGGGTGCGCGGGTGGTCGGCCAACCCGGAATAATGCAGGCTGGACACAGCCCGGTGGCGATGTGGGCCGTATGTCGGCCGCCGTTGGGGGACTCGCTGCATGCGGGCTGTATCACACCTGCTCACGGCGGTCAGCCCGTCGTCGGGCGCTGAAGCGAGGTGAGTGCATGACCACGGCCACGTCCGGGTCGTCCGGGGGTACCCGGCGCAACGGGCCGAGTCGTGCCGAGCTGGCCAAGGACCGCAAATTCCTCGCCCCGTCTGCCGCGCTGAAGAGCGGAAATCCGTGGAACGCGCTCTGGGCGATGATGATCGGGTTCTTCATGATCATGGTCGACTCGACCATCGTCGCGATCGCCAACCCGACCATCATGGCCGACCTGCACATCGGGTACGACGCCGTGGTCTGGGTGACGAGCGCGTACTTGCTGGGGTACGCGGTGGTGTTGCTGGTGGCCGGTCGGCTCGGTGACCGGTTCGGCCCGAAGAACCTCTACCTGATCGGTCTGGTGGTGTTCACCGTCGCGTCGGTGTGGTGCGGGCTGTCCGGTAGCGCCGGCATGCTGATCGCCGCTCGGGTGGTGCAGGGGATCGGCGCCGGGGTGCTCACCCCGCAGACCTTGTCGACGATCACCCGGATCTTCCCGCCTGAGCGGCGCGGGGTGGCGGTCAGCGTGTGGGGCGCCACCGCCGGTGTCGCGAGCCTGGTGGGCCCGTTGGCCGGTGGCGTATTGGTGGACGGGCTGGGTTGGGATTGGATCTTCTTCGTCAACGTCCCGATCGGCGTCATCGGGCTGGCGTTGGCGGTGTGGCTGATTCCCGAGTTGCCCACTGCGGCGCACCGGTTCGATCTGGTCGGCGTCGCCTTGTCCGGCGTGGGCATGTTCCTGATCGTGTTCGGTCTGCAGCAGGGCCAGGCCGCCGGATGGCAGCCGTGGATCTGGGCGACGATCGTCGCGGGGGCCGGCTTCGTTTCCGGGTTCGTCTACTGGCAGTCGGTGAACACCCGGGAGCCGCTGATCCCACTGGACGTGTTCACCGACCGCGACTTCAGCCTGTGCAGCGTCGGGGTGGCCATCACCTCGTTCGCCGCGACCGCGATGATGTTGCCGCTGACCTTCTTTGCCCAGACGGTGTGTGGGCTGTCGCCGACCCGTTCGGCTCTGCTGATCGCGCCGATGGCGATCGCCAATGGCGTGCTCGCGCCGTTCGCCGGCCGGATCGTCGACCGATATCACCCGCGGCCGGTGCTCGGTTTCGGCTTTTCGGTGCTGGCGATCGCGCTGACCTGGCTTTCCTTCGAAATGGCGCCGGACACGCCGATCTGGCGGCTGGTGTTGCCGTTCGGCGCAATTGGTGTCGGGATGGCGTTTGTGTGGTCGCCGCTGACGGCCACCGCGACCCGCAACCTGCCAGCGCAGCTGGCCGGAACCGGCTCTGCTGTCTACAACTCCGTCCGCCAGTTGGGGGCTGTGCTGGGCAGCGCCGCCATGGCGGCGTTCATGACGTGGCGGATCGGCGCCGAGATGCCGCCCAACGTCTCCGGGCAGGACGTGGGGGACAGCGGTATTCGGTTGCAGCTGCCCGAATTCATGCGTGAGCCATTCTCGGCCGCGATGTCGCAGTCGGTGCTGTTGCCCGCTTTCATCGCGTTGTTCGGGATCGTCGCCGCGCTGTTCCTGGTCGGCTTCGCGCCGTCGCTGCTGTCGCGCGCGGGCATCGGCGGCGCGCCGTTCGAGCACGACGACGATGACGATGACGATCGCGATGACGACGACTATGTCGAGGTCATCCTGCGGCGCGAACCCAGCCGCGGGCCTCGCCCTGAGCCCAGGCCTGGGCCGGGACCCGGCGCGGCGACCGCACCGGCCGCGGCGCGGCGCGGCGAACCCGTCGAATCGCGGTACAGCCCGCGCGATGACGCGCGGTCGCGACCCGAACCGATTGGATTCGCCCACAACGGCTCTCACGTCGCCCAGGAAAGGCGCTTTCGCCCGATGGTCGACCTTCCGCCGCACTGGCACGGTCCCGCCACCCGCAACGATCGCGGCGCGCCGCCGCCAGGACGACGCGTGAACGGTTCCATCCGGCATCGCCTCACCGAGGGTGAGGCACCGCGAGGCCGGCACTACGGCCACGATCCGGACGACGACCCGACAGGCCACGGCCGGCATTCCGCGGGCCGGTAGGCCGGCCGACGGGCCGCTCTTCAGGCTGTCGCCGTCAACGCCAAAAAGCCGCCCAGTTCCAGCAGGCCGGCCGGCGTGCTGGGCAGGTACTCGGTCAGCAATTCCGAACGCACGACCACCGCCGCGTACTGCGCCCGGCTGACGGCGACATTGAGCCGATTCCTGTTGAGCAGGAACGAGATTCCGCGTGGCACTTCATCGGCCGACGACGCCGTCATCGAGATGAAGACCACCGGCGCCTGCCCGCCCTGGAACTTGTCGACGGTTCCGACCCGGACTTCGCCCAGACCGGCGGACGCCAACCGCCGGCGCACCAGCGACACCTGGGCGTTGTACGGCGCCAGCACCAACACGTCCGCGGCGGCCAACGGTCTGGTGCCGTGCTCGTCGGTCCAGGACGACCCGAGCAGCCGCCGGATCTCGGCGACGATCGTATCGGCCTCCTCGAGGCATTCGATCGAATTGCCTTGGTGGCGAACGGAAAGCACCCGCACACCGGGCTGACAGCCGTCGAGACGGCGTGCCGAGGTGCGCTCGGTGACCGAATGCAGTCTGCCTTCGTAGGACAGCTCGGAGACCGCCGCGCAGACCGCCGGATGCATCCGGTAGGAGCGGTCAAGGAAGTAGCCGCGCTCATCGGGCAGCGTGCGCTGACCATCGACCAGCCAATCGAGGGCGGACGTGTCGACCGGTTCGGGATGAGTGCCCTGACTGACCTGCGGCAGCTGCTGCGGGTCCCCGAGCAGCAGTAGATTCACCGCCGCCGGCGCCACGGCGATCGTGTTGGCCAAGCAGAACTGGCCCGCCTCGTCGATGACGAGCAGATCGAGGCTGCCCGGCAGCACCCGATTCGCGTTGGCGAAATCCCAAGCCGTACCGCCGATCACGCATCCGGCGCCGGCCGAGATGAATGCCCCGTAGTCGCCACTGTCGATCTCCTGCCAGCGCGGCGCATGGTGGTCGTACTTTTTCTTCGCTACCCGTCCCGGGTCCAGCCCGGCATCGATCACGGCGCCCAGCAGGTTCTCCACCGTGGCGTGCGATTGCGCCACCACACCGACGCGCCAGCCGTGTTCGGTGACCAAGCGGGTGATCACTTGCGCCGCGGTGTACGTCTTTCCGGTCCCTGGCGGGCCATGCACCGCCAGGTAGGACGAGTCCAGGTCCAGTACCGCTGCGGTGATATCGGCGATGGTGTCGTCGCTGCGCGGCAGCGTGGGGCCGCTGCGAGTGCGGGGCGCGTTGCGCAGCAGGACGTCGATCATCGCGGTGCGGGGCAGTTGCGGCAGCCCGGCGGCCAGGGCGGCTGCCGTCGATTCGATCGATTCGCGCAGCGCGGTCGTGGCAATGGGCGGCCCGGGCGTCAGCGCGAATGGCAATTGGTGAAATGCGTTGCCGTCACTGCCGACTCGTTCGAGGATGACCACTTCGGTGGGCACTGCCGGGTCGTCGACCTCGACGATCTGGGCACGCCCGGCCCCGCGTCGGTCCGGATTGTCGCTCATGCTCGGCGGAGCCGGCGCCTCGTAGAGCGCGAACACGTCCGTCATCAGGTCGCCGCGGGCCAGCTCGCCACGCAGCACCACCCGCCGCTGCGGCTTGCGGGCGCGTGGCGGCAGATGCCAGTCCACGCTGACCGACGCCTCCTCGGAAATGAAGACGTCGGTGTTGTCCGCCCACTCGTCGACCGGGAAGTTCAGCCGGTCGAAATGCGCCCACCAGAACGGCTTGTCCTCACGCCGGTGGTAGCCGCGCGCCGCGCCCACCAGCGCGACGGCGATCTGCTCCGGTGTTCGGTCGCCGACGCCGGAATCCCCGGTGAACGCGGACAAGGCGGCTGCCAGCTCGTCATGGTCATCGACGCTGTTCCCGCCGGAAACCGGTTGCGCGCCAACCGGTGTGACGCCGGATTCCCAGGCGCGCACCAACAGCCAGTTGCGCAGCTCCTGGGTCGACCGGCAATCGTAGTGGTTGTAGTCCTCGATCTCCTTGAGCACCGTTTCGGCGTCGTCGACGCGGCCGGCGTCGCGCAGTTCGCAGGACTTGGCGTAGGAGGTGATCGAATCGGCGGCCGTGGTGACGTCACCGGAGCGCAGCTGCGTCCCCATGTACAGGGGCTCGAGCGCCTTCAGGCTGAACGACTCGGCACCCACCCGAATGCTCTTGCGTACCAACGGGTACAAATCGACCAGCGTCCCGTTGCGCAATAGCTCGTCGACCTCGTCCTCGCCGACCCCGTAGCGTCCGGCAAGTCGCAACAACGCGGTCTTCTCGTACGGCGCGTAATGGTAGATGTGCATGTTGGGTCGACGCTTGCGGCGCTTGGCCACCATCGCGAGGAAATCGATCAGGGCCTTGCGCTCGTCCACCCGGTTATGCGCCCACAGCGGGCTGAATCTCCCCGTGGCATCCAAGACGCCGAAGAGGTACTCCAGGCCCCAGTCGTGGCCGTCGGCGCTCCACAGCGGATCGCCCTCGAAGTCGAAGAACAGATCACCGGGGTCCGGCTCCGGCAACAGCCGCAGCGGCTGCGGATCGACGACCTCGAATTGCGGAACACCGGTATCACGTTGCCGTACTTGTAGTTTCGCTTGAGCGGTCAGCTTGCCCAGCGCGCTGGGCGCCAGCTCGGGCACCGGTCCGGCGTACTCAGCCAGGTCTGCGACCGTGGCGATGCCGGCGTCAATCAGCTTGTCCCGCTGGCTGACGCGCATGCCGGCGACCAGCAGCAGATCATCGCCTGCGCGCACCTGCTCCACACACAGCGGACACCGAAAACATGCCCGCACACCCTCGTCTTCCCACCGCACCGCGGTGCCGGCGGCGTAGTGGTCGTCGAGCAGCCGCTGCAGCAGCGCACGCTGGGCTCGAAAGACGGGGATCAGATCGCAGACGCGATACCGCACGACCGAGCCGTCGCCCAGTCGCAGCTCCGCCTCGTCCGCGACGGACACGCCCATACCGGTCAGCGCGTCGGCGTAGGCCGCCAATTGCAGCAACGCGGTGACCTTGGGGGAGCGGGCCAGCTTGGTATCGACGAGCCGGTACTGCTCACCATCGGCGACCAGGAAGTCGGCGAACCCGACGAAGCGGCCGTCGAACATCGCGGCCTGATACACCACCGGGGCGCGGTTGGCGATGGCGCGCCGGGTCGCCTCGGCGGCAGCGGCCAGGCCGGCGAGGGTGTACGACGGACGTCCGATGACCGCGACACCATCGGCGAACTGCTCGCGCAGCCGGTCGAGTTCGCGCTGCTCATGGTCGTCGCCGAGGGCGGCGGTGCGCGCCAGCAATTCGTCCTCGACGTCGACGGCGGGACCCCGGCCCAGCTTTGCGTCGAAATTGCGGAGCAGCGCGTACTCGCATCGGGCGGCCGCGGCCAGGTCCGACGCGCTGTACACGATGCTGTCGTCGGTGACGAACACAGCAGCCACTGTAGGTCAGGCGACCGACAGCGAAGGGGTTCTGCGCGGGTGTGCCGGGTCAGCGCCCGGTGGCGTTACCGATCAGCTCGACGGTGTTGCCGTTCCAGTGGAATCGCACGTCGGTGTTCAAGCCGTTGATACCGCTGGGGTAGGTCAACGCCACCGTGTCGCCGGTGGTTTGCGCCGCGTCGATGCCGTTGAACCCGTAGGTGTCCGGCACGCCCTGCGGGATGAACTGCCCCAGATGAAACAGCACCGCGCGGGTCGTCGCATTGACCGCGTTGGTGTTTGCCTTGATGATCACCGCCGAAAGCTGGGCGCACTGGTTGTAGTTTCCGGCCAGTGGCTCCGGGTTCCATGCCTGTTGGCTGCGCGGATCGCGGGGCAAGTCCGAGACCACTTTCGCGATCGTGGGCGAGGCCAGGTTGACCGCGCACGGGTCGGCCGGCGCGCTGGTGCCGGGTGATGCGGCTTCGTTCGGCCTGGGTGTGGCGGGGGCGGTGATCGACGCGGTCGCCGTCGTGGCTTGCGGCGTCTTCGCGACCGTCGAATCTCCAGAACCGCAGCCGGTCAACGTCACGGCGAGCACGACGCCGACGGTCAGTGGCTCGGCACGGCACGGTAGCGACCACACGTTGGGCAACCGTACCGGTGTCCCCGGGCCCGATGGCGGTGACCCTCCCCCGCAAGCGGGTGGGGGTACCTCCCGCTTGCGGGGGAGTGCCCCCACGCCCAGCTGCGCTGTGCTCGCGATCACCACTAAACTTCTTGCACGATGACAGTCCCCGACGGCTCGCCTGGCGCGGCCGCTACTTCCTTTGCCGACCTGCAGATTCACGCCTCGGTCATGCGGGCCATCGCCGACGTCGGCTACGAATCGCCGACCGCGATTCAGGCGGCGACGATTCCGGCGCTGATGGCGGGTTCCGACGTGGTGGGACTGGCGCAGACCGGCACCGGCAAGACCGCGGCGTTCGCCATCCCGATCCTGTCCAAGATCGACGTCACCAACAAGGCAACCCAGGCCCTGGTGCTGGCGCCCACCCGCGAGCTGGCCTTGCAGGTCGCCGAGGCGTTCAGTCGCTACGGCGCCCACCTGCCCCAGATCAACGTGCTGCCGATCTACGGCGGCGCGTCCTACACCGTGCAGCTGGCCGGCCTGAGGCGCGGCGCCCAGGTGGTGGTGGGCACCCCGGGCCGGGTCATCGACCACCTGGAACGCGGCACGCTGGATCTGTCGCACGTGGACTATCTGGTGCTCGACGAGGCCGACGAGATGCTCACCATGGGGTTCGCCGAAGAGGTCGACCGCATCTTGAGTGAAACGCCGGAATTCAAACAAGTCGCCCTGTTTTCGGCGACCATGCCGCCGGCGATCCGCAAGATCACCACCAAGTACCTGCACGATCCGCTCGAAGTCACGACCAAATCGAAAACCACTACCGCGGAAAACATTTCGCAGCGCTACATCCAGGTCGCCGGACCGCGCAAGATGGACGCGCTGACCCGGGTCCTCGAAGTGGAGCCGTTCGAGGCGATGATCGTCTTCGTGCGCACCAAGCAGGCGACCGAGGAAGTCGCCGAAAAGCTGCGTGCCCGAGGGTTTTCCGCGGCCGCCATCAACGGCGACATCGCGCAGGCGCAGCGCGAGCGGACCATAGCCGCGCTCAAAAAAGGTAGCGTCGACATCCTGGTCGCCACCGATGTGGCGGCCCGCGGGCTGGACGTCGAACGCATCTCGCATGTGCTCAACTACGACATCCCGCATGACACCGAGTCCTACGTCCACCGCATCGGACGCACCGGCCGGGCCGGACGTTCGGGAAACGCGCTGCTGTTCGTCTCCCCGCGCGAGCGCCACATGCTCAAGGCGATCGAAAAAGCGACCCGGCAAACGTTGACCGAGGTTGAGCTGCCCAGCGTCGAGGACGTCAACGCGCAGCGGGTGGCGAAATTCGCCGATTCCATCACCGACACGCTCGGCGGTTCGGGAATCGAGCTGTTCCGCAGGCTGGTCGAGGACTACGAGCGCGAGCACGACGTCCCGATGGCCGACATCGCCGCGGCGCTGGCCTTGCAGTCCCGCGATGGCGAGGCGTTCCTGATGTCCCCCGAACCGCCGCCACAGCGACGTGAGCGGACCGAGCGCAATACCGAACGTCGGGATCGCCCAGAAAAGCCAAGGCAGACAAGAGATTTCGCCACCTATCGAATCGCCGTGGGCAAGCGTCACAAGATCGGGCCGGGCGCCATCGTCGGCGCCATCGCCAACGAGGGCGGTCTGCACCGCAGCGATTTCGGCCACATCTCGATCGGACCGGACTTCTCGCTGGTGGAGCTGCCGCCAAAACTTTCTCCCGCGACGTTGAAGAAGCTTGAAAAAACCCGTATTTCGGGCGTGCTGATCGACCTCAAGCCGGACCGATCGTCCGGCAAGTCCTCCGAGAAGCCCCGTCGCGGTGGTGGCAAACCACGCAGAAAAGACGCTGGATGACCCTGTCCGAGGAACGGGACGCCCAAGGCGGACTCGAGCAGGTCTCGCACGTCGACCGGGTCGCTTCCCTGACCGGTATCCGCGCTGTCGCCGCGATCCTGGTTGTCGGCACTCACGCTGCCTACAGCACCGGCAAGTACACGCACGGGTATTGGGGCCTGGTCGGTGCCCGGATGGAGATCGGCGTGCCGATCTTCTTCGTGCTGTCCGGTTTCCTGCTGTTCCGCCCCTGGGTGAAGTCGGCTCGGACCGGTGGGCCGTCACCCTCGGTGAGTCGCTATGCGCGGCACCGGGTTCGGCGCATCATGCCCGCCTACGTCATCACCGTGCTGATCGCCTATGTGCTGTACCACTACCGCGAAGCCGGACCCAACCCCGGGCACAGCTGGTACGGCCTGGTCCGCAACCTCACGTTGACGCAGATCTACACCGACGGCTACCTCGGCAAGTACCTGCATCAGGGCCTGACCCAGATGTGGAGCCTCGCGGTGGAGGCGTCCTTCTACATAGTCCTGCCGTTCTTGGCATACCTGCTGTTTGCCGTCATCTGCCGGCGGCGCTGGCAGCCCAGGTTGGTGGTGGGGACTCTGCTGGCGATGGCCTTGATCAGCCCGGCATGGGTTGTCTTGGTGCACACCGATCACTGGTTTCCGGACGGCGCCCGGCTGTGGCTGCCGACCTACCTGGCCTGGTTTCTGGGCGGCATGTTGCTCGCGGTGCTGCAGGCGATGGGGGTGCGCTGCTACGCGTTCGCGGCCATACCGCTGGCGGTCATCTGCTACTTCATCGTCGCCACCCCGATAGGCGGCGCACCCACGACGTCGCCGGCATCCACGCCGGAGGCGGTCGTCAAGACGGTCTTCTACACCGTGATCGCCACCCTGGCGGTCGCACCGCTGGCCCTGGAGGGCCACGGTTGGTATTGGCAGCTGCTGGCCAGCCGACCGATGGTGTGGCTCGGCGAGATCTCCTACGAGATCTTCCTGATCCACCTGGTGACCATGGAATTCGCGATGGTCTACATCGTGCGGGCCCACGTGTATACCGGGTCGATGCTCTACCTGTTCATCGCGACGCTGGTGGTGACGATCCCGCTGGCCTGGCTCCTGCACCGCTTCACCCGCGTACCCGGCTGAGTTCCCCCGCGGCGCGCCTTTAACGGCGGGCGCTTGCCGGGGCGATGATCGGGACGACGAACTCCTCGATCATCGCCCGCTCCTCGTTATCGTCGCGGCCCGGATACGTCAGCAGCGAGACGATCACCCGGACTGTCCAACGGGCCCGGCGTTCGACGACGGCGGGGTCGTCGGGGCCCAGCGAGTGCAGGAACGCCACCGCCAAGGCCGCGATCACGTCGGACTGTCCGGCCAACTCGCCGCCGACCGGCGGGCGGGTGGTGGCGAACCACGACGCCAGCGCGGGGCTTTCGCGAACCATGCCCAGCGTGACGAGGATGCTCACGATCAGCCTTTCGCGCGGGTCCTCGATGCCGCCGGTCCGTGCGACGATCTCGCGGCCGAGCCGGTGGGTCTCGCGGTGAATGTACGCGGTTCGCAGCGCCTCCCGGTTTTCGAAGTACCGGTACAGCGTCGCGCGGGAACAGCCTGCGGCCCTGGCGATCTCGTTCATGCCAATCGAATCCGAGTCGCGCTGCGTGTACAGCTGCTCGGCCGCGTCGAGTATCCGGTCCGCGGCCGCTTCGCTGCGGCTCAACGCGAGCCAGTCGCTCCCTTTTGCCGAGCCGGGCATCAGGACTTCACGGTGATCGGCACCGACACCGGTCGCCGCACGTAGCTACCGCCCGCCCACACGATCGAATTCTCGTCGACGTCGAAATCCGGGCAACGGGCCAGCAGTTCGGTCAGCGCGACCCGCGATTGCATCCGCGCCGCCGCGGCACCCAGGCAGTGGTGGGCGCCGTGGCTGAAGGTCAGGATGTTGCGCGGGCACCGGGTCACGTCGAGCTCGCCGGCGTCCGGCCCGTATTGGCGTTCGTCGCGGTTGGCCGACCCGTACAGCAGCAGCACCCGGCGATCGGCCGGGATGGTGGTGTCGCCGATGGTCACGTCGCGAGTGACCGTGCGCGCCAAACCCTGCGCCGGTGAGGTGAGCCGCAACAGCTCCTCGACCGCGTCGGTGATCAGTTCGGGCTTGTCCACCAACAACTCTCGCTGGTCGGGCCGCTGGTGCAGTAGTGGCATCGAACCGCCGAGCATGCCGGTCACCGTGTCGTTGCCGCCGGTGACCATCGTGAAGGTGAACGCCAAAATCGACAGCGTACCGGAGATGTCGCCGGCAACGTCCTTGCTGCCAACTCCGGCAGAGACCAGGTGGGAGATGGTGTCGTCCTCCGGCTCGGTCCGGCGGCGCTCGATCAGCCCGGTGAAGTAGGCCATCATCGAACCGACCGCGTCGCCGACGGTTTCCAGCGCGCCCGCCACGCCGCCGTCGGCGGTGTTGGCCGCGACGATGGCCTGGGTCCAGCCGTCGAATTGGGCCCAATCCTCCTCGGGCACACCGAGGTAATGCGCAACCACCATCGACGGCAGCGGCTTGAACAGGTCGGCGACGATGTCGCCGCCGCCGTCGGCGCGCAGCTTCTCGATGCGCTCCACCACGAACTCGCGCACCTTGGGCTCGACCGCCTCGACCTGCCGGGGGGTGAACCCGCGCGACACCAGCTTGCGGAACTCGGTATGCACCGGCGGATCCTGCATGACGAACGGCGGATTATCCTGCAGCCCAATCATTTCCAGGTCGCCGTAGTTGACCGTCAGTCCCTGTGCCGAGGAGAACGTCTCGTGGTCGCGGGCGGCCGCCCAGACGTCGGCGTGCCGGGACAGCACGTAGTAGTCGTGCTCGGGGTGTTTGTCCGGCACGACGTGGTGCACCGGGTCGTGGTCGCGCAGCGCGCGGTGGGGACATCGGCCACGGATTCGGCCAGGTGTCGGCGTTGGCGAGCACGAACATCGCCGGTGCCTCGTGAGACATAACCGCAGTCATGTCTTATTCGTACGACATCTGATCAACTATGTCAACCGTGGTCCCCCAGGTCACCGCGATAGCCATCGACGGTGTGGGCGTTGCTATTGGGACGGCGTGAACTGGCTCAAATCGTAGATGCCGAGACTTTTCTCGATATCGGCGACTTTGTCGACCATCCCTTGGAAGCCGGTCGGGCCAAACCGACGGTGCTCTTCGTCTTCGAACATTTCAGCCAGGTCGCGAAACTCCTTTGGCGGAACCACGTCTCGCAGCGCCGGGAAAACGACGGTGTCTTCGCGTGCTTCATGGGGCTCATACATTCGGATGAACGCCGACATGTCCTGCATCAGGGCTTCTCGTTCAGGCTGGTCGGGCGTGACTGCACCGGTGGTGGCGGCGAGCACCCGGTCGGTGAGCGTACGACCGCGTTGGTGTTGGGTACGCAATACAGCGGTGATATCGGTGAGTTTGCCCGCCTGTTCGAGCTTGGGGAAGACGTACTGTTCTTCCAGGTGTTCGTGGTAGTCCTCGATGAAACTTCGAATAATCTCCGCGCTCGCGTTGAGCGCTTGAGTGGGAGCCTGATCGCCGGCCTGCAGGCGGCGGATCCCTTCTCGATAGACAAGCAAAACGCGCTTGAGCACTCCGTGCTCACGCATCAGGTCTTCAGGCGGAGTTACCGGAACTTCCTCTTCTGAGGGTTTGCCGGACGGCCCTGCCTTGGGCGCCGGGCTTCTGCAGGCCGACAGGCCAATCCCGCCGATTGCCGATATCGAGATCCCGAGAACTTCACGCCGGCCCATGGCAGGCAGTTGCTGCGTCACGGTTACGCCTTTCGTCGCTGTGCTCGCTAGTGGATCGGTAGGCCACCGAGTCCTCTGATATCGTAAGTCGATATCGTAGATCGATACTAAAGGGTGGTGCGTATGCGGGTCGGAGCCGGGTGAACGACAGGCAGGTCAGGTGCGGATGGCGTGTCGGTGAGTTCGATCACCCGCGTGGCCGCTCAGTGGCGCGATCCCAGTGAACATCAGGCCCCTGCCGCTACCCGCACGGGTGATGACGAAAGCTGGGAATTCACGCTCGATTGGTCGCGGAGACAAGCCCGTGAACCAGGTCCTGCCGGCAAAGGTGCGGTTGCACATCTTGTATCACGCGAAGATGGCGCCGATCCACTGCGCTTGGATGGCCGGTACGTTGGCCCAACGCGGCTACCGTGTCTCCTCAGCCGTGCTGCATCCCGTGATGTACCACATGCAGGGCGAGAACCTGTTGATCGATCGACAATTTGCGGACGGACGCCTTCGGCGAGTTTATGACATCACCGCGCACGGGATCTGGGCGCTGGACCGACCCGAATTCATTGTGGGCCTTGGCGAGATAAAGATAGACGGATGAGTCAGTTCCTCCGTGGTGCGGTGCGGCTGCACATCTTGCACCACGCGAATATCGAGCCCGTTCACGGCGCCTGGATGGCCGACGAGCTGGCCGGCCACGGCTACAAGATTTCTCCCGGCACGCTGTATCCGATGTTGCACCGCATGCAGGAAGAAGGCCTGTTGACTTCCCGGCAGGAGGTGGTGGACGGACGCGCCCGCCGCGTCTACGGGATCACCGACCTCGGGCGGGCTGAGCTGGTCGAAGAGCGCGCCGCGCTCGCCGAATTGTCCGCTGAGATCCTCGGTCACCAGGAGGGGCCATAACTACCGGGCACCCGGAGCTGGCTCGCCGACTCGGCACCGCCGACGCGGTGGTGATCGGGCTCGGGTCGATGATCGGTGCCGGAATCTTCGCCGCACTGGGCCCCGCCGCGCGCGCGGCTGGTTCGGGGTTGCTGATCGGGCTGGCGGTAGCGGCGGTGGTGGCCTACTGCAACGCAACCTCCACGGCGCGGCTTGCCGCCCTGTATCCGGCGTCCGGTGGCACCTACCTGTATGGGCGGATGCGCCTGGGTGATTTCTGGGGGTATCTGGCCGGCTGGGGATTCGTGGTGGGCAAAACCGCCTCGTGTGCGGCGATGGCGCTGACAGTCGGGTCGTATGCGTGGCCGTCGCAGGCGCATGCGATCGCGGCGGCAGCGGTGGTCGCGCTGACCGCGGTGAACTATGCCGGGGTGCAGAAGTCGGCGTGGCTGACTCGCGCGATCGTCGCCGTCGTGCTGGCGGTGCTGACCGCGGTGGTCGTCGCGGTTTTGTGCTCCGGCGAGGCGGCGGTTGCCCGGCTTGATGTGGCGGGCGTCGCGGTGGGCGGGGTGCTGCAGGCGGCGGGATTGTTGTTTTTCGCGTTCGCTGGATACGCGCGCATCGCCACTCTGGGTGAGGAAGTCCGCGACCCCGCCCGCACCATCCCGCGCGCAATCCCGCTCGCCCTGGGCATCACGTTGATCGTGTATGCGGCCATAGCGGTCGCGGTGCTAGCGGTTCTGGGGCCGCAGCGACTAGGTGACGCGGTGGCCCCGTTGTCGGAGGCTGTGCGAGCAGCGGGGGCGGGATGGCTGGTACCCGTGGTGCGGGTTGGGGCGGCGGTCGCGGCGCTAGGTTCACTGTTGGCGCTGCTTTTGGGGATTTCGCGCACCACGTTGGCCATGGCGCGAGACCGCCACTTGCCGCACCTATTGGCCGCCGTACACCCGAGGTTTCAGGTGCCGCACCGCGCTGAACTGCTGATCGGCGCGGTGGTGACGGTCCTGGCGGCCACTGCCGATCTGCGCAGCGCGATCGGCTTCTCCTCCTTCGGGGTGTTGATCTATTACGCGATCGCGAACGCGTCCGCGATGACGCTGCGCTCCGATGAAGGTCGCCCGGCTCGCGCTATCCCGGTAGTCGGGGGCCTGGGATGCGTGGTTCTGGCGTTCGCGCTGCCGCTGTCTTCGGTGATCTCCGGGACCGTGGTAATCGGAATCGGCATCGCGGCCTATGGACTGCGCCGCGTCTGGAGGCCCTCCCGACGATCTTCCCAATCCGGGCGGCCACAAGGCCGCGTCTAGAACACCAACGACGCAGCTACACAGCGCTAGACACCCCACAGAAGGCAACGCTCATGGTCCAAAACATCTCCTGGCTCATTCGGTTGACCGCGACCCGCGCACCGGCCGCGGTGCTACTCATCCGGTTATATGTGGGCGTGGTGTTCGCTTGCGAAGGGATCTTGAAATTTCTGCGGCCCGACGCGCTGGGCGCCGGCCGCTTCGAGACTGCCGGCATCCCCGCACCCGGATTCTTCGCATATTTCGACGGTGTCGCCGAAATCATCTGCGGTGTAATGCTTCTCGTCGGCCTGCTGACCCGGTTGGCCGCCGCGCCGATGATCATCAACATGATTGGCGCACTGCTGATCACCAAGAATGCCCATACTCTGGGGACACGCGGCACTGTTTCGCCGCGAACACGGCTGGTGGGATTTCATCCACGAATCGCGCGTCGACCTGGCCCAACTGTGCGGCAGCCTGTTTCTCCTCATTGTCGGCGCGGGCGCTCTGTCGTTTGACAGTCGCGTTTTCTCCGCCAGGTTTCGCTCGCCCACCAACCTCGGATGAACACACCGGATTGACCCGACTTGGCTCAAATCAGTGGGCATGTCAGTGGGGGTCTTGATGAGGGCGTGGCGGAGATCGTTGGGTAGCGGGCCGGCGGAGTTGCGGGTTTGGTTTTCGGCCTTGATTAACGGGATCCGATGGCTGCGGGTAGCGCAAACGAAATTCTCTATGTCTTGACCTTTTTCAGCTTCGCTACGGCGCTGGGAATGACTGAGGGCTGGAAGGGTTGGTACCACCACCAGTCGGCGCGTTCGCCGGTGGGCCCGGGGCAGGGCGGGACGGCGGGCGGGGGAAGGTTGGGCGGACGCGCGAGCGATCCTGCGCTGAGCGCTCGGCCGGCGCTGTCGGTGACGGTGAGATCGGCGGCGGCTCCGGTGATGGTGATGACGCCGCGGTGGTGCAGCCGGTGGTGATAAGGGCAGACCAGCACCAGGTTGGCCAACTCGGTGGGGCCGCCGTCTTCCCAGTGCCGGATGTGGTGGGCGTGCAGACCGCGGGTGGCCCCGCAGCCGGGTACCGCGCAGGTGGGGTGGCGGTGCTCGAGCGCGCGGCGAAGCCGCCGGTTGATCAGGCGGGTCGCCCGGCCGGCGCCGATGACCTGGCCGTCGCGTTCGAACCAGACTTCACAGGTGGCATCACAGGTCAGGTATCGGCGTTCGGCCTCGGTGAGCAGCGGACCCAGATGCAGCGCGGCGGCGCGCTGCTCGACGTCGACGTGCACCACCACCGTGGTGTGCTGCCCGTGCGGCCGGCGGGCCGCCTCGGCGTCCCAGCCGGCCTCGACCAGGCGCATGAACGCCTCGACGGTGCCCGGCAGCGGCGGCGCGTTCTCTGATGCGGGCTCGCCAGTCGCCGTGATCGTGCTTCCACTCGGCGATCAGCGCATCACGATGCGAGGCCAGCGCCGCGTCGAACTTCGCCGCCTCGAGGTGCGGAAGTTTGATCCGCCAACAGGTGAACTCCTCGTTGGAGGTCTTGGTGATCGAGCGCCTGTGGTTCGTGGCCGGGGATCGGGTTCGGGTCGCGGTTCCAGCTTGACCGCGGTGCGCAGCTGGTTGACCGTGGCGACCGCGGGCCAGCTGCGCGTAATGCTCATCAGATCCCTCGCCGGCCCGCGCCGCGATGACACCGACCTGATCCAGCGACAGCCGGCCCTCCCGCATGCCCTGGGCGCAGCGGGGAAACGCCTCAAGCCGGCGCGCGACGGTGGTGATCGTGTGGGCGTTTGCCGATGACGACCCGATCTTCCAGGCCACCAACGCCGCCACCGACCGTGCGCCGGTGGCGCCCCACAGCTCGTCGCGATCCAGCTCGGCGACGATCTCCACGATGCGCCCATCAATCGCGTTGCGCTGACCGGCCAACTCCGCCAACTCCTCGAACAGCACCTCAAGACGCTGGTCAGGGCTCACTGCCGCGCCAGGCGATGCGGTCAAGGACATGACCTTCATCATCGCAGCCGGGTACGACAAGTCTCGGCCGACCAATCCGCGCCCGGAGTGCGACCGACATCATTCACCGAGCGGGACAACCTGATTGACCACCAAACGCTGCCCACCGCAGCCATCAGCACCGCCACCTACCCTCCATCATGCGCGCGCACACCGTGCTCGACCGCACCCGAGCCACGTCGCGAAAACCCCATGACCTACACCGCAGTCGCGCCGAAGGCGGTCTTAAGGACGCGCACACTGACCACCAGAGCAACCCCGGCCCCCGAAATCAGTGCACAAATTCCCCCACCCCCAACCAAAAAATAGGAGGTCAACCCGCTGCAACTACCGCGAACCCCAAATCGTGAGCCAAGACAGGTTTGACAGTCGCGTTTTCTCCGCCAGGTTTCGCTCGCCCACCAACCTCGGATGAACACACCGGATTGACCCGACCCAACGCGGCCTCGCATCCTGCGGTAGGGCCCCACAGATAGAAATGCCCAGCGGGCAACCTGACTAGGTGATTCGCCCCCGAACCCGCAGGAGTCACGGCAGAACGAGTTAGATCCCGGACCCCGGATTCAGGATGCCCAACGGGTCGAATGCCTGCTTGATGCGCCGGTTCAGGTCCATGACGTCGGGGCCGAGGTAGCCGTCCAGCCATGGCCGCTTCAGCCGGCCGACGCCGTGCTCACCGGTGATCGTGCCGCCCAATCCGATGGCCAGATCCATGATTTCGCCGAAAGCGAGGTGAGCCCGCTCCGTCATCGCGGCATCGGCGGCGTCGTACACGATCAGCGGATGAGTGTTGCCGTCGCCGGCGTGCGCGATCACCGAGATCATCAGGTCGCGCTCCTGCGCGATGCGTGCAATCCCGGTCACCAGCTTGCCCAGCGCCGGAAGCGGCACCCCGACGTCTTCGAGCAGCAGCGACCCCTTGGCCTCCACCGCCGGGATGCAGAACCGGCGCGCCGCGACGAACGCCTCGCCCTCGTCCGGATCGTTTGTGGTGAAAACGTCCGTTGCATTGTTTTCCGCAAAAACGGCGGCCATCAGCTCGGCGTCCTCGCCGCTGGCTCGCCCACGCTCGTCGGAGCCGGCTACCAGCATGGCGGCCGCCCCGCGGTCCAGGTCCATGCGCAAGCTGTCCTCGACGGCGTTGATCGCCGCCGAATCCATGAACTCCAGCATCGCGGGCCTCAGCCGCGCCGCGACCCCGAGCACCGCGTCGACCGCGGCCTGGACCGAGGCGAACGTGGCCACCACGACGCTGGAGGTGTTTTGAGCGGGCAGCAGCCGCAGCGTCACTTCCGTGACGACACCCAGCGTGCCTTCACTGCCGACGAAGAGCTTGGTCAGGCTCAGCCCCGCGACGTCCTTGAGCCGTGGGCCGCCGAGCCGTGCCGCGGTGCCGTCGGCCAGCACCACCTGCATGCCCAGCACGTAATCAGTGGTGACGCCGTACTTCACACAGCACAGGCCCCCGGCATTCGTGGCGATATTGCCGCCGATGCTGCAGATCTCGTACGACGACGGGTCCGGCGGGTACCAGAGGCCGTATTCGGCGACGGCCTTTTTCACCTCGGCGTTGAACAGGCCGGGTTGGCATACCGCGGTGCGGGTGACCGGGTCGACGGTGATGTCGCGCATCTTCTCCGTCGACAACACGATCCCGTTCGCCAGCGCGGTCGCCCCACCCGACAAGCCGCTGCCGGCTCCGCGGGGTACGACGGGCACTTGGTGGGCGGTGGCCCAGCGCAGCACCTTCTGCACGTCCTCGGTGCAGCGCGGCCGGACCACGGCCAGCGGTGTGCCGGCTGACGGGTCGAAGGCGCGGTCGTGGCGGTAGCCGTCGGTGATGGCCGGGTCGGTGACCACCATCCCGTCGGGTAGGTCGGCGATCAGGCCGGCCAGCGTGTCTTCATTGACTGTGGCGCTCACGGGCCGATTTTACGGCCCGGTATCGCCGGCAAACTCGGGTGCACGGTCGAGTTCGCGCAGCGATGGCAGCGCGCACGCGATCAGTCCGATCACGATGATGGGCACCGCCAACGTCAGGAACGTCACCCGCAGCCCGGCGGTGTCGGCCAGCGGACCGGCCACCAGCAAGCCCAACGGGCCCGCGGCGAAGGTCAGCCCCGTCATCACTCCGACCACTCGACCGCGCAGGTGATGCGGAGCCCGGGTCTGCATCACGTAGTTGTAGATCGGCTGAATCGGCCCGTAGACCAAACCGGTCACCGCGCACAGCACCAGGATCAACGGCAGCGGCGGCAGGAACGCGATGCCGACCGACGCGGCACCGAAGGTGAGGGTCGCGGTCAGCACGGCCGTGCGCCGCCGCATGTGTTTCGAAAGCAGGGCGTAGCCGAGCGCGCCCACCACGCCGCCGACCCCGAGCGCCATCAACGCCCAGCCCAACTGCGCGGGTTGTTGACGGTCGCTGAAGTATTTGGGAAACAGCACGCTCTCCATCGGCAGGTACAGCGCGGTGACGAACAAGTCGATCAACCCGAGCGTCCGGAGCACCCGCAGGTTCCACACAAACCGCATGCCCTCGGCGACCCCGGACATCAACCCGCCGGGCCGGGTCGCGTGGTGGGGCTTGCCGGTGCCCTCCAGACGCAGCGCCCCAATCGCGAGGAACGACAACCCGAAACAGCATGCCGTGATCCACATCGTGTTGACGCCGCCGACCGTGGCGATCATCAAACCACCGATGCCCGGGCCCACGATGTAGGCCAGGTTGAGGATCGCTTCGTAGACGCTGTTGGTGCGGTCCAGCGACCAGGCGGCGCGGGCGGCGGCCTCGGGCAGCATCGACTGGCGCGCCGTCGTCCCGGCCGGGTCGAAAGCGGCCGAGAAGAAAGCCAACACGGCCAGCTCGGCTGGCACCACCGGGTTGGCAGCGCCGCTACCGAACCACCAGGCGATCACCGGGACGGTCGCCACCGCCGTGCCTGACAGTGAATCGGAGACCAGCGAAATACGGCGGCGCCCGAAAAAATCGACCGCGGTACCGGCGACCAGCGTCGAGAGCACCAGCGGCAATGTCATGGCAGCGGCCACGATCGACGCGTCGCGCGCGCTGTTGTGATGCTGCAACGCCAGCCATGGGAAGGCAACCAATGAAATGCCGGTACCCGCGGTCGCCATCAGCGTGGCGAACAGAATCAGGAGCGCCGGGCCGCGGCTGGAATTTCTCATGGCTATCGCGGTGAGAATTTAACCCCAAAGCGATCGGGGGAGCCACCGAATTTCGTGGTCCGCATTGGCTGAATGCAGGATGTTCATGTGCTTGTTCATCCCAATACCGGATTGGCATTCGATTCGCCGGTTGCGCCCGGCACCGGATGGCCCGGGGATCCGGCCGGGGCCCAGACACCTGAGGCCGCTGACGCCGGGCAGGTTCGGGCGTTGGCCGGCGGGGCCGGCTCGATTCCGGAACTGGACGCCTTGGTCAGCGTCTGTCGCGCCTGCCCGCGGCTGGTCACCTGGCGTGAGGATGTTGCGGTGGCCAAACGGCGAGCGTTTGCCGATCAGCCGTATTGGGGCCGGCCGGTGCCGGGCTGGGGATCTCAGCGACCGCGAATCTTCATCGTCGGGTTGGCGCCCGCCGCGCACGGCGCCAACCGGACCGGCCGGATGTTCACCGGCGACCGGTCCGGGGACCAGCTGTACGCCGCCCTGTACCGAGCCGGACTGGTAAACCAGCCGATCAGCGTGGACGCCGCAGACGGGTTGCAGACCAAGCAGATTCGGATCTCCGCACCGGTACGGTGTGCGCCTCCGGCCAACGCCCCGACCCCGACCGAGCGTGACACCTGTTGGCCCTGGCTGGAAGCCGAATGGAGGTTGGTGTCCGATCACGTCCGCACCATCGTCGCGCTGGGCGGGTTCGGCTGGCAGATCGCGCTGCGGCTACCGGGTGTCACCGCGATGCGGGGGACGCGCAAGCCGCGCTTCGGCCATGGCGTGGTTGCCGATCTGCCGTCGGGCGTGCGTTTGCTGGGTTGCTACCACCCAAGCCAGCAGAACATGTTCACCGGTAGGCTGACTCCGGCAATGCTCGACGACATCTTCATTGAAGCCAAGAGGCTGGCAGGGATTAAGTGACCTCCGAATTTAAGGTATTGATTTCCGGGGCCAGCGTCGCCGGTACAACATTGGCGTATTGGCTTGGGCAGCATGGCCATTCGGTCACTGTCGTAGAGCGGTACCCGGGGCTGCGTCCCGGCGGGCAGGCGATCGATGTGCGGGGCCCGGCGCTGACGGTGCTGGACCGCATGGGTCTGCTCACCGCCGCCGCGGACCGCAAGACGGGCATTCGCGGGTCGTCCGTCGTCGACCGCGACGGCAACGAATTGTCCCGGGATACCGAATCGACGCCCACGGGTGGTCCTATCGACAATCCTGATATCGAGCTGCTGCGTGACGATTTGGTCGAGCTGCTTTACCAGGCAACCCAGCCGGCGGCTGAATACCTTTTCGACGACAGCATCGTCGCGCTGGAGGACCGCGGCGCGGGCGTCGATGTGACGTTCGAACGTTCGCCCGCCCGCAGTTTCGACCTGGTGATCGGCGCCGACGGCTTGCACTCCAATGTGCGCCGTCTGGTTTTCGGTCCCGAGGACCGATTCATCAAACGGCTGGGCACCCACGCCGCCATCTTCACCGTGCCCAACTTCCTGGACTTGGACTTCTGGCAGATGTGGCACTACGGGGACGCCACGATGGCCGGGGTCTACAGCGCCCGCAACAACACCGAGGCGCGCGCCATGGTGGGCTTCATGGATACCGAACTGCGCCTTGACTACCGCGATGTCGAAGCCCAATTCGCCGAGGTGGAGCGGCGCATGACCGGCGACGGCTGGGTGCGACCGCAACTGCTGCAGTTCATGCGCAGCGCACCGGATTTCTACTTCGACGAGATGGCGCAGATCGTGATGGATCACTGGTCGATTGGCCGGGTGGCGCTGGTCGGCGATGCCGCGTATTGCTGCTCGCCGCTGTCGGGCCAGGGGACCAGTGTCGCGCTGCTGGGCGCCTACATCCTGGCGGGCGAGCTCAAACGAGCCACCCAAGGCGACTGGCTCGACCACGGGCTCGGCTTTATCACCTATTTCAAGCGTTTTCACGGCTACACCGAGCGCACCCAATTTCTGGCCACCGACAACATTCCCGGCGGTGCGCCGATTTCGCAGGAGCAATTCGACGCGATCGTGGGATCGATCACGCCGAGCAACTACTGATCGGGAACGTTCCCTGCACCGAATGCGTTGAGGCCATCGTGCGTCTTTCCGTCCTTGACCTCGTCCCGGTACGCACCGACCAGTCGACCGGCGACGCGCTGGCGGCCACCGTGGCGCTGGCGCAGACCGCCGACCGGCTCGGCTATACGCGCTACTGGGTCGCCGAACACCACAACATGGAATCCGTGGGCGCGACCAGCCCACCGGTGCTGCTCGCGTACCTGGCCGCGCAGACTTCGCGACTGCGACTCGGGTCCGGCGGCGTGATGCTGCCCAACCATGCGCCGCTGGCGGTCGCCGAACAGTTCGCGCTCTTGGAAGCCGCCGCCCCCGGCCGAATCGACCTCGGCATCGGCCGGGCGCCCGGATCCGACCCGGTGACGTCGTATGCGTTGCGCGGCGCCCGCGACGATCGCGACATCGAGAACTTCCCCGAATATCTCGACGACGTTGCGGCGCTGATGAGTTCACGCGGTGTGGTGGTTCCGCTGCGCTCGGGTGATTACCGGCTCAAGGCCACCCCGGCCGCGGCCAGCGAACCGCGGCTCTGGCTGCTGGGCTCGTCGATGTACTCGGCGCACTTGGCCGCCGCCAAGGGCCTGCCCTACGTGTTCGCACATCACTTCTCCGGCAAGGGAACTGAAGAGGCACTCGAGGTCTACCGCTCGCGATTCGTGCCCAGCAAGCTGACTCCCGAGCCCGTGACGTTCCTGACGGTTAATGCCGTGGTGGCCGAAACGCACGACGAAGCAACGGCATTGATGCTGCCCAACCTGCAGATGATGGCGCGGTTGCGCACCGGGCAGCCGCTGGGGCCAGTCCCTCTGGTGGAGGAGGCCCAAGTCGCGGAACTGACGGCGCCCCAACAGCACATCGTGGACAGCGGGCTGCAGCGCGCGGTGCTCGGCACTCCGGTCCAGGCCGCCGAACAGCTGCGGGCACTTGCCGGGCAGTTCGGCGTCGACGAGGTGATGGTGAACCCGGTCGCGTCGGCCCGTCGCGGCACCGACCCGGCCACCGCACCGGGGCGAGTGGCGACGCTGGAACTGCTGGCTAAGGAATTGTTCTAGCGCCGGCGTCGGTGACGCCGGCCTGCTCGGTCTTGCTTGAATTGGGATGGGGCACATGGCTGCCGATCCAAGCCTCGAGCTCGGCCGGAGGCAACGGTGGGGTGTGCACGAATCCCTGGGTGATGGTGCAGCCGAATCGCCGCAGCGCGCTCAACGTGACCTCGTCTTCGACACCCTCGGCCACCAGGTCCGCGCCGAGGCTGTCGGCAAGCGCCACGGTGGACCGCACAATGGCGACCGATCGGGCGTCCTGGGACAGTCGCGCCACGAAGATTCTGTCGAGTTTCAACTCGTCGACCGAGACATCCTGCAACCGGGCCAGCGACGACCAGCCGGTGCCGTAGTCGTCCAGCGAGATGCGAACGCCAAGGCGCTGCAGCTCGGCCACGGTATTGCGGGACCGCACCGAGTCGACGAGGGCGCCTTCGGTGATCTCGACGATCAGCGCGTCCGGCGGTAATCCGCGGGCCCACAGCAGCCTCTCGATCGTGCCGACAAGTTCGAGGTCAAGCAGATTCGTCGTCGCCAGGTTCACCGCGACGGACGAGGTGATGCCCGTTTCGCGCCAATACTGGATCTGGGTGAGAGCGAGTTTGAGTGTGCGGTCGGCGATCTTGCGCATCAGCCCGGCGCGTTCGGCGGCGGGCAGGAATACCTCAGGCAGCAGCACTCCACGACTGGGATGGTTCCAGCGCAGCAGTGCCTCGACACTGTGCACGCTGCCGTCTTTCGTGTTGATCTTGGGTTGGTAATACAAAGTCGGTTCCTCACCTTCGAACAGCGCGATGCGCAATTCCTCGATGAGGTTGGGGTCGGTTTCGCGATACACCTCGAATGCCGAGTCGTACACCGCGATCTTGCCCATGGCGGCTTTCGCGTGCGGCATCGCCGCCTCGGCGCGACTCAGCAGCTCTTGCGGATGCTCACAATGGTCGGGGCACAGCGCAATAGCGATGCGTGCATCGACTCGTACGGTGACCGGATCCAACGCGAATGGTTCGCTGAGCGCTTCGAGCATTCGACCCGCCTGGGCGCGTGCACCGATCAGGTCGGATCCCTCCGTCAGCAGGATCGCGAACTCGTCATCGCTCACCCGCGCAAGCAGATCCGCGTGGCGCACGCTGTTCGAAAGTCGATCCGCGATGTGGCGTAACAGCTCGTCACCGAAATGGCGGCCGAACGAGTCGTTGATCTCACCGATCTCATAGAGCTTCACCAACAGCAACGCTTTGCGTGACGACGTCTTGAGCGCCAAATCGAGCTCCGTCGGCGCGGAGCCGGGCAACGAGGTCAAGGCCGTTGCCAGCGAACGCCGGTTGGGCAGCGTCGTCAACTCGTCGGTCGTGGCGTGCTTGTAGTTTTCGGCCATCATGCTGACATCGCGCAAAGTCAGTGAGAAGCGCACGGCGACCGTGACCAGACTCAACGCCGCCAAAGCGGTTGCCAGTCGCGAAGTGTCGTTGAAGGCCACGACTCCCAGCGCTACGACTGTGCAGGTCACCGGCACGGTGTAGGAGGCGTAGCCACGTTTGCGCGCGGGCGCCTCCGACGACTTGGGCGCCCAGCTGGCCAACGCCAGCAGGAGCGACGACGCGGGCCAGACGGCATCCAGCGTGCTGCCCACTCGGTAGGAACCCGCGGTGGTCTCGAACAGATAGACCGTGTCTGCGACGGCAAACCCAACCAAGCTCGCAACGAGCAGAACCCAGCGGAATTCGTTGCGCCAGCCGATTAATGGCAACATTGCGGCGGCCAGAGCCAGCAGGACCAGGTCGCCCCATGGATAGATCAGGCCGACCAGAACGGTGTCCGGTGCGCGAGCCGCGGCCGCGTGGAAGGGCCCGGTCCGCAGCGCGACTCCCAGCGCGGCCATGGCCAAGCCGCATACCAGGGGATCGAGCCGGAGCGGAATCGGGACCGAGGCCAGGCGTGACCGCATCAGCAGCAGCAGCCCGACGTAGACGAACGGGTAGAACGCGAGGTACTCGGGGTCGGCCACGGAGGGGGACAGTCCGTCGGGCACCCGCAACGCGTAGACGACGTCACCGATCGCCGAGCATGCCATGCCGGCCGCGATCAGCAGCCAGGCCACCCGGTCGGTCGTGAAGTGGTAAGCGCGCACGGCAATAAGCCCGGCCGCCAACAGGTTCAACCCGGTGTACAAAGACTTCGCGAAGGATGCGCTGTCGCCGGCATTGCCACCGGCAATGCTCGTCGCGGTGAAAGCGATCACGCCAATTGCCAACAGCGCCATGGCAACCCGAATGGGCATCGGCGGCCATCGGACGTCATTGGGCGAATCCTGCGGTCGGTCAGGCGCCGACGTGGCGGGCTTTGGTTCTGTCCGCGCGGTGCGTGGCGAGCCGGATGCGCCCGCCGCGGGATAGCCCGAGGCGGCTGCCGAAATGGGCATCCATTCGGCCAGTTTGGCCGGCAAGGCCGATATCGCCGATTCGGTCGACCGCGGGAACGTGTACGAGAACGGAATATCCGGCACAAAACTGCGGACGCATTGGCCGCCTTCGCGTTTGGCGGTATACATGGCCAGGTCGGCATGCCGGAGGAGCTGGTCGACGGTGCAGGTCGATGCCGTAGTGGCCACGGTGTAGCCGATGCTCGGCCGAACCGCGACGGGCACGCCGTCGATCACGATCGGGGCGCTGAACGCCTCGAGAACATCATGCGCGGCAGCCTGGGACTCTTCGACGGAACCCTCGAGGAGCACCGCGAATTCGTCACCGCCAAGGCGGGCAATGAAGCCGTTTTCGTGCAGGGCCGCGGTGAGCCGCCCGGCGACCCGGATCAGAAGTTCGTCGCCGGCTGGGTGCCCCAAGCCGTCGTTGACCGCTTTGAAGTTGTCGAGATCGAGGCATAACACCGCAATCGGGGCGATGCCGTCGTGTCGAGCGGCGATGGCGTCTTCCAACCGATGCAGGAAATGAGCCCGATTCGCCAGGCCGGTCAGGCTGTCCCGGAACGCTTCCCGCGCGACCGCGGACAACAGGTCCTGGTTTTCGGTAAGCGCAATGAATTGCCGGACGAGCACCGAGCCCACGAGGATTCCCAGCAGGGCGGTCAACACGCCGTGCTGTGCACGGACGACGGCGCCAAATCCGACGACGGTGGCCAGCGACAGCGGTAGGTACGGCAACCACAGCAGGGCGCGGGACAACACCTCGCTGCGCGTCGCAGCGGCGGGGGCGGATTCGTTGACGCTGGCCAAGCCGGCCAGTGCGATCATGCACAATCCGGCCACTCGGCCCAGGTCGCCCAGATCACTGACGTGATAGCTGCCTATCCCGGTATCGAACACCATCGCGATATCGGCGACGCTGATCGTCGCGATTCCGGCGGCTACCAGGCTGCGGCTCGGTCTCTCACCGGGGCGACCCCGCGACAGCATCAGGATCGCTGTCGTGAGGAGGATGCCATCGTTGACTACCTGCGCGACCGTCGCGGTCCGCGAGCCGGTGGTGTCGCGTAGTTGCTTTTCCAGGACGAATACCCACGAGACGACGAGCAGCGAGGTGACCAGGATCAGACCGTCGAGCACCAGCCGCCGCGAACTGTGCCGCGATAGGTTGGACAACAGCACCAACGACGTCATGGCGCCGAATGGCCACAGCAGCAGCACGATCTCGGCCGCGGCCGGGTGCGCGGCGTGTTCGAGCTGTGGGCGCACGTCGTAGAACGCCCAGATGATCTCGCCGACGGCCCACCCCAACTGGGCCGTCACCATCGCCAGCCATCCGAATCTGCGACGCCCGTCCGCGAAGCGTGCCGCGCGGAGGCCACATGCGGCACCGAACAGCAGACTCGCCGCCAGGGCAATTTCGTCGACAGGCCGCGTCGCGTAGGCGCCTTCCCAGTCCCGGAAGGACGCGATGACGATCATCACCCCGGCGAGGCCGTATCCCGCGACGACCAGCCGAGCGACGCGCGCGGACAGCCCGAACCGCTGCCACGGATTCCCCGTCCAGCGCTTCATAGCTGCTCCAGCCGATCAGTCCCCCGCGGTGAACGCATGGAGGCTTCACCACTGCTAGGGCAGAATAAACGTCCTATTCGTGCCGGCTGGTGCTTTTGTGCAGGTTGGTGAGATTAGGCAGGCGTTAGGGCGACGATCGGGATGGGCCGCGACGTCCGGGTCTGGTAGCCGTCGTACCGGTTGGCGTTGTTCTTGTTGACGATCTGCCACAGCCGCGCATAGTCGGCGTCCTCCGGAGTGATGCTGCGCGCGGTGACCGGGAATCGCTTGGAGCCGACGTTGATTTCGCACTCCGGACGTTTGCGCAGGTTGTGGTACCAGCCGGGGGCAGCGTCGCTACCGCCGTAGGAAGCGACGACCAGGTACGAGTCGCCGTCCTTGGCGTAGGTCAAGGTGGAGGACCGTTGCTGGCCGGTCTTGGCGCCGATCGTGTGCAACAGCAGGCTGTCCGGCATTCCGGGCACGTGGTGCCCGATCCGGCCGTCGGTTTTCCGGTAGAGCGTGTCGTGAACGCGCAGCAGAGGGGCCAGAAACAGCCGCTCCAAGAGGGTGAGGTTGCTCATGAATCCATTTCTACTGGCTGGCGTCGATGCGTGCCAGCGCGTCGCGCAGGAGCTGCGCGGTGGCTTCGCGGTCCGGATCCCGGCGTAGCAACATCCCCTTGGCCACCGAAAGCTTGTCGCCATTGCGGCGGGGCAGCACGTGCAGGTGGATGTGGAACACCGTCTGGAAGGCCGCGCCGCCGTCATTGATGCCGACGTTGGTCGCGTCCGCCAATTCCGTGGCCCGGGCGGCGCGTGCGATCCGCTGGCCGATGGTGATCATCTCGGCCAGCGTCTGCGGCGAGGTGTCAGTCAGATCTACGCTGTGCTGTTTGGGGAGCACCAGGGTGTGGCCGCGTGTGAACGGTCGGATGTCGAGGATCGCCAGGTAGTCGTCGTCTTCGTAAATCCGGATGGCCGGAGCTTCTCCGGCGACGATCGCACAGAACACGCAGGACATGCCGCCACGGTACTGGTTGGCTCAACACGGCCATACTGCGCCCGAGACAGTCTGCGCACCCTTTTGTTCGTACGCGCACATGATCGACCGGCCAAGGCCGCACGGGCTACGCTGCCGCAGTGGACGCTCGCGAACTTGCCTTTACCGGCGCGGCCGCACTGGCACGGATGCTTGCCGACGGCGAAGTCAGCGCGCCGGACCTGCTCGAGGTCTATCTGGAGCGGATCGCGCGCCTGGACAGTCAGCTGCGCTGCTACCGCGTGGTGCTGTCCGACAGCGCGCGTGAGGACGCTCATGCCGCTCAGGAACTCCTCGACGCCGGCGAGCGGCTGCCGCTTCTCGGCGTGCCGGTTGCGATCAAGGATGACGTCGACGTAGCCGGTGAGGTGACGGCGTGCGGCAGCGGCGGCCACGGTCCGCCGGTGGCCTCCGATGCGGAAGCGGTCCGACGGTTGCGCGCGGCCGGCGCGGTCATCATCGGCAAGACGAATGTGCCCGAGTTGATGATCTTCCCCTTCACCGAGTCGCTGACGTTCGGCGCGACGCGCAACCCGTGGAACCTCGGTCGCAGCCCGGGCGGTAGCAGCGGCGGCAGCGGCGCGGCGGTCGCCGCCGGGCTGGCACCGCTCGCGTTGGGATCCGACGGTGGCGGCTCGATTCGCATCCCGTCGTCCTGGTGCGGTCTGTTCGGCTTGAAACCGCAACGTGATCGAGTGTCCGTCGAGCCGCATGACAATGCCTGGCAAGGATTGAGCGTCAACGGCCCGATCGCGCGTTCGGTCCTGGATGCGGCGGTTTTTCTCGATGCCACCTCGACGGTGCCCGGACCCGCAGGCGAATTCGTCGCCGCCGCCACCCGCGATCCCGGCAAACTGCGAATTGCCTTGAGCACCAAGGTTCCAACGCTTCCCGTTCGAGTTGGGCGCGAGGAGTTGGCAGCCGTCGACCAGGCCGGTGCGTTGCTTCGCGATCTGGGCCATGAGGTCATCACTGCCGACCCCGACTATCCGCTGCCTCAGATCTTCGCGAACTTCCTGCCGCGCTATCTGCGGGGCATCAGCGACGACGCCGACGCGCAGGCTCACCCGGAACGACTCGAAGCACGCACTCGCAAGATGGCGCGCGCGGGATCGTTTTTCTCGGACCGAAGAATGGAAACCGTGCGCGCCGCCGAGGAGCGGGTGAGCGCCAGGATCCAGTCAATCTTCGACGATGTCGACGTTGTGCTCACACCGGGCACGGCGGCGGGTCCGTCCCGCATCGGTGCTTACCGACACCGTGGCTGGGTGTCAACGTTGTTGCTGGTCGCCCAGCAGGTTCCGTACTTCCCGGTCTGGAACCTGACCGGCCAGCCGGCCGCGGTGGTGCCGTGGGATTTCGACGGCGACGGGTTGCCAATCTCCGTGCAGCTCGTCGGCCGGCCGTTCGATGAGGCGACGCTGTTGTCGCTGTCCGCACAGATCGAAACGGCGCGGCCGTGGGCTCAGCGCCGGCCGCCGGTGTCATAACTGCAATATCTCCCGCCAGGCCGCCAGTTTGACGCCCGGCCGCGTGGCATGGGCAGGGCTGGTTGACGGCAACCGGTGGAAATGGAGTCGCTCATCCGGCTGTGCCAGCCTGCGATACAGGTCGGCCGCTTTGGCGCCATTGAAAAAGACCCGCGTGATGCCGGGGTAGTCGGCGGCCAACTCGGTAAAGTCGTTGACCACCAAGCTTTTCGGGTCGATCGCGGAGTCCGCGCTACCGGCTCGCCGGCAGCTGTGCAGCACATCCCAGAGGGCTATTCCCTGCGCGCGCAACGCGGCCAGGCGCGAGTCGTATGGCGCGTTCGCGTCGAATCCGAACAGCTCACTGGTGATGGGCCAGAACGCATTTCGTGGATTCGCGTAATACTGGCCTGCCACCAGCGACTGGGCGCTCGGAAACGAGCCCAGGATCAGTATCCGGGCGCGGTCGTCGACGACGGGCGGGAAGCCATGCAGAAGCGGCGGGGTCATCGCTTCACATCATGGCCCGTCTGCGTTGTACGTTGACCACGTGGATGACGGGGTAGACCGGGACATCGACGATCTGCTCGACGGACTCGAGGGCGCCGCGCGCGCCGAACGCGCCGAGCTCGTGCGCTGGCTGCTGGAACAGGGCGTCACCGCCGACGAGATCCGTGCCACCAACCCGCCGCTGCTGCTGGCCAGCCGCCACCTGATCGGCGACGACGGCACCTACGTGTCGGCGCGCGAGATCAGCAACGAGCACCACATCGACCTGATGCTGCTGCAACGCGTGCAGCGGGCGATTGGGTTGGCCAGGGTGGACGATCCCGATGCGGCGATCCACATGCGCGCCGACGGTGAAGCGGCCGCGTACGCCCAGCGCTTCGTCGAGATGGGGCTCAACCCCGACCAGGTTGTGCTCGTCGTGCGGGTGCTCGCCGAAGGGCTGTCGCACGCCGCCGAGGTCATGCGCTATGCCGCGCTGGCGGCCATCATGCGCCCGGGGTCCACCGAGCTGGAGGTCGCCAAGGCCTCGAAGACGCTGGTCAGTCAGATCGGACCGCAGCTCGGCCCGATGATCGAGCAGATGCTGTTCATGCAGCTGCGCCACATGATGGAGACCGAAGCGATCAATGCCGCCGAGCGCGCCGCGGGCAAGCCGCTGCCCGGCGCGCGTCAGGTCACCGTTGCTTTCGCCGATCTGGTCGGCTTCACGCCGCTGGGCGAAGTGGTGTCGCCCGAGGAGCTGGGCCATCTCGCCAGCAGGCTCGCCAACCTGGCGCGCGACGTCACGGTTCCGCCAGTCCGGTTCATCAAAACGATCGGGGACGCGGTGATGTTCGTCTGCCCCGAACCCGCGCCGTTGCTCGATGTCGTGCTGAAGCTGGTCGAGGCCGTGGATACCGACAACGACTTTCCCCGGCTGCGAGCGGGGATGTCGTCCGGGATGGCGGTGAGCCGGGCCGGCGACTGGTTCGGCAGCCCGGTCAATGTGGCGAGCCGGGTCACCGGCGTGGCACGCCCCGGCACCGTCCTGGTCGCCGATTCCGTGTGGGAGGCGGTCGGCGAATCGGGGCAGTATTCCGCGTCTTTCGCCGGCGCGCGTCGTCTCAAGGGCGTCAAGAGCGAGGTCAAGCTTTTCCGGGTTCGCCGTGGCGGCGACTCTCGCGACAACGACTGATTCGGGCCTTGCTGGGACGCGAATGACATTTGCCCCGAATCGGGATACGTATAGGCAGGCCCGGGCGGCGCTGGGGGGCGTCTGACACGGTCCGACGCGACCGGCTCCTTCCCCTGTGCCGGCGCTTTGACTTGGCCGCTTCCGGGCCTGCTTCGTCCTTAAAAATACGCCGTTGAGCGGGTCATATCAACGGTTTTGCGAGCCCGGGATGCAGACTTTCGCGCCCGTCTGGCGTTCGCCGCGGGCGAACGCACTACGCATGGCCTGTGTAACGGTGTAATTATGTAATTATGAAATCGCATCACACGCACGGGCGGCGGTCCGGCCGCCCCGGGGGCTGGCAGCAAGCCCAGCAACCCGACTCCAGTGGGGCGGCGGAATGGTTCGCCGGACGCCTGCCTGAAGCCTGGTTCGACGGCGACCCCACGGTCGTCGTCGACCGCGAAGAGATCACGGTCGTCGGCAAGCTGCCGGACGCCACCGGAACCGAAGAGAGCGAGGCGCGCGCCGAGGGCCGGGCGTCGCGGTTCCGCGAGGAGACCCGTTCCGAGCGGATGAGCATCGCCGACGAAGCTCAGGATCGCTACGGGCGCAAGGTTTCCTGGGGCGTCGAGATTGGCGGCGAGCGAATTCTGTTCACGCACATCGCAGTTCCGGTGATGACCCGCTTGAAGCAACCCGAACGCCAGGTGCTCGACACCCTGGTCGACGCCGGAGTCGCCAGGTCTCGCGCCGATGCGCTGGCGTGGTCGGTCAAGCTCGTCGGTGAACACACCGAGGAATGGCTGGCCAAGCTGCGCAACGCGATGTCGGCGGTCGACGATCTGCGCGCGCAGGGGCCAGACTTACAGACCTAGGCCAATACCGCAGTGTCACTTCGGCATTAGTGGCATTGCGGTCTATACGTTGTTGACTTTGTCGATGATCTTGTCCGCGATCTCGCCTGCCTGATCGCTGATGTGGTACCCGCACGCGTTGATGTCGGCGATCACATTGTTCGCCACGCTCATCGCGTGCTCGCACTGCCAGCCGTCAGCGCCTTCCTGAGTCTGCAGCACCGATATCTTCGCTGCGCTGCCTTGCAGTGGGGCAAAGGTCCACCGATAGGTCTTGGTCGAATTCTTGACCGTCACGGTCTGGCCGGAGCAGTTCTTCCATTTGTCTGTTGAGGTCTGCAGGAACGCCTTGGCTTTGTCCGCGGTCGGAAATGCCACCACGGCTTGGTTGACCCAATGGTCGTTGTTGTCTCCGGGCTCCTGGGATACCACTCCGTTGATGCCGGTGTAGCCACTTCCGGCGTACACCGGATCCTGAGTCGTATACAGCGCTCCCTGGCAGTCCGGTATCGACACCGTCATCGAGGAGGTGCCCATCGACGTGATGGGCTTCCCGGGCTGGATGTTCGTCGCGCCCATGATGGAGTTGATATCCGAGGAACTCAGCAGCAGCGAGTTGAGTCGGGTGGCCGCTACCGGGTCGGGCGGCGGCTTGGGGTCGGGGATGATCACCCAAATGGCCACCGCGCTGATCACGACGACGAGCACGACCGCGGCCGCGGCGACGATCGGCCAGGGATTGCGTTTGGGTTTGGGTGGGGGTGGCTCTGCGAGGCCCCACGGAGCGTGACTGACGGGCTGCGCGGGCGGCAGCGTGCCCGGCGGGGGACCGCCCCAGTTGCCGCTGGCGCCCTGGTAGTACGGCGGGCCGGAGACGGGCTGGCTCGGGGTGGGGACGGGGCCGCTCTCGGGCGCCCATTGTCGGGGGGCCTGCGCGGGTGGTGGAACCGGGGGAGAACCGGGCCCGCTGCGGGGGTATGGCGTCGGTGTTCGCGCTGCCGGCGGCGGAGTGCTGACCCGCTGCGGGGCAGGCGCCGGTGTGTTCGCGATGGTCGGTGGCTGCTCGAGCTTCGGGTCGCCGGGCAGGGTGGCTTCTTGGCTGCGTCGCAGGATGTCCGAGGCGTGGTCTTGATCGGGGTTGCTGAGTGCCTCGTGGGCTGCCAGCGCCAGATCGCCCGCACTGGCGTAGCGGTCCTCGGGCTTTTTGGCCATGCCGCGTGCGATCACCGAGTCGAAGGCCTTGGGAATGCCCGAGCGCACCGTGCTGGGCTGCGGAATCGGGTCGCTCATGTGGGATTTGACCAGTACGCCGGCGCTGTCCGCGCGATACGGCGGGGCTCCGGTCAGGCATTCGTGCAGCACACAGGCCAACGCGTAGATGTCGGCGCGGTAGGTCACCTCGTCGTTGGTGAACCTCTCCGGGGCCATGTACTTCCAGGTGCCGACCGCGGTACCGAGTTGGGTGAGCTTCTCGTCGGTGGTGGCGCTGGCGATGCCGAAGTCCACCAGGTAAGCGAAATCGTCGCGGGTGATCAGGATGTTGGGCGGTTTGACGTCGCGGTGCATGACCCCGGCCGCATGCGCGGCGTCGAGAGCCGAGGCGATTTGGGTGATGATGGCGACCGCGCGCGGCGGCGTCAGCGGGCCGTACCGTTTGAGCAAGCTGTCCAGGTCGGTGCCCTCGACGAGGCGCATCTCCATGAACATTTTTCCGTCGATTTCGCCGTAGTCGTGGATGGGCACCACGTGCGGCTCCTGCAAACGGCCCGCGGTGCGCGCTTCGCGCTTCATCCGCTCGCGGAACACGGGGTCCTGGCTGAACTGGTCCGACATCAGCTTGACCGCTACGGTCCACTCTTTGACGGTGTGCTCGGCCTCGTAGACTTCGCCCATCCCGCCGCGGCCCAGCAGCCGTTTCAGGTGGTAGGGCCCGAACGTCGACCCCGCCCGTGAGGCCTGCTCCTCGCTCATCGCTGATCCTCCAAACCAACCGCAGACCCGCCGACCATATCAACAATTTCCCGCCCACCCCGTCGGCTGCAACCCCCGGTAAGCACCCATGACGGTATGCGCCGGCCTGCTCGCCCGCTCGACAACGGCAAACATGGCTCACGCGTGTCGCGGCCGCCCACCCGTCGATATCGGGCCCCAAATATCCGGTGCGTTCCAAGGATTCATCAAGGATCTCCGCAGTACGTGGGCAGACCCTTTCTCCATAGGGAAGCGGGTTACAGCGAAGGGATGTCATGCTCACCACCACCGGAACCGACTTCAAGGCGGGCCTGGCCGTCATGGCTGCCTTGATCGGTGTCGCGGCGATGTTGCCCGTGCACTGGCGCGCCAGCGCGCAGCGAGCGTGGTCATACGGTGTGTACTACGTCGGGTATCGGTTGCTGTCGGTTCAGATGTGCTGCGGCTCTTGGGCCCTCAGCGCGCTACCGCTGGTCGCCAAACAGGGGTAGACAGCGTCACTTGCCCGCTTTGCGTTGGGGGTCAAGCTGTCTGAGTCGCAGGGCGAGCAGGATCACCAGCGCGATCGCCTGGACGGCGCATGCACTCGCGGCCAGCCACCAGCTGCTGGGTTCGTAATCCCACAGCGGGTCTTCGTCGCCGCCGGCGGTCCGGCGCAAATCGTTGAGATCGATGGTCGAGGCGGCCATCGCGTACGCCCACCGGGACGGCGATAGCCACGCCAACTGCTCCAGCGGGATACGGCCCTTCACCCCAAACATCCCGCCGCACAGCACCAGTTCGGCCATCACCACGAGCACGAGCAGCGGCATGCCCCGGTCGGCGTTGCCGATCATCGCCGAAATCAGCAGACCGATTATCATCGAAACCACGGTGACGGCGACGACCGCTATCGCCACTTCGACCCTGGGCCAGGGCAACACAACGGCCTGGTCGGGCGGGGGCAGACCCACCACTCCGAGGAAACCCAGAATCAGCCCTTGCAACGTGGTCAACGCGGCCAGCACCACCAACTTGGAGGCCAGATAGGCGCCGCGGGATAACCCGATGCCGTGCTCGCGTTGATAGATGGCCCGCTCCTTGACGATCTCGCGGATCGATGCGGCACAGCCCATCAGCCCGCCACCGATGATCAGCAGCACCAGCAATTGCGAGGGCTGAGTGGATTTCGTCTCGATGGCCTTGGTCAACGACAATCCGGCCTGGCCCGGCACGGCGTGCGCGAACAGGCTCAACAGCAGTGGCAGTACCAGCAGCGTCACCGAATACTGGCGATCGGCGCCGATGACTGCGAGATAGCGCCGGCACAGTGTGGTGAATTGGGCCAACGCGCTCTGCTGAGCGAGCGGCTTCGCGGAGCGCGCCGCAGGTGCCGCGGCTCGCAGCGCTGCGTGTGGCCCGGTCAGCGCTCCGTGAATGGGCGACGCGACATACCGGCCGGTCCAGTCGGTCGTGGTGTCGTGTTCGAGAAGGTTGAACAGGTCGGCGAAGTCGTTGCAACCGAAGTAGTTCAGCGCCTGTCGCGGTGGACCGAAGTAGGCCAGCCGACCGCCCGGCGCCAGAATGAGCAGCCGGTCGCAGAGATTCAGCTGCGCGGTGTTATGCGTGACCACCACGACCGATCGGCCGTCGTCGGCCAGTGCCCGCAGCGTCTGCATCACGGATTTCTCGTACCCCGGGTCAAGGCCCGACGTGGGCTCGTCGAGGAATAGCAGCGACGGTTTGGTCAGCAGTTCCAGTGCGACGCTGGTTCGTTTGCGCTGCCCTCCGGACAGGCTGTCGATCCGTTGATTGGCATGCGCGGCCAGCCCGAGCTCGCCCAGCACCTCGTCGATGCGCAGCTTTCGTTCTCTGGCGGAAACGTCATGCGGAAAGCGAAGCCGTGCAGCGTAATTCAGTGCTCGCCGCACCGACAGCGGAGTGTGCAGGATGTCGTCTTGCGGCACGAAGCCGATCCGGTGTCGCAGCTCGGCGTAGTTCTGGTAGAGGTTGCGATCGTCGTATCGGACCTCACCGCTACCGGCCGGGCGGAATCCGGTCAAGGCGGCCAATAGCGTGGATTTCCCCGCGCCGCTTGGCCCTACGACTGCCATGAAGCAGCGTTGCGGCAGGGCAAAGCTGATGTTGGCCAGCAGCACCTTGCCCTTGTTGGTGACCACTCGCAGGTTCGACGCCTCGTAGGACACGTCGCCGGTGTCGACGTACTCCACGAGTCCGTCGCCGGAGAGGTGCAGCAGCTGGTGGCCGATGCCGACGATGTCGTTCGGTCCGATGATCGCGCGGTTGATCCGGTGGCCGTTGACGTAAGTTCCGTTGGCACTGTTGCTATCTACCAGCTCCCACTGATTGCCGGAGCGACGCAACACCGCATGGTGGCGAGAGACCAGCAAGTCGTCGAGCACGACGTGGTTGTCGGTTCCGCGGCCAATCCCGATGACCACCTGATCGATGGTGTGTACCGCGGTCGGCGGCCGGGCAACCGTGGTCTCGCCGACCGGTCGTTTCGGCGGAGCAACCGGTTGCGGCCCAGGGCGGCTGGGCTGTTGGGCGATGGGGTAGACCTCCAGTGCCTGTCCGGAGGACGCCGACCCCAGCACGACGGTGATCGGTTGGTGGATCGTCAGGCTCTCCACCCGCCGTCCGTTCACGAACATCCCGTTGCTGCTGCGATTGACCAGAACCCAGCCCGCTGGCGTTGGCTGCAGCACCGCATGGTGGCGCGACACTCTCGGGTTCTCCAGCTGTACGTCGGCTTCATGCGCGCGGCCAATACTCCAGGACCGGCCACCGGTGGCCTGCCAGGTACGCCCACCGGCCCGCAATTCCAACCCGGGAATGGTGGTGACCATATCGGTCCTGTCGTCCACGCATAGCCTCCGCTGTGTTAGCTAGCCAATGTTGTTGGGCTGGTTGATCTTTGCCACCACACAAGCTGAATTACCGCAGCTCAGCCACCGTATTTGGTCCACCATGTGTGCAGATCCTCGATGGCCGGCGGGTCCCCAAAGACATCGCATAGCAGCAGCTTCACCTGGTTGCTCCACACCATGTTCGGGTGGTTCTCGTAGGTGCCACAGGCGACCATGCCCACGTCCACCTTGGGGGCGTTCGGGTGCTGCCAGGTTTCCGGGTTCGCGGTTCCGCCCGGGCAGGTGGCCATCTGCAGAAGCTTGACGTCGGCGTCGAATGCGACCTTCAGGACATTCGGATTCGCGAAAAGCGCGTATCGCGCTTTAGACGGGCCGCCCAGGTTGGTGTTCTGGTCGCAGTCCACCATGGCCAGCGCATCCGACCACACGGTGTCCGGTTTCGGAGTCGCCGATGTACACGCGCCGCTCGGATAACCGGGGGGCAGCACGCTCAGCAATTGGCCTTCGAGATCGCCGGCCGCGGTGGTCGTGGTGGTCGGAGTCGAGGTCGTGGTTTTCGTCGGCGTCGGGGTGCTGGTCGCGGTGGGGTGTGGCCGCGGATTGTCCTCATGCTGCGTCACCACATAGATGCCGACGGCAGCGAGCACCAGGACCGCGACCAGGGCGACGACCCCGACGACGATCGGCCAGGGGTTGCGTTTGGGCTTGGGTGGCGGTTGCTGTCCCAGGCTCCAGGCAGTGGGGCCGGCGGGCGGCGGCGTGCCCGGCGGCGTACCGGCCCAGCTGCCGCTGGTGCCCTGGTAGTACGGCGGGCCGGCGACGGGTTGGCTCGGGGTGGGGACGGGGCCGCTCTCGGGTGCCCACGATCGAGGGGTCTTCGTGGGTGGTGGCACCGGCGTTGAGCTGGGCCCGGGGTAGGGCGGCGGCGGCGTATTGACCTGTGGTGGTGCGGTGGCGGGGGTGGTGGGAGGCGGGGCGATGTTGATGTCGGTGGCCAGGGTGGCCTCGCGGCTACGCCGCAGGATGTTGTCGGCGTGGTCTTGATCGGGGTTGCTGAGTGCCTCGTGGGCGGCCAGGGCCAGATCGCCGGCGCTGGCGTAGCGGTCCTCGGGCTTTTTGGCCATGCCGCGCGCGATCACCGAGTCGAAGGCCTTGGGAATGCCCGAGCGCACCGCGCTGGCCAGCGGGATGTCGTCGGTCGTGTGCGCCCTGACCAGCTCGCCGGCAGTGCTCGCGCGATACGGCGGGGTTCCCGTCAGGCATTCGTACAGCACGCAGGCCAGTGCGTAGATGTCGGCGCGGTAGGTCACTTCGCTGTTGGAAAACCGTTCGGGCGCCATGTATTTCCAGGTGCCGACCGCGGTGCCGAGTTGGGTGAGTTTCTCGTCGGTGGTGGCGCTGGCGATGCCGAAGTCGACGAGGTAGGCGAAATCGTCGCGGGTGATCAGGATGTTGGGCGGCTTGATGTCGCGGTGCATGACCCCGGCGGCGTGGGCGGCATCGAGGGCCGAGGCGATCTGGGTGATGATGGCGACCGCGCGTGGCGCGGTCAGTGGGCCAAACCGTTTGAGCGTGTCGTCTAAGTCGATGCCCTCGATGAGGTGCATCTCCATGAACATCTGCCCATCGATTTCGCCGTAGTCGTGGATGGGCACCACATGCGGTTCCTGCAAACGGCCCGCGGTGCGCGCCTCGCGCCGCATCCGCTCACGAAAGACGGGGTCCCTGCTGAACTCCGCGGTCATCACCTTGACAGCAACCGTCCACTCTTTGACGGTGTGCTCGGCCTCGTAGACCTCGCCCATGCCACCGCGACCTAGCAGCCGCTTTAGGCGGTAAGGGCCGAACATCGACCCCACTCGCGAGTTCTGCTCCTCGCTCATCGTTGATCCTCCAAACCAACCGCAGACTCGCCGACGATATCAACAATTACGGGCAGATCCGCGCCCATAACCTTCCGCAACCATCACGGTAAGCCGTCGCCGATCCCGGCGCGTGACAATCGCGAGATCTCGTCCGTCATGCTGTTGTCGCCCAAGCTGACTGGGCAAGCGCACGAGCGGTCGCCGCGAAATACGTTGCACAGCAAGCAGATTAGACTGCTTCAGTTCGCTCCGTCGCCGCTGTAGCCCCGAGGGATCTCGAACGTGAATTCGTGGTCGCAGATTCGGATGTGGTCGCCGTCTTTCAGAGTGGCCGCGGAACGGATCCGTTGGTGTTGCACATGAACGCCGTTTGAGGACCGCAAGTCGTTGATGATGTAGCTGGTGCCGGTGTCGACGATGACGGCGTGATGCCGGCTGACATTGGCGCTGGCCAGGATGATGTCGTTGTCGCTGAGACGTCCGATCCGGGTTTCCGCCGCGCGCAGTGGGTAGCTGCGTCCCGACGCTTCGTGCAGGTAGGCGGCGGGCTTGCCGGCCGGGACCTTGGTGCGCTGGTCCAGCTCGGTGATGGTGCCGACGGCCGTGGTCCTGGCGGATTTCTTGGCGTCCAGCGGCTCCTGGCGCAGGATCCGTTCGTTGAGGTCACGCAGCGTCTGCCCGGGGTCGATCCCCAGCTCGTCGGCAAGTGTCGTCTTCACCCTGCGGTAAGCGGCCAGCGCGTCGGATTGGCGGTCGGTTAGGTAGTAGGCCGTGATCAGCTGGGCCCACAGCGGCTCGCGGTAGGGGTGCTCCGCGGCCAGGGCCTCGAGGTCACTGATCACGGCGGCGGCACGTCCGCAAGCGATTTCGGCCTCCGCCTTCGCCGTGTGGACCAGAATCTTTTCCTCCACGAGCGAGGTGGCGAAGGTGTCGACGAACTGCAAGTCCCGCAGGTCCTCGAGCACCGGGCCCCGCCACTGCGCTAATGCCGCCGATAGGTGCTGGCTGGCCTGTTCGAACCGACTGGACGCGGCCGCGCGCACGCCCGCGGTCTTCTCGGTGATGAACCGCCCGAGATCGCAACTGTTTTCGGCGACGGCGAGCCGGTAACCCGGGGGCGCCGCGGCCAGCACCACTCGTGGGTCGATACCGGCACCGCTGAGGAGCTTCCGCAGATTGGACACGTAGGAGTGGATGCTGGCCCGCGCGCCCGACGGCGGCTCGTCGTCCCACAGGGCGGTGATAAGCCGTTCGACGCCGACCGGGCTATTGCGGTTCATCAGCAGCATGGCCAGCACCGCTCGCTGTTTGGGCGTGCCGCACGGCACCAGGGTGCCGTCAACAGTCATCTCCAACGGCCCGAGCAGGCCGAATTCGAGACTTTTGTCTACCATCGTCGCTTACCAGCCCTTCCGGGTTCTCTGCGCGGCGTCACGTGCCAATACTTGCCATTACTTGTCATTGTGATACGAACCCGGCGAATTCGGTAAAACCTTGAAGATTGGCGTGCCGCAGCCACGGCGCCGATGCTTGCTCGCCGACGGCTGAAATACATTGGCGTTCACTGAAACCGCCGATCGGCATCGGTGTTGCCGCTCAGGTGGTGAAGACCATCAATTCCTTGCTGGCGCCCCATGCCTGAAGGAAAAGCGCCATGGGAATCTGTTCGTCGCGGCCCTCGGGAGTGCCGCTGTCGTTGAGGTGCACCACGTTATTGGCGGTGTCGACACCGGTCACGACTACGGCGTGGTCGCCCCGCGGGTTTCCGTTGTCGTCCGTGGTCTCGACGGGCTGGTGCCAGATGAGTTCGCCATTGACGCTGACGATGACCTTGTGGCCTGCGCTCAATTGCTGCTCGATGCCCTCGATGCCGCCCGGGATGCCGTCTTTGGGGGCGTGCTCCTTGTTGGTGATCATGGCGCCGATCTTGTACAGCCCCAACAATGTCGGGACGTCGGCAAAGCTGGTGCCCATCCCCGAGTTTGGGTTCTTTGTGTTGGTCGGCGTGGTGTAGATCGAGCCGGGGTGGACGACGCTCGGCGTGGATTGCGCCCTCTTGATGATGGCCCGCTCCGAGGGCTCCTTACCGGTCACCTGACCGATCACGTCGGCGCTCGACATCAGGACACAGTCGTCGTATTTCTGGTAGCGCCAGTATGGCGCGGCGGCCGCGGGGTCGCCGTACATGGTGCCCGCGGCGGCCTCGGCCGGGCCGGCCAATCCCAGCGCGATGGCAGCTGCGACGACTGCGAGGGTGGCCGCCTTGGCGATCGCGGCAATATTGGTGGTCTTCATCGTTGTCCTTTTCTCGTTCCGCAGTGCTGCGGGGTTGGTTGAGAAAAGGTTCCGATCGCGGCCTATTTGTTATCTGCACGAATTCTTGGAGTGACCTCGCGTCGCTCCAGGGCCGGCTTTGTCCGCCCGACTCGCAACGGCTAGTTGCAGGCCCAGGTGTCGATGGAGCCGCCACCGAGCTTGGTTATCGCGTCTTTCATCGCGCTGGCCAGGGTGGTCCCGACACCCCCCTGGAAGCGCTGGCCGTTGGTCGCGACGGCGCCACAATCGGTGAAGCTGGTCAGCACCTTGCAGTCCGTATAGGCGCAGTTTTTGACTGCGGTGGCCTCCGCGGCCGGCCGGGTCGGGTAGTCCCAGGCGCGGCCCCAGGAACCGTTGCCGGAGTAGGCAATTGCGCCGTATTGATCGGCGGCGCCGGCTGCGGGAGCCAGCGCGATGCTGATCGCGCCGGCGGCGGCCATACCCGCGACGGCCACGGTGAACCGCCGGCGACGAGTAATCATCCTCATTGGTGATTCCTTTCCGAATGCCGGCGGTCCGGCGGTTTCCACGGGTTGCGATGCACGGCTGTGACACCCACGCCGATCCCTAGACGGGCTTGGTGGCGGTGACTGTCTTGCCCCAGTCGGACATGGTCAACGTCACCGAGGTGTCGCTCGTGGGATGGATCTGAACCTGGACGAGGTGGGAGGACCCGTCCGAGGCGATCCAGACGGTGGTGGGCACCGTCGTCACGCTCTGGGCGGTCAGCTTGGAGCCGGCCAGCGTGGCGACGTCGTCGGCGGACGAGTTTCCGGTGATCTTCGTGGTCGCGACGCCGTTGACCTGCTCGGTGCCTGCCACCGAGCCGCCCTGCAGCTTCGACAACAGGTTGGCCAGCCCCTTGTTGGGGTCAAGCAGCACCGACACGTTGTAGATCGAGGCGCCGTTACCGAAGTCGGTGTAGGTGCCGGGTTGGCCGAGATCGGAATAGAGATGGCCGTCGACGTAGACGAATTTCGCGTCTTGGGGGGATTTGCCGACGAGCAGCGTCGCGGTGCCGGTGGCAACCGTCTGCGGGGTGTTGGAGATGTCGCCGTCCAGCTTGGTCACCCGCAGGTTGGGCACGTCGCCCTGCACAGCCACGCTCACGTGCATCCCGGTGACCTTGCTCATCGCGTCGGCAGCCTGCTTGAGCACGGTGGCCGCTTCGCCGCTGGAGGTGGTGGCGCTGGTCCCGGGCGATTTGCCGGTGCTCGAGCTGTTCGAGCAGCCACCGATGGCGAGTACGAGGGCGAGCGCGGCGGCAGCGGCGGCGGTAACGGTGCGAGGCGAGAGCTTCACGACATCTCCTTGTGTGTTGGCCACAGCTGGTTACTGCATAGCAATCGCTGCGCAGCAAATCAACGGCCGAACTCAGAGCTTAGTGAGCCCGATGTCTGCTTCGGAAGGTCCAAATGAGATCTTGCGTGAATTGCTTCGGCGGCCGCGGCCGTGTCGTCGAGTGCGATGTGTGGCCAGTGCGAAGGCGATCTCAAAACTGGAGCCGGAAAACGGCGAATGGGGGGATCCCGGTAACCGGGATCCCCCCATTCGAGTGGGTGGGCGCGATTAGGTGAGCTGAGGGGCGAGTTGCGGGCAGTAGGCGTGGGTCGCGTCGACGACGAAGTAGGCCGCCTGGTGACTGGTCAGGTCCGTCTGCTTGAGGACCTCGGTGGCGACGTCGGTCCCGGTTTTGCCGGTGGCGAGCTCCTGGCACACCAGGTGGCCTTCCTTGACAGCCTCGGCGGGGGAGCTGAACGAGATGCCCAGGTTGTTCATCTGGGCGATGAACGCGTCATCGATGGTGCTGGCCGCCGCGGTGCTGGCGGTGGCGACTGCGACGAGTCCGATAGCGGCGGCGCCGATCGCGGTGCCGGCAATGGTGCGGATGCGGTGAGAGAACATTGCTGTGATCCTTTTCAGGTGTGCGGTTGGGGTGCTGATGGGACTAGCGTCAGCCGCGCTCCTAAATGGATCCTCAATAACTTCTTGGCGTCGTTTCAGTAACGCCTCAGGAGGCCGAGAGCTCAGGCCCGGGTCATCGCGTAGTAGGCGCCCCGGCGGGCCATCAGCTCGGCGTGATTGCCCTGTTCGACGATGCGGCCGGACTCGACCACCACGATGCGGTCCGCATCCCGGATCGTCGAAAGCCGGTGCGCGATAACGAAACTCGTGCGGTCGCGGCGCAGTTCGTGCATGGCCCGCTGAATAAGGGCCTCGGTGCGGGTGTCGACCGAACTGGTCGCCTCATCCAGGATCAATAGCCGAGGACGGGCCAGAAACGCGCGTGCGATCGTGATGAGCTGCTTTTCGCCGGCGCTGACGTTGGCGCCGTCGCCGGTGACCCGGGTCTGGTAACCGGCCGGCAGGGTGTGCACAAACCGGTCGACGTAGGCCGCCTTGGCGGCTTCGACCACCTCATTTTCGCTGGCCTCGGGCCGTCCATAGGCGATGTTCTCCGCGATGGTCCCGTCGAACAGCCAGGTGTCCTGCAGCACCATGCCGATTCGCGAACGCAGTGCTTGTCTGCTCACCGTGGTGATGTCGACGCCGTCGACCAGGATCCGGCCGGAGTCGACGTCGTAGAACCGCATCAGCAGGTTCACCAGCGTCGTTTTGCCCGCTCCGGTCGGTCCCACGATCGCCACGGTGCTGCCCGGCTCGACCGTCATCGACAGGTCTTCGATCACCGGGGTGCCCGGGTGGTAGGCAAAACTCACGTGGTCGAACTCGACGCGTCCCCGCGGCTGCGGAGCCTGGCCGTTGGGCTGTGTTCGTTCAGGGGCCGGCTCGGCTCCTGGTGCTTCCTCGGGCTCGTCGAGCAGCTCGAACACCCGCTCCGCACTGGCCACCCCGGACTGCAGGGTGTTGTACATCCCGGCCACCTGGCTCAGCGGGTTGTTGAACTGCCGGACGTATTGGATGAACGCCTGGATGTTGCCGAGGGTGATATGTCCGGTGGCCACCTGCAGGCCGCCGAGTACCGCGACCGCAACGTATCCGAGGTTGCCGATGAACGTCGTGGCCGGTGCCACCAGGCCGGAGAAGAACTGAGAACCGAAGCTCGCCTGGTAGACGTCGTCGTTGAGGTTGCGGAATTGTTCACGTGCTGCGTCCCGGTGACCGAAGGTCTTGACCACGGTGAACCCGCTGTACGTCTCTTCGATGTGGGCGTTGAGTCGTCCGATGCTGGTCCACTGAGCCTTGAAAAGCCGTTGCGAGCGGCGCGCGATCGCTCGGGTCGCCAGCAGCGAGAGCGGCACGGTCAGCACGGTGATCAGCGTCAGCAGCGGCGAGATCGACAGCATCATCGCCAGCACCGCTACCACGGTCAGGATTGACGTCAGCACCTGGCTGATCGTCATCGACAGCGAGGATTGGACGTTGTCGATGTCGTTGGTCACCCGGCTCAGCAGCTCGCCGCGCAGCCGTCCGTCGAAGTAGGACAACGGTAGTCGGTGGACTTTGTCCTCGACGTCGGACCGTAGCGCGACCATGGTGCGCTGCAGGGTGAGGTTGAGCAGCCGGGACTGTGCCCAAATCAGCAGTGAAGCAACGATATACAGGGCCAGGGCGACGGCCAGGGTTCTTGCCACCGCGCCGAAGTCCACGCCTTGGCCGGGCACCACGTTCATCCCGGACAATAGGTCGGCGAAAGTCCGGTCGCCGCGTGCCCGGGCTTGGGCGATGGCCTGTGCCTTGGTGATTCCCGCCGGGAGCTCTCGCCCGATCACACCGTTGAAGAGCAGATCGGTGGCGTGGCCGAGGATCCGCGGAACGACGACGCCGATCACGGTGCCGGTGAGGCCCAGGGCGATCACCGCAATGCTCAGTGTTCGTTGTGGCGCAAGCCGTTTCACCAGCCGCGCCGCCGTGCCCCAGAAGTCGCGGGATCGTGTGCTGGGCGCGGCTCCACGGCTGGGGCGGTTCGTCGCGGTGGTCATTGCGTACCCCCGACGTGACCTGATCGCAAGGTGCCGACCGACTGCGAGTCGGCGAATTCCGCGTAGGTGGCGCAATCGGCCAGCAGCGATTCATGCGTGCCGGTGCCCACCAGTTTCCCGTTATGCAGGACGATGATCTGGTCGGCCTGCGAAGCCGTCGAGATACGTTGTGTGACAACAATGATGGTCGCGCCCCCGGAGATCTGGTGCAGCGCGGCCCGGACGCGTGCGTCGGTGTGCACATCGAGCGCGGAGAATGCGTCGTCGAACAAATAGATTGCCGGGCGGCGGATGACTGCGCGGGCAATCGCCAGCCGTTGCCGTTGCCCGCCGGAGAAATTCATCCCGGCCTGGGAGACGCGCATCTGCAGCCTGTCGGGGTGCGCCCGCACGAATTCGTCGGCGGCGGCGACCCGTAACGCTTCCCACATCTCCTCGTCGGTCGCGTCAGCCTTGCCGAAGCGCAGGTTCTGCGCGACGGTGCCGGAAAACAGGTATCCGCGTTGCGGAACCAGGCCTATCGCCGACCACAGCCGCTCGGTGTCGTAGTCGCGGACGTCGAGGTCGTCGAGGAACACGGCGCCGGCGGTCACGTCGTAGAGCCGGCAGATCAGCGACACCAGCGTTGACTTGCCCGAGCCGGTGCTGCCGACGACCGCGGTGGTGGTGCCGGGCCGCGCGGTCAACGAGATGTCTTGCAGCACAGGGCGATCAGCACCCGGATAGGTGAACGTGGCGCTGTCCAAGTGCACCACGCCGGTGATTCCGTGCGCCGGAAGCTTGGGGTGTTGCGGGCTGTCGACGGCGGCGCGAGTGGACAGCACTTCGCTGATCCGCTCGGCGCACACGGACGCGCGCGGCAGTACTACCAGCGTCAGCGTCGCCATCAGCACGGCCATCAGGATCTGGGTGAAGTAGGCCAGGAAGGCGGTCAGCGAGCCGACCTGCATCTGGCCGCGGTCGATGCGCAGCCCGCCGAACCAGATCAGCGCGACGCTGGACACGTTGATGGTCAGTGTGGTCACCGGCAGCATCAGCGCTTGCCAGTTGCCGGCCGTCAGCGAGGCATTCGACAGCGCGGCATTCGCACGAGAAAACCGGTCGCGCTCGAAGCCTTCGCGGGTGAACGCCCGGACCACCCGCACGCCGGACAGCTGGTCGCGCATCACCCGGTTGATGCCGTCGATCAGGGCTTGCATGCTGCGGAACAGCGGCAGCATGTGCGACATGATCCAGTAGTTGGCGACGGCCAGGATCGGCACGCTGACCAGCAGCAACCACGTCAGCGCGGCCTCTTGGTGGATGGCCATGAAGATTCCGCCGATGCACATGATCGGCGCCGTGACCAGCACCGTGCCCGCCATCTGCACCAGGTACTGGATCTGCCGGACATCGTTGGTGCTGCGGGTGAGCAGCGTCGGCGCGCCGAATCGGGCGGTCTCGCGCTCGGAGAAGGTGGTGACGTGTTCGAACATCGCCAGGCGCAGGTCGCGGCCGAAACCCATTCCCGTCCGCGACCCGAAGTAGGTGGCCCCGACCGAGCACAACACCTGCAGGCCGGTCACGGCCAGCATCACCATGCCGAGCCGGACGATCGCCGTGGTGTCACCCTTGGTGACGCCGTCATCGATGATGGCGGCGTTGACCGTGGGCAGGTACAGCGTCGCCAGGGTGCTGATCGTTTGAAGCACCATCAGCACCGCCACCAGCCGGCGGTACGGCCGGATGTACTGGCGCAGCAGTGCCAGAAGCATTTGGTAACTGTCGCATACGGCACGCGGCGCAGCGCTGAGCACCGCCGCGCGGTTGTGTGCGCGTGCCACATCCGGCAATGCTGTGAAATGCCTGCTCAGGTGGCGCGTCGGTGGTTGACCCGCATGGCTGCCGCTACAGTGCATCGTGTGGACCAGGTGCAGGCTGAGCGGAAGCAGGGTAGCCGTGCGTCGTAACCTCACGGCGCTAGCCCTTGCGGCTATCACGATCTTGATCCCGACGGTTGCGGGCTGCTCCAGCTCTGGTGACAACAAGCCGGGTGGGACGACATCGTCGGCGCCGGGGAACGCGGAGGGCCACCACGGACCGATGTTTCCGCAATGCGGAGGCGTCAGCGACCAGTCGGTCGCCGAGCTGACCAAGGTGAGCGGGCTGATCAACACGGCCCGCAACTCCGTGGGCTGCCAGTGGCTGGCGGGCGGCGGCATCCTCGGCCCGCACTTCTCCTTCTCCTGGTACCGCGGTAGCCCGATCGGACGCGAACGCAAGACCGAGGAGCTGTCGCGCGCCAGCGTCGACGACATCAACATCAACGGCCACAGCGGCTTCATCGCGATCGGCAACGAGCCGAACCTGGGTGACTCGCTGTGTGAGGTCGGCATTCAGTTCCAGGACGACTTCATCGAGTGGTCGATCAGCTTCAGCCAGAAGCCATTCCCGCCGCCGTGTGACATAGCCAAAGAACTGACTCGTCAATCGATTGCGAACTCGAAATGATGGCAAGACGTGTCCGGACTGCGGTGGTCATCTCGCTCACCGCGCTGGTCATCCTGACCGGCTGCTCGAGATCGATCGGGGGTAACGCCGTCAAGGCGGGCTCCGGCGGTGTGCCGCGCAACAACAACTCCCAGCAGCAGTACCCGAACTTGCTCAAGGAATGTGAGGTCCTGACCACTGACATCCTGGCCAAGACCGTGGGGGCCGACCCGCTCGACATCCAGAGCACGTTTGTCGGCGCGATCTGCCGCTGGCAGGCGGCCAACCCGGCCGGCCTGATCGACATCACCCGGTTCTGGTTCGAGCAGGGCAGCCTGAGCGAAGAGCGCAAGGTCGCCGACTTCCTCAAGTACAAGGTCGAAACCCGAACGATCGCGGGTGTGAGTTCGATCGTGATGCGCACGGACGACCCGAACGGTGCGTGTGGTGTGGCCAGCGACGCGGCCGGAGTGGTCGGCTGGTGGGTCAACCCGCAAGCACCCGGTATCGACGCCTGCGGCCAGGCCCTCAAGCTGATGGAGCTGACGCTCTCGACGAACTCCTAGCCGGGTTCAGCGCGGAACGTGGAAGCCGATCAACGCGGCTCGTCGTAGTTGCAGGTCCTTCCAGTCGCCGGTCACCCGCAGCACCGCGATCGCCGAGGTCGGGAATTTTTCCGAAATGCGTTGTACCGCAGTCGCGTCGGTGCCCTCGTCGCCTGCCAGGCCGATCGCCACGGACGACATGGTCGGCTCGTGTCCGACGACGAGCAAGGTGTCGACGCTGTCGGCGACCTCGTTGATCTCGTCGATCATCGTGCCCGGGGTGGTGTCGTAGAGGCGCTCGCGGTATCGCACCGGGGCGTCGACGCCGGTGTTGGCCAGGGTCTGGCGGGCGCGAGTGGCCGTGGAGCACAGCACGGCGTCGATGCCGGGTTGGTCGGCGCGCAGCCAGTCGCCGCCCAGGCCCGCTTCCCGGATGCCGCGGGGCGCCAAGGGCCGGTCGTGGTCCGCGACGCCCGGTGGGTATCCAGACTTCGCGTGCCGCATCAGCAGCAGGGTGCGCTCACCATTCACGCGACTCACGCTAACCAGTGGGCAACCGCGGGTGTTATGCCGCCTCCTCGTCGTCGGGGTCGACAGGAGTTTGTTGGGGTGGTGGAAGGTGTTGGTGCGGGGTTGGCCGCGGTCGAGGTGTGGTGGTGGGATCCATTCGGTGTCACCGTTGGGGTGTTTTCGGGTGGTCCAGCCGCGGGGTTGTAGGAGTCGGTGGTGGGGGCCGCAGGCCAAGGTGAGGTTGTCGATGCCGGTGGTGTGGCAGGTGGCGTAGTCGGTGATGTGGTGGACTTCGCAGTAGTAGCCGCCGATGTCGCAGCCGGGAGCGCTGCAGCCGAGGTCTTTGGCGTACAGCACGATTCGCTGGGCGGGGGTGGCGAGTCGTTTGGTGTGATACAGGCTTACGGGTTTGCTTTTATCGAAGATCGCCAGATAGTGATGGGCGTGGCGGGCCAGGCGGATCACGTCGCTGATCGGCAGCCGGGTTCCACCACCGGTGATGCCGTGGCCGGCGGCTGCTTCTAATTCCGCGAGCGTGGTGGTGACGATGATCGAGGCGGGCAGCCCGTTGTGGTGACCCAGCTTCCCGGAGGCCAGTAGGGCGCGTAGGGCGGCGGTCAGGCCGTCGTGTTGGCGTTGGGCCGCCGAGCGGACATCGTGATCGATCGCGTCCTGGTCTGGTGCGCCGTCCACGCAGGGGGTCGGGTCGTTGGGGTTGCACATGCCGGGCGCGGCGAGTTTGGCCAACACCGCCTCCACGGTGGCGCGGGCCTCCGGCGTCAGCCAGCCGTGCAGGGCCGACATGCCATCGGCCTGCTGATTACCTAACACAAAACCGCGGCGATGGGCGCGGTCGTCGTCGGTGAAGCTGCCGTCGGGGTTCAGGCAATCGGCGAGCCGGTCGGCCAGCCCGGCCAGTTGGTCGGGCCGATACTGCGTAGCCAGGCGGGCCAGGTCGGCTTCGGCGTTCGCGCGGGTGTCGGGGTCGATCCAGCCGGGCAGCTGGTGATAGAAGCGCCGGATCACCGCCACGTGCTCGCTCCCGAGTTTTCCCGCCCGCTGGGCGGCGGCGGTGGCCGCCAACACCGGTGCCAACGGTTCCCCGGTCAGCGCGCGCCGCTGGCCCAGATCAGCCGCCTCGCGGACCCGCCTTCCGGCTTCGGCACGACTGATCTGTGTCGCGTCGGCGATCGCATGCGAGAGTTTGCCGCCGAGCTCTTGCGGGGTGGCCTGCTGGGCGAGTTGGTTGATCAGGGGATGTTCACCGGCGCACAGCCGCCGTCGCGCCCGCTCGTAGCGGGCCAGCATTGCGAGCCGCTCCGGGGTGCACAGCATCTCCGAGTCAAACCCGAGGACATCCTCGATCGCCGCGTCCAGGACGTCGAAGGCCGCCGTCATGGCTTCCCCGTCCGCGACCACACCTGAACTCATACCAACGAAACTAGACCGACCCACCGACAAAAAACGCCGTCCCGGGCCACTGAAACCACAGTGACATAAGAGGTTTGAGGAATTTCATGAACGACGAAAAAGTCGCTCAGAGGTGGGCAAAAAGACACCTGTGTCAAGCCGACCCGGACACAAGGCCGGGGCATGCCGGTGCGCGTCCCCGAAGTTGTCGGTGAACCGCCCTAGACTCGCGGTGCCTTGATAGCCACGCCATTTCCGAAGGGGGCGCCGGGATGCGATTCCTGCATACCGCCGACTGGCAGCTGGGCATGACCCGGCACTTCCTGGCCGGGGATGCCCAGCCGCGGTACTCGGCTGCCCGGCGCGACGCGGTGGCCGGTCTGGGCGCCCTGGCGGCCGAGGTGGGCGCCGAGTTCGTCGTGGTCGCCGGCGACGTCTTCGAACACAATCAGCTCGCCCCGTCGGTGATCGGCCAGTCCCTGGAAGCCATGCGCGCCATCGGTACTCCGGTCTACCTGCTGCCCGGTAACCACGATCCGCTCGACGCGTCGTCGGTGTTCACCAGCAGGTTGTTCACCACCGAATGCCCGGACAACGTCGTGGTTCTCGATCGTGCCGGCATTCATCAGGTTCGGCCGGGCCTGGAGATCGTCGCTGCGCCATGGCGGTCTAAGGCCCCGACCACCGACCTGGTCGCCGACGTTCTCGACGGTCTCGACGCCGGCCCGGTTACCCGTGTGCTCGTCGCGCACGGCGGTGTCGACGTGCTCGACCCCGACCGCGAGAAGCCGTCGCTGATTCGGCTGGCCCGCCTCGAAGAGGCGCTGGCCCGTGGCGCGGTCCATTATGCGGCACTGGGGGACAAGCATTCGCTCACCCAGGTCGGCGACAGCGGTCGGGTGTGGTACTCGGGATCCCCGGAAGTGACGAATTTCGATGACGTCGAATCCAATCCGGGTCACGTCCTGGTCGTCGACATCGACGAAAGCAACGCGGTGTCGGTGACGCCCCGGCACGTGGGTCGCTGGCGGTTTGTCACCTTGCATCGTCAGGTCGACACCAGCCGCGACATCGCCGATCTCGACATGAATCTCGACCTGATGACCGAGAAGGACCGCACCGTGGTGCGGCTGGCCCTGACGGGTTCGCTGACCGTTACCGACCGCGCCGCGCTGGACGGCTGCCTGGACCGATACGCGCGACTGTTCGCGTGGCTGGGCCAATGGGAACGCCACACCGACCTCGCGGTCATACCTGCCGACGGCGAGTTCACCGATCTTGGCATCGGGGGATTCGCCGCCGCGGCCGTCGAAGAGTTGGTCGCCACGGCGCGCGGGGATGACACCGACTCCGCCGGCGACGCCCAGGCGGCGCTGGCGCTCCTACTGCGGCTCACCGATCGGGGCGCGGCATGAAGCTGCACCGGTTGGTCCTGACCAACTACCGCGGAATCTCACACCGCGAGATCGAATTTCCCGACCACGGCGTGGTTGTGGTGAGCGGCGCCAACGAAATTGGCAAATCGTCGATGATCGAGGCGCTGGACCTGCTGCTGGAATCCAGGGACCGCTCGACGAAGAAGGAAGTCAAGCAGGTCAAGCCCACCAACAGCGATGTCGGGTCCGAGGTTACCGCTGAAATCAGCAGCGGCACTTACCGATTCATTTACCGCAAGCGCTTCCACAAGAAGTGCGAGACGGAGTTGACCGTGCTGGCGCCGCGCCGTGAGCAGCTGACCGGCGATGAAGCCCACGAGCGGGTACGGGCGATGCTCGCCGAAACAGTGGACAACGACCTGTGGCATGCCCAGCGGGTGCTGCAGTCGACGTCGACGGCCGCGGTGGATCTGTCGGGCTGCGATGCGCTTTCGCGTGCACTCGATGTCGCGGCCGGTGACGAGGCTGCGCTGTCCGGCAACGAGCCGTTGCTCATCGAGCGGATCGACGCCGAATACGCGCGCTACTTCACCCCCACCGGACGCCCCACCGGGGAATGGGCGGCGGCCATCTCTCGACTGTCGCACGCCGACGCCGCGGTCGCGGAGTGCACCGCGGCGGTCGCGGAGGTCGACGACCGGGTGCGTCGCCATGCCGTGTTGACCGAGCAAGTGGCCGAGCTCTCGCAGCTACGGCTGGCGGCCGGTCCGCGGTTGGCCGTCGCACAGGCCGCTGCGGACAAGGCCGCCGAACTCACGCGCCAAGCGCGGGAAGCCAAGCTGGTCGCGGCCGCCGCCGCGGCGACCAGCACCGCCGCGGCCGCCGCGCATAACGGCCGGTTGCGATTGGTCACCGAGATCGATACTCGCACCGCGGCTGTCGCGGCGGTCGAGGCAGAAGCGCAGCAGGCCGCGGCTGCGCAGACGGCGGCGCATGCCGACGCCGAGGCCGCCGGTACCGCGATGCGGGAGGCCGCCCAGGTTCTGACGGACCTGCAGCGCCGTGTCGAAGCCGCCCGCCGCACGGTCGGCCAGCTCGCCGACCGCGAGGAGATCGACCGGCTGAGCGCCCGCCTGGCCAGGATCGACGCCATCCAGCGCGACCGTGATCGGGCCGCCGCAGAACTTTCCGGGGTCGTCCTCACCGAGGAGTTACTCCGGCGCATCGAAAGCGCCGCAGCCGCGGTCGATCGCGCCGGCGACCAGCTGACGTCGATCTCGGCGGCGGTCGAGTTCACCGCAGTGGCCGACATCGAGCTGTCGGTCGGAGAACAGCGGGTGTCGTTGGCGGCCGGGCAGAGCTGGTCGGCGACGGCCACCGGCCCCACCGAGATCGAGGTCCCCGGGTTTCTCACCGCACGGATTACTCCGGGCGCGACGGCACTCGATGTGCAGGCGAAATATGATGCGGCACAGCAAGAGCTGACCGCCGCACTGGCCGCCGGTCAGGTCACCGATCTCGCCGCGGCCCGATCGGCCGACCAGCACCGCCGCGAATTGCACAGCAGCCGCGACCAATTGAGCGCGACGCTGTCCGGCCTATGCGGCGACGAAGACGCCGACCAGCTCCGGGGACGGCTCGAAGGGCTGCATGCCGGTCAACCGGACGAGCCCGATCTCTTCGCCACCGATATCGCCGCGGCTCGTGCCGAACTCGATGCCGCGCAGGCCGCTCGCCTGGCCGCGGAAGCCGACTGCGAGACCAGTCGCCGGGCCTCGGCTGCCGCCGACTCCCGGTTCGCCGAGACCTCCACCCGGGCAACGCTTTTGCTCAACGAAGCGACAACCCAACGAGCTGAGCTCGGTCGGACCACCGATCAGCTGGCCCAGGAGCGCGCCTCGGTCAGTGACGAGGACTTGGCCTCGTCGGCGGATGCCGGGCAGCGGGCCGCCGCAACCGCGGAGCGCCGCGCCGTGGAGCTGGGCGAAGAGCTGGCCGCTGCGGCACCGGACGCGGTAACCGCCGAATTGGCCGCGGCCTACGACGCGGCCGAGACGCTGGGCCGCCGCTATGATGATGCCGCCCGTACGTTGCGCGAGCTCACCATCGAACTCGCGGTCTTTGGCAGTGAGGGCCGCCAGGGCAAGCTCGACGCCGCGGAGACCGAGCGCGAGCATGCCACCAGCCGGCACACCCGGATCGGCAGCCGGGCCCGCGCGGCGGAGCTGCTGCGGTCGGTGATGTCCCGCCATCGCGACACCACCCGGCTCGGCTATGTCGAGCCCTACCGCACGGAATTGCAGCGACTCGGTCGTCCGGTGTTCGGGCCCAGTTTCGAGGTCGACGTCGACACCGACTTGTGTATCCGCAGCCGAACGCTGGACGGGGTCACGGTGCCCTACGACTCGCTATCGGGTGGGGCCAAGGAGCAACTCGGCATCCTGGCGCGGTTGGCCGGTGCCGCCCTGGTCGCCAAGGAGGACGTTGTTCCGGTAGTGGTCGACGACGCACTGGGATTCACCGACCCCGACCGGCTGGCCAAGATGGGCGAGGTGTTCGACACCGTGGGGGCCCATGGTCAGGTGATCGTCTTGACCTGTAGTCCCGATCGTTACGACGGCGTCAAGGGTGCGCACCGTATCGATCTCAACGTGTAGGACCAGAGGGGCGTTCGGTCTTACACTCACCCCGAGACGGGGTGCAACATGGACGTTCAGTGCGACTACCTAGTGGTCGGTACCGGCTCGGCCGGCGCTGTCGTGGCGGGTCGGCTCAGCGCCGATTCCTCGAATTCGGTACTCGCGCTCGAGGCGGGCCCGCTCGACAAGAATAAGTTGATCCGCATCCCAGCGGGCTACGGCAAGTTGTTCCGCACCGAGATCGACTGGGACTACCTGACCGAACCGCAGGACGAACTCGGCGGACGCGAAATCTATTGGCCCAGAGGCAAGGTACTGGGGGGGTGCTCGTCGATCAACGCGGGGATGTGGGTGCGTGGATTCGACGCCGACTACGACGAGTGGGCGGTGCGAGCCGGCCCGCAATGGTCTTTCGCCGAGATGCTCGGATACTTCCGTCGCATCGAGAACGTCACCGAGGCATGGCACTTCGTCAGCGGTGACGACAGCGGGGTGACCGGCCCGGTGCACATATCCCGGCAGCGTAGCCCTCGGCCGTTGACTGCGGCTTGGCTGGCTGCGGCACGCGATTGCGGTTTTCCCGCAGCACAGCCGAATTCCCCACGGCCGGAGGGCTTTTGCGAGAGCGTCGTCACGCAGCGCCGAGGCGTTCGATGCAGCAGTGCCGACGCCTATCTGAAACCGGCGATGGGCCGCAAAAACCTCACCGTGCTCGCCGGGGCCACCGTGACGCGGATCCTGATCGACGGAACCCGGGCAGTCGGTGTGGAATTCGAACGCGACGGCCAGCTTTGCGTCGCGCACGCGCGCCGCGAGGTGGTGCTCTGCGGCGGTGCCGTCAACAGCCCCCAGCTGTTGATGCTGTCCGGCATCGGCGACCGTGATCATCTCGCCGAGCACGGCATCGACCTCGTCCACCACGCACCGCAGGTGGGGCAGAACCTGATCGACCACCTGGCCGCACGGCTGGGTTTCCACGTCGACGGCGACAGCTTGTTCGCCGGTCAAAAGGCGAAAGAGCGGATCAATTACCTGCTGCGGCGCCGCGGCATGCTGACGTCCAGCATCGCGGAGGCGTACGGGTTTGTCCGCAGCCGGGCCGAGCTGGAGCTGCCCGATCTCGAACTCCTCTTCGCGCCGGCGCCCTTCTACGGCGACGGGCTCGCCCCGCCCGAGGGGCATGGGGTGGTGTTCGGGCCCGTCCTGGTCGCACCGGAAAGCCGCGGCCAGATCACGCTGCGGTCCGCCGACCCGCATGACAAGCCGGTGATCGAACCGCGGTACCTGTCCGATCCGGGCGGCGTCGACCGCGCCGCGATGATGGAAGGGCTGCGAATGTGCACCCGGATCGCCGCGGCGCCCGCATTGCGGGATCTACTCGGCCCCATCGCGCAACCCCCCGATCGCGCCGAGCTGGACGAGGCCACTCTGGAATTGACGCTCACCACCGGTACGCAGAGCTTGTATCACCCGCTGGGCACCTGCCGGATGGGCAGCGACGAGTCCAGCGTGGTGGATCCGCAGCTGCGGGTGCGGGGCGTCGACGGGCTTCGGGTCGCGGACGCCTCGGTGATGCCCAGCACGGTTCGCGGCCACACGCACGCGCCGTCGGTGCTGATCGGGGAGAAGGCCGCCGACCTGATCGGCGGCTGAGTCGGCGGGCATCAATACCTTCGGCGCACTGCCGCGCTGCTGATCGCGAGCGAGCTAGGCAGAATGGGCACCGATGACGATGAACGCGAAGCGGCGCCGGGTGCACGAGAAGCTTGCGGGAATGCCTGGCGTCCGGCCGGTGCGCAGGCCGATATCCCCAGGCAGCGCCGACGAGTTCGATCTCTACTACGTGCGCACCGGCCGCAAGTCCGCCCACCCGCTGGTCATCATCCCGGGAGGCCCGGGTGTCGCGTCGTTGCAGGTCTACAAGGGGCTGCGGCGCCGCGCCGCCATGGCCGGTCTGGACGTCATCATGATCGAGCACCGCGGGGTCGGAATGTCGCGTCATGACGACTCCGGCGCCGACCTGCCGCCCGAAGCGATCACCGTCGATCAGGTGGTCGACGACATCGCCGCGGTGCTCGACGACGCCCATGTGGACGCCGCCGTCATCTACGGCACCTCGTACGGCAGCTATATCGCCGCCGGCCTCGGCGTCCGCCATCCCGGCCGGGTGCAGGCCATGATCCTCGATTCTCCGCTGCTGTCACGGCACGACATCGCGCTCGTTCGCGACACCATTCGAGGCTTGCTGGTCGACGGCGATACTCCGGAAACCGCCGCGTTGGCGCCCAAAGTCCGCAAGCTGATCGACAGAGGGCTGATGTCCGGGTCAGCGGGGGAGATCGCGACGACCATTTACGCATACGGCGGGGCTCCGCTGCTGGATCGCGAATTGGACTTGTTGCTCAGCGGCCGAAAGACGTTGTGGCGGGCGCTGTCCCGTCTGTCCGTCGTCGTCAGCCTCAATGTGGCATACCGTCACGAAATCGATCTGGTCAGCCGCATCGCGTTCCGCGAACTGAACTATGCCGCCGAGCCCGACGGCTTGCCACTGGATCCCGCTGTGGCTATGCGCGAAATCATGAGTGAGACGGCTGCTTTCGAGGCCGAGCCGTACGACCTGGTAGCCGAGATGCCCAAATTCAATTGGCCCACGGTTGTCATTTCCGGCGGCCGCGATCTGGTGACACCACGGGCGGTGGCCGAGCGGGTGGCATCGCTGGTGCCGAACGCGCTGCTCTTGGCGTTGCCGACGACGGCGCACAGCGCGGTCGACTTTCGTGAGCCTGCCGCGCTGACCATCGCAGAGGCGGTGTGCCGCGGGGAAACCGACAAGCTTGCCGGTCGGGGACGCGCGCTGGACGCGCTGCCCGCCCGTCCTGCGATACGCCTGCTGTGGAAGGCGGTGGGGGTGGCCGCTATCGCGGAGGGTGCGCTGCCCTCCGTGATACCGCTGTGGCGGCGGCTCAGGTCCGCATGAACCCGATCGCGGTGTAGTCGACATCGGCCAGTCCGGCTGCACCGTAATTAGCCAAATCGTGCCGTACCGCCCGGTTGCCGGGCGACTGGAACAGCGGCAGGTTGAAGCCTTCCTGCCAGATCATCGAGTCAACCTGGTTGGCGAGAACACGCGCCTTGTCCTGATCCAGCTCCGACAGCGTCTCGGCGATCTTCGCGTCGATCGCGGCGGTGCCGATCCTGCCGAAATTGCTGTCGCCATCCGAGGTGTAAATCTGAGAAAGCGCAGACAACGGGAAAGCGTTTCCCTCCCAACCGAATTGAGCGATATCGAAGTCACCGACGGCGATGTATTGGCTGAAGAAGCCATTTCCAGGTTTAAGGTCGAGCACCAACTTCACGCCGATCTGCGCCAGGCTGTTCTGCGCAACCATGGCAATCTGCCGGTTGGACGGCGCGTCGAAAAGTACGTCGCGCACCACGAGCTGCTTGCCGTCCTTCTCTCGTACTGACCCGTTGAGCTTCCATCCCATGGCATCCAAGGCTCTGCGGGCCTGTTCTGGGTTGTAACCGCCCGGTGCGCTGTTGTTTTGGTAGCCAACCTGCCCGGCCACGTAGACGTGGTTGTTCAGCGGCGTGGGATGGGTGGTCAGGCCGTGCTGGACGACATCGACGATGGTCTGGCGATCGATACCCTGACAAACCGCCAGTCGCAGCCGCTCGTCGGCCATGATGGAACCCTCGGCGCCGTTGAAGGTGAAGTGGTACCAGGTGGGGGCGGGCGCGCGCCGGATCACGATGCCGGGCGTGCGTTGCGCGGTCACCATATCGTCAAGCGAGCCCACGCCGGCGGCATCGATTGCCTTGTTCTGCAACGCCGGGATGACGGCGGAGCTGTCGAGCACCAGGAAGGTGATCGAATCCAGCCGCGGCTTCCTGCCCCACCATTGGGGATTGCGGGTCAGCACGATGCGCTGTGCGGTCCTGTCAATCGTGGACACGATGAACGGTCCCGCTGACGGGCCCGGACCTTCGAGCTGGCCCTTGTTGAAGACCTCCGGGTTGGCGGTCATGCTCCGAGGTTGCATCCCGCCGGCGAACATCCCACGCCATTCGGCGTACGGATCAGAGAAGGTGACCACTGCTTGCCGGTCGTCAACACCTCTGGTCACGGATTTCACGCGTTCGAACCCGGCGCGGCTGGCGATCAAGTACTTCTTGTCGCGGCCGTTGCACGCGTCAACCTCGGACTTGAGGTCTTCCCATGTGATGGGCTTGCCGTCGCTCCAGGTTGCTTTCGGATTGATTGTGTAAGTGACGGTTTGGGGGTTGGTACCGGTCAGCTCGGCACCGGTGAAATAGTCGGTGTTGAGATTCAGCGTCCCGTCGGCCTGAGTCATGAATGCCCCTGGCAGCGTGGGTGCCACGATCGCATTGGTGTCCGAGGTATTGCCGTCGATGTTCAGCTCGTTGAAGTTGTCCGGGAACGCCGTCAGCGGGAGTCGCAGGTTGCCGCCGTCACGCAGCGTGGCAGGGTCCTGCGGGTTCATGTCGCTGCTGGCCCCGACCCGCGCGGCCCGGGCCTCTGGAAGGTCCTGATACCCACTCGAGCATCCGGTGACCACCAACACGAGCGCCGACAGCAGCGCTGCGAGCTTGCGGGCTCTCGGTGCGTGCGTCACCCCAACGATGCTAACCGGTTGTGACATCACCGATGCGCTCGCGGAACGGCGTCTAGCAGTCGCCGGGTGTATTCGTGCTGCGGGTTCGTGAAGACCTGGTCGCCGTCGCCCTGCTCGACGATGGCGCCCCGGTACAACACCACCACCTGATGCGCCAGGTGTTTGACCACGGAAAGGTCGTGTGAGACAAACAGATACGACAGACCGAATTGCTCCTGCAGGGCGAGCAACAGGTTGATGATCCCGGCTTGGATCGAGACGTCCAGTGCCGACACCGGCTCGTCGAGCGCCAAGATCTTGGGCTGCAACGCCAGCGCCCGCGCGATGCCGATGCGCTGCTTTTGCCCACCGGAGAACTCGGCCGGATAGCGAGTCGCGTCGGCACGGCGCAAACCAACGATGTCGAGCAGCTCCGCGACTCGCGCGTCGGTGTCATCCTTGCGAAAGCCGCTCGCGTGTAACGGTTCGGCGATGATGTCGGAAACGGGTAGCCGAGGGTCCAGGGACGCGACCGGGTCTTGGAATACCACCTGGATGTCGCGTCGCAGCGCGCGCCGGTCCTCCCGACTCAACCCGGCGATGTCTTCGCCGAGAACCTCGATGGAACCCGCTTGTGGTGCGGTCAGTTCCAGGATCTGTTGCAGGATAGTCGATTTACCAGAGCCGGATTCGCCGACGATCGCCAGCGTGCGGCCCTGTTCCAGGGTGAAGCTGACGCCGTCGACAGCTCGCACCTCACCCACCCGCCGGCGGAAGACCACGCCCTTGGTAAGTGGGTAGGTCTTGCTGATGTCCGTGACGCGTAGCACGGTTGCACTTTCGTCCGCCGCGCTGTCGATCGCCGGCGGCTGTGTGGACACCTCGAAGATTTCAGCGGCGGTGCGACCCGCGACGTCGTCGGTACGGATGCAGGCCGCCCGGTGCTCTTCGGAAACGGTGATCAGAGCTGGTTCAGCCGAACGACATTCGTCGATCACCAGTGGACAACGCGGAGCGAACGGGCAGGCATCGGGTGCAAGGGTCGACAGGTTGGGTGGTGCGCCTGGAATCGGAATGAGTCGAGTGCCCTGCGGGGCGTCCAGCCGCGGCACCGAACCGAGTAACCCGGCCGTGTAGGGCATGCGGCGGTCCAAGTACAGATCTTCAACGGTCGCGATCTCGACCTCGCGCCCGGCGTACATGACCATTGCCCGGTCGGCGAACTCGGAGACCACGCCCAGGTCATGGGTGATGATCAACAGGCCCGCGCCGGTGACGTCGCGCGCAGTCCGCAGGACGTCGAGAATTTGAGCCTGCACGGTGACGTCCAACGCGGTGGTGGGCTCGTCACAGATCAGCAGGTCCGGATCGTTGGCGATCGCGATCGCGATCACCACCCGTTGACGCTCGCCGCCAGATAGCTCGTGGGGGAACGCTTTTGCCCGGCGGTCCGGCTGCGCGATGCCGACCAGCTCGAGCAGCTCTGTGGCACGCTTGCGGGCCTCTGCCCGGCTGATGTCATGGTGGTGAATCCTGATGGCTTCGGCTATCTGGTCACCGACGGTGTAGACGGGAGTGAGCGCCGACATCGGATCCTGAAACACTGTCCCGATCGTTTTTCCGCGGATCTGTGACATCGCCTGGTCGGACAGCCCGAGCAATTCCCGGCCGTGTAGCCGCACCGAACCCGACACCTCACCGTATTCGGGCAGCAGCCCGACCACGGCCATGGCGGCGGTGCTCTTACCGCAGCCCGATTCGCCGACGATGGCGAGCACTTCGCCCGGATCGATGTGGTAGGTCGCGCCGCGCACCGCGGGCACCCGCACGTCCGGAGTGTCGAAGGTAACGCTGAGGTCGGTCACCTCCAACAGCGCCGTCACCGGGGCCGCCGAACTGGTCGCCGCTTTTTCCGGCGTGCCGGCCGGGCGCCCGGATCGACGGCGTCGCGCAGTCCGTCACCGGCGAGATTCGCGCACAACACAATCAGTACCAAGGCCGCGCCCGGGAGCAGAAAGACCCAGGGGAATGTGGTCACCGAAGGAGTGCCCTCCGCGATCAGCGTGCCCAGCGAAACGTCGGGCGGCTGCACACCGAATCCCAAGAAGCTCAACCCGGTTTCGGCCAGGATCGCGAAGCCTACGTTCAGTGTTGCATCGATGATCAGGATCGAGGCGACATTCGGCACGATGTGCTGCGTGATCACCCTGCGGCTCGACACCCCCAGATATCTTGCTGCGCGGACGAATTCGCGCTCTCGCAGGCTCATCGTCAGCCCGCGCACCATTCGTGAGCTGACCATCCAGCCGAATGCCGCGAGGAGCACGATGAGCCAGAGAATGCTGTTCGATTGTTTGGTGCGTGGCGTGACGATCGCGATGAGCAGGAAACTGGGCACGACCAGCAGCAGGTCCACCAGCCACATCAGCGTTCGGTCGCGCCAGCCACCGAAATAGCCTGCAATCGACCCGACCGTGGCGGCAATGGTGGTCGATATCAAGGCCACGCAGAAGCCGATCAGCAGTGACTTCTGCATGCCGCACAGGGTCCGCGCCAGCAGGTCCTGGCCCAAGGCGTTGGTGCCGAACCAGTGTCTTCCCGACGGCGGCTGTAGCAGCGCGTGCAGGTCGAGATCGGTGTAGCTGTAAGGCAGTAGCGGCGGCAATGCGTAGCAGCCGATGAAGGCCAGTGCCAGCAGAATCAGCGCCGCCGTCGCTGGCTTATTGCGAAGGAAGCGGCGAATCAACAGGTTTCGGCGGGATGTGAACGCTGCGACCGGGTCGATGCCAGACGGGACCGGCGTGCTTTGCGCAGCCTCTTGCGTCATGAAACCCGCACCCTCGGATCCAGCGCCGCGTAAATGACATCGGACAACAGTCCCGCCAGCAGAACCGCCGCTCCGGAGAAAAGCGTGATCGCCGCGACGACGTTGGCGTCCTGGGTTGCGATTCCTGACACAACCCACTCACCCATGCCGTGCCAGCCGAAGATCTTCTCGACGAACACCGCGCCGACCACCAGGCCGCTCACGCCGTAGGCGAATAACGTGGCCATAGGAATCAGCGCGGTGCGCAATCCGTGTTTGAACAACGCGCGCCGGCGGGTCAGACCTTTCGCCCGCGCGGTCCGGATGAAATCCTCGCCGAGCACGTCGAGCATCGCATTGCGTTGGTAGCGGCTGAAACCCGCGATTGCGCCCAGCGCCAGGGTGAGAGTGGGCAGCACGATGTGTTGCAAGCGTTCGATGAGCTCGTCGACGGTTCCACTGGGCGGCAGCGGCGAGGTCTCACCGGTGTACTGGAAGATCCCCACTCCGGCGAGCATGTTGACCCGCAGCGCACCCAGTATGAGCAAACTCGCCAGCACGAAAGACGGGATGCTCAAGACGATCAGCGACAGCACCGTGATCACGCGATCGCTCAGCTTGTACTGGCGGACCGCGCCCCAGGCGCCCACGATCACGCCGATCAGCGTGCCGAGCACCGAACCGGTCACCACCAGCCGCAGGCTCACCCCGACCCGGCGCCATAGCTCCTGGGAGACCGGGTGACCGCTCACCGTCACTCCGAAGTCACCGTGGACCGCACCGGAAATCCATTTCGCGTAGCGGATGGGCACCGGCTTGTCTAAGCCCAGCTGAACGGCTTTGGCGTGGATAACCTCCGGTGGCGGCGTCGGGTGGCGCTGCACAAAACTGTCGAGCGGATGAAACGTCTGCGAGGTCAGCAGGAAAGTCAGGAAAGACGCCAGCACCAGCAGGACGACGTAGTTGAGGAACCGCCGGGCAAGGTACCGGATCATGACCGGTCCGCCAGCCTGCATTGCATTGGGACAGGTTAGCGAGAGAAGCGCGGGCCGGCTTGGAGCGCTCTCGAGTGCGGCGCCTGGCGACCACCGTTCAGCAGCGGCCGGATCCTGCGATATGATGAATTCTTCAATTGTTCAACTGTCGGAATAGCGAAGTCTTCGGGAGCGTGGGTGGAATCGAAGCCCCTTTACAAGCTCAAAGCCGATTTTTTCAAGACGCTTGCGCACCCGGCGCGAATCAGGATTCTCGAGCTACTGATGGAGCGGGACCGCTCGGTCGGTGAGTTGTTGGTGTCCGATGTCGGCCTCGAGGCGTCGAACTTATCCCAGCAGCTGGCCGTGTTGCGCCGGGCAGGAGTTGTCGTCGCGGACCGCGATGGCAACGCTGTGACCTATTCGATCGCCTCGCCCGATATCGCCGAGCTGCTCGCGGTAGCTCGCAAGGTCCTGGCCCGGGTGCTCACTGACCGGGTCGCGGTGCTGGAGGATCTGCGCGCCGACGGAACGGCGAATTAGTGCCATGGGCTGGCTCGCCAAAATCCTTCGCGTCGGCCGGATCGTCGAGCCCGCGGATGCGCCGCCGCCACCGGCAACAGAACCGGTGGCGGGAGTGCGAGGTTCGCTGCAGATCCGGCATGTCGACGCGGGTTCGTGCAACGGATGTGAGGTGGAGATTTCGGGCGTGTTCGGCCCGGTGTACGACGCGGAGCGGTTCGGGGCGCGGCTTGTGGCCTCGCCCCGGCACGCGGATGCGCTGCTGGTGACCGGGGTGGTGACGCGCAACATGGCCGACCCGCTGCGTAACACCCTCGAGGCGACGCCACGCCCGCGCGTGGTGATCGCGTGCGGAGATTGTGCCCTGAACAGAGGGGTGTTCAAGGATGCCTACGCGGTGGCCGGTGCGGTGGGTGAGGTGGTGCCCGTCGATATCGAGATCGCGGGATGCCCGCCCACACCCGCCGAAATCGTCGCGGCCCTGCGATCGGTGACTGGGAAGTGACGACCACCTCTGCGCTCGCCACGTTGTCGGTGCCAAAAATGGTGCCACGAAACGGTTTCGGACCGACAGTCGGTGGGATCATCACGTCGGGAGTGGGCATCGTCGGGGTGTGGCTGGGCTTGCAGGGGATGTTCGGATCGGTACGGCCGGTAGACATCGACTGGCTTCTTCCGTTGTCCGGCATACGCATCGAGCTCGACCCACTGGGCGGATTCTTCATGACGATCACGGGCGCGGTAGCGGTCCCGGTCGGCTGCTACGCGATCGGGTACGCGCGACGTGAGCATCTGGGCTGGGTCACGCTGGCGGTGTTGCCGGTGTTTGTCGCGGCGATGGTGTTGGTGCCGGCTGCGGGATCGGTGACGACGTTTCTGCTGGCGTGGGAGTTGATGGCGATCGCATCGCTGATGCTGGTGCTGTCCGAGGACATCCGCCCGCAGGTCCGTTCCGCGGGTTTGTCGTACGCGGTGATGACCCAGCTCGGGTTCGTCGCGATCCTGGTCGGGCTGATGGTGTTGTCGGCGGCCGGCGGTGGGGACCGGTTCGCCGACATCACGGGGGTGTCTGGCGGGGCCCGCACCGCCGTGTTCGTGCTGACGTTGATCGGCTTCGGGTCGAAGGCGGGATTGGTGCCGCTGCACGCCTGGCTACCGCGTGCCCATCCGGAGGCGCCCAGCCCCGTATCGGCTTTGATGAGCGCGGCGATGGTCAACCTGGGGATCTACGGGATCATTCGCTTCGATCTGCGGTTGCTCGGGCCGGGCCCCCGCTGGTGGGGGCTTACGCTTTTGGCGGTCGGCGTCATATCCGCGCTCTACGGCGTGTTGCAGGCCTCGGTCGCAACGGACCTCAAACGGCTGCTTGCCTACTCGACGACCGAGAATATGGGCCTGGTCACGTTGGCACTCGGTGCGGCAACGCTTTTCGCGGATACCGGCGCTTACCGCCCGGCGATGATTGCCGCAGCTGCTGCGGTACTGCATCTGATGGCGCACGCGGCGTTCAAGAGCCTAGGGTTCCTCGCGGCCGGGTCGGTGCTGGCCGCGACGGGAGTGCGCGACCTCGACCTGCTCGGCGGCCTGGCTCGCCGGATGCCAATGACCACAGTGTTTTTCGGCGTGGCCGCGCTGGGTGCGTGTGGTCTGCCCCTCGGTGCCGGTTTTGTCAGTGAGTGGCTGCTGATCCAGTCACTGATCCACGCCGCTCCCGGACACGATCCCATGGTGGCGCTGACCACACCGTTGGCGGTCGGCGCGGTTGCACTTGCCACCGGTCTGAGTGTGGCGGCGATGGTCAAGGCGTTCGGGATCGGGTTTTTGGCCCGTCCCCGCTCCGCGCAGGCCGCCGATGCGGAGGAGGCGCCGGCCACCATGCGCGCCGGCATGGTGATCGCGGCGGGCGCCTGCCTGGTACTGGCGGTGGCGCCGGGCCTTGTCGCCCCGACAGTGCACCGGACCGTCGCAACGCTGCCGTTCGCACACGTCGTCGGGTTCGCCGATTTCGGCACCGTGGTGCGGCTGCCAGGGGTGTCGGGGTCGATCGCGCCCGGCGTGATCTCCGCCGGTGTGGTCGTCGCGGCACTGGTGGCGACCGGGCTGGCCCGGTCGCGTTCCCGCCGGCGCCCCGCACCTGTCGTGTTGCCGTTATGGGCATGCGGTGCAGACGGTCTCACCGAGCGCATGCAATATACGGCCACGTCGTTCGCCGAGCCGCTACAGCGAGTCTTCGACAACGTGCTGCGCCCCGACACCGACATCGAGGTCACCCATGCGGCTGAGTCACGGTACATCGCCGCCAGGATCAGCTACCGGACCGCGATCTCCGACGCGATCGAACAGCGTCTGTATACGCCGGTGGTCGCTGCGGTAGCCGCCGCGGCCGGGCTGATGCGGCGCGCTCATACCGGTAGTGTGCACCTCTATTTGGCCTACGGGGCGCTGGGTGTGCTGATCGTGCTGGTGGCGGCCAGGTGAACGCGATGTCCTACGTCGCAGGGGCGGCTCAGCTTGCTGTGGTTACGGTGGGCGCGCCGGTGGTGGTCGGCATGACGCGTCAGGTGCGGGCTCGCTGGGAGGGACGAGCGGGCGGCGGGGTGCTGCAGCCGTGGCGGGATCTGCTCAAACAACTTGGTAAGCAACAGATCACGCCGACGGGAACGACGATCGTGTTCACCGCCGCGCCCGCGATCGTCGCCGGGACCATCCTGTTGATCGCGGCGATCGCACCGATCGTCGCTACGGGGTCACCCCTGGACTCCAGCGCCGACTTGTTCGCCGTGGTCGGCTTGCTATTCCTGGGAACTGTCGCGCTCGCCCTTGCCGGCATCGACACCGGCACCTCGTTCGGCGGTATGGGCGCAAGCCGCGAGATCACTATCGCCGCCCTCGTCGAGCCGACGATCCTGTTGGCGGTGTTCGCGCTGTCCATTCCGGCCGGATCGACCAATCTCGGTGCGCTGGTGACAAATACGATCTCACACCCCGGTCACGTCACGTCCTTGGCCGCAGTGCTCGCCTTCGCCGCGCTGGTGATCGTCATCGTCGCCGAGACCGGGCGGCTGCCGGTCGACAACCCGGCGACCCACCTGGAATTGACGATGGTGCACGAGGCGATGGTTCTCGAATATGCCGGCCCCCGGTTGGCGCTCGTCGAATGGGCCTCGGGGATGCGGCTCACGGTTTGCTGGCGTTGCTGGCAAACCTGTTCCTGCCGTGGGGGATTGCCGGTGCTGCGCCCTCTGGTCCTCAGGTGTTGATCGGTCTGGCGGCGGTAGTGACCAAGGTCGCGGTTCTCGCCGCGCTGCTTGCGACATTTGAGGTGTTCATGGCCAAACTTCGACTATTCCGGGTGCCCGAACTGTTGGCCGGCTCGTTTCTGCTGGCCCTACTCGCGGTGACCGCCGCCAATTTCTTCACGGTCCGCACGTGAGGGCCCAGGGATGACTGACGCCAACTTCTCGATCTTGGTTGACTTCGCCGCGGGTGGGCTCATGCTGACCGCGGTACTGATCGTCTGGCGCCGCGAACTGTCCGCCATCGTGCATCTGCTGGCCTGGCAGGGGCTGGCACTGACCGCAATCCCTGCGTTGCGTGGCATCCATGACCGCGATTTCGCACTGATCGGAGTGGCTGTCGCCGTGCTGGCGCTCCGCGTGGCGGTGTTGCCGTGGCTGCTGGCCCGCGTGGTGAGGGCCGAAGTTGCCTCGCGACGCGAGGCCACCCCGCTGGTGAACACCACCAGCTCGCTGCTGATTACCGGCGCGCTGACCGTCGCCGCCTTCGCGATCAGCCAACCGGTGGTCGACCTGGCACCGAGCCCCAGCACCAACGCCGTGCCCGCCGCGTTCGCGGTGGTGCTGATTGCGCTCTTCGTGTTGACCACCCGTCTGCATGCGATCTCGCAAGCCGCCGGATTCCTGATGCTAGACAACGGGATTGCCGCGACCGCGTTTCTGCTTACCGCGGGAGTCCCGTTGATTGTCGAACTCGGCGCGTCACTGGACGTGCTCTTTGCCGTGATCGTGATCGGCGTGCTGACCGGCCGGCTGCGACGCACTTTCGGCGACGCCGATCTGGACAAGCTGCAGGAACTGCGCGACTGATGACCGCATTGCTCCTCACTGCGATCCTCGCGCCGCTCGCCGCGTCAATCGCCGCCCTGGTCGCCGGGTGGCGGCACGTGACTGCGGCGCTGACAGTCCTGGCGGCTGTCACCGTTCTGGCATGTGCCGCGGTCTTGGGGTTTCGGGTCGGGTCCGGTACCTGGTTCGCCCTGGGCGGGCTGCTGCGTGCCGACGCGCTCACCGTGATCATGCTTGTCGTCGTCGGGATCGTCGGCACGCTGGCCACCTTGGCGAGCATCTCGTACATCGACGTCGAACTCGCGCATGCCCACATCGACACGCGTGGTGCCCGCCTGTACGGCGTATTGACGCCGGCGTTCTTGGCGGCGATGGTTCTCGCGTTGTGCGCCAACAACATTGGCTTGGTATGGGTGGCGATCGAGGCCACCACGGTGATCACCGCCTTCCTGGTGGGGCATCGCCGCACTCGTACCGCGCTGGAAGCGACCTGGAAGTATGTCGTGATCTGCTCGGTCGGCATTGCCATCGCATTCCTGGGCACCGTGCTGCTGTACTTCGCCGCGCGCTACGCCGGCGCACCCGCCGCCCACGCGCTGAACCTCGACGTCCTTGCCGCGCACGCCCGCAGTCTGGATCCTGCTGTCGCGCGGCTGGCCGGCGGGCTCTTGTTGATCGGTTACGGCGCCAAGGCCGGACTCTTCCCGTTCCACACCTGGCTGGCCGACGCCCACAGCCAAGCCCCCGCGCCGGTGTCCGCGCTGATGAGCGGGGTGTTGCTATCGGTGGCGTTCTCGGTGCTCATCCGACTGCGGCCGATCATCGATGCATCCGTCGGTCCGACCTTCCTACGCAGCGGGCTACTGGTGGTCGGGTTGATGACGCTGCTGGTCGCGGCGCTGATGCTGACCGTCACCGGCGATATCAAGCGGATGCTGGCGTACTCCTCGATGGAGAACATGGGCCTGATCGCGATCGCAGCAGCCGTCGGCACCACATTGGCGATCTCCGCGCTGCTGCTGCATGTGCTCGCCCACGGGATCGCCAAGACGGTGTTGTTCTCGGCGGGCGGCCAGTTGCAGGCCGCGCACAACTCCACCGCGATCGCCGATATCACCGGCGTCATGCACCGGTCGCGGCTGATCGGCCTGTCGTTCGCCGCCGGCCTGATCGTCCTACTGGGCCTGCCGCCTTTCGCGATGTTCGCCAGCGAGCTGGCGATCGCGCGCTCCCTTGCCGACGTGCGGCTGGCCTGGGTGCTCGGGGCCGCGATGCTGCTGATCGCGATCGCCTTCGCCGCCCTGGCCCGCAATTCGGGGCGCGTGCTGCTCGGTCCGCCCGCAGTCGGCGCGCCATCGCTTGCCGTGCCGGCCACAGCCGCGGCGGCCCTGATCGTCGGGATCGTCGTTTCGACGGCCCTGGGCATCACGGCGGGTCCGCTCACCGACCTGTTCGCCGCCGCGAGCGGCAGTGTCGGAGCCTCGCGGTGAAACGAAGCTGGTTGCGGCACAGGGTCTCCCAGCACGGACTCACCGAAATGGCCGAACAGCTGCTGGACGACTCGTTCCGGCTGGCGCTGGTCGCCGCGCACGACGACGGAGACAGTCTGCGTGTGGTCTATCTCTTTGTGGCCGGCTGTCCGGACCGCCGTGTCGAGCTGGAATGTGTTGTACCCGTCAGTGATCCACATATCCGATCCTTGGCCTATGTATCGTTTCCGGCTAGCCGATTCGAGCGCGAAATGGCGGATCTGTACGGAATCCGTCCCGTCGGCCATCCCAACCCCCGCCGCCTCGTCCGCCACGCCCACTGGCCCGAGTGGAATCCGATGCGCACCGACGCGGGACCCGCGCCCGAATTCGCCGACAGCGGCGCATTCCCCTTCCTTAACGTTGAAGGACCCGGGATCTACGAAATCCCGGTCGGCCCCGTCCACGCCGGCCTTATCGAACCCGGCCACTTCCGCTTCTCTGTCGCGGGCGAGACCGTGGTGCGGTTGAAAGCCCGGCTGTGGTTCGTGCACCGTGGCATCGAGAAGCTATTCCATGGCCGTACCGCTCTCGGGGCTGTCGATCTCGCCGAACGCATCAGCGGCGACACGTCGGCCGCGCACGCCCTGGCCCACAGCCTCGCCGTCGAAGACGCCCTCGGCATCGAGCTGCCCGATGAGGTGCACCGGCTGCGGGCCCTGATCGTCGAACTCGAGCGGCTCTACAACCACGCTGCCGATCTCGGCGCCCTGGCCAACGACATCGGCTACGGCATCGCCAACACGCACGCTCAGCGCATCCGCGAAAGACTGCTGCGGCTCAATGCCGCCATTACCGGCCACCGGCTGCTACGCGGCGCGATCCGCCCGGGCGGGATTGCGCTGCAAGCTCTTCCGGACACCGAGGAACTTCAACGGCTCGCCGCTGACGTGGCCGAGGTCGCCTCGCTGACACTGGCCAACGCGGTCGCCTACGACCGATTCGCCGGCACCGCCATTCTCCGCTCCGAAGACGCCTCCGCGCTGGGCTGTCTGGGGTACGTCGCCCGGGCCAGCGGCCTGCGCACCGATGCCCGGGTCGAGCACCCCACCGCCGAGCTGCCCATTGCGGAAATCGGTGCGGAAGATGGCGACGTCCTCGCCCGCTACACCGTGCGGCGCGACGAGTTCGCCGCGTCCGCCATCCTCGCCCGCCACATTGTCGAATCGCACAGCGGCCGAATCGAATACATCGCCAGAGTCGACCGACCGGGTGCGCCGAGCAGCGGTATCGGCATCGTCGAAGGTTGGCGCGGCACGATCGTGCACCGTGTCGAAATCGACGCGACTAACCACATCACCCGCGCCAAAATCGTTGACCCGTCGTGGTTCAACTGGCCCGCGCTGCCCGTGGCGATGGCCGACACCATTGTCCCCGACTTCCCGCTGGCCAACAAAAGCTTCAACCAGTCCTATGCGGGTAACGACCTGTAGCTGAGGCACATTCGCTCGCCGTGCCGTTGCCGTTGCGGCCACGAGATTAAGAACTGGCCGAGCAAAACTAGACGCTGCGCCAGCCGAAGGGGATACACTGCGGCACCGTGACGGTTACGAATGACTACCTGGCCAACAATGCCGAGTACGCACGCACGTTCAACGGCCCATTACCCTTGCCGCCGAGCAAACACGTCGCGGTCGTCGCGTGTATGGACGCCCGGCTCGACGTCTACCGGGTCCTCGGTCTTAACGAGGGTGAGGCACACGTCATCCGCAATGCCGGCGGGGTCGCGACCGATGACGTCATTCGCTCACTGGCCATCAGTCAACGGCTGCTGGGGACTCAAGAGGTCATCCTGATCCACCACACCGACTGCGGGATGCTCACCTTCACCGACGACGACTTCAAGCGCACCATCCAAGAAGAGACGGGCGTTAAACCGCCGTGGGCGGCCGAGGCCTTTCCGGACCCCGCGGAGGACGTCCGGCAGTCGCTGCGCCGCATCGAGAACAGCCCGTTCGTGACCAAGCATGTCTCGTTGCGCGGCTTCGTCTTCGATGTCGCCACCGGCAACCTCGAAGAGATCACCCTCTAGGAAGCCTCGAATCGACCAACGCGCCGACGGTCCTCAGCCGACTTTGTAAGTAGCGAGGGCTTTGGCGATCAGCCTGCCCTGCGGGTCGACGATCTCGGCCTCGCAGTTGGTCAACGATCGGCCCCGCCGCAGCACTCGGCCCACCCCGATCACGTCGGTGGCCCGGGCCGGCGCCATGAAGTCCAGAGCCATCGACACCGTGACGCCGCGCAGCCCGGGCGGTGCTTCGGCGCCGCACCATGCCGCCGCCATGACGGTGAGATCGGCGAGCGTGGCAATGGCGCCGCCGTGCACCATGTCGCCGACGGTGACATTCGAGGGATCCCACGGCAGCCGCAGCCGTACTTCGTCATCGCTGAGCTGGTCGGCGACGATTCCCAGCTTGGCGACGAACGGCGATTGGGGGAGAAACTGCGCGATCACGTCGCGCCCGCTCGCGGGAATGGAAGCGGAAGAGGTGGTCATGCGTCCATGCTTTCCTACCGGGCGGCCCCGGCAACAGGGCTGCCGCCGCAACCTGGCGCAATGTGCCCGGTGCTCGGCTCGCGCGCCACCCGGCCGCTGCCCATTGACACCGCCGGGGCGGTCTGGTTCTATAGACGGCAATGACCGTAAACATGGTCAGTTAGACCAAGTTTATCCGGATATACGGTTTGGACAAGGAAGCCATGACCAGTGGTGTGACGGCGGGGCCCTCGGCCGGCCAGTACGAATTGAGCCATCTGCGCTCGTTGGAGGCGGAGGCCATCCACATCATCCGGGAGGTTGCCGCGGAGTTTGAGCGGCCGGTGCTGCTGTTCTCCGGCGGCAAGGACTCCATCGTGATGCTCTACCTGGCGCTCAAGGCGTTCCGTCCCGGGCGGCTGCCGTTCCCGGTCATGCATGTCGACACCGGCCACAACTTCGACGAGGTGATCTCGACCCGCGACGAACTCGTCGAGCAGTTCGGGGTGCGCTTGGTGGTGGCGTCGGTACAGGACGACATCGACGCCGGCCGGGTCGTCGAGACCATCCCGTCGCGCAACCCGATACAGACAGTGACGCTGCTGCGCGCGATCCGGGAGAACAAGTTCGACGCCGCGTTCGGCGGGGCACGGCGCGACGAGGAGAAGGCGCGCGCCAAGGAGCGGGTGTACAGCTTCCGCGACGAATTCGGCCAGTGGGACCCCAAGGTCCAGCGACCCGAGCTGTGGAACCTCTACAACGGCCGGCACCACAAGGGCGAGCACATCCGGGTCTTCCCGCTGTCGAACTGGACTGAGTTCGACATCTGGTCCTACATCGGGGCCGAGAAGATCAAGTTGCCTTCGATCTATTTCGCGCACCGGCGCAAGGTTTTCGAGCGCGATGGGATGTTGCTGGCCGTAGACCGCCACTTGCAGCCGCGTGCCGACGAGCCGGTGGTGGAGAAGATGGTGCGGTTCCGCACGGTGGGTGATGTCACCTGCACCGGGTGTGTCGAATCGGAGGCCGGCACGGTGTCGGAGGTCATTGCGGAAACCGCGGTGTCCAGGCTGACCGAGCGCGGGGCTACCAGGGCGGACGACCGTATCTCCGAGGCTGGGATGGAAGACCGGAAACGGCAGGGTTACTTCTGATGGCAACGTTACTGAGGCTGGCCACCGCGGGCTCCGTCGACGACGGCAAGTCCACCCTGATCGGGCGCCTGCTCTACGACTCCAAGGCCGTGATGGAAGACCAGTGGGCCTCGGTGGAGCGGACGTCCAAGGAGCGCGGCCACGAGTACACCGACCTGTCGCTGGTCACCGATGGCCTGCGGGCCGAACGTGAACAAGGCATCACGATCGACGTCGCCTACCGCTACTTCGCCACTCCCAAGCGGAAATTCATCATCGCCGACACCCCGGGCCACATTCAGTACACCCGCAATATGGTGACCGGCGCCTCGACCGCCCAGCTGGTGATCGTGCTCGTCGATGCCCGCCAGGGCCTGCTCGAGCAGTCCCGCCGGCACGCCTTCCTGGCGTCGTTGTTGGGCATCCAGCACATTGTGCTGGCGGTCAACAAGATGGACCTGATCGACTGGGACCGGGAGAAGTTCGAAGCGATTCGGGATGAATTCCACGCCTTCGCCGCACGTTTGGACGTGCAGGACGTGGCCACCATCCCGCTTTCCGCGCTGCACGGCGACAACGTGGTGACCAAATCGGAAAAGGCGCCCTGGTATGAGGGACCCGCATTGCTGTCGCACCTCGAGGAGGTGTACATCGCCGGTGACCGCAACCTCGTCGATGTGCGGTTCCCGGTGCAGTACGTGATCCGGCCGCAGACCCACGAGCATCGAGACCACCGCAGCTACGCCGGAACGGTGGCCAGCGGAGTGATGCGCCCCGGCGACGAGGTGGTGGTGCTGCCGGTCGGCAAGACCAGCAAGATCACCGCGATCGAAGGCCCGAATGGTCCTGTGGAAGAGGCGTTTCCGCCGATGGCCGTGGCGGTGAGCTTGGCCGACGATATCGATATTTCGCGTGGTGACATGATCGCCCGCACGAATAACCAGCCCAGGGTCGCGCAGGAATTCGACGCGACCGTGTGTTGGATGGCCGACGGCGCTTCGCTCGAGCCGGGTCGTGATTACGTCATCAAGCACACCACTCGGACCACGCGCGCGCGGGTGACTGCGCTGGACTACCGGCTCGATGTCAATACCCTGCATCGGGACAAGAGCGCTACGGCGTTGAAGCTCAACGAACTTGGCCGTATTTCGCTGCGCACGCAGATGCCGTTGCTGCTCGACGAGTACACCCGCAACGCAAGCACCGGTTCGTTCATCCTGATCGACCCGAACACCAACGGCACCGTGGCGGCGGGCATGGTGTTGCGCGACGTCGCCGCGCAGAAGGCAAGCCCGAACACGGTGCGGCACGAGTCGCTGGTCACGGCCGAAGACCGGGTAGCCCGGGGCCGCACGGTGTGGCTGACCGGCCTGTCGGGTGCGGGTAAATCGTCGGTGGCCATGCTGGTCGAGCAGAAGCTGCTCGAAAAGGGTGTTCCCGCTTACGTTCTCGACGGTGACAACCTGCGGCACGGCCTGAATGCCGACCTGGGCTTTTCCATGGCCGATCGTGCTGAGAACCTGCGCCGGCTGGCCCATGTCGCGACGTTGCTCGCCGATTCGGGCCAGACCGTACTGGTCCCCGCGATCAGCCCGCTGTCCGAACACCGCGAGATGGCTCGTAAAGTGCACGCCGACGCCGGGTTTGAGTTCTTCGAGGTGTTCTGCGACACCCCGCTCTCCGAGTGTGAGGCGCGTGATCCCAAGGGGCTCTATGCCAAAGCCCGTGCGGGCGAAATCACGCATTTCACCGGTATCGACAGTCCGTACCAGCGGCCGAAAAATCCGGATCTGCGACTGATCCCGGACCGCTCGCTCGAGGAAATGGCGCAGAGCGTGATCGACCTGCTGGAATTGCGCAGCTAGGAGCACCGACCCAGGCGTCCGCGCGTGGCACAATCCTCAGGGTGCGGATGTCAGCAAAGGCGGAGTACGCGGTGCGGGCGATGATCCAGCTCGCCACCGTGGACAGCGGCACGTTGGTCAAGACCGACGATTTGGCCCAGGCGCAGGGCATACCGCCTCAGTTTCTCGTCGACATCCTTACCAACCTGCGCACCGACCGCCTGGTGCGCAGCCATCGCGGGCGCGACGGGGGTTATCAGCTGGCCCGTCCGGGCAGCGAGATCAGCATTGCCGACGTGCTGCGCTGCATCGACGGGCCGCTGGCCAGCGTCCGAGACATCGGTCTGGGTGACCTGCCGTACTCGGGACCCACGGCGCCCCTGGCCGACGTCTGGCGTGCGCTGCGCGCCAGCATGCGCTCGGTCCTGGAGGAGACGACCTTGGCCGATGTCGCATCCGGCACCCTGCCCAAGCACGTCGGGAAGCTCGCCGACGACTATCGCGGCCAGGAAAGCGTCCGGCACGGCGCTTCGCGCGGCGACTAGGCCGTAAGGCTCAGCCGGCTGAGCCGTAGGGCCGAGTCAGAATCTCCATGGCGTGCCCGGACGGGTCCAGGAAGTAGACCCCGCGACCTCCGTGGTTGTGGTTGATCTCGCCGGGTCGGCTTTGCCGAGGATCGGCCCAATGCTGCAGGCCGCGCGATTGGATCTTGCCGTAGATCGTGTCGAACTCCGGCTCGGAGACCAGGAAGGCGTAGTGCTGCCGCCGGATTTCCTCGCCCTCGGGAGAGTTCGCGAAATCGAGGTTCACGCCGTGCTCGAGTGCGACCACCATGAAGTTGCCGAATGGCTTCGGGTTGGGCAGGTCGAAGAGCTCGGCGAGAAATCCCGCGGACTCGCGTTTGTCGCGTGCGGCGACGATGGTGTGGTTGAAATTGATGGACATAGTTCTTTCCAGTGAACCACGGTCGCCGCGCGGCGACAACGCGCGAAGCGCTACTTGGGCGCGGTCAGTTCCAAGGCGATGTTGTCGGGGTCGCGGAACTCCAGAATGTATGACGGCCCAATGTCTTTGACCGGCTCGTGCTCGATGCCGATTTCATCGAGATGTGCTGCCGCGGTATCCAATTCTGCCAAGCTGGCGAGCCGGAACGCGATGTGGTCAAGACCGCAGCGGTCTTCGTGGAAGCGGTCCGTGGCGACCGGCCGCAGCCCGAGAAGCGTGCCGCCGAGGTCGTAGATGACGCCGCCGTACAGAAAGCTCAACTGGTTGCGGGTTGCCTCGCTTGCGCTCTCGGGAACTTCGAGCAGCACTGGCCAATCGAACACGCTCTCGTAGAACTGCCGCGAACGCTCGATATCGGTGACCGTAAGGCGGACATGTGCGATGGACGTACTCGTGAAGGTCACTGGACCCATGCTGCCACTCCAGGAACCAGTGTTGAAGGCATGCCAGAATCGCGGTCGTGCGGATAGCAATGACGATGCCGGTGATGGAACCGGATTTGGATGCCACGGTGCTTCAGAACTGGGCGCGCACGATCGACGAGGGCCCCTTCTCGTCGCTGTGCTGGGGCGAACGCATCGCGTTCACCAACCCGGACAATCTCACGCTGCTCGGTGCGCTCGCTGCCTGGACCAAACGGGTGCGGCTGATGACGACGGTGATCGTGCCGCAGCTGCACGATCCGGTGATGTTGGCGAAAGGTCTGGCAACGGGCGACATGCTGTCCGGCGGGCGGTTGACCGTGGGCATCGGTGTGGGCGGCAGGCACGAGGACTACCACGCGGTGGGCGCCGACCCGGCGACGCAGACGATGCGCGACATGGCCGAGCGGGTCGCGGTGATGAAGCGGGTCTGGGCCGGCGAAAAGATCACCGAGTCGGTGCTCCCGGTCGGACCCGCCCCGGTTCAGCCCGGTGGTCCGCCGCTGTTCGTCGGCAGTATCGGGCCGAAGACCGTCCGCAGCGCGGCAACCTGGGCCGACGGGCTGGCCGGCACCACGTTGGACCTGGACGTCGACAAGCAGAATGAGCTCTTCGACGTGGCGCGGGCAGCATGGGCGCAGGCCGGCAAGCCCGAACCCCACCTGGTGACGTCGTTCTGGTTCGCCTTCGGTACGCCCGAGCAGTCCCGCGCCCAGGTGCATCAGCATCTGCTGCGCTACATGAACTGGATTCCGGCGCAGTACGTCGACGCGATGGCCCCGATGACCGGCTGGGCCGGCAATGAGGACGAGCTCGCGGCGGTGCTGCGCAAGTTCGAAGACATCGGCACCGACGAGGTTCAGCTCATCCCGACCAGTTCAGACCTCGATCAGGTGCGCCGCGCCGCGGACGTTGCCGGCCGCCTCTAGGCCGGGAGGCGTTCGCGGCCGACATCGGGTTGCTGCGGGGGTTGGCCCTTTTGCAGCGTCGCCACCAACTCGCGGTAGGGGCCGACAAGGTAGACGGTGTCGCCGGCACGCAGCCGGGCGTCGCGCCGCGGGTGTAGCTGGACCGGGGCGTCCTCGCGGGTGATCGCGATGACGCGGGTCTGCGTGGACAGTTCGAACATCCGCAGCCCGTCGAGCTCGCTGCCCGCTGCCACGTGCATGCCGCCGACCATGAAGTAGCGCTGCCCAACGGAAAACGTGCCCAGCGTTTGCAGGCCCATCGCTGCGCCGACGAACCACGGGGCGGCCAACGCGACGGTCGAACGAACAGTGTCGAAACCGAACCGCTCGGCCACCGCGCTGCCCAGCGCATGGTCGTAGATACGCAACACGATCGGCACACCGGGCCGGCTGACCTTGGGCATGACCCGCGGACCCAACATCTCGCGCAGCACGATCCCGGTCTCGATGTTGACCATGTCGTCGTGGGTCAGCACCGCCACCGCGCGAGCGGTGTCGACGCGGGCCTCTTTGAGCGTCTGGCGCAGCGTCGCATCCCCGAAGATCACCGGCACCTCGAGTTCGGCGGCCGTCGACAGGTAGTGGTTGTTCTCGTCGAGCTCGATCACCGCCACCTCGTATCCGGCGGCGGTCAGGTCGGCGATGACGCGGCTGCCGAACGAACCCAGCCCGACGACGACGACGTGATTGCGCAGGTGGCGCGCGCGCCGGCGGCCGGCCGTATGAGCGAAGCGGCGCGAAATCAGCAGGTCGGCGATGAACGCGACGAGGACGGCCGTGGTCATCACGCCGGCGAACATCAACATGATGCTGAACAATCGCAACCACGTGGGCTGCGCGAGGAAGCTGAAGTCGCCATAGCCCACCGTCGCGATCGTCTCGGTACTGAAGTACAAGGCGTCGACCCAGGTCATTTTCTGGTGGGCCTGGTAGCAGTAGCGCAACAACACCGTCGAGAAGATCAGCACGCCCAACGCTGCGGTTACCGCACGCAAAAACATCGGATTGATGTCGTTGCGCAGGCCGCGCGCGACGTCAATGGCCCGCCGCACCCGGCGCTGACGGATGCGTGTCGTGCTCGGCCGCGGGGCCTTGATGCCGCGAGCCGCCAGCTCTTCGGCGGTGCCGATCATCGCGGTCCAGTCGCCGGCGCGGACCTTCAGGTCGCGGCCCGGACATGTCTCCAGCAACCCGGGCGCGGGCGAGTTCTTGCCGTGGATCACCGCCACCGGCGCCAGGTCGGCGTAGATCTCGCGCAGCGTCGCGTCATAGGGTGCCTGCGAGCCCGAGACGAGGAACTTGATCCCGGCCGCTTCGAACGGGTGCACGGTGTGGGCCAGAGCTGCCTCGACGACGGACGGCGCCGCCAGCTCGGCGACATCGAGGATCGCACCGGGACCGTTACCGTCGGCGATCGCTTCGCGCAGTACGTCATTGGCCAGCCGGGCCACCACGCGTACGTTCGGGTTGGCTTTCCTTGCCAGTAGGGCGATTTCGAGATTTATCGCGTCGTCATCCCCGGCGCAGACCACCGCGGCCGCGCGAACGATCCCGGCCTGGACGAGGTCGTCCTTGGTGTCGGCGACACTGTCATCGACGAGCTTGACGATGGTTGCGCCGGCGTTCTCCAGCTCCTCGGCTATCGTCGTCGCCAGCGCGTCGTCACCGCTGACGATGATGTGACGTTGCATGCTCAGCACGTTTCACGTCCGAAGACGAGGGCTCGGCCGCTCGGCGATTGTCCCGGGCCGTCTCGCATAGACCCACTATCGGCTACTGTGCCGATTTCTGCCAGCGAAACGCCCGGATGCTCGAGGGTCTGGTTACTCGCCGTCTTGATGTCGGAGCTCAACACCGATGTGCTGCAAGCGGAGTCACGGCTTCGAGTTGAGGTCGCCGCAGTGGGATACTGTGCGCATGCCCACAGCCAGGAGCGGCCGGCACAGTATCGACGTCGCCGCGCCTCCCGACCGCGTGTACGACCTGATCGCGGACGTCACGCGGATGGGGGAGTGGAGCCCGGAGTGTTATCGGTGCGAGTGGCTGGACGGGGCAACGGCGGCGGCGCCGGGGGCACGCTTTCGCGGATACAACCGGCTCGGCCCGCTGCGGTGGAAAAGAACCGTCTTGGTCGCTACCGCCGATCGGGGCCGCGAATTCGCGTTCACGACCGTCAACGACGACGCCGGTCGTGCAGAAACACGGTGGCGCTATACGTTGGAGCCGTCGTCGTCGGGAACGTTGCTCACCGAGTCGTTTCAGTTCTTATGGTGCTCGGTGCCGAACAGATTGGCCGAAGCAGCCATCCCCAGGGGTCGTCAGGTGAACCGAGGGATCGAGCAGACATTGCGGCGAATCAAACGTGTCGCCGAGACGGCATAAAGATCACATTCCCTTGTTCTGCAACGCTTTGCGCTACAGGACGCGAACGTCGGAAGGCGACCAGAACGCCCGCATCGACGTGATCCTGGCGTCGTCGTCGAACGTCATCAATGAGATGGGCGAGATACGGGTACGGGTGTCGCCCGCGTCGAGCGTGAGGTGCCAGAAGAACGCCGCCTCGTTGCCGCCGACCCGAATTTCGGCGAGTTCGGTCTCCTTCTTGGCATCCTGGAACGCCGTGTAGAACTCGCGGACGGCATCCTGGCCGCGCCGCACCTCCGATCCGGCCGGATCCTCGATGGTGGCGTCGGCGGTGTAGAGCTTCACAATCTCGTCGGTGGCGCCGTTGGCGACGTGCGTGAGATAGCTGTTGACGGTCTGGGTGATGGCTTCTTGGGAAGGCATGGCTTCGGACGCTACCTCCTCGTCACGGCCGTTGCGTCGGGTTGGTCGCATTCATACTGGGCGACGTGCCTTTCATCGAACGCCTCGCGTCGCGCGAGATCTATCGGAATCCGTGGCTGACCTTCCGGGAGGACGACATCCGCCGGCCGGACGGCAGCCCCGGTATCTACGCCGTGGTGGACAAGCCGACGTACGCGCTGGTGATGCCCTACGACGGCCGCCGATTCCGGCTGGTTGAACAGTTCCGCTATCCGGTCGGTGCGCGCCGCTGGGAGTTCCCGCAGGGCACCGCACCCGATTTGGCCGACGCCGATCCCGCCGAGCTGGCGGCGCGTGAACTCCGCGAGGAGACCGGTTTGAGCGCGACGTCGTTCGAGGCGCTCGGTCTGCTCGATGTCGCTCCCGGAATGACGAGTCAGCGCGGTTGGGTGTTCCTGGCCACCGGGATCTCCGAAGGAGAAACCGAGCGCGAGCACGAGGAGCAGGACATGCGCAGCCAGTGGTTCTCCCGCGAAGACGTCGAGGAGATGATCCGATCGGGGGTGACGGTTGACTCGCAGTCCGTTGCGGCCTACGGCCTGTTCCTGCTGCACGGGCGATGAGTTTTTGGCCCGGCAACGGTCAACACCGCTATGACGATCACAGCGCACAACCTCGACGGGTACGGGGCGCCGACGATTGAGTGGACCCGCGTCAAGACGGTGCTGGACGCTCAGCTGACGCAGGCGCCGGACAGCGGTGGTCCGCAACGACATACGGCGTGGCTGACAACAATCAATCCCGATGGCAGTCCGCAGGTGCGGCCGGTGGGGGTGATTGCGCACGACGGCAGCTGGTATTTCACGTCCGGATCCGCGACCAGAAAGTCTCGTAACCTGGCCCGCGACGACAGATGCGTGGTCAGCGTCGCTACCGATCAGTTCGACCTGGTCCTCGAGGGCGCGGCCGAAAGGATCAGCCATGGCGACGAATTAGCCTCCGTCGCTGAGGCTTTCGCCCGTGACGGATGGCCCGCCGAGGTCGCCGGCGACGCGGTCACGGCTGAGTACAGTGCTCCGTCGGCGGGCCCGCCGCCGTGGCATGTCTACCGCGTGAGCCCGTCGACCGTTTTCGCGATGGGCACATCGGAACCATTCGGCGCCACGAAGTTTCACCTGCACTGACGCAGCCATTACGGCGTGATCGTGTCCGGGCCGAGATCGCATCGCGTCGTCGAATCCGCACCATGGACACGGTGTGTTCACGTGCGCGGTTCGGCCGCCACCTGGCGATGGCGCTTGGCGTCGTCGCGATCCTTGGCGTCCCTGTGGTTTCGGCGCACGCGGCCACCCCGGTGTGGAACGGCAAGTACTCGCTGGTGAGATACGCCGTGAACAAGACCGGCACCAGCGTTGCGGCCGGTCAAGCCGAACCCACCTTCAGCGCTGACTACCTCTTCGTGACGTCGTGCTCGTCGGGCAACTGCATCGCGACGGCCACGAACGGACCCGTCCCCAAGAACCCGACGTTGCCCCAGCCGTCTCACTACGTCTGGGACGGCGCAAGGTGGGTGGAGCACTTCGACTTTCAGTGGGATTGCTACATGGGGGAGGGCGTCCCGAAGGTCTGGGCACCCGCGAAGTCGTGGGCGTTCTACACGCCGCAACCGGACGGGACGCTGCGCGGCACCTGGCACACCGACATCACCAGCGGCCCGTGTCGTGGAACCGTGGAGATGCCGGTGGCGGCGTTTCCAGCGGGATCGCAATGACGGCGGCCCAGTCGAACTGTTAGGGGCAGTAGTTGGATTCCGCGGCACTCACCACGCCGGTCGCGTCGCTGAGGCTGATCCCCGGGTTTTTGCTCTGCACCACCTGGGCCAGCTGGTCCGGGGTCTCGCCGGCGCTGCGGTCTGCGCAGATGAGGTGCCCGAGCTGGATCAGTGAGTCTTTGTCCCCGGTGAGGCCGATCTTGTGAATCTGGGCGAGGTAGCCGTCATCGTCGGCGGCGGCAACCCCGGTACCCACGGTCAATGAGACGGCAGCAATAGCGGGGACGCTCAATAAGCACAGTTTGCGAGCAGAAATCACGATCGGCTCCTTGTCTTGGAGGGCGGTACAACGGCCTCATTATGCGGTCCGCCAAGCGGGCGTGCGCGGCGAATTGACGAAGCGGGCAAAGACTGGCGCCGCACCGAACGGCGAGCCGGTGGGACCCAGATCCCGCTGCCCCTAACGAACCTCGATTATGCCGGGGTCGAGCAAGCCGCGGATTGGCAAATTAGTTCCCGAAAAGACTTGCGCGAGCAGCAAATGGCCAGGCTACGACGCGAAAAGCGCGGTCTTCCAAGACCCGTGAAATAGTGACCGGCTGCAATCATGTCGTTTTCGGAGTTTCTCCCGAGTGTCGCTATCCGACGACGTGTACTGATGGTTAGGTCGGGATTGTGACGTCCCTGGTGAAGTTGTTCCGCGACACCGTCGCGGTTCGGATATCGGTTGCCGTGCTGCTCGGAGTTGTCGTTGCCATCGTGGTGGGTAACGCCTTCAGCTGGCGCTTCGCGCTGGCCGGTTGGGTCGCCGCCGCCGGCGCGTATGTGGTGTGGACGCAACTCATCTTCTTTGGAATGGATGCCGACCAAACCCGTGTCTGGGCGACGCGGGAGGATCCGACCCGCTGGCTCGCCGACGCGGTGATCCTGTCGGCAAGCGTGGCGAGCCTGGGTGGGGTCGGCTATGTGGTCGTCGCCGGGTCACGCTCCGGCGCCGAAGCCATCCAGGCCGCGATCGCAGGCATTCTCACCGTCGCGGCGTCCTGGTTCGCCGTCCACACGTTGTTCACCGGGCACTACGCGAGGCTCTACTACTCCGGGGATCCCGGCGGGATCGATTTCCATGACCCGGACCCGCCGCGGTTTCGGGACTTCGCGTATGTCGCCTTCACGGTCGGCATGACCTACCAGGTGTCAGACACCGAGATCAATCTGACGTCCATCAGAGGGACGGTGTTACGGCATGCGCTGATTTCTTACCTGCTGGGTGCGGTGGTTCTCGCGGTCACGATCAATTTGATCGCGGGGCTGAGCTCCAAGGTCTGATCGACGCCGAGCGTCTCAAACCGGCTGTCGCTAGCTGATTTTCGTGAGAGTAAAGGCGTCGTACGGGTCGCTGAGACCGCAGGGCGCGCTGCTGTCCAAGAAGATCGCAACCCCGGTGAGCGTCAGCGGGTCCCACGACTGGTTAACCGTCACCGGATGCTGGCTGAGATCGTTACTGCATATCGCGGCCTCTGGGATCGTGCGCGTAACGGTGTACTGGCCGTCGATCAGCGGGGCGTTGTCGGCCGTGGCCAGTGGCTCGGCCGAGGCGTTTCACCCCGGCAGCGCTGCCGCGCCGGCAAAAAATGCCGTCGCCGCGATGGCCGTACCGATCCTCATCTTTTTGCCCTCATGTCTTGTCTCCCTTGGCCGCTGGCCACATGAGGCAAACGTATCCGCAAACTCGAGCGGATCCCCCCGTTGCTCTGGGACGCATATCGAATTGAAAGACAGATCGGCGAGTAGGGCCGAAAACTTCTATGAAATTGGCCAGCGTCCGAGCCGGCCGTCGCGATCAGCCGCGGGCCGAAAGACCGGCGGCGGCACGGATCTGCCGGCGAGCTGCGGCGCGGTCGGCCTCGGGAAATATGTAGTGGCTCAGGGCGGTTCGCGCGATGGCGCCGGCAAGGTCGCGCGGATCCACCGCTGCGGCGAGGGCGCCCTCGGAGGCGCAGCGCTGCAAAACCGCCACCAGCCCTTGCACGAGCATGGGTAGCGCTGCGGCCATCTGGTCGTGCGCGAAGCCCGGCTCGAGGTCGAGCAGCCGCCCCGGCGGCTGAGCCTCGAGGAAGGTTGCGACGACGTCGACCGCGGCTTCCAATCGTGCGACGCCGACGACTCCGGACATCGCTTTGTCCATCGCTGTGGTGAAGCGACGGCGTTCACGCTTTCCCAGCGCGTCGATGAGGTCCTCTTTGGACACGAAGTAGCGGTAGATGGTGGGCCGCGATACCCCGGCCATCGTCGCCACGTCCGACAGCGACAACTTGCGAGCGCCCGTCCGGAATAGCAGCCGCTGGGCCGCGTCCAGGATTCGATCGGCCAGATCGCCGTGATCTGAGCCGCGCGGTACGGCGCTCGACACGGCGTCCTCTAGAGCTTGCCGAGTTTGCGTAGCCACGAGATCAACAGCCGCAGTCCGTCGTCGAAGGACATGGGCGCATACCCGAGGCGCCGGGTGGTCAGGTTGTCTTTGCTTCTGGGCTTGCGTTCGCTGCGGGCCGCGGCCTTCGCGATGGCCATCAAGGTAGGCCCGAATTCGGCGGTCAGCGCCTCGGGATCGGTGCGGTAGTCGAGATCCTCGACACGGTGCTCGATTCCGGCGACCTCGCAGGCGCGGTTGATGCCACCGGCGGTACTGAAGGTGTCTTCGGGCCGGCCGACCAACAGGTAGCGCTCACCGGTGGCCCCCTTGTCCAGCGCGGCGATCGAGCCCTTCGCGACATCCGCTCCGGCGACCCAGGTCACCGGAAAAGCCAGATAGCGCTTGATCTTTCCACGCATGCCTGCCAACAGCACCCGATTGAAACTGGTGCGGTGCAATGCGCGTTCGACGACCAGGCCGGGACCGTAGATCGCCCCGGGGTGGCACGTCAGCACGTCGTCGCCGGCGGCCGCGCGCCGGTGGGCCTCTAGAAATGCGGCGAGCTTGGTGACGGTGTAGGGGTCCTGTGGCGGGTTCTTGAGAACGGGCGCCTCTTCGAAGTCGACTCCGGTGCTGAGATCGAGGAAGGTGGCGGTGCTCAGGGCAACGACCCGACGCATGCCATGGGCTTTCGCCGCATCCAGCACGTTCGTGGTGCCGACTGTGTTGACGGCCTTGAAGTCCTCCAGGTCCTGACTCGCGCCGCCCAGCAGTGCCGCACAGTGGATCGCCGCCTCGGCGCCCTTGGCCGCGTTGACCACATCGTCGGCGTCGCTGATGTCGCCCTTGACCAACTCGACGCCGATCTCGGCGAGCGCCGTGGCGTCGTCGGGATTGCGCACCAGGGCGCGGACGTGGTCGCCCCGCTCAATCAGCTGCTCGCAGACGTTGCCGCCGGTCTGACCGGTCGCGCCGGTGACGAAGATCGTGCTGGCCATCGCGGCCTCCCTTCGGGCTTACTACACGTTACATATCGAACATATTTAGTGAGAACTGTAAACCTTGAAGTGGGATTGTTCTATATTCAAATCCATGACACTCGATCCCTCAAGCGTGCTCCTGACCGACCGCGTCGCTGTTGTCACCGGTGGCGGCGCAGGCATCGGCCGGGGCATCGCGGCAGGGCTGAAGGCATTCGGCGCACGGGTGGCGATCTGGGAGCGCAACCCCGACACGTGCGCGTCGGCCGCGGACGAGATCGGTGCTCTCGGCATTCCCTGCGACGTCCGGGACAGCGCCGCGGTGGATGCCGCGCTGGCGCAGACCGCCGGCGAGCTCGGGCCGGTGACGATCCTGGTCAATAACGCCGGTGGAGTCTTCTGGTCGGGGATCCTCGACACCACCGAGAACGGGTGGGACGCCCTGTACAAGTCCAACCTGCGCCATGTGTACCTGTGTACGCAGCGGGTGGCCCGCAACCTTGTCGAGCAGAAACTGCCCGGCAGCATCATCAGCGTCACGTCGATCGAGGGTGTCCGCGCCGCACCCGGTTACGCGACCTACGCGGCGGCCAAGGCGGGCGTCATCAACTACACCAAGACCGCCGCGCTCGAACTCGCTCCGTACGGCATTCGGGTCAACGCGCTGGCCCCCGATATCACCCTGACCGAAGGCATCAGGCAGATTGCGCCGCCGGGCTCCGAGCAGCGGTTCGGACTCACCGTTCCGATGGGGCGTGCGGGTCACGTCGACGAAATGGCAGGAGCGGCAGTGTTTCTCGCGTCCGACATGTCCAGCTATATCACAGGTCAAACGATCCACGTCGACGGTGGCACGCATGCCGCCAGCGGCTGGTATCACCACCCGGAGACCGGCGCCTACGCGCTCGGGCCGACAACTAAATAGGGCGAGAAAGAAATTCGTTTAATTCACATTCGCTGATCGCAATAGCGCTTGTGTTGATAAAGGCTGCAATTATTTAGTCGCCCGTGTCCATCGCGACATGCGCCGACATTCCGCCGTCGATCGAAATCATTTGTCCGGTGATGTAGCGGGACTGCCCGGAAGCCAGAAAAACAACGAGTTCTGCGACGTCTTGTGGTTGTCCGACATAGGGGGTCAGCGTGGCGCGGCCCAGGCCGTCGAGGATCTCCTCGGACAGGTGCGCGCGCACCGCGTCGGTGAGGATCAAGCCGGGCACGATGGTGTTCGCCCGTATGCCTTGCTTGCCTTCGCTGGTGGCCACATACATCGTCAGGGTGTGCACCCCGGCCTTCGAGACGCCGTACGCCAGGCGGGTCCGGTCGCCCGACAGGGCCGCGCCCGACGACATGTTGACGATCGAGCCGCCGGCGCCTTTCCGCATCTCCGGAACGGCGTATTTGCACATCAGCAGCTGACTTCCGAGGTTGACCTGCAACGACCGCTGCCAGACGTCGAGCGACATCTCAGAGACCGTGGTGTCGCGGGACAAGAAGCTGCTGGCGGTCAGCGCCGCGTTGTTGTGCAGGACATCGACTCGACCGAACTCTGCCACCGTGGCAGCCACCACGGAGCTGGCCACGTCTTCCTCCGCGAGATCGCCGCCGAGGGCGATCGCGTGGGCCCCGGTCTGCCGAATCCCGTCGGCGACGTCGTTAGCCTTCGCCTCGTCGATATCGACGACGGCAACCGCCGCGCCTTCGCGGGCCAATTCGGCTGCCGTCGCCGCACCAATCCCGCCGGCACCGCCAGTGACTATCGCGACCTTTCCGGCAAGTCTGGACATCGAGTTCTCCCGCTCGCTTCTTCTCAGTGACGCATAAAAAAGATAGCCTGAATTAATGCCGCGTATTGCACCAATCCCGATGGAAGAGCTCAGCGCACACTCCCGCGAAATCGTCGATGCCGGCGTTGCCGCCGGGCTCTACGCGACGCCGGTGCCGTTGCAGATCTTCGCCTACCGCAGCGCTCAGCTCGAACAGGTCAACATGGCGAGGACCCACCTCGGTGCCGGCACTCTGCTCGGCGGCCGGATCCTTGAGTTACTGCGTATCCGCAGCGCCCAACTCGGTGAATGCGAACCCTGCAGCCAGTCCCGCAAGCATGATTCGATCACCGACGACGATGTCGCGTGTCTGCTCGCACCGGGCCACGGCGCGCTCACCGGCCAGGAGCAGATGGCCGTCGAGTTCCTCGATCTACTCTCGGCCGACCACCACGCGATGGACGACGAGTTCTACAAGCGGTTGGGCGAGCATTTCACCGCCGCACAGATCATCGAGCTGGGGTTCACCTGCGCGGGCGTGATGGGATTGCACCGCTTCATCCACACCCTCAATGTGTACGGCGACTCCGCGCCCGTCATCGAATACGGCCGGGATCAGGTCGACAGCGCTAAGCCGGTGTGAGGGTGCCAAGTCGATCCTTCAACGATGCCAACGCATTCCATCGGGCGATGCGCACCTTCGCTGCCACCGCGCTCGGGTCGGCGGTCTTTCGCCCGACCGCGCACCACCTGGACCGGTTCGCCAGCAAGCTCACCGGCGGTAAGCGCAGCTTCGCCGGGCTGGTAACCGGCGTTCCTGCCGTCACTCTCACCACGATTGGCGCAAAGTCGGGCGAGCGCCGAACTGTCGCAGTGTACGGAATCCCGCATCCCGAGGGCCTGGCCGTCATCGCGTCGAACTGGGGTGGTGCCAAGCACCCGGCCTGGTACCACAACCTCAAGGCCAACCCACAAGGCACGGTGTCGATCGAGGGCGATACCTGGGATGCGGTGGCGCGGCCCGCCACACCTCGCGAGCGTGACGAGATCTGGGCAAAAGGACTCGAGCTGTATCCGGGCTGGCGGAAGTACGAAGCGCGGGCTGGCGAACGCCACATCGAGGCATTCGTCCTCGTCCGGAGTTGAGGCTGGCTCGAATCTCGCTAGACCGATGCTGTCGCAGGGTCGGCGCTTACCTTGTCGCGTTGATACCGAGGGGCTTTCGACAACAGGAACACATAGAGCGCATCGAGAACCAGAATCTCGACGTAGATCACCAGCCAGACGAGGTTTCCCGGGGCGTAGAGGTACTGGGAGATGGAAGCGGTCACAGTGCCCAGCAGCTTGCCCCAGGCTATCCACATGCTCTGGCCGCGCCGGTCACCGCGACGCATGAGCATGCTCAGGAACAGTGCAGACATGATCAGGTTGTCGACGTAAGCCGTGTAGACCGAACCGTTTTCGCGCCCGAACACCGACACCGTGGCGACCATCATCGGGGTCACCATCACAAAAGTGAAGACGAACATGGGCCAAAAGTAAGACTGGGGAAGGCTTTTCGGGTAGTCGGAGCGCCAGAACTTCACGAAGACCGCGAGGATGGCGATATCGGCGGCGAACCAGATCGCGTTGATTACCTCCTGCATCATCCCGCCGACCGACGGGTAGACGAACGTGAACAGGAACTCCCAGGTGATGTTCATTGCTAACGCGAGAAAGGGCATCGCGTAGCTGCGGTCGAGCAGGCCCTGCCGTATCACGCACGCGTAGGTGATGATCCAGAAGATCCCGCTGGCAAGCCCGAACATGTCGATCAGGGACACGGGAGACCTCGTTCCGCGGTAGTTAGATACAGACTAGTAGTCTGTATCTTGTGGCGTGGCCGAATGAACGACACAGTGCCGGACACCGGAGCGTCGGCCGATGACGAGACGAACTCAGGCGGATCGTCGTGCCGCAACCCGCGCGGCCATCCTCGCGGCCGCCCGCGAGTTGTTCACCGAGCACGGCTATCACGGGTGCAGCATCGACGCGATCCTGAATCGCGCCGGATCCAGCAAAGGGGCCTTCTATCACCACTTTTCGGACAAAGCTGCCTTGCTCGAGGCGCTGCTGACCGACTTCGAGGAGGAGGGCGTCCGCAGGGCCAGGGAGTGGAGTGCCGGGATAACGTCGCCGCTGGAGATCATGCGGCTGTCGATACGCAGCCTGTTGAATTGGTGCACGGATCCGTACATCCGGCAGGTCGTGCTGACCGACGCGCTATCTGTGCTGGGCTTCGCCCGGTGGCATCAGATTGACGACCGCTACACGCTCGACGTTCTGGATCAACTGCTTCAACGGGGCATCGCCGCAAAAGAGGTGCGCCCGCTGCCCTCGGCCCGGATGACCGCCCGGCTGATCATCGCCGCAACAAACGAGGCGGCACTGTTCGTCGCAAACGCGGTCGATGTCGGGGCCGCCCGCGCAGAGGCGCTTGCCGCCATCGACTTCATGATCACGTCGATCGCGGCCCCGGGCGCAGCCGGTCGGCGCGGCGACGGAAGCAGTGGCCACCAATAGCCGTGTGGCACAGCCGATTACATTTTTCGGTATTCCGTTAGCGACCATGGGCGGCAGGATTCTTTGCACGAACGTGGAAATTGAGAGGGCATGGTGTGGCCTATTTCCGCCACGATTCCAATGGGGCGGAAGCTGCATATGTCGCCGAGGGTGCGAGCAAGCCGGACATTTCTCCGGTTATTACCGAGCAGTACATTCGGCCGGCCAAGGTGGCAGGGCGTTTCCTGGCCACTCACGAGTTGATTCAGGATGCCGGGGATGCCTTCGGTCAGCACATCGTTACTGACCTCGCCAGGTCAATTTACAATGCGTCCAATAACCTGCTTTTGAATGGGACAACGGGCGTCAACGGCTTCGCGGGCATCAACCACGTTTCCGGAAACGCTTACGCGAGCGGCTGACATCGGCACCACTGACACCGACGCAATGGACACGCTGAGCAAGGCGTTCGTGGACCTGCGGTCGGACTTTTTCGTCCCAGACTTGGTGTTTATGCATCCGGGCACGCTGGGTGCAATTCGGCGGCTGCGTGACCAGAACAAGCGCCTTCAACTCGAGCTCATCCAAGGTGCTGGTTCTATCGACGGAACATCCGAGCAGGAGCGGTTGTGGGGCGTGCCAGTGGTCCAGACAACCCAACAGGCAGCCGGCACCGCGGCCGTCCTATCGGTGCAGTCCGGTGCGGCTGTGGTGTACGTCCGCGAAGCACTGACGACGTTCTTCGACCCCTACTCGCAGGCGTCGAGCAACATCTATCAGTACATCGCCGAAACCAGGCTTGCACTGGCCACACCCAGGCCCGGCGCCATCAACCTGGTCTCCGGATTACCGACCAGCTGATGGTCAGGGTGATCAAGAGAGGACAGGCGAACATGATCACCGAGGAGCAACCTGTCCCCGAGAAGCAGATAAAGGTTCGCGTGATTGACCGGTGGCGCGTCGTCCACGACGACAAGCCGTATGTCAAAGACGACGTGCTAGTCGTTCCCGAGAACGTTGCCCAGGAATGGGAACGCAGCGGGTACGTCGAACGCGTCACCGGCAAGACCTGACTGAATGCATTTTGTAAAGAAGGCAACTTACCCATGTGATTAAAGAAGCATTCCAAATAAGTTGCGAAGGAGAGAAGATCGGTGAGTCTGGCGATTGATGTCCCTACAGTTAATCGATGAACGTCAAGGAAATGGTTATTACCAGCGCTCTCGCGCTCGCAACTGGAATTTGCGCAGCATCGTTGGCCACTGGCTACCCTGGACTACAGTTGCCTTTGCTACTGCTGCAGTTCCCCAACATGGTCCCAACAACTGACTCGTGTGATGGAGTATGCAAATCCCCTGCAAACGACCATCCCGGCGAGCCGGCGAGCGTAAATGCTGCTGACACAGTGGCGATCGGCCCGGCGCCATGACAGCGTTCTGAGGGTGCAAACAAGAAGCTATCGCGCCTGCTTGGCCCCTGCTAGTGCACAAGGGCGCGCTGACGGCGGACGAAGCCGCCAGCGTGCTGATGGATGCACCATGGCACGCGCGGGCGAATGCGGAGCCGCCCACGGACAACCACCACCCTCACGAATGAATGCGGGGGGTATGCAAATCCCTGCAGACGACCATCCGGACGAGCCAGAGGCCGCGGCAGTGTTTCGCCCACGAAAATGCGGGTCTCACATGTGAGGTCCGGAAATTGGTTAGCGAAAAACGCTGGGGCCCCCGCCTCCGCGTAGCCCTCGGCCACCCGAGATATCACCACCCCCGAAGGATTTGAGCAAAACGATGACACTCAATCATGGGCGCACCCGGTACGCCCGCGGTTGTCGCTGTGGTGTGTGTAAGGCTGCCGAGCGCGACTACCAGCGCAATCGCTACCGGCGCGAGCGCGGGCTTCCGGTCGGCCCGCCGGACCCTCCGAAGCTGAATGCGGTTGAGTCTCGACCGATTTCGTCACTTGATGGTTCGGTGGTCGTGGCTGTGCGCGACGAACTGGGCGCCGCGCCGGCCGCTGGCGAGCGTCCCGGTCTGGCTGCGGCGGCGCTGGCGTTGGCAGCCATCCTTGACGACCCTCAACATGTGCCAACACAGCCCGCGGCAGCTCGCCAATTGGCCGCGATCCTTGGCACGCTGTCGAAACCAACACAACGGCGCGGGAAGTTGGCCGTGGTCAAGTCGATGACCAACCAGCGGACAACGCGCTGATTAGCCCTGGTTCAGCTAGCCGCCGCTATTCCGCGTGTTGTTTTTCATCGAGCCGGACGCTATCGGCCAGGGGCCGCCACGACCGCAGAGTGGCCATGAGCGGCCGTTGTCGCGCACCGCAGCCACCGCCGCCTCCCCTCACTATTAACGCCCCACCATTAACGCCCCACCCAACACCGCGCCCGCTATCCGAGCCGTCAACTTTTTCTTGCCAAGGCGCCCGATAGGTGGCCGGGCGGACGACTGTCCAAATTAGACAGATATGTAGAAACGTCCCGCCGCGCCCGGTGGCGGCGATAGCATCTGCTAACCGTGGTAGTTGGCTACCACGGTTATCTATCACCAAAAAGGGGTGGCCAGGATGGCAACTGCAGTAGCCGACAGCGCTGGGTTAGCTCAACCACGAACGCTTCCGCACCTTCTTCGGATGTTGGGCGTAAGCGAAAGGCCAGTTAGCCAACAGTGGCATCAAATCATGGCGTGGCTCGAACACAACGAGGTCAGCCGTGAGTTGTGGACGAGCTTTCTAGCTAACGGCTACGGACTTCATCTTGAGCAGGGTATGCCGTCATTCAACCGTCCCGGCCCGCGCCGGCGTGTCGGAAAGATGTTTTGAACGCATTTTGAGTCACCTGCCAGCGGACGCCGATTCGCGCCGGCACCTCCAATAGAAATTCCCAGGGGTTGTAGTCCCGTGCGGTCAGCCCGCGACGTTCATCCAGCAGCGCATCCGCCATCGCTATTGACGGCGGCGGTCTACCCCGCTCCCGAGCCGCATCGCGATGAGCCGCCACGATGACGGACTGGTCTGAGCCTTGGCTTACCGCGTGAGGTCCAGGTTGATTTCCGCCTTTAACTCCCTTTCGAAGTCCTCCACGCACTCAGTGATCAGCAACCCAAACGAGCCGGGTTCGCCATAGATGCCCGGATCGAAGGTCACTGTGCCGGTCCAGTGAGCGACTACGTTCCCTTCTTCATTGCGGGTCACGGTCACGGTGGTCGAACTCATTTTGTTGTCCCTTTCGGTGACGCCCATTCGGTGACGAAGCCCGATTCGTCCATGGGAGCCTATGCGCTTATGCCGTTACTCACTTCGGGGTTTGTAAAATTTCCCAACGGCGGGTTGTAGCCCGCTCGACCAGCTCGTGGCGCTCATCCAGCAGCGCATCCGCCACGTCTATCGACGGCAGCGGGCCGCCCCGCTCCCGAGCCGCCCGACGCATTGCGGCCACTGAGGACAGCAGTTCTCCCTGTTCGTTGGCTCGAACGGCGCTAGTTCTCGGTTCCGCCTCGAAAAAGTGCTGAGCCGTTGACTCTTAGAACAACGCCGGGTCGGCCAGAACGACGGCCGGTGGCACGTCACCGATGCGAGTCACGACAAAGGGGGTCTTGTACACGTAGCCTTGAAGGCCGCACTCGTCGGTGATAACGGTGTCCGTAGCAACGCCTCGCAGGGTCCCGTCCGCCTGTGGCTGGAATGACCAGCCGGAAGTGGTCATCTGGGTGCCGTTTCCTGTATTACAGGGTGTGGGATTTAGCAGAGAAGGTGTGTCCTTCCAGCTTCCGTCGATGAACTGGACGACGTCTGCGAGACCCGAGGGTTCCTGCTGGTTGTTGTCGGCGAGGGTGGCCCCGGTGGCGACGCATTGGGTAGACGTACATAACGAACGAAACGCCCACCAGTGAGTCTCTGTTTTTTCGCCGCCCGTCGTTGGGTGTCCGTTGACGGTCTGGTGTGTGTTGTCGTAGTCGAATCGATAAGCGCCGTTTAGTACGGGACCTGCGGCAGGCGGCGCTGGGGTGCTCGTCGACGGTGAGGCGGCCACTCCTGCCGGATCAGCCACGGAGACACCGATAGGCCTATCACCAGTGCGGTTCGCTACAAAAGGGACCTGAACCACCTTGCCCCGATTGCCGCACTCATTCGTGAGAACGGTGGTTGTCGAGACGCCTCGGAGCGTGCCGTCGGTCTGTGGCTCCATAGACCTCGCAGTCACCATGGTTTCCGTGCCTGCGACGACTTTTCCGTCGGCCCCGAGGCACTTGGGCTCATCATTTTGGAATCGCGGAGCCGTGTCCTGCCAGTGGCCGTCGGCGAAGTGCAGAACGGCACTGAAAGCCGGGGTAAGCATGACTTGCGGGTTGTGTGGATCGAGTTTGGTCCCTGTGGAAACGCATCGTGTGGATGATCCGCAGAGCGAACGATAAGCCCACCAGCTGATGTTGTCGGTGTTGGGCTGCGGGGGGGCCGGACCGCCGTTGTCCGTCCGTTTTGTTGCGTCGTAGACCATGCGGTACGTGCCATCCAGTACGGCGCCGGGCGGGGAAGGAGTGGTCTGGTGCTTCTGCTGGGTGATGTAGCCGATGACGGTGAGCACGACCACCGCTGTCGCCCCCATGAGCAGGATCTTGCGCCGCCGGCGTCCCAGTGCTCTCGACCCCGACTTCGTGGGCGTCGGCTGTGCTGTCGCGCTGTGTCGTCGCTCCTGCGCCGATCTGGTGGGCGGTTTGGCGTCTTGCCGCGGGGCGCGGGCGGCCACAGCAATAGCGGCCTTGGCGCTGCGATCGCTTTTCGAGTCGGCGGCCTCCTTGAGGGCTGTGGCGAACTGGCGGCACCGGTCGAACCGGTCGGCGGGGTCCTTGGCCAGGGCAGTCGATAGCACTTGATCGAGGTGCGCCAAATCCGGGCGCCGATCGGTGAGCTTCGGTGGTGCTGCGTTGAGGTGTTGGCTGATGACGACGGCCGGGTTGGAATGCGGATACGGCGGCGCACCCGTGAAAAGGTGAAACGCGGTGGCGGCCAGGGCGTACTGGTCGGCGCGCCCGTCAATGTCGGAGCCCATCAATTGTTCGGGTGCGGAGTAGGCGACCGTTCCCGCGGTGAAATTTGTGGCGGTGGGTCCGCTGATATCGCCGCGTTGCGTGGCTATTCCGAAGTCGGCCAACAGGATTCGTCGTACACCGTCTTCTGGCTCGGTGACCAGGATGTTGGCCGGTTTGACGTCGCGATGCAATACGCCCCGCTGATGGGCGTAGTCGAGCGCGCCGGCCACCGCGGTGACGATGGCGCACACGGCACGCGTCGGCATTCCCGACGGGTACTGGTCTTTGATTAGCTGCGCGGCGTTCCTCGCGTCGAGGTAGTCCATCGCGATCCACAGCTGGCCACCGAACTCGCCGCGATCATGCACCCCAATGATACTTGGGTGGAATAGCGTTGCCGCGAGATCGGCTACTCTGTAGAACCTCTCGCGGAATTCCATGTCCGCTGTCATCGCCTCGGGAAAGATTTTCAACACCTCGCAACGCGGCAATCGAGGGTGCTGGGCCAAGTAGACCTCGCCCATCCCCCCGGAACCCAGCAGGCGCAGGATGGTGTAGCCAGCGAAAGTCGCTCCGTTCACCATCGGCATGCTTCCAACCCCCGTGTGGTGACATTCGTCTTTGGTGACGTGGCCCGATTCGTCGATGGCAGCGTAAACACTTGCGCGCTTACTCACAACATCGGGATTTGTGAAAATTGCCGCAGCGGCCTGTAGCCCACTCGGCCAACTCACGGCGTTCATCCAGCAGCGCATCCGCCGCAGCTCGTCGGTGGGCCTCCGCGCGATCCACCCATCGACAGGCATCGGGGTACTGGTTGGTTGTGGTGGTCATGTGACTCCAATCGGTTCGGAGCCAGGCCAAAAACCGCCCTAGTTGTGCAGATCTTGCGCGGAGTTGCATCTGTGCTGGTCAGATGGTGCCCCCGGCAGGATTCGAACCTGCGGCCTTCTGCTCCGGAGGCAGACGCTCTATCCCCTGAGCTACGGGGGCGCAGTGATAAAAATGCTGCGCCATTGGGCCCCGACAGACTAACGCATCCAGGTGCCTGCTTCGTCACCGCAATGGATTCGGGGCGTAGGCACGCTAACCAATAGGATGGACGCTCGTGACCCCCGCTGACCTGGCTGAGCTGCTCAAAAACACCGCATCCGCGGTGCTGGCCGAGCATGGCCTCGACGTGTCTGCGCTGCCGGCGACGGTCACCGTGGAGCGGCCGCGTATTCCCGAGCATGGCGATTACGCGAGCAACCTGGCGATGCAGCTGGGCAAGAAGGTCGGCGCCAACCCGCGTGAGCTGGCCGGATGGCTCGCCGAGGCGCTGGCCCAGGCCGACGGTGTCGCATCGGCGGAGGTGGCCGGCCCGGGCTTCATCAATCTGCGCCTGGAGGCGTCGGCGCAAGCCAAGGTCGTCGACAAAGTCATCGACGCCGGCGACCGCTTCGGCCACGCCGACACGCTGGCCGGCCGCAAGATCAACCTGGAATTCGTCTCGGCCAACCCGACCGGACCCATCCACATCGGCGGGACCCGGTGGGCCGCGGTCGGCGACGCGCTGGGCCGGCTGCTCTCGACACAGGGCGCCGATGTCGTCCGCGAATACTATTTCAACGACCATGGCGCGCAGATCGACCGATTCGCCAACTCGTTGATCGCCGCGGCCAAAGGCGAGCCCATCCCGCAAGACGGCTACGCCGGTACCTACATCGTCGACATCGCCGCACAGGTGCTGGCGAAGGCGCCCGACGCGCTGAGTTTGCCCGAAGCCGAGATGCACGAGACCTTCCGCGAAATCGGCGTCGACCTGATGTTCACCCACATCAAAGAGTCATTGCACGAATTCGGCACCGACTTCGACGTCTACACCCACGAAGAGTCGATGCACACCAGCGGCCGGGTCGACGAGGCCATTGCCAGGCTTCGCGACAACGGCAACATCTACGAGAAAGACGGCGCAACCTGGTTGCGCACCAGCGCTTTTGGTGACGACAAGGACCGCGTCGTGATCAAGAGCGACGGCAAACCGGCCTACATCGCCGGCGATCTCGCCTACTTCCTGGACAAGCGGCAGCGCGGTTTCGACCTGTGCATCTACATGCTCGGTGCCGACCACCACGGATACATCGCCCGGCTCAAAGCCGCGGCGGCCGCCTTCGGCGACGACCCGGGGACCGTCGAGGTGCTGATCGGACAGATGGTCAACCTGGTCCGCGACGGCCAGCCGGTGCGGATGAGCAAGCGCGCCGGGACCGTGATCACGCTCGACGACCTGGTGGATGCCCTCGGCGTCGACGCCGCGCGCTACAGCCTGACCCGTTCGTCGGTGGACACCTCCATCGACATCGATCTGGCGCTGTGGTCCTCGGCGTCGAATGAAAACCCGGTCTATTACGTGCAATACGCGCATGCTCGGCTCTCGGCGTTGGCGCGCAATGCCGCCGAGCTCGGCCTGATCCCCGACACCGGGCACCTCGAATTGCTCAGCCATGACAAGGAGGGTGCACTGCTGCGCACCATCGGAGAATTCCCGCGCATGCTCGAAAGCGCTGCGTCCCTGCGGGAACCACACCGGATCTGCCGTTATCTGGAAGACCTCGCCGGTGATTATCACCGGTTCTACGACTCGTGCCGGGTATTGCCCCAGGGTGATGAACAACCGACCGACCTGCACATCGCACGCCTGGCGTTGTGCCAGGCCACCCGCCAGGTGATCGCCAACGGGCTGGAAATACTCGGCGTCAGCGCCCCGGAGAGAATGTGAACGTCCATCCCGCCGGTCCCCGGCACGCCGAAGAAGTCCGTCACGCGGATAGCCCGCCCCGGCCGCAGTCGCCGGAGGAGCTGCTGGCGTTGGCGCCGAATGTCTGGCCGCGCAACATGGTTCGTAACGATGCCGGGGTCGCGGTCATCGGCGGTATCCCGGTGACCGATCTGGCCCAGGAATACGGAACCCCGCTCTTCGTCATCGACGAGGACGACTTCCGCTCACGATGCCGAGAGATCGCGGCGGCATTCGGCGGCGGCGCCAATGTCCACTACGCCGCTAAAGCATTCCTGTGCACCGAGATAGCGCGCTGGATCGACGAAGAGGGCCTCTCGCTCGACGTGTGTACCGGCGGGGAATTGGCCATTGCGCTGCACGCCCACTTCCCGCCGGAGCGGATTACCTTCCACGGCAACAACAAATCTGTCGCGGAGCTGACGACCGCGGTCAAAGCCGGTGTGGGACATGTCGTGGTGGACTCGATGACCGAAATCGAGCGCCTCGAAACCATCGCGGGTGAGGCGGGCGTCGTCCAGGACGTCTTCGTTCGACTTACCGTCGGCGTCGAGGCACACACCCACGAGTTCATCTCCACCGCGCACGAGGACCAGAAGTTCGGTCTGTCGGTGGCCGGCGGCGCGGCCATGGCAGCGGTGGAGCGAGTATTCGCGACCGATCACCTGCGACTGGTCGGGTTGCACAGCCACATCGGTTCGCAGATCTTCGACGTCGCCGGCTTCGAACTGGCTGCGCGCCGTGTCCTCGGCCTGCTGCAGGAGGTCGTCACTGCGTTCGGAGTGGACAAGACCGCGCAGATCTCCACCGTCGATCTCGGTGGCGGCCTGGGCATCTCGTACCTGGCCTCCGACGACCCGCCCCCGATGGCCGAACTGGCCGCCAAGCTGAGCACGATCATCAGCAACGAGTCCGCGGCCGTGGGTCTACCCACGCCCCGGCTCGTGGTCGAGCCCGGGCGGGCCATCGCCGGACCGGGGACCATCACGCTCTACGAAGTCGGAACCGTCAAGGACGTCGAGGTCAGCACCACGGCAATCCGGCGTTACGTCAGCGTCGACGGTGGTATGAGCGACAACATCCGCACCGCGCTCTACGACGCGCAGTACGACGCCCGGCTGGTGTCGAGGATCAGCGACGCGCCGGCGGCGCTGGCTCGCATCGTCGGAAAGCACTGCGAGAGCGGCGATATCGTCGTGCGCGACGCCTGGGTGCCCGGCGATCTCAGGCCGGGGGACCTGCTGGGGGTGGCCGCGACCGGTGCCTACTGCTATTCGCTCTCGAGCCGTTACAACATGATCTGCCGGCCCGCCGTGATAGCGATTCGCGATGGGCGGGCTCGCCTGATCCTGCGCCGGGAGACGGTCGACGATCTGCTGAGTCTGGAAGTGAGGTGAACTGTGTCCGGTAATGGAAAGCCCGTCGGCGTAGCGGTACTCGGATTGGGCAACGTCGGCAGCCAAGTCGTCCGCATCATCGAGGAGAGCGCGGACGATCTCGCGGCCCGTGTCGGCGCGCCGCTTGCGCTGCGCGGCATCGGAGTCCGGCGCGTCGCAGCCGATCGCGGTGTCCCCGTCGAGCTGCTCACCGACAACATCGACGAGCTGGTGTCGCGGGAAGACGTCGACATCGTCGTCGAATTGATGGGGCCGGTCGAGCCGTCGCGCAAGGCAATCCTTGCCGCGCTCGAGCACGGCAAGTCCGTCGTCACGGCCAACAAGGCGTTGTTGGCCACATCGACCGAGGAACTGGCCCAAGCAGCCGAAAATGCACATGTCGACTTGTATTTCGAGGCGGCAGTCGCGGGCGCGATCCCGGTCATCCGCCCGCTCACCCAGTCGCTGGCCGGTGACACGGTGGTGCGGGTGGCCGGCATCGTCAACGGCACCACCAACTACATCCTTTCCGCGATGGACAGCACCGGCACCGATTACGCCAGCGCCCTGGCCGACGCGAGTGCGCTGGGCTACGCAGAGGCCGATCCCACTGCCGACGTCGAGGGCTACGACGCCGCGGCCAAGGCCGCGATCCTGGCCTCGATCGCCTTCCACACCCGGGTGACCGCCGACGACGTCTATCGCGAAGGCATCACCAAGATCAGCCCGGCCGACTTCGCATCCGCACATGCGTTGGGCTGCACCATCAAGCTGCTGTCCATCTGCGAGCGCATCACCACAGATGACGGTCAGCAACGGGTCTCGGCGCGGGTGTACCCGGCGCTGGTGCCGCTGTCGCATCCGCTGGCCACCGTCAGCGGGGCGTTCAACGCGGTGGTGGTGGAGGCCGAGGCGGCGGGGCGGCTGATGTTCTACGGCCAGGGCGCCGGCGGTGCGCCCACCGCATCGGCGGTGACCGGTGACTTGGTGATGGCCGCCCGCAACCGGGTGCTGGGCAGCCGTGGGCCGAAGGAGTCCAAGTACGCCCAATTGCCGATCGCGCCAATGGGTTTCATATCCACCCGCTACTACGTCAGCATGAACGTCGCCGACAAGCCCGGCGTGTTGTCCGCGGTGGCAGCGGAATTCGCCAAGCGCGAGGTCAGCATCGCCGAAGTCCGTCAGGAAGGCGTCGCCGACGAAGGTGGACGTCGGGTGGGGGCCCGCATCGTGGTGCTCACGCACAGCGCCACCGACGCGGCACTCTCCGAAACCGTGGACGCGCTAGCCGATTTGGACGTCGTACAGAGCGTGGCAAGCGTGCTGAGATTAGAAGGAACCAGCATATGAGCACGCCGCGAACCGCCATCCACAAACCCTGGCCGGGCCTGATCGCCGCCTACCGCGACCGGTTGCCGGTCGGTGACGACTGGACGCCGATCACCCTGCTCGAGGGCGGTACCCCGCTGATCCCCGCGACCCGGCTGTCGGAAAAGACCGGCTGCACCGTCCACCTCAAGGTCGAAGGCCTCAACCCGACCGGCTCCTTCAAAGACCGGGGCATGACGATGGCGGTCACCGACGCGGTGGCCCGCGGGCAACAGGCCGTGTTGTGCGCGTCGACCGGAAACACCTCGGCGTCCGCGGCCGCCTACGCTGCGCGCGCCGGCATCACCTGCGCGGTGCTGATACCCCAGGGCAAGATCGCGATGGGCAAGCTCGCGCAGGCGGTCATGCACGGCGCCAAGATCATTCAGATCGACGGCAACTTCGACGACTGTCTGGAGCTGGCCCGCAAGATGGCCGCCGACTTCCCGACGATCTCGTTGGTCAACTCGGTCAACCCGCTGCGTATCGAGGGACAGAAGACGGCTGCGTTTGAAATCGTGGACGCCCTGGGCACCGCTCCGGACGTCCATTCGCTTCCCGTCGGCAACGCGGGGAACATCACCGCGTACTGGAAGGGCTACACCGAGTACCACCAGGAGGGCATGTTCGAGAAGCTGCCCCGCATGCTGGGCACCCAGGCGGCAGGGGCGGCACCCCTGGTACACGGCAAACCTGTCAAGAACCCGGAGACCATCGCCACCGCGATCCGCATCGGTTCACCGGCGTCGTGGTCGGCCGCGGTTGCGGCCCAGGAGCAATCCAATGGGCGCTTCCTGGCCGCGACCGACGAGGAGATCTTGGCGGCATACCATCTGGTGGCGGAATCCGAGGGCGTGTTCGTCGAGCCCGCATCCGCGGCCAGCATCGCGGGTCTGCTCAAGTCCGTCGAAGACGGTTGGGTGGCCCGCGGATCGACCGTGGTGTGCACGGTGACAGGCAACGGCCTCAAGGATCCCGACACGGCGCTGAAGGATATGCCGAGCGTGTCGGCGCTGCCGGTGGATCCGGTACTCGTCGTGGAGAAGTTGGGGCTGGCCTAGTGAGAGCTTGCCGGTGAATCAGCTGCTGCCCGCCGGGCTGGTGGCCAGCGCCGTGGTGTCGGCGTCCAGCGCCAACCTTGGCCCGGGTTTCGACAGCATCGGTCTGGCGTTGAGTCTCTACGACGAGATCGTGCTGGAGACAATCGATTCCGGCTTGGTTGTGCAGGTCGAGGGAGAGGGCGCCGGTCAGGTGCCGCTGGGCCCCGAGCATCTGGTGGTGCGTGCCGTCGAGCGTGGGTTGCAGGCCGCCGGCGTCAGCGCGCCCGGCATGGTGGTGCGCTGTCGCAACGCCATCCCGCATTCGCGCGGTCTCGGCTCGTCCGCGGCCGCGGTGGTGAGCGGCCTTGCTGCGGTCAATGGTCTTGTTGCACAAACGGATTCGGATCCACTCAGCGAAGCGCAGCTGATCCAGCTGTCCTCGGAGTTCGAGGGTCATCCCGACAACGCTGCGGCCGCGGTGCTGGGCGGTGCGGTGGTTTCCTGGATTGACCGGACCGGCGACACGCCCGACTACTCGGCCGTCCCGCTGGCGCTGCATCCCGACATCCGGCTGTTCTGCGCGATCCCCGAGGAGCGCTCGTCGACCGCGGAGACCCGGGTGCTGCTGCCCGCCCAGGTCAGTCACGAGGACGCCAGGTTCAATGTGAGCCGCGCCGCATTGCTGGTGGTCGCGCTGACCGAACGCCCCGATCTGCTGATGGCCGCCACCGAAGACGTGCTTCACCAGCCGCAACGCGCACCCGCAATGCCGGCCTCGGCGGAATATCTGCGACTGCTGCGGCGTCTTAACGTGTCAGCGACGCTTTCGGGGGCGGGTCCGTCTGTCATTGCACTGACGACGAAGCCGGAGCTGCCTTCGGAGGCGCTGGACTATGGCTCTACCCATGGATTTACCATCACCGAGATGACTGCCGGCGAAGGAGTTCGCTGGGGTCCCGGTACCACAATCGCCGGTTAATCCACAGGCTCACCGGAGGGTTTGCTTGCTTCAAGCTCAGATGCGGGTTATTCTCGGCATCGTCCAGCAATCGCAGGATCTGCATCTGCATACATACTGCCTTGCCGCTGGAATAACACCAATTCTTCTCGTGGACGAGGTTCGCCGTTTTCTCCGCCCATCCAGGCGACCACCGTCGCAGAGTCGATGATTGGGCGCATTCGGCAATTTGGCCTGAATGCAACGAACCCCTCGTATGACGTGATCAGCGAGGGAAGAAAGGAAATCCGTGACTGATACGGACCTGTTCGCGGCTGACGAAAGCACCGACAGCAATCAGCTGTCGAACGCCGTGACCACAGACACTCCAGACGTCAAATCCAACGTCTCGGCCGGCTCCCTGTCCACCATGGTGCTGCCCGAGTTGCGTGCGCTGGCTAACCAGGTCGGCGTCAAGGGGACGTCGGGTATGCGCAAGAACGAACTCATTGCCGCGATCAAGGAAATCAGGGGACATGCCAACGGCACTTCCGCCGGCGTCGCCCCATCCGAGGACAGCGGCAAGTCTGACCAAGAAGAGAACGAACAGAAAACTGACGGCGAAGCGCCGACTGCCCAAGGGGAACAGCAGGATTCGGTGACCGAGGGTGGCCCGCGTCGGGAACGGCGTGGCGCCTCCCGCGACGCCGGGTCGGCTGCCCGCACCGCCGATGAGGCGGATCGCGAGGGCTCCGAGAACCGCAACGGCACGGCCACTCGCGAGGCCGACAAGCGCGACTCCGACAAGCGTGACGCGGGCCAGCGTGACGGGGGCCAGAAGGAAACCAGGACGGGCGAGCGCTCTTCAGACGCCGGCGACCAGCAGGGCTCGGGCGGCCAGCAGAATCGTGGCGGCTCGAATCAGCAAGATGACGACGGCGACGGGCGTCAGGGCCGGCGGGGCCGCCGGTTCCGCGATCGCGATCGCCGCCGCCGCGGTGAACGCTCGGGCGAAGGTGGCGGCGACGCCGAACTGCGTGAGGACGATGTCGTCCAGCCGGTAGCCGGCATCCTTGACGTTCTCGACAATTACGCCTTCGTGCGTACTTCCGGCTATTTGGCCGGTCCGCACGACGTCTACGTGTCCATGAACATGGTCCGCAAGAACGGCCTGCGCCGCGGAGATGCGGTGACCGGCGCGGTTCGGGTGCCCAAGGAGGGCGAGCAGCCCAACCAGCGGCAGAAGTTCAACCCGCTGGTCCGCCTGGACAGCGTCAATGGTGGTCCGGTCGAAGACGCGAGAAAGCGGCCCGATTTTTCCAAGCTGACGCCGCTCTACCCCAACCAGCGGCTTCGCCTGGAGACCACTCCGGACCGGCTGACCACGCGGGTCATCGACCTGATCATGCCGATCGGTAAGGGTCAACGCGCCCTGATCGTGTCGCCGCCCAAGGCCGGTAAGACGACGATCTTGCAGGACATCGCCAACGCGATCACCCAGAACAACCCGGAATGCCACCTGATGGTCGTGCTCGTCGACGAGCGGCCTGAGGAGGTCACCGACATGACGCGTTCGGTCAAGGGCGAGGTCATCGCCTCGACGTTCGACCGGCCACCGACGGACCACACGGCCGTGGCCGAGCTGGCCATCGAGCGCGCCAAGCGGCTCGTCGAGCAGGGCAAGGACGTGGTGGTGCTGCTTGACTCGATCACCCGCCTGGGCCGCGCGTACAACAACGCGTCGCCAGCGTCGGGCCGGATCCTGTCCGGTGGTGTCGACTCCACCGCGCTGTATCCGCCGAAGCGCTTCCTGGGCGCCGCACGCAACATCGAAGAAGGCGGATCGCTGACCATCATCGCCACGGCGATGGTCGAGACCGGATCCACCGGTGACACGGTCATCTTCGAGGAGTTCAAGGGCACCGGTAACGCCGAGCTGAAGCTGGACCGCAAGATCTCGGAGCGCCGGGTCTTCCCGGCGGTCGACGTAAACCCGTCTGGCACAAGAAAAGACGAGCTGTTGCTCTCGCCCGACGAGTTCGGCATTGTGCACAAGCTCCGCCGCGTGCTGTCGGGTCTGGATTCCCACCAGGCCATCGACCTGCTCATGTCGCAGCTGCGCAAGACGAAGACTAACTACGAGTTCCTGGTCCAGGTGTCCAAGACGACACCGGGGAACATGGACAACGACTAGCGTCGCAAGCTGTGGCGGAGACGCTTCAGCAACTGCTTCGTGAACGTCTGGCGCAGGACACGCTGGCGCTGAAGTACGGCGACCAGGTCTGCACCTGGCGAGAACACCTCGCCGATGCCACGGCTACTGCCGCCGCTCTGGTCGGCGTCGCCGATCCGGGCCGTCCGCTGCATGTGGGCACGTTGCTCGGCAACACTCCCGAAATGCTCACCGCCATGGCGGCGGCCGCCCTTGGCGGGTATGTGCTGTGCGGAATCAACGACACCCGCCGCGGCGCCGCGCTGGCCAGCGATATCTTGCGGGCCGACTGCCAGATCCTGCTCACCGATCCAGCCCACAAGGGGTTGCTGGATGGGCTGGAGCTGCCCGGTGTGCAGGTGTTCGACGTGTCGAGTGAGTCCTGGTCGGCGCGATGTGACGGTGCCGGACCATTGACCCCATATCGCGAGGTCGCGCCCACCGACACCTTCATGATGATGTTCACCTCGGGTACCAGTGGCGACCCCAAGGCCGTGCAGGTTACCCATCTCACCGTGCTGTTTGCCGGCGCAACCCTGATCGCGCGGTTCGAGCTCGACGCTTCCGATGTCTGCTACATGTCGATGCCCCTGTTTCACGCCAACGCGCTATTTACCGGATGGAGTGTGGGGGTGGGCGTCGGCGCGGCCATGGTCCCCGCGACGTTCTCGGCATCCGGGTTGCTGCCCGATCTGCGGCGGTACGGGGCCACCTTCATGAACTACGTCGGCAAACCATTGGCCTTTGTGCTGGCCACGCCGGAGCGGCCGGACGACCGCGACAACCCGCTGCGGGTCGCGGTTGGCAACGAGGCGAGCGATCGCGATATCGCCGAGTTCACCCGTCGTTTCGACTGCACGGTGTGGGACGGCTTCGGCTCCACCGAGGGCGCGATCATCATCACCCGCGAGGACGGCTGCCCGCCCGGATCGCTCGGCAAGGGCTTCCCGGGCGTCGCCATCCACAACCCGGAGACTGGCGCGGAGTGCCCGGTCGCCAGATTCGGCGACGACGGGGCGCCGACCAACGCCGAGGAAGCGATCGGGGAGCTGGTCAACACCACCGGCGTGGGATTGTTCGCCGGCTATTACAACGACCCCGAGGCCACCGACGCACGCCTCCGGCAGGGGATGTTCTGGTCGGGTGACCTGGCGTACCGAGACGCCGACGGATGGATCTATTTCGCCGGTCGCAGCGGGGACTGGCTGCGCGTCGACGGCGAGAACATGACGACCGCGCCCATCGAGCGGATCCTGCAACGGTTGACGCCGATCAGCCAGGTCGCGGTGTACGCGGTCCCCGACGAACACGTCGGCGACCAGGTGATGGCGGCGATCATCTTGCAGGACGACGCCGAGCTGACGCCCGCCGAGTTCGAGCGGTTTTTGGCTGGTCAGCCCGACCTGTCGCCCAAGGCGTGGCCACGGTATGTCTGGTTCACCGATCGGCTGCCGACCACGGCGACCAACAAGGTCCTCAAACGGGAGCTGACCGCCCGCGGAGCTGCGCCCGAGGGCGGCGTGTTGTGGACGCGCAACGGGCAACGAGGGCCCTACACACCGGCCTGACCCGCGAAAGCCGGGCGGGTCACGCCGCCGGGAATGTGCGGGCGCATCTCGGTGTTTGGGAAGAAGGCGGTTGACCTGGCATAATTGAGCGTCGACTGCCCGGGACCGCCTCCGGTACTTCAGTTCCCGCCCGACGGCCGGATCCCTGTGGGGGACCAGGGCGACAACGATCGAAGAGGACATCATGAAAGCTGACATTCATCCCGCCTACGCGGAGACCACGGTGCTCTGCGGCTGCGGCAACACCTTCCAGACCCGCAGCACCAAAGAGGGCGGCCATATCACCGTCGAGGTTTGCTCGCAGTGCCATCCGTTCTACACCGGTAAGCAGAAGATCCTGGACAGCGGTGGCCGCGTGGCGCGCTTCGAGAAGCGCTACGGAAAGCGGAAGGCCGGAGCCGACCAGGCGGAGTCGACCGACAAATAGCTGCCTTACCGACGCCCGAACTGTGCACGACGTTGCGCGGGCCGGGCGTCGGTTCGCGTTTGCGGCAAATAGGCTCGCGGAGAACGGGGGAGGAGGTGTGCGATGACGCAGCCGGTACTGACGATTGACGTGCTGCTCGCCGAACACGCCGAACTGGAGCAGCGACTGGCCGATCCCGCGCTGCACAGCAATCCCGACGAGGCGCGCAAGGCCGGCCGCCGATTCGCCCGCCTGGCCCCGATCGTCGCCACGCATCGCAAGTTGGAGTCGGCCCGCGGTGACCTGGAGGCCGCACGGGAACTGGCCGCCGACGATGAGTCGTTCGCCGACGAGGTCGTCGAACTCGAAGCACGGGTGGCTGAACTGGACACCCAACTCACCGACATGCTGGCGCCGCGCGATCCGCATGATGCCGACGACGTGGTGCTGGAAGTCAAATCCGGTGAAGGCGGCGAGGAATCGGCATTGTTCGCCGCCGATTTGGCCCGTATGTACATCCGCTATGCCGAGCGGCATGGCTGGACCGTGACGGTACTGGGCGAAACCACCTCTGATCTGGGCGGCTACAAGGATGCCACCCTGACCATCGCCAGCAAGGGCGACTCGGTCGACGGGGTGTGGTCACGCTTGAAGTTCGAGGGCGGGGTACACCGCGTGCAGCGGGTCCCCGTGACGGAATCCCAGGGCCGCGTGCACACTTCGGCGGCAGGCGTGCTGGTCTACCCCGAACCCGAGGAAGTCGGCGAGGTGCAGATCGACGAGACCGATCTGCGCATCGACGTCTACCGGTCGTCCGGCAAGGGTGGGCAGGGCGTGAACACCACCGACTCGGCGGTGCGAATCACTCACCTGCCCACGGGAATTGTGGTCACCTGCCAAAACGAACGATCACAGCTGCAGAACAAGATCCGGGCAATGCAGGTGCTGGCCGCCCGCTTGCAGGCACTCGCCGAGGAGCAGGCGCAGGCCGACGCGTCGGCGGATCGGGCCAGCCAGATCCGCACGGTGGATCGCAGCGAACGAATTCGCACCTATAACTTCCCGGAGAACCGGATCACCGATCACCGAATCGGTTTCAAGTCACATAATCTCGACCAGGTTCTCGACGGCGATCTGGATGCGTTGTTCGACGCATTGGGCGCGGCCGACAAACAGGCGCGATTGCAACAGGCATGACGGTCCTGCGGCGCGCCATCGACTCCGCTGCGGCGTTGCTCGCCGAAGCCGGAATCGATTCTGCGCGTTGCGATGCCGAGCAATTGGCCGCTCACGTCGTAGGCGCCGAGCGCGGCCGGCTGACCCTGATCGAGTCGATCGACGACGAGTTCCTGGTGCGATACCACGACGTCGTCGCTGCGCGTTCGCGGCGAGTGCCGCTGCAACATCTCACCGGCACGGCGCCATTCGGCCCGGTTGCGCTGCACGTCGGCCCCGGCGTTTTCATCCCGCGCCCCGAGACGGAGGCCCTGTTCGAGTGGGCTACGGCGCAGCGCCTCCCTGCGGCGCCGGTGATCGTCGATCTGTGCACCGGATCCGGTGCCTTGGCGGTGACGTTGGCGCGCCACTGGCCGGCTGCGCGCGTCATCGGCATCGACGACTCCGATGCGGCCTTGGACTACGCGCGCCGCAACGTCGCGGGCACCGCGGTCGAGCTGGTCCGCGCCGACGTCACCACACCCGGTCTGCTTCCCGAGCTGGACGGGCAAGTCGACCTGATCGTGGCCAACCCGCCCTACGTGCCCGATGGTGTCTCGCTGGAACCCGAAGTCGCCCAGTATGATCCAGCGCATGCGGTGTTCGGCGGCCCGGACGGGATGGCGGTGATCCCCGCGGTCGTCGGCCTTGCCGGACGCTGGCTTCGCCCCGGTGGCCTGTTCGCCGTCGAGCACGATGACACCACGTCGTCGCGGACCGTCGAATTGACCAAGAGCACCGGGCTTTTCGACGATGTCCGGGCGCACCAAGATCTCACCGGCCGGCCAAGATTCGTCACTGCCTCGAGACGGTGCCCGTGACTGAGGTATTCAATTGCGCCGAGCCCGAACAGCGTTCGACGGGAATCGCCTCGGCGGTCGGCGCGCTCAAGGACGGCCGACTGGTTGTGATGCCGACTGACACGGTGTACGGCATCGGCGCGGACGCATTCGACAACTCCGCCGTTTCCGCATTGCTTTCGGCGAAGGGGCGCGGCCGCGACATGCCGGTCGGCGTGCTGGTGGGCTCATGGCACACCATCGAGGGCCTGGTCTACACGATGCCGGACGGGGCCCGCGAACTGATCCGCGCCTTCTGGCCTGGCGCACTGAGTCTGGTGGTGGCGCAAGCGCCGTCACTGCAGTGGGATCTCGGCAACGCCCGGGGCACCGTCATGCTGCGGATGCCGCTACACCCGGTCGCGATCGAGCTGTTGCGCGAGGTTGGGCCGATGGCGGTATCCAGCGCCAACGTCTCCGGTCGCCCGCCCGCGGTGAACGCCGCCGAGGCGCGCAGCCAACTCGGCGATCTCGTCGACGTCTATCTCGACGCGGGGACCTCCGAACAGCAGGCCGCCTCGACGATCGTCGACCTGACCGGGGAGATCCCGCGCCTGCTGCGAGCCGGCCCGGTCAGTGTCGAGCGAGTCGCGGAAGTGCTCGGAATGGACCCTGGACGGTTGATCGCCTAGGCGAATCGGTCACTAAGCGCGGGTTCAGGTCTCAAGGAAGGTGGCGTACGGTCGCGTGGTGTCTAGCGACGTAGCGAGTCTTGCCGCTGGTCTGCACGCCCTGTCCGATCGCGGCGCCGGAGTTCCGCTGCGCGAGCTCGCGTTGGTCGGACTGACCGCCGCGATCATCACCTATTTTGCGACCGGCCCGGTGCGGGTGCTGGCCACCCGCTTGGGTGCGGTCGCCTATCCGCGCGAACGCGATGTGCACGTGACGCCAACCCCACGCATGGGCGGCCTGGCGATGTTCGTCGGTGTTCTGTCCGCGGTGTTCTTGGCATCCCAGCTGCCCGCGCTCACCCGCGGTTTCGTCTATTCCAGTGGCATGCCCGCGGTGCTGGTGGCGGGCGCGGTGATCATGGGCATCGGACTCATCGACGACCGGTGGGGCCTGGACGCGCTGACGAAATTCGCCGGCCAGATCACCGCCGCCAGCGTGCTGGTCACCATGGGTGTCGCGTGGAGCGTCCTGTACATCCCGTTCGGTGGCGTCGGCACCATCGTGCTGGACCAGGCGTCATCGATCCTGCTGACGCTCGCGCTGACGGTGTCGATCGTCAACGCGATGAACTTCGTCGACGGGCTCGACGGGCTGGCGGCCGGACTGGGACTCATCACCGCGATGGCGATCTGCATGTTCTCGGTCGGTCTGCTCCGCGACCACGGCGGCGACGTGTTGTTCTATCCGCCCGCCGTCATTTCGGTCGTGCTGGCCGGAGCCTGTCTCGGCTTTCTGCCGCACAACTTCCATCGCGCCAAGATCTTCATGGGCGACTCCGGCTCGATGCTGATCGGCTTGATGCTTGCTGCCGCGTCCACCACCGCGGCGGGCCCGATCTCGCAAAACGCCTACGGCGCCCGCGACGTATTTGCTCTGCTGTCACCATTCCTCCTGGTGGTCGCGGTGATGTTCGTGCCGATGCTCGACCTGCTGCTGGCGATCGTGCGGCGCACCCGTGCGGGCCGCAGCGCGTTCAGTCCCGACAAGATGCACCTGCACCACAGGTTGCTGCAGATCGGTCACTCGCATCGCCGGGTCGTACTGCTCATCTACTTATGGGTGGGCATCGTCGCGTTCGGCGCCGCCAGCACAATCTTTTTCAACCCGCGCGATACCGGCGCGGTCATGCTGGGCGCCATTGTGGTTGCCGGCGTTGCGACGGTGATCCCGCTCTTGCGCCGCCGCGACGACTACTACGACGAGGAGTAGTAGTAGCGCTGACCTTATGGTACGGTGCAGGTAGAACCCCAAAAAGAATCCTTAGGGTTGCCGGCCAACCGGCCCGTCGGATCGTTTTCCGACAGTGCCGATCGACGACCGACAAAGGGAGATACCCCTTGAGTGATTCCTCTGTGACGTGCGATACGCTCGGCGGGCCACCGAGCAGTCGGTCGGAAGGTTTCCGCTTCATCAATCCGGAGTGAGGTGCTGCAGTGACGACACCAGCGCAGGACGCGCCGTTGGTGTTTCCCTCTGTTGCCTTCAATCCCGCCCGGCTCCTGGTGACGAGCGCTGCCATCACCGCCGTGGCGATAGCTGCCGCCGCGTTGTCCGGTCACCTGATGGTTGGAGTGTTCTTCGGCGTCGGATTGCTGCTGGGTTTGCTCAACGCCCTTTTGGTGCGTCGCTCGGTGGCATCGATCACCGCGAAAGACCATCCGATGAAAAGCACGATGGCGCTGAACTCAGCGACACGGCTGGCGATCATCACCGTCATCGGCTTGATCATTGCTTACATTTTCCGGCCCGCCGGCTTGGGCGTGGTGTTCGGCTTGGCCCTGTTCCAGGTGGTGTTGGTGCTGTCGACCGCGCTGCCGGTATGGAAGAAGCTGCGCACCGGCGACTGGGCGGAGTCGGCACCGGAAGGAACGGACAGAGGGAACACCAGCGATGACTGAGACGACGTTCCTGGCCGAGGGCGCAATCGAGGTCGGAGAGCACACCCACGCCACCTGGCTCGGGATGACCGTCAACACCGACACGATTCTGTCGACCGGGATCGCTGCTTTGATCGTGCTGGCGCTGGCCTTCTTCCTGCGCGCGAAGATCACCTCGACCGGCGTCCCCAGCGGCGTGCAGTTGTTCTGGGAGGCCATCACCGTCCAGATGCGCGATCAGATCGAAAGCGCCGTCGGGATGCGGATCGCGCCGTTCGTTTTGCCGCTGGCGGTCACCATCTTCATCTTCATCCTGATCTCCAACTGGCTGTCGGTGCTGCCACTGCAGTACACCGACAAATCCGGGCGCACTACCGAGTTGCTCAGCTCGGCGGCCGCGGACATCAATTACGTGCTCGCCCTGGCCCTGTTCGTATTCGTCAGCTACCACGTGGCCGGCATCTGGCGCCGCGGCATCGTGGGACACCCGCTGGCGGTGCTCAAGGGTCACGTGGCGTTCCTGGCGCCGATCAACCTGGTCGAAGAGCTCGCGAAGCCGATCTCGTTGTCGCTCCGACTTTTCGGCAACATCTTCGCCGGCGGCATCCTGGTCGCGCTGATCGCGCTCTTCCCGCCCTACATCATGTGGGCGCCCAACGCGATCTGGAAATCCTTCGACCTGTTCGTCGGTGCGATCCAGGCGTTCATCTTCTCGATTCTGACCATCTTGTACTTCAGCCAAGCCATGGAGCTCGAGGATCACCATGACTGAGATCACCGTGAATTGGCCCGAGCCACACACCATTACAGAAGCCTGGTAGACCGCTACCAGTTATAAGGAGGAAAAGAATGGCCCTGGACCCCCAAGTCGCTGCCGCTGCGCTCATCGGCGGTGGAATCATCATGGGCGGCGGCGCAATCGGTGCCGGTATCGGTGACGGTATTGCCGGTAACGCCCTGGTTGCGGGTATTGCCCGGCAACCCGAGGCACAAGGCCGGTTGTTCACGCCGTTCTTCATCACCGTCGGTCTGGTTGAGGCGGCCTACTTCATCAACCTGGCCTTCATGGCGCTGTTCGTCTTCGCTACCCCCGTCGGCTAGTTCGCTGTGATGGGTGATGCGAGCCGCAGCGTTCTGGCATCCAGCCAGTTAGCAGCAGAGGGGGGCAATAACTTCCTTGTCCCCAACGGCACTTTCTTCTTCGTGCTGGCGATCTTCCTGATCGTGCTGGCTGTCATCGGCACCTTCGTCGTGCCGCCGGTCATGAAGGTGTTGCGCGAACGCGACGCGATGGTCGCCAAGACCACCAGCGACAGCAGGAAGGCGACCGAGCAGTTCGAAGCCGCCCAAGCGGATTACGAGAATGCCATGAGGGAAGCCCGCGTCCAGGCGTCGTCGTTGCGCGACACCGCTCGGGCGGAAGGTCGTAAGGTCGTCGACGACGCGCGTGCAGGTGCCGAGCAGCAGGTGTTGGCGACATTGCAGCAAGCCGGCGAGCAATTGAAGCGCGAACGGGACGCCGTGGAATTGGATCTGCGCGCCAACGTGGGGACCATGTCGGCGACCCTGGCCAGTCGAATCCTCGGCGTGGACGTCACTACCTCGGCCGCGACAAGGTAATCATCAATGTCGACATTTATTGGACAGCTGATCGGGTTCGCGGCCATCGTGTTCCTGGTGGTGCGTTATGTCGTGCCGCCAGTACGCAATCTGATGGCCACTCGTCAGAATGTGGTCCGCCAACAGCTGGACGACGCGGCGAAGGCCGCCGAGCGGCTGACTGAGTCGACGACTGCCCATAGCAAGGCTGTAGAAGCGGCCAAGTCGGACGCTGAGCAGGTCGTCGAAGAGGCCAAGGCAGACGCGGAACGGATTGCCGAACAGCTCCAGGCCCAGGCCGAAATCGACGCGGAGCGCATCAGGGCACAGGGTGGGCGCCAAGCTGAACTGCTGCGGGCACAGCTGAGCCGTCAGCTTCGTCTGGAGCTCGGGCACGAATCTGTGCGCCAGGCAGAGGAATTGGTGCGCAACTATGTTGCCGAAGCGGCGCAGCAGTCGGCCACCGTCGATCGCTTCCTGGATGAGCTCGACGCCATGGCGCCGGCGGCGGCTGACGTCAAGTATCCCTTGATGGCGAAGATGCGCTCGGCCAGTCGGCGGGCGCTGAAAAGCGTCACGGACCGGTTCGACACGATAGCCAAGGATCTCGACGATCAAGGACTGGAAAAGCTTGCCGGCGACCTGGTTTCAGTAGCCAAAATGCTGAACGGCGAAATCGTCGTCACCCGGTATCTCACCCTGCCCGCCGAAGACGCCGCGCCGAGGGTCAGGCTGCTCGAGCGGCTAATATCCGGCAAAGTCGGCGACCCCACTCTGGAGTTGTTGAGGGCGGCCGTCTCAGAGCGCTGGTCTGCGAACTCGGATCTGATCGACGCCGTCGAACACGTGTCGCGGCAAGCGTTGTTGGAAGTCGCCGCTCGCGAAGATCGGGTCGACGAGGTCGAAGACCAGTTGTTCCGGTTTGCCCGGATCCTTCAGGCACAGCCCCGCCTCGGCGTCCTATTGAGCGAGTACGGGGCTCCGGCGGAAGGCCGAGTCGCGTTGCTGGTCAACGTGTTGAAAAGCGCGACCGGCAGGAGCAACCGGATTACGAATTCACTGCTGTCCCAGACGATCGAGCTATTGAGAGGTCAGTCGGCCGACGACGCCGTGATGTTCCTGGCCGAAGCGGCGGTGGCACGCCGCAACGAAGTCGTCGCGCAGGTGAGTGCGGCGGCCGAGCCCAGCGATGCTCAGCGCGCTCGTCTCACCGAGGTGCTCAGCCGCATCTATGGTCATCCCGTGGCCGTGCAGCTGCAGATCGACGCCGCACTGCTGGGCGGGCTCCTCATCTCCGTGGGCGACGAAGTGATCGACGGTACGCTCTCGGCTCGTCTGACCGCGGCCGAGGCTCAGTTACCCGACTAAAGACGAAGCCCGACTGAACACGAACTTGTCAACAGTAACCGAAGTAGGAAGACGAAAAGCTATGGCCGAGTTGACGATCTCTGCTGATGACATTCAGAGCGCGATCGAAGAGTATGTAGATTCTTTCACCTCCGACACCTCTCGCGAGGAGGTCGGTACGGTCATCGACGCGGGGGACGGCATCGCGCACGTCGAGGGTTTGCCCTCGGTCATGACCCAGGAGCTGATCGAGTTCCCGGGCGGTGTCCTCGGCGTCGCCCTCAACCTCGATGAGCACAGCGTCGGCACGGTGATCCTCGGTGACTTCGAGAAGATCGAACAAGGCCAGCAGGTCAAGCGCACCGGCGAAGTCCTGTCGGTCCCCGTCGGCGACGCGTTCTTGGGGCGGGTGGTCAACCCCCTCGGCCAGCCGATCGACGGAGGCGGCGACATCGAAGCCGAGACGCGCCGCGCGCTGGAACTCCAGGCGCCGTCGGTGGTGCAGCGGCAGAGCGTCAAGGAGCCGCTGCAGACCGGGATCAAGGCCATCGACGCCATGACACCGATCGGCCGTGGCCAGCGTCAGCTGATCATCGGCGACCGCAAGACCGGCAAAACCACGGTCTGCGTCGACACCATCCTCAACCAGCGCCAGAACTGGGAGACGGGCGACGAGAAAAAGCAGGTGCGCTGCGTCTACGTGGCCATCGGACAAAAGGGCACCACGATCGCCTCCGTGCGCCGCGTTCTGGAAGAGGGCGGCGCGATGGACTACACCACCATCGTCGCCGCGCCGGCCTCGGATGCCGCAGGCTTCAAATGGCTTGCGCCGTATGCCGGTTCGGCGATTGCCCAGCACTGGATGTATCAGGGCAAGCATGTGCTGATCGTCTTCGACGACCTGACCAAGCAGGCCGAGGCGTACCGCGCGATTTCGCTGCTGCTGCGCCGCCCGCCCGGTCGCGAGGCCTATCCCGGTGACGTGTTCTATCTGCACTCGCGGTTGTTGGAGCGATGCGGGAAACTCTCCGACGAGCTCGGCGCCGGTTCGCTGACCGGGTTGCCGATCATCGAGACCAAGGCCAACGACATCTCAGCCTATATTCCGACCAACGTCATCTCGATCACCGACGGGCAGTGCTTCCTGGAGACCGACCTGTTCAACCAGGGTGTGCGGCCGGCCATCAACGTCGGCGTCTCGGTGTCCCGGGTTGGCGGCGCGGCCCAGATCAAGGCAATGAAAGAGGTGGCAGGAAGTCTCCGTCTGGACCTGTCGCAGTACCGTGAATTGGAATCCTTCGCGGCATTTGCTTCGGATTTGGACGCCACATCGAAGGCACAGTTGGAGCGTGGCGCGCGGTTGGTCGAGCTGCTCAAGCAGCCGCAAAACCAGCCGATGCCCGTCGAGGAGCAAGTGGTTTCCATGTTCCTGGGCACCGGCGGCCACGTGGACTCGGTGCCGGTCGAGGATGTCAGGCGGTTCGAAACCGAACTGCTGGACCACATCCGGGGCTCCGAAGGAAAGATCCTCGAAGAGATCCGCACTAGCCAGAAGCTCAGTGAGGAAAACGCCGACGCGCTCACCGGGGTCATCAACCACTTCAAGAAGGGCTTCGCCGCGACCGGCGGCGGGTCGGTGGTGCCCGACGAACATGCCGAGGCCAAGGACGAAGACGCCAAAGAATCGGTGAAGGTCAAAAAGCCGCAGCCCAAGGACAAGGACGCCAAGTCCAAGAAGGACAAGAAGTAGCTAACGATGGCTGCCACACTTCGGGAACTACGCGGGCGGATCCGCTCCGCGGGCTCGATCAAGAAGATCACCAAGGCCCAGGAGTTGATCGCGACGTCGCGCCTGCCCAAGGCGCAGAATCGCCTCGAATCCGCCCGTCCCTACGCCTTCGAGATCACCCGGATGCTCACCACCTTGGCCAGCGAGGCCGCGCTGGACCATCCGTTGCTCGTCGAGCGCCCCGAACCGAAACGGGCCGGCGTTCTGGTGGTGTCGTCGGACCGCGGTCTGTGCGGCGCATACAACTCCGGCATCTTCCGTCGCTCCGAGCAGCTTTTCGCCCTGCTTCGAGATGAGGGGAAAGAACCGGTCCTCTACACGGTGGGCCGCAAGGCGCAGAACTATTACACCTTCCGAAACTGGGACATCGCCCAGTCATGGACGGGTTTCTCCGAGCAACCCCAGTACGAGAAGGCCGCGGAGATCGGTTCGACCTTGGTGGATGCGTTCATGCGGGGCGCCGGCGAGGAAGACGATCAGCAGGCCGACGACGCGCAGGGCGTCGACGAACTGCACATCGTGTACTCGGAGTTCAAGTCGATGATGTCGCAGACGGCGGTGGACCACCGGATGGCTCCGTTGGTGGTGGAGTACGTCGAGGAAGACACCGGACCGCGCACCCTGTACTCGTTCGAGCCGGACGCGACCACGCTGTTCGAGGCGTTGCTCCCGCGCTACCTGACCACCCGGGTTTATGCGTCCATGCTCGAGTCCGCCGCATCGGAGCTCGCATCGCGCCAGCGGGCAATGAAATCGGCCACCGACAACGCCGACGACCTCATCAAGGCTCTGACGCTAGAGGCTAACCGCGAGCGGCAGGCCCAGATCACCCAGGAAATCAGCGAAATCGTCGGTGGCGCAAACGCGCTCGCCGACGCCGCTAAGTAGCCCCACAAGGAAGCGAAAAAGATATGAGCGCTACTGCCGAGAAGACCGACAAGCCGACAAAGTCGGACACCAGCGGCCGCGTGGTACGGGTGACCGGGCCCGTCGTCGACGTCGAGTTCCCACGGGGTTCGGTCCCCGAGCTGTTCAACGCATTGCACGCCGAAGTCACGTTCGAGGAGCTGAAGAAAACCCTCACGTTGGAGGTGGCGAACCATCTCGGCGACAACTTGGTGCGCACGATCTCGATGCAGCCCACCGACGGCCTGGTGCGCGGCGTCGAGGTGACCGACACCGGTAACTCGATCACGGTGCCAGTCGGTGAGGACGTCAAGGGCCACGTTTTCAACGCGCTGGGATACTGCCTGGACAAGCCGGGCTACGGAGAAGACTTCGAGCACTGGTCGATTCACCGCAAGCCACCTGCCTTCGAGGATCTCGAACCCCGTACCGAGATGCTCGAGACCGGCTTGAAAGTGGTGGACCTGCTTACTCCGTACGTGCGTGGCGGCAAGATCGCACTGTTCGGCGGCGCCGGCGTGGGCAAAACGGTGCTGATCCAGGAGATGATCAACCGCATCGCTCGTAACTTCGCCGGTACTTCGGTGTTCGCCGGCGTGGGGGAGCGCACCCGTGAGGGCAACGACCTGTGGGTCGAGCTCAAGGAAGCCGACGTGCTCAAGGACACCGCGCTGGTGTTCGGTCAGATGGACGAGCCACCCGGTACCCGTATGCGAGTCGCACTGTCCGCGCTGACGATGGCGGAATGGTTCCGTGACGAGGCGGGTAAGGACGTGTTGTTGTTCATCGACAACATCTTCCGATTCACCCAGGCCGGCTCAGAGGTGTCGACGCTACTGGGTCGGATGCCGTCGGCGGTGGGTTATCAGCCCACGCTGGCCGATGAGATGGGCGAGCTGCAGGAGCGCATCACCTCGACGCGTGGCAAGTCGATTACCTCGATGCAGGCGGTGTACGTGCCGGCCGACGACTACACCGACCCGGCGCCGGCGACCACGTTCGCGCACTTGGACGCCACCACCGAGCTCTCCCGATCGGTGTTCTCCAAAGGCATCTTCCCCGCCGTGGACCCGCTCGCATCGAGCTCCACCATCCTGGACCCCAGCGTCGTCGGTGACGAGCACTACCGCGTTGCGCAGGAAGTCATCCGAATCCTGCAGCGTTACAAGGATCTTCAGGACATCATCGCGATCCTCGGTATCGACGAGTTGTCCGAAGAGGACAAGCAGTTGGTCAACCGAGCCCGCCGCATTGAGCGGTTCCTCTCGCAGAACATGATGGCCGCCGAACAGTTCACCGGCCAGCCGGGTTCGACGGTCCCGGTGAAGGAGACCATCGAAGCGTTCGACCGCCTGAGCAAGGGCGATTTCGACCACGTGCCCGAGCAAGCCTTCTTCTTGATCGGGGGCCTGGATGACTTGGCGAAGAAGGCCGAAACCCTTGGCGCCAAGCTCTAACTTCCGATGCTGAGCCGAAAGGTGGTGTGGCATGGCTGAATTGAACATCGAGATTGTCGCAGTAGACCGAAAGATCTGGTCGGGTGAGGCGACGTTCCTGTTCACCCGCACCACCTCCGGCGAGATCGGCATCCTGCCCCGCCATATCCCGTTGGTGGCACAGTTGGTCGACGACGCGATGGTGCGCGTCGAGCGGGAGGGCCAAGACGACCTGCGGGTCGCGGTGGACGGCGGTTTCTTGTCGGTGACCGAGGAGACCGTCACCATCCTCGCCGAGTCCGCCGAGTTCGAGTCGGAGATCGACGAGGCCGCCGCCAAGCAGGATTCCGAGTCCGACGATCCTCGTATTGCCGCCAGGGGCCGCGCCAGATTGCGCGCCGTCGGCGCGATCGACTAGCCGCCGATGAGCGCGCCCATGGTCGGCATGGTCGTGCTCGTCGTCGTGTTAGGGGCGGCCGTACTCGCCCTGAGTTATCGGTTGTTGAAACTGCGCCAGGGCGGAACCGCGGGAATCATGCGGGATATCCCGGCGGTCGGAGGTCACGGCTGGCGGCACGGCGTGATCCGCTACCGCGGTGGTGAAGCGGCCTTCTATCGGCTATCCAGCCTGCGTCTGTGGCCCGATCGCCGGCTCGGCCGGCGAGGTGTCGAGATCGTGGCTCGTCGCGCACCGCGCGGCGACGAGTTCGACATCATGACCGACCAGATCGTGGTGCTGGAACTGCGCGACACGACGCAGGAACGCAGGTCGGGTTACGAAATCGCACTCGATCAGGGCGCGTTGACCGCGTTCTTGTCCTGGCTGGAGTCCCGTCCGTCGCCGCGCGCAAGCCGTCGCAGCGTCTGACCAAAAGCGCCGTGGCTCAACTGGTTTAAGCCCCGCCGCCCGGCTTCCACAGCACATCGCCGCCCGCGTTGGCTGCCCGTGACAAGATGAAGAGCAAGTCCGACAGCCGATTCAGATATTTCGCGGGCAGCGCGTTGACTTCCGCTGGCGCGGAATCGACTGCTGCCCATGCCGATCGCTCGGCCCGGCGTACCACGGTGCGGGCGACGTGCAGCAGTGCCGACAGCGGCGAACCACCCGGCAGCACAAAGGAGTTCAGCGCCGGCAGGGGTTCGTTGTATTTGTCGCACCATCCTTCGAGGCGATCGATGTAGGACTGGGCGACTCGCAACGGTGGATATTTCGGGTTTTCCACCACCGGGGTCGACAGATCCGCACCGGCGTCGAACAGGTCGTTTTGGATCTGCCGCAGCACGTCCGAGAGTTCGGAATCGGGCTGGCCCAAGGCGATGGCGACGCCGATCGCGGAGTTGGCCTCGTCACAGTCCGCGTACGCAACCAGCCGGGGATCGTTCTTCGAAACCCGCGAGAAGTCGCTCAATCCCGTGGTCCCGTCGTCGCCGGTCCGCGTGTAGATACGGGTCAGGTGTACTGCCATGAACAAACCGTACTCGGCTAACTGAGTTGGCCGACTGACAAGCCGATACCGCTTCACTAGACTGACGCGGGTGGCTGAGCGATTCGTGGTGACCGGCGGTAACCGGTTGTCAGGCGAAGTCGCAGTGGGGGGCGCCAAGAACAGCGTGCTCAAGCTGATGGCCGCGACCCTGCTGGCCGAAGGCACCAGCACCATCACCAACTGCCCCGACATCCTCGATGTGCCGTTGATGGCCGAGGTGCTGCGCGGCCTGGGTGCCACCGTCGAACTCGACGGCGACGTCGCCCGCATCACCTCACCCGACGAGCCCAAGTACGACGCCGACTTCGCGGCAGTGCGGCAGTTTCGCGCCTCGGTCTGCGTGCTGGGCCCGCTGGTCGGCCGCTGCAAGCGGGCCAAGGTGGCGCTGCCCGGTGGTGACGCGATCGGCTCGCGTCCGCTGGACATGCACCAGGCGGGCCTGCGGCAGTTGGGTGCGACGTGCAACATCGAGCACGGCTGTGTGGTGGCGCAGGCAGACACGTTGCGCGGCGCGGAGATTCAGCTGGAGTTCCCCTCGGTGGGGGCCACCGAGAACATCCTGATGGCCGCCGTGCTGGCCGAGGGCGTCACCACGATTCACAACGCCGCGCGCGAACCCGATGTGGTCGATCTGTGCACGATGCTGAACCAGATGGGCGCCAAGGTCGAAGGTGCCGGTTCGCCGACCATGACCATCACCGGCGTCCCGCGGCTGTATCCGACCGAGCACCGGGTGATCGGCGACCGCATCGTCGCTGCCACCTGGGGGATCGCCGCTGCCATCACCCGCGGTGACATCTCGGTGAGCGGTATCGACCCGGCCCATCTTCAGGTGGTGCTGCACAAATTGCACGACGCGGGTGCCACCGTGACCCAGACGGACAACAGCTTTCGCGTGACGCAGTACGAGCGCCCGAAAGCCATGAACGTTGCGACGTTGCCGTTTCCCGGTTTTCCGACCGACCTGCAACCGATGGCCATCGCGCTGGCATCGATCTCCGATGGCACCTCGATGATCACGGAGAACGTGTTCGAGGCGCGCTTCAGATTCGTCGAAGAGATGATCCGGCTCGGCGCCGACGCGCGCACCGACGGCCATCACGCCGTGGTGCGGGGCCTGCCGCAACTTTCCAGCGCGCCGGTCTGGTGTTCGGACATCCGGGCCGGCGCCGGCCTGGTGCTCGCCGGGCTCGTCGCCGACGGCGACACCGAGGTCCACGACGTCTTTCACATCGATCGCGGTTACCCGTTGTTCGTGGAGAACTTGGCGATTTTGGGAGCGGAGATCGAGCGGGTACAGTAACCAAAGTCAGTGCCCCACAGGCGCGGTCACCACTCGAAGGTGACCGAGACCGGGGCTTGACTCCCTCGCCGGATTGGTACTAGCCTGGCACGGCTGCCCTCGCAGCGATCACCACGATCGCAAGAAAATTGGGGGTTGACGCCCCTGCCGGATTTGTATTAAGCTGGCAGGGTTGCCCGGAAGCGGGCGAGACAAGCAAGAGTGTTGTTTGAGAACTCAATAGTGTGTTTGGTGTTTTTGTTTGTTGTTGTTTTTTGGCCACACCGTAAACACTCCCCGTGTGATGGGTGTGGCTATTTTATTTTGATGCCAGTTTTTGGTGTCTTTTTGTTAGGTCAGATTTTCTCTGATTGTAAATTCACCTCGTTTATCGAGGAGTTTTTGTTTGGAGAGTTTGATCCTGGCTCAGGACGAACGCTGGCGGCGTGCTTAACACATGCAAGTCGAACGGAAAGGCCTCTTCGGAGGTACTCGAGTGGCGAACGGGTGAGTAACACGTGGGTAATCTGCCCTGCACTTCGGGATAAGCCTGGGAAACTGGGTCTAATACCGAATATGACCACGAGACGCATGTCTTGTGGTGGAAAGCTTTTGCGGTGTGGGATGGGCCCGCGGCCTATCAGCTTGTTGGTGGGGTGATGGCCTACCAAGGCGACGACGGGTAGCCGGCCTGAGAGGGTGTCCGGCCACACTGGGACTGAGATACGGCCCAGACTCCTACGGGAGGCAGCAGTGGGGAATATTGCACAATGGGCGCAAGCCTGATGCAGCGACGCCGCGTGGGGGATGACGGCCTTCGGGTTGTAAACCTCTTTCAGCAGGGACGAAGCGCAAGTGACGGTACCTGCAGAAGAAGCACCGGCCAACTACGTGCCAGCAGCCGCGGTAATACGTAGGGTGCGAGCGTTGTCCGGAATTACTGGGCGTAAAGAGCTCGTAGGTGGTTTGTCGCGTTGTTCGTGAAAACCGGGGGCTTAACCCTCGGCGTGCGGGCGATACGGGCAGACTGGAGTACTGCAGGGGAGACTGGAATTCCTGGTGTAGCGGTGGAATGCGCAGATATCAGGAGGAACACCGGTGGCGAAGGCGGGTCTCTGGGCAGTAACTGACGCTGAGGAGCGAAAGCGTGGGGAGCGAACAGGATTAGATACCCTGGTAGTCCACGCCGTAAACGGTGGGTACTAGGTGTGGGTTTCCTTCCTTGGAATCCGTGCCGTAGCTAACGCATTAAGTACCCCGCCTGGGGAGTACGGCCGCAAGGCTAAAACTCAAAGGAATTGACGGGGGCCCGCACAAGCGGCGGAGCATGTGGATTAATTCGATGCAACGCGAAGAACCTTACCTGGGTTTGACATGCACAGGACGCCGGCAGAGATGTCGGTTCCCTTGTGGCCTGTGTGCAGGTGGTGCATGGCTGTCGTCAGCTCGTGTCGTGAGATGTTGGGTTAAGTCCCGCAACGAGCGCAACCCTTGTCTCATGTTGCCAGCGGGTAATGCCGGGGACTCGTGAGAGACTGCCGGGGTCAACTCGGAGGAAGGTGGGGATGACGTCAAGTCATCATGCCCCTTATGTCCAGGGCTTCACACATGCTACAATGGCCGGTACAAAGGGCTGCGATGCCGCAAGGTTAAGCGAATCCTTTTAAAGCCGGTCTCAGTTCGGATCGGGGTCTGCAACTCGACCCCGTGAAGTCGGAGTCGCTAGTAATCGCAGATCAGCAACGCTGCGGTGAATACGTTCCCGGGCCTTGTACACACCGCCCGTCACGTCATGAAAGTCGGTAACACCCGAAGCCAGTGGCCTAACCTTTTGGAGGGAGCTGTCGAAGGTGGGATCGGCGATTGGGACGAAGTCGTAACAAGGTAGCCGTACCGGAAGGTGCGGCTGGATCACCTCCTTTCTAAGGAGCACCACGAGAAACACTCCAATTGGTGGGGTGTGAGCCGTGAGGGGTTCTCGTCTGTAGTGGACGAGGGCTGGGTGCACAACAGCAGATAAATCGCCAGACACACTATTGGGCCCTGAGACAACAGTCGGGCGTAAGCCCCGAGTGCTGTCCCTCCATCTTGGTGGTGGGGTGTGGTGTTTGAGTATTGGATAGTGGTTGCGAGCATCTAAATGAACGCGTTGCCGGCAACGGTTGCGTGTTCGTTTTGTGTAATTTTTTTCTTTTGGTTTTTGTGTTTGTAAGTGTTTAAGGGCACATGGTGGATGCCTTGGCATCGAGAGCCGATGAAGGACGTAGGAGGCTGCGATAAGCCTCGGGGAGCTGTCAACCGAGCGTTGATCCGAGGATTTCCGAATGGGGAAACCCAGCACGAGTTATGTCGTGTTACCCGTATCTGAATATATAGGATGCGGGAGGGAACGCGGGGAAGTGAAACATCTCAGTACCCGTAGGAAAAGAAAACAAAAGTGATTCCGCTAGTAGTGGCGAGCGAACGCGGAACATGGCTAAACCGCATGCATGTATAACCGGGTAGGGGTTGTGTGTGCGGGGTTGTGGGATTGATATGTCTCAGCTCTACCTGGCTGAGGGGCAGTCAAAAAGTGTTGTGGTTAGCGGAAGTGGCCTGGGATGGCCTGCCATAGACGGTGAGAGCCCGGTACGCGAAAACCCAGCACCTGCCTTGTATCAATTCCCGAGTAGCAGCGGGCCCGTGAAATCTGCTGTGAATCTGCCGAGACCACTCGGTAAGCCTAAATACTTCTCGATGACCGATAGCGGATTAGTACCGTGAGGGAATGGTGAAAAGTACCCCGGGAGGGGAGTGAAATAGTACCTGAAACCGTGTGCCTACAATCCGTCAGAGCCTCCTTGTGGGGTGATGGCGTGCCTTTTGAAGAATGAGCCTGCGAGTCAGGGACATGTCGCAAGGTTAACCCGTGTGGGGTAGCCGCAGCGAAAGCGAGTCTGAATAGGGCGATTCAGTGGCGTGTTCTGGACCCGAAGCGGAGTGATCTACCCATGGCCAGGGTGAAGCGCGGGTAAGACCGCGTGGAGGCCCGAACCCACTTAGGTTGAAGACTGAGGGGATGAGTTGTGGGTAGGGGTGAAAGGCCAATCAAACTCCGTGATAGCTGGTTCTCCCCGAAATGCATTTAGGTGCAGCGTTACGTGTTTCACCACGGAGGTAGAGCTACTGGATGGCCAATGGGCCCTACTAGGTTACTGACGTCAGCCAAACTCCGAATGCCGTGGTGTATAGCGTGGCAGTGAGACGGCGGGGGATAAGCTCCGTACGTCGAAAGGGAAACAGCCCAGATCGCCGGCTAAGGCCCCTAAGCGTGTGCTAAGTGGAAAAGGATGTGCAGTCGCAAAGACAACCAGGAGGTTGGCTTAGAAGCAGCCACCCTTGAAAGAGTGCGTAATAGCTCACTGGTCAAGTGATTGTGCGCCGATAATGTAGCGGGGCTCAAGCACACCGCCGAAGCCGCGGCAACCGCAAGGTTGGGTAGGGGAGCGTCCCTCATGCAGCGAAGCTGTCGGGTGACCGATGGTGGAGCGTGGGGGAGTGAGAATGCAGGCATGAGTAGCGATTAGGCAAGTGAGAACCTTGCCCGCCGAAAGACCAAGGGTTCCTGGGCCAGGCCAGTCCGCCCAGGGTGAGTCGGGACCTAAGGCGAGGCCGACAGGCGTAGTCGATGGACAACGGGTTGATATTCCCGTACCCGTGTATGAGCGTCCCTGACGAATCCATTCTGCTAACCACCCAAATGGTGGTCTATCAATCCCTTCGGGGTGCGAGGACTGCCGGCTGCGTGGGACCCGGATGGGTAGTAGTCAAGCGATGGGGTGACGCAGGAAGGTAGCCGTACCAGTCAGTGGTAATACTGGGGCAAGCCTGTAGGGAGAGCGATAGGCAAATCCGTCGCTCATATTCCTGAGAGGTGATGCATAGCCGATTGAGGCGAATTCGGTGATCCTCAGCTGCCAAGAAAAGCCTCTAGCGAGCGCATACATGGCCCGTACCCCAAACCAACACAGGTGGTCAGGTAGAGAATACCAAGGCGTACGAGATAACTATGGTTAAGGAACTCGGCAAAATCCCCCCGTAACTTCGGGAGAAGGGGGGCCGGCTTACCGTGAACAGCCTTGCGCTGCGAGCGGGAACCGGCCGCAGAAACCAGTGGGAAGCGACTGTTTACTAAAAACACAGGTCCGTGCGAAGTCGCAAGACGATGTATACGGACTGACGCCTGCCCGGTGCTGGAAGGTTAAGAGGACCCGTTAACTCGTAAGGGTGAAGCGGAGAATTTAAGCCCCAGTAAACGGCGGTGGTAACTATAACCATCCTAAGGTAGCGAAATTCCTTGTCGGGTAAGTTCCGACCTGCACGAATGGCGTAACGACTTCCCAACTGTCTCAACCATAGACTCGGCGAAATTGCACTACGAGTAAAGATGCTCGTTACGCGCGGCAGGACGAAAAGACCCCGGGACCTTCACTACAACTTGGTATTGGTGTTCGGTACTGTTTGTGTAGGATAGGTGGGAGACTGTGAAACTCTAACGCCAGTTAGAGCGGAGTCGTTGTTGAAATACCACTCTGACCGTATTGGACACCTAACTTCGAACCCTTATCGGGTTCAGGGACAGTGCCTGGCGGGTAGTTTAACTGGGGCGGTTGCCTCCTAAAATGTAACGGAGGCGCCCAAAGGTTCCCTCAACCTGGACGGCAATCAGGTGTTGAGTGTAAGTGCACAAGGGAGCTTGACTGCGAGACCTACAAGTCAAGCAGGGACGAAAGTCGGGACTAGTGATCCGGCACCCCCGAGTGGAAGGGGTGTCGCTCAACGGATAAAAGGTACCCCGGGGATAACAGGCTGATCTTCCCCAAGAGTCCATATCGACGGGATGGTTTGGCACCTCGATGTCGGCTCGTCGCATCCTGGGGCTGGAGCAGGTCCCAAGGGTTGGGCTGTTCGCCCATTAAAGCGGCACGCGAGCTGGGTTTAGAACGTCGTGAGACAGTTCGGTCTCTATCCGCCGCGCGCGTCAGAAACTTGAGGAAACCTGTCCCTAGTACGAGAGGACCGGGACGGACGAACCTCTAGTGCACCAGTTGTCCCACCAGGGGCACCGCTGGATAGCTACGTTCGGACAGGATAACCGCTGAAAGCATCTAAGCGGGAAACCTTCTCCAAGATCAGGTTTCTCACCCTTTTAGAGGGATAAGGCCCCCCGCAGACTACGGGATTGATAGGTCAGACCTAGAAGCTCAGTAATGAGTGCAGGGAACTGGCACTAACCGGCCGAAAACTTACCAACACAACTCGCAACCACTATTCGTCCGCGGCTTTATAGTCGTGCTGAATACCACACCCCCCATCAATACACTTGAATGAAAAATAAATAGAGTTACGGCGGCCACAGCGACAGGGAAACGCCCGGTCCCATTCCGAACCCGGAAGCTAAGCCTGTCAGCGCCAATGATACTGCCCGATCGGGTGGAAAAGTAGGACACCGCCGAACATACACAAAAACACCCCCTGCAAAGGGGGTGTTTTTGCATTCAGAATTAGTCGAATAGCGTTAAATTCGACCGTTGATTCTCTAATTCGAGCAGCGTCCGCTTTCGCTCGATCCCGCCGCCGAAGCCCGTGAGGCTTCCATTGGCACCAATGACTCGGTGGCAGGGAACGACGATGGCGATCGGATTGTGGCCGTTGGCCAATCCGACCGCGCGTGCGGCGCCGGGCGCCCCGATCTGTTCGGCGATTTCTCCATACGACCGGGTTTCCCCATACGGAATCGTCAGTAGCGCCGTCCACACTCGTCGCTGGAATTCGGTACCCCGCAGATCGAGCTCCACATCGAAATTTGTGAGCTCGCCGGCGAAATACGCCACAAGTTGGTCGACGGCCGCGTCGAATGCTCCCGGGTCCGGCGACCAGTCGGCGCGGCTGGGTTCATAGGTCTGATCGACCATCCGCAGATTGGTCAACACCGAGCCGCGCCCGGCCAGGGTGAGCGACCCGATCGGGCTGTCGATGGTGCGGTACGCGATCATGCGACCTCCTTTGGCGGCCAATGGTTCACCGGGTGCTCGAGGGTGGTCCACAAGTGTTGGGTGGCATACGAGCGCCAGGGGCGCCAATGTGCGCTGTGCTCAATGAGTTTTCGTTGGTCCGTCGGTAAGCCGAGCTGTTTGGCGGCGAGTTGCAGCCCAAGGTCGCTGGCGGGAAAGGCGTCCGGGTCGCCGAGGCCGCGCATCGCGATCACCTCTGCGGTCCAGGGCCCGACGCCCGGTAGCGCCAGCAGTTGGGTACGCGCGCTGTCCCAGTCGCTTCCGGCATCCAGGACCACACTGCCATCGATCAGGCCGGCGACCAGCGCACTCATCGTCCGTTGCCGGGCCTTGGGGACCGCCAGATGAACGGGATCGATCTCGGCCAGTTGTTCGATCGATGGGAAGGTATGCGTCAGTGCACCTTCGGGGTCGTGGACCGGTTGCCCGTACGCAGCGACCAATCGGCCCACGTGCGTTCTCGCGGCCTTCATCGATACCTGCTGACCCAGTACCGCGCGCACCGCGAGTTCGGCCTCGTCGACCGCGCGGGGAATACGTTGTCCCGGTGCCTTGGCCACGACGGGGGCAAGGAGCGGGTCGCGACTCAGCGTGTCCACGATCGCTTCCGGGTCGGCGTCGAGGTCGAGCAGCCGCCGGCAGCGGGCGATCGCTGTGGTGAGATCGCGAAAATCGTCGAGGACGAGCAGACAGCGGACGTGATCGACGGCCGGAGTCAGTGCGACCACGGCGTTGCCGACGGGAAGCCGCAGGCTGCGCCGATACGCACCGTCGCGCACTTCCTCGCAACCGGGGGCCGCGCCGGCGGCCAGGTGACCGAACACGCCCTCGTAGGCGAACGGCGTGCGCACCGGCAGCCGAAGACACACTGTCCCAGGCGAAGTCGCGTCGGACCCGAATCGGGCCGCCGCGCGTTTGCGCAGGGTGGTCGGTGTGCTTTCGAACACCAGGCGCACGGTGTCGTTGAACTGGCGGATGCTGGAGAAGCCGGCGGCGAACGCGACATCGCCGAACGGTAGGTCCGTGGTCTCGATCAGCAGCCGGGCGGTCTGGCTTCGTTGTGCGCGAGCCAGCGCGAGCGGACCGGCGCCGACCTCTGCCTGCAAGAGCCGCTCCAACTGTCGGGTGGTGTATCCGAGGTGGGCGGCCAGTCCGCCTACGCCGTCGCGGTCCACCGTGCCGTCGGCGATGAGCCGCATGGCCCGCGCAACGACGTCGCCGCGCACATTCCACTCGGGCGAACCCGGAGAGGCGTCGGGGCGGCATCGCTTGCACGCACGGAAACCCGCCTGCTGCGCGGCCGCCGCGGTCGGGAAAAACCGCACGTTGCGGGCGAACGGCGGGCGCACCGGGCAACTGGGCCGGCAGTAGATCCCGGTGGTCAGCACCGCGGTGACGAACCAGCCGTCGAACCGGGCGTCCTTGGATTGGACCGCCCGGTAGCAGCGCTCGAAATCGTCGTGCACGCTTCTACAGTTACACCTGACCGCCGACAAGACTGGCGGGAAAGCGACATGATGGTGAGCCGGTGCGCGCGTCCGCGACGCCTGAACCGCCGAACGTCCCGGAGGAGCCCGCATGACCGAGCCGAGACCCATCGCGGTCGAGAACTTCTCCCATGTCTGCATCGGCGTCTCCGACATGGACAAGTCGTTGGCGTTCTACACCGCGGTGCTGGGTATCGACGTCGTCTTCGATGTCGAACTCTCCGGCGGCGGACTCGATGCCGTGACCGGCGGCGCCGCACAGAAAGGCCGCATGGTCGGCGGACTGATCGGGGGAGCGATGGTCGAATTGCTCTTTCTGGGCGATGTTCCCGCCAGCCCGGCCGGCCCGCACCGTGGCTACACCAACATCTCGTTTCGCGTCGCCGACCTCGACGACACCTACGAAACCGTGCGGTGTCAGCATCCCGAGGTGCGGACCGAGCCGGCCGTCGATATCGGAGGTGTGCGAATGTTTTTCGTCTACGATCCCGATGACACACCCATCGAGATTCTCGAGCTGCCCGCGGGTGCGCGCACCACCGTCGAGCTTTGGCGCCCCACCACCTAGGCGGGCGCGGCGGAAGCGACGAAGTCCCGGGCGGCGCGGGACAACGGTCGAGCCGAAGCCCAGATCATCCCGATGTCGCGGTAGGCGTCGGCGTCGGCCAGGCGCAGCACACTGACTCCGGGTGCACGCTCGCTGCCGTCGATCGGCGTCAGGCTGATGCCCAGCCCCGCGGATACCAGCCCGGCGGTGGTAGTCAGGTTTGCCGATTCCAGGACGATGCGTGGCTGGAATTGCGCTGCGGCACAAAGCTCATCGAGCAGTTGTCGCATGCCGAATCCCGGCTGCATGGTGACGAAGGGTTCGTCGGCGAGGTCTGTCATGGACACCGTTGCGGCTCCCGCCAGCTGGTGGCCGTGGGGGACGGCGACGCCCAGGCGCTGACGAAACAGACTGCGCCAAGCCAGAGTTGGCATTTTCGGCCGCGGCGAGACCACTCCGACGTCGATGAACCCGGCCAGCGCGCGATCGTTGATCGCCTCGGCGGCCCCCTCCTCGAGCGTGAACGTCACGCGCGGTGACACCTGCGTGAACGCCGCGATCAAACGGGGCACGACGATCGATCCGAACGAACTCAGGAAGCCAAGTCGGATCTCGCCGGCGGCGGGGTTGCTCAGGTCCTCGATTTCGCGCCGGGCCGAATCGAGCTCCAACTGGGCCCGGCGCGCGTGCTCATAGAAGATCCGGCCGTAGGTGCTCAGCGACAGTCGTCGGCCGCGGCGATCGAACAGTGCCACGCCCAGCCGGCGTTCCAGGCGCGCCAGCATCCGGGTCAGTGTCGGCTGCCCGACATGAAGTTGTTGAGCCGCAGCAGTCACATGTTGCAGCTCCGCGAGTGTGAGGAACCACTCGTAATCACCATCGGCCATGACCGCCACCTCTGCTTATGCCGTAATTGCATCATAGATTCAGTGATAATGCATTTCCGATTTCGCCCGGCCGGCGCGCAACATTGTCGCTATGCCCCAGCTCGCCGCGACTCCCGCCGCCCACCACGCCGGCAGCAGCGGATATAGGCGAGTGACCGCGGCACTGTGCGGTGCGGGGCTGGCCAGTTTCGCCGCGATGTACTGCACGCAGGCGCTGCTTCCTGCGTTGTCGGCGTACTACCGGATATCTCCGGCCACCTCGGCGCTGACTGTCTCGCTCACCACAGGAATGCTGGCGCTGTCCATCGTCCCGGCAAGCGTGCTCTCCGAGCGCTACGGGCGCATCACCGTGATGCTGATCTCGGGGATCACGTCCAGCGTGATCGGGTTACTGCTGCCGTTCAGTCCCACGCTCGGCGTTCTGCTGGTCGGACGGGCGCTGCAGGGCGTCGCGCTCGCCGGGATACCCGCCGTCGCGATGGCGTTTCTGGCCGAGGAAGTGCATGCGTCCTCGTTGGGATCGGCGATGGGACGCTACATCGCCGGGACGACGATCGGTGGCTGCGCGGGGCGCATCGTCCCGTCGCTGGTGCTCGGGGTTAGTAACTGGCGGGTCGCGCTGTTGGTGTGCTCGTTGGCGACGCTGGTCGCCACGCTGGTGTTCGCCATGCTGGTGCCCCGGTCCCAGTTCTTTACCCCGAAGGCGGTGAGCATGCGTGTGACGGTGCAGAGCCTTCTCGCGCATCTGCGAAATCCGGTGTTGTTGAAGCTTTTTGCCTTGGCCTTCACGCTGATGGGCGGATTCGTCACCGTGTACAACTACCTCGGCTATCGGCTGGCCGCCGCGCCGTTCGAGTTGGCACCGTCGATCGTGGGTCTGTTGTTCCTGCTGTACCTGGTGGGCACCTGGACCTCGGTCGCGGCGGGACGGCTCGCCGACCGTAGGGGGCGCGCGCTGGTTCTCGGTGGCGCCTTGCCGATCACGGTGGCGGGCCTGCTGATGACGCTTCCGAACGCATTGCCCGTGATCGTGTTCGGAACCGCGGTGTTCACCGGCGGATTCTTCGCCGCGCACGCGGTGGCCAGTGGATGGGTGGGCGCGGTGGCGCGCCGGGATCGTGCCGAGGCGTCGGCGCTGTACCTGTTCAGCTACTACCTCGGCGGGTCGGTGGCCGGGGTGTTCGGCGGACTCGTCTACAGCGTGGGCGGCTGGCCGGCCACGGTCTGGTTCGTGGGAACGCTGCTGATCTTCGCCCTGCTACTGGCGGCATCGCTGGTGAAAGCGGCTGTGCCGGTTCGGGTTCGCAGTTTGTCCTAGCGATCGAGGATGCTTCGGCGCACGGTGCCCGGCGGCGCCTCCGGATCGACGAACCATTCGTGGCTGAAGACCAGTCCGAACACCTGGGGCGGCAGTAGCTTCAGCAGACCGAACAAGCGCGCGCCCCGCCCGCCGCCGATTTGTGAGCGGTGGGCCGCGAACGCATCTCGTTTCTGTCGCGCGAACCGACGGACGTCGATCCGGTGGGTGATCGTTGCTTGTGGGGCATACGCGGTGCGCACCGTGTCGGAATCGTAGGGCGCCGGGATTCGCAGCAGGCGACAGAGATCGCCGACGCGGCGCAGTAATTCGCGTGGCATCGTCACCTCGAGAACCCGAGGCGTCGCGGCCAACTCCGCGGCGCGCTTGCCGACGTGATGGACCTGGACATGATCCCGGTGGCCGTACCCGCCGTTGCGCTGATAGCTCAGCAGCAGTTGGGCGTCCTCGTCGCGAAGTATGGCGGCCAGCTGCTGTGCCGCCGCTTCGGCCTCGGCCCGCGCGAACCTGACCCGACCGGGCGGATCGGGGTAGAAGATCGGCCCGAAACCACTGTCGGCATAGCCAAGGCACTCCACCCGGTGCACACCGAGAATGCTGGCGCTCGAACGCAATTCATCCATTCGCGTGTCGTCGGTCTGGTCGCCCATGCGTCCGTCGGTCGCGGTGACGAGGATTACCCGGTGCCCCGCCGCCACCGCCCCGGCGAGCGTGCCGCCGGTGAGGATCACCTCGTCATCCGGGTGGGCGTGAATGGCGACGAGTGTGGCCATGGACTACTCGCCGGGCTGATCGGCGTATGCGGGCGAGGCCAGGCGAGTGGGGTGGTCGTGCCCGCGAAGCGTCACGGATTCACCCAAAGACCAACGGGCACACTCGCTTTCGCTCGAACCCTGGACGGTGTCCGCAGTCGCCAACAATCGGCCCGGGTGTGACTTGGCCAGCTCGCACAGCCGGGCCGCCTCGTTGACCGGTTCACCGATCACCGTGTATTCGAACCGTTCTTTGGCGCCGACGTTGCCGGCGACGACCTGGCCCGCCGCCACACCGATGCCGGCCTCGAGCTCAGGCATTTCGGCCGCCATCCGTTTGCAGATGGCGCGTGCCGCGGCCAGCGCATCGTCTTCGGGACAGTCGAGGTGATTCGGAGCGCCGAAGATGGCCAGCGATGCGTCGCCTTCGAACTTGTTGACCAGTCCGTGGTGTCGGTCGACTTCCTCGACCACGATCGCGAAGAACCGGTTGAGTACCTGAACGACTTCGGCGGGCGGTTGGCTGGTCACCAGTTGTGTGGAGCCGACGATGTCGATGAACACGACGGCGACGTGGCGTTCTTCCCCGCCCAGTTTCGGTTTATCGCGTTCGGCGGCCAGGGCGACCTCGCGCCCGACGTGGCGGCCGAACAGATCGCGCACGCGTTCTCGCTCGCGCAGCCCGTCGACCATCGCGTTGAAACCGCGCTGCAGCTCGCCGAGCTCGGTGCCGTCGAACACCACCAGATCACCTCGCAGATCGCCCTGCTCGACCCGCTTGAGTGCCGCACGCACTACTCGCACGGGTGTCGCGGTCAGCCAGGACAGGATCCACATCAGCACGAACCCGAAGGTCAGCGCCGCACTCGAGACGATCAGCACCGCCACGCTGAGTTGGGTCTCGGAAAGATTTCCCAGCACCAGAGCGAAGAACGCGATCAGCGCGATGCCCAGCACCGGGACACCGGAGCTCAGCAGCCAGACGGTCAGGGTCCGGCCCATGATGCCCGGCGCCAGCCGCTGCGGGGCTCGTCCGGCCTCGAGAGCTTGGGCGGCCACCGGTCGCAGGGCGAACTCGGTGAACAGGTAGCTCGCGGTGGCCACCAGAATCCCGCAGATCCCCACCGAGAAACCCACGATCGGGATGAACAGTGTGTTGGTCAACCCGTAGAGCGTCGTCAGCAATGCCGTGCCAATGCCCCAGAGAATGAGCACCCCGATCGCGAGCCAGAACGGGGCCAGGAAGGTGTTGCGTTCGTCGTCAAGGGTGGGCTTGCGCTCCTCGATCGCCCAGCGCAGGGCGGCCATCGTCCGGTGGGTGATCCAGTAGGCCCCGAGCGCCAGCGCGACGGCGATGTATCCGGGCGCGACGGCGAAGGTGATCCACCGCGGCGCGTCGCTGAAGACACTGGGCGACGGCAACGCGACGGCCAGCAGCAGCACGGCCACGCCGATCCCGATCAGGTTCGTCGCGAGGATGAAGACGGTGAGAATGAGCTGGATTCGCACCCGGCGGCGGGCCTGGCTCTCGGACACCCGGCCGAGCAGCAGCGAACCATAGGCAGGCGTCTCTTGCAGCCGGCCGCTCTGACGTGTCACCGTCTCGAGCACCCGGCCCAAGCGTTGCGCCAAGGTCTTGTTGGCCGACATGGTGGCGCCAGCCTAATTCGTTGACGACGCTCTAAGGTGAGTCGGGTGCGTCTAGTGATCGCCCAATGCACCGTCGACTATGTTGGCCGGCTCACGGCGCATCTGCCGTCGGCGCGTAGGTTGTTGCTCTTCAAGGCCGATGGATCGGTCAGCGTGCATGCCGACGATCGCGCATACAAGCCGTTGAACTGGATGAGTCCGCCGTGCTGGTTGACCGACGAGGTCAATGGTGAGACGGCGGTATGGGTGGTCGAGAACAAGGCGGGCGAACAGCTGCGCATCACCGTCGAGGAGATCGAGCACGACTCCAGCCACGATCTGGGCGTCGATCCCGGGTTGGTCAAAGACGGCGTGGAAGCCCACCTGCAGGCATTGCTCGCCGAACACGTCCAGCTGCTGGGTGAGGGATATACGTTGGTCCGTCGCGAGTACATGACGGCGATCGGGCCCGTCGATTTGCTATGCCGCGACGAGCAGGGTGGCTCGGTTGCGGTGGAGATCAAGCGCCGCGGCGAGATCGACGGCGTAGAGCAGCTCACCCGCTACCTCGAATTGCTGAACCGCGACAGCGTTCTCGCGCCGGTCAAGGGAGTGTTCGCCGCGCAGCAGATTAAACCTCAGGCGCGAACTTTAGCCACCGATCGCGGGATTCGTTGCCTCACATTGGATTACGACAAGATGCGGGGAATGGACAGCGACGAGTACCGGCTGTTCTGAATTGCCCGATTAGACTTGCCGGCATGGCTCGACGCCGCACACCGCCACGCCGGCAACAGCTGCCCTCGCTGTCACCGGCCTTGCGTCGGGTGGAAACCGGGCCGGATGGTCACGACTACGAAGTGCGCCCGGTGGCGGGTGCGCGTGCCGTCAAGACCTACCGTTGCCCCGGCTGCGATCACGAAATCCGTTCCGGCGTAGCGCATCTGGTGGTGTGGCCGGCGGACTCAGCCGGAGGTGGGCCGCAAACCAGAGAAGACGATCGACGGCATTGGCACACGCCGTGCTGGACCAACCGGGCAAACCGCGGCCCGACCCGAAAGTGGTCGTGAACTTGGTGCGCGGCTAGGAAGCCTGCTCGACCAACTCGATCAGCACCCCGCCGCCGTCCTTGGGGTGGATGAAGTTGATCCGCGAGTTCGCTGTGCCGCGGCGAGGAGCCTCGTAGACCAGCCGAACGCCCTGTGCGCTCAGTTGCTCGCAGAGGGCGTCGAGGTCGCTGACCCGGACGGCCAGCTGCTGGATGCCCGGTCCGCGCTTGTCGAGGAATTTCGCGATCGTCGAGGACTCGTCGATCGGGGCCATCAACTGGATCTGCGCCGGGCCGCCGTTCGCGCCGGGCACCGACAGCATTGCTTCGCGAATTCCCTGGTCCTCGTTGACTTCCTCATGCACCAGGATCATGCCGAGGGTGTCGTGGTACCAGGCGATGGCTGCGTCGAGGTCGGCGACTGCGATGCCGACGTGATCGATCGCCGTCACCAGCGAGGTGGCCAGCAACTGACGGGCGTCAACTTGATCGGTCGTCATCACATAAAGGTAACCTGGCGGCAAAGATTGCGCTTCTCGGGGCGGCCGAACGGGCCGTCCATGCGTCGCTAGGAGGTTGTTATGACGACATCGGTGATCGTTGCTGGAGCGCGGACCCCGATCGGCAAGTTGATGGGTTCGCTGAAGGATTTTTCGGCCAGTGATCTGGGTGCGATCGCGATCGCCGGTGCGCTGGAGAAGGCCAACGTCCCGGCCTCTGCGGTGGAGTACGTGATCATGGGCCAGGTGCTGACCGCCGGGGCCGGCCAGATGCCCGCACGCCAGGCCGCGGTAGCGGCCGGCATTGGCTGGGACGTGCCGTCGCTAAGCATCAACAAGATGTGCCTGTCCGGCATCGACGCCATTGCGCTCGCTGACCAGCTGATTCGCGCCGGGGAGTTCGACGTGGTGATAGCCGGTGGCCAGGAGTCGATGACGAAGGCACCCCATTTGCTGATGGACAGCCGTGCCGGCTACAAGTACGGCGACGTGACGGTGCTCGACCACATGGCCTACGACGGCCTGCACGACGTGTTCACCGACCAGCCGATGGGCGCCCTCACCGAGCAGCGCAACGACGTCGACAAGTTCACCCGCGCCGAGCAGGACGAGTTCGCTGCGCAGTCGCATCAAAAGGCGGCCGCGGCATGGAAAGACGGCGTCTTCACCGACGAAGTGGTGCCCGTGAACATCCCGCAGCGCAAAGGCGATCCGCTGCAGTTCAGCGAGGACGAGGGAATTCGGGCAAACACCACCGCGGAGTCGCTCGCCGGTCTGAAACCGGCATTTCGCCGCGACGGCACCATCACCGCGGGCACGGCGTCGCAGATCTCCGACGGGGCCGCCGCGGTCGTGGTGATGAACAAGGACAAGGCGCAGGAGCTGGGGCTGTCGTGGCTGGTCGAGATCGGCGCTCACGGCGTCGTGGCGGGGCCCGACTCGACACTGCAATCGCAGCCGGCCAACGCGATCAAGAAGGCACTCGACCGCGAGGGCATCTCGGTTGACCAGCTCGACGTGGTGGAGATCAACGAGGCGTTCGCGGCGGTGGCGCTGGCCTCCACGCGCGAACTCGGGGTCAACCCCGAGATCGTCAACGTCAACGGCGGTGCGATCGCGGTGGGACACCCCATCGGCATGTCGGGCGCCCGGATCACGCTGCACGTGGCGCTGGAACTGGCGCGCCGTGGCTCGGGTTACGGGGTTGCGGCGCTGTGTGGAGCCGGCGGCCAGGGCGACGCACTGATCCTGCGGGCCGGCTAACGGGGCTGACCACCGGTCAGCGTTGCTAGAACCCCACTTTCGGGGATCGTTGTGATTTTGCTCATACGAGCCGACCGGGGCTGATCACGGCGCCGATCTCCGGACCGAATTCCCCAGTGGCGGAGCGCCCGTGCCACCGGGTGGCTCGCAAGTCGGCGCGCATGACAGACTTGACGGCGTGACGCGTCCGAGATCACCGATCGGGCCCGCGCTGGCTGGTGCGGTCGACCTGTCCGGTCTTAAGCAGCGTGCTCAGCAGAGCGCTTCAGCCGGTGGTGCGCCCGGCCCGTCAACCCCGGCGGGGCCGGGGACCACCGAGGTCACCGAGGCCAATTTCGAAGCCGAAGTGCTGGTCCGTTCCGACGAAGTCCCCGTCGTGGTCGCGTTGTGGTCGCCGCGCAGCGAGGCCTGCGTGCAGTTGGTCGACACGCTGGCCGGTCTGGCCGCCGAGGACGACGGCAAGTGGTCGCTGGCGACGGTCAACGTCGACGTGGCGCCCAGGGTGGCCCAGATTTTCGGCGTCGAAGCGGTCCCCACCGTCGTCGCCCTGGCCGCCGGGCAGCCGCTGTCCAGCTTCCAAGGCGTACAGCCCGCCGATCAGTTGCGTAACTGGCTGGACCAACTGCTGTCGGCGACGGCCGGAAAGCTAAAGGGTGCAACCGGTTCCGACGACGATGAGGAAGTCGATCCGGAGTTGGCCCAAGCCCGCCAGCAGCTCGAGGCCGGTGACTTCGAGGCGGCCAAGCAGTCCTATCAGGCGTTGCTGGATACCAACCCCGACAGTGTCGAGGCGAAGGCCGCGATCCGCCAGATCGACTTCCTCACGCGCGCAACCGCACAACGTCCCGATGCGGTGGCCGTCGCCGACGCCGCTCCAGGCGACATCGAAGCCGCCTTCGCGGCAGCCGATGTGCAAATCCTCAACCAGGATGTGAGCGCGGCGTTCGAGCGCTTGACCACGTTGGTGCGCAGCACATCTGGAGATGAGCGCACCCAAGTGCGAACCCGGCTGATCGAATTGTTCGAACTCTTCGACCCCGCCGACACTGAGGTCATCGTCGGTCGGCGAAACCTCGCCAACGCGCTGTACTGATTACTCGGGTTCCAGCCACAGGGCCGACGTGGGCGGCAACACCAGCAGCGCCGAGGCCGGGCGGCCGTGCCACGGGTCGTCGGTGGCGTCGACACCGCCGAGATTGCCTATCCCGGAGCCGTTGTAGTCCGTCGCATCGGTGTTGAGCACCTCGCGCCAGCGGCCCGCGGTGGGCAGGCCGAGCCGGTAGCCGCTGTGCTCCGCGCCCGCGAAATTGAATACGCAAGCCATTACCGAGCCGTCCTTGCCATAACGCAGGAAGCTCAGCACGTTGTTGCCGGAATCGTTGGCGTCGATCCAGGAATAGCCTTCGGGCGTGGTGTCGCGGCTCCACAAGGCAGCATGGTCGCGGTAGATGGCGTTGAGGTCGCGCACGAAACGCAGCACCCCGTTGGAGAAGCCTTGCTCGTCGAGCTGCCACCAGTCCAAACCGCCCTGCTCGGACCATTCGGCGCGCTGGCCGAATTCCTGTCCCATGAACAGCAATTGCTTGCCGGGATGGGCCCACTGATAGGCGAGCAGGCTGCGCAGCCCCGCAGCTTTGACGTGATTGTTGCCCGGCATCCGGCCCCACAGCGTGCCCTTGCCGTGCACCACCTCGTCGTGGCTGAGCGGCAGCACGTAGTTCTCGCTGAACGCATACAGCATCGAGAACGTCATCTCGTGGTGGTGGAAGCTGCGGTAGATCGGGTCGCGGCTGATGTAGTCGAGCGTGTCGTGCATCCAGCCCATGTTCCACTTCATCGAAAAGCCCAGGCCGCCAAGGGTAGTCGGCCGCGTTACGCCGGGCCACGACGTCGACTCCTCGGCAATCGTGACGATACCCGGCGCGGCCTTGTGGGCCGTGGCGTTCATCTCCTGCAGGAACTGCACCGCTTCGAGGTTTTCTCGTCCGCCGTAGATGTTGGGTGTCCAGCCGCCCTCGGGGCGCGAGTAATCCAGGTAGAGCATCGACGCCACGGCGTCCACCCGTAAGCCGTCGATGTGGTATTCCTCGAGCCAGTACAACGCGTTGGCGACCAGGAAGTTGCGTACCTCGCGGCGACCGAAGTCGAAAACGTAGGTGCCCCAGTCGAGTTGTTCGCCGCGATTGGGGTCGGAATGCTCGTAAAGTGGAGTGCCGTCGAAGCGACCCAACGCCCATGCGTCCTTGGGGAAGTGAGCCGGGACCCAGTCCACGATGACGCCGATGCCCGCCTGGTGCAGCGCATCGACGAGCCCCCGAAAATCATCCGGCGCGCCGAATCGCGATGTCGGCGCGTAGTACGACGTGACCTGATAGCCCCATGATCCGGCGAAGGGATGCTCGGCCACCGGCAGCAGCTCGACATGGGTAAACCCGTGCTCGACAACATAATTCGTCAGATCAGTAGCGAGTTGGCGGTAGGTCAGCCCCGGTCGCCACGAGCCGAGATGCACCTCGTAGGTGCTCATCGGCTCGAACACCGGATTGCGCTGCGCGCGCTGGGTCATCCACTCTTCGTCGGTCCAGGTGTATTTGCTCGTCGTCACCCGCGACGCGGTGTGCGGTGGCACCTCGGTGGCGAAGGCGAACGGGTCGGCCCGTTCGGTAACAACGCCGTCGGCGCCATGCACGCGGAACTTGTACAGACCGTCCGTCGGGAATCCGGGCCAGAACAACTCCCACACCCCGGTGGAGCCCAGCACCCGCATCGGAGCTTCGGTGCCGGTCCAGCCGTTGAATTCGCCAATCAAGCTGATGCCTTCGGCGTTAGGCGCCCACACGGCGAACGACACGCCGTTGACCACGCCGTCGGCCGTGGTGAACGAGCGGGGATGGGCACCGAGGACTTCCCAGAGTCGCTCGTGCCGGCCCTCGGAGAACAGGTGCAGGTCGATCTCGCCCAGCGTGGGCAGGAAGCGGTAGGCGTCGGCGGTGACGTATGCGCCGGAGCCGTAGTCCACCCGCAGTCGGTAGTCGATCAGGTTCGCGAACGGCAGCGCGACGGCGAACAAGCCGGATTCGAGGTGCTGCAGCGAGAACTCGTCGTCACCGACGAGCGCGACGACTTCCTGCGCATGCGGGCGGAAGGCCCGGATGACCGTGTGGTCGCCGTACTCGTGAGCGCCCAGGACGCTATGTGGGTTGTGATGGGTGCCGGCCACCAGGCGGGCCAGGTCGCCCGGGTCGGGCGCCAGGTGCGTGCTGGCGGGTTGATCGATTCGGCTCTCGGTTCGACTCATGCTTGTATCCCCTTCCGGGCCCTTCTACCTCCTGCGCAGCAACGTGTTTCGAGATTCCTGCGGGATGAGTGGCATATTGATGATGTGGGCGACAGCCTGCCCGGGATCAATGCGAACGTAATTTGACTGCCCCCACTGAAATTCCTGGCCGGTTATCTCATCGCGCACCCAAAACCGCTCAAAGGGCTCCATACCCAATGCCGCCATGTCTAACCACACCGTGCCTTCCTCGGGCCCGAATGCGTTGAGCGTCACCACCACCAACACGCAGTCTCCGGTGGCCGGGTCGAACTTGCTGAAGGCCAGTAACGCATCGTTGTCGACGCCGTGGAAATAGATGGTGCGCAGCTGCTGCAGTGCGGGATGGACTCGGCGAATTGCGTTGAGAAGACCGAGGAACGGCTCGAGCGACCTGCCCTCGGCGAGCGCGGCGGCGTAGTCGCGAGGACGCAATTCGTACTTCTCCGAGTCGAGGTATTCTTCGCTGCCCTCGCGTACGGCGCGATGCTCGAACAGCTCGTAGCCTGAGTAGACGCCCCAGGCCGGACTCATCATGGCCGCCAGCACAGCGCGGATGGCGAACATGCCCGGGCCGTTGTGCTGCAGGATGGCGTGCAGGATGTCGGGGGTGTTGACGAACAGGTTTGGGCGCCGGAAGTCGGCGAGCGCGGAAATGTCGTTGCCGAATTCGGTGAGTTCCCATTTGGCGGTGCGCCAGGTGAAGTAGCTGTACGACTGCGTGAAGCCGAGTTTGGCCAGTCCGTACTGGCGGGCCGGCGGGGTGAACGCCTCGGACAGGAACAGCACGTCGGGATCGGTGTCTTTGACCGCAGCGATCAGCCATGCCCAGAAGTCGGGCGGCTTGGTGTGCGGGTTGTCGACCCGAAAGAACTTGACGCCGTGGTCAATCCAGTGTCGGACCACGCGCAGTACTTCGTCGTAAAGGCCGGCGGGATCGTTGTCGAAGTTGATCGGATAGATGTCCTGGTATTTCTTCGGCGGGTTCTCCGCGTAAGCGATGGTGCCGTCCGGCAACTCGGTGAACCACCGCCGGTGGTCACGCGCCCAGGGGTGATCCGGGGCGCACTGCAGAGCCAGATCCAGGGCGACTTCCATGCCCAGATCGCGTGCCGCGGCAACGAATCTGTCGAAGTCGTCGATGGTGCCCAGCTCCGGGTGGATCGCGTCGTGGCCGCCCTCGTCGCTCCCAATTGCCCAGGGAGATCCCACATCTGTCGGAGCGGCGGTGGGGGAGTTGTTGCGCCCCTTGCGATGTACCTTGCCGATCGGATGAATCGGCGGCAGGTACACGACGTCGAATCCCATGTCGGCGATGCGCGGAAGATCCGCGGCTGCCGTGGCAAAGGTGCCGTGCACGGGGTTTCCGTCGGTATCCCAGCCGCCGGTCGAACGCGGAAACATCTCATACCACGAGCCGAACCGGGCCAGCGGCCGATCCACCCATACCCCGTACTGCTCGCCGCGGGTGACGATTTCCCGCAGCGGATAGCTGTCCAGGATCTCCTCGATGTCGGGAGCCAGCGCAAGCGCGCTGCGCGTCACCGGATCGCCGGGGGCCCGCAGCGCCGCCGCGGCAGCCAGCAGCGGATCGCGATTCGCACGCGGGACTCCGGTCGCGGCGCGCCCGAACAGCGCGGCACCCACCAGTAGATCGTTGGACAATTCCTTTTCGCCTTGGCCGGCGTCCAGCTTGGCAAGCAGTCCGTGCCGCCAGGTGTGGATCGGGTCGCCCCAGCCGTCCACGCGGTAGGTCCACAGCCCAACCCGGTCGGGGGTGAATTGACCATGGAAAACGTAAGGCTCCAGGCCCATCGTCATCGGCAGCTGCAGCGGTTTGACCCGCTCGGCAGGCTTGCCGTCCAGCGGCGACGCCAGCTTTTCGGGTGCCTGGACCGCGGTGACCCGGCGGGTCTCCGTCACCTGCGGATAGCGCGGCCCCAGGTAGCGCACTACCAGGGTTGCCGCCACCGCGTCGTGGCCTTCTCGCCAAACCGCGGCGCTGACGGGGACCGTCTCTCCGACCACCGCCTTGGCGGGGTATGCGCCGCAGGAAACGACGGGCGCGACGTTATCGATCTCGACACGACCGGGCACCACCACTCCGTTCCATCCGATTGTTTGCGGGCAAACCGCGGATTTTGCTGCGTCGCGGACTACCTGCCGTCTGAAGAAACATCGTCTCGTGGGGAAAGTTCCTGTACCGGGGAAGCGTCTTTGCGGCCCCAGTAACTACCCGTACCCACCCTAGTGTCTGGTCACACACGCGCGACGGCGAACGGTCGACACTCAACCTGCGAGCCCGGCGATCGTCAGTAAGGTGGTCATGTGTGAAAGCCCTCCGTCGGTTTACCGTCCGCGCCCACCTGCCCGAGCGCCTTGCCGCACTCGAACAGCTGTCCATCAATTTGCGATGGTCCTGGGACAAAGCCACGCAAGACTTATTCGCGAGCATTGATCCCACGCTGTGGGCCAATTGCGGAAAGGATCCGGTGGCGCTGCTGGGCGCGGTCAACCCCGCGCGTCTCGATGAGTTAGCGCTCGACGAAGAGTTCCTGCGCTGGCTCGACGAGCTGTCCGCCGACTTGAACGACTACCTGAGCCGTCCGCTCTGGTACCAGCAACAGCAGCAGGACGGGATCGCGATGCCGACCGGTATCGCGTACTTCTCGATGGAGTTCGGCGTTGCCGAGGTGCTGCCCAATTACTCGGGCGGCCTGGGCATCCTTGCCGGTGATCACCTCAAGTCCGCGTCCGATCTGGGCGTCCCGCTGATCGCCGTCGGCCTCTACTACCGCTCCGGATACTTCCGGCAGTCGCTGACCGCGGAAGGCTGGCAAAACGAGACCTATCCGTCCCTGGATCCGCAAGGGCTCCCGCTGCGCTTGCTCACCGATGCCGCCGGGGATCCGGCGCTGGTCGAACTGACGCTGCCCGACTCCGCGCGGCTGTCCGCGCGGATCTGGGTGGCACAGGTGGGCCGGGTTCCGCTGCTCCTGCTGGATTCCGACGTCCCCGAGAACGAGCACGAACTGCGCAGCGTCACCGACCGTCTGTACGGCGGCGACCAGGAACACCGGATGCGCCAGGAGATCCTGGCCGGCATCGGTGGGGTGCGTGCCATCCGCGCGTTCACCGCGATCGAGGGTCTGCCCGCGCCCGAGGTGTTCCACATGAACGAGGGGCACGCCGGGTTCCTCGGCGTGGAACGCATTCGCGAACTGATCACCGACCCGGGGTTGGACTTCGACACCGCCCTGACGGTGGTGCGGTCCAGCACGGTGTTCACCACCCACACGCCGGTGCCCGCCGGCATCGACCGCTTCCCGGTCGACATGGTGCGGCTCTACTTCGACGACTACTCCGACGAGGACCTCGACGATCAGGAGCCCGCGTTGCTGCCGGGTGTGCCGATCGATCGGGTGATCGCGCTCGGCGCCGAGGACGATGAGACCAAATTCAATATGGCGCACATGGGCTTACGGCTCGCACAACGTGCCAATGGTGTCTCGCTACTACACGGCCGGGTGAGCCGGGCGATGTTCAACGAGCTCTGGCCGGGATTCGACCGGGCCGAGGTGCCGATCGGATCGATCACCAACGGGGTGCACGCGCGCACCTGGGCGGCGCCGCAATGGCTGCAGCTGGGCCACGAGCTGGCCGGGTCGGACTCGTTCAGCGACCCGGGCGTGTGGCTGCGACTGCAGAAAGTCGACCCCGGCCATCTGTGGTGGATCCGTTCCCAGCTGCGATCGCTGTTGGTAGACGACGTTCGGCGGCGGCTGCGTCGCTCGTGGCTGGAGCGTGGCGCATCGGATGCTGAATTGGGTTGGATTGCAACGGCTTTCGATCCAGATGTGCTCACTGTCGGGTTCGCTCGACGGGTGCCGACGTACAAGCGGTTGACGCTGATGCTGAGCGATCCCGAGCGCCTCGAACAACTGCTGCTTAGCGACGAACGGCCGATCCAGCTCATCGTCGCCGGCAAGTCACACCCGGCCGACGACGGGGGTAAGGCCTTGATCCAGCAAGTGGTGCGCTTCGCAGACCGGCCCGAGGTGCGCCACCGCATCGCGTTTTTACCCGACTACGACATGTCGATGGCCCGGGTGCTGTATTGGGGCTGCGACGTCTGGCTGAACAACCCGCTGCGGCCGCTGGAGGCTTGTGGCACTTCGGGAATGAAGAGCGCGCTCAACGGCGGGCTGAACCTGTCCATTCGTGACGGCTGGTGGGACGAGTGGTACGACGGCGAAAACGGTTGGGAGATACCGTCGGCCGACGGGGTCAGCGACGAGGCGCGTCGCGACCTGCTGGAGTCCGTCGCCCTCTACGACCTGCTCGACCGAGCGGTGGCGCCGAAGTTCTACGAGCGCAATGAACACGGGGTGCCGCCGCGCTGGATCGAAATGGTGCGGCACACCGTGCAAACGCTCGGCCCCAAGGTGCTGGCCTCGCGGATGGTGCGCGACTACGTCGAGCAGTACTACTTGCCGGCGGCGCAGTCGCTGCGCAAGACCATCGCCGACAGCGGTGACGGCGCGTTCGGCGCCGCGCGTGAGCTGGCCGACTACCGGCGACGCGCCGAGCAGGCGTGGCCCAAGGTCCAGATCACCGACGTCGACTCCACCGGCTTGCCCGATACTCCGGTGCTCGGCTCGAAGCTCACCCTGACCGCGACCGTACAGCTGGCCGGTCTCGCGCCCGACGAGGTCACCGTCGAGGCGGTGGTCGGTCGGGTCGATTCCGGCGATGCGCTGGAGGACCCGGTCACCGTCGAAATGTCGTACACCGGCACCGCCGAAGGCGGTAACCAGGTCTTCTCGACGACGACCTCGCTACCGGTGGCGGGCGCGGTCGGATACACCGTCCGGGTGCTGCCGCATCACCCGATGCTCGCGGCCGGCAGCGAGCTCGGCCTGGTCGCCCTGGCCGGATAGCCCGGGTCAGGCGGACAGGTCGTCCGGCGTGACGCGCAGCCGTTCCAGCGCGCCGCGGACCTGTGCGGCGTTGGTGGTCTGCCAAAACGGCGGCAGCGACGCGCGCAGGTAGCCGCCGTAGCCGGCGGTGGCCATTCGCGAGTCGAGGACTGCCACCACGCCACGGTCGGTGACGCGGCGCAGCAGCCGGCCCGAACCTTGCGCCAGCAACAGCGCCGCATGGCTGGCCGCGACGGCCATGAAGCCGTTGCCGCCGCGAGCGGCCACCGCCCGCTGTCGCGCACCCAGCAGCGGGTCGTCCGGCCGCGGGAACGGGATGCGGTCGATCAGCACCAACGACAGCGACGGCCCCGGCACGTCGACGCCCTGCCACAGCGACAGCGTGCCGAACAGCGAGGTCTGGACGTCGGCGCTGAACTGTTCGACCAAAGCCGAGGTGCTGTCGTCGCCCTGACACAGCACCGGCGTGGACAGCCGTTCGCGCATGGCGTCGGCGGCGGCCCGCGCGGCGCGCATCGACGAGAACAGGCCCAGGGTGCGCCCGCCGGCGGCGGTGATCAGTTCGGCGATCTCGGTGAGCTGCTCGGCCGAGCCGGTGCCGTCGCGCCCCGGCGGCGGGAGATGCGCTGCCACATAGAGGATTCCGGCCTTGGCGTGGTGGAACGGCGAGCCGACGTCGAGGCCACGCCATGACGGGTAGGCCGTGCTTTCGTCGGGTCCGGTCAGGCCCCACGCCGAGGCCATCGCGTCGAAGGAACCGCCGACCGTCAGCGTGGCCGAGGTCAGCACGGTCGTCGACCGCGTGAACACGTGGTTGCGCAGCAAGCCGGCCACCGTCAGCGGTGCCACCCGTAGCACGGGTCGCGGTGAACCCCGGACGTCCTCGTGGTCCAGCCAGACCACTTCGGTGCGATCGGGGATCGCGGGCCCGAACGACGTCAGGATCCGCGACGCGGTATCGGTGATCTCGCTCAGTGCCGCAACGGCTTCCGCGCGCGCCGCGGCTGCCTTCGCGTCGCTGGTGGTGTCGATGTCGGACCGCGCCGCGCCGGCCACGTCGCGCAGCGCCCTCAGATAGGTCGCCATCTCGTCGTCGAGGTGGTCGATACGGCCCGGTGTGGCGTCATGGATGGCCGCGGCGAAGGTGGCGGTCGTCGCTTCCAGGCGCTGGATCAACTCCGGATTCACCAATCGGGTGATCCGCCGCGCGGCGACACCAAGGCCGGCCGACGTCAGCTCCGCGGTGGCCACCGACGTCACCCGGTCGACCAGCTCGTGCGCTTCGTCGACCACCAGCAGCGAATGTTCGGGCAGCACTGTCGATTCGGAGACGGCATCGATGGCCAGCAGGGCGTGATTGGTGACGACGACATCCGCCACGCCGGCGCGGCCGCGGGCGCGTTCGGAAAAGCACTCCGTGCCGAACGGGCAGCGGGCCACACCGAGGCATTCCCGCGCGGAGACGCTGACCTGGGACCAGGATCGCTCTGGCACACCGGGTTTGAGATCGTCACGGTCACCCGAGTCGGTCGTCGAGGCCCAGGCGGTGAGTCGCTGCACGTCGCGGCCCAGGGCGCTGGCCGCCATCGGGTTGAAGAGCTCCTCTTGTGGCCGTTCTTCGTCGCCGTCCGGCTCATCGCTGGCGCCGTTGTGGATTTTGTTCAGGCACAGGTAGTTTCGCCGCCCCTTGAGCAATGCGAACCGCGGCGAATGCGGGAGCGTGTCGGCCAGTGAATCGGCCAGCCGCGGCAAGTCGCGATCGACAAGTTGACGCTGCAGGGCGATCGTTGCCGTGGAGACCACGACCGGTGTCTCGTCGGCGATGGCGTGCACCATCGCGGGAATCAGGTATGCCAGCGATTTGCCGGTTCCGGTGCCTGCCTGCACGGCAAGGTGCTCACCGGTTTCGAATGCCCGCGCGACCGCGATGGCCATCTCCTGTTGGCCGGCGCGTTCGCTGCCGCCGAGCGCGGCCACGGCGATGCCCAGCAGCTCGGGCACGGACGCAGAGACGTCTGGCGTGATGACTCCCTTGGTTCGACGGCTATGTCACGTTATCGGAACCCGATGATCAGACGGCGATATGCACCGTTGGAATCGCCGGGTCGCCGTGTGCCAACTTCAGGCCCTCCCACGGCAGGCTGTGCAGGCCGGACGCCGCCAGTTCCCGGGCGGCGGCCAGGGCCGCGTGGTCGGCGCCGGCCACCACCTCGCCGCCCCGGACCAGCGGGATGGTCAGCACCCGGAACGGTTCGGTGGTCGGGGGTGGATTGCCGGCCGGATAGACGACCTCTTCGGTAATCGTGCCGGTCGGGCGGGACAGTCGCAGCGCTTCCTTGTGGCCGCCGTGGGATTCCTTGTGGCTGCTGCGTTTCTGCACTGGTATGCCGTCCACTTCGACCAGCTTGTAGACCATGCCCGCGGTCGGGGCACCGGAGCCGGTCACTACCGACGTGCCGGCGCCGTAGCTGTCCACCGGCTCGGCACGCAGCGCGGCGATGGAGAACTCGTCGAGATCGCCGGACACGACGATGCGGGTGCGCGTAGCGCCCAGCTGGTCGAGCTGCTCGCGCACCTGGCGGGCCAGCACTCCGAGTTCGCCGGAGTCCAGCCGCACCGCCCCGAGCGTCGCCCCGGCGGCGGCCACGGCATTGGCCACCCCAGTCGTCACGTCGTAGGTGTCGACCAGCAGCGTGGTGCCCACGCCCAGCGCGTCGACCTGAGCGCGAAATGCCGCGAGCTCGTCGGGCCCGTCTTCGCCGGTGTGCAGCATGGTGAATGCGTGCGCGGCGGTGCCTTCGGTGGGTACTCCGTAGCGACGCTCGGCTTCCAGGTTGGATGACGCGGCGAAACCGGCGATGTAGGCGGCACGCGCCGCGGCGACGGCGGCGCGTTCGTGGGTTCGGCGTGATCCCATCTCGATCAGCGGGCGTCCGCCGGCCGCACTGACCATCCGCGCCGCCGCGGACGCGATAGCCGTGTCGTGGTTGAAGATCGACAGCGCCAGCGTTTCGAGCACCACGCATTCGGCGAAGCTGCCGCGCACCGTCAGCACCGGAGAGCCGGGAAAATACAGCTCGCCTTCGGCGTAACCGTCGATGTCGCCGGTGAACCGGAAATCGCGGAGATAACGCAAGGTGTCAGGGTCGAGGAATTGCGCGAGCAACTGGCACGCCTCGTCGTCGAATCTGAACTGCGGCAAAGCTTCCAGCAAACGACCGGTGCCCGCGACCACGCCATACCGCCGCCCCTGCGGAAGCCGGCGGGCGAACAGTTCGAATGTGGTCCGGCGCTCGGCGGCACCGTCGCGCAGCGCCGCTGCCAGCATCGTTAACTCGTACTTGTCGGTCAACAGCCCAGCTAAGGCCGGCTCGTTCATTCTCCCAACGGTAACGGCTGACTGCGGGCAGCCGGTCTCTCGGTATCCTGGAGGCCATGGTTGCTGCGTCAGCGCCCACCAAGCCCGGCACCACCGGGCAGCGCGAGTCCGCTCCGGTGGAGGTCACGGCCAGTCCTTGGGTCACCATCGTGTGGGACGATCCCGTCAATTTGATGACATACGTGACGTATGTATTCCAGAAGTTGTTCGGCTACAGCGAGCCGCATGCCACCAAGCTGATGCTGCAGGTGCACAACGAAGGCAGGGCCGTGGTGTCGGCCGGTAGCCGGGAGTCAATGGAAGTCGACGTGTCCAAGCTGCACGCCGCCGGTTTGTGGGCGACGTTGCAGCAGGACCGCTGAGATTCGCGGGTATACGGGATTTCTGGTGCGCAAATGGAAGCGGGTCGAGACCGCCGACGGCCCCCGTTTCCGTTCGTCCTTGGCTCCGCATGAGGCCGACCTGCTCAAGAACATGGTCAACGCGCTGATCGACTTGCTCGACGAACGCGAATCAGCTTCGCCGCCAGACGAACTCGAGGAAATCACTGGCATCAAGACCGGAAATTCGGAACCTCCCGGGGATCCGACGCTGCGGCGGCTGCTGCCCGATTTCTACCGAACGGACGACGAGGACGCCTCGGCCGGCGGGACCGAGACGCCCGAAGGTCTCAACGCCGCGCTGCGCAGTCTGCACGAGCCGGAGATCATCGACGCCAAACGTGTTGCGGCACAGCAGTTATTGGGCACGGTTCCGGAAAGCGGTGGACGGTTCGAGCTGTCCGAGGACCAGGCGAATGCCTGGATATCGGCCGTCAACGACATTCGGCTGGCGCTGGGGGTCATGCTCGAGATCGGGCCGGACGGGCCGGAACGGCTGCCGACCGAACATCCGATGGCCACGCATTTCGACGTCTACCAGTGGCTGACCGTCCTGCAGGAATACCTGGTCCTGGTGCTGATGGGGCACCGGTCATCTTGATGGCCGACCGGATGAACTCGCTCACCGACGTCGGCGGCATTCGCGTGGGCCACTACCAGCGGCTGGACCCCGACGCGTCCATGGGTGCCGGGTGGGCCAGCGGCGTCACCGTCGTGCTGACACCGCCGGGGACCGTCGGCGCGGTCGATTGCCGCGGCGGCGCGCCTGGGACGCGCGAGACTGATCTGCTGGACCCGGCCAACACGGTGCGGTTCATCGACGCGGTGCTGCTCGCCGGCGGCAGTGCCTACGGTTTGGCGGCCGCCGACGGCGTCATGCGCTGGCTGGAGGAACACGAGCGAGGCCTGGCGATGGATGGCGGCGTGGTGCCCATCGTGCCGGGCGCGGTGATCTTCGACCTGCCGGTCGGCGGCTGGGCCTGCCGGCCGACGGCCGAATTCGGCCACGCCGCGTGCGAGGCCGCGGGCGCCGAGATGGCCGTCGGCACGGTCGGCGCCGGGGTGGGGGCGCGCGCCGGCGTACTCAAGGGTGGTGTCGGAACGGCGTCGACGACGCTGCCCTGCGGCGTCACCGTCGGCACAGTCGTCGTGGTGAACTCGGTCGGCGATGTCGTTGACCGGGCCACCGGGCTGCCGTGGATGGCGGACTTGATCGAGGAGTTCGCGCTGACGCCGCCACCGGCCGACCAGATCGACGCGCTCGCGCAGCTGCGTTCTTCGCTCGAACCGCTCAACACGACGATCGCCGTGGTTGCGACCGACGCGGCGCTGAGCTCGGCGGCGTGCCGGCGCATCGCGATCGCCGCCCACGACGGCCTGGCCCGCACCATCCGGCCCGCGCACACCCCGCTGGACGGCGACACGGTGTTCGCGTTGGCCACCGGGGCGGTCGAGGTGCCACCGCCGGCGGATGCGCCCGCCGGGATGTCTCCGGAGACGCGGCTGGTGACCGAGGTGGGCGCCGCGGCGGCCGATTGCCTGGCCCGTGCGGTGCTGGCCGGCGTGCTGGCGGCGGAGTCGGTCGCCGGAATACCGACTTATCGCGACACGTTGCCGGGTGCATTCGGGAAAGGGAACAGCTGACGTGGTGGCGATTCGCGCCGATCTGGTGGAGTCCGAAGGAATCTGCGTGGGCATCTCGATCGGCGCGGTGCTACACGCCGCCCCGGGCATCGCCGGCAAGGCGGTCGCGGCCGGCGAGCGTGCCGGCATCGCGTTCGTGGTCGCCGACGCCGGGTGGAAGTACCTGTCGACCGGCGCCTATGCCGGTAACCTGGACGATGCCGAAGACGCTCTAGAAGGGCAGTGATGGGCATGAGCCCGCGACATCAGGACACACCCGCGACGCAGACAACCAAGCGTCCGCGCTGGATGGTGGGCGGGGCCACGATCCTCACCTTCGTGGCGTTGCTCTACCTCGTCGAGCTCTTCGACCAACTGTCGAAGCATTCCCTGGACGCCAACGGCATCAGGCCCTTGGAGACCGACGGCCTGTGGGGAATCATCTTCGCGCCCGTGCTGCACGCCAATTGGCAGCATCTGATAGCCAATACCGTCCCGCTGTTGGTGCTCGGATTTCTGATGACGCTGGCCGGATTGTCCCGGTTCGTGTGGGCCACCGCGATCGTCTGGATCCTGGGTGGCTTCGGCACCTGGCTGATCGGCAACTGGGGCAGCAATTGCGGGCCGACGGACCACATCGGGGCCTCCGGGCTGATCTTCGGCTGGCTGGCATTTCTGCTGGTTTTCGGCGTATTAGTGCGCAGGTTTACCGACATCTTCATCGGTCTGGTGGTGCTGTTCGTCTACGGCGGCGTGCTGATCGGCGCGATGCCGGTGCTCGGTCAATGCGGCGGGGTGTCGTGGCAAGGCCACTTGTGTGGCGCCATCGCCGGCGTCGTGGCCGCGTATCTGTTGTCCGCTCCCGAACGCAAGGCCAGGGCGAAGCGAAAAGCCGGCACGCACTCATGAGCTCACCGTCCCCTGCCTGCCGTCGGGGGCCCCAAGCGCCCGTCGGGGTCTTCGACTCCGGCGTCGGGGGATTGACGGTGGCCCGCGCGATCATCGACCAACTGCCGGACGAGGACATCGTCTACGTCGGCGACACCGGCAACGGCCCCTACGGTCCGCTCACCATCCCCGAGGTCCGCGCCCACGCGCTGGCCATCGGTGACGACTTGGTCGGCCGCGGTGTGAAGGCGTTGGTGATCGCCTGCAATACGGCCTCGGCGGCGTGCCTGCGCGATGCCCGCGAGCGCTACGACGTGCCCGTCGTCGAGGTGATCTTGCCCGCGGTGCGCCGCGCCGTCGCCACCACCCGCAACGGCCGCATCGGCGTCATCGGTACCCAGGCGACCATCACGTCGCACGCCTACCAGGACGCGTTCGCCGCCGCCCGCGACACCGAGATCACCGCGGTGGCCTGTCCACGCTTCGTCGACTTCGTCGAGCGCGGCGTGACGAGCGGGCGTCAGGTGCTGGGACTGGCCGAGGGGTATCTGGAGCCGCTGCAACGCGCCCAGGTCGACACGCTGGTGCTGGGATGCACGCACTACCCGCTGCTGTCCGGCTTGATTCAGCTGGCGATGGGCGAAAACGTGACGCTGGTTTCCAGTGCCGAGGAGACCGCGAAGGAAGTGCTGCGGGTGCTCACCGAACGGGATTTGCTGCGCCCACACGACGCGGCGCCGGCCACCCGCGTCTTCGAAGCTACCGGCGACCCCGAGGCCTTCACCAAATTGGCGGCGCGATTCCTGGGGCCTGCCGTCAGCGGCGTCCGGCCGGTGCAACACTCGCCCATCGGCTAGCCCGCGGAGAGATTCTCATCACATCAATGCGGCGATGTTTTTCTCATGGTGGTTCCGGGCATGGCACAGTAGTGCCTGTGCGAATAACCGTGCTCGGCTGCTCTGGCAGCGTGGTGGGGCCGGATTCGCCCGCGTCGGGATACTTGCTTCGGGCTCCAGACACACCACCGCTGGTCCTCGACTTCGGCGGGGGTGTGCTAGGGGCATTACAGCGCTATGCCGACCCCTCCTCCGTACAGGTGCTCCTGTCTCATCTGCATGCCGACCACTGTCTGGATATGCCGGGCCTGTTCGTGTGGCGCCGCTACCATCCGTCGGCCCGCCCACTGGGCAAGGCGATGCTGTACGGACCGAGCGACACCTGGTCGCGGCTGGGCGCCGCGTCGTCACCCTACGGCGGTGAAATCGACGACTGTTCGGACATCTTCGACGTCCGGCACTGGGTCGACGGCGAGGCGGTCGACATCGGTGCCCTGCGCGTCACGCCGCGAGTGGTCGCGCACCCCACCGAGTCCTATGGCCTGCGGATCACCGATCCCAGCGGCGCCTCGTTCGTGTACAGCGGTGACACCGGGGTCTGCGATCAGCTCGTCGAGTTGGCCCGCGACGCCGACGTGTTCCTCTGCGAGGCGTCCTGGACGCACGCGCCGGATCGCCCGCCCGCCCTGCACTTGTCGGGCACCGAAGCCGGCCGCGTCGCGGCGCAGGCCGGTGTTCGTGAGCTGCTGCTGACGCACATCCCACCGTGGACCTCGCGCGAGGACGTGATCAGCGAGGCCAAAGCCGAATTCGACGGTCCCGTGCACGCGGTGGTGTGCGGCGAGACGTTCGACGTTCGGTACTCCGAACGAGTCTGATTCGACCGAGCCGGCCCGCTCGCCGCTGCGCGGCTGGGGGTGCCCCACCCGACGCACCGGAGGGCTAGGGTGGCGTCGTGTCAAAACGAGAAGACGGTCGCAATGACGACGAGCTTCGCCCAGTGGTCATCACCCGCGGCTTCACCGAAAACCCCGCCGGCTCGGTGCTTATCGGGTTCGGCCAAACCAAAGTTCTGTGCACCGCCAGCGTCACCGAGGGAGTACCGCGCTGGCGCAAGGGGTCTGGCCTGGGCTGGCTGACCGCGGAGTACGCCATGCTGCCGTCTGCCACCCACACGCGCTCGGACCGGGAATCCGTCAAAGGCCGACTGTCCGGGCGCACCCAGGAAATCAGCCGGCTTGTCGGACGGTCGCTGCGCGCGTGCATCGACCTGGCGGCATTGGGGGAGAACACCATCGCCGTCGACTGCGATGTGTTGCAGGCCGATGGTGGCACTCGCACCGCCGCGATCACGGGTGCCTATGTGGCGCTGGCCGACGCGGTGACCTACCTGTCGGCGGCGGGCAAGCTGTCGGATCCGCGGCCGTTGTCGTGTGCGATCGCTGCGGTCAGCGTCGGCGTGGTGGACGGCAGGGTCCGGGTGGACCTGCCCTACGAAGAGGATTCGCGCGCCGAGGTCGACATGAACGTCGTCGCCACCGACACCGGGACCCTGGTGGAGGTCCAGGGCACCGGTGAGGGAGCGACGTTCCCGCGCTCGACACTGGACAAGCTGCTCGACATGGCGCTCGGCGCGTGCGACACCCTGTTCGCCGCGCAGCGCGAGGCGCTGGAGTTGCCGTACCCGGGTGTGCTGCCCGAGGGGCCGAATGCGCCGAAGGCGTTCGGAAGCTGACCCGACTGCTGGTCGCCAGCCGCTTGCGGCGAACCCGCCGACGCCTCAATGGCCGGGGAGCGTCGACGTGCGCTGCATTGTTGTGTGCTATCGGTTGGCGGACCTGATCGAGCAGTTCGAGTCCGCGGGCGCTGTCGTGTTGATCCACGGGTGGGCCTTGGTCGGCCGTAGCGTTTGCCATTGTCGTCGAATCAAAGTGGCCGGTCAGAGCCGCCCACAATACCGTTATGGTAAACTAATCGACATCCAATTCAATTTAGGCAAGCCAATGTTTTGCCACGTTTTTAGGATCAATTGATGGGCAGTCGACCAGTCCCACTTGAACATGCTTTTCTCAATACGCCGTGGTGGGTAATGGGGCAGATGACGCATACACATGCGGAACCGCGCATCAACGAAGTCGCGACCCGCGCAAGGGCAGGTTTGCTAAATATTATCTCGGCAATCACGATCGCATTATTGCTTTTGCGTCCGGAAACCGATCCGGTGATCATTGTTGGTCCGCTCGTGCTTTTTGATATGTTGGCTGCGGCGGCTACCGGCTTAACTCCGTTCAGCCCCACCGGCATTCTGGGCACAGAGTTAACAATGCACATCCGTCCGGTGTGGAAACCAACGCGGCCGAAACGGTTTGCATGGTTGCTCGGTGCCGGTCTAGCGGCGACGTGTCTTGCCATGCGCCTGTTCGGGGCGTCGCCCGTAGCGATGGCGGCTGTTGTTGCGGTCTGTTTTGTCCTGACGTGGTCGGAGGCCACGCTGGGATTTTGTGTGGGCTGTTACATGCACAAATTGATTTGGGGTTGCGAAGACTGCGAAGTCCCTTATGTCAGGGGAATAGCACCACTACCGGCAATAAACCAGGAAAGTCCAGCAATAAACTTGGAAAGTCGCGCCTAAACCCGGGACCGCAGCCGGTGCGGCTCAGTCGGTCCGGGCAGTGACGACGATGCTGAGGATTCGACAACTGCCCGCGTTGCAAGCCGAGATGGTTCCTGCAGAGGTGATGACCATGTTTCGGATTGATTGGTGACCCGACTGCTGGTCGCCAGCCGCTTGCGGCGAACCCGCCGACGCCTCTCTTATAGGCCGCCGCACTGTGCCGGGCCGCTGAAGATCGTGGCCCAGGGAGGACAACTAGGGTCACGCGGCGCCGGGCCAGTTTCCGCCTGCATGTGTGGCCCAGGTGGGTAGTTCTGATCGGAAAAGTGATAGTCGTGGCAGGCCGTCATGTCCCAATCGCCTACTACATTGCCGCCAGCGGGCAGGCGTTGGCCTGGGCACCAACATGCCGAGTATTGACCGCAGCCCGGGGGGTTGGCCTGAGCGGCACCTGCGGCCAGTTCAAGACCAGCCAGCCCCAAGCTGCCGGACACCAACACCGTCGCTGCGCACCCCGCGGTTAGCCGCTTCATAAACCTGAAATTGTCCGCTGTTTCTTCCGGCGTGTACAGGTGTTATTGCGCTAACCCGTCTGCCAGACCCGATGCGATCGTCCGTTTTTTCACGGTCGGTAAGTTAGGAAGATTCATGTGCTCTGTTCGGAATGACTGGTGACTCGGCTGCTGGTCGCCAGCCGTAACCCCAAGAAGCTGGCCGAACTGCGCCGGGTGCTGGACGGCGCAGGCTTGTCGAGGCTGACGCTGATGTCGTTGAACGATGTGGCGCCGTTTGACGAGGCGCCCGAAACCGGTGCGACGTTCGAGGACAACGCGTTGGCCAAGGCGCGAGATGCGTTCGCCGCAACGGGTTTGGCCACAGTGGCCGATGACTCCGGTTTGGAAGTGGCCGCACTGAACGGCATGCCCGGCGTGCTGTCGGCGCGCTGGGCGGGCACCCACGGCGACGACGCCGGCAACACCGCGCTGCTGCTTGCCCAGTTGCGCGATGTGCCCGACGAGCGGCGCTGCGCGGCGTTCGTGTCGGCCTGCGCGCTGGTCTCGGCGAGCGGCGAAGTCGTTGTCCGAGGCGAGTGGCCGGGCGTGATCGCCCGTACGCCATGCGGCGACGGCGGGTTCGGCTACGACCCGGTTTTCGTTCCCGTGGGCGCTGAATTCGGGGACCGCACCGCGGCGCAGCTCAGTCCGCAAGAGAAGGACGTGGCCTCGCATCGCGGGCGGGCGCTGGCGCTGCTACTGCCTGCTTTGCGCGCCCTGGCTTGAATGGGGCGGCGCGCTCGACGGGCCGCGAACTGGGGGCACTCCCGCTTGCGGGGAGAGGCCAGCCGCACGTTCGGCCTCGAGTGTGAAGCCAGCTTCACGCTCGGGCTCAAAGCCCGAAGCGGGCCTTGATGTCCTTGGTCTGGAAGTGCTCGACGATGATGCCCAGCAGCGGGATCGTGCCGGCCAGCAGCACGCCGATGGTCTTGCCGATCGGCCAGCGGACCTTGATCGCCAGGTTGAAAGCCGTGAGCACGTAAGCGAAATACACCCAGCCGTGCACCACCTCGATCCACCGGATCTCATGGTGGAACGCGAGGTGCGAGACGATCTCATAGCACAGTGCGATCAGCCACAGCCCCGTCGTCCACGCCATGATCCGGTAGCCGAGCAGGGCGGGGCGGATGCGGTCAGCGGAGACGGCTCCGGGTGTCTCGGGTGTGGTCATGCGGTGGTCCTGTTCTCCTTTTCGGCATCTTTGGCCGCGAGCTCTGCGAGGTAAGCGTTGTACTCCCGCAGCTCGGGATCGTCGGGCGGTTGCTGCGCGGGCTGGGGCCGCTCGGGGAGTAGGCCGACCGGAATCTCGGTGACCGCGCCCTGGTGATGCGGCTGTGGCGGGGCCTCTTCGTAGCGAACGAAATTGCGGTACGCGTAGACACAGAACCACGCGAACAACGGCCATTGCAGTGCGTAGCCGAGGTTCTGGAAGGAGCCGGACGGCGACTGGAACCGTGTCCATTGCCACCAGCCCAAGGCCAGGCAGCCGCAGGCCGCGACGATCACCAGGATGATCAATGCGGGCCGGTGATGGCGCCTCCGATTGGCCTGGCTGGACACCCCTCGACGGTACCGCGAGCCTTCGGCGACCAGTGACAGCAACGCCGCTGTTCGCTGGACACCTGATGTGGTGCAACTCTCATGGCCCGGGTCGGCGCGGCACCGACGAAGTCCTCTGGGAATTGGTGGCGGCCGGAATGAAAGCCGACCACGAGGGCTACGAGGACTGGGTGGGACGTTCCAACGCGTAGAGCACCATCCGCCGGTTTGGCACGTCGTGCTCGCCAAGCGAACGGCATCCGACGTACTCGCACAGTCGGCGGACAGTGGTGTTGCGGTGGTCGGGGTCGAACATGATCCGGCCGCAACGTGGTTCCTGAGCGAACACGCTGGTCACGATTTGCGGCAGTACTCGTGGTCCGAAGCCCCGGTTGACCAGCGCCAGGTCCGCGATGGCCGCATGTAGCCCGATGTCGTGGGGTTTGGGCGTCATAGTGACGGGAGATCATGTCCTTTGCTGCCCAATAGATCTCCAGGTAGGCGCACTCCTCGCCACGCAGGGTTCCGATCAGCGGCAGCGAGTAGGTCCCCTCGAGCTGCGCGTCGAGGTGTTGGCGCCAGCGCGACGCCGGCCAGGCGTACTCCCAGGTCTCGGCGAGATGGGGGCGATTCATCCACTCCGACACCATCTCTGCGTCGTCGCTGGCGGCGGCACGGAAGGAGTACGGCGGGTCCAGCAATGGGACCGGAAGCGGGCCGAGGCGCTGTAACTCTTGGGATAGGTCGTTGCGCTCGCGCTTCAGTACCTGGGTCGACGAGTGGTCGGTCTGGGTGCTTGCGGCTCCGTTCATCGTTTGCTGACCTTACCGGAGCCGCCCTTTCGAGGTTAGGGTAGGCATGCCAAATTCACGTACGAGCCCGTTGGCCAGGCGCCCGCGGTGATGGCGGGTGCTCGGTCGCCGGGGCGGTAATATCGCTACGCCCAGGCGCGAGTGGCGGAATTGGTAGACGCGCTGGATTTAGGTTCCAGTGTCTTAGGACGTGGGGGTTCGAGTCCCCCCTTGCGCACGCCGGCCGTTCAGCCGAATACACGGCCTCGCCTGACCTCTCCCTGTAGCGGGTCGTGCACTGATCGCCTTCATGCCCGTCAACCCGGGCCATGTCTCGCGCACATCAAGACGTCGAGTTCAAAGCGATTGAGTTGATCTTGAATCGGGGACCAGCGAACGCGCGACCGCGTCATTCAGCGAACAAGTGTTTGGTGAATTTGACGACGGGTAGCCGTTAGGGAGCCGTGGGTCGTCCGATACGCGGTGACTGCGATCAGATCATTGGGACGGAAGTATGGGTTCTACGATGCACAGTCTGACTCGATGGAGCAAGGCGCCCGCGAAAGGTGTCACCGCCGCCAAATCCTGGGTCAACGTGCCACGGGGATTAGCCGCCCGCGCGACCACGCCATTGCTGCCAGACGACTACCTCAAAATGCTCAATCCGCTGTGGTCGGCGCGCGAGCTGCGTGGCCTCATCGTCGATGTGCATCCCGAGACCGCAGATTCCGCGACCGTGACGATCAAACCCGGGTGGGGCTTCTCCGGAAAATACCGGCCGGGTCAGTACGTCGGCATCGGACTGCGGATCGAAGGACGGTGGCACTGGCGGTCGTATTCGCTGACATCAGTACCGCGGCGCGACAACAAGAACATCACGATCACCGTCAAGGCCACCCCCGAGGGCTTTCTGTCGACGCACTTGGTCAACGGCGTGGAACCGGGCACCATCGTGCGGTTGGCGACTCCGAAGGGAGAGTTCGCGCTGCCCGACCCGCCGCCGGCGAAACTCTTGTTCGTCACCGCTGGCAGCGGAATCACGCCCGTGATGGCCATGCTGCGCACCCTGAAGTCCAGGGGACATGCTGCCGACATTGCGCACGTTCACTCCGCGCCGACGGCCGGCGACGTGATTTTTCACGACGAATTGCAGGAGCTCGAAAACGGTCAGCCCGGCTATCGGCTGCACTTGCACCTCACCGAAACTGCGGGCCACTTCGATTTCGGCGACCTCGACGACATCGTCGCCGACTGGCAGGATCGCCCGACGTGGGCGTGCGGGCCGCCCGCCCTACTCGACACCGTCGAACGGGCCTGGAAGGACGCAGGTCGCGGCGACCAGCTACACATGGAACGTTTCACCATCGCTGCCACCGACAAAGGCGGCGAGGGCGGCACTGTCAACTTCGCGATATCAGATAAGACGATCGAAATCGACGGCGCCACATCACTTTTAGAAGCAGGCGAGAAGGTCGGCATACAGATGCCATTCGGGTGCCGGATGGGGATCTGCCAGAGCTGCGTACTTCCCCTGGAGTCGGGATACGTGCGCGACTTTCGATCCGGGACCGAGCATCGCGAGGGCGACCGCATTCAAACCTGCATCTCGACGGCGTCCGGAGACTGCACCATCAAAATCTGAGGGGGAACCGATGGCTATCACCGATATCAAGGAATATGCCCACCTGAGCACCGAAGACATCGAGCAACTCGCCCAAGAGCTGGACTCGATCCGGTCAGACATCGAGGAGTCTCGCGGAGAGCGGGATGCCCGCTACATCCGCCGATCCATCAATCTGCAGCGCACATTGGCCGCAGGGGGGCGAATTGTGTTGTTCGGCAGCCGAAACAGGCTGGCGTGGCTGGGCGGAACCGCAATGCTCGCGATGGCCAAGATCATCGAGAACATGGAACTCGGCCACAACATCACCCACGGGCAGTGGGACTGGATGAACGACCCGGAGATCCATTCCACGGAATGGGAGTGGGACACCACCTGCCCGAGCGTGCAGTGGAAGCATTCGCACAACTTCGTCCATCACAAGTACACCAACATCGTCGACCTGGACGCCGACGTCGGCTATGGCATCATGCGCGTCACCCGCGACGAGCCGTGGGAGCCCTATTACCTGGGCAATCCGTTCTACAACCTGTTGCTTGGCACGCTGTTTGAGTGGGGCGTCGCGCTGCACCACATCGAGTCGAAAAAGCTCCGGAAGAAGCAGAAGAGCTGGGCCGAAGCGCGCAAGGATCTGCGGGTGATCGGCAAGAAGGTGGCCAAGCAGGCCGGCAAGGACTACGTGGTGTTTCCCGCGCTGACCGGCCGCAGCTGGAAGCGCACCCTCGAGGCCAACTTCACGGCCAATCTCATCCGCAACTACTGGTCCTACATGGTGATCTTCTGTGGCCACTTTCCGGACGGCGCAGAGAAATTCACTGTCGAGGAGTTCGAGAACGAGACGCCGGGAGAGTGGTACCTACGGCAGATGCTGGGGTCGGCGAACTTCAACGCCGGACCGGTGATGGCGTTCGTCAGCGGCAATCTGTGCTACCAGATCGAGCACCATCTCTTTCCGGATCTGCCCAGCAACCGCTATGCCGAGATATCCGTGCGAGTGCGCGAGCTGTGCGAGAAGTACGACCTGCCATACACCACGGGATCCCTTGGCCGGCAATACCTCCAGACGTTCTGGACGATCCTGAAACTCGCCTTGCCCGACAAGCTGCTGACGGCGTCGTCCGATGATGCCCCGGAGACGCGGTCTGAGTTGAAGTTTCGTGTGCGGGACGGGCTGCGGGAGAGCTTTGTCGACTCCGCGACGGGGAAACGACGGGGCTTGCGCACCGCGCTGCGCGAATTACAGGCGGGTCGCCGAGCCACCTGACAGGCGGTTACGCCCCGCGAGTTCCGCACCCGTTGCTTGGCTGGTACCGGCTTGACCTATGGTAAGGCAACCCTTAGTTTGGGGTAACTTACTAGGTCCAGGTGTGCTGTCAGATGAAGACCGCTACGTCACGTCTCGGTCCGAACGTAGAGGTCGTGGCGGAACTCCCCGCCGCGGGAGAGGACCGCTGATGGCCCGCGGGTTCCAGGGCGCGATACTGCGCGGGTTCGGCGCGCGCGACCACACCGCGACGGTGCTCGAAACCGTCCAGATCGCACCGCATTTCGTGCGGATCCGGATGGAGTCGGCGACCCTGTTCGAGGACGCGGAGGCCGAGCCCGCCGCGTGGCTGCGGTTCTGGTTTCCCGACCCAGACGGATCGAATACCGAGTTCCAGCGCGCCTACACGATCTCCGAGGCCGATGTACCCGCCGGTCGTTTCGCCGTCGACGTCGTGCTGCACGAGCCCGCCGGTCCGGCGTCGAAGTGGGCGCGCACCGTCGAACCCGGCACCACGATCGCGGCGATGTCGCTGATGGGTTCGTCGCGGTTCGACGTCCCCGAAGAGCAGCCGGCCGGCTATCTGCTGATCGGCGACTCGGCGTCGATCCCCGGGATGAACGGAATCATCGGCACGGTCCCCGACGACGTGCCGATCGAGATCTACCTCGAGCAGCACGACGACAACGACACAGCGATCCCGCTCGCGCGGCATCCCCGGCTGCGGGTGCACTGGGTCGCGCGGCACGACGAGAAATCGCTGGCCGACGCCATCGAGACCCGTGACTGGTCGAATTGGTATGCCTGGGCGACGCCCGAGGCCAACACACTGAAGAACGTCCGTAAGCGGCTGCGTGACGCGTTCGGGTTTCCCAAGTCCGAGGTCCACGCGCAGGCGTATTGGAGCGCCGGCCGCGAGATGGGCACCACCCGCGGCGGCGAGCCCAAGACCACCTCGCTGCCCGGTGACGACATCGCGCCGGAAAGCGTTGCGGCCCAGCCGGAGACAGCGCCGGTTGCCGCCGACGATGTGTCCGCCTCGGCGAACCACGGCAGTTGGCGCGCTCAGGCCGCCGGTCGGCTGCTCGCGCCGGTGCGATCGGCGCTGATCGTCTCCGGCGTGCTGCAAGCCGTGATCACACTTGTGCAGATCGCGCCGTTCGTGCTGCTGGTGGAGCTGGCCCGGCTACTGGTGTCCGGTGCCGCCGAGTCGCGATTGTGGAACGTCGGAATCGCCGCGGTCGGGCTGCTGGGCTTGGGCACCGTGCTCGGTGCCGCCCTCACCCTGTGGCTACATGTGATCGACGCGCGGTTCGCGAGCGATCTGCGTTCGCGGCTGCTGAGCAAGATGTCCCGGCTACCGTTGGGCTGGTTCACCGCCCGCGGATCGGGCTCGATCAAGCAACTGGTGACCGACGACACGCTGTCGCTGCACTACCTGGTCACCCACGCCATCCCGGACGCGGTCAACGCCGTCGTCGCGCCGGTAGCGGTGCTCCTCTATCTGTTTTCCGTCGACTGGCGGGTGGCGCTGGTCTTGTTCGGGCCGGTGCTGGTCTATCTGGTGATGACGTCGTCGTTGACGATCCAATCCGGCCCGAAGATCGTGCAGGCGCAACGCTGGGCCGAAAGGATGAACGGGGAGGCCGGCGCCTACCTCGAGGGCCAGCCGGTGATCCGCGTCTTCGGCGGCGCGACGGCGTCGAGCTTCCGTCGCCGGTTGGACGAGTACGTCGGATTCCTGGTCGCCTGGCAGCGCCCGTTGGCCGGCAAGAAAACCGCGATGGATCTGGCCACCCGACCGTCCACCTTCCTGTGGCTGATCTCGGTCATCGGCACCTTGCTGGTCGTCACGCAGCGGATGGACCCGGTCAACCTGCTGCCGTTCTTGTTGTTGGGCACCACCTTCGGTGTCCGACTGCTCGGCATCGCCTACGGACTCGGCGGCATCCGCACCGGAATGATCGCGGCCCGGCGTCTCCAAACCGCGCTCGACGAACAAGAACTCGCGGTGCAAGAACACCCGGGCGCAGCACCCGACGATGCGGCCACGGTGGTGTTCGACGGGGTCGGCTTCAGCTATCGCCCCGGGGTCCCGGTGATCCAGGACGTATCACTGGAACTTCGGCCGGGCACGGTGACCGCGCTGGTCGGGCCGTCCGGATCCGGGAAGTCGACGCTCGCGGCGCTGCTGGCCCGGTTCCACGACGTCGAATACGGCGCGATACGTGTAGGGGGACAAGATATCCGGTCGCTGACCGCCGACGATCTCTACACGCGGGTCGGGTTCGTGCTGCAGGAAACCCAGCTCGTGGACGGCACGGTCGCCGAGAACATCGCGCTGGCCGTCCCCGATGCCACGCTCGAACAGATCCAGGCCGCGGCCCGCGAGGCACAAATCCACGACCGGGTGCTGCGGCTGCCGAATGGCTACGACACCGTGCTGGGCGCCAGTGCCGCGTTGTCGGGTGGTGAGCGGCAACGCCTCACCATCGCCCGCGCCATCCTTGCCGACACCGGAGTCCTGATCCTCGACGAGGCCACGGCGTTCGCCGACCCCGAGTCGGAATACCTTGTACAGCAAGCACTTAACCGGTTGACCCACGACCGGACCGTGTTGGTGATCGCCCATCGGCTGCACACCATCACCCGGGCGGACCAGATCGTCGTGCTCGATCACGGACGGATTGCCGAACGCGGTACCCACGATGAGTTGCTCTCCGCCGACGGACGGTATCGCCGATTGTGGGATACCGGCCAGGGCGAGCCGGTGGCCGTGGCCGCGGCGGCGCAGGAGGGCGGGCGATGATCCGCACCTGGATAAGCCTGGTGCCGGCGGATCACCGCGCAAAGGTGACCCGTTATGCCGTGCTTGCGATCATTGCGGTTGTGGTGCGCGCGGTGGGCGCGGTATTGCTCGTCCCGCTGGTGGGCGCATTGTTCAGCGACACACCGCAGCGCGCGTTGGCGTGGCTGGGCTGGCTGTCCGTCGCGACCGTGACCGGATGGATCGTCGACGCCATGACCGCGCGGATCGGCTTCAACTTGGGGTTTGCCGTGCTCGACCACTCGCAACACGATGTAGCGGACCGGCTTCCCGGGGTTCGGCTGGACTGGTTCACCGCCGACAACACCGCGATGGCCCGCCAGGCGATTGCGGCAACCGGCCCGGAACTCGTCGGCCTGGTGGTCAACCTGCTGACGCCATTGACCACGGCGGTTCTGCTACCCGCGGTCATCGCCCTGGCACTGTTGCCCATCTCCTGGCAACTCGGGGTGGCGGCGCTGGCCGGGGTGCCCTTGCTGCTCGGTGCGCTGTGGGCCTCGCTGCGTTTGACAAGGCGCGCCGACGCCGCGGCCGGCGACGCCAATACCGCGCTGACAGAACGGATCATCGAGTTCGCGCGAACCCAGCAGGCGCTGCGGGCCGCGCGGCGAGTCGAGCCGGCCCGCAGCCTGGTGGGCACCGCCCTGGCCGAACAGCACAGTGCGACGATGCGGCTGCTGGGCAAGCAGATCCCGGGCCAGCTGTTGTTCAGCGTCGCCAGCCAGCTGGCCCTGATCGCGCTGGCCGGCGCCACCACGGCCCTCACCGTCGATGGCACCCTGACCGTGGCCGAGGCGGTCGCCCTGATCGTGGTGATCGCCCGCTATCTGGAGCCGTTCACCACCGTCAGCGAGCTGGCGCCGGCGCTGGAGAGCACCCGCGCCACGCTCGGCCGGATCCGGGGCGTGCTGACCGCACCGGCGTTGGTGGCCGGGGCCGCCGGCTTGGCCGACGCCGCCGTTGCCCCCCGCATCGAATTCGATGCCGTCGCCTTCGGCTACGACGGCGCGAGCACGCCGGTGCTGGACGGGGTCAGCTTCGCCTTGCAGCCGGGAACCACGACGGCGATCGTCGGGCCGTCCGGCTCTGGAAAGAGCACGATCCTGGCGCTGATCGCCGGGCTGCACCAACCGACCCGCGGTCGCGTCGTCATCGACGGCGCCGACGCCGCAACGCTGGACGCCGAGGCTCGACGCGCGGTCAGCAGTGTCGTCTTCCAGCACCCGTACCTGTTCCACGGGACGATCCGCGACAACGTCTTCGCCGGAAACCCCACCGCCGGCGACGACCAGTTCGGGCGGGCGGTCGCGCTGGCGCGAGTCGACGAGCTGATCGGTAGGTTGCCCGACGGCGCCGAGACGATCGTCGGCGAAGCAGGCTCGGCGTTGTCCGGCGGCGAGCGGCAACGGGTCAGCATCGCGCGGGCGCTGCTGAAGGCCGCTCCCGTGCTGCTGGTCGACGAGGCGACCAGCGCCCTGGACACCGAGAACGAGGTTGCGGTGGTCGACGCGCTGACCGTCGATCCGCAAATGCGGACCCGGGTGATCGTGGCCCATCGGTTGGCGAGCATCCGCCACGCCGATCGCGTCCTGTTCGTCGACGACGGGCGAGTGGTCGAGGACGGTTCGATCGACGAATTGCTCGCCGCGGGTGGCCGTTTCAGCGAGTTCTGGCGGCAGCAGCACGACGCCGCCGACTGGCACATCGTTGCCGAATAGGCCACGGCGGGTGGCTCTTGCCGTATGCCTTACAGTTGATCGATCAGTCGGCTGGTTGAGTCCTGGAGGCGTGGTTGCTTATGAGTGCTGTGGTGTCGATTCCGCGGTACCCCGGCGATGTGACACCCGAATGGTTATCCGCAGCGCTTAGCGAACGCCGCACACCGGTCGAGGTGTCCGACGTCGACGTGGTGGCCATCGGCACGGGCCAGACCGGGGCGACCTATCGCGTGACGGCCGGGTATGCCACCGATCCCGGTGATCTGCCGCCAACTTTCGTGATCAAGCTGCCGGCCCAGGATGACACGGTGCGCGACCGCGTCGTCATCGGCTATCGCAGCGAGTGCGCGTTCTACACCGCGGTGGCCGACCGGGTGCGGGTGCCGACCCCGAGTTGCTTCTACTGCCAGATCACCGACGACGCCATGGAATACGCACTGCTGCTCGCCGACCAGGCGCCCGCGGTGCAAGGTGATCAGATCGCGGGCTGCGGCGAGCAGGAGGCGCGGCTGTCGGTGGTGGCGCTGGCCGGACTGCACGGGCCCAGCTGGTGCGACCCGTTCTGGCTGGACCTGCCCGGCCTGGCGTTTCCCCGGCCGGACGAGGCCGGGGCCAAGGGCCTCGGCGACGTGGCGAAGATGAGCGCCGACATCACCCTGGAAAAGCTGGGCGACCGGATGAGCGCCGAAGACCGCGAGACCTTCACCACGACAATGGGTTTGGTGACGCCGTGGCTGTTCACCGAGCGGGATCGGTTCGCGCTGCTGCACGGTGATTACCGGCTCGACAACCTGCTGTTCGACCCGGCGCACAGCTGGGTGAGCGTGGTCGACTGGCAGACGCTCGGCGTGGGTCTGCCGGCACGGGACCTGGCGTATTTCACGGCAACGAGCCTGAATTCGGAGCTGCGGTCGGCGATCGAGAAAGACCTCGTCGGCGAATACCATCAAGCCTTGCTCGGTTACGGCGTGACCGGCTACGACCGTGAAACATGTTGGCGCGATTACCGGCTCGGGATGCCGCAGGCCTTGCTGATCTCCGCTTTGGGATTCGCCTTCGCCACCGCCACCGAACGCGGCGACGACATGGTGCTCGCCATGCTGAGTCGCGGCTGTCGGGCCGTGCGGGAACTGGGAACCCTGGAACTGCTCAGTTGAGCCCGGTTATCGGCTGAACCGCCCGGCCAGGTACTCGGCCCGGCACGCGTTGCGGGCCAATTTGCCGCTGGTGGTGCGGGGAATCGTGCCGGCGGCGACCAGCCGGATGTCGGCGAGCCGGACCTGATGCTCGCGCGAGACCGCCGCCCGTACGGTCGCGGCGATCGCGTCGGGATCTGCCCGCCCGACACCCGCGGCGCGTTCGGCGACGACCACAAGCTGCTCGACGGACCCGCCGTCCACGGCGTCGGCCGGAACCGAGAACGCGGCCACGTAGCCGTTCCGGATGGCGTCCGACGAGTGGCTGACGGTGGTCTCGATGTCGTGCGGGTAGTGGTTGCGACCGTCGATGATGACGAGGTCTTTGATCCGTCCCGTCAGGTACAGCTCGTCGTCGATGTAGACGCCGAGGTCGCCGGTGGCCAACCAGTAGCAGCTGTCCGGGGCGCCCTCGGCATGGCTGCCTGGGTCGACCCGAGACTGCAGCTTGTTGCCGAAGGTGCGTTGCGACTCTTCCTCGCGTCCGAAGTAGCCGCGGGCGATGTTGTTGCCGTGCAGCCAGATTTCCCCGACACTGCCGTCCGGCATCTCGGCACCGTCCGGGCTGGCGATCACCGCCCAGACGTCACGGAACGGGCGGCCGCAGGAAGCATAGGCGACCGCGCCGTCGGCGTCCGGCTCGACGATCACCGCGTGTCCGGCGGCGAGTTGAACACGGTCGAGGAACACCGCGTGGGCCGCTGCGTCCGGGGCGGTCATGGACACTCCCAGCGTCGCTTCCGCCATGCCGTAGGCGGGTTTGACCGCCGTCGCGGGTAGACCGTGGGGAGCGAACGCTTCCGTGAATTTCTCGATGGCCGACATGGTCACCGGCTCGGAGCCGTTGAGCAGTCCGACCACGTTGTGCAGGTCGATAGTGACGCCTTCGGGGGGTAGTCCCCGCTCGGCGGTCAACTCGTACGCGAAATTGGGCGCGGCCGCAAATGTCGGGCCGTTGGCGGCTTCCGCGCTCAGTTCTTTGATCCACCGGAAGGGCCGGCGGACGAACGCCATGGGATCGAGCAGCGTGAGGTATTCGCCACCGCACAACGCCGGGAACATGATCATGATCAGTCCCATGTCGTGGTACAGCGGCAACCAGCTGACGCTGTGGGTGTTTTGCTGCAGCTCGGCGCCCAGGATCATCTGCAGCACATTGGTGACCACGGCGCGATGCGTGACCTCCACGCCGGCCGGACTGCGCGTCGACCCGGACGTGTACTGCAGATACGCAGTGTCGTCTGTGGCAATCGTGGGCTCGGTGAACATCGAGGCCAGTGACGCCGGGATCGCGTCGACCGCGATCAAGCGCGGCCGCCCGGCCACCGGATACGCGCGCAGCGATTCCCGCACGGACTCGGCCGCGGCGGTCGTCGTCAACACCACGGCCGGCCGGGCGTCGGCCAGCACCGCGGTCAACCGCTCGGTGTGGCCGGCTAGCGTCGGCGCGAACAGCGGGACGGCAATGTTGCCCGCATGGACCGCAGCGAAGAAAGAGGCCACGTACTCAAGGCCGTGTGGCGCCAAGATCGCGACCCGGTCTCCGGGCTTGGCGACCTGCTGGAGGCGGGCGCCGATCGCATGGACCTGGGTCCACAGGTCGTTCCAGCTCAGTTCGACGACGCGTCCGTGCTGCTCTTTCGCGTAGTCGATGAACCGGTACGACGGACGGTCACCGAATGCTGCCCGGTTTTGATCGAAGAACGAGGTGAGCGTCAACCCGTCGGGCAAGAAGATAGTGCCGTCGGCGAGAACGTAATCGTTTATGTCAGCCGCTAGTGGCTTCACAGCATCAATCGACAAATGGGGCCGTCCCATGTTGAGAGAATAAGAGTGCCACTTAGTGTTTTGCTCCACCGGGTGGGTGTGTCGCCCACCACGTTCAATAACGATGTGATTTGTGTCACATCACATACTCGTAATGATTAGCGGATTCAGTCGATAAAGCGCCGGTACGTCAGACGTGTCAGCGTGAAACATGTTGGCGCGACTTGCGGCTCGGGACGGCATTTCCGGTTTGTTGACGGACCGCATGGGCGGTGGCAAATAGCCCGCATCGGCCGGGCGTCAGTATTGGGAGGAACCCTGGTCGACCCGGATCTGGGCCGCGGTGACCTTTCGCGACTCGTCGCTGGCCAGCCAGCACACGGCGTCGGCGATCTCTTCCGGCTCGGCAACCCAGTCGGGCAGAAACGGCGTGAGAACGTGCGACAGCTGGGGGTTGGTTTCCATGGCTCTGGCCACGGCCTCGACCATGTCGCCGGATCCCATCTGCGTGTTCACCGGACCGGGGTGGACGCTGTTGACCCGGATCGAGTGTTTGCCCAATTCGGCCGCGAAGGCCCGCGCCAGGCCGGTGACGGCATGCTTGCTGGCGGTGTAGTGCACCATGAACGGCTGCTGTTTTACCCCGGCCGCCGAGCTGATCAGGATGATCGAGCCGCCGCGACCGCCTTCGATGATCTTGTCCGCGCCGGCCATCACGGTGTTCCAGGTGCCCGTCACATTGATGTCCAGCACGTCGCCGAAGTTCTCGGCAGTGATCTCGTTCCAGGGCTGGGGAGCCGCGATGCCGGCGTTGGCCACGATGATGTCGAGGCGTCCCAGTGCGGCTACTCCGTCGTCGACAGCCTTGCGCAGCGCTTCCAGGTCGCGGATGTCGACAACCGAGGCGACGATGCGGCGATGTGTTTCTTCAACCAGGCGAACGGTTTCGGCGAGATCCTCCTCCGTTGCCGGGTCGTAGGGAACGCAGGACGGCAGCTTGCCGGCGATGTCGACGGCGATGATGTCGGCACCCTCCCGGGCCATGCGAACCGCGTGCGCGCGGCCCTGCCCGCGGGCCGCTCCGGTGATGAAAGCCACTCGCCCCTCGAGCTTGCCCGCCATTAGCTCTCCTTCTTTGCGGTAGCTGGTTGTGCTGCCTTGACCAGGTTCGAACCGATGATCAGGCGCTGGATTTCGCTGGTTCCCTCGTACAACCGCAGCAGGCGCACGTCCCGGTAGATGCGTTCGACGGCAACGCCGCGCATGTAACCGCTGCCGCCGTGAATCTGGACCGCGAGATCCGCGACTTCGCCCGCCATTTCGGTGCAGAAGACCTTCGCGGCCGACGGCGCAATCCTGCGATCCTCGCCTGCGACCCACAATCGCGCGGCATCGCGCACCAGCGCACGGCCGGCCATCACGCCGGTCTGCTGGTCGGCGAGCATCGCCTGCACCAACTGGAAGCTTCCGATGGCCGCACCGCCCTGGGTCGCGGTGGCGGCGTACGCGACCGATTCGTCAAGCGCACGTGCCGCGATGCCCACCGCCAGCGCGGCGATGTGCACGCGGCCGCGCGCCAGCGACGTCATCGCGGCCCGGTAGCCGACGTCTTCGCTGCCTCCGACGAGCGCATCGGACCCGACGCGGACATCGGTGAAGCTGACATCTGCCGTCCATGCGCCTTCCTGGCCCATCTTGGCGTCCTTGGCGCCCACCTCGACGCCCGCGGTGTCTGCGGGAACCAGGAACACCGCGATCCCCGGGCCCTGGTCGTCAGCGGGCCGGGTGCGCGCGAATACCACGAACAAGTCGGCGACGGGTGCGTTGGTGATGAAGCGTTTCTGGCCGGAGATCACCCAATCGTCATTGACTCGACCGGCTTTGGTCCGCAAACCGGCGGGGTTGGATCCGGCGCCGGGTTCGGTCAGGGCGAAGGAGGCGACGACGTCGCCGGACGCGATGGACTCGAGCCAGCGGGATTTCTGTTCGTCGGTGCCGAACCCGACCAGAACCTGTCCGGCGATGCCGTTGTTGGTGCCGAACATCGAACGCAGGGCCAGTGACGTGTAGCCCAACTCCATCGCCAGCTCGACGTCTTGCATGAGGTTGAGCCCAAGGCCGCCCCACTCCTGGGGAATGGCGTAGCCGAACAGTCCCATCTTCTTGGCTTCGTCCCGCAGGTCGTCGGGGACGTGGTCCTCGTCGAGGATCTCCTGCTCGCGGGGGACGACGGCGGTGCGGACGAATTGCCTTGTCTGAGCCAGGATCTCGCGGAAATCGTCGTCGGAGACTTCCGCGAATTCGGTGGTGGCCATCGGCTCCACGCTCCTCTCCGGATCGGGGCACCCCGGTCCAGAGCAGGATCTTATATCAAATATGATATTTGCTTTAAGGGTGCCCGGTGGTAGCGAAACAGTGAAGGATGTGTGATCCAGGTGTCGTTGTTGGCAGGTCAGACCGCAGTAATCACAGGCGGAGCGCAGGGACTGGGTCTGGCCATTGCGGAGCGCTTTGTCGCCGAGGGGGCGCGAGTTGTGCTCGGCGACGTCAATCTCGAGGAAACCCAAGTCGTGGCCAAGCAGCTGGGCGGTGACGACGTCGCCGTCGCGGTGCGGTGCGATGTCACGCAGTCGTCCGACGTCGAAACCCTGATCCAGACCGCGGTCGAGCGTTTCGGCGGCCTGGACATCATGGTCAACAATGCCGGGATTACCCGTGACGCGACGATGCGCAAGATGACCGAGGAGCAGTTCGACCAGGTCATCGCCGTTCATCTGAAAGGGACCTGGAACGGCATCCGGCTGGCCGCAGCGATCATGCGGGAAAACAAGCGGGGCGCGATCATCAACATGTCCTCGGTGTCGGGGAAGGTCGGCATGGTCGGCCAGACCAACTATTCGGCGGCCAAGGCCGGCATCGTAGGCATGACCAAGGCGGCCGCCAAAGAGTTGGCCTACCTGGGTGTCCGGGTCAACGCGATCGCTCCCGGTTTGATCCGATCTGCCATGACTGAGGCTATGCCACAACGCATTTGGGATTCAAAGGTCGCCGAGGTGCCGATGGGCCGGGCCGGCGAGCCCAGTGAGGTCGCCAGTGTGGCACTGTTCCTGGCTTCCGACCTGTCGTCGTACATGACCGGCACCGTCATGGAAATCACCGGCGGCCGGCATCTCTGAGATGGGTGACGCAATGCGGGAAGCCGTGATCTGTGAACCCGTCCGGACGCCGTTCGGGCGCTATGGCGGAATCTTCAAGGCGTGCAGCGCCGTCGACCTCGGTGTCACCGCGCTGAAAGGGTTGCTCGAGCGAACCGGGCTGGCGCCCGACGCCGTGCAAGACGTGATTCTCGGCCACTGCTATCCCAACAGCGAGGCGCCGGCGATCGGACGCGTGGTGGCGTTGGATGCCGGCCTGCCGGTGACGGTTCCCGGCATGCAGGTCGATCGACGCTGCGGGTCGGGCCTGCAGGCAGTCATCCAGGCGTGTCTGCAAGTGGGTGCCGGCGACAATGACCTCGTCGTTGCCGGTGGGTGCGAAAGCATGAGCAACGTCGCCTTCTACTCCACCGACATGCGTTGGGGTGGCGCCCGCAACGGCGTACAGGTGCACGACGGGCTGGCGCGGGGACGCACCACTGCCGGCGGCCGCGGCTACCCGGTCCCGGGCGGCATGCTCGAGACAGCGGAGAACCTGCGCCGCCAGTACGGCATTTCGCGCCAGGAGCAGGACGAACTCGCCGTGCGGTCGCATCAGCGTGCCGTTGCCGCGCAGAAGGACGGCATTCTGGCCTCGGAAATAATTCCAGTGATCATCCGGAACCGACAGGGCGAGGAACTCATCGACACCGACGAGCATCCTCGCGCCGACACGTCGGTCGAGTCGCTGAGCAAGCTCAAACCAGTTCTGGCGAAAGCGGATCCGGAAGCAACGGTGACAGCCGGCAACGCCAGCGGGCAGAATGACGCCGCATCCATGTGCGTGGTGACCACGCGGGAGAAGGCGGCCGAATACGGCCTGACGCCACTGGTTCGCATGGTCTCGTGGGGCCTGGCAGGGGTGGCGCCCAACATCATGGGTATCGGCCCGGTGCCCGCCACCGAAGCCGCGCTGGCCAAAGCCGGCTTGCAACTGTCCGACATCGACCTGATCGAACTCAACGAAGCCTTTGCCGCCCAAGCGCTTGCGGTGACACGCGAATGGAATTTCGGTGCCGCGGATTTCGACCGAACCAACGTGCACGGCTCGGGAATCTCGCTGGGCCATCCGGTGGGTGCGACCGGCGGGCGAATGCTCGCGACCTTGGCGCGTGAGCTCAACCGTCGCCAGGCGCGCTACGGGTTGGAGACCATGTGCATCGGCGGTGGCCAAGGGCTGGCCGCGATTTTCGAACGGGTCACCTAGACATGGGCAGCCCCGGGTTGCCGCTCGCCGGCCTGACCGTGGTCGAAGTGTCGAGTTTCGTCGCCGCGCCCCTGTGCGGTATGACGCTGAGTCAGCTTGGCGCAGAGGTGATCCGCGTCGACCCGATCGGTGGCGCCTCTGACTTCCAACGCTGGCCGCTGTCAGCAGACGGCACCTCGATCTATTGGACCGGTCTGAACAAGGGAAAGCGTTCGGCCACCATCGATCTGCGGTCCCCGGAAGGTCAGGAGCTGGTCCAGCGGCTGATCACCGACGGCGACGGGATCGTCGTGACCAACGCCGCCGGGCTGTCCTGGCTGAGCCATGATGTGCTGGCGGCCAAGCGATCCGACGTCATCCACGTTCAGTTGCTCGGGCGTGGCGATGGGTCCACCGGGGTGGATTACACCGTCAACGCGGGTATCGGCTATCCGCTCGTCACAGGCCCGGCCGAGCAGGCTGCTCCGATCAATCACGTGTTGCCGGCCTGGGATGTGTGCTGCGGACTGTACGCCGCGCTGTCGGTGGTCACCGCCGTGCGTCGCCGTGAGCAGTCCGGGGTGGGGGCGCAGATCAGCCTGGCATTGGAGGACGTCGCCCTGGCCACCGCCGCGAATCTTGGGTTGCTGACCGAACCGCAAGTCAACGGGACGCAACGCGAGCGGCTGGGCAACGCCATCTACGGCCAGTACGGGCAAGACTTCACCAGCCAGGACGGGGCCCGGTTCATGGTTGTCACGTTGACCGGTCGGCACTTTCGCGACCTGCTCGAGGTGACGGGCACCGGGGCCGCGGTGTCGGCACTGGCCGAGGCGCTGGGTGTGGATTTCGGGTCCGAAGGGGATCGCTACCGATACCGTGACGTGCTGTCCGGCTTGTTCGCCACCTGGTTCGGCGATCACACGGCCGACGAAATCACGGCCGCACTATCGGGCACCACGGTGCTGTTCGAGCGCTACCGAACCTTCGCCGAGGTCGCAGCCGGACCGAAAGTCACTGCCAATCCACTGTTTTCGCGACTGCAGCAGCCGGGTCTCGGCGACTACCTCGCGCCCGGCCTGCCGGCCGCGTTTGACGGCAGCCATCCGCCCAGCGCACCCGCGCCCGCTTTGGGACACGACACCGCCGATGTCCTGCAGCGGAGCCTGGGCTTGACCACCGCCGACATCGAGCGCCTCACAAACGCCAAAACCATCGCCTGCTGAGCAGCCGGAAGGGAAACACAGCACATGACCAAGCTCGCCCAAACCCTCGGGCTGACCGAATTCCAGACCGAGATCATCGCCACGGTGCGCCAATTCGTCGAGAAAGAAGTCATTCCCCACGCGGCCGAACTCGAACGCGGCGACACCTACCCGCAGCAGATCGTCGATCAAATGCGGGAGATGGGCCTGTTCGGACTGATGATTCCGCAGGAGTACGGCGGACTGGGGGAGTCGTTGCTCACCTACGCGCTGTGTGTCGAGGAGCTGGCGCGGGGCTGGATGAGCGTGTCCGGCGTGCTCAACACCCACTTCATCGTGGCGTACATGCTGCGCCAGCACGGCACCGACGAGCAGAAGCAGCGCTTCCTGCCCCGGATGGCAGCAGGCGAGACCCGCGGCGCCTTTTCGATGTCGGAGCCGGAGCTGGGTTCTGATGTGGCCGCCATCCGCACTCGGGCCCGGCGCAACTCCGACGGCACCTACACCATCGATGGTCAGAAGATGTGGCTGACCAATGGCGCCACCTCCACGCTGGTGGCGGTACTGGTGCGCACGGACGAAGGCTCGGACAAACCGCACCGCAACCTGACCGCGTTCCTGGTTGAGAAGCCGGTCGGCTTCGGCGAAGTCGTTCCGGGCCTGCGTATTCCGGGCAAAATCGACAAGCTGGGCTACAAGGGCATCGAAACCACCGAGCTCATCTTCGACGGCTATGCGGCCAGCGCCGATGACGTTCTCGGTGGCACCACCGGGCAGGGCTTCTTCCAGATGATGGACGGCATCGAGGTCGGCCGGGTCAACGTGTCGGCGCGCGCGTGTGGTGTCGGGCTTCGTGCATTCGAGCTTGCGGTGCGCTACGCACAACAACGCGAGACGTTCGGCAAGCCGATCGCCGAGCACCAGGCCATCGCGTTCCAGCTGGCCGAGATGGCGACCAAAGTCGAAGCGGCACACCTGATGATGGTCAACGCGGCGCGCCTGAAGGATTCGGGGGAGCGCAATGACGTCGCCGCCGGGATGGCCAAATATCTGTGCAGCGAGTATTGCACCGAGGTCACCCAGCAGAGCTTCCGGATCCACGGCGGCTATGGCTATTCCAAAGAATATGAGATCGAGCGGCTGATGCGCGACGCGCCGTTCCTGCTGATCGGTGAGGGAACAAGCGAAATCCAGAAGAACATCATCAGCAAGCGACTGCTCGCCGAGTATCAGGTGTAAGCGGATGAGCGTTCCGGATTTCGCTGCGCGGCCTCAACTTTCCGAGGACGTCGCGCGGATCATCCGTGGGCGGATATTCGACGGTGTCTATGCCGCGGGGTCCTACGTGCGTCTGGATCAACTGGCCGCGGAGTTGGGGATCAGTGTCACTCCGGTCCGTGAGGCGCTGTTCGCGTTGCGCGCGGAAGGGCTGATCGCCCAGCAGCCCCGGCGCGGCTTCGTGGTGTTGCCGGTCACCGGGCGAGACGTCACCGACGTCGCGAACGTGCAGGCGCATGTCGGCGGGGAGCTGGCCGCGCGGGCCGCGGTCAACATCACCCACGATCAGTTGCATGAGCTCAAGGAGCTGCAGGCCCAGCTGGAGCGGGCCTATGCCGGTGATGACCACGAGCGGACGATCCGGCTGAACCACGAGTTTCACCGGGCCATCAATGTCGCCGCGGACTCGCCGAAACTGGCTCAGCTGATGTCGCAGATCACCCGTTACGCTCCCGAGTCGGTGTTTCCCACGATCGAGGGCTGGCCGAGCCAGTCGATAAAGGACCATCGGGAGATCTTGACCGCGCTCGAGATACACGACGACAAGCTTGCCCGTGCGGCGATGTCGGAACATCTTGCCGCCGGGGCGGTTCCGCTGATTGATCACCTCGTCGCGCGTGGTGTGGTGGCAGACGACGGCGGTCCGCCGGCTCAGCACGATCGCAGCGACACGGCCGGCTGAGGGTTCGTCGCCAAGATTTCTGTTGTTGCTGGGGCGTGGCTGGGCATACGCTGCAGTTGGGGTGGCGACAGTTTGGAGAACAACATGCGCCGACTACGTCCCGCAGCGGTGATCGTTGCGACCGTGACGGCGATCGCGTTCGCACCACCGGCCGTCGCCGACCTCCTCGACCCGATCCCCGGTAATGGTGTCTTTGTCGTCGGGCCTGACATTGCCCCGGGGCTTTACCGAACGGCCGGTTCGGCGTCGACCTTTGGGGTCTGGATCAACAACGTGCCGACCCAGGACTCGATGTGCGCGTGGTTTACCTACAGCACGCCCGATGCGAACAAGGAGCACGTACTCCAGACGAATATCTCTGTCGGTCCGATGTTCGCGAACATCAACACGTCGGTCAAGGCCTTCGAGTCGCAGAACTGTCAGCCCTGGACGCGGGTCCCCTAGGGATTCCTTGAGTTTGGTTGGCTTTGCTTTGCGCCGAACGTGCTCTGAGGGCGAGGTTTCCGCCATTTTTTTCGCCCTCACGGCACGTTCGGCGCGGGTATCGGGTCCCCTAGGGCTGGTCCGCGTCGACCAGCATCTCGCGCAGGCGATGGAGGTCGACCTTGCCGGTGCCGCCGCGCGGGACGCCGTCGTCGGAGTCCAGCAACAGCCACACCGTCGGAACTTTGAAGGCGCTCAGCACAGTCCGCGCGATGCCGCGCAACTGCTCGGCCGTCAGCGCACCGTCGCCGCATACCACCGCCGCGCCCACCTGTTCACCCGCGGCGCCTGGCACATTGGTGACGAACGCGTTGTCGATGCCGTCGATAGTGCGCAGCGCGCGCTCGACCTCGCTGGGGTAGACCGTCGCGCCGCTGACTTTGAACATGTCGTCGGATCGTCCGTGGTAGAACAGGAATCCGTCTTCGTCGAGATGGCCGAGGTCGCCGGTCGGATAGAAGCCGTCGACGGTGAACAGCTCTTCGCGGCTGCGACCGCAAATGCCGCGCAAGGTGTGGGGTCCGCGGATCTGGATCATGCCGGCGGTTCCCGCCGCGACCGGCTCGCCGCTATCGGTGTCGACGATGCGGACTTCCATGCCGCCAAACGGCTTTCCGCAGCTGCCCCATGCCGTCGCGGGCATGTCCGTGTCGGCGGGGTAGCCGCAGTACGGGCCGAATGCCTCGGTCATGCCGAACAGCGTGGCCCGTGCCCCGGGCGCAGACCGTTGCTGGGGCGGCAGCAGGGCTTCCAGGCTGCCCGGTCGCAGTGCGGAGAGCGAGACGCCGACCGAGCTCGCGTGCCGCGCCAGGGTCTCGGCCTGATCGGGCCAGCCACGAAACAGGGTGACCCGTTCGCGCTGCAGCAGTCGCAACGTGGTTTCCGGCCGGGGGATCTCTTCGGTCACCAGGGTGGCACCCGCCAGCAGGGCGGACAGTATCCCGCTGCCGAAACCGCCAACCCAGAAGAACGGCATCGGTAGGTACAGACGGGTTTCGGAGGTGATGCAACGGGCCTCAAGCCCCGACCGCACGGCGCCCAACGCGTTGCCGTGGGAGTGCACGACTCCCTTCGGTGTTCCGCTGCTGCCGGAGGTGAACATGATGACCAGCGGGTCGGCGGCGGCGACCGTTGCGGTCATGGCGTCGATGATCTGCCGGGCCTCATCACTCGCCGTGGCGTTGTCCAGCTGCCCGATCGACCAAACCCGGCGTAAGGCAGGAAGTTCGGATTGCGGCACCGCCTTCAGGTCGTCGAGGTAGCGATGACCGCGGAACTCCTCGACGCTCACCAGGAACTGCACGGCCGCCACTCGCAGCTGCGCGACGAGCTCGCGGGGTTGCAGTAGGGTGCTCAGCGGTACCAGCACGGCGCCGATGCGGGTCAGCGCGACGGCGACCTGCACCCAGCGGGTGCTGTTGGGCATGATCAGCCCCACCCGGGTGCCCTTACCCACGCCGGCCTCGATGAATACCGCAGCCAAATCGCTTGTGGCCGAGTCGAGTTCGCGGTAGGTGACCCGGGACGTGGGATCGATCACCATCGGCGTGTCCCCGTCGTGGTCGGCGCGAAACCGCACCAGCTCGTCGATGGTGTCCGCGCCCGGGTCAGCCATCGAAGAGCTTCCGCAGTTGTCGTGTGTCGACCTTGCCGCTGGACAACAGCGGTACGTCGGCGCTGGGCAGGGAGATGAACCGCTTGGGAATTTTGTACGCGGACAGTTCGGTTTTGAGTCGTTCGCTCAATGCGGCGTCATCGAGCGCCGCAGCGCCGTCCGGCCGGACAACGACCGCGGCGACGAGTTGCCCCCGCTTGGTGTCGGGAATGCCGACGACGTAGGCCGGCGCTCCGCCGGTGACCTTGGTGATGGCTTTCTCCACTTCGACCGCCGAGACGTTGGCGCCGGCCGTTTTGATCATCGCGCCCAGCCGTCCGACGAAATAGACGAATCCGTCGGCATCGGTGCGCACCAAATCACCACTGTGGAACCAGCCGTCGGCATCGAAGCACTCTTCGCGGGCGCGTTTGTAATAGCCCTGCATCACATAAGGCCCGCGGATGCACAGTTCGCCGACCTCGCCGACGGCAACGCTTTCCTTGGTGTCGGGGTTGATGAGCATCGTCTGGAATCCGGGGGCGGGCTTGCCGAACGATCCCCGCCGCGCTTCGGGTTGGTCGGATTCGTCGTCGCCGATCAGCACGACGCTGCCGGCCTCGGTCATACCGAGCATGTTGTGCCGCAGTTCCGGGTCGGCCGGCCTGGTGTCGGGGGCCATGATCGGGTAGAGGTTGCCGCGACGCATCGACGACAGATCACGCTCAGCGTAGCTCGGGTGGTCGGCCAGGTGAGCGATCCCGGCGGCGAACCCGTTTGTCATGGTTGGCTTTTCGGCTTCCAGCAGGTCGAGTGTCGCCCCGGCGTCGGTGGCGTTGGAGCACACCAACGTTGACCCGGCCACCAGGGTGGCGAGCAGGCCGAACGCGAATCCGCCGATCCAGAAGAACGGCGAATTGCAGAACAGTTTGTCGGCTGTGGTCAAGCCGCGGATCTGGTTGAGGTTCTGTTGATGTCCGAGCAGCGCGGCGTGCGTGTGCACGACTCCTTTGGGAGTGCTGGTGGATCCCGACGTGTAGATGATCGCCAGCGGATCGCAGCCGTAGACGTCGTCTTCCATCGCTGCCAAGAGCGCGGGGTCGACGGTGCCGGCTCGTCGGTACATCGTCTCGTGGGTGACCGCAACATGGCGCAGTTGCGGTGCTGCGGCGCAAAACAACCGGGAACCGAGATCGGCGCCGGAAAGGACCTCGGCCAGTCGCTGCACGTAGTCGTGGGAGCGAAAAGACGCTGCGGTCAGCAGGATTTCGACGTCGCTGTCGACCAGCTGCTCACGCATCTCGCGGGCGGTGACGAAGGTGGAGAACGGGATCACCACAGCGCCGATTCGCGCGGCCGCCAGCATTGCGACGACGAACTCGGCGCCGTTGGGGTAGAGCAGACCGACATGGGTGCCCTTGCCGGCGCCGAGGGCGATCAGGCCGCGGGCGAGCTCTGCTGACCGGAAGTCGGCTTCCGCGTAGCTGATGCGCTCGGCATCGCAGCCGAGCAAAGGATGGTTCGCACGCGTGCGGGCTTGACGTCGCAGCAGCTCGGCGACGGTGGATTCACCGGACATGGTCGCGCTGCGCCGCGGACTCTTCGAAAATGCGCCGGATCTCGCTCAGGTCGGCTTTACCCGACGGGGTGCGCGGGATCGTGTCGACGATCGCGATCTCGGTGGGAATCTCGTAGCGGGCCAATCGCGTTCGCAGGTACTCCACCAACGTGTCGGTATCGGTGCCGGCGGTCTCGCGCAACTCCACGACCGCGACCGGTGTCTCGCCGAGTCGCGCGTCAGGTCGCCCGATCACAGCCGCGCCCGCCACCGCGGGGTGGCCCTCCAGCGCGACACGGACGTCGTCGGGCATCACTTTGAACCCGCCGCGGATGATCGCCTGATCGGCCCGCCCGACGATCCAGAGAAAACCATCCGCGTCGATGCGTGCCAAATCGGTGGTCCGCATCCACTGTGCCGAGCGCCCCAGCTGCCCCGGCTTGACCTCGAGCAGCCCAACCTGGTCCGTTCCGAGCTGCGTGCCGGCGTCGTCGACCACCCGCAACTGCGCGCCCGGGTTGGCCCGTCCGACGCTGCCGCGCTTGGCGGTCCAGTAGCTCTGGTAGTCGGCCAGGGTCCAGCCGGCCACCCCACCACCGAATTCTGTTGCAGCATAAGAGGTTAAAACGGGTATGCCGAATTTCTCGGTGAAAGCATCGGCATCGTCAGCCGACAGCGGGGCGGTGCCACAGGTGACGGCGCGGATGCTGTCCAGATCGGCACGAGACAGGTCGGAGTGCAACACCGTCCGCAATGCGGCCGGCACCAGTGATACCGCGCGGGGCCGGTGCGTGTGCACCGCCTGAGCCCACGCGTTGAGCTCGAAGCGTTCCAGCAGCACAAAAGATCTCGCCTCGGCGACACACTGCAGCACCCGGAAGACGCCGCCGATGTGCACCAGCGGTGAGTTCATGATCGCGACACCGCGTCGCAGCTCTTGAGGAGCCGGTGCGTGGTCTGGATCTCGGCCCATCACGCTGCGTGCCAGCATGTCGTAGCTGAGGTCAATTCGCTTGGGCGGACCGGTCGTTCCGCTGGTCAGCATTCGCACGGCGACTTCGGGGGCGGCAATGGGCCGGTAGCCGCGCCGCACCGACTCGCCAGGCTCGTCCAGTCGGCCCGCAATCGCCAGCGTCGGCGTAGCGGGGGCGACCAGCGTGGCCAGGTCGTCGGGTTCGCCGACCACCAGGGGTAGCTGCAGTGCGGCGATATCGGCCCGGGTACGTTGGTCGCCGCGCGACGGGTTGATGGTGACCACCGTCCCACCGGCCAGCAGCACACCGAGAAACGCCGCCACTTGCCCCGGCCGGTTGCGCAGCAGCATTCCGATCTGCGGGTTGTCGGCGTGCTCGGCGGTCAATGACGCCATCTGCCTTGCCGCCGCGGCGATTTGCGCCCAGGACAGCCATCGACCGTCGTACTCGATCGCCGGTGCGCTGGGCTGCAGATCCAGTACGTCGGCGATGCGTTGACTCAGCGGATGATCGACCATCAGCGGATCTTTGGTTCGCTCCTGGCACCCTTGCCGTCGGCGTCCTGCTGTGCCGCCAGTTCCGCGGTGCCCAGCGGGTTGCCCAGCCGGGTGTAGATCAGGCCCTGCTCCAAGGCGGCGCGATACGGCTTGTCCAGCGACTCCCAGATCGCTTTCACGGTGCCCTGAGTCGCCGACGGCGGTTTGGCCGCAATCGCCGCGGCAATCTCGTGCGCGCGGCTCCACAGCTGATCCGTTGCGACCACCTCGGACACCAATCCGATCCGCAGCGCGGTGTCGGCGCTGACCCGTTCGTCGTTGCCCATCAGTGCGATGCGCAGCGTTTCGCCCAGGCCGATGCGGCGCATCAGCCCGATCGGCTCCAGGGCGCAGACCAGTCCGGCCGAGACGTGTGAATCGAAAAAGGTTGCGTCTGCGGCGCAAATGACCACATCGGACTCATTGAGGAAGTAGAACGCGCCCGCGGTACACATGCCCTGAACGGCACACACCACCGGCTTCCACATCTTCTGCCACTTGGGGCTGAGCAACTCACCGGGATCGTCGTGATTCCACACGTTTTCGGGTTGCCCGTATGGCGTCTTGATGTCCAGCCCGGCGCTGAAGGCCCGGCTGCCGGCTGCCCGCAACACCACCGCATGCACCGACTCGTCGAGTTTGACGATGCGCCAGGCTTGCGCCACCTCCTCACACATCGTGCGGTTGAACGCATTCAGCTGATCAGGACGATTCAGCGTGATGGTGGCGACGTATGCGGCTGCATCGACGTCGAGCAGAATGGTTTCGAAACGCGGGGTACTCAACGGCACTGCCAATTTGGTTTGCGCTTTTCCACAAAGGCTTTGGGGCCTTCGGCCGCGTCCTCGGTGCGCAGCACCCGCTCGCGGAAGGTTTCGGCCATTATCTCGGCCTCGTGCAGCGGCACATTCAGGCCCTTGAGAATAGCCAGCCGGGTTCCCCGGACCGCCAGTGGCGCATTCGAGTTGACGATGTCGGCGATCTCATGGGCCCGGTCCAGCAGGCGGTCGTGCTCGACGACCTCGCTGATCAACCCGAGTTCGTAGGCGCGCGGTGCGCTCATCCGCTCGTGCTTGCCCATCAACGCCATCCGCAGGGCGATCGAGCGGGGCAACACCCTGGATATCCGGACCAGTTCGCGTCCAGCCACCAGCCCGATGCTGACGTGCGGATCGAAAAAGGTCGCCTGATCGGAAGCGATGACAATGTCGGTCGTCGTGACCCAATCCATGCCGGCGCCACAGCAGATTCCGTTCACCGCGGTCAGCACCGGCTTCGCCATGGTGCGAAACGGCGGGGTGCCCTCCTGCGGCGCCTCCCACTGGTCGTAGGTCGACAGATACGGCCGCTCGTAGATCACCTTGCCGTCTTCGGGAATCTCTTTGACATCGGCGCCGGTGCAGAACGCGCGGCCGGTGCCGGTGACGATGGTCAGCCAGACGTTGTCGTCAATTTCGGCCTCGTCGTAGGCGGCTCGAAGCTCGGTGATCATGTGCGGGCTCAGCGCGTTGAGGGCATCGGGCCGGTTCAGTGTGATGGTGGCCGTGTGCCCGGCGACCTCGTAGTTGATGGTGTCGAACGAGTCAGCAGGCATCCGTGTTCCCTTCGTCCAGCGCCCGGTGCGACGGAAAGCCTATCTGGTCAGCGTCCATCGAACTTCGGCGTACGTCGTTGCCGGAAAGCTTCCAGGCCTTCTTTGAAATCCGTTGTCCGACAGGACAGTTCCAGGTTGAACAGTTCCTGCGTCATGGACTGGCTCAGCGACGCGTACTGGCCGTAGCTCAGGGCCTGCTTGGCCAGCCCGATCGCGACCGTTGGTCCGCCGGCCAGTCGCGCCAGCAGCAGCTCGACGGCGTCGTCGAGTTCGGAAGGGCCGGTGGCTTGGTGGATCAGCCCCCAGTCGGCCGCGTCCGCACCGCTGACCTTCTCGCTGAGCAACAGCATGCGCCGGGCTCTCGCCACCCCGACCAGTCGGGGGAGCAGCCAGGTGGCACCGGAATCCGGGCTGAATCCACGTTCGATGAACGGCTCCCAGAACACGGCGTCGGCGGCCGCCACCGCGAAATCGGCGGCCAGGGCAAGATTGCAACCCATCCCTACTGCCCAACCCCGCACCGTGCAGACCACCGGGAGCTGGATGGTGTGCACGAGCTCGATCAGCCGGTGGGCGGCGTGCGGAATCCTGCGCACCAGATCACCGGTGCGCGGACGCTGCCCGGTGCCGCTGTTGGTGGCGACCCAGTCGGCGCCTGAGCAGAAGTCCCCGCCGGTGCTGTTCAGGTGGATCGCGCGCAACGAGTCGTCGGCGGCGGCCTCGGTCAGAACTCGAACCAGCGTCTCGATCATCAAGTGGGTCAACGAATTACGCCGCTGTGGGCGATCAAGTGTGAGTCGCAGGATCGCGCCATCGCGGCGTGCTGTCACCGACCCCTCGGCGTCGGCCGCATCGGCGTCGTGACTCACCGTCGGATCCGGCCTTTCTCAGCGATACGGGAACCCATACAGTAGGCAATACGATTGATACGCTGTATAAGTTATCAAGGAAACGCTGCCGACGGAACAACCGGGTGAAACCCGGCGGAAGAGGGTCGCATGCCCGAGGGGACACCGGTACGCGCCGATGACGCGAAATTCGGCGAGGCGCCCCTGGCTCAGACCGTCGCGGCCGCCGGCGCGATGAGGCGCCTGAGCTCGCTACTGCTGTCGCTCGAACATCCGCACCCGACGGTGGACGTCATGCTGGCGAAGTTCGGCGAATGGGAGAGCGAGCTGGCGTCCGCGGCCCCGCCGGACAACGCGCCCCGGATCGGTGACGTCGACAACGATCCCCGGCGGGTCTATCTCAATCACGCCACCGACATCGGTGCCTACAACCCGTCCTTCCCCGAGTACTCCTTCGATCATCTCGACGTCGAGGCGGCCGACGGTCGGGTCGTCTTCCCGCTGGCCTACGAGGGACCACCCGGACTGGTACATGGTGGCTTTCTGGCCGTCTTCTTCGATTGCGTCATCCAGCATCACAGTTGCGTCATGGGGCTATCCGGCAAGACGCGATCGCTGCACGTGACCTTCCGTCGGCCCACGCCGCTGCTGACCGAACTGGGCTTCGACATTGTCCGGCGCCACGTTGAGCGGGGCATCGAGTCGACGGCGCGGCTGCTGCTCGGCGACGAAGTGCTGTGCACGGGCGAGGTAAACACCCTGGCGTCGCAGCCGGACAAGCTGACCGGATACAGATTCGGCAGGCGGCGAAAGGAATCCGCTACATGACTGCCTCGAACGACGATCGCGTGCTTTTCGAGGTCGATCCCGCCCATCGAATCGCGACGATCACCCTGAATAATCCCAAGCAGCGCAATTCCTATGACGCTGCCATGCGTGAGGCCGTCGGACGCTGCCTGGATCAGGTGGCCGACGACGACGATCTGACCGTGGTGTTGCTGCGCGGAGCCGAGGGAGTCTTTTCCACCGGGGCCGACATGAACAACGCATACGGTTGGTACGGCGACAAGACCAAGGCGCCCGACGATGCCGCGGCCAAGCGCCGGCCCAGTCAACGCAGACGACTTACGGTGGACCGCAAGTCATTCAGCTTCTACCACAACTTCATGGGCTTCCCGAAGGTGACGGTGGGGGAGATCTCCGGCTACGCCCTGGGCGGTGGCTTCGAGATGGCGCTGATGACTGACATCTCGGTGATCGCGCGCGACACGAAGATCGGCATGCCGGCGACGCGCTTCCTGGGCCCCGCGCTCGGCAGCCTGCACATGTTCTTCCATCGGCTGGGCCCGGTTCAGGCTCGACGACTGCTGCTGACCGGCGATGTCATCGAGGCCGGCGAGCTCGAACATCTTGGAATCTTCACCGACACATGTGATCCCGGCGCCGTGACCGCGCGCGCCCGGTATTGGGCCGAGAAGGCGGCGAAGATGCCCGCCGACGGCGTCGTCATCGCCAAGGAAGCCTTCCGCCTCGTCGAGCAGACCCAGGCGTACCACGGTGAGGAAGTCGCGAGCTATCTCTTTCACGCCTACGGCACCAACCTGCAATTCGGGCCGGATGAGTTCAATTTCGTCAAGACCCGGGCGCAGCACGGCACCAAGGAGGCGTTCCGGCTACGCGACGAACACTTCCACGTGCCGGAACCCGAAGCTTAGTAACCAGTTTCGAGGTCAGGCGACCGGCCTACCGGTCTGCGGTCGCCTTGATCCGGCCGCGCGGAGCCGACGATTTCGTGGCCTTGCGCGGCCGGGATGTCGATTTGGCCGGTGTTGATCCCTCGTCGATCAACCGGCTGGCGTGGTCGAGGATGCAGGTGAGGCCGTACTCGAAATTGGTTTCGTCCGGCGCCCCGATCCGGTGACCTATCCGGCTCACCTGGGAGAGCAGCGGAGTTTTTTCGGGATCGATGGAGACGGCGTCCTCGATCGCGCGCGGACCGACGTCGGAGGACTGGTTCTTTTCGTAGAGCCGCTGCAGCACCACCGAGCCGCGGACGTGGACCGAAACCGCTGAATACGTGTCGAAGGCGTCTTCGGGCGAGAGGCCGGCCTCGACCAGATTGGAGATCGCCTTCTCCATCTCCAAGGCGCCCAATCGCGCGGCTTTCGGACTCAGTGCGGCGCGAATCAAAATCAGGTCGCACAGAATTGGGTTGCCCATGAACGTCTTACGCATCAAGCGCGCGTGGTTCCGCAGGGTTTCCCGCCAATCGCTGGCTTCGACATAGGGCGTGGCGAACACATACTTGCTCAACGCCCGGTCGGTCATCGCGTTGAGCAGATCGTCCTTCTTGCGGAAATACCAGTAAATGCTGGTAACGCCGACGCCAAGGTGTTTGCCGAGCAGCGGCATGCTCAGGTTGTCAATCGAAACTTGCTCCGCGAGTTCGAATGCGCCGCTGATGATGTCATCGGGGTTGATGGACCCGCGTTCGCGTCGTTGACGCTTATCAGCGGTTGCCTGCTTTGCCACTACGGGCACCTCCATCAAAATGTATCCTGTGCGTACGGTCTGCAACCGTGCCACCGGCCGACTCAAATCTACCGGTAGATGTGCTCCCACCTGCGTATATGTGGGCGTGTCGCCATTCGGATATGACCGTCGACCGGGCTCTCGTACGCTTTTCCATCTGCTACTGTAATACCTATCGTAGGCTTTTTGGTATATGAGGCTGGACGGGCGAAGATGACCGGACGCAAGCCAATGGCTGCCCCGCCGGATGAGCCGCGGACATCGCGATGGATTTAGGGCTGGCGAATGCGACAGCAGTAGTTGTCGGTGGTAGCCGCGGCATGGGTTTGGCCGCGGCCCGTTGCCTCGCCGACGACGGCGCCCGGGTGGCGCTGGTTGGCCGAACTCGCGGCTCTCTCGATAGCGCCGTGGCAGATTTGACGGACCGCGGGAGTCCGGATGTCGTCGGATTCGCCGCTGACATCGGCGATGCCGCCGACGTCGACAAGGTGTTCGGCGAGATCGCCGCCCGATGGAATGGCGAGCTCAACGTGCTGATCAATACGGTCGGACCGGGAGCGCCGGGCAGCTTCGAAGATCTGACCGACGAACAGTGGCGTGAGTCCGTCGAAGACGGAGTGATGGGGATGGTGCGCTGTGTGCGTTCGGCACTTCCGTTGCTGCGCAAGGCCCAGTGGGCACGGATCGTCAACTTCTCGGCGCATTCCACACAGCGGCAAAGTGTCATGCTGCCCGCCTACACCGCGGCCAAATCGATGCTGACGAGCGTCTCGAAGAACCTGTCCCTGTTACTCGCCAAAGACGAGATCCTGGTCAACGTGGTGTCACCGGGCAGCATTGCGTCCGAGTCGCTGGTCGGGTGGGCCGACTCGGTCGGTGTCGACGGCAACGACCCCTATCGCCTGATGGAGGCCATTGCCAAGCACTTTGGGCATCCGGCGCACATGCCGCGGGCCGGCCTGCCGGAAGAGATCGGACCCGTCGTCGCGTTCCTCGCATCGCGGCGCAACTCCTACATGACCGGTGCGAACATCAACGTCGACGGTGGCTCAGACTTCACCTGACCTCAAATCGCTTGGCCGACAGAAGGAGTGTGGACTGTGGCGACAGCTGCTGAGGCGCGTGCGTGGGCGCGCGGCGCGTTGCGGGGTATCGGCGACTCCTTATACACGCCGTTCTGCGGCACCGACGGCGACGACATCGACTGGGACGCCTACCGGGCGTTGGTGCGCTACTGCGTCGGTGATCTCGGACACCCGATGTTGTGGTGTACCAGCGGAATCGCCGAGTTCTGGTCGCTGACCCTTGATGAGCGTAAACGCTTGCTGGAAGTGGCGATGGAGGAAGCGCGCCGTATCAATCCCGACGTCGTGGTGCAGGCCTGCACGGCGGCCATGGCGCCGAAGGATTGTTTGGATCTGACGCTGCACGCCCAGCAGGCGGGTGCTGACATCGCCTACATCCAGACACCGATGATGGAGGCCCATGGCGGCGAAGGCGTGTTGCGGTTTTTCAAATACGTCGCCGCGCGCACGGATATCGCGCTGGGCATGTTCAATTCCCCGTCTTCGGGCTATGTGTTGACCCCGGCCGAAAGCGCCCGGATTTATCACGAAGTGCCCGCGGTGTGCGCCACCAAAGAGGGCGCGTTCCGGCCGGCGAGCAGCCGGATGCTGCATGAACTGGCGCCTGGCCTGGCGGTATGGGAATGCGACAAGACGGTGTACCGCGCCGGATGGTTGCGCGACGGGATCGTCTGCCCGGCGCAGTTGGGTACCGCGGGCTACCTGTTCGAAACCCCGAAGCGGCGACTGTTTTCCGAGTACTGGGACCTGGTGCTGTCCGACAAGTTGCTCGAGGCAATGGATTACGGCCGCGAGTCCGGTCTGGACCAATTCGATCTCGACCTCGGACCGTGGTGGACCTGCTACCCGGGACGATCGGACTACTTCACGCACTGGGGAGGAGCGTTCAAATACGCGGCCTCGGTACTGGGCTTGCCGATAGGGGCCTATCCGCATTCGCGGCCTCCGCAAGCGGAGCTGCCGGCCGAGGCCAAGGCGCAAATCGAGACGGCGTATCACCGGCTCGGGCTCATCGATTCTTAACCAAATCCCCTGTGCCGCAAGCCCTATGTAAAGACCCGGCCGCCGGGGGAGCGACCGGGCCTTGCGCACGCACGTTGATTACTGTTGCTCGGCGCGCTCACGTGACTCGTGAATTCTCGCTTCGGCACGAGCCTTGTCGGCTTGAACCTCTTTCTTCGCGGCGTTACGCAGCGCCTCGGCCTTGTCCTGCTGAGCCTGACCTTCGCTGATCCAGTCGTTTCGACCCGCGACCGTACCGACTACTTCCTTGGCCTTGCCCACAACGTCATCCACGACGCCCTTGATGATGTCAACCATTGGCGTTTCCCTCCTCCTGCCTAGTGGGTGCCATTGGTACCGCTTCCCGATCACCCGATGGGGAAAACACGATCGGAAAGTGGCGCTCGCCACAGCATCAGTTGACCAGCCCATTCGCGGCTGCTTTTGCCGAAGTAGCGGCCACCGGCGCGGGCGCTTGCGCCTCCGCATCCGGCGCTGTGGCCGTATCCACCCGCGCAGGTTCGTCGCGGGTTCGACGCCCTTGTGCCCAAAGAACGAGGCCCACGAGGACGCCTATGGATCCCAACGCGAGCAGAAACTGAAAGCCCGCCCACGTCGCCTCGATTTTCACCACCGCTGAGCGCGCTTGTCTGGCACGATGCACAAACGCTTTTGCTGTCGACTTCACCACCGGTCCCGTCAGTTGCCGGTTATCCAAGTACTTGTGTCGGTAACCCGGCGAGTCGCCATCCCAAATAATGCGATGCGCATTCAGTGCCGCAGATTTTCCGGCACCCAGCACCGCCGTGGCTCCGGTTATCCACGAGCTCCGCCGACCGCGCCCCGATCGCGGTTCGGTGCGTGGAAATTCGCTGTTTGGCGTGGGTTAGCGAGGCCGCGGGGACAGTTGTGGAATGCGGTACCGATAGGTATACAGTATGGGTACAAAGCTCAGTGAATCCCGTAGTCAAAGCAATAAGGAGGTGCCGCGGAAGATGTCCGGCAGCGACGGTGCCCCCGATGCCGGCGACGCGGTGCTCTACGAGGCCACGGAAACCGGCGTCGCCATCCTGACGTTCAATCGTCCGGACCGGCTCAACGCCTGGGGCCCCGACATTGCGGCCGCGTTCTATGCCGCCATCGACCGCGCCGAAACCGATCCCGCCATCCGGGTGATCGTGCTGACCGGCCGAGGCAGAGGGTTCTGCGCGGGTGCCTACTTGGGCGCGCCGAGCGCAGCGGCCAAGGTCGGCGAATCGATGGAGAAGGCCGGCCAGACGAACCTGGCCGACTTGGTCGGCGAGCGGCCGCCCCACTTCGTGACGACGCTGCGCAAGCCCGTCATCGCGGCCGTCAACGGAGCGTGCGTCGGCATCGGTCTGACCCAGGCGCTGATGTGCGATGTCCGGTTCGCCGCCGCAGGCGCCAAATTCGGCGCGGTGTTCGCGCGCCGCGGGCTGATCGCCGAATTCGGCATCTCCTGGATACTCCCGCGTCTGACCAGTATGGGCGTCGCCCTCGATCTGTTGCTGAGCGCTCGCACGTTCCTCGCCGAGGAGGCCGCCGAGCTGGGTCTGGTCAAAGAAGTCGTTGCGGCCGACGACTTGATGAAGCGCGCCCTGGAATACGCGGAGGACATGGCCGCCAACTGTTCGCCCGCATCGATGGCGGTGATCAAGCGTCAGGTCTATGGCGACACCACCCGCGATGTCGTGGACGCCACTTCGCGGGCCGAGGTTCTGTTGCACGAGGCGATGCCGCGGCCGGACGTCATCGAAGGGATCACCAGCTTCCTCGAGAAGCGGCCTCCTCAGTTTCCATCGCTGCGCCCAACAGACGCTTAGTACCAGGGAAGGAAGAAGATGAAAAGCTTGAGCTACAAGGCGATTGACGTCGACAACCACTACTACGAGCCCCTGGACTCGTTTACCCGCCACCTGGACAAGGAGTTCAAGCGCCGCGGCGTGCAGATGGTTACCCAAGGCAAGCGCACCTGGGCCGTGATCGGCGACCGGGTCAACCACTTCATCCCCAACCCGACCTTCGACCCGATCATCGTGCCCGGCTGCCTCGACTTGTTGTTCCGCGGTGAGATACCCGAAGGTGTCGACCCGGCGTCGCTGATGAAGGTCGAGCGGCTGGCCGAACACCCGGAGTACCAGAACCGCGACGCCCGCATCACGGTGATGGACACCCAGGACATCGAAACCGTCTTCATGCTGCCGACATTCGGGTGCGGGGTCGAGGAGGCGCTCAAGCACGACATCGACGCGACGATGGCGTCGGTGCACGCGTTCAACCTATGGCTCGACGAGGACTGGGGCTTCGGTCGGCCCGATCACCGAATCATCGCCGCGCCGATCATCTCGCTGGCCGATCCGGCCAAGGCGCTCGAAGAGGTTGACTTCGTGTTGGCGCGCGGCGCCAAACTGGTGCTGGTGCGGCCGGCGCCCGTGCCCGGCTTGGTCAAGCCGCGGTCGCTGGGTCACCCCAGCCACGACCCGGTGTGGGCCCGGCTGGCCGAGGCGGGGGTGCCGGTCGGATTCCACCTCAGCGACAGCGGCTATCTGCACATCGCGGCGGCGTGGGGCGGCAAGGCGACGTTCGAGGGCTTCGGCGCCAAGGACCCGTTGGAGAACGTTCTCCTCGACGACCGCGCCATTCACGACACGATGGCCTCGATGATCGTGCACGGTGTGTTCACCCGCCACCCGAAACTCAAGGCGGTCAGCATCGAAAACGGCTCTTATTTCGTCCACCGGCTCGTCAAGCGGCTGAAGAAGGCCGCCAACACCCAGCCCGGTAGCTTCCCCGTGGACCCGGTGGAGCAGTTGCGCAACAACGTGTGGATCGCCCCTTACTACGAGGACGACCTGCCGGAGCTGGCCGAGGTCATCGGCGTCGACAAGATCTTGTTCGGTTCCGACTGGCCGCACGGCGAAGGCCTCGAGTCGCCCGCGTCGTTCATCGAGGAGCTCACCGCCTTCAGCGAATCGGACATCCGAAAGATCATGCGTGACAACGCGTTAGGTCTTCTGGGCGTCAAAGCCACAGTGGCGGCCTAGGCGGCCCGGCCTGTGAGTGAATGGACCGTCGGGTCGGTTCTGGACGCTATCGCGGACGTCATCCCCGACCGCTTGATGACAGTATGCGGAACTCGGCGCAGCACCTTCGCCGAGTCGGCGAGCCGAACCAGCCGATTGGCGAACTTCTTGAGCGCCAATGGCTTCGGGGCGCATCAAGAGCGAGACGCGCTGAACCGCTGGGAGTGTGGTCAGGACCGCGTCGCGCTGCTGATGTACAACGACCTGTACCCCGACGCGGTGATCGCGTGTCTGAAAGCTCGCGTGGTTCCGGTCAACGTGAACTACAGCTATTCGCCGCGGGAGATCGCCGACCTGCTCTCTTACATCCGGCCCCGCGGCATCATCTATCACCGGTCGCTCGGTGCGCGGTGCGCCGAGGTGCTGCCGTCGGACGGTGCTGAGCTGCTGATCTCGATCGACGATGGCAGCGACGCCGCCGAACTGCCAGGCGCGATATCGCTGGATGATGCGCTGGCACAGGGTGGTTCGGGCGATCCGGCGCCGGGATCGCCCGACGACTTGATCATGATGTGCACCGGCGGGACGACCGGCCGTCCCAAGGGAGTCCTGTGGCGTCAAAGCGACATGTACGTGGCGTCGATGGTCGGGGCCGACCACGCAAGCGTCGACGAGATCCACGCGAAGGTACGCGGCGGCGGCCGGCCGTGGTTCGCGGTCTCTCCGCTGATGCATGCCGCCGGCATGTGGACCGCCTTCGCGGCGATCATGAGTGGGTTCACGGCGGTGCTCTATGACGGCCGGGGCAAACTGGACGTGCGCTCGGTATGGCAGACGGCCGAGCGTGAAGGGGTCGGCATGATGACCATGGTGGGCGATGCTTATGCCGGCCCGTTGGTCGCCGAGTTGCAACTCGGTTCCTACGATCTGTCGTCGCTGAACGGGATCGGGACCGGCGGGGCCGCAACGAATCCGAAGTTCAAGCGCGCGCTGATGGAAAAGCTGCCGCAGGTCACCATCATCGACGGGTACGGCTCGTCGGAATCCGGGAACATGGGGTTCGGGCACAGTCAACGCGGAACGCAGAGTGAGACCTTCCAACTCCGCGAGGGCGGCGCGGTGGTGTCGGAGGATCGCAGCAGGTTCCTGCAGCCGGGTGATCCCGAGATCGGCTGGGTGGCCCGCAGCGGCCGGATTCCGCTGGGCTACTTCAACGACGCTGAGGCCACCGAGCGCACCTTTCCCGAGATCGATGGCAAGCGGGTGGTGATCCCCGGCGACCGCGCGAGTATCGAATCCGACGGCACCCTGCGCCTGTACGGACGCGATTCGTTGGTGGTGAACACCGGCGGTGAAAAGGTATTCGTCGAAGAGGTCGAAGAGGTGCTGCGCACCCACCCCGGGGTCGCCGACGCGTTGGTGGTCGGGCGGCCCAGTGAGCGGTGGGGCCAGGAAGTCGTCGCACTGGTCGCGCTGCAGCCGGGAGAGGGTGTCGTCGAAGATGCCGAACTCGCCGCACTGTGCAAGTCGCAGCTGGCCCATTTCAAAGCGCCCAAGGCAATCCTGTTCGTCGAGCAGGTTCAACGACTCGGGAACGGCAAGCCGAACTACCGGTGGGCTACACAGGCTGCTGCAGAACAGCTTTCGGATACCGCACTGGCCGGCGTCGATGCAGAAGGGTCCGCATGAACGACAAAGCGATTGACTGTCTGATCAACGTGCACTTCGGCGAGGCCGACTCTCAGCCCACCTGGATGCTCAAGGTCCGCGACGACTACTTCAAGGGCCCGCAGTCGATGTTCGCGCCCGTCGACCTGGCCGAACTGCTTGACGAGATGGACGAGCAGGGTGTGCACAAAGCGGTCCTGATGGACAACCTCGCCAGCCCGTCGACCACCGCACGCAAGTTCGTCGAAGCCAAGCCGGACCGCTTCGCGCTGGCGATGGGCGGAGTCAATCTGCTGCGCCCGGTGGGGCCGCTGCGCGAACTGACCGCCATCGTGCGCGACCTTCCGGTCGCGTATGCCGTAGTGGGACCGAGCTTTTGGGGCGACGGGCAGTACGCCCCCAGCGACGCCGTCTACTACCCGCTCTATGCCAAGTGCGCGGAGCTCAACCTGCCGCTGTGCGTCAACACCGGTATCCCCGGGCCGCCGATCCCCGGAGAGGTGCAGAACCCCATCCATCTCGACCGTGTGTGCGTGCGGTTTCCGGAGCTGAAGCTGTGCATGATCCACGGCGCCGACCCGTGGTGGGACATCGCGATCCGGCTGATGCTCAAGTACGCCAACCTTCGGCTGATGACTTCGGCCTGGTCGCCCAAGCGACTGCCGGAAAGCCTGCTGCACTATATGCGCACGCGCGGTCCGAACAAGGTCATCTACGCGTCGGACTGGCCGGTATTGCGGATGCGTCGAGTGCTGCCCGAAGCCCGCGCGCTGGACCTGCCCGCCGAGGTGCTGGACAACTACCTGTACAACAACGCACAGGAGTTTTTCTTCGGCGACCGAGCCTGAGATACGACAGGAGCACAGAGATGGACCGCTTCGAGCTGCGCAGACTGGACTACAGCCTGTCCGACCACCATGTGGATCTGCAGAATGCGTACAAGCAATTCTTCAAGACCCACTGCTCTATCGAAACAGTCCGCGCCGCAGAGCCTTCCGGATTCGACAAGAACTTGTGGGAGCGCTTGTGCGCGATGGGTGCGACCACGATGGCGCTGCCCGAGTCGTGTGGCGGCGACGGGGCGACGCTCGTCGACCTCACCCTGGTGGCCGAAGAGGTGGGCCGCTCGCTCGCGCCGGTTCCGTGGGTCGACCATGTGTGCGCGGCACGGCTGCTGGGCCGGCTGGGAGCGCTGGGTGCCGACACCGCCGGCATCGCCGACGGTGAACAGCTCGCCGGCATCGATGCGAGTCTTGACAGCGCGCCGGGCCTTCGGCTGATCCCGACCGGATCGATCGCCGACCACGTCATCGTCCGCGACGGCGACCAGGTGGTGCGCCTGACGTTCGGGACCCGGCCCGCCAAGGTCGACAACCTCGGCCGGTTGCCGATGGCCTGGGTGGATCCGGTCGCCGCCGACACCCGCACGGTCGTGGCGCAAGGGCCCGAAGCCCTGGCGAACTACGAACTGGCGTTGGACGAGTGGCGATTGCTGACCGCCGCGGCGCTGGTGGGCCTGGTCGAGGAGACGATGACGATCGCGGCCGAATTCGCCAAGAGCCGTTACACATTGGGTGTCCCGATCTCGACGCTGCAGGCAATTTCGCATCCGCTGGCCAACATGGCCATTACCGTCCAGGGCGGACGTAACCTCGCCCGGCGGGCCGCCTGGTTCCTGGACAACGAACCCGGCGAGCGAGCCGAGTTGGCGCCGTCGGCCTTTGTGTTCATGGCCGAGGAGGCCGCCAAGGCGGCCACGATGGCCGTCCACATCCAAGGCGGACTTGGTGTTTCGGCCGAAGCCGCGGCGACGGCGTACTTGGTACGCGCCCGGGGATGGCCCCTGGCCGCCGGTGATCCGGGTGCCACCGCCAAGCGGGTCGCCGAGATCGTGGCAGCCCGCGAGAGCGCGCCAGCGGCCGTCTAGGACAGGAGCAAATAGATGGACTTTTCCCGGGTGGAGCTATCCGATGAGGACAACGCGTTCCGTGCTGAAGTACGCGACTTCCTGAAAACCTATGTGACCGAAGAGGTCCTGCGCCGTGACCGGGAGACCGGTGACAACTTCGACGAGGGCGTTCATCTGGCGATCGGTGCTGCGGGCTATCTGGCCCTGGAATGGAAGCCGGAATCCGAAGGCGGATTCACCCGGGTGCGCCGGCGCATCTGGGAACTGGAGAAGCGCCGTGCCCACGTGCCGTGGGTGACGTGGGGGACGACCGCCATGGTGGCGCGGTCGGTCGCGAGGTTCGGTTCCTCCGAGCTGTGTGACGAGGTGATGCCGAAAGTCTTCAGCGGCGAGGCCAGGCTCTGCCTCGGATATACCGAACCCGAAGGCGGTTCCGATATCGCCACCTGCAAGACCCGCGCGGTGCGCGACGGCGACGGCTGGGTGGTCAACGGCTCGAAGATGTTTACCACCGGTGCGCACAATTGCCAATACGTTTTCCTGATCACCAACACCGCCCCGGATGCGCCGAAGCACAAGAGCCTGACCATGTTCCTGGTTCCGCTGGATTCGCCGGGCATTGAGATCCAGGGCATCCGCACCGTGGACGGCGACCGGACCAACATCGTCTACTACAGCGAAGTCCGCGTCGACGACAAGTACCGGCTGGGCGATGTGAACGCGGGCTGGACGGTGCTGCGCGAACCACTCAACACCGAGCACGGCGCGGTCGCGGCCGCCCCCGACGGCTTGCAGGACACCTCCATCATGATGCACCAGGCCGGTTCGATGGCCACGGCGGTCGACCACGCCGTCGCGGCCGTGATACGGCCGGATCCCAATGGGCGCAAGCTGGCCGACGATCAGTCGGTCGCGTATCGGCTGGGCCGCAGCGTCGCCCGGTTGGAGGCGGCCTTGTCATCCCCGAGCATCTACGGGCGGGTGGCCATTGCCCAAACGATGCGCGACATCTCCCCGGACCTGATGGACATACACGGAGCGGCATCCACCCTGCCGTTCGGAACCGACGGGGCCGCCGATGACGGCAGCGCCGAATACGTTTACCGATTCGCTCCGTTGGTCGGAATCTACGGCGGCACCCTCGAGGTGTTCCGCAACATGATCGGCCAGTACACGCTCGGGCTGGGCAAGCCCAACTACTCACCGCCGGTGAAGAAGGTTTCCTGATCTCTCGCCGAGTCTGAACTGACGTCGATGTTGTCCGGCGATGTCGGCGCCGCCACCGCACATTCGCTGAGCTGCGCGACCGCCCGCAGCCGCGTCATGATGCTGCGGGAATACCCCCCGGGGGATAATGGCTTATATTGGGCTGTAACAAGCAAGGAGAACGTGATGGTTGGTGACGAAGACAGCATTGCCGCCGTACTGAATCGGCTGCGCCGTGCGCAAGGCCAGCTGGCCGGCGTGATCTCGATGATCGAGCAGGGCCGCGACTGCAAGGACGTGGTCACGCAGCTCGCCGCCGTTTCACGTGCACTAGATCGTGCCGGCTTCAAGATCGTCGCCACCGGCATGCGCGAATGCACGACCGGAAAAGCGGCGAAGGGCAAGAAGCCGCTGACGGAAGACGAGCTGGAGAAGCTCTTCCTCGCGCTGGCCTGACAGCACGTCACGCGGCTTCCTGTAGCCCGCCAGCCTGCGCAAAGTCCATCCATTGATGCGTTGACGGCGCACCCTCGACACTGTCCTATGCTATACCCGGTAGGGTATATAGAAAAGCAGCGATCTGCGCCCAGGGGCAAGCAAGGAGGTTGAGGTGCAACCGGCCGGGAGTCTCAAATTCCTCACTTCTCGCGCGCGTGTGCGGCGATGTCGCCTCCCTGTCATGGCAAATGCCGAGGCAGTCGCGCTCGCGGGGCCCGAAAGGCCGTCCAAATCGGGGTCGAACGACCCTGTTTGGTCCGTTAGCCCGGCGCGAAACTGACAACACGAGGCAACGAAAGGGAAATCACCGATGTTGACCTTTCTCAAACGAGCCTGGGTGCCGATCGTGGTCGTGGTGGCAGTTGCCCTCGGCGGTGTCGCCGTCACCCGGCTGCGTGGGGTTTTCGGCTCCGACGCGATCTTTTCCGCGACCGGCAGCAGTGCCGAACCCCTCGAGCCTTCGCATGTCAAGCGGGTGACGTACGAGGTTTACGGGCCCGGCGACACGGCGGGCAGCGTGAGCTACTTGGACACCAAAGCTCAGCCTGAACAGGTGAACTTCACCAGCTTGCCGTGGACCTTCACGATAACGACGACGGTGCCGGCCGTGCTCGCCAGCGTGGTGGCACAGGGCAATAGCAACAACATCGGGTGCCGCATCACTGTCAACGGGGAGGTCAAGGACGAAAGATCCACGGCTGGACGCCACGCGCAAACTTCCTGTCTGGTGAAGGCCGCATGAACACCGAAAACGACGCCCGACCGAGATTCATGCGGTTCGTCCGCAGGTTCGCGTGGCCCATCATCATCGGATGGCTACTACTGACCGTCGCCCTGAATGTGCTTGTGCCGCCGATCGAGTCAGTCGCACGCAACCACGCGGTCACCATGTCTCCTCAGGACGCGCCCGCGATGATCGCGGCCAAGCGCATCGGCGCAACATTCCACGAATCGGATTCCGACAGCATCGCGATGATCGTCCTCGAGAGCGATCAACAACTCGGCGACGGGGTGCACCGCTATTACGACGGCTTGGTGAAAAAGCTGCAGGCCGACGCCAAGCACGTGCAGCATGTGCAGAACGTGTGGGGAGACCCGCTCACGGCCGCCGGCGTCCAGAGCCGCGACGGCAAAGCGGCTTACGTCCAACTCAACCTGGCCGGCAACCAGGGCAGCACCCAGGGGAACCAGTCCGTCGACGCGGTGCGGAAGATCGTCGACAAGTCAGAACCTCCCAAGGGGCTCAAGGTCTACGTCACCGGCCCGGCACCGCTGACAACGGATATGAACGAGGCCGCTGATAAAAGCATGTTCAAGATGATGGGCGTGACGGGCGTGGTCATCATGATCATGCTCTTCATCGCCTACCGTTCCATCAGCACGGTGCTGTTGGTACTCGTGATGGTCGGTTTCGAGATGGGCACGGCCAGAGGGCTCGTCGCGCTACTCGGAAACAGCGAGCTGTTGGGATTTTCGACGTTCGTCGTTGCCATGCTGTCGTCTTTGGCCATTGCCGCGGGAACCGACTACGCGATCTTCCTCATCGGTCGGTACCAGGAGGCGCGCCAGGCCGGTCAGGATCGAGAAACGGCCTGGTACACGATGTTCCGCGGGACCTCTCACATCATCCTGGGCTCGGGGTTGACCATCGCCGGAGCCACCCTCTGCCTCCACTTGGCGCGGCTGTCGTATTTCAAGGCGCTGGGCATCCCGTCCGCTCTGGGATTGCTCGTCGTCGTCGCGGGAGCGATGACCGCAGCGCCGGCGGTGGTCGCCGTGGCTACCCGGTTCGGTTTGCTCGACCCGAGACGGATGATCAAGACGCGCGGGTGGCGGCGCATCGGCACCGCCACGGTGCGCTGGCCCGGGCCGGTGTTCGCGGCCTCGCTGGCCATCGCAATCGTCGGCATCCTTGTCATGCCGAGCATGAAGATCAGCTACAACGACCGCTACTACATACCCGCCAACCTGCCGTCGAATGTCGGATACGCGGCCGCGGAGCGCCATTTTAGCGCCGCGACAATGAATCCCGACATCCTCATGATCGAGAGTGATCATGACATGCGGAACAGCGGCGACATGATCATTCTGGACCGGATCGCCAAAGATGTCTTTCGGTCGCCGGGAATCGCGATGGTGCAAAGCATCACCCGGCCGTTGGGCGGCCCCATCGAGCACACGTCGATACCGTTTCAGATCAGCGCCCAATCGATTCCTATCCAGCAGAACCTTCAATTCATGAAGGACCGGACGGCCGACATGCTCACGATGAGCGACGATCTGGGCGCCATGATCGGCTCGATGGAGCGGATGCAGGGCCTGCTGAATCAGATGAGCAGCGCGACTCATCACATGGTCGGCGACATGGGCGACATGCAAGCCACGCTGAACGAGATGCGAGACCACCTGGCGGACTTCGACGATTTCGCGCGACCGTTCCGCAGCTACTTGTATTGGGAACCACATTGTTTCAACATCCCGGCCTGCTGGGCTTCGAGGTCGGTGTTCGAGGCGATCGACGGTGTGGACAAGTTCAGCGAGAACATGCGCACGCTGATTAAGGACGTGAGCAATGTGGACGCGATCATGCCCCAGATGCTCGCCGAGTTCCCGCCGATCATCGCCGTCGCAAAGTCCATGCAGGGCACCCTGCTCACGATGCACAGCAGCTTCTCTGGTCTGGTCACGCAAATGGCGCAGATGACCGATACGGCGAGTGCGATGGGTCAAGCCTTCGACGCCTCGCGCGGTGGCGACTACTTCTACCTGCCGCCGGAAGCATTCCAGAATGCGGACTTCCAGCGGGGTCTGAAGCTTTTCCTGTCGCCGGACGGGAAGGCCGCGCGCTTCATCATCACCCACGACGCGGACCCCGCAACCCCGGCAGGCATTTCCGCGGTCAAGCCCGAACTGGACGCCGCACATCAGGCGGTGAAGGGAACGACGCTCACCGGCGCCAAGTTCTACCTCGCCGGGACTGCCGCGATATACCGCGACATCCAGTCCGGCTCCAACTACGACCTGTTGATCGTCGGACTCGCGGCGCTGACATTGATCTTCGCCGTCATGGTAATCATCACTCGCGCTCTGGTTGCGTCCCTGGTGATCGTCGGCACGGTGCTGTTGTCGCTGGGCGCCGCATTCGGGCTTTCCGTGCTGGTCTGGCAACACATTTTGGGCCTGGACTTGAACTGGATCGCGCCGGTGTTCGGATTGATCATCCTGCTGGCCGTGGGATCCGACTACAACCTGCTGCTCGTGTCAAGGTTCCAGGAGGAGATCGGGGCGGGGCTGAGGACCGGCATCATCCGCTCGATGGGGGAGACCGGCGGTGTCGTCACGGCGGCGGGCCTGGTGTTCGCCTTCACCATGATGTCGATGGCCGCCAGCGATCTGCGCTCGATCGGCCAGGCCGGCACCACGATTGGGCTCGGCCTGCTGTTCGACACCCTGGTCGTGCGTTCCTTGATGACGCCGTCCATCGCCGCGCTGCTCGGGCGCTGGTTCTGGTGGCCGATACGCGTGCGACCGCGCCCGGCCAGTGAGATGCTGCGACCTTTCGGACCGCGTCGCCTAGTTCGCTCCCTCCTGCTGGGTGAGGATGCCGATGCGGCGACGCTCAATCGCTCAACGCCCAATGGGCAGACGTCCAGTCACGCTCATGCGAATCCGTAGGCCACCACAGCAAGACCGACGACGACGACCGTGATCGCCGACAGTGCCCGATGCCGGTCGTGAATCCATCGTCTGATCCGGTGTAGGTGCGGTTCGATCCGTGGTCCCACAACCAGGTAGGCCACGACGGGCGCCATGACGGTCGAATTCGCCAGGACGGCATAGAAAGCGACGGCTGCCACCGCGCCGGTCACTGTCAAAGGGACGGTGGCGATCTCCGTGCCCGCGGCTGCGCTGGCGGCGAGTACTTTCGGGTTGGCCAGCAGTGGAAACATCCCTATCACGGCGGCCATCGTCGGGGTGATCCTGTCGACCCGAGGTTCCCATCCGGAATTCTTGGTGGCTCTGGTGTGCCGCCACCATAGCCACACGCCGAGCATGACGAGCACCACACCGACGGCGATGACCGCCCAGTCGGTCCACGCTGGTGCGGGCTTCGTAAGGCCGTCGAGGAACCGCGGAACCTGAACGAAGGCAGTGGTCAGCGCCGTCAGAGAGATCAATCTTCCGCCCAAGTAGGCGATGCTCGATGAGTAGGGCTGGTCATTGTGAACGAGGAGCAGCACGGCCAACACAATCGGTAAGGGCGAAAGCGCCATCACGAGGGCCGGTGCAGCCAGCTTGGCTAGCACCAACCCCGAAAGACCAAACACATCAATACCTTCCAGATCGGCGAGCTCGCCGTCCGGTAGCCAGTTCTAGCGGTTTCGAAGCAGCCGGTCACCGGCATTCATCAAGCACTTCGCTCCTCCGACCATACCCCCGGGGCTATGAGCGGTTAGGCAGCAGCAGCTTCGCGGACACGACCCCGGCATACCCAGGTGCCGTCTTGCATCAGCCGTGCCCGTAGATAATCCGCAGCATCTTGAGGTTGATACGGATGAAGCGCCCGAACTGGACGAGGACGTTCTGACGCATCCGCAGCCTCGCAGGGGTGGGCAGCGGTGCGTCGGCAATGCGCTCGGCGGTCTGCGCATTCACGTCCGTATAGATGTTTTCGTCGTCCATCGCAGTGCCTTTCACTCAGGGATCAGCCACCAGAATGGGCGGGCCTTGGCCTTGTAAATGAAGAGGTAATGCAGCAGCAGCTTGATCCAGTGGCCGGCCAAACCGAGCTCACCGGAAGTGCCAGCGATGTCACGACCCGTCTGCGGGTACTTCACCGGGTCGGGAACCACTGGGAACATTGTCATCGCGGCGGCCGAGCCCTCACGCAAACCGGTACCTGCCGACGCAACGCACGCGGCGCCCATGCTCGACATCGAGGCGCGGTGCGCAACAACGGCGTTTCCCTTAGTGATTCGATCGCGGATGGTCTCGGCAACCGTCTTGGCCATGATGCCCGACGGCATGCCGGTGCGCGGCGGGCTGGGCGTGATGACCGTCCCGCTAGAACTCGTGCGCGGCCGGGAGATGGGATGCGGGGGCGCGAATGCGATGCCCGGCGCGAAGATGTTCGGGTAGGCAGGGGACTCGTAGGTGTCCGGCCAGTCCTCGGCAGACCACTCGTCGTAGGGCTTGCCCGAGTAGTCGGCGTCCACCTTCAGGAAACCGGACGGTGCGAACAGAACGGAGGTAATGTCATTGCCCCCCTTGTCGTATGCCGCGAGGGCGGCTCCCCTGAAAGGCGGCAACAGCATGGCGAAGTCGAATTCCAAGTCGTGCTCTTTGCCGTCGAGCTGCTCGTAGCGCAGCTTGCCATCCATCACCTCGTGGACGGCTGCCTGCGTGATGGCCTTGACACCGCGCTCACGGAATAGCGACTCGGTCCACAACCGGCTGGACTGCACAAAGCCCTTATCGACGAAACTCATGCCGCCGACGCCGAAGTCACCCAATTCGTACTCGTTGGTGAGATAGACGATATCGGCGAGGTCTCGCACGCCGGCGGTCCGCAGCGTGTGCTCAACGTTGAAGGCGTACTCGAACGCCGCACCCTCGCAGGTGCAGGTGCCGTGTCCGACACCAATAACGAGGCGCTGCTTCTCGCCGGCCTCTAGTTTGGCAACGACCCGGTCGAGTGCCTTTGCCGCCTCGACGGCATGGGATGCGGTGCACACCGAGTATGAGTGGCCCGCAGGGCCGAGCCCGGGTGTGGCCGCGAAATTCAGTTGCGGCCCGGTGGCGTTGATGAGGTAGTCATACGTGATGGTGCCGGTCTGGCCACCGTGCTCCTCATCGGTGTAGGTGAAGTCCACCGACGGCGCCGACTGGTCTGCAGTGCCCTCGGGACGGAGCGCCGTGGCTAGCGCTTGATGAAAGATGATGCCCTTGCGTTCGTAGATCGGCCTGAGTGGAATGAGTACCTTGGCCGGGTCCATCCGGCCGACACCGACCCAGATGTTCGACGGGATCCAGTTCCAGTCGGCGTTGGGAGAAATCACGACGACCTCGTGTCTGCGGGCTAGCCATCGGCGCAGGTGCAGCGCGGCGGTATGCCCGGCTATGCCGGCACCGAGGATGACGACTCGTGCCATTGATACTCCTCCGTCAAATCTGGCGACTCGATCGATCGGTCGCACCCCCGGGATGTACCCCCGCGGGTACACCAGCGGCGCCGCAGAAGTCGCCCTCCGAGTCCAGAATGCGCTCCACGAGGAGCCACGTTCTAGGGTCGATGGACTCTACCGGCGGGGGTATATGTGCTGCATCGTTCATCCATGGCTGATGCATCTGCATCCAAAACCGAACTGGGTCACAAACCTTGGTCGCTGCCCAGCGCCTCTATTGCGGCCCGCAATTTGGTGGTCGCCTCATCGGCGATTGGCTGAAGTGCTGGCTGGCCGGCGACCTTGGTCATGATCTGCGGGTCCATTGCCTCAACCAGCACGGTGCCGTCTTGACTGCCCGGATCGGCTCGTACCACGACGTTGCAGGGCAGCAACTGACCGATCTGCCGGTCCACATCCAGGGCTTTGTGTGCCAGTGTCGGATTGCAGGCACCCAGGATTACGTATTCCTCCATATCCTTGTCGAGCTTTTGCTTGAGGGTGGACTTGACATCGATCCTGGTGAGCACGCCGAAACCCTGATCCGCCAGAGCCCGCGTCGCCCGTTCGACCGCGTCCTCGAATGTGGTGTTCAGCTTGGTACTCAGACCCATGGTCATGGCGATCCCTTTCTATGGTGTTGCGCTCGATCACTTGCAGGCGGATACCGGGAATACCCCCACCCGTATATGTATTGTAGTGGGTATGACTGAAAACAACCACTATCACCAGGTACTCGACGACCTCAACCCGCAGCATCGCGCTCTACGCAAGATGATTCCGGAGGTGTACCGGGGTTTTGCAGAGATGAGCAATGGCGCACTGACCTCGGGGGCGTTGGATAAGAAGGTCAAGGAGCTGATCGCGATGGCGATCGGCGTCGTCGCCGGGTGCGATGGCTGCATCGCCTCCCACGCCCAGGGGGCAGCTCGTGCCGGTGCATCCAAAGAGGAGGCCGCCGAGGCGATTGGCGTCAGCATTCTCATGCACGGTGGGCCGGCCACGATCTATGGTGCTCGCGCCTATGACGCGTTCTGCGAATTCGCCGACAGGACCTCGGAAGCCGGTACCTAGACCTAATCAGAACCTAGTTTTGGTCATAATCCCCTCAACGCCGAAAGGAACAACGATGACCGTCAAGACGCTGACCGCCGCAGATTTCGAGGCGACGATTCTTGAAAGTCCGATTGTGCTGGTTGACTTCTGGGCCCCTTGGTGCGGGCCATGCCGGGCTTTCGCGCCGGTCTTCGAACGGTCAGCGCAAACGCACCCGGACATTGTTTACGCCAAGGTGGACACCGATACCGAGCGCGAACTAGCAGCGACCGTCGGCATCCGCTCGGTTCCGACGATCATGGCATTCCGCGAGGGGATCCTCGTGTACAGCCAGCCGGGAGCGATGTCACCAGCGGTGCTGGACAACTTGATCGACCAAGTCAATGGTCTCGACATGACGAGAGTCCGGGCCAAGATCGCCGAGCGCAAAGCTGCCGTAAATGCGTAGTGGCCCAACCACTTCGCCTTGGCAATAGCGAGCAACCGTGTGCTATCCCGTACGCTGCCGCCACTGCGGCAAGATCACCTGGGCGGGCTGTGGCCAGCACGCCGAGAGCGTGATGAAACGTGTGCCCGCTAACCAACGATGCACCTGCAATTCGAGCGTCGCCAGATAGCGCGTCCCCGCCGCACGCGGCGGCGGGCGTCGGATGCGCCGAGTGTGAGCTGACGGCAGCGTCGACTGGCGTGTTGCCGCCGCCACGTCACATCCGGCCGCCGAGGTCAGGTCGTCAGGATCGTCGCCGCGGCGGTGCCGGGGGCGCCGTACAGCTGGGTGAACCCCACCTTCGGGCTGCCGGGTACCTGGCGATCGCCGGCTTCACCGCGCAGTTGGCGAACGATTTCGTGGATCTGCCGCAACCCGGACGCGCCGATGGGCTCACCGTTGGCGATCAGCCCGCCGTCGGTGTTGACGGGCATCGGGCCGCTGATCTCTGTGGCGCCGTCGGCGAGTAATTTCTCCTGGTCGCCATCCGCGCAGAATCCGCACTCGGCCATGTGAATGACCTCGGCACCGGCGTCGGTGTCCTGCAACTGGATCACGTCGACATCGCCGGGGGTCACACCGGCCTTCTCGAACGCGGTACGGGCGGCGTAAACCGTTGGCGCCACATCCTCTTCGACCGGCGCGCAGGTGGTGTTGACCTCGTACGCACCGTAGCGCCGGGTCCGAACCTCCACCGCCCGCAGATAGACGGGTTTGGAGGTGTAGCGGTGCGCGATGTCGGCACGGCACATCACCGCCGCCGCGGCGCCTTCGTCCGGCGCGCAGAACATGTACTGGGTCAGCGGGTAGTTGAGCATCGCCGAGTTGAGAATGTCTTCTTCGGAGATCGGCTTGCGGCGAAAGGCGTTGGGGTTCAAGGCTCCATTGCGGAAGTTCTTGGCGGCGACCTTGGCCAGCGTCTCCTGGGAGATGTTGTGGTCGTGCAGGTAGCGGTTGGCCTTCATGCCGAAGAACTGGGTGGTCAGATACTGCCCGTTCTCCGCGTACCAGCTCGGCATGCCCACCAACGCCGGGTCTTCGGTGAACGCTCCGCGCGGATGTTTGTCCAAACCGATCGCGATGCCGATGTCGTAGTCGCCCAGCCGGATTCCGTCGGCACAGACCTTGACGGCACTGGCCGCCGTGGCGCACGCATTGAACACGTTGGTGAACGGGATGCCGGTCAGTCCTACCATACCGACGATGGCGTCCGGGTTGGCGACCGTCCAGCTGCCGCCGGTCGCGAACTCGACGTCCTGCCAGGCGATACCGGCGTCGGCGACCGCGGCGAGGATGGCGTCGACGCCCATCTGCATCGCTGACTTGCCCTCGAACCGGCCGAAGGGGTGCAAACCCACTCCGATGATCGCGACGTCATTCATGCAATGGCTCCTGCGTTCTTGAGTTCTTCGATGCGGTCCCAATCCATGCCGATCTCCATCAAGACGATCTCGGTGTGCTCGGACGCCTGCGGCGCCCGCGTGGTCACCAGCGGCTCGTGGTTGAACTGGACCGGACCACGGACGACTTTGAACGGTGCACCACCCGCAGCAACCTCGACTTCGACGATCATGTCGTTGGCGATGGCCTGCTCGTCGTTCGCCAGGTCGATCAGGCTCTGGAACGGCGCCCACTGACCCTTCATCGACTTCAGGTGCTGACGCCAGTACTCAAAGGGCTTGGCGGCGAAGGCTTTCGCGATCAACTCGGCGGCCGCATTGGCATTTTGGATCAGTGGGAGCACCTCGGAGAAGCGGGGATCGTCTGCGGCCTCGGGGATGCCGAGGTGCTCGAAGGTGTCGCGGATCAGGCCCGTCGGGCTGATGATGCACAGGTTGATCGTGCCGCCATCCGAGGTTTCGTAGTTGCCCATGAACGGATTCACCGACATCGCGGTTGCGGAACCCGGCATCGGGGTGCGCATCACCTCGCCGGTCTCCATGCCCTGCGTCATGCTGGCGCCCGCGGCCCACCAGGCGGTGCTCAACAGCGACACGTCGAGTTCGACTGCCTCCCCGGTGCGCTCGCGATGCAATAACGCGGCCGAGATGCCGCCGGCAATGAACATGCCACCGATGGAATCGCCGAACGCGGGAATTCCTTGTCCCAGTGCGCCACCCAGCTCCTCCGGGGTCAGTGCGTACCCGATGCCACTGCGTGTCCAGAACGCTGTGCCGTCGTAGCCGCCGACGTTGCGCTCGGCGCCTTTGTCGCCGTAGGCCGAGCCGCGGGCGTAGACGATGTTCGGGTTCACCGCACGAATGTGCTCCACGTCGAACTTGTGCTTTTGTCGCTGGGCGGGCTTGTAGTTGGTCAGAAAGACATCCGAAGTCTTAGCGAGTTCGTAGATCACTTCCTGGCCGCCGGGCGTCGATACGTCGATCCCCACGCTGCGCTTGCCCCGGTTGGGATGCTCCATCAGCGGGTGCCGTTCCGGATTGACCTGGATACCACCCATGTTGAGGAAGCCGCGTTGTGTGTCGCCGCGCAGCGGGTGTTCGACCTTGATGACGTCCGCACCCCAGTCGGCGAGGATCGCGCCGGCCGCCGGGACGAACGTGAACTGCGCAAGCTCGAGGACTCGAAAGCCCTGCATTACCTTGACCATTTCTCCCACCAACTCCGTCTTTTTCCGGCCGCATGTTTGAAGAGCTACCGCGGACGCTACTTGGCGTCGAACGTCACGGGAAGCGCGGTCGGCGATCGGAAGGGCTGACCGTGGATGTGCGGGTCGTCATCGGTGAGCAGGTTGAAGTTGGTCAATCGGCTCAGCAGGCTTTCGACCGCGACGCGAGTCTCCAGTCGCGCCAGGTGCAGACCCAGGCAGGTGTGCTCACCGGCGGCGAAAGAAATGTGCGGAGTGGACTTGCGGAAGATGTCGAATTCTTCCGACCGCTCCCAGCGCGCCTCGTCGCGATTGGCGGAACCGATGCACACGCCGACCACGGAGCGCGCCGGAATCGTCACGCCTTCCAGCTCGGTGTCCTCGGTGGTGAATCGCTGCACGGTGGTCAGCGGCGTCTCGAAGCGCAGGCCCTCCTCGATCGCCTGGCCGATCAGCTGGTGGTCGGCTTGTACCGCGGCGAACTGTTCGGGATGAGTGAGCAACAGATACAGCAGATTCCCCGAGGACCGGTAGGTGGTTTCCAGTCCGGCGGGCAGCAGCAGCCGCAGGAACGAGTAGATGGCTTCGTCGCTGAGCTTTTCGCCGTCGATCTCGGCCGTGACCAGATCGCCGATGATGTCCTCGGTGGGCTTGGACTTGCGCTGCTCGATCTGCTCGACGAAGTAATCCTTCAGCGCCGCCGACGCCTCGAAGGCCTTCTCGTAGTTGACGTGGTAGCTGATCAGCTGCACGGCCCGCTTGTGGAACATCGGCAGGTCTTCGTCCGGCAGCCCCAATAGCCGGGCGATGACCCGAGTGGGGAATTCGAAGGTGAAGTTCCGGACCAGGTCCGCTCGGCCGGTCTCGATGAACTCGTCGATCAACGCGTTGCAGATCGGCCGGACGATGGTCGGCTCCCACTGCGCCAGCGCCCTGGATTTGAACGCCGCCGACACCAGGTTGCGGTGCTCGCGGTGCTTCTTGCCCTCCATCGCCAGGATGGTCGGACCCATGAACAGGCCGATGGTCTTGTCGTACGGCTTGGAGCTGAATACCCGGCCGTCGCGGAACACCGAGTTGACCGCGTTGAACGACACCGCGGAGTACTCGTTCTTGGGCAGCATGGACTCGGGCGTCTTGGTGTAATCCATCACCGTCCCGCGGAAGACGCCCGACTGGCGACGCTTGTGCGCGAAGTACGGGTACGGGTCACGCAGATCGACGATTTGGTCGCCGGTGCCGGCGGTGTGAACGTTGGTCGTCACCTAAATCTCCAGCATCTTCCGCATCTGAGCACGAACGGGCGGTCTTTGCGTAAGATCGTACTGTAATTATTACAGTAGGCAATATGGGCTTACGATCAGCACCGTCGTGAGAAGCAGCGGGCGCCTAGCGAGGTCACAATGAGCACACTCGATGAACGCACGGTCGAACAGCAGCGGGTGGACTTGGGCGCGATCCTGGCCGCGCAGCGCGAGGCCTTCATCGCCGACGGACGACCGTCCCTGGCGCTGCGGCGCAACCGCATCGACCGGCTGATGGCACTCGTTCTCGACAACACCGACGCGTTCGTCGACGCCATGGCCACCGATTTCGGCACCCGGTCCAAGGCGGCAACGTTGTTCACCGAGGTCATCGGCATGATCTCGGTGATTGAGCACACGAGATCTCATGTTGCTCAATGGATGCGGGCGACCAAGCTGATGCGCGCGGCCGGGCTGTTCGGGCTGCGTGCCGAGGTCCAGCCGTCGCCGCTCGGCGTGGTCGGAATCATCGGCCCGTGGAACTTCCCGCTCAATCTGGTGATCCTGCCGGCCGCGACCGCGTTCGCCGCGGGCAACCGGGTGATGATCAAGATGTCGGAGATCACCTCCCACACCGCCGAGTTGATGAAGGCGACCGCGCCGAACTACTTCGATTCCGACGAACTCGCCATCGTCACCGGCGGCCCGGACGTCGCCGCGGTCTTCTCGACGCTGCCGTTCGATCATCTGTTCTTCACCGGATCGCCCTCGGTCGGAGCCTTGGTGCAACGGGCGGCCGCGCAGAACCTGGTTCCGGTGACGCTGGAGCTCGGCGGCAAGAACCCCGTCGTCGTCGCACCAGCTGCCAACATCCGCCGATCCGCCGCCCGGATCGCGCAGGGCCGCATGGTCAACGGGGGACAGGTGTGCGTGTGCCCCGACTACGTCTTCGTGCCCGACGACCAGATCGACACGTTCGTCGGCGTCGCGCGCGAGACGCTGCGCGACATGTTCCCCAACATCGTTGCCAACAACGACTACTGCTCGAGTGTCAATCAGGCCAATTTCGACCGGGTCGTGGGTCTGATCGAAGACGCGCGGGTCAACGGCGCCACCGTGGAAACCGTTGCGCCGGAAGGTGAGCTATTGCCCGACCGCGGTACCCGCAAGATCGCGCCCACCATCGTCCGCGACATCGACGACCGGATGAGGATCGCCAGCGAAGAAATCTTCGGTCCGGTCCTCGTCGTCAAGGGATATTCCCGCCTGGGCGAGGCCATCGACTACATCAATCAGCGGCCGGCACCGCTGGTGGCCTACTGGTATGGACCCGACGACGCCGACTTCCGCAACTTCATCAGCAACACCCGCAGCGGTGGCGTTGCCCGCAACGACTTTGCCGCGCAAATGATTCCGTCGGCCGCGCCGTTTGGGGGTGTGGGTCGAAGCGGGATGGGCGCCTATCACGGCAAGGCCGGCTTCGACGCGTTCAGCCATCACCGGTCGGTGGTGGGAAGCGACCTGCCGTTCAGCGTCACCGGCAGCGCTGCCCCACCGTTCGGGAAGTCGATGCGGATGTACGCCGACGCGATGATGCGTATTACGCGGGCTCGTACCCGTCGCCGGCTCAAGGGCGGGCCGGGCGCCTAGCGGGCGTTGGGATTCAGCCTCGCCGCGTACGCCATCATGTCGGCGTATCGGACACCCAGGAGACGGGGCATCGCCGCCATCGCACGCCCGTCGGGCCCGATGAGGATTCTGGGGCGGTTTCTCTCGGCTCCCCGCAGGATGGCCCGAGCGGCTTTTTCGGGCGACGTGAGTGCCATCCGTCCAAAGTATTTCGCCGCGACTTCGGGATCCTCGGTGTCCGCGGTGCGCATGTTCGTCCCGAAGTTGGTGCGCACGACCCCCGGGTGCACGCAATGCACGGTCACCGGATGCCGCTCCATGATCATCTCCTGGCGCAGTGCCTCGGTGAAGCCTCGCACCGCGAATTTCGAAGTGCTGTAAGCGCCTTGGTAGGGGACCGCGATCAGACCGAACGCGCTGGAAAGATTGACCAACCGCGCGGGCCGCTCGCGAGAGCCGGACTCGATCAGCTGGGGCAGGAAGGCCTTGGTCCCGCTGACCACGCCTCCGATGTTGATGCCGACGAGCCAGTCAAAGTCTTTCCAGGACATGTCTGCCACACTGGCGAACAGGTCGACCCCGGCGTTGTTGAACAGCATCGAGGCGGGCCCAAGGTCGCGGCGTACGTCGTCGGCGTATCCGCACACCGCGTCGCGGTCGGCGACATCGACTTGATAGGTGGTCACGTGGCCGGACCGGCACATTGCTTGGGTTTCGGCCAGACTCGTCTTGTCGATGTCGGATGCCGCGACGTGCGCCCCGTCCTGAGTCAGGGCGTGAGTCAGGGCGCGACCGATTCCGGACCCGGCACCGGTGACGACGGCGATACGATCCTGGTACTTCATGCTCTTACTCCCGCTTCGACGATGCTGCGGATCCGGTCGACTGAGATTTCAAGGTTGCGTTGCAGGTCTGTCCGGCGGTCCCAGACGAACAGGGCGAGACGTTCGAAAAGCGCGACGGAGGAAGGCAATGCGACGCACATCTCGAACATCTCGGTCAGCCGCGTGGTCCCGGCGGTCGAACCCGGTTCGATGAGGTAGGTCCACTGTGTCCAATCCCCGCCCATAACCTGGACGACAAACGAAAACCTCTGCCCCGGAACCGCGTCGACGACGTTGGCGTCGGTACGCCAGCGGCCAAGCCGGCGACGGTTCCACGCCCGAAAACTGTCCGGCCCCAACCACTGGGCGCGGCTGGTCTCCGGGCTCCACTCGGGGATGCGCGTGACGTTCGAGATGACCGCATAGACCTCCTCGGCCGAGGCTCGCAACTCGACCGACGCGCTCAGCGTCTCGCCCTTCCGCAGCAATGTCATGTCAGCCGCCGACGGCCTGTTCGCGCGCCCAGCGATAGTCGGCCTTGCCCGACGGACTGCGCTCGATGACGGGGCGGAAGACGATCGCCTTCGGAAGTTTGTAGCGTGCCAGCGATTGCGCGGCGTGGGCAACCAGGTCATCGGTGTCGGCGTGCGCCCCTTCGGCGAGCGCGACGACGGCGACGACCTCCTGGCCCCAACGTTCGCTGGGCCGTCCCGTGACCACCACGTCGGCCACCGCGGGATGCGACGCGATCGCGGTTTCGACCTCCTCGACGAAGATCTTCTCACCGCCGGAATTGATCGTCACCGAATCGCGGCCCAGCAACTCGATGCTGCCGTCCTCACGATGCCGGGCCCGATCGCCCGGAACCGCGTACCGCACCCCGTCGATGACCGGGAAGGTCGCCGCGGTCTTGGCCGCGTCGCCCTTGTACCCGAGCGGAATGTAACCGCGTTGGGCCAGCCAGCCGATCCCGTCGTGTCCCGGCGGCAGGATCGACGACAGATCCTCGGCCGCCACGAACGCGTCCGGGCCGGCGTTGAAGGTGCCGGTGGACACCGCCCCGGATGCCGACAGGTGATGCATCTGCGCCCCGGTCTCCGAGGATCCGACACCGTCGACGACGACGGCATTCGGCAGGGCTTCGATCAGGCGCTGTTTGACATACGGGGTCAGCAAGGCGCCGCCGTTGGCGATCACGGCCAGCGAAGACACGTCGGCGATGCCCTTCTCGACGGCCGCGAGCAGCGGACGCGCCATCGCGTCGCCGACCACGGTCACCACCGATACCCGCTCCCGCTCGATCGTGCGGACGACTTCGTCGGCGTCCAAATGGTCGACGACCGAAGGGAAGACGACGGTTTGACCAGTGGTCAGCGCGGTCATCACACTCCACTGCGCCGCACCGTGGATCAGCGGCGGCAAGATCATCAACTTGGTGCCGGTGCTGTCGGCGCCCCGCGCCACGATCTCGTCGACCGAGCTGGAGGGCTCGCCGGTCATCAGATTGCGGCCGCCGAAGGATGTCATGAAGATGTCGTGCTGGCGCCACAGCACACCCTTCGGCATTCCCGTGGTGCCGCCGGTGTACAGGACGTACAGGTCGTCGGGGGAGTGCTGCACCGATGGCGGCTTCGATGGACTGGAACCGATGATGCGGTCGTAATCGACTGCGCCGTGGACTAAGTCGTTGCCGGAGTCGTCGGCGATCTGGATCAGCACGCGCAGCCGCGGAAGGTCGGGCAGGACTTCGGCCACCCGCGGTGCGAACGCGGCGTGGTAGACCAGCGCGGTCGCACCCGAATCCGCGAGCAGATACTGCAGCTCGCTTTTCACGTAGCGGAAGTTGACGTTGAAGGGGGCCACTCGCGCCTGGAAGGCGCCGAGCAACGACTCGACGAATTCGTTTCCGTTGTAGGCGTACAGGCCGAGCAGGTCCTGGCCCACCTCGTGACCGGCGAGGGCGGAGCGCTCGGTGTGGCAGCCGAGTCCCCGGGAGTGCAGATACGCGGCGAGACGGTTGGACCGCTCGACGATCTGCGCATAGCTGAATCGCTGATCACCCTGGACCAGCAGGTCCCGGTCGCCGATCGTGGCCGCGACGGCCTGGGCGACGGCGGGAACCGTGAATTGTGTTGCGGTGTCTGACATTGCGCCTCTCACGGCTGGTGGGGTAGCAGACGGACCATCAGGCCGTTGGCTTCGCTGAGCAGCGATCCGTTGGCTGCGGTCATCGTCGAGGAGATGAAGACTTTCCTGCCGTCGGTATTGCTGATGCGGCCTTTCGCGATCAAAGGTTCGTCGATCGGGGTGATCTTGCGGTAGTCGACGTGCAGGTATGCGGTGCGGGTCGGGCGGATGCCCGCGGTGGAAACCACCATGCCGAACAGCCAGTCATAGAACAGCGGGATCATGCCGCCGTGCACGGCGTTGTTGCCGCCCACGTGGGATCGGGTGAAGTGCCCTTGCATCGTGACGCCGTCCGGTCCGGCCTCGGTGAGGGTCCAGGGCGGCAGCAGGGGATGGCCCAGCCCGGGCAGTTCGAGGACGCGGCCCGCGGGCGCCACGTGCTCCGGAGCCTGATGGCCGTCGAGCAAGGCGCAGGCGTTTTCGACGTGCTGTGCGGCCGTGGCCCAAATCGAGCTGTCCGGGTTGGTGGACACCGTCAGATCCTGCAGACGGCGCATCGCGGCGGCGAAACGGCCCAGTTCGGGAGGCGCGTGGTCGACCGGAGAGACTTGCGGGAACCCGCCGCGGGTTCCGGGCGCCGTGTCGGCGGTGTCGGTCATGGGGATCCTTTGGCCTGGTGCTCCCATGCCTGGAGCAGATCGTCCGTCGTGGTGATCGTTGCCAGCAGCGAAAGCGTGTTGGCGATCATCGCTGCACCGTACTCGGTGGGGATGCCCGCCACGGCGTCGGAGGGGATGACAACGCGATAGGCGGCGTTGACCGCGTCCATCACGATATTGGGTATCGCGATGTTCAGCGACACCCCGACCACGACGACCGTGGACACCCCGAGGTTGCGCAGCACCGCGTCCAGGTCGGTGCCGCCCATCGGTCCCACGCCGTGCCATCTGCTCAGTACCAGATCGGTTGGCGCAGGCCCTAACTCGGGCAGCAGGGCGGCTCCGGGCGTGCCGGGAAGGATGTCGACCTCACCGCGTCCGAGCGCGAAGATCTTGGCGTTGTGGTTGGAGCCGAGCCCGTCGGGGCGCCGCTGCACCAGGCAGTGCACCACGTGCACGCCCGCCGCTCGCGCCGGCGGCAACAGCCGCACGATGTTGGGTAGCGCCTCCCGGCGGGCTTCCTCGGCGAGCGCCGCCAATCCCGCGTGCGGGCCGATAACCGCGCCCTGGCATTCCTGGGTGATGATCGCGGTGTGCTCGGGCGCCACGATGCCGGCAAGTTTGGAATTCATGCAGACGCGGTGGCTTCGGGTGGGACGTCGTAGAACTGCGTCGCCCATTTCCGCAGTGCCATATAGCCTTTCGCATCGACCTTGGACAGTGCGGGATGTTCCACGTACTTCTGGTAGCGCCAGATTTCCAGGTCGTCGAAGACGGTGGACAGGAACTGCTTTTCGATCAATTCGCGCAGCTTGCCCTCCGGCACGTCGGAGTCATCGCCCGGGATCCGCGGCCACCAAATCGAATAGAACAGGTCCGAGCACTCGTCGTCGACAGGTGTGCAGGTGAAGATCAGGCGGTGGTTCTGCGCGCCCTCGAAGACGCTGATCGCCCCGCCGAGTCCGAACAGGTGGCTGTGGAACCGCAGCGCGAGGTCTTCTGGATCGTTGCTGCGCGCATCCGGCCAGCCGGCGATGAATTGCCATTCTTGGTCGACGATCTTCCAGTCCAGCACCCTGGGCGTCACCGTCGCGTGGTGGACGTACTCGAAATGGGCGCTGTCGGGGGCGTTTTCCGCCACGATCTGGGGATGCACGGGTTCGCGTTCCGCGCGCCGGGAGAACTCCGGATACGCCCGGTAGTAGCTCGCCGGATCGGTCTCGAACTGCGGGAACTTTCTGAAGATGTCCGGCATCTCCCACTGCGGCTCCTTGCCGTCCGGGTGATGCCAGATGAACACGCAGTCGTATTGCTCCTGGACGGGATACGACCTCAGCCGTAGCGCCCGGTTGGGGCGGTCCGGCTGATAGGGGATGTACCGGTTGGTGCCGTCCGGGCCCCAGCGCCAGCCGTGGAAGGGGCACTCGACGCAGTCGCCAACCACCCTGCCGCCGTGGCCGATGTGGGCGCCGAGGTGTTTGCAGTGTGCTTCCAGAACGTGCAGCTCGCCGGACTCGTCGCGATAGGCGACGAGATCCTCACCGAAATACTGCAGGGGCCGGACCTCGCCCATAGGGAATTCGGGCGACCACCCGACCATGAACCATCCGGTGACTTTCCAGGTGAAAGGGACCCTCATGCCTGCCCTCCCGTAGTAGTTTCGCTCATACTAAGTCCGTTACAGTATAGATTTCAGCAGGTCCTCTGAAGTTCGTCCAGGGCGCGGCAAGGAGCGTGATGGCACAAGCGGTTGTCTCGGTGGCGGATGAGCTGGAAGAGCTTCGGAAACTGAAGGCGCGATACTGCCGATTTCTGGACACCAAAGACGTCGAATCCTGGCGCGGCGTGTTCACCGCCGACCTGGTGGTCACGCTGGACATGGCGGTTTCTGTGGGCGGTGCCGACCCGATGACGGCACCGCCGATCGAGGGCGTCGACAACTTCGTCCCCACCGTGCTCGGTGGCCTGGTGGGGGTCGCGACGATGCACCATTGCCACACCCCGGAGCTGACCCTCACCTCAGCCACCACCGCCACCGGCATCTGGGCGATGGAGGACCTGCTCATCTTCGGTGACGGCCGCGAGATGCACGGTGCGGGTCACTACCACGAGACCTACGCAAAGGCAGACGGCTGCTGGCGGATCAAGAGCCTGCACCTGACACGAACGATCCTGAGGATAAGCGGTAGCAATGGCGATTGACGTGGATGAAGCAACACATTTCGATGCGTTGGTGATCGGTGCCGGGTTCTCCGGCCTCTACATGCTGCATCGGCTGCGCGGGCTGGGAATACGGACCCGAGTGCTGGAGATGGCCGAAAACGTCGGGGGCACCTGGCTGTTCAACCGTTACCCCGGTGCGCGATGTGACATCGAAAGTATCGAGTACTCCTACAGCTTCTCCGAAGAGATTCAGCAGGAATGGGTCTGGACGGAGTCGATGCCCGCCCAACCCGAGATCGAGGCGTACCTGAATTTCGTTGCCGACCGGTTGGACCTGCGTCGCGATATCGCGTTCCACACCAAGGTTGTCGCGATGGAGTTCGACGATGAGGCCGCGGTGTGGCTGGTGCGCACCGAATCCGGCGAGTCGTTCGTCGCCCCGTTCGTCGTCGCCGCCTCCGGCATCCTGTCCGTGCCGCTGGAGCCGGACATCCCGGGCATGGCGACGTTCGCCGGAACGTCGCTGTTCACCAGCCGCTGGCCGAAGGAGGGCTTCGACGTCACCGGAAAGCGGGTCGGCGTCATCGGCACCGGCTCCACCGGAGTTCAGCTGATCCCGGTTGTGGCCCAGGAAGCCTTGCAGCTCTCTGTGTTTCAGCGCTCACCGACGTACACTCTGCCGTGGCGGGTGCACCAATTCGAGCCCGGCGAGCTCGACGAGATGAAAGCCCGTTACGGCGAGATCCGAGCAGCCCAGCGCGAACACCCGATCGGGGCGGCGCGACTGAGCGCGTTCTCGGTACTGCTGGAGATGCTCGGTAGGCCGCCCCTGAAGTCGGCCTCGCGCGAAGAACAACTGCGCGCTATCGAGGAGAACGGCATATTGGGCGCATTGAGCTGGAGCGATATCTTCTTCGACATCGAAGCCAATCGGATGGCCGCCAAGCTGTACGGCGAAGCGGTGGCCCGGATTGTCAAAGATCCGGAAACAGCGGCTTCGCTGGTACCCGTTCATCCGTTTGCCTGTAAGCGACCGATCATCGACCAGGGTTACTACGAGACGTTCAACCGGGACAATGTCACTCTCGTCGACCTGCGCAAGTCGCCGATCCGCGAGGTGACACCGACCGGCATCCGCACCGAAAGCGACGAGTACGAACTCGACGTGATCGTCTACGCCACCGGGTTCGATGCGATGACCGGCGCGCTCAGCCGCATCGATGTCCGCGGTCGCAACGCCATGTCGCTTGCCGAGTTCTGGGCCAGCGAGGGGCCGCTGTCCTATCTGGGGTTGGCTGTTGCCGGCTTCCCGAACTTGTTCACCATCCAGGGACCGGGCGGCCCGAGCCCGGCCAGCAACTTCGTCGCCGCGCTGGAGCAGCATGTGGAGTGGATCAGCGATTGCATCACATATCTGCGCGACAACGGATTCCGCACCATCGAGGCGCAGGCCACCGCGCAACAGGAGTGGATCGATCACGCCACGTCGCTCGTCGCAGCGACCGTGCTGGTTCACTCGTCTTGCAACTCTTGGTACAACGGCGGCAACGTGCCCGGCAAGAAGCGGATGTACATGGGCTATACCGGTGGAATCCCCGAATATCGGCGCCGCTGCGACGAAATCGCCGCCGGCGGATACACCGGCTTCAAGCTGGCCTAACTGGTTTAAGGTGAGCGGCATGGCGGGATTTTCGCTGGCGATACGGTCCTTCGACATCGGCCGCGAACTGGGCATGGTGCTGCCACGCACGGTGGCCGGCCTCAACGCGTCGACGGGCTGGGTCCCGGCGTCGCCACGGGGAGTGCGCCAGTTCGGCGAGGTCATGCTCGACGAACTTGTCCTGAGCGGCTTTTCGCTGCTGAGCGGTAACCTGACCAAAGATGTGCGGCCGCTGGACGCATGCGCGCCGGCCGCCGAGCAGTTGTCGGCGCTGGGCATCGACGGCGCGCACGCCGCGCCAAAGCCCTTGCAGGCGACGTCGATACGACGCCACCGTATCGGCCGACTGGCCTACGAGCGGATGACGTTCGAGCATGACCCGCAGCTGCCGGAGACGCTGGCGGCCGCAGGCCTGAGCGGCCCGGCCAGGGCCGTGGTGCACCTCTGCCGCCATCGCGACGGTCCCCGGCCATGGCTGATCTGGGTGCACGGAGCCGGCCAGGGTGGCACCGAAGATCTGTTGCTGTCTCGCATCGGGCATATCCACCACACGCTGGGCTTCAACGTCGCGATGCCGGTGCAGCCGGGCCACGGGTGCCGGCGCCGCGAGTGGCCGGCCTATCCGGACATGGATCCACTGGGCAACGTCGCGGGCATGATGCGGTCGGTGTCGGAGGTGCGCGCCGTGGTGCGCTGGGCACAGCCACAAGCCAGTGCCGTTGTGGTGTCGGGCATTTCGATGGGCACTCCGGTCGCTGCGCTGGTTTCGCACCTGGAGCGGCAAATCGACGCGGTTGCCCTGTACACCCCGATTCTGGGTCTCAACGCGATGATCGCTCGGCACCTGTCGCGCTGGGGGTCGGCGCGCGACGCCTTCCGGGAACTGCTGGGATCCCCGGTGGTCGCACAGCTGACGTCGGTGATCGATCCGCTGAAGGCCGACCCGGCGCCGCCGCCGCAGCGCCGGCTCATCGTCGGAGCGTGGCACGATCGCATGGCCATGCGCGAGCCCACCGACGCGTTGCAGGAGCGCTGGGGCGGCCAACTGTACTGGTACGACGGCAGCCACGTGGGCCACATCTTCTCCCGCCGCGTACAGAAAGTATCCGAGCGATTCCTGCGCGAGGTGGCCTCGCAATGACGGCCACCCGGACGGCGCGCGAAGTCGTCGAACTGTACAACCTCGTGGTCTGGAACGAATGCAACATCGAACTGGCCGAGGAGTTGTTGGGGGACAAGGTCATCCGGCACGAGGTCGGTGAGGCGCGGACGCTGACCCACGCCCAGGCCGTTGCCCGGGTTTCGGACATGTGGCAGCAAGTACAGTCACTGCACTTCGACCTGAACGTCGTCATCGCGAACGAGGACGGCGAGCACGTCGCCATCGTCTACGACTCGACCATCACTACCGGCGAGGGCAGCGAAACCCACATCGCCAGCATCGAAGTGTTCCGCGTCGTTGCCGGCCGGATCACCGAGGTCTGGAACTGCGGCTACCACCAAGGAGTTTGGAATTGACTGATCGCGTGCTCGACGAGTTGGGCTACTACCTGCTGGCCGGGGCCGGAGGCGAGGGACCGGCCAGCTTGATGGACGAAGCCCGCCGCGGCGAGGAGCTGGGCTTCGGCACCGCGTTCATCTCCGAGCGCTGGAACGTCAAGGAAGCGTCGTCTCTCGTTGGCGCGGCCTGCGCGGTGACCAATCGGATACAGATCGCCACCGCCGCAACCAATCACAACACCCGGCATCCGCTGATCACCGGATCGTGGGCGACCACGATGCACCGGCTTTCCCGCGGCCGGTTCACGTTGGGCATCGGTCGGGGCATCGCCGCGATCTACGGCGCCTTCGGCATACCGGCCGTCACGACCGCGCAGATGGAGGACTGGGCCCACGTCATGCGCCGGCTGTGGCACGGCGAGCTGATCTTCAACCACGAGGGCCCGATGGGCAAGTACCCCATCCTGTTTCTCGACCCTGACTTCAACGAAGACATTCGATTGGCGCTGGTGGCGTTCGGTCCCAACACCCTGGAGCTCGGCGGCCGGGCCTTCGACGACGTCATCCTGCACACCTACTTCACGCCGGAGACGTTGCAGCGCTGCGTCAAAACCGTCAAATCCGCGGCGGAGAAAGCGGGCCGCGACCCCGACAGCGTGCGGGTGTGGTCGTGCTTCGCCACGGTCGGCGACCACCTTCCCGAAGAGCTGCGCCTGAAGAAGACCGTCGCCCGGCTGGCCACCTATCTGCAGGGGTACGGCGACCTGATGGTGAAGACCAATAACTGGGATCCCGCTGTGCTGGAACGCTTCCGGGCAGACTCGGTGGTGACCTCGATCGCCGGCGGCATCGATCACAAGGCCACGCCCGCGCAGATCGAGCACATCGCGACGCTGATTCCCGACCAGTGGCTGGAGCCGTCGGCCACCGGCTCGTCTCAGCAGTGTGCGGATCGCATCCGCAAGGAATTCGAGTACGGGGCCGACGCGGTGATCATGCACGGCGCGACCCCCGACGAGCTGGAGCCGGTCGTCGCGGCCTACCGGGCGGGGGATTAGCCCCTAACGCGCGAGAGTGCAACTACCGACGTATTTCCGAGAAGCGCCGTCGCTAGTTACACTTTCGCGGCAAGAATCACGGCAAAATCAACGTCCGGCTTACCGGCTCGGCGACGGCCTGCCGTGCCGATACACTCCGAAGCAGCGAAGCCAGCAAGGCGTCGCGCGTCTCGCGCGGATCGATGAGTTCGTCGAATCCCATGTGTTCGGCCGAGCGATAGGACGCCTGCAACTCGGCGTCACGCAACTTCGCGGTGACGTCCTCGCCGGCGTGCGTCGCCCGGCCCAGCGCGGCCGCGCTCATGGCACCCATCGTTGCGCCGGGGTAGGCGAAGGTCGCGGACTGGCTGTCGAAACCCAGCAGCGACATGACCATCGAGCCGAACCCGTATGCCTTGCGCAACGTCACGTGCAGCTTCACCGTGGTGGCCGCGGTTTGGGCGGCGAACATTCGCGCGCCGGCGCGCAGCACCCCGCTGCGCTCGGACCGGCTCCCGGGGAGCATGCCGGGATTGTCCGCGAAGAAGACGATGGGCAGGTGGAATGAGTCGGCCACCATGATGAAGTGCGCCGCCTTGTCCGCGGCGTCGGCGTCGATCGAGCCGGCGAGCACGTTGGGCTGATTCGCGACGACCGCGACCGGATGGCCACCGAGATGGGCCAGCGCGCAGATGATCGCTTTGCCGTACTGCGGCTGGACTTCGAACCAGTCGGGCCGATCGAAGACCACGTCGAGCACGGCGCGCATGTCGTAGACGCGGCGGTTGTCGCGGGACACGATGTCGAGCAGCTCAGGAGTCGCACGCGGCTCACTGTCCTCGTCCTGCGGCAATGCTGCCGGATACGACCATGCGCTGGGCGGAAAGTAGGACAGGTAGCGCCGGATATCGACGATCACCGCTTCGTCGTCTTCGGCGACGTTGTGGATCACTCCACTCGGCAGTGCGGTGACGGGGCCGCCGAGGTCTTCCTTCGAAATGTCCTCTCCGGTCGACTCTTTGACGACCGGAGGCCCCGCGGTGAAGATCGCGCCCTGAGTGCTCATGATCCGGAAGTCGCACACCGGCGCCACCAGTGCGCCATGTCCGGCCGAGGGGCCGAGCACCGCCGCGACGGTCGGCACCTTGCCCGAGCACTGCGCCTGGGCGAGCAGGTCGGTGGGCGTGCGGCCGTAGTGCCCGCCGCCGGGACGGAAGCCGGCGCCTTCGAGCAGCATCACCAGCGGGATCTTGTCCCGCAGCGCCAGTTCGGCGATGCGGTAGCGCTTGGAGTTGCCGCCGGGACCGATGCTGCCGGCCAGGGTGGTGAAGTCCTCCGCGCCCAACATCACCGGCGAACCATTGATCGAACCGGAACCGACGACGAGCCCGTCGGCCGCGATGTCGCCGCCGACGAGCGTGCCGATTTCACGGAAGGTGCCCGGATCGAGGAGTCGTTCGATGCGCGTGCGGGCGTCGAGCTTGCCCTTGCCGCGGTGTTTGTCGAGCCGCTCGGGACCACCCATGCCCCACGCGTGCTGACGGCGACGGTCGAGGTCCTCGAGCGTCTCCTCCCAATCCGGGGGTTTTGTCATGCTTCTTTCCTACCTTCGTGCGGAGATGGTCGCGCGCCCAGACCAGCAGGGTCACATACTGGATCGCTTACTGTAAAGTTACCCGCATGGGTAACGGCCCCCGCCTCAAGATCGACGGCGGCATCCCCAATCGACTTGAACGCGTCGTTGAAGCAGTCGGCAACCTGGAACAACAGGGATATGACGGCGGCTGGACGGCCGAAACCAGTCACGACCCGTTTCTGCCGCTGCTGCTGGCCGCCGAGCACACGACGCGACTCGAACTCGGCACCAACATCGCGGTGGCGTTCGCGCGTAATCCGATGATCGTCGCCAATGTCGCCTGGGACTTGCAGGCGTATTCACAGGGCCGCTTCATTCTCGGCCTGGGCACCCAGATCCAGCCCCACATCGAGAAGCGATTCAGCATGCCGTGGAGTCATCCGGCGCCCCGGATGCGCGAATTCGTCTCCGCGTTGCATGCCATCTGGTCGGCCTGGAACGGTGACGCCAAGCTGAGTTTCGAGGGCGACTTCTACACGCACAAGATCATGACGCCGATGTTCACCCCGGAGCCGCACCCGTATTCGGTGCCGAAGGTGTTCATCGCCGCGGTCGGCGAAGTGATGACCGAGATGTGTGGCGAGGTCGCCGACGGCCACCTCGGCCATCCGATGGTCTCGAAGCGCTACCTCAACGAGGTGACGATGCCGGCGCTGCTGCGCGGCATGGGGCGCAGCGGCCGCGACCGCGGCAACTTCGAGGTCTCGTGTGAGGTAATGGTGGCGACCGGCGAGAACGACGCCGAGGTCGCGGCGGCAATGACGGCCACGCGCAAGCAGATCGCCTTCTACGGATCCACGCCCGCTTACCGCAAAGTGCTTGACCTGCACGGTTGGGGCGACCTGCACACCGAGCTGAATCGCCTGTCCAAGCAGGGCGAATGGGACGCAATGGGATCGCTGATCGACGACGAAATCCTCGCGGCTTTCGCGGTCGTCGGCCCCGTCGACGAGGTCGGTGCCGCCCTCAAAGACCGTTGTGAGGGCGTGGTCGACCGCGTGCTGCCGATATTTTTCAATGCCTCCCAGCCCTGTATTACCGCCGCAATGAAGGAGTTTCGCCAGTGAGCACAACGACGATGGACGACGCCGGAAGGTTGTTGGCAGATCCGTTGGCGTACACCGACGAGAAGCGGCTGCACGCGGCGCTGGCTCACTTGCGCGCCACCGCACCGGTGTCACGGGTCGAGGTGCCGGACTACAAGCCGTTCTGGGCGATCACCAAACACGCCGACATCATGGACATCGAGCGTCAGAACATGCTCTTCACCAACTGGCCGCGACCGGTGCTCACCACGGTCGAGGGCGACGAGCTGCAAGCCGCCGCCGGCGTGCGCACATTGATCCACCTGGACGACCCGCAACACCGAGTCGTACGTGCGATCGGATCCGACTGGTTTCGCCCAAAGGCGATGCGCGCGTTGAAGATGCGGGTCGACGAACTCGCCAAAATCTACGTCGACAAGATGCTGGCCGTCGGCCCCGAATGCGACTTCGTCCAGCAGGTCGCGGTGAACTACCCGCTCTACGTGATCATGTCGCTGCTGGGCATCCCGGAAGCCGACTTCGCTCGCATGCTCAAGCTCACCCAGGAGCTGTTCGGCAGCGACGACTCCGAATTCAAACGCGGCAGCTCAAATGAGGATCAGATCCCCGCGTTGCTCGACATGTTTCAATATTTCAACGGCGTGACCGAGGCGCGCCGTGAGCGTCCGACCGAGGATCTCGCCTCGGCGATCGCCAATGCCCGCGTCGACGGCGAACCGCTGTCCGACATCGATACCGTGTCCTACTACCTGATCGTGGCCACCGCCGGTCATGACACCACCAGTGCGACCATCTCCGGTGGCCTGCAGGCACTCATCGATAATCCGGACCAGCGCGAGCGGCTGCGGGACAATCTCGAGCTGATGCCGTTGGCCACCGAGGAGATGATCCGTTGGGTCACCCCGGTCAAGGAGTTCATGCGGACTGCCAATGAGGACACCACCGTGCGCGGGGTACCCATCGCAGCAGGGGATTCCGTGCTGCTGTCCTATGTTTCGGGCAACCGCGACGAGGATGTCTTCGACCACCCGTTCCGCTTCGACGTCGGGCGAGACCCCAACAAGCACCTGGCCTTCGGTTACGGCGTGCACTTCTGCATGGGTGCGGCCCTGGCCCGGATGGAAGTCAACAGCTTTTTCTCCGAGCTGCTGCCCAGGCTCAAATCGATTGAGCTGACCGGCGATCCGGAGTTGGTTGCGACGACGTTCGTCGGCGGCCTCAAGCACCTGCCGGTGCGCTACTCGTTGGTCTGAGTCGGCTCCGCTAGGGCGTGAGTACTACCGAGCGCCGTTGAGCGATCCGCTTAACACGGGATCGATACACTCCCCGTGGAGGACTACGCAATGACGCATAGGACGATTGTCATCACCGGTGGCAGCGACGGCATTGGCGCCGCGGCGGCTCGCCGGTTACGCCATAGTGGTGATGACGTTGTGGTGGTGGGGCGATCGGAGAGTAAGACCGTCGCGGTGGCGGCGGAATTGGATGCGGACTATTTCGTTGCCGACTTCAGCGACCTGGCTCAGGTGCGAGCCTTGGCAGACAAGATTCGTTCCCAGTATCCGCGCATCGACGTGCTGCTCAACAACGCGGGTGGCATGGGCACCAAGATCCACCTGACACCCGACGGGTACGAACACACCTATCAGGTCAATTACTTGTCGCCTTTTCTGTTGACCACGCAGCTGTTGCCGGTGCTGCTCGATTCGCGTGCCACCGTCGTCAACACGACCAGCTCGTCGCATAAGTTGGTTCGCCGGGCCACCGTCGACGACCTGGAGGGCACCGCCCGGCGCCGTCCCGGCACCGCCTACGCGTTGTCCAAGCTGGCCGTCGTGCTGTTCACCAAGGAATTGCACCGGCGCCACCACGCCGGCGGGTTGTCCGTTGCGACAGTCCATCCCGGCTACGTCAACTCCAATTTCGGCCGCGCGTCGGGATCGCGGTTCCTGGTCTTCATGCAGCAGTACACACCGCAAGCGCGGTTCACCGCGACCGTGGACGAAGGGGCCGAGCAGCTGGTGTGGCTCGCGTCCAGCGCTCCCGGTGTCGAATGGACGTCGGGGGAGTACTACGCGAAACGCAGGGTCGCGAAAACGAGCCGCCTGGCCAGCGATCCCGGCCTGGCCCGTGAGCTGTGGGATCGCACCCTGGCCAAGGTCACCTAGCAAGCAAGCGCAGGAGGTAATTCGTGCTCGGTGTGCACCACTCGGCGATTTGTACCTCCGATGTCGAACGCTCGCTTCGATTCTGGCGCGACGGCCTGGGCATGAGCCAGTTGATGGACTATCATTTCACCGGCGATTGGCCAGAACTGTTCGGCGCCAAGACCGACCGGCTGCGGTCGATCTTTCTCGGCGATCCGCAGACACCCGGCAGCGGGATTGTTGAACTCGTGGAGCTGACAGGCGCCGAAGCGGCACTACCCGGGTCCGGGGCGCCACGGCACGGATTCTTCTTGCTCTCGCTGCAGCGTGAAGTCGACGAGACGCTGTCCGTCTTGGCGGCATTGGGATTCACCGAGGCTGTTCGTCGCATCGATGTCGTGGCCCCGGACGGAAGGACCGTCGCCATGGCGGTGATCAGCGCGCCGGACGGCGTGCTCGTCGAGTTGATCGGGCGGGCGAAATGAGCGTCGCACTGGTAACGGGCGGCGCGTCCGGCATCGGGCACGAAGTCGCCGGACGGCTGCGCGACGCGGGTCACGACGTCGTGGTGTGGGACCTGTCGGACGCCGACATCGCTTGCGATATCAGCGATCCCGATGCGGTGTCGGCGGCGATGGAACGAACCGTGCGCGAGCACGGTGTGCCTACCCGGGTGGTGACCTGCGCTGCAATCGGAGCGGCGGGCGTGCTGCTCAAACAGTCGCCCGCGCAATGGGAACGGGTGCTGGCGGTGAACCTCACCGGCACCTGGCTGACGATCCGCACGGCCGCGCAGGCGATGATCGACGCGGGGGCGGGTGGTTCGATCGTCGCGGTATCCAGCATCAGCGGCTCGATCGCCGATCGCGACATGGGTGCCTATTGCGTGTCGAAGGCCGGCGTTGACATGTTGGTCAAGGTCGCCGCCGTCGAGTGGGGGACGCACGATATCCGGGTGAACGCCGTGGGGCCCGGGGTCACCCGGACGCCGATGCTGGCCAACCCGGAAGCGCTGCCCGGCTGGGTGGAAGGCATGTCCGAGCGGACGGCGCTCGGCGGCCTGGGACAAGCCGCCGACGTGGCCGGCGCCATCGTGGGTGTGCTCGAATTGCCCTGGGTGACGGGCCAGATCGTGCACGCCGACGGTGGTCTGGCACTGCACAGTCCCATCGATGCATACGGCCAGCTGCAGCGGCTGATGGCGAAGCAGAGATCAGCGAAGGGTGGGCAGGCGTGACGACTGCCGACGCGGCTTTCGGAAAGCTACTCGATCCCGAAATCGATGATGCCCCGGACGATTTTGCCGTTCCGGAGATCGTCGTAGGCATCGTTGATGTCGTCGAGACGGTAGCGCCGGGTGATCATCTCGTCGAGCTGGAGCTGGCCCGTCTGGTAGAGCCTGGCCAGCCGAAAGATATCCGCCTTCGGGTTGCACGAGCCGAAGACGGTGCCGGCCAGCGACTTGTTCATCAGGATGAAGTCCTGCAGATCGATCTTTACTGAGCTGGTCAACTGCGAGGTCATCCCGGTCAGCACACAAGTCCCGCCCTTACGGGTGAGCCTCAGCGCATCGCGGACATCGTCGGCGGTGATCAGCGATGGCGACACCACGACCGCGTCGGCCATCACGCCGTAGGTCAGCTCGCGCACCAGCTCCAGCGCGTCGGCCGCCGTCGACGCGGTGTGGGTGGCGCCGAACTGCAGGGCCGACTTCTGTTTGAACTCCACCGGATCGACGGCAACGATCTGCGCTGCGCCACCGACGCGGGCGCCCTGGATCGCGCCGGTTCCGATGCCGCCGACGCCGACCACAACGACCGTGTCGCCAACCCGCATGTTGGAGCGGTTGGCCACCGAGCCGAATCCGGTCGGAATCGCGCAAGACAGCAGCGCACTGGGCGCCAGCGGCAGGTGGGGCTCGATCTTGACGAGCGAATTCGTGGACACCACAGTGTGTTTGGCGAAGGCTCCCACTTTGGCTATGTGGCCCAGCGGTTTGCCTTCGGCGGTGTGATGGCGGTAGGTGCCGTCGGTCGGCATCCCGGGAGTCATGACGCTGGCCCCCATGTCGCAGATGTACTCCATCCCGCTCGCACACCAGCGGCAGTGTCCACAGACCGCGACGAACGACATCACGACGTGGTCGCCCGGTGCGAATTCGGTTACGCCGTCGCCGACTTCACGCACCGTTCCAGAGCCCTCGTGGCCGCCGATGGTCGGGAACATGGTTGGCAGCCCGAGTTTCCGCAACATCTCGTTTGGCGCCGCCATGTCGCCCTTGAGGATGTGGTCGTCGGAGTGACACAGTCCGGCGGCGGCCATCTCGACCAGAACTTCGCCCGCCCGCGGCGGGTCAAGCTCGAACTCCTCGACGGACCAGGGTCCGCCGACATCGTGCAGGATCGCCGCCCGGCTTTTCATGCGGCGGGCGTGAACGTGACCGGCAGCTTGTTCGGCGACCGGAAGGTGAGGCCGATGATCCGCGACTCCTCGCCGGTGCCGTCGTCGGGGACGAAAGCCAGGTTCGAGACACGGTCGAGCAGGCTGTTCAGCATCACCCGGGTTTCCAGCCGGGCCAAATGCATTCCGAGGCACATATGGATGCCGCCGGCGAACGCGATGTGGGATTGGCGCGGCCGTTGGATGTCGAAGCGATTCGCGTCGGGCCAACGACTTTCGTCGCGGTTGGCCGAGCCCATGCACATGTCGATCTGTGCGTCCGCGGGGATGGTCTTGCCGCCGATTTCGACTTCTTCGGTGGTGGTCCGCATGACCATGGTCAGTGGCGTCTCGACGCGGAGGCCCTCCTCGATGGCGGCGGGGATCAGTGACCGGTCCTGCCGAACCATCTCCAGTTGCTCAGGATGGGTCAGCAGCAGGTACAACAGGTTGCCCGACGAGCGGTAGGTCGTCTCCAGTCCGGCGGGCAGTAGCAAGCGCAAAAACGCGATGATGGCGTCGTCGGTGAGTTTCTCGCCGTCGATCTCGGCGGCGACCAGGTCGCCGATGATGTCGTTGGTGAGCTTGCGGCGCCGCTGCTCGACCTGCTCGAGGAAGTAGCCGTGCAACTCGGTCGCCGCGTTGAGCCCCGCCATGATGTCGGTCGGAATCGAGATGAGGTCGAGCGACAGCCGCCGGAACATGTCGAGATCCTCGGGGGGGAGCCCGAGCAGGACCGAGATGATCCGGGTCGGAAACTCGAACGTCAGGGCCTTCACCAGGTCGGCGTGACAGTCCTGTTTGATTTCGTCGATCAGCTGATCGCACACCGGCCCGATGACGGACGGCTCCCAGCGCTCGAGCGCGGTAGCCCGGAAGGCCTTGGCCACCAGGCTGCGGTGGTCGTGGTGTTCCTTGCCGCCCATCGCCAGGATCGTGTGCCCCATGACCAAGCCGATGGTCTTCTCGTAGGCGGCCGAAGTGAAGATCCGGTCGTCGCGGAACGCTTGAAACACACCGTCATAGCCGAACAGCACCCACTCGTCGTTCGGCCGCAGTTCCTCCGGCATCTGAGAGTGGTCCCCGAGAGCGCCGTGCCAGACCGGATCGGTACGCCGCATGTACTCGAAGAACGGATAGGGGCTGGTTTCACCGGTGAAATCGAGTGTGACGGGCTGGCCGACGGGGTTGGTGCTTAACGGCATCAGCGCTCCTCCTAAGCAACCGGTAAGGCCGTTGCACGCCGGGTCGGTCGCTGACCGCCCCCGGCGACTTCGGCGGGTGTGTCCGAGCGGATTGTCGCTATCATAGTATAAATAGCAACGAAGCCCAACGCCTTGTGATGGTTACCGTAACGGGCTCAGTATTGATCTGGATAGGTCAAGGAGGCGGTGATTCGCAAGTGTCCCAGCGGCGTTTCGTGTGCTCCCTCGACGAGCTGCCGCCCGGCGGGATGAAGCTGGTCGACGTCGGCAAGTTCGGTGTCGGCGTGTACAACGTGCACGGCGCGCTGTACGCGATCGTGAATTACTGCTCGCACGAAGGCGCCCCGCTGTGCCTTGGCTTGCTCGGGGGCACCACCGAATCGGCCCCGGACGAGCCCGGCGGGATACGCCGGGTGCGCGACGGACAGATCGTTCGATGCCCTTGGCACAATTGGGAATTCGATGTCACCACGGGTCAAAACATCGCCGATCCGCGTCGCCGCATCCGTACCTACCAAGTCGACGTCACCGACGGGGAGGTGTACCTGACCGCATGATCATCGACACGAACGTGCAACCGCACTTCCGCTACAACGCCGAGATCCGGCGCTACCTCCCGGCTGCCCACCAACTGCGGTCGATCCCCGACGTCGAGCAGCAGTGGTACCAGGCCCCGGGCGGCGACTACCGGCAAGACCTTTACGACGCCGAGCTATATCCGGGTTCGGATCCCGACACCGTCAGCCGCCACCTGTTCGATGACATGGGGATCGACTTCGCGATCCTCAACCCGCTGACTCGCGGCAACATCGCCGATTACCTGCTCAACAGCAGGATCTGCGCGGCGGTCAATGACTGGCTGCTGGACCGGTGGCTCGAGCCCGACACCACCGGCCGATTCCGGGGCACCATCCGCGTCAACCCGGAAGATCCCCGCGGCGCGGTCGCCGAGATCGAGCGCCTCGCCGGTCACCCGAAGCTGGTGCAGGTCGGCATTCCGATGCAGTCGCGCGAGCCGTACGGCAAGCCGATGTTCGAGCCCATCTGGGAGGCTGCGGCCGCCCACGGGCTGCCGGTGGCGGTGCACATCAACGGCGGCAACGGCGTCGACCATGCGCCGACCTTCGCCGGGCACGCGCACACCTACCCGGGATATGCGGCCTTCATGCCGCTGAACTACTTCGTGCACCTCGCCACGCTGATCATCGAGGGCGTGTTCGGCCGGCTGCCCGGCCTGAAATTTGTGTTCGCCGACGGCGGCTACGACATCCTCACTCCGCTGATGTGGCGGCTGGACACCTTCTGGTTGTCCATGCGCGACCAGACGCCCTGGGTCGATCGCTATCCCAGCGAATACCTGCCCGGCCATGTCCGGTTCTGCTCGTCGGCATTCGACGGGGCGCTCGAGCCCGGCCAGACGCAGCGCTGGATGGAGTTCAGCGGTAAGACCGACCTGCTGATGTACGGATCGAGCTACCCGCACTGGTCGACGTCGTCGCCGCAGGTGGCGGCCGCGGGCCTCGACGGGCCGCGGCGCGACCAGGTGTTGTGGCGAAACGCGCACGAACTTTACGGGCTTGGAGCAAAGGAGCGAGTGCAATGACCACGATCGAACGAGTCGAATCGCAGACCGGTCGCGACGACCACATTGCGGTCACCATCGTGGACACCGACGTGCACCCGTTGCCGGTCTCGACCGATGTGCTCAAGTCGTACGCTCCGGCCGAGTGGGTGGACAAGATCTGGCCTACCGGGAATGCGGTGAGCCCGATGTCGTACTTCTACGACACCCCGGATTCGTTCAAGACGTCGTCGCTGCGCATGGACTCGTGGCCGCCCAACGGGGGAGTCGCCGGCAGCGACCCGGACTTCGCCGCCCAGCAGCTGCTGGTCGATGCCGGCGTCAGCATCGCGTCACTGGAGCCGATGTGCGACGCGCAGCTACCCCAGGCCGAACACGTACTCAAGTCCACCTACAACGACTGGCTCGCCGACGTCTGGCTGGACAAGCACAACGCGCACGGTCGCTGGCGCGGGTCGATCAGCGTCAGCGCGCAGACACCGGAGCAGGCGGCGCGCGAGGTCGAGCGATGGGCGGGCCATCCCTACATGGCCCAGGTGCTGATGACACCGCAGACCCGCGGAATCCCGTTCGGCAACCCGCATTTCGACCCGCTTTACGAAGCAGCGTCGCGCAACGGGTTGCCGATCTCCACGCACCTGATGGGTCAGACGCCGTTCGAACTGATCCCGCTCTATCCGGTCGGCAACCCCGCGCATTGGCATGACTTCTTCGCGTCCTGGCCACTGCTGTATGTGTCGCACCTGATGAGCCTGGTCTTCGACGGCGCGTTCGACCGGCATCCGGACCTGCGAGTGGTGTTCATCGAGGGCGGCTTCACCTGGGCGATGCCGGTGATGTCACGAATGGACCGGATTTGGGAAGCCCGCCGCGCCGACTTGCCGCACGTGCGACGCCGTCCGTCGGACTACGTGCGCGAACATGTCCGCTTCACTACGCAGCCGCTGGAAGACGCCGACACCGTAGAGTTTCGCGAGTATCTGGAAATGATGGACCTGGGAGACAATCTCATGTTCTCGACGGACTATCCGCACTGGAGCTATGACTCGCCGACTTACGCCATCAATCGGTTCCCCGCCGACCAGCGAGAGCGGATCATGCGCGGGAACGCGACGGCTCTGTATGGGCTGCCGGCAACTGTCAAGGCGCTCCCCGGTGAGTCCGAAGCCGCCGTCACCCCGGAAAGCTGAATCGCGCGAGCCCGGTCTCACGGCCGCGCTGAGGCTATTGATCAGCAAATACGACGAGAAGGGGTCGGCGTTCGACGCCGCCGCCGTGGCCGAGAAGTGGGAGTGTGCCGGCCCCCAGTCCATCGGGTCTACCTTGAAGATGGATTCCGACATGGCCTCCCGCCAGGCCCGGAGGACGAGCCCGCCCCAAGAGCCCGGAAGTTGAGAGGGTATGACACAAACGGATCTGACCCGCCCACAAGGCATTAACCGCCTCGACCCGGTATTGCGCGACGCCGCGAGTGAGCTGGGCATCGTCGAATTCCGCGCCGAGACGCTGCCCGCCGAGCGGGAGCACGCCAACCGGCTGGCCGCCCAGCGTGCCGCGGCAGTCGACACCGAGGGGGTGGCCGTCGAATCGCGCTCTATCTCCGGTCCGGGCGGCCAGCGGCTGAACCTTCGCTTCTACCGCGGCCGCATCGAAGGCGCCTCGGGGGCGCCGTTGCTCTTGTACGCCCACGGTGGAGGCTTCGTGACGGGCAACCTGGACACCGACCACGCGCAGTGCGTGGAGCTGGCTCGCGAGGGCGGCTGCCTGGTGGTTTCGGTCGACTACCGGCTGGCACCGGAAAATCCGTGTCCGGCGCCACTCGACGATGTCGAGGCGGGCTTTCACTACGCCATCCGCAACTGCGCCGAGCTCGATGTCGATCCGAGCCGCATCGCCGTGATGGGCCGCGACGCGGGTGCCGCCCTGGTCGCGAGCCTGGCCCAGCGCATGTTCGACAACGAGGGTCCACAGATCCGGATGCAGATCCTGCACCAGCCGATGCTCGACTGCGACGCCACGCCGTCGCGGCGCGAGTTTCAGCGCACGCCGGGACTCAACGGCCCCGCGGTGAGCCGCGCGTGGGGTCACTACCTCGGTCCGGCCAGCGCCACGGGCCAATACGTTCCGGCGCACCGGGCGAACCTGGAGGGCCTGCCGCCCACGTTCATGAGTTGCTCCGAGATCGACCCGTGCCGCGACGAAGCCATCGACTATGCCAACCGGCTGCTGCACGCTTTCGTCCACACCGAATTGCACGTTATCGCAGCGACATTCAACGGCTTCGATTCGATGGTGCCGGATTGGGTTGTCTCTCAGGAGAACCGGGCTTTGCATGCGCAGTCGGTGCGGCGTGTGTTCACGATGTAGCAGCTCAATCGGGTTATCGACCGAACTCCGGTATCTCTTACGGTATTGACGTTTGCTAATATCGAGAACGTGATTCTTGGCGGCGGCGACCGAATGTTGCGGAAGGGTCTGTCGGCATCATGACCGCCGTCGACTCTCCCGAAAAGACCCTTTTCGTCTCGACAACCCAATCCTTTCTGCAAAAAGAGGCGCCGCTGGGTCGCGTCCGCGAGCTGCACGCGTCGGGGGTTTCTTTCGACCCGGCCTGGTGGCAGCGCGCCGCGGACCTCGGCTGGACGGGCTTGCTCGTTCCGGAGGAGTTGGGCGGCGGCAGCGTGTCGGAGAGCGGTCTCGCGGATCTGGCCACCGTCGCCGAACTACTCGGCAAGACGGTGGCACCCGGACCGCTGTATCCAGTCAGCGTCGTGCTCACCGCCCTGGCCGAATGCGCCGACGCGCAAGCGCACGCCGCCGTCATAGAGTCGCTGATCTCCGGCGAAACCGTGGCGTCCTGGGCGGTCTCGGAACCCGGTCGCGGCTGGGCGCCGCTGGACCCCTCGGTGACGGCCACCCAAACCGACTCCGGCTATCGCATCGATGGCACCAAGGACCGCGTCGAGGCCGGCGCCCAAAGTGCGCTGCTGCTCGTGGCGGCGCGATGCGGCGACGAGATCCGTCAGTTCCTGGTACCGACGGACGCGCCAGGCGTTCGGGTCGAGCCGCAGCAGTCCATCGACCTGGTCAAGCAATACGCGCGGGTGCGCTTCGACGGGGTGGTGGTGGACTCGTCCGCGGCCGTTGGCACCGCCGCCGAGACCGCCGCGCTGATCGACCGGCAGAGCCAGATCGCTCAGGTGTTGCAGTGCGCCGAGGTGGTCGGCGTCGTGCAGACGGTGTTCGACTTCACCGTCCAGTGGGCGCTGGATCGGCACACGTTCGGCCGCCCGCTGGCGTCGTATCAAGCACTCAAACACGGCTTCGCCGATATGAAGCTGTGGCTGGAGGCGTGCCGCGCCACCACGAGCGCCGCGATTGCCGACGTTGCCGATCGCTCACCCGCAGCGGGCCTGTCGGCCAGCATCGCCAAGTCCTACGTCGGGGAGATGGCGGGGCGGATCGTCCAGGGTTGCGTACAGATGCACGGCGGCATCGGCGTCACCTGGGAACACGACCTGCACTTGTACCTGAGGCGAGTAACGTTGTACCGCTCCTTGTTCGGCACGCCGGAGGAGCACAACTTGCGGGTGTATGAATCAGAGAAAGCCGGCCGTTCCCCGGCCGGACGTACGACCAGATGACGCCGACGGAATCCGTTGCAGAGTTCGCCGCCCGCGCCAAGGCGTGGTTGGCGGACAACATGCCGGCCATCGACCCCGATGCGCCGCCGCCCGCACCGCGCGACGACGAGGACGCCTGGAAGCGGGCCCGAGAACTGCAAAAGCGGCTCTACGAAGGCGGATTCGCTGGTATCTGCTTTCCGCGCGAATACGGCGGCCTGGGTCTGGATTACGCCTACCAGAAGGCATTCGACTCCGAATCCCTGCGCTACGAGATGCCGTTGATCCTCAATACCCCGACGTTCACCATCTGCTGCGCGACGCTGCTCGATACCGGCACCGAAGACCAGAAGAAGCAGCACATCGCCGCGGCTCTGCGTGGCGATGAAGTGTTGGTGCAGCTGTTGAGTGAACCCAGCGGCGGATCAGATCTGGCCGGCGTCATCACCCGCGCCGAACGCCAGGGCGACCGCTGGATCATCAACGGCGCCAAGACCTGGAGCACGAGCGCGTTCGCCGCCGACTATGGACTGTGCCTGGCCCGCACCGATTGGGATGTGCCCAAACACGAAGGGCTCACCATGTTCCTGGTGCCGATCGGTCACCCGGGAGTCACGCTGCGGCATATCACGATGCTCAGTGGCTCCAAGGAGTTTTGCGAAGAGTTCCTCGACGGCGTGGACGTGGGCGCCGACGCCGTGGTGGGCGAGGTCAACGGTGGTTGGGCGGTCGCGTCGCGGCAGCTGTATCACGAACGCCGGGCGGTCGGGCAGGGTTCGGAGTTTTCCAGCGGTAGTGGCAGCGAGGGCGGCCATACGAGTCCCGTTGACTACGTTGGCCTTGCCGAAAAAACGGGTCAGGCCGACAACGAACGCATACGCGAGATGGCCGGCCGCGTGCTCGTCCATCGCGCGGTGGCCGAGCAGTTGATCGATCACGTGTACCGCAATGTCCGCGACGGTGTGCTGCCCCCGGCGGCCGGCACGCTCATCCGGTTGTTCCACTCCGAGACTGTGACGCTGGACATGGACACCGCGATGGCGGTCGGGGGAGCCGTCGGCGTGGTGGGCGAGATCGGCGACGGCCTGGAGACCGGACTGCGTTACCTGTCTCGGCAGAATGTCGCCATCGGTGGTGGCACAACGGAAATGGCACGTAACGTGATCGGGGAACGGGTGCTGGGTTTCCCACGCGAATACGCCGCCGACCGCGGGGTGCCGTTCAATCAGGTGCGGCACGGCCAGACCCGCTGATCGCGGTCTGCCGCGTTAGTCCTGCACGAAGACGTTCTCGCTATCGCCGCTTTCGACGGGTATCTGGACCATCGACAAGATGTGGTGCGCGGGGCTTCCCGGCGGGGCGATCAGTACGCAGTCGCCGCCCTGTCTGCGGGCCCGGTCGCGGGCAGCGGACAACGCGCTGACGCCCGCGGACCCCAGGTGGGTGACCGCGCCGAGGTCGATCGTCAAAGGTGCTATGCCCGAGCGGCTTTCGACCGCGATCAGGCGGTCCAGCGTGGACGCGGTGTTGGAGTCGACATCACCGCTGACGACGATGTGGCCGGCGTCGCGGACCGTCGAGACGAATTCGTTGTCGATGGCCCGGCGGTAGGTGGCCCGGCTGACGATCGTGTCGGTGACGAAGTTGGCCGGTCGCGACAGACGGTGCGTTACGCTGGCCGTCGTTCCATGGTCGCTGCGCGTGATGAGCGCCTGGGATACCAAAGCCTCGGCCATCGCAAGTCCGCGCCCACGACCCTGTTCGCCTTCACGGTGATCCTTCCACTGTCCGCGGTCGATCACCGCGGCGTGCAGGTTGCCATCGCCGGACAGCGATGCCTCGACCACGACACCGTCGGAAACCTCGGTGCCGTAACCATGTTCGACCGCGTTCTCGACGAACTCCGAGATCGCGTGCACCACGTCGGAAATGTCGTCGGCGTCGGCGCCGATCTCCGAGAGCCAGGTGCGCAGCCGGGAACGCACGGTGCGGGCGGCGTGTATCGTCGCGTCCAGCGTCATGTGCAGCGGCGCCAGGGGAGTGCGCCGTTGTGCGGCGAGCAATGTGACGTCATCGCTGTAACCGGTTGACCGGAGCAGCAATTCGAGTGTCTCCGAACAGATACGTTCGATCGTTCGCGTCGGCGCGTCAATGACAAACCCGCCGATGCCGGCGGCGATGTTGGCGGCGAGGTCGGCGAATTCCGCGGTGCTCGCGCCCAGCGGCCGGCCGGGGCGTTCGATCAGGCCGTCGGAATAGAACAGGATCGAGTCACCGATGCCCAGCATTTCGGTGCGGACCGGAAATCCGACGCGGCTGCCGAGTGGACCCCCGCCGGAAGGTTCCATGTACCGGGCGGTCGCGTCCGCGGCCACCAACAGCGGCGGCGGATGGCCGGCGGTGCAGTACTGGAATTCGCCCGTGGCGTAGTCCAGCGAGCCCACGCACAAGGTGGCCGAATTCGATCCCGGTACCTGCTCGTGGAAGCGATCGACCGCCTCGAGTGCTTCGGTGATGTTGTTGCCCTGCGATATCTGCATGCGCAGCGCGGTGCGCAGTTGCGACATGACGGCAGCGGCTTCGACGCCGTGGCCGACGACGTCGCCGACGACGAGCACCAACCGATCCCCGAGGGGTATCGCGTCAAACCAGTCGCCGCCGGCCGCGGTGTCCTGGGTGGCGACCAGGTACTGCGCGGTGATGTCGGCGCCGGGAACGACGGGCACGGATGAGGCCAGCAGCGCCTGCTGCATGACGATGGCGGAATCGCGGACGTGGCGATAGCGCTCGGAGAGCTCCTCGATGCGCGCCTCCGTGGCCAATCGCGCCTGCACGCGGTCCGTGACGTCATCGAAGATGATCTGCACACCTTCGATGGATCCGCCCGATCCGCGACGCGCAGTGACGAGGAAGTCGAAGTACCGCTCCTCGACCCCGGAACCCTCGAAGTCGGCCTGCAGCCGCCACTCTGCCCCGGATTGCCGCTCACCGGTCTGATAGACCCGATCGAACATCTGAAAAATCTGCTGACTCTCCAGCTCGGGATAGACCTCGCGCGCCAGCTTTCCCACCGGGTTGAACGCCGGGTTCAAGGCACGGTAGGCCGCGTTGGCCGCGACGAAGCGATGTTCGGGCCCTTCCAGGCCGATCAGCATCGCGGGGACCTTCTCGAAGATACGGCGCACATCGTCAGCCGCACCGACAATTGTGTCCCAGTCCTTTTCGGCCACCATATGGCCGTCCCTCCTACGGAGCCTCCCTGCGGGCCCTTCTAGGGACCGAGAAATCTCACAATGCGCGGGCCCTATTCGACACACGCAAGTTATCAGATTAGCAATGGATGGCCGGTGCCTCGTGCATTGGTTTGCTAACGGCCTGTGAGCTTGTCCACGAGCGAGGGCCCCGTCTCACGCCACCGTCGTGGCCAGCGCGGTGTCGATCGTCGGATGCAGGGGCAAGGCGCCGCCGAGATCGCACGCCTGGATGACGCGGGCGACGCCGGGATCGCAGCTGACCAGCCGCAATGCGACGCCGCGACGGCGGCACCGGTCGGATTCGGCGGCCAGCACGGCGAACGCGCAGCAGCCCATGAAATCCAGGCCATTGATGTCGACGATGAATGGGCCCGGGGGGTTGGCTGCCGCGGCCGCTTCTTCGACCAGCCGACGCCAGGTGTGCTCGTTGGAGGCATCGACCTCACCGCCCGCGCGAATGACGACCACCGCGCCGCTGCGCTGGGTTGCTGCCCTCAATGTGCTGTGCGGATCGCCGAGTTGGGAAACCAGCCGGGGGCTGAGCGTCACCCTGGTCACTGCGGACTCGACCGGAGCCGGGTTCATCGTGCACTCCTAACCGGTCGCATCAGCGAGACCGTGCTGGATGCCGGTGATGACATCCTCGTTCGGAGGGAAGCTTCTTTTCTATAGCACGGCGGAAGGCCGCGTCTATAGCCGCGCCGTGGACCAGGACATATAAAGCTGCCCGCCTCCGAGCTACAACTCAGCGGTATGTCGCTCGGAGGCGGGCGATGCTCAGTGCTGGATCAGGCGGAGACCGGCTTCTTGGCCGGCTGGGAGACCTTCATGAGTTTCATCAGGTTGCCGCCCATGATCTTGGCGACGTCCTCCTGGCCGAAGTCGGTGAGCTCGTCGACGAAGGTGATGGGGTCCTTCAGCCCCTCTGGGTGCGGCCAGTCCGATCCGAACATCACTCGGTCGGTGCCGACCATGTTGACGATCTCTTTGAACCGGTCCTCCCAGAACGGGGTGATGTAGACGCAGCGCTTGAACGCCTCGATTGGGTCCTCGCTGAACGACTGCGGCATCTTCTTGTAGACGCCCTTGAGGCCCTTGAACAGGTCCGGCACCCAGTCGGCGCCGTTTTCGATGGAGAGGATCCGCAGCTCCGGGTTGCGGGACAGCGCGCCGTGGCACACCAGCGCGCCCATCGCGTCCAAGATCGGCCGATGGCCCATCGCGAAGCTGCGGAATGCGGTCGGTTTGAACGGCAGAAACTCGTCGCCCGGCTCCCACACGTTCGCGAACTCGGAGTAACCACTGTCGGAGGCGTGCATGGAGACCGGGATCTCGGCCTTGATGCAGGCCTGCCAGAACGGGTCGAACTCCTCGAGCCCGAACGACCGGCTGCCGCGGAAGCCGGGCACCGGTGCCGGGCGAACCAGCACGGTGCGGGCGCCGCGCTCCAGGCACCACTGGAGTTCTTCCAGCGCGCGGTCGACGATCGGCAGGGTGATCACCGGGGTGGCGAAGATGCGGTCTTGGTAGTTGAACGTCCATTGCTCGTGCATCCACTCGTTGAGCGCGTGGATGACGTCGTGGGTCATCTCCGGGTCGTCCTTCATGCGCTCTTCGACCAGGCTGGCCAGCGTCGGGAACATCAGCGCGTAGTCGATGCCGAGTTCGTCCATCACCTCCAGCCGCGCGCCCGGTTCGCGGAAGGCGGGGATCGCCTTCATCGGCTCGCCCAGGATCTCGCGGTAGGTCTTGCCCTGCGCGCCGTTGCGGAAGTAGTCCTCCTGGGCGCCGGGCTTGGCGACCTTCTCGAAGGTCGGGTTCGGGATGTACTCGCTGATGTGGCCGCGCACCACGATCTTGGTGCGACCGCGGACCTGCACGTAGTCGATGACGTTCTTGCGCTTGTCCGGCAGGAACTTCGTCAGCGCTTCCTGCGGCTCGTACATGTGGTTGTCGGCGTCGAACACCGGAAAGGAAAGCTCGCGAGACGGCATGGCGATCTCCTTGAAGGCTGGATTCTCGTTGGGTGGTAATGACGTTACCACTTCTGCCTAACAACGTGTACCGGCCTAGGTGTCCGCCCGGAGACCCTTCGGTGTTGCGCCGTCGATGATGGCGAAATTGACGGTCGCCGTTGCGGCGACTTCGTCGTCGCCGTCGCCGTCGCCGTAGATGTCGATCTGCATGACCATCGCCCGCCGGCCCGCTCGCAGCATCCTGGGCACCGCCATCGCGGCGCCCTGCCGGATCGGCCGCAGATAGCGGACGAACAGATCCGCCGTCGTCATGGTGGTGCCCGGCTGCAGAAAATCCAGCCCGAACTGGCCGCCCGCCACGTCGACAAGCGTGGCAATCAGGCCGCCCTGCAGCGCGCCGGAAGTGTTTACCACATGCGGACTTACGGGCAGCGTCATCGCGAATTCACCATTGCGGGAACCCGCGCGCAGGCCGATGGCGGCGAACAATTCGGCCAGCGAGGGCGTGCTGGTTTCGTCGTCGGTATCCCGAATGCCCAAGGCACGGGTGAGGAAGTCGTACAGCTGGCCGGTGTCGACCGGTGTTCCGTTCAATTCGGCCCCCAGCCAATGCAACCGCTGCGCTCCCATCATCGTTTGCATGACGATCGCCGCCGACGCCCCCACATCGAGTCCCGGGTTGAACACCCCCTCGGTGATGCCTTGCCCCACGATGTCGCGAATCAGGTGATGCAACGGGGACAGGACGCGGGCGTATTCGCGGGGGCGGGTATCGGCCAGATGCTGGTTGTAGAGACCCAGTGCGCGGTTGAGGCTGTCCTGGGTGCTTGATTCCGGTTGCTGGCTGATCCGGTCGACCAACAGCTTCAGTGCGGCGGTGCTGTCCAGGCCGGCGGTCTCGGCACGCCAGGTCAGCACCGACTGCGAAATGGTCCTGTCGAACAGCGCGAGCAGCAGTTCGTCCTTGCTGCTGAAGTGCTGGTAGAAGGCTCGAAGCGAGGTCTTGGAGCGGGCGACGATCTCCTGCACGGTGAAGTCGGTGCGACCGGTCTCCCGCAGGATCTCCACGGCCGTCTTGATGAAGCGGTCGCCGCGCGTCACCTCGGCTTCATCGCTGGGGGCGGTCATCAGCGCTAGGTCCCCTTTCGTTGCGCGTGCGTGCGCATCGAGAATGAGGTTACCGCGCGGATCACCGCGCCGTGCGGGACCGGCCGGGACAGCTCGTCGCTTATCCCCCGCGGGCGGCGATCATCGCCGAGCGATTGACCTTGGTCGCCGCCGTCCGGGGAATCGCGTCCACGAACTCGACGGTCTTGGGGGCCTTGTAATGCGCCAGGCGGCTCTTGGCGTAGTCGATCACCTGTTGTTCGGTGAGCGGCGCGCCCTCTGCGAGCTGAACCACCGCGTGCACCCGGCGTCCCCACTGCGAGTCGGCGAGTCCGATGACGACGACGTCGGCGATGCCGGGGTGGCCCGCAAGTGCGGACTCCACTTCGGCCGGAAAGACATTGGCACCGCCGCTGACGATCATGTCGACGCGGCGGTCGACGAGATAGAGGAAGCCGTCCTCGTCCAGGTAGCCGATGTCACCGGCGGAACTAAACCCGTCGTCGGTCGACGGCAGCGGCGGCGCGCCGCCCAGATAGCGGGATCCAGCGCTCATCGGTGCGCGCAGGTAGATCTCGCCGTGTTCACCGGGTCCAACCGGTCTCGATCCGGCGTCGAGAATCCGGATCTCGGTATCCCGGAAGCCGCGGCCGACACTGCCCGGGTGAGCCAGCCACTCGTCGCCACGCAACGCGGTGAGCCCGAGGTTCTCGGTCATGCCGTAGGCCGTCACGATCCGCTCCGGGCCGAGCAGCTCACACCAGGTATGCATCAGCGACGGCGGCATCACCGCGGCGCCCTGCAGGATGAAAACGACGCTGGACAAGTCTCGCTGCCGGACGTCGGGCCGCGCCGCGATGCGGGCCAGCATCGTGGGGGTGGCCGTGAAATTGGTGACGCGAAAGCGTTCGATCACGTCCAAAACCAGTGTCGCGTCGAACTTTTCCAGCACGACCAGGTGGTCACCAGCGAGCAGGAAGAAGAAGGTGGCGAAGCCGTTGGTGTGATACATCGGTGCGGGCACCATGATGGTCTGCGGCTGCGCCACCGGTGTCCAGTTCGACAAGAACGGCTCGCCGTGCTGCGGAGTCCAGACCGACGGCGCCAAGCTGAGGATCACCTTGGGGACGCCGGTCGACCCGCTGCTGCAGATTCCGTTGGCATTGGGGGAAATGGCCACGGGCAAGGGGCTGGTGGACTCGCCGGCGGCGCGGGCATCCAACTCCCATCGGGTGTTTTCATCGACGACGACGGCGGGGGCGATCACCTCGCGCACCCGGTTTCGTTCCCATTCGGGCAGGTCCCAGTGCATGGGAACGGGAACCGCGCCGATCTTCCAACACCCCAGCGTGGCCAGCATGAGGTGTTGAGAGTTCGGGATAGCAAGCGCGACAAGAGAACCCGTCTGCGCACCGCTGGCGGCCAGCGCCCGTCCCCATTGGTTGGCGCGGGCGTCGAGTTCGCCGAAGGTCAGGCTCTGGGCGGTGCCGTCGAGGGCGACGACGGTGACCCCGGTCTGGTCAGGCTGCTCTCGGGCGAGCTCTTGCAGTTTGGTTCCGAATGGGATGCCGTCTTCCAGCGGGTTGGGCGTCGCCCCGGCAGTCGCGGACTCCGTGCTCACGGGCGCCGCTCCTCCTCATCGCTTCGCTCTGCATCGTCGCCGGCGCGCGTCATGCAGGCTCCGATATCGGTTCGCTGAACAGGGTCTCCAGGGAGCCGTCGCGGACATCGGAGATCAGGCGCAGCCCGAGCGCCTCGGCGCCCAGCGGCAACCGGATCAGTGGCTGGGTGTGCCGGTCGAGCACGCTCACGTCGGACTCGTCGCAGAAGCCCAGGGCGCCGAGCAGCTGGTGCGAGGCACGCAGCACTTGCCGTGCGGTGTCGGTGGCCTTGAACCTGAGCACCAGCGCGTCGGCGGAATGCACCTGCACCGGCAGCGATTCCGGTCGGCAAATGGTGTATTTCGCGAGCTCGTGCAGTCCGCGGACCGCGACCGAGGCATCCGCGACGGCGAACCGGACGGCCTGGAAGTCCGCCAGCGGCTTACCGAACTGGATGCGGGCCTGGACATGTTCGGTGACGATCTGCAGTGAGCGCTGCATTGCTCCCAGAATCCGCCATGATCCCAGCACGAGATGAAGATTAACGTCGGCGGCCGGAACTGTCCCGTCGGGTGCGCTCAATGAGGCCGGCACCAGGAAGGGCCCCAGTTTGGCGTTCGTCCGCGACGCCAGCTGCAGGCGGTACCGGTTGCCATCGAGGTCGGCAGCGATCCAGTCGCCGGGCAGATCGCCGTGGTCGATGCGCGGCGCCTCGGGATTGACCAGGGCCAGCCGGGCGCCGTCGATGGCCAGCAGCTCCTCGACAAGGGGATAGGGCAGCGCGTGCGCTCCGGCGGCTTGGCAGAGCACGGCCGCGGCCAGCAGGTCGTCGGGGCTGGACCGGACATCGAGCTCGAACGCACCGAGCTCGCTCAGGGAACCCCGCGCCGCGTCCCGAACGCTGTCGTCGGTCTCGGCCCGCACCGCGGCCTGCGGTCCGCCCAGCCGGTCGAACCGCTTGGTTGCGACCGCTGCAAAGTCGCTAATATCTTGTGGCAGTGTGGTTTTCACCGGCGTTCTCCCAGTGCGTCTCGTGCCACCAGCATGCGCTGCACCTCGATGGTGCCGGATGCCACGGTGGCCGCTTGTGCGTAGCGCCAATGGTCTTCGATCGCCCCGTGCAGCGCGGCCGACGCGCCGCTGTCCAGCGCGATCGGGCCCAGCACGTCGAACAGCAGCTCGGCGACCTGCTGGTCGCAGGTGGTGGTGGCGATGCGCGCGGCGCTGGCCGCCGCCCCGGCCGACGGGTCGTCCTGCAGCGAAACGGCGCGATAGGCCAGCAGCCTGGCCACCCGTAGATCGACCAACGCCCGGACCCAGCGAGCCCGCAGCGATTCGGGCAGCTGGTCCCACTCGTCGCCCAGCTCGCTTTGCATTCGATGCAGCAGCGACTCGCAGCGCGCGTAGCGCGCGATGCCGACACGCTCGAACGCGAGCGCTTCGCGCATCACTCGCCAGCCGTCACCCGGCTCACCGAGTACGTCACCCGGGAACGCCTGCACATCGTCCAAGAACATCTCGTTGAGGTGATGCGGCCCCAGCATCGACGGAATTCCCCGTACCGTGAAACCGGCCCGGTCCATCGGGATCAGAAAAAGCGTGAGCCGCTTGTGTTTTGGGGCATCGGGGTCGGTGCATGTCGCCAGCACGCACCATGACGCCATCTGCGCATACGACGTCCACACCTTCTGGCCGGTGATGCGCCAACCATCCCCATCTGGCACCGCTCGCGTCCGCAACGACACGAGATCCGATCCGGCTTCCGGCTCGGAAAAGCCTTGGCACCAGATCACATCACCGGAGGCAATGGCCGCCAGGTGCTTGGCCTTCTGCTCCTCGGTGCCGTAACGCATCAAGGCCGGGCCGACCCAGTTGATCCCCATGTACTGCGGGCCGCGGGGCTCGTGCTGGGCCCACATCTCCTCGCGCAGCACCGTCTGCTGCCAGACCGAACCACCGCCGCCGCCATGCTTTTTCGGCCAGGCCAGCGCCAGCAGTCCCTCGGCGGCCAGCAGCTTGCAGAACGTCTCGGTGGTGGCCAGGTCCTGCGGATCCTCGGTGCAGGCGCCGAGGAAATCGGGCGGGACATGGTGGGCGATCAACTCCCGCAGGCGGTGTCGTAGTTCGACGGCGTCGTCACCGAGGTCGTAGTCCATCTTCATCCCTTCGGCAGCCCGAGCAGTCGCTCGGCGATGATGTTGCGCTGCACCTCTGACGTTCCGCCGTAGATGGTGGCGGCGAGCGCGTCCTGTCGTTCGAACAACAGATCCGGGTCGCTGGCCGAATGCGGTCCTTCGGCGGCGGCCGCGAGCTCCCAAACCCGTTGCAAGGTAACCGATCCGAGTAGCTTCATGATGTCGGCTTCCGGGCTGTTCCGGCCGGCCAGTTCGTTGCCCAGCGCGCGGTACCCGGTGGCCCGCAGCGCTTCGGCGTCGGCGAGCAGCGACCCCAGTTCGGCGCACAGATCCTGGCCGCCCTCGGCGGCACCCTTACTTGCGTCGCGCACGGCGTCGAGCCCGCGTTTGATTTCGACCCAGTTCATGATCCAGATCATCTGGCGTTCGTGGTGCAGCGACGACAGTGCGACGTTCCAGCCGCCGTGCTCCGGGCCCAGCAGGTTTTCGGCGGGGATTTCGACGTCGTCGAGGAAGACCTCGCAGAACGTCTCGTCGGAGATCGACGACATCCGGATGGGTTCGATGCGCACGGCGGGGGAGTGCAGGTCGAGGATCAGGCACGAGATGCCACGGTGTTTCGGTGCGTCCGGATCGGTGCGTGCATATAACGTGCACCACCGCGATTCGTGGGCCTGCGTGGTCCAGATCTTGTGACCGTTGACCCGGAAGACGTCTCCGTCGCGCTCGGCGCGGGTGCGCAGGCCGGCGAAATCCGAGCCGGCCTCCGGCTCGGACATGCCCAGCGCCCACCACTCATCGCCGCGCAGCAGCGGCACCAGCAGGCGCTCGATCTGGGCGGGGGTGCCGAACTGGCGGATGCCGGGTGCGGCGACGCCTGGGCCCGCAATGTTGGGAAGCTTGGGCGCCGAGCGCAGCGCGCCCTCGATCCGGATCTCCATCGCATCGCGCAGACCCAGCGATCGGCCGCCGTGCTCGCGGGGCCAGGTCGGCTGAATCCACCCGCCCTCGAAGGCGGCCCGCTGATAGTCACGGCGCAGCGGGATGTCCCAGCGATATTGGCGGTAGTTCTCGTAGTAGTCGTTCGGCAGGAACGCGGCCAGCCAGTCGATGAACTCGGCGACGGCTTCGGATGGAGTCGTTGCGCCTGTCATGCGGCACCGCCGGCGAAACGGCAGCCCACCTCGTGGTAGAGCGCGCGACTGTCTCCCAACAGCGCCGCACCCTGCCAGGCGTGCCGGATGTAGAGGTGCATGTCGTGCTCCCAGGTCTGCGCGAGCGCGCCGTGCACCTGGACCGCGGTGCGCGCACAGCCGGCCGCGGCGTCGCCGGCCGCCGCCTTGGCCAGTGCCGCGGCGGTCCAGGCATCCGCGGGCGCGGTGCCCGGATCGGCGAGGCGGGCCGCGGCCGCATAGGTGAGGCTTCGGGCGCGCTCCACGCCGACGTAGTTGTCGGCCAGCGCGTGCTTGATTCCCTGGAATGCCCCGATCACGGTGCCGAACTGGCGGCGTGCCTTGGCGTGCTCGACGGAGCGGTGCAGGGCGGCGCTGGCCACGCCGACCAGATCCGCGGCGACGGCGACCAACGGTGCCGTCAGCGCCGATTCGAGGTTGACCGGTGCGGAGGCCAAGGGCTCGGCGTCGATCTCGACGTCGGCCACCGGTTGGGCGGGATCGATGGACTCGCCCGGACTGATCGTCACGCCGTCGCCGCCGCGAACGACCACGGCGACGTACCCGTCGATGGATTTGGCCAGCGCGACGATCAGCTCTGCCCGAGACACGTGGGGGACCGCGACCGCGCGACCGCGAACCCGTCCGTGACGCAGCGTCATCGGCGCCCCGGCCGTCCGAGATCCCTTGGCGTGCACTGCCAAGGTGGCAACGGCGCCACCGGCGATCTCGGTGAGCGACGAGTCCAGCCCACACGCGCGCAAGACGCCCGCGGCCAGCCCGACGCTGCTGAGCAACGGAATTGGCGCGAGGGCCGCGCCGCACTCCTCGAGAACCACGGCCAGTTCGACGGGCCCGTAGTCGCCGGCGCCGGGTGCGGCCAGTTCGGTCCAACCGAGGTCGACTACCGTCTTCCACAGGGCGCGCCAGCGCTCCGGATCCGTCAGCGCCTGGCGGGCGGTATCGGGAGGACATTCGGTGCGCAAGATGTCGCGCACGGTGTCGCGCAGCGACAGTTGATCCGAAGTCAGTCCGACATCCATAAGACCCCTAACATAATAAAGATAGTAAACTAGCGACTCGGTTGCAATCGGCACGAGCATTAGGTGGGCGCATGGTCGAGTGGTATCTGTTCCTGCCGCAAGTGCGGTTGTCGGTGGGCGATATCACGGAGCGGGCCCGCCAAGCCGAGGCCAGTGGCTTCGACGGCATGGCCTTCATCGATCACCTCGAGGCTCCGGGGTTGCCCGGCGAAAGCATTTGGGAGGCAATGGCCGTCGCCACCTGGGTGGCGGCCAAGACCGAGCGGCTTCGGATCGGTCACTTGGTGCTGTGCGACGCCTTTCGGCATCCCGCCGTGCTCGCCAAACAAGCTGTCACCCTGTCCGGCGCATCGGACGGCAGATTCGATCTGGGCCTCGGCTCAGGATCCTGGCCCGCCGAGTTCACCAGATTCGATGTTGGTCAGCAGGACCCGGTGGCCCGCGTTAAGCAGCTCGGCCGTCACCTGGCCCTGATCAGGCAGTACTGGGGTGACGGAACCGACGAGGACGGCGCGGTTCAGTTACCGAGACGCAACCATCCGATACCGCTGGTTCTGGGTGGCAGCGGACCCCGCATGATGGAACTCGTTCGCAATTACGCGGATTGGTGGAACCTGCAGGCCAACCACCTCGACCGGTTGCCCACGCTCGCTCCGGCGGCGGGAAGCGCCCGGATTTCGGTTCAACAGATGATCGGCTTCGCCCGGTCGGGTGACGACCCCGACACCGTGCGCGAGGTGAGCACGCGCCGATTCGGCAACCTCGGGCCGGGGCTGGTGTGCGGCGACGCCGACGCGCTGACCCAGCACTTCACGGGTCTGGCTGCCCAGGGCGTCGAGCGCTGCTACGTGTGGTTCGCCGATTTCGCGAAGCCGGAATCCCTGCACGAGTTCGGCGAGACGGTGATCAAGACGTTCCCTGGCGCCGGCGGCGGGCTTCGTTAGGGACGACCGGCGGTCGGGCATACGGACCGCGCTGCACCGCGGAAAGCCGGATCTCCGGCAGATCGACCGACGGATCCACGGTGTCCAGCCAGGCGACGGCCGCGGCGACGTCGGAGATCTGAATCGCGTACATCTCGAAGGGAACGTCCTGCAGCATCTCGGTTTCCACCGGGCCCGGTGTCACGATGTGCACGGCGATGCCGTCCCGATCGACTTCGAGCGCCAAGGCCCGGGCGAATGCGTTCATGCCGGCTTTCGACGCGGAGTAGGCGGTGCGGGCCATCATCGGCTCGTGTGCCGCCGACGACGAGATGAACACGAACCGTGAGCCGGCGCGCATCCGCGGCAGCACCGCGGAGGTCACCACGAAGCACGAGTCCAGGTTGGCCGAGATGATGGTCTGCCACTGCTCGAAGGTCTGCTTGCGCGCATAGGTTCCGCCCAGCGTGCCCGCGGCGTGGACGACCAGGTCGATCGATTCCAAAGTGCTTATCGCAGCAGCGAATCCGTCCGGATCGGATGCGTCGGCCACGATGTGACGGGCCCCGATCTCCTCGGCGGCCGCGCGTAGCGGGCCCTCGCGCCGGGCTACCAGCACGACGTCATAACCCAGCTCGGCCAGCTTGCGGGCGCATCCCATTCCGATCCCGCCGCTGCCGCCGGTGACCAATGCGGTTCGCATGCAGATGTGAGGCTCCCTCAGGAGTGCCGGAGATCCCGCGGGCGTGACAACGCCTGCGGGGAGAGCGCATAGATCCGTTGCGTGGGCCGACCGGCCAGCACGTAGGTCTGTGTGTCGGCGAGGTGACGACCCGCGATGCGCCGAGCCCGGTCGACGTCGCCCTCCGCGATGGTCTCGGCCAGCTTGGTATGTGTGTTGAGGACCGCGCGTCGTTGGGTCAGCGACGGATAGGTACCACGCGCCGCGCTCTCGTCCGCCCACTGGCGTTCGTGGCTGCCCCACAGTGTCTCGAGACTGCCGACGACCGCGATGATGGTGTGATTGCCGCAACCCTGGACGATGAGATCGTGGAACTCACGCCCGATTTCGGTGAACAGCCGGCCGTCGTCGAGATTCTCGGCCATGGAGTCGTTGACCTGCTTGAGTTCCGGTACCAGGGTGTCCGCCCGGTCCGGCCGCTGGGCCGCCAATGCGGCGCAGGCGGGCTCGAGTTCCTGCAACGCCATGCCCAGGTCGGCGACCTGAACGGACTCGCTCTGCAGCAACAGCCCCAGCATGTAGGCCGCGCTCGTCTTGGCCGGTGCATGCACGACGGCGCCGCCACGGTTACCCCGTCGTACCGAGACCAGCCCCTCGGTTTCCAGGATGCGCAGGGCTTCCCGCAACGAGACCAGACTGACGTTGAACTGTTCGACCAGCACTTCCTGTCGCGGCAACAGATCGCCATCGGCAAGCTCGCCGTCGATGATTTGCCGGCGCAATTCGTCGGCTACGATTTCGGCGATCCTCGGCGCCGACAACCGGCGACGGGCATCGGGACCAATTCCCAGGGCGGTCATCCAATCCTCGCAGGAGCATCGGCAAGAGCGGCACGTTGCGCGCGCACTCGGCTGGCTTAGCTATTTTAGCAGTAATGATATAAATAGCATCTCTGATCGCGTGTCGATCGGAAGGACGGATTCAATTGAGCCAGGGGTCTGACGACCGTCCGACACCGCTGCACGAGTTGCGTGTCGTCGAGATCAGCGACCGGATTGCTGGCAGCTACTGCGGGAAGTTGCTGGCCGATGCCGGAGCGCAAGTGCGCAAAATCGAACCACCGCAAGGAGATTGGCTGCGGCGTTACTCCGCAAGCTGTTCGCCGGTGCCCGATGGCCAGGCATCGCCGTTCTACAGCTACCTCAACGCCGGCAAACGCAGCATGACCTTCGCGCCCGACTCCGAGCGGTTGCGGGCCGAATTGGCGGCCGCCGACGTGATCATCCTCACCGCCGGCCCGTCGCGGGCCGCCGCGCTGGGCATCGATCCGCGCCAGCTGCTGACCGACTCGCCGCGGGCGGTCGTCGTCACGATCTCCGATTTCGGCTGGACCGGACCGTATGCCGATCGCGCCGCCAGCGAGTTCACCCTGCAGGCCTGGGCGGGATCGCCCGGTTTCCGCGGCGATCCGGCCGGGCCCCCGATTTCGATCGGCGGCGACCTGGGGGAGTACATGGGTGGGGTGTTCGCCGCGTTCGGTGCGCTGGCCGTGCGTCGCCGCGTCGAGCACGGCGGTCCCGGCGAGCATCTCGACCTGTCCATGCTCGAGGCGATCACGTTGATGCAGAGCAGCGAATGGCTGCATTCGCAGTTGCTGCGGGTGCCGCCGATCAGCCGCACCACCGAAGTCCCCTCGATCGAGCCGGCCAAAGACGGCTACGTCGGGATCACCATGGTCACCGGCCAGCAATGGCTCGACTTCCTGGCGATGGTCGAGTGCCCGCAGCTCGAAGAGATTGAGCAGCTGCGTTTTCAGATCGGCCGCTGGGGCTACCGCGACCTGATCCGCGAGCAGATCGGACCGTGGCTGGCCGAACGGACCGTCGCGGAGATCGTCGAACTCGGGCAAATGTTCCGGCTGCCCATCGCGTCGCTGGGCAACGGCGCCACCATCCGCGAGCTGGAATACGCCACCGAGCGTGGGGTATTCGTGGAAAACCCCGCCGGCTTTCACCAGCCCCGTCCGCCGTGGCTGATGTCGGAGTGCGCGGCGGCTCCGGTGGGCGACACCGCCGGTCCGGGTGCGGGCAACGACGAGTCGCCCTGGCGCACAGGCAAACCCGAAGGCGACCCGGTGCCGCCGGTGCGCCCGCTGGAAGGCGTCCGGATCGTCGATCTGACCGCCTTCTGGGCCGGGCCGGCGGCAACCCACCTGCTGGCGGCGTTCGGTGCCGAGGTGATCAAGGTGGAGTCGATCCAGCGCCCGGACGGCATTCGGTACTCCGGCGGTATGCGCAAAGACGTGGACGACTGGTGGGAGTACGGCTGGGTTTTCCACGCGATGAACACCAACAAGCGTTCGGTCACACTGGATTTGGGCTCCGAGGAGGGGCGCCGCCTGTTCAAGGAGCTGGCGGCCGGCGCCGACGTGGTGATCGAGAACTTCTCACCGCGCGTGATGGACCAGTTCGGGCTGACCGCCGACGTGCTGCTCGAGGTCAATCCCAAGCTCGTCGTCGCCCGCATGCCCGCGTTCGGGCTCGATGGCCCGTGGCGCGAACGGGTCGGGTTCGCCCCCACCATGGAGCAGCTGGCCGGACTGGCCTGGGTGACCGGACTGCCGGAAGCCCCGCCGGTGACGCCGCGTGGAGCCTGCGATCCGCTGGCCGGGGTGCACGCCGCGTTCGCCGTGCTGGCCGCGCTGAACTTCGCCGGACGCACCGGAACCGGTCAGCAGGTCGAGCTGCCGATGCTCGAAACGGTGTTGAACGCCACCGCGATACAGGCGATCGAGTCGGAGGTCTTCGGAAAGACGTTGAGCCGCCGCGGCAATCGCGGTCACGGCGGGTTGATCCAGAACATCTACCGATGTGCCGGGGCGCCAGAAAAAGACGATTGGATCGCGGTCACCGTGCGCGACGACCAGCAGTGGCGTGCACTCGTCGACCTGATGGGGCGGCCGACGTGGTGCGACGAGGGTTTGGCCACGGCCGACGGCCGGCACGAACGAGCCGACGACATCGATCACCGGCTGCGGGAATGGTTCGCCGAGCAGCCACTGGAATCGACGGTGGAGCGGCTGGCCGGCGCGGGTGTTCCCGCCGCGCCCGTGATCTCGCCGTCGCTGGTGACCGAGAACCCCCAGCTGCGCGACCGGGGTTTCTTCGAGACGTTGCAGCATTCGAGCATCGGATCAGCGGAGTATCCGTGCCCGCCGTTCGCATCGCTGTCCGGCCAGGATCGCTGGCTGTTGCGCCCACCGCCGCTGCTGGGCGAGCACAATGGGGAAGTACTGCGCGATCGGTGCGGGCTGACCGACGAAGAATTAGCGAACCTCGCCGCCAGCGGGGTGATCGGTACCCGTCCCAAGGGTCTATGAGGAGGCATCTGATGCGCGTGACGGTCGATGAGAATTCGTGTGAGGCCAACGGCTTCTGTGAATCGCTCGCCCCGGACGTGTTCGAGTTGGGCGACGAGGACGTGGTGCAGATCGCGGACGGCCCGGTGCCGCCCGACCGGGAGATCGATGTGCGCGCCGCAGTTGAACAGTGCCCGAAGGCGGCACTGCGGTTGCAGGACTGAGCAACGGCGGGGGCCTCCATGTCATCGCGAGACATGGCGAGATACGCCGCCATGCGGCCCTACTTCGAGCTTGTCGTCGGGGCCCTCGACGGTCTGGTCGACGGGACCGACTTTTTCGATATCCACGCCGAGGATGCGGTGGTCGAGTTCATCATCACCGTCCCGACGTACCCCAGGAAAATCGTGGGGCGAGAAGCGTTGGCCGAACTGTATGCCGATTACGGGGATTCGATCGTCCAGAGTCACAGCAGCGACGTGTACCGCTACTTCGATCCCGAGAAGTCCGCGGTGATTCTCGAGTACACGATGCACGGCACCGTCGTGAAGACGGGTGCGCCCTACGTCAACCGATTCGTCTCGGTGATTACGATCGAGGGCCGAAAGATCGTGCACTGGCGCGATTACCTGGATCCGCTGGCGGTGTTCGCCGCGTTCGGCGACGGGCCGGCTCCGTACTGATTCAGCGTCGCTCGGTCAGCGAGATTGCCATCTCGTCATAGATCGACATGTTGGTGGTCAGGTTCGGATACGACACCTTGGCGGGCCCGATTTTGATGCGATCGCAGCGCAGCAGCAGCTCGTCGAGCACCGCCCGCAGTTCCGCGCGCGCCAGCATCGCGCCCAGGCAGTGGTGTGGCCCGCCGCCGCCGAAAGCGACATGCGGGTTGGGTTGCCGGCCGATGTCAAAGGTGAACGGCGAGGAGAAGACTTCCTCGTCGCGGTTGGCCGAACGCAGCATCGACACCACCCGGTCGCCCGCGGGAATGCGCTGGCCGTCCATCTCCACGTCGACCTTCGCGGTGCGCGTCCAGTACGCCACCGGCGACGCCCAGCGCAGCACCTCCTCGACGGCGCTGGGGCGCAGCGCTTCCTCCTCGCGATAGCGTTCGATCTGGTCTGGGTTGGCGAGGAAGGCCTGCAGCCCGATGGCCAGTGCGTTCTTGGTGGTGTCACTGCCGGCGAAGGCCAGCACGAAGAAGAAGAACTCCAGTTCGTGTTCGGGCAGGCTGAACTGCTCGCCGTCGTCACCGGTGATCACCGCGGACGCCAGCGTGCTCCAGATATCGTCTGTCGGGTTGCGCCGCTTTTCGGCGGTGAGCTCCGTCGCGTACTCGAAGACCGAGGCGAAGAGCTCGAGTTCGACCTGCCCGCTCGGGCTCGCCTCGGGCGCAAGCGCCTTCAGGATGCGGTCGAAGATGTCGAAGATTCGCGGGCGGTCCTCCTCGGGGATGCCGATGATGTCGCCGATCACCGTCATCGGCAACGCGTCGGCGACGTCGTCGATCCAATCCCCGCCGCCCGCGGCCAGCAGAGCGTCGATCATCCGCGCCGCCCGCGCCCGAATGCCATCTTCGAGTTTGGCGATCGCACGCGGATTGAACGCGTTGGAGATGAGTTTGCGGCGCTTGTTCAGGTCCGGCGGGTCCAACGTGATGATCGTTGGGTACGACGAGAACATGGCGACCGGCTGAATGAGCGGGCCGTCGGCCGCGGTGAACGACTCGGTGTCGCGGTGCAGGCGCACCGCGTGCCGGTGTTTGGTCGCCACCCAGAAATCACGGTGCACGGTCTGGGCCACGCCCGGCGTCAGGTCGTGTCGGAAAAGTGGCCTGGTGTGCCGCAACTCGGCGAACAACTCATCGGGAAAACCGTTACGCCACAAGGCGAAATCGGATAGGTCCACTGCGGCAGCAGTCACGCGCAACCCCGCTTGCTCTCGTACCACACGGGCACCGGCCGGTCCCGCGTTGACGTTCTATGCTTAAAATAGTAAAAATAGACTTTAGTCGTCGAAACGCGGTGAGGTAAGAGCGGCCCGGCCGCGTGGGAAACGGAGTTCTTGTGACGAATACGATTTCAGAGTCCGACCCGTCGGAACGTGAGTTCGGACAGTCCGGCATTGCGCTGTCGACCTATCGGTTCCCGACGGGGTGGTTCATCGTCGCCTTCGCCAGCGACGTGGCGCCCGGCGACGTCAAGCGCCTGCACTACTTCGGCGAGGAGCTGGTGCTGTTCCGCACCGCTTCCGGCCAGGTCAACGTGCTGGACGCGTACTGCCAGCACCTCGGCGCCAACATGGGCGTCGGCGGCACGGTCGAAGACGAGAACATCGTCTGCCCTTGGCACGGCTGGCAGTGGCGTGGTGACGGCACCAACGCGTTGATCCCGTACAGCAAGATCGGCTGCAAGAACAACGTCCACATCCGCACCTATCCCTGTATGGAGTGGTACGGCTTCATCCTGGTCTGGCACGAACGCCACGGGCGTGCGCCGTACTGGCAGCCCCCGGTGCTGCCGGAACTGGAGACCGGCGAGTACTACCCGCTGCACCCGCACAGCCGGATGCTCAACCGGGTCAAGGTGCACGCGCAGATGATCATCGAGAACGCGGCCGACCCCTACCACGTGCAATATGTGCACAAGGCCGCCAACCCCGCCAATACGGCCTCGTTCGAGGTGGCGGGGTATCACCTGCACGCCACTGTCAACGCCCACTTCGGTGGGGGCCGGGCCACGACCTGGCTGACCCCGAACGGGCCGGTCGACGCGAAGATTATCTACGACAACTACTCGCTTGGGCTGGGGCTCGTCCGCTTCCCGAGTGACCTGGTGGCCACCATCGAGGTCACCGGGCAAACACCGGTCGACGAGGACTACACCGATTACTTCTATACCCAGGCATCGATCCGCGAGCCGGGCGACACCGGCGACGTGCCCACCGGGCGCGCGGCCAAGTTCCTGGAGCTGCAGCAACAGGTCATCAGACAGGACTTCTTCACCTGGGAGAACATGAAGTACCTGGAGAAGCCGAACCTGGCTCCCGAAGAGGCACACGACTATGCGGCGCTGCGCCGCTGGGCGCACCGTTTCTACCCGGGCACGGAGCCCTCGCCTATCGACTTCGGATACACCGCCGAAGGCGAGCCCGACCCGGCCGCCGCGAAAGCCTAAGTGGCGCCTGATGCGTTCGGTTCGGAGTAAGCCCCTCGGGCCCTCCGATTTCGGCGTGGATCGTTTCACCGTCTCAGCGGTGCTGGATCGCCGGGCCCGGGAGTACCCCGACCGGGTGATGATGTCGATCGCCGGGACCGAGGTGACATTCGAGCAGATGCGGCAGCGCTCCTGCGCGGCGGCCGACCTGCTGGCGTCGTTGGGGGTGGGCCGCGGCGATGGCGTGGCCCTGTTCACCGGCACCTGCCCGGAATGGGTTTACTTCTGGCTGGGCGCGGCCCGCATCGGCGCGGTGAGTGCGGCGGTCAACGCCGCGAACAAGGGAGACTTCCTGCTGCACACCCTGCGGTTGTCGCGGGCCAAGGTGATCCTGACCGACGCTGAGCGCCGTCCCCGCATCGACGAGGTTGCCGACCGGTTGGACACGGTGACCGACATTGTGGTGCAAGATGATTCGCTGCGCCGTCGGCTTGTGCACCAAGTTGACCGCAGCGGGGCCGACGACCCCGCGGACGCGGACGAGGTGGGGGCACTGTTCTACACGTCGGGCACCACCGGGCCGTCAAAAGCCGTTGCCACGACCTGGAATTACCTGTTCTCGGTCGCCGCGACCGTCGCGTCGGCCTGGGAGCTGCAGGCGGGGGAGGTGTTGTGGACGGCGATGCCGTTGTTCCACCTGAGCGCGGCACCCAGCGTGCTGGCCCCGATGCTGGTGGGCGGGACGACCGTGCTGGCCGAGGCGTTCCATCCCGGCCGGGTGTGGGATGACATCCGCGCCCACGGCGCCGTCGGCTTTGCCGGAGCTGGCGCAATGGTGTCGATGCTGCACAACCTGCCCGCCGACGCGCGCGACGCACAGCTGCCGCTGCGGTTCATCTCCGCCGCGCCGATCGACGCGAGTTCCCACCACGACATCGAAAAGCGTTACGGCTGCCGGATTGTCACGATGTACGGGATGACCGAAGCTTTCCCGATCGCGGTCAAGGGAGTAGCCGACGTGGGCATACCCGGAACGTCGGGCAAGCCGAATCCCAATTTCGACGTACGCATCGTTGACGACGACGGCAACCCGCTGCCCGCCGGCACCATCGGGGAGATCGCCTGCCGGCCCAGGCATCCGCACGTGATGAGCGAAGGCTATGTGGGCCTGGGCGCGCAGGTGGACCCGCATTCGGAATGGTTCCGTACCGGTGATCTCGGCCGACTCGACGCCGATCAGAACCTGACGTATCTGGATCGGATCAAGGATTCGCTGCGCAGGCGCGGTGAGAACATCTCCTCGGTCGAAGTGGAACGCATTGTCACGCAACATCCCGCGGTGGCCGAAGCCGCAGCGATCGGGGTGTCCAGCGAATTGGGCGAGGACGACATTCTGCTGGTCGTGACGTTGCGCCCCGACGCCACACTGGATTGCGCTGAGTTGCTCGACTTCTGTGCGGCCCGGATGCCGTACTTCTGCGTCCCCCGATACATCGAGCAGGTCAACGAACTCCCGAAGAACGTTATCGGACGGGTGCGTAAAGATTTATTGCGAGCCAAGGGTTTAACATCGGGGGTCTGGGATCGAGAAGGTTACGGATATATTGTTAAACGGTAAGTAATGTCGATGCTACGTAGATCGTTTCTTTTTTCCTTCGGGGAAAGGCTGGCGAGTAGAAATGACCATGACCTACCAGCAGGAACAGTTCCTCCAAGCTGCGGCCTGCCGCGACGCGATCTTGAATCTGAACGCTCGGCACAATCGCGCCTACTCCGACGGCGACCGTGACACCTGGATCGCGGCGTTTCGTCACTCCGGTGCCAGCTTCGTTCGCAACGGCGAATTGTTCGCCGATCTGCGTTCGGCATTCGACGGCGGTGAAGGGCAACGCTTGGTGACCGTCGATCACGAGATCGCCGTGGAGGGCGTCCACGCGATGCAGCGTTGCGTCGCCGTGCTTTTCTCCGCTGCCTTCGGCGAAACCACGCTGCGCGCCACCGGGACGTTCCGGGACGAGCTGATCTATGAGCGCGGCGGCTGGTACTACGCGTCGCGCAATCTCTCCTGGGACCTGGTGCCGAGCCGGCACCCGCTTGTCATGTGAGCGGCACCGATACGTGGATTCCGATCTCAGCTATCAACTAGCCTTCGGCACCTACGAAGACGCGCTGCAGATGGTCGGCGCGGCGAGCGAGCCGCGAACCGCGATGACGCCCGTCAGCGGTGCGCGTATTCAGTTGTTCGCCGCCATGATTCACGACGGCAATCGTTCTTACTGGGATCCGGAATTCGCGCGGGAGCAATGGGGAGGCCTGCTGGCCCCGCCGGGTCTGCTGATGGGATGGCTGATACCTCCGCCATGGGAGCCCGGCGGCCGGCGGCCCGCGGCGTCGCTGATCTTACGGGTGCCGTTGCCGGGCACCACATTCATCAACGCCGCCAACGACGTCGAGTTTCTACACCCCATCGTCGAGGGCGACATACTCACCTCGGTCGAGGAATTGGTGTCGGTGTCACCGGAAAAGCGGACCCGACTGGGTGTCGGCCATTTCATCGAGACGCTGGAGACCTATCGCCGTCAGGACGGGGCCGTCGTGGCCCGATCACGGAATACGTTGTTCCGCTTCACCCCGGGAGCGCCGGCGTGACCGGCGCGGATCTGGACTGGAACGACATCACCGTTCCCGTCGAGCTGCCGGAAGTGGTCGACGAGATCAGCTACCAGCGGGTGGTGGAGAACGCCGGAGCGACGTGGGACTATTTCCCGGGCCACTTCGATCCCGAATATGCCCAAAGTCAGGGCAACCCAACGATTTACCTCAACACCATGCACCTGGCCGGATTCGCCGACCGGGTGGCCACCGATTGGGCCGGCCCGAGCAGCCGGGTGGTACGCCGCTCGCTGCGGCTAGCCGGTTCAATCTATGCCGGCGACACGATGACCGGCCGGGGCCGGGCGGTGACCAAGCGGCGCGACACCTCGGTGGACCCACCGTGCTGCCTGGTCGACATCACGATCGAAGTGACCAACCAGCATGGCGTCCTGTGCTGTCCGGTCGAGCTCACCCTGCAGTTGCGCTGTGGATGACGGCATAGCCGAACTGCATCTGGCGGTGTGTCGCCGGTTCGGCGAGGCGGTGGCGTCGGCCGAGGGCAAATGGGATCGTCGCACCCCGTGCGATGCCTGGGACGCCCGGGGAGTGCTCGAACACGTTATCGGCTTCCACGACGTACTTCTGTTGCGGCCCATGGGATTAAAGCCCGACCGACCGCGAGACGATCTGCAGGTGCGGTGGCAATTGACCTATGAGGCGCTGACAACGGCCTTTCAATCCGGCGCAGTGACACAACTGGATGCGTACCGGCTGATGCCGAACCTGACACGCGATGTCTTGGTCCACTGCTGGGACCTCGCTCGTGCGGTCGGGGCGGACGAGCGCTTGGATCCTGGGTGGTGCGAGATCTGCTCCGCCGGCCTGCCGACCGATCCCAACGCTCTGATTGCATCGGGAATGTTCGATGCTCCGGTCGCGCTGAGCAGCGACAGTGATGTGCAGGCCAAACTCCTTGCGCGCCTTGGTCGTGATCCCACATGGCGGCCGGAGCGCACTAGCTCATAGCGGCGGCATCTGCCCCTTGGCGATCACCGTCTGGAGCTCGACATATTCGTCGAGGCCTTCCGGCCCGAATTCGCGGCCGATGCCCGAGTGCTTGAAACCGCCGAACGGACTGGCGATGTCGAGCGTGTACATGTTGATGCCGTACGTGCCCGCGCGCACGCTGGCGGCGACGTCCAGGCCGTGGGCGATGTCCGCGGTCCACACCGAACCGGCCAGACCATAGTCGCTCTCGTTGGCGATCCGGACCGCGTCGGATTCGTCGCGATAGCGCAGCACGGTCAACACCGGGCCGAAAATCTCCTCGCGGGCGATGCGCATGTCGTTGGTCGCGTCGACGAAAAGCGTTGGCCGCACGTACCAGCCGCGCTCGGCCGGACTGTCTTGTGCGGTATTGAGGCCACCGAGCACGATGCGGGCGCCCTCGCTTTGTCCGGACTGGATGTACTCCTGCACTTGGCGTTGATGCCGTTGAGCGAAAAGAGGCCCGATGTCGGTCGCCTCGTCGGTCGGATCCCCGACGTTGAGATTCGACATCATCTCGGCCAGCGCGTCGACGAACTCATCGTGCCGTCGTTCGCTGACCAAAAGGCGGGTCTGCGCGACGCAGGCCTGTCCGTTGTTCATCAGGCTGGCCGACTTCAGCCCGGCCACCGTCTTCGCGAAATCGGCGTCGTCCAGGATGATCGCCGCCGACTTGCCGCCCAGTTCCAGGCTTACCCGTTTGAGCTGCTCTCCGCAGAGCGTGGCGATGCGGCGGCCGACGGCGCTGGAACCGGTGAAGGAGATCTTGTCCACGCCGGGATGGCGCACCAGCGCCTCACCGACGTCGGTGCCGCCCGGCAGCACGGACACCACGCCCTCCGGCAAGCCGATCTGCTCGATCATTTCGGCCAACCACAAAGCGTCCAAAGGTGTCTCGGGTGCGGGCTTGATGATGACCGTGCAGCCGGCGATCAGCGCCGGAATGAGCTTGGGCATGATCAGGAATTGCGGCACGTTCCACGGCACAATTGCCGCGACCACCCCGACCGGTGCCCGGCGGAGGTGTACTTCGCCGAGCACACCTTGGCGGCGTTCCGCCCAGGGGAAGTCGCGGGCGGCGGCCAGCGTGAGGTGGATCAGACCCGCCGCGGCCGCCCCCTGGCCCATCCGGCTGAAAGTGCGCGGGGACCCCATCTCGTCGGTGATCAGGTCGGCCATCTCGTCGACGTGGTTGCCGTAGATCGCGGCGAGCTCTTCAACCTTGGCCATCCGCTCGGCGTGGGTCAATCGTGGCCACGGGCCATGGTCGAAAGCCTGCCGCGCGGCGGCGACCGCGGCATCGACATCCTCGGGACCGGCAACTTGGACGTGGCCGATGGGCTCTTCGGTATGCGGGGAGATCACCGCGAGCTGGCTCGGGTTGGCGGGCTTGCGCCACTGCCCTCCGATGAACAGTTCGGCATAGGTCCGATGGTCGGATTTTTCTGTCATCGGGGCACTTCCTTGCGGAGGGGATGAGGCCGTGACCGTAACTTCGCTATTGACGCTAACATAGTAAAAAAGAAGGATGGCGCCGTGGCAAGGAAGCCGACATGAACAGCGATTGGCGCAGTTACCCGTATCAGTTGGTGCCCGGCGACAGCCAGCTGGATTTTCCCGCCGCCGAGGGCGAACACCCCGACCAGGAATCCGACACCTGGTTCATCGCCGGCCAACTGCAGGCAGTCGAGAGCGACCGGTCGTTTGCGTTCTTGACCATCTTCAACAAGAACCAACCCGGGGGAACGGTCGTCGCCGACTTCTACACGATGGCGCTGTTCGACCTCGACACCGGTGACTACGGCACCTACACCGACTACGACATGCCGCCGGCCAATATGGAGCCAGGGGCGCAGCGCAAATTGGTCATGACCGCAGGCTATCTCGACATCAGCTACCAGAGCAGTGCCGGCACCGCGTCGTGGACCACGTGTCGTGACGGCGATGGCCAGTTGCTGCCCTATACGTATCGAGTCAGCCTGGTGGGCCAGGACCATCAGGGGCGGTCCATGCGGTTGGACTTGGTCGTAACTCCAACGCGCGCACCGACACCGGTCGGGGCGTCGACCTACAACGGAAAGATCGTCTGCTTCGGTCAAAATGACACGTACTCGTATTTCCAGACCGGTATGTCGATGACCGGAACGCTGCGCTGGGGCGATTCGGTCGAGCAGGTTTCCGGTAGCAGCGGACATGTCGATCGGCAGTGGTTCCCGAAGTACGTCGGCGGTGGCGGAACCGCGGGAGACCCGCGGGCCAGGTCGCACGAATGGCGCACGATCAATTTCGACAACGGCGTCGACCTGAGCATCTGGCGGCAGTTCGACCGCACGAACGGCAATGCGCTGCAACCCTTTACCGGAGTGACGACGAGTCATCCCGACCCCGCGATCGCGCCGGAGTGTGCCGAAGACGTGGAGGTCACCGTCAGCAGCTACGTGCGATGGCCGAATACCGTTCGGCCCCTGGTGCGTCCGCCGGCGCCGGCGCGGTACATGCCCGACCGGCACCGGATCACCTGCGCCACACTGCAACTGGACCTTGTCGGAGAGCCGCTGGTGCCGGCCCCGGCGCACGGCCTGCCGATCGAATACATGGAAGGCCCGTACCGCTACCAGGGCACGCTCTGGGGTAAACCGGTGAGCGGCTTCGCGTTCAACGAACGATCGTTGGCGCTGTATCGGGATTGGGAGCTGGTCGAAGTGTTGGCCACCACGGTTGCCGACGTCAATCCCGACCTGCAGTCGGTGGTCGATCAGCTGGTGCCATTGGTCGCCGCGGGCCGTCGCGGCGCAGCCGTTGAACTGCTGACCGGCGCGCTGCCCGTGCAAAACGGCATGCTCGCAACCCTTCTCGACGATCTGATCGCAGTGCTGTCCGAACAGGAGTCAGCCGACGGCAGCTGACCCGGTAAGAGCCTCGGCCCATGCGATGTGGCGGTGCTGCAGCCCCGGCTCGTTGCGGCCGAACACCAGGTGATCGCGAGCGCCCGAGGCGAGGTTTGCCTGCAGCCCCTCGACTAACCGGTAGTCCTCGTCGCGGACCGTGGCGTGCGCGTATTCGAAGACGGCTTGCGCGCCGGCCGCGACGGACTCCTCGGAGAGGTCCAGCGGTGTCGAGTTCTGGTGCACGGTGATCGACCTGCCGGGTTCGTCGCCCGGGTAGATCCGGAACAGCTCGCCGTTGGCGATCGTCACCGACAGCACGATGTTGGGGAACAGCGCGTAGATCACCACCATGTTGTGGAACGGATCCCACTGCTCCTCGGGAACATTGTCCAGCTCGAGGATCGCGTTGAGCGGGAAGATCAACCGGTGGTGCGGCCCGTACGAATCGAAGACCGTGCAGTTGCTGCGGGCAATGGTCGCGAAGGTCTGCCGGTGCACGGTGGCGAAATGGTAGTTCTCCGCGAACGTGTCGACGGCCAGCTTCCAGTTGATTGGGACGTCGAGCACCTTTTCGCCCAGCGGAGACCACCTCCCGATGCCCCACGAGTCGAGCTCGTCGGCCAGCGGTCCCAGGTGGGCGGCGACGTCGAGGGTTGCGCCCGGGTCTAGCGCCACCCAGAGGAATCCGGCGAATTCGGCGGCCGGGAGTTCGGTCAACGAGTCGGACTTGGCCGTCATATCCGGGAAGCCCTCGCGGCCCGGCAGGCCGACCAGCTTGCCAGTGTTGTCGTAGGTCCAGGCGTGATACGGGCAGCTGAACCGCTTCGCCGTGCCGCACCCCGTCACCACCCGCGACTGCCGGTGCAGGCAGACATTCTCGAACGCCCGGACCGACCCGTCAGACGTTCGGGTCAGCAGAATCGACCGCCCCATCACCGTCTTGGTGCAGTACGCCCCGGGGTCGGGGAGCTCCGAGACGTAGCCGACCAGTTGCGGGCTGGCCAGCACCAACGCCCTGTCACTGTGGTGGCGCTCGAGCGAGGTGTAATCGCTCGCGTCGACCGTGTGCTGCCGGGGCGCGAGGTCGGTCGTCTTGTCGCGCGCCAACTTCAAAGCCCGTCGGGTCAGGTCGATGAGCTGGTCATGGTCCACTAGGCATCCCCCCGCAGTCGAATGTGGTCCCTTGGCCGGAACCTGCTGCATCGTTGACTCTAACTTTACTAAGTTAATAGGGACAAGATAATTGCGTTATCAGACGCACTGGCACCGGCCCGGATCACTTCGGCTCATGCTTAATCAGGGCAAGTCTCTGCTAGGCTCGCTGTCGCGAGTTTGCGCGACCTTCGCCCGACCCTGGTGTGGGAGTGATTCGCCATGGCCACCGATCCACTGGATTCGGCAGCAATCGACTCCGTTGTGGCACAAGCATATTCGCAACATCGAAGTCAGTCACGGGGACGCACCGCGAAGTATATCCCCGCGCTCGCCGACGTCGACCCGAATCTTTTCGCCGTGTGCGCGATGACTCCCGACGGCCACACCGCCGCGATCGGAGACGTTGACCACGAGTTCCCCATTGAGTCCATTTCGAAGGTGTTCACGTTGGCGTTGGTCATCGAGGAGCGGGGCCATCGCGCGGTGCGTACGAAGCTCGGCGCGAACCCAACCGGAGGCGCATTCGATTCGGTGCTCGCCCTTGAACTGCACCACGATAAGCCGACGTCGCCCTTGGTCAACGCGGGGGCGATGGCGACGACCAGCTTCGTACCCGCCTCCGACTCCGCCGATCGATGGCGCAAAATTCTGGATATCCAGAGCGCATTTGCGGGGCGCCCGCTGTCCATCGGCGAGGAGATCAATGCTTCCGAGCAGGAGTCCAACTCCCACAACAAGGCCATCGCTTGGCTGCTGTACAGCGCGGGAACGCTTTTCTGCGATCCGATGGAAGCTTGCGCGGTGTACACCCAGCAGTGTTCGACGATGCTGAACACCGCCGACTTGGCGACCATGGGCGCAACGTTGGCCGCCGGCGGGGTCAATCCCCGCACGGGCGTGCGGGTCATGGCGGACTCCAATGTCCGCTATCTGCTCGCCGAAATGGTGATGGAGGGGATGTATACGCAGTCCGGGGACTGGGCGTACACGGTCGGGGTGCCCGCCAAGAGCGGTGTCAGCGGGGGCGTGCTGGCGGTGGTACCCGGCCGACTCGCGGTCGCCGCCTTCTCGCCGAAATTGAACTCGGCCGGCAACAGTGTGCGCGGTTGGCTTGCCGTCGCCGACGTCGTGAATCGGCTGAAGTTGGGCCTATTCGACACCGCCGGAAAGCAATGTGAGGAGTGATCGTGGCACCCCACCCGTCCGCAGCTCCGGCCGATCCGCCGCCCCACAACGTGCAACCGCCAGTGGCGCGCAGCGCCGCACCCGCCCGCACCGCACCCGCCACGCTGACCGACGAGCAGCAGGCGTGGCTCGCCGAGGCTTCGCGACGCGATGTCGACGGATGGGTGCACGTCTCGATCGGCGGCGCACCGTTCGAACGCGGGTTCCAGTACGGCTACCTCGTCGCCGACGAGTATGCCGAGTCGATCCGGGTCTACCGAGAGATGACCTATCAGGACATCGGGATGACCTACGATTTCTTCGTGGCCAGGGCCGTCGAGCTACACGGCGCCCTGGTCCCGCCCGAGCTGCGCACCGAAATCGAAGGCGTTGCAGCCGGTTTGACTGCGGCGGGAGTTCCGTCGACGTTCGATGACGTGCTGGGCATCAACGACTGGATGGAGCTGACCGGTTACTGGTGGCCCAAGAATTCGGGCCGCTACACCGCGCTGGCTCCGACGGGTGGCGAAGGCAATCACTGCAGCGCGTTCATCGCGACCGGTAGTGCCACCGCTGACGGGTCAATCGTGCTGGGCCACACCAGCTTCACCGATTTCTGGCAGGGCCAGTTCGAGAACGTGATCCTCGATCTGACGCCCGCGGAGGGCAACCGAATGGTGATGCAGACCGCGCCCGGATGGATCGCGAGCATGACCGACTTCTGGCTTTCGTCAGCGGGTCTGGCGATCACCGAAACGACCATTGGCGGATATGAGGGTTTCAAGGGGTATGACGAGACGCGGATGCCGGAGTTCTGCCGGGCCCGGGTCGCAACGCAGTACGCCGACGATATCGATCACTGGATCAGCCTGATGAACGCCGATAACAATGGCGGATATGCCAACTCGTGGTTGCTCGGCGACATCAAGACCGGTGAGATCGCGCGCTACGAGGAAGGCCTGCTGTATCAGAGCCTGGCGCGCAAGACCGACGGCTACTTCTGGGGTGACAATGCGCCGACCGACCCGCGGATCCGCAACCTGGAATGCTTCGGGACGGGGTTCAGCGACATCCGTACGCCCAATGGCGCCCGCCAGGTGCGCTGGCAACAACTGCTCGGCGACTTCGACGGGTGCGTCGACGTCGAGATCGGCAAGCGCATGATCGCCGACACCTTCGATCCCTACCTCAACTACACGCGACCGTCGTCGCGCACCATCTGTGCGCATTCCGATGAAGATCCTTGCGAGAACAGCGGTTTGACGCCGTTCACGCCATTCGGCTCTGTCGATGCCAAGGTCGCCTGCGCCTCCGACATCGCCGGCATGAACCTGTGGGCGCGCTACGGGCGGGCCGACGGTGTGCCCTTCGACGCCGACGAGTTTCTGCGTCAACACCCGCAATGGAACTGGCAGCAGGGGTATCTGCGGAGCAGATCCCAACAGCCCTGGGTGTACGTCACCGCCACAGACGCCGACGGATAGCTTCGATGCGCGCATTCCGCTGTCCGCGCTGCGGCTTCGCCGTGGCCTTCGAACAACAGAGCTGCTTCGCGTGTTCGACGGACGTGGCATTCCACAAACCATGGATGCAGATCGTTCTCGCCCCGGCGCCCGGGGAGTCCACCATGATCGACGCCGCGGCCTGGGTGCGGTGCGCCAATCGTGATCGCGGCTGCAACTGGCTGGCCGACGCGGGCTCTGCGACGGGCATCTGTTTCGCCGAAGGCTTCGTCCGAACCGAACCCGGTCCCGACGATACCGAGGCGCGCAAGGAACTGGCCAGCACTCTGAAAGACTTGCGGCGGTTGATTTTTCAGCTGCTCGATTTAGGTTTGCCGCTGGCACGCTTTGACGAGGACCCCAAAGGCCTGGCTTTCGATTTGATTTCCAGCGAATCGGTGGGACATCCGGTAACCATTGGGCATGCCGACGGCGTGATCACCATCGATCTGGCCGAATCTCTCGAGCTGTACCGCGAGCGCCAGCGGATCATCCTCAAGGAGCCCTACCGCACCATGCTCGGTCACCTGCGCCACGAGGTCGGGCATTACTATGAGATGATCTTGATCACCGGCGGCGCCCTCATCGATCAGGCCCGCGCCTTCTTCGGTGACGAGCGCCGCGACTACCAGGCCGCGCTGGCGGACTATTACGCCGGAGTCGTCCCGGACGAATGGGAACGCGACTACATCTCGCACTACGCCACCGCCCACCCCTGGGAGGACTGGGCGGAGACCTTCGCCCACTATCTGCACATCACGGGCACCCTGGCGACGGTCGCCGACTCCGGGCTCTCGGTGTCCGCCGATCGGGTGCATTTCGACCTCGACGCCGACATCGACCCGAAGGTGCACTACGACGAGGGTGACTTCGCGCAGCTGCTGCACGACTGGGAGGTGCTCTCCGGCGTCCTCAACAGGGTGAACCACGCGATGGGCAAGGAGGCCCTGTATCCCTTCCGACTCACCCTTCCGGTGGTGGCCAAGCTCGGCTTCGTCCACCATGTGCTCATCACGGCAACACAGAACAGCAAGGCGTCCGCGTCTGACGGCGGATGAGGCCCGACACTCCGGGTCGTCGCCGCCACCGCAGCGGTAGCTCAGATGTGATGCAGATGTGACCGGTGTGATTCGTGTGTCTACTGGTGTTTGTGTCGTACCCTGGCCGATGTGTCGATTTCGCGCCGTGACGTGCTCAAATTCGCGGCCGCGACCCCGGCCTTGGTAGGCCTGGGCATCGCGGCGTCGTCGTTGTGCGCCGCGCCGGCGTCGGCATCGCTGGGCACCTTGTTGGACTACGCCGCGGGCGTGATCCCGGCCAGCCAGATCCGGGCTGCCGGCGCCGTGGGGTCGATCCGGTACGTCTCCGACCGTCGGCCGGGCGGTAACTGGATGCTGGGCAAGCCGATCCAGGTGGCCGAAGCGCGCGATCTGCACAGCAACGGGCTCAAAATTGTCTCGTGCTACCAGTACGGCAAGGGCAGTTCCGCCGACTGGCTGGGCGGTGCCAACGCCGGGCTGGAGCACGCCAAGCGGGGGATGGAGCTGCACGCCGCCGCCGGTGGTCCGGCCGGCGCGCCCATTTACGCGTCGATCGACGACGACCCGTCCTATGAGCAGTACAAAAGCCAGATAGCTCCGTACCTGCGGTCCTGGGAGTCGGTGATCGGACACCAGCGGACGGGCGTTTACGCCAATTCGAAGACGATCGACTGGGCGCTGCACGACGGCTTGGGCTCCTGCTTCTGGCAGCACAACTGGGGCTCACCCAAGGGCTACGCCCACCCGGCGGCGAACTTGCACCAAGTCGAGATCGATAAGCGCAGCGTGGGCGGTGTTGGGGTGGACATCAACGAGATCCTCAAGCCGCAATTCGGGCAGTGGGCCTAGCAACCGCGCGGCCTCGCAAAGATTTCTGACCCGATAGCCGATCCGGGCGCGCTTGCGCAACTCCGCTCCAGCAAACACTCGTTCGCCGATTGTCGCGCCGCTCAGTCGACGGTGGGCGCGAGACGGCTCAACCGCGGCGGCGGGACGGGCGGCACGCAGCGCGAATTCTTAACATAACGATTTGATAACAATGCCGCCTTGAACAGCGCAGTTATAGCTACTCGACCGTAACCACCTGCATGCAGGACGTTTGTTCTGGATACCCGTGAGGCCCGTTGATCCGGGTGTTACCCACGACACGGTTACCCGTGCGTAGAACTCACCAGTAACCGATCTGCGCAGAAAAACGACCCGAATCCTTATGACACTCTTAGTACAGCCGATGCAGTCCGCCGCGCCGCTTGGTCCGCCTGAGCGTCCCCCCGAGAACACACCGGTCAGCTGATTTTCGGGCTGCGATTCAAAGCGGAATCGACCCAGCGCAGCTGGGGCCCCGCTCGCGGGGCTCGCAGCCGGCCGAACGAACCGATACGTGAAGACGCATAAAGACGCATACAGGGAGATACACAAGGTGACGATCCACGAGCACGACCGGGTGTCCGCTGACCGCGACGGCAATGGCCCGCACAGCACCCATGCTCTGGTCGACCGTCTCACGGCCGGCGAGCCGTACGCTGTCGCGTTCGGCGGTCAGGGCAGCGCCTGGTTGGAAACCCTCGAAGAGCTGGTGTCCTCCGCAGGCATCGAGACCGATATCGCGACGCTGGTCGGTGAGGCCGAGCTGCTGCTCGAGCCGGTGGCAAAAGAGCTGGTCGTGGTGCGTCCGATCGGCTTCGAGCCGCTGCAGTGGGTACGCGCGCTGGCAGCCGAGGACCCGATCCCCGCGGACAAGCACCTGACGTCGGCCGCGGTGTCGATACCCGGTGTGCTGCTCACCCAGATCGCGGCCGGGCGGGCCCTGGCGCGTCAGGGCATCGACTGGACCGCGACCCCGCCGGTCGCCGTCGCCGGGCACTCGCAGGGCGTGCTCGCCGTCGAGGCGTTCAAAGCCGAGGGCGCTCGCGACGTCGAGCTGCTTGCCCTGGCACAGCTGATCGGCGCGGCCGGGACGCTGGTCGCGCGTCGCCGCGGTATCTCCGTGCTCGGTGACCGCCCGCCGATGGTGTCGGTCACCAACGCCGATCCCGAGCGCATCCTGCGGCTGCTCGACGAGTTCTCCCAGGACGTTCGGACCGTGCTGCCCCCGGTGCTGTCCATCCGCAACGGCCGGCGTTCGGTCGTCATCACCGGCACGCCAGAGCAACTCTCCCGCTTCGAGCTGTACTGCCAGCAGATCTCCGAGAAAGAAGAGGCCGACCGCAAGAACAAGCTCCGGGGCGGCGATGTCTTCGCGCCGGTCTTCGACCCGGTCCGGGTCGAGGTGGGCTTCCACACCCCGCGCCTGGCCGACGGCATCGACATCGTCGGCGGCTGGGCCGAGAAGGTCGGCCTCGACGGCGCGCTGACCCGCCAATTGACCGAGGCCATCCTGGTGAGCCGGGTCGACTGGGTGGAGGAGATCACCCGGGTGCACGACGCCGGCGCGCGCTGGATTCTCGACCTGGGTCCCGGCGACATCCTGACCCGCCTGACCGCACCGGTGATCCGCGGTCTGGGCGTCGGCATCGTGCCGGCCGCGACCCGCGGTGGTCAGCGCAACCTCTTCACCGTCGGGGCCACCCCCGAGGTGGCACGGCCCTGGTCGAGCTATGCGCCGACCGTCGTGACCCTGCCCGACGGCCGGGTCAAGCTCTCGACGAAGTTCACCCGGCTGACCGGGCGCTCGCCGATCCTGCTGGCCGGCATGACCCCGACCACCGTCGACGCCAAGATCGTCGCCGCCGCGGCCAACGCCGGACACTGGGCCGAGCTGGCCGGTGGCGGCCAGGTGACCGAGGAAATCTTCGGCGCCCGCATCGACGAGCTGTCCGGATTGCTCGAGCCGGGCCGTACCTACCAGTTCAACACCCTGTTCCTCGACCCCTACCTGTGGAAGCTGCAGGTCGGCGGCAAGCGCCTGGTGCAAAAGGCCCGCCAGTCCGGCGCCGCGATCGACGGCCTCGTGGTCAGCGCCGGCATCCCGGACCTCGAAGAAGCCGTCGAGCTGATCCACGAGCTCAACGACATCGGCATCAGCCACGTCGTGTTCAAACCCGGCACCATCGAGCAGATCCGCTCGGTCATCCGCATCGCCACCGAGGCGCCCACCAAAGCGGTGATCGTGCACATCGAGGGCGGGCGCGCCGGTGGCCACCACTCGTGGGAAGACCTCGACGACCTGCTGCTGGCGACCTACTCGGAGCTGCGGTCGCGCCCCAACATCACCGTCTGCGTCGGCGGCGGGATCGGCACGCCCGAGCGGGCCGCCGAATACCTGTCCGGCCGATGGTCGGAGGTGTATGGCTTCCCGTCGATGCCGATCGACGGCATCCTGGTCGGCACCGCCGCGATGGCCACGCTGGAATCCACCACGTCGCCGTCGGTCAAGCGGATGCTGGTCGAGACCAACGGCACCGACCAGTGGATCGGCGCCGGAAAAGCCCAGGGCGGCATGGCTTCCAGCCGCAGCCAGCTCGGTGCCGACATCCACGAGATCGACAACACCGCCTCGCGCTGCGGCCGGCTGCTCGACGAGGTCGCCGGTGACGCCGACGCCGTTGCCGAGCGCCGCGACGAGATCATCGCCGCGATGGCCGGCACCGCCAAGCCGTACTTCGGCGACGTCAGTGAAATGACTTACCTGCAGTGGCTGCAGCGCTACGTCGAGCTCGCCATCGGTGCGGGCAACTCGACCGCTGACAACGCCTCGCCCGGCAGCCCGTGGCTGGCCGACACTTGGAGCGACCGTTTCCAGCAGATGCTGCAGCGTGCCGAGGCGCGTCTGCACTCCCAGGATCACGGCTCGATCGAGACACTGTTCAACGATGAGGCGCTGCTGGACAACCCGCGGGCGGCGATCGAACAGCTGCTTGCCGCCTATCCCGACGCCGAAAGCGTGCAGCTGCACCCGGCCGACGTGCCGTTCTTCGTCACGCTGTGCAAGACGCTGGGCAAGCCGGTCAACTTCGTGCCGGTCATCGACAAAGACGTGCGCCGCTGGTGGCGCAGTGACTCGCTGTGGCAGGCGCACGACGCCCGCTACGACGCCGACCAGGTGTGCATCATCCCCGGCACCGCCGCCGTCGCAGGCATCACCCGGATGGACGAGCCCGTCGGTGAACTGCTCGACCGCTTCGAGCAGGCCGCCATCGACGAGGTGCTGGGCACCGGCGCCGTTGCGAAAGCCGTCCGGTCGCGCAGGTTGGTCCGTTCGGATGTGACCGGGCCGCTGGCCGTCGTGCTCGACGCCCCGGATGTGCTGTGGGCCGGGCGCACCGCGACCAACCCGGTTCACCGCATCGCCGACCCGGCCGACTGGCTGGTTCACGATGGATCCGATGGTCAGCGTGCCACGCACTCGTCCACCGGAGCTCGCCTGCAGGTCAAGTCCGACGGCGAGGTCGGCAATGAGCGCGTCGTTCTGAGCATCCCGGTGTCCGGGGTCTGGATCGACATCCCATTCACGTTGCACGCCAACACCATTGACGGTGGCGCACCGGTGGTCTCCACCGAAGACGCCACCGCCGCGATGCGCGCGGTCCTGGCCATCGCCGCTGGCGTCGACGGGCCGGAGTTCCTCCCGCAGGTGACCGACGGGACCGCCACCGTGACGGTGGACTGGGACCCGGAGCGGGTCGCCGACCACACCGGCGTCACGGCCACTTTCGGTGAGCGGCTGGCGCCCAGCCTCAACGCCGTGCCCGACGCGCTGGTCGGCCTGTGCTGGCCCGCGGTTTTCGCGACGATCGGCGCTGCGGTCACCGAGGCCGGTGTTCCAGTTGTCGAGGGCCTGCTGAGCCTGGTGCACCTGGACCACGCCGCGCACGTGGTCGGCAAGCTGCCCGCGGATCCGGCTCAATTGACGGTCACCGCAACGGCTTCGGCGGCTATCGACACGGACATGGGCCGTGTCGTCCCCGTCACGGTGACGGTGGCCGGTCCCGACGGTGCGGTGATCGCCTCCCTCAACGAACGTTTCGCGATCCTCGGGCGCACCGGTGCCGCCGAACTCACCGACCCGGCCCGGGCCGGCGGCGCAGTGTCCGAGAACGCGACCGATACTCCGCGGCGCCGTCACCGCGACGTCACCATGACCGCACCCGTCGATATGCGTCCGTTCGCGGTGGTCTCCGGTGACCACAACCCGATCCACACGGACCGGGCGGCCGCGTTGCTGGCCGGACTGGAATCGCCCATCGTGCACGGCATGTGGTTGTCGGCTGCCGCACAGCACACGGTGACCGCCGCCGATGGTCAAGCCCGTCCGCCGGCTCGGCTGGTTGGCTGGACCGCGCGGTTCCTGGGCATGGTGCGTCCGGGCGACGAGGTCGACTTCCGTGTCGACCGCGTCGGAATCGACCAGGGCGCAGAGGTTTTGGAAGTTGCCGCGCGCATCGGATCGGATCTGGTGATGTCGGCGACCGCGCGACTGGCCGCACCCAAGACGGTCTACGCGTTCCCCGGCCAGGGCATCCAGCACAAGGGCATGGGCATGGAGGTTCGCGCCCGGTCCAAGGCGGCCCGCAAGGTGTGGGACGACGCGGACAAGTTCACCCGCGACACCCTGGGCTTCTCGGTGCTGCACGTGGTGCGCGACAACCCGACCAGCCTGATCGCCAGCGGCGTGCACTACCACCACCCCGACGGTGTGCTGTACCTGACGCAGTTCACTCAGGTCGCGATGGCAACCGTCGCGGCCGCACAGGTCGCCGAGATGCGCGAGCAGGGTGCATTCGTCGAGGGCGCCATCGCCTGCGGCCACTCGGTCGGTGAATACACCGCGCTGGCCTGCGTGTTGGGCATCTATCAGCTGGAAGCCTTGCTGGAAACGGTGTTTCACCGCGGGTCGAACATGCACGACATCGTGCCGCGCGACGAGCTGGGCCGGTCCAACTACCGGTTGGCGGCGATCCGGCCGTCGCAGATCGATCTGCCGGACGACGAGGTGACGACGTTCGTCGCCGAAATCGCCGAGCGCACCGGGGAATTCCTGGAGATCGTGAACTTCAACCTGCGCGGCTCGCAGTACGCGATCGCCGGCACGGTGCGCGGTCTCGAGGCCCTCGAGGAAGAAGTGGAGCGGCGCCGCGAGATCAGCGGCGGCAAGCGCTCGTTCATTCTCGTGCCGGGTATCGACGTGCCGTTCCACTCGCGGGTGTTGCGGGTCGGGGTTGCCGACTTCCGCCGTTCGCTGGAACGGGTCATGCCGCGCGATGCGGATCCCGACCTCATCATCGGGCGCTACATCCCGAACCTGGTGCCGCGTCCGTTCACGCTGGACCGCGACTTCATCCAGGAGATCCGCGATTTGGTGCCGGCCGAGCCGCTCGACGAGATCCTCGCCGATTACGACACCTGGCTTGCCGAGCGGCCGCGTGAGATGGCCCGCGTGGTTGTCATCGAACTGCTGGCTTGGCAGTTCGCGAGCCCGGTGCGCTGGATCGAAACCCAGGACCTGCTGTTCATCGAGGAGGCCGCCGGCGGCATGGGTGTGGAGCGGTTCGTCGAAATCGGCGTGAAATCCGCGCCGACCGTCGCCGGACTGGCCACCAACACCCTCAAGTTGCCCGAATATGCGCACAGCACAGTCGAAGTGCTCAACGCCGAGCGTGACGCTGCCGTGCTGTTCGCCAACGACAGCGACCCCGAACCGGAGGCCGAAGAGCCGGCTGAGTCGGCCGCACCGGAAGAAGCCGCGTCAGCGCCCGAAGGCGCCGCGCCCGCACCGGCACCGGCGCCCACCGCGCCCTCGGGTGCGCCGCGTCCCGATGACATCGGGTTCGACGCGGCCGACGCGACGCTCGCGCTGATCGCGTTGTCGGCGAAGATGCGCATCGACCAGATCGAGCAGCTGGACTCCATCGAGTCCATCACCGACGGCGCGTCGTCGCGGCGCAACCAGCTGCTGGTGGACCTGGGTTCGGAGTTGAACCTGGGCGCGATCGACGGCGCCGCCGAGGCTGACCTGGCCGGACTGCGGTCGCAGGTGACGAAGCTGGCGCGCACCTACAAGCCTTACGGCCCAGTGCTTTCCGACGCGATCAACGACCAGCTGCGCACGGTCCTCGGGCCGTCCGGTAAGCGGCCGGCGGCCATCACCGAGCGGGTCACCAAGACGTGGGAGCTCGGCGAGGGCTGGGCCAAGCACGTCATCGTCGAGGTGGCGCTGGGGACCCGCGAGGGCACCAGCGTGCGCGGCGGTGCGATGGGGCACCTGCACGAGGGTGCGCTGGCCGACGCCGCTTCCGTCGACAAGGCCATCGATGCGGCGGTCGCTTCGGTGGCCGCACGCCAAGGTGTTTCGGTGGCGCTGCCCTCAGCGGGCGGTGGCGGCGGCGCGACCGTCGACGCGGCCGCCCTGAGCGAGTTCACCGACCAGATCACCGGCCGTGACGGCGTGCTCGCTTCGGCGGCCCGCCTGGTGCTGGGCCAGCTTGGTCTGGACGACACGGTCAGCGCCTCGCCGGCGGCCACCGACGCCGAGCTCGTCGACTTGGTCACAGCTGAATTGGGTTCGGAATGGCCACGTTTGGTGGCGCCGGCGTTCGACGCCAAGAAAGCCGTCGTCTTCGACGACCGCTGGGCCAGCGCCCGCGAGGACCTGGTCAAGCTGTGGCTGACCGACGAGGGCGACATCGACGCCGACTGGGTGCGGCTCTCCGAACGATTCGAGGGCGCCGGCCATATCGTCGCCACTCAGGCCACCTGGTGGCAGGGCAAGGCGCTGGCGGCGGGCCGCCAGATTCACGCGTCGCTGTTTGGCCGGATCGCCGCGGGAGCCGAGAACCCGGATCCGGGTCCCTACGACAGCGAAGTCGCGGTGGTGACCGGTGCTTCGAAGGGTTCGATCGCCGCGTCGGTCGTGGCGCGACTGCTCGACGGCGGTGCGACCGTCATCGCGACGACCTCCAAGCTTGACGATGACCGGCTGGCGTTCTACCGCAGGCTGTACCGCGACCACGCCCGTTTCGGTGCGTCGCTGTGGGTGGTCGCGGCCAACATGGCGTCCTACTCCGACATCGACGCCCTGGTCGAGTGGGTCGGTGCCGAGCAGAGTGAAAGCCTTGGGCCGCAGTCGATTCACATCAAGGACGCGCAGACCCCGACGCTGCTGTTCCCGTTCGCGGCGCCCCGTGTGGCCGGCGACCTGTCGGAGGCCGGTTCGCGCTCCGAGATGGAAATGAAGGTTCTGCTGTGGGCCGTGCAGCGGCTGATCGGCGGCCTGTCGAAGATCGGCGCCGAGCGCGATATCGCGTCGCGGTTGCACGTGGTGCTGCCCGGCTCGCCCAACCGCGGCATGTTCGGCGGTGACGGCGCTTACGGTGAGGCCAAGTCGGCACTGGACGCCCTGGTCAGTCGCTGGCACGCCGAATCCTCGTGGGCGGCCCGAGTCAGCTTGGCGCACGCGCTGATTGGCTGGACCCGCGGCACCGGGCTGATGGGTCACAACGACGCCATCGTCACCGCGGTCGAGGAGGCCGGTGTCACCACCTACTCCGCCGACGAGATGGCCGCCATGCTGCTCGCCCTGTGCGATGTGGAGTCGAAGGTCGCCGCGGCCGGTAAACCGATCGAGGCCGACCTGACCGGCGGACTCGGCGATGCCGACCTCGACATGACCGAACTGGCCGCCAAAGCGCGCGAGCAGGCAACTGCGAGCGAGGACGCGGACGACGAGCCGGCCGAGGGCACCATCGCCGCGCTGCCATCCCCGCCGCGCGGGTACACCCCGGCACCGCCGCCGGAATGGGCCGACCTCGACGTCGACCCGGCCGATCTGGTGGTGATCGTCGGCGGCGCCGAACTCGGACCGTACGGCTCGTCGCGCACCCGCTTCGAGATGGAGGTCGACAATGAGTTGTCGGCCGCCGGTGTCCTCGAGCTGGCCTGGACCACCGGGCTGATCCGCTGGGAGGACGACCCCCAACCGGGTTGGTACGACACGCAATCCGGCGACCTGATCGATGAAGCCGAACTGGTGGAGCGTTACCACGACACCGTGGTGGAGCGCGTCGGCATCCGTGAATTCGTCGACGACGGCGCGATCGACCCCGACCATGCATCACCGCTGTTGGTGTCGGTGTTCTTGGACAAGGACTTCGCGTTCGTGGTGTCCTCGGAGGCCGACGCGCGCGGCTTCGCCGAATTCGACCCGGAACACACGGTGATTCGGCCGGTGCCCGACTCCACCGACTGGCAGGTGATCCGCAAGGCGGGCACCGAGATCCGGGTGCCACGCAAAACGAAGCTGTCGCGGACGGTCGGGGCGCAAATCCCGACCGGATTCGACCCGACGGTATGGGGCATCAGCGCCGACATGGCCACCTCGATCGATCGGGTGGCCCTGTGGAACATTGTCGCGACCGTCGACGCATTCCTGTCCGCCGGCTTCACCCCGGTCGAGCTGATGCGGTGGGTGCATCCGAGCCTGGTCGCCAGCACCCAAGGCACCGGTATGGGCGGCATGACGTCGATGCAGACCATGTACCACGGCAATCTGTTGGGCCGGAATAAGCCGAACGACATTCTGCAGGAAGTGCTGCCGAATGTTGTTGCCGCGCATGTGGTTCAGTCTTATGTCGGTAGCTATGGCTCGATGATCCACCCGGTCGCGGCGTGCGCGACCGCGGCGGTGTCGGTCGAGGAGGGCGTCGACAAGATCCGGCTGGGCAAGGCCGAACTGGTGGTGACCGGTGGTCTGGACGACCTGACGCTGGAGGCCATCATCGGTTTCGGTGATATGGCGGCCACCGCCGACACTTCAATGATGCGCGGCCGTGGCATCCACGACTCGAAGTTCTCCCGGCCCAACGACCGGCGCCGGCTGGGCTTCGTCGAAGCGCAGGGTGGCGGCACCATCCTGCTGGCCCGTGGCGACCTGGCCCTCAAGATGGGCCTGCCGGTGCTCGCGGTGGTGGCCTTCGCGCAGTCGTTCGGCGACGGAGTGCACACCTCGATCCCGGCCCCGGGCCTGGGTGCGCTGGGCGCGGGCCGGGGTGGCAAGGATTCAGCGCTGGCGCGCGCGCTTGGCAAGCTGGGTGTGTCCGCTGACGACGTCGCGGTGATCTCCAAGCACGACACCTCGACGTTGGCCAACGATCCCAACGAGACCGAGCTGCATGAACGGCTCGCGGACTCGCTGGGCCGCTCCGAGGGTGCGCCGCTGTTCATCGTCTCGCAGAAGAGCCTGACCGGACACGCCAAGGGCGGTGCGGCGGTCTTCCAGATGATGGGGCTGTGCCAGATGCTGCGCGACGGTGTGATCCCGCCCAACCGCAGCCTGGATTGTGTCGACGACGAACTGGCCGGCGCCGCTCACTTCGTCTGGGTTCGCGACACTTTGCGGCTCGGCGGGAAGTTCCCGCTGAAGGCCGGGATGCTGACCAGTCTCGGGTTCGGCCATGTGTCCGGCCTCGTCGCACTGGTGCACCCGCAGGCGTTCATCGCCGCGCTGGAGCCCGAACAGCGTGCGGACTACCAGCAGCGCGCGGACGCACGCCTGCTGTCCGGTCAGCGCCGGCTCGCCTCGGCCATCGCCGGCGGCGCACCGATGTACGAGCGGCCGCCGGACCGTCGCTTCAATCACGACTCGCCGGAGAAGCGCCAGGAAGCCGCGATGCTGCTGAATCCGGCGGCGCGGCTGGGCGACGACGAGGCCTACGTCGGGTGACTCTGGTCATCGGATAACCTGGCCAGCCATGGGCATCGTCGGTGTGGGGATAGACCTCGTCTCTATTCCGGATTTCGCCGACCAGGTTGACCAACCGGGAACGGTGTTCTCCGAGACATTTACGCCGGGTGAGCGTCGCGACGCCTCCGACAAGAGTTCGTCGGCGGCGCGGCACCTCGCCGCACGGTGGGCCGCGAAGGAAGCGGTGATCAAGGCCTGGTCCGGATCACGGTTCGCTCAGCGGCCGGTGCTGCCGGAGGACATCCACCGCGACATCGAAGTCGTCACCGATATGTGGGGACGACCGCGGGTGCGGTTGACGGGGGACATCGCCAAGCATCTGGCCGACGTCACGATCCATGTGTCGCTGACTCATGAAGGGGATACCGCGGCCGCGGTGGCCATCCTCGAAACGGCGTGAAGGCCTAGCCTCGAGGACATGAGCGATCTGGTTGAGCGCGTCCGCGATGTGTTGCCGTCGGTGCGGCGCGATCTCGAGGATCTGGTGCGCATCGAATCGGTGTGGGCCGACCCCGGCCGCCGCGACGAGGTGCATCGAAGTGCGGAGGCGGTGGCGGATCTGTTGTCGCAGGCCGGTTTTGGCGATGTCCGGATTGTCAGCGAGGGCGGCGCCCCGGCCGTCATCGCGCAGCATCCGGCACCCGCCGGCGCGCCCACGGTGCTGCTGTACGCCCACCACGACGTACAGCCCGAGGGTGACCGCGATCAGTGGGCGTCGCCGCCCTTCGAGCCGACCGAGCGCAACGGACGGCTCTACGGGCGCGGCAGCGCCGACGACAAGGCCGGTATCGCAACGCATTTAGCCGCGTTCCGGGCCCACGGCGGCCAACCGCCGGTGGGCGTGACGGTGTTCGTCGAAGGTGAAGAGGAATCCGGGTCGCCGTCGCTGGGCCGGCTGCTGGCCGCGCACCGCGACGCGCTTGCCGCCGACGTGATCGTCATCGCCGACTCGGACAACTGGAGCACCGAGATCCCGGCGCTGACGGTGACGCTGCGCGGCCTGGTCGACTGCGTCGTCGAGGTCGCCACACTCGACCACGGGCTGCACTCCGGCATTTGGGGCGGCGTGGTGCCCGACGCGCTGAGCGTGTTGGTGCGACTGCTGGCCAGCCTGCACGACGACGACGGGAATGTAGCCGTCGCCGGTCTGCACGAAAGTACTTCCGCCGCTGTGGATTACCCGCCCGAGCGGGTGCGGGCCGACTCCGGGCTGCTGGACGGGGTGTCCGAGATCGGGTCGGGTTCGGCGCCGCAGCGGCTGTGGGCGAAACCCGCGATCACCGTGATCGGTATCGACACCACACCCATCGAGAAGGCATCGAACACGCTGATCCCGCGGGCCCGCGCCAAGATCAGCATGCGCGTCGCGCCCGGTGGTGATGCCGCGGCGCACCTGGACGCGTTGACCGCGCACCTGCAGCGGCACACACCGTGGGGCGCGCAGGTCAGTGTCACACGCGGCGACATCGGTGAGCCCTACGCCATCGACGCCACCGGCAGCGTCTACGACGCCGCGCGGGCCGCGTTCCGGCAGGCGTGGGACACCGACCCGATCGACATGGGCATGGGCGGATCGATCCCATTCATCGCCGAGTTCGCCGAGGCGTTCCCGCAGGCGAAAATCCTCGTCACCGGTGTGGAAGATCCCGCGACGCAGGCTCATAGCATCAACGAGAGCCTGCATCTGGGCGTGCTGGAACGCGCGGCCATCGCCGAGGCGCTACTGCTGGCCAACCTGGCCTGAGCCCCGAAGTCTGCTGCGGCTACGAGAGTTTCGGATTGAGAAAGACGTACAAGACCGCGATCTTGCCGTCGTGGACAACGGCAACATCGAGCCCCGTGTACGCTGCCTGCTTGCCCTTCGGGCCCGACCCCCACGCGACGATGCCCCCGTTATGCAGGGCCTGCGGCTCGCCCTGGTGTGTGTAGACAAAGCGGGGATGGGTCGCGCGTAATTCGCCGGCGAATTTGTCGACCGCGTCGTGTCCGACGAGAACGGCGTCCGGAACGTAGAGAACGCAGTCGTCCGTGTAGAACTCTTCGATGGCGGCACGCCGACGTGCCGGATCGCCCTCCCCAAAGACCTCCTGAAGGTTCCGCTGGAGAAGTTCGATCATGCGATCATTCGTAGTCATGTGCGGATAAAACGGACTATGGTCCGTTTCTATTCCAGTTGCCGAACCAGCGCGACAAGTACCCTTTGCCCGCCCGCTACGAGATTGCTCGCGTCCAACTTGTCCAAACGCGAAAACGGGTGCAGAGTACCCATTAGCGGGGGCAACAAAGGAGCACGATGGGTAGAACACAGTTTGCTGCAGCCGCTGCGGTAGTAGTGGGAGCCTCCCTGATAAACGTGCCGGGTGCGGTGGCCGCCGTGGGCGATGCAGTCGTATACACAGTGAGTTCGGATGCCTCACTGGCGGTGGTGACCTACTACGACGCAGCGGGGGTCATGCAGAGGCTGACCAATCAGCCGGTTCCGTGGTCCTTCTCGTTTACCAACAAGGACGCTAGTCCGACGTCGATGCTGGTCGTGACGGCGAATCCCACCGGCCAGAAGACGACGTGCACGGTGAGCGTCAATGGAACGGTCAAGGACACACAGTCCAAGACCGGAGCTGGTGAAGACAACATGGTCCAGTGCTCAACAATGGGTAACCCGTAGGCCTATGTAGATCGATCGTCGCGTCGCATACTGCTTGCTACAAGCAGCCACTCGTCGCAGGAGACGCCACCGTGAGTACGGAAGACACCCTGACCGGCAGTGCCGATAAGGCCGGCAAGACCGACCGTTACCACTTTGATCGCCACACCCCGGAGTACCGCGAGCGGTTCACCGCGATCACCGAGGAGATGCACGCCAGGTGTCCGGTGGCGTGGACAGACACGTACGACGGGCATTGGGTGGCCGCGGGCAGCCGAGAAGTCTTCGAGCTCGCTCGATGCCCGCACGTGTCCAACGACAACGACGTGACCGGCGAACGCCCCGCCTATAAGGGCATCACCATTCCCACGACGCCGCAGGGCTCCGGCATCCGTGGCGGCATGCTCGAGATGGATGAACCCGAGCACAGCGCGTACCGCAGCGTCCTGAATCCCTACCTGTCGCCGGCCGCCGTCAAGCGCTGGGTGCCGTTTGTCGACGAGATCGTGCGGGCGAGTATCGACGAGAAGATCGAAACGGGTCGGATCGACTTCGTCGACGATCTCGCGAACATCACGCCCGCTGTGCTGACTCTGGCGATGATGGGCGTTCCTCTGAAGAAGTGGACGCTCTACTGCGAGCCGGCCCACGCCGGCGTGTACACACCTGCCGATTCCCCCGAATTCCCCGAGGTAATGGAGCAGTCGGTAGCCATGGGGATGGACCTGTTCAACCACCTCCTCGAGATCCGCGAGAACCCGCGCCCGGGCCTGGTCGACGCGATGGCAAAACTCCGGATCGACGGCGAACCCGCCCCCGACCTCGAACTCGTCGGAATGCTCGGTTTGATCATCGGCGGAGGTTTCGACACGACGACGGCCCTGACCGCGCACGCACTTGAATGGCTGGGCGAAAATCCCGGGCAGCGCGAACTGCTGAGGCGGGAATCGGACACGTTGCTCGACTCCGCGACCGAGGAATTCCTGCGTTACTTCACGCCGGCCCCAGGGGACGGTCGCACGATCGCCGCCGATCTCGAAATCGCCGGCACAAAGTTCAAGGAGGGCGAGCGCCTGTGGCTGTCCTGGGCGATGGCCAACCGCGACCCCGCGGTGTTCCCCGACCCGAATCGACTCGATCTGGGCCGTAAGAACAACCGGCACTTCAGCTTCGGGCTCGGCATCCACCGCTGCATCGGCTCCAATGTCGCGCGGGTCGTGTTCAAGTCGATGCTCACTGCGGTGCTCGACCGGTTGCCCGACTACCGCTGCGATCCCGACGGCACCGTGCACTATCGGACCATCGGGGTGATCCAGGGCATGCAGCACCTTCCGGCAACCTTCACGCCCGGCAGGCGGCTTGGGCCGGGGATCGACGAGACGCTGGAGAAGCTGCAGCGGGTCTGCGACGAACAGGGGGTCGCGCGGCCGATCACCGAGTACAAGGAGGTCGCCGTCATCGGCGACTGACGCGCTAGACGTCCAGGTCGCGCCGAAGCTTGGCGACGTGGCCGGTGGCCTTGACGTTGTACTGCGCGACGGATCGCGCGGCTCATGTGGATTACGTGATAGAGCGGCGCTAGCTACCCGCGATCGCCATGAGGAGGCGGTCAGCGCGGGGGGCCAAGAATGACCTGTCCGAACTTGTCCGCTCCCTCGACCAAACGCGAGGGCGGAATTTCAAAGCCTTCCGGACGTGGCGTCGCCTTGTCGCGACCGGAGTAGCGGAACATTCCTTCAATTCCTGCCGGTGTGTTGATCATCAGTAGATCTGCTGTCTTTGACGTGATGCGATAGGCGTGTGGAATGTCCTTGGGCAAGAACACAATCCCGCCTTCCGCCAACTCCGTCTGCTGGTCGTCTACCCAGACCAGCGCGGTTCCTTTGATCAACATGAACACTTCATCTTCCCGCGTGTGTTTGTGGTACGGCGGGGCTTCGCCTTCGCTCACATCGAAGCGTCCGATCATCAACTGGCCGTCTGTGGCCTTGCCGTCGAGCAGGATTGCCAGTGTGCCGCCGTCGAGCCATTCCAGTTGTTGCTGCTGCTCCGGTTGCGCCAGGTACGCCATACTCATGAGTCATCCCTCTTCGTTGTCGGCGGGAGCACCAACTTCCTCCGGAGTGGGTCAGTTGGGTGACTTCAATGTCGGATGTCGAGAATAACGCGCATTGCGTATCGGCACGCCAGTGGTGTAAACGCTCCAGCCGTAGCCGTTGGATTCACTCGGTAGCCGTTGCTACCTGAGCAATGATCTGCTTGATCTTTGTTGTCGTATGTGCGGCCTTGACGTTGTACTGCGCGACGGCGATCTTGCCTTTGTCGTCGACCACGAACGTCGAGCGGATGACGCCGGTGACCGTCTTGCCGTACAGCTGCTTTTCGCCGTAGGCGCCGTAGGCCGTCAGCACCTTGCGGTCGGGATCGGACAGCAGCGGGAACGTCAGCCCCTCCGCGTCACGGAATTTGGCCAGCTTCTCCGGCTTGTCGGGGGAGATGCCGACGACGTCGAGTCCGGCCTCGTTGAGCTCGCTCAAGCTGTCGCGGAAGTCGCAGGCCTGCTTGGTGCACCCGGGCGTGGAGGCCGCTGGGTAGAAGTACACGACGACGCGGTGTCCCTTGAAGTCGGCCAGCGACACCTTATTGCCGTCGGCGTCGGGCAGGCTGAAGGTGGGCGCTTTGTCGCCGGGTGCTAGCCGCGTGGTCTCGGTCAAGGTGCTTCCCCTTTCGGTTCACCAGAGCGTCGGCACTAGGGTAGTGCCTCAGGTGCACGAGGCTCAGTTGGAGGACAGACACGTGGTGGACCGCGACCCCGACGCCATCAAGCAGGAGATCGACGCCGCCCGCGACCAGCTCGCGGCCACCGTCGACTCGCTAGCCGAGCGCGCTAACCCGCGGCGCCTCGCCGATGACCTCAAGGTCCGGGTGATCGGATTCGTGACCAAACCAGCGGTGGCCGCCACGCTGGCGGGCGTCGGTGCACTCGTCGTCGTGGTGGTGGTGCGCCGGGTCAGGAACCGCTGACCCGACTGCTCTCGACGTGTATCGGGAGGTCGTCAGCCCACGGCTGCGCGGTGACCATGTCGTCGACGTCGACGTGGCCGCGCTCGAATTCGCCCGTCGCCGCATCCACCAGCCGGTACTCCTGGGTCTGGATGTGGATGGGCTGCGCGTCGAGAATCACGACCCGCACGTCGCCGGGCTCGAACCCGCAGCGCTCCTGTAGCGCCTCGATGAGGCATTCGTTGTGCATGTGCCCGTCGCCGAAGTTCCACCCGAGAACCATGGAGCACAGGACCTCGCCCTCGCACAGGTTGTAGTCGTCCTCGTCGTAGCCCGCCAGTGCGCGGTGCACCAGGGTGAGCAGCGCGCGCCCGTGGGTGTTCATCCCGCGGAACGCCAGGGCCAGGTGCAAGGGGATCAGCGTTTCCTCTTTGGTCTTGTACAACCGCTCGAGTTGCAGATGCTGCATCGGGCCCAGCGCGCGCGAGCCGGTGCGGAACTTCTCGTCGACCGACGGCTTGACGCACCACACCGTGGTGTCCCAATTGCCGGCGTAGTAGCGCATACCGGGCAGGAAAGAAACCTTGCGCGGGTACAGGTTTCCCAGGACCACGACACCGGCGATGACCAGGAACAGCACAACGGGCCAGGGGCTGGTCAGGTCCGACAACCCAATGTGGGCGTGCGCGACGAACAGCCACAGCACTCCGAAGATCATGAAGACGTTCCACTCCAGCGGCACGCCCATCGGGAAGGCCAGCAGGATGTTCAGGTGGAACACGATCATCACGAACGCGGCGATCGTCGTCGGCCAGCCGCCATGTGAGAAGAGCAGCGCCAGCGGCACCAGACCTTCGACCGCAGTGGAGAAGTGGGCGATGACGCCCGACATTGTGCTGGGCCTCAGGTCGTCGGGATAGCGCTTGAACAGCGACCGCTTGAGCACTCCCGACGGGATGAACGGGTTGTTGGCCAGCATCGTCGAAATCACGAACGGGAAGTGCTTGTTGAGCTTGGACGTCGCTGCTCCCAGCCAGATCACCATGAAGACGAGCTTGGCGCCGATCACGATGTCGGCCCCGGAGAACAGGAACACCAGCGCCAGCGGCCCGTACACCTCGGCGCGAGCGGCCAGGAAGATCACCTTGTCGCGCAAGCTGATCGCGGCCAAGACGGTGAGGATCGCGATGGTCTGCCACCGCGGTAGCACGCCAATCGTCGTGTCCAGAGCCGGAATTGGGCCGCTACCGTCGGAGACCAGTGCCATCGCGAGCAACGCGAGCAGGGCGCCGTAGAGCAACGCGTCGAACGGGGTCCGGTCGACGCCCTTGGTCAGCGGTACCTGCTTCGGCCAGGGTGGCAACCGGATGGTGCCGGGCCGCAGCCAGTACAGGATCGACCCCATCGGCGGGAAGTAACGCCCGGCCAACGGTCCGAAACAACAACCGAGGCCGACGACTTCGAACAGCATGGTGAAGAGCACGGCCTTCTGAAACACGATCGGTTCCGACCACCATGCGGTGACATCGCCGAAGCCGCCGATTCCCGTTGTGCACCATGCGAAGAACCAGCCACCGAGGATGTAGAGCGCGATCTTCACGCCGTACATCACGTGCATCACCAAGGGAGTGCCGAATCCGTTCTCGGCGATATGGCGCGTCATCGGGATGATCCGCTCGGCGCGGGTGCCCTTGCTCCACTCGGCCACGTCGACGACGGGCAGGTTGGGCTGGATGAACCCCATTGCGGCTCCTGGCACTAGGTCGGTGTCAGGAAGAAAATACCTGCAAGCAAACCCCGGCGATAGCGGTTTGGCCTGCAGTTTCTATGTGGTGCGCCGTCAGGGTTTCGAACCCCGGACCCGCTGATTAAGAGAACGCGGCCCAGTTAACCGCTGACCTGCGGCGTCGCTCCGCAGACGATATCGATCTGGTCTTTGCCTGCGGCTATAGGCGACCTCCGGTGACTTACGGCTGACCTCCGGAGGCTTTCAGTTATCTGTAACCGCCCCAAGCGTGGAGACCTTGTGGAGACTTCTAACTGTTGGGTCGTGCAGCAGACCCACTTGCTCGCCGACGACCACTACTAGCGATGTAGATGCGTGGTCCTCCCTATGCGACTAGGTGACTCATACTTTCGGCAGAGATGTTCGCGCGCTGACCACAGGCGAGAGTTCTCGTCACCTGGCAGCCCTGCGCGCGATAGCCAACGACGGGGTTGGTTAAGGCCATTTGAAAGTAACCGTGTTCCAAGCGGCAACAGCTGATGATCCTCGTCCGACGAAATCAGTTGCGCCCCAGATTTCTCCGGCTGAAGGTGTAGTCGAGAAAGGAAACCCAATGAGGTTCACCTCTTCACCAAAGCGCCAGTGAGGGAGCTGCACAATTGCTCTCACACTTGTTCCGTGCTCTGTGATTTGCATCGATTCGACTTCGCAGAGGACGGCGTGTGGAATCGGCCAAGTTGGGTCGTAGCCCTCAAAGAAGGGGAGGCACGCCGCGCGAAAGGAGCACCAACCGCAGCTGGTTGACGACGGTTTGGCGAGTGTGATGTCCAACCCGTCTGTTGCTGCCGCGTTGAATTCCGAGAGGGCGGCAGCTGCTTTTTGCGCCAGCCCACGGACCTCATCTGCGTCGACCGCGAATGAGTGGCGTACTCCTCGTGTCGTCTGAACCGCGACATGGGTTGGCATCTCTCCAAGATTCGCCTCGACCAGCGCGCAGTAAAGATTGCCCAAGCTGGAGGTATCAGCAGGTGTCTGAACCTAGAGTGGGTGATTCGGTGTTTTCGTACGGCCGTTAGGCCACATCGCAATGGGACGCGTGCCGGACCTACCACCAAGACAGGCTTGGGCTCAGCGCCCTTGCGGCAAGGGGCCTAGGCCCTCACCGGGCGCACGGGCCTTTCGGCTGTCATGGCGAGGTATTGCGACCCTAGAAACCGCCAGTTGCTACTGATCGACTCATTGTCAGTTCGTTTCGCCACCGACCTTGCGGCGCGCCGTGGCGGTGGTGGCGTGAGTTTGTGCATCCGAGAGGATTAGTGGTGATGGGCGGTACGGATTCTAGGGCCGTGCGGTGGCGGTCGCGGCTGCGCCGGCTGATTGAACCGGTCCTGGTGGTGCTCACGGTGGTTGCGCTGGCTGCTGGCGGGATCGCGTGGCTGGTCGGATGGCGTGATATCGCCGACAGTTGCTGGATCGCCGGCACCGTGCTTGCGGTGCTGCCGGCGTTGGTGTGGGTTGTGCTGGCGTTGCGCCACGGGCGGCTAGGCGTGGATGTCATTGCGGTGCTGTCGCTGGTGGGCACCCTGCTCGTTCACGAGTATCTGGCGGGGGCGTTGATCGCGGTGATGCTGGCCGGTGGCCGTGCGCTCGACGCGGCGGCCGCGCGGCGCGCCTCGCACGATCTGCGGGCACTGCTGGAGCGGGCGCCACGCTTTGCACGGCGACGCGTCGGCACGCAGGTCAGCGTGATCCCGCTGGCTGAAGTGGCCGTCGATGATCTGCTGGTCGTCGGGCCTGGTGAGGTGGTGCCGGTGGACGGCCGGATCGTCGACGTGGTTGCGGTGCTGGATGAGTCGGTGTTGACCGGTGAGCCCTTGCAGGTCGAGCGTGCTGTCGGTGAACCGGTGCGCAGTGGTGTGGTCAACGCCGGCGGCGCGTTCGAGCTGTGCGCCACGGCAACAGCCGACGACAGCACGTATGCGGGCATCGTGCGGCTGGCCCAACAGGCCGGCGCGGAGAACGCGCCGATCGTGCGGTTGGCCGACCGCTACGCGGCGTGGTTCTTGCCGCTGGCCCTGCTGCTGGCCGGTGGGGCGTGGCTGGCCAGCGGGTCGGCCGTGCGAGCGGTGGCCGTGCTGGTGGTGGCAACCCCGTGCCCGCTGCTGCTCGCGGCACCGGTCGCGATCGTCTCGGGGCTGTCGCGGGCGTCCCGCGCCGGAGTGATCATCCGCAGCGGCGGTGCGTTGGAAAACCTAGGGCATGCAACGACTTTGGTGATGGATAAGACCGGCACCCTGACCATGGGACGCCCGGTGGTCATCGACGTGGTCGCAACGCCCGGAGGCGATGCCACCGAGATGCTGCGGCTGTCCGCGTCGGTGGATCAGCTCTCCCCGCACGTGCTGGCCGAGGCCATCGTCACCGAAGCGCTCGCCCGCGGTCTGCAGTTGTCTTTGCCGGCCGGTGTGCTCGAGGAGCCGGGCCGCGGCGTCAGCGCCACCATCGATGAGCGCCGGGTGACCGTCGGCAAGCTGGCCGCCGACACGGTGACCAGCGCGTGGGGGCGTGGGGTGGTTAACCGGGCCGGCTTGGACGGCGCAGCTATCGCGTGGGTGTGCATCGAAGGCGAGCCGGCCGGTGCGGTGCTGTTGCGGGATCCGTTGCGCCGTCACGCGCCTCGCACCGTGCGCCGGCTGCGCGCGGCTGGCCTGAATCGACTGGTGATGCTCACCGGTGACCGCGCCGAGCCGGCGCGCGAGGTCGCCACGGTGCTGGGACTCGATGAGGTCTACGCCGAACAGACCCCGGCCGACAAGGTCGCCGCGGTGCGCGCCGAACGCGACCGCGCGGTGACGGTGATGGTAGGCGATGGGATCAACGACGCGCCGGCGCTGGCGGCAGCGACGGTGGGTGTCGCGATGGGTGCTCGGGGAGCCACTGCGTCCTCGGAGGCCGCCGACATCGTGTTGACCACCGATCGTGTCGATCGGCTCGCCGACGCGATGGATATCGCCCGCTGGTCGCGGCGTATCGCGGTGCAAAGCGCCGTGGTGGGCATGAGCTTGTCGCTGCTGGCGATGGTGATCGCCGCGCTGGGCTGGTTGCCGCCGGTGGCGGGTGCGCTGCTGCAGGAGGGCATCGACGTCGCGGTGATCCTCAATGCGCTGCGGGCCCTGCGCGGTAACCCGGCCACCGCGGTGGCGTTGCCCGGAGACACCGAGCAGATGCTGCGCCACTTCGCCGCCGAACATGACGAACTACGCGACACCCTGGGGCTGCTGCGCGACAGTGCCGATCGGCTGGCCAGCGGCCCCGACGCTGCGGCACTGGAATCGCTGACCACCGCGAGCAGGTTGCTCACCGACCGGATCCTGCCCCATGAACGCGCCGAGGAAACCCAGCTGTATCCGGCGTTGGCGCGGCCGCTGGGCAGCGACGAGGCTACCGCCACCATGAGCCGCACCCATGCCGAGATCCAGCGGCTCGCCGATCGCATCGGCGCACATGTGGGCCTGGCCCAATCGGCAGGCGCGATCCAGTCCGACCAAGTCGATGACCTGCTGGCGTGCCTGTACGGCCTATACGCGCTGCTGCGGCTGCACTTTGTCCAGGAAGAAGAAAATTACTTCACCCTCGCCGAGGACGAGCCCACGACGCCGGAAACCACCCGAACATCGGGTCCATCACAGCGAGCCGACTCCGCGGCGACGCGTTAAATCAGCCATGGGCCCGATAAGCGCGGTTTTGACCGGGATCTTGGTAGGGGTGATCGTCACGGCGGTGTGGCTGGCGCGCAACCAATATCGGCTGCAGACCACGGTTGCACGATCGCGCCACGCGGTTCAGCGGTTAGTGACCAGACATCTGGGCGGCTTGGAGAATCATGAAATGCGCTGGGCGGCAAGGCTATTGGGCGGATCCGCGCTGGCTGTGCTGACCGTCGGCTTGCTCACTCTCTGTGGTCTGTCCGCGCTGCTAGCCTATGTGTCCGACAGTGTGCAGGAATACGACGGAATCGCCTTGGTAGACCCACCCATTGTGGCGTGGTTGGCGGCCCACCGCGAGCCCGTACTGACCACTGTGATGCGCACACTGAGCATGGTGGGCAGCCCGGTCTCATCGGCCGCAGTAGCTGTGATCGTGTGCGCGGCGGTGGCGTGGCGCAGCCGTACTTGGTTGCCGGTCGCGACGTTCGCGATCGGGCTGGCGGGATTTGCTTTGGCCGTAACCATGGTGAAGCTCGAGGTGGCTCGCCAGCGCCCACCCCTGCCGTACGCGGTGATGGCGGTCGATGGTTATTCGTTTCCCTCTGGGCACGCCCTAGGCGTCACGACCGCGACGTTGATCTTGGCATGGACCATCGCGCGCTGGTTGATCCACTCGTGGAATGGCCGAATCGCGGTGTGGATGGCCGCGATCGTGATCATCGGTGGTGTCGGCTTCTCGCGAGTTTATTTGGGAGTGCATTACCCCAGTGATGTGATCGCCGGGTGGCTGCTCGGTGCGATCTGGGCCGGTGCACTGCTGACGTGCGCCGGATTGTGGGGCCATGCCCGCGGTGGCCAGCGAGCAACAACGCCCTCTGCGCAAGGTGCCTGAGGGATAGCGCGCTGCGGTGCGACTGGGCTGCGTTCGGCCACACCGCCAACCGAGCTGCGGGTCGGGCACCACACAGTCAGTGCCGGTGGGCCCAGCGAGGGAAGCCATTCCTTGGAGCACAAGGTCAATTGTTGTGGTGACCGAGGTCGTGACGATCGAGGACTTCAGCCCGTGGTGTCACCGATGCGCTTTGGCAGATCATCGTGGCGTGTATCGGGTTGCGGAAGGGGGACGAGGACGATAAGCGTGCTGTTCGGCCTACCGGCACACCCGTTGTTGGTTCACCTGACGGTGGTCGCGATCCCGCTGGCCGCGCTGCTGGCCATGGTGGTCGCTGGGTTTCCGCGCGTTCCGGGCCTGATCAACCTCACCGCCTTAGTGCCCGGCGCGGTATCTGTGGCGTTGGTGCCACTGATGGAGTCCTCGGGCAAAGCCCTTGAAGAGAAGGTGCCCGACTCGGCGGCCATGGAGCGGCACGCGCAACTGGGTGAAACGCTGCTGCCGTGGGTGATCGGCCTGCTCCCGATCGTCGCGGTTCTCGCCGACGACCGGTGGCTGCGACCGGCACGGCCGGGCGGCTCCGCCACGTCGGCGGCGGGGCGTTTCCGCCTGGCTAGCCGCGTGGTGATGGTCAGCGTTGCCGTGGCCGCGATCGCCGTCGCGGCGGGCACATTCGTGCAAACGGTCCGGATCGGCACAGCGGCGCGCAGGCAACCTGGTCCAGCCCTGGCGCCGCGGCCCCAAACCCGACTCAGGTTTACCCCAGTGAGCGAGGCGAGCGCTGAGCAGTACAGCCGCGGCGAGCCTAATCGATTTCCACCCGCATCTCGCATGTATTAGGAGAACATTGAAATGCGCTACACGAAGTCGCTAGCCGCGGCGTGGACGACCGCCGCACTCGTGTCGATCGTCGCCTGCTCACACCACACCGCGGCACGCTTCCTGCTGGCCGATTCGACCCGTGCTAACGCGCTGTCGGCGATGCATGGTGAGGCGTTGGCGCACGCGAAGTACCTAGCCTATGCCACCCAGGCGCAGCAGGCCGGGCGAGCCCAGGCGGCGCAGGAGTTCACCAGCGCCTCCCAGACCGAGCTGTCCGATCATTTTGCGCGAGAAGCCGATCTGATCGGCCTCGGCGGTGACATCGCGGCCAACCTGCGCGACGCGATCAGCGACGAGACCAACGACGCCACCATGTATCGCGGCTTCGCCAAACAGGCCAACGCGGACCACGACACCGCGGCCGCGGCGTTATTCACCGTCCTCGGCGACGACGAAGCCACGCACGCAAGGGACTTCACCACCGCGCTGACCGCCGTTACCGGCCCCGCCGGCGCCGTGACGGTTCCGGCCGGAGCACACCTGGCTGTCGTGGCGATCACCGCCGGCCAGGCACAGTCATCGGGAACCACGTTGGCCAACCTGCGCACGGCGATGCAGAGTGAAGCCTTCGCCTACGCCAAGTACACGCGCTACGCCGATCAGGCCCGCCGAGACGGCAACCCGGCGGTAGCGCAACTGTTCACCGACACCGCCGACATCGAACTGAACTCACACTTCGCCGGATTGGCGAGTTGGGCCGGGCTGGTAGCCACTGACACCAATGCCAACCTCAAAGACGCGATCACCGGCGAACAGCACGAAGCCGATACCATGTACCCGGACTACGCCCGGCAAGCCGAGCAGGCGGGAAATCCGCAGGCCGCCAGCCTGTTCCGAGAGATTGCCGGTGACGAGAAAACTCATGCGCAGGCGTTCGAAAAGGCGCTGACCGTATCGTGACCGCACGCCACAGCTGAACAAGGAGCCAACGGTGGCGGGCGGGCACCCTCTCCAATCCGAACTAGCGCGCCTCAGCGGCGTACATCAACCGAGCATCAGCCAATTCTTTTCCGCCAAAGTCGATCTCAGCGACGAGCAACTCGATCGGCTTCTGTCGTGCATGGGTTATCGGCTCGAAGTAGTTTCGTCGCTGCGGTCAGGGGCGGCCAAGAACCCGACGCAGTCGCTTGGGCTGCGATCGCTGCCACTGCGACAGGGTCGATCGCGTCAGGTGCGTCGACAGCCAGTTAGAACACGCCATTCGAGGCATTACCGACACCGCACCCTGCCCTGGCGGACTCACCACGTGAGCCGCCATCCGACGAAGACGGCGGAATAGTTGAGGTTGAAGTGCGCGACAACGAGCGAAGCGAGCCGCTCAGCGATCAACGGCGTAACACGTCCCGCAAGGTTTCGCCAACGTTCAAAGGTTCCGAAGAGCCTCGTGCGGATCGACGAGCGCGGCATTATGGCCTCATGGCCTTGCCGCAACGTTCTGACTTGGTGGCAGACACCACCCGAGAGCGGCGATCGCTGTTGCCGGCGCTGCGATGGGTCGCCGTTGCCGGTGCAGTGGTCGGTGCCGTGCTGTATTCCAACTGGCTGCTAGAGATGGTCTTCACCCGCATGTTGCCCGATCCGGACTTATATATCAGTGAACTCGCCGCTGCGGATCAACCGTATGGCGCGTGGTTTCGGGGTTGCGATTTGGCCGCGGCGGTCGTCCTCGTCGTCGCGGCCGCTGCTGCCCTGGTAGGCGTTCGGGGCGGCCGGTGGAGCAGGGGGGGATGGTGGGCACTCGGTGTCTTCGCCGTGGCGACGGGCTTGGACAGCACCGTGTGGACGCTAGTGTGCGCGCCGAGTTCGGATGCCGCGTGCGCGGCCCGCGAGGCGTCGGGCGCTGTGCCAATAGGGCACCAGCTGCACTTGTTCAGCAGCGGGATCGTTTTGGCCGCCGCGATCGTGTCGTTGTTCGCTTTCGTCGTGGCCGATTTCCGTGAGCGCGCCCCGGCGCCGGTGCGTCGCGTTGGGCTGTTTATGTTGGCAGCGTTGATTGGGACTGCGGTATTGACCGGTGTCGCGATCGTCATTGACAGCGCTGATGTCGCCGGCGTTATAGGGATCGCGCAGCGGGCCGAGCTGGCCGCGTTCGCCGGCTGGCTAATCTATGTTGCCCTCCGCACCGCTCGTACACGAATCGGAACCAGCTCATGAGCGACCGCCTCGATGTCGAGGTCGGCGGATATCGGATGCGGATCCTCATCGACGGGAACACTGGTCCGGTCGTGGTGTTGTGCAGCGGCCTCGGGGGCCGCGGGCTGCACTGGAGTGACACGGTCGCGAACCTTGCGGATGACCATACTGTCGTGCGATTCGACCGGCCCGGCACACCGGTGACGCGCACACCGGCCTTGGATGGTCGTCGCACGGTCCAAGGCGAGGCGGGTCGGATCGCCGCCGTACTTGATGCAGTGCGGCGGCCGGATCAGGCAGTGGTGGTGGGGCATTCGGTCGGCGGCTTTTACGCCGAAGGATTTGCGCGCCTGTACCCTCAGCGAACCCGCGCGTTGCTGCTCCTCGATTCCAGCATTGCCTCCGATAACCCGCGGCGGCTCGCGTTGCCGCTGCGGGCCAAGCTCGCCGCCGCCGATGCCGCCGCAACGCTGCTGAACAAGCTGCACCTGCAGACACCACTGGGGCGCGCCGGCCTAACGCTACTGCAGCGGCGACGTCCGGGCGGACTCGACGCACAGATGCGGTCTGAGATACGCAGCGCCGCAGCCGAACCCGAATTTACGGCCGCGCTGCTCAGTGAACATGTCGTCTACTACGAGCTCGCGGCCGAGCTGTGCACACTGCGGGCCATTTGCCCTCTACCGCCGGTGCGGCGCATGGTGGTCACAGCCCACACGGGTTGGCGCACCCGTCGCTGGCGCACCCACCAGATCCGGCTGGCCACAGCCCTCGGTGCAGAGCACATCACTATCGCTCCCGCGGGGCACCTCGTCATGATCGAACAGCCGCTTCGCACCGCCGACCTCATCCGCACGATCGGACGCGTGGGCGCGCAGTCTCACGACGCCGCGGTCGAAGACACGAGGGACTAAGTGTTCCGTGGTCGAGACGCGCGTCTAGCAGCTCGTCTATGTGCACGGTGCTGGGCGTGCAGCCGCTCATGTGGCGAGCTACGCGCCACGCGCGGGACACCAGTCGAAGGTCGGCGTCGATGGCCTCAATGTCACGCATGCGCGCGGAGCTTGCGTCCGCGCGTAGGTTAAGGCCCTGGTTGGCCGAGAATGCCTTACCGGCCGCGTGGTTCAACAGCAACTTGAGCGCCCAGCGTTCCAGGTCGTCGCCGGAGATCGTGATCTGTTCCGGTCCGCCCCACTCGCCCGCGCCGCCGAGAAAGCGGATTGCGATGCTGCGCACGAATTTCGCGAACTCAAACGCAGCCTTATCGGTAACATCCAACGCGGTGTTGTGGTTGCGGCACAGCGCGTTCACGACGAAATTCTTCGGGCTTACGCTCTGGCGAATACCAAACCCGTTGTCGTGCTTCACTTTCACGGTGGGATCATCGAACGTGTAAAGCTTGATCAACGAGTGGGAGATGTAATGCTCGCCGGAGATTTTGGTGGAGCACCCGCCGTGGAGATTGGCGTAGCACTTCGGGTGTCGGTAGTTGGGATCGGGGTCGTCGGTCATGTGATGGTTGATTACTCCTCTGGTTGTGGCATCGGAACGATGCGATGGGTGAGCGTGGCGACCGGCGCTTCGACGGTGGCGACCACGCCGGTCCCGTGGGTGTCGGTTTCACGTGCGGCCTGTAGGCCAACCGTGGAGGTTCCAGCGGCCTTATCGATGCTGAAACGCTTGATCTCGACGACGAACGTGTACGGCGATCCGTCCGGCAGGTGTGTCAGCACCGTGTCGCCGGTCTCGATCTGCTCGATGGGCACCTGGTCGACGCCGAAGCCGTTCGCGGCGCTGATGATGGTCATGTTCGAATTTTATTCGAACGTCCGACAGGTCGCGGCGACGCGCCGTTTGCTGTGGCGATGCGCCCCCGCAGCGTGGAGGTCTAGTGGAGGCTTTTTCGGCTCCAAAACGACGAAATCGGGCCGTCAGTGACCCAATCCGTCTCGCGAAAACACCGTTTGACCTGAGTTTTCGGTGGTGCGCCGTCAGGGTTTCGAACCCCGGACCCGCTGATTAAGAGTCAGCTGCTCTACCAACTGAGCTAACGGCGCCTTGGTCGGCCGAGATCGCGTTGCGACAATAACAGGCATTCTGTCGCAGAGCGAAATCGCTGGACCTCCCAGTGTAGAGCCTGCCCGGTGGGGGGCCGTCTCGTGTTTTGCGGACGCGGCCGATCCTGGCTTAAGGTCACGGGCCGGCTAAAGCAACTGAGTTGCCCTGAGCACCGGGCGTAACCGATTAGAATATTTGTAACTATTCAAGGTCAGCGGTGACCGGTTCATAAGCAGTTAATTTGGAAGGTCACTTGATGACGCCTTTGCGCAGACGTCGATCGTGGCTGGCTGCTGGGTTGGCCATGTTTGCTGTGTTTGTTGTCGCCTGCAGCAGTAGCCCAACTGCCGCGCCGGCGAAGGTGATCTTCGACAAGGGCACACCGTTTGCCGATCTGCTGGTCCCCAAGCTCACCTCGTCGGTATCCGACGGCGCCGTCGGTGTCACCGTCGATGCGCCGGTGACGGTGAACGTTGCTGACGGCGTGCTGGCGTCGGTGACCATGGTCAATGACAACGGCAGGACGATCAACGGCCAGCTGAGCCCCGATGGATTGCGCTGGTCGACCACCGAGCAGCTCGGTTACAACCGGCACTACACGCTGAACGTGAAGGCGCTCGGGCTGGGCGGCGCGGCGAGCCGTCAGATGAGCTTCGCGACAAGTTCGCCCGCACACCTGACGATGCCCTACGTCGCTCCGGGCGACGGCGAGGTCGTGGGCATCGGCGAGCCGGTCGCGATCCGGTTCGACGAGAACATCGCGGACCGTGCCGCGGCTCAGAAGGCCATCAAAATTACCACCAACCCGCCGGTCGAGGGCGCGTTCTACTGGCTGAACAATCGCGAAGTCCGTTGGCGCCCAGAGCATTTCTGGAAATCGGGAACGGGTGTCGACGTGGCCGTCAACACCTACGGCGTCGACCTGGGCGACGGCATGTTCGGTGAGGATAACGTCAAGACCCACTTCACGATCGGCGACGAGGTCATCTCGACGGCCGACGACAACACCAAGATAGTGACGGTCCGGGTCAACGGTGAAGTCGTGAAGACCATGCCGACGTCGATGGGCAAGGACAGCACCCCGACCGCCAATGGCTTCTACATCATCGGAGGCCGGTACCGGCACATCATCATGGACTCGTCGACCTACGGGGTTCCGGTCAACTCGCCCAACGGATATCGCACCGAGGTCGACTGGGCCACGCAGATGTCCTACAGCGGGGTCTTCGTGCACTCCGCGCCCTGGTCCGTCGGCGCGCAAGGCCACACCAACACCAGCCACGGCTGCCTGAACGTCAGCCCGAGCAACGCCGAGTGGTTCTACGACCACAGCAAGAGCGGCGACATCGTCGAGGTCGTCAACACGGTCGGGTCGACGCTGCCGGGCACCGAGGGTCTGGGTGACTGGAACATCCCCTGGCCACAGTGGAAAGCGGGCAACGCCAATACCTGACGTCGCGCGAGGCAGCTGAGTTCCCCTGCGGCGCAGTCGTTCTATGCCTTGGCGTAGCAGGCGGTTATGCGCAGGTGAAGAGTGGGTCGCAGACGACGGTAAACGTGCACCCCGAGGCCGCGGGGGCCGTGAACGCGAGGATCAGGGCGGGGACGACTTTGCACTTCAGACCAGACATGACCACTCCGTACGTATCGAATGGGGTGATGTTACGCCATGCCGTCCTGGCGAAACGCGGCGTGGGCAAATATCGGCTACCGGGTGAGGTCCGGCGTGGGCATCCGCTACCGCAACGGGTGGTCAGGGTAGGGGCAGATATCGCGAGCCATTGCGCTGCAACGTAATAGGCGGCGAGGCTGGATGCGTCTGAAGGTCGGATGAGCACCGATTCCCGTGCACCGTCCGCTCGCAATACCTCTCGGTAAGCAAAAAGGTCAGAGGGCAGCTATGCCCTCTGACCTTGTGGGGTGAGTGACGGGACTCGAACCCGCGACATTCAGGATCACAACCTGACGCTCTACCAACTGAACTACACCCACCATGGCTGCGCATGATGACGCGCAGCGACTGTCGATACTAGCGGTTCGGTGGCTCGACGGCCGAATCGATTTCCTCACGCGCGCCGTCGTTGCCCGCTAGATCGGTGACCACCGCCGCGATTTCGCTGGTAGAAGGCCCCGGGAGCGGCACAAACGCGGTACACCGGTAGAACTGCAGCTCGCGGATGGATTCGCGGATGTCGGCCAGCGCCCGGTGCGTGACCCCCTTGGCGGGCTGGCCGTAGTAAATGCGTGGGTACCAGCGGCGGCAGAGTTCCTTGATTGAGCTGACGTCGATCATGCGGTAGTGCAGAAACGCGTCCAGGGCGGGCATGTCGCGGGCGATGAACGAACGGTCGGTGGCGATCGAATTGCCCGCGAGCGGTGCTGTCTTGGGCTGCTTGACGTGCTTGCCGATGTAATCGAGCACCATCGCCTCGGCGGTGGCCAGGTCGACGGTGGATGCGCGCACCTCGTTGATCAACCCCGAGCGGGTGTGCATTTCGGTGACCACGTCGATCATCGACGACAGGACGGCGTCGTCGGCGTGGATCACCACGTCGACGCCGTCGCCGAGAATATTCAGATCGGCGTCGGTGACCAGGGCTGCGATTTCGATCAACTTGTCCGAGCCCAGTTCCAAGCCGGTCATCTCGCAGTCGATCCACACCAGTTCGTCGCGCACAGCGCTCAGCGTAAGCCCACGTGAGCCCCTGCCCCTGCCTCCCCCTGGCAAGTAGTGTTGGGCGTTGCAACTTTCAGGCGAGAGGGGCGGAGCGCGATGACCACCGAATCAGCGGCCGGCGGATCCGCACAGCGGATCGCGAGCGGCTACGCCGTCGAAGGCCAGGCGTTGGACTTGGGCACCGTCGTCGTCGACGGCGCCGCCGACCCGACCGCGCAGATTCGCATCCCGCTGGCCACCGTCAACAGGCATGGTCTGGTGGCCGGTGCGACCGGGACCGGCAAGACCAAGACGCTGCAGCTGATCGCCGAGCAGCTCAGTGCCGCAAGCGTCTCGGTGTTGATGGCCGACGTGAAGGGCGACCTGTCGGGCCTTTCCCGGCCGGGGGAAGCCAACGACAAGACCGCGGCGCGCGCCAAAGACACCGGCGACAACTGGGTGGCCACCGGATTCCCCGTCGAGTTCTTGTCGCTGGGCACCGACGGGGTCGGGGTGCCCATACGGGCGACCGTCGCCAGCTTCGGCCCGGTGTTGTTGTCAAAAGTGTTGGGGCTCAATGCGACTCAAGAGTCCACCCTTGGGCTGATATTCCACTGGGCGAAGGAGGGTAACCGTCCGCTGGTCACGCTGAACAATCTGCGCTCCGCCATCAGCTACCTGGCCAGCGACGAGGGCAAGGACGACCTGAAATCCCTTGGCGGGGTGTCGTCCACGACGGCGGGCGTCATCTTGCGCGCCCTGCTGAATCTCGAATCCGAGGGCGGCGACACGTTCTTCGGCGAGCCGAAGCTCGACCCGCAGGATCTGCTGCGCGTCGATGACCAGGGCCACGGCGTCATCTCGCTGCTCGAATTCAGCGGCCAGTCGTTGCGCCCGGTCATCTTCTCCACCTTCCTGATGTGGGTGCTGGCGGATCTGTTTGCCGTCCTGCCCGAGGTCGGCGACGTCGACAAACCCAAGCTGGTGTTCTTCTTCGACGAGGCGCACCTGTTGTTCACCGACGCGTCGAAAGCGTTCCTCGAACAGGTTGAGCAGACCGTCAAGCTGATCCGTTCCAAGGGTGTCGGGGTGTTCTTCTGCACCCAGCTGCCCACGGATCTGCCCAACGATGTGCTGTCCCAGCTGGGCGCGCGGGTCCAGCACGCCCTGCGGGCGTTCACCCCCGACGACCAGAAGGCGCTGTCCAAGACCGTCCGCACCTATCCCAAAACCGATGTCTACGACCTGGAGTCGGCGTTGACGTCGTTGGGAATCGGCGAGGCCGTCGTCACCGTGCTGTCGGAAAAGGGGGCACCGACGCCGGTTGCCTGGACGCGCATGCGGGTGCCGCGGTCGCTGATGGGCGCCATCGGCACCGACGCGATCGCCGCGGCGGCCAAATCCAGTCCACTGCAGGCCAAATACGGTCAGACGATCCAGCAGCCATCGGAACTCGAAGCGCCGCAACCGGCCCCACCGTCACCGCAGGCCCCGCCGCCGCAGGGGAAAAACGACCCCGTGCCGTATCCGGACCCCTACGACATACCGCCCATGCCCGCGCCGGCCGAACCGAAGGGCCCGGCAATGTGGGAGGAAGTGCTGCAGAATCCGACCGTGAAGAGCGGCATCAACACCGCGATTCGCGAAGCGGTGAAAAGCATCTTCGGTACCGGCCGCCGCCGCGGTAAGTGACGTAGGCAGCGGCCTTTGGTCGCGAGCCTAACGGCACTGCGAAATCTCGGGCGGATTTTCGCAGCCAGGTTAGGCTCGCGGGCCCCCGCCTTAAATTGGCGTTACCCGCCGCCGAGCTTCTTGTAGAAGCTGCCGACGATCGGCGCCACGATCGCGCGGGGGGCATACCCGCTCCCGACCGACATCGCCTTGGAGGTCAAGCCCGGAACGACGCGCATCTTGTTGCGCTCCAACGCATCCAGCGAGATGCGGGCGGTGTGCTCCGTCGAGATCCACAGGAAGTCCGGCACCAGCCGTTCCACCAGTGACCTCTCGGCGTCCTGAGGCAGGTCGGTGCGTACCGGGCCCGGCGCCAGCAGCGTGACGTGCACACCCGAGCGGCGCAGTTCACCGCGCAACGATTCACTGAAGGTGTTGACGAATGCTTTTGAGGCGGCATAGGTCGCGTTGTAGGGGATCGGCGAATTGCCCGCCGCCGAACCCGAAATCAAGATGCCGCCCGCCCCACGTTCGACCATCCCCGGCAGCACCGCCAACGTAAGGTCGTGCACCGCCACGGCATTCAGTTGCACCTGGGCCCTTTCCACCTCCGGGTCGAGGCCGGAGATCGGGCCGAACGTTCCGGTACCCGCGTTGGCGCACAGGATGGAGATGTTGCGGGCCGCCAACTCGTCGCACAGTTTGGCGCGTTCCGCCGGGTCGGCGAGGTCGGCGGGCCGCACCTCCACGGTGACGCCGTACTTGTCGGCTAGCCGCCCGGCAAGGTCCTTGAGCTTGTCTTCGCGTCGTGCGGTGACGATCAGGTGATGCCCGCGCGCGGCCAGTTCCGTGGCCAGCGCTTCGCCGATGTTTTGCGAAGCTCCAGTGACGACGGCGCGCGCATCGGGGCTGGGAGCGGGTACCGGCATGCGCCAATCGTAGACAGCCGCCAAATTTCTCCGACAACAACCGCAACCGCGGCGCGGCCGGGCGCGGCGGTGCGTCCGCTCAACAAATAGAGTGCCGAGCATGGGTCAGCCGGAAGCGGGCGCGGGCACGATCGCGCGATCCCGGGTGGCCGCATGGGCACTGTGGGACTGCGGGTCAACGGGTCTGAACGCGATCGTGGCGACATTCGTGTTCTCCGTCTACCTGACCAGCAGCGTGGGAGTCGGCATAGCCGGCAGTACCACGCCGGAGAGTTGGCTGGGCCGCGCGGGTGCGCTCGCCGGGCTGACGGTCGCCCTGCTGGCACCCCTGGTCGGCGTGTGGGTGGAATCACCGCATCGCAGACGAGTGGCGCTGAGCGTGCTGACCGGCCTGGCGGTAACGCTGACCTGCGCGATGTTCCTGATCCACGATCGGCCCGGCTACCTGTGGGCCGGGTTGGCGCTGCTGGGTGCTACGGCCGCATGCGGCGACCTGGCCAGCGTCCCGTACAACGCCATGCTGCGTCAGCTCTCGACCCCGCAGACGGCCGGCCGGATTTCCGGCCTGGGCTGGGCGGCGGGCTACCTCGGCAGCGTCCTGCTGCTGTTGCTGATCTACACGGGCTTCATCGCCGGCTCCGGATCCGGCCCCGACGCGGTGCGTGGGCTGCTGCGAGTGCCCGTGGCCGACGGGCTCTACGTCCGGGAGGCCATGCTGGCCGCCGCGGCGTGGCTGGCGGTGCTGGCGTTGCCGTTGCTCTTCGTCGCCCACCGGCTGCCCGACACCGGCGAGGTGCACCGGCCGACGACCATGCTCGGCGGTTATCGCAAGCTGTGGACCGAAATCTCCGCGGAGTGGCGGCGCGACCGCAACCTGGTCTATTTCCTCGGCGCCAGCGCCCTCTTCCGCGACGGGCTTGCGGCGATATTCGCCTTCGGCGCCGTGCTGGGTGTCAACGTGTACGGCATCTCGCAGGCCAACGTGCTGATATTCGGGGTGGCGGCCAGCGTGGTCGCCGCCGTCGGCGCGGTGGCGGGCGGCTTCGTCGATCACCGGATCGGGTCCAAACCCGTCATTGTCGGGTCTCTGGTGGCGATCATCGCCATCACGCTCACCATGATGGTGCTCTACGGTCCGGTCGCCTTCTGGGTGTGCGGGCTGCTGCTGTGCCTGTTCATCGGGCCGTCGCAGTCCTCGGCGCGTGCCCTGCTGTTGCAGATGGCCACCAACGGCAGGGAAGGCGTCGTGTTCGGGCTGTACACGATGACGGGCCGGGCGGTCGCGTTCGTGGCGCCGTGGCTGTTCTCGGTGTTTGTCGACGTCTTCGGCGCCGTCCGCGCCGGGCTGGGCGGGATATCGCTGGTGCTGATCGCCGGACTGCTCGCGATGCTGGTGGTCCGTGTCCCGCCACGGCACGCCACCGCGGTCGAGCCGTCCCCGGTCGAACTGGCTTAGCGCCCTCCGGCGTCGCAGACGGTGATGCCGGCCCCGACGCGCTGGCGCATCTGCACCCCGTCCACGGTGACCGTGCAGGTGACGTTGTGGCCGATGTTGATGATCGTGACGCTGGCCGGATGGGCGGCCGACTGCGACAGGCTGACCTGCTTGCTCCAGGGCAGCGCGACGTTGAATTCGGTCTGGATGACGTCGCCGGTATCCCAGTAGGTGATGCTGATCGCGCGACCATCGCCGTTGACGTTGTAGACGACGTTTTGCATCGCGCCCGGGGTGCCGGTGGGCCCGGGCGCGCCGCTGGGCGGCGGCACCGGTAGGACGGTGCGCGACGGCGGCGTCGTCCGCGTCGACGGGCTGGGCGTCGGGCTCTGCGCACTTGATCCGGGCATGGCAGGCAACGGCGGCACGGCGGTCTGGGTTTTGATCGCGCCGTTGGTGAGGATCAGCGCGATCAACAGTGCGACGACAAGCACCACCGCAGCGCCGGCGCCGATAAGCAACCATCGGGGCGATCTCGGACCGTCTGGCGGCGGGGGAGCATTGCCATCGGGAGGCAGCCCACCCGGCGGCAGCTGGTCTTGCTGCCAGTAGGCCGGTAGCCGTTCGGTGGGGTTGGTCTCGTTCAGACCCGGCGCCCATTGGGGTGCATACCCGCCGTAAGTAGGCGCGTAGGGCGCTTGGTCGGCGTAGGCCGGATCAGCGAGCGGCGCGTTCCGCGGGCCAATCGGCCCGGTCGGTTCGGACCCCGCTTGAAGGGGACTAAACCGCTCGGGTCGACGTGGATCGTTCATGTCCACCTCACAGTTTGCAGGGTACCTAAGCCGAGCGGCTGGGCGTGGATTCTGTCGATGACGCCCGATTCAGCGGAGCTGGCCCCCGGCACCCAGGGCGGCGACGGTCATGGCTCGCATGACGGCGCGCGACCGCGCCGCGCGGGCCGGCTTTTCCGCCGCCTTCATGCTGTGCGGCGTCGAGTTCAGCAAGCCGAATGCCGCGTGCGCCGCCAGCCGGGCATCGGCTTCGGCCAGCGCCGGGTCCAGCTCGCGCAGCACGCCGACCCAGACCTCTACATATTGGCGTTGCGCTTTGCGTACCTGCCGTTCCGCGGCCACCGGCAGGTGTGCCAGGTCGCGGTCCTGGATGCGGATCAGGTCGGGCTCGCCGAACGCGAAGTCGAGGTGAAAATCGATCAGGCCGTCCAGCGCACCGGCCGCATCGGTGCTCCCGGCGGTGACATCGCGGGCGCCGGCCAGCAGCCGGGCGCTGATCCCGACCAGCAACTCGACCAGCATCGACTCCTTGTTGGGGAAGTGCCGGTAGATGGCCGGGCCGCTGACCCCGGTGGCGGCACCGATGTCTTCGAGTCGCACCGCGAGAAACCCGCGCTCGGCAAAGAGCCGTTCGGCAGCGGCAAGGAGTTGGAATCGCCGGTCGGATTTCAACTGGCTGCGGCGATTCGGCGTATCGGATTGACCGGGCGAAGTTTCCGGGGTGGACGCTGTCATTGACGGCCCCTCGCCTACATCCGGAAGTTTCGGTTAATCGTCACTAACATAGCATGAGTTATTCGCGATTAACTCACTTTCAGCTAACGGCGGTCCCTGGACGCGGCGGCGTGACCGCTGGTATTCTCAGCCCCAGTTAATGAGCATTAACTGAAGTGGGTGGACCGCCCGACGGCTAGGAGGCTTCCGTGACGGCCGCAGCGTCGTTCGCCGATGAGCACCGTCGGCTGGTCGATGAGTTGAACGCCAAGCTGGCGGCCGCGGCACTGGGCGGCAATGAGCGGGCGCGGGACCGTCACGTCAGCCGCGGCAAGTTGTTGCCGCGCGAGCGGGTGGACCGGCTGCTCGATCCGGGCAGTCCGTTTTTGGAGCTGACCCCGCTGGCCGCGAACGGGATGTACGACGACGAATCTCCCGGCGCTGGGATCATCACCGGCATCGGGCGGGTGTCGGAGCGCGAGTGTGTGATCGTCGCCAACGACGCCACGGTCAAAGGCGGCACCTACTACCCGATAACGGTCAAGAAGCACCTGCGCGCCCAAGAGGTCGCGTTGCAGAATCGCCTGCCGTGCATATATCTGGTCGACTCGGGCGGCGCCTTTTTGCCCCGCCAAGACGAAGTGTTCCCCGACCGCGAGCACTTCGGGCGAATCTTCTACAACCAGGCGACCATGAGCGCCAAGGAAATTCCCCAGGTGGCCGCGGTGCTCGGCTCCTGCACAGCGGGCGGCGCCTACGTGCCCGCGATGAGCGACGAAGCCGTGATCGTCCGCGAGCAGGGCACGATCTTCCTCGGCGGCCCGCCACTGGTCAAAGCCGCTACCGGAGAGATCGTTTCGGCCGAAGACCTCGGCGGCGGCGACCTGCATTCGCGCGTCTCCGGTGTCACCGACCATCTCGCCGACGACGACGAGCATGCACTGCGCATCGTGCGGGCGATCGCGGCGACGTTCGGTCCGCGCGAGCCCAGCCCGTGGGAAGTGCGGGCCCCGGTCGAGCCCAAGCATGCGCAGACCGAGCTCTACGACGTCGTCCCCCCGGACCCGCGGGTGCCCTACGACGTGCACGAGGTCATCGCGCGGGTCGTCGACGGCAGCGAATTCAGCGAATTCAAAGCCAAATACGGCAAGACGCTGGTGACCGGCTTCGCGCGCATCCACGGCCATCCTGTCGGGATCATCGCCAACAACGGCGTGCTGTTCAGCGAATCCGCGCTCAAGGGAGCACATTTCATTGAGCTGTGCGACAAGCGCAAGATCCCGCTGCTGTTCCTGCAAAACATCGCCGGCTTCATGGTCGGCCGCGACTACGAGGCCGGCGGCATCGCCAAGCACGGCGCCAAGATGGTCACCGCGGTGGCCTGTGCCCGGGTGCCCAAGCTGACCGTCGTGATCGGCGGATCCTATGGCGCGGGCAACTATTCGATGTGCGGCCGGGCCTACTCGCCACGCTTTCTGTGGATGTGGCCCAACGCCCGGATCTCGGTGATGGGCGGCGAGCAGGCCGCCTCCGTGCTGGCGACGGTGCGTGGCGAGCAGCTCAGCGCGGCGGGCAAACCCTGGTCGGCAGACGAGGAGGACGCGTTCAAGGCGCCGATTCGCGCCCAGTACGAGGACCAGGGCAACCCGTACTACTCGACGGCCCGGCTCTGGGACGATGGGATCATCGACCCAGCCGATACGAGAACCTATGTTGGACTTGCTCTTTCGGTGTGCGCCCAGGCGCCCCTAGAGCCGGTCTCCTATGGCGTCTTCCGGATGTGAGTGTGATGTTCGAGACCGTGCTAGTGGCCAACCGCGGCGAGATCGCGGTCCGGGTGATCCGGACCTTACGCCGGCTGGGGATCCGGTCCGTGGCCGTCTACAGCGATCCCGACGCAGCCGCTCGGCACGTGCAGGAAGCCGATACCGCGGTGCGACTGGGACCGGCACCAGCGCGCGAGAGCTACCTCGATATCTCGCACGTGCTCGACGCCGCGGCGCGCACCGGAGCGCAGGCGATCCACCCGGGCTACGGGTTCCTTTCCGAGAACGCACATTTCGCTGCCGCGTGTGAGCGCGCCGGAGTGGTGTTCCTGGGTCCGCCGGCCCGCGCGATCGAGGTGATGGGCGACAAGATCACCGCCAAGAACGCAGTCGCGGCCTTCGACGTGCCGGTGGTGCCCGGAGTGGCGAAATCGGGGCTGACCGATGACGAGCTCGTCGCCGCGGCCGCCGAGGTCGGCTATCCGGTGTTGATCAAGCCGTCGGCCGGCGGTGGCGGCAAGGGCATGCGGCTGGTGGAGGACCCGGCCCGGCTGCCCGAAGCGCTGGTCGGCGCGCGGCGGGAGGCCGCGTCCTCGTTCGGCGACGACACGCTGTTCCTGGAGCGATTCATGTTGCGGCCCAGGCACATCGAGGTGCAGGTGCTTGCCGACGGCCACGGCAACGTGGTGCATCTCGGCGAGCGTGAGTGCAGCCTGCAGCGGCGCCACCAGAAGGTCATCGAGGAAGCGCCCTCGCCGTTGCTGGACCCGGAGACGCGTGCGCGGATCGGGACCGCGGCCTGCAACACCGCCCGCAGCGTGGACTACGTCGGGGCCGGCACGGTGGAGTTCATCGTCTCTGCCGAGCGGCCCGACGAGTTCTTCTTCATGGAGATGAACACCCGCCTGCAGGTGGAACACCCGGTCACCGAGGCGATCACCGGGTTGGACCTCGTCGAGTGGCAGCTGCGCGTGGGCGCCGGCGAGAAGCTCGCGTTCGCCCAAGACGACATCGAGCTGCGCGGGCACGCGATCGAAGCTCGGATATACGCGGAGGATCCGGGGCGGGGATTTCTGCCCACCGGCGGTCGGGTGCTCGACGTCTTCGAACCCTCGGGTCCCGCTGTGCGAGTGGACTCGTCGCTGCTGGCGGGCACCGTGGTGGGTAGCGACTACGACCCGATGCTGAGCAAGGTGATCGCCCACGGAGCCGATCGCGCCGAGGCACTGACCGAACTCGACCGCGCATTGGCGCAGACGACGATCCTGGGCGTGCAGACCAACATCGAATTCCTGCGCTTTCTGCTTGCCGACGAACGAGTGCGCGCCGGTGACCTGGACACCGCGCTGCTCGAGGAGCGGCTGCCCGACTTCGTGCCGCTGCCGGCGCCCGACGACGTGCTGGCCGCGGGCGGTCTGTACCGCCAGTGGGCGTTGGCCCGTCGCGCCCAGGGCGACGTGTGGGCGCAGCCGTCCGGCTGGCGCGTCGGCGGTGATGCCGCGCCGGTGCGCACCGCGATGCGCACCCCGCTGCGCACCGAGACGGTCTCGGTGTCCGGCCTGCCGACGGCCGCCACGGTGCAGGTCGGTGACGGCGAAACTCATTCGGCCAGTGTGGAAGTCGAGCGGCAAATCATGAACGTGACGCTGGATGGGCTGCGCCGCGACTACCATTGGGCGGAGGCCGACCGCCACCTGTGGATCGCCGATGAGCGGGGAGCCTGGCATCTACGCGAGGCCGAGGAGACCAAGATTCACCGCGCGGCCGACGACCGACAGGCCGAAGTCCTCAGCCCGATGCCCGGCAGTGTGATCGCCGTACAGGTCGACTCCGGCGCCGAGGTGTCCGAGGGCGACGTCGTCGTGGTCGTCGAGGCGATGAAGATGGAACACTCACTGGCCGCACCGGTTTCGGGCCGCGTGGAACTACTGGTGTCGGTCGGCGATCAGGTGACGGTCGACCAAGTGCTGGCCCGCCTGGTCCCAGACTGAAGAAGAAAGCAAGGATTAGAGGATCATGACGACAACGATTACCGCGGGGACGCTACCCAAGGAATACGAAGACCTTCGCGCCACCGTCGCCGATTTCGCGCGCACCGTCGTGGCTCCGGTGTCAGCCAAACACGATGAGGAGCACAGCTTTCCGTACGAAGTGGTCGCCAAGATGGCGGACATGGGGCTGTTCGGGCTGCCATTCCCGGAGGAGTACGGCGGCATGGGCGGCGACTACTTCGCGCTGGCTCTGGCCCTCGAGGAGCTCGGCAAGGTCGACCAGTCGGTGGCGATCACGCTGGAAGCCGGCGTCGGGTTGGGCGCGATGCCGATCTACCGGTTCGGTAGCGAGGAGCAGAAGCAGAAGTGGCTGCCTGAACTGGTGGCGGGACGGGCGCTGGCCGGCTTCGGGCTGACTGAGCCGGGTGCGGGTTCCGACGCCGGCGGCACGCGCACCACCGCCCGGCTGGAAGACGGCGAATGGGTGATCAACGGCGCCAAGCAATTCATCACCAACTCCGGCACCGACATCACTTCGTTGGTCACCGTCACCGCGGTCACCGGGACCGTCGGCGATAGCAAGAAGGAGATCTCGACGATCATCGTGCCCAATGGCACAAAGGGATTCACCGTCGAGCCGGTCTACAACAAGGTCGGCTGGAACGCCTCGGACACCCACCCATTGACCTTCGCCGACGCCCGCGTCCCCGAGGAGAATCTGCTGGGAGCCCGCGGAACCGGCTACGCGAACTTCTTGTCCATTCTCGACGAAGGCCGCATCGCGATCGCCGCACTGGCGACCGGGGTGGCGCAGGGATGTGTCGACGAGAGCGTCAAGTACGCCAAGGAGCGCGAATCGTTCGGCAAGCCGATCGGTTCCTATCAGGCGATCAGCTTCAAGATCGCGCGGATGGAGGCGCGGGCACACGTCGCCCGCACGGCATACTACGATGCTGCGGCAAAGATGTTGGCGGGCAAGCCTTTCAAAAAGGATGCGGCGATCGCCAAGATGATCTCCTCGGAGGCCGCGATGGACAACGCCCGCGACGCCACCCAGATCCACGGGGGGTACGGCTTCATGAACGAGTATCCGGTGGCGCGACACTACCGCGACAGCAAGATCCTCGAGATCGGCGAAGGGACTACCGAAGTGCAGCTGATGCTCATCGCGCGGTCGCTGGGGCTGTCATGACCGAAGGCAAGTCGGTTGTCCAGCGCGGCTTGTGGTTCGAGGAATTCGAGATCGGCACGACTTACCTGCACCGGCCGGGTCGGACCGTCACCGAGGCGGACAACGTGTTGTTCACCACGCTGACCATGAACACCCAGTCGCTGCACCTCGACGCGGCGTGGGCGGCCGAGCAACCGGGCTTCCGTGGCGAGCGGCTGGTGAATTCGATGTTCACCCTCTCGACGCTGGTCGGGCTGTCGGTTACCCAGCTGACGCTCGGCACCATCGTGGCCAACCTCGGCTTCTCGGAGGTGTCCTTCCCCAAGCCGGTCTTTCACGGCGACACGCTGTACGCGGAGACCGTGTGCAGCGGCAAGCGCGAGTCGAAGAGCCGGCCCGGCGAAGGCATCGTCACCCTCGAGCACACCGGGCGCAACCAGCACGGCGATATCGTTGCGCGCGCGGTCCGCACCACCCTGGTGCAAAAGCGACCAGCCTCCGAAACAAGCGGGGAGGAGCCCCGATGAACCTGGCCGCAGCCGGCCCCGGGTGGCTGTTCTGCCCGGCCGATCGCCCCGAGCGTTTCGCGAAGGCCGCCGCCGCTGCGGACGTGGTGATCCTCGACCTCGAGGACGGGGTTGCGGAGTCGGACAAGCCGGCCGCCCGCAAGGCGTTGCAAGACACCCCGCTGGACCCGGAGCGCACCGTGGTGCGGATCAACGCGGCCGACACCGAGGAATACCCCCGCGATCTCGAGGCGCTGGCCGGCACCGCTTATACGACGGTGATGCTGGCCAAGACCGAATCGGCGGCGCAGGTGACCGCACTGGCGCCGCGCGAGGTGATCGCGCTGCTGGAGACGCCACGCGGGGCGGTGTTCGCGACCGAAATCGCGGCGGCGCAGGGCGCGGTGGCGCTGATGTGGGGCGCCGAGGACCTCGTCGCCACGCTCGGCGGCAGCTCCAGCCGCAAGGCCGACGGCACCTACCGGGACGTCGCCCATCACGTGCGGTCCACGGCGCTGCTCACGGCAAACGCCTTCGGCCTGGTCGCGCTCGACGCGGTGTATCTGGACATCGGCGACCTCGACGGTCTACGGGCCGAGGCCGAAGACGCGGTGGCGCTGGGCTTCGCCGGCACGGTCTGCATTCATCCGACTCAGGTACCGGTGGTGCGCAAGGCCTTTCGGCCCACTGACGAGAAGCTGGACTGGGCGCGACGGGTATTGGCGGCGGCGGACAACGAGCGCGGGGTGTTCGCTTTCGAAGGGCAGATGGTCGACTCGCCGGTGCTCAAGCACGCGGCAGTACTGGTGCGGCGAGCCGGAGAATCCGCCTAGGAGTTGAGCCGGTCCTGCACTCACGAGTGTGGTGGCACGGGGCACCAAAACAGACCGCAGTTGAAATTCGGCTGATGAAACGGCGGTGGCGGCGGGTTACACCGTCAAATAGCGTCGCCGTACTGCGTACCCCGCATTTTCGGGTATTAACGAGATCGCAAAAGAGCCGAAACATTTGCGGCCGCCCGGCCCGCAAATCTGTCGTAATCTTTGACCAGCAATAGCAGTTGCTCGCTGAACTGACTGGCTCCACGGAAGGAACGAGATCATGACCATGGCGCGGGGCTTCGCCGCAACCGTTATCTGTGTCGGTTTAGCTGTCGGTTCAGCTGGCACAGCATGGGCTACGCCGACGATGAGCGGCGACTACACCGAGACCGTGACAACGCCAAGCGGCAAAACCATTGACAACAGTTGGTCCGTCAACTCCTGCGGTGACGGATGTCTTTGGATAAAAGCCGGGCTGGGCGCTAGCCAAGCCCGGTTGGTCGACGGTCAGTGGGTCATGGACTCGATGAGCAACGTCAGTTGCGCAGACGGTAGTTACACCCTCTACGGCACGTCCACTCACACTTCGTGGGATCCCAACTCCCTTGCGGGCACGTCTGCGCACACCTACATCATGGGAGCCTGCGGCCAGCCGGCGGGAGCCGTGCAAGTCGACCAGATTTCAATCAAATCGGCATCCTGACGCATTCCTGTTCTCAAAACCCCTGAAGCCCTTAGGGTTTCAGGGGTTTTGAGCTATCGTCCGACGGCTTCTGCCCCGCGATTCACTCACCGTGATTCGAGCCGACGTGTGGCCACGCCGGTATGTACGCCGCAACTGTGACGGTTGCTTGATGTCCGCCTGCTGGTTGCGCGCCGGGCAGATAGCTGCTGACGGCGGCCGCGCAACGACACCGTGGAGCGTTATGGGCAACCAGTACTTCCCGTTGGTCGCCGCTGTGGTCATGCTCGCCCTCGGCCTGACGCTCACCGTGGCCGACTTCAAGCGGGCCGCCACCCTGCGGCGACCGCTGACGGTTGCACTGATCTGCCAGTCGTTGGTTCTGCCGGCCCTGTGCCTGTTGATCGCCGAAGCCTTTCACCTCGAGCCGCATCTGGCGGGTCGGACTGATGCTGATGGCCGCCACTCCGGGCGGGACGATGGCGAACATCCTCAGTCATCTGTTCAACGGGGATCTGGCGCTCAATCTCACGCTTGCCGCGATCAATGCCGCGCTGTCGGTCGTCGCCCTACCGGCGATCCTGGCGGCAGCGATGACCTGGTTCCTCGGCGAGGGCCGTTTCATTCCGCTGCAGCTGGACAAGTTCGTCACGGTTTTCGCCCTGGTGCTCGTTCCCACCACGATCGGCATCGCGGTACGCCACCGGTTCCCCAAGCTGGCTCTGCGACTGCAACGGCCCGTCAAGATACTCGCGGCTGCGCTGCTGATCCTCGCCGTCGTCGCCGCCATCGCCGGGGGACGGACGACGCTCTGGCACAACTTCGGTGTGCTCAGTGGGGCGGTTGTCTCCTTCTGCGCCGTCAGCCTGATGGTCGGTTACCTGGTGCCACGCGTGATGCGCCTGGGCCCACCGCAGGCGATTGCCATCAGTCTGGAAGTGGGGCTGCACAACACCGTGGTGGCGCTGAGTGTGGCGCTGAGCCCGCAACTGCTCAATAGCGCCGAAATGGCAACTCCCGCAGCAATTTACGGCGCTCTGGCGCCGCTGATCGCCGTGACGTTCATCTTCGCAGTCCGCCGACTGGACCCCGCGTTTCGGATGAAAGCCCAGCCCGACAGCGTGGTGAGCGAACCCGGCGCTTAAGCCTTACTTGCGCCGTGCGGCGGCCAGACGGTCGGCGAACTCCGGTGACTGGAGCGAGCTCACCTGCGGCCCCAGTTCGGTGCGCATCGCGAATTCGTGGTGTTCGTTGTCCAGCGACCCCGGACTGGCCGTGGCACGCATGCTGGCCTTGGTGGCCAGCACCACCTCGCGCGGAGCCGACGCCGGTCCGGCAGCAAGCTCCAATGCCGCGGCGACGGGATCCTCGGCAACGGTGAGCGCCAATCCGTGCCGCACCGCGGATTCGGCGTCGAAGCGCATGCCGAACAGCAGGGCCGCGCGAGCGACTTGCGGGCCCACCGCCCGCTGAAGCATCCAGGTCGCACCGCCGCCGGGGTGTAGCCCCAGCTTCTGGAAACGGGGGTCGAACAGTGCGCCGGGCCCGGCGATGCGCACGTCGGCGGCCAGCGCCAAGTTCAGGCCCGCGCCGACCGCCGCGCCGTTGACGGCGGCGATGGTGGGCAGCGTGCAACTTCCCACGGCCATGAAGCCGTCGTAGAGCTGCTGCAGACCCGATTCCGCGGCTCCGGCCCCCGCGGCGCCCAGGGCGCTCAGGTCGGCGCCGGCGCAAAATGCTTTGCCCGCCCCGGTGACCACGACGGCGTGCACGCCGGGATCGGCTTCGGCCCGCTCGACGGCCGCGCGCAGCTGCGCCGAGCTCTCGCCCGTCAGCGCGTTGCGCCGATCGGGGTCGTTGACGGTGATGAGCGCGACGCGATTGTCCACGCTGAACAGGACGAAATCGGACTGGGCCATCGGGCACCTCCGCGGTCGGCGACGTCATCGGGCGAGCTAAAGGGTACTTGGGGGCCGCGCTCCAAGAATTCGTAGAGGTTCCCTCAAGCCCCGTTGCCGATGCTGAAAACACCAGCGAACGACACCACGACGAGGGGGCAATCAATGACCACCACCATCACCACCAAATCGCAGGCGATCCGGTGGGCGATCTTCTCGGCGTTCGCGGTGGGCCCGACGGCGGTCGGCATCGGTGTCGCTGCTGCCAACCCGCCCGCGCAGGACCAGCCGTGCTCGACGCGGCACGCCGCCTTGCGCGACGCCGATGGGCACATGATGAAGTGCGACCGGATGGCGAACGGCAACCGCGGCCTGGTCTGGCAGTACCCGCTCGGGTCGTAACCGGTGGCTAATCTGGCGGGGTGAGCGGCAACCAAGTACCGGGCGGGGTGGTGCACAAGCTGCCCGCAGACCTGCGCGAGGCACTGATCGCCAATTCGACCGCACTGTCGGCGTGGAAGGACATCACGCCGTTGGCGCGTAACGAGTTCATCTGCTGGGTCGAGGACGCCAAGCAACAGGCGACGCGACAGCGCCGCATTCGCCGGACCCAGGAGGAGCTGGAGGAAGGGCAGCGCCGGCCTTGCTGCTGGCCGGGGTGCAAGCACCGGGAACGCACGGGCCGCCCGTAAGTCGGAAAGTTGCTGTCCGGCAACGGGTTTACGAGTAGCCGCCCGTCGGGGCGATTCCAGGGGTTTTTTCGAGTTGCGTTTTGGCGTCGCCTATTTCAGGCTTGGGGATGGCCGATCCGACCGCGAGACGACTCCGGATGCACCGAATGCCGGGCGGGGGAGCGTTGAAGTTTGTTCCCCATCTGATTCGGCCAGCGCTGATCACTGCAATAGTGGCTGTCCTGATTGGGGCAGTGGATACACCCGCTGTGGTGCCGCTGGCGTGCGGGATTACTTTTACGATGGTGGGGGGCACCCTCATCTTTTTGCCCGACTGCGCGCACCCGGTGCCGGGCGGGCCGCCGCCGTATCCCGACTCGCCGCCGGATCCCGGTGCACCGCCCGGCGCGCCACCTCCGCCGGGGCCGCCCCCGCCTCCGTAGGCGTCAGAAGTTGGCGAAGCAGGCGTCCTGGCCGCCGCCGGCCGGGATGGTGGCGTTGCTGGTAGAGAACGTCGCTTCGATACCGCTATCGGTGACCTTGACGCTGTCGGCGTGGATGCCCAGCGGATAGTTCTTGGTGGCCTTCGAGGTGAGGTCGTCGAGGTTCTTTTGCACGCTGTCCGTCGACATGTTGGAGCCCAGCGCGCTCAGGCTGACCACCTGGAGCGAGACCCCGTTGTTGACGATCTGCGGCTTGAGGGTGGCACTGTCCAGCAGGCCCTTCAGCGAAACGGTGCCGTCGCTGGGGTTGGTGGTCACCTCGCCGGTGACAAAACTGCCGATCATCGGGATGGCGTCCTGGATCGACTGCTTGATGCCGTCTGACGACCAGGTGATCGTGCCGTTCAACGACTCGATCGTGCCCGCGGAGTTGCTGGTTTGGTTGAGGCGGATATTCCGAATATCGATGCTGACCTTCATGCCCTTGGCGTCGCGGATCTGGTTGCCCCCGGTCTGGACGGCGATGTCGGGGTAGTGCTTGGTGATGAACTGCCACAGGACCGGCGGCGCCGTGGCAAAGGAGGCGGTCGCGCTGTCCTGTACCTCGCACTGCACGGCGTTCGCCACCTTGCTGCGCGCCTGGTTGCGGGCATAGAACTCGCCGCCGACCAGAGCGGCGACCACGACGGCCACCACGATGCCGAGGATCAAGGCGATCGACCGCTTCTTGCGGAAAAAGCCGCGCTTCTTGGTCGACGGCGGTGTGTCCTTCGACGGCGACGGCGGGGCCAGCTGGGTAGTGGGCCATTCCTGCTGAGGGGGACCGGGCTGCTGCGGCGGCGGGGGGCCGGGCTGTTGCGCGTGGACGTTCGGCGGCAGCCCCGGCTGTTGCGGAGGCCGACCCGGCGGGGGTCCCGGTGGCTGCGGTGGTCGACCCGGTGGCTGCGGTGGTCGACCTTGCGGGGGCCCCGGTGGTTGCGGCGGAGGCCCCGGTGGCTGCGGTCGCTGACCCGGCGCAGGGCCAGGCCGCGGCTGCCGGGGGGCGTTACGGCTGGGTGGCTGCTGCGGAACGTCGCGCAGGGGGATTCGGCGAGTCTCTGATTCGGACGGCCGCCCAGGGTCCTGAGGCCGCGGGGGCGCAGGCTGATTGGCGGGGCCGCCCGGCCTGGGCGGACGAGCCCCTTCGGATGGGTCGCCGCCCGGGGGCCCTTGCGGAGTCGTCACCAGCGCGATTGTGCCTCATCAGCTGCACCAAGCGGAAGACGCCTGGTCAGCCGTTGCCGCCAGCCCAGGCAATCACACGTAGGGCAGCCAGCCTGTCAGAGATGGCCCGCCGCGAAAGTCGCGGCTTGACCGGGCATCCCGGACTGCGCGTACGACAGGTGCACCGGAGAAAACAGCTCGTCGTGCGAAGGCAGCGCCAGGGCCCCGCCCGGCGTGCACACCGGATCGCCGGGTGCGCACAGGTCAATAGCTTTGGCGCCGTACCACGGGCTGACCTCGCTCATCGGCGCCCCTAGATATCTGTCCGACGGATTCCCGAAGGTGGCGACGACGGCGACGTGATTAGCCTCGTCCGCCGTGAGTATGTCCGGAATCAAGCCCACGACCGGTGCTCGGGCAATGGTCGCCAGGTCTATCGCCATGGCGCCCAGGGAATATCCACCGAGCACCAGCTTGGTGTTAGGACAGTTGGCGACCATGGACTGAACATGAGCGTGTGTATCGCTGCCACCGGCGGATGCCGACGGGGCGAAATCCGCGCCGGCGGGGTAGTTGACCGCATACACCCCGACGGACCGATCGCGAACCTGCGAGCGCAGTGAATCGATGAATTGCTGGCCGACCATACCGACACCGGGCGGCTCGTCGGTGGCGCGGGCGAACGTCACCTCGACGTCGGGGCATGGAGCGGCGGACGCGGGGGCCATAGGGATCGGTGTGCCCAGCAGCGTTGCGCAGGTTGTCAGCGCTGCAGCACCCGACGAACAAGCGAGTTGGCGGGCGTTCACGTCCCAATGCTGACATATCGCAACCGAAGCAGACTTCCCAAGTTGTGCGACCAACGCGGGCCCCTCGTCAGCGATACCCTTGCCCTCTATACATACGGTCTGTATGTTAGTACATACCGTATGTATATAAGTGAGGTGGGTTTTGAATGAACAGTGCACTGAGGGCGATCGAAGAGGACCGCAAAGCCGTCTTGGCGGTGTGCGCGCAGATGCCGGAGGCGTTGTGGGCCAAGGAAAGTGGGTGCCCGGGCTGGTCGGTGCAGGACCTCGTGTCCCACATGGCATGCAGCTTCTGGCTGGCCGTCGACCCGACCAATTTGCCGGATCCGGGGGGACTGCCTGCCGAACGCGCGGCGGACCTCTACGTCGACTCGCGTCGCTCGATGACTCCCGAACAGGTGGTGGCCGACTATGAGCTGGTCAGCCTGAAGGGCTTGGAGATGCTGGCCGCAGTCGCGGACCAGGACTTCGACGTCCCACTGGGCGATGTCGGTACCTATCCCGCTTCGGTGGTGCCCACTGCCTTCGCCTTCGAGGAGTTCATTCATCTTCGGTACGACCTGTTTTCCCCCGACGGGCCATTGGACGGGGAACCCCCGCCTGCCGACGAGCTACGACTTGCTCCGACGCTCGACTGGATCGAGGCGTCGTTGCCGCAGCAGAATGCGAATCTCCTTGACGCGATGGGGAAGTCCGTTGAGGTGCGCCTCGGCGGACTGTGTGCGCGAACGTTGAGCATCGGCGGCGGCAAGGACGTCGACGCTCGCATCACCACCGATTCCTTGGCGTTCGTGCGGTGGGTGACTCAGCGGGGCACTTGGGAGGATTTGGGCGTGCGCGCCGACGGGGATTCGTCGACCCTGGAAACGATCCGCAAGCTCCGGGTCTTCTGACGAGCGGCGCGGTTGGCGCCGATCCCCCTGCAATATGCGGTATTTATGAAACCGTGGGCTCGATGCAGGAAAAGCGCCGCACACAGGCCGAACGCGCAGCCGACACGCGTGAGGCGCTGATCGCCGCCGCCCGCCCGCTGTTCGCATCGCCGGGCTTCGCCGATGTTTCCATGGAAACGATCGTGCGCGATGCCGGGGTGACGCGCGGCGCCCTCTACCACCACTTCGCCGACAAGACGGAGTTGTTCGCCGCGGTGTTCGAGAAGGTCGAGGGCGAAATGGCCGCGCGAATGGGCGAGTCGATCGCCGCTGCGGGGGAGACTGACCCGGTCGAAATCATGCGCCTGGGCTCGGCCTTCTGGCTGGACGCCTGCGCCGACCCCGAGGTCCAGCGCATCGTGCTGATGGACGCGCCCGGGGTGCTGGGGTGGGAACGCTGGAGCGAGATCGGGCAGCGTTACAACATCGGATTGGTGAGGAGCCTGATCACCGACGCCATCGAGTCCGGACGCATCCCGCCGCAGCCGGTCGAGGCGACAGCATTGACCATGCTGGGAGCGCTGCGAGAGGCAACGCTCTACATCGCTCGTGCAGACAATCCGAAGCAAGCACGCGACGACGCCGGCGCAGTGATCGACCGGCTGGTGGATTCCCTGCGCGCCTGATACCGCTGCTCAGCCCGGTAATGGTGCCCCCGGCACGACTCGAACGTGCGACCTAGGGATTAGAAGGCCCTTGCTCTATCCACCTGAGCTACGGAGGCAATGCGCAGGTCAGTCTATCCAACTATGGGCACTATCCCGACTCGCCGACACGACACGCGCGAAAAGCCTTGCACCGCTACCGAAATCAGTTAGTGTATTGACCCTCGACACACGTACAACATCAGCTGGTCAGCAGCTGTTAACCGCAACGAGGCGTGTGCATAACGTCGAGGAGTGCCGTTTCAATGGGCGTGGCCATGAGTATGACTGCGCGGTACGCGAGGGCGGGTTCCCAAGCGTTTCGCCTGGTAGCTGATGCCAGGGGTGCCTCCAGGGCGGCTGCCCTGCTGCTGCGCGGCTCACCGTTTGCCCTGGGCTGGTTTGCCGGCTGGTTGACGACGGAATTTCCCCCGCATGTGGTGACCGGGCACGCATTGTCCCGCGTCTCGGCCCCGTCCATCGGTCGCGTGGGCGCCACCTGGGCCGGACAGCGCGCGGAGCAAACGCTCACCGCGGCTCTCGAGGACTCTTTCGGGCCTGGTTACGCCGACCAGGTTTCCCATCCGGCGTGCGAAGAATCGGAGTGCGCGCCTCGCAGCGGGCTGTTGAACCGGCCCGGCCCACACCGCCGGTACGCCGCTGAAACCTCGGACATTTCGTACGGTCCGCGTGGTCGCGACAATCTGCTCGACATCTGGCGACGTCATGACATGGCACCGGGCCGCCGCGCGCCGGTGCTGATCCAGGTCCCGGGCGGGGCGTGGGCCGTCAACGGCAAACGCGGCCAGGCCTACACACTGATGAGCCGGATGGTGGAACTCGGCTGGATCTGCGTGTCGATCGACTACAGCAAGAGCCCGCGCTCCACGTTTCCGGCGCACCTGATCGACGTGAAGCAGGCGATCGCCTGGGTCCGCGAAAACATCGCCGACTACGGCGGTGACCCCAGCTTCATCGCGATCACCGGCGGCTCGGCGGGCGGACACCTCGCCTCGCTGGCCGCGCTGACCCCCAACGACCCACGGTTTCAGCCCGGATTCGAAGACGCCGACACCACGGTTCAGGCGGCAGTGCCCTACTACGGGGTCTACGACTTCACCAACGCCGACACCATGCACGAACTGATGCTGCCGTTCCTCGAGCAGTTCGTGATGCGCGCTCGGTACGCCGACACACCCGAGCCGTTCGAGGCGGCGTCGCCGATTTCCTACGTGCACGCCGAGGCACCGCCGTTCTTCGTGCTGCACGGTGAGAAAGACGAGCTGGTTCCCTGCGCCCAGGCCCGGACGTTCTGCACGGCACTGCGCGCCGCCGGAGCCCCGATCGTGGCGCACGCCGAGCTCGCCAACGCCCACCACGCTTTCGACATCCTGTCCACGGCCCGATCGCGGCTGGCCGCCAACGCCGTCGCCGACTTCTTGGGCATCGTTTGCGGACGGCGGCAGAGCTCGGCGCTCGACTCGTGGCCGCTCTCGGCGCCGTCGGCCAGCTGAGTCGCGCGGATCAACTGCCTGCCACAACCTTTGGTCCGCCAAGCCGGTGCACGCCTGCAGCGACCGAATCGTGCCTTTCACCAGCGCGTCAACGCGACTAGCGTTGGTGTGTCTATCCGGTTGGCGGAGCTGAGGCAGGAGGCTTGATCGGCGGTGACGAGGTTGACGCGTCGAGTGGATGATCATGGCTGAGTCTGTTGAGGCTGTCCGATTGTCCGACGAGCTCGGGCCGGTCGACTATCTGCTGCATCGAGGCGAAGCGAATCCGCGGACCCGGTCGGGGATCATGGCCATGGAACTGCTCGACACCACCCCGGACTGGGATCGGTTCCGGACCCGTTTTGAAAACGCGTCGCGAAAGGTGCTGCGGCTTCGGCAGAAGGTTGTCGTGCCGACGCTGCCGACGGCCGCGCCGCGCTGGGTGGTGGACCCCGATTTCAACCTGGACTTCCACGTCCGCCGGGTCAAGGTGTCCGAGCCGGGCACCCTGCGCGAGGTGTTCGATCTCGCCGAGCTGATCCTGCAGTCGCCGCTGGACATCTCGCGACCGCTGTGGACGGCGACACTGGTCGAGGGTCTGCCCGACGGCAAGGCCGCGACGCTGCTGCACGTCAGCCACGCGGTCACCGACGGCGTCGGCGGTGTGGAGATGTTCGCCGAGATCTATGACCTCGAGCGCGATCCGCCGGCCAGGCCGACACCGCCGCTGCCCATCCCGCAGGATCTGTCACCCAACGATCTGATGCGCCAGGGCTTCAACCGCCTGCCGTTTGCGATCGTCGGCGGCGTCGCGGGTGCGGTGGCCGGGGCTGTCTCCGCGGCCGGGCGGGCGATCCTGGAACCCGTGTCAACGGTGTCGGGGATCGTGGACTACGCCGTTTCCGGTGTGCGGGTGATCAACCGCGCCGCCGAGCCCTCGCCGCTGCTGCGTCGGCGCAGCCTGGCGTCGCGTACCGAAGCGATCGACATCCCGCTCTCCGATTTGCACAGGGCGGCCAAAGCCGGTGGCGGTTCGATCAACGACGCGTATCTGGCGGGTCTGTCCGGCGCCCTGCGGCGCTACCACCAGGCACTCGGCGTGCCAATCAGCACGCTACCGATGGCGGTGCCGGTCAGCCTGCGGGCCGACGCCGACACGGCCGGCGGCAATCGGTTCACCGGCGTCAACTTGGCGGCTCCGCTGGGCACCGCCGATCCCGTGTCGCGGATGAAGAAGATTCGCGCCCAGATGACCCAGCGCCGTGACGAGCCCGCGATGAACATCATCGGATCTATGGCGCCGGTGCTCAGTGTGTTGCCGTCGGCGGTGCTGGAGGGGATCACCGGCTCGGTGGTCGGCTCCGATGTGCAGGCCAGCAATGTTCCGGTCTATCCGGGCGATACCTATATTGCTGGTGCAAAAGTATTGCGGCAGTATGGCATTGGCCCACTACCTGGTGTGGCGATGATGGTAGTACTGATTTCACGAGGGGGGTGGTGCACCATCACCGTGCGCTATGACAGGGCGGCCGTGCAGAAGGAGGCGTTGTTCGCCCAATGTCTGTTGGAGGGCTTCGACGAGATTCTCGCGCTGGCGGGTGATCCGCCGCCGCGTGCGGTGCCGGCATCGTTCACCGAACAAGCCGATGCGGCATCTCGATCGGTGTCGGGTTCATGAGCGGCGCGGGAGAAAGCCAGAAGTCAACGCCGGCAAAGGATTTGCGGTTGCCCGGTTCGGTCGCTGAGATCCTCGCGAGTCCAGCCGGACCCAAGATCGGTGCCTTTTTCGATTTGGATGGGACGTTGGTCGCGGGTTTTACCGCGGTCATCCTCACCCAGGAGCGCTTGCGGCGCCGCGATATGGGGGTGGGGGAGCTGCTCAGCATGGTTCAGGCCGGCCTGAACCACACGCTCGGACGCATCGAGTTCGAAGACCTGATCGGTAAGGCCGCGGCGGCGCTGGCCGGGCGGCTGCTGACCGACCTGGAGGAGATCGGTGAGCGGCTCTTCGTGCAACGGATCGAGTCGCGCATCTACCCGGAGATGCGGGAACTGGTGCGGGCGCACGTGGTTCGCGGCCACACCGTGGTGCTCAGCTCGTCGGCGCTGACCATCCAGGTCAATCCGGTGGCGCGCTTTCTCGGAATCACCAACACCCTCACCAACATGTTCGAGACCAACGAGGACGGACTGCTCACGGGCGGGGTCGTGGAGCCGATCCTCTGGGGCCCGGGCAAAGCCGCCGCAGTACAACGATTTTCGGCAGAAAACGGTATCGACCTCAAGGACAGCTACTTCTACGCCGACGGCGACGAGGACGTCGCGCTGATGTACTTGGTCGGCAATCCGCGGCCGACCAATCCCGAAGGCAAGATGGCCGCCGTCGCCAAGCGTCGTGGCTGGCCGATCCTGAGGTTCTCCAGCCGCGGCCCGGTGGGTCTCCGCCGGCAGGTGCGCACGCTTGCCGGGCTCGGCTCGATTGTCCCGGTCGGGGCCGGCGCAGTGGCGATGGGTGTGCTGACCGGTAGCCGGCGGCGTGGCGCCAATTTCTTTACCTCCAATTTTTCCCAGACAGTGCTCGCGACCACTGGAGTACAGCTCAATGTCGTCGGGAAAGAGAATCTGACCGCGCAACGTCCGGCCGTCTTTATCTATAACCACCGCAACCAGGTTGACCCCGTCATCGCCGGTGCGCTGGTGAGTGACAACTGGGTTGCGGTGGCCAAGAAGGAACTGCAAAAGAACCCAATCATGGCGCTCCTCGGTAAGGCGTTGGACGGTGTGTTTATCGACCGCGACGATCCGGCCGCCGCGCTCGAGACGATGCGCACCGTCGAAGAGAGAGCCAAGAACGGGCTCTCTATTCTGATGGCTCCGGAAGGCACGCGGCTCGATACCACCGAGGTCGGGCCCTTCAAAAAGGGGCCGTTCCGTCTCGCGATGGCGGCGGGGATCCCGATCGTGCCCATCGTCATTCGGAATGCGGAGATCGTCGCTGCCCGAAACTCCGTCACGATCAACCCGGGCACTGTCGACGTCGCGGTGTTTCCGCCGATTCCGGTGACGGACTGGACAGTTGAGACGCTGTCGGATCGCATCGCCGAGGTGCGCCAGTTGTATCTGGACACATTGGCCGACTGGCCCGTCGACGAACTGCCCGAGGTCGATCTGTACGCCGAGAAGAAAGTGGCGAAAAAGGCCCGAGCCAAGCCCGCCGCCAAGGCCACCGGGACCAAGGCCCCGGCAAAGAAGACCCCCGCGAAGAAGGCCAGGCCCAAGAAAGCGGCGCCCAAGCCCGCGGCCAAATCACAACCGGCCCAGCCGAATCCGAATGAATCCGAGGTCGCCCTAAAAGACGGTGAAGCGCCGCAGCCCGGCGCGGACCAGCCCGGTGACACTGAGTCGACGTCTCGACCCAGAGGGCGCACGTGACACAACCGGCCGCAAACACCAGCGCAGTCCTGACCGCGCAAGATTCGCTGGTGTTGGCGTCCATGGAGTCCGGCGTCGAAACGCAGTTGGTGATGGATTGGCTCAGCCAGCAGCGAGCCCTGAATCCGGATGTGAAGTTCGACGTGCTCAAACTGCCCCCGGGCGACGCGCCGCAGACGACGCTGAATCTGCTGGTGGATCAGCTCGAGTCCGGAGAAGACCGATCGATTGTGCCGGTCAGGGTTTTCTGGCTACCGGCACCCGATCGCGGCAGGGCCGCGAAGCTGGCTGGGTTGCTTCCCGGTTGGGATCCCTACCACCCCAATCAACGTCGGCAGCGCCACATCGTGCGCAAGGATCGGCACCGGGCCCGGGTGGTGGCCGGCGAGGCGGCCAAAATCTCCGAACTCCGCCAGCAGTGGCGCGACACCACCGTCGGGGAGAACGAGCACGATTTCGCCCACTTCGTCGCGCGCCGTGCTCTTTTGGCGTTGGAACGCGCCGAGTATCGGATCCTTGGGCCGCAGTACAAATCCCCGCGATTACTGAAGCCAGAGATCTTGGCGTCCAGCCGGTTTCGCAAGGGTCTGAAAAAGATTCCGGACGCCAGCGTCGACGAAGCGGGCACTATGCTCGACGAATTGGCCACCGGATGGAGCCGGGTGTCCGTCGACCTGGTTTCTGTTCTGGCCAAGCTGATTTGCCGCGGATTCGATCCGGCGATCGACTACGACACGTTTCAGGTCGCGGCGATGCGCAACGGGTTGGAAGTTCATCCGGCGGTGCTGCTGTTCTCGCACCGGTCCTACATCGACGGCGCGGTGGTGCCGGTCGCGATGCAGGAAAACCGATTGCCGCCGGTGCATGTGTTCGCCGGTATCAACCTGTCCTTCGGATTGATGGGGCCGTTACTTCGGCGCTCCGGCGTCATCTTCATCCGTCGCGACATCGCCAACAACCCGCTCTACAAATATGTGCTGCGTGAATACGTCGGCTACATCGTCGAGAAGCGATTCAATCTGAGCTGGTCCATCGAAGGCACTCGTTCGCGCACCGGCAAGATGCTGCCACCCAAGCTCGGTCTGATGTCGTATGTGGCCGATGCCTATCTGGATGGCCGCAGCGAAGACATTCTGCTGCAACCGGTTTCGATCGGCTTCGACCAGTTGCACGAGACCGCTGAGTACGCCGCCTACGCCCGCGGCGGAGAAAAAACGCCGGAAGGCGTGCTGTGGCTGTACAACTTCATCAAGGCCCAGGGCGAACGTAACTACGGCAAGATCTATGTCCGTTTCCCCGAAGCGGTCTCGATGCGGCAGTACCTCGGTCCTTCGCACGGGACGCTGACCCACGACAACGACGCTAAACGCCTTGCGTTGCAAAAGATGTCGTTCGAAGTCGCGTGGCGTATCCTGCGCGCGACCCCGGTGACGGCGACGGGTTTGGTGTGCGCATTGCTGCTCACCACGCGCGGCGCGGCCCTCACCCTCGGCCAACTGCACCACACGTTGCAGGACTCGCTGGACTACCTCGACCGCAAGAACACCCCGGTGTCCACGAGTGCGTTGCGGCTGCGCACGCGCGACGGGGTCCGCGCGGCCGTCGACGCACTGTCCAACGGGCACCCGATCACCCGCGTCGACAGTGGGCGGGAGCCGGTGTGGCTCATCGCACCCGACAAGCAGCATGCCGCGGCGTTCTACCGGAACTCGGTCATCCACGCCTTCTTGGAGACCTCGATCGTCGAACTGGCCCTGGCGCACGCCAGGCACACCGAAGACGATCGCATCGAGGCTTTCTGGGCTCAGGCGATGCGGCTGCGCGATCTGCTGAAGTTCGACTTCTACTTCGCCGATTCCGCGGCATTCCGCGACAACATCGCCGAAGAGATGGCGTGGCATGACGACTGGGAAGCCCACGTCGCCGCCGGCGGCGAGGAGATCGACGCGATGCTGTTTGCCAAGCGGCCGTTGATGTCCGACGCGATGCTGCGGGTGTTCTTCGAGGCCTACGAGATCGTCGCCGACGTGCTGCGCGATGCGCCGGCGGATATCGGGCAGAAGGAACTCACCGAGTTGGCGCTCGGGGTCGGCCGGCAATACGTCGCACAGACCCGGGTGCGCAGCAGCGAATCGGTGTCGACGCTGCTGTTCGCGACCGCGCGTCAGGTCGTCGCCGATCAGGATCTGATCGCCGCGGCGCCGGATCTGACCGAACGCCGGATCGCCTTCTTGCGGGAATTGCGGGCGATTCTGCGGGATTTCAGCTACGTCGAGCAAATCGCGCGCAATCAATTCGTCGCCCGCGAATACCGGGCGCGTCAGGAGCGCACCGCTCGCCAGGCTGGGTAGCGCGGGCGGTGCGGGTGCCCGCCCATACCCTGGACGCATGACGGTTGGCCAGTCCGCAGCCAAGGCCCGCGATGTGGTGTGGCCGCTGCTTTCCGGCGTTGCGGTGCTGGCGGGCTGCACGGCGGCCGGCATCGGGGCGTTATCGCTGGCCGACGCGCTGACCGCCACCGGATTGCCCAATCCGGGCCCGGCGACGACGCTGGGCCTGCCGTTCGTCCGGGCGGCGGGCGAGATCGCCGCGGTGCTCGCGGTGGGTTCGTTCCTCTTCGCGGCGTTTCTGGTGCCGCCGCAGAAGTCCGGCGTGCTCGACGCCGGCGGCTACCGCGCCCTCCGAGTGGGGACGGTCGCGTCGGGCGTGTGGGCCGGGTGCGCCTTCCTGCTGATTCCGCTGACTATTTCCGATGTGTCCGGTCACCGGCTGTCCGAGCAGCTTGATCCGCTGCGGCTGTGGTCCTTGGCCAGCCTGATCAGCACCGCGTCGGCGTGGCGCTGGACGGCGGTGCTGGCCGCGGTGGTGTCGCTGGCCAGTTTGGCGGTGCTGCGCTGGTCGTGGACCGCGCTGCTGGTCGCCGGGGCGGTGATCACCCTGATCCCGCTGGGGCTGACCGGCCACTCGTCGGCCGGTGGCTCACACGACCTGGCCACCAACAGCCTTTTGATCCACCTCGTCGCCGCCAGCCTGTGGGCCGGGGGGCTGCTGGCTCTGCTCGCTCACGCGCTGCGCGGCGGCGACTATCTCGCCCTTGCGGCCCGGCGCTTCTCGATGATCGCGTTGTGGTGCTGGGTCGCGATGGCGCTCAGCGGTGTGATGAACGCCCTGGTGCGGGTGTTGCCGTCGGACCTGCTGACCACGACGTACGGGCGGCTGGTGCTGGCCAAGTTCGTCGCACTGTGTGCGCTGGGCGTGCTGGGCTGGCGCCAGCGGCGCGCCGGAGTCGTTGCGCTGCAAGATGACCCCCAGAAGCGCGGTCCTCTGGTCCGGCTGGCGCTCGTCGAGGCTGCCCTGTTCGGCGTGACGTTCGGTATCGCCGTCGGGCTGGGCCGCACCCCGCCGCCGCCACCACCGCTGCGGCTCCCGTCGATTCCCGAGGCCGAGATCGGCTATGACTTCGACGGCCCGCCGACCGTGGCGCGCATCCTGTTCGATTGGCGCTTCGATCTGATCTTCGGCACGGCGGCGATCGTTTTGGCCGCGCTGTATGTGGCGGCGGTGCTGCGGCTGCGCCGCCGCGGCGATCACTGGCCGCCCGGCCGCATCGCGGCGTGGCTGTTGGGTTGCCTGACACTGCTGTTCGTGACGTCGTCGGGGGTCGGCCGCTACATGCCGGCGATGTTCAGCATGCACATGGCCGCTCACATGGGTCTGTCGATGCTGGTGCCGATCCTGCTGGTGCTGGGCGGGCCGGTCAGCCTCGCGTTACGGGCGTTGCCCGCCGCCGGTCGCAATGATCCGCCGGCGATGCGGGAATGGCTGTTGGCCGCGCTGCACAGCCGGCTGTCGCGCGTCCTGACCAATCCGATCGTGGCCACGGTGTTGTTCGTCGCGGGCTTCTACGGCCTGTACTTCGGGAGCATCTTCAACGACGCGGTGGCCAGTCACGCCGGGCATCTGGCGATGAATGTGCACTTCCTGGTCAGCGGTTACCTGTTCTATTGGGTGGTGATCGGCGTGGACCCCACCCCGCGGCCGATCCCGCCGCTGGCCAAGGTGGGTGTGGTGTTCGCCTCCCTGCCCATGCATGCGTTCTTCGGGGTGGAGCTGATGGGCACCCCGACCGTGCTCGGGGAGGCCTACTACCGGTCACTGGGCTTGAGTTGGCATACCGATCTGCTGGGTGATCAACGCTTGGGCGGCGGAATCGCTTGGGCGGCAGGGGAAGTGCCGCTCGTGATCGTCATGCTCGCGTTGCTCGTGCAGTGGGCCCGCAGCGACGCGCGAACCGCGCGGCGTCTCGACCGGGCGGCCGACCGCGACGACGACGCCGACCTGACCGCTTACAACGCCATGCTGGCCGAAATGGCCCGCGGGGGCGGACCGAAGCCGGCGTCTCAGGGACCCCCGGCCGCGGAGTAATCCCGCGCCTTGCGGCTTATCCCCAGTCGCGACTTTCTGCACAGGCTCGCACGCAACCGCCGAGAACCGACCGGATTGCCGGCGGCTCGTCGGTGCCTGGGCGCTCAATGAGCACCAAGCAAGAGCGCCAACTGAGACACCTGCGAAAGGAAATTGAGCTTATGTTCGAAACCCCACTGACCGTCGTCGGTCACATCGTCAACGACCTGCAGCGCCGCAAGGTCGGCGGCCAGGAACTCCTCAAGTTCCGGGTGGCCAGCAATTCACGCCGCCGCGCCGGTGACGGCAGTTGGGAGCCGGGAAACTCGCTGTTCCTCACTGTCAATTGCTGGGGAAAGCTGGTCACCGGGGTCGGTGCCGCGCTGGGCAAGGGTGCACCGGTGATCGCGGTGGGCCACGTCTACACCAGCGAGTACGAGGACCGCGACGGTAATCGCCGTTCGTCGCTGGAGATGCGAGCGACGTCGGTCGGCCCGGACCTGTCGCGCGCGATCGTGCGCATCGAGAAGCCCGGCTACACCGGTCCCGACGCGGAACCGGTGGCTTTCGCGGGCGCGGGGCCAGAACCGGCCGCCGGCGACGACTCGGCGGAATCGCGCGACGGCGCCGATGACCCCAGTCCGCTATCGCTGTCGGCTTAGCTGACGGTCGGGCGTCCGGTTCCAGCTGTTAGCGGATGCCTAGGATGGTCCGCGAGATCATTCTCAAAGACCAGAAAGGCAAAACCGCGGCATGGCTGAGTTCATCTACACGATGAAAAAGGTCCGCAAGGCGCACGGCGACAAAGTGATCCTGGACGACGTCACGTTGAGCTTCTTCCCGGGCGCCAAGATCGGTGTCGTCGGTCCTAACGGCGCCGGTAAGTCGAGCGTCTTGCGGATCATGGCCGGGCTGGACAAGCCGAACAACGGCGAGGCGTTCCTGGCCAACGACGCCACGGTCGGCATCCTGCTGCAGGAGCCGCCGCTGAACGAGGAGAAGACCGTTCGCGGCAACGTGGAAGAGGGCTTGGGCGAGATCAAGGTCAAGCTCGACCGCTTCAACGAGGTTGCTGAGCTGATGGCCACCGATTACTCCGACGAGTTGATGGAGGAGATGGGCCGGCTCCAAGAGGATCTGGACCATGCCGACGCATGGGACCTCGATTCGCAGCTGGAGCAGGCGATGGACGCGCTGCGCTGCCCGCCACCCGACGACCCGGTGACCAACCTGTCCGGTGGTGAGCGCCGCCGGGTGGCGCTGTGCAAGTTGCTGCTGTCCAAGCCCGACCTGCTGCTGCTCGACGAGCCGACCAACCACCTGGACGCCGAAAGCGTGCAGTGGCTCGAAGCGCATCTCGCCGCCTACGCCGGTGCGATCCTGGCCGTCACCCACGACCGTTACTTCCTGGACAACGTCGCCGAGTGGATCCTGGAACTCGACCGGGGCCGGGCGTATCCCTACGAAGGCAACTACTCGACCTACCTGGAGAAAAAGGCCGAACGGCTTTCGGTGCAAGGGCGCAAAGACGTCAAGCTGCAAAAGCGGCTGCAAGACGAGCTGGCCTGGGTGCGCTCCGGGGCCAAGGCCCGCCAGGCCAAGAGCAAGGCCCGGCTGCAGCGCTACGAGGAGATGGCTGCCGAGGCGGAGAAGACGCGCAAGCTCGATTTCGAGGAGATCCAGATCCCCGTCGGGCCACGACTGGGCAACGTGGTTGTCGAGGTCGAACATCTCGACAAGGGCTTCGACGGACGCCCCCTGATCAAGGACCTGTCCTTCACCTTGCCGCGCAATGGCATTGTCGGAGTCATCGGCCCCAACGGCGTCGGCAAGACCACGCTGTTCAAAACCATCGTGGGGCTCGAGGAGCCGGACAGCGGCACGGTCAAAGTCGGTGAGACGGTCAAGCTGAGCTACGTCGACCAGTCCCGCGCGGGCATCGATCCGAAGAAAAACGTCTGGGAAGTCGTCTCGGATGGCCTGGACTACATCCACGTCGGTCAAACCGAAGTCCCGTCCCGGGCTTACGTGTCGGCGTTCGGATTCAAGGGCCCCGATCAGCAGAAGCCGGCCGGTGTGCTGTCCGGTGGTGAGCGCAACCGGCTGAACCTCGCGCTGACGCTCAAGCAGGGCGGCAACCTGATCCTGCTCGACGAGCCGACCAACGACCTCGACGTCGAGACTCTTGGTTCGCTGGAGAACGCCCTCGAACAATTCCCCGGCTGCGCGGTGGTGATTTCGCACGACCGCTGGTTCCTTGACCGCACCTGCACGCACATTCTGGCGTGGGAGGGCGACGAGGACAACGAGGCCAAGTGGTTCTGGTTCGAAGGCAACTTCGGTGCATACGAGGAAAACAAGGTGGAGCGACTTGGAGCCGACGCGGCGCGGCCGCACCGGGTAACCCACCGCAAGCTCACGCGGGACTAGTGTCAGCTTTGCCAGCTGCCCCGCGACGACGCGCCCGGTTCGGTCGCCGAAGAGTGCGGCGACTCGGCGTAGTGCCATCCGTCCTCAGTGGGGAGCCAACGGCATGACGATCCGTTCCGGACCGAAGCAGGAAACGACGCCGTGGACCGCGTTCACCAAGATGTCGGAGATTCCCGAGTGGATCCCGAAGGCCTACATCGAGACCTATCGCGGCCCGCACGATAAGGAACCCGGAACCCTCGAAACCGGTGTCATCGACCTGACCATCCCCGCCGCCATCGTCAGCCCGGCGTTGCTGGGCGCGCACTACCGGCTCGGCCAGCACCGCCCGCACGGCGAAAGCTGCGTCGCCGTCTACCCACCCGAGGATCCCGCGGGCTTCGGGCCCGCGCTGCAAGTCGTCACCGATCACGGCGGCATGCTGATGGATTCGGTGACGGTGTTGTTGCACCGGCTCGGCGTCTCCTACACAGCCCTGATGACCCCGGTGTTCGACGTGCAGCGCGACGCGTCGGGCGAGCTGCTCAGCATCGAGCCGAAAGCCCCCGGGACACCGCAATACGTCGGCGAGGCCTGGATCCACATCCAATTCGTGCCATCCGTCGACACCAAGGCGCTCGCCGAGGTCGAAAGGGTGCTGCCCAAGGTCCTCAGCGACGTCCAGCAGGTGGCCGCCGACGCAGCAGCGATCATCGCCGCCCTGAGCAACCTGGCCGCCGACGTCGAGACCAACACCGGCGGCCGCTTCTCGGCACCTGACCGCGAGGATGTCGCGGCGCTGCTGCGCTGGCTGGGCAACGGGAATTTCCTGCTGCTGGGGTACCAGCGTTGCCGGGTGCATGACGGCCGGGTCGACGGCGACGGGACAAGCGATCTCGGCGTGATGCGCAGCCGCACCGGTTCGCGCCCGCGGCTGACCGACGACGACAAATTGCTGGTGTTGGCCCAAGCCACCGTAGGCAGCTATCTGCGCTACGGGGCATATCCCTACGCCATCGGGGTTCGCGAATACGTCGACGACGGCGTGCTCGAGCACCGCTTCGTCGGGCTGTTCACCGTCGCCGCGCTGAACGCGGACGTCCTGGAGATCCCGTCGATCTCGCGCCGGGTCCGCGAGGCGCTGGCGATGGCGGACAGCGACCCCGTCCACCCGGCCCAGCTGATCCTCGACGTGATCCAGACCGTCCCGCGCTCGGAGCTGTTCACCCTCAGCGGCGAACGGCTATTCACGATGGCCAAAGCCGTGGTCGATCTGGGATCCCAACGGCGAGCGTTGCTGTTCGTGCGGGCCGACCGGCTGCGCTACTTCGTCTCCTGCCTGGTTTATGTGCCCCGCGACCGCTACACCACGGCCGTGCGACTGCAGATCGAGGACATCCTGGTTCGTGAGTTCGGCGGGACGCGACTGGAATTCACCGCGCGAGTCAGTGAATCGCCTTGGGCGCTCATGCATTTCATGGTGAGACTGCCGGAACATGCCGGGCCGGTCGACGTCTCGGAGGACAACCGGCTCCGAATCCAGGCGCTGGTCAGCGAGGCCGCGCGCACCTGGTCCGACCGGCTGATCGCCGCCGCGCCCACCGGCACCGTGACCCACGCCGACGCCGAGCACTACGCCAGCGCATTCCCCGAGCCCTACAAGTCGGCCGTCACCCCCGACGATGCCATCGAGCAGATCGCCATCATCAAAGAGCTGACCGATGATTCGGTCAAGCTGGTGTTCTCGGATCGCGGGGATGGCCCGGCCCAACTGAACTGGTTCCTGGGCGGACGCAGCGCCTCGCTGAGCGCTCTGCTCCCGATGTTGCAGAGCATGGGTGTCATCGTCCTCGAGGAGCGCCCGTTCACGGTCACCCGGCCGGACGAATTGCCGGTGTGGATCTACCAATTCCGGATCTCACCGCATCCGACCATCCACCTGGCGCAGACGCAAGCGGAGCGGGACGCGATGGCGGAACGTTTTGCCGACGCGGTCACCGCGATTTGGCACGGCGGCGTCGAAATCGACCGCTTCAACGAGCTGGTGATGCGTGCGGGCCTGACCTGGCAGCAGGTCGTGCTGGTGCGTGCCTACGCAAAGTACTTGCGGCAGGCCAACTTCCCCTACAGCCAGTCCTACATCGAATCGGTGCTCAATGAGCACGCTTCGACCGCGCGGTCACTCGTGACGCTGTTTGAGGCGCTTTTCGATCCCGCGACCTCGGGATCGCCCGGCAGCGACGCGCAAACCGCGGCCGCCGCGGTCGCCGCGGACATCGACGCGCTGGTCAGCCTGGACACCGACCGCATCCTGCGTGCCTTCGCGTCACTGGTGCAGGCCACCTTGCGCACCAATTACTTCGTGACACGCGAGGGTTCGGCCCGGGCCCGCAACGTGTTGGTGATCAAGCTGGACGCCCAGCTGGTCGACGAGCTTCCGCTGCCGCGCCCCAAGTACGAGATCTTCGTGTATTCACCCCGCGTCGAGGGCGTGCACCTACGGTTCGGCCCGGTGGCCCGCGGCGGGCTGCGCTGGTCTGACCGGCGCGACGACTTCCGCACCGAGATCCTGGGTCTGGTCAAGGCGCAGGCGGTGAAGAACGCCGTCATCGTTCCGGTCGGGGCCAAGGGCGGGTTCGTCCTCAAGCGGCCGCCGCTGCCCACCGGCGACGCCGCGGCCGACCGCGACGCGACCCGCACCGAAGGCGTCGCCTGCTATCAGCTATTCATCTCCGGGTTGCTCGATGTCACCGACAACGTCGACCACTCGACCGGAAACGTCAGCCCGCCGTCGCAGGTGATACGCCGCGACGGCGACGACGCCTACCTGGTGGTGGCCGCGGACAAGGGCACCGCCACCTTCTCCGACATCGCCAACGACGTCGCCAAGTCCTACGGCTTCTGGCTGGGCGACGCCTTCGCGTCCGGCGGTTCGGTCGGCTACGACCACAAGGCCATGGCCATCACCGCGAAGGGCACCTGGGAAGCCGTCAAACGACACTTCCGCGAGATGGGCGTCGACACCCAGACCGAGGACTTCACGGTCGTCGGTGTCGGCGACATGAGCGGCGACGTGTTCGGCAACGGCATGCTGCTGAGCAAGCACATCCGTTTGATCGCAGCCTTCGATCACCGGCACATTTTCCTGGACCCGAACCCCGAGGCCGCGACGTCGTGGCCCGAACGCCAGCGGATGTTCGACCTGCCGCGCTCCAGCTGGGAGGACTACGACAAGTCGCTGATCAGCGAGGGCGGCGGGGTGTACAGCCGTGAGCAGAAAGCCATCCCGGTCAGCCCGCAGGTGCGCCTGGCGCTCGGCATCGACGACGAGGTCAGCGAGATGGCTCCGCCGAACCTGATCAAGGCGATCCTGCTCGCGCCGGTGGACCTGTTGTTCAACGGCGGTATCGGTACCTACATCAAAGCCGAGTCCGAGTCCGACGCCGATGTGGGCGACCGCGCCAACGACCCAGTGCGGGTCAACGGAAACCAGTTGCGCGCCAAGGTGATCGGCGAGGGCGGCAACCTCGGCGTGACGGCCTTGGGCCGCGTCGAGTTCGACCTGTGCGGCGGACGGATCAATACCGACGCGATGGACAACTCCGCCGGCGTGGACTGCTCCGACCACGAGGTCAACATCAAGATTCTGATCGACCGGCTGGTCACTGCCGGCAAGGTCAACGCCGATGAGCGCACACGGCTGTTGGAGTCGATGACCGACGAGGTCGCCCAACTGGTGCTCACCGACAACGAAGACCAGAACGATCTGATGGGCACCAGCCGCGCCAACGCCGCCAGCCTGCTTCCGGTGCACGCGATGCAGATCAAGTACCTCGAAGAACACGGCATCGACCGCGAACTGGAAGCGCTGCCGTCGGAGAAGGAGATCGCGCGGCGCATCGAAGCCGGCATCGGGCTCACCTCTCCCGAACTCTGCACGCTGATGGCCCACGTCAAGCTGCTCCTCAAGCAGGAGATGCTGACCACCGAACTGCCCGAGCAGGACGTCTTCAAGTCCCGGTTGCCCGGTTATTTCCCGACACAGTTGCGAGAACGGTTCACTCCGGAGATCCGCACCCACCAGCTGCGCCGCGAAATCGTCACGACCATGTTGATCAACGACCTGGTGGACGCCGCCGGCATCAGCTACGCGTACCGGATCGCCCAGGACGTCGGTGTCGGGCCGATCGACGCGGTACGGACCTGGGTCGCCACCGATGCCATCTTCGGCATCGAGCACATCTGGCGGGGCATCCGCGCTGCGGACATCCCGGTCGCGCTGTCGGACCGGATGACCCTGGATACCCGACGGCTGATCGACCGTGCCGGACGTTGGTTGCTCAACTACCGTCCGCAACCGTTGGCCGTGGGCGCCGAGATCAACCGGTTCGCCGCCAAGGTCAAAGCGCTGACGCCGCGGATGTCGGAGTGGCTGCGCGGTGACGACAAGGCCATCGTCGAACAGGAAGCCGGAGCGTTCGCCGCCGAGGGCGCTCCCGAAGACCTGGCCTACCTGGTGGCGGCCGGGCTATACCGCTTCAGCCTGCTCGACATCATCGACATCGCCGACATCACCGAGACCGACACCGCCGACGTCGCCGACACGTATTTCGCGCTGATGGACCGGCTGGGCACCGACGGCCTGCTCACCGCGATATCCGCGCTGCCGCGATACGACCGTTGGCATTCGTTGGCGCGCCTGGCAATTCGTGACGACATCTACTCATCGCTGCGGTCGCTGTGTCTCGACGTGTTGGCCGCGGGGGAGCCGGATGAAAGCGGGGAAGAGAAGATCGTCGAGTGGGAACACATCAGCGTCTCCCGGGTCCAGCGGGCGCAGCGCACGCTCACCGAAATCTACGAAAGCGGCGCTAAGGATCTTGCGACGCTCTCGGTGGCGGCGCGACAGATCCGCCGCATGACCCAAACCAGTGGGCGGGGGACTTCGGGGTGAGCATCGGGTACGTCGCACCCGTGCCGGTGCGGTGGTCGGACATCGACATGTACCAGCACATCAACCACGCCACGATGGTCACGCTCCTCGAAGAGGCGCGGGTCCCGTTCCTCAAACCGGCGTTCGAGACCGACATCTTGGAGATCGGGCTGCTGATCGCCGACGTGCGGGTGACCTACAAGGATCAGCTGCGGTTGGCGGATTCGCCTCTGCAGGTGACCATTTGGACCAAGCGACTGCGGGCGGTCGACTTCACACTGGGCTACGAAGTGCGTTCGGTCAACGCCGATCCGGAGTCCAGGCCTGCCGTCATCGCCGAGTCGCAATTGGCCGCCGTTCACATCGAGGAGCAGCGGTTGGTGCGACTGTCGCCAGATCATCGGGAGTACTTACAACGGTGGCTGCGTTAGCTGAGCGTGGGTTATGGCTGGGCCCGGCATCCATGCAGGCCCACCGCACCGATCTGGCTGCGTTCGTCGATCATGCGACCCGCCTCGACGATGCCGCGGTGATTCGGCTTCGCGCCCGATCTTCCGGCTTGCTAACGGCTTGGATGGCAACCGGTTTCGACGTGCTGGCCAGCCGGGTGGTGGTGGGCAAGGTGCGGCCCGACGACATGACGGTCGCCGCGGCTGGGTTGGCGCGCGGGCTGGCCGGGATGGACGACACGGGCTATGTCGATCCGGGATTCGCCATGGACTCGTCGTGGCGCGGTGCACTGCCCCCGGAATCCGGCTTCACCTACCTCGATGACGTGCCGGCCCAGGTGATGCTGGACCTGGCGCAACGCGGTGCGCAGCTCGCCAAGGAACACAGCAGCTCGCATGGTCCGCCGGCCTCGCTGCTCGACCAGGAGGTGATCCGGGTCAGCTCGGCCGACACCAGCGTGGGGCTGCCTATGCGTTGTGTGTTCGCTTTGACCGCAATGGGTTTCCTGCCGCAGTCAAGGGATGCAATCGACGCGAGCGAAATGATCCGGGTCCGGACACTTCCGGCGTGGTTGCGTCTCGACGCCAGGTTCGGTTCGGTCTATCGTCGTCGCGGTCAAGCGGCGCTGGTGCTGCGCTGAGCGGTGCGTCAGGCCCCGTACTGCAACCACAACGGCAAAGCCGAATCCAGGTAATCCATGAACTTCTGGAGCCCCACCCGGTATTGGCCGAACCCGTACGGATCTTCGGCGTATTCGGGAAACGCGATGCCCAGCCCGAACAGCCCGGGCGCAAGGATTCCGTTTCTCGGGTTGTAATCCAGCTGTCCCCATTGCGGCGTCTCGGGCAGCTTTCTGCGCTCGAAGCCGACGGTGTAGACCACGCGATCGCATTGCGCGAGTTTGTCGTCGAATTCCGGGCTTGATACCCAGCACCTGTCGAGTCGTTCCGGGTAGACGCCGTCGATGTTTTCCCGCGCCCACGTGGCCGCCCGGCCCTTGAGGCCGGTATCGTCGAAAAGAATCCAATCATCCAGATAGACAGCATATTTCAGCGGTCCTTGGTAGAAATTGATCACCCGTTTGACGGGATGGCTCAGCAGATTGGGCAACACGATCATCGACGAGTGCGACGAGCCGAACACGGCCACCGTCGCACCGTCGAGCGACTGCTCGGCGAGGCGGTCGGGATCCAGCGCGACTTCCACCGGAATCTCCTCCAGGCCAGGGTAAGCAAGCGTCTTGGGAACCGCGCCGACGGCGAGGATCACATTGTCGGAGAAGACTTCTTGTTGCTGTGTTCGAATTCGCCACTGCCGATTGCCCAAATGCAGCGATGTTGCTGTCGTTTGAAAGACATGCACCCGCTCACACAGGTGCTGCGTAATCCACACCAAGGGATCTGCGACCAGGTCAAGGGCGCACGTGTCGTCCGGGTCGACCTGCTGCAGCGGCAATGCCGGCGCCTCCGAGAACCGGAACGCCGAGGAGCCATTCAGGAAACTCAGGAAGGTCTCGGCGATGGTGTTACTCGATACCGACCGCCACTTCTGGCCGAGATCGCCTGCCGCAAAAGCGGGGTCAATCCAGGCGATCTTCTCCGCCGCGATGCCCTGATCTAAAAGCCTTCCCACCGCGGCAATTCCGGCGGGGCCGGCTCCGACGACTGCCCACGCATACGCTGCCATGTAACACATATAGGCCAGCGCGGGCCGCGGCGCGAATCGGCCTACGGCGGGAGGCTAAACCAGCCAGGCCACCGTATCGGTCGGCAACTTGCCGTCGACCAATGGCGCACTGGCGAAAATGAGTTCGCCGGGGGGCAGCGCCATCGGACGCTTTCCGGTGTTCAGCGCGCACACCAGACCGCCGGTGCTGCGCCGGAAGACCAGCGCTTCGGGCGTTGCCGTGAGCCACTCCAGCTCGACGCCGTCGAATTCGGCACGCTCCCTGCGCAATTTGAGCGCGGTGCGGAAAAACGACAACGTCGACTTGGGATCGGCGTCCTGCTTTTCCACCGTCAGCGATGCCCAATCCGCGGGCATCGGCAACCAGGTGTCGGGCGAGCTGGAGAACCCGAACGGGGGAGCCTCGCCCGACCACGGCAGCGGAACCCGGCATTTGTCGCGGCCCCGCTCGGTGTGGCCCGAGCGTTCCCACGTCGGGTCCTGCAACACCTCCTCGGGCAGGTCCAACACGTCGGGCAGGCCCAGCTCCTCGCCGTTGTAGATGAACACCGTGCCCGGCAGGGCGAGCATCACCATCGCCATGGCAAGCGCGCGGCGCAGCCCGATCTCGCCGCCGCCGTACCGGGTGACCTCACGGCCCACGTCATGGTTGGACAGCGTCCAGGTCGGGATGGCGTCATGGATCGCGATGGCCTCCATCGAATTCTGGATCGCGTCATGGATCTGGCCCGCGTCGAAGTCGATCTTGGTCAGCCGGAAGTTGAAACCGAGGTGCAGTTCGTCGGGCCGCAGATACTCGGCCCAGAGGAGGTTGTCCATCACCCACACCTCGCCGATGGTCACCGCGTCGGGATAGTCGTCGACGATCTTGCGGATCCCGCGATGGATCTCGTGCACGCTCGGGTGGTTGAACCGTGGGTCGTCGTCGCTGTGACTCAGAATCTTGACGTCGTCCTTCGCGTCGGGCAGGCCGGGCGGCTTGGCCATCCCGTGCGCCACGTCGATGCGGAAGCCGTCCACGCCGCGTTCCAGCCAAAACCGCAGCGACTCCTCGAAGTCGTCGAAGACCTCGCGATTTTCCCAGTTCAGGTCCGGCTGCTCGGTGTCGAACAGGTGCAGGTAGTACTGGCCCGGATTGCCGTCCGGTTCGACCACCCGTGTCCAGGCCGACCCGCCGAACACCGAGGTCCAGTTGTTTGGCGGCAGCGCCCCGTCGGGGCCGACCCCATCGCGAAAGTAATAGCGCTCCCGCGCCTCGGTGCCCGGCCCGGCCGCCAGTGCCGCCTGGAACCACACATGCGCCGAACTGGTGTGGTTGGGCACCACGTCCATAGTGATCTTGATGCCGCGCTCGTGGGCCGCCGCGATCAGCCGCTCGATGGCGGCCATGCCGCCGAACAGCGGGTCGATGTCACGGGAATCGGCGACGTCGTAGCCGTGGTCGGCCATCGGCGAGACGGTGACGGGGTTGAGCCAAATTGCATCCACCCCCAGCCGCTCGAGGTAATCCAGGTGGGCCGCCAACCCATCGATGTCGCCGACGCCGTCGCCGTTGCTGTCGGCGAACGATCGGGGATAGACCTGGTAAAAAACCGCGCTCGACCACCATGCTCCGGGGCTCATACTGCTCCGTTCAGTTCGCTGGGCGTTAAAGGCAAGAAGTCACATAGGGGTATTGACGAGAGAGTGTGCAGCCATTTCCAAATAGCTGAGCAACTCGCGACGGTGTTCGTCGTCGAGAGTCTGCGAGTCGATCGACGCGACCGCGGTCTGCATGCACCGCAGCCACGCGTCGCGCTCGATCGGGGTGATCCGGAACGGAACGTGACGCATCCGCAGCCGGGGGTGTCCACGCTGGTCGGAATAGGTGCGCGGGCCGCCCCAGTACTGCTCGAGGAACATGCGCAACCGCTCTTCGGCGGCCTCTAGGTCGTCCAAGGGGTACAGCTCGCGCAGGATTTCGTCCTCGGGGACCTGCGCATAGAAACGCGCCACGATCGTCTTGAAGGTCTCGGCACCGCCGACAGCGTCGTAGAAGGACTGTTGTACCTGATCCATCACGTCCCATTGTGGTGCATCCGTCGGCGGGCGCAGTCAAACGGGGCGGACTTGCCATCGCTGTTCACCGGTTCGACACGGCGTGCACCAGCAATTAGGCGTGCGATTGGCGGCGAATCATGGTGGACTATCCGCGGAGGATTTATGGCGCAGGGCAAGAAACGCCGCGGCCACCGCAGTTCTGGGGTCGCGGCAGGGTTAACCGGGCCCCCAACCGTGTCATCCCTGCATAGTGTTTCCCACCGCCCCACCCCGGGCGCCGACACCCACCCGCCCACCCGGCACGAGAGTGTGTCGATCTGGAGTCGCCGACGGGTGCTGCTGCTGAACTCCACCTACGAGCCCCTGACCGCGCTGCCGATGCGGCGCGCGATCGTGATGGTGATCTGTGGCAAGGCCGACGTGGTGCACGCCGATCCCACCGGCCCGGTCATCCACTCGGCGAGCGAGTCGATCGTGGTGCCCTCGGTGATCCAGCTACGGTCCTATGTCCGCGTTCCGTACCGGGCCCGAGTCCCGATGACCCGCGCCGCGCTGATGCACCGCGACCGGTTCTGTTGTGCCTACTGCGGAGCGAAGGCCGACACCGTCGACCACGTCGTGCCACGCAGCCGCGGCGGCGACCACTCGTGGGAGAACTGCGTCGCCTGCTGCTCGACCTGCAATCACCGTAAGGGCGACAAGCTGCTCACCGAACTCGGCTGGGCGCTGCGCCGGGCGCCGCTGCCGCCGACGGGACAACACTGGCGACTGCTGTCCACGGTCAAGGAAATGGATCCAACCTGGGTCCGGTACCTCGGTGAGGGCGCGGCCTGATCGCCGATCTCGTGTCCAAGCGCGCCACCGGATCACTCGGTGGGATACGGTTTCCGTCGTGAGCGCTATGGAGATTCACCTGTACTTGATCGGAATCCCGGCGTTGCTGGTGATTGTGCTGGCGGCGCTGATCTGGTCGCGCAAGGGGCCGCACCCCGCGACCTACAAGATGTCCGAGCCGTGGACGCATCCGCCGGTTCTGTGGGCCGCCACCGACGAATTCGTCGGCCACTCACACGGACACCACGCATCGGAGTTCTCAGTCGGAGGTGGCGCCAGTGGCACATGGTGAGGTAGCGACGAAGGCGCCCGCGGCACTGCCCGTGGGCTTTGCGATCACCACCAGCGGTCGGGTGTCCGGCGTCACCGAGCCCGGTGAGCTCTCGGTGCACTACCCGTTCCCGACCATGGACCTCGTCGCCATCGACGACGCCCTGAAATACGGCTCGCGCCAGTCGATGACGCGGTTCGCCGTCTACATCGGCGACCTGGGTAGCGACACCGCCGCGCGGGCTCGCGAGATCCTGGCCAATGTGCAGACGCCGAACAACGCGGTGCTGCTTGCCGTCTCGCCCGACCAGGCCGTCATCGAGGTGGTCTACGGCTCGGAGGTTCGCGGACGCGGTGCCGAGTCGGCCGCCCCGTTGGGCGTGGCCGCCGCGTCGTCGGCGTTCGAGCAGGGAAACCTGGTCGACGGCCTCGTCAGTGCGATCCGCGTGCTCAGCGCGGGGATTTCCCCGGCGTAACGGCGTTACCTAACCTCCGTCGAACTTGCGGGCCCGCAACGCCCGCTGCACCCCGGCCTGCCCCTCGAGCACCAGGCGGCGCAAGGCCGGCGGCACCTCGGACTCGGGCGCGGTCAGGAACTTGTCTGCGGCGGCGATGCCGTCCTCGCTGATGTCGTAGGACGGATACAGCCCGATCACCACCGTCTGGGCGACCTCGCTGGAGCGCCGCGCCCAGACGCCGGGGATGGCCTGGAAATAGCGCGCGGCGAACGGCTTGAGCACCTCACCCTGGCCGGGCGCCCCGAAGCCCGCGATGATCGCGCGGGCCGATGTGTTGGCCACGGTGTCGTCCTCGACCACCGTGGTGAACGCCTTCTCCTTGACGTCGAGCTGCGGGCGGGCCGCGGCCGCCTGGGCGCCGTGGCGCTTGCCGGTCGCCGTCGGGTCACGCTGCACCTCGGCATCGATGAACGGAGTCGCAAGCCCGTCGGCATCGACGTCGCCGGCGGCGGCCAGGGCCGTCACGATGCGCCAGCGCAGGTCGGTGTCGATCTCGAGGCCCGCCAGGCCCAACGACGAGGGCTCGTCGTCGAGCAGGTCAGCCAGCGTCGCGACGTGCCGGCTGGACAGCACCGACGAGCACAGCGTGTTGACGAAGGCGAGCTGGTGATCTGAACCCGGCTGCGCCGCGCGGGCCATTTCGAGCACCCGGTCGGCGAACTGCGGCCAGCCGTGCTCACGGGCCCAGCCCGGCTCGGCGTAGGAGCCGAGCGCCGTCTGCGCCTGCAGCAGCAGCCGTTGCGCCACCCCGACTTCCGTCTCGGCCTGCACACCTGCGGATACCAGCGCCACGAAGTCGCGGGCACGCAGTTCGGCGTCGCGGGTCATCTCCCACGCCGCCGACCACACCAGCGAGCGGGGCAGCGGCTCGGCGATGTCGGCGATGCGCTCGAGTGCCGTGCGCAACGACGGGGCGTCCAGGCGCAGCGAGCAGTAGGTCAAGTCGTCATCGTTGACCAGAATCAGCTTGCCGGACGAAACGCCAACCAGCGCAGGGACTTTCGTCTCCGGTCCGTCGACATCGAGTTCCTCCCGGTGCACCCGCACCAGCTTGCCCGCGTCGTCTTCGTCGTAGATCCCGACCGCCAGCCGGTGCACCCGGGTTTCGCCGGCCCCCGGAGCGGCGCCGCTTTGCATCACCACGAACCGGGTGAACTTCCCGTCGGCGTCCACGTCGAATTCCGGGCGCAGCGTGTTCAGCCCGGTGGTCTTCAGCCATTGCTGACCCCAATTCGACAGGTCACGGCCCGACGCCTGCTCCAGCGCGGACAGCAGATCGTCGAAGGTGGCGTTGCCGAACGCATGCGTGCGGAAATAGTCGCGCAGCCCGGCCAGGAAGTGCTCCAGCCCGACGTAGGCGACAAGCTGCTTGAGCACCGAAGCGCCCTTGGCGTAGGTGATGCCGTCGAAGTTGACCTCGACGGCGGCCAGGTCGGGGATGTCGGCGGCGATGGGGTGCGTCGACGGCAACTGGTCCTGGCGGTACGCCCACGATTTCTCGACGGTCGCGAACGTCGTCCAGGCCTCGGTGAATTCGGTTGCCTCGCTTTGGCACAGCACCGACGCGAACGTCGCGAACGACTCGTTCAGCCACAGGTCGTCCCACCAGGTCATGGTCACCAGGTCGCCGAACCACATGTGCGCCATCTCATGCAGCACCGTCTCGGCTCGCCGCTCGTAGGAGGCGCGGGTGACCTTGCTGCGGAAGACGTAGTCCTCGAGGAAGGTCACCGCCCCGGCGTTTTCCATTGCGCCGGCGTTGAATTCGGGGACGAACAGCTGGTCGTACTTGCCGAACGCGTAGGGCAGGCCAAAGTTGTGGTGGTAGAAGCCAAATCCCTGCTTGGTCTGGGTGAACAACCGCTCGGCGTCCATGTGCTGCGCCAGCGAGGCCCGGCAGTAGATGCCCAGCGGGATCTCGCCGTGCTCGTCGCTGTAGGAGTCCTTCCACTCCGAATACGGCCCCGCGATCAAGGCCACCAGATAGGTGCTCATTCGCGGTGTGATCGCAAAACTGTGCACGCCGTTCTCGATCGAGGTGGTGGCGCCGTTGGAGATCACTTTCCAGTGCTCGGGCGCGGCCACCCGCAAATCGAATGTCGCCTTGAGATCGGGTTGGTCGAAGCAGGCGAACATGCGCTTGGCGTCCGCGGTTTCGAACTGCGAGTACAGGTAGGTCTCGTTGTCGACCGGGTCGACGAAGCGATGCAGTCCCTCGCCGGTGTTGGAGTAGCGGCAGTCGGCGTCGACGACGACGACATTGCGGTCGGCCAGGCCGCGCAACGGGATGCCGGTCGATTCGTCGTATCCGGAGACGTCCAAGTCGCGCCCGTTGAGGGTGGCGCTGCGAACGGTCTGGGCGGCGAGGTCGATGACCGTGTCGGCGCCGGCGAGTGCGTCGAACACCACGGTGGTGGTGGAGCGGAAAGTGCCTTCGCCGGGCCCGCCAGAAACGCCGGAGCCGTCGGTGACATCGAGGCTGATTTGGTAGCTGTCGACGGTGATCAGCGCCGCGCGCTCGACTGCTTGGTCTCGGGTGAGGTTAGGAAGGGCCACTCGTCCAACCTAGTAGCGCGGCGGGCTGTCGGTGCGGACCGGGAACAGGCGCACGGCGACTACGGTTGTGCTGGACGGTGTTATGACCGTCCCTGATCTCTTTCCGAGAGGACTGCGCAATGTCCGAGAAGGCTGCCGTGAAAAACCAAGCCGATTTCTGGTTCGATCCGCTCTGCCCGTGGTGCTGGATCACCTCACGCTGGATCCTCGAAGTCGAAAAGGTTCGCGATATCGAGGTGAACTTCCACGTCATGAGCCTGGCCGTACTCAACGAGAACCGCGAAGACCTGCCTGAGCAGTACCGCGAAAACATGAAGCGGGCCTGGGGCCCGGTGCGGGTGGCGATCGCCGCCGAGCAGGCGCACGGCTCCGAAGCGCTGGCCCCGCTGTACGCCGCGATGGGCACCCGTATCCACAACGAGGGCAACAAGGACCTCGACGAGGTCATCAAGCTGTCGCTGGCCGACGCGGGTCTGCCCGCGGAACTGGCCCAGGCCGCAACCAGCACCGACTACGACGAGGCGTTGCGCAAGAGCCATCACGCCGGCATGGACGCGGTGGGTGACGACGTCGGCACACCGACCATCCACGTCAACGGGGTGGCGTTCTTCGGACCGGTGCTGTCGAAGATCCCGCGCGGCGAAGAGGCCGGCAAGCTGTGGGACGCCTCGGTGATCTTCGCCGCCTACCCGCACTTCTTCGAGCTCAAGCGGACCCGGACCGAGGCGCCCGAGTTCGACTAGGTCTGCCGTCAGGCCGTCGTGCACAATGACGGTCATGCGCGTCTACCTGGGTTCTGACCACGCTGGATTCGAGCTCAAGCAAGCGATCACCGACCACCTCGAGAAAACCGGGCACGAGCCGATCGACTGCGGCGCGTTCACCTATGACGCCGAGGACGACTACCCAGCGTTTTGCATCGACGCCGCAACGCGCACGGTGGCCGACCCGGAAAGCTTGGGCATCGTCATCGGGGGATCGGGCAACGGCGAGCAGATCGCGGCCAACAAGGTTCCGGGCGCTCGGTGCGCGCTGGCGTGGAGCGTCGAGACCGCATCGCTGGCGCGTCAGCACAACAACGCACAGTTGATCGGCATTGGCGGCCGGATGCACACCGTGGCCGAAGCGCTGAGCTTCGTCGACGCATTTCTCACCACGCCATGGTCCGAAGCTGAACGCCACCAACGGCGTATCGACATACTCGACGAGTACGAGCGCACCCATCAGGCCCCGCCGGTGCCCGGCGCGCAGGCTTAAGGACTCCGTTGCCCGAAGGGCACACGCTGCATCGGCTGGCCCGGCTGCACCAGCGGCGATTCGGCGGTGCGCCGGTCGCCGTGTCCAGCCCGCAAGGTCGCTTCGCCGGTGCGGCGGCCGCAGTCGACGGCCAGGTGCTGCGTAAGTCCAGCGCCTGGGGCAAGCATCTTTTCCACCACTACGCCGGCGGCCCGATCGTGCACGTACATCTCGGTCTCTACGGCACTTTCACCGAATGGGAGCACCCCCCGCTTCCGGAACCGGTCGGGCAGGTGCGGATGCGGATGGTCGGCGCCGGGTACGGAACCGACTTGCGCGGCCCGACGGTGTGCGAGGTGATCGACGAGGCTCAGGTCAGCGACGTCGTGGCCAGGCTCGGTCCCGACCCGTTGCGCAGCGATGCCGACCCGGCGTGGGCGTGGGCTCGAATCACGAAGTCCCGCAGGCCTATTGGCGCCTTACTGATGGACCAGACGATTATCGCCGGCGTGGGCAATGTCTACCGCAGCGAGTTGTTGTTCCGCCACCGCATCGACCCGTACCGGCCCGGACGGGCGGTCAGCGAAGCGGAGTTCGATGCCGCATGGACCGACCTGGTGGCGCTGATGAAGGTCGGCCTGCGGCGCGGCAAGATCATCGTGGTGCTGCCCGAGCACGATCACGGTCTGCCGTCCTACCGGCCGGACCGGCCGCGCACCTATGTGTACCGGCGCGCCGGTGAGCCGTGCCGGGTGTGCGGCGGCGCGATCCGCACGGCAGTGTTGGAGGGCCGCAACGTGTTCTGGTGCCCGACCTGCCAGAAGTGACTCACGCCCTGCCGACATCGTGCGGCGAGGCGCGATTATGTCGAGTGGGTCAGGAGACGTCGACGCCCAGCACGGCGTAGACCTCGTTGCTCAGTGCCAGGCTGCGTGGGTCCGCGTTGGCCTTGGTGGCGTCGAAGCGATTCGCCACATACGCGTAGCCGATGCGGTGCTCCAGGTCGACGAATCCGAACGAGCCACCCAGCCCGCCGTGGCCGAAGATCCGCGGGTTGGGGCCGTTGACGCGACGCTGGTTGAGCATGTAGCCCAGCCCCCAGCCGTGGTCGGCCACCCGGGGGCCGAGCACCAGGTCGGGCTCGAAGCCGCCCTGCGACACCCGAACCAGGTCCATGTGCTCGCGGCTGAGCAGCTTCTCCTGGGCAAGCGCGTTGTAGAAGGTCGCCAGGCCTAGGGCGGACACCTGACCGTTGGTGCCGGGGAACTCCAGTCGGCGCCACAGGTCGAGGTCATACGAGCTGACCTCGTCGTCCGGGGCGAAGCCCATCGAGACCGCGAGCCCTGCCTTGGGGTGGTCGTCCAAGCTGGTTGGGTGGCTGGGGATGTGCGTCAGCAGGTCGCGCATGTGCGGCTTGTTCACCCGCTCGGCGCAGCGCAGCTGGTCGGCGTCGGACAGGCCGATGTGCACGTCGGCGCCCAGCGGTTCGGCGATCTCGGCGCGCAGGTACTGACCGATCGTGCGGTCCGTGACCCGGCGAAACACCTCGCCGACGATGAAGCCGAAGGTGGTCATGTGATAGCCCTGGGCGGTGCTCGGCTCCCACCACGGCTCGGCGATGACCAGCTGTTCGCAGACGTAGTCCCAGTCGCAGACCTGTTGCCAGCTCATCGGGGTGCGCGGCCCGATGACGCCGGATCGATGGCTCATCACCATGGCCAGCGTGACGTCTTCCTTGCCGGCCTGCCCGAATTCGGGCCAGTAGCGCGCGATCGGGGCGTGCAGGTCCACCTCACCGCGATCGGCGAGTTGATGAAGGCACGTGGCCGACAGCCCCTTGGTGCCGGACAGCACGGTGGTCAGGGTGCTTTGCTGCCAGGGCCGAGTGGCGTCCGCGTCGGCCCAGCCACCCCAGAGGTTGACGACGAGGTCCCCGTCGACCCATACGGCCACGGCCGCGCCCGTCTCGTTGTGCTGGGCAAAGTTACGCGCGAACGCGTCGCGTACTCCGATGAAGTCCGCCGTGCATGAGCCTTTAATGTCCACGTCTGTTTTCAGGTCGCTCATGGCGCCTTTCTGTGGAGCACTACTTACCCCGAGCGGGCGACGGGAATCGAACCCGCGTAGCTAGTTTGGAAGACTAGGGCTCTACCATTGAGCTACGCCCGCATGCATTAGTCGAGCGAGACTGTATCTGGCGGCGAAGATCAAATCTAATCGAAGCGGATTTGTGACGGCTTTGTGAGGTCTTGAGGTCGCTTCGAAGCCCGGGTGGTCGGGCCGTAGGATCGCGAGGTCAGCGCGGGGTGTAGCGCAGCTTGGTAGCGCATCCGCTTTGGGAGCGGAAGGCCGCAGGTTCAAATCCTGTCACCCCGACCAGCACCGCGCCGCACCAAGGCCACCGACAGACACAGAACGAGGAGCACACCCGTGAAGAGCAGCGTCGAGCAGTTGAGCCCCACCCGGGTGCGCATCAACGTGGAGGTGCCTTTCACCGAGCTCGAGCCCGACTTCCAGCGTGCCTACAAGGAGCTCGCCAAGCAGGTCCGGATGCCCGGGTTCCGGCCCGGCAAGGTGCCGATGAAGTTGCTCGAGGCCCGCTTCGGCCGGGCGGAGATGCTCGACCAGGTCGTCAGCGAGGCGCTGCCCACCCGATATGGACAAGCGGTCAGCGAGACCGAAGTACACCCGATCGGCCGGCCCGAAATCGAGGTGACGAAGAAGGAGTACGGCGAGGACCTCGCATTCACCGCCGAGGTCGACGTCCGCCCCACGATCACCCTTCCCGACCTCAGCGCGCTGAAGATTTCGGTGGACCCGATCGAGGTCGGCGACGACGACGTCGACGCCGAGCTGCAGTCCTTGCGTGCCCGGTTCGGCACCCTGACCGGAGTCGATCGCCCAGTGGCCGAAGGCGACTTCGTGTCGATCGACTTGTCGGCGACCATCGACGGCGAGGAGATCCCGAACGCCGCCGCGCAGGGCCTGTCGCATGAGGTTGGCTCCGGCCGGCTCATTGAGGGCCTCGACGATGCGCTCGTCGGCCTGTCCGTCGACGAGTCCAAGGAATTCACCGCCAAGCTGGCGACCGGCGAACACGCCGGCCAGGATGCGCAGGTCACCGTCACCGTCAAGACGATCAAGCAACGCGAACTGCCGGAACCCGACGACGAATTCGCGCAATTGGCAAGCGAATTCGACACGATCGACGAACTGCGCAACAACCTGCGCGACCGGGTGGGCAACCTCAAGCGCGCCGAGCAAGCGGGCAAGATCCAGGAAGCCACGATGGACGCGCTGCTCGAGCAGGTCGACGTGCCGCTGCCGGAGGGCATCGTCCAGGAGCAGTTCGACAGCGCCGTCCACGGCGCTATCGACAGCGTCAACCACGACGAAGCGAAGTTCGAAGAGGTGCTGGCCCAGCAGGGCAAGACGCGCGAGGAGTTCGAAACCGAGACGCGCAGCGCAGTAGAGAAGGACGTCCAACGCCAGCTGTTGTTCGACGCGCTGGCCGACGAACTGGAGGTCCAGGTCGGCCAGGACGACCTGACCGAGCGGCTGGTGGCGACGTCGCGGCAATACGGCATCGAGCCGCAGCAACTCTTCGCCTACCTGCAGGAAAACAATCAGCTGCCGGCCATGTTCGCCGACGTGCGGCGCGGTCTGGCGATCGCTGCGGTGGTCTCGAAGGCGACGGTCACCGATACCGACGGCAACACCATCGAGACGAGCGAATTCTTCCCGGACCGCTCAAAGGAAGACGCCGCTGCCGAGGATTCGGACGAAGGCGACGACGCGGCCGACGAGTCCAGCGAGGAATGACCCAGCGGTGAAGCTGTGAGCGAACGCGCCCGTTTCAGGGGTGCGTGGCCGCGAAACCGCGGGCTCGGTTGGTTAGTGTCGTGAGTACAGATCTGAAAGAAAGCAGGTAACCCGGTCGTGACTGACATGCGTTCGAACTCGGTGGGTCTCAACCTCACGGACTCGGTTTATGAGCGCTTGCTCTCCGAGCGCATCATCTTTCTGGGTTCGGAGGTGAACGACGAGGTCGCCAACCGGTTGTGCGCGCAGATCTTGCTGCTCGCCGCCGAAGACGGTGACAAGGACATCAACCTCTACATCAACTCCCCGGGCGGATCGATCAGCGCGGGAATGGCGATCTACGACACGATGGTGTTGGCGCCCTGCGACATCGCCACCTACGCGATGGGCATGGCCGCCTCGATGGGGGAGTTCCTGCTGGCGGCGGGAACCAAGGGCAAGCGCTACGCGCTGCCGCACGCCCGCATCCTGATGCACCAGCCGCTGGGCGGCGTGACCGGCAGCGCGGCCGACATCGCGATTCAGGCCGAGCAGTTCGCCGTCATCAAGAAGGAAATGTTCCGGCTCAATGCCGAGTTCACCGGCCAGACGCAGGAGCGCATCGAAGCGGATTCCGACCGCGACCGCTGGTTCACCGCGCCGGAAGCGCTGGAGTACGGCTTCGTCGACCACATCATCACCCGCGCCGCCCACATCACCAATGGAGAAGCCCAGTGAACCCCGAAACCCAGCCCCAGGCGCGGTACATCCTGCCGTCGTTCATCGAGCACTCCAGCTTCGGTGTCAAGGAGTCGAACCCCTACAACAAGCTGTTCGAGGAACGCATCATCTTCCTCGGCGTCCAGGTCGACGACGCCTCGGCGAACGACATCATGGCCCAGTTGCTGGTGCTCGAGTCGCTGGATCCCGACCGCGACATCACCATGTACATCAACTCCCCGGGTGGCGGGTTCACCTCGTTGATGGCGATCTACGACACCATGCAGTACGTCCGGGCCGACATCCAGACGGTGTGTCTGGGTCAGGCCGCCTCCGCCGCGGCGGTGCTGCTGGCCGCCGGCACGCCGGGTAAGCGGATGGCGCTGCCCAACGCGCGGGTGCTGATCCACCAGCCGTCGCTGTCCGGCGTGATCCAGGGGCAGTTCTCCGATCTGGAGATCCAGGCCGCCGAGATCGAGCGGATGCGCACGCTGATGGAGACCACGCTGGCCCACCACACCGGCAAGGATGCGGCGACGATCCGCAAGGACACCGACCGGGACAAGATCCTGACCGCCGAGGAGGCCAAGGACTACGGGATCATCGACACCGTTCTCGAGTACCGGAAGCTTTCCGCCCAGACCGCCTAAGGGCTTTCGGCGACGGCCGCGAGCGCGGCGATGTCGTCGGGCCCAACCCGGCAGCAGCCGCCGACGATGCGCGCGCCGGCCGCGATCCACTGGCGGGCGAGCCCGGCGGAGAACCGCGACCGGCCGGTCCAGCCGCGGCCGTCCCAACGTTCACCGCTGTTCGGGTAGACGATCAGCGGCTTGCCGATTGCCGACGCGATGTCGATTGCCGGGAGCACGTCGTCCGGGGTACAGCAGTTGACACCGACCGCGACGATCTCGTCTACCCCGGCGGCCACCTCGAATGCCTCGGCGAGGGGTTGTCCGGCGCGCGTCTTTGTCCCGTCGATGGTGTAGCTGAGCCAGGCCGGCACGCCGGCGGAACGCACCAGGTCGACCAGGGCCTCGGCTTCGTCAAGGTCGGGCACGGTTTACAGAGCCAGCACGTCGGCGCCCGCGGCGGCCAGGATCTCCAGCCGCGGCCGATGCCACCGCGACAACGCCGCAACGGAGAGGCCGTACCGTCCGCGGTACTCGGAGCCGTCGGCCAACGCCGCGCCATAGGGGCCGACCGAGGCGGCGACGAGGAGGCCGTCGGCGCCGGCCTCGTCACGCGCGGCCCGCGCCAGGTCGACGCTGCGGCGTAACAGTTCGGCGGACCGCTCGCGGTTGATCCCGTGGGCCGCAAAGCCTTCGAACGACGCCTGGTAGCTGGCGGTCGTCGCGACTGTGGCGCCGGCCCGAAAGTAGGCGGCGTGCACCGCGGCAATTTCTTGCGGGGCATCCGACAGCAGCCGCGCCGACCACAGCGGGTCGGACAGGTCGTGACCGCGTGCTTCCAACTCGGTGGCCAGGCCGCCGTCGCTGATCAGCACGGATTCGGCGGGCCCAAAAATTCCCCCAGCCAATCCCACACAGCCACTGTAGGGTGGTGGCCTGGCCACCAGCCCGTATGGCGAAACCAGCCTCGGTCGGGTAACGACCGCGACACGCCAAAGACACGGAAAGCGCGTCTCAGCCAGCGACGGGGGTTATTCGGCTATATGTTTTCGGACAGGCATGAATACCACCGACGCGATTCGGGGCTAATGGTCGCGGCGGGCCCGATTCAGCGGGTAGCGTCGGGGGGACTACATGCGGCACGTTAAGGCGTACGGCGAACAGGAAGTAGGCACTTAGGCACATGGCGCGCATCGGAGACGGCGGTGATCTGCTGAAGTGCTCGTTCTGCGGAAAGAGTCAGAAGCAGGTCAAGAAACTCATTGCGGGCCCTGGTGTCTACATCTGCGATGAGTGCATTGATCTTTGTAACGAGATCATCGAAGAGGAGCTTGCCGACGCCGACGACGTCAAGCTCGACGAACTGCCCAAGCCTGCTGAGATCCGGGACTTCCTGGAGGGATACGTCATCGGGCAGGACACCGCCAAGCGGACGCTGGCGGTCGCGGTCTACAACCACTACAAGCGGATTCAGGCCGGCGAGAAGGGTCGTGACTCCCGGTGCGAGCCGGTCGAGCTGACCAAGTCCAACATTCTGATGCTCGGCCCCACCGGCTGCGGCAAGACCTACCTGGCCCAGACCCTGGCCAAGATGCTCAACGTGCCGTTCGCCATCGCGGACGCCACCGCACTAACCGAGGCCGGTTACGTCGGTGAGGACGTCGAGAACATTCTGCTCAAGCTGATCCAGGCCGCCGACTACGACGTGAAGCGAGCCGAGACCGGCATCATCTACATCGACGAGGTCGACAAGATCGCCCGCAAGAGCGAGAACCCGTCGATCACTCGCGACGTCTCCGGTGAGGGCGTGCAGCAGGCCCTGCTGAAAATCCTGGAGGGCACTCAGGCTTCGGTTCCTCCGCAGGGCGGCCGCAAGCACCCGCACCAGGAGTTCATCCAGATCGACACCACCAACGTGCTGTTCATCGTCGCGGGTGCGTTCGCCGGGCTGGAGAAGATCATTTACGAGCGCGTCGGCAAGCGCGGCCTGGGCTTCGGTGCCGAGGTGCGCTCGAAGGCCGAGATCGACACCACGGATCACTTCGCCGATGTGATGCCGGAGGATCTGATCAAGTTCGGCCTGATCCCCGAGTTCATCGGCCGGCTCCCGGTCATTGCTTCGGTCACCAACCTGGACATGGATTCTCTGGTGAAGATTCTGTCCGAGCCGAAGAACGCTCTGGTCAAGCAGTACACCCGCCTGTTTGAGATGGACGGCGTCGAGCTGGAGTTCACCGACGACGCGCTCGAGGCGATCGCCGACCAGGCGATCCACCGCGGCACCGGTGCACGTGGCTTGCGCGCCATCATGGAAGAGGTCCTGCTGCCGGTGATGTACGACATCCCGAGCCGCGACGACGTCGCCAAGGTGGTCGTGACCAAGGAGACCGTGCAGGACAACGTGCTGCCGACGATCGTGCCGCGCAAGCCGTCGCGCAGCGAACGCCGCGACAAGAGCGCGTAAGCCCGCACCTTTCACGGTCGGGTAGGCCCCTGAACGGTCCCGACGGTAGTGACACCGTTTTACGACGGCCGACCCATCGACTCGCGACGACGTGACCAATACCACAGTTTTGTGTCGTACTCACCAGTAGGACCGTGTGATCTCGGGTTTTGCCGAGGATATTGGTAAGTACGCGCGGCCGGAGACGTCCTTCTGAACCGAAAACGAGTGCAATAATTGGTACTGCCAGTCTCATGCATCGTGCGAGGCCGGGAACCCTTTTTGACGGCGCGTAACCTGAAGCTTCGGCAGAGTGCCCGTCCGGTTGACAAATGGAGGCGAAGACGTGGATCCGAACGGCAGCGGAGCCGGGTCAGATTCTCAACGCAACGGCTCGTCGGACCGTCAGCGCCTGGAACAAGTCGTTATCCGATTCGCCGGTGACTCCGGTGACGGTATGCAGCTCACCGGCGACCGGTTCACCTCGGAGGCAGCGCTTTTCGGCAACGACCTCGCGACTCAGCCGAACTATCCCGCCGAGATCCGTGCCCCCGCAGGCACATTGCCCGGAGTCTCGTCCTTCCAGATTCAAATCGCCGACTACGACATCCTGACCGCCGGCGACCGGCCGGACGTGCTCGTCGCGATGAATCCGGCCGCGTTGAAGGCCAACATCGGCGACTTGCCCCGCGGCGGAATGGTGATCGCGAACTCCGACGAATTCACCAAGCGCAACCTGACGAAGGTGGGTTACGTAGCAAACCCGCTGGAGACCGACGAGCTGTCCGACTATGTGGTGCATTCCGTCGCGATGACCACGCTGACGCTCGGCGCCGTCGAGGCGATCGGGGCGTCCAAGAAAGACGGTCAGCGCGCCAAGAACATGTTCGCGCTGGGTCTGCTGTCGTGGATGTACGGGCGACCGATCCAGACCAGCGAGACCTTCATCCGGGAGAAGTTCGCCCGCAAGCCCGACATTGCTGAGGCCAACGTGCTCGCCCTCAAGGCGGGGTGGAACTACGGCGAAACCACCGAGGCTTTCGGCACCACCTATGAGGTGTCCCGGGCGACCCTGCCCACCGGCGTATACCGCCAGATCTCCGGCAACACCGCGCTGGCTTACGGCATCGTGGCGGCGGGTCAGCTCGCCGGCATTCAGGTCATGCTCGGCAGCTACCCGATCACGCCGGCGTCGGACATCCTGCACGAGCTGTCCAAGCACAAGAACTTCAATGTGATCACCTTCCAGGCCGAGGACGAGATCGGCGGCATCTGCGCCGCGATTGGCGCCTCCTACGGCGGCGCGCTCGGTGTCACCAGCACCTCCGGGCCGGGTATCTCGCTGAAGTCCGAAGCGCTCGGCCTGGCCGTGATGACCGAACTGCCGCTGCTGGTCATCGACGTGCAGCGGGGCGGACCGTCGACCGGTCTGCCCACCAAGACCGAGCAGGCGGACCTGCTGCAGGCGCTCTATGGCCGCAATGGAGAGTCGCCGGTGGCAGTGCTGGCGCCGCGGTCGCCGTCGGACTGCTTTGAAACCGCTCTCGAGGCGGTGCGCATCGCGGTCTCGTACCACACGCCGGTGATCCTGTTGTCCGATGGCGCAATCGCCAATGGCTCTGAGCCATGGAGCATTCCGGACGTCGGTTCGCTGCAGCCGATTACGCATACCTTCGCCAAGTCAGACGAGCCTTTCCAGCCCTATGCCCGCGACCCGGAGACGCTGGCCCGCCAGTTCGCCGTTCCGGGCACTCCCGGGCTGGAACACCGGATCGGTGGCCTGGAAGCCGCGAACGGGTCGGGCGCCATCTCTTACGAGCCGGTCAACCACGACCTGATGGTCCGGATACGCCAGGCCAAGATTGACGGCATCACGGTGCCCGACCTGGAAGTCGACGACCCGACCGGGGATGCCGAGCTGCTGCTGATCGGTTGGGGCAGCTCGTACGGCCCGATCGGTGAGGCCTGCCGGCGTGCGCGGCGCAAGGGCATCAAGGTCGCCCATGCCCACCTGCGTCATCTCAATCCCTTCCCCACCAACCTCGGCGACGTGTTACGGCGTTACCCGAAGGTGGTGGCACCGGAGATGAACCTGGGTCAGTTGGCGATGCTGCTGCGCGCCAAGTACCTGGTCGACGTGCAATCGGTCACCAAGGTGCACGGTCTTGCCTTCCTCGCCGACGAGGTGGGGCGGGTCATCCGGGCAGCACTGGCCGGGACACTGGCCGAAATCGAGCAAGACAAAGCGATGGTCGCCAGAATGGCGGCAGCAACGGTTGGAGCTAACGCATGACGAGCGGGATCGCTGGCGACCTGGCAGGCACAGACCTCGGCTTGACTCCGAGGTTGAAGAAGAACGACGGCGTGCCCACCACGGATCAGCCACAGAAGGGCAAGGACTTCACCAGTGACCAAGAGGTCCGCTGGTGCCCGGGCTGCGGCGACTACGTCATTCTCAACACCATCCGCAACTTCCTGCCCGACCTCGGGCTGCGTCGCGAGAACATCGTGTTCATCAGCGGTATCGGCTGCTCCAGCAGGTTCCCCTATTACCTGGAGACCTACGGGTTCCACTCGATCCACGGGCGTGCGCCGGCGATCGCGACCGGCCTGGCGCTGTCCCGCGAGGACCTGTCCGTCTGGGTGGTCACCGGTGACGGCGACGCCTTGTCGATCGGCGGCAACCACCTGATCCACGCCCTGCGCCGCAACGTCAACATCACGATCCTGTTGTTCAACAACCGGATCTACGGGCTGACCAAGGGCCAGTACTCGCCGACGTCAGAGGTCGGCAAGATCACCAAGTCGACGCCGATGGGTTCGCTGGATCACCCGTTCAACCCGGTGTCGCTCGCGCTGGGCGCCGAGGCGACCTTCGTTGGTCGCGCGCTGGACTCCGACCGCGCCGGGCTGACTGAGGTGTTGCGCGGTGCCGCCGAGCACCGTGGCGCCGCGGTGGTCGAAATCCTGCAGGATTGCCCGATCTTCAACGATGGCTCGTTCGACGCGCTGCGCAAAGAGGGTGCCGAGGACCACGTGATCAACGTCCGTGACGGCGAGCCGATTGTGTTCGGCGCCAACGACGAATACTGCGTGGTGAAGTCCGGCTTCAGCCTCGAAGTCGCCAAGACCGCCGACGTGGCAGTCGAGGAGATCGTCAAGCACGACGCGCACGCCGACGACCCGGCCTACGCGTTTGCGCTGTCACGGCTGTCGGATCAAAACCTTGATCACACCGTGCTGGGTATCTTCCGCGACATCGCGCGGCCCACATATGACGACGCCGCCCGCGCTCAGGTCGCCGCGGCCCGGGCCGCGGCGCCGTTCGACGCGGCCGCGCTGCAGTCACTTCTGCGCGGGCGTGACACCTGGACCGTCGACTAGGGGGCTGGCGCTCGTGTCCGATGCAGTGTCATTGGCCGCAGTAGTACTCGCCGGAGGCGAATCGCGGCGTATGGGCCGCGACAAGGCCACCTTGCCGGGTCCTGGAGGAGCAGGCACGCTGGCCGAATATGTCGTCGGCGTCGTCGCTGCGCGCTGCGAGCCGGTGTTCGTCGTCGCCGCCCCGGGCCAACCGCTGCCCCGGCTGGAGGCGCGCGTCATCCGCGACGAGATACAGGGACTGGGACCGCTGCCCGCGACCGGGCGAGGACTGCGTGCGGCCGCGGATGCCGGTGCACAGTACGCGTTCGTCTGCGCGGTCGACATGCCGCTGCTGGCAGCCGAATTGATCGATGAGCTCATGCAGCTCGCTATCAAGACCGACGCCGAAGTGGTGTTGCCGTGGGATGGCCGCAGCCACTACCTGGCCGCGGTGTACCGCACCGATCTGGCCGACCGGATCGACGCGCTGGTGGGCGCCGGTGAGCGCAAAATGAGCGCCCTGATCGATGCTTCCGACGTCCAGCAGATCGTGCTGCCGGACTCGCGCGCGTTGACCAACGTCAACACCGACTCCGAGTTCCGCGCCATGGTGCAGCCCGGAGCCTGAAAGGCCACCGGCGACTTTCGCCGCCTTTGAATTAGTTCTTCCGTTCCTGGCATTTATCGGTTTACACACTTCGCTTAAATGGGCGACTAGTTCACCGATTGTTTATTCACTTTCGTTATTGGCCTGTCGCCGGTTGTCCGGTCATTGTGGGCTCGTTAGCGAATAATTGCGGCCTGGGCCGACTGGTTTGCTCTGGATTGCGTTGGGGCAGAAGAGATTTCGAGCCCCTGACGGGCGGGCGCGGTCCCTCCGGCGGGTGATGCCACCCTTCGGCTCAAGGGAGTGGCTACGCGAATTTCCTCAGCAAATTGCTTTGCGCAAATGCGGGCAGGGGAGCGTACGCGGGCGTGTCGGTGGCGGTCTGGCGCACCGCTCGGCGGCCGAGCGGGGTTCTTCGACGCGTGAGTCCGGCTAAAGCCTTTGAAGCGCTGCGTAACTCGGCCGAAACGGTGGCCGGGACATGTTTACACGATGCTAACGAGTTCAGCCCGGACATCGTTTGTCGACGTGGGCGAATGACGTTGCCGCGAGGCATGTTTGGGCTGGTAGGCATAGGTATCCTGCGGTCGATCCGGCACGGGTGAAACCGATCAAGAAACCGGGCTTGTCGTCCGCTCGATCGCCTCGGTCGGGCCCTCGACGAAAGCGAACCGGGCGAGCGCTTGGCTGCCCGGCAAATGCGTGGTCCAGCTCACAAAATGTGCGTGATTCGAGTCACGATTGTGTCTTGATCTTGACCTGTGAGTTTGCAAAGAAAAGGCGCGGTTGACCTGCAAAGATATTTCAAAATCCGCGCCGTAATCTGCTCGTTATTGTTCCGAGATATCGGCGTGTCGGATATGACGGATGCGATCCGGTCTCGTACGGTGCCTTTAGCCCGAAAGGGGTCAATGAAAATTTAATCCACGGACCCGTGTGTGAGCGGGGCTGCGGATGGCGATGGCCGTCCGGCAGCCAGCGGCTTTTGACCCGCTGGGCAGATCATGCCCCCGCTGTCGTGCCGAAACGAGACGGCACGTTCCAGAGCACCTATTTCCACATCACGAACCACCTAAACCCACCTGTGGGTTTGCTTTGGCGCGCGCGCACCGCGAAAGGAACACATTGAATAACGTCCGTAAGACGCTCATCCTCGCTGCTATCACAGGATCGCTGGTGACGCTTCCGTCCGCCAGCGCCAGCGCGGATGTGCCCCCGCCGCCCCCGGCTCCTGACGCTCCGGCTCCCGACGCGCCCGCGGCGCCTGCGGGCTTCGACCCGAACGTTCCGCCGCCGCCTCCGGCACCGGACGCCCCGCCGCCTGCACCGGTGGGCTTTGACCCCAACGTTCCGCCGCCCCCGCCGGGGCCGGACGCCCCGCCGCCGCCCGCTCCGGTGGGCTTCGACCCGAACGTCCCGCCGCCTCCGCCGGTCAGGGCGTACAGCGTGAACTGGGATGCCATCGCGCAGTGCGAGTCGGGTGGCAACTGGGGCATCAGCACCGGTAACGGGTTCTCCGGCGGTCTGCAGTTCACCCCGAGCACCTGGCGTGCCAACGGCGGGTCGGGTTCCCCGTCGGGCGCGAGCCGTGACGAGCAGATCCGGGTGGCCGAGAACGTGCTGCACTCGCAGGGGATCGGCGCTTGGCCGGTCTGCGGTCGGCGTGGCTGACCAACACGCGGCCTTGCTGCCGTAGCTAACACAGAAAATGCCGGGCCTGGTGCCCGGCATTTTCTGTTGATCACCGCGCAGCGCGCGGACAGGCTAGGTTGACGACGAACGAGACGAGGCGTGGAAAGGGGCCTTCACGTGTCCAACCACTTCACCGGCCTCAGTCTCGGACCGCCGCTTGGTGACCAGCGCCTCGACCTGTGCGACCTGTACGCGTTCCAATCGCCGACCGACAGCTCGCGGACCGTTCTGATCCTCAATGCCAATCCGGAGGCCGACGCGCTGCATCCGGATGCCATCTACCGGCTGGCGATCGATACCGACGGCGACCTGATCAACGACGTCGCGTTCAGTTTCGTGTTCTCCACGCCGGCGGACGGTAAGCAGACCGTCGATGTGTTCATGGCCCGCGGCGCAGCGTCCCGTTCGCCGGAGCCGGGTGGCGAGCAGATCTTCACCGATGTCCAGGTGTCGTTCGGAACGCAGCCGAACGTCGCCACCGCCGGCGACATCACGTTCGCCGCCGGCGCTCGCAGCGATGCCTTCTTCTTCGACTTCGACGGCGTCAAGAATCTGTTCGACATCAGCGGCAAGCGGAACTTCACCGCTCCTCATCTAGCCGAACTCGGCGGCAAATCGCCGTGGACCGGCCAGGACTCCAATACCACGGCCAACGTCTGCTCGATGGCGATCGAGCTGCCGACCAGCGCGCTCGGCGCGGCGGGGCCGATCCGGATCTGGGGGCGTTGCAGCTTGCGTCAGAACGGCTCACTGAATCATGTGGACCGTGCCGGACACCCGTCGGTCAGCAGTTTCTTCAACACCGACGACACCAAACTCGAATACAACGCGAGCGAGCCCCCGAACGACTGGAACCAATGGCTGGACCAGTTCGTCCACCTCATGGGCCACACCGGCGGCTACAACCGGGAGGAGGCCATTGCCGCGATCGAGCAGGAGGGCACGCTGCCGGACATGCTGACCTTTGATCCGGCCGAACCGGCCCGATACCCGAACGGCCGGGTGTTCACCGACGATGTCATCGACTACCGGCTGGCGTTCCTCACCAAGGGCGAGTGTCCGCCGTCGGGCCTCTCACCGCATACCGACACACTGACCGAGTTCCCCTATCTCGGTCCGCCGCACGCGCCCTGACCGAGGTGCGGGCTTGCGGCCACCGGGCCGCTGTCGTCGATCCGGTACCGTCGCGACGATGACCGCATCGGGGCGTGAATTCGACATAGTGCTGTACGGAGCGACCGGCTTCGTTGGCAAGCTCACCGCCGAATACCTGGCACGGGCCGGAGCCGGTGCGCGGATCGCCCTGGCCGGCCGGTCGACAGACCGGTTGCGCGCCGTTCGCGACACCCTGGGGGAGGCCGCGCAGTCCTGGCCGGTTCTGAGCGCCGACGCGGCGTCGCCGTCGACGCTGAATGAGATGGCCGCGCGCACCCAGGTCGTCGTCACCACAGTCGGGCCCTACGCCCAATATGGGATGCCGTTGGTGGCCGCATGTGCCGCGGCAGGTACCGACTACGCGGACTTGACCGGTGAGGCGATGTTCATCCGCGAGGCCATCGACCTCTATCACAAGCAAGCCGCCGACACCGGAGCCCGCATTGTGCACTGCTGCGGGTTCGATTCCGTCCCTTCCGACATAACGGTGTACGCGCTGTACCGCGCGGCACAACACGACGGCACCGGCGAACTCGGCGACACCAACTTCGTGATGCGCAAGTTGATGGGTGGGTTCTCCGGCGGGACGGTCGCGTCGTTGATGGGCGTGCTGCGCGCCGCATCCGATGACCCGGAGATACGCCGTCAGCTCGCCGATCCGTACACGCTGAGCGTCGATCGCGGCGCCGAACCCGAACTCGGCCGGCAGCCAGATCTGCCCTGGCGGCGGGGTCGCTACATCGCGCCGGAGCTGTCCGGCGTGTGGACGGCCGGATTCTTGATGTCGTCGATCAACACCCGAATCGTGCGACGCAGCAACGGATTACTGGACTGGGCGTACGGTCGGCGGTTCCGTTACAGCGAACACATGAGCCTGGGTTCCTCGCCGCTGGCGCCGGTGGCGTCGGCCATCATGGCCGGGGTCGGCAACGCCTCGTTTGAACTAGGTAGTCGCTACTTCCGGCTGCTCCCGCGTCCGCTAGTGGACCGCATCGCGCCGAAACCCGGCACCGGCCCGAGCGAGCGCGCGCGGGACCGCGGCTATTACCAGCTGGAGACCTACACCACCACAACGAGCGGCGCGCGTTACGTCGCGAGGATGGAGCAGCGGGGCGACCCCGGCTACAAGGCGACCTCGGTGTTGCTGGGGGAGTGCGGCCTTGCGCTCGCACTGGATCGTGACAAGCTCTCGGACCTGCGTGGCGTGCTCACCCCCGCGGCCGCGATGGGCGACGTCTTGCTGACCCGACTCCCTGCCGCCGGCGCGACGCTGCGGACAGAGCGGTTGGATTAAGCCCGCTGTCGCAACGGCTTTCGGTCGGCGTTGCAGGGGACTAATGTCGTAGTCGACTTGCCGAAACATCCGTGCAATCAAGGTGGAGATCCCGATGGCCGGTCTCGATGATCTGTACGCGCAGATTCCCACAGCTGACATCGCAAGCAAGCTCGGTGCCGACGAAGGCGAAGTCGACAAGGCGGTGCACACGCTGGTGCCGGCGCTGCTGAGCGGCTTGCACCAGAATGCGCAAGATCCCGAGCACGCCGACAGGATCCAATCCGCCGCAACCGCTCCCGGGGTTGACGGGCACCAGGCGATCGCGACGCTCTTCGGTGGCAGTGATGCCGACCAGGTCGCATCCGCGCTGGCCAAAGAAGGGGCGGGCAATAGCGACCTGCTCAAGCAGCTGTTGCCGGTCGTGCTCCCGATTGTGCTGGCGTACATCGGAAAACAGCTTTCCGGCGGCGCGGCGTCGCAGGGCTCGCATACGCAGTCGGGCGGCCTCGGTGAAGTCCTGGGCGGCATCCTGAGCGGCCGCACCGGCGACAAGTCGCTGGGCAACATCCTTTCCGGCGTGCTGAGTGGCAAGGGCGGCGCACTCGGCGACGTCCTCGGCGGCCTGCTGGGCGGCAAGAAGTAGCCACGCGCCGCAGCACGGCTCGAGGGTTCGTCCTCGATTTCTGATGGTTTCGATTGCGTCGAGGGAGGTATGCCACGTCCGACCCAAGTCAGTGGGCGCCCACTCATCGGGCACCGGCAGCGCGTCCGGCGCCATCGCACCGGACTTGATGACGAGAGGGAAATACCATGTCAGACACGCTTACTGAAGGCCAGCAGCTGCAGAAGGGACAATCGCTCGCCTCGCACAACGGGGCTTACACCCTCACGCTGCAAGACGACGGCAACCTCGTGCTCGCCGCGCGGGGCGAGGCGCTGTGGGCGACCTCGACCAATGGACAGGATGTGGTGCGCGCCGAATTGCAGCCCGACGGCAACTTCGTGCTGTACACGTCGGACAAACCGGTATGGCACACCGATACCAAGGGCAAGACGGACGTCCGGCTCGTGCTCCAGGATGATTGCAACCTGGTGCTCTACGCCGCTGACGGACCGGCGTGGTCCAGCCACACGGAGACCGACGGTCCGCCGCCACCGCCACCGGCTGCCGAGCCCGGCGCCGCGGATGTGACGACCGCCACGGTCGAGCCGGTGCCGGAACCGATGTCCGAGCCCGTCGCGGACGCCGCCCCGGCACCCACTCCGCCCACTTACATCGTCGTTTCCGGCGACACGTTGTGGTCGATCGCGGAGCGCTTCTACGGTGACGGCAGCAAGTATCAGGTGATCGCGGACGCCAGCGGCGTCACCGATCCGGACCTGATCCACCCAGGCCAGGTGCTCACCCTTCCCTGATCGGCGGCCGAACCGAGACAGACCGACCACCTGCGTGTTCGGGCGCTTACACGCGGGCCCGCGGCGGTTCCTAGAATTGACCGGTGACCGCCAGCCGCAGCTCTGCCGCCGACCTGCCCAAGTCGTGGGATCCCGGCGCGATGGAGACCGCGATCTACCAGAAGTGGGTGGACGCCGGCTACTTCAAAGCGGACCCGGCCAGCGCCAAACCCGGGTACTCGATCGTGCTGCCGCCACCGAACGTCACGGGCAGCCTGCACATGGGCCACGCGCTGGAACACACGATGATGGATGCCCTGGCCCGCCGTAAGCGCATGCAGGGGTACGAGGTGCTGTGGCAGCCGGGGATGGACCACGCCGGCATCGCGACGCAGAGCGTGGTGGAAAAGCAGCTCGCCGTCGACGGCAAGACCAAAGAGGACTTTGGCCGGGAACTGTTCGTCGACAAGGTCTGGGACTGGAAGCATGAGTCCGGCGGCGCCATCGGTGGCCAGATGCGGCGCCTCGGTGACGGAGTCGACTGGGACCGAGACCGGTTCACGATGGACGAGGGCCTGTCGCGCGCGGTGCGGACGATCTTCAAGCGGCTCTACGACGCCGGGCTGATCTATCAGGCTGAGCGGCTGGTCAACTGGTCGCCGGTGCTGCAGACGGCGATCTCGGACCTCGAGGTCAACTATGTCGATGTCGAAGGCGAACTGGTGTCGTTCCGCTACGGTTCGCTGGACGACTCGCAACCGCACATCGTGGTCGCCACCACCCGGGTCGAGACGATGCTGGGTGACACCGCGGTCGCGGTTCACCCCGACGACGAGCGCTACCGCCACCTGGTCGGGACCACGCTGCCGCACCCGTTCATCGACCGGCAGCTCATCATCGTCGCCGACGAGCACGTGGACCCCGAATTCGGTACCGGCGCCGTCAAAGTCACGCCTGCTCACGACCCGAACGACTTCGAGATCGGGCTGCGGCACGAGTTGCCGATGATTTCGATCCTCGACACCAAAGGCCGGATCGTCGACACCGGAACACAATTCGACGGCATGGACCGCTTCGAGGCCCGAGTCGCGGTTCGTGAGGCGCTGGCGGCCCAGGGCCGGGTGGTGGAGGAGAAGCGGCCTTACCTACACAGCGTCGGACACTCGGAACGCAGCGGCGAGCCGATCGAGCCTCGGCTGTCGCTGCAGTGGTGGGTCCGGGTGGAATCACTGGCCAAAGCCGCAGGCGACGCAGTGCGTAACGGGGACACCGTGATTCACCCCGCCAGCCTGGAGCCGCGTTGGTTTGCGTGGGTGGACGACATGCACGACTGGTGCATCTCGCGACAGCTGTGGTGGGGTCACCGCATCCCGATCTGGTACGGACCCGACGGCGAACAGGTGTGCGTCGGCCCGGACGAGACCCCGCCGGAGGGCTGGGAGCAAGACCCCGACGTGCTGGACACCTGGTTCTCGTCGGCACTGTGGCCGTTCTCCACTCTAGGCTGGCCGTCGCGGACTCCGGAACTGGAAAAGTTCTACCCAACAAGCGTTTTGGTGACCGGTTACGACATCCTGTTCTTCTGGGTGGCGCGGATGATGATGTTCGGCACGTTCGTCGGCGACGACGACGCGATCACGCTCGGCGGCGCGCGTGGCCCGCAGGTGCCGTTCACCGACGTCTTCCTGCACGGGCTCATCCGCGACGAATTTGGCCGCAAGATGAGTAAGTCCAAGGGCAATGTGATCGACCCGCTGGACTGGCTGGAGATGTTCGGCGCCGACGCGTTGCGGTTCACTCTCGCCCGGGGCGCCAGTCCCGGCGGCGACCTGTCCGTCGGGGAGGATGCGGTCCGGGCCTCGCGCAACTTCGTCACCAAGCTGTTCAATGCGACCCGGTTTGCGTTGCTCAACGGCGCTCAGCTGGCACCGGTGCCGCCGGTCGCCGAGCTGGCCGATGCCGATCGGTGGATCCTGGGTCGGTTGGAAGAGGTCCGCGCTGAGGTTGATTCGGCTTTCGACAGTTACGAGTTCAGCCGGGCCTGCGAGGCGCTCTACCACTTCGCGTGGGACGAGTTCTGCGACTGGTACGTCGAAGTGGCCAAGGTGCAACTTGCCGACGGGCTCACCCAGACCACCGCGGTGCTCGCCGCGGTGCTCGACACGCTGTTGCGGTTGTTGCAGCCGGTCATCCCGTTCGTCACCGAGGAACTATGGCAGGCATTGACGGGCGAGGAGTCGCTGGTCATCGCCGAGTGGCCGAAGTCGTCCGGCATCAGCCTGGATCCTGTTGCTGTGCAGCGTGTCAACGATATGCAGCGACTGGTGACCGAGGTTCGCAGGTTCCGCAGCGACCAGGGTCTGGCCGACCGGCAGAAAGTGCCGGCCCGGTTGACCGGTGTCCAGGACAGCGATCTGAGCACTCAGGTGGCCGCGGTCACGTCGCTGGCGTGGCTCACCGCGCCGGGGCCGGATTTCTGCGCGTCGGTGTCCTTCGAAGTGCGGCTCGGCGGTGGCACCGTCGTCGTCGAACTCGACACGTCGGGCGCCATCGACGTCGCCGCCGAACGCCGTCGCCTGGAAAAGGATCTGGCGGCGGCACAGAAGGAATTGGCTTCCACCGCAGCTAAATTGGCCAATGCGGACTTCCTGGCCAAGGCGCCGGAGCAGGTCGTCACCAAGATCCGCGATCGTCAGCGGCTGGCCCAAGAGGAAACCGACCGTATCAACACCAGGTTGGCCGGGCTGCAATGACCGAGCAGCCCGACTGGCGCCCGGCTACCGGCCTGGCTCCGACGCCGGATGAGATCGCGTCTCTGTTGCAGGTCGAGCATCTGCTGGACCAGCGCTGGCCCGAGACCAAAATCGAACCGAGCCTGACCCGTATCAGCGCCCTGATGGACCTGCTCGGCTCGCCGCAGCTCGGCTATCCGTCGATCCACGTCGCGGGCACCAACGGCAAAACCTCGGTGGCGCGAATGATAGACGCGCTGCTGACCGCGCTGCACCGGCGCACCGGCCGAACCACCAGCCCGCACTTGCAGTCGGCGGTCGAACGCATCGCGATCGACGGAAAGCCAATCAGCCCAGCGCAATACGTGGAGACCTACCGCGAGATCGAGCCGTTCGTGCAGATGGTCGACACGCAGTCGCAGGCCGCCGGTGGTCCCGCGATGAGCAAGTTCGAGGTGCTGACCGCGATGGCGTTCGCGGCCTTCGCCGATGCGCCGGTCGAGGTCGCCGTCGTCGAGGTGGGTATGGGCGGTCGCTGGGACGCCACGAACGTGATCAACGCGCCCGTCGCGGTCATCACTCCGATCGGCATCGACCACGTCGAATACCTCGGTGAGGACGTCGCCGGGATCGCCGGTGAGAAGGCGGGCATCATCACGAAAGCCCTGGACGGGGCGCCTGACACCGTCGCGGTCATCGCGCGGCAAGTGCCCGAGGCGATGGAAGTGCTACTGGCACAATCTGTTCCGGCCGACGCCGCAGTGGCGCGTGAGGATTCCGAGTTCGCGGTGATGGGCCGTCAGGTCGCGATCGGCGGGCAGGTGCTGCAGCTGCAGGGCCTCGGCGGGGTGTACTCCGATGTGTACCTGCCGCTGCATGGCGAACACCAGGCGCACAACGCGGTGGTGGCTCTCGCAGCGGTCGAGGCGTTCTTCGGCGCCGGCGCGCAGCGGCAACTCGACGTCGACGCGGTGCGCGCCGGTTTCGCGGCCGTCAGCAGCCCAGGGCGGCTGGAGCGCATGCGCAGCGCCCCCACTGTGTTCATCGACGCCGCGCACAATCCGGCCGGAGCGGCCGCGCTGGCGCAGACGCTGGACAGCGAATTCGACTTCCGATACCTCGTCGGGGTTCTCAGCGTCATGGCCGACAAGGACGTCGACGGCATCCTTGCCGCCCTGGAGCCGGCGTTCGACGCCGTGGTCGTGACCCATAACGGGTCGCCGCGGGCACTGGATGTCGAGTCACTGGCGCTCGTAGCCCAGCAACGGTTCGGGCCCGACCGGGTACTGACTGCCGAGAACCTGCGCGACGCGATCGACGTCGCGACTGCGCTGGTCGACGACGCCGCCTCGGAGGGGTTCGGCGAGGCCGAAGAGTTTTCCGGCACCGGAATGGTGATCACCGGTTCGGTGGTCACCGCCGGGGCAGCGCGTACCTTGTTTGGTCGTGATCCGGAATGACCGATAGCGACCAGAACCCGCCGTCCGCGGATCCCTGGAAGAGCTTCCGGGGCGTGATGGCCGCGACGCTGATCTTGGAGGCGATCGTGGTGCTGCTGGCGATACCGGTGGTGGGCGCGGTCGGCGGCGGCCTGAACGGGGCATCGCTGGGCTATCTGGTCGGGCTCGCGGCGCTGCTGATCCTGCTGTGCGGGGTGCAGGGCAGGCCGTGGGCGATTTGGCTGAACCTGGCCGTGCAACTGCTGGTCCTCGCGGGATTCGTGGTCTACCCGGGTGTGGGATTCATCGGTCTGCTGTTCACCGGACTGTGGCTGCTGATCGCGTACTTTCGCGCCGAGGTCCGCCGGCGTCAGGAGCACGGGCAAATTCCGCCGGGCTGAGAGCCGGACGGTTCTGTACGCTGTGCGCCGTGACCGAACGGACCCTGGTACTGATCAAGCCCGACGGCGTCGAGCGCCGGCTGATCGGCGAGATCATCAGCCGCATCGAGCGCAAGGGGTTGGCCATCGTGGCGCTCGAGCTGCGCGGCGTTAGCAAGGAGCTGGCCACCCAGCATTACGCCGAGCATGAGGGCAAGCCGTTCTTCGAATCGTTGCTCGACTTCATTACGTCGGGACCGGTCGTGGCGGCAATCGTGGAGGGACCACGGGCGATTGCGGCGTTTCGGCAGCTCGCCGGGGGTACCGACCCGGTGGAGAAGGCCACGCCCGGCACCATCCGTGGCGATTTCGGGCTGGAAACGCAGCTCAATCTGGTGCACGGATCCGATTCGATCGATTCGGCCAAGCGCGAAATCGCGCTATGGTTTCCCGGCGCTTAGTGCCCCTCGACCCCGGACCGCATTGTCGGGTTCCAGGTCAGGCTCGTTTGGGCCTGCGGCGTGATGTGGGATACTGACAGAGGGTGAACGTCGCCGGACCGGCGTCAGACACCCGAATGAAGACTTAGACAAGCGCGACCATTGCCAGCTCGCGATGTAGCGCCGCATGTCAGGCCGACATTCAGCACGGCGCCGAGTTGGTTCTAGCCGAGTCGCTCGGGGCGAGACCATCACAAGTCCGGGAGAAGTGACCCGGGTACATAGCGAAGCCCTCGCGTGGCCGCGTCGACATGACGCGCCCGGGGGCTTGAGGAGAATACGTGATAGACGGTGACCAAACTTCAGACCCTTCAACAGCGCCGGCCCAGGAAGACCTGCCCGACCGACTGAGAGTCCATTCGCTGGCACGAGCGTTGGGAACCACCAGTAAGCGCGTGCTGGACGCGCTGAGTGCACTGGACGGACGAGTCCGCAGCGCGCATTCCGGCGTGGACTACGAGGACGCGATTCGGGTGCGTGATTTGCTGTCGCCCCGGCCACCGGAGAACTTCGTGGCCTTCAGCAACGCCGAAGGACCCACGCCCGGGGAACCGGAGTCCCGGCTGATGCTGGAGACCGCGATCGAGCGCCCGGCCTACATGCCGCTGTTCGTCGCGCCGCAACCGATGGCCAATGACGACAACACCCGCGCCGACAGCAGCGCCGACACCGACGACTCCGACGACTCCGACGATGACGACGACGATGACCAGGCCGATCGGCCGGCTAACCGGCGGCGGCGCCGGGGCCGGCGGGGACGTGGTCGCGGCCGCGGTGAACAGGGCGGATCCGACCAGGACGAGGACGGCGACGGCGAGCAGCGGGGCTCGAAATCCGCCGACTCGGATGACTCTGACGATGCCGACGATCAGGACTCGGATGACTCCGATGACGGTGACGGCGACTCCTCGGACGGCGGCAATCGGCGCCGTCGCAGGCGCCGTCGGCGCAAGTCGGGTTCAGGTGACGACAACGACGAGAACTCGTCAGCCGACGATCCGCCGAACACCGTGGTGCACGAGCGCCAGCCGCGCGGCAAGGGCGGCTCCTCCGACGACGGCGGCAGAGGCAACAACGGCTCGAGTAATGCCGAGATCAAGGGCATCGACGGGTCGACACGGCTGGAGGCCAAGCGGCAACGGCGCCGCGACGGGCGTGACGCCGGACGGCGTCGCCCGCCGGTACTGACCGAGGCCGAATTCCTGGCGCGCCGCGAGGCCGTCGAACGGGTCATGGTGGTGCGGGACCGGGTTCGCACCGAGCCGCCGCACCCGGGCGCGCGCTACACCCAGATCGCGGTGCTCGAAGACGGCATCATGGTCGAGCATTTCGTCACGTCGGCCGCGTCTGCGTCGCTGGTCGGCAACATCTACCTCGGCATCGTGCAGAATGTGCTGCCCTCGATGGAGGCAGCCTTCGTCGACATCGGTCGGGGCCGCAACGGCGTGCTGTACGCCGGCGAAGTCAACTGGGAGGCCGCGGGGCTGGGTGGGGCCGAGCGCAAGATCGAAAAGGCGCTCAAGCCCGGCGACTACGTCGTCGTCCAGGTCAGCAAGGACCCGGTCGGGCACAAGGGCGCACGGCTGACCACGCAGGTGTCGCTGGCCGGCCGCTACCTGGTTTATGTGCCGGGTGCGTCGTCGACCGGGATCAGCCGAAAGCTGCCCGACACCGAACGCCAGCGTCTCAAGGAGATCCTGCGTGAGGTGGTGCCGTCGAACGCCGGGGTGATCATCCGGACCGCGTCCGAGGGCGTCAAAGAAGACGACATCCGCGGCGACGTCACCCGCCTGCAGGAGCGCTGGGAACAGATCGAGGCCAAGGCGGGCGAGACCAAGGGAAAGGCGGCCGGTGCCGCGGTGGCGCTCTACGAAGAGCCCGACGTCTTGGTCAAGGTCATCCGCGACTTGTTCAACGAGGACTTCGCCGGGCTCATCGTCTCCGGCGACGAGGCGTGGAACACCATCAACGACTACGTGAATTCCGTTGCACCCGAACTGGTTTCGAAGCTGACGAAGTACGAGCCGCCCGCCGGAGCGGAAGGGCAGCCCGGGCCGGACGTGTTCGCCGTGCATCGCATCGACGAGCAACTGGCCAAGGCGCTGGAGCGCAAGGTGTGGCTGCCGTCGGGCGGCACGCTGGTCATCGACCGGACCGAGGCGATGACGGTGGTCGACGTCAACACCGGCAAGTTCACCGGATCCGGGGGCAACCTCGAGCAGACGGTCACCAAGAACAACCTCGAGGCAGCCGAGGAGATCGTGCGCCAGCTGCGGCTGCGCGACATCGGCGGCATCGTGGTCATCGACTTCATCGACATGGTGCTCGAGTCCAACCGAGACCTGGTGCTGCGCCGGCTCACCGAGTCGCTGGCCCGCGACCGCACCCGTCATCAGGTGTCCGAGGTGACGTCGCTGGGCCTGGTGCAATTGACCCGCAAACGGCTGGGAACCGGTCTGATCGAGGCGTTTTCGACATCGTGTCCCAACTGCGGGGGCCGCGGCATCCTGCTGCATGGCGACCCGGTCGACTCGGCCCCGGCGACTGGGCGTAAGTCCGAGTCCGGCGGTCGGCGAGGCAAGCGGTCGAAGAAGAACCGATCCGAAGAGCCCTCCGACCAGCCCGCGGTGGCCAAGGTGCCCGTGCATGCGCCGGGGGAGCATCCGATGTTCAAGGCGATGGCCACTCGAGACAACGGTGAATCCGACGAGGCCGACGAGGCCGGCGAGGAAATCACCACCGAGGTCGACGAGCAGATCAAGGCGCCGCGTCCAGCCGACCTCGACGACACCGACCAGGGTGACTTCGAGGACACCGAGGACGACGACACCGATCAGGACACTGACGACGTGGACGCGGAGGACTCGGTAGATGAGGACCTCGACGACGAGGATCTCGATGACGACGACGAGGACCTTGACGACGACGAAGATCTTACGACGACGACGACGAGGATCTCGACGATGACGACGAGGATCTTGACGAGACGACGAGGACTCCGACGACGCGGACGGGGCCGACGGTGAGTCAGACCTTGGACGTCATCGCCGGCGACGCGCGGCGGGCCGGCCGGCTGGCCCGCCCGTCCACTCGGACTAGCCGGAGTTTTAGCTAGCAGACGACAAATGCCTGAACAGGGCGTTTCGTTCCGTTGCGGTAATCGGCCGATCGGCTGGGCTGGCCAGGCCTCGAGCGGCATCTTTGTTCGCCTAGGCGGGTTTGCGGCTCGCCAGGGTGCTGGTTTGACCCTGTAGCCGCTGGTCACGTACCCTTGGACAGTTGTCGTCAAGCCGAGCAGCTGACTTCGGCCGACGACAGCGGGACTCCCGGGCAATCGGCGCAGACCCGCAACCCAGACCCACCACGCGCATCGCAGCTTGCACGCGCGCGGAAGACGTGAGGAAGAGGCAGGAGCAACGATGGCGACCTACGCAATCGTCAAGACCGGTGGCAAGCAGTACAAGGTCGCCGTCGGTGACGTGGTCAAGGTCGAGAAGCTCGAATCCGAGCCCGGCGCCAAGGTGTCGCTGCCGGTCGCGCTGGTCGTCGACGGTGCCACCGTCACTTCCGACGCCGCCGCGCTGGCCAAGGTCGCGGTGACCGGTGAGGTGCTCGAGCACACCAAGGGCCCGAAGATCCGTATCCACAAGTTCAAGAACAAGACCGGCTACCACAAGCGTCAGGGCCACCGTCAGCAGCTGACGGTCCTGAAGGTCACCGGAATCAAGTAGCGGAGGCGACAGACATGGCACACAAGAAGGGCGCTTCCAGCTCGCGCAACGGTCGCGACTCCGCCGCCCAGCGGCTGGGCGTCAAGCGGTTCGGCGGCCAGATCGTCAAGGCCGGCGAGATCATCGTCCGCCAGCGTGGCACCCACTTCCACCCCGGTGTGAACGTTGGCCGTGGCGGCGACGACACGTTGTTCGCCAAGGAAGCCGGTGCCGTCGAGTTCGGCATCAAGCGCGGCCGTAAGACCATCAGCATCGTCGCGGCCGGGCAGAGCGCCGACTAAGCATCGTGAGTGTGTGCCGAGGTCGCTAGGCACACACTGAGAGGACCCCCGATGCCTCGGTTTGTCGATCGAGTCGTCATCCACGCGCGGGCAGGTTCCGGCGGTAACGGCTGTGCGTCGGTTCATCGCGAGAAGTTCAAGCCGCTTGGCGGCCCCGACGGTGGCAACGGCGGCCGCGGCGGCAGCATCGTCTTCGTCGTGGACCCCGCGGTCCATACCCTGCTGGACTTCCATTTCCGTCCGCATGTCACCGCGCCCGCGGGCAAGCAGGGGATGGGCAACAACCGTGACGGCGCCACCGGTGCGGACTTGGAAGTCAAAGTCCCCGACGGCACCGTCGTGCTGGACGAAAACGGCCGTATGCTGGTCGATTTGGTCGGTGCGGGCACCCGCTTCGAAGCCGCCGCCGGCGGCCGCGGCGGGCTTGGCAATGCGGCGCTCGCGTCTCGTGCCCGCAAGGCGCCCGGCTTCGCGCTGCTGGGTGAGCCCGGCCAGGCCCGCGACCTCACCCTCGAGCTCAAGACCGTCGCCGATGCCGGGCTGGTCGGGTTTCCGTCGGCGGGAAAGTCGTCGCTGGTATCGGTGATCTCGGCGGCCAAACCCAAGGTCGCCGATTATCCGTTCACCACACTGGTTCCCAATCTCGGTGTCGTCTCGGCCGGCGAGCAATCGTTCACCGTCGCCGACGTACCCGGCTTGATCCCGGGCGCGTCCGAGGGCCGCGGCTTGGGCCTGGATTTCCTGCGGCACATCGAGCGGTGCGCCGTGCTGGTGCATGTCGTCGACTGCGCCACTGCGGATCCGGGCCGCGACCCGATCTCCGACATCGATGCGCTGGAAGCCGAACTCGCCGCATACACGCCCACGCTGCAAGGCGATGCGGCGTTGGTCGACCTGGCGGAACGGCCGCGTGCGGTGGTACTCAACAAGATTGACGTGCCGGAGGCTCGTGAACTCGCCGAGTTCGTCCGCGACGAGATCGCCGAGCGTGGCTGGCCGGTGTTCCTGGTGTCGACGGTAACCCGGGAAGGGTTGCAGCCGTTGATCTTTGGGCTGCGGAAGATGATCGAGGACTACAACGCAGCGCGTCCGGCGCCGGTAGCGCGGCGCCCGGTGATCCGCCCGGTGCCCGTCGACGACAGCGGTTTCACCGTCGAGCCCGACGGGGAGGGCGGTTTCGTCGTGACCGGTGCACGCCCTCAGCGCTGGATCGGCCAGACCGATTTCAACAACGACGAAGCAGTCGGCTATCTCGCCGACCGTCTGGCGCGCCTCGGGGTCGAGGAGGAGCTGCTACGGCTGGGCGCCAAACCCGGGTGCGCGGTGACCATCGGTGACATGACGTTTGACTGGGAGCCGCAGACGCCCGCGGGGGTCGACGTCACGATGACCGGCCGCGGTACCGACGCGCGGCTGGAACGCAACGACCGCGTCGGCGCCGACGAGCGCAAGGCCGCGCGGCGGCGGCGGCGCGAACGCGGTGACGAGTCGTGAGCGCTCATCGCGAAGCCATCCGGACCGCTCGGAGGCTGGTCGTCAAGATCGGAACCAACGCGCTGACCACGCCGTCCGGGGTGTTCGACGGGGGCCGGCTGGCCGGACTGGCCGACGCGATCGAGGCGCGGATGAAAGCGGGCACCGATGTCGTCATCGTGTCCTCCGGCGCGATCGCCGCCGGCATCGAGCCACTCGGATTATCGCGTCGCCCAAAGGATCTGGCGACCAAGCAAGCCGCGGCCAGCGTGGGTCAGGTTGCACTGGTGAACGCATGGAGTGCCGCGTTCGCCCGGTACGGCCGCACGGTCGGGCAGGTGCTGCTGAGCGCGCATGACATTTCGATGCGGGCCCAGCACACCAACGCGCAGCGCACGCTGGACCGGCTGCGCGCGCTGCACGCGGTCGCCATCGTCAACGAAAACGACACCGTGGCCACCAACGAGATCCGGTTCGGCGACAACGACCGCCTGTCGGCGCTGGTGGCCCACCTGGTCGGTGCCGAGGCCCTGTTGCTGCTCTCCGACATCGACGGGCTTTACGACACCGATCCGCGAAAGACCAAGGGGGCGCGCTTCATTCCCGAGGTCGCGGCGTCCTCGGATCTCGATGGTGTGGTGGCCGGCCCGGGCAGTGCGTTGGGTACCGGGGGAATGGCGTCGAAGATGTCCTCGGCGCTACTGGCCGCCGACGCCGGGGTACCGGTGCTGCTGGCCGCGGCGTCGGACGCCGCGACGGCGCTCACCGACGCCTCGTCGGGCACGGTCTTCGCCGCCCGGCCCGCGCGGATGTCGGCCCGCCGGTTCTGGGTGCGCTACGCCGCCGAGTCCACCGGATCGCTGAGCCTCGATGAGGGCGCAGTGCACGCGGTAGTGGCCCAACGCCGCTCGCTGCTGGCCGCCGGCATCACCGCGGTGTCGGGCCGGTTCTACGCCGGAGATGTCGTCGAATTGCACAGACCGGACGCGACCATGGTGGCCCGCGGTGTGGTCGCCTATGACGCCGCGGAGCTCGCGACCATGATGGGCAGGTCGACCTCGGAGCTGCCCGACGAGCTGCGCCGGCCGGCGGTGCATGCCGATGATCTGGTCGCGGTTTAAGGTCAGTACGCGGTCTCGAGATACAAAGTGGCCCAGACGATTTCAGCCAGTGTCGTGGCCAGTTCGGCATCGTAGGAATCCGGTGCGCCCGGAAGATTCTGCTGGCATGCGCGCTCGGCCATCCAGGTCAGTGCGCTGGCCGTGCTGGCCGCGGGTAACACCCGGCGGATCGAACCGTCGGCCTGGCCGTCCTCGATGACCCGGGTCAGGCGCCCGGTGATCGCGGTCAACAGATTGCGGTAAGTCGCGCCCACCACCGCGTCGTAGGCGGCCATCTCGTTCAGCGCGACAAGCACCGGCTGATGACGGCGATAGCTGGCAACGAGGCTCGTCATCGCCGCGCGGACGTCGGCGGGATCGTGCCGCCCCGCCACGCTCCACCAGCGATTCGCGCTCTCGGCCAGATCGGCGAATACCTGGCCGGCGAGCCGGCGCAGCAGGTGTCCTTTGTCCTCGAAGTAGATGTAGAAGCTCGCCCGCGAGATGCCGGCCTCGGTCGACAGCCGGTCCACGCTGAGCTCCGTGAAACTCGCCCCGCCGCGCATCAGCCGCTCGGTGGCGTCGAGCAGCCGGCGCTCCATCTCCTCACGCCGCTGCTGGCGCGTGTGCTCGCGCTTGGGCTGCGGCTTGCGGGTGACGGACGGCATTTGCCGAGCATAACCGACCATTCAACACATTGACTAGACGTACTGTCTAGGCATATTGTTCGACACAGTTCATGACTGGCGGTCACGTGACGGAGGACCAACGATGGCAGTGCTGACCGGGCGCTCCAGCCGTCCCCGTGCCTACGACGCGATTGATCTGTCCTCGCGCGCTTTTTGGTCGACGACGGCCGCCGACCGGGAGCGTTCGTTTGCTGTGCTGCGGGCCGAGCGGCCGGTGAGCTGGCATCCCCCGGTCGAAGACGCGTTGATGCCCGATCCTGATGATCCCGGCTATTGGGCGGTCACCCGGCGCGCGGACATCGTCGCGGTCAGTCGCGACAGCGAGGTGTTCCGGTCCGGCAACGGGGTGATGTTCGAGAGCATTCCGGTGGAGCTGCTCGAGGCGTCGCAGTCCTTCCTGGCGATGGACCCGCCGCGGCACACCAAGTTGCGCAAGCTCGCCCACGCCGCATTCACGCCACGGCAGGTGCGCCGCATCGAGGAATCGATCCAGGCGAATGCCAAGGCCATCGTCGAAGAGCTTCGCGCCGCCGGTAGCGGTGCGGATTTCGTCGATCACTGCGCCAAGGAGCTGCCCATCCGCACGCTGTCGGACATGGTGGGGATTCCGGAATCCGAGCGTGAGCGCATGGCGCACGCCACCGACACCATGGTGTCGTGGGCCGATCCCGTCTACCTGCAAGGCCGCCCCGCATTGGAAGTCATCTTCGAACAGCAGATGTACCTTCACCAGGTCGTCGGCACTCTCGCCGCAGAGCGCCGCGAGAACCCGGGCGACGACCTGATCAGCAGCCTGGTGCACGCGGAGGTGGATGGCGACCGGCTGACCGACGCCGAGGTGGCCGCCTTCTTCGTGTTGCTGTCGGTGGCGGGCAATGACACCACCCGCCAGACCATCAGCCACACCATGAAAGCGCTCACCGACTTCCCGGACCAAAGGGCTTGGCTGCTAGCGGATTACGAGAACAGGATCGGTGTCGCGGTCGAGGAGTTCGTTCGTTGGGCGACGCCGGTGATGACCTTCCGTCGCACGGCGGCAACCGATTTCGAGCTTGGGGGCCAGAGGATCGCCGCGGGGGAGAAGGTGGTGATGTTCTATCCGTCAGGCAACTGGGACACCGAGGCGTTCGACCATCCGGAGCGATTCGACCTGAGCCGCAGCCCCAATCCTCATGTCGGGTTCGGCGGTGGCGGACTGCATTTCTGCCTCGGTGCCCACGTCGCACGCGCGCAACTGCGCGCGATTTTCAGTGAGCTCTTGGGTCAGCTGCCGGACATTCAGGCAAGCGATGCGACGTACGTGGCGGGCAACTTCGTGCACGCCGTGCGCAGCCTGCCCTGCACGTTTTAGCGCAACGCCAGCGGCGCCAGCTCATCGGAGAGCAGCACCAGCAATTCCGAGCACCACCCGTCGAGCTTGACGGTAGCCAGGTCATCGCCACGGGTGGGGCCGCGGTTGACGATGGCGACCGGGATGCCGATTGCGGCGGCGTGACGCACGAACCGGTAGCCGGAGAATACGGTCAGCGACGAGCCCGCGACCAGCAGCGCCTCGGCCTGATCGACCAGTGAAAAAGCCTGCGCCACAGTTTCTTTAGGCACACTCTCGCCGAAGTAGACGATATCCGGCTTAAGCATGCCAGCGCAGCGCGGGCAGTCGAGATACTGGAACGACGTGGTATCGGCGACGACGGCATCGGCATCGGGAGCCACCGCCAGCCCACCGATCGCCTCGGCGCGCTCGATGAATCCGGGGTTGAGTGCTTCGAGTTCCTCGGCGAGTGCGGCCCGGCTCATGGTGTGGCCGCAGCACAGGCAAATCACCTGCGCGTAGGTGCCGTGCAGATTGATCACGTTCTTGCTGCCGGCCTTGGTGTGCAGCAGGTCGACGTTCTGGGTGATCACGCCGGTCACCACCGCGGCGTGCTCCAGCGCCGCGAGCGCTCGATGCCCCGCATTCGGCTGCGTCTCGTCCATATGGCGCCAACCGACATGGTTGCGCGCCCAATACCGCTGCCGGAATGCGGCATCCGACGTGAACTGGCGGATGGTCATCGGGTTGCTCGGCGGCGAATCGGGACCCCGGTAGTCCGGAATGCCCGAGTCGGTGGAAATGCCCGCGCCGGTCAGTACTGCGATCCGGCGTCCGGCCAACAGCGCGACAAGTTCCGGAGATTCGGGGCGCCCTGTCACGTATTCGAGAGTACGGGGCTAACACGGCAATCCGCCCTGGTGGTGGGGTCTGGTCTGCGCGACGCTATGTCTTCTTATAGATGCGAACCCTCAACCATTTCGGCTCATCACAGAAGACTCCGGTCCCGGCTGTGCTTTGGGACCCAATTCGCTCGCTCTCGTCCCGGTCCCGGTGGGTGCTTGCTCCACAATCGGGAGAACGCCGTGTCTAAGAGAGTAATTCTGAGACCAATATTTGAGACGCGGTCACCAGCGATATCGAAGCGGCGGTGCCTGCTTTCGGTGATGTCTCAAATGTGGTCTTGAACTCAAGGTCTATTTTGCGACAAGGAAGGTATTGAACTGCCCCCTTGGTCGGCCAGTAATTGACGTACTCGCCCCGCCGGACTCGTAGCGAGCCCGGAAGGGCGAGTGCTGTTTTGTTATTCCAGCCGTTCGGCGTGCAGAGCCCGGGCTAGTCGAATCCGGCGACGAACAGGGTCCAGCACCAGCCGGTGCAGACCAGACCGCAGAGATCCAGTCCGCGGCAATCGTGTTCCCTCGGTCCCCATCCCAACACCAAGATCAGGTCCCGGCCATCGCGCGGGTTTGCGCCACGGCAGAGACCGAGACTAGGCGGCGTGTTTGCGAAGGCCGTGGAGTGGATTAGTTTGACTGCATGCCAGATGAACGCCTCGCTTCACCATTGATGCTCGAACTCGAACCGGTCGTCAGCGATACCTACTCATGCCACATCGAGACGGCCACACCCTGGTATGCGCATGACTATGTGCCGTTTGATCGAGGTCAGAATTTCAAATCCCTTGGTGGCCATGATTGGGATCCGTCGCAGGTGACGCTGCCTGACCACGTCACCGACGCACTGGAGATCGTGCTGATCACCAAGGACAACCTAGCGAGCTACCACCACCGGCTAGCCGAGCACTTCATCCTGGCGGGCTGGTGGGGCAAGTGGATCGGCCGGTGGACGGCTGACGAGAACCAGCACGCGTTCGCGCTGCGCCAAAACCTCGTGTTGACCCGGCAGATCGACCCGATCGCCAACGAGATGGTCCGCGTCGTGCATGTGATGCAAGGCCACCGCGCCGACGACCACACCCAGGTCGAGGCCATGGTCTTCATGACGTTGTGGGAACGCGCTCACGCGGTGTTCCTGCGGCGCCTGGCCCCGCAGATCGAAGAACCCGTCCTGCGCGGCCTTGTCGAGGTTATCGCCGCCGACGAGGAGCGCCACGAGACGTTCTTCGCCGAGATTGTCCGGGCCTGCCTGCGGATTGTGCCCGCCGCGACTATCGCGGCGATCGTCGCCCGTGCGCTCGAGCTGCAGGTGGTCGGCGCAGATATCGACGCGTACAAGGACAAGGTCCGCAATGTCGCCAATGCCGGCATCTTCGACCAGGACACCCTGCGTGACGTAATTTCCGACCGCATCAAGATGTGGAATCTGGCGGAGCTTCCCGAGCTGAGCAACTTCGTCGTCACGTGAGCCCGTCGGTCGCTGATATCAATGCAGGTAATTCAGCGTCCGCCGGTCGCGATTCACGACGAATTATCGCGAGCGGCACCTCCGACGGCCCGCCCGGTAACGCACGGCGCCCTCAGACTGATAGCCAACGCGATCAGAGAACCCGGCCGAGCAGACCGCACTGCCGGCGATCCGCGTGACTGCCACAGTGTCCACCGTCGTGCGACTGAGCAGCGATGCCGGTGTGGTTGACGTCGCGATCCAATCCGAGATCGTCACCGGCAGCGCCGGGGCCAGCCACCACAAAGACGCACACGCGATTCATCGTCCGCCGCGCGGACGCTCTCGGACTTGGATTTGTTATCGCAAGGTTACAGTTTGCTGTGAACGCAGCTTACAGTTTGCTGTGAACGCAGCGATGAGGCTCGCTTCCCGCGCCTAAGTCCGGGATGATCTCCCCGGACGGTGCTGACGGCTCGTAACCCCTGGGCTGGCCACGCGCCAAAAAGTGGGAGCTACGCATGGCCGATGGTGTATCCCTTGTGGGTATCGAAAGCCCGGTCGCGACCACGGCGGCTGCGCTGTATCCGGGGGTGTCGGCTAGGGCCAAGGCAGGCCATTGCACCGGGTCGACGATCCCTCGTTGCGCAGATCACCGCAGCGGCAAGGGCCATCGTGACAGGCGCGATCAGTATCGCGCTAGTGCCGTCCCCGGCCGGGTTGAGGTTCATCGTTGTGGCGGCCCGCTAACCCGGCGTCCCCATTTGCGGCGCGGATTCCACGGTGATCGCGGGGAACCGGAGCACACCGCGGTGACCACTGTCACGCGATAGCCCTTTCCACACCCGGCATTTCCCTCATCCCGTCGTGGAGTTGATCGATGCCGCACGAATTCTGGCAGAACTTCACCCGCAACCTGTTCAAGCCGCTGTTGAGAGGGGCTCACCCATGCAACAGGCTCTAACCGCTCCCACCGAAAAGCCCCGCAATGGCCTGGCCGGTCTCAAGCACTGGCGCTATGACCTTCGCTCGGGTTTCACGGTGGCCATGATCTCGCTGCCGTTCTCGATGGGAATCGCGATCACCTCGGGCGCGCCGCCGATCTGCGGGATCATGTCGGCGATCATCGCCGGTTTCGTCCTGCCGTTCCTGGGCGGCTCGTATGTGACCATCAGCGGCCCGGCCGCGGGACTGGCGACGGCCCTGTTCGCGGGCATGGTCGTGCTGGGACGCGCCCGCCTGGGCCATAACGCCTCGACATCCGAGTTGCTGGCGGTGGGCTACCCGCTGGCCCTGGTTGCCATCGCCATCGCGGGCGTGTTTCAAGTGATCCTTGCCAAGTTGAAGGTGGCCCGCCTCAGCGCCATCTTCCCCGCCGCGGCCATCCAGGGCATGCTGGCGGCGATCGGCCTGATGATCATCGTCAAGCAGGTCCCGCTCTTCATGGGAGTGAAGTTCGAGGCCCACGAATTCTGGGCGGTGCTCCGCGAAGTGCCCCACCATGTCCCGTCGATGAACCACCACGTCTTCGACCTGGGAGTCGGTTGTCTGGTTGCGCTCTTCGTGCTGTCGGCCCTGCCCGGGCGACTGCTGAAGGTCATGCCGCCTCCGGTCTGGGTGTTCCTCGCCGGCACGCTGGTTAGCACATTCATCCTGAAGTTGGACAAGCACTACCTGATCGACGTGCCGGATTCGCTCAAGCACGGGATCGTCTTCCCCCAGTTCGGTGAAGCGTTCTCCCATGCAGCACTGTGGCTCCCCCTCGTCTACCTGGCGGTCACCCTGCTTTTGATCGACGGGACCGAGTCCCTGGCGACAATCGCGGCCGTGGACAACATCGACCCCTATCGCCGCCGCTCCGACCCGGACCAGACCTTGCTGGCCATGGGCGTCTCTAACGGCGCCTCCAGCCTGCTCGGTGGCTTGACCATCATCCCCGGAATAGTCAAGAGCACGGCAAATATCCTGGGCGGCGGCCGAACCCAATGGGCCAACTTCTACAACGCCTGCTTCCTCCTGACGTTCCTGCTGGTGGGCCACGACCTGATCGACATGGTCCCGCTGGCGGTCCTGGCCGCCATCCTCGTCTTCATCGGCTACAAGCTGTGCAATCCCGCGCTTTGGCTCAACGTCGCACGGGTCGGGACGGAGCAGTTCGTCGTCTTCTCCACCACATTGCTCGTGACCCTGACGACGGACCTGCTCATCGGCATCGGCGCCGGCATCGTCCTGGAGTTGCTGCTGAACCTTTGGTACGTGGGCCTCTGGCACACCCTGAGGAACGGGTCGGAATTCGCCAAGCCGAGTTTTGCCGTCCGCTTCCTAAGTCTCTTCCGCAATCCGGTGTCGCAACGGGAATTCGATGAGGGCACCTACCACCTATACCTGGATGGTCCCCTGGTGTGTTTCAACCTGTTCCACGTGATCCGGGAGCTAGGGCAACTTCCGCACGGTACACGGGCGGTGTATCTCCACTTGAGTGCGCGTGTGCCCCTCGTCGATCACACAACAGGTGACTCCCTCCGTCATTTCCTGGAGGAGTTCAGCGGCCAAGACCAGAGTCCGAGGCTGGTGATCGAGGGATGGGACCATATGCGGCCCCTGTCCAAGCACGAGACGAGCACGCGGATCGCCCTGGCCACCGCCGAGAAGCTGACCTCCACCGATCGAGCCGAGCAGAAGTTGAGGGCCGCTCAAGCCACGGATTGACCGCCAGCTGAGACCGCCGTTCCGGAGACGATGTCGTCGTCGCCGGAACTAGCACAGCACGAAACACCACCGATGCCGTATATCTAGCCGCGCTTCAGCATTCTGGAATCACGGTCACCAACCGGGCAAATGCGATCACCGCTGGACATGCCATCTGCCTGCTGTTGTCACAAGGCCACTCCGAGACCGACATCGTGGCGATGGTTATGAAGGACAACCCAACATTTAGCGCGGCTGTCGCCAGAGATTCCGATTCCGTCATCGGCGCTGTTTCCGCCTACTGCCCCGACGAGATGCGATGAGGTGATCAGCTTGCCGTTGATTTGCCGCCCGGCAAGTTAGGGCAGCGTAAACGTGATGACTACGAGCTGTCCCGCTGCGGCGCCTACTCGCGCGCGTGTTGTGAGGACTCACATCTCGCTGGCGAGGTTAGGTGGTGGTGTGCTGGTCGGATGAGTCGCTGGGCGCGACGATCTTTGTTTCCTCACGTGCCCCGTGGCTGATCTCGATGCGGCGCGGCTCGGCCCTTGCCGCCACGGGGAGCGTTACCGTCAGCACCCCGTTCTGATAGGTGGCGGCGATGTGGTCGGCGTCGATGTCCTGACCGAGGGACAGGCGACGCAGGTATGTGCCGGTGAAGCGCTCGGAGCTTAGCCACTGCACGTCGTGCTCGGTGCGTTCGCTGCGTTGTGCCGTCACGGTGAGGATGCCGCCGTCAACGCTGACATCTACCGAATCGGGGTCCACGCCCGGGAGGTCGGCGTGAAGCACGTAGTGATCACCGGAACGGTAGAGGTCCATCGGCATGGCCAGTGGGACTCGGGCGGATCCGGGCGATGTACCGAGCAGCTGCGCGGCGAGTCTGTCGATGTCACGGAATGGGTCGGGATGAAGCACAGCAACCACCTCCTAAATGTCGGTCGCCGCACCGCGCCATTGCGACGGGTGTCGGCTGGCTGCGCTCCTTCCGGTTTAGCACTGCACCTGCGCGTGCACCAGGGGTGTCGGCGCTGCGCCCAGGTCCTCTGCGACGAGGACCCTGGTGTCCAGGATCGTCATCCAGATGAAAGGGGCCAGACGCACCTCGGATCTGCTCGTCAATGTCGGTTGCGCGCACAGGAATTGGTGATGGTCGGCGAGATGCCCGTCGAATGCTCGACCAAACTCCTGTTGCTTACCTGGACAGGCGTAGACTAAAAGCACGGATCCACGGCAGACCAAGGTTGGACCGGAAGAAAAGATTCCTCCTCTCGGCTGTGGCGCCCAGTACGATCACTAGGCACCCACGCGAAGCAAAGCCCATCAACTGGGCACAGCGCGGTGGGCTTGCGTCAGGCGGGAAACTCGCTCCTGACGCCGAGGCCACATTTCACCGCGCCATCATGCACGCTTGGTAACCAGGCGATTGGTGCTTCGGACGGCACTCCTTTTCGTCAGGAGCGCCGTCCGACTCGTTTATGCCGAACTCCCGGGGCCGGTAGCGGTCTGCTCGCCGAAACAGGCCAAAATGCCTCCCAGCGTCCGTACCTAATCTTGCAGTCGGTTTTTGCTTGGACTGGGATTCCTGCTGAGTCCCGCGTGAATGTCTAGGTAGCGCGCCACCAAATGCCACACACCCTCTGCTTTCGCGGCGCTGGTTGGTGGCACCGAGCTGCGGCTCTCTTTTGAGACCCTCATATGTCGTCTGTTTTGAGACACGAGGGAAGCACATCAACTCACGATTGCCGGCACATTGTCAGAGACGGCTCGGATAGTCAGCCCTACCGACCGTCCGTCGCGGTGCGACGTCTCAGGGGATAAGGATGTAGCTCATCCCCGGGGCTTGCCCGACGGTACGTGTGTCGAATTCGTGGAACCCCGTGGTGCGGTATCCGTTGGATGCAGTGGCCCCGTAACCGGTGTTCATTTCGGTGATCGTGATGTTGTTGCCATTGACGGCGTCCACCCAGGCGACGTGTCCGACGCCGCCGACGAGCGAGCTGTTGAAAACGGCGATCGAGTGGGGCTGCGCTTCGCTCACCACTGTCCAGCCTGCAGCTTCGGCTTGGTTAGCCCAGGTCTCGGCATTGCCGGTGAGCGCCTTGATGTAGTAGCCGGTATGGACGTGTATCTGTTCTTGGGCCCCCCAAGTGCAGTAACCCTCGTAGTCGCTAAGCGGGTTGTGGTCGATCGTGCGGCCTATGGTCGCTGCCGGATCCCCGTTGGCCGGTGCAGTAGCCATTGATGGCCCCAGCGAGAGCACGCTGCCCACGGCGACCGCGGCCACAACTCCCTTGGTCTTCATTTGCTTCCCCTCGCTGAAGCACCTGGTCACAGCGGTATGCCAACCCGTTACCTTCCCGTTATCGCTCAGCGACCAGAATTCGTTTCACAACGTCGGTTTCTCGGTGAAAAGGACCACTTCAGCGGGGCCGGTGCATGCTTATTTGCACTGGTCGGGCGACAATGGAAGGGCGATGGACTTTTACAACAGCTACAGCCAGGGTTTTGTCCGTGTCGCCGCGTGTACGCACCACACCACGCTCGGCGATCCGGCGGCCAATGCAGCCTCGGTGTTGCGGTTGGCCGGCGAGTGCCACGACGAGGGTGTCGCGCTGGCCGTCTTCCCCGAATTGACGCTGTCCGGCTACTCCATCGAGGACATCGTCCTGCAGGACCTCTTGCTCGACGACGTCGAAGCCGCCCTGGCCGACATCGTCGAGAATTCGGCCGATCTGCTGCCTGTCCTTGTCGTGGGCGCGCCGCTGCGTTACCGGCAGCGCATCTACAACACCGCGGTGGTCATCCACCGCGGCGTGGTGCTGGGGGTGGCGCCCAAGTCGTACCTGCCCACTTATCGCGAGTTCTACGAGCGCCGCCAAATCGCCGCCGGCGACGACGAGCACGGCACCATCCGCATCGGCGACATCGAGGCGCCCTTCGGACCCGATCTGCTGTTCGGGGCGTCCGACTTTCCCGATTTCGTGCTGCACGTCGAAATCTGCGAGGACATGTTCGTGCCGATCCCACCCAGTGCCGAAGCGGCGCTGGCCGGTGCGACGGTGTTGGCGAACATGTCCGGCAGCCCGATCACGATCGGGCGGGCCGAGGACCGTGCGCTGCTGGCCCGTTCGGCATCGTCGCGATGCCTGGCTGCCTACGTCTATGCCGCCGCGGGGGAGGGCGAATCGACGACAGACCTGGCCTGGGACGGGCAGACCATGATCTTCGAAAACGGGGTGCTGTTAGCCGAATCCGAGCGCTTCCCGAAGGGGGAGCGTCGTTCGGTGGCCGACGTCGACACCGGGCTGTTGCGCTCGGAGCGGTTACGGATGGGCACTTTCGACGACAACCGGCGCCATCACCGGCCGTTGGCGGAGTCGTTCCGACGCATCGAGTTCCGGCTCGACCCGCCCGGCGGCGACATCGGACTCCGGCGAACGATCGAACGCTTCCCGTTCGTTCCCGCCGATCCGCAACGGCTGCAACAGGATTGCTACGAGGCCTATAACATCCAGGTGTCCGGGCTCGAACAGCGGCTGCGCTCGCTGAACTATCCAAAAGTCGTCATCGGGGTGTCCGGCGGCCTGGACTCGACGCACGCGCTGATCGTCGCCGCCCACGCAATGGACCGCGAAGACCGGCCGCGCAGCGACATCCTGGCGTTCACGTTGCCGGGCTTCGCGACGGGAGAGCGCACCAAACGCAATGCGATCGAGCTGTGCCGCACCCTGGGTGTGACCTTTGCCGAGATCGACATCCGCGACACCGCGGCACTGATGCTCAAGGAGATCGGTCATCCGTTCTCACGCAGCGAGAAGGTCTATGACGTCACGTTCGAGAACGTCCAGGCCGGCCTGCGCACCGATTACCTGTTTCGGCTGGCCAATCAGCGCGGCGGGATCGTGTTGGGCACCGGCGATCTCTCCGAGTTGGGCTTGGGCTGGTCGACATACGGTGTCGGCGACCAGATGTCGCACTACAACGTCAACGCCGGGGTACCCAAGACGCTGATTCAGCATCTGATCCGCTGGGTCATCGCGTCGGGGCAGTTCGAGGCGGACGTCGACGCGGTCTTGCAGTCGGTGCTCGACACCGAGATCACTCCCGAACTCGTCCCTACCGGCGAGGAAGAAGAGCTGCAAAGCAGCGAGGCGAAGGTCGGGCCGTTTGCCCTGCAAGACTTTTCGCTGTTCTATGTGCTGCGCTATGGATTCCGGCCGTCGAAGATCGCGTTTTTGGCGTGGCACGCATGGAGCGATCCCGGGCGGGGGAGTTGGCCGGCCGGATTTCCCGAAGACAAGCGGCCGTCGTACCCACTCAAGGAGATCCGGCACTGGCTGCAGACCTTCGTGCAGCGGTTCTACTCGTTCAGTCAGTTCAAACGCTCGGCATTGCCCAACGGCCCCAAGGTTTCCCACGGCGGTGCGCTGTCGCCGCGCGGAGACTGGCGCGCACCGTCGGACATGTCCGCGCGCATTTGGCTCGACGAGATCGACCGCGAGGTGCCCGAAGACTAGAGCCGCTCGAAGCCCGCCCGGCATTGCCGAGCGGGCCCCAGCGACGACGGGCTATGTCCTCGCGCGGCGCCAGCCCTGGTATTGCAGCTCGGCGAAGAACAGGGTGTAGATGCCAGACCCCAAGGTGATGACCACGCCGGTGGCGGTCAACGGGAAGACATCTGCGAGCACCAGAACGACAGCGGCCACCGTGTAGAGCAGGTTGCCGAGCACGACGGCCATGCCGGCGCGGCGCACCGACGGCAGTGCGGCCAGGCCGAACACGAGCACGCCGTAACTGATCAAGAACGCGGCCATGCCGTACTCGAACGCCTTCGTGGTGCCGGATGTGGTGGCCAGCCAGCCGGCCAGCGGCGCGCCGGCCAGGCCGACCAGGCCGCTGATGGCGGCGTCGGCACGCATCGCGAAGCGAAGCAAACCGTCGCGAGTGCCTTTGCGGTCAAGAGTGGTGGCGGACATGACGTTCCTTTCTGGTTGGGTGGTACCGATGCGACTGACGTTGCGCGGAAACCACTGCCAGATCGACGCCAGACGCTGCCAACCACTGCCAACCGCAGGTCAGCGGGTTGTGGCAGATGTCCCCGCTCGCCGCGAGCTGGGGGCACCCTTACGCTCGCGAACTCGCGCGGGGCCGGGTGGCCGCGGTGCGCTCGCGGCGATCACCCACGACGTGCGCGGAGACTCGCGCTAACGGATCAGCCCCACGCCCGGGACGAAACGGCCCACAGTCGCCGCATAAGTCCGATACGTATCGCCATGAGTTCGCAACAGGTGCGGCTCCTCTACCTGGCGGACCTGCAGTTCGATCGTGGCGATAAGCAGGATAAATCCAGTGCAGGCAATAACATTTGGCGTCACCAGTGCCACCCCGAAGCCAAACGTGAACATGGCGGTGTAGATGGGGTTGCGGACTTGCCCAAAGACACCGGTGTGCACCAGCGCGGTGGTCTCCCGCTCGTCGACCCCGATCCGCCAGGAATCGCCCATTTCGAGTTGCGCGTACACCGTCGCCGCGATGCCGGTCGCCGCGATCGCAATCCCGGCGACGTGGATCCAGGCCGCGCTCAACGCACCCAAGGGCGCAATGACGTTGTACAACTGCAGGATTGGAGCACTCACCGCCACCGCCAGCGCGACGGCAAGACCCGCGCCGGCGACCCATTCCGTTACCCCACCGCGGATCCGGCGAAAGCCGGAGGATCCGGTGCGCCGGTAGTGTAGCCAACTGCGCCAACCGAATCCGAACACCCCGAAAGCCGCATCGAGCACCAGGGCGATGACGGCGGTATTCATCGCGTCGCCCCGGGCAGTGCCGCGTCGATGGCTTCGGCATTCGGTGCGCAGTCTCCGGCTCCGGGTACCAGCGTCGCTAGCGCTCCCGCGGTGCAGGCCCGCTGCAGCGCCGCCAGTCGCTCGGCCCGCGAACCCGGGTCGCGCGGCCAGTTCGCTGCCAGGACTCCGGCGCAGACGTCGCCGGCGCCGGTGGTGTCAACCGCGTTGACCACCGGCGCGGGTACCCAGAACTCGTCGTCGGAACTGGCGCAACGGGCGCCGCGGGCGCCGAATGTGGTCACCAAATAGCTTGGCCGCCAGGGCCATTCCTCGGCTTCGGCTTCATTGGCGATGACCACGTCGGCGAGCTCCGCGAGTTCGGCCAGCGCGCTTGGCTCCTGGCCGCCCGGTGACGCGTTGACGATGATGACTGCCCCGCCCGTTTTGGCCTCGCGTGCCGCGGCCACCGCGGTAGCGATCGGAATCTCCAACTGGGTCAACAACACATCGCAGTCGGCGACGATCGCGCGCGTCGCCGCAGTCGCCAGGGTCAGCCGCCCGTTGGCGCCCGGCGCCACCACGATGGTGTTCTCCGCACCGGCGTCGACCACGACTATCGCGATGCCACTGGGGCCGGGTACTGCAACGGTCGCGTCCAGCCCAACGCCATTGGCCAACAGATGCGCCCGCAACGATGCGGCCGCGGCGTCGTCGCCGAGCGCGCCGACGAATTGCACGCGCGCCCCGGCGCGCGCCGCGGCCACGGCCTGGTTGCCGCCCTTGCCGCCGGGCGCGTAACTCAATGACGACGCGAGCACCGTCTCGCCCGGGCGTGGCAGGGCCTCGACGTCGCACCTGATGTCCATGTTGACGCTGCCCACCACGCATACCCGTGCCATCTCGCCGACGTTAGTCGCGTCTGCCCTGCATTTCGGCTGAGTCGAACGGCGCAAACGCCAATATCGTGATGTCCGCGCGCTAGTCTGCTGCGTTAGCGATGCATGGATCGGGAAAGTGGGCTGCGTTGACATCGAGCGAGCGAACGGACGCCAAACCGGCCGTCGAAACCGACCCAGAATCCGCCTCGGCTCAGGGGGCCTCGCCTCAACAGGGCGAGGCCCAGAAGACCCCGAAGCCTCGCCGTCGACGGTTTATTCGGGTGGGGATCCAGTCCAAGCTGTTGATGACGCTGTTGATCTGCAGCATCTTGTCGGTGTCGGTGGTTGGCCTGATCGGGGCCGTATCGGGGCGCAACGCGCTGCGGCAAGTCGAGTCCGACCGACTGACCGAATTGCGCGAGTCGCAGAAGCGGGAGTTGGAAGCGCTTTTCCGGCAAATGACGAATTCGCTGATCATCTACAGCGGCGGGTTCAGCATTGTTCAGGCGTTGGAGTCGCTCACCGCGGGCTTTAACCAATTGGCCAACGCGACGATCACTCCCGCCCAGCAGCAGGCGCTGGTGAACTACTACGACAACGACATGATCAAACCGATCAAACGGATCACCGGCGAAACGATCGATATCAACGCGGTGCTGCCGAGTTCCAACGCGCAGAAATACGTTCAGGCGAACTACACCGCACCCCCGAGGCCGAGCACGGACGCGTTGCCCGTTGTGGATGCCGGCGATGGCAGCGCCTGGTCGGCGGCGAATGCCCGCTTCGACTTCTACATGCGCGGCATCGTCACTCGCTTCGACTACCGGGACGTGCTGTTGCTGGATACCCAGGGCAATGTCGTCTATTCCGTGAGCAAGGGCCCCGACCTCGGCACAAATATTCTCACTGGTCCGTATCGCGAATCCAAGCTGCGCGATGCATACCAAAAAGCCTTGCGTTCCAACGACGTAGACTTCGTCTGGATCACCGACTTCCAGACGTATCAGCCGGCACTGGATGCCCCCACCGGGTGGGCGGTATCGCCGATCGGTCTGAACGGAAAAGTTGACGGCGTCATGGCTTGGCCACTGCCGGCCCCGAAGATCAACAGGATCATGACCGCCGACAAACAGTGGCAAATCGCCGGCATGGGCTCAGCGACCGAGTCGTATTTGGCGGGCCCCGACGATTTGATGCGTTCCGATTCACGCCTATTCCTGGAAAACCCGGAGGAATATCGGCGCGAGGCCGTGGCTGCCGGGACTCCGCCCGACGTCGTGAACAGGGCGATCGAGTTGGGTACCACGATCCTGGTGCAGCCGGTTCCGGGCGCGGGGCTGCGCGCCGCCCAACGCGGACAGACCGGAATCGTCACCGACACCGACTACACGGGTAACAAGGAGATGCAAGCCTTTACCCCGTTGAACGTGCCGAATTCCGATCTGCATTGGTCGCTCCTCGTAACACGTGACGACTCCGCTGCCTTTGCACGGCTGGGCCGGTTCAGTAAAACGCTCGTCGTTGGCGTCTCGGCGATAATTTTCGCCGTGTGCGTCGCCGGGATGCTGCTCGCCCAGGTGATGCTGCGGCCGGTCCGGCGGTTGCAGACCGGAACGCAAAAGATCAGTTCTGGCGACTACGAAGTCAGCATCCCGGTGACGTCGCGCGACGAAATCGGTGATCTCACCGCGGCTTTCAACGAGATGAGCCGAAATCTGGCGATCAAGGACGAGTTGCTCGCCGAGCAGCGCAAGGAGAACGACCGCCTGCTGTTAGCGCTCATGCCCGAGTCGGTTGCGCAACGATATCGGGAGGGGCAGGAGACCATCTCGCAAAAACATCAGGATGTCACCATCATCTTTGCCGACATCGTTGGGCTCGATGAGATCTCCACCGAACTGTCCGGCGACGAACTCATCGAGATCGTCGACGATCTATTCCGGCAATTTGATGCGGCGGCCGAAGCCCTTGGCGTCGAGCGGATTCGCACCTTCCACAATGGCTATCTCGCCAGCTGCGGGGTAGTCACTCCGCGACTGGACAGCATTCACCGAAGCGTTGAGTTCGCCCTCGAAATGCGCCAGATCATCGATCGGTTCAACGGCCAATCCGGACACGAGCTACGGCTTCGAGTCGGCATCAACACCGGCAACGTCGTCAGCGGGCTGGTGGGCCGATCGAGCCTTGTCTACGACATGTGGGGCGCCGCGGTCAGTCTGGCCTACCAAATGCACAGTGGTGCACCGCAGCCCGGCGTCTATGTCACCTCGCAGGTATACGAAGCGCTGCAGGACGTGCGGCAATTCACGCCGGCAGGCACGATTTCGGTCGGCGGAATTGATCAGGTGATCTATCGGCTGTCGGAGCGATGATGAACACATTGCACTCCTCGTGGTTCTATTGGGCTGTTGGCGTTGCGCTGGGATTTCCGGTCGGGGTAATCCTGCTTACCGAGCTGCACCACGTTCTCACTCGCAGACATAGCCGGCTGGCCCGCCAAGTTGGGCGGTTACGCAATTACCTGCTGCCGCTGGGTGCGCTTTTGCTGTTGCTTGTCAAGGCCGCCCAGGTCTCGGCCGCAGACGGTCTGGTGCGAATCCTGAGCACGGTGTTTGGGGTGTTGGTGTTGGTGGTGATGCTGTCTGGCCTGAACGCCACGGTGTTCGGAGGCGCCCCCGAAGACAGCTGGCGCAAACGATTACCCACGATCTTCCTTGATGTTGCCCGGTTCGCCCTGATCGGCGTCGGGGTGACATTGATCCTGTCTTTCATCTGGGGTGTCCGGGTCGGCGGCCTGTTCACCGCGTTGGGCGTGGGGTCGGTCGTCATCGGTTTGATGTTGCAGAACTCCGTCGGCCAAGTCGTGTCGGGCCTGTTCATGTTGTTCGAGCAGCCTTTCCGTATCCACGATTGGCTCGACACGTCCAATGAGCGCGGACGGGTTGTCGAGGTGAACTGGCGCGCCGTGCACATCCAGACCGGCACCGGAACGCGGATCACCCCGAACTCGGTGTTGGCCAGTAACGCGTTCACGAATCTGAGCCGTCCGCCGGGCACGCACAAATTGACGATGAAGACCACGTTTTCGACCGCCGATGCGCCCGACCACGTGTGCGCGGTGCTGTCGCGTGTCGCCAGCGCGCTGCCGCAGCTCAAGGCCGGCAGCGCGCCGCGCTCGGTCCCCACCGGGGGTGGTGAGTACTCGACGAGCATTGGGTTGCAATCACCGGCCGACGACGGCGCGGCGCGATCAACATTTCTGCGTTGGATCTGGTACGCCTCGCGGCGGGCGGAACTGCACCTCGACGACGCCGATGACGACTACTCGACGCGGGAGCGTGTGCAGCACGCGTTGCGCACCGTGGTGGCGCCGGTGATGCGGCTCAGCATCGCCGATCAGCAGTCGCTGAATTCGAGTGCGCGGATCGTCCGCTATGGTGCCGACGAAATCGTGGAATACGCGGGTCAAGTGCCCGCGGGGATGACGTTCGTCGTTGCCGGGCGGGTGCGGATGATGGCCACCGCGCAAGACGGGTCGGTCGTGCCGATCAGCACGTTGGAGGAGGGCTCATTCCTGGGGCTGACCGCGCTGACCCGTCAACCCAACCTGGCGAGCGCCTATGCGCTGGAAGAGGTCACCGCGTTGGAGATCGATCGTGACCACCTTGAGAGTCTGGTGATGCGTGAACCGTTGCTGCTGCAGGACTTTGGCAACATTCTTGAAGAGCGGCAAAGCAAAGTGCGGATGGCGGAACGCGGTGAGCGGGTAGGTTGAGGCAGACCGTGGGACGGGCCGCCGTACCTGGCCAGCCAAGGACCGATACCCTGGTTCAATGAGTCTGCAAGCACCCTCGCGTCCTGACTTGCGTCAGGAGGTTCACAACGCCGCCCGTCGCGCCCGCATCGCGTCCCGCGCGCTGGCGTTGCTGCCGACGGTTGCCAAGGACCAGGCGCTGCATTCCGCTGCCGACGCGATCACGGCCAACACCCGGCAGATCCTGGCGGCCAACGCCGAAGATCTGAAGGCCGCCCTGGCCGCGGGGACGCCGAACGCGATGCTCGACCGGTTGGCGTTGGACCCCAAGCGCGTGGACGGAATCGCCGCAGGTCTGCGCCAGGTTGCGGGGCTGCCCGACCCGGTCGGGGAGGTGCTGCGCGGATACACCTTGCCCAATGGGCTGCAACTGCGCGAGCAGCGCGTTCCGCTCGGCGTGGTCGGCATGATTTACGAGGGCCGGCCCAATGTCACCGTCGACGCTTTCGGGTTGACGCTCAAATCCGGCAATGCCGTGCTGCTGCGCGGCAGTTCGTCGGCGGCTCGCTCCAACCAGGCGCTGGTCGAGGTGTTGCGCTCTTCGCTGGTCAGCGAAGATCTGCCCGCCGACGCGGTCCAGCTGCTGTCGGCCGATGACCGGTCCACGGTCACGCACCTGATCCAGGCGCGCGGTCTGGTCGATGTGGTGATCCCACGCGGCGGAGCGAGCCTGATCGACGCGGTGGTCCGCGACGCGCAGGTGCCGACCATCGAGACCGGTGTCGGCAACTGTCACGTCTACGTGGACGCGGGCGCCGACCTGGATGTGGCAGAACGGATCCTGCTGAACTCCAAGACCCGTCGGCCCAGTGTGTGCAATGCCGCCGAGACACTGTTGGTGGACTCCGCGATCGCCGGTAACGCGATGCCCAGGCTGGTGGCGGCGCTGCAAGACGCCGGCGTGACGGTGCACCTCGACCCGGACGAGGACAATTTGCGTCGCGAATACCTGTCGATGGACATCGCGGTGGCGGTGGTCGACGGCGTCGACGGCGCTATCGCGCACATCAACGAATACGGCACCGGACATACCGAGGCCATCGTGACCACAAATATGGCTGCGGCTCAACGGTTTTCGGATGGAGTCGATGCGGCCGCGGTGATGGTCAACGCATCGACGGCATTCACCGACGGCGAGCAATTCGGTTTCGGCGCCGAGATCGGCATCTCGACCCAGAAGCTGCATGCGCGCGGCCCGATGGGCTTGCCGGAACTGACGTCGACCAAATGGATCGCGTGGGGAGACGGCCAGGTCCGCCCGGCCTGACCCCGGTCCACCAGAAGTGTTTTAGGAGAACTGAGATTGTGAGCGTGCCCGCCCGGTCCACTCCGCTGTTCGCGGACATCAACGACGTCTCGCGACGGCTGGCCGAGACCGGCTATATCCCCGACACGGCCACCGCGACGGCAGTATTTCTGGCCGACCGGCTGGGCAAGCCGCTGCTGGTGGAAGGCCCCGCCGGCGTGGGTAAGACCGAGTTGGCGCGCGCCGTCGCGCAGGCCACCGGCTCGGGTCTGGTCCGGCTGCAGTGCTATGAGGGGGTCGACGAGGCGCGGGCGCTCTACGAGTGGAACCACGCCAAGCAGATCCTGCGCATCCAGGCCGGGTCGGGCGACTGGGACCAGACCAAAGATGACGTGTTCAGCGAGGAGTTCCTGCTGCAGCGCCCGTTGTTGACCGCCATCCGGCGCACCGAGCCGACGGTGCTGTTGATCGACGAGACGGACAAGGCCGATATCGAAATCGAGGGCCTGCTGCTCGAGGTGCTGTCCGACTTCGCGGTGACCGTCCCCGAACTGGGCACGATCACCGCCGAGCGGACGCCGCTCGTGGTGCTGACCTCCAACGCCACCCGCGAACTGTCCGAGGCGCTCAAGCGTCGCTGCCTGTTCCTGTACATCGATTTCCCGAGCCCCGACCTGGAGCGGCGCATCCTGCTGTCCCGGGTCCCCGAGCTGCCCGCGCACCTGGCCGAGGAGCTGGTGCGCATCATCGGCGTCCTGCGCGGGATGCAGCTGAAGAAGGTGCCGTCCATCGCCGAGACCATCGACTGGGGCCGCACGCTGCTGGCGCTGGGCTTGGACACCATTGACGACGCGGTCGTTGCCCAGACGCTCGGCGTGGTCCTCAAACACCAATCCGATCAGCAACGCGCGGCCGGGGAACTGAGGCTGAATTAAATGATGAAGCTCAACTGATGCCTCCTCGCCGCGTCCGCCCCTCCAGGCCACTCGCCCCACACGGGTTGCCGGGTCACTTGGTGGGGTTCGTGGAAGCGCTTCGCGGAAGCGGGATTTCGGTGGGTCCATCGGAGACGGTGGACGCCGGCCGGGTGATGGCCACCCTCGGCCTCAGCGATCGGGACGTGCTGCGCGAAGGTATCGCCTGCGCGGTGTTGCGCCAGCCCGACCACCGCGAGACCTACGACGCGATGTTCGACTTGTGGTTCCCCGCGGCGATGGGTGCGCGCGCGGCCGTCACCGAGGACGACGGGGAGACGGGGCCAGACAGCGACGCTCTGCCCGCCGACGACGTCGACGCGATGCGGCAGATGCTGCTCGACCTGCTCACCCAGAACGAAGACCTGGCCGACATGGACGAACGACTCGTCGCGATGATCGCGCGGATCGTGGAGGCCTACGGCAAATACAGTTCCAGCCGCGGCCCGTCGTTCTCGTCGTATCAGGCGCTCAAGGCGATGGCGCTGGACGAGCTGGAAGGCAAGCTGCTCGCGGGTCTGCTCGCCCCCTACGGCGACGAGCCGAGTCCGACTCAAGAGCAGATCGCCAAAGCACTTGCTGCGCAGCGGATTACCCAGCTCCGCAAGCTGGTCGACGCCGAGACCAAGCGGCGCACCGCCGAGCAGCTCGGCCGCGATCACGTCCAGATGTACGGCATCCCACAGCTTTCCGAGAATGTCGAGTTTCTGCGGGCCTCCGGTGACCAGCTGCGCCAGATGCAGCGAGCCGTCGCGCCACTGGCCCGCACGTTGGCTACCCGGTTGGCGGCCCGACGGCGCCGCAGCCGCGCCGGGACGATCGATCTGCGTAAGACGCTGCGCAAGTCCATGTCCACCGGTGGGGTGCCGATCGACGTGGTGCTGGCCAAGCCCCGCCCGGCACGCCCGGAACTGGTCGTGCTGTGCGACGTGTCCGGCTCGGTCGCCGGCTTCAGCCACTTCACCCTGCTGCTGGTGCACGCGCTGCGCCAACAGTTCTCACGCGTGCGGGTGTTCGCGTTCATCGACACCACCGACGAGGTGACCCACATGTTCGGGCCGGAATGCGATCTGGCCGTGGCGATCCAGCGGATCACCCGAGAAGCCGGCGTGTACAGCCGCGACGGCCACTCCGATTACGGCAATGCGTTCGTCTCGTTCGTCCAGGCCAATCCGAATGTGCTGTCGCCGCGCAGCTCGCTGCTGGTGCTCGGCGACGGACGCACCAACTACCGCGACCCGGCCCTCGACATCCTGTCCGACATGGTCACCGCCGCCCGGCACGCGCACTGGCTCAACCCCGAGCCCAGACACCTGTGGGGCAGCGGAGACTCGGCGGTGCCGCGCTACGAAGAAGTGATCACCATGCACGAATGCCGGTCGGCCAAGCAGCTCGCCACGGTGATCGACCAACTGTTGCCGGTGTGACGCCGCCTCCGGCTTGGGCACGGTTTGTCACATCAACCACATGCGCCTCTGCTGGGGCGGGCACAATGCCTACCTCCCGAAGCGGAGACTGATGTGGCGCATGTGACCGCAGCGCGGCGTCGGGCGGCCCGAGCGGCCCGGTAAGCTGGCACATCGTGCAAAAGCCCCGTCGCAGGCTGGGAGTAATGGGTGGGACATTCGACCCCATCCATTACGGGCACTTGGTTGCCGCCAGCGAGGTGGCCGACCTGTTCGACCTCGACGAAGTGGTGTTCGTGCCCAGTGGTCAGCCGTGGCAGAAGAGCCGCAATGTCTCCGCCGCCGAGGACCGGTATCTGATGACGGTGATCGCGACCGCCTCCAATCCCCGGTTCTCGGTGAGCCGGGTCGATATCGACCGTGGGGGCCCCACCTACACCAAGGACACGTTGCAAGACCTGCACGCCCTCAACCCGGATTCCGAGCTGTTCTTCATCACCGGCGCCGACGCGCTGTCGTCCATCCTGTCCTGGCAGGGCTGGGAGGTGCTGTTCGAATTGGCGCGGTTCATCGGCGTCAGCCGGCCCGGCTACGAACTGCGGCACGAACACATCACCGCGGTGCTCGGCGAACTGGCCAAGGACGCGCTGACCCTGGTCGAGATTCCGGCGCTGGCGATCTCGTCGACCGATTGTCGTCAGCGTGCCGCGGAGCGCCGTCCACTGTGGTACCTGATGCCCGACGGCGTCGTGCAATACGTCTCCAAACGCCACCTGTACCGCGGACCCGTTGAGGGAGAGCCGAACGCGACGCTCGGCCCGACGCAGCCTACCCTCTCCTCGGGGAACAACACATGAGCGCCACCGAGGAAGCCATCGACATGGCGACGATTGCGGCGCACGCGGCGGCCTCGAAGCTCGCCACTGACGTCGTCGTCATCGACGTCTCCGGACAATTGGTCATCACCGACTGCTTCGTCATCGCGTCGGCGTCAAATGAGCGGCAAGTCAACGCGATCGTCGACGAGGTCGAGGAGAAAATGCAGAAGGCCGGCTACAAACCCGCGCGCCGGGAGGGTGCTCGGGAAGGACGCTGGACGCTGCTGGATTACCGCGACATCGTCGTGCACATTCAGCACCAGGACGACCGCAACTTCTACGCCCTGGACCGCTTGTGGGGTGACTGCCCGGTCGTACCGGTGGACTTGGCGGCCGGTCCCGAAGATTCGGCGAGCGCACAATGAGTATCCGTCGCCTGGTGATGTTGCGGCACGGGCAAACCGATTTCAACGCCGGTAGCCGGATGCAGGGACAACTGGACTCCGCACTCACCGAACTGGGCCGCGCCCAGGCGGTCGCCGCCGCCGAAGTATTGGGCAAGTTGCAGCCATTGCTGATCGTGTCGTCGGATCTGCATCGCGCTTACGACACCGCGATCAAGTTGGGGGAGCGGACCGGGCTGAAGGTGCGGGCGGACACGCGGCTACGCGAGACACATCTCGGCGACTGGCAGGGTCTGACCCACACCGAGGTCGACGCGCAGGCCCCGGGCGCCCGCCTCACCTGGCGCGACGACGCCGCCTGGGCGCCGCACGGCGGGGAAAGCAGGGTCGACGTCGCCGCGCGCAGCGTGCCGCTGGTCGCCGAGCTGGTGGCCGGCGAGCCGGAATGGGGTAACGCGGACGAGCCGGATCGGCCGGTGGTGCTGGTCGCGCACGGCGGGCTGATCGCCGCGTTATCGGCTGCGCTGCTGAAGCTTCCGGTCGCCAACTGGCCGATCCTGGGCGGCATGGGCAATGCCAGCTGGGTGCAACTCTCCGGCCACTCGCACGACTCCGGCGCCGATTTCGGCGGCATCCGCTGGCGTCTGGACGTGTGGAACGCTTCGGCGCAGGTCTCCAACGATGTCCTCTGACGTACGACCCACGTTGCTGGTCTTCGCGGACTCGCTGGCCTACTACGGCCCGACCGGGGGACTGCCTGCCGACGATCCCCGCATCTGGCCCAATATCGTTGCTTCTCAGCTAGGTTGGGATGTGGAGCTGATTGGCCGCATCGGCTGGACCTGTCGCGACGTCTGGTGGGCGGCAACGCAGGATCCGCGGGCCTGGGCGGCGCTGCCGCGGGCCGGCGCGGTGATCTTCGCGACCAGCGGGATGGATTCACTGCCGTCGGTGTTGCCGACGGCGCTGCGTGAGCTGATCCGCTATGTCCGCCCGCCGTGGCTGCGGCGCTGGGTCCGCGACGGCTACGGCTGGGTGCAGCCCCGGCTCTCGCCGATGGCGCGGGCCGCCCTGCCGCCGCACTTGAGTGCCGACTATCTCGAGCAGACCCGTGGCGCGATCGATTTCAACCGACCGGGCATCCCGATCGTGGCATCGCTGCCATCGGTGCATATCGCCGAGACGTACGGCAAGGCACATCACGGTCGTGCCGGGACCGTCGCGGCGATCACGGAATGGGCGCAGGAGCACAACGTTCCCCTGGTGGATCTCAAAGCTGCTGTGGCCGAACAGGTTATGAGTGGACGCGGCAATCCCGACGGCATCCACTGGAATTTCGAAGCCCACCAGGCGGTCGCGGAGTTGATGCTCAAGGCGCTGGCCGAAGCCGGGGTATCGAACGAGAAGTCGCACGGCTAAACCATGACAGTCGTGGTGGTGACCGATGCCTCGTCGCGCCTGCCGGCCGATCTGCTGGAAAAGTGGGCGATCCGCGTTGTCCCGCTGCATGTCCTGCTTGATGGCGGCGATCTGCGCGACGGTGTGGACGAGATCCCCGACGACGTCTATCAGCATCACGCCACGACCGCGGCGGCCACCCCGGCCGAACTCGACGCCGCCTACCGCCGGGCGCTGACCGACTCCGGCGGGGATGGCGTGGTGGCAGTGCATATTTCGTCGGCACTGTCGGGCACCTGTGGCGTGGGTGAGCGGGCGGGGGCCGAAATCGGCCCGGCCGTGCGGGTTGTCGACTCGAGGTCGGCGGCGATGGGCACCGGCTTTGTCGCGCTCGCCGCGGCTCGGGCCGCGGCCGCGGGCGGCGACCTGGATGAGGTCGTGGCCGCTGCGAACTCCGCGGTAAGCCGCAGTCACGCGTTCATCGTGGTGCACGGTTTGGACAACTTGCGGCGCAGCGGCCGGATCGGCGGCGCCAAGGCATGGCTGGGCACCGCGCTGTCACTCAAGCCGCTGCTGCGCATCGACGACGGCAAACTCGTTCTGGCCCAACGGGTACGGACCGTCAGCAAGGCGACCGCGACGATGCTCGACCGCGTCTGCGAAATTGTCGGCGGCGGCTCCGCGGCCGTAGCGGTCCACCATGTCCTGAACCCGGACGGCGCGAATGAGGTGGCGGCCGCGCTGGCCCAGCGGCTACCGGCCTGCGAGCCGGCGATCATCACCTCGCTGGGACCGGTGCTCGGCGTGCACGTCGGGCCCGGCGCCGTCGCCGTCTGCCTGGAAGTCGCTGCGCGCTAAGCCGATACGGGTTTTCGACCGTAGTCACCGCGCGGATGCACGACCTGTGGCCACCAGAACCAGCGTCCGAGCAGCGTGGCGATCGACGGCATCAAGAGCGTGCGCACGATCAGCGTGTCGAGCAGCAGACCGATACAGACGGTAGACCCGAATTGGCCCAACACCCGCAAGTCACTGCCCAGCATCGACGCCATCGTGAAGGCGAACACCAGACCCGCGGCCGTCACCACCCCGCCGGTGCCGGCCATCGACCGGATGATTCCGGTCTTCAGCCCGCGATGGATCTCCTCTTTGAACCGTGAGACCAGTAGCAGGTTGTAGTCAGACCCGACGGCCAACAGGATGATTACGGACAGCGCCATCACGATCCAGTGGATCTTGATGCCGAACAGGTCCTGCCAAATCAGTACGGACAGACCGAACGACGCGGCAATCGAGCTGGCCGCGGTGCCGACGATGACCAGCGCGGCCACCACGCTCCTGGTGAGCAGCAGCATGATCATGAAGATCAGCGTGAGCGCCGACACCACAGCGATCATCAGGTCGAATTTGGCGCCGTCGTGCATGTCCTTGAAGGTCGCGGCCGTGCCGCCGAGATACACCCTGGCGTCGGACAGAGAGGATTGCTTCAACCCCTCCTGCGCGGCGCTGCGCTCGGCATCGACCCGCGAAATGCCTTCCGGCGTCATCGGATCGCCCTGATGCGTGATGAAATACCGGGCCGACTTACCGTCCGGCGACAAGAACATTCGAAGACCGGTCTGGAAATCGGGGTTCTGGAACGCTTCCGGTGGCAGATAGAAGAAGTCGTCGTTCTTGGACTGGTCGAAGCTTTGCCCCATCACGATCGCGGTATTGCTCATCGCCTCCATCTGGTCGATCATCGCCTTGAACGTCTGGTAGAGCGTCAGCGTGATGCCCCGGGTGGTCTTCAGCGTTGTGATCAGCGTGGGAAACAGCGCATTCAGGTCGTGTGTGGCCTGGGCGGTGTGCTTGATGTCGGCCGTGAGGAAGTGGAACTGCTCGGCGAGCTGGTCGAAGCCGTCCAACGTGTCGAACAGGGATCGCAACCCGAAGCACAACGGGATGTCGAAGCAGTGCTTCTCCCAATAGAAGTACGTGCGTACCGGGCGGAAGGTGTCGTCGAAATCCGCGATGTGGTCGCGCAGGCTATCGGTGATTTGCGACGTTACGGCCGTGGTATTTGCGCTGTCGTCGGCGGCATGGGCGAGATCTAGCGATACTTCGTACTGGCGCTGCGTGGTGTCGATCTGGGTCTGCAGGTCGTCGGCCATTCTGAGGATGTCGGCGATGCGCTCCTTGAGGAAGCCCATGTTCTGCATGGTCGTTTGGCTTTGGATGCTGTTCTGGAACGGTATCGAGCTGTGCTGGATCGGAATGCCCAGTGGCCTGGTGATGTCCTGGACCATGGCGATACCGAGCGTGCGCATCTCGTTTTTGGCCACCCGGTCCAAGACCAGCATGTCGGCCGTGTTTCGCATGTCATGGTCGGATTCGACCATCAGCAGGTCGGGGTTCATCCGCGCCTCGGAGAAATGTCGGTTTGCGGCCTCTTGTCCTTGATTGGACGGGGCTGACAACGGCAGGTAGTAGCGGTCGTTGTAGCTCGTCGTGTAGCTCGGCAACGCGACCATGCCGACCAACACGACCGCGGCGCTGACCGCAAGAATCGGCGCGGGCCAACGCACTACCGCAGTGCCAACCCGGCGCCATAGCCGCCCTTGCTTGACCGCCCGCTTGGTCTCGAAGAGGTGGAAGCGACTGCCCACGAAGACAACCGCGGGGCCCAGCGTAAGTCCGGCCGCGACCACGACCAGCATGCCGATCGCCACGGGCGCGCCCATGGTGTTGAACCAGGGCAGCCGCGAAAAACTCAGGCAGTAAGTCGCACCGGCAATCGTCAGGCCCGACCCCAGGACAACCGGGGCGACTCCCTTGAATGTGGTGTAGTACGCGGTTTCTCGATCCTCGCCGGCGCGCAAGGCCTCTTGGTAGCGCCCGATGAGAAAGATGCCGTAATCAGTTCCCGCCGCGATCGCCAGCATGGTGAGGATATTGGCGGCGAACGTGGTGAGCCCGAATGCGTTGTGATACGCCAGAACCGCGACGACACCACGTGAGCATGCCAAGGCCACAAAGGTCATGAACAGCTGGACCAGCGTGGTGACGATGGACCGGTAGACCAGCAGCAACATGATCGCAATGGCACCCAGGGTGAACAGCGTGATCGTGGCCAGGCTGGCGTTGCCGATTTGGTGCATGTCGTCGGACAGCGCCGCGGGACCGGTGACGTAGGCCTTGACGCCGGGTGGCGCCTTGTTCTCGTCGATGACCTTACGAACCGCATCCACGGACTCGTTCGCCAGCGTGGTGCCTTGGTTACCGGCGAGGTTCAGCTGCACATAGGCGCCCTTGGCGTCGGCGCTCTGTGCGCCCGCCGCCGTCAGCCGGTCGCCCCAGAAGTCCTGGATGTGCTGGATGTGCTTGGGATCCTGGCGAAGTTGGCGAATCAGCTTGTCGTAGTACTGGTGTGCATCGGCACCGAGAGGTTGCTGGCCCTCCAGCACGATCATGATCGTGGCATTGGAATCGAATTCGTGGAAGTTGTGGCCCAGCCGCATCATCGCCTTCATCGACGGCGCGTCCAGGGGCGCCATCGGCGCCGAATGCGCCTCGCCGACGACTTCCAGGGTGGGGACGACGACGTTCACCAGGACCGTCACAGCTACCCAGGCCAGGATGATCGGCACCGCGAAGATCCGAATGCTGTGGGGGAGGTATGGCCGGTGGCCGCGCTCCGGCCTACCGGAACCCTGGGTGTCGATCGGCCCGGTGGCGGCGCCGTCGTCGACACCCTGGTGGCTCTTGCTATTGAGATCGCTCATGCGGACTTCACCAGGCAGAAGGTCTGGGCGTTGTGGCCGTCGGAGTTTTGCTGATCGCGGACGACACCGTCCACGGTGATCTTGCAGGCGATTCGGCTGCCATCACTTTGCGCCATGATGTTGGCGCTCACCGACGGCAGCGTGGTCGAGATGGTGGCCGTCCACGGTAGCGGCGCGTTGTCGACCTGGTGTGTGTTGGCGTCCGCGTCCCAGTAGTTGATGTTCGCGGTGGCACCCGGCGGGCCCGAGATTTCGTAGACGACGACCTTCGGGTTGAACTGCACGATCTCGATCCCCTTGCCGGCATTCGCGTTGAGGTCCTGCGAGCCGAAGATCTTGTGCAGCCGCGAAACGACCAACGCCGAGACGGCCAGTACCACAATCAGCAGCAGGGGTATCCACGCCCGCCTGAGCGCCCGAGTTATGGCATCCGAGTTCGGCGAAGCCCTCACCTTGACCGCCTTCCGCTCACCGCTGCGGGGGCCTGCCATCCTGCCTTGGAAAGCTCACCACCGTCGTCGACAACCCTAATTGTCCGCGGAACCTTTGCTCGGCTAAGTACTCTAACTCTTAGAGCACGGAACCGTTCCTCCGGGGTGCCACGGTTGTGGCCAACACCATAGGACTAACGCGCCAGCCGTCCAGTCACTGGCGGCAAGTCGGCAAGCGTCATGATCCCGGGTTTGGCAGCCACCACCGCCGGCACGGCATTGGTAACTGGCATGGCGGTGTAAATCATTCCCAAACCCATAAATCCGGGCTCCGTCCAATCCTTCGGCGGCAGGCAGTGCAGGACCGTCCGCATGTTGGGCATACCGAAGACCTGAATGACGTGGCCGTGCTCGAGCGGCTTGGGCGGGACCACGTGGTTACCCATGGTCCAGTTGAATCCGACGCTGACGACGTTGCGGTCGCCCTCCCAGCCGCGGTGGAAGCCGTACACGCCGCCGACCGTGCCCGCGGGAATCTTCATGAAGCCCAGATCGGAGTCGCCGGTGGCCGGGGTGAACGTGACGTCGAAGGTCATCCTGTCCAGCTTGGCGCCGATCGCATCGGCCATCATCGCCGCCGATTCGGCGAAGACTTCGCTTTCCCGCCGCACGTTCTCCGCCAGCCCCGGTGTGTCGGGGTCTTGTGAGAAGCCCATTGCGGTCTGTGTTTCCGCGGACTCGTAGGTCGAGCAGTCCACCGACTCGGTGATCCGGATTTCGTCGACGCGCTCGCAGGAGGCGGACAGCACCATGCCGACCATGTTCGTCATCCCCGGATGCGCGCCGCTGCCGAAGATCGTCGACTTGCCCTTCTGGCAGGCGTCCTCGATGCGCTTGCGATCCTGTGGTGTCTGCTTGCCGCCGGTGATCCAGGCCGCGCTGGAGCACACATTGACTCCCGATTCCAGCAGCCGCACCAATTCGTCGATGCTGGGCCACAACGGGTTATAGCAACACGCGTCGGCGCCCAGCGCGATCAGCGCGTCGATGTCGTTGGTGGCTTGCACCCCGGTCGGCTCCGGCCAGCCGGACAACTCCGCGGCATCGACACCGACCTTGTCCGCCCCGTGTGCATACACGCCGACCAGCTCCATGTCGGGTCTGCCGATGATGGCGTGCAGCGACCGCCGCCCGATGTTCCCTGTCGTCCACTGGATGACGCGTAGCGGACGGTCAGTGCTGGCTGTGCTCATCGTGGCTCCTTTGCCGGTGCGATTGGAACCATTATGCGAAGCGCGCTACGCGTCCGTGCGACCGGCAGCCGGGCGTTAGGCGGCCAAGCGAACGAACTGGTCCTGCCGGTACTGCTCGACACAGGCGGCGCGCCGGATCTTGCCGCTCGTGGTGGTGGGAATCGACCCGGGAGCTACCAGAACGAGATCCCCGACATTCAGGCCGTGCGCATTGGATATCGCGGAGGTGACGTCACTTTTGACGGAGGTGAGCCAGTGCATCGCCTCCTCGTTGGAATCGCCGCGCTCCTTGAGCTCGATGACGGTGACCAGCTGCTCGGTACCGTTCACCGGAACCGAAATAGCCGCGACCCGGCCACGCGTGATCTCCTGGATCGTCGCCTCGATGTCCTGCCCGAGTCGGATTCGCCGCAGCAGGAGGCCGAATCGATTGCAGCGCCGGAGTCGGGCTCGGAATCTGTTGTGGCCCCGGAGCCGAATTGAAGTCCTAGGCTCCGGGAGCCCGGCCATCGGCTAGAGCTGGGCCAACTCGTAGTCGCCGAGGTGGTCGATCAGGTTGTGCAGGTGGTCGCCCGAGGTGCCCAGGGTGTGCTCGATCGCGGTGAGCCGGGCCGCGTAGTGGCTGACCGGATATTCCGCAGTCACACCGATTCCGCCGTGCATCTGGATCGACTCCTGCGCGATGTGCCGGCCCGATCGGCCGATCTGCACCTTGGCGCGCGACGCGATCAGCGGGTCGAGGTTGCCGTCGGCGATCGACATCGCGGCGTACAGACTCATGCTGCGCGCCAGTTCCAGCGACACGTACATGTCGGCGGCTCGCTGGGTGAGCGCCTGGAACGTGTTGAGCGTGACGCCGAACTGCTTGCGGGTCTTGAGGTAGTCGGTGGTCAGGCGTAGCGCTTCCTCCATTGCCCCGACCGCCTCGGCGCACAACGCCGACTGGATGCGGACGATGGCGCCGCTGATCGCCTGCGACGCGTCGACCGCTTCGCCCAACGGTTCGGCGGGTGCGCCGTCCAAGTCGACCTGGGCGCCGCGTTGTCCGTCGAAGGTCCGGTAGGGATGGCGAGTGACGGAGCTCGCGTCGACCAGGAACAGGCCGGTGCCACCGTCCGGCAATGCGGCGCTGACCACCAACGCGTCGGCGCAGTCACCGGCGAGCACCGGGTTCTTGCGCCCCGTCAGCGTCCATGAATCACCTTGCCGCGCAGCCTGAGTCGTGACTTTCGTGGTCGGCTTGCGATGACCGGGTTCCACATGGGCGAACGCCAGTAGCCGTTGGCCGGCCGCGACGTCGTCGAGCTGTTCTTTCTGGGCGTCGGTGCCCAGCTCGGCGATCAGCGCACCCGGGGCGACCGCGGCGTGCAGGATCGGTTCGGGAGCCAACCGGCGCCCGACTTCGGTCAGCACGACCATGATCTCGATCTGGCCCGCCTCGTCCGGATCGAAGCCCAGGCCGAGAATCCCGGTGTCGGCGAGCTGACTCCAGACCTCGCGGCTCCAACCGAGATCGGAGCCGATGACCTTGATGCGGCTTTCCGGGTCATAGGTGCGCGACAACAGATCGCGGGTCGTGTCGCGCAGCAGGGCCTGCTCGTCGGTCAACTGAAAGTCCATGGCTGCCTCACAATCCCAGAATGGTGGACGCGATGATGTTGCGCTGCACCTCGCTGCTGCCGCCGTAGATCGACGTCTTGCGGTAGTTGAGGTAGTGCGGCGCACTGTGTTGCGCCCAGTCCGGTGAAGCAATGCCTTCGCCGTCCGCGGGCAGCGCGTCCGGTCCGGCCACCTCGACGAGGAGCTCGGTGGTTATCTGCTGCAGTTGGCTGCCACGCAGCTTCAGCACCGACGACGCCGGGTTGGGCTGCCCGTCCGCGGAATCCGTGACCACCCGCGACTGCGTGAGTTCCAGTGCCAGCAGCTCGTTTTCGGCCTCGGCCAGCCGGGCCGCGAACAGGGGGTCGTCGAGCACTCCGGCTTCCGCCGCGAATTTCTTCACCTCGGCGAGGCGCACTTTGGTCCGCCCCACGCCGGCGATGCCGGTGCGTTCGTTGCCGAGCAGGAACTTCGCGTACGTCCAGCCCTGGTTCTCTTCTCCGACAAGCTGGTTGGCGGGTACGCGAACGTCGGAGAAGAACAACTCGTTGACCTCGTGGCCGCCGTCGATCGTCTTGATGGGCCGCAGCGTGATGCCTGGCGTCTTCATGTCGAACAGCAGGAACGAGATGCCGGCCTGACGCTTGGGCGCCTGCGGGTCGGTGCGCACCAGGCAGAAGATCCAGTCGGCGTACTGGCCGAGCGTGGTCCAGGTCTTCTGGCCGTTGACGACGTAGCTGTCGCCGTCGCGGACCGCGGTGGTGCGCAGCGATGCCAGGTCTGAACCGGCTTCGGGCTCGGAGAAGCCCTGGCACCACCAGATGTCGAGGTTGGCCGTCGGCGGCAGGAAGCGTTGTTTGATTTCCTCCGAACCGAATTCGGCGATCACCGGGCCGACCATCTTGGTGTTGAAGTTCAGCGGCTCCGGCACGCAGGCCAGTTGCATTTCGTCGGCCCAGATCTGGTGCTGGGTGGGTGTCCAGTCCTTGCCGCCCCACTCGACCGGCCAGCTCGGTACCGCCAGACCGTGCTCGTGCAGGATTTTGTGGCTGGCGACGATGTCGTCGCGGTTCGCTTCCGCCGAGCCCTGGCGCACCCGGTCGCGCATCTCCTGCGGAATCTTGGTGGTGTAGATGGTGCGGAGTTCGTCGCGGAACGCGGCTTCCTCCGGTGTGAGCGCCAGTTGCATGCAGACTCCTTTGCCTGGGGTTGAGCGTGGCGACCGTATCTACGACGATGGGCGTCCCCTGAGGTCGCGTGCTCCACGCTCCATCTTGACCCATCCCGTGCTGTGTTTGTGCACAGCCTCCGGTTAATCCACAGCAGACGGTCGTGACGCCGTTGGTCGGGCCGCTGTGGCGGTCGGCGCACCTACCGTCGGCGCATGAGAACAGAACTTCCCGCCGAGCGACTGCATCGACGGCTCGGTGCCGACCCGGACCTCGATTCGCACGCCGCGGAGCCCGACTCGGAGCCGGACCAGGATGCACCGGATGAGGATCAGAATTCGCTGCTGCCGCGCTGGCTTCCCGACGCCTCCGGCGCAGAGGGCTGGGCGGCCCGGTTGCGTGCCGATCCGGGCCGCGCCGGTGCGATCGCGTTAGCGGTGGTGGCCGCGCTGGCCGTGCTGGTCACGGTCTTCACGCTGATGCGCGACCGGTCCGCACCGGTGATGTCGGCCAAGTTGCCGCCGGTCGAGATGGCGTCCACGGCGAGCCCCCGATCCTCGGCCAGCCCGGGTGCCGGTCAGCCGGCCGGTCCGGATCGGCCGGTGGTGGTCAGCGTGGTGGGCCTGGTTCCCAAGCCCGGCCTGGTCACGCTGACGCCCGGCGCGCGGATCGCCGACGCGCTGCGGGCCGCCGGGGGTGCGATGGCAGGCGCGGACACCACCGGACTGAACATGGCCCGCCCGCTCGGTGACGGCGAGCAGATCGTGGTCGGGCTGGCGCCCGTATCGGGGCAGCCGAGCACGCTGGGCAGCTCCGTGACCACCGGCTCGACTCCGGGCCCCAAGACGCCGGCACCGGCGGGATCGGTCAAGGGATCGGTCCCGCCGAAGGCGGGCGGTGCCGTCGATCTCAATACCGCGACCACCGAGCAGCTGGACGCCCTGCCCGGGGTCGGGCCGGTCACCGCGGCCGCGATCGTGGCGTGGCGGCAGTCCAACGGCAAGTTCACCAGCGTCGACCAGCTCGCCGACGTCGACGGCATCGGGCCGGCGCGGCTGGACAAGCTGCGCGCCCTGGTCCGTGTCTGACGACGTCGCGCCACCCCGCGTCCTGTCGGCGCTCGCCCACATCGATGTGCGCCTGCTACCCGCCGCGCTCACCGGTTGGATCGTCACCGCCTCCGGCATCGTGTGGCCGATCGGACGAATGTTGGCCTCGTGCTGCGTCGCGCTGGTCGTCGCCGCCGGGGCGCTGACGTGCTACGCCTCCCGCCGGGATGCCCGCAACCCGCGGCTGCGGGCCGTCGGCGCGGGCCTGGTGGCGATCGGTCTGGTGGGCGCGGGGTTTGGTTTCGCGATCGCCCTGCGCGCCGAGGCGGTGGCGCGCCACCCGATCACCGCGATGTTCGGGACGGTTGCCCCGGTGACGGTGACGCCCAGCGAGAGCGCGCTGTCGCTGGGCTCCGGCCGGCTGATGTTTCGCGCCACCCTGCAGCGGCTGCGTGACGACGAAATATCAGGCCGGGTAACCGTTTTCGGGCGGGCATCCGACTTCGACGTGATGGCGGGCCAGCCGGTGCGGTTTTCCGCGCGGATCAACCCGCCCACTCGCCACGACCTGACGGTCGCGGTGCTCAACGCGGCGGGCCGGCCCGTCATGGGCCGGGCGGGTGCGCTGCAGCGCGCCGCGCACGTGGTGCGCGGCCGGTTCGCCGCCACCGCGCGCGAGGTGTTGCCCGCCGCGCAGGCCGCGATGTTGCCGGCCCTCGTTCTGGGCGACACCTCTGCGGTCACCGCCGACACCGGCCGCGAATTCCGTTCGGCCGGAATGACACACCTGATGGCCGTATCGGGAGCCAATGTCACGATCGTGTGCGCGGCGGTGCTGTTCTCCGCCCGGCTGATCGGCCCGCGGGCGGCCGTGCTGCTCGCCGGCGTGGCGCTGGTGGCCTTCGTGATCGTCGTCCAGCCGACGGCAAGTGTGTTGCGGGCGGCCGTGATGGGCGCCATCGCGCTGGCGGGCATGCTGACTTCGCGTCGGCGGCAAGCGATTCCAGCGCTGTCGGCCGCGGTGCTGATATTGCTCGCAGTCGCTCCCCAGCTGGCCGTGGACGCCGGCTTTGCGCTGTCGGTCCTGGCGACGGGCGCGCTGGTGGTCATCGCGCCGGTCTGGTCGCGGCGCCTGGCCGCCAAGGGCTGCCCTAAACCGCTGGCCGACGGGCTCGCGGTTGCGTTGGCCGCGCAGGTGGTGACCGCGCCACTGGTTGCCGGCATCTCGGGTCGGGTCAGCCTGGTGTCCGTGGCCGCCAATCTGGCCGCGGCGCCCGTCATCGCACTGATCACCGTGCTGGGCAGCGGGGCGGCCGTGATGTGTGTGCTGTGGCCGCCGGGTGCGCGGCTGCTGATGCGTTTCACCGGCCCGGAAGTGTCGTGGGTGTCGAAGGTGGCGCACGTCGCGGCCGGTGTGCCCGCGGCGACCGTGCCGGTCCCCGACGGTCTGGCCGGTGTGCTGCTGGTCGGTTCTGCCACGGCGCTGCTGCTGGTGCTGGGCATGCTGCTGTGGCGGCGGTCCTGGTTTCGCGCGTCGACCCGCGCGGCTGGGGTGGTCGCGGTGGTGTGCGTGCTGGCCTGGTCGGCATCGGAGCTACTGGATCCCAGAGCTGATTGGTCGGCCCTTCGTGACACCATCGTGGGGTGAGTGAGGCTTCGCCGTTGCACCTGGTCCTGGGAGACGAGGACCTGCTGGTCGACCGGGCCGTGGCGGACGTCCTGCGGGCGGCACGCAAACGGGCCGGCACCGACGACGTCCCGGTGAATCGCATGCGGGCCGGCGACGTCGACACCTACGAGCTCGCCGAACTGCTGAGCCCGTCGCTGTTCGCCGACGAACGCATCGTCGTGCTGGAGGCCGCGGCCGAGGCGGGCAAGGATGCGGTCGCGGTGATCGCCGCGGCTGCCGCCGACCTGCCGCCGGCCACGGTGCTGGTGGTGGTGCACTCAGGCGGCGGGCGGGCCAAGGCGCTGGCCGACCAGTTGAAGTCGCTGGGCGCCGAGGTTCATCCCTGCGCGCGGATCACCAAGATGAGCGAACGCATCGACTTCATCCGCAAGGAGTTTCGCGCGCTGCGGGTCAAGGTCGACGAGGACACGGTGACCGCCCTGCTGGACGCCGTCGGCTCCGACGCGCGCGAGCTGGCCTCGGCCTGTTCGCAGCTGGTCGCCGACACCGGCGGTGAGGTCGACGAGGTCGCGGTGCGCCGCTATCACAGCGGCAAAGCCGAGGTGAAAGGCTTCGATATCGCGGACAAGGCCGTGGCGGGAGATGTCGCGGGAGCGGCCGAGGCGCTGCGGTGGGCGATGATGCGCGGCGAGCCGCTGGTGGTGCTGGCCGACGCGCTGGCCGAAGCGATCCACACCATCGGCCGAGTCGGTCCGCTCTCCGGCGACCCGTACCGCCTGGCCGGGCAGCTGGGCATGCCGCCGTGGCGGGTGCAGAAGGCTCAGAAGCAGGCCAGACGCTGGTCGCGTGACAGCGTGGCAACCGCGATGAAAGTGGTGGCGGAACTCAACGCCAATGTGAAGGGAGCCGCCGCAGACGCCGACTACGCGCTGGAATCCGCGGTTAGAAAAGTGGCCGAGCTGGTGGCGGACCGTGGCCGATAGGTCGGGACGCCGGACTCAGATCTGGTTGAGGGAGCGCGCCAGCGCCGACTTCTTGTTGGCGGCCTGGTTCTTGTGGATGACGCCCTTGGTGGCCGCCTTGTCCAGCTTGCGGTTGGTCGACACCAGCAACTCCGCGGCCTTTTCCTTGTCGCCGGCCTCAGCAGCCTCGCGGAACGCGCGCACGGCAGTGCGCAGCGAGGACTTCACCGACTTGTTGCGCAGTCGGGCGCTCTCGTTGGTCTTGATGCGCTTCTGCTGCGACTTGATGTTGGCCACGCGGAAATTTCCTTCTTCGATTCGGCATTTGCGGTGTGCGCTTCGGGGGGCGCCCCACACCCGATTGCGACTGCTCAGGTTAGCAGTCGGTTACGTTTTCTCCCAAAACGGGAACTCGTGGCCTGCCATAACGTCAATTTGAGGCAGCATCCTAAAAGTGAGCGTTCCGAACCAGGTTGAAACGGCCAGGCGAGGGTCGCGCGGCGCTGCGCGGGCGCTTGCGCGCTCCGAGCGCATCTTCGGCGGCTACAACACGTCGGACGTGTACGCGCTGGCCTTCGATGAAATGTTCGACGCGCAGGGCAACGTACGAGGCCCGTACAAGGGCATTTACGCCGAACTTGCGCCGTCCGACGCTTCTGACCTGCGGGCCCGTGCCGAAGCGCTGGCCCGCGCGTTCATCGACCAGGGCATCACGTTCTCGCTATCGGGCCAGGAGCGGCCGTTTCCGCTGGACCTGGTGCCGCGGGTGATCTCGGCGGCCGAATGGAACCGGCTCGAGCGGGGCATCGTCCAACGTGTCAAAGCCCTCGAGATGTATCTCGACGACATCTACGGCGATCAGGAGATTCTGAACGACGGCGTCATCCCGCGTCGGCTGGTCACTTCCTGTGAACACTTTCACCGCCAGGCCGTGGGCATCGTCCCGCCCAACGGGGTGCGCATCCACGTCGCCGGCATCGACCTGATCCGCGACGAGAAGGGCACCTGGCGGGTTCTGGAGGACAACCTGCGCTCGCCGTCGGGCGTGTCCTACGTCATGGAGAACCGGCGCACGATGGCGCGCGTCTTCCCGAACCTGTTCGCCACCCACCGGGTGCGTGCCGTGGACGACTACTCCTCGCACCTGCTGCGGGCGCTGCGCAATTCCGCGGCCACCAACGAGGCCGACCCGACGGTGGTGGTGATGACCCCGGGCGTCTACAACTCGGCGTACTTCGAGCATTCGCTGCTCGCCCGGCAGATGGGCGTCGAACTGGTCGAGGGCCGCGACCTGTTCTGCCGCGACAACCAGGTCTACATGCGGACCACCGAGGGGGAGCGCCACGTCGACGTCATTTACCGACGCATCGACGACGTCTTCCTCGACCCGCTGCAGTTCCGCGCCGACTCGGTGCTGGGGGTGGCCGGTCTGGTCAACGCCGCGCGCGCCGGCAACGTCGTGATCTCCAGCGCGATCGGCAACGGGGTCGGCGACGACAAACTGGTCTACACCTACGTGCCGACCATGATCGAGTACTACCTGGGCGAGAAGCCGCTGCTGGCCAACGTCCAGACCTTCCGGTGCTGGCTGGACGACGAGCGCGACGAGGTGCTCGACCGGGTCAGTGAATTGGTCATCAAGCCGGTCGAGGGATCCGGCGGCTACGGCATCGTGTTCGGTCCGGAAGCTTCCGAGAAGGAACTCGCGGCCGTCAGCAAGAAAATTCGCGACGACCCCCGGGCGTGGATCGCCCAGCCGATGATGGAGCTGTCGACCGTGCCGACGCAGATCGGCAACACACTGGCGCCGCGCTATGTCGACCTGCGGCCGTTCGCGGTCAACGACGGCGACGAGGTGTGGGTGCTGCCGGGCGGGTTGAGCCGGGTGGCCTTGGTCGAGGGCTCGCGGGTGGTCAACTCCAGCCAGGGCGGTGGTTCCAAGGACACCTGGGTGCTCGCACCGCGCGCGTCGACCGCCGACCGTGAACTGGGTGCCGCCGAGGTCGTTCGTTCCTTGCCGAAGTCCATGTCGGACCCGGAGCGCGATGACTCACCAGCGTCGCCACATCAACAGCCGTTGCAGGCCGAGCAACCGCAGGAGAAGCCCCCGAAAAAGCAGAAGCAAAAGCAAAAGCAGCAACAACAGAAGGCGGTCCGCTGATGTTGGCCCGAAATGCCGAGGCGCTCTACTGGATTGGCCGCTACGTGGAGCGGGCGGACGATACCGCGCGGATTCTCGATGTGGCGCTGCACCAATTGCTGGAGGATTCCAGTGTCGATCCCGACCAGGCGTCGCGGCTGCTGTTGCGGGTGCTCGGTATCGAGTCCCCGGATCACGCCATGGATGTCTGGTCGTTGACCGATCTGGTGGCCTACAGCACCGACAACAAGGGCGGCTGCTCGATCGTCGACGCGATCACGGCGGCGCGCGAAAACGCCAAGTCGGCCCGCGAAGTGACATCCATCGAAATCTGGGAATGCCTCAACACGACCTACCATGCCCTGGCCGAACGCGAACGCGCCGCTAAACGCCTTGGGCCACACGAGTTTCTGTCCTTCATCGAGGGCAGGGCCGCGATGTTCGCCGGCCTGGCCGACTCGACGCTCTCGCGTGACGACGGGTACCGGTTCATGTTGTTGGGTCGCGCGATCGAGCGCGTCGATATGACGGTGCGGCTATTGCTGTCCCGGGTGGGGGACAGCGCGTCCTCGCCGGCCTGGGTGACGCTGCTGCGCTCGGCCGGTGCCCACGACACCTATCTGCGTACCTATCGCGGGGTGCTGGATGCCGGCCGGGTGGTCGAGTTCATGATGCTCGATCGGCTTTTCCCTCGATCGGTTTTCTACTCACTGAAGCTGGCCGAGGAAAGCATCGAAGAGTTGGTGCGTGACCCGACGAGCCGGGTGGGGGCCACCGCCGAAGCGCAGCGACTGCTGGGCCAGGCCCGCAGCGAACTGGAATTCCTGCCGCCGGGGGTATTGCTCGACACGCTGGAGACCCGTCTGGCGGGCTTGCAGACAACCTGCAGTGATGTCGGAGACGCGTTGTCGCTGCAGTATTTCCATGTCACACCGTGGGTGGCGTGGTCGGATGCCGGTCATGGCGTCGGCCTGGTCGCCCGGAGCGGGGATACCTGATGTGGCGGCTGCGTGTGGTGCACACGACCGGGTTCGCCTACCAATCGGCGGTGACCGCCTCCTATAACGAGGCGCGGCTGACCCCGAGTTCTGACACCCGGCAAAACGTCATCCTCAACCGTGTCGAAACCATTCCGGCGACCCGGTCCTACCGGTATATCGACTATTGGGGCACCGCCGTCACGGCGTTCGACTTGCATGCGCCGCACAGCGATCTGACGGTGACGTCCTCGTCGGTCGTCGAGACCGAGCAGCCCGAACCGCCCGCGAAGGACGTCACCTGGAGCGACCTGCAGTCCGTGGCGGTGGTCGATCGGTTCGACGAATTGCTGCAGCCCACTGAGTACACCCCGGCCGCGAAGCGGCTGAGATCCGTCGGCAAGAAGATCGCCAAAAGCCTTGAGCCGCAGGAAGCCGTGATCGCCGCGGCCAACTGGGTGCACGGCGAGCTGAAATACCTCCCGGGGACCACCGGGGTGCGCTCGTCCGGACTCGACGCCCTGAAGGCGGGCAAGGGTGTTTGTCAGGACTTCGTGCACCTGTCGCTGATGCTGTTGCGCGACATGGGTATTCCGGCCCGGTACGTGTCGGGCTACCTGCATCCGGTGCCGGACGCGGTCGTCGGGGAGACCGTGGAAGGCCGAAATCACGCGTGGATTCAGGCCTGGACCGGTGGATGGTGGAACTACGACCCCACCAAGGACACCGAGATCACCGAGCAATACGTCAGCGTGGGCGTCGGCCGTGACTACACCGATGTGTCCCCGCTGAAGGGCATCTACTCAGGGCAGGGCGCAACCGATCTCGACGTGGTCGTGGAGGTCACCCGACTGGCCTAGCGGCACTAAGGTCGCGGCCGAAAGGCTATGCCCGCGGCTGGACTTCGACTCGGTGCAGGTCGTCGCCGAGCTCGATCTGCCCACCGAATTCCGAGGCGGCCAGTGTCCGCCATTGTTCTTCTTGTCCGGGCACCAGCGCCGGCACATAGTGCGTCATGATGAAGGTGCCGACCCCCGCGCGGGCCGCGGTCGCCGCCGCTTCTTCGACCGACGAGTGGTAGTCGCAGATGTCCTGCAGCCGCTGCTGCGGGATCTGCGTGACGATGTCCTTGCGAATCACGGTGTGCACCAGGGCATCCGCCCCGGCCGCCAGCTCGTCCAGGCCGGCGCAGGGCACCGTGTCCCCGGCCAGCACCACCGAGGTGCCGTCGAAGTCGATCCGGAACCCGATGGTCGGCGCCACCGGCCGGTGGTCGGTGGGGGCCACCCGAATCGAGACGCCGTCGCGGTCCCACACCGGACCCTCGGTGTATTCGTGCACCTCGATAGGTGGTGGCGCGTTCAGGTCGTCGTGATGGGCGATCCGGTAACTGATGTCGTGGCCGAACGCCTTCAACGTGGCCTCGACCGTCTCCGCGGTGCCGGGCGGCCCGATGATCGGGAACGGCGCGGGATCGGGCGTGAACGTGGTGATCCAGCGCGTGATGAGCAGGTCGCCGAGATCGCCGATGTGGTCGCTGTGCAAATGCGTGAGCAGCAGCGCCGACAATCCGGCGGCGCCCATGCCGACGGCCGCCGCGCGCTGCAGAACTCCACGCCCGCAATCCACCAGGAACACCTGCCCGCCGGCTCGCACCAGCGTCGCCGGTCCCGCGCGGTTTGGATCGGGGATGGGACTGCCGGTTCCCAGCAGGGTGATCTCGATCATGGCCCCAATCCTTCAAGAAGCGTGGGCGCGTTGTGGCCTATTCGGCTGATCCATGCGATCGGCTGTTGTCGGCCGCGCGTTTCATGCCCGTACCCGCGGGTATTGGTTGGTGATCGGTTGCCGGTTTTCGCGTTGGCTTTCCCGCCGCGCGAGTTAGCCGTAGCCTGGTGTGAAGCAGATCACAACCAGCTGGAGGCTTGATGCGGATAGCGGACGTCTTGCGTAACAAGGGTGCGGCGGTCACGACGATCAACCCCGAGGCCACGGTCCGGGAACTGCTCGCCGGCCTCGCCGAGCAAAACATCGGCGCCATGGTGGTGGTCGGCGACGAGGGAGTGGTCGGCATCGTGTCCGAGCGCGACGTCGTGCGCCAAATGCACGCGCATGGCCCCAGCGTGCTCACCCGCCCGATCTCCAAGATCATGACCGCGGCGGTTGCCACCTGCACGAAGTCCGACACCGTCGACGCCATCAGTGTGCTGATGACCACGAACAGGGTGCGCCATGTCCCGGTGCTCGACGGCAAAAAGCTGATCGGCATCGTCAGCATCGGTGACGTGGTCAAGACGCGCATGGAAGAGCTCGAGGCCGAACAGCAGCAGCTGCAGTCCTACATCACGCAAGGCTGATCGCCGGGCGATCGAAGGCCCGGCGTCAGCGCCAGGCGTACTCGGTGCGCAGGCGCTCGGCTACCACGTCGAAGATCTCGCGTTCCAGGATCGCGCCTTCGCGACGGATGCCCTCCTCGGGCACGTCGAGCACCCGGTCCAGGCGCACCCAACTCTGCCTGCGCTCGTAATCCCAGTCGCCGGCGCCGATCCCGACCCAGTCCGGGTTGGAGGCGCAATGTTCCTGGCTGGACAGCATGAGTCCGAGCAGCACGCTGCGGTCGCGGCCCACCACGAGGACCGGGCGGTCCTTGCCGCGGGTGGGATCGTCCTCGTACACCACCCACGTCCACACGATCTCCCCGGGATCGGCCCGGCCATCCAGGTCCGGGGCGTAAACCACCCTGCGGGCCCGCTGCGCGGTGGGGAAGCTGGCGTTCGTCACCGGCCGTCCCTCGGTGATCGACGACTGCGCCTCGTCGCCGGACCCCCGGGCGTTCGCGGTGGTTTTCACGACTTGCTCGATTTCACGCATCACGGCCTGTGCGGTCTGCACGGTCTGGATGAATCGCGGAACCCCGTAGACGACCACGTTCTGGGCAAACCGTCCGAACGTCTTCCACTGCGATTTCCGGGCAGGGGCCATAGTCGCAGCATAGACGTCAGCGAATGGGCGCGACTGTGTCCGAGTAGGTCCCGACCAGCCCGCATGGATACCCTGGACGTACCCGCGAACCGCCGGTCAAGCAGCATCGACAGCACCAGCCAGGAGATCCCCATCAGCAGTTTCGCCGACCAGACCTTCACCGCGCCGGCGCAGATCAGGAACTTCTGCATCATCGCTCATATCGACCACGGCAAGTCCACGCTGGCCGACCGGATGCTTCAGCTCACCGGCGTCGTCGCGGATCGCGATATGCGCGCGCAGTACCTGGACCGGATGGATATCGAGCGGGAACGCGGCATCACCATCAAGGCGCAGAACGTCCGGCTGCCCTGGAAGGTCGATGGAACCGAGTACGCACTGCACCTGATCGACACCCCCGGCCACGTCGACTTCACCTACGAGGTGTCCCGCGCGCTGGAGGCCTGCGAGGGGGCGGTGCTGCTGGTCGACGCCGCGCAGGGCATCGAGGCGCAGACGCTGGCCAACCTCTACCTGGCGCTCGATCGTGACCTGCACATCATCCCGGTGCTCAACAAGATCGACCTGCCCGCCGCCGACCCGGACCGCTACGCGGGTGAGATCGCGCACATCATCGGCTGCGAACCCGGCGACGTGCTCCGCGTGTCCGGCAAGACCGGGGAGGGCGTGGCCGACCTGCTCGACCACGTGGTGCGCGAGGTGCCGCCGCCGCAGGGCGACGCCGACGCGCCCACCCGCGCGATGATCTTCGACTCGGTGTACGACATCTACCGCGGCGTGGTGACCTACGTCCGGGTCATAGACGGCAAGATCGTCCCGCGTGAGCGCATTTTGATGATGTCCACCGGTGCGACGCACGAGCTGCTCGAGGTCGGCATCGTCTCGCCCGAACCCAAGCCCAGCGCGGGACTGGGCGTAGGGGAGGTGGGCTACCTGATCACCGGGGTCAAGGACGTCCGCCAATCCAAGGTCGGTGACACCGTGACGACGGCCCGCCACGGTGCCAAGGAAGCGCTCACCGGCTACCGCGAACCCAAACCGATGGTCTATTCCGGGCTGTATCCGGTGGATGGTTCGGAATACCCGGACCTGCGCGACGCCCTGGAGAGACTGCAACTCAACGACGCGGCGCTGACGTACGAGCCGGAGACTTCGGTGGCGTTGGGCTTTGGATTCCGGTGTGGCTTCCTGGGTCTGCTGCACATGGAGATCACCCGTGAACGGCTGGAGCGCGAATTCGACCTGGACCTGATCTCGACGTCGCCCAACGTCGTGTACCGGGTGATCAAAGAGGACAACAGCGAGATCGTGGTGACCAATCCGTCGGACTGGCCCGAAGGCAAGGTCCGCGAGGTTTACGAGCCGGTGGTCAAGACCACCGTCATCGCGCCCAGCGAGTTCATCGGCACCATCATGGAGCTGTGCCAGTCGCGCCGCGGCGAGCTCGGCGGCATGGACTACTTGTCGCCGGAGCGCGTCGAGCTGCGCTACACGATGCCGCTCGGCGAGATCATCTTCGACTTCTTCGACTCCCTGAAGTCGCGCACCCGCGGCTACGCCAGCCTGGATTACGAGGAGGCCGGCGAGCAGGAGGCGCAACTGGTCAAGGTCGACATCTTGTTGCAGGGTGAGGCCGTCGATGCGTTCAGCGCGATCGTGCACAAGGATTCGGCGTCCGCCTATGGAAACAAGATGACGACCAAGCTCAAGGAACTGATCCCGCGCCAGCAGTTCGAGGTGCCGGTACAGGCCGCTATCGGCTCGAAAATCATTGCGCGCGAGAACATCCGCGCGATCCGCAAGGACGTTCTCTCCAAATGCTATGGGGGAGACATCACCCGTAAACGCAAACTTCTGGAAAAGCAGAAGGAAGGCAAGAAGCGGATGAAAACCATTGGACGCGTGGATGTTCCGCAAGAGGCCTTCGTCGCGGCACTATCCAGCGACGCCGCGGGGGACAAGGGCAAGAAATAGCCATGGTCCACGGGGGTGGCGGCCTAGCGCGAGTGCTTGGTTTGTTGGGTGTCGGCCTGCTCGGCGCCGGCTGTGTCAACACTGTCGTCGGCGTACCGACGCGCGCCGTCCGCCCCACTACGGGGGTGGCGCCGTTAGAGCAGATCTTGCCGACCGACGAGGAGGTCAGGACCGCGGTCGGCAACGACCTGCCGCCGCATAGCAAACCTGAAACGGGCGGTATCGAGGTGCTGCCGAACGGGATTCGCGACGACAGCGGCGCCGCCCCCATTGAATGCATCGGTGCGACCGGACCTTTGCTGCGGGTCGTTTACGAAAAGGGACCGATACGCGCCGTGGCTAAGCAGACCTACTGGAATTACGACTTGGGCGTGGCGGTGTTCAGCGCACACGCGGGTGCGGTCCGGCTGGCGTCGTCGGCAGACGCGCAACAACTGTTCGCGTCATTTGTATCGCAGTGGCAGAAATGCGTGGGAACCACCGTCACGATGTTCACTCACGATGCCGAGAACACCGAGTTGTATTCGAAAGTCGCCGACGTCAAGGTCGACGGACCGATACTGTCGGCGACTCTGATCAACTGGGACAACCACCACACCCCGCAAGCCCCCAACGAGCATGCCGTCGGAGTGGAGTCCGATGTCATCGTCGATGCTGAAGCCGCAGTTCAATCCGGCGTGGCGGCTGGAACCCGGGCAATCGATCTCGTCAAGGTGATGCTGCGGAAAGTGGCGAGCACGAACTGACGAGGACCAGCCACCCCGGCGGTGCGCCGACGGCGCCGAGTGTGCGGTAGTGGCCGGAATTCTTCAAAATTCCCACCCTGCACGCACACTCGACGCCCAGAACACACACTCGAGTGGGTCACATGGGTGCGTTGGCGGGCTGGAACATCCCCGAGCCGTCGGATTCCTCCTCTGCGCGGATCACGTGTACCACCGCGTTGATCAGCGCCAGATGGGTGAACGCTTGCGGGAAGTTGCCCAGGTGTCGGCCGGTGCGTGGCTCGATCTCCTCGGCGTAGAGGTGCAGCGGGCTGGCGTAGGACAGCAGCCGCTCACACAGCCGCTTGGCCCGCGCCACCTCGCCGATCTCGACCAGCGCTGAGACCAGCCAGAAGGAGCAAATGGTGAACGTGCCTTCCTCGCCGGACAGCCCGTCGTCGGTCTGCTCGACCCGGTAGCGCAGCACCAGGCCTTCCTCGGTGAGTTCGTTGGCGATCGCCAGCACCGTGTTGCGCACCCGCGGGTCGTCGGGCGGCAGGAATCGCGTCAGCACCACCAGCAGCAGTGAAGCATCCAACGCGTCGCTGCCGTAGCGCTGGGTGAGCACGCCGCGTGAGTCCACGCCGTTCTTGAGGATGTCGGCCTTGATCTCCTCGGCGATGGCCCGCCACTGCTGCGCATAGCTCTTCTCGCCCTGACGTTCGGCCAGTTTGGACCCGCGGTCCAGTGCGACCCAGCACATCACCTTCGACGATGTGAAGTGCTGCGGCTCCCCGCGCACCTCCCAGATGCCGCGATCGGGCTCCCGCCAGTGCGCGATCGCCTCTTCCACCTGCTTCTTGAGCACCGGCCACAACGTCTCCGGAACCTGCTCGCGTGACTTGGCATGCAGATAGAAGGAATCCAGGAGCGAGCCCCAAATGTCGTGCTGGACCTGGTCGTAGGCGCCGTTGCCGATCCGGACCGGGCGGGCATGGTCATAGCCGGAAAGATGGTTCAGTTCCGCTTCGACCAGGCTGCGCTCGCCGCCGACTCCGTACATCACCTGCAGCGGATGGCGCTCGTTGCTGTTGGCGCCGGAAACGTCGGCGATGAACGCGAAGAAGTCGTCGGCCTCGCGATCCAGGCCCAGCGTGTAGAGGCCCCACAACGCGAATGTCGAGTCCCGAATCCAGGCGTAGCGGTAGTCCCAGTTGCGCTCGCCTCGCGGTGTCTCCGGTAGCGACGTGGTGCTGGCGGCCAGCAGCGCGCCGGTGGGTGAATACGTCAACCCCTTCAGGGTGAGCGCGCTGCGCTGCAGATATGCGCGCCAAGGATGGTCCGGGAAGTTGCCGATGTTGATCCACTGACGCCAGCACTCGGTGGTTTGCCACATCTTGTCGGCGGCCTCTTCATAGGTCTGCGGTGCCGGGTGTTTGGTCCAGCTCAGGGCGACGAACACGTCGTCGCCCTCCTTCATCCGGGTGCGCGCCCGCGCTTCGCGGCCCTCCAGCCCGATGTTCAGGTTGGAGGTCAGGCGCAGTTGCGGGTGGTCGTCCGGCTGCTTGCTGGCACGAGCGATCGCCTCGCCGTACGCGTTGGCCGAGTACTCCCAGCAGGCCCCGGTGCGGTGGTAATCGAACGCCGGCTCGCAGCTCACCATCAGCTCGACGGTGCCGCTGACGCAGCGCACCGTGCGCAGCAGGATGTGCTCGGCATCCCAGTCCATCGGCGTGCGGCGATGTGTTCTGGAGCGGCGTTCGATGTCATGCCAGGGGCCCATCACCAGCGCGTCGCGCACAATCAGCCACCCGGTGTGGGTTTGCCAGGTGGTTTCCATGATCAGGCTGCCGGGCAGGTAGCGGCGGGCTGAGGGCACCGAGACGCCGTACGGTCCCAGCCGGAAGTGGCCGGCGCTGCGGTCCAGGATCGCGCCGAACACGCTCGGCGAGTCCGGCCGCGGCACACACAGCCACTCGACCGAACCGGCGGGGGAGATCAGGCACGTCGTTTCCCAGTCGGACAGAAACGCGTAGTCGGCGATCGGCGGAAACGGGTTCCGCAACGCCGAGCTGGAGGTAAACGGCTCCGGCGCACTGAAATCGAGCGGCGAGATCAGCGGTGACTGTTTGGCCGATTGGACCGCTTCCTCGGGGGCGGCGTCGGCGGGCTGGTCGGCGGGTTCGGCGTGCATGACCATCTCGACATCATCATCTGTCGACCCGCCCGGCGTCCATTCTTTCGCCGCGCGGCGGCGCGGCGACGGTGGGCGGTATTACCCGTTGGGTCGGGCAAACTTCGGCGCGTGCTCGGGTAGCGGACCGATCGCCATCATGTAGCCGATCAACCGCTGTAATGCCGGCGCTCGGCCGATCAGCCGCACCACCCTCGCAACCCCGTGGTCGCCGTCGTGGCTCTCCGGGCGATCACGCGACTCCACTGCGACCGCAATCACCCGGGCATGGATCGTGCGTTGTACGGCCTGTAGCAGCGCCGTCGGCATCCAGCGGCGCAGCTGGACCCGGGCCAGCTGCCCGGTGGATACCCGTCCGTGTTGCAGCGGGCCCGCCAGCAACCGCGCTGCCGCGACCGCGTCGGCCACCGCCAGGTTGATGCCGACGCCCCCGACGGGCGACATCGCGTGTGCCGCGTCACCGATGCACAGCACCCCGTCGGCGTACCAGCGGGAGAGCCGATTGAGTTGCACGTCAAGCAGTTTCACGTCCTCGAACGAAGACAACGTGTCGATCCGGTCGGCGAGCCAAGGCACCAGGCTCAGCAACACGCGGTGGAACGCCTGGATGCCTTCCGCGCGCACCTGCGCGTCGGCGCCCTTGGGAATGACGTAGGCGATCTGGTAGTAGTCGCCGCGGTCGATCATGATCGTCCCGTGTCCGGCCTGGAAGGTGCCGGCGAGTCCGGCCGGGTCGTCGGGTTGGCGAGGCAAGCGGAACCACCACACGTCCATTGGTGCACCGAAGCTTCGGGTTGTCAGCCCGACCGCTGAGCGCACCGTCGAGCTGCGGCCGTCGCAGGCCACCGTCAGCAAGGCGCGCATCTGCTTGGTCTCGCCGCTTTGATCGCGGTAGGTGACGCCGACGACGCGGTTGCCGTCGCGAACCACACCGGTTACCTCGGTGCTGCGCAGCAACTGGAAGGTGGGTTCCGACTCGGCGGCGCTGGCCAGCAGTTCCAGCAGATCCCATTGCGGCACCAGGGCGATGTGCTGATGCGCGCCGGGCAGGTGGGTCAGATCGAAACTGACCGGTTGCCCATCCAGCTGCATCCGCATGGTGTCGATCAGACGATGCGGGATCTGGGCGAACCGCGATCCGAGACCGAGTTCGTCAAGCAGGCGCAAGGTGCTCGCGTGCACGGTGTCACCCCGGAAATCACGCAGGAAATCGGCGTGTTTTTCCATCACCGTGACTCGAACGCCGCCACGCGCCAGTAGCAGACCGAGCACCATGCCGGCCGGGCCGCCGCCGGCGATGACACAGGTGGTTTCCTCGGACGCGTCGGGCACCCGCCGATCTTGACACATTGGAGTTTCGGGTGCTCGGACGAATAGTGTGAGCCCGGTGAACGGGTTCCTCAATTGGTGGGACGGGAATGAGCTGTGGATTTCCGGACTTCCCTTCGTGCTGCAGGCCATGGTGGTGATGCCCGTCGTGCTGGCGGTGGCCTACATCGCGGCGGTGTCGCTGGACATCGTGCTCAGCAAGGGCATCGAATTGATGCGCCGCGGTCGCCAGATCGACGGGACGCCCAGGTAACCCGCATGCCTCGTTCTCACGTGACGTTGGTTCTCGTCACGCTCGTGGTGTTGGTGATCGTTGCGTGGCTGGTGACGCACTGAGGCGAGTGTGCCGACTTGCGCCGAGACCCGGCCCGGTGGCGGGCCAGCGATATCCTGTTAGGCTTCGCGCCATGCACGTGACATCCGAAGCCCCGGAATGTGATGTCCTCGTGCACTGTTGTCGCTGACTACCACCCGCGCGCGGTTTGGTAGGGAGTTCGCGAATTCTCCTTCAGTTCTATCTGCCATTCCGCGGTTACGGGAACAAGATCCGTAAGTCCCGCACTGGAAGGCCGCGAATGCTCAACGACATCGGCAGCGCATGGCGCTGGCGACCTTTCGCTGCGCTCGCATTGATTTCGGTTGTCGTCGCGGCATGTAGCCCCGGCCCCAGCGACGCCGTGGGCGGCGGCGGCTTGGCCAATGCGCACACGACCATCACGCTGGTCGCCTATTCGGTCCCAGAACCCGGGTGGAGCAAGGTGATTCCCGCTTTCAATGCTTCCGAAGAAGGCAAGAGCGTACAGGTGATCACCTCGTACGGAGCCTCCGGCGACCAGTCCCGCGGGGTGGCCGAGGGTAAGCCGGCCGACCTGGTCAACTTCTCGGTCGAGCCGGACATCACCCGATTGGTCAAGGCGGGCAAGGTTTCCAAGGACTGGAATACCGATGCCACCAAGGGCATCCCGTTCGGGTCGGTGGTGTCGTTGGTGGTGCGCAAGGGCAATCCGAAGAACATCAAAGATTGGGATGATTTGCTGCGGCCCGGCGTGGAGGTCATCACACCAAGCCCGTTGAGTTCGGGTTCCGCGAAGTGGAACCTGCTGGCGCCGTACGCAGCCAAGAGCGATGGCGGGAGGAATAGCCAAGCGGGCATCGACTTTATCGGCAAGCTGGTACGTGAACACGTCAAACTGCGTCCCGGGTCGGGACGGGAAGCCACCGATGTTTTCGTCCAAGGCAGCGGCGACGTGCTGATCAGCTATGAGAACGAGGCGATAGTCGCGGAGCGGGCGGGCAAACCGGTCGAACATGTCATCCCGACGCAGACCCTCAAAATCGAGAATCCGGTGGCGGTGGTGACAACCAGCCCGCACCTTGAGGCCGCGACCACATTCAAGAACTTCCAATACACCGCCGCGGCGCAGAAGGTATGGGGGCAGGCCGGTTTCCGGCCGGTCGATCCCGCGGTCGCCGCCGAGTTCCGGGACCAGTTCCCACTCCCGGCGAAACTCTGGACGATCGCCGACTTGGGCGGCTGGGCCACCGTGGATCCGCAGCTTTTCGACAAGAGCAACGGCAGCATCACCAAGATCTATACGAAGGCCACCGGATGACGGCGGCGATCCGGGCCGAACTCGACGAGCCCGAGGGCGACAGTCCGCACCGGCAGCTGAGCGGGCAGCCATTGGTCCGGCCGGGCACCGCATCGCTGCGGGTCGGTGTGGCGACGGTATGGCTCTCGGTGATCGTTCTGCTCCCGCTGGCCGCCATCGCGTGGCAGGCCGCCGGTGGGGGCTGGCACGCCTTCTGGCTGGCGGTCAGCTCGCACGCGGCAGTGGATTCCTTCCGGGTCACGCTGACCATCAGCCTTGGGGTCACGGTGGTCAACACCGTGTTCGGTCTGCTGATCGCCTGGATTTTGGTGCGCGACGACTTCATCGGTAGAAGACTGGTCGATACGGTCATCGACCTGCCGTTCGCGCTTCCCACGATTGTCGCCAGCCTGGTGATGTTGGCCCTATACGGAAACAACAGCCCGGTGGGCTTGCACCTGCAGCACACCGCGTGGGGTGTGGCCGTCGCACTGGCATTCGTCACGTTGCCGTTTGTGGTGCGCGCGGTTCAGCCGGTGCTGCTGGAAATCGACCGCGAGACCGAAGAGGCGGCGGCATCGCTGGGCGCGAGCGGGCCGAAGATCTTCACCTCCGTCATCCTGCCGTCGCTGCTGCCGTCTTTGTTATCCGGTGCGGGCCTGGCGTTTTCGCGGGCCATCGGCGAGTTCGGTTCTGTGGTACTGATCGGTGGGGCGGTGCCCGGCAAAACCGAAGTCTCGTCGCAATGGATCCGCACCTTGATCGAAAACGACGACCGCACCGGCGCCGCGGCAATATCGATTGTGTTGTTGCTGATTTCCTTCGTCCTGCTCTTCATTTTGCGGATTGTGGGCGCCCGGGCTGCGCGACGGGAGGAGAGGTCGTGACGTCGTCGCGGTGGGTCCGTTACCTCACTCGCTATCTCGGACTCGCGTACATCTTTGTGCTGTTGATAGTTCCGGTCTCCCTGATCTTGTGGCGGACCTTCGAGCCGGGATGGGGCCAGTTCTATGACTGGGTGAGCACCCCGGCGGCTCAATCGGCGCTGGACTTGTCGCTGCTGGTGGTGGCCATCGTGGTGCCACTCAACGTGGTCTTCGGTATTCCCACGGCATTGGTGCTGGCGCGCAACAAGTTCCGGGGCAAGGGTGTGCTGCAGGCGGTGATCGACCTGCCGTTCGCTGTGTCGCCGGTGATTGTGGGTGTTGCCCTGATCCTGTTGTGGGGATCGGCGGGTGCATTCGGATTTGTCGAGAGAGACTTCGGGCTGAAGATCATCTTCGGCCTACCGGGCATAGTCCTCGCCAGTATCTTCGTGACGCTGCCCTTCGTGATCCGTGAAGTCGAGCCGGTGCTACACGAGTTGGGAACGGACCAAGAACAGGCAGCCGCGACGCTGGGTTCCAGTTGGTGGCAGACGTTTTGGCGGATTACGCTGCCGTCCATTCGGTGGGGCCTGACCTACGGCATCATGCTGACCATCGCGCGCACTCTGGGTGAATACGGAGCGGTCATCATCGTGTCGTCCAATCTCCCCGGGACATCGCAGACACTGACGCTGTTGGTCTCGGATCGCTATAACCGGGGCGCAGAGTACGGCGCCTACGCGCTATCCACGCTGCTGATGGGAGTTGCCGTGGCGGTTCTGATCGTCCAGGTGATCCTCGACATTCGCCGGGCACGGGCGAACAAGGTTGCTTGACAAGGAGACACGGATATGACCGCCACCAAGACAGACAACGCGATCATCGTGCGCGACGCCAACAAACGCTATGGCGACTTCGTCGCATTGGAGAATGTCGACTTCGTAGTCCCCACCGGATCGCTGACGGCATTGCTGGGCCCCAGCGGTTCGGGGAAGTCGACCCTGTTGCGTACCATCGCCGGTCTCGACCAGCCGGACACCGGGACCGTGACGATCAACGGTCTTGACGTGACCCGGGTGCCGCCGCAGCGGCGCGGCATCGGATTCGTGTTCCAGCATTACGCAGCGTTCAAGCACATGACGGTCCGCGACAACGTCGCCTTCGGGTTGAAGATCCGCAAGCGGCCCAAGGCCGAGGTCAAGGAGAAGGTCGACAACCTGCTGGAGGTCGTGGGCCTCAGCGGATTTCAGGGTCGCTACCCCAACCAGCTCTCCGGCGGTCAACGACAGCGCATGGCGCTGGCGCGTGCGCTGGCCGTCGACCCGCAGGTGCTGCTGCTCGATGAGCCGTTCGGCGCGCTGGACGCCAAGGTGCGCGAGGATCTGCGGGTTTGGTTACGGCGCCTGCACGATGAGGTCCACGTCACCACGGTGCTGGTCACCCACGATCAGGCCGAGGCGCTGGATGTCGCCGATCGCATAGCGGTGCTCAACAAGGGCCGCATCGAGCAGGTCGGCTCTCCGACAGAGGTCTACGACGCTCCGGCGAACGCGTTCGTGATGTCCTTCCTGGGCGCGGTCTCGACACTGAACGGCAGTTTGGTTCGCCCGCATGACATTCGGGTCGGCCGTAATCCCGAGATGGCGATCTCCGGCGGTGACGGCACCGCCGAGTCCATCGGGGTGGTGCGCGCAACCGTCGAGCGGGTGGTGGCGCTGGGTTTCGAGGTGCGCGTCGAGTTGACCAGCGCGGCCACCGGTGGCGGTTTCACCGCCCAGATCACCCGGGGCGACGCCGAGGCGCTGGCCCTGAAGGACGGGGACACCGTCTACGTGCGGGCCACCCGGGTGCCGCCGATCATCGCGGATACTCTGTCGTCCGGCGAAGATCAGAGCACGCTGACGTCGGCCTGATCCGTGGTCATGGCCGCGCCGACCAGTAGGGCGGCTGCAGTGTCAGCCGCTCGAGGTACGCGGCAACCGTCTCCTCGTCGGATTCGGCGGTGTCATCACCGTGGGCGAGTGGGCACCATCGTGGATCGGCTTCGATAATCCACACGGCTTCGAGGTCCACCTCGGGCACCGGGGCGCCCGGCGCCGGTGAAATCAGGTCTGCGGCGAATCCTTCTGCGCCGGGCCAGGTCAGCCCGTCGCTGTAAATGACCTCGTTGTTCTGGTTTTGGGCGACGACATGAAAGTGGGGCAGGCGGGCCAGGTGCTCGGCAAGCCGGCGCGCGTCGTGATCGCCCATTGCGCCATGTTAGTGCCGCAAGCGCTTTGGCGTCAGGCCGCTGCGGCCGCCATCTGCTCGGCGGCGGCCGCAGCGAAGCGGTCCAGCACCGTCTCGGCCACCAAACGATGGGCACCCAACGGGGCCGCCATCTCGATGCCGGCCTTGTCGGCGAATCCCTGCACCTGGTCGGGGAGGCGTCCCGGCGCCAGGAACCACGGTGCGACGACCACGCGGTGCGCGCCCTGGCGGCGCAACCTGCCCAGTGCTTCGGCCAGCGAGCGTTCCTGTTGGGTCGCGAACGCGGTGGTTGCCCCCGCCCAGGAGGTGCCCGCCAACAGCTTCGGTGCGACCCGGCCCGTGCGCGCGTTCACCGCCAGGTCGGATGTGCCGATCGCCACGACCAGTACACCAAGACTGTCATCGAGGCGCGAGACCCCCAACTCCATCACCCGCCGGCGCAGCACCGACACCAGCCGGTCGTCCTCGCCAAGCACGGGTGCCTGCCACACATGTTGGGCCGTAACGCAACTGGCGATCTGCGCAGGGATGTCGACTCGGGCGTGGTACGCGTTCGCCAACAGCAACGGGGTGATGACGGCCGGGCCATCCAGTGATGTGAGCACATCGGCCAGGCTCGGCGAATCGTGGTCCAGGAACGCCAGTCGCACATCGAGATTCGGCCGCAGGCGCGCCACTTGGTCGGCGACCGCGCGTGCATTGGCCGCCGACCGTGGATCCTTGCTTCCGTGTGCGGTCAGCACGAGAGTGGTCACGACGCGTGCAACCCACATTCGGTCTTGGAGAGCCCCTGCCAACGACCGCTGCGCGGATCAGCGCCTTCCACGGGCTTGGCCGTGCAGGGAGCGCAACCGATCGACGGATAGCCTTCGTAGACAAGCGGATTGACGAGTACATCGTGCTCGTCGATGTAGTTCTGCATCTCGTCGTCGCTCCACGCCGCCAGCGGGTTGATCTTCACCAGCTTGAACGCCTCGTCGAAACTGATCAGCGGCGCGTTGGCACGGGTCGGTGCCTCGACCCGGCGCAGTCCGGTCACCCAGGCGGAGTAGCCGCTGAGCGCTTTGCCCAGCGGAAGGACCTTGCGTCGTCGGCAGCACTCGCCGGGGTCCCGGGCGAACAGGTCCTTGCCCAGCAGTTCGTCCTGCTCGGCCACCGTGTTCTCCGGCGTGACGTTGAGAACCCGTACGTCGTAGACGGATTCGATCGCATCGCGGGTGCCGATGGTTTCGACGAAGTGATAGCCGGTGTCGAGGAAGAGCACCGGTACACCGGGGCGCACCTTGGACGCCAGATCCACCAGCACGGCGTCCTGCATATTGGACGCGACGATGTAGTTGCACGTCGCCCAGCCGCGCGGCCCGTTGACACCGCCGAAGTTCTCGTCGGTCCAGCGCAACAGGTCGGTGGCGCTGGCGCCCTCGAGTTCGGCTGCACCCCGGGCGGCTACCTCGCGCAGTGCGGCGTGGGCCGGATCGTTCGTTTGGCTGCTCATCGGAGGTCGCCCTCCTCGGCGCGCAGTGCCCACTGCGCGAACCGCTCCCCGTCGTTGCGGTGCTTGACGAAGTTGCGCACCACCCGATCGATGTAGTCACCCAGCTCGTTGCTGGTGACCTTGTGCTGGCGCAGTTTTCGGCCGAATCCGCTGTCCAGGCCGAGGCTACCGCCCAGATGTACCTGGAAGCCCTCGACCGAGTTGCCTTCACCGTCATCGACCATCTGGCCCTTGAAGCCGATGTCGGCGACCTGAATTCGCGCACATGAGTTGGGGCAGCCGTTGATGTTGACAGTGATCGGCACGTCGATCCGGGAGTTGATGTCTTCGAGCCTGCTCTCCAGCTCGGGCACCAAAGACTGTGCTTTGACCCGGGTTTCGGCGAAGGATAACTTGCAGAACTCAATCCCGGTGCACGCCATCAGGTTCCGGCGCCAATGCGACGGCCGTGACTGCAGGCCGAGTGCCTCCAGGCTGGCGACGAACCCGTCGAGCTTGTCGTCGGGCACGTCGAGGATGACCAATTTCTGGTAGGGGGTGAACCGGATCCGGTCCGAGCCGACCTGTTCGGCGAGGTCGGCAACCGCGGTGAGGATGGTGCCGGACACCCGTCCGGCGATCGGGGCGACTCCGACGGCGTTGAGGCCGTTCTTGAGACGCTGCACCCCGACGTGATCGATTGGATGCTTGACCGGCTCGGGTGCCGGGCCGTCGATCAGCGGACGCTTGAGGTACTCGGTTTCCAGAACTTCCCGGAACTTTTCGATGCCCCAGTCTTTGATCAGGAACTTCAGCCGCGCCTTGGCCCGCAGCCGCCGGTAGCCGTAGTCGCGGAATATCGAGGTGACCGCGGCCCACACCTCGGGCACCTCTTCGAGCGGGACCCAGGCGCCGACGCGCTGGCCCAGCATCGGGACCGTCGAAAGACCGCCGCCGACCCAAAGGTCCAGCCCCGGCCCATGCTCGGGGTGGTTGACGCCGATGAACGCGATGTCGTTGACCTCGTGTACGACGTCCTGCAGCCCGGAGATAGCGGTCTTGTACTTGCGCGGCAGGTCGGCGAAGTCGGGCTGGCCGATGTAGCGGCGCACGATTTCGTCGATCGCCCAGGTCGGGTCGAGCACCTCGGCAAGGGATTCACCGGCCAGCGGCGAGCCCAGGATCACGCGCGGGCAGTCACCACACGCCTCGGCGGTCTGCAGCCCGACCTCGTCCAGCCGGCGCCAGATTTCGGGGACGTTTTCCACCTCGATCCAGTGGTACTGGACGTTCTCCCGGTCGGAGATGTCGGCGGTGTCGCGGGCGAACTCGGTGGAGATCGTCCCCAAGGTGCGAAGCGCGGAGGCTGAGAGCGCCCCGCCGTCGCAGCGCACCCGCATCATGAAGTATTTGGCCTCGAGCATCTCGATGTTGTCGTCACCGGTGAATGAGCCGTCGTACCCCTGCTCGCGTTGCGTGTACAGGCCCCACCAGCGCATACGGCCCCGCAGATCGCTCTTGTCGATGCTGTCGAAGCCGTCCTTGGCGTACGTGTCCAAAATGCGTTCACGCACGTCGAGCGGGGCGCCGGCCTGCTTCATCTCTTCGTTGGGGTTGAGCGGCTCGCGATCTCCCAGCGCCCACTGGCCCTCACTTCGGGCCTTGGCGGGACGGGCTGTGGTCATTCGAAGGTCTCCTTCGCGAACGTGCAGGCGTGGACGCGCGACTCACCGGGGCTATTGACGGCGGGCGCAGATCCGGCGCCAGCTGGACGTACAGGTGGGCGGGTCTACGACATCAAGCCGGACAGCTACAGCTGCAGACACGCTTGAGATCGATATGCCGCCGCGCCACTAGCGCAATGCGCGGGCTGGGCTGGGCGACGATCACGCGCCCATTCTGCCACGAATAGGGATGTGCGGCGCCACCAGGTCGAATTTGTTCTCACGATGAGCAAAACTACCCGCCAATCTTGGGTAATTGGATATACAAAACCGAGAAAGCCCCGAGAGTGCATGTCCTCGAGATCGCCGAGGGTGGGGCCTAGGTACGAGAACTGCAGCGGATTCGTCCACAAACCCCACGCTCGGCGGCGGTGGCCTCGCGGCTGAACGGCCGGCTCCGCCCGATAGCCGTGCAATCATTTGGCATGCCCCTTCGCGCGGCGCCGGTTGAGCTGCCCGAGATGCAGCCGAGCCCCGAACATTCGTTTGGGGTGTACGTGCATGTCCCGTTCTGCATAACCCGTTGCGGATATTGCGATTTCAACACCTACACGCCCGCCGAGCTGGGTGGCGTCAACCCGGACGCCTGGCTGCTGGCGCTGCGTAGCGAGCTGGCGCTGGCCGCCACACGGCTGGACGCACCGACGGTGAACACGGTGTTCGTCGGCGGTGGGACACCGTCGCTGCTGGGCGGTGCACGCCTGGCCACGCTGCTGGACATGGTGCGCGAGCACTTCGTGCTGGCGCCGGACGCCGAGATCACCACCGAGGCGAACCCCGAGTCGACCTGGCCGGAATTCTTCGACGCCATCCGGGCGGCCGGCTACACCCGGGTGTCGCTGGGCATGCAGTCGGCGGCGCCGCGAGTGCTGGCCACCCTCGACCGCGTGCACTCGCCCGGGCGCCCGGCCGCCGCCGCCCGCGAGGCGATGGCTGCGGGTTTCGAACACGTCAACCTGGACCTGATCTACGGCACCCCGGGCGAATCCGACGACGATCTGCTGCGTTCCGTCGAGGTGGCCGTCGAGACCGGGGTCGATCACGTCTCCGCGTACTCCCTGCTGGTCGAGCCGGGCACCGCCCTGGCCCGCCGGGTCCGCAGCGGTGAGCTGGCCGCGCCGGACGACGATGTGCTGGCGCACCGTTACGAGTTGGTCGACACGACGCTGTCCGCGGCAGGGATGACCTGGTACGAGGTGTCCAACTGGTCGCGTCCGGGCGGTGAGTGCCGGCACAACCTGGGCTACTGGGACGGTGGCCAGTGGTGGGGTGCCGGACCGGGTGCGCACGGATACGTGGGCGCAACGCGGTGGTGGAATATCAAGCACCCCAACGCTTATGCGGAGATGCTCGCCGGTACCGCCTTACCGGTCGCGGGTTTCGAGCAGCTCGACGCCGAAGCGTTGCACACCGAGGACGTGCTGTTGAAAACCAGAATGCGCCGAGGGCTCCCGCTGGAGGGACTAAGCGCCGCCGAACACGAACGCGCCGAAACCGTTGTCGCCGAAGGCTTGCTGGTCGCCGACGGCGACAGGCTGGTCCTCACGCCGCGCGGCCGGTTGCTGGCCGACGCGGTCGTGCGGACCCTCCTGGGGTGAGGAGCGTCAGACGCCGAACCACCGTTCGATGACGCGGGCAATCTCGATGTAGAGCGGGATTCCGATGGTGACGTTGTAGGAGAACGTCAGACCTAGTGACGCGGCCAGCGGCAGCGTCGGGCTCGCTTCCGGGATCGCCAATCGCTGGACCGCCGGAACCGCGATATAGGACGCCGCACCGCACAAGACCGCGAACAGCACATAGGTGCCCGTCTTGAAGTCGGTGTGGGTCACGCTGGCGTAGCCGCAGGCGACGAAGATCCCCAGCGTCGCAAAGACATTCGGAGCCAGCAGACCGAAGAAGATGAATCCGGGCCCCGCCGTTCTCAGGTCCTTCAACTTGCGGGAGGCCGTCATGCCCATCTCCAGCAGGAACAGACACAGCACGCCCTGGAACGCCAAGACGAAGAACTTGTCGTCGTCCTGTACGACCTTCTGGCCCTGCAGGCCACTGATCAGGCCGATCGCGATGCCGCCGATCAGCAGCACCAACCCGGGGTTCAGGAAGACCTCCTGGAAAAGCTCACGGGAGAAGATGGACGGCTTCTTGCCGAGCGGCGCGCTCGGGCTCACGTCGAGTTCCTCCGTGCGCTCACCCTTTTCGAGCGAAAGCTCGAGTTCCTCCTCGACCGCAAGTGCGCGCTCGGTCTCCAGGCTCTGGCCGTGCGGAGGCCGTGCCGCGGTGCCGGGCCCGACCCCGACCGTTACCGGCGTATAGCCCGGCTCGTCGGCCATGTTGCCTGCCGCGTCCATCCCCCGGTGCCGCAGTCCGGCCACCAGGTACAAGGCCACCAGGCAGCCGGGAATCTCCATGACGGCCAGCATCACCGGCATGTAGGCGTTGAAGGCAATGTTGACCGCTGCCAGGACCGCGACGCAGGTGGCAAACGTCCCGGCCGAGTCCGAGCCGTAGTAGCCGGCAACGGTCGCCCGGTCGATTCTGCGCAATTTGGTCAGCCAACCGAGCAGGAAGTAGGCGATAACGCCGATCACGAAGTTGAGCGCGAAGCCCAACACCATGAATCCCAAGATCGCGCCGACGCTGGAGGCATTGACTTGGGCGAGTTCCTCACCCCCGTGCCAGCCGATAGCCAGCAGCAGGTACATGGTGAGGCCTTGATAGATCACATAGGGGAACTCGAAACGCACCTTCAAGATCGGAATCAGGAATCCGAAGTAGAAGAAAAGCAGAAGTGGTTTGAACAGGTTATGCGTGAAGTTGTGCCAGAACTCTTGCAGCATGGTGCCTCTCATTAATCTGTCCGGTGGCCCGGGGTAAGCACTGTCCGCAAGCGGGGCGACCACGAACATCCCGACGACCGTGGAAAATTTAGCTCTGCCGCTGTCAAACCGCCACTCGGATTGAGCCCGAAATGTGCATGCCGTTGCGAGCCGCGCCAAAATGGTCGCGCATCACAAAACCCGTGGTCACAGCGGTGCTGGTAGGACCGGGTAAGCTGGGTTTAGCGTGAATGTGTTGTGAGTTCGCTGTGCATTTGCTGTCAGGGTTAGCGTGTCGTCGTTCCACCGGAAATTAGCGAGGGCCTGACCCCGGCGCCTCGTTTGCGGTGCGTCACGGATAGCCACGCCGAGGGCGAGTAATGCGTCGTAATTTCTTCGAATCCATCGACCCGGGAAACCGTAAGGACACCGGTCTCCTGGTTAATTTCGAGCTCGTCGCCATCGGACGCCTGGACTTCCTCACCGTTCGCGAGCCTGATCACGAACATATTGTTCCTCTCGATCGATGGAGAGATAGATAGCGATCGGGCGTTAGCTGGGCGATTTCTAAACCCGGTCGGATTAAAGTCTTGTTACGCCCTTCTGTCATTAGTCCTTTGCGGCATCTGGCGTGGTGCCGGCAGCCCCCATGGCGCCAGAGTACGTGACGGAGGTGCGCCGCGCCCCACGCTCCGCGCCGCTCTGTTTGGCGAGGCGCTGCGCAAACCAGCTTCGTTGGGAGAACTCAGGTTATGGTAGCCCGTCGAGCAGGGACCGGCAGGTAAACGATCTGGAAACGTTAGGCCGCTTCGGGAGCTCGCAGACGGCGCCCACTTCCACCCCGCAAGCGCCGATTTTGCGGCCTCTACCTGCGGAAACGGTGCTGGACGAGATGGTCCTCGGCTACCGCCGCGGCCCCTTGAAAGGGGGTGCCGTGACAACGGCTGATGCTTTGACTCCACGCGATGCGTACCGAGGACGCAGCTATGGAGACCGAGCACACACGACCACTGCTTGGGGACTTTCATAGGTTAGGCTACATTTACTAGCTGTGACCGAGGCCAGCGTCGAGACAACCCTCATCGGCACTACGCCGATTCCCCTCCCCGCGCATATCGACCCGGCCGACCTGGCAGCTCAGCTCGCCACGGTTCTGCCCGAGCGGCTCGGCGAGGAGTATTTGCTCTACGAGAACGCCGGTGAATGGGTGCTCGCCAGCGGTGTGCACGCGATGATCGAGCTGGACAGTGACGAGCTGCGGGTCATCCGCGATGGTGTGACGCAGCGGCAACAGTGGTCCGGGCGACCGGGATCGGTGCTGGGCGAAGCCATTGATTGTCTGTTGCTGGAAACCGATCAGCTTTTCGGCTGGATCGCGTTTGAATTCGGTGTCTACCGTTATGGACTGCGGCAACGGCTGGCCCCGGGTACTCCTCTTTCACGACTGTTCTGGCCGATTTCCCGCATCGTGGTGAGCCAGGACGGCGTTTGGCTTTCCGATGCGGCGGAGAATCACCACGAAGCGGTACTGGAAATGCTGCGCGAGGGCGTGCCCAACCTGCGCGAAACTCGCGAGATCGATATCACCGCCGACGGGTCGGGCTACCGCGATCGCGTGACCACGGCCGTGAGCGAGATCGCCGCCGGCAACTACAACAAGGTGATTCTTTCCCGTTCGGTGGAAGTGCCCTTCGCGCTGGACTTCCCGTCCACCTATCGACTGGGCCGTCGGCACAACACGCCGGTGCGGTCGTTCTTGCTGCGGCTGGGCGGAATTCGTGCGCTGGGCTACAGCCCCGAACTCGTCACGGCCGTCCGTCGGGACGGCGAAGTGATCACCGAGCCGTTGGCCGGCACCCGCGCGCTGGGTCGGGGTCCGGCCAACGATCGCCAAGCGCGCGATGACCTGGAATCGAATTCGAAAGAGATTGTCGAGCATGCTATTTCGGTGCGCAGCTCGTTGCAGGAGATGAGCGAGATCGCCGAACCCGGAACAGCGGTGGTGACCGATTTCATGACCGTGCGGGAGCGGGGGAGTGTGCAGCACCTGGGCTCCACGGTCAGCGGGCGTCTGGATCCGTCCAGCGACCGGATGGACGCTTTGGAAGCACTCTTCCCGGCGGTTACCGCGTCGGGCATCCCGAAAGGCGCCGCCGTCGAGGCGATCCTGCGTCTCGACGAAGGACCGCGCGGGCTGTATTCCGGTGCGGTGGTGACCGTTTCGGCTGACGGGGCGCTGGATGCCGCGCTGACGCTGCGGGCGGCCTACGAATCCGACGGCACGACGTGGCTGCGGGCCGGTGCCGGAATCATCGAAGAGTCGTTGGCCGAGCGCGAATTCGAGGAGACCTGCGAGAAGCTGTCCACCCTGGCGCCGTATTTGATTGCGCGTCAGTAGCTTCTCAGTTGGCCTTGCGCCGGCGTACGGACAATTCGTCGGGGACCGCGTCGGGCCCGGCCTCGGGTGAGCGTTCGAGATAGTCGGCGAGGATGCGGCTGGCCAACGACTCGATGCTCGACTCGATCGAGGACGCAAGCGTTGCCGTGACGGTCGCCACCGCCTGAGTGCGGAATCGGACCAGCATGGTGATCAGCTCGGCGATCTCGGCATCCGCGGGCAGCGCCTGGCCCGGTTTGATCTTGTCGATGACATGTTCGGCGCCGGCACGCACCAGCAAGTCGCTGATCTTGTCGATCTCCGGCACGATCTGCTCGTGCAGGTCGATGAGCTTCGCCAATTTGACCCCGTAGCCCCGGATCTCGTTGAACGCTTCGATCAGCTTGGGCCGGGTCACGGTGGCCCGCTCGCCGTCCACCCGGATCACCTGCAGCGCGACCAGCCGTTCGAATGCGGTCGGGTCGTCGACGAGCCGCTGGGCGTCGACGAGCGGCATGGTTTCCGGCTTTTCGGTGGTCCAGCTACCCACGATGGCCGTCTCCAGGCCCAGCACATCGCCGAGGTTCTTACCTTCCTCCCACGCGCTGAGCATTTCCCGCACGTGCGCGATGTTGTAGCCGCGGTCGAGCATCGACGTGATCAGTCGCAGCCGGGTCAGATGCGTGTCGTTGAACAGGGCGATGCGGCCGACCCGCAGCGGCGGAGGCAGCAGTCCGCGGTCGCGATAGACCCGGATGTTGCGGGTGGTGGTGCCGGCCACCCGGGCCAGATCGTCGATCCGGTACTCCCCGGACGCCGCGACCCCATGCGGCTGGCGTGCGGCCGCGTCGAAAAGCTGAGACACCGCGGTCTCGATGAAGTCCCGCGATTGGCGCCGAACGCGTTTGGGCGCCCGTCGCACGTTGTACAGGACGCTGGCGATCGTGCCGGGTTCCGGTCGGTTCTGTGCCATTTCTGCCTCAGGCGCTGGAGGTGACGCGCGCCGTGGCCCGGCGTGCCACCGCATGGTAATCCGCGTAGCGGAAATCGCTCATCTGGCGAAGATACTGCGTCGCGAAGCCCGGGTACATCGAGCCGTTGAACCCGTCCTTGGTGAGATACCAACTCCGGCAACCCGACATCCAGGTCGTTTTCGTCAGACGGCGCTGGATGTCTTCGTTGTGGCGCAGTTGGACGTCTTGGCGCACATCGAGGTAGCGCAGGTCGTCGTCGAGGATGGTGCGGATACCACGCACCGCGTAGTCGAGCTGGCCTTCGATGTAGACCAGCAGCGAGTTGTGACCCGGCCCGGAGTTGGGGCCGGTCATGAAGAACAGGTTCGGATAGCCGTGCGCGTTGATGCTCTTGTAAGCCTGTGCGCCGGCGGCCCATTCGTCGGCCAGCGACCTGCCGCCGAGACCGGTGACGGCAAACGGCGGGCCGGTGAGGTGGACGTCGTAGCCCGTGGCAAACACGATGCAATCGAGGTGGTGTTCGACGCCATCGCTGGTGCGGATGCCGGCGGGGCTTAGCGTCGCGATGGGCCAGGAGACCAGCTTGCAGTTGTCGCGCTGCAGCGCCGGGTAGTAGTCGCTGGAGACCAGCATGCGCTTGCATCCGGGAGCGAAGTCGGGTGTCAGCTGCCGGCGCAGCCACGGGTCTTTGACCTGAACGCGCAGATTGACCTGGCCCAGTCGCGCCACCAGCGAGGTGAGCGGGGTGTCCCACACCAGAGCCGTTGCACTGGCCTCGTGGCCCCAGAACAGCGCCTGACGGGCAAGTTGTTGGATGGCAGGAACTTTGGCGAACAGGGCCTGCACCGCCGGCGGGGTCGCCGTGTCCAGGCGCGGCAGCACCCAGCCGGGGGTGCGCTGGAACACCTTGACGAACCCGGCCTGCTTGACCAGTTCGGGAACGATCTGGATGGCGCTGGCGCCGGTTCCGATGACGGCGACGCGCTTACCCGTGAAGTCGTAGTCGTGATCCCAGCGGGCGCTGTGGATCTTGTGTCCCTCGTACTTGTCCAGGCCGCGGATGTGGGGGAAGCTGACATCCGACAGCGGGCCGGACGCCAGGACGACGGTGCGGGCCCGAAAGCGCTTACGGTTCTTGGTCTTAGCCGTCCACACACCGGTGGACTCGTCGAAGGTCAAGCCGCTGACCTGATGGTTGAACCGGATGTGACGGCGGATGTCGAATTTGGTCGCCATGTCCTCGAGATGGCGACAGATTTCCGGGGCGGGTGAGTACGTCCGCGACCAAGTCGGGTTCTTCACGAACGAGTACGAGTACAGCAGCGACGGGACGTCGCAGCTGGCCCCCGGGTAGGTGGTGTCGCGCCAGGTTCCGCCCACCCGGTCGGCGCGCTCCAGGATGACGATGTCGTCAACCCCGGCCTCGGCCAACCGAATTGCGGTTCCGAGTCCGGTGAAGCCGGCTCCGATGATCAGTGTTGCGTGGGTGTGGTCGGGGCCCACGATCACGCCGCCGGCTCGTGGGTGAGTTCCCTCGACCAGCTCGGCATCGGCCTCAGCAGCGGCTTGGGATAGAAATCCGACAGCCACACCATGGAATTGGCCAGCAGCTGATAGGGATGTCTTGGGTTGACCACCCACATGCCGTGCCGCTTGAGCAACTTGTAGGTAGGCACCCGCCGGGTGCGTTCGCCCCGATCGCCGAGTTGCTTGAAACGGTTGACCGCGTTGAACAGCCGCTCGGGTTCCATTCCCATTCCGGCCATCTCGTTGCGGACGCGGTTGAGTAGCGGCACGTACATGACCATCCCGAGGATCAGGCCCGGTGATGCGAAGCGGCCGACGAATTCGATGGCCAGGCGGCGGGCCTTCGCGTTGCCGATCATCTCCAGCACCTCGAAATCGACGGCGATATGCCGAGATTCGTCATTGTTGATCTTCTCGAAAACCTGGTGGCAGACCGGGTCGTGTACGGATTCCAGCAGGAATTTCAGCAACGCGCCGTCGAGTGCGACCTCGAGCATCGGGATCACGGTGCCCAGCACCGACAACGGCATGTCGTCGGCGAACGTGTCCAGCCACTCGATGGCCAACCGGATGTTGACGTTGGGCTTGGGGATCTCGCCGTCCTCGAGCATTCCCCAGCGCTTCATCAGCGCCAGTTCCGCGTTGGCGTGACGTTGCTCCTCGGCGTGGAAATACCGGTAGATCTCGGCGATGGTGGCGTCGGGCGCCTTCTTGGCCAGCGCCGCGAAGCCCCGAGCGCCGATATTCTCGATCCAGCAGAGGTCGGCCATGAAGGCCTTGAGCTTGGGTCGGAATTCGGGCTTGATCGTGTCGGCGCCCGGTGCGTCCCAGTCGATGTCGGCGAGCGCCCATTGCCGATCCTTGATCTTGGCGAGCATGGCTTCCATGTCGATGGCCACCAGCAGCTCCCTTTCACTCGGGGGTTATCAGTGCATGTTTGCGCGGGATACGAGCCCAACCGCGCGGGTATATGACTGTGGGGCAATACGTTTGATGTTCCAGCCGATCTTGGCGTCGAGCTGTGGCATGCAGTACAGCTCGCCGCGATCATGAGCGTCCAGACAGGTGCGCGCCACCTTCTGCGCCGAGAGGCCGGTCCAGCGCATCAATTTGGCGGCGAGCTCGCCGGATTCCTGGGTGATCCGTCCCGATTCGACGATGTTGGTCTTGACGAACGTCGGGCACAGCACGGTGACCCGGATTGCGGTGCCGGACAATTCGGCGGCCAGCGTTTCGGAAAGCGAAAGTACACCGGCCTTGCTGACGTTGTAGGCGGCCATACCGGGCGCGGCGCCGAACGCCGCGGCCGAGGCGACGTTGATAATGCCGCGTGGAGCATGTGACGGTTCGGCCTCGCGCAGGATCGGGGTGAACACGTGGCAGCCGTGTATCGGCCCCCACAAGTTGATGCCCAGGGTCCAGGTCCAATCATCCAGCGGCACATCGCCGATCGCCGCGCCGCCGGCACCGACGCCGGCGTTGTTGACGACCAGGGTGGGTGCGGCCCCGAAGAAGGACTGTGCTTGTTCGGCCAGCGTGCTTACGTCGTCGATTCGTGAGACGTCGCAGCGGATCGCCAGCGCTTTTGCGCCGTGTTCGGCGACCCGGTCGACGGTCTGCTGTGCGGCGGCTTCGTCGATGTCGCTGCACACCACCGTGCCCCCGCGGCGGCCGAGCTCGACGGCGAACGCGGCGCCGATGCCGCTGCCGGCCCCGGTGACCACCGCCAACGCGCCGTGGCTGGTGGTTCTGGACTTGCCGAGCAGCTTGTCCAGCGGACCCAACATCGTCAGCCCACCTCGTCGGCCAGGGCGCGCGCATCCTGCAACGCGTGGGCGATGAACCGTGCCACGTAGGCCATGGCCTTGGCGGCTTCTGGTGTCATGCGCGGAAGTGCCTGGAATACATGGACTTGGTGCGGCCACACTTGCAGCTCGCAGCGGCCGCCGGCCGCCCGGACGTCGGCGGCCAGCCGCCGCGCGTCGTCCTGCAGCATTTCGGCCCCACCGGCCTGAACCAGGGTCGGGGGCAGCATCGCTCCGCCGGCGACGTCGAGCGTCAACCGGGGGTGGGTGAGATCGATGCCCGAGTGATAGAGCGCGACCAGGCGGGCCGCGTCGCGCACCCGAATGGCGGGATCGGGGCGTATCCGCTCGCGGGTGCGCGACAGCGCGAAGGTCATATCGATCAGCGGCGAGAACAACACCAGCGCGGCGGGGGAGTTCGCGGCGACCTCGGGCTGCAACAGCATGTCGATCGTCAGGTGACCGCCCGCCGAATCACCGGCCACAACAATCTGTTTGGCCGGTACGCGGCATGTTTGCACCAGCCAGTCCCAACCCGCGCGGACATCGTCGGCGGCGGTGGGGAAGCGATAGCGTGGCGCCAGCCGGTAGTCGACGCTGAACACCGGCAAGCCGGTCAGCGACGACAGCCAGGATGCCAACCGCCGGTGGGTTTTTGGCGAACACACGGCGTAGCCGCTGCCGTGCACGTAATAGACCGCGCCGGCGTCGGTCGACGAGCGCGCAAAGCCTCGCTCGTCGGCGTTGCGTGGCCCGTACACCCATTCGCCCTTGACCCGGCGGCCGTCGGACAATCTGGTGTCGACCTGTTCAACGCGCGTGCCCGCCAGCGGGGGGCCGAAGGTGGCCATGACCCGCGCGATCATTCGGCGCGACAGCCAAATTCCCCACGCCCGCTCGGGCGGCACCAGCCCGCTGAACGGCCGCAATGTGTAGGTGCTTACCGCTGCCGCGCCGCGGGACCGCAATGACCCGCGGGCCGGAACGACGTCCGCCATGCAACGGAGTCAACCGCAAATGGTGACATTCGTCAATGGCAGCTTTGTGGCAACGCACAGGGCGGGATGGGGCTTCCTGTCGGTTCTCAAATTCGATGTCATGAGTGCATGCGTTGCACCGGGGCCGATTTGGTACGTTCTTCCAGTTTTTCGTTGGCACAGCGCCGCAGCGTAAATCTCGAACACTTAGGCGCGGGCGCAATTTGACAACGACGTTGTATCCGGCTTCGCTGTACGCGCGACCAGACTTGCGCCGATGCGATGCGATGCGCCCGTTATTACGACGACTTTGCTGTTTACCACTTCTACCCGTACTTGAAGCCGGGTTTGCTTTGGCCGACTTCGATGATGTAGCCGTCTGGATCGCGGATGTAGCATCGCGTCTCGCCGTACTTGTCTAGGGGCTCCGAGAGAAACGTTGCGCCTCGACTCTTCCACAACTTGTAGCACGCCTGAATGTCCGCAACGCGGATATTCATGAAGCTACTGAGATGATTGGGATCGGGAGGCGGGCTAAGCGTTACCGTCGGTTTATCCGGTGTGGGACCGCCGCCAACGTTGAGAATGAGCCATGTGTTGGCGATTTTGACGTACGGAGGTGCGTTTCCGTCGCCCATGCTCACAATGTCTCCATCGAAGACCGTTTTGTAGAATTCGGCGGATCGCTTGAGGTCGGCCACGGTGAGAAAGACCGCGACCGTAAACCCCTCCACCGGTGGCATCTGATAGTTCTGCTGCTCGACTTGTACTTCGTCCATCGATCTCTCCAATTGCAGTTAGGCCCTCTGCAGGTGGTGTGGTAGAGCATCATCCATTGTCCTGCCTTCCGGGCATCTCCGCAGCATCCTGCAATGCTTTCAGCAGCAGCAAAACCTCGGCTGCCGGCCCCACGAATGCGCGGGTGACGTCGTCGCACGGTGTGACACGGGATTTGAGAAGCTACATCTCCTCACGCGGCTTCTCTATCTCACTTATTGGCCCTCGCGACAGAAAGCTGCTCAGTCACCCCGGCGTGCGCTCAGGGCGCCGACCCGCTGGCGATCCAGCGCTGGAAGACGGCGACGTGCTCCGCCGGCCACGCCCCGTCGCAGGGCATGGTGCCGTCGCGGAGGCGCTCGAGGATCGCGTCCTGGTGCGCCTGGACGTCGCTGTGGGACCAGAGGTCGAACGCTTTGAGCATCGAGTCGCGGTCCTTTTCGCGGAACATAGGACGGACATCGCGCTCGAAGCTCAGCCCTGCGGGTGAGTCCGGCTGGTCGGTCATGGGCTTCTCCCGCCGTTGTGACAGTGTGACGCTTCCCTCTTCAGCAACTGTATCGGCCAGAGCATCCCCGGGCCACATGGCGCCATACTTGCCCACTCCGCAATTAGCCGCAGGCGTCACAGATCACGTCTGAATCCTGTTCAAATTAAATAACCCGCCGCCACGCCGTGCAGTTGCATTCCACCGTGTGGCGCCGATTCGTGAACGAACGCTCCGAATGTTCTTTCTGGACGGGTCGTAACCAGCGGAACGGTCCCTTCTCTTGGCGTACCGAACGGCGGTTACCTCCGCACCGCACATGGATTGGTATCGATCACGCCGCGTGGCGGCCCCCAGCGTCGGCAGGCCGCCGAAGGTAAATCCAAGAACGAAATGATGCGATGCCTCAAGCGCTACATCGCCCGCGAAGTCTTCCACGCTCTGCAGCCGAGAGCGACCGCCAAAACCACTGCCTCAACATAGACATGCATCTGGGTATCAAGACCATCTGGGCGAAGGCCCGACCGAAGAGGTGCCCCGGCCAGGGCGGCGAAGCGATCAGGCCCCACCGATCAATGACCGCGCCTCCGCGGGGCCGACTACGAGATCGTGAAGGTCCCCGCCCACCTCGAGTCGACCCGACTGTTCGATCCCGCCGACCTTCACCGGCTCGAAGCCGGCCGTTCGGATCAACCGCTCGACTTCCTCGCCAGCACGGCCGTCGTCAGTCGCGTAGAAGAGGACCGCCGGCTCCGGTGACCGGTTGGCGGAGGACTCGAAGAGATCGGCCGACAGGGTTCCAAACGCCATGGCCAAGCGCGCCCCCGCCGGCAACCACCCGGCTACAACCTCGCCAGAGGATTGCCCTTTCGGCAGGAGATGTGTGAGGTTACCTTGTGCGTCGGTGGCGAGCGGGTTGCTCGGAACGACCACGAGCTTGTCGATTAGCGGGTCGGCGATCTCGTCGATGACGCCCTTCAGAGCGGCGAAGCGCAGCGCAAGGACCACGGCATCGGCGCCCTGCAACGCGTCGCGGTTGTCGACGGCGACGACGGCAGCTCGACCGATCTCTGCAGCCAGCCTTCGTGCCGACTCCTTGTCGGCGCTTGAGAGCCGCAGGGTCTCACCGCCTGAGGCGAGCCGGCGGGCGATGACCGATCCGAGCCCTCCAGTGCCGATGATCGCCGTGGTCATGACCGAAACCTGCTGAGCGTCACGGTACTAACAACGGCGGCCCGAAGCATCGCGGGCCCGAGCGGTCTCGCACCGCCTCGCTGAGAGCGGGGGAACGGTCGGGGGGGACTGGCCACCGTCGATGTGAGGGATTCCGCCGGTGATCTGGGCATTCACTCGGCCTTCTCGGCGGCCGTGCTCGATGGCCAGTGAGCGGGCGACCAGTCTCCCTGCGGGTCCGTGGTTTGCCCCACTTCGATCAGATGACCGTCGGGATCGCGGATGTAGCAACGTATCTCGTACTGGTGCTGTTTCGGCGGCGTCAGGAATTGGGCACCCCGGGCACTCCATTCGGCGTACACGGCCTCGATGTCTTTGACCCTGATATTGAGGAAGCTGCTGACCCGGTCAGGATCGCGTGGCGCCTCCAGGGTGACGGTTGGCTTGTCGTCGGTCGGGCCTCCGCCGACATTGATGATGATCCAGCAATTGGATAGCGCGACATAGGTCACGTCTCCGGAGAAGACCACCCTGCCGCCGAGTACTTCGGTGTAGAAGCGCCGAGAGCGCTCGACATCGTCTGAGACGATGAAGTGGGCCAACGCAATTCCCTCTGGGCGCGGTGGAAGCTCGGTCATCTCGTATCTCCATCTCCACTGGTTGGGTCTCACACCCCTGTTACGGCGGGGTGTGACTCGGCAGCTGGTCGCCGGGTGCGGCCGTGTCTGCTAAGGCAGGGGTTGCATCTCCTCAAGCATCGTCGGCACCAACTCGCTGACGGTCGGGTGGATGTGCATGGTGCGTGCCAGCGTGGTGTAGGGCGCCTTGGCGGACATGATGTCCAGAATCTCGTGGACCACCTCATCGCCGCCCACCCCGAAGATCGCGGCGCCGAGGATCTGGCCGGTCTCCGCGTCGACGACGACCTTCATGAATCCTTGCGTCTCACCCTTTTCCACCGCCCGGCCCACCTTGGTCATCGGACGAAAGCCCAGCAGCGCCTTGCGGCCGGACTTGCGCACCTCCTCGACGGTCTGCCCGGCCCGGCCCAGCGGCGGGTCAATGTAGAGCGCGTAGGTGGGGATCCGGTCGCTGACCTTGCGTGGATCGTCATCGAGCAGGTTGGCCGCGACGATCTCGAAGTCGTTGTAGGACGTGTGGGTGAATGCGCCGCGGCCGTTGCAGTCACCCATCGCCCAGATGTGCTCGACGTTGGTGCGCAACTGGTCGTCGACGACGATGTATCCGCGGGGATTGGTTTGCACGCCGGCCCGATCCAGGCCCAGATCGTCGGTGTTGGGCCGGCGGCCGACAGCCACCAGCAGGTGCGAACCGACGATGCTGGGCGCGCCCGCCCGCGGCGTCACGGCGATACCGGCGCCGTCGCGGGCGACGCTGATGTCGTCTGCATTGCACTGCACCGCAATGCCTTCGCCCTCCAGGATCGCCTGGATGGTCGCCGACACATCGGGATCCTCTCGCCCCGCCAGCCGCGCTCCCCGTTCCAGAATCGTCACGGCCGCGCCGAACCTGCGGTACATCTGGGCGAATTCCAGCCCGATGTAGCTGCCGCCGATAATGACCAGATGCTCTGGCACCGTGTCGAGTTCGAGAATCCCGACGTTGGTCAGGTAGTCGACGTCGGCCAATCCCGACATGTCGGGGGCCACCGCGCGGGCTCCGACGTTCAGGAAGATCCGGTCGGCAGCCAGGAGATCGTCGCCGACGCGCAGGGTGTGCGGGTCCTCGAAACGCGCGTGCCCGCGAACCACCGTGCATCCCTTCATCCCGTCAAGCCACGACTCGACGTCGTGGCGGTCGTTGAGCATGATGGCGTCTTTGCGCGCCTTGACCTTGGCCATGTCGACGGTCACCGGCCCGGTGCCGACGCCGTACTCGGCGCCGCGCCGGGCCAGGTGGGCCGCATGCGCGCTGGCCACCATTGTCTTGGTCGGGATGCAGCCGGTGTTGACGCAGGTGCCGCCGATCAGCTTGCGCTCCACCACCGCGACGGTCTGACCGGCGTCGGTCAGCCGTCCGGCCAGCGGTGGTCCGGCCTGCCCGGCGCCGACGATGATCGCGTCGAACTGGAGAGTCATACAGGGCTCGTCAGATACGGCATGAGAAGTGCTCCTTGACGAACTAGCGGTGGGCCAAGAGAAGTCGGATCAATACGGTCTTGGTGTCGCGCATGATCGCTCCTCGAGCGGTTTGTTTGTCGGTTCACGTGTTGAGGCTTTACCGGGACGGCTGGTAGATCTGGTCAGCTGATGCTGAGGCGATGCCGAGTTCGGCTGCGACCGCGTCGACTGCGTGCTGGGCGGCGTCGAGGTCCACGTGGCCGTCGGCGCTGAAATACGGGGCGATGTAGTGCTCGTAGTAGCGTTGCACCTCTTCCCGGGTGAGCCGGCTTAGAAACGTCGCTATGTAGCCGATGGTCAGATCGGGTCGGTCGGCCATGGTTTGCAGGGCGCGGTCGTTGGCGCGCACCAGCGCTTGGACCGCGGGGCTGTCGATCGGGTTGTGGGCTGGATCCACCACGATGCCCACGGTGGGGATCCGGAAGTGATCGCCCACCCAGGCCAGCACGTGGAAGCCTTCCTCGGCGGCGACCTGTTCGGGTCCCATGGTGCTGCCGACATAGGCCGCATCGATGGATTTATTGCGTAGGTTTCGCAGATCCATCTGGTAGTCACCGGGGTGGCGCACCACGCACTGCAGATCGCGATCGGGATCCAGGCCGTGCTGACGCAACACGATGCGCGCGAAGCATCCGGGGGGACTGTCTGGCGCATGTACCGCCAGGCGGCGCCCGCGAAGCTCGGCCATCGATGTCACGTTAGGCCCGCCGAGGAACCAGAACAGCGGACGGTCGGTGTTGACGCTCAGCCCGGTCCATTCGATGCCCTCGGTCAACCGCGACAACAGGGACCGGCCGTGCCCGATCATCGCACCAGCGCCCAGCCGCTTGGTGTCCCAACGGGTACCGTCGCGCAGCGCGACGTGGACACCTTCATCTTCGAAGTAGCCCTCCTGATCGGCCACATAGGCGACCGGTTCCTCGTGAATACCGCGGCCAACATAGGCCAGGTCGATCGTGTGCACGGTGAGACTCTCTTTCAATGTGATCGGGATTCCACTTAGCGCAGCCGCGCTCAGTCCATTTCAGTGCCGCCGTTGACCGGGATGGTGTGACCGGTGGTGAAACCGGAATCCTCACTTGCGAAGAACGCGATCGTGGCGGCGACGTCCTCGGGAGTGACGAGTCGTCCCATCGGCGTGGCCGCAGCGAGCTCGTGCATCTTCTCGGGCGTCAACTTTTGGCTCATCGTCGTTCCCTGCACCGTTGCTGGTGCGACGAGGTTGGCCGTGATGCCGTGCGGCGCCAATTCGAGGGCGATGTAGCGGACGAACTGGTCCAGCGCCGCCTTCGATGTGCCCAGGTTGATCATCCCGGCGCGCGGATGACGAGACAGCACTGCAGTGAGGAAGATCAGCCGGCCATAGCCACGGGAAATCATCCCCGGGACAACGGCTTTAGTCAGGAAGTAGGCGGCGTACAGCTCTTTGTCCAGTTTACCGCCCAGCTGCTCCCAGGTCAGATCGGCGAACGAGGTGATGACATAGGGTACTAACGCGTTGTGCACCAACACGTCGACTTGGCCCCACCGCCGTCGGGTTTCGTCGACCATGGCGGTGATGTCATCCGATTCGGTGACATCGGCGCGGATCGCCAGAGCCTCACCGCCGGCCGCTGTCACGGCCCGGACAACCTGGTGGGCTTCTTCGGCACTGGACCGGTAGTTGACGACCACCCGAAACCCTCGCTGCGCGAGGACTAGTGAAGTCGCCGCACCGATTCCCCGGCTGCCGCCCGTGATCAGCGCAACGCGTGACATCAGCTGTGCCTCCCTCGTGAGCCGGGCGACAAGAAGAACTCGGTGATCACATCGATTCTCACTTCCTTCCTCTCGATGGTGGGAGTGCTGAGCGTCGGGTTCACTGAACTTTGGGGATGAATCCGGGTACACCGCTGTGCACCACGGCGTTGAACCTGATGTTCGTGGTGATGTCGTCGCGAATCTCGCACATGGCATCCTCGGGTAAGGCCGAGATCTCATAGTTCTCTTGGATGCGTTGAGGTTTGGTCGAGGTGGTCAGGAAAGCAGTCCCTCGCTGCGCGGCCCAGGAAAGAGCGACTTGGGCCGGCGACATGTGCTCACGCTGCGCGATGGCCGTAATCACCGGGTCGTCGAGCAGATTCGGTTCCATCGAATGTCCCAACGCTGCAAACGCCAGCAGCACAATCCCATTCTCCCGACAGAAGTCGAGCAGTCCCCATTCGGGCAGATATGGATGCGACTCGACCTGCACTACGGCCGGCTTGATCCGGGCAATCGCCACGATCTCTCGCAGCTTGTCCAACGAGACATCCGATAACCCGATCGACCCGCAGTGACCGTCCTCGACGAGGCACTCCAGCGCCCGCCACGTCTGCGCCAACGTGACCCCTTCGTCGTAGATCACCTGATCGTGCTCGTCTCGCGGATCCTGATCGTCACCAGGCGCAAACGCAAAGGGCGTATGGATGAGATAGCAATCGACATAGTCGACCTGCAATCGGTGGCGACTCGCATCGAACGCGGGTTTGACCCGCTCTGGACGATGATTAGTGTTCCACAGCTTGGTGGTGACGAACAGGTCCTCCCGCGCAACCGTGCCCGCCTCGAATGCCTCCTGAATCGCTTCGCCGACCGCTTCTTCGTTGCGGTAGCGTTCTGCGCAGTCGAGGTGTCGAAAACCCACGTCCAACGCGGTCTTGACGGCCCGCCTGGTTGCCGGAAGGTCCGGAATCAGTGTGCCGAATCCGACGACGGGGATCGCACCGGATCCGTGGGCAAGTGGAATTCTTGAATGACGAAGCGCTTCAGATGCGATCATGCTCATACTCCGTTGCCGTACGGACCCGGCCGACCCCGATTGGTTGGAAGACCATCGTGGTGGCGTCGAGACGCCAGCCCATAGCGGTATAGGCGTCCTTACCCCGGTCGACGTCGGGGAGACGAACCACGACGACCTCAAGTTTCATGTCCATGCCGTGCGCTCTCCCTCTGCCGCTGCGGTTGCACCCGCTGTAAGATTCGCACGCCGCTGGTCGTCATCGCGCCCGCGCGTTGTCACGTGACGTAACGCGCTCGGTCGCTCCGCGTGCCATGGGCGGAACAGGCGAGCCCGCCGGAACGCTTCAGCGCATCATCTCAAAAAATGACACGAACCTGAGACAAATGCTTGATGACACGACGTAAGACAACTCGCATCACCGCAGGTCAAGGAATCGCGACATGACACAGAAAATGAGAACCGACACTTCCACACAATCCGGCGTTTAGTGCTGCGGCAGCGGGCGGTTACGCACCAGCGTCGGCCACCAGAACCACGGCCCGAGGATCCGCAGGATCGCCGGCACGACGAACGAACGCACGATCAATGTGTCGAGCAGCAAACCGATGCAGACGGTGGAGCCCACCTGCCCGATGGTCCGCAGATCGCTGGTCAGCATGGCCAACATCGTGAACGCGAACACCAACCCCGCCGATGTCACGACACCGCCCGTGCTTCCCAGCGCGCGGATCAGACCGGTGTGAATTCCGCCGTGCAACTCCTCTTTGACCCTGTTGATCAGCAGCAGGTTGTAGTCCGACCCGACCGCCACCAGGATGATGAACGTCAGCGGTAGGACGAGCCAGTGCAGGTGCAGGCCGATCAGGTGCTGCCAGACGAGTATGGACAACCCGAACGCCCCGGCGTAGGAGAAGGCCACGGTGCCGGGAATCACCAAGGCCGCCACCAGACTTCGCGTGATGAACATCATGATCAAGAAGATCAGCACGAAGGCGGCGATCGCCGCGATCAGCAGATCCGACATCGCGTATTCCTTGATGTCCTTGTCGTTGGACCCCGAACCGCCGATGTATACCCGGGCGCCGGCCAGGGACGTCTCTTTCAGGATCGTTTTTATCGCGTCGGGAAACTGTTGGACATGCTCCACGCCTTCGGGGCCCATGGCGTCACCCTCGTGGGTGACGATGAACCGGGCCGCCTTGCCGTCCGGCGACATCATCAACTTCATGCCCGCCTTGAGGTCCTCGTTGTCGAAGGCCTCGTGCGGGATGTAGAAGTAGTCGTCGCTGCGGGACTTGTCGAAGTCGTTGCCGACGTTGATCGAATCGTCGAATGTCTGCTCGGTTTGGATGGACTGCAGATCCGCCGAACCGTAACTGTTGACCAACTTCAACTGCAGCGCCTCGGTGTCGTCGGCGGTGGCTTTCAGTTGGGCGATGATCTGCGGGAAGGCCTTGTCGACCTCCTCCAGGGACATTTTGGTGCGGGTGATGTCTTCGGCCAAATGGTCGATGTGGTCGATCGTGTCGAACACCGATCTAAATGCCCAGCAGATGGGGATGTCGAAACAGTGCTTCTCCCAATAGAAGTAGCTCTTGATCGGACGGAAGAAATCGTCGAGATTTGAGACTTCCTCGTTCATCTCCTGGGTGATCTTCTCCAGATCCTGAACGGTGAGCACCGTCTGGTGCAGCTCATCCGACACCTTTTGGAAAAAGCCGATCTCTTTCCGCAAGACCGCGACAGAGTGCGCCTGGATCTCGGCCTGCGCATCGGTGTTGGAGTTCTGCTCCTTGTTGAACGGGAGTTGTTGACCGTTGCCGCTGCCTTGCGTGGTGAACAGATACGGAATGCTGGCGTGCTCGAGTGCCCGGCCCAAGGGCCTGGTCATGCCCTGCACCATCGCCACACCGTGCAGCCGAATCAGCGCCCTGGCGACCCGGTCCAGCGAGATGAAGTCGGCCGAGTTGCGCATGTCGTGATCGGTCTCGACCATCAGCATCTCGGAGAACAGCTTGCTTTTGGGGAAGTGCCGATCGGCCGCTTGGAAACCCAGGTTGGCGGGCGCATTGGCCGGCTGGTACTGGCGATCGTCGTAGTTCTGCCGATAGCTCGGCACGAAGATCGCCCCGAGCATCACAACGGCGGAGCTGGCCACCAGGATCGGCACCGGCCAGCGCACCACGCTCGCCCCGATCCGCCGGTACAGATGTGCCTTGGCCGCCTGCCTCGGGTCGAACATCCCGAAAAGGCTGCCGACGGTCAAGGCCGCCGGGCCGAGCGTCATCGCTGCCGCGATGGTGAACAGCATGGTGATCGCTACAGCCGGCCCCATGGTGTGGAAGTAGTTCAGGCGCGCGAACGTCAAGCAGTAGCACGCACCGGCGATCGTCAGCCCGGAACCGATGATGATGGGCGCAACACCCTTGTACGCGATGTAGAAACTGTCTTCCCGGCTTTCGCCGGCCTGTCGCGCCTCGTGATAGCGACCCATCAGGAAGATGCCGTAATCCGTTCCCGCTCCCAGGGTTAGCGCGATCACGATGTTCACCGCGAACGACGAGAGTTCGATGTACCCGTAATGCCCGAGGGTCGAGATAACGCCCTTCGCGACGAGCATCTCGATGAGGACGCCGAGCAAGGGCACCAACAGGGTGGACGGGGTGCGGTACACCAGCAGCAGCATCACGACGATGAGGATGATCGTCACGATCGTGACGTTGTTCAGGCTCGCATTCGCGATAGCCAAAGTGTCGGAGGCCAGCGGGGCCGCGCCGCTGACGTAGACCTTGAGCCCGGGCGGCGGGGTGTCCTTCTTGATGATGTCGCGGACGGCGTCCACCGACTGGTTGGCTTGAATCTGGCCGATGTCGCCGGCGAGACGCAACAGCACATAGGTGGACTTGCCGTCGACGCTTTGCGCCCCCGCCGCGGTGAACGGCTTGCCCCACAAATCCATCACGTACTGCACGTGCTTGGTGTCGCGCTCGAGGCGGCGCATCAGATCGTCGTAGTACCGATGGTCCTGGTCTCCCAGTGGCCGGTTCGCTTCGAACACCACCATGGTCAAGTTGGTCGAGTTGGATTCGTGGAACTTTTCGCCGATGTGCAGCAGTGCCCGCTGCGAGGGCGCGTAGTGCGGGACCATCGGTCCGGCGAGTTCTTCTGCGACCCGTTCTACTTGGGGCATAAAGGTGTTCGTCGTGACCGCGAGAAGGCCCCAGAAGAAGATGATCGGTATCGCGAAAGTGCGGACCATCCTGGGGATGAAGGGGCGCTTGACCCGGGGCTCATCGGGGCGCTGCTCGCTCATGCCGATTTCACTCTGCACTGGACGTCGGCGTCCTGATGGTCGTTCGACTGTTCATCGCGGACGACGCCGTCCACCAGCATCCGGCAGCCCACCTGACCGCCACGAACGTGCACCGAGACGCTGCCGGACGCCACCGTTAGCGTGGTGGTCTCCGTGTGGGTCCAGGGCAGGGTCGTGACATCAACCTGATGCGGGTGGCCGTCGATGTCGATGTAGACGAGCTTCCCGCCTTGCCCGGCGGAGCCGAACACCTCATAGGTGATCCGTTTGATGTTGAACTCGTCCGGCGCCTGCGGACCGTTGACGGTGATGACCGGCTCCGGTTCGGAGAACTGGTGCACCTTGTACATGCACAGCAGGCCCGCACCGATCGCGATGACCGCGACCAACGGCATCCAGATTCGCGCCAGGACGGTCCGCCCGGCTGAACGCGGGCTCACTCGATCACCTTGTCGGGCTCCGGTCCCTGACCTCGTGCTCTCATCTCACCCGCCCTCGCGCCGGTTCAGATAGTAGACGGTCGTGTGCCCAATGGGATGGACTGATCGTCAAGACTAGCGGCTCTATGCGAAAAAACGAACACGATGACCACGGACGTTGCCATCCGCGGGTGCTCTCGGCAACATGGAGAAGCGTTGCCGGCCGAAAAAAGCAGGTCAGAACGGCTACGGGCTGAGCCACGTGGCGTTGCGTTACGCCATTTTCCGCAAGCGCCCCTTGAGCCGCGCGCTGCTCAGCATCCGCAGGCCCAGGTTTGTGGACGTGAGCATCGGAATCACTCCCAGGAAGGCCCGCTCGGACGGTGTCGCCCCATGCAAATGGTAAAGACTGCCGAACACAAAAAAGCACCCCAACATGAACAACGCAGCGGGGATGCACAATGCCCGCAAAGAGCTGCGATCGGCGACGATTTGCTTGGCGTAGTCCACCTCGTCGGGCGACATGGGCTCGCGCTTGCGGACTTTATGGAGAACGGTTTTGGCGCTCCCAATTTCTTCGCTGATCGGAGTGGGTACTCGGCGCTCCAGCCGTGCGACGAACACCGTAGCAATGGCCACCAACACCAGTGCCAGCACGAGGGTGAGTACGGTTAACAATCCATACAGACCCTGCGTCATTACCCAGCTCCTTAGCCCTGAGGTCGCCCGGTTGTGGACGCGACCGATCACTAGCTTAAGCCCGAGCGTGCTGTGCAGGGAATGTTGTGCGCCCAGCGTCCGGTCAGGCGGCGGTAACGGTTCGGGCTCGTTTCGGTTATGCCGCCGCACGTCGGGCGCTGCCGCGGATCGCGTGGTTTAACAATGCGGGACATGACGCAATCGCGGAAGTCCGACGATGGCGCGTGAGATCTCGCGGCAGACGTTTCTGCGTGGTGCCGCCGGAGCGTTGGCGGCCGGCGCAATGTTCGGATCGGGCCGAGTCGGTTCGGCCCCCGCTACCGCCGCGCCGAATGCCACTGGCTGGGAAGGACTTTCGAGCGCCCTCGGCGGTAAGGTGCTGCTCCCGGACAGCCCGCAATTCGGGGCCGCCAAGCAGGTGTTCAACACCAACTACAACGGCTCTACTCCCGCGGCGATCGTCACCCCCACCTCGGCCGCGGACGTGCAAAAGGCGATGGCATTCGCGGCCGCCAACCACCTCAAGGTCGCTCCACGCAGCGGTGGGCACTCCTACATCGGTGCGTCTACGGCGAACGGCGCCATGGTGTTTGACCTGCGCCAGCTGCCCGGCGGAATCAACTACGACGCCGCTACCGGCCAGGTCACGGTGACGCCGGCGACGAGTCTGTATTCGATGCACGAGACGCTGGCCGGCGCCGGCCGCGGCCTGCCGACGGGTACTTGCCCGTCGGTCGGTGCGGCGGGACACGCCCTGGGCGGCGGGATGGGCGCCGATTCCCGGCATGCCGGTCTGCTCTGTGACCAGTTGACGTCGGCCACCGTGGTGGTACCTGGCGGCCAGGCGGTCACCGCGTCCGCCAACAGCAACCCCGACCTGTTCTGGGCGCTGCGCGGCGGCGGTGGCGGCAACTTCGGGGTGACCACCTCGATGACCTTCAACACCTTTGCCACCCACGACGTCGACGCCGTGAACCTCAATTTCCCGGCGCAGTCGTTCGCGCAGGTTCTCGTCGGTTGGGCCAACTGGCTTCGCACCGCCGACCGAAACAGCTGGGCATTGGCGGACAGCACCAACGACGGCATGGGTTCGCAGTGTCGGATTCTCGCCACCTGCCCGGCCGGGTCGGGTCCCAGCGTGGCGAACGCCATCGTTTCGGCCGTCGGGATACAACCGACCGGGACCGAGAACCACACGTTCAACCGCATGGACCTGGTGAGGTATCTGGCCGTCAACAACCTCAACCCGGCCCCGCTCGGGTACGTCGGGGGATCGGATGTCTTTCCGAGTCTCACCCCGGCCGCCGCGCAGGGAATCGCCGCCGCGGTCAACGCTTTTCCTCGCGGCGCCGGCCGCATGCTGGCCATCATGCACGCCCTCGACGGTGCGCTGGCCACCGTGGCACCGGGCGCCACCGCGTTTCCCTGGCGCCGGCAGACCGCGCTGGTGCAGTGGTACGTGGAGACCGGCGACCCGGCGGCGGCAACCAACTGGCTCAGTACGGCTCACCAAGCGGTGCAAGCGTATTCGGTGGGCGGCTATGTCAACTACATCGAGGCGAACCAGCCCCCGGCGCGCTACTTCGGACAAAACCTCTCCCGGCTGTCCGCGGTACGACAGAAGGTCGACCCCGGCCGCGTCATGTTCTCCGGCCTGAACTACTAGCCACGTTGTGTGTGCGGTGACGGCATTGAGTGTGCGGTGACGGCGCCGCCAGTACACACCGAAAGCCGTGAGTTCACACTCGGCAACCGGCGAGCCTGATTACGCGGCGCCGACCTGGCGGACGATCGCCTTCTTGTCGATCTTTCCGATCGGCGTGGTGGGCAGCGCCAGCATCGCGACCAACATGTCGGGCCGGGAGTGCGCGGCGACACCGCGCCGGTCAAGATATGCGTTCAGCTCGGCCAGGCCTATCGGCTCGCCGGTGAAAACAACTGCGGCGCAGATCTTTTCACCCAGATAGGGATCCGGCAGCGGCACGGCGGCGGCCGAGAAAATCGTCGGGTGACTCAGCATCTGCTCTTCGAGGTCCTGGGCGGCAATCGTTTCACCCGCGCGGGTGATGACGTCTTTGACCCGGCCGGTGACCACCAGGTTGCCGTCGTCTCGTCGACGGACCAGGTCGCCGCTGCGATAGAAGCTGTCGGGGTCGAAGCTGCGTTGGTTGTCGCGCTCGGCCCGGAAGTAGCCGTTGAGCGTGTAGGGCCCGCGCACCAGCAGCTCGCCCTCTTCGCCCGGCGCCACCGGTTCACCCGCGCCGTCGACGATCCGCAGTTCGTCGGCCGCGCACAGTGGCCGGCCGACGGTGTGCTCGACCACGTCGGCCGGATCGTCGAGGCGGGTGTAGTTCAGCAGCCCCTCGGCCATCCCGAACACCTGCTGCAGCCCCGGAGTCAGCGTCTCGCGAATCCGGCGGGCATCGTCGGGCTCCAGCCGCGCCCCGCCAACCTGTAAGAGCCGCAATGTCTTTGGTGTCACCGTCTCCCAGTCGCAGGCTTGTGCCCACAGCTTGGCCAAGGCGGGGACCAGGGCGGTGACCGTGACGCCATGGCGCGCGATCGCGTCGAAGGCGGCCTCGGGGCTGGGATCGGTGCCGAACACCGTGGTGGCGCCCACCGTCATCGCGCCGAGCAGGCCCGGGCAGGCCAGCGGGAAGTTGTGGCCGGCCGGCAGCACCACCAGATAGACGTCGTCGGAGCGCAGGCCGCAGATCTCGGCGCTCGCTGCCGCGTTGAACACGTAGTCGTCGTGTGTGCGGGGGATCAGCTTGGGCAGCCCGGTGGTGCCGCCGGAAACCAGCAGCAGCGCAGGCGATCCCGGGTCCGCCGGCGGCAAAGGTGACTGGGCGGCGTCGGCGGCGGGCGAGTCGCACAGCTGCGTCCAGGACAGGAAAGACTGGGGATCACCGTCGACGATGACATGCTGCAGGCCCGGATGGTTCTCGACAAGCTCGCGCGCCATCGCGCGGTAGTCGAAACCGTTTGCGGTATCGGCGATCAGGAGCCCGGTGGCCTCGCTGACCGCGGCGAAGTGGCCCAACTCCGCGGCGCGATGGCCCGGTAGACACATCACCGGGGTCGCTCCGGCCCGCAACAGCCCGAACAGCGCCACGGCGAACTGCGAGCCGTTGGGCAGCTGCAGCAAAATGCGGTCGCCCGGCGCGATGCCCAGACCGCGCAGCCCCGCGGCGGCGCGGCGGGCCCGCTCGTCGAGTTCGGCGAACGTCAGACCCCGGTCGGCGCGCGCGTCGAGCACCGCGACGTTGTCCGGCCAGCGCTCGGCCGCCTCGGTCAGGACCGAGTCCAGGGGTAGGCCCGCCCAATAGCCGGCCGCGCGGTAGGCGGCGGCCCGGTCGGCGGGGAACGGCACAAAACCCGTTACGGGCTGCGCTGTGTTCGGGATCACCGGGGCTCCTTAAGGGGGGCTTGGTAGCAAAGGCGCCGGGATAGAGGATAGGGTAACCAAACCAAATTAGGGCAGCCTGTGCTAATTCAGGAGGAGAGTCGTGGTGCGTGCCCCCGCGGGCTCGGAGGACATCCGTGCGGAGGTGGCCGAACTGCTCGGCGTCGGTGTTGACGCTGTTCAGCCAGCTGACAACCTGATCAGCCAGGGCCTGGACTCGATCCGGATGATGTCGCTGGCGGGTCGTTGGCGCCGCCGGGGCATCGACGTCGACTTCGCCACGCTGTCTGCCACGCCGACGATCGAGGCCTGGTCGGAGCTGGTAGTGGCCGCAGGTGCACAGGCTGCCGACGCCGACGAGCAGGCCCCCGATACCGACGGCGCCGACGCTTCCGGCGAGCCATTTCCGCTCGCCCCGATGCAGCACGCGATGTGGGTGGGCCGCCACGCCAACCAGAAGTTCGGCGGGGTCGCCGGGCACCTGTATGTCGAATTCGACGGAGTCTCGATCGATCCGGACCGACTGCGCACGGCGGCTACCCGGCTGGCGCTCCGCCACCTGATGCTGCGCGTGCGGTTCCTGCCCGACGGCACGCAGCGCATCGCCGCGACGGACGAATGCGGACAGTTCCCCGTGGTCGTCGAGGATTTGCGGCACCTGGACGCGGATCGGGTCGCCGAGCGGCTCGACGCGCTCCGGGACGAAAAGTCGCATCAGCAGCTCGACGGCGTGGTGTTCGAACTCGCGCTGACGCTGTTGCCCGGTGAGCGTTCGCGGCTGCACGTCGATCTGGACATGCAGGCCGCCGACGCGATGAGCTACCGCACGCTGATGTCCGACCTTGCCGCCCTTTACCTCGGTCGCGATCTACCCGAATTGGGCTACACCTACCGGGAATACCGTCAAGCCGTCGTGCGCGATGAACAGCGCCCGCAGCCGGCTCGCGATGCCGCCCGGCAGTGGTGGGCGCACCGCATCCCGCAGCTGCCCGACCCGCCGATGCCGCCCGTGCTCGGAGGCCGGGACTCACGGCGCGGAACACGTCTATGGCACTGGCTGGACGCGCCCGCCCGCGACGCCCTGTTTACCCGTGCGCGGGCGCGGGGGATCACCCCGGCGATGGCACTGGCTTCAGCGTTCGCCAATGCCCTGGCCCGCTGGTCGGCCACGTCGCGGTTTTTGCTGAACGTCCCGCTGTTCGGGCGCCAGGCGCTGCACGCCGACGTCGACTTGCTGGTGGGCGATTTCACTTCGTCGCTGTTACTCGACGTCGATCTGACGGGCGCAGCAACGCCCGCGGAGCGGGCGCGGGCGGTGCAGGATGCCATGCAAACCGCTGCGGCAAATTCCGCGTATTCGGGTCTGTCCGTGTTGCGCGATCTGAGTCGCCACCGCGGCACCCAGGTGCTGGCACCGGTCGTCTTCACCAGTGCGCTGGGGCTCGGAGAATTGTTCAGTGCCGACGTCACAGAGCATTTCGGCACACCCGGATGGATCATCTCCCAGGGCCCGCAGGTGCTGCTCGACGCTCAGGTCACCGAGTTCGACGGCGGAGTGCTGGTGAACTGGGACGTGCGCGACGGTGTTTTCGCGCCGGGCGTCATCGACGCGATGTTCGCTGACCAGATCGACGAGCTACTTCGATTGGCTTCCGGCGACGAACCGTGGGAACTCGCGGGCCCGTCGGCGCTGCCCGCCGAACAGCGCGCGGTGCGTGACGCGGTTAACAGCCGAACCGCCGAGCCCAGCGGAGAGGCGTTGCACGACGGGTTCTTTCGGCAGGCCGAGCAGCGGCCCGGCGCTCCCGCGGTGTTTTCCAGTTCCGGTGACCTCACGTATGCGCAGCTGCGTGATCGGGTGCTGGCAGTGGTCGTGGCATTGCGCGCGGCGGGGGTGCAGGCCGGCGACACGGTCGCGGTCGTCGGCCCGAAGACCGCCGAGCAGGTGCCGGCGGTGTTGGGCATCCTGGCGGCCGGCGCGGCCTATCTGCCGATCGGAGTCGATCAACCCCGCGAGCGCGCGGAGCGCATCCTGCAAACCGGAGGCGTACGGCTGGCCCTGGTCTGCGGCGGACAACAGCCGGCGTTGCCGGTGCCCGCGCTGACCCTTGCCGACGTGCTCGCCGACGTGACGGCCGGCGCCGAGATCCAATCCGCGAGAGTTGATCTCGCCGACCTCGCCTACGTCTTGTTCACTTCGGGCTCAACCGGTGAACCCAAGGGCGTCGAGGTGACACACGACGCCGCCATGAACACGGTGGAATTCATCGGCCGTCACTTCGAGATCGGGCCGCAGGATCGATGCCTGGCCCTGTCGACGCTGGAAGGCGACATTTCGGTGATGGACCTCTTCGTCACCTTGCGGACGGGCGGATCGATCGTCGTGGTCGACGAAGCACAACGCCGTGATCCCGACGCGTGGGCCCGGCTCATCGACCTCCACCAAATCAGCGTGCTGCATTTCATGCCGGGTTGGCTGGAGATGCTGATCGAGGTCGGGCGCGGGCGGCTGTCGTCGGTGCGGGTGATTCCCACCGGTGGCGACTGGGTGCGGCCCGAGGTGGCTCGCCGCTTTGCGGCCGAGGCACCCAATGTGCGGTTCGCCGGTCTGGGCGGTGCGACCGAAACCCCGGTCCACAACACAATTTTCGAGGTGCTCGACGCCGCCGAGCTGTCGGCGGACTGGACCGCCCTGCCCTTTGGGACGCCGCTTGCCAACAACGCGTGCCGCGTCGTCAGCGACACCGGCGACGACTGCCCCGACTGGGTGCCCGGTGAGTTCTGGGTATCGGGCCGCGGCATCGCGCGCGGTTATCGCGGTCGTCCCGATCTCACCGCGGAGCGATTCGTCGAACATGACGGCCGACGGTGGTATCGCACGGGTGATTTGGCCAGATATTGGCCGGACGGCACATGTGAGTTCGTCGGCCGCGCCGACCACCGGATCAAGATCAGCGGGTACCGCGTCGAACTCGGCGAGGTCGAGGCGGCCATACGGCGGTTGCCGGAAGTGCGAATCGCGGTGGCGGCCTTGCTTTCCGGGTCGGGTGGATCCGAGGTGCTGGCCGCGGCCGTCCGTCCGGAGGCCTCTGGCGACACCGAGCCCAGTGCCGAGCAGATTCGCGATGCTCTCGTCGATGTCCTTCCCGCGCATATGATTCCGCATCACGTGCTGTTGGTGGAGAACATTGCGTTCACCGACGCCGGCAAGATCGACCGTCGCGTCGTCGCCGGGCAACTGGCCGCCGCGGTCTCCGGCTCGGACACCGACAAACCTGGTTATCGGGCGCCGTCGACGGCGCTGGAATCCGCTCTTGCCGGCATCATCGCGGAATTGCTCAGCCTGGACCGGGTCGGTCTCGACGACGACTTCTTTGCCCTCGGCGGCGATTCGGTGCTGGCCACCCAGGCGGTGGCGCGAATTCGCCGCTGGCTGGACAGCCCGGATGTGATGGTCGCCGACATCTTCGCCAACCGAACGGTTTCGGCGCTCGCCGGGTTGCTCGGTCGCCGCGAGCGCGACCCCGGCCGGCTCGATCAGGTCGCCGAGTTGTATCTGGAGGTTATCGGCATGGATGCTGAGTCGGTTCTGGATGCATCTGGGCAACCCACGAATTATGAAGCGGGACGATGACATTCCGTGACCTGATTAGCGTGCCGTCCACGTTTCCGTCCTGGATCAAGCTCGTGCCGGGGCGCAGCGAAACACCGGCGGCGGGCGCCACTGTGGTGTTCCCGCACGCCGGGGCAGCGGCCGCGAGCTACCGGGTGTTGGCCGCCGCGCTGGCCGCCGGCGGCGACACCTACATCGTGCAGTACCCGCGGCGCGCCGACCGGCTCGCGGAACCTGCTCACGAAACCGTGCATGACCTTGCCCTCGGACTCTTCGCGGCCGGGCCATGGCGCAGCGTCGCACCGTTGCGGTTGTTCGGCCACAGCATGGGCGCCGTCGTGGCGTTCGAATTCGCCCGGGTGGCCGAAGAGAACGACGTCGCCGTGCAGATGCTGTGGGCGTCCGCGGGTCCGCCGCCGTGCGTGGTGGCCGACCTGCCTGAGCTGCCGACCAGCGATGACGGGGTGCTCGCCGACATCGCCGACCTCGGCGGTACCGATCCCGAACTGCTTGCCGACGAAGAGTTCTCCGAACTGCTCACCACCGCGATGCGGGCCGACTACCAGGCGTTCAATCGCTACGACCCCAGTCCCGATATCCGCATTGGTGCCGACATCCACGTCCTCGGCGGCCGCGATGATCACCGCATCGGAATCGATGTGCTGCGGCAGTGGGAGCGGCACACCGCCGGGACGTGTGCGCTGTCGCTCTACGACGGCGGGCACTTCTACGTCTATGACCACGTCGCATCGATCGCCGCACAGGTGAACGCCGATGCCTGACAACGGGTTCGATTCTGAAGGTGCCGACCCGGTCGTGATCGTCGGGATGGCCGTCGAAGCACCCGGCGGCATCGACACCGCCGACAGCTACTGGGACCTCTTGGCGCACGGCCGTGAAGCGCTGGGCCCGTTCCCGACCGACCGCGGCTGGTCGGTCGCGGAGCTGCTCGCCGGATCACGTCGCAGCGGATTCAAACAGATCCATGACCGCGGTGGATTCCTGTGCGGGGCGGCCACATTCGACCCGGAATTCTTCGGCATCTCGCCCCGCGAGGCGATCGCGATGGACCCGCAGCAGCGGGTCACGCTGCGGGTGTCGTGGCGCGCGCTGGAGGACAGCGGCATCAATCCCGACGACCTTGCCGGCCATGACGTGGGTTGCTATGTCGGCGCGTCCATGACCGGGTATGGCCCCGAGATGGCCGAGTTCTCCCGGCACAGTGGCCATCTGCTCGCCGGGACGGCGCTGAGCGTGGTCTCCGGCCGGGTCGCGTACACGCTGGGGCTGACCGGCCCGGCGCTCACCCTCGATTCCTCGTGCGCATCGGCGCTGGTGGCCTTCCACGTTGCCGTGCGTGCTCTCAAGGACGGTGACTGCGACCTGGCGCTGGCCGGCGGAGTCAATGTGCTGGGCTCACCCGGCTTCTTCGTCGAGTTCTCCAAGCAGCATGCCCTCTCCGACGACGGCTACTGCCGTCCGTACAGCGCGCAGGCCAGCGGAACGGTATGGGCAGAGGGATCGGCAATGTTTGTGCTGCAACGCAAATCGGCTGCGTTGCGGGCCGGGCGGCAGGTCGTGGCCGAAGTCCGTGCTAGCGCGGTCAATCAGGACGGCCGCAGCGCCGGCCTGTCCGCCCCCAGTGCGGACGCACAGGTCCGGCTGTTCCACCGGGCCATCACCCAGGCCGGGATCAAGCCCGAGGAAGTGGGGATGATCGAGGGCCACGGCACCGGTACCCGGCTCGGGGACCGCACCGAACTACGTTCGCTGGCAGAGACTTACGGCGACACCGAACCCGGTGCCGGAGCTCTGCTGGGTTCGGTGAAATCCAATGTGGGCCACTCGCTGGCCGCTGCCGGCGCACTCGGCCTGGCCAAAGTACTCGTCTCGGCCGAACACGGCGCCATCCCGGCCACCCTGCACGCTGCCGAAGCCAGCCCCGAAATCGACTGGGAAAGCCAAGGATTGCGTCTGGCGCAGAGCTTGACGCCGTGGCCGGCGATCGCCGGACAGCGCACGGCCGTGGCGTCGGCGTTCGGGATCGCGGGCACCAACGCACATCTGATCGTCTCAGTGCCCGAGGTCGCATAGTGCTCGATCACGTGTTACCCGATGGCCGTGTCCCGGTGTTGCTCACCTCGCACGACAAGGAACTCGTCCGCCAGGATGCGGCGGCCATCCTGGACCACCTCGATCGCACCGCGTCCAATGCTCCGGATGTCACGGCGGCGGTTGCGTCGACCCTACTGCGGCTGCGGCGGGTCCGACGGCACCGCGCGGTGCTGCGGGCCGCCGACCGAGCCGAGCTCGTCGACGGCTTGTGCGCGCTCGTCCGTGCTGAAGAGCACCCCCTGATCACCTGGTCGTCGAAGAGCTCGGCGCCGCGAATCGCGTTCGTGTTTCCGGGACAAGGCAATCAATGGCACGCGATGGGAGCCGACGCCTACCGGCGGCTGCCGGCCTACCGGCGGACCGCCGAAGAGTGCGGGCAGGCTTTCCTCTCCGCCGGGTTGCCGTCACCACTGCCGTATCTGGTGGGCGAGGTCGAGCAGAACTGGTTGCGCACGGAGATTCAGGGGGCACAGTTCACGCATGCGGTCTCGCTGGCCGCGGCGTGGCGGGACTGCGGCGTGGTTCCCGAGGTCACCATCGGGCACAGCCTCGGCGAGGTGGCGGCCGCGTATGTGGCCGCAACGATCACGCTTCCGGACGCGGTCACCTTGGTGGGCGCGCGCGCTACCGTCGTCGACCGGCTGACCGGCCGCTACGCGATGGCGGTGCTGGGGGTCGGCGTCGAGGAGGCGGAGTCGGTGTTGGCCGATGCGCCGGGGTGGCTCGAAGTTTCGGCGGTCAACGGGCCGTCGTCGACCGTGGTGTCCGGTGACCACGACGCCGTGGCCGCCGCGGTGCAACTGGCCGGGCGGCGAGGCATCTTCAATCACCAGCTGTCCGTGGACTATCCGGGCCACACCAGTGCGCTACGACCGCTGCGCACCCCGCTGATCGAGCTGATCCCCGAGTCGGCCTTCCGGCGCGGAGATGCGCGTTTCATTGGATCCACGCTCGGTACCGAGGTGGACGGCGACGTCGACTTCTCCGAGTACTGGTATGAGAACCTCTGCGGCACGGTGCGATTCGATCGGGCCGTGCGACATGCCCAAAAGGGCGGCGTCGACACGTTCGTGGAGCTGTCCGCGCACCCGTCGCTGCTGTATCCGCTCACCGACATCGTCGACGACGAGTCGGCCGTGATCGTCGGATCTGGGCACCGCGACAAGCCCATCACGGACTCGCTGTCGGCGAGCATCGCCGCCGTCGCGACCGCTGAACCCGGCAGCCGGTGGGCCAACGCCGTCCCGGGCGGTATGCAGCCGCCGCTGCGCGGCTTCCCGAATGCGCCGATGCGGGCGGTGCATCTGTGGGCCACACCGGAACCGCTGACCGACACCATGCCGGTTCCAGCGCTTACCGCCGCCGTCGAGGACTGGCAGCAGCTGACCGCACCGACCGCGGCCAGCCCAACGCGCTGCACCATAGGGTTTTTCGGTGAGGCAGCAGCAGCCGCATTGACCCAGCAGCTGATCGACGCCGTTGCCACCCACGACGGTTGCCGGGCCGTGCCGCTGGGCGATGCGGAAGTCGTCGCCGTGATCGCCCCGGAGCTCGACCAGCTGGATGCGCTTGCCGCAATCGAGCAGATCGCCGGCCGCTCCGATGCCGGCCTGCCCGACTACGCCGCGGTCATCGGCCCACGATGCCGGGCCGTCTGGCTGCTCACCGTCGATGCCGAACAAGTCGATTCCGGCGGGCCCAACGTCTCACCGGCGCAGGCGGCGCTGGCCGCGATGCATCGCAGCGTCGGCTTCGAGTTCCCCGACCAGACCTTCGGGCACCTGGACCTCCCCAGCCGCGACGTCACCCCCGAGACCGCACTCGCGGTCGTCGACGTGCTGGTCGGTGACGGCGCCGAGATCGCCTTGCGGGGAACCGAATCGCCGCGACGCTATGTCCGGACCTTCCGGGAATGCCGCGAATCGGCAACCAGCCGGCCGCTGGAGGCCGGTGCGCTGGACAACGTGGTGATCACCGGCGGCAGTGGAGCCATCGGCCTGCAGTACGCCCGATACTGCATCGAGCACGGGGCGCGCACGGTCACCCTGTTGAGCCGCAACGGTGTCGATGCCGACGCGGTGGCGCGGCTCGCGGAAAATTCCGATGCGGTGGTCCGGGCCCCGCTGTGCGACATCACCGACCGTGCCGCCTTGTCCGCCGTCGCCGCCGAATATGCCGGCCCCGGCGCGTCATTGCTGATCCACACCGCCGGTATCGCCACAGCCGTCGCGCGCGCCGACCTCGCCGGATCGGATGTGGCGGAGGTCTGTGCGGCGAAGGTTCGCGGATTGGCGCTGCTGGCCGACGTGTGGCCGGCGCGGCCCGACAGCCGGATACTGGCCTGCTCGTCCGTGTTTGGCGCATGGGGCGGTTACAACCACGCGGCTTACGCGGCATCCAACCGGATGCTCGAAGTGTTGGCCGCGCAGCTGCGTGCCAGAGGCCGGGACTGCATGGCGGTTCGATGGGGACTGTGGCAGGCCGCCGGGGTAGTGGCTGGCAACGAGATCACCCGCACCGAGCGTTCCGGCCTGCTTGCCATGGACCCCGAACGGGCGATAGAAGCCAGCCTGTATCGCTACGACGGTGATCCATTGATTTTCGACGCGGACTTCGAGCGGCTCGCCGTCTTCTTCGAAAGTCAGGGAATGCCCATGTCTTTCAGCGGCCTAGGCAGCGGCGACAGCACCGAGAGCGACTACGGCTCCGCTGAAAAACCGCTCGCCGACGTGGTACGCGCCGAGCTGGCAGCGACCTTGCACTTGGGTGATTCGTCATCGATCGACCCGAGTGCGTCACTCATCGACCTCGGCGTGGACTCGCTGCTAGCGCTCGATCTGCGCAAGCGGCTACGCCGGACGGTGGGGAGCTCGGTTCCGGTGGCACGCATGCTCGGCGGCATCACCGTGCACGAATTGATCGATGCGTTGGGCGTTGGCTCAACCGGCGGGCCAGCGGCGCCGCCGAGGTGGGAAGCCACCGCCGCTCCGATCGGGGCGCACCACCCGACGCTCGCGATGCTAGAAAGGTTGGAATCCTAGCGTGACTGAAAGCTCCGGTGCCAGCGCCCGGCTCGACGAAAAGCGGCTGGAATTGTTGCGCCGCAAGATCGCTGAACGTGGCCTCGATCGGCAGGCGGCCGAAGGGTCCGTGGCGACCTACGACGCGCCGCGCATGTCCGGCGGTCAGCACCGGATGTGGTTCGTGCAGTCGGTCGATCCCGACAGCGCGCTGCTCAACATCTGCGTCTCGTATCGCATCACCGGCACCGTCGACCCCACGCGGCTGCACGGGGCGGTCGACGCCGTGGTCGCGCGCCATCCCGTGCTGCACACCACCTACGAGACCGACAGTGACGGCTTCCCGTATCCGGTGATCCGCGAGGATTTGCGACCGGACTGGGCCGAGCACGATTTGTCCGGCTTGACCGATCAGTCCCGGCGGTTGCGGCTGGATGTACTGGCGCAGCGGGACTTCGGCCGGCCATTCGACCTGGCCAAGGATTCGCCGCTGCGAGTCACCGTGGCGCGCTTGTCGGCCGACGAACTGATGCTGTTGATCACCGCCCACCACATCGCGTGGGACGACGGCTCATGGGCGCCCTTCTTCGCCGATCTGACCCGGGCGTACACCGACGCGGATGGTTTCGCCGCCGCGCCGGTGGCTGGCGCCCCCGCGGTGGAGCCGGCTTTCGCCGACGCCCCGAGTCATGACGAGGACGCGGACTACTGGCGGCCGCTGATTACGAATCTGCCGGAGCCGCTTGAGCTTCCGGGCGCCAACGGTTCGGTGGTGCCGAGCAGCTGGCGTGCGCAGCGCGCCACGGCGCCCTTGTCGGCGGCCGTTGTCGACCGGGCGGCGGCGCTGGCCCGGGAAAGCGGCGCCACGCCCTACATGGTGTTGATGTCGGCGTTCGCCGCGCTGGTGCAGCGCTACACGCAGTCGAGTGACTTCCTGGTCGCGGTCCCGGTGCTCAATCGCGGCGTCGGGACCGAGGACGCGATCGGCTATTACGGCAACACCGTGGTGATTCGGCTGCAACCGCACTCCCACCTGACCTTTCGGGAACTGCTGGCCCAAACTCGTGACAGCGCCGTGGGCGCCTTCGCGCATTCACGCGCCGACCTGGACTGGCTGGTGCGCGAATCCAACCCCGATCGCCGGCACGGCGCGGACCGCATGACCCGGGTGAGCTTCGGACAGCGAGACGCAGATGGCGCGGGCTTCTGCCCGCCGGGCGTCAAGTGCGAGCGCGGCGAGCTGCGTGGTCACTTCAACCAGCTGCCACTGAGTTTCATGGTGGAGCTGCAGCGCTCGGCGAACAAGGGCGGATTAATCGAGGCCGAGTATCTGGTCGAGGTGCTGGATCGTCGGTTGGTCGAACAGCTGCTTCGACACTATGTCGCCTTGCTGGACAACGCACTGAGCAATCCCGACGCGCCGCTGTCCGTGTGCGCGCTGATGAGCGACGAAGACGCAGAGTGGCTGCGCCAGGTCTCGACGGGCGAAGAGTTCACCACCCCGGCTGCCACGTTGCCGGAGTTGGTCAGCCGGCGTGCGGCGGCCTCGCCCGACGCCGTGGCCGTCGGCTACGAGGGCCGCAACTACACCTACCGCGAGATCGACGAAGAGTCGAACCGGGTGGCGCACTGGCTCATCGAGCAGGGCATCGGTACCGAAGACCGGGTCGCGCTATTGCTGGACAAGTCGCCCGAACTCGTCATCACGGCGCTGGGTATCCTCAAAGCGGGTGCGGTCTATCTGCCGGTGGACCCCACCTATCCGCAGGATCGAGTCTCTTTCATCCTGGGCGATGCGGACGCCAAACTGGTTCTGCACGAACCGGTTACCGGCCTATCGAACTACCCGGTCACCGCGCCCGACCAGCTGATTCGGCCACTGAGCCCGCACAACACCGCCTACCTGATCTACACCTCGGGTTCGACCGGGCTGCCCAAGGGCGTCCCGGTGCCGCATGCGCCCATCGCCGAGTACTTCGTGTGGTTCGGCGACGAATACCAAGTCGACGCAACCGAATCGCTGCTGCAGGTCGCTTCGCCCAGCTTCGACGTGTCGATGGGCGAGATCTTCGGCACGCTGATCATGGGTGCCCGGCTGGTCATTCCCCGGCCCGACGGCCTGCGCGACATCGGCTACCTGACCGATCTGCTCAGCCGCGAAGGCATCACCTCGATGCACTTCGTGCCGTCGCTGCTGGGGCTCTTCCTGTCGCTGCCCGGCGTCAACCAGTGGCGCACCCTGCGGCGAGTCCCCATCGGTGGAGAGGCGCTGCCCGGCGAGATCGCCGACAAGTTCCACGCCACCTTCGACGCGCTGCTGTACAACTTCTATGGACCGACCGAGACCGTCGTCAACTGCACCAGCTACCCGGTGCAGGGCACGCAGGGCACCCGGATCGTGCCTATCGGTAAGCCCAAGATCAACACCCAAGTGCATCTGCTCGACGATGCGCTGCGGCCGGTCCCTGTGGGTGTGATCGGCGAAATCTACATCGCCGGAACACATGTCGCTCAGGGATATCACCGTCGTCCCGGACTGACCGCCGAACGCTTCGTCGCCGACCCGTTCAGCCCCGGCGGGCGGATGTACCGCTCGGGCGACCTGGCCCGCCGCAACGCCGACGGCGACATCGAGTTCGTCGGGCGCGCCGACGAGCAGGTCAAGATCCGCGGCTTCCGCATCGAGCTCGGTGAGATCGCCGCCGCCATCTCGGTCGATCCCAGCGTCGGCCAGGCGGTCGTGCTGGCCGTGGACCTGCCCCGGCTGGGCAAGAGCCTGGTCGGGTACGTGACCCCGGCCCCGGACTGCGGCACCGAAACCGTTGACGTCGAACGTATCCGCGCCCGGGTGGCCGCGGCGCTGCCGGACTACATGACTCCGGCGGGCTACGTGGTGGTCGACGAGATCCCGATCACCGCGCACGGGAAGATCGACCGCGTCGCGCTGCCGCAACCGGAGATCGCGGCCGGCGCCGAATACCGCGACCCGACGACTCCCACCGAACGCCGCATCGCCACGCTGTTTTCCACGCTGCTCGGCCACGACCGGGTGGGTGTCGACGACTCGTTCTTCGATTTGGGCGGCCACTCCCTGGTGGCCACCAAACTGGTCACCGCGATTCGTTCGGATTGCGGTGTGGAGCTTGGCATCCGCGACGTCTTCGAGTTGGGGACGGTGGGCCTGCTGGCCGAGCGGGTCGACCAGCTGCAGTCCGGCGAGCTCGCCCGGTCGCGGCCGAAACTGATCGCAACCGCTCATGACGAGCCGCTGCCGCTGTCGGCGTCGCAGCTGCGCAGCTGGTTCGCCTACCGCATCGACGGGCCCAGTTGGGTGAACAACATTCCGTTCGCCGCGATGCTGACCGGGCCGTGGGACATCGAGGCACTGATCGCCGCGATCGGCGACGTCGTTGCCCGCCACGAAATTCTGCGCACCAGTTACGTCGAAATCGACGGCGTCCCCTACCAAGTGGTCAATCCGGCCGGCGATCTGCCGATCCGCCGGGCGGCCTTCGACGGCGCCGCCAAGGACAGCGAAGCCTGGCTGACCGAACAGCTCGATGCCGAGCGTCGGCACTGCTTCGAGCTGGACGACGAGCGGCCGATCCGGATCGCGGTGCTGCTTACCGGCGGGGACGCGGGCGAACACGTGATGTCGTTTGTGGTCCACCACATCGCCTCCGACCACTGGTCGGCGGGCGTGCTGTTCACCGACGTGCTGACCGCGTACCAGGCCCGGCGAGCCGGAGAGGTGCCGTCCTGGGCGCCGCTTCGCGTGCAGTACGCCGACTACGCGGCCTGGCAGAGCGCGTTTTTGGGTGACTCGAGTGGTCAGGAGTCCGCGATCGCCTGCGAGCAGCGGGATTACTGGACCCGGCAGTTGGCCGGGATGCCGGAGGACACCGGGCTGCGGCCGGACTTTGCTCGCCAGCCGGTGCCCAGCGGCGAGGGCGACACCGTCGACTTCTCCATCGACGCGCCCACCCGGGGCAAGCTCAGCGAGCTGTGCCGCGAGATGGGCATCACCGAATTCATGCTGCTGCAAACGGCGGTCGCCGTGGTGCTGCACAAGGCCGGTGGCGGCGTGGACATTCCGCTGGGCACCCCGGTCGCCGGACGCACCGAAGCCGAATTGGACCAACTGATCGGCTTTTTCGTCAACATCCTGGTGCTGCGCAACGACCTGGACGGCAACCCGACGCTGCGAGAGGCGTTGCGTCGGGCCCGGGAGACGGCGCTGGCCGCCTACGCTCACCAGGATCTGCCGTTCGACCGGGTGGTCGACAGCGTCAGCCCGGTGCGCTCGCTCTCCCGCAACCCGCTGTTCCAGGCCGTGGTACATGTCCGCGACCGCCTGCCCGCCACCCGGGTGATCGATTCGAGGTCCGACGGCCGCGACGGCGAGGACACGGTGTGCACCTCGCTGGATCCGATCTTCGACATCGCGCACGCCGACCTGAGCGTCAACTTCTTCGGCACCGACGGCACGGATGGCGCCGGGTACAACTGCAACGTCATCTTCCGTACCGAGCTGTACAGCCGGTCCACCATCGAGCGGCTGGCCGGCTGGCTGGCCCGGATCATCGCCGAGTTCGCCAGCGACGTCGATCAAACTCTGCGCGGCGTTACGGTGATCGACGACGACGAGCAGCACCGCATCCTGGAAGAGTGGAGCCGCGGTGCACCGGCGCCACCCGATCGGCCGCGCACCATTCCGGAATTGCTTGCTCCCAGCCGGAATTGGGGAGCTGACCGGATCGCGGTGCGCTGCGGCAGCGAGCAGATCGATTACCCTGCGCTGCACCGCCGTTCGGACAACCTGGCGGCGTTACTTGCCGGACATGGCGTGCAGCCGGGGTCGCTGGTCGGGCTCTCGACGCGGCGCGGCATCGACATGGTGGTGGCGCTGGTGGCCATCATGAAGGCGGGCGGTGGTTACTTCCCGATCGATCCCGGCTATCCGCCGGCCCGCAAACAGTTCATGCTCGACGATGTCGTGCCGCCCGTGGTGCTGGCCACCGCCGAAGCCGTGGACAGCACGCCGGAAGTTCCTGGAGTCACAGTGATTTCGCTGGACGACCCTCAGGTGCGCGCCGCGATGGACAACAGTGCCGCCGCCGCGCAGGAGTTGCCCGCACCGCATCCCGACGACCCGATGTATTTGGTGTTCACGTCCGGCTCCACCGGCAAGCCGAAGGGTGCGGTGGGCACGCACCGGTCCATGTCGGCTCGGCTGGATTGGCAGTTGCGGCATTACCCGCCCTGCGCCAACGACATTCGATTGGCGCAGGCCTCGATCACCTTCCTCGAAGGCGGTATGGAGATGCTGGCCGGCCTGGCGGCCGGTGCCACGATGATCCTCGCCGACGATGCCGAGCACCGCGACGCCGAAGCCCTCGGGGCCCTGATGGACCGCCATTCGGTGGCGCAGGTGACCGCGGTGCCCAGCCTGGTCTCCGCGCTGGTGGACACCCGGCCGGATGTGTTGCGATCCCTGTCCCGGCTGGTCTGCGGTGGGGAGCCGGTGAGCGCCTCGCTGCTGGAGCGGCTCGTCGCCGCATGTGCCGATGGCGCGGATACCCAGCTGCTGAACAACATCGGTTCCACCGAGACCTCCGGTGCGGTGTCGCGCGGGCGGCTCGGTCTGCCGAATCCGCTGGTCGGCCAGCCGGTGCCGGGTGCGGATACCTACCTGCTCGATGACGGCCTGCGCCCGGTGCCGGTCGGTGTGGTCGGTGAACTGTATTACGCCGGCGACCAACTGGCCCGCGGCTACTGGAAGCGGTCCGGTCTGACCGCGACGCGGTTCGTGGCCAATCCGTATGCGCTGGAACCAGGGGCGCGGTTGTACCGCAGTGGCGACCTGGCCCGGTGGACGCAGGACGGCCAGCTGGAATTCGCCGGCCGTGTCGACCATCAGGTACAGGTGCGTGGTTTCCGCGTCGAGCTGGCCGAGGTTGAAGCCGCGCTGGCGGCGACCGACGGCGTCGCCGCGGCGGCGGCTCGTACCTGGGAGGTGCACGGCGGTACGTCGCTGGCCGGATATGTTGTGCCGCAACGGCCGATCGTCGATGACGTGGAGAAGGCAACCTTCGCGGGCGCGGTGCGTGCCGCGATCGCGACGACGCTGCCGGGATACATGATGCCGTCCTCGCTGACGGTGCTCGACGCGCTGCCCAAGACCGACTCGGGCAAGCTGAACCGGCCCGGGCTGCCGAAGCCGGCCGTGGCCACCAGCGGGCAGATCGAACTGTCGCGCACCGACACTGAGCGGGCGGTGGCCAAGGTGTTCGCCGAGCTGCTCTCGACCCCCGAGGTCGGCCGGTTCGACGACTTCTTCGCGCTCGGCGGCGACAGCATCCTTTCGGTCCAGCTGGCGTCGCGGGCCCGCGCGGCGGGCCTGGCGGTCAGTCCGCGCATGGTCTTCGAGTATCCGACGGTCCAGCAGTTGGCCGCCGTCCTGGACGCCCTGGGCGACGCGCAGACCGACACCGAGTGGGCCGGCGAGCCGGCGGATGCCCGCTTCGAGCCGATGGCCGCGTCCGGACTGTCAGCCGACGATCTGGCTGCCGTGACGCAGCTTTGGTCCTCGTCACGCGACGGCACGTCATGACCGCGACCAAAACCGATGTCGCACCCGACATCGAGGACGTGATGGCGTTGAGCCCGCTGCAAGAGGGCTTGTATTCGTTGAGCGCGCTCACCGAATTCGTCGAAGGTGAAGCGGCCGACGATCCGTACATGATCGGGATGGCCGCGGACATCTCCGGTGCACTCGACGTCGCGCTGCTGCACGACTGCGCGACGAAGATGTTGGCGCGACACCCAAACCTGCGGGCCAGCTTCTTCAGTCGGGGGATCGCGCGGCCGGTGCAGATCGTGCCGTCCCGCGTCGAGCTGCCGTGGCACGTCGTCACCGCCTCGCCGGATGACGTGCAGGCGTTGGAGGTCGGCGAACGCCGGCGACCGTTCGATCTGGAACACGGGCCGGCGATTCGTTTCCTGCTGATCGAATTGCCCGGCACACGTTGGCGTTTGGTGATTACCGCCCACCACATCGTGATCGACGGTTGGTCGTTGCCGGTGTTCGTCAACGAGCTGATGATCTTGTACGGCGCCGGGGGAGACCTTGCGGCGCTGCCCGTTGCCCCGCGTCCCTACCGGGATTACATCGGGTGGCTGGCAAGCCGCGATCCGGAAGCCAGCCAACAGGTTTGGCGCCGGCACCTGGCCGGCCTGCTCGGCCCCACCTTGCTGTCGGCTTCGCTCGGCTCGGCCGACGCGGCCGACGGGCAGCAGGGCGGCTTGCCGCGCACCACCGAACTGCGGCTGCCCTCCGAGGCCGCCGAGCGACTGGTCGAAGGCACCCGATCGCGCGGCATCACCGTCAACACCCTGATGCAGATGGCCTGGGCGCTGGTGTTGTCGCGGCTGACCGACACCAACGACGTGGTCTTCGGGGTCACCGTCTCCGGCCGGCCACCCGAACTGGCCGGCGTCGAGACGATGATCGGCCTGTTCATCAACACCGTGCCGATGCGGGTGCAGCTCGACCCGTCCGCCGGCGTCGCCGAGCAATGTCGCGCGGTGCAGCGCAATGCCGCGCTGCTGCGCGAGCACGGTTTTCTCGGGCATGCGCAGCTGCGGGCGCTGGGCGGCGTGGGAGAGATGTTCGACACCCTGCTTGTCTACGAGAACTTCCCGATGGACGGACTGGTCGCCGGCGGCGAATTGACCGCCGGCAGTGCGACATTCCGGCCATCCGCCCTGGAGAGTCTGTCCCACTTCCCGATCGCGATCGCCGCCCACATGGAGAGCCGCGAACTGGTGGTGCTGATCGAAGTGCTGGACGGCGCGCTGGGCGCTGTCACCGCCGCAAGCCTGGGCCGGCGAGTGCTGACCACCGCCGAGCGGCTGCTGCAGGACTGGGAGCGGCCGTTGCGCGAGGTCAGCGTCCTGTTCGAGGACGAGGCCGTCGCGAACGCGGCGGACGTGGTAGCCCCGTCGGCGGTCGGCGTCCACACGCGCTTCGCCGAGGTCGCAGCCAAGACTCCCGACAACGTCGCGATCAGCTGGGCGAGCGGCACGCTGACCTACCGCGAGCTCGACGTTCGTGCCAATGCGCTGGCCGCCCGGCTAGCCACCAGCGGGGTGAAATCCGAAACCCCGGTTTCCATAATGCTTTTCCGCGGTCCGGAGTACGTCGTCGCGATGCTCGCGGTGCTCAAAGCCGGCGGCATGTGTGTGCCGATGGAGCCGGGGCTGCCCCCCGAACGGGTGGAGTCGATTCTGCGTCAAACGGGTGCGTCGATCGTCGTCGATGATGACCTGCTGGAGGCCCGCGGAGATGACGACGCCGATTTCCGGCCGGTCGAGGTGGTGCCCGAGCAGGCCGCGTATGTGGTCTTCACGTCGGGGACGACGGGAGAACCCAAGGGCGTCATAGGAACTCATGCGGCAGTCGGCGGCTATGCCGATGATCACCTGGACACCGTGTTGCGGCCCGCGGCCGCCCGGCTGGGTCGCCCGCTGCGCATCGCGCACGCGTGGTCGTTCGCGTTCGACGCCGCCTGGCAGCCCTTGGTCGCGCTGCTGGACGGTCACGGTGTGCACGTCGTCGACGAGCGGACCCAGACCGACGCCGAGGCCCTCGTCGGGGCGATTGCCCAGCACGGCGTCGACATGATCGACACCACCCCGTCGATGTTCGCCCAACTCACCGCATGTGGATTGCTCACGACGGTCCCACTGGCGGTGCTGGCGCTGGGCGGCGAAGCGCTCGGCAGCTCCGCGTGGGCCCTGATCCGCGGCGAGTGTGCGCGAACCGGATTGCGCGCCTACAACTGTTACGGCCCAACCGAAACCACCGTCGAGGCCGTGGTGGCAGCCATCACGGAGTACGACGAGCCGTCGATCGGGCGGCCGACCCGGCACACCCGCGGTTACCTGCTTGACTCGGCGCTGCGTCCGGTGCCGGTCGGGGCGACCGGCGAGCTCTACCTGGCCGGCGCGCAACTGGCCCGCGGCTATCTCGGCCGCGCGGGGGAGACGAGCCACCGGTTCGTCGCCGATCCGTTCGCCGCCGGCGAGCGGATGTACCGGACCGGCGATTTGGTGCGTCGGGGGCCGGACGGCTCACTGCAATACGTAGGGCGCGCCGATGCGCAGGTCAAGATCCGCGGCTACCGGGTGGAGCCGGGCGAGATCGCCGCAGCGCTCGAATCGCACCCCGCCGTGCAGCACGCCGGCGTTCTGGTGCGGCAGCGGCCAACAGGAGCGCGGCTGACCGCCTACGTGGTGATTTCCGAAACGGCCGCACACAAACCGCCGGCAGCCGAGCTGCGCGCCATGCTCGGTACCCGGTTGCCGCGCTACATGATTCCGCAGCGCATCGTCAGGGTCCACGAAATTCCGCTGACCGCCAACGGCAAGCTGGACGAAGCCGCGCTGAGCGCATTCGACGCGGCCGAGACCGCGGATTCCGCCGGGTCCGAGCCCGAAACTCCCACCGAAGCCGCACTGACCGAAGTGCTTTCGGAGCTGCTGCACCTGCCCCGAGTCGACGTCGCCGCGGACTTCCTGCAGCTGGGCCTGGACAGCATCATGGCGTTGTCGGTGGCGCAGGCGGCGCGGGCGCGGGGTCTCGCGCTGCGGGCCAGGCTCATCCTCGAGTGCGCCAACGTCCGGGAACTGGCGGAGGCAATCGATTCCGAAACTGCCTCTGCCATAACCGATGTCGAAAACAGCGCCGGTCCCATGCCGGTGCTGGCCAACGGCCGCTGGCTCTACGAATACGGTGAGGCCAGACGGCTGGCCCAGACCGAAGCCGTCCGGCTACCCGACGACGTCAGCCGCGAGCAACTGGACGCCGCGCTGGCGAGCATCGTCGCCGGGCATGAAGTGCTACGCGCCCGGCTGGACCGCGCCACCATGACCCTGGTTCCGGCGCGGACCACCGAGCTCCTCGGTGAAATCATCAACGAGGTCGCGGTCTGCGACGACCTGCAAGCAGTCATCCCCGGATACGTCACGGCGGCCGTCGACCGTCTTGACCCGGAGCGCGGAGCGCTGCTGGCCGCGGTATGGCTTCGCCCGCCGACCGGACCGAGCGTGCTGCTACTGGCCGCCCATGTGCTGGCCATGGATCCGGCATCTTGGCGGGTGATTCTTGGCGAGCTCGATGCCGCCTTGCGGGCGTTGGCTACCGGACACTCGCCGGCATCGGTCCGCGAGCACACCAGTTACCGGCGCTGGGCCGCTGCCCTCGCCGAGCGCGCCGACCGGTTGGACACCGTGCAGTTCTGGGCTGCCCAGCTCGAAGGCGATGACCCCAACCTCGGTGCCCGACGGGTCGATCCGGGCCGCGACCGGGCCGGCGATCTGATCGTCCGCATGGTCGCCGCCGATGCGGACATCACCCGCCGGCTCTTGGATTCCGGCCTGCCGTTGCCCCACCTGTTGGTCACCGCTACCGCGGCGACGGTGACACGCTGGCGGCAGCGACGAAACCAGGCCACGCCGCCGCCGCTGCTGGCGCTCGAAACCCACGGCCGCGCAGACAGTCTGGTCGATGAGCCCGGCGCGCACACCATCGACACCGGCGACACGATCGGACTGCTCAGTTCCATCTACCCGATGCGGGTGGGCTCGGCCGACCCGCGACACGTCGGCGAGCGGTTGGCGGCCATTCCGGGCGATGGACTCGACTACGGCTTGCTGCGCTACCTGCGGACCGACACCGCCGCGCGCCTGGCCGCGTTGCCCGGCCCGCAGCTGCTACTGAACTATCTGGGCGCGGCCCACACCGGCGGCGGGACCGTGCTGGTGCCGGAGCGCGGGCTGCTCGCCGGGGTATCGCCGCAACCTGAACCGGATCTGGCGGTGCGCCACGAACTCACGATCATGGCCACCGTGCTGCCGTTCGATGGGCAGCGCATCCTGGCCGCGCAGTGGCGCGCGCTGCCCGACATTCTCGATGACGCGGATATCAGTGCGTTGCAGGAACTTTGGATTGAATCACTGCGGGAGGTGGTGACATGAGCACATTAGCGATCCTCGGCGCCGGCGCCAAGGCGGTGGCTGTGGCCGCCAAAGCCAAGGCGCTGCGCGACATGGGCGTCGAGGTTCCCGACGTTATCGCCGTCGAACGCACCGGGGTCGGGGCGAACTGGCAGGCGAGCGGCGGCTGGACCGACGGGGCGCACCGCCTGGGTACCAGCCCGGAAAAAGATGTCGGGTTCCCCTACCGGTCGGCGCTGGTGCCGCGCCGCAACGGCGAGCTCGACGAGCTGATGACCCGCTACAGCTGGCAGTCGTATCTGATCGCGACCGCATCCTTCGCCGAGTGGATCGACCGGGGCAGGCCGGCTCCGCCGCATCGTAAGTGGAGCCAGTACCTGGGCTGGGTCGCCGACCAGGTCGACATGTTAGTGGTGCACGGCGAGGTCGACGGGCTGGGTGTCGCCGGTGACCGCTGGGCGCTACGCACCCACGAGACCACCGTGCACGCCGACGCGTTGATGATCACCGGGCCGGGCCAGGCGGAGAAATCGCTGCTGCCCGGCAACCCGCGGGTGATGTCGATCGCCCAGTTCTGGGATCGCGCCGCCGGCCACGACCGCATCACCGCCGAGCGGGTTGCGGTGATCGGCGGCGGCGAGACGGCCGCCTCAATGCTCAATGAGCTGTTCCGGCACCGGGTTTCAACGATCACGGTCATCTCGCCGCAGGTAACCTTGTTCACCCGTGGCGAGAGTTTCTTCGAGAACTCGTTGTTCTCGGACCCCACCGACTGGACCGCGCTGACACTTGCCGAACGTCGCGACGCGCTGGCCCGCACCGACCGCGGCGTCTTCTCGGCAAACGTGCAAGAGGCGCTGCTGGCCGACGACCGCATCCGCCACCTGCGCGGCCGGGTCGCCCACGCGGTAGGTCGCGACGGGCAGATCCGGCTGACGCTGTCCACCAACCGGTTCAGCGAAAACCTGGAGACGGTGCACGGGTTCGATCTCGTGATCGACGGCTCGGGCGCCGACGCGCTCTGGTTCACCTCACTGTTCAGCCAGGACGCCCTCGACACCCTCGAGCTGGGCCTGGGCGGACCGCTGGCCTCCGAGCGCCTGCAGGAGGGCATCGGCTACGACCTGTCGGTCAGCGACGTCACCCCCAAGCTGTTCCTGCCCAACCTGTCCGGACTCACCCAGGGGCCCGGATTTCCCAACCTGAGCTGCCTGGGACTGCTGTCGGACCGAGTGCTGGGATCCTGGGTCGGTCCCGCGGGTTTGTCCAGATACCAAACGATGGTGGAGAAGCGATGAGTACCAACCCTTTCGACGACGACAACGGCGCCTTCTTCGTGCTGGTCAACGACGAGGAGCAGCACAGTCTCTGGCCTGCCTTCAGCGACCTTCCGGCGGGCTGGCGCGTTGTGCACGGCGAAGCCACCCGGGTGGCGTGCCTGGACTACGTCGAACAAAACTGGCCCGATATCCGGCCGAAGAGCCTGCGTGAGTCCGTCGCCGGGAACCGGCCGGTTGGCTAGCCAGCCAAGCCGAAATTCTGGGCTGCTACACAGGTTGCGCACAGATTAGGCAGTGCGATCCCGCGTAGCATCTGTCACAAGGTGCACAACCACACCATCTACACCAGGTGCTGGTGTGGGGTGACAATCCGTCACGTCGCTGCACTTCGAAGGGGGAAACATGAAATCCGTGAAAGCCATTGCCACCGGTGTGACAGCTCTGGGCGCTCTCGGCGCCGCCGCCATCGGCGTCACCTCAATCGCGTCCATTCCGGCTGGTGGCGCCGCCCAGGTGCAGCTCGCCGCGGTCGGCGCACCATTGCCGCAGGATCCAGCGCCGCCCGCGCCCGTCCCGGCTCCCGCCGCCGGCGTTCCGACGTCGGACCAGCTGACCGGGCTGCTCAACACCCTCGCCGACCCCAGCGTGTCGTTCACCAGCAAGGGCAATCTGGTCGAAGGCGGCATCGGCGGGACCGAGGCGCACTTCGCGGACCGCAAGTTGCAGAAGGCGGCCAAGAACGGCGACCTGCCGTTGGCGTTCAACATCACCAACATTGCGCCCGCCGCCGGGGGTTCGGTAACCGCGGACGTCGCGGTGTCGGGCCCGAAGCTGCCGAACCCGGTGATGCAAAACGTCACCTTCGTCAACCAGGGCGGCTGGATGTTGTCGCGCTCTTCGGCGATGGAGCTTCTGCAAGCGGCCGGAAGCTGACTAGCATCTGGCAGGTTGGCCTCAACCGGCCTTTTGAAGGGGGAACCGTGAAATCTGTAGCTATGAGCGTGGCGGCGTTGGCCGTCGTCGGCGGCGCGGCCGTCGGAATCGCTTCTGTCGCAGCGCCAGTGGCTCAGGTGCAGCTGGTCGCGGTCGGCGCGCCTTATGGACCAGCACTGCCACAGGACCCGCCGCCGCCGCCCCCGCCGCCGGCGCCGGGCCAAAACCTGCCGACCCCGGACCAGTTGGTGAACCTGTGCAACCAGGTCACCGATGCCGGTACGGGGTACTCGACCAAGAACAATCTGGTTCAGGGCGGCATCAGTCCGGATGAGGGCCACGTGGCCGACCACGACCTGCGGAAGGCCTACCGGAACGGGAACTTTCCGGAGACCTTCACCGTGACGAACATTCAGCCGGCCGGCCCGAATGCGGCCACCGCCGATGTCGCGATAGCGGGTCCGAAGTTCGCCGGACCGGTCACCAAGAACCTCGCGTTCGTCAACGAGGGTGGCAACTGGATCCTGCAGCACGACTCCGCGCTCGCCCTGGTGCAGGCGGCGACGGCGACGAACTAGCCGGACACGGCTTTCAGGTCGAGCCTGGCGATCCGCTCCGGGTCGGCCAGGACGTCGATCGCGGCGACTCGGCCGTCGCGCACCACGAACGCCATGATCGAGGCGGGCCGGCCGGCGACGAACACGACCGCGCCCGCCGCGCCGTTCACTGTCGCGGCGCGCACTTCACGCTCGGGGCCCGCGTAGCTGCGGGCCAGCTTGGCCACCGACGGCGCACCCTCGGCGCGGAACAACCCGGCACCGGAGCCGAAGTCGCCGCGCAACACCACGTCGGGATCAAGCACCGACACCAGCCGGTCGAAGTCACCGGAGCGCCCGGCGGCGAAGAACGCGTCGACGGCCTCGCGCTGCGCGGCGATGTCGGCGTCGGGAAGCGGGTCCGCCTGCTGGATGCGCCGGCGTGCGCGGCTGGCCAGCTTGCGGGTCGCTTCCGGTGTTCGGTCGACGATGGGCGCGATCTGATCGAACGGGACCGTGAACACGTCGTGCAGGACGAACGCCAGCCGCTCCGCCGGCGGCAAGGTGTCCAGCACGACGAACAGTGCCAGGCCCACCGCGTCGGCCAGCATCGCGCGGTGTTCGGGGTCGAATTCGCCGGGGGTGTCCACGATCGGATCCGGCAGCTGGGCGACCGGTTCCTCGCGATGGCGGGCGTGCCGGTCGCGCAAGGTGTTCAGGCAGATGCGGGCGACCACGGTGGTCAGCCAGGCGTCGAGGTTCGCGATGCCTTCGCCGGAGTTGCGGTTCAGCCGCAGCCAGGCTTCCTGCACGGCGTCCTGGGCGTCGTCAACCGAGCCCAGCATGCGGTAGGCGATGGCGCCCAGCTGAGGCCGGGCCGCCTCGAACCGCGCCATCAGCGAAGCGTCCACCGTCACGCGCGGCCGGCGTCGGGGAGGGCGCACACCCGGTTGCCGGAGAAGCCCGACGACCCGATGCCGAGCGCGATGTTGAACCGGGCGCGCATATTGCCGAGGTTGATGACATGGGTGAGGGCGACCAGCTGTGGCGTGTCGAAGTGGGCGCGCAGCGCGTCGAACAGCTGGTCGGTCACCTCGACCGGGGTGCGGCTCATCGCGGTGGCGTACTCGAGGATCAGCTTGTCGACCTCGGAGAAACACGCGGCGTTGCGGTAGTCGGCCTTGGAACCAGACAGTGCCAGCAGTTCATCGTCGGTGATTCCCCGTTGCCGGGCGATCTGCGAGCCGAGGTCGATGCAGTACTCGCAGCGCACCGTCGTCGCCGCCTTCAGCTCTGCCAGCGCCCGGTGCCGCGGACTGAGCATGTCCAGCTTCGATTCGGCCTGCTCGAGCTTGCCGTAGGCGCTGAGCAACTTGGGGATGTGGGCGTACAACCGCAGCGGTTCGAGCATGCCGGCCGTTTCGAGGCCGGCCATCTGTGCGAGTTTGCGTTTGGTGAAGAAGAAGGCGATCTTGGCGCTCAGGCTGGCGTCGCGGTCGGAGACTCCCTGAAGCCGGGACATGGCGAACCTCCCGAATAGTCACGGTGCGGACCTTGTTGGCCCTCACTACGTCGACACCCGGCGACGCGCAAACGTGACCGGCTAATGCCCGAAGGTCGAACCGGATCCCTGGGTCTGCTGGCTCAGCGGTACATCCATGTCGTAGACCCGGGCATGGAACACCGTGCGATTCCGCAGCGCGGCCTGCACCGCACGGTGCAGGCCGTCCTCGAGATAGATGATGCCCCGCCAGCGGACCGCGTGTGGGAACAGATCGCCGTAGAAGGTGGAGTCCTCCGAGAGCAGCCGGTCCAGGGCCAGCACCGTGGTCGTGGTGACCAATTCGTCGAGCCGGATCTGCTGGGGCGGGATCTGGGACCAGTCCCGATAGGTCAGCCCGTGCTCGGGGTAGGGCTTACCGTCGCGTACGCCCTTGAAAATCATTTGCGGATCTTCCCCGCTGCGTCGTCGAGGCCCGACGGATACATGCTGGACAGGCTAGCCGCAAAATGATCGGCTGCGCGCGGCGGACGCTTGCTGATGGCGGGTCAGCGCGTCGTGAGACCGTAAAATGGACACGATCAAGGAGGTGGGATCGGATGGGCAGTGCTGACGACCGTCGCTTCGAGGTGCTGCGCGCCATCGTCGCCGACTTCGTTTCCACCCAGGAACCCATCGGTTCGAAGTCGCTCGTCGAGCGGCACAACCTCGGGGTGTCCAGCGCCACCATCCGCAACGACATGGCGGTGCTCGAGGCCGAGGGCTACATCACCCAGCCGCACACCAGCTCCGGGCGAGTGCCCACCGAGAAGGGCTACCGCGAGTTCGTGGACCGGATCGACGACGTCAAGCCGTTGTCGTCGGCCGAGCGGCGGGCGATCCAAAACTTCCTGGAATCCGGCGTGGACCTCGACGACGTGTTGCGCCGGGCGGTGCGGCTGCTGGCTCAGCTGACCCGCCAGGTGGCGGTGGTGCAGTACCCGACGTTGTCGACGTCGACGGTTCGGCATCTGGAAGTGATCGCGCTGACGCCGGCGCGGCTGTTGATGGTGGTCATCACGTCGTCCGGGCGGGTGGATCAGCGCATCGTCGAGCTCGGCGACGTCATCGACGAGCATCAGCTCTCGCAGCTGCGGGAGATGCTCGGCCAGGCCCTGGAGGGCAAGAAGCTGACGGCGGCCTCGGTCGCGGTGGCCGAGCTGACTCAGCAGTTGGGCGGCACCGGCGGGTTGGGCGACGCGGTCGGCCGGTCGGCGACGGTGCTCCTGGAGTCGCTTGTCGAGCACACCGAAGAGCGCCTACTGATGGGCGGCGCCGCCAACCTGACCCGCAACGCCGCGGACTTCGGCGGGTCGCTGCGATCCATTCTCGAGGCTCTCGAGGAGCAGGTGGTGGTGCTGCGATTGCTGGCGGCACAGCAGGAAGCCGGCAAGGTGACGGTGCGCATCGGTCATGAGACGGAAGCCGAGCAAATGGCGGGCACGTCGATGGTGTCTACCGTGTACGGCACGATGGACACCGTGTACGGCGGCATGGGTGTGTTGGGGCCCACGCGGATGGACTATCCGGGAACTATCGCCAGCGTAGCCGCGGTTGCTCTTTATATTGGCGAAGTCCTGGGTGCTCGATGAGCGTGCACCCGCAGAGTTTGTGGACAGACGTGGTAACGCGGCCTTAAAAGGGCCCAGAAAGGTCAGGCGTGGCACGCGACTATTACGGGCTGCTCGGCGTGAGCAGGAACGCCGGCGATGCCGAGATCAAACGCGCGTACCGGAAGCTGGCGCGCGAGCTGCACCCCGACATCAACCCCGATGAGGCCGCGCAGGCGAAGTTCAAGGAGATCAGCGCCGCCTACGAGGTGCTGAGCGATCCCGAGAAGCGCCGGATCGTCGACCTGGGCGGTGACCCGCTGGAAGGCGCGGCCGCGGGGGCCGGCGGATTTGGCGGCTTCGGCGGTCTGGGCGACGTGTTCGAAGCCTTCTTCGGTGGCGGCTTCAGTGGGGGTGGGACGTCCCGCGGTCCGATCGGCCGGGTTCGGCCGGGCTCGGACTCGTTGCTGCGGATGCGGCTGGACCTCGAGGAGTGCGCGACCGGCGTGACCAAGCAGGTCACCGTCGACACCGCGGTGTTGTGTGACCGCTGTCAGGGCAAGGGCACCAACGGCGATTCCGCGCCGATTCCCTGCGACACCTGCGGCGGCCGCGGTGAGGTGCAGTCGGTGCAGCGCTCGCTGCTGGGCCAGATGGTGACGTCGCGGCCGTGCCCCACCTGCCGCGGCGTCGGCCTGGTCATCCCCGACCCCTGCCATCAGTGTGTGGGCGATGGCCGGGTACGGGCCCGCCGGGAGATCAACGTCAAGATTCCCGCCGGTGTCGGCGACGGCATGCGGGTTCGGCTGGCCGCTCAGGGTGAGGTCGGGCCCGGGGGAGGGCCGGCCGGTGACCTGTACGTGGAGGTCCATGAGCAGGCCCACGACATCTTCGTCCGCGACGGCGACGACCTGCACTGCACGGTGTCGGTGCCGATGGTCGACGCCGCGCTCGGCGCCACGCTCAGCGTCGACGCCATCCTCGATGGCATGAGCGAGATCACCATTCCGCCTGGCACGCAACCGGGTTCGATCATCACGCTGCGCGGCCACGGGATGCCTCAACTGCGCGCGGCCACCCGCGGCAACCTGCACGTCCACGTCGAGGTGGTCGTTCCCACCCGGCTGGACAACCACGACAGCGACCTGTTGCGGGAGCTGAAGAACCGCCGCACCCGCGACGTGCCCGAGGTCCGCTCGACGCACAGCGGCGGTGGGCTGTTCAGCCGCCTGCGCGAGACCTTCACCGGCCGCTAACGCCACTTCTGGGGGCCCCTGCACATGGTGGCGACGCTGTTCTACATCGAAGCACTGCCCGACACCGGTGAACTGGCGGTCGTCGACGGCGAGGAGGGATTTCACGCCGCGACGGTGCGCCGGATCCGATCCGGGGAGGAATTGGTGCTCGGCGACGGCGCCGGCGGCTTGGCCCGCTGCGTGGTCGAGCAGTCCGGGCGCGACGGGTTACGTGCCCGGGTGCTGGACCGCTGGAGCGTCGATCCACCGAAGCCGCCGGTGACGGTGGTGCAGGCGCTGCCCAAGTCGGAGCGCTCGGAGTTGGCGATCGAATTGGCCACCGAGGCCGGCGCCGACGCGTTTTTGCCCTGGCAGGCGGCCCGATGCGTGGCCAGCTGGCAGGGGGCCCGTGTCGAGAAGGGTCTGCGCCGCTGGCGTGCTGTGGTCCGCTCGGCGGCCCGGCAATCGCGGCGGGCGCACATCCCACCGGTTGACGGTGTGTTGTCGACGGCGGCGCTGGCAGAGCGGATCCGCGACGAAGTGGCCGCCGGCGCGGCGGTATTGGTGTTGCACGAGTCGGCGACCGAGCGGATCGCGCATGCTGCTGTGGCGCGGGCGAGCTCGCTGTTCGTCGTGGTCGGTCCCGAGGGAGGTATCGCGCCGGATGAACTGGCCGCGCTGACCGGCGCGGGCGCGGTCGCGATACGGCTGGGCCCGCAGGTACTGCGGACCTCGACGGCCGCCGCGGTGGCCCTGGGCTCCCTCGGCGTGCTCACTGCGCGATGGGAGCAAACCGTCGAGGTCGGGCCGCCTGGGCCGCTCGCGGCTGACCAGGCGGAGCCCCCGGCGTAGACTGAGGCATTCGAACTACCCCTGACGAGCCGAGAAGGCAGGCACCGGAAACCACGTGACGCCACGCGAGACCAACGCTGCTGACGCAGCTGGGGCCCTGCAGGCCGACGCTCAGGTTCGCAGCAGCATCGACATTCCTCCCGATCTCGTCGTGGGCCTGCTGGGTTCGGCAGACGAGAATTTGCGCGCCCTCGAACGGATACTCAGCGCCGACCTGCATGTTCGCGGCAACGCCGTCACGCTGTCGGGCGAACCGGCCGACGTCGCGCTCGCCGAGCGGGTGATCTCCGAGCTGGTCGCCGTCGTGGCCAACGGTCAGCCGTTGACGCCCGAGGTGGTGCGCCACAGCGTCGCCATGCTGGTCGGCACCGGCAACGAGTCACCGGCCGAGGTGCTGACGCTGGACATCCTGTCGCGCCGCGGCAAGACGATCCGGCCCAAGACGCTCAATCAGAAGCGCTACGTCGACGCCATCGACGCCCACACCATCGTGTTCGGCATCGGGCCGGCCGGTACCGGCAAGACCTATCTCGCCATGGCCAAGGCGGTCAACGCGCTACAGAGCAAGCAGGTCACCCGCATCATCCTGACCCGTCCGGCGGTGGAAGCCGGTGAGCGCCTTGGCTTTCTGCCGGGCACGCTGAGCGAGAAGATCGACCCGTATCTGCGGCCGCTGTATGACGCGCTCTACGACATGATGGATCCCGAGCTGATCCCCAAGCTGATGTCGGCCGGGGTGATCGAGGTCGCGCCGCTCGCATATATGCGTGGACGCAGCCTTAACTCCGCTTTCATCGTTCTCGATGAGGCGCAGAACACCACGCCCGAGCAGATGAAGATGTTCCTCACCCGGCTGGGCTTCGGCTCCAAGATGGTCGTCACCGGCGATATCACCCAGATCGACCTGCCGGGGGGCGCCAAATCTGGCCTGAGGTCGGCGGTAGACATTCTCGATGACGTCGACGACATCGAGGTTGCCGAACTGACCAGCGCGGATGTGGTCCGCCACCGGCTGGTCTCCGAGATCGTCGATGCTTACGCTCGCCACGAGGACCCGGACTCCGGGATGAATCGGGCCGCTCGGCGGGCATCCGGAACACGAAATCGCCGATGAGTGTGCGGTGAGCAGCCCATGACCATTGAAGTGTCGAACGAATCGGGCATCGACGTCTCCGAAACGGAATTGGTGAGCGTCGCGCGGTTCGTCATCGCCAAAATGGACGTCAATCCGGTCGCCGAGCTGTCGATGGTGCTGCTGGACACCGCAGCGATGGCCGACCTGCACATGCGCTGGATGGACCTGCCCGGCCCGACTGACGTGATGAGCTTCCCGATGGACGAGCTCGAGCCGGGCGGCCGTCCGGACGCGCCCGAGCCGGGGCCGTCGATGCTGGGCGACATCGTGTTGTGTCCGGAGTTCGCGGCCGAGCAGGCTGCCGCGGCGGGCCACAGTCTGGGACATGAGTTGGCGCTGTTGACAATTCACGGCGTGCTTCACCTGCTCGGCTACGACCACGCCGAGCCCGACGAGGAGAAGGAGATGTTCGCTCTACAGGGGCGACTTCTCGAAGAGTGGGTAGCCGAACAGGTCGAGGCGTACCACTACGACCGGCAGGATGAGAAAGACCGCCGGTTGCTGGACAAGTCAAGGTATTTCGACAATTGAGCCCGTTCAAGAGAGCATTCGGAATTGCGGTTTCAGCCGCCATAGCTTTGGCGCCGTTGACGGTGCTGGCCGTCGCGCCCGGTGTGGCACAGGCGTCTCCGTGCGCCGGCGAGGGGTCAAACCCCGTGTCCTGCCAGCACTGTCTGTTTTATGTGAATGCCTATCACACCGCGAACGTGTGCAACGCCCCGGCGCCCCGGCCGGCCCCGGCGCCCTCGAGCACCGTGCCGGTGTACGTTCCTGAGCCTCCGCCGTTGCCCCTGCCGACTTCCACCCGCCCGGCACCGGTCCCGGTGCAGACCCCGAAGATCAATCCGCCGTCCCCGGGGGCGCCAAGAAACGTGGCCGTGCTTGCACCGCCGAAGAAGCTGGACGCGCCACCGCAGGCGGTCGCGGCTGCCAAGGCCGCACCCGTGGCCCGGCTCAATCCCGCCGATCCACCGAAGCCGCCGACCCAGACGGACTTCAACCAGCAGGTGCAGAACGTCGTCAGCGCCCACAGCGACAACATTGACCTCGTCAAGGCCGACAACCAGGCGCTGGTCCGTCCCCGGCACTGGGACTACGTCGACTACGACGAGTATCACCGCCCGACCCTGTACAACCCGCTCAGTCAGGCGATGACCTTCCGCTACACCTACGACGGCGCGTCCCGCGAGGCGTACCTGCCGGCCGGTGGCCGGATCGTGCTCGATGCCGCCACCGTTGGCCTGGTCCCGTTCACCGCGGTCGGCGACAGCTATCTGGCGTCGGGCAGCTTCTACGGCGGGGCCTTCGTACCGCCGGACAACTTCCAGGGCCCACCGCCGCCGGGGTACGCGCCCCCGACGCTGTACCAGAGCGTCATGGCCGATATCCCCGCCGACAACCAGATCGTGCAGGTCGGCCAAGTGGCGGTGGTAGGGCACGACGACAGCGAACCCGCGGGCAGCCAGGACGCCTTCCTGCTCGACGACTCCACCTTGGCCTGGGGTCAGGTCGCCGATCCCGCCAGCGGCGTGCAAATCAGGGTGACCAAGACCCAGTCGCTGCCCGGCTTCGGGCCGACCGACAACGGCGACTTCTTGACGGCGCTGGCCGTTCGCGGGGAGCCCACTCAGCCCGCCCAACCCGCGCCAGCCGCCCAACCTTGGTGGCCGTGGGGAGTGCGGTACGGGTTGTTGGTGATGGCGGTTGTCGTTATCGCGGGGTTGCTCAATCGTTGGAACAAAAGCGGCGACGCCACCGACAAGTCTGCGGCCGAGTCAAGGCATTCGCACCATTGAGCGGCTTATTCCAGCTGCTCGTCGCGATCGCGTTGATCGGTCTGGGCGGGGCTTTCGCGGCGATCGACGCCGCGATTAGCACGGTCTCGGTGGCTCGGGTGGCCGAGCTGGTGCGCGATGAGCGGCCCGGGGCTCGGGCCCTGTCGAAGGTGATGTCCGACCGACCGCGCTACATCAACCTGGTGGTGCTGCTGCGCATGATCTGTGAGGTCACCGCGACCGTGCTGCTCGTGGTGTTCCTGTACGACAACTTCGGCCTGAACTGGGCGGTGTTCGGCGCCGCGACCATCATGGTGGTGACCAGCTTCGTCGTCATCGGAGTGGGCCCGCGGACCCTCGGGCGCCAGCATGCGTACTCCATTTCGCTGGTGACAGCCCTTCCGCTGCAGGTGATCTCGTCGCTGTTGATGCCGATCAGCCGGCTGCTGGTGGTGCTGGGTAACGCGCTCACACCGGGTCGCGGTTTACGCAATGGCCCGTTCGCATCCGAGATCGAGCTGCGCGAGGTCGTCGACCTGGCCCAGCAGCGCGGCGTGGTGGCCGCCGACGAGCGCCGGATGATCGAGTCGGTGTTCGAACTCGGTGACACCCCGGCGCGTGAGGTGATGGTGCCGCGGACCGAGATGATCTGGATCGAAAGCGACAAATTCGCCAGCCAAGCGACGAACTTGGCCGTGCGCAGCGGGCATTCCCGCCTCCCGGTGATCGGCGAGAACGTCGACGACGTCGTCGGGGTGGTATATCTGAAAGACCTTGTCCAGCAGGCATTTTTGGCTGCCGATGGTGGCCGCGACACCAGGGTGTCGGAGATCATGCGCCCGCCGGTGTTCGTGCCGGACTCCAAGCCGTTGGATGCGCTGCTGCGTGAAATGCAGCGCGACCGCAATCACATGGCGCTGCTCGTCGACGAGTACGGCGCGATTGCCGGCCTGGTCAGCATCGAAGACGTGCTGGAGGAAATCGTCGGAGAGATTGCCGACGAGTACGACCAGGAAGAGACGGCTCCGATAGAAGACTTGGGCGACAAGCACTTCCGGGTGTCGTCGCGGCTGCCCATCGAAGACGTCGGCGAACTGTACGGCGTGGAATTCGACGACGACCTCGACGTCGATACGGTGGGCGGCCTGCTGGCACTGGAATTGGGCCGGGTTCCGCTGCCCGGCGCCGAGGTGGTCTCGCACGGCTTGCGGCTACGCGCCGAGGGCGGCCCCGACCATCGCGGCCGGCTGCGGATCGGCACCGTTCTGCTCAGCCCGGTCGAACCGGAGGACCACGAGTTTGAGGACACGCATTATGGCTGAGCAGCTCGACCCCGAGGACGAGAAGCTGGTGGTGCTGGCGCGCGCGGCGGCCGGCAGCGGAGCGTCGGTGAGAGACGTCGACGGCCGCACGTATGCGGCTGCGCCAGTGGACTTGTCGGCGCTGCGGCTGACCGGATTGCAGGCCGCGGTGGCCGCGGCCGTATCCAGCGGGGCGACGGACCTGGAGGCCGCCGTGCTGGTCGCAGGGTCGGCCGACGACGCGGGCATCGCCGCGGTGCGCGAGCTCAGTCCGACCGCGGCGATCATCCTCACCGACCGCGCCGGTACCCCGCTATGAACGAATTCCGTTCGGGCTTCGTGTGTTTGGTCGGCCGGCCGAATACCGGAAAGTCGACGCTGACCAATGCTCTGGTCGGCAGCAAGGTGGCGATCACCTCGAAGCGCCCGCAGACCACCCGGCATACCATCCGCGGCATCGTGCACCGGGAGAACTTCCAGATCATCCTGGTCGACACCCCGGGATTGCACCGGCCGCGCACCCTGCTGGGCAAGCGGCTGAACGACTTGGTCCGCGACACCTACTCCGAAGTCGACGTCATCGGGCTGTGCATCCCGGCCGACGAGAGGATCGGCCCCGGAGACCGCTGGATCGTCGACCAGATTCGTTCGGTCGCACCCAAGACAACCCTCGTCGTCATCGTCACCAAGATCGACAAGGTGCCCAAGGACCGGGTGGCCGCACAGCTGGTCGCGGTCAGTGAGCTCGTCGACGGTTCGGCCGAGATCGTCCCGGTGTCGGCGGTGGCCGGCACCCAGGTCGACCTGCTGATCGACGTGCTGGTCGCCGCACTGCCCACCGGCCCGGCGTATTACCCCGACGGCGAGCTGACCGACGAGCCCGAAGAGATTTTGATGGCCGAGCTGATCCGTGAGGCCGCCCTGGAGGGAGTGCGCGACGAGCTTCCGCATTCGCTGGCGGTGGTGATCGACGAAGTCACTCCGCGCGAGGGCCGCGACGACCTGATCGACGTGTATGCGCTGCTCTATGTCGAGCGGGACAGCCAGAAGGGCATCATCATCGGCAAGGGCGGAGCCCGATTGCGGGAAGTGGGGACCGTGGCGCGCGGCCAGATCGAGAAGCTGCTGGGCACCAAGGTCTATCTCGACCTGCGGGTCAAGGTCGCCAAGAACTGGCAGAGCGACCCCAAACAGCTTGGGCGGCTGGGCTTCTAGCGCGTCTCAATCCCGTGGTTGGCCGTGCTCGTGCTCCCACCACACCTTCGGCTGCTTGGCCGCCCAGCCGCAGACGGCCTCCAGCTCGGCGGCCAGTGAGATCAGCATGGGTTCGCTGTTGGCCGGTCCCATCAGTTGCACGCCGATCGGCAAGCCGTCCGAGGTGAACCCCGCGGGCACGTTGATAGACGGCCAGCCCAGCAGATTCCACGGCCACGTCACCGGGCACGCCTTGACCATCACGCGGTCGGTGCCGAAGCCGCTCAACCGGTCGAAGGCTCGCGCCAGCGGGGGCGGCTGCGCGGTCGTCGGTGCCACCACCACGTCGACGATGTCGAAGATCGAGCCCACCCGATGCTGCAGCGCGCCTTCGTGCAGGCGCGCGTTGCGCAGGATCGCCTGTCCCAGCACATGTCCCATCCGCAGGTTCGACACGGTGCGGGGGTCCAGGGCCACGCCGTCGCCCAGCCGCTCCTCCCATTCCCGCAGCCCCGCGGTCGAGCGCGCCAGAAAGTCCCACCCCAACCGCACGCCGTAGTCCGGGTTACCGGAAACGACGGTGTGGCCGAGCAATTGGAGTTGCTTGCCCACGGCGCGGGTCGCGGTCAGGATCTCGGGATGCAGCTTGGCCCGAAAGAAGGTGAACGGGAACCGGGTTGACAGCGCGATGTTCAGCGGCCCGGGCGCGATGCTGACGTAGTCGGATGCCCTGATCGGGGCGGGCTTGTGCCGATCGCCCTCGACATTCCCGGACGCGGCGTCGAGCACCAGCGCCGCGTCGGCCACCGTGCGGGCCAGCACGCCGTTGACGGTGATCCCGTTGAACGACTCCGGCAACGGCCAGGTGGAGATGCGGCCGCGCTGTGGCTTGATGCCGACCAGGTGTGTCCAGGCCGCGGGGATGCGGACGCTGCCGGCGCCGTCGGAGCCGATCGCCGCGGTGACCAGGCCGGCGGCCACCGCGGCCGCGCTGCCGCCCGACGATCCGCCCGGGGTGTGCCGCCGCGACCACGGGTTGCGGGTGTGCCCGAACCCGGGCCCGCTGGTGAACGGCCACTGTCCCAGTTCGCAGGTGTTGGTCTTACCGACGATGACGGCCCCGGCGGCTTTGAGGCGGCGAACCACCTCGGCGTCCTGGGCGGCGGGCCCGACGTAGCCGTCGGCGCCGAAGGCGGTGGGCACGCCGGCAACGTCGACGTCGTCCTTGACCGCGATCGGGACGCCCAGCAACGGCGCTGTGTCGCCGGCGGCGCGTCGCCGGTCGGCTTCGGCGGCGTCGGCCAGGGCCGACTCGGTCAGCACCACCCGGAATGCGTTCAGCGTGGATTGGCTGGCGTCGATCGCGTGCAGCGAACGGCGCACCAATGTGTCGGAGGTCACCGAGCGGCTGGCCAGCTGATAAAGCAGGTCAGTGAGTGTGGGCAGGCGCGTGCCGCGGGATCCGGAAGCGGACCCCGAAGGGGACCCAGAAGCGGACTCAGGAGCGCCGATCACGGGGTACGAGACTATCCGGCGCGGATACCGGAGATGTCGCGGCGGGGTGCAAAACTATTGAGATGCGGCTGTATCGAGACCGAGCGGTAGTGCTGCGCCAGCACAAGCTCGGCGAAGCCGACCGGATCGTCACCCTGCTGACCCGCGACCACGGGTTGGTCCGCGCGGTGGCCAAAGGGGTGCGCCGCACCCGCAGCAAATTCGGCGCGCGGCTGGAGCCGTTCGCGCACATCGATGTGCAGCTGCATCCCGGCCGCAATCTCGACATCGTCACCCAGGTCGTCGCGATCGACGCGTTCGCCACCGACATCGTCAGCGACTACGGCCGGTACACCTGCGGGTGCGCGATGCTGGAAACCGCCGAACGCCTCGCCGGTGAGGAGCGGGCGCCCGCCCCGGCGCTGCACCGGCTCACGGTGGGCGCGCTGCGGGCGGTGGCCGACGGGCACCGCCCCCGTGACCTGCTCCTGGACGCCTACCTGCTGCGGGCCATGGGCATCGCCGGCTGGGCGCCGGCGCTGACCGAATGCGCCCGCTGCGCCACACCCGGCCCGCATCGCGCATTTCACATCGCCGCCGGGGGCAGCGTCTGCGGCCACTGCCGGCCTGCGGGTTCGACCACGCCGCCGCTGGGCGTGCTGGAACTGATGTCCGCGCTGCACGATGGCGATTGGGCAGCCGCCGAGGCGACGCCGCAGTCCCACCGCAGCCATGTCAGCGGATTGGTGGCCGCCCACCTGCAATGGCATCTGGAACGCCAGCTCAAGACGTTGCCGCTGGTGGAGCGTAATTATCGGGTGGACCGGACGATCGCCGATCGGCGCGCAGCGCTGATCGGGCAGGATGAGGCGTGTGGCTAGGAACCACGAGCGCAAGCTGAAGTCCACCGACTTCCCGCAACTGCCCGCTGCGCCCGACGGCTATCCGACATTTCCCGACAAGTCGACGTGGCCGGTGGCGTTCCCCGAACTGCCGCCCGCTGCCGACGGCGGCCCGAGCCGGCCACCGCAGCACATTTCGAAGGCGGTCGCGCCGCGGATCCCGGCGGATCGATTGCCCAACCATGTGGCCATCGTGATGGACGGCAACGGCCGCTGGGCCACCCAGCAGGGACTGACCCGGACCGACGGCCACAAGGCGGGCGAGGCGGTCGTCATCGACGTCGTCTGCGGGGCAATCGAAATCGGGGTCAAGTGGCTCAGCCTCTACGCCTTCTCCACCGAAAACTGGAAGCGTTCCCCCGAGGAGGTCCGCTTCCTGATGGGCTTCAACCGTGACGTGGTGCGCATGCGCCGTGTCAACCTCAACGCGATGGGGGTCAAGATCCGCTGGGTCGGTTCGCGGCCACGCCTGTGGCGCAGCGTGATCAATGAATTGGCGATCGCGGAGGACATGACGAGGGGCAACGACGTCATCACCGTCAACTACTGCGTCAACTACGGCGGCCGCGCCGAAATCGCCGAAGCCACAAAGGAAATCGCACGATTGGCTGTCGGCGGGCGGCTCAACCCGGAGCGCATCACCGAGGCGACGGTGGCACAGCACTTGCAGCGGCCCGACATCCCCGACGTGGATCTTTTTCTGCGGACCTCGGGGGAGCAGCGCTCCAGCAATTTCATGCTGTGGCAGGCGGCCTACGCCGAATACATCTTTCAAGACAAGCTGTGGCCCGACTACGACCGTCGCGACCTGTGGGCGGCCTGCGTTGAATATGCGGACCGCAACCGACGGTTTGGGAGTGCCTGATGCCATCCCTGCAGGAGCGCCTGGGGTCGATTCTCCGCGACGTGTTGCCGGTCGACGACGAACCCGACGGTGGGCTGACCGTGCACCACGACGCGACGTTCGCGTCGTTGCGGGTGGTGAACATCGCCGAGGGACTAGACCTGGTGTCGCTCACCCAGATCGTGGCGTGGGATCTGCCGCTGACCAAGAAGCTCAGCGATCAAGTCGCCAAGCAGGCGCATGACAGCAACTTCGGCAATGTGACGCTGGTCGAGAAGATCAGCGACAAGGCCGCACAGCGCAACTCCGGCAAGGGTGGATCCAAAACCGCGGACGTGATGCTGCGATACAACTTTCCCGGTGCGGGCCTAACCGACGACGCCCTGCGCACCCTGATCCTGCTGGTGCTCGATACGGGCGCCCAGATACGGCGCGTGCTGACGGCCTGAGCTCACGATCAGTTAGCCGCAGTCCGAGCAGGTGCCGAAGATCTCGATGGTGTGGCTGACCTCGGAATAGCCATGTTTGGCGGCCACTTGCTCCGCCCACTCCTCGACTTCGTGGTCGCCCACCTCGATCGTGGACCCGCAGTGGCGGCACACCAGGTGGTGGTGATGGTGCTCCGAGCAGCGGCGGTAGACCGACTCGCCGGTGTCGGTGCGCAGCGTGTCGACCATTCCCGCCGTCGCCATGGATTGCAGCGTCCGGTAGACCGTGGTCAGCCCGATGTTCTCGCCGCGGCGGCGCAGCTCGTCGTGCAGCTCCTGGGCGGAGCGGAATTCGTCGAGGGTCTCCAACAGCGTGGAAATCGCCGTCCGCTGCCGGGTGGAACGGACGCTGGGTCCTGTCATGGTGTGTCCTCGCTGGCATGGGCGACGGCGTCGACGACGATGTGCGCCAGGTGGTGGTCGGCCAGCCGGTACAGCACCTCGCGGCCGGATCGTTCCCCGGCGACCACCCCGGCTGCCTTGAGAATCTTCAAATGCTGGCTGACCAGCGGTTGCGGCACGCCCAGCGCGTCGACCAGCTCGTGCACGCAGCGCTGGGATTCGCGTAGTTGCAGCACGATGGCGATGCGCACGGGTGCGGCCAGCGCGCGCAACAGCTCACCGGCGGCGTCGAGAATTTCGCGCGACGGCGGTACCGGATACTCGGCGAACGGGGAGTGCTCGCCGGCTGCCGCCTGGGTGTGCCGGTGGGCGCCCGGGTCCGACGCGGAGCCATGGGCGGCGGTCGGCGTTGAGGGCATCACCATGCGAGAGTCATCACCTTGAGAAGTGCCGGGTACCTGCCAGTGCCCCACTGTAGGGAACGACATCCACTGTCACATGCATGATGACGCATGTCAAAGACCCCGGGTCGGTCGATACCATTGCTGAGGTTTCGCGGGCGACGATTCGCCGCCCCGCGCGTCGCAGTAATCCGGAAAGGGAGTGGACCACCCCGTGGCGTCCGTCATCGACACCGTCGTTAACCTAGCCAAACGGCGCGGATTCGTCTTCCCCTCCGGCGAGATCTACGGCGGCACCAAGTCGGCCTGGGACTACGGGCCGCTGGGCGTGGAACTCAAAGAGAACATCAAGCGGCAGTGGTGGCGCGCGGTGGTCACCGGCCGCGACGACGTCGTGGGACTCGACTCGTCGATCATCCTGCCGCGGCAGGTGTGGGTGGCTTCGGGGCACGTAGAGGTGTTCCACGACCCGCTGGTGGAGTCGCTGATCACCCACAAGCGCTACCGCGCCGACCACCTGATCGAGGCCTACGAGGCCAAGCACGGGCATCCGCCGCCCAACGGGCTGGCCGATATCCGCGACCCGGAGACCGGGGAGCCCGGTCAGTGGACCGAGCCGCGCGAATTCAACATGATGCTCAAGACCTACCTCGGCCCGATCGAGACCGAGGAGGGGCTGCACTACCTGCGGCCGGAGACCGCGCAGGGCATCTTCGTCAACTTCGCGAACGTGGTGACGACCGCGCGGCGCAAGCCGCCGTTCGGCATCGGCCAGATCGGCAAGAGCTTCCGCAACGAGATCACCCCGGGCAACTTCATCTTCCGCACCCGCGAGTTCGAGCAGATGGAGATGGAGTTCTTCGTCGAGCCATCCACCGCCAAGGAATGGCACCAGTACTGGATCGACACCCGGCAGCAGTGGTACATCGACCTCGGTATCGACCCGGAGAACCTGCGCCTGTACGAACACCCCAAAGACAAGCTGTCGCACTATTCCGACCGCACCGTCGACATCGAATACAAATTCGGTTTCCAAGGCAATCCGTGGGGTGAGCTGGAAGGCGTCGCAAACCGCACTGACTTCGACTTATCAACGCACGCAAAGCATTCCGGCGTCGATCTGTCCTTCTACGACCAGGTCAGCGACACCCGGTACACGCCGTATGTGATCGAACCCGCCGCCGGCCTGACCCGGTCGTTCATGGCGTTTTTGGTCGATGCGTACGCCGAGGACGAAGCCCCGAACGCCAAGGGTGGCGTGGACAAGCGCACGGTGCTTCGCCTCGACCCGCGGCTGGCCCCGGTCAAGGCGGCCGTGCTGCCGTTGTCCCGCCACGCCGACTTGAGCCCCAAGGCCCGAGACCTGGCCGCCGAGCTGCGGAAGTCCTGGAACATCGATTTCGACGACGCCGGCGCGATCGGACGCCGTTATCGGCGCCAGGACGAGGTCGGGACGCCATTCTGCGTGACGGTCGATTTCGACTCGCTGGAAGACAACGCCGTCACCGTGCGTGACCGCGACGCGATGACGCAGGAGCGGGTGTCGATGGACGCCGTCGCCGACTACCTGGCGGTTCGGCTCAAGGGCGCCTAGCGGCCCGCAATCCGGCCATTTGGACGAACGCGGCAATCTTGGTGTGGTGTTCCCCTACTATTCGGCTTTAGTCTTATAAGCAGTGTCCATTCGCTGTAATGACTGTCGGGGTGCAGTTGCGAGGCCGTAGAAACGGCTGGGCGTGTCGAGGTGTAGATGGTTCTGGATTTTGCGTTTTTTCCGCCGGAGATCAATTCGGCCCTGATGTACGCCGGTGCCGGGTCCGGGCCGCTGATGGCGGCTGCCGCGGCATGGGACGGGTTGGCCGCCGACATGTGGGCGTCGGCGTCGTCCTTCGACTCGGTGGTCTCGGGCCTGGCATCGAATGGGCAGTGGACGGGTCCGTCAGCGGAGTCGATGGCACAGGCGGCAGGTCCGTACCTGCAGTGGTTGCATGGCGCGGCGGCGCACGCCTCCATGTCGGCCATGCAGGCGCGGGTGGCGGCGATGTCGTACGAGGGGGCATTCGCGGCGACGGTGCCGCCCGCCGCGATAGCAGCAAATCGTGTTCAGCTGATGACATTGATCGCGACGAACATTCTGGGCCAGAACACCGCGGCAATTGCGGCCACCGAATTCGAATACATCGAGATGTGGCTTCAGGATGTGATGGCCATGTTCGGGTATCACGCGGGGGCGCAATCGGTGATGTCGGCGTTGCCGTCGATCAGCTCGGCACCGTCGAGTTTGGCGGGATTGCTGACGACGCCGCTGAGCAGTTTGACGTCGCAATTTGCCGGGGCATTGTCGTCGGTGGGCGGTCAAATATTCGGCCCGGGCTTCTCGTCGGCGGCGACCGCAATTCAATCCGCGCTGACCCAGGTGGGATCGATAGTTTCGTCGGCGCCGGTGTCGTCGTTGATGTCGGTGGCCCAGATCGGGATGTACCCGGCGAGCGCGTTGACGCCGATGATGGCGCTGGCGCAAGGCACCGCGCCGGCCACGTCGTTGGCCGGTGCCACGAACATGGCCGCCGGCAATCCGTCGCAATACGTCAGTTCGACCGCCCCGGGGACGAACGTGCTCGGCAGCAGCGGGGGCTGGGGCTCGAATATCTCGGCGAGTCTGGGCAGGGCGCGGTTGGTGGGAGCGATATCGGTGCCCTCGGTGTGGCAGGGGTCGACGCCGGCGCCGATCGTCAGCTCGGCGGCGGCAGTGCCCGGCGCCGTGGCGCAGCCGGCCCGACCCGCTGGCATGCCCATGCCGGCGCGGACGGGGCCGGGGGATGACAAGCCGACCGGAATGGTGGGCCGCGCCGGGGCCAGTCCGCCCCATGTGGTGCAGTCCCGGCCCAAGGTGGTGCCCCGCAAGGGCGCCTGAGAGGGCCCGGCGGCAATTGCCGAAGCACCCCAAACCATCGAATCGGGTGCGCGCAAATTTCTCAACATGTTGCAAACACCTATTCATTGGTTACACGCTTAATCAAACTATTAGGTACGGTTTGCGACAGCGAATGATTCCGACGTACGCAATGCTCACCAAGAACATGCGTACCGCAAGTAGCGACCTCGTTGGGCGCAGGTCCAGTTGTCGGGTCCGGCAAGCTCGGGCCAATTGCCATCAGGCTGAGGTCGCGGGCGAAGACGCTCGTGAACGCGCCTGCGGATTTTCCGCAGAATCGCTGCCGAGCAACATTTTTCGCACCCAAGCCAAGCGATTGGTTCGCTCGGGCGTGTCGCCCTCGCAGTTGCGTCCGTCCATGCCGCGATCGACCGGCTCCCCGACGATCGCGGTCGGGGGTTCCCGCGTCGCCGAATTTTCGTGTTTAACGGCGCCAAGAACCAGAAATTTCCAACAATTGGCCTTTGGTTTGCTTTAGTATGAAAAATACTCGGCGGCCATTAGCGCGCCGTTGGGGTCTGTGTGAACAGAGTTTCGGGTGTGGAAAGGGGGCGTCATGCTTTTGCCTCTTGGTTCACCTCTGCCGGACGATTCGGTGGCGGCAGTTCGGGGTGAGTCAGGCATGCTCGGTCGCTTAACGGTCCCGCTCAGCTGGGGTGTGGCCGTTCCGCCGGACGACTATGACCATTGGGCGCCGGAGCGCGAAGAGCTCTCCGATGCCGATGACAAGTCGATCGACGGGCCGGATTCAGAGGCGGCTGTCGACGGCATGAGTGAAAAGAAGGAATGGGGGCAGTGGGGCGACGCCGAACCTCGCTTCGAAGTTCCGCGAGCCAGCAGCGTTGTACCGCATTCTCCAGCGGCTGGGTGAGAGAGAAAGACTGTCGGACAACAGGTCCCGGCACGTCTGTGGGTTAAGTCCGCGTAGCTAAGGAACAGGCGGTATGGCAACACGTTTTATGACCGATCCGCACGCGATGCGTGCGATGGCGGGCCGTTTTGAGATGCACGCGCAGACGGTGTCGGACGAGGCTCGCAAGATGTGGTCGTCGTCGATGAACATCGCCGGCGCGGGCTGGAGTGGTCAGGCTCAGGCGACTTCCTACGACACGATGGGTCAGATGAACCAGGCGTTCAACAACATTGTCAACATGCTCCACGGCGTGCGTGACGGCTTGATCCGTGACGCGAACAACTACGAGACGCAAGAGCAGGCCTCGCAGCAGACCCTCAGCCACTAGCCGCGAAACTCGCTGCTACCCAACACTTGAGGACGTAGACAATGTCGATCAATTACCAGTTCGGAGATGTGGACGCGCACGGTGCGCTGATTCGCGCGCAGGCCGCTTCGCTGGAGGCCGAGCATCAGGCCATCGTTCGCGATGTGCTTGCTGCCGGGGACTTTTGGGGCGGTGCCGGTTCGGTGGCTTGCCAGGAGTTCATCACCCAGTTGGGTCGTAACTTCCAGGTGATCTACGAGCAGGCCAACTCCCACGGGCAGAAGGTGCAGTCCGCGGGCAACAACATGGCCAGCACCGACAGCGCCGTCGGGTCCAGCTGGGCCTAACCCACTTTCGAGCGGTAGGGGCGCACCGAATCGGTGCGCCCCTACCGCTGTCTTAGAACCGTCCGCCGCCACCCATGAATCCGCCGCCCGGCGACGAGCTCGAAGAGCCGCCGAACGACGCGGGACTCCAGCCGCCGAATCCGCCGCGCATTCCTCCGCTGAGGAGGTCGCCGATGATGATCCCGCCGATCATCGCGCCGGTGTCGTTGCCGCCGCGGCGGGTGTAGGCGCGCTGCGCGGACATCACGTCGGCGTTGGCCAGCGACTGCGCGTTGGCCGCCAGTGTCGAGGCCGCATTGGCGTCGGCAATCGCCTCGGCCGGGTCGGTGGCCTTTTTATCTTGTGCGGCTTCGAGATGTCGTTGGGCTTCGGCGAGCCGGGTTCGAGCGTCGGGTCCGATGCTGCCGCGACGGGTGTCGATGAACTCCGAGACGCCGCGCACCCGCGCCTGGGCGGTGAACAACGCCTGTTCGAGTGACCGAGCAAGCCGATCGGTGGCCGCCTGTTCCTCGGCCAGTGTGGCCAACTGCCGGTTGAGGTCGGAGTCCGCCTTGGCCAGCTGAGCGAATGTGCCCAGGGGATCGGCGGATCCACCGCCGGCGGCGTCGACGGCTCTGGTGGCGGCGTCACGGGCCGCGACGAGCTCGCTGGTATGCGCGGATTTGATGTCCGGCCTTCGCAATTGCTCGGTGGCGTGCGCAATGCCCGCCTTGATGTCGGTCATCACCGACGGCAACCGCTCGACGGCACGCCGGATGTCGCTGTCCGCGTTGTCCACCGCATCGAGCAGCGCGCGGGTTTGCCCGAGCGCCGACTCGGCGGCCCGCACCGCGTCGACCAAACCGCTCTGCTGCCCACTCACCGCCTGGCCGGCCAGCGTTCGGGCCGAGCCGATGTTGCGGTCGGCGAATGCCAGCCGCTGCGTGGCGGCGGCGATATTGCCCGACACCGAAGTCAGTGCCGCAGGGCCGAATTCGTTGTTCAACTCGGCCAGCCGCCGTTCGGCCGGCTCGATGCGAGTGGTGAGTTCGACGACCTGCTGGGTCAGCGCGTCGAGCCGCGAAGCGGCGTTGACCACCAGGTCCCGCAGCTGCTCGAAGGCCTCGGTCTGGGCTTCTAGTTCGCGGTCGGCGCCGGCCGCCGACACGACCACCTGGGTGAGCAGCTGGCGCTGCTGCTCGGGCGTCTCGGGTGTGTGGTCGTCAAGTTGCTGTCGCACCGTAAAGGCTCGGGAAAGTGCTGCTTTGGCATTATCGACGGCCTTGGTGAAGGGCTCGGTGCGTTCGGCGCCGAACTCGTCGATCGCCAGGGCGAGCTCGTTGGAGCTGGTCCGTACCGCGTTGTCGACCTCCACCACCATCGAGCGCGACAGGTCGTCGAGCGCTCCCAGCGGCACGGCGGCCAGCGCGGTCGGGTCGGTGGGGTCGACTCGCCGCGCGGCGGCCAATTCGGCGGCGCGGCGTCGCCGGCGGCGATAACGCATGACGAGTATCAGGGCCACTACCGCGAGGACGATCACGCCGAGCGTGCCCAGCAGCCAGAAGCGGCTCGACGAATTCGGCGTCGCGTTAAGCCCATTCGCCGCGGAAACCGCGGCACCACTCCAGTCGCCGTCGCGCAGATCGGGTTCGATCCGGTTATGGCGCAGGTCGTCCACCTGGGTTTGGGTCACGCCTTTCACCCCGGACGGCACCAGGAACGCATAGGCGCGCCCGGTGGTGGCCACCGCGAGCAGCGCGTCGTAGGTACCCAAATCGCTTTCGTGGACCGTGCGCTGTGTCCAGTTCATCGCGCTCTGGCCGGAGAAGTCTTCGACATAGACCACCCACAGCCGGATGTGGCGGTCGGTGTAGAGCTTGTCGATCGCTGCGCTCACCTCGGCGCGACCGGAGACCGATAGCGCGCCCGCGTTGTCGGTGACATACCCCGGCAGCCGGAACGGGGGCTGCGCTTCGGCCGTCGGTGCCACCAGCAGCCCGGTGATGAGCATTGTCAGGATCACGCCGAGTAAGCGGGCAGTGCGCATAGGTCAATTTAAGCCCCGCGACAACGCCGGCCGGCAGGGCGTGAGGCGAGCTAGCCCGAGCCGCGGAACGCCGTAGGGGAGAGCGAGGCCACTTCCCGGCATTCCCTGGCAGACTGTGCGTCGGTGATCACGAACCTGCAAGACCCATACGACGACTTCGACCGTCAACGGCGGGTGGGCGAAGCGCCGAAGACCGCGGGTCTGCCGGGCACCGAAGGTCAGCATCGCACCGACTTCGCCCGGGACCGGGCGCGCGTCTTGCACAGTGCCGCGCTGCGGCGCTTGGCGGACAAGACGCAAGTCGTCGGGCCCCGTGAAGGTGACACCCCGCGCACCCGGCTGACGCATTCGCTGGAGGTCGCGCAGATCGGGCGCGGCATGGCGATCGGGCTGGGCTGCGATCTCGATCTCGTCGAGCTGGCCGGGCTGGCCCATGACATCGGGCACCCGCCCTACGGGCACAACGGCGAGCGCGCACTCGATGAGGTCGCCTACCAGTACGGCGGTTTCGAAGGCAATGCCCAGAATTTCCGGATCCTGACCAGTCTCGAGCCCAAAGTGCTTGACGAGCAAGGTAATAGCGCGGGGCTGAATCTCAGCCGCGCGTCGCTGGACGCGGTCACCAAATATCCGTGGTACAGCGGCAGTGGGCTTGGAAAAGGAAGAAGGAAGTTCGGGTTCTACGAGGCGGACCGCGAGGCCGCCGAATGGATGCGCGCGGGCGCGCCGCAGCACCGAATGTGCCTGGAAGCACAGGTGATGGACTGGGCCGACGATGTCGCCTACTCGGTGCACGACGTCGAGGACGGCGTCGTCTCACAGCGCATCGATTTGCGGGTGCTTGCCGACGACGACGAGGCGGCGGCGCTGGCCAAGCTCGGGGAGAGCGAATTCTCCCGGGTGAGCGCCGACGATTTCATGGCCGCCGCGCGCCGGCTGTCGGGCCTGCCGGTGGTTGCGGCCGTCGGCAAGTACGACGCCACGCTGGCCGCGTCGGTCGCGCTCAAGCAGTTGACCAGTGAATTGGTGGGCAGGTTCGCCTCGGCCGCGATCGCCACCACACGCGCGGCGGCCGGTCCCGGGCCGTTGGTGCGTTTTCAGGCCGAGCTGCAGGTACCCGATTTGGTGCGCGCCGAGGTCGCTCTGCTGAAAATTCTGGCGCTGCAGTTCATCATGTCGGACCCGCGGCATCTGGAGACGCAGGCCCGGCAGCGCGACCGCATTCATCAAGTGGCGCAGTGGCTGTACGCCGGAGCCCCCCGAACGCTCGATCCGATGTTCGCCTCGGCTTTCACCACGGCCGCCGACGACGGCGCCCGGCTCCGCGTCATCGTCGACCAGATCGCCTCGTACACCGAGGGGCGGCTGGAACGAATCGATGCCAGCCCGACGAGCCCGTAAAAGGCATTCTTCGGCTGGACGGCACAGGTTAGGCTGCGGGCATGAGCAGAAACACCGCCGTTGCCGCCCTGTTGTCGATTCCGGTCGTGGCCATCGCCGCCTGCAGTTCGCCCCAGCATGCGAGCACCCAGTCCGGCACCACCCCTTCGGTCCTCAGCGGCGCCCCGGCGTCGTCGGCGACATCCAGCGTGGCGCCCAGCGGCCAAGCGCTGGCCGCTGCACTCAAAGCACCCGACGGTCGGCAGGTGGCCACGGCCACCTTCGACTTCACCGACGGCTACATCACCGTCACGGTGAAGACGGACACCCCCGGCATCCTGGCGCCCGGTTTCCACGGGATGCACGTGCACCAGGTCGGCAAGTGCGAGCCGAACTCGGTTGCGCCGACGGGCGGTCCGCCGGGGAACTTCCTGTCGGCGGGCGGTCACTACCAGGCGCCCGGGCACACCGGAAAGCCCGAAAGCGGCGACCTGACGTCGCTGGAGGTGCGCCAGGACGGCTCCGCTTATCTGGTGACCACGACAGACGCGTTCACCAGGGATGATCTGCTGGGCGGTACCAGGACGGCCCTGATGCTGCACGGTCCTCAGGACACCGACATGGCGATGGAGCGCGTTGCCTGTGGCGTGATCGGCCCGGCCAGCTGACCTGGTCGGCCACGCCGCCGGATCCGTCGTCCTAGACTGAGCCGATGGCTGGCCGGATCTCCGATCGTGATATCGCCGCCATCCGTGAACGTGCCCGCATCGAGGAAGTCGTCGGCGACTACGTCCAGCTGCGACGCGCGGGCGCTGACTCGCTGAAGGGCTTGTGCCCCTTCCACAACGAGAAGTCCCCGTCGTTTCACGTTCGCCCCAACCACGGCCACTTCCACTGCTTCGGCTGCGGTGAAGGCGGCGACGTGTATGCGTTCATCCAGAAGATCGAACACGTCAGCTTTGTCGAAGCCGTCGAACTGCTCGCCGACCGGCTCGGCCACACGATCACTTACACCGGCGCAGCGACCGCCAACGTGCAGCGCGATCGCGGCAGCCGCAGCAGGCTCGTCGCGGCGAACGCCGCTGCGGCCGAGTTCTATGCGGCGGCGCTGGAATCCGACGAGGCGGCACCGGCCCGCCAGTATCTGAAGGAGCGGAACTTCGACGCCGAGGCTGCTCGACGCTTCGGCTGCGGATTCGCGCCGTCGGGCTGGGAGACGCTGACAAAACATCTGCAGCGCAAGGGTTTTGAGTTCAAGGAACTCGAGGCCGCCGGGCTGTCCCGGGAGGGGCGCCGCGGGCCGATGGACCGCTTTCACCGCAGGCTGCTGTGGCCGATTCGCAGCTCGGCCGGTGAGGTGATCGGGTTCGGGGCCCGGCGGCTGTTCGACGACGACCCGATGGAAGCCAAGTACGTCAATACGCCCGAGACGCTGCTCTACAAGAAGTCGTCGGTGATGTTCGGCATCGACTTGGCCAAACGCGACATCGCCAGGGGACACCAGGCGGTCGTCGTCGAGGGCTACACCGACGTGATGGCCATGCATCTGGCCGGGGTCACCACCGCGGTCGCGTCCTGCGGCACCGCATTCGGCGACGAGCATCTGGCGATGCTGCGCAGGCTGATGATGGACGACAGCTTCTTCCGCGGCGAACTGATCTACGTTTTCGACGGGGACGAGGCCGGCCGCGCGGCCGCGCTCAAGGCCTTCGGCGGCGAACAGAACCTGGCGGGACAGTCCTTCGTCGCGGTCGCCCCGGACGGCATGGATCCCTGCGACCTACGCCTGGCGTCCGGCGACGGCGCGCTGCGCGACCTGGTGGCGCGACGAACCCCGTTGTTCGAGTTCGCGATTCGCACCGCGATCGCCGAGTTCGACCTGGACAATGCCGAAGGCAGGGTCGCCACGCTGCGCCGCTGCGTCCCGATGGTGGGTCAGATCAAAGACCCCACGCTGCGCGACGAGTACGCCCGCCAACTCGCCGGCTGGGTTGGTTGGGACGACGTCGCGCAGGTCATCGACCGGGTGCGGACCGAGGCGAGGACGTCCAAGGCCCCGGCGACCCGGGGTGGTTTCGCGCCGAATCAGCGCCGTCGCGGAGCCGAGCAGCAGCCCGCCGAAAGCGCCCCGGCCGAGCCCGCCGGCGCTCGTCCCGACCCGCGCGACCCGACCCTGTGGCCGCAGCGCGAGGCGCTCAAGTCGGCGTTGCAGTACCCGGCGTTAGCCGGCCCGGTGTTCGACACCCTGACCGTCGAGAGCTTCACCCACCCCGGGTATGCGGCCGTGCGCGCGGCCGTCGACGCGGCCGGCGGCACGTCGACCGGCATCACCGGCGCACAGTGGATCGACTCGGTGCGGCAACACACCACATCGAGCCTGACCGCCGGCCTGATCAACGAGCTCGGCGTGGAGTCCGTTGCCGTCGATGACGAGAGACTGCCCCGCTACATCGCCGGGGTGCTGGCTCGTCTGCAGGAGGTCTGGATGGGCCGGCAGATCGCCGAGGTCAAGTCCAAGCTGCAGCGCATGTCACCCATCGAGCAAGGCGACGAATATCACGCGCTGTTCGGCGACCTGGTCGCCATGGAGGCATACCGGCGCAGCCTGCTGGAGCAGGCTAGCGGCGACGATCTGACGGTGTAAGGGCCTCATCGGCCGGCCGCTCGACTTCGCGCTGCACCACGGCCGTCTCGCTGTCGATCTCGGCCACGGTGACAAACCCCGCGTCGGGCGAGATCCGATTCGCGATCTTGCGCCGCCCACCTTCGATCACCGACTGGGCTATGGGACTGCTGGTCAGCGAGTGATACGCAGCGGCGATCTGCTGATACCGGCGACGTCCGGCTTTCGAGCCCAGCACGTAACCCAGCCCCAGCACGACGACATATCGGATCAAAGCGCCCCTCCCACGACGGTGCGGATGCGTCCATCCTGCCTCACTCGGCTGGGTGCGCGCGCCCCCGATCGGTCTAGCCGGCATGAACGGCTCGCCGGAGAACTTGGGCGCCGGTGTGCCAGTACGCTAGAGTCGTCCAGCGATCCGCGCCAGAATTCGCGTGGACACCGGTTATTCCCCTGTAGCTCAATTGGCAGAGCATTCGGCTGTTAACCGAAGGGTTGGTGGTTCGAGTCCACCCGGGGGAGCAGGTAACGGCACATCTCCCGATCACCGGGCACGTCGGGCTCGCGGGCGCCGCCAACGGGGCTCGGCATCGATGGTTCGAAATTCAACATGCGTAGAACGTGCGTTCCTCGCACGGCACCGACAGTTCAGTGGCGGCACTCAGTCGTAGATGACGGCCAGTCCTCGCCGCTCGAGGTCAACCAGGCCGTCCCGCATGGCTTGCAGCTGTTCGAATGAATGCCCCACCCAGTCTGTGATCTCGCCGACGATTTTCACGGGCTCCCGGGTGCGGTAGGAGCGAGTCGGATTTCCGGGAAACTTTTTGTCGGTCACGTTCGGGTCGTCCTCCAGCGTGCCTTCCGGTTCCACGATGTAGATGCGGCCGTGACCGTCTCCTTTAGCCAGCTCGGCTCCCCATACCGCGGCATCCAATGTCCGCGTCACATAGACGTGGTTCGCAAAGCGTCCTCCGCCGTAGTTCGACCGACGTCCAGGCACCAGGAGATCACCCACCGCAAGGTCAGCCTTGGTGCCGTGCAAGAGCGCGCCCGACTCGTGCACTTCAAAAGGCTTCGGCGTGCTCGTCACAGCAACCCCATCCGTCCTAGTACATGGTTGGAAGGCAATGGGCGCTAGTCGTATTCGGGTCGCCACATTGTGTCGAGGACGACCTGCCGGACGTCGTCGTGCGTTCGGGTGGCTACCCCGTCGTCGACGGCGGCGTGATAGACGGCCTCGGCGACCGCGCACGAGACCGCACCCAAGTTCTGCATGTCCGGCAACAGCGAATCCCCCGGATTGGCGGGGCTGGCTTGTCCCACAACGGCTTTCGCGGCCGCGTGCAACATGGCCCGGGTCAGCCGCCGGGCGCCGGCCACGATGATGCCCAGTCCGAGCCCGGGAAACACCAGCACGTTGTTGGCCTGGCCGATGCTGTAGCGGACTCCGTTGTATTCCGCAGTGGCAACAGGGGTTCCGGTCGCAACCAGCGCCCGGCCGTTCGACCACGCCAGCACGTCGGCCGGCATCGCTTCCATGCGTGAGGTCGGGTTGGACAACGGGAAGATCATCGGTCGTTCGCAGGACGCCGTCATCGCCTCCACGACCTCGCGGGTGAACGCGCCGAACACCGTTGAGCAGCCCAGCAACAGCGTGGGGGAGGCCAATTTGATTGCCTCGACGAGCCCGATCCGTCCCCCGGCCGCCACCCCCAGCTGTTGGCGGTTCTTGGCGTAGGGCACCTGGAAGTCGCGCAGGTCGTCCATGTCGTCGAACAGCAAGCCCTGCTTGTCGATCGCCCAGATCGCGGCGGTGGCCTGTTCGATGGTCGCGCCGTCGTCGACCATCGCGTCGCGGATCTCGTCGGCGACTCCGATTCCGGCAGTCCCGGCGCCGAACACGATCGTTTTCTGGTCGCGCAGCGGCACACCCGTGACATGCGATCCGCCGTGCGCGGCGGCCACCACCACAGCGCCGGTGCCCTGCACGTCGTCATTGAATACGCAGTAGTCGTCGCCGTAGGTTCGCAGAATCTTTCGCGCGTTGATCGGGCCGAAGTCCTCGAAATGCAGTATGGCTCGCGGAAATAGCGTGCTGGCGGTCTCGATGTAGCGCTTGATGAAGGCGTCGTATTCGTCGCCCTGACGGCGTGCGTGGCGGTTGCCCAGATAGAACGGATCCTGCAGCAACTGTTCGTTATTCGTGCCGACGTCGAGTGACACCGCGATGCAGCGGCGGGGATCTATACCGCCTCCGGCCGTATAGAGCGCCAATTTGCCCACCGCGATTTGAATGCCACCCACGCCCCAGTCGCCGATGCCCAGGATGGCTTCGGCGTCGGTACACACGATCAGGTCAACATCGTCGGGACCCAGCCCGAACGTTTGGAAGGCGTCGGCGATTTCATCGGGCTCGTCGATGCTCAGAAACAGGCCCCGCTGGCCGCGGTATTCGTCGGAGAAGCGCTGAATGGCCTCGCCGACCGTGGGCGTGTAGACCACCGGCATCAGCTCGGGCAGGTGGTCTTCGAGCACCTTGTAGTAGAGCAGCTCGTGCCGGTAGTGCAGCTGCTCGAGGAGCAGGTTCCGGCCGAGATCGGTTGCCATGCTTTGTAATTGATGCCATACCCGGTCGGCTTGCTCTTCCAGGGTGAGCACCGCGGATGGAAGCCGGCCGGTCAGCCCGAGGCGCCGTCGCTCTTCGTGAGTGAAGCCGACACCACGGTTGAGACTCGGCGAGGACATCGCTATCGGAATTCGTGGCACGCGGCCGTCGCTCATCGGCACCTCCGTCGTCGAGTCGGTACGTCAAGTCACGGTAGCGCTGATCGCGATGAACACATCTTGAAGACCTACGGAAAGCACGCAGAGCTCAGATCGAGAAGTCCTCGCGGTGCCAGACGCCGGCTTCGGGTGGCCGGATCACGCGGCCGGTCTCCGTGTCGCTGCCACTCGACGCCTCGAGCCGGGCCACTCGGGTGAGCAGGGACTGCAGGCTGACACCTATCAGGTCGGGCATCATCGCGTCGTCCTCGTGGCCGCGGGCGAGTCGGGTGATGACCTGCCCGGGAACCCCGATGACGACGGAGCTGGTCGGCACCTCTTTGACGACGACGGCGTTGGCGCCGATCCGGCTGTCGTCGCCGATTTTGATCGGCCCGAGGACCTTTGCCCCGGCGCCGATGATCACGCGGTCGCCGATGGTGGGGTGGCGTTTGCCGGTTTCGGCGCCGGTGCCGCCGAGCGTGACGCCGTGGTAGATCGTGACGTCCTCACCCACCTCCGCGGTCTCCCCGATCACCACGCCGGTGGCGTGGTCGATGAACAGCCCCGAGCCGAGGATCGCGCCGGGGTGGACCTCGACTCCGGTCAGGATGCGGGTGAATTCCGCCAGTACGCGTGCGGCCAGCCGGGCACCGCGGTTCCACAGCAGGTGGCTGATCCGGTGGGCCCAGATGGCGTGGACGCCGGGGTAGGCGAAGATGACCTGCAACGTGGTGGGCTGGGCCGGATCTCGCTCCTTGGCCGCCCGGATGTCTTGCCGCATGGTCGCGAACATGGCTAGTCCGCCAAATCGGCGAAAAGCGGTGTGCTCAGATACCGTTCGCCGAAGTCGGGAAGGACGACGACGATGAGCTTGCCGGCGTTCTCGGGCCGGCGGGCCACCTGCAGGGCGGCCACCACGGCCGCACCCGAGGAGATGCCGACGAGCAGCCCCTCTTCGCGGGCCAGCCGCCGGGCCAGGTTGATCGAGTCGTCGTTGCCGACGGTGACGACCTCGTCGACCACATCCTCGTCGTACACCGGCGGGATGAATCCGGCGCCGAGGCCCTGGATGGGGTGGGGCCCCTTCTGGCCGCCGGAGAGCACCGGCGATGCGGCCGGCTCGACCGCGATGAACTGCACGGACGGCTTGCGCTCCTTGATGACCTGGGCGACCCCGGTGATGGTGCCTCCGGTGCCCACTCCGGCCACGAAGATGTCGATCTTCCCGTCGGTGTCCCGCCAGACCTCCTCTGCGGTGGTCTTGCGGTGAATCGCGGCGTTGGCCGGGTTCTCGAACTGCTGGGGCACGAAATACCGCTGGTCGGTCTTGGCCAGTTCTTCGGCCTTGGCGATGGCGCCCGGCATACCTTCCGGGCCGGGGGTGAGGATGATTTCGGCGCCGTAGGCGCGCAACACCTTGCGGCGCTCGATACTCATCGTCTCCGGCATGGTCAGCACCAGCTTGTAGCCGCGCGCCGCGGCCACCATCGCCAGCGCGATGCCGGTGTTGCCGCTGGTCGGCTCAAGGATGATGGTGTCGGGCTTGATCAGCCCGGCCTCCTCGGCGGCGTCGATCAGCGCTAAGCCCAGGCGGTCCTTCACGCTGTTCGCCGGGTTGAACGATTCCAGCTTGGCGACAACGTCCGCGCCCGCGCCGTCGGTGACCCGGTTCAGTCGGACCAGCGGCGTGCCTCCGACGAGCTGTGTGATGTCCTCGGCGATGCTCATGAAACTTCCTCCACGGTATCGATACAAGACTCATCGGCCGACCAGGTGATGTCGAATTCGACGGCCACGTCTGTGGGTACGGTCAGGGCAATCGGTGTGAATCGTTGGGACGCCTCCTCTAGCGCCAGTCCGGTTAGCACCCGCCCCTTGAGGTTATGCGGTGTTGTCGCAGCCAGTGTCGTTGCGCATGTACCCGGTGCGGGACGTAGATAAAAGTCCCGGCCGGGCGCAACCATGGCGCGCAGGGCCATGCCATCGGCATCGACAAGTGTGTGTCCGTCAGTAACGTTGAGCATCAATGGAATTGGCACTTGGAACGGTCCTACGAGTTCGGATTCGGCTGTTGCTTGCGTATCGATCATTCGGGCGTCGTCGGTAGCGCATATATGTCACCCCGGCTGGTGGTGGTCCAACCCGCCTGCGGGTAGCGCGAGGATTTCTGCAGCGTCAGAGGCTCAGGAAATCAACAACAGCAACAACAACAGCGCACGGCGAGGCAGCGCGAAGGAGCAAAGCGCAGCTGAAAGACCTGTTGCATAGGCCCCACTATAGGGCATCAGCGAATTTGGCATTTCTGCTCACGCCCGGCCTAATTCCTCGTCGCGCCTGTTCTCAGTTACCTGAGCCCGGGGTGGTTTGGCCCCCGGCGACCGCGACGGCTACACGAAGCGGCACCGCCGGCGCACGGGTCGTTTGTCGTGGTGGGCGAGCCGGGGTTGGCATACCGTGGTTAGTGCACCAGCTGCGACGGCGAGGAATGGTTTTGAGCGATTCACCGTACGACCAAACATCCGGTCGGAAAGCGCGCTCTGACCCGACTGCGGGAGCGGGCTCCAGTGTTTCGTCACGTGCGACAAAGGGCACCGGCGATCCGCTGTTCGTCGGTGTCGGCGCGATCTGTGACACCGCGGCGCGGTTGACGGGTGTGGACGGCGCGGCGGTCGCCGTGCTGGCGGCTTCACAGGGAGTCCGGGAACTGGTGTATGCCACCGATGCGCTGGCCCAACAGCTCGACGAGTTGCAATTCACGTTGGGCGAGGGGCCCTGCCTCGACGCCTACCACCACAGTCGGCCACAGCTGTGTGCGCACCTGGGCGAAGCCGACTTCGAACTGCGGTGGCCGGTCTTCACCCCGGAGGTGGCCGATTTAGGAGTTGCGGCGCTGTTCGCTTACCCGGTTCCCGGCCCACAACGGCCGATGGGTGTCCTGGAGCTGTATCGCCGAACCATCGGCGAGCTGGGCGAATTCGAGCAACGTTCCGCGCTGGTGTGTGCCTCGGCGCTGCGAACTACCCTGGAAGTCAACTGGCGTAACGAGCTGATGGGCAGCACCAGTGAGGAGGCGGCAATCGAAGCGGCTGCCCTACGAGGTGCCGACGCCGCCCGATCCGATCCCTTCACTCGTTCCCAGGTGTACGTCGCCGCAGGGATGGTCGCGGTGCAACTGGCGATATCCACTCACGATGGCTTGGATCGATTGCGCGCGTACGCCTATGCGCATCAGCGATCCATCATCGCTGTTGCCGCGGATGTCGTGGCCCGGCGCCTGTCCTTCCGCGACCTCAACGACGACGAATCGGACGTCGACTCGTGAGGCCGGCGTCTGTGAACTCGAAGGGCCGATTATGAACGTTGCGCGCGACCGGTTGGCGATCGCACAACTGACGGCCACCCTGACCGGTGAGTTCGACTTGCCTACGGTGCTGGACGACGTGGCCCATGATGCGCTCGCAGGGCTGGACGCCTGGTTGGCGGCCGTGGTGCTTCTCGATGGCCAGCGGCATGTCAGCGACGTCGGTATCCAGGTCGTCGCCGAAGCGCTGCGCGCGCCCACGGACGCCGACCTGAGTTTTCTGACCGCGGGACCCGCACTGGCCAGCGCGCGCGACGGGGCGGTCACGATGATCGACGACCTCACCGATGCCGACGACACCCGCTGGCCTGGCTATTGTCGCGACGCGTTGCGTGCCGGGGTGCGTGGCATGCGCGGCTTTCCGCTTATTGTGCTGGGTTCCTCCGTAGGGGTGCTGGTGGTGCACACCGATGTTCCCTGGGGAATGGGAAGACCCAACGAGTTCGGGCAGATACTGGCCAATCTGGCTGCCATCGCCATTTCGATCGCCCCGCACTCCATCCAACGGCGCGCCGATGCCAACGACACCATCGAGTTGCTGCTCCAGGGCACCATCGCAATCGCCACGGCCACGGGCATCATCGCCGAAGTGTCCGAAAGCGAGCCCACGCAGGCGCGGCTACAGCTGCACCGACTGTCCCGCGCGTATCAAGCCACCGTGACCACACACGCCGAGAGAATCGTCATGGCCTACAACGGCGATCCCGCGGACATGGCCCCACTGCTGGCGCCGCCAGGCACACCCCCTCCTGCAGCGCACATCGACACCTGAGCGGCCTGGTCGTCACTAATTCCGTTGGCGGCCTTGGTGATACGAGGTGAGGTTGGCTAGGCGCCGTGGTGTGCCGGCGCGCATGCCGAGCCCGCGAGTTCCCCCGGGGTGGGCCGCGTACCGTTAGGGGGAGTAAGAGGCGGGTGCGGAGGGAGTTCGTTGTGGCCGAAAAGGGCGGCGCTGCACACGTCGTGCGCGCCGTCATGGCGGACCTGGCCGCCGACTTCGCCACACCCACTGAGATCACCGCAATTCTGGAGTCCGTCACCGCTCACGCGGTCAAACTCCTAGGTGCGGTGGACATCGCCGATGTCCTGATCATCGACGAGCACCGGTACGAGTCGATGGCACCGACCGCAGCTCTTGCCGTCGAACTGGACACGCTCCAGGTCGAACTGCGGGAAGGCCCCTGCTTGACCGCCGCTACCGAGGATGCGGCGCTCGTCTATTCCGATCTGACCTCAGAGCCGCGCTGGCCCCGATTCGCCGCAGCCGCCGTGCAGGCCGGGATTCAGAGCATGCTGTCATTTCAGCTATACACTCATCCCGCCAAAAACGGTGGCGCCACCTGTGGTCGAGGTGCGCTAAACCTGTTCAGCCGCAACCGCTATGAGTTCAGTGTCGAGGAACAAGCCATCGGCGCGATGCTGGCTACGCACGCCGCGAGCGCACTGATCGCCGCGGACCGCCAGACACAATTCGAATCTGCCTTGGCCAGCCGAGACGCGATCGGCCAAGCCAAAGGCATCTTGATGGAACGCTTCAAAATCGACGCGGTGCGCGCCTTCCATCTGATGACCAAATTCTCCCAGGACAACAATATGCCGATCAGGATCGTCGCCCAACGTATCGTTGACACCATTTAGCGCGCCCGTCGCCGGGGTCAGTTCGTCCGGCATCAATCGGGGACGCCCAGCGGCCCGGAATCGTCTCGCAGCTAACGCGATTGGACCGGAGGTTTGAGACCGCGGGACCGCGCCATCGGTGCGGCCACCGGACGCTGGTGCGGACCGAACGGGGCCTCAGCCCGCCTCGGCATCCAGCGGCTGGTATGCCGCCGCGGCGTCGCGCTCGCGTGCCCGTGCACGTAATGCGCGCCAGCGCTGGCGAGTGAGGTGTTGCACGTAGACCTTGTCGCGCTGTGTCTGGGAGAACGCCCAATCCAGGTTGATGGGCAACCCCGCCCAAGCGACTTGCTCCTCCGGCGATTCCTGGTCACCCGGGTGATCGTCAGTTGCCATGCGGACACCCCTTCATCGAGAACGCACCGGTTGTTGAGCACATGGTGCGACAGCGATGTTTCAGCCGCGGATGGCGGACGTTTCCGCCGTATTACGGGTTGAGCGGGGTGGACTAGTAGACGTCGCGGTGGTAGCGCTTGTCCGCGCTCAGCGACTGGACGTAGGCCGTGGCGGCGTCCGGGTCGAGGTTGCCGTGCTCGGCCGCGATGTCGCAGAGCGCTCGATCGACGTCCTTGGCCATCGGGTCGGCGGTGCCACAGACGTACAGCTGCGCGCCGTCCTGCAACCAGCTCCAGAGCTGGGCCCCACGCTTGCGCATCAGGTGCTGAACGTAGACCTTCTCGGTCTGGTCTCGGGAGAACGCGAGGTCGAGCTCCGTGAGAAACCCGTCGTTACGCATCTGCTCGAGCTCGTCGCGGTAGTAGTAATCGGTCTCGGCGTGCTGCTCGCCGAAGAACAGCCAATTGGCCCCGGTGTGGCCGAGCGCTCGGCGCTCCTGAAGGAAGCCGCGGAACGGCGCGATACCGGTCCCGGGGCCGATCATGATCATTGGCGTGTCCGACTCACGCGGCGGCCGGAAATTGCTCGATGGCTGCAGATAGACGGCGACTCGATCGCCGGGGGAGCGGTCGGCGAGGTAGGTCGAGCACACCCCACGGCGTGGAACGCCCTGGAAGTTGTAGCGCACCGGCGAGACCGTCAGGTGAGCTTCCCCCGGGCACTCTTTGGGGCTCGATGAGATCGAATACAGCCGCGGCTGAAGGCGTTTGAGGACCCTCAGCCACTCGTGGGCGGATGCGGAGACCGGCAGCTTAGCCAGCAGGTCGACGGACTGGCGCCCCCAGGTCCAATTGCTCAGCTCGGCATTGTTTTCCGGCTTCAGCAGCTCCGCGAGCTTTGCGTTGCCGGTGCGTTCCTGAACGAACCGCACCAGGTCCCGGCTGATGTGGGCGATCTCGATTCGCTCGGTGAGCGCGGAGCGCAACGACATCAGACCGTGTTCGCCGACCTCGACCGGTGTCTGCGCGTCCAGTCCGGTGACCGACAGCCATTCGTCGACCAGCTGGTCGCTGTTGCGCGGCCACACCCCGAGCGCGTCGCCTGCTTCATAACTGGCGGTCTCGTCGGAGAGGTCAAATACGATCTGCCGCACGTCTTTTGCGGAGCTCGGTCCGCTGAGCGTGGTGTTGCGGATCATATCGGTGACCAGCGGGCGCTTTTTGTTGTAGCTCGGTGTGGTGGGACGGGTTGCCGGACGGGGTGCGGCCGTAGTGGGCGCCGGTGCGCCGCTACCCTGGCCGACCCGAGTGGGTGTGCGCGTCAGCGCCTCGATCACTCCGGCCAGCCAGCCGCCGGCGGTCTCCTCGTAGTCGGGCTCGCAGTCGACGCGGTCGACGATGCGGGTCGCGCACAGCTCAGCCAACCGCTCGTCGAGCTTGCGTCCATAACCACAGAAGTCGTTGTAGTTGGAGTCGCCCAGGGCCAGGACGGCGTAGCGGGTATTGGTGAACTGCGGTGCGCTGTCTCCGGTGAGCGCCCTCCAGAGTCCGGCGCCGTTGTCAGGAGCCTCGCCGTCACCGGTGGTGCTCGTGACTATCAGCAGCTCTCGGGTTGTCGGCAAGTCGGCCAACGGAAAGTCATCCATGGCGTGCAATACGACCGGCAGCGCAGCCTCGCCGAGCTGGGCAACGATATCGGCGGCAAGCTCCTCGGCGTTGCCGGTCTGCGAGGCCCACAACACCACAATCGGAGCCTGCTTCGGCTCGGCCCCGGCTTGCGGGGGCTTGGGCGGCTCGGCCGGTGCCTCGACGGCGGCCGTCGGCAGCGAGGCGGGTGACTCGGTGCGCGCGAACATCCCCGCGAGCAGACCGTCCACCCACAGCCGGGTGTTGGTGTCGAGCGGGGCGTTGAGCGGCAGGGTGGGCACCCCGACCGCGCGACGACCGGCCTCCGAACGCAGTCCAGCCAGCACCCCGGCAAGGTAGGAGCGGCCTAGCGGGCCAAGGACGGGCACCGGTTCGTTTGCCACACCGAGTATTTGGGCGAGGGCGTCAACTTGTGACACGCTGATTTCCGTAACCTCCGCATTTGCGGGTGCCGCTGTCCCGGTGGCCACCGAGGGCTCGGGCTCGCCGACGAAATCCGTTGTGGTGGCGGCGACCTTCGTGACGGCGATGGCACACGCCTTGAATTCCGGTTGGTAGGACACCGGATCCACCGCGTCGTTGGTGACCGCGTTGATCGACAGGTATTCGCCGAAGGCGTCGTTCCAGTGGAACGGCGCAAAGCAGTTGCCCGGCCGCACCCGGTCCGTGACCACCGCGGGCAACACGGCTCGGCCACGGCGCGAGCCGATTTCGACCCGATCGTTATCGGCGACCTCGAGCCGCGCGGCGTCCTCGGGATGGATTTCGACGAACGGTCCGGGGTTGAGCTTGTTGAGTTTGGCGACCTTGCCGGTCTTGGTCATCGTGTGCCATTGGTGCGGCAGGCGCCCCGTGTTGAGCAGGAACGGGTAATCGTCGTCCGGCATCTCCTCGGGCGAGAGGTGCGGCCGGGCGAAGAACATGGCGCGACCATTCGCGGTGGGGAAGACCAGCCTTGGCACGCCGCCGTCCTCGCGGACCATCCGGGTCTGGCTGACACCGTCGTTCAGGTAGCGGATGGGGTTGCGGTCTTCGGTGCCTTCGGGTGGGCACGGCCACTGTAGCGGGGTCTGCCGCAGCCGGTCGTAGCTCGCGCCGCGCAGGTCATAGCCCGTACTGGGGTTCCAGAATCCCTTGATCTCCTCGAATACCTCTTCGGCGGAGTCATAGCTGAAGTGATCCGAAAAGCCCATCTCGCAAGCGATCCGGGCAATGATCTGCCAGTCCGGCATCGCCTGGCCGGGCGCCACAACGGCCGGCTGGAACAGCGTCATGTTGCGCTCGGAGTTGATCATCACGCCTTCGGACTCTGTCCACAGGGCGGCGGGCAGCAACACGTCGGCGTAGCCGTTGGTCTCGGTTTCGAAGAACGCGTCCTGGGCGATCACCAGCTCGGCGCGCTCCAGGCCCGCCAACACCGTCTTCCGATTTGCAACGCTGGCAACGGGATTGGTGCAGATGATCCAGCAAGCCTTGATCTCCCCACTGGCCATGCGGGAGAACATGTCGACGGTGCCGGTGCCGACCTCGCTGCGCAGCGATCCGCGGGGGATGCCCCACTGGTCCTCGACGAAGTCGCGGTCGGCCTCTGACGTCACCGCGCGCTGGCCCGGCAGACCCGGTCCCATGTAACCCATTTCGCGTCCGCCCATCGCGTTGGGTTGGCCGGTGAGCGAGAACGGGCCGCTGCCCGGCTTGCAGATCGCGCCGGTTGCCAGGTGCAGGTTGCAGATCGCGTTGGTGTTCCAGGTGCCGTGGGTGCTCTGGTTGAGTCCCATCGTCCAGCAGGTCATGAAGTTTTCGGCTTCGCCTATCCAGCGGGCCGCGGTACGGATGTCTTCGGCAGGGATGCCGGTGATTTCGCTGACCGTGTCCGGGGTGAACTGCTCGAGGAAACTCGGCATCTCTTCCCAGCCCTCGGTGAATTCCGCGATGAATTCGGGGTCGGTGTGGCCGTTTTCGACGATCAGGTGCAGCAGCCCGTTGAGCAGCGCGAGGTCTGCGCCGGATGAGATCTGCAGGAAGAGATCGGCCTTTTCCGCGGTAGCGGTGCGGCGCGGGTCGACGACGATCAGTTTGGCGCCGGCCTTGACGCGGTCCATCATCCGCAGGAACAGAATCGGATGGCAGTCAGCCATGTTGGCGCCGATGACGAAAAAGACGTCGGCCTTTTCGAAGTCCTGATAGGAACCGGGCGGCCCGTCCGCGCCGAGCGACAGCTTGTAGCCGGACCCCGCACTGGCCATGCACAGTCGTGAGTTCGACTCGATCTGGTTGGTGCGGATGAATCCCTTGGTCAGCTTGTTGGCCAAGTACTGCGCTTCCAGCGACATCTGCCCGGACACGTACAGAGCGAAGGCGTCCGGGCCGTGCTCGTCGATGATTGCCCGCAACTGCTTCGCGGACTGGGTGATCGCGGCGTCGACATCGATCGGCCCCAGGGATTCGCCGCGGTCGGCGCGCCAGTAGGCCGAATCCATCCGGCCCGGCGCGGCCAGCATGTCCGCGGTGGTTGTGCCCTTGGTGCACAGTCGGCCGAAGTTGGCCGGGTGACTTTTGTTTCCAACAGATTTCGCGACGTGACGGCGGTCGCTCTGAGGGTCGGTTGTGATCTGCAACACCATGCCGCACCCCACGCCGCAGTAAGCGCACATGCTGGTCACGGCGTCTTGACCGTGCTCCGCAGTCACGCTTACTTCCCTCCTTTCGAGCATGCAAGGGCCTATCCGCTAAATCGTGCGACATGGATGTTTCGGCATCGGGCGTCGGATGTTTCCGCCGTTTTACGGCTTGATCTCACCGGATCCGGACGCATTTGTGAGATGTCTGGTAAACCCGCTGCCAAGCGGGTAACCGCAGGTCAGCATCGATCTGCGACTAAGGCCAGATTACCGGCGGGCCCTTCGAAATTCCCTATCAGAACAGGGGTTCCGACGAAACAAATGGGACATTCACAGTTTTCGCTAAGCTCACAATGTGCGTCGTCACTTTGTGATTTTTCTGGTTTTGTTGGCCACGGCTTGCGGCGGAAAACCCACGACACCGCAGGCGTCGCGGGCGGATACCTGCAAGGGTTCCGACGAACCGAGCGCCGACACCGTGCGCCAGGCGATCGCGTCGATTCCCGTCGAGGTTCCGGGCTCCAGCTGGGTTGAGATCGCCCGCGGACACGCCAAGAAGTGCAGCTTGTACTGGGTGCAGGTGATCCCGACCATCGCCAGCGAGTCGACTCCCCAGCAGCTCGTATTCTTCGACCACAACAGGTCGCTGGGCACACCGACGCCAAACCCCAAGCCCTACATCACCGTGCTGCCCGCAGGCGACGATGTGGTCACGGTGCAGTATCAATGGCAGGTCGGCAACGAAGAACCCTGCTGTCCCAAAGGAATCGGGACGGTCAAGTTCCAGATCGGACCGGACGGCAAGCTGCAGGCACTCGGCAAGATTCCGCACCAATAGGGTTACCGCACATAATGTTCCGATATTCCGCAGTATTCGGTCTTGGTATCGAAGCGATTACAGTGCCCGACCCGGACCCTGCATCCAGTACTTTTTCAGGAATTCACCAGGAATTTCGGGCCGGCAATGACAGCCACTTGCCTGCCGGCCTGGCACCCTGGAAGGCCGGTGTAGCGCACGGATACAAGGAGGGTGATGGAACCGCAGGTGCTGCAGTACGGCGAGGGATCGCCGCGCGCCAGACCGGCGACGGCAGCAGCGGTCCCGCAAGTCAATTCACGGGCCAACATCCTCCGAATGGTCAAGCGAGTGGGTAGGTCCCGTCACCTCTCTCATTGGGACGCAGAAGATCTGGTGGCCTGGGAGGCGGGTGGCAAGGCCATCGCGCGACGCAACCTTTTCTGGTCGGCTGTGATCGTGCATCTCGGTTACGCGATATGGGCGCTGTGGCCGGTGATGGCACTGTTCATGCCCAGGGAGGTCTACGGCTTCTCCGCCGGCGACAAGCTGCTGCTCGCTACCACCGCCACCTTGGTCGGGGCGTGTCTGCGGCCGACATATGCCGTGGCCACCGCGATATTCGGCGGCCGCAACCTGGCCGTGTTCTCGGCGTTCGTGCTGGTAGTTCCGGTGATCGGCGCGATGGTGCTGCTGGCGCATCCGGGTCTGCCGCTGTGGCCTTACCTGGTGTGTGCGGCGCTGTCTGGCATGGGTGGCGGTAACTTCGCGGCCTCGGCAAGCAACGCCAACTCCTTCTATCCGCACCGACTCAAAGGCGCGGCGCTGGGGATTGCCGGTGGGATAGGCAATCTCGGGGTGCCGATGATGCAAATCGCCGGGCTGGTGGTCATCGCCGTCGCGGGCGACCGACAGCCGTACTGGGTGTGCGGCCTGTATTTGGTGCTGTTGGTCACCGCGGGCGTCGGCGCCACATTCTTTATGAACAACGTCGCCCAGCACCGGGTGGAACCGGGTCGTCTGCGATCAATTCTGTCCGCCGTGGTATCCACTCGCGACACCTGGCTGCTCTCGCTGCTCTACCTCGGCACCTTCGGCTCGTTCATCGGATTCGCGTTCGCGTTCGCTCAGGTACTGCAGACCAGTTTCGTGGCCGGGGGACAAGCCACCTCCCAGGCCTCGCTGCACGCCGCCGAACTGGCCTTCATCGGGCCGTTGCTCGCCGCGCTGGCCCGCGTGTACGGCGGCCGGCTGGCCGACCGGATCGGCGGAGGACGCGTCACGTGCGCGGTCTTCGTCGCGATGATTCTTGCCGCCGCGATGCTGATCACCGTCGGCACCATCGAGGATCCGCACGCGGGCCCGGTCAGCGACTCGGCGATGGCCGGCTACGTGGCCTGCTTCATCGCCTTGTTCACCCTGGCCGGGCTGGGCAACGGCTCGGTCTACAAGATGATCCCGACTATTTTCGAAACGTTTAACCGGACGCTGCACATGAGCGAAACCGAACAGCGTCAGTGGTCGCGCCTGCTCTCAGGCGTCGTCATCGGGTTCGTCGCCGGCGTCGGGTCGTTGGGCGGCGTCGGCATCAACGTGGCGTTGCGGGAGTCCTACGTCAGCACCGGCACGATGACGTCCGCGTTCTGGATCTTCCTGTCCTTCTACGTCTTTGCCGCCGTGCTGACCTGGATCAGGTACGTGCGCCGACCGCTGAGCGCGCCTGCCGACGCGGTCGGAGCCGGCTGAGCCGACGGCGAGTCAGGCTCAGTCGGAGTCGGGCAGATTTTCCGGGTGCAGCATTTCGGCGTAGCGCAGCGGCTCGGGGATGCCGAAACCGTCGACCAGCGTCTTGGCATGCGGGCGTAGCGCCTGGCACCGATCGTTGATCCCGCGGGTGACCGCCTTGGCCCGCCCGGTGGACAGATATCCGTGCTCGATGTACCAGGCCTTGTCCTCTTCGATCACCGACAGCGCGTACAGGTCGCACACGATCTCCAAAAGCTCACGGGCTTCGGCGTTTTCGCATGCGTCGATGCCGGCGACGAACGCTTCCAGCACGATCCGGTCGATGTGCGCGCTCGCGGTGTGCAGCACGTGGTCCTGCACGGCGTTGAATGCCTCGAACGCCGACATCTCCTTGGACTTGCCCTGTAGGCGCCGCGCGACCGAGGACAGCAGGTATTCCTCGCGTGCTTCGAACATGGTGACCTGCGTGCCGCGGTTGAACAGGCTGCCCTCTTCTTCGCTGTCCTGACGGGCGTCGATGATCCTTTGCATAATCGCCTCGGCCGCAGTGCGTTTCATCACCCGCTCGCCGACAGTGTTGGCGGCAAACCGTACCCAGTCGACCGGGCTCATGCTCTTGATGTCGTCGGCATAGGCGGTCAGCAGTTCCTTGGCCACCAGCTGGGTCAGCACGTGGTTGTCACCCTCGAAGGTGGTGAACACGTCGGTGTCGGCCCGCAGTGCGATCAACCGGTTCTCGGCCATATAGCCCGCGCCGCCGCACGCTTCCCTGGCCTCCTGAATGGCCTTCGACGCGTGCCAGGTGTTGGCCGCCTTCAGGCCGGCGGCCCGCGATTCCAGCTCGCGCTGTTCCTCGGCGTCGGGGAAGTCCGACGTCTGCAGGTCGTGACACTTGGCCACCAGCTCGTTCTGCGCGAACTGCAGCGCATATGACTTGGCTATCAACGGGAATAGCCGGCGCTGATGCACCAGGTAGTCCATGATCAGCACTTCACGCTCGTCGTCGTCGGGTGCGCTGAACTGCCTGCGCTGCAATGCATATCGAGTGGCGATGTCCAGCGCCACGCGGGCAGCGCCACCCGCGCTGCCGCCCACGGTGATTCGGCCCCGGATCAGCGTGCCGAGCATCGTGAAGAACCGGCGGTTGGGGTTGTCGATCGGCGAACTGTAGGTGCCGTCGGGTGCGACGTCGCCGTACTTGTTCAGCAGGTTTTCTCGCGGCACGCGGACGTGGTCGAACATGATGCGGCCGTTGTCGACACCCGGCAGGCCGCCCTTGTAGTCGCAGTCCGATGTCGTCACCCCGGGCAGGTCGTTGCCATCGGCGTCGCGGATCGGGACCAAGACGCAGTGCACGCCGTGGTTGACCGGCTTACCGTCTTCGGTGGTGATCAGTTGCGCGAAAACCGATGCCATGGTTGCGGTTTCGGCGGCGCCCCCGATGTAGTCCTTGCGGGACGACGGGGTAGGGGAGTCGATGATGAACTCTTGGGTCTCGGGGTCGTAGGTCGCGGTGGTCTCCAGCGACTGGACGTCGCTGCCGTGTCCGGTTTCGGTCATCGCGAAACAACCCCGCAACTCGCGGCTAATGATCTTGGGCACGTAGGACTCGTGGTGGCGCTCGGTGCCCAGGTTCTCCACCGCGCCGCCGAACAACCCCCACTGGACCCCGGCCTTCACCATCAGCGACAGGTCCGACATCGCCAGCATCTCGATCATCGTGACCGCCGCACCGACATCGCCGGTGCCGCCGTGCTCCTTGCGGAACGAGTCCGCGGCAGCGCCGAACGCGGCCATGATCCGCATTTGCTCGGCCACCTTGGTGCGCGCGATCACCGTGTTCGGCGTGTAGTGCGGGCGGAAGAGGTCCTCGGTCATCGCGGCCCGCATCCGGTTCTTCACGTCGCGCCAACGCCCGTCCAAGGCATTGCGCAAATGTTCGGCAGTATTGCTCCTGTCTGGCGCCATACCCGACGGTAACCTGCCGCCCGCGCCGCTGGAATAACGAGAGGTCCCGAAGGCTCACGCCGGGACCGAAACTGGCCTTTCGCGCGCCGGCGGCCGAAGCCGGAACCGGACAAACCCGGCCCACGCCGCGCCGAAGACGGCGAGCAGGGTCATGTCGAACATCCACCAGCCCGCGTAGTGCGTCCACACCAAGATGTCGGCGGCCTGCGTGTCGACCCGGTGTAGGTCGACGGTCGAGGCCGAGGCCGCGAAGCCCCACTGCGCAGGGACGAACCAGGAGATCTGGTCGTAGCCCCAGGTGCCCACCAGCGTGATCAGGCCGCCGGCGAACAGCAGCGAAGCCAGGATCACCGGCACCGCCAGTGGCAGCACCTCTCGCAGCGACTTGCCCAGCGTCGACAGCGCCAGCCCGACGATCGCCGAGACAATGGCCGTCAGCGCCACGCTCATGTACAGCTCGGCGGTGGCGTTCTCCAGTAAGACGGCGGCGTGCACGGGCCCGCCCTTGTCGGCGATGACGATGGTGAACACGATGGCGGTCAGGATGGCCGCGGCCACGCTGAGGAAGAGGATCTTTGCGGCGAGATAGGCGGACGTGGAAAGCCCGACGGCTTGCTCGCGGCGAAAGACGCGCCGCTCGCCAACCAGCTCGCGAACGGTCAGCGCGGTACCCAGGATCACCGCGGCGATGTTGAGCGCGGCCAGAATCTCGACGGCCTCGTGCAGATTGCGGCTCGTCGCGCCGGGGCGGGCCAGGCCGGAATCGCCTGGAATCAACAGAGTTAACGCCGCCAACGCGAACGGCAGCGCGATCAAAAACAGGGCGTAGACGGGATCGGCGACGAGCAGCCGCGTTTGCCGACGCATCACCAACCAGCCTTGCCGGGTCATCGCGAGCGCTCGCGGCGGCGGCCACGGTTCGGCGATGTCGGCCGGTTCCGTCGGGCCTGGTGCCTCTTGCCGGGCGCTGAACGCGCGATGGGCACCGTCGGGATCGGCAGTTATCTGTGCGAGGGCCTCGGACCAGTCGGCGGTGCCCATCGCGGACTCGATCTGCAGGGGAGCTCCGGCGAAGGCCATGGTCCCGGCGGCCGTGAGCAGCAGTACTTGGTCGCACATGTTGAGGTGGGTCGGCGACGTGGTTGCCAGCACGACGACACAGCCGAGGTCGGCCTGCCGTCGCAGCACCGCCATCACGTGCGCCTCCTGCGCCGCATCCAGGCCGGCGCTCGGCTCGTCGATCACCAGCAGTGTGGGTCTGGTGATCAGTTCGATCGCCACCGAAGCGCATCGGCGCAGCTCCGGAGACAGTTTGGCTATCCGGGTCTTACGGTGCGGGGTCAGCTCGAGCTCTTCGAGAACCTGGTCGACCACTCGCTGGCGGTGCTCACCCGGGGTGTCGGGCGGCAGCCGCAGTTCGGCGGTGTAACTCAGCGCCCGTTCGACCGTCAGCCGCCGATGAATTCGGTCCTCGTGCGGCACGATGCCGATGCGGGTGCGCATGGACTCGGGTTCGGCGTACACGTCGTGGCCGTCGACCGCGACGAGCCCGGTGCTGGGTCCCTTGGTGCCGGCGAGCATCCCGAGCAGCGCCGAGTTGCGGGTGGGCGACGGCCCGGCGATCGCGGTCAGCGTGCCGGGACGCGCCGTGAACGAGACATCCGTGAGCAGTTTGTGCCCGTCGGTGGCGAGTCCCAGTCGGTATGCGTTGACGCCGACCGTGCGTGCGGCGGAGTCCAGCGGCAGCCGATAGGTCGTGCTCGGCTCTTCGGTGCGGAAGCTGGGGCGGCTTGCCCGCAGTTTGCGTGTCGCGTCGGTCATCCGCTCGATCAGGCCGCGGCCTTTGGGCTGTTCGTCCTCCCGCTCCGCTGGTGGCGGCTGCATCGGCGGTGGCGGGGGTGGCGCTGGCTCCGGCGACTGCATCGGCGGTGGCAGTGGCGGCGGCTGCATCGGCGGCGGTGGCAGTGGCGGCGGCGGCACGAATGGCGCGGTCGGCGGCACGGGTGGTGCCGGTGGCGCGATCGGCCCGGGCGGTTTCGGGGGCGGCCCCATTGGTGGCGGCGCCATCGGCGGGATGGGGTGCCCGGCGGTCGGTGGTTGCGACGGCGTGATCCGCATGCGCTGGGTGCCCCGCTCGGTCGGGAGCTGCGCGGCGGGTTGGTTCGGCGCGACGGGCGGTCGCGGTGGCTGCATCGGCGGTGCGGGCGGGTGGGGCGGCATCGGCGGTGGCGGTGGCGGTGGGTAAGGCGCGCGCTGCGGCGGACCGGGCGGTGGCCCCGGTGGGCCGGCCGGGAAGCCGACGCGGAAAACCAGCCGCGGCCCGTGCTGAGGATCACCGAGCGCGATCGCCTGGCCGTCGCGGATGTCGACCGTCGGAACCCGGGCGCCGTCGACGAAGATGCCGGTGCGGCTTCTGTCGATGGCAACCCAACGCGTACCCGCGAAGCGCAGCAGCAGATCAGGCTGCGGAATCGGTGGGGGCGGGGCGGCGAAGCCCAAGCGGTCCAGCGGAATGTCGCACCAGTCGCCGTACGCCACGATCACGTCGCGACCCGGAGCGAAGACGTATCTCGCCGATCCGACGAAAACGGTGAGCGGTGAGGCTGGGAACGCGGAAGCCACTGACTAAGTGTCTACCCGCTGGCAGTGGTCGACCCGCAAGGGGTGTGGGTGGGTCACAGTGTGTTGCGGCGTGGTGTCGCTGCGGCATTGTCGAGAAGCCGGCGCAACACCTGCACCGCCTCGGCCAGCACCTGGCGGTCCGCCGGCTCCAGCATGGCCAATTGCGGTTCGATCGCAGCGGCTCGATCGGCCCGAACGGCGTTCAGGGTGCGTCTTCCTCGGGGCGTGATCCGGATCCGAACCGCCCGGGCGTCGCCGGGGTCGACAGTGCGGCTAACCAGGCCGGCGTCCTCGAGGCGACGCACCTGCGTGGTCATCGTCGGTTGAGAACAGTGGTCGATCGCGGCGAGGTCGCCGATGCGCGCTTCTCCGTGCACTTCGACGGTCGCCAGCAGTCTGGCCTGTGCCGACGGCAGCGGCATCTGGATGCGCTGCGTGGCCAGTCGGTTCAGCCGCGCGACCACGGCGAGCAGGTCCGCGCCTAATCCCTGCTGAAGCGCGATGTTTGCGCTGTCGACGACGTTGTCCATATATATATGGTTGCATAGCTTTGCTATGGGAGACCAATCGCGGATGCCCGTCGCCGAGAAACCGGCAAAGAGCGCCGATCGGAAGGAGCAAGGCTCGGCGCCTGGCACAATGATGAAGTGCAATCGCTCGGGCGTTGGCGCAGTCGCGGTGGTCGATTGTTGCCGGTCGAGCTGGCACAGGCCGCCGTTATGGGGGCTTTGTGTGCAGTGATCGCGATTATCTCCGTCGTGGTCCCGTTTGCTGCGGGATTGGCGCTGCTGGGCACGGTGCCGATGGGGTTGTTGGCTTACCGCTACCGTCTTCGCGTGCTCATCGCTTCGGCCGTCGCTGCCGGCGTGATTACTTTCCTGATCGCCGGGCTAGGCGGTCTCCTGACGGTCGTCCACTGTGTCTATACCGGCGGGTTGACTGGACTCGTCAAACGCAAGGGTCGGGGCCTGCTCACGGTTCTTTTCTCGTCCTTGATCGCCGGAGTTGCCTTCGGCGCGGTGATGGTCGGCATGATGGCGACGCTGGCTCGGCTCCGGCACCTGCTTTTCCAGGTGGTGACGGCCAATGCGGACGGCGCCGCCGCAGTACTGAATGTGCTACACATGCAAGATGCCGGCGCCGAATTGAGACGGTTCGTTGCCGGTGCCCTGCAGTATTGGCCGTTGCTGATCTTCGGCTATGTCTGCTTCTCCCTGTCGATCGCCTGGTTGATCGGTTGGTGGGCGCTGTCCCGCCTGTTGGAGCGGATGGGCACCATCCCCGATGTGCACAAACTCAACGCTCCGATCTCGGATATCACGGGTGGGGCAAACGACGCTGAGATCGGGCCGGTGCCGGTGCGGCTGCACGATGTGCGGTTCCGCTATCCCGGCGCCGCCCGAGACGCGCTGCGCGGGATCAGTCTGGAAGTCAACGCCGGTGAACACGTCGCGGTGACGGGCGCCAACGGTTCCGGGAAGACCACGTTGATGCTGATCCTGGCCGGCCGGGAAGCGACGTCGGGCAGCGTGCACCGCCCCGGCGCGGTCGGTTTGGGCAAGCTAGGCGGCACGGCGCTTGTCTTGCAGCACCCAAAAAGCCAGGTGCTGGGTACCAGGGTCGCCGACGATGTGGTGTGGGGTTTGCCGCCCGGCACGCAGATCGATGTGAACCGGTTGCTGAGCGAGGTCGGCCTCGAGGCGCTCGCCGATCGTGATACCGGAAGTTTGTCGGGCGGGGAACTGCAGCGCCTTGCTCTTGCGGCGGCGTTGGCCCGAGATCCGGCGCTGCTCATCGCCGACGAGGTCACCACGATGGTTGACCAGGAGGGCCGGGATGCCTTGCTGGGCGTGCTGTCCGGACTCACCAAACGGCACCGAACTGCTCTGGTGCACATCACGCACAACGACAACGAGGCCACGTCCGCAGACCGCATGATCAGGCTCAGCGATTCGACGGACAACACCGGCATGGTCGAGGTTCCGGAGACGCCCGCGGCGGCCGCGACGGAGAATCAGCGACCGAACGCCGGGGTGATCGAACTCGTCGGCGTCGGGCATAGGTACAGCAGCGGCACGCCGTGGGCCAAGACCGCCCTGCGCGATATCAACTTCGCAGTGGAGCCGGGCGATGGGGTGTTGATCCATGGCGGCAACGGCTCGGGTAAGTCGACACTGGCGTGGATCATGGCCGGGCTGACGATCCCCACCAGCGGCGCCTGCCTCATCGACGGACAGCCCACCTACAACCATGTCGGCGCGATCGCACTGTCGTTTCAGACGGCCCGACTGCAATTGATACGGCGGCGCGTCGACCTGGAAGTGGCGTCCGCAGCGGGCTTTTCGTACCGCGACGAACACCGGGTTGCCACGGCACTGGCCCAAGTCGGGCTGGACCCCACATTGGCCACGCGGCGCATCGATGAGCTCAGCGGCGGCCAAATGCGCCGCGTGGTGTTGGCCGGACTGTTGGCGTGTTCGCCGCGGGCATTGATTCTCGATGAGCCGCTGGCGGGATTGGACGCGGACAGCCAGCGCGGCCTGCTGCAACTGCTGGGCCGTCTGCGTCGTGAGCGGGGTTTGACAGTAGTGGTTATTGCGCACGACAGCGTCGGCATGGAAGAGGTTTGCCCGCGGATGCTGAGTCTGCGCGACGGTGTGCTGGAAACGGTGTCGACGACGACAAGAGGGATGCCATGACCGACGCCCCGTCCGCGCCATTCGTGCCATCTCCGATCCGGCGCCCGTCTCGTAAGGTCGTGCTGCTGGTTCCGGTGCCCGGAAACTCGCCCATCCACGAGTTGTGGGCCGGCACCAAACTTCTGGTTGTTTTCGGCGTTGGCGTGCTGGTGACGTTCTATCCGGGCTGGGTGACGATCGGCTTGCTGGGGGGGCTGGTGCTGGTGGCAGCTTGGGTCGCGCGCATTCCGCGCGGCGCATTGCCGTCGATGCCGTACTGGCTGTGGTTGGCGCTCGCGCTGGGTTGGTTGACCGCCGCGATGGGCGGCGGCAGTCCGGTGATCTCGGTGAACGGGGTGCACCTCGGACTCGGCGGCGGGTTGCACTTCCTGCGGATCACCGCGCTGTCGGTCGTGCTGCTCGGACTTGGCGCGATGGTGTCGTGGACGACCAATGTGGCCGAAATCGGGCCCGCATTGGCGACTTTGGGTCGCCCGCTCAAACTAATTCGGATCCCGGTCGATGAATGGGCGGTGGCCCTTTCGCTCGCGTTGCGCGCGTTCCCGATGTTGATCGAGGAGTTTCAGGTGCTCTATGCCGCCCGTCGGCTGCGTCCCAGGGAAATACCGCGGGGCCGCAAGGCTCGACGCCGACAGCACGCCCGTGAGCTGATCGACCTGCTCGCGACGGCCATGATCGTGACTTTGCGGCGCGCCGACGAGATGGGCGATGCGATCACCGCTCGCGGCGGCACCGGTCAGTTGTCGGCTTCGCCCGCGCGGCCGAAAATGGCGGATTGGTTGACCATCGGCATAACCCTCGCGGCCGCTGGTGCAGCGGTGACGATCGATAGCATATTCCATCTCACGTATTAGGCGCAGCCGCTGAGCTTTTCGCGTAGCGTTAGCGCGTGGCCGACATCCAGCGCACTCGTATCATCGCGGCTCGCGTGCAAGAAGTCTGGGATGTCCTCGCGGACTTCGGCGCAATCGTTTTGTGGGCCGACAACGTCGATCACTCATGCATCCTGACTTCCGGCGCCGGCGGGATTCCGATCGGTACCACCAGGCGAGTCCAAGTCAAACGTGACACCCTCGTCGAGCGGATCATCGAGTTCGACCCGCCGCACGTGCTCGCCTACGACATCGAGGGCCTGCCCCGCCTGCTGCGCCGGGTGACCAACCGCTGGACACTCGCGGCCGGCGCGGGCGATTCGACCGTCGTGACCCTGACCAGCACGGTCGAAATCGGGCCTCGCCCACCGCAAAGGCTGGCCGAACGCGTCGTATGTCGCGTCGTCGCACGACAGTCCGACTCGATGCTTGCCGGGCTCGCGAACCGATTGGAGAACGCGCGTGTCTGATCGCCCCGACATCGTCATCCTGATGACCGACGAGGAACGTGCCGTCCCGCCGTACGAGACGCCCGAGGTGCTCGCCTGGCGTAGTCGAATACTGCTGGGGCGCAAGTGGTTCGACGATCAGGGCGTCAGCTTCTGCCGGCACTACACCGGTTCGCTTGCCTGCGTGCCCAGCCGCCCGACCATCTTCACCGGGCATTACCCCGACTTGCACGGGGTCACCCAGACCGACGGCATCGGCAAGACGGCCGAGGACTCCCGGATGCGCTGGCTTCGCCGGGGCGAGGTGCCGACCCTGGGCAACTGGTTCCGTGCGGCCGGATACGACACTCACTACGACGGCAAATGGCACATTTCGCACGCGGATCTGATCGACCCGGACACCGACCGTCCGCTAGCGACCAACGACGACGACGGTGTCGTCGACCCGGTCGCGGTGCAGCGCTATCTTGACGCGGATCCGCTGGGGCCGTATGGCTTTTCCGGCTGGGTCGGCCCGGAGCCGCACGGTGCGCTGCTGGGCAACGCCGGCATTCGCCGCGATCCGCTGATCGCCGATCGGGTCGTCGCCTGGCTCACCGACCGTTACGCCCGTCGCCGCGCCGGCGATCAGGCCGCGCTGCGTCCGTTTCTGCTTGTCGCCAGCTTCGTCAACCCGCACGACATCGTGCTGTTCCCCACCTGGTCGCGCCGCGGCCCGGTCAAGCCGTCCCCGCTGGACCCGCCGCCGGTCGCCCCGGCGCCGACTGCCGACGAAGACCTGTCGACCAAGCCGGCCGCGCAAATCGCGTTCCGCGAGGCCTATTACTCCGGCTACGGTCCGGCGCCGATCATCAACCGGACCTACGATCGCAAGGCGCAGCAATACCGCGACCTGTACTACCGCCTGCATGCCGAGGTGGACGGACCGATCGACCGCGTCCGGCGCGCCGTCACCGAGAATGGTTCGGACGACGCCGTTTTGGTTCGCACCGCCGATCACGGCGATCTGCTGGGCGCGCACGGCGGACTGCACCAGAAATGGTTCAACCTCTATGACGAGGCCACCCGCGTTCCCTTCGTCATTGCCCGCATCGGCGCGCACGCGACGCAGCCTCGTGTCGTCACGGCACCGACCTCGCATGTCGACCTGGTCCCGACACTGCTGGGAGCCGCGGGAGTCGATGTCGCGGAAGTCGCGGCAACGCTGGCGGAGTCGTTCACTGAGGTCCACGAGCTGCCGGGCCGAGATCTCATGCCGATCGTCGACGGCGCACCCGCCGACGACACCCGGGCCGTGTACCTGATGACCCGTGACAACATGCTCGAAGGAGACAGCGGTGCGTCGGGTCTGGCACGCCAGCTGAAGCAGACGGTCAATCCGCCTGCGCCGCTGCGTATCCGGATTCCAGCCCACACCGCGTCGAATTTCGAAGGCCTGGTTGTCCGGGTCGACGATGCTGGCGGCGCCGGACACCTATGGAAGCTGGTCCGCACCTTCGACGATCCGGGTACCTGGACCGAACCCGGCGTGCGCCATTTGGCGGCCAATGGCATTGGGGGAGAGGCGTATCGGACGTCTCCGCTCGATGACCAATGGGAGCTCTACGACCTGACCGCCGACCCGATCGAAGCCGACAACCGTTGGACGGATCCCGATCTGCATGACCTTCGCCAGCACTTGCGCATGCAGCTCAAGCAGGCCCGGGCGAGTTCGGTCCCGGAACGAAACCAGCCGTGGCCCTATGTGACTCGCCGGCCGCCGACCGCATCGGAGTCCCGGCTGGCGCGCTGGTTCGGCGCTCGCTGACGTTCGGCGCGCGCGAGTCTAACCGTACGGTGAAAAATCGCCCCGAATTTCGCAGTGGCGTTAGGTTCGCGAGCGGGCGGTGCGCCCAGCTCGCGCGCTGACTAAGTTCGCATCCGGTCGATGAGGTTTGACAGCACCACGATGCTTTCACTGCGTTCGATGTCGGCACTCTCGCGGATGCGTTCGAGTGCCGACTCCAGGTGGCGCATGTCGCGGGCCAGCACATGCAGGATCGCGTCGGACGTACCGGTCACCGTCGCAGCGCTGACCACCTCGGGCATGTCCACCCAGGCCGCCCGCAGCTGATCGGGCGCGATCGTGCCGTGGCAGTACACCTGCACATAGGCTTCGGTGTTCCAGCCGAGCGCGTTGGGGTCGACGATCGTGGTGAAGCCCCTGATCACGCCGTTGTCGAGCATCCGGTCGACGCGGCGTTTCACTGCTGGCGCGGACAGATTCACCTTCTCGCCGATCTCGGCGAAGGTGGCCCGCGCATGCTCGGTGAGCTCGGTGAGGATGCGTCCGTCGGTCTCGTCCAGGCGGTCCATCGCCCCCCATTTCAGCTCTACACAATAAATCGTTGTACACGACACTGTAGCGCAATAAATCATTCATAGACACGCAAGAATCGGCGTTTGATTGTGTAGAAGCGTCAAAATACAGTGGATATATGACGGATTACTATGTCACCGACCCGGCGCCCCACGCCCGGCCTGAGGCATGGCAAGACGCCGCGCCCACGCGGTCGAGAACAGCTCAGACACGTCGGTATGCGATGACGCCGCCGGCCTACTACGCGGTCGAATACGCCATCAACCCCTGGATGGACGTCAGCACGCCGGTCGACGTCGAGGTCGCGCTGACGCAGTGGGATGCTCTCCGGCAGGCCTACCTAGGACTCGGCCACCACGTCGACGTCGTCGAGCCGGTCGCCGGCCTGCCGGACATGGTCTACGCCGCCAATGGCGGGTTCGTCGCCGGCGACGTCGCGATCGTCGCTCGATTCCGCTACGAGCAGCGGGCCGCCGAGGCGACGGCCTACGGCGAGTGGATGTCGTCGATGGGCTATCGGCCGGTCACGACGCATTACGTCAACGAGGGGCAGGGCGATCTGCTGATGGTCGGCGAAATGGTGTTGGCCGGTCATGGCTTTCGCACCGACCGGCGTGCCCACGCCGAGATCTCGGCAGCCCTGCGCATGCCGGTGGTCTCGCTCGAGCTGGTCGACCCGCGGTTCTATCACCTCGACACCGCACTCGCTGTCCTTGACGATCACACGATCGCGTTCTACCCTCCGGCGTTCAGCGCGGCAGCACAGGATCAACTGCGCGCGCTGTTCCCCGACGCTATCGTGGTGGGCAGCGCGGATGCCTACGTGCTGGGCCTCAACGTGGTATCAGATGGCCTGCACGTCGTGTTTCCCTCGGCCGCAACGGGTTTCGCCGCTCAATTGCGGAAGGCGGGCTTCGAGCCCGTCGGCGTCGATCTCTCCGAGCTGCTCAAGGGGGGCGGTTCTGTTAAGTGCTGCACATTGGAGGTGTTTGCGTGACGATTCTCGACGACCAGACTTCGGTGGCCACCAACGGAACCGAGGATGCGATCGCACTCGTCGATAAGTATGCAGCGCATAACTATTCGCCGCTGCCCGTGGTGGCGGCCAGCGCCGAGGGTGCATGGATCACCGACGTCGATGGCCGCCGCTACCTGGATTGCCTGGCCGCGTACTCGGCGGTGAACTTCGGTCACCGCAACCCCGAGATCAGCGCGACGGCGCATGCCCAACTCGACACCGTCACGCTCGTCAGTCGCGCATTCCACGCCGCCAATCTGGGACCGTTCTGCGCTGGGCTTGCGCAATTGTGCGGCAAAGACATGGTGCTGCCGATGAACTCGGGCGCGGAAGCCGTGGAGAGCGGCCTGAAGGTTGCGCGCAAGTGGGGCGCTGACGTCAAGGGCGTCCCCGAGGGCCGCGCGAACATCGTGGTGGCCGAGAACAATTTCCACGGCCGCACGATCAGTATTGTCAGCTTCTCGTCGGACCCGACGGCGCGCGGCGGATTCGGTCCGTTCACACCCGGCTTCCGTGCGGTGCCTTTCGGCGACGCCGCGGCCATGGCCGGTGCGATCGACGAGAACACCGTCGCGGTGCTGCTCGAACCGATCCAGGGTGAGGCCGGCATCGTCGTTCCGCCCGACGACTACTTACCCGCCGTCCGTGCGCTGTGCAGCGAACACAACGTGCTGATGATCGCCGACGAAATCCAATCGGGCCTCGCGCGCACCGGCTACACGTTCGCCTGCGACCGCTGGGGCGTCGTGCCGGATGTCTATCTGCTCGGCAAGGCGCTGGGCGGCGGCGTGGTTCCGCTGTCGGCGGTTGTCGCGGACCGCGACATTCTCGGCGTGCTGCATCCGGGCGAGCACGGCTCGACGTTCGGGGGCAACCCGCTGGCCGCCGCGATCGGCACCACGGTGGTCTCCATGCTGGCCCGGGGTGAATTCCAGTCCCGCTCGGCCCAATTGGGCGCGCACCTGCATCGACGGTTACGGGACCTGATCGGCGACGGTGTGGTGGCGGTGCGTGGCTTCGGTTTGTGGGCCGGCGTCGACATCGAACCCACGCTGGCCACCGGCAAGGAAATCAGCCTGCGGCTGGCCGAGCGCGGGGTGCTGGTGAAGGACACCCACGGTTCGACGCTGCGGTTCGCGCCTCCGTTGGTGATCACCGAGCAGGAGATTGATTGGGCCGTCGACCAGTTCGTGGCCGTATTGCGGGCATAATCAGCTGATCCGGCACTAGGGGGGCGCAATTGCCAGCCAGCTCGATCAGCCTGACAGCACAGATGCTGCGGCGCCGCCCGGTGATCGGCGCGCCCGTCGCACACGGGGCCGCAGACCACCTCGAACGCGGGATCGGCGCGTTCGAGCTGACCATGTTCGGGGTCGGCTCGACGATCGGGACCGGAATTTTCTTTGTGCTCTCACAGGCGGTGCCGGAAGCCGGGCCCGGGGTGATCGTCTCCTTCCTCATCGCGGGGATCGCGGCCGGGCTCGCGGCCATCTGCTACGCCGAATTGGCTTCGGCGGTGCCGGTTTCGGGTTCGTCGTATTCGTACGCGTATACGACGCTCGGTGAGGTTGTCGCGATGGCGGTTGCGGCCTGCCTGCTGCTGGAATACGGGGTAGCCACGGCCGCGGTGTCGGTTGGGTGGAGCGGCTACGTCAACAAGCTGCTGCACAACCTATTCGGATTCCAGCTCCCGCATGCGTTGTCGGAGGCACCGTGGGATAAGGATCCCGGTTACGTGAATCTGCCGGCCATCTTTCTGATCGCCATGTGTGCGCTGTTGCTGATCCGTGGCGCCAGCGAATCGGCGCGGGTCAACGCGATCATGGTGATGATCAAACTGGGTGTGCTGGTCATGTTCGTGATCATCGCGTTCACCGCCTTCGACGCCAACCAGCTCAAAGACTTTGCCCCGTTCGGCGTTGCGGGCATCGGCTCGGCGGCGGGCACGATCTTCTTCTCGTTCATCGGCCTAGACGCGGTGTCCACGGCGGGCGACGAGGTGAAGGACCCGCAGAAGACAATGCCGCGCGCGCTGATCGCGGCGCTGATGACCGTCATCACCGTCTACGTGCTCGTCGCGCTCGCTGCGCTGGGCACCCAGCCGTGGCAGGAGTTCGCCGGGCAGGAAGACGCCGGACTGGCCACCATCCTTGACAATGTCACGCACCACGGCTGGGCCAGCACGATTCTGTGCGCGGGCGCGGTGATCTCGATCTTCACCGTCACGTTGATCACGATGTACGGCCAGACTCGCATCCTGTTCGCGATGGGTCGCGACGGGTTGCTGCCGACCAGGTTCGCGTCGATCAACCCGCGCACCATGACCCCGGTGAACAACACGGTGATCGTCGCTATCGCCGCGGGGACGCTGGCCGGCCTCGTCTCGCTCGACAAGCTGGCGGACATGGTGTCGATCGGCACGCTCACCGCGTTCATTGTGGTCGCCGTCGGGGTGATCATCCTACGGGTGCGCGAGCCGGACCTGCCCCGCGCGTTCAAAGTGCCCGGTTACCCTGTCACGCCGGTGCTTTCGGTGCTGGCTTGCGGGTACATCCTCCTCAGCCTGCACTGGTACACTTGGATCGCGTTCAGCGGGTGGATCTTGCTCGCGTTGATCTTCTACTTCGTGTGGGGCCGTCACCACAGCGCGCTCAACGACGTCAGTTAGCGATGAGCGGCGGCATTGGCCGCGGCCTGGGCCTGCTGGAGAGTCGTCGCGACGTCGCCGCGGCCGAGGAACATCTCGTCGAAATAGCTTTGCAGCGCGGTGTCTCCCGCGGCGAAGCCGGCGCCGCCCGGGGCCGGGATGCGCGGGCCGTCCAGGACGGAGAAGAAGGGTGCGACGTCCACGCCACGCTGCGCCCAGTAGTTGAAGTAGACCTGCTGGGCTGATCGCACCCCGGGAATCGCGGCGCCCTGAGTGCCCAGATAGGCATTGCCTTCGTTGCTGCCCATCCAGGCCAGCACCTGACGCACCGCGTCGGGATGCTTGGTGGCCGAATTGCCCGCCGCGGCAATGCCGTTGGTGACACTGATCCGGCCGGCGGGGCCGATCGGCAGCATCGCGACCCCCCATCGGAAGCGGGCGTCACGAGCGATCGACGCCAGGTTGTAGGTGCCGGACTGGAAGAGCGCCATCCTGCCGGCCAGAAATTGGTTACGGGAGAAGTCGCCGTTGCCGTTGGTGTCCGACGCCGGTGGCGCGACGTGGTCGTCGTTGATCAGACCCACCAGGTAGCGGAAGGCCGCGATTGCGCCGGGGTTGTCGAACGCGAACTCGTCGCCGCGCTGGAACACTCCGCCCGCCGAGCCGATGTAATTGAGGTAGATCGCCTGCGGGTCGTTGGCCGCGTTGTAGCCCCACTGCCGAACCCGGCCGGGGTCGAAACCCGCTGTGCCCGCGATATTTCCATTGGCGTCGACGGTGAGCCGGGCCGCGAGCGGGCGCAACGTGTCGTCGCCGTCGGGATTCCAGCGCAGGCTGTTCAGCTGACCGGGATCGATGCCGCCGGCGGCAAGCAGGTCCGCGTTGTAGTACACCGCGATGCCGCCGTCGGTCAGCTGCGGCACGCCCCACAGCGCACCGCGGCGGGTGAACTGGTCGACCACCGCCGGTTCCCAGTCCGAAATCTCCTCACGGCTCAGGGTTTTGCCGATGTCCAGGAGCCGGCCGTTGTCGGCGTAGCCCGCGAAGTAGGCGTTGGAGAGCCAGAAGATGTCGTCGGCGCTGCCGCCCGCGACGTCGGTGCGCAGCGTGTTGAAGTACGTCGAGTAGGCCACCAGGTTGACGCGCACCTCGATATCGGGATGCGTGCGGTTGAATGCCGCGAACGACTGCCGGTAGGCCTCGGCGATCGGCGCGTCCCAGATCCGCACCCGCACCACGATCTTGTTGCCGTGGGGATCGCCGGAGTAGTTCAACAGCACGGCGATCGCGGCCAGCAGCACCGCGACCAGTCCCAGCGCACCGGCGGCCAGCATGGAAACGCGGGGCCGTGTCACTTGACACCTGAGAGGACGATCGAGGAGACGATGTGTCGCTGGGAAGCGATGAACAGCAGGGCCAGCGGCACGATCGCGATCGTGGTCGCGGCCATCACCAACGTCCATTGCGAATTGAAGCGGGACTGCAGTTCGGCCGTCGCCACGGTGAGCACCCGCCACTTGTGACCACTCGTGATCACCAACGGCCACATGAAGTTGTTCCATTGCGAGACCACGGTGATCAGCGTGAGGGTCGCCAGCACCGGCCGGCTGGAGGGGACGACCACATGGGTGATCACGTCCAAAGTGTTGGCACCGTCGAGGCGCGCGGCGTTGATCAAATCGTTGGGGATCTGGCGAAAGTGCTCGCGCAGCAAGAAAATCGCGTACGGGGAGCCGAACATGAACGGCAGCACCAAAGCCCAGAACGTATTGCGCAGCCCCGCCTCGGCCATCATCAGATACATCGGTACCACCGTGACCGTCCCGGGCACCATCAACGTCGCGATATAGACCCAAAACAACACATCGCGTCCGGCGAACTCCAGCCGCGCAAACGCGTAGCCCGCCAGTACCGAGAAGGTCATTTGGCCCACCAGGATGACCGCCGTCATCAATGCCGTCACCGCGGCAGCCCGGCCGAACCCGGCCCCGGCCAGGTCGCCATAGTTGGCCAGCGTGGGTGGGTGTGGCAGTTGCAGCGGCGTACCCGTCGCGAATTGCCGCGCCGAGGTGAACGAGGTCAGCAAGCCAAGCGCGAAGGGCGCCAACGTGATCAGCGCACCGACCGCCAGGCCGGTGTAGATCATCGCGTTCCAGACGCGGCTAGACGAGGTCATAGGTGATCCGCCGCCGGAAATACAGGTGCTGAACGATCGTTATGCCGATCAGGATGACGAACAGCACTACCGCCATCACCGACGCCCGGCCGATGGCCGCCGAACCGAACGCCTCGGCGTAGATGCGGTGGGCCACCAGGTCGGTGCTGCCGCCCGGTCCGCCGTCGGTCAAGGCGTACACGGTGTCGAAAACCTGTGCCGTGCTGACAATTCCGGTCACCAACACAAAGAACATCGTCGGCCGCAGCATGGGCAGGGTGATGCGCCAGAACCGTTGCCAGGCATTGGCACCGTCAGTGCGGGCGGCGGCGTGGATCTCGTTCGGAATCGCCAGCAGGCCGGCGAGGAAGGACAGCGAGTTGTAGCCCACGTTCATCCAGATGACCACCGCCGACACCAGTGGCAGCGCAAAGCTGGGATCCGACAGCCACTCGATGCTGTGTCCCAGCAGGGTCGCAATCGCACCGTCGGTGGGCGCCAGGATCCAGCGCCATAACACGGCGATCGCCAGCGGCGCGCAAATCCATGGCAGCACAAATACGGTGCGGAAAAAGCCGGTCCCCGGAAGCAGGCGGGCCAGCATCGAGGCGGCGGCCAGACCCAGCACGGTCTGCGTCGGAACCACGATCGCCACGAAGATCGCCGTGACGATCAGAGAGTTGCCGAAGTCGGAGTCGACCAGCACCGAGCGCCAGTTGTCCAGGCCCACAAAGCGCAGCGGACCCAGCAGATCCCACCGGTACAGGCTGAGCCAGATCACCACGAGGATGGGCAGCAGCAAGAAGGTGACGACACCGAACAGGCTGGGCGCCAGCAGCCCGTAGGCCAGCGCGGCGGATCGCGCCGTACTCCTGCGTGCTGCGCTGGGCATGCAGCTAATTAAAGCGGGCTCTGCAGGGGTTTGGAGTGCACAGTCGTTACGGTGGAGCCGTGACACCGAATCGGGGGATCGATGCCGACTTTCTCGGCCTGCCGCGACACGAGCTCGCCGAGGCCGCATTGGCGGCGGCAACCACGGCCGGGGCCAGCTACGCGGACCTGCGAATTCAGCGCATCAACACCGAGGTCATCCAACTGCGCGACGGTGAACTCGAGACCGCGGTCCTCAGCCGTGACGTCGGCCTGGCCGTGCGGGTCATCGTCGACGGAACCTGGGGATTCGCGTCGCACGCCGAGCTGGCGCCGTCGATCGCGGCCGACACCGCGCGCCGCGCGGTTCATGTCGCCACCACGCTGGCGTCGCTGAACACCGAGCGCGTCGAGCTGGCGCCCGAGCCGGTATACGCCGACGCCACCTGGGTCTCGAGCTACCGGATCGACCCGTTCGACGTCCCCGCGGCCGACAAGATCGGCGTGCTCGAGGAGTACTCCGGGCGACTCCTGAGCGCCGACGGCGTCCACCATGTGTCGGCCATGATGACCACGGTCAAGGAGCAGACGTTCTACGCCGACACCTTCGGATCCTCGACCACCCAGCAGCGGGTGCGCATCATGCCGGCGCTGGAGGCGGTCACCGTCGACGCCGCGGCGGGCAGCTTTGATTCGATGCGCACGCTGGCGCCGCCGATGGGCCGGGGCTGGGAGGCACTGGCCGACGACCAGGTGTGGAACTGGACCGACGAGCTCGCGCAGGTGCCCGTGCTGCTCGCCGAGAAGGTCAAGTCGCCCAGCGTGTCCCCGGGGCCCACCGACCTGGTGATCGATCCCAGCAACCTGTGGCTGACCATTCACGAATCCATCGGACACGCAACAGAATACGACCGCGCGATCGGCTACGAGGCCGCCTACGCCGGAACGTCGTTCGCCACCCCGGACAAACTCGGAACCATGCGCTACGGCTCCCCGGTGATGAATGTGACCGCCGACCGCACCGTCGAATTCGGTTTGGCCACTATCGGTTACGACGACGAGGGCGTGGCCGCGCAAAGCTGGGACCTGGTGCGCGACGGGATTTTCGTCGGCTACCAACTCGACCGGGTGTTCGCGCCCCGGCTCGGACAGCCGCGTTCCAACGGCTGCTCGTACGCCGACTCGCCGCATCACGTGCCGATCCAGCGGATGGCCAACGTGTCGCTGCAGCCCGGCCCCGACGACCTGTCCACCGATGATCTGATCGGCCGGGTCGAGAACGGCATCTACATCGTCGGCGACAAATCCTGGTCAATCGATATGCAGCGCTACAACTTTCAGTTCACCGGACAGCGCTTCTTCCGTATCCGCGACGGCCGCCTGGACGGTCAGTTGCGTGACGTGGCCTATCAGGCCACCACCACCGATTTCTGGAATTCGATGGAGGCCGTGGGCGGGCCGTCGACGTGGCGGCTGGGCGGTGCGTTCAACTGCGGCAAGGCCCAGCCCGGGCAGGTCGCCGCGGTCAGCCACGGCTGCCCGTCGGCGTTGTTCCGCGGCGTCAACGTGCTCAACACCCGGACCGAGGGCGGCCGATGATCACTGCGCAGCACGTCGTCAACCTCGTCTTGGAGGAGGCGGCGAAACAGGGCCGCGCCGACGAGACCATGGTGCTGGTCACCGACAAGGTCGATGCGACGTTGCGGTGGGCGGGCAATTCGATGACCACCAACGGGGTTTCGGTCAGCCGCAACACCACCGTCATCTCCATCGTGCGCAAGGGCAACAGCGCGTTCATCGGCACGGTCGTCTCCGCCGAGGTGGACCCGCGGGTGATCCCGGGCCTGGTGGCGGCCTCGCAAGAAGCCGCCGGGTCCGCGCCGGAGGCCGGCGATGCCGCGCCGCTGCTCGTGGATACTGGGGTGCCTGCTGATTGGGATGCCCCGGTGCCCGGCACCGGCGCCGAGGTGTTCGCCGATGTCGCCGACTCGTTGAGCCGCGGCTTCGAGGGCGGCGACCGGTTGTATGGCTTTGCGCACCACAGTGTTTCGACGACATTCCTGGCATCGTCAACGGGGCTGCGCCGGCGTTTCACGCAGCCCACCGGGGCGGTGGAGATCAACGGCAAGCGCGGCGACGCCAGCGCGTGGGTCGGTATCGGGACATCCGATTTCGCCGATGTGCCCACCGATTTGCTGCTCGGGGACCTGTCGATGCGGCTGGGCTGGGCGGAGCGCACCGTCAAGCTGCAGGCTGGGCGCTACGAGACGCTGATGCCGCCATCGACGGTGGCCGACATGATGATCTACCTGGCCTGGTCGATGGCCGGGCGGGGGGCGCAGGAGGGGCGCACCGCGTTCTCGGCGGCGGGCGGCGGAACCCGAGTGGGGGAGCGGCTCACCGATCTGCCGTTGACGTTGTTCTCCGATCCGATGGCGCCGGGGCTGTTGTGTACACCGTTCGTGGCGGCGAGCAGTTCCTCGGAGACCGTGTCGGTGTTCGACAACGGGATGGAGATCAGCCAGGTCGACTGGATCCGCGACGGGGTGATCAACGCCCTGGCTTATCCGCGGTCCACCGCCGCCAAGTTCGACGCCAAGGTCGCCGTCGCGGCGGACAACCTGGTGATGACCGGCGGGGCGAACGACCTCGCCGACATGATCGCGGGCACCGAGCGTGGCCTGTTGCTGACCACGCTGTGGTACATCCGCGAGGTCGATCCCACCACGCTGTTGCTCACCGGGCTGACCCGTGACGGGGTGTACCTGATCGAGGATGGTGAGGTCACCGCGGCGGTCAACAACTTCCGCTTCAACGAGAGCCCGCTGGATCTGCTGCGGCGTGCGACCGAGGCCGGTGTCAGCGAGAAGACCCTGCCGCGGGAGTGGGGCGATTGGGCCACCCGCGCGGCGATGCCGACGTTGCGGATCCCGGATTTCCATATGTCCTCGGTGAGCCAGGCGCAGTAGTCGTAACGTATCTGGAATGGCGGCTCCGGTTTCGGTTCGTGAAGACCAGCTGACACGGTTGGTGGCCCTGTCTCCCGGGTTCCCGGGCGACAGCCGGTTGGTGGGTCTGGTGCGGCGGGTGTGCGCGCAGACGATGTCGCTGCCGCCGCTGCCGGTCGAGGTGGTGGCGGACGAACCCGAATCGGAGGCCGAGCGCGTCGTCGCCGAGTTCGCCGAGCAGTTCAGCGCCGACGTTTCCGCGATTTCCGTTGACCAGCGGTCCCGGCTATTTAAGGCGTTGGGGGACAGCACTTTTGGTGTCGTGGTGGCGATGTATATCGCCGACTTCGTGCCGCGGGTGCGGGCGGGTCTGGAAGCGCTGGGTGTCGGTGCGCAATATCTGGGCTGGACACACGGACCGATTGCGTGGGATCACGCGACGGACCCGTCCGATGTGGTGTTCAACGACTTCCTGCCCGCGGTAGGCGCGATGCGTGCGCTCGAACCGGTGACGTCCGAGCTGGTGCGGCTGCGTGGAGCCGCTCAGCACAATTGCCGGCTGTGCAAATCGGTGCGGGAGAGCAGGGCGCTGGACGCCGGCGGTTCGGAGACGTTGTACGACGACATCGCTCAGTTTGAGAGCTCGACGCTGATCGATGAGCGCGCAAAAGCAGCGCTGCGGTATGCGGATGGGTTAATTTGGACGCCGGCGCACCTCGACGCCGACGTTGTCGCCGAGGTGCGCGCCCGGTTTTCTGAGGTCGAGGCCGTCGAACTCACCTTTGACGTCATGCGTAACGCCAGCAATAAGGTCGCGGTGTCGCTGGGTGGGGATGCCCCCCGGGTTGAGAGTGGCACCGAGCGCTACTTGCTCGATGTCGACGGTCAGACGGTGTTCAGCTGACGGCGGTGTTCGTCGGCTTCGGCGTGGCGTGCGACCATGGTTGCCGCGATACCGGGGCGGTAGCTCAGTTGGTTAGAGCCGCGGACTCATAATCCGTTGGTCGCGGGTTCGAGTCCCGCCCGCCCCACTTCAGAGGTGTATGACCTCGGTTGATGCTTGACATTTTGTCTGCGGGTGATGCCTGACAGGGTTTCCTTTAGAAGCACCCACTTACACGAACTCGCCGGCCGGCTCCGACGCAGACATTTACCGGTGGCGGTGGTGGCGGTGGAGGCGGAAAGTCCTGCGGCAGCGGCGCATAGGCGGCCGGCGGCGGGACATAGGCGTTGACCGTATCGGCAACGTTGGTGCACCCGCTCACTGAAACACGCCTGCCGACGCTTGCGCAGACGTCCGCGTTGGCCACACCGGAGGGCTGCACGATGGCACACATCTCAGGAATCGCCGTAAGGGCCAACACTGCTATTCCCCCTGCAGTCCAAGACCGCACCCAAAGGTTCATTGGGATCTCCTTCCCATCATGGCTGGGACTTGTTTTGACCGATGCGCGAACTGAGGGCCGCAGTTTCTTTCTCTGCATGCACGATGGGGCCTGATTTCCGAAAGCAGATTGCGCTCGGCAAATGTCATCAGCTTCTGGGACATGCTTACGTGCCGCGGCGCGATCGCTTAGGGAGTCGAGCCGCCCTGCCCTAGTAATGGTGTCCACTGGCAACGCTGCCTGATGTCGGTCATTGGCTGACGGATGCTCTCAAGATCGGCTTGCTCCTGCGGGTTGGCGTTGAAGTAGTTCTGCACGTCGTCGCGGATCTGATCTTTGGGCTGATCCTGAAGGTCGGTGTAGAACCCGTTCAGGTCCGGGTGAGTGAACAGGTAGGTCGAGAGCGCCGCCGCAACACCAGTCGCGACACCGGCTACGTCCGCAGCTGTGCAGTTGGGTGGTCGAGGCGGCGGATCAGCCGCGGCGGTCCCCGCGGTAGCACATAACAGCGTGCCGGCAACCGCGCCAGCGCCGATCGCGCCGACTACTATCCGGCGCGGAATCAGATCTGAGAGCAACATTAGCTGGCTCCTTCATCCGGTAATCAACCTAGCCACAACCGATGGCGGTCGTGCCCTGCTCAAGCTAAGAAGCGCCGCCTTCGACATGGTGTCAACTCTGGCCCCGACCGAGCACAATCACTCGGGCCGAAAGTCACTACCACAACGGCCAACCGTCACCGCACGATGGCGATGTTGCCCCACTTCATGTGGCTGACGGTCATCGGTTACGGCCGGGTCTGGGTTTTTTGGCGTAGTCGTTCGTAGGGTGTCTGGCCGCCGAGGCCGCCGTGAGGGCGATGGTAGTTGTAGTAGTCCTCCCATTCCCTGAGTTTGTTGTTGAAGATCTTGGAGTCGTCAATGACGACGCCGTCGAGTAGGGCGTAGAACTCTTTAGCATCGATGCGGTGGGATCGCTCCACTTTGCCGTTCAGGCGCGGGGTGCGGGGTTTGATGTAGCGGTGGCCGACCCCTTTGTCCAGGACGTGGTAGTGGAAGGCTGATTGGAATTCGGCGCCGTTGTCTGTCTGGATGATCTGCACCGGGAAGGGCAGTCGCTCGAGCACGTAGTCGACGAACTGGATCGCGGTTTTTTGATCGCAACGACCGTAGATGCACAGTACGCGCAGTCGCGTGCAGTCGTCGATCGCGGTGAACTGGTAGTACTTGGTGCGCCGGCCAACGGCGGGGCGGGCCGATTTCTTCAGTGGCTCAACGAATTTGGCGTCGATTTGGACTTGGTGTCCGGGCAGCTGCTTTTCGTAGCGTGTCCACCGTTTGTCGAGTCGTTTGTAGCGTTGGGAGGCCGGCAGCCGGTTGAGGTCTGGGCGCTTGAGGATGCGCCAGACGCCGGATTGGGACACCTCGACGTCGTGGTATCGCTTGAGGTACATCGCGATCTTGCCGGGTCCGAAGTGGTAGTTCTGCCGCAGGTAGGGATCTTGCCGACCACATCGACATGGGTGGCATTGGGGCTATGGTGGGGTCGTCGCGAGAGATCGCGCAGCCCGTCAGTGCCTTGCTCCTGATACCGCCGTAACCAGCGGTAGTAGACCTGCCGACTGATCCCGTAATAGCGGCACGTCATGGCGGCAACAACCGCGACCTCGCAACATCTCTCGATGCGCTGCGCAGCGGAACTGAAAGGCGATCCACCCGCGGATGTGGGTATCGGTCGAAACCCGACGTTGGCCGTAAGCGGGCGACGTAGTCTACGTCGAGGTGACCGGCTTCGCCAATGTTGACCAACACCGCCGAAGACGGGTCCCAAATTTCGCGAGACGAGGAGGTGCTCGAACCTATGGATCTGAGAATCGCCGGCCGCACCGCACTGGTGACGGCGTCTAGCCAAGGCCTGGGCCGCGCCTGTGCCACCGCCCTGATTGGTGAGGGCGTGAACGTTGTTATCAACGGTCGCGATACCGACAAGCTCGAGAAGGCTGCTGCCGAGATTCAAGCCTTGGCGACTCACGACGCCAGTTGTGAGTTCGTCACTGCGGACCTGGCTTCCGACACCGGTCTAAAAGCCATCTTCAACCAAGTCGATCAGCTGGACATCCTGGTGACCAACAACCGCGGCCCGAAACCCGCTGATATCACCGATGTCACTGACGACGACCTGGCTGAGAGCCTACGGCTGCACTATTACGTACCGATCCATCTGGTGCAGCGTTACCTGCCGGGCATGCGTGAGCGGCGCTTCGGGCGAATCGTCAACATCACCTCGGAAATGGTCGAGTCGCCCTTGCCGGGCATGATCGCCTCGGCGGGCGCACGCAGCGCACTGACCACAGCTATGAAAGGCGTGCAGCACGACAGCGTCGCCGACAACGTGACAATCAACCAGCTGCTACCCATGCTCATCGATAGCCCCCGGCAAATACAGATGGCGCACTTGCTATCCGAGAGCGGCGGTGTCGCCTTCGAGGAAATTCGGCGGCGGCAGGCCAGCGTGACCTCGGCGAAACGGCTCGGACACCCGGAGGAGGTAGGCGCCGCATGCGCATTCCTCTGTGGCGAACAAGCAGGCTACATCTCCGGCGTGAGTCTGCCCGTCAACGGCGGCGGACCGGTCATGGGGCTCGGCGCATGAGCAATTCAACGTTCCCAGCGCAATCCGATGTCCTGATTGTGGGCGCGGGACCCGCCGGAATGGTGACCGCCGCCCTGCTCGACCGGCTCGGGCTGACGGTCAGGATCCTCGAACGCCACCCATCCCGGCTCAACCTGCCCAAGGCCCACGTCGTCGGCCCGGTCACCCTTGACATCTGCCGGCAAGCGGGACTGGACGTCGACCGCATGACCGCCCAGGCGATCTCACCGGAGTGGGATCAATTCGTCCGGTTCCGGACCCGGCTGTTCGGCGATCAGCTCGGCACCATCGCGTACGAGTACCAGTCCCCAGAATGCACCGCACGGCCACGAATCAACCTCTCCCAACCGCGGTTCGAAGCAATCGTCGAAGAAGATGTGCGCAAGCGCGCTGGTATCGAGCTGGTCTGTGCACGCTGGACCGGCGCGCAGGTCGAGAACGGCCACGTGGTATCCACCGCGACCGTCGATGGCGAGCAAGTCCAGTTCACCAGCCGGTACCTGATCGGTGCCGACGGGGCCAACAGCGCGGTCCGCGAAAGCCTGGGGATATCCATGCAGACATTCGGCGAGCCGCAGCATCAGGTCAACGCCCACGTGTTCGCCGACATGCGTGAACAGCTGGCCGAGGCTCCGGCCGTCTTATACGCGCTCGTCAACCCCGAGGTAGTCGGCGTCGTGATCGTCCACAACGTGGACGACCCGAGCCACGACAACAGGATCGAGTGGATCTGCGGAACCCCCTACGACGGTGTGACCGTCCCCGAGATGGACACAATCAAGGAACGGGTCCGCAAGATGATCGGACGTGACGATATTTCTTTCGAAGTGCTAGCGCTGTCCCCGTGGGTACTGACGGCGATGGTCGCCGAGCAATTCCAGGCCGGCCCGTGTTTCCTCATGGGAGACGCCGCACACCGGCTGCCACCGAGCGGTGGTCTGGGCATGAACACCGCCGTACAAGACGGTGGCAACCTCGCATGGAAACTCGCCGCGGTCGTCCACGGCTGGGCCGGCGAGGCTCTTTTGGACACCTATTCCGCCGAACGCCGGCCGATTGCGGTCGCCAATACCGTCCGCTCCCGGGAAAACTTCGATATCCACATCCAGGCGTTAGCCGAGCTCGCGACGGCCGCCTTCGAGGGGACCCTGCACACCATGCCCCCGGAGCAGCTCGACCAGCTCGTACAGCGGAACTCTATCGGGTTCAACAGCCCGGGGCTGCAACTCGGCTACGGTTACGGACCTGGTCAAGAGGTCGACGATGCAACCACATTCACCCCGTCGGGGGCCGTCGGGCGGCGGTTGCCGCACGTCCAGGTCAATGCCGGCCAAGGCAACGTGCGCCCCATCATCGATCTGGTGGACCTGGCCGGCTTCACCGTCTTCGTGGAGGGCCAAGCCGACGCGTGGCGACAGACGTCCGACGGCTCAGAGTTCCCGGTCACCATCGTGGATCTCGCGGGAGCGGTGACAGACGACGGATGGCTCGAACTGACCGGGCTCGCACACGATGGCGCAGCGCTGGTGGTGCGTCCCGACGGGCATATCGCCGCCCGGGCCGCCGGGACCCAGTCATGGCCGGGCATACGTAACGCACTCAGCAACCACGTCCGTAAGGGCCGGCCACTTGGAACGGAGGAGATCGCATGACCGCGAAGTTCCGGGAATTCATCCCAGCGGAGGACTCGGGACGCTACGCCGGCCTCGATGCTGACGCAGAAACGTACGCGGACAACATGATCGGCTTGATGCGTCTGGGCATGGGGAACGACAACCCGTTCGACAACATGGTTGAGAAGACGAGCGCCCCGTTTCGGGGCGTGAGCGTCGACGGGACGATCGAACCCGGGCTTTTCGAACTCGCGGGCGAGGGCGCGCCAATAGCCGGGATGGTACAGGCGGCGGAGCGCCTGTTGTCGATGGTTACTCCCAGCGAACACGCCAAGCTCGTCCATCCGCTGACCTCGGTGATACGGAGGCGCTGGCTCAACCCGGAATTGTATTTGTTCCGGCACGGACTGCGGCTCGACGAGATCACCGCCGAAACCCGAACCGCCATTTTCGATTTCCTCAAAAGCACAATGAGCGAAATCGGCTACACCAAAGTGCGGGACTGCATGTACATGAACGCGTTCCTCGGTACGGTCATGGCGGCGCCGCTGATCCTGAACGAATACAGCTACAACTTCACGCTCTTTGGAGAGCCTTCGTTGACCGAACCGTGGGGCTGGCAGCTCCACGGCCATCATGTCGTGATGAACTGTCAGATAATCGGCGAGCAGATGGTCATGACGCCCTGCTTTTGGGGAGCCGAACCCAACGAGGTCGACCATGGTCCACGCCTCGGCCTGAAGCTGTTGACGGACGAGGAAAGCCTCGCGGTCCAGCTCTATGAGACTCTTTCGCCAGAGCTACGCGAGCGTGTGGTGCTCTACCCGAGCGCCCACGATCCCGCGGTGCCATCGGGCCGAGTGCATCCGTTCGACCATCTCCATCTGGGCGGGTTCAGCCAGGACGACAGGATCATCCCCTACGAAGGGGCCCCGGCTGCCGGCTTCGGTGCGGCCGCGCGGGACAAGCTCGTCGAGCTCGTCGAGGTCTACCACCGACACCTACCCGACGGCCCTAGGGCCGCACGGATGGCTGATATCGAAAAGCATCTCGACGACACTCATTTCTGCTGGATCGGCGGTCCGGGTCCGGACGACCCGTTCTACTACCGGATCCAAAGCCCGGTAACCATCATCGAATTCGATCATCACGCTGGAGTCTTTCTCTGCAACCCGACCGCCAAGCGGTTCCACATCCACACACTGATGCGCACACCCAACGGCAACGATTACGGCATGGCCCTCATCCGCCAATACTGCGAGGCGCACCAACGCTCGCTGGCTGGACTCGATCTGAATCAATAGGGTGCGGCTCTTTTGAAGTGACGAGGACACCTGCCCTGTGGGGTTCGGTCTGACACGGTGCTCCACATCCCTCACCTGCGGTTCCGGTTGTGTTGTTCACCACTGGCGAATCCACCGCGCCGACCAACCCGAAAACGCGAACTGTCAAAGCAATTCGCACAGCTGCCATGATTACTTAGGCACACCGTACGAATTAAGCGGCTGGCGCATTCAAGGCACCGGATACGGCAATGATGGCGAATGGCTGCAAGTCCATACCGCCGCATTGCATGCCCGGGAGTACCGATACTTGGCCCGTTTGGACGCCAGCCAGAACCGCGGAGCAAGTCCATGAAGTAGATAAGCGCCGCAGGATGCTCATTGATTCGAAATCGACTGAATTACAACGGAATCGGTGTGGTTGGGTTTCGAGAAGGTTGTCGTTCTACTATCCGTCTACGGCAAACATCGGATCTGAGTACGACTTCTCGGTGAGGCTGCCGCACTGCGGCGTAAGCAGGTGGGCGACCGGGACCTGCTCGTCCGCTCATCGGCCACTTACGCGACCGGCAGAGGCATTGTCGAATCGACAACCAAGACAAACCGTGCACGCCACGTCTCAATCCCGGGGCCGGTATGGGAACGCCTGCAGCCAGAGTTGCCGAGTGATCCAAACGCACTCGTCTTTCCAAGCCATCGAGGTGGGCACCTGCCTATCGCGGAGTACCGTCGAGCGTTCGACAAAGCTTGCAATGCTGTGGGAATCACTGGGCTTGTACGGCACGGGCTACGGCACACCGCGGCGTCGTTGGCGATCGGCGCGGGCGCTAATGTCAAGGTCGTGCAGAGGCTTCTAGGACACGCGACGCGGCCATGACGCTTGACCGCTACGGGCACTTGCTAAGCGACGACTTGGCTGGCGTTGCGGACGCTTTGGGCAAAGCGATCGAAAGTTTTGCGGTATCACTGCGGTGTTCGAAAGCCGCGACCACGACGCTGGAGACTATATGTGCAGCTAGCTAGCTCAAGGGGCGGTAGCTCAGTTGGTTAGAGCCGCGGACTCATAATCCGTTGGTCGCGGGTTCGAGCCCCGCCCGCCCCACGTCAGACGTGGCGAGTGTTGATTGGAGAGCTTGTCCGCATGGTCGAGCGACGGGTCTCGAGCTAGACCGACGGCGTCTAGGCAGGCTCCGCCCGGGAGATGAATGAAGGGGTCAGTCGGGGCGTTGCCCGATAGGAGTCGGTGGTCTGCACTGCTGAGACGAGGCAACCGCAAAGCGTCTGGCTCCCTTGGGTGATCAAAGCGCGGGGTTTTCTTAGCCTCGATCTGATCGGCGAATTGCCTTAGGGCACAATGATTTAGCCGGTGTCGCGATCCCCGCCGTCGTCCTGCTGAAAGCTGCTGCTGATGGATCGCGCCAGGTGGGGATGAACCCCGGGGATGAGTTCCGCGGTGGCGGCCACCCGTTGCAGAAGCTGCCGCAGGCTGGTCCGTTCCTCGGGGGACAACGGCGAGGTGATGTCGTCCTCGAGGGCGCGGCCCCGCGCATCCAGGTCGGGTAACAGCTTGCGCGCCTTGGCGGTCAACGTCACCGCGAACGCTCGTCGATCCTCGGGATGCGACCTGCGTTCGGCGAGTCCCTGGCGTTCGAGGCTGTCGATGACGGCGACCATTGCGTTGCGGTGGATGCCCAGCCGGGCCGACAGCTGGCGCTGGGATTGGCCGTCTTCGCTGGCGAGGGCCATCAGGACGGCGTATGTCCGAGGATCCACCCCGGTGGTGGTGAGCGTCCGGTCAAACTCGGCGGCGACGTAGGACCCGAGTTGGGACAGCAGGAATGGAATGCGTTCGTCGAGGGAGGCGATCCCGGCCGGCTGGTGATGCATGTCACGAATACTAGCACAGCCTAGGATTATCATATAACGTGACTATCCTAGTCGGTGATCGAATTGGAGGAAGTCATGAATCTCGTAGTGTTTGGAGCGAACGGCAAGACCGGTCGTCTCGTCACCGCGCTGGCGTTGGCCGCGGGGCACCAGGTCACCGCGGTTACCCGTCGTCCGTGCGAGTTTCCTATTGCCGCGCGGGGATTGACCGTGGCGGGCGCCGACGCACGTGACGCGGCCGCGGTCGTGCCCATTGTGGAAGACGCGGACGCGGTGGTGTCGGTGTTGGGCGTGTCGTTCACTCGGGAGCCGGTGGACACGTACTCGATCGGTACCCGCGCCGTCGTGGATGCGATGAGCAGCGCCGGGGTGCGGCGGCTGGTGGCCGTCAGCTCCACGGCGGCGTACCCGACCCGGCGCACCAAGGCACCCCTCTCGCTTCGGCTCATTGAGCCGATCCTCACCCTCACGATCGGTAAGACGGTCTACGACGACATCCGGCGGATGGAAACCATCGTTCGGGGAAGCCAACTGGACTGGACCATCGTGCGCCCGTCGGGTCTATTCGACCTCGACGAACGAACCAACTACCTGTCTGGCGACATCGACCCGGTCGGCGCGTTCACCGCTCGGATCGACCTGGCCGATTATCTGGTGGCGCTGGCTGCTGATTCGTCCACGGCGGGCGAGACGGTCATCGTCTCGACCACTGAGCACACCCCGAGTCTGTGGCAGATGATCCGCCAGGAAGCCGGTTCGGACCACCCCGCCGCATCCGCTGCAGCCCTGTGACATTCATGCCAAGGCCAATGCCGAGAGTGTCTGACTGCCAAGAGCATCACGAGGAGACCAAACGATGACGACATCCTCTTTCACGCGCCCCCCGCGCACCGATTCCGCCAACGCTGGGCGTTCACCGCGACCACTCCCTCGACTGTTTGAGGCGACGGCCACCGCCGCGGTGGTCTTCAGTGGCTTGTTCGCCGGCATGCTCCTCGCCGTGGCCGTCCTCGAAAGCAGTATGCGCGGGCTTGCAGCGCCCGTTTACACGCAGGTGCGTCTTATCGAGCTCGACCGGCTCGGCGGGCTGGCGACCATCCTGCTGATGCCCGCGATCATCGCCACCGCGGCGCTGGCATGGTCCGCGTTCAGGCAGCGCGGCGCGGGCAGGTGGCTGACGCTGACGGCGCTGTTGTTGCTGCTGACGGCGTTTGCCATCAGCGTGGCGATCAACGTTCCGATCAACACCGCGCAGCAAGACTGGTCGGTGGCGGCGCCGCCAAGCGACTGGTCGGGCGTGCGGGACCGCTGGCAGCTGGCGCACGTTGCCCGCACCGGCACCGCCGCACTGGTGTTCGTGCTGCTGGCCGCGGTGACCACAAGCCGAAGAAGCCGACAAGGCAACGCCACTCAGGCTCAACCAAGGAAAGGGACAACACGATGACCACAATTCTCGTCACGGGTGCAACCGGCAATGTCGGACGTCCGCTGGTCACCGATCTCGTCGACGCCGGCGTCACCGTCCGCGCGGTCACGCGTCACCCCGGCAGCGCAGGCTTGCCCGCCGCCGTGCGGCTGGTGACCGCGGCCGCCGATGGGCTGCGGGGAGCCGACGCGGTCTTTCTCAATTCCCGCGCGCTGGACGATGACCTTGAGACGGTCGTGGACCGCGCCCGCAGCGAGGGAGTGACAAGGCTCGTGGCGCTCTCGGCGATCAACGCCGACGACGACTTCTCGATTCAGCCCTCACGCTTCCGCGGCGACCGCAACAAGGAGGTCGAACAGCTAGCTGTGGACTCCGGTCTGGAGTGGGTGAGCCTGCGGCCCACGGTTTTCGCCTCCAATTTCGTCGGCATGTGGTCGCCACAACTGCAGGCCGGCGATGTGGTCAGCGGACCATTCGCTTCTGCGTCCAGCGCACCCATCGTCGACCGAGACATCTCGGCGGTGGCGACTCAAGCGTTGCTCACCGACAAGCTGGTCGGCCAAAAGATCGCGTTGACCGGCCCGCACTCACATACCAACGCTGAACTGATGCAGATCATCGGCACCGTGCTGGACCGGCGTCTGCGCTATCAGGAGGCCCCGCCCGCACAGGTGCACGAAGGCTTTGTCGCACTGGGCTTTTCCGCTGCGTTCGCGGATGCGTATATCGGGTTTCTCTCGGCCACTGTTGACAAACCCGCTGCGGTGACACGTGAGGTCGACAATATCTTGGACCGCCCGGCGCAATCGTTTGCCGACTGGATCGCCGAGCATCGGGCCCTGTTCACCAGATAACAAGGCGAGTAATCGATGACCGGACCACAAGTTTTCACGTGCGAATCCGCATACCGCGGTGAGGTGCCCAGTCTTGAGGTTGGGCCCAAGCCCCCGTGTACCGATTCACATCAGCCCGACCAGCGCGACAGACCGCCATCAGAGATCGTCAGGAGACTAATATGCGTTCGGTAACAGAGCACTCGGCGTTCGGCGACGGCCACGAGGTGCTATACCTCGTCTACAGCGAACTTGCCGGTGATGACCCCCGGGCAATATTGGGACCACTCGCCGACCACCTGACGTTCTTATCGCAGCTAGCCCGTGATGGATTGCTCGTGACTGGCGGACCCCTCGAAACGCCGCACGGAGCCAACTCGGGAAACGGAATCTATGTGCTCCGGGCGGCGTCGCTGCCGGCAGCAGAAGCAGTAGCAGCCCGAGACCCGTTGCACGCTCGAGGGATTCGTGTCGCCAGGGTTCACCGCTGGAACCGCAAGAAGGATTGGTCAGCGCTGCCAGATCGAGAAAGCCTGCCGTCTTGAGGATCACACGATCGCTACGAAGTCCCTACTAACCGATTAGGAACCGGACAATGACCACCGCTTATGTCACCGTGACACTGATCGCCATAGCCGCAAACGGCTTTTCCGGGGTGGCCGCGCTGCTCCACTTCAAGCCCATCCTGCCTGGCATGGCCAAAGCCGGCGTCCCCGAATCGTGGCTGACCTTTCCGATAGGAACCTTGAAGACCGCGGGTGCGATCGGGCTGGCGGTTGGCCTGCTGGGGCTGCACCCGATAGGCGTGGCCGCAGCAATCGGCCTCGTGCTGTTCTTCGTTTGCGCCGTCTACACGCACATCGCCGCAGGCGACTACAGCGCACAGTTCGCACTCGCGAACGGCTTCATAGGTCTCAACGTCGCCGCGCTCGCACTAGCGCTCAGCGTATGAACCGACCGACAACAGAATCCCGGGCGGAAGGGGTGGGGGAATAGTCAAGACTTGTGGATTGGTGTATCAGGCGACTTGCTGATCACCTCCTGGGTCGTCGGGTCTTTCGACGAGTTCGCGCTTCTCAAATCGTGCGCCGGCGCGGACCAGGCCGACGAGGTGGACCCTGGCGAATCCGGCTCTAGAGCCCAGTCCAACTGCGAAAGTTCCCAGAGTGGTCGGGAACCCGACCGAGACGGTTGCCCGCGCGAGTCAAAGCGGCTTGGGAGGGGTATAACCCACCCCTTTGGGCCCTTCGATCTAGGTGAATCGACAAGACGCTACCGTGAGGCTTGCCATGCGTTACTCGCGCGAACCACTTGATGGACAAGCCTTCACTGGGCGCTTCGACCGCCTGTACGCGCGCTTCGCGCATATCTACAATCTTGCAGTCAAGGCCGTTCCCCTCTGGCGGCTCTGGCTGCGTCCAGCCCTGCTGCACATCCGCGGTCCCCGCGTTCTGGAGGTCTCCTTCGGAACCGGTTGGCTGCTCAGCCAGTACGCAAGCCGATTCGAAACCCACGGCATCGAACTCAACCCGGCGATGTTCAAGATCGCCCGTCGCAACCTTGAATGCGCCGGAGTCAGCGCCGAGCTGCGGATCGCCAACGTTGAAGCCCTGCCCTATCCCGATGATCACTTCGACACCGTGGTGAACACGATGGCATTCACCGGTTATCCCAACGCCACCAAAGCGATGGCCGAGCTGCGCCGCGTGCTCAAGCCAGCCGGCCGCCTAGTGATGATCGACATCAACTATCCGCGTGACGGCAACCGCTTGGGGACCGCGCTCGTCGCGCTGTGGCGGCACGCCGGCGATTTGATAAGGGACATGGATGTATTGTTTCGCGAGTTCGACTTCGCCGCCAGCGACGAGGAGATCGGCGGATTCGGAAGTGTCCACCTCTATATTGCGACCAAGCAGAATGAAGCATCCCGGTGAGTCAGAGTCTCCTGACTCACCAGGCGGTTCAACAGTCTGGGGCAGTTTTCGGGTCTGTTCGAGGAATAGTCAAGACCTGCCGATCGGCGTGTCATGCGACTTGCTGGTCACCTCCGGATTCGTCGGGTCGTTCGACGAGTTTCCCTTTCTCGAAGCGGGCGCCGGCACGGACGAGGGCGACGAGGTGTGGTGCGTTCACGGCACGCCAGCGAGTCTGGGCGGACTCGATGAGCTTGAACGCCATCGCGATTCCGGCGGCGCGGGAGCCTGGTCCCTTGGTGACCCGCTGGCGCAACCTCACGGTCGCAAAGGTCGACTCGATCGGGTTAGTAGTACGCAGGTGGATCCAATGCTCGGCGGGGTAGTCGTAAAACGCGAGGAGTACGTCCAGGTACTCGGTGATCTTCGCGACCGCCTTGGGCCACTTGGCGCCGTAGTCGGCCTCGAACGCTTTGACCGCCTTCAGTGCGTGGTCGCGGTCCTCGGCGTTGTAGATCTCGGCGAGCGCGGCTTTCGCGCCGGGATGCGCCGACTTCGGCAGGGCGGCAAGTACATTCGAGCTGACGTGGAACCAGCACCGCTGCTCTCGAGTGTCGGGGAACACCTCACGCAAGGCCTTCCAGAAACCCAACGCACCGTCGCCGACCGCCAACACCGGAGCGGTCATCCCGCGGCGGCGGCAAGACCGCAGCAGATCAGCCCACGACTGCGATGACTCGCGAAACCCATCGGCAAGAGCCACGAGTTCCTTACGGCCGTCGGCGCGCACCCCGATCATCACCAGCAGACACACCTTGTCCTGCTGCAGGCGGACCTTGAGATGGATCCCGGGTCCACAGTTCCGCGTCGCCGGTCACCCCAGGACCGACGGCGTGGACTTCAGACTGCTCCAGAGATGGGGCATCGGTCGGACACCGAGCTGGTTCACCACCATCTGGGCCGCCTGACTGACCCCCTCGGTGAATGTGGGGAAGGCGTATTGAAGCTTGGCGACCTCCTCGACGGGCATCCCCGCCGCCATGCAGGTCTTCGGCATCGACCCAATTACTGCTCCCGGTACGTCGCGCCCACTCACGCCTAGCTAACAGCGTTTTACCGGCGCTTTACCGGCGACCGGGGGCGATTCGGAGCCGTACCGAAGGTGTACCGGAGCCGCACCGGCAACGGTCAGATTCGCTGCCTTGCAGGCGATTTGAGCGATTTCACCTAGCCGTTTCGCCTGGTCGCGCGAGTGCTGCCTAGGAGCTTGCGAGGATGTTGGGCATTGAAAAGGGCAAGCTCGCAATCGCTGGTCTGCTTACGTGGCCTGGTCGCTACTGCCGTGACGTCAACCGCGACTATTTCTGGTCGTTCGATTACCCCGATGGCGAGCTGGCGGAGTATTGGTTCACCGCAGAAAATGCGGCGCTTTTCCGTGAGGCGCGGGACATCCGGGGCTAGACGGCATGAACAAGCGACTCGGTGATTACAAAGCACAGTGAAATTGGCCGTTGCCGGTGCGGTACCGGTAGGCCTTCGGTACGTCCTCAGAACGCGTCCCGACTCCCGCCTTAACTCGCTCGGCGATTGACGGCGCTCTTTGATTTGGTCCTGCGGCGACATCGCTGTCGACACACAAACAGTTAGTCCACCGCCGCGGCCGCCCACACAGTACGCTTATGTCCCAGCATCTCCGCGAAGGAGTGGGATCGTGGGCTCTCCGAGAATGGTCGCTAGTCGGCCGGATCGGCATCCGTGGACCGTCCGGGCGTCCGCCGTTCCAGCGACGATCCTCGGACTGGGTAGTCATCCGGGGGTCGCGGTGTTGTTCGCGGTGCCGGTGACGATCGTGGGCATATGGGGGATGACCACGCGCCCATCCCTGTTCCTGCCGCTGCTGGTGCTGGCCGGCGTGGCATTGGTAGTGATTGATTTCTTAGCGGGCCCGTACAGAGTGTCTGAGCAAAAGTCGCGGGTCGCGTCCGGCAGCCAGAAACCGAACCGCCAATCGCGCGCCGCCCAAACGAGGACGCAGCCCACGCGGAAACCGCCGCGGCTGCAGTTGGAAGCCGAGGCACGAGCGCAGGCAGAAGCCGCCGAAGCACAAGAGCTGGCCGCCGAAGCCGAAGCCCTGGCCGCCGAGGCGCGGGCGCGGGCAGAAGCGGCCGCAGCCGAAGCGCTCGCCGCCGAAGCCGAAGCTCTGGCCGCCGAAGCCGAAGCGCTGGCCGCCGAAGCGCGGGCGCAGGCAGAAACCGCCGGAGCCGAAGCTCTGGCCGCCGAACCCGAAGCGCTGGCCGCCGAAGCGCGGGCGCAGGCAGAAACCGCTGAAGCCGAAGCGCTGGCCGCCGAAGCGCGGACGCGAGAGCGGGCACGGGCAGAAGCCACCGAAGCCGAAGCGCTGGCCGCCGAAGCGCGGAAGCGGGCAGAAGCCGCCGAAACCCACGCGCTGGCCGCCGAAGCGCGGAAGCGGGCAGAAGCCGCCGAAACCGAAGCGCTGGCCGCCGAAGCGCGGGCGCATGCAGAAGCCGCCGAACCCGAAGCGCTGGCCGCCGAAGCGCGGGCGCATGCAGAAGCCGCCGAAACCCAAGCGCTGGCCGCCGAGGCGCGGGCGCGAGAGCGGGCGCGGGCAGAAGCCGCCGAAGCCGAGGCTCTGGCCACCGAGGCGCGGAAGCGGGCAGAAGCCGCCGAAACCCACGCGCTGGCCGCCGAAGCGCGGAAGCGGGCAGAAGCCGCCGAAACCCACGCGCTGGCCGCCGAAGCGCGGAAGCGGGCAGAAGCCGCCGAAACCCACGCGCTGGCCGCCGAAGCGCGGAAGCGGGCAAAAACCGCCGAAACCCACGCGCTGGCCGCCGAAGCGCGGGCGCGAGAGCGGGCACGGGCAGAAGCCGCCGAAGCCGAAGCGCTGGCCGCCGAGGCGCGGGCGCATGCAGAAGCCGCCGAAACCCGAGCCCGGGCCGCCGAGGTCTGGGCGGGGGCAGAAGCCGCCGAAGCCCAAGCTCGGGCCGCCGAGGCGCGGGCGCGGGCAATCCTGCTACGAATTGAGGCGGAAGCCAAGGCTAAACGGCCCCCCCATGGGAACTGGTAATAAACTCTCCGGTGACTTGCGTGCAGTTGATGTCAGGCTATCTGGACAACCACTTGTTCAAAATACTGATTGTATGCGAGGTAGACAGGTTTTTCCCGGTGCGGTCCAGGAACTCCTGGAATGCCTTGAATTCATGTTCCTCGGCTCCCGGGTAATTATAAAATTCATCAAATACGATCACAGTGCCTGGCACGATGTTATCGATCAACTGATCGAAGATCTCTTTCGCGGAAGCATAAATATCGCAATCGATATGCAAAAAGCGATGGGATTAGATTTCAGAACTTGTTCTTTGAATTGTGGAAGGGTGTCATGGAACATGCCCTTTACCAGGGCTACATTGTGAAGAACTGGTGGCATCCATCCGTCGACGTTTACCCGAAAGTACCTTGAGGGACAATAATATCGGTCCGAGTCCATTGTTCAGGAAGCCCGTCAAAGGAATCAAATCCCCAGATATGCTGCTCTGGATTGAGCGCGGCAATAAAATTGATGGTTCTTCCCGTACACACGCCCATCTCCAAGAATGCGCCGCGCAGCGTAACTTGGTCAGAGCCGAATTTGAGCACTGCGGCATCTGTGTTTAGGCCCTTTGCATTGTCAAAGTAATTCGTCACCATCGCCCGCGCCGCCAGGCGTATCCGCGTGTCGTCAACGTGGAGTCTCCCGCTTACCGCTATCTCGCCGCAGTGCTCGAAACCCTTGTCGCCGACGGTCTTGGGGAGGGGTCAGAGGTGGTAATAGTGCACGTCGACACGGGGTTCGGTCGCGAGGTAGCAGAAGGGGCGGCGATGGCTGCGCGGCGACTCGGTCTCCTGCGGCGGTCGGTCATTTTTCGGCCAGGCCGGGCTAGAGACGTGCTGGCGCAAGTCCCGGCGGGCGATGTGCTGTTATCGGCCGGTTCCTTCGACGATGACGTCACCATCGCGCAGTGGGACAGCGAACGCCGTTGGCGCGCAGTTGGATTGGTCGCGGCCGGAGTCGATGAGCTCCGGCACGCCATCGGTGATCGCGTGAAGGGGCTTTACGGACCGTGCCAGTGGTTCGACGACGGGACAGACGATCCCGCGGACGGACCCAGCAGCGAGTGGTGCTGCCAGTGTTACCGGGACGCGAATGGTCCTGAGCCGCCCTATCCGGCTGCTGCGGCCTTCGCCGCAGGTGTCGTTTGGCAGCGCTGCGTGAAGGACGCCGGAACTGTTGAATCGTTGCCGGTGCCGGACGCGTCACAACGACTCGACACCACCACCTTGTTCGGTCGGTTTCGTGTCGACCCGGTCACCGGCGTGCAAACCGGCCATCAGATTCGCGTCGTTCAGTGGCGAGACGGACAGCGAGGGCTGGTCGATCGGCCACCCTGTCGGAAGTGAGCGTCAAGGTCACATCACCTCGTGCATGGTCGGCGTGTTGGCGGCGGTCCGTCTCTAGCTAACTAGCTAACACCTGTCAGCCCGTCCCGTCGCCGCGGCAACGCGGCGTCCAGGGGCGAATCTGGGCCGTACCGACCGCGTACCGAAGACGTACCAGCAATGGTCAATTTAACTGTGTTACAGGCGATTTGAGCCATCCCAGCTAACGGTTTTGCCTGATCGCGCGAGCGCTGGCTAAGGACTCATAATCCGTTGGTCGCGGGTTCGAGCCCCGCCCGCCCCACTTCAGAGGCTGGTCGCTAGGCGGTCAGTGTGCGACGTCCGGCGCGTACGGCGAATGCGTCGAGCGCGCTGAGAACCTCAGGTGCGCGCCAGGCTCGGTTGCGGGTGCGGTCGGTGAACTCGACGATGATCCCAACATCGGTCAGGGGGTCCACGTATCGGCGTGCATTCCCAGTCGAGATCCCCAATTCACGCTGGAGCACTAGGGCGTTAAACACCGGCTGTTTGATCAGCAGGTCCGCAACACGGTGAACTGCCGAGTCGCGGCGGGCAGTAATTTTTGAATCCCAGCTTTCGCGTATCGACCGTAGATCGCTGACCAAGCGTCGACCGTTCGCAACCGCCAAGATCGACGCTGCGGAGAGCCCTTCGACTATCGGGGCGGCGTCGCCCCCCCGGTAGGACCCAAGTGCATCAAAATATGCGTCGGTATTGGTCAGCAGTCCTGCGGAGACAGGGACGGTGATTTGGCGGGTTAGCCGCTTGTTGCGGAGCATCGCCTGAATCAATGCCCGTCCTGTACGCCCGTTACCGTCCGGGAAGGGGTGGATGGTCTCGAACTGTGCATGTGCAACCGCGATCTGCGGCAGTGTTGGGATGTCGCTCCGCTTGGCGAATTCCAGCAAGTCTTCGATAGCCGCGTGGATCCGTTCGTGATGCGGAGGCACAAAGTCGGCTCCGCGGGGGCCGAAGGTGCCACCGCCTATCCACACCTGCTCAGTGCGCCACTTGCCCGCCATGTCCGGATGGCTGGTGTGCATTAGGGCGGCGTGCATGGCCAGGATTGCGTCCTTGTCGATGCGATCCGCCAATGCGATCGCAGCTTTCATTGCTTCGGTATTGCTGACGATCAGGGCTGCGTTGCGGCGGCTGGTGTCACCCAACGTCTCGGCTTCGGCAACGTCTCGAGCCGAGGCGGTTAAGTTCTCGATGTTGGAGCTCGCCGCCGACTCCGTTCTCAGCAGTACCGAGGAGAAGGGGGCAACCTCGTCACCGAGTTCGGCGTCGAACCGGGCGATTTCGTGGCTTGCCTCTTCGGCATCGGCAAGAACGCCCGCGGGCAACGCGACCTCCAGCTCGGCGATGTCGGCCGGTAGGGCAGCTTGGTAGTTGCCGGCCTGTCGTTGCGCCGCCCTCAGATCGGCTAGCTGGTAATTTGCCTCGACTGGTGTCGCCCATGTGAGGGTCTCGTATTCCACAGCTGTGCCGCCACTTAATGAGGACGAGCTTGCTTCGACCTACCCGAAAGAGCTGAAAGCCTCACGATGGTGCCCGTCGGCGCGCTAGATCCACCGTCACGCCGCTGGCCGCGAGCGGTTCCACCCCGAGCACGCCGACCGCTACGCGCAGGCCCACGAATTCGTCGGGGCCGTCACCCACGTCTGGGACAGCTGGGAGGACGACGCGGTCATCGGTGACCGCGAACGCGGCGTCTGGGCGGACCGCGCCAAAATCCATTCGCCGCGCTTCCACGAGCAGTGGATACTGTGGTTCCACCGCAATTGTGTTTCACAAGTTGTCCTTGGCGAAGCAGCGACGGTCCAAGGGAGTGTCTGAGTTTGCGGATGGCTCGGCTTGGGACGTGAAGCCCGGACCATCTCGGTGTAGGTTAGAGCGGCTAAGCTTACCCTCTAAAGTAGTTGAGTAGCCTTCGCCCCTGGTTAGGAAAGCGCCCATGACGACCACCGAGCCATGGCGAGAGTCGCGAGATCCTAAGGTTCCCCCAAGCACCGAGGAAAATCTCGGCCCCAAGCGCGCCACGAAGAAGGGGCTGCTGAGCCGTTTCTGGCTGGTGCTCACGATCGTGGCTGTCGTCGCGCTGTCCGGGTTCGTCGTGCACCGGCTGCACGATATCTTCGGCGTCCACAGCGGTTCGTTCGGTGGTGGCACGTCGGGCGAGGTCCTCGACCAGTTCAACGCCAAGACCATCACGCTCGAGGTCTGGGGCTCACCGGGCAGCACGGCAACCATCAACTACCTCGATGAGAACTCCCACCCGCAGCAGGCCCTCAACGTCCCCTTGCCCTGGAGCACAGTATTGAAGTCAACGAAGCCCGGCATCCCGGCAAACCTGGTAGCGCAAGGAGACGGGAGTTGGATCGCCTGCCAATTCGTAGTGGACAACCACGACGGGCGAGGTGAGGTGATCAAGGGTGCTAATCAATCGCCCGCCAACGAAAACGTCAATGCCTTCGTCTACTGCCTGGACAAGTCCGCATGAGCGAGACCACCGGGGCTGCGCCGCGCGTTGATCAGCCACTGATCCCGCCATTCCTGCCGCGGATGATCCATCGGCTCGCGTTGCCGATCGTCCTGATCTGGCTGGGCATCGTCTTCGTCACCAACACCATCGCACCGCAGCTGGAGGTCGTCTCCAAGAACCACTCGGTGTCGCAGAGTCCCACGGACGCGGTGTCGTTCCAGTCGATGATGCGCGTCGGGTCGACGTTCAAAGAGTTCAATACCGACAGCTCGGCGATGATCCTGCTGGAGGGAGACAAGCCGCTGGGGGCGGAGGCTCATCGCTATTACGACGAGATCGTCAGGCGACTCGAGCAAGACAAGAAACACGTTCAGCACATTCAGGATTTCTGGAGTGATCCGCTGACCGCCGCGGGTTCCCAGAGCCACGACCAAAAGGCCGCGTACGTCCAGGTCTACCTCGCCGGCAACATGGGCAGCGCCCTGTCCGGCGAATCCACTGATGCCGTCCGCAAGATCGTCAACTCGGTGCCGGCGCCGCCGGGAATCAAGGCCTATGTCACCGGGGCGGGCCCGCTGTTTGCCGACCAGTCCCATGCGGGTCAGAAAGGCGTCGCGAAAGTCACTATGGTCACCCTCCTCGTGATTGTGGTGATGCTGCTGTTCGTCTACCGCTCGATAAGCACCGTTCTGATCATGCTGACGATGGTCTTCATCGAGTTGGCCGCGGCCCGCGGTGTCGTCGCGACGCTCGGAAACTACAACATCATGGGGCTCTCCACGTTCGCCAATAACATGCTCGTGCTGATGGCGATCGCCGCTGGAACGGACTACGCGATCTTTGTGGTCGGCCGATATCACGAGGCCCGCGGTCTGGGCGAGACGCGTGAAGAAGCGTTCTACACGATGTTCCACAGCACGGCCCATGTCGTGCTGGGGTCGGGGCTGACCATCGCCGGCGCGATGTACTGCCTGAGTTTCTGCCGGTTGCCCTATTTTGAGTCACTCGGTGTGCCCTGCGCCGTCGGCATGCTGGTCGCGGTCCTCGCGGCCTTGACTCTGGCACCGGCGGTCCTGACCGTGGCATCGTTCTTCAAGCTGCTGGACCCGAAGCGAAAGCTGCAGACCCGGGGCTGGCGACGCATCGGCACCGCCATCGTCCGCTGGCCCGCACCGGTTCTCGCGGTGACCATCGCCGCCGCATTAGTCGGCCTGCTCGCTCTGCCCGGCTACAAGACGGACTACGACACCCGCCACTTCCTGCCGCAAAACACCCCGGCGAATGTCGGTTATGCGGCTGCCGACCGGCACTTCAACCAGGCTCGGCTCAATCCCGAGCTGTTGATGATCGAGACGGATCACGACCTGCGTAACCCGGCCGACTTCATCGTCCTGGACAAGGTCGCCAAGGCGGTCTTCCACATCCCCGGTATCGGCCGGGTGCAGACCATCACCCGGCCGTTGGGCACGCCGCTCGACCACAGCACCCTCGGTTTTCAGATGGGTGCACAGGCCGCCGGGCGGCTCCAGACCCAGCACTATCAGGAAGAGCAGGCGAGAAACCTGCTGAACCAGGCGGAAGAGCTCAAGAAATCGATGGCAACGCTGCATGAGCAGATGCAGGTCACCCAGGATCTGAGCAACACGACACACGAAACCACCAAGCTCACCAAGGAAACGGTGAAGATCACCGAGGCGTTGCGCGACGACATCGCCAACTTCGACGACTTCCTCCGGCCGATCCGTAGCTACTTCTACTGGGAGAAGCACTGTTACGACATCCCGGCCTGCTGGGCAATCCGGTCGGTCTTCAACGCGCTCGACGGCATCGACCAGGTCGCCGAGAACATCGAGAACCTCAGCGCGAACCTCGACAAGCTGGATCAGATCCAGCCCAAACTCGTTGCGTTGATACCCCCGCAGATTGAGAGCCAGCAGCACAACCTCGACACCATCATGTCGAACTATGCGATCACAAAGGGTCTCAACGACCAGGCGAAAGCGCAGGCCGACAACGCCACCGCGCAGGGGGATGCCTTCGACAAAGCGAAGAACGACGACACGTTCTACCTTCCGCCAGAGGCGTTCAAGAGCCCGGATTTCGCGCGCGGTCTCAAACAGTTCATATCGCCGGACGGGCACGCTGTCCGGTTGATCATCTCGCATGAAGGCGACCCGGCGACTCCTGAAGGCGTCAGCCACATCGAGCCGATCAAGCAGGCCGTGCACGAGGCGATCAAGGGCACGCCCTGGGAGGGCGCCAACGTCTACCTCGGCGGTACCGCCGCGACGTACAAGGACATGCACGACGGCTCCGACATCGACCTGTTGATCGCCGGAATTTCCGCGGCCACACTGATTTTCGTCATCATGCTGATCATCACCCGAAGCGTCGTTGCGGCCTTCGTGATCGTCGGTACGGTGTTGCTCTCGCTGGGCGCCTCGTTCGGACTCTCCGTGCTCCTATGGCAGTACATCCTGGGAATCAAGTTGCACTGGATGGTGCTGGCGATGGCGATCATCCTGCTGCTGGCGGTCGGCTCGGACTACAACCTGCTGCTGATATCGCGGTTCAAGGAGGAAATCCACGCCGGGCTCAAGACGGGGACGATCCGCGCGATGGCCGGTTCGGGCTCGGTGGTGACCGCCGCCGGTCTGGTGTTCGCCGCCACCATGGCCACGTTCATGTTCAGCCCGCTGCGGGTGATGGCCCAGGTGGGTACGACGATCGCGCTGGGTCTGTTGTTCGACACCTTGATCGTGCGGTCGTTCATGACCCCGTCGCTTGCCACCTTGCTCGGGCGCTGGTTCTGGTGGCCGCAGCACGTGCGTCCACGGCCGGCCAGCACCATGCTGCGACCGTACGGACCGCGTACCGCCGTGCGCGCGCTGATCCACAACGACGTTGACGAAAGCCCACCGGGCGGACTGGTCAAAAAGCGCTAAAACCTATGTCGAAAACCTGATTCGGGCGCTGGGAGCTGCCAACGTAGCCCGACGACGTGCCGTGGCTCGCTGGTGACCACGGGTTACGCTTCGGGCCGAGCCGCGCAATCAGCCACAGTGGTTCGCGCGCAGGCATAGAGTCGCAGACGACGGATCTGATGCGCGTCCGGGGAGGTAGCAATGGCCGATCCATGGGAATTGACCTGTTACCACACATATTCGGGGACACCGGGCGTTGTCTACGATCTGTCACCCAACCATGAAAGCCACGCGACCACAGTCGATCTCGCAGACGGCGACTTCCTCGCCGATGGGGCGACGACCGGGTCCGGCGCTGTTCGCTTCGATGCTCCCGACGCTTTGATTCGGATTTCCGCGAACAAGGGCTGGCAACCGCTCGACGCCATCCGCGGTGAGGTGACGTTGTTGGTCGAGCCGCCCCCGCCTGGCGGGGTCCTCGGTGTCTCACGGCTAATTGATGCCGGCTCGGTGCAGTTCGATGTTCGCTCAGGCGGGCTTAGGGCATGGTTTATCGGCTCTCCGTTGAGCTATTCGGAGGTCAGCACTCAGCTTCACGCGCTCACGCCCAACTTCAAGGTTCCTACCGGACGGTGGATGACGGTGGGCTTCCACCACGACGGGCTCGCCGTTCAGGAGCTGTCCTTGGATGGTGAGGTCGTTGCCCGGGTAGAGGGACCGATTTGGCCCGTGGCCGGTGCTGGGGAGGTCACGATCGGTAACGCTCTCGGCGGGGGGATGCCGATCCGGGGGCTGCTCGACGAGGTGAAAGTCTGGCGGCGTAACCCGCGGCGGATCGTCGAGGAGTTCTTCGACCGGCCGATGGATGCGGCGACGTCGCGGTGCTGGGCCGACTACCTTCGGCAGTTTGCACAGTGGATGCGCACGCACCCCCACTGTGCCGGCCCGCTATCCGACGCGGTCAGGACCGCTGGACACAGCATGGCGCGCCAGGCCCTCACCAACGGACCGCAGACGCGTCATCGCACCCTCGATGCGGTGGAGAAGTACCGGCGGCTGTGGCGTGCCGGCAAACTCGACAGCGCTGAGATGGCGACTCTGCTAGCGGATACGGAAACCTGGCTGCGGTCAGCCGGGGTCGCGCCCGAAACAAATCCGGAGGTGCAGGCACTGCTGCACTCGGACTGCCTGCGACAGCTGCAATCGGAAATGCCATCCCTCGAGTGCGATCCCCAGTTCCTGGCGATGTTCCGCACGAGCCGCTCGCGCGACTAGAGAGGACAACCGCGTGACACGCACGAATCTCACCTCCGGTTCGGACGCCGCCAGCAGGTCCAGCTACACCACCGGAGGTTTTGCACCAGCAGCGGACAGCCTGCTGCTCGCGTTCGTGGTCAACGCCAGCGCCGGCCTGCTGCCTCCGGTGCCCGCGATACCCACAGCGACCGGCAACGGGCTCACCTGGGAGACGGTCGAGACCGGAATCGCCGGTCCGGGAGGCAACCATCGACTGACCTGCTTGCGGGCGATGCGCACCGGCGCCGCACCCGCCCCGGGAGCCCTGACTCTCGCCTTCGCGGGCCAACCGCAGGCGCTGTGCGGCTGGTCGGTGTTCGAATACGACAACGTCGACACAACCGGGGCCAACGGATCCGGGGCGGTCACCCAGCATCCGAGCGGGACCGCAGCGGCGGCGACAACGTTGACGGTTCCCCTGGCCCCCTTCGGCGACCCGGCCAATAACCTGGCAGTCGGGGCGATCATGCTCGCCGCAGTGCACCCGGTCACGACGGGCTCCGGCTTCACCGAGATCGACGTGCAGTCGCCCAACACGGGATTGGGCCAATCCGCAACGCTGCAAACCCAAGACCGCGCCGGTGCCGCGGCGGGCGTCGAGTGGTCGTGGACAGGTGCTGCGAGCAACGCGTTCGCGATCGCGCTCGAGGTCAAGGCCGCCGTCACCGTCGTTCCAGTTCCTGCTCCTGCTCCCGCCGACGGCGCCGAGCAACTTGCCCGTAAGTTCGAGCCGATCCTTTTCTTCGACCGCTCCGAATCGTTCTTCCCCTCCGATGCGAAGCGGTACGTCGAGAATGCAGCGCTGTGGATCGCCAAGGGTCCTGTGTTCGACAGCAAGTCGTCGTGGGGTGGCAGCAGCGGCCAACCCTTCCCCCGCCAGCCCGCGGTTCCGGCCGGAGGTATCCGCACCGAAGACGACGGCCAGCCCGACTACATCGGCGCCCCGGTTAACCACGATTCCGGTGAAATTGAGCACTTCCTCGAATTCGGTGGATGGATCGACACGTCCGGCGTTGCGCAGCCGCATGTCACTGCCACCAGCACCAATCCCTATGCGGATCGTGGCGTCATCCAAGACCGCTACACTAACGAACCCAAGCTGGCCGATAGTCAATTCTGGTACCACGCTGAACTTTTCGACACTGCGCGGCTCCGTAGCCTGGCCGCGACGGTGGCGGCCCCCGATCTGCTCAAAGTCGTCGACACGTTCACTAACCCGGCGCTGCTGTGCTACTACTTCTTCTTCCCAGCCCACGTGCAACCACCAGACCCGGCATGCACCAACGTCGAGGCCAGGGAGTTCGCCTGCTTCGCAGGCGAATGGGGCGGTGTGACGCTGCTGCTTGAGCGCGCTGACCCGGGCGAGGAATACCACCCCTCGTTTGTCGGATTCACCGGTTCCCGTACACCGGGATTCCAAGACGGCAATGGGAATTGGGTTCGACGTCCGCAGTCGTTCGACGACGAGCAGCGCAGCAACCTCAAGGTCGAACCATGGCGCTCTGCCGGGGGCGTGCAGGTTCCCGAACTGACCGAGGGCCACCCCACGTTCTACGTCAGCCTCGGGACCCACAGCATCTACCTGGACCCCGGGCCGCACCCGGTAGACCCATTTCTACCCGAGACGGGGCCGGCGAAATGCGGCACCGCCTCCACCGGAACTCTTGATCTTCCACAGACCAGTTTTCCGAGCGCTGGCGTGCTGGTGGGCAAACTGATCGCTTCAGGGCCGCTCGGTTTCTTCGGATGGATTGCGGAGATAACGTTCGGCACCGGAAAAATTACTAACCCACCGGCCGATAAAGTCCCCGACGATCAGGCTCCTGCGGCCGGTATGGGCCGGGTCGTCCACCCGGTCGGTGTCGTAGTGCCCAACGCTGGGGTTGGCCCGCAGCCGTGGCGCAGCGCGCAGGGCGCGATGATCGACGGGCGCCGCTACGACTTCCTGGTCGACCGGACCCGCCAGGCGTGGTGGCCCAGCGACGACCAACGGTCGGGCTACCGCGGCCGCTGGGGGCAACAGGTCGAGCACGACGAATTCCCCAGCAACCTCCGCTCCGGCATGCGGTTCCCGGCCTTGTGGAAAATGTTCCTGTTGGCAATCGAAGACGGCAGGTCAACCAAGCAACTGCCCTGACGTGTTGTTATGGCTGGTGCCCCCGGCACGCCTCGAACGTGCGGCCTAGGGATTCCCGCCTGCGGGGCGGTTTGGTACTGCGGCTGGATTCTTGGGGCCGCTTACCGTAGGGCCACTCGTAATAGGGATCGAGTTCCGGCGGATGAATCCCGCTCACCGTATCCGCTGGTCGCCAGCGTTGGCTGGGGAATCATAATCCGTTGGTCGCGGGTTGGAGCCCCGCCCGCCCCACCAGTAAAAACCGCGGGATCCGTCGTGGTTTGGACCGCCGGTTTAGGTGGTGACGACCATTAGGTGATGGCTGGCGTCCCAGGCTTGCAGGAAGAGCGCCAGGGGGATCTGCTCGTCGCGGCCCTCGCTGCTACCGCTGTCGTTGAGGTGCACGACGTTGTTGCTGGTGTCGACGCCGGTTACGACCACGGTGTGGTCATGCGTGGGGTTGCCGTGTTTGTCTTTTTCTTCGACGGGCGTGTGCCAGATGAGTTCGCCGTTGACGCTGGCGAGCGCCTTGTGGCCGGCACCCAGCTGCCGCTCGAGTTCGTCCAGGCTTCCCTGGCTGATCACGGCGCCTACGTTGTACTGCGCCAGCAGGGTGGGGATGTCCCTGAACCACATGCCATCGCCCGAATTCGGGTCCTGGGGATTGGGCGGCCTGGTGTAGATCGGGCCCGGGCCCTGCGAGCTTGGCGTCGACTGGGCCCTGTCGATGATGTCCTCCTCCGAGGGCGCCACACCGGTGACTTCGCCGATCACATCGGCGCTCGACACGACGGCGCAGTCGGTCCAATATTGTTGGTAATGCCAATATTTGGCGGCGGCCGCGGGGTCGCCGTACATGGTGCCCGACGTCGCGGTGGCCGGGCCGGCCAATCCCAGCGCGACACCACCCGCGACCACAGCGAGAACAGCGGTCTTGGCGATGGCGGCGATCGTGACGGCCTTCATGGTTTGCCCTTTTCTGCTCCCGCTTTGCCGCGGAGTAGCTATGAAAAGGTTCGGGCATAGGCCTTTGCGTTTTCTCAACGAATTCTTGTAGCGATCGGCATCGATTCCAGCCTCGCCCGCGGCACCTCGAAGGCCTTGAAACGTATCGCACGATATCTGGTCCTCCACCGCCCTCGCGGCCCAGGTGCGCGCCGACGGTTGGATTACGCCAATACCGATGCGAGTTCGCCGCGGGGCACGGTGATTTTGTGTGGCCCGGCGTTGTCGCGCACCACTTGGTCTTGGCCGAAGAAGAACATCACCGCCTCGTTCGTGATCGCGAAGTTTTGGTACGTCTTCTCATCGAGGTCGGCAGTCGGTGCGTTAAGTTGGCGCTGGACGATCGGGTTGAGGATCTCCAGCGGTTTTGTCCCAGGCTTGAACAGCGTGTCGAACGTGATCGGGACGCGCTTGCCGAGGTCGAAGTTGAACGCCTGGAACGTGGTATTTGGGTGGCCTTCATTGGCCATACCGGTGTCGTTGTCGATTTTGAGCACCAGGCTTTGGGTGCCTGCCTGCGGCGTTCCCGAACGGAAACTCTTGGCAGTGACGATGTACTGGTACGGCCGACCACGGCTACCCGACGGCCCGAACTTGGCGACCCAATCGAGAAATGCATCGCGGTCTCGTTTCAGGAAGTCGGTCACCGCCGGCATGTCTGGGTAGTCGAGGGGAAAGCCCATGTCGATCTTGTAGGCCGAGGTGGCGCTATGGACGTGGCAGCTTTGGTCGGGGCCAATGGTCCCGTTGAGCTCTGTGCACGCCGATTGGCCTTGCGCCGCAACCGATGTGGTCACCGTCGCCGACGCAGCCGTCGAGGTGGTCTGGTGCGCGGTAGGTGACGTACCGCATCCGGCCGCACTCGCGATCATCGCCGCCGCCGCGATCCCGACCAGCGCGCCGCGCCGCGGCGCGGCGCCCCAACGCCACGAATTCACCTTCGAAATGTGCGGAGGTTGATGAGAACGCCTTCTCCTCAGGCTGTGCGCGGCCAGAATCGGTACGCCACCAGCATCGGCACGATCACCCAGGGGAGGTTGAGCGGCAGGTAGGTCGCCAGGTGTGAGGGACTGTCAGGCCCGAGGAATGTCTGCATGAAGTAGAAGTACATGTTCATCACCGCGCTGACGGCGTAGGCCATGGCCAATGCGACCAGCCAAGGCCACGATTTGAGCTTCCAGACGCCGATGGTGAGCAAAACGAGCAGCGGAAGTTGCACGAAACCGTCGTACAAGAGCGAGGCCCGCAAGGCGGGCGGCATGACGAGATGCTGCGGTTCTTGCTCGACACCCCAGGTGTGTAAGGCACGCAAAGGTGGCCACGGGCTATCAGAGGCGACAGGAACTCCGAGGGCTTCCGGCAGACTCAACACGAGCGCGTTGATGATGCCGAGCACGAAGGCTGGGAGCAGGACGTAGTCGAGCCGACGCCGGACAAGGGTGCGGGAATTCATTGTGAAGTCTCGCGCTGCATCTGCTCATCTTGCATCACAGTTGCGAGGTTTCGAGCATCAACAGCGCCGGTACCCATGGCATTGACGCGCACGACGGGAGCGAATTCCGCATTACGCGAGGCCGTCCTCCAGGTAGCGCAGCGAGTGTCTACCCTGCGACTCGGACTCACTCTCAGACAGCCAAAGGGTCCGCTCCTGAATCGCGTCCGTCGACCCATAAATCCGGCGATTACAACCGGGGCAAGTCAGGTATGTGTACATTCTGTCGCCGCCTCGCGGCCATTCTTCGTGCGCACCGTCGGGCAACTGGATCCCGATGGTTTGTTGCCCAGCGTCCTGAATCAGCTGGCCCGCCACGTGTCCCTCCGGACACGTCAGGTCCATGGTCATGAGTCCTCGGTCGCTCATTTGTTACCTCTTCAGTCGCTGATAACCCTGACGAGCCGCGATCGAGTTGCGCTCTATGCGTCCAGCTAACCGTATCCGCGGGTCTCTTGTCGTTATGCTTATCGTTAGCTATACTAACGACGGCCTTTTTAAGAAGGCTAGTAATGATAGCGGGGGGTATGAGACAGCTCCATCAATTGTTTTCAGAGCGAGCAACCCGTACAGCCGTGCTGTACCTGAGCGGCATGGAACGAGTATCCGGACACGGGCGTCAAACGCACGGCTTGGGGCCGAGCCGAACCGGTCAGGTACGCGAGCGGGCTGTTAAGTGTGCGTCTAGATTCAGAGTCTGAGTTGACATTTCCGGATTCCGCTTGGGGGTCCTTGGTGCCATCGGCGAACGCCAAGTTCAAGATCCTAACTAGGCAAGCATGAAGCTAGCTCAACTAGATCAGCTATATCTATCAGCTATATCTCCTGTATCGTATGGATTCGGCGTTCGGCCAAGCCGGGCCGGAAGGGGTGTGCGTGGCTGGAAAAGAATCATTCGTCTTAACTGGTAACAACACTCGTGTTCGTCCGATGAAGATGTCGGATCAGGTCGCGGGCCAGATCCGGCGGATGATCGCGCGCGGCGTACTCGTCGATGGCGACTGGTTGCCCACCGAGGCTGAGCTCATTGAGCGGTTCGGTGTTTCCCGCCCGACCCTGCGGGAGGCTTTTCGGCTGTTGGAGGGTGATTCCCTCGTCACGATCCGCCGTGGGCCCCCCGGTGGCGCACGGGTCACGTTGCCGGGCCCGGATGCCGTCGCCGACCTGTTCGGGATGATTTTGATGCTGTCGGGCACCACCATTGGGGATGTTTGGGATGCCCGGCTGACCATCGAGCCGCCCGCCGTGCGGCGGCTTGCCGAATCGGCGACCAAAGAGGCACTGAAAGAACTTGATGCGGAGTTGGAGCGCGTGAGGGCCGCGATCGACGATCCTCGGGAGTTCAGCAAAGCCGGCGTCCAATACCACGTCAAACTCGTGGAGCTCTCCGGCAATCACACTCTGACTGCGGTCATCGGCATGCTCTCCGAAATCATCGAACGCGAGCTCGCCAAATCGTTGGCCGAAATCGGACCCGACAGCGACGAGATTCGCCGCGCAAATCGCCGCGCCCTTCGCGGTTACGAGAAGATTGCCGACCTTATCCACGAAGGTGACGGCCAAGCCGCCGAGAGTGCATGGCGGGATCACATGACGAGCGCACGCCGCTACGTCGCAAACACTCAGAAACAGGATCGCGTCATCGACCTGCTGTACTAACGTCAGTCCGCCTCCCGTGTGGCCGCATCCCCGGCAAACGCGGTCTGTGCAGACTCTTCTAGTGCGAGTCGTGAGCTCACGACCGTCATGACGGTTGCCGGTTGGTCGCGATCGGCGCGGGCAAGGGACGATCCAGTAGCCCGCGTCGACCATGGAGGCGACGCAGCCGACAGACCTTGAAGAATATAAAGAATCTTACTTCAGACCGTTGACATGGCGCGGTAACGGAGCCTACATTCGCCAGAAAGGACCGAAGCGGAAGCGGGCGAATTGCTCATGTACGCGATGATCACCCTCGCGTCAAGCGGTCTGGTTTTGTCTTATGTCCGAGTTGGCTTGGTAGCGCGCGTCGGTAGTTCCCGAGCAACTACCGAAGGAATTGGTAGGCGCTGGTTACCACAGCGTGACCATTGATTTCCAGTTTGCGGAACGGCATTGAGCCCGTTGCGGTGAAGGGAGTTACGTTATGCCGCTTCAGGATTACATGAAGTTGGTGTCGGTGGATGATCATGCGATTGAGCCGGCGGACGTGTGGACGTCGCGGATGCCCGCCAAATACGACCGGACCGAGATCCCCCATGTGGAAGAGGTCGAGGTAGATGGCGCACCGTTGCAGCTTGGGGCTACCGCGCATGGTCGGGTGCAGTCGTGGGTGTACGCGGGCAAGAATTATCCGCAGATCGGCCTGAACGCGGTGGCGGGCAAGGACCCCCGTACCTGGGATGTCGAGCCGGCGCGATATGACGATATGCGGCCCGGCTGTTACGACCCGGTGGCGCGGCTCAAGGACATGGACGAAGACGGGGTCTGGGCGCACCTGTGCTTCCCAAGCTTCGGGCGGTTCGCCGGCACCAGGTTTCTCGAGGGTGCCGATCGCGAAATGGCCCTGGACTGCGTGCGGTCCTGGAACGACTGGATGCTCGAGGCGTGGTGCGGCACCGCGCCGGATCGCTATGTGCCGCTGTGCATTCTGCCGCTATGGGATGTCGATCTGTGTGTCGCCGAGCTGCATCGGGCGATCGGTTTGGGCGCGCGGGCGATCTGCTTCCCGGAGAACCCGTCACCGCTGGGGTTGCCGTCGTTTCACACCGAGCATTGGGATCCGGTGCTGGCGATCGCCCAGGACAACTCGATGCCGTTGATGCTGCATTTCGGCACGTCGTCGCGCACGCCGTACACCAGTCCGGATGCCCCCACGCCGGTGGTGGTTTCCCAGATGGGCCTGAATTCGATGGGTACACTGGCGGATTTGTTGTACTCGCGAACGTTTCATGCGTTCCCGGAGTTAAAGGTGGCGCTGGCCGAGGGCGGAACCGGCTGGCTGCCCTACATGCTCGAGCGCATCGACCAGGTGTGGGAAAAGCACCGCTGGTATGCCCATGTGGACACGCAGACGCGGCCCTCGGCGCTGTTCGCCAAGAACGTCTGGGGGTGTTTCATCGTCGACCAGGCCGGCATCGATTTCCGCCACCGCATCGGAGTGGACCGGCTGACCTGGGAGTGCGACTACCCGCATTCGGATTCCCAATGGCCCCACTCGCGCAAAGGCTTGGCAGAGATGTTGGCCAACGTCCCCGATGACGAAGCCCACCGCATCGCCGAGCTCAACGCCTGCGAGCTCCTCGGATGGCGACCCTGGGCGTCATAACCCGGGCCAGCTCGAAACCGATCCGGGTTGTTCAGTGGGGCACCGGTAACACCGGTGCCATTGCGCTGCAAGCGATCTTGGACGCTGAAAGCCTCGAGCTGGTTGGGGTCTGGGCGCACAACCCCGATCTCTTGGGCGAAGATGCCGGGCACCTGGCGGGAGCCGATGGCGCGATCGGTGTGGCCATCACCAACGACTGTGAGTCGGTGCTGGCGGTCGCGCCGGACTGCGTCAGTTACATGGCCACCGACCGGGGGCGCCACGACGACGTCGTCGATGACTTCTGCAGGATCCTGGCGGCCGGGTGCAATCTCGTGACCACGACCAATCCGCTGTTGGTGCACCCCGGCGGTGACGGCCCGGACGTACACCGCCGCGTCGAGCTCGCATGCCTGGCGGGTGGGTCGTCGTTTTTCTGCACCGGTGTCGAACCGGGTTTCATGGCCGACGCCCTGGTGCTGCACCTGACCAGCCTGTCGCGAGACATCACCCGCATCCATGTCCAGGAAGCGATGAACGTCGGCAGCTACCGCGGCGGCCGCTGGCGTTCGGGACTCGGCAACGACGTAGCGACCGACGCCCAGCGCTATGTGCCGGGCGCGATCGCGCACAACTGGATGGGACCGATGAGGATGCTCGCCGAGGGTCTCGGCGTCACACTCGGGCGCGTCTATGAGAAGCGTGAAATCGCCCCCGCTGGTTACGAATTCACCGTGCCGGCCGGCTGCTACGGACCCAACCAAGCCGCGGCCCTGCATTTCGAGGTGATCGGCGAAGTAGACGGTCAACCGATGTTCATCATCGAGCACTGCTACCGCCTGCTTGACGAGGTTGCTCCGGATTGGCCTCAGCCGGTCGATCCCGGGCGCCGCACCACCCGAATCCGCATATCCGGTCGGCCCGACATCGACGTAGACGTCGCACTCGGCGGCAGCGACCTCGACGCCACCCAACAAGGTGTGCTGGCGACCGTGATGCGGGCGGTCAACGCCATTCCGGTCGTCTGCGCGGCGGAGCCAGGGATGTACAGCCCGCTGGACCTCCCGTTGATCACCGGGCGAGACACCATCCGAAACACCAAAGCGGAGGCGCGATGAGCGATCTCAGGGTTGCCCTGTGTGGAGTGGGCGATGTCGGGCATTACGCCATCCGCGGCCTCCTCAGCCGATCCGACATGACGCTCTGCGGGGTGCAGACCTTCTCCCCGGACAAAGCGGGCAGGGACGCCGCCGAGCTGATCGGTTGGGAACCGTGCGGGACCCTGCTGACGACGTCGCTACAGGAGGTGCTGTCACAGCGGCCAGACGCGCTGGTCTACTGCGGCAAGAGCCGTAGCTACGAGCCGGTGTTGCCGTACCTGCGAGCCGGAATCGACGTCGCCTACCTCGGCATCCCGGAATTGCTGCATCCGCCGTCGTGCCCGGCGGAGATTCGTAAGCCCATCGAGGAGGCCGCATTGGCCGGCGGCGCGTCCATTATGTACGGCGGCATCGATCCGGGTTTCTCCACCCAGTTGCTGCCGTTCGTGCTGTCGGCGGTCAGCGAACGAATCGATCACCTGACCAGCTATGAAGTGCGCGACTACGATCCGCTTCCGCTATGGCGCCTCGACGATCTGGGGCTGGGCGTCATGGACACCTCGGCCAGCCGCTTTCACCGTGCCGGTGTGCTCGACCGGACGTGGGGGTCCTCGTTAAGAGGGCTGGCCGACGCACTTGGTTGCCCCGACGTGCACGTCGAGGAGTTTTGCGAAACCTTCCGTTGCACAGCAGCTTTCGACGTGCCCGCCAAACGCGTCGAGGCCGGGGCGATTGCGGCGATCCGTTTTGGGTTGATCGGCACCGTCGACGGGGTGGAGCGGTTCAGGCTGGAACACGTCAACCGGCTGCGCCGCGATATCGCCGAACACTGGCGCCATCAACAGGGCTATGGCGTCGAAATCCGCGGCGTGCCAGACTATGATCTGCATTTGAGCCTGCGTGACCCCGCGGGCAAGCAGGACCGTCCCGCGTTGTTCGGCACCGCGATGTACAACGTCAACATCCTGCCGGCCCTGATCGCCGCCGAGCCGGGAATACGCACTCCGTTCGAGCTGGCCGTGACCGGATGCCGCAACATCGGCGGTCGCCATCAGGACGACAACTGGACGATCTCGCCCCACCTGCACGCCCAGCGGGCGGGAGGCTGAATGTCCATTTCGCTTGCCAAGCAACGCCGTGGCGATTTCAACCACCAGGCAGTCCTTTCCGCCGTCGAGATCGACTTCGCGGATATGCTGCCGACGTTCCGCTATCACCACCTGGTCCAGGACGGCACGTACCTCTATGGGGGGTTCGCGGACGAGGCCGGTCGCCGATACACGTTGTTGCGCAAGGTAAGCGGTGAACTCAGCGGCGGTCTGGTCCTCAACGCCTCCGACGGGCAGAACCTGGCGTCACATCCACGCGCGGTGGATACCATGCGGGGTGGCACATTGCGCTATCAGGCCGACGACAGCGGATTTCGCATCCGACCGTCGTCGGTCAAGGGCAGCCTGGGCGAGCCGTTCAGCTTGGAGATGACCCGCGACCTGACCGTGTGGGACGAGGGCGACGTCATGCGCGTGGAGGGGCGGATCATCGGTGACTGCGGCCTGCAATGGTACGACCCGTGCCGCGAGGGCGGCGACCTGTACGTGTCGCACATCTTGCGGGCAAGCGGGACGTTGCTGGGCCAGCGCGTCGAGGGATTCTTCGCCGTCGATCAGCAACACCTGGTGCCCGGAACCGTCTGGCGGCAGACGCCGTACTTCCAGCGGCTGGAGGTGGCGTGGTTCACCATGGGCGTCGAATACGACGATGGGACAATCGAAGTCGGCCAACTCTGCCATGGCGGCGATGACTGGGGATTCGCCATCATGGCCAACCAGAACGGCCCCTTCAAGCTGACCCGCAACGTGACCGGTACGCCCACGTTCGGCGCGGACGAGTTCCCCACCCGGGTCGACTACGTCATCGACGGCGAAAACTGGGTGTGGCAGGCACACCCCGATGGCGTAATGCCGGGATATGCCGCCGACCCGCATTACCGCCCAGCCGACGGTTGGTGTACCCGATCGAACGAAACACGCGGTGTCGTCGCGTCTTTCGGGTGGATAGACGCCTTTAACGACGGTCGCAGTTGACGGTCCGACCCGTGGCTCGGTAGCAGCAAGGAGATTGGTAATGCCGGAGGCCAAGGCACCCCTGCCGGCGCTGGACCCGGGCAACACCCCGTTCTGGACCGGCGGACGCACGGAAGAACTGCTCATCTGCCGATGCGGCTCATGCCGTCGCTGGCTGCATCCGCCCGTGCCGGTCTGCCGCTTCTGTCTGAGTACCGACGTGACGCCGGAACCGTCGTGCGGCCGGGGCACCGTCTTGACCTACACGGTCAACCGCCAGCAGTGGCTGCCCTCGTTGCCTCCGCCGTACGTCATCGCGGTCGTCGGGCTGGACGACGACCCGGATCTGCGCCTCACATCGCGTCTTGTCGACGTTGCACCCGAGCAGGTGTCGATCGGGATGCGGGTGGGTGTCTGCTTCGAGGAGGCCGGCGACGTTTGGCTGCCGCTGTTCAGGCCTGACGGGGATCGGCAATGAGCCACCGCGGCACGGGAGGCACGGGAACGGTGATCAGTGGGATCGGGCAATCCGACGTCGGCCGCCGGCTGGGCCGCTCGGGGTTGTCGCTGACCATCGACGCGGCGCTCGACGCGCTGGCCGACTCGGGCCTCGACCGGGCCGACATCGACGGGTTGTCGACGTGGCCGGGCGGATCAGGACCCGCGCCGGGCTTCACTGGAGCCGGCGTGTGGGACGTCAAAGACGCGCTCGGACTTCACCTCGAATGGTTCTCGGGGGGCAGCGAAACCGCCGGTCAACTCGGCGCGATCGTCAACGCCGTGGCCGCGATCCGGGCGGGATTGGCCACCCATGTCCTGTGTTTTCGCACCGTGTGGGAAAGCACCGCCCAGACGGCGGGTCGGCGTGCATCGGTGATCGGCTCCGGCGGGGGCCGCGTCGAAGGGTCCCACCAGTGGATGGTGCCGTTCGGCGCCTTCTCGGCCACCAACTGGGCGGGTCTACTGGCCACTCGCCACTTCCACGACTACGGCACAACGCGCGAACAGGTCGCTGGCCTGGCCACCACACTGCGTGCGAACGCGGCTTCGAATCCCAAAGCGGTGCTTAAGGATTCGATGAGCATCGACGACTACCTGAACGCGCGCATGATCTCCGAGCCGCTCTGCCTGTTCGACTGCGACATCCCGGTCGACGGCTCCACCGCGGTGATCGTCTCCACCGCCGGGGCCACGGCGGATCTCGCCGCGCAACCGGTTCACATCGAGGCGATGGGAACAGCCCTGCACGGCCGCCCCTATTGGGACCAGTACGCCGATCTGACCTCGATGGCGGCGCACGATGCGGCAGAAGCCCTGTGGCGCAACACGACATTGACGGCCGGCGACGTCGACATCGCCCAGTTGTATGACGGCTTCTCGATCCTGACATTGATCTGGCTGGAGGCCCTCGGATTGTGCGGCAAGGGTGAGGCGGGCCCATTTGTGGCCGGCGGCAGCAGAATCGCCCGCACGGGAGAGCTCCCGCTCAACACCGGGGGCGGTCAGCTCTCGGCGGGACGGCTGCACGGCTTCGGCCATCTGCACGAGGCCTGCGTGCAGCTGCGGGGAGTGGGAGGGGACCGCCAGGTGCCTGGCGATCCGGAGGTCGCGGTGGTGGCCGCGGGGGGCGGATACCTGGGCGGCACGCTGCTGCTCACCCGGCATCGGTGAACACGAGAGAGAACAGAGAGAAGGGAACACCGGCGGTGAAAGTCAGTGTCGACCCGTCGCGCTGCGAGGCACACGGAATGTGCGAGGCGACGGTACCGGAGTTCTTCACTGTAGATCAGCAGGGCTACAGCTCGATCGGCGTCGACAAGCCGGTCCTGCCCGGCCAGGAGGACAGCGTGCGCCTGGGTGTGGAGTCGTGCCCCGTCGCGGCGCTGTCGATCGACTTACGGACCTTGTCAGGACCGAATAGCTAAGCTAAGCTATGCATTTATCGGACGGAGGCCGTCGGTAATTATGAATCTAGTGAATCGAGCGTTTAGGTGAAAACTCCGATCTGCGACCTGCTCGGCATCGAATTCCCCCTACTGGCTTTCAGCCATTGCCGTGACGTCGTCGCCGCGGTGACCAACGCCGGGGGCTTCGGTGTGCTCGGGGCGTCGTCGCACAGCCCCGAAGAGCTCGAACACGAACTGGCCTGGATCGACGATCACGTCGACGGCAAGCCCTACGGTGTCGACATCGTCTGTCCGGAGAAGTTCGAGGGCAAGGGCCTGGGCCTGACGCCCGAACAGGTCACCGCGATGGTTCCCGACGAGCATCGGGAGTACGTCGCCAAGTTGCTGTCCGAGCATGGCGTCAGCATCGACGAGATCGGCGACGAGCCATTCCGGATGATTCATTCGCTATCCGACACCATCGGCGAAGAGCTGCTCGATGTTTCGTTTCGCCACCCCGTCAAGTTGATCGCCAATGCGTTGGGTGTGCCGCCGCAGTTCATGATCGACCGGGCGAAGACTGAGGGTGTGCCCGTCGCCGCGCTGGTTGGTGCGCGGGAGCATGCGATCAAGCAGGTGCATGCCGGCGTGGACGTGTTGGTCGTCCAGGGCACCGAGGCAGGGGGACACTGCGGCGAGGTGACCACCATGGTCCTCGTCCCGGAAGTCATCGAGGCCGTCCGGCCGATCCGGGACGTACCTGTGTTGGCAGCGGGCGGGATCGTCACGGGACGGCAAGTGGCCGCCGCCATCGCATTGGGCGCGGCGGGGGCGTGGACCGGTTCGGTGTGGCTGACCACCGAGGAGGCCGAAACAGCGCCCTACACGGTGCAGAAGATGCTTGCGGCGTCGTCCCGCGACACGGTTCGGTCGACAGGTCGCACGGGAAAGCCGTCACGGCAACTGAAGTCGGCCTGGACGGACGCGTGGACGGCCGAGGCGAACGGGCCCGGCGCGCTGCCGATGCCGTTGCAGTCCATCGTGTCCGAGAACGTGCTGCGCCGACTCGACGTACTTGCCGAGAACGGCAGCAAGGGGGCGCAGGAGCTGGCCACCTATTGGGTGGGCCAAGGAGTGGGTTTGATGAACAAGGTCAAGCCGGCCCGTGAGGTGGTGCGGGAAATGATCGAGGACTACCTGGACGCGGTGGACCGCGTCGCGGGCTCACTGGAGGACTGACATGCCGAAGCCGAACGACAGCACCGCCATCGATCCGCGCACGCCGATCGTGGTCGGCGCGGGGCAGGTCGCCGAGCGCGTCGAAGACTCTGACTATCAGGGCCGGTCGCCAATCGATCTCGCGGTCGGCGCCGCCCGTTCGGCGCTCGCGAACACCGGCGCGGACACCCGGACACTGATCGCCGCGATCGACACCATCGCCTGCACCCGCCAGTTCGAGGATTCGACTCCCGGTGCCCCGGCGCCCCTGGGAAAGTCCACGAAATTCCCGGTTTCGGTGGGCAATCGACTCGGAGCGGCTCCCAAGCGTGCGGTGCTGGAAGTCGCCGGCGGCCAGTCACCGCAGCATTTGGTCACCGAGTTCGGTCAGGAGATCCTTTCTGGGGCTGCGGATGTCGTACTTCTGGCCGGAGCCGAGGCGATGTCCACGATCCGCCACCTCGCGAAGTCGGACGACAAGCCCGACTTCTCCGACGACCCGGCGGATCCCGACGGCACCTACCAGGATCGCGGCTTCGGGCTGCACGGGTTGATCAGCATGGAGCAGGCGGCGCACGGCCTGACCAACGCGCCCGCGCAGTATGCCTTGCTGGAGAACGCGCGGTGCGCGGCACGAGGTGAGAGTCGAGACAAGTATTCCGCCGCCATGGCCGCACTATTTGCTCCGTTCACCAAAGTCGCAGCGGCAAACCCATTCTCGGCGGCTCCCGAGGAGCACAGCGCCGAGGAGCTCATCACCGTCACCGATCGGAACCGGAGGATTGCCGACCCGTATCCCCGCTTCCTGGTGGCCCGAGACCAGGTGAACCAGGGCGCCGCGGTCGTGATGATGTCGGTGAAAACCGCCCGGCGCCTCGGTGTCGACGAGAGCAAATGGGTATTCCTGCATGGTCAAGCCGACCTCCGAGAACGGGATCTGTTCGAGCGCAGCAACTTAGGCGAAGCGCCTGCCGCCCTGACCGCGGTCAAGCACGCTCTCGAGCTTGCCGGCTTGGGCCTTGACGACGTCGACTTCTTCGACTTCTACTCCTGCTTCCCGATCGCGGTCTCCAACATCACCGAAACACTCGGCCTTTCGCCCGACGATCCGCGCGGCCTGACTCTTACCGGCGGGCTGCCGTTTTTCGGCGGCGCGGGCAACAACTACTCGATGCATGCCATCGCCGAAGCGGTCGGCCGGGTGCGTGCCAAGCCTGGAAGCTATGCCTTGGTGTCAGCCAATGGCGGAATCTGCTCAAAGACCTCGGTGGGCATTTACGGCACGACACCCGCCCAGTTGAAATCCGATGCCAGCGACGACCTTCAGCGCGACATCAACGCGTTGGACAGCCCGTCTCACGTGGCTCATCCCGCTGGCTGGGCCACCATCGAGACCTACACCGTAGTGCACGGTCGCGGCGATCAGAAGACCGGCATTGTGATCGGACGCCTGGACGACGGCGCGGGACGGTTTCTGTCCCAGGTCGCGCCGGGGGACGACGAGTTGATGACGCTGCTTGGGGACGCCGAACAACCCATCGGCGAACGCGTGTACGTCACCGCCTTCGGGTACGGCAACCGGGTCACCGGTTCCGAGAAGACCGCCGCGGCGCTGTTCCCCAAGCGCACGCCGGCGCTGCGCGACGACTACGAGTTCATCAAGGTTCACCGCGACGGGCACCTGCTCGAGGTCACCATCGACCGGCCCGACGTGCGCAACTGCCTGCACCCGCCGGCCCACGAGGAACTCGACGAAGTTTTCGATGCGTTCTTCGCCGACCGCGAGCTGTGGGTGGCGATCATCACCGGGGCGGGAACGAAGGCTTTCTGTGCCGGCAACGACCTGGTCTACAGTGCCAGCGGGAAGCCGATGTACGTGCCGCTCAACGGTTTTGGCGGACTGACCGGCCGGCGAAACATGCACAAACCGGTGATCGCCGCGGTCAACGGGTTCGCGATGGGTGGTGGCTTCGAGATCGCGTTGACGTGCCACCTGGTGGTGGCCGACGAGGCGGCGAAGTTCGCACTGAGCGAGGTCAAAGTCGGACTGATCGCCGGCGCGGGTGGAGTGATCCGGCTGCCGCGATCCATCCCGGCGAAGGTCGCCAACGAGATGATCCTGACGGGTCGTCGCATCGGGGCGCAGGAGGCGCGGCAGCTCGGTGTCGTCAACCGGATGGCCCCCGAAGGTCAGGCGCTGACAGCCGCGCGCGAGCTCGCGGCCGAGATCCTCGGTGCGTCACCGACGTCGGTGCGGTTGTCGCTGAAGCTGATGGAGCAAACGCAGGGCATCGCCGACACAGTCGACGCGGTGACCGCCCCGAACGACGTCGTCGACGAGCTGATGACCAGCGCCGACGCCATCGAGGGCATGACCGCCTTTGCCATGAAACGCCAGCCGCAATGGAAAAACCAGTGAGCAGCGTCGCCACCTCCGAACTGGCCGTCTTCGACGATTCCGTCGCCCGGGTCATCGAAAAGGTCTGGGGCGAGGCCGCCGCCGCCGAGAACGGCGACGTCGGCGAGCTTTGGGCGGTCGCCGCCCAGCAGGGCTGGTTCGAACTGGGCGACGCCGGCGCGCTCGACCTCGCGATCGCCGCCACGCGCCGGCTGGGCCGAGCGGCCTGTCCCCTCCCGCTGCTGGACGGCTACGCCGCAACCGAGCTATTCGATGAACCCAGCGGTGACATGCGCGTGGTGCTCACCGGTGACCGCGGCGCCCCGGTCGACGCGGGCGGAGCCGCGACGCACGTCGTTGTCATCCCGAAAATGGGTGGCACCGCCCGGCTTTGCGCCATCGCCGACCAGACAACCCTGCCCGGTCTTGCCGTGCCGTCGTGGAGTCGCGTCAGCCTCGGTGCGGTGGTGGCCGAGCGCGACATCGATCGCAACCAGGCCGACCGGGCGCTGATGCTGATTCGGCTGGGCAAGGCGGCGCGCGCGTTGGCCGCCGCCGAATACGCGCACGAGATGGCGATCGAGCACGCTAAGACGCGCAAGCAATTCGGCAAGGCAATCGGCAGCTTCGGTGCTGTGCAACAGCGGACCGCACAGTGTCAGATCGAGGTCCGGTCAGCCAATCTGCTTCTCGCCGATGCGGTCTCGGCCCTTCAGCACGGCCGGGAGAGTGCGCTGTTGGCCGCCGAGATCGCCGTCGCACATATCGCGGCCATCGCGCCGAAAGTGCAACTCGCCGCTCACCACACGCTGGCCGCCATCGGCTACTTCAACGAACACCCCGCCCCCTGGTTGTTCCGGCGGGTGCACAGCGACATCACCCTGCTTTCCACCATCGAGCTGGCCCAGGGGTCCATCGGCGACGTTCTCATCGAGACCGAATCCCGTTTGCCCGCAGCGGACCTGGGGGAGATCGGCGAGGCCTTCCGCGCGGAATATCTTCAGTTCATCGCCGAACGCGGTGCCCGCGACAAGGCGCCGACACCGATGAATGTCGACGCCGAGATCACCAAGGAGATGGCGGACGAAGGCTGGTTCGGCTTCGGCTGGCCTGCTGAGTACGGCGGCCGTGACGCGTCGCTCGCTGAGCAGGTGGTGCTCAACGAAGAGACCACGTACAACCGGGTTGGCGCCTTCAAAGTTCTGGGTTCGGTGATGCTGCTGGGCTCGTCGATCCTGAAGCACGGCAGCGAAGAACAGAAGCGGAAGTTTCTCCCGATCATCCGTGCGGGCGAGATGAATTTCTGTCTGGGCTACTCGGAGCCGGAGGCTGGCTCCGACCTGGCGTCGCTGCGCACCCGCGCGGTCCGCGATGGCGACGAGTGGGTCATCACCGGCCAAAAGCTGTGGACCACGGGCGCGCATGTCTCCGACTGGGTCTGGCTGGCCGCACGCACCGACCCCGACGCCCAGCCCCGCCACGCGGGCATCACCGTGTTCCTGTTTCCCATCAAGACACCCGGCGTGACGATCCAGCAGCACACCGCGCTATCCGGCGAGGTGTCGTGCACCGTCTTCTACGATAACGTCCGCATCCCCGACTCGGCGCGCGTCGGTGAGGTCAACGGCGGCTGGGCGGTTATCGTCGATGCCCTTGCCGGCGAACGAATCACGATGGGCAACATCGCCGCCGCGCTGCATCGCCAACTCGACGACCTGCTCGCCTTCGTCCGTCCCGACCCCGGCCTGGTCGGCCCGCGCGGCTCGGCCAAGCGGGCAACGATCACCGACCTCGTGGTGCGCGTGCAGGCGACGCGGGCGCTGGTAACCGCCGCAGTGCAGGCCAACTCGAGCGACATCGGCGCGATGTTCGACGCCGCGATGGCCGGGGTGATGGGGGGTGACCTCGCCGAGGACTTCGGTGAGGCCGCTCTGGCGATCTTCGGGCCGGCCGCCGCGTTGAGAGGCGGTGTGGGGGACAACGATATTCCCGGCGGCGGAGCCTTCGAATACGGGCTGCGCCAATCGATCATGTACGTGGTTGGCGGCGGAACCAACGATGTCCAACGCGGGCTGATCGCCCGCGGCCTGGGACTGCCGCGCTAGCCGACTAACAGAAAGGACGGCGACGATGCCCGACAACACACTTCCCCTTAGCGGCGTACGGGTCGTCGACTTCACCGACGGCACGGCTGGTTTCGCGGGGCGGTTCCTCGCCGACCTGGGCGCCGATGTGATCTTGGTGGAGCCGCCGGACGGCGCCGCGTCCCGCCGGGCGCTGCCCCAACATGACGGGCACGGTCTGCGGTTCGCGACCGCGCACGCCAACAAGCGCGGCATCGTCATCGACGTCGGCACCCCTGAGGGACGCGAAACGCTGCTCGAATTGACCGACGGCGCGGACATTTTCCTGGAGTCCCACCCGGCCGGGCGCCTCACCGAATTGGGCGTCGGTCAAGAAGCAATGCGCAAGCGAAACCCCCGGCTGGTCGTGTCGTCGGTCACCAACTTCGGGCAGACCGGACCGTACCGCGACTACAAGGCCAGCGAAGCGGTGTTCACCGCGATGTCGTCACTGCTCACGCGCTCCGGGGCACCCGGGCGTGAGCCGCTGTTGCCGCCGGGAGAACTAGCCACCCAGACGGCGGCCGTCGACGTCGCCTACGCCGCGCTGCTCGCCTACTTCAAAGCCCAGCGCAGTGGCCGCGGCGATTACCTGGATTGCTCGCTGTTCGACTTGGTGGTGCAGGATCTCGACCCGGGGTTCGGGATGGCTGGAACGGCGACCATGGGTCAACCGCTGTACAACGCGGCGCCCGGACGGCCGGATGTGCGGATGATGTATCCGATCGTTCCGTGTGCCGACGGCCACGTCCGGATGTTCGTCGCCTCGGCCAAACAGTGGCGGGCACTGTTTACCTGGATCGGCGAACCCGAGGAGCTGTCCGACCCGGCGCTGGAGCAGCTCTTCGGCCGCTTCATGAACTGGGCCAAGATCCGGCCGGTCATCGAGGACTTCTTCGCGGACAAGTCGCGCCACGAAATCGTCTCGCACGGCTCGCATTTGGGAATCGCCCTCGCGCCGCTGAACACCCCACACGAGATTCTGACCAGCGACCATGTGCGCGAACGCAATTCGTTCGCCCACGACGGGATTGCGCCGGGCGTGCGCGCCGCCATCCCCAACGGCTACCTGGAATTCGGCGACCACCGGGCCGGCTTCCGGCACCGCGCACCGCAACTCGGCGAGCACACCCGGGAGGTGCTGGCCGAAGCTGCCCGGCCCGCGGCGGTCGCAAGCACCGAGGTGGACCCCCGACCTTTGGCGGGTGTCCGGGTGCTCGACCTCGGCGTCATCGTGGTAGGCGCGGAGACCGGGCGTCAGCTCGCCGACCAGGGCGCCGAGGTGATCAAGGTGGAGAACCGGGCATTCCTCGACGGGGCACGGCAGATGGACGCGCCGGGCAAAGTGAGTTATTCGTTCGCGCTGGGCAACCGCAACAAGCGCAGCCTGGGCGTGAACCTGCGCAGCGAGGCCGGCAGGGAGTTGTTCGGTCGACTGGTGGCGTGTTCCGACGTGGTGCTGACGAACTTCAAACCCGGAACGCTGGAGTCACTGGGTTTGGGTTACGACAAGCTCAGCGCGATCAACCCGCGCATCATCTTGGTGGAAAGCAGTGCACTGGGTCGTACCGGATCATGGTCCAGGCGTATGGGTTACGGCCCACTGGTGCGGGCCACCGTCGGGCTCACCACGCTATGGCGTCATCCCGATGCGCCCGAGGGGTTCGGCGACGACCAGACCGTCTTCCCCGATCACGCTTCGGCGCGGGTGGGTGCGGCCGGAGTGGTCGCCGCGTTGGTCGATCGGGAACGCAGCGGGTTGGGACGACGGATCAGCCTGGCGCAGATGGAGACCGTGTTCTGCCAGCTGGCCACCGAGTACGTCCGGGAGTCGCTGGAACCCGGGACTTTGGTAGCGAAGGGCAACAGCGGCGAATTCGATTCGCCGTCGGGCGTTTACAAGTGCGCCGGAGAAGACGCCTATTGTGCCGTGACCGTCGACGGTGACGACGACTGGGCCAATCTCGCCAGGGTCATCGGCCGGCCCGATCTCGCTGCCAAGCCCGAGTACGCGACGGTCGCCGGCCGTGTCGCGCACCGCGACGAACTAGACGCACTACTGCAGGAGTGGGTCGGCGCCCTGACACCTCGTGAAGCGCAGGAGCGGCTGCAGGCCGGGGGAGTGGCCGCGGGCGCGGCGGTTCACGTGAAGGACCTGCTCAACGAGCCGCACCTGGCGGCGCGCCACCAGCTGAGCGAGCTGTGCCAACCCGGCTACGAGGAGCCGCTGGAGGTCTTGATGGGGCCGGCGCTGTTCGAGAACATTCCGGAGCCGTTGCTTGAGCCCGCGCCGGAGATGGCGGCGGACACCCGCGAACTCTGCATGAACCTGCTCGGCATGTCGGCCGCGGAGATCGACGAACTCGTCGCCGCAGGCGTCCTCGAACTGTCGCAGGCTTAGCGGCTGCGTGGTGCGCGTTTGTTGGTGCGCGAATCGTTTTCGGCGCCCGCGTTGCCGAGGTGAGTGTACGACATTCCGTGACGTTGCGCGACGCTCGGCGGTAGGTCGCGGGCCTCCCAGAGCGCCCGCACCGTGCCCTGGATGGCCTTGGGCCGGCGCGTCGCGATCTCGGCCGCCAAATCCGCTGCCCGGGTGTGCAATTGATCGTCAGGTACCACCTCGGTAACCAGCCCGAGGCGCAGCGCGGTGTAAGCAGAAATCCGTTCCTCGCTGCCCAGCAGTGCCCAGCGCATCACGTCGCCGTAGGGCACCCCGCGCGCCAGCATCCCCATCGGCTCCAGCGCGGACACAATACCGGCGTTGGCGTGCGGGTCGAAAAACACCGCCGACTCGGAGCAGATCGCGAAGTCGCACTCGTTGACGAAATACATTGCGCCCCCGGCCACCATGCCGTGCAGCGCCGCGATCACCGGCTTCCACACCCAGTTCGCCTTGGGCCCCAGCAGTATCCCCGGATCCTCCTGGTTGAAGATCGGCTCGTCGCCCCACCATTTACCCTCGCCGACGTCGATTCCGGTGCAGAAGGCCCGATCTCCTTTGGCGCGGACAACGGCTACCCGGATGTCCTCGTCGTCGCGTGTCCGGCGCCAGGCAGCTGCCACTTCGTTAGCCATGCGCTCATTGAAGGAGTTCAGCTTCTCGGGCCGATTGAGTGTCAGCGTTGCGACATGGCCGCTCACGTCGAATTCGATGGTCTCAAAGCCGGTTGTGTCTGTCACGTCGTTCCTCGACTCCTCGCGGCCCCTACTGTGCGTGGCCGGCCTGTGCTTCCTCTTCGCGGGTGAGCCCGGCGGCGAGGATCAGTTCCTCGTGCAGCTCGAACCATACGGTGTGATACGAATCGATGATCGGACGTGCCAGCCAGGTGGTGTCCCCCGACTGAACCTTCGCCAACGCGGCTGCCAACTTGTCCGAATACCTTGCCAGACGGGGAAGTTGGCCCGCAAAGGCTGCGGTAACGGGTGTCACTCGCGCGTGTACGTCAGCGAGTCGGGCTAATACTGCGGAGTCGTACTCTTGGTCGTCGTGTGGGTTCGGCTCGCCGTTCTTGAGTTGCCAATCAGCCACCAGCGCCTTGAAATCGGCATTGATGCCGCGAAATTTGTCGTAGGCGTCGGCGATGGCGACCTGGTCTGCGTTCTGTCGTTCGGCCGCTAGCAGTTCGTTGAGTCGGGCGCGACCCTCCGGGGAGAGGCGGACCGTCTTACCCTCGACGAGCAATCCGGCTTCGGTTGCCGCGCGGACCGCGTCGGAAACCGAAGCGGGCTCTTCGCCGACGGTTGCCGCGATATCGGCCGGCGCGATTCGGCCTTTGAGGCGAACTGCTTGCAGCACTTTCAGTTCGATCATGGCTCCGAATATATATCATTCAGATATATGTCGGGGCGAAGAAGGGGACGAGGAGATGGCTGCCAGAGTCGCCGTCGTAACGGGCGCTGCCAGCGGAATGGGCAAGTCGATGACCGCGCGGCTGAGGGCAGCGGGATGGGCCGTGGCAGCTGTGGATCTTCCCGGGCCGAACCTGGACGCCGTTGCCGCCGAGACGGGCGCGACGCCGCACCCGTGCGACGTGTCCGACGACCGCCAGGTGACCGCCACCGCGGGGTTCCTGGTTGAACAGTTCGGCGCGATCGACCGATTGGTCAATGCGGCCGGCATCGCGCTCTCCGGGCGCATCGAAGATCTGCCGGGCGACGCCTTCGAGCGTTCGATGAACGTCAACTACCTCGGGACGGTGCGCTGGGTGAAAGCGGTGCTGCCGGGCATGCGAACGCGTGGTGCCGGCGAGGTGGTGCTCTTCGCGTCGCTGGCGGGCTGGATGCCCACGCCCGCGATGGCCGCCTACACGGCAACCAAATTCGCCGTGGTGGGCCTTGCGGAGACCTTGGCTATGGAGCTGAGGGGCAGCGGTATCAGCCTGCGGTGCGTATGCCCCGCGGCGGTCCAGACGCCGATGCTCGACGACATCATGGCTCAGGGAATCTCCGAAAGGCTGAAAAGCCTGTCGCCGGTTGCGGCTCCGGAGCAGGTGATCGACGCCATCGAGGCATCGCTGGCCCGGCGGCACACCGGGATATACGTGTTTCCCGGCGTGGGTGCCAAGGTGTTGTGGCGAGCGCGCCGGCTGTCGCCGCGGCTACTCGTCGGCGTGATCGAGCGCCTTTCCGCACTGCCATGACCGACTACGGGACAACCGCGGCGTCAGCTGGGTAACTTAGTAAGTTAGTCATTCGACCCGAGAGTTTCGTTGTGGCCGGAAAGCGAGGCGGTCCCGTGCAACAGCGGCTGGCGAGCGTCACCACAGGGCGGCATCGACTGCCGCGCAGCGTGGAGCGCGAGGCAACCGTCGTGTCGGACTCGCCAGCTGAGGAGCCAAGCCCGGCGAGCAGTCCCGCGCCTCCCGTGGGCAGTCGCTGGGCACGCGTCGTGGGCTATGGCGTCCTGCCGGCACTCACGGTCGTACTGGGGGGTGGCGCCGGGGTCTTGGCGTGGGAGGTGATCTCCGCGCACCTTGTGGAGGCGGCGCGCGTCGATTCCGTCCGTGCGGCCCAAGACGGCGCAGCGGCAATACTGACTTACCGGCCTGACACCGTGAACTCGGACCTCGGCGCGGCGCGGGATCGGCTTACCGGCAAGTTCAAAGATTCCTACACCCTGTTCACACATCAGACGGTGATCCCGGATGCGCGGCAGAAACAAATCTCGTCGATGGTCTACGTCCCGGCAGCCGCATCGGTGTCGGCAACCCTTTACCACGCCGTGGTCATGGTTTACGTCAACCAGACGTTCATGCATGACCCCGACCCGCCGACCAGCACAGCGTCGAGTGTCCGGGTAACCCTGGAAAAGGTAGGGCGGCGCTGGCTGATCTCGGAGTTCACTCCGGTCGCTTAGACCAGCGGGGCTTCGATCCGTGACAGCTGTCTTCGTTGCGCCGAAAACCATTGGGCGGAACGGGTTCAGTCCCGAGGCAGGGCCGCCAGCACCATGTCGACAAGAGCTTCGGTGTAGTGCTCGGAGCCCTTCGCAAGGCGTCGCACGTGTGCTGGCGGTGTCGCCATGTAATGCATCAGCAGGGCGCCGAACAGGGCATCGAGCATCAGGGTGACCGGTGCCTTTTCCGGCAGATCGCCGCGAGCGATGCCACGTTGCGTGATGGCCCGCATGGCGGCCGCCTGAGCGCCCACGAAATCCGCCCAGCGCGGCGCCAGTTCCGGCACCGAGCGGGCTTCCGCGCTCAGCCGGACGACGACGTCACCGACGTCGCTGGCCAGGAGATCAAAGATGCTGCGGCTCAACACGATCAGATCGCTGCGAAGGCTTCCTGTGTCGGTATCCAACGGCAAGGCGATGCGGGCTTCGAGCGTATCGAGGAGCAACGCGGTCTGGTCGGGCCAGCGTAAATATATCGACGACTTGCCGACCCGGGCTTCCCTGGCCACCGCATCGATGCTGAATCCGCTCCACCCGACACGCCCGTATAGGTCGCACGCGGCGTGGCGCACCCGTTCCTCCATATTCGGGTCGCGGGGGCGGCCGGTGCCTGCATTCGCCGGTCGTGTCATGACCGCAATTATCGGCCGCGAGGTCCGGCGCAACATCGGGGGAGGCGTTTCAGCCGTCGAGAAGACTCTGGGCGATGCGCCCGCGATGCGTCGACGGCGACCCATACGTCACCTCGAGAGCCTTGGCCCGCCGCAAAAACAGATGCAGATCGCATTCCCACGTCACGCCAATGCCGCCGTGCAGTTGAATGGCGTCGCTGACCACCGTGACCGCATTGCCGGTGGCCACCGCCTGGGCCAGCCAGACCGACCGGGCGGCGCGGTCGCTTTCCGTCAGCGCCCAGGCCGCACCGTAGACCGCCGATCGCGCGTTCTCGACGGCCACGAGCATGTCGGCAAGGCGATGCTTGACGGCCTGGAATGTGCCGATGGGAAGGCCGAATTGGTGCCGCTCGATGGTGTAGCGGGCGGTGCTGTGCAGCGCCGCGGCCGCAGCGCCCGCTGCTTCGGCGGCGGCCAGGGTCATCAACAGTTCGCCTGGCCGCTCGGTGATCTCGGCGCCGGACAACAGCTCGGCGTCCGCGTCGCCGAATTCCGCGGCGGCGGCCGGTCGGGCGCGGTCGACGGTCGGCAGCGCGGTGACGTGGGCCGCCTCGGTGACGAACCATCGCATCTGCGCGTCGACGTGCGCGGGCACGACGAGCACGGTCGCGGCGGCGGCATTGGGTATTAGGGGTATGCGACCGTCGAGTCGCCATTGCGTGCCGTCACGGCGCGCCTCGACGGCGTTGAGGTTGGCCGGGGTGGGCAGCACTATGCCGGCCACCGACTCGCCGCGAGCCAGCGGGATCAGCAGCCGCTTGCGCTGATCGTCAGAGCCAAGCAGCGCAACGGTTTCCGCGGCCGCGGAATGCTCGCCGAACGGAACCGCCGCAACAGCGCGGCCCAACTCCTCAGCGATGATCACCTGTTCCACGGGTCCCGCGCCGCCGCCTTCGTAGGCCTCCGGGACCGCGACGCCGATCACCCCGGCACTGCACAGGGCGCTCCAAAGCCGGCTGTCGATCACCGCCTGGCCGTCGTAGCAGGCGCGGGGATCGGCTTCTCGCTCGCACACCTCGGCGATCAGGCTGCGCAGCGCCTCGTGCTCTTCGCTGAATTCAAACTTCACGCGTCGGCCCACGGGTCTCGCGGCTGCCCGAGGATGCGCTCGGCCAGCACATTGCGTTGGATTTCCGAGGTGCCGCCGCCGATCGTGGAAGCCCGCGTCCGCAGCCAGCCCAGGGCCCATTTGCCTCGATTGGGCGCATCGGCGGCACCCCGGTCGAGGATGGCGAACTCCCCTCCCAGATCGAGCGCCAACTCGTGTAGATCTTGCTCGACATGCTGACCGAACAGCTTTGACATCGCACCCTCCGGACCGGGCTCTTTTCCGGCCAGCACTTTGGCCAAGTTCCGCATCCCATTGAGCCGCACCAGCTCCACGTCGATCCACGCCTGCGCGATCCGGTCCCGCAAGTGTGGGTCATCGGCGGCGTGAACACCTTGTGGGTCAGCGGTTTTCGCCATTGCGATCGCTTTGCGCAGCGTCGCCGTCAACGCCATCTGCTGACCCATGAACAAGATCGCCCGCTCGTTGGCCAACGTCGTGCGGGTGACGTTCCAGCCGTCGTTGAGCTCCCCGACCACGTTAGCGAGCGGCACGCGAACCTCGTCGAGAAACACCTCGTTGAAGCCTGCGTCACCGGAAAGCTGGCGGATGGGGCGAACGTCGATGCCGTCGGCGGTCATCGGCACGAGGACAAAGCTGATGCCACGACGTTTGGGGGCGTCCGGGTCGGTGCGCACCAACGCGAACATCCAGTCGGCGTACTGAGCGCCCGATGTCCAGATCTTTTGTCCGGTGATCACCAGGCTGTCGCCGTCGACGACACCGCGGGTGCGCAGCGATGCGAGGTCGGATCCGGCCCCGGGTTCGGAAAAGCCTTGACACCACACGTGCCGACCGTCGAGCATCGGCGGCAGGAAGCGTTGTTGCTGCTCGGGTGTGCCGTGCGCGATGAGCGTTGGGCCGCACAGGTTCAGACCGATACGGCCGGCCAGCGGCGGCACCCGGCGCTCGGCCGAGGTGAGGTAGAAGATCAGTTGCTGTCGGGCCGTGGCCGCGCGGCCACCGAATTCGGGTGGCCAGGTGATGGCCGCCCATCGGCCGGTCGCCATCTCTGACTGCCATTCGCGGGCCAACGCCTGCTTGTCCCCGTCCGTGTTGGTAGCGGCGAGTTTTTCGTGCAGTGCGGGCAGGTGGGCGTCCAGCCACGCCGTCCACTCTGTGGCGAACGCCGCGTCGTCTTGGGACAGGTCTAAGCCCAGTTCCCCGAGTCCGGGCGGGGGCGGCGCCTTGGAGTCCCGCTGCACGGAGAATAGTATAACCTGGTTGTCGATTTAAATGGACGCTGACTGGTCGGAGTGATCGATGTTCGATGAGCGTTGGCCGAAGGAGGCCGAGGAACTCGCGGATGCGCTCGCCGCCGTCCTGACCAAGTACTGCCCGCCGGAGACCCTGCGGGTTTTCGACAGCGGTGAGCCGGATGCGGTGGCCTTCGTTGAGCAACTCGATCAGGCCCTGCGTGACTTCGGCCTGTGGGACCTTCCCGCCGACCCCTACCTCTTGACCAGGGCGGCGGTCACCCTCGGTGCGCACCTCGCACCGGTGGCGTTCGCCTCGGCGACTCCGGCCTACGTTCTGCTCGGTGAGTCAGCAGTGGCCAATGGCGTTGACCGGCCGGTGGTTCCGGCTGGGCTTTCGAAAGTGGCGGTCGCCTTGGGATCGGGCATCGGCATTGCACCGTTGGCCGGCGCGGTACGCCGCAGCGCCGCGGGGGAGCGGGTGGTGCTGGTCGGGGACATCGACGCGCAGGCGTGCGGCGGCGATGTCGACGCGATGCGCGCCTGGGGGTTTCTTGTGGAATCGGCCCAACTGGTTGGCGCAGCTCATGCGCTGATCCGTTACGGCGTCGACTATGTCGCCAACCGTCGGCAGTTCGGGGTGCCCGTCGGTAGCTTCCAGGGCGTCTCACACCCGTTGGCGGACGCCGCGACCGCCGTGCAGGCGGCAGACCTGCTCGTGCGCCATGCCGCATACCTTGCCGCGGCCGACGGCGCCGTGCCACTTTTTGCCGCCGTCATGGCCGCGGCCAAAGCGCGCACTGCCTCGCGGCAGGCGGCCGCTGTCGTGCATCAGGCGCTGGGCGGCCACGGCTTCACCATCGAGGCGGACTGTCAGCTGTACTCGCGGCGCATCCGCACGTGGAGCGCCGCGATGCCTGATCCGGGCCCGTGGTTGGCCCAACTGGCCCGGACCCTGACCGATCCCGCGAGCCGTGCCGAGATCACCGACTTGTGGCAGTTCGACCGCGGTTTCAGCTTGCCCAGGTGGGCGCGTGAAATCGGTTGAGCGCGTTGCGGGCCGGTGATCGTTGTGCGCGGGTGCATGCAAGGATCCGGAGGTGAGTACCCGAGGTTCAGGTCCTGGTCGCCCCCGCGACCCAGACATGGATGCGCGTGTGCTCGATGCGGCGCTGCGGGTCTATGCGGCTCACGGCAAGGCGGGCTTCACCGTTGATCTGGTGGCCAAGACCGCCGGCTGCAGCCGGCCGGCGGTGTACGCGCGCTGGCCGACGCGCCAGGATCTGCTTCTCGCGGCGGTGAGGTCGTTCGACGCCAGCCTCGAGGTCGCCGACGAGGGCAGCGTACGGGATCAGCTTGTGGCGGTGGCACATCAGATGCTGGAAGGCTTCTCGAGCACGCACGGAATCGCAACGTTTCGCATCGTGCTTGACAGCCGTGACGACGAGGCGCTGCGCGCCGAATGGGAACTGATCAACACCGTGCGACTCCAGAGCGCCCTAGAGGTTCTCGAACGTGGGGTCGCCCGGGGCGAGTGGCACCCGGACGTGGCGTCGACAGAGTTTCTTCGCAGCCTGACCGGGGCGACGATGTTGCAGGGGATCTACACCCACCTGGGTTTTCCGGAGCGATCCACGGCCGGCGCGCGTGAGGCAGAGCGACTGGTCGACTTCCTGTTACAGGGACGCACCGTCGGGACCGATTGAGAGGCCTGTCGCATCCGGTGCTGGGCATGCTACGGTCCTCCAATTAACTGCATTGTGTGCAGTTAATTGTCTGGAGGACGTCGAGATGGCCGAGAACTTCCCGCGCCGAGCCGATTTCGGTCATCGGCCCTTGGTCGGCTTCTTCCGGCCCGAAGCCGACCAGGGCGTGGTTACCCGGACCTACTTCGGACTGGTTCTGGAAGGCACGTGGTTCTACGGCATTCTGCGCACCGAGGACGGGCGCTCATTCGCGATGCTACGCAAGGCAGTTGGATACACCACCCGCGATATCGCGATCATGGCCTCCGATGACGTTGGGCTGCGGGCCGACCGCCGCAGTGCCCAGGCCTGCATCGGTGGCAAGGTAAGCCGGGACTTCATCGACGGCTACGACGTGACAGCCGGTGGCTCGACGCGCGGCGCGAATTTTGAGGTCAGACTCGGAGACGCCGATTTCACTTGGCAGGAGCACGGGGCCGAGGGGCCGCTTCTGGACATTCGCGGCAGCTTCGCCGCGCCAGGGTTTCACGTCTACGTCCCATGGCGCAATGGACCCGGCGAGGCGGGGACGATTGGTGAGCCCGGCGCGCTGTACTACACGTCCACACCGTATTTCGCCGACGGCACGATGCTCGGTGAGCCGGTTACCGGATTCTTCGCCGTCGACCAGAGCTATTTGCCGCACGGCGTCGACTGGAACAACAGCGCCATCTGGATGCGCCTACAAGGAGGATGGAACGTCTTCGCCAACGAGTACACCGATGGTTCGGTGGAGTGGGGACACATCAGTATCGGAGCCGACCGCTTCCGGTTTGCGGCGGTGGCGTCGTCGGATGCCGTACTCGTCGACTCCGGCACCGTCGACGCCACCATCGACTGGCGCGACGACGAGTTCGTCGACCGGATCACGTTCGATGTGGGAGACGGACAGCCGTGGGAGTTCGTCACCGACGCCAACGGTCAGATGATCGAGTTCTCAGCCGCTCGGCCGGGCTGGTCGGGTCACGCGGGGGTGCTTCGTCGGGTCGGTGACAGCCGAGAGCTGAAGCGCCGTTGGGCGTGGCAAGAGGTGTTCCCCGGCCGCGTGTAAATGGCTCTGCCACTTGCGAATCCGGAGGAGAACTTAATGCGAGTGCTAGTGACCGGAGCCAGTGGAGTCTTCGGTCGGGTGATCTGCCGCGATCTGGTGCGGCGCGGGGCGTCGGTGGTGGCGTTGGCGCGGCGAGCCGTCGACATCCCCGGCGTCACTTCTATCTCCGGAGACATCCGCGACCGCGAAGCCGTGGAGCGGGCCATGCGGGGCTGCGACCGCGTTGTGCATTTGGCCTTCCTGCTGGCCCCCCTGCGGTCATCGACTGGGGTGGCGGACATCAACATCGGTGGCACCCGAAATGTGTTGCGCGGGATGGAATCAGCGGGCGCACGCCACCTCGTCTTTACCTCCTCGACCCTGGCGTACGGGCCGTGGCCGGACAACCCGGAGGTCATCCCCGAGGACCATCCGCTGCATCCGCACCCCGACGTGCTGTACGCGCGTCATAAAGCGCTGTGCGAACAGCTCATCCACGAATCCGGTGTGCCGGCCGTGATCACCCGCACATGTGTGGTGGTCGGACGCGACATGGACAGCTACGAGTTCCGATTCCTGGCGCACCCGGCGCTGGTGGCGCCCCGTGGCGAGATGCGCCCGTGGCAGTTTCTGCACACCGACGACGTGGGTCGCTTTCATGCCCAAGCGGCGTTGGGTGATCGCACGGGCACGGTCAACGTCGGCCCCCTCGACACCGGGCTGACGATCGACGAGATCGCCGAGATCCTGCAAAAGCCGCTCATTAAGCTGCCTTTCAAGCTGCTGAGATCGGCGGCCGCCGCGGCGTGGCGGGCCGACATGCTCGAGCTCAGTCCGGCCGACCTCGACGGGTTTCGCTATATGCCGACGCTAGACACCACCCGCTTGGTCACCGAATGGGGATACACCCCGGTGCACGACTCCCGGTCGGCGCTCACGGATGCACGAGCGGCGGTGAAGGCGGTGACTTACCTGGGCACTGCCCGCGTTCCGATCCCGTGGCGGACCCCGGCGCCGGATTACCGTTGGGCGCGTGATCACTTGCCGCCGCGGGAGCATCGCGTCGATCCCGCACCCACCGGGATGCGCGGCGAGTTCGACGACTACATCGACGACCGCTATCCGACGCTCACCACCGCGAATGTCGGGGAGGCGTTCGGAGGAACGCTCACTCCGATGTCGTTGCTGGTTGGCAGGGACGCACTGCGTCTCGCCGGAGCAATCCAGGTGGAGGTGCTCGGCATGCGCGGCGAAGAAATCGTGCATGCCCAGCGCACACTGAGTATCGCGTCGGTCGGGCACCGGCTGTACACGAATCTCTCCGTGGTCCATGCGATGGCGCGGGCGATGCCGGGCACCAATGCGCGCGAAGTCGACGAGCACGTATTGGGCATTGCGCACGCGGAGGACACCGTCGACGAGCGCGGATCGGTTGTCGAGTCGCTCCGCTCGGTGTTGGGCATGCCCACCGCCGTCCTGCGGATGGCTGGAGCCGGCCGCCGGGTGACCGAAATCAGTCATCGCATTCAGGATTTGCCCGTGTCAGCTGCTCAGCTCGGTCAACTCGACGACAACGCTTTGCTGACACTGATCGACTCGATGCGTGAACTCACCATCGATGCGTGGGCCTACAGCACGACAACAAACCTGGTCGCGTCGGCAGCCCAGGCGCTGGTTCGCAAGGTTGCCCCCGATCTCGATCTGGCGGAAATGCGCGGTGGTACAACGGGACTGGCCAGCGCGACCCTCCTTGGAGGCGTGCGACGTCTGGTTGATCTTGCACATACACAGCCGCGGTCCGAGCGACTGCTCCGGTCCGAGCCGGCCGAGGACCTCGTCAAGCGACTTGAGGACGTCGATCCAAACTTCGCCGAGGCGTTCTGGAAGCTGGTCGCCGCGGCCGGCCATCGCGGGCCGGGCGAGAGCGAGCTGGCCAACCCGATGTACGGCGACAACCCCGCCAAGCTGCTCGACGTGGTGAGGATGGCGCTTGACGTGCGGCGCCGCACGGTACCGGACCCGGCGCGGCTCACTGGCGTGCGCGGCCGCGCGGTGACTGCGCTCAATGGAGCGGTGCGGCGGCGCGAGCGCTCAAAAGATGTGGCGATGCGCGGAACTCACGCGCTTCGATCGGCGCTGCGCGAGGTCGGCCGCCGCCAGGTCGACGCCGGAGTTTTCGCTGAAGTCGGCGATATTTTCTATCTGGTGCCAGACGAGGTCGCCACACCTGCTCTGTACGCGGAGCGCATTCCTGCGCGTCGTGCTGAGCGCACACGGCTGTCGGCGCTGCATCTTCCGCCGATGTTCACTCGACGTTGGGAGCCGTTGCCGAGCCGTGACGGGGAAGCCCGCAGTCACGTACTGCGCGGCATCGGTGCCTCGCCGGGCGTCGTTCGCGGCCCGGTGCGGGTGGCGCATTCGCCGGATGACATCGACGACGTCGAATCCGACAGTGTTCTCGTTGTGCGTGTCACCGATGTCGGCTGGACGCCGATGTTCGGCTGCGTTGCCGCTGTCGTCACCGATGTCGGCGGCCTGCACTCGCATGCGGCGATCGTGGCCCGCGAGTTCGGGATACCGTGTGTCGTCGGTACAAACCGCGCGACGCTGGACCTCCCGGACGGCAGTGTCGTCGAAGTCGACGGGACGCGCGGGACAGTCAAGCCTGTGCAGGAGCCGTAGCGAAGTTCAGAAATGCTCCGAGCCGCCGTCGACGTTGAGCAGCACGCCGTTGATATAGGTCGCCCGCTCCGAGAGCAGGAAGGCGATGGCGTCGGCGATGTCTTCGGGCACACCGAACCGATTGCCCCAGGTGGCCCCGCCGTAGACCTGGTTGCGCTCTCGGAAGTCCTCGTCGTCGGTGTGGCCGGACTTGGCCATGCGCTGCTTGCGCTCTTCGACGAGCTGTTCATTCAAGATCATCCCGGGCAGCACCGCGTTGGCCCGGATGCCTTGGTTTCCATACTCTTTGGCAAGGTTTTTGGTGAAGTGCGCCAACGCCGCCTTCTGCGCCGAATAGTGAGCGATCCGCGGAATGAAATGGCGCACCGACATCGCCGACGTGGTCACGATCGCGCCGCCGCCGTTCTGCAACATCACTGGGATGGCGGCACGAGCTATCCGCACTGAAGTCATCAATACCGACTGAAAGGCTCTCTCCCACAACTCATCTGGTTCCACCGGCGACGTGCGCACTTCGCATAGACCTACGGTGTTGACCACCTTGTCTAGATGCCCGTAATGCTCGGTGATCTCCCGGACGACCTGCTCTGCGTCGCCATCGTGGGTCAGGTCGGCGACCACGGTCAGCGTCGACGCCGAACCCGCGCTGGCAACCTCTTGTGCCACCGACTCCAGGCTCGGCTTGGCGACATAGCGGTATTCAGAGTCGCCCTCTTCGCGGCCGCGCGAACACAGGACGACGTGGGCGCCTTCCGCGCCCAGTCGAACCGCGGTGGCCCGGCCCATTCCCTGGGTTGCGCCCAGCACCAGGGCCACCTTGTCTTTGAGTCCCAGATCCATGTCTCCTCCGCTCAACTCCGGGGCAGGCCGAGCCAGCGTTGCGCGATGATGTTGCGCTGAATCTCACTGGTGCCGCCAATGATTGAGAGCACCGTGGAAGCCCGAAGGAAGTGCTCGGCATCCTCGGCCAGCGCGTCGCCGGAATCCAGCGTGTAGGCATCGGGACCCAGAACGTCTACCAGCCACTGGGCGACGCGCTGCGCGATTGCCGGACCGTGCAGCTTGCTCATCGAGGCCTCACCGCTGGCGGATTCGCCGCGTTCGCCCAGCGCGACCACCTGCTGACCGAGCAACCGCTCGACCTGTAGCTCCATGATGAATTCGCCTATTTGGCGGTATGCATCTCCGTCGAGTTGGGTTCCGCGGGTGGCGATCCGGTTCAGGTAGCGGGCCAGCAGTAGACGTGCCTCCCGGCCGCCGAAGCTCATGGAGCGCTCCATGTCCAGCGCCCGCGACATCATCGTCCACGCCTGACCCGGCTGGCCGATCAGCGACCGCGCCGGAACGTGGACACCGTCGAAAAAGCAGGCGTTGACCCGCCATCCGCCCATCACCCGCACTGGTTGGATCGTCACCCCGGCGGCGTGTGCATCGATCATCAACAGCGACAACCCGTTGTGGCGGGAGCTGTCGGGCTCGGTGCGCACCAGCGTGAAGATCCAGTCGGCCAGGTGCGCGCCGGAGGTCCACATTTTCTGGCCGGTGACGATGAAGTCGCCGTCGGGTGTCCGGGTGGCCTTGGTGCGCAGGGCGAGCATGTCGCTGCCGGCTTCGGGTTCACTGTAACCGCCGGCATAGCTCCACGATGCATCCAGGATGTGAGGGATATGTTCGGCCGCAAGGTCTTCGGGGCCGAAGGTGGCCAGCATCCAGCCGACCGCCTCGGCCTGTTCCAGCCCGTAGGTGGGTAGTCCGGCGGAATCGAGTTCTTCGTGGGCGACGAACCGGTCGGTCTGCGATGCCGGGCGCCCGAGCGGCTGGGGCCAGCCCAACCCGATGACGTTCTGGCGAGCCAGCCACGGATGGAAATGGCTGGGCGCTTGACGGTCACTTTCCAGTTCGGTCATCTCTGCCCGCATGGCCGACATGTCCGCAGCGCTGAACTCGTCGATGTGGCCGCGCAAATCATCACGTAGCTGCGCTTCGTACTCGCTCAGGCGAAATTGCATGTCTGACAGAATCTTCCGCTAGGCCAGCAGGCTGTAGCCGCCGTCGACGGGAATGGTCAGCCCCGTGACGAACTGGAAGTCGGTGGACAGCAGCGCGACGATGACCGAGGCCAACTCGTCGGGATGACCCAACCGGCGCAGCGGCGTCTTCTGGGCAACCGCGGCCTGCATCTCCTTGACTCCGGCGATGATGTCCTCGCCGCCGTGGCCTGGGTTGTCCACCAGCGAAGGGGAGATGCCGTTGACCCGCACGCCGCGCGGCCCGAGTTCGGCGCCGAAATAGCGAACGAGGTTTTCCATTGCCGCCTTCGCGGGCCCGATCGCTCCGTAGTAGCGGGCATAGTGGTTGGCGCCCAGGCTGCTGACCGCCACCACCGAACCGCCGACTTTCTCCAGCTCAGGCACCGCCGTACGGACCGCTTCCCACAAACCCCACACCTGCACGTCGAAGACGCGGTCGTATTCCTTGCGCGTCACCTGCATCGTGCGTCCGGCGAGGATCGGGACCGCGGTGGTCACCAGCCCACCCAGGCCGCCGAGTCCCTCGATGGCGGCGGTCACCAGACCGACCGGGTCCGTGCCCAGGTCGCCGCGCACCAACACGGGCTCGGGTCCGCCGGTGGCCGCGGAAATTTCCTGCGTTTCCTTGGCCGCGGTCTCGTTTTCGAGGTAGCCGATGGCGCATCGGCTACCGGCCGCCGTCAGTTCCACCACGGTCGAGCGGCCGATTCCTCGGCTGCCGCCGATCACCAGAACCTTGTCGGGCAGCGTCCGGGTATAGGTCTGCGTCGTCATCTGCGTCGTCACTGTGCCGTGCCCTTCCCGTAGTGCTCGTCGCGCTTGCGGAATGCGTCGCTGGTGCCGCTTTTGGACCGTTCCTTGACGAAGTTGAACTCGTCGGGTTCGAACCGCAGGTTGGTGCCGTAGCTATGGAAGAGGTAGGAGGTGGTTTCCTCCAGCCCTAACGCGGAGCTGGCCTCCACCAGGCGGTAGGCCTCTTTGGCGATGGCGATGCCGTCGGCGGGCATCTTCGCGACTTGTGCTGCCAGCGCCTCGGTCTCGGCCGCCACGTCTTCCTCGTCGACGAAACGTGTGAACAGCTTCGCTGACTCGAATTCCGCCCCGGTAGCCATCCGGCCGGTCAACATGAGATCACGTGCGATGACGGGCCCCAGTCGGTGCATGAACAGCGCCACATTGCCCAGCACCGGCCCGAGGAAGCGCGCGGCCGGCATGCCGAGCTTGGCCTGACGAGACACCACCGCCAGGTCGGCGGCCAGCGCCAGTTCCAGCCCCAGCCCGAGGGCGTACGACTCCACTTGGACGATGGTGGCTTTCGGAAACCCGATGAACTCGTGGAACATCCTCTGGCCCTTGCGGTCTACCGCCAACCGCCGTCGTTGGCTGGGCCGGCGGTCGTCGCCGGGTGTGTTGTACCAGCCGTAGGCGCGGTTCAGGTCGACGCCGGTGGTGAAGACGCCGCCTTCACCACGTACCAGCACCACTTTGATGGCATCGTCCTCGGCGATGTCGTCGAGGAAGCGGCCCATCAGCTCGCAGTCCTCGGGGGCCATCGCGTTCTTCTTGGCCGGGTTGCAGATGGTGATCCGGGCGATGTGCGCCTCGTGGTCCTTGGTCAGGATCACCCGCTCGGTTTGGTCGGGCGGGGCGGTGGTGGTGTGCGTAGTGGTCATCGTCAGTTCGCTCCTCAGGGATCGGTGAAGAAGGTCTTGGCGATCACATCGCGGGAAACCACCCGCAGCATCACCTCGTCGGCGCCGCCACCGATGGACAGCAGCCTGGAGTCGCGGAAGAACCGGGAGGTCCAGGTTTCGGCCATGTAGCCCATGCCGCCGTGGAATTGCAGGCAGGTGTCGGCCACCCGGCGAATCAGCCTGCCCGCCAACAACTTCGCGCTGCTGGTGCGACGGGTCGCGTCGGCGCCGGCGACGATCAGCTCGGCGCAGGAATGTGCGTACTGTTTCACCGAGTCCACCTCACACGCCAGTTCGGCAAGGTTGTACTGCAGGTACTGGTTGTCGATCAGCTTGCCACCGAACGCTGGACGCTCGGACAAGTAGTCCGCGGTATGCGCGATCGCCGTCTCCATCTGCCCAATCGCCTGGTACACCGCACAGATTCGCTCGGTCTGGAACTGCTCCATCTGCTGCTGGAAGCCGCGGCCGATCTCACCGATGGTGTTGCTTACCGGAATGCGGACCTTGTCGAAGGTCAACTCGGCGGTGTCCGAGCACCAGTTGCCGAGTTTTTTCAGCGAACGGCTCACGGTCAGTCCGGGGGTGTCGTTGGGCACGATGATCTGACTCATCCCGCGGTGCCCGCCCTCATCGGAGGTTCGCACGAGTAGGCACAGCCAGTCGCCCTGAACGCCGTTGGTGATGTAGGTCTTGGCGCCGCTGATCAGCCAGTCACCGCCGTCGCGCACCGCCTTGGTGCGGATGCCGGCGACGTCTGAGCCGGCGTCGGGTTCGGTCACCGCGATCGAGCAGATCTGCTCGCCGGCGATCGCCGGCGTGAGGAATTCGCGTTTGAGTTGGTCACTGCCGTGCGCGTGCAACGACGGCGTGGCCATGTTGGCCTGCACGTTGTAGGCCATGGGAATTCCGTTGCCGGGCAACCGGCCGAACTCCTCGCAGGCGATGACGGTGAACCAATGATCGGCACCCTCACCGCCGTAAGCGGGGTCGTATTCCAGGCCCAGCAGTCCGAGCTTGGCTAATTCCGGGAACAGCTCGTGGGCAGGAAAGCCGCCCTGCTCCTCCCACTCGTCGAGATGCGGTTCGACCGCCTTGGCCAGCATTTCCCGGACGCTGGACCGGAACATGTTGTGCTCGTTGGTGAATCGCATGTCAGGTCCGATCCTAGAGTTCGGCGAGCACGCCCCTGCCGCGACCGACTGGCCTGCCTGCACGCACAACACCTCCAAAATACTAACCTGGTTATACAAAAGGTGCGACCGGTTTGGCAAGCCCGGGCCAGGTGGTCGTCAGGGCTTGAGCGCGAACGCCTCGACGACGTTGTCGTGCAGGAACAACTGCTCGACTCCCGGCTTGAGCTCCAGCTCCGCCAATCCGGTCATTGCGGCCTCGAACGTCAGGATCGGCCAGTCACTCGCCCAGATGCATTTCCGCTTGCCGTAGGTGCGCAGGAAATGGACGAACTGCGGCGGGTAGTACTTGGGCATGTGAGCGCTGGTGTCGATCCAGACGTTGGGGTGCTTGGCGGCGACGGCGATCATTTCCTCCGTCCAAGGCCAGCCGATGTGGCCCGCGACAAGACGCAGATCGGGGAAGTCGATGGCCACCCGGTCGATGTGGCCGGGACGACCGGTCTCAGAGGTGTAGGTGGACGGCCCGGTGCCGCCCACCTGGATCTGCACCGTGATGTCGAGGTCGCAACAAGCCGCATAGAGCGGATACCACTGGGCTTGGGTGGGCACCTTGTCGAGAATGAAAGGCTCCAGCTTCAGGCCTTTGAAGCCGTATTCGCCGACCAGTCCGCGCAGCGTGTGCACCGCCGACATCACGCCGTCGGGCGACCACGGGTTGACGCTGGCGACCCCGATCAGCCGATCGGGATACCGCCTCACCGCGTCGATGACGGCCTCATTGGGGATGAGCGGGCCGGCCGAACACATCGCCTTGGTGATGCCGGCGGCGTTCATTTCGCCGATCAATGTTTCGAGGGGGATCCCGCTGCGCATCCGTGCCCCGTGCTCCATGCGGTCGGCGAGTGTGAAGTTGCGTTGCGGCATCTTGGCCACGGCGTCGGCCGGCCAGGGTTGCACCCAGGCGTCGATGATCGGGATACGTTGCGGCGCAGTGCTCATCGCGTCAGCCTCTCGGTAGGCCGAGCACGCGCTCGGCGATCATCGTCTTGACGATCTCATCAGTGCCACCGGCGATATGGAAGGCCGGGGCCGAGAGCAGCACCAGCCGCCAGTCGTCGAGGCCGGCGTCGCGCTGCGAGAGCCGGCTGCCGAGTCGCTCGGCCACGGCGTCGGCGAGCTTGCTGGCCACCGCGCCGGTGGCGAGCTTGGCGAGTGCGGCTTCCGGCCCGGGCGATTCGCCGGCAACGATGCGCTGATGCATGCCTGCTTCAAACGCGGCCAGGGCGCGCTGGTCGATGACGGCGTCGACGAATCGCTCCCGGGCCGCGCCGTCGGGCCATCCCAGGCTGCCGGCCTGGCGCACCAGCCGGCCCAACGATCGTCCGAAGCTCGAGAAGCGTTCGAAGCCCAGAGTTGTCATCGCCACCGACCACCCGCCGCCGACCTCGCCGAGGACCGCGTCGGCGGGAAGATCGACGTCGTCGAAGAAAACCTCGGAAAATGATGCGCCACCGGTCATTTGATTCAGCGGCCGCACCTCGATTCCGGGGCTGGACATGTCCACGACGAAGGCGGTGAGTCCGCGGTGGCGTGCTTGGCTGGGGTCAGTTCGCGCAAGCAGGTAGCCGTATTGTGCGTGACGTGCCTCCGAGGTCCACACCTTCTGGCCGCTAACCCGCCACCCGGTATCCGTGCGGGTGGCCCGGGTGGATACCCCGGCCAGGTCGCTGCCGGCGCCCGGTTCGCTGAATAGCTGGCACCAGACTTCGTCCCCGCGGAGGATCGCTTCGCAGTGCCGCTTCCGCTCGGCGGAACCGACCGCGAGCAGCGTGGGACCGACCATTTCCAGCGTGACGCCGAAGAGGCCGCGCGGCACGTCGTACTCCGACTCCAGGTCGGCCCACGCCAGGGCGTACGCCGATGGCAGAGCTCGCCCGCCTACGTCCCCAGGCCAGGTCAGACCTGCGAACCCGTGGTCGTAGAGCAACCGCTGCCACGCCACACAGCGGGCGCGCCACGCCTCGGGATCCGCAATGTGACGGAATTGGGCAAACATGGCGTCGGGAAACCCGTCAGGCCGGTGCTCGGCATGGGTGTCGAGGAATTCCTTAGCCTCTTTGAGAAAAGTGTCAACCGAATCGGGCTGGGGCCGCATCACGCTCTCTACTGTCTGTCAGGCACGCCGCTTGGTAGCCTAAACACTAACCTGGTTATATGTTAGTGACATTACCTTGTCGCGAGGAGCTTCAGTGACCTCTCCGTCATCCGCCATCCGGACCGAGCCGACCCCGCACGGTCCGCTCGCGGAGGGACAGCTCGTCGTTCGCCTCGACGGCAGCTGCGTCTACCCCCGAATGCTCGTCGGCGGCAAGGCCCACGGGTTGTCCAAGATCCGAGCCGCCGGCCTGCCGACGCCTCCCGCATTCACCGCGACCGTCGATGCGTGCAGGCAGTACTTCGAGGCACCCGATGACCTCATGGCCCGACTATGGCCGCAGATCTGTGATGGCTTGTCCTGGCTGGAGGCCGAAGCGGGCCACACCTTCGGACGCGGCCCGGTGCCCTTGTTGATTTCGGTCCGCAGCGGCGCACCGGCCAGCATGCCGGGAATGATGGACACCGTCTTGAATCTCGGTATCAACGACGACGTCGAGCAGATACTCGCCGCGAAATGCGGTGCGCCCTTCGCTCGGGACACCCACGAGCGGTTCCGCGACCTCTTCCGGCAAGTGGTCCGCCCGTCCGACGGCCAGGTCCCCTTCGATCCATATGCCCAACTGCGGGCGGCGATCACCGCGGTGTTCGATTCGTGGAATTCCGAGCGGGCGGTGTCCTACCGGCGTCACCACAACCTCGAGGGAAAGATGGCCGGCACCTCAGTGACGGTGCAGGCGATGGTGTTCGGCAACCTCGACGAGCGGTCGGGCACCGGGGTGCTGTTCAGCCGCAATCCCCTTACCGGAGAGGCCAAGCCGTTCGGCGAGTGGCTGCCTCGCGGGCAGGGCGAGGATGTGGTGAGCGGCAAATTCGATCCGCTTCCGTTGAGCGCATTGGCCGAACAGCACGTCGACATCCACCGCCAGTTATTGGAGGCGGCAGCGTGGCTGGAACTCGAGGGCACCGACGTCCAGGACATCGAGTTCACGGTCGAGGCTGGCAAGCTCTACCTGTTGCAGACGCGGGCGGCGAAACGGTCGGCCAAGGCCGCGTTGGCCATCGCCGTGGCGTTGCAGCGTGAGGGGCTCATCTCCATCAACGAGGCGTTGACCCGCGTCACGGCGGCTCAGCTCGACGTGCTGCTGACCCCGGTGATCGAACCCGCTGCGCTCGCGGAAGCCATCGTCGTCGCTTCGGGGCTGGCCGCGTGTCCCGGCGTGGGAGCGGGGCGCGTGGTCGCCGACAGCGATTCAGCCGAAGACGCCGCCGACGACGGCGAGGATGTTGTGTTGGCGCGCGAGACGACCAGTCCCAACGATGTCGGCGGGATGATCGCCGCCCGCGCGGTGATCACCGAACTGGGTGGATCCACGTCCCATGCCGCGGTAGTCAGCCGGGAGTTGCAAACGCCGTGCGTGGTGGGCTGTGGCCAGGGCAGCCTGCGCGACCTGGTCGGTACGTTGGTCACCGTCGACGGCGGCAGCGGCACAGTATATTCCGGACTGCTGCCGCTGAGCGCGCCCTCGGAAAGCACGGACCCCGACATGGCCGCGCTGCTGAGCTGGGCGCAACAGTGCAGCCCCGTCAAAGTGTCGATTGGCACCGACGGGAACGGCGTGCCGCGGGTCGATCACCGAGAGCCCACGACGGTGTATCAGGCCGTCGACTCCGGCATCGCCGCCGTGGCAACGGAACATCCTCTGCCGGTGCTGCTCATGATCTTGGAACGGCAGCGGAACACCGGCGGCGGTTTAGGCTAACCAGGATTCCTAATTTAGATGGGACAATAAACCGGTGCATCCCGACAGCGAGGCCATAGCGCACCCCACCGCGGGCCAATTGGTGGCCGACAATATCCGCCGCAAGATCATCCTCGGCGAGTTCCACGATGGTGACTTTCTGCCCAACGAGGGTCAGCTGCTTACGCAATACGGCGTTTCGCGACCCGTGCTGCGCGAAGCGATCCGGATCTTGCAATCGGAGTCGCTATTGACGATCCGCCGCGGAAGCAAGGGCGGCGCCCGAATCAATGCGCCACGACCCGAGCCGGTCGCGCGGCAAGCCGGCGGCCTTTTGCAATACGGGCACACAACGGTTTTCGATGTATTCCGGGCACGTGCCATCATCGAACCGCCCGCCGTGCGGCTGCTCGCCGAGAACGCCACGCCTCTCACCGTCCAGCGCCTGCGTGAAGCGCTGGAGCAAGAAGCCAACGCCATCAACGAGCCGCGCCGCTGGGGAAAGACTCACGCCGAGTTCCACACGCTGGTGGTGGAGCTGTCCGGCAGCAACACCCTTGCGCTGTTCGCCCACATCATGGCCGAGATCACCACCGCGCACACGGAGGCCGTGTGGAGACATGCGACCGATGATGCGCAAAAGCGCGCCGCTGCCGAACTGGCGCACCGCGTACACCGAAAGCTGCTGCGACTGGTCGAGGACGGCAAGGCCGCCGATGCGGAGTTGCTGTGGCGTCGGCACTTAGAGGAAACGACCGAGAAAATGCTCGAGAGTCAGGGACAGCGAGAGCTGCTCGACCTTATCAGCTAACCTGGTTATACTTTTCTCCAGGCCAACTGGAGGAGAGACGAAGTGAGTGCCGAGCTGCTCGAGGACCTAAGGGCAACCACCCGCCGGGCACTGAGCGCCGGCGGCGGGGACGTCGTCGATGAGCTGGACCTGGCCGGACTACTGGTTGAGTCCGAACGGGGCGGGCTCGGGCTGGGTGAGCGCGAGATGGCGCTCGTGAGCACGGAACTGGGCCGGGCGTTGTCTGCTTCGAGCTTTCTGCCGACCGCCGTACTGGCGGCCACCCTGCTGACGCATGCCGAAAGCGGCACGGCGGCTGAGCTTTTGACCGCGCTGGTCGCCGGCCAAATCCATTGTGCCGTGGCGATCGCCGGCACCGAAGCCGCGGCGTCCACCGCCGACGACGGATGGCTCCTCAACGGAAGTGTTTGGGGGATATCGACGCCGTCGCGGCCGGACACGATCATGACGGTCGCCGACGCCGAGGGCGGCGCGGGGTTGTTCGCGGTGGCCATCGACGACGTCGAGGTCACACCGGCCGACGAACTCGATCCCGCCCGGGGGCTGATCCGGGTTGGATTGACGCAGGCGCCGGCGCGGCTGCTGTCCGAAAGCCGCACGGCCGCAACGGCGATCGCCGAGGCCTACCGACGCGGGCTGTTGTCGGTGGCCGCCGAGCAGCTGGGTGTGGCACGCGCGGGTTTGTACGACGCCGTCGAATATGCGAAGACGCGCAGCCAATTCGGAGCGCCCGTCGGGTCGTTCCAGGCGATCAAACATCGTTGCGCCGAGGTGCTGCTCGATGTGGAGCTGGCGGACGCCGTCATCGATCAGGCAGTGCAGACGGGAGCGTCCGTCGATGCCGAGCTTTCTTTCGTCGTAGCCACCCGCGCAGCGATTTCGGCTGCCGAATCATGTATCCACATCCACGGCGGGATCGGTTTCACCTGGGAGCACCGAGCGCACCGGTATCTGCGGCGTGCGCGAGTCAACGCCACGCTGCTGGGCCCGGCGACGGTTCACCGCGATGCCATCGCCGCCTCGGCCGGACTCAGCGCCACGGAGGGAGTGTCGAATTGATCGACGAGTTAACGGTTTTGCGCATCGTCGCGATCAAGGGTCGGGTGCCCGCCGATGCCGTTGCCGCCAGCCTGGACACCGATGCGCCGACGGTGCAGGCGGCGCTGGACGGGCTCGCTGAGCGGGAGCTGGTCAAGAACACGCCCATGGGATATCGCATCACGCCCACCGGGCGGACGCGGTGCTCGGAACTCGTCGATGCCGAACACCGTGCCGCCGACCAATCAGCCGTGACGGCGATCTACGAAAACTTTTGTGAGCACAACAAGGAGCTCAAGGCCGTCATTACCGACTGGCAGACACGGGGTCCCGACCAGCCCAACGATCACTCCGATGGCGAGTACGACCGTGCGGTGCTGGACCGGCTGGTCGCACTGCACCAAGAGGTGCTCCCGCTGCTGGATCAGATCGAAGCGGTAGCGCCGCGATTGAGCCACTACGAGCGACGGCTGCAGCGGGCCGCCGACGCGGTCGCCGCGGGTGACCACACGTATGTGTCCCACCCGATCTTGGACAGCTACCACACCGTGTGGTTCGAACTGCACGAAGACCTCATCGGATTGGCCGGGTTGACCCGATCCGCCGAGGCCGAGGCGGGACGCGGCGCGTGATCAGGGTAGGACGCGTTCGGCCGAGTCACTGAGGCGCTGCAGTGTGGTCTTCATTGTCGACTCCAACCGGCGGGGTCGGCCTGCCGCATGGTCGAGCAGCAGGACGAAACCGGGCGAATCTCGTGTTTCGAACCGTTCGCGCAACACCGTTCCGCCAGAGTCGGGAACCAGTTCGAAAGCCCACCGCGTCGTGGCGCCGCTCCAATGCCGGGCGTCGAATGCGAGATGTCGGCCTTCTTCGACGGCGACGATCTCGCACGTGGTGGACCACCGAACCGGTCCCCACCGGTTGGCGCCCCGGAAACGGGCGCCGACAACCGGTTTCGACGCTCCGTCGAGCCACCGTCCACCCGTGCACTCCGTGCTCCAACGTCCCATTTGAGTGACGTCGCTCAGCAGCGGCCACAGCGACTCGGGTGCGGCGGGCGTGCGAAACGAAACCTCTCCGGAGAATTGCTTCATGGCTTAGCGCCTGCGGCGGTTTCTGCGCCGGCGCGCGCGGAAACGCTCGAAACGGATATAACCCGATATCGCCGGCGACAGCGCCGCCGGATACGGCGGGGTGATCAGGCCTGCGAAGCTCATCGGCAGCCGGCTGGTCGTAACGGTGCGGTGGTGGGTGAAGGTGTCGAAGCCCGTCTTGCCGTGGTAAGCGCCCCAGCCGCTGTGGCCCACCCCGCCGAACGGGGCCGCCATCACCGCGCAGTGCACGGCGAAGTCGTTCACCGATATGCCGCCGCTGAGCGTCCGTTCGCGGAATACGTTCAGGCCGGAATCGGCTGGGCCGTACCAATACGCCGCCAGCGGCGATGGTCGGGCCGCGATGTAGTCACACACTTCGTCGATCGTGTCATAGGGCAGCACCGACAGCACCGGCCCGAAGACTTCCTCCTGCGCGATCCGCATGTCGTCGGTGACACCGACCACCACGGTCGGCGGCATGCGCCGTCGCGTCGAATCCAGCGGGGTACCGCTGTCACGCACCGTCGCGCCCCGCGACCGGGCGTCATCGATCAACGCTGTCACGCGTTGGAAGTTCTTGTCGTCGACAATGCTGACCAGCCCTGCCTCCCCGTCGGCCGAAGCGGCGACTCGGCCGTGCTCCAGTGCGGCCGCGACGAAGGTTTCCACCCGATTGCGGGGCACGAAGGCGTAGTCGGGGCACAGGCAGATTTGGCCCCCGTTGCCGAGGCGGGCGGCCATCACCCGCCGCGCCATGGCCGGCACATCGGCATCGGGAGCGATGACCGCAGGGTTCTTGCCACCCAGCTCCAGGGTGACGGGGACGAGATTTTTGGCCGCCGCGGCGGCGACCAGGGCACCGACTTTCGGTGAGCCGGTGAAGAACAGATGATCGAAGGGCAACGCGCTGAAGGCCGCACCGACCTCGGCTCCACCGGTGACGACTGTCAGCTCGGTGGGGTCAAAATACGTCGCCGCCTTGGCGGCGAACAGCTCGGCGGTGCGGGCAGTTACCTCGGAGAACTTGATCATGACCCGGTTTCCGGCGGCGAACGCTGAGGCGGCGGGTTGCACGACCAGTCCGACAGGGAAGTTCCACGGGCCGATGATGCCGACCACGCCCAACGGCGTTTTCTCCACCCTGGTGGGCAATCCGAGTAGCGTGGCCGATCGGATGCGCTGCGGGCGCATCCACGACTCCAGGTGGCGACGAGTCGCCGTCAGGTCCGGCAGGATGCCAGCGACTTCCGACACCAGGTTGACTGCGTGCGGTCTGTTGCCGAAGTCGGCGCTGAGCGCCGCCGAGAACTCATCGGCGTTCTCAGTCAGAAGCAGGATCAGGCGATCGATCCTGTCGCGACGCACCGCGGCTGGCGGTGGTCCGGCTTTGCGGAAGTCCGAGCGCTGTGCGTCCAGCAGGGCGTTCAGCGTCGCCGACTGGTTGTCGATGACTGGCGGTGCCGACCTGATGTCAGTGGACATCGCTCTCCGTTCGAAGTTGTTGTCTTTCCAGCTGTTTGGCCAGCGGCAGCGTCACGGCGGCACAGGTAACCAGCATGAGTGCCCCACCCAGGCGTTGGTCCAGGCTGGCCGACAGCCCGAGTAGGGTTGTGTGGTTCATGCGTGGGTGACCGCCGACGAGGGCAGCCAGGCCGAGGATCGCCGCAACCTCTTGGCCCACGATGAGGGCGCCACGACGTAGGGCGGGTGTGACGCGCCCGGCGGTGATCAAAACAGCGGCCCAGTAGCTCAGCCCGATCGCAGCGACGACGAGCGTAAGCCATTGGGGCACCGCAGTTATGGCCGCGCCGCGATCATGGACTGTCGGCAGATGCAAAGCGATCAGCAACGCGGAGTTGAGGGTGACGGCGACGATCACGAACACCGCCCAGGGGCCGGTGCGTTTCGGATCGGCGGCCGGATGATCCCGCCGCACCGCCGCGATGAGCAACAGCGGCGCAGCAACCAGAAGCACTTCCAGTGCCGCCATCGCCGCCAGGTGAGACTGCAGGGCGATCCCACGGACCGGCTCCGATGTGGCTAGCAAGAGCAACCCCGCTGCGGAAAGAAGCGCTGGGATGCGCGTCCGGGTAACCAACCACCAGATGAGCGTCGCCGCCGTTAACCCGGAGATGGCGAACAGGGCTGGATGCCAATGGAATTGGGTCGCCTGTGAGCTGACCATGTCTCCCATGGCCGAATGATTCGGCACTATACGGCCGGCGTTGAGCACGATTGTCGCCACCGCCACCGCGACGGCGATCTCGGCGGCCGCCGCGATCCACAACCGAGGCGATAGGCGGGGGCCCCCGCCGATCGGCGTGACGTCGGCGGCCGGCACAGGCATCAAGGATTCCTGACCAACGTGGGCAGGCGCTTCTGCGATACCGCGCGGGACAGGACGGCAGCAAGCTTGGATCCCGTGCCCACCAGTGCCTGACGCTTGCGTGCGGCGAGGGCGTCGTATCCACCGCGAGCCACCTTCGCCGGCGAGCCGGCTTTGTTCTTTGCGAACATGTTGTGCAGCAGAGATTTACCGGTGAAGGTGTCGATGCCGCCGGCTTGAGCAAACTTCGTCTGGGTTGCGCCGGGAGTCAAACACGTGACGGTCACGCCGTGCGGCTTGAGCTCGGCGGCCAGCGCATAGGTGAACGTGTTGACGTATGACTTGCTTCCGCAATAAGCCGCCATCCGGGTTGACGGAACCATCCCGGCCGTCGATCCTACGTTGAGAATGGCCCCGTGGCCACGCTCTTTCATCTGGCGGCCGAAGAGCATCGAGGTCATCGTCAGGGTGATCACGTTGAGCTCCAACATGTTTGCCACCCGCTCGGTTGCTAGATCGACGGCTTCACCGAAGCAGGCAAAGCCTGCGTTGTTGATCAGTGTGTCGGGAAACCAGTCGTTCTCCTGGCACCACTGCAGCAACGCGGCCGCGGCATCCGGCTTCGACAGATCCATCTGTAGGGTTTGCAATCGCTGCCCGCCGAAGCGGAAGTCTTCGCAAAGTTGGTCGAGTTCGGCCTGCACCAGGCTGACCGCGAGAACCGTTGAACCGTCCTCGAGGTAGAGCTTCGTGAATTCTTTTCCGATGCCCGAGCCGGCGCCCGTCACCACAACCTTTTTCATGTTGTCTCTGTGTTCCTTTCCCGGTCAGGACGTCGGCGACAGGGTGACCTCGGTGCGCCCCGCCAGTTCGACGGAAATGTTCACGCGGCCGTGATCATCAGCGGTCAATTCGTCGTCGAGCGCGTCCCGCAGGCGGTAAATGCCGCGCGGGACCAGCCGTTCAACCCCGAGCTGGACACGTGCGGGACCGTCGCCCGGGCGCAGGACCAACTCGAGAGCGGTGCCGTCGGTGTGGGTGGAGGCGACCAGTACCTCCGGATAATTCACACCCGTCAGGACTGGACCGTTGAGCACCTCTGCACCAGGACCTTCAGCAATCAGCGCACGATGACCACCGGGCGGATTGAACCGGGCGAGCGCCAGCATTGCGTTCATGTTTGTCGACAATTCGTCGTACCACCGGGTCCCGCCGGTCTCTGCGGGCGGCAGTTGACGGTCCAGCGACGCCGCCAACAGCTCGCATAACTCGGTGTCACCCATTTCGGCGGCGGCCCACATCGCAGGGGCGATGGCTGCCACGGTCGACTTGCGGTAGTTGCCGGTGTCGATGGCGTCCCATCCGCGCAGCGCGATGGTCGGCTCGGGCCCGGTCGTGTCGATGAACTCGCGGCGCACGATGACCCAGGAGCGTTGCGCGAGTTCCGGATCGAAGGCGTGCAGCATGCTGGCCAGTCCACAGTCCGCGATCGTGGAGGTGAGCATCGGGATCGTCACGCCGAGCCGAGCGGACCGGATCGCGGTCACTCGCCCGTCCGGAGTGATGAACTCCTCGTGGAGTCGGCGTCGAAATTCGTCGCCAATCGAGTCAATGAACCTTGTGCCATGCAGCCTGTCCGAAAGCATCAGCGTGTTGATCCCAGTCATGTTGCAGGCGCTGTAGATCCAGTTCGGTTCGCACGGGAACAACGTCATGCCCGATCGCTGCATGTTGTCGTGGACGGCCGCGGCGACCATGTCGTGGGTATAGGGCCAGGTTCGCTTACCGAGCCGGAATGGCAGCGCGCCGCTACGGCGGTAGTGGTCGTCCCCGGTGTTGGATTCATAAGCGCCCAGCATCGTTCCGAGGTAGCCCGACAGCATGATGTTGTCGCGCTTCATCGGGTCCCAGTCGAGGCTGAGGTTGCCCCAGGTCTGCTCGAAAGCCCAGTAGCGCCAGATCGGCGGCAGTGTCAGTTTGTCGATCAGGTTGCGCTGCGCCGCGGACAAGTAGCCGTGAAAGGAAGGCGTGTAGTGCAATTGAGCCATCGCAAGCGCCCACTGCGCGAAATTCAGCTGATAGCGGATCGCCGAGGTCTGAAACTGATCCACCTTCGTGAAGCCGTCGAACTTGTCGAGTGGCTGCAGGGCCCGATCGAACAGTGATCGCAGAGTCGCGAGATCTTCTGTCGAAAGCTCTTTCTTGACAGTGCTTTTGGGCTGCGGGTCGATACGGGGCACCCTGGAGAGGTATTGAGCTCGTGTGCGGCCGCGGTCCTGTGCCGCGCGGAAGGCGCGACGTCGCGCTACGGTGCCCGCTGCCGCCGCGCTGAGCAGCGCGGCGGGCACCGCCACCCGGGCACCGTTCCACGTCTTGCGCCCGCGGATGGCGTGCTTGCGCGCATTGAACGCCGTCGCCACCCACAGCAGCGGCGGCAGCACGATGTTCCCGCTGCCGAACCAGGCCGCCAACGATGTCGCGAAAACTACCAACGTGGCAAGGAACCGCAGTGGGCTGCGCGTGTAGATATAGCCAGCACCGGGCGAAAGTGTTCCCAGGGCCAGCGCACGCGTACCGGGGCGCTTGGTTAGCCCCGACACCGCAATGGCCACACCGCCAATGACCGCCGCGCCGATTCCAGTGCGCCGTAACAGCGCTCGAACGGCGGGACCGTTGGGTTCGTCGGGAACCGTCATCGGGTAGCCCACGCTGACGTCCTGATCAGGTTCGACCGTCGAAGTGCTCATTTATCTTCTTTCGCATTGAATTGGGGTGGTGACCACCGCGCCGCGGCGACGGGCGACTCGCGTCCACCCCTGTGTGAAATCTTGCGAAACGCCGCCCCGAAGAGGGCTGCCGCCAGCACGCAGCAGGCCATCAGTCGCGCAACCGTCGAATTCGGGTGGTGAAAATGTGGTCCCCTCAACATCGGAATGTCTAGTGTGATGTAGCGGAGTCTAATACCGACGCGATCCGTCGGCAATAGGCTGGCGACCTAAACTGCGACAAAGGAAAGGAGTTCCATGGGTGTGCCGCCTGCTCAGCAAAGGAAGCCGGGGGCGGGGCGTCGGCGGGACCCGACGATCGATGCCAGGCTCAGGCAGGCCGCCCGCATGCTGTACGGGCGTGAAGGCTGGGCCGGGTTGCATTTCGAGGGGGTGGCCAGGGCGGCCGGTGTCAGCAAGGACGCGGTGTACCGGCGTTACCCCGACGCGCAGTCGCTACTGCTCGACGCCCTCGCGGACCAGGCTGTCCCCACTCTCGCCGGCGATCGGCCGATCGAAAAGGCGTTGGTCGCGTACGCCTGCGAGGTGTTCTCTTACTTCGCAAGCGGCAATGGATACGCCAATCTGCGGGTGCATATCGATGGCGCGCAGTACCCGGATGTCTTGAAGCAGTACCGCATTCGTGTGGTTGAGCCGCAGATCGAGCAGGCCGTCGCTGTGCTGGAGCGTGCCCGTGACTCCCTACAGATCGATCCGGAGACCTCATGCACAGCCGTGATCGAGGCGCTCGGCGGCGCCGTCATGGTCCACGCGCTGGCCTCGGTGCCGTCGCAATTGGTCGCCTCCGGTGCGCCCAACGCCGCCACGGTGCGTCAGCTGACGGACTTCGTCCAACAGATCCTTTACGGTCGCGTCAGATCTTAAGCAACGCGCCGCCGTCGACGGCCAACTGCAAGCCGGTGACATAGCGCGACTCGTCCGACGCCAGAAAGACCACCGCGTTCGCGACGTCGTCGGGCTCCACGTAGGGGATCGGCATCGACTGCATCCGCGGGAACACATCCTCGACGTCGGCGCGGGTCGGTTCGGCCAGATCCTTGCGAAACGCCCGGTACATCGGCGGACTGTGCAACATGTCGGTGTTGCAGTTGGTCGGGTGGACAGCATTGACGCGAATGCCTTGAGCGGCAACCTGTCTGGCGAGGACCACCACGTACTGACTGATGAACTGTTTGGCCAATCCGTATCCGGCGCCGCCCGGGCCGTTGCCCGGGTTGTTCACCGCGTTGGGCAACATGGCCGCCACCGATCCGGTGGCGATGATCGATCCTCCCGCGGGTACCCAGGGGAGTGCAACGTGGATGGTGTTGAGCACACCGACCAGATCGACGTCGACCGCGTCGGCGAATGCCGCCACCGGATAGTCGGCCCCAATCGGACAGATGCCCGCATTGGCCACCACGACGTCGAGCCGGCCGAAGGTCTCGACGGCTGCGGCCACCGCCTTCTGCAGCGACGGCCGGTCACGCACGTCAACGACCGCCGCGACGGCACGTCGGTCGAACTTCTCGACCAGCCGGACGGTCTCGTCAAGATCCTCCGGAGTGGCCATCGGGTAGCCGACGCCAGGAATATCGGCGCAAATGTCGAGCAGGATGACGTCGGCACCCTCCTCGGCCAGCCGGATCGCATGGTGGCGACCCTGCCCGCGCGCGGCGCCGCTGATCAGCGCTACCTTGCCGTGGACCCGGCCCATCGCAGATCCTCTCCGATCACGAATCGTATTACGTGGTTAGTCTATTGTCAGCACGCTATCGCACCAAGGGAAAGGCCATCGAAAATGCCTGGGGTACTGAACGGCATCCGTGTCATCGAAATGGCGACCTGGGGCTTCATTCCGTCGGCCGGCGTGGCACTGGCGGACTGGGGGGCTGAAGTGATCAAAGTTGAGCACCCACTGCACGGCGATCCGATGCGCGGCCTGGTTAGTGGGGCACTGTCGGCCGCCGGTAAAGAACCGATCAGCTTCATGTTTCAGACCTTCAGCCGCAATAAGGCGAGTGTCGGCATCGACCTGACTACCGAAGCCGGCCGGGAAGTGCTCTACCGGCTCGTTGCCAGCGCCGATGTGTTCTTGACCAATTACCTGGCCCCGGTGCGAACCAAGCTGCGGGTCGACGTCGACGACCTGACCGAGGTCAATCCGCGTCTGGTCTATGCCCAAGGTACGGGCCTTGGTCCACGGGGCGGGGAAGCCGACACTGGCGGCTTCGACCTGGCGTCGTACTGGTCGCGCGGCGGCGTGGCCTACGTCAGCACATCGGAGGACGCCGAGTACCCGCCGCCGATGCCCGGGGCGGCCTTTGGCGATCTGCAGTCCGGGATGTATGCCGCGGGCGGGGTGGCCGCGGCCCTGTTCGCCCGCGAACGCACCGGCGCCGCTCAGGTCGTCGATGTCAGCCTGCTCGGGGCTGCGGTGTGGGGCACCGCCCCGCACATCGCCGCGTCGTCGTTGTTCGAGATCGACGCCATGCCCCGCGGTGATCACCACTCGGCACACAATCCAATCAGCAACACCTATCGGACACGCGACGGCCGGTTCGTCGTGCTGGTGATGCTGGAATCGGACCGGTTCTGGGCCCCGCTGGTAGAGCGTCTCGGGCGACCCGACCTTGCCACCGACGCGCGTTTCGCCGACGCCGCGGCGCGAAGCGCCAACAGCAACGCCTGCATCGCCGAACTGGATGCAATCTTCGCCTCCCGCTCCGTAGACGAATGGCGGGAGGTGCTCGGCCAACAGCGGGGAGTCTGGGCCGTTGTCCAGTCGCCGCGGGAAACCCGTTGTGATCCACAAGTTCTCGCGAACGGCTACGTCGGGTCGCTGGATCTCGACGACGATGCGGCCCTGACGGTGGCGATGCCTCCGGTGCAATTCAACGATCACCGACCGAGCCCGCGTCCGGCGCCGGAGCTGGGAGCCGACACCGACCGGGTGCTGCTCGAACTCGGGTACGACTGGGACGAACTGGTGGAGATGAAGGTGGGCGGCGCCATCACCTGACAGCCGACCGCAAATATGGGCCGATCCGTCTGTTAATATAACCTGGTTAGTCAATTACGCATCGGCAGCCGACCGCGGCGCGTGCCAGTAAAGGTGACGTATGGATCTTCCGGACCAGATGCGGGCGCGGATCTCGGCCCGCGGCGAGCAACCGCTGCTGTGCTACAACGAGTCGTGGTACAGCCGCGACGTGTTCGGCACGGTCGCTGAGCAGATCGACACGACCCTGTCGGCCCTGGGCATCGGGCCCGGTAGCCCCGTAGGCGTATACATGCGCAACCGGCCCGGGCCGGTTGCCGCCCTGGCTGTTCTGCTTGCCAGTCGCCGACCGTTGATCGTGCTCAACCCGGCAATGCCTGACGCGACGGTCGGCCATGACGTCAGCGCACTGCGGCCGGCGGCGGTCGTGGCTGACCCCGAGGACTGGCGCCGGGCGTCGGTCAGGTCGGCGGTGAGTGACACAGGTGCGCTCGGGATTCAGGTCGATTTCGGTGCCGGCAGTGAAGACGCTGTGCAAGTCATTGTCGAGTCGGCCTCGGATGCCGAACACACCCCGGTCGAGGACGGCGTGGCAATGGTGATGCCCACCAGCGGTACCACGGGTCCGCCCAAGCGAATCCCGTTGCGCTATGAAGAGATCGAGCATGCGCTGCGCGGCGCGCAAGAGCATTACATGAATGGCAGCGCGCGCCAGGGCAGCGTTCGCGGGGCGGGGGTGCAGATTTGTGCGCTGCCGCCGACCAACATCAGCGGGCTCTGGGGGTTGATCACGGCGCTCAGTGGCGGCGGACGGACCTTGTTGCAGGACAAGTTCGAGCCCGAGGCATGGTCGCGGGCCGTGGCCCAGTACCGGCCGCGGTCGGTGTCACTGCCGCCAGCGGCCCTGCGAATGATCCTGGACGCCGGTGTGGATCCTGAACGGTTGTCGAGCCTCAAGGCGGTCTGGGCCGGCGCCGCGCCGGTTGGTTCGGACCTGGCCGACGCGTTCGAAAAGGCCTATAGCTCCCCAGTCCTGCTGAGTTACGGGGCAACCGAGTTCACCGGTGGCATCACCGGATGGTCGCTACGGGACTGGCAGCAGTGGAAGGAAACCAAGCGGGGCAGCGTGGGCCGCACTCATCCCGGCGTCGAGATCTCTGTCATCGACCCCGAAACTGAAAAGGAACTTCCCCTAGGCCAGCACGGCATCCTGCAGGTGCGTTCGGCGCAGGCGGCTGGAGGGGACAGCCAATGGGTCCGCACCAACGATCTGGGCAGCATCGACGAGGACGGCTTCGTCTGGATCCACGGACGCGCCGACGATGTGATCAATCGCGGGGGCTTCAAGGTTTTCCCCGCCGAGATCGAGGACTGTCTGGAAGCGCATCCGCAGGTGCGCGAGGCGGTCGCCTTCGGCATTCCCGACGAGCGACTTGGTCAGGTGCCGGTGGCAGTGGTCGTCGCACAAGCTGGTGTGAGCCCCGATGAACTCGTCGTCTGGGTCAAATCCAGGCTGCCCGCCTACAAGGCGCCGGTGGCGGTGACGGTCACCGACTCTATTCCGCGTAACTCGGCGATGAAGGTGCTGCGTGGGCAAGTTCGCCAACAGTTTAAAAGCATTGCGGCGCAATCGGATTAACTAAACTAGAACCAGCCACGTTAGTGAAAAGGAGTGGACGATGCCGCTGCAGGATCATATGCAGTTGATCTCCGTCGACGACCACCTGATCGAGCACCCTCGGGTGTGGTCCGACCGCCTGGCGGCCAAATTTCAGGAGTTGGGGCCCCGCATCGTCGAGATACCGCGAGCCAAGGGTGGTCCGCCCAGCCAGGTGTGGGAGTACCAGGGCAAGACCTACCCCCAGATCGGTCTCAACGCCGTGGCGGGAAAGAAGCCCGAGGATTACGGCATCGACCCGTCGCGCTTCGATGAGATGCTGCCCGGCTGCTACGACCCGGTGCAGCGGTTGGCCGACATGGACCTCGACGGAGTCGAAGCGGCGCTGTGCTTTCCCTCCTTCCCCCGGTTCGCGGGAACCGTCTTCCTGGAGGGGGAGGACCGCGACGCGGCGCTGGCCTGCGTGACGGCATTCAACGATTTCATGCTTGACGAATGGTGCGCCGCAGCCCCGCACCGGTACATCCCGCTGGTCATCCTGCCGTTGTGGGACATCGATCTCGCGGTTGCCGAGGTGCACCGCACCGCCGCCAAGGGCGCCAAGACCCTCGCGTTCCCGGAGAACCCGTATCCACTCGGCCTGCCGTCGATTCACACCGACCATTGGGACCCGCTGTTCAGCGTGGCCGAGGAGTACGACATGCCGCTGTCGTTGCACTTCGGCACGTCCGGCCAATCGCCCCGACCCTCGCCGGACGGACCGCTGGCGGTCAGCATCTCGCTCTTCAGCTGCAACTCCATGTACGCCTTATCAGACCTGTTGTTCTCGCCGGTATTTCACCGTCATCCCAAGCTGAAGGTGGCGTTATCGGAGGGCGGCATCGGCTGGGTGCCCTTCATGCTCGAGCGCGCGGACTACGTCTGGGAGCGGCATCGCTTCTACCAGAACGTGAATCAGGAACGGCGGCCGTCGGAGTTGTACTACGACCACATCTATTCGTGCTTCATCGAAGACCATCACGGACTGGCAGCCCGCGACGAGGTCGGCATGGACAACATGTTGTGGGAATGCGACTACCCACACTCGGATTCCAACTGGCCGAATAGCCGTAAGGTCGCCGAAGAAGTGTTCACGAAGATCCCCGACGAGGATGTGCACAAGATCGTGGAACTCAACGCGCGGCGAGTGTTCAACTTTCCGCGCGTCGAGAAATGAGCGGCGAGCCGATTGAACCCATCCCACCCGAAGCCATGCTGGGTGCGTCGGACTGGGACGAAGAAGACTTGTTGACCGTGGTCGCAGCGTCTGACCGCCTGGCCCTAGAGATCAGCGCTGCGCGAGAACGCATTCGTCGCGCCGAAGAGGTACGCGCCGACGGGGGTTCGATCGACCTTGCCGCCGAACGCAAGCGCCTGGAGGACCTGATGCAGGCGGTCGACCGCATTAGGGTCGCACAGGCCAAGGCTCCCCGATAATGGTGTCGCAAAATCCGACAGGACCCATCGAAGCCGTGGTCTTCGACATGGGCGGCGTGCTGACCGTCGATCCCTTCCAGGCCTGCAGAGACTATGCCGGCGAGTTATGTCTCCCGGCAAGTACTTTCGTCGACCAATTCCGCGGGCCCGAGTTCGCCGAGGTCGAAACCGGCAATCGTTCGGTACGTGACTACCTCAAATTCGCGTGCCGAGACGTCGAGGAACGGCTGGGGGTGGCCGTCGACATACGTCGCCTCGCCGATTGCCTCGCGGCCGGGCAGCGGGTGCGCCCCGAAATGGTCATGCTGGTACAGGATCTGGTTCGCGGAAGCGTGAAGGTCGGGCTGCTGACCAACAATGCGAAGGAGGCGCGATCCTGGTGGACCAGCGGGGTGCTGCCGATCGAAAGCTTCGCGGTCATCGTCGATTCTTCCGAGGTCGGCATGCGGAAACCCGATCCGGCGATCTTCGCGCTCACCGCCGAGCGCATCGGTTGCCGTCCCGACCGGTTGCTGTACTTCGACGACTCGGAAGAGAACGTTATCGGCGCGGCGAGCTCCGGCCTCACTGCCCGGCTGTTCAGCGATCCCGATTCCTGCCGGCGGGAGTGCGCCCGGCACGAATTGGTGTGAATGGCAGCATTTGTGCCCCACGCCACAGTCGAATAAGATAACCAGGTTATAACTAAGCGATCCGTTCGAGACGTGTGAAGGTGAGATGTCGGGACGAGTTCTGGTCACCGGGGGCACTGGCGCCGCCGGCGCAGCGACAGTCAAATGGCTACGCCGAATGGGAGCCGACGTCGTCGTCCTGGCGCGGCGCGCGCCTGCGGCGCCCGTCCCCGGCGTGACTTATCTCGCCGCCGACATCCAAGACGCGGAAGGCGTTTCGCGAGCCGTAGCCGGCTGCGATGCGATAGCCCACTTCGCGTGGACTGTTTCGGCGATGCAGAGCGCTGAGGTGGCCGAAGGCATCGACATCGGCGGGACCACCAACCTGCTGCGCGCGATGTCCGATCACGACTGCCGTCGGATGGTGTTCGCGTCGTCGATCACCGTCTATGGCGGCCACGCGGACCATCCGCAGCCGTTCACTGAGGTCGAGACGCCGCGGCCTGCGGCCTCATTCCATTACGAACGCAACAAGGTGCGCGCCGAGAAGATGATCGCCGAGTCCGGTGTGGAGGCAGTCAACGTGCGCCCCACCGTGATCGTCGGGCGGTCGGCGTGGAGCGCCCCGGCCAATATCTTCCGCCAGCCGGTTGTCGTCACGCCCGGTCGCGATGCGCGCATGCAACTAGTGCACGTCGACGACGTCGGCAGGTTCTGCGCTCATGCCGCGCTGGGTGGGCCCACCGGGATTGTCAACCTGAACGCGGATGACGCCCTCACGTTCACCGAAATGGCCCGAATCGTCGGTCGTCCCGTCGTGAACTCCGGTGCCCGGTTCTCGCGTCGGCTGGCCCGCGTTATTGGCAAGGCTCGTAACTACGAGTCGGTGCCGGACCTCATCGAGTTGTTCATGCACTATCCGCTGGGCGACACCCGCAAGCTGCATGAAGAGTTCGGCTTTACCTGTGCTTACTCCTCGGCCGACGCCGTCGCCGATATGACCGATTGGTCGTCGAGCAAATGGACGGTCGGTAGCCGCTCGATACGCAAACCCGTTCGCCTGGCCGAACCCGCAGTGTTCCCACGAGACACGTCCGGATCCGACGGTAGCGCGGTGCGGATCGTGCCAGCGGAATACACCGGCGAATTCGACAATGTCACCGGAGATGCGGCGTTGCCCGAGTGGAGCGCGGCGAATCTGTCCGAGGCGTTCCCGGGGCCGATGACACCGTTCTCGCTGGGCCTGGCGACGCGCATCTTGTTCAGTGGGGCGAACCTCCTCGACTACCTCTTTCCCCTTGACCCGGGGTTGGTGAGGATGGTCAGCACCAAACAGGTCGGCACCATCGGCCACCGGCTCTACAACAACATGACGGTGATGAAGGAACTGGCGAAAGCCATTCCGGGACAGACGCCCGAGAGCTTCGAGCATCAGATGAACGGCGTCCCGCTGCCCGACGGATACCGCTCACCCGGCATCTCGGCCGCCGATGCGCTCGCCGGCGCGCGCGCGGCGCTGAGGGGCGGCCCGCAGATCGCCGGTCTCGGACGCGAGGTCGCCGACATGGAACGGCGAGCCGAGAACTTGGTCGCCGAGCGTCCCGACCTACGAACACTTTCCGACGACAAACTGCTGGCCCGCCTGGAGCTGATCACCGACATGGTGGTGCGCGCGTGGGACATCAACCTGATGAACACGTTCGTCGTCAGCCTCCCCATGAACCTCATCGCCCAGCGCTATGGGGACGAAGCCGCGATGAATGTGCGCGCAGGGACGCAGAACCTGCGCAGCGCCGCCCTGCTGGCCGGGGTGCGCGACCTCGCCGACATCCTGGCAGCCGACGACGGTTTGCGCCGCTTGATCGAGGACAGTCCGCGCGAGGTGGTGTTGGACAAACTGCGCAGCGACGCACCGACATTCGCGGCCAAGTTCGACAAGCTGGTTGCCGAGTGCGGACATCGCGGGCCCGGTGAGACAGAACTCAGTAACCCCGTCTACGCCGACGCGCCGGAACTGTTGCTGCGCTCGGTGATGGGCAGCATCCGCACGAGCCATGCGGCTCCCGCGGCTTCAGTGCGCACACCGTTGGGGCGTGCATTGGTCCGCTTCGCCGTCGCCGCCATCGAACGACGCGAGTGCGGGCGCGACGTGTGCATGCGCATGACCCACGAACTCCGGCTCGTCCTGCGGGAATGGGGACACCGGCTGGCCGAGCGCGAAACGCTTGAGTCTGCCGACGACGTCCACTATCTGTCGACTAACGAAATCTACTATCCGCCAGCGCAATCCAAGGACCTCGTGGTTCGGCGGCGCGCGGAGCGTGTCCGCTTGGCGGGGTTGGACTACCCGGTTCACTTCAACCAACCGTGGACGCCGGATCGGCACACCGAGGTCACCGACAGCGCCTTGGTCGAGGGTCTGGCAGCATCTCGGGGCACTGCGCGGGGCCGGGTGCGGATTATGAGTCACCCGGATGACGACTTCGAACCCGGCGAGGTGCTCGTCGCCCACGTCACCGATACCGGGTGGACTCCTTTCTTCGGCTGCGCCGCGGCGATCGTCACCAATGTCGGTGGTCCGATGTCCCACGCCGCCATCGTGGCTCGCGAGTTCGGGGTGCCCGCTGTGGTCAATACCCAGACCGCGACCCAACGGCTTAAGGACGGTCAACTCGTGGAAGTAGACGGCACCGCGGGCACCGTTCGTGTCATCGACGAAACCGGAAGGACCAAGCCTTGACAGCGAAAGCGGATTTTGGGCATCGCACCCTGGTGGGGACTTTCGAACCCACAGCATCCGACTCGAATCCGACCCGCACGTACTTCGGTCTCTCGCTGTCGATTACGTGGTTCTACCTCAATTTCCGCGACAGCGACGGCAAGCTGCACTTCGCTTACCGCGGTGTCCTGGGCCTGGAGGGGTCACTGCACGGAACCTGCTTCGAGTCCCGTGACGGCGCGTTGCGCAAGATGACTATGCCCGCCGGCCGCGAGTTTTTCCGGGGGCCTGTCGTTACTACCGCGTCCCACGCCCAGTACCGCATCGCCAGCAAACCTGCCGAACCTGGTTACGCCACCGGACAACCCTTCGAGATGACCTGCACCCCAACCGAATTGACGTACCGAGAAGGCGACGAACTTCAGTTCGGCGGCCGACGGATCGGGCCCGGAATGCAGGTATACGTTCCCAGTGGGCCAACGCCCCTCTTCTACACTTCGCTGCTGCACAGGGTTTCGGGCACCGCTTTCGGAAAGCCCGCAGAGGGGTTCTTGTGGCTGGACCACTGTTACTTGCCACCTGGCGTGACGTGGCGCAATAGCGACTTCTTCAAGGGGGTGGAACTCGCGTGGACCCCATTCGGCACCCAGTTCACCGATGGATCGATCGAAATGGGTCACATCTGTTACGGTGCAGATGGTTTCACCTTCGCCATGATCGTCAACGGCGACGGCGATGTTTTGCACTCGACTTCCAACGTGAACGCTCGTGACATCAAATACAAGCCCAATACCTTCCCCGAACACATGTACTACGAAGTCGACGGCGTGGACTGGGAATGGTCGGCGGTCAGGGACGGTGAACTGCCCGAGCAAGCGTCGGGCCATGACTTCTACCGTTCCTCAGAGGGCTATCTGCGTCGCGCCGGCGAAACCCGGACCCCGGCGGTGTATCACTCCTATAACGAGTTCTTCCCGCCGGCGATCAGTGCCTGGGAACAGACGGGGCGGATCATCGGGCGGTGACCATCGACAAGCAGGCGCGGGTGCGCTCGTCCGTTGGGCCGTTACAGCGGCCGGCGCCCACACCCGATGAGGAGGGGTTCTGGCGGTCCGGCGCGGACGGCCGGTTACGGATGCAGCGATGCGGAAGCTGCCGGCGATGGCAGCACCCGCCGAATCCCGTGTGCTTCCAGTGCCTTTCTCGGGACGTGGCATACGAGCAGGTGAGTGGCGCGGGCATCGTCTACTCCTTCACGACCAATCACCAGCCCTGGCTGTCACATCTGCGCGACCCGTACACCGTGATCGTCGTCGAGCTCGACGAGCAGCCGGGGCTGCGCTTCGTCAGCCGCCTGGTCGAAACGGATGTGGCCGATGTCCGAGTCGGTCTACGCGTGCGCGTCGTCTTCCAACCGCTGGGTGATGGTCTGTTCGCACCGCTGTTCACGCCGTTTTCCACCGAGGCGGGGGAGGACGGCTGATGACCCACCCCGAACGACAGGCGGTCATCCGCGGTTTCGGCTCTTCCGAAGTGGGACGCAGGCTGCCGGCCAGCGAGATGGCATTGACGGTCGACGCATGCCTGGCTGCGCTGGCCGACGCGGGCGTCGAACGCGAAGAGATCGACGGACTCGCAACGTTTCCCGGCGGAGGCTTCGACACCCCCGGCCTAGCCGGCCCGGGAGCCGACGAGTTGCATGCGGCCCTGGGGTTGCAAACCAACTGGAAATTCGGCGGCCCCGAAGGTGGTCAGCTGAGTGGATTCTTCTCGGCCTGTCTCGCGGTCGCTACTGGGCTGGCGCGGCACGTACTGGTGTATCGGACCGTCGGTGAGGCTTCGGCTCAGGGTGCTGCCGGGCGTGGGGCGGCGCTCGCCGGGGTAGCCGACGCGGCCGTCTCGGGGTTTCGCCGCTGGCTGGCACCGTTCGACGCGCACTCACCGGCGAACTGGATTGCGCTCTACGCCCAGCGGCACATGCACGAATTCGGCACCACCCGTGAGCATTTGGGAACCATCGCGGTCAACAACCGACGCAACGCCGTAGGCAACCCGAACGCGGTCTACCGCACACCGATGACGCTCGACGACTACTTCAACGCACGCATGATCACCACGCCCTTCGGCCTGCTGGACTGCGACGTGCCCTGCGACGGGTCGGTCGCGTTCGTCGTCTCTCACATCGATACCGCCGACGACGGACGGCATCCCGCGATCGGTATCGAGTCGATTGGTTGGGCCATGCGGCACCGGCCGCTGTGGGACCAATGGACCGACATGACCGAGATGGCCGCCTGGGACGCCGCCGCACACCTGTGGGAACGCAGCGACCTACGCCCCGACGATGTGGACCAAGTCCAGCTCTATGACGGTTTCTCCTTCCTTCCGCTGGTATGGCTCGAGGCGTTGGGCTTCTGCGGCAAGGGCGAATCCGGCCCATTCCTCGAATCGGGCAACCGCATCGCCATGACTGGCCAGCTGCCGCTGAACACCGGCGGCGGCCAGCTGTCCGCCGGACGGCTGCACGGGTGCGGACTGCTCTACGAAGCGTGCGTGCAGCTCTCGGACCGGGGCAGCGACCGTCAGGCGGGCCGGCCCGACACCGTTGCCGTCGGCGTAGGCGGGGGACCAACGGCCGGCGCGGCGCTGTTGGTGCGGCGATGATCCAGGTCGTGGAGGTGGCGTTGATCCGTCACGGCCTGCCGAACCGGATCGAAGGCGTCGTCAAACCCGATCCGGGACTAACTGAGACCGGGTTTGAACACGCCCGGGCTGTCGCGGACGCGATAATCCTGTTGCCGGTCCGCGCGATTGCCAGCAGCGGACTGCTGCGTGCCCGCCAGACCGCGGCGCCCACCGCTGAGAAGCTGGGGCTGGCCGTCGATGTCCACGAGGACCTCGCGGAATTCGCGGGGCCGGCGGGGGGCGCCGACTTCTATATCCCGATCGAGGACATGATCGCCGAAAGCGACCCGCGACTGGACAAGTGGCGAGAGATGATGTCGCAGCCCGACATGGAAGGCCCGTTGGCCGACTTCCGGCGCACCGCGACCGCGGCGGTCGGTCGGGTGGCGGCGACGAGCCCCGCGGGTGTCGCGGCGATCTTCTGCCACGGAGGAGTGATCGGGGCGTGCGTCGAGAAAGCCGTCGGCAACGTCCGGCTGACGGTCACCGAACCGCAATATGGCTCGATCACCCGCATCGCCCTTGATTCCGAGGGTCAGTGGAAGTTACGCACATACAACGAAATCCACCACATCGAGCGGCTGGCCGCCTGTCAGGAGGAACGCAGTGAGTTTTCGCGATGACGGCAAGGTCTACCTCGAGGTCGGCGTCAACGAGGTGGTCAGCAAGGACGACAACCCGAATGTGCCCTATGGCGCCGAAGAGACGGCGCGCGATCTGGTGGAGTGCATTGCGCACGGCGCCACGGTGGTGCACTTCCATGCCCGCTACGACGATGGTCGGCAGGCCTGGACCGACGATGACGTCTCCCGCACAGTCCTGGCAACGGCCGCCCGTGAGGTCGATCCCCTGGCCTACCCCAGCTACCACGGCAGCCTTGATCACATCTGGGCGCTGGCGGCCCGGCCGCCGGCCGGCACTAGCTTGCTGCTCACGCCGTTTGACCCGGTTCAACACATCAAGCGCGTGCTGTGGGTGGAAGAGGAAAACCGTTTTGGGGTGGTCAGTTTCGGCCCGGATGATCCCAACAACTCGAACCCGCCCTATCCGCCCGAGTTAGACCGGTTCGCTGAGCTGGGGCTGGTGCCGAACATCGCCGTGTTCAATGCCGCCGACATGCGCTGGGTTGCGCTGGCCGCGCGCATCGGCATCTTGCGCCAGCCGCTGAACATCAAGCTGTTCTTCTCGGATCGCTGGGTCTCCAATAATGACCCCGACCCCGAGGTCATTGACTTCCTGCTCTCCCGCATCCCCGGCGACATCGACCACGAAACCGTGGTCGTGCCCTACGCAATGAGCTCGGCCGAGCGATCCCAGGCGCTTTGGGAGCGAGCGCTCGACCGTGGCCTGGGTATTCGTGTCGGTGCCGGTGATTGCCCATGGGCTTTCCCGACCGCCACCAACGCCGAGATGGTCGATCGTGCAGTCGATTTGATCACCCGCCGCGGACTCACGCCGGCGACGCAAGCGGACCTGCGCGCGCGCGTCGGCGCTCCGGCCGTTGTCGAAGCTACCTGATTCACACGACAGTGAAAGGCAATACGATGTCTGAGAACATCGACACGGCACCACAGTTCGACCCGTTCACCCCGGTGCTGGATCCCTACACACCGCTGAAAGAGGCAGCGTCGCGGTGCCCGGTGGTTCCCGCACCGAACGAAGCCGTCGTCGTCACGGGTGCTTCTAATGTCGCGGCGGTATTCAAGGATTCGGCGTCCTTCCGCAACGAGCTGCGGCCGCCGAAGCCGGGAACACAGCCCAGCCTGGTGCATCTCGACGGTGACGAGCACACGCGGACGCGCAAACTTGTGGTGAAAGCGTTCACGCCGCGTGCGGTCAAGAATCTCGAGGACCCCACTTATGCCATCGCGCACGAGCTCGTCGACCAGTTCATCGGCCGAGGCACCACCGATCTGTGCACGGAATTCGCCTTCCTGCTGCCGGCGATGGTGATCGCCGAGCTGGTCGGCATCCCCGAGGGGGACCGCTCGCAATTCGTCCAATGGGCCGATGACGCGATCACCGCCGCCGGTCCCAGCTCCAGCGGCTATGCCGAATCCGACCCCGACTTACGAGAATACGTGCTGAGAATCATCGACCAGCGCCGCAACACGCCGGGCGAGGACTTGCTCAGCCATTTGATCCAAGTGCACGACGGCGAAGATCGTCTCCGCACTGAGGAACTCGTCGCGCTCGTGCGCATGCTCATTCTGGCCGGCACCGACACCACCGCCAACCTGATCGGCTCGATGCTGCACTTTCTGCTTTCCGACCGGTCCCGTTGGGAGCGGCTCCGCAACGACCGCACGCTAATACCCAACGTGGTCGAGGAAACGCTGCGCTGCGACCCGCCGCTGTACTGGGTGCCTCGCATGACTGCCTGCGACGTCGAGGTGGCCGGCACGAAGATCCCCGCGAAGACATTGGTGTGCAATGCGCTTGGGCACGCCAACCGCGATCCAGAGATCGTGGAGCGTCCCGACGAGTGGGATATGGACCGGCCCGCCGCCCGCAACCGTACCCACCAGACGTTCGGCTTCGGAGAGCACTTCTGCATCGGATCTTCGTTGGCTCGGCTGGAAGCCGCGATCGTCCTGGAGGTGCTACTCGACCGACTGCCGGATCTTGCGCTCGGCGGTGACTACGTATACCGACCACATGGGCCGCTGATGATGCGCGGCGTCAAGGCGATGCCGGTGACGTTCACCCCGGCTGCGCCACGATGACTTTGCTCAGTTCGCTAGGCACACGCCTGCTCATCGACGGTGCGCTCGTGACTGGCGTCGGCGATACCATCGAGGTGATCAACCCATCAACCGGGGAGGTTGCGCGCAGGGTGCCGCTGGGCGGGATCGGCGAGGTCGACTCCGCGATCGCGGCGGCCCGGCGTGCTTTCGACGACGGCGAGTGGTCCGCCCTGCCGCCCGCTAAGCGCGGCGAAATCCTCACGCGGCTTGGAGATCTCGTCGAATCCCACACGGCCGACTTCGCTCACTTTGTCGAGACCGAGGTCGGGACGTGCCGGCGGGTCGCCGGCCCGGGGCAGGTGGCCCGGCCCATGGACCACTACCGCGACCTGGTAGCCAAGGGATGCGCCGAACTGGGATACGGGCTTCCCGAATTGGACGGGCCGCCGGTCACCGGGCAACGCGTCGTTCGTGAGCCGTGGGGCGTGGTCGCCGCGATCACCCCATGGAACGCGCCGCACCTACTGAACTTGTGGAAGGTCGCACCGGCCCTGGTAACCGGCAACACCATGGTGCTCAAACCCGCCCCCGAGGCGCCCAGCTGCGCGCTGTTGCTCGGTGAACTGGCAGCCCAGGCGGGCGTTCCGCGTGGCGTCCTTAACGTCGTCACCGGAGGTGCCGAAGTCGGCCAGACCATGGTGGCCGACCCCCGCGTCGACATGGTCGCATTCACCGGGTCATCGGCGGTCGGTCGGGCAATCGCACAAGCCGCCGGCGCTACCCTGAAACACATGTTGCTCGAATTGGGCGGCAAGTCAGCGCTTCTCGCCCTGCCCGACGCCGACGTACCGTCACTGGTGGCAGCGGTGTTGCGCTTCGTGACGCTGGCCGGTCAGGGGTGTGGGCTGCTGACCCGAGTCCTGGTTCCCGACGCGCTGCACGACGCCGTGGTCACCGGTCTCGTCGAGGCAGCTCAACGTGTGCGGGTCGGACCGGCGGATGACCCGAATACCTCGATGGGACCGGTCATCTCCGCGGCTGCCCGGGATCGCATCGAGGCCACGGTTCGTGACGCGGTCGCCGCCGGAGCGCAGATAGCTTCCGGCGGCGGTCGGCCGCCAGATGTACCCGCAGGTGGGTTCTACTTGCAGCCAACGGTTTTGACCGAAGTCACCAACGACATGGCGGTTGCCCGCGAAGAAATCTTCGGGCCCGTCATCGTCGTTATCCGCTACAGCGGCGACCCGGACGGCGGCGTCCGACTGGCCAACGACTCGCCCTACGGCCTCGTCGGCGCCGTGTGGACCGCCGATACGGCACTTGGGCTGCGCCTGGCATCACGTATTCGGGCGGGACAGGTCCGCGTCAACGCGACCGTGTCTGGCAACGAGGCGCCGTTCGGCGGCTACAAGCAATCCGGCGTGGGCCGTGAAGTCGGCCGTGAGGGATTGCTCGAGTACACCACCGTCAAGTACATCGGTTGGCAGCTTCCAGCCGTCGATTAACCGAAAGGATCGGAGATGTCCAATGTCTCGCGGATCGGCGACCTGGATTTCGCCACCGCCGTCGGCTGCTATGAACCCAACCTCGACATGCATCTGCCCACTTCGCGGCCGTTTGGCCTCACCGAGGAGTCGACCTACCTCTATGGCGGCTGGCGCGACGAGTCGGGGGCGTTGCACATCGTCGAGCGCAAGTTCTGCGGACCCATGACGGCGGGGCTATGGATGATGACCACCCGCTCGGGGAAGGTCAGCCTCGCCCCCGAGTCGCTGCAGACCGTGCGCGGCGAGGTCAAGCGTGAGTATTCGGCAACCGAACATCATTTGCACGGTTCACTTCTCGGCAAGGCCGGCGGAGCGCCCGAAGAAGGGCTCGACTACCGACTGACGTCCGGAGCGATGCACTGGCGCGAGGGCGGCATCCTGCAACTCGAGGGCGCTCTCGTCGGCCCCGGGATACAGATTGGGTCGCTCGACCATGAGGAGCCGTTCTTCTACACCAGCGAGCTGTACAAGGTGCGCGGTGCCGTTCTGGGTGAGTCGGTGCACGGCTTCGTGTTCCTCGACCACGGCTACTGGCCGCACGGGCGGGACTGGAAAGAGTGGCGAATCTTCAACGGTACGCAGCTGTCGTGGTCGGCGTTTGCCACCGAATTCGCCGACGGCCACGTCGAGTGGGGCCAGGTCGCCATTGGCCGCCAGAAGTTCAATTTCGTTGCGGTCGCTGACGAGAATGGGCCGGTGGTGATGGATGTCGACACCGTCGGCGGCATCGATCCCGATTCCGACGACTGGGCGCAGCGCATCGGTTACCAGGCCCACGACTTACGCACGTGGGTGTTCGAGTTGGAGCCTGGTGGGCAGATGTCGCAATTCTCGGCGGCGCGCTGGGGTGGTTATCGCGCGCAGGCCGGCCACATCCTGCGCCATGGCGATACCCGCGAGGTCAAGGTTGGCTTCTCCTGGGGCGAGACCTTCATGGAGCGCTTCCGCGAGGAGGGTGTGGGATCGGTCGACGCGCTCCTATCCGGTACTGAGCAAAAGGTCGGCGCGGCAACGTAGTCGGGTCAGGTTCGTTCGGGAAGACGTGTCGACGTCGCTGGATCGTGCGCCGCGCGCAGGTCGGGCTTCACGACTTTCGCGGTCGCGTTGCGGGGTAATGCGGCGACAAAGTCGTACCAACGCGGACGCTTGAACGCCGCGAGGCGGTCGAGGCACCACAGGTCGAGTTCCTCGGCGGTCACCTCCTCGCGCGCAACGACCACCGCCTTGACCGCTTCACCCCACCGTTCGTCCGGAACCCCTATCACCGCGCATTCCGCCACCATGGGATGAGCCATCAGCGCGGCTTCGACCTCGACCGAATAGACGTTCTCACCGCCGGGCTTCACCATGTCCTTCTTTCGATCGACGAAGAAGAGCAGCCCGTCGGGGTCCTCGCGACCGAGGTCGCCGGTGTGTAGCCAGCCGTTGCGCAGAACCTCGGCCGATGCTTCCGGCAGCTTCCAATACCCGGGCGTCGTCGACGCACCACGGAAGCACAATTCGCCGACCTCGCCCCGCGGCACCGGCGTGTCATTGTCATCAAGCACGGCCGCGACCAGGCCGAGCAGCGGTCGTCCCAAGACAGCTCCGGGTCGCAGGCACTCGTCTCCGAAGGCGGCAAGCGCCATACCTCCTAATTCCGTTGCACCGTAGGATGTTCCGATCGTGACGCCGGGGAGTGATCGCATGAGCGCATCGCTGGTCTGTTGCGAGAACGCCAGCCGGATGCTGTCCGAAGACCGACTCGCCTCCGGGTGCTCGACGATGTCGGACGGGTTGGGGAACAGCGTCGCCACCGAAACCGACCGGGCCCGAACCACATCCCAGAACCGCGTCGCGTCCCCGGGACCGTCGACCACAAAGGTGCCACCCGTGGCCAGGGTGCTGAACAGGAAGTGCAGCCCGGCGACGTGAAACAGCGGGAGCTGTGCCCAGACCACATCGCGGCCGGACAGGCCCGTCGCGTGGGCCCAGCCGCTGTTGCTCGACAGCCACCCGCGATGGGTCAGAAGACAACCCTTCGGGCGTCCGGTGGTGCCCGAGGTGTAGAGCTGGACCAAGACGTCGTCACAGGAAGGGCGGGGACCTCGGTACGACTGTCCCATGGCGACAAGCTTTTCCAGGTCTTCACCGGAGGACCATGAGGGTCGGTCGAGCAAGCCTCCGGCTCGCGCGAGCGGTTCGAGTTCGGCTGGCACAAACGCGTATCCGGCATCGGCGTCGCCCGCTTGGAAGGCGATGTCATCCGCGGTGGCGCGCGGGTTCAGCGGCACGACGACCGCTCCGATCATCGCGGCCGCCAGGCACACCTCGACGACTCCCGGGTCGTTGGCGGCGAGAATCGCCATGCGATCGCGCGGTCGCATCCCGGCCGCGGCGAACGCACCGGCGATGCGCTCGACACGATCGGCGAGCTCGCCGTACGTGCGAGACGCGTGTTCGCTAATGATTGCAGATTTGTCGGGATGCTGCGCACGGCTTCTGGCGAGAATGTCGCTGATTAGCATGTCGGCGTTGTTCACGAATCTACCCCAATTCCAATCAATTACAGGTACGCCTTCAAATGCGGAAGGGCTGCTTCGGCAAACGGTCCGGTCGTCCGCAAGGTGGCGGCATCCTCGAGTTTCAACCGACGCACGCCCACCCTGGCGAATTCGGAGGCGGTGCCCTCGATGCGGTTTGGTGCGTCCTTTCGGCCGAAGCGCCAGAGTTCGCCCGTCGGCGAAGAAACCTCCACCACAAGATCTTCGAGCGGTGCCGGCATGGCCTGGCCCGCATCCAAGAGGCCGTTGGGTATCGCTCGGTACGTGATGTGACAGACATGGCGGAGCCGTGCGCCGTCAACCGGCTTCACGCCGAGCGCCATGAAGCAGTCGAGGCCGTGCGCCCAGGTCTCCATCAGCCGAGCCGTACACAAGCTTGCCGCCGCCATTCGATTGGTTCCCCACGGGACACGCTCGGCGGGGTCGATCCGACGGAACGCGTCTACTTCTGCAGCGCGCGCCTCTCGCCACCAGGCAAGCACTTCGCGACCGGATCGGCCTTCGCCCGGGCTGCGAATGAAGTCGGTATCGCCGGAGCGCATGGCCGCTTCGATTTCGGCGAAACGAGCTTCGCCCTGTCCGGTGATGGATGCCAGCGCCACGTCGTCGAAGAAGGCCAGGTGAGCGATCTCGTCGCGGACAGTCCACCCAGCGGCCGGCGATGGGGTGCACCACTGCTCCTCATCAAGGTTCCGGACAAGATCATCGAGAACCTCGTGCTCCGCGGCAAGGTCATCGACTATCGGCGAATCCATAGCCTGCCTTTCCGTGCACAATGATAACTAGGTATACATTGTAATGGTCCGCTGAAGGTATCTGCCAGGAGTTGTGAGCTTGACCGTCGGTTACTTGACGCCGCGGCTCATGCGCCTCGGACCGCGACAAGCCATCGCCGCCAGCCTGGAGATCGGCATGCACAACACCGTGGTGGCGATGGGCGTGGCACTGAGTCCGCAGCTGTTGAACAGCGCCGAAATGGCTAGCCCTGCGGTCATTTACGGAGCTATCGGTCCGTTCATCGCGCTGGCGTTTGCTTTCACGGTGCGGCGCTTCGACCCCGCGTTTCGTGTGGTCTCCCGCCCCGACGTCGCCGTCAACGACCACGCGGTCTAGCGGCGCGCTCAGTGGTCGAGTGCGAGGGCGACGAAATTCTTCAAGGTGGCCTCGAGCCGCTTGCGGCTGAGCGGGATCGCCTCGCGCGTGGCCCCAGCGCGCTGGCTGTACAGCGCGTCGATCAACACACCGCCACCGATCGCTTCCAGGATGGCTACGCTGTCAGCACCTTTTCGTAGCTCCCCGTTGCGCGCGGCTTGGTCAAGCGCTGTGATATTGACCTCGAAGTTCGGATCGACCACCCGGCTTCGGTAGGCACGGTACAGCTCGGGAAACTGATTCGCCTCGAGGTGGATACGCAAACTGGCAATGCCGTCAGCCGACGTGAAATATTTGTGGATGTCGCGGGCGTAGGTCATGAGCTGATTGCGGATTGGCCCCTTGCCGCTGACGGCCGGCAGGACCGCATCGGCCAGCGCGTCAAGCAACAAACTTTCCTTGTCAGCGTACCGCCGATACAGCACGTCTCTGCTCACCTGAGCGGATTTTGCGACTCTGTCAAAATGGAAAGCCGCCCAACCGAATTCAGCGTAGGCCTGCCTGGCGGCGTGCAGGACCCGCGCGTCGATGTCGGGATCGCGCCTTCGACCGCCGCCCGATCGGCGGCGACGCGGCGGCTGAGTCGTCGGCGCGTCGCTGCTTGGCATGCCATCCCTTTCATGAACGGGTCCGAGGATTCTATCCTCCGCCTATTGCCAACACACTGTGTCGGAAATAAGCTAGTGTGGCCCGACCCCATCCGCAAGTCCATCAGGGAGAGCCGCGACATGGCATCGAATATCGGCGCGTTCCAACACCGCGCACTTACCGCCCCCTATACGCCCGACGTAACTGTGCACCACCCGTACAACACACCTTTCGGACTGACCGAGCAGGTCCTCTACTTCTATGGCGGGTGGCGTGAGGCCGACGGCACGTTGCATGTCTTCGAGCGCAAGTTCATCGGCCCCATGACGGCCGGACTCTGGCTGATGAACGCCCGGGGCGGATCCGTGACCATCGAACCGAATTCCGCGAAAACCGTTCGGGGCGAGGTCAAACGCCAGTACGCCGACGACCGAGTGCTGCTGCACGGAGCCATGATGGAGAAGGTCGGCGGGTCTGGGGGCGAGTTCCGGTTCGAGGCAATGCCCGGCAAGTTCGAATGGCGAGAGGGCAGCATGTTGGCGCTGGACGGTTCGCTGGTCGGGCCCGGCGTGCAGATCTACGCGCCCGATCGAACTGAGCCGATTCTCTACATCAGCGAGCTCTACAAGGTTGGCGGGAACGTGTTGGGCGACGACGTGGAGGGCTTTGTTTTTTGGGATCACGCGTACTGGCCGGCGGGATACGACTGGAAAGAGTTCCGGGTGTTCAAGGACCTGCAGCTGGGCTGGGAGGCTTTCGCCAACGAATACGACGATGGAACCATCGAGTGGGGCCACCTGTGCTTGGGCCGGGAAGGCTTCAACTTCGCCGGCGTCGCCGATCAGCAGGGTGCGGTCGTGATGGACAGCGGCGTCACCGGCGGAATCGACCTGGTGGATGACGACTGGGCTCAGCGCGCACGGTGGAAGGCCGCTTCCGGACCGGAGTGGACCTTCGAACTCGAGGTCGGCGGCAAGCTTTCGGAATTCTCCGCTGCCCGGTGGGGCGGTTACCGCGCGCAAGCCGGCCACACCCGCCGGGTCGGGGACGATCGGCAGGTGCGACTCGCCTTCAGCTGGCTGGAAACGTTCGGCGATCGGATCCGCGAGAGCAAGATTCCGTCGTTCGACGAAGCCGCGGGCCGGTGAGAAGTGGCCGCGTCCTGGTAACCGGCGGAACCGGTGCCTTGGGCGCCGCCACGACGAAATGGCTGACCCGCGCAGGACAGGAGGTCGTCGTCTTTGCCCGGCACGAACCGTCCGCTCTTCCCAAGGGCGCACGGTTCGTCAAGGGTGACATCTGTGATGCCGAGTCGGTGCGTCGCGGAATGGACCGCTGCGACACGGTCGTTCACCTGGCCTGGGCACTCAGTGGGTCGGTCACCCACGCCGAGGCCGAACCGATCAACATCGGTGGTACGCGTAACGTGTTGCAAGCGATGTCGGAAAGCGGTTGCCAGCGACTGGTTTTCGCGTCATCGGTTACCGCTTATGGTGCGCACGCCAACCATCCTCAACCCTGGTTGGAGGACGAAAAGCTGGCCCCCGCCTACGGTCTGGTCTACGAATGGCAAAAGGCTCAGGCCGAGGCACTGATCGTCGACTCCGGCGTGGAAGCGGTCCGGGTCCGACCGACGGTCGTGGTGGGACGCCACGCCCACAACGCGCCGGCGAATGTCTACCGTCAGCTCGCCGTTCCGAGCCTGGGCGGCACGGCCAAGATCCAGATGATCCATCACGACGACGTCGGACGGTTCTTCGCGCAGGCCTGCGAGTCGACCGCCGTCGGCGCCGTGAACCTCGCCGCTGACGACGTGCTCACCTGGGCCGAAGTCGCTCGTCTGGCCCGCCGTCCAGCGGCTCCGACGCCACCACGCCTCGTGGTGCCCGCCGTACGGGCCATCAGCAGAATCGCTCGGGTTGCGCGTTCGGCGCCGGAACTGATCGACCTGTTTCTGCATTGGCCGATCGCGGACACGACCCGACTGAAGGAAGACTTCGGTTTTCGGCTCGGATACACCTCTGCCGAGGCGATCGCCGACCAAGGACGCCATTCCACCAACCACATCGTGCTGGGAATGAAGGAGATTCGCCGACCAACCAAACTCGACAATTCGGGCCCGAGGCCGGCCGCCCAGGGCGACGAGGCTGGCAAGTCCATCCAGGTAGTCCCCGATGAGGCGTGCGGTGAGTTTGATACCCCACGGGCAGACCCGAATTACCCGGAGTGGACTTGCGCCAACCTGGCTGAGGCATTCCCCGGACCGATGACTCCACTGTCGCTCGAACTCATTCGCGACGCGCTTTTCACCGGCGCCGACCAAGTGGCGACGATGCTTCCGCTCGAAAAGAAAGTGCGCGACAATGTGCGGCGCCGGCAGCTGGCCATCTTCGGCCATCGCTTCTACCAGAACGTCAGTGTTCTGTGTGAGATGGCATCCGCGACACCCGGACAGACACCGGAGGACTTCAACCACCAGATCAACGGGGAGCCCTACCCCGAAGGCTATGTGCGACCTCGGCTTACCCTGCGAGATTGCTTCGGCTACCTCAAATTCGCAGCGACCGCGGGCCCGCGGTTGGCGGGCATCGGAACGGCCGTGTCCGAGGTCGGGCGGCACGCCGGTGAAATGGCGATGGGCACCGACGCGCTCGCCGCTTTGTCCGATGAGCGGTTGAACGCGCGAATCGAGACGCTCTGGGACGATTGCATAGCGGGCTGGAAAGTCGGCCTGCTGTGTACGTTCCTGGTAAGTGCTCCCACCGCAATGCTCGAACGCCGTTACGGTTCGGCCGCGGTCACGCAGCCACAGGGCAGCGCTGTCCCCTTGGCTAGTTCGCGCCTGCTACAGGGTGTGAAGGAGCTGTCCAAGCGAGCACAGGGTCGTCCGGCGGTGGCCGCGGTTCTCACTCGGGAAATCGGCGCTGCGAGCTGGAGCCAACTGCAACGTTCCGATCCCGACTACGCGCGACAGGTTCAGAAACTAATCGATGAGGCGGGGCACCGCGGACCGGGTGAGACCGAGTTGTCCAATGCGGTTTACGCCGATGCTCCTTGGCTGTTGCTGCGTGCGATCGCCGGGGTCAGCCAGACCGCGCCGCAGCAGCCGATGAATGCGCAGCCTAGCGATCTCGTCGCTCGGCTGCTGAGTAAGGCAAGTTGGTCGATGATCGCCCTACGGGAGCGTTGCCGCGACGCGGTCATGCGCCTGACGCATCAGCTTCGAATGGCGTTGCGGGAGCGAGGATCCCGTATGTCGGCACGGGGGTTGCTCGTCGAAAGTGACGACATCTTCTACCTCACGATCCACGAGGTCTTCTCATCCGGCACTGATCTCGCTGCTAGGGTTTCGCATCGACGGGCCGAGCGCGATCGGCTGGCCAAAGTGCAGCTGCCCCTGCACTTCAATCAGCCGATGGACTTGTCCGAATCATCTGAACCCGTTGGCCCGCAACGGACGATCAGCGGAGTGCCCGCCGTTTCCGGGGTCGCTGTCGGCCGGGTGCGAATATTGCGCTCGCCCGATGACGAACTCGTACCCGGAGAGGTGCTGGTGGCCCGCGTCACCGATACGGGCTGGACGCTGTTCTTCGGGGCTGCCGCGGCTGTCGTCACCGACATCGGCGGGTCGATGTCGCACGCATCGATAGTGGCGAGGGAATTCGGGATTCCGGCGGTGGTCGGCACCAAATACGCATCCCACGTTCTTCAGGACGGACAGCTCGTGGAGGTCAACGGCGCAACGGGCGTCGTAACAGTGCTGGACTGAGCCAAAGCGATTTAGCCGCCGGTCGCCGGGTTCGCCGGTGAATATGCCGGTGGTGGGTAGACACCTCGAAGGATCCACGCAAACCATTTCATGCCGTACTCGAGCTCATCGCTGGCGTCGTAGTCAAGACTCGGATCCATGTCGCCAATTATTGCACTAACATAACTTCGTTAAAAGGGTTGGCTCCACAACGGCGAACGCCGGTAGGGAGGGTTGGACGTGAAAATCTGCCTGATGCTTCTGCGGGCGACGATGTTAGCGGTGCTTGGGCTGGCATTGCTGTTGCCGGTTTCGACCGGCGCGGGCAAGGCGGCTGCCGTGGAAAACCTGATGGTTCCCTCGGCCACGATGGGCCGCGACATCCCGGTCACGTTCCTGGCCGGCGGACCACACGCGGTTTATCTCCTTGACGCCTTTGACGCGGGAGACACCGTGAGCAACTGGGTGACCGCAGGCAACGCAATGAATACGCTTGCCGGTAAGGGTATCTCGGTGGCGGCCCCAGCGAGCGGTGCCTACAGCCTCTACACCAACTGGGAGCAGGACGGCAGTCGCCAATGGGACACATTCCTGTCGGCCGAGCTGCCTAACTGGCTAGCCGCCAACAAGGGCTTGGCGCCCGGTGGGCACGCCGTCGTCGGGGCCGCCCAGGGCGGAACCGGCGCGTTGATGTTGGCCGAGTCCCACCCCGACCGATTCCGCTATGCCGGTTCGATGTCGGGCTTCCTGTACCCGTCCAGCACCACGGTCAACGGCGCGATCACCGACGGCATGATGCGCTTTGGCGGCGTCGACACGCAGCACATGTGGGGCGCCGCCCAACTTGGCCGGTGGAAGTGGCACGACCCCTATGTGCACATCGGGGACTTGGTGAATAACAACACCCGGGTATGGATCTTCAGCCCGCAAACACTCACGGCCAGCGACCCGGCCGCCATGATTGGCTACGCCGACCAGGCGCAGGGCACTAACAGCTCGTTCTACGCGTACTACAAGCAGGTCGGCGGCAGCAACGCGCACTTCGACCTTCCGCCGGGCGGCGACCACGGATGGTCGTCGTGGGGCCCCGAACTCGGCGCGATGTCGGGCGATTTGGCCGGGAATATCAGGTGATCTAGTCCATCACGTCGCGGACTTTGGTCTTCTTGGACGCCGTCAGCAACTCCGCGGCAGAGTTTTCCATGTGTCTGCGCCAATGAGCTTCGGCCTCGACGCCGTCGTGTGCTTTCACCAGCACCACAAGGCGGTTGTAAGACTTTAAAAGCTTTTCTGCCTTGGCCTTTGACATCGTGTTGTGCGCTTCGACCATCGCGGCGCTGACATGCCTTAGGGAGATCTCGTCCAGCATCCCGGCGATGATGCCGAGGGTTACGTTGCCAGATAGCTCGACCATCCGGCGATGTAGGTTCGCCGACGCCCGGGCTAGGTCGCCGGCCTCCAAGGCCGGGGGCATCTCGCTAACCAGACGATCAAGTTCATCGTGCGCGTCGCGGGTCCCCTGGTCGGCGAGCAACCCGGCCGCGACGGGTTCGATCGCGACCCGGGCTGTCAATACGTCGGCGAGCGTTGCGGCGGACAGCTCGAGCAGCAGCCCCGCAGGACGGGCAACGATCTCCGGGCCCGGCACACGTATGCGTGCGCCCGTGCGGGAGCCGCGCCGCACCTCCACCATCCGCTCAGACTCCAAGACCCGCACCGCTTCTCGCAGCGTCGGCCTACTGATCGCGAAGTGTGCCATCAGCTCGGTTTCATGCGGAAGGAAATCGCCGTCGACCAGCTGACCCTCGACCACCATCCGACGCAGCGTGCGGGCTACCAACTCGGCGGTCTTGGGTGACCGCACCGCACCCGATGCGACCTTTTCGGGTACGGCCAGCGGCGCCAGTGGATCTGGTTGAGCCAACGCGCCCTCCTAGTTGACGTCTGTTACTCAGCTAACCATGTTCGACGTCTCGCGCGTAGAATAAGGCCGCTCGGCGGTTTACGCCAGCGCTGACGCGGTCGGGCAGGCGACACGGGACCCATGCCGCCACTGTTGCGGTCTCTAGCAGGCCACTCTGACGGTGAAGTCGTTCACGGTTCGGGCGTAAGGGTTTTCGGTATTGAAGCCCGCGGCGGTACCGCTCAGCGCGTAAGTCTGATCGACCATGTCCATCCGGGCACTGCCCTGTAGATCTTTCCAGTAGCTTCCGGTGAACCCGTCGACGTCGTGGAAGGCGATCCCCTTTGGAGAATCGGCGGCAACCAGCACCGTAGTCAGACTCCCAGTGCTGCCAATTATTATCTGGGTCAATCCTTTTCCGATACTCGCGCACTGCACGTCACGAAGTCTGCCAGTGCCGTTTCCGTTAACGGTGACTTGTGCGGTACCGCTCGGTAATGCGCCGTTAGGCAAGTTTGGTCCAGCCGTCGGTGCTGATGAACAACCGGAGATGCCCAGAAGCAACAGCATTACAGCGGTGGCGTATCGGCGCATGACTTACCTCGAATCTGCTTACGACCGGGATGGTCGCGCGGGTCATGGTAGCCAGCAACCAGGAGGCAAAGCTAGGCTTTTCTGAATTCTGAGGTTGCCAATGCAGCCGAGCCGCCGCCGTGTCGTCAGAATTTGCTGGCGTTAGCGTCACATCGTAAACATGGATGCAGCGCGCCGGGTCTAGCAAAGTATCAATGACCGCGCTGACAGCCGTTGTCGAGGAGCTTCGTCGAGCGGGGCAGGGCGGGGAGTGCCGCCAAAAGTACGTTCCGGCGCGCCCGGGTAGATCTGGCTTTGAACTGGTAATACCGGCTCAACATGAATTGCAGGTAGTAGTTCCGCTGACGCGGCTCCGTAGCTGGCGATCGCCGACTCGGCGGCCCCGCCCGTGGTCTCCGGCAAAGACGATACTGGCGCCGATTCAGCAAAGAGCACTTGGTCTACTATGTAGCCTTAGTAGCTAAGCCTGCGAACCCCGCCAAATGATTGCCAGAGTATGAGATGGTGAGGTACCGTCGTCCGGCATCCTCCCGCGCCGGGGGTCACAGTTATCCGGAGGTCGGAGCTTGGTCACAGTAGGGGACCGTCGCTACGCGAATCATGAGCGGACGCGTAGGTAGCCGCTAATGGTTGCGACGTACGCACTTGCCAAGCCGCTGAAGGAAATCGGCGGTTTCTTCGCCCTGTCGCTGGATTGCTTCGTTCAGTTTGCGCGCCCACCGTTTGCGTGGCGTGAGTTCATCCACCAGAGCTGGTTCGTCGCCCGGGTGTCGCTGGTCCCTGCGCTCCTGCTGGGAGGCGTCTTCAACGCCTTCGTCATTTTCATCCTTGACGTCCTGCTATTCGAGATCGGCGCCGCAGATGCCTCCGGTGCAGGCGCGGGACTTGCTGTGGTCGCTCAGATTGAACCGGCGATCACGGTGCTGGTCATCGGCGGCGCCGCCGCCACCGCGATGTGTGCCGACATCGGTGCGCGGACCATCCGCGAGGAGATCGACGCAATGAAGGTAATGGGCATCAATCCGGTCCAGAGGCTGATGGTGCCGCGGGTGGCTGCCCTCACAGTCAACGGTTTCCTGCTCATGGGGTTGGGGACCATCGTCGCCTTGAGTTCCGACTATCTGTTCGCGGTTTACGTCACCAACGTGAACCCTGGTGCCTACGCGGCCAGCCTGACGTTGCTTACCGGGCTTCCCGACGTGATCATCGCCATTGTCAAGGCGACCGTGTTCGGCATGGCCGCCGGCTTGATCGCTTGTTACAAGGGATTCACTGTGGGTGGTGGTCCGCAGGGTGTCGGTAACGCTGTGAACGAAACCGTCGTATATACATTCATGTCTTTGTATGTCATCAATACGTTGCTCAGCGCCGTCCTAGCGCAGGTGCAGCGTTGATGAGCAGCCCCAGCGCAGCGCGAGTACCGAGACTGACCCGAGCATGGCAGTCAACGGCCGCTGAGTGGAATCGCATGGGCGAACAAACCGCGTTCTATGTGCGGGCGATTGCGCACATCAAGGACGCGCTCATTTACTACAGAACGGAGATAATTCGCGTTATCGCCCAGATGAGTTTGGGCGCCGGCGCATTGGCGCTTATCGGTGGTGCTGTCGCGATTGTGGCATTCATTATGTCCAATATCGGCTTCCTGGTGGCCATCGTGGGGTACAGCCAGTTGTCCAACATCGGAGTGGAGGCGCTGGCCGGCTTTTTCTCGGCCTACATCGGCCCGCGCCTGGCTGCGCCGTTGGTGACGTCCGTCGGTTTGGCTGCCACGATAGGGGCCGGAGCCACGGCCCAAATCGGTGCGATGCGGATCAGCGAGGAGATCGACGCCCTCGAAGTGATGGGCGTGCGCGCGATCGCATACCTGGCGTCAACCCGAATATTGGGGGGGTTGGTCCTGGCCATCCCGCTGTGCTGCGTGTCCTTACTCGTCACGTTTGTGTCGACCCGCTTCCTGATCGGATTCACCTACCACCAGTCGAGCGGCGTCTACAACCACTACTTCAACAGCTTTTTGCGACCAACTGACGTGCTCTGGGCGCTGATTCAGGTAACCCTGCAAGCACTCGCGATCATGCTGGTGCATACGTACTACGGTTTCAACGCCGAAGGGGGACCGGCCGGAGTCGGAGAGGCGACCGGCCGTGCGGTGCGCGCCTCCCTGGTCGTCTCGACAATCGTGACTATCGCGGCGGGACTGGCCCTCTATGGGCGAGGCGGCGACTTCCACCTGTCGGGTTAGCAGCGATGAAACAGAAGCGCCGTGCAGCCGGCCTACACCCGGCCTTATGGACCCTCCTCTTCATCGTGCTGATCGCTGCGGGCGGTGTGTTGACCGGGCTTGCGTTCAACCGAGACTTGCAGACCTATGCCGACGTCACCCTCGTGTCTGACCGCGCCGGTCTCGTCATGGACCCGGGCGCGAAGGTCAAGTTGCGCGGCGTTGAGGTCGGGCGCGTTTCTTCGATCCAGCCGGATGGCGGGGTGAAAATGCAGCTTCAGCTGTATCCGGACCAACTCCAATACATTCCGGCTAATGTCCAGGCCCAGATCACCGCGCCGACCGCGTTCGGCGCAAAGTACGTCGAGCTGATAACTCCTCCCCAGCCCAGTCCCAAATCGTTGAAGGCGGGTGCCGTGCTCAGGTCGCGCAACGTGAGCACTGAGGTCAATACCACCTTTCAGAACTTGGTGGGTGTGCTGAACCAGATAGATCCCGCGAAACTAAATGCGGTGCTGTCGGCGTTGGGTGAGGGTTTCCGCGGGAAGGGCGACGCCATTGGTGAGGCGACGACAGACCTGAACCAGGTGCTGATGGCGGTCAACCCACGCAGCGGCACAATCCGGGCGGACTGGCATGCGCTTAAGGGATTCAGCGACACCTACGCAGCGGCCGCCCCGGATATTGTCTCGGTCCTCGATGCCGCCAGTACGACGAGTAAGACGGTCACCGACAACGCCCAAGCGCTTGACTCGCTGCTCGTGGACGTGGTCGGACTGTCCGACAGCGGCATCAACCTCATCGGTCCATCCAAGGGGAACCTGATCCACGGGATCAACGTGCTCGAGCCGACGACGCGCTTGCTGATGAAGTACAACCCAGAGCTCACCTGCTTGCTGGTTGGCGCGTATAGCGGCCTGCCCGCTTTGATCGAAACCGTCGCCGGTCATAACGGAAAGTCGCTGATCGGTGACGCCGGCGTGTTGTTCGGTGACGATCAGTACCGGTACCCGGACAACCTGCCGATCAACGGCGCCAAGGGCGGACCAGGGGGAGCGCCCGGCTGCGGTTCGCTGCCGGACGTCGGCAAGAACTTCCCGGTGCGCTATCTCGTGACCGACACTAACTGGGGCAGCGGGATGGACGTTCGGCCGAATCCCGGCATCGGCTTCCCGGGGCTCGCCAACTACGGCCCACAGACTCGCGGTACGCCAAAGCCGCCCAGCATGTATCACCTCAACGGGGGGCCCGCGCCGGGACCGGTTCCCTATCCGGGCGCGCCACCCTATGGAGCGCCGTGGTACCTGCCGGACGGAACGCCGTTGTATCCCGGATTGCCGCCCGCCATACCCGGGCGGCCCCGTGAGCCCGGCCCACCGCCGCCCGGATCGGAAGCCACTGTGGTCGCGCATCCGGCGCAGGTTCAACCCACACCGTCGCCGACCGTTCCGCCACCACCACTTCCACCGCCGGCACCGCCGGATCAGCCCGACCACTGACCGAAGCGATCGAGAAAGGCAGACATGCGAGAGAATCTGCGCGGCTCGCTATGGCGTTTCGCCGTCTATTCGGTGGTGTGCGTGTTGGCGGTGGCGCTTGTCTTCCTCATCTTCGGCCAGTTCCGCTTCCAGGACGAAAAGACTTACAACGCGCACTTCGCCAACGTCTCCGGGCTACGCAACGGTAATTTCGTCCGCATCGCCGGTGTCGAGGTGGGAAAGATCAAAAAAATTACGCTCGACGCCGACTCGACTCTCCACGTCCAGTTCTCCGCTGCGCCTTCGGCGGTGCTCACCGAGGGCACCCGCGCGGCTGTCCGCTATGACGACCTGATCGGCGGTAGGTACTTGGCACTGGAAGAAGGAGCCGGCGGAGTCAGAAAGCTCCGTCCCGGCGACACGATCCCGCTGAGCCAGACCGAGCCGGCACTGGACCTGGATGCCTTGATCGGGGGCTTCCGGCCCCTGTTCCGCGCGTTGAACCCCGAACAGGTCAACGCGTTAAGTGGCCAGCTCATCGCCGCCTTTCAGGGGCAGGGGCCGACGATTAGCTCCTTTTTGAACCAGGCGGCTGCGTTGACCAACACCTTGGCCGACCGGGATCAGCTGATTGGTCAAACGATCACCAATCTGAACACCGTGCTCGGGTCGCTCGGCGGCCAAAGCAAGCAATTCGCCAAGGCTGTCGACTCACTCTCCGAGTTGGTCAAAGGCCTCGAAGCGCGCAAGCAGGACATCAGTAACGCGGTGGCGTACGGCAATGCGGCGGCCGGGTCGATCGCCGATCTGCTGGCGCAAGGCCGCCCGGCGATCAAGAAAGTGGTCAACGAGACCGACCGGATCGCCGGACTCATTGACGCCGACAAGGATTTCGTCGACAACCTGCTCAACACCCTTCCCGACGCGTATCAAATGGTTGGCAGGTTGGGCCTCTACGGCGACTTCTTCTCCTTCTACCTGTGCGACCTCCTCCTCAAGGTCAACGGCAAGGGCGGCCAGCCGGTGTACGTCAAGCTGGCCACCCAGGACACCGGGAGGTGCACGCCGAAGTGAAAAAGAGCTTCTCCGAACGCAATCCACTCAAAATGGGCGCCGTTGGTATCGGTCTGACCCTGGCTCTCATCTGGCTTTCGTTGAACTACCAGAAATTGCCGTTCATCGACCAGACGAAGGAGTACACGGCCTACTTCGCCGAAGCGGGCGGACTTGCCGGGGGTAACCCCGTGCAGGTTTCGGGTTACCGGGTCGGCGAGGTGTCATCGGTAGACCTGGACGGTCCGCGGGTGCGGGTCAAGTTCAAGGTCGACAGCGATGTTCGGCTGGGCGATCGCACCGAAGCGGCAATCAAATTGAAGACGCTGCTCGGCTCCAAACTCCTCGAGATCACCTCGCGGGGCGATGGCCAGCTGAATAAGCCGATACCGTTGGAGCGGACGACCTCGCCTTACCAGCTGCCCGATGCGCTTGGCGATCTGTCGACCACCATCAGCGGGCTGAACACCGACCAGTTGTCCCGGTCGCTGGCGGTGCTGTCGGACACGTTCGCCAACACCCCGCCCGACCTGCAAGCCGCGGTGCGCGGTGTGGCGAAATTTTCCGAAACCCTGGATAAGCGCGATGCACAGCTGCGGACCTTGCTGGAGAACGCGAACAAGGCCACCACCGTGCTCGCCGAACGCAGCAGCGAAGTGGTGAGCCTTGTTTCCAACACCAACTCCCTGTTGGTCCAATTGAGGACCCAAAGCAGCGCACTGAATCAAATTTCGAACAACCTCTCGGCGGTGGCGCAGCAGGTCAAGGGCTTCATCGCCGAGAACCGGCAAACGCTCAAGCCCGCACTGGACAAGCTCAACTCGACATTGACCATCGTCGACAACCGCAAGGAGCGGGTGCAAAAGGCGATCAAGGGGCTGAACGCCTACGCGCTGTCGCTGGGTGAGTCGGTGTCGTCGGGACCCTATTTCAAGGCGTACCTGGCCAACCTGCTGCCCGGGCAGTTCGTCCAACCCTTCATCGACGCGGCTTTCTCCGACCTCGGGCTTGATCCGCACGTGTTGCTGCCCTCACAGCTCAGCGACCCGCAGACCGGCCAGCCGGCGACGCCGCCGCTGCCCGTGCCTTACCCGCGGACCGGCCAGTCGGGAGACCCAAGGACCACGCTGCCGGATGCCATCACCGGCAACCCCAATGACCATCAGTGCGGCCCCGTGCCTTTGCCTGGCCCGGGCTGCTATCCCTACCGGGACCCGGGGCCTGCAGCGCCTCCCGGCGGCCCGCCGCCGGGGCCGCCGGCCTTGACGCCGCCCGGCCCGCATGCTTCCGTTCCCACACCGCCAGGCCCGCTTGAGCAACCGGCGCCCGGCGAGGCGCCGGCTCAAGGGGGTGGACAGTGAGACATTCCAGAAAAGCCAGGATCGGAGTGAGCGCACTGTTGGCGGTGACGCTCATCGGCGGCATCGTTACAGCGCTGTGGACCGCTACCGGCGCTGGTCGCACACACGTCACCGCGTACTTCGACAACAGCAACGGAATCTACGTCGGCGACAGCGTGGTGATCCTTGGGGTGTCGGTCGGCAAGATCGAGAAGATCGAGCCCCAGCCCGACCGGGTCAAAGTCTCGTTCTGGTATGCCGACAAATACAAGGCGCCGGCCGACGCCAAAGCGGTGATCTTGTCGCCGTCTCTGGTGACGGTGCGAGCCCTGCAGTTGACGCCCGCGTACAACGGTGGACCGGCGATGCGGGATCACTCGGAGATCCCGCAGAACCGCACGGCCGTGCCGGTGGAGTGGGACGACTTCCGTCAGCAACTCGAAAAGCTCACCCAGACACTGCAACCAACCCAGCCGGGCGGGGTCAGTACCTTGGGCGCGTTCGTCAACACCGCAGCCGACAACCTGCGCGGCCAGGGCCCCGACATCCGTAACACCATCATCAAACTGTCGCAGGCGATTTCGGCGCTCGGCGACCACAGCGGCGATTTGTTCAAGACATTCAAGAACCTGTCGGTCCTGGTGTCGGCGTTGCATGACAGCGGCGACTTGTTGCAGCACCTGAACCAGAATCTGGCCGCGGTGACCGGGCTGCTGGCCAACGACCCGAATGAGGTCGCAAACGCGGTGCAAGACCTCAACGATGTGGCCGGCGACGTCACTAGCTTTGTCGCTGAGAACCGCGAAGCGCTGGGTACCACCTCGGACAAACTCGCATCAGTATCGAAGGCCGTGGTCGAGAGCCTCGATGACATCAAGCAGACACTGCACATCGGAACCCCGGCGTTCCAGAACTTCGCCAACATCTACCAGCCGGCGAACATCGCGCTGACCGGTGGCATCGCGGTCTCCAACTTTGCCAACCCAATCCAGTTCCTGTGCTCGGCGGTGCAGGCGGCATCGCGGTTGGGCGCCGAGCAGTCGGCGAAGCTGTGCGTGCAGTATCTGGCGCCGATCATCAAGAACCGTCAATACAGCTTCCCGCCACTGGGCTTTGACCCGTTCGTCGGCGTCATGGCCCGGCCCAACGAAGTCACCTACAGCGAAGACTGGCTGCGGCCGGATTACGTCCCGCCGCCGGGACCACCACCGACCGAGCCGTTCCGCACCGTCCCGCCGCCGCCCAATGGGCCGCTGCCGCCGGCGAACCGGATCTACAACTACTTCGGCAATGGGATGGTCGACCCGAATCACGCGAACCCACCCTTCGTACCCGCCAGACCACCCGACCCCATGCCGACCAACCCGGCCGACGGTCTTCGCGGCATGATGACGCCGCCCGGAGGTGGACAGTGAGCCCATCCGGATACTGGCGCCGCGTCCGCGCCGGGGCCCTGGTAGCCCTGTTCGCGGCCGCCGTGTCCGGCTGCGGCGTCCTCCGAGATTTTCACGGTGCGAATTCCCTGCCGCTACCTGGCACCAAGGGCGGCGGCCCGGGAGCCTATACGATCCAGGCGCAGCTGCCTGACGTGCAGAATTTGAAAGAGAACTCCCGGGTCCGGGTCAACGACTTGACCGTGGGCAACGTAGAAAAGATCGAACTGCAGGGCTGGCATGCGCTGGTCACGATAAAGCTCGACGGCAATGTCGACCTTCCGGCCAACGCGACGGCGACGATCGGTCAAACTAGCCTGCTGGGTTCGGTGCACGTAGAGCTGGCGCCACCCAAGGACATCCCTCCGGTGGGCAAGCTCAAAAACGGATCGCTGATCCAGCTGTCGGCCGGCCGCGCCTACCCATCGACCGAACAGACACTGGCCGCTGTCTCGATGGTGCTCAACGGTGGCGGCCTCGGCAACGTTCAGGACATCACCAGGGCGCTGAGCACTGCGTTCTCGGGTCGCGAACAGGATTTGCGCAGCCTGCTCGGGCAATTGGACAAGTTCGTCGGCTACCTCAATGACCAAAAAGACGACATCATTGCCGCCACCGACAGCCTGAACAACCTGGTCGGCCAGTTCGCCGACCAGAAGCCGGTCGTCGATAAGGCGCTCAAGACCATCCCTGACGCCTTGGCGGTGCTGAAGAACGAACGGGAAAACATCGCGGACGCCCTGAGCGAATTGGGCAAATTCAGCGCGCTTGCCGCCGACTCGGTCAACCAGACGAAGAAGAATCTGGTCCAAGAGCTCAAAGACCTCGGACCGGTGCTGCAGTCGCTGGCCGACGCCGGCCCAGCCCTGACCCGATCCCTGGACTACTTCGCCACATACCCGTTCCCGAAGCCCACGATCAGCAAGTGGATCCGCGGCGACTACGGGAACCTGACCGCCATCATCGACATGACATTGAGCCGCATCGACAATTCGTTCTTCACCGGCACCCGGTGGGAGGGCACTTTGACGGAGCTGGAGTTGCAGTGGGGCCGCACGATCGGCCAACTACCCAGCCCCTATACCGCGCGCAACCCGTTGGTCGCTCCCTACCATCTCGACCAGGGAGCCTGACATGCTGACGAGGCGAATCAAGGTCCAGATCGCGGTCTTCACGACGATTTCGTTGGCCGCGATCGGCGCCGTGTTGTTCGGCTACCTTCAAATCCAGAGCACGATTTTCGGCATCGACCGCTACACGGTCACGGTGCAGTTGCCCCAGACCGGGGGACTCTACGAGGGCGGAAACGTCACATATCGGGGGGTGGCGGTGGGCCGGGTTGAGGCGGTACGGCTGACCAAGACCGGCGCAGAGGCGGTACTTCAGCTGAACTCTGACATCGACATTCCCGGCACGAACCTCGCCGCCGAGGTACACAGCGTCTCGGCGGTCGGCGAGCAGTACGTCGCTTTGACGCCGCACAGCCGAACCGGGCCCAATCTGAAAGACGGCGACGTCATCCCCGTGGACCGCTCGAGTGTTCCGCCCGACATCAACTCCCTGGTGGCTGCGGCCAACCGCGGCCTGCAGGCCATCCCGCGCGACAACCTGAAGACGGTGGTCGACGAGAGCTATGTCGCATTCGGCGGGCTCGGTCCGGAGCTTTCCCGGCTCATCAAGGGCACCACCGATCTGTCGATCGACGCCCGCAAGAACCTCGATTCGATAACCACCCTCATCGACGAATCGAAGCCGGTGCTCGACAGCCAGATTGACTCATCGGATGCGGTGCAGGCCTGGGCGTCCAATTTGGCCAACGTCACCAGACAGCTGCAGACCCAAGACACCGCCGTGCGAGGCGTGATCAATAAAGGTGGCGCGGCCTCCGAAGAGACCCGTCGGCTGTTCGACCGCCTGCAACCGACGCTGCCCATCGTGCTCGCCAACCTGGTCAGCGTGGGCGATGTCGGGGTGGCCTACCGCGCCGACCTGGAGCAGCTCCTGGTGGTGCTGCCGGCGGCGACGCAACAGGGCCTGGCGACAATATTGCCTGATCGAAACATCAAGTCCAGCTATCCCGGCCTGAATCTGAGCTTCAATCTGAACCTCAACCTTCCCCCGGCCTGCACGACCGGATACTTGCCGGCTCAGCAGATTCGGTCGCCCGCCTTCGAGGATCATCCAGACCGTCCCGCGGGCGACTTGTACTGCCGCGTGCCACAAGACGCCGCCCTGAACGTGCGCGGGGCCCGCAACTATCCGTGCGAGACGCGCCCGGGTAAGCGCGCCCCGACGGTGAAGATGTGCGAAAGCAACGAAGAGTACGTGCCCCTCAACGAGGGATACAACTGGAAGGGTGACCCCAACTCGACGCTGTCGGGGCAGGACATTCCGCAACTCGAGCCCGGCACACCGCCGAGGCCGGCAGCCGCGCCGCCAGGTCCAGCGTCGACGGCAGGGGCCACCTCGCCGGCTCCGCCCGCGTCGCTTCCGCCTCCCATCGCGGTCGCCGAGTACGACCCCGCCACTGGCACGTATGTTGGACCGGACGGGCGAGCATACCGACAAACCGATCTGGCCCGTCCAGCAAACCAGGAGCACACATGGCAGCAGATGCTGATGCCCCCGAAGACGAACTGAACACCGAAACCACACTGCAGCCGTCAACGGAATCGGAAGCGCAGGAGTCGTCATCGACCGAAGAGACCGCAGACGAAGCCGTTGTGGACGAACCCGCCGCCGGCGAAGACGACGATGTGAAACCCGCGAAGCGGCGAAGCTTTATGTCGCCGGTGCGGCTGGCGACGTTGATTTGTTTGGTCGCGGTCCTTGCGCTGGGCGGGGTCGTCGGATGGCTGGGATTCCAGACTTACCAGTTGCGTGAGGACCAGGAACAGCGTCAGTTGTTTCTTCAAGTGGGTCGGCAGGGCGCGGTGAACTTGACCACGATCGACTGGCAGAACGTCGATCACGACATTCAACGAATCCTGGACTCAGCGACCGGCCCGTTCTACGAAGACTTCTCCAAGCGCTCGCAACCCTTCATCGACGTCGTCAAGAAGGTGCAATCGAAATCGGTGGGAACGGTCACCGAAGCGGGACTGGAATCCGTGTCGCGCAACGAAGCTCAGGTCCTGGTCGCTGTTTCCGTCAAGACGTCCAACCTTGGCGCGGAGGACCAGTCACCGCGGGCTTGGCGAATGCGGATTGGCGTGCAAAAGGTCGGCGATGGAGCCAAGGTTTCGAATGTTCTGTTCGTTCCGTCATGACGCCGAAGCCCCGCAGCGTGACCGGCGGCAACCCTGAGCCAGAAAGAGAATCAGACACTGTGCGCGTTGACACCGATGCCGCGAACGAAGATGCGGTGACGGCCGCCGAAGCGGTTCCGGTGAAGAAGCCGGTCAAAAGGGCGACCAGACGGCGGCCACCGGCGAGCGCGTCCTCCGATGATGTTGAGGCCGTGCCGGATACCCAAGTAGTCGAAGCGGTTCCGGTGAAGAAGCCGGTGAAAAGGGCGACCAGACGGCGGCCACCGGCGAGCGCGTCCTCCGATGATGTTGAGGCCGTGCCGGATACCCAAGTAGTCGAAGCGGTTCCGGTGAAGAAGCCGGTGAAAAGGGCGACCAGACGGCGGCCACCGGCGAGCGCGTCCTCCGATGATGTTGAGGCCGTGCAAAGCACCGAAGTTGTCGACGCGACTCCCGAGGAGACACCGCAGGACAGCGCGGTCGTGGATCAAGACGCCGAAGACATCGGCGAGGACGGCGCCGGCACGGAGCCAGCGAGCGCATCCGGTGGCTCGGCGAATGCCAAACACACCTTCAGCTTTGCACGGCTTTTCGCCTTCGGCGTGCTTCCATTCCTGGTGCTGTTACTCGGGGGTGCGGCGGGCTACTTGAAGTGGCAGTCCTCGTCGATGCGGGATTCGCAGATCAGCGGCGTCGAGTCTGTCGCTGCGGCCAAGGATGCCACTGTGGCCATGTTGTCCTATCAGCCCGACACCGTGGAGAAGGACTTAGGCGGTGCTCGGGACCGGTTGACCGGCACCTTCAAGGACAGCTACACGCAATTGACCCACGACATGGTGATCCCGGGCGCGAAACAAAAGCACATCTCGGCGGTTGCCACCGTTCCCGCCGCGGCCTCGGTCAAGGCCAATGCCAACCACGCGGTGGTCCTGGTGTTCGTCAACCAGACCGTGGTCGTCGGCACCGACCCACCCAGCGCTACCGCTTCAGTGGTAAGGGTTACGCTGGACAAGGTTCGTGACCGGTGGCTGATCAGCGGCTTCGATCCGGTCTGATCGAAACCCGTTCCAGAACAAGCCTTTACAGGGTGAACGACGTTGGCCCAATGCTCTGACAGAGCTTCGTCACCGGCCCAGTTGTCATGTGGTTGGCGGGATTTTCGAATACGTCAGCGCAGCCTCGGCCCTTGACGATGTACGTCGTTCCCGGCCGGTACGGATAGTAGATCAACGCGGGATCCGAGCCCGCCTTGTGCTCGCAGTGCCCCTGCGTGTCCTCTCCTTGGACCGACAAACATACGACCGACTCGTTCGGAATCGCGTCCATGGTGCACGCTCCGGGTTTCACCGAGGCCAGCACCATGCGCGTACTGGTCACCTGAACGACTTGTGGGGGCGTGAGCACCCACGAGCACGAGTTGGACCCAGCATCTTCCGATGGCGATGCATTTGTTAAGCCGGCTGGGCCGACACCAACCAATGAGATCGCCACCACTGCCGACAGAAGTGAAAAGAACCGAAGCAATTGCTGCATCCTCTACGAGCCGGCGGGGGGCTGATAATGGGTCGCTGAATTGCGCAGCTGCCAAATCTGAGCAGGACACAGCAAGTTGACCGCATACGACACGAGGTAATTCGCCGCGAACTCGTCATTCGGGGTGACGTCTCGTTTCACATCACCCATCACTTGTGGGTAGCCTTCGCCCCCGGTGACCTTGTCGCAGATCGCGTAGCCGTAGCCGACGGCGTCGTTGTTCGGGAAGTTGTATTGCCGCCGTACCGTCACGTCATACAGGTACTCAACTCGAGGGTCCGGGGCGGCTTGAGCCCGCGCTGCTAATGGCCCGGTGGCAGCAGTGGCGACCAAAAGGGCCGCGAATGTCGCCCGGCGCGTTACGGCCCGCTGCCTGTGGCAGGAGGCAGGGAACGGACTCATGTCATCACCCCTGGCGTCAGGCGACTGCTTGTCTAAGCATGGTCGGAGAACTTCAACTAAGTTATAATTCTTTAATCTAACGTCGCAAGGGGCAGATTGGGACTGACATGGATTCGAACTCCAAAAAGCGGCGATCAATCAGCCATTTAGTTCCGGCGTTAGCGCTTGTGGCCGGGGCGGTCGCGGTGTCAGCACCGGTCGCGCATGCGGACAACGGCAACACCGTCGGACCGAACAACGCCCGTCTCAACAACAGTGTCTATGTGAACATCGACACCGCTCAAAAACAGGCCGGCTGCACCACCGCAACCAGGGAGGACGGCCGGCTCAAGGAGGCGGCGCGCCGACACGCCATTGATGCGCTCAACAACCCGGAGATCAATGGCGACATCGGATCGGACGGCTCAACGCCGCAGGATCGCGCCCGCGAAGCCGGATTCAACGGCAAGGCTGTGCAAACCGTCGCGACAATGCCCTCTTTGGCGATCAACGCCATCGATATTCTCGGCCAATGGTGGTGGGATCCGCCGTCACGCGCCAAGATGGAAGATTGCGCCAACACCAACATCGGCGTCTGGTCGGAAAACAGTCTTAGCCGTTCGGTATTGGTCGCGGTGTATGGCCAGCCCGCATGAGCGCCGCCAAGTTGGCTGTGCTTAAAGCGATTTGGTAGCTGACCCGATCAGTCCATCACGTCGCGGACCTTGATCGTCGGAAGTAGCCGCAGCAGGATCTTCCGCGAATTGTCCATATGGCGGCGCCAATGGGCTTCAGCCGCTTCGCCATCGCGCGCCCGCAGCAGCTCGATGAGATGGCGGTAAGAACGCACGAGCTTGTCGTAGTCTCCCTTGGGAACGCTGCGCTTACGGGCAACCGCCACCGCAGTGTGCCGTTCGGTGATCTCGTGCAGCATGCCCGCGATCATGCTGAGCGTCGCGTTGCCGGACAGCTCAACGAGCCGGAGATGAAACTGGGCTGTGACCGCGGCAAACTTTGCCGTCTCGGTGGACAGCGGAAAATCTTCGACCAATATCTGCTCGAGCTCGTCGAAAGCCTTGGTCTTACCGCCAGTTGCGAGGAGGCGTGCGGCGACGGGCTCAATCGCAGAACGCGCGACCAGCACATCGGCAATCGTGGCTCCCGACAGCTCCAGCAGCAGACCGGCCGGCCGAGCCACGATTTCTGGTCCCGGTACCCGTACCCGGGCGCCAGTGCGCGAGCCGCGGCGGACCTCGACGAGCCGTTCGGATTCCAGCACCCGCACGGCCTCTCGCAACGTCGGGCGGCTGACGCCGAAATGGGTCATCAGCTCAGGCTCATTGGGGAGAAAGTCGCCGTCCTTCAACTTGCCGTCGACGATCATCTTGCGCAGCGTCCCCGCCACCAGCTCCGCCGTCTTCGGTGCGCGCACACCCTGCCTGCCGGGGCCCGGGGGATTCACCGCCGCCATCGGGGCGAGCGGCGGAAGTGATGACACCAGACCTCCCAAGAAATTTATCTGCCACGCACGCACTGGTCTATTTGCTAACGGCATCTCGCCGCGGTATTCAAACAACAAGCTTAACAATTAACACTGAGTAAGACAGCACGCGGTGCCGTCCTCGCAGGGGCCAACTAAGGTGCCGAGGCTATATGTCGCGGCAATGGACGTCTCGTATTTCTCGCGGAGGCGTCCCGTTCTCGCTTGACGACGGGCACGCCGTCAAGAGAGACTGCAGGACATAAATAACCAAGTTAACTATCTGAGGTCGTGCGATGTCGTCCGATGACTGGCGCCAACGTTTGCAGGAACTGATGGCCGACTTCATCCGTCGCCAATCGGAGGCAAAGGCGAAGGCGAGGGCGGAACAATCCAAAGTCGACCGGACCGCCGTGGCGCGGGCTTGGCAGGCGGAACTGGTCGACAACTGCCTCGCGGGCCCGGGCTGGCCGAAAACCGCGGGCGGCCTCGAACTGTCGCTCGAAGACCAACTCGATTACTACCGCATGACTTCCGCCGCTGGCGTACCGGCGCATCCGTGTCAGGTGTCTTTCATCGTGGCACCAGTGCTGATCAAATACGGCAGCGCAGAACAACAGCAGCGGTTCCTGCGTCCGCTACTGCGGGCCGACGAGTTCTGGTGCCAGGGGTTCTCGGAGCCCGGTGCGGGCAGCGACCTGGCGTCGCTGTCCACCCATGCGGTGCGCGAGGGTCCTGTGTATCGCGTCACTGGGCAGAAGGTCTGGACGACGATGGCCAACCAGGCCGACTGGATGTTCGCCCTGGTGCGCACGGGTGTGCCTGGACGGGGCTCGGACGGGATCACCTACTTACTCATTTCAATGCACAGCCCCGGCATCACGGTGCGGCCGCTTCGCGACATCAGCGGAGGCGCCGACTTCGCCGAAGTGTTCTTTGACGACGTCGAGGTGCCTGTCGAGCATCGAGTCGGCGAGGAGGGCAAGGGTTGGTCGATCATGCGCACCTCACTCGGCCACGAGCGGGCGACCGCTTTCCTGGCCGACGAATTCAAGCACCGCCGCACGGCCGATCAGGTGCTTGACCTACTGGTTGAACAAGGCCTCGACTCCGATCCCCTTGTGCGACAGGACATCGCGCGGATGGAGTCGGGCATGCGCGCAATCGCTGCCAACAGTGCGCGCGCCCTCGACGCGGTGCTGCGCGGCGAGGATCCGGGCGGCGTGGCCTCGGTGAACCGGCTGGTGAAGTCCGAGTCCGAGCAACACATGCACACACTTGCCCTGCGTGCGGCCGGCCCCCGCGGCATGTTGGGCAGCCGGGCACGGTGTGCGGTCGACGGCGGCCGCTGGACCTATGGCTACCTGAAGACTCGCGCCAGCACGATCGGCGCGGGAACCGCTGAAATTCAACGCAATACGATCGCCGAATCCGTGTTGGGCCTGCCGTCGCACCGTGGTGAGGGCACGCGGCCGGCCGGCGTTCGACCGGGCGCCCCACTCACGGTTGCGGATCAGAGTGAGTCGGAGCTGCGCGAGGTGTTGGCCAAGGCGCTCGACGCGCGCGTCAACGTGGAGGCGCTGCTGGATCAGAAACGCGCCGCCGATCGGGGGGATCCCGTCGTCTGGTCGGCGCTAGTCGAGTTCGGTCTTCCCGGCCTGGCGCTTGACGAGACGCGCGGAGGCGCGGGCGCGCCGGCGAGGTTGCTCTATGCTGCGCTGGAGGAAGCGGCCAAGGCGCTGGCACCAAGTCCGTTGGTGCCCAGCGTGATCGCTCTCGATCTGGCCGCCGCGGCCGGCGCGGACGAGGTTGCCGAACGAATCGCGGGTGGAGCGCCCGCTGCGTTCGCGATTCCGCTCGACGACGGTGGCTGGGTCACGACGGGCGCTCGCCTGCCCGAGTGGGACGACGCGTCGGTCAGCGGGCAGCTGCCCCTCGTGGTCGGGGCGCCCGATGCCGAGGTGCTGCTGGTGCTGGCTTCGTCGAGCAGCGGCGAGGCACTGCTGGCGGTGAACCCGGCCGGTGAGGGAGTCACGATCGAGCCCGAGCAGCCGCTCGACCTGACCGCTGCCGTCGGCTCGGTGACCCTCGACAAGGCGGCGGGTGAAGTGCTGGCCGACGGCGAGGACGTGCGTCATGCGCTGGACAACGCCCGCCGCCGGGCGCTGCTGACAGTGGCCGCGGACTCGATCGGGGTCGCAGCGGCCGCCCTGGCCATGGCGGTGGCATGGGCCGGTGAGCGTGAGCAGTTCGGCCGAAAGGTCGGCAGCTTCCAGGCCGTCTCGCACCGCTGCGCCGACATGCTCGTCGCGGTTGAGGGCGCGCGTAGCCAGGTGTTCACTGCCGCCGATGCTGACGAACTCGACGACGTGGATTGCATGCTGGCGGCGGCCGCAGCGTTCGACGCGGGTGTGTTCGCTGCGGAACGATCGATTCAGATCCACGGTGGCATGGGTTTCACCTGGGAGCATCCCGCGCATCTGCTGTTGCGCCGCGCCCGCGCCAACGCGGTGGCGGTCGGTCGCGCCGAGGTCCTTCGGGACCGTGCTGTCGTGAAGCTGTTGGCCGGTCGTTGCTAATGCACCAGAAAGTGAGAATGACGAGCATCGGTGATGCGCTGGAACATTTGTGGCAGGCCGGCGACCGCGCCAACATGCTCCAGCAGGATGGCCAGTGGGTCTCCTGGGGTCGGGTCCGTGCCCTTGCCGACCAGCTCGACGAGCAGCTCGGCGCCGCCGGCTGCCGGGCTGGGGGCCGGGTGGCGGTCGTTCTGGGCAACCGGATGGAATCCGTTGCCGCACTTATCGCGATCATGCGAGGCGACCGCACCTTGGTCACGATTAGTCCACTGCAGCCCGTGGAGCGGCTGAGTGCCGACCTGCTGGCCACCGGAGCCGCGTTTGTGTTGGCGCCCGCCGCCTTGTGGTCGGAAGACATCTTTGCGTCGGCCGTTACCGAGCTGGGCGCCGCGGCATGGAGCCTGGACGAAGGGGCGCTCGTTCAGCGGTCGACGTTGGCCACCGAGCCGTCACCGGGTGACCCAACGGTGGCGATCGAGATGTTGACCTCCGGAACGACCGGCCCCGCAAAGCGAATTCCATTGAGTCGCATCCAATTAGAGGCATCGCTCTCCGCGGCGCTTCGGCACAATAACCGGCCCGACGCCACGGAGCGCGCACCGCTCACCGGCAAGGTCGGGCTGGTGGTGTTGCCGATCGTGCACATCGGAGGCCTGTGGGGCCTCCTGCAGAATCTGGTCACCGCACGGCCGTTCGTTCTTCTCGAGCGTTTTTCCCTGCTGGCCTGGCGTGCCGCGGTTGTCGAACACCGACCGGTCGTGGTCGGGCTTCCGCCGCCCGCCCTGCGGGCGGTTCTCGACTCTGACATCACCGGTGATGAGCTGAGCAGCGTGCGCGCCGTCAACGCCGGGACCAGTCCCGTGGAGCCAGCACTCGTCGACGCATTCTACGAAAAGTTTGGGATAGCTGTTCTTGTCGTATACGGCGCCACGGAGTTCTCCGGAGCTGTCGCGGGATGGTCGTTGAAGGACTTTCGCGCTCGCTGGGCGGAAAAGAAAGGCAGCGTCGGGCGACCTTTTCCGGGTGTCAGTCTTCAAGTCATCGATGACGACGGCAGCGTGCTTTCGTCCGGCGAAACAGGCCGACTGCAAGTAGCTTCGGTGCAGGCCGGGGGGGCGGCCGATCGATGGGTCACGACCAGCGACCTCGCGCACCTCGACGAGGACGGGTATCTCTTCATCGACGGCCGCGCCGACGACGTCATAGTGCGCGGCGGATTCAAGGTTGCACCGGACACGGTGGCGCGCGCCCTACGATCGCATGCCGCAGTCCACGACGCCGCGGTGGCCGGGCTCGCCGACGAACGGCTGGGCCAGATCCCTGTCGCGGCAGTGGAATTGCGGCCGGGCGCATCGATTACGCCGGAGGAGTTGCGGACCCACTGCCGGTCTGCACTCACCCCGTACGAAGTACCCGCGGAGATTCACATCGTCGACGAATTGCCGCGGGGCGCGGCGCTCAAAGTGGATCGACAACGCTTGACCGCTATGCTCGAGGAACTGTGCGCGCCGTCCTCAGTCGTCGATACTGAAGCGCGTTAACTCGTGCTGGACCATGCCATCCAGGTCGGCTGCCGGGGGTTCGGGCAGAGTCACCGGGACTTCGCGGGTCGGTAGCAAAACCACAGCGGTGCCGGGCGTGCTTATTTCGCCGCGTTGGTTCTCGCACCACACCTTGAGGTGGACCTCGTTGCGTCCCTTGATGTTTTGCTTGTTGACGACTTCGCCGTGTACCCCGGTGACGTCACCGATGTAGTTGAACTTGCGGTGCTCACAACGCAGTTTCCACAACCAGGCGTCGTCGCCCATCCAGTCGGTGATGAGGTGGGTTAACCAGGTTTCACGCATTCCGCCGTAGTCATATGAGTTGGGAAGCCCGAGTTCTCGGGCGCGTTCCGGTTCCCAATGCAGCCGCTGCACCGTGTCGGGAATGTTCAGCGCATTGCGAGGGTACAACCCGGGTGCCTTGCGGCGGATCCTGGCGGCGATACCGAAGGCGCCCGGGGGAGTGAGCTGCATTCCCCAACCGAGGTGCCAAACAACAACATCGGTCGTCGTGAGCGGACCCTTGACTCGCGGCTGCAATTGATCGCCGACTTGCACGTCCTCGAAGTAGCGGGGCTGGGCGCCCCGGCGGGTTTCCGCCGCATACGCTGCGTCGATCTCGTCGATCTGCGCATCGGTATAGGCAATCTGCTCGAGCTTCTCCTTGGCGCGCTCGCGCGAAGTGTGTCGCTCCGCATTGATCCAGGTGCCCCGTCGGACGGCGTGCATCTCACCGCGCCCGTTGGTGTAGAGGTAGTCGTGCGTGATGTGGACCGTGCGCCCGCCGAAGCTGCTGGCTTTCGGCTGCACACCCACTTGCGCCTGCAGCACTTTGCAACTGTCGCCGAGCTGCAGCGGACGCCACCACTCGAAGTCCATCACCGCTTGGTAGGAGCCGAGTCCGGCGAAGGGGTCGCCTTTGAGCAGTGCCTTCGTTTCGGGATCCGGCTTTGGTGCGGCGTCCTCGCCCATCGTGTACAAAAAGTTCGGCGGCGCGATGAGTGATTCCCAGCGGGTTCCCGCCCCGTATTCGGGTTCGCAGTACAGCGGGTTGTCATCGCCGTAGCCGTAGGCGAAGTGGCGCGTGCCGTCGGCAGTTACCTCGTAGTTGTGTGGCGGGTTGAGTTGCGGTTGAGGCACACCGAGTCGCAGCCGCGATCGCTCGATCGCTTCGTCAGTGAGCACGCCGTACTGCTCGGCCTGCGGTTTGGCGGTGTCCGATTCTGCCACTGTGACTTCTCCTGCTAGCGATGCGAAAGGGCGTCGAGTCCGGTTCGGGTGATGTGTTGCAGCGCTGCAGCCGCGGAGACGATGTCCTCGTCACGAACATGCGTACCGCCGACCGCGAGGAGGCCTTCGACGACTGCGCGCAGGCCCAGCGCCAGGCCGTTGCTCGATCCGACTCCGTTAACGACGGATTGCCATAGGCCATCGAATCGCGCTTCGTAGCTGGCTAATTCGGTGAGGTCGGGGTGACGCGAAACATCCTGTTGGATGACGCTCAGGTACTTGGCCACGTTCGGATGCTCGCGTCGAAGCAGCGTTGCCGCCTCCAGCAGTGCGGGAACCCGTTCCGCGACCGTCGCATGATCGGTTGTTGCTGCGGTGAGCGTGTCCAGGACGCGCTCTTGAGCCGCCGCCGCGGCGGCGATGTAGAGCCCCGTCTTGTTGCCGAAGTGGTGGTACAGCGCCGGCGCTGTGGCACCCGCGTCGGCCAGGATCGCCCGAGTGCTCGCCCCGGCGTAGCCGGACGTGCTGAAGTGCGTCGCACCGGCTCGCAGCAGCGCATCTCGAACCGACGCTGCGCCGGCGGGCGGGCGTCCGGAGCCGCGCCTGGCCGTTGCGGATTCGTCAGTCATCCAGTGGTGAGTTTGTCCGCTGTGATTCGGCCAGGGAAGAATTCGATCCAGCTGTAACCGACTGCCAGTTCGCGATCGTCGCCGTCGCGTCGCGTGACGCCTCCTTGCGAGGTGTAGTTGCCCCAGCGCGCTTCCCCGAAATGGCGCATCTTTCCCGTCTCGCTGCCGGTGAACGTGTAGCCGTGGCTGCCGATGCCGAATTTGGCGGTGTTGATGAAGCCTTCGTCATCGAGATCGTAGCTGGCTCCCACCTCGTCGGTCTTGGCGACGAGTTTCCCCGACTCGAATGTCGCCGCGCCCGACCAGCCGCGCCGTCCCTTGACGATGACGCCGTACTCCACGGTCCCGTCGGTGAACTTGTTACCGAAGACCTCCCAGGAGATCTCGAGGTCGCCGAAGTAGCGATATTCCTTCCACTCCATGCCGTGCGTCCAGTAGCCGTGGTCGAGTCCGATGAACCCTTCGACCGGTTTGCCGTCGATCGTGCCGGTGACCCAGTAGACCTGTGTGGTGTAGAAGAGCGGTTCGTCACGCGCGGGGGCGTAGAATTGAAATCCCGGTCCCTGCAGGGGACCGGCCACGTCGAGCAGCTTCCCCTCCGACCATCGGATGCCGTCATCGTCGATGGCGAGCTCGAGCGGCTCGCTCGCGATGCCGAACTTCTCGGACATGGTGTGCATCAGATGGTTTTGCCACACACGCCGGGACGGCTCGATCTTCCTGATCGACTCGCCACGTGCCGAGATCAGTGCGCCGGGATGCAGATTCAAGTCGCCGCTCGAATCGTTCATCAGCCACAGCCCGCCGGTCATCGGGCCGATGAATTTCCTTTCCACGGCCCACATCACGCCGTCGGCATCGCGCAAGCCCCCATAGAAGTACTGCACCTGCAGGCTCAATCCGTGGCGTTGGTGATGTGGCTGTAGGTCCGCCAATTTCGGGTCGTAGGAGTCCACGACCGTTTGAAAGTCGAAATCACCATATGTCGAGATCGACATCTACCCTCCCCAGGGCTAATATATCGCACGTTATATTTAATGAGGACGATAGTCGATGCGGCTTCCGGTAGCAAGGGCACGGTGTAGAAGCACACCGCTGCAATGGATTTGGCATCGAAGCGGTTAGCGCCGCGGTCCGTGGAATCGCGGGTCCAGACCGTTGAGCGGGAAGGTTTCGATCCATCCGAGCGACGTTTCGGGTACCCGATCGTCGCCGATCCGCCGCACCGACCCGGCCTGGCCGTGGTAGGCATCGCCGCGAGCGGCGGCCAATGAGCGCATCTGACCACGCTTGGCCGCGGTGAATCGCCATTGCGTGTCGCCGGCCGTGTATTCGGCGGTCTCGACGTACTTGTCGGGGTCGAGTTGCACTTCGGCGTGAAGTTCGGTGGTTTCGACGATCGGGCCGTTGTGGTCGGCGACGACGGCAAAACCCCAGTGCTCCTTGCCAAGGCACAGCGCCCCGAATTCGTGCGTGCCGTCGTCGTAGATGTTGGCGAAGGTCACCCACGCCAACTCGACCACGTTGAAGATCGGGCCGTTGTTGTAGACCTGACCGGTCGGCCCATAGAAGTTGTCCATCGAGACGAACCCGCGGACCTCGCGGTCCCGGACATGACCAGTCACACGAAAGGGCTGGGAGGCGTAGAGGTTTCCGCCGCGTTCGTCGATGTTGGGGGTGTACCACTGATACCCGAGCCCCAGCCGGGGACCACGCAGGTCGAGCAGGTCGCCTTCGGTCCATGCCAGCTCGTCGTCGGAGATGGTGATCTCGAACGGTTGGGTGGACGGGGTGGGTTGCGCCGCAACGCGAAACGACGTTTCGTCATCGTTCAACGTCCATCGCGCCCCGGCACCTCGCTGTGACGACTCGAAGGCCTCCGGCGCGATCTCGAGATTGTCCGCGTCCACGTTGGACGAAAGTTGGAGGCCACCGGACAATTCGGTGTTCACCTTGCGCATCGGTGCCAAGAAGTTGCCGTCGTCGTCGGTCAGGCAGCTCCACCAATAGGTCGCCATCGGACGGAGTCCGAAGAACTCGCGTTCGCACCATGCGTCGCGGGCGGCGAATTCGCATGTGCTGACCAGGCTTCGGAAATCGAAGTTGCCGCGCCGTCGCGACGGCCACTTCCACGCGGGTGGCGCGCCAGAACTCACGGCGCCACCTTCTCGCGCAGCGCGCCCGTGTCCAGCAGCCGCCCGTTGTACGTCTCCATCAGCGCTTCGGTGGTCTTGGGGCGGCGCTGCTCATCAACGTGGTGCGCCCAGCCCTGGCGCCACCTATGCCCGGGCGGCAGGTCCTTGCGCACCGGGCAACGCCCGCCGGGCGCGGCTTCCCACACCCAGGTCTCCCCGCCGCCGGTGTAGCTCACCTTCGCCGGAAACGCACTGTCCGACATCGCATCAGCGTCGAGTTCAGCCTCCACCACGATGTCGCGCGCGATCAACGGAGGTCCGTCGGTGCGGTGAATGATCATCAGGTTGAAACCTTCGGTCCCATGCACCAAATGTCCGGAGTGCACCTCACCGTCCTCGAACTCGGTGGCGAACGCGACCCATGCGGTCTCCAGTTTGGTGATCACCGGCCCGCTCATGAATTGCCGACCGGGCTTCGAATGCATGCTGTCGTGAAAAACCAGGCCCGTTACGGGAATACCTTTGATCGTCCCCGTGGCTCGGAAGAGGCGCGAGGTGTAGAGCAGGGGGTCGTCTTCGTCGGGCGTAAAGAACTGAAGTCCGGGCCCCACCAGCTCACCGGTCATCGACAGTTCGGTGCCGTCGTTCCACTCCATCCGGGAATCGTCGACCGCCATCAACGTCTGGCCCTCGGGGGTCACGACCTCGTATCGGCCGTCGCGGTGGCGGTGTTCCACCGGACCGCCGTACGAACTGGTTTCGTCGGTGGCATAGATGAAGTCCCCCCCGATCTTGGATTCTGAAAGGTGCAGGAAGCGTGCCCGATCGCTGTAGAAGCCGCGGATCGGCCACCAGTAGTCGCCGGCTTCCGAACGCACCGAACCATAGAAGTACTGCATGTCCATCTTGATCCCGGCCACGTCGTTCCAGTGTGCGCTGGCCGCGGGCTCGATAAACGTCGCCACCGGCTGGAATCCATAGTGTCCGCTCGTGCTCAGATGATCATGGAACATCGCATCTCTCATTCCTGTTGGGCCTGTTTTTACAGTGAGCTGTGCGCGGCCCCTGCCGGGGATTCCAGGGCCGCCTCCAAAACCCTTATCTCCCCGGTGGATCCGGATACCTCCACCAGCGCGCCAGCGGGCAGTCGGCGGGTGGCGTTACGTGCGTCGACCACGCAGGTGACTCCGAACTCCCGTGCCACGATGGCCGCATGCGACATCGGGCCGCCCAGATTGGTGACCACGGCGCCGGCGTAGGCGAATGCCGGGGTGTATCCCACATCGGTGACCTCGGCCACCAGGACTTCGCCGGGCTGTAGGTCGTCGATCGTGTGCTGATCGACGATGCGTACCCGCCCTTTGACGCACCCGCCGCTCACCCCCAGACCCTGCAACACCTGCCCGGGCCGCAGTTCCGACACGTCGGCCGCCATGGTCCATGATTCGCTGAACGCCGACACCGGCCACACATCGGCAAGCCGCGCCATCTCGGCGCGTCGGCGCGCCACCAGCCCGCGGGCGTCGGCCGCCAGCGCCTCTAGCTCGTCGACCTGGAAGAAAAAAACGTCGTCAACCTGATCGAGTATGTCGCGCTCGACAAGCCGACGGCCATGTTCGCGCAGCAACCGGCGCAAGATCGCGGTGGCTCGAACAACCTTGTCGCGACGCACTTCTCGGTCTCGCAGTTGTCGCGCCGCGAGCCGCTGAGCCAGCCGGTCGTGGACAGGCGCCACGGATACCAGTTGGCACCCGTCAGACATTTCCTTCTGGTGCGTGACCAACTTCGCGATCATCCGGGCGAACTGCTCGGGGTCGTCAGCGTAGCTGGCGGAGCGCAACTCGCACTCGGCCGGCCCACGATGCCCGACCTTGGACAATTCATCCCGGATCGCCCGATACAGCTCCGGTGCGCGCTCCTGAATTGTGGCGAGCACGTCGTGTTCGGTCGAAAGCGCTTCCACCGCTTGGGGGTCGGCGCGGGCCATGTCGGCCAGCCGCCGAAGGCTCGCGAGCGCCCGGCCGCTGGCCACACCCTGACCCGGGGTCGGCAACTCACCGCCGCCCAAGCGTGCAGCGGCCGTGGCGGTTGCCGTGCAGAGCAGCGCACCCCAGGACGACAGGACCCAGCCGTACACAACGAAATCGCGGGCCAGCAGGATGAGGCTCTCCAGCCGATTGTCGTCGAGTGGGGTCAGGTCGGCGGGCACGAGGCCCTCAAGACGATCGATGTCGCCGACGTAGACACGTGACTCGGATGTCGATCCGGCTACCAGCCCGACACCGGTCAGACCGACGAGCAGTAGATCCTGCAATCGCCGACGGATGCTGCGCTTGTCTTGCCGCGGCCGCTCGGAACCGAAGACCGGCGTATCGCCGAGTTCACGCCCGAAGAAGTGGTCGATCATGCTGTCGGGATTGGTGCCCGGCATTGACGTCGCCATGTAGTACACCGAGGTCACGCCGCCGTACACGCGGTGTGCGAACGTGCCGACGGACCTGGTCGCGATTTCGCGTCCGATGACCCCGGGCAGCCGCAGCCGCTGGGCGATTGACGCACCGCCCGCACGCAGCCCTCGCACGGTGGCCGACGCGGACGCCGCAGAGAACGGTCCCGGCAACGCCTCGGACAGATTGGTGGCAACGTACGTCGGAAACCGGGGGTCGATCGGACTGTCGAATTCGCCGTTGAGACCGTCTGGCCCAGCGGGATGCAACGGAACTCCGTCGGCCGGTGCCTCGTCGACGGAGGGCAGGTCGTGCATTAGCGGCGTCCGCCAGGGCAGGCTGAAGACCTTCTTGCCGAGGACGATTCGGCCGCGCACCGCCAGTTCGAAGTCGTCCAGGCACTCCGCGGCATTCCAGGCGGGCGTGTAGCCCCAGTCGTCCACCAGCCGGCTGGTGTCCATGATCGGGAAGTTCAACAACAGCTCGAACTCGGCAGGAGACGCCTCGACAAGTTCGCGACGATAGAGCGCACCGAGTCCGGCGTCGATCAGCCTTTTGCTCGCGGGGAACAGTCGACGGCCGAGCTTCGTCGTGATGTCCCGGACGGTGGGTTCACCTGCGGCGGCCAGGTTGACCGCCCCGGTTTCGTCTCCGAGGACCGCGCGCACGAAAAGCCGGTGTACGTCATCGGTGTGCACGATTTGCATCGGCCGGTCCGCGGAACCATCGACGTTCGGGAACGCCGGCGAACCCAGCAGACGCATGACGGTGTTGTCGACGTCGCGTCCGACTACGATGCCGGGACGGATCGCGACCCACTCGTTGCCCGACTCCGAGAGCATGCCTTCCACCTGCGCCTTGTGGAACGCGTAGAAGTGATCGGGGGAGGGCGCCAGGGGGTCCTCTTCGCGGAGACGTCCGCCGCCTCCAGATTGGGCTCCGTAAGCGAGCACAGAGGACGCGAAAACGATTCGGCGCGTGCCCGATTGGTCCATCGCATCGAGGACGTTCTGCGTGCCGCCGATGTTTATCTCACGCGTGAGATTCTCGTCGGGGTTGGAATTGACGACCCAGGCGCAGTGGGCGACGACGTCCGCGCCGTTGACCGCGCGCGCCACGCTACCCGCGTCGCGGATATCGCCCTCGATAAAGTCGCTGTCAGAGAACCAGTTTCGGGGCCGGTGCCGGGCCAGGCCCACCACCTCGTGCCCCTCGGAGCGCAACCGGGCGGCGATGCCGCGCCCGAAAACGCCGCTGGCACCGGTGACCGCTATCCTCATGACGGCTGCTGCCACGGGACGACCGGAGCGACACCTTCTAGCGTTGTGGATCCGCCCTCGGCGCGGCGCAATACCAGGAAGTCGGCGCCCTTGTAGGCGCGATGGTCGGACGGTCCGAGCGTGATGATCGTGCCGGGCCCGCCGGTACACGCGGCAATGCGGCGCAGGGTGTCCATGGCGTCGCGCAGGGCGGTCGGCGTGGCGTAGCGCATCCTGCCGAGCGCGAGTGCGAAGGCGTGGCCGATGTCGTAGCCCGTCGACAACCCGGAGGTTGCGTAGTCGTAGCCGAAACGCGTGCGGAACCTTTCGCGCACGGCCGCGAACACCTCGTTGCGTTCGTCGTATTGGTCTACACCGACCCAGCCCTCGAGGCGCTGCGCGCGTTCTTCGCTGTACGTTGCGCTTACGAAGGCGGTGGTCTGGATGCGTGGCGGGTCCCATCCGATCTGCTCGAGCGCCGGTCGAACCCATTGGTTGACCCCACCGAGGCCGAGGTACACCAGCGCATCCGGCTTGGAGTCGCGGCAGACGCCGAGGGCCTCGACCAGCTCCTCGACACTGGTCGCCGGGTACACCGGTGGCTCGGCCGTGACGACCAGGTTGTGGCTCTGCAGCTCGTAGCGGAAGAACTCGGCGTACTCCTCGCCGATCTGGGTGCGCTCGCGCAGCACGGCGATCCTGCGGTGTCCGTTCGCCTCCAGCCAGGCCGCCATCACGGCGGGCTCGTCGGCCAAACCTCCGTTGGCGAAGGCATAGGCGTAGTCACCCACGAAGCGGGTGGACCCGCAGATCGTTGCGGTGGGCACCTTGAGGCGCTCGATCTCGGGCAGCAGCGCCAGGCAGTTGTCAGAGGTGAACGGGCCGACGACGCCGAGCACCTCCGCGTCCTCAACCAGCTCGCGGTAAGCCTTGATGAGGCCATGCGCGGAGGCCCAGGGCTGCGCGTAGACCTCGCGCACCACCACCTCGACGTCGCGTTCGAGCAGTCCGCGAGCCTTGGCCTCCTCGCAAGCCAGACGTACGGCGTCAGGCCAGCAGTCGCTGAGGCCGGGGTGTTCGGGAAGGTCGATCAGCACCCCGAGGCGGTAGGGCTCGATGGGTCGTCCGTGGTAAACGGTGGCCACGTCTCAGCACATCCCGCCGTGTGTCGGGTCGGCGGACGAACGCATCGCGTCTCCTCGCATCGAGTTGGTGCTCGCGACGACTGTAAGACCGATCACGTCCGAAAGTCAATGCGTCGGGGTAGTAATTATCTATATTCTTGGCGCGGTGCCAACCGGCCCCAAAGCGAAGCCCTGCCCCAGCGTGCTCGCTCCTGCCGCCGGTGACTTGCCCCGGGCGACTGCCGATCTAAAAGCGCTCTCTTACAAGCTCTTTGATGCGCATGCGTACGGCTTCAGCCGCGGCCGCGAGCTTTCGCGGCTAAGGCTGACCCGTTCCGCCCGGGGACTGCGAGTCAGCCCGGTGGATGCGGTACTCGGGTCGTCGCTTACCGAATCCTCATCGCTTTTCGCGGGCCGGTTCGAAGTTCGATACGCCAGCGCCGAAACATATTATGAATCTAGATAATGCTCGGTAACGTGGTGGGAGGTGCACGAGGTGGGTAATGGGGCAGTAGCTGCGCCGGTGCTGGTGGACCAGCGCGACGGCGTGCTGGTCCTGACGTTGAACCGACCGGAGGCTCGTAACGCCGCCACCGTCGAGATGGCCGCGATCGTCGGCGGCGCTTTGCACGCCGCCGAGTCCGACCGGTCCGTGCGCGCGGTGGTGATCACCGGCGCGGGCGAGCGCTCGTTTTGCGCCGGCGCCGATCTGGCCGGCGTGGCGCGAGGCGAACCGCCGCTGCACCCGGATCACCCGGAATGGAGCTTTCTGGGCATGGTCCGTCAGCCGGTCAAGACGCCGGTTATTGCTGCTGTCAACGGTTTTGCCCTGGGCGGCGGATTCGAGGTCGTACTCGCGTGTGATATCGCGGTGGCCTCCAGCGGTGCCACTTTCGGGATGCCCGAGGTCAAACGCGGACTGTTGGCCGCCGCCGGCGGACCGCTTCGCCTGCCGGCCGCGGTGCCGGGCAAGGTCGCGATGTACACCATGTTGACCGGCGAGCCGATGGACGCCGGCACGGCCGAGCGGTGGGGCCTGGTCAACGAAGTCGTGCCCGCTCCGGAGGTGCTACCGCGCGCCATGGCGATAGCCGAACTCATCGCGGCCAACGCGCCGTTGGCGGTTCGGGCCACCAAGGCGGTCGGGCGCGTCATCAGTGGTGGTCATTTCGCCGGCGAGGAACTCGGCTGGCGCGTGATAGACGCCGAGCTTCCGGCTGTCACCGGCAGTGCCGATGCTATCGAAGGCCCGCAAGCCTTCTTGGAAAAGCGGGCTCCGAGGTGGACCGGGCGCTAGTCGGCAACCACTGGTAGCAAAAATTGCGACTGAGCCGCCCCGAGGGCCTGAGCCCACACGGACTTCACGCTGCGCCCAGTCGCTTTCGCGGCCCGCACGCAATCTCGGTGCTCGGGTTTGGCGTTGACGATCTCGCCGTTGAGCAGACCCAATTTCACTTGGATATCGTGACCGTCGACGGTGACGCTGTCGAATCTGCGCTCCAGGGCCCATCGATGTTCCACTTTTCGGACGCGTACCCCGAGAGTGGTGGTGTGACGCAAGATCGCCTCGGCAACCGCTCGTTCGGATGACGTAGAGACCAGCGCAGAGAGCGTGATTCCGGGGCGACCTTGCTTCATTGCCGCCGGCGTGGTCCAGGCATCGTGGGCGCCGGCATTCAGGCACGCCTCCATGACGTCGGGCACCCATTCCGGCAGCATGTCGTCCAGATTGGTCTCCAATATCAACGCCGCTCGACCCGGCTCCGTCGCAGGGGAATTCGGCTGACCCAGCAATGCCCGTACGACGTTGGGCACAGCGGGCCAATCAGCGTTGCCGGCACCGGTTCCGATGACCGATAACGTCATCGCCGGCATCGCACCGAATCGGTGACTCAACGATGCGGCCAGGGCGGCCCCGGTCGGCGTGACTGTCTCGCCCTTGATGTCGACTCCGTAAGTCTCTGCGCCGCAGAGGATTTCCAAAGTTGCGGGTGCGGGCAACGGGAGTACTCCGTGCGCACTCTTGATGGTGCCGTGTCCCAGCGGGAGCGGTGAGCAGACGACCTGGTCCACGCCGAGCTCGTCCAGCGCCAAGGCGACACCACAGATGTCGACGATGGCGTCGATCGCCCCGACTTCATGGAAGGTCACCTCTTCCGGTGAGATCCGATGGACCCGGCCCTCGGCGTGGGCCAGTAGTGCAAACGTCTTGTGCGCGCGGTCCTTTGCGCGCGCAGACAGCGAGCTCGAGTCAATGATTTGGCGAATGTCTCCCCAGCGGCGATGAGCGTGCTCATGCGGCGCCGCCACCGTCAGCACGGTGCCCAAGATGCCGTGGCGTTGCGTGGTGTGCACGTCGAGCTCGACACCACTCACCGGGAGTCGGGAGCGGATCGCATCGAGCGATGCGCCGGCGTCGATCAACGCGGACAGCAGCATGTCGCCGGCGATACCGCCGGCGCAATCCAAGTAGAGCGTGGATGTCATTTCATCGCCAGGATTCGCGCCGCGCCGCACGCCGCGCCGAAACCGTTGTCGATGTTGGTCACCAGCACGCCCTGGGCACAACTTGCCAGCATGGCGTTCAGCGCCGTCTGACCGTTGTGGGTGGCGCCGTAGCCGGTCGATGTCGGCACCGCGATGATCGGGCAACCCACCAGCCCGCCGACCACTGAGGCCAGTGCGGCATCCATTCCGGCGACCACGATCAGCACCTGCTCGGTGCGGAGCTCGTCGACCCGGTCGAGTAGGCGCCAGAGCCCGGCTACGCCAACGTCAATGTGTAGCCGGCTACTGATGCCCAGGAACTGCAGCGTTCGCTGGGCCTCCAACGCCACCGCCCGATCCGAAGTGCCGGCTGCAACGATGCCCACTCGGGTGTCCCGCTCTGCCAAGCAGCCGTTGAGAAAGGCCGTCTGCGACAGCGGGTCGTAGTCCAGCGTCGCATCGGTCCGGTTAGTCACCGCGTCGTATTGCTCCTCGCACATTCGGGTGAACAGCACCGGCCCAATATCGGGCGCATCGAGGCGTTCGACGATCCGCACCACATCGTCGATGGGTTTGTTGAGGCAGAACACCGCCTCCGGCATGCCGATCCGCGCTGCGCGGTCGCAGTCGTAGACCAGCATCCCGGTCGCTTCGGCGCCCGCCCGGTTGTTGACATACGCATTGGTGTTACTCATGCTGTGATGTAGATTACGGACTAAATCAGTACGTATCAAGAGGGGCCGGCGAGTGAACACGATTCAAATCGGCATCGAGGTGATCGACGAGAACTGCACCGGCTGCTATCGCTGCGAACGAGTCTGCCCGACCGAGGCGATCGTCATGGTCGGCCCAAAAACCAAGGCGCTGGCGGTTGTCGACAACGAGAAGTGCATCGCCTGCATGCGGTGCATCGATTCCTGCGATGACGACGCCTTGCGGACGATCAACCGCGACGAACCCATCGTGCAGGAATTCGATCCAGCAGACGTCGACCCCGAAGCGGTGAAGGAACTCTGCCGTGCCGCCGACATGGCACCCAGCCATTTGGTCTGCACCTGCGCGAATACCACTGCGCAGGAAATCGCCGCGACCATCCTCCAAGGCGCGAGCACCTACGAGGAAGTGTCGCTGCGAATTGGGGTGCAGGCTGGTTGTCTGATGTACTGCAGCGTTCCGCTGCGGCGACTGGTCATGGCTGGCACCGGAAACGCCCACACCACCTCGAAACTGCGCCGGTACGCGAGCGACCAGTCGTTGATGGACATCGATCCCGAATTGGACGCTCGGTACCCCTTGTTCAAGATACGCACCGAGCAGGAGTGGCGCCGCAGGGAAACAGTCGAAGCCGATGTGGATTTCTGACGCCGAGGGGGCACTCCGATGACGATCACGGCAGGTAGTACGACCTTCAACTCGCCCGTCGAACCGCCGGCGATTGTGCCGTCGATCTATGGTCCGCCGGTTCGCCCGCTGCGCGCCAAAGATGTGCCGGGGATGGTGTCGCTTCCGGTCACCGAACTGTTTCCCGACATTCCGCCGGCCATATTCCGGCACGGCGAGGACGGCGCACCGATGCGTCGCGCGACCTTGGATGCGCTTGTGTCAGTGGACATGACGATGATCAAGCCCAATCATCGCGTCAACGTCATCTGCTCGGAGCACGGATTCGGAATGGATGGCGGGTTCGGCTACGCCGAAATGTTGGGAGCAATCCGCGACGAGATCGTCGCACGCACAGGATGCCAGAACGTCAAGCTGGTGGTCATCGCGTGGCACGGGCGCAAGGAACCCCAGGAGCTGATCGACTACTTCGGCCTCGACAAGCGGTACGCAGGCAAAGTCGTCGGCGCCAACCCCCTCGACGCGGGCGTCCAGATCGATACCGTGCTCGGGCCCCTGTACGGGATCCGAACGATCTACAACGCCGACTGGATCATCCACACCCACTACGACGATCCACGCGAGGTCTATGCACATCGCGCCATCGACCGCATCACCAAGCCGTTCGGAATGTCCTACGCCCGCATGGAAACTCGTTCGATCTTCCACATGCAGATGGGACCGCGCACCGGCAACCTGATCGGTCGAGCCGTCGCCGATTCGGACTTCGTCCGCAGCAAGCTCGCCTTCTCGGTGGTGATGAAGAGTTCCCCCGACGGGCTCACGGGTGTGGACGCGGGCAACGGGCTAGATGACCTTGGCGCACGCACCACTGCCGACATGCTTCGGTCATACGGCAAGATGCTGGCGCTGTTGCGGACCGTCGAGGACTGCATTCCGATCATCGATGGCGCCAAGTGGCCCTACTACATCCACGCCGGCGGAATGATTTTCGGCCAGCTGTTCTTCAATGGGCGCGACTGGTGGGACCTCGACTTGCCGGACGATACCGCCGACACCGAACATCTGGTGGGCGGCAACGTATCGCTGGGAATCAAGGCGCTGGTGCTGAACCACACGCTGATCGGCCTCACCGTGCTGGCGTTGCCGATGGTTTACCCGACGGTGATCGCCGATCGCGCCATGGCCGACGTCATGGCACGCGACTTCGCCAACCCGGACTTTCTGGAGTATGCGGAAGTGGCCGAAGACCTGTTCCAGGCGGTCGAGATGGCGCGCGAAAGAGGGGGCGGATCAAATAATTTGATCTGTTTCGACGGCAGCTACGGCGCCATCAACCTGACCCCTTCCATGGGAGAGCAACTGCTGGCGAACGCGCCCGAATGCAGCCGGCTCGTCGACCAAGAGCTATTGCCGAAGTACCTCAAGCAGCGTGGGCTGGATCCGGTCGCCATGGGGGTCGGCGGTGCCTGAGATAGACCCCAATTTTCAGGAAGGTCTGACTCTCGACCTGCTCGACAAGCGAGAGCTCCGGGTGGAAGGCGTGCAGCTTCGCGAGGCCAATCTCGGGGCCCTGGCAACCGCCGTGGCACGCGCGCTGGACCTGCCGAACGAGGAGGTCCTCGTCACCGACGTACTGGCCGACGTCGTCACGTTCGACATCCTGCGGCCCCAGTTGTATGCCCACCAACTCGTCGGCCGCTGGGACGCGATCCGCCAGGGTCTGGCCGAGGTGCCGGGCGTGGCGTTGCAAGCCAATGCGCGAATCACGTCGAACGGTGTACTTGGCTGGATCCCCGCCGATCCGAGCGTGTTGCAGGCGGCGCTGGCCGAGGCGCGCGCCGCGGGAGAGGGTATCGCGGCGCGGATCAGCCGACGGGTGTGTGTGCTGTCGACCGGCGCTGAAGTCGATCGCGGCGAAATCGAGGACACCAACCGCCAAACACTCAGCGATGCGTTCGGCGACGGCTACGACGTGTCGTTCGGCGGCACGATACGAGACGACTGTGACCTGATCGCGGGGCGCATCCGGACCGCTGTGGAGGCGGGTTACGGTGTGGTGGTCACGACCGGGGGTGTAGGCGCCGAAAGCAAGGACCACACCATCGAGGCCTTGCTCAAGGTCGACCCACGGGCGGCGACACCGTATCTCACCTATTTCCCTTCCGGTCATCCGCGTCATGTCAAGGCCGGTATCCGCATCGGTGTGGGCGAGTTGAACGGCAGCGTGATCGTGTCCCTGCCCGGTCCGAATGAAGAAGTTCACCTGGCCGCGCCGATACTGCTGGAGCACCTGCGGGCGGGCAGGCGGCGAGCCGAGCTGGCCGAGCCGATCGCCGCCCGGCTGAGGGCGCACCTGCGCGCGCGGATGAATCATCATGACAGCCAGCCCATTACGACGCAGGAGGCGCCGTGACCGAGAAGTATCCATTCCTCAGCGAGCAGTGGTTCGGTGCGGTCAAAGACCTGTTGGCCGAGGGCGAGCCCGAACTGCCCGAGCCGTTGCGCGGCTTGGTGGTCAATGTCGACGTCGCGGATGCCGGCGTGCAGGCGACTTATCGCGGATGCTGGTTCGAGCCCGGCTACTCCGATGACGCCGAGGCGACGCTGACCACCACGACCCAGTTGGCGCATGACGTACTGATCGAGAAGAACCTCGTTCTCGGCGTCCGGGCCATTGCCACTGGCAAAGCAAAACTGAAGGGCAACAAGACCAAGCTGATGAAGCTGCGGGCGGTCCGTCCGACCGCTTCGCAGGACGCATTCGAGCAAAAGGTTCGGGAGGTCACACAATCGTGAAGGTGATGTCCGCCCCGCCTCGGCGCATCACAGCGGAACTGGTCGCGAAGCTGGGCAGTCGCTACCGAGCGATGGTGAGCCCGACAGAACCGGGCCTGGTCGCGGGGACCGGCTTGGTCGTCGGTCCCTCGAGCGATCCGGCCGGTCAGTGGGACATCGTCGCCGTCGAAGGGGAACGAGCCGACGTCGGGCAGCCGCTTGTCTTGATCGAGGGAAGTGCGTGGGAAATCTCGGTGGCCGAAGACCATGTTCTTGGCGTGCTGGGATTCGCGGGCGGGATCGCGCGGCGGGGAGCCGAGATCAAGGCGGCAGCACCCGATGGACTGCGGGTAGTGTGCGGCGGCTGGAAGAAGCTACCGGCGGCGCTCAAACCCGTTCTGCGAGCCGGCCTCGACGCCGCCGGCTTGTCCCATCGGCTCCTTGACGGAGACTTCGTGTACGTCGGCAAGAACCAGGTCGCGATGCTCGGTGGTGTGGCGGCCGCGGTGACGGCCGCGCTGGATCTGGGTAACGGACCGGTGTCCATCCAAGTCGTCGATGTCGCGCAAGCGCTGGCAGCGGTCGACGCCGGAGCGGCGGTGGTCATGGTCGACACCGGCGAACTCGCCGATCTGGAGGCGGTCAGTACGGCGTTGCGCGCGCGCGGCGACGACGTGCTGGTCGCGTACGCCGGCGGGGTGAACGCGACACAGCTGCGGCGCATCGCCGGCCTGGGCGCGGACATCGTCGACATCGGCCGCGCGGTGCTCGATGCGCCCCTGTGGGACCTGCACCTGGAGGTGGTCGGATGACTCGGCAGTTCGACGAATTGGCCGCAGTGTTGGAGAGGGTGCTGAGGAGCTCACCGCGGCGCGTCATCGCGTGCAGCGGTGGCGTCGACAGCCTGCTGCTGGCCGACATCGCACACGAACTACGTCCGCGCACAACGACTATCGCCCACTCGGTCTCCCCGGCCGTTCCGCCGTCGGCGACCCGTCGCGTGCAGCAGGTCGCCGCCGATCTCGGATGGCGCCTGGAGCTGGTGGAGTCACATGAGTTCGAGGATCTGCACTACCTGTCGAACCCGCGCAACCGCTGTTACTTCTGCAAATCGAACCTCTACACCGAGTTGGACCGCGTTTGCGCGACGGCGCGCCGACGCGATGGCACCTGGACCGTCATGAGCGGTGCGAACACAGACGATCTGGGCGAGTACCGCCCGGGCCTGGCGGCCGCCCGGGAACACCATGTGCGGCATCCGTTCGTCGAGGCGCAGATGACCAAGGCTCACATCCGCGCCCTGGCGCAAAGCCGTGGCAGATCTTGGCATGACCTACCGGCAGCGCCTTGCCTGGCCAGTCGGCTCTACACCGGCACCGCGGTCACCGCTGAACTCTTGCGCGCGGTCGACCGGGGGGAGGACATGTTGCGTGAACGCGCCGGGGTCGACGTGGTCCGGTGCCGGATCAACGGCAACGCGGTGTTGGTGGAGACCGGCGCCGAAGCGCGATCACGTTTCACACCAACGTTATTGGATGACGTGCTCGGAGTCATGCGCGGTGCGGCTCCCGCATTGCGCTCGATCACCCTCGATGAGGTTCCGTATGCGCCGGGACGCGCGTTCGTCGCCTTGTCGACGCTCTCGGGGGTGGTGGGATAAGTTGACCGCGTCGCGTGTCTGGCGGGAGCCGAATGTGTCGCAGCCTCGGCAGGGCAGTGGTCGGCCCAGGGATCCAGATGTCGAACGCCGGGCTTTCGAAGCGGCCCGGCTGATCTACGGCGAGTCAGGCAAGTCGCAGGTGACGTTCGCCAACGTGGCCGCACAGGCCGGAATCGGAAAGCCGGCGCTGTATCGACGTTGGGAAACACCGCAAGAGCTGCTGATCGACGCGCTGCGCGCGATTCCGTTGCCAGAGGCTATCCCGGATCTCGGTGATGCCCAGGCTGAGCTCGCAGGCTATGCGCGCGCCCTGATGCGGCTGTACGTGTCGTCCGATGGGGCCGCAATGATGCGGGTGACAACCGAATTCCATGATGAGACAGAGCCTTTCCGGCAGTGGATCACCGAGACCTCGGACGGCATGATCGCCCTCGGTGCGACGGTGATCGATCGGGCGGTGGAGCGCGGTGAGCCCGCGCCACGTGTGCCGGCGCGAACAATCATGGAGATCATCACCGGCACCATGCTCAGCCATATCATGACCCGCTTGCACGCTGGGCAACTGCCGCCTGAGGACGAGGTGGCCGAATACTGCTGGAATCTAGCCGGTTTGGTGCTCGGGCGCCGCGAGTCGTCATCGTCGCGTCGGGTGCCGTCCAACCATCTCGAACACCGGCCGCCGCCGAGTGGCAGACGCGAGCAGTTGATCCGCATTGCCCAGCAGGTGGTGGCACACCGGGGTTTGGCCGACGTTACCCTGGCCCACGTCGCCGAATCCGCCGGCATGACCGCTCCGGCGCTCTACACACATTTCTCCAGCCGCACCGATCTGCTCGAGCAGGTCTTGGAGGCCACAGCGCGCGAGTACGCCGAGGACATGCTCGTGACCGACGACGCGGAGGCCCCGGTGGAGGATCGGTTGCGGATCCGGTTGTCCCGCTGGGCAACTACACCCAACGCCCGGCTGCGAATTCTGCATGACGCCGTGCTGCACATCCCGGACTCGCCGAGGGTCAAGCGGGCCGTCCAGCGGGCTCGCGCCGCCTGGGAACGCTTCGTGGTCGACGTGCTCGAGCGGGGCATCGCGCGTGGCGAGGTCCGTGCCGACGTCAACGTGCGGGCCGCCACCGACTTGTTGACGACAACTCTGCTGGGCGTCGAGGTGGGAACCGACACCGGCCTGGCCGGCGAATCCTTGCCTGCCCTCACCGACCAGCTGGTCGATATGTTCGTGGCCTACGTGCGGTCGCCGAGTCCACCCGCTGCGGCCATTGACGGACGGATGGCGTCCGAATTACCCTCGACTTAATCCGGATTAAGGTTGGGAGACGTTCATGGCCAAGCGCGTGGCGATGGTGGCCGAGATTGTCGAGGATCTGTGCACGGGATGTAATAAGTGCGTCCTGACCTGCCCCACCGTGGCGATTTCGATGCGCCCGAGGCATCCCGACGAGCCCGGCCCCGGCAAGAACATCGCCGTCGTCCAGGACGACATCTGCTACAACGCACAGAACTGCATGGAGCTGTGCCCCGACGATGCAATCGTGATGCGCCCGCTTCAGGAGCCCTTCGAGGTTGGAACGTCACCGCCCGACGTGTCCCCAGAGCAGGTCGGCGAGCTGTGCATGCAGGTAGGGCTCCTGCCCGACATGCTGGTGTGTGTTTGCACAGACACCTTGGCCGGCGAGTTGGCCGCCGCGATCCTGGATGGAGCCCACACGCCGGAGGCGGTCGCGCGGCAAACGGGAGCGCGCACCGGATGCACCGAAATCTGCCTGGACCCGATCCTGCGGTTGCTAGCTGCCGCGGGACACGGTGACGCGCCGCATAATCCGCGCAATGGCTATCAGTGGTACGGAATACCGGGCCGGCTGATGAACTTCGTCGGTCCCGACGGTCAGGTAGACCCCGAATTGGTGGCGGCCTACCCAAAGCTGCGGCTGCAAAAGGACGTCAACGCAATGTTGTTCAAGATGGATGAGGCCTGATCATGTCGATCGAACCGATGCCCGCCCCGCCGCTCCTGCCGACCTGGAATGGCCGACGTCCCGCCGACGTAGTCACGACTCGCGCCGCAGACCTAGACGGCATCGTGACATTGCCGATTCGCGAACTGACACCCTGGCTGCCCGAACCGATCTGGGCGCCCGACCACCGCCTGGGACCCACCGACGAGGGGGAGGTTCGGGAGCGCACCCGCGCCCGGCTCGAAAGTGTGGACTGGTCGAAGATCAAGAAGGGCAGCCGGGTCAATCTGGTGGCCAATCCGCACGGCTTCGCGCTGTCGGGCATGGCCTATGTGGCCATGTTGGAAGAGATCCAGCGACACGTCCAAACGGTGACCGGGGCAACGGTGCGGCTGCGCATCGCCGAGTCGATGGGCCACATCGAAAACCCGGACTGGATGCGGATTTTCGATCTCGAACGACGTTTCGGTGACGCGAAGGAATGCCCCCAGATCGGCCAAGGCGTCGAGATCGACACCCGGGTCGGGCCGATGTACTTGACTCGGGCGCTTTTTCAGGGCGATCACTTCATCCATACCCATGTCACCGAGATGCGCGAGGGATACCTGCACCGTATGCAGGATCGGTTGTTCAAACCTTTCGGCATGGCCTACACCAGGCTCGAGACGCGCTCGGCCTACCACTTCGGTTACGGACCGCGGACCGGCCAACTGGTCGCGCGTGCGGTGTTCGACAGCGCGTACATCCAACAACGGTACGTCTCCACCTTCGTGCTCAACACCAGCCCCGAAGGGGTCATCGACGTCGACGCCGACAACGACCTGGAACGGCTGGACCGTCGCGTGGCCACCGACATTTTCCGCAATTACGCCGTGCTCATCCGGCTCATGTGCGAAGTCAAGGACGTCACGGTCGTTTTCGACGGTCACGGCAGCACGGTCTACAGCTACGCCGGCGGAATACCGTTCGACGTCTTGTACTACGCCAACGCCGATTGGCTCGACCTGGACAACCCCGCGTTGTATGCGGTGTTACTGCCAGAGTCGATCCGGGGGTTGCTGGGTCAGTACATGATGGGGGAGAACACCAACATCAAGGCATTCGTCATCAACTACATGGCCGGCGGAGTGCCGTATATGTACCTGTTGAAGGGCGTTCCCACCTTCGTCACCAGCCCACAGGTCATGGACTGGCTGCGGCAGGATCCCTCGGCATGCTGGATCGGTGACGCCGCCGAGGTGAGCGACGGTCTTGCCGATGCGATCCGGCGGGCCAAGGCAATTGCCGACTCCGACAACGTTCTTGTCTACGACGGGCTGCCCGGGGCCATGCACGTGTCGGAATCGCTGGCCCAGGCTCTTCGCGAGGTCGCCCCGCGAGTGATCGACGATGTCGAGAACGTACGGATGCCCAAATGGCTGGCCCAGCGTGACTTGCCCACTGTGTCACTGACTTCGGCGAGCTGAGTCGGCGATGCCTGAAGTCGAACTACTTGACAAGACCGAGGTCTGGGTGCGCGGCGTCACGCTGGACGGGGCCGATCTGCGTTCGCTGGCCGCTTCGGCCGCACGGGCATTGGATCTCGTCGGGGACGCTGTGTTCGTGACCGACGCGCGCGACGATCATGTGGTGTTCGACGTGCTGAAACCGAGAATGGAACTCGCCAGCATTGTGGGCCGGGAATCACATCTCCTGGCGGCGCTGAGTCAGGTGGCCGGTGTCACCGTGGCTGTCGACGCGTCCGTGCACTCTCGGGGCGTCATGGGCATGATCGGAACGCCGCCCGGCGAGGTCGACCAAACACTGTCCCGGGCAACCGAAATCGACCAGCGGCTCCGCACGTATGTGTCGTCGCGAGTCGCCGTGGTTTCCACGGGTCCTGAGGTAATCGCGGGCAACATCAAGGACACCAACGTCATGGTGGCTCAAGACATCATGGGGGCCGCCGGATTCGAGGTGACCGCTGCGGGTGCTGTCGTCGACGACGAGGACGCCATCGTTGGACGAGTCTTGCGACTGGTATCCGAAGGCTTTGGCGTGGTCCTCACCACCGGCGGCGTAGGAGCCGAGGACAAGGACCGCACGATCGAGGCACTGCAACGCTGCGACCCCGGTTTGGCGACAGCGGTTTTGGCCACCTACGCAGTGGGGCACGGGCGCCATGTCAAGCCGCATGTGCGCATCGGCGTTGGCCAGGTCGAGTGGACGAGGCTGATCGCCCTGCCCGGGCCGACCCGTGAGGTGCAAGCGGCGTTACCTGTTGTGATCGACGGGCTGCAAACGGGTTTGCGGGACCAGCATTTGGCCCAGAACATCGCCGAGGTTCTTCGAGACTGCCTTCGGTAGACGCGCCGGGTAACGCCGCCGGTTAGGTGATCGACCAGAACTCCAGCAGTGTGCGCAAGGTAGCCACCAGTGGGAGCGGTTGATCGAGCATGGGATGGTGACCGGCCTGGGCAAGCTCGATGAACGGACCTCTAAGCTGCAGGATGGAGCGGATCTGGTCGGCCATGGCGGGCGACACCAGCCCGGCTTCGCAGCGCAGATAGCCTACCCGGCAAGGCATCTGGGCCATCATATCTTCCAATACCTCCTCGTCGGCGGGCGTCTCATCATCGAAGAGCTCGCCATCGAAGATCGCGCGATCGAACTTCCAGACCCACCCGTCCACGGTTTTGCGGACCGACTCGGCCGCGAGATGGTGCTTGATGTAGGGAAGGATCACTTCCTGCGACGGCACTGCCGTGAAGCGGGCGACAATCTCATCCCTTGTGCGATACCCGCTGTGTTTGCGTTTGCGAAGCCGAGCGGCCTCCGGCGCGGTGTTCCGCAGCGGCGAGTCGATCACGGCGATGCTGTCGATCTGCTCGCCATGATCGGTTGCGGCCGTGGCGGTCACCCACCCGCCCATGCTGTGGCCGACGATGGTCGGTTGTCCCGACGCTCCAGCGGCTGCGGGCACCGCCAGCACTTCCCGCGATCAGGTCTGTAGGTCGTACGCCGCTCGGGATTCGCTATCGCCGTGTCCGGACAGATCCAGCGCGATCACGCGATGCGCGCGAGACGAGAACGGCGCGATGTGATCCCACCATCCCGAGTGCGCGCCGCCACCGTGGACGAGCACCAACGGCGATAGGTCAGTCCTGCCCCAGGCGCGCAGGTGGATCCGGCAGCCTTCGACTTCGACGTCGAAATGCTCCGGCCTCTGTTCAATAGCGGCCGTGAACCAGGACGGCGCCGTCTCTGGCTCGGTGCGCCGTGAACGGCGGATCAAGTGTCCACCTCCGCTCGTGATGCGGCCGGGATTGGCGGATATCCACTTTAGCGGCAGCGACACGGATACGGAGTGCGGAGCCTTTGCGGGCGACGGGCTTCGACTTGAGCGACCCTAGAGGCCCCGCTGGATGGTGGCTCCGCCGTCCACCCTGAGCTGCATGCCGGTGACATAACGCGACTCGTCGGAAGCGAGATACACGACGGCATAGGAGATGTCGGACGGCTCCACCCACGGAATCGGCATCGCCTGCATCGATCGGAAGCCGACTTCGGCCTCTTCGACGGTAGGGTTGGCGAGATCGGGCCGGAACGTCCGGTACATCGGTTCGCTCTGCAACATGTCGGTGTTGCAGTTGCTCGGATGAACGGCGTTGACGCGAATCGACTTGGGCGCCAACTTCACCGCGAGCGTCGTGCTGTATTCGACAATCACCCGTTTGGCCAGGTTGTAGCCCGCGCCACCCAGGCCCTGTGGCCCGGATCCGGAGGATGCGCTCGAGAGCAGACCCGCCACGGAACCGGTCATGATGATCGATGCGCCGTCGTGCAGATGCGGCAACGCGACGTGCACGGCGTTCATCACCCCGATCAGGTCGACGTCGACTGCATCGACGAACGCGTCCACCGATTTATCTTCGCCCAGCGGGCAGATGCCCGCGTTGGCCACGACGACGTCGAGCTTGCCCAATTCGGCGACGCCGGCGCGCAGCGCCTTCGCCAGCGCCGCGCGATCACGCACGTCAGCCTGGATGGAGACGATGCGCCGGCCGGTTTTCTCGACGAGCTTGGCCGTTTCGTCGAGGTCCTCGCGGCGCGCGAGTGGGTAGTCGTTGCTGGCGATGTCCTCGCAGATGTCCACCGCAATGATGTCGGCGCCCTCTTCGGCGAGATGCGCCGCGTGGCTGCGGCCCTGGCCGCGGGCGGCGCCCGTAATGAAGACGACCTTATCCTCGACGCGACCCATGCTTTCCTCCTCTAGAGCTAACCCTGAATTACGTTGGCCTGCAAACGCGCTGCGATCAGCATCGTGATCAGCGGATGCGGCGAAACTACTTCGGTCAGACCGGCATCCAGCGCGGCACGTACGTCGGCTTCGGTGTTGTCGTCAAGCGTCGGGTATTCGCCGGCGGCATGCGCGCATAGCGAACTGTGTCGGCGCGCTATCTTGCCGAGCTCCGCCAGGTCGGGGGTGTCGTCCTCAGACCACGCCGTCAGCTCGAGAATGCCTTCGCGAACTTCGCCCGCGGTGCCGTCGATCGTGATCTGCTTGCCCGCGAGGGCCTGGGCGATCCCACTGCCGCATCCCACGACCGAAGGCCGATGGAGTTCGCGCGACACCACGGCCGCATGACTGGTCGCGCCGCCGATCTCGGTAACGATGCCGAGCGCGGCCATCATTCCGTGGATGTCATCCGGACTGGTGCTAGAGCGCACCAAGATGACGTCCTCGCCATCCTCGGCCGCATCGATTGCTTCGTCGACGTCGCTGTAGGCCGTACCGGATACTACGCCGGGGCAGGCGGGTAAGCCCTTAGCCAAAAGCTTTGCGGCTAAGCGTGTCTCGGGCTGGAGTAAGGGGCGCAGCAGCATCTCGATCTGCGCCGGGTCGATCCGGCGCAGCGCCTCCAGATCGTCGATCAAGCCTTCGTCGCGAAGTGTCAGGGCCAAGCGCACCGCGGCCTGCGCCGACCGCTTGGCCACCCGGGTCTGCAGCAGCCACAGCTTGCCTTGCTCAACGGTGAACTCGATGTCCTGAACATCTTTGGCGATGTGCTCGAGAGTGCCGGCCGCCCTCATCAACTCGTCGTGGATCGCCGGCTGCTCGTCACGGAGCGCCGACACCGGCTCGACGTCGAAGGTGCCGGAAACAACATCCTCACCCTGACCGCCGGGCAGCCACTCGCCGAACGGTTCGTCGGCACCGGTCATCGGGTTGCGCGAGAACACCACGCCCGTACCCGATTTGGACGCCATATTGCCGAACACCATCGCTTGCACCACTACGGCAGTGCCGCCGATTCCGCTGAGTCCATGATGCTTTCGATAGGCGATGGCGCGGGGCGAGTTCCACGACCTGAAGACCGCGCCGATCGCGCCGCCCAACTGGGCGAAGGGGTCGTCGGGCACTTCGCCGTTCTCGTCACCGAGCACGATGCGCCGATACATGTGACAGAATCGCCGTCGGGTATCGCTGGCGAACTCGCGGCCGTGCAGCTCGGCCAGGGCCGACTCGACGCTGTCATCGATGCCGAGGTCCAAAACGGTGTCCAACATCCCCGGCATCGACAGCGCGGCGCCGCTGCGCACGCTCACCAGCAGCGGCCGCGGTCCGGCTCCGAACGCGCGTGAAGTCTCGGCTTCCAGCCAGCGCAGCTTTTCGCGTACCTCGTCTCGGATGGAATCGGTGGTGGCGTCGGGCTCCTCGAAGTAGCGCGCACACACTTCGGTGGTGATGCAGAACGCCGGTGGCACCGGCAAGCCCTCGCGCCGCATGGCATTGACGCCGTAGCCCTTGTTGCCGAGGACGTCTCGCGGCAGGGCCGCCGTTCCGTCGAGCAGGACCACGGGTGGGTGCTGGAAAGCTGCAAAACCAGTCATTCCCGCAGACTCCTTTCGGCCGACCACAAGCTGTCCGCTCATCGCTTCACGACCTCGATATCAGAGCCGGTGATGTCCCACGTGCCCGCGGTGACACCCTCGTCGCGCAACCGATGCTTCAATACTTTGCCCGTGGCGTTGCGGGGTAGCTCGGCGCGGAACTCGATGTACCGGGGTACGGCGAAATATGGCAGCTTGTCCAAACACCAACGGCACAACTGCTCTTCGGTCAGGTCGGCGCCGTCGCGGCAAACCGCCGTCACCTTGACGTCGTCCTCGGTGAGGTCGGACGGCACGGCGTGGACCGCGACATCGGCGATGTCGGGATGGATGCGGAAGGTACGTTCAAGCTCGTAGCTGGAGATGTTTTCGCCGCGTCGCCGCAGATAGTCCTTCTTGCGGTCGACGAACCAGAACCACCCGCCTTCGTCGAAGCGTCCGATGTCGCCGGTGTGAAACCACAAGTTGCGCAACACGGCCATGGTCGCTTCGGGCCGCCGCCAGTACCCCTCGAACATGACGTGCGGTCGGCGGGGGCGAACGATGATCTCGCCGGCCTGTCCCTGAGCAACCTCGACGTCGTTGTCGTCGACGATGCGGACGTCGAAGTCGTCGTTGCGGCGCCCCGAGGCACCCAGCGGTGCCGTGAGACCCTGCTGGTTGCTCGTGATGAATGACGCCTCGGTGAGCCCGAAGACCGAATTTCCGGCGCTTCCCACACCGAACCGGTGCTTCCAGGTGTCAATCAGTTCGGGAGTCCACGGTGCGCCGCCCACGTGTTCGATCTGCCCGAAACAGTCCGCCATCTCGGGCGTGTCGGGCATGGTCGCGATGAGCGTGATCATGATGCCGAGAATCGAAACCTGCTGAGCCCCAGACCGCCTGATTTCAGGCCAAAACCGCGACAGCGAGAATCGCTCGGCGATCGAGACGGTCGTCTGGTTCACCGCCGTCGCCAACACCGAGGTGCCCGCTGCATTGAGATGAAACAGTGGCAACGGCGTCCACAACGTGAAAGCAGGGTTGCGCATGACGGCGGTGTTCCTCGCGACGTTGCAAATGTAGTTGTGGCTGATCATGCAGCCCTTGGACGGGCCCGTCGTCCCGGACGTGTAGATGAGCATCGCCAGATCACGCGCGGCCACCGCGACGGGTTCAGCCCAACCCCTCTCGGGGGTGATGGCGTCTAAGGAGGTCACTGAGCATACGCAGGACTCGGGCGGTGTCCCGCGCACCACCAGGTGCCCGAGATCGGGAAGATCCGGGGCGATATCGGAAACCCTTTGGGCATAGCATGATTCGGCCAGCACGACCGCTCCTGCGGCGTCGCCGATCTGGTGACGCAGGTATTCGCCCTTGAGCGCTGTGTTGACCGGCACCCACACCGCTCCGAGGAAGTTGGCGGCGAACCACGAAACGATGGCGTCGACATTGTTGTCCAGGATGCAGACCACGGTTTGGCCGGGGCCTACGCCGAGCCGGTCAAGACCGGCGGCGCGCCGCAGCGACAGGTCCCAGATCTGCGAGTAGGTGTATGTCTCGCCGGCAAAGTCGAGAAACGCTTTGTCGGGTGACTGTTCGACGGCGCGAGACAGCACAGCGGTCACCGTGTCCGCTTGCCCTGGCGCCCATACCGGCGGTGCACCGTTGGCGGCCAAGTCGGCTGAGGCCGCAGTGATCGTCACTGATCCGTGGTCCTTTCGGAAAGGCTGAACCGCTAGGGGAATTGTTCATCGACGGGAACGAACTCGGGCATGGTGAGGCCTCGACGCAGCCAGTTGGCGCCATCGAGGACGAGGGTGTGACCGGTCAGGTAGGCGGCATACGGTGAGCAGAGGTAGGTTGCGGCCCAGCCCAATTCGTGCGGCTGCCCGACGCGGCCGGCGGGAATGCGCTTGCCGTCGACTTCGGGGTTCTGTCGGGCCAGCAGCACCGGCGGTAAGTCTTCGTGCGGGAACAGGCCGGGTGCCAGGCAGTTAACGCGGACGCCGTTGGGCGCCCATTCGACGGCCAGGGACTGTGTCAGATTCGTGACGCCGGCTTTGGCGGCCGCCGAATGCGCGGTGCCGGGACCGCCCGTCCACGAGTAGGTTGCGCCGATGTTGAGGATGACGCCCGGAGCAGATCGCGCGATGGCCCGGCGGGCGAATTCGGTGCTGCACAGGAACGTGCCATTGAGCACGATATCGACGACGCTGCGCCAGGCGTTGGCGGACATCTTGACGGCCTGCGAAGGAAAGTTCCCGGCGGCGTTGTTGATCAGGACATCGGCGGGGCCCAGTTCCCGTTCGATCTGGTCGAATGTCGCTGCGACGGCGCCCTCGTCCCGCACGTCGAGCTCGACACCAATGGCCTTGGCGCCCAGGGCAGTCAATGCCCGTACCCCGCTTTCGCGGTGTTCGGCCTTGCGGCTGGCGACGGCCACCGCCGCGCCCAACCGGGCGAATTCGGCGGCCATCGCCTTGCCCAACCCAGTCCCACCGCCGGTAACGACGACGACCTGGCCGGCATAGGTATCCGGGGGCAACATCACCGTACCGACCGGAGGTGGTGCTGGTAGCGGCATCTCAGTGTCCGTCGCTTTCGGATGCTGTGTCGGCTGCAGTGTTTCGGCGTTGCCGCAGTGCCTCCCCCTTGAGGAGCCGATATTCCTCGGAATTGAACAACGCGGTCTGAGCGAGCAGTTCCTGCCCGAGGCCGTTGCGAATATCACCGGCCGTGGCCTGGTTGACCAGCATCTTGCCCATCGACATCGCCAGCCTCGGCTGTGCCGCCAGTTGACGGCACAACGTCATCGCACGCTCGTGGAGTTCGTCAACGGGAACGACCGCCTCGGCAAGTCCCCACGCATAGGCGGTTTGGGCGTCGATACGGGCACCGCTGAGCACCAGGTATTTTGCGCGCGCCGGGCCCACCAGCGCCGGCAACAGCTGCGTTCCGCCGGTGTCCGGCACCAGTCCCAGTCCGACCTCGGGCAGGCCGAAGATGGCGTCCTCGGCAATGATCCGCATGTCGGCGGACAGCGCGATCTCGAAGCCGCCTCCCAACGCGGCGCCCTGCACCGCCGCGACGACCGGCTTCGTCGATTCGAGCACCTCCAGGCGAATCCGTTGGTGTTCCCGGACGAAAGTGAAGTCGTCTTCGCCGTTGGCGCGCTTGCCCAACTCCGCCTTGTCCCGCCCGGAACAGAACGAACGGCCCTCGCCACGGATCAATACACACCGGACCGCGCGGTCGCCCAGATAGCTCCGCAACGCTGAACACATTTCGTCGAAAAGCGCGTCGGTGACGGCGTTGTGGCGGTGTGGCCGGTTGAACGACACCACACCCACGCCGTCAACGATTTCGGTCTTCAGCTCGGCGTCGCTCATGCTTCCTCACTTGTCTCCATACTTGGCAGGCCACCCAGCATTTCCGCTGCCTGGTCGAAAGACTCTGTGGCGCAAAGGGTATGGGTTCGTTTGACGAAGCGGTGGGCGCTGTCTTCGACAGTGAAGCCCATTGCTCCATGGATCTGGACGTTGGCCCTGGAGTTCGCAAACGCGGCGCGCCGACAACAAGCGGCGGCCGCCAGGGCCTGGTAATCGGATTGGTAATCGGACGTCGCACCTGTCATCTCCGTCAGCGCGGCGAAGAAGGTCACGTTGTCGGCGGCCAACGCCTGGGTCGCCATGTCCGCGCACTTGTGTTTGATCGCTTGGAACGCGCCGATCGGTTTGCCGAATTGAACCCGGTTCTTGGCGTATTCGGTTGCCAGATCTCGGGTGGCTCCGCAGATACCGGCCAGCTGTGCAGATGTCAGGATCGACAACACGCGGCGCAGCCGGCCTACGGTTCGGCCGTCGTCGTCGGCAACCGAAGCGGGCCCGAGGTCTGCTCGGCGCGCATGGCCCACGGACGTTCCGTCCTCAAGGCCGGCACTCGGTTCCAGCCGCTGGGGGGTGCTGTAGAGGGCGACCCGGTCCCGATCGACCACCAGGACCAGTACCGAATCCTCCGCATCGAGCACCAACAGCCGGTCGGTGTCCCCGGGCAGTGGGACGGCCCGCGCAACTCGCGCCTGGCCGCCGATCAACTCCGTGGACAGCGCGGTCTGCCCTGTCCACGCCGCCAATCGTGCGGCGGCCAGCGTCGTAAGGATCGGGCCCGGGACGAGTCCTCGCCCGATTTCCCGGAATACGAAGACCTCGTCGAGAAGTGTCGCGCCGGCGCCGCCCGCGTCCTCCTCGGTGGCCAGCCCCAGCCATCCGAGCTCGGTGATTTCCTTCCACCGGACGTCGTCCAGGCGGGCGAGGGAATCGGTCAGCGGCAGCCGCGACCCGATGTACTGACGGGTGGCTTCGATCAGGGCGTCTTGATCGGCGTCGGGAAGAAAGTCCACGCTGATTCCTAACGGTTCCGCGGGAGGCCGAGGACGCGTTCGCCGACGATGTCGCGTTGGACTTCAGATGTGCCGCCGCCCATGGTGTTTGCGTAGGAGTACAAGTACTCGCCGATGTCGTAGCCATATCTGCCGCCGCGGTCGAGACCATCAACGCCGATGACCTCCATGCGGGTGCGGTGAATCCGCTGCGACAGGTCGGCGTAGAAGATCTTGATCATCGACCCCTCGGGGCCGGGAACATCGGTTCGCGCCGCCGAGGAAACCGTCGCGTAGGTCATGGCCCGCATCGCCAGCACGTCGGCGCGCAGGTCCCCAAGCTCGGCGCGGACACGCAAATCGTCGAGCGCGCCCAGGCTCGCGGCGTCCTCGATGAGCCGCTCCAGGGCCACCGACAGCTCCGTCTGCAACTTCATGAAACCGGTGCCCCGCTCGAAGCCGAGGGTGGACATCGCCACCGACCAGCCGTCGCCGATCTTGCCAACCACGTTGTCGAGAGGAATACGAACCTCGTCGTAGAACACCTCGCAGAACTCGGCCAAGCCGTCCATCGACACGATGGGCCGGACCGTGATCCCCGGGCTGTGCATGTCGCAGATGACCCACGTCAGGCCGCGGTGCCGCGACGACTGGGGATCGGTGCGTACCAATAGTTCCTGGAAGTCGGCCATCTGGGCATAGCTGGTCCAGATCTTCTGGCCGTTGACCACCAGCTCATCGCCTTCGACGGACCCCTTGGTGGAGATGCCGGCGAGATCGGAGCCGGCGCCGGGTTCCGAAAACCCCTGGCACCAAACTTCATTGCCCTCAAGGATTTTGGGAAGATGCCGCCGTTTCTGATCCTCGCTGCCGCGGGCGATGAGGGTCGGCCCGCCGTGATTCACGCCGACGAATCCGCAGCCGATGTCGGGCCCGCCCGCCTTGGCATACTCCTCGAACCAGATCAGCTGCCGGACCAGGGGCAGTCCCTGGCCGCCGTATTCCCACGGCCACGCGATGCCGCCGTAGCCGCCGTCGAACTGGCGGCGTTGCCACGCCATGTCCCAGGCCCGGGCGCCCTCGAAATCGTGCGGGCGCTCGCCGGTCGGAATGTTGTCCCGCAGCCAGGTACGCACCTGTCGTCGAAAGGCGCAGTCCTCGTCGGTGAAGGACAGATCCACGTGGTCTCCTGGCTGTCAGTGACACTGCAGCGTACAGTTTATCTAGATAAACTCTATCGAATCAAGGTGGGCCGGCGGTCGGGTGCCCGTCAGCGGCGTGTGCGGCACGGTTCGGAAAATTATCTAAAGGATCTATCGATTAGGTCTTATGCTTCATCACGACGATTCGCCCAGCGGGAGCCGAGCACTGGTGACTAATCACAACTTCTCGCCCACCGGATGTGACCGACGGGTGCGACCCTTGAAGATGTCGGACCAGGTGGCCGCGCAAATCCGCCGGATGATCGCTCGCGGTGAACTCGTCGACGGCGACTGGCTGCCCACCGAAGCGGAACTGATTCGCCAATTCGGGGTATCGCGACCGACGTTGCGCGAGGCCTTCCGGTTGTTGGAGGGAGACTCGCTGGTCACCATCAGGCGCGGACCCCCGGGCGGCGCTCAGGTGACCCTGCCCGGCCCTGACGCCGCGGCAGGGCTTTTCGGCATGGTGCTGATGCTTGCCGGCACGTCCATCGGCGATGTCTGGGATGCGCGCCTGACCATCGAACCGGCCGCGATACGGCGGCTGGCCGAGACCGCCTCCGATATCCAGCGTGTCGCGCTTGACCGTGAGCTTGACCAGCTGCGCGCGGCCGCGGCGCTTGATCCCCGGTCTTTCCACCTGGCCGGCGTGCGTTTCCACGTCAGACTGGTCGAGCTGTCCGGCAATCGGACGCTGACCGCCCTTATTGGCATGCTCGCCGAGATCATCGAGCGTGAGCTTGCCAACGCCGTGGCCGAAATGGGACCGGACAGCGACGAGGTCCATCGCGCAAACCGGCGGGCGCTGCGCGGCTATGAGAACATCGCGGAGCTCATCCGCACGGGCGACGGCCCGGGGGCGGAGCAGGCGTGGCGCGAGCACATGACCACCGCCCGGCGTTTTCTCGGCGGTACGCCCGGCGAGACCCGGACCCTCGACGTCCTCTACTGACTTCGCACGGTTCAGCCGTAGATTCGGTGTAGTTGTGCCAGAGTGTCGTGCGGGCGTTTGTGCAGGATGGCGCCCATGCCCAGAGCGCGGGCCGGGACCAGGTTGATCTCGACGTCGTCGACGAATACGCAGTCGTCCGGCGCCCGCCCGAGCTTCGCGGCGGCGAGCTCGTAGATCGCGGTGTCCGGCTTGCGGATTCCCACCTCCGAGGACACCACGACCTCGGAGAACTGCGGCATGCGACCCCACGGATACCCGTCGCTGGGGCCCCATGAATTGCTGACCAATGCCGTTTGCACACCTCGATCCGTTAGCGCCTGCACCGCCCGCACCATCTGCAGGTCGACGTTTTGCGTCGTTTGTTGGACCCCCCGGAACCACGCGGCGCCGTCCACTTCACCTGCGTTGCCAACGGCATGCCGGGAAAGGATCGGCGTGATCCGGTCGAGGAACTCCGGGATGGAGATCCGGCCCAATTCGATCAATGCGAAAGGGCTGTCCTCGGCGTGCTCGGGGGAAAATACCTCGGCGATGAACCCGGCCGGGTCGACGCCATGAGTCCGGCAGCTCCGGTCGAAGGAGCCCAGGACCGACTCCGTGAGCACGCCGCCGAAGTCCACCAGAAGGGCCGGGACATCACCCACGCAGTCAGCCATAGCTTCAGATTATCTATATGCGGACTCGGTTGGCGAATCCAGCCCGCTCAATGGGCCAAGAATCTAGAGAATCTCTACTCGGACCATTGACAGCGCGATGTGGTGCACCATAGATTTTCGGTGAACGGACTACAACGACGGGCGACTTTTATGCGTGTGATGGTGACCGGCGCCTCTGGGGACTTCGGCTCGTGCATCATCCCAGAGATCCTCGCCCGTGGTCACGACGTTGTCGGGCTTTCGCGGCGCTCGCACTCCTTGCCGTCGCCGCGGTACCGTCACGTGAGCGCCGACATTCGCGACGCCGACGCGGTCGCCGCGGCGATGTCCGGTGTTGACGCGGTTGTCCATCTGGCGTGGACAACGCACCCGATGCACGACGTCGAAGCCACCCGCGCGATCGACGTCGGGGGCACGCGGGCGGTCATCACGGCGATGGAGCGTGCGGGAGTCTCGCGTCTGGTGACGGCTTCCTCGGTGATGGGGTACGGGGCCAACGCGGACAACCCACCGTTGCTCAAGGAGAGCGACCGGCTCCGTCCTTCCGGCAAGCACATCTATTCCGTGCACAAAGCCGAGGCCGAAGCGCTGATCGCCGCGTCGTCGGTCAGCGCCGTCATGGTGCGCGCGACCAACATCATGGGGCGGGGTACCACCGGCGTCACCCAGGAAGGGTTCGCCACCCCGGTCATCCTCGCCATGAAGGGCGGCCGGAACCTGTTCCAGTTCGTCCACCCCGACGACCTTGCCCGGTTCTTCGCCGACGCGCTGGACCGTCCGGAGTGGTCCGGGCCAGTCAATTTGGCCGCCCCTGACACGATCAAGATGCGAGAGATCGCCGAAATACTCGGCAAACGCTACGTAGAAGTCTCGCCCAAGCGAGCCGATGCGGTGCTCAGCTTTCTGTGGGACCGCGGGTGGTTTTCCCTCGATCCGGGCGCGGTCGAGGCGTTCCTGAACTTCCCCCTGGTGGACACCACGCGGCTGACCGAAGAGTTCGGTTTCCATTGCGCGTGGTCGTCGCGGGAGTGCGTGGAGGACTTCGGGCGCACCAACCGGTCTCATGTCTTCCTCGGCACCCGACAGACGCCGGTTCCGTGGCGCTGGCCCTGGGGATGGGTGCCTGAGCCACCTACCGACAGCGACCGCCGCCCCGCAGCGCCTGACGGTGTCGCTGGTGAATTCGACACGTCGGTGCATTCGAACTGGCAGGTTTTCACGGCGGCGAACACGTCGGAGGCCTTTCCGGGTCCGATGACGCCGTTGTCATTGGAGTTGGCCATCGACGCGCTGCGCGCCGCCGGCGCTCAAGCTGCCGACGTGTTGCGGATCGACGGCGAACTCAAACGAGCTCTTCGCCAAGAGCAGGTCGGCGCTTTCGGGCACGGTGTGTACGCGAACCTCTCGGTCGTCTACGCCATGGGGACCGTGATGCCGGGTGGCGGCGCATCCGCCTGGCAGGACATGCTATTCGGGACGGGCGGCGGCGCCGACGTTCCGTCGTTCGACAAGCCCGGCGCTTGGGAAATGCTCAAACGACTGCCGCTGGCGGCGATCCAGCTCAGTGGCTTCGGCAGGGCGATACGAGATAGCGACGCCCAGGCCCGGCGGTCGGCGCGGGACAGTGCGCACTATGCGAAGCTGTCCGACGCACAGCTGTACGGGTGGTTGCAACGAACCCGCGACGAAGTCGCCAATGCCTGGTCGGGGGCCGCGCAGGCCTCGTCTTTTGTCGTCCCGCTGATGGGCCTCATCCAGTCGCAGGGTGGAAAGGGTTTCGCGACCCGCATTCGCGGTGGCACAGACGATCTCGCCAGCGCCGGTGTTGCCCGCGGTGCCTACGCGCTGGCACAGCTCGCCAAGGCGGACCCATTGATCGAGCAAACACTGCGCAACAATTCGGCGGCGGTGGCGTCCGAGATTCTGCGTCGCGAGCGTCCCGGGTTCATCGCCAAACTCGATGAAGTGGTGACCGAATACGGTCACCGCGGACCGCGGGAAACCGAGCTGGCCAATGCGATGTTCGCCGACGCGCCCGACCGGCTGCTGGACGTGGTGGGCAAGCTGCTTGCGAGCCGCGAACGCGCCGCGGATGAGTCGCCGAAATTCGGTCTGCGACTGAGGCTCTTGGCTTCCCTGGGTTCGCGGTTCCAGCGGTTGCGAGAAACGGCCCGCGACGCCACCATTCGCCAGACACACCAGTACCGGCTGATCGCGCGTGAGATCGGTACCCGGCTGGCGGCGCGCGGGGTGATCGACAGTCCCGATGATGTGTTCTATCTGGTTCGGGCCGAACTGAAAGATCCCCCGGCCGACGCCAAAGCGGTAATCGCGCGGCGGCGTGCCGAACGCAAACGGCTGGAGACCCAACGCCCGCCGCTGAACTTCGTCGGTGAGTGGACGCCGGACGCGGGCACCGACACCGAGCTGATGCCCGGTGAAATGCTGCGCGGGACTGCCGTTTCGGCCGGCCTGGCCAAGGGTGCGGTGCGAGTCCTCACCGTCGATTCCATGGACGAGCTGGAACCGGGTGAAGTGTTGGTTAGCGCGTTCACTGACACCGGATGGACGCCATTCTTCGCCTATGCGGCGGCAGTCATCGTTGACACCGGCGGCGAAATGTCACACGCCGCCGTCGTAGCTCGCGAATTTGGAATCCCTTGTGTGGTAGGGACTCTCACCGGAAGTAAGGTGCTGAAGACGGGCCATGTGGTCGAGGTCGACGGCGCGTCGGGCGTGGTGACCAGGGTCGAATGAGTACGCCGACCGCTGCCGCGCCAGCGAGATCTCAGTACCATGGCCTGTTCGTCAATGGTGGGTGGCGACCAACCGAAACAGCCGCGCCGGTGCTGAATCCGGCGACCGAGGAAACCATCACCGCCGCCCCGTGGGGCGCGCGCGCTGACGCGGACGCCGCCGTCTCGGCCGCACGCCGCGCGTTCGACGACGGGCCATGGCCCAAAATGACGCCCGCGCAACGGTCGAGCGCGCTGGGCCGACTGCGTGACGTGCTTGCCGGCTGGGCCGACGACATCGTGAGGTTGGTGGTCGCGGAAGCCGGCATTCCGGTGTCGGTGGCGCGGCCCAGTCAGTTCGACGCGCCTATGCGGCTTTTTGACTTCTTTATCGACCGATGTGCCGCGTTCGAGGCTCTGCGACCGCTGCCGGTCACGACCTTCCGGAATCGCCATGGCGCCAACGTTTTAGGGGCAGGTGTCGTGCAGCGTTCCCCGCGCGGAGTGGTCACCGCGATCACGCCGTTCAACGCTCCCTTCTTCGTCAATCTCCTCAAGGTCGGGCCCGCGTTGGGCGCCGGTTGCACGGTAGTGTTGAAGCCCTCGGATTTCACGCCGTTGGAGGCGCTGCTGTTGGGTGCCGCGGCCGAAGAAGCGGACTTGCCCCCAGGTGTGCTCAACGTGGTTACCGGTGGAGTCGACGTGGGTGAATACCTGACCACCGATGCGCGGGTGGACATGGTCACGTTCACCGGATCTGACGCGGTCGGCGCCAAGGTCATGGCGCAAGCGTCGGACATGCTCAAACACGTCACCCTCGAACTCGGCGGAAAGTCGGCGATGATCGTGCGCGCAGACGCCGACCTCGATTCCGTGGTAGCCAGGGGTGCCCAAGAACTGACTTTGTTCTCCGGTCAGGGTTGTGCGTTGTGGACGCGGCATCTGGTGCACCGCTCGATCTATGACGACTACCTCGAGGGCGTCACCGCGGTGCTGCAGCGCTTGCCTGTGGGCGATCCCACCGATGCGCACACCATTGTTGGTCCGTTGATTCGGGATAGTGCCTGCACTCGCGCCGAGAACTACGTTGCGGGCGCGTTGCAGCAGGGCGCGCGGCTGGTAACCGGCGGGCGTCGGCCTCCGCACCTGAACACCGGCTATTACTACGAGCCGACGCTACTGGCCGACGTGCACAGCGGCATGACGGTGGCCCAGCAGGAGGTCTTCGGTCCGGTGGGAGTGGCGATCCCGTTCGACGACGACGACGAGGCCGTGCGGATCGCCAACGACTCCGTCTACGGCCTCTCCGGGGCGATATGGACCGCCGATCCGGCTGTGGCCTTCGCGATGGCGCAGAGGATTCAGACCGGCAACATCAGCATCAACGGCGGCACCGGTGGGATGAGCCCGTGGGCACCCTTCGGCGGCTACAAGCGGTCGGGTGTCGGCCGTGAGCTCGGCGGCGATGTGCTAGACGACTTCACCGAGACGAAAGCTATTCAGTTCCATGCCGGTTGAGGCGTTACCTTGGGAGCAGCCATCATGACCACCAGTACCGGCTCCGATTTGCGTGAGTACATCCGCGGCGCGGACGACAGCGCATACGTGGCGTCCGCCGCGGCCGAGACACCGCGCTCGCGGATCGTGGATCTGTACGGCCCGCTGGGGGAGGCGCGCCGGCGCGCACCGGTGCATCCGCGAAAGCAGGCCGAGCTGCTCGGCCAGGAGGACTACCGCAAGGAAGAGGCCTTCAAGGCGGCGTTCTCTTGCGCTCTGAGTTTCGAACATTGCCAGCAAGCGCTCACCGACGACCGGTTGTCCTCGAAATTCTGGCTGGACACCATCGGCCGAGTCTGGGGCCGCAACATCATCGGGATGGACGGCGACGAACACCGTCGGCACCGCGGCCTGATCTCGCAGGCCTTCACGCGCCGCTCCCTTGACCGCTGGCAGGAGACGGCGATCCAACCGGCGGTCCACGGACTCATCGATCGCTTCGAGCACAATGGATCGGCCGAGCTGTACCGCGAATTCACGCTGTTATTCCCCGTATACATCATTACCGAGATGATGGGCCTGCCCTACCAAGACATCGAGCGCTTCAACACCTGGGCCGGCGAGACCGTCGGGGCGTTCTACGACATGGAGCGCGCACTGCAGGCCTCCGGTAATCTCGAGCGTTACCTGTCCCCGTTGATCGAGGAGCGCCGTGGCGGCGACAGCGAGGATTTGATCACTCTGCTGGCCAACGCCGAACTCGACGGCAGCCGGTTGGAGACCATCGAAATCGTGTCCTTCCTAAGGCTTTTGCTGCCGGCTGGCGGCGAAACTACTGCGCGTTCAACGGCAAGCATGCTACTTGGTCTGCTGCAGAACCAGGATCAACTCGACGCCCTGATCGCCGATCGGAGCCTGCTGCCCCAGGCGATCGAGGAAGGCCTGCGCTGGGAGCCGCCGTTGATGTCGATCAGCCGGATCGCGTTGGAGGACTTGGAACTCGGCGGAGTCCAGATCCCCAAAGACAGCGTACTGGAGGTATCGATCGGCGCAGCCAATCGCGACCACACCCGATGGGACGACCCGGATTCCTTCAACATCTTCCGGGAGAAGAAGCCGCACATCGCATTTGCCTGGGGTCCGCATGCCTGTTTGGGGGCGCACCTCGCGCGCGCGGAGATGTCGGCGGCGTTGACGGCGTTGTTCGACCGCCTACCCGGGCTGCGGCTCGATCCCGACGCCGGGCAGGAAGCACGCGTCCAAGGCATCGGACTGCGCGCACCCAACAAAGTGCCCGTTGTCTTTGACGGTGAACTCAACTGACGCGTCGCCGCCGCAACAGGAGAATGAAACCCCATGCCGCTCAACACTATTACACCGGTCCGGTCCAGCGGCCACTACGGGTACGCGCCGGTCGGCGCGATCATCGACACTGACCCGGCGCCGCTGTGGGGCCCCGTCAACGGCGTGCCTATGGGCATGCAGTACTTCTACGGTTCGGTGCGCTCGGCCGCGGGCGACTACTGGTGGCCGATCCGCGGCTGCTACGCGACGAAGGCACGCTACTTGCACCTGTCGGAGTCCAAGACCGGTGAAGACTTCACCTACGCCAAGGACCATAACAACTCCTACTCCGGCCCGGTGGAACACGGCGAACGCGAGGGCAAGTGGGGCGTGTGGACGCCCGACGGCACCGCGCTGATGCTCACCTGGGACGACAAGATGGAATGGCACGACGGCGACGAGGTCTCTCTCACCGGTGATCTGGTCGGCAAGGGACTGCAGTTCTTCTCACCGGATCAGGACGTGCCGTCGTCATACTCGTCGCGGCTGTTCCGGGTTCGCGGCAGCATCAAGGGTACCGACGTCACCGGTCTGGTTTTCCACGACAGCATCCACATTGGCGAGGGGATCGACTACATCGCTAGCCCCTACATCGCGAAATGCGAAGCCGCATGGGTGGGCTTCGCGACCGAATTCGAAGATGGCGCAGTGCATTCCGGGCATCTCGTACACGGGACCGACGACTTCAACATCATGATCGTGCACCGCACCGACGGACCGCCGCTGATCGCTCGCGACATCGACGTCGAGGTCGAGCTCGACGGCGAGCCGTTCGACGAGAGGACCTTCCCCACCAAGGTGACCTACACTGGCGGCGGCCAGACCTGGATTTGGGAGGCCAACGAAGGTGGCCGCTGCCCGATCCGTCATGACTTGGAGGAGGGCCACCGCTGGCGCCAGGGCTGGGTGCATCAGGCCGGCGAAACCCGCAAGCCCGGGGTCACCGAAGCGCTGATGGAAACGTACAACGGCAGGCTGATCGAGACCGGTGCGCTTAAAAAGACGGCGAGGGTGTGACCCCACGGGACCGCGAAGATGACGTTGCGGATTGCGGTGGTCGGTGCAGGTCCGGCCGGCTTCGCCGTCACTTCCGCGCTTCTCGCAGACGTCGGGCTGGATGTGACGGTCGACTTCATCGACCGTGCGGCTCTGCCCGACGCCTTGCTGCGGCACGGCCCGGCGTCGGGAGCGCAGCGACTGCGAGAGGCGGCGAGCGATGTCGATTCCGTTCTTCGCGATGGGCGCGTCACTTATTTCGGCAACGTCGAAATCGGTGCCGGGCTGCCGCTAGACGAACTGCGCTGCACCGCCGACGCGGTGGTCTTGACCACTGGCGCGCCCCGGGATCTGCCGTTGGAGATCGCCGGGCGCGATTCGGTGGGTGTCGGTACGGTCACCCACCTCCAGGCGTGGCTGAACGGCAATGCCGACGTGGAGGTCGCCGAACTCGACCTCGCTATGGACACCGCCGTTCTGGTTGGCATCTCAGCGGAGACGTTGCGCGTCGCCGAAGTGCTTTGCGGGCGAACACCTCCGGGGGTCTCCGACGAAGTGGCAGACCGATTGACCAACAGCGCAATTCGCCACGTCCAGCTGGTAGATCCACGGTCGAGATCGGAACTGGATCTGCCCGAGAAGTTTCCCGACAATCTGGTGGTGCGCACCGGGCTCACATCGGTCGGCGTCGTCGGGCGCAACCGGGCGCGCGCCTTGCGTTGCCTACACAGGCCTGATTCCCACGGCAGGGTCCTCAGCGAGGACCTGCGAGCTCAACTGTTGCTGAGGCCACGCGCAGAGTCGTTCTGCTGGCAGGGAATTGACGAGAGCCGAGGCCACATCGCCCATCACCACAGCCGGGTATCGGCCGGCGCGACGCCGGCGGTTGGCCTGTACGTGGCAGGTTGGGCGGGGCGAGCGCCGTCCGACAAGGGTTCGCATGCCGACGACGCGGGCGCCGTCGTCGCCGCCATACATGCCGATGTCGCGACACTCCCACATCCACACGAACCCTTGGCCGACGCACTGGCCAGGCACGGCATCGAAGCCTCGCGGGTGGACGGGTGGTCGGCCGCCGTCGCGACGGATGCGCTGCTCGACCGCTTCGCCGGGGAGGGGAAGGCGCCGTTGGCGGATTACGAGGCGCTGGTGGGGCAGGTCGATGACGATTGAGCTCGGGTTGCGCTCTACGCTAATGTCGTCGGTGACATAGGCAACATAGTTCTATAGGTAGCGGCTCATGAATCTGCGGCCAGGTCGTTTGCTCCTTCGGCGCGCCGTCGTCTGGGCAGTGATCAGTGCCGTAGCGCGGTCCCGACGCCCGATCCGGTTGCTGGCCCGGCCGTTGCCCGGACTGAGCTCCGCCGGTTGCATAGTCCCGCTCACCTTGGTGAGCCTGGTCGTCAGCGAGTTCCCGCTGCACACACTCGTCGCGCAAGCGGCGTCGGCCGCCGTCCTGCTCCGTCGGGGTGCCCTTCGGAACTCCCACGGAGTGTTCGGCCTTCTCGTCGCCCTCAGTGCTTGGTCTGGGCTACTGGCAGCGCGGCACGATGCGCTGCGCGCCGGCGATGTCCTCGAGGAAAGCCTGCGGGCCGCGCTGGGGGAGGAGTACCGCAGAGAACTGCCGGCCGATTCGCTGACGGAGTCCCGCCTTACGCTGCGCGCTGTCTGGTTTCCGCGTTTCACGGAACGCAGCCGGTATCTACAGCACGAAGACCTGTGCTACGGGGAGCTGGGCATGCGCAACCACCTCGATATCTGGCGACGCAAGGATCTACCGGTGGATGCGCGGGCCCCCGTTCTCATCCAGATTCACGGCAGCGCATGGACCAAGGGCAGCAAACGCGGTCAGGGCTACCCCTTGATGGCGCACATGGCGGAAAAGGGCTGGGTGTGCGTGGCGATCAACTACTCACTGGCACCCGCCGCGCGCTGGCCGGCGCATGTCATCGACGTCAAGCGGGCGATTGCCTGGGTCAAGCGCGAAATCGCGGACCATGGCGGTGATCCCGATTTTGTTACGGTGACGGGCGGCTCCGCCGGTGGTCACCTTTCTGCGCTGGCGGCGTTGACGATCAACGACCCGGTCTTCCAGCCGGGTTTCGAGGATGCGGACACGTCGGTGCGCGCGGCCGTTCCGCTGTACGGGGTCTATGACCTGCTGGATCGTGCGGGCGACTCGCCTCCCGAGCAGGAGGAGTTTCTCACCAGGATCGTGATCGGGGCCTCGCAGGACGACGCGTACGAAGTCTGGGACCAAGGGTCGCCGCTGTCACAGGTACGGTCCGACGCGCCGCCGATATTCGTCATCCATGGAAGCATCGACACCTTCACCAACCACGAGCAGGCGTGCGCCTTCACCGACGCACTTCGCGAAGTCTCGAAAAACCCGGTCGCATATGCGGAACTGCCCGGAGCCCAGCACTCTTTCGACGTGATGCCGTCCGCGCGCACCGCGGCGACGGTGCGTGCCATCGACCGTTTTCTAACGTTTGTGCGCAGCACCGCCTACGAAAAGACCGTGGCCGCAGCCGCTTTCGCGCGATGAGTCCCTGCGTGGCGCGGTCAGCACAAAGACCTCCGGGAGGATTATGCAGATTCGGGCGCAAAGCTCAGCTTGTTTTCGCTCTCGCGGCCGGCCGGTAGCGAGTCTTCGTAGGCGTCACCCATCGCCTGGCGCAGGCTCGCGTCGAGCACCTGCCCGACCCGGCTTGCGTCGCGCCGCGCGCCCACCAGACGGCGTCGGGACTTGCGCGTCCCGGTGATCCGCCAGCCTGACGCGCAACCCGGTGAGTAACGCTTGCACGGCCGCGCGAAGATGTTCGCGCGGCGAGATCGCCCTGCTGGCCATAATGGCTTCGGCCAAGTCAGGCGAGGGGGGCTCGTCTTGTGGCAGCGGAAGCGGCACGAGCTGTGCCCAACCGACAACCAGCGCACAGATAGCCGTGTAGGCCTCCGCGCTGGCCGCCGGCCCGAAACCCCCGGCCCGCAATTGGGCTATGACAAAACTGGCGACGCCAACGTCTTCGACCCGGCCACGCTGCACGTTGAGGACATAGCCGACAACACCAGGGAACTTCTCGGTCAGATCGGCGGTGATGAGGAGGACGCGTTCGAGGGCGTCGTCCCAGTCCTCGTCAGGCCGGCGCATCAGCTGATTGGCGAATTCGCGTTTCATGACGTCGTCGGCCACCATCGTGGCCAGACCCCGGCGCCCCCCTTGAACGTGGTAGTAGACCGCCGGACCGGTAACCCCCAGAGCCTCCGCGACTTTCGTGACCGTGAGGGCGTCGAGGCCGGCGACACGCGTCACCTCGATGGCGGCCTGAAGGATGTCCGCTTTAGTCAGCACGGTTGTCTGCACGCCACCGCGTTGCCCGCCAAACTTGCCCGCGCCGTCCACGCATTGCATTCTGCCCCGCTCGCAACCCGACCGGCATCCGACGCTCGCTCGGGGCCCGGCGACCGTTGACACAGCTTGATATCATTTAGATACTGTTAATGCATTCGCTCAGCCCAGGGAGGACGCCATGGAACCAGCCCGGTTGATCAATTTCGTGTTCATCGCTGTCTTTTCGGTGTCGGCGGTCTGGCTCTATCGGGGCGATCGGGCGGCCGGGCATGTGCGGACCGTGACCTGGATGTTCATCGGCGCCACATCGATGTCGTGGTTGGAGGCGGTGTGGGATTGGACGCTGTACTACCGCTTCAACCCAAAGCAGGACTGGCTCATGCCATCCTGGGTGCCGGTTCTGGGCATGGCGGGCGGCTTGCCTTACTTGATGCCATGCATCTACGGCCCGTGGTTCGTCTTGTGCACATACTTCTTCGCCAAGAAAATGGTGGAGCGCGATATCAGCACCCGAAGAATTGTCGGCGCGGCGATTGTCGCGGGCGCACTCGCCGAGTTGGTCTTGGAGTTGCCGTTCCTGTTCATCGGCAACTACGCCTACACACGCTCGGTGCCGGCCTTCGCGTTGTTCACCGCTACCCAGCAGCAATATCCGTTGTTGGTGGCGGTCTACATGGCGCCGGTGATGGCACTTTTCACCCTCGTGATGGTGCGCGGGCTAAGGGCATCGAACCTCCCGGCAGCGCCGGCCAAGACCCTGGCCGGCGTAGGGGCCGGCGGAGCGTCACGCGCGCCCGTTCCGGCCGCTGCCTCGGCGCCCCAACCCTCATTGTTCTGGTCGCGTCTGAGCAATCTGCGTGCGTTCGGTGGACACGACGACCGCGTCACCGTCAATCTGGTCGCCTCGGTCGCCTCATGCCAGATCGTCTTTGCACTGGCCATGATTCCCGCGCTCATAGTCAGGTTCGCGGGATGGGCGACTCAGGTGGGGCTGGCCAATCCGTTCGGGGTACCCGCCTATCCGTTCCCCTTCTGATCGACCTACTGCGCGGCGCTCCCCGGCTGGCATTCAACGGGTCCCCATCACAGCGAAGGATTGACTTGACGCTCAGTCGGTTTCGCGTGTCCACTTCGGGCAGGTCAAACCGCGGTCGAACTGCCACCGGGGCATCGTCAAGTTATTTGAGAATGCTTGTGGCTCAGTCGATGTGAGTGGACTATATGGCGGAACGTAGTGGCTGATTGTGTCTTTCATGCCGCTGCGGCGACTGTGATCTGATCCCAGACCGCAAAGCGGTTGGTCATCTGGGTTCGCCATTGGGGTGCACTGATCAGATGACGACGGGGACGGAAGTGCTGTCGGATGTGGCTGAACGCAAACAGGAATCGTTGGGCCTGCCCCGGTGAGGCGAAGCGTTTCATCACCCGTTCCCGGATTCTGGTCGGCTGATGGGAGTTCTCGGCCCGGTTGTTGAGGTACTTCGAGCGGCGATGGGTCACCGACGGCAAAAGCTCGCGGTGAGCGACCTGATAGCTGGCCAGCTTATCGGTCACCAGCACGCGCGGCACATACCGCTGGCCCGTGAGCAGCTTGCGGAAAAACCGTTTAGCCGCCATTGCGTTACGGCGCGACTGCACGAGGATGTCGAGCACGTCGCCGTGCTGGTCGACCGCGCGCCACAGGTAATGAGTGGCGCCGTTGATCTTCACGAAGACCTCGTCGAGGTGCCATTTGTCGCCGGGGCGGGGTCGCCGCCGACGTACTTGGGCGGCGTAGTCCGGCCCGGACTTTGCACACCAGGACCGGATCGTCTCGTAGGTGACCACCACACCGCGGGCAACCATCAACTCCTCGACGTCGCGCAGACTCAGCGCGAAACGGTGATACAGCCACACCGCATGCCCGATGACCTCGATCGGATACCGGTAGCCCTTGTACCTCGCTGCAATCGCCACCGACCAATCCTGGCAGCACCACACAAGCAACAACTTGACGATGCCCCCGAGGCCGACCGCGCTGCTGGCAGCGACTCGCTGGTGACCACCACCCTGCGCGAGGCGATTCCCGAAGCGCTGCGCAACGGAGTTTCGGGATGGGTCGACGACGACCTGGCGATCATGCGGTACTGGGGCTTCGAGGTGCACGACATCGCTATCCCCGTCGAAGTGCAGTACGGTATGCGCGACGTGATCGTCCCCCTGCTCATAGCCGTTGGTTGGCAGAGCACCTGCCGCACGCTGTTCGTCTGAGCCACCCCGAGTCGGGCCACTTCTCCACCCCGGATCAGGAGCTGGCGATGTTGCACCAGATGGTTACGGGCACATGAGTCGTCGCAACACCGCCGGATCGTCACTGCGGGCCCTTACTGTTTGATGGCGCGGAGTGGCTTCCGCCAGTGGGCAGCAGGCCATACACCCGGCCGCCGAACGTCGGAGCATCGCCGCCCATGTAGCCATGCAAAGGAATATTCATGGATAATGACGATTAGCCATGAAGTCGTTGCTGTTCACGTCAGCTCGAACGGGATCCCAAGCAGGACGATTTAACTTCGTGGCTTGCTCCCACCCCGCATCCTCATCACCACGCCGACTGAAACCGGTGCTCGGCGTACGGCGCTGTAGGAGACGTCGAACTGCTCACTAAGCTGGGCAAGGGTTGCACCGCTGCGATACAGCGTGGCCGCCATTGCTGCGTCATGGTTGGTAAGTCCTTGTTTACGCATTGCCGCATCATGTGTGTGCAGGATCTTGATGACGCTGCCTTGGCTGAGGTTGTAGCGTTGCCGCAGTTCGGGTGTTCCGGTGCCGTCGCGATACGCCTGAACCAGTTCAGTGATCGTTTCAGCGGATAGCCGGCGATCGAGCCGCCGTATCGTGGGCAGGGGCGTAGACCTCTTGACCTGCATGTTCGTCGACTGCTCGGCTAACTCGACCAGCTGGCGCAACTGCGGCCCCTGGTAGACGGGTTTCGAGTAACGTCTCATCAGCTCCATATCCCGATGCCTATTCGGCGCCCTCGATCAATACGGCTACGCACCGGCAAGGTGCTCGGGCCGCTGGCGCGTGGAGGACGAGTGGAGTGTTCTCGGCCGATCCAGCATCCCGACGCGCTATGTCAGCAAATGCTGTGTCACACGGAACCAGGTGTGCATGAAACCCGGGATGCTCCGGGCATTGGTGTTAGCACGAGGCCGGTCGTTCAGGTACTCCACACTTCGACACCGCCATGGGCAGGGCGCACACTTGTCGAATGAAGGTATGTGATTTCACCGCCGCCGCGCAGATCGCATCGCCCCTGCCGCCGCGATGCCTGCACCGGGCCCAGGCGATTACGCCAGCGCGGCCGGCGTGAGCGCGCCAGCCGGCGGGGCTGAGCCCGAGCCGCGCCGCGTGCTGAACGGACTGTCGGACGTACGCGCGTTCTTTCACAACAACACCGTGCCGCTGTACTTCATCTCGCCGACCCCGTTCAACCTGCTGGGCATCGACCGCTGGATACGAAACTTCTTCTACCTGACCTACTTTGACTCTTTCGAGGGCACACATTCGCGCGTCTTCGTGCCGCGGCTGCGCGACCGGCGTGATTTCGACTCCATGGACGAGGTGTGCGGCCACCTCCTGTCCGATCCCGAGACGCTCGAGTTCATCGCCGGCAAAGGTCCCGGTGGCAAGGCCTGCTTTGTGATGCTGAACGAGGAAATCCAGGCCCTCGCGCGGTCGGCGGGTCTCGAGGTCATGCATCCGCCGTTCGAGCTGCGCGAGCGCCTGGGCTCCAAGATCGTCATGACGCGCCTGGCCAATGAGGCGGGTATACCGAGCGTGCCTCACACGATCGGGCGGGCCGGCTCCTACGACGAACTGCTGGCGCTCGCACAAAACGCCGGATTAGGAGATGACCTCGTCATCTCAGTCGCTTATGGCAACGCCGGCAGCGGGACGTTTTTTGTGCATGGTCAGCGCGACTGGGACGAGCATGCCGGTGACCTGACCTCGCAGCAAGAAGTCAAGGTCATGAAGCGCATCCGCAATGTCGAGGTGTGCCTCGAGGGCGCGGTAACCCGCCACGGCACCGTGATCGGCCCCGCGATGACGAGTCTCGTCGGTTATTCGGAGCTGACCCCGCACCGGGGCAGCTGGTGCGGCAATGACATCTGGCGCGAGGTGCTGCCGCCCGCACAGACGCGCGCCGCGCGAGAAATGGTCGGAAAGCTGGGCGACGTCATGCGCCGCGAGGGCTACCGCGGCTACTTCGAGGTGGACCTTCTGCACGACCTCGACTCCGACGAGCTCTATCTCGGCGAGGTGAACCCGCGCCTCAGTGGCGCCAGCCCGATGACGAACCTGACCACCGAGGCCTACGCCGACATGCCGCTGTTTCTCTTTCACCTGCTCGAGTACATGGACGTGGAGTACGAGCTCGACATCGACGAGATCAACGCGCGCTGGGAGCGCGGCTATGGCGAGGACGAGGTCTGGGGCCAGGTGGTCATCACGGAGACGTCGTCGGATCTCGAAATCTTCACTGCGACGCCACGCACCGGTGTGTGGCGCATCCACGACGACGGTCGGGTCTCCTTTGCGCGGTCCGCCAATGACTGGGCCACGCTGCTCGACGGGTCAGAGGCCTTTTACCTGCGTGTCGCGGCGCCTGGCGACTTACGTTCCGAGGGCGCCCAACTCGGCGTGCTCGTCACTCGCTCGCACCTGCAGACCGACGACTATCAGCTCAGCGAGCGCTGCCAGCGCTGGGTCAAGGGCATGAAGGCGAAGTTCACCTCAACGCCCCTGGTGCCGGCCGCGCCGATCGTCTCGCGGCTCGTCGCGCGCGCGTGAGCGTCCCGGCCGGCATCTCACTGGACAACTGGCTGTCGGCGCCATATGCGCATTGGTCCTTCCAGCACGTCGAAGACTTCGTGCCGACCGCGGTGATCTCGCGCGGGGTAGGGCCGGCCGCGACGTTGCCCGCCGCCAGTGCTCCGATAGCGGGTATCCCGGTGACCAGCACTGCCGGGGTGGACACCACCGTTGGTGCGGTGATGGCCAGCACAGCTACCGACGGGTGGGCCGTCGCCCACCGCGGTTCGATGGTGGCCGAGGAATATTTTGACGGGTTCGGGCCCAAGATTCGGCACCTGCTGTTCTCGGTGAGCAAGTCGCTGGTGGGTGCCGTGGTAGGCGCGCTGCACCGGGCCGGTGCGATCGAGGTTGACGCGCCGGTCACGAAATACGTTCCCGCCCTTGACAACTGCGGCTATGCCGATGCGACGGTGCGCCACCTGCTGGACATGAGATCGGGTATCGCCTTCTCGGACAACTACCTCCACCCGACCGCGGAAATACACCTCCTCGATGAGGCGGTGGGGTGGGCAACCCTCAGCAGTCCTCACGCCCCCGCCACGTTGCGTGGCTTCCTGCTGACCTTGCGGCAGAAGTCGGCTCACGGCGGCCCGTTCGAATATCGCTCGTGTGAAACCGATGTACTCGGCTGGATCTGCGAGGTCGCCGGCGGCCAGCGGATGCCCGAACTGATGTCGGAACTGCTGTGGAGCCGCATCGGTGCCCAATGCGACGCCACCATCGGCGTGGACACGGACGGCACTGGATTTTTCGACGGCGGCATCAACGCCTGCCTTACCGACATGATCCGGTTCGGGTCGCTGTTCTTGCACGACGGTGTCTCGTTGACCGGCCAGCAAGTGGTGCCGGCGGCGTGGATCGCCGACACACTCGACGGCGGGGGCGACTCGCGTCAGGCGTTCGCCGCCAGCCCCGACGACACCCAAATGCCCGGCGGAATGTACCGCAACCAAGTGTGGTTTCCCTACCCCGGCAACAAGGTCGTGTTGTGCCAGGGCATGTGTGGTCAGATGATCTACGTCAACCGCGCCGCGGAGGTGGTCGCCGCCAAGTTATCCACCCAGTCGGACTCTGGGGACCCGCAGATGCTGTTAGACACGCTGCGCGCATTTGATGCGGTGGCACACGAACTGGCTGGAATCACTAGTTAGCCCGAGGGTGGCCGCTCCCTCCGGCACGAATCGCGCGCGACAGCGCGGGTGAGGAGAAGTGATGAGCGCGATGATCCTGCCGGGCAGTTCGACACCGCTGGGCGCAACGCCTGGCCCGGAAGGCACGAACTTCGCCGTGTCATCGGAAACCCAACTGGTGCTGCCGGAACGCGACGGCGACATCTGGCACGGCTTGGTGCCGGGCGTGCGACCGGGTCAGGCCTACCGCTTCAGGGTCAGCGGACCGTACGATCGCGGGCGTGGCCTGCGCTACAACCCGGCCAAGCCGCTACTCGACCCCTACGCGCGGGCGATCGCAGGTGACGTGCGGCTCGGACTCGAATTGCTCGACTACGCATGTGCCGGGCGTTCGCGGCGCTAGTACTTGGGGCCTCAAAAGTCCGCGCCTCCGGTGAGGCTCGATTTCTACAACGACGCGAGGGAAATCCATTGTCCGAAACCAAGATCACGGTCATCTATGACAATCCCACCGACCCGGGCGCGTTCGAAGCCGCCTATGAGTCGGAGCAACTGGCAGCCGCTCGCCGAATACCGGGGTATCTACGGATCGAGGCGTCGAAGGTCTGGCCGAAAGAAGATGGGACCCCGACGCCTGCTTACCGCATGATCGACCTGTACTACCCGGATTACGCTGCTGTCAGTGCGGCGGTGACCACACCGGAAGCAGGCGCGTTCTTCGAAGCCATGACGCGGCTCTCCACCGGCGGCGTACGTGTACTGGTCTCCGACATCGAGGTGCCGCTGCCCTGACAACGGGCCGCCGAGGTTGTCGCCGTACCCACCGAACTTGGTTGATTCGCAACGCTATTGCGACGGCCGCCGCCGGGCGGGCTGCGTGTGCAAGCCGTCAACGAAGATCCCCGTCATGATTTCGTACTCCTGGTTGCACCAGTGCAATGTGCGCGAACGTGACGGCGTCGTTTGTGTCGAAACCGGCGCTGCGCTTAATGTCGAGCACTTCTGCCGTCCAGTGCTCGGTCTGTCGTCGCCGATTCGATGGGCGAACCGTCCGAGGTTCTTCACCTGCAGACTCGCCCGATTCCGGAGCCCGGTCCCGGCGAGGTCCGGATCCGGGTGACGGCCGTACCGGTCCATGCCAGCGATCTGCATACCATCCGCGGTAGATACGGATTCACCCCGGAGTTCCCCGCCGTACTCGGAATCGAATCCGTCGGCGTGATCGACGAACTCGGCAGCGGCACAGGCGATCTGACCGTCGGGCAATGCGTCATCACGATCGGGCTCAAGGGCACCTGGCAGGAGTATGTCATCGCCGATGCCGGGCAGGTCTTGCCCGTTCCCGCCGGCACGAGTGAGTCCACGGCCGCCCAGATTCTCAGCAATCCGCTCACCGCCGTGATCCTGACCGGTGATGAACTCGGCGTTCGACCGGGTGAATGGCTCCTGCAGACCGCGGCCGGTTCAACCGTGGGCCAGTCGGTCATCCAACTCGGTGCGCACGTCGGCTTCAAGACCCTCAACGTGGTCCGCCGTCGATCGGCGGTCGAGCGACATCCTCGCGCTGGGGGGTACCGCGGTGATCTGCACGGAGGATGAGGACCTGCGCGAACGGGTTGCCGACATAGCAGGGCACGACGGCGTGTCCAAGGCGATCGACTGTGTCAGCGGTCAGGTGGGTGCGGACGTGTCGCGTGCGCTGGCGCCGCACGGCGAGCTGATCGTCTACGGTGCGCTGTCCACGCACCGCCAAACCGATCCCGACAAACTCACCATCCCCATCTTCGCGCGCTCACTGATCTACGAAACCAAGACCGTTCGGGGGTTCTGGCTGTTCCGCTGGTTCAATAAGACCCCGAAGGATCGGATGGCCGCAACGATCGACCGGACACTTCAGCTCGCCGACAGCGGTGTGCTGCGGGTGCCCGAGGGCCAGCCGGTTCCTGTCGAAAAGTTCAGTGAGGCAGTCTATTTAGCGGAAGCTCCCGAACACGGAGGCAAACCGCTGCTGGTATTCGAATGATAGGACGCAAGGTGGCCATACCCACTCCCGTGAGCACAGCGCTTGCGACATTGCTAGTGATAACCGCGTGCGCAACAGCGCCCAATGGCAATGCCGACCCGACAACACAGCAGTCGCCGTTCCCGACCGGAAAATCCGGTACCACCATCCATGTCACCGAGTACAGCACCGCGACCGCCGACATCACGCTCAACAACGCGAACTGGGTCTCGTCCTGCTCCGCGGGCGGGGGCTGCAACGTCATCGAGCTCACCATCGTCGGCAAGTCCGACGCACCATTCACCTACAGCCAGACCTACATAACCGCCGCATCTACCCCGTGGAGGCAAGACCCGTACCGGGATATCCAGGGCGGCTCATCCGTGCTCGATTACCAGCAGATCAACAAGACGCCACCCCTGCACTCGGGCACCGTCACCAACGGCCAAACGGCCCACGGATTCATCGCCTACGACGGCAACGTGAAACAGGGTGACGTCTACATCGAGTTCAACGACCCCAACGCCCCGGCGGCACCCACTCCATTAGCCGGCTGGAAAGTCCACACCTAGCGAGGCTGGCGGCGGGCTAGATTACCGGTATGCGGATTGTTCGCCTGCTCGGTGTAGTTCTGACGATCCTCGCAGCGGGGCTGCTGGTGGCAACCCCGGCCGGCGCGCAACCGCCGTCCAAGCTCACGGATCACATCACTGACAGTTCCGGGGTGTTGACGGATTCCGATCGGGCGGCGATCAGCTCGGCAATCGACGGGCTTTACCACGATCAGCATGTTCAACTGTGGGTCGTCTACGTCGACAACTTCTCCAGATTCAAACCCGACAACTGGGCCGACAAAACGCGCAGCGCCAGCGGGTTGGGCGACCAGGACGTGCTGTTGGCGGTGGCCACGAACACCAAGGCGTACTCGTTCACCGTGCCGCCGAAGGTCCACAACCTCACAGCAACCGAGCTAAACAGTCTGCGCACCAACAAAATTGAACCAGCAGTCGGCGCTAAGGATTGGAGCGGCGCCGCGGTCGCTGCGGCCGACGGATTGGACAAATCGGCAGGGTTGAACAACTCGGCAGGCTCGTCAACGCGGATCTGGCTGATGATCGCGATCGGCGTCATCGTGGTGGTGGCAATAGTCGTGGCGGTCCTCGTGCTCTATCGACTGCGCCGCCGCCGGCGCGCCGCGCGGCCGGTCGCCCCGAGCGATGGGCAGCGCGTTGATTCGTTGGGGCACGCCTTGCCCATCGCGGACGCCAGATTGCGCCAACTCTCCGACTACGTCGCCAAGCATCGCGCCAGCATCGGCGCCGAGGCCCGGACCCGATTCGAAGAGGCGAAACGGCATTTGGCAGCCGCGCACGACAAGGAAGCAAGCAACGAGCTTGATGCAATTGCCCATGCCAACGGCGCATCGACGCTGGCCGCTCAGGCACAAACGCTGGCAAACGCCGACGTCCTTGCGGCGCACCGCACACGACGTTGAGGCGCCGACCGCTGAGCCGCGGTTGTCTGCCGTTGTCTCAGCGTCCGCTGTAAAGTCGCAAAATGGCCAACGGTCGTCTCGCTGATCCGGATTGTCGTCTTCGAACCGACCCTCGGTCGGACCCACGAATGGTCGAAGCTCTTGCACAGTTGAGTCTCGACAGCAATGCCCCGACGGTGCCGCTGACAATCGATGCGCCGCTAGAGGAACGGCTCGCGTATGCCGCGATGTGCGAGGAGGGGATCGGCGCCGTCCTAGGTCTATTCGCCCCGGGCATTCCGGACGCGAACGGTGTGACTACCACTACGACAACGATTACCGGCGAAGACGGCAACGACGTGACGCTGTATATCAGCCGTCCCGATGTTGATGGCCCGTTGCCTGCCATTGTGCATCTGCACGGTGGTGGCATGGCCATCGCCAGCGCCGCCGACGCCACCTACGCGCGGCTGCGCGAGCACTTGGCAGGCACCGGTCTTGTCGTCATCGGCGTCGAGTTCCGCAATTCCGGGGGAAAACTCGGTCCGCACCCGTTTCCCGCGGGATTGAACGACTGCGCGGCCGGCGCTCGTTGGGTTGCGTCGAATCGCGCAGAACTCGGCGTCGGCCAGCTGATCGTTGCCGGCGAGTCCGGTGGCGGCAATCTCACTCTGACCCTGGGGCACAAAGCGAAACGCGAAGGTTGGCTGGACGAAATCGCGGGCTTCTACGCGCAGTGCCCGTTCATCTCAAACCGGTGGCACGAAGCTCCCGATGAGTTGCCTTCACTGCGGGAATGCGACGGCTACTTCATCAGCCTTCAGCAGGCGGAGCTACTGGGTTCGATCTACGACCCCGAAAATCAGAACTCGAACGATCCCACGTGTTTTGCCGGCGTCGCGACCGACGAGGATCTGAATGGCTTACCGCCGCACGTGATCTCGGTGAACGAACTCGACCCGATGCGCGACGAAGGGCTGGACTACTACCGCCGGCTGGTGCGTGCGGGTGTACCCACTGTGGGCAGGTTGGTCGCGGGCACCTGTCATGGGGGCGATCTGATGTTCGCAGGCGCGATGCCCGACGTTTTCGCGGCCAGCGTGCGCGATCTCAGCGGCTTCGCCAAGAGCCTCGGTTAGTCGGCGCGCCGGAAGGTGCTCCACCGGACCGCGGTGGGAAAGATCGGGCCGAAGCACGCAAATCGGCAGCCGGGATTGCGGCGGGCTTCGTGTTTGACCAGTCGCGCAGTGTCATCTGCGAATCCGTCTCGGGGGTGCCGGGTGAGGATTTCGTCGAGGTTGTCCGGATGCAGGGCCCATTGCTGGGCGAGGACGTCGATGAGTCCACCTGCTCGCATCCAATGGGCCACTGGGCCGTATCGATGCGCGGACACAAACGGATTGAGGTTGGTCATGATGGCCAGTGCGACGCTGTCCTGGCGCGCCGTTGCCCAGCCGGCGGCGCCGGTGATCTCCCGCGCCCGCCTCGCGCCGGCGACGGTGAAGCACCCTTGACGGTCGGGGTCGAAGAGTCCGGTGTCGTGGAGCAGCGCCGCGACATAGAGTGCTTCGCGATCGAGAGGCTCAGGGGGAGCACTCAATTCGTACCGGATGGCGGTGAAGTAGTACGTGCGGAAACTGTGGTCGATCATCTGCGCACTGGCGACCGCGCGCAGATGCTCTTCAGCCGCGCAGACCGCGTCTGTGCGCGGAGGCGCCCACTGGTCGAGGTCCACCTTTCGCGGCAGACGAGACGCCTTCAGTGCCCAACGCAGTCGGGGAACGGTGTCACCGAGCAGCACCACGCCGGTGCCGGCGAGCAGCGCAAGACGCTGGGGGACTGACAGCGGCGGACCGCCCAGGGTTTCCCATTCCAGCGAGCCGACCGGTGGCCGAGAGATCGGGCCCATCGTTTAGTCCTTCGGGTATGCGGCGAGGAATTCCTCGATCGCGCTGACGAGGCGGTCTGGCTGCTCTTCGGGGATGAAGGTGCGACTGGCGGCGATCAGTTCAAATCGACCTTGTGGCAACAGTTTTGCCAAGCGTCGCCCATGCTCACGAGGAAAGATCTTGTCGTTCTCGGCCCACAGCACCAGCGCGGGTTTGTCGAAGTTGACGAGCCGGGCCGCGGCGTCGAAGGTGTACTTCGTGTCGACCGCTCGCAGCATGCGCCGAAAGTCACGCCTGACTCCCGGGTTGAGCCGCACCGGGCCGGTGAAGGAGCGCATGACGTCCGGTGGCATCGGCCGTGAGGTGACAAACCCGTAGGCGGTCGGCAGGCGCTGAATGAGTTTGAACTGCGCGGTGTAGGCGACGAGCCAGGTGAGCATCCGCGAGCGTGCCATCACCGCCAAGTACTTCTGCGGCGTGGGCGGGAACTTCTCGAACGCATCGCATGAGGTGAGCACCAGCCTTGCGATTCGGTCGGGATAGCGCCCAACCAGCGCCTGCGCGACGGCCCCACCCGTGTCGTTCGCGACGACCGTCACGTCGTCGACGTCCAACGCATCGAGGAAGTCCGCGGTGATCCGCGCCATGCCGGGCAGGGACAGGTCGGCATCGGGATGCAGCGGAGTGGAATGCGACCCCCACGGCAGGTCGGGGGTGATGCACCGATGCCTGCGAGCCAGGCGTGGCACAACATGGCGCCACAGGTCGCCGTTGACGGCGACGCCGTGAACGAAAACGATCGGCGAGCCACTGCCGCAGTCGCGGTAGCTGATCGCGCCCGCCGGGACGTCGACGTGATGTTGTGTGCCGAGCTGCGCGCTGATCGACATGAGCCAGATCATACTTGCATGATGCAAGTCAAAGCTTGGCCGCCCTCAGCGTTGGTTGGGGCGACCACCCCATGCCGCCACCTGCGGCGGAGTCAGGTTTGTCGGCTCGCCATCTGATCCGACGGCACCAGGTGCCGGCACGACGCGCAGGTCACGCAGCGTGATGGGTTCTCCGCAGTGCTCGCACTGCAGCGCGGCTCCAGCCTCGTGGTCGCAGCCGGTGTGGACGATCAATACCTCCGGTCCCTCGGCGCCCGGTTCGTAGCGGTCGGCCCAGGCCATCAGCGTTAACACCACCGGGAACAGGTCGCGGCCCTTCTGAGTCAGGTGATACGACCCGCGCGGTGCGGTCCGTTCCAACACGCCGTGTTCCACCAGCTTCTGCAGCCGGGCGCTCAAAACGTTGGTTGCCAGCCCGAGGCTTCGCCGGAACTCGTCGTAGCGGGTGAGTCCGTGGAAGGCGTCGCGGACGATCAGCAGCGTCCAGCGCTCGCCGAGAATCTCGAGGGCCCGGGCCAGCGCACAACTTAGGTCCTCGTAGTCGTTCCTAAGTGGCATGGTGCAAGTTTAGGTGCCGGCGGCCCACCCATTGAAGTCATGCGGTCCGATGCGAAAGACTCAGTCCTGGCCGACCAGCCGCAGGACTTCAAGCAATCGATGGCGGTAAACGCAGTGAACCGTAACCATGTCCGTGCCGCGCCGCTTGCCCTCGTCATGGTCGTGCTCGCAATCATCGGCTGTGCGGAGTCAGCCGCGGCGGAGTTCCCTTCAACCACAACGATGTTCGCCGATGCGCCGAGCTTGCCCCTAGGCGTACAGCCGCAGCTGGCATCAGACCCCGCGCAGCTGGCCGATGACCTTGTCGCCGACGAGCAGGCGCTGCGTGACCGGTCGACGGTGGAGGCGGCGCTGGCAGCGGCGGCGCACCGCGAGCAAGCGGCGTACCGGGCCATCGGGCGGCATCCGGAATGGGACGCGATCATCCGATCGCGGATCCCGGCGTCCCTACTCGATGTCTACGACCGCAATGTCGACGCCCGCCGACAGCTTCAGGCGATGGCACAAGTGAGGGACACGGTGCCTGCCTGGCGCATCGACCCGCCGGTTTCGGCCGACGAGCTGATCGGCTACTACCACGCGGCGGAGGCGGAGTCCGGCGTCGGCTGGAATTACCTTGCCGCGATCAACCTGGTCGAGACCCGGTTCGGCAGCATCAACGGCGTGAGCACCGCCGGCGCGCAAGGCCCCATGCAGTTCTTGCCGTCGACGTTCGCCTCCTACGGCCAAGGCGGCGATGTCAATTCGCCCCACGACAGCATCATGGCGGCGGGTCGGTATCTCGCCGCGAACGGCTTCGCCAACGACCGCGATCGCGCCATCTACGGCTACAACCACGCGCACCAATACGTGCAGGCAGTCAACCAATATGCCGCGTTGATCGGAGCCGATCCCGCCGCGTTTGCCACGTTCTACCGGTGGGACGTCTACTACGTCACGACCGCCGGTGACGTGCTACTACCGATTGGTTATGCCGCAACGTCGCCGATCCCCGTCGCGGATTATCTGGCGGCCCACCCGCAATAGCAGACGCGACTCGATCAGAGGCCGATGTAGACGGCCTTGGTGTTGAAGTAGGCCTCGATGCCCTTGCGGCCACGCTCGCCGCCCCAACCCGACTGCTTGTGGCCGCTGATCGGCATCGACGGGTCCGCGGCGAGCGCGGAGTTCACCCAAACCTGGCCTGCGCGAAGCTCATTCACGACGCGATGGGCGCGGGACAGATTCTCGGTCCAGATGGAGCCGGCGAGACCGTAGTGTGTGTCGTTCGCGGCGGCGAGCACCTCGTCCTCGTCGTCGAATGGGATCACACAGCCGACCGGCCCGAAGATCTCCTCTTTGATGAGTCGCATGTCGGGCGTGGTGTTGGTGACGATCGTCGCCTCGTAGAAGTAGCCCTTGCGGTCCATCGGCTTACCGCCGGTGATCACCTGCGCGCCGCCGGCCACGCCGTCGTTCACGATGCCTTCCACCCGTTTGCGCTGCTTGTCGCTGATCAGCGGCCCGAGCACCGAATCGGGATCATCGCTGCCGCCCATCGGCAGCATCTGGGCGAAGCCGGCCAGGCCTTCGACCACCTGGTCGTAGATGCCGCGCTGAACGTAGATGCGTGAGGTGCACGAGCAGTTCTGCCCCGAGCCGGCGAGCAGGCCCATGCCGGCACCCATGATCGCCTTGTCGAGGTTGGCGTCGTCGAACATGATCAGCGGCGACTTGCCACCAAGCTCGAGCGTCAGGCGCTTGAGGTTGCCGGCGGCCGCCTTGACGATCAGCCGGCCGACCTCCGTCGATCCGGTGAACGAAATCTTGTCGACGTCCGGATGCGCGGTTAGTGCCGCACCCGTGGTCTCGCCGTAGCCGGTGATGACGTTCAGGACACCGTCGGGCAGACCGGCCTCGCGGAAGATCTCCTCCAGCTTCAGCGCGGTCAGCGGCGTCTCCTCGGCGGGCTTCAGCACGGCGCTGCAACCCGCCGCGAGAGCGGGCGCAACCTTGAGCATCGCGACGAAAAACGGCCCGTTCCACGGGATGATGAGGCCGACGACGCCGACCGGCTCGAGCTGGGTAAAGGTGTGGTAGGTCTCCCAGGTGCCGAGCAGGCCGTCGGACACGAGATTGGCCGACTCGCCGTGGATCTTGCCGACCCAGCCGGCGTAGTACTTCAGCATGTCGACCGATACCGGGATGATGTGACGCGCGGCCGTCAGGTTCATGCCGTTGTCTTGGCCCTCGAGCGCGGCGAGCTCGTCGATCCGTTCTTCGATGATGCGCGCGGCGCGGAAGAGCACGTTCGCGCGGTGCGACGCGGGCGCCTTGCGCCACACACCCGACTCGAAGGTCTCACGCGCGCGGGCAACCGCCGCGTCGACGGCCGCCTGGTCGGAATCGGGGACCTCGGTGATCTGCTCCTCGTTGGACGGGTTGAAGACAGGGATGGTGGTGCTACTCAATGTCCTTCATCCTTTCGACGAGCCGCTTCGACGCGATGTTCGCTCGCGAGGATGAGCTCGTTGCCCCGAAGAGGTTACGCGCGTAACCAGTGGGTGTCTAGTAGGCGTTGGATGCCGAGCGAAACACTCAGGTGGACTCTCGGATGACCAGCGTCGCGATGTCCCGGGTGGCCGGGCGTGGTTCGTCGGGAAGCTCAAGTTCTGCCAAAACCGCTGATAGTGCCACCTCGGCGATCGCCGTGCGGTCGAACACCACCGTCGTCAGTGCGGGGACGCTGAAGCGGGACAGCGCCGTGGCGTCCACACCGATGACCGCGAGATCGTCGGGGCAACGTAGTCCTGCGCGTCGGATGCCGTCGAGCACCACGAAGGCCACCTCGTCGCTCTGTGCGCAGACCGCGGTGACGCCCGCTGCGTGCAATTCACCGACCACCGTCGCGCTGTCGTCCGGCGTCAGCGCCTTCACGACGACGCCGGGCAGTCCATGCCGGCGCGCGGCGCGTCGGACGCCGTCGATCCAGTAATCGCCAAGTGCGCGCCACCGACGATCGCCCGAGTACGCAAACGCCAAGTTGCGATGGCCCCGGGCGACGAGGTGGTCGACGCGCAGCTGCCCGACCGAGTACTGCGGGTCTCCGAGGCCCGGCAGAGTGTGGACGCAGATGTGGGGGATGGCTGCGTCTTTCACGGCGCTGGATGCTTTGCGGCCCAGGGGAAACAGGCTCGTCACCGCGATCGGCTGCAGCTGATTGATGGCGTCGGCGACGGCGTCGTCGTGTTCGGTCTCGAAGAGCTGAACCTGCATGATGCCGCGGCGGGTCAACTCGGTGGTCATGTGAGTGCCTACCTGCATGGGCATCTCACCGCCGGCGAGTTGCGGCACGATGTACAAGATCACGCCGCTCTTCCCGCGGGCGAGATTACGAGCGGCAAGGTTGGGTCGGTACCCCAGTTCGGCGGCCGCGCTGTGCACCGCGGCGCGCGTCTGCGCCGAAATGGTGCGCCCGACAGAGTTATTGAGGACGTAACTGACCGTCGCGGTCGAGACGTTCGCCATTCGCGCAACGTCGGCCTTGGTTGGCCTGCCCTTCACGCTCAGATCGACCTCCCGGCGCAGCCATCTCGTGGAACGACTTACCTTACTTCGAGCGGAGGAAGTTATGCCGCTGCAGAAAACCGTGCCAGGCTCTTGATGTGGACGCACTCCTCGGGCCGTCGTGTCCCTGCGGCACCGGTGAGAGCTATCGCGCTTGTTGCTGGCCGTTTCACGATGGCGAGTCGCAGGCTCGATCCGCCGAGGAATTGATGCGGTCGAGGTATTCGGCCTTCGCCTACGGCGACGCGGACTATCTGTTCCGCACCTGGCACCCGCGGACACGGCCGGCCGACGTGAGCGTCGACCCGGGTGTCACCTGGACTGGCCTGGACGTGATCGACGTTGTCGCGGGTGGTCCGGACGACGATGCTGGGGAAGTGGAATTCACGGCCCGGTTCGAGTCCGCGGGCCGCGCCGGCAGCCTGCATGAGCGCAGTCGCTTCGAGCGCCGCGCCGGCCGGTGGTTTTATCTCGACGCCACGGAAGATCTGTAGCCGCCTTACGCGTTGACACGCCAAACACCCACAACAGGAACGAGGCACCCCCCATGACCGCAGATTTGCCTGACACAGCGTTGGAGCTGCGTTCGTTGGTGAAGTCCGATGGCACGCTCGAACTCTCGCTGCACGAGGTTCCGGTTCCGACCCCCGGCGCTAATGAAGTGCTGGTGCGGGTCGAAGCCTCGCCAATCAACCCGTCAGACCTGGGCCTGCTGATTGCCGGCGCGGACATGTCCACTGCGACGGTCGCGGGTACGCCCGAGCGTCCCGTCGTCACCGCCTCGCTCGGGGCAGGTGCCGTAGGCGCGCTGAAAGCCCGACTCGACGAGTCGCTTCCGGTGGGCAATGAGGGTGCCGGCACCGTGGTGGCCGCGGGGTCCTCCGAAGCAGCCCAGGCCCTCATCGGAAGAACGGTGGCGATTGCGGGCGGCGCGATGTACTCGCAATACCGAGTGGTCGACGCGTCCGCCTGTCTGGTCCTGCCCGAGGGGGCTACGGCGAGGGACGGAGCTTCGTCGTTCGTCAATCCAATGACGGCACTCGGAATGACCGAAACCATGCGCCGCGAAGGACATTGGGGCCTCGTGCACACCGCCGCGGCGTCGAACCTCGGCCAAATGCTGGTCAAGCTCTGCCAGAAAGACGGGATACCGCTGGTCAATATCGTCCGCAAGCCCGAGCAAGAGGAGCTGCTGCGCTCACTGGGCGCAACCCATGTCCTCAACTCGACATCACCGTCGTTCGCGACCGATCTTGTCGAGGCTCTCGAAGCGACGTCCGCGACGCTCGCTTTCGACGCCACGGGTGGTGGAACGCTGGCCAGCCAGATCCTCAACGGCATGGAACAGGCGGCCACTGCGAACCCGGGGCAGTACTCACGCTACGGGTCGAGCGTCCACAAGCAGGTGTACATCTACGGCGCACTCGACACCAGTCCGACGGTGCTCACCAGGAGCTTCGGCATGGCATGGGGCGTGGGGGGGTGGCTACTAACCCCATTTCTTCAGACCACGGGGGCCGAGACTTTCGCTCGGCTGCGGGCTCGGGTTGCAGCGGAGCTCACCACGACGTTCGCGAGTAGCTACACCGGGGAGGTGTCACTGGCCGGCATGCTGAATCCCGATGCGTTCAACGCATACGTCAAGCGGGCGACCGGAGAGAAGTTCCTCGTGACTCCCAACGCCTAGCTGCTCGTGGAGCGAGTGACGGGATTCGAACCCGTGTAGACGGCTTTGCAGGCCGTTGCCTAGCCGCTCAGCCACACCCACACAGATAGCCACCCTGCCAGCGCAATCTGCTGCGGCCCAGTATTTTTCTCGGCCCGCTCATTTCGGTCCTAGCGGCGCCGGTCGAAGCGACAGTACAGGCGCGAAATGGCCAACGGGCGTCTCGCTGATCCGGATTGCTGTCTTCGAACCGACCCTCGGTCGGCGGCGGTGATCTCCCGGGCCCGCCTCGCGGCGGCGACAGTGAAGCACCCTTGCCGGCGACGTCCTTGGCGGCGGCCGTGAGCAAACAGCTGCGTCAGCAAACAGACCCGGACCCAGTCAACAAACAGTGTTGAAGCGCAGACCTAACCGGCGGCGACCTCGTCGGCCCATACCTTGAAACTCGTTAATGTGTTGGGGCCGAACGTGTTGCTGAGCGCGACGTCGGCGGCATCGCGGCCACGCGCGATCAACACCCTGCCGATGCGTGGCGTGTTGTTGCGTGCGTCGAAGGTATGCCATTGGCCGCCGAGGAACACCTCGAACCAGGCGGCGAAATCCATCGGAGCATCCTCCGGTGGGATACCGATGTCGCCGAGATACCCGGTGCAGTAGCGCGCGGGGATGTTCATGCAGCGACAGAACGCCACGGCAAGATGGGTGAAATCGCGGCAGACACCCGTCCGGTCGTAAAAAGCTTCGAGTGCCGTCCGTGTCATGCGCGCATGCTCGTAGCCGAACGTGAGATGTCGGTGAACGTAGTCGCAAATCGCCTGAACGCGATCCCATCCCGGCGGCGTCTGCGCAAAGCGATCCCACGCTATCTCCGACAGCCGATCGGTTTCGCAATACCGGCTCCCGAGCAGGAAGACCAGGGTGTCCTCGGGCAGGTCTTGCACGGGAATCTGTTGTGCCTGAGGAACGATGACGTCGGGCAGGCCAGAATCGTTGACGAGCGCATCGGCGTAGACGCGCATGCGGCCCTCGGGCGCGACAATGCGGGTGCACCAGTTGCCGAAACCGTCACGATAGGCCGCCATCGGGACCGGCGGGTCGACCACCAGGTCGTCACGGCCGACCAGATCGGACACGCGGGTGAAGTGGACGTTGAGGTTGAAAATTATCGGGGTGGGCTGCGGGCAGTCGTAGATCATTTCGAAGCCGACGTGAATCTTCATTATTTCTCTCCGGGTATTCCTTGGCGCAGGGCGGCAATCATGGCGCCCTCAGGCCACACAAGCCGTGCGTAACGAGTCGATCAGCGTGCGCCGCAACGCCGTCCAGCGTCGTCCTGCGGCGAAAACGATGCCCTGGTTGACTTCCAGTTCGATTCCGACGTAGTCGCTCGGCGCGAAGCCCGCACGCAAGTGGGAGGTCAACCCGTCTCCTTTGCCGGCATACGGGTAGTTGCGGCGCACGCGAAGTTGCGGAGACAATGCCGCCAGGGTTTCCTTCCAGCGGGCGCACACCTCGGCTTCTCCGCACCGACCGGGGTGGTAGAGCAAGCCGACATCGGTGCCGCGCACCTTGCCATCCAGCTCCGCGGCAAAGCTGTGCGACGAAATGTGGATCACGCGATGCCCGCGTGCTGCCGCTTGTCCGACAAGATGCTCGACCTGCATGCGGTAGGGCCGGTAATGCTCTTCGACGATCTGTGCCCGAGTCTGGGCCGGCTCGGCGCGGGTCACCGCCGAAAAAAGTTGCGGGTGACCAATCGAGCGGTTGAGATCGATAAGCAGACGGCTGACCGTCGAAGCCACGAGGGGCGCCGCGAAGGCACCGGCGAGCGCGTTCGCCATGACCAGCGACCCGGGATCGTAGCCACGGTGGGAATCCAGCAGCGCCCGTTGCCCCCGAAACAGACGCCGATAGGGCGCGGGTATGCGGTTACCGCCGTGTTCACAGGTAACGATGAAGGTGTCCACCGTGACAACCCTCACCACTGCAGATCGGGCAAATGGCGAAACACCTGCCGCACCCCTTCGCCCCATTCGTCGCTCAGGGCGGTGAAATAAGGGTCCCCCTCATCGAATCGCCTCCGCCACTGCACTTCGAGGCTGTCCTGTTCATAGCAAATCAGGTCGATCGGCATGCCCACCGACAAGTTGCTGCGCATGGTCGAATCGAAGGACACCAACACACACTTCGTGGCGTCTGCAAGCGGCGTGTGTTGGGTAATGACGCGGTCGAGGATCGGCTTTCCGTACTTGGTTTCACCGGTCTGCAGGAAAGGCGTGTCGCTACCCGCTTCGATGAAATTGCCTTCGGCATAGGTCCGGAACAGCCGCATCGGCTCGCCGTCGATCTGGCCGCCGACGATGAACGAAGCATTGAAGCGGAGGTTGTTTTCTTCCAGGTACCCGGCGTCGCGCTTCTCGATATCGCGCGTCGCGTCGGAGACCAGCCTCACGACGTCGAACATCGTCCGGGCACCCAAGAGATTCGTCTCCGCGTCGCCGTCAGCACAACGCTGAGTCAATACGCTGATGACGGCCTGAGTTCCGGCCAGGTTTCCCGAACTCAGCAGAACGATGACGCGGTTGCCGCGACGCTCGAATGCCGTCATCTTGCAGAACTTGGCGAAGTTATCCACCCCGGCATTCGTACGGGAATCTGAGGCGAAAATCATGCCCTTGTCCAGCATTACGCCTATGCAGTAAGTCATGCGATGAGCCTTCTGTGCAATCGACCTCTGTTCATAGTGGCGCGTGCGGTAATACATTACGGTGTAACGACTTCCGGCGGTTGGGCTCCTGCTTGAAAGTCGCAACGCGTAGGTAAGCCAATGAAAGTGGGAACTATCGAGGGCGTTGACGTCCAGACACCAGCTCTTACGCTACACCCGTGGGGACTAAACCGCAGAATCCCTTTTGAGGCGGCCCCTTTTAGAGGCTCGCCAGCGTTGCGGGTGGTCGATGCGCCGTTGGCGTATGCCCGAATTCCGGTGCGGAATGCCGGGTTTCGTAGATGACCGTCAGGAGGGACAATTGAGTCAACGCTGGCGTGGAGGTATCCGAGAGCGTGGATAAAGCCCTCACCGCGCGGCTGGCAGCGGCGCTGGGTCTGCACCGCGTATGGGATCGGGCACCGAAGGTGATGGCATCGGCGGTACCTCCTGCGAACTGAGGAGTTGATTTGCGGGGGTGCCGGTTTAGGTGGTTACGGCGTTTCGGGGCCAGTAGATCCGGATCTTTCAACCGGGGTATCAGACGGCTCAGGTCGACGTATGGCGGGCTCACAGCTCTTTACACGGCGTTGCGCCCGGGGCTGTTTGTTATACTATCTAAATATCAGATTTAAAGCCGACATTGGAGCACAAGCGCATGCCACGCACAGACAACGACACCTGGGATCTCGCCACCAGCGTGGGCGCGACAGCCACCATGGTCGCCGCTGCCCGCGCGATCGCCACCAAGGCCGACAATCCCGTGATCGAGGACCCGTTTGCCGAACCGCTTGTCCGCGCCGTCGGTGTGGAGTTCTTCACCCGCTGGGCCGACGGCGAGATCGACGCCGCGGACGTCGACTATCACGAGTCGAGCTGGAAGCTCGGCCACATGCCAGATGCGATGGCCGCCCGAACTCGCTTCTTTGACACATTCTTTCGCGATGCGACTCAGGCCGGGATCCGTCAGGCCGTGATCTTGGCGTCCGGTCTCGACGCGCGCGCCTACCGACTGACGTGGCCCGACGACATGACGGTGTTCGAAATCGACCAGCCCGAGGTGATCGAGTTCAAGATCACTACACTGGCCGGCTTGGGCGCCGCCCCGAAAGCCGACCTGCGCACGGTTGCCATCGATCTGCGGCAGGACTGGCCGACGGCTCTGCGTGATGCCGGTCTCGACACGAGCCGGCCCACCGCATGGATCGCCGAGGGGCTCTTCGGGTATCTGCCGCCAGCGGCCCAGGATGCCTTGCTGGACAACATCACCGCGCTCAGTGCCCAGGGCAGTCGGTTGGCCTGCGAAGCCACTCCGCACAGGCCGCAGATCGACAAAGAACGAGCGCGCGAGCTGATGCGCAAGGCCAGTGCCAAATGGCGTGAGCATGGCCTCGAGCTGGACTTCACCGACCTCGGCTTCGAGGGGGAGCGCAGCGATGTCGCAATTCATCTCGAGGATCTTGGATGGAGCTCAGTCGGTACCCCAATGCGACAGCTGTTGGCCGACAACGGTCTTGCCGCGATCGCGGCGCACGACGACGCCGTGTCGGTGGCCGACACCGTTTACTACAGCTCCGTACTAGCCAATTGACACGACTGTCAACGACCGGCCGAACTCTCCGGAGGCGGGCGCCGGCACCGCAAGGCGGCAACGGTTAGAACGTCGTCATTCCGCGCCGGCGTACGCCTTCGCCACGCGCGTGACGAACTGGTAGACACCCGCCTCGTCGGGGGCCAGGGGTCCGGGGCGGGCGTGCGGTGAGGTGAGCCCACGTTGCACCGATTCACAGGCCGCCCAGTCCTGCCGGTTGGTGACGTCCCAGAAGTCCACCGCGTACGAGGGATCGAAATCCGGTTTAGCCGCAACATCTTTCGGGAATGCCCAGGCGCACTCGACGTGCGTGCGGTCGACCGCCAGCGGCACCATGAGGTGGGTCATTACGTAGTCGGGGTGCAGGCTCACCAACAGATTCGGGTATCCGACGATGTACATGACGGTGCGCAGTTGCTCCTCGGACAGTCCGCAGATGGCGGCGCCGCCGCTCTTGCCGGTGAACGACATGGTCTCGGCGCTGTCGACCATCGACATCCAGCCCGCAAGCCACGAACCCTCGAGGTCCAGGGTGTCGCCGCTGGTCGGCGGGCTGACTCGGGACAGCTCCGGGTGGATTCTCGAACAGTGGTAGCACTCTTGATAGTTCTCGACGATGACCTTCCAATTGGTGGCGAGCTCATAGGAGTGTCTGGCCACGATCGTCAGGTCTTCGGGCCGGTAGGGGCCGACGATGTCCTCGAGCCCCGCGACGTGCTCCGCGAAATCGGTGTCGCGCCCGCTCGGGTCGACGAAAAGCCAACCATGCCAGTTCACCAGACGCAGTTCTCGAAGACCGAACCCGTCCGGGTCGAAGTCGTCGGCGTCGCGGAAGCCGGGCGCGTTGCGCAGCGCGCCGTCCAGCTTGAAGGACCACGAGTGGTACGGGCAGACGATGCTCTGCTTCGTGGTCTCTGCACCGCACGGCAGCAATTCGTGGCCGCGGTGGGGGCAAGTGTTGGCGAACGCGCGCACTACGTCGGTCTCGGACCGCACCAGCAGCACGCCGTTCGCGCCAGAACCAACCGCGCGCAGGGCACCGACCGAAGTGATATCGCTGGCGTGGCCGACACAGGTCCATCCAGAGAAGATGTTGCGCAACTCCCAATCAAAAACCTCGGGATCGACGTAAGCCTCTCGCGGCAGCATGCGCGATCGGCCGAATGGTGCCAATGCTGCGGCAAGATCCGCAGAAGGGACGGGTGCCCGGCTATCCAGCTTGACCATGCGGTCAGAGTAATTGCAGAGCTGACCAGGTTCAGCCGTATCGCCAAAGCAGCCTCTGGCGGGCGACAATCAGGTCAGTTGCCCTCTTCGGCGGGCAGCAGTGCGTGCGTGACGTGGTTGCCGCCGAACCGGAACTGATCCGCAGCACGCCGCAGGGGCTCGATGGTGCTGTCCGCGTGCACGATGACCCCGCCCCCGGAAGGGATTCCGAGCCCGGTGGCCTCTCCCCGCAACGACAGAATCGCGCGCGACAGCCGCGCCCAGTTGGCTCGCTCGTCGTGTGTGTCGATGACGGCGGGGGCGAGGTTGAACACGTCGAGCAACTCGGTCGCCGAGGATTCCGGCGCCTCGACGATGGCATACTGTCCGAGCTGAATTGCGCCCGCTGAAATGCCCACCAGGACAGCCCCATGGTTGTACCGGCCGAGGATCACGTCTTTCATTCCGGTTCGCTCGAACGTGGTCCAGCCGAGACGCACATCGCCGCCCGCCAGGACGATCAGCTGGGCGCCTTCCAAGAACGTGCGGTCGTCCGGGCCGAACGACGAGTCGATCATCCGACGGTTGACGATTCCGACGTCATCCATCGCCGCCTCGAAGATCTCGTAGAACTCCGGACGATCCCCGTTGGATGCGCCGACATAGGCAGCGCGCAGTTCTGTGTCCCGAGCCAACCCATCGAGTGCCGCCCCGAGCAGCGGTCGGCCCCGCCGCTCCCAGAACAGCAGCTGACTGTCGGCCAGCAGGTAGAGCGGTTGGCGTGAGCAGCCCGATTCCCGATCGATGTCGGACATGGGGGCCACCCTATCGGCGAGGAGTCCTGGAGCATCCGTCAACCGCCAGAGTCGCTGTCTCACAGGAAGTGTGGAGCACGTTGATCCGTGGTGCGAGCCCTGGCCGTCTGTGTCATAAACTTCTAATCCTTGAAACAACGTGAAAGGCGTCGGCCGAGCGGAGGGGTTGTCGACCATCGGTGCACCGGTGATTCCAGACCAGGAGCGTGCCGACGGAGGGAAGCCGTCGACGTGGGCGCCGTTGCGCAATCGCGTATACCGGGGCCTGTTCATCGCCCAGTTCATCTCCAACATGGAGGCGGTAATCCCGTTTAACAAACGGGGTTCTCGGGGTGCCGTATGGGCATCCGTGCCAACGAGTGACCCGCGTCCATCGTCGTTGACGTGACCCGCGGCGCGCGTTGCTCAGCGCTCCTTGAACCAGCGTTCGCCACGCGACACTTTACGAGGCTGCCAGCCCGACACGGGTGATGACGTCAACCTCGCGTACCAGATCGTCAGTAGCTCCGGTCCCGATCTGCTGGGCGTAGGCAGCTCCGATGCCGTGGCGATCAATGAGCGGCCGGCGATGCAAACCTGGACAGACGGGCTGCTCGCGGTGCTCGACGCGGCCGGCAGCGAGCGCGCGTCGCTGTTCGCGATGGCGGGACCGGCGCGGGGTCGGGACTTGCGTTCGACGGCCGCGGTCGTCACCGACTGAAAGGCGTGCCGGACCGATGGCCCGTCCTTGCGGTGCACGACGACCATGCCTGATCCCAGCCGTGGGCAGGCGTCGGTTGCGAGGATCTCGGCACCTGGGCGGGTAGCCGCACATAGGGCGAACGCCCTGGTCGCGCACAAGCTGCGGTCCCGACATCTCCCTTTCGTCTGCCCGCAGCTAGGGTCGAAAGGATGTGCGGCGCCACCGGTGAGGTGCGACTCGACGATCGCGTACCCGACGTAGCTGCGGTTTCGGCCATGGCTGCCGTCATGGCGCCAAGAGGGCCAGATGGTGCCGGTGTCTGGTCACAGGGACGCGTTGCGCTGGGGCATCGCCGCCTGAAGATCATCGACCTGACCGAGCACGGTGCTCAACCGATGGTCGATTCGGACCTGGGCTTGACGATCGCCTGGAACGGCTGCATCTACAACTACAAGCAACTGCGCGACGAGCTTAAAGGTCACGGCTACAGGTTCTTTTCGACCAGCGACAGCGAAGTTCTCATCAAGGCTTACCACCGCTGGGGCGACGACTTCGTCAGCCGCCTCAAAGGCATGTTCGCGTTCGCCATCGTCGAACGCGACAGCGGCCGCGTATTGCTCGGCCGGGACCGGCTCGGTATCAAGCCGCTGTACCTGACCGAGGACGGCCACCGCATCCGATTCGCATCGACGCTGCCGGCATTGCTGGCCGGCGGCGGTGTGGACACCCGGATCGACCCCGTCGCGCTGCACCACTACATGACATTCCACTCCGTGGTACCGGCACCGGCCACCATCCTGCGCGGTGTGCGCAAGGTGCCGCCCGCTTCGCTGGTTGCCATCGAGCCAAACGGCCGGTCTAGGACCACGACCTACTGGACACCCGACTTCACCAGGCACGAGGATCGCTCCGGCTGGTCCGAGCGGGACTGGGAAGACGCCGTGCTGTCCAGCCTGCGCCTCGCGGTCGAGCGCCGACTCGTCGCCGACGTGCCGGTCGGCTGCCTGTTGTCCGGCGGCGTCGACTCGAGCCTGATCGTCGGGCTGCTCGCCGAGGCCGGCCAGACCGGGCTGTCGACCTTCTCGATCGGCTTCGAGTCGGTAGGTGGCGTCGAAGGCGACGAATTCCACTGGTCAGACATCGTGGCCGAACGCTTCGCCACCGATCATCATCAGATCCGCATCGGAACAGATCGGATGCTGCCCGCGCTCGACGGGGCGATCGGCGCGATGAGCGAGCCGATGGTCAGCCACGACTGCGTCGCCTTCTACCTGCTCAGTGAGGAAGTGTCGCGCCACGTCAAGGTGGTGCAATCGGGTCAAGGTGCCGACGAGGTGTTCGCCGGTTACCACTGGTACCCGCCGATGGGTTCGCCGGCTGCCGCGACCCTCGCGGGTGCCGTCAGCGAGTATCGCGGCGCTTTCTTCGATCGCGACGCCGCGGGCGTCGAGGCACTCTTAGGGTCAGGAAAATTCGCGCCCGGAGATCCCAGCGGGCTATTCGTCAGCGAGCACTTCGCTCGCGCCGGCGCCGAAACCGGCATCGATCGCGCGCTGCGGCTCGATACGACGGTGATGCTGGTGGACGACCCCGTGAAACGGGTAGACAACATGACCATGGCGTGGGGATTGGAGGGGCGGGTTCCTTTCCTCGACCACGAGCTGGTCGAGCTGGCCGCGACCTGCCCGCCAGAACTGAAGATCGCGCACGACGGCAAGGGCGTCCTCAAACAGGCTGCGCGACGGGTGATCCCGTCGGAGGTCATCGATAGGCCCAAGGGCTATTTCCCGGTTCCCGCGTTGACCCACCTCGAAGGCCCTTATCTCGATCTGGTCCGCGGCGCGCTATACGCGCCAATCGCGAAGGAGCGCGGGCTGTTTGACGCCGAGGCCGTCGACGCGCTGTTGGCCGACCCGAACGGCAAGCTGACACCTCTGCGCGGCAATGAACTCTGGCAGATCGGCCTGCTCGAGCTTTGGCTGCAGCGCCACGGTGTGACAGGGCCTGCCGCATGACCGTCATCGGTCCTTCGGACGACCACCCCGAGGCGATTACGCTCGGCCTGCACGACGCGTCGCCGCCCCATCTGGTGGACGCGATGGCCAAGGACGTCGAGCTCGAATTGGGTTGGGGCAGGCTCATCTTCGGCCAGACCTTTGCCGACGCCGAGACGCTGGCCGAGGCCTTGAGACGAGAAGCGCCCGGGCGCCGCGACATCTGCATCTACGCCCGCGAGTCTCACGTGGTGATCGCCAGGGCGCCAACCGAGCTCTTCATCGATCCCAGTCATACCTATCGACTGCGCTTTACTCCCTCGCACGAGGAAGACCTGGCACCGTCACCGCTCGGCGTGACGGTGCGCACGCTGAACGACCCCGCCGACGCCGATGCGATGAACCGCGTCTTTGTGCGATGTGGCATGGTCCCGGCGCCGGTGGAGACGATCTGGGACAACCATCTACACGCGGATGCGGTGACGTACCTGGTTGCTGTGCGTGACGAGGACGACGCGGTGGTGGGCACCGTGACCGGCGTCGACCATGAGTTGTTGTTCTCCGACCCGGAGCACGGGTCGAGCCTGTGGACGCTGGCGGTCGACCCGGCCGCTGGGTTGCCCGGCATGGGGGAATCCCTGACCCGGGCGTTGGCCGAGCACTTCCGTAATGCGGGCCGTGCGTATATGGACCTGTCGGTCGGCCATGACAACGCCGCCGCCATCGCCCTGTACGAAAAGTTGGGTTTCCATCGCGTGCCGGTGATGGCGATCAAGCGGAAGAACGCCATCAACGAGCCGCTGTTCAGCCCACCACCGGAGACCGTCGACGACCTCAATCCGTATGCCCGGATCATCGCCGATGAGGCGCTGCGGCGCGGAATCCGGGTCGAGGTTCTCGATGCCGAGACCGGCGAGATGCGACTCTCTCTCGGCGGCCGCACCCTGATCACCCGCGAGTCGCTATCCGAGTTCACCTCGGCGATCGCTATGTGCCGGTGCGACGACAAGCGCCTGACTAAGCGCCTGGTCTCCGAGGCGGGCATCACCGTGCCCCGTGCCCGCCTGGCCACTTTTGACGACGACGACTACGCCTTCTTACAGGAGGTAGGAGAGGTCGTCGTCAAACCGACTCGCGGAGAACAGGGCAAGGGCATCACCGTCGGCGTTGTCGCCGAAGACGACCTCGCCACGGCCTTGGGGCGGGCACGGGAGCAATACCCGGAGGTGCTGATCGAGCAGCGGGTAAAAGGCGATGACCTTCGGTTAGTGGTGATCGACGGCCGGGTGGTTGCCGCAGCGCTGCGGGTGCCCCCCGAGGTCATCGGCACGGGGGAGCACAGCGTGCGGGATCTGATTGCGGCCGAGAGCCGACGTCGCTCGGCCGCCACCGGCGGGGAGTCGCGCATACCGCTAGACGACCTCACCGAGGCGACGGTCCGTGATGCCGGTTGGAAGCTGGATGATGTGCTGCCCGAAGGAATTCGGCTCCGGGTTCGCCGCACCGCCAATCTCCATCAGGGCGCCACGATCCACGACGTCACCGCCCAGGTGCATCAGGACTTGTGCCGGGTAGGGGTGGCGGCGGCTGAGGCGATCGGCATCCCGGTGACGGGCATCGATTTGATGGTTCCCGACATCACCGGCGTTGACTACGCATTCATCGAAGCCAACGAACGGCCAGGGCTGGCCAACCACGAACCGCAACCCACAGCCTCTGCTTTCATCGACTTCCTATTTCCTGGGCAGCCCGGCCAGCCACCGGCCTGGACTCCTGAGGAGCCACAGCTTCACCGCGATTGACAGCGCTGCACTAACTTTCGAGTTCGTCGAACCTCGCAAGCGCGGCGTCGAGGTCCGCCTCGTCGAAGAACTCGTAGCGGTTAATCAGGTCGCCGTCAACGATAAAGACGTCGGTCATTCGCCACTCAGCGTCGAAGCCCTCTTGTGACGTCCCCTGAGCGACGTGGGTGACGACCGCACCGCGGTGGGTTAGCCGATGGACGCAAAGAGGGTAGACGCGGCTGCGCACCGAGTCGCTCAACGAAGCACGAAGGTATTCCATCAGGTCACCCGGCGCCAGCATGGCTCCAAGTCGATGATCGATGTCTTCGAAAGACATTGTTGTCGTTGGCAATTCACCGCGATTGAGCACTTCGAACACCCGCATGATGGCTGACCACGTACCCGAGTGGGCCGCCGCTTCGCCGGCTAGGTAGCGGGTCTCGAGTTCCTCGAAGGCGGCATCCATGTCGTCGGGGTCGAAGGAGACGGCGTCATGCATGAGGCCGGCGTCGTTGACTGTTATGACCCTCAAGAGCTCGACGAGGGTCGGTCGGTCGGCGTCATCAGTGTCGCGGTACTTCTCGTGGATCAGCGAGAGGCGAGACCCTCTGATGGCGACGGGCTTGACCTCCATCCGCCAGCTGCCGGGAAACGTCTCGAACATGGTGTGCACGGCCTTCCGCCGCGCTGGACCCTCGAGTACATCGCGCAGGCCTTTTCGCCGGTCGTCGTATCGACCGTCCGCACTGCTGAGGGCGAGGACCCCGTCGACGTCGCGACGGTTGAATGCGTCGGCCACGCGTGCAAAGGTCCGGGTGGCCGAGTTCTCGATTAGACGTTGCTGATTGAGCTCGTCAAACCGCGCGAGGGCGGCATCGAGGTCCGCCTCGTCGAACATCTCGCACCGGTTGACCATGCCGCCGTCTAACGTCAATAGGTGAACCCCGCGCCACTCGGCGTTCAAGCCCTCATGTGAGGTCCCATGCGCAGCATGCGTGACGACAGCTCCTAGGTCACTTAGCCGGTGTGCGGTCTCGATGTAGCCACTTAGATCTGGTGTGAGATCCCAAGCAGCACCAAGATTTTTGGCCAAGTCACCCGCCTCGAACGTTGCGCGTAGCCGGCGGTCGATGTTCACGTAGTCCGGTGCCGATTCTGGGACTTCGTACCGGTTGAGTGAGGCGTATCCCGCGGCGATAACCGACCACGTGCGTGAGTGGGCGGCCGCTTCGCCTGCAAGATAGCGGGTTTCGAGTTCCTCGAACGCGGCGTCAATGTCGTCGAGGTCGAAAGAGACGGACGCGACGATCCGCTCGTCGGCGTTGATCTCCGCGATGACGAGCACGTCTGTAAGAAATCCTTCGGGCCCTTGATCGCGGAACGTCAAACTGTCACGCATGAGGGTAAGGCGCTCGCCGCGGGTCGCTAGCACGGTCGACGTCAGGTACGTGGTGCGCAGGTCGGCGATCGTCCGCATGTCTGCGATCTGGGCGTCTCGACCATGTCGGACTCCCGCGCCCACCACCCGTCGGCGATCGTCCTGGCAAAAATTGTCGGCCAACACCTCTGCCATGGCCTCCCAGTCGCGGGCCGCGAAGTGCGCCAGGAAGTGCTGCGCCACTTGGCTTGCCGCGTTGTTAAGCCGTGGCGCTTGTAAGTTCAGTTCTTCGAAGCGTTCGAGCGCGGCGTCGAGGTCCGCCGTGTCGAATATCTCGCAGCGGTTGATCTGGTCGCCTTCGAAAGTGAGAAGTTGGACATGTCGCCACTCGGCGTCAAAGCCCTCCGGTGTGGTCCCGTCCGCCGCATGGGTGACGACGGCGCCGAAGCCGCTCAGCCGATGAACGGCCTCAGCGTAGATCCGGCTGAGCGCCATGTCGTCCAGCGCGGCACGGACGTATGGAATCATGTCGCCAGATCCGATTACTGCAAGCGACCGATGATCGGCCTCTACCACGTGGGGAGCTGTTGCAGGGATTTCACCTCGATTGAGCGCTGCATAAGCCCGCGCCATGAGCGACCATATCTGCGCGTGGGCGGCGCCTTCGCCCGCGAGGTACCGGGCATCGAGTTCCTCGAAGGCAGCGTCGATGTCGTCGGGGTCGAACCCGACGCGTGCCACGATCCGCTCGTCAGCGTTGATCTCGACGACGCTTAAAAACTCGATGCGGAATGCATCAGGTCGATCTTCGCCCGAGACACTCATACGACAGAGCTCGAGGCGAACGCCGCGGGTCGCAATGACGGTCAACGAAATGTTCGTGAGTCCCATGTCGATGGCGCCCCGCATGTCCGCGATTGCGGCATCTCGACCGTATTGAATCCCGGAGTTCACGGCCCGACGGCGATCGTCGATTGCAATGTCATCGGCAAGGATCTCGGCTAGCGCGTTCCAGTCACGGGCCGCAATGCATTTCTTGAGACGCGTATGCACTTGGCTTGCCGCGTTTTCCAGTCTCGGTGCCTGCGGTTGCAGTTCATCAAAGCGGGCGAGCGCGGCGTCGAGGTCCGCATCATTGAAGATTTCGCAGCGGCTGAGTCGGTCGCCGTCGACCATCAGAATGATGATCTCGCCCGATTCGATTTCGACGCCCTCCTGCGAAGTCGCATGCGTCGCGTGGGCGACGACCGCTCCGACGTTGGTCAATGCGTGCACGGTCGCGACGTCGATTCTGGCTTCTGACGTGAGATCCCAAAAGGCACGGATGTTCGGGGTCAACGCATCTTTCTCGATTGTGCCGAAGTGGCGATGGTCGACACTCGCCCAGTCCCGCGTCGTCGCGGGGAGCGCGCGCCGGTTCAGCGCGGCGTATGCCTGCGAGATGACCGACCACGTGTGGGAGTAAACGGCCCCTTCGCCGGCGAGGTATCGAGCGTCAAGCTCGGCGGTGGCCCCCTCAAAGTCGTTGGTGTCGAATACAACGAATGCTGCGATTCGGTCTTCGGTATCGATCCCAACCACGCCCAGCACCTCGATCTGAAACGCATCCGGACCTTGGCCGCGGACCGAGAAGCCGAGACGCACGAGGGCAAGGCGCGCGGCGCGGGTCGCGATGACGGTCGACGTGACGTCTGTGGACAGAAGTTCGGCGATTGCCCGCATGTTCGCCATCTGGGCGTCTCGACCGTGTAGGACTCCAAAGCTCACGAGCGGACGGCGATCGTCATTGAAAAAGTTATCGGCCAGGATCTCCGCCATCGCATCCCAGTCGCTCACAGCGAAGTGTCCCAGGAAGCGTTCGGCCACTTGGCTTGCCGCGTTTTCCAGCCGCGGCGTCTGTGGGTGCATGTCTTCGAACCGAGCGAGTGCGGTGCCCAAGTCATCTTCGTCGAAGATTTCGCAGCGGTTGCACAAATCGCCGTCGACCGTGAAGAGCGTGATCTGCCGCCACTCAGCTTCAAAATCGTCTTGTGAGGTCCCGCGCGACGCGTGCGTAACGACCGTTCCGACGTCGTTTAGCCGATGTACAGACTCGATGAACATGTGGAGCTCCGGCGTGAGATCCCACGTGGCGCGAATGTAAGCCGCTAAACCGTCCGTGTTCAACGTCGTGCGCAGCCGATGGTCGATCATCGAAGCGTCTGGCGTCATCGGCAAAGTCGCGTTTCGGTTGGCTGCGGCATTACCCCGTGAGATGACCGACCACGTGCGCGCGTGGGCGGCTGCTTCGCCGGCGAGATAGCGGGCATCAAGTTCCTCGAAGGCGGCGTCGATGTCGTCCACGTCGAACGCGACGGCCGCTGCGAACCGGCCGTCTGCGTCGATTTCGAAGACGATCAGCATCTCTGCAACGAATGCCCCTAGCTCTTCATTGCTACCCAAGTAGCGGACACGGCTGAGGACGAGGCGCTCGCCGCGGACCGCAATGGCGGTCGGTGTGGCGTGCGTGACGCCGAGGTTGGCTTGCACTTGCACGCTCGCGATCTCGGCATCCCGACCATGGATTCCCCCACCCACGACGTGACGGCGATCGTCCGTGTAGTACTCGTCGGCCAGCATTTCCGCGATTGCGTCCCAATCGCGGAGGGCGACTCGTTCCAGATAGCGATCGGACGCTTGACTCGCCGCGTTCGCCAGTCGACCCTCGTGCGGGCTTAGCTCCTCGAACTTCGCAAACGCGGCGTCGATGTCTGCTTCATCGAAGACCTCGCAGTGATTGACGATGTTGCCTTCGACCATCAAAACGTCGACCTCTCGCCACTCGGCTTCGAAGCCTTCGTGCGAAACACCATGTGTCACATGGGTGCAAACCGCTCCGCCGTCGTTCAGGCGGTGCACCGCCTCGACATAGATCTTGACGTCTGCCGTGAGATCGAACGCGGCACGGAAATAGGCGTTCAGCTCACCCGGCGCAAACGCAGCCGTCCGCCGGTGGTCGATACTTACACAATCGGGCGTCGTCGGCGGTAGTTCGTACCGGCGGATCGAGCCGAAGCCACTGGCAATGACGGACCATACGTGCGCGTAAGCGGCCGCTTCCCCGGCGAGGTATCGGGCGTCGAGCTCCGCGATGGCGGCGTCGAAGTCGTCGGGGTCGAAGGTGATGAGCGCCACGGTCCGACTGTCGGCGTCGAACTCGGCGATATTGAGGACATCGGTGCGGAACGCATCGGCTCGCGGGTCGCGGCCCGAGGCGCGCGAACGAGTGAGGACCAGGCGGCTGCCCCGGATCGCAATGGTGTCGAAAGTAATGCGCTTGACACCGATCTCGGCGAGTGCTGAGAATTCGCCGACCACGGCGTCGCGTCCCTCTCGGAGTCCCGCGCCCACCACCCGCCGGCGGTCATCGTGGAAAGCCTCGTCAGCCAATGCTTCGGCCATGGCGTCCCAGTCGCGTGCCGCGAAGTGCGCCTGGAGGCGCTCATAGGCTTGGGCCGCCGCGTTTTCCAGCTGGGGCGCTGGGTTGCTCAGCTGGTCGAATCTCGCGATCGCGGTGTCGAGGTCCGACTCGTCGAATAGCTCGCTGCGGTTGACCATCTCGCCGTCAACGGTCGCGAGGTTGACCCCTCGCCACTCGCCGTCGAAGCCTTCGCGCGAAACGCCTTGCCCCGCATAGCTGCAAACCGCTCCGAGATCGCTCAGCCGGTGCACAACCTCGACGTAGGTCCGGATGGTCTGGTCGATTTCCCACCCGGCACGGATGTATGCGGTCAGCTGGCCGGGCGCGAACGCAGTCACCCGGCGATGGTCAATAGTCATGCAGTCGGGCGTCAGTGCGGGAAGCTCGTGCCGGCTGACCGAGGCGAAGGTTCCCGCGATTACCGACCACGTGTACGCGTGGGCGGCCGCTTCGCCGGCGAGGTAGCGGGCATCGAGTTCGGCGATGGCGGCGTCGATATCGTCTGGTTCGTAGGCGATGCGTGCCAGGATCCGGCTGTCGGCCGTGGTCTCGACGATAATTAGCAGCTCGATGCGGAATTCCCCAGCCGGGTGGTCTTCGCCCGAGATACACGTCCGGCAGAGGACAAGGCGTTCACCTCGAGTGGCGATGATCGTCGCCGTACTTGTCTTCGCCCCAATGTCGGCGAAGGCCCGCATGTTCGCGATTTCGACATCCCGACCGCGCCGGATTTCGGCGTTGACGACCCGTCGATGATCGTCGACAGACGTATCAGCGGTCAGTAGCTCCGCCATAGCGGCCCAGTCGCGTGCGGCGAAGTACGTCCGGAAGTGCTCGTAGGCTTGGCTGGCCGCGTTTTCCAGCCGCGGTACCGGTCGGCTGAGCTCGTCGAACCTTGCGAGTGCAGCGTCGAGTTCGGCCTCGTCGAATACCTCGCTGCGGTTGATCAGGTCGCCTTCGACCGTCAAAATGGTGACCCCGCGCCACTCGGCACTAAAGCCCGCTTGCGAGATCTCATGCGCTGCGTAAGTGATGACTACCCCGAGGTCGGTCAGCCGACGTACCGCCTCGATGTAGATGTTGAAGTCTTGCGGGAAGTCCAGCCCGGCGCGTAGGTATGCAACCAGGTCATCGGGCCCGAACGCTGTCTCCCCCCGGTGGTCGATGTTGACCCACTCCGGCGTAGTTGCGGGGAATACGCGTCGTTTGAGCGCGGCGTAAGCCTGTGCGACAACGGACCACGTGTGTGCGTGGGCAGCCGCTTCCCCGGCGAGGTATCGGGCGTCGAGTTCGGCGAAAGCGGCGTCGAAGTCGTCCAGGTCGAACACGATGTGGGCTACCACCCGCTCGTCCACGTCGACCTCAACGATGTGGAGCGCCTCGCTGCGAAATGCGTTGGGCCCTCGGCCGAAGAAGCTGGTGCGGCATAGAGCGAGACGATCGGCGCGGGTCGCGATAACGGTTGACGTGAAGTCCGTTGTACCGAGATCAGCAGCTGTTCGCGCGTTCGCGAGCATCGCATCTCGGCCGCGTAGGACGCCGGTGTTCACCATGCGTCGACGATCCTCGTCGAGGATGTTTGGCGTCACACTCTCCGCCATCGCGGCCCAGTCGCGGGCCGCGAAGTAACCGTTCAAGCGCTCGTACGCTTGGCTTGCCGCGTTGTCCAGCCGTGGTGTTGGCTGGCTGAGCTGGTCGAACCTCGCGAGCGCAGCGTCTAGGTCTCCCTCATCGAATACCTCCATGCGGGAGACCATTTGGCCGTCGACGGTCATCAGGGTGACACCCCGCCACTCGGCCTCGAAGCCCTCGTGCGAGGTTCCATGTCCCGCCCAAGTGAAAACCGCGCCGAGGTCGTTCACCCGATGCGCTGCCTCGATGTAGATGTTGAGGCTTTGGTCCAGCTCCCACCCGGCACGGATGTATTCGAAACCTTCACCGGGCGCAAACCCAGCCACCCGGCGGTGGTCGATACTCACCACATCCGGTGTCGTCGCTGCGACTTCGCGCCGATTGTGCGCAACGAAAACACCCGCAATTACCGACCATGTGCGCGTGTGGGCTGCCGCTTCGCCGGCGAGATATCGGGCGTCGAGTTCCGCGATCGCCGCGTCGAAGTCTTCGAGGTCGAACACGACAACACCCGCGATTCGCTCCTCGGCGTCGATCTCCATGATTTGGAGGGCATCGTTTTGAATCGCCTCGGGGTCACGGCCCGACACGCGAATTCCTGTGAGGGCGAGGCGATCGCCGCGGGTTGCCAGGACGTCCAACATCGTCATCGTGAAGCCGACACCAACGGTTGCCTGAGCATCTTTGATGTTGGCATCTCGACCATGCAGGATCCCGGCGTTCACTACCCGCCGGCGATCGTCGACAGAGACGTTGTCGGCCGTTATTTGAGTCACGGCGTGCCACTCGCCGGCAGCAACGTGCGAGTAAAGGCGCTCGAATACTCGCGTTGCGGTGTTCTCCAGACGCGGCGCCGGTCGGCTGAGTTGGTCGAACCTCGCGAGCGCGGCGCCGAGGTCTCCCTCGTCGAATAGTTCGGAGCGGCTGAACATATCGCCTTCCACCGCCAGCACGAGGACGTCCCTCCACTCGGCGTCGAAGCCCTCTTGTGAGATCCCATGCGCCACATGACTGACGACCGCGCCGATCTTGCCGAGCCTATGCACCGCCGCGATGTAGATCTTGGTGTCAGGCGAGTCGCCCCATGCCGCTTGGATGTACGCGATCATGTCGCCGGGGGCGAAACTTGCTCCGCGTCGGTGGTCAATGTTCACCCACTCTGGCGTCGTTGCGAAGAGCTCGCGCCGATTGAACGCGGCATAAGCGCCTCCGATGAGCGACCAGGCGCGTGCGTAGGCCGCAGCGTCGCCGGCGAGGTAGCGGGCATCAAGCTCGGCGATGGCGGCGTCGAAGTCTTCGAGGTCGTACACGACGACGGTCGCGATCCGCTCGTCGGCGTCGATCTCGACAACGTTAAGGGCATCGTTTGCAATCGATTCGGGGTCGCGGCCGGAGGCGCGGACCCGTGCGAGGACGAGACGCTCTCCGCGGATCGCGATGGCGTTGACCATCGATATCGTGAAGCCGACCTCGGCGGCCGCCTGCACATCTCTGATCACCTCGTCCCGACCATGTTGAACCGGTGTGTTCACAACCCGTCGGTGATCGATGCTGGAATAGTCGTTGGCCACAGTTGCAGCCACAGCGTCCCAGTCGCGGGCCGCAAAGTGCGACCAGACGTGGTCGAATACGCGCGCAGCCGCGTTCTCCAGGCGCTGTGCCGGCCGGCTGAGCTGATCGAACCTCGCGATCGCGGCGTCCAGATCGGCCTCGTCGTAGACTTCGCAGCGGTTGACCAAGTCGCTATTTAGCGTTATGAGGCTGATCACCCGCCACTCGGCGTGGAAACCCTCTTGCGAGGTCTCATTGGTCACGTGGGTCATGACCGCTCCGAGGTTGTTCAGCCGATGTACTGCCTCGATGTGGTTGCTCAGGTCGGACGTGACGTTCCACGCGGCGCCGAGTAAGGCAGGCATTTCACCGGGGCCGATTGATCGACCAAGGCGTCGGTGGTCGATGTTCACCCAATCTGGCGTCGTCGGTGGAAGTTCGCGCCGGTTGAGCGAGGCGAAACCTTGCATGATGACCGACCACGTGTGCGCGTTGGCGGCTGCTTCGCCCGCGAGGTATCGGGCATCGAGCTCGGCGATGGCGGCGTCGAAATCGTCGGGGTCGAACACGACGACCGCCGCGATCTGATTATGCGAGTCATTTTCGACGACACCCAGCACATCGTTGACGAACTCCCCGGACCGGCCTTCGCCACCCGAGATGCGCGTAAGGATGAGGCGCTCCCCACGGGCTGCGATCACCACGTCCGTCAAGTACGTGATCCCGACGTCGGCAGCGGCCTGCAGGTTTGCGATCTCGGCATCCCGACCGTGCCGGATCCCCGCGTTTGCGACCCGACGGCGATCGTCGACACAGATGTCGTCGGCCAGTACCTTCGCGAGCTCATCCCATTCGCGGGCGGCGAAGTGCGCCATATACCGCTCGGATGCTTGGCTTGCCGCGTTTTCCAGCCGCGGTGCAGGCCGGCTGAGTTGATCGAACCGCGCGATCGCTGCGTCCAGGTCCGCCTCATCGAAGAACTCGGTGTGGTTGACCATGTCGCCGTCAACCGTCACAACATTGACTCCCTGCCACTCGGCGTCGAAGCCCTGGTGCGAAACACCATGCGCCGCATAGCTGCACACCGCTCCGAGGTCACTCAGCCGGTGTACAGCTTCGACGTAGGGTCGGATGTGCCCAAGGTCCCACCCGGCACGGATAGTTGCGGACAGCTCGCCAGGCCCAAACGGTGTCGTCCGGCGATGGTCAATTGTCACGCAATCGGGCGTTATCGCGGGGAATTCGCGCCGGCCGACCGCGGCGTAGGTTCCCGCAATCACCGACCACGTGCGTGCGTGGGCGGCTGCTTCGCTGGCGAGGTACCGGGCGTCGAGCTCCTCGATGGCTGCCTCGAAGTCGTCGAGGTCGAACACGACGATCACCGCGATCTGATTGTCGGAGTTAATTCCGATGACGCCCAGCACCTCGTTGAGGAACTCCCCGGAGCCGCCTTCGCCGCCCGACACGTGCGCGAGGACGAGGCGCTCTCCACGCGCGGCGATGACGACGGACGTGAAGTGGGTGATCCCGACGTCGGCGGCCGCCCGCAGGTTTGCGATCTCGCCATCCCGCCCGTGCTTGATCCCTGCGTTTACGACCCGCCGGCGATCGTCGACAGAGATGTCGTCGGCCAGTACCTTCGCCAGCGCATCCCAGTCGCGGGCTGCGAAGTGCGCCATATAGCGCTCGGCCGCTTGGCTTGCCCCGTTTTCGAGCCGTCGCGCTTGGGGGCGCAGCGCCTCGAAGCGGGCAAGGGCGGCGTCGACGCCGTCCTCTTCGTAAACCTCCACCCGCGGTCCGTCAGAAAGGAACAAAAAGGTGCGACCCCACTGCAATTCGTTCCCGTGTGCGTCGGTGCCTTCGATGACGAGGGTGGAGACGAGCCCGTGTTCGTCCAGCGCATGTACGGCCTTCGTCCAGTAACGGGCGTCGGGCACCAGTGTCCACAACTCCTCGATCGATCGCCCGTAGTCTTCCGCCGACCCGAACGGGACGCGTCGGTGATCAGCAAACGCAATCCGCCCAAGCATCGGCCCCGGCTTGTGACGATTGAGCTCCCCCACCGTGTCCATTACGGGCTGCAAGACGTTGGCGTAGGCGGCCGCTTCGCCGACGAGGTACCGGGCGTCGAGCTCTGCGATGGCGTCTTCGAAGTCGTCCAGCTCGAATATGACGATCGCCCCGATCTGGTTGTCGGAGTTGATTTCGACGACGCTCAGCTGATCCACGGAGAACTCCGCGGACCCGCCACCGCCGACCGAGGCGCGAGTGAGGATGAGGCGCTCCCCGCGGGCTCCGATGACGACGAACGCTGTGTACGTGATCCCGACGTCGGCGACCGCCCGTAGATTTGCGATTTCGGCATCTCGACCGCGCTTGATCCCTGCGTTTACCACCCGCCGGCGATCGTCGACAAGGATGTCGTCGGCAAGTACCTTCGCGAGCGCATCCCAGTCGCGGGCTGCGAAGTGCTCCGAGTGGCGCTCGGTCGCATGGCTTGCCGCGTTTTCGAGCCGCCGCGCTTGTGGGCGTTGCTCCTCGAATCGGGTCTGTAGGGCGTCGAGTTCGGCAATCGCGGCGTCCATGTCTTCCACATCGAACGCCATGTGCATCGCGATGCGACCGTATTCATCCAGGCCGAATAGCCGAATCATATCGACCTGCGGCGCGCCCGGGCTCTTGTCTTCGGTGCCGAGCTCCGATCGGGTGAGAGCGAGGAGTTCGCCTCGGACGGCGAGAACTACGTTCCGGTGCCGTACCGCGCCCATCTCGTTAAGATGTCTTACTTCCCTTATCCATTCGCTAGGGGACATGACGACACGGGGGAAGCCAACGACTTTCCTACGACCCTCGACAGAGATTTCGGGCGCGAACAGCGCCTTCACCTCGTCCCACGCCTCGCGTTCGATAGCGTTAGCGAGGCGCCGGATCGCTTGCACGCACGCGTTGTCGGGTTCGACGCTCGGCGCTTCGGCCGGCGGCGATGCAGGGGTAGCGGCTGGCGCGCCAAGAATGCGGCGCGCCTTATCGGCCAGCGCCGCAGCACCTTTCCGCTCATAAAGATTGGCCGCGCGTTCGGCGGCGGCTCGCGCCCCGGCGGCGTCGCCGGCCGCGCCCAATACCTTTGCCAATGACAGACAGGCGTCGCCGTGATCGACCAACCCGTCGGTGCGCTCGGCCAGAGTGATGGCAGCCTGCGCAACACGCCGAGCCTCATCGTGATCGCAGCTGCGCGACAGCAATTGCGCCCGAAGTGTGCGCCAGGCGATCGATGCCTTCAGCGCGTGGCCTGCGAGTCGCTCACTCTCCGTGCACAATTCGTCGGCCTCGGCATCTCGATTGAGCGCCAGACAGGCGCGGCCGAGTAGCGCAGCGGTCTCGGCCGTATCGGCATCGAGACCCATCCGACGAAATCCGTTGCAGGCCTGACGAAGATGCGGCTCGGCCGCGGCCGGATCGTCCAAAACGAGCTCCACGATGCCGGCGAACTGCTCGACCTCCAGAAGGGCATGGCGCAGGCCGAGTTCGGTCACCGTCCGTCGGGCCGAGTCGATCATCCGTCGGGCTGCCGCATCGCGGCCGCGGAAGGCCTCCAACACGGCCTGGCACCGCGTCGACGTCGCCTCGACCGCCGGCGAGTCGGTAGTGATTCGCAGCAGCCGCACCACGTCAAGGCACCGCCCGCCCGCTCGCGGAACCGGGTTCGGGCCCCACAGCGCCGCAAGCGGTGCGCCGGCCAGCACGGCGTTGACTCGCCGGTGATCACGCGCGCGCCGTGCCGCCGTCAGAGCGTCGTCCAAGGCGACTTCGCAGTCGCCAACTCGCCCGAGCCGGGCGAGGCAAGTGGCACGGACGGTATGCGCCTTGGCTTCCCCTGCGGCATCGTCTATTTCGGCCAGTTTCCGGGCGGCGGCGCCTAAGGCGGTTTCCACCTCGTCCAATTTTTCGGGATGGACCAATACCGAGAGCTGGCCGTCGAAGCACGTCGCCCACGCCGACAGCCGCGCGGAATCGACTGTCGCTTGCTGCAATTGGGAGACCGCGCCGGCTGCTGAAGCCACGTCACCCGCGGCGAGCAGAGCCTCGCAACGCGCGAGGAGTAGGTCGGCGATCTGGTCGTCACGGTCAGGCAGCTCGTCATCGATCTCGTCCAGCGCGTGCAGGGCGTGGTCGTAAAGGTCGGCGGCGCCTTCGTAGGCGAGTCGGGTCATCGCCTGGTCTGCCGCACGTCGGCAATACTCGACGGCCTTGGCCGCGTTTCCCGCCCACGCACATTCGAAGTAGTGATGAGCCAGCTCAGCCAGCAACTCGTCGTCGGCGCCGGGCTGAGATTCCAGTGTTGCGGCGATGCGCTGGTGTAATCGCATGCGCCGCATCGACGGCAGTTCGGCAAGCAATGACTGTCGGACGATCGCATGGTTGAACCGATATCGACCGCCGGGCTCTTCGATGACGATGCCGGCTTTGGACGCCTCATCGAACGCGTCGACCAGGTCGTCCCCAACCACGCGCTCGACCAGGTCCAGCGCAAACCGGCTTCCGACGACCGCAGCGGCGGCGAGAGCCTTATTGGTCTCGACCGGAAGTCGTGAAAGTCTGCGGCTCACGGCTTCTCGCACACCCTGCGGGAGGGTGCTCTGATCCCACACGCCGCCACTTTCGTCGACGTGGCGCAGGGCCTCGATGAGGAAGAAGGGGTTACCACCCGTGACCGACGCCAACGCGTGGGCGAGTTCCTCGTCGTCGTAGCCGGCCTCGGCGACATACGTTGTCACGTCGTCCTCGTCGAGGCCACTGAGGCTCAGGCGGTTGGCCGTGCCGTCGCGGTGCAGGTCGGCGAGCATCGCGGCCAGGGGATGGGAGCGGTCGAGGTCGGTGCTGCGGTAAGTGCCGACGACTTGCACGTGGGCGTGGTCGCCGAAGCGCAGCAGATGTCGCAACAGGAGCAGCGTCGGCTTGGCCGCCCAGTGCAGGTCGTCGAGAATCAGCAAGACCGGCGCACCCCTGGACGCAATCTCCAACAGCGCAACGACGGCATCGAATAGTGCGTAGCGCTCGGTGTCGGGATCCGCGTGAGCCGGGGGAGCGAGATCGGGGACAACATCGGTCAGCCCGGGCGCCAGTGGCAGCAGCGCTTCGACGCCGCGCAGTCCGCGCAGCCGGTCGGCGCCCATGCACGGCACGAGCGAACGCAGCGCTTCCGCGAACGGCTGATAAGGCGCACCGAGGTCCTCGTCGCAGCGGCCGTACAGCACGACCGCTCCTTGTTCATATGCCTGCTGCGACCATTCACCGGCCAGTCGTGTCTTGCCGACGCCCGGCTCGCCGGCGATCAGGACGGTGGGCACACCACCCGCGAGCGCGGTCTGCCACGCCGACAGCAGCCGTTCGAGTTCGTGGCCACGCCCGACGAACGGCCCGGGGCCGACGAGTACCGCGGGGAGAGCGGGACGCTGCATCGGCGCTTCGGCTGTCGGCGGTGGGGGAAGGAGTTCGGCGGTTTCCAGGCGCAGCTCGAAAACATGCTCGGGCCGCGCGAGATTCTTTAGCTGACGCATCCCTAGATCGGTGAGCATCACATCGTCGGCCAGGGAGTCGATGACGAGCTCGGCGGTTGCGCCGGAGCACAGTATCTGGCCGCCGTCGGCCAGCGAGCGCAGGCGTGCAACCCGGTTGACAGCCCGGCCGAAGTAGTCGCCGTCGCGAAGCTCGACCTCACCGGTATGCAGAGCCATGCGGATGCGGATCGGTTCCTGCAATGCCCACGGCTCGTGAGTGATCGCGTCTTGCAACTCAATTGCGGCGGCGGCCGCACCGGACGGCCTTTCGAAGACCGAGAACGTCGCATCGCCCTCGCCGCGTGTTTTGATCAGCCGTCCACCACGCGACGTGACGACCTGTTCGACCAACTCGTCGTGGCGGGCAAGTGCGGCCGCCATGGAGCCGGCGTCTGCCTCCCAGGCAGCGGTCGACCCCTCGATGTCGGTGAGCAAAAACGTCACTGCGCGTGTCACCGACGGAACATTCCGTGCCACAGCGATATCCAGCGAAGCGTCCTGGGCCACGATCGCGGTCTCGAGCCGCCGAAGTTCCGGTCCGGGATCGACTCCCAGCTCGTCGGCCAGTAGCGACCGTGCCCGTTGATAAGCCCCGAGGGCCTCACCCTGCCGGCCGGCCCGGTAGAGGGCGAGCATCAGCTGGCCCCATCGTCTTTCGCGCAGCGGCGCCTCGGCCACCGCCGCCTCGAGATCGCCGATGACTTCGGCGGCACGACCCGTGGCAAGCAGCGCGTCGGCCCGATCCTCCACCAGCGCGGCGTGACTTTCGATCCAGCGCGTCTTCTCGGATAGGCCCCGCTGGCCGTCGGGGAGTTCGGGGATTCCGCGCCAGAGGACCAGCGCCTCCTCGAAGCGCGCGACCGCTTGGCTGGTGTCACCGCTGGCAGCCGCATCACGGCCCGTTTTGGCGGCCAGCTTGTAGCGCGACGCATCCACCTCGGCGCCTTTCAGCGTCCAGCCCGCTCCCTCGGTGACGACGACGCCGTCGCCCAGGGTGCGGCGCAGCGAGGAGACATGGGTTTGTAGGGCCTTGGCGGCGGTGCGCGGCGGATCGTCGCCCCATAGCAACTTGATCAGTGCGTCGGCTGGCACGACCGATCCGTGGTGCAGCCCGAGCATCGTCAGGATGGCGCGCGGTTTGGCGCCCGGAATAGCGACGGGCGTTCCGTCCTGCCGGACCTGGAGAGGTCCCAAAATCCCCAGTTCCACCGATGGAAGCGTACTCACGTCTGCCATCGTCGGTGGTGTAATTCAATACCTGGTCAAGATCGAGTAAAGACACCGCGTGGCAAACTCACGGATGTCTCGATCCGGCCGTCTCTACTGCGGCGTAGGGGTCATGGACCCGATGTAATAAATTTCGTGCCCGGTGGGGTATCCGCCGCCGCCGGTGGCGATATGGACGTGGTCGTAGTGGTTGGCGGTTTCCGAGCCGAGGTCGGCCGTCCAGGCTCCTGAGTTTGGACCCGGATAAATCTTCTGTCGCCAGATCACATGGTTGATGCCCCATCGCTTCGCGTTCGCCAGCGCATACCCGGCGATCTGGTTGCCGAGTTCGATGCCCTGCGGGCTGTCATGGTTCGGGATCATCACGTCGATCGCCAACCCGTTGGGATGCCACGGCAACGGATCCTGCCGGTACCCGTAGATGGTCGTGATCTGGGGAAACAGCACGCCGATCACGCGGGCTGCCCAGATGGTCTTGACCTGCAACCGGTCCTCCGAGGCGACGCCGTGTGGTAACGGGAATTGGAAGTTCTGCGCTCCGGTCGGTGCGCTCGAGGCCAGCGCCGCCAACGCTTCGGCCTCCGCAGGACTGGCGACGCGAGGGCCGTTGGCCGGTGCGGATCCCGGATCTTTCGGAGGCGGCGCCGCGGTCACCGTCGGGGTTGCTGTTGGGGGCTCGGCGCAGCACGGGGATTTCGTGCCTTGGGCGTAAATCATGCCGGCAGAAACGACGAGCGAGGCCGCGACCGCCATCCAGCGACTGCGGCCGATGGCTAACACGTTCCTGCTCACCAACAGCACTTTAGTGTCGCGTGCGACGCGTGTGGCGATCTTTGTCGATTCTTGTTGGTCCGCTACCAGCGGGTCGCGCCAATGAAATCCAAGTTATGGTGGCTGATATCGAATTTCTGCCCTTGTGGGCCGGTTCCAGGATTGAGGTAACGGTGTCATCGGATGGCGCGGCACGTACCGAAGGGGACAGCTGGGACCTTGCCTCCAGTGTGGGAGCGACAGCAACAATGGTTGCGGCATCCCGGGCGCTGGCATCACGCGACCCTGATCCGCTGCTCGATGATCGGTTCGCCGAGCCGTTGGTCCGGGCGGTGGGACACCCGTTCTTCACTCGCATGCTCGACGGTGATATCCCTCTGGACGACGACGAGGATCTGCCCCTGACGGCACGGCAGCGCTGCGAGCAGATGGCCGTGCGCACAAGGTTTTTCGACAACTTCTTGGTCACCGCGACCTCGAGCGGGATCGGTCAGGTCGTCATCCTGGCCGCCGGACTGGACGCGCGAGCCTACCGCTTGGCATGGCCGGCGGGCACGGTCGTCTTCGAGGTGGACCAGCCCGAGGTGATCGTGTTCAAGGGAACCACGTTGGCCCAGATCGGCGCCGAACCGACCGCGGAACGTCGAGCAGTCGGCGTCGACCTGCGCGACGATTGGCCTACCGCCCTGCGCGACAACTTCTTTGACAGCACCGCTCCGACGGCGTGGATCGCGGAAGGCCTGCTACCGTATCTGCCGCCGGAAGCCCAGGACCGGCTTCTCGACAACATCACCGCACTCAGCGCTCCCGGCAGCCGGCTGGCCACCGAAAACATCACTGACATGAAGGTGTTCACCGACGAACGCGCTCGGGCATTCCGCAGCGGATGGCGCAAGCATGGACTGGATTTCGACGTCGCCGATCTGGTGTGGGTCGGGGAGCGTCGCCAGGCCAGCGAGCATTTGGCGGGTACTGGCTGGAGGGTCACGCAGTACCCCACCGAAGATTTGTACGCCGAAAGCGGGTTTGCGCTGCCGGATCATGCACTGCTGGCCGAGTTTCGGCGCACCATCAGCTACCTGAGCGCAGAACTGGGCTGACTTCCAAGGGAATGCGGTCGGCGCGCCAGCACCACGCGCGCATCGGGATATCGATCGTGGCGGCACCGGGAAAGCGTGCCTCCAGCGCGGCGCGTGCTTCGGAGAATGTCTGGGCGCGGTCGTCCGGCGAGGCGATGATGGCCCGGCTGCAGGTCCCCAGCATCGCGACGGCGTCCTCGACCGTCATCGTCTTCACGAAGCGGAAGACTTCACGCTCGGTGTTGTGGAAGATCTGCGGTTCGGGAAGGTCGAAGTGCAGGCGCTGCCGGAATCGCTCGGCCGATTGGACCTCTTCGAGGTTCTGGCCGGGCAGCCGGCCGAGTTCGCGCACCCAGTCCACCTCGCGGTCTCGGCTCGTCCAGATCAGGCCGAACCGACCACCGTCGCGCAGCACCCGACCGATTTCGGGAACGGCCCGTTCGTGATCCATCCAGTGCCACGCCGACGAGACGAACACCCCGTCGGCGGCGGCGTCTGGAAGGGGAATCGATTCGCCGTGCCCCTCGAGCGCACGGACGCCCGGCGATCGCTCGGTCAGCACCTTGCGCATTCGCGCGTCGGGCTCCACCGCGATGACTTGCGCTGCTTTATCCACCAGGGTGCGGCTGAACAGTCCGGTTCCGGCCCCTACGTCGACGGCCACCTCGCAACCCGGTGGCACCAGCCAGCTCACCGCCTCCCGCGGAGCCTGCGGCCGCAGTCCGTCATAGTCTTCGGCAATCGATCCGAAGGACATGGCGCGCTCTCGACGATCAGTCACGCCGCCACGCTAATACGCTTACCTGTGCCAGAACTTTGTGATTTCGATGCGCTGCAGGGGTAGCCGATGAATCCGTAACGCGAAAGGTGCAGCTGCGGCACAATGATGTGCGCTGGCTATCTGCTCGCGATCTTCGGGGAGGAGAACCGACGTGACCGAGACACTCACAGCGCTGACCCGCTCACGGCTGCTACGGCGTTGCGCGGTAGGGGTGTTCGCTCTTGTGTTGACGGGATTGCCGACGGCCTCGCTCGCCGCGCCGGCGGTCAGTCGGGCCGACCCGTATTGCGCCCCGGGCTGGGCCTGGAGCGTCGAGTTGAACCAATGCGTGTTCGTGCTTCCGGCGGCGAATGGTCCCGGTGGTCCGGGTGGTCCCGGGGGGCCGGGTGGACCCGGCGGGCCGGGGGGACCGGGTGGGCCCGGAGGCCCCGGTGGACCCGGCGGACCGGGCCCTCGCTAGACATGTCATATGACCGCACCGCGACGTCGGGGACTCAATAGTGCTGTCACCCGGGCCTGGAGCTTCTTAGCCCCTGTTTACGACCAGCCGTTTCTGCAGCAGTGGATTTACCGCCCGCCGCACGACGAGGTGATCGCGCGGCTGCGTGAGCACCAATCACGCCGGATCGCTGACATCGCCTGTGGCACAGGCATCCTCAGCGACCGAATCGAGCGGGAACTACACCCCGAGGCGATCTACGGGGTAGACATGTCGGATGGGATGCTGACCCAGGCGCGCGCTAGATCCGGCCGGGTGCAGTGGTTGCGCGGCCCCGCCGAGCAGCTGCCGTTTGACGACGGCGCCCTCGACGCGGTCGTGACGACCTCGGCGTTTCACTTCTTCGACCAGCCGGCAGCGCTCAAGGAGTTCCATCGCGTACTGGCTCCCGGCGGACTGGCGGCCGTCTCGGCGCTGAGCAGCCGACAAACACTTCTGCAGGCGCCGTCGACGAACAGGTGGAAACCGCAGCACAACGCGTCGCCGGACGAGGTGCGGTCAATTTTCGAGGGCGCCGGGTTCACCGTGACCGATCAGCACCGGATCCCGCGTCCCTTCTGGATCCGGTTCATATCCGACGTGATAACCGTCGGCATCAAGAGCTGAGGGGCTGGTCAGGAAATCAGCACGGCGGGGGATCGGCATCCCATTCGGTCAATGTCCAGCCGTCGGAAGGATTTCCGGTGAGCACCACGTGGCCGACGTTCGGCAACGACTTGGTTTTCAGCAACGACAGGTCGGGATTGTGCACGTTCATCAGCACCCAGAACATGATCGCCGCGCTGTGTGAGAACGCGACTGGGTTCTGCTGGCCGCTGTCGTAAATGCGTTGTACGGCTTCAGCGAACCGCGCGTTGAACTCGTTGCCGTTCTCGGAGCCGGGGATTCGTGCGTCGCGGTCACCCTGCAGCCACTTGGCCGGGGCGGCGAAGTAGGTCTGCGGGATGTCGGCCTCGGGTGCGCCTTCGTACTGGCCGGCCTCGATCTCCCGCAGCCCGGGCAGCACGGTGATGGGTTCGCCCAGCAACTGTGACGTCGGTGTGGCCGTCTCCTGGGTGCGGATCATGGTCGATGCGTAGACGCCGTCGTAATGGTTCGGAGCCAGTTGCGGAGCCACCAGCGTCGCTTGGCACCACCCCCTGGATGAGAGGTCCGGACCCGGGGTGGAGGTGTCGATCACGCCCGATGCGTTGGCCGCCGACTGGGCATGTCGCACCAGCGTCAACGTGATGGTGCGATCGGTGTCCGCCCGTGCCGGCGCGCAGCCCGCGGCCAGCATCGCGACGATGACGATGGCAACGAAACGTCGTATCGTCATGGCGATTTCAACCGCGCGCGCTGACGCCGACAGTCATCCGCAGTTTCACGCGAGAAGTGTAAGGCGTTCCGAACGACCGCGCCGCACGAGCCCCGCCGGCGTAGACACGACGCCTGCCTCGCCGAGCGGCGAAACGGGCGTCGTGGTGGGGTCGTGTCAGCTATTTACAGCGGGATCCAGACTCCGAAGAAGTCGAAGCCCCACTGGTTGAAACCGGGATTCCACACGGGTGTTTCCTCGTAGCCCCAGTAGTTGATTGGGCCGTTATTCCAGTAGCCCCCTGGCGGTGGGAGCGGTCGGTCCCACGCTGGCCGAGGTGGCTCACCGTAGCCCCAAGGAGCGGGTCCTTCTCCCCACGGGGCTCGGTTGAAGTAGCCACGCTGAGCATCGCCGTGCCACGGACCGCCAGGTCCGCCTGGGCCACCCGGACCGCCGGGACCACCAGGCCCGCCCGGACCGTTGAAGCCGGGTCCACCTGGGTGTCCAGGTCCGCCCGGGCCGCCAGGTCCACCCGGGTCATTTGGCCCGGTCGGAGCGTGGATACCTGCAGGCGCTGGCGCGCCGTGCCCACCGGCTGGAGCCGGCGGCGGTGATCCTGGAGCGGCATTTGCCAAACCTGCGCCCATGCCCAGCGCTGCCGCGCTAAAGGCGCCGGCCAGCGTGCCCGCCGCAATCATTTGCTTGAGATTCATATTTCCCCCCCACTTGTTCATTAGTGGATTTACCGAATGCTGACCCCCAACTCACCCGACGTTAATTAGCCTACCTATGAGTCGGCTGTGACATGCCCCTGCGGATGCTTTGGTTGACCCCTGGCGCGGTCCCACTTCGCATGACGTGCCTGGCAAACTGCCACTTTGGGAAGGTCAACAGGCCTGTGCGCGTGGATTTTTGATGCGAACGATAACCATGGATCGCGCGGCCCGGAAGCCGAACTGTAATATCCACTGTTGCTTACCTCAGAGGAGGAGTTTCCATGAAAGCCCTGTTCGCGTGGAGAGTCATGTGGTGACCGAGCCGAATATCCTGCCGGACGGCGTCGATTCAGCGACGCCGAGGCCGTACTTTATGCGCGACCAAAACCGTTACGTGCCAACGGCAGTCGCGCGCGGCGGGTGGGGCCCGACGATGAGCGGACACGTGGTCGGTGGCATCCTGGCCGCCGCACTCGAAGACGCGGTCGACGATCCCGAATTACAACCCGCGCGGCTGACGGTTGACCTGCCCGCACCGGCTGCGCTGGAGCCGTTCGAGGTGCACATCGAGGTGCAACACGAACGCCGGCGACTGCGGCTGGTCGAGGCGCGTCTCATTCAGCATGGCGAAGCGGTCGCTCGGGCGAGCGCGCTGTTTTTGCGGCGGGGCTCGCAGCCCGACGGCAAAGTGTGGTCACAACCGTTGCAGATGCCGCGGCTGCCCGTCGAGCAAGACGGCGATGCGCCGACGCTGTTCCTGCGGACCTACGGCTGGGGTGGCGAGCTGCAGAATCCCGATCCCGATTGGGACATGACCGGACCGAAATACACGTGGCTACACGAGACGCGTCCCTTGATCGACGACGAGCCTCTCACTCCGTTCACCCGCGCGGCGTTGTGTGCTGACGTCACCGCCGCAATCGCCAACTGGGGTACGAAGGCGTTGCAGTTCATCAACGTCGACTACACGCTCACCCTGAGCCGACTGCCCGAAGGGCCGCATATCGGGCTGGCGGCACTTACCCACTACAGCGGTGACGGGGTGGCCAACGGTTCGGCCGTCGTCGTAGACCATCTGGGTCCAGTCGGCAGCGCCGTGTCTGTGTCCATCGCGCACTCCGGATTTCGACCACCCTCGGACTTGCCGCCGGCCGGATGACGACCGGAAAGGACGTCACCTACTGGACGTTGATCGCGGACGCGGCACAGCGCCAACCGAATCGGGTGCTTTTCGCCGACGACTACGGCCGGAGCCTGAGCGCACGTCAGCTTCACGATGCCGCATGCGCGACGGCCGCCGCGTTCGCCGAACATGGGATTGGCGCGGGGACCGTCGTGTCGTGGCAGCTGCCGACCACGCTCGAGACCGTGGTCGTCATGGCGGCGCTGGCCCGACTCGGAGCGGTGCAAAACCCAATCATCCCGATACTGCGGGAGCGTGAGGTCGGCTTCATCACCGGTCAGCTATCGACCGAATTTCTTGTGGTGCCTGAACTTTGGCGCGGGTTCGATCACGGCGAGCTTGCTCGCGCGTTGGCCTCGGATCAGGACTTCGAGGTCATCACCGTCGACCTGGCGACACCTCCGCGGTGCGACGAGCTTCGGCTGCCGCGCGCCGATCCTGACGTCCTCACGGCGCCGGCGACTCCCGACAGCGATACCCAGTGGATCTACTACTCTTCGGGAACCACCGCGGAGCCCAAGGGGATTCGCCACAGCGACGCCACGGTGATCGCCGGCTCGCGCGGGATGGTGGACGCGATGGGCATCACTGCCGGCGACGTGGATCCGATTGCCTTTCCGATCTCTCATATCGGCGGTGCGGCGATGGTGGCCGCCGCGTTGATGACCGGTATGCGGCTGGCGCTGTTCGAGGTGTTCGACCCGGCCGCGACGCCGCAGGCCATCGCGGCGCACAATCCGACATTCCTGGGCACGGCTACCCCGTTTTTCGTGGCCTTCTTGGAAGCTCAACGGGCCCAGGGTGATCGGCCGCTTTTCGGTGCGCTGCGGGGTTGTATAGCCGGGGGTGCGCCCATCACCGCCGAGCTGGGACGACAGGTTCGCGAAACCTTCGGAATGCCGGGTATCGCCAACGCGTGGGGGATGACCGAATTTCCCGTGGCCACCTCACCACCGCTTGACGCCGCGCCCGAGGTGCTCGACTACACCGTCGGCGCGCCGGTACCCGGGGTGAGTGTCCGCGTGGTCGACAGCCAAGAAATCGAATTGCCCGTCGGCCAGGAAGGAGAGTTGCGGCTCAAGGGACCGCAATGCTTCCTGGGCTACGCGGACGCCACGCTCGACGCCGACGCGTTCGACGACGAAGGCTGGCTGCGCACCGGCGATCTCGGCCTGATCGACGCCGACGGCAATGTGCGGGTCACCGGCCGAATCAAGGATGCGATCATCCGCAATGCGGAGAACATCTCGGCCCTCGAGATCGAAAATGTGCTCGCCACCCATCCCGCCGTCGCTGATGTCGCCGTCATCGGAGTGCCGGACCGCAGCGCGGGGGAGCGCGTATGTGCCGTCGTGGTACCCATATCAGCCGAGGGCGTGTCGCTGGAATCCCTGGTGCAGCACTGTCAGTCGCTGGGGCTGGGTCGCTACAAACATCCCGAGCGCGTCGTCATCGTCGACGTCTTGCCGCGCAACCAATTCGGCAAAGTAATCAAGAAGGATTTACGCCAGGCGTTCGGTCGACACCGTCTGTGAAGTCGATTGGAATCTGTTGTCCTTTGCCGCGATCCACCGGATCCTCGATCACACCGGACACATGGGTACCAAATAGGGTGGGCTATAACTGTTTTAAAAAGCGATATCGCATGCGCTATCGCTTTTGCAAACGATGTGGCTCCAAGCTTTGCGATACTGATGTGGCGCGTGTGACTGGCGGACGCATGTCGTCCAAAGTGCACCTACAAACCCTTGGGCGCCTCGCGCACTGCCTCCACTGCTGCGGCGTCGCCGTCGAACTCGACGTTGGCCTGTCGCCCGACGGAGAACAGCAGCAGCTCCGCGGGCGCGCCGGTCACCGTGACCGCTGCACCGCTGCCCGTGATCAGGACCGTCTTGCCCTCCGGGGTGCGCAACGCGACGCGGCCGGGGACCTTCCCGAGTGTCATCCGGGCCATCAACGGGAGCGTCCGGCGCAGGCTCTTGGCCAGCGCCGGCTCCAGGACACGCGGCATCCAGTTCGGCTGCGCACGGCGCACGTCCTCGTGGTGGATGAACATTTCGCCAATATTGGCCACCGGGTCGAGCAGTTTCATCGGCGAGTAGACCGGCGGGCCGGACGCGACTTTGTCCAGCAGCGCCTCCCAATCGGTCTGCACGGCCACCTCGTTTTGCACCTTGGCGGTGTGGCCGGCAAAGAATGGGATGAGGATGCCGGGCGCGGCGTCGGCGCGGTATTCGCGGATCACCAGGTGGGCGGCCAAATCTCGCGTGGTCCAGCCGTCGCACAGGGTGGGCGCATCCGGCCCGACGCTGCGCATGGTGTCGACGAGGGCCGCACGTTCGCGTTGAGCAACAGACACCTGAATTCCCTTCACCGGTGGCGCTGACCCCCTTCAGGGTAGAGCCCGAGCACAACGGTAGATTTGTATCCCATGAATGCGGGTGTTGAGCAGTTGGAGTTTCAGGCCGAGGCTCGACAACTCCTGGATTTGATGGTCCATTCGGTCTACTCCAACAAGGACTCGTTTCTGCGGGAGTTGATCTCGAACGCCTCCGACGCACTGGACAAGCTTCGGCTTGAGGCGTTCCGCAACAAGGACCTGCACGTCGACACGTCTGACCTCCACGTCGAGATCGACGTGGACAAAGGCGCGCGCACGCTGACCATCCGCGACAACGGCATCGGCATGACGCGCGACGAGGTCATCGCTCTGATCGGCACCCTGGCCAAGTCGGGCACCGCCGAGCTGCGTCAGCAGCTGCGGGAGGCCAAGAACGAGGCGGCGTCGGAGGAACTGATCGGTCAGTTCGGTATCGGCTTCTACTCGTCCTTCATGGTGGCCGACAAGGTCGAGCTGCTGACGCACAAGGCCGGTGAGAGCGAAGCCACCCGGTGGGAATCCAGCGGCGAGGGCACCTACACCATCGAATCCGTCGAAGACGCCCCGCAGGGAACCGCCGTTACCCTGCACCTCAAACCCGAAGACGCCGAAGACGAGCTCCACGATTACACCTCAGAGTGGAAGATCAAGAGCCTCGTGAAGCAGTACTCCGACTTCATTGCGTGGCCCATCCGGATGGAGGTCGAGCGGCGCACCCCACCGGCGGAGGAGGGTGGCGAGGAGGTCGTCACCATCGAGACCGAGACGCTGAACTCGATGAAGGCGCTGTGGGCCAGGCCCAAAGACGAAGTGTCCGACGAGGAGTACAAGGAGTTCTACAAGCACGTCGCGCACGCCTGGGACGACCCGCTCGAGGTCATCGCGATGAAGGCCGAGGGCACCTTCGAGTACCAGGCCCTGCTGTTCCTCCCGTCGCACGCTCCGTTCGACCTGTTCAATCGCGACGCCAAGATCGGGGTCCAGCTGTATGTCAAACGGGTGTTCATCATGGGCGACTGCGACCAGCTCATGCCGGAGTATCTGCGGTTCGTCAAGGGCGTGGTCGACGCACAAGACCTGTCGCTCAACGTTTCTCGCGAAATCCTGCAGCAGGATCGGCAGATCAATGCGATTCGTCGCCGTCTGACCAAGAAGGTTCTGTCCACGATCAAGGATCTGCAGTCCGAGCGGCCCGAGGACTACCGCACCTTCTGGACTCAGTTCGGCAGGGTTCTCAAAGAGGGCCTGCTGTCCGACGTCGACAATCAGGACACCTTGCTGCAAGTCTCATCGTTCGCGTCGACGCAGAGTGAGGAGGACGCCACCACCCTCGCCGAATATGTCGCGCGCATGAAGGAGGGGCAGCAGCAGATCTTCTACGCCACCGGCGAGACGCGGCAGCAAATCCTGAAGTCGCCGCACCTCGAGGCCTTCAAGGCCAAGGGCTATGAGGTCCTGATCCTCACCGACCCCGTCGACGAGGTCTGGGTGGGCACCGTGACCGAGTTCGACGGCAAACCGCTGCAGTCGGTGGCCAAGGGTGAGGTGGACCTCGGCTCCGGCGAGGACGAGAGCGACGCCGAACGCGAGGAGCGGGAGAAAGAATTCGCCGACCTGCTGACCTGGTTACAGGAGACTTTGACCGACCACGTCAAGGAAGTCCGGCTGTCCACTCGTTTGACCGAATCGCCGGCCTGCCTGATCACCGACGCGTTCGGGATGAGTCCGGCGCTCGCGCGCATTTACCAGGCATCCGGGCAAAGCATCCCGATCGGGAAGCGGATTTTGGAACTCAATCCGGACCATCCGCTCATCACCGGGCTGCGCAAAGCGCAGCAAGAGCGCGCCGACGATCCCACGGTCGCCGAGACCGCGGAATTGTTGTACGGAACTGCGCTGCTGGCTGAAGGCGGCGCTCTCGAGGACCCGGCCAGATTCGCTGAATTGCTGGCGAACCAATTGGCTCGCACGTTGTAAGCAGGGCCAAAGCACCCCGTCGGTCGAAATTGCGTGCGATTGAAAGTTGACCGAAGGGGATAATCACATCGCATGGCCACGTTTCGAGCTATCGACCCACATGGCGAGATAGTCGCAGCGAAGAATTTCGACAGCGCAGAGGCTGCACACGCATGGTTTATGGACACCATCGCCGATAGCTCTGAGCTGGGCTGGCGCATGGAAGTCGACGACGGCGGCTCATGGGCGCATTTCGACGACACCGGCGGTTTTACCGCCCCGGCGAGCCGTCGTCCGTGCGAACGTCCCGACTTTCGGATGCGCGCGCCCAGGTGCAGCTAGTCGGCGGTGGATAGCCGTTTCGCGGCATCGTCGCCGTGCGTCAGGTGGACGGGGAACTCGTCGCCGGGCTCGGGCCAGGGCTGACGCGCGAGCATGTCCTCGACGGTGACATAGCCTTCCTCGATCACGCCCCTCTTGGCATCCGCGATGCGATACCACTGCCGTTGGGTCTGAATGGGTTGGCCTTCCAGGACGACCACCCGGACATCGCCCTCTTCGAAGTGACAGCGCCGCTGCAAGGCCTCCAACAGTTGCTCGTTGTGCAGGTGGCCCTCGCCGAAGTTCCAGCCGACAAGAGGGCCGGCGACGATTTCGCCCTCGCGCATCCGGTAGTGGGCTTCGTTGTCGACGGCGCGAGGCAGCAGCCCGTTGAGCGCACGGCCATGAGTGTGCATCGACCGAAACGCGCCGGCCTTGTCGATCGTGATCTCGGCAGTCGCCGCATCGTAGAGCTTCGTCAGCTGCTTGGCAGTTAGCGCAGAGCTTTTCACGACGTTGGCTTCGATCTTCTCTTCGGCACCCGCACGGAAGCACCAGACGCTGGTCGCCCAGTTACCGGCGTAGTAGCGCATCGCGGGCAGAAACGAAAACTGCTGAGGGAAAAGGTTTCCCAGGATCGGCACCACGGCCAGCGCGACGATGAGGATGGCCAGCAAGAGCGGGGACTGAAGGTCCGTGACGTGAATCGCGCTGTAGTGCCCGAACAAATAGAACAGCGAGAAGATCAAGAACACGTTCCACTCCAACGGAACTCCCATCGGGAGGTTGGAAATGATGTTGAGGTGGAAGATCACCATGAAGGCGATCAGGAACCACGCCCAGCGGTGACCGTCCGCGAAAAAGACCAGGACCAAGGGCACCAGGAATTCGGCCGTGGTGCCACCGACATGTGCCATCACTTTCGGCACCCAGGAGGGACGGAGGTCATTGACGGGGTCACGGTAGAGCCGGTGTTTCACCCAGTTGAACATTTTGCTCCGCAAGAGCGGGTGGTTGCTCGTCATCACCGCCACGACGTACGGGAAATGATGGTTGAGCTTGGAGGTCGCCGCGCCCCACCAGAGCGCGAGCATGATGATTTTGAAGCCGGCGATCTCGTCGGTGAATGCGAAGAAGAACACGAACAGGGTCAGCCAGTAGTGTTCGCCGCGCGCCGCAAGGAACACCGTCTTGTCGCGCAGGCCCAACAGCGCCAGCGCAATGATCGCCGGCACCAGCAACATCGGATCGAGCAGACCGACATCGCCGGCCGAGGTGACCGGGCCGCCGCGGCCTGCCGACAGCAACGCCCAGATACCGGAGGCCAGCACGATCACATAGAGGGCCACGTCGACGACCGTGCGCGTATCCCCGCGCGTGAAGGGAACCACACGCGGCCAGGGTGGCAAGCGAATCGTGTTGGGTCGCAACCAAAACAGGAATCCCCCGATGGGTGGCCAGAACCTTGCGGTGAGTGGACCGGATCCGCAGCCTAGGCCGAGGACCTCAAACAGCAGGGTGAAGACGACGACCTTCTGGTACACGATCGGTTGTGTCCACCACGCCTCGATGCGATCCAGCCCGCCCAGACCGGGGGTTAATGCGATGACCGCCGCGGCCCCACCGGCATATGCGGCCATCTTGAGCACGTACAGCAGATAGATCGCAGACGGGGTGCCGAACCCGTGCTCCACCCAATGCCGAGTCACCACTTGCATCCTCGTGGACCGGGGCAGCGTGGGCCAGGTGTCGTGATCGACGTCTGGAAGGTCCGGCGTGATGAATCCCATGATGGCCTCGTTCCGCGTTGAACCCAGTAGGCGAATATTCAATCTAGCGTTATCACGCGATTTAGCCAGCAGGCGCAGAGCCGACTGCAGGCGATCCTCATCCCGGGAAAATTCTCGGCCCGCCGGTCGCCCAACGCGGAGAAGATTCGTCGGTGGTATCGGTGTCCCGGGGAGAGACGGGTACGCAAGACGGCGAATCGACGGCACTAACTGCCGGGCCCGATCACGAAACAGCGACCGCCGTTCGTGGCGAGCAGGACCTCCTGAACCGAGGACTTGTCGATCGTCGGGAATTCGAAGCGGTGTGTTTGTTGACCCGCCTCGATGGCAGCGTCTTGGGATTCGTTGGTGCCGTCCTTCTTACGCACTATCGCCGTAACCTTGTCGGGCTTCGACAGGTTTTGCGGCTCGTGGAAATACCAGATTTCGATTCCTGCGCCGGCCGAATTGGCTTGCCAGCCATCGGAGTAGAAGCACGCCGGGTTGCCCTCAGTGTCGGGCGGGGGCGGCGGACAGATCGACAGTCCGACGCAGTCGGGCGTGCTGCTTGTCGCGGCGGGCGCCACGGTGGTGCTGGAGGACGGGCTGGAAGAAACGGTCGTGCTGCTGGTCTTTGGTTTCGCCGAGCTTGAACTGGATGCGTTTGGGCGGGAAGCCTGTTGCGACCCGCATGCCGTAGCCGCGAGGCAAGCCACCGCGATGGCGGCGATCAATCGGAACATGAAAAGCCCTCTCAGTGGCACACTTCGCACGCAACGCCATCGTTGTCACGGTCAAGAGGGGGCCGATACCCCGGCTGCCCGCGATAGATCGGAGCCGCCCCGGCGTCGCATGCTGCCCTGCAGTTCGGGTAGTAGACGCTCGAGCCCGTCGTCGGCGTGGGCGAGGGTGTCGTTGTCGAGGCGTGGGCCGCGGGCGTCACCGCAATCCCTAGTGCAATTGCTCCTAGGGCGAATAGACGGCGAAACATCGGTGTAAGCCTCCCATTAGCGAAGCGGCATTGGTTGCTAACGAATACAGAGCTAACACCTAGGCCCGCTCGGATGGCAAGAGGCAGACCCGGATGGCGGGCAGCCGGCTCGTCAGGGGTGTTCGGCAATCCAGGTGGTGGTGAAGCGCTGCACCGCGGGAATGCTGTCGGCCAAGCCGGCTCCGAGCGTCTTCTCGAGTCTGCCGCCCACCAACGGGATTTTGACCTCCACTTTGACGGCGAATATCAGCTGCGTGCCGTTAGCCGGTGGGTTCCAGCCACGCTTCGGACGCGGCCCGATCCCACGCCGGGGGAAGCCGTGACGTTGACCTGGCCGAGCACCCGTCCGTCGCGGCCGGTTTCCACGTCTCCTCATGCACGAGTTTCAGATCGCCGGGCGCGAATTTGGCAACTGGGCCAGGTAGTAGCTGGCGGCCCAGGTGCTGAGTCACGCGTACTGTCACCGCTGCCGTCGGCGTCAACGATTCAGCGAATCCAGCGTGGTGGCGGCGGCGTCCCCAGGGCGATTCGGGCCAGCCAGTAGTCCTCGCGGCTGAACGCCGCGTGGATTTGTTCAACGCTGGCGGGCGATTCGGTCAGGACGTCGAATGAGCGCGGCATAGCACACCATTCTTACCAAAGTCACGCCGTCGCGTTCGGGCTTACCCCAAATCGCCTGGACGCCAGCGGAACTGACGCCGGGCTTCAGTGGCGGCACTGCTTACTGTTTGTCGACCTTGCCGGCGATCTGTTTGGCGGCGTTGATGCCCGCGTCCCCCGGATCCTTGCGGCACGCCTCGGTATCAATCACGACGTTGTTGCGTACGGTCAGCGCCCGTTGACAGGTCTGAGACATGGTGTCGCCGCCCTTGCCCAGCGTCACGCTCACGATCGTGCTCAACACGCCGTTGGTGTTGGAAACCGGACCGACCTTCCACTGAATATCCGGGCCGCCGTCGGCACCGCCGGGAACGGATTCTTGGCGGTTGGCGCAGGTCGGCCAGCCCTGGGACGACGTGTCGAAGAAGGCGCTCGCCTGCTGGGCGGACGGAAACAACACCACAAACTGGCTTATGTCAGGGTTCGGATCATTTGACCCCGAGGGAATGGGAGCGATGTCGCGCTCGCCGTGTACCGCGGTGTTGCCGCTGCCGGCATAGACGGGTGTCAAGGCCTCACCGGTGATGTACAGGCACTCGGCGGGGAACTTGTATCCCTTGGGGAAGAGGTCGGTGCTGTGGTCCTCTTGCAGCGTGTCGAACGATTTGTCGGTCTTCGAACCCGTAACCCCGAGCACGCTGTCGACCTCGGCCGGAGTGAGCAGCAGATTCGGCAGCGCGGCCTGTGCAATGGGGGGTTTCGACGAAATCGTGTCGTCGTCGTCGTCGATGACGAGGCGGTTCCGCCCCCGTGACCACCGCCGCAGGCGGCGACCGCTATTCCTGCGGCGACGACGGTGACGACGGCTGGTAGCTGACGCATGGTTGAGTGCCCTTCCGGCTGGAGCTGACTCGACAAGCGTTCCGCGGACCCGCGCGTCTGCTGTGCAGAGGTGTTTGCTGGTGGAGCATACGACAGCAGCGCAGGTCGTGCGGGGTTTGCGGAGAACACGTTAGGGCCGAGCTGAAAGACTGTGGTGTGCCCGAAATTCATTTCACCTCGGTATCGCCGATCGTCCCCGTCCGAAATCTGGACATCGCCCTGGATCGTTACCGGCGACTCGGGTTCGACGCCCGCGGCTATGAGGGCCCGGCGCGTTACGGCTTTGTCGACCGCGGCTCGGTGTCGATGCATCTCAGCGAGTGGGCCGAACACGATCCGCTGCGCACGGCGGCCAGCGTGTACCTCTACGTCAGCGACGCCGACGCCCTCTACGCGGAATGGGCGGCACTGACAAACCTCGACGGCCGGTTCGTGGAGCCGGTCGATACCGATTACGGCTTAAGGGAATTCGCCTACATCGACCCGGACGGCACCCTACACCGCATCGGTTCGCGGGGAATCTGATCGAGCGGCGACGGACGAATCGGTGGCGGGGGCCTCGGCGGCCTGGCTGCGCGCCAGCGCCACCACTGCCGCGACCATCACCGCGACCGACATACCGAGTGCAACCATGCCGACATGGTTGGTGCTCAACGTCTCGCCCAGCACGGTGACGCCGAGCACCGAGCCGACGAGCGGCTCGGTGATTGTCACCGCGGGTAGCGACGCGGTTAGCGGGCCGGCCCGAAACGCCGACTGCTCCCGGGCCGTCGCGGCGATCCCCAGCACCGCCCACACGTACAACTCGGGCGTCCGGAGCAATTGCGGGATGCCGTGGCCGAGTTGGTCGACCACGCCCTTGGTCAACACCGAGAAAAGGCCCCACAGCGAGCCCGACATGAGCCCCAGCAACAACGCGCTGCGCCAACCCGAGGAGAAGTGAGCGCCGATCACACACAGGATCAGGGCCGGCCCCAGGATCAAAGCCACGATCGTCCATGTCTTGACGGACCCGCGGGGAGTCCCGGCCTGCGGGTTGCCGACGGTAACCACCACCGTGACGGCAGCGGCGAGCAGGACGGCCCAAATCGCTTGCCAGCGCGTTATTTTGCGGTGAGTCGCCACGCCGCTGATGAGCAACGCGAACAGTAGCGAGGTCACCGACAGCGCCTGCACGAGGACCACGGAACCCAGACCGAGCGCCGCAGCTTGCAGCCCGAACCCGGCGGCGGCCACGAGACTGCCTAGCCACCAACGGCGATCGCGCAGCAGCCGATGGAACAGCGCCGGCGTGCTGACGGGTTTGTCGGTGACCTGTTGTGCGGATCGCTGTTCTAAAACATCTCCGATGCCGATCATCAGGGCGGCCGCTACTGCGAGCAGTGCCGCGATGCCCGTCTTGGTCACGAAGCCTCCTTTGTGATCAACCGAGGACGTTCTGCGCCTATTGGTGTGCCGTCAAGACCTCGCAACTGGTGTCGGTAAGCCAAATTAGTCGGTAATTAACGACTTTGCGGCCCTAAGTCGGTCCGGGCTCGCGTATCTCCGCGAAAAGGGCTAAGTCACAGCGCGCTACGATGCACTCAATGAATGGCGTGACCGCACCGATCGGCATTTTGGTCACCGAGGCGATCGACTTACTCATCGCCGCCGTGGACCAGATTCCACCGGAGGGCTGGGACCAGCCGTCTAACCTCGAGGGCTGGAGCGTGCGCGATTTGGTGGGGCACGTCACCGGCAGCGCGGCGAAGATCGTGACGCTCGTCGAAGACGGAAAGATCTGGGAACTCCCTTCGCAGCCGACCGACTGGGTATGCGACGACCCGGTGGCACGACTTCGCGAGCTGGCCGCGCGGTTGCAGGTTGCCCTGCCCGGCGCCGACCTGGACGCGATGCGGGTGTCGCCGGAGGGCGAGGTTCCGCTGCACCGGGCGCTGACCTATCCCGTCTCGGACCTGGCGTTGCACAGCTGGGACGTACATTGCTCACAAGGTCGGCTGATCGAGCTGCCGCCGGACCTGCTGGCGCTGTGCCGTGGACTTGTGGAGTCGGTGCCGGAGGACATGCTGCGGCGGCCGGGCGGTTTCGGGCCGGCCCACTTCGCGCCGGCGGACTCGACCCCGACTGCCCGGCTGATGGCGTATCTCGGGCGCTCGGTCGACAGGCAGGGCTAGCTGTTGCGCCTGATCTTCAATGCGGTGGTGATCATCGGAATCTGAAGTGGTAGCCGGGCGAAAGCGGCGATGCGCATCGGCCATGGCCTGCTCCACCACAACCGGCACATGTTGACGTTCGCCGGGAAGACCCCGAGGAACAGCACGACGGCCGCCAGCGCGGCTGTCCGCCGAGTGCGTCGCGGCACCAGCAAGGCACCGGTGGCGATCTCGACGACACCCGATGCGTAGGTGTAGAAGCGCGGATCACCGGGCAGCTCGACGGGCACGATCGTGTCGAACGGTTTGGGGGCAAGGAAATGCACGGTGCCGATACCCATCAACATTGCCGCGACTCGGTATGCGGCGGTCTGGGCCTCACGCTGGGCTAGGGGTGGGGTGGTCATGGAGTCATTGTGCTCACGTCCGGCGAACGTCGAGTTGCTGGGTGCAATAGGGGAGTGTCAAGAGCGGTCGGCGTCGGTGAATCGGATGACGCCGCGGACATTGCGTCCCTCGAGCATGTCGCGATAGCCGTCGTTGATCTGCTCGAGGCTGTATTCGCGGGTGACCATGTCGTCGAGGTTGATCTGGCCCAGCTTGTACAACTCAAGAATCGCGGGGATGTCGTATTGTGGGTTGCCGCCGCCGAATATGCTGCCCTGCAAGCTCTTCTGCAGCAGTGACAGCCCGGCGAGGTTGAGCGTGCATTCGTTGGCCATGACGCTGGCCATGCCGGTCAGGACGCATATGCCGCCCTTGGCGGTCAGCCCCATCCACGACTCGACGTCGCGGCCCTCCACGTGGCCGACGGTGACGATTACCTTCTGGCACATGAGGCCTCGTGTCGCATCGGCGATGCCGACGGCCGCTCCCGCGACGTCCGCGAAGGTCTCCGTAGCGCCGAACTTGAACGCCTGCTCGCGTTTCCACTCGAAAGGGTCGACGGCGAAAACTCTTCGGGCCCCGGCGATTCGGGCGCCCTGCACCGCGGCGACGCCGACCCCGCCGATGCCGACGACCGAGACGTCCTCACCGGGCTTGACCGCGGCACTGCGTACTGCCGAGCCGTAGCCGGTGGTCACCCCACAACCCACCAGGCAGGCGACGTCGAACGGGATCGTGGGGTCGATCTTGACCACCGAGGTCTGGTGCACCACCACATATGGCGCAAAGGTTCCCAGCAGCGACATCGGGATCACGTTGCGGCCTTGCGCTGTCACTCGAAAGGAGCCGTCCGCTACCGATTGGCCGGACAGCAGGCCCATGCCGAGGTCGCAGAGGTTGCGCAGCCCGGTCTGGCACGCTTTGCATGTCCCGCAGGACGGGATGAACGACATCACCACGTGGTCGCCGACGGCCAGATTCTGCACGCCCTCGCCGACCTCGGTGATGATCCCGGCGCCTTCGTGGCCCCCCAGCACCGGATAGCTCGGGATCGGGAAATCACCGGTCATCAGATGGTGGTCGGAGTGGCACAGTCCGGCCGTCTCCAATTGGACGGTCACCTCACCGCGACGGGGGTCGCCGATCTCGATCTCCTCGACCGACCACGGCTCGTTCAACTCCCAGACCAGCGCACCTTTGGTCTTCAAGGCAGGCCTCCGTCTTTACCCGAACCGCTTAATTGTTAGCGCCGTCACAGACCCCGGCGTACCGAATTTAGACCATTACTATTGCCTATACAGTATTTGATACGATTCGCGTCGTCTGACCGCCCACCGCAGCGAGGTTGAGAACATGGGTACACCCGTCATCGTCGGAGCAGTCCGGACGGCAATTGGCCGCTCGTTCAAAGGGACGCTGGTCAACACGCCACCGGAGACGCTGATCACCGCGGTGCTTCCCGAGATCGTGCGCCGCTCCGGCGTCGACCCGTCGGATATCGACGACATCATCTTCGCCGAATCGCATTACGGCGGTGGCGATTTGGCCCGCTATGCGGCCAGCGCGACCGGTCTGGAGCACGTTCCCGGCCAGTCAGTCAATCGCCACTGCGCCGGCAGCCTCACCGCCATCGGCAACGCCTCGGCCCAGATCGGCTCGGGGATGGAGCGGGTGCTGATCGCGGGCGGCGTGCAGTCGTTGTCGATGACGCCGCTGACGAACTGGCGCATCCCCGGCCCGGAGCTGAAGTTCGAAGAGCGGTGGATGCCGCCGACGCACCTTGAGACGCCGGATGCGCCAGCCAAGGACATGTCGATCACGGTGGGCTGGAACACCGCGCAGTCTGTCGGCATCACCCGCGAGGAGATGGACGCCTGGGCGGCCCGGTCGCACCAGCGCGCGGTCGCGGCCCAGGACGCCGGCAAGTTCGCCGACGAGATTCTCCCGCTGAAGATCACCCAATTCGACGGCTCGGTTACCGAGTTCGCCGTCGACGAGCATCCCCGCCGCGACACCACCGTCGAGAAGCTCGCCGGCCTCAAGGTGTTGCACCCCGAGATCGAGGGCTTCTCGATCACGGCCGGCAACAGCAGCGGCACCAACGACGCCGCGGCGGGCGTAGCCCTGGTGGACAGCGACTACGCCGCGGCTAACAAACTCAACGTGATGGGCACGGTCAAGGCATGGGCCGCCGCGGGCGTGCCGCCCCGGGACTGCGGTCTGGGTGCGGTGAAGGCGATCGGAAAGGTGCTGCAACGCGCCGGTTTGTCGCCGTCGGATGTGGCGCTGTGGGAGATCAACGAGGCGTTTGCGTCCGTGCCGATCGCGGCCTGCCGGGAGTACGGCCTCGACGAGGAGAAGGTGAACTTCTCCGGTAGCGGCTGCAGTCTGGGCCACCCGATCGCGGCCTCGGGCGCCCGCATGGTCACCACGCTGGTCTACGAGCTGGCCCGCCGCGGCGGCGGTATCGGTGTTGCGGCAATGTGTGCCGGCGGTGGCCAGGGTGGCGCCGTCGTCGTCGAGGTCTAAGCACTCAGTTGCAGAACGTGTAGCCGATGAATTCGGTTTCACGGGTGTTGCTGGGCGAGTAGTTCACGTAGTGCACCGCCGGCATCCCGTTGTACTGGGCGTCGATCTGTTGCGCGTTGGGCGGCGGGACGGCTTTGGGGAAGGCCAGGATCATGTCGCCGAAGATCTTGAGGCCGAGCTGACAGATGGCATCCGTGCGCGGCTTCTGCGCGTTCCACGCATGAACAACAACCGGTTCCGTGAGTTGGGAGCCGGTGGCGCAATTCGGATCGCACAACTTGAAAACGGCGGTGCCGGTGCCATCGGCACCCTGTGGTCCCCACGAACTCCATGACATGTCTTGCAGTGCAACGGCAACGCTCGCGCAGCCCAGGACATTGAGCTTTTTTGGACGCGCGCTCGGTTGCACCGCCGGGTTGTAGCAGCCCGGAATGGCGTAGCTGTCGGGTGGCGCCGGTGGTTGGGTGGACTGGGCCGGCGTGCTGTGCTGACCGCCGGTCAGTTTCACGCCGGCGAAGATCAACGCACCGACCACCAGAAGGGCCACGACGATGACGATCTCCGTTAGGCGCCCCCGCCGCAGCCCGCTCCTTGAGGAGACGTCGCCGCTCACGTTCTCCAGGTTATGTCAGAAGTCGTATGCGGGGCGACGGGTCGCTGAACATCTTCGCACGGTAAATTTGGTCAACGCTACCAACATAGGGAAGTATCGAGACTCTCGCGACGGGTTAAGGAGTAACCGATGAATGACCACGCACTGGCCGCGCGCCTGGCCACCGAGGCGGGCCAGCTGTTGCTCGGGGTACGGGAGGCGTTCGCAGACGCCGATGCGAGCGAGCGGAAAGCGGCGGGGGACAAACGATCCCACGATTTTCTGATGCAAGCACTCTCGGCCGAGCGGCCTCAGGACGCCGTGCTTTCCGAGGAGGGCGCCGACGACCCGGTGCGACTGCGCTCCGAGCGGGTGTGGATCGTCGATCCGCTCGACGGAACCCGGGAATTCTCCGAGCTCGGGCGCGACGACTGGGCGGTGCACGTCGCGCTCTGGCAGGGTGGTGACCTCGTCGCCGGTGCGGTAGCGCTGCCGGCGCAGGGAGTCACGTTGGCGACCCCTCAGGTTGCTGCGCCACCGGCGGCGCCGGCCAAGCCACGCATCGTCGTATCGCGTACCCGGCCACCGGCTATCGCGTTGGCGGTTCGCGACGCGTTGGACGGCACGCTGGTTGAAATGGGTTCCGCCGGAGCCAAGGTCGCGTCAATCGTTCAGGGCCTCTCCGATGTCTACGTCCACGCCGGCGGGCAGTTCGAGTGGGATTCGGCGGCCCCCGTGGCGGTGGCTCGCGCGGCCGGTTTGCACACCTCCCGCATCGACGGTTCGGTACTGCTCTACAACCAGGCCGATCCGAAGTTGCCGGACGTGGTGGTGTGCCGTCCCGAGCTAGCGGAAGCCGTCCTCGCCGTCACGGGCTGACACGCTCGCGGTCTTGCCGTAACTGACTCAGCGCCAGGTGATCTCCGTCGTACCGGCACCTGGTGGCCGGCCCCGCGAGCGGCCCTTAGCGCGATAACCCAATGCGGCCAGTCGATTTCGGTGTGTTGTGGCAGGACGCGCTATCGTCTGATGGATTCGCCCAAGGCCATCTGGCGACTCATCGAATGGCTTTGTTCGGGTTCCAGCAGCATCATCAAATGAATCTGGACAATTTCGACAAGGCCGCGAGTGACGGGCTAGTGGCCTCGGCTTCGCCGTCGGCGCCGGCGGCCCTTCGCCTCGTCGGTCCACTCATGTTCGATGCGGCCCATCTCCAGCGAGAGCAACATCGGAGTCGGATTGTCGCAGTGGACTTCGTGCGAAGCGCGAAACTTTGCCGCCTCGCCGGTGGTGGCCAGGTGCGATCGCAAGCCCTCGAACCACTCGTCACCCACGACGTTGGGCGGTTCACCGACGCGAGGTCCACACTCCCAGTGCCGGTAGGCGTCTCGTGCCTGGGCCAAGCCGGTTCGCCATCGTTGCAACGTTTCGCAGCGCTGTGAATGTATCTGGCTCCTTATCTGATGTTTATGGCTGCCGTTGACCACCACCCCTGGGAGCAGGGTATCGGCGGCCGACTTCGCGACGCCCGCGATGCCCACGGCCGATGCACCCACGACCGTGCCCATCAGGCCCATCGTCATCATGTCCATTTGCCGATCGTTGCACCCAAGGGCGCGATGACAACAGAAAATGTCGCATTCAGTGCGACCCGGTGAGCTCCAGTGCGATGTCGACGAGCATGTCCTCTTGGCCACCAACCATGCCGCGTCGACCTGCCTCTTCAAGCAAAGCGCGGGCGTCAACGTCGAAGCGTGTGGCGGCGGCTTCCGCGTGCCGCAGGAAGCTGGAGTAGACCCCCGCATAGCCGAGCGTCAGGGTTTCACGGTCGACGCGCACCGGACGGTCTTGCAGCGGTCGGACGAGGTCGTCGGCGGCATCCTGCAGCAGGTGGAGGTCGCAGCCATGATCCCAGCCGAGCCGGGAGGCCGTCGCGATGAACACTTCCAGCGGCGCATTGCCGGCACCGGCGCCCATGCCTGCCAACGAGGCGTCGACGCGGTGTGCGCCATGCTCGATGGCGGTGATGGAATTGGCCACACCCAGCGACAGGTTGTGATGGGCGTGGATGCCGATTTCTGTTGCAGGCAAGAGCGTTTGGCGCAGGGCATCGACCCGGTCGCCGATGCCGCGCATCGTCATGGCGCCGCCGGAGTCGACGACGTAAACGCAATTGGCGCCGTAGCCTTCCATGAGCTTGGCCTCCGCGGCGAGGTGGGCGGGGGTGGTCAGGTGGCTCATCATGAGGAAGCCGACGGCGTCCATGCCCAGCTCGCGGGCAGCGGCGAGGTAAGGGGCCGAGATGTCGGCTTCGGTGCAGTGGGTGCCAACGCGCACGACGGTCGCGCCCGCGCGGTTCGCATCTTTGAGATTGCGTACGGTGCCCACCCCGGGCAGCAGGAGCGTCGCGACCTTTGCGTCATGGACGGCGCCGGCGACCGCTTCGATCCATTCCAGGTCCGTGTGCGCCCCGAACCCGTAGACGCAGCTCGAACCCGACAGCCCGTCACCGTGGGCGACTTCAATCGACGTGACTCCGGCCGCGTCGAGGGCGCGCGCGATCGCGGTCACTTGCTCGATGCCGTATTGGTGGCGCACCGCGTGCATGCCATCGCGCAGGGTGACGTCGCTGACATAGACATGCCGGGTCATATTGTGACTCCGGCAGTTTCGGCGTCATGAATGGCTATCCGCTCCGCGGTGGCCTTGGCTGCGGACGTCATGATGTCGAGGTTTCCGGCGTAGGCGGGCAGGTAATGTGCGGCGCCGGCGACTTCCAGCAGCACCGTTGCGCGGGTGCCGGTGAACTTGCCGGTTTCGGGGATGTAAAGCGGATTGTCGCGGCCGAACACCTCGAACTGGACAGCTTGCTTCAACCGATAACCGGGCACGTACGCGGCGACCTGGTCAACCATGCCGAGCACCGCTTCCTCGATCGAGCGGTGGTCGACGTCATCCCTATCGAACCCGTTGACGAGGCAGTACACCGTGTTGCGCATGAGCACCGGGGGATCGGCCGGGTTCAGGATGAGCACTGCCTTGCCGCGCTGTGCGCCGCCGACCACCCGCAATGCGGTGGCGGTGGTTTCGATGAATTCGTCGATACTGGCCCGGGTTCCGGGCCCCGCGGATTTCGCCGAGATCGATGAGACGATCTCGGCGTAGGAGACGATTCCAGTTTTGCCGATGGCGGCGACGATGGGCGCCGTCGCCTGACCGCCGCAGGTGACCATGTTGAGGTTGGGCACGTCGAGGTGGTCATCGAGGTTGACCGCCGGCACGCAGTATGGTCCGATCGCGGCCGGCGTAAGGTCCAGCATTCTTATTCCGCTGTCGCGCAATGCATCCCAGTTGGCTCGGTGCGCCGTGGCGGAGGTGGCGTCGAAGGCCAGCTTGATGTCTTCGAAACCAGGCATGCTCAGCAGGCCCTCGACCCCGTGCGCGATGGTGGGCACACCCATCCGCCGCGCACGAGCCAGTCCGTCTGAGTCGGGGTCGATGCCAACCATGGCCCCCACGCTGAGGGGGCCGTCGCTGTCCAGGATCTTGAGCATCAGATCAGTGCCGATGTTGCCGGACCCGATGATGGCCACCGGCCATCGCTGCACAGGGGTCATTTTGCGTCCTCGTCAACCATGCGAACAGCGCTGTCGTAGAGGGCGGCCGCGTGCATCTCGAACAGGGCCGGCAGGTCAACGGAGTCGCCGCCGATCTCCTTGGCAATAAACAGACCGTCGGCACCGGCGATCGCGTAGGTGGCCAATTGGTGGACGTGTGCATCGGTCAAGCCGGGGGCGAGGTCGCGGATGGCGGGGGTGAGCGTCTCGAACGCTTGGTCGCGGACGGCGATGAACATGGCCCTGGCCCGCGGCTCGACCGGCCGTCGTTCCAGCGCAAGCATCAAGCCGAGTCGCAGGAAGTCGGGGGTGTCCAGCAGCGCCTTGGCTATTTGCATGGCCACCGCGACCATGCGCTCACGTCCGGTGCCTTCGGTGGGCATCTGCCATGCCGAAAGCCATTGGGCGAAGCTGCGCTCGATGACCGCGGCGATCAGATCGTCCTTGTCCGTGAAGTGCCAGTAGATGGAACTGGCCGGCAGGCCGCACTTGGCGCTGACCAGCGCGATGCTGGTGCCTTCATAGCCGCGCTCGCTGGCGATCTCGGTGGCCGCGTCCAGGATGCGGGTCCGGGATGCTTCGCCGTCGAGGCGGCGTCGGCGTTGGGGCTTATCACTGGTGGCCACTGGTTCTCCTGGTCCGGGTCTTGACTCTGGCTCATCTTAACCTTACCGTAGTGATCATTACATTACCGTAGTGATCACTACGGAATCAAGTCCGACCCGGAGGCGAGAAGAGCCGTGAAAGAGGATCCGATCTACGACGTGGCGGTAATCGGCTACGGACCGACGGGCGCGACCGCCGCGAATCTGCTTGGCCAGCTTGGCCTTAACGTCATCGTCATCGAGCGCGACCCCGACGTGTACGGACGGGCGCGGGCCATTTCCACCGACGAAGAGGTCATGCGCATCTGGCAGTCCATCGGCCTGGCGGACCGCCTGCAGCGGGACATGCTGCCAGACCGGCCGTTGGCCTGGGTGGATGCCAACGGGCTGCCATTCATCGAAACCGTCATGACCCCGCGCGGCTGTGGGCATCCGCCGCAGCAGTTCCTGTACCAACCGGCGGTTGACCACGTGCTCCGCGAGGGCGTCGCCCGGTTTCCCAACGTCGAGGTACTGCTCGAACACGAATGTCTGCGTGCAGTGAATGGCCACTCGTCTGTCGAACTGATGGTGGCAGACCTGCGCACCGACACCTTCAAGCGTCTGCGCGCCTCGTATGTGATCGCGGCCGAAGGCGGTTCCTCGCCGACCCGCGGCCAACTCGGGGTTGGATACGAGGGACGCACCTACGCCGAACGCTGGGTTGTGATCGACACCAAGGTGATTCGTGAGTGGGACGGCCACGACCGGCTACGGTTTCACTGCAACCCCGCACGTCCAACGGTGGACTGCCCGACACCGTTGGGGCACCACCGTTGGGAGTACCCCGCCCGAGCCGGCGAGGACGAGCAGAAACTGGTTAGCGATGAGGCCGTATGGGAGGTCCTGCACGAACAAGGCATCACCGAAAGCCATGTGAAAATCCTGCGTGCCGTGATCTATAGCCACCACGTGCGCGTCGCCGACCGGTGGCGCGTTGGCCGGATCTTCCTGGCCGGTGACGCCGCGCATGCCATGCCGCCCTGGATCGGCCAAGGGATGTCAGCGGGTGTGCGCGATGCTGCCAACCTGTGCTGGAAGCTCGCGGCGGTAATGCGCGGGCAGGCGCCCGATTCGCTGCTCGACACCTATCAGGCTGAACGCAAGCCTCACGTCACCGAGGTCACCCGCCGGGCAGTACGCAACGGACGGCTCATCACTGAACGCCGAAAGACCATTGGCGTTCTTCAGAAATCACGTGCTGCGCGTCTTGACCCGGTTGCCTGGTGTCCTCGCGGGCGGCCAGAAGCTGATCTGGATTCCCGATGCGCGTTACCCGGACTGGGTATTTCGCAGCCGATGCACATACCGCGGTCGGTTGGCAACTGCCACAGCCATGGGTCACCGATGCCACCGGACAGAAGTTGCGGCTGGACGACGTCATCGCCGGACGTTGGACGGTACTGCATTCCGGCGCACCGCCGGCCGGCGCCGAGGCCTGGACGCGGCTGGGCGCTCCTCGATGGCCCTCACCACGTTCGGGCCAGCCGCGGGTGCGATCCGTGACGACGACGGCGCGTTGACGCGTTGGCTTCGCGAGTAAGAAGGCCACCGCAGTCGTCGTGCGCCCGGACGGATTCGTCTACGCCGCCACCGCTGCGAGCACGCCGACTTCCATCACCGCCGGCAGGTCTTACCGAACTTTCTCGTACCGCCGCCAATTCGAACGGGAGTCTCCGCATGACCGCCACCTACCTGAGCGAGCGCACCGTCACCGTCGCGGGTAAACCGATTTTCGTCTCCGAAACCGGCAGCGGGCCCCCTGTCGTCCTGCTGCATGGCGGAGGACCCGGTGCGTCGGGTCTGTCGAACTACTCGCGGAATATCGAAGCCCTCGCAGCGCATTTCCGAGTCGTCGTGCCCGACATGCCCGGCTACGGCAGGTCGGTCAAAGGCGTCGCCCACGACGATCCGTTCGGCTATCTCGCCGACATGATCCGCGGCCTCATCGACGAACTCGGCATCGACACAGCTCATTTCGTGGGGAACTCCTATGGCGGCGCGGCGGCACTGCGCCTTGCGCTGGACACCCCACACCGCGTAGCCAAGCTCGTGCTTGATGGGGCCGGGCGGAATCGGAACTACCAGAAGCGTTCCCACCACCGGGTTGAAGAGCCTGCTGTCCTTCTACGGCGGCGACGGTCCAAGCCGCGACAAGCTCGCCGCGTTCATCCGGACCTACCTGGTGTACGACGGCGCCGCGGTACCCGAGGACCTGATCGACCTGCGTTACCGCGGCATCGATCGACCCGGAGGTGGTGGCGGATCCGCCGCTGCGCCGTCCGTCGGGGCCGATGACGTTGCGGACCCTGTGGCGTATGGACCTCACCAGAGACAATCGGTTGAAGGCCCTGCACGACGCCGACGCTGGTGTTGTGGGGACGCGACGACAAGGTCAACCGGCCCAGCCGGCGGCCCGATGCTGCTGAACCTGATGCCGAATGCCGAGTTGGTCATGACGTCACACACCGGACACTGGATGCAGTGGGAACGCGCGGAGTTGTTCAATCAGTTGGTCGTCGATTTCCTGCGCCGCTGATTCGGCGCTGGCGGTGAGTGAGCGATGAGTCCGTCGGTGTTCGGGAAAGTCCATTTGGGCTACGTAGTGATCGAAACCGAAAAGTTCAGCGACTGGCGGCGATTCGGCCGCGACGCCATCGGCATGCATCTTGACGACGCGTCGCCGAGCACCATGCGATTCCGCCTCGACGACCACGAGTGCCGGTTCCTGCTCGAACGCGGCGACGGCCGAGGATGTCACCGCACTGGGCTGGCAGCTGGATGACCACGAGTCACGTTCGACGCGGTTCTCGCCCGCGTCACGGCAGCACGGCGTGCCGTTCACCGACGGCACCGACGAGCAGGCCGCTCTCCGAGGGGTGGAGCGACTGGTCCGATTCCCGGGACCCAATGGCCTGACCCAGGAGGTGTTCACGCGAGCCCGCGTCCGCGGGCGCCCCGTTGCGGCATGGCAGCGCGCGGCGGATTCATCACCGGGGGCGGCAGGTATGGGCCACGTCGCGGTCACCACCACCGAAACCGCATCAGGTGCGCGGGTACTACGAGCACAGTGTTCGATGCACGACTATCCGACTACATCGACGAGACGATCAGCGGCCTGAAGCTGAAGATCCGCTTCCTGCGGGTCAACGAGCGCCACCACTCGGTCGCGATCGCCGCGGTCAACCGCATGCGGCTCAACCCGATCCGCACCCGGGTGCAGCACGTCAACATCCAGGTCGCCGATCTCGATGACATGGCTGAGGCCTACCGGCGGGTCAAGGAACTCGGTTTCCGGATGGCGCTGGGGGTCGGCCAGCACACCAACGACAAGGAACTGTCCTTCTACGCCGATCACGCCCGTCGGGATTCGAATGGGAACTTGGCTGGAATCCGATCGTTGTCGACGAGACGACCTGGGAACCAACCACTTATCAGGGCATCAGCATCTGGGGTCACACGCCGGAGGGGCAGACGATCATCGAGAAGCTCGCCCAGTTCAAGACTGCGGCCGCATCGCTGCTACACAGCGAGGACGTCGTTCCGGCGCTCGCCGGTGCGGGTATCCCAGACCGCTGAGCACAACCATGCAAGGAGCGACGATGTTGCGGATCGACACCCACCATCACGCCATCCCATCGTTCTACCGAGACTTGTTGCGCAACGCAGGCGTTGACGAAGCCGGTGGCCGTGCTGCTGCCGGAATGGAGTCCGGAGGCGTCCTTGACGACAATGGCCGAACTCGATGTCGGCGACCGCGATTCTGTCCGTTTCCACGCCGGGGACCACGATGCTGACCAGCCCGGCCGACGCCGCCGCGCTTGCGCGCGACCTCAACGACTACCTCGCAGATCTTGTTGCGGCGCAGCGTGATCGGTTCGGATTCTTGGCGACCATCCCGATGCCGCATATCCAAGAGTCCATTGGCGAGGTTGTCAGGTCGCTCGACGAACTACACGCCGACGGGGTGGTGCTGCTTGCCAACAGCGCGGGGACCTACCTCGGCCAGGACGGCCAGGACGACCTCTTCGCCGCGCTGGATGCGCGTTCGGCCGTGGTCTTCGTCCACCCCGGGGAATTGCCCGGCCCCGCGGTGGACGAGGTTCCGCCGTTCGCCGTCGACTTCCTGCTCGATACGACCCGCGCGGCGTTTCTGCTTGTCCGCAACCAGATATGCCGCAAGTACCCCGACATCAAGTTCATCCTGAGCCATGCGGGCGGATTCGTGCCCTACGCCTCGCACCGAATGGCCGTCGCCGTCATAGGCGATACCGGACGCGGCCTGACCGACATTCTGGATGACTTCACCGGTTTCTACTTCGACACCGCGTTGTCCTCGAGCGCCGCGGCGCTCCCGAGCCTGCTCGCGTTCGCCAAGCCCGGGCACGTGACCTTCGGGTCCGACTGGCCATTCGCCCCGGTCGCGGCCGGAAAATTGTTCGCCGCCGGCTTGGAGACCTACCCCGGCCTCGGCGCCGACGCCCGCACCGCGATCGAGCGCACCAACGCGCTCGGCTGTTCCCCCGCCTCGGGACGGCGGCACCGCCGGACCCCGGCTCAGCGGGTGATCAGGTGCGTCACGCGGTAAGCAGGGCACGCTGTGGTCAAAGCAGCGCCTTCTGCCAGGAGAGGACGCGTTCGGCCAGTTCTGGTCCGCTGTCTTCCTGGATGAAGTGACTGGCTTTGATGCGAGCGTGCGGCTGGCCGGCCGCCCCCGGGACGTGCTTGATCAGGGGACGGTCGGCTTGCCCCAGGATCGGGTCGCGAGCTCCGAAGATGGCAAGGAACGGCTTCTCCCACCGGCCCAGGGCGTCCCACGCCGCCCGATTGGCCGGAACCGCCGGATCGTCGGGTGAAGTTGGCACCAACTGCGGAAATGCGCGGGCCCCGGCTTGATACGTCTTGTCCGGGAAAGGTGCGTCATAGCCGGCCCGCACCTTCGGAGGAACCCTGCGGACGGTGCCCGCCGCGACGATGCGACCGGCGGGCAGCACGGGGGAGTAGCGCGCAAAGGCTCGCCACACCAAGAACCCCGGCGAGGGCCGCCGCTGGGCTGCGGGCAGAAAGCCATTCGCCACGACCACGCGGGCGATCCGCTCGCCCTGCTCGGCGGCGATACGCAGACCGATCAGCGAACCCCAGTCCTGGACGAACAGCGTGACTTCCTTCAGCCTGAGGCGCTCGAACCACGCGGTGACCCACTCGACGTGCCGCAGATAGGTGTAATCCTCGACCCGGCTGGGCTTGTCGGAGCGGCCGAAGCCGATCAGGTCGGGCGCGAGCACCCGGTTTCCGGCCTCAGCCAGCGGCGGAATCATCGTGCGGTACAGGTAGCTCCAGGTGGGTTCGCCGTGCAGCAGCACGATTGGCGGGCCATCTGCCGGGCCTTCGTCGAGGAAGTGCATGCGCACCGGCGGAGAGTCGCTTGCCGCCACGTCAATGTAATTTGCTACGAACGGATAGCCTTCCAAGTTTTCGAATCGGGAGTCCGGGGTTCGCAGCACATCCATATTCAGCTCCTCCGGTGGACGGGCACCCCTGCAAGCCTCTCTCCGCGACGTCACTTCGTCCAGTACGAGATTTCATTAGGGAAGAACCTGGCAGGCCACTAAAATAGCTGACTCATGGCCATCCGTCGCGCCGTTCTACTCATTGCCGATATCGGCGGGTACACGCAGTACATGGCCTGGAACCGGACGCACCTCGCGCACGCGCAGCAGACGGTGGCGCAGCTGCTGGAAGCGGTCATCGACGCTGGTAAAGGCCTGAAGTTGGCGAAGTTGGAGGGCGACGCCGCGTTCTTCTGGGCGCCGGACGGTAACGCCAATGCGCTGGTGTGCGATCGGCTCTGGCGCATGCACGAGTCGTTTCTCGTCCGGCGGCAGCGGATCAAAGCCGACATCGCCTGTGAGTGTGCGAGCTGCAGCCAAGTTGAGAGCCTGTCGCTGAAGTTCGTCGCGCACGAAGGTGAGGTGGCCGAGCAAAAGGTCAAGCGCCACGTGGAACTGGCCGGCGTCGACGTCATCCTCGTGCACCGGATGCTGAAAAACCAGGTACCAGTGTCGGAATACGTGCTGATGACCGATCCGGTGGCCGCATGCCTCGACGAGTCGATGCGTGGGCTTTCGAGGCCGCTGACGCACGATTTCGAAGGCATCGGCGAAACGTCGACGCATTACATCGACCTCGCCATGTCGCAGGCACCACCCGCACCGCCACAGCGTGGTTTCTTTGGCCGGGTGGGTATGACGGCGAAGTTCGAGTTGAGCACAGTGCCCTTCCTGCTGGGTTTCAAGAAGCCCGCCGAGGGCTTCCGCAACCTGGGCCGCGGCGCCGAGGAAATCCCCGCCTAGCGGTAAACGCCTGTGGGCTAAGCTGTTTCGTTACTGACGATTGGCGAGCGCGCGACCCATGCGCGATATGGCCTCGGTGAGAATGGCTTGCGAGGTAGCGAAATTCAGCCGCACATGGCCGGCGCCGCCGGTGCCGAAGACATGGCCAGAGCTGAGCGCGACGCGGGCGTGGTCAAGAAACCAGCGAGCCGGCCCCGACAGGTCAGCCACCACGGCAAGGCCGTCCGCGGCGTCTTCGGTGAAACCGAGCTGTCGGCAATCGAGCCACGCGAGGTAAGTACCCTGCGGTCGTTGATATTTCACACCAGGCAGGTGTTCGGCGACCAGGTCGCCCAGCAACGTCCGGTTCGCGTCCAGGCCTCCCAGCAGCGTGTCGAGCCAGTCGCCGCCGGTGCGGAAGGCTTCCGCATGGGCGATGATGCCCAGATGGCTCGGCCCGTGGCTGACCTCCTCCGGCATCCGGTGCAGATCCGCCGCCGCTTCGGGCCCGGCGATGGCCAGGGCCGCCTTCAGTCCGGAAAGATTCCACGCCTTCGACGCGGAGGTCAGGGCGAACGCGTCCTCGGCACCGGGGACACTCAGGTAGGGAATGAATCGCGATCCCGATAAGACCAATGGTGCATGAATCTCGTCCGACACGACCCGGACGCGCGACCGCCGGGCGTATTCGGCCACGCCGCGCAATTCGTCGAGGGTGTGCACCGTACCCGTCGGATTGTGCGGATTGCACAACAGGTACGCGATGTTTCGACCCGAGGCCCGCGCGCGCGTGAACGCTTCCTCCAAGGCATCCAACGCAATTCGCCCCTTTGGATCGAGTGGCGCCTCGATTACTCGACGCCCGGAGTGCGCTACGAAAGCGTAGAAGGGCGCGTACACCGGCGGGTTGACGACGACCGCGTCACCGGGTTCGGTGATAAGACGCAGTGTCTCAACGATTCCGAGCATCACGTCTGGAACGATCGCCGTGCGGCTTACCTCGAAATCATGCCATTCCCAACGCCGCGAAGCGAATTCGCCGACCGCCTCGGCGAGCGCGGTGCCGGACGGATAGCCGGTATCGCCGATGTCGATCGCCGTACGCAGGGCATCGGCGACGGTCGGTGGCAGCTTGACGTCCATCTCGGCAACCCACAACGGCAGCACATCAGCGGGATGCGCGCGCCACTTCATGCTGGTGCGCAGCTGGAGCTGTTGCCAGCGTGAGTTCCTCGAGTGGATTAACCGTCACTCCCGCAGACTATGCCGCGGAGCGGCGCCGCTCACGCCCACCACCCGCGCCGCGACTGCCACTCCTCGCGCAGTGCCCGCCAACAACCTGAGCATGGCTGATGCGGGCGGGGGTTAGTTACAGGGAGCGTCACCGGGCGTGTAGTACGGCACCCCGGTCGGGGTGTAGCACGGCGGCTGTCCGGCCGCTGCCTGGGCCGCCGCGTCGTCGCTCCCCGCCACAGCTACTCCCACCGCTGCGTCGTTAGCGACGTTCGTGCATCCGCCAACGTCGACATGTCTGCCGCCGGCATCGGCGCAGACGTCTGCCTTGCTGACTCCAGGCGTCTGGATCGTCGCAATCGCTGCGGGTATCGCCGCGAGCATCACGACCATTCCTAGGCCTGCTGTCCAGGACCTAATCAGTTGACTCATTACTTCATCTCCTTGTCGTTGCAACGTCATTGCCGTGCCATCGCGACGGTGAGCCGGTCCTCGGGTTTAATCAGGTGATCTTGGCCGTCGTCGCCGATGTCGATCTGCACCCAGTCGATCTGACCGGAAAACTTGTTGCCAGTGGGGCCGTAGTCCGGGGATGCCGGTGAGCCGGTGTCGGCGCCAACGTCGCAGGCCTCGTCGGCGGAGTAGATCAGGGGCTGGGTCCGTTCGACGCGGCCCTGACCGACGAGTTTGCCGTCGTAGTAGAGCGTGACGTCGCCGCCTTTGGCCAGGCCGCCGCCGTCGTACGCGAATTCCATTCGCACCTGGTGCTTTCCGGCTGGGAGGGGCTGCTTGGCGGTGACCATATAGTGGTCGATGCCCAGGAAGTTGTAGCAATATTTGAGCCTGCCCTCATACGCGTACAGCGACCAGCCGCCCACCAGACCACCCTGGGTGATGACGACCCCGGTGACGCCCGATTCCGGCACGGTGATGTTGGCGGTCACCGAATACGACTTGTTTTTCAACGTGAGCACGCAGTTTTCGCTGACCCGCATGCCGGGGAACAGCAGCTGGCTGCTCCCACGGATCAGCTGGGGACGCCCGGCTAGATCCGGGTTCAAACGCTCGAAGGTTCGGTCATCAAGGGGCACAACGTTGTATTTGACCGCCTCGATGAGCCACAGGCGCTGCATATCCGCCAGCTTCTGCGGGTTCGCTTCGGCCACGTCGTGCGCCTGCGTCCAGTCCTCGGGAGCGTATAGCTCCCAGACATCGTCGTCGAACGCCGGCGGCGTCTCAGTGCTCCACGGCGTCCGGTGCTTGGTCACCGCGGTCCAACCCTTGTGGTAGAGGCCGCGGTTGCCGAACATCTCGAAATACTGAGCGTCGTGGTGCTCGGGCGCGTCGCCGTCGCGCAGGGTGGGCAGCATGCTGACGCCTTCCAGCGGCGCCTGCGCAATGCTGTTCACCACCATGGGCTCGGGCAGTCCGGCCGCATCCAGGATGGTCTTCGCGACGTCGATCACGTGGTGGAACTGGCTGCGGATCTTGCCTTTATCGACGAAGCCGTTGGGCCAGTGCACGATGGTCCCGTTGCGGGTGCCGCCCCAGTGTGAGGCCACCTGCTTGGTCCACTGATACGGCGTGCACAGGGCGTGTGCCCAGCCGACCGCGTAGTGGTTGTAGGCCTTCGGCGTCCCGAAATCCTCGATCTTGGACAGCAGGAACTCGGTTGTCTCGATTCCCGGCATGCCATTCAGCATGGCCATCTCGTTGAACGAACCGTTGAGTGTGCCTTCGGCCGAGGCGCCGTTGTCGCCGATGATGTAGTAGATCAGCGTGTCCTCGAGCACCCCCAAGTCGTCGAGGGTGTCGACGAGGCGCCCCACCTCGTGGTCGGTCTGCTCGAGGAAGCCCGCGTAGAGCTCCATCTGGCGGGCCAGCACCGGCTTCAGTTCGGCGGGCATGTCATCCCAGGCCGGGATCTCGTCGTGGCGTCTGGTCAGCTCCGCGTCCGCGGGCACGACACCTAGTTCCTTCTGGCGGGCAATGATCGCCTCGCGCAACGTGTCCCACCCGCCGTCGAATTTGCCTTTGTACTTGTCCGACCACTGCGTCGGCACGTGGTGCGGCGCGTGGGTGGCACCGGGCGCCCAGTACATGAAGAACGGCTTGTCGGGCACCAGCGCCTTCTGTTGGCGCACCCAGGTGATGGCGCGATCGGCGAGATCCTCGGTCAGCGTGTAGCCCTCCTCGGGTGACTTCGGCGGTTCCACCGCCGAAGTGCCCTCATACAACCCGGGGTAATACTGGTTGGCCTCGCCACCGACGAAGCCGTAGAAGTACTCGAAGCCAGAGCCGGTGGGCCACTGGTTGAACGGCCCCACGGGGGAGACTTCCCAGACCGGCACCTCGTGGCACTTGCCGAACTGTGCCGTCGAATAGCCGTTGAGCAGCAGGGTTTCGGCGATGGGCGCCTTGTCCTTCGGCCGCACGCTGCTGTTCCCCGGCGCCGAGGTGGCGATCTCCGTGATGCCACCCATCCCCACCGAGTGGTGGTTGCGCCCGGTCAGCAATGCCTGCCGGGTGGGCGAACACAGCGCCGTGGTGTGAAAGCGGTTCAGCTTCAACCCGCGCGCCGCCAGCCGCTCGGCCGTCGGCGTATGGCACGGGCCGCCGAATGCCGACGATGCACCGAAGCCCACATCGTCAAGGAGCACGATCAGTACGTTGGGTGCGCCCTTGGGCGGACGCAGTGCGGCGATCGGCGGATATTTGGTGTCCGGGTCCTTGGCGTCATACGTCGTTAGGCCGACATGCTTGACGTCCGGGATGGGCAAGATAGCCCGCCGCACCTGGTCGCCGGGTCGTGTTGATGGCTCAACCATGATGGACCTCTCTTAAAACAGTTCGCCCGAAGGCCGGTGGCCGATCCTGTTCAGGACCATGAAAAACGTTCTGGTGCAATGGCTTTGAGCGATCTCACGCCGTCAAGAAAGACTGATGCGCAATGCGAGCCCGAGCGAGCCGATACCCCACCCTAGGTCGTCTGACTCATCGGCAACAGCACACTGGGGATCAACCCGGCGCGCGGCGTTGTCCTTTGAGTACCCGGCTGGACCGGGATCCCTGCCATCGCCCGCTCGGCCATCGCCGTGATCGTCAGGCTGGGATTCACACCGGGATTGGCCGGGATGACCGCACCGTCGCAGACAAGGAGGTTCTGGTAGCCGAACACTCGATGATCGCGGTCGACAACGCCGTGCTCGGGGCTCTCGGCCGCTACCGCACCGCCCAGTATGTGTGCAGTGATAGGCATGTTGAACAGCGCTTCGGTCAGCCAACTCTGCGCTGTCCCACCGGTTCGGTCGGCGAGCCGACGGGCGAAGTCGTTGGCCACCGGCAGGAAAGTGGGCGTCGGGTTGTCCGGATCCTGGCGTGTGGTGAGCCGCAGCCGCCGGCCGAGGATCCGCCGCTTGGGCACCAGCGACAGCGATGTGTCGGTGCTCTGCATGACGCCGGTGATGAGCGAGCGTTGTGACCAGCCGCGCGGATTGGTCACGCGGACAAATCGAATCGGGTGCCTCAGGATCTGAGCGAGCAGCTTGAGCGGCCGGGTGATTCTCGTGCCGTCGCCTGTCAGCAGCGTGAACATCAGGCCCATCACGTTGCCGCCGGGCCCATAAGTGACGGCTTCGACATGGCTGTCCCCGGTGGGATGCAAGCTCGAGGTGATCGAAACGCTGCGACCCCATCCTCGGTTGTCCGGTGTGGTCACCGCGGTCATCGCCTCGCTGTTGGTGCGGACCAACTGGCCGAGCCGGTCAGAGATTCGCGACAGCGCACCGTCCCTCTTACATTGGGCGAGCAGTTGGTTGGTCCCCAGCGCACCGGCGGCTACGACGACACCGCGTGCGGTCTGCGTGCGGCGGTCTTTGCGAATCCAGGAGCCGGTGTGTTCGCTGGTCACGGCGTACCCGTCGGAACCGTCCGCCGCCCCCAGCGGCCGGATCGAGGTGACCGTGCGTTCGGGATCGATCTGCACACCGAGGCGCTCGGCGAACCAGAGATAGTTCTTCGGCAGCGTGTTCTTGGCGTTGTTGCGGCATCCCAACAGGCACAACCCGCATTCGATGCAACCCGACCGAGCCGGGCCGTCGCCGCCGAAGTACGGATCGGCGTGTACCACGCCGGGCTCGCCGAAGTAGACGCCGACGGGGACTGGAACGAAGGTTTCGGCTACACCCAGCTCGACGGAAATGGCCCCGATGGCTTCGTCGGCGGGCGTGCGCCGCGGCTGCGTGACGACGCCGAGCATGCCTTCGGCCAACTCGTAATACTTCTCCAGATCCGGGGCGTCTCCACATACCTTGCGCCAGTCATCGAAGAATTTATCCCCGGCCCGCCAGAGGGTCTGCGCGTAGACAAGGCTGCCGCCGCCCACGCCGCTTCCGCTGAGGATCATGACGTCTTTGAACGGTGTGACCCGCAGGATGCCCTTCAAGCCCAACTTCGGCGCGAAGATGGTCCGGCGCAGCTGCGAGAGCCGCTCGGCGAAGTCGTGGTCCTCGAAGCGACGTCCGGACTCCAAAACGGCGACCCGATAACCCTTCTCGGCCAGACGCAGCGCCGATACGCTGCCGCCGAAGCCGGACCCGATAATCAGGTAGTCGTAGTCGTGTGCCTGGCTCATCATCGGGTCCCTAGGGCGTGCGAATCTGTCCGGTACTCACCGGAGAGCCGGTCCAGGTTGTAGACCCCTGGGCCGGGCGCGGGTCGGCCGCCTGCGGCGAACGCGCTTGGCAGCGGTCGATGCGAAGTGCTGGTTGGGATGCGCTCGACAATGCGCACGACATGCGGTCGCCGGTCCGGCGGCAGCTGTTCCAATGCTGCGGAAAGGTCCGTGGCGTCCAGTGATCGCTCGGACCGCAGCGTGACGGCGGTGACCGCGAGGTCGTCGCCGTCGGCTCCGTGGACGGCGTAGGTGACGCTCATGTCGATCGCGTCGAGAATGCCGAGCGCGTCTTCGACCGCGGACCCGCCGACCACGCCGTGGGCCGTCGTGACGAGCGAGTCGGCACTGCCTGCGAGCCAGAAGTCGCCGTCCTCATCGCGGTAGAACAGGTCTCCGGTCAGCAACCACGCGTCTCCCGGAGCGAACAGTCCGCGCTGTGGACGTGCCGCCGTCGACATTCCCGGCTCGACCCGGGATAGCAACATCCCGATTTCCCTGGGCCGGCACTGCTCGGCGGAGCCGTCGGCGCGAAGGGCCAGCTGCCGGGTCTTTTCGTCGATACGGGCGATGCGCAGCTCCGGACTGCCCGGAAGCGGGGTGCCCATGCAACCGACCTTTGCGCCGGACATGTTGACCAGGATCGCGTCGGTCTGCGCGGAGGCGTAGTACTCCACCACCCGGGCCGGGGCGAAGCGCTGGGTGACCCGGTGCCACAGCCCGACCGGCATGCCCGAGCCGATGAAGGTGCGGATCGTGTGGTGGTGCTCACCGGGATGCGATGGTGCTTCGACGAGGTCGCGGAGCTGCGTCCAGGTATACGACACCACGGTCACCCCGTAGCGACGGGCTTCATTCCAGAACGTGTCGGGGTCGAAGCGGCTCGCCATCGAAAATCGGGCGCCACTGGCGACCGCACCGCCAAGCGACATCAGCAAGCCGGACGGATGGTGGATCGGGTGGACGCTGTAGACCGTGTCGCGTGACCCGAGTTCAGCCGAGGCCGCGGTTCCGTAAGCGGCCCGCGCCCAGCGGGCATTGGTGATCTTTCGCGCCCGTGTCGAGGGACCGTCGCCGGTGAACAAGACAAAGGCAGTCTCGCGCGCCAGCCCCGGATTGGGTCGATACCAGGTCGGGAGCGTGACGGCAGCCGGGTCGATGCGCTCCAGGTCGATCACCCCGTCGACGCCGAGGTCCCGTTGGTCTCCCCCGCCCCCCAGTACGAACACCTCGGCGTCTGTCTGCCCGCGGACGGAGCCGACGTGTTCCGGGTCCGTCACAATGCGTCCGGCGCCACCCAGTTTGATCTCCTCGGTGAGCGACCCGTCGGGCCGCAGCAGCACGACCACCGCTCCGATCCGATTGAGCGCGGCAACGGCGATGAGCATGCTGGGGCGGGTATCCATCAGGACGCCGACGGGTTCACCCTGGCGCACGCCGACGGACAGCAGGCCCGCGACCACGGCGTCGATACGCGTCTTCAGAGCGGCGTGCGTGTGGGCGCGATCCTCCCACAGGAACCCGACTGCGGCCGGGTGTCCTTCGGCACGTTCGTCGAGGAGGCGGCCGAGCGACACCCGCGTCTCGGGCCGCACCAATTCCAGGCGCAGCAGCCGCGGCAGATTAGTGGCGGCGCCCGCTGTGAGTGCCCAAGTCGCGTCGAGCGTCGCCGCGCCCACGCGCCAACCGGCCTGCAATCCCTGACCCACCGCTGAGACGAGCGGGTTGCGCCGTCCGCTACTGTCGGCGACCTTCGACGTGGCCATCGGCTCGATGACCTCCGGCAGATCCGTGCCCTTGTCTAGATGCGATGCCCAGGCGGCAACCGCCGGCCAGGTCCGGGCCGTTGCCACTGAACCCACGACGATGCCGAGGTGTCCGACCGGCAGCGAGACCTCGTGGATGTCGGCACGAGGAGCCGCGCGGCGGATCGCCCGAACCGCCTCGGGCTGCCCGATCTGGTCGTTCTCGCCGACAAAGCACAGGACGGGCCGGTCGATGTCGGCGAGGGCCAGCGGTCGCCCGTCGATGACCATGCCGCCAGCCAGCATCCGGTTCTGTGCGATGAACTGCCGCAGTGCGTCGGCGAGTGCCGGAGCCGGCCAGGCGATCCAGCCTTCGGATTCGATAAAGCGCCGCTGACGCTCGTTGGGCAGCAACGCTTCTCGATCGTGCAGTTGCCGCAGGAACTGCACTCGGGACCGAACATTCTTTACCGGATCGAGCAGCCGAAAGCCTTCGCGGGTAGCCCATCCGGGAAGTCCCGTGCGGTCCAGTAACGCGGCAACCGTGTCCGCGGCGAATTCCATCACCGGTTCGGGCAACGAGAATATGCCCACCGACTTGGTGTCGACGGGGCTGCCGAAGGAGATGACGCTCGCCAGCCCCGCACCGCGGCGGTAGGCGGCAACGGAGTAGGAGAACACTCCACCCTGGCTGTATCCGCCCAGGTGCACGTCTCTGCCGGTCAGGTCCCGGACCCGGTCGACGATCTCGCTGGTCGCGACGATGTGATCGGCGAGCGTCCGTTGCAGCCCACCTTCCTCATGTTCGGGTGCACCGAAGTCGACCACCCACGGGTCGATGCCGTGCTCATGCAGCACGCTCACCGCCGACGACGTAGAGGACACGTCGTAGACGTCGGCCACGAACATCATCGGCGGAACGAGAACCACCGCCGGCCGTCCGGTGCTGTCACTATCCGGGAAATACCGGCGCAACCGGTACATCGGCTCTTTTGCAACCACCTCGAACGGCGAGCCCTTCTCACCCGTCTCGAACCCACCGTGCATGAGCAACTGCGCGGCGTTCATTGCCACCGCGCCGAGTTGGTCGGTTCGTTTGGCCAGTCCCACCCGTTCCATGAGTGCTGTTACCCGATTCGAGATGTCCACGTTGATCCGTTCCACGAAACCAGTCAGATGTGACTAGATTGGCTCTTAGTTAAGCAGGGTCCGGAGGTTTGGTCAATAGCGACGGCGTACGGCTGACGCGTTGAGCAGAATGACATGGCCAGAAGATCTTCTCCCGTCGCATCGCGAAGGTTGTTCTCGTACAACGGGATCGGCTGTCGACTAAGGCGCTGTATCCCGAGGAGCTTGCGTGCGGATCCCCTCCGTTGACCTGCGCCAGGTTTGGTGCTAACTTAAAACCAGTCAAAACTGACTAGTTTGGCAATCAGCCGCGACAACAGTCGCGACGGAAGGATCGGCAACCAGTGGACATCGTTGATCGAGTTGCAGTCGTGACCGGCGCCGGGTCGGGTTTGGGCCGAGCCACCGCCCGGGCCCTGGCGAAGGCCGGCGCCCGGGTGGCGGTCTTGGACCGCAATACCGAGGCGGCGCGTTCGGTTGCCGAGGAGGCCGGCGCAACAACCGTCCCGGTGACGGTGGATGTGGCCGATCGCGCCTCGGTCACTGCGGCGATCGCCGAAGTTTCCGATGTGTTTGGCCGGGTCGATATTTGCATCAATGCCGCCGGAATTCCCAACCCCGGGAAGGTGTTTGGCAAGAGCGGGCCGCTCGATATCGAGCAGTTTCAACGCGTCATCGAGGTGAATCTGGTGGGCGCCTTCGACGTCATGCGGCAGTGCGTCGCGCTAATGACCCGAAACATGAACCCGGGCCTCGACGGTGAACGCGGGGTCATCATCAATGTCTCGTCCGGCGCCGCGTTCGAGGGTCAGAAGGGCCAGGCGGCCTACAGCGCGAGCAAAGCCGGCCTGATCGGCCTCATGCTCCCCGCGGCTCGCGACCTGGCTCAATACGGCATTCGCGTGGTGACTATCGCGCCCGGTCTGTTCGACACCGGCATCTTCGCCGAAGTCGATCCCAGGGTGGTGAAAGCCCTTGGCTCGGCCGCGCTTAACCCGTCGCGGCTGGGTGAACCCAGTGAGTTCGCGTCACTGGTCATGCACATCATCGAGAACAGATACCTGAACGCGACGACACTTTCGATCGACGCCGGTGCCCGGCTACCCAACGTCTAACCGCGACTTCCACACCCAGAGGGGAAATCATGACTGAGCCACAAAGCGGCATCTCATACTCGGCGTTGATCTTTGAAGCACTCACTCGCCACCGCGATCGCACCGCGTTCATCCAGGGCGATTCCCGCGTTTCCTACGCCGAAGCGGCCGACAAGACGAGTCGAATCCGCAGGGTGCTGCAAGGCCTAGGCAGCACCAAGGGCAGCTGTGTCGGTGTGCTCAGCCCTAATTCCCCCGACGTCTGGATGGTCCACGCCGCGATCTGTCTCACCGGCGCAACCTACACCGGACTGCACCCCCTGGGATCCGTCGACGACCACGTCGAACTGTGTGAGGACGCCGAGGTCGACATCCTGGTCGTTCATCCCAAGTTCGCCGAAATCGGCGCCCAGATCATCGCCCGAGCCACCAATGTGAAGCTGCTCACCTTGGGGCCGGCCGACGTCGGTGAGGACCTGCTGGCGTTGTGCACCCAGGTTGAACCAGAGGCGCTTATCCGCGGTGACGCCGAGGAAGAAGACATCGCCTGGCTGCAGTACACCGGGGGCACCACCGGGCGGCCTAAGGCCGCGATGATCTCCCATCGCGCCATGGTTCAGGAGGTGTTCTCACTCACCGCTTCCTGGCGGCTGCCGCTGGACCCGCGGACCCTCATCGCCACCCCGATCACCCACGCCGGTGTCCTCCCGATCCTGCCCACGCTGCTGCGTGGCGGCACCGTCGTTCTTCAGGCGGGCTTCGACGCCGAGCAGTGGCTTGCTGCTGTGCAAGCCCATCGCATCAACTACGTGTTCACGATCCCTACCGTGCTGTACGCGTTGCTCGATCACGGTGGTCTCGAGCGGTTCGACTTGAGCTCGTTGGAGACGGTCGTCTACGGTGCGTCGCCGATGTCGCCGTCGCGCATCGACGAGGCACAGCAGGCGCTCGGCCCGACTCTGCTGCAGGGGTACGGCCAGACGGAGTGCGTCGGCATGGCCACCAGTCTGTTGCCCTCCGAACATGATCCGGCGAACCGGACGTCCTGCGGTCGCGCGGTCGCCGGAGCGATCGTCGAGGTCCTCGACGAGGACGGGCAGCCAGTGCCTGACGGAACGGTCGGCGAACTCTGCGTGCGGTCACGTGCCGTGATGTCCGGGTATTGGAAGCGACCCGCGGAGACTGCCGAGGTCTTGCGCGATGGCTGGCTTCGAACCGGGGACATGGCGTTCCGCAGCGATGCCGGCTTCTTCCACATCGTGGACCGCAAGAAGGACATGGTGATCTCCGGCGGCTTCAACGTCTATCCCCGCGAGATTGAAGACGTTCTTGCCGACGATCCATCTGTATCGATGGTCGCGGTGATCGGGGTGCCCGATCCGAAGTGGGGTGAGGCGGTGAAGGCCTTTGTCGTGCCTCGACCCGGTGCCACACCGGACACCGCCGCGTTGATCGCGAGGGTCAGACAGCGAAAAGGTCCGCACTACGCTCCGAAGTCCATCGAAGTGGTCGACCAGCTACCCCTGACGAAGGTCGGAAAGATCGACAAGAAGGTGCTTCGCGCCACTTATTGGGCGGCCCTTGAGAGGGCGGTCAACTGATATGACTGACACGGCCCTATCGCCTACCCTCGCCAAACACCGTGCGGGAGCAACCGTTTGGTTACGGCTGCAACGTCCGGCCGCGATGAACGCCATCAGCACCGACCTGCTGGACGAACTGAACCTCGCGCTGGACGAGATCGCGGCCGACGAATCAGTCCGGGTGGTCGTGTTGACCGGTACCGGACGGGCATTCTGCGCGGGCGCTGACCTGAAGGCCCTCGCCAATGCGACCGGCGAGGTCGATCCAAGCAGGGTCGTCGGATTCGTCTCTTACGCCGGTCGGACCATCGAACGGCTTGCCGCCCTTGCACAACCGGTGATCGCGGGGGTCAACGGATTGGCCTTGGCCGGCGGACTCGAACTGCTGCTCGCGAGCGACATCGTCGTGGCTTCGAGCGCAGCGCGCATCGGTGATGCGCACGCGAACTACGGGCTGATTCCCGGCGCCGGGGGCTCAGTTCGGCTGGCACGGGCCGTGGGCACACAGATGGCGAAATACCTGGCCTTTACCGGCGGTCACTTTCCCCCGTCGTCGCGGGTGCTCGCGGGACTGGTCAGCGAGATCGTCGACCCGGAAGATCTCGACACTCGGCTGGCCGAACTCGCCACCACCTTGGCCGACAAGAGCCCACAGGGGCTGCGTCGAATGAAGCGCCTAATCAACGACGCGCCAGATCAGTCTCTTCGAGACGCACTCGCTGCCGAGCAGCACGCCCTTGGCGAGCAGTGCCGCTCGGAAGACTTCGCCGAGGGGATCGCGGCGTTCGCCGCCCGGCGTACCCCCGTCTACCCGGGCCGATAGGGAGCACCCGTGGCCGGGCCCGGAATGACCGCATTCGACAAATTTCTCGACCGCAGCATCAAATCGCTTGTCGCAGGCACCCAGTAGGCACCGTCCTGCGGCCGCTGGTCGCACGCGACCTGCGGCGCCGCCTGTTCCACAGCGCCCACAACAACAGAAATGGAGTATCACCATGACCCGCTCGATCCAAGGAAAAGTTGTCGCCATCACCGGCGGCGCGCGTGGCATCGGCTACGCGACCGCGCAGAAGCTGATCGCCCAAGGCGCCTCCGTCGCCATCGGCGACATCGACGCGATCCGACTCAAGCAAGCCGGCACCGAACTCGGTGTGGACACCTACCCCACAGTCGATGTCACCTGCATCGATTCGTTCACCGACTTCCTCGACGAGGTCGAACGATCACTAGGCCCCATCGATGTGCTCATCAACAACGCCGGCGTGATGCCGGTGGGCCTGGTCGTCGACGAAGACGACGCCGTGACCCGACGCATGCTCGACATCAACCTTCTCGGCGTCATCACCGGCACCAAACTGGCGCTGCGCCGGATGCAGCCACGCGGCGGCGGACACATCATCAACATCGCCTCACTCGCCGGTGAAACCTATTTCCCGGGTTTCGCCACCTACTGCGCCACCAAGTACGGGGTGCTCGGCTTCAGCGACGCGGTGAGACTGGAATCCGCGGGCACCGGAGTGGCGATCTCCGCGGTCCTGCCCACCTTCACTAACACGGAACTGACCTCGGGGATCGGCGGCACGAAGGGTCTGAAGAACGCCCAGCCCGAGGACATCGCCGCGGCGATAGCAAAACTCATCCTCAGGCCGAAGCCACGGGTGCGGGTGACGAGGCTGGCCGGCATCGCGGTGCAGGCGATGAAATTTCTGCCCCATCGCGCAGCCGAAGCGCTGGGCCATCTGCTGGGCACCGACCAGTTCCTCACCCAGCTCGATGTCCAGCAGCGCAGCGCCTACGAACAGCGAGCCCGCGGCCATTGAGCCGAGTGCCAAGTTGTTGCCTCTGCGTTAGTTCTGGCGGTTAAGAAAAGAGAGGACCGCACCATGAGCGGGGAACATACTTACGAACAGCTTGTCGCCAAAACCCGTGCAGGCATTGCTGGCGGCGCAGACGACGAACTCTGGAAGACCCGGATCACTGCCTTGTTGCGGGCCGGCGTCGCTCGCGGCGAGGTTAGGTTGACGGGGTCGTTGGTTCGACCCGATGTTGGTGCCTCCAGCGGCAACCTCCTCTTCAGCGCCCGCTTCGACGATGGAAGCGGGGAACGCCAGCATGACCTGGTGCTGCGTTATCAGCCGGACGACGGACTGATGAACCGTTACGACATGGGGGCGCAGTTCCGCGTGCAGCACGCGCTGGCCGATGCCGGTGTCAAGGTGGCTCGCCCCCTGTGCCTCGACCACGACGGCAGCCTGCTCGGCACACCGGGCTACATCATGCGCCGTGCCGTCGGTGTGGCACCCCGGCAGTACTACTATGCGCAGGGGCCGATGGCCGAGGCCGATGTGGCGACCCGACAGGCGCTGATCGCCGACATGATGGAGACCTTGGCAAAAATCCATGCCCTCGGCTGGCGGGCCGCCGGTCTCGATACTTTGCTAGGTGGTAGCGCACCCGAGAACTCGATCGGCAAGGAAATCACCTTCTACACCGACGCCCTGCGTTTCGCTTCGACCGAGATTGCCGACAGTCTTTCCGGTTACGAACGCTGGCTGCACGACAAGGCGCCAAGAGTAACTAACCCGGTACTCAATCATGGCGATTACCAGCCCTCAAACATGTTGTTCGCTGACGGCAAACTTGCCGTTGTGCTCGACTGGGAAACGGCACGAATTACCACTCCCGAGTCCGACTTGGGCTGGCTGATGGGCGTGCATTCCTTCGCCCGCATTCTTGGCGGTGCTAACAATATTGCCGACATGCCGAGCGATGCCGACTGGCTGAGCGCCTACGAGCGTGCCTCTGGACGCAGTTTGCAGCATTGGGAATATCACCTGGCCAAAGGCGCATTCTGCACCTTGCTCGTTCTTCATGTGTTCGGTCGTCGCATGTCAGCAGAGGAATTCAAACCGTTCACGGGCATCCTGGCGGTGCAAGAAGATCGCATGCGGACGCTATTCAAAGCCGCCGGCGCCACGCTTTAGTAGGGGGCAAACTCATGACACTCACCGCCGCCGACGATCAACGCCACACCCCGGACAGTGATGCACCAAACTGGAGCGAAAGCTGGGTTTTCTACTTCATCGACTCACGGCAGAAACTGTGCTGCATAACCCGCATCGGTCTGTCGCCCAACAAGGGCACCTGCAGCGTCATGGTCGCCATGAGCAGCAAGGGCAAACCGCTCTACCACCGCCATCTTGAACACCTGCCGCTCCCGGAAGGCGACATGCAGTCAGGAATTCGGGCCGGTGGCTTTGAAATCCGTGCCCTGTCGCTCGACAAGCATCGCTTCCAGATCAGCTTTGACGACCCGACAGCCCCGCTTCAGTTCGATTTTGAATGGGAGGGAGTGCATGAACCGGCCGACTCGATCGGCCTGCACCTGCCGGCGGGCGTCGCGGGGCTTTCCAACATGCACATTGAGCAGATGGGCCGCATTAGCGGCAGTATGAAATACCGTGACGAGCGCTTTGATCTCGCTGGCATGGGGCCCCGTGATCATTCGGTCGGCACACGCCAATGGGAAAGTATGATCTGGTACGACCTGGCCTGGGTGTTGATGGACGACGGCCGCGCATTTGGTCTGATCCAGGTACAGCAAGAAAAAGGTCTGGTTCAAATTCCCTGGGTGTGGGACGGCAAGCGACTGCTGCCGCTCTCCGGCATGCAATTCAATAAGACACTGGATGGCGAGGATAGGCCGGTCAGTGTAAATATCACTGTCGATGATACCCAAGGCTGCCATTACCACCTGACCGGAACGCGACGTACCTCACTACCCTGTTTTCTCGATAGCTACGTGGTGCACTCAGCTTACTTCGATTTCGTACTCGACGATGGCACGCGTGGAATCGGCGCCGAAGAGTACGGTTATCGGATGGGCGAGATACACTGACGAAAGTCTGCGCTGGTGGTACGGCGCTCGTGAAATATAAAAAGTCGACAGGGCGCCGTTCGCCATGAAGCGGTGGCTGGACAAATTGAAGAACAAGGCCTGTGGCAGCCGTTTGCGTTCTCGAACTCGTTCCGTGGCGGCTGCAGCACTCCGGATCACCTCCCGCCCCGCGGGCCTGACCTCCAGGGTGTCAAGCATGATATGCAGTCGTGGGGGCCGGAACCGCGCCAAATACAGTCGATACTGACTGGTTTGCGTCGGTCTGGACCATGAATTCGGGCAACAGGTCGCGGCGAAAGTGCGCCGGGACAGGACCGCTCAGTGCCCGAATCCGACATAAAAGGCGCAGATCACCGGGTATGTGCCCAATTTGGCGGCGCACATTGCGCTCGGCAATCGCGCCATCCTGTCCTCAGCCGGGCGCTGCGGTCCGCGACGACCCTCCCACCGCCCGCGAACTGGCGCAGCCGACGCACGTCTGTCCGAACATTTCACCCCTGCGGGCGAGGCGACCAGCGTATCCGTACATTGACCCGGGGCTTTCTTGCTGCTAATCTCAAACTAGTCATAGCTGACTAGTTTATTGATCAGCCGCGATAGGTAGTCGCGACGGAAGGATCGGCAAGCAGTGGCCATCGTTAATCAAGTTGCAGTGGGGACTGGCGCGGGATCAGCTTTAGGTGGCGCCACTTTAGCGGTGGACACGACAATGCCCTTCACCCTCAGCGAGGACCACCTCGCCTTCCAGCAATCCGTCCGGACGCTGGCCCGATCGCGCTACGCCGACTCGATGCTTGCCCGGTCGCAGAGCGAGAAGTTCCCGACCGCCGAGTTCGGTGAGCTGGGCGCCGCGGGGCTGCTCGGACTCCTGATCAGCGAATCGGCGGGCGGCCAGGGCGGCGACGTGCTGGCTGTCGGCATCGCTGTCGAGGAACTTGCCTATGCCGACCCCGCGATCGCCTACCTGGCGTTCGCGGCAAATGTCAGCAATGCCCTGCTCGCCGCACACGGCGGCGACGAAGTACGCGAGGGGTGGGTCACCCGCGGTATGGCCGGCGAGGCAGTCATCTGCCTCGCGCTGACCGAACCAGGGGTCGGGTCCGACGCGGCGAATCTCTCCACCCGGGCCACCCGGGTCGACGGCGGCTGGCGGATCTCCGGCGAAAAGACCTCGATCACCCAGGCGGTGCACGCCGATGTCGCGATCGTGATCGCGCAGACCAAACCCGGGTCGGGCGGCAAGGGCATCGGAATGTTCCTCGTCGACATGGACGATCCCGCGGTCACTACCCAGGCCATTCGCGATCCCGGCTTCAAACCACTGGGTCGGGGCTCGATCTTCCTCGACGGTGTGTTCGTGCCCGACAGCCACGTACTCGGCAAGATCGGAAGCGGATTCGCGATGGTGATGCACGAATTCGATTTGAGTCGAACGCTGATCGCGCTGATGAACATCGGCACCGCACAACGTGCGCTCGACATGGCGATCGAATACTCCAAACAGCGTCAGACATTCGGCCGGCCGCTGGCGGCCAACCAGGGTGTCTCGTTCGTGATCGCCGAACACAGCACTTACGTTTCGGCGGTACGGGCGCTGGGCTACCACGCTCTCGGACTGCGGATGGCGGGGCGGCCACACACCAGTGAGGCCGCGATGCTCAAGTGGTGGGGACCGCTGGTCGCGCACAACGCGATCCGCGACTGCATCGTGCTGCACGGCCAAGTCGGCTGGTCCGATGAGCTGCCACTGCAGGCAATGCTGCGAGATGTCTCGGGGTGCATGATCGGCGATGGCACACCTCAAATTCAGAAGCTCGTGATAGCGCGCGAGCTCATCGGCAAGGAGGTGCTGGCGCGATGACCACCGACCATGCAACGCTACGCACCGTCGTGGTGGCCGGGGTCGGAATGACCGCATTCGGTAAATTCCTCGATCGCAGCATCAAATCGCTTGTCGCCGAATCGGTTGCGGCCGCGATCAAGGATTCGGAGATGGGCGACTCGGACAAGGGCATCGATACGATCTACTACGCGAACACCGCGGCCGGGATTCTGCAGGGTCAGCACTCGGTGCGCGGACAGCACGCCATGCGCGAGGTGGGGCTCAACGGCATTCCGCTGATCAACATCGAAAACGCCTGCGCCTCAGGGTCGACGGCACTCAATCAGGCGTGGCTGGCGGTCGCGTCGGGCTATGTCGATGTTGCGTTGGCGGTGGGTGCCGAGAAGCTCTACCATCCCGACAAGCGGCTGACCTTCGCCGCGATGGGCAGCGCCCTGGACCAGGATCGGCTCGCCGAGATCTACGCCGAGATCGGCGCGCGTGGCGCGGACCAATCGGTCTTCATGGATGTCTACGCGAAATCGGCCACCGACTACATGGACCGCACCGGGGCCACCCAGGAAGACTTAGCTCGCGTTGCGGTCAAGAACCACGACCACGGTGCGCTTAATCCCAAGGCGCAGTACCGGACCCGGTTCACCGTCGAGCAGGTGCTGGCGGCACGCAAGATCTCCGGTCCATTGACCCTGCCGATGTGTTCGCCCATCGGCGACGGGTCTGCTGCGGTCATCGTGACGACTCCGGACATCGCGGCGCGTTGGGGCGCCGAGCCGATCACGGTGCTCGCCACCATGACCGGCGCGTCGAAACCCGGCGTCGGCGGGGAGCTCGTTGCCGGTGTGGCGAAGCGGGCGTTCGACTGGGCCGGCGTCGACCCAGCCGAGGTTGACGTGCTGGAATGCCACGACGCCACTTCGCCGGCCGAGTTGATCGTGCTCGAGGAACTCGGGCTGGCCAGCCCAGGCGGGGCGGTGGACCTGATTCGCAAGGGCGACACCAGCATTGGGGGCAGGCTGCCGGTCAACACCAGCGGTGGCTTGGAAAGTAAGGGACACCCGATCGCAGCCAGCGGTCTCGCGCAGATCGTCGAACTGGCCGAGCAACTCCGCGGCCGTTGTGGTGAGCGTCAGGTCGACGGCGCGCGGATCGCAGTGGCCGAAAACGCGGGCGGCTACATGGGACCCGACGCGGCGGTGGCCACCGTGACCATCCTCGGCGCGACGTCCAGATGAACGGGCACCAGGCAAGCATCGCCCTGCGCCTGGTCAACCCGGTGTTCCGTGCTGTGTGCCAATCGGCGTTTCGCCGATACCACGACGATCTCGACGGGATGCGCACGTTCCTCGACCGTGCCGGTAAGGCGTCGGGCCTTCTCGCCCGGCCCGCGCCGGGATGCCGGATCGTCGATGGGCAGTTGGGCGGCCTGGCCACCCGCGAATTCCACCCTGCTCGCGAACAGCCCGGGCGGAGCGTGTTGTACCTGCATGGTGGTGGATTCGTGATGTACGCGCGCAGCGCCTACATCGGATTTCTCTCGCGGCTGGCGAATGACCTGCAGACCCGGGTCGTCGTTCCGGCTTACCGGTTGGCTCCCGAGCACCCGTTTCCCGCGGCCATCGACGATTGCCTGCGCGCCTATGAGGCACTACTCGATGCCGGGCAGGAGCCGGGTCAGTTGATGATCGCGGGCGAGTCGGCCGGCGCCAACGCTGTCCTGGTCACTTTGCAGCGGGCCCGCGACGCCTGCCGCCCGATGCCTGCGGGCGCGATCATGATGAGCGGCGGCTTCGATTTCTCCTGGGCCAGCCCGTCGATCACCATCAATGCCCGCCGCGACACCGCAGTGGGGGAGCGTGGACTGGCATTCCTGCAGCGTTGGTACCGACCGGATGTCGACGCGACAAACCCCCTGATTTCCCCGGTCTTCGGTGACTTCGCGGGCCTGCCACCGCTGCTTTTCCAGACCGGGCACACCGAGGTGTTGCGGGACGATTCGGTGCGGGCGACCGAGCGTGCGCGAGCGGCCGGTGTACGGGTATGGCTCGAGGTCTTCCCACTGGTCCCGCACGCCTGGCATCAGCTCGGGACGTGGCTTCCCGAGACGCGCGCCGCACTGCGGCAAATCGGGCAGTTCGCCGAGGCTATCCACCAACCGAGGAGCATCTCGTGAGTATCGATCAACTGTCGCCCCCGGGCACCGAGGTAGTCGACGTGCGCAACCCCGCGACGGGGGAGCTCGTCGGAAGCGTTGCGGTGCAATCCGCCGAGGCGGTCGTTACCGCCGTGGACGGACTGCGCAACCATCAGTCGTCCTGGGAGGCGCTGGGACCTGACGCCCGGGCAGTCTGGCTGCGAAATCTGCGGGACTGGTTGCTGGACAACGAATCCCGGCTCATCGACATATTGGCCGCCGAGACCGGTAAGCCCCGAGCCGAGGCCAGGTTCGAAGTGATGGTGACCTGCGACGCGATCAACTACTATGCCGACCGGGCCCGGAAGTACCTCGCCGAAAAGAAGTTCAGACCGCACGGTCTGCTCACCGCCACCAAGAAACTCACCAGGGTGTACCGCCCGTACCCGGTCATCGGAGTGATCACGCCCTGGAACTTCCCGTTACTCATCCCCGGTGTCGACGCCGTCGCGGCGCTGCTGGCCGGGGCCGCCGTCCTCGTTAAGCCCTCGGAGGTCACTCCGCTGTCCGCCTGCGAACTCGCCCGCGGCTGGGAACAGATCGGTGCGCCGCCGGTGTTCGGGTGTGTCACCGGTCTGGGCGCAACGGGCGCGGCGGTGGTGGACTCCGTGGATATGGTGCAGTTCACCGGCTCCACCAGGACCGGACGGGCCATCGCCGCGCGGGCGGGCGAACGATTGATTCCCTGCGGCGTCGAACTGGGCGGCAAGGACCCGGCCATCGTCTTGGCCGACGCCGATCTTTCGCGCGCCGCCAACGGCATCGCGTGGGGGGCGTTGTTCAACTCGGGTCAGGCCTGCATCTCGGTGGAGCGGGTGTACGTCGAGGCGCCGGCCTATGACCGGTTCGTCGCACTGCTCACCGAGCGGGTGCGGTCGATCCGGCAGGGGGTCGACAACGGTTCCTACTCCGCGGATGTCGGAGCTTTGGTGACCTCGCAGCAGGTCGACATCGTGCGGGCCCACGTCGAGGATGCCGTCGCCCACGGGGCCACGATCGCGACCGGCGGAAAGACGACCGGCAAAGGCGGGTTCTTCGAGCCCACAATTCTTCTCGACGTCGATCATTCGATGGCCTGTATGCGCGACGAGACCTTCGGCCCGACGATTCCAGTGATGAAGGTCGCCGACGAAGCAGAGGCGATCCGGCTGGCAAACGACTCGCAGTACGGGCTGTCGGCAACGGTGTGGACCAAAGACATCGGTCGCGGACGTGACATCGCGCACCGGCTCGAGGTCGGCGCCGTGAACATCAACGACGCCTACTCGAACCTGTTCTGCTTCCCCCTGCCGCATGGCGGCTGGAAAAGTTCCGGCCTGGGATCCCGGCTGGGCGGCCCCCAGGGCATCCGCAAGTACTGCCGCCAACAGGCCATCACCACGCCACGCGTGCCGAGGATGGAGAACCAACTGCTGTGGTACCCCTATTCGCGCCGGCGAGGCCGCATCGTTGCCGCGTTGCTGCGCCTGTTCGTGGCCCGCGATGTCCGGCGGCGATTAACGGCGGGACGGTACCGAAACCACCGTCACGCGTCGCTTGCCTCCGGGGCGAAGTAGAGGTCGGGAATCCGCCGCCACGCTTCGAGCAGGCGCTTCTCCTCCGTGCTGCCATGGCCCGGTTCGCTGGCCGCAGCGCCCAGCATCGAATTGATCACCACCACGCAGAATTCGGGGAAACGTTTGTGGCTGGCGCGCGGCTCGCCCAGCAGCGCCTTGCACAGGTCGAGGTTCGCGCGCGCGAACTCGCGTTCCAGGGGCTTGAGGTAGTCGCGCATGTCGGGATCGTGTCGGGCAGCAATGAGCAGCTCGAGGGAGGCTCCACCCAACGGGCCGGAAACGACCTGCCAGAGCAGGGAAGCCCAGTCCTCGCCGTTGAGCGCTTCCGTGGCACGCAGCCGCGCCTCGCCGACCTTCGTCGCGTACAAGCGGCGTGCCGCCGCGCTGATGAGCTCGCCCCGAGAGCCGAAATAGTGCAACAGGACCCCGCGAGAGACGCCGGCTTGCTTTTGCACCTCAAGAGTGGTCGTTGCCGTGTAGCCGCGTTCGATCAGGATCGAAACCGTGGCGTCAAGCAGCTTCCGTTCCGCGGCCTGACGGCGCTCGCGCTGACTGATCCGGACGGCCGGGGCAGCGGTCGAACTCCTTGCAGCCAAGGTGAACTCCTCACGTCGTGCGGAAAATTGACACACTACAGAAAATAGCGCTAGCTTCAATTGTAGTCAATATTGACTAGTATTGCAGTTTGGCGACGGAGTGGAGACGGACATGACGACTGGTCCTTTGTCCGGTGTGAAGGTTATCGAAATAGCCGGGATCGGGCCGGGGCCCTTCTGCGGAATGCTGCTCGCGGATCTGGGCGCCGATGTGGTGCGTGTCGATCGGCCGGCTGGCGGGGGCATGCAACTGGTGCCGTGGGCCGACGACCTACTCAACCGTGGAAAGCGCTCGATTGCCGTCGATCTCGCGAAATCTGGCGGCGCCGAGACGGTGCTGTCCTTGGTAGAGCATGCCGACATCCTGTTCGAGGGCTTCCGACCCGGGGTGGCCGAACGTCTCGGGATCGGACCCGAACCATGCCTGCAGCGCCGGCCGCAGCTGGTTTACGGACGCATGACGGGTTGGGGCCAAGACGGGCCTATCGCAAGTACCGCCGGGCACGACATCACCTACATCGCCACCACCGGAGCGTTGCACGCGATCGGGCAGGCCGGTGGCCCTCCGCAGATCCCGCTCAACCTCGTCGGCGACTTCGCCGGCGGAAGTTTGTACCTGCTGGTAGGAATGTTGGCCGCCCTCGATGAGACCCGGCGAAGCGGGCGCGGCCAAGTGGTCGACGCGGCGATCGTCGATGGCACCGCCCATCTGATGACCATGATCTACAGCTGCTACGCCGGGGGAATCTGGTCCGACGAGCGCGGCACCAACCTCGGCGACGGCGGTTCGCCGTTCTACGGCGTCTATGAGACCTCGGACGCGAAGTTCATGGCCGTCGGGGCGCTCGAACCGCAGTTCTACGCAGAGTTCCTGCGCCTGCTCGAACTCCCGTCGGATCCCGCCGCGCAGTTCGACCGCGATGCGTGGCCGCAGTTGCGAGCCGAGATCGGTGTCGCATTCGCCGCACGCCCTCAACAGGAGTGGGCGAAGATATTCAGCAACAGCGACGCTTGCGTGGCACCCGTACTCGGCATGTCCGATGCGCCGGGCCATCCGCAATTGGCGGCCCGCAAAACCTTTTTCGTCGGCAATGGCATCACCCAGCCATCCCCGGCCCCGCGCTTCTCGCGGACTCCGGCAGCGGTGGACAGTCCACCTTGCGTGCCCGGTCAACACACCGACGAGGTACTCGCTGACTGGCTGAACTGATATTGACCAACACAGTCCTAACAGTAATTCAAAACAGTCATAGTTGACTGGTTTAGGACCTACCCGGTCACAAACGCGCCCTTGGGGATCGTCAAGGGCAAGTCGACCGAACTCAACAGTCCAGGCTCTGCGGCAACGACATACGGCACGGCGTTCACGACGCGCATTGCGGTCGCGACCATGGCGCCCGCACCGGACGTCATACTCCCGACTCCGGCCTTGCGCGGATCCTTGAGCGTTGCTGCCAGCGAACAGTCGATGTCAGGATCGCCACTGATCACGACTCGGTATGACAGGTCGCCGATCCCGGTCGGCCAATCCGGGGCGACGTCGTGGGCGAGCCGGGTGACGTGCTCGATGACGATGGCTTCGCGGCCGTCGACCACGCCGGTCGCTCGCATGCGCAGCGCCCCGGCCGTGCCGGCCTCGACGGTGCCCATCGCGACCTCCAGCGTCCGGTTGGTGACCGCGCGGTCGAAATGCTCGCGGACCTCCTGGACTTCGACCCCGAGTGCGTCCCCGATCAACCGGATCTGCCCCGACCATTCGCCGGCGATGGCGCCGGCAAAGCCGATCCAGGGTTGGTAGTCGAGGGGCCGGCCGAAGCCCAGCGCGTCGCTCATGATGTCGGGAACGCCGTAGTCGTCGTACAGGCCGATCTCCCACGAGTGGATCTTCTCGATGGACGCCGACTGCGTGCTCAGCACCAACGGCAGGTAGTCGGCGGCGAACCCGGGCTCGATACCCGACGCGTACAGCGACACCTGGCCTTGTTTGGCCGCCGCGACCAGTTGGTCGCGCCACTCCGCCGGCTCGTAGGCGTGCGGATTGACCAGTCTCGTGGTGCTGGTCGTGACGACGTTGATCCCGGCTTCGAGCAGCCGGACATAGTCCGGGATGGCCAGGGCGTCGCGCTCCGGACCGCTGGCCGCGTAGATCACGCAGTCGGGTTTCAGGGCGATCAGCGCGTCGGCATCGTTGGTGGCTTTCAGGCCGATCGGCTCGCCATTGGCGAGTTCGCCGGCGTCCTTGCCGTCCTTCTCGGGGGAGTGCACCCACACGCCCACCAGATCCAGATTGGGGCGTCGCTGGATGGCGTGGATCGCGATCGACCCGATGCCGCCCGTCGCCCACACAACTACGCGCTGAGCCGTCATCTTGTTCCTCCTCAGTTACATGCGCGATGAAAGCTGAGGCGGCCGTTGCCCTTACGGCGGCAGTTACCCAACGTTCGATTCGGAAGCTAACAGTCGCGAGCCTGCACGGTCAAGGGGTTAAGGGAGCACGTACTATCTTAACGAACAAATTTTAGGTTAATCTGCGCGATGTGAGGGTCAACGGCGTTTTGCCCGCCTCCGAGCGACTGGCGGCGGGCGCTGATGTTCACGCTCAGGTTCGACATGCGCGCCCCGTCTTGGGCTGGGCCCGCCGCCGATCTGTACGCCGCGGCCATCGGCATGTGCGCGTGGGCAGAGACCCGGGGCGCCGCGCTGGCCGTGCTCTCCGAGCACCACGGCGCCGACGACGGCCACCTGCCCGCACCGTTGATGCTGGCTTCGGCGATCGCGGCCAGGACGAACAGCTTGGCGATTCTGCTGGCCGCCGTGCCGATTCCGCTGTGGGATCCTGTCCGGCTCGCCGAAGAGATCAGCGTGCTGGACCTGATCAGCCGCGGACGGGTGTCGTATGCGTTCGGTGTCGGACATCGAAGCCAGGAATACGACCACTTCGGCATTGACATGAGCACGCGCGGTCGAGTCGCTGACGAGATGCTGGCGGTGCTGGGCCCGCTGGTGCGGGGCGAATCCGTCGAATACCGGGGCCGCGAGGTTCGCGTCACCCCGCCGTGTGCGTCGCCCAACGGGCCGATGATGCTGATCGCCGGCGGCAGCAAGGCCGCGGCACGGCGGGCCGGCACCCACGGGTTGGGGTTCATCTCCCAGACGGCCTCGCCCGGCCTGAAGGAGTACTACGAGGCGCAGTGCCGTGCGCACGGACACGATCCGGGAACTATTCAGTTTCCCCAGCCGGGCGCTCCGACAGCGATTTTCGTCGCCGACAACGTCGATCAGGCGTGGAATGAGCTGGGGCCACACCTGCTACACGACGCGAAAACAGCGGCGTCCTACCGGCCGCACGACGATTCGGTAGCCAGTATCACCCGTGCCGACAGCGTGGCGGCGCTTCGAGAGGACAACGGCCCGTACCGCATCTTCACCTCCGACCAGGCGGCCGACTACGTGCGCGGCGGACAACTGCTGCCGTTGCACCCGCTCTGTGGTGGCGTTGCACCCGATATCGCGTGGCCCTATCTCGAGCGTGCCGCGGCCGCTTCACACTCGGCCCACGACAAGTAAAGGAGACTGCTCATGCGTGTTGTCGTGTGGTCCACCGGGGGAGTCGGTTCGATCGCGATCGATGCCATCAGGCGCCGTCCGGATCTGGAACTTGTTGGCGTCTGGGTACATTCGCCCGACAAGGTCGGCAAGGACGCGGGCGTGCTGGCCGGCGGTGAGCCAATGGGCGTCACGGCCACCAATGATGCCGACGCGCTGATCGCGCTGGCGCCCGACTGCGTGGTGTATGCGGCGAGTGGCCCCGACCGCGATGGCGCTGCCGTGCCCGACTACGTGCGGCTGTTGGCGGCGGGCATCAACGTGGTGTCGACGTCGTCGACGAGTCTGGTGTACCCGCCGTCCTATTTCGCGCCCAACTGGCGCGACGAGCTGGACGCGGCGGCCAAAGCCGGCCAGGCGTCGTTCTACGCGTCGGGCATCTTTCCCGGCTTTGCTTCTGATCAGCTCGCGTTGCTCATGACGACACAGTCAAAGAGCATCCGCCGCATCACGGCCAGCGAGGTTGCGCTCAACGACCACTATCCGGTGGCCGACGTGATGATGGATGGGATGGGCTTTGGCAGGCCGCTGGATTTCGAGCCGATGCTGAAGACGCCCGGATTCATCGAAATGGCTTGGAAGGCGCCGATCCACCTCATGGCAGCGGGCCTCGGTGTTGAGGTGGAACAAATACGCGGTTCGCTCGATCGTGAGCTGGCGGACCGGGACATCAAGGTCGCATTCGGCACCATCAAAGCCGGCACCTGCGGTGCGGTACGCACTCGGGCGGCAGGTGTCGTCAACGGTGACGAAGCCATCGTCATCGAGCACATCATCCGGATGGCGCGCGATGTCGCACCGGCCTGGCCGACTTCGGAGAGTGACGCCACGTATCGGGTCGACATCGAAGGAGATCCCGACATCCACTGCGTGCTGACGCTGGGCGAGGCCGAAGGTCATGCGGCGGGGCGAGCCGCGATGGCGTCCACCGCGATGCGCGTCGTCAATGCGATCCCGTATGTCGTCGACGCGCCCCCGGGCCTGCTGAGTTCGCTGGACATCCCGACGACCCTGCCGCGGCACGTATTCGACTGAACGCGTACCCTACGTCACACAAAGATTAGCTCAGCTAGGAGTTGCTGTGTTCATACTGCGCTTCGATATGCGTGCCCCGGCGTGGGGCGCGTCCACTACCGCGTTGTATGCCGCGGTGCCCGAGATGTGTGCCTGGGGCGAAGAACACGGCGGCCTCGCCGCCGTACTGTGCGAGCACCATGGTTCCGAGGACGGCTACCTACCGTCGCCGATGATCCTGGCGTCGGCAATCGCCGCCCGCACCCAACGATTGGCGATGAACCTGATTCTGATTCTCCCGCTCTACGACCCGGTCCGGCTGGCCGAGGACATGTCGGTGCTCGACATCGTGAGCGGTGGGCGGGCCACATACACCATGGCCCTCGGGTACCGGCCCGAAGAGTTCGAACATTTCGGATTGGCATTGGGTGACCGTGGGCGCCTGGCCGATGAAAAGCTGCCGCTGCTGCGCCGGCTGCTCGCCGGCGAAACCGTCGACGAAGACGGCCGCCGGATCACCGTGACACCTGCGCCGCTGACCGAGGGTGGCCCGTCGATGATGTGGGGCGGTGGGACATTGGCGGCGGCCCGTCGGGCCGGCAGGTATGGCCTGGGCATGCTGGGCAATGCCAATGCTCCCGGTATGCAGGAGGCTTACGAAGCCGCCTGCCGTAAGCATGGCCATGAGCCCGGGCCGACGATGTTTCCCAGCCGCGACACCCCCTCGGTCGTGTTCGTCGCCGACGATGTGGATCAGGCGTGGAAAGAGATCGGCGAGCATCTGCTGTACGACGTGCGAAGCTACGCCGCGTGGAATCCCGGGGACGAGACGACGGCCGGCTTCTCGCACGTGAACACCGTTGACGAGCTGCGTGACAACCCAGCTTCGCACATCATTATCTCGGTGCCAGAAGCGATTTCGCGAGTCCGTGCCGGCCAGGTGCTCAACCTGTCGCCGCTGTGTGGCGGGCTGCCGCCGGACATCGCGTGGCCGTATCTCAAGCGCGTGGGCGAAGTTGTGCTGCCCCAGGCTCTCGGGTGACCGCTACTCCTCGCCGAAGCGATCGACGAGATGGGAATTGACGCCGTCGGCATCAAGCCGCCGCGCCACTAGATAGCCCGCACCCATCCAGGCCCGACGCGTCCAGTTGCCGAACGACACTCGGGTTCCCGGGGCGCCGGACGCGGCCGGCATCATCTTGACGCGCTCGAGCGCCTCCTTCACGCCGCGGGGGCTCAACGGGTGGGCGTCGGCAAGCGCCCGCAGCAGCGTGTATGCGACATCCCGATTGACCACGGGCACACACCATTCCGGTCGCCGGCCGTAGGCTGCGTTGTACTCGTCGAGGAATTTCTGTCCGACCGTATTGCCCTCGTCGTATTGGTCGACGCCGGTCCAGCCCATGAATGCGCTCCACATGATCGGGTTGAGCCAGGCGTTCTGGAAGGCGGTGCCGCAGAACCGAGGAGGATCCCACCCCAGCGCCTCTAGCGCCGGATTGACGAAAACCACCCCGAAGCCGAAGCCACAGTGCACGATTGCCTGCGCTTTGGCTTCGTGCAAGGCCTTGACAGCGGCCGTCACATCCGTCGCGGTCTGTGCGATGGACGCCTCGGCCACGATGCGAATGCCCTTGTGCTTACCAGCGTCCCGAAAGTTTTTCAAATACGTTTCACCGACCAGGGATTGCTCCACCAGCACGCCGACCTCAGTGTGTCCGCCCTTGGCCAGCAGGTCGGACCAGAAGATCGGCTCGTCGGTATGCGACCCCATCGGAAACGCAAAGAACCATTCGCCGAGCGCAACGTCGGATCCCGTGACGCTGATGCAGGGAACGTGGAAGCGGTCCTCGATCGCTTCCTTCGTCGGTATCGCGTTGTCGCCGATGTTCGGGCCGAATATGGCCAGGCACCCTTCGTCACATAGTTGGCCATAGGCGTCGATGACGGCTTTGACCGATCCCTTGGGCAGGCCCTCCACTTCGCGGTAGATGATCTCGATCGGCCGATCGATAAGCCCCTGCTCGACACCTTTTTGGAAGACAAGGTCGAAAGGTTTTGTCAGGTCTTCGAAGTACGTCTTGGGAAAGCCCTCGGGCAGCAGAAAGTCCATCAGGTACCCGATTTTGATGGGCTCGGCCTTGCTCTCGTAACTCACTCGATCTCCCGCATTCTCACTTGGGTTGGTTCGGTACGCCTGGGTAGAGCTGTTCCGTCGGGCCCGCGGTCACCCAGCCGCCCAGCTTTGTTATGAGATGGGGCGCAAAGACCGCGCCGTACACCAGGTGCCCGACGACGATCACGGCCACGATGGATAGCGCCGACGACTGCAGCCGACTCTTTGATCTCCTATCGGCCCACGTGTCGATGACATTGCGTCCTTGCGCATCGGTGCGTCCGAGCAGATAGGTGAAGACCATCATCTGGATGCCCATAGCGAGCGAGTCGTAAAGCGGGTACTGGTGTTTGGTGCCCTCGAAGATCGCGAGGCCCGGAATCACGTAGCCGTAGTAGAAGTTGCCGAGCTGAGCACCCGTGAAGGCGTTGAAGAACAGAGCCCAGCAGAACCCGACGAGTAGGCCGACCACGAGGAGGGTAATTGGCCTGCGCCAGCCGAACTTTGCGCTCAGCCAACGTCCGAGGGCGGCCCCGGTCAGGGCGGGAATCACGAAGTAGGAGACGTAGCCGATCGGCACCGACGACGGCAACCCGCCCCACGTGAGGTTCAACGGCCACCAGGACGGCATCCGGGGCAGAGCGGGTGGAAACTGTGCGTACATCGCCCAGTCGTACGGCGACTCGATCCACGAGAACGAGATCGCCGAGATGCTGAGAAGCAACAGGGGGTGGACGCGTCGGCGACGGTAGCTGAGATAGAGCCCAATGACCAGGAACGCGATGCTACTGACGTAAGCGAAGTACATCGCCCCTGCCATCTGGGGCGTCATTTCGGCGTTCACTGGCGGCCCTCGTCGCTCGGCGCGCGCCGCGCCTCGGGGTCGAAGCGGAGTACCAGCCCGAATATCAAGACGATCAGCCCGAACAGCGTGCCGAGCATGATGACAGCGCCCATGGTGTCATCCTTTCGGTAATGCGCTTCTTTAAGGTAGTGGATACTATCCTATGTAGATAGTGGATACTATCCCCAAGACCGTCGACCGCGAAGCCCGTTTCGAGGAGTGGACATCGGTGCCCCAGCGAGCAATTAAGCAGCCGATACCGGCTACGGTGGCGCGTCGGCCCCGTGGCGAGCCGCGCAGGCTTCTACTCGACGCCGCCCGAGCGCTCTTCGCCGGCCAGGACTATCGCAGCACCACGACACGCGAAATCGCCCAGGCCGCCGGCGTCACCGAACACCTGCTGTTCCGCCACTTCGGTTCGAAGGCGGCGCTGTTCCGCGAGGCACTCGTGGTCCCCTTCGTGAGCTTCGTCGACGAATTCGGCCGGACGTGGCAGTCTGTGGTCCCCGAGGAGACCGACGAGCAGGAGCTGACTCGGCTTTTCGTATCGCAGCTCTACGACGTGTTCGTCGAACACCAGGGTCTGCTGTTGACGTTGATGGCGGCCGAGAGTCTCAGCGACGAGGAAAAGGCTGACGCCGGCATCGCCGAGATCCGCCGGGCAGTCACGGTGCTCGGCCAAATCAGCGCTGAAGGCATGCAGTTGCGGGGGTTGCGGTCGGACCACCCAGACCTACCGGCCCACTCAACGGTTTCGATGATCGCGGGAATGGCCGCTCTGCGTTCGACCTACTTTGGGAACAAACCACCGCCGCGGGAGGTGATCGTTGAGGAACTCGTTCAAGCGCTCTTGCACGGCTTCTTGCACCGCAATGACTGAGTTAGGGACCCGACCATGACACGCCCCAGCGCCGTCGAGTTGTATTACGACCCATTCGATGTCGAGATCGACTCGAACCCATACCCGGTGTGGAAGCGGATGCGCGAGGAAGCTCCGCTGTACTACAACGAGAAGTACAACTTCTTCGCGCTGAGTCGATACGAGGACGTGGTGCGCGAGCTGCCGAACTGGCAGACTTACCGATCCGGTCGCGGGACCACCGCTGACATCTTGTTCGCCAATATCGAAGTACCACCGGGCATTCTGCTGTTCGAGGATCCTCCGCTGCACGATCTGCACCGCAAACTGCTGTCCCGCGTCTTCACGCCGCGGCGCATGCTGGCGGTAGAGTCGATGGTACGTGGGTTCTGTGTCCGCGAGCTTGACCCACTGGTCGGCGGGAGTGGCTTCGATTTCATCGCAGACCTCGGCGCGATGATGCCGATGCGGACCATCGGATATCTCTTGGGCATCCCCGAAGAAGATCAAGAGAAGATCCGAGACCGCAGCGTCGCCAACATAGAAATGACCAAGGACAGCGACCCCGCTGCGGTCGATGCGAATGTTTTTGCGAGTTCCATCGCTCTGTTCGCCGAGTACATCGAATGGCGGGCCAGTCATCCATCCGATGACCTGATGACCGAACTGTTGCGGGCCGAGATCGACGAGCCGGACGGCACGCGGCGCCCCCTGTCGCGGACCGAGGTGCTGTCCTACACCGCGATGATCGCCGGTGCCGGCAACGAAACCACTGCTCGCTTAATCGGTTTCATGGGACAACTGCTGTCCGATCATCCGGATCAACGCCGCGAACTTGCCGAGGATCCGTCGCTGATACCCGGCTGCATCGAGGAGACCCTGCGATTCGAGCCGCCGTCACCGGTGCAGGCGCGCTACGTCGCGCAGGACGCCGAGCTTTACGGCCGCGCGATCCCCGAGGGGTCGTTCATGCTACTTCTGAACGCGTCGGCCAACCGCGACGAAAGTCACTTCCCGGATCCGGACCGTTACGACATCCACCGCCGCGGAAGTCATCTCAGCTTCGGGCAGGGCCTGCACTTCTGCTTGGGCTCGGCGCTGGCCCGGTTGGAAGCGCGGGTGGCCTTCGAGGAAGTTCTCAAACGCTGGCCCGACTGGGAAGTCGACTATGCGAACGCCCAACGGGCGCACACTGCGAGCGTGCGCGGGTGGGCGCGGTTGCCCGTTCTCGTGGGGTGAGCCTTGCGGGCCAGGCTACTGAGGCTCGTCAGTGCTTTGATCCACGAGAACCGCGCCATCGGGCTGGTTCCCGAGCGTCTGCAACGTAATGTCTTCGTCTTGCACGGTCAGACGAACGATCTGGGCCAATTGCACGGGCGCGTCGCATTGAACGTAGTGATCGGCGTCCGGCACCACCCAGTAGCGGTTTCGGCCCGGCTTGCCTTTGAGGTAGGTCTGCCAAACGTGGTTAGGGACACGCAGCGGCGCAATGTTGTCGTGCAGCCCCCACACCACCGTGGTGTTCACGTGGCTGCTGGAAAGTGCTTCAAGCCAATGGGTTTCGTCTGCGGCGCGCTCGTTCAGGTATTGGATGGTGTCCGGCAGCACCCGGATTCCGTCGTTGTGGGCAAAGCACTTGGCCAGCGCGGCGATTTCGGGGTCTGTGAGTTTTCTTCTCGGCATGAAGGTGCTGGCCCCCATGCCGGCCGCCAGGGTCTCCGGCGTGGTTGCTTCCGCGGTGGCCCGCCCGGTTGCGGGGTCGAGCATTGCGGTTTGGAACAGCGTGAGGTTCGCCAGTGGAAGGTAGATGTTGGCGTTCGTCAAGATGAGGTCGAGAGGGGCTATCGGCGGATCCAGCGCCGCCAATATTCCGAGCGCGATCATGCCGACACTGCTGCCGCGATCATGGGTGAGCATTCGAAATCCGCTCAGCTTCCACACGTCGGTGATTGCGTGCACGAGTAGACGTGCATCGTCGTACAACGAATAGACGTACGGCTCCGGTGGCTTGTCGGACAATCCGTAGCCGGGAAAGTCCAACAGGTAGATGTCGAAATCGGAGCTCAGCTCATGCGTCAAGTCGAAGTAGTCGATGCTCGACGTCGGAAAGCCGTGGACAAGCACGAGCGGCGGTGCCCCGGGTGTGCCGCAGCGGCGACTGAACACCGCGACTTCCTGCCCGTCGTTGGCGGCCGTTGTCGACCGCCAGCGAAGTTCGGTACCGCCCTTTTGCCACTCCGCGAAGATGTCCAAGCTGCCAGCATTCCAGAGGCGATCGTGGTTAGACAACTGGTGTTTCGCCGAGGGGGTGTTCACGGGCAGGTCACGTGTATGCCGAATGTGATCTGTCGCATACCGTTTTGGCCGGGCATCGTCCCCTGGCCGCTCCCGGTGATCGTGTAACTCTTGTCGTCTTTGGTTACCTGCACCTGAGTTGCGGACTGGGTCGGTTGATAGGGCAGCTGGTATTGGCCGTTTCCGACCTTGAGCGAAATCGAAAAGCCGTCAACGCTTGGCGGCTTTTCGTCCGACAACGCCAACGACACCGACGCGGAATCGTCGTGAACGTTGATGCGCGTCGTCAGATCCCCGGACTCCGGTGGCGTCGCGTGCGGTGCCGAGGCCGTACTGATGCAGTCGACTTTTGCGGTGATCGTGTGGGTGTGCTGGTCGAGCATGACGGTTGTGGTCGAGGGAGCCGGACTTGAGCTTGACGGAGACGCGGGCCCGCCACCCTTGCCGGAACAGGCCGACAGACCGGCCACCAACACGATCATGCTGAGCCCCGCAACACGGAGGCCGATTCGCCGCCGAGCGTCGGGATTCGTCATCGCAAGTCCTCCTCGAAGGTCGCCAGGCCGTTGCGGATGCGCACCGTCCCGTGCCTACGCTACGGCCAAGCTTCCCAATTGATCATGGTGCGTAGCGGACCGGCGAATACGGGGCGCACCGCGGGTGACCGCCAGCGTTCTTCGACGAGCGGGGCCAGCGCGGCTGTCGTCGTGAGTGGGTCGCCGTCGAGGTAAACGACGGTGATGTATTGGTGGTCGGCTCGCCATCCGCCGGGTAAATGGCTCCATCCGGAGCTCGAACCGAATGTCCATGCGCCCGCGGTGCCGGGCGTGGCGAGCAGGGCCGGGAAGTGTTCGGCGTGCAGCCATTGCAGCCAGTCGTTCGACCGGCCATCGGTGGGCTCTTCGACGATCAGCAGGATGCCGCGGTGCGGCCGGAACGGCACCACCTCAGCGGAAATGAGAGCCTGCGGCGAGGAGTGCCACTGCAGCAGGCGCAGCCCCGCGATTTGCAGTAACGGCCGCGCGACGGGAAAGCGTCCGTTCTCCCGCAGCACGCGCCCAAGTGCCACGAAATCGTCGAAGGTCTCTTCAACGGGGTCATTGACCAGGTAGTGCACCACGTTGCCGACCTCGCCGAGCGGCCCGTGAGCCGCAATACGGTGGTCGAGGTAATCGCCGTCTGCGATCCAGCGCAACCCGTGCACGATGCCCGGAAGTTGATATTGCTCCGGCATGTGGTCGAGCAGGTGCCAACGCAGATAACCGCTTTCATCGTCGGCCGGTGCGGTGAGGCTGAAAATGCCTGCCTTGACCCGGATCACGCGGAACCGCCAAGGGAAAGAAAGCTCGGCCAGGGCGTGCAGATTCTCCAAATAATGCTGCAGCGAGGTATGCCTGAACCAGGCGCTGATGATGGTGGCGCCGTGCGCGGCGGTATCGGCGAGCACCTCGAGCGTGCGCTCGGGATTGTTGATCGGATCCAGTGGCGCCGGCGGCGGTAGCACCACCTCGAAGCCGGCCGGAAGTTCGAAGCGGCCCAACCATTCTCGGGCCTGCTGCAGCGTCACGTTGAAGGGGGCCCACCCGTCGGCCAGGGTTGCGGCCCGGCGCAGCGATCGCAGCGTGCGTCCACCAATCCAGATCGGGACATGATCCTGGACCGCGCACGGGTCGACGACCATGCCGTCGAATGAATAGAACTCGCCGTGGTAGGCGGGTTCGGGGACCGACAAGGATGCGCGTAGCGCTCGCAGCGCGTCGTCGCCACGCCGTCCGCGGTCGTCGAAGGGAGCTCCGAGGAGGTCGAATTCCTCTTTGAGGCTGCCGACGCCGACACCGAGAATGAGCCGGCCATTGCTGACTTTGTCCAACGTGCCGTAGCGTTTCGCGATTTCCAGCGGGTGGTGGTAGGCGAGTACTAACACGTTGGTAGCCAAACGTATTCGCTGTGTGCGTGCGGCCAGGTAGCCCAACGTCGCCAGCGGATCCCAGTAACGCGTGCCTCGGTGTTGTTGTTCCAGTACGGCCGGCAGTGCGATGTGCTCGCTGCAGGTCAGGTGGTGGTAGCCGAGCCGGTCTGCGGTCTCGGCGATTTGAGTCAGCTCCTCGATCGAGGCGTCCTGCTCCCAGGCGGCACTGGCCTGGGGCATCGTGATCACCACCGGCGTGGACACCGACAGTTTTGCGCGCGGGGTGCTCATCCCTGCATATACCCTCCGGCGTCGACGGGAATCGATTGCCCTGTGATGGTTCGGCTTTCGTCGCTGGCCAAGAACAATGCCAGGTTGGCCACGTCGTCAGGAGTCGAAATATCACGCAATGCGACGTCTTTGAGGGACTTCGCGCGCACGGCCGCGACCTCGACTCCCTGCTCGTCGGCGGTGCGCTGTAACCAATTGCGATATAGGTCGGTATCGATGGCGCCCGGCACGATGCAATTGCAGCGGATGCCGTGCGGACCGACCTCGAGTGCGACGGTTTTGGTGAAGGCACGCAGTGCTGCCTTCGCGGTGACGTAATGGGTCTTGCGGACAATGCCGTGGTAACCAGCGGTGGAGGAGAAGTTCAGGATGACGCCGGAGCGGCGTTGCAGCATCGACTGGTTGAGCACTTCGCGGGTGCACAGCATCGCGGCGGTGACGTCGATGGCGAGCGTGGTGTTCCAGTTGTCGAGCGTCTGCTCCCAGATCCAGCGGTCCTGCCCCGGGGCGGCGGCGTTGTTGCACAGGATGTCGACCTGGCCGAACTCGCTGACCGCGCGTGCCACCATGGCGGCGACGTCCTCCTCGTTGGTGACGTCGGCCCGCATCGCTATCGCGCCGGGCCCGGCCGCCGCGGCGGCTTCGCGGACCAGCTCCTCGCGCCGGGCGGCGAGCAGTACCCGCGCACCTTCGCGGACGAACACCGAGCCCAGAACGGGTCCCAGGCCGGTGCTTGCCCCGGTGACGATCGCCGCCTTGCCCGCTAACCGGCCCGTCATTGGGCAAATATTACTCAGCAGGTATTTGGTTCCGGCGGCCCGATACCGGGTAGATTCGAACGATGATCGAATTGATTTCTAACGACGATCGGATCTGACGAGGGAGTGACGCGGTGGTAGCCACGGACAGACAGGTCGAAACGCCGGCCGGAGCACGCCGCGCGTACGGCGTACTCGATCGCGACGAGGTGGTGGTGGCCTTGCGTGATCTGGCCCGTCGCGTGGGTGTCCAGCGCGTGACCATGCGCGAACTCGCCGTCGAACTCGGTGCCGCCGTGCCCTCGGTGTACTACCACGTTCCCAGTAAGCAGGCGGCGCTCGAACTGGTTGCCGAGTCGGTATTGGCGGAAATCCCGTTGCCGGACACCGGACCGTGGGAGGCCAGGCTCATCGAGCTCTACTGTGCTGCCAGGGAAATGATCCTCGGTGTCCCCGGCGTTGCCGGTATCCTGCAAACCAGCACCGGGAGCGAACCCGCGCGCCGGCTCGATCGGCACAGCCGTTCCCTGCTTGCTGAGGCGGGACTCACGAAGGCCAGTGTGGCCGCGGCCCACACCGTCTTGTACACGTACTTGCTGGGCTCGATAGCGCTGGAGGAAACACGCTCCGCTGCGGCCACACCCCGCGCCAGACGCCAGACGGCGGCGCACTTTCGCTCCGGGCTGGACGTGATCGTCGCCGGAATCACGTCGTCCGCACAGGGGAGATGACTGAGGCGATGAACATTCCCAAGCCCAATGTGTTGGGGTCCCTGGTCGTCGAGAATCAGCAGACTGCTTCCGATCGCGATGCCGCGGCGGTGCTGGATCCCGACACCTTTGTCACGGGTGCCCCGTTCGATGCGTTGACCCGGCTGCGGGCCGGCTCGCCGGTGCACCCGGTGCAACTACCCGGGTTACCCAGAGCGTGGCTGCTGACGAAGTATGCCGACGTCCGACTCGTCAGCCGCGACACCGACACCTTCACCAGTAGCAAGGGCAACACCTTGGTCGAGGTCGAGGCGGGACCGACCTCGGCCCTGCTGCCCGGTATCGACCCGCCACGTCATGTCCTCTACCGCAAGCTGATCAACCAGGGTTTCACCGTCCGCAATGTGCAGCGGCTGGAACCGCGAATGCGCAAGGTCGCCCGCGACATTGTCGCCGACATCACCGCCAAGGGTGAATTCGACGCCGTGACAGCCATTTCCGCGGAGATGTCACTGCAGGTGATCGCCGACGTGCTGGGCGTTCCCGCCGAGGACCGAATGGACGTTTTCCGGTGGAGTAACGCCATCGGAAGCCTGGGCATCGAAGACCCCGACTACGCTCCGACGCCGGAAGCTCTCGGGCAGGCTGCTGCTGAAATGTTCTCCTACTGTGGGGAATTGGTGGCGCACCGGCGCAAGCACGGGCTCACCGACGACATCTTGTCGGCACTGCTGGCCGCGGAGGTCGACGGCGAGAAGCTCAACCGCGACCAGTTGAACGAGTTCTTCCTGCTGCTGGCGATCGCCGGTAACGAAACCACCCGAAATACGTTGAGCCACGGCATTTTGGCGCTATCCGACCACCCCGAGCAACAGGCCCTGCTGAGCCGCGACCCCGACGCCGTCAAGCCCGCGGTGGAGGAACTGTTGCGCTGGGCAACGCCGGTCATGCACTTTCGTCGTACCGTCACCCGTGATGTCGAAATCCGTGGGCAGCACATCCCCGCCGGTGACTGGGTGTTGCTGCATTACCTGTCGGCCAATCGCGACGAGGAGGTGTTCGATCGGGCCGACGAGTTCGACGTCACCCGCCCCGACGCCGGTCATGCCGCATTCGGTGGCGGCGGAGTGCACTTCTGCCTCGGCGCCCAGCTGGCCCGCCTGGAACTGCGGGTCATGCTCGAGGAGCTCTACCCAAACGTGCCGGGCCTGACGGTCACTGGGCCACCCGACCGGCTACGCTCGTCGTTCTTCCACGGCATCAAACGCCTGCCCTGTAGTACCGGTTGACTTACGCTGTGCGGCAAGCATTTCGAGCCACGCATGAATTCGTTCGGCTACGGCGATCCAGCCGGGATCGAGCATCACGTCATGGCTCATGTTGGGGAAGAATTCCGCCTCGGTCTGGTATGCCGCTGCGGTTGAAAGGACTTCCTGTTGGGTGAAACAGACGTCGTCCTCGGCCCCGAGAACCAAGAGCGGGGCGGTGACGAGGTGAGGTTGGGGCAGGTTCAGCCACAACATGTCGATCGCGATTTTCAGCGCATACTCTTCGCACAGCAGCGCGGTGTAGCGCGCCAGATCGGCGTCCGTAGTCGAGGCCGAGAAGAAGGTTTCGCGGGCTAATTCGGGTGTACCGCCGACGCCGCGCAATGACCTTGTTCTGGCCAGCGCCGCCGCGGTGTGCCACGGGTGCCGTTTGAGCCTGCGCAGCAGGAATCCGGTAATCCCACTCGGTGGTGCGGAGGCGAGTAGTACTGCGGCCGGGGTGTCGTGCGATTCCAGGTACTTTTGCACCACGAAACCGCCCAGGGAATGGCCCACCACGACCGGGGGTTCGGGAAGGCTTTTGGCAACCGAATCGACGTCGTCGACGAAGTCCGCTATCGAACACAACCGCATGGACCCCTGCGCGCTGCTGTTTCCGTGGCCGCGAAGGCTCAACGCGACCGCCCGGTAGCCCTTTTCGGCGAAGAAGTCCAAGAAATATTCGTCCCAGCACCAGGCGCCGTGCCACGCGCCGTGCACGAAGAGCAATGGAGCTTTGTCGGACTCGCGGTGGGGTGCTCTCTCGATCACTTCGAGCATGGGGCTGACTCCTTTGTCGCGCCCTGAGACTAGCTTCTGGCCACCCTCAACGGGGGAAAAGGAAGATACTGGTGGGGCGCCCATAACCCAAGGAAGTGCCGGTGGATTCACGCGAACAGCGCACGCTGGTCTTGACGGCCTTTCCCGTCGAGGCCGAGGCGGTGCTGTCGCACACCACGCTGGACTCCGACCCGGTGGTGGTCGCTGAACGCCGCCATTTCTATCTCGGCTCGATTCTCGGCAAGAAGGTGATCGTGGCGATGACCGGCATCGGCATGGTGAATGCGACCGAGACCTCCGAGATTGCGTTGACCCGATTCGCGGGTGCCGTTGGCGCAGTGGTCTTTTCGGGTGTGGCCGGCGGTGCGGGGCGAATCGGGCTTGCCGACGTGACCGTTCCCGCGCGCTGGACGTTGGACAACGGCACGACATTCCGTCCGGTCGACCCCGCAATGCTCGCGGTTGCCGACAAGCTTTCCGTCAAACTGAAACCCGTCAAGTTGACGGCGCACCTGCCGCTACTGCTGGTCGGTGGCGACGGCTGCACATACGACAACAACAACGGTCAGGCATTCCCGTGTATCCCCAACGGCGGTGGGGTGTTCGGCTGTCAGCCCCGAACCGCTCCCGACCGCTCGTTTTTCCACACGGGCAACTTCTTGCAGGCGGCTTGGCCGTGGCTCCGGCACGGGCTGATCAGTAACGCGAAGGTCGTATTGACGGCGGATCCGGCCTTCGTTGCGACGGACAATGAGACCGCGGCGGTCCAGGCGGTCGCCGACGCGCACGGCATTCCGTTCCTGGGTATCCGCGGCATCTCCGACGGGCCGGGTGATCCGCTTCGCCTGCCCGGCTTCCCGTTTCAATTCTTCGTCTACAAGGGAGTCGCCGCCGCCAACGCCGCGCGAGTGACGGCGGCATTTCTGCAGAGCTGGCCCGGCGCCTGACTTGGTCGCTATTCGGGACCGCGAGCCACGGGGTGACTCGGATCCGAAGACCACTCGGACCACGACCCCGGATACAGCGCCGCCTCGCAACCCATCGCCGCGAGCGCCGCGACCGAAATGGCGGCGGTCACGCCCGAGCCGCAGTAGGCGCCCAACGGGCCGGCACGGTCGATGCCGCGGTCGGACAGCTGCTGGGCGAGGGCGTAATCGCCGAGAAATGTGCCGTCGGCCGCCAACACGGAGCCGCTCGGCAGGTTCCGCGCTCCGGGGATGTGACCGGCGACAGCGTCGACGGGTTCGCTGTCGCCGCGATAGCGTTCCGGTGCACGCGCATCGAGCAGCGTTACGGCGCCCGCGGCGGCTTGTTCGGCCGTCAGGGTGGGTCGAGCTCCGGCATACAAATCATCATGCGGCACAGTCACATTCCCCGCCCGCGGGGTGACCGGGCCCGTCTCGAGATCTCGCCCGGCCGACTGCCACGCGCCCACTCCGCCGTCCAGGATGCGGACATTCGCGATTCCGGCCGCGGCCAACACCCACCATGCTCGCGCAGAACCGGCACGATTCCAGTCGTCATAGACCACGACCAGCGAGTCCTGCTGGATACCCCAGCGGCGTGCCGCGGCCTCAAGGCGTCGTCCCGACGGCAACGGGTGACGGCCACGCCCGGTGACGCTGTGATCGCTGAGTTCCTCGTCGAGTGACACGTACACCGCGCCGGGGAGGTGGCCTTCCAAGTAGGCGGCTCGCCCGTCGGGCTCATCGAGTCGCCAACGCACATCCAAGATGATCGGCGGATCGCCGGCCTCGATCAGGTCGGCCAGCTCCGTGGCGGTGATCAGCACCTGGTCGCGCGCTTCCACGGTCTACCTCCTTGTTGTCTGCAACGAGCCTAGTCGTCGGGTGAAAACCGTCCTCGCCCAGCAAACAGCGGCGTAAGGTCCCGATGATCACCACGGGGGTCGACGGGAGCCGATATGGGCAACATCTATCGGGTAGCGCTCGCGGCGGGCCTCGCGCTCGTTGTTGTGACGGCGCCCCCGGCCGGGGCGATGCCAAATACGCAGTGCACGCTGGCCACACCCGTGCGGGAAGTGCACAGCATCTCTGAATTGCCGCCGGAGCTTGTCAAACTCTTGCCGCCCATCGCCGATGTCGGCGCACCGTTCAACAGCACGGATTCGGTCAACGATCCGACGTTGCCGTTCCGGCGCATGATCCGTGCCGGCAACCGGGATGCCGACTGGTTCGTCTGGTACGAGCATGGCGGCGTGGGCTACTTCTGGCAAGCAGTAGTGGCGCGCGTCGTACCGGGCAGCCAGCCGAAGGTGTTGGCGAACGCGGGAACCATCACCGACACCCTGTGCAGTCTCACCGACGGCGCCTTCGCCGGTCACGTTCCGCCATACCCAGCGGGTTCCTGGGCGGCTGCGGACTTCTAAGCGCTATGCGGTGGGCCCCAACGTGGCCAGCATGCCGGCGGCCGCCCGCTGCCAGGTGAAGCTCTCCGCGCGGCGCCGTGCGCAGGTCCGGCGGTGATATTCGGGCAGACTGATGACCGTGCCGACCGCCCGGGCGATGGCCTCCGGGTGGTTGTCGGCCGAGGCGCCGCTGTCCGGCGTGATGATCTCGGTCAGCGCCGAGGTGCGGGAGACCACCGCCGGCGTCCCGCAGGCCAGCGATTCCAGCGCGGCCAACCCAAACGTCTCGTGCGGCCCCGGCGCCAGCGTGACGTCCGCCGAGGCCAGCAGCCCGGCGACGGTATCCCGGCTGGAGACGAACCCGGTGAAGTCGATCGGTAACCCGGTGGCCTGCCGCTGCAGCTTGGCCCGCATCGGCCCCTCGCCCATCACGACGAGTCGGGCATCGACACCGAAATCGCACAACGCGGCCAACGCGTCGATGCTGCGGTCCACCCGCTTCTCCACCGACAAGCGGCCGCAGTGCACCAGCAGGAGCTGCTTGGGGGTGGCCCATTGCCCGCGAAGCAGGGGAGAGTGCCGACTCGGGTGGAAGGTCTTCAGATCCACACCCAGCGGCACCGTGACGACGTTCTTCGCGCCGATGCGATCGAATTCCTCGCGGGCGAATCCGGTGGTACACACCACGGTGTCGTAGTCGGCCGCGGTGCGGCCATTGGCAAAATCGGCGAGGCTACGCGCCGGTCGGCGCGGAAGTATTTGGCCGGCAAGGCGATCCAGACGCTCATGCGAAATCATCACGGTCGTGGCGCCGTGTTCGCGGCCCCACCGTCCCAGTGATCTCAGCGTGAGCCGGTCGGAAACTTCCAAGGCGTCGGGTTGCAGAGCTTCCAACAGCGCCTTGACGGGACCAGGCATCACCGCGCGGTAACCGCCGGTGAAGGGAATCAACCAGGCGGGCATAGTGATTCGCACCACACCCGTCGGCAGCAGGGCACGCTCCGGGCGCGGACCGGGAACGAGTAAAAACACTTCGTGCCCGTTGTCGCTGTATTCCGCGCCCAATCGATCCACCGCGGTACGCAGGCCGCCGGAGCGGGGGCCATAGAAGTTGGCGACCTGTACAACGCGCATACGCTGAGGACACGCGGTGCTTGTGTGCAGTCAACGATGCGGGCCTGACGCGTGCCTTAACACTCCATGAATTCGGCTGGCGCTGGTGTGCGTTCAGGGTTTCGAGTGTGCTGTGAGGGCGGCGACACGCCGGTCGACGCCGCCCAGGACGCACACTCAACGGGAAGGGCTCAATGCGCTAGCGCTTGCCCCAATCCCAGCGCGGCGTGGTCAGCAAGCCCTGGCCGGTGATACGCGTTTCGCCCCAGTCCTTATAGAGCTCGATCTCCACGGCTCCGCCGGAGTCGCCGCCCTCGGCGACCGGGACGGTGTCGAGGAACTCCAGCAGCGACCGCGAGTGCGTGACAACCACAACCTGAGTCAGCTGCGCCGCGGCACGGATCAGCGAGGCAAGCGGGCGCACCAAGTCGGGATGCAGCGAGGTCTCCGGCTCGTTGAGCACCATCAGCGACGGCGCTTCCGGGCTCAACAACGCGGCGGCCCACAGCAGGAATCGCAGTGTGCCGTCAGATAACTCGGCCGCGCGCAACGGGCGCAGCATGCCGCGCTGGCGCAGCTGAAGGTCGAACAACCCGTCATGAATGGCGACCGCGATCGTGGCGCCGTCGAATGCATCGGCGACGACACGTCTTAAATCGTCGGAGCCGGACTCCAGGATCGTTTGAATTGCCGCGGCCAGATCGCTGCCGTCGTCGGAGAGCACTGGGGTGCGGGTGCCCACCTGCGGGTGCCGGGCGAGTGCACCGCCGTCAACCCGGAAGCCGTCGTAGAACCGCCACCCGCGCAGGCGCTCCCGCACGGCCGCGAGTTCGGGCAGCGCGTGCGGGTTGGCGTACTCGGCGAGCACGCTGCGGTACAACGGCAACGACCGGCTCAGCTCGTCAAAACCGTTGCCCGAGTTGGCGGCTTCGGCGAAAGGCCCGGACCGACTCACCAGCGTCGCACTGGGCCGCAGCACCGGCCCGGCGAACAACACTTCCCGTTTGATCTCTGGATCGCGGGCGAAGACCGACGGCCCGGCCGACTGTGGGAGGCCCAGGTCGACGAGATAGCCGAAATCGTCTGCGGCGAAGCCCATTTCAAGTGAAACCGGTCGGCTGCGGACCGTGCCCTCGGTCTTCTGCGAGCGTCGAGCGCCACCCAGTTGCTCGGGCCCGGCCCACAACACCGATTGCAGCCCGCCCTCACGGGCGAGCGAGCCGATGACCTCGCCGCGGCCGCAATCCGCCAACAGTCGTAGTGCGCGGTATACGGACGACTTTCCCGCGCCGTTTGCGCCGGTAATGATCGACAGCCGGCCCAGCGGCAGGATGACCTCGCGCAGCGAGCGGTACCCGCGGACAGCGACCGTCGCCAACATGCCGCCGACTGTACGGCCAGCCTCTGACGCGTCGTCAGTTGTCGGCAGGGTCGAGAAGCTGCACCTCTTCGAGGTCCATCTCGGACTGCAATTCGCGCAGCACGGTGTCGTCGATGACCCTTTGATTGCGGAGCGTGGTGATGGCCCGGCGCTTGTGCTCGAGCACCCCGAGACGCACCCGTCGGACCAGGTCGTTGCGCTCTGCCAAGTCGTTGGTCGAACCGTCGCCGTTTTCCGCGACCAGCGCGGCGTGCTCTTCGTATTCTTTTTGCAGACGGGCCAACGTCTTTGGGCTGGCACCGAGTTCGGTGGCGACCACGGGCAAGGCTTCGAGGGCGGCTTGAACACCTCGACAGCGGGCCAGTTGCAATTCCTCTTCGTACGCAACATCTTCGGGCATCTGCGCCCAGCGAACGACTGCGGGCAGCGAGATGCCTTGGACCAGGACGGTCGTCAGAATGACGACGACCACGATGAAGATGAGAAGGCTGCGGTCGGGGAATGGCGCGCCGCTCAGCGTGGTCGCCGGGACGGCGAGTGCCGCGGCAAGCGAGACGGCGCCGCGGAATCCGGCCCAGGTGGTCACGAAGCGTTGACGCCAGGTGACTCGACGTTCCCGTTGCACTTCCCGCCGGTCAATGAGGCGAAGCAACAGGGTCGTGGCCTCAACCCAGAAAATTCGGGACACGATGACGACGCCGGTGACGGCGAGGGCCATGAACACCGCGTGCCGAAGTCCACCGTCGACGCCGGCCGTGCCGTGGATTGCGCCCGGGACCTGAACCCCGACGAAGACCCAAAGCGAGCCATTGATCAGGAACGTCGCCATGTCCCAGAATCCCCAGGCAAGCAACCGGGAGCGGGCCCGGATCACCACCGGCCCGGAGTACGCCAACACAAGAGCCGACACCAGGACCGCGACCACGCCGCTGCAGTCCACCGCTTGGGCGAGCAAGAACGCCGCGAACGGCGTCAGCAGGCTGATCGCTCCCTCCTCCTGCGGTGCGTCGATTCGCTTACGCGCCAAGGTCACCAAGCCGCCGACCAGCAACCCGGCGGCGATGCCGCCCAGGTAGGACCCGACGAAGCGGAGGACCAGATCGGGCGGGGTGATCTCGACCCCGCCGATTGCGACGTCCACGGTCACGACGAACAGCACCAGCGCGGTGCCGTCGTTGATGAGACTCTCGGCGCGCAGCACGGTGAGCGATCGGCGCGGCAACTTTTTGGCCAGGCCGGCCACGGCGGCGGCGTCGGTGGGGGAGAGCACCGCACCCAGGACCGCGGCCGCGTGGGACTCCATGCCGAGCGCGCGCGCCGTCCACGACACGGCCACCGCGGTGACGATCACCAGGACGACGCTGAGCAGAATGATGATGCGCAGGTTCGCGCGGATCTCGCGAATGCTGGTGGCCAGGCCCTCCCAATACAGGATCACCGGCAAGAACAGCAGCAGCACGATCTCGCCATCGATGTGAATATGACCGAAGGTAGGGATCAGACCCAGTAGTGCGCCGAGCACGATGAGCAACACCGGTGGGCCCACGCGATAGCGCCGGCCCAGCACCGTTCCGACGATGACGGCCAAGACGAGCGCAACGATGACTTCGAGCCCAAACACGAGCCCATCCTGCCGTACCCGCCGGTGTCCGGCCGCGCGGGCCGAAACACGTCACAAAGACGTAATGGCGCAACGAGTTCGACGAGCTGCCCTATGAGCAGTCGCAGCAGTCTCCACAGTCGCAGCAGCAGTCGCACCCATCGCAGCAGCAGATGCAGCCGCCGTCACCTCGGCCGCCTTTGCGCTTGTCGCCGGGGTCGGGTGTTTCGCCCTCAGGGTTTTCGCCCCCGGGGATCGGGTAGCCCGCGCCGACGGGTTGGTTGCCGAAGTTGATGGGTTCCTGCTGGCCGTGCGGTGTTCCGCAGGTGGGATTGCCCGACTTGGTAAAGGTGCGGGAGATCGCGCGGCGCACCTCGCGGGTCAACAGCCGCTGGGCCAGACGGCCGTCGGTGAACTCAACTTCGGCCAGGGCCAGTTCGATGCCCAGCGCCGCGTCGTCGCACAGGACGCGGGCCTGTGCGATCGGAGTTTCGGTGGCGGCCAACGGATTCCACTTGCCGCGCGCCAGGTCGTCGTCGTAATCCTCGACTGCGTCGAGCAGGTGCGCCACCCGCCCGAACAGCTGACCGATCTCGCGCAGCGGCGCCTGGTTACCCATGCGCCCGGCCAGCACCGCGGTATAGGCGAAGGCCTCTGCGACCGCGGTTTCGGTGGGCTCGGTCACCAGCAACAGCGAGCTGCCCGGTCCCGCCGTCGCCTCGAGCTCGACCTGCCGGTCCATCGCGGCGACGAGCACACCGGTGTCGAATCCCAGCGCCTGGCCGGTATCGGTGCCCTGGCGCACCCAGCGCTCCGCGATGCGACGTGCCGCCGGTCGCACGCCGGCCGCGCCGACCATGCCGTCGTGGTCGTCGACGTGATCGCGCACCCGCGCGGCGGCCAGGGCCAGCGACACCACGGCGGCCAGTCGCGCGCAGTCGCCGGTGGCCACGTCGGCGCGCCGCATGCCGCGCAGCGGGCAGGGCCCGGCCTTGCGGCGACTGGGCCGCTCGGGTGACTGCGCTTCGACCAGAAGCGAGACCACGAGGCCGTCATAGTTGGTGGCGATTCGCGCGGACTGGCCGTAGTCGTCGCGCAGTGCCAGACACAATCCGCATAATTGGGCGGTCCAGGCTGCTGCGAGCTCGCCGCCGAGTCGATGATGGCAGGGCCGGATGATGCCGAACATGCACAGAAGCTACCCGACCCACAGCAAACGCGCGCCCGAAACGACGACCTAGGACGCGACCGTCTTCAGCGCGCTGCCGCTAACTGCCCGACCGAGGCCTTTCGGCCTCACGCCATAATGGAGGCGATGACTTTCGTGAAGATCAGGCTCCTCGTGACCGTCGCGATTCTCGTCTCGTCGATGTTGGTGGGCTGCCACTTCGAGAGCAGAAATCCGCCGACGTCCAGGACCCTCGTGGTTCCCATGGAACAGGTGTTGAGGCAGAACAACATCACCCAGAACGTCACTCTCGCGGTGGGGAACACGCTGAAACTGCAGTTGGGCGCGAATTACAGCACCCCATACCGGTGGCAGGCCGATGCGAAGGTCGGCGATTCATCCGTCGTCGAGCAAACGAGTCACCAGTATGTGCAGCCGAGCACCGACGCGTTGGGGGCGCCCGGCACCGAGGTGTGGATGTTCACGGCGCTGAAGCCCGGGACGACGACTATTTCCACCTACTACTCCAGCTTCGTCGGCAAAAACACCACGCCGGTATGCCAGTACACGGCGATCGTGACGGTGCAGTAAACCGTTGCTCGATTTGCTGCGGACGGGCAACGCCTCAGCTAGCGTCTGGCTGTGCTTGGCTTCCTTCGTAACTGGACACAGTTGACCAATGTGCCTGCCGAACTGCACGACCAGCTCGAGGCCGAGGGGCTCATCTTCCTTGCGCACCGGGTCGGCGTGGTGCGGCACTTCAGCGGGCATGTCCCCGGTGTCTTTTCGGCCTCAGGTGTCTCCCGCTATGTGGGCGCGTTCGCGTTCAGTGCCGCGCGGGTCGTCGCGACCTTCCCGGCGCGTGCCGATACCAATCTGCGGTCCATCGACTGCTCCTGGGACACCAACAAGGGCCCGGCCGCCGCGACGATCACCAAGAAGGGCTTGCTGATCGATATCGACCTACGCGGCGTGGACCGTGCCTTCAGCGGCTCGATGAAGCTGCGTTACAAGAGGGCCATCCCCGACGAGGTGCTGCAGCAATTGCCCAGCACCACGCTGCGGTTTCCGGTGGAGCCGGTGTTCGTGTATCGCGCCGCAGGAGTGCGTCCGAAGTCGTAGCCTCATGGGTAGGCCGCTGGGCGCTTTCTGGACAAGGGAGTCAAGGGATGAGCAACGCCGTGGATTTTCACTTTGACCCGATGTGCCCCTTCGCCTTTCAGACGTCACTGTGGATCCGTGACGTTCGCGCACAATTGGGCATCACCGTCAATTGGCGGTTCTTCAGTCTGGAAGAAATCAACCGGGTCGAGGGTAAGAAGCATCCGTGGGAGCGGGACTGGTCGTATGGCTGGTCATTGATGCGGATCGGCGCACTGCTGCGTCGAACCGACATGTCGCTGCTCGACCGGTGGTATGCCGCGATCGGACACGAATTGCACACTGTCGGCGGCAAACCGCACGAGCCCGAGGTTGCGCGACGCTTGCTGAGCGACGTCGGCGTCGACGAGGCGATTCTCGATGCGGCACTGGATGACCCGACCACCCACGACGACATCCGCGCCGACCATCAGCGGGTGGTGGACGCGGGTGGCTACGGTGTCCCCACGCTCTTCATCGACGGACAATGCCTTTTCGGACCGGTCCTGGCGTATCCGCCGACCGGACCGGCTGCCCTGACGCTGTGGAACGTCGTCACTGGTATGGCCGAGCTGCCGCATGTCTACGAACTCCAGCGGCCGAAGTCACCCGCCGATGTCGAGCTGATCGCTCAGAGTCTGCGTCCATACCTCGATGGGCGCGATTGGGTCAGCATCAATCGCGGTGAAGTAATCGAAATCGACCAGCTCACTGGCGGACGCGGTTGAGGTACGTTGACACCCCGCGACCTCGATGCCCCGCTGGACACGCAAGAGCGCCTGGCGCTCTGTGATCTGTTCGACGAGCTCGGCCCTTCGGCTCCCACGCTTCTCGAGGGCTGGACGGCCCACGATCTCGCCGCCCACCTCGTGCTGCGGGAACACGATCCCGTCGCCGGCCCCTGCCTCGTGCTGCCCGGTCCCTTCGAACGCTTCGCCGAGAGGCGCAGGGCCGGATTGGCCCGCCGCGAGGACTTCTCGCGGCTCGTCACGCGGATCCGGTCCGGCCCGCCTGATCGGGTTCTTCCGCATTGGATGGGTCCGCGCCCTGGCGAATCTCAACGAGTTCTTCGTCCATCACGAGGACGTACGCCGAGCGAATAGGCAAGGGCCTCGAAGCCTCACGCCCGCAATGGATGCCGCGTTGTGGCGAAACGTTCGCCGCGGTGGTCGCTATCTGAGTCGGCGTCTTGACGGGTGCGGGCTCGAAATCCAATGGGCTGGAACCAACGGAGCAGGTGACGGCTGTCGCGGGGGAGCCGACGGCTCTGCTCACCGGTCTGCCAGGCGAGCTCCTGCTCTACATCTTTGGGCGCCAAGCAGTTGCGCACGTTGACGTGAGCGGGCCGGCGGAGGCGGTGGCGGCGTTGCGTCGCACGCACTTCGGCATGTGACTCGAGACATCACTGACGCAGCTGGCGGGCGACCTCGCCGTACCGCGCGAAGCGCTCGTCGTCGCCCAAAGCGTTGTAAAGGGCGATGCGCGTGGCGATTCCGCCGTACTTCTGGGTCAGCGCGTCGGCAAACCCGTCCCACGTCGACTCGGTGGCGAACGCCGCGATGTGCTCGTCGGTGATCTGGGCGGCCATGCCCTGGTAATCGCCGGCCTTCTGCTTCTCGCGGATGCGCGCGGTCGTACCCTCGAATCCCGCCTCGTCCCAAATGAATGCGTAGTTGGGGGTGCTGCCGTAGAAGGCCATGCTGGCCCGCACCGTCTCGCGTTGGGCGTCACGTTCTTCGTCGCTGTCGCCGACGATCGTCATGGCCGGCACGATGACGGTGACGTCCGACGCTGAGCGGCCAGCCTTCTCCGCGCCGGCAGCGATGTTCGGCAGCACGTGCCGTTTGATGTAGCCGAGTTCGCCGAGCGGATGGACGTGCACCCCGTCGGCCACTTCGCCGGCCATCCGCAGCATCCACGGATTCACCGCTGCGATATCGACTTTGGGGTCGGGCGCGTCGATGGGGCCCGGGCTCCATTGCGGCGTGATGAAGTCGAGGTCGTAGAACTCGCCGTGGTGATCGAGCTTTCCGGTGCGGAACGCCGAGAAACACGCCTTCACCGCCAGAACGTAGTCGCGCAGCCGCGGGCCCGGGCGTTCGAAGGGGACACCGTAGCGGCGCACCACGTGCGTGCGCACCTGCGTGCCCAGGCCCAGCCGGAATTTGCCGCCGGTCGCCTCCTGCAGCTCCCACGCCTCGGCCGCGGTGACGAACGGACTACGGGGGAAAGCCACCGCGACACCGGTCGACAACTCGAGTCCGGGAGCGGCTTGCGAGGCCACGGCGGCGTTGAGGTAGGCCGTGCGGCCGGTCTCGGTGAACAGCAGGCCGGAGAATCCCGCGGCCTGAGCGCGCTGGGCCAGGCCGCCGATCTCACCCAACGGTTGCGGAACCACCATCACGTCAATGTGCACGGCGCCACCCTATGCCGTCGCGCAATTACTGCGCTGCGAGCGTGGCGTTCTGGGGGACATGCGGAATGTCGGAGGCAGGCAGCGGGGGACAGAAGAAGTTGCCTTGCACGGCGTCGCAACCGTATTCCTTGAGTCGCAGCGCTGTTTCCGCGTCCCCGACGCCCTCGGCGATCGTGGCGATGCCGAATTTCGTGGTCAACTCGATCACCGATCGTGCAATCGTGGCGGCCCGGTCGTCGTGCAGGATCGGCGCGATGAATTGGCGGTCGAGTTTGACGTCGTCGATGGGTAGTTCACGCAGATAAGTGAGCGTGGCGTAACCGCTGCCGAAATCGTCGATCGCCACCCGGATGCCGGCCTCGCGGAGACGATTGAGCACCGTGCGGGCCTGCGCAAGGTCGGCCACCAACAGGTCCTCGGTGATCTCGATCGTGAGACAACTGGCGGACAGGGCGTGTGCTTCGAGCACGGCCATGATGCGCTCGGGCAGCGCGTCCTCGTCGAGGGAGGGTGCCCACAAGTTGATCGCGACGGGGATCGGGGCGTCTGCCGCATACCACGCCGCAGCGTCAGCGACCGCACGTGACAACACCAGGTCGGTGACGGCATCCATCAGCCCGTGTTCGCGGACCAACGGTAAGAACTCATCGGGCCGCAGCATGCCGAATTTGGGGTGCTGCCATCGCACCAGCGCCTCGGCGCCACGGACGGAGCCGGTCAGCAGGTCGAATTTCGGCTGGTAGAGCAGCGTCAGCAGGCCATCGTCGATGGCGCGTCGCAGTTCACCAAGCAATTGCAGTCGGGCCATGCTGGCGTCGTGAGTCTCGTGTTTGCCGAGCCGAGCATCCATGTCGGGGGTGAATATGCGCACGTTGGTCGAGCTCGATTGTTGGGCCCAGTTCCGGGCCGCGTCGGCCTGTTCGAGAAGCTCGCTTGGCGTCAGGGCTGAGCCGGGTTCCGCCGCGGCCGAGGCCACGCCGATGTTGGGATGTACGTGCAGCCGGTGATTCTCGAGTTCGACAGACTCGTCGAAGGACCGGGCGAGCTTCCTGGCGACCTGTGCCGCGACCTCGGGGCGGTCTTCGACTAGGACGGCGAATTCGTCTCCGGTCATCCGCGCGACGGTGTCGGCGGCGCGGACGTTGGCTTGGAGCCGCTCGCCGGCGGCACGTAATAGCTCGTCGCCGACGGCATAACCGAGCGTGTCATTGACCATGGTGAAGTCACTGATATTGAGTGCGATTACGCTGACCGGGACGGCGTGGAGAATGTGCAACCGAGCCGCGTGCGAGAGCCGATCGTCAAATAGTCGCTGATTCGCTAACCCGGTTAACGGGTCCCGCAGGGCGGCGGCAGACAGCGCGGCAAGCAGTTGTTGTTTCCGATCGAGCAGCAACAAGTGGCGGGCCAGCGTGGTGAGGAACAGGACCACACAGACCGAGAAGATAAAAGAATCGCCCGGGTTTGTGGGCCAAAAGTGGACGGCACCGACGGCGATCGCCAACAGCACAGGCCCATACGGCAGCCACAGCGACGTTCTCGACGATGGCTGAGAAAAGCCGAGGTCGAGCTCCGGCCCCGGCCGAGACGCAATGCCCGACAGCGCGACGAAGTAGATTCCGCCGGCCCAGCCGAGAATGACGAGGCGACTAGGCACCTGTTCGGGATGGTCTTCGAAGACGCTGAGTGACCCGGCCGCCGCGATGACTCCCCACCCCAGTGTGATGAGCGTCGGTGAGAGTTTGCGGCCCGGCTCGGCTTTCCGCACGGTGATGAACGATATGACGACAAGCCCGAGGTACACGGCTGTGGCGGTGGCTAACATCAGCTGCGGGAGGCTGACTATTTGTGAGGGTCGGCGGAAGTGGCCCAGCACCAGGATGGCCAACACAATCAACAACGATGCGGCGACGAGGAGGCCGTCAAGCAGGAGGTCGATACCGAATCGGGAGTCGTCGCGGCTGGGAATAGTGACTGCGGTAGCGAACGCGCAAAGCGGCAAAACCACATAGCCCAAGTTGGCCGCCGAGAAATTCGAAATCGGCGCAATGCCGCCCAGACTGACGTAACACCAGACAAATTGGCCGGCTGTCCAGGCCGCCAGCCCGATACTCAACACCATCCACGCCAGACGCTGGCGGCCTCGAGCGACGCGGGCGGCGTGGACCGCGCAGCCGTTGGCGAACATGCTCAGAACCCAGAGTCCTACCGGGACGGCTACCTGGTGATCCGAAGCCCCACTGCTGGTGAACAGTAGAACGCCGAACACGAGCAACCCGACAGTCGCCAACACGGCCACCGCGGATCGGCGTCGTGTCAGTGAGAACATTTCCCGTCCTGTCGTGTTCGGTTATCGGATGCAGGATAAGCCACATTGCGGGCCGAGGCGTCCGCTTAGCTACCCTTTCGACGATTTCGGCGAAATGTCTTCGGGTCGTTATGGCGTGGCTTCTCGCCTATGCGAGAACTGCTCGTGTGATAGCGATTCGCAAATGAATCCGAATCGGTGATGCGGTGTCGCCCGGGGTCACTCGCGCTCGGCAGCAAAGACGACATCCGGGTTGAGAATCCCGGCCGGGTCGAAGCTCTGCTTGATGCGGCGCAGGAGGTCGACCTTGACCGGGTCTTCGAGCTCGCGCCAATACGGAGCTTTGGCGCGGCCAAGGCCGTGTTCGCCCGAGATCGCGCCGCCCAGTTCCATTGCCAGCGCGAAGATGTCGGTCAAAAGCTTCTTGCGGGTGTCGGGGGCCTTGCAAAAGATGGCCAGGTGCACGTTGCCGTCGCCGGCGTGACCACAGCCCACTGCGCCGCCGCCAACCGCGGTCGCCAGACCGCGCACGGTGGCAAGGAATTTCGGCATCGCGCCGCGCGGCACGACGGTGTCGATCAGGTCGTCGGCGCCGACCGCCTTCAGCGTCCAAAACGCGTTCTCGCGCGCCTCGATCAGCTTGCGCGCCGAACCGCCTTCGAGCACATAGGCATCCAGGGCGCCCAGCTCGGCGAGCAGCTCACCGGCCCGCTCGACATCCTCGTCCAACCGGTCTTCGGTCAGGTTCTCAAGTGCCACAACGAGATACGCTTGACAGCTGTCGCGGATCTTGTCCGGAATGCCGAGTTCCAGATTTTGGGTGTGGACGAGCGCGGCCATCGTGACGTTGTCGATGTATTCCAGGATGTAGGGCCCCAGGCCGCTGGCGATGACCTGGGGCACCGCCTCCATCACCTGGTCGAAGTCGGCGAACGGGGCGAGCACGGTGGCGCTGTGGCCGAGCCGCGGATGCAGCTTGACGATCACCTCGGTGGCCAGGGCCAGGGTGCCTTCGGAGCCGACGATCAGCTGGGTCAGGTCGTAGCCGGTGGACACCTTGGCGATCTTGCCGCCGGTGCGGATGATCTCACCGGTCGGCAGCACCGCCTGCAGCCCGAGCACGTTATGGCGGGCGATCCCGTACTTGACCGCGCGCATCCCGCCGGCGTTGGTGCCGACATTGCCGCCGACGCTGGAAGACAGCTCGCCCGGTTGGACCATGTAGCGCAGGTTCTCCGGCGCGGTCGCGGCATCGAGCTCGATCAGCGTCACCCCCGGCTGGACGACCGCGACCTGATTGGTCGCATCGACTTCCAGGACCTTGTTCATTCGCTCGAAGGAGATGACCAGCCCGCCCGCGCGTGGTATCGCCGCACCCGACAAGCCGGTTCCGGACCCGCGGGCCGTCACCGGAATCTGGTGCTCCGTGGCCACTTTCAGCAGCTGCGCCACCTCGTCGGCGGTGGCCGGTTTGGCGACATAGGCCGGCTGCTGCGGCGGATGCGTCAACTCCTCGTCGTGCCAGTAGTCGTCGGGGATTGCGTCACCGGTCAGCAGGTTGTGGTCGCCGACGATGTCCGCCAGCCGCGCCGTGATGTCGCTCATGAACGCACTGTAGGACTTTGCGGCATTACGGCTGCTCGAGCAGTCGCAAAGGATGCAAGCCATCGACGGCGCCGACGAACGGCGGATGGATGCTGTAGCCGATCATGCGTTGAATGTCGTCGGAGACGGTTCGCGCGACGTCGCGCGGTATCGAGAGGGTGAAGGCCTCCATCGGCCGCAGCCACGGTTGGCAGTATTGGGCGGTGACGGCAAGCCGCGCTCGGTCGGTGGTATTGGCGCCGCCGCCGTGCCACAGCGTTCCGACGAAGAAGACGCACGAGCCGGCCGGCATGACGACGGGCAGCGGGGCATCGTCGGGGCCGGGCGGACGTGCTTCCCAGCGGTGGCTGCCGGGGATGACCACCGTGGCGCCGTTGTCGGCGGTGAAGTCGTCGATCGCCCAGATCGTCGCGGCGGTCAACGGCGCCCGCGGCCGCGGAATCGGGTAGAACCCGTCGTCGTGGTGGGGCAGCTGCGCAGCCTCGCCAGGCTGAATGTTGATGGCCTGCAACGCCGAAAGCAGGTAGTTGGGCATCAGGAGCCGATCGAGCACCGCAAGCACCCGCGGATGATCGACAAGCCGGTCGCACATGCGCGTCCTGCTCAGCACGCTGTAGATGCGCTGGGTACGCCGTCCTTCAAACGCGTTGCGTCCGGTATGCCCGAGCCAGGGGCCGACAACCTCGCGGATCTGCTCACACTCGTCCACGCTGAGCAGGTTCTCCCAGATGACGTAGCCGTCGCGGTCGAGGGCCGCCATGTCGGCGTCGACGATCGCGCGGTCGACGGAGGCGCCGCTGCTCGGTGTCCACTTGTGCCGGCCCGCCAAGTCGCTCTTGAGGTCGTCCAGCGTCGTGACGGGGTCGTCGTCGATGCTCATGTAATCGACAGTGGACCTGACGTGACCGCTGGTCAAGGTGCTTGGTGGGGGTCTTCAGCTGTGAGCCGCAGTAACGACAAAAGTCCCTAACACTCCTTTTCGGGTCGGCGTAGCGTCATCGCAACCTCACAGAGCGGTGAGTTAAGGAAGACAATGGGCGATACCCACACCGACGTCGATAAATGGGATCGTGGCCTGACCGAGCACGTCGTCGCGCTGACCCGGCCGATCGTCAAGCACTATTTCCGTTCCGAGGTGCGGGGCCTCGACAACCTCCCACCCGGTGCATCCCTGGTGGTGGGGAACCATTCTGGCGGCCTTACGTCCTTTGACCTGTCGGTGTTCGCCGTCGGCTATTACGACAGGTACGGCTACGATCGCCCGCTCTATGCACTCGCCTTCGACACTGTGTTCGCCGGGCCGGCGGCGGACTTCTTCCGGCGCACCGGAGTGATTCGGGCGACGCGCGAGAACGCCGCGAAGGCACTGGCCGCCGGTGCCGTCGTCTTGGTCTTCCCGGGCGGCGACTTCGACGTCTACCGGCCGACCCTGCGGGAGAATGTCATCAACTTCGGCGGCCGAACAGGCTATGTGACGACGGCTTTGGAGGCGAACGTGCCGATCGTTCCTGCTGTCTCAATCGGTGGTCAGGAAGAGCAACTGTTCTTGAGCCGCGGCACGTGGCTCGCGCGTTTGCTTCGGCTCACCAAGCTGGAGCGCAAGCTTTTTCGGACGAACATCCTGCCGATAACGTTCGGCTTCCCGTTCGGGCCGAGTGTCGTCTTGCCGGTCAACGTCCCGCTGCCGACAAAGATCGTCACCGAGGTGCTGCGACCAGTCGATATCGCCGTCGAATTCGGTGAGGCTCCCGACATCAAGAAGCTCGATGCGCACGTGCGCGGCGTGATGCAAAAGGGGCTCAACGCCCTGGCCGCCCAGCGCCGCTTCCCAATCCTTGGGTGATGCGTCGCGGACCAAGACCTAGTCGGTCACCGCACCCACGATGATCACTATCGGCAGCCGACAGAACGTCGGCATGGGCGCCGCGGGCTTGGTCATCGGAGAGCCTCGGTCATGTTGACGACGTCCGGCCCGGGCGTCGCGGCGTAAAGCTTGTCGATCTCAGCCGAATACTTCTCCGCGATGGGCCTGCGCTTGAGCTTCATCGTAGGGGTGAGCTCGTCTCCGCCTGGCTCCCAAGCAGTTCCGATAATGAGGAACCGCTTGATCTGCTCGACGCGGGAAAGTTTGGAATTCGCTTCCACGATAGCAGCGGTGAGCAATTCCCTGGCCTCGGGACGCTGCGCGAAAGCGGCGGCCGACGGGTCGGCAATGCCGAGCGCGGCGGCTTGCGCGGCGGCGGCCTCAGCATCGAGGACGATGAGCGCCGTCACGTAGGGTCTGGCATCACCAATGGCCACTACCTGGTCGATCAACGAGGACGTTTCCTGGACGGCCATCTCGATGTTGCTGGGGGAGAGATTCTTTCCGGATTCGTTGACTATCAAGTCTTTCTTGCGGCCGACGATCGTGACGAAACCTTGTGCGTCGATGGTGCCGATGTCGCCGGTATGCAGCCAGCCGTCGGCGTCGATCGCTTCGGCGGTCTTCTCCGGCTGGTGTCGATAGCCTCGCATCACGATCGGCCCGCGTATCAGCAGTTCACCGTCGTCTGCGACCGAGATCTCAACGTTGCGCAGCGCCTGCCCGACCGAACCGACCTTGTTGGAGCCCGGCCGATTGGAGGTCGCACCTCCCACGCACTCCGACTCGCCCCACACTTCGTAGACGGGAATGCCCAGACCCCAGAAGAATTCGATTGTTTCAACGGGTACGGGGGCGGCACCGGTCACTGCCCAGCGCAACTGGTCCAAGCCGAGTGCGTGGCGCACCTTAGCCAGCACGAGGCGGTCGGCAATCGCGCGGCGGAGGGCAAGCGACGGGGACAGCGACTTGCCCGCCAACGTCTGGCGGGCGGCCTGTACGCCGGTGTCGATGGCCCATAGCGCCAACCGCCGCTTGAGCCCGGTCGCCTCCGTGCCAAGCTTCGTTTCGATCCCGGCTTTGATTTTGTGCCACACCCGCGGCACCCCGAGCCACACTGTGGGACGAACATCGGGCAGCGCCTCCGCGATCGCCCTGGGGTCATCGACGTCGGTCATCGGCACTCCCAGGACCATGTTGGCGTAGTGCCCCGTCACCCGGTCGGCGATGTGCGCATGCGGTAGGTACGAGACGATCCGATCGTTTGGCTGCAGGTCAAGCAGGTGGACGATCGCGGAGAATTCGGCCATCACGTTGGCATGGGTAAGCTCGACGCCCTTGGGCGGGCCGGTGGTTCCCGAGGTGTAGATGAGCGTCGCGACGTCGTCCGGCCGTACCGCCCGCCACGTCGAGTCGAAGTCGAAATCGGCTGTGGTTCCCAGAGCTTCGAGCTCTTCGAGGGTCAGGCAGCCGTCGATTTTGGCGTCGACGACGATCACCTCGGTGAGGTCGGCCCCGGCCGCCTTGATGGCGGGCAGAAAGTCTTGCTCGGTGAACACGATCCTGTTCCCGGCATTGGTGAACAGGTACCGGATCTGGTCGGGCGCCGAGGTGTTGTAGATCGAGAAGGGGATCGCGCCGAGGTGCATGACGGCGGTGTCCGCCAGATGGAACTCGGGACGGTTGCGCAGCATCAGACCGACCGTGTGGCCGCGTTCGACACCCAGCGCGGCCAGCCCGGTGGCGATCTTCCGCACCCGATTGGCGTACTCCGGCCAGGTGAGGACGGTCTTGTCGCCGACCGTCCGGATGGCCACCGAGTCCGCTTTCAACGCCGCGGTCTGCTGAAATGCCTGCGGCAGCGTCGACACCATCACTCCGCTTGGGTGCTGAACCACCGTTGGATCGCCTTCGGCCATCTCCGTACCGCTCTTTCGATAACCCGTCCATTGCGGGGTGGTTTGCCAGGTCGGGACCTCAAACGTGCGCCGTTTACCAGGTGGCCGGAAGGGGACAAGGTCCCCAACGCTCACCGAGTTGGCTGCGTCCCGTCCCAAGGGCAAACGCTCGTCATCGCTGGCGTGCGTCCGGCGCTGCGACGACGACATCCATGACAAGCCCGATCCGAGCACGCGCGAGCGATGCTCGACGTTCCAGCCTCGTTCCAGCAGGGCGCTCAGGCTGATCGGACGACACCCGCCCAAGGCTGCGGCGCAAAACGCCAGAGGCCCAACCAGGCTCGCGAGACGAGCGGCGTCGGGCGGCTCCGCGCTCCGGTGATCAGCCGCTGAGTCCAGACACCGAGCGGGCCGTGGCGCGTCGAGCACGTCCCGCGGCAGGTGGCCCACCCAGGACCGGCCCGGGCACAAGACTTGAGGCCGAGGTCCCGGTGCAGATCGAGACATGAAACCGTCGGACAGCGCCGCGCGTCCCATCGCGCCCGTCGATACAGACCAGCCAGGGTCGCGGCGGCGGTGCCGGAACGATCAGGGCGTACTCGCGTGTGTGCCGGTGTAGCTGCGCGCCTTCACGGCCGGGTTCGCCTTCGCGGGGCCATAGTCGCTGTCAAGGACAGCCGCTCGAGTTGCGTCCCACACCGCTCACGCGCTAGACCGTCACGTCGGTCAGGGGGGGGGCGGGGCGTCCCCGGAATTGGCGAGCCAGTCCTGTCGCCGTAAAACTCTGTGCCACAAATACTTCGCTGTCGATGCGTTCGAATGTTTTTGCGTCGGGGGCTGGCCAGCAGGCTAAAGCCGGCCGCGGATTCCTCGCGGAACGCCTGTGCCGGAGCGCATGGATGGGCCGGCCGATCGTAGACCCGTCGGGCTGACGGTCAAGGTACGCCCCACGCGCGGCCGCCAGTCCGGGTCGTCTGGCATCTAGCCTCGCTTGGCTCCGGGGGTGAAGGTGACCGGCAGCTTACCCAGCCCGGTCATGCTCGGGTTGCCCAGGTATTGGTGGACGTTTTGGACGTCGACCTCGGTAGTCGGGGATGCGGTCGAGGACAGCCTTGACCATCACCTCGGACATCAGGCGCGCCAGATGCGAGCCGATGCAGCGATGCGGCCCGAGCCCGAAGGCCAGGTGACGGTTGGGGGTGCGGTCCAGAATGACTTCGTCGGGCTTGTCGAATTCGTGCTCGTCGTGGTTGGCGGAGAGCCAGCTGATGATGAGTTTGTCGTTTTTGCGTAGGTGTTGGCCGTTGAGCTCGACGTCTCTGGTGACCGTGCGGCTCAGTGTTCGGTTGACCGAGAAGTAGCGCAGGAATTCGTCGGTGGCGGTGCGGTATAGCTCCGGGTGGTCTATCAGCTGCTGTCGCAAGTCCGGGTGGGTGCCCAGGTGTCTGAGCGTGAGCGCGGTTTGGGAGGTGGTGGTGTCGACGCCGCCGGCGATCAGGTTCCAGAGGATGTTGAGCAGCTGGGCGTCGTCGAGGCGCTTGCCCTCGAATTCGAATTGGATGAGGAAGCTGGTCAGGTCTTCTTCTGTGTCGGCCCGCCTGGTGGCCGCGAATTCGAGGACTTCCTCCATCATGGCCGGGACTTTGGCGATGGCTTCGGCGTATTCGGGGCTGTCTTGGGGGACGGCCATGACGGAGTGGAAGAGGTGGGCGTAGAGGTGCCAGTTGTCGTGGGGCAGGCCCATCAACTTCATGGTGAGGATGGCCGGCACCGGGCTGGCGTAGTCGAGCACCAGATCCATCGCGCCCGTTTTCGATGTGTTGGTCGAGGAACTCATGGGCTTTTTCCTCCATGAACGGCTTGAGCTTCTCGACGGCGCCGGGGGAGAAGAACGGGGCCAGCGCGTGCCGTAGGGCCAGGTGGTAGTCGCCGTCGACCTCGCCGATGCCCAGGGCGGGTTGGCCTTCCGGACGCGGGACGCCCATCTCGCCCTGGTAGTCGACGCCGTCTTCGGCGTTGGGTTCGTATTTGTGCGAGAAGGTGGCGTCGTCTCGGGCCGTTTGGCTGACCGCGTCGTAGCTGCTGAGGTACCAGAATCCGTCGTAGTTGGTGTTCCAGGCGACGGGGCAGCGTTGTCTGAGCTCGGCGTTGACCGTCTGTTGGTTGAGATTGAAGGCGTCGGAGTGGTGGTCGAAGTCGACTATCGCGTCTTGCGCGACGTCGGGGCGTGTCGTCATCTGAAAAGTCCTCCACCGCGACGAGAGCTCTGCTATTTGAACTATCTTTGCATTATTACGCTCTTGGGTTCCGTCGAGAAAGGCCGCGATGAGCAGTCACCGAACGACCTTCAACCACGTCGGATTGTGTGTCTCCGATCGCGAGCGGTCGCGGCGGTTCTACGAGGGTGTGCTCGGGTTTCAGTTCTGGTGGGAGCTTGACCCGCCCGACGGCCCCACCGCCAAGCTTGTGCAGCTTCCCGAGCCGCTCGGGGTGCATGCGACTTACTTGGTGCGCGACGGGTTTGTGCTCGAACTCATGGACTACTCGAAGCGTCAAGTTCAGCCGGGGCGGAACGCGTCATGGATCAGATGGGGCTGACCCATATCTCGTTGTCGGTATCCGATCTCGGTGGCGTGTTGGAGAAGGTCGAGGAGTTCGGGGGAGCGGTGGTCGATGCGGACGGTGACGGAGGCGATGGCGATGATCCGGGACCGGACGGGCAACTGCTGGAACTGCTTTCGGACGGCTGGCTGGCGGCTCTGCCGCCGCGACTGTAGGGCGCCTGCTCTAGCTGTACCTATTGCGGCGGTCAAAAGAGTCGCTTAAAATCGTTCTCAATCGCGGAGAGGGGGGGGCCAAACTGTCGGAGGTCGGGTCTACGGTGGTCACGATGGCCATCCACGTCCACCGCGCCGAACGCACGGATCTGCTTGCCGACGGACTCGGCACCCTGCTGGCCACCCCGCAGGCCGATCCGTTCGCCGAGGAACTCGTGGTGGTGCCCGCGCGCGGCGTCGAGCGGTGGCTCAGCCAGCGGCTCTCGCATGTTCTGGGTCGCGGCAGCGGCGCGGACGGCGTGTGCGCGGGGGTGTCGTTCCGCTCGGCCGGGGTCGTTGATCGCCGAGGTCACCGGCACCCGACGACGACCCGTGGTCGCCGGACGCGATGGTGTGGCCGCTGCTCGAGGTCATCGACGCAACCTCGACCAGGACTGGTGCCGCACATCGCCAACCACCTGGGCCATTCGTGAGGCCGAGCGAGGAGAACTCCGCCAGGGCCGGCGGTACGCGGTGGCTCGCCGGCTCGCCGGGCTGTTCGCCTCCTACGCGCGGCAGCGCCCGAAACTGCTGGTCGACTGGCTCGACGGCGACGTCGGCGCCCTGGACACGGATCTGGGGTGGCAGCCGCACCTGTGGTGCGCGCTCGTGGAGCGGATCGCCGTCGACCCGCCCCACATGCGGCACGCGAAAACCGTTGCACGGCTGCGGAGAGTCCGCGCCGACATGCCGACGCGGCTGTCGCTGTTCGGCCACACCCGGCTCGCGAGCACCGACATCGAACTCGTCGAGGCGCTGGCCACCCACCACGACGTTCACCTGTGGCTGCCACACCCCAGTGACGCAACTGTGGACCGCGCTGGACGCATCTGCGCGGTGCAGTGCCGCGCCGCGACGACGACAGCCACCGCAGCGCACCATCCGCTGCTGGCCACGCTCGGCCGCGACCTGCGGGAGTTGCAGCGCAGCCTTCCCGGGCCACGGTGCCACCGACGAATTCGTCGGCGGCGCCGACCGGCCCGACACGCTGCTGGGCTGGCTGCAGTCCGACATCGCCGCCAACGCGGTACGCCCGAGGGTGAGGTCCTCGCGCCGAGGACCGCTCGGTGCAGGTGCACAGCTGTCATGGACCGGCCCGCCAGATCGACGTGCTGCGCGAGGTCCTGCTCGGCCTGTTCGCCGACGACGCGACGCTGGAACCGCGCGACATCCTGGTGATGTGCCCGGACATCGAGACCTACGCCCTCTGATCGCCGCCGACTTCGGCCTCGGCGAGATGGTGCCGGTGCGCAATCCGGCCCACAGGTTGCGGGTGCGCCTGGCCGACCGGTCGCTGGTGCAGACCAACCCGCTGCTGGCGGTCGCCTCGCAACTGCTCGCCCTGGCCGGCGGCCGGGTCACCGCGACCGAAGTGCTCGACCTCGCGCACGCGGCACCGGTGCGGGCGCGGTTCGGCTTCACCGATGACGACCTGGAAGCATTACCCGGTGGGTGCGCAGGCCAACATCCGGTGGGGCTTCGACCAGCGCACCGCGCGCCGTACGGGATTACCGTTCGTCCAGAACACCTGGCGCTTCGGGCTCGACCGGGTGCTGGCCGGTGTCGCGATGTCCGACGACTCGAAGGCCTGGCTCGTCACGCCTGCCGCTCGACGACGTCGGCAGCAACAGCGTCGAGCTCGCCGGGCGGCTCGCCGAGTTCGTCAACCGGCTGAAGTCGGTGGTCGAATCCCTCGGCGGTGCAAAGCCGTTGGCCCAGTGGCTGACCGCCCTCGCCGACGGGATCGCGCTTCTCACCCGGACCTCACGACGACGCCTGGCAGAAGTCAGTTGCAACGCGAGTTCGCCAGACGTCGCCTGCCGCAGGCGGGACACGCGCGCGATGATGCGGCTGCCGGATGTCCGCGCGCTGCTCGCCGGCCATCTCGCGGGGCGACCCACCCGGGCGAACTTCCGCACCGGCACCCTGACGGTGTGCACCATGGTGCCGATGCGCTCGGTGCCGCACCGGGTGGTGTGCCTGGTCGGCCTGGACGACGGCGTCTTCCCACGAATCGGCGTGCTCGACGGCGACGATGTGCTGGCGCGTAGCCCGATGACCGGAGAGCGTGACATCCGGTCCGAGGACCGCCAGCTGCTGCTCGACGCGATCTGTGCCGCCACCGACAAGCTCGTCGTCACCTACACCGGGGCCAACGAGTACTCCGGCCAGCCCCGACCGCCGGCCGTTCCGCTGGCCGAACTGCTCGACGCCCTGGACCGCACGATCGGCGAGCCGAGTCTGCACCAGTCGTGTCGTGCGCATCCGTTGCAGCCCTTCGATATTCGTAATGTCACCCCGGGGGCACTGGGTGCCGGGGAAGCCGTTCACCTTCGACCCCACCGCGCTGCGGCGCCGCCTCCGTCACCGGAGGGCGACACCAACGCGCCTGACCGACCCGCTGCCCGCTCTGCCGCCCGAAGACGTGATACTTGCAGAGCTGTCGAGGTACTTCGCCAACCCGGTCAAAGGCTTCTTCCGGCCCTGGACTTCACCTTGCCGTGGGAGGTCGAGGGGGTCGACGACGCGATGCCGGTCGAGATCGACAACCTGCAGGAGTGGACGGTGGGTCAACGGCTGCTCACCGACATGCTGGCCGGGATGGACCCCGACCGGGCGCAGGCCGAGTGGCGGCGGGGCGCGCTGCCGCCGGGACGGCTGGGCTGGCGCAAGGCCAACGAGTTGCGGGATGAGCGCCCGAACTGGCGCGCTCCGCCCTGTCCTATCAACGGGCCCGCCACAGGCCTACGACGTCGACGTCGATCTGGGCGCCGGCCGCCGTCTACCGGAACGGTGCACCGGTGTTCGGCAACCGACTCGTGGAGGTCACCTACTCCAAACTCGACGCCAAGCACTGCTGAAGGCGTGGATCCCGTTGGTGGCGCTGGGCGCGAGCCCGGCCGGGGCTGGTCGGCGGTGTGCGTCGGCGGTCAGCGCAGGCGAGGGCGCCGCGAGCGGGTTCGGGCGCCGTTGCAGGACCCGGTGAGCGTGCTGCGTGACTTGGTGGCCCTCTACGATGCCGGCCGCCGCGAGCCGATTCCGTTGCCGATCAAGACGTCCTACGCCTGGGCGGCCGCGCGGCACAAGGGCACGGACCCCCGCCGAAGGCGTGGTCGAAGTGGACAGCTACGAGGGCCGCGGCGAGGACGCGAACCTGCCCACGAACAGGTCTGGGGACAGGGCACCGCTTGACATGCTGCTGGGTGCGCCCCGGCGGGAGAGAGCCGGGCGAGGACACCCGGCTCGGCGCCTTGCCGTCCGGCTGTGGTTGCCGCTGCTGAGGCCGAAGGGAGGGCGGCTCTGATGGAGAGCTTCGACCTGCTGGGTCCGTTGCCCGCGAGGGCTCGACGACGGTGCTCGAGGCCAGCGCCGGCACCGGCAAGACCTTCACGCTCGCCGCGCTGGTCACCCGATACGTCGCCGAGGGGGGCGCCACGCTGGACGAGATGCTGCTGATCACGTTCGGCCGGGCCGCGACCCAGGAATTGCGGGAACGGGTGCGCCCAAGGCGCGGACGGCGGTGCACGCGATCGAGCGAGCGCGACGCCGGCCGGGAACAACCGGTCTAAGCATCTGGTGCGACGGCAACCGACGATGAACTCGCGCCCGGCGGCCGCGGCTGCGGGACGCGCTCGCCTCGTTCGACGCGGCCACCATCGCCACCACCCACCAGTTCTGCCACCTGGTGCTCAAATCCCTTGGCGTGGCAGGTGACAGCGACAGCGGAGTCACGCTGGCCGAGAACCTCGACGAACTGGTCGCCGAGATCGTCGACGATCTGTACCTCGGCACTTCGGGCCAGGAGCGCGACGAGCCGCCGATGAGCTGCCGACGCGCCGCGCTGGCTCGCGAGGTCGTCGACAACCCCGTGCACCGAGCTGCGCCTGCTCGATCCGCCGGCCGGCTCCGAGGCGGCCGTCCGGGTGGGCTTCGCCAACGAGGTCGGTCACGAGCTGGAACGCCGCAAACGCCGGCACGGATTCTCGGCTACGACGACCTGCTGACCCGGCTGGCGACGGCACTCGAGTCGCCGGACTCGCCCGCCGCGACCCGCATGCGGCAACGCTGGTCGATCGTGATGGTCGACGAGTTCCAGGACACCGACCCGGTGCAGTGGCAGGTCATCGAGCGCGCGTTCAGCGGTCATTCCACGCTGGTGCTGATCGGCGATCCCAAGCAGGCCATCTACGCGTTCCGCGGCGGCGACATCGTCACCTACCTGCATGCGGCCAGGACAGCCGGTGACCGGCGCACGCTCGGGCGCAACTGGCGCAGCGACGCGGCGCTGGTGGAGCGCCTCCAGAAGGTGCTGTGGGCGCGGAGCTCGGCGACGCCGGACATCAAGGTCCACGACGTCGAGGCGCATCACCGCGGCCACCGGCTGGCCGGCGCGCCGCACAACGCGCCGTTCCGGCTGCGGGTCGTCGCGAGCCAGCGTCGGCCTCAGCGGACACCGAGAACTCCGTATCGACGGCCTGCGCCGCACATCGCCAAGGATCTGGCCGCCGACATCGGCGCGCTGCTGGCCAGCGACGCCACGTTCGCCGGCCAACCGCTGCAGGCCCGCGACATCGCGGTCATCATCGAGAAGCACACCGACGCACGGGCGTGCTTCGACGCACTGGTGGCGGCCGGGATCCCGGCGGTCTACACCGGCGACACCGATGTATTCGAGTCGCAGGCGGCCGAGGACTGGCTGTGTCTGCTGGAGGCCTTCGACCAGCCGCACCGGCCCGGGCTGGTGCGTGCCGCCGCCGCGACGATGTTCTTCGGCGAAACCGCCGAGACCCTCGCCGACGGCGGTGATGCGCTGACGGACCGCGTCGCCGAGACGCTGCGGCAGTGGGCCGACCACGCCCGCGAGCGCGGTGTGGCCGCGGTGTTCGAGGCCGCACAGCTGGCGGGTATGGGCCAACCGGGTGCTCGTCGTGGGCGGGCGGCGAACGCAACATGACCGATCTCGCCCACGTCACGCAGCTGCTGCACGACGTCGCGCACCGTGAACATTTCGGTCTGACGGCGCTGCGCGACTGGCTGCGCACGCAGCGTGAGGAGAGGTCCGGTGCGCCCGAACGCAACCGCCGCCTCGACAGCGACGCGGCGGCGGTGCAGATCATGACCGTCTGGGGTGGCAAGGGCCTGCAGTTCCCGATCGTGTACCTGCCGTTCACGTTCAATCGCTATGTGCGAAGGAGGATCTGGTGCGTTTCACACGACCAGGACAGGCGCTGCCTGCACGTCGGTGGCGAGCACAGCAGCGAGCTGGCAATCGGCCAGGCGCTCGGCCGGCGGGAGGCTGCAGGCGAGGAGATCGCGGCTGACCTATGTCGCGATGACGCGGGCGCAGTCGCAGGTGGTGGCGTGGTGGGCGCCGTCCTGGGATGAGCCCAACGGCGGACTGTCGCGCCTGCTGCGCGGCAGGCGCCCGGCGAATCGCAGGTTCCGGACCGCTGCGACCCCGAGCGAATCGACGACGCCGACGCGATGGCGCTGCTGCGGGAATGGGAGACGGCCGGCGGGCCGGTGGTGGAGGAGTCGTGGTCGTCGCGCCGACCGAACTGACCGTGCCGGCGCCTCGAGATGACCTGGCGGTGCGGCATTTTCACCGCAGCATCGACACGCGTGGCGGCGCACGTCGTATTCGGGGCTGATTCGCGGCGCCGATCCGTCGGCGTCGGCAGCGAACCGGAGGTCACCGAACTCGACGACGAGGTCGCCGACCTCACCGTGAACGAGCCCCCGTCGGGGCCGGACATTCCGTCGCCGATGGCCGACCTGCCGTCCGGGAGCACGTTCGGCACGCTGGTGCACGCGGTCCTGGAGACCGCGGACCCGCGGCGCGCGGACTTGGCCGCCGAGCTGCAGGCTCAGATCGACGCCACTCGGTGTGGTGGCCGGTCGACGTGCCGTCGCCGAGCTGGCCGCCGCCCTGGTGCCGATGCACGACACCCCGCTGGGACCGCTGGCCGACGGGCTTGACCCTGCGCGAGATCGGCTGCCAGACCGGTTGTGCGAGATGGACTTCGAGTTCCCGCTGGCCGGCGGTGATCTGCGGCGGCTGCGCCGGACATCCGGCTCGCCGACGTCGGTGAGCTGTTGGGCAGGCACCTGCCGGCCGAGACCCGGTGGCGCCTACATCGACCGGCTGACGTCGGCCGCGCTGGGCGGCCAGTCGCTGCGCGGATATTTGTCCGGTCGATCGACGCAGTGCTGCGATACCGCGAGACCGGCCGCTACCTGGTGGTCGACTACAAGACCAACTGGCTGGGCGAACGCACGCGCGCGGACTACGACCCTCGCGGTTGGCGGAGGCCATGCTGCACTCCGACTATCCGCTGCAGGCGCTGCTGTACAGCGTTGTGCTGCACCGGTTCCTGCGGTGGCGGCAGCCCGGCTACGAGCCGGCGCGGCACCTCGGCGGTGTGCTGTACCTGTTTGTGCGCGGCATGTGCGGTCCCGACACACCGGTTGCCGACGGGCAGCCTGCGGGGTGTTCAGCTGGCGACCGCCCGCGGCGCTGGTGGCCGCGCTGTCCGATCTGCTCGACGGAGGGGTGGCGGCGGCATGACGGTCGGACGTTGAGCTCGGCGCGGCGCGGCGGCCTGCTGCGGGCCTTCAACGAGGCAGGTGTCATCGAAGCCGCCGATGTGCATGTCGCGCAACGGTCTGCGGCGCTGCCGGCGGAGCCCGACGAAAGGGTGGCGCTTGCGATCGCGTTCGTGGTCCGGGCGGTGCGCGGCGGCTCGGTGTGTGTGGACTTGCGCATCGGTGGGCCGACGCAGGTCGACGATGAGCTGCACTGGCCGGAGCCGAAGCAGTGGCTGGCGGCGGTGACGGCAAGTCCGCTGCTCGGGAAACCGCCGGTACTGCACCTACGACGAGGGCCTGCTCTACTTCGACCGGTACTGGCTCGAGGAGCACCAGGTGCCGCCGATGTGCTGGCTTTGAGGCGACCCGGCCGACCCGGCGACGTGACCGCTCTCGAACGACTTTTCCCGCCGGGTTCGAGGAGCAGCGGACGCCGCGGAGGTCGCCCTGTCGCAGCGGCTCAACCGTGCTCACCGGGGGGCCGGGAACCGGCAAGACCACCACGGTTGCACGGCTGCTGGCCCTGCTCGCCGAGCAGGCCGACTCGAGCGCAAACCGCCACTGCGCATCGCACTGGCAGCGCCAACCGGAAAGGCGGCGGCACGCCTGCAGGAGGCAGTCCAGCTAGAGGTGAACCAGTTGAACGCGGCTGACCGTGACCGGCTCGGCGCGCTACCGCCATGACTCTGCACCGGCTGCTCGGAGCGCGGCCGGATACGTCGTCGCGGTTCCGGCACAATCGGGAAACCGACTGCCGCACGACCTGATCGTCGTCGACGAGACCTCGATGGTGTCGTTGACGATGATGGCGCGGCTGCTGGAGGCCCTGCGGCCGGATGCCCGGCTGATCCTGGTGGGCGACCCCGATCAGCTCGCATCGGTGGACGCGGGCGCAGTGCTGGCCGACCTGTGGACGGGTTGGCGGCCGTCGACGACACGCCCGTCGCGCCTGCACACGTCGCATCGGTTCGGCGAATCCATTGGCGCGCTGGCGCAGGCGATTCGTGACGGTGACGCCGATCTGGCGGTGGACGTCCTCGGTGCCGGCGGGCACCACATCGAGTGGGTGGCCCGACGAGCCGTTCGATGCAAATCCGCAAGATCCTCGTCCCGCATGCTCTTGCGGCTGCAGAGAAGCGGCGGTTCTCGGCGACGTCCGGCCGCCTGCGACCCTGGATGAGCACCGGCTGCTGTGCGCGCACCGCCGCGGGCCGTATGGGGTGCGTACTGGAACCGTCAGGTCGAACGCTGGCTGGCCGAGGAGACCGACACGCCGCTGTGGGCGCCTTGGTACGGCGGCCGGCCAGTGCTGGTCACCGCCAACGACTACGGGCTCAGCTCTACAACGGGGACACCGGCGTCACCGTCCGGCGCGACGGAGTATTACGCGCAGTGATCGCCGCACCGGAGGGCCGATGGAGTTCGCGACCAGCCGGCTGGCCGACGTCGAGACCATGCACGCCATGACGATCCATAAGAGTCAGGGCAGCCAGGCCACCGAGGTGACCGTACTACTGCCGCCGGAGGATTCACGACTGCTGACCCGAGAACTGCTCTACACCGCGGTGACTCGGGCGCGCACCTAACGTTCGACCCAAGCATCACCAGGGAGCGATTTCGATCGCCCCGCTGGGGGGAAAGCGCCTCGAGGCTTGATTCAGCCCCGGTGGTGATCGCCCTCGTTTGGTAGTTCCACACGGGTACGTGAGCGAGTGTTGGGAAATGCCAGTCGGCAGACATCGACTTCGCTCGGTGGTGGGATCGCTGTTCATGTCGCTCCCGGTGTCGTGGTTTTCGCATTGGACCGCCTGGCTCGTGGGCCCCAGGTCCAGCCCGGCAACTCCTCGAGCCGCGCTGAGCGATCGGGATCGAGCATGCCCCGCGCGAAGCGGTTGCGTTGGTCGACGACCCACGCGCCGAGCCGGCCGCCGTCGGGGGTGGTGTAGGAGCGCGGAACCCGGGCGTCGCCGTGATGGCGGACGTAGTCCAGGAGCTCACTGAAAAGTTTCTCCCACTGTTCGGCACGGACACGGGACTCGACGCGTTGCCATCCGTGACGCTTCTCGCCCGTCGTCGAAGCCCCTCGGCGTTCCCGGCGGTCTTCGCCGACGTCTTCTTTGAACCATCTGTCGTATGCGGGTTGGATCTCGTCGGGTCTGACGAGAATTCCTTCGCTGACCGCCCGCAGCAGTTGGCGTTTCAGTTTCTCGTCGGTCCGGTTTGTGGTGATGGCGAAGTTCAACGTCTGCTGGTCCTCATGCCCGAGGTCTTCGTGCGAGACGCGTTGATGAAACCACTCGACTACTTCGCGGAATCGGTCCTCGAGGCGGTCGTCGCCTAGGCAGTCAGGATTTCGCCGTACGAAGTCGACGACGGGGTCCACCGACCGGAGCATCTTGACCAGCGCCGCGCGGCTTTCGTCCATCAACCGCTCGACGTCGCTCATGTAGAAGTCGAGATCTGCCCGCGGGACGAGGTTGTTCAGCCCGAATTCCAGCACCCGGGCGATAGCGAGGGCCTCGCCGAGTCGTGGCTCTCGTTGCCCGGCCTCGATCCGGGTGATCGCCGACGTGTCGAGCAGGACCTCGGATTCGTTCCTCAGGCGGTCAGACAGCTGCTGCTGCGTCAGGCCTGCCCGCAGCCGAGCCGCCTTCGCCCGCTCGGCGAAGGTGCTGCTGACCTCGTCGTTCAGCGCCGGAGGATTGATGACCGGTGTCTGCATAGTTGCAGCCTACACTGCCTAATTGCAGAAATGCAGGACCTGTGCTACTGTGTGATCACAGGAGATGCTGCAGCAGACGCAGCAGTCCCGGCAACGGATGAAGGACTGAGCAGGGAAGAGCGTCGGCCCGCGTGCACGTCGAATTGTCGGTGCGTCGCTCTACACTGACGTTGCTTCATGAGACGCCGTCGCCAAGCTCCGACTGGACGGCGCGCCAACCCCACGCTCGTGGGTGGCTCGGATGACGAAGCGGCCGACACCGACCGGTGCCGGCAAGAGCGCCTCCCGCGGGGAGGCCCGAAACAGGGAGGTCCCCATGACGTCCTACAGCGAGATCATCCGGGGTGCCCGCCCGTGGCAGGGCGTGTTGGACACCTCGGTCATGGCCGATGACCTGGTCAGCGCCGGTCACCGGCTCGCCGATGCCGCGAAAGCCGGCAACTGGCCCGCGGTGATGAAGGTGCTCGACCGCGAGTGGAGCTGGCTGGTCATCAACCAGTGGCGGCCGGGCGGCACGGCGTGGTTCACCGCCCTGCACCAGGCCGCCTGGCACGGCGCACCCACCGAGGTCGTCGCAGAGCTGCTCGACCGGGGCTCGCTGCGGTCCCTTCGGGACTCGAAGGGGCGTACCGCGTTTGACGTGGCGGCCGAGCACGACCGGACACCCGCATTGCGGGAACTGCTGCGGCCGCCGCGCTCACCGCTGACGCCGGAGCAGATTCGGGCGCTCGACGCACGACTCGCCGAGCTCATCGACGGACGCATCCACGGACGGGTTTACGACGGCGACCTGCGCAAAGTGCTGCGATATCCGCCGGTGGAAATCCTGCACGAGCTGCCCGGTCAGCGGGTGTGGTTTCCCATACCCGCCAAGTACGGGTTCCACATCGAGCTGCAACGCGGAGCCCTCGAGGTCAAGAGCTGGTGCGGCTTGGTCGAAGGGTCCGGCCAAGCCCACCTGGTCACCCCCGAAGGCTCGGTGCTGGTCGATCAAGGATTCGTCTGACCGGGGCATCCGCTTGAGCCGTAGGCGATTCAGACCCTACGGCCGCCGGATACGCGAACACGCCACACACCTACTCCAATCTCCACTCAACTCGACTCTGCGCGTACGCGCAACGAAGGAGGTCAACCATGACTTTGACTGCTGCACAACGTGATCGGGCCTGCGGTGCCCTGCTCGGCGCCGCTGCCGGGGATGCCCTGGGCGCCGGCTACGAATTCGGGCCCCCGCTGGCCCCCGACGCCCCGGTCGACATGATCGGCGGCGGACTGGGACCTTTCAAGCCCGGCGAGTGGACCGACGACACGTCGATGGCTATCGCGATCGCCGAGATCGCGGCCACCGGGAGCGGACCTGCGCGACGAACAGGCCCAGGACGACATCGTGGAGCGCTGGCACTGGTGGGCGAAAACCGCCAAAGACATTGGTGTGCAGACCAGCTCGGTCCTGTCCGCTGCGGGTCGGCGGGGGATCTCCGCGCGAACCGCGCGCGAAGAGTCGGCGGCCCTGCACAAGCGCAGCGGCCGCACCGCCGGCAACGGCTCGCTGATGCGGACCGCGCCGGTGGCCCTCGCCTACCTTGACGACGAGGCGGCGCTGGTGGAGGCGGCCCGTGCGGTCAGTGAGCTGACGCATTACGACCCCGACGCCGGTGACGCCTGCGTGCTGTGGTGCACCGCGATCCGCCACGCCATCCTGACCGGGGAGCTCGACGCGCGGATCGGGCTGGGCCACATCCCCATCGAACGCCGCGACCTGTGGGCGTCGCGCTTGGACGAAGCCGAGACATCGCCGCCGTCGGCTTTCGCCGCCAACAACGGCTGGGTGGTCGCCGCGCTGCAGGCCGCCTGGTCGGCGATCGTGCACACGCCCGTCCCGGTGGAGGATCCCGCCTCGGAGGTGTTCCGTGCCGATCACCTGCGGCTGGCGCTGGAGGCGGCGGTGCGCGGCGGCGAGGACACCGACACCGTCGCGGCGATCGCGGGCGGTCTGCTCGGCGCCGCGTACGGCGCATCGGCGGTGCCCTCGCGCTGGCGGTTGGCGTTGCAGGGCTGGCCGGGCCTGACCACCCGCGGCCTGGTGCAACTGGCGACCAAGATCATCGACAAAGGCCGACCCGACGAATTCGACTACACCTACTACAAGTTCTGGGACGGCCCTATCCCGTCCGGCATCCTTACGACGACAAGGTGTGGCTCGGCGGCGTCGGCGCGCTGGCGAGGCCAAGTTGCCCAGAGGACGTCGATGCGATCGTGTCGCTGTGCCGGGTCAAAGACGTGCACCTGCCCGCCGGTGTGAAGCACCTCGATGTCCGCCTCATCGACCAGGAGGGTGCAGAACGACCATCTCGACTTCGTGCTGCTCGACACCGTACGGGCGATAGAGCAACTGCGGGCCGAGGGCCGGACGGTGTTCGTCCACTGCGTCCAGGCGCACAGCCGCACCCCCACCATCGCCGCGCTGTACGGAGCCCGCAAACAGGGCGTCGACATCGACCAGGCGTTGCGCGATGTGGCGGCGGTGCTGCCGGGCGCCAACCCGAACCCCGAATTCCGCGCGGCGCTGCGGCGACTGCACCCGAAATCCGGGGGTGCATCGTGACCCGGGGCTCTGTTGCACGACGCGGGCGACTAGGTACGGCAGGACGGCGCGCGAACCCCGCCATCGGGGTGGCCCGGACGGACGGGGCGGCCGACACCGGCCGGTGTCAGCGCGCCTCGATTGGCCCAGGCTGGCGGGAGGAGCGGCTGATGGCTGAGATCGGCAAAGGTGGGCATTTGCGGCCCTCAACGCAATTCAGCGCGGACAATCCCTGGGGCGCATATTGGAATGCGCTGTTTCCGCCCCGCCTGGTGACGCCGTGGATCAATTTCAAGCGCATGTCGACCGGCCTTAACATTGCGCGCAGGCTATGGGATCAGCGCGAATACCTGCGCCGCACATACGAATCCGTCTACGGCACTGATCCGGAGGGCTGGCCGTCCCAGCACCCCGGCGTTGTCCTGGACGAGGTGCTGTGGATAGCGCACGCGGCATGTCTGCGCTGCCAGTGGTTCGATGCGGGGGGCCACAGCATGCAAAGACCAGAAGGACTGAGCCAAGCTCTCGTCTTGGCGCGCCGCCACGAAACGTCCGACGGGGAATTCCGTGGCGACGACCAGTGATCGGAGGTGGCGCTACATCGGGCCAGTGGGTGCACTGGTTCCAACACAAACTAGCGGTCCGGGAAAGGCGTCGGTAATCCCCGTCACCGCACCTGTCGACGACGATGGGCGCCGAAAGACCCTTGTTAGTGGTCATGCGGGAGACACATGCTGCAGATACGTCGAAGCGGCGGGGAGCTGCGGCGCGAAGGCGGTGTGGAGTCATGGGGACCTGTCACAACGGCCACGTAAACCCCAAAGCTCGCATTTTCTGGAGTGACCAACGGTGCGGCGAGTGTCGACCGCGAAATCAGGGCTGTCGTCCGTTTCTATAACAATGCAGCCAGGAGAAAGGTAGGTGAGTGATGATGGTTGTTGATTCGCTGTTTCGTGATGACCTCCGGAAACGCGTGGAGCATTACGCAGGTGGACCCCTGAGCCGGGGCGTCAGTTCTGGACGCGAACAATCCTACGACCACTGCTTTAACTACTTCGCTGACAACGAAGCGGCTGCGGATATGGAAAAGAGCTGTGCAGTTCTCGGCTTCTACCTTGCCAGCTGGGGCATGTACAGGGGGTCGTGTTACCTCCTCAAGCACACAAACTCAAGTGTGTTCCGAGATGTGGTCGGCTACATCGGTGAGTTTCGGGATGTGCTGGGCAGGATCGACGTCGATAGCTACACCCCTCCGAACATCATGACAATTCTGGACGCCTACGCTGCGATAAAGAATGCGATCTTCGCTGGGAACCAGCGCCACATCGTCCTGGTCACAAAAATTATGATCGCAGCATTCGGCTGCGTTCCTGCGTTCGACCGGAACTTCGTTGCGGGCTTCGGCTCGGTACTCAGGGAGCATAAAAAGCTACCGTCGGGGAGGCTGACGCCGCTGTCGCTAGAACTTCTTGCGGAGTTCTACTACGCCAATCAGAAGACGATCGACGTGCTTCACAGCGAGTCACGAACCGTCGCCTTCGGCGGGCCGACGCTGACGAGTCACAAGCTCACGAAGGCCAAGATAATCGACATGTACTTCTATGACCTTGGATCTTCATTGCTCTGACCTCTGCGGTCAGCCAGTTCCAGCACGTCAGCTGTCAGCCGCACGAACGGCTTCGTGGGTAACCAACCGGCGATATCGTCACCGCTGCCCGAGATCCCGCGTCATCGGCTGGCCTCGCCCGACGTTCCGCTCTGAATGTTTGGTCAAAGTACTTCGAGGCGCACGCCTGATCGGAGGTTGCAACCATACCGTCTGATCGCCATCTCGACTTCGCGTTGTCTCATGCTTACGACCAGAACGCGAAAAATCCAGTGCGGCTGCTGATCCCTAAAGGCAGGCCAATGCCCGCATAATCTTCTACCGTTCGTTGCTTCCGCCGCCAGTGAACCCGCATTCTTTTGCGGACTAAATTGGCCGCGGTGGGACACCTCTTCGTCGCGCAGGGTGATCTGACCAGACTGGCCTGCGATGCCCTTCTCATACCGTGCGACTCTTCACTCAATGTGAACAGTGTCTGGGACAGCATCCTGCCCGAAGATCTGCCCGTCGGGGACATGGGCGATTGGCTTCAACTGGAGGGTGAGGTGAATGCGGAAGGCGTCGTCGCCCTGCCCGCCAACGACAACCGGCTCGTGAGCGGCGTTCGTCGCGGTCGATATACAAATATGTTGAACCGAAGGAGGTCGTCGACCGACTGTGGAAGGCCTTGGCCTACGTGTCCGATGGCCTGCCTGCCGCCCATAATCGGGTAAAGCCCTTGATCGGCGTACCGCTTGTGGGCACCGGATACGGCGGGTTGAAGGGCCGACGCGCGGAGGTCATCGACAAACTCTTGCAACGTCATCGCTCGAAGCCGTTGAGTATCGACCTTGCACTCATACTTTACGATCGCCGCGACTTCGCCGCCGTGCAGACTCAACGGGACCCGTCCACCGATTGGCCCGAACTCGAAGCGGCCTTGCCGGATGAAGCGGACCTACTTGGTCACTACGCCGGGAAGAAACAGCTGTCGCTTTTCCTGGGCTCTGGGGTTTCGCGGCCGGCCGGACTTCCGGACTGGGCGGAACTACTTGACGACCTGGCCGCCGCGGCAAACATGGCCACCCAGCCGCGAGAAACGAGCCTTGAGGAAGCTGCCACACCTATCGTGGCCGCTCTGGGCGAGCGATACCACCATGAGATGGTGAAGCGGTTCGACAGCCCCCAGCACACCGTCGGCCACGCACTGCTAGCCAGTCTGCGCGTCAAACAGATGGTTACCACCAATTTCGACCCCTGCATGGAGCTGGCTCTCGAATCCATCTCGGACAACGACTTTCGGGTACTGGCCCGCCAACTCGCCGATGGCGGCAAGCCGTGGCTGCTGAAGCTGCACGGCGACATCCGACAACCGGAGTCATTGATTCTGACCAGTGAAGATTTCAAGAGGCACCAGGTTGAAGGTGCGGCATTGCGCGGCGTTGTCCAGAGCCTACTGCTGACCAGTCACCTGCTATTCGTCGGCTTCAGCTTCAGGGACAACAACTTTCTTGCGCTCGCCGCCGATGTGAGCCGAGTGCGATCCGTCGCCGCCGACTCCGCGGGGACGACGGCAGGCACCGCCCTAGCGCTGACGCAGACGGACGCGGACTCAGTCGAATACCATGAGCTCCGCATGATCCCGATGCTCGACGATGGACCGAACGAAGCCGCTCGGAAGCTTGAGATCTTTCTGGACCGCCTCGGATGGGCCGCCACCACGAACGACGAGCTCTCGGCCGAGTATCTCCTCGACGACCGTTACGAGACTGGGATGTCCAAGCAGGACCGGGCTCTGCGTGACATCCTCAAAAAGGTCGAAAACGCAAGCAGCGAAGCGAAAGCCAGCGCCGGCTGGTCTCGGGTCGCCGAGTGTCTGCGCGACTTGGGTGCCGAGCCCGCCGGGTAGCGGTCATCGGTTCGCGCTGTGCCCTCTAACGAAGCTACGAGCCGCGGGAGGTCGTCGGCGACGACGATCATCAGTGGACTCTCCCCGGGCTTACCGGAGTCGGTAATGATCAGTGCTGCGGGAGGCGGTATGCCGCCGGCCGGCGGGGAGAGCTTTTTGATGGCCTGCGGCACGGTCGTTTCCTTTGACAGATGCACAGCACGGTCATGTGGTTCGGTGAATTCCAATGCGGCGCATACCTGTTCGGTCTCGACGAGTCCCACGTTAGGTATCACGGTGATCTGTGGCACCCAGACCGTTCCCGCCGGTCGAAGGAGGAGAGACGAGGTGGCCTCCCATGATCACAGCAACGTCCGGATGAGATCGCACCTGAGAACCTTGGCCTGCAAGGCGCACGCAAGTAGGCGAACTTCGTGGCCTGCAGAGCCTCGTCACAGCTCCACTGTGCGCATCACCGCTTCGTTGCGCGCGAGGAACAGCAGCAACGCAGGAGCGACGTCACGACCAACCGCGTCGCGCACTGCGCTCGCATAGGCCTGCAGCTGGATGCGGTACCGGTCGACCTTCGCGTCGAGTTCGCTTTCGCTGCGCCAAGAATCAGTTTTGTAGTCGACGATCACGAGGCCGTCGTCGTCCTCGTACAGCAGGTCGATGAAGCCCTCGAGCACGCCATCGCCGTAGGGCACGCCGACGTACACCTCGCGCCAGTGCTTGCGCCGCGCCGCACGCCGGACGACCTCGGAGTCGAGTGCGGCGCGGCAGAGCGCTTCGATGACGTCCTCTTTGCCGAGCACCCCTTCGGCCGCGGCCTGCGCGGCACACGCCTCAACGAGTCCGTCGCCAGTCATCAGGTCGACGGTCTGCAGCACGCCGTGGACGGCGCGCCCGATCGCGGTGCCGTACCGGCCCTTCTGCCAGGGCGGCAGATCGATGTCGCGCGGACCCTTCGCCAGCCCGGGGTCGCCCGCCGCGGCGCGACGAGCTTCCTCGTCGGCCTCGCGCCGTGCAGCCGCCTCGGCGGCGAGGCGGGTCGCGGAGACGGCGACCGGCTTGGATGCTGCAGCGAGAGCCGCGTCGTGGGCGCGCCGCCACTGCTCGATCGTCGGAAGGTCGTCCACGTTGGGCTTGGAACCACCATCGGTAGTGATGGGCGGGGCGTGCGGCTCGTTCGCCACGTCGAGCAGTTCGACGCTGTCCGGGTTCCAGCCGGCTTGGTAGAGCACCTCGGCCGATGTCGGCGTCGTGTGGTTGCCGCTCTTGCGGTGCACGGACACCACGAGGTGGTCGCGGGCGCGGGTCGTGGCGACATAAAGGAGCCGGAGTCGCTCGTGGCGGTCCATCTGCTCGTCGAGTGGCGTCGTGTGCTCGAAGTCGGTGGTGCTCATCCCCTTGCCGAGCTTGATCGCCCAGCCCTGCGTCAGCGGGAAGCGCACCTCGACGCCACGCGAGTGCGCGCGCATCTCCGTCGTGAGACCCGACAGCACGACGATGGGAAACTCGAGACCCTTCGCGCCGTGGATCGTCAGGATCCGCACCGCGTCGTCATCGCTTTCGGGGAGCACAGTCTCGACGACGCGCGATCCCTCAGCCGATTGCCCCTCGACCCAGCGCAGGTATTGGCGGAGTGTGACGCCACCGGCTTCTTCCCACGCGCGGCACTGGTCGAGGACGAACCGCAGCCGGCGCCACAGATCACGCGGTCTTCGCTCCGCGGCGCCGAGCTCGAAGAACCTCCGGTCGCGCAGGATGCGTTCGAGCACTTGACTCGGCGACAGCCACAGCCGCTCCCGGTGCAGCTCGCGCAGCCACGCGATGCCGAGCGCGACCGGATGATCCGGAGGAGCGCCCTCGGGGATCGGCCCTTGGTGATCCCACCTCCCGCCGTAACGGCGCCTCCATGTGAACAGGTCGTCGTCGCCGCAGCCGAATCCCGGCGTGCGCAGCGCGGCGACGACCGAGAGCGAGTCGGTCGGATCATCGAGGGCACGAGCGACGAGCATGAGCTCACGCACCTCGCGCGAACCGTAAACCAGTGTCGACGTCTCGGCGCGGTAGGGGATCTCGGCCGCCTCGAGGGCACGCTCGAGGAACGGCAGCGATGTGCGGGCCGGCAGCAATACGGCGATGTCGGACCACCGCGCCGAGCGCCATGTGTCGTTGCCGTCCGGGCCGCGGTCGGCGACCGACCACCCCTCGCGGACCGCTCGCCGGATCGTGCCCGCGACGTCTGCGGCCTCGGCCTCGCGCAGCTGATCGGCATTGAGCTTCCCGTCGTGCTCCGTGCCGACGAACGCCACGGGCGGGCCGACACCGGGCGCGCCGCGCACCGGCAGCAGCGGCAGATACGCCGGCTGCGAGCCGGGGACTTCCTGGATGAGTGACGCGAACGTCGCGTTGACCCACTCGAGAATCGGCCGGACCGTGCGGAAGTTCTGCGTGAGCGCCTCGCACGAGCCGACCAGCTCATCGCGGGCTTTGAGGAACATCGCCGATGTCGGCGCGCCGGAACCGGTAGATCGACTGCTTCGGGTCACCCACGAAGAACAGCCGGCCGGGCTCGGTGGCGACCGTCCACCAGTCCTTCTGCCCAGCGGCCGGATCGTCCGACGCGATAAGGACCGCGAGCTCGACCTGGATCGGGTCGGTGTCCTGGAACTCGTCGAGGAGCAGCCGCTGGTAGCGCGCCGCGAGCGCAGCGCGCACATCGGGACCCTGGTCGGCATCGCGCAGCACGGCGCGGGCGAGCACGAGGAGGTCGTGGAACTCGAGCTCACCCGCGCGCCGGCGGGCCTCGGCGCCGCGGACGGTGAAGTCCGCCAGCGACGACGCGAGCACCTGCAGCACCGCCTCCTGAACGTTGCTGCGCAGCACCTCGCAGTCGGCCTGCAGGTCGGCGAGCCGTCCCTTCACGACGTCGATGCCGATGCTGAGCCAGTTGCTCGTCCTCCCGTAGCCGCGGACGAGTTTGGCGGCGGTGAGCAGCTCGAGCCGGGTGTCGTCATCGACGGCCTCGCGCAGCCGCTGCGTGAACTCCTGAACGGGTCCGTTGATGTGGGCGAGCAGCTTGTCGGTCGACGATGTGCAGTGTTCCCCGAGCGAGGCCACCTCTCCGAGCTTCGTAAGCAGCCCCGACACGTCGAGGGGTGGCACCGTCGGAGGCTGCAGGCCAGCGCGGTCGGCCACCAGGTCCCAGTTCGCATCGAACACGAGGGCGACGTCATGGAGGTGATCGAGCTTGCCGCCGCTGGCGAGCAGCAACCGTAGCGGCTGCTCCATCGCGGGATCGTCGAGCAACTCGTCGACGTATTCGTCCCATCGATCCTCGAACGCGACCTGCGAGGCGATCTCGTCGATAACTGTGATGCGAGGCGGGAGGCCTGCCTCGATTGGGTGCTCGGTGAGGATGCGCTGCGCGAACGAGTGCAGTGTGCCGATCGCGGCTTGGTCCAGCACCGAGAGCGCGTCACTACAGGACACGCTTCCCTCGCGGGTGCGGCGCTCGAGTTCGCCGCGGATGCGGTCCACCAGTTCGCCGGCGGCCTTCTCCGTAAACGTGATCGCCGCGATGTGGTCTGCCGCAACACCGGACTCGACGAGCGCGAGGAATCGGTCAACGAGGCATGAGGTTTTCCCGGATCCGGCACCGGCTTCGAGGAACAGCGTGCGGTCGAGGTCGTCGACGACGGCGCGCCGCGCCTCGGCGTCTCGGGCGAGATCAGTCGACGTCATCGACCAGTCCTGGTTCGCACAAGGCCACGTACCGTGCCAGCGCAGGGTCGAGGCGTTTGCGCTCCCACTCGCGGCGGGTGTTCGCGTCGCTGAGCCCGTCGGGTGTGCAGTGCCAGCAGTCGACCCAGCCGTATACCGGCTTCTCCGAGGGATGAGCGGGGAACACGCCGGCCGCGATGCCCTCGACGATGGAGTCGATCGCCCACGACACCTTCCGCGCGACCTCCGTGGTTACGGGGTAACCGATGTACTTGTTCGTCTTGGTGAACCAGTATCCGGCCTGTATCGACGGTGCATCTGGGAATGCCGCGCGGGCCGCGAGTCCGTAAATGTAGAGCTGGAGATACTTTCCGCCGCCGTGGGGTGCCTCCTCGGATAGCGCCTTGTAGGCGGCATGGTCGCCGGTCTTGTAGTCGAGGACCTCCAGCGATCTGTCGCTCCGCTGGTCGATGCGATCGACCGAGCCACGCAGGTAGAGGATGTGGCCGCTCGCTTGTGTCAGTTCGAGACCGTCGAAATGCTGCTCCACGGCGACTGGGCGCAGACCGCTCGTAAGACGCCCGGCGTCCTCGTCGATGAACCGGTCGAGCTCGGCGAGGATGCGGGTTTGTTCCCGTCGCCAGAGCAGTTCGCGGCCTGTGCGGCCCTCCTGTTTTGCGCGAGTGAAGTGCGACTGGGCGATCAGGTGGAGCCTGGTCCGGTCGGCGGCGGACCACGTGTCGAGTGGATGGTCGTCCTGGATCGCTTCGCCGACGAACTCTTCGAGGATCGCGTGGATGAGCGTGCCTCGGTCGAGCGCGTCGATGGTGAGGCGCCGTTCGGGCTCTTCTACGTGTTCGACGCCGAGCAGGTAGCCGAAGAGATAGGACCGCGGGCACGACGCCCAGGTCTGCAACTGCGTCGCCGACGTCCGCCCCGGCCGCCCGATCTCGGTCGCGACCGATGCGAGGTTTCCGTCAAACCGTGTGAAAGTGTTGCTCCGCCGGGCGCGCACGACCTCGAGCGCGGCGCGGACCCGAGCGTCCTCGAGCAGCACTGGGTGGTCGGGTGCGCTGCGGGCGATGGCCGCCAGGCGCAGCTCCTGGTCGGTCGCGAGCATCGGAGTGTGCGCCAGACCGCCGGCGAACGACGCGATGTGGTCGAACCACGGTTCGTGCGCGTAGTGGACGAGATCACCGGACCGGATCACCGCAACGCCGGCGAGGCGGGCGGCGTCGACTAACAACCATCGCGACGCGGGCCGGTCGGTCGATCGGCGCAGGTCGCCCCGCGGCTGGCACAGCACGGCCTCGTCGGCGCCGGCGACCGCGGCGAGCAGGTGGCGCCGGTCATCGTGCACCCGGTGGGCTCGCAACCGCAGGCTCCCGCCGGCGGCTTCGCGTTCGGCATCGGGCAGGAGCGAATCCTCGAGGCGCCGCGGCGGAAACCGGCCCTCCGACATGCCCAGTAGGACCATCCGGTCGAGCACGAGACCGGTCGCGACCGACACATGACCGACTAACACACCCGCGCCCGACCGCCCGGTGCGCCGCACTGCCACTTCGAGCTCGCTGTCGAGTGCGCGGCGGAAGACATCGACCGTCGGAGCGGGACCGCCTAACGCGTCGAGCCCTGCGAGTCGGTCGAGCGCCTCCTCGACGCGGTGCGCGGCCTCCTGCTCTTCCTCCGGCCAGCGCGCCCGACGGCGATCGTCGCCAAGATACGAGCGAATCAGTTCGTTCGCCCAGTTCACCAGCGCGGCCCATGACTGCGCCTCCGCGCCTGTCGCCAGGTCGCTGCGCAGGCGGCCGACGAACCCGGCGAGTGCCTCAGCGCGATCGGCGTCACGGCGCCGGTGCTCGGCGCGCAGATCGGAGCCCTCCACGTCGTCGAGGTCGGCGCGGCGGCGCTGATCGGCGGCCAGCACCGCGAGCCGCTCGGCCCAGTCGTCACCGCCGACGACGCCAGCCTCGCGCGACAACCGCTCCCACGCGCGACTCGGGACGTGTCCGCCGCCATCGAGCAGCGGCGCGTTGGTGAGCACGCCCAGCACGTCCGGGCGGCGGAACCCGCGGTCGGGCAGCGCCAGCAGCGCCCGCAGAGTGCGGCCTAACAGCATGTGGCCGAGCGCGCGGACGGGCGTGCCGTTCAGCGGGATGCCCGCCGCTGCGAGCTGCTCGTGCACGAGCCGCGCGTACGGATCGGCATTGCCGTATAGGACTGCGATACGGCCGAGTTGCACGCCCTCCTGCATCCACTGCGTCACTAACCGCACGGCGGCGCGGACCTCGTCGTCGGGATCGCTGGCGCTGACGATCCGGGCCGCGCACGCCGGCTCGACGGGGTCGACCTCCGCAACGGCGATGCCCGCCCGCGCATGCGCCGCCAGGACAGGCCCGTCCGCATCCGGGTCACCCGTGAGGCCGACGTTCACCAGGAGCCGGCCGCGGGTGGCGAGTGTCGCAACGAGGTCGGCCTCGCCCGTGGTGAGATCAGCCAACAAGTGAACGACCACCGGCCCGATCTCCGCGGCAGCACCGGAACGAAGCGGACCGGCAGCGGCGAGGAGCAGATCCTCCTCGTCGTGCCAGGCACTGGAGAGTCGCTCCCGGACGGCGCGGTGGATACGCACAACGTCGGATGCGCGGACGGAGCACGCCGTGACCGCGTCGAGAGCGGCATCAGGAACGGCGCGCAACTCGCGGTACGCCGTGACGAGCGCCTGCTCGGTCGCCGGGTGGTCGGCGACCGGAGCGAACACACCCGGCGCCTCATCGAGCACGGCGCGCATGGCGGCGGCGATCACCGGCGCGGAGACCGGCCGGCGCCCCGCTGCGGCGAGCACGGCGGCACCGAGCCGCTCGGCCAGGCGATACAGCGTCACGAACGTGACGTTCGCGATGCCGCCCGGCCGCCCCGCCAGCGCCCGGCGCGCGCCGATGGCCATGTAGTTCGACGGGACCACGACGATGACCGGCGCCAGCCGGTCGCCGCCCTTGAGCTCCGCGAGCTGAGCCGCCAAAAGCTCCACCGCAGCACGCCCGTAGGCGGTCACCGTCGCTTCGATCGTCACGTCTCCCAGATAGTCGGATAGCCAGTCGTAGTGACCGGAATCGCCGTCACCACATCAAACCCAACAGCATGTGCTCTGCGCGTCTGAACGATTCGAGAAAATTGAACTGGCGCCAAAGACTCGTCGACACGGGCGATGCGGTTCCGGGCGCCAACCTACTGTGCACCCAACGGCGATGGGGTGGGCCAAGCAGACCGTCCTCGGAGGCGCAGTGTGTCGGAGCTCGATACCGCTACCAACAGTGTCACTCACAGCATTGCGGTATGGGCGGCTATCTACTGGCCGCCCGGACAACGCTCGAGCCGCTGCGCAACGTCGGACATGACCTCGATCGACCATGCACGGAACCCGGCGTTATGGGCGTAAGGCTGAACAACGCCACCCTGCAGCTCCGCTCACGAAGCCGGTCCCCGGGGTCGCGGTGTTCGTCGCCCGGATGGTCAGATCCGGCGGCCGTCACTAATCGCGCTGTCAATCCGCGGCATCGGCTTCCGCGCCAGAACTGGAGTTGCGCCGACTCTGGGTGAAACCAATGATTGCGTTGTCGATGACCTTCGCCCTTCCGGTGGCCATGGACCCGCCGCGGGCCAGGATCTCTTCGATCTCCGACATGCACGCTCGTCCGATCTCGCAGAAGTAGGGGAACCACTCAAGGAACGCACGTGCCTCGCCCCCGCTGACGCTCTTCCGGCCAGTGAAAAACCGGAACGTGTACTCGCGGTCGATAGGTGGGACGAGTTCGGGCAGCACGTGATGGAGAGCCTTAGAACCCGCCACTATGCGGGTGCCGGATTTGCTGACGCGCAACCGCGAGATGACGTCCCAGACCTCGGCTGCGACGCTGTCGACATCTGCGATCCCGATCTCCGTAATCCGGCGGCTCCAAAGCGACTCGAGTAGTGGGCGACAGGAGCGGAAAGAATCCACCATCTCGTCGAAGGGGCCGACCTTCGCCGATTGTTTGCCCATGCGATGCATCCCCCACGCGGGAAGCACGGCGTATACGTACTCGAAGAACCGGTCGTCACCGAGCAACGACGCGACGTCCGCGTGCAGTCCTCGTTGCGCCAGTGCGCGTTGGTGGAAGTACAGGCTGGGTCCTGTGAACGCTTCACTTGCCTCGAACACATCGACGTAGCCCGTCAATCCGGCAATTAACTGGTCGACGTTTCGCTGCGCTTGGTCTTCGCGGCGCGCCAACCAACGCTTCGACCGACCATCGATAGAAGGTCGAGCGCTTCTCACTTCCGTATCGGGGTTGCTCTGCTGGATTGAGTTGACGAGCTTCCCGTTTCGCCCTGGCGCTCTTCGGATGAGTCCGCTGTCAGCCAGCCGTCGGCAGACGGAATTGATGTAATGGCGGTTGATCCCGAGGCGATCAGCGATGTCGTCATCGTCGAGCGGAAGTCCAACATCAGTCAACAACCTCAGCACATCGTCCGTTCGGCTCATGCTGGTGCCTTGGACGGCCGGCGGGCGTCGTCGGGCAGCGCGACGAACCGGAGACCTCGTGCTCGGCCGCGGAGTTGGATCCCGTAGTCGGCAGTCACGATCGGTAGGAGCGGTGCCACGACGACGGTTCTGCCCTTGCCGGATTTCGGCGTAGCGGTAATGCACCGATCCGCTGGGAAGGGTCCCGGTGAGTGGATTCCATTGGTTCCGATCGGTTTCCGGACTCGCCGCGTGTCGTCGAGTATCTCAAGCGCAGACTCTGACGTGAATACTCAAAGGCCACGAGGCGCCGCTGTGAGATGGTTATGAGGGGCGGGCACTGACCACCGCAACGATTGGCCATGAGCCGCAACCGACGCGGTTACTTTCTTACGGTCCATTGCTCTTTGGGTCGTAGGCGACGGCGAGCGCAGATCGATACATGTCGACCGCGGACTGCCCAGCAGCCAGAACCGCCTCGCGTACCTCCGGCTTCTGCATGTCAATAACTCTCATGCAGCCGTCGACCTCGGCGACGGCTTCGATCCGGTGAAACTTACCTCCGTACGTCTCTGGCGAATGACGCAAGTGCCCGGAGCTTCATGGCGGCGTCGTCGAGATGGTGCCCGTGCGGGTCGACGATCGAAGCGACGATCTGTCCACCGACCTCATGGAAGAAAACGAAGTCGGGATGCATGGAGCGCCAGTTCGCCGTTGTGTCGTCACGGTAGGCGATACCAAGTGAGTCGACCGCGGCACGCGATGGGTTGCGGTACCAGGCGCGCACATTCGGGCGCGCAAGCTCCGCGTGCACGATCTGGCGTTCCCAACTGTTGAGTGACGTCAGCGGGAATTGGCCCTCCTCATCGGACATCAGGTGCAGCGGCGCTAGCGGCGCTGGCACGATCTGGTCGTCATCCTCTACGGAGAAGCCCTCGATCCGCGTCCGCGGTGGACGCAGAGTGCCCAGTTGCGGCTCGGTCGCCATGGCGCGGATGTCCTCGTACTCCTGCTGCCGGACGTCGGGCAGATCTTTGATCGCCACGCGGTGCTCGGCGAACCGGCGTTTCGGTCAATTCGAGCGCCTCGACGTCGACTTTGTCGCGCACCTCCTTGACAGTTGCGAGCGCAGCAGCCCGCACGTAGGCCTCGCGTAGACCGTCGTCGTCAGCGCTCGGGGTCGTCGGGTCCGGCGACGTGGTTGACGTACGACTGGGCGATGTCTGCGCCGAACGCTTTCTTGGCTGCCTCGAACCCGGTGCGGATGGCGCGGTCGTCGGCGCGCTCGACGAACTCCGTGTACGACAGCCCGCCTTGCCGAAGCGCCCTGCAATCTCCTTGACGTGGACGTCCCACACTTCCTGGATCGCAGAGTCGAGCTGTGTCGGCAGTAACGCGTGGCGTAGCGTCGAGGATGCGGTGGAGCTCCTCCTCGACCTTCCGAAGCGCCCCGGGGCGCACTGCGTCGGCCGATAGCGCCTGCGCGAGCGCGACGAGCCGCTTTACTGGGCGGGCGCCGCGCTGCGGCAGCGTCTGCGTGGGTAGCGTCTCCCACAGCTCCCAGACCGCGTCGGGCACGTTCGGGGTTGGGCAATAGCTCCTTGCCGTCGATGACTGCCTTCTTCGTCGCGCCCGGCATCGACCTCAAGCTCGCCGGTCAGGAACCGGACGACCTTGACGGCGGTCGTGCGGTCGAAGAACGGCAGGATGCAGTCGACGGCGTTCAGTCGCTCGTCGCCCGGGACGCGGCGAGCGAGCGGGCTGCGCACCATGCGCCCGAGCAGCTGGGTGATGTGGGTGTTGTCCTTCGCCGGCCGGAACGACACCAGCACCTCGGCGCGCGGGCAGTCCCAGCCGGTCGAGATCGCGTCCTTGGCGACGAGGACGCGCACCTGCGCTCGTCCTGCACGCGCTGCGGCTCGATCCAGTCGACCTCCCACGCGCCGAACTTCTGCGTGGAGTGGTCGCCGAGCACGTGCCGCACCGACGACGCGCGCAGGTCCGGGATACTCGGCGAAGATCGTGTCGAGGGCGACGCCGACGTCGTCGGGGTCGGGCGTGTTCGGCGTCTGCAGGACCAGCAGCGGCTCGACGGTCTCGAGCAGCCCCTGCGACTGCGCGTACGCCGCCCACCGCTCGGTGGAGTCCTTGCAGCTTGCGGGCGGCGCGGCGCACGAGGACGGAGTCGAAGTTGCCGGCCTCGTCAGGGATGTCGAGGACGAGCGGTGTCCTTGACCAGGCCGGACTCCTGGACGCGGAGCCGGGTCGACCATGACCGACGGCAGCGCGCGCCGGTTGCTTGGTCGCCTCCGCCTCCTTCATCGCCGTCTCGAAGTGCTCGATAGTCGCCGAGATGCCCCACACGATCGGAATCGGCGGGCGCGCCTTCGTGCCCGTTGACGAGGCGGCGCACGATGGTCGGCTTGTCGCGGGTGGCCTTGGTGTTGAAGCCGCGGTGTGCCTCGTCGAGCACGAGGTACAGCGTGAGGTCGTCGGCCTCGATCGTGTTGGCGAGCGTCTCCCAGATCGTCCAGCCCTGCATGTCCGGCGGAGCGACCGCGTCAAAGCCGGTCGAGCTGCTCCTGGCCTTCGGCTGCGGTCTCGACGTGCCCGCGCGTCAGCAGCGAACTCTTGGTGAGCTTCTGGGTGTTGAGGAAGTACACCTTGCCGGGGTCGAGACGCGGCTTCGCGAACGGCGGCTCGATGCGGACCAGGTTGGAGTAGGTGAACTTCTCGGACGCCTGCATGAGGCGGTTGCGCGTCTGCTCGTTCAGGCTCGGGTCGTCGGAGAACCACAGCACGACCGCGCCGGGGTCGGGCTCGAAGTCGAAGGTCTCGTTGCCCCAGAACAGCGCCTCGATCGCGGCGGCCGCCATCACCGTCTTGCCGGCGCCGGTGGTGGCGGTCAGCGAGAAGGACGAGATCTCGCGCTTGTCCGGGTTCTTGAAGTTCTCGCGCGCCCGCTTCGAGGTTGGCGAGGACGTCGTCGACGGCGTCGGCCTGGTAGTCCTTCAGGGTGAACTTCACAGCGCGCCCCGGCCGGACTCGATCTCGAAGTTGCGCAGGTACGCCTCGTAGAGGCGCACCGGCTCGACGTGGTCGGGCAGTTCCTGCGCGACGGACTCGAAGAGCCGGTCTTCGTCGGTGACGATGAACGCGACCGCGACGTTCTCGCTTAGCGGCGATGGCCTTGAGGAAGTCCTCGGTGTGGTCGAGGTCGGCGAGCACGCCGTACGTCGTCGGCAACGTCCCAGCCCTGCGAGATGTCGTCGATGCGTCGGCCGCGTGAGCCAGCGCGCATCCACAGCAGCGGCGCGATCTTGGCGAACTCGCGGTTGCTCGCGACACGCAGCGGCGCCTCGTAGGTCAGGGTGAAGAACTCGACGTTCTCCTCGAAACCGTCGGCCATCGGGAACTCGTCGGTGAACTTGTAGTCGCCCTTGATCGGCTCGCCCTCCGGAGTCTTGCCGGTGATGGCGGCCTCGATGCGTGGCTTCGTGATGTACTCGCAGATGCCCCACCGCTCCCATTCGGCGTCGCCCGGGCGGAGGCCCTTCTTGCGGAGTGCCTTCTGCTTCGTCGGCAGCGACCTCATTGTTTGTGATCCAGATCGACTGACGCCGCCCACCGTCTTGCTTGTTCAGCCGCATGACCGCGTGGCCAGTAGTTCCGGATCCGCGAGAAGAAGTCGACGAACGACGGCATCCGGCTTGTCCGCGATGAAGAGCCGCAAGGCGTCTTCAACCGCATAAAGAGACTTCGGAAAGGGAAAGGACTTCTCGGCCGGAGCAAGGCTTTTACGAGCTTCGGTACCACTTGTCTCGGCGTTATGACTCGGTCGGTTCCACGTCGTAACAGGCATTTTTACCTTGTGAGTCACGTAGGAGGCAACCACACGTCCCGTCCGCGTTTCGTGCTGTGACGATGGCGCGACCAGACTCAATGTCTGCGATGCGGCCCGACGTCAGATACGGGATCTCCCAGGGTTGCGGCTTGTCCGACGTGTGCCTGCCGACTCGAAGATAACCCTTCGCCAGCAAAGACTCCGCGGCCGGCACCGTTAGCCCCCAGTTCATCTCCGTTCCGTCGTCCCGCATTGGGAACACCGCGGTGCAGCCGCGGCGCGACGGTGCCTCGTTGCGCGGCACGCCGTGAGGCAGGGCTTCGCCGACCTTCACGATGACGCCCTTCGGCATTGACATAGATCGGGTAGAACTGCGCTGTCCCGCCCTTCGCGCGTACCCCGCTTCGATGCAGCATGTCACTGCGTCGGAACGTGCGCCAGGCGATAGCTGCGCCTTCTGAAAAAGCCTCGTCTGGCTCGCCTTGAACGACTGCGTGACCATGAGCAAGAAAGAAGACGTACTCCTCGCAGCGCGCGAAGTCGTTCGCACGGTACTGACCCCTTGAGGATTGATCACCGACGTCACCATGTGCATCCGCGCCTCGGGGAACGTCTGCTCAAGCAACAGGCCAAGTCGCAGGTACTCCTTGTCGTCGATCGTCACGATCAGCACAGAGTCGTCCGGGTTCAGCAGCTCCTTCGCCAATAAGAGGCGCCGCTCCATAAAGGCGAGCCACTTCGAGTGGCGGTAGAGTCGTCGCTCTCAACATAGTCGTTATTGTACTTCCAGTCCTTCGCATCCAGTGTTGTACGGCGGGTCGATGTAGATCGCGTCGACCTTGCCGCGATGGGTGAACAGCAGCGTCTCGAGCGCGTGAAGTTCTCGGCGTTGATCACCGCGTGGAACGGCTTGTCTCCGCCGCGCTCGACCTTGCCCGTGGAAACGAGGCCCGGATAGATCGGGTCGCGAAACTCGGCCACCACGACGAGGTCTCCTGTCGCCGCGTCTCGACGTGATCCTGCGCTCGACTGCCGGCTCCGAGCGGCCGCCAGTCGACGCTCGGTCGCCATAAGCGCGGTCGATGCCCACGACCCGCCACAGCTTCTCGTCGGACTTCTTGGGCATCTGTCCGCGTGGCGGCAGGACGCGAACCTTGTCGCCTTTGCGCACTCTGCGACCGGGGAGCTCGACCGCCTCTGGAACATGCCGTTCGAAGTTCAGCCCGAACGCGCGACGTTCGGCGAGGGCTGCGACTTCTCGCTCAAGATCCTGGGCGAGCGAGGCTCGTTGGCTCTTAAGTTGGCGCAGCAGGTCGTTGAGCCGAGACACGGTCCTCCCATCACACGTCGATGGCGACAGCCTGCCACGATGCTGGGCGATCCGGGTAGGCCTCGCCGAGTAGAGCGGCAACGCGTGTCGGAAAGTCCGTGCGGCTAGGACAGGCCCCTGCCAACATTAGGAATCGTGACCTCATATACGGCAGGCCAGATCGCGGCCATCGGGTGCCTCGACGAGCCACTGCAGATCATCGCTTGTGCGGGGTCCGGCAAGACCCAGGTCATCTCGCAGCGGATCGCGGCGATCCTGGCCCAGCCCGGTGTCGAGCCGCGCAACGTCATAGCGTTCACGTTCACCGAGAAGGCGGCGGCCGAGCTGAAGGAGCGCGTTCTTTCGATCGTCGAGCAGGAACTCGGCGACGTCACCGGGCTGGCCGAGATGTACGTCGGGACGATGCACGGCTACGCCTGGACTTGCTCCAGCGTCTCGTACCGGAGAAGTTCAAGTTCTCCGTGCTGACTGACATCACCGCACAGCTGTTGGTGGACCGCTACAGCGGCAAGTCCGGACTGACGTCCTGTCCGACGACCGCGCGAGCAAGGAAGACTGAGGCGGTACATCAACTCGAAGCTCTACTTGCAGGTTGTCAGCGTGCTTGCGCGAGGACAGGATTGACTTCGGACATGTTCCGGCCGGCGTGGTCGAGTCGTTCGAGAAGTACATGACCCTGCTCAATGAGCACTCGCTGTTCGACTACACGCAGATGATCAGCAGCGCCGTCGACTACCTCGAAGGTGACCCGTACGAGGACGACGACTACGCCCGCGTCCAGGACCACGTCCGGAACGACATCAGGTACGTCGTCGTCGACGAGTACCAGGACGTCAACCCGCTGCAGGAGCGGCTTGTGCGCGGGCTGGTTCGGTTCGGGGCGAACCTTTGCGTCGTCGGCGACGACGACCAGACGATCTACCAGTGGCGCGGCAGTCAGGTGTCCAACATCATCACCTTCGATCGCCGCTATCCGGACGTCCGGCAGGTCACGCTCGACGACAACTTCCGGTCGAGCCGAGGGCGTGGTCGAGCTTGGACGTTCGGTCGCCGAACGCATCCCCGCCGGCGAACGGCTGCCGAAGGCGATGGTCGCGGCCGGTCACCAGACAATGGGAACGCGGCGACCTGCTGGCTCTGACCTTCGACGACCCCGAGTCGGAGGCTGCGTGGATCGTCGACCGAATCGAGCAACTGCGCGGGGTCGCCGTTTCACGACGGCCCCGACTCGGAGCCGCGCGGTCTGTCGTGGTCGGACTGCGCCGTGCTGTTTCGTTCGGTCGCGAAGGACTCGGGCCCGTCGTGGAGGAGCTGCGCCGTCGCGGCATCCCGTTCATCGTCAAAGGCCTGAACAGGCTGTTCGACAGCCCCGAGATCCAGGCTGTCGTAGGCATCTTCCGATTCGTGGTCCGAGAGATCGACGCTGGACTGCTGCGAAGCCTCTGGGAGCACGCGCAGCTGATCCCGACCGGATCCGACTGGTCCGAGGCGCTCAGGGTGCTCGAGAACGGCCGCGACTTCGACGCGCGGCAAGCGCCACGCCGTCTACAACATCCAGCGGCTGTACCTCGATTTTCTCGAGGCGCTGGGTATGCGCGAGGACACCCTCCCCGGTGACGCGACGCGCGGCGAGCTCGTCTTCTACCAGCTGGGCAAGTTCAGCCAGGTGATCTCGGACTACGAGCAGATCCATTTCACGACCGAGCCCAGAGGCGAAGTACGAAGGGTTCGCCAAATGGCTTGAGTTCCAAGCGCCCAGCTACTACGCGGACGCCGACGCCGACGTCGGCTACGCGACGCCGGACGCGGTCACGGTCGCTACCGTGCATCAGTCCAAGGGGCTGCAGTGGCCAGCGGTGTTCCTTCCGGCGATGCGCAAGAACCGATTCCCATCTCGGGTGATGGGTGGCGTCACCCTGCGGCACGTGATCCCGGACGAGGCGATCGCCGACCCAGCCCGATATCGGGGCACGGTCGAGGACGAGACACGTCTGCTGTACGTCGCGGTGACCCGCTCGCAAAAGTACCTTTATGTCACCTACGCACCGATCGCAGACAATCAGCAGCAGCGCGACCCGCTCCGAATTCTTCGACCACATCGCGGCGCAGCAGTGGGTCTCGACGGCCCCCGCGCCGGTGAAGGGCGGCCGCCTTCCGCCTCACCCCTTGCAAGAAACCCCGCAGGTCACTCTCTCGTTCTCCGAGTTGAAGTACCTCTTCGAATGTTCGTACCAGTTCAAGCTGCGGTTCCTGTACGGCTTCAACGCGCCGATCCACGAGGCGCTCGGCTACGGCAAGGGCCTGCACGATGCGCTGGCGGAAATCCACAAGCGGGCACTCGAGGGTGACCATCGTCTCAAAAGACTCGGCCGCGGCGCTGATCGACCGGCACCTGAACGCGCCGTTCGCGTACCCGGCCTTGCGCGAGCAGCTACGGGCGGCCGGCATCAAGGCGATCGAGCGGTACTTCGACACCCACGGCAAGGAGATCGCGAACACCGAATTCTCCGAGAAGCAAATCCAGGTGCACGTCGCGCCCGGCATCACAGTTGACGGCCGGATCGACCTGATCCGTCGCCTCGACACAGGCGAGGTGGCGATCGTCGATTTCAAATCCACCGAACACGCGCAAGCCGAAGACGTCACGCGAGACCAGCTGCACGTCTACGCAGTCGGATATCAGGAGCTCACCGGCAAGTCCGCGGACCTGATCGAGGTGCTCAACCTCGACGAAAAGGGCAAGACCACAAGGGAAGCGGTCAACGACCCGCTGCTGACCGCCGTTCGCGACCAGATACATGTCGCAGGGGAATCGCTGCGAACGAATAACCTTCCCCGACTACCTGTTTGGGACAACAACGCATGCGGCTCGTGCGATCTTGTCGGCCTGTGCCGAAGACGACCTGCTGGCTGACCTGGCACGCTGCGCAAGGCCGGCGTGCTCGTTTTCGGCCAAAATGTCGGAGAACTGTGTAAAACTCTCTGACCAGGACATTTGAACCGATGGGGGCCCGCATGGCTGAACTTTTTCCCGGCGTCGGGGCCGGCTCATTACTGAACTCCCAGCTACTAGCCGACAACCGCTCGACCCGAGTCGGCGCGATATACCGCCTGGATTACACCGAGGCCATCGTGCTGACTCACGACCGATGGAAGTTCGAAGCGGGTGGCATCCCTCAGTTTTCGTTCCTTCTCGCGACAGCCCAAGACATCAATGCCCCGCAAGTGGACGACGACGAAGTCCTCCTGCTGCGCGTTGAAGGAACGTCGCCGCTGTCGATGGAGGCCGATCTACACGCAGTCCGGGAAGAGTCGCTCAGGGCGGCGCTGTCGAGCAACCAGGACCCCTCACCTGCCGTCGTGCTGGACGTCGAAATGGACCCATTCACCAAGAACCGCGTCTCTTTCACGGGCCTGCGCTGCAAGATCCTGGGCACCTTCTACGAAGACGACGTAGACGGCAATAAGGTGCTCGAGTTCGGCGCTGACGTGGACAATTTTTATGCAACGTCCACCTACCGGGTCCTCAAGCCGATCGATGAGGGACTATCCACAATTGCGTCGTACCTAAAGCCGACCGGACGTCCGGTCGACCGGGTTCGGGTCGGAGCGGTCCGCTACTCTGCGACGCGTCGGCGCGCGAAGGCATCTAAGCAGTCCGACGCTGCAGTCGAGGTCAACATTCGCGACTTCATCGGCAACAAGACAGCACTGCTCGGGATGACTCGAATGGGTAAGTCGAACACTGCGAAGACAATCATCGCCAGAACTTTCGTCATCTCAGAGCGGCAGCGGGCCGAAGGCAAACCTCCGATCGGGCAGCTCATCTTCGACCCTCAGGGCGAGTATGCGAACCCAAATACTCAAGACGGCACTGAAATCGCTGCGATCGGCGCGGATCACGTTCGTATCTTCAAATTTGGCGCAGACGGCTCACAGCCGTATGTTAAGCCGCTGTCGATCAACTTTTACTCTGAGAATCAGATCGATGCGGTCCAGAGCCTAATCTCTGACCAGCTCAGCACTGAAGAGGCCGGATACGTAAAGGATTTCGCAGGTACCTCGTTTGGGAATGTCCCTGGCGACCAGTCCGCCACGACGCACGCACAGCGGGCCCGGCTCGCGCTCTACGGAGCGCTGATCCGAGCAGGCTTCGACGTCCCCGCAGGTTTCAAAGCCCGCATCAACATGAAGAGCGCGTTTCAGCAGAAGATCAATAGCGAGCTGGGACGAAACCCGTTTACGCAGGCTGGTCCCACCGCCAACCTCGTCACAATCGCAGGCGACGATGTAGAGGATGTTGTCCAGACGATCGTCGAGTTGCGAGAAAACAGCGACGCTGACGCAGTAGATTTCGCAAAGAACGTTCGCTGGACAAGTGTCGAACCCATCTTTACAACGAAGAGTCAAGGTCGGAACGTCCGGGGCTGGAAAAACCTAAATCCGCTACGGCCGTTCCATAGTCCGCTTACGCAAAACGATCCAGCGGTCGAAATCTACGACGAACTGGTTCAAGGGCGGATTGTTATCGTCGACCTGCACGTCGGCGCACAGGCCATCACCAAAGCTCTAAGCGAGTCGATAACGGCCCGGCTACTCGAGCGCCAGACCGGAGTATTCACCTCAGGCCAAGAACCTCCGGCGATTCAAGTCATGCTGGAAGAGGCGCACAACCTCTTTTCTTCTGACCGCTACAAGAATGACCGCGACATCTGGGTCAAACTGGCAAAGGAGGCGAGCAAGCTGAACCTCGGCATGACGTATGCAACTCAAGAAGTGTCGGGAGTCGCGCATCAAGTAAAAGCCAACACCGCCAACTGGGTTGTCGCACACCTGAACAACACAACAGAGGTCCGCGAGTTGTCTAAGTTTTACGATTTCGGTTCATTCGCCGACGCGATCGTCGCCTCCGAGGATCGGGGGTATGTGCGGCTGAAGAGCCTGTCGTCGCCGTATATCGTCCCGGTACAGATCGACCGCTACGACGAAGAGCTGGTGAACGAGGCCCGGTCGGCGGCAGGCGATCCTCCGTTGAAGCCCAAAGGGCAGGACTGATGCCGTACGAGACCGTCGGCGGCACGCACGAACTCGCTTCGCGGCTGGGGCATTCAACTGCGGCGGTGCGTGCCGTTGCGGACCAACGCACGTTCCATGTTCCAGCGGAGGCACTGCGCGATGTCGAGGACATCAAGAAGAAGATCAGGCCTCGCACTGACTTCAACCTGTCTTCAGTCGAGATGCAGTTGGCATTCGCACTCGCGATCGACGGATCTCGCGACGTCGAACAGGTGCGAGATGGTCTGCCCTCAGTGCTGTACGGCTTCGCGCAGATCGCGGCAGCCTACGTCGACCTCGGCATCCTCGAGACTCAGAAGGCCGAGCGCTTCGTTGACCCGTACGAAATCGCACGAGCCGTCAACACTGCACTCGTGACGCTCGACCTTCCAGTTGCAGGTGCCTACACGCGGGAGGGCGTCGATATCGCTACCTCGTGGCGTGAGGCGATCGACCAGGTGTTCCGTGCGAAGAAGATCGAGGTCAACCGACTAGACCAGACGCTGCTGGAACTGCTGTTCCTGCTCCACGGCAAGCCAGGTACGCCCGCCCCTACCGTCCCCGTGAACTGCCCGACAGAAGACTGCAACAAGGACGTCCCGGTCGGACCGCCTGGAGTCGAGTGTGACGCGTGCGGTGTCTGGCTATTTCCGACCGACGTATTGCGCATTCATGAAGAAGTTGCCGAGGAGACTCGCAACGAGTCAGCACTTGGCCGATTGATGTCGGTCACTGAGCTACTGGCTCTCGTCGGCCTGGCCACGTTGCTATGGGAGCAGTCTCGCACTGAACTGCTGCCAAGCACGCTCTTCATCGTTGACGGACCGCTCGCCATGTACGGGCCTCCGGCGAAGCTGCGCGGCAGGGCGCTTGACTACTTCCAATCCATGACGTCGACCACACCGGACAATGGACCGTTTGTGTGTGGCATCGAGAAGTCGGGCACGATGGTCGATTACGCCCGCCAGTTAGCTCGTCACGACGTGATCGCTCCGGGTGACCTGCTTGTTTGCGATGAGGATGTGATTGCTCGCGTCACCAACGCAAGCAACGCCATTGCGTACGGCAAAGAGACCTACTGGGGAAGGAAGTTCATCTACCGCGCCATGGACGGCCGCGTTGTGGTGCCGACAGTGATGCCGCCAACTGGAGCGCCGTACGACGCTCAAGGTGGCAGGCCCAACCCAGACGACTACCCAACCTTGCCCGCAATCTTAAATGTAATCGACCGCACCGGGTCCTCGATGTACGTTGACGGGATCATTCCTGTCGCTGCCGCGCACGGTAAAGCCGCATTTCCCATCGGTGTCGGTACTGATGTACTGCGACTGGTGGCCACTCGCCGACTCGGTCTCGAGTGTCCGACTGGGGGCACTGGCCCAGCGGCTTCGGCGCCATGACTGTCGCCACACGCGATCGGAAGTCGGCTAACGCTGCTGCCCTTGTCCCGGTCGGGAAAGCGGCTCGCAAAATCGATCCCTCTCCGTGCGAGATCTCGCACCCATTGGCTACCGGTCGTTACCAGAGCCCGCTGCGATATCCGGGGGCCAAAAGTGGACTCGCGAAGGTGATCAGCGAACTCATCGTCGCTGCCAGACAGTCCACTGAGATCAAGCAGGTCGACCTTTTAGTCGAGCCGTTCGCCGGCGGAGCAGCAACTACCCTTCGGCTACTCGGTGCCGGCGTTGTTGAACGCGCGCTTCTTGCGGAAGCCGACCCGATGGTCGCCGCATTCTGGCAAGTTGCGGCGTCACGGACCCAGGAGCTTATCGACCGCATCTCTGACGAGCACGCAACATACATCGCTGCCGGAGGCTCGACTGCGCTCGAGCGCTGGGATCATTGGCGCGCGTGGTCGGCGCCGCCAATCATGAGACGCCAAACGGAGGAACTTGAACTCGCCACCAAGTGCCTGTTCCTGAACAGGACGACATTTTCGGGGATCCTCCACGGTCATGCCGGCCCCATCGGCGGACGTGCTCAAACGTCGGCGTACGACATCGGCTGCCGATTCAATCTGGCCGACCTCGCTGAGCGCCTTAAATTCGTTGGCCACCTTTATGATACGAAAAGGCTTGTGGACGTTTGGAGATCAGACTGGAGGTCCACGCTTCGCGGTGTCGCCTCGCACTACAAGACATTGCTACCGAATCGCGTCGTCGCCTACTTGGATCCGCCTTACCTTTCGAAGTCGGGCAAGCTCTACCCGAGGTCCTTCGACGGCGAGAAAACCCAAGCGAGTGCTGACCTCTTCTGGACCGCGGGCCTAAAGCACTATCGGTTAGCAGAATATCTGCGTCGCGAGATGCAGTACCGATGGATCTTGTCCTACGACTACGATGATCGCCTCTTGTCTGATGATGCGCTCTATGCCGCGCGTGCTATGAGTCCGGACTGGGAAACTCGTGATCTGACCGGCGTGAAGGCCTGGCGCATCTCGAAGCGAGTCGTAACGCTCAATTACACGGCTTCGGCCCGAACGGGACGGGGCTTGGCGGAAGAGCTGTTAATCACGACGCTGCCGTGGACCACGGTGCCGACCAACGAGCAGCTGATGGCCACGGGCTGACCGGAGTCACCGTCAGCATCACGACGTTTTATGCTGTCGTCCAAGGCATTTCGAAGATTGCGGCCGCCCTTTGCCGCTTTGGAAACCATGGGCTTGATTGCGTCGTTGGTGAATTGACCGGCAATCTTGGCGGGTACGACCATCCGATAGAGGACTTCGCCCGTAGCTGTGGCTTGCGATGCCGCTGACGTGGTTCTGGAGGTGTTCGTAATCAGGTTAGTCAGATGGTTTGCCAGAGGGCTGGCAGCATGCAGTGCGATCCCGTGACTGCGATCGAGGTCCCGTGGCACTGAAAGCGCTTCCAACGTAACGATAGGAGCATCGGCCATAGCGGCGAGTACCGTTCTCAGCTCTGCAAGCCGCGCAGGACTCATCGAACCGTCCAGTCCGACGCCAGGCACGCGTACTTCCCGAGTCGCCAGCGCATACACCGGCAATACTGCATCTTGCTCATCACTCATAGCAATCTCCCCTCCGTCTTTTGCCAGTACGACGAACCTTTTGCCACAGTACGACGGACGTTGACGCACTCGTGCAGTAGCTGGAGGTCAACGCGGCCTCCCCGCTGAGTCGCTGGTCCGTGGACGTTACGTTCGGCCACCGACAAGACCGTAGGTGCGGGTATACCTCCCTGCCGTCCTTCTCGTGTTGTTCAATCGGGTGGTGGGGGTAGCCACGACATCGGTAAGCACCAAACATGCCGAGCGGCACATCTGCTGCATTGCAGCCAGGCTGCTGCCATGACCTCGCCCCCGGAGGAGACGCCGCGCCTCGCCAACGAGGCCGAGCGCAAGGTCTACCGAACCCTGCAAGAACAGCTTCAGGCCAACGACCTGGTAATCCCTAGCCAGCGTGTCACCGACCACCTCAAGGACCATGAGGTGGATTTCGTCGTCGCGATCGAGGGCGCCGGCATTGTCTGTCTCGAGGTCAAGGGCGGCGACGTCTGGCACGACGGTGACACGTGGTGGCAGCGGCGGCGCGGCGATGACCACAAGATCGATCCGGTCCGCCAGGCCCGCGATGCTTGCTATGCGCTGCGCGAATTCATTGAGAAGGACGACCGCTGGACTCAGGGCCGGCTGCGCTGGGACCACGTAGTAGTCCTGCCGAACGCGCAGATCGCCGACGATTTCGCGTTGCCGGAGTGCCCGCGGTGGAAGGTCATCGACCGCAACGACCTCCCGACGCTCGTCGACAAGCTCAAACACGTCCTCCTCCGACAGGAGCTCGACCGCCCGTTGCTGACTCGGCAGGGCATCGAGCAGCTCTCAACGGCCTTGAGCGGCAGGGGATTACCGCAACGAAGCGTCGTCGCTCGCGCGCTGGCCAGTGATGACGCCGCCGACGCGCTGACCGAACATCAGGCCGTCATCCTCGACGCCATCCAACTGCTGAACCGCGTTGAGATCCGCGGGGGAGCGGGCAGCGGCAAGACCTTTCTCGCGGTGGAACAGGCCCGTCGGCTTTCCGCGAAGGGCCAGCGCGTGGCCCTGCTCTGCTACTCCCACGGCCTGGCCTCCTACCTGGAGCGCATCACCGCCAATTGGCGGCGCCGCCAGCAACTGGCCTACGTCGGCGAGTTCCACGCCCTCGGCATGCTGTGGGGAGCACCCGAAGGGCCCGACGAATCCTTGCGCACCGAGGAGACCGTGCAGTTCTGGGAACACGACCTGCCGCTTCAAATGGCTGATCTGGCAGCACAACTCGAGCCCGGCCACCGGTTCGACTCGATCGTCGTCGACGAGGCCCAGGACTTCGCCGACGCATGGTGGGACCCGCTGCTCGCGGCCCTCAAGGACGACGAAACCGGTGGCCTTTACGTCTTCACCGACGAAGGTCAGCGTGTCTTCAGCCGGCACGGCTCTCCGCCGGTGCCGCTCGTACCGCTGGTCCTCGACCACAACCTGCGCAACACCCGCCAGATCGCGAATGCGTTCCAGCCGCTCGTCGGTCAGCCGATGCGCTTCCTCGGCGGCGAGGGGCCCGCGGTGAAGTTCGTCGCCTGCTCGCGAGACGACGCGATGAACGCCGGCGACGACGAGGTCGAGTTGCTCCTGGAGGAGGGATGGCGCCCAGAAGACGTCGCGCTACTGACCACCGGCACCCGCCACCCCGAACAGAAGGAACGCCAGGCCGCCGGCAACGCCGCCTACTGGGACAGCTTCTGGGATGCCGACCAGGTTTTCTATGGCCATGTCCTCGGCTTCAAGGGCCTCGAGCGCCGCGCAGTCGTGCTCGTCGTCAACGAGGTGTCTGCGTTCGAACGCTCCCGCGAACGCCTCTACGTCGGCCTGTCCCGTGCCCGCGATCAACTCGTCGTGTGTGGCGACCCGGACTTCATCCGGGAAGTCGGCGGGCCGGATCTCGCCCGCCGTTTGAACCTTCCGTCGACCTAATGTGGGGAACATTGATCCAAAGCGCCAGTGCCTACACAGGCAGGCAGTCTCGATGCCTGATGCCGTGCTGTGACGAGGGTCGGCGCTTTCGCATTTCTTCGCTGAGTGCGACGCCAGCGCTTTAGTCGCTGCGCTCAGAATCTGTCACCTGCGCCCGTTCAGGCCGGATTGACCTGTCTCACCGGTGATACACTGCGGCTGTGGAGTCAGTAACCGTGCGCGATCTCCGTAACAAAGGGGGAGAGGTGCTGGACCGTGTGGAGCGCGGCGAACGCGTGATCGTCACCCGCGACGGGCGCGCAGTCGCCGAGTTGCGCCCGCTGCCACGCCGCAGCGCCAGACCTGTCGAACTCATTGAGCGCAGGAAAGGGTTGCCTCGCGTTGACCCCGACGCGCTGCGCCGCGACATCGACACCGTCATTGATCCATCGCTGTGACCCCTGAGCCGGCCTCGAGGGGGATGCTCGACACGTCAACGGTGATCCTGCTGGGGCGCATCGGCGACCCCGCAGCTCTTCCCGACGAGGCCGTGATCAGCGCGATCACGTTGGCCGAGCTGTCGGTGGGGCCGCATGTCGCCCATGCCGACGCAGAGCGCGCGGCACGCCAGGCGCATTTGCAGCAGGCGGAGTCGGACTTCGACGTGCTGGTGTTCGATGCCGAGTCTGCGCGCGCATTTGGGTCAGTTGCCGCATCGTTGCGAGCGTCCGGCCGAAAGCCG
>CAWFHQ010000004.1:0-197850 GCA_963815705.1 uncultured Actinomycetota bacterium
TCGTCCTCGCGAGAGAACACTCGAATGCCGATCACCTTGCCGGACTCGCCGTGCGGCACCTTCAGCGAGGTGTCGCGGACCTCACGGGCCTTCTCACCGAAGATCGCCCGCAGCAGCCGCTCCTCCGGCGTCAGCTCGGTCTCACCCTTCGGGGTGACCTTGCCGACCAGGATGTCGCCGTCACGAACCTCGGCACCGATCCGCACGATGCCCCGCTCGTCCAAGTCGGCGAGCACCTCGTCGGAGACGTTCGGGATGTCCCGGGTGATCTCCTCGGCGCCCAGCTTGGTGTCGCGGGCATCGATCTCGTGCTCTTCGATGTGGATCGAGGTGAGCACGTCCTCTTCAACCAGGCGGTTGGAGAGGATGATCGCGTCCTCGTAGTTGTGGCCTTCCCACGGCATGACCGCCACGAGCAGGTTCTTGCCCAGCGCCATCTCACCGTTTTCGGTGCAAGGACCGTCGGCGACCACCTGTCCGGCCTCGACCCGGTCTCCCGCGTCGACGATCGGCGACTGGTTGGCGCAGGTGCCGTGGTTGGACCGGGCGAACTTGCGCATCCGGTAGGTGTGCCGGGTGCCGTCGTCGGCCATCACGGTGATGTAGTCGGCGGACACCTCCTCGATGACGCCCGCCTTCTCGGCGACGACGACATCGCCGGCGTCGATCGCGGCGCGCAGCTCCATACCGGTGCCGACCAGCGGAGCCTCGCTGCGCACCAGCGGAACCGCCTGGCGCTGCATGTTGGCACCCATCAGGGCACGGTTGGCGTCGTCGTGCTCGAGGAACGGGATCATGGCCGTGGCCACGGACACCATCTGGCGCGGCGAGACGTCCATGTAGTCGACCTCGGAGGACGGCACGTACTCGACCTCGCCCGCCTTCCGGCGAACCAGAACGCGCGACTCTTCGAACCGGCCGTTCGCGTCGATCGGCGAGTTGGCCTGCGCCACGACGTGGCGGTCCTCCTCGTCGGCGGTCAGGTACTGGATCTCGTCGGTGACCACACCGTCGACCACCTTGCGGTACGGCGTCTCGATGAACCCGAACGGGTTGACCCGCGCGTACACCGACAGCGAACCGATCAGACCGATGTTGGGACCCTCAGGGGTCTCGATCGGGCACATGCGGCCGTAGTGCGACGGGTGCACGTCACGAACCTCGAGGCCCGCGCGCTCACGCGACAGACCACCCGGGCCCAGGGCCGACAACCGGCGCTTGTGGGTCAGACCCGACAGCGGGTTGTTCTGGTCCATGAACTGGGACAGCTGGCTGGTGCCGAAGAACTCCTTGATCGCGGCGACGACCGGCCGGATGTTGATCAGGGTCTGCGGCGTGATGGCCTCGACGTCCTGCGTGGTCATCCGCTCGCGGACGACCCGCTCCATCCGGGACATGCCGACCCGGATCTGGTTCTGGATCAGCTCACCGACGGTGCGCAGGCGGCGGTTGCCGAAGTGGTCGATGTCGTCGGTCTCCACCGGAACCTCGGTGCCGCCGGGAACCGTCATGGTCGACTGGCCCTCGTGCAGGCGCACCAGGTACTCGATGGTGGCGACGACGTCTTCTTCGGTCAGCGTCGACGACGTGATCGGCTTGCCGGCGTTCAGCCCGAGCTTCTTGTTGACCTTGTAGCGGCCCACGCGGGCCAGGTCGTAGCGCTTCTCCTTGAAGAACAGGTTCTCCAGCAGGGTCTGCGCGGACTCCTTGGTCGGCGGCTCGCCCGGACGCAGCTTGCGGTAGATGTCCAGCAGCGCCTCGTCGGTGCCCGCGGTGTTGTCTTTCTCCAGCGTCGACATCATGATCTCGGAGAAGCCGAATCGCTCGTGGATCTGCTCGCTGGTCCAGCCCAGCGCCTTGAGCAGCACGGTGACCGGCTGACGGCGCTTGCGATCGATGCGTACACCGACGGTGTCGCGCTTGTCGACGTCGAACTCCAGCCACGCGCCACGGCTCGGAATCACCTTGACGCTGTGCAGCAGCTTCTCGGTCGACTTGTCGATCGACTCGTCGAAGTACACACCGGGCGACCGGACCAGCTGGCTGACCACGACGCGCTCGGTCCCGTTGATGATGAACGTGCCTTTTTCGGTCATCATCGGGAAGTCACCCATGAAGACCGTCTGGCTCTTGATCTCACCGGTGTTGTTGTTGATGAACTCGGCCGTGACGAACAACGGGGCCGCGTACGTCATGTCCTTGTCTTTGCACTCGTCGACCGGCGCCTTGACTTCGTCGAAGCGGGGGTCGGAGAACGACAGCGACATTGAGCCCGAGAAGTCCTCGATCGGCGACAACTCGTACAGCACCTCTTCGAGGCCACCAACCGGGTTGACGTCGCCGCGACCGGTGGCGATCTCGCGCCAACGCGGCGAGCCGATCAACCACTCAAACGAGTCGGTCTGCACGTCGAGAAGCCCCGGAACCTCGAGCGGTTCGCGGAGCTTGGCGAAAGAAACTCGGTCAGGTGCTCCGGGCACGGAATTGTTAGAAGTAGAGGAGTCCGTCTTGCTCTGGCGAGAAACTGCCAAGATGCATCCTTCCAGCACCTCGTGCGACTCACGAAAACCGGGGCCACCGGACCTGTTCGCCGCGAATTGTTTCGGTTAAGCCGGCGAACGATCTACCCGAACCTCACGCGCGCAACTAAATAGCTGAGCCGCAGAGGGGGCTCAGGCTAAGACCACGGTGTCAAGTGGCGGGTGTGAGGTGGGCAGGAAGTAGCCAGCGCAACGTCCAACAATAGCGCAGGCGCGCGCATTCCTCAACTACCCATCCAGGGGAGAGCGGCGCTGGCTGGCATCTCGACTTTCCCGTGGGTACATTCTGCCCAACAGATTGACCTGTGGACGCCTTTTCGTCAAGAGGAAGGCGCGGCAAGTTGTCAGGAAAATCCTGTGGCTGCAGTTTTTAGACACACCGCTGAACCCGGCCCGGCAAGCCGTGGCGATCAGGCGGGACGATCAGACGATTGCGGCTAGCCGCCGAGCTCGTGCGCTTGGTACTTGTGCGTGCCCTCGAGGTCGTCGAGGATCGCCGTCTGCGCCTTCTTCGGCAGCGTGTGCAACATCTCCCGGACTCGGGCCTGGCGCCGAGCGACCGCTTTGCGTTCCGGCATCCCCGGCGTGGCGACGATCTGGGGCGGCACACCCGCGATTTCCTCCGTGCCGCCGTCGTGGTGACCCGCATCGACCATGGCTTGCTCCTCGGCCATGGTCGCCTCGTCCTTTTCTTCGGACATGCCGATCGGGCCGATGCGGCGGCCATTGAGGAACTGCCGCACCACCGGCTCATCGCTGGTCAGCAGCACCTCGCGCGGGCCGAACATGACCAGGTGCTTGCGGAACAGCATGCCCATGTTGTCCGGCACGGTGCGGGCGATGTTGATGTTGTGCGTCACGATGAGGATGGTCGCGTCGATCTGGGCGTTGATGTCGAGGATCAGCTGGCTCAGGTAGGCGGTACGGACCGGGTCCAGCCCCGAGTCGGGCTCGTCGCAGAGAATGATCTGCGGGTCGAGCACCAACGAGCGGGCCAGGCCGGCGCGCTTGCGCATACCGCCGGAGATCTCGCCGGGGAATTTTCTCTCGTCACCGCCGAGGCCGACCATTTCGAGCTTCTCCATGACGATGTCACGGATCTCGCCTTCCTTTTTCTTGGTGTGCTCGCGCAGCGGGAAGGCGGTGTTGTCGTAGAGGTTCATCGAACCGAACAGCGCGCCGTCCTGGAACATGACGCCGAACAGCGTGCGGATCTCGTAGAGCTCCTTGGCCGAGCATTCGATGATGTCGGTGCCATCGATGATGATCGAGCCACGTTCCGGACGAAGGAGGCCGATCAGGGACTTCAGGAACACGGACTTGCCGGTACCCGACGGCCCCAGCAAGACGCTGACCTCCCCCGCGGGGATGTCTAGGTTCACGTCTTCCCAAATCCTCGAGGATCCGAAGGACTTGGTCAGACCACTGACCTCGATAGCGATGCCCATAGGGAGTCCTTCCGTCGACGCACCTGCTGCCACCTGCCCCTTTATGTGGCTTGAGTCACTGTAGCGCACGCCTGGGACCGCGCAGCAGTGGTTGCACGGCACCGGAGCGAAAAATTAGCAGACTCGAGACCCCACCCCTTCAGGCAGGCTAACGGTCAAGACAGTGGCGGTAAAGGGGTCAGATGACCGGAGCCCAGTTGCCGTGGAAGCCCATCGGTACGCGCTGCGGCAGGTGGACGGTGGCAATCGAGTCGAGCGTCTGGGCGTCCAGCAGCAGCAATTGCCCTTCGTCACGGCCCCGGTGATAGCCGTAGCCCATCAGGACGCCATCGTCCTCGGCACGCTGCCGTGAGCCGTGCGCCGGATTCGGCACAAAGGACATCTCGCCGAGCAACAGGTCTGCGTCGAGGGACGCGACCTCGCTGGAGCCCGTCGCATAGTCGTGCTTGTAGAGCGCGCTGGTCATCTCGGTTGCGCCGCCCGTCAGGAAGCCGCCTTCGATGCCGACGGCATAGCCGAACCGGTGCCGTCCGCCCAGCAGGGTCTCGTCGATCCGGGGAAACTCCTGGGGACGGTCGTCGCGGCATTCGGTAGCGACCGCGCCGGTCGTCAGGTTGATGGTCCAGCGGTCCAGCACCGGTCGGCTGTCGCCGGGGCCGCGAAGGTCGCGGTCGAACATCCGGGCGTAGCGGACCACGTCGAGCACCAGGACCTCCGCCCCATCCCGCATCTCGGAGTAGGCGTTGAGCGGGTGGTAGACGTAGCAGGGCTCGATGTCGAACCAGCGCACGTCGTCGTTGCCCCCTTCGCGGGGCATCACCCCGATACGCGCCGGGTAGCTGTCCTTCCAGCTGTAGGGCATCCGGTTCATCGGCTGCCGGTTGCGGTTGATCGCCGTCATCAGCGGACTGGGGATCGGAACCCGGCCGATCAGCGACTGCAGCACCAGGCGGGCCGGCAGACTCAGCCAGCGCGGCACGTTGGCCGCCACGACCTGGACCGGGTCGAACGTCACCGGCAGGTCGTAGATCACCACGTACTTATCCGTCAGCGAGAAGTCGTGCATCATCGGCGACCCGCTCACTTCGATGTCGACGGTGCGGCGCGCATGGCCGGCGGTGTCGATCACCGAGTACTGCACGGTGCGCCCGCGTCCGAAGCAGTAGGACACCGCATGCAGTTCGCCGGTGTGCGGATCCCGGTGCGGATGGGCGGTGTAGCCGCCGCCCAGTGTCCCGTCGAAGTCGCAGGTGCCGACGGTGTCCAGGTCGTCGGTGAGCTGGTAGTTGGCTCCACCCCCCTCGACGAGCGCCAGTGTCCGCCCGGCGTGGGTCAACACGTTGGTGTTCGGGCCGACCGACAGCATCCCGGCCCGCGGGTCGAGCCCCTGGGGCTCGGACTCGCCCAGCGCCGCGCACACGGGTGGGGTGCGCACCCAGCGGTTGCGATACCAGCAGGCCTTGCCATCGCGCAGCGCCACCCCGTGCACCATCGCGTCGCCGGTGAACCAGTGATAGCTCGCCGGGTCGACCTCCGCTGCGGGGTTGGGCCCATTGCGCAGGTAGCGCCCGTCCAGGTGCTCCGGGATCTGCCCGGTGACGCGGAGATCGGTCGCGGTCACTTCGGCGGCCACCGGCGCCAGGAAGCCCTCGAGATAAGGGTTCTCGGATTTGGCGGTTTGTGTGGAAGTCATTGCTGAGCTCCTATAACATTGATATTTCAGCGTTATCGTGACCGTACGCCGGCGGTGAGAAGATGGCAAGGCTTCATCGGAGATGGTTGGAGAGATGACTTCGGAAATTCAGCGCACTGTTCGCGACGAGATGCTGCACGCCGCGGTCGGCCTGCTCGACGACCACGGGCCCGACGCGCTGCAGACCCGAAAGGTGGCCGGCGCCGCGGGGACCTCGACGATGTCGGTGTACACCCACTTCGGCGGGATGCGAGCACTGATCGCCGCGGTCGCCGAAGAGGGGTTGCGACAGTTCGACGCCGCCCAGACGGTGCCACAGACCGCCGACCCGGTCGCCGATCTGTTCGTTGTCGGCGCCGCCTACCGCCGCTACGCCATTGAGCGGCCACACATGTATCGCCTGATGTTCGGTAGCACCAGCGCGCACGGCATCAACGCGCCCGCCGGCAATGTCCTGACGCTCACGGTCGCCGAGATCGAGCAGCACCACCCCAGCTTCGCGCACGTGGTGCGGGTGGTGCGCCGGTGCATGCTGGCCGGCCGGATCACCGTGGGTGGTGCAGACGACGACGCGTCCGTGGTGGCCACCGCGGCCCAGTTCTGGGCGTCGATACACGGTTTCGTCATGCTCGAGCTGGCCGGGTATTACGGCGACGACGGATCGGCGATCGCACCGGTGCTCAACGCGATGACCTCGAATCTGCTTGTCGCCCTGGGCGATTCAGCAGATCGGGTGGCACAGTCAGTGCGGTCGGCGTTTTACGGCTGAACACACGAAACCCCCGGGACCATGGCCCCGGGGGTTTCGCGCGAGTTGAACTACTTGACGGTGACGGTCGCGCCCGCGGCCTCGAGCTTGGTCTTGGCCTCCTCGGCAGCTTCCTTGGCGACCTTCTCCAGCAGCGGCTTGGGTGCGCCGTCGACCAGGTCCTTGGCCTCTTTCAGGCCCAGGCCGGAGACGATCTCGCGGACGACCTTGATGACGCCGATCTTCTTGTCGCCGGCGGCCTCGAGGATGACGTCGAACTCCGATTGCTCCTCGGCGGCCTCGGCGGGCGCGCCACCGGCGGCGGCGCCACCGGCAGCGGCGACGGCGACCGGGGCGGCCGCGGTGACCTCGAAGGTGTCCTCGAACTTCTTCACGAAGTCCGAGAGCTCCAACAGGGTCATTTCCTTGAAGACGTCAAGCAGGTCGTCGGTAGAGATTTTTGCCATGGTGTGGGTCCTTCCTTGTTTTCCCTGGTATCGGGTTGGTTTTATTCGGCTTCAGCCGGTGTCTCGGCGGGTGCTTCCGAAGCGGATGCTTCCGGAGCGGGTTCTGCGGCCGGGGCCGCCGCGGGTGCGGCAGCCGGCTCGGCCGCCTTCTTCTCCTGCAGGGCGGCCGCGAGGCGGGCGAACTGCGAGGCCGGCGCGTTGAACAGGCCGGCGGCCTTGGCGAGGTTGCCCTTCATGGCACCGGCCAGCTTGGCCAGCAGGACCTCGCGGGATTCCAGGTCGGCGATGCGCTCGACCTCGGCCACCGACAACGCGTGGCCGTCCATGTAGCCACCCTTGATGACCAGCGCCTTGTTGTCCTTGGCGAAGGTCTTGATGACCTTGGCGGCGTCGACGGCCTCGCCGCTGACGAACGCGATGGCCGTCGGACCCGCGAAGAGCTCGTCGAGACCCTCGATCCCCGCTTCCGAAGCCGCCCGCTTGATCAGCGTGTTCTTGGCCACGGTGTAGGTGGCTGAACCCGCCAACGAGCGGCGCAGCTCGGCCAGGTTGGCGACCGTCAGGCCGCGGTATTCGGTGATCACGGTCGCGGTCGAGGCGCTGAACTGCTCGACAATGTCCGCAACGGCGGTGGCCTTGTCGGCTCTGGCCATGCATACCTCCTCGGTGAAAAGTCACGGTTAGACGTGTCGTCGGTGATCACCCGAGGAACGACGAACGCCCCGGCGCAGGAAGCGGCACGGGGCGTTGGGATACACCGGCGCGGGCGCCGGCGGTAATGCCTCGTCCTCCTGCGTGGGCCGCCGGGATGTTCCCGGACCTTCGACCGATTGCTCGGTGACCGACGGTCTTCGGTGGATCGGGACCAAGAATAGCCTGACAAGCCCCGCTCACCAAAACGGCGGATCTCAGGTGACGGCGACGCTCAGCAGAGCAAACAGCGCCAGCAGAACAAGCACCCGCAGCCAGTGCAGACGGTCCCAGCGGGCCGCAAGCTCACGAGAGATCTCCCCGGTGACCGGCCACTTCGCGATGCGATTGTTGATCGGCACCAGCATTGTCACGGTCAACAGCACGACGGCGGCCAGCAGACCCGTGGCGATGCCACACAGCCAGCCGCTCGTCCCGCCCCCGGCGCGGACGGCGGTGACGGCCAAGACCAGCAGGGTGCCCATGTACCAGAACGGCATCACCGCACCCAGGACCCGGCTGGCCCGCCCGCGCGCCGCGCGGAAGGCATCGTCGGGTAACCGCGCGAACAGTGGATTGAAGAACGCCGCGACCGATAACTCCACCCCCACCATCGGGCCGGTGACCACAACCGCAACCGCGTTCAGGATGTCGCTCATGAGGACGACCCTGACTGTTATGCTGACAAATATCAAGGTACTGACAAATTGGTCAGCATACTTGCGAGGCTTGGAGCTGCGATGCCGGTATCGAAAAAAGAAGTCAGCGACTGCCCGATCGACGCCGCGCTGTCGGTGATCGACGGCCGCTGGAAGGGCACCATCCTCTGGCGGCTGTGCGACGGCCCGCTGCGCACTGCCGAGCTGCGGCGCAGCATCCCGGGCATCACCGAGCGGATGCTGATCCGCCACCTGCACGAGCTGGTCGACGCCGGGATCATCGAACGCCACGACGCCCGCACCGTTCCGCCCTGTGTGCACTACTCGATTTCCGAGTACGGCATGACCCTGGGGCCGGTGCTGGCGAGCTTGTGCGACTGGGGACGAAAACACATGCAGCGCAGCGCGGTTGGCTAGAGGCCCGCGAGCCGGGCCGCGCCGACCAGGCCGGCCTCGCCGCCGAGGGCGGCCGGCACCACACGCAGGCCAGACAGAAAATCCAGCCCGGCGTAGTCGGCCAGCACCGCGCGCAGCGGGTCGAAGAGCAGGCGACCGGATTTGGCGACTCCTCCCCCGATGATCACCAGGTCCAGATCGCACACCGCGGCCACCGAGGCGATCATGGCCGCGAGCCCGGTGGCGCCCCGCTGAAATGCGCGCAGCGCGATCGCATCCCCGGCCGCCGCGGCGGCGGCCAGCTCCCGCGCGCCGGCGCCGGCCGGTGCGGACCAACCGTTGACCCGCGCCCAGCGCACCAGCCACGGCCCAGCCGCAACCGTCTCGACGCAGCCGCGACCCCCGCAGGCACACCGCTCGCCGCCCTCTTCGACCACCACATGACCGACATGTCCGGCATTGCCGCTGCGCCCGGTGTAGGGCGAGCCATTGAGCACCAATCCGCCGCCCACGCCGGTGGACACCACCATGGCCAGCAGAAAGCCCGCACCGCGTCCCGCGCCGTGCCAATGCTCCCCCAACGCCATGCATACGCCGTCGCCGCCCAGCCGTACCGGCACGCCCGGCACAGCGGCCGCGACTCGGTCCCGCAACGGAAAGCGTTGCCAGCCTTTGATGTTGATCGGACTGACGGTTCCGCTGGGCAGGTCGATGGGCCCGGCCGAAGCGATGCCCACCGCGCTGACGGCACCGCCGGCCGCGCCCAACGCCTCGGCGATCATCGCGGCAATCACGTCCCACACCTGTTCGGCCGACGCGCCCGCCGGGGTGGGCCGGACGGCGTTGTGAACGAGCGCTCCGCCGGAATCGGCAAGGCCCACAGCGATTTTCGTGCCGCCGATGTCCAAACATAAAGTGAGCATGGACGATCAGTGCCGATGGGTGTTGTCGGGTTGGCGCGGGTCGCCGGGGTGCTCGTAGCCTGCAGCGAGCTCGACCAGCGCCGCCCGTCGGGCGTCCAGCCACACCCGGAAGGCACGACGGCGCGCGGCGCCACACAGGTGCTCGGTGATCGCCGAGCGCACCTGGGCCAGCGGCGGCCCGACGCAAGACGGCGCGCGCCAGCCGCAAGGGTCGGGCCCCGCCGCGGCGAACCGCAGCGGATTGCGGGCGTGGTAGTCGGCCACCTCCCGGTCGCCGACCCGGACCGCCGCGGTCACGTCGGCGAACAACGCCCGGGCCCGTGGGTCCGCCAGCGCCGCCGCCGCCACGCTGCCGATCTCCAGCCGGGCCGTCACGTCGGGCAGTAGCTCGGCCTCGGACGGCGCGTCGCGCACGGTCAATCCGCGCGCGACGACCTCGGCGGCAACCACGCGTTCGGTCACCAGGAGTTGCGTGAGCCAGCGCCGCAATTGGCGGCCCTCGCTGGTGCCGCGGGCCGGCAGCGCCGCCGCGCGGGGGCCGTTGCGCAATCGCGCCTCGGCCGCGTCGACCTCCTCGACCCCGACGGGCGTGCCCGCGACGGTGGCAACCGGATACACGCTCATGTCACGGTCACCTTGACCGCGGGCGAATAGATCAGCCGGCCGGCGCAGCCGACCCGGATCACGGCCCACCACTCGCCGGGCTCCAGCCACGCCGGTGGGCTGACGCCGAAGCCGAGTTCGACGGTGCCGCGGGCGGGCAGGACCGTGCCGAGCGAGGCCGGGCCGATCCACTCCCAGGTACCCCAGGGGCTGATCAGATGCGCCTCGGCCGACAAGTCCGCCCCGGCGTGGCTGCCTATCGTCACGGAAAGCCGCGCCGTCTCACCGGCGCGCAGCGCGACCTCGCCGGGCCCGTCGGCGAGGTAGACCAGCTCAGTGTCCCGGACGGCACCGACTTCCACGACGCACACGTCCTCGACCGTCTGACGCCAGGCCGCCGGAACTTCAGCCCCGCTGACCCGCAGCTGCGCCCGGATCGGGTACAGACCGGGGTCGGCATCGACCGGAATCGCCACCCGCACGTCGGCCTCCCGGTGCTCGCCACTGCCCAGCGTGAAGGGTAACTCGGCGGGCGCCGCCGTCCAGCCGTCCGGACACGCCAGCACGACAGTGCCGGATAGCTCCGCATCGGTGCAGTCGCTGGCCGCAGTGAGCCGCAACGCCACCGCACTGCCCGGCTCGGCGGTGAGCCGCTGCGGGTGCAGGTGTGCGACGGCCGGCAGGCCGCCCAGGGGGGCGGGGCCGCGATTGTGCAGCCAGTAGCGCGCGTATAGCGGCTGAGCGATCTCGGCGTCCGGGCCCAGCGCGGTCGCATCGTCGAATGCCTTGGGGATCTGCAGCCGGGCCAGCACGGTGGCGACCTGATAGCCGTGCAACTCGACAGCTCGCTTGCGCGACTGCGGCGTCTCCAGCAGGTCGGCGAGCTGCATCCGGTCCAGCTTGCCGAGCGCGGAGCCGATCGAGACGGTGGCGCGCGAACCCGTCGTTTCGACCAGCCGCAGCGCCACCACGCCCGGGTCGGCGGGCTCGGCGCGACCGGCAGTCAGCGGGTTGCCGGCCGCCTTGAACGCCCCGAGGTGCACCGCGTCGGCGGGCTCGACGTGCAGCAGCGATCCGGCGGGCGGCAGGCTGCCGCGTCGCTGGTCTGGGAAGACCGCGCGCAGTGGATGGGAGAACTGCGCGCTGCGCATCGGGATCCGGGCATGCCGCCAGTCGCCGTCGCCGCAGGCCAGCGCGTAGTCGAAATGGTGTGTCCAGTGCTGGAGTTGGAAGTTCGAGCCGTCTGGCGCGGTGCGGCGTGGCTCGTCGATCCAGGTGCCCGACGGCCAGCCGGTGCAGGACCGCAGCAGCGCCGTGTGCAGCGTGCCTTCGGTGTCGACGGCGAAGCTCGGCACGCCGCGGTTGAGCAACGCGACGGTGCGGGATTCGAAATGTTGCGTTCCCGACGCGGCCTGCTGGGCGACGAAGATCTCGGCGTCGTCGAGATCATCTGCCACGGAAGCGATTTCGGTGTCAAGGCACTGCTCGTCGGTGCCGTCGATCACCAGCACCGGCAGCACGCACACCGCACGCAGGTCGGCGCCGGGCACCCAGGCCGCCGCCAACGGCGTCGCCGCGGGCACCCACAACCTGGCCCGGCCCGTCTTCGCCAACTGGCGGTCGAGTTCTTTCATGTATGCCGGATCGGCTTCGGCCAGCAGCGCTTTGGTGAAGGCGTTGCGGTCGGGCCCGCCGAGTGCGATGCGGACGTCGGGCAGGTTGGAGTCGACCTCGAGATTGCCGTAGCGGGGTTTGTCGGCACCGCTGCAGGTGGCGGTGACGCCGGCGCGAACCAGCGCGACCATCAGCTCGCGCGCCAGCGGCCCGGACGCCGCTTCCGACGGCGACACCACTTCGGCCACGGAGACCGCACGAATATCGTTGTCTCCCAATCGAATCCTCGCAGCAGACGAGAGTCCGAACCAGCTGTAGGCCGGGTTGTCCAGCGTCCACGGCAGGTGCTTGGTGTCGACGGAGCGAGATCCTTCGTGCAGCAACGCGAACCCCCGGCCGACGACGGCGTCGCCCACCTCGCTGACCGGCATGGCGCCCGGCACCGGACACGGCCAGCGCAGCCGCAGCAGGCGGTCCTCGCCGGTGAACTCGTCGATGGTGGTGCGGCAGTCCACCCGGGCCACGCCGTTGAACAGCGTCAAGGTCTGGGTGTAGCGCAGCATTTCGCCGATCCGGCCGTGCACGACCAGCCGCTGTCCGAGTGGTCCGGCATAGGCCCGCACCCGCGCCGGCGATTCCGACGAGCACACCACCGGCCCCTTGGGCAGCAGATGCCAAGGGCCCTCACCCTGCTGCGGGTGCGCCGGGTATTCGTCGTAGACGGCGAGCTCGTTACCCACCCGTCCGTCCGCGATCAACTGGCGGCCGTCTGCAATGAGTGACACCACCGCCCCGCCCCGGGCCGGGTCGGCGGCCAACCGGTAGTACTCATTTTCGATCTCGCGTCCGGACATCGGTTCCCAGCCGGTGCCCTGGTCCACCGGAACCAGCCGATAGGCCCGCCAGCCCAGCGACGGGACGTCGCGGGCCAGCCAGCTGACCGACCGCCCGCCGTGCTCGACCAGCGCGGGCAGCTCGACACCGTCGGCGTCGAGTACCCGCACCCCCGCGGCCGGCGGCGGCTCGACCCGGGCGGTGACGATGTCGGTGCGCTGGTGTGTCAGCGCGTTCCACACCACAACGGAGTGGGGGCCCGCCGGCACGTTGACGGCGCGCGACAGCACCGTCAAGGAGTTGTCGCGGACCGCGCGACCCAGCTCCCACGCGTCGCGCCAGCCGGTCAGCAGATCGAGGTAGACCTGGTCGGATTCCGACCCGGTGATCGCGTCATGGTGCGCGCCGTAGGCCAGCTGCACCCACGCCTTGGCCAGCGCGGCATGCGGGTAGGCGGCGCCGGTCGTCAGCGCGGCGAACACTGCGTAGCGCTCGGCATCCAGCACCGCCATTTCGGCAGCCCGGTTGGCCTGCTTGGTGTCGATGTAGGAAACGTCCTTGCCGGTGTAGATCGGGTTCATATCGCGGGTTTGCGGCGACGGAACCGATCCCCGCTCGTCCAGCTCGGCGCGCACCGCCGCGAAGAATTCGCGCGGTGTCGCGCACACGAATCGCGGCCAGGTGTAACGCGCGGCCCAGTCACGGTGGATTTCGGTGACCCATTTGTTCGGCGGGGTGTAGTCGGTGCCGACCGGCAGCAGCACGTTGCGCGTCAGCGCGACCCTCTTGAGTTCGTCGAACAGCGCATACGTGGACTGCTCGGCCTCTTGGAGCGAGGCCGACGAGTCCATCCCCCAGCCGGCCCCATAGTGCGCCGGCATGTAGTGGGTGAGCAGGCCGCGGCCGGAGGGCGAGATCCATTCGAACTCGCTGCAGAACTGCATGCCGCCGACGCCGCCGGAGTGGGTCGGGCCCCATTGGTGGTGCGGTCCGCGGGCCCACGAACTCGACGTCAGCCCGGCGTCGGCGGCCATTCCGGGAAACTGCGGGTCGTGGCCGAACACGTCGAGCTGCCATGCGGTCGCCGGATCGGCACCCAGAACGTAGCGCTGAAAGCCGATGCCGTGCACCAGGTTTCGGATTGTCGTCTCCGGGCTGGTGAGGTTGGTGTTGGGTTCGTTGTAGGTGCCGCCCATGATTTCGACCCGGCCGTCGGCGATGAAGCGACGAAGATCGGCGCGGTCCTCGGGGTGGGTGTCCCAATACGGTTTGAGGTAATCCACCTCCGCCAGCACGAATTTGTACTTGGGCTCGCGGCGGGCCATTTCCAGGTGCGCGTGCACCAATTCGAAAGCGTTGGCTTGCCGGCCTGGCGGGTCTGCGCGCCACTCGCTGGTGTAGGCACCCTGCGTGTTCCACCAGACCGGGTCGTAGTGGAAATGGCTGACCATGAACATCGTCCAGCCGGGCTCGGCCACGGTGAACTCGAACTGCATCCCGGCGCCGCCGGCGTGCACTCGAGCGGCCCGCCGCTGACCGACGATTGGGGTCTGCACCGACACCGGAATCTCGACGACCTCGTCGCCGACGTCGGCTGGCGCTTCCCCGCTCAGGCCGTCGCCGTCGATACGTATCGACGCCGCCTCGCCTGCCTCGCTGAAAGCGACCCGGACCAGCTGTAATGGCGCTTCCGGCGGCCCAACGAACAGTTCGGTCGACTGCGCCGAAATCAGCTGCATGCCCGCACCTTACGGCGGCCCAACGCCGCGACAAAGGCGTTGCGCTAAAGCACACTTGTCACCGGTTGCTGGAAAACTCGATGCCATGTCGAACCTGACCACGCAACTGGCAGACCAGCTCGACTGGCACTGGCGCGGATATCTGCGCCCCCGTCTGGACGGCCTCACCGACGACGAGTACTTCTGGCAGCCGGTGCCCAGCTGCTGGACGGTGCATCCGGACGGGTCGGTGGATTTCGCGTTCCCGGCGCCCAGCCCGGCCCCGTTCACCACGATCGCCTGGCGGATGGCCCACGTCATCGTCGGCGTGTTCGCCATGCGCAACCACCACCATTTCGGTGGCCCGCCCGCCAGCTACCAGAGTTGGGATTACGCGACCGACGCTGTCACCGCCCTGCGACAACTCGACCAGGCGTACGCCGCGTGGATCACCGGCGTGCGGTCGCTGTCCGCGGCCGACCTGGCCCGCCGCTGCGGCCCCGCCGAGGGGCCCTACGCGGACTACCCGCTCACCGAGTTGGTGTTGCACATCAATCGAGAAACGATCCATCATGGCGCCGAAATCGCTTGCCTCCGTGACCTTTACCTGCACCACGAGTTCCATGACCAGCCCATCGACCGGGAGGTCTGAGTATGCCCGCCCTTGCCCCGCCCGTCGCCGACGAGCGCAGCGCGCTGCGTGAGTTCATGGCGTTTCACCAGAGTGCCTACTTCGCCGTGGCGTACGGCCTCACCGACGAACAGGCCCGGTCGGCGCCGTCGGCGAGTGCGCTATCCATCGGCGGGCTGGTCAAACACGTGACACGCATGCAAGGCAGCTGGATGACGCGTGTCGCGGCCGCACCCGACGCGCCGCCGAAGGATCCCCGGCCGCCCGACGAGATCGCCAAGGCGTTCTCCGACCAGCACGTGATGCGGTCCGACGAGACGCTGGACGGGCTGCTGCGGGCATTCGAGGAACAGAACGCGACCTCGCTGCGGCTGGTCCAGACCGCGGACCTCGACGCGGCGGTGCCCGTGCCGCGCGACGTTCCATGGTTTCCGGAAGACCTGGAGGCCTGGTCGGTGCGCTGGGTGATCCTGCACGTCATCAACGAGTTGGCGCGCCACGCCGGGCACGCCGACATCGTCCGGGAAACCATCGACGGAGCCACGATGTACGACCTCATCGCTGGGCTGGAGGGCTGGAAAATCGACGGCTGGGTGACACCGTGGAACAAGGCGTGAAGCCCCGGGGCGAGCGGGTAAAAAGCCTGCTCACCGTGGAGTGAATTGGGACTAGACAGCCCAGGTTTGGCAGACTGCTGGAATGAGTTCTACCAAACACCGAGACGTGGCCAAGCTTGACCGGGTGCCGTTGCCGGTCGAAGCGGCCCGGGTCGCAGTCACTAGTTGGCAGCTCACCCGCTCCGCCGGCCGCGTCGTCAGCAAGCTGTCGGCGAAGGGGGGGTGGCAGCAGAAGGTGATCAAGCAGCTCCCCCAGACCTTTGCCGACCTGGGTCCGACGTATGTGAAGTTCGGGCAGATCATCGCGTCCAGCCCGGGCGCGTTCGGCGAATCGCTGTCTCGCGAATTCCGTGGCCTGCTCGACCGGGTGCCACCGGCCGACCCCGACGAGGTGCACAAGCTGTTCGTCGACGAGCTCGGCGCCGACCCGGCCGACCTGTTCGCCAAGTGGGACGAAACTCCATTCGCGTCGGCCTCCATCGCTCAGGTGCACTACGCCACGCTGCACAGCGGCGAGGAGGTCGTCGTCAAGATCCAGCGTCCGGGCATCCGCCGTCGGGTCGCCGCCGACCTGCAGATCCTGAAGCGATTCGCCCAGGCCGTCGAACTGGCCAAGTTGGGCCGCCGGCTCTCGGCACAAGACGTCGTCGCCGACTTCTCCGCCAACCTGGCCGAGGAGCTCAATTTCCGCCTCGAGGCGCAGTCGATGGAGGCGTGGGTCTCGCACCTGCATGTGTCGCCGCTGGGCAAGAACATCCGGGTGCCGACCGTGCACTGGGACTTCACCAGCGACCGGGTGCTGACGATGGAGCGGGTGCAGGGCATCCGCATCGACGACGTCGCCGCCATTCGCAAGGCCGGGTTCGACGGCACCGAACTGGTGAAGGCGTTGCTGTTCTCGCTTTTCGAAGGCGGGTTGCGGCACGGGCTGTTCCACGGCGACCTGCACGCGGGCAACCTGTACGTCGACGACCAGGGCCGCATCGTCTTCTTCGACTTCGGGATCATGGGCCGCATCGACCCGCGTACCCGTTGGCTGCTGCGCGAATTGGTGTACGCCCTGCTGGTCACGAAGGACCACGCCGCGGCGGGCAAGATCGTCGTGCTGATGGGCGCCGTCGGCACCATGAAGCCCGAGGCCGAGGCCGCCAAGGACCTGGAGCGCTTCGCCACCCCGCTAACCATGTCGACGCTGGGCGACATGTCCTATGCCGACATCGGGCGTCAGCTGTCGACGCTGGCCGACGCCTACGACGTCAAGCTGCCGCGCGAATTGGTGTTGATCGGCAAGCAGTTCCTCTACGTCGAGCGGTACATGAAGCTGCTGGCACCGAAATGGCAGATGATGTCCGACCCGCAGCTGACGGGATACTTCGCCAACTTCATGGTCGAGGTCAGCCGCGAGCACCAGTCCGACGTGGAGGTCTAGTGCAGATCCGCACCGGTTTTGCAGTATCAGGAACCAGTTCCGGGGCCACCGCGCGCGAACCCGAAGGCGACCTGAAGATCTACTACGAGGACATGGGCGATATCGACGACCCGCCCGTGCTGCTGATCATGGGACTCGGCGCGCAGCTGCTGCTGTGGCGGACCGAGTTCTGCGAGAGGCTGGTCGCCCAGGGACTGCGCGTGATCCGTTACGACAACCGGGATGTCGGCCTGTCCGGCAAGACCGACCGTCGCAGTGTCGGCCAGCCATTTGTCACGCAGTTGGCCCGCTCCTGGGCGGGTCTGCGCAGCAAGGCGACGTACACGCTCGAGGATATGGCCGACGACGCCGTGGCCGTGCTGGACCATCTTGGCATCAAGGCGGCCCACGTCGTCGGGGCATCGATGGGCGGGATGATCGCCCAGGTCTTCGCAGCGCAATTCGCCGAGCGCACCAGAACCCTCGGGGTCATCTTCTCCAGCAACAACTCGGCATTCCTGCCACCCCCGGCGCCACGCGCACTGCTGGCGCTGATCAAGGGCCCGCCACCGAGCTCGCCCCGCGACGTCATCCTGGACAACGCGGTCCGGGTGAGCAGGATCATCGGCAGCCCCCGCTACCGCATACCCGACGAGCAGGTTCGCGCCGAGGCCGCCGAGGGATACGACCGCGACTACTACCCGCAAGGCATCGCCGGGCAATTCAGCGCAATCCTGGGAAGCGGGAGCCTGGTGCACCACAACCGGCGCATCGTGGCACCGACGGTTGTCATCCACGGTCGGGCCGACAAACTCATGCGGCCTTTCGGCGGACGTGCGATCGCGCGCGCAATAAGTGGCGCCCGATTGGTGTTATTCGACGGGATGGGACATGATCTGCCACAGCAGCTGTGGGATCCGGTGATCGGTATTTTGACGGGCAATTTCGCCGAGGCCAGCTGAGCCAGAGTCGAGCAGGCGGCTTCGGCGTTTTCAGTTCGTCGCGAGTTTCGCGCGTGTCTCGTTGCGTTGTAGCGTTAACACACTGGAAGGACGTGATGGTGGCGAACCTGAAGCCGTATTACGAAGAGTCGCAGGCTACTTACGACATTTCGGACGACTTCTTCGCGTTGTTCTTAGACCCCAACATGGTCTACACCTGCGCCTACTTCAAGAACGACGACATGACGCTGGAAGAGGCGCAGCTTGCCAAGCTGGATCTCGGGCTGGACAAGCTGAACCTCGAGCCGGGAATGACGCTGCTCGACGTCGGATGCGGCTGGGGCGGAGCAGTGGTCCGAGCGGTTGAGAAATACGACGTGAATGTCATCGGTATCACGCTCAGCCGAAATCACTACGCGCGCACCAAAGAAAGGCTGGCCGCGATCCCGACCACGCGGCGGGCCGAGGCCCGTCTGCAGGGCTGGGAAGAGTTCGACGACCACGTCGATCGGATCATCAGCTTCGAGGCCTTCGACGCGTTCAAGAAGGAACGTTGGCCCGCGTTCTGGGACTGGGCCTACAAGACCCTCCCCGATGACAGCCGGATGCTGATGCACAGCATCTTCACGTATCCGCAGTCGCAATGGAAAGAGCGTGGCATCCCGATCACCATGACAGATCTGCGTTTCTTCCACTTCCTCGGCAAGGAGATCTTCCCCGGCGGGCAGATGTGCGGCGAACCCGATATCGTCGACAAGTCACGCGACAGTGGTTTCTCGCTCGAGCAGACCCAATATCTGCAGCCGCATTACGCGCGGACTCTGGACATGTGGGCGGCCAATCTGGAGGCCAATCGCGAACGCGCTATCGCCATCCAGTCCGAAGAAGTCTACGACCGGTTCATGCGCTACCTCACCGGCTGCGGGGGCCTCTTCCGTAAAGGGATCTCGAACGTCGCCCAGTTCACCCTCACCAAGTAGGGCGCCGCTTTTCGCGACACGCCCGGGGTGGCAGTCGCGCTGAACTGCGAGGTTCCGCCATTCGTCAAACCGGGCAGATGCTGAGTAATTAAATTTGCCCCATTCGGGCTCGGGGGATGTTCGGTGCGTTTCGCGGGGAGGGCGCGACACTGATGACTCAAAAACTGGAACCACACTTTGAAGACGTGCAGGCGCACTACGACCTGTCCGATGACTTCTACCGCCTGTTCCTCGATCCGACCCAGACCTAATAGTTGCGCCTACTTCGAGCGCGACGACATGACGCTGGAAGAGGCGCAGCTCGCCAAGATCGATTTGTCGCTCGGCAAGCTCGGGTTGCGGCCCGGGATGACGCTGCTCGACGTCGGCTGCGGCTGGGGCGCCACCATGCGCCGTGCCGTGGAGAAGTACGACGTGAACGTCGTCGGCCTGACGCTGTCCAAGAACCAGGCCGCCCACGTGCAGAAGTCGTTCGACGAAATGGACAACCCGCGGAGTAAGCAAGTGTTGCTGGCCGGCTGGGAAGAGTTCGACGAGCCCGTCGACCGCATCGTGTCGATCGGTGCATTCGAGCACTTCGGTCACGAACGCTACGGCGACTTCTTCAAAATGGCCTACCACGTGTTGCCCGGTGACGGTGTGATGCTGCTGCACACGATCACCGATTTGACGAAACAGGAAGTCATCGACCGGGGCCTACCCATCTCCATCGACCTGCTCCGCTTCATCATCTTCATCCAGCGGGAGATCTTCCCGAGCGGCCGGTTGCCGAAAATCCAAATGGTGGAAGAACATTCGAGCCAACTGAATTTCCGACTGACTCGCCGCCAGTCGCTGCAGGACCCTCGACCTGTGGGCCGAAGCGTTGCAGGCGCATAAGGACGAGGCCATCGAGATTCAGTCCGAAGAGGTCTGCGAGCGCTACATGAAATACCTGACCGGCTGCGCCGACAAATTCCGGCAAGGCTACGTCGACGTCAACCAATTCACCCTGGCGAAGTAATCCGGCCGGCCTTGACCTGCGGCATCGAATAGCGGGTCGCGGGTCGTGCGCAGGGTATCTTTATGGCGTTTCGTCAGGAAGGCTCACTGTCATGGCTCGGAAGCTGACACCGCACTTCGCCGATGTGCAGGCGCACTACGACTTGTCCGACGACTTCTTCCGCCTGTTCCTGGACCCCACTCAGACCTACAGCTGCGCGTACTTCGAGCGCGACGACATGACGCTGGAAGAGGCGCAGCTCGCCAAGATCGACTTGGCGCTCGGCAAGCTCGGGTTGCGGCCCGGCATGACGCTGCTCGACGTCGGCTGCGGCTGGGGCGCCACCATGCGCCGCGCGGTCGAGAAGTACGACGTGAACGTCGTCGGCCTGACGCTGTCCAAGAACCAGGCCGCCCACGTGCAGAAATCGTTCGACGAAATGGACAACCCCCGGAGTAAGCAAGTGTTGCTGGCCGGCTGGGAGCAATTCGACGAGCCCGTCGACCGCATCGTGTCGATCGGTGCGTTTGAGCATTTCGGCCACGACCGCTACGACGACTTCTTCACGATGGCGCACGGTGTGCTGCCGGATGACGGCGTGATGCTGCTCCACACGATCACCGGGTTGACGGGCCCGCAGTGCATCGAACGTGGCATACCCCTGACGTTCGAAATGGCCCGCTTCATCAAGTTCATCGTCACCGAGATCTTCCCGGGCGGCCGGCTGCCGTCCATCGAGAAGGTGGAGGAGCACTCGTCCAAGCACGGTTTCCGGTTGACCCGACGCCAATCGCTGCAGCTGCACTACGCCAGGACCCTCGATTTCTGGGCCGCTGCGCTGGAAGCCCATCAAGATGAGGCCATCGAGATCCAGTCCGACGAGGTCTACGAGCGCTACATCAAGTACCTGACCGGCTGCGCCAACGCGTTCCGGGTCGGCTACATCGACGTCAACCAATTCACGCTGGAGAAGTAGCGATCGCGTCGTCACACTGATGGGTGGCGAACCTGCAATCGAGAAACCCAGTGGCACCACGCCTCAAATGCCAGAGATGCGCCCGGCCCCGTGTAGGGTCGCCGGGATGGCCTCCATGCCGAGGTACCTGTCCATCGGGGGGGACATATGACTAATAGTTCAGCGAGCGCCAGACAGACGCGGTCCAACGCGGCCGATGTCCGAGCGCACTACGACCTTTCCAACGAATTCTTCGCTCTGTTCCAGGACCCCACCCGCACTTACAGCTGCGCATACTTCCCCCACGAGGGCATGTCGCTGCACGAGGCGCAGCTCGCCAAGTTGGACCTGACGCTGGACAAGCTGGGGCTGGAACCGGGGATGACCCTGCTCGACATCGGCTGTGGGTGGGGTTCGGTGATGAAGCGCGCCGTCGAGAAGTACGACGTCAACGTCATCGGCTTGACCCTGTCCAGAAACCAGTTCGCCTACTGCCAGCAGGTGCTCGGCACCGTCGACTCGAGCCGTACGCAACGGGTGATACTGAGCGACTGGGCGGATTTCACCGAGTCTGTGGACCGGATCGTCATCATCGAGGCGCTCGAGCACTTTGGCTTCGAACGCTATGACGACTTCTTCAAATTCGCATACAACGCCATGCCCGCAGACGGTGTGATGCTGCTGCACTCGATCACTGCGTTGCATCCGAAGCAGATGATGGAGCGCGGCATCCCGGTGACGATCGAGATGGCGAAGTTCATCCGGTTCATCCTGACCGACATCTTCCCGGGGGGCCGGCTGCCATCCATCGAGAAGGTGGAGGAGCACTGCGCGAAGATGGGTTTCGACGTCACCCGCCGCCAGTCGCTGCAGCTGGACTTCGCGATGACCCTCGACCTGTGGGCCGAGGCGCTGCAGGCGCACAAAGACCAGGCCGTCGAGATGCAGTCCGAAGACATGTACGAGCGGTACATGAAGTTCCTGACCGGCTGCGCGAACGCCTTCCGGGTCGGCTATATCGACTGCAACCAGTTCACACTGGAAAAGTAGACTCATGGGTCGGGCAGCGGGGGCCCAGCGCGCAGCACCGCCGGCGGTTAAGCAGCCCGATTAAGTGTGGGTATCGTTGCTGGTCAATCGGGTGACGATGGGTAGTGGGTTTGAAGCAGGGAATTCAGGAGAAATAGACGACCATGGCTGAGCAACCGACCAGTGCGACGAAGATCCGGACGCGCTCCGAAGACATCCAGGCGCACTACGATGTCTCCGACGATTTCTTCGCCCTGTTCCAGGACCCGACCCGGACCTACAGCTGCGCGTACTTCGAGCCGTCCGACCTCACCCTCGAAGCAGCTCAGTACGCGAAGATCGACCTGAACCTGGACAAGCTGGATCTCAAACCCGGCATGACCCTGCTGGACATCGGTTGCGGGTGGGGCACCACCATGCGGCGCGCCGTGGAGAAGTACGACGTCAACGTGATCGGTCTGACGCTGTCGAAGAATCAGCACGCCCGCTGTGAGCAGGTGCTGAGTGGCATCGACACCGACCGGTCACGGCGGGTGCTGCTGCACGGCTGGGAGGACTTCACCGAGCCGGTCGACCGGATTGTGTCGATCGAGGCCTTCGAGCACTTCGGGCACGAGAACTACGACGACTTCTTCAAGCGGTGTTTCGACATCATGCCCGACGACGGCCGGATGACCGTTCAAAGCAGCGTCAGCTACCACCCCTACGACATGAACGCCCGCGGCAAGAAGCTCACCTTCGAAACCGTGCGCTTCATCAAGTTCATCATCACCGAGATATTCCCGGGCGGCCGCCTGCCGACGACCGAGATGATGGTCGAACACGGCGAAAAAGCGGGTTTCGCTGTCCCCGAACCCCTCTCGCTGCGCCCGCACTACGTCAAGACGCTGCGTATCTGGGGGGACACGCTGGAGTCCAACAAGGACAAGGCCATCGAGATCACCTCCGAAGAGGTCTACAACCGGTACATGAAGTATCTGCGCGGCTGCGAGCACTATTTCGATTACGAGATTCTCGACGTCAGCCTGGTGACCTACCTCAAGCCGGGCGCCTCGAACTAGTTGCGTCTGATCTTTCTGCGGCTGTCGGATTGAGGCTGCGTCGTTCGTCGGATAGGTAGAGAGTGGAGCACGAGGCTTCGCTCACTATCGGAGGTGACACAAATGCAGTACTTCGCCTTGTTGATCAGCAAGGAGCCAGACCGCACACCCGACGATCCCGCCGCCGCGATGGCGGCCTGGCAGAACTTCCACGCCAAAGCGGGCTCAGCGATCAAAGCCGGAGACGCGCTGGCGCCCGCTGCCGCTGCTGTGGTCATCACCGGTGGCCCGGACGCGCCGCTGATCACCGACGGGCCCTTCGCCGAGGCCGCCGAGGTGGCCTGCGGCTACTACGTGTTCGAAGTGGAAAACCTCGACGAGGCACTGGCACTGGCGCGCGACATCCCGATCGCCACGTACGGCGCCGTGGAATTGTGGCCGGAGGTCCACTCGATCGAGCCGTCCCGCGAGCTCACCGGCAACGACTGGCTCGCACTGCTGCTGGAACCCGCCGCATCCGCACACACGCCCGGCACACCGGAATGGGAAGCGGTGGCGGCAAAGCACGCAGATCTCCACGCGGCCGCGGGCGATCACGTGATCGGCGGCGCCGCATTGCACGATCGGTCCACGGCGACGACCGTGCGGGTGCGCGATGGCGAGGTCCTGATCACCGACGGGCCCTATGTGGAAGGCGCGGAAATCGCCACCGGGATCTACCTGCTGGGCGCAGCGGATCGCGACGAGGCCGTCAAGATCGCGTCGATGATCCCCGCTTCGACGGTGCAGCTGCGGCAACTGGCCGGAGTCTCGGCACTCTAACCGCCCGCAATGACCAACCTGGACGGCGTCTTCCGCCGGGAATGGGGTCCCGCCGTCGCCGCGCTCGCGCGGTGGTCGGGTGACCTCACCGTCGCCGAGGACGCCGTCCAGGAGGCCTGCGCCGAGGCGCTGCGCACCTGGCCCGACGACGGTGTGCCCGATAACCCCGGCGGGTGGCTGGTCACCGTCGCCCGCAACCGTGCCCGGGATCGGCTGCGCCGCGAATCAGTGCGTCCCGGAAAGGAATTGGCGGCTGTCGTGGACGACATCAGGGCGCGCACCGACCGCACCGACCCACATCCGGTTCGCGACGACGAGCTGCGGATGATGTTCACCTGTGCGCACCCGGCGCTGGACCGGCAGTCGCAATTGGCGCTCACGCTGCGGTTGGTGTCCGGGTTGACCGTCGCCGAGATCGCGCGTGCGCTGCTGCAGACGGACATCGCCGTCGGTCAGCGAATCACGCGCGCCAAGAACAAGATTCGCCACGCCAATATCCCGCTGCGGGTGCCACCCGCGCAGCTGTTGGGTGAGCGGACACCACACGTGCTCGGTTGCATCTATTCGGTGTTCACCGAGGGGTACTGGTCGACCGCGGGCCCGTCGGCGATTCGTGACGAACTGTGCGACGAGGGCGTTCGGCTGGCCGGCGAGTTGTGCGCGCTGATGCCGGACGAGCGCGAGGCGCACGCCCTGGCCGCCCTGATGCTGCTGCATGACTCGCGGCGCGCAACCCGGGTCGACGACGCCGGGATGCTGGTGCCGCTCGAGGAGCAGGATCGCCGCAAGTGGGACCGCGGCCGCATCGCGCGCGGGCTCGATCGGCTGCGGCGGGCCGAGGGTTCGACCGGCCCGTACCTGCCCCAGGCGGTGATCGCCGCACTGCACGCGACGGCCGCGTCCTGGGAGGACACCGACTGGATCACCATCTGCACGGCCTATGACCGGCTCTTGGAGTTGACGGGTTCGCCGGTGGTGGGCGCCAACCGCGCGCTGGCCGTCGGCTTCCGCGACGGCCCCGACGCCGGTCTTGTCGCACTGGACGACGTGGCACGTGATTCCCGGCTGACCCGGTCGAATCTGGTCGCGACGGTCAGGGCCGATCTGCTGCGGCGCGGGGGACGGCGCACCGAAGCTCTCAAGTGGTATCGAACGGCGTTGGAGTCCAACGGTTCTGAGCCGGGGCACGACTTCTTGCGGCGACGTATCGCGGAGTGTGGTGGCTAGCCTGCCGAGCGTCGAGTTGTCGGGCCGATTTCGGCGGAAAACGCCCGACAAGTCGACGTTCGGCGTGATTAAGCTTCGGAGAAGTTCCGGGTGACGGACGGGTCCACCGGAATGCCCGGGCCCGTGGTCGTCGACACGGTGATCTTCCTCAGGTAACGACCCTTCGAGGACGACGGCTTGAGCCGCAGCACCTCGTCGATCGCGGCGCCGTAGTTCTCCGCGAGGTTCTTCTCGTCGAACGAGGCCTTGCCGATCACGAAGTGCAGGTTCGCCTGCTTGTCGATGCGGAAGTTGATCTTGCCGCCCTTGATGTCGGCGACGGCCTTGGCGACGTCGGGCGTCACGGTGCCGGTCTTGGGGTTCGGCATCAGACCGCGCGGACCCAGCACCCGCGCGATGCGACCGACCTTGGCCATCTGGTCAGGGGTCGCGATCGCGGCGTCGAATTCCAGCCAGCCGCCCTGAATCTTCTCGATCAGGTCGTCGCTGCCGACGATGTCGGCGCCGGCGGCCTGCGCCTGTTCGGCCTTGTCGCCCACGGCGAACACCGCGACGCGGGCGGTCTTACCGGTGCCGTGCGGCAGGTTGACCGTGCCGCGGACCATCTGGTCGGCCTTGCGCGGGTCGACGCCGAGCCGGATCGCCACCTCGACGGTCGCGTCCTGCTTGGACGAGGACGTCTCCTTGGCCAGCTTGGCGGCCTCCAGCGGGGTGTACAGGTTGTCCCGGTCGACCTTCTCTGAGGCGGCGCGGTAGGCCTTGCTGTTCTTGCTCATGATCTATCCAATCTGGTGTTGGGTCGTGGTTATTCGGGCCGAAGCTGGCCCTCCCACGGTGGTGCAGGGATTACTCGACGGTGATCCCCATCGACCGGGCGGTGCCGGCGATGATCTTGGCGGCGGCGTCGATGTCGTTGGCGTTGAGATCGGACTTCTTGGTCTCGGCGATGTCGCGCACCTGATCCCAGCTGACCTTGGCGACCTTGGTCTTGTGCGGTTCAGCCGAGCCCTTGCCCACGCCGGCGGCCTTGAGCAGCAACTTGGCGGCGGGCGGCGTCTTGAGCGCGAAGGTGAAGCTGCGGTCCTCGTAGACCGTGATCTCCACCGGGATCACGTTGCCGCGCTGGTTCTCCGTCGCGGCGTTGTACGCCTTGCAGAACTCCATGATGTTGACGCCGTGCTGGCCGAGCGCCGGCCCCACCGGCGGGGCGGGGTTGGCCTGCCCGGCCTGGATCTGCAGCTTGATCAGCCCAACGACTTTCTTCTTCGGGGCCATGAGATTTGTGCGTTCCTTCCTGGTTTATGCGTCCCGCCGTTCCCGCGAACGGGCCGGCCGGCTAGATCTTGGAGACTTGGGTAAAGGTGAGTTCCACGGGTGTTTCGCGGCCGAAGATCGACACCAGCACCTTGAGCTTCTGCTGTTCGGCGTTGACCTCGTTGATCGTGGCCGGCAGCGTGGCGAACGGTCCGTCCATGACCGTCACCGATTCGCCCACCTCGTAGTCGACCTCGACCACCGGACGCTCCAGCCCACCGGCCTCGGTGGCGGTCGCGGCGGTGGCGGCACCCTTGACCGCCTTCTTCGCCGAGCCCGGCGGCAGCAGGAACTTCACCACGTCGTCGAGCCGCAGGGCCGACGGACGAGAGGTCGCGCCGACGAATCCGGTCACGCCGGGGGTGTTGCGCACCGCGGCCCACGAGTCATCGGTCAAGTCCATGCGCACCAGGATGTAACCCGGCAGCACCTTGCGGTTGACCTGCTTGCGCTGGCCGTTCTTGATCTCGGTGACCTCTTCGGTGGGCACCTCGACCTGGAAGATGTAGTCGCCGACGTCCAGGTTCTGCACACGGGTTTCGAGGTTGGCTTTCACCTTGTTCTCGTATCCCGCGTAGGAGTGGATGACATACCAGTCGCCGGGCTTGCTGCGCAGGTCGGCCTTGAGCGCGGCGGCAGGGTCGGCCTCCTCGGCCGATTCCGCGTCCGCGGCGGGCTCCGGGGCCTCGGGGGTCTCGGGGGTTTCCACGGTCTCAGCGGCCTCGACGACCTCGGCGGGCTCGTCTACGTCGACCGCTTCGCCCGCGGACGTGTCACCGTCGAAGGTAGTCACGGTTTTCAGTCCTCTCTATCACTCTGGAAAGCTCAGCTGAACACCGACAGCACGAGCTTGGTCAGGCCAAAATCAGCAAGACCTACCAGCGCCACCATGAACGCCAGGAACACCAGCACCACGGACGTGTAAGTGAGCATCTGCTTGCGGTTCGGCCAGATCACCTTCCGCATCTCTGCAACGACCTGCTTGAGGTAGTTGTAGATGAAAACGAACGGGTTAGCCGTACGATCCCCGGGTTTCTTCGGCTTCTTGGCCTTCTTGGCTGCCGGGGTTTTCTTGTCCTCCTTGGCGGCCTCGACCTCGTCCGAGGACTCTAGGTCGACGTCGTCGTCGGTATCCGCCACTCGCTGCCGGGACCGCTTACCGGTCGGACGTTGCGGACGCGTCGCAGACTTGGTGACCACGGCGGTCCGACCACCGCTCGTGCTGTCGTCGGTGTCACCGCCGTCGCGTGCGGCGTCGTTGGCAGCGTCGCCTTCGTCGCTCACCGCATGCTCCTTTGTTCGCTAGCCATCTCACGATTCGTCCCGCGCTGATCGGGCACCTCAGTGTCCAGCATGGCACGCTTCGCCTTTTGCAGGGGCGACAGGACTTGAACCTGCAACCTGCGGTTTTGGAGACCGCTGCTCTGCCAGTTGAGCTACGCCCCTTCGCGGTTGGCAGGCCAACCTGCGCTTACCTACCGGGGCCTACATGACACGCGCGCTCTCCGTTCGGTGATCGCCGAACCTACGGACAGCGCGCTGTAATGGGAAAACCCCGAGGTCCGAGTGTACATCGGCACGTGAGTCAGATACTAATTACGCGGTTCTGACGACCTGCCCGGATGCGGGGTCCCATCTGAGCTGGACGGAACCGTCGTCGGGAACCTCGTTGTGTTGCCCCATCACCGTGGTGTAGGCCTCCATCACGACCTCACCGTCGTCGTCAGTGCAGATGTTCTTGGTGAGGACGATGTCGGCGCCGAAACGCTCGTTGACCGACACGACGTCCATCCGCCCCCACAGCTTGTCGCCCGCCAGGATCGGCCTGTTGAAGACGAACCGCTGTTCAACCTGGACAAGCACCAAGCTCTCCATGCCCAGGTCGACGTGGCGGAAGAAATCCAACTGCACGTGCTTGGCGAAGATCGTTACGAGGGTCAGCGGCGCGATGATTGCGTCGTAGCCGAGTTCGGCTGCCGCGGCCTCTTCGTAGTAGGCCGGGTGTTCGTTCTTGATCGACCGGGCGAACTCGCGAAGCTGCTCGCGGCCCACCACGTAGTAGTCCGGATACCGCCACACCATGCCGCGTATATCGGTTTTGAGCGCCATGGCTACGCCAACGTGGCCGACGCGATGGCCCGTCCGAAGATCTTCTTGCCGCCGGTAGTGGCGCTGATTGCGATGACGACCGACCTGCTCTCCGGATCGACGGACTTGACCCGACCGCTGAAGACCAGCTCGGCACCCTTGCCGTCGTTGGGCACCGGCACGACCGCCGTGAATCGCACGTTGTACTCGGTGACCGCACCGGGGTCGCCGACCCACGAGGTGACGTAACCGCCGCCGATGCCCATGGTCAGCATGCCGTGGGCGATCGCGGTGTCCAGCCCGACGACCTTGGCGATCTCGTCGTCCCAGTGGATCGGGTTCAGGTCACCCGAAACTCCCGCGTAGTTCACCAGATCCTGGCGCGTGAGCGGGTAGGTCTTCTCCGGCAGCTGGTCACCCACCTTCACCGAGCTGAACTCACGCAGTGGCATCAGAAAACCCCTCTTCTCCATCCTCGCCGGCACGGCCCGCCAGGGTCGTGTAGGTCTCCTGGACAGTCTCGCCGTCTTCGTTGGTGATGATGTTCTTGGTCACGATGATCTGGGTGCCGTGCGACACACGCACCGAATCCACGTATACGTCGCAGTAGAGCCGGTCGCCCGCCACCAGCGGCTTGAAGTAGTTCAGCACCTGGTCGACCTGAACGATCTGCGCATCCTGGACCGCGACGTTGGCGTACTTGAAGAACGCCGTCTGAGCCTGGTAGCCGAACACACAGCAAAACGTCAGCGGGGCCAGCAGTCCCTTGTAGCCGAGCTCGGCGGCGGCGTCCTCATCGGAGAAGCACGCGTCGTCGTTCTGCACGGCCCCCGCGTACTCGCGGATCTTCTCCCGCTCCACCTCGTAGTAGTCGGGATAGCGGTAGTGCATCCCGACGATGTCTGTGATCAACGGCACGGCTACAAAACCTACCTGGTCAATCTCGTCTAGACGGTCGCCGACAATTAGCGCGTCTCGCGGTGCGCCTGGTGCTTGCCACAGTTCGGGCAGAACTTCTTCAGTTCCAGCCGGTCGGGGTCGTTGCGGCGGTTCTTTTTGGTGATGTAGTTGCGGTGCTTGCACACGTCGCAGGCCAAAGTGATCTTCGGCCGCACATCGGTACTTGAAGCCATTTCAGTTCTCTTTCACACGTCACATTGTTGTGTTGTAGCGATGGCCGGACTCGAACCGGCGACCTAACGATTATGAGTCGTTCGCTCTAACCGACTGAGCTACATCGCCTCTGGCACGCGCCGCCCGCCTGATCGGCGTCCCGCCGAGCCCCCTAACGGAATCGAACCGTTGACCTTTTCCTTACCATGGAAACGCTCTACCGACTGAGCTAAGGGGGCCTGGAACCCGTAGCGATCAGTCGTGCCTCGGGCCTAAAAGAGGGTACAGCGCGACGCACGACGGCACCAAACCACACGCAGCGTTCAGCCCCCGTCGCTGTCGCGGTGCGGTTGCCATGCGCTTAGGTCGCTGAACTCGTCGTAAATATCCTCTTGATCACCGGGTCCGCCCGCGGTGTCGTCGAGCAGAGTCCGCAGCGCGAGATGGACGGCCTCGCGGGCGTCGGCGAGGTGATACCGACGTATTGCCTCCTGGACAAGGTCGTCGTCGATCTCGATTTCGACCTTCTTCAGCATGGACCAAACAATACCCACCAGGTCCGTGCCCAATCGTTCGACAAAAGCACGGTTGACAGGCCACGACGCGCCCGAAATGCCAGGTCTGCCGGCCGGGTCATAGTCTGGTGCGGTGACAGACTCGTCAGCGGACCGACTGTACTTCCGCCAGCTGCTCGCCGGCCGCGACTTCGCCGCCGGCGACATGTTCGCGACACAGATGCGCAATTTCGCCTACCTGATCGGTGACCGTCAGACCGGGGATTGCATCGTGGTCGACCCGGCGTACGCGGCCGGCGAGCTGGTCGACGCCGTGGAGGCCGACGGCATGCGCCTGTCCGGCGTGCTGGTGACCCACCACCACCCGGACCACGTGGGCGGGTCGATGATGGGTTTCGAGCTCAACGGACTGGCCGACTTACTGGAGCGGACCAGTGTGCCGGTACACGTGAATACCCATGAAGCGCTTTGGGTTTCGCGAGTCACCGGGATTGCCATCGGTGACCTGACCACGCATGAGCATCGCGACAAGATCAGCATCGGAGACATCGAGATCGAGCTGCTGCACACTCCGGGTCATACGCCGGGTAGCCAGTGCTTTCTGCTAGACGGTCGGCTGGTTGCCGGTGACACGCTCTTCCTGGATGGCTGCGGGCGCACCGATTTTCCGGGTGGCGACTCCGACGAGATGTATCGCAGTCTGCAGCAGCTGGCTGCGCTGCCCGGCGACCCGACCGTGTTTCCGGGGCACTGGTATTCCGTTGACCCGAGCGCGTCGCTGGCCGAGGTCAAGCGTTCCAACTATGTATATCGAGCCACCAATCTTGATCAGTGGCGAATGTTGATGGGCGGCTAACGGATCGTTGCGATTCGGCACCCGGACCAGCAGAATTTCGGGTGCACATCGCTGTGATATAGCGGAGGGATGGATTCAATGGGGTGGATCCAGGGCGGCTGGCACGGGGTCACCGACGTCGAGTCCAGCACCTGGTTGGCATGGGCGGCGTGGGCGGCGATTGCGCTCGGCATCATCGCGCTGGTGTTTACCAACCACCAGATCAACCGCAACCGGCGACTGGCCGCCGAGCAGACTCGGCCCCACGTCGGCATGCTGATGGAACCGCATGCGGCGGACTGGCATGTGATCGAGCTGGTGGTCCGCAATTTCGGCCGGACCGCGGCCTATGACGTCCGGTTTTCGTTTCCGACTCCACCGACGGTGGCCGAATACGAGAATTCCAGCGACGGGTATGCCGAAGTCGTCGAATTGCAACTCCCCCGCGAATTGCCGGTGCTTGCGCCCGGCCAGGAGTGGCGGATGGTCTGGGATTCGGCGCTCGACCGCGCCGAAATCGGCGGTGCCATCGAATCTCGCTTTGCCGGGTCGGTGATCTATTACGACCGCCCCGAAAAGCCGCGCGGGTGGCGGTTCTGGGAACGCGAGCGCCAGCCGCTTCAGACCAACGTGGTGCTGGACTGGGAGGCCCTGCCTCCCGTTCAGCGCATTGAGTTGATGACGACGCACGACCTGGCCAAGAGGGAAAAGCAGAAGCTGGAACTGCTGCGCAGCCTGCTGACCTACTTTCACTACGCGAGCAAGGAAACGCGCGCCGACGTGTTCCGCAGCGAGATCGAACGAATCAACAACGCGGTGGCCGAGACTCAAGACCGCTGGCGCGCCCGGCAGCTCGACGCACCCACCGACGTCGGCCTGCGCTTGGGTAATGGCGAAAACGATCTGGGTAAACATCACGGCGAGCACGTCTGACGGTCGGGCTAGGTCCGGCCCCGCGGGGTCGCGCAACGTCAATCTGATTCAATCGACTCCATGAGCGGTCCGGTTACCTACAGCCTCAAGGATGCCGTCGCGGTCATCAAGATGGATGACGGCAAGGTCAATGCGCTGGGGCCGACTATGCAGGCTGCGATCAACGAGGCGATCGACCAGGCCGACAGCGACAACGTCGGCGCGCTGGTGTTCACCGGCAATGAGCGGGTATTCAGCGGCGGATTCGACCTGAAGGTCCTGACCTCCGGCGAGGCGCAGCCCGCGATCGACATGCTCAGGGGCGGCTTCGAGTTGTCGTATCGACTCCTGACCTACCCGAAGCCGGTGGTGATCGCCTGCACGGGACACGCCATCGCGATGGGGGCGTTCCTGTTGTCCTCCGGCGACCACCGGGTGGCCGCTCACGCCTACAACATCCAGGCCAATGAGGTGGCGATCGGCATGACGATCCCCTATGCGGCCCTGGAGATCCTGAAGCTGCGGCTGACGCGGTCGGCGTATCAGCAAGCCACCGGGCTGGCCAAGACGTTCTTCGGTGAAACGGCGCTCGCCGCAGGCTTTGTCGACGAGATCGTGTTGCCCGAGATGGTGGTCAGCCGCGCCGAAGAAGCCGCGCGGGAATTCGCCGGCCTGCACCAGCACGCCCACGTCGCAACAAAATTGCGTGCCCGCGCAGATACGCTCAAGGCGCTGCGCGCCGGAATCGACGGCATAGAAGCCGAATTCGGCCTGTAAGGAGGAGGCGACGCGGTTGCCCGGGCAACCGCCTCACCTCCCGTCGCCTCCTCCGATCCGAAGTGTGGCACGCCGGCGATGAGTCGTCACTTCACCCTTGCGGCCCAGCGTCAAACGGCCCAGCGGAACCGTTTGAGATACCCCGCCCAGTCCCACGTCAGCAGGAATTCCTGCGCCGCCTCGTGACCCTTGGCGTACAGCGCCTCGAGGCGATCCGCCGCCACATCGAAATCGAGCACGCCCACATCGGTCGATTCGACGGCGATCGCGCGGGACGCAACCCACGGCTGGTTGAGATGGGTCTGGTCGTGGCCGGCCAGGATGGTGGTGAGCAGACTTTCCAGCAACGCCGTCTGCTCGAAAAAGCGCAGGGGCTTCAGCGCGGGCATGACCGCGCTGAAGCCTTCATTGAGCCTGGGTAAGACCGTGATCCCAAATGTGGGCCAGCGTGGCGGTTTTCCATCGAACCGGTCAAAGGTGTCGATCGGAAAGTTCGACAGCACCCCACCGTCGACGAGGGTGGACGTTGCGCCGCTGACCCCGGTCAGCTTGACCGGGGGGTAAAAGAACGGGATCGCCATCGACGCGCGCACGGCGTCGGCGACCAGCTGCTCATCGGGGTCCAGCCCGTAGAGCCGGCGGTAGTCCCAGGGCAGTCTCACCAACTGTGCCGCGGTCAAGTCGGCGACGGTGACCACCAGCTTGTGGTGCCGTCCCTCGGGCAGCATGCCGTCCTCGAGGACCAGATCACCGAAGTAGGTGACACCCAGGTTCTTCAGCTCGCCGCGAATCCAGTCGTAGGCGGCGTCACCCCGAAACATGCTGGTGTCCCGGACAAGTCCCCACGCGGCACCGAGAAAGGGGACGGGTCCCGCGTCGCGCCATTTGCTCAGCGGCGCCGACAGCGCGAGCTCCTTGACCTCCTGGCTCGTCAGCTGGCCACCCTTGGACGCGCCGGCCAAGATCGCACCGACCACCGATCCGGCCGAGACCCCTGACACCCGCGGGAAGGTATACCCCGCGTCCATCAAGGCGACGATGGCACCGACCAGGCCGATGAACTTGACGCCCCCACCGGAGAGGACGAGATCAGCGGGTTTCGGCTGTCGGCTCGCCTTGGCCATCACTCCCCTTGCGCTGAAACCCAGTCGTAGGCAAGGTATTTGCCGTCGAAAGTCACGACGACGCGATCGCCCGACGGGTGCGGCTTCTTCTGCAGGTCGACGCTGAAGTTGATCGCGCTCATGATGCCGTCGCCGAACTGCTCGTGGATCAGTTCCTTGATGGCGCCACCGTACACCTGAAGTGCTTCGTAGAAGCGGTAAATGGTGGGGTCGGTCGGCACCCCGGTAGGCAGTCCCCCGCGCATCGGCGGCGCCGCGAGCACCGGAACCACCGACTGGTCCAGACCGAGCATCTCAGCCAGCAGCTTGCCGAGCTCCGGCGGAATCGGATGCTGGCCGAGCAACGCCGAGGTGGTCCACACCACCGGCCGGCCGATGGCGTCGGCCAGCTCCTGCCAGGTGAGGCCGCGCGCCAGGCGCGCAACGACGATCTGTTCGGTGATGTCGTTTCTGTTCATGAATCCAGCATGCTGCACGGGCGCTAAGTGTGCTTGGTGGCGGTGACCACACGCGTTGCAAACCAGGGACCGCCGTACCACATGCGCCAACCGAGGTTGCGGCGTCGCACGTCATCCCAACCAAGGTCGCGCAAATGCGCGGCGTGGCGGCTGGTTTCCCAGAGGTCGGCGATCGCGAGGCGGCCACCCGGGCGCAGCACCCGAATCGCTTCGTCCAAGGCCTTTCGCCGGCCCGCGGGGCTCGCGATGTTGTGGATGGCCAGGCTGCTGACGATCGCGTCCACGCTTTCGTCGGCCAACGGCAGCGCGGTCATGTCGGCGGTGTGCACCTCGATGCGGTCGGCGACGTTTTCCAGCTCCGCGTTGAACAACGTTGCCTGCTGCGAATTTTCGGTCTGGTCGGCACGCCACAGATCGACGCCTATGGCGCGGCCGCGCGGCAGCCGTTTGGCCGCGGCGAGCAACACCGCACCGCGGCCACAGCCGAGGTCGAGCACGAACTTGCCCCGCCTGGTCGCGTAGATGTAGGAGGCGGTCGTCGCGAGAACCTCGACCGCCGAAGCCGCGCCCAGCGCTGCCGGCAACCGATTACCGCGGGCCAGGGCAACGCCCGCGCCGGCGAACAGGACGGCAGAGATGGCGGCCACGCCCGCCACTTGCGCTCCGGCCGAGAAGGTATGAAACGACCCGTCGTATCCGTATTCGCCTCGGTGCTCGCGCGCCGTATCTACCACTGTCCGGGCCTTTACCAGTGTCCGCGGTGGACGACTTCGTCGAACGGGCGCCGGTCGGGTTTGCGGATCGGGGTGAGCGGTCGATCCGCCGGATACCCGACGCCGAGCATGAAGGCCACCAGGTAGTCGTCCGGGACACCCAGGATCGCGCGCGCCTTCTCCTGGTCGCCCACCGACGAATGGCCGGTGCCGATGCCCAGGGTCGGTGGCCGCGATCATCATCGCCATCGTCGCCTGACCGACGTCGTAGTTGTCGGTCACCAGCCGGCGATCGTCCGGTGGAACCGGTACGACCAACACGATCGCGGCCGGCGCCGCCGCGATATGACCGGCACCGCGCCAGACCGTGGACAGCTCCTGGAGCTGAGCCGGGTCGGTGACGATCACAAAGTCCCACGGCTGGCGATTCTTCGCCGAAGGCGCCCGCCATCCGGCCTCGGCGATCCGGTTGAGGTCGTCCTGCGACACCGGTTGCGGCGTGTACTGCCGGACATTGCGCCGAGCGCGGATCGCATCCCAGGTTTCCATCTCATCCCTCTCTGCACTGCGCCCACCATGCCGCGAATGCTGTTGTGTCTTACCCCTTCTCAGGTTAACCACACCGGATTCGTCAGGGCGACCATCGCCCCGAGCCGACCTCGTCGCCCGTCGCGTACCTCGAGTGGGGCAAAGCGCGCACCGGGCAACGCGACCTTGACTGGAGCAATCACCCGTTACATCGAACGCCCACTGTCGGGCCGCTGATGATTCCGTGGCAACACCCGGTGCGGAAGAATCGCGGTCAGCATGATCGACAATTCCTCACCCTCATCTCGACGCCGCCATATCGTGCGGCTCGTCGTGTTCGCCGGCGTGCTGCTCGGCATGTTCTACCTGGTCGTTATCGCGCGGGTCATCGACGTCGAAACCGTGCGGCGCGCCGTCTCGGCGACCGGTCCGGCCGCGCCGCTGGCCTACGCCGTGGTGTCGGCCGTCCTCGGCGCATTGTTCGTGCCGGGCTCGATCCTGGCCGCCGGCAGCGGCCTTTTGTTCGGTCCGGTGCTCGGCATCTTCGTGACGCTTGGCGCCGCGGTGGGGACCGCGATCGTCGCGAGCGGCGTCGGCCGTCGGGCCGGCCGGGACAGCGCGCGGGCTCTGCTGGGGACGCAACGCGCGGAGCGCATCGATGCGCTGATCGAACGCCGCGGACTATGCGCGGTCGTTGGCCAGCGCTTCATTCCTGGCCTGTCGGATGCACTCGCCTCCTACGCGTTCGGGGCATTCGGAGTTCCGTTGTGGCAGATGGCCATTGGTTCGTTCATCGGCTCGACACCGCGGGCATTCGCCTACACCGCGTTGGGTGCCTCGATCGCGAATAGGTCGTCGGCGTTGGCATATTCGGCAATTGCGGTGTGGTGCGTGACCGCCGTCGTCGGCGCGTTCGCCGCTCGGCGTGGATATCGAAAATGGCGCGGGCACGCGGGCCGGGGCGAGGATGGCGGTATCCCCGATTCAGATCGGGGAGCCGGTGCGTGCTGACGAACCCGGCTGGGCTTTCACTGGGCTGGTGCCAGCATCTCCTTCCACCCGTCTTCTCCGGTGTTCCTAGAGTTCTCAACGGAATACACCACGCCGTCGGGGCCCACGACCAACCCGCTCTGCACGTCGTAAATCGACGTCTGCGCCGCGCTGGGGGTGTAGATGCACGGGTTGGGTTGCTGCCCATTGCACCGGACGGTGCCTGATCCCGGTCTCTGCAGGGGGTCGCTGACCGGCGGCGGTGTGCCCGGCAACCGGTCGGCGGGCAGCGGGTTCTGCCCATTGTTGACCGACGGCGCCGGGATCACCTGCCCCGGCTTGACCGGCTGGTCACAACGCGCGGCCGGCGCGGGACAGGTGAGGAGCTGATTCGGGTCCCCGTACCACGGATTGGTACCGAGCGGCACATAAGGCTCGCTGCTGCGGCACTCCCGCGGGGTCGCCGCCCGCTTGCCCGGCACGTCCGGACACGGGTAATTGCGTGCTCCGCGAACCGCATTCTGCGCATCCATCGGGATCTTGCAGTAGGTGCCGCTCGGCAGCGGCGCGGTGGTGGTGTCGGCCGGTGCCCGCCATTCCGATGCCGACATGAAGCCGGTCAGGCACGGTGGTGGTTGGTTGAGCGACAGGGCGCCGACGCCGAGCGCCGCTTGGCCGGGAAATTCGGAGGTAACCGACTGGGCGATCGCGGCGGACTGCGGCAAGAACACCAACGCCTGCTCGACCCCACTGTGGTAGCGCTTGAGCATGTCGAGCACGACTTCGAGATTGGCCAGCGTCTGCGGCAGCGATTCCCGCACGTCGCCGAAGGTGACATTGACTTGTTCGGCGGTCGGCGCCGCGTTGGCCAGGATGCGACGAATCACTTGATCCTGCTGCGCGGTCTGTGCGGTCACGGAGTTGAGGTTGGCGGCCCAGCGCGCGATGTCGTCACCGGAATTGACCTGGCTGTCGATGATAGGAGCCGAATGCTCGATGATCTCGTCGACGTCGTCGATGCTGCCCCTGAAGTCGTGGCTGATGGCCTGGGTGGCGTCGACCAGGCGGCGAAGGGACGGCCCCAGCCCACCTAGAGCCTCCGACGCCTCGTGCAGCAATGACGCCACCTTGTCCTTGGGCAGCACTGCCAATCCGCGGTTGACGGCGTCAAGCGCGGGGCCGATCTGGCTGGGGACCGTGGCTTTGGTGATCGTCTGGTTGTTGCGAAAGTAGGGACCGCCGGTGCGGGTCGACACCAGGTCGATGAATTGCTCGCCGACCGCCGACACCGAGTGCACATTGGCCGACGCATCGGTCGGGATTTGGTAGCCCTCGTCGACGCTCATCGTCGCTCGGGCGCCCCGCTCAGTGGGCTCGACGTTGGTCACCGTGCCTATCGTGATGCCGCGATACGTAACGTTGGCGGTTCGGTACAGTCCCCCGGACTGAGGCAATTCGGCGTACAACGTGTATCGATCGATCCCGGCAAGGCTGGGTAGCCGCAGGAAGTACCAACCGAGGACTACTACCGCGGTGACCGAGAACACCACCAACAGCACCAGCTGGGTTTTGATTAGGCGAGGCAACACTTCTCACTCGCCCCTTTCCACCAGCGGTCCTCCTGGGGCATCGTTCGGGTTCGGCGTATAGCGGACATCCGGGATCATGGTGGCTGGATCCCGTCCCCACGCCTGCTCGAGCGCCCGCAATGCCCCGGAAAGCCCGGTTCCGCTCAGCGCCGCGTTATCGAGGGTGCTGAGCGTCAAGTCGATCGCGGCCGACACGTTGACAAAGTCGCCGCGGATCACCTTCGAGACGCCGTCGATGTTGAACGGCGCCGTGAGGCCCAACCTCAACGCGTCGACCACATACGGCGAGGCCAGCCCGAGTTGCTTGAGCGGCCGCTGCAAGGACTGCAGGTTCTGCCGAAGGTCGGGCCGACTATCCGACAGCGCTCGGTTGGCGACGTCGCTGAACCGCCCCAGGGATTCGGTGGCGTCGGCGAACAATTCGCGCGTGTCGGCGAAGTGCCGGATCAGCGGCGGGATGTCGGTGAGTACCCGATCCAGTGTGTCGTTGTGGTTCGCGATGATGGCCAGCAGTTGATTGGTCGAATCGATTGCGCGGGTAAGGTCGCCGCTGCGCCGGTTCAGCTCGGTGATGAATGTGTCCAGCCGCCCGAGGAATTCGTGGACCTGATCGACGTGGCCGTCCAGGATTTTCAGAATCTCGGTTTGAATCACGTCGAGGTGCGTGATACCTCCACCAGTGAGGATGACCGCGATGCTGGCCAATGTCCGTTCGACGGTGGGGTAGGCCGAAGAGTTCATCAGTCCGATGGTGTCGCCGGTCTTCAACGGTTGCGGTGACGGGTTTTTCGGCACGGCAAGCTCGACGTGCTGCGTGCCCAGCAGGCTGGTCTGACCAATCTTCGCGGTTGCATTCGCCGGAAGCTTCACGGCCGGATCGAGGTCCAGCGTCAGGGTCGCGACCCAGTTCTTCAGCCTGATGTCACGCACGGTGCCGACCCATACGTCGGCCACGCGCACCCGGCTATTGGTGTTGAGCGCCAACGTGTCCGGCATCTGCACGTAGATCGTCAGGTGATTGGGACCCGCGCCACGACCGATCGGCAACGGCACGTTGGCGATGCCACGCCAGTTACACGAAGTCAATACCAGCGCGGTCAGGAAGAACACAAGTGCGCGGCGACCGGCACCGACGATCAGCCGCATCGCCGCCCTCACCGGCCCGGCTCCGCCTGTGCGGGGCGCAGAAACCACGGCGGCGGAGGCGGATTGGACTCATCATAGGCGTTCGGCGGTCCGGGAAGGTTGGTTCCCGGTGGCGGGGCCGCGATGTCCGGACCACCCATTAGCTCGGTCAGCGATTCCGGGGTCAGCATGTTCGCAGTAAACGGCGCAACCGCAGTGCCCTGCATCCCCGGCGCGACGACCCAGCCCGGTTCGTGGTTGCCGTAAGAAAACAATGTGTCCCGCGAAAAGATCCCAGGGACGGTGGTGTCCTTGTACCCGGGCGGCGGGCGCAGCCGCTCCTCGGAGTAAGCCACCTCTTTGGGCAGCGTGGCCGCCGAGTTGAAAGGGTTCGCGCTGAACGGCAGGTAATTGAACTTGATGGCGTCCAGAACCGGCGCCAGATACTGCGCGCACACCTCGGCGGAATCCTGATAACCCAGTCGGCTGCCGGCCTGGACCGCGCTGCAGATGAACTGCATGGGATTCGCGAAGTTCGGGAACACGAACGTTCCCACCAGCGAACTGTGCGCCGGGTAGTAGATGTTGTTGAAGTTGGCCGCAAAGGTGGGCAGCACGTGTAGCGCGGTTTCTAGGCCGTCTCGCGGCTCGGGTTGCAGCAGGGCGGTGGTCGCGTCGGCAAGGTTGTCGACGTCGTGAACCAGAGTCGATCTGTTGTCGTTCAAGAAGTTTCGCGCAATGGTGAGCACATCGTCGACCCGCGTGACCGTGTCGGCTACGTCATGGTCGGACTTGGCGAACCAGTCGGTGAATTGGGCCAGGTCGCCATTGAGCGCGATGAACTGTTGATCGTTTTTGTATAGCGCGCTGATGAACTGCGCCAGGCTTCGCGTGATCGCGACGAAGTCCCCGCGGCCCTCGTTCAGCGCTGTCAACGCTTCCGACAAGCTGTTCAGCGTGTCGTGGATCTGTTTGCCCTTTCCTTCCAGGTTGTCCGCGGCCGATTCGATGAGCTCACCGAACGGCCCCTTAGGCTGCTCCGCCGTCGGCCCGAGCTGGCGCAGGATTCCGCTGATGGACTCGCGCAGCTGGTCCCACTCGACGGGCACCTGGGTGCGCTCGATCGGGATCACCGATCCGTCCTTCAGCACCGGCCCGCTCTCATACGGCGGTGACAACTGGATCGTGCGCGAGGCCACCAGGCTGGGGTTGAGGATCGACGCGGTGGCGTTGGCGGGAACCTTGTACATGGTGCTGTAGTGAAAGGTGACTCGCATCCTGTCGCCGGCCGGCTCGATCTTGTCGATCGCACCGACCCGCACACCCATGATCTGAACTTTGTCGCCGGGGTACAGCGCGAGGGTCTCGGAAAAATACGCGACAACCGTAGTGCTGGTCAGTTTGCGGTATAGCTGCACTCCAACGACAAGCGCGGCCATGGCCAAGATCACGACCAGCGCTGCGACCAGCAGTGCCCGGCGCGACAGTTTTGGCAGGTGAACGCTGCGGATGTCGAAGATGGTGCTCACTGGCTGCTACCTCCCGTGCCGCCGGGTGTGATGAACGGGGCCGGCAGCTGCAGCCCGGGTCCCGGTGGTGCGGCCGGGCCCGGCGGCAGGCCCGGCGCGAACGTCGACGGTGGCGGCGGCGGGCCGGCCGGTCCCAGCGGTTGGGTGCGTGCACCCGGAGGCGCGTCGGCCGGCAGTGGCACCGGTGTGCCCGCAACGGCGGGCGGTGTCTCCTCCGGCCGCCCGGCAATCGGGATGCCCGGCGTCGGCGGCAACCCATCGGGTTTTGGCGGCGACGTCTGGACATCAAGCGGTGACGGGAAGCCGGGGCCACCGAACGGGCCGATGGCGGCACCCGCGCAGGGCAGCGGATTGTCGGGCCGCGGCGACGCGCCCGCCGCCGACGTGTAGGAGCACGGTGATCCGGGCGGGATCGCCGGCCCCGGATGCTCCGGGGTGCCCTCCAGCACCGGCGGGGCCGGCGGCGGCGCGCCATTGGGGAACCGAGTGCCATTGGGGTCGGGCAACCGGAACTCGGGCAGCCCCGCGCTGCGCCAGAAGTTCTCGGGGTCGATGCCCCGCTTCTTGAACGCCGCGTCAACCCACGGCTGAATGATCTGATAGGGCAGCAGATTCGCCACGATCGCCTTGAAGTACGGCCCGGAAGCGACGGCCTCCGTCAGCGACGCGGTGTACCTGCTGAGCAGGATCAGCACATCGCCCAGGTCCTTCTTACGCTTGACCAACTCGTCGCTGACCGTGCTCAACAGCTGCAGCACATGGTTGAGGTTGGAGTTATCTTTGATCAGGCCGGACACCTGGGCGGACACGTCCGACACGTTGCTCAGCAGAATGCTCAGCGCCTGGCTGCGTTGCCGGAACACGGCCAGCAGGGTGTCGGCATTAACCAGCAGCCCATTGAACTGTTCGCTGCGGTTGCCGAGCACGCGCGCGATCTTGTTGGCGTTCGCCAGCAGTTGCTTGAGCTGCTCCCCACGCTGGCCGATGGTGTCGGAGAATTTCCTGACGCCGTCGAACGCGGCACTCAGATGCGGAGCGGTCTGATCGAAGGTCTCCGACAACACCTTCAGCGAACGTTTGGTGGCCTCGATGTCCCAGCCCGTCGCCGCCTTGGTGGCATCGACGAACGCGTCGTAGACCTGGTATGGCGTATTGGTTTGCGCCGACGAAAGAAACCCGTTGGGCCGCAACGGCTCTGAGCCAAGCGAGTCGATCTGCATATTCTTGCGGCCGAGAATGGTGTCGGTGCGAATCGCCACGCGGCTTTCCTTCCCGATCGTCCTGCCGGCCAACGAGAATCCAATCGCGACTTTGTTGCCGCGAATCGCCAGCGAGCGCACCAGACCGACTTCTACCCCGGCGATTTCCACCTTGTCGCCCGTGTTGATGCCGCCAGTGTCGGTGAATTCCGCATAGTAGGTTGGGGTGGCGAACAGCATCGGCACGCTGGTAAAGGTCTGCCCCACACCGATTACGAGCAACGTCACCACCACACCCGTCAGCCCGACCCGGCCCCGATTAAATTCCGTCAGCGTTCTCATTGCGGCGTGCACCTCCCCGTAGGCTGCCCGAAGAGCTTGATGGTGCGTACCGGTCCGCCCGGCTGTAATCCGTTGACCTTCAGCGACAGGTCGCACAGGTAGAAGTTGAAGAAGTCGCCGTAGGTACCGCCGGAACGGCCGATGATCCGGTACGCCTCTGGCAGCTTGCCCAATACATGATCAAGAGTCGGCAGATCGTGTACGAGCGACTGCGCAATGCCCTCAAGATGTCCGAAAGTGCTGTGCAGCAACGGCCGGTCCTCGCCCAGCAGGTCGGCCAGCGTTCCCGCCGCGTTGCTGATATGGGCCACCGCCGCGGCCAATGGATCGGCCCTGTTCTTCAGCCCGGTGATCAGCACCTCCAGCTTGTCGGCGGTTCCATCGAACTCCTTCTCGTGCTTGACGGTGGTCGCCAACACGGTGTTCAGGTTGGTGATGATCTCACCTATCGCTTGGTCACGGTCGGCCAATGTTGCAGTAAGCAAAGCGGTTTGATCGAGGATGTCGTTGATGGTGGCACCCTGACCCTGGAACACGGTGATGATCGAGGAAGCGATCCTGTTCACCTTGTCGGGGTCCAAGGCCTTGAAGAGCGGGCGGAACCCGCCGATCAAAGCGTCGAGATCCAAGGCCGGTTGGGTGTGCTCGAGCGGGATCCTGCCGCCCGGGGCCAGCCGCTGACCGCTGTCACCCCGCCTGAGCTCCAGGTAGCGGTCGCCGATGAGGTTGAGGTAGCGGATCGACGCGGTCGTCGCCTTGTCGAGCTCAAGCGAGTTCTCCACGGTGAACTCGACCAACACCCGCTTGTCCCCGTCGATCAGCGTGACCTTGGAGACCTTGCCGACCTCCACCCCCGAAGCGCGGACAAACTGCCCCTTGCGTAGCCCGCTGACATGGGTGAACACCGCCGAATACCCGGTGGTGTGGTCGAAGCGCAGTTGGCCGAACACGACGATGATCACCACGGTGAACCCCAACAGGACCAACCACAACATGCCGAGTTTGATTGCTGTGCCAGTGGTTCTCATGGGTTGATCGTGTTCTCCCCAAATTGGCGACCCCAGACGTATTCGGCGAACATCGGCTGGCCGAGCGAGAAATGGTTGTACGGTGCGAGGCTGGCCCCGGTGTCCATCACGAGATACGGCGCCGGCCACAAATCCCGGGTGATGGCCTGCCAACAGCCCGGCCGCCCACCGGGTCCACCGTGAGCGTTCACCCGCGGCAGATTGTCGGGATAGACATAGGGGTTCGGCGCCGACAGGATCGACCCGGCCGCTGCCAGCGAATAGCCATTTCCACCAACGACATTCAGGATCAGAGGCGCCGCGTCATGAAAGTTGCGGATCGTGCAGAACAGTGCGGGACTATAGGTGTCAAGCAGCGCTGCGGTCGGCACTAGGTCGGCGGCGCCGCGCACCAGATACGGCCCGCCGCGGGTGAAGATGTCTTCGCCTGCCTTGCCCGCACCCACCGCCGCAAACAACGCGGCATCCAGATCGCTCTGCTGCCGGGTGAGTGTGCGCGCGGTGGTCACCGCGTTCTGCAGAAAGGCCCACAAATCCGGCGATGCACGGACATAGGTTTCGCCGAGCTCGGCCAATCCACGCACGTCATGGCCGAGCTCTGACATCCGCGGATTCAAGTGCGCCAGAATCTGATTGGCATTGACGATCGAGTCCCCGAAGTTGCTGCCCAGCCCATCCAGGGCCTGGGCCAGCGCGGACAACGTGGCGTTGAGCTCGATCGGATCCACCTTCTCGGCGAGAGAAGTGATCGTCTCGAACAGCGTGTTGAACTCGGTGGACACCGAGCGCACGTCAATCACGTCATGGGGCGAGATCCGCCGCTGTTGCGGATTTTCCGGCGAGATCAGCGACACATATTTGTTTCCGAACAGGGTGGCCGCCTCGACGGTGGCGTCGACATTGGCCGGAATCAGCCTGATGTACTTCGGATTTACCTCCAGCACCAGTTTCGCCGCAGGGCTGCGGTCCCGTTCGATCTCCGAGATGCTGGCCACGCGGCCGATCGCCACCCCGTTGAAGGTGACTTTCGCTCCCGGTTCCATCACCAGACCCGCCCGCGAGGCCACGATGGTCAGCTCGGTCTTCGGCGTGAAGTCTCCGCGAAATTGCATGTACACCAATGCGAGAACGAGCGCACAGACAGCCAGCAGGATCACGCCCTCGACGTACAGCCACGCTCGCCGGCCCTCGCGTGTCAGCATCGTCGTCATGACGGTTACACCGTGAGATTGAAGTTCGGATCGACGCCGTACAGCGCCAACTCGGCCAACAGGACGACAACCACCACCGAGACCAGCGAGAAACGCATCGATCTACCCACGGCCTGACCAACGCCGACCGGGCCGCCGCTGGCGGTGTAGCCGTAGTAGCAGTGGCTGATCATCACCACAACCGCGATGATGACAACCTCCACCACCGACCACGCCACGTCCTCGGGACGCAGAAAAGTGCGGAAGTAGTGCTCGTACGTGCCGTTCGACTGTCCGTAGAGCACCGTCGTCACGAGCTGACCGGACGTGAAAGCCATATCGAGAGCCAGCGCGTACAGCGGCCCGATCACCACCAGACCGCCCAGGATCCGCGTGGAGACCAGAAATGAGATCGACTTGATTCCCATGACTTCCAGCGCGTCGATCTCCTCACTGATTCGCATCGCACCCAATTGGGCGGTGGCGCCGGCGCCGACCGTGGCGGCCAGCGAGACACCAGACACGATGGGTGCGGCGATGCGTGTATTAGCCAGTGCGGCAAAGAATCCGGTGAATGCCTCGACACCGATGTTGCCCAGCGACGCGAATCCCTGGATCGCGATCAGCGAGCTGCCAGACAGCGTCACGAAGCCGATGATCGCGACGGTGCCGCCGATGATGGCCATCGCGCCGGTGCCCATGCCGATCTCGGCGATGAGCCGCAGCGTCTCCCGGCGGTAGCGGAACAGCGCCCACCCGATCTCCGCGACGCTGATCCGGGTGAACCTCGCGAAAAGCCCGATCTGCTCGAGCCTTCGGGCCGTGCCGCCGCCGTAGCGGTTGAGGTTGGAACTAGTGCGCGGGTAGCGGGCGCGCAGCACGGCGAACGTCGACATGTCAGCGCCCCGTCCCGAACCGCACGCCGATCGTGGTCAGGACGACGTTGACCGCGAACAGCGCGATCACGCACAACACCAGCGTCTCGTTGACGGCAGTGCCGACGCCTTTGGGGCCGCCCTTGGTGGTGAGTCCGCGATAACAGCCGACCAGCCCGGCAATCATTCCGAAGATGGCCGACTTGATCACTGAGATAACCACTTCGGGCAATCCGGTGACCAGGGTGAGTGTGCCGACGTAGGCGCCGGCCGAAACGTGTTGGATGAAGACGCCGAAGACGAAACCGCCTACCAGGCCGATGGTTATCACCGCCCCGTTGAGTAGTGAGGCGACGATGGTCGCTGCGACGACGCGGGGCACGACCAGCCGGTGGATGGGGTCGATGCCGAGCACCTCCATCGCGTCGATTTCCTCACGGATGGTGCGGGCGCCCAGGTCAGCGCAGATGGCTGTCGCGCCGGCGCCGGCGATCACCAGCACGGTGGTCAGCGGCCCCAATTGGGTCACCGCCCCCAGCGCCGCGCCGGCGCCGGAGATATCGGCGGCGCCGAACTCGGCCAGCAAGATGTTGAGCGTGAAGATGATGAGCACGGTCAGTGGAATCGAGACCGCCAGGGTAGGCAGTAACGAAACGTTCGTGATGAACCAGCCCTGCTCGATCGTCTCGCGCCACTGGAAGGGCCGCCGAAACAGCGCCTTGCTGGTCAGGACGCACATCCGGTAGAAGCCGCCGACCGCGTCGACCGCGGGCTGGATCTGGCCGCGCAGATAACTGGCGATCACGGTGTGGGTGCTCATCGCCGCCTCCCGGGGCGGTCGAGTGCGGCCAGCATCGTGGTGTTGGCGAGTTCGAGTAAGTCGTTGGCGGCTTTCCTCGCTTCGACGGCATCGCCGACACAGATCGCGTCGGCTAATTTTCGGTAGGCATCGGGATTGGCCTCAGCGGTTATCGCGCCGGCCAGGGCAGCCAGCGCCGGCTCATACGCGGAGCGAAACGCGTTGTACATCAACCGAAATACGATCGAGCCGGTGCTGTCGACCACCTGATCCCAGAACTTGAGGACGTGGCGGTGCCACTCGATCGGATTGCGTTCAGTCCCGAGGTTGTGCAGCGAATCCTCGAGCAATGCGGCCAACTCGGGCCCATGCCGTTCGGCCGCCAGTTCCGCGACCTTCGGGCCGATGCGCAGCCGGGCCTCGAGCACGCTGCGGACAACGGAGACGTCGAGTTCGTCATTGCGTAACAGCAACCGGGGCAGCAGGTCCAGGCCCGCGTGCCGGCGGAAATCGCGCACGGTGGTGACGTCGCCGTGGCGAACCTCGACGAGACCGGCCGCCGAAAGCCGCTTGAGACCCTCGCGGACGGACGGCCGGGACACCCCAAGGACTTCTGCCAAGCGGCGCTCGCTGGGGAGTGCCTCACCGGGCTGCATTTCCCCGCTGAGTACATCGGCCGCGATCTGCTCGAAGACCTCTTCGGGCACCGATCGGCGGATCACCGGCTGCAGCGCCATGCGCAAAAGCATGATTGGTCGTAGGTCAGACGTCAAGTGGTCAGACCATCGGCGCGTCGCGGATGCGCTCATGCCGTCCACACGGGATCGGTGTTTGCCCGGGGGCGCTAACTCCCCGGCCGCTGCGCAGCCACGAACAGGTTCCCGGGCACGTCGTTCGCAACTTCCTCCGGGGCGCTGCGGCCGTAGCCGGCCATCAGTTCCAGAGACGGGGTCACCGTCACGTCCCAGCCGTGGCGAGAAAACCAGTCACCCACGTCCTCGCGCTCTTCGAAGTACCACAATTCGTCGGTGCTGGGGACCTGTCGCTGCGGGTCGGATTTGGCGAACGCCGCGCGGACGCGATCCATCCGCGCCCGCCGGCGCGTCCGGGCTTCGGGGTCGAGGAATTTCGGCCCCAGCGCCTCCACGCTGACCCGGCTCCCGGCGACAGTCAGCCCCTGCACACGGTCGAAAAGCAGCTCCTGGGCCGCGGCCGGCAGATACGGCATCAGTCCCTCGGCCGACCAGACACTGGGTGCCGAGGCGTCAAAACCGGCCTCCCGCAACGCCTTCGGCCAGTCGTGGCGCAAGTCCACCGGGACCGCGATCCGGTTGCAGGCGGGTTCTGCCCCGTGGTCAGCCAAAGTCGACGCCTTGAAATCCAGCACCCTGGGCTGGTCGAGCTCGTAGACCGTCGTGCCGTCCGGCCACGGCAACCGCCAGGACCGCGAGTCCAGACCGGCCGCCAGGATCACCGCCTGGGAAATGCCCGCCGTCGTTGCGTCCAGAAAGAATGCGTCGAAAAAGGCCGTCCGGGAAGCCATGTAGCCGACCATCGCCTGCATCTGCTGCGCCAAATTGGGTTCGGTCTCGAGGAGTTCGGCGGGCAGCTGCGGAGCGGAGTACCAGTTCCACACTCCGTCGCCGGCGGCGTCGAGGAAGACGCGCGCGAACGGGTCGCGGATCAGTGGATTTTCGCTCTCGGTCTCGGCCGCGCGGGATGCCGCGACGCCCAGCGCCGTCGCCCCCACGCTCTCGGTGATCTCCCAGCTGTCGTTATCGGTTCTGGCCACGCTCACGTCCTCCCGGTTGACACACGCCTTGGGCGACCTTTCGTGAGCGAGCTGTCCGCAGGCTGTGTCCGTCGGCGGCACCCCGCTACCGTTTACCCGCAGGTGAACAAGCTGTCCGTCAGGTTCATGCACGCTTGCCCGCAGGTATCCGGTTAAGTTGTCGGCGGGCGGCTAACAGCCGGCCCCGGTCCGAAGGATCCTGACATGCGAGTTGACGGGCGCGATATCAGCGTTTCGGGCAGCTTGCTGCAACCGGTGAACCGGCGGACCAATGACCTTCTGCGGCTGATCCTGGCCACGGCATTTCTTGCGACAGTGATCACCGGTTCGCTGGTCACCCGCACCCGCTGGATTCGGCTGGAGAAATCAGTCTCACAGATTGTCGGGGTGTTGTCGCCCACGCAATCCGACCTGGTTTATCTGCTGTACGGGTTCGCGATTCTGGCGCTGCCGTTCATGATCCTGATCGGCCTGATCGTCGCCCGGCAATGGAAACTGTTAGGCGCCTACGGGGCGGCCGCAGTTCTCGCGGCACTCCCCTTGTCGATCAGCAGCAACCGCCTTGCCGCACCCCGATGGCACTTCGATGTCTCGGACCGGCTGAGCACACTGCCGGCGCAGTTCCTCGACGACCCGCGCTGGATCGCGATGCTGGCCGCGGTGCTGACGGTTTCCGGCCCCTGGCTACCCGCGCGCTGGCGGCACTGGTGGTGGGCACTGCTGCTCGCCTTCGTACCGATTCACCTCGTCATCAGCGCCATCGTCCCGGCGCGCTCCTTGCTGGGGCTGGCGGTCGGATGGTTCGTCGGCGCGCTGGTGGTGCTGGCCGTCGGTACGCCCGCGCTGGAAGTGCCACTGGTGGCTGCGGTCCGTGCGATGGCTAAGCGTGGATTCGTCGTCTCGCGGCTGATGGTGATCCGGCCCGCCGGACCCGGTCCGCTTGTGCTGTCGACCGATTCCGGCGATCCCAATTCGACGGCAGCGATCGAGCTGTACGGCCCGCACCAACGCAGTGGCGGCGCGCTGCGCGAGCTATGGCGCAAGCTGCGGCTGCGCGATGCCGAGACCGCTCCCCTGCAGGCCTCGATGCGTCGCGCCGTCGAGCATCGCGCCTTGATGGCCATCGCCATCGGTGAGGCGGGAGTGGCCAACACGTCGACGATCGCCTTCGCGGCTCTGGACCGGGGATGGACGCTCTACGCGCACAGGCCCGTTCGGGGCGTCCCACTCGACGAGTGCACAAAGACGACGCCGGTCGCGCGGGTCTGGGAATCGCTGGGAAAGCTGCACGAATTTCAGATCTCGCACGGGGACCTGCGCAGCCACGAGATCACCGTCGACGACGGCACGGTGCTCTTCGGGGGGTTCGGCAACGCCGAATACGGCGCCACGGAGGTCCAACTCCAATCCGACATCGCCCAGCTCCTGGTGACCACGTCAGCGCTGTACGACGCCAAGTCGGCGGTGCGGGCGGCCATCGACACGTTCGGCAAAGACAGCATCTTGACCGCCTCCCGGCGGCTTACCAAATCCGCTGTGCCCAAACGAGTCCGAAATTCGGTGGGCGACCCGTCCGCCGTCATCTCCGCTGCGCGGGCCGAAGTCAAATCCCAAACGGGTGCTGATCAGATCGAGAAGCAAACCATCACCCGATTCACCCGTAGCCAGGTCGTTCAGCTGGTCCTGCTCGGGGCGCTGGTCTATGTGGCGTACCCCTTCATCAGCACCGTGCCGACGTTCTTTTCCGAACTCAGAACAGCGAATTGGTGGTGGGCGCTACTGGGCCTGTTCATCTCGGCCTCGACATATGTGGGTGCGGCCGCGGCGTTGTGGGCTTGCACGGACGGGACGGTGAACTTCTGGAAGCTGTCAATCGCCCAGGTAGCCAACACCTTTGCCGCCACCACGACCCCGGCCGGGGTCGGCGGTCTGGCGTTGAGCACCCGGATCTTGCAGAAGAGCGGTCTGTCCGCCATTCGGGCCACCGCCGCGGTGGCGCTGCAGCAATCGGTGCAGGTGATCATGCACCTGATACTGCTGATTTTGTTCAGCACCGTGGCGGGCGCGTCCATGGACCTTTCGCATTTCGTCCCGGATGCCACGGTGCTCTACCTGATCGCGGGTGTGGCGCTGGGCATTGTCGGCACCTTCGGATTCGTGCCCAAGCTCCGCGGCTGGCTGGCGACGGCGGTGCGCCCGCGGTTGCAGGAGGTGGCCAAGGACCTCGTCGAGCTCGTCCGTGAACCCAGGCGACTGGCGCTGATCGTACTCGGTTGTGCCGGAACGACTCTCGGTGCGGCACTGGCGCTGTGGTCCAGCGTCCAGGCCTTCGGCGGCGGCGCCACGTTCGTCACCTGCACCGTGGTGACGATGGTCGGCGGCACGCTGGCCTCGGCCGCGCCGACGCCCGGTGGTGTGGGTGCCGTCGAAGCAGCGCTGATCGGTGGGCTGGCCGCATTCGGCGTGCCCGCGGCCGTCGGGGTGCCGTCGGTACTGCTGTATCGGGTGCTGACCTGCTGGCTGCCGGTCTTCATCGGCTGGCCGGTGATGCGCTGGCTCGCCGACAACGACATGGTCTAGCGACAGCTCAGGGTTCGTCGCTCTGGGCTTGCACCATGACCAGTACGGATGCGCTCCGGAGACTCTCGCCGACTTTGGCGGTGAGATAGACGAGGTAATTGCCCTCGGGCACCGACCGCGCCACCGTGATCGGCACGGTAACCGCGGACGACCCATCAGAGGCGAACTGACCCGAGACCGGTGCAGTGGTAACCCCAGCGGCGGAGGACATGCCGGTGATGCTGTAGTTGCCGGCATCGCCGGCCATCCGTTGAGCGTCGACTTTGGCGCTGCCCGTGCTTCCGGGAGCGATCGTGACGACGGGAGGCGACACATTGAGGGTCAGGGCCGAACCGCCCGCGCCAAACGACGGTGGCGCCGAGGACTTACCCGCGCCCCAGCCCACGTCCGGGTAGGCGGCGAGCGAGAACGTGAGCTCGCCGCCGGTATGAATGATCGACTCGGGAAGAAAGGTGCGGTCGGTGGGCTTGCGGTCGACGCTCAGGCCGCTGATGTACTTCAGATGGTGCGGTCCGGATGCCCCCGGCGCGGAGATCCGGATGGAATTGCCTGCCGGAAGCCTGATTACGGCGCGATCGAAGAGCGGCGTGTTCAGTGTGAGGATCGGCGTGCCGGGAGTGCCGGGATACAGGCCGAGCGCAGCCCAGACATACCAGCTGGCGAGCGCGCCGAGGTCGTCGTTGCCCGGCGCGCCATCCGGCGTAGGTCCGAAGAGGCCGCGCACCCGGTCGACCGTGAGCTGAGTCTTCCAGGGCTGACCGATGTAGTTGTAGAGCCACGGCACCCCGAAGCCCGGCTCATTGCCGGCCCAAAGGTACGGCTCATTGGGGCCCACATTGAGTTTCCTGGTGAAGCGGTCGAGCCGGTCCGCCACTGCCTCACGGCCGCCGAGCGCCGTCACCAGGCCGGCTACATTGTGCGGCACCCACCAGACGTATTGCTCCGCGTTGCCCTCGTCGTATCCGATTTGGCCGAAAGTTGCAGGCGAATCTACGAATCCGGGGCCGGCAGGGAAGAATCCCATCAGACTCCGGGGCGAAACGTAGCGGGTGGTCGGATTGAACAGGTTCTGCCAGTACTGCGACCGATTCTGGAATTGGGCTGCGGTTGCGGCGTCGCCGAGCGAGTCGGCGAATCGCGAGATGGCGAAGTCGTCGACCGACCATTCGAGCGTGAGGGAAGCGTCGGGGATCCAACCATTGGTGCGAAACTCGTACGTGAACGGTGCATAGCCCAACTGCAAGTACGTCTTGATGCCCGGCCGCTCCACGTACCCGTTCAAGCCGACTCCGCCATACGTCGCGGTATTCACCATGTAGCGCAATGCCGTTCGGACATCGAAGTCGGTGGCGCCGTAAGTGTAGAGATTGACGATGAGCGGTACCACGTTGTCTCCGCTCATCTCGCCTGTTGGCGAATTCGCAATAGACCAACGTGGAAATGATCCGCTCTGCTCGGCGTCGTTGACGAGCGATTGCGCCATGTCGCTGGCTTGCTTCGGAAAGAGCAGTCCCTGCAGGGGCGCCAGGCTGCGGTAGGTGTCCCAGTCGGAGAAGTTGGCGTACTGCGTGTGCCCTTTGGCCACGTCGTGGATGAAGCCGTCGAATCCGATGTAGCGTCCGTCCACGTCGTTGAAGGTATTGGGGTGCAACAGAGATCGGTATAGGGAGGTGTAGAACGTGTCGATGTTGCCGGTGTTCCTGCCGGCCACCGCGATACACGACAGGGTCGTGTTCCACTCGGAGAGTGCGGCCGCCCGCGCTTCATCGAAACTCGCTGCGCCCTCGGAAGCCAGGTTGGCCCGAGCCCCTTCGATACCCACGTAGGAGATCGCGGTGTGCACCTCGACCACCGAGCCGGCCGGGAACGCCACGTAGCCTCCGCTGAAAGGCGAAGCCGCGTTGCGGGCACCGGCGTAGACCGAATAGCCGTCCCAGGCGCCGTAGGAGGTGAACGGCTGGCTGAATTTCATGGCGAAATACACTGTGTACGTGTTGTTTTTGCCGCAGAATCCGCCGCTGGTCGCCCATCCGGTGATGGTGGTGTTGTCTTCTCCGATTTGGATGGCTGCGCGGGAGTTGCCGGCCAGCGAAGCGCCGGATCGCACGTGGAACAGTGCGGGCCGCCCGTTGTGCGGGTAGCTGAACCGGCCGACGCCGGTCCGGGTGGTGGCAGTGAGTTCCGCGGTCACTTCGGTATCGGGAAACCGCACTGTGTAGTAGCCCGGGTCGCCCTGCTCCGTGTCATCGTGGGCGATCCGTTCCCAGGCATTCCACGGTTGCGAGTCGGTCGGGGTGGTGGTGGGCAACATCGAGATGTCGCCGAATGCCGCACAGCCCACCGACGCATGCGTCATGCTGAACCCGGTCGAGCGTCGGTTGTGGTAGTTATAGCCGGCATAATTGCCGACGGTATCCGGCGAGTACTGCACCATCCCGAATGGCACGGAGGCGCCGGGAAAATCGTTGATCTCGCCCACCGTCTCGCCGCCCGTCCCCGTTCCAATGAGGGTGTCGACATGCTCGACCGGATTCGCGACGAACGCCGGTTCACCGTCGTAGGCAACGGGCGGGGCGGCCGCAACAAACGTCATGAAGACAGCCGTCGCCGCAACTAGTGCGACGAGGATCCTTCGTGACTTCATAGCTGTCTCTTACTGCATAACCGTCCCCTGGGGTACGTGTTTGAGCAAAAGCACTTTCGGGCGAGCAGAGCGCCCGAGATCCCACTGGCAACTTTTCCCCGACGATGTCGGCTAGTCTCATTCCGCGCGGCTGGCACTGGTGCCGGCCCAATTCTCGGGAGAATTGATCGATGAAACATTTCACCGCAGCAACCATTGCCGTGGCGCTGAGTCTGGCGGTCGCGGGTTGCGGCTCGGGCGGAAAACGCTGCTCAACGTAACGATTGACGCAGGCTCATCGAAATCCTCGTCCCGCGAAGCGGGATTGGCCTTACGGTGTGTGCATGGCAGAAGAGTCGTACGCGATCGACGCCGGGCACCCACCGTCGGCCCTGCTCAAACTCGTCAACCCGATGCTTGGCTTCCTGCTGCGCACCCCGCTGGCCGGCCCCGCCCGCAAGCAGCTCATGGTGTTGAGCTTCACCGGGCGAAAGACGGGGCGCCCGTTCACACTTCCGGTGAGCGCCCATGTGATCGACGGCGATCTGTATGCCCTGACCGGTGCACCGTGGAAGCAGAACTTCCGCGGCGGCGCCCCCGCCGAGGTCATCTACGACGGCCAGACGACCGCGATGCGCGGCGAGCTCATCCGGGACCGCGCTATCGTTTCCGATCTCTATAAGCGCTGCGCCGACTCGTATGGCGTCCGGCGGGCACAAACGATGATCGGGTTGAAATTCCGCGACCAGCGAATCCCGACGCTCGAGGAGTTCGGCGAGGCGGTCGACCGCATGCACCTCGGCGCGGTTCGGTTGACTCCGGGCGAGTAGTCCAGGCCTGGACGTCCAGCGTGCAACAGCCGCACCCTCACCCGCATAGTCCCGCACCCCTAGCCGCGCGGGTTCGGGTGATCACCGGCTGCTCAAACCCGGCATCAGTCACCGCCCGTCGCACCGCCTCGCCAACCACCTCAGCCTGGCCGGTTGGCACCAGGGCAATCACACAACCGCCGAAGCCGCCGCCGGTCATCCGAGCGCCCAGGGCCCCCGCGCGGACCGCGGTGTCGGCGATCAGGTCGATGTGTGGAATGGTGATTTCGAAATCGTCACGCATGGAGGCGTGCGACGCGGTCATGATCTGGCCGGCCGCGGTGAAGTCCGAATCCCGCAGTGTGCCAATGAAATCAAGAACACGCCGGTTCTCGGTCAGCACATGACGGGCCCGACGGGCGTCGACCGCATCGGTAACCGCCGCCAAAACCGATGGTCCGCGGTCTTGAACCTCACGCAATGACGACACCATGAGCTCGGCGGCCGCCCGCTCGCACGACGCACGCCGGGCCGCATACTCGCCGCCCGCGTGCCGATGCCGCGCCCGGGAGTCGACCAGCAGCAACGCGACGCCGCGCGCGTCCGGGTCGAAGGCGACGGGCTCCACGGTGACATCGCGAAAGTCGATCAGCAGCGCGGTCGACGGCTCCCCGAACAGTGCGGACAGTTGATCGAGCAAACCCGTTGGGGCACCGACATATTCATTCTCCGCGCGCTGGGCCAGCAACGCCTGTTCTCTTGCGCCGATGTGCACACCGGCGGCCGACGCGATCGCGCCCAGGGTCGCGCATTCCAACGCCGCCGAGGACGACAGGCCCGACCCCATCTCCACGTCGCTGGTGATCGACATCGCGCCGCCCGGCACCGGGTGACCGGCCTGGCGCAGCGCCCACATCACCCCGGCCACGTAACTCGCCCAGCCATCCAGGTCCCCGGGAGCGGTGCCGAGCGGAATGCGCACCGCGCCGTCCGCGCGGTCGCTGCTCACCGTGATCGCATCGCCGCGGCCGGGGGTAAAGGTCACCACCGTGCGCTGTGGGAGCGCGATCGGCAGTGCGAACCCGAGGTTGTAGTCGGTGTGCTCCCCGATCAGATTGATCCGCCCAGGCGCGGCGTACCGAACCGTCATCCGAGTTCGGCCAGCCGCTGGGCCACGCTTTCGGGCGTGACGTCGGTGATGAACGCGTCCATCGCGGATTCGGAGGCCGCCAAATACTTGAGCTTGGTGGCGCTGCGCCGAATCGACATCAACTCGACGTGGAAGTAGCCGTCAGCCTGAGCCTCGGTATCGACGTACTGGTGCAGCGCCGAAATATAGGGCAGCGGAGCCGAATACATCTGGTCGAAACGCCCCAATACGTCAAGATAGAGCCGCGCGAACGCGTCCAGCTCGCCCTCTGTTAATTCAGCGAGGTTGTGCACGAACCTGTTCGGGTAGATGTGCACCTCGACCGGCCAGCGCGCCGCGAACGGGACAAACGCCGTGAACAGCTCGGTGCGCGCGACAATGCGACTGCCATCGGCGATCTCACCGGCCAGTAGATTGGCAAAGAGGTTGCCGCCGTGACGCATTCGATATTCGCGCGCCTGCCCCAGCATCGCGGCGGTTCGCGGCGTCAGATAGGGGTAGCCGTAGATCTGACCATGCGGATGGCTCAGCGTCACCCCGATTTCCTCGCCCCGATTTTCGAAACAGAACACCTGCTCGATGCCCGGTGTTGCCATCAGATCGGCGGTGCGGTGCCGCCATGCCTCGACAACCAGCCGCCCATGCGCCGGTTCCAACTCCGAAAACGACCCGGCGTGGTTGCTGGAAAAACAGATCACCTCGGTCCGGCCATGCCCGGGGGTGCGGACAAATCCGTCAGCGTCGGGCGCGCCCACCGGCTGGCCGGTACCGGACAGGCTCGGGAACCGGTTCTCGAAAACGACGACGTCGTAGTCCGGCGCGGGCACCTCGCTGGTCAGCCCGGTCGGACCCGGACACAGCGGACACAGGTCGGCGGGCGGCTTGTAGGTGCGGTCTTGTCGCAGCGCCGCGATGATCACCCACTGTCCGGTCGACCGGTCAAACCGCAACTGCGACTGGTCCCCGACACGCTCCGGCAAGGGCCTGCGATCGGCGACCGGCGCCGGACGATGCCCCGGCAATGCGAAGAACAACAGGTCACGGCCATCGGCCAGCTTCGCCCGCGTCGGCGCTGTCACGACCTCGAAGACTAGCCTGGTCCGCGGCGGTCACGCAGTAGCGCTGTGGATGGGGAAGCAAAACGAGAGGCGGTAGCCGGTGTCGGGTGGGCGCGGGGTGCACGAGCCCGGCCTTTCCGATACCCGCCCAGACGATGTGGATTTGAGCGCCACCGAGGGCCTCGGCGCATCGGCGATGGTGCTGTATGAGCGGGCGCGAAACTGGTGGATCGGCTCCGATCCAGGACTGTTGAGACTGCGAATGGCGATTCGGACGACGTCCGCGCTGGCCTGCTCGCTCGCGATTCTTTTCGTGCTGACCCGCGCGACCGGGCAGCCGTTGACCGTCGCGTTGCTGGGCGTCGTCATCACGATGATCGCGTCCCGATCGGTCAACGAGCCCGACCCGCGCGGGCAGCGAATCACGATGGCACTGCTGCCCTTGCCCGCCGCGCTGTCCATCACCGCCGCCGCGCTGCTTGCGCCGCACCTGGTGGCAGCCGACGTCGTCTTCGTGGTGGTGGTCTTCGCCGCGGTCTACGTCCGCCGCTTCGGGCCCCGCGGCCGGGCGCTCGGCATGGTCGCGTTCATGGCCTATTTCTTCACTTTGTATCTGCGGGCAGGCATTTCGGAGTTGCCGTGGATGATCGGCGCCGTCGTGGTCGGAACGGTGTGCACGTTCGTGATGAGCACCTACGTACTGCCTGATCGGCCAGAACGCGTGCTGCGCGCCACGATTCGCGCGCTGCGGGCGCGGATGGCGATCGTTGTCGACACCACGGCGGAGGCGGTTCGCACCGGCCGGCTCGACGAACGGCGACGACGGCACATGCGGGCCCGCACCATTCGGCTCAACGAGACCGCCCTGATGGTGCAGAGCCAGATCGAAGACAAGGCCGATCCCGCCGTGCTGTGGCCCGGGGTGACCAGCCAACAGTTGGCTCCGTGGTTGTTCGACGCCGAACTGGCCATCGAGTGGGTAGCCAACGCCGGGCGGCAAGCGGCATTGGTCGTCGCAGAGAATCCCGCCGCCATCGGACCCAACACCCGCCTCGAATTGGTCGGGGCGCTCAACGAGCTCGCGCGAGCGATCCGCATTCCGTCGCTCGACGGGCTTGCGCGGGCCGCGAGTCAGGCCCAGCGGGTACTCGACCAGCTGCCCCGGCCCACCGCCACCGACGACCCCGCCGAAGCGGTGGTACGGCGCCTTGCACTGGCAATCATCAACGCCGCCAAAGCAACTGCCGAAGTCCGCGCCATCGTCGAGCGGGCCACCGCCGGCATCGTGCAAGCCACCGGCACCACACAGCCACCCGAATCCGAAGCCTGCCCGGAAGACGACGACGCCGATGCCAAGCAAGCCGACCGCGGGCTGTCGCAGACCACTCGGCAAGCCATTCAGGTGACGATCGCCGCATCGCTGGCCATCGTCACCGGCGAGTTGGTGTCGCCGGCCCGTTGGTTTTGGGCGGTCATCGCGGCGTTCGTGATCTTCGCCGGCACCAACTCCTGGGGTGAAACCTTGACCAAGGGCTGGCAGCGGATGCTGGGCACCATCCTCGGCGTGCCTTGCGGCATGCTGGCGGCCACGCTGTTCGCCGGCGACAAGACCGCCTCGCTGGCCGCGATTTTCGTCTGCCTGTTCTGCGCGTTCTATTTCATGACGGTCACCTACAGCCTGATGACCTTCTGGATCACCACGATGCTGGCGCTGCTTTATGGCTTGATGGGCCAATTCTCGTTCGGCGTACTGATGTTGCGCATCGAAGAGACCGCAATCGGCGCCGTAATCGGAGTTACCGTGGCGATCCTGGTGTTGCCGACGAACACCAGAACCACCATCCGCGAGGACACCCGTGCCTTCTTGACGGCGTTGACCGCGCTGATCGAGATCTCCACCGCGACGATGTTCGGCGAGGACGAGTCCGTCAGCCCGACCGAGCAGGCGCGCCAGCTCGACCGGAACCTGCAGCAGTTCCGGATTACCGCCAAGCCGCTCTTGGCAGGAGTGGCCGGCCTCGCCGGGCGCCGCAGCATTCGCCGCGGCCTACGCATCTTCACCGCCTGCGACCGCTACGGGCGAAGTCTGGCCCGCAGCAGCGAGCGCTACCAGGATGCCGTCGGATCACCACAGCTGGGCGACGCGTTCACCGCTGCCGCAGCGCAAACTCTGGGCAACATCGATGCGCTCGTCAGCCTCGTCGACGGAGCCGGCACGGCGACCGTCGACTCCGCGACCTACGCGCTGGACGCCGCCGAGGCCCTGGCGCGCCATCAAGACGGCGAGGACGGGCCGCATCCCGACACGCGGCGATTCCTCACCGCGGTGCACGCGCTTCGCCAGATCGAGCGGGCCATCATCACCGCGGCAACGAACCTCGGCGCGCACGACAAATAGCCGACATTTGGTCTTATGTGTATGCCCAGCCGGGTCTAAGCGCTAGCATCTCCTCACCACCGGCAATCCCCGAGGAGCACATCCATCGCCACTGTCAACCTCCCGCCGGGGTTCGACTTCACCGATCCCGACATCTACGCCCACCGGTTACCGGTGCAGGAGTTGGCGGAACTGCGCCGGGCGGCGCCGATCTGGTGGAATGAGCAGCCGCTCGATCAGGGCGGGTTCTCCGACGGCGGCTACTGGATGGTGACCAAGCACCGCGACATCCGCGAGGTGTCGCTGCGCAGCGACATCTTCTCGTCGGCAACGAAATCCATCGTGCCGCGCTACCGGGAAGACCAGGCGCAGGGCCAGATCGAAGCCGGCCGGGCATCGATGATCATGATGGACGACCCCGAACACAGCCGATTGCGCAAGATCGTGGCCCGCGGCTTCACCCCGCGGGCCATCGAGCGGCTACGCGCCGACCTCAACGACCGCGCGCGGCAGATCGCCGAACACGCCGCGGCAGAAGGCTCGGGCGACTTCGTCCTTCAGGTGGCCTGCGAGTTGCCGCTGCAGGCCATCGCCGGCCTGCTCGGGGTGCCGGCGGAAGACCGCGGCAAGCTGTTCGACTGGTCCAACAAGATGATCGGCAGCGACGACCCAGAGTTCGCCGACTACGACGCGCTCACCTCGGCAGGCGAATTGATGTGGTACGCAATGCAATTAGCGGCCCGCAAAGCCGAAGACCCGGGCGACGACATCGTTACGACACTGGTCCAGGCCGACGCCGACGGCGACGGACTTTCCGACGCGGAGTTCGGCATGTTCGTGGTCACGCTGGGCATCGCCGGCAACGAGACGACCCGCAACTCGATCACGCAGGGAATGATGGCCTTCACCGACCACCCCGAGCAGTGGGAACTGTTCAAGGCGCAACGACCCAAGACCGCGGCCGATGAGATCATCCGGTGGGCCACTCCGATTACGGCATTCCAGCGCACCGCGCTGGCCGACACCGAGCTCGGCGGCGTCGCGATCAAGAAGGGTCAGCGGGTGGTGATGTTCTACCGCTCCGCCAATTTCGACGAAGAGGTCTTCGACGACCCGTACGCCTTCAACGTCTTGCGCAGCCCCAACCCGCACCTCGGATTCGGCGGCACCGGAGCGCATTACTGCATCGGCGCCAACCTGGCTCGCATGACGATCGACATCATGTTCAACGCGATCGCCGATCACCTGCCCGACCTGGCTTCCGCTGGTGATCCCCAGCGGCTGCGCTCACCGTTCATCAACGGCATCAAGCATTGGCAGGTCGCCTACAACCGCGCCTGCCCGATGGCTCACTAGGCCTACGTTCCGCCGCCACGCCGCGCATTCGCCGAACCAGCCTAACGATATCGATGCATATATGCGCATATGATAGTAAGGTTGGAGACAGTCGGCCAAGGCACGAAAAGGTGGAGGTGAAAGTTGTTTGATTTCAGCGAATCGGTCTTGATAGCCGCTCCGCACGAGCAGGTCTGGAGCGTGCTCAGCGACATCGACCGCTGGTGGTTGGCTTCCAATGCCGAGCACGGCGCCCTTGAACACCTGGATTCGTTACCGCCGACGCAGGTCGGAGCGCGACTGCGGATACAGGAGAAAATCGGAGGCATACCTGGGGTCGCCGAGGGCACGATCACAGCCGTAGAGCCGGGCACGGCGGTCACCTGGGAAGCAGACGCCCGGTACCGCTGGTTGGGCATCCCGGTACACGTGGGCGAGGGCGTCACGTGGCGCGTCGAACCCAGCGACGAGGCGACCACCCGCGTCAGCGCCCGAGTGTGGGCCGACTTCCCGCGTCACCTTGTGGGGCGCGTCGCCGCCTTCGCATTCATGCACCTACTCAACGGCGTGGAAAAGGATCGCGAACACACCAGGATCGAGCTTCGCTACCTGAAAGACGTCATCGAAAACCCGAAGATGAAACCTCAAGCGCCCTAACTCGGGTACGAAAGACGTTCGAGCACAGGGCATTGCGCGCCGGCCCCGCCATCGCAGTCGTCCTGGGCGCCTTCGATCAGTCGTACAATGCTGGTTTCGAGTGTGTGCAGCTCCACGAGCTTTGCCCGTACCGCCGCCAGATGCATCTGCGCCAAATCACGAGCCTCGAAGCAGGAACCGTCCTTATCTTGGGCCACCTCGAGAAGACTTCGAACCTGCTCGACCGAGAAATCAAAATTGCGGCAGCGCCGGATGAACGTCAACCGTCGCACATCATCGTCGTCGTACCGGCGTTGACCGTTCACTCGCCTTGGTTCGGGCAGCAGACCAATCTCCTCGTAATAGCGGATCGTCGGAGCAGTCGTCCCCATCATGTCGGCAATTCCGCCGATTTTGAGAGTCATACGGATATGGTCCCGCTTGCGCTCTTGACCCTCAACCAACTTGAAGTCCGATGCTGGAGTCATGACCGCAGATGACGAACGGGTGGAACTCGCCTGCACGCTCACGGCGGACGAGCACGCCGCCCGGATTGCGTGGATCGAAGACCTCAACGCGACCGCACTGGTCGGCTACCAGCGCGACGGCCACCGGCTGCGACTCCGGTACCACCCGTCGGCCTCCACCCGGGCGCGGGAATTCGTCCGTCGCGAACAGCAATGTTGTCCCTGCCTGCGCTTTTCTACCGAGGAACAGCGAGAGGCGTTCGTTGTAATAATCCATGCCCCAACAGGACTCGACTCTGCCGCCGACGCGCTGTTTGCGCCCTATGCCCAAGGACAGAAACGATGATCGAGGTGATGCGCGAGAGCGACGGGGATGTGCTGGGCTTGCGCGCGACGGGGAAACTGAGTGTGGCGGACTACCGCGATGTGCTGGTACCCACGGTGCGAGCGCTGCTGGACCGTTTTGATTCGCTGAAGGTGCTGATTCTGCTCGACGAACCTTTCGATGGCTGGACGCTTGGCGCGGCGTGGGCAAACACGGTGTTTGATGCCAAGCACCGCAACCACCTTGGAAAGGTCGCGATGGTGGGCGCGCCACGATGGGAGCAATGGTGTGTCAATGTCGCAGCCTCGTTGCTGATGAACGGTGAGCTGCAGACGTTCGACCGTGAAGGACTGGACGCCGCGTGGCGGTGGGTGCGAGCGTAGAGATCACTATGAGGATCGCTATCAGCGGTGCCGGGGTGGCCGGGGCGGCGCTCGCCCACTGGCTGCATCGCACCGGCCATACCCCGACCCTGATCGAGCAGGCCTCACAATTCCGCACCGGCGGCTACATGATCGACTTCTGGGGCGTCGGCTACCAAGTGGCCAAACGCATGGGTATCGAGGACTCGATCCGCGCGGCGGGGTACCAGATTGAAACGGTTCGCTCCTTGGGCTCGTGCGGCGAAGTCAAGGCGGACCTGGATGTCGAGGTCTTTCGTCGCATGATCGGCGACGACTTCACCAGCCTGCCCCGCGGCGACCTGGCGGCCGCGATTTACTCCACCGTCGAAGACGCGGTAGAGATGATCTTCGGTGACAGCATCACCACCATCGACGAGCGGGCTGACGGTGTACGGCTAACCTTCGATAAGGGCCCGCCACGCGATTTCGACTTGGTCGTCGGCGCCGACGGATTGCACTCGAATGTGCGCCGCCTCGCCTTCGGGGCCGAGGAAGATTTCGAGCGTTACCTCGGCTGCAAAGTTGCGGCTTGCGTGGTCGACGGTTATCGGCCGCGCGACGAGCTAATCTACGTCATCTACTGCACGCCCGGCCGGCAGCTGGCACGGTTCGCGTTGCGCGGCGACCGCACCATGTTCCTGTTCGTCTTTCGTGCCGGACACGGTAGCGCCGGAGTTGCCCCGAAAGCACAGTTGCGCAACGAATTCGGCGATGCTGGCTGGGAATGCCCAGACATACTCGCGGCGCTCGACCACGTAGACGACGTGTACTTTGATGTCGTAAGTCAAATCCAGATGGACCGCTGGTCGCGCGGCCGCGTGCTGTTGATCGGCGATGCGGCCGGGTGTATTTCGTTGCTGGGCGGCGAGGGCACCGGCCTCGCGATCACCGAGGCATACGTGCTTGCCGGCGAACTCGGGCGGGCCGGGGCCGATTACCGCCACGCGTTCGATACCTACGAGTCGCGCCTGCGACCTTTCATCGGGTCCAAACAAGCCGGTGCGGTGCGCTACATCCCGTTTTTCGCCACCAAGACCCGCTTCGGCCTGTGGTTTCGCAATGTAGCTATCCGGACGATGAACTTCCTTCCTCTGGCGACATTTTTCGCCGGAAGCGTGCGTGACAACTTCGAACTGCCCGAATACGGCATCTAGTCATCGTGCCCGACTAAGGCCGTCGCGAGTTCCACGGCTAGACGTTTCCATTTCGCCGTATGGCGACCTTGTGGGCCGGCACCACAAGTTCCGACCTCTCAGGCGCCATCGTTGACTGTCACCCGCGGTGGCCATACATTGTGTCAAAGTCGTCCGCGAATCCAGGTTCGCGGTACCACACCGCACCGGGCGTGCGGGCTAAGGAGACCGCCATGGCCGTCCGTACCGCTCCCGCAAGTGTTTTCGACGCTGACCTGCCCGCGCTGGACTACGCCGCCGGGGAAACCCCGGCGGAGATCTACCCGCGCATCGAAGCCGTCCAACGACAGGCCCCGATCGCGATCGGACCTTTCGGACCCGAGGTGCTCTCGTACCCCCTCGTGCGCACCGTTCTGCGCGACACCCGGTTCCAGATCCCGCCCGGCATCAATCTGCTCGTCCAGGGCATCACGTCGGGCCCGTTGTGGGACAAGGTGGTCAACAGCTTGCTCTGCCTGGAAGGCGACGCACACCATCGGCTGCGCAGTCTGACCTCCAAGGCGTTCACCCCCCGGGCGACCCTGCGCCTGCACGACACGATGGCCGACCTGATGAACGAGCTCGTCGACCAGGTAGCCGACGCGGGGCGCTGCGACATCGTCACCGACATCGCCCGCCCCTACCCCGTGCCGATCATCTGCGCGCTGCTCGGCGCACCGCGTGAGGATTGGCAACAGTTTTCGCTGTGGGCCGACGAGATCTTCAAAGCCTTCAGCTTCAATGTCGACATTCGCGATCTCGAGCCCGGCGTCATGCGCGCGTGGGCCGAACTCGACGACTATGTCGACGACATGGTCGACCGACGCCGGCACAGCCTGACCGACGACCTGCTTTCCGACCTCATCCGCGCCGAGGACGACGGGGATCGCCTCAATGCTGCCGAGCTGCGCATGCTCGCCGGAGGGCTGTTGCTGGCGGGGACGGACACCACCCGCAACCAGGTGGGCGCCTCGGTGCAGGTGCTCTGCGAGCACCCCGAGCAGTGGGAACTACTCAAGGGGAATCCCGAACTGGCCATGCGCGCGGTCGAGGAAACCATGCGCCACTCACCGATCGCCTGTGGAACTCTGCGGCTGGTGATCGAGGATGCCGAGCTCGACGGCTACCTCTTCCCTGCCGGCACCATGGTGTTGGTGAATACCGCTGCGGCCAACCGTGATCCGGATGTGTACGCCGACCCACACCGCGTCGACGTCACCCGCGAGGGGGCGCCGCCCATCCTGACCTTCGGCGGTGGCATTCACTACTGCCTGGGCGCCAACCTGGCCCGCCGCGAGCTCGCCGAGGCGCTGACCGTTCTGTCCCAGCGGCTGGTGAACCCGCGCATCGCCGGACCGGTGCCATGGAAGCCGATGGTGAGCTTGAGCGGGCCGACGAGCCTGCCCATCGAGTTCGACATGGATTGATAACCAGCACTCGGCCCTGCGCGTATGGTCCGAGTGGTGGCAGAGCGGACGACATCCGATAGCGCGGTACCCGTTTCACCGGACAATTTCGCGAGGGCCGAAAGCGATTTGTATTTCGGCAATGTCGTCAGGGACGGCGCGTTCGGCAAATTCGGCCACATCCGGGAGCTGACGCCACTGGACAAACAGCTGGTGGTGCGCTCGAACCGCGACACCTTGTATTCGGCGGGCGTCTTCGACCTCGACGCCGGGCCGGTCACGATAGTGCTGCCCGACCCCGCCGGCCGGTTCATGTCGATGCAGGTGATCAACGAAGACCACTACGTGCCCGGGGTGTTCTACGGGCAGGGCGAACACACCCTTACCCGCGATGACATCGGCACGCGGTATGTCCTCGTCCTCATCCGCGCCCTGGTCGATCCCAACGACGATGCCGACGTGAAGATTGTTCATCAGCTACAGGACGCCGTCGCGGTGAGTCAGGACAACGCCGGCACTTTCGAGATTCCGCAGTGGGATCCCGTCAGCCAGAAGACAGTGCGGGATGCTCTTCTGCAGCTGTCGGCCACGTTGCCCGACTCCCACCGGATGTTCGGCACCCGCAATGACACCGACCCGGTGCGCCATCTGGCGGGCTCGGCGTCGGGATGGGGTGGCAATCCCGAAAAAGATGCCATGTATTTCGGCGCTCACCCGCCCAGAAACGACGGCCGCACGGTCTATCGGCTGACCGTGGGCGAGGTGCCGGTCGACGGGTTCTGGTCGGTCACCGTCTACAACACGGACGGCTATTTCACACCGAACCCACAAAACTCCTATTCGCTGAACAACATCACCGCGCACCGCGACTCCGATAGCACGATTACCATTCAATTCGGCGGCTGCGATGCCGCCACATCTAACTGCCTGCCGATCACTCCGGGATGGAACTATTTGGTCCGGCTTTACCGACCGCGCGAACAGATTCTCAATGGCGAGTGGATATTCCCTCAGGCCCAACCGGTTTCGTGATCGGTATTGTGAGAAAGACCGCACAAGTCGCGGTCGCACCGAACCCGCCTTACGCTCGTTGGTTACACGAAGTTAACGGGGGTTTGCTGATGCGTGCGGTCCAAGGGCGACGTATGCCCGGCCATCGGCTTGCCCTGCTCGGGCCTGCCCTCTGCCTGGTCATCGCGTCCTGTTCGGAGACGGCGTCTCCTCCGGCGGTCACAACGACGACCTCGACGTCTACCTCGACGACCACCACCAGTTCGGCTCCCCCGCCGCCGCCGGTGACCGGCCCTTTGGAGAAGGACTGGAAAAGCTACGGCGGAACGGCCTACTTCGGTTGTCCCGAGGAATTCTCGGTCAGTAAATCCGCGCTCGAGGATATTCGCCCCAAAATATTCGATACCAGAACAGGGCAATACGTAGCTCCGTCCCTGCCCACGATTCCCGTCGGCGAGAACGTCACCGGCGCCATCTGCGCGCTGGCGGGCACGGCTGACGACATGAAGGTCGTCTATGTCGTCACAACCGTCAAACCGGCGCAGGCACCGGCACCCGAAGTCGCCAAGACCACCGCGTACGCCTTCGACTTCAAGACGGGACAGCAGGTGGCGACGAAAGAACTGCAGCCACCGATTCCCGAGTTGCGACTGACCGAGGCGAAGCAATGGCGCCTCGGCGCGACGACATCCGGTGCGGCATGGCTTAACGCCTTCACCGACGGACATGCCACTGCCTCACCGCCACGAACGGTCATTCTTTCCGGTAGTGATTTGGCCATGGCGTGGAACGACCCTGCGCCCGCACGCGTCTGGCAGGACGTGCTGTCGTTTCAGCGAAACACGCAGCCTGGCAAGTCCTCTGGAGCGGAGCTGCGCCGCCCGTCGGGGGAAGCGATCTACCAGGACAACGACGTACTCACCGTGGACGCCGAATTATCCGACGGGCCAGACAAATTGGTGAAGATCACCCATCGAGACTCCCCCACCGTCGTGTCGACCATGTTTTTCGACTTGAACGCCAAGGCCATCATCAAGGTCGGCGACTCCGACCGGATCTCCGGCGGTGGGCTAACCACGACGTTGTCGGACGGAAAGCTATTCATCGATGGTCGCGACTCGGCCGATTCGCAGTTCGGGTTCGGAGTGTGGAACTTGCGCACTCAGCACTGGGACTTGCTGAAGAATCGAGAGGAGGCCAAGAAGTTGCCGATCTCCAAAATGGCCTTCTTCGGTGACCATCTCTACACCACGAACATCGGCGGAACGTATTCGGTGCTCGCCTTGCCCGCTCCCGATCCGGTCGCGACGAACTGGTCCATCCGGCCCTTCGAGCGGATATCGGGATGGACACTGGTCTGCCGCGGCGAAACCACCGCCGGCGGCGACTGCAAGGAAATCGTGATGGTGCAAGACCAGGACGGGCACTACCCCGGCCCCTGGTTCTAAGTCGTGGCGACGGAAATGCCATTACCGGATAAGGGATAGTGCTTCTCGGATTGCGAGAGTACGTTACCGGGTTATGAAAACGGTGCGCAGCTTCTGCCGCATTTGCACGTCGGTGTGCGGCATTCTCGTCGACGTCGACGGGGACGAGGTGGTCCGCGTTCGCGGCGACCAAGACCACCCGTTTTCGCACGGTTACTGCTGCCCGAAGGGCCGGGCGCTGCCGCAGCTGCACCATCACCCGGACCGGCTCGAACGGCCGCGAATTCGGGTGGACGGCGCGCTGCAAGACACCACGTGGGACGCCTGTCTCGACGACCTGGGTACCCGGCTGACGGACATCATCGACCGCCACGGGCCGCAATCGGTCGGCTTCTACTTCAGCACCATGGAGAGCGCCGGGTTCCGGATGGCCGAAGCCTTGCACGCCGCGATCGGCACCCCGGCGAAGTTCAGCCCGTTGACCATCGACGGCACCGCCAAGCCGCTGGTCTCCGATTTGGTGGGCGGATTCATGGGCCTGTCCGGCCGAACCGACCTGGACGAGTGCGATTTTCTGATGCTCGTCGGCGTCAACCCGGTGGTCTCGCACGGCCACGCGATCTCGATGCCCAACCCGACCGGCACCGTGCGCGAGATCGCCAGGCGCGGGCAGGTCTGGGTGATAGACCCGCGGCGCACCGAGACCGCACGGCTCGCCTCGGGCCATCTGGCGCCGCGCCCCAGCACCGACCATGCGGTGCTGGCTTTTCTGGTCCGCGAAATTCTGCGCGACGGCATGAAAACCGATGTGCCGGTTCAAGGTATCGACGAACTGACTGCCGCGGTTGAGCCGTTCACCCTCGAACACACCGCGGCGTTCGCCGATGTACCGGCGGCGGAGCTGACGCGGCTGGGTGCGGCGGTACGCGCCGCCAACTGCGTCGCGGTCGAGACCGGCACCGGCGTCACGATGACGGCCGAACGAGCCAATGTCACCCAGTGGCTGGCCTGGGTGCTGATGATCCTCACCGGAGCGATGAACCGGCCCGGCGGCACGTGGTTCCATCCCGGATTCGCTTACCAGCTCGAAACTTTCGGCGAGTTCCTGCCGATCACACCAATCGAGGGATCGTTCGGCCCCGGCCCACGCAGCCGTCCGGAGGCCCAGGCGTTCATCAACGAATGGCCGTGCGCGGTGCTGCCCGACGAGATCGCGGCCGGAAACATCCGCGCGCTGATCAACGTCGGCGGCAGCCTGGTCACGTCGTTTCCCGAAACGGGCAAGTTGATCCCGGCGCTGCGCAACCTCGAGGTGTTCGCGACCACCGAGATCATCAACAACGAGACCACCGAGTTGGCCACCCACGTGCTGCCCACCAAGGATCCCCTGGAACGCCCCGACATCACCATTCACGACATCCTGAGCTCGCAGGTATCCGTGCAATACAGTCCTGCGGTCGTCGCGCCGGTCGGCGAGCGGCGATCGATGTGGTGGGTCTTCGCCGAACTCGGCCGGCGGCTCGGCTACGACCTCGGCAACCTCGGAAACCCGGACAGCAGCACCGACGACGACGTGCTCGCCGTCCTGCTCGCCGGGGCCCGGACCAAGTACGACGAAGTGGCCGCCACGGGTTGGGCAGAAGTGCCCCGCGAGCTGCCGGCGGCGTGGGTCGACGACCACATCGGGCGGATGGGCGGCTGGCGGCTCGCCCCACCGCTGCTCGTCGATCAACTCGCCGCGCTCGAGGCGCCCCCGCCCCTGGTCATGGTGCCGCGCCGGCAACGTCGAAAGCTGAACGGGCAACTCGACTTTCTCGGCGAAGCCGCGGAGATCCTGATCAACCCCGAGGACGGCGCCGCCGCGGGCGTGGTCAGCGGTCGGCGCGTGACCGTACGCAGCGCCAACGGAGAACTGACCGGCATCGCGAAGGTCGATGAAGCGATGCGGCGCGGAGCGGTGTCGATTCCGCACGGCCACCACGAGGCCAACGTCAACAGACTGACCAACAAGGACGACATCGACGTGGTGACCGGAATGGTGCGCTACTCCGGCATAGCCGTAAGCCTGCACCCGGCCTGACGGGAATCAACCGGCCGCCAAAATGTCCAGATAGCGTTGCTGAATCCCGGGCTCCACCGCTAGCCGGTACTCCAGCAGCAGCGCGCAGCGCAATGCCAGGTCGAATGATCGATAGCAGTAGTGCGCGATCAGGGCCAGGTGTTTAAGTTGCTCGTTGCTCATCGAGTCCGGGTGGGTGAAGTCACGCACGTAGACAAGGTCGGCCTCCAGAACCTGGTTGGTGGGCTGGCGCGGATCCAGGAACGGCGAAATCGGCCAGAGCTTGATCGCGGGGAAACAGTGAGGAAGGAATCCCTGGCTGCGCAGCTCAGAGTCGATGTCGCCCAGCGTTGGCTGATTTTTGTACAGCGTCACGAAGGAAATCTCAGTCTGGATCGCGACCGCTTCGGCGAGTTTGGCTGTGCCGCCTCGAAATACCGCGAGTTCGCCCCCTTGAACGTCGATCTTCAGAAAGTCGACGCGTTGAATCTCGGCAATGTCATCGAGCCTGCGGGCTTGCACGGGTACGCGTTCGACCACCTTCCCCGGCAGCTTGAGGTACTCGAACACGTCCAGCGCCGCCGGGTCCAGTTCGAACAGGCTTGTCATTCCGGATCCGCGACACACGTTGAGCGTGTGCGCGTCGCCATCGCCCACTACATAGGGCAGATAACGCTCCCGTGGGCCTTCGTTTTCCTGCAGCTTGTGCAGCGGCTCGTGCTGAGGCTCGAATCCCGTCACACGACATAGTCCCGCGGCAAGCATTGGACGTGTAAGGCGGCTCGGAATCGATCGGATTCGCACCGACGTCAACGATCTCGGTGAGGCGTTGCGGGGACAGAAGGTTCCAGAAGTCGGCGATTTGGCCAGCGCCATCTGGAGGGTCCGCCGCCACCACGGCGTCAAGTATAGGTCTCCGACGTTTGCTGCCTCGAAAAAGCGAACCGCTCAATGATTTACCATCGCGACACCTATCCGGCGCCAATCTGTGTGGACTGCAGGATGATTCAAGGCGCCGAGCTGTGGACGCCGGCCGTCGGCGGCGGCATCCACAGCGTCAACGTCACCTCTTTGTTGACCGAACAATCAGCAGCGCGGGAAGGAGCACATAACGACATCGACACTAACCGCTCAACATTCGGGCGACCTTTCGGCAAGCTATGTATCGATTATGTTGCGACTGGGCTGCGGCAATGTCGCACAGTGTTTAAAGTGAATAACTCTTGGCGTGGGAAAGCGCCGCATGAAAAATGCTCATGTAATTTTGATTAAGTCGCCCAACGTTGGACGATTCCCCCCACTCCCCAGGATGGAGGAATCCAATGTACAAACGTGAAACCGAACAATGCCGGAAGTGCCAGGGGCTAGCCGATGCCCTGGTCTGGTACCAGTACTCCTCGCGAGGAGACACGGTCGGACGGATCATCCACCGAATCCGCTGCCGCAGCAATTGCATGGGCCTGGTCGTACAGGGACCTGGCGCACGCAGCTAGACCAGGCATAAACGTAGATAGGCGACCGGTCGGCTAATATCGTCGGCATGCCCCGGCCGCCAAACCTCGATGTGCGCCGCCGCCTGCTTGCGGCGGGACTCGAACTCGTACACGCGCGCGGCTTCTCCGCCAGTGGCGTCAAGGACATCACCGATGCGGCCGGTGTGCCGAAAGGCTCCTTCTACGCTTACTTTCCGAGCAAAGAGGCTTTCGCGGCCGCGATCCTCGATCACTACTGGTCCGACATCGAAATGCGGCTGCTGCCGATCCTTGACGCGGACGGATTGGCTCAGCAGCGCATCACTCGCTTCTTCCATGCACTCGCCGATGAACACGAGACGGGCGAATTCCTGCTCGGCTGCCTGGTCGGCAACCTGTCGCTCGAGCTCGGCGGTTCCAGCGAGCCGGTTCGCGCCGAGCTCGTTCGCATTCTCGACCGCTGGGACACGGCCCTGACAGCGTGTGTGCGTTCCGGCCAGGGCGGGCGACTCCGGCGACATCCGCGCAGATCTCGATGCGGCCGAGCTCGCCTCGCTACTGATCGAATCGTGGGAGGGCGCGGCCCTGCGCGGGAAGGTGACCCGCAGTCGCGCCCCGTACGAACGGTTCGAAACGGTCACCGTGCCGGCACTGCTGCGCTGATCCGGCTACGACCAAAACACGTCGCCGACACCTCTTGATTTATAGACGACTGGTCATCTATTATGGTGGAACCACGAGCGTAAGGATCACCTCAATGACCGACCTGTCCGGGTACGCCGAGCCGCAGAACCCCGCGCTGCCGACGTCCAATTTCGAGCTCGACCATCAGCGCGCCGCACTCGTCGTCACCGATCCGCAGGTCGATTTCCTCAGCCCCGAAGGGGTTTCGTGGCCGGTGTTCGGTGACAGCATCCGCGACAACGACACCGTCGCCCACATCGGTGAACTGTTCGACGCTGCGAAGCTCGCGGGGATCACCGTCGCGGTCTCGCCGCACTACTTCTATCCGACGGACAGCCAGTGGCGGTTCGGTGATCCGCTCGAGCAGTTCATGAGCAGCGTCGGCATGTTCGAGCGCCAGGGCGCGTACACGACGGACGGCTTCGCCGGCTCCGGTGCCGACTTCCTGCCTGACCTACCAGCACCACATTCACGACGGGCAGACCGTGATCACCTCTCCGCACAAGATCGTCGGCCCCGAGTCGAACGACCTGGTGCTGCAGTTGCGCAAGCGCGGCGTCAGCCAGGTCGTCCTGGCGGGCATGGCCGCCAACCTGTGCGTCGAAGGCCACCTGCGCGAACTCATCGAGCAGGGCTTCGAGGTCGCCGTCGTCAAGGACGCCACGGCGGGCCCACGCCTGCCCGAAGGCGACGGCTACCTGGCCGCGCTGGTGAACTTCCGATTCCTGGCCAGCGCGGTCTGGACCACCACCGAGGCGGTCACCCAACTGAGGAAACACACTGTCGCCGAACATCTCTCGATCAACAAGGAGGCCGATCACCATGAAGACAATTGAGAAGCTGTATCAGCACAAATTCGCGTTGAACAACGGTGGCGAGATTCCGGCGCTGGGGTTCGGGACGTCGCTGTCCGATAACCGGAAGACGCGCGACGCCGTCAAGGCCGCGGTCGAGGTGGGGTTCCGCCACCTCGACGCCGCCGAACGCTATCGCAACGAAGCGGAGGTCGGCGCGGCAATCAAGGAGCTGTTCGCCGAAGGAACGGTCCGCCGTGAGGACCTCTTTGTCACCACGAAGCTGTGGAACAACAACCACCGGCCCGAGCGGGTCCGGCCCGCGCTGCAGGCCAGCCTGGACCGACTCGGGCTCGACGCCGTCGATCTGTATCTGGTGCACACGCCGTTCGCGTTCCAGCCCGGCGACGACCAAGATCCCCGCGACGCGCACGGCGCCGTCATCTACGACGACGGGATCACGCTGGAGGAGACCTGGGGCGCGATGGAGGACCTCGTCGACGACGGGCTTACCCGAGCGATCGGCCTGTCCGACATCGGCGTCGAAGGCACCCGAACAATCGTCGACGCCGCCCGAATCAAGCCGGCCGTCGTCGAAGTCGAGTCGCACCCCTATCACCCGCAGTGGGAATTGCATGAGTTGTGCAAGACCGATGGCATCGTGCTGCTGGCCTTCGCGTCACTCGGGCATGCGCTGGAGCCGCGACTACTCGATGACCCACTGATCGTCGATATCGCTGCGCGTTACGGCAAGACTCCCGCACAAGTGTTGCTGGCCTGGGGAATTCAGCGCGGTAGCGCAGTTCTGACGGGATCCGTCACGCCGGCACGCATCCGCGAGAACTTCGATGTCACCGCGCTGCCCCAGAGTGCGATCGACGAGATCAACGAGCGCCTGGACACTCGCATTCGATTCAATTCCGTTGCGGACGGCGGAGTTCCGGGATTCGCGGAAGTGCCTTTGGACAGGTGAGACGAAAGGGCCAGTCTTGAGGCAACCCCGGGGCAACCCGTCGGGTACGCCGCTAAGGTGGGATCGTGAAGGCTTGGCAGGTCCACGGAATCGGCGAGCCGACCGATGTTCTACGCCAAGTAGATCGGGACCTGCCGGACCCCGGCGCCGGGCAAGTCAGAATCAGGGTTACGGCGGCGGGACTCGGATTACCCGATGTGCTGATGTGTCGAGGCACCTACCCGCTGACACCCCCGGTGCCGTTTACGCCCGGCCAGGAGTTGGTCGGCACCGTCACGGCCGTCGGACCGGGCGTCGATATCGCGATCGGCACCCGCGTGCTGGGCGTCAGTGACTTCGTCAGCGGCAACGGGTCCTTCGCCGCAGAAGCTCTCGCGCACGCGGCCACCGTCTTCCCCGCTCCCCCCGGCCTGGACGACTCCGCCGCGGCCGGATTCTGGATCCCCAACATGACCGCGTGGATCGGCCTGGTCGATCGTGGCGGACTCAAAGCGGGACAACGCCTGGCGGTGCTCGGCGCCGCGGGCGGCAGCGGAATCGCGGCGGTCCAACTCGGGAAGGCTCTGCACGCGAAGGTGCTTGCCGTCGTCAGCGACGAAAAGAGGGCCGAATTCTGTCGGTCACTGGGCGCCGACCACGTTGTCGTCGCCAAGGGCGACACCGCCGCTGACGGAACACCACTCGCGCAATCACTGCGAGAAGGGACCGACTGGGTTGGTGTCGACATGATCTTCGATCCGGTCGGCGGTGCGCAGGGCACCGCTGCCATGGGCGCCCTGGCTCGCGATGGCCGGCATCTGGCCGTCGGATTCGCCAGTGGTACCTGGGTAACGCCCGACGTCCAAATGATGGTCATGACGAATACGACGTTGGTTGGCGTGCTTGCGGCCGGCTACAGCCGTGAACATCTCGAGGGAATCCTGCGCGGCCTCTCGGAATTGGTCGACATCGGTGCCATCCGACCCGTGGTAAGCGAAACGGTGTCGTTCAAGGACATCCCCGAAGCGCTGCAGCGACTTGGCGAACGAAAAGTCCTCGGCAAGATCGTCGCGGAAATCGACGGCACCTGACCTCTGAACTGTGGCAATGAGAACTTTTGCCGTTCGGTCGGTCGCGCGGTCGACTACCAACGACCTTTCGGTTATGAGCATAATTCCAGCTATTGCTCGTTTCTCATTGGGCAACGACCGGATTGACTATCTCGCACCTCCGATAAGAAGCGGGCGATTCCAGTCGGTTCCCGATCATTGGCGGTGAATAAACGGTGACCGCCAGCCCCACTGACCGATCCAGCGCAACAGCGATTCCAGACATGTTCGTCGTCACCAAGCCGACATGAACTGACACTACCCAAACCTCAGCGACTGATCATCACACGGCCCGCGACCGGGCTGTCGAGGGCACTTTCCCCGATGCGCGGCGGCGGCCACGAGCCAGGTGCGCTCCTAACGACGAAGCCACTGCTTTAGCCCAGCCTTAGCCCCCAGCGGACCATCGGCTCCTTACTTTGTGACTTTGGCCCATATAGCTGGGCTGCAGAGGCGATTAGCGTCGGCAGCGATACCAAACAACCCAGAGGTAGGGAGATTCTGATATGACGAAGACCATGGCCACTCGGCCAGAAGAGCGCGGTGCCGTGGCAGAGCTGGCCGACGATGTGCGCGAATCGGCCAAAGCTGGACAACATGCCGCGAGCGAGGCTTTGCGCAAGTTCCGTAGAACAGTCGATGAGGCGATTCCTGAGACCGTCCAACCGCTACGCAAGACAATCGTTGACGCCGCTATCGAATTCGCCGACCAGCTCGTCACTGCACAGTATGAGTTCAACCGAAGCATTGTGCGGACCGCGGACCGGGTACTGAGCAAGTCCGACGAAACAAAAGGGTGAACGACCGCCACGTGCATCGCAGAAATCAGCAACCACTGTCTGCCGACCATCAGGGAACCACTCCGCCGATAGGTGGACTGAGCTAGCGGCATTTTTGTGAAAAGCAGTATTAACAAACTGGAACAGGTGAATACGTGAAACTAATAAGGGAAACCGGACCGATCTGAGTATTCCGGGCAATCGGGCTGGCTACGACGAGCCTGATCACCGTCTAAAAGGCACCCCACGGCGCGCCGGAAAGTCTTTGCGTGCGATAGCAGCCGAGGTGAAGTGCTCCGTAGGCACCGTTGCAAGCGTCGTAAAGTCCTGATTGCACAGCGGGTTAGCTGAGTCGGTCGAGTGCCGCCGTTGCGATCGACCGGCTGATGTTGGTGCAAACCGGTTGTGCCCGATTCAGCACAATCGCGTTGGTGGCCCGAGTGGGTTCAGCTGAGCCGGTCGATCTCGGCGGCGGCGTCGGTCAGCGCTGCAAACCGTGACCGTTTCCGGCGTTTTGGTGTGTCTTTCTGTCGCAGAAGGCAAGCCGCCCGGATAGGGCGCGGAGTAGTGCCCCGGTTGTCGGGCTCACGTGCGCCGCTGGACGCGAAAGCGATATTGCTGAAAGACGGCTCCCCCACAGTGGAAGACGCGGAGAATGATGGCCGAGATAACGAGGCAAGGGAAGGAAGAAGTAATGGCCGCCGACCCACAGTGCGCCCGCTGCAAACAGCCCATCAGAGCGGGATGGCTCTACCTGATGGCGCATCGCCGCGGCCAAGCTGCGACGACCGAAGACGACGCAGTACTTATTCACGTGCCTGACGAATGCCCACGGCCTGGGGAGCACGTCCCGCGGAGCTAGCCGAATGGGGGTGCCCTGATATCGGCTCTGTCCCATGGCGTTTCGTGCAGAACTACTGGTTTGCGGGCGCAGCCACCCGGCTCAAGTGGTCAATGAACCAGTCGCGGGCCAGCACCGCGACCTGTTCGAGCGTGCCAGGTTCTTCGAAGAGGTGGGTGGCGCCGGGAACGACGGTGAGCTCGCACTCACCGGCCATCATGGCCTGGGCGCGTCGATTCGGCCCCAGTACCACCTCGTCACGACCACCCACGATCAGCAGCGTCGGCGCGACGACTTTGGTCAGCGACGCACCGGCCAGGTCGGGCCGCCCGCCCCGGGACACCACCGCCCCCACCCTCACACGGGGGTCCGCGGCCGCGACCAGGGCCGCGCCCGCCCCGGTGCTGGCACCGAAGTAGCCGACCGGCAGCCCGGCGGTGTCAGGCTGACCGGCCAGCCAGCCATTGACGTCGACCAGCCGTCGCGCCAGCAGCTCGATGTCGAACGCATTGGCGCGGTTGCGTTCCTCGTCCAGGGTGAGCAGGTCAAACAGCAACGTGGCGAGGCCCGCCGCGTTCAAGACCTCGGCGACGTAGCGGTTGCGGGGGCTGTGGCGGCTGCTTCCACTGCCGTGAGCAAACACCACCACGCCGACCGGGTGCTCCGGGATCGTCAGATGTCCGGCTACCGACACCGGACCGGCGATCACCCGCACTTCCTCGTCGCGTATTGGCGGGTCAGCAGACGTGGCGGCGGCCGCGGGCTCGCGAAAACCCTCCCGGGCGCGATCGAGCAGCGCGATCACCTCGTCGTCAGAGGTCTGGGTGAAGTTGCAGTAGCCCTGACCGACGGCAAAGAAGAACTCGGGCATGTGCAAGCAGACAACCTCGTCGGCGTATCCAGAAAATCTCGCGACGATATCGCGTCCGCTGATCGGAACTGCCAGCACCACCCTGCTCGCACCCTGGGCGCGGGCCACCTGGCAGGCGGCCTTGGCGGTCGCGCCGGTCGCGACCCCGTCGTCGACGATCACCACGATCCGCCCCGCCAGCGGGATCCGGTCATGCCCGCGGCGGAACCGTTCCGAGCGACGTGCGAGCTCGGCCCGCTGCTTCGCCTCGACGGCTTCTATCGCATCCTCGGACAGGACGGCTTCGCGCACCACGGAGTCGTTGATCACCCGCACCCCGCCCTCACCGATGGCGCCGAAAGCCAGTTCGGGTTGAAACGGCACCCCCAGCTTGCGCACCACCAGCACATCGAGCGGCGCCCGCAGTGCCTTGGCGACCTCGAAGGCCACCGGCACCCCACCGCGCGGCAGGCCCAGCACAACAATGTCCTTGCCGCGCAACGATTCCAGGCGTTCGGCGAGGTGTCGTCCGGCATCGACACGATCGTCGAACAGCCTCATACCGCCGCGCAACGAAGCCAGCCGCCCAGCCAACGGACGCCTATTACCGCTACCCTCAGATCCATACATCCCGAGTGTGGCGCGACCGATCGCCGCGCCGAAGGGCCGTAGGGCCACTCCCGCGGGGACCAACGCCTCCTGAACCTGTGATCGCTGGTCATCTGACGTCGGCGCGATAACGACGGATCGAGCGTGGCAAGACGGGTCTTCGGATTTGCAGCATCGCGCGTGTGATCGATTTGTGGGTGGCGGTGGTTGGGCGTGCTCCTGTAAATATTGTCGAGGCTCCCGATCTGACAATGGGGGGATACTCCCATTATGAAAATGTGGATACAAATTAACGGCCACGACGAGGATGACGAATATTCGGACGTCGCCACCTATGAAATACTCACAGGCGGTGTGCTAAAGCTCACCAGCGGCAATGATATTCACCTCTACAGTCCGGCGCACTGGCAAGAGGTCATGATTGATACCCGCCCCGCGGTTCAGCGTGACAAACAAGCCCAGCAACTGGACGAAGATCTCAAATGGCAATAATCATCGCTTTCGCCCTAGTCGGGCCGTACACACGTGGATCGGCGGTGTGGCCAAGGAGTTCGACAACGAGGACGCTGTCGACAAATTATCTCTCGGCGCCGCATACCAATCCAGCGGCTATGTCGTGACCGACGAGGCTGGCCGGCCGCTTTACCTGACGCTCGGCACACATGCGGCAGCCTGATGCACTTTGCGGGAGTGCCCATTGCGGTGGTCGCGGCATGCTCGGTCACGCGTCGCCGGCGTTCACGATGGCAACATAGGTGCACTCGCAGCAGCCAGCGCTGGCGGGACGCAGCGCGCAAGTGGGCCCGCGTCGCAGAGTTAGCCGCAAGTTGTGACAATCCGTGACAAGTAGCGATCGACGCCGAACGTGGCTTGTACCCAAAACCCTTCTGAACTGTGGTGGCAGGTACTGGATTCGAACCAGTGTAGGCGTAAGCCGACGGATTTACAGTCCGCTCCCATTGGCCGCTCGGGCAACCTGCCGCCTAGCAGGGTACAACGAGCGGGTAGACAATTCACAAACGGCTAGGAGCAACGAGGAAGGGCGATCGCATGGCGGACTCATCGTTCGACATCGTCAGCAAGTTCGATCGGCAAGAGGTGGACAACGCGCTTAACCAGGCCGCCAAGGAGTTGGCGACCCGCTTCGACTTCCGCGGCACCGACACCACGATCGCGTGGAAGGGCGACGAGGGCGTCGAGCTGACCTCGTCGACCGAGGAGCGCGTCAAGGCCGCCGTCGACGTGTTCAAGGAGAAGCTGATTCGCCGCGACATCTCGATGAAGGCGTTCGACGCCGGCCAGCCGCAGGCCTCCGGCAAGACCTTCAAGGTCACCGGGACGCTCAAGCAAGGCATCGACAGCGAGAACGCGAAGAAGATCACCAAGCTCATCCGCGACGACGGGCCCAAGACCGTCAAGACCCAGATCCAGGGCGACGAAATCCGCGTGACGAGCAAGAAGCGCGACGACCTGCAGGCGGTCCAAGCGCTGCTGCGCAACGCGGACGTGGCCGTGGCGCTGCAGTTCGTGAACTACCGCTAGCTCGGTCGTCCTGAGCCCAGCTGCGTTCGGTTCGTGCGCTAGACTGAAGCCGCATGAACCGAACGTAGGAGCTTGCCATGACGCCCACGGTCGCCGAACTGGACGCCACGAACCGGCGCCTGCGCGAGAGCGCCCACGCCGTGGGTGTCGCCCTGTCGTCGGTCGCGGTGTACACCGAGCCCGCCGTCGCGCGAGCCGTGCAGGCCGAGCTCAACCTCTATGCGCGCATCGAAGCCGAGTTCGGGATGCTGACCAGCACCGAAGCGGGCAAGCGGATGGGGTCGCGGTCCAGCGCGCCGCGCAACCTGGCCACCACCGCGCGCCGCAACAAGACGCTGGTCGCGGTCCGCCAGGGTAACTACCTCTCCTACCCCGGCTTCCAGTTCGGCCCGGACGGAAAGCCGTTGGCCGTGATCGCCCGCTTGCTCCAGGTTGCCGACGACAGCGGCTGGTCGGAGGCGGGCCTGGTGCAGTGGCTCTGCTCACCTACCACTTATCTGGACGGTGACCGGCCCGTCGACCACCTGACCACTGATCCGGACCACCTCGTCGCGGTCGCCGCGGAGGCCCTGAACGTCTCGTGGTGAGACGCCCGCCCGACCCCTTCGATGCGGCCACCGACACCCTGCCGCAGGGGCATCTGCTCTACCGGGTCCTATCGGCCACCCGAACCGCCACCGACTTCAACCCCGGCTACGGTGCCCGGACCCGATTCGGCTTCTTCGGCAAGCCGGTGGTGCCGATCATGTACGCGGCGGACACCGAAGACGCGGCCATCGCCGAGACGCTGCTGCACGACATCCCGGCCGAGGGCGGCCTGCTCCCCTACGACCAATACGCCACCAAGGTGCTGGTCCGGCTGAAGGTCGAACAGCAGCTGCGCGTCGCCGTTCTGCACGGCACCGCGCTGCGACGCCTCAAGGTCACCGCCGGCGAACTCACCTCGAGCCCGGCCTCCAGCTACGCCACCACGGTGCGCTGGGCGCAGGCCGGCCATGACGCCGGGGTCGACGGGCTGGCGTGGATGTCCCGGCAATGCAACGACACCAAGGCGTACGTCTTCTTCGGCGACAGGTGCGCGCAAGCGTTTACCCAGGACCCGTCGCACGCCCGTATCTTCGCCAGCCCGGCCGACCAAATCTGGCTGATCGACCGGTGCGCGCCCTGGCACGTCGACGTGCTGATGGAGCCGACGTAACGCGCACGTGTCGGGCCTGCCGGCCCCCACCAACCGGTCGGTGCCTAATGTAGTGACGAGTCCCACACCCCCCCAAGCGAGGTTCACGATGACCGTGACTCCCCAGGAAGCCACCGGCCGCGCGCCGGCCGAGGCCGGTTACTACGACGTCGTCATCATCGGTGCCGGGATCTCCGGCATCGGCGCGGCTTACCGGATCGCCGAGCGCAACCCCTACATGACGTACGCAGTGCTGGAGCGCCGCGAACAGATCGGCGGCACCTGGGATCTGTTCCGGTATCCCGGCGTGCGTTCGGATAGCAGCATCTTCACGCTGTCGTTTCCCTTCGAGCCCTGGACCCGGAAGGAAGGCGTCGCCGACGGCGTGCACATCCGCGAGTACCTGGCCGCCACCGCGCGCAAGTACGGCATCGACCGGCATATCAAGTTCAACAGCTATGTCCGTTCCGCCGATTGGGATTCGTCGACCGACACCTGGACGATCACCGTCGAGCAAGCCGGGGTGCCCACGATCTACCGCAGCCGGTTCGTGTTCTTCGGCTCCGGCTACTACAACTACGACGAGGGCTACACCCCGGAGTTTCCCGGCATCGAGCGGTTCGGCGGCACCGTCGTCCATCCCCAGCACTGGCCGGAAGACCTGGACTACGCGGGCAAGAAGGTCGTGGTGATCGGCAGCGGCGCGACCGCGGTCACCCTGCTCCCGTCGCTGTCGGACCGGGCCGCCAAAGTGACCATGCTGCAGCGCTCGCCGACCTATCTGATCTCGGCGTCAAAGTACAGCAAGTTCGCCGCTTTCGTTCGTTTCCTGTTGCCCCGCAAGGCTTCTCACTTGGCCATCAGGACGTACAGCGCCTTGACCGAAGCTGTGTTCTTCTTCTTGTCCCGCAAGCTGCCGGGCTTGATCAAGTCGCTGTTGCGGCGCAAGGCAATCGACAGCCTGCCCGACGGGTACGAGGTCGACGTCCACTTCAAGCCGCGATACAACCCGTGGGACCAGCGGATGTGCCTGATCCCCGATGCCGACCTGTACAACTCGATCGCCGAGGGCCGCGCCGACGTCGTCACCGATCAGATCGACCATTTCGATGCCACCGGTATCGCGCTGAAATCCGGCATGCACCTCGACGCCGACATCATCGTCACCGCCACCGGCCTGCAACTGCAGGCGCTGGGGGGAGCCGCGATCAGCATCGACGGCGAAAAGGTCGACCACCGAGAGCGTTTCGTCTACAAGGCACACATGCTCGAAGACGTCCCCAACTTGTTCTGGTGCGTTGGCTACACGAACGCGTCCTGGACGCTGCGCGCCGACATCACGGCTCGTGCCACCGCGAAACTGATGGCACACATGGCTTCTCACGGCTACACCCACGCCGCCCCACACCTTGGCGACGAGCCGATGGCCGAGAAGCCGGCCTGGGACATCGCTGCCAACTATGTGAAGCGATCGGCGCATCAGCTGCCCAAGTCGGGCACCAAGCGGCCGTGGAATGTGCGCCAGAACTACCTCGCCGACGCCCTCGACTACCGGTTCGACCGCATCGAGGAGGCAATGGAATTCGGCCGCGTCGCCGACCGGGCACCGGTAGCGGGTTAGGTTGAACCCCCACCGAAGAGTCTGAGCGTCAAGATATTTGACCGGTTTCCGGCTCGGGTTCTAGAAGAGATATGTGCTTACCGCACGCACATACGCCACGAGCGCACCCTACGGGCATACGCCCAGTCCGAAGTTGCGACGGGCTTTGGTCGGGATTGCGTAGTTGACCTGAGATTCGTGCGTCGCCCGAGTGATCAAAGTGTGTAGCCACGAAAGTTGAAAGGCTAGGGCTTGCGCGTCGGCAGCAACGCGCGCACACCGCGGAGCATGGCGATGGCGTCGGCGGTGTCGCCGGCTCGGGCACGGGCCAGCACACCAAAAACCCCGGCCCGCAGTGCGTCCGCCAGCAGCGACGGTGCGCACGGCTCACCGGCCCGGGCGGCGCGTCGCAGCGCCGCAGTCAGGCCCTTGCGCATCCGATCCATGTACATGTCGGTGAGGCGCTTGATACGCGGGTCCTGGTTGACGGGCTGCTGCATGGTTTCGACTACGAGACATCCGGCGGTGCTCATCGGCCCGTCGAGTTGTGCGCGGACGTGATCGAGGAAGACATGCACGTCTGCGGTGCCCGCGGAGCCGTGTTCGAGCGGGGCGAGCATCGCGTCCGCTGACGCTATATACCGCTTCAACACGGCCTCGAGGATGTCCGCCTTGTTCCCGAAGGACCGGTAGAGCGACGAGGAGGAAAGCCCAGTGGCGGCGAGCATGTCTCCCTGCGTGGCGCCGTCGTAACCCTTCCGCCAGATCAGCACCATCAGGCCGCCGAGTGTCTGCTCGCGGTCGAACTGTGCGGGGCGACCTGGCCGTCGCGTACCAGTCTGCGCGGAGATTGACATTGGAGTGACAATACTCAATACTCCATTTTGAGGCCAATTGGAGTCGTACGACTCAATAAGGAGGACATCGTGCTGGACGTGGGCGAAATGATCATGGCGAGGAACCTGACGACGATCACCGGTGCCCAAGTCGCGGTTCCGGCACCGAATGACATCGTCCACCTTCAGTTCCGACGATTCGCCGGCTGTCCCATCTGCAGTCTGCACCTGCGTGAGGTGGCGCGTCGGCGCGACGAGATCGCGGGCGCCGGAATCACCGAGGTGGTGGTCTTTCATTCGGGCGCCGATGCGCTGCGCCGTTATCAGGCCGATATGCCGTTTGCCGTGGTGGCCGACCCAGATCGCAAGCTCTACAAGCAATTTGGCGTTGAGTCCTCGATCCGCGCCGTGCTCGATCCGCGAGCGTGGGGCGCCGCGGCCCGCGGTCTCCTGCGCACTCGGTCGCTGACCGGGGCAATGGGACGCGGCGAGGACCACATGGGCAAGCCAGCAGATTTCCTCATCGGCCCCGATGGCAGGGTGCTTGCCCGAAAGTACGGCGTCCACGCCGACGATCAGTGGTCGGTCGACGAGCTGCTAGGGCTTGTCACCGCTAAGGCCCAGTGCACAAATCCGCACCAGGCGCCAGCCAAACCCGCAGTTCACTGCCCTACAGCATCGCGGAACCCATCGCAGTGACAAAAGTCAGGTCAAGATATTTGACCGGTTTCCGGCTCGGGTTCTAAAAGTGATATGTGCTTGCCGCAGCTGGGGCAGAACTTCTCGGCGGGATGGTGCTGCGCTCCACAATTGGCACAATAATGAGGCTCCGCGGCAGCCAACGGCGGTTCGGCGGCAGCGCCGCTCACGGGTTGGGGCCCACCGGATACCTCCGGCGAGCCGGGAGCGTCAACTTCAGCGAGACGCTGCCGACGGCTTTTCAGCACCATGAATGCCATCCAGCCGCCAACGACAACCACCATCAGACTGCCGCTTACGATGTACCACAACAGGTTTGAGCTATGGAACACCGAGACATCACCGTACTGCTGCCGCAGATTTACCGCACTCGTCTTCAGATCCGCCAATCCGGGATAGTCGGGTGACAACGCCGCGGCCCGATCGAAGTTCTTGATCGCGTCGCTGTAGTGGCCGGAGTAGTAGTTGTTGAGCCCTTTGCGGTAGTACCCGTCGGCGGGACCGAGCATCGGCTTGACAGCCTTGCCCGCCAGTATCGCCGCCAGACGATCTGCCGGCGCGATGAAGTTGAATGCCTGTGGTTCACCGACGGGGCCGAAGCTGTTCACGCCGATCACCTTGCCGTCGAGGGCAATCGCCGGACCGCCGCTCATGCCTTCCGAAACCGCGGCGTCGATCTCATACTCCGGCATGGTCCGGATCGTCGACTTCTTGTTCACCTTGCCGCTCTTATTCGTTGGATCCAGCGAGGGACCGGTGACCCGTTGGGTGGTTTCGGGGAAACCAACCGCGAGAATCGGTGTACCGATGTTGACGTCGGCATCACTAGCCAGCTCGGACGACGGCATGTTGTGCTGTTCCACCTTGAGCAAAGCGACGTCACCCTTGGCCAGGGGCCGGAAATCCACCACGCTGGCGGGCAACTTCGCAGTGAGTTTTGTCCCCGTGCCGTAGAGCACCGTGATGCTGATCTCGGGGCCCCGGTCGGGGCTGTTGCCTTCGACCCGCGCGTTTTTCCGAAGCCACTCCGCTGTGGCGATCCGGTCCTGACCCGTGGGCGAGTCCGGAAACTGATCGATATAGGCGGTCGCGGCACCCTTGGCGATGAAATCCTTCGCGGTCTCCGGATCAACGCAGTGACCCGCGGTAGCGACCCAGCCGTCGGGGTTGACGACGAAGCCGGTGCAGGACCAGGTCGCATCGAAGGGAAGATTCAAACCGGGCCCGAATGGAGACAGCAACTGCCCGTCGGGCAGCCGCACCTGGCCGACGGTTTCGACGGCGAGATAGACCACGGCGGGCCGTATCATTGCCGCCGCCCTCTCCTCCGGGTTTGCCTGTGGCCGGCCGCCGTCGGCAGCCGCGACACCCGGCGATCCGGTCAACACCACGAGAGCAGCCGCGGACACGAGCGCGAACGCCCGGCCGCTGCGAGATACGAACCCCTTTGTCGTCAGGTTCGCTCGTCGGGACATGGTTCCTCCTCGATGAAGCGCTGACCTTGACGATCCGGTGCCGAGGGCGCTATCGGGTAGGGACCGAAGTCCCCTGCTCGGAGGTCGTTGGTTTGGACTTCATCGGCAGCAGGCACCGGTTCCGCCCACCCGGGCGCACGGTCCGAGCGAACTGCTACGACGTGAACTGCTACTAAATGTGAGGTTTCGGCAATACGCTGAAACCTATGGCAGCCGAGAAGCGCGAACCCAAAGTCGTTGTCCTTGGCGGTGGTTCCTGGGGAACCACCGTGGCCTCCATCTGTGCACGCCGAGGGCCGACGCTGCAGTGGGTGCGCTCGGAAGATACCGCCAACGACATCAACGAAAAGCACCGCAACACGCGCTACCTCGGTAATGACGTCGTGCTGAGCGACACGCTGCGTGCCACCACTGACTTCGCCGAGGCCGCCAACTGTGCCGACGTCGTGGTGATGGGCGTGCCATCGCACGGCTTCCGCGGTGTGCTCACCGAATTGGGCAAAGAGCTACGGCCCTGGGTGCCGGTGGTGTCGCTGGTCAAGGGACTCGAGCAGGGCACCAATATGCGGATGTCGCAGATCATCGAGGAGGTACTGCCGGGGCATCCGGCCGGCATCCTGGCCGGGCCGAACATCGCGCGCGAGGTGGGCGAGGGCTACGCGGCCGCGGCCGTGCTGGCCATGCCCGACCAGCATCTGGCAACCCGGTTGTCGGCAATGTTCCGCACCAGGCGATTCCGCGTGTACACCACCGACGACGTGATTGGCGTCGAAATGGCCGGCGCACTGAAGAACGTCTACGCCATCTCGGTGGGGATGGGTTACTCCCTGGGCATCGGTGAGAACACCCGCGCACTCGTCATCGCCCGCGCGCTGCGCGAGATGACGAAGCTGGGCGTGGCATTGGGCGGGAACCCGGACACCTTCCCCGGACTGGCCGGTCTCGGCGATCTGATCGTCACCTGTACCAGCCAGCGCAGTCGAAACCGGCACGTCGGTGAACAACTCGGCTCGGGGAAGCCGATCGACGAGATCATCGCCGCGATGAACCAGGTCGCCGAGGGCGTCAAGGCTGCCAGCGTGATCATGGAGTTCGCCAACGAGTTCGGGCTCAGCATGCCGATCGCCCGCGAGGTCGACGCGGTGATCAACCACGGCTCATCGGTCGAGCAGGCCTACAGCGGCCTGATCGCCGAGGTCCCGGGCCACGAGGTGTACGGCTCCGGGTTCTAATCCAGCCCGAATGGCCCTAAGCCGCTGGGCAATTCGCAACTGCTGAGCTTTTGAACCACCCATTGGTTCATCGAAACGTGTTGCTCGACGGCCTCGCGGGCCAAGCGCGCGTGAAGTTCCCGCGAGGTCCTGACGACGAACGTGCCGGTGTATCGACGTTCGCTCAGCGGAGCGGGCGCAGGATCGCCGAACTCTCGCATTTCGACCAGTTTTCGATCAACGGCCGTCGCGATCGCGGTCATCGCGTCGTGCGCCGTGGGCGCGCGCTCCACCAGGAACGGCAACTCGAGACACACGCCGACGTAGTCGGCATAGTCGGGCGACCATTCCACGCGGTAGGTGTAGTGGTTCACGCAGGAACTGGTAGCACAAAGGCCATCGATTTCGGCAGTCACGCCCGGCGAGAGCTGTGGAGGGCTCTTCGGACCGCTCCTGCGCTCGGGCCTTAGCCCCGTGCCATCGCTTCCAGCCGGCGGATGCGGTCCTCGATCGGCGGATGCGTCGAGAACATCGAGCCGATGCGCTCGCCGGCACGGAACGGGTTGGCGATCATCAGGTGTGCCTGGCTGGCCAGCTGCGGCTCGGGCGGCAACGGGGCCGCCTGCACGCCGCCGGAAATCTTGCGCAGGGCCGATGCCAAAGCCAGCGGGTCACCGGTCAGCACCGCGCCCGACTCGTCGGCCTGGTACTCCCGGGATCGCGAGACGGCTAGCTTCACCACCGTCGCCGCGATCGGCCCCAGTAGCGAAACCAGCAGCAGTGCAAAGGGATTCCCGCCATCGCGGTTGCCGCCGAACATGCCGGCCCACAGGGCCATGTTGGCCAAAGCGGTGATCACTCCCGCCAGCGCGCCGGCCACACACGAGATCAGGATGTCGCGGTTGTAGACGTGCGACAGTTCGTGGCCCAGCACGGCGCGCAGCTCGCGCTCGTTGAGGATGTCCAGGATGCCGGTGGTGCAGCAGACGGCGGCGTTGCGCGGGTTGCGTCCGGTGGCGAAGGCGTTGGGGGCATTGGTGTCGCTGATGTAGAGCCGGGGCATCGGCTGGTGCGCGGCGGTGGCAAGCTCGCGCACGATCCGGTAGATCATCGGCGCCTGCAGTTCGGAGACCGGCTGGGCGTGCATCGCCCGCAATGCCAGCTTGTCGCTGTTGTAGTACGTGTAGACATTCATGCCGATGGCGAACAGCACCGCCAACCACATCATCGTCGGACCAAACAACCGGCCCACGAACACGATCATCGCGGACATACCGGCCAACAGCAGGAAGGTCTTTAGCTTGTTGGCGTGCGGATGCCACGTCATCGGTGTCCTCCTTAGAAGACCGGGGGAACTCGCTCATTGCTTGACTACTGTCAATTGAACGCCCGGGATCACCTTCCGGGTTCCGCGACTCGCTAACCGTGCCGGCTGATCGTGTAGTCGACCAGCGTCTGCAGCGCGCGCCGGCCGGCGACATCGGGCAAAAGCCCCAGTTCATGGTGGGCTTTGGCGGCGTACTGCGCCAGAAATTCCTTGGCCTGTGCCATGCCAGGGGATGCCCGCAATAGCCGCAGCGCCTCGGCCACTTCGTCGTCGTCTTCGACGGGCCCGGCCAGCAGTTCGCGCAGGCGGTCCCCGTCGGGCCCGGGTTGTTGCAGCGCGTAGACCATCGGCAGGGTGTGCACGCCTTCGCGGATATCGGTACCGGGCAGCTTGCCCGACTCGTGCGAGTCGCTGTCGATGTCGATGATGTCGTCCGAGATCTGGAACGCGGTGCCGACTACGCCGCCGAGCCGGCTGAGCCGCGCGACCTGCTCGTCGTCGGCGCCGGAGAACATCGCGCCGAACTGGCCGGCCGCAGAGATCAGGCAGGCCGTCTTCTCGTACACCACCTTCAGGTAGTGCTCGATCGGATCCGCCCCCTCGGCCCCTTTGTCTATGCCACGGGTTTCGCGCATCTGCCCGGTCACCAGCTGAGCGAACGTCTCAGCGATCAGCCGCACCGCGTCGGGCCCCAGCCGCGATACCAGCCGCGACGCCGTCGCGAAAAGGTAGTCGCCGGCCAGGATTGCGACGTTGTTGCTCCAGCGCACATTGGCGGTCGCCGCGCCGCGGCGCACCTCGGCCTCGTCCATCACGTCGTCGTGGTAGAGCGTGGCCAAGTGCACCAGCTCGATGACCGCGCCGGCGATCGTGACCTCCGCCGCATCCGGGTTAGGCCCGATCTGCGCGGATAGCACGGTGAACAGCGGCCGGAACCGCTTGCCGCCGGCCTTGAACAGATGCGTCAGCGAATCAGTCATGATCTCGTCGGCGCTGCGCAGCTCGACATCCATGAGCTGCTCAATCTTTGCGACGCCGTCCCGCACCGTCGTGGCGAACGCGGCATCGCCAAAATCAATGCCCGCCACCACCGTCGCGGGAGTCTTCACCCGACCGACCATATTCGCCGGAGTACTCACGCGACCAACATACTGGTGAGCGTGGACACGAAGGCCTCCGGAGCCGAAGTGGTGGTCGTGGGCGCCGGACCCGCCGGTTCGGCGGCCGCCGCCTGGGCGGCTCGCGCGGGCCGCGAGGTCCTCGTCGTCGACTCCGCCAGCTTTCCCCGCGACAAGCCCTGCGGCGACGGGCTGACCCCGCGCGCGGTCGCCGAGCTGGAAAGGCTGGGGCTGGGCGACTGGCTGGACACCCGCATCCGGCATCGGGGCTTACGGATGAGCGGGTTCGGCGGCGAGGTCGAAGTGGATTGGCCCGGCCCGTCGTTCCCGTCGACCGGCAGCGCGGTGGCCCGCCTCGAACTCGACGACCGGATCCGCAAGGTCGCCGAGGAATCCGGGGCGCGCATGCTGCTCGGCACCAAAGCCGTTGGTGTGCATCATGACTCGTCGAGGCGGGTGACCTCGCTGCTGTTGGCCGACGGCACCGAGGTGCGCTGCCGGCAGTTGATCGTCGCCGACGGCGCCCGCTCCCCGCTGGGCCGCAAGCTGGGCCGGCGGTGGCATCAAGAGACGGTCTACGGCGTCGCGGCACGCGGGTATCTGACCACCGCACGCAGCGAGGACCCCTGGCTGACGTCGCATCTGGAACTTCGTTCCCCCGACGGCGCCGTGCTGCCCGGGTACGGCTGGATCTTCCCGCTGGGCAACGGCGAGGTGAACATCGGAGTCGGAGCGCTGTCGACGTCGAAGCGGCCGGCCGACCTGGCGCTGCGACCGCTGATCTCCTATTACACCGACCTGCGCCGCGACGAGTGGGGCTTTACCGGTGAGCCGCGCGCGATCTCGTCGGCGCTGCTGCCGATGGGCGGCGCGGTGTCCGGGGTGGCCGGGCCGAACTGGATGTTGATCGGCGACGCCGCGGCCTGCGTGAACCCGCTCAACGGCGAAGGCATCGACTACGGGCTGGAATCCGGCCGGCTGGCCGCCGAGCTGCTGGACACGGGCGACGTGTCGAAAGTCTGGCCGTCGCTGTTGCAGGACCACTACGGCCGCGGCTTCTCGGTCGCGCGCAGGCTGGCACTGCTGCTCACCTTCCAGCGGTTCCTGCCCGCGACGGGCCCCATCGCGATGCGGTCCACCACGCTGATGACCATCGCCGTGCGGGTGATGGCCAACCTTGTCACCGACGACGACGCCGACTGGGTGGCCCGGGCGTGGCGCGGCGGCGGGCGGTTCTCGCGGCTGATCGATCGCCGAACACCCTTCAGCTGAAACAACTTCTTCCGCCGGGTAATCCAACGTGCGTTCTATATCAACTTCATTGACATACATCAGGCTGCTTGATATATCTGGAGGCATGACTCAGCCAACTGATTTCGAGTTCGAAACGGCCTACCGCGGTGAATCCAACCAGTTTGGTGTGGGTGCGCGCCCGCCCTGGAGCATCGGCGCCCCACAACCGGAGCTATCCGCGCTGATCGACCAGGGCAAGTTCCACGGTGACGTGCTCGACGTGGGCTGCGGCGAAGCCGCCATCTCACTGACACTGGCCGAGCTCGGCCACCACACCTTGGGGCTGGACCTCTCGCCCACCGCGATCGAGTTGGCCCGTCGCGAGGCCGAGAAGTGGAGCCTGACCAACGCCACCTTCGAGGTCGCCGACATCAGCTCGTTCACCGGGCATGACGGCCGGTTCGGCACCATCGTCGACAGCACCCTGTTCCACTCCATCCCGGTCGAGGCACGCGAGGGCTACCAGCAGTCGATCAGCCGCGCCGCCGCTCCCGGCGCCTCGTACTTCGCCCTGGTCTTCGACAAGGCGGCCGCTCCGGAAGGCCCGATCAATGCGGTGACCGCCGACGAGCTGCGCGACGCGGTGTCGAAATACTGGGTCGTCGACGAGATCAGGCCGGCCCGCATCTACGCCAATCTCCCCGACAGCGCTCCCGATATGCCGTTCGTCGGAGTGCGCGATGAGCCCAACGGTCTGAATTCGGTCAGCGCCTGGCTGTTGACCGCCCATCTTGGCTGATCGGCCGTGAGCGAGCCGTTATCGCGGTGTATAGTCCGGCTAATGAGGGGTACCAAGCTGCTTGCAAGCGTCGCCGTGGCGGCGGCCGCCATTTCGCTGGGCGCGCCGGCACTGGCCGACCCGACGCCGCCGCTGCCGCCGCCGGCTCCGACGCCGCCAAGGACTCCGTCGCCGCCCAGCGACTACGACGCCCCGTTCAAGCAAACCGTCAACGGCTTCGGCATCTATCAGCCGCAGGACCAGCTCGCGTGGCTGGGCAAGATCACCTGCGACCGGTTGGGCCGCGGTGTTGACCACGACGCGTACCAGTCGGCCAACTTCATCCAGCACAACCTGCCGCGGGGCACCAGCCAGGGGCAAGCGTTCCAGTTCCTCGGTGCGGCCGTTGACCATTACTGCCCGGACCAGGTGGGCGTGGTGCAGGCGGCCGGCAACCACCCGAACTAGTCAGCGCAGGGGTTTATGGCCCGCATGTAGGGCCACGATTCCGCCGGTCAGGTTGCGCCACCGCACGCCCGACCATCCCGCTTGTGCCATCTGCTCTGCCAATGCGGCTTGATCGGGCCAGGCCCTGATCGACTCCGCGAGATACACGTAGGCATCGGGATTGCTCGACACCGCCTGCGCCACCCGCGGTAGCGCGCGCATCAGATATTCCTTGTACACAGTGGCGAACAGCGCATTGGTGGGCGTCGAGAATTCACACACCACCAGGCGTCCGCCGGGCCGGGTGACACGGGCCATCTCACGCAGTCCCGCCTGCGCGTCGGCCACATTGCGCAACCCGAAACTGATTGTGACGGCATCGAATACACCGTCGGCGAACGGCAGCTTGGTGGCGTCGCCGGCGACCTTCGGCACATTGCGCGCGTTACCCGCCGCGAGCATCCCGACCGAGAAGTCGGCCGCCACGCACCACGCCCCGGATTTCTCCAACTCCACCGTGGACACCGCGGTGCCCGCGGCCAGGTCGAGCACCTTGTGGCCGGGCCCGATCCGCAGCGCCGAGCGGGTGGCTCGCCGCCAATACCGGTCCTGCCCCAGCGACAGCACGGTGTTGGTCAGGTCGTAGCGACGGGCGACGCCGTCGAACATCGACGCGACCTCCCGGGGGTCCTTGTCCAAGGCCGCGCGACTCACGACGAAGACGCTACCCGGCCCAATCCGGCTGCCTCGGGAATGGTGCGCGCACGAACGCGTTACACAACGGCGTGAGCGAAAAAGTTTGGCTTATCACTGGTACATCACGTGGATTCGGTCGGGAGTGGGCGATCGCCGCGCTGGAACGAGGCGACAAGGTTGCCGCCACGGCGCGTAACACCGCGTCGCTGGACGACTTGGTCGCCAAGTACGGCGACGCGCTGTTGCCCATCGGGCTCGACGTCACCGACCGCGACGCGGACTTTGCGGCGGTCAAGCAGGCCCACGACCACTTCGGTCGGCTGGACATCGTGGTGAACAACGCCGGCTACGGCCATTTCGGGTTCGTCGAAGAACTGTCCGAGCAAGACGCACGCGACCAGATCGAGACGAACGTGTTCGGCGCGTTGTGGATCACCCAGGCCGCGTTGCCCTACCTGCGCGAGCAGCGCAGCGGCCATATCATCCAGGTGTCGTCGATCGGCGGCATCACCGCGTTTCCCCTCGTCGGCATCTACCACGCGTCCAAGTGGGCGCTGGAGGGCTTCTCGCAGGCGCTGGCCCAGGAGGTCGCGCCGTTCGGTGTGCACGTCACGCTGATCGAGCCGGGCGGCTTCGACACCGACTGGTCCGGCCCGTCGGCGAGGCACTCCGCGCCGCTGCCCGCCTATGACGAGGTGCGCGCCGCCGTCCACGCCGAACGCAGTCGGCGCTGGGCTTCTCCCGGCAACCCGGCAGCATCGGCCGCCGCGCTGCTAAAGGTGGTCGACGCCGAGCAGCCGCCGTTGCGGGTGTTCTTCGGCGCTTCCCCGCTGCAAACGGCAAAGGCCGACTACCAGAACCGGTTACGGACGTGGGAGCAGTGGCAGCCGGTGTCCGAGCTGGCGCAGGGCTAGCGGCAACGCGTCACTCGCCTTGCGCGTAGCGCCGTTGCGAGATGCGGGCCCGCGCCCTGGCGATGGGAGACTGCACGGCCGTGTAGTGGCCGAGCAACTCGTCGCAAATGGCGGGCCAAGTGCGGGCGAGCACGCTCTTGCGCGCAGCCTGCGAGTAGCGCGCACGCTCTTGCAGCAGATGCCCCACCGCGTCGGGCAGCCGCTGCTCGAATTCGTGTACGCCCAACAGCAATCCGGTGCGCCACGGGGTGACGAGGTCACGCGGCCCGCCGGCGTCGGGGGCGATCACCGGCAACCCCGACGCCAGCGCTTCTTGCACGACTTGGCAGAACGTCTCGTGCTCGCCGGTGTGCACGAAGACGTCCATGCTGGCGTATGCCGCCGCGAGGTCCGGCCCGTACATGGCGCCGGTGAAAACCGCTGTGGGCATTGCTGATTGGAGTTTGCGTTGATCGACGCCGTCTCCGACGATGACCAGTTGCACGTCGCCGGCGGCGGCTAGCCCGGCGAGCCGCTCCACATGCTTCTCCGGCGCGAGCCGGCCCACGAAGCCGACGATCGGCTTGCGGTCCGGCGACCAGTGCCGCCGCAGCGCCTCGTCGCGCGCCGACGGCGCGTACCCCATGATGTCGACCCCGCGCGCCCAGTGGTGAACCCGTGGAATTCGATGGGCGACAAGCGATTCCATCGTCGCCGTGGATGGCGCCAGGGTGCGGTCGGCGAGGCGGTGCAGGTGGCGGAACCACGCCCACGCCGCCCGCGTCGTGATCCCGATTCCGTAGCTCTCCGCGAATCCCGGTACGTCGGTTTGGTAGACGGCGACGGTCGGCACCCCGAGATAGCGTGCGGCTCGTACGCCGCCGTAGCCCAGCAGTGCCGGCGAAGCCAGATGCATTACGTCGGGCTGAAATCCGCTCAGCACCTTGAGCAGTCGCGGTCTGGGCACACCGAGCGGCAGCGTGGTCACCTTCGGGAACATCCGCGACGGCACCCGGTGCACCCGGATTCCGTCGTGAATGCGCTCGGCGGGAGCTTCACCGGGCGGGGTGTCGGGAGCGATGACCAGAGCTTCGTGGCCGGTGCGGCGCAGATGCTCCAGCACTCGAATTACTGAGTTACTGACACCGTTGACATGTGGCAGGAAAGACTCTGCGACGATCGCAACGCGCACAAGACCATAGTGTCAGCACTGCCTGTCGATAAGGTTGCCGACGGGCATACGGGGCGCGAAATCTGCTGATAAACGCCTTATCCGTCTTTGCTGCCCACATTTTCGGCCGCGTCGCGCCGGTCCAGTCGCTTGTCTAGCAGCGCCAGGCCTACCAGCACAACCATTGCGACCAGCCAGCTGACCACCGCGAGCGACCCCGCCGGGATTATCGCCAGTCCCGCGTTGCGGTGCTGCACCCGGACCAAGTTCGGGTCATTTTTGTTGTATTCGACGTATATCCGCATACCCGTGGCCAATTCGGACGGATACAGCACGCCGAGCTCGGGTCGATAGGTGACGCGCTCAGGTGTGACGAATTCGATGGTGGACCGGCGCGGCCCGGCACTGAGCACCTCCGCCTGCGCCACTCCCATGTTGTGTCGGATCGCGAGGTCGTCGCGCCAGGCGCCGGCCACCAGCAGCACCGACTGCAGCGTGACCAGACCGGCGATGATCAGCACCGCGATCCGCGCGATTCGCAACGCAATCCGCACCGATGTCCTCGGCCGTTCATCACTGCGGCCGTGGATCAGAATGCGCAGCAATGTTTTTGGAGATCTCACAAGGCGGCCTTGATGGCGGCATGAAGTTGTCGCAGTGACGACCGATCCGCCTTGACCTCCAGCACCCGCATGCCCGCACCGGGTTCGCCGAGCGCCGCATTCAGCTCGCCGACCTCGATCTGGCGGCTTTCGACGTGGTAAGCGCGGCACAGCGCGCCGACGTCCACATCGTGCGGGGTGCCGAAGATCCGCGAGGACACATCGGAGAACCTCGGGTCGCCCTGCTCGAGCAACTCGAAGATGCCGCCACCGTTGTCGTTGGACACCACGATGGTCAGATGCCGCGGCGTCGGTTCGGTGGGACCGATCAGCAGCCCCGAGCTGTCGTGTACGAACGTCAGGTCGCCGATCAGCGCGACGGTGCGGGCCGGACTGTCGCCCACGCCGCTGCGTTCGTGTGCCAGCGCCGCCCCGATCGCGGTGGACACCGTGCCGTCGATGCCGGCGACGCCGCGATTGGATCGGACCCGGATGCCCTCGGTGTTCAGGCCGACCAGGGCGGCGTCGCGGACCGGGTTGGACGCCCCGAGCACGAGCTGGTCACCGGGCCGTAGCGCGTCCGCCACGGCGGCCGCGACGTGCAGGCCGGTGGTCAGCGGGTGCGCCGCGAGCTGGCTGCGAACAGCGGCGACCGCGTGCTGGTTCATCTCCGCACAGCGCCGCAGCCACGCCGGGTTGGGTGTCCCGGTGGTCACCGCCCGGGTGCCGGTGGCCTGCGAGTTTCCCGAGACGTCCGGCCAGCGCGGTCCGGTGGTCAGCGCGTACACCGGCACGTGAGGGTCGGCCAGCAGCGCCGACACCGGGCGATGCAGGGTCGGGCGGCCCAGCATGATCACCTGCTTCGGGCGCAGCAGGGTCAGCGCCAGCGGGTGCAGCGGGTTAGGCGGGCAGCGACCAGAAAATGAAGTCGGCTCGGCCACCGTCGGCAGCTGCGCCAGGCTGGGTTGCACGCCCGCGCCGTGCCCGGCGATCACGACGGTGTCCGGCGATACGTCGATTTCCAGCGGCTGGTCGAAGGTGACCGGCGGTGCGTAGGTCCAGGGCTTACCGCCGGGCCGGCCCTGCGGCGTGACGGCACCGTGCGGTTCCGGATCGGGTACCAACGGCTCACGCAGCGGGATGTCGAACTGCACGGGCCCGGCGTTGGCGGTGCGAGAACCGGTGGCGGCCGCCAACACCCGGCAGGTGGCCGATCGCCAGGTCGCGTTGAGCGAATCCAGCCGCTCCGGCGCATCCTCGGCCAGCCCCAAGCTGATGGCGGCGCGAACCTGGGTGCCGAAGTAGCCCAGCTGCTCCATGGTCTGATTGGCCCCGGTGCCCAGCAGCTCGTAGGGGCGGTTGGCCGACAGCACGATCAGCGGAACCCGCGCGTAGTTCGCCTCGACGACCGCCGGACCGAGGTTGGCGACGGCGGTGCCCGAGGTCATCGCGACGCATACCGGCGCGCCGGCCGCAATCGCCAGCCCGATGGCCAGATAGCCGGCGGTGCGTTCGTCGATGCGCACGTGCAACCGGATCCGGCCGGAGCGATCGGCGTCGTGCAACGCGAACGCCAACGGGGCGTTGCGCGAACCGGGGCATAACACCACGTCGCGGACGCCACCGCGGATCAGCTCGTCAACGACGACGCGAGCCTGTGTCGTCGAGGGGTTCACCCTTACAGGGTGTCACAGCGTGGTTGACGTGGCGTCAGGCCTTGACGTCGGAGAAGAACTTCAGCGCCACGCTGTTGACCGCCTCGGGTCGCTCCAGGAACCCGAGATGGCCGGCGTCGGGGATCTGCACGTAGCGGCCGTTCGGCAACGCGTCGGCGACCTCGCGCCCCAAATGCGGCGGCGTGATCACGTCGTCGGAGAACCCCATCACCAGCACCGGGTTGGTGATGCCGCGGTACGCCGGAAGCCGGTTGGTCTGCGGAGACACGCTCAGCTGAGTGCGCAGCCCGGGTGTGCGCTTGACCGGCCAGGTCCGGAACATGGTGATCCAGTCGGCGACCAGCACGTCGTCGTTCATCGTCTTGCGCGAAAAGCTCTCCAGCACACGGACTTTCGCCTCATAGGCGGGCGGCAGCTCGGTGTTCGACGCATACAGCTGGGTCTCGCCGTCGTGAAAGCCCTCACGGGCGCGGTCCAGGCGGCCGCGGGTGGCCATCAGCACCGCGGCGTTCACCAGCTCGGGGCGGGCCACCATCAGCTCCTGGGCGATGTATGCGCCCATCGACACCCCGACGATGCGCGCCGGGGCGGCGCCCAGGGATTCGATCAGGGCCGCGGTGTCGGCGACCATGGTCTGAGTCGTGAACCCATCGGCGCTTTCGGTGGCACCGATCCCGCGATTGTCGAAGGTGATCACGCGATATCCCGCCGACACAAACGCCGGGACCTGGTGCGGTAGCCAGGTGCGCCCGGGACCGCCGCTGCCGGCGATGAAGACCACGGGCTCACCGCTGCCGCGGTCGTCATAAGCCAGGTTGATCACTCGAACGACGGTACAAGGAGCGGATGGCAGGCCTTGACCCGGTCGATCCACCACTGCCGCCGCTCGGGCGGTGCCGCGAGCCCGCTCAGCCGCGCCCGATCCGGCGTGACCCGCCCGACGGCCAGGGTCCCGTCGCCGGACCCGACCACCTCGGCGACATCGACCACGTCTTCTAGGAACAGCCCGCCGGTGCCCAGCCCGCACGCGTGCCGCAGCTGCGGTAGGGCCGCGGCGGCGGTCAGCCCGGCGGCGATGCCCACCGCCGAGTCGAGCGCGCTGGAGACCACGACCGGGATGTTTATCTGCGCGGCGATGTCGAGCAGGGCCGAAACCCCGCCCAGCGGAGCTACTTTCAGCACCGCAATGTCGGCGGCGCCGGCGCGGACCACGGCCAACGGGTCGTCGGCCTTGCGGATACTTTCGTCGGCCGCGATCGGCACGTCGATCCGCCCGCGCAGCTCGGCGAGTTCGTCGACGGTGGCGCAGGGCTGTTCGAGGTATTCCAGCGGACCGCCGGCGGTCAGTGCGGCCGCGGCCGCCACCGCCTGCTCGACCGTCCAGCCGCCGTTGGCATCCACCCGCACCGTGCCGACCAGTTCGCGTACCGCGTTGACCCGGTCGACGTCGTCGGCCAGCGTCTGACCGGGCTCGGCGACCTTCACCTTGGCCGTCCCGGCACCGGGGAAACGGGCCAGCACCTCGCTCACCTGGGCGGCGGCCACGGCGGGCACTGTGGCGTTGATCGGGATGCGGTCGCGGCGCACCGGCGGCGGCTGCCGGTAGGCGCCCTCGATGCCCGACGCCAGCCAGGCCGACGCTTCGGCGGGCCCGTATTCGACGAAGGCCCCGAACTCGCCCCATCCCGCCGGACCCTCGATCAGCGCGAGCTCACGGGTGGTGATGCCGCGGAAGCGCACCCGCATCGGCAGCGCCACCACATGCAGGCGCTCCAGGAGGTCTTCGAGACCGGGCAGCGGCTCAGGCCTCACTGGCCGTAGACCTGGCGGCCCGCCAGATACGTCGCGCGCACGTCGAGATCGGCGATCTGCTCGGGCGGCACCGTGCGTGGATCGGCGGACAGCACCACCAGGTCCGCGTACTTGCCGACCTCCACCGAGCCGACCACATCGTCGGCGAACAGCTGCCAGGCCGCATCGATGGTCTGCGCGCGGATCGCCTGCTCGACCGTCAGCCGCTCCTCGGGCGCCAGCACCCGGCCGCTCGGCGCCGTCCGGGTCACGGCCACGCTGATATTGCGCAGCGGCTCCTCCGGCGTGACCGGCGGGTCGTTGTGCAATGAGATGCGCATCCCGGTGGCCACCGCGGATCCTGCCGGCATCCAACGGGATCCGCGTTCCTCACCGAACAGGCCGTCGACAATCACGTCGCCCCAGTAGTGGATCTGGTCGACGAAGATGCTGCAGGTGACCCCGAGGTCGGCGGCACGCTGCAGCTGCTCGGGCCGGATGGCGCCGACGTGCTCGAGCCGCAGCCGATGGTCGTCGCGGGGATTGCGGCGCAGCGCCTCTTCGTAGACGTCGAGGATGGTGTCGACGCCGGCGTCGCCCTGCACATGGCAGGCCATCTGCCAGCCCCGCGGGTAGTACGCGCCGACGATCTCGCGCAGTTGGTCGGCGGTGTAGTTGGCGCATCCGCACGAACCGGGCTGCACGCCGATCGTCCGGGTGGCCTCGGTATCCAGGTAGGGGAAGGACAGCGCGATGTTGCCGATCCACGGTGACCCGTCGACCCAGATCTTGATGCCGACCTGGCGCAGCATGTCGTCACCCTGCCCGGGTGTGGCGGTCGTGGCCATCTGCGGGTTGGAGACCTCATAGGTGCGCAGCCGGACCGTGAGCTGGTCGCGCAGGCCCTCGACCAGCGGCCCGAAGTTCGGGTCGAATGCCATCTCCGAACACGTGGTCAGCCCGGCCCGGTTGAGCCGGGCGCACTCGTCGAGCAGCATCGCCGGGTAGCTATCGGCCTGGATGGCCGCTCCCAGCAGCGGGAACACCGCGGCGATCTCCTCGGCGGTGCCGTCGAGGTTCCCGTTGGCGTCGCGCCCGTATTTGGCGCCCTTGGGGTCCGGGGTGTCGCGAGTCAGCCCGTTGAGCCGCGCGGCGTGCGAATTGAAGAAGGCTTTGTGCCCGGAGTTGTGGATGATCACCAGCGGGTTGTCCGGCGCGATGTCGTCGAGCCAGGCCGATGTCGGTTCGGGCAGGCCGGACTGCAGCAGCGCGTCCCAGCCGTTCAGGTAGGCACCCGCCGGTCCGCGCCGGTCGACCTCGCGGCGGATTGCCGCGACGACGTCGTCGGGGCCGGGGATGGTGACCGGGCGGATGTCGACGATGCGGTCCGACAGCGCGACGGCCTCCATCAGCGGATGACCGTGTGCCTCGATGAATCCCGGCATCACGCAGCCGTCGCCGATGTCGATGGTGTGGGTGTCGGCGCCTACGAAGCCGGCGATATCGGACCGGCTGCCGACTGCGACGATCCGCCCGTCGGCAATGGCGAGCGCCTCGGCGGTGGGCCGCGCGTCGTCGACGGTCAGTACGGTTCCGATCACGACGACATCTGCATCAGCCATGGGCAGAAATCCTAGTGATCCACGCGGCCATCGAGGGTGCAGCTGACCCGAATTGCAACACGTTCTAGTCTTGCCACATGAGTGACGATCTGTTGCGCAATCCGACCCATAACGGCCATCTGCTGGTGGGCGCGCTCAAGCGCCACAAGAACAGGCCGGTGCTATTCCTCGGCGACACCACCCTGACGGGCGGTCAGCTGGCCGGGCGGATCAGCCAGTACACCCAGGCCTTTGAGGCCGTCGGCGCCGGCACTGGTGTCACGGTCGGCCTGCTCTCGCTCAACCGTCCCGAGGTGCTGATGATCCTCGGTGCCAGCCAGACCCAGGGTTACCGGCGCACCGCCCTGCACCCCCTCGGCTCGCTGGACGACCACGCCTACGTGCTCTCCGATGCGGGGGTGAGCTCGCTGATCATCGATCCCAACCCGATGTTCGTCGAGCGCGCGCTGGGACTGCTGGAAAAGGTGGACTCGCTCAAGCAGATCCTGACGATCGGTCCGGTGCCCCAGGCGCTCAGTGGCGTCGCGGTCGACCTGTCGGCCGAGGCGGCCAAGTATGAGCCCAAGCCGCTGGTGGTCGCCGACCTGACGCCGGACAACATCGGCGGGCTGACCTACACCGGCGGTACCACCGGCAAGCCCAAGGGCGTGATCGGGACCACCGGGAACATCGCCGCCATGACAACGATCCAACTTGCCGAATGGGAATGGCCCGAGCATCCGCGGTTCCTGATGTGCACCCCGTTGTCGCACGCCGGCGCGGCGTTCTTCACGCCCACGGTGGTCAAAGGCGGCGAGATGGTGGTGCTGAGCAAGTTCGACCCGGCCGAGGTCCTGAAAACCATTGAAGAGCAGCGGATTACGGCCACTATGCTGGTGCCGTCGATGCTGTACGCGCTGATGGACCATCCGGATTCGCACGACCGCGACCTGTCGTCGCTGGAGACGGTGTACTACGGCGCTTCGGCGATGAACCCGGTGCGGCTGGCCGAGGCGATCCGCCGGTTCGGCCCGATCTTCGCCCAGTATTACGGGCAGTCCGAGGCGCCAATGGTGATCACCTACCTGGCCAAGGCCGATCACGACGAGAAGCGGCTCACCTCCTGCGGACGCCCGACGCTGTTCGCGCGGGTGGCTCTGCTGGGCGAGGACGGCCAGCCGGTCCCCCAGGGCGAGCCGGGCGAAATCTGTGTCAGCGGGCCGCTGTTGGCAGGTGGCTACTGGAATCTTCCGGAGGCGACGGCCGAGACGTTCAAGGACGGCTGGCTGCACACCGGCGACATGGCCCGCGAGGACGAGGACGGCTTCTACTTCATCGTCGACCGCGTCAAAGACATGATCGTCACCGGCGGCTTCAACGTCTTCCCCCGCGAGGTCGAGGACGTGGTCGCCGAGCACCCGGCCATCGCCCAGGTGTGCGTGGTCGGCGCGCCGGACGACAAGTGGGGCGAGGCCGTCACCGCGGTGGTGGTGCTGCGCGCCGACGCGCCCCGCGACGAGGCCGCGATCGAGAAGATGACCGCCGAGATCCAGGCCGCGGTCAAGGACCGCAAAGGTTCGGTGCAGTCGCCCAAGCGCGTGGTCCTCGCCGACTCGCTGCCGTTGACCGGGCTGGGTAAGCCGGACAAGAAGGCGGTGCGGGCCCAGTTCTGGGAAGGCGCCGCCCGCTCCGTCGGCTGAGGTTCGGTGCCGAGCGCCCGGCCAGCCGGGCACTCGCGTCCCCGCGCTCGGCTGGCCGGGCGTTCGGCACCGATGATTAGTGTGGTCGCATGAGCGAGCACATCACGCCGCCCTGGTGGCTGAAACCGGCGAACAAAGTTTTCATCCAGATGTCGCGGCTGGGAATGAGTTTCGGCGGCGAGAGCCCTGTCGTGCTGACGGTGCCGGGACGCAAATCGGGACGCGAGCGCTCGACGCCGGTGACGCCGATGACCGTCGACGGCAAACAGTACGTCGTCGCCGGATTTCCCGGCGCCGACTGGGTGGCCAATGCGCGGGCCGCCGGCCTCGCCACCGTGGCACGCGGCCGCCACACCCAGCGGGTGCGGATGGTCGAGTTGGCCGCCGCCCAGGCGCGACCGATTCTGCGGGTGTTCCCCCAAGAGGTGCCCACCGGTGTGGGATTCATGAAGCGGGCCAGACTCGTCACCGAGGGCAGTCCCGACGAGTTCGAGGGCCTGGCGGGCCGCTGCGCGGTATTCCGCCTGGACCCGGTATAGGAGTTGAACAACCTTGAATGACAACCCTTTTGATGCGCAAGCGTGGCGGACCGTCGACGGCTTCGGCGATCTGACCGACATCACCTACCACCGCCACGTCGACGACGCCACGGTTCGGGTGGCGTTCAACCGTCCCGAGGTTCGCAACGCCTTTCGGCCGCACACCGTCGACGAGCTGTATCGGGCGCTCGACCACGCCCGGATGTCCCCCGATGTGGGCGTGGTGCTGCTGACCGGCAACGGCCCGTCGCCGAAGGACGGCGGCTGGGCGTTTTGCTCCGGCGGCGATCAACGCATCCGCGGGCGCTCGGGCTATCAATACGCCTCCGGCGAGACCGCCGACACCGTCGACGCCGCCCGTGCCGGCCGGCTGCACATCCTCGAGGTGCAGCGGCTGATCCGGTTCATGCCCAAGGTGGTCATCTGCCTGGTCAATGGCTGGGCGGCCGGCGGCGGGCACAGCCTGCACGTGGTCTGCGACCTCACCCTGGCCAGCCGCGAGCACGCCCGCTTCAAGCAGACCGACGCCGACGTCGGCAGCTTCGACGGCGGCTACGGCAGCGCGTACCTGGCCCGTCAGGTCGGCCAGAAGTTCGCCCGCGAGGTCTTCTTCCTCGGGCGCCCCTACACCGCCGAGCAGATGCACCACATGGGCGCGGTCAACGAGGTCGTCGAGCACGCCGAGCTGGAGAAGGTCGGTATCCGGTGGGCGGCCGAGATCAACGCCAAATCCCCTCAGGCGCAACGGATGCTCAAGTTCGCGTTCAACCTGCTCGATGACGGCCTGGTGGGCCAGCAGCTGTTCGCCGGGGAGGCCACCCGGCTGGCCTACATGACCGACGAGGCGGTCGAGGGTCGCGACGCGTTCCTGGAGAAGCGCGACCCGGACTGGAGCCCCTTCCCGCGCTATTTCTGAGCGCCCAGGGCCGCCGCCTAGACTTCGGGCCTGTGAGCAAAAGTCCGCTTCGCCGGTTTACCGATCAGCTCGTACTGGCAAGCATGCGACCGCCGGCTTCGCCGCAAGTGCTGGTCAACCGGCCCGCGATCAAACCGATCAATCTGGGCGGGAAGCGGATCATGCTGACCGGGGCATCGTCGGGCATCGGCGAAGCCGGTGCCGAGCGGTTAGCCCAGCACGGCGCCACCATGGTGGTCGTCGCCCGCCGCCAGGACCGCCTCGACGCCCTGGCCGACCGCATCACCGCCGCGGGTGGCACGGCGCTGTCGATCCCGTGCGACGTCTCGGACATGGACGCCGTGGACGCATTGGTCGCCGACGTCGAAAACCGTCTCGGCGGGATCGACATCCTGATCAACAACGCGGGCCGGTCCATCCGCCGGCCGCTGGCCGAGTCACTGGAGCGCTGGCACGACATCGAGCGGACCATGGTGCTCAATTACTACGCGCCGCTGCGGCTGATCCGCGGGCTCGCGCCGGGAATGCTGGATCGCGGCGACGGCCACATCATCAATGTCTCGACCTGGGGGGTGCTGTCGGAGGCATCGCCATTGTTCGCGCCCTACAACGCATCCAAGGCCGCGCTGTCAGCAGTGAGCCGCGTCGCCGAAACCGAGTGGGGTCGACGCGGCGTGCATTCGACGACCCTGTACTACCCGCTGGTGGCCACTGAAATGATCGCTCCGACAAAGGCCTATGACGGGTTGCCGGCACTGACATCGGAAGAAGCCGCCGGGTGGATGGTCACCGCCGCCCGCACCCGGCCGGTGCGAATCGCCCCGCGGATGGCGATCGCGGCCCGGGCGCTCGACACGATCGGGCCCCGCTGGGTGAACGGCATCATGCAGCGCCAGAACCTGCAACCCAACCGCGAAGGCGATAGCTGAGCTAGCCGGCAAGTGTTACGGTCGCGACGAGCCCTACCTTCGGGAGGTTGCCATGTCCGATCTCTGGACCACCATCGCGGAAGAGCGCGGCGCGCTCGCCGATGACCTCGCCGGCCTGACGCCGGCGCAATGGGATACGCCATCACTCTGCCCAGATTGGACGGTCCGCGACTTGGTCGCTCACCTGTCGGCGACGGCCTCACTGAACCCGGCCACCTTCCTTGTGAGCATGGCCAAAGCCGGCTTCAACTTCGATCGGTTCGCCAACGCGCAGATCGGCAAGCACCGCGGCCCCGATCTGGCCGCAACTCTGAGCGAGTTCCGCGGACTGCAGAACTCCACTTCCGCACCGCCGGGCCCCAAAACCTCCTGGCTCGGTGAGGTGGTGATCCACGGCGCCGACATCCGCCGTCCGCTGGGCATCCCGCACACCTACGACGTGGGCACCGTTCGTGAGGTGCTCGACTTCTACAAAGGCTCCAACATGCTCATCGGCGCCAAGAAACGCATCGCGGGGCTGACCCTTCAGGCCACCGACGACGACTGGCAGCACGGACAGGGCCCCGCGGTCCAGGGGCCGATGCTGTCGCTGCTGCTCGCCATGACCGGGCGGCCCAGCGGATGCGACGACCTCGCCGGCCCGGGCGCGGCCACGCTGCAAAGCCGTTGCGTCGCGGCGGCCGGATAGCGACGTGATAGACACGAGGCTATGGAGATCCTGGCTAGCCGGATGCTGCTCCGGCCGGCGGACTATCAGCGGTCGTTGAGCTTCTACCGGGATGAGATTGGCCTGGCTACCTTCCGCGACTATGGTGCTGGCACAGTGTTTTTCACCGGCCAGGGGCTATTGGAGTTGGCCGGTTACGGCTCCCCCGACCATTCCCGGGGGCCTTTCCCCGGCGCACTGTGGCTACAGGTTCGCGACATCGAGGCGACCCAAGCCGAACTGGTGGGCCGCAGGGTGCCGATTGCCCGCGAGGCGCGGCGCGAACCGTGGGGCCTGAAGGAGATGCACGTGACCGATCCGGATGGCATTACGCTGATCTTCGTCGAGGTCCCGGGTGACCACCCGTTGCGCCGAGACACCCGAGATGAACAACAGGGAAAATCCGGTTAACTGACAGGTAACATCTGGCGACGAGTCCATATTTACGTGAGTTTCGCCGGTGCCAGCATTCGACAATTTAATTCCCCAACCACCAGAATCAGGCGCTGTGGACATACAACTGTTCCTCTTGATCATTGTCGTAGTCACGGCATTAGCTTTCGATTTCACCAACGGATTCCATGACACCGCGAATGCCATGGCGACCTCCATCGCCAGTGGCGCGCTGAAGCCCAAGACGGCCGTCGCGCTGTCCGCGGTTCTCAACCTGGTGGGGGCGTTCCTGTCGACCACCGTCGCGGCGACGATCGCCAAAGGCCTCATCGATTCGAGCGTCGTCACGCTGGAATTGGTCTTCGCCGGCTTGGTCGGCGGCGTCGTTTGGAACCTGCTGACCTGGCTCCTCGGTATCCCCTCGAGCTCCTCACACGCACTGATCGGCGGCATCGTCGGTGCCACGATCGCCGCCGTGGGGGCGCACGGGGTGATCTGGAAGGGCGTGATGTCCAAGGCGATCATCCCGGCCGTCGTGTCGGTGTTCCTGGCCATCTTGGTCGGGGCTGTCGCGACCTGGTTGGTCTACCGGATCACCCGGGGCCTGCAGAAGGAGCGCACCGAGGCCGGCTTCCGGCGCGGCCAGATCGGTTCCGCGTCGCTGGTTTCGCTGGCGCACGGCACCAACGACGCTCAGAAGACGATGGGCATCATCTTCCTGGCGCTGATGTCCTACGGGTCGGTCAGCAAGAGCACCGCGGTCCCGCCGTTGTGGGTCATCGTGGCTTGCGCCCTGGCGATGGCGACGGGTACCTATCTGGGCGGCTGGCGGATCATCCGCACCCTGGGCAAGGGACTCGTCGAGATCCAGTCGCCGCAGGGAATGGCCGCCGAATCATCTTCGGCCGCAGTCATTCTGCTGTCGGCACACTTCGGCTACGCGCTGTCGACCACCCAGGTCTGCACCGGTTCGGTGATGGGCAGTGGGCTGGGCAAGCCCGGCGGTGAGGTCCGTTGGGGCGTAGCCGGGCGAATGGCCGTCGCGTGGCTGGTGACGCTTCCGCTGGCCGGTTTGGTCGGGGCAGTCACTTACTGGATCGTCCACTACATCGGCGGCTACCCCGGCGCCGTCGTCGGCTTCGGGCTGCTGGTCGCGGTTTCTGCCACGATCTATATGCGGTCGCGCAAGACCAAGGTCGACCACACCAACGTCAACGCCGAGTGGGAAGGCGACCTGACCGCCGGACTGGACTCTGACAGCCATACGCCACCGAGCGATCAGGGTCCTCGGGTGGGCGACGACACGGTGAGTGCGGGGAGCGCTTCATGAGTCACTTCGGCGACTGGTTCAACTACGAGGCGACGCTGAAGATTCTGCTCTTCAGCATGCTGGCCGGAGCAGCACTGCCGGGGCTGTTCGCCCTCGGCATCCGGCTGCAGGCTCTCGGCGCCGGAGGCGTTGGCGCTGACGGCGCCACGGCGCAGCGGAATCCGGTGTTATCCGGCCTGGCGTGGCTGATCTACGCGCTGGTTGTCACGGTGGTCGTCATCGGAGTGCTGTACATCGCCCGCGATTTCATCGCGCACCACACGGGGTATCCCTTCCTAGGCGCCAAGATTAAGTAGCATCGAATCGTCGTCCACCGAACTACCGAGCCCCGCGGGCGGAGTTGATCGAATGAACCGATTCCTTACCTCGGTTGTCTCGTGGTTACGCGCGGGCTATCCGGAAGGAATTCCACCGACGGATACCTTCGCCCTGCTGGCGCTGCTGGCCAACCGATTGTCGAACGACGAGGTCAAGCTCGTGGCCAATGAGCTGATGATGCGCGGCGATTTCGACAAGATCGACATCGGCGTGATGATCAGCAAGCTCACCGACGAGCTGCCCTCCGAGGAGGACGTCGAGCGGGTACGCGCCCGGTTGCAGGCCCAGGGCTGGCCACTGGACGACCCGCACGACGATGAGTACGACGAGCTCGATGGCGGAGCCCACGCATAGCTGTTCTGCGCGGGCTGCGCGTATCCCCCGGCTCCTCAGCCGCAGTGCTGCTACCCGCTCTGGAGCGGGTGCTGGCCGGTCGTGACCCGGCTTTCGTTGCGGCACCACCGGATTCCGCGGCCGAGCTGCAGGCCCTGCGCGTAGGCGAGGCCATCGACGACGACATTGCCTTGGTGGCAACGACTTCGGGTACCACCGGTGCGCCCAAGGGCGCCTTGCTCACTGCCGCGGCCCTGGCCGCCAGCGCGGCCGCCACCCATGACCGTCTCGGCGGACCGGGCAGCTGGCTGCTCGCATTGCCGCCGTATCACATCGCCGGAATCCAAGTGCTGGTGCGCAGCGTGCTCGCCGGTTCGGACCCCGTCGAGCTGGACGTCTCCTCCGGGTTCGATCCCGGCGAATTGCCGCGCGCGGTAGGCAAATTGGGGTCCGGACGGCGGTACACGTCGCTGGTTGCCGCCCAACTGGCCAAGGCGCTCGGCGATCCGGCGGCTGCGGGTGCGCTCGCCGAATTGGATGCCGTATTGCTCGGCGGCGGGCCGGCTCCGCACCCGGTGCTCGACGCCGCGGCGGCCGCAGGGATTACGGTCATCCGCACCTACGGCATGAGCGAGACCGCCGGGGGCTGCGTCTACGATGGCGTCGCGCTGGACGGTGTGCAGTTGCGGGTGCAGCCCGACGGCCGCATCGTGATCGGCGGCGCGACGGTGGCCAAGGGCTATCGCAACCCGGTTGATCCCGACCCGTTCGCCGAGCCCGGCTGGTTTCGCACCGACGACCTGGGCGCCGTCGACCAGTCCGGCGTGTTGACCGTGTTGGGCCGCGCCGACGACGCGATCAGCACGGGCGGCCTGACGGTGCTGCCGCAGCCGGTCGAGGCGGCGGTCTGCACCCACCCCGCCGTCGGCGACTGTGCGGTGTTCGGAATCGCCGATGACCGGCTGGGGCAGCGGGTGGTCGCGGCGATCGTGGTGCGGGACGGCTTTCCCCCGCCGACGCTGGACGCGCTGCGGGCGCATGTGGCGCTCACCCTGGACAGCACCGCCGCGCCGCGCGAGTTGCACATCGTCGACGCGTTGCCGCGCCGCGGCATCGGCAAGGTGGACCGGACGGCGTTGATGCGCCGGTACGCCGCCAATCAATAGGCTGGTCGATCGTGAGGGTTGCTCGCCGGGAGATGCTGGCCGTCGCGGTCGGTGCCGGCCTGGTGGCGGCCGCGGTCGTGCTGCCGTCGCTGGATTGGGGGGTCAGGCCGCGCCTCGACATCGGCCCGGAGCGCTTCGCCACGCACGCCCAAGCCGCCCCACTGTTCGCCGCCTGGGAGATCCACGCCAGCTGGGGAACCGTGCCGGCGATTCTGCTCGCCATCGCCGCCGTGGTCTGGGGACCACTTGCAGCGCAACGTCTTTCGTGGCGGAGGTTGACGCTGGGCACCTGGGCGCTCGCCTGCGGGTGGGCGTTCGCGCTGGCGATGATCGACGGCTGGCAGCGCGGCTTCGCGGGCCGGTTGACCACCAGGGACGAGTACGTGACGCAGGTGCCCGGCATCACCGACATCCCGGCGACGGTGCGCACGTTCTCCAGCCGGATTGTCGACTACCAGCCCAACTCCTGGATCACCCATGTTTCCGGGCACCCGCCGGGCGCCCTGTTGACGTTCGTCTGGCTGGACCGGATCGGCCTGCACGGCGGCGCGTGGGCGGGCCTGCTGTGCCTGCTGGTCGGCTCCAGCGCGACGGCGGCCGCGGTGATCGCGATCCGCGCGTTGGCCGACGAGCAGACCGCGCGGCGCGCGGCCCCGTTCGTCGCGATAGCCCCGACGGCGATCTGGGTGGCGGTCTCGGCCGACGGCTACTTTGCCGGCGTCGCGGCGTGGGGCATCGCGCTGCTGGCGGTCGCGGTGCACCGACAGGTTCGGTTTCCCGCACTGGTCGCGGCCGCCGCGGGCCTGCTGCTCGGCTGGGGCGTCTTCCTCAGCTACGGCCTGATGCTGATGGGCCTGCCCGCCGCGGCGGTGCTGCTCTCGGCCAGTAACTTTCGAGCGGCGCTGCGGGCCCTGGGCCCCGCCACCTTGACCGCGCTGGCGGTCGCGGTGACCTTCGCCGTCGCCGGGTTTTACTGGTTCGACGGCTACAACCTTGTGCAGCAACGCTATTGGCAGGGAATTGCCAACGACCGGCCGTTCCAGTACTGGTGGTGGGCCAATCTCGCGTGCGTGGTGTGCGCGATCGGGCTGGGCAGCGTTGCGGGCCTCACCCGAGCGTTCGACGTTGCCGCCATCCGTCGCCGCTCCGGCTTTCACTTGCTGTTGCTGGCCATGCTGGCCGCGATCGCCTGCGCGGACCTGAGCATGCTGAGTAAGGCCGAGGTGGAACGGATCTGGCTGCCGTTCACCATCTGGCTCACCGCCGCACCCGCGCTGCTGCCGGTGCGGTCACACCGGCTGTGGCTGGCGGTCAACGTCGCCGGCGCGCTGCTGGTGAACAGCGTCCTGGTCACGCACTGGTAGGCGGACATGACAGATCAGCCCGGACTGGCGCGTCGACTCGATACGACCGACGCGGTCGTCATCGGGCTGGGGTCGATGATCGGCGCCGGGGTGTTCGCCGCGTTCGGCCCGGCTGCCCGGGCCGCCGGCACGGGCCTGCTGATCGGGTTGGCGCTGGCCGCCGCGATCGCCTACTGCAACGCCACCTCGTCCGCGCAACTGGCCGCGGTGTATCCGACGTCGGGCGGGACGTATATCTACGGGCGGGAACGCCTCGGCCCGTGGTGGGGCTTCATCGCCGGATGGGGATTCGTGATCGGCAAGACCGCCTCGTGCGCGGCGATGGCGCTCACCGTCGCCGCCTACGCGATTCCCGGGGCAGCTGTGTGGGTGCAGCGAATCGTCGGGATCGCCGCCGTGGTCCTGCTGACCACGCTGAACTATCGCGGAGTCACCAAGACCGCGATGCTGGCCCGAATCCTGTTGGCATGCAGCTTGATTGCGCTGGCCGCCGTGGTCGTTGGTATCGCCGCGAGTAAACCGGACGCGTCGCATCTGAGTGGCTCGGAGTTCACGATCTACGGGGTGCTTCAGTCGGCGGGGCTGCTGTTCTTCGCGTTCGCCGGGTATGCGCGGATCGCGACGATGGGCGAGGAGGTGCGCGACCCGGCCCGTGCCATCCCCCGGGCGATAACCCTGGCCCTGGCGATCGCGGTGGCGATCTATCTGGTTGTCGGGGTGGCCGCGCTGCTGGCCGCGGGGCCCGACCGGCTCGCGAATGCCGCTGCCCCACTGGCTGAGGCGGTCCGGGCCGCCGGTGCCCCCGCCGCGCTGGTGCCGGTGATATCGGTCGGGGCCGCGCTGGCCAGCCTGGGCGCACTGCTGGCACTGATCGCCGGCCTCGGGCGCACCGTGTTGGCGATGGCCCGGCATCGGGACCTGCCCGGCTGGCTGGCGGCGGTTCATCCGGGCCACCGGGTGCCGCACCATGCCGAGATCGCGATCGGCGTGGTGGTCTGCGTGTTGGTGAGCGCCGTCGATCTGCGTGGGGTGATCGGCTTTTCGTCGTTCGGGGTGTTGATCTACTACGCGATCGCGAACGCCGCCGCCTACACATTGCGTCGGCGCCGCGTAGTGAATGCCTGCGGGTTGGTCGGGTGCCTGGTGCTGGTCGCCACGCTGCCGTGGGAATCGGCAGTCGCCGGGCTGGCGGTCTTCGCCGTCGGAATCGCCGGGCGCGCAGCAGCTTTGCGTGTGCATTGACGGCTTCGAGTGTGCGATGACGGCGCCCGGGATGCACACTCGCCGCCCTCGCCGCACACTTGCGACTTACAGTCCGGCGGCTCGGGTGGCTCGCGCGAAGCGACTGTCCGGCCCGCAAGCTTCTCGTACCGCGGCGACGTCGTCAGCGACGTCGAAGTCGGTCAGCCGCTCCACTGACATAACGTCAATACCGTTGTCGTGCAGTGCTTTTAACGTCATCTCTCCCGTGTCGGGTTGAGACATCGGCACGGCCCGCAGGCATTCGGCCATCGCCGGGGTCCGCACGCCGAGCACCCACCAACCGCCGTCGTCGGCCGGCCCGAGCACGGCCGGTGCCAGCAGCAGCCGGCGCGCGCAATCCGTCAACAGTTCGGCCGTCACCTGTGGGGTGTCCATTCCGATCTGCAGCACCGGAAAGTCGGCGGCGGCGTCGGCGTGGGCGTTGGCCAGCCGGTCGGCGAAATCGTCACCGCGTTGCTCGATCACCGTGAACGACTCGAGCCGCTGCCGGATCTGCGCGGCGGCGGCGGCCGCGTCCAGGTCCCCGGTGAGCGCCACCACCCGCGACGCCACCGGTGCGGCGGCCACCGCGTCCAGCGTGTCCAGCAACGCCGCGGCGGCGATGTCGGCCGCGACCCGGTCGCCGACCGTCGCGGCGAGCCGCGTCTTGGCCAAGCCGGGCTCCGGCGCCTTGGCGACCACCAGCAGCGTCACCGGTAGGTCCGTCATGAAATCACTTTCCAGAAGTCCAGGATCGCGGTGATGCTGCCCCGCAGCGACCCGCTGACTTTCGACTTGCCGCCGGTGCGGGGGCCGTAGCTGACGTCGAGCTCGGCCACGCGCCAGCCCGCGGCCGCGGCGCGCACCAGCAGTTCCAGCGGGTACCCCGACCTTCGATCGGCGACGCCCAGGCCCAGCAGCGCCTCCCGGCGGGCGACCCGCATCGGCGCGATGTCGTGGACCGGCAAGCCGTGGCGGGTCCGCAACCGCCAACTCATCACCACGGTGCCGACCCGCGCGACCCACGGCCAGTGCAGCCCGGCAACGGGCCGACGCCGGCCGATGGCCAGGTCCGCGCCCTGCTCCAGCGCGGAGACCAGCCGCGGCAAATCGGCGGCATCCATCGAGCCGTCGGCGTCGATGACGGCCACGATCGGCGTCGTCGCGGCGACCACACCGGCGTGCACCGCCGACCCGTATCCGGGCCGCGGTTCGGCGACGACCTGCGCGCCGTGCGCAGCGGCGACTCCCGCGGTGTCATCGGTGCTGTTGTTGTCCACCACCAGTGCCCGATACCCGGCCGGAATGGCCGCCAGCACCGCCGGCAACGACTCCTCCTCGTTCAGACACGGCAGCACCACCGTGACCAGATCGCTGGGCATCATGCCAACCCGGGATCAGAACCCGGACGACGAGTGGCCACCGGCCGACGGCGGCTTCGGGGCCACGGTCTGCGGTGGCTTGGGCGCGACGGTCTGCTGCTGCGTGGGCGGCTTCGGGGCCACCGTCTGCTGCTGGGTCTGTTGCGTCGGCTGCTGAGTCTGCTGTGTCGGCTGCTGGGTTTGCTGAGTCTGCTGGGTCGGCGCGACCGTCGTCGGCGCAACTGTCGTCGGCGTAACCGGCGCGACGGTCGTCGTCGGCGTAAGCGGCGTGTACTGGGTCGTAGTCGGCGCGACGGTCGTCGTCGGCGTAATCGGAGTGGACGTCGTCGGCGTCGTCGGCGGCGTGTACGGAGTCGTGGTCGGCGTCGTCGGCGTGGTCGGCTGACTGGTGGTCGGCGTCGTCGGCGTGGTCGGCGTCGTCGTGGTCGGCGGCGTGTACGGCGGATACCAAGGCGGTGGCTGTGGGCGCCAGCCCGGGTACGGAACGATGATCGGCACCGGGATCGGGATCGGCCCATCCGGGTTGGGCACCAGACCGGGAACGGGAGCGACAGGTGCCGGGCCCACCGGCGCCTGCGGTACCGCGGGGGCTGGAATGGTTCCGCCCTGGTACCCCGCGTTGGGTGCCTCGAGCGGCGGCGGGGGTACCGGCGCCTGCTGCTGGGTCGGCAACAGCGGCATGAACTTGCCGGGGGCGGCGTTCTGGTGTCCCACCACCGGCTCCTGGCTCGCGGTCGGCCGGACGGCGACGACCACCGCGACGGCCAGCGAGGCCACCCCGATGACCGCGAACGCGACCACGGCATTGCCGACCAGCAACGACCGTCGGCTCAGTTTCAGCGGGCCGGTCTCGGCGTCGGGATCGTCGTCGTAGTAGTCGTCGAATTCGTCGGCCTCGCCTTCAAGCAGGTCGGCGTCGTCTTCGGCCATCGAGTAGGCCAGCTGCTGGTCGGCCGCATCGGGATCGGCGAATCCGGCCGGGGCCATCGCGGTCTCGTCGCCGGTGAGCCCCGCCGCGGGGGCCATCGCGGTCGCATCGCCGGTCAGCCCGACCGCCGGAGCCATCGCGGTGGAATCTCCGGTCGGCGGCGCGGCCGCGATCGCGGCGCCGCGGGCCAGCGCGAAGGTGGGGTCTTCGGGAATCTGCACCCGCATCGTCGCGTCGCGAAGCTGGTCGGCAACCCCGGTCAGATCCGACGAGGCGCCCACCAGGTAGACGTCGCTCGGGGTCTCCGGGTGCTCGCCGAGCCGGGCCATCATCGTGTCCAACGTGCCGGTGGCATCGCCGCCGAGCAGTTCGCTGGCCAACATGGTGGGCGGCGCGTCCGGGTCACCTTCGGCCGAGCCCACCACCGACAGCGTCGCCGTGTTCTCGTCGACCACCAGCACACCGCCGGAGCGGCCCGCCGCGCGCATCAGGGCCGTGACCGCCTGCGACTGCGACAGCACCGCGACGTTGTGGACGCCGGAATCCTCCAGCGCCCGGCGCAGCTGGTCGGCGCTGGGATGGTCCGTCCAGCACAGTCGGGTCCCGACCAGCCGGTGGTTCTCGTTCGCCAGCAGCCGATTGGTGCCGACCACGGTCTCGGTCAGTTGCTCGATCGGGTTGTTAGCCAGGTCGACGACGGATTGGTCGATCACGTCACTACCGTCGCCACCCGCTCCGACAAGCGCCAAGCGGGCGACGGGGCCGGTGACAGCGACCCCCAAAACGACGTCCATCCCTGCTCTCCTTCGGCTGGCCACCCCAGAACCAGCATGTCCCGGCATCATTACACTTCGGTACCGTCGGCAGTAACAATCATTCAGGCGACCCCGTTCGCCTACAGGCGCAGCGTAACCGCGTTCGCAGACCCGGGGGACGCACTCCCGCGTCGTCCGAATGGAGATTATGTTTCCAAGTAAGCAACGAGGTCGCCTCGGCAGGGGGTTCCCTGGCCGCCTAAGCGAATTTGCGCCATCAGTAACCGTCCTCGATACCCGGGGGGAACCGTGAGTCAGAGCCGCGACGAGGCGCCTACCGGCCCCATCAGGGGTGTGCCGGCGCAGCAGACCGCTCCGGGCCCGCAGGCAGCCGGGGCGCCGGCCCGGCAGCGCAACGTCGTGGCCGACCTGACCGCCGCCGTCCTACTGCTCCTCGCGCCGCTGTTGCCGTGGAATCTGTACTTCGGTATCGCGATCCCCGACAGCAACACGACCGTGTTCGCGGTGCTGATTGCGGTGACGCTGCTTTCCCTGATCGCTATCGCTTTGCCCGGTTCCGCGCGGACCACCCGCGGGCTTCGGCTGGCGCTCAACGCGCCCTATTTGCTGCTGGTGCTCGCCTTCGTCGGGTTCGACGTGTTCGAGACCGTCCGCTTCGGCGGGTCCGTGACCGTGCCGGGCGGCGTCGGACCGGGAGCCTGGTTGGGGGTCGCCGGTGCGCTGCTGAGCACGCAGTCGGCCAGCAGCAGCGCCGCCACCGCCGACGACGACACGTCCGACGGGAGGCAGCGGTCCGCTCAGATCATCGGCTACGTCTCGATGTTGGCCGCGGCGCTGAGCTTCGGCTTCACCCTGTACTGGCGGGTGAAGTACGCGCTGGGCGACTCGGCCGGCTTCGGCAAGCAAAACATCGCGGTCATCGCGACGGCGGCCGTGTACGGCCTGGTGGCGTTGATCGCGGTGCTCGTCGCCTCGAGGTGGCTGCTGCGCGGCACTCGGGCGTCCAGGCTGGCGACGATCGCACTGGGGGCCTCGACGCTGGTCGCCGGGGCCATCGTCTGGTTCCTCCCGGCCGGCCGCGACATCGACGCGTTCCATGGCATCGCGCAGAACACGTCGACGGCGGGCGTGGGCTTCGAGGGTTATCTGGCGTGGGCGGCGGCCGGGGCGATTTTCGTGCCGCGGACGCTGTTCGGCCGTGCCCGCACGGTGTCGTCCGAGGAGGGTGCGTGGCGGGCGTCGGCCCGAACTGGCTTGCTGCTGATCGTCGTATGGTGCCTGGGCTCGATGGCGATGCGGATCACCGACCTCGCCGTCGCGGTGAGCCTGGACTACCCGTACTCGCGCTACGACAGCGTGGTGCTGGCCGCATTCGATGCGGCCACCGCGGCCCTGGCGATCTGGCTGCGGATCATCCTGCGCAACGACTCCGCCTCCGCACGGTTGATCACGACGCTGTGCGGACTCGTTGCCACGCTGAGCATTTCGCGCGTCATCGTCGGCGTCGTGCTGGCGCCGCGGTTCTCCGAACCGCCCAACACGGCCACGCAAAACCCGGTCTACGGAAACGATCTCGCCCAGCAGATCACCAGCACCTTCGATGTCACGCTTGCTGCGCTGGCCCTGTGCATCCTGGTCGCGGCGATCATCACCGGACACTTCACCCGTCGGCGCCTGCGGCGCCGCGCCGCCCGCAAGCGTGCCGTCGCGCAGAACGCTCACGCGCCGACGACCCGCATCCCGACCGGCGAATCACCCACCACCGCAATACCGCAACTAACCGGCTCGCCGCGGATCTTCCGCGGCGACGACTCGGCCACGGGGCAGATTTCCGTCTCCAAGCCCCAGATCTACCGGCCCCCGCAGGAGCCGTCGTAGCGCGGGTTACCGCAGCGGCGCGAACGCGAACTCGCGCAGCCCGTCAAGCGGATCAACCGCCGCGCGAAAGCCCAACACCTCGGCGGCGCGGGCCGGGTCGGCGACGATGTGGCGCACATCGCCGCTGCGGTACTGTCCGGTAATCACCGGGGACACCGCGTCATTGCGCGCATCGCACAGCGCGGCGGCCACCTCCAGGATCGAAATCGGCCGCCCCGAGCAGACATTGGCCGCCGTGAAGCCAGAGCCGTCCGTTGCGCAAAGGTGGGCCGTCGCCGCGAGGTTGGCGGCCGCCACATCGTCTACATGGACGAAGTCGCGCATCTGGCCGCCGTCCTCGAAAACCCTTGGCGGCTCGCCCCTTTCCAGCGCGGAGCGGAAGATCGCCGCCACTCCGGAGTACGGGGTGTCGCGCGGCATGCCCGGGCCGTAGACGTTGTGATAGCGCAACGCCACCACCGAGCCGCCCGTCGACTCCGACCACGCCAGCGCGTAATGCTCCTGGGCCGTCTTGCTGGCGGCGTACAGGCTGCGCGGCCGCAGGGCGGCTTCCTCGTCGACCAGCCGCCAGGCCAGTTCCTCGCCGCCGAGCGGGCAGCGGTGCTCGAAGATCCCGGCGTCGAGGTCGGCGCGCCGCCGCGGCATCGGGTCGACCGTCCCATGTTCGGGGCAGTGATACCGGCCCTGCCCGTACACCACCATCGACGACGCCAGCACCAGGCGGCCTACCCCGGCGGCGAACATCTGCGCCAGCAGCACCGTGGTGCCGTAATCGTTGTGGCCGCCGTACGCGGGGGCATCGGCCGCGTCGACGCCCGCGCCCACCATCGCGGCCTGGTGACACACCAGATCGATACCGTCCAACAGCGGGGCCAGCGCATCGGCGTCGCGGACATCGACCCGGTGACATCCGTTCGGCAGCAACGAGTTTGGGCCGTGCGCGGCGGGCAACAACACGTCGACGCCGACCACCTCATGACCCGACGCGCGCAGCGCCGCATCTACCCGTGACCCGATGAAACCGGCCGCGCCGGTCAGCAACACTCTCATGACAGCTCGAACGGCAGTGTGACGCCGGTGTGCGCCAGGCAGTGCGTGCAGCTGCGTTCGACGGCCACCCGGCCGATCGCGTCGCGCACCAGCGTCTTGAAGAGCTCGATGTTCTTTTCGAATTGCGCGTACACGTCGACGGCTTTCACACCCTCACCGGCGCCGACGCCGGCGTCCAGGTCGGTCACCAAAGCGATTGCCGCATAGCATATTTCGAGTTCACGCGCCAGCACCGCCTCCGGGTATCCGGTCATGTTGACCAGGGTGAATCCCGCCGAGGCGAACCATTGGCTTTCGGCGCGGGTGGAAAATCGCGGCCCCTGGATCACCACCATGGTGCCGCCGTCGACCACGTCGGGCAGGCCGGTGACGGCCTCGCGCAGCGTCGGGCAATACGGGTCGGCGAAGTCGACGTGAATCGCCCCGGAGTCGAAGTAGGTGTCGGCGCGGCCACTGGTCCGATCCACCAGCTGATCGGGCACCACGACCGCACCCGGACCGTGCGCGGGGTTCAGGCTGCCCACCGCACACGGCGCGAGCACGCGGCGCACACCCAGCGTCCGCAACGCCCACATGTTGGCGCGATACGGCACGGTGTGCGCCGAGTATTCGTGGGTGGCGCCGTGCCGGGGCAGGAAGGCGACTTCGTGCTCCCCGATGGTGCCCACCGTGACCGGGGCGCTGGGCCGGCCGTAGGGGGTGTCCACGTTGACGTGCTGAACGTCGGAGCCGAAGAACGTATAGAAGCCGCTGCCGCCGATCACTCCGAGCATTCGCCCATTGTGGTCCATAGGGCAGGATGCCCTGGTGGCCAGTTTCGCGCAGTGGATCTCGGGGGCCCGGCCGCGGACGCTGCCCAACGCGGTCGCGCCGGTGATCGCGGGCACCGGCGCCGCGGCCTGGCTGCATTCCGCCGTGTGGTGGAAAGCGCTGCTGGCGCTGGCCGTCGCGCTCGCGCTGATCATCGGCGTCAACTACGCCAACGACTACTCCGACGGCATTCGGGGCACCGACGACGAGCGGACCGGCCCGGCGCGACTGGTCGGCTCGCGGCTGGCGACGCCGCGGTCGGTACTGGCCGCCGCGGTGGCGTCGCTCACGGTGGGCGCGGCGGCCGGTCTGGCGCTGGCGCTGACGAGCGCGCCGTGGCTGATCGCGGTCGGCGCCCTGTGCATCGCCGGGGCGTGGCTGTACACCGGCGGCTCGCGCCCCTACGGGTATGCGGGTTTCGGCGAGGTCGCGGTGTTCGTCTTCTTCGGCCTGGTCGCCGTGCTGGGCACCGAGTACACGCAAGCATTGCGGGTGGACTGGGTGGGACTGGTGCTGGCGGTGGCGACGGGCGCGCTGTCGTCGTCGGTCTTGGTGGCCAACAATCTGCGCGATATCCCGACCGACGCGCTGGCCCACAAGATCACCCTGGCGGTACGCCTCGGCGATACCCGCACCCGGGTGTTCTACCAAGGCCTGCTGGCGACCGCCGGGGTGCTGACCGTGGTGCTGATGCTGGCCACGCCGTGGTGTGCGGTGGGGCTGGTCGCCACGCCGTTCGCGCTGCGCGCCGCCGGGCCGGTGCGATCCGGGCGCGGCGGGCCCGAGCTCATCCCCGTGTTGCGTGACACCGGGCTCGCGATGCTGGTCTGGGCGGTCGCGGTGGCAGCGGCGCTGACGCTCGCGCACTGACGCTCCCGGGGGGATATGGCACGCGCCGACCAATGACGAGTTAGCGTCAGGTGTGACAGCCCTTACACCGCTAGCTGGATGACACCGAGCGAGGAGCGCAATGCAGCAGATCGCCGCCGCAACCAGTGGGCCCAAGAACGTCGGATTGCTCAGCGTCGGGGCATACCGCCCCGAACGAGTGGTCACGAACGACGAGCTGTGTCAGAACATCGACTCGACCGATGAGTGGATCTACACCCGCACCGGAATCAAGACGCGCCGATTCGCTGCCCGCGACGAATCCGTTGCCTCGATGTCGATCGAGGCCAGCCGGCAGGCAATTTCAACGGCCGAACTGCAAGCGACCGACATCGACTGCGTCATCGTCGCCACCAGCACCCAGTTTTTGCAGACCCCGGCCAGCGCCCCGGCGGTCGCTTCGGCGCTGGGCGCAACCGGCGTGCCCGCGTTCGACATCTCGGCCGGATGCGCGGGCTTCGGATACGCCGTCGGCGTCGCGGCCGACATGATCCGCGGCGGCAGCGTCGCCAAGATGCTGGTCATCGGTTCGGAGAAACTGTCCCCCACGGTGGACATGCTCGACCGCAGCAACTGCTTCATCTTCGCCGACGGCGCGGCCGCAGTTGTGGTGGGCGAGACGACCGATCAGGGTATTGGGCCGACGGTCTGGGGCAGCGACGGCGATCAGGCGATGGCCATCCGTCAGGACATCGACTGGATCGCCTACACGGAGAACCCCACCGGTCCGCGCCCGTTTCTTCGGCTCGAAGGCAGCGCGGTGTTCCGTTGGGCGGCATTCGAGATGGGGAAAGTCGGGCGCCAGGCGATGGACGCCGCGGGTGTGCGATCCGATCAGATCGACGTGTTCATCCCGCATCAAGCAAACGCCCGGATCAACGAAGTGCTGGCCAAGAATCTGGATTTGCGGCCGGACGCGATCGTCGCCAATGACATTGAGCACACCGGAAACACATCCGCTGCTTCCATCCCGCTGGCGATGGCCGAACTGCTGGCCACCGGGGCGTCCAAGCCCGGCGATCTGGCCCTGCTGATCGGATACGGCGCGGGCCTGAGCTACGCCGCACAGGTCGTGCGCATGCCCAACGGCTGAGCTCAGCGCTCGTCGGGTTCGTCTTCCGGTACGGCCTCGCCGCGCAATCGGGCTTGCAGCTGTTCGCGTTCGGCGCGACGGCGTTGGCCGGCGACGGCGAGTGCGGCCGTGGCCCGGCGCCGCAGCGGGCTGAACAGCCAGATGCCCAGCGGCATCGCGATGATCAATGCGAACAGCGCCGCGACGACGACGGGGAACTGGCTGACCCCGAGCAGCCGCGCCGCCAGGTAGATCACGCCGGTGAGCAGGACCGCCAGCAGCAGGCGCGCCACCGCATAGAGCAAAACCTCGACAGCCACCCGATCTCGACCGCGCTCCCGCGCGCCGTCCGCCGGCTTGTCCCCAGTGCTGTTGTCGCTCGGCCCTTCTGACACAGGTCGAGCCTACGGCGCGGGTATATTCGCTCAAAGGAGGTGTCGAGTGCTCTACCTGGTGGTCGTCCTGGTCCTGGGGACGCTGATCTACATTGGCTGGCGCGCGGCGCGGTCGCAGGCGCACCGGCCGAAGACGCGCGTCATCGGACCAGACGACGATCCAGACTTCATGCGGCGGTTGGGAAACGGGGACGACAACCCCCGCTGACCGCTTTCGTTACCCAACGCCCAGGTCGAGCTGTTCTCCCGGAAACCCTTCTGCGACAACGGCGGCCAAGCCGATGAGCGCTTCGCGAGTCTCGCGCCGCATCTGATCCAGGTGGATCTCGGCGCCCTCGTCGAGATGAGCGTCGTAGGGCACCAACCGCACCGCCCGGCAGCGCCGGGAGAAGTGGTCGACCACCTTGTTCATGTCGACCTTGCCGGTCCGTGGGCGCACCGCGTTGATGACCGCGATCGAATTGCGAACAAGCGCTTCGTGGCCGTGCGCGTCCAGCCAGTCCAGCGTCGCCGAGGCACTGCGCGCGCCGTCGATGGAGCCCGAACTCACCACGATCAGAACGTTGGCGTTCTCCAGCACCGACGACATCGCCGAGTGCAGCAGGCCGGGCCCGCAGTCGGTGAGCACCAAGCCGTAGAACCGCTCCAGGATGCCCAGCGTGCGGGTGTAGTCGTCGGCGTTGAATGCCTCCGATACCGCCGGATCGCTTTCCGAAGCCAGCACTTCCAATCCGCTGGGGCCCCTCGAGGTGTAGCGGCGGACATCGCTGTAGCGCTCGACGGTCCCGGCGTCCTGCAGCAATTGGCGCACCGTGCCCACAGTCTCCAGCGGCACTTTTTGGCTCAGGGTGCCGCGGTCGGGGTTGGCGTCGATGGCCACCACCCGGTCGCCGCGGACCGCGGCGAAAGTGGCACCCAGCGTGGCAGCGATCGTGGTTTTGCCCACGCCACCCTTGAGCGAGATCACCGCGATCCGGTAGGAGCCGCGCAACGGTCGGTTGACCTGCGCCACCAAGTTGTTCTGCCGGGCGGCCCGCGGGCTCTCCCCCAGGTTGATCATCCGGCCGGACAGCACGTACACCAACCGGCGCCAGCCCTCCGAGGGCGGCGGTTTGATCGGCCGCAGCAGCATTCCGGTGGACAGTTCCGGATAGGGCGTGTGTGGCACGTGCTCGGGGCGGTACGGGGCTGGAGCTTCCGGCGACGGCGCCTCAGCCTGGCCGTTGTAGTAGGCGCCGTACACGGTCGGGTCGACCCGCGGGATGCCGGTCACCGGCGTGGAATCCCAGGGCGGCATCCCGGCCGGTCGCGGCGGTGCCGCGGGCTGCGCTTCTCGCCTTTCGGTAGCCGGGACCCGGCGCTCGGTGCGGAAGCCGGCGAAGGCCCGAGTCGGCGCCTCGGCGGCCGAGTCCGCCGGCTGGTCGCCAGCGGCCTGCTGCTCCTGCGGAGACAACTCAGTCGTCGGATGTTCGGGCGCCCCCACGCCGCTCGTTGATTGCTCAGACACGTGCATTCCCCCTTGTTGCGGTGTCGATTCCCAACTGTCAGCCCACGCCCGCATAGGAATGCAGGCCCACTGTCACCAGGTTAACGAAGAACAAATTGAAGACCATGGCCACGAACCCGACCACGTTCATCCAGGCGGCCTTTCTGTCCCGCCATCCCGCGGTCGACCTGGCGTGCAGGTAGGCCGCGTATACCACCCACGCGACGAACGAAACCGTCTCCTTGGGATCCCATCCCCAATACCTGCCCCAGGCCTCCTCGGCCCAGATGGCTCCGAAGATGACCCCGAAGCCGAACACCGGGAACGCGAAGATCGTGGTCCGGTAGGCGATGCGGTCCAGGGTCTGCGCGTCGGGCAGCCGATGCACGATCCGCGCCAGGGTGCCCTCGGCGGTGGGCTCGCCCAGCCGTGAGGTCCGCAGCAGGAACAGGATGCTGGCAATGCCGGCAACCAGGAAGACCCCCGAGCCCAGGCTGACCACCGATACGTGGATGGGCAGCCAGTAGGACTGCAGGGCCGGCATCACGGGTGCGGCATTGGTGTAGAGCCAGCGGCCGGAAACCGTGAGCAGGATCAGCACCGGCAGCAGCAGGAAAACCCAGAGCGGGCGGAACTGCGGGCGGCGCAGCACGATGGCGCCGGCGATCAGCCCGCACAAGCAGGTGAGGTTGATGAACTCGTACATGTTGCCCCACGGCACCCGCATGGTGGCCAGGCCGCGCAGCACGAGGCAGGCCAGCAGCAGGCCGATGCCGAGGTAGACCACCGCCAGTCCGGCCCGCCCGACGCGTTCGTCGAACGGCCGCCCCTCGACGTCGTCGACGATGCCCGGGGTGATGCTGTCGGCGGTAACGGAACCGGCCATGACCCGCGCGCGGGTGTCCGCCCGCCGGCCGCCGACGTACGCGAGTTCGAAGGCGAGCAGCAACAGCGCGACGACCAGGGCCACTACCGCCGAGGTGAACGCCCAGTCGGAGTAGCGCGCCAGGCCGATATTGACGTGCAGGGTGTTCATGTGACGTCCACCTCAGAACTCCTTCGCGACGCTGGGTCTTCGGCCTGGTTGGCGGCGCCGGGTTCACCAAGCCCGGTCAACAAGCGCTCGGTGAGCCTTTCGAACTCGTCGCCCCAACCGGAGTTGTCGGTGCGGGCCAAGCCGCCCAGCTCGACGTTCACCGTACCGGGGGCCTGGTCGGCTGGTTCCGTGACCGGAATGAGGCGCACCCATACCCGGCGGCGGCGCACCAGCAGCGACACCAGCAGCCCGGCCATCATCGTGACCGCGAAGACCAGCACCCAGAGCTGGCCGGGGTCGTGGGAGACCTGCAAGTTGACGAACGGCACGGCGCCGTCGAATCGGATGGTGGTGCCCGCCGCCGGACCCTGGTCGATGCGCACCTCCTGACCGACGCGCAGGTTGACCCGCTTCTCCTTGGTCAGCCGGCCCTGCTCGATCAGCCGGGGATCCAGGGAGAACAACGACTGCGGGCGCCCGGTGTCCAGGCCGGTGTCACCGCGGTAGATGTCGACGGCCACCGCGGGGGCGTTCAGCGCCGGGAACCGCGACGACAACAGGGCGCCGTCGAGTTGCTCGGTGGGAGCCAGCAGGCCCTGGATCGCGATCTGGTGTTTACGGCGCTCGACGGCGTTGGGATAGCTGCCGGCCGGCGGGTCGATGCGCGCCACCCCCGACGAGAGCAGGGTCTGCGGGTTGTCGGGCCGCCACTGCACGGTCGAGGTGCGGGTCTGCCCGTCGGGGAACCTCACGGTGAAGCTGGGCGCGTAGCCGTGGCCCTGCAGATACACCCGGTCACCGCCGATGCGCAGCGGGTGGTTGACCTCGAGCCGGTAGGGCCGCCAGCTGTTGGCCGCCAGGTCGCGGCCGTCTTGGTAGTCGATGTCGGCGGCGAACGACGTAGCCTGCCCGGACGGCAGGTAGTGCGCCTGAAAGTCATTGACCCGCAAGCAGATTGGGTGCAGCGAGGTGCCGTCGACGGTGTTGCCCGCGCGGAACGAGTCGAACGCGGCCGGCGAGGCCGAGCAGAAGCCGGGGCCGCCATCGGCGATCACGATGACGTTGCCCTCGTAGCCGAACAACTTGCCGACGGCGACCGCGACCAGTAGGCCCAGCAGCGAGAAGTGGAAGACGATGTTGCCCAACTCGCGCAGGTAGCCCTTCTCGGCGGACACCTCGACCACACCGTCGTCTTCATGGCGAATGGCGGTGCGCCAACCGTGCAACCGGCCGGCGATCCCGTTCGCCACGGCGTTCACGTCGGCCTCGTCGGTCAGGGCGAGCTGCGAGCTGGTGTGCTTGGGCAACCGGGCCAGGTTGCGCGGGGCGTGGACGGGCGTCGCGCGCAGGCTGCGGGCGTGCTCGATCATCCGCGGGGTCAGGCAGCCGACGAGGGAGACGAACAGCAGCACGTAGATGGCGGTGAACCAGAAGCTGGAGAACACGTCGAAGGCCTGCAGCCGATTCAGCCACGGGCCGATCGTCGGATGCGCGGCCAGGTACTCGTCGACCTTGCCGGCGTTGAGGCTGCGCTGCGGCAGCAGCGCTCCGGGTATCGCTCCGAGGGCCAGCAGGCACAACAGCACCAGCGCGGTGCCCATCGAGGTCAGCGCGCGCCAGGTGTTGCGCGTCAAAGCGAGAAGCTGCCTCAAATCGGCAACCTCACATCGCTGACGAAGGCGTCGCGCAGCCAGGAGATGAAGTCGTTCCACACGCCGGTGACCAGCAGCACCCCGACCGCGATCAGCAGCGCACCGCCGAAGATCTGGATCGCGTGGGTGTGCCGTCGCAGCCAGCCCAGGCCGGCCACCGCGCGCGCCGAGCCGAACGCCAGCAGCACGAACGGGATCCCCAGCCCCAGGCAGTAGGCGATCACCAGCAGAATTCCGCGCGCGACATTCGCGCCTTCGGTGGCCGAGGCGACGGTAATCACGCCGGTCAGGGTCGGGCCCAGACACGGCGTCCAGCCGAGCGCGAACACCGCGCCGAGCACCGGCGCCCCGGCGACCGTCGTCAGCTGCTGCGGGCTGAACCGGACCTGACGCTGCAGGACAGGGACGAGGCCCACGAACACCAGCCCCATCACGATGGTCAGCACGCCCCCGACCCGCTGCAGCACCAGCTGGTTGGTGATCAGCGTCGTCGTCATGCCGAGCACGGCGACGGTGCCGAGGACGAACACGGTGGTGAATCCGGCGACGAACAGCGCCGCCGATCCGGCGACTCGCCACCGGGCCGCCGGCGGGGCTTTGATCACGCCCGGCCCCGGCTGCTCGTCCACTCCGACCACCGCGGCCAGATACGACAGGTAGCCGGGCACCAGCGGCACCACGCACGGCGAGGCGAACGACACCAGCCCCGCGAGCACGCAGGCACCCAGCGCCACCAGCAAGGGCCCGGCGGCGGCGGTCTGTGCGAAACCGGTCATCGAGGCGAACCCGGTCGACCCGGCGTGCTCAGGCCCGGCGGCGCTTCCTGGGTCAGCTTCTGCACCACAGGCTGCAGGTCGGACGCCAGCAATTCGCGCAGGAACACCGCCGCGACCCGGTGCTGGCGATCCAGCACCAGCGTGGATGGGATGACGGTGGTCGGGTACTTGCCGCCGAATGCGATCAGGGTGCGCATCGCCGGGTCGTAGATCGACGGGAACGTGACGGAGCGATCGTTGACGAAGTCCAGCGCCGCCTGGCGGTTGTTGTCGCGCACATCGATGCCGAGGAAGGACGCCCCGGACTCGCGGGTGGCGTCATAAACCTGCTGCAGCTGGGTGACTTCGGCGCGGCACGGCCCACACCACTGGCCCCAGACGTTGATGACGACGACGTTGCCGGAGAAGATCGGATCGTCCAGCGACAGCGTGTGCGCGGGGTCGGCCAGGTCCGGCCCGGACAGCGGGCCCGGACGGCTACGACTCGAGGGCGGGTCGTAGAAGATGTCGGTTTTGCCTCCGGGAGAGACGAATTCGAAGGTGCCGCCCTGCGCGACGGCGTCGTGACCAGCGGAGCAGCCGGTCAGCAACCCGGAGGTTGCCAACACCGCCCCGGCGATCGCCAGCCGAAACATGGTCAAGTGACCACCGGTTCGAAGTACTCGACGTCGACCAGCCGGTCGCCGTCGTAAACCAGGGTCGTCACCGAGGCGAGCCCGCACTCGCGTCGCCGCGGGTCGTGCCAGAGCCGCTTGCTCGTCAGATGCAGTCGCAGCGTCCACACCGGCAGTTGATGGCTGACGCAGAGCACCTCTTGGCCGGCCCCACGGGCGCGCGCCTTGTCCACCGCGGTCGCCATCCGGGCCGCGATGTCGACATAGGGCTCACCCCACGACGGCGTGAACGGGTTGCGCAGCTGCCACCAAAATCGCGGTTCGCGCCAGGCGCCGTCGCCCGGGCCCATGCGCTTGCCTTCGAAGAAGTTGGCCGATTCGATCAGGTCGGGGTCGGTGTCCACCGGCAGGTCATGCTTCGCGGCGATGTGCGCGGCGGTCTCCTGGGCCCGCTGCAGCGGCGAGGCGATCACCGCGACGATGTCGCGGTGAGCCAGCGCCTCGGCCACCGCGGCCGCTTGCGCTCTGCCCTTGTCGGACAGGTGAAATCCGGGCAGCCGGCCGTAGAGGATGCCGTCGGGGTTGTGCACCTCGCCGTGCCGCATCACGTGCACCCGGGTTTGCTCGGCCATCAGGACTTCCCCTCCTGGGTCGCGCTCGCGGCCGCACGCGCGGCGACGGGCAGCGCGTCCGCGATCCGCTCGAACGCGGTGTCGTCGAGTGCCGCCGAGACGAACCACGCCTCGAAGGCGCTGCACGGCGGGTACACGCCCGCGTCCAGCAGGGCATGGAAGAACGGCGGATAGCGCCAGGTCTGGCTGTTGCGCGCGGACGCGAAATCGGTGACCGGCGCGTCCGTGAAGAACACGCCGAGCATATTGCCGGCCCGCGGAATCTGATGTGGCACACCGACATTGGTGAACGCCTCGGAGAGCAGCCCGGCCAGGCGGTCGGCATTGGCGTCCAGCGCCGCGTAGACGGCGTCGTCCGCGGCGCGCAGCGTGGCCAACCCGGCGGCCATCGCCACCGGGTTACCTGACAGCGTGCCGGCCTGGTACACCGGCCCCAACGGCGCGAGCCGCTCCATCACCTCGACCCGCCCGCCGAACGCGGCGGCCGGCAGCCCGCCGCTCATCACCTTTCCGAAGGTGAACAGGTCGGCGGCGACCGGATCGATTCCGTACCAACCGCTTCGACTGACCCGGAAGCCGGTCATCACCTCGTCGATGATCAGCAGCGCGCCGTGCTCGGCAGTGATCGCGCGCAGCGCCGCGTTGTAGCCCGCACCCGGCGGGACGACGCCCATATTGCCGGGGCTGGCCTCGGTGATCACCGCGGCGATCTGGTCGCCGAACCGGGCGAATGCCTCGCGTACCGCATCAATATCGTTGTAGGGCAACACAATTGTGTCGGCCGCGGCGGCGCCGGTGACCCCGGGCGAGGACGGCAGACCCAGCGTCGCCACCCCGGAACCCGCGTCGGCGAGCAGCGCGTCCGCGTGGCCGTGATAGCAGCCGGAGAATTTGATGATCTTGGCCCTGCCGGTGAACCCGCGGGCCAGCCGCACCGCGCTCATGGTGGCCTCGGTGCCGGAGTTCACCAGCCGCAGCCGCTCGACCGCCGGCACCCGGGCGATGATCTCGGTGGCCAGCTCCGTCTCCGCGGGAGTGGGCGCCCCGAACGACAGCCCCGAGGCCGCGGCCTTGGCGACCGCGTCGACCACCGCCGGGTGCGCATGGCCGAGAATCATCGGGCCCCACGAGCAGACCAGGTCGACGTAGCGGTTGCCGTCCGCGTCGGTGAGCCAACAGCCGTGCGCCTCGGTGATGAAGCGCGGCGTGCCGCCTACCGCGGTGAAGGCACGTACCGGTGAGTTCACCCCACCGGGGATGACCGCGCACGCGTCCTCGAAGAGACGCGCCGAGGCGGTCACGGCCCCCCTGGACACAGCGGCGGCCTGATCAGTGCTGCCCATGACCACCAGTGTTCCAGCCTGCGAACAGCGATCAACTACAGGGTGTAAGAGTTGGTCGCGGGTTGAAGTGGGCCGGGTCCGGCGAGTTGGATGGTGGTATGCGACTACCCGAAGGCCTGGCCCGTTTCAACCGGCACGTCACCAACCCCATTCAACGGATGTGGGCCGGCTGGGCCCCATCATTCGCAATCATCGAGCACGTCGGACGGCGTTCCGGGAAGGCGTATCGGACGCCGGTGAGCGCGTTCAGCGCCACCGTCAACGGCAAGCCCGGCATTGCGGTGCTGCTCACCTACGGCCCGGACCGCGACTGGTTGAAGAACCTCAAGGCGGCCGGCGGCGGAAAGATGCGCCGCCACGGCAAGACGTTCGGCATCACCGACCCGCAAGTCGTCACCAGGGACGAGGCGGCTCAGCACGTGAGCGGCGGGACGCGGCGGGTTTTCGGCAGGCTGCCGTTCGAGCAAGCGGTGCTGTTTACCAAGAGTTTCTAAGCGCGGCGGCTCAGTAACTCATTCGGTGAGTATGCCGCGGTAGGTTTCCGCATCCAGCAGTACCACGGCACCCGACGCGACGGCCGCCAGCTCGAACTCCTCGACCTGAATGTCCAGCAGCCAGCCGGCGTTGTAGGGGTCGGAGTTCACGAGCTGCGGGCTGCCTTCCAGATCGCCGTTGACTGCGGCTACCTCTCCCGACAGCGGCGCGTAGAGGTCCGACACCGATTTGGTCGACTCCACTTCGCCGAAGGGTTCGCCAGCGGTCAGCGCGGCGCCGATGTCGGGAAGTCGAACGAAGACGACATCGCCAAGAGCCGACTGCGCGAAGTCGGTGATACCGACCCGTACCGTGCGTTCGTCGCTGCGCCGATGCCACTCGTGTTCGGCTGTGTAGTACAAGTCGGGCGGGATGTCGCTCACGAGGAATCCTGTTCTGTCACTGCGGTTCTGGAATTACCGCCGGTTAATGGACACGGGGTCAGCCGGCTTGCGTCGGCCGAATGAGTGGGTCGCGCGAATGGGCCAGGTTCATTTGGTGATGCCGATTGCAGTCCGGCGCGTCAGCGTTGGAGAGCATGGATATCTTGAGGCGCATGTGCGCGCTGCGCGAGGCTTCGGGGTTAAGGCATCAGTTACCCGATTAGGCCGAGGGACGCGTGCAACCATCGGATCAGCCGTACGCCTAGATGGCGCGTTTGAGGTCGTCGACCTTGTTCTCCTGCTCCCATGGCAGCTCGATGTCGGTGCGGCCGAAGTGCCCGTACGCGGCGGTCTGCGCGTAGATCGGGCGCAGCAGGTCCAGGTCGCGGATGATCGCGCCGGGCCGCAGGTCGAACACCTCGGGCACGATCTTCTCGATCTTGACCGGATCGACCGTCGCGGTACCGAACGTCTCGATGAACAGCCCGACCGGAGCGGCCTTGCCGATGGCGTAGGCCACCTGGACCTCGACTCGCTCCGCCAGCCCGGCCGCGACGATGTTTTTCGCCACCCAGCGCATCGCGTAGGCCGCCGACCGGTCCACCTTGGAGGGGTCCTTGCCGGAGAACGCGCCACCGCCGTGCCGGGCCCACCCGCCGTAGGTGTCGACGATGATCTTGCGGCCGGTCAGGCCCGCGTCGCCCATCGGCCCGCCGAGCACGAACTTGCCGGTCGGGTTGACCAGCACCCGGGTCGACGACGCGTCCAGCGTGTCGTGCGCCAGTTCGTCCAGCACGGTAGTGAGCACGTGGCGGCGGATGTCGGGATCCAGCGTCTTCACCAGGTCGATGCCGTCGGCGTGCTGGGTGGAAACGACCACGGTGTCCAGCCGCACCGGGACGTCGTCCTCGTAGGCGATGGTGACCTGCGTCTTGCCGTCCGGCCGCAGGTAGGGCAGCGTCCCGTCCTTGCGGACCTCGGTCAGCTTCCGCGACAGCCGGTGGGCCAGCGCGATGGGCAGCGGCATCCGCTCCGGAGTGTCGTTGATCGCGTAGCCGAACATCAGGCCCTGGTCGCCGGCGCCCTGGGCGTCCAGCGGGTCCGCGGCGCCCTCGACGCGCGCCTCATGAGCGGTGTCGACGCCCTGGGCGATGTCGGGCGACTGGGCGCCGATGCCGATGTTCACACCGCAGGACGCGCCGTCGAAGCCCTTGTCCGAGGAGTCATAGCCGATGTCGAGGATGCGTGCGCGCACGGTGTTGGTGATGTCGGCGAACGCCTCCTTGGCGGTCGTCGTGACCTCACCGACCACGTGCACCTGCCCGGTGGTCACCAGCGTCTCGACCGCGACACGTGAGCGCGGATCCTGCGCCAGAAGCGCGTCGAGGACCGAGTCGCTGATCGCGTCGCAGATCTTGTCGGGATGCCCCTCGGTCACCGACTCACTGGTAAACAGCCGACCCTTTTCACTCACTGCATCATCCTTACCTGTCAACTTGCACGGGCCACGGAACAGCTCAAGGTCCGCGGGATCAGCAACCTGCCGTCAGCAACCCGTTCGATTAGTCCAATAATCTTCAACGCGCCGAGACGTTTTCTGATCTCTCCTCGGCTAATTATTGTTTTATGTGACCGCGCAATTCCGCCTAAACTGCGTTACGGCCATGGGGAATGCACGAGGTGTGCCGCAACCGCTGTAGAGACACGGAATCGTCCACCAGATTTGACCGTATTTCAGGTGCGGTTTCATCCCTGACGTGATCCGGTCCATCCCGCGCGTGCCGCTGCTGCGGCTGTTGCGCACTATGACTGCAACCGCTCCGCGACGAGTATCTTTCGCGATGCCAAGCCGTTTACCGTCGGGGCGGCTGGGCGACTTTGTCAGTGACGGTGGGCACTGACAAGCCACGACGGCAGCTGCGCACGACCGTCGTGTCCGATAGTGACATTGCGATATTCGAAACCTCCTGGCAATGCAGTCGGGACGTTGATCCACGCCCGCGCGGGTTGGATGTCATCCACAACGAGGTGCTTGCCAACGATGGATTGCAATTGGCTCTGAGTGAACGGACGCGGGCCAAAATCGGCGTCGGGTGGGAACGCTTCGGTAGCGAACACGAGAGCAAAGAACTTGCCGCCGGGTTTCAGCGCGTCTGCGATAGATTGGAGGTACTGGTGCCTGAGTCCTTCAGGTAGACAGTGGAACACGAGGCCATCAATAACGGTGTTGAAGTACTTTTCGTAACCGGTTGATCGACTCAGGTCGGCCACGGCGAACGTCGCAGTCAAACCCCGTCGCGCCGCTGCTTGCGTCGCTTGTTCAATGGCGCTGCCAGACCGATCCAGCCCGACAACTTCATATCCCCTTTCCGCCAATGCCAATGAAGCAAACCCCGCGCCGCATCCGGAATCGAGCACGGGTCCCTCGACGAGCCCTCGGCATTCCAGAGCAGCCAGAGCAGGTTGCAACTCGCCGATATTCCAACCGGGGTTTCCCGGCGCGTATGACGCCTTACCGTCATACAGTTCATCCCAGTCCACAGTGTTTACGTTAAAGGTAGGCACGATTTACGACGCTAAGCGGACAAGGCCACCTATCGCAACGCCGTGAGGATAATTTAATACGCCTGACATACAATTATCCTACGGACACGACTTTCTGAAACACGCCCAAAAATAAGCTGTTATCTTTCGTAAAATTTGGCTGGCTCCAGGCGGAAAGGACGAGATTGTTCATTCCGCTATTCCTGCCAATTCGCGCTAAATAACCTGGGAATTCCCAAACAGGCTGCTCGATGCCGACCTAGAACCTTTTCGCAGTCGACTGGCCGCGCCACAATGGTGCGATTGCCCGCTAGGTCCGCCACCATGGCCGAAGACAGAGCGATGCTGTAGTAGCCAAGTTGAATGACGTGTCAGCTAATAGGCGGTCACGTTCGGCTCAATTACCCCGGCGGCCTTGCCGGACTGGCCGGGTTAGCCGCGAACGCGCGACCGGGCTGGACCACACCACGCGACCAGCACCGGCCTACAACGACTTAGCCGGTGACCAATAAGAGAGCATCTCGGCGAACGTCTGGAACGCCGGCCACGACAACCCGTAGGTGGCTTCGAGGTGGATGCTCAGCGGGAAGCCGAGTTCGACGACGCCGTCGATCACGCGCTTGTACAAATCCACCGCGAGGCGACGCTTTGCTGCCGGTTCGCTGCCGGCCAGCTTCTTGACGAAGGCCTGCTCGGCGGCCACCGCCGCGTTTCCGGGATCCTGGATCAGCCAATCGATCAGGCCGACATGGGCTTCACGCTTGGGCACGAAACCGAACGACAGCAGCACTTCGGGCCGATGATCACTGTTCTCGGCGAAATCAGCCAGGAAACCGATGATCGCGTCTGAATACAACAACTGCGTCATGCCGTAGGTGGCCCCGCGGTCGCACTTGAACGTGAATCGGCCCTGCTCGCGCTCGCGGGTCGGGATCAGGATTACACCGCGGTTGGATACCAGGTCCTGATAGATCGACAGCGCGTCGGTGGGCGCGACGCCCGAACCCTCCCCATCGTTCATCGTGCGCGGGACGCCGACGAACACGACACCCTCCATGCCGGCCCCGCACAACTCGACGAGGCGATTACCCAGCATCGACTCATCCATGAAGGCGGTGACCTGGGTGCACAGCCCACTGACTCCGGGCAGCTCGGGTTTGATGATGGACCAGAAATCGAGCACGTCGAGCTTCTCTTGCATCGCAACCGGCCGGTCGTCGTCCTCGGCGATGATGCCCGGAATCATCACGTGCCGAATCCGGCCGCCGAGCCCGGAATCGCGGCAATATTGCGCCACTTTGGCGGCTTCTTCAAATGCCCGCTCACGACCGCCGTTCATGTTCGGTGGCACCAGTTCGAGCGCGATGGTGTTGAGGGTCACACGACTCCTGTTCGTCCTGACGATCTGGGCGGGCAACCGCAGATCGCCCCATCTACGAAGATCGACTGTCGCCGAGGCGACGCGCTTGAAGCTAACTTCACGTTCGCGTCGCCGAGGACGCTCAGTAGCGGTAGTGGTCCGGCTTGTAGGGGCCCTCGACGTCGATCCCGAGGTATTCGGCCTGCTCCTTGGTCAGCTTGGTGAGCGTGCCGCCGAGCGCCTCGACGTGAATCCGAGCCACCTTCTCGTCGAGGTGCTTGGGCAGCCGGTAGACCTCGTTGTCGTACTCGTCGTTCTTGGTCCACAGCTCGATCTGGGCGATCGTCTGGTTGGCGAAGCTGTTGCTCATCACGAACGACGGGTGCCCGGTGGCGTTACCCAGGTTCAGCAGCCGGCCCTCGGACAGCACGATGATCGACTTGCCGGAATCCCCGAACGTCCACAGGTCGACCTGCGGCTTGATGTTGAGGCGCGTCGCGCCGGAGCGCTCCAGCGCCGCCATGTCGATCTCGTTGTCGAAGTGGCCGATGTTGCCCAGGATCGCGTGATCCTTCATCGCCTTCATGTGGTCCAGCGAAATGATGTCCTTGTTGCCGGTCGAGGTGACGACGATGTCCGCGTCGCCGATGGCCTGCTCGACCGTCACGACGTCGAAGCCCTCCATCAGCGCCTGCAGCGCGTTGATCGGGTCGATCTCGGTGACGACCACGCGTGCCCCCTGGCCCTTGACCGCCTCCGCGCAGCCCTTGCCGACGTCACCATAGCCGCAGATCAGCACCTTCTTGCCGCCGATCAGCGCGTCGGTGCCGCGGTTGATGCCGTCGATCAGCGAGTGCCGGGTGCCGTACTTGTTGTCGAACTTGGACTTGGTCACCGAGTCGTTGACGTTGATCGCCGGGAAGGCCAGGTCGCCCGCCGCGGCGAACTGGTAGAGGCGCAGCACCCCGGTGGTGGTCTCCTCGGTCACGCCCTTGACCGCCTCGGCGATCTTGGTCCACTTGGCCTTGTCCGACTCGAAGCGGCTCCGCAGCACGCCCAGGAAGACTTTCCATTCGGCCGAGTCGTCGTCCTCGGCGGGCGGCACCACGCCGGCCTTCTCGTACTGCGCGCCGCGCAGCACCATCATCGTGGCGTCACCACCGTCGTCCAGGATCATGTTGGCCGGCTCACCCTCCCAGGTGAGCATCTGCTCGGCGCACCACCAGTACTCCTCGAGCGACTCACCCTTCCAGGCGAACACCGGAACACCCTTGGGCTCCTCCGCCGTGCCGTGCGGGCCGACGACGACCGCCGCTGCCGCGTGGTCCTGGGTCGAGAAGATGTTGCACGACGCCCAGCGCACCTCGGCACCCAGCGAGGTCAGCGTCTCGATCAACACCGCGGTCTGCACGGTCATGTGCAACGAGCCCGAGATCCGGGCACCCTTCAGCGGTTGCACCTCGGCGTACTCACGGCGCAGCGACATCAGGCCCGGCATCTCGTACTCGGCCAGGTCAAGCTCTTTGCGGCCGAATTCCGCGAGCGACAGATCCGCGATCTTGAAGTCGATCCCGTTAACAACGTCGGGCGTCAGCGCCTTTTCAGTCGTCGTCATAAATCGACTCATTCCTCCTGCTCGCGTAGTGAGTAACCCGTCAATGGGCTTAAATTCTCAAACCTGCCGTAGCCCCGTTTTCTTGAGTTTGCGGCGCGGCCACCGCGATGGTGGACGAAATCGCGTACGGCTACGTCAAGGGCGTGATCACTCGCGCCAAGTTGGACCGACATAAAATTTGGCACGCAACCACCGCAAGATTCGCGATCCACCACCAAACCAAATCGTTGAGGAACGCGCCGCTGAGTATCCCCAGCACCGAACATACACCTATGCAACTGTTAATTATGGCAATAAAGGCTGTCGAAGCGCTGTGAAGACAGGTGCCTCAAAGCCGTTTAGGCACTACACATTCCTGCCCGCTAACTGTCTTTAGTCCAGGCCCGTGACTTACGCCACGTCGGGAAGTTCGACTTTCAACGCGGGCGTGATTAGGAGGACTGCTCAGCACCCCGGGGGGCGTTGTGTCCACGACGGTTTCGGACCCGGACCCGGCCTCGGGCGCGTGCGACGGCGTAGATCGCCAGCACCACCGCCCACGACAGCAGGCTGAGCCAGAGCTGGCTGCGGGCCGACTGGTCGAAGGCCATCTGCACCAGCACCGCGGTGATCCCGGCCAGCGTGAGGATCGACAGTACCGGGAAAAACCACATCTTCACCCGCAGCTGCTCCGCGGGTGTGCGGCGGCGCAGGATGATCTGCGACAGCGCGATCAGCCAGTAGACGAACAAGATGATCGCGCCCGACGAGTTGAGCAGGAACAGAAATACCGTGCGGGGCGCCAGCCACGACATGATGACGCACGCGAAACCGATCGCCGACGAGAACAAGATGGCTAAGTGCGGGACGCCGCGCCCGCTGAGTTTGACCAGCCGCATCGGCGCTTCGTTGCGGGCGGCGAGCACGAACAGCATGCGCGACGCCGTGTAGAGCCCGGAGTTCAGGCAGGACAGCACCGCGGTGAGCACCACCGCATTCATCACCTGATCCGCGCCGGCCAGGCCCAGCTGCCGCAACGCCGCGACATAGGGCGATGCGCCGAGCTCCACCGAATTCCACGGCAGGATGACGACGACCAGAAAAACCGAACCCACGAAGAAGATTGCGATGCGCGCGACAACCGATCTCGTCGCCCGTTGGACTCCGAGGGCGGGGTCGCGACTTTCGGCCGCGGCGATTGTGACGATTTCGGCGCCCACCATCGAAAAGATCACCACCACGATCGCGGCGAACACCGCGCCGACGCCTTTCGGGAAGAATCCACCGTGCGCGGTCAGGTTCGCGAACCCCACGTGGTGACCCGGCCACAGGCCGAGCACGAACACCGCGCCGATGCCCAGGAAGATCACAATCGTGGCGACTTTGATTCCGGCAAACCAGAATTCGAATTCGCCGAACGATGTCACCGAGAACAGGTTCGTCGCGGTCATCAGCACCATCAGGCACAGCGACAGCACCCACAGCGGGACGTGGAACCAGTAGTTCAGGACTTTGCCGCCGGCGACCGCCTCGAATCCGACGACGATCACCCAGAAGTACCAATACAGCCAGCCCACCGAAAACCCGGCCCAGCCGCCCAGCGCCTTGGCCGCGTAATCGGCGAACGATCCGGTCGACGGGTTGGCGGCCGCCATCTCGCCCAGCATCCGCATCACCAGCACAACCAGCACGCCGCACAGCGCATACGTCAGGAACGCGGCGGGCCCGGTGTCGCGGATCACCACGCCCGACCCGACGAACAAGCCGGCGCCGATCACACCGCCGAGCGCGATCATGCTCAGCTGTCGCTGCGAAAGCCCTTGGCGCAGTTGCGAAGTGCTAGCCATGACTAGCCACCTCCCTGGGCCCTTCGGGCATCGTCTGCCACCTGGTGCTGATCACCAACCCCAGCACATCGGCGGGCGGCGCACCACCTGGGCGCCCGTCGAACTGTGCTCAGTCCAGACGGGTGGCCACCACCGACCACGCCGGAAGGTGCACCCGGTGGTCTTCCAGCAGTGGGTCGATAACGCCGAGCCGATGCACCAGCGGTCGCATCCGCTCCAGAATCTCGCCCTGCTCCTCGGACGCAAACGTTTTCATGGCGTCGAAGGTCTCCTTGAGGAAGCGGGCCTGATAGGTCGTGCCGCCCAGGTAGTCGATGCGCCATCCGCTGGCACCGAGCACCCGCTCGAAGTTGTCGGCGGGTATGGCTGTCCACTGCAGGCCGTTGACGTTGTGCGGGCCGAACTCGAACATGTACAGACGCGCCCCCGGCTTGGTGGACCGGTGCAGCGCCTGCGCGTACCGCGTCTGGATGGCCTCGTCATTCAAAAACACGTGATAAAACGCGCTGTCCACCACGGTGTCGAAGCGTCCCTCGTAACCTTCCAGCCTAGTGGCGTCGGCCACCTGGAAATCGACTTGCACCCCCGCCTGCTCGGCGTTGCGTTTGGCGCGCTCGATAGCCGACGGCGAATCATCGATCCCGGTTGCCGAATATCCTTGCGCTGCAAAATGAATGGCATGGTAGCCGGGGCCCGTACCGGGATCGAGCACCTCGCCGCGGATCCCGCCATAGGCCACCAGTTGCTGCACCGCCGGCTGCGGGCCGCCGATGTCCCAGGGGATCCGCCGGTCGGCGTGCTCCGCCTGGTCGTAGAGCGGTTCGAAACCGGCGACGTTCGGGTCAGTCATTGTCTGCTCGCTTCCTTGGCGGCTGCGGCCGGGAACGATGATTCTAGTAGTGCAGCCTACTGAGGAACGCGATTGTCTACTGCGGGTCAGCTCACAGATACAGGTCCCGGTCGCGGATCAGCGCCGTGGCGAACACGCTAATCACCGCCGTCGCAACCAGATACCCGCACGCCAGCCAGGGCGCGTCGCCCACGGCAGCGATCAGCGCCGTCAGTATCATCGGCGTGACCCCGGAGGCGTACACGCCAGAGAACTGGTAGACGAACGACAAACCGGTGTAGCGGGTGCCGGTCGGATACAGCGACGAGTACAGCGTGCCTTGCGCGCCGTAGAACAGCGCGTGCACGACACCGAACACGATGACCATCGCCAGACCAAACCAGATCAGGTCCTTGGTGCCGAACAAGGCGAACGCCGGAAAGGCCGCCAGGCCGTAGAGAGCCACACCCACGAGGTACACCCGACGCGCGCCGTACCGATCGGTCAAAGCTCCGAGACGGGCAGCAGCACCGCCATCAGCAGGGCGGCGATGGTCACCACGACCAGAACCGACACCTTGTTGAAGCCCAGCGCACCGGTGGCGTAGCTGATCGCGAACACACCCCAGGTGTTGAAGGCCGAGCCCTCGGCCCAGCGAGACAGCAGTCCCAGCAACGTGTTTCGTCGGGACCGAGGTTCGCGGAGGACTTCCCGGATGGGCACGGTGGACGCGGCCTCGAGGTCGCGTAACCGCCGGAACGCCGGGGTCTCCTCGACCCGCAATCGCACCACGATGCCGATCACCACCAGCACCACGCTCAGCAGGAAGCCGATGCGCCAGCCGTAGGCGAGAAATCGTGTCGGGCCCAAGGCAACCTGAAGGAATGCGAAGATGCCGGTGCCCAGCGCCAGGCCCAGCGCCAAGCCGATCTGCGGGATCGCCCCGTAGCGGCCGCGCCGGTCGCCGGGGCTGTGCTCGACGGCCAGCAGCACCGCGCCACCCCACTCGCCGCCGAGCGCGAAACCCTGCAGCACGCGCAGTACCAGCAGCAGCACCGGCGCCCACGCCCCGATCTGGGCTGCGGTCGGCAGCGCCCCGATCAGCGCCGTCGCGGCGCCCATGATCAGCATCGTCAACGCCAGGCTGCGCTTGCGGCCGATGCGATCTCCGATGTGGCCGAACACCAGACCGCCGATGGGCCGCATCACGAACCCGACGGCGAAGGTCGCGAACGCCAGCAGTGTGCCCACCAGAGAACTCGCGTTCGGGAAGAACACCTTGTTGAAGACCAGGCCGGCCGCGGTCGTCAACCACGCGTCCTCACACCACAATCCGGTCGGTGTGAGCACCGCCTCAAAGCCGTTGTCTTCGGCGGCGGCGCAAATCTGATGCAAATAGCGCAAAGTCGCGGGCCGGTCGCCGTGCATCGACGTGCCCGCCGGCGACGAGGTTTCGCGAATCCCCGTACGTCGGCAAAAACCAGTGAAATGCCAGGCTCATTCAATCCTCTTCCGCTCTTGATCAGCATTAGGCCGACTTCGAAAAGCCGTGCACGAAAGTTCCAGCGTCCCGAAGGCCGGCGCACCGCGCGAGGGTTGAAACCTGCCAGATTCAATTCGGCCGGACGGGCCTTCGCGCGCCGGACGTCACTGGTCGATGACTGCCGCATCACAATGCCCTTCCAAACGGCGTGGCAGGGTCGGAAAAACCCAGTGGGCGCGGCATTATGACGCTCGTGCCTGATCTGAATCGCCGCGCGGTGCTGCGAATGGGCGCCAGTGCCAGCGTTGCGGCCGCAGGCGCGTGGGCTTTGAGCGCCTGGCTGGACCCGCTCGAACCACAAGCGGCGCCGCAGCCGCTGTCACCCACCCCGTTCGAGCCGTCCACCGCGAGTAGCAACCTGTCCACCAAACTCAGCGGATCGTTCGTCTCGAAGGCGCGCGGCGGTGTCAAGACCAATTGGGTGATCGCGTTGCCGCCCGGACAGACCTCGCAGAGCGGGCCGCTGCGCCCGGTGATCGCGTTGCACGGCAAGGACGGCGACGCGAACATGATGCTCGACTGCGGTGTGCCGGACGCGCTTGCCCGGTTGGTCAAGGAGGGCAAGCCGCCGTTCGCCGTGGTGGGAGTCGACGGCGGTTCCGATTCCTACTGGCACAAACGGGTCGACGGCAGCGACTCCGGTGCGATGGTCCTCGACGAGCTGTTGCCGATGCTGGGTTCGATGGGGCTGGATACCTCCCGGGTGGGCTTCATGGGCTGGTCGATGGGTGGATACGGGGCGCTGCATCTGGGCGCCAAGCTGGGGCCGTCGCGGACCGCGGGGATCTGCGCGATCAGCCCGGCGCTGTACACGTCCTACACCGATTGCGCACCCGGGGCGTTCGACAGCTACGACGACTGGATGACGAACAGCGTGGTGGGCTTGCCGGCGTTGTCGGAGATCCCGCTGCGGGTGGACTGCGGCACCTTCGACCGCTTCTATCCCGCCACCCGCCAATTCGTCAGCCAACTGCAAACTCCACCGGCAGTCAGCTTCACGGTCGGCGGCCACGACATGACCTGGTGGCGTCTGCAGTTGCCCGGCGAACTCTCCTGGCTGGCGACCTAGTGGAGGCACCCCAAAAGGTATGACAGTCCGGCAGGAAACCACCGCCAGCCCGCCCTCACGAGCGGGCGATAGCCCCACCGGACAAATACAGCGACGGGGATTCCGCCCGGACATCGAAGGCCTGCGGGCGGTCGCGGTCGTCGCCGTCGTGCTCTACCACGCGGGCATCCGGGGCACCGCCGGCGGCTTCATCGGCGTGGACGTTTTCTTCGTCATCTCCGGATTCCTGATCACCGGCCTGCTCTGGCGCGAGGTCAGCAGCGCCAATACCGTTGCGCTGGGCCGCTTTTACGGCGCCCGAGCCCGCCGGCTGTTGCCGGCCGCGGCCACCGTCGCCGTCGTCACCGCCATCGGGGCGGCGATCGTGCTGCCGCCACTGCAGGCGCGAAACGTCTTCCTCGACGGCATCGCCAGCGCGCTCTATGTCGGCAACTACCGGTTCGCCGGCCAGGGCACCGACTACCTCAACGCCGGCGTGCCCTCGCCGTTCCAGCACTACTGGTCACTGGGCGTCGAGGAGCAGTTCTATCTGGTGTGGCCGGTGTTGATCATCGGCACCGCGTGGCTCGTCGGACGCGTGCGCCGCGACGCCGCGGCCACGGCAATGCCATACGCGGTGGTGCTGGCATTGGTCGCCGCGGCCTCGTTGACGGCGGCGGTGCTGTGGACCCGCGCCTCGCCACCGTGGGCGTTCTTCTCGCTGCCCACCCGCGCCTGGGAACTGGCCGTCGGGGGTCTGGTCGCGTTGTCGATCGAGCAGTGGCGCCGGCTGCCGCTGTTACCCGCGGCGATCGCCGGATGGGGCGGGCTGGCGCTGATCCTGCTGACCTGCACCCAGCTGGGCCCCGCCACGCCCTACCCCGGCACCGCGGCGCTGTTGCCCGTGCTGGGCACCGCCCTGGTGATCGGCGGCGGCTGTGTCACCCGCAGCCTGGGCGTCGGTCGCTTGCTGTGCCGGCCGACGATGCGCGCGATCGGGCGGGTGTCCTACTCCTGGTACCTCTGGCACTGGCCCGTGCTGTTGCTGTTGCCCCGGCTGCTCGGTGAGCCCGCCGGCCTGGCGGCCCGGTTGGCCGCGACCGCCGTCTCGGCCGGGCTAGCGGTGATCACCTTCCACCTGGTGGAGAACCCCGGCCGGTTCGCCGCCGCCCTGCGCCGGTCGGCCAAGGCCAGCCTCGCGGTGGCCGGGATCGCCAGCGCCGCCACCGCGTCCGCATGCGTGCTGTTGCTGACGGTGATACCCGTGCCGGTCGGTCACGGCCCGGCCGCGGCGAAGGCCAACATCATGGCGTTGCCCACGGCGGCCCCCACCGCCGGTACGCATCCGCAGGAAGCGGCCGTCCAGCAGGCCCTCGCGCAGGTGCGCGCCGCCATCGCGGCGGCCGCCGGCCTACGGGCCGTCCCGTCGAATCTGGATCCGCCCCTTGCCCAGGCGCCGGCTGACAAGGCCGCCGTCTTCGTCAACGGCTGCGTGCGATCCTGGCGCGAAGTCGGCCAAAGCGATTGCGCGACAGGCGATACCGGCTCGCCGACAACGGTCGCGCTGATCGGCGACTCGCATGCGGCGATGTGGAACCCGGCCTTCCAGCAGGCTGCCGAACAGCGGCACTGGCGGCTGGAGACGCTGGCCAAAGTGACCTGCCCGGTGCAGGACCTGCCCATCGACAGCCCGTATCTGGGCCGCGAGTACACCGAGTGCGAACAGTGGCGCGGCCAGGTAATGGCCCGCGTGGCGGCCGAACACCCGCGTCTGGTCGTGCTGGACATGAGCCGGCGCTACGGCGGCGACTTCGGCTTCGTGTCCTACGACCCGGCGTGGATCGAGACCCTGGGTCGCACCGTCGCACAGCTGCGCCGCACCGGCGCGACCGTCCTGGTCCTCGGCCCCGCCCCGGATCCGCAATCCCCGGTGCCCACCTGCCTGTCCGGACACCTGGACGACGCCACCGCATGCGCGCCAAGCCGGTCGGCCGCGGTCAACGACGGCGGCATCTCCGCGGAGCGGGCGGCAACCACCGGAAACGGTGGTCACTACGCCGATCTCAGCGACCTGTTCTGCACGGCCGAGCGCTGCCCAATGATCGTCGGTAACACCCTGGTGTTCCGCGACGACAACCACGTCACAACCGAATACGCGCAGTTGTTAGCACCGGTGCTGGGCGCGCTGGCAGACAGAGCCATAACGGACGGATGACATTGCGATGACTTTCTTTGCGAATGAACCCCGCCACCAAACTGAACGTGTTACGAATGTAAGGGTTTTGGAGGTTTGAAATGTCCCCGCTGTTGTTGGTCTGCATCGCGGCTGCAACGCCAGTCGTCGGAGTTGGCTTGATGCAGCTGCAAGCACGCCTGGAGCAGTGGGACTACGAACGGCACGCGGAAGACTAAGCGCCAACCATCGGTGCGTGAAAGCCTTGCGTGGCTGGCACTTTGACGCGGAGCCGGCCCGCCGAAAGGCTGAGTGCCTCGTTATCGGAATAGCTGCGTGCGGATCAGCGGCGCAATCTTGTCGGCCATATAGCGATGCCCAGCGTCGTTGGGGTGCACGCCATCCGGGCCGATCAGGTCGGGCCTGTCGACGAACCAGTGGGCACCGATCGGGTCAACGAATGCCGCTCCCGCGGCCCGCGCCTCGGAGTTGAGCACGTCGCGAATCTGCAGAACCGAATCGGGTACGTCGGCGGTCGGCCACGGCGGCCCGATCACCAGGAACCTCGCCGATGGCGCCAGGATGCGCGCGACGCCGAAGGTATCGCGCGCCCGTGCGGCCAGCAGGCCGGGGTCGGTGCCCTGATCGTTGCGGGAGCCGAAGAACACCACCAGCACGTCGTCGGACTTGACCGCGTGCAAGGTCAGATCCTCAAAGACGCCGCCGTGGTCGCCGAGCACGACATACCCGGCCCTGCCCTCGGCGGCCACGTCGGCGTCGATCTGCAGACCACGCTTGGTGAGCGTCTGCCAGGTCAGAGAGGTCCACGATTTCGGGCCCAGGCCGCCCTCGTCGGTGCCGGTCGTATAGGAGTCGCCGACGACCGCGATATGGGTCAGCCGGGCATCCAGGGTCAACGCGTCGTATGCCCGCTCGCGTGCCGGGTGCGCCACGACTTCAACGAGCAGGCCGACCAGCAGAGCGAGATTGACGACGAACGCGGCCAGGCGACTCACGCCTACCTCCCCCCTGTGCACGGCTTGGCCGTGTGGTGCACCCATTCAACGGAATCGTACGAAGAACCGGTGCGAACAGACCGTCAACGCGCTCTCGCGCCTGTGTGATCCCCGTCCGAGCCGGCCAGCTTGGTTAAAGCTACCAGTGCGGCGCGCCTACCGCCGCCGAATCCACATCCGAGAGGTTATGGGGCGCAGCATGATTCGCGGACACTCGGGCCTCCGTCACCCCGCGCGGGCGGTAACCGGTGCCGGCCCGCCGTCGATCGGGTGCATCTTGGCGGGAGCCGACTCACTGGATTCGGTTCGCTGGGCCGCGGGCCGGACGTCGACCATCCTGCGCATCCAGCGACGGGCCGGCTCCTCCACGAAGTGATAGAGCAGGCTCGAAACCCCCACGGCGATGGCGAAGAGGCCGAGGATGTTCCATTTCCAGGGGGAATCGGATTCCCACGGCGTGAGATTGAATTGCTCGACCGCCCATCTCCAGGACGTATGCACCAGCTCGTGCACCATGTACAGGCAGAACGAGATTTGCCCGCCGTAGACCATCACCCGGGTGGACAGCAGTCTCGGCAGGCTGCCCAGGCCGATCGCCAGCGTGATCACCAGCGGAATGAACAGCGCGTCGACCACCCCGCCACTGTCGTTTTCCACGACCCCGGTAATCGGGTGCGCGTTGAACCAGTAGAGGACCCCCACCACGGCGGCCACGAGCAGCAGGGAGACGTATCCGGCGATGTGGCGGCCGCGATCGGTCAGCCGCAATCGGCGCACGGCGGCGCAGGCCAGCGCCCCCGCGGCGAACTGGGTCACGATCCGCGGCAGCCAGCTCCACGGCGTGTAGAAATGGCCGCTGGCCAATAGCAGCACCACCGGCGGCAGCGAGGCCGCCACGGCCAGAAACATCAGGGTCCGCGCCCGGGTGGCCAGCTTCATCCGAAAGATCACCAGCGCGAGCACGCCGAACAACAGGTAGGCCAGCCATTCCGCGCTGATCGACCAGGCCGGTCCGTCCCAGCTTGTCCCGTCGAAGAACGGCTCGAACCACAGCTGGACGAGCAGGACCTGGCGCACGTAGCTGACCGCGGTGAGCGAGCTCGCTTCGGGCAGCGGCACGTGACCGACGTGCAGCGACAGGATCACCAGCAGCGCGGCCAGGTGCAAGGTGACCAGGTAAACCGGCCACACCCGGGCCAGCCGCAGCCATAAGAAGTGCAGGGTCTCGCGCGTCGACCAGGACCGGCCCATCCGGTCGAGGTAGTTCCAGGCCAGCACGAATCCGCTGAGGATGAAGAACAGATCGACGCCCTGCGCGCCGCAGTTGAGCACCGGCGCGAGGTTTTCGCGGAAATCGGGCGAGATGTCGCTGAGCATCGGCCGGAAATGGAACAGCACCACCCACACCGCGGCGACGATGCGGAGTCCCGTCAGGGCTTTGATCTCACCCTTGATCTCTCGGCTGCGCACGACGCTCTTTCGGTCTGGAATCTGCGGTTTCGTTCGCCTTGTTACCCGGCTGACCGGGCGATTTCGCCCTATCACAAGCCCCCCGACTCGCAACCGGTAGCCAGAGCAGCCTAACAGCGCGGCAGCCCGGATCGCGTGACGGCGGCGGTGTGGCCGCGTCTTGGCTTCCCGAGGACTGTGCGGGTCACCTTTTTAGCAAACAGTTAGACGTAACTGTCGGTCTCCTTATGTTTGACGGGCAACGTTGCAGTTAGCTTCGGTCGGCGTTGTGTCGGCCCTCGCATCACGGGATTTGAGGCGTCATGACGATCGCGGTGACCACTCGACAGGGAAACGGCACCGTCGACTGCGGTGGGGCCGAGGTTCGGGCTCACTGCCGCCACCTCGCGACGGTGGTGACCATCCGGGGAGAAGTCGATGCCGTCAATGTCGATCGGGTCAGCGACTGCCTTCGCCGTTTCATCGTCTGTGACAATCCCGTGGTGCTCGACATCAGCAACGTGAGCCACTTCGCCGGCGCCGGGTTCTCGCTGCTGTACACGTTCGACGAGGACTGCCGCCGGGCCGGGATGGAGTGGACGCTGGTCGCGAGCCCCGACGTCACCGAACAGCTGGTCGCCGGCGACGGCGATTCCTCGTTTCTGACCGCCGGCTCGGTGCCCGAGGCGTTCGGCGACCTGGCCGACGCGGTCGTCTACCGACGCCGGCTGGCGCTGCCGTTGATCAGAAAGACGGCTTGACCCTGCGACGTGCGCGCCACAGCCTGGACGTTCCGAGGACTGCCAGCACTCCGGCGATCATCGCCAGCAGCATGGCCAGTAGCAGTAGCTGAGGGTCGTAAACCAATGAGGTGGTCGACGGCTGTCCGTCCGTGATCGGCGCGACGACCACGATGTGACGGGCATGCAGCCAGCTCGCCCCGACACCGACCAGCGCCGTGCAGGCCAGGCCGAGTTCGACCAGCGCCCGGTAGCGGGCGATCACTGCTCGAACCCTTCGTCGTCGTGACGATCGATGTCGATGGCGTCTGATCGGGCCGGCTCGACCCGCTCCTGCACCAGTGGGGTCAGCGATTCCCGAAGCCGACGATGGCGTTTCGCCCAGGCCTGCGCGGTGCGGCCCCCGGTGAGCTTGAGGCCGATGCCGGTCCGGCCGCGCGGCACCCCGAAGAGTTCGCCGAGCGCCCGCGCCGACTGCCACCTCGCCAGCTCCTTGTCGGAGTTCGCCGGGTTCTCGGGCTCGGGAAAGACCTTGACGATTTCGCGCAGCAGGATGGTCTCGGTGCCCTGGCGCAAGGCGTCGGTGGTCAGTTCGACGGAAACGTGGATCCGCGCCGCCTTCACCTGCAGCGAGATGAACGCCGACACCATCACCAGAAAGATCGCCGGGACCAACAACGATATCTGGGCTCCACTCCATATTTCGATCAGGATCATCGACACCGCCGCAGCCGGGCCGCTCAGCACCCACAGCCAGCTGGCGCCAGGTTCGTAGAACAACGGCTTGGGGTCGACATCCCGCGCTGTGGTCATTGGAGCCTCATCCCCTGATTGTTTACCGCCGGTGCGGCCGTTACGAAAGCCAACCCGCCGCTTGCGCGGCCCAATAGGTGAGCACGATATCGGCTCCGGCACGGCGAATGCTGGTCAACGATTCCAGCGCCGCGGCGCGCCCGTCGATCCAACTGTTCGCTGCCGCAGCGCAAATCATCGCGTATTCCCCCGACACTTGGTAGGCCGCCACCGGTACCGGCGAGACGTCCGCGGCGGCAGCCACCACGTCGAGGTAGCTCATCGCGGGTTTGACCATGATGATGTCGGCGCCCTCGTCGATGTCCAATTCGATCTCGCGCACCGCTTCGGCGACATTGCCGGGCTCCTGCTGGTAGGTGCGGCGATCACCCGACAGGCTGGAGCTCACCGCTTCCCGGAACGGGCCATAGAACGCCGAAGCGAACTTCGCCGCGTAGGCCAGGATCACCACGTCGGTGTGGCCCGCGGCGTCCAGTCCGTCGCGTATCGCGCCCACCTGCCCGTCCATCATTCCGCTTGGTCCCACCACATGAGCGCCCGAATCTGCCTGTGCCACAGCTAATTCCACGTAGCGACTCAGAGTGGCGTCGTTGTCGACCCGCCCCCGGGCGTCGAGGACGCCGCAGTGACCGTGGTCGGTGAACTCGTCGAGGCAGGTGTCCGCCATCAACACCGTGGCGTCACCGAGATCCTTGGCCAGGTCCCGAAGCGCGACGTTGAGAATGCCGTCGGGGTCGGTGCCGGCCGAGCCGGTCGAATCCTTGTCCTCGTCGCGCGGCACGCCGAACAGCATCAGCCCGCCCACCCCGGCCGCCACCGCATCGGCGGCGGCGCGGCGCAGCGAATCGCGGGTGTGCTGCACCACATCGGGCATCGACGGGATCGGCCGCGGTTCGTCGATCCCATCGGCGACGAACATCGGCAGCACCAAATGCCTTGGCTCCAAAGACGTTTGCGCCACCAAGCGACGCAACGCGGGGGTGGAACGGAGCCGACGCGGGCGCTGCCGCGGGTAGGCCACTAGCGCCTGCGGCTCTTCTTACGCGGCGGTGGCAGCGCACCCTCGGCGCGCAACCGCGCGGCGTGTTCGGCCAGCGCGTCGACCAGTGGGCCGATGGCAGCCGTCTCGGGCTGCACATCCACCCGCAAGCCGAACTCGGCAGCGGTCTCGGCCGTCTTGGGGCCGATGCAGGCAATGATGGTGCGCGCGTGTGGTTTACCGGCGATGCCGACCAGGTTGCGCACCGTCGAGCTGGAGGTGAAGCACACCGCGTCGAAGCCGCCGGTCTTGATCATCTCGCGGGTGGCCGCCGGCGGAGGCGCCGCACGCACCGTCCGGTACGCGGTGACATCCTCGATCTCCCAACCACGTTCGCGCAGCCCCTCGGCCAGCGTCTCGGTGGCGATGTCGGCGCGCGGCAGCAAGACCCGGTTCACCGGATCGAAGATGCTGTCGTAGGGCGGAAAGTCGTCCAGCAGGCCCAGCGAGGACTGTTCCCCGGCCGGCACCAGCTCGGGGCTGATCCCGAACGCCCGGACCCGGTCCGCCGTCGACTCACCGACGCAGGCGATCTTCACACCGGAGAACGCCCTCGCGTCCAGCCCGAATTCGCCGAACTTCTCCCACACCGCGCGCACGGCGTTGGTGGAGGTGAACACCACCCACTGGAACCGGCCGTCGACCAGTCCCTTGACGGCCCGCTCCATCTGGGCGGGGCTGCGCGGCGGCTCGACGGCGATGGTCGGCACCTCGACCGGCAGCGCGCCGTATGAGGTCAGCCGCTCGCTCATCTCGCCGGCCTGGTCCTTGGTGCGCGGCACCAGGACGGTCCAGCCGTACAGGGCGCGGCTCTCCCACCAGTTCAGCTTCGACCGGCTGTTCACCGTCTTGCCGATGGTCACCACCAACGGTCCGGTCAGCGGGCCCGCGGGGTCACCGGCGCCGGCCACGACCGCCGGGTCGGTCAACCCATGCAGCGTGGTTTCGACCGAACGCTGCTGACAGGTGGTGCCCTGCGCCGTCACCACGCAGGGCGTGGTCTCCGACAGCTCGTGCTCGATCAGGGTGCGGGCCGCGTCCGCCAGATGCGTCGGCGTGGCCTGCAGGATCAGCGGTCCGGGCGCCGCGGCCAGCGCCTCCCAGTCCACGTCGCCGCGCACGTCGGCAACCGTGTGCGAGGAGCCCAGCGGCAGACCCGCATAGGTGGGCACCGCGCTGGTCGCGGCCAGGCCCGGCACGATCTCGACATGCAGGTGGGTGCGTGCGACGGCGTTCACCTCGCTGATGACCGCGTCGAGCGTCAGCGGGTCACCGGACACCAACCGCACCACGTCCACACCCGTGCGGGCCTCGGCGGTCAGCGTCTTGGCAACCTCGGCGGGCTCACCCAGCGCCGGGCGGATGTCGGCGCCGCCGGACAGCACCGTCGGTGCGCCCCGAGGCTGATCGCCGTCAGGTGACCCATCGGCCGTCGGAGGCGGTGGGTCGGCAGGCGCCGGGCCCGAAACGGGCGGCAGGTCTTTGCCGATCAGCGCCAGCACCGGTTCGGGTACATCGGGATCGGTGAACACCAGCGCCGCATTGGCCAGCACTGTGGCCGCCCGCGTGGTCAACAACCCCGGATCACCCGGGCCGGAACCCACGAACGTGATGCGGCCCGGTCTCGGCTTACGCCCTCGCGTCGTCATTGTCGCTCCCACGTCACTCTCATTCAGTTTCCTTGCGCGGGGTCTTGCCGCGCTGCCCCGATCAGCTCTCCGGCGCCCAACTCCAACAGCTCCGCGGCCACCGAGAGCCCCAGCTCTCGAGCCCGCTCAGGAGCGCCGATGCCGGACGCACGGATCACGTCGGATCCATCCAGCGCCGCCACGCAACCACGCAGCGACAGCTCGTCGAAGACGCGCCCGTCCTCATCAATGGACTCGACCACCTCGGCGATCGCTCCCACCGGTGCGGAGCAACCCGCCTCCAGTTCGGCCAACAGAGCTCGCTCCGCGGTGACCGCCGCACGCGTGTCGGAGTCGTCCAACTCCGCCAGCACTGCCGCCAGCCGGCCGTCATCGGCGCGACATTCGACGGCGAGCGCGCCCTGAGCCGGTGCTGGCAACATTTGCACCGGCTCTAGCGTCTCGGTGACATCAGCGAGCCGGCCCAGGCGGGCCAGTCCGGCCCGGGCCACCACGATGGCGTCAAGATCACCACTGCTTACCCTGTTCAACCTGGTATCTAGGTTGCCTCGTAGGGGGCGGATTTCCAAACCGAGACCCAATGCTCTAAGCTGTGCGGCCCGCCGCGGGGAAGATGTCCCCACCAGCGAACCTGCCGGCAACTCCCCGAGCACCAGCCCGTCGCGCGCGACCAGCGCGTCGCGCGGGTCATTGCGTGCGGGTATGGCCGCGATGGTGAACCTCGGGTCGTCGGCGGTTGGCAAATCCTTGTGCGAGTGCACGGCAGCGTCGACCCGGCCATCCAGAATGGCCTCGCGCAACGCCGTCGTGAAGACGCCCACACCCAGACTTTCGATGGGAGCCGACGACTGGTCACCGGCTGTGCTGATGATCACCAACTCCGCGGGGTGGCCGTTGGCGATGAGAGTGTCTCTGACGACGGAGGCTTGAGTGGTGGCCAGCAGACTGCCCCGCGTGCCTAACCGGATCACGTGCGCCAATCGGTTACTCGGCGGATGGTATCGGGCCGCCCGACGCGGGGTGGGTGAGCGTACCGGCGTCGAATCCCGTTGACACTGCGGGCAATTCGCCCGCGGTGGCGACGGCGTCGACGGCGGTCTGGTCGAGTTCGAAAAGCTCGCGCAGGGCTTCGGCGTAGCTGTCGCCGCCGGGAGCGCTGGCGAGTTGTTTGATCCGCACCGTGGGTGCGTGCAGCAGCTTGTCCACCACCCGCCGGACGGTGCGGGCAACCTCCTCGCGGTGGGCGCTCTCGAGTCCCGGCAGCCGGTTTTCCAGCCGCAGCAGTTCCGCTTCGACGACGTCGGCGGCGCGCTGGCGCAGCGCCGTGACGGTCGGGGTGACCTCGGCCATCCGCTGTCCCGCCAGGTAGGCGGCGACCTCTGCGGCCACGATGTGACGGGCGGCGTCGACGTCGCCTGCGGCGGCATGCGCCGCAGGTTCGTGTTGGATCCGCTCCACGTCGACGACCCACACGCCGGGGAGTCCGGCCACCGCGGGATCGACGTCGCGCGGCATGCCCAGGTCGCAGATCAGCAGCTGGTGGCCGGCGTCGTCGCGCTGCGCGGCGGCCAGCGCGTTATGGACGTCGGCCAGGGACACCACGGGACTCACCGCGCCCGTACAGCTGACCACGACGTCGGCGTCGGCCAATGCGTCGGCGAGCCGGTCAAGCGTGAGCGCCTGCGCGCGCACGCCCGATTCGCGGATCTTGCGGACCAGTCGTTGTCCCCGGGACAGCGAGCGGTTGAGGACCAGGATGTGGTCGATGCCGGCACGGATCAGGTGTGCGGCCGCCAGTGCGCCCATCGCTCCGGCTCCGACGACGACCGCGGTCTTGCCTGCCAGCCCGTCCACCTTGCGTTCGGCCATGCCCAGCGCGACCGAAACCACCGAGGCACCGGCCGCGTCGATGGCCGTTTCGGAGTGCACCCGCTTGCCCACCGACAGCGCGCGTTGGGCCAGCTCGTGCAGCACCCGCCCGACCGTGCGATTCGCCTCCGCGGCGGCATAGGCCCGGCGCACCTGACCCAGCACCTGCTGCTCGCCGATCACCGCGGAGTCCAGCCCGCTGGCAACGGCGAACAGGTGCTCGACGGCGGCCTCGCTGTAGCGCACGTAGGCGTATTTGGTGAGGTCACCCATCGACATTCCGGAGTATTCGGACAACACCTGCCCGATTACGGCCAAACCGCCGTGGAACGCATCGACGACCGCGTAGACCTCGACCCGGTTGCAGGTCGACAGCACCATGGCCTCGGTGACCAGCGACGATTGCAAGACCCGTTCGATGATCTTGTTGCGATCGGACTCGTCGATGCTGAGTTGTTCCAGAACGGAGACCGGCGCACTACGGTGCGAAACCCCGAAGAGCAAGATGCTCACGGCAGCATCACCTGGCCAGCTCCCTCGCTATTCCAGTAACTGAACTGCTGTCTACGGTAAACGTTTATTCGGTGGGCTACCAAATATTGAGTCCGCGCTCACCAAGCTCGCAGCCCGCAGCGCTACCGGGCGAGGTCGGCGCGCAGCCGCGGCTCGTCGATCTCCCAGTAACTGTGCTCGCTGCCATTCAGCAAAATCACCGGCAGACGGTCGCCGAACTCGGCCCGCAGCCCGGGGTTGCCGGCCGCCGCCGCGGCGTCGACGTCGGTGACCCCCAGCTCGAAATCCAGCTCCCCGGCCAGCTCAGCCAGCCGGGCGTAGGCCCGCGCGCAGATGGTGCATCCGTCGCGGGTCAGCAGCTCCACCTTCGGGCGGCCGGCGGCCTGGGTCATGGGACCAGTGTGGCATCGGCGCCGGACCGCTGGCCGCCCTCGGGGCACGTCAGGGTGAATTGTGGCGCGACCCCGCGATTATTAGGTTGCGGCTATGGCTGCCGACAACAATCTGCGCGTCGATCCGCAGCTGATGCACGGATTTGCCCGGGCGCTGCTCGGTGGTGCCGAGAATCTGCGAAATCAGCTGGCCGGGCTGGATGGTCAGGTAGCCGAGATGCTGGGCGGCTGGCAGGGCGGATCGGGCAGCGCCTACTCCTCGGCGTGGGAACGGTGGCATCGGGGCACGCGAGGTCGAGGCCGGACTGTCGATCCTGGCCAGGGCGGTAGCCCACGCCGGTGCGGGTTATCAGCACAACGAAGCTGTTTCCACACAAGCGATTCGGCAGGTGCTCGATGGCTGACGCTTTTCGGGTGGATCCGGAGGCATTGGCCGACGCCGTGCAGCGGATGGCGGAATTTCAGCGCTCTGCCGAAAGCATGCTCAGCGAAATCGACTCGCTGGTAAGCAATCTGCACGCGACATGGTCGGGTGAGGCGGCGGCGGCGCACGCCGAAGCCCATCAGCACTGGGCTCGCGGTGAGGCGATGATGCGCGAGGCATTGGGCCGATTGCGGACCGCGGGCGCGACGGCCCACGGCAACTACACCGGCGCCATGTCAACGAATTTGGCGATCTGGTCGTGAGCCGAAGGCGGCACTGTCGGGCTGCCCCGGGATGGCCGGCGACGATCCTGCCGTTGTGACCCCATGCGATGCTCGAGGCGTAAACCTGCCAACGCATCTGCCGGATAGGGTTGATAGCGGCCGCAGCACCGGCCACCGGGCGACACGGCGATCTAGGAGGTGTGGCGATGACTTCCTCTGAGTCGGATGAGTCGGTCAGCGCAGACCCCGCCGTTCGCGTTGACCTGGAATCCGTGGCCGCCAACGCCAGCGCGGCCCGTGCGCTCGAGGGCTTGCAGGAAGAGGCCGGCGCAGAGGGTGGCCCGCAACCGCCGATCGACCTGACCGCCGCCGCGTTCTTCGACGTGGACAACACGCTGGTCCAAGGCTCCTCCGCGGTGCATTTCGGACGCGGGCTGGCCGCACGCAAATACTTCACGTACCGCGACGTCGTCGGATTCATCTACGCGCAGGCCAAGTTTCAGCTGCTCGGCAAGGAGAACAGCAACGACGTCGCCGCCGGTCGGCGCAAAGCGCTCACCTTCATCGAGGGCCGCTCGGTCGAGGAGCTGGTTGCTCTCGGCGAGGACGTCTACGACGAAATCATCGCCGACAAGATCTGGGCCGGCACCCGCGAGCTCACCCAAATGCACCTGGACGCCGGCCAGCAGGTGTGGCTGATCACGGCAACGCCGTATGAGCTCGCCGCGACCATCGCGCGCCGGCTCGGCCTGACCGGCGCGCTCGGGACGGTCGCGGAGTCGGTCGACGGCGTATTCACCGGCCGCCTCGTCGGCGACATCCTGCACGGCCCCGGCAAGGCACATGCCGTGCGGTCCCTGGCGATCCGCGAGGGCCTCAACCTCAAACGGTGCACGGCCTATTCCGACAGCTACAACGACGTGCCCATGCTGTCGCTGGTCGGCACGGCGGTCGCCATCAACCCCGACGCGCGTTTGCGCAGCGTGGCCCGCGAACGGGGTTGGGAGATCCGCGACTTCCGGACCGCTCGCAAGGCGGCGCGGATCGGAGTGCCGTCGGCGCTGGCGCTCGGCGCGGCGGGCGGTGCACTGGCGGCGTTGGCGTCGCGACGCCAATCGCGCTGATAGGCTGCGCCGCTGAGCAACGATTCAAGTGGGGAGCGGGCAAAGCCATGACAACTCCAGCGGGGGCCCAGAGCCTTCCAGAGGGGGCCCAGAGCCTCATCGGCAGCCATTACCGGGCTCCGGATTACTTCGAGGTCGGACGAGAGAAGATCCGGGAGTTCGCGATCTCGGTGCAAGACGACCATCCGATGCACTTCAGCGAGGTTGACGCCGCTGAGGCAGGGTATCCCGAGGTGGTGGCCCCGCTGACGTTCCTGGCGATCGCGGGACGGCGCGTGCAGCTGGACATCTTCACCAAGTTCAGCATCCCGATCAACATCGCCAGGGTTCTTCATCGCGACCAGAAGTTCCGGTTCCACCGCCCGATCCTGGCCCACGATAAGTTGCACTTCGACACCTACCTAGACTCAGTGATCGAGTCGCACGGCACCGTCATCGCGGAGATCCGCAGTGAAGTCACCGACGCCGAAGGGAAACCTATCGTCACCAGCACCGTGACGATGCTGGGCGAGGCGGCAAATCAAGAAGTCGGCGCTGAAGAAACCGTCGCCGCGATCGCGTCCATTTCTGCTGGAAAGTAGGGTCGATTTAATGACTTCACAGGGGGAAACGGGTGGCACCCAGCTAAAGCCACCAGTCGAAGCAGTCCGATCCCACTACGACAAATCGAACGAGTTCTTCAAGCTCTGGCTTGACCCTTCGATGACCTATAGCTGCGGCTACTTTGACGAGAATCCGGACCCGCAGCATCTGACCAAGACACTCGAAGAGGCGCAGTACGCCAAGCGCAAGCTCGCTCTGGACAAGCTGAACCTCGAGCCCGGCATGACGCTGCTCGACATCGGCAGCGGCTGGGGCTCGACCATGCGGCACGCCGTCCAGGAGTACGACGTCAATGTGATCGGTCTGACGCTGAGCGAGAACCAGTACGCCCACAGCATGGCCGAGTTCGACAAGATGGACAGCCCCCGCCGTAAAGAGGTGCGGATCCAGGGCTGGGAAGAATTCGACGAGCCGGTCGACCGGATCGTGTCGCTGGGTGCGTTTGAGCACTTCGCCGACGGCGCCGGTGACGCCGGGTACGAGCGCTATGCCACCTTCTTCAAGAAGTACTACGACTTGCTGCCCGACGACGGCCGCATGCTGCTGCACTCGATCGTGGTGCCCACCGCCGAGGAGGGCAAAGCACTCGGGTTGACGGTGAATATGACCCTGCTGCGGTTCATCAGTTTCATCTTGAAGGAGATCTACCCGGGCGGAAAGTTGCCCCAGATCGACCTGGTCGACAAGTACGCGACGGGTGCGGGTTTCAAGATCGAGCGTCACCACAAGATCGGTAAGAACTACGTCCCGACGCTGACCGCCTGGGGGGATGCCCTCGAGGCCCACAAGGATGCGGCGATTGCCCTGAAGGGGCAGGAGACCTACGACATCTACTTGAAATACCTGCGGGGCTGCTCGGATCTGTTCCGCGACGGCTACACGAACGTTTGCCAGTTCACGATGGTCAAGTAACCGCTTGCACGCAGAGTGCCCCGGTGCCGATTGGCGCCGGGGCACTTGCATATCTGTGGGACGCCGAAGCGTCAGGCCGAGACGCTAAGGCAAAAGGCTCAGCCCAAGAAGATGTTGCGGCGACCGGCGAGCAGCCGGTACAGCGTCTGCTGGATCGTCTCGCGCACCTGATCGGTCAACTCGAAGGTGACCATCGGGTCCTCGGCGTCGGACGCGGCGTAGTCGTTGGTGTAGATCGGCTCACCGAACGCGATGCGCCACTTCGACGGCAGCGGCACCAGGCCGGCCGGTCCGGCCAACGGGAACAGCGGCGTGACCGGGAAGTAGGGCAGCCCGAACAGCCGCGCCAGGAGCTTCACGTCGGTCAGCATCGGATAGATCTCTTCGGACCCGATGATCGAGCACGGGATGATCGGCGCCTTGGTGCGCAACGCCGCCGTCACGAAGCCGCCGCGACCGAACCTCTGCAGCCGGTAGCGGTCCTCGAAGCGCTTGCCCAGGCCCTTGTAGCCCTCCGGGAACACCGCGGTGAGCTCGCCCGCGGCCAGCAGCCGGTGCGCGTCCGTGGTGCAGGCCATGGTGTGACCCGCCTTGCGGGCGGCTTCGCCAACCAGCGGCAAGTCAAACACCATGTCGGCGGCCAGCAGCCGCATGTCGCGATGCGCCGGATGCTCGTCGTGCACCGCCACCGACAACATCAGTCCGTCGAACGGCAACACCCCGGCGTGATTGGCCACCAGCAGCGCGGCGCCTTCGCTCGGCAGGTTCTCGATTCCGTTGACCTCGACCCGGAACCACGACTTGAAAAAGAATCTCAGCAAAGGCCGCACAATGGCGTTGTTGAAGTGCGGATCGAACCCGAACTCGTCGACGGTGTAGTCGCCCGTCAACCGCTGCCGGAAAAATCCGGCAACCGCGGCGACCTGTTGGGCAAACTCGCTGAGCGGCGCTTCGGTTGCCGAAGCCCCACCCGCGACACGACGATGGTCGTCGATTTCGCGAACCACTGCGGCGAGCTGTTCGGCCGATGCCGGGCTGTTCGGATCTGCGAACGCCGAGGGATGTTGACGCGAGGCTTCGGCTCTCCGGCGAGCTGCGACGCGACCCCTATTGCTATGCAGGGGAATGACATTCGCTCTGGTTTCACCCGCCACGATATCTACCTGACCCCACCCCATGGAATTGGATTTCGGCCTCCCCAGCGCTGCGCTAGGGCTATGGCGCGACCCTCCAAGGAGCGTACCCGATGTGGGTCGATTATGGGAGTCAGGCCGCGACCACGCACGTAGTCGTCAAAGGCCTCCGCCGTCGTCCATTTCGGCTGGTAGCCGAGCTCGGACTGCATCCTTGTGGTGTCCATGACTCGGCCATAACTCAAATAATTGAATTGTTCCCGATTTATCTCGGTGTAGCGATTAGCCCGTCTCAGCGAATCCAGCGCCCACACCCCGAAACCGGGTACCGGCAACGGAATCCGGCCCGCCCGACGGATCGCCTGCGACAACATGATGATGCCGTCGGCGCCGACGTTGAAGGTGCCGGCCTTGCCTGCCATCGCCGCACGTTCCAGCGCACCCAACGCGTCTTGCTCGTGCAACAACTGCAATCGCGCATCGCGGCCGAGCATTGTCGGGACCACCGGCCCGGCCAGATACCGCGACAGCGTGGTGTCCATCGCCGGCCCAATCATGTTGGCCAGCCTCAAAATCGTCACCGCGATGTCGGGCCGACGGCGGCCCAGCCCGCGCACGTAGCCCTCGATATCGAGGCTGTCCTTGGCGAAACCACCGCGCAGCGGCCGACGGCTGCTGCTGTCCTCGGTGAACATCACCGGATCGTGTGGGCTCGACCCGTAGACCTCGGAGGTCGATTTCAGCACGACGCGGCGGACCGAGGGCGCTTTCTGGCAGGCCGCGAAAAGCTGCATCGCGCCCATCACGTTGAGTTCTTTCAGCGCCGCCGTGCCGCCGGAGCGCGGTGCATACGACGCGGCGGCGGCGTGCACCACCGTATCGACGTCGCCGTTGCGAATCACCTTGGCTATGAAGGGATTACGAATGTCGGCACGGACGAACTCGGCCCGGCCCATCCGGCGGAGCATGTCCTTGCTGGGGGCGATCGCGTCCACGGCGATAACGGTTTGAATCAGCGGATTCTGCGCCAGCCGGGCAGTCAGGTAGCCGCCAAGAAACCGGCACGCACCGGTAACCAGCACCACTTTCGGGTAGTGCATGGTGTTATCCGCGTTGTCGCCGATTCCGGCGCCGCCCCCGCTCGACGAATCCACCCGAACAGCCTAACGGCCCAGATGAGTCGCGGCGCTACAGCCGCGCGACGATCGGCGAGTTCGGTAGTGCGGCGAGGCGGGGCCTACTTGCCAAGTTTTCTGCGCTGCACCCGGGTGCGACGCAGCAGCTTGCGGTGCTTTTTCTTCGACATACGCTTGCGCCGCTTCTTGATTACTGAACCCATGAACTCCGCTATCTGACCTGTGACCGCTTCTTAAGGATTGCTAAAGGACCACGTCACTTTACCCGGCGGGCCGCACCGAACACCAAACCGCCAGTCGCGCGACTGCTCAAGAGGCCACGCACCAGTCCCGACCCGTCCGCCGTCGACTCGCGGCGAGGAGTCGGCTCAGCCGGCGTCGAAGTAGGACGTCTCCAGCATGTCGTGCACGGCCTTCGCGTGCACCCGGAACGACCGGCCAACCCGAACCGCCGGCAGCTCTCCGTTGTGCACCAAGCGGTAAACCGTCATCTTGGAGACCCGCATCAGGGCCGCCACCTCGGCGACGGTGAGAAATTGTGTCCTGGCCTGGCTATCGACAGCAGCTGTATCCCGCGGCTTACCTGCGGAATCTCGCGCCGATGGCCCGTTGGTAGACGTCATCGCAACCCAATCGTGTCAGGCCCGCGCAACGCCAGCGGCTTCCCCTCCGCTGGCACCCACACGGGCATACACAAGGAGAATAGCGGGACTAGTGGGGTTACTGGTACTGGTGGGGGACAATCATTTTAAAATTCTTGAATTATTCCGATGTAATTCTTAGCTGCTCAGAGCGCTTTTTGGCGGCCTGAACGGCCGCGTCGACGGCTGCACGCAAGCCCCCTCGTTCGAGTTCGCGCAGCGCAGCGGCGGTCGTACCGCCAGGAGAAGTCACCGTGGCGCGCAGCTGAGCCGCGGTGGCGTCCGCCTGCTTCCCCAGCGCCTCGCTGTCGGCCGGCCCCCGCGCCTGATCGAGCCGTTCCAGCAGCAGCGCCGCCGAACCGGCCATGGTCTGTGCCGTCAGGTCCGTTGCCACATCCCGGCTCAGCCCCGCCGCGACGCCGGCGTCGACCAGGGCCTCGACCATCAGGAAGAAATATGCGGGCCCCGAACCCGAAAGCGCGGTCACCGCGTCCATTTGGGACTCGGGCACCGTCAGCACGCCGCCGACAGCGTCGAACAGCGCCGAAACCTCCTCGAGCTGCGGCGCGGTCACAAAACGGCCCTTGGCCAGGGCCGTCACCCCCGCACCCACCACTGCCGCCGCGTTCGGCATCGCCCGGACCACCGGCGTCCCGGCCGGCAGCTTGGACTCGAAGTAGGTGAGCGTGATTCCGGCGGCGACGGTGACGAAAACCTGTTCGGCGCTGCCGTCCTCGGCCGCGGCGGCGGCGCGGGCCAGCTCCCCCATCAGCGACTCGACATCGGCGGGCTTCACCGCGACGACGACAAACGTCGCGTTGTCGACGGCATCGGCCAGCGACGACGTCACCAAGACCGAATAGGTGTCGGCCAGGTACTTGGCACGTTCCGGCACGCGTTCGGACACCACCAGGTCTTTGACCTGCCGCCCCGCCCGAAGCAGACCCGACAGCAAGGCCTCCCCGATGCTGCCTCCGCCGATGATCGCGATTCTCGCCATGGGAGAAAGCATCGCAGACGGCCCGGCTTCTCCGGGTTACCGGGGCGCGGGCACCAGCGCCAATTGGCGGGACTGGACGACGAGCCGGCCCAGGCTGTCGACGACGATGTGGTCCTCGTCGAACCAGTCGTGGCCGATCTCGAGGCAGGTGCAGATCACGCGCAACCAGCCGTCGGCGGGCAGGGCCCGAAGGAAGGCGGTGAGCGCAATCGTGGGCGCCCATCCGGTGCGCTCCACGGCGAACGTCACCGGCGCCGATAGATCCCCGCACATCAGCGCGAAGAGGGCGTCAGGAGCGACGTCACGCGGCCGCGCCCACATCTGCAGCACCGGGGGTCGCCCGTCGGTGCTGGGCGCAAGAGTGGACAGCAGCGGCCGGACATCGCAGCCCTCGCCGAGGTGCACCAGGCCGGCCAGCGGGTGACCGGGCCCGATCGGTTCGATCTCGTCGGGCGGTTCTGGGGCCATCAGATCCGCGACGGGGTTCGCCGACAGCAGCGGCGCCGTATCACCGCCGGGTGGAAAGTGCTCCGGCTCGCCGAGGTTGACCACGGCGTGGACGGCGGTGCGATCCCCCTGCATGAGTTCGACGTCGACGACGCAGATCCGGCGGCCGCGCTTGCGGATCGAGGTCAGCACCCGCATCGGCCCCGGATCGGGCGCCCACAGGAAGCTCGCCGACACCGCCACCGGCTCCAGTCCGCCCCGGTGTCCGGCGCACGCGCTGCGCGCGGCATTGGCGCACAGCGCCAGCATCGCGCCGCCGTGCACCTTGGGCCCGATGGTCCAGTGTTTGTTGAGCTCTCCCTCGAATACACCCGGATCGACCTCCCGCAGCGTCATTGCGGTGGTGAAAAGCGCGGTCATGGTCTCCTGAGGGTCATCGCATCAGATGCGTGCGGGCGAATTGGAGCGATTCGGCGAGCATGGCTTCGCGCTCGCTGGCCGAGCGTGCGCTGGACGTGGACACCTCGAGGATGACGTGGCCGGCGAAATGGCCGGTAGCCAGTAGCTGGCACACCTCGGCGGTGGGCTGGGTGCCGCGCCCAGGCACCAGGTGCTCGTCGGAGGGCATGCCGCTGCCGTCGCACAGGTGCAGATGCACCAGCCCGTCGCCCATCCGCTCCGTCATTTCCAGCGCGTCGGTGCCTGCGGTCGAGGTGTGCGACAGGTCCAGCGTGTAGTGCGCGTGGTCGCCGTCCAGCGGGTCGTAGGACGGCGCGAACGCCGAAATCGCCGGTCCCGGGCCACCTCCGCGCCTGCGCATCCGTTCCCGTAACTGGTCGGCCCCGAAGAACCGGTCCGCCCGGAACGGGAACATGTTCTCCACCGCGACCATCACGTCGCTGGACGCTTCCAGGGTTGTCACCTGTTCGCTGAATCCCTCGGCGTAGCGCCGCTGCCAGCGGAACGGCGGATGCACGACGACGGTCTGGGCGCCGAGCTCCTCGGCCGCCCGCACGCTGCGTTCCAGCTTGGCAATCGGGTTGGAACCCCACACCCGCTGCGAGATCAGCAGGCAGGGAGCGTGTACCGACAGCACCGGCACGTGGTAGCGCCGCGACAGCTTCTTGACGGCGGCGACGTCCTGGCTGACCGACTCGCTCCACACCATCAGCTCGACCCCGTCGTAGCCGAGCCTGGCCGCATACTCGAACGCGGCCTCGGCCCTCAACGGGTAGACCGAGGCCGTGGACAGGCCGACTTTGATTGCGGGGCGCACTGTTTGCGGGTGACGCCTAGCCGGACTGCATGGATAGCGCCAGCGGTCCCAAGGTGATCAGCGCCCCGACCGCCACCGCAATCAGCGTGCTCGCGATGTCCTCGGTTTTGCGGACCACCCGCACCCCGGCCACCAGGCCGAGGATGACCAGCACCGACAGCACCAGCGCCACCAGGCTGTTCCAGCGCCACAGTTGGTCGAATGCGATGAACAGCCCCGCGCCGAATGCGACGGCCAGGATTGACTGGAACACGATCAGGCTGCCGCGCCACAGCGCCGCTAATCGGCCGGGCGCCGGGTGGGCATCCTTGGGCTGGGCCGCGGGCGGGGCGGCGTCCAGGTGGTCTTGCTCGACGGCCTCGGCGGCGGTCAGCGAGTCCGCGTCGCGCTCGTCGCTGCGCCGTCGAGCCACCTCGTCGGCAAGGGTCTGCCCGCCGAACAGGGTGGAATCCGACGTCTGCAGGTAGGAACGCACGTAGGCGGAGTCCTCCGACGCGGGTTCGGCTTCGCGCACGTCGGAGTCCATGACATCCACCGGCATATCGGCGTATTGATCCAGCGGATCCGGGCTCATGTCCTCGGCGCCGGACGGCGCCGCCGGCTGGCTGCCGGGCTCCTCGGCTTGCTCCGCTTCGCGGCGCGCGGGGCGCGGGTAGGCGCTGCGTTGGGGCCCGGCGCGGGGCGGCTGCGGTGGCGACTTGGGCCAACGCGGCTCTGCTTCCGCCCAGTAGGCGGGTTTGGACTGGTCCTCGGTGACCGGTTCGGCGATGACGTGTTCGGCGACCGGTTCCAGGCCTGCTTCCGGCTCGGGTTCGGCGACCTGGACCGACCCGTGGGCCTCGTGCGCTGTCTCGTCGTGCTCGTCGTCGCGGATGATGGGGATCTCGCCGGTCAGCTCGGCGACGGTGACCGCGTCGCTATCGCCGCGCCGACGGCGCCGCCGTCGGGTGACCGCCGGGGAGCCAATGGTTCCGTTCCTGGCCAGCAGTTCGGCGACCGAGATCGGCCGAGTGCCGGGGCTCTCTGTCTCAGAATGTGGTCCGGTCATGGTTTGTCGCCTCTCGATCGGTTGGTGTTCCGATCAACTCCCTGACCTCCAGCATTGCGCACCGACGTCTCCACGAGGGCAGTTCCGTCGGCTTCGCTGTCCAGCTTGCGCAAGATGAGACCTTCCCGTAACGCCCACGGGCAGATATCCACTGTTTCTATCGACAGTGCTCGCATACTCGCCTCCGCCACCAGCGCGCCCGCCACGATCTGCGGCGCCCGCTCGGCGCTGACTCCTTCCAACTCCGCCCTGTCAGCGGTGGTCATCCTAGAGATAAAAGATATGAGTTGCCTGAGGCCGTTTGCGGTCAGGGTCCGCTTCACCCGTGGTCCGGCGGCCGACGGCGCCGCGCCGGTCAGCCGCGCCAACGAGCGGAAAGTCTTCGACGTCGCAACCGCGAGGTCCGCGTCGCCGGCTTCGAGGACGGCCTCGGCGGCATCGGCCACCTCGGCGTCCAGCCAGTCGCGCAGCATCCCTACCCGGCGCCGCCCCGGCGGATCGTCGGGCAGCCACTCGCGGGTCAACCGCCCGGCGCCCAGCGGCAGCGACAGGGCGACTTCGGGCTCCTCGTCGACCCCGCTGGACAGCTCCAGCGAGCCGCCGCCGATGTCGAGGTTGATGATTCGCCCGGCGCTCCACCCGTACCAGCGGCGCACCGCCAGGAAGGTCAGCCGCGACTCGTCCACCCCGGTCAGCACTTGCAACACGACGCCGGTCTCTTTGCGCACCCGGCTCAGCACGTCGTCGGAATTCTCCGCGTCGCGGACGGCGGAGGTGGCAAAGGCCATCATCTCCGCACAACCGGAGCTGGCGGCGATCTTGGCGAACTCATCGATCGTGGAGATCAGCTTTTCGGCGCCGCGCTTGGTGATCTTGCCCGAGCTGTCGGTGGCCTCGGCCAATCGCAAGGTGGCCTTCGTCGAACTCATCGGCGTCGGATGCCCGCCGCGGTGGGCGTCCACCACGAGCAGATGGACCGTATTGCTACCCACGTCAAGCACACCTAGTCGCACGAAAACAAACTAGCGGGACGACGATGCGGTTGGGGTTGCGCCCCGCTGGGGAGGCGCGCGATTCACGACGGCCCGAGCCCGGGTGTCAGCCATGCGAACAGCGGGAATTGTGGTCTAACGTTGCATCCGTGGCGAATTCGCACCCCGAGTCAGGGCAAGAGGTTGAATTGGATTTTGCCCGTGAATGGGTGGAGTTCTTCGATCCGGACAATCCGGAGCACCTGATCGCGGCCGACCTCACCTGGCTGCTTTCCCGCTGGACGTGTGTATTCGGCACGCCGGCCTGCCGCGGCACGGTCGAGGGCCGCCCGGATGACGGGTGTTGCTCACACGGCGCATTTCTGTCCGACGACGACGACCGCGCCAGGTTGGACGACGCCGTGAAACAACTCACCGAAGCCGACTGGCAATTCCGCGAAAAAGGCTTGGGCCGTAAGGGTTACCTCGAACTCGATGAGCACGAGGGCCAACCCCAGCACCGCACCCGCAAATACAAGCAGGCGTGCATTTTCTTGAACCGACCCGGCTTTGCCGGCGGCCCCGGCTGCGCCCTGCACAGCAAGGCACTCAAGCTGGGCGTGCCGCCGCTGACGATGAAACCCGACGTCTGCTGGCAGTTGCCGATCCGGCGCAGCCAGGAGTGGGTGACCCGGCCCGACGGCACGGAAATCCTCAAGACCTGGATCACCGAATACGACCGCCGCGGCTGGGGCTCCGGTGGCGCCGACTTGCACTGGTACTGCACCGGCGACCCGGCCGCGCACGTCGGCGCCAAGCCGGTGTGGGAAAGCCTGGCCGACGAACTCAGCGAGCTACTCGGCTCCAAGGCCTATGCCGAACTTGCGGCAATGTGTAAGCGCCGCAGCCAATTAGGGCTCATCGCCGTGCACCCGGCGACTCGGATCGCGGAGTAGCCGCACGCCGGTTTAGGTCAACTGCGACCGGTAGACCGAGACCATTCTCAGCGCGCTCGCGAGCAGATACGCCTCGACAGCCGCGGCGGCCGCGTCGGCGTCGCGCGCCAGCACCGCCTCGGTGATCGTCCGGAGGTCGGCCACCACCGGTTCGGGGTCGTCGTAGGCCCGGGTGAGCTCATGCTCTCGACCGCCAAAGGAGTGGTCCACCCAGCGATACAGCAACCCCAACGCACGGTTACGCGTGCCGTGTATCAGTACCTGGAAGTAGGCGAGGTCGGCGGCCTGGCGCGCCGCGGCGCCGCCGGCGTCCTGCACCGCGGCCAGCGCACCGCGCAATGCCTCGTCATCCTCGGGCCCGCACCGTTGCGCTGCCAAGCGGCCGATCAACGGGCCCAGCGCCGCGCGGATCTCGAGGAGCTCGACCAAAAACTCCGGGCCCAATTTTCGTATCAGCGCCTCGACCACCGCGGGGTGCGTTAGTTCCTGCGGGTCTCGTACCACGTTGCCGCTGCCGTGCCGGGCCTCGATCAGGCCCATCTGCTGCAGCCGGGCCAGCCCCTGTCGCAGCGACGTGCGGTTGACCCCGAGTTGCTCGGCCAGCTCCCGCTCGGGCGGCAGCGCCGAGCCCGGCGGGAACGCGCCGTCGAGGATGGCGTCGGCAATCGACGCCGTGATCTGTTCGTCCACGCGCTGGCGGTCGGGCGGCTGAAGTACATTTGACTGGTTCATTGGTTCAACCAATATAGTGGACGGAATCGACAACGTGGTGGAGGCGACGTAGTGGACGACGAGAAGCGATTGGCCGCTGACCCGCGGTGGCGGGGCAAGTCAGGACGGTTGGAAGTCTGGTATGCCACCGCGTCGGATCCGCTGACACGTGCCGGCCTGTGGATTCACTGCGAAACGGTCGCACCGACCACCGACCGTGCCCCTTACGCGCACGGCTGGGTGACCTGGTTTCCGGCCGACGCCGCACCGCGCACGGAGCGTTTCGGGCCCGAGCCGGTCCGACCCGCCATCGGCGCCTGGTTCGACTCAGCCGGTGTGCGAGCGGCACCCGAAAAACTGATCGGACGCGCCGGATCCCTGGCTTGGGAACTGTCATGGAAAGACGCCGGCGCACCGCTGTGGACATTTCCACGCCCGGTGTGGGATCGCGAACTGCTGCCCGGAGCCCAGGTCGTTCTCGCACCGACCGCCGACTTCACCGGCTCACTGACGGTCGGCGGGGCCACCCACCACGTCGACGGCTGGCGGGGCGGAGTCGCCCACATCTACGGACACGGCAACGCCAAGCGCTGGGGCTGGATCCACGCCGACCTCGGCAACGGCGACGTCCTGGAGGTGGTCACCGCGGTGTCGCACAAACCGGGGCTGCGCAGGCTTGCGCCGATGGCGTTCGTTCGCTTCCGCATCGACGGAAAGGACTGGCCCGCAAGTACATTGCCGTCACTGAGAATGCGCACCACCCTCGGCCTGCAGCACTGGCAGCTAGCGGGGCGCATCGGCGGTCGCGACGTGCTCATCCGCGTCGACCAGCCGCCGGACCGCTGCGTGAGCCTGGGCTACACCGATCCCGACGGCAGCACGGCGGTGTGCACGAACACCGAACAGGCCGACATCCATATCGAGATCGACGGCCGCCGGTGGTCGGTGCTGGGCACCGGCCACGCCGAAGTCGGCCTGCGCGGTAGCCAGGCGCCCGCCATCAACGAAAGGATCCCCACGTGAGCTTTCTTCTCGACCCACCCCTGCTGTTCGCCTCCGGAGTGCTCATCGAGCGGCAACTGCCTCCGGATCGCCGCGACGCAGCCGAGGCGGCCACCCTCGGCGTCTTCTTCGGCGGATCGTTCGGGCTCTACAACAACGTGCCCGGCCTCGGGGCGCTGTGGCGGCCCTTCCGCGCCCGGAACGGCCGCGACTTCATGTGGAACAGCGGGGTTTTCGGCGTCCAAACCGAAGAGCTCGGCTGGCAGATGCACGCGGCCGCAGGCGCCATCTTCGCGACCTACCCGTTCTTCATCAAGTTGGGCCGCCGGCTCGGGCGTTTGCTATGAGCCGTCGGGCCGAACGGGCTCGGGCTTCGCTGGTGTCGTTCGGCACCGCGCTGCTGCCCGAGGAGCACGGCGGCCCGCCAGCGGCCCAACTCGTCGACCGCGTCGAGCGCTACCTTGCGCAGCTGCCCGCGACGACACGGCTGGCAGTGCGAGCCGGGCTGCTGTGCATGGGCGCGGCAAGCTACCTCACCACGGGACGTTCGCTTTCGCGCCTGGATTCCGGCCAACGTGATCAAGTGCTGCGCCGACTCGCGGCACTCAACCCGGATGCCGGCATGGCCGTCGAGGCCATGAAGGCGATCGTGCTGCTTGCCAACGGCGCAGATACCTTTGCGCCAGAGCTGCTTTCGCGCGCCCAGGAGCATGACACAGCGCGTCCCGACGCGCCCTTGACCATCATTTCCTCGGCCGAGAGCCGATCCGTCGTGACCGCCGATGTGGTGATCGTCGGCTCCGGCGCCGGCGGCGCCATGGTGGCGCGCACCCTGGCCCAGGCCGGCCTGGACACCGTGGTGCTCGAGGAGGGACGCCGTTGGACGGTCGGGGAATTCCGCACCACCCACCCGATTGACCGTTATGCCGGGTTGTACCGCGGCGCCGGCGCCACCGTCGCACTGGGACGCCCGTCCATAGTCCTGCCCATCGGCCGGGCGGTCGGCGGCACCACCGTGGTGAACTCCGGAACTTGTTACCGACCACCGCTTGCTGTGCAGCGGCGCTGGCGCGATGAGTTCGGTCTCGACCTGGCCGACCCGGACCGGCTGACCCACCATCTGGACGATGTCGAGCGCACGCTGCAGGTCGCGCCGGTGCCACTGCAGATCATGGGCCGCAACGGGCGCCTGCTGCTCGACGCCGCGACCACACTGGGATGGGACGCGGCACCCATCCCACGCAATGCGCCAGGCTGCGAGGGCTGTTGTCAATGTGCGATTGGCTGCCCGCGCAACGCCAAGTTCGGCGTGCACCTCAACGCGCTGCCTCAAGCCTGCGCGGCGGGCGCGCGGATCATCTCGCAGGCGCGCGTCGAAAGGGTACTGCACCAGCATGGTCGGGCCCGCGGTGTGCGGGCCCGACGGCCAGACGGCACGACGCTGGACATCCTCGCGGACTCGGTCGTGGTCGCCGCCGGCGCCACCGAGACACCGGTGCTGTTGCGGCGCAGCGGACTTGGCGCTCACCCGCGCCTTGGCCGAAATCTCGCGCTGCATCCGGCGACGATGCTCGCCGGGCGTTTCGACGACGACGTGCTCGCATGGCACGGCGTGCTGCAGAGCGCCGCTGTCCACGAGTTTCACGAGTCAGACGGAGTGTTGATCGAAGCGACGTCGACGCCGCCGGGCATGGGATCGATGGTCTTTCCCGGTTACGGCGCCGAGTTGCTCAGCTGGCTCGACCGCGCGCCTCAGGTCGCAACGTTCGGCGCGATGGTCGCCGACCGCGGAGTCGGTTCGGTTTTCTCGGTGCGCGGCGAGACGGTGATGCGCTACAACATCTCCCGTGCCGACATCGCCAAGCTGGTGATCGCGGTCGAGGCCATGGGCCGGCTGTTGTTCGCGGCGGGCGCGGTCGAGGTGCTCACCGGATTGCCCGGCGCGATGACGGTGACGTCGCTGCCCGCGTTGCGTGACGCGCTGCGCCGGAGCAACCCGAGAAGCCTGCACCTGGCCGCCTTCCATCCCACCGGCACCGCGGCAGCCGGCGCCGATGAACAGATCTGCCCCGTCGACACGACGGGACGGCTACGCGGCATCGACGGAGTGTGGGTTGCCGACGCGTCGATCCTGCCCAGCTGCCCGGAGGTGAACCCACAGCTCTCGATCATGGCGCTGGCATTGGGCGTAGCCGACGAGGTGGTCAGCGCCCGCTAGTTCAGCGTGCATCCTGGGCGTTACGTGTGCGGCCTGGGCGGCGTAGCCGCACACCCGCCGCCCTGAACGCACCTTCGTCGCCGAAGGAAGCCGTTGAACTAGCCCTCGAGCTTGTAGCCCAGCCCGCGTACGGTCACCAGGTGCACCGGGTTGGCGGGGTCGGCTTCGATCTTGGACCGCAGGCGCTTGACATGGACGTCGAGCGTCTTGGTGTCGCCGACGTAGTCCGCGCCCCAGACCCGATCGATCAGCTGCCCTCGGGTCAGCACCCGCCCGCTGTTGCGCATCAGGTATTCCAGCAAGTCGAATTCCTTGAGCGGCAACGTAATTGCGTTGCCGTTGACCGACACGACGTGCCGCTCGACGTCCATCCGTACCGGGCCCGACTCCAGGACGCCATCGCTGATTTCCGAGTCGTCGTCGCCGCCCCGGCGAAGCACCGCCCGGATCCGGGCGATCAACTCGCGGGCGGAATAGGGCTTGGTCACATAGTCATCGGCACCGAGCTCCAAGCCGACTACCTTGTCGATCTCGCTGTCGCGGGCCGTCACCATGATCACGGGCACGCTGGAGCGAGCGCGCAGCTGCTTGCACACGTCGGTGCCCGACATGCCCGGCAGCATCAGATCGAGCAGCACGATGTCCGCGCCGGCACGATCGAATTCGGACAGCGCCGCTGACCCATCGGTCACCACGGTGGCTTCGAAGCCTTCCTTACGAAGCAGGAAGGCCAGTGGATCGGCAAGCGACTCCTCGTCCTCCACGATCAGCACACTGGTCATCGACTTAGTTCTTCCTCTCGTTGGGACCTGTTGGGCCGCACGTCGCGAGCCCGGGGTTGCTCGGATTCTTCGTCGCTCTCGCTGTCCTGATAGGCCGGGATGGACAACGTGAACGTCGAACCGGTTCCCGGCTTGCTCCACACGCCGATGCTGCCGTCGTGATTGGCCGCAACGTGCTTGACGATCGCCAGCCCCAGCCCACTGCCGCCGGTGGCTCGCGAACGCGCCTTGTCCCCCCGGAAAAACCGCTCGAAGACCCGCTCCTGATCTTCTAAAGCAATCCCAATCCCGCGGTCGGTGACCGCAATCTCGATGTTGTCGCCACGACGGCGACGGCTGATCGACACCGGCGATCCCGGCGGCGAATAGGCGATCGCATTGGAGACCAGATTGGCCAATGCGGTCACCAGCAACGTTTGATCCCCAAGTACCCGCAAACCGGTAGGCGAGTCGGTGCGAACCTCGATCTTCGCGTTGTCGGCAGCCACCTTGTGGCGCGAAATCGCTTCGGACACAACGGTATCTACTTCAACTGCGGTGACGTTGGGCAACCGCTCGGCGCCCTGCAGCCGGGACAGCTCGATGAGTTCGGCGACCATGTCCCCCAGCCGGTTGGCCTCGATCAGCACCTTCTCGGCGAACCGGCGCACGGTTTCCGAGTCGTCCGCGGACGCCAGCAGGGCCTCGGCGAGCAGAGCCATGGCGCCGACCGGGGTCTTGAGCTCGTGGCTGACATTGGCCACGAAGTCGCGCCGGGTGGCCTCCATGCGGGCGTAGTCGGACTGGTCGTGGACGAAGACCACGGCGAACCGGCGGTCCTCTTCGCTGAGCAGGCGGGCTTGCCCATGCACCGATATGCCGGATCGCCCGGCGGCTGCGCGCTTGCCCGGCTGTAGGTCGAATTCGACGTCGTCACCACCGAGCGCCTGCTGCGCCGCTTGCCAGGCTTGGTCGTCGAGCTGCCGGTCACGCACCAGGCCCAATTCCTTGGCCCGCTCGTTGAGGTAGACGACGTCGCGGTGCGAATCCACCACGGCGGCACCCAGTGGCATCAAGGTGACGATCTGTTGCAGCATCTGCGCGACGGTGATCCCGGTCGATTCGGTGGCCGCTCGCTGGCGGCGCCGCACCACCCGCGCGGACAACCGAGTGCCAGCCGCCACACCAACGGCCAGCGCCAGGAAGGACAAGACCCCGGCCAGCAAAAGCGCCGAGAACACAGTCACGTACAAATCCTACAAATCTGGTGAACGCAGCCCTAGCGGAACGAGGCCAAAATCGGACAAGTCACAACTTGCGCCACAGGTGTTCGGCTGCCGTTCATGCGAAATTTGGCCTGAGGGCCTTTTGGGCCCAAAAGCGGTGAAAATCAGGCCGGGCGGCCGACCTACCGGGCACCCTGGCTGGCTACCGCCGCGGCGCCGGCCGCCGCAGCCTCCGGGTCCAGGTAGGTACCGCCCGGCACCACCGGACGCAAATCGGCGTCCAGGTCGTAGCGCAGCGGGATGCCGGTCGGGATGTTCAGCTCGGAGATCTCCTCGTCGGAGACCTGGTCTAGGTGCTTGACCAGGGCGCGCAGCGAGTTGCCGTGGGCGACGATCAGCACCGTCTTGCCGAACCGCAGATCCGGAACGATGACGTCGGTGAAGTACGGCAGGAATCGCACCACCACGTCGGCCAGGCATTCGGTCAGCGGGCCGCCGCCGATATCGGCATACCGCGGGTCGGCGTCCTGGCTGAACTCGCTGCCCTTCTCGATCGGTGGTGGCGGGGTGTCGTAGCTGCGCCGCCAGGCCATGAACTGCTCGTCGCCGTAGCGGGCCTTCGTTTGGGCCTTGTCGAGCCCCTGCAGCGCGCCGTAGTGGCGTTCGTTCAGCCGCCAGCTGCGGTGCACCGGGATCCACAGCCGGTCGGCGGCGTCCAACGCCAGGTGTGCGGTGGTGATCGCGCGTCGCAACAGCGAGGTGTAGAGCACGTCGGGCAGCAAGTTGTGTTCGGTCAGCAGCGTGCCGCTGCGAACCGCTTCGGTCCGGCCCTTTTCGGTGAGGCCGACGTCGACCCAGCCAGTGAACAGGTTCAGCGAGTTCCATTCACTTTCGCCGTGACGAAGCAGTACCAGCGTCGCAGTGTCACCCATGCCGGTCAGTCTCTCACGCACTCACTCAACGGTCGTCATCGTCGTCGTCGATCAGGTGGGCGAAGGCCTCCAGATTCTTCAGCGACTCGCCTCGCGATACCCGCCAATCCCATTCCTTCTGGATCGACGAGCGAAAACCCAACTCCAGCAACGTATTAAAGTCCGCATCCACCGCTTCGAGTACCTGACCCAGCACCCGGTCAATCTCCTCGGCGTCAACCGATGCCAACGACATCCGGCCGACCAGATAGATGTCGCCGACGTTGTCCAGCGTGTAGGCGACTCCGTAGAGCCGGCGGTTGCGCCTGAGCAGAAACCGGTAGACGCCCTCATGGTTCTCGTCGGGTTTGCGGCACACGAACGCCTCGACGCGCACCGAGTGCTCACCGATGCTCAAGATGGTGTTGGTCTTGAGCTTGCGCTCACCGGGCAGCTCCACCATCAGCCCCGGCCGCCCGCCATGTGCGCCTTCGTGTTTCGAGTACGTCAGCTCGCTGGCCTCTAGGGCATGCTCGATCACCTGCTGCACGGACGAACTCATGCGCCCACCCCGCGACGCGGTGTCCAGCGGCGTGGTTTGCGCGCCGCGACCCGGTCGCGAACCCGGCGCTGTCGCGCGGCGGTGAAGTCACCGATGGCCCGCCGATAGCTGGTCAGCAGCGCGTCGGTGGTGTTTTCCCAGGAGAACGTCGCGGCGTGTGCGGCCGCGGCCCGGCTCATCGCCGTGCCCTGCGGCGTGTCGTCGGACCGCAACAGCTCATCGAGCGCGTGCGCCCAGTCGTCGACGCCATGCCCGGAAACCAGCGAGCCGGTGACACCGTCGCGCACCGCGACCGGCAGCCCGCCGACCGCGGCCGCCACCACCGGGGTGCCGCAGGCCTGCGCCTCGACGGCGACCAAGCCGAACGACTCCGAATAGCTCGGCACCGCAACAAGATTCGCAGCCTGGAACAACGTGGCCAGATTCTCCCGTGACTGCGGCGGCAGGAGTGTCACCCGCGCCGTGATCCCGAGTTCGTCGGCCAGGCGAACCAGCCCGCCCGGGGTGGCCACGCCACTGCCCGACGGCCCACCGGCCACCACGATGCGCACCCCCGGCAGTTTCGCCGCGGCCCGCAGCACGATGTCGGGTGCCTTCAGCGGCTGGATTCGTCCGACGAACGCCACGATCTGTTCGTCGAGCGGCAGACCCAGTGCGGCCCGGGCCGCGCGGCGATCACCCGGACGGAACACCTCCAGGTCGACGCCGGGATGAACCACGTCGATCCGCTCCGGATCGGCATGATGAATCGAAATCAATTGCCTTGCTTCATCATCGGTGTTGACGATCAGGCGGTCCGCCTCGTCGACGACCTGCTGCTCCCCCACGGTGCGCAGGGGCGGCTCGGGCGCATCGCCGTCGGCCAGCGCCGCGTTCTTGACCGCGGCAAGCGTGTGCGCGGTGTGCACCAGCGGCACCGCCCAACGGTCGCGGGCCAGCCAGCCGACCTGTCCGGACAGCCAGTAGTGCGAGTGCACGATGTCGTAGTAGCCCGGCTCATGTGACGCCTCGGCGCGCAGCACCCCGGCCGCGAACGCGCACAGCTGGGTGGGCAGGTCGTACTTGTCCAGGCCCTCGAACGGCCCCGCCACCACGTTGCGCACCAGCACGCCGGGCTCTACCTGCACGACCGGCGGATCGGCCGACGCGGTGGCCCGGGTGAAGATCTCCACCTCGATACCCCGCCGGGCCAGATGCAACGCACTTTGCAGCACGTACACGTTCATCCCGCCGGCGTCGCCGGTACCCGGTTGGGCCAGGGGTGAGGTGTGCACTGCCAACAGCGCGACCCGGCGCGGATCGTTCAGCAGGAGGACGTCGTCGTGCCGCACACTTTCATCTTTACAGGACGGGCTTTCAGCCAGCCCAGGCCGCGTGCGGCTTGTTCGCCTCAGGCGGAAGACTCCGGGATGATTTCCGGGATCCGGGAGCCGATCACACCGGCACGGCGCATCGCCCCCAGCGGGTCGGCATACAGCCCACCCAGCGACACAATTCCCGCTCCGGCCTCCTGCACCCGGTTACCGAAGACGGTGACGCGGATATCCCGCGGCACCAGCACCGAGCGCTCGGTGAACGCCTCCTCCACCTGCTCCATCGCCTCCGGATATTCGGTGAAGGCCTGGCCGCCGACCACCAGCTCGTCGGGATTGAGCAGGTCACGCAGCAGCGCAACCGCCTCACCGAGCACCCGGGCCCGCTCCGCGAGCAGATCCTTGGCCTGCTGGTTCCCGGCCCGGGCGACCCGCAGCAGATCGGTGATCGCGGTCGCAGCGCCGTTGCCACGGCCCGCGGGAGCCGCGGGCAGAATTCGCAGCCGGCGAGCCGCGGCCAGCACGGCCTCGTCGCTGACCGTGGATTCCAGCTGGCCACTGCCGCCGAGCAGCTCGGAGTGCGCCGGCAGGCCCGCGATGGTGCCGGGGCCGCTGGACGGGCAGTGCACCCGTCCGCCGATGACCAGGGCGTAGCCCACGGTCTCGCGCGCGTAGACGTACAGGCTGGTCGGCGAGCTCGGCGCGAACCGCCGCATGCCCAGCAGCAGTTCGGCTCCGGCCATCGCGTCGACGTGCGAGGCCACCGACACCGGCAGGCTCAGCGCGTCGGCCACCACCGGTCCGACCGGCGCTTGCCGCCAGCCCAGCCGCGGGTGGTCGACGTGACCGGTGGCGCCGTCGACCGTGCCACCGATTGCCACCCCGACCCAGAGCGCCCGGCGGCGATGCCAGCGCCGCAGGTACCGGCTGGCGCTGTCGGCCAGCGACGTCAGCGCGGCCCCCGGGGGGCTCAGCGGCGTCGGGGTCTCCACCGTGTCCAGCGTGCGGCCGAACAGGTCGGTAGCCACGATGCTGGTGGTCCGCGCGCCGATGTGGATACCCAGCGTCACGAACGGTTCATGGTTGATCTCCACCGGCACCCGAGGGCGTCCGATGGCTCCGGAAACCGCCAGGTCGGCGCGTTCCCGCAGCAAACCCGCGTCAAGCAGCGCGATGACCTGCCGGTTCACCGTCGCGATGCTCAGCGACGTGACGCCGGCGATGACGTCGCGACCGACCGGGCCGCGCAACCGGACCGCCCGGAATACCGAGGCCGCGGCGGAGTCGGAGATGTGCAGCGACGGCGGCAGAATCTGGCGGTGCAGCCGCAGGTGGCCCTTACGGCTGGGCGAATGATGGGTATGAGCGAGAGAAGTCGAGCGCACGAGCGTCCTTTGTCCGAGTTCCAAATGGCCGGTCTTGGCCACAACCTGTGTTGGGTTCAGGCGCGGCAAAGTGCGCGGCAACAACACGCACATGCCGCGCAAAGACACGCGGCGGTGTTGTTGAACTGGGCGCTGTGGTGCACATCAGGAATTTAGCACGTTTATTAGAATCGGCTCAGTGAGTTCAACTAATGCGGATCAACGGGTTGCGGTAGTCACTGGTGCCAGCTCTGGGATCGGCGAAGCAACCGCTAAAACCCTTGCAGCCCTTGGGTTTCACGTCGTCGTGGTGGCGCGCCGCGCCGACCGGATAAATGCCCTCGCGAATGACATCGACGGCACCGCAATTGTGGCTGACGTCACAGACGATGCGGCGGTCGAGGCGCTTGCGCGCAAATTGAGCCGGGTCGACCTGCTGGTCAACAACGCCGGAGGCGCTCGTGGATTGGCCCCCGTCGCCGACGCCGACCTGGAGCACTGGCGGTGGATGTGGGAGACCAACGTGATTGGCACGCTGCGGGTCACCCGCGCGCTGCTGCCCAAGCTGGTCGACTCAGGCGACGGCCTGATCATCACCGTCACCTCGGTGGCCGCGTTCGAGGTTTACGACAACGGCGCGGGGTACACGGCGGCCAAGCACGCCCAGGGCGCGCTGCACCGCACGCTGCGGGGGGAGCTACTGGGGCAGCCGGTGCGGCTCACCGAAATCGCCCCGGGCGCGGTGGAAACCGAGTTTTCGCTGGTGCGCTTCGACGGCGATCAGCAGCGCGCGGATACGGTCTACGACGGCATCACGCCGCTGACGGCCGGTGATGTGGCCGAGGTGATCGGGTTCGTGGCGTCGCGGCCTTCCCATGTCGACTTGGACCTGATCGTCCTGAAGCCGCGCGACCAGGCCAACACGATGCGGTTTAACCGCCGGAGCTAGGCGATGTCGTCGTCGTGGTGGTCGGTGTGCCCGACAAACTCGGCGCGGTCGACGGGGTGACCGGCGCGGTGACGGGGATCTGACTGGCGGGCGGATGCGCGTTCGGCGGCGGCAGTGCCGACATGGCCACCCAGGTGTCCCAGTCGACGGCCCAGTCCCAGATGTCGCCGTCGGAGTAGGACAACTGGATCGTGCTGCCGGTCACCTCGACCGGGTCGCCGTAGATCGCGGTGGGGTAGTACTCCGCGGCATCTTCGTTCGACAGGTTGATGCAGCCGTTGGTGACGTTGGTGTTGCCCTGCGCGCCCGAGCTCATCGGGTTGGCGTGGATGAACTCGCCATTGTTGGAGATCCGCACCGCCCAGCGTTCGTGCACATGGCTGTAGCCGGCGGCGGGATTGGACATGTAGAAGTCGGCGTACTTCTCGGTGACCACGTGGATGCCGTTGCGGGTGACGTTGCGCGCCTTGTCGGCTTCGCCGTAGCTGCAGGGGAAGTCCATGATGACGCCGGCATCGGTGACGACCTGGATGCGGTGCGACGTCACCTCGGCCTTGACCACCTGCTTGCGGCCGATCTGGATCTTCAACGACATGTCCTGCAGGCCGTAGGCGCCGTCGCCGAACGGCAGCCCGTAGAACTTCGCGTCGACGTTGACGGTGGTACCGGCCGGGTAGTACTCGCGCGGCCGGTAGTGGATGCGGGCGCCCTGCTGCTCGTCGGGCAGCCACGCCCAGCTGCCCTCCACGGGCGGGTTGGTGGTGATGCTCAGGGCCTTCTCGACGGCGGCCTTGTCGCTGATCGGCGCGTCGAACTGGATGATGATCGGCACGGCGACGCCGACGGTCTGACCGTCGGCCAACTGGAAGCCGCCGTCGACCTTCTTGCTGGGCGCCACGGTGGTGAACTTGCCCGTGACGGGAACGGCCTTGCCGTCGTGGCCGACGACCGACCCGCTCCACCTATAGCTCGTGTCGTAGCCCAACGGCTCGGTCGTCGTGTAGACGGTGCGGTCGGAGTTGAACGCTCCCGCGACGGCCTTGCCGGACGAGTTCGTCAGCGCCACCTTCTGGAACCAGCCGTCGCTGACCGTAACGCTGACCGGCGCGATCGGAACCACGTCGGCGGCGGCGTCGGCGGGCTGGTACTTCAGATTCGGCGCCGACTGCTCCTTGTTCTTCTGCCCTTGCGTGGTGACGGTGCCGCCGCAAGCGGCCAGCACGCTCGGCGCGAACACACCCAACCCCAGGGCTGCCAACGCCAAGCGCCGGTTAATCGGCGGCTGGGCGTCGGATGGACTCACGACTATAAAAGATACCGGCAACAACGACACGGTCGGCGCCACGACAAGTCGGGAAAGGGTACAGCTAGACCAAATTCACAGCTACAGCCCGCAGCCGAGCAGGACAGGTTCGGGTTCCAGTGTGATGCCAAACACGTCGCGGACCCCGTCGCGGACGGCCCGCGCAAGCGCCATCACGTCCGCGGTGGACGCGTTGCCGCGGTTGGTCAGAGCAAGCGCATGCTTGGTCGACAACCGGCATCGTGCGGACGGATCGTCCGGATAGCCCTTGCCGAAGCCCGCGTGCTCCACCAGCCAGCCGGCGGCCAACTTGACGCCGTCGGGGGCCGGATAGTTCGGCACCGGTCCGTCGGTCCGGCCGGCCAGCGATTCGTACACCTCCGGCGCGACAACCGGGTTGGTGAAGAACGAACCCACGCTCCAGGTGTCGTAGTCGGCCGCGTCGAGCACCATGCCCTTGCGGGCCCGCAGGGCCAGCACCGCCTCGCGAACCGCCCCCGGTTCGACACGCTCACCATTGGCCGCGTTCAGCGCCGTCGTGAGCTCGCCATAGCGTAAGGGCGCACTGCGGCCCGAGTCGTCCAGCGCGAACTCAACTTCCAGTACGACCGCGGGGACCTGCCGAGCGCCGGCCCGCTTGAACATGCTGGTGCGGTAACCGAACCCCAGCTCGCCGCCGGGTAGCCAGCGCGCCGCGCCGCTGCCGCGATCCAGCACCCGGACGCGGGTAATGGTGTCGGACACCTCCGCGCCGTAGGCCCCGACGTTCTGCACCGGGGTGGCGCCGGCCGAGCCCGGGATGCCGGACAGGCATTCCAGCCCGCCCAGCCCGTGCTCGATGGACGCGAGCACGACGTCGTCCCACAGGGCGCCGGCCTCGGCGCGCACCAGGTTGCCGTCGACGGTGATCCCGCGCGTGGCCAACTGCACCGCGGTCAGGTCGGTCAGGTCGTCGGCGATCACCAGGTTGGAACCACCGGCGAACACCAGCACCGGGCCGCGGCTCGCGGAATCCAGCTCGGCCAGCACGGCGACGACTTGCTCGCTGCTGGTGCAGGTAATCAGGCGTCTCGCGACCGGACCCACCCGCAAAGTGGTCAGCGGCGCCAACGGCACCGCCTCGGCGACGCGCGCACCAGCGAAGAGCGATCCGGCATCGCTGGCTTTCATGGCCCGTAACGGTAGCCTGACCAGCTATGCCCCGCTCATTCGACTTGTCCGCGGACTATGCGGACAGCGTCGAAAAACTTCATCGGGCGTTCGGTGAGGCGGACTACTGGCTGGCGAGGCTGGCCGACCTTCCGGTCGACGAGGCGAGGCTGGAGTCGATCCTGGTAGGTGGTGAATCCGGGGACGACGGCACCATCGAAGTGGTGACGCTGCAGGAACTGCGCAGCCACAACCTGCCGGCCATGGTCACCCAGCTGCACCGCGGCGATCTGCATTTCAAACGCGAAGAGACGTGGGGACCGGTCAACGACGGCACCGCGATGGCGTCCATCAAGGGCTCGATCGTGGACACTCCGGTGAACGTGTCGGGCATCGCCGAGCTGTCGCCGATCGCTCGCGGCGGCGCGCGCCTGACGTTCCGGGTCACCATCCACGTCCGGATCCCCCTCATCGGCGGCAAGGTCGAAAGGATCATCGGCACTCATCTGGCCGAGCTGGTGAGCAGAGAACATCGCTTCACCACCGAGTGGATCACCAACAACGCGTGATTCACTCCTAAGCTGGCGGCCATGCGAATCGCGTTGGCGCAAATGCTCAGTGGCAGCGATCCGGCGGCGAACCTGCAGCAGGTGCGCGATTACACCGCCCGGGCGGCCGACGCCGGCGCCACCCTGGTGGTGTTTCCCGAAGCGACCATGTGCCGATTCGGCGTCCCGCTGGGACCAATTGCCGAGCCCGTCGACGGACCGTGGGCGGACGGTGTCCGGCGGATCGCGACTGACTCCGGCATCACGGTGATTGCCGGAATGTTCACCCCGGCCGGCGACGGACGAGTGACGAACACGCTGATCACGGCGGGTCCGGGCAGTCCCAACCGGCCGGACACCCATTACGACAAGATCCATCTCTACGACGCGTTCGGCTTTACTGAGTCGCATACCGTCGCGCCCGGCCGGGAACCGGTGGTGATCACGGTCGACGGGGTGGGGGTGGGCCTGAGCGTTTGCTACGACATCCGCTTTCCCGAGCTCTACACCGAGCTCGCCCGGCGCGGGGCCCAGCTCATCGCCGTCTGCGCGTCCTGGGGCTCGGGCCCCGGAAAACTCGAGCAGTGGACGTTACTGGCCCGCGCGCGTGCGCTGGACTCGATGAGCTACGTCGCCGCGGCCGGTCAGGCCGATCCCGGTGACACCCTGGCCGGCTCGGGATCTGCCTCCGGTGCGCCGCTGGGGGTCGGCGGCAGTCTGGTGGCCTCACCACTGGGTGAGGTGGTCGCCTCGGCCGGCGCAGACCCGCAACTGGTGGTTGCCGACATCGACATCGACAAGGTCGCGACGGCCCGGGACAGCATCGCAGTGCTCCGCAACCAGTCCGACTTTGCTCGTAGGGATAGGGCAGAATCGGTCGGGTGACGAACCCGCAAGGACCACCGAACGAGGGCCCGTCGTCGTGGGCTCGTCCCGGGGATCAGGGTCCGTTCGGGCCTACCTCCACTGAAGGCCCCACCGAGGGGCTAGGCGCCGGCGATGCGGCCGCGTCCCCGAACACCGCGACGCAGGCGCATTACCCGGCCGGCGCGGACACCCAGCAGGCCGGCTACCCACCGCCGCCCCCGCCGGCGGGTCCGACAGAGCGGATCGCCACGCCCGGCGAAGAGCCCGCATCGAAGAAGAAGAAAAGACTTCGCGACCCGCTGTCCATCGTCCTGATCGGCATCATCGTGGTTTCGCTGGTCGTCGCGGGGCTGATCGGAGGCGAGCTGTACGCCCGGCACGTGGCCGACACCAAGGTTGCCGAGGCGGTGGCGTGCGAGGTCAAGGATCAGGCGACTGCGTCGTTCGGGGTAGCGCCGCTGCTGCTGTGGCAGCTCGCGACACAGCATTTCACGAACATCTCGGTGTCGACGGCGGGCAACCAGATCCGCGATGCCAAAGGCATGAAGATCGACATCAGCATCAACGACGTCAAGCTGAACAGGACCGAGTCGTCCAAGGGCACCATCGGGTCCCTCGACGCGACCATCACCTGGACGAGTGACGGCATCAAGCAGTCGGTGCAGAACGCGATACCGGTGCTGGGCCCGTTCGTCACCAACAGCGTGATCACCCATCCCGCGGACGGCACCATCGAGCTGAAGGGAATGCTCGACGACATCACAACCAAGCCAGTGGTGTCCGGCAACGGGATCAAGCTGCAGATCCAGAGCTTCAACGCGCTCGGCTTCACGATGCCGAGAGAGAGCGTGCAATCGACGCTCGACACGTACACCGCGAACCTGACCGGCAATTACCCGCTGGGTATCCACGCGGACAGCGTGCAGGTGACGTCTACCGGCGTGACGAGTCACTTCTCGACCCAGAACGCCACCATTCCCGCCGGCAACAACAACTCCTGCTTCGCCAACATCTAGGCGCCGGGTTCTAGCCGAGTCCGTCGAGGACCGCCCGGGTGCCGGATAGGCCGAGCCTGGTCGCACCGGCGTCCACCATCGCGATCGCGTCGGCGGCGGTGCGGATTCCACCGCTGGCTTTGACCCCGAGGCGACCGCCGACGGTCTCGGCCATCAACGCGACCGCGCGCACCGATGCCCCGCCCGCGGGGTGAAACCCAGTCGACGTCTTGACGAAGTCCGCGCCGGCCTCCTCGGCGGCGCGACAGACCTCGGTCAGCGTGCGCCCGTCCGAATCGCCCAGCAGCACAGCCGATTCCACGATCACCTTGAGTGCGGCGGCCGGGATCGCGGCACGCACCGCGGCGATGTCGGAGCGCACCGCGTCCAGCTCTCCGGCCAACGCGGCGCCCACGTCGATGACCATGTCGACTTCGTTCGCACCGGATGCCACCGCGTGGGCAGCCTCCTGCGCCTTGACCGCCGACACGTGCTTGCCCGACGGGAAGCCCGCCACCGTCGCGACCCGCACGCTTCCGGCCGCCACGGCGACCTCCACCATCGACGGAGATACGCACACCGCATAGACACCCAGGTCGGCGGCTTCCGCCATCAGCGCGACGACATCAGCGTCGGTGGCCTCGGGTTTGAGCAAGGTGTGATCGACGAGTGCCGCCAGCTGCTCTCGATTCAACGTCACGAGAACGGTTCTTCCGGACCACCGGGATTGCAGCCGGAGGCGAACATCTCGGCGTCGTCGACGACTGGTCGCCATGGCTCGAGGTTCCAGCTGGTCTTGCCGGGTTGCGCCATTTCGGCGAATTGCCAATGGCAGATGAATTGCGCACGCATGCCGGGGGTGTCGGCGTCCGGTGCCATCGTCAGCACCTCGGACCAGGCCTCGTCGGCCGCACCTGCCGTGCCGGGCGGTCGGGAGGCCAGTCGCCCGGATGGCGTGGGAAAGACCCGCAGAATGGTCAGCCGACCCCACTGCACCCATGCGGTGTGATCGACAAACGGCGGGGAGTACACCGGATTTGGCGTCTCGGTTCCGGGATCGGCGGACGCCGTTTCCGGGAGTGAGCCCAGCAGGGCGACAACCGCCGCCGCGGACGCGGTCAGCAGGGCCTTCATCGCGTCAGCGCGACTTACCCTGAATTTCCAGGAGTTTGGGCCGCACGTCGACCAGATACACGCCTGCCGCGCAGGCGGCAATCGCCATGCCGAGCACGCCGAAAACGAAGCTCAGGATGGAGGTCAGCGCAACGGCCAGCCCCAGGATCACCAGCCACACCGGCTTGGTCAGCTTTTCCGCGGCGGTGTAGGCGTCGGGGCGCTGCATGGCCGCGTGCACGAACGCGTACACCGACATCACCAGGACGCCGATCTGCAAGACCAACATGACGGTACCCACGAGGTGGCTCACGACTTAAGGGTATGCGGGCAGCGTCGTAAACGTCGAATCCGAGTTGCCCCGAAGGGCAACTCGGAATCCGAACTACTTCTGGGTGACCTTCTTGGCCGCGGTCTTCTTGGCCGGAGCCTTCTTGGCCGGGGCCTTCTTCGCGGGAGCCTTCTTGGACGGAGCCTTCTTCACTGCCTTGCCGGCCGACTCGGCCTTCTTGGGCAGCTCGATGCCGACCAGCTTGGCCGCACGCTCGCCGACCGCGCGGGTCTGCGTGGCCACGGTGCCCAGCGCCTCCTGGGTCAGCTCGACGGCCTGGTCGACGTAGCCCTCGGCGCGAGCCGTGGTCTCCTCGAACGGCCGCTGGCTGCGCAGCCGCTGCAGCGCGGCCTCGCCCCGCTCGACCAGCTCGTTGTAGCGGTTGGTCGCGGCGTCCAGGTAGCCCTCGGCAGCCTTACGCAGCTCCTCGGGGGTGAAACGCTCGCGCAGGTCGGTGAACTGCTCGGGCAGGTCCTCCTGCAGCTTGGCGATGCGAGCGCGGCTCTCCTCGACCCGGCTGCGGGTGTCGGTGCGGGTGTCTTCCGCCCGGTCACGCAGGTTGCCGATCAGCTCGTTCACGGTGGCCAGGGCCAGGTCTGCTGCGCCCAGAGCCGCCAGCAACGGCGCCTTCAGTTCTTCGATGTTGGTGTTTTCAGCCATGGTGTTTCCTTTCATGGTGGTTGTCGTTCTCAACTCATGGTGGTTGTCGTACTCAACGTTTTCGGTGTGTGGTTTGGAAGTCGGGGCAAGCGTCGGCTCCTCTGTCGAGGAGTAGTCAAGACCCGCGGATTGACATGGCACGCGGCTTGCCGGGAAACCTCCTGGTTGGTCGGGTCGGGTTGACGATCGAGCGGCTGGGCGCGGGCGCCACACCGAGGAACCGGTGCGTCACTTCCCTTCTGGGTAACCCGGCGGCCGTTAGGATATACGTCACCAACTCGAACTCAGGCGAATTCGCAGCTGAGCCCGCCTGGCCGGGCTACTTCACTCGTGGCTATCGGAATCTGGCGGACACTCCTGATGGATCGGTTCGTTTTGCTGGGCAAATGAGGCGTAAACGTCGAGCAGAACCTGCTTCTGACGCTCGGTGATCGCCGTGTCGGTGATGATCGCGTCGCGCACCTGGCTCTTGTCGCTTGGCTCGAGAATCCCGGCCCGCACGTAGAGGACTTCGGCGGAGACCCGCAGCGCTTTGGCGATTTGACTAAGCACGTCGGCAGAGGGTTTGCGCAGTCCGCGCTCGACCTGGCTCAGGTAGGGATTGCTGACACCGGCCAGTTCGGCGAGTTGTCGCACCGAGACCTGGGCGAGCTCACGCTGGCTTCTGATGAAGCTGCCGATGTCGGAAGCCGCAGTCGACACCTTGGCCGACAGCGTCTCCTCCGGTGGCATTGCGTGCTCCTTGGGTCCGATGGCCGACCTTGACAGGTTCAGAGCCTACGGACATGTGCTTGCATTTGCAAGCAGTAGTTAGCAGCCCTAGAAAAACAGTCGCGCCACGGCGTAGATCACCAGCCCCGCCAGTGACCCGACCACGGTGCCGTTGATCCGAATGAACTGCAGGTCACGTCCCACGTGCAGTTCGATCCGCCGACTCGCCTCCTCGGCATCCCAGCGTTCGATCGTGTCGGTGATGATCGCGGTGATCTCGACCCCGTACTGCGAGACCAGATGCTGAGCGGCCCGCGCGATCCAGGTGTCGACCTTGTCGCGCAGCTCGGCGTCGTCGCGCAGGGACTCCCCGATGCGAACGACGGTGTCCGCGATGCGGGTGCGCAACGCGCTGGACGGATCGTCGACCCCCTCGAGCACCAACCGTTTCAGCGTCGTCCACGCCGTCGCGGCCGCGTTGGCGATCTCGTCGCGCGCCATCAGCTGCTCTTTGATCGTCTCGGCGCGCGCGATGGTGTCCGGGTCGTGTTGCAGATCGTCGGCGAATTCGAACAGGAAGCGGGTCGCCGAACGGCGCAATTCGTGGTCCGGGTTGCGCCGCACCTTGTCGGTGAAGTCCATCAGTTCGCGATGGATGCGGTCGCCGACGAGATGGTCGACGAATCGTGGCGACCAGGTCGGCGAGTCACGCTCGACCACGCGCTGGATGATTTCGCCCGCGTTCAACGACCACTGAAACGCCCGGTCGGCGAGCAGCTGGATCAGGGCTTCCTGTCGGTGCTCGGCGAGCAGCGTCGCCAGCACCCGGCCCACCGGCGGCCCCCACTGGGGTTCGGCGATGCGCCGCACGATCATCCGGTCGATCACCTGCTGGACGTCCTCGTCACGCAGCAGCTCGACGAGCACGCGAAGCACCGTCGCTGCCTCGCTCGCCACCCGCTCGGCGTGCGCCCTCTCCGAGAGCCACTTGCCGAGCCGACCGGGCACCTGGGCGTCGCGCAGCTTCGTCTCCACCACCGCCGGCGACAGGAAGTTCTCCCGCACAAAGGTTCCCAGGCCCTCGCCGAGCTGGTCCTTCTTCCGCTTGATGATCGCGGTGTGCGGGATCGGTATGCCCAAGGGGTGCTTGAACAGCGCGGTCACCGCGAACCAGTCCGCGAGGGCACCCACCATGCCGGCCTCGGCGGCCGCGCCGACATAGCCGACCCAGACGCCCACGCTGCCTTGCGCCTGCGCCCATCGGCAGGCGAGGAACACGCCGGTGGCACCCACCAAGAAACCCAGCGCCACCAATTTCATCCGGCGCAGCCCTACCCGCCGCTGCGCGTCCGCCTCCGGATCGGCTCCAGCGAATGATTCCGCGAGGGACGTGTGGGGCCGACCCGCCGGGACCGAAGGCATGGTTGGCTGCGGCCGCGAGGCGGCCGAGCCGGATGCCTCGGCTCCTGGTGAGGCTCTGTGTACCACCACACCATCATGTATCGCGCGAGCCAGTTAGTGTTACTACACGGTTGAAGAAGTCGCTTTCCGAGAGGTCTCATCCGCCAAAACGACTCCCCAACGCCGTACTATCGGGGGCGTCTAGGGAATGGGAATCGTCGATAGTGACAGAACAAATCCCGGCTGTAATCGTTAAAACGGACGGTCGTAAGCGACGCTGGCATCAACACAAAGTGGAGCGCCGCAACGAGCTGGTTGACGGCACGATCGAGGCGATTCGCCGACTCGGCCGCTACCTGAGCATGGACGAGATCGCCGCGGAGATCGGCGTGTCCAAGACGGTTCTGTACCGCTACTTCGTCGACAAGAACGACCTGACGACCGCCGTGATGCGCCGGATCGCGCAGACCACGCTGATTCCGAACATGGCCGCGGCGCTGTCCTCCAATCTCGATGGCATCGACCTGACCCGCGCGGTCATCCGCGTCTATGTCGACACCGTCGCGAACGAACCCGAGCCCTACCGGTTCGTGATGGCGAACAGCTCCGCCAGCAAAAGCAAGGTGATCGCCGACTCCGAGCGAATCATTGCCCGCATGATCGCGGTGATGCTTCGCCGCCGCATGGAGCAGGCCGGGATGGACACCGGTGGCGCGGAGCCCTGGTCCTACCTGATCGTCGGCGGTGTGCAGTTGGCCACGCACTCGTGGATGTCGAACCCGCGGATGACCAGAGACGAACTGATCGACTACCTGACCATGCTCAGCTGGAATGCACTGTGCGGAATTGTCGAAGTCGGCGGGTCACTGGAGAAGTTCCGCGCGGAGCCGCATCCGTCGCCGATCGTGCCGCCACGAGAGCCCTAAACCGGCTCTGGCGTGCCGCTCGTTTTGTGCAACACGCCCGTCTCATGTGACCCTATGACTCGACCGCATACACGACCTGTACCGGTTGAACCCCGATCGCATGCAGAGGGCATGCAGCGGAGGCGATGGGCGCCCCTCCCAATTCGTCCCCCCTCCGGGATAAAGAAAGGCTCCTTTCGTTATGTCCGTGCAGCTCACGCCCCATTTCGGCAACGTGCAGGCGCACTACGACCTGTCTGACGACTTCTTCCGGCTCTTTCTGGACCCATCCAAGACCTACAGCTGCGCGTTCTTCGAGCGGGACGACATGACCCTGCAAGAGGCGCAGCTCGCCAAGATCGACTTGTCGCTGTCCAAGTTGCGCCTCGAGCCCGGGATGACGCTGCTGGACATCGGCTGCGGCTGGGGTGCCACCCTGCGGCGGGCCATCGAGAAATACGACGTCAACGTCGTGGGTCTGACGTTGTCGGAGAACCAGGCCGAGCACGTTCAGAAATCGTTCGATGAGCTGGACACCAAGCGCACCCGTCGAGTGCTGCTGGAAGGCTGGGAGAAGTTCGACGAGCCGGTCGACCGGATCGTTTCGATCGGCGCATTCGAGCACTTCGGCCGCGCGCGTTGGGCCCCGTTCTTCGAGATGGCGTACTCGGTGCTGCCGGCCGACGGCGTGATGATGCTGCACACCATCGTGCGCCCCGCGTTCAAGGAAGCCAGGGCAAAGGGGCTGCCGTTGACCCACGAGGTCGTTCACTTCACGCAGTTCATCCTGGCCGAGATTTTCCCCGGCGGCTGGCTGCCCACGCCTGCGTTGGTGGAAGAGCACGCTTGCGATGCCGGCTTTAAGCTCACCCGGATCCAGTCCTTGCAGCTGCATTACGCGCGCACCCTGGACATGTGGGCCACCGCGCTGGAAGCCAAGAGGGACAAGGCGATCGCGATCCAGTCCCAAGAGGTCTATGACCGCTACATGAAGTACTTGACCGGTTGCGCGAACCTGTTCCGCCAGGGCTACACCGACGTCGACCAGTTCACGCTGGAGAAGTAACCAGACCGCTTGGGGTTCGACCACCCCCGGGCATGGCCCGGGCGTTGACCCGTCACTTCACGAGGGTGAACTGCCCCACGTTGCTGATGCCCTTGATGAAGAAGTCCTCGCACCCCGTCAAGTAGTGCATGTAGCGGTCATAGACCTCTTGGGACTGGATGGCGATGGCCTTGTCCTTGTTGGCCTCAAGATTGGTGGCCCAGATGTTCAGCGTTCGTGCATAGTGCTCGCGCAGCAACTGCACTCTTTCGACTGAGAACCCGGCGTCCTGGCTAAATTTGAAAATATCTTCCTGCGCCGGCAACTGTCCGCCCGGGAAAATCTCCGTGCCGATGAATCGCGCGAATCGGATGTCGCGCATGGTCAGCTTGATGCCGAGTGCGGGCATCTGTTGCCATTGATACGTCAAAATCGTGTGCAGCAACATTCGGCCGTCGTCCGGAAGGACGTTGTAAGAACGGTCGAAGAACGCGGCATAACGCTCCATCTTGAACGCCTCGAAGGCGCCGATGGTGACGATCCGGTCGACCCGGTCCTCGAATTCTTCCCAGCCCTGCAGCCGCACCTCGACGGTGCGGTCGGTGGGGATCTTGGCCAGCTTGGCCTTGCTGTACTCGAACTGGTTGCGGCTCAGCGTGATTCCGATGACGTTGACGTCGAACTTCTCGATCGCCCGCGCCAGCGCTCCGCCCCAGCCGCAGCCGATGTCGAGCAGCGTCATGCCGGGCTCGAGGTTCAGCTTGCCGAGCGCCAGGTCGAACTTCGCGTTCTGCGCCTCTTCCAAAGTCATGTCGTCGTGCTCGAAGTAAGCGCACGTGTAACCCATCGTCGGGTCCAGGAACAGTGCGAAAAACTCGTCCGAGACGTCGTAGATGGACTGCGACTCTTCGTAATACGGCCTGAGCTGCGTCATGCTAGATAGATACCTCTCGGTTTGGTGACCGCGAAAATGATACCCGACGTGTTCACATTGCTCTCACTGTGTCAATGCGCAGGTCGGGAAAAATTTGCAAATCCGGTTCAGTACGCGTAAAAGCCCCGACCCGATTTCTTGCCCAACATGCCCGCCTCCACCATCCGGAGCAGCAGCGGAGGCGGACCGTAGTGTGGCTCCTTGAATTCCTCGAACATCTTGTCGGCGATCAGTCTCAGTGTGTCCAATCCAACAAGATCCGACAGCCGCAGCGGGCCCATCGGGTGCGACAGGCCGGCAACCACCGCCTTATCCACATCCTCGACGGTGGCGAATCCCGCCTCCACCATCCGGATGGCCGACAGCAGATAGGGCACCAGGAGGGCGTTCACCACGAATCCGGATCGGTCGGAACAGCGCACCACCTGCTTGCCCAGCACCGCGCTGGCAAACTCCTCGGTACGAGCGGCGGCGGCTTGGTCGGTGACCAGCGTGCTGACCAGTTCGACCAGCGGCAGCACCGGCACCGGGTTGAAGAAATGCAGGCCCAACACTCGCTGGGGGTTCTTGGTGGCCGCAGCGATCTTCATGATCGGAATGCTTGAGGTGTTCGACGCGAGCACCGCGTCGGGATCGGTGATCACCTCGTCGAGTTTCGCGAAGACCTCGGCCTTGACGGCCTCGTCCTCGACGATCGCCTCGATCACCAGCTGGCGGTCGCCGAGGTCCTTCAGGTCGGTCGTGAAGGTGAGCTGGCTCAGGGCGCGGTCACGCTCCCGCTCGGTTACCTTGCCCGCGCTGACGCCTCGCTCCAGCGACTTCACGATGCGGTTGCGGCCCGCCGTGATCAGCGCCTCGGTGGTCTCGTACACCGTGACGGCGACGCCGGCGCGGACCGAGACTTCGGCGATTCCGGACCCCATCTGGCCGGCCCCGACGACCCCAACCCGCTGAATCCCTTTGTCGCTCACTGCGTTTCTCTCCAGTCGTATTGTCTTACACCGCAATAGGCCCCGCCCAGGATCGCCGGGCGGGGCCTATGCTACTTCAGCCGCGAGTTGCGCAGCTGGGCTCAGTGACTTCAGCTGTCGGTTTCACTTCCTCCTCGCGGGCTTACGCCCGCTCGTCCTCAGTGACTTCAGCTGTCGGTTTCACTTCCTCCTCGCGGGCTTACGCCCGCTCGTCCTCAGTGAAACTGACCCTCTTCGGTGGAGCCGGTCAGCGCGGTGGTCGACGACGTCGGGTCCACCGTGGTGGCGATGCGGTCGAAGTAACCGGCACCGACCTCGCGCTGGTGCTTGGTCGCGGTGTAGCCACGCTCCTCGGCGGCGAACTCGCGCTCCTGCAGCTCGACGTAAGCGCTCATCTGGTTGCGGGCGTAGCCGTAGGCCAGATCGAACATCGAGTAGTTCAGCGCGTGGAAGCCGGCCAGCGTGATGAACTGGAACTTGAATCCCATTGCGCCAAGCTCTTTTTGGAACTTCGCGATGGTGGAGTCGTCCAGGTGCTTGCGCCAGTTGAAGGAAGGCGAGCAGTTGTAGGCCAGCATCTGGTCGGGGAACTCGGACTTGACGCCCTCGGCGAACTTGGCCGCGAGCTCGAGGTCCGGGGTTCCGGTCTCCATCCAGATCAGGTCGGAATACGGCGCGTAGGCCTTGGCCCGCGCGATGCACGGCTCGAGGCCGTTGCGGACGCGGTAGAAGCCTTCCTTGGTCCGCTCACCGGTGATGAACGGCTGGTCACGCTCGTCGACGTCCGAGGTGATCAAGGTCGCAGCCTCGGCGTCGGTGCGGGCGATCACGACCGTCGGCACACCGGCGACGTCGGCCGCCAGACGCGCCGAAGTCAGGGTGCGGATGTGCTGCTGAGTCGGGATCAGCACCTTGCCACCGAGGTGACCGCATTTCTTCTCCGAAGCCAGCTGATCTTCCCAGTGCGACCCCGCGACGCCTGAGGCGATCATCGCCTTCTGAAGCTCGTACACGTTGAGAGCGCCACCGAAGCCGGCCTCGCCGTCGGCGACGATCGGCGCCAGCCAGTTCTCCACCGACCGGTCACCCTCGACCTTGGCGATCTCGTCGGCGCGCAGCAGCGCGTTGTTGATACGACGGATGACCTGCGGCACCGAGTTGGCCGGGTACAGGCTCTGGTCGGGGTAGGTGTGGCCGGACAGGTTGGCGTCACCGGCGACCTGCCAACCGGACAGGTAGATGGCCTTCAGGCCTGCGCGCACCTGCTGCACGGCCATGTTGCCGGTCAGGGCGCCCAGGGCGTTGATGTACTCCAGGTCGTGCAACTGCTCCCACAGCACCTCGGCGCCGCGGCGGGCCAGGGTGTGCTCCTCGACGACGCTGCCCTGCAGGGCCACGACATCCTGGGCGGTGTAGGTGCGGCTGGTGTCCTTCCAGCGCGGGTTGGTGTCCCAGTCGTGCTGGATCTGCTCGGCGCTCTTCGGGGTGCCAACGACAGACATTGGGGCTACTCCTTTGGTTCTGAATCAGTGCGGCCGTACCGCCGTCTGGCGGTGCTGAGGGCTCAACTTCGCTCGTGTGCTAACACGACGATGGCACAGCCTGTTGATGCAGGTCCACCCATTTCAATTGCCAATTTAGGCCACGACGACGCCCCGGTTTAGCAAAGTTTGCGAAGGTGTACGGGAACTGAACCGTTTCAGAAGCTACCGGCCAGTAACTAGAATCCGCAGGTCAGCAGCTAATTTAACGGGACGCTTGTCCGGTTAGAGATTGAAGAGCGAAGCGACCGCTTTGGTCTCTTCTCCGACCGCATATGTGAGCGTTGTAACAGGGCGATCGGTCAGCCCGGCGCCGAATTGATCGGTCGATCCGGCCGGATGAACGTGCGAGATGATCTCCAGCTTGTCGCCCAGCGCCACCGGGGCCTCGTGCTCGATGGTGACGCGCAGCGGCCCCCGCGTCAGTTCCAGGTGCGACGCGAGATAGTCCTCGATGACGGACCAATACACGGAGTTGTTCATGTGGTCGAACAGGTCGATGTCGGTGACCCGGAGCGGAAACTCGTGGATCTCCGACGCATCGTCGCGGCTGCCCGGCTTGAGATAGCCCTTCCACCGCAGCCGATCGACGGACGTGGTCGTGTACAGGCCCTCGAGGAAGTCGTCGGAGATGCGCGACGGCATCTGGGTTTCCCGGTTGATGTTGATCCAGAAGGCCTCGGATTCGATCAGGCCGCCCTTGCGTCCGTCGACGCGAACCCGCATCTCACACCACCGGTTCGAGGTGCCCGAACACCACCGGCGACACCGCAGCATGTCCTGGAACTCAATCGGACGCAGCAGGTCGACCATCGTGCGGCGGACGATCCACAGCGGATGGGTGTCCTCGAAGCCCATCTCGCGCAGCTGGTCCTGCCCGACGTCCTGAATGTGCCGGCACGCCGCGTCCAACCGCAACCGGCCGGTGCGGTCGATGTCGCCGACCCGAAGCGGCCATTCGCGGTCGAACACGTCGGGGTGACCGTCGGGCACCGGCATCATTGATTTGTCCAGGCTCACGACTTCGCTCCCCAATGACTTGCGTCGGTTGTCCCGGGGTTTACCCGAGACCCCGATGCGAATCATGCCAATGACGACGGACAAACACCAAACCCGACGGAGTCGCGTGTTGGCTGCCAAGTCTGCGAACCCATCCTTTGCAGTGCAGGTAGGCTAGGTTAAATGTCCAAAACGTTTGTTGGCTCACGCGTTCGCCAGCTGCGCAACGAGCGCGGGTTCTCGCAGGCCGCGCTGGCCCAGATGCTCGAGATCTCGCCGAGCTACCTCAACCAGATCGAGCACGACGTTCGCCCGCTGACGGTGGCCGTGCTGCTGCGGATCAGCGAGGTATTCGGTGTCGACGCGACCTTCTTCGCCTCCCAGGACGACACCCGCCTGGTCGCCGAGCTGCGCGAGGTGACCATGGATCGCGATCTGGACATCAACGTCGATCCGCCCGAGGTCGCCGACATGGTCAACGCCCATCCCGCCCTGGCCCGCGCGGTGGTCAACCTGCACCGGCGCTACCGGATCACCACCGCGCAGCTGGCCGCGGCCACCGAGGAGCGCTTCTTCGACGGCAGTGGCAGCGGATCGATCACCATGCCGCACGAAGAGGTGCGCGACTACTTCTACCAACGGCAGAACTACCTGCATGAGCTGGACACCGCCGCCGAAGACCTCACGATCCACACCCGGCTGAACCACGGCGACCTGGCCCGCGAGCTGACGCGGCGGCTCACCGAGGTGCACGGCGTACACATCAACAGGCGCATCGATCTCGGCGACACCGTGCTGCACCGCTTCGAGCCCAAGACCAAGACGCTGGAGATGAGCAACCACCTCTCGCTGGGCCAGCAGGTCTTCAAGATGGCCGCCGAATTGGCCTACCTCGAGTTCGGTGACCTGATCGACGGCATGGTCGCCGAGGGCAAATTCACCAGCGACGAGTCCCACACGCTGGCCCGGCTCGGTCTGGCCAATTATTTCGCCGCCGCCGCGGTGCTGCCCTACCGCCAATTCCACGACGTCACCGAGAATTTCCGCTACGACGTCGAGCGGCTGTCGGCGTTCTATTCGGTCAGCTACGAGACCATCGCACACCGGCTTTCGACGATGCAACGACCGTCGATGCGGGGTGTGCCGTTCTCGTTCGTCCGGGTGGATCGCGCCGGCAATATGTCAAAACGTCAGTCCGCCACAGGTTTTCACTTCTCCTCCAGCGGCGGGACCTGCCCGCTGTGGAACGTCTACGAGACGTTTGCCAACCCGGGCAAGATCCTGGTTCAGATCGCCCAGATGCCCGACGGACGCAACTACATGTGGGTGGCCCGCACCGTCGAGCGCCGCGCTGCCCGGTATGGTCAGCCAGGTAAAACCTTCGCGATCGGGCTGGGCTGCGAGCTGCGGCACGCGCACCGGCTCGTCTACTCGGAAGGACTCGACTTGTCGGGAGACGTTGCCACACCCATCGGTGCGGGTTGCCGTGTCTGCGAACGCGATAACTGTCCACAGCGAGCCTTCCCGGCTTTGGGCCGCGCGCTCGATCTCGATGAACACCGCAGCACGGTGTCTCCGTACTTGGTGAAGCAGCCATGAGCGACGCCCGCATCCCGTCCAGCACCAAGCTGCGCCGGCTGGGGCCGATCAACTGGGTGCTCGCGAAGGCGGCCGCACGCACGGTCTCCGCACCGGAGATGCATCTGTTCACCACGCTCGGTCAGCGCCAAGGGCTGTTCTGGGCTTGGTCCCTCTATGGCGGGCGGCTGCTGCGCGGCCGGCTGCCCCGCGTGGATACCGAATTGGTGATCCTGCGCGTCGCGCATCTGCGCTCGAGCGAATACGAGCTGCAGCACCATCGACGGATGGGACGCCAATACGGCCTGGACGCTCACGTGCAGGCGACGATATTCGCCTGGCCCGACGTTCCGGACGGCGACGGCCCCCGGGTGATACTGAGCGCCCGCCAGCAGGCGCTGCTGAACGCGACCGATGAGCTGATCAAGAACCGGTCGATCAGCGAGGGCACCTGGCAGCAACTGGCGATGCACCTCGACCGGCGTCGACTCATCGAATTCTGCTTGCTCGCAACGCAATACGACGGGCTGGCCGCGACGATAACCGCGCTGAACATCGAGTTGGACAACCCGAGGTGACGCCTCAGGCGTAGACGTCGGCGAGCACGGCCAGCGTCAGAACCACCGGCAGGATCGGCAAGTCGAACGCAAACGCCGCCCACAGATACTTGCGGCGCCGGCGTAGCCGCCAACCCCAAATCGCGGCGACGACTCCCAGCAGCGCCGACCCCAGCAACACCGGTGGACCCCAGTTGCCCACCGTCGCGTTGTCGCCCACGATCGAAATGGCAATCAGCCACAGGACATAACCGGTGGCCGCACCGCCGATGGCACCGATGATGGTCTCGCCGCGAGTCATCGCCCGGCTCAGAAGTTGATCATGTGGCCGGTCAGGCCGTGGAAGCACTCCTGCAGTGCCTCGGACATGGTCGGGTGGGTGTGCACGTTGCGGGCGAGTTCGCTGGCGGTCAGGTCCCATTTCTGCGCCAGGGTGAGTTCGGGCAGCAGCTCGGACACGTCATGGCCGACCAGGTGTCCGCCGATCAATTCGCCGTACTTGGCGTCGGCGATCAGCTTGACGAAGCCGCTGGGGTCGCCCACGCCGTGCGCTTTCGCGTTGGCGGTGAACGGGAATTTGGCCACCACCACGTCGTAGCCTTCCTCCCGAGCTTGCTCCTCGGTCAGCCCGAAGCTGGCGACGTTGGGCTGGCAGAACGTCGCACGCGGCAGCATCCGGTAGTCGCCGAGCGCCAAAGTCTCTGCGCCGGCGATGGTTTCGGCCGCGACCACACCCATGGCCTCGGCGACGTGGGCCAGCATCAGCTTCCCGGTGACGTCGCCGATCGCGTAGATGTGGTCGACGTTGGTGCGCATGTAGTCGGTGATCCCGATGGCCCTGCGGTCGGTCAGCGCGACCCCGGCCTTGTCCAATCCGAAGCCCTCGACGTTGGGCGCAAACCCGATGGCCTGCAACACCTTTTCGGCCTTCAGTTCCTCGGACTTACCGTCCTTGCTTATCGCTACCCGGACCACGGACCCATCGTCGGTGATGGACTCGACCAAGGTTGCGGTCAGGATCTTGACGCCGAGTTTCTTGAACTGTTTCTCGACCTCCGTGGACACCTCGGCGTCCTCGTTGGGCAGCGCGCGCGACAAGAACTCGACTACGGTCACGTCGACGCCGTAGTTCTTCAGCACATAGCCGAACTCCATGCCGATCGCTCCGCAACCGGCGATGATGATCGACTCCGGCAGCTCGCGGGACAGGATCAGTTCCTCGTAGGTGACCACGTTCTCCGACAGGGACGTGCCGGGAACCAGGCGCGTGCTACTGCCGGTGGCGATGATGATGTTGTCGAACGTGACCGTTTCGGTGCCGCCGTCATTGAGCTCGACCGCGAGCGTGCGCGGATCCGTGAATCGGCCGTAGCCGTGGATCTCGGTGATCTTGTTCTTCTTCATCAGGAAGTGCACGCCGGCGACGCGGCCCTCGGCCACCTTGCGGCTGCGGTCGAAGGCGACTCCGTAATCGAAAGACGCCTCGCCGCTGATACCAAACGTCTTGGCCTCTTTGGTGAAGATGTGCACGAGTTCGGCGTTGCGCAGCAGCGCCTTGGACGGGATGCAGCCGACGTTGAGGCAGACTCCACCCCAGTACTTCGGTTCGACGACCGCGGTGTTCAGGCCCAGCTGCGCGGCGCGAATAGCTGCGACATATCCGCCGGGACCGGCTCCAAGGACAACGACGTCATAGTGAGAAGTCACGAGCCCACACTAGTGGGCGATGACTTCTCAGTGCACTACACCGTGGGTCACGGGACCCACCCTCATGGGTCAATACGGGAGGACGCCGACCAGACAATGGCTGGTGCGGGCGCAGTAGTAATAGCCGTACAGGGGTCCAGCGGCGACCACGGAGGCAAAGGGTCCCGACATCACCGCGATGGACAGCGCCGAGATCAGCGGCCTGCCTTGCACCATCGCCAGCATCACGCCGCCGACGATGCACGCGACTACGTACACCAGCACCATGAACACGGCCGGGGCCTTGTCGATCGTGTGGTACCACCAGTAGAAGAGACTCAGCCCGACCTCGGCCGTCGCGGCCCATACGCCGAAGATCACCAGGACCAATTTCCACCACTTCAGGTACTGGTAGCGGCCGGGCACCGTGACCGAGTGCACCGGTGCGGCCGACTCCGCCCCCGAGAGTTCGGAAGCGGCAGAAGGAGTCTCGGCCGCATCCTCGTCCTCCGATGTGCCCGGCTTTTCCGCAGCCGCGGGTATCGGCTGCGAGCCGGTGTCGTCGAAGTTCGGCACGAAGGGCACCGAGTGCTCACCGGTGTTCTCAAAGTCCGGAACGAAGCCTTGCGTGCCGGTGTCCTCGAAGTCCGGAACAAACGGCTCGGTTCCCGGGTTGGACGCGTGCTTGTCGTCAGCCACCGGCGGTCACCTCGATGCCGACGAGCACGCCGAACCATCCGGGCGCCATGGCCAGAATGAAGGCGCCCAGCAGCGTGACCCAACGACGGCCGGAAAACAGAATCGTCAGTAGCCCGATCACGCTCGGCAGCCCGACCACCAGTGCGATGACGACGTCGGGGCGGACCCGGGTATGCACCACCACGGTCACCGCCACCCCCGCCAGCAACCCGACCGCGGTGCCGATCAGCATCGCGCTGGCCAGCAGCCAGGGCCGGGGTAGCGGGATCACCTCATCGACATTACTGCGGCTACCGAGTGCCGGGCGGGCACGTTCCCGGCGCGGCCTCGTCGACCACCGGGCCCCGAACCGACGGGCGCTCGCCGCCTTCGTATGCGGCGCCGGTGATCACCGGCACGGCCTCTAGCTGGGCCTTTTCCTCGTCGGTGAAGACGCGGCCGCGACTGAGAAACCGCACACCTTCGGGTGCTTCCAGGCTGAATCCGCCACCGCGGCCTGGCACCACGTCGATCACCAGCTGGGTGTGTTTCCAGGCCTGGTACTGCGGACCCGAGATCCACACCGCAACACCCTCGGCTCCCACGTCCAGGAGTCCGAGCAGGACGTCGCGGTCGCCGACGAGGAAGTCGCCGCGCGGGTAGCACATCGGCGACGACCCGTCGCAGCAGCCGCCGGACTGGTGGAACATCACCGGGCCGTGGCGGTCCTGCAGTCGAGCCAGCAGTTCAGCGGCGGCAACCGTGATGACCGCGGACGCCGGAGCGCTCATCAGAAGAAGCCCTGCGCCTTGTCGGCGTAGGACACCAACAGGTTCTTGGTCTGCTGGTAGTGGTCGAGCGCCATCTTGTGGGTTTCGCGGCCGAACCCGGATTGCTTGTAGCCACCGAACGCCGCGTGCGGCGGGTACACGTGATAGCAGTTCACCCACACCCGGCCGGCCTTGATCTCGCGACCGGCACGGTAGGCGGTGTTGCCGTCGCGGCTCCACACGCCGGCACCCAGGCCGTAGAGGGTGTCGTTGGCGATGCCCATCGCGTCGTTGAAATCGGTGAACGACGTCACCGCCACCACCGGCCCGAAGATCTCCTCCTGGAAGACGCGCATCTTGTTGTTGCCACTGAAGATGGTCGGCTGCATGTAGTAGCCGCCGGACAGGTCACCACCGAGCTCGGCACGCTCCCCGCCGGTGATGACCTTGGCGCCCTCCCCCTTGCCAATCTCGATATAGGACAAGATCTTTTCCAGCTGGTCGTTGGAGGCCTGCGAACCCAGCATGGTCTCGGTGTCCAGCGGATCGCCCTGCCGCACCGCCTTGGTCCGGATCGCGGCCAGCTCCAGGAACTCGTCGTGGATGTCGGACTGGATCAGGCTGCGCGACGGGCAGGTGCACACCTCGCCCTGATTGAGCGCGAACATCGTGAAGCCCTCGAGGGCCTTGTCCTGGAAGTTGTCGTTGGCGGCCATCACGTCGGAGAAGAAGATGTTGGGGCTCTTGCCGCCGAGCTCCAGCGTGACCGGGATCAGGTTCTGCGACGCGTACTGCATGATCAGCCGGCCCGTGGTGGTCTCCCCGGTGAACGAGACCTTGGCGATCCGGTCGCTGGACGCCAGCGGCTTGCCGGCCTCGACGCCGAATCCGCTGACGATATTGACCACGCCCGGCGGGATCACGTCGCCGATCAGCGACATCAGGTAGAGGATCGACGCCGGTGTCTGCTCGGCGGGCTTGAGCACCACCGTGTTGCCGGCGGCCAACGCGGGTGCCAGCTTCCACGCGCCCATCAGGATCGGGAAGTTCCACGGGATGATCTGCCCGACCACCCCGAGCGGCTCCTGGAAGTGGTAGGCGACGGTGTCGTCGTCGATCTGCGACAGCGACCCCTCCTGGGCGCGGATCGCCGCGGCGAAATAGCGGAAATGGTCGGCGGCCAGCGGGATGTCGGCGCCCAGTGTCTCGCGGATCGGCTTGCCGTTGTCCCAGACTTCGGCCAGCGCCAAGGAGTCGCGGTTTGCCTCAATACGATCGGCGATCTTGTTCAGAACCGCGGCCCGCTGGGCCGCCGACGCCTTGCCCCACGCCGGGGCGGCCGCGTGGGCGGCGTCGAGCGCCTTGTTGACGTCTGCCTCGTCGGATCGCGCCACTTCGCAAAACGTTTGGCCCGTGACCGGCGTCGGATTCTCGAAGTAGAGACCCTTGGCGGGGGCGACCCACTCACCTCCGATGAAGTTGCCATACCGCGACTCGTACGACATCAGTGCCCCCGCAGAACCTGGACGTGCGAAAACAGTCATCTGCTCGGCTCCTCGCTCGGATCGTCAACCACAGTTGTAATACAGCTCACATTACCGCTGGGGCCACAATGGCTTCCATGACCGCGCAGCCCACCGAGGACAACGACGACCCCTATCTCTGGCTCGAGGACGTCACCGCCGACATCGCGCTGGATTGGGTGCGCGCGCGCAACGAGCCGACCATCGCGGAATTCGGCGATGCGGATTTCGACGAGATGCGGGCCGAGGCGCTGGAGGTTCTCGATACCGATGCCCGCATCCCCTATGTGCGGCGCCGCGGTGAGTACCTGTACAACTTCTGGCGCGACGCAGCCAACCCCCGCGGTTTGTGGCGGCGCACCACGCTGGACAGCTACCGCCGCGACTCCCCCGAGTGGGACGTGCTGATCGACGTCGACGCGCTAGGGCGTGCCGACGACGAGAAATGGGTGTGGGCCGGCGCCACGGTGATCGAACCGGAGTTCACTCGCGCGCTGGTCAATCTTTCCCGCGGCGGCTCGGACGCGGTGATCGCGCGTGAATTCGACATGATCACCAGGGAATTCATCCCCGACGGGTTCGCGCTCCCGGAAGCCAAGTCGCAAATCGGCTGGGCCGACCCGGATACGGTGCTGGTGGGCACGGACTTCGGCGCCGGCTCGCTCACCGAATCCGGATATCCGCGGATCGTCAAGCGGTGGCGTCGCGGCACACCGTTGAGCGATGCCGAGACGATCTTCGAAGGCACGCGCACCGACGTCAGCGCGGCCGCGAATGCCGACCGGACGCCGGGCTTCGAGCGCAGCTTCGCGGGCCGTTCCCTCGATTTCTGGAATTCGGAGACCTACGAAGTGCGCGGGACGGAACTGATCCGCATCGACGTGCCCACCGACGCGAGCGTGTCGGTTCACCGCGAATGGTTGCTGATCGAGCTGCGCACCGATTGGACCGTCGGCACCGCCTCCTACCGCGCCGGCTCGCTGCTGGCAGCCGACTATGACGAATTCCTCAGCGGGACAGCAGATTTGCGAGTGGTCTTCGAACCCGACGAGCACACCTGCCTGCATCAGAGCGCGTGGACCCGCGACCGGCTGTTGCTCGTCACCTTGGCCGACGTCGCCAGTCGGGTCGAAATCGTCACGCCCGGCAGCTGGCAGTGCGAGGAGATCTCCGGGATCCCGCCGGCGACCAACACGGTGATCGCGGCCGCCGACGACACCGGCGACGAATTCTTCCTGGACTCAAGCGGATTCGACATGCCCTCGCAGCTGCTGCGCGGCACCGGCTCCGGGCAGCTCGAGCAGATCAAGTCCGCGCCAGGCTTCTTCGATGCCGAAAACCTGGACGTGCAACAGTATTTCGTGCCATCGAAGGATGGTACGGCGATTCCCTATTTCGTCGTGCGGTCACGATCCGCACAACGGCCCGGCCCCACCCTGCTGGGCGGCTACGGCGGGTTCGAGTCCTCCAAGACGCCCGAGTACAGCGGGGTGCTGGGCCGGCTGTGGCTGGCGCGCGGCGGTACTTACGCAATGGCCAACATTCGCGGCGGCGGCGAGTATGGGCCGAGCTGGCACACCCAGGCGATGCGCGAGGGCCGGCATAAGGTCGACGAGGATTTCGCCGCGGTGGCAGACGATTTGGTGAACCGCGGCATCACCACCGTCGGGCAGCTGGGCGCGCAAGGCGGCAGCAACGGCGGGCTGCTGATGGGCATCATGCTGACCAAGTGCCCCGAGAAATTCGGCGCCCTGGTCTGCGACGTGCCGCTGCTGGACATGAAGCGCTACCACCTGTTGCTGGCCGGCGCGTCGTGGGTCGCCGAGTACGGCGACCCCGACAACCCGGACGACTGGGAGTTCATCTCCAAATACTCGCCATACCAGAATATTTCGGCGACACGCCACTACCCGCAGGTGCTGTTCACCACGTCTACGCGCGACGACCGGGTGCACCCCGGCCACGCCCGCAAGATGGTAGCCGCCCTACAAGCCGCCGGCCATAAGGTGTGGTTGTACGAGAACATCGAGGGCGGGCACGCCGGTGCGGCGGACAACGAACAGGCCGCGTTCAAGGCGGCCCTGAGTTATTCGTTCCTTTGGCAGACGTTGGGAGACCAAGCGTGAAGATCCTCGACATCATCGAGCTCGGCTTAGTGATTGCCGGCCTGGTCCTGATCATCGCCGCCTGGGCGCAGGCACGTTTTCGCTTCATCGCCGAGCGCCGCAAGGGCCGGTACTTCTACTGGGGAACCTCGGCTCTCGGCATCATCTTTTTCGCCTTCGGCACCGGCCAACTCTGGCCCAACGGTGTCATGACGACGTTGATCTTCAGCGCCATCGTCGTGACCACGGCCTACCTGACAACGCCGTACCTGAAGATCGGCGACCGGATCTATGCCTCGACTCCGGAAAATCGCGAGCCCGACCCGCCCGTCGAGGAGCGCTAGCCCACACTTGGGCTATGTCAGTAACCGAGCCCGACTTCGAGACCCTGCTGTACAAGACCGCCGGCCCGGTCGCCACCATCACGCTGAACCGCCCCGAGCACCTCAACACGATCGTCCCGCCGATGCCCGACGAGATCGAGGCCGCGATCGGCCTGGCTGAGCGGGATCAAGGGATCAAGGTCATCGTGCTGCGGGGCGCCGGGCGCGCCTTCTCCGGCGGCTACGACTTCGGCGGCGGCTTCCAACACTGGGGCGAAGCCATGATGACCGACGGCAAGTGGGATCCGGGTAAGGAGCTAGCCCACACTTGGGCTATGTCAGTAACCGAGCCCGACTTCGAGACCCTGCTGTACAAGACCGCCGGCCCGGTCGCCACCATCACGCTGAACCGCCCCGAGCACCTCAACACGATCGTCCCGCCGATGCCCGACGAGATCGAGGCCGCGATCGGCCTGGCTGAGCGGGATCAAGGGATCAAGGTCATCGTGCTGCGGGGCGCCGGGCGCGCCTTCTCCGGCGGCTACGACTTCGGCGGCGGCTTCCAACACTGGGGCGAAGCCATGATGACCGACGGCAAGTGGGATCCGGGTAAGGACTTCGCGATGGTCAACGCCCGCGAAACCGGGCCGACGC
>CAWFHQ010000005.1:0-1172156 GCA_963815705.1 uncultured Actinomycetota bacterium
CGCCAGCGCCATTGCCTATGGTCTGCCGCTATACAGCTGCAATCCGTCAGATTTTGACGCGATCCCACGCCTGGACCTACAAACCGTGCCCCACCCCGATCACGGCAAGCCATGAGCCTGCCAGAGAATCCTTTGTCGAAAGGCGTTGGTGCTCAATGCAACAGGCAGCGCAGTACAACAGCCGAGCAAACATATCCGTTCGCCCCAAACCCAGGCCGCGACCCGCAACATCGATGCACTCTTTTCCCCTGACGGCCCGATGATCACCGCGATCCGCCAGGTCGCCGCTGAACACGGCTGGCCCTCCAACTGGCTCAACAACCAAGCTGCCAGCTACGTCTCCAGAACCCCCGGCCAGGGCGCCCTCGTCTTCGACCACCCCAATCTGCAAATCGCGGCCACACCACCCGAGCATCTGCTCGCGATGAAAGTTCTCGCCGCCCGCGCCGTCCGCGATGGCGAGGATGTGCAGTTCCTGCTGGCCCGCCTCAACATCACATCAGCCGCCGAAGTCTGGGCCATCGTCGAACGTTACTTCCCCGGCAGTGAGATACCCCAGCGCTCAGAGGAACTCATCAATGACCTCCTGGGCCAGTAACGAAAACAGTTACGCCCCAACAAGGTCTGCGTCACATTCGCCAATGCGATCTATTCGGAGAGATTCAACTCGGGCGCGGCCTCGAGCCGGCCGGGAGAAGGACATCGCCGGCACGACCCGGCACAGGCGCAGGCTTTCAGCTCGAAGGAACTACAGCTCGCAGTACGCGATGGCGGGGAACTCGATCGTCGACATCCACAGTCGGCCCGCCCGTTCGACGACACCCGTGACGCCGCCGAAGTCGGGGTGCGTCGTCCGGATACCCGCGACCGCGGCGCCACTGTCCGGGTCGAAGCCCACCACCCAGATCTCGGATTCGATCTTCGGCTGCAGTCGCGCAGGAAGTCGCCCAGATCACCTTGCGGATCCACGGCGCGCGGCATCAGTCCTTCGGCGGCGGCGTTGACCCTAGTTACCATGGCGGTCCAGATCTGACCGCCGGAGCCCGTCGAGATATTGTCCGGCATGCCGGGCAGGTGAACCGCGAGGGGTGTGACGATCCCGGCCTGGGGGCCCGTCAGCCAGTACTTCGACAGCCTGCGGGCCATCGTCTCGGCGAACACCAGCGCCGACCCGTCGGCGGTCACCGTTAACCCGTTAGCGAAATACAACCCGTCGACGGAGCGTGGTGACGGTGCCGTCGGTCCGCGAGTCGGAACAGGCTCCCGGTGCCGCGCGCCTCTAGGATCGGCGCGACAAAGTGCTCGAAATGGAATTCACTGGTCGACTCGGTGAAATAGATTGTACCGTCTGGCGGTTTCGGTCACGTTCGAGCAGAACCGAAGTGGCCTGCCGTCGACGGAGGCGACGAGGACGTCCAGCGCGCCGCTGTCCGGATCCAGCGCGAGCAGGCCGCGGTGACTGTCGCAGATCAGCACCCCGACCGTCGCGCGCGACGTGCAGGCCGAGCGGACGGCCGCCCGTATCAGCGACGACGGACTGCTCGCCGCCGTCGGTGCGAGATCCGCACGATGCGCCCGTCGACCAGGCCCGTCCACAGTCGGGCCGTCGGCATCCGCGACGACATCTTCGGGACCGTCGCCGCGAGCGGCACGACCGTGACCGGTCTGGCAGGCTGCTCAGGCAGCGGGTCCACCGGTGGCGGCTGCCAGCGGACGGGGTTGATCGGCGGCTTGCGCGTCTTCGGCGGCACACGGCGACGATAGCCGAGCGGTGGCTGTCTGGACGACCGGCCGCCGTGGGTCGCCCGTGTGAGGCTAGGCCGCAAGTCCCAAGAAGACCACAAGCGCCCGATTGAGTTGAACGATATCGGCGTCCGACAAGGGCCAATGCGCTGAGTGAGGCTCGTTCGCGGAACCGTTGTGACCTTGTCGACCATCAATTGGCTGCGCCACGTCAAACCTGTTATTTCAGTGGGCTGCACACGGATTCGCAGAAGTGGCGCTTCGACCTCATTTGTTGTTAATCGCACAACGGTGATGGAGGACGTTGCATCGAACCGGTCGTCTTGGATGATCACTACCGGACGAGGTTTGCCGCTGTAAGCACCTCGCGCGGCTGCCGTGTAGATGTCGCCGCGCCGCATGTTACGTGTCGTCGTCCCAGTCGGACGACACCGCGTCAACGAAGGCTTGATCTTCTTGATCGTCCTTACTCGCGGCGATGAGCGCCGATTGACGGTGTGCCTCACGGGCGAATTCGGGGGCGTTCACATCCGGCACCCAGATCTGGATCGGCCGCAGCCCTGTTGCCGCAGTCGTTCGCGGTGCTGCCTTACCCGGTCTCTGGTTGGTGCCATAGGACGATGTTACATGTAACGGGGGTCAGGCGTCGACTGGCCCACCTCCCACGCAACAGGTTCTAGCCCGCCGAAGAACTGCAAGGTGTGCCCGCCGCGCTCGGCCTGCGGTAGCCTTCGTCGGGCAGGCCGTGTTCAGGCCGGAGTTGCCGCGCCGATCTCAGCTGCGAAATCGCGGAAATCTCTGTTGCCCAGCATCTTTCGAAGGCTGTGCGCGGATCGTCGGGCCGTGATACGACTGGGCACCGACAAGGAATCGCTACAGGTTAAGGCCACATGTTGTCGGCCCGACGTAGTTCAATCGTGCGGCGGGATGACGATAAGAACCGCGAAGCGACGGGCCGCACCGCAAAATGCCAGGGATGGCCCTGCTCAACCAGCAGAGACGGCCGGTACCAATAATTGGTATGATCGCGCCCGTGGGTAAGAACACGTCCTTCAGCCTCGATGAGCATTACAGCGCGTTCATCGACGACGAGGTCGCTTCGGGTCGCTACCGCTCGGCCAGTGACGTCGTCCGGGCAGCTCTGCGGTTGCTCGAAGACCGCGAGACCCAGTGCGCGCGCTGCGTGAGGCCCTGATCGAGGGCGAGCACAGCGGCCCTCGACACCGTTCGACTTCGACGCCTTCCTCGCCCGCAAACGCGCTGGCGAACCGGGCGGCCGGTGAGTCGATACCTTCTCTCACCAGCCGCTCAGCTCGATCTCGAACAGATCTGGGACAACCCTGCCGACCGCTGGGATGTCGACCAGGCCGACGAGTACTTACGCGAATTCAACGCGTCATCGACGGCTGTGACACCCCGGATCGGCCGAGCCTGCGACGAGATCCGCCCCGGCTACCGCAAGCTCGCCGCCGGTTCACACACCCTGTACTACCGGGTGACCGCCGAAGACGTCCTCGATGTCGTGCGAATCCTACACCAACGCATGAACGTCGACCGCCACCTCTGACTTTTCTGGTCGCCCCCACGCAGTGCACCGGCACCGTGCGTCCCAACGTCGCGGTGGCCCCGCGGGCGGAAGTCAGCCTCAGCCTGTGCAGCGGTAGTGATGTTCACCTCAACAGCTCTGATTTGCAGACATCGTCGTCGCTGATGTCCCGCCGCGAATATCCTCGTCGGTCTCCGAGCCCTAGGGCCTGCACCCGCGCCTCACCCGGGATACTGACGGTAACTCGCATTCGGGCGCATCTCTTGCCCTCCTATCTGTATACAGATAGCCTATACGTGTATACACATAGGAGACGATCGTGGCCACTCTTGGCTACCCCGGTGTTCACCCTGGTAGAGGCGCGCGCGGCTGGCCTGAGCAAAGATCAGGTGTACCGCATGGTCGAAGCCGGTGAGGTCGAGCGTGTCGGACGCGGCGTGTACGTTCGGCCCGACATGATCGACCCGATCGTTGCGGCGCTGGCCGCGGCGACCGCCGTGCAACCAGCGGCAACGATGTGCCTGACGAGTGCGCTCGTCTACCACGATCTCAGCGATGCCATCCCATTCGGCACGGACATCGCCCTGCCTCGTGGCACGCGCCATCCCGCGGGGTTTGTACATGTGACCTGGCATAGCTTCGACGTCGCGACCTTCGACGTCGGCCGCACCGCGATGGATGCCGGACCAGACGTGGAGCTTCTCGTGTATTCGGCTGAGCGGACCATCGTTGATTGCTTCCGCATGATGCATCAGGAGGGGAGCGACATCGCGTACACAGCCTTGCGCCGGTGGATCGCGCGGCGGGGAAATTCGCCGTCATCCCTACTTCAGGTTGCGGAAGCCTTTCCCAAGGCGCTCCCCAGACTTCGGCAAGCACTGGAAGCGCTGCTATGACCCCGCCGGCGCCTACCCGGGAGACGCCTTCCGGGCGGGCGTACAACGACTTGCGGAACCTCGCCAGGCGCCACGGCCGCGATCCCGCCTAATACTTGACGCTGTACGCACTGGAAGGCTTCCTCGCTCGACTCGCCGTCTCGGAGTACACGCCGGCTTCGTACTCAAAGGCGGCGTCCTGATGGCCGCTTTCGCCCGGCGTCGACCGACCAGGGACATCGACCTGGCCGCGCGCGGCTTCCCCAACGACATCGGCGACGTCGTGCGGCGGGTAACGGCTATCGCCGCGCTCGGCGCCATAATAGGGTGGTCTGTTCGACGCTAAGTCCGTCTCCGGTGTGGCCATCCGCGACGAGGCGGACTACCCCGGGGTGCGCGTCGACTGACCGCGTATCTCGCCTCTGCCAGGATCGCGCTTCACATCGACGTCAACTTCGGTGACCCGATCTGGCCCGGGCCGGCCCGCACCGATTTGCCGCTGCTGCTTGGGTGGCACCCTTCGGCTTCATGGCTATCCAGACCACATGGTGCTGGCGGAGAAGATCGTGACCGCCGTCGACCGCGGCGACGCGAACACGCGATGGCGCGACTTCGTGGACATAGCCGCCATCATCGAATCGCGCAGCGTGCGACAAGTCGATCTCGCCAGCGCCATCGCCGCGGTTGCGGCCCACCGAAAGGTCACGATCAGGCCGTTGGCGACCGTTCTTGAGGGTATGCCCGATCTCGCCCAGCTGAAATGGGCAACCTGGCGACGCAAGCAGCACCTCCAAGCGACCACGCCGGAGCGCTTTCAGGACCTCCTCGAGCAATGCGTCGCGTTCGCCGACCCGGTACTTGAGGGACGCGCCGTCGGCCTCGCGTGGTCATCAGGATTGCAGGCCTGGGATTAATGGCTCGGATAATGGGAGCTCGCGCTCTGCTGGGGCGTTAGGGACTTCGGGAATATTCCAGGATGAATGGCTCGTCATCGTCAGTCTCCTCAAACCAGATCTAATCGCTAACAATCAAGCCCAGAAGCATTCTGCCGCAACACTCCTCGCTTAAGCGCAGCGCTGAGCGCGTGACCGAGCCGCATCCCGACCGTCTGCGTAACCCGGCGACTGCCCAGCAGATTGAGCGCCTCACGTTTCAGCTCGTCCGCCTCGATTCCGCCCGTCTGCTCGGCCACCACGATCATCGCGTTGCCGATCTCGATCAGGCTGACATGGTCGAGTTGCCGGCTGGCACCTTCCGGCGGTCGCCGCACGATTCGCCAGTTCTCCGGTTCGACACCGACAGGCCAGTAGAAGCCCTCGCCAGTCCGGCGCCGATAGTCGGCGGGAACGAGTTGTTGGATCGATCGTTGTCGAGTCTCATTGACTCGGGTGAGATCGAATGCGGCCGCAACGATCTTGGCGAGCCGCTGGGGATGTATCGGCGCCTCTACGTTCATCGCACTGACGATCGCGTCGCGGACGCGCCCCTTTGCGTAGTAGTTGGACAGATCGTCGAGCACGCCAACGTCGCCGAGTCGCCCCGGCTTCCACTCGCGATACGCCTGCACCATCGGATGCCCCTGCGGGGCTTTGGGTTTGGTGACGGCGCTCGCCCGCATTGGTGTCGGAATCTGGCGCAGGGGAGCGACACGCACCACAGGCTCGGCCGGCTCCGGGTCAACGTCTCCGGAAAGCACACGCTCCTTGGCGTGTTCGACAGCGCTCTTGAGGCCCGCCACCACGTGCTCGCGGCGTCTCAGCCATTCGGGCAACCACACCCGTTCTACGGCAGGCCAGCGCATCATGTCTCGCAGAACAGCGACTGGGAGGGCGTCGCGGTCGGCGACGGTGCGGCGTGCGTGCCAACCCTGGCCGTCGAGCAGGACCGCAACCAGTTGCCGATCGGGTTCCGATGGGTCGGCAAGCGCGAGGTCCACCCTGAAGTCGGAAAGGCCGAGATCGGTCGTCACCACCAGCCCTTCGGCGCGTAGCGCGTCGGCGATGTCATCGCGATGTCGGTCGAACACGGGTATGCGGCGACCACTGTCGGTGGCCGCCTCAACGCCGCGCGCCGCCATCTCCAGATACGCCTTCAGATGCTTGGTGCCGGTCTGGCTGGTCTCCTCGGCGCGAAGATCACCAGGATCAAAACTCGCGTAGAGGACCACCTCGCGCCGCGCTCGCGTGATCGCGACATTGAGTCGGCGTTCCCCACCGGGCTTCGAGAGTGGTCCAAAGTTGAGCGGTACAACGCCTTTGTCGTTGGCGCTGAACGCGACTGAGAACAGGATGGTGTCGCGTTCGTCGCCCTGAACGTTCTCGAGGTTCTTGACGAACAGACCGTCTGGCTCATCGAGAGCGCGCGCAACGCGTTCGTCTGCGCTGTCACGCAACAGGTTTTCAATCAAATCGCGCTGCTGCGCGTTGAAGGTGATCACGCCCAGGGACGGCACGCGACCGGGTGAGCTTCGGAAGCGGTTCATGACGTCTGCGACGATCGCATCGGCCTCGACGCGGTTGGTGCGCAGCGTTTTGCCTTTTCCTGCGCGTTCGAAGGTGCCGTTGACACGGATCAACGAGATTCCTTGTCCGCCACTAGCTGACGCACCTGCGATATGCGGGGCGGGGAAGGAGGCGAGTCGGCGGTTGTAGTAGTGCTGGTTGCTGAAAGCGATCAGGGTCTCGTCCTGGCTTCGGTAGTGCCACGACAGCCACTGCTGAGGCACCTGCGCGTGCACGCATTCGGTGAGGATTGATTCCTCGTCGAGGAAAGACTCCTGGTCGGAATTCTCGTCGTCATCGATGTTGGCGTTGACTTCGGCGAAACTGGTGGGCGGCATCTGCTTGCTGTCACCGACGACGACCACCGAGCGGCTGCGGCCCATCGCGCCGATGGCGTCCGCAACCCTGATTTGGGATGCCTCGTCGAATACCACGATGTCGAAAAGGTCAGGCCGTGGCGGGAAGAAACGGGCGACCGAGTCGGGGCTCATGAGAGTGCACGGCATGATCTGCGTGATCACTTCCCCGAAGTGCTCGACCAGACCGCGCACGCTCAGACCACCGCGCCGTCGATCGAGCTGGCGTCGCAGATTACCGATCTGACCGCTGGACGCGTTGGCGTCGAAACGCCTTTTTTGCAGCAGCGATGCCGGTATGGCGCGGGGCAGTTCGCCGCGAATCGTGCGCAAACTCTTCGTGTATCGCTCGATCATCTTGTCGTGCGCCGCGGCGTTGAAACTGCCGAGCGCCGTGGCGTCTTGACGCTCGGCGACGGAGACCATGGCCAGGCCACGCTGGAAAGCCAAACCTGCATCGTCCGCATCGATCTCACCGTTGAGTATGGCGGTCCGAAGAGCGCCCATCCCCGCCGGCGTGAGCGGTTCGACCAGGCGCAATAGCTCTATCCAGTGCTCGATTGATGCGGTGTCGTTGAGGTGGCGCGCCGCACGTGTCGCCCACCACCGGGCGATGAAATGGTCCGGCTGCGACCATTGCATCTGCCGCTCGGGCGCGGATCCGGTGGCTGTCGTCAGCGCGCTCCATGTCGGCGCGATCCGGGCGAGCTGGGCGGCGAAAGCACCGACGGGCTGGTTCGCGTAGTAGGACCGCAGGTCGCTGACGTGCGCATCGTTGGTTTGAGTCGACAGCGTTGCGGTCGTCCACCGCAGCCACGCCAGCTCCTGCCTAACCTTCGCCGCGTGCTCGGGGATGAGGGGGTTCCACGGTTGGTCGATGACCATCGCCGGCAGCCGTGCCACCCTGTTGCGCAGATCCGTTACCGCTGCGACCGAGTCGTTGATACTGGCGATCATCGACGTAAGCGACTTGAGGTCAACGGATTTCGGATCGACGACCAGCACCTGGGAAAGCTGCTCCAGCACAGCGCGTCGGCGCTTCTTGCGCCCGAAGAACCCCGACTCGTCTGCCGCCACCGCAGCTTGGTGGATCGCCGGGATGTCGAGGTCGACCGCGTCCAGAGAAACTGTTGTGCGCCACGCAGGAGGGTTTTCCGTGACCCACACTAGGTGGGTGCCTAAGGAACCCAATTCCGCGGTCCACGTTCCCTCACGCAATGTGTCGAGCGCAGCCAACGGGTGGCGGGGAGCCGAGCACAGCTTTACCCACGTTTCGACGTCCGCGGGCTTATCGCAGCGCGCTAGGCTTTCGATCGTGAGACCACTCGCGATGGCGTCGGCCAGAGCGGAGTCGAATTCGACCGCACAACGGTGGATTTCCGCGATGCCTTGTCCCGCGCTCGGTAGAGCGTCGATGAAGCCCCACGGATGATCGACTCGCGGCTGCGCAAGATCAGCAATTTGGGGCAGATCGCGCACGACGCGCTGGACAGCTCTGCAGGGCTTCTGGGGTGCCGCTCGCAACGAGATTTCTTGGTACGTCGATCGGAGCAACGTCCTGGTCGGCGGCAAGTTCGGAGGTGCGCGCCGAATATAGCGACAAGCCTGCGGCGTTCTCCTCGTGCAGGCGCCGCGCGTACCGGGCGAGGGCGTTACGGCTGGACTCGGCGGCCTCAGTTTGGGTGCGCAGTGAATCGGTGTCGGCGGTCACCTGAAGGTCCAGCGCGGCACGGATCTGCTCGCGGACCGCCGCGGGACGCGACGACTTGTCATGCAGGTCCAGTGAAAGATCGCCCAATCCGACTGCCTCGAGGCGCTTTTTGACGACGTCAAGGGCGGCGCGTTTTTCGGCGACGAACAGCACCCGACGCCCAGCCGCCATCGCGTGGGCGAGCAGGTTGGTGATCGTCTGGGACTTGCCGGTGCCCGGGGGGCCTTCCAGGACGAAGGTCCGTCCGGCAGCGGCCTCGGCTATCGCCTGCAGCTGCGATGAGTCGGCGGGCACTGGCACCTCGTCGCCGAGCTGGTCAAGGTGGACGTCGCCGGTGTTGGTGACCGGATCAGTGAACGGCTGGTAGGGCGAGTTGATCAAGTGGCTGACTAAGCTGTTGTTCGACAACGTTTTCCACGAATCGTCGAGGTCCTTCCACAGCGGAAACTTGGCGAACTGCAGGATGGCCAGGTGAACCGAATCCTCGACCCGGAAATGCAGTCCCGCTCTTGCGATCGCGCGTCTGACGGCGTCGAGGGTGGCGCCCAGGTCGATGCCGGAGGCATCTTGAGCCGGGTTGCTCAGCTCGGGAATCTCCAATCCGAAAGTGACGCGGAGCTTCTCGATCAGGCAGTAGTTCGGGGTGGAGGCACCGGCCTCGTCGAGGGCGAGTGTGTAGCGTTCGCCGCGATTGGCGGTGCTAATCGTGACCGGCACCAGAACCAGGGGCGATCGCAGTTCGCGGTCATCGAGTCGCCAGTTCAGCATCCCGAAGCTGAGATAGAGATTGTTGGACCCGGTCTCCTCGATAATGGTCTTGGCCTTGTACGCAATTGACCGGAGCCGTGTCTTGTAGGCAGCGTCGGTGATGTCGACGTAGACGCTGCGCTTCTCGGCGAGAAGCAGCTCGCGTTCCCGTTCGGGAAGGTCGCGCCCGTAACGGATTCCACGGGCAACATCGATTTCCTTCACGGCGTCAGATGCCAACAGCGTGATGCGCACTCCGTCATTGACAGCATCTTCGAACTGGCCGAGTGCAGGTCCCGGCACCTCCAGGCGGTATCCGGCGCGCTCGGTGTAGTTGATGAGCTTGTTGCGCAGGCTCAGATCGAGCAGCGCGTTCTTCCATTTGGCAACGCGAGTGCGGGACCGATTCCTTCTGTGCTTGTGCGGCCGCGGCCGGCCCGGAGCGTTGATAGGGCGCGATTATCGGGTCTGCGGCCGGCGTGTATTCGGTGACGACGACATTCCCGTCGGGGCTGATCGCACGGCTCGGCAGCGGGTGGATCCGCGATATGCGGGCTTGCCGAATATCAGTGATGCCCAGGATGTTCGACAAGTCGTCGCCGAGGTGTGCGGTTCTGGGCGCGTCAATCGCATCGGCAAACGGAGCGGACTTGTCGCCTCCGGTCAGCATTGTCGTCTCGACGAGCCGCAGGTGGCCGAGGTCCACCAGGTTGGCGACGTCGATAGCCTCGGTGGTGGAGATCGTCGGCAGCGCCGAGTCGACACGCCAATAACCCAGCAGCGCATGACCTTTGAGCACCCACAGGGTGGTGTTGACGCCTGCCTGTTCCAGTGCGGCGGCCATGGTGACGACGGTGTCCAGGCAGGTTCCTAATCTGCCTTCCAGGACTTCGGCCGGAGTGCGGATTTTCTGACCGTCGAGCCCCCAACTTGCCGGAGGTTCGGCATACCGGATATCCCGCGCGCGCATGGCGTCGTAAACGGCCTGCGCGATGGCGTCAACACGGTCCGGATTCTCGGTCTGGTAGCCGTCGATCGCGGAACGGCCGGTGGCGGCATTGAGTCGATCGGAGACGTCGGGCATGAGCGCGGTAACCGCTGACGCGTTCGGCTGGACATGTGCTGCCAGCATCTCCAATCCCAGCTGCAACGGAGTGGCTTTCCACTGGTTGGCGGCCAGGATGTTGACGTCCTTCGACGCCTCGGCGATTACCGTGCCGGCGGCATCGCGCAGGATCGCACGGATGATGCCCGGCCGTTGGTCCTCCACCGTCAGCATGGATGCCGGGTCGAGGGCCAGGTTGATGTCACGCAGGATCGTCGGCTTCGCGGCCGCGACGTCGACATGCAGCTCGCGCGGCCCGCCGTGCGAGCCTGCGGCGCTAACGACGTCGACGTGCAGGACCGCCCCGCGCAACTCCTCGGCAATGCCGTCGATGGTGACGTGGTCGACCACAGGTATCCGGCAGTGCGCCATCGGATAGCTCAGCTCGGAGATGGCATGAATGTCGATTCGTGCGGCGGAGGCGGCCTTCGTGGGCGAGGGTGCTGCCGCTGATGGGGCGAAACGCGCGGTAGGGATAGCTGGGCTGATCAGCCGGCTCCGTGGGGGATGGAGGCAGCCGATCAGCCGGGCGGGACTGCGCGTCGGGATCGGGTGCGCCAGGGCGCAGCGGGACGACTGTCGATTTCAGCCGGGCAGCCTCGGTGGCGGCCTCCGCCGCACCGACAGCCCGCAACAGCAGTTCCACCGAGTCGATCGCCCGGTAAGTCTCCGCGGCCGTGAACGCCTCGTTGTGCGCCCACCGGTTGCGGACGTCCCGCAATTCGCTCGCGTAGTTCGGCACCGGCCGGGGCAAATTGCGTGTGAATGGGAAGCCGTATTCGCCGAGCCGTTCCGTCATTGCCCGCAGCATCAACGACAAATCGCCGCTCCGGTACATGCCCATCTGTCGGCCAGCGGCGGCGTCCTTGCGGCGCAACAGCTCGGTCCAGGAGATGTTCGGAGGCAGCGCCTTGGCGGAAACGTCTTCGATGAACGGGGTAAGGCCATCGATCAGTACCGACAGAGCCTCACCCACCACGGAGTGAAAGTTGGCCTCGCTCACGACAGATCTCCCAGCTGATTTCAGCGCCCTCGTTCGGGCGCACGGCGAGCCTAAGTCCCCTCCACCGACAGGCCCGCGTTGGCCATGAAACCACGGCCCACCAATCTTGCGCAGGCGTTCGCGATCAGGTTCTGCCTCTGGCGCCAAAGACCTGTGAGCTGTCGTCCCTGACTCCTAGTCTCTCCACTAAGAGGAGATCTATCCGGTGTCGACGGCCATCGGCGGGCAGGCGCTGAATGTGACGAGTGTTCGTATGCCGACCGGGTGCGTTCGGGTATGTTCCGACCGCAAGGTGATGCTGGACATCGAGTCGCTGATACCGCTGACCGAGCGTGTGCTGGTCGATCTGGAGACCGCGGTCGGAGTGGTGGTGCGATTGCGCACTATCAACGAGCGGTCTGCTGGTGTCGCATCACCGGGCCGGCATCCCCGGCTCCGGCCAGTCAGGTTGCTGAGGCGGCCCGCTCAGGCCATGAGATCACCCATCTTTTGGAACATGGCGGCGACGTCGTCGGGCAGCGTCGTCGGCTCTATGCCCACGGCATAGCAACCCAGGATGATCTCGGCCGACCAATCGATGATCTCGACCATGTCGGCGGCGCGCCGCAGACTGCGGCTGCGACCAGTACCGCCACCCCGAACAGAAGGAACGCCAGGCCGCCGGCAACGCCGCCTACTGGGACAGCTTCTGGGATGCCGACCAGGTTTTCTATGGCCATGTCCTCGGCTTCAAGGGCCTCGAGCGCCGCGCAGTCGTGCTCGTCGTCAACGAGGTGTCTGCGTTCGAACGCTCTCGCGAACGCCTCTACGTCGGCCTGTCGCGTGCCCGCGATCAACTGGTCGTGTGTGGCGACCCGGACTTCATCCGGGAAGTCGGCGGGCCGGATCTCGCCCGCCGTTTGAACCTTCCGTCGACCTAATGTGGGGACCATTGATCCAAAGCGCCGGTGCCTACACAGGCAGGCAGTCTCTTTGTCTCGTGCCGTTCTGTGACGAGGGTCGGCGCCTTAGCATTTCTTCGCTGAGTGCTACGCCACCGGCGCTTTAGTCGCTGCGCTCAGGATCTGTCGCATGCGCCTGTTCAGGCCGGATTTATCTGTCTCACCGGCGATACACTGCGGCTGTGGAGTCAGTAACCGTGCGCGATCTCCGTAATAGCGGGGGAGAGGTGCTGGACCGTGTGGAGCGCGGCGAACGCGTGATCGTCACCCGCGACGGGCGCGCAGTCGCCGAGTTGCGCCCGCTGCCACGCCGCAGCGCCAGACCTGTCGAACTCATTGAGCGCAGGAAAGGGTTGCCTCGCATCGACCCCGACGCGCTGCGCCGCGACATCGACACCGTCATTGATCCATCGCTGTGACCCCTGAGCCGGCCTCGAGGGGGATGCTCGACACCTCGACGGTGATCCTGCTGGGGCGCATCGGCGACCCTGCAGCTCTTCCCGACGAAGCCGTGATCAGCGCGATCACGTTGGCCGAGCTGTCGGTGGGGCCGCATGTCGCCCATGCCGACGAAGAGCGCGCGGCACGCCAGGCGCATTTGCAGCAGGCGGAGGCGGACTTCGACGCGCTGGCGTTCGATGCCGAGTCTGCGCGCGCATTTGGCGCAGTTGCCGCATCGTTGCGAGCGTCCGGCCGAAAGCCGGCGGCACGCCCTTACGACGCACTGATCGCCGCACCGCATACAACGAGGATCCGCGGCGTCACCGCCCAACGCCATCAATGTGGCGAGCTTGGACAGCGGCCGAGGTGGGCAGATTCGTTAGAGATGCAACAGGCCGGTCCAGCAGTTGTCCGGTGAGTCGGGTTGCCCGTCTATCCAGGTGCCCGCTGGGGTCGCTTCCATCATGAAATCAGTTATATGCCGTGCTTCCCTCGACCGGATGCGTCGTACTGATGATCTTGGCGATGCAGTGGTCTCGATCGAATCCTTGGCTGCGGCACCATGCCAGCGGGCCCGCGGAGTCGGAAAAGGTGATGCCCACGACGGTGACCCAGAAGTTGGGCGCCGAGAATGTTGACCAGTCGCCCGACCACAGCAGTCGTACATCGGGATATTGCCGCCTGAGGTCGAGGTGTTCCTTCAGCGTCATCGCGTTGTCCCACACCACACCGTTGTCGACGACGCCGGGCCGCTTGGAACTGAGTTGCGGCACCCAGTGATCGGCGAGTACGGCGGCCACGTACGGGCGGTCGTCAGCGGCGATTTGGCGCAGGCGCTGCTCAGCGTCTGCGGTCGTAGAGGCGGCCGTGCTTTGTGGGTAGACCGGCTGCGTTGCCGACGACGGCTCCGGCGCATAACTGGGCACGCTGGGCGGGGAGTAGGCAACCGTCGGCAACGGCGTCTCCGGCTCGGAGTTCCGGCCCACGAAAACAGCCACTGTCAAAGCAACAACGGTCACGAGCAGCACCGCACCGACCGTGATGACGATGGGCCATAGGTATTTTCCCGAGCCGTCACCTGACTGTCGAGAGCCAGCCACAGCCCCCGGACCCGTTGGGGGAAAACCGTATTGGGCGTTGAAGGGCGGATAGCTACTCGGTGCCGCGATATTTTGGGGAGCAAGCACCGTAGGCGCGAGGGGCGGCTCGGATGTCTCGGTGGGCAGGGCCCGCTTGGCGGCACGTCCCAGCGCCCCGGCACTGCCGTAACGGTCATCCGGGTGTTTGGCCATGCCGCGGGCGATGACTTCGTCAAAAGAGGCCGGCACAAGGGGATTCACCGCGCTGGGCCGCGGCGGCGGTGACGATAGGTGGCCCGCGATGACTTGCTCGCTTTGACCCGGAAATGGCTTGTGGCCCGTCAACGCTTCGTAGAGGACACAGGCCAGCGCATAGATGTCGACGGCCGGCGTTGCTTCCTGCTCGCCGAATCGCTCGGGGGCCATGTAGTCGAAGCTGCCCACCTGATAGCCCGCCATCGTCAGCCGCGTGTCACCTTTGGCCTCGGCGATGCCGAAGTCCACCAAATAGCGCGAAATCATCTGGGGTGACGATGATGTTTTGCGGTTTGACGTCGCGATGGATCAGTCCTTCGGCGTGGGCGGCGTCCAACGCCGCGGCGACCTGACCGATGATGTCGGTGGCTCGATCCGGCGCCAGGGCGCCCTTTTTGAGCATGTCGTACAGGGTCTGGCCCCGGACCAGCCGCATGTCGATGTAGAGAGTGCTGTCGATCTCTCCCCAGTCGTGGATCGGGATGACATGTGGCTCCTGAAGGATCGCTGCGGCGTGCGACTCCCGCAAAAACCGGGCACGAAACCTTTCGTCGTCGGTGTACTGATCGTTCAGCAGCTTCAAGGCGACGGTTCTGCCCTTGTCCGTGTCATAGGCCTCATACACCTCACCCATGCCGCCCTTACCGAGCAGGCGGCGGATTTCGTATTTGCCAAACATCCCGCCGACGAGCGACTTCACGGCACCCTTGCCCTCCTTCGCCACGGTCAGTATCCGCCGAGTGGGTCGGGCAACGCAGGCGTTCGCCGAGGAAGCCCTGCTCCGATGTCTGCTCACCGACAAGTTACGTGGCGGCGATATGCATGCGAAGGCTGTAGCGGCGACCGCTCGGCGTCGTCCGCATAGTGCTACCCTGTAGCACATGGACAGGATTGGGGTTCGGGAGCTTAGGCAGAACGCCAGCCGCTACCTGGCCAAAGTGGCCTCCAGCGGAGATCCCATCGAAATCACCGAGCACGGACGGCCGATCGCTCGGCTCGTCCCCATCACCGCTGACCCCTGGGCGGACATGATCGCGGCCGGGGAGATCACCGCGGCCGCACGCGGCACAGACGTCCGGGACATCGAACCCATCACAAGCGACTTCGACGTCTCGCAGGCACTTGCCGAGCAGCGCGCCGAAGAACGATGAGGACCTACCTCGACACCTCGGCGTTGGTCAAACTCGTTGTCGCCGAACGCGAATCAACGGCCCTGAGGGGCTACCTGCGTGCGATCACCGCCGACACGCTTTTCACGGCGGCGCTTGCCCGAACCGAGCTCGTCCGCGCCGTCGCCGGCGCCGGCGCCGGCGCGGCAGCCCAGGCGCGCCGCATCCTGGACGAGCTCGACACCGTCAACCTCACCCGGGACCTGCTGGATGCCGCCGCCGAACTGCGCCCAGCCCGTCTGCGCACCCTCGATGCCATCCACCTCGCCGCCGCCCGGCGTGCCGGAACCGAGCTGCGCGCACTTGTCACATACGACAACCGCATGGCGACGGCGGCCGCAGACCTTGGCATGGTTGTCAACCCGCCGATGTAAAACCGCATTCGCAGGATTCCTGGTGACACCCACGGCTGCACGAGCACCGAGACGAACACCGGCGCGAGACCATGGTTTCGGCCGGGTCGGCGCGGAAGATCAGGCTTCTTCCGTGAAGACCGTCCTTCAACCGTCCACGGGCGAGATGGCGATGCTCGCCATGCCTATCGAATCGCCACCGACCGCGGACTAGATCTTCACGTCCACAACGGCGGAAAGCTGATGTCGAGCCGCTCGGTCTGCTGGTACCCCGACCACGTCGGCACGCCGGCGGGCTGCACGCGGTAAATGCCGAGTGCGGCGGCCACGACCCGGTCATGCTGCGTCGGCCACTGAATCTCCGATGCGATCTGCTCGAGCACCTCTCGGTCGCGCTCCAGCACCCGTCCGATAATCGACACCGCCGGCAACGCCCGACTTTTGTCGCCGTTGCAGCGCGCACACGCCAGCACCAGGTTGGCCAGGCCATCGATGCCGACCAGCGACCACGGCAGCACATGGTCGACTGAGTTGTTCGCTGGCAGATGTGTGTCGCAGTAGAAGCAGTGCGGGCCGTAGGCCTCCCTGAACGGCTCCCGCACGGCCGCGAGGTCGGTGCGTTCACGACCAAACAGATGGCCCGCCACGTCGGGAACCTCGGCGCTCACGAACTTGTTCATTCGGCGGACGTCGTCGACCCACATGATCTCCAGCGCCGGCTTGAGCAGCCCGGCCAGGCGGGCAAGACCCTGCGCGACACCGGGTCTGAGGTCGATGGCATCGCCATGGGCGCGCAGCGTCGAGCGTGACACGTGGTCGTGCAAAAACGAGTCGTCGAACAGAAAGGGATCACTCGTCGACGAGCCCGGCAGCTTTTGCAGCCGATGCAGCGGCTGCTGCGCCAAACACAACGTGATCTCGTCGATGGCGCTCGAGTAGGCGGCTGGCGCGCGCAGCCTGGCGATGTCCACCGACATACTGGCGCGTTCCACCCCGGCCGCCTCCCGTAACGCATTGGTGGCGGCGAGGATTCGGGCGCGCGGCTGGGTGGATTGGCGCAGCTCGTGGCCGTCGAAGGGGCGCACCTGCGGCCAGTAGATCTCGAGCACCCGGTGCGCCAGTTCGGGAATCGGCACCCGCAAAACATCGTCGGGCCGCTCGGGCATGTTCTCGATGCAGTGGTCGATCAACGCCATCAATGTGGCGAGCTTGTAGGTGGCGGTGCGCAGACCGGTCTCGAGGATCGCGACCACCCGTTGCCCGAGCAGTAGCGGGTCGACCGCGTCACCGTCCATGGCTAAACCCCGATGTCCGCCCGGCGCGGTAGAACTGCACCACAGCATTATCGCGAGAGAAAGGTACCGCGTGGGCAAACTCGTCCGGGACAAGATTCCCGACATCATTCGCGCCTCCGGACGCACCCCCCATGTGACGACGCTTGCCGCGGGCGTATACCGCAGGGCGCTGTACGAAGTCCTTCAGGCGATCGCCGCCGAACATGGCGTCACGCTCGCGGCCATCGATGAGGCCGCGCGGCGCAAGCGGGCGGAAAGGGGAGGGTTCGGCATGCGGCTGTGGCTGGACGGCGTCGACCCGAGCCCGGCGGGTTAGTGGCTGCTCAAGAAGTGTCGGTGCCGGCTAGCAGGGGAGCCGCTGTTGTAAGCGGGTTCACTATCGGTCACCAGGAGTAGCGTCGACCCACGCAGCATGGAAACCGACATGAAGGCGATTGCCTGACAAGGAGAAAAGCCATGAGTCACAACGACGTGCTCGACGCCGCCGTCACCGCGGGTTCGTCCATCGGACAAGCGGTCGGGGTGTTCATGCTGCACCCCGAGAATCTCGCCGAAAGCGTCGCGGCCAACTACCAGAACCCGCTCGCCGGATACGTTGCCGGGCGCGGCGGAGTGCTGGGCGAGGCCACCGGCGTCGCGGTGAATTCGGTGTTCGTGGTGTTCGAGCCCACCTTCCTGCGGGGCATGTGGGAGGAGGGCGTCGCGGTTCGCGGCGCGATGGGTGCAGCCGAGGTGTACTGGGAACAGGCCGCCGGCTTCGCGCGTCGGCATCTGGCCGGCGCCGAGGGGCTGGACCGCATCGCCGCGCTGGGGGAAAAGATCATCGCGGCGACGCCGGACGGGGGCCTGCCGCTGTATGCCGGCTGGCGCACCATGCCGCTGGCCGAGGACCCGCCCGCGCGGGCGCTGCAGGTGATGCACATCCTGCGGGAGCTGCGGGCCGGTGTGCATTTCAACGCCCTCACGATTTCGGGCATCACCCCCGTGGAGGCCCACATGCTCAACAAGGGGCCTCAGTACGCCGCGATGTTCGGCTGGTCCGAGCCGTTCGCCGACGGCGCGGATAAAAAGGACCGCTACGCCCAGGTCGAGCAGGCGACCAACCGCCGAATGGCCGAGATTTTCGCGACCGCCCTGCGCCCCGACGAGGCAGAGGAACTTGCCCGCCTCAGCGCCGGCGCGCTGGCGTCGCTGAAAGCCTCCGCCGCGACCTGAACGGCCAACCGGTCGTGCGGCGGAACCGATCACCACGCGCCGGTTTGTCGCTGAAAAGTCGCTCAGAGGTGGGCAATTCGCGCCATGGTTCCCCAGCGGTGACCGCTGTGACTGGTGTGACGCCCACGCGTTAGCCTGGTAGTCGGCTAACAGAAGTCCGCGCGAGGGAACAATGACCGAAACCGGGACCCCCATCAGTGTGACTGATCTGCACCCCGTCGGGCGCGGCGTGGATCGCCCGGAACACGTTGTGGTGGCCGGCGATGGTCGGGTATTCGCCTCCGACAAGGCCTCGGCCGTCGCAGAACTCATCGACGAGCACACGATTCGCCGCATAGGGCAGGCGGGCGGCGAGCCGAACGGGATCACTGTGGACCGCGACGGCCATTTTCTTATTGCCAATTGGGGCCTGGGCGTGCTGCAGGATCTCGACCCGGTGACCGGCGCGATCACGACGATATTAAACGGACAATTCGATGGACGCCCGCTGAAATGGTTGAATTTCGTTCTGGTGGATTCCGTTGGTGCGCTGTGGTGTTCGGTGAGCACGATGTCGGACGATCTTGTCGATACCATCGCACAAGGCACCGCCGACGGGTTCATCTTTCGGGTCGCACCGGATCGCCAATCGCCGCGAGTGGTCGCCGATGCGGTGAGCTTCCCGAATTGCATGGCGTTGGATCGCAATGAGGACTATCTGTATGTGGTCCGCACGGTAGCCGCTGACGTGGTGCGGTTTCCGATCGAAGGCGAAACACTCGGCCCCCAAGAGCGATTCGGCCCGTCGCTTGGTGGCCGGCGCCCCGAGGAGTTCGGCCCCGACTATGGCCGGTTCCTGGCCGACCCGCAGGTCGGCCGCCGGTGGGGGATGGCCGACGGATGCGCGTTCGATGCCGAGGGAAACCTCTGGGTCACACTCGTTTTGGCCAACCGCATCGTGGCGATCGGCCCGGACGGCACGGCGACGGTGGTAATCGACGACCCGGACGGGGCGCTATTAAAAGGCCCCACCAGCATCGCCTGGGGCGGCCAGGACATGCGCGACATCTACATCGGCTCGATCCTGACCCCGTATGTGCTCAAAGGCAGAAGTTCGGTGCCCGGCCTGCCAATGGTGGAACAGCGCTAGCCGCCAGAAGGCCCGGGTTTCATGAAGTTCGGCATCGCGTCGTCCTGGTCGGGCGGGATCATCGATTCCGGCAGGTCCCATAGCTGCCGAATGGTGGCACCGCCGTCGACGACGAGCGTCTGACCGGTGATGCGGGCGGCCAGCTCAGAGGAGAGGAACAACGCGGCGTTGGCGATGTCGTGCGCGCGGGGCGCCGCCAGGGGGTTGATTCCATTGACGGCGTATTCGTTTGGCGGCTGGTCTTCGTTGCCGGAGCCCACATTGCCTGGCGCGACCGCGTTGGCGCGAATGCCATACCGGCCCAGTTCGTCGGCGAAGCTCTTGACAAGCGAGATGACGCCGGCCTTGGCGGCGCCGTAGGCGGCATGGTAGGTCGCCGCCGCAATGCCGTCGACCGAGGCGAGCGCCACCAACGATCCTCCGCTGCGCTGGGCGATCATGTACCTTGCCGCTGCTTGAAAAAGGTAGAACACCTGGTTCAGGTTGTAGTGGATCGTTGCGTCCCACGCCTCGGTGGTGAAGTCCTCGACCTTCGACCAGGTCGCGCCGCCGATGATGTCCACGCAGACGTCGACACCGCCCAGCGCTGCGACGGCGTCGTCTATCGCCCGACCTACCTGCACGGGGTCGGTCATATCGGCGACGATCGGGACGGCAATGCCTCCCCTGCCGGCAATCTCGCCGACGATGCGTTCCGCGCGCTCCTCGTCGATATCGATGCAGGCCACCGAGGCGCCCGCCTCGGCAAGGGTCAACGACGTGAACCAGCCATGGCCCGCGCGCTCCGGGATGTAGCCCGCGCCCGACACCACGGCGCGCTTGCCGGACAGTCCCAAATTGATCACGGCCGACCTCCCTTACGCCCAACTAGTCAGCCTCGGACCAGTGCTGGTCGACGGCCGTACTGGTGGAGTATCGAGACAGCGTCGACCGCTGTCAATGACGACCCACTGCGCCCGATTCAACGGCACCTCGAAGATGCCAGCCATTGTGCTACGTATTTGTAGTACGCGGGGTGTTGGCACGACGGATCGGGTTCGTCGAGTCCAGCGCCGACCGCCTGACATTCAGAGTCCTTGTCGTGCTTCAGATCTTCGCTGGGTTTGTCCCGGAACGGCTCTGCCACTTGTACGGCAACATCCGCACCCTCGACGGTCACACTGCTGTCGAACAGTGCCGCTGTCGTCTCATACCGGAAGCAACCGATCTTCAATTGCAAGTCACCCATCAATTCCCCCTCACACGGATAGCGCGGTTGGCCACCGTCGGTGTACTCAACGACTTCCGGATATCCCCGCCAAACTTCATCCGTGGCGGCCCGAAAGGACTACAACTACCTCATGGCGGGGAAAATGCTTGCAGCAGTTATCGATCGATTTTCTTCGTTGGACGCGATGGGTCTGCTGCGTGCTGTCTTGAACCAGGCAATCAATTCAAACTCCAGGAGAGGATATGAACATGCGGGGCTTGCGGTTCAACCAGTTTGGTGACCCCAGCGTCCTGCACATCGCAGATGTGCCCGACGCGCACGCCACAGCCCACGAAGCAGTGATCCGCGTCGAAGCGGCATCGGTCAACCCCTCCGACGTGAAAAACGTTGCCGGCCAGATGGACTGGACCGTGCTACCACGTACCCCGGGACGCGACTTCGCCGGTGTGGTCGTCAGCGGGCCACCCGAATGGGAAGGCGCAAAAGTGTGGGGAACCGGCGGGGACGTCGGGTTCACCCGAGATGGCTCGCATGCGGAGTTAATAATGGTGCCGATCGAAGCACTGGCACGTAAGCCTGAACGGCTGAGCTTCGACGAGGCCTCCACCGTCGGCGTCAACTTCGTGGTCGCCTGGCACGGCGCGGTGGAAACAGCACAGCTAACAGCTGGGGAAACGATTGCGATCTTCGGCGTCTCCGGGGGAGTGGGCGGTGCCGTCGCGCAGATCGCGCACGCGCTCGGCGCCACGGTGATCGGTGTGGATCGTCGCAAACCCGACCCGGAAACGCCCGCCGCGAATGTCCTCGACGACTTCGTCGTCTTCGATCCCAACGCCGACGTCGCCGCCAACATCAAACGAGCCAACAAAGAAAAGGGCGTCGACGTCGTGTACGACGCGGTCGGCGGCGTGACCACGGCGGCCGCGCTTGCCTCGCTCGCTCACCGCGGCAGGCTGGTCGTCATCAGCGCGGTCGGCCCGTCAAAGGTCGAGATCGATTTGAGGGATCTGTACCACAACGAGACCCGGATCCTCGGCGTCGACAGCGGCAAACTCAGCGTCGTCGACTCCGCGCAGCTGCTGCAGAAGATGTTGCCCTACTTCGAATCCGGAGAGTTCCGGCCACTGCCCATCGCCGCGCGGTACCCCCTTGGCGACAGTGCAGCCGCCTACCGCGCGGTCGCCGGCGGCATCGCCGGCCGCGTGGTGATCAACCCCTGAAAGGCATTGGCATGGCGAGCAATCTGACCGAACAAACCATCACCGAAAGCGCACTTGTTCGCACGAACCTGTGCATAGTGCTGTCGAAACGTCACTGGTTCGCGCGATGGCGACATCCTGGGTATGGCGCGATGCGCCGACCGTTTGGTTGACCGTGTCGGTCATCGGAAGTCGCCGATCGATGCTGGCGCTTGGCTGGTGCTGGAAGTAACGTGGTGTGCGGGGTTACCCCGGACAAGGACAACTGGTTTGGCCGTCCGCTGCGGTAACCCGGCAAGGACCACCTTCCAAGAAAGGTCTTGTCCTGAGAAGGGATGCCGGGAACGTTCTCGAGATGGCGACGGCCGAGCGAACCGACCTGGCGGATCTTCTGGCGACGCTGGTGCCCGAGCAGTGGGAAGGCCCTTCGCTGTGCGAGGGCTGGCGTGTCCGTGACGTGGTCGCTCACGTGATGAGCTTCGACGGCGTCAGTCCACTTCGGATGCTTCGCCGTGCCATTCGCGGTCGGATCGTCCACATCAACCAAGCCGGCGTCGACGAACTTGCGCTGCTGAGTACGGACCAGCTCCTCGACAGGCTGCGTACTCACCTGCGCCCACAGGGACTGGCCGCAGCCTTCGGAGGCCGGCTCGCCCTGCTCGATGTCACCATCCATCATCAAGACATCCGCAGACCGCTCGGTCTGCCACGGGAGATTCCGGCTGAACGGCTGCGCCCGGTCCTGGACTCCAGTGTGCGCAGCCTGGAATTGCCGGCGTGGCGCATCGCTCGCGGTGTACACCTCACCACTTCCGATCTGGACTGGAGCCACGGCTCAGGGCCAGAGGTTTCAGGACCGGCGGAGGCCATGCTGATGGCGATCACCGGTCGGGCATGCGCCGTTGGTGAGCTGACTGGTCCAGGGCAGCCGGTGGTGGCCGCCCGGCTTGCTCGCTGACACCATCGGCGCACCATCCCCTTTCTCGTTTCTCGCTCGCCTGCTCAAGTCGATCGACGTCACCGCGACGCCGTTGATGCAGGGGGCGGTGTCTGTCTCCGAGACGAGAGACCGCGCGCCGCTGGTCGATCAGGCGCGACGAGCCGGAAGCCGGATGCGGCTGCTCTTCCAATTCGGCCCGGGCTTCGAGCGCATCACGCCGGGTGCGCGGTGGGCAGCAGCCCGACGCGTCAAGAGGTGGTGCTGCTCTCGGACATCCTTGGCTTGTCGATGCTGCTGGACACGATGAACGAGAACCCCGGGGGATCGGCCACCGACTCTGCGCTGCTCGGCCCGTTCTATGTCGAGGGCCGTCCGACCGCCCCCAACGGGGCCGACATCTCCAACGGCGTCGCGGGCACACCGATGTTCGTGACCGCTCGGGTGGTCGACGAACAGGGCAGGCCGATCGCCGGCGCGCAGGTCGACACCTGGCACAGCGACGGCACCGGGTTCTACGACGTGCAGCTGACCGAGCCGCTGCACGGCGAGTTCGCCATGCGCGCGCTGCTGACCACCGACGAGGACGGCCGATTCTGGTATCGCTCGATCACGCCGCGCTACGACCCGGTGCCCACCGACGGCCCGTGCGGGGAGATCATGCGCGCCGCGAATCGATCCGTGATGCGACCCCAGCATGTGCACTTCTGGATCCAGGCCGACGGCTACCAGCCGCTGATCACCCAGCTGTTCCTGAAAGACGACCCCTACATCGATTGTGACGCGGTGTTCTCGGCGCAGGACTCGCTGAAGGCCGACTTCGTGCGCCACCAGCCGGGCACCGCCCCGGACGGAACGACCGTCGACGAACCCTTCGTCACGCTGGACTGGACCTTCACGCTCGCCGCCGAGTGAAGCCGAGTGGGCGACGAGTGAAAGGATGGCGACCATGACACGCATCGCGCTCGCCGACCTCGACCAGCAGCCCGAGTCCATCCGCGAGTGGGTAGCCCAACGCGGCAACCTCAATGTCTTCCGGGTTCTTGCCAACGCGCCCAACGTGTTTCCCGGTTGGTCGCACATGGTCGACGAGCTGTACGCCAGCCCGACGTTCAGCGCGCGAATGCGGGAAGTGATCGTCCTGCGCGTGGCCAACCTGCAGGGCTCAGCCTACGAGCTTGCCCAGCACCTGCTGCTGGGCCGCGCCGCCGGTCTCACCGAGCAACAGCTCGATGCCCTCGCCACCGGCGATCTCGACGGAGCCGGCTTCAGCCACACCGAACGCACCGCCCTCGACGTCGTCACCGAGTTGTGCACCACCCACCACCTGCGCGACGAGTCCTTCGCCGCCGCCCAGGCCATCTTCGGCGACGCGGTGCTCACCGAATTGCTGATGATCGTCAGCTGCTACTACGGGCTGGCATTGGTGCTCAACGCGGTCGATGTGGAGATCGACCCAATGGTGCTGCCGCAGAACCGCAACGGAGAAGCCGAATGACGCGGGTCCCGTACCGGCGGCCCGAAGACATGACCGAGCAGGCTCGCGAATTGACCGAGGAGCGCGGCAATCTCAACGTCTACCGCGCCCTGGCGAACGCCGAAAACGCATTCACCGGCTGGATGATGGCCGGCCGCGACGCCCTGACCAGCCCGGTGCTGCCGCGGCGGCTGCGTGAACTGGTGACGCTGCGCACCGCCTACCTAATGGACTGCGCCTACGAACTCGGCCAGCACCGAGACATCGCGCGCACGGCGGGCCTCAGCGCCGACGAGATCAACGCCGTCACCTCCGAGTCCGATTGGGAAACAGGCCATTTCGAGTCGACCGAGCTCACGGTCCTGCAATTGACAACCGAACTTGTCAGCACCCGCGCAGTCGCGGCCGCACTCTTCGATGACGTGCACGAGGCCCTGGGGCCGGAGGCCACCGTGGAAGTCTTGATGGTGATCGGCCGCTACGCGGGCCTGGCGTTGATGCTCAATGCGCTCGACGTCGACCTCGACGAAACCGCGCGGCTGCCCACGATCCCCACCGACACCGCGCGTTAATTTCGCACAAGTCTCACGATGCGGTCCTGATTAGTCGTAACGTTACGACGTGGCCGCGCGGAAGCCCTCGACGCGCCTGTCAGCCGACGACTGGTTGCAGGCCGGGTACACCCTGCTCGCCGAGGAGGGTGCACGTGCCCTCAAGGTCGAACGGCTCTGCCGGCAGGTCGGCGCCACCCGCGGCAGCTTCTACTGGCACTTCGAGGACATGGACAGCTACCGCGCCGCACTGGTCGAATCGTGGAACACGTTCCGGGAGCAGGACCGGCAATCCCTGGACCAGATCGACACGCTGCCGCCGCGGGAACGGCTGTCCACCATGATGATTGCCTTGGTCGGGCCGCAACACTGGATACTCGAGCGCGCGATGCGGGAGTGGGCACGCACCGACAAGACCGCCGCCGCCAACGTCCGCGAGGCGGATCGCCGCCTGGTTCGTTCGGTCGCGAAGGCCTACAGCGACTTTGGTTTCAGTGCCGAAGACGCCAGGTTGCGCGCGGAGCTGACGTTCGCGGCCGGAATCGGACTACTGCACCTCACCGCCACGCCCGGCCAGGCGCAGAGGGCGGCCCAACACGAACGCTTCCTGGATCTGATGCTCGCCGATCCGAAGTAGCGATCACACCATCGCGATCGGCGAGATCTTGGCTCCAATCGCCAACGCCCCGGCCAACTCTCGGCTCACGTCGTAGTCGAACACCACATGGCCCGCCGCGATATCCACATCGCGCTTGGCGCGCTGCAACGGGCTGGACAGGAAGTGCGCGCTGGCACCGGCGGCCTCCATCAGATCGGAGATGATCGCGCGGCACTCGTGCACCGTGTACGCCGCCGCCAGTCGGGCGTCGGCCCGCACCGATCGCCGCACGCGTTCACCGCTGACGACGAGTTCGTCAATGCCCGCGGCAGTCTCGGCGATCAGCGCCCGCAACGCGCGCAGCCGCACCGTCGCATCGCCGAGCCTGATCTGCGCGGCGGGCTGGTCCTTCTGCGCCACACCGCTATACGCCAGGACCCGGCCGCCAAGCCGCTCGGCGAAGAGCTCCGTCACCCGCTCGGCCGCGCCGAGCACCGGCATCGACGCCGTCAGCGCGAGAGCGGGCACCAGCGGCCACCGGTAGGTGGCCACCCCGTGCACGTGCGCTCCAGGCGCAGTGCCGGCGTAGATGTCGGCCACGCTGGCGATGCGATGGTCGGGGACGAAGACGTCGGTGACGATGACATCGTGGGAGCCGGTTCCCCGCATGCCGGCGGTGTGCCACACGTCGTCGACCTCGACCTGCTCGGCCGGCACCACCACGAGCGCCGGAAAGATGTTGTCCTGTCGCTCTATCAGCGCGCCGACGATTACCCAATCGGCGTCCATCGCGCCCGTCGCCCAGGACCACCTGCCGGTCAGCCGCACGCCGCCATCGGCTGGACTGCCGCGGCCGGTCGGGGCCAGCGGGGCCGGTGCCAACACCGGACCCGAGGCGAACACTTCCTCCTGGAGCTGGGGGTCGAACAGCGACAGCATCCAGTTGTGCAGCGCGTAGAACCCCAACGTCCACGCGCTCGAGGTGCAGCCGTGTGCCATCTGCCGAATCGGTTCCAGCAGTTCGGGAAACGACGCTTGGATACCGCCGAACCGGGCCGGGAGCAGCAGCCGGAACAGGTCGGTCTCCCGGAACTCGCTGACCGTCGCCGCGGGCAGCCGGCGCAATTGCTCGGCTTCCTCGGCGCGCTGCGCTAACCGCGCGACGAATTCGTCGGTGATTCCGTGCAGCGAGCGGGTAGCGACCGCGGACATGCGGTCACCGTAACATACTTTTTAGTATGTAAAGCTCGGCGGCCGGACGAAAGCGGGTTAGTTGCCGAAGCCGCCGCCGTTGGGCGAGTGCACCACGATTGCCGGGCCGGCGGCGGGGCCGGTGTCAAGGCGGCTGGCGGCAAACGACGCGCCCTTGTCGATCCAGGTGCCGTCGTCGGCGTAGGTGTTGTGGGCGGAGAAGTTCATTCCGTCCGAGCACACCGGGTCGTCGGTGGCGCAGACCTTGATGGTCTTGCCCGCATAGGTCGGCCCGATGACGACCGGTGGCTGGCCCAGGAAGTTCATCGCCCGCACGTTGGGCGTGCCGAACAGCACGACCGCCGCGACGTGGTCGGCGACGTCGGGTGCCAGGGGTTTGGGCACGGTCGCGGGATCAACCCCGTCGGGCACTGCCGCCGAAGTGACGAAGCCCATCACGGCCGCGCCCTGGGAGAATCCGCTGAGCACCATCTTGGTCTTGGGGCAGCTGGCCGCCATCGACATGACGTGAGCGCTGGCGTCTCTGATGCCGTCGAGCCCGGTGTCCCACTCATTGCTGGCGGGATAGTTGACCGCGTAGACGTCGACGGACTTTCCGCCCTGGCGCCCGCGCAGGTTGTCAACGAAGGCTTGCCCGGTGGGCCCGATGCCTTCGGGCTCGCCGGTGCCGCGCGCGAACACCACTTGAGTGTCGGGGCATGGCTCGGCCGATGCCGACGGAGTAGGGGAGACAAGGAAACTAGTACCGACGCCCAAGGCCGCTATTGCCGTGGGTTTGGCGAGTCGAATGATGTGACCGGCGATCATGCCGAAATAAGTGCCCATTGGTGCCCATCCCAAACCTATGAGTTCCAAAACCAGTTCACCACCGTTGCCGAAGACCACAAAAGCGACACGCAGAAGATTTTTAATAGTCTTATTTGGCCTGATACCCCGGTGCATACCGAAGGACTGCTGGCCGGTCCCGTTGTCGTGCCTTTACAATCAATCGGCTTGATCTGGAGAATAGCAGGGGGATTGCTACCATCGCGCGGTGAACGATCCGCCTGCGCCACCAGCGCACGGTCGGCTGAAACCCGTTTCTAGACGCCAAGTCCTGAAACTAGCCGGTGCCGCGCCGGCCCTGCTGGGCGTCGCCACTCTCGACGCCCCGCGCGCGTCCGCCGGCGTCGCCGGAACGTCCGTCTTCCTCGACGCGGGCCACAACGCCGTGAACGACGCCTCGATCAATCAGCAAGTCCCGAACGGCCGGGGCGGCACCAAACCGTGCCAAACTTCGGGCGCCGCGACCAACGACGGCTACCCCGAGCACGCGTTCAATTGGGCCGTCGTCGGCCTCGTCAGTGAATCGCTGCGGCAAATGGGGGTGAACACCGTGCTGTCTCGCGGCGACGACAACTCCGTCGGACCCTGCATCGACCAGCGCGCCGCGCAGGCCAATGCGATGCACCCGGACGCGATCGTGAGCATTCACGCCGACGGCGGCCCGCCGTCCGGCAGCGGATTTCACGTCAACTACTCCAGCCCGCCGCTCAACGACGTCCAGGCCGGCCCGGCCATGCAGCTGGCGCGCACGATGCGCGATGCCCTGGTCGGCGCGGGTTTTCACCCGTCGACCTACGTGGGGTCGGACGGGCTCTACGGGCGCGACGACCTCGCCGGCCTGAACCTGGCCCAGTACCCGGCAGTCCTCGTCGAACTCGGCAATATGAAGAACGCCGACGACGCCGCGCGGATGGAAAGCGCGGACGGGCGGGCGAAATACGCCGCGGCCGTCACGCAGGGGATCGTCGCGTTTCTGAACGCTGGCGGCCGGTGAGCGGATTTTGTTCTGGGACAGTATCTTTCGGCACTACCAGACCAGCTGCGCGACTGTGGCCATGACGATGAGCAGCAACGTGGCCATCCCGATGATGTACACGGGGCCACGAGGACTGATTCGTGCCGGGAGTGGTCGCTGTTGCAGTGTTCTTTGTCGTTTGAACGCGATCACGTAGGTACACAACGCCGCCGCGAGAGCCACGCCCGCCGGGATCAACGGCGTCCACCCCTTCGCGCCGTGCATTTCTTTGAGGGCCAGCAGTACGCCGTTGGCCAGGAAGGCGAACGAGGTCCGGGTCCAGGCCAGCGTCGTGCGTTCGGCCGCCAGGGTGTTGGCCGACGGAGTGCCCGCCGTCGCCTGGGTCAACCCGAGACCGCCTTGAGAATGACCAACCCCAGCGCGATCAGGCCGACCAGGCTGAGGCCCACTGCGAGGTAGACCGGCGAGGGATGACGGGGCAACGGGGCGCCGCGGCGCATCGCGCGGTCTGCCTGTTCCCAGCGCAGCAAACCCATCCCGCTGGTCAGGATCGCCAGCACCGCGAGGCCGATGCCGAGGAGCCGGCGGGCACCGGGCACCGTCATCTCGGGAACGAGCTGCACCAGGGCGACCGCCGCCGCAAGCAAACCCAGAGCGGTGCGTTGCCAGGCCAAGAAGGTCCGCTCGTTGGCCATGGTGAACCGGTAGTCGGGCTCGCACTCTTGCGGGCCGACCTCGTGCTGTTCGCCGGCGGGCGTGATGGTGTTATCGGCCACGGGCTACCTCGCAAGACATCTGAGAACAAGCTTTTTTATCCCTCTGACTTTAACGAAACGCTTGGGCTGCCGGGCCGACTTCCATAGCGCCGCTGCATGATGAAGCTTGTGGTTAAGGCGTTGTTGTTCGACGTGCAAGGCACCGCGACGGATTTTCATTCGACCGTCTGTGACGAGGCGCGACGAATCAGCGCCGGGCGGCATCCGGGTGTCGATTGGCCCGAGCTGGTCCGGCGTTGGCGCGCAGGCTACTTCGACGCGCTGGAGGCCGCACGCAGTCGCCACAGAGGATGGGTGTCGGTGCACTCGGTGTATCGCGCCGCGCTGAAGACCGTCCTGGACGAGTCCGGCATCGGCGGCTTTTCGGATGCCGAGCGCGAAGTGCTCACGCTGGCCTGGCAGCGGCTGCGCCCGTGGCCGGACGTGGTGACGGGGCTGTCCCGGCTGAAAAGCTCGTTCACGTTGGCCACGCTGTCGAACGCCGACGTCTCCGCGGTCATCAACATCTCCAAGCGGGCGGAGCTGCCGTGGGATGCAATCTTTGCCGCGGAGATGGCCGGTGTGTTCAAGCCCGAGCCGGCAATCTATCGGATGGCCGCGACGTACCTGGGTCTGGATCCCGCCGACATCATGATGGTGGCAAGTCACAAGTACGACATCCGCGCGGCGGCCGGCCTCGGCTTTCGTACGGCCTTCGTCGCGCGCCCGCTGGAATTCGGGACTGACGGCGACGCCGATGTCGCCTACTCCGACGAGTTCGACATCAACGCGTCCGACTTTCTCGACCTCGCCGATCAGCTCGGCTGCTAGAGCGCCTGGGGGTCGTCTTACAAGTGTCAGCGATGCGCGGATCCGGTCAGTGGTTGACCGTTGGCGGATTGCAGCAGGCAGATCAGGGTGCTCGGGGTCGGATCGGCGCCCGTGCGGTCTTGGTTCGAGTCGATGAGATACGTGATCGAAAACGCGCCGCCGTCCAGGGATTTGCCCGTGTATGGAGCGAATCCCGCGGTGCAGTCCCGGTTGGCGACGTTGGCGATGGCGGTGTCCACGGCCATCGGCGCGCGCACATACACCTCGGCCAAATGCGCTGTGGTGCAATCGACGACGGTGATGGTCACCCGGCTGAGATCGGCCGGCGGAAGATCGGCGACGCAATCGCCGATCTGGAGGTTGATCCACTTCTCGGTGTGCGAGCCCAGTGGTGTCGCCGTCGCGTTGGCGCTACTCAGCAGAGCGACTGCGGTCAGGCCGCACACCGCGTGAAAGCCCCGCATGCAGTGCAGTCTAGGCGCGCAGAAAAGCCGGTGGCACGGTATTCGTCAGCGCCGGGTCCGGCTTTTCCGACGACATCGACAACAGCCCCCGCACGCACCGCGCGGCCAGCAGCCAGTTCGACGGCTTCTTCAGGTCCAGCCCGCCCAGGAGCTGTTTGATCATGGTCAAGGTGTCGAAGTAAATGCGTTCGCACACAAGCGTTTCGGTGTCGTCGAAGACGAAGTAGGCGTTCATGCGCACCCGGAACCGGCTGCCGGTGGGCGGGACCTTGCCGAGGAAGCCCTGATGCGTGCCCATCAACCAGAACTCGACGATCACCGCGTCGGCGCTGTGCCGCAGCGCGATGATCTCGTGGTCCTGATCGGGAAATGCGGTGCGCGTGTAGTTGTAGTAGCCACGCACCGCCTGGTTTCCGTCGTGAATGACCATCTGCGGGATCAGCTCATAGTGCGGGTGTGGGAACGTCGCCAGCACGTCGTCCCAGTCCTGGCGGACCTCGTCGTGAAAGTGGTCGAGCACGAGTTTCTGGCGTGCCGCCAGCACCTCGGGAGCGGGAAACGCGGGAATGGTCACGTGGTCGAGGGTAGACCCGCGAGGGTGCGGCGAGCAGACGCAAAATCGCGCGAAACGACGGGCATTAACGCGATTTTGCGTCTGCTCGCGGGGAAAAGCCGCGCGGAAACGGGCCTAGCCCGGGGGAGTCCAAGAGACCGGCAGGGCCTTGATGCCGTGAATGAATTGCGACAGCAGCCGCGCCGGTTTGCCGGTCACGGTGATGTCCGGGATCTCACGGCGCAATTCATCGAAGACGACCCGGATCTCACGACGAGCCAGGTTGGCCCCCAAACAGAAATGCGCGCCTCCGCCGCCGAAGCCCAGATGCGGGTTGGGGTTGCGTGCGACATCGAAAGCCCACGGATTGTCGAACCGTGATTCGTCGCGGTTCGCCGAGTTGTAGTACAGCGCAACCTTGTCGCCGGCCGCCATCTTGACGCCGCTCAACTCGAAGTCTCGAGTCAGCGTGCGGCGCATGTAGATAACCGGGGAAGCCCACCGCACGATCTCCTCGACCGCGGTGGGCGTCAGCTCCTCGAAGTTGGACCACCACTTCTCCCGTTCCTCGGGAAAGCGGGACAACGCCAGCACGCCGTGGCTGATCGCGTTGCGGGTGGTTTCGTTGCCGGCCACCACCAGCAGGATGAAGAACGACGCGATCTCCTGGGAGGTAAGACGGTCGCCGTCGACCTCGGCTTCGACCAGGCTCGTGGTCAGATCGTCGTGGTGGTTGGACCGGCGGTCTTCGGCCAGCGCGGTGGCGTAGGTGCCGATGTCCATCGAGACTTGCATGAACTCTTCGAAGTCGGTGGTCAGATCGGGGTCACCAAAGCCGAGAATCACGTTGGTCCAGTGGAAGATTCGCTGATGGTCTTCCTCCGGAATTCCCATCATGTCGCAGATGACCTGCAGCGGCAGCGGCCCGGCGAGCTCGGTGACGAGGTCGGCCTGGCCGTCGGGATGGTTGGCTTTCAACGAGGTGACCAACCGATGCGCGCGATCCCGCACCGAAGCCTCGATGCGGGCCACCACTTTCGGGGTGAAGGCCCTGCTGACGATCGAGCGCAGCCGCTGGTGTCGCGGGTCGTCGAGCACGATCATCGATCCGAAGTACTCGGCCAACTCCGGTGTCTGGTCGTTGATCGTGATGCCGCCGGCGGAGCTGAAGATTTCGGGATGACGGCTGGCGAAGTGGACGTCGTCGAGCTTGGTCAGCGCCCAATACCCGTTACCGGCCTCAAACCCCTCGTACTCGATCGGGTGACCAGAACGAGATCGGGGATTCCCTGCGCAAGGTGGCGAAAACGGCGTCTCGGACGTCGTCGTTACGCACCCAGAAGTCGAGCGACTCGAGATGGATATCGGCAAGTGGAATGTCGGGCGGTGGCTCCCCATTCGGTCGCGTCGCGATACCGGTCTCAAGGCTCACTTAGCCCTCCTTCGCCAATGAAGAGGTGACACTGGCGAGCCTAGACCCGGATCAGTGTGTACAGACGGTTCTCGCGGGAACGCCCGTCGTCGCCGTCGCGGCGCTGACCACGTTGCCGTCGACCAGAATCTTGCAGGAAATGGGACCCGGCCCCTGCGCGCTGAGGGCGAACACCTGCCCGCCGAACGCGGTGAACTCCGTCGACCAGGGCAGCGGCGCGTTTACCTGGTGCAGCTGGCCGGCGTCGGTTTGGTAGTAGATGAATTGGGCGACCGCGGGCCCATTGATCTCGTAGCGGACCTGGGGCATCTGGGGTAAGGCGTGGGCGACGCCGCAGGCATTGGCGAACCCGAAACCGATGGCCAGCAGCATCGACGGCCCGGCGAGGTGCTTTTTCATGAATTGCATCGTGTCACCACCAGCGACGCTAGGGAAGCGCCTTCGGTGATGCCGGGCTAGAGGACGCCCGGGCGCGCCGCTTAATGTGAAGTTCCAAGCGGGGGCTGGTGACCGGAAAGGTGGCGTAAACCATGGCGGGACACGGCTCAAAGCGTGTGGTGGTGTTTGGTACCGGCTTCGTGGGCAGGATGGTGATCCCCGAGATCGTCAAGCACCCGCTGTTTGAGTTGGTGGGCGTCGGCGTCAGCAACCCGGACAAGGTCGGCCGCGACGTCGGCGAGATCTGCGGGATGCCGGAGAAGGTAGGCGTTCTCGCCACCGACGACATCGACGCGCTGATCGCTCTGAAGCCCGACGCGCTGGTGCACTACGGCCCGACCGCGATGCACGCCAAAGAGAACATCTCCCTGATCACCCGCTTCCTACGGGCCGGCATCGACGTGTGTTCGACGGCGATGACGCCGTGGGTGTGGCCGACGATGCACCTGAACCCGCCGAACTGGATCGAGCCGATCACCGAAGCCTGCGAGCTGGGTCAGTCGTCCTGCTTCACCACCGGCATCGACCCGGGATTCGCCAACGACATGTTCCCGATGACGCTGATGGGCCTGTGTTCCGAGGTGCGGAAGGTCCGCGCGTCCGAGCTGCTGGACTACACCAACTACGAAGGCGATTACGAGTTCGAGATGGGCATTGGCCGCGAGCCCGAATTCAAGCCGATGCTCGAAGACCGCGACATGCTGATCTTCGCCTGGGGTGCGACGGTCCCGATGATCGCGCACGCGGCCGGGATCATGCTCGACGAGATCACCACCACCTGGGACAAGTGGGTGACCCCGACCGAGCGCAACTCCGCCCGGGGCGTGATCAAACCCGGCCACGTGGCCGCCGTCCGGTTCACCATCAACGGCGTCTACCAGGGTGAAACGCGCATCCAGCTAGAACACGTCAACCGCATCGGGCTCGACGCCGCTCCCGACTGGCCGACCGGTCACGACAACGACGTCTACCGGGTGGATATCGAAGGAACCCCGAGCATCTTCCAGGAGACGGCGTTCCGGTTCACCGACGGCTCCGGCCGTGACGCGGCCGCGGCCGGGTGCCTGGCGACCGGGTTGCGGGCGTTGAATGCCGTGCCGGCGGTCAACGACTTGCGGCCCGGCTGGGTCACCCCGCTAGATCTTCCGCTGATCGCCGGAGCCGGTAACATACGGTGACCAGCGCGGATACTGTGGCCGATTCGTTATACAGCTCACGCATAGCTTGCGCAGAGAATGGCTATAGGTATATCCGACAAAATCGGACAAAATCGGGTGTAGGCGGATGCGGGGGCATTCCGCTCGATAACGGGGATTGGACCATGTCAGACGGAGCTACGCCTGCGCTGGGGCTCTCGATTGGCGCCACCAACTTTGCCGCGGTCACCGCCGATCACGCCATCACTCGCAAGCCCGTCATGACGTTGTATCGCGAGCGTCTCCCCGAGATCGGGGTGCCGGCCGAGAACCCCCGGCTGGATCAGCCGGGCCTGGTGATCACCGATTTCGTGGACCGGGTCGGCGACCCGATCGGCATCGTGGCCGCCGACGGCTCCGTACACCACAGCGAGGTGCTGGCCGCCGACGGTTTACGTGCACTGGCCTACGCCGCCACCGGCGGGCGCGAGCTACCCGAAAACGTCGCGGTGACTCACCCCGCTCACTGGGGATGGAACGCGGTCGACGCGCTGGGTTCCGCGCTGAGCCGGGTGCCCGAATGGACGAACCGTGCCCAGCCGCTGACGCTGATCCCCGATGCCGCCGCGACGCTGTTCGCCGTGCGGGCCAACCCGGGCATCCCGGCGCGCGGCACCGTGGCGGTCTGCGACTTCGGCGGCAGCGGCACCAGCATCACGCTGATGGACGCCGCGGGTGACTATCAGCCGCTTGCCCCGACCGTGCGGCACCTCGACTTCTCCGGCGACCTTATCGATCAGGCGCTGTTGACGACCGTTCTGGCCAACCTGCCGAGCGCCGATTCCTTCGATCCGTCCGGCACCTCGGCGATCGGGCCGCTGAGCCGGCTGCGGACCGGCTGCCGAAACGCCAAGGAGCAGCTCTCGTCGAGCACGGTTGCCACGCTGTCCGAGGGGCTGCCGGGGATACCCGGCGAGATCCGGCTCACCCGGAACGAACTCGACGACGCGATCCGCACGTCGCTGACCAACTTCGTGATGGCCCTGGATGAAACGCTGGCGCGCAACGGGATTCGCGACCTGGTCGCGGTGGTTTCGGTCGGCGGTGGCGCCAACATCCCGGCGGTCACCACGATGCTGTCCGGACACCTGCGAGTTCCGGTTGTGACGGTGCCGCGTCCGCATCTGGCGCCGGCCATCGGCGGGGCGTTGCGCGCGACGCGTGGGCCGGGAGAGACCAGCGCGACCCTGCTGACCGCGGCCGCCTCCCCGGCGACGGCAGCGGCCGTCGCGGCATTGGCACCGGTGGCGGTCCAGGAACGCAATTCGGTGCTGACCCAGGCGTCGCCCTCGGAGCCGGTATCGAGCGCGATGCCCGCGCTGGCCTGGTCGGAGGCGGGCGACGATTCGCGCGCCATGCCGGTGGTCGGCGCCGCGAATCATGGTGGCGGATCGGGTTATACGTCGGCGCGCCCGGCGATGAACTTCGACCAGCCCGTGCAGCCACGCCGGGAGAAAAAGGGTTCGATCATTCCCTGGCATCGGATGCCGGGGATGGTCGTCATCAGTACGGCCGTGGCGGTGTTGCTGGTCTGCGTCGCGCTGGCGATCGGCCTGTCCGACAACAAACCGGCCACCACACCGAGCCCCGGCGTGAGCACGACTCCGGTTTCCGCGCCGCCCGTCAACAACGGAGCTCCGCAACCCCCGCCGGCAAGCCAGGCACCGATCACGGGTCAGGCCGCGACCCCGGCAGAACCCGCCGCGCCGCCACCGGCTGACGCTCCCGCTCCTGCGGCAGTGGACACTCCGCCGCCCGCCGCCGTCGACACACCGGTCCCGGCGGCGCCCCCGCCACCGGTCGAGGCTCCAGCTCCGCCGCCGGTGCCCCAAATACCGGCGCCCGCACCTCGGGTCCCGCCGATCCCGGCGATTCCGCCTATCCCGCGCATCCCGGGAATCAGCTTGCCAATTCCTGGATTTGGCGGTCAGTGAGAGCTATCTGGAGCTGGGGCGCTTTTCGCCCTTGTTTTCCTCGGCCGCAATCTTTTTGAGCTCTTCGTTCAGGGCCTTGTCTTTCTCGACTTGTTCCTGCTTGTCCTGGTCGTCCCGGTCGGCGTCTTCGCTGTGCTTAGGGTTGCCGTCGTCGTCCAGCCAGGCGCCGATCGCCGTACCCGAGACTGCTCCGCCGGAACCCGGCAGGACCAGGGTGGGCCGGTCCTCGTAGGCCGTCATCATTTCGGCGGCTTTTTCTTTTTGTCCGTCGTCCGGCTCCGGCTTCTCCGTTAGCTGCCCGGTCTCGTCGGATACCTGCTGCTGGCCGTCTTCCTGACCAGCTGTTCTGTCGTCCTGCACGCTCATTGATCTCCCCCTTTTGAGTTGCAGTTGCGACCCCCGATTCGCTGTCGGTTACCCGTTGCGGCGCTGTGTCGAAACTCTCGTCATCGCAATCTTTTTGCGGTGACCAGCAGTCACAAGGAGGGTTTGGGGTGAAAAGGTTTGTGCCAGTTGCTAGTTGGCAGCGGGGTACTTGACGCCGGTGAGCTGCTCGGAAATCTCCCACAGTCGCCGGCAGTCGTCGTCGTTGCGGGCGCGCGCGGGCGTGCTGGCGACTTTCACCCCGCCGCCGGCGAGCTCCATGAATCCGCGTGGTCCGTAGAACTCGCCGCCCTCGGCTTGCGGGGTGGCCGCGGCATACAGGGCCGGCAGGATCCCCTCGTCGATCTCCTGCCACAGGAACGGCGTGAAACGCCACGACGCCTTGTACAAGCGCTCCATCAGTGCCGGCTTTTCGCGGCCGTACGACGGTCCGCTGACCTGCAAGTTGGTTTTCGTGAGGCCGGGGTGTGCGGCATTGGAGACGATGCCCCAGCCGCCGGTGCGGCTGCGCTTGTCCAGCTCGCGGGCGAACATCAGCACCGCGATCTTGGATTGGCCGTAGGCCGACATGGGTGCGTAGGACTTCTCGAACTGCAGGTCGTCGAAGTGGATCTTGCCGCTTTGGCTGGCCGCAAGGCTGCTCAGCGAGACGACGCGGGAACGCTGCGCGGCGCGCAACAGCGGCAGCAGATGCCCGGTCAGCGCGAAGTGCCCGAGATGGTTACTGCCGAACTGCAATTCGAAGCCGTCGGCGGTGGTGTCCCGTTCCGGCGGCGTCATCACCCCGGCGTTGTTGACCAGAATGTCGATCGGGCGGCCCTCGGCGTTCAGTTGCTCACCGAGCGCGGCGACCGAGGCCAGCGACGACAGGTCGAGGGATTTGATGGTCAGCTTCGCGTCGGGCACGCTGCCGCGGATTTCTTCGATTGCGGCCTCACCCTTGGCCCGATTGCGGATCGCCATGACCACATCGGCGCCGGCCGCGGAGAGCCGCCGGGCCAGCCCGAAACCCAGACCGCTGTTGGCGCCGGTGACGACCGCCAGCTTCCCGGACAGGTCTGGCACGGTGGCGACGAGATCGTTGGACATGGGTATCAGTCTGCACTTTCGTTGGCCCCGGGTCACTAGCAGTGACACACTGCGTGGATGCGCAGCAGGCGGCTTGCCAAGATTTCGCTGTCCGCTGCCATCGTGATGATCATCGTGTCGATCGGCGGCTTCATCCTCACGCTGGTGCTCAACGCCTTTTTCCTGGACAACTACAACGCCTACGGCGAGGTCCCGATCCCGGGGTCGGGCAGCGTGTACCTGCCCGCGGGAGAAGTCACCGTCAGCTTGCACACCGTGGTGATCAGCGGTCCCGGCGGCGGCGGTTTGCCGGTACCGCCGCTCGGCGTCACGATCAGTCCGCCCGACGGTGTCGCGCAGCCGTCGATGACCGAAAACATCGGCAGCACAACAACAGTCAACAACGACGCGCACGTGCGGGTGTGGGTCGCTCAGATCCCGGCCGCGGGGACGTACAACATCACGACGGACGGCCAGGTCAACGGATTCATCGCGCCTCGGCTGGCCTTCGGCCACTCGAGTTCCTACGGCTTCCTGGTGTGGGTGTTTGTGGCCATGTTCGTTGTGGGCCTGGTCGATTCGATCTTGTCGGGGTGGTGGCTGTCCCGCACCCGGCGCAAGGCGGCAGCGGCGGTGGTTGCCCGGGCATGGGAGCCCACCGAGTGGCCGATCGCGCCGGCCCCCCAGCCACCGCCCGCTGCGGCGTATGAACCCACCGGCGAGGGCGTCCGGCTGGAGCGCCTCAAAACGCTGGCGGCGCTGCGGGATTCCGGGGCGTTGACCGAGGAGGAGTTTCAGACCGAGAAGCGGCGGATCCTCGAAGGGCACTAAGGCGTGGTGCGCCCGCTGGCGGCCTCTGAGCGACAACATGTGGCGCCCGCTGGGGGCACCGCCGCGAGCCTAACGCCAGTGCGAATTTGCGTGCTGATTTTCGCAGTGGCGTTAGGCTCGCAGCCAAGAGCCCGAGCTACGGCGTGCAGCCAAGCCCCAATGAACCCCAGAGAGGAGATGCGACCATGATGCCGGGATGTTTCGCCGCGTCGACCCTCGTGGTCTTGCTTGCCGTAGTGGTGACGAGAGTCGTTCTGTTGCGCAGAACCGGAACGCAGGCAATGCATTTCGGGAACCTCGACAAGACGGACTTTCTGATCCCGCCGGTCGCGCTGTTTTACTTCTACACGGTCTTCGCCGCCGCCTTCGACTGGCCGCTCGTTAGCAGGCAGCGGTTCTTTCATTCGAATGCCGTGGCTTGGGCAGGGGTTGCGCTATGCCTCGGCGGATTGTTGGTGCTGGTGGCCAGCCTGGTCTCGTTCGGCCGCAGCTTCCGCGTCGGCATCGACGTTGACCACCCCGACGAATTGGTCACGACGGGCATCTTTTTGGTGAGTCGCAACCCGATCTATGTCGGAGCCGCCCTGATCTTGATCGGTGAGTTCCTCGCCTTCCCCAACTGGATACCCTTGGCCTACCTCGCCGGCGGGCTCGCGCTGTTTCATCGCCAGGTACTGCGTGAAGAGGAGTTCATGCGCAACCATTACGGCCAGGAATACCTTGAGTACTGCGAGCGCGTGAGGCGATATTTGTAAGCGGTAACGCTGCGGGCGCTCGCGGGGGCTTACCACTCAACGCCGGTGGAGACGCAGAACTCGTTCTGCTCGGGGTCCGACATTCGAACCCATCGGGTTCCCCCGAAGCTCGGCACGCTTTCGTCGACGCGACGAGCGCCAAGTGCCTGCAGCCGGTGGACCTCGGCATCGATGTCGTGGACGATGATGTCGACGTGCATGCGGTTCTTACCCATTTTGGGCTCGGGTACCCGCTGAAGGAGAAGTGGTGAAGCGATGCCTTGTTTGGGGACGAGCACAGCCAGATCGGCATCCGCGTAGTAGTCGCGATAGTTGAGCGCCTCGCGCCAGAACATGGCGAGCCTTCTTGGGTCCTCGCAGTCGAGCACGAGTTCCACTGTTGCCCTGTGTCCCAACGTGGTACCTCCCGGTCGGAATACCACTCGGCCAGCGACGTCGAGGGGTCAGTGACCCCGCGCCACCCACTCCTCGTAATGCACGATCTCGTCGCCGATGGTGGTGCTGTCGCCGTGGCCCGTGTGCACGATGGTCTCACCGGGCAGCTTGCCGAGCCGCGCCGAGATCGACTGCAGAATCGTCGGGAAGTCGGAGTACGAGCGTCCGGTTGCGCCGGGTCCGCCGGAGAACAACGTGTCGCCGCTGAACACGACACCCAGGTCATGCACGTACCAACACACTGATCCGGGGGAGTGGCCGGGGGTGTGCAGCGCGGTGATCTCGGTGCCGGCGACGGTCAACTTCTCGCCGTCGTGCACCGTGCGAAAGTCCTTGTCCGGGTGAGTCATTCGCCACAACACCTCGTCGGCGGGATGTAGCAGCACCGGTGCGTCGAGTGTCTTGCCGAGTTCGGGCGCCACCGTGACGTGGTCGTTGTGGCCGTGAGTGCACACCACTGCCACCACATGGCGGCCCCCGACGGCCTCGACGATCGGTGCCGCGTCGTGGGCGGCATCGAACACGACGACATTCGAGTTGTCGCCGATCAGCCAGATGTTGTTGTCGACTTCCCAACTGCCGCCGTCGAGTTCGAAGGTGCCGTGGGTAACCACCCGATCGATGTCGACCATCAGAGCACCACTACCGAACGCAATACCTTGCCGTCGTGCATCTTGTTGAACGCCTCCTCGATGCCGTCTAGCCCGATTCGTTCGGAGACAAACTTCTCCAACGGAAGGCGGCCCTGCAGATACAGATCGATCAGGGTGGGGAAGTCGCGTTCGGGCAGGCAGTCGCCGTACCACGACGACTTCAGCGATCCGCCGCGAGAGAAGAAGTCGACAAGCGGCATCTCCAGCGTCATGTCCGGCGTCGGCACACCCACCAGCACAACGGTTCCGGCGAGGTCGCGGGCGTAGAAGGCCTGCTTCCACGTTTCGGGCCGGCCGACCGCATCGATCACCACGTCGACGCCGAAGCCGTCGGTGAGGTCCTGGATGGTTTCGACGACGTCGAACTCGCGGGCATTGACGGTGTGGGTGGCGCCGAACTTGCGGGCCCAGTCGAGCTTGGTGTTGTCGGTGTCGACGGCGATGATCCGCCTGGCTCCGACCAGGGCGGCTCCCGCTATCGCGGCATCACCGACACCGCCGCAGCCGATGACCGCGACGGTGTCATTACGGTCAACGGCGCCGGTGTTGATCGCCGCGCCGATGCCCGCCATCACGCCGCAGCCCAGCAGCCCGGCGACCGCGGGGTCGGCCTCGGGATTGACCTTGGTGCATTGACCGGCCGCCACCAGCGTCTTGTCGGCGAACGCCCCGATACCCAGCGCGGGCGTCAGCTCGGTGCCGTCGGTCAGCGTCATCTTCTGCGTGGCATTGAACGTGTCGAAGCACAGGTGTGGCTTGCCGCGTTTGCAGGCCCGGCACTGGCCGCACACCGCGCGCCAGTTCAGGATCACGAAGTCGCCCGGCTCGACCGCGGTGACGCCGGGCCCCACCGCTTCGACCGTGCCCGCGGCCTCGTGGCCGAGCAGGAACGGGTACTCGTCGTTGATGCCGCCCTCGCGGTAAGTCAGGTCGGTATGGCACACCCCGCAGGCGATGATGTCGACCAGGGCCTCTCCGGGCCCGGGGTCCGGGACGACGATGTCCACCAGTTCGACGGGTTGGCCCTTCTTGCGTGAAATCACTCCGCGCACTGTCTGACTCATGGGCTCCAACCTACTGTGAGCGCCATACACTGCGCGGTCGGGCGTCCACCCATAAAGCTGGGTGTAGCGTCCGTGGACGTGACGGCTTTGGAGACCACCGAAGAATTCGCGGGCCGCATGATCGCGGCGATCGACGGCGCGAGCCTCGCAATCCTGCTGAGTATTGGACACCAGACCGGCCTGCTGGACACGATGGCCGGACTCGGGCCGGCCACCAGCGCGCAGATCGCCGACGCCGCGGGCCTCGACGAGCGCTACGTCCGGGAGTGGTTGGGCGGCATGACGACCGGACACGTCGTCGACTACGACGCGGGCGCCGGAACCTACTCGCTGCCCGCCCACCGGGCGGCGGTGCTGACCCGCGCCGCCGGGCCCGACAACCTGGCGCTGGTAACCATGTTCCTGCCGCAGCTCGGCGAGGTCGAGCAGAAGATCGTCCGATGTTTCCGCGAGGGCGGCGGCCTGCCGTACAGCGAGTTCCCGCGCTTCCACGCGCTGATGGCCGAACAGAGCGCAACGGTGTTCGACCTGGCGCTGGTCGACGTCGTGCTGCCGTTGGTCGACGGCCTGCCGGAACGCCTGCGCGCCGGCGCCGACGTGGCCGATCTCGGCTGCGGCAGCGGGCACGCGATCAATGTGATGGCGCAGGCGTTCCCGAACAGCCGGTTCACCGGCATCGACTTCTCCGAAGACGCCATCTCGACCGGCGTCCAGGAGGCGGCACGCCTCGGCCTCGCCAACGCGGCCTTCGAGAGCCACAACCTGACCGAGCTGGACAAGACGGACGCCTACGACGTGATCACCGTGTTCGACGCCATCCACGATCAGGCGCAGCCGGCGCGGGTGCTGGAGAACATCCAACGTGCCCTGCGGCCCGGCGGTGTCTTGTTGATGGCCGACATCAAGGCATCCAGCCGGCTCGAGGAAAACGTCGACGTCCCGATGAGCACCTACCTCTACACCGTCTCGCTGATGCACTGCATGACGGTGTCGCTGGCGCTGGGCGGCGCCGGACTCGGCACGGCCTGGGGCACGCAGCTGGCCACCTCGATGCTCGTCGACGCCGGATTCGACGACGTCCGCGTGCTCGAGATCGAGTCCGACCCGATCAACAACTACTACATCGCCACGAAGTGACACGCCCGACCTGATGGCCGCTCTCGATGTTCTCGACGACTGGCCGGTTCCGGCTGCCGCCGCGGCGGTGGTCGGCCCCGCCGGGGTGTTGGCCACGCACGGCGACACCGAACGGGTGTTCGAGCTGGCGTCGGTCACCAAGCCACTGGTGGCCCGCGCCGCGCAGGTCGCGATCGAAGAGGGCGTCGTCGATCTGGACACCCCGGCCGGCCCGCCCGGCTCGACGATCCGGCATCTGCTGGCGCACGCCTCGGGCCTGGCGATGCACTCCGATCGGGTGCAGGCCAAGCCCGGCACCCGGCGCATGTATTCCAACTACGGCTTTACCGTGCTGGCCCAGACCCTGGAGCGGGAGTCGGGCATCGAGTTCGGCCGCTACCTCACCGAGGCGGTGTGCGAGCCGTTGAACATGGCCATGACCAGCCTCGATGGCGGCGCGCTGGCAGCCGGCTTCGGCGCGACCTCGACGGTGGCGGACCTGGCGGCGTTCGCCGGCGACCTGTTGCGGCCGTCGACCGTCTCGCCGCAGCTGCACGCCGAGGCGACGACCGTGCAATTTCCCGGCCTGGACGGTGTGCTGCCCGGGTACGGCGTGCAGCGGCCCAACGATTGGGGGCTCGGTTTTGAGCTCCGGGACGCGAAATCGCCGCATTGGACGGGGGCGCGCAACTCGGCGCGGACCTACGGCCATTTCGGCCAAGCAGGCGGTTTCATCTGGGCAGATCCCGACGCGGACCTGGCGCTGGTGGCCCTGACGAACCGCGATTTCGGCGAGTGGGCACTCGAGCGGTGGCCGGCGATCGCCGACGCGGTGCTACTCCAATACATGAAATGACCATCAAGCACTAGCGCAACACGGGTATCACAGGGCACAATAGACACGTACGAAACAAAAAATTCGATTAAGCATCTTGCTTGTCGGTCCACCAGGTCGTTGGGGAAGACGTCCCTCGTGGAACCGAAGGAGCAGGTAGATGCGTGCGTCGAATCAATTCGCCGACGTGACGGCTGGTGTGGTGTACGTCCATGCCTCGCCGGCGGCGGTGTGCCCACATGTTGAATGGGCGTTGTCGTCGACCCTGCAGTCCAAAGCCAACTTGGTGTGGACACCGCAGCCGGCGCTGCCGGGACAACTGCGCGCGGTCACCAACTGGGTCGGTCCGGTGGGTACCGGTGCCCGGTTGGCCAACGCGCTGCGATCCTGGTCGGTGCTGCGGTTCGAGGTCACCGAGGACCCGAGCCCCGGAATCGACGGCCATCGCTTCAGCCACACCCCGCAACTTGGCTTGTGGAGTGGACCGATGAGCGCCAACGGCGACGTCATGGTCGGCGAGATGCGGCTGCGGTCGATGATGGCGCAGGGCGCCGACTATCTGGCCGCCGAGCTGGACTCCGTGCTGGGAACGGCGTGGGACGAAGCCCTCGAGGTGTACCGCGACGGCGGCGACGCCGGCGAACTGACCTGGCTCAACCGGGGCACCGGCTAAACGACCGGAGGGTTCGCCGGGGCGGCGGATACCGGCATGTCGACATTGCCGTGACACGTACCGCTGGTGATGTCGGTGTGAAAGACGCCGGAAAGCGTCCCGTCGGCCTGAGGCGTGAAGGCGACAACCGACTTTGCCGGGTCATATTCGATTGTCCCGTCGGGCAGTTGGCAGTCCCATTGCCAGGTTGTGGTTCGCACCCACTGAGACCCGTTCCAGGTGTAGGTGATCGGGCGCGGGATATACGGATTCTTTGCCGGCGGCGCGTCATACACGGTGGCGACACAGGTCCCGGTTGAGCAGCTGGAGCTGAAGCCGTAGTCAACGACGCTGTTGCCTTCCGGTTTTGCGGCGGCAACGCTGGTGCCCGTCTTGGCGGTGCCGGCGAAGGTCACCTGATACTTGCCATTCCATGCCGGATCGGCGGCGAACGCTGCGGGAGCAAGCCACAGCGAGCCGCCCAACGAAGTAACCGCCAAGCCGACGAATGCGGCCTTGCTCAAACCGGACATTTTTCCTCCTGGCAAGCGTGTTTGCCATCACGCACGTTTGTCAGCATGTCGCGTTCGGTGCCCCGGTTGTTACAGGCGGGCGGGACGCAGAATCTGCAGGGCGCCAGGCACTGCGGAGAGTCTGGCGGGTTCGCCGGGGCGGCGGCATCGACTAATTTGCGGTCATAGGTGCTTGTTTCGCCCATATGCGACGGCGACGATGAGGCCCACCACCGCAACCAGGAGAAATATCATCGCCACCGGGTCGATGAGGTCATACATCATGCGATCGCCCCCCTGCGTCGCGCCCGCGCGTGAATGCCATGGGGCACGGCGTCCAGGAGCGTGACCGTGAGTGCGGCGCCACTGGGCAGCAAGTAGGTCCGTCGTTCGCCGGGGCGTGCGCCCGCGAGCGCGGCGCCCAGCGGGGATTGGATGGAGTAAACCTCCATGTCGCCGTATTCGGCGCCGCGCACACCGAGGAGGAAGGTTTCGATGTCCCCGGTATCGTCGTAGCGGATGGTCAAAACCATGCCGGGTTCGGCGATTCCGTCGTCGGGTGGGTCCTTGCCCACGGAAGCATCGAGCAACAGATCTTGAATCTGTTGGATCCGTGCCTGCCACCAATGTTGGAGAGCGTCGCTGTTTTCGTCGGTACCGCCGCCGACAGCTGCGGCGGTACACAACTCACGAAGCGTGGCCAATTCCCTCCGTAGCCGCTCGTAGGCTTGCGGCGAGATCCACACGCGTTGCGCACTGGTCATGGGTGTTCCTTTCATGATGCGGCAGCGGTGGTTGCGTCGCGGTGGGCAGACTGCGGCCCAGCGCTTTTCGCAACGTGCATGTCGTAGGGCACGGCCTCCAGGAGTGTCACGAGCAGGGGGCGCGTCTCATTGGGGATGGCGTAAATGCGCTGTTCGCCGGTACGTGCGCCGGCAATCGCGTGGCCTAGCGGCGACAGCGTCGAGTAGACCGTGACATCGGCGCCTTCGCCGAAACGCCGGCCGAGCAGGAAGGTTTCGGTCTCGCCGGTGGCGTCGTAGCGGATGGTAAGAACCATGCCCGGTTCGGCGATGCCGCCGACGGCGTCCTCACTGACGACCGCGTTGGTCAGCAGATCCTGAATCTCGCGGATGCGTGCCTGTTGGGCCCTGTAGCGCGCGGGATTCGCCCCGTAATCCATGAAGTCGTCGGGAACTTCGATACTGCGCCGCGAGCGCAGCGCGGCGAGTTCGGTATGCAGTCGAGTGTAGTCGTGTCGTGTCATCCAGATGCGTTGTGCGCTGGTCATTTTGATGCCTTTCGTGTCGATAAGGGTGTCGCCAGGGGCGGGCCGGAGCACAGCAGCCGCCCCTGACGACGCGGAGCCCGTGGTGGGCGAGAGGTCGTCGCCGCGCTATGGATTCGCGGCTATCGGGGAGCGCTAGCGGCCGCTCCTGCGCAGCGGATCGAACTCGCGCAGGGCTTGGGGCTGCTTGCCGGTCGTAATCTGTTCGGCCAACAGCCGCCCGGTGATTGGGCCGTGCGCCAATCCCCACATGCCGTGTCCGCCAGCCACGTAGACGCCCGGTGATACCTCGCCGATCAGGGCGCGGCCATCAGGGGTGACCGGGTAGGCGCCCACCCACACGTCGTCGCGCTCGGCCCAGCGCGCCCCGTCCAACAAGGGATCGGCCGAGGCGACGATGGCCGCTACCCGCTCTGGTATGACCCGCTCATGGAGGTGTCGGAATTCCATGGTGCCCGAAACACGGATTGCGCCCTTGTAGGGCGTGCAGGCCACCCGCGCGTCGGGCAGGTAGATGGGGGTGGGTATCGGGCGGTCCACGGGCACGGTAAACGAGTAGCCGTGGCCGGCCTGCACTGGGACGCGCAGCCAGCGGCCCGCCAGCCGCGACAACCGTGCGCCGGTGGCGATCACCGCGGCGTCCGCGGTCAGCGCTTTTCCGTTGCGCGGGTGCACGGCAACCCCGCTGCCCGAGGTGAGTATGTCCCGGATTTCCAGCCTTTGGATCGTTGCCCCGCGGACCACTACTGAGCGGCCCAGGGCCTCCACGAATCGTCGCGGGTCGATGAAGCGCTGGGCGTTGATGCTCAGCCCCGCGGCGACCGCCTGCGAGACCAGGGGTACTTGTTCGCGCAATGCCTCGCCCGACAATGCGGTGACATATATTGTCTGGCCGGCCTTTTCGAGCTCGCGTAGCTCCGTCATCATGCGTTCCGCCTCCTCGGTGGTGCGAAACACCGCGGTGATCGGTCCGTCGGTCATTGGCACGTCGACCCCGTTGGCGGCGAGCACGTCGAAGGCTTCCAGGCATTCCTCGTTCAGGTCCGCATTGGCCCGCATCGCCCGTTTCCACGACGATCGCCTGCAGTTGGCGGCGAACTGGATCAGGAAGGCCCTGAGTCCCGCGTCAGCGATTAACGGGATGTGCAAGGGGGCGTTGGGATCCCACCCGGAGCGAAGCGCATGGCGTAGCACCGCTGGGGAGTTCAGCGGGAGGGTCAACCCCGGGGCGATCCACCCGCCGTTGCCCCAGGAGGCGCCGGCGGCCACGCCGGTGCGGTCCACCACCGTGACGTCGACTCCGCGTTCCTGTAGGAACCACGCTGTCGACAATCCGACGATGCCGGCACCGACCACGATCGCCGACCGCGGTCCGCCGTCCATCTTCTCGATGCCGACCATCACATACCTCCGTAGCTGAACTCTGGCTATCAATTCCCATGGTGCCGTGGGGGACTGCCCGACCACTTGCCCCAACCGGACAACGGCGCAGTGGACTCTTGTCGGCTTCCAACAACGCTGCTGCTTCGTGATCGTGAGCGGGATGCCGATACCGCGACCGGTGCGGCGCTTCGCGCGTGAGCGCCCGAAGCGTGCCGCCACCGGCAGTGCCCGGCGTCCCGCTACGCCTCAGGGCCACGCGACGGACGCTGCGGCACAGTGAAATTGCGGCGGCGAGAACGGTAGTGGGCTAAGGCTGGTTGGTCTGCCCGTCGCGGCCGCCGGTGAGCTTGTCGAAATCATCTTCCCATCGCGCGTGGCGGGTCCGGTTAAGGGCAGCACGGGTACCGGCGACCAATGCGCCTGCCGCGGCTGCCAAGCCCACCCAGGTCACTGCTGCGAATGCCACCGCCTCGTCGTAAGCGGTTTTGGGTGGCGGGCCGACATGCGAGCCGTCTTCATCTACCCAAATGTCAATCGCCTCACCACTTTTGACTCCTGGAGGCGCCGAGACCGGGCCGGTATGTTCGTTTCCGGCAGCAGACCATTGGCCAACTACGGTGATCATCGGGCCTAACGATTCACGGTGGATGACCTTGTGGTCGGTGATCGTCGCGGATACCACGCGACTGTTCTGGGCCTGCTCGGCGTAGACGCGGCTGCGGGAGTCGTACACCGAAGTGCCCACGGCGGCCGCGATCGGCACGGCAGCGAGCGCCATCGCCATGGCCAGCACCACAACCAGTGCCTCGACCCGATCGCTCGTGCGTACTAGTGGGTTGAGGCTAAACAGCCGCGCAAATCGCCAGCGCGGCAAGCGCACGGTGAAGGCGTCCAAAGCGCCGTCGTCGTCCGGCGGATCCGGACGCCGGTGAAAAGCGGGATGCGGGGTAGTCATCGGGGCATTCCTATCGACGGGTCGCTATGGCTTCATTTTCGCGTGAGTGGCCCGGCAGGTCTTGCGGAAATTCGACAATGGCGTCGCGGTGCGTTGTTGACTCTCGACAGCGCCGACGGTCAGTCGTGGTCTGTGGCCGCAAGTTCAATCATCATGGCCAGCCGCTTTCTGGCGTCGTCCAACGGCAGGTTGGTGATCTCGGTCATCTTGCGTAGCCGGTAGCGCACGGTGTTTTCGTGTACTCCCAAACACCGACCGGCCTCGGCCGGGTCGCCCTGAGCCTCCAGCCAGGCTCGCAATGTCGCCACGTAGTCGGTCTCGTTGGCGCGGTCGTGGCGGCGCAGCTCGGCCACCGGTCCACGGTTTGGGGACCGACCTGACCGTGACGCGGTGCGCAACCGCTGCAGCAGGATTTCATCCCACGACTCGTCGTAGGCAGGAGGTGTGGACCGAGACGTCATCTCATGTAGCGCGAGGCACTCGTCGGCCTCGTGGCGGGCGGCGGCGAGGTCCGCCACCTCGGCCACCCCGCTGATGCCGGCCAACACCGTGACCTGTTCGGGCATGGCTGCCCGCAAACCGGTGATCCAGCGTCGCGCCGTCGCTACCTGGTCGCCAGGAAGCACGGTGTAGACGGTGTTGCCCGCCAAGGCGCTGCGGCCCGGACGTGACCAACCGAACCCGGTGGTGGCACGCTCGAACGCCATCAGAAGAGGGGCGTCGCGTTCGGCGCCGGTGAACGCTTGGAGTGCGATCACCCTCAACCCGCTGTGTGCCAGGCCGAGTCGGCTGGCCACGGTGGCGGCGTCAGCGGTGCCCTCCAACAACCGGATCAACAGCTCGGACTCAACCTGGCGCTCCAAGTCCGCGCTGGCTCGTGACCGCAGCAGATGCAGGGCCACCGTATGCGTGCCATCGGCCAAGGCGTCGAGAGCGGCGCCTTCCAGTGGCGCCGGACAGGCCACCCACACCGACCCGATGACCTCCCGCCCCGAGCGAACCGCCACCACCATGCGGCCAGTCAAGCCATGTTCGGCGTCCGCGGCGACGAACAGTGGAACGTCGGAGACCGCCAAGTGGGCGAATACCCCGCGAGCTTCGAAGAATGTCCGCAACTGCTCTGGTGTCTGTCGTCCCAGGATTGTCGCCACCCGCGCGGGGTCAGCGTGCTGCTGCTGCCTCGAATAAGCCAGCACGCGCAACAGCCGATCGTGGATGACCACTGCGCTGCCGATCGCATCCGCCAGACTGTCGGCCAGCGCGAACAAATCCGTTGGACCGCGGCCGGATTCAGTCTCGCGGCCTTCGAGTACCAGCCCGTAGACCACCGCAGCCAGCTCGCTCCACGACAGCGTCTCGTCGACCACCATCACCGCGCCGGCCACGGTGTCACCGTCGAACGCTATTGGCTCCTCACCTTCGCGCGTCAACACCACGACAGCACTCGCCGAGGCCGCCCATTGCACCGCTTCTTTGAGCGAGCCGGCACCAATTGCCAGCAATACATCACCCACCACGGGGCGACCCGCGGCAGCCTCGTGGATCGCCACGCTGCGCAGTTCAGTCGACCTTGGCACCGAGGACCAACGCAGGCGGACCCCGTAGCTACCCAGCACGTTCGCCATGCGGTCCAAAGTGATCACGAGCCGCTCCCAATCCCCAACTGATCGCCAGCGTAATCAGAAAACACGCGGGTTCCATTCAACCGGGGCGAATGGATGCGGCCGGGTCTTGGCCGCCCCGCCCGGTGGGCCGAGGCACCCGTCGCGACCCTTCCCGACCAGGTCCGTTATGCGCTAGCATTTATCTAAATGTGTTTGTGAAAATAAAAATAGAAGTAAGTGTGGATGACGTGGCCGATGAGGAACTCGACATCCGGCAGCCTCAGATTGATGCGGGATATCGCAACGAGCTGTGCGTTGCTGAAGACATTGTCGACCCGGAGACTTGGGCCGGCGGCTTAGAGGACAAGCGGGCTATCGCGCCCCGACTGCGGGTAGGTCGGGACAAGTGGTTCAACCTGCTGTGGCTGATTCCCATCGGGTTCGCCGTACTCGTCGCGGCGGTGGCCGTGGGCAAAGGCCTGCACAACATGCCGGCCGTGCAGGCGTTCATCCAGCGTTATCCCGGCACCCACGTACCTTCCGGGGTCGCCGCGGGCATCCCCGCCTGGGTGGGTTGGTCGCACTTTTTCAACCTGTTCCTGATGATGTTCATCATCCGCTCCGGGATTCAGATCCTCTGCGATCATCCGCGGCTGTACTTCAGTCGCAACGCCACGCCGGGTAAGGACGAGTGGCTCCGCGTGGCCAAGCCGGTGCCGGACGATCCGCTGTGGACCGCCAAGGACGATTCGGTTGGGTTGCCGGGTCAGTTGGGATTGCCGGGGATTCGCCATTCCATCGGCTTGGCGCGGTGGTGGCATCTCGGCGTCGACGTCTTGTGGCTGCTCAACGGCGCGGTCTTCTACGTGCTGTTGTTCGCTACCGGGCAGTGGCGCCACATCGTGCCGACCAGCTGGGATGTCTTTCCCAACGCCGCCTCGGTGGGGATCCAGTACCTGTCCCTGGACTGGCCGACCGACAGCACCTGGGTGGCCTATAACGGCATGCAGTTGCTCGCCTACTTCGTCACCGTTTTCATCGCCGCCCCGCTCGCGGTCATCACCGGGCTGGGGATGTCGCCGGCGCTGTCGATGCGCCTCACCGTGATCAGTAAGCGCTTGAGCATCCAGGCCGCACGCTCGCTGCATTTCCTGGTGCTGGTCTATTTCCTGTTCTTCATCGTTGTCCACGTCACGCTGGTCTTAGCCACCGAGGCGTTGCGCAACCTCAACCACATGTTCGCCGCCCGCGACGACAACGGCTGGGTCGGGTTCTGGATCTTCGCGGCGGCCATGGTGGTGGTGGCTGTCGGCTGGGTGGCCGCCACCCCGCTCACCTTTCGCCACCCGCGGGTGGTGCAGCGGGTCGGCTACGCACTCGTCGGGCCGCTGCAGCGGCTGTTCGAGTACACCAACCCGAAGCCGGGCGCGTTCACCGAGAAAGACATCTCGCCGTACTTCTGGCACAACGGCACCTACCCGGAAACCGTTGAGTACAAGGAGTTGGAGAAGAACAACTTCGTGGATTGGCGGCTGCGAATCTACGGTCTCGTCGAGAACCCGACGGAGTTCACGCTGGCCGAGTTGCATGATCTGCCGTACCACGAACAGATCACCCAACACTTCTGCATCCAGGGCTGGTCGGGTGTCGCCAAATGGGGTGGCGTGTCGATGCAGACGATCATGGACATCGTCAAGCCGCTACCCGAGGCGAAATGGGTGGTGTTCTACTCACTGGGCCCCGGTGCCGACGGCGGAATCTACTACGTCGCCCACCCGATCGATCAGATGAGCAACCACCTGACCATGCTGGCCTACGACATGAACGGCGAGCCGGTGAGCTACGGCCACGGGGCGCCGCTGCGGCTGCGCAATGAATTGCAGCATGGCTTCCGGCATGTGAAGTGGCTCAAGGGAATCGAGTTCGTCGCGCACTACTCCGAGTTGGGTAGCGGTTACGGCGGTTACAACGAAGACCACGAATTCTTCGGGCGCCACCAGACGATCTAGCGTGAGACGTTATTGGTCAGCTGGAATGTGCGGCGTCGACGGCTTGTGTAATCGATGAATGGTCACGCCTGTCGACTGAGCAAGTAGGCGCGCCCGGAGTGCAACGCACCGCCTTCGTTCTCCCAGCGGTGCTGCGCTATCACTCCGCTGCGCCCATTCTCGGCCTCGTGCGCACCGATGCCGACCAGTTCGTCGGCGGTCGAAGTGTTGTCCGCATTGGCCATCGCGGCGCCAGAGCCGCGGGTCGGGTTGGTGTTGGCGGGAGCCATCAGCAGAACCACCTTTCCGATTGGTTGCCGATCATCGACAGCGTGTGGGTCGACTGCTCGCTTGACGTCAGGGATCACGGCGTTGCCGGTAACCGGGATACCCGGCACTGTTGGTGCCCAACCGCTCTCGTCGTAGATCATGCGGTCGATCTGGCCCAACCGCAGCGACAGCGCGATGTTGACCGTTGATTGGAACCCTGTGGAAATCAGCAGCTTTCGGCGCCAGATCGTCGCCGCGTGTTCTTCCCCGATGAGGCGTGGAGTTTGGCAGATATCGGCGAACCTCATGCCTACCTCTCCCTATCGAGCAACTGTTAATATAGAGGAAGTATATCCGCTAAATACGCGCGATGGAAGGTAGCGAGGTGGGCGAGAAGACAGACACGCGGGCGCGGCAGCTGCGACGAAATCGCTTGCCTCGCAACCAACAACGTGAACGGGTGCTTGCGCTGGTGCGCGAGCACGACGGTGGCGTCGATGCCGTCGAGCTCGCCTCGCAGATGGGATTGCACATCACGACCGTGCGGTTTCATCTGGACGCGCTATGTGACGACGAGGCGATCGTGCGGACCAGAATGAATCGACCCGGGCGCGGTCGGCCACGCACCGGCTATCGAGTGGTCGAGGAGCGCGTGGACTATCGGACGCTGGCCGAGGTCCTCGCGATGGAGCTGGGTCAGACCGAGGAAACGCGTGGTCGCCGTGCGCAGCACGCCGGGCAGAAATGGGCCGCCCGGATAGCGGTTCCCCAGGAGACGTCGGAATCTGAGGTCGGCGACGTGCTCGATCGAGCGGCGGTGAACACCACCGCAGCTTTCAAGAGGATGGGGTTCGCCCCCGAGCTCGTCACCGTTGCAGAACCAACACCGTCGCCAGTTGACAGTGGGCCGGCGCCTCGGCGAGAGAGGTCCATTCGGATGCACGCCTGCCCGGTGAGGGATCTAGCACGGTCGCGCCCCGAGGTGGTTTGCGGGATGCATCTGGGTTTGCTGCAGGGCCTGCTCGATAAGGCGGCAGCCGATGAAGGTTTGCGGAAGTCCGCACGCCGGGCGATGCGGGCTCACCTCGAGCCGTTCGTCGAGCCGGGAGTGTGTGTGGCCAGCCTGGTGGCGGGGTGAGGTGTAATGACCCGACAACGACACGTCCAGGTGCGCCGGATCTATGACCCGGTGACACCCGGGGACGGCACAAGGGTTCTGGTGGACCGGATTTGGCCCCGGGGCATAAGCAAAGCCAGGGCCCATCTGGATGAGTGGTGCAAGCAGATCGCGCCGTCCACCGAACTGCGCAAGTGGTACGGCCACGACCCGAAGTTGTTCGACGAGTTTGTCCGCCGCTACCGCGACGAGTTGACCGAGTCCGTCCGCGCAGGCGCACTGGCGCATTTGCACGACTTGACGGAGAAGCAGACGCTGACGCTGTTGACTGCCTCCAAAGCCGTTGATATCAGCGAAGCTGCGGTCCTCGCCCATCTCCTGGCCGCCAGCACACTCTCGGGCAATGACTGACCGAGCCTGGCCAGTCCGTAAGCTCTGGGCTAGTGTTTATACAACTCGCGTTTGTAGAAATTATTCATGCTCTCGGACGACACATGTCCACGTCGGCTCCGGGAGCGCAGAGGCAGTAAGGGAGTTGGTGAGGTATGAGTATCGCTGATCGGACCACGCGGACCACCTGGGCGGGTTCCCTGGCGTCTGGCGAAGGCAAGCTGTCGGAGGGCAGTAGCGGAGCGCTGGACGCCCAGCTGGTGACCTGGGCCTCCCGAACCGAGCAGCCAGGCGGCAAGACCAGTCCGGAAGAGCTGGCGGCCGCAGCGCATTCGTCGTGTTTCGCGATGGCGCTGGCATTGAAGTTGGGCGAGAACCACACGCCACCCCAGCTGCTGGATGTGCAGTCGACCGTGACCCTGGAGGCTGTCGATGGTGTCCCGACGATCACCACGTCCCGGCTGAAGGTCAGCGCAAAGGTGGCTGGGCTGGATGCCGACGCCTTCGCCGCCGTGGTGGATGAGGCCGCCGCGTTGTGTCCAGTGTCGCGATTGTTCGCTGGGGCGAAGATCAGCGTCGATGCCAAGCTCGACTAGACCGATCATCGCAAGCGCCGCGAACTGACGAAGGAGAGAACACCATGACCGACGGGGTTCTATCTATCCTTCTGGAGCGTGAGCACCACGAAATAGACAGTGGAATGGAGACTTTCATCGAGAAGCTCGACGGTGGCTGCGTGCAGCCAGAACCGTTGAGCGCGGTGTTGGAAGCGCTGCGCCGACACATCTACCTCGAGGAGACGTTCCTGTTCCCTCCGATCCGCGAGGCCGGCATGGTCATGCCGATCTTTGTGATGTTGCGCGAGCACGGCGAACTATGGCGCACCATGGGCGCCCTGACCGATCTGGTCGTTGACAGAGCCGACAGCGAACAGCTGCGGGCCACCTGTCGTCAGCTGCTGGGCCAACTCGAGCAGCACAACTCCAAAGAGGAACCCATCCTCTATCCACATGCGGATACCGACATACCGGCACAGGTGAGCGCGGAACTGACCCGGTTCATCGAGACCGGCCGCACCCCGGACGGCTGGGTATGCCGGCAGGCTGGTCGGTGAAGGGCTCCCGGCTGCAACAGTGGCAATGAGCTCAGGCCTGCCCGATTTCAGCCTCGCTCACCATCGGTTCTCTGGGGGTCGCCTCTGCGCGGCGGCCGACATGGGCCTCGGCGCGCATCCGAGCCGTCATGTGCGGGTAGTGCAGCTCGAAAGCCGGCCGCGCGGAGCGGATGCGGGGAAGTTCGGTGAAGTTGTGCCGCGGCGGCGGGCAGGTGGTGGCCCATTCCAGGGAGTTGCCATGGCCCCAGGGATCGTCGACGACAACGACTTCACCGTAGCGGTAGCTCTTGAATATGTTCCACACGAACGGAATCAGCGACGCGCCAAGGATGAACGCCCCGATCGTCGAGACGATGTTGAGGCCCTGGAAGCCGTCGGTGGGCAGGTAGTCGGCGTAACGGCGTGGCATGCCCTGGTCGCCCAGCCAGTGCTGCACCAAGAAGGTGGTGTGAAAGCCGATGAACGTCAACCAGAAGTGCAGCTTGCCCAGCCGCTCGTCGAGCAGCCGCCCCGTCATCTTCGGGAACCAGAAGTAGACGCCGGCATAGGTGGCGAACACGATGGTGCCGAACAGCACGTAGTGGAAGTGGGCAACGAGGAAGTAGGTGTCGGTGACGTGGAAGTCGAGTGGCGGGCTGGCCAGCAAGACACCCGATAGGCCGCCCATCAGGAAGGTGACCATGAAGCCGACTGAGAACAGCATCGGTGTTTCAAAGGTCAACTGGCCCTTCCACATTGTGCCGATCCAGTTGAAGAACTTGAGTCCGGTCGGGATGGCGATCAGATACGACATGAAGCTGAAGAACGGCAGCAGGACCGCGCCGGTGGCGAACATATGGTGCGCCCACACCGCGGTGGACAGCGCGGCGATGGACATCGTCGCGTAGACCATCGTGGTGTAGCCGAAGACCGGTTTGCGGGAAAACACCGGGATGATTTCGGTGACGATGCCGAAGAACGGGATCGCGATGATGTACACCTCGGGATGGCCGAAGAACCAAAATAGGTGCTGCCACAGGATGACTCCGCCGTTGGCCGGGTCGTAGATATGTCCGCCCAGGTGACGGTCCACCGCCAGCCCGAGTAGCGCGGCGGTCAGCAGCGGGAACGCGATCAGGATCATGATGCTGGTGACGAGGATGTTCCACGTGAAGATCGGCATCCGGAACATCGTCATGCCGGGGGCCCGCATGCAAACCACCGTGGTAATCATGTTGACCGCACCGAGAATGGTGCCGAGCCCGGCGATCGCCAAGCCCATGATCCATAGGTCGGCGCCCGCGCCGGGCGAATGTATGGCGTTACTGAGTGGCGTGTAGGCCGTCCAGCCGAAGTCCGCTGCACCCCCGGGGGTGAGGAAACCGGACACCGTAATCAGCGCCCCGAACAGGTAGAGCCAGTAACTGAGCGCGTTGAGTCGGGGGAACGCCACATCCGGTGCGCCGATCTGAAGCGGCAGAACGCAATTGGCGAAGCCGAACACGATCGGGGTCGCGTACAGCAGCAGCATGATTGTGCCGTGCATGGTGAACAGCTGGTTGTACTGCTCGTTGGACAAGAACTGCAAACCCGGTGCGGCAAGCTCGCTTCGCATCAACAGGGCCATCAACCCGCCGACCATGAAGAACCCGATCGAGGTGACGGTGTACATCATGCCCAGCAGCTTGGGGTCGGTGGTGGTCACCACTCGATAGACGAACGTGCCCTTGAGGCCACGTCGCGGTGGGAACGGCCGCACCGCGATCAGCTCTGTGATGGCGGGCCTCGCACTCACATCCGTCACCAGCCACCTCCGAGTCTATTTTAAATGACTATAGCCCGTTAAAATAGGTTGGTACAGGCGTGGACACGTCACGCTGCGGGTTCGTCATGACGCAGAGCACGCGCCACGCATTCGGGAAGCAGGAGACGACAATGACAAATTTCGAAACCCCCGAAATCGAAGCACTCGGTGATCACGATTACCTCGTGCGTGTTGCCCAGGACGAGGAGCTCGTCACCATCCGGATGCGAGCCACCCCAGAAGTCGTCGCCCGCATCGCCGGACCCGGCGCCGACGAAACTCGCGTCGTCGCCGCTACGATGGCCTATCTGACAGCGCGGCAGCGCCCCGATGACCTACCCAAGCAACTGGACCTCGACGACATCATCGCCGCCTACGACGGTTACCTGGATGACGTCCACAGCCAGATCGTGAGCGGCCGGTAGAGCGGCGTTCGAATTTATGGACGGCTAGGGCGCAGAATCTGCAGTGCGCCAGGTACTGCGGAGAGTTCGGCGGGTAGTGGGCAGGCGAAGTCGCCGTCGGCGTAGACGTTGATCCCGGGACATTCGACGTGGATCGTTTTGGCGCGTGCCGTGGTCACCTCGTCGAGTTCGACGTGGGTGCCCTTCAGCACGGTGGGGAAGAGGCGGACCAGTTTCGTCCGGGATGCGGTGTGGGCCATGGTGATGTCGAGCAGGCCGTCGGTGTAATCGGCGTGCGGACAGATCAGCAGCCCGCCGCCGTAGCTTCGGGTATTTCCGAAGGCCGCCAGCGTGATATCGGCGTCGATCTCCTTGGTGCCGTCGAGCACCAGGCGGAACGGCAACATCCGCAGTTGCGAAAGCTCGGCGAGCATCGCGACGTAGTAGCGCAGCCGCCCATGCGGCCAGCTCATCCGGTTGGCGCGGTCGGTCACCAGGGAATCGAATCCGGTGGCCGCCACGGTGCCGAACCACTTGTCGACACCCTTGCTATCGCGAATGCGGCCCAGGTCGATGGTCTGGGTCCAGCCGTCGGCGACGATGTCCGCGGCGGCCTCGGGATCCTTTGTGGGAATACCGAATTCGCGAGCATGATCGTTGCCGGTCCCCGCCGGGATGATGCCCAGCGGAATGTCGGTGCCCGCCAACACTTGTAGCGCGTTGGAGATGACGCCGTCACCGCCGGTGGCCACCAGCGCGTCGGTGCCGCGTTCGATGGCGGCGGCCGCGAGATGCCGGGCGTCTTGGGCGTCGTCGCCGATGATCTCGACGACCTCGACACCGCGAGCGTGCAGCCTCGTGATGGCGGCCTGCGCCGCTTGCACGGCGGTGCCATGCCCCGAAAGGGGATTGGTCAGCGCGGTCACCTTGCCGATCTCGCGCTGGCGCAACTGCTGCATCACGGAATCAGCTTGCCGGGATTGAGGATTCCCGCCGGATCCAGTGTCGCCTTGACCGCGCGCAACACCTGCACGCCCAGATCGCCGACCTCGTTGCGCATCCACGGCCGGTGATCGGCGCCGACCGCGTGGTGATGCGTGATGGTGCCGCCGGTGGCGATGATCGCGTCGGACGCGGCCTTCTTGGCGGTCTGCCACTGCTCGATCGGATTGCCGCGCTGCCCGGCGACGACGGTGAAGTACAACGATGCGCCGGTCGGGTACACGTGCGAAATGTGGCACATCACCAGCGCCGGTGTCCCGGATTCGGCCAACGCGGTGGTCAGTGCTTCGGTGACGGCGGCCTTGAGCGCCGGGATGTTGGACCAGTCGGTCGCGGTCTCCAGCGTCTCGCAAAGCGCGCCGGCGGCCAGCAGGGAGTCGCGCAGATACGGCGCGCCGAACCGGCCGCGCTCCCACGCTTGCGCGGGACCCTCACCCAGCGACGTACCGCCTTGGGCCGCCAGCAGTGCGCTGGTCTCGGCCCGGCGGCTCTCGACGTGTTCCTTGCTGCCCTCGAACACGGTGATGCCCAGGCAACCGCCGGTGATCTGGTTTTCGCCGATCGCCTCGGTGGTGGCCAGGTTGACTCCGGTCTCGGCCTCATCGGAAAGCCGAACAACGGTGGGGCCGGTCGCATTCTGGGTGACCGCGCGCAGCGCCGTCGCCCCGGTAGCGAAATCGGGGAACGACCAGGCTTCGTAGCCGACGGCTTCCGGTGCCCGGTGCACCCGCAGCCGCACCTGCGTGATCACGCCGAAGGTGCCCTCCGAACCGATCAGCAGCTGGCGTAGATCGGGGCCGGCGGCCGATTCCGGCCCGCGGCCCAGATCCAGCGTGCCCGCCGGGGTGATCATCCGCAGCCCGCGCACCATGTCGTTGAAGCGGCCATAGCCGGCCGAATCCTGACCCGAGGAACGGGTCGCCGCGTAGCCGCCGATGGTGGCGTATTCGAAGCTCTGCGGGAAATGTCCGAGCGAGAAGCCACGCTCGCCGAGCAGGCGCTCGGCCTCCGGGCCGGTGACCCCGGCGCCGAAAACCGCTTGGCCTGAGACTTCGTCGAGCGAGATGAGTTGGTCGAAGCGACGCAGGTCGACCGAGACGACGGCGCCGAAGTCGCCGCGAGTGGGATTGAGGCCGCCCACGACGTTGGTGCCGCCGCCGAACGGGATGACGGCGATGCCGTGCTCGGAGCAGTAGCGCAGGATCGCCGCGACGGCAGCGTCGTCGCCGGGCAGCAGGATGGCGTCGGGCGCATCCTGGACGCCGGTGTCCTTGCGTCGCAGCAGGTCGAGGGTGGACTTGCCGCCTGCGTGCAGCAACCGATCGCGATCATCGGTCCGGCAATACTCGGCGCCGACGATCGCGGCGAGCGCGTCCCGATCTGCCTCCGACAGCGCCGACGGGCGCAGCCGCACCTGATCGGGCTCGAGTTCGGCTTGGCCCGAATCTTCCAGGCCGACGGCTTGTTTCAGCAGCGCCCGGATGCCGTCGGAGAGGGGTTTGGCGCTAGCGGGATCTCCCCACGCGTTCCATTTCATCGGTGGCAGGAGTTGCTCGGGATGCGTCATGCGTTACAGTATTACACATGCTGTCAATCAGTAACGCTGGATTGGATGTCGGCGAGCGGATCCTGGCGGCGGCCGCTAGCTGCGTGGCCGATTTCGGGATAGATCGCGTGACCCTCGCGGAGATAGCCCGGCGCGCGGGCCTCAGCCGGCCGACCGTGTACCGCCGCTGGCCGGACACACCGTCGATCGTGGCGGCGCTGCTGACCCAGCGCATCACGGCTGTGATGCGGGATGCGCCATTGCTGGGAGACGACCGCGAATCGCTGGTGCGCCAAATTGTTTCGGTCGCAAACTCGTTGCGTCGCGACGAACTGATCATGTCGGTGATGCACTCGCACCTCGCGCCGATCTACATCACCGAACGCCTTGGGGAAAGCCAACAGATGCTGATCGGCGCGCTTGCCGAGCGGTTACGGGTGGCCCAGCGGCACGGCTCCGTGCGCGCCGGCGATCCGCTGCAGATGGCCACGATGGTGTTACTGATCGCCCAGTCGACCATTCAGTCCGAGCAGATCGTGCGCCCGATCCTCGATGCCGATGCGCTGGCCACCGAACTCGCCCACTCGCTGAACGGATACCTGTCCTGATGAACGCCGCACTCAATGCCGCCCGCCGCGCCGCCGACCTGAACGCGCTGGCCGACGGCGATCCGCTGGACGTGGTCGTGATCGGCGGCGGCATCACCGGCGTCGGGATCGCACTGGATGCCGCGTCGCGCGGCCTGCGCGTGGCGCTGGTGGAGAAGCACGATCTGGCCTTCGGGACCAGCCGCTGGAGTTCCAAACTGGTCCACGGCGGTCTGCGCTACCTGGCCACCGGCAACGTCGGAATCGCCCGGCGCAGCGCCATCGAGCGCGGAATCCTGATGACGCGCAATGCCCCTCACCTCGTGCACGCGATGCCGCAGCTGGTTCCGTTGCTGCCGTCGATGAGTCACTCCAAGCGCGCGTTGGTGCGTGCGGGATTCCTCGCCGGTGACGCGTTGCGGATGCTCGCGGGAACCCCGTCGTCGACCCTGCCCCGGTCGCGGCGGGTGGGGGCGCAACGCGTCGTGGAGATGGCGCCCACGGTCCGTCGTGACGGCCTCGACGGCGGACTGCTGGCCTACGACGGGCAATTGATCGACGACGCCCGACTGGTCACTGCTGTCGCGCGCACCGCGGCCCAGCACGGCGCCCGGATCCTCACCTACGTCGCGGCATCCGAAGCCACCGGCACCTCGGTGCGGTTGACCGATCAGCGCACCGGGCAGTCGTTCGACGTGTCCGCCGGCGCGGTGATCAACGCCGCCGGGGTGTGGGCGGGTGAGATCGACGGCTCGTTGCGGTTGCGACCCAGCCGCGGGACCCACCTGGTCTTCGATGCCAGTGCCTTCGGCAATCCGACTGCGGCACTGACGGTTCCGATTCCCGGCGAGCTCAACCGCTTCGTGTTCGCCATGCCCGAGCAACTGGGCCGCATCTATCTCGGGCTCACCGATGAAGCCGCGCCCGGCCCGATTCCCGATGTGCCGGAACCTTCCGACGAGGAGACCACCTTCCTGCTGGACACGGTGAACACCGCGCTGGGGACCGCGCTGCGGGCCAGCGATGTCGTCGGCGCCTACGCCGGCCTGCGGCCGCTGATCGACACCGGTGAGGGCCGTACCGCCGACGTGTCGCGCGAGCACGCCGTCGTCGAGTCGCCGTCTGGAGTGATCAGCGTGATCGGCGGCAAGCTGACCGAATACCGCTATATGGCTCAGGATGTCCTGGACCGTGCCGTCACCCTGCGAGACCTGCAGGCCGCGAGCTGCCGGACCCGCAATCTGCCGCTGATCGGGGCGCCGTCCAACCCCGGACCGGCCACGGGTTCGACGGCCGGGCTGCCGGCCTCGCTGGTGGCGCGCTATGGCGCCGAGGCACCCCATGTCATCGCCGCCGCCACCTGTGAGCGCCCGACCGAGCCGGTCGCCGAGGGCATCGACGTAAGCCGCGCGGAGTTCGAATACGCCGTCACCCACGAGTGCGCACTCGACGTCGACGACATCCTCGATCGGCGGACCCGGATCGGCCTGGTGCCCCGCGACCGGGAGCGGGTTGTGGCCGTGGCCGATGAGTTCCTCGCGGGTGTGGGTTAACCCGGCCTCCCTGGTTCGACTCGGCGAAGTTCGGGTAACAAGGGTGTCGATGGACACCGATGGCGCTCAACAAAAGTGGGCGCGTGACGAGATCACGGTCACCGATCCGAGCGTGATGTCACACGCCATTACGGGCACCGCGATCGGCAACGTCATGGAGTGGTACGACTTCGGCGTCTACGGCTATATCGCCACCACCATCGCGCAGGTGTTTTATCCCGGGAACAGCGTGAGCGCTGTCCACCTGATTGCCACCTTCGGCACCCTGGCGGCCGCGTTTGTGGTGCGCCCGCTGGGCGGCATGATCTTCGGCCCACTCGGGGACCGTATCGGTCGCAAGCGGGTGCTGGTGATCACGATCCTGATGATGACGGCCGGTACGACGATGAGCGGCTTGCTGCCTGGTTACAGCGCCATCGGGATCTGGGCGCCGATCCTGCTCGTCGTCGCCCGGGTGTTCCAGGGGTTGTCAACCGGCGGCGAATTCGTGGGTGCGATGACCTATCTGGTGGAGCAGTCACCGGACCGTAAGCGCGGCATGCTGGTCGGGTTCCTGCCGTTGGGCAACCTGATCGGCTTTGTGGTCGCCGGGCTCTTCGTGACTGGGCTGCAGGCGTGGCTGCCGAGTCACGACTGGTTGGCCTGGGGCTGGCGAGTCCCGCTGCTGTTGGCGGCACCGTTGGGGCTGATCGCGCTCTACATGCGATTGCGACTCGAGGAGTCGCCGGCTTTCACGCATATGAGTCAGAGTGCGGATGCCGCCGAAGAGGGCGGCCGCCACCAGTTCCGGCACACCGTCGTGGAGCAGTGGCGGCCGATGCTGATCTGCGCCGCCCTGGTGCTGACCTCCCAGGTCGCCGATTTCATGGTCACCGGCTACCTGCCGACATACCTGAAAACGGTTGTGCACCTTGGGGAAACCCCGGCACTTGTGCTGATCGTGATCACGCTGGCCATCCTGATGGCCACGATCGTGTTCGTCGCGAAGTTGTCCGACCGTATCGGCGTCAAGCCGATCATGCGGACGGGTTGCATCCTGCTGATCGTGGCGTCAATCCCGGCGTTTCTGCTGATGCGCCTCGGCGGTGCCTACCCGGTGATCTTCCTCGGTGTGCTGCTGATCGGGCTGATGGAACTCTGCTTCGACAGCACTACGCCCTCGGCGTTGCCGGCGTTGTTTCCCACCAGGGTGCGTTACGGGGCGTTGGCCATTTCCTACAACCTCTCGATATCCACCGTCGGCGGCATCACCCCGTTGATAGCTGAAGCGCTGGTATCGAGCACCGGCAATGAGATGGTGCCGGCCTACATGCTGATGATTGCGGGCCTGGTCGGCGTGATCACCCTTCGGTTCACGCCGGAGGTGGCCGGCAAGCCGTTGCCCGGCTCCGGTCCCGCGGTCGAGACCGAAGAGGAGGCTCGGGAACTGGCCAAGCCATAAAAGTGGCGCGAGCTATCATTTTGTAGTGACTTCCATATTGCGGGTTCCGGTCCTGATCGTCGGCGCCGGTGCGGGTGGGCTGGCAACGTCTGCGCTGCTCGCCAAGCACGGCATTCGATCACTGCTGGTCGAAAAACGCCGCGAGGTGTTCATCTATCCGAAAGCGCGCAACCTCAGCTTCCGCAGCCTGGAGATTCTTCGCGGCCTAGGCCTGAGCGACGAGGTTCACGCGATCGGCGAGCAGCAGCCGGTCGTGGTGACCAGACCGACGCTCAACAGCACGACAGAAGAACCGGCGATCGACCTCGACGCGATTTTCGCGGGCCTGGGCGCGCTGAGCCCCGAGCCGGCCGTGCAGTACTGCCCGCAGAGTAGGTCCGAGCCCATCCTCCTGGCAGCAACTCGTCGCCGCGGCAACGAGGTTCGGTATGGCACGCAGCTGTCGTCGTTCCAATCGGATGCGACGGGCGTCACCGCCGTCATCTGCGACCGGGACTCGGGGGAGTCGCAAGCGGTCCGGGCCGACTACCTCGTCGGCGCCGACGGGGTGCACAGCCCGGTCCGCACCGCGCTGGGCATCGCCACCTCCGGCTATGGAGCGCTCCCGATCTTCGTCGTCTTCGTCTATTTTCGGGCACCCTGGCGCAAGTTCGTCGCACACATCGGCGACGGCGGCGGCGTGCAAGTCAAAAACGCTGACGCACAAGGCATCTTCATTGCGGCCGAGGGCGACCTCGGCATGTTCATCACCACCTATTTCCCCGACAAGGGTGAAACGGCAGACCAGTTCACGCCGCAGCGTTGTCGCGAGATGCTGATCAAAGCGATCGGCGAGCAGATGGACATCGACATCATCGAGGTCGCCGCGTGGCAACCGTACGAACAGGTGGCCAACCAATTCGACTGTGGGCGAGTCTTTCTCGTCGGAGATGCGGCGCACACGATGCCTCCGTTCAAAGCCGGGGGAGCCAACACCGCGATCCAGAGCGCGCACAACCTGGCCTGGAAGCTGGCCGCCGTGTTGCAAGGCACCGCGGGGCCGGCGCTGCTGGACACGTATCACACCGAGCGGCATCCGGTCGGGAAATTCGCTGCTCGCCAATCACTCTCTGGCCCAACGATTCCCCTGCTTCAGCTCGAGGACGACCGGCCGCTGCTGCCGCCGGGAGAAGAGTGCTCGATGTTCGCGCTGATGGTGGGTTACCGCTACCATTCGGCTGCGATTGTGAACAGTGAACCCGACGGCGGTGAGCTGGTCGAGGAGTTGCGCGGCCAGCCGGGAACCCGGGTGCCGCATGTCTGGGTGCGGGACGGAGTCTCGACGCTCGACCTGATCGGCGGCGAGTTCACCGTGCTGACCGGGGACGAGCGATGGTGTGCCGCTGCGGCTTCGGCGTCGATCGTCGCGCATCGTGTCTACAGCGATGAATGGGCGGCGATGACCCGACTCTCGCCCGAAGGGGCGTTGCTTATTCGCCCGGACGACTTCGTCGGCTGGCGCGCCGAGGAGCTGCCCGCCGATCCGGAAGATGCCCTGCGCCGGTCACTTTCGACGATCCTCGCGCGATAAGGTATCGCGAGCTCGCGAGCCTAACCACACTGCGAGATTCTGCAGGAGAATTCGCGGCCTGGTTAGGCTCGCGGAGAAAGGCCCCCTGCTCGCAGGCGAAAAATTACAGCGGGATGTTCTTGTGGCGCCCGCGACGGGCAGGTGCCTCCGCCAGCGCCGCGGTGAGCTTGCTGCGGGTGTGCGCCGGGTCGATCTTCTCGTCGACCACGCCGATCTCGATGGCGCTGTCCACGCCGCCGGCGATCCGCTCGTGCTCCGCGGCCAACTCGTCGTGCAGCGCTTCGCGCTCGTGGTCGGGCGCGGCGGCCAGCTTCTTCTTGTGCAGAATGCCGACCGCGGCCTTGGCGCCCATGACCGCGACCTCGGCGTCCGGCCAGGCGTACACCTTGGTCGCGTTCAGCGAGCGGGAGTTCATCGCAATGTAGGCCCCGCCGTAGGTCTTTCGGGTGACCAGCGTGACCCGCGGAACGGTGGCCTCACCGAACGCGTGCAGCAGTTTGGCGCCGCGGCGCACCACGCCGCCCCACTCCTGGTCGACACCGGGAAGGTAACCGGGCACATCGACGACCACGATCAGCGGAATCCCGAACGCGTCGCACAGCCGCACGAAACGGGCTGCCTTCTCGGCGCTTTCGGAGTTCAGGCAGCCGCCAAGCCGCAGCGGGTTGTTGGCCAGCACGCCGACGGTGCGGCCGGACAACCGGCCCAGGCCGACCACCATTGACGGCGCCCAGTTGGCCTGGAACTCGTCGAACGGTGTGTCGTCGTCGAGGATCGCAGTCACGATCGGGTGCACATCGTAGGCCCGCCGCGCCGATTCCGGCAGCAGCGCGTGGATGTCGGTGTCACCGGCCTCGGCCTTGGTGCGGTCGAAATGGCCTTGCTGGCAGAACAATCCGACCAATCGACGTCCCCGCTCGAAAGCGTCGAGCTCGTCGTCGGCGACGATGTGGCACACGCCGGACTTCTTGTGGTGGGTTTCCGGCCCACCGAGCGAGCGCATGTCCACGTCCTCACCGGTGACACTGCGCACCACGTCCGGCCCGGTGACGAACACCCGGCTTTCCGGCGCCATCACGATGACGTCGGTCAGCGCCGGTCCGTAGGCGGCGCCGCCGGCGGCGAAGCCGACGACCACCGAGACCTGCGGGATGTAGCCCGAAGCCCGAATCATGGCCTCGAACACCAGGCCCACCGCGTGCAGTGCCTTGACACCTTCGGCCAACCGGGCACCGCCGGAGTGCCAGATGCCCACGATCGGGCTCTGCTCCTCGATGGCGGTGTCGTAGGCGTTGACGATGTGCGTGCAGCCCTCGATGCCCATCGCACCGCCCATCACGGTGCCGTCAGTGCAGAAGGCAACGGTACGAACACCATTCACGGTGCCCGACGCCGCAAGCACACCGGAACGGTCACGCTCGTGCAGTAACGCGATGGTGCCGTCGTCGAAGAAATTGCTCAGACGCAGCAAGGGGTCGCGGGGGTCGAGCGACTCGCCGACCGCCTCGGGGGCCATGAGTGTCATCGCAGTTCTCCTGTTTCCGGTGAGCTCAATAACGCTGGGATTTAATACCGTCCAAAGGTGATCGCCACGTTGTGACCGCCGAATCCGAACGAGTTGTTGATCGCGAACCGGTAGTTGCCCGGCCGCGGGTTACCCGCCACCACGTCCAAATCGATTTCTGGATCGAGGTTTACCAAATTCAGTGTCGGCGGGATGACCTGATCCCGCAACGCGAGGACCGTCAAGATCGATTCCAACGCACCGACCGCACCTACCGAGTGGCCGAGCGCCGCTTTGGGCGCGTAGACCGCGGGGTAGTTGCCGTCCAAGGCCCTGTTGATGGCCTTGCCCTCGGCGAGGTCGCCGACCTGGGTGCCGGTGGCATGGGCGTTGATGTGGTCGATTTCGGCAGGAGTGATGCCCGCGAGCTGGATCGCCCGCGTCATCGCGTGCCCGGCACGTTCACCGTTGGGGTCCGGTGCCACCATGTGGAACCCGTCCGAGGTCACGCTGGCTCCCATGATGCGGGCCAGGATGTTGGCGCCCCGCGCTTTCGCGTGTTCCTCGGTCTCGATGACCATCAGCGCACCGGCCTCGCCGAACACAAAGCCGTTCCGGTCCTTGTCGAACGGGCGGCACGCGCCGGCGGGGTTGTCGTTGGTGGTCGACATCACGACGCGCATCGCGGCGAACGCCGCGATCGGCACCGCCTCGATCTGGGTCTCGACGCCGCCGCAGATCGCCATGTCGGCTTCGCCCAGCACGATCTGCTGCCAAGCCCGGGCGATGCCCTCGCAACCGGACGCGCACGCCGAGACCGGTGTCATTACACCGGCTTTGGCGTGCCGTTCCAGGCCGACCGCCGCGGCCGCACCGTTGGGCATGTACTTCTGTACGCCCAACGGGGAGACCGCCTTCATGCCGCGGGCGCGCATGTCGTCGTAGCTGAAGACCAGTTCCTCGGACGAGCCGAGGCCGGTGCCGATCGACACCGCCAACCGGTTGGTGTCGACTTCAGGTGAGCCGGTGTTCTCCCACACCCGGCGGCCCAAGATGGTGGACATTCTCTGCAGGTAGCCGGTGCGACGCAGCTCGATACGCGTGAGCTGACTGTCGAACTCCTCCACGAGATGCCCGCCAATGCGAACCGGCAGGTCGTACAGCTCCACGAACGGGTCGGTGAGGGTACGGATTCCACTCTGGCCGTCTAGCAGCAACTTCCAGGTGTCTTCCACGTCGGGCGCCAAAGCAGTCGTCGCGGCAACGCCGGTGACGACCACATTGGGGAAAGCTTTCCCGGTAACCAGCTCTGTCATGGGTGTAGCGAACGTTCCTCTCGTGCTCAGTAACGCCCGAAGGCGAGGGCCACGTTGTGGCCGCCGAACCCGAATGAGTTGTTGATTGCATAACGGAAATCGCCGGTACGAGGTTCGCCCGCGACGACATCCAGCGCGATCTCGGGATCGGGGGTTTCGTAGTTGAGGGTCGGCGGGATGACGCCGTCCCGCAGGCTCAGCACTGTGAGCATCGACTCGAGCGCCCCGACTGCGCCGATTGAGTGTCCCAGCGCCGATTTGGGCGCGTATACGGCGGCGTGCTCGCAGCCGGCGACGCGGATAGCGTTGGCCTCCGCGCTGTCACCGATCGGCGTTGCCGTTCCGTGTGCGTTGATGTGGTCGATGTCCTTGGGGGACAAGCCCGCCAGCTCCAGCGACCGCGTCATCGCCCTGCCGGCGCGGACGCCGTCTGGAGCGGGTGCCACCATGTGGAAAGCGTCCGAGGTGATACCGGCACCCATGAGCCGGGCCAGCGGCGTGGCGCCGCGGGCCTTGGCGTGCTCTTCGGTCTCGATGAGCATGAGGGCCCCGGCCTCGCCGAACACGAAGCCGTCGCGGTCCTTGTCGAACGGCCGCGACGCACGCTCGGGCTCGTCGTTGCGGGTCGACATGGCCCGCATCATCGAGAACGCGGCGATGGGCAGCGCCTCGATGGGACCCTCGACACCGCCGCAGACGGCGACCTCCGCGTCACCCATGACGATCTGGCGCCACGCATGAGCGATGGCCTCGGAACCCGACGAACACGCCGACACCGGGGTGATGACCCCGGCCCGCGCTCCGAGCTCCAGACCAACCACCGCGGCGGCGCCATTGGGCATGATCATCTGAACGGCGAGCGGCGACACCTTGCGGGGGCCGCCCTGGTTCATCAGGTCATAGCTCTCGACGATCCGCTCGGCGCCACCCAGACCGGTGCCAACGACGACGCTGAACCGGTCCGGATCGAGCTCCGGGTTGCCGGCCGACTCCCACAGCTGGCCGCTGAGATATTTGGCTAAGCGCTGGACATACGACATGCGCCGCATGTCCAGCCTGCTCATGTGGGTATCGATCGACTCCTTGAGGTGCCCACCGATCTTGACCTGCAGGTCCCACTTATCGACGAACTCGTCTTCGAGGACGCGGATGCCGCTCTCGCCAGCCAACAAGCTCTTCCACGTGCTCTCGATGTCCGGCGCGATCGACGTCGTCGCCGCGAGGGCGGTTACCACAACATTGGGGTAACCGCCGTTAGCAGTGGAAGGCTTGGTCACTTGCTGTCCGCTTCCAGCCTCGCCTGAACGTTGGCAGCAGCCTCGGGGTTCTCGGCGACGAGCTTGGAGCGCAGCGCCTCGGCAGCCTCGGGGTTCTCTTCCTCGAGCTTCTGGATGTAGGAGACGACGTCACCGACGGTACGCAGACCGGCGAGGTCCTCGTCCGGGATCTTCACGCCGTACTTGTCCTCGGTCTGCACCGCGATCTCGACCATCGACAGCGAGTCGATGTCCAGGTCGTCGACGAACGACTTCTCCGGGGTGACCTCGGACGGCTCGATACCGGTGACCTCTTCGATGATCTCGGCGATACCGGCGATGATTTCTTCCTGACTAACAGACACAGTCTTGCTTCCCTTCGTAATGTGTTGTGTACAAATCGGATTGAAATGTTTTTATGCGGTTGTACTGGTCGCTGTTGCCGTTAGATGTCGGCCAGGGCGTCCAGGTCTGCGGGCGTTTTGACGGCACGTACCGCCACCCCCCGAAGCTCGCGCTTGGCGATGCCGGCGAGCGTGCCCGCGGGCGGGAACTCCACGATCGCCTTGACATCGTGCTCGGCCAGCGTCGCGGTGCACAGGTCCCAGCGCACCGGCTGGATCAGCTGTGCGACCAGCGTTTCCATCGCCGCAGCCGCCGTGGTGACCGGCTTTCCGTCGCGGTTGGACAGCAGCGTGGCCGTGGGCTCGGCGGTCGCGATGGCGGCGGCCGCGGCGGCGTAGCCGTCCAGCGCGGACGCCATGTACTTGGTGTGGAACGCTCCGGCCACACCGAGAGCGCGCACCCGGGCCTTGACCGGCGGGTCTTCGGCGAGCTTCTCCAGCGCGGTCAGCGGGCCGGCGGCGACAATCTGCCCGGCGGCATTGCGGTTCGCGGGGAACAGGTCGAGCTGCTCGAGGCGGGCCAGGACTTCGGTTTCGTCTCCGCCCAGCACGGCGGACATGCCGGTCGGCTCGGCGGCGCACGCCTTGGCCATCTCGGCGCCACGGGTCGCGGCCAGCGCGACGGCGTCATCGGCAGCCATCACGCCCGCGATCGCGTAGGCGGCGATCTCACCGACCGAGTGGCCGGCCACGATGAAGTCTTCGCCGGCGAACACGCCGCGCTTGGTCAGCTCCTGATGCGCGAGCAGGGTGGCGGCGACGACCAGTGGCTGAGTCACCGCGGTGTCGGTGATCTCTTCGGTCGACGCGGTGCTGCCCAGGCGGACCAGGTCCAGGCCGCTGGCCTTGGACCACAGAGTCATCTGCTCGGTCGCGCCGGGCAGCTCCAGCCACGGCGCGAGCATCCCCTCGGTCTGCGAACCCTGTCCGGGCGCGAGTAACGCGATCACGTGTCTAAGAGAACACTGTGGAAACGGTTTTGGCGGGTGTAACAGATTATGAACCTCGTCTTAGGTTTTTGTAGATACCCCACAAAACCGCTCGACAAGCTACGTATTTGATACCGCGCCGCGATCTGTTGGCTGAATCACTATCGCACAGAGGGGGCCGGAGAACCCCCTCTGACCGGCAGCGGAACCGCCGTTGTCGCGCTGTTGCCAACACTAGTGGGAGGCGTGGGGTAGTTGAGTTGGCCGACGGTCGCGGCCACTCGTAGCACGTAGGCGTCGCGTGGTTGTGTGGGATCCCGCCCGGTGAAGTCGGTGATGCGCTTGAGCCGATATCGCACGGTGTTTGGATGAACGAACAACTTGCGGGCGCAGGCCTCAATCGCGCCGCCGCAATCTAAGTAAGCATCAAGAGTTTCGATAAGGGTGGGCCCGGCGTCGGCCAGTGGTCCCATCACGTCGGTGTGCAGCGCGACGATGGCCGAGGCGTCGCCCATCAGGGCACGTTCTGGCAACAGCTCACGGGCCAGCACAGGCCGCGGCGCACCGCCCCAGCCGGCAACCGCGTTCATCCCGGATATGGCCTCGCTGGCGCTGTGATAGGCCGCGGTCAGCATCGGCGCGGTGGGCCCGATGACCACCGGGCCCTCGGCGAAGGCCTTCAACAGATCGCCCAGAAACTTGTCGGTCGGCGACAATTGCCCCGACACGATGGCCACCAGCCAGGTGCCGTGCACGTCGGTGAGGGCGGCGCGGCCGTGGTGAACGGCCGTGTCGCGGACGATCTGGCTGGCCCGCTCGCTGGCACCCTCGCCGTTGGTGTTGTCACGGTTGGGGGCCGGCGTCCCGACCACAACCGTCGCCGGTGCGGTGGTGTCCCAGTTCAGCGCGGCCGCGCGGGACAACAGCTCAGGGCCGGTATCGCCGCGCACCACGGCGTCGACGACGCTGGCCTCCATCCGGCTGTCCCAGCTGCCCCGCGCTTCGGCCGCGTCCGCGTAGGCCGAGGCGAAGCTGAACGCCAGGTCGCGGCTGTACTTCAAGATGCCTACCGTCAGCGCGCTCAACTGCTCCTCGGAGCGAGCCAGCAGCGGCACGACTTCTTCGAAGAACTCCATGGTCACCCGCACCATGTCCACGCTGTGGCGCAACGCGATCCGGCGGGTGAGCTCGGTGGGCACCAGTTCGAAGGCCTGCGCGGTGTAGCTGACGTTGCTGTGCGGATCCTGCATCCACTCGACGAAGTTCACGACGGCGGTCTGGACGACGAGCGCCACGCTGGCCCGCTGGGACGCTTCCAGGTCGGAGAAGAACGGCAACCGCTCCTGCATGGCCGCGACGGCCTCGGTGGCCAGCCGGCCGGAGTACTGCTTCAGTCGCCGCAGCACGGATTCCGGGACCGTATCCAAGGTTTCGAGGGGTGACCTCGGGTGCTTGGCAAATGGGCCAGCGAAGGGGTTGTCATTCACCCCTAAAACCTACGCCTGATTTCTGGAACTTTCCCATAAAGCAGGCCCGGCGTCTTAGTGGTGTCTCAAGGCCTCTCAGCGACGAACGCGCGGCTGGCCGGGCGCTCGGCGACCAACGTGCGGCTGGCCGGGCATTCGGGGGTCAGGCCAGGCGATCAGGCCCTTATGCGCCGGGGCCGGGATCGGATGTCTGCTTCGGGGCGGCCTGCACGTTGTCGATCTGGTACTGACGGGCCGCCGCGATCGGCACCGACGGGTCGATCTGGCCGTCACGGGCCAGCGCCTCGAGCACCGCCACCACCTGCGACTCGGCGTCGGTGTTGAAGAACCGCCGGGCCGCCGGCCGGGTGTCGGAGAAGCCGAACCCGTCGGTGCCCAGCGTGACGTAGCTGCCGGGCACCCACGGTCGGATCTGCTCGGGCACCGCCCGCATCCAGTCCGATACCGCGATCACCGGCCCGGCGGCCCCGTCGAGCGCCTTCGTGATGTAAGGGACATCGGCCGTCTTACCTGGATGGCGCAACTGCTCGCGCTGGATCGCCAGACCGTCGCGGTTCAGTTCACCCCAACTGGTCACCGACCACACGTCGGCGGCGACATCCCACTCGGCGGCCAGCAGCTCGGCGGCCTTCACCGCCGACGGCATCGCGACCCCGGAGGCCAGGATCTGCGCCGTGTTGGTGCGTCGCTCGGTGGCCGCTTGGTAGCGGTAGATCCCGCGCAGCACGCCCTCGGGATCGAAGTTGTGCGGCTCGGGCGGCTGCACATACGGCTCGTTGTAGATCGTGATGTAGAAGTAAACGTTCTCCGGGTTCTGGCCGAACATCCGCGCCAGCCCGCTTTCGATGATGTAGGCGATCTCGTAGGCGAACGCGGGGTCGTACGACACCGCCGCCGGGTTGGTCGCGGCCAACAGCAGCGAGTGGCCGTCGGCGTGCTGCAGGCCCTCACCGGTCAGGGTGGTGCGTCCGGCGGTCGCGCCGAGCAGGAAGCCCCGCGCCATCTGGTCGGCCGCGGCCCACAAGCCGTCGCCGGTGCGCTGGAACCCGAACATGGAATAGAAGATGTAGATCGGGATCATCGGCTCGTTGTGCGTCGCATACGACGTGCCGGCCGCGGTGAACGACGCCACCGACCCGGCTTCGTTGATGCCCTCGTGCAGGATCTGCCCGATTTCGCTCTCCTTGTACGCCAACATCAGATCGGCGTCGACGGCCGTGTAGAGCTGGCCAAGGCGGTTGTAGATCTTCAGCGACGGGAACCACGAGTCCATTCCGAACGTGCGCGCCTCGTCGGGAATGATCGGCACGATGCGCGGGCCAATCTCCTTGTCCCGCAACACTTCTTTGAAGGTTCGGACCGTCGCCATGGTGGTGGCGACCTCCTGGGTGCCCGAGCCCTTCTTCAGCGGGGCGTAGATGTCGCGGCTCGGAAGCTTGAGCACCTTGGCTTTCGTCGGCCGTTCGGGCAGGAAGCCACCCAGTATGCGGCGCCGGTCCAGCATGTAGCGGATCTCGGGGGCGTCGGGACCGGGGTGGTAATAGGGCGGGAGGTAGGGGTCTTCTTCCAGCTGAGCGTCGCTGATCGGAATCCGGATGGCGTCGCGGAAGTACTTGAGGTCTTCTATCGCAAGCTTTTTCATCTGATGTGTGGCGTTGCGGCCCTGGAAGTGCGCGCCCAGCGAGTAGCCCTTGATGGTCTTGGCCAGGATCACCGTCGGCTGCCCCTTGTGGTCGATGGCGGCCCGGTAGGCGGCATAGACCTTGCGGTAGTCGTGGCCACCGCGCTTGAGGTTCCAGATCTCCGAATCGGTCATCTGCTCGACGAGTGCCTTGGTGCGCGGGTCGCGGCCGAAGAAGTGGTCGCGGACGTAGGCGCCGTCGTTGGCCTTGTAGGTCTGGTAGTCCCCGTCGGGGGTGGTGTTCATCAAGTTCACCAGCGCGCCGTCGCGGTCGGCGTGCAGCAGGGCGTCCCACTCGCGCGCCCAGACCACCTTGATGACGTTCCAGCCGGCGCCGCGGAAGAACGACTCCAGCTCCTGGATGATCTTGCCGTTGCCGCGCACCGGGCCGTCGAGGCGCTGCAGGTTGCAGTTGACGACGAAGGTCAGGTTGTCCAGGCCCTCGTTGGCGGCCACCTGGATCAGGCCGCGGCTTTCCGGCTCGTCCATCTCGCCGTCGCCGAGGAACGCCCATACGTGCTGATCAGAGGTGTCCTTGAGGCCGCGGTCGTGCAGGTAGTGGTTGAACCGGGCCTGGTAGATGGCGTTCATCGGGCCAAGGCCCATCGACACCGTCGGGAACTCCCAGAAATCGGGCATCAGCCGTGGATGCGGGTAGGACGGCAGGCCGCCGCCCGGGTGGCTGTGCTCCTGCCGGAAGCCGTCGAGCCGGTCGGCGGTCAGCCGGCCTTCCAGGAAAGCGCGCGCGTAAATCCCCGGCGACGCGTGGCCCTGGATGAACACCTGGTCGCCGCCGCCGGGATGAGTTTTGCCGCGGAAGAAGTGGTTGAAGCCGACCTCGTACAGCGCCGCCGACGAGGCGTACGTCGAAATGTGGCCGCCCACGCCGATTCCCGGACGCTGGGCGCGGTGCACCATGATGGCGGCGTTCCACCGGATCCAGGCCCGGAAGCGACGTTCGACGTCCTCGTCGCCGGGGAACCACGGTTCCAGCTCGGTGGGGATGGTGTTGACGTAGTCGGTCGACGTCAGCGCCGGGATGGCCACCCGCTGTTCACTCGCTCGTTCCAGCAACCGCAGCATCAGGTAGCGCGCCCGCGCCGGACCCGAGCGCTCCAACAGCTCGTCGAAGGACTCCAGCCACTCGGAGGTTTCCTCGGGGTCGATATCGGGCAGGTACGACGCCACGCCCTCGCGGATCACCCGGACGCGATCGGGTTCGCTTCCGCTGCTTGGGGTTTTGGCCAGATCGTGGCGTGCGAACTCGGTCGTCAACGCACTACTCCTGCTTTCGGCGGTTACCTGCATGCGTGTTCGTCTCCTATCGTGCCGTACCGGCGCTTCGGGCGGGTAGCCGCAATCCCTTCGCCGGCGAAGGTTCGCCTGCCGCCACGAAACCTCGGTGCGTCGGGGGCGACAGCAATCGCCACCCGGTAACGTCAGAACCCGTGCTCACCGGATGGAAAATCGTCCCTCGCACGCGCGGGGGAGAGTTCCCCAAGCGTGGCGTGCTGGCGCTTGGCTGCATCGCAACCGCGCTGATGGGCATCGTGGGGTGTACCACCGTCACCAACGGCACGGCGACACCGGATACGAAGGTGGCTCCGGCCTACCGGCAGTCGGTGTCGTCGTCGGTGTCTGCCTCGATAGCGACGTCGAGCGTGCGGGAGTCCCAGCGGCAACAGTCGCTGACGACCAAGGCGGTGCGCAGCTCGTGTGACTCGCTGGCCACCACTAGCAAGGAAGCAATCGACAAGGTGAATGACTATGTCGGGGCGTTCAACGGCGGCCGCGGTACCGGCCCGTTCGAGGGCCCGGCCATCGATGCGCTCAACAACAGCGCCTCGACGGTGACCAACAATTTCAACGATGCATTGTCGTCGCAGCTGAAGGACGCGTTCAACGCTTATATCGACGCGGCGCACGGGGTAGCGAACGCGATAGGTACCCACGCGGGAACCGGTGAATTCAACCGTCGGGTCGATCAGCTCAACGACACCAAGACCAAGGCGCTGAAACTCTGCCTGGCGTCCTTCTGAGGTGGAGTGTGAACCAGGTTCTGGCTGTGCGACGATATTCCCCAATCGCATGGCGCACGGTGTGCTGTTAAGGAGGATCCACGGTGGTCGCGGCGGATGACGCCTCGAACTTCGCTCGCAAACTGGGCGTCCAACGAGACCAGGTTGTCCAGGAGTTCGGTTGGGACGAGGACACCGACGACGACATCCGCGCGGCGGTCGAGGAAGCCTGCGGCTCCGAGCTGCTCGATGAAGACACCGACGAGGTGGTCGACGTCGTGCTGCTGTGGTGGCGAGATGGCGACGGCGACTTGGTGGACACCCTGATGGACGCCATCAGCCCGCTGGCCGAGGATGGCGTGATCTGGGTGTTGACACCCAAGACCGGCAAGCCCGGCCACGTCCTGCCCGCCGAGATCGCCGAGGCGGCCCCGACCGCCGGCCTGATGCCGACGTCCTCGGTCAACCTGGCGGACTGGAGCGCCAGCCGGTTGGTGCAGCCGAAGTCGCGCGCCGGGAAGCGTTAATGCTGCCGGTCGGGACGACCGCCCCCGATTTCACTCTGCGCGACCAGAACCAACAGCGCGTCACCCTGAGCAGCTATCGCGGCGACAAGAACGTCCTGCTGGTGTTCTTCCCGTTGGCGTTCACCGGGATCTGCCAGGGTGAGCTGGACCTGCTGCGCGATCATCTGCCCGAATTCGAAAACGACGACAGCGTGGTGCTCGCGATCTCGGTGGGTCCGCCGCCGACGCACAAGATCTGGGCCATCGAAAGCGGGTTCACGTTTCCGGTGCTGTCGGATTTCTGGCCGCACGGCGAAGTCGCTGCGGCCTATGGGGTGTTCAACGACCAGGCCGGCTATTCGAACCGCGGCACCTTCGTGGTCGACCGGTCCGGGATCATCCAGTTTGCCGAGATGAAAGAGCCCGGCGAGGCTCGCGACCAGCGATTGTGGACCGATGCCCTGGCTGCGTTGCGGGCCTGAGAGTTTGGGGTCCGAGCCGACGGGCGTGTAGCCTGCCTCCGGCATAGAGGGCGCGTAGCTCAGTGGTAGAGCTCTGGTTTTACACACCAGCGGTCGGCGGTTCGATACCGTCCGCGCCCACCAAGATCCGCGGGCTCGGTGCTGGCAAATCGGGCGACATTTACCTGGGTATGGCATTGTCTGCGGCGTGAGCGAGTCACCGGGTTTTCACAGCGCCGGCGCGGGAGACGCGGCGCCTGGCGGCGGGCCGCTGTCGGCGGCAAATCAACCGGTGACCAAGGCCGATCTGTATGCCGCCGTCGATGCCCTGCGCGCCGAAATGCGTGAGCTGCTCAATGAGGTGCGCAAGCTGGTTGCCGAAGCGGATCGTCGGGTGACCCAAGCCGAGCGCGCTCAGGACGCCGGCAGCCCCGACCCCGACGACGCGTGGTGACGCGGCCTCACTCAGGTGCAACTGCCGGCGGGGCGGCTGTCGGCGGCTTCGCGCGCGGCGGCACTATGAATGCGTGAAGCCGTTTCAAATCGACGTTCCCGACGACGTGCTCGATGATCTGCGGTCGCGCCTGGCGCGCACGCGATGGCCGGAAGCCGAATGTGTGGACGACTGGAGTCAAGGCATTCCGCTGGCCTACACCCGCGAGTTGGCCGACTACTGGGCCAACCAATACGACTGGCGGTCCCGCGAGGCCGCGCTCAACCGCTTCGACCAGTTCATCACCGACATCGACGGGCTGGACATTCATTTCATTCACCAGCGATCCCCGCACGAGGACGCTTTCCCGCTGGTGATCACGCACGGCTGGCCGGGTTCAATTGTGGAGTTCCACAAGGTGATTGAGCCGCTGACCAATCCGGCCTCCGGCCGCGCCGAAGACGCCTTCCATGTGGTGTGTCCGTCGCTTCCCGGATACGGCTTCTCCGGCAAGCCCACCCGCACCGGGTGGGGAGTGGAAAAGATCGCCGACGCCTGGGAACAGCTCATGGTTGGTCTCGGCTACGACCGCTACGGCGCCCAGGGCGGCGACTGGGGCGCGGCCGTCACCACGCAGATCGGCCGAAACGGCGGCCACTGCGCGGCCATTCATCTGAACATGCCGATCGGCGCTCCGGGCAACCTCGAGAACGCGACCGACGACGAGAAGGCCGCCCTGGCCGCATTGGCCAACCACCGAAAATGGGGCACCGGCTATTCCAAGCAGCAGTCCACCCGGCCCCAAACGCTCGGCTACGGCCTGGCCGACTCTCCGGTCGGGCAGCTGGCCTGGATCGTCGAGAAGTTCTGGGACTGGGCCGATTGCGATGGGCACCCCGAGAACGCGGTCAGCCGCGACGAGCTCCTCGACAACGTGATGGTCTATTGGGTCACCGACACCGCCGCGTCGTCGGCTCGCCTGTACTGGGAGAGCTTCCGAGTCTGGCGGGGCGGCGATCGCGTCGAATTGCCCACCGGAGTGGCCGCTTTCCCCGGTGAGCTGCTGAAGTCACCGCGCAAGTGGTGCGAGCCGAACTACAACATCACGCACTGGACCGACATGCCGCGCGGTGGTCACTTCGCGGCGTTCGAACAACCCGAGTTGTTCGTCGAAGACCTGCGCGCGTTTTTCTCCACCGTCCGCTGAGTACTCACCCGGGCGGCGCGAAGAACTCCAGTGCGATGCCGTCGGGGTCGCGGAAACTCAGGCCCGATCCGTACGACTCGTCGACGATCCCGCCGTGCGCGATGCCGAGCTCGCCCAGCCGGGCGACCCAGCTCTCCAGTTCGGCGCGGTTGGCGCAGCCGAAGCCGACGTGGTCCAGGCCGACGCGGTGCTCGCTGAATTTCTCGTCGGGCGCCTCGTGGTCGTGCTGATGGATGCCGAATAACGTGCCACCGTCGAGCAGCCACACCTGATGGCGGAAGCCCGCGTCGGTGTGTTCGTCGAATATCGGGGCGCTGCCGAGAAGGTCGCGATACCAGGGGCCGCTGACGCCGATGTCGCGCACCGTGACCGCGATGTGGTTGAGGGCAGGGAAGGCCATGTCTTGCAGGCTAGTCGGCTGTGCGAGGCCGGCCTAGCATCGGGCCGCTGGCCGAGTACCCACCGTCGACGGCCAGCGCGGCGCCAGTGACGAATGAGGCTTCGTCGCTGGCGAGAAACAGTGCGGCGGCGGCGAGTTCGGCGGGTTCGCCCCAGCGGGCCATCGGTGTCGGCAGGTAACCGCCCGGCGGCACTTCGTCGTCGGGTTTCGCCCCGGCCAGGCCGGTGTAGGTCATGCCGGGGCAGATCGCGTTGATGCGCACGTTCGTCTTGGCGTAATCCAGCGCCGCGGATTTCGTCATCTGCACCACGGCGGCTTTGGCCGCGGCATAGCACGACAACCCTTTCCAACCGACGAGTCCGGACGCCGAGGCGGTGTTGACGATGGCGCCGCCACCGTTATCGAGCATCGCGGGAATCGCGTATTTCATGCCGAGGAACACGCCTTTGAGATTGATCGCAAGGATCTTGTCGAACAGTGCTTCGTCGGTGTCGGCCAACGCGACGTGCGGCCCACCGAATCCGGCATTATTCAGCAACACATCGACCTGACCGAACCGGTCGACGGCGGTGGCAACCATGCGCTGCACATCGTCGGCGTTGGTGACGTCGACGTGCACCGGCAACGCGACCTCACCGAGCCGGTCGGCGAGGTCACGCTGCTGCCCGCTGATGTCGGCGCAGACGACGCGGGCTCCTTCGCCGGCGAATCGGCTGGCCGCCGCCCACCCGATACCGGAGCCGGCGCCGGTGATGATCGCGACCTTGCCGGCGAGACGGCCCTGTCCCACTAGACGATCCGCCTGCCCCGGCGCGCGCGAGATCGCATGTCCCACAGGTAAAGCTGATAACCGAAGATCCAGGCGCGCTGCGGAATGAACAGGTCCGCCAGCTGCAGGGCCGACACCAGCCACTCGAACCGGCGCTGCTGACGCTGCGACCAGTCCAGCTGCATCAGGGACCGGAATTCCGGGGCCAAAAACCCCGTCGTCGCGAACAGGTTGAACGGACCCGCCAGCGCTCGCAACGGCCACGGCAGAAACGCCATTGCGGCCACGCCACGCAGATGCTCGCGCACCGGCGGGTCGATGCGCAGCTCGTCGAGCGAACGCTTCCAATACTCGTCGAACGCCACCCGGTCCGGTGGCCACAGGCGTTCGGGCACCTGCAGCGTGGTGCCCAGTCGCTTGGCGTCGTGATAGACGGCGTCGGCGCTGGCGTCATCGAGCGGGCCATGCAGGAACTCGTGCTGGTCGACGAAGTAGCGGTACAGACAGGCGGCCACCCACAGCTGCAACGTGGGATCGAAGGCGTTGTAGGACACCGGGCTGGTCGACGTCGACCGCACCTGGCGATGCACGGTGTCGACGGCATCGCGGATCAGTGCCCGGTCGGACTCGGTCCCGATGGTCGCCACCGCGAGGTAGGTGCCGGTGGTGCGGGCCCGCTTGAACGGATGCTTGTAGACGTTGCCGCTGTCCACCGGGCTTTCCAGCACGCCGTAGCCGACGCCCGGCAAGGACAGCTGCATGATCACGTTCGCCGCGGGCAGCAGCAGCGCCGCGGCGTTCAGCAGGTCAGCGACCCGGGTGGCCGGCCGCTTCACCGCGCGTGTCCCGTCATGGAGTCGAGTATGACCACGAATCGACGGTCTAGACGTTAGTTGCACACGAAATTGGGCACATGTGGACGCGTGGGTGCTGGCCGGCAACGCGCGTGTGAGACGCTGCCGAAGTGCTTGCGACGCGGACCCGGATCGTCGGCGTGCTGGTCGGCTGCCTGACCGACCTCGCGCTGAGCGACCCCAAACGGGGGCATCCGGTCGCGGTGTTCGGCCAAGCCGCGGCCAAGCTGGAACAGCTCACCTACCGCGACGCCAAGATCGCCGGCGCGCTGCACGTGAGTCTGGCACTCGGCACGGTGGGGCTACTCGGAACGGCCGTGCAGCGGTCCGCCGCACGCAGGAACCCGGTCTGGTCGATCGCCGCGACCGCCACGGCCACCTGGGTCGCGCTGGGCGGAACCTCGCTGGCGCGCACCGGCCTGGAAATGGCGCAGCTGCTCGACCGCAACGACATCGAGGCCGCCCGACGACTGCTGCCGTCGTTGTGCGGACGCGATCCGGATCGGCTGGACGGCTCGGGCCTGACCCGGGCGGCGCTGGAATCCGTCGCCGAGAACACCTCCGACGCCCAGGTGGCGCCGCTGCTGTGGGCGACCGCGGGCGGGGTGCCCGCCGTGCTCGTCTACCGCGCCATCAACACCCTGGACGCGATGATCGGGCACCGCTCGCCGCGTTACATCCGATTCGGTTGGGCCGCAGCGCGATTGGACGATCTGGCCAACTACATCGCCGCCCGGGTGACTGCGGTGCTGGTGGTGGTGTGCGCACCGTTCGTCGGCGGGTCGTCGGCGGGTGCGGGCCGGGCCTGGCGTCGCGACGCGGTCCGTCATCCCAGTCCCAACGCCGGGGTCGTCGAGGCCGCCTTCGCCGGGGCGCTGGGCGTGCGGCTGGGCGGACCCACGCAGTATCACCACGAGCTGCAGATTCGTCCCACCCTGGGCGACGGGCGACAGCCCACCGCGGCCGATCTGCGCCGCGCGGTGGGGCTGTCGCGGATCGTGCAGCTGGCCGCCGCCGCTTTGTTGCTGGCCCTGCTATCGAATGTGCATCGGCGGCGCTGAGTGTGCGGGTCGGGCGTCCTCAGCGCACACTCAATACCGCGGGCGTCCTCGGCGCACGCTCAACGGCGGCGGCCGTAGCGGTCGGCGAGTTTCTCCTCGACGGTCATCGGGGTTTCGGGGGCCTTCGCTTGCTTTTCTTGGCGCCGGACCCGGATCTCGGAGTAGGCGAAATAGCCCAGCCCGATCGGAGCCAGGATGCCGAACGAGATCCACTGGATGCCGTAGGACAGGAACGGCCCGGCGTCGAGATGCGGCACGCCGATCACACCGAGCCCGCCGGGCTGGTTTTCGACCAGTTGCAGATAGGAGCCGGCCAGTGGGACCTTGGTCAGCACCGAGATCTGTTCGGTGCTGATCGAATACACCTGCTGTACAGCGTCTCTGGAGAACGGTTCCTTGTCCGCAACCACCGGCTCGGAGTCTCGCAGCCGTGCGGTGATGGTCACCGTGTCTTGCGGCGGCCGGGGGATCGGCGGGACGTGCGAGCCGGGCTCGGGACGCACGTAACCACGATCGACAAGCACCGTCGGCCCGCCGTCGACGGCAAACGGGACTAGCACCTCAAAGGCCTGATCTCCCTCGACGACCCGCAGGCGGGCCAGCACCTCGACGTCGGGCAGGTAGTGCCCGGTTGCGGTCACCCGGCGCCACTGCTCAGCCGATGCCGACGAATCCTGCTGTGGCAACAAGGTTTTCAACGGCACCGGTGAGGTATTCAGGGAGTTCTCGATCTGGTGGTTCTCCCGTGACGTGCGGGTGTTCTTTCCCAGCTGCCACGGCGCGAGCACCATGAAACACAGGTAGGTGAAGGCGATGACCACCAGGATCAGCGCTATCCAACCTGGTCGTAGCAGGAACGCCAAGCGACGCATCAACCGTGCCCGTTTTGCGCTAGTTGCTCGTCCACCCAGCCGTGCAGGCCGGGCAGCGCGGCCTCGATGACCGCCAAAACCTCTTCGAAGTCCGCATGGTCACCGTAGTAGGGATCCTCGACGTCGAGGGCGTAGGCGCCCGAGCGCGGGTCGAAGGAGCGCAGCATTCTGACCCGGTCGGTGTCGACACCGAGCTGCTGCAGAATTCGAAGATGGTTGCGGCCCAGGGCAATCACCAGATCGGCGCCCAGGTGGTCGTCGTCGACCTGCGCGGCGCGGTGGTCGGTGGGGTAGCCGTGGGCACGCAGGACCTTGGCCGCCCGCTCGTCTGCGCAGTCGCCGACATGCCAGTTGCCGGTGCCCGCACTGGTCACGCGGACCGCGTCGGCAAGACCACGCTGCCGCAGCTGGTCGGCGAACATCTTCTCGGCCATCGGCGAGCGGCAGATGTTGCCGGTGCACACGAAGGTCACGTGGATTGGATCCGAATCAGACACCCAGCGCCCTCCGCAGCTCGGAGATGGTCGCCGCATGTGTCACGCCGGTCGCGGCGAAGCCGTCGGCGAAATCGGCCTGGCCGTAGCCCCAGCCGACGACCACGGTGTCGATGCCGTGCGCGGCTGCCCCGTCGACGTCGTGGCTGCGGTCGCCGACCATCAGCACCCGTGCGGGCAGCGGCTGCAGCTGGGCCAGCGCGTGGGCCAGCACCTCCTCCTTGCTCCTGCGCGAGCAGTCCGGGCACGCGCCGGCGATGACCTCGAAATACTGGTCGAGATCGAAGTGGGCAAGGATGCGACGTGCAGTCGGTTCCAGCTTGGAGGTCGCCACGGCCAGCCGCACACCCGCGGCGCGCAGATCTGCCAGCAGCGCCTCGATCCCGTCGAACAGGCTGTTGATCGCCCAGCCCCGGGCGCCGTACTCGGTGCGGAACGCCGCGAACGCCGCGTCGGCATCCTCGCCGAGGCCCATCGTGTGGAACGTTTCGTCCATCGGCGGCCCGACGATCTGCGCGGCCAGGTCGCCCTCGGGCACCGGAGCGCCGATGTGGCTGAGCGCGTGCAGGAAGCTGGTGACGATGCCTTCCGCGGAATCGGTCAGGGTGCCGTCGAGATCGAAGATCACCAGCTGTGGCGCCGGCCCGTCGGCTGAAACTGCTCCTGTCACGTCACCATTCTGCTAGATGCGCCCCAGCCCGGTGTGACGGTGTTCCTGCCAGGCTCCCAGGGCGGCGCACTAGTGTTTCACGGATGGCGAGTCCGGAACCGAGCCCGCTCGCGATGGGGCGCTATCACGGTGATCAGGCCGCCGCGCCGGGGATGCTGGATTTCGCGGTCAACGTCCGTCATGCGCATCCACCGCAGTGGCTGATCGAGCGGCTGGCCGCGCGGCTGCCCGACCTGGCGCGCTACCCCGGCGTCGAGGACCTGCAGCGGGCACAAGGCGCGGTCGCGCGCCGGCACGGCCGGGCGCCCGATGAGGTGCTGCCGCTGGCCGGGGCCGCCGAGGGGTTCGCCTTGCTGCCCAACCTGCGGCCGGCGCTGGCGGCGGTCATCGCGCCCTCGTTCACCGAGCCGGCCGTCGCGCTCAGCGCAGCCGGCGTGCCGGTGCACCACGTCGTCCTCGCGCCGCCCTTCGGGCTCGACGGCGCGTTGGAGGCGGGCAATGTGCCCGAGGCCGCCGACCTGGTGGTGGTGGGCAATCCGACCAACCCGACCTCGGTGCTGCACCGCCGCGAGCAGCTTCTCGCGCTGCGCCGGCCCGGGCGGATCCTGGTGGTCGACGAGGCGTTCGCGGATTCGATTCCCGGCGAGCTGGAGTCGCTCGCCGCGGACGCGCTGCCCGACGTGCTGGTGCTGCGCAGTCTGACCAAGACCTGGGCGCTGGCCGGATTGCGGGTGGGCTACGCCCTAGGCGCGCCAGAGGTTTTGGCGCGGTTGACCGCTCAGCGCGCGCACTGGCCGGTGGGCACGCTGCAATTGGCGGCCATCGTCGCCTGCTGTGCCGCCGACGCGGTCGCCGACGCGCAAGCCGACGCCGTGCGGCTGGCCGAACTGCGCACCGAGATGGTGGTCGCGCTGACATCGGTGGGCGCCGACGTGGTCGACGGCCAGGCTCCGTTTGTGCTTTTCCGCAACCCCGAAGCAGTTCGCATACGAAATCATCTGCACGACAAGGGGATTGCGGTACGCCGCTGTGACACGTTCGTCGGCCTGAACGAGCGCTATCTGCGGGCGGCGGTACGCCGGGAGTGGCCGCTGCTGGTCCAGGCGATCTCGGAGGCCATGCCCGTCTCGAACAGCGGGAGGCCCCGGTGAGCGTACGGCTATCCGAGGTCATCGAAGTGTTGGACGAGGCTTACCCGCCGCGCCTTGCCCAGTCATGGGATTCGGTCGGCCTGGTGTGCGGCGACCCCGACGACATGCTGGACTCGGTCACGATTGCCGTCGATGCCACGCCGGCGGTTGTCGACGAAGTCCCAGAAGCCGGCTTGCTGTTGGCTCACCACCCGTTGCTGCTGCGCGGGGTCGATACGGTTGCGGCCAGCACGCCCAAGGGTGCGCTTGTACATCGGTTGATCCGAAATGGGCGCTCGCTGTTCACCGCACACACCAACGCCGACTCGGCATCGCCCGGTGTCTCCGACGCGCTGGCGGATGCGCTTGGCCTGACCGTCGAGGCCGTGCTCGAACCGCTGTCGGACACGGCCGATCTCGACAAATGGGTCATCTATGTGCCGCGCGAGAACACAGCAGCGGTGCAGGCGGCCGTGTTTGAGGCCGGCGCCGGCCAGATCGGCGACTACTCGCACTGCAGCTGGAGCGTCAGCGGCATCGGGCAGTTCCTGCCGCACGACGGGGCGACACCCGCCGTGGGCACCGTCGGCACCGTTGAGCATGTAGACGAGGACCGGGTCGAGGTCGTCGCACCCGCGCGGAGCCGGGCAGCGGTGCAGGCGGCGATGCGCGCCGCCCACCCGTACGAAGAGCCCGCGTTCGACATCTTCGCCCTGGTAGCCCCGCCCGGTGACGCCGGATTGGGCCGCATCGGCACACTGCCCCAACCCGAATCGTTGCGCGCCTTCATCTCCCGTGTCGGTGCCGCGTTGCCGCGGACCTCCTGGGGGGTGCGCGCCTCCGGTGATCCCGACAGCGTGGTGTCGCGGGTCGCCGTCTGCGGCGGCGCCGGGGACTCGCTGTTGAGCATCGTGGCCCGTGCCGACGTGCAGGCCTACGTGACGGCCGACCTGCGGCATCACCCCGCCGACGAGCATCGCCGGGCCTCGGAGGTGGCGCTGATCGACGTCGCGCACTGGGCCAGTGAATTCCCCTGGTGCGCACAAGCCGCCGAGGTGCTGCGGTTTCGATTTGGGGCGGCGCTGCCGGTGCGCGTGTCCAGCACCCGCACCGACCCGTGGAATTTTGGCGACGCAACTTGTGGAGACCAGTCATGAAAGCCGAAGTAGCACACCAGCGTTCGCTGTTGGAGTTGTCCGAGCTGGATGCCGAGCTGTCCCGGATGGCACATCGGGCCAACCGTCTGCCGCAGCGGGAGGACATCGAGCGGATGCGCGGCGAACACGACGCCGCCAACGACCGGCTGGGCGCCGCGCGAATCGCGTTGGAGGACTTGGACACTCAGGTTTCTCGCTACGAGTCGGAGATCGCGGCGGTGCGCCAGCGCGAAGACCGCGACCGGTCGTTGCTCACATCGGGGGCGACCGACGCCAAGCAGTTGGCGGATCTGCAGCACGAACTGGAAACCCTGATTCGCCGTCAGACCAGTCTGGAAGATTCGCTGCTGGAAGTCATGGAACGTCGTGAGGAGTTGCAGGGCCAGCTGACTACCGAGCAGGGTGTCATCGAGACACTGCAGGCCGACCTGGCCGGCGCGCAGCAGGCCCTCGATGCCGCGCTGGCCGAAATCGACGAGTCCCGCCTGGATCATGCGTCGCGACGTGACACGCTGGCCGCAGCCCTGGACCCCGGATTGTCCGCGCTCTACGAACGACAACGTGCCGGGGGAGGACCGGGCGCCGGGCCGCTGCTGGGACACCGGTGCGGCGCATGCCGGATCGAGATCGACCGGGGCGAACTGGCCCGCATCTCGGCGGCCGCCGACGACGAGGTGGTGCGTTGCCCGGAATGCGGCGCGATCCTGTTGCGGGTCAAGGGGTCCGTGCAGTGAGGGTCGTCATCGAAGCCGACGGGGGATCCCGCGGTAATCCGGGGCCGGCCGGATACGGCGCGGTGGTGCACACCGAGGACCGCGCGACCGTGCTGGCCGAAAGTAAGCAGGCCATCGGCCGGGCGACCAACAACGTCGCCGAATACCGCGGGCTGATAGCCGGTTTGGAAGACGCCGTGAGGCTGGGCGCCAGGGAGGCCGACGTCTTCCTGGATTCCAAGCTGGTGGTGGAGCAGATGTCCGGGCGGTGGAAAGTCAAGCACCCCGACCTGATTGACTTACACGGCGAGGCCCGAAAGCTGGCGGCGCGGTTCGACTGGATCCGCTACACGTGGATGCCGCGCGACCGTAACAAGCACGCCGACCGGCTGGCCAACGAGGCGATGGACGCCGCGGCCGAGATCATTGCCGAGGATTCTGAGTCGCCGGTTGCCGAACCCGCGAAGGCTCCGGCCACGAAAAGCGCTGCGACGCAACCCACGTCGCCGCCCGGCTGGACCGGTGCGCGCGGCACTCCGACCAGGCTGCTGTTGCTGCGCCATGGGCAGACCGCGCTGTCGGTGCAGCGCCGGTATTCCGGGCGCGGCAACCCGGAACTGACCGACTTGGGACGCCAGCAGGCGCAGGCCGCGGCGCGGTATCTGGCCGAGCGTGGTGGCATCGCCGCGGTGGTCTCCTCGCCATTGCAACGCGCCTACGAAACCGCGGCGGCGGCCGCCAAGGCGCTGGGCCTGGACGTGACCGTGGACGACGACTTGATCGAGACGGATTTCGGCGGCTGGGAGGGTCTGACGTTCGCCGAGGCGGCCGAACGCGATCCCGAACTACACACGCGCTGGCTGCGTGACACCAGCACGGAGCCGCCGGGCGGCGAGAGCTTCGATGCCGCACTCGAGCGGGTGTGCCGGGCGCGGGAACGGATCGTCGACGCCTATCGAGGCGCAACCGTGCTTGTCGTATCGCATGTCACGCCGATCAAGATGTTGTTGCGACTCGCGTTGGATGCCGGACCCGGAATCCTGTACCGACTGCATCTTGACCTGGCCTCCTTGAGCATCGCTGAGTTCTATTCGGACGGCGTATCTTCGGTGCGACTCGTGAATCAAACGGGCCATCTTTAGCCGTCAAGGAGCCAACGATGCCGCCGCCTGAGCAATCCGATGAATCGCGGGACCCCGTTCCCGCGGATATCCGGGCGCAGGTGATGCCGGCGGTGCTCGACGAGTTGGCCCGCTGGGGCGTCGAGCGCTTCAGCGTCGAGGCCTTGGCCGAGCGCCACCGCCTCGATGCCGGGATGATTTACCGCCACTGGGGCGATCGTCAACGGCTGATCGTGGATGCCGCGCTTGCTGACCTCGAGTCCTGGGATGCGCCAACGGACACGGGCTCGTTGCGCGGGGACCTGGAGGCATTGGCCCGGAATATGACCGCGCGCATCAACACCGAGGTAGGCCGCGCCTTCCTGCGGGCGTTGGTGATGGGGCACGGTGGACGTCACGACGAAGAGACCCGAATGATGTTTTGGCGGAAACGTTTCGCCGTGGTCCGCACGGTGATAGACCGGGCCAGGGACCGCGGCGAAGTGCGCGACGGGGTAAGCACACTGGCTGCCGTGCAGATTGTGATGGCGCCGATCAACATTCGCGCGCTGTACACGGACTCTCTCATCGACGAGGAGTATTGCGCGGCCATCGTCGACATGGCCTGGCACGCGATCGCCCGCAGATAGGGCGGTGCCAGATTCAACGCGCTAGCGTGATTGCCTGCTCCGGGCAGTTTCGCTCCCCGACGGCGGCCTGCGCTTCGAGCTCACCAGAGACATCCTCGACGAGGACGACGGAATGGCCGACCTCGTCGGCATCGAAGACCTCGGGCGCCAGGCTGTAGCAGCGTCCGTGGCCGGTGCACAGGTCAGGGTCGACCGACACCCGCGTCATGACGCCGGAAAGACCAGCGGCAGCGACTCCACCGATCTCAGCGCGGCGGTGTAGACGAGCTGGGTGCCGGGCTTGATCTCGTAATCCGGTATGCGCCGGTGGAATTCGCGCAATGCCACCCGCAGCTCCATCCGGGCGAGATGAGAGCCCAGGCAACGGTGTGGGCCGCCGCCGAACGCGCGGTGCCGGTTCGGGTTGCGGTTGAAATCCACTAGCTCGGGGTCGGGGAACTCGGCGGGGTCGGTGTTGGCCGCGCCGAGTAGCGGGCTGACCCGCTCACCCTTGCTGATCGGGCATCCACCCACCTCGACGTCCTGCATCGCGACCCGAACGACACCGGGTACTGGTGTCTCCCAACGCAATAACTCCTCGATGGCATGCGGCAGGATGTCGGGCTCGGAGACGAGCTGATGACGGTGCTCGGGGTGGCGCGCCAGGTACACGAAGAAGCAGTCCAGCGAGTCGGTGACCGTGTCCAATCCTGCGATCAGGAACAGGAAGCAGATGTCGAGCAGCTCGTCGCGCGACAGCGGTTGCCCGGCGACCTCGGCCGCGATCATCGCGGACAGCACGTCATCGCGTGGACTGGCGATGTGGTCGTCGATGGCGCGGTCGAAGTAATCGTAGATCTGTTGTGCCACCGGCGCCGAGGCTTCATGGCGGCGGTCGTAGCCGGAGTCGCCCTCCGGGCGGATCACCCCGTCCTTCCAGAGCAGAAACTGGTCGAGGTCTTCCAGCGGCAAGCCGAGCAGTTGCAGGAAGACCGTGCACGGCAGCGGCACCGCGAACTCCTCGTGGAAGTCGCATTCGCCCCGGCCCGCGAACCGGTCGATCATGTCATTCACCAGCTCGGCGACCTGCGGCTCACGTCGGGCCATCTCGCGCGGAGTGAACAGCGGATCGAGGACGCGGCGGTACTTCGCATGCTCGGGCGGATCGATTTGCAGCGGAATGAGCGGTCGAATGTTGCCCAGGTCGACCGCATCCATGTTCGACGAGAACAGTTCGGTGTGCTTGAGCGCCATCTCGATGTCGGTCAGACGGCTGAGTACCACCGCCTGTGGCGACCGGAACACGGGGGTCGACTCGCGCAGCGCCTTGTACATCGGCTGGGGCTCCGCGACGCCCGTCACCGCTTGGTCGACGAACCCTTGGGCTTCTGTCATGCGGTCAGCGTCGCATCAACTTCTTATTTAGGCAATGATGCGAAAAATTGGACAATAGCCGGAGTTCGAGGGCCCGGCGCCCATACCCGCTGGCCAGGAGATTGACCAGCGAGTACCGTGTTCGTGCGGACGAGTTGGCTGGGCGGCCGCGGCTCGGGCTCATGCAGCAACGAGTCGAGGAAAGTCCGGACTTCACAGAGCAGGGTGATTGCTAACAGCAATCCGAGGCGACTCGCGGGAAAGTGCCACAGAAAACAAACCGCCACCCTCGCGGTGGTAAGGGTGAAACGGTGCGGTAAGAGCGCACCAGCATCCCGGGTGACCGGGGTGGCTAGGCAAACCCCACCCGAAGCAAGGTCAAGAAGGCCGCACCGAAAGGTGCGGCCGCGCAGGCGATCGAGGGTTGCTCGCCCGAGCCTGCGGGTAGGCCGCTTGAGGCACCCGGCAACGGTGTGTCCAGATGGATGGTCGCCGCCGTGCCGCCGTTGCTTAAGCCGCGGCGGTGGGGAACAGAATCCGGCTTACAGGCCAACTCGCCCGCCCCTATGTCAGCGCGCTTTTTTCACCGACTTGTCGAGCTTGCGCAGCGCGGCGTCGAGCTGCTGACGACAGCTCTCGGCCAGGTCGGCCTCCTGCTGGTAGAGCAGACCGTAGGTGAAGGTGTCTTCGCCGGCGGCGTAGGCAGCGTCGGCCTGCTGAGCCAGGTGGTCACGGCTGACCACGCTGTCTTGATGATCGCCCAGCAGCGTCTGGATGGCCTTGGCCTGCTTGGACACGTCGTCCTCGCCGGTCGCCGCAGCGGTATAGCGAAGTCGCTTGGCGCGCTTACGAATCGCGTGCAGCGCCTCGTCGCGATCTTGCTCGAGGTCGTGGTCTTCGTCGTCCTGCTGGTCCTCGTCGGCGGCCGGCTCGACGTGATCCTCGTGGGCGGCTTGGTCGGCTTGGGCGGCGGCCTTTGCGGCCTTGCGTACCTTCTTGTAGGCCGCGTCGATGGTCACCGACGCCGGTTGCTCGCCGGAAGCGGTGGCGGGGCTTTCGGCCACTATCGAATCGAGGGCGTCGAGCAGCCGGAAGTAGCGCTCCGAGCGCATCGCGATCAATGACCTCCGCAACCCGGACTGGTAGCGGCGTTTGGCGCCCTCGATCAGGCGTTCGCGCACCGGTCCACGCACCAGCTCCGGTGACAGCCGGTCCAGCTCTTGTTCGTAGCGCTGCGCGAGCACCTCGGCATCGCGTGCCACACCCAAGACACCGCCGAGTTCGCGCAGTTCGTCCAGGAGCCAGGCGTATGCGCCGTCGGACAATCCGGGCGACGCTTCGGCGTCCTTCAGCAGGCTGCGGATCTTGCGGACGGTGACCCGCATCTGGTGCACGGAGTCGTCGACGTCGGCGCGCACCGCGCGATCCCACACCACCAGCTCGTCGACTTGCTCGGCCACCGCGCGCTGTACCGGGTCTTCGGGTGGCCGGGTGCCGTTGGACTGCAACGACGTCCCGAGCACCCGGGCGAGCTTGGACGCGTGACCGGCGGGTTCGCCGCCGGCATCCAGCAGCCGGTTGCTCAACCGGTTCAGCAGCTCGGTGTCCGTTGTCCCACGTGATTCGTCGAGCTCGAGTTCCCACTCGCGCCACTCTTGTTCGAGAGGCCCCGAGTCGGGGCCATCGGTAGCACCGGCCGACCACGCGCGGACGTGATCGTTGCTGAACTCCGCGAAAGGAGCGCCCTCAATGCCGTAGAGCACCTGGCTTTCGCGTTGAGTGGTGATCCGGGCGACCGGTTTGAGCGGTCGGTCGCGAACAATCGCCAACACCACGTCCAGCAGCTCGCTGGGCACGGTGTCGTCGTCCGCGGACCCTAGCGGTGCGCGGATCTCGGTGCGGGCGTCGGGCCCGGCCGGCAACTTCAGGTGCCAACCGGCGTCGTGGCCACCGGTGCGGCGCCGCAGAGTGATCTTGTTTCGCGCGAGATCTTGGGTCTGCGTGTCGAAGTACATCGCGTCTAGCGATTGCGTCGGCAATGTCTCCACCCGGGCCACCGCCGCGATGCCTTCGAACGACGGTGTGACCGTGGATTCGAGGACGTCGAACTTGCGCTCCACCTCCAGATGGCGCGAGGGTTCTGGCATTTTTTTTCGGCTCCGTAGGGGGCGCGTCGCCGCGGTATCACCCGGTCATCGACGCTCGTGACTGGTTACCCATAGCGTGCCACATCGCGGTTGAACTGCCGACAGCGATCGAAGCTGCCGCGTGTCCGCGATCGCTGGCCTGGGAGAACGGATTTGGTCGGCGCGAGGCCGCCCGGTCAACTACGGGGGCGGCGGATTCCGGGAATCGGGGTCATTACCGACACTGCGAGCCGCTGACCGATTTCAAGAATCGATGCCAAATGCAGTAGCTCAGAAGCAGTGTTCGTCGGCGGGGAAAACTCCGCCAGCCACTTCTTCCGCGTATTGGGTAGCGGCCCGGCGTAATTCGTCGCCGACGTTCGCGAAACGCTTGACGAATCGCGCCGCCTTGCCACAGTTCATCCCGGCCATGTCCTGCCAGACCAAGACCTGCGCGTCGCAGTTCGGTCCGGCGCCGATCCCGACGGTCGGGATGGTCAGCTTTCCGGTGATCTGGGTGGCCAATTCGGCGGGCACCATTTCCATGACGACGGAGAACGCGCCGGCTTCGGCGACGGCGATCGCATCGTGCACGGTCTGCTCCGCGGCGTCACCGCGGCCCTGAACCTTGAAGCCGCCCAGGCTGTTGACGCTCTGCGGCGTGAAGCCGATGTGTGCCATGACGGGGATGCCGGCTGCGCTCAGGCAGGCGATCTGCTCGGCGACCCGCTCACCGCCCTCGAGCTTGACGGCGTGCGCGCCACCTTCCTTCATGAACCGGGTGGCGGCGGCCAGCGCGGCGGCGGGTCCGGCCTCGTAGCTGCCGAACGGCAGGTCCGCGACGACCAGAGCATGCGGCGCCCCCCGGACAACGCCGCGAACCAGCGGGATCAGCTCGTCGATGGAGACGGGCACCGTGGTGTCGTAGCCGTACACGACGTTCGCCGCCGAGTCACCGACCAGCAACACCGGGATGCCGGCGTCGTCGAAGACGCGGGCTGTCGAATAGTCGTAGGCCGTGAGCATGGCCCACTTGTGGCCTTCGGCCTTCATTTTCTGTAGGTGGTGGGTGCGGATCTTGGTCCGGGTTGCTGACGTCGCCGCGTTTGCACCGTAAACGTTCTGCTCAGACATCATTGTCCTAAATGTGGTCGGGTCGATCCTCGTGGCCGTGAAGGTCCCCGGGTTCGTCTGACTTCCGTCATTCTGCCATGTCTTGTGCGCGGTTGCACCGTCGCGGGAGTGTGAGACGTGCCATTCGAGTTCGCCGTCGGGATGGAAGAACTGCTGGTAGTCGCCCGGTCACCGGCTGGCGGTGGCCGCTCACGAAAGTCTCAGGTTGTCTCTGGCAGCATGTGTTGGCATGGGTCTGACTCGCCGCGACAAGTTCGCGCGCATGCTGGTTGTCTCGACAGCGATCGCTGCCGTGGCGCTGCTTCTGGGGGGCTGCGTGCGCGTCGTCGGCGGACACCCGCTGATGGCAGGGCCCAAATTGGGGCAGCCGGTGGAGTGGACACCATGCCGTGCGGCCAGCGGATCGGTGAAGCTTCCGGGCGGCGCCATGTGCGGCAAGCTCGCCGTGCCCGTCGACTACGACCACCCGGGCGGCGACGTCGCGACGCTGGCGATGATTCGTTTCCCGGCGACCGGGGACAAGCTCGGCTCGCTGGTGATCAACCCGGGCGGGCCCGGCGAATCCGGTATCGAGGCCGCGCTGGGCGTCGTGCAGACGCTGCCCAAGCGGGTCCGCGAGCGGTTCGACCTGGTCGGGTTCGACCCACGCGGTGTGGCATCGTCGCGGCCGGCGATCTGGTGTAACTCCGATGCCGACAACGACAAGCTGCGCACCGAACCGAATGTCGATTACAGCCCCGCCGGTGTCGCGCACATGGAGGACGAGACCAAACAGTTCGTCGGCCGTTGTGTCGACAAGATGGGCAAGGACTTTCTGGCCAACGTCGGGACGGTCAACGTCGCCAGGGATTTGGACGCCATCCGCGCGGCCCTCGGCGACGACAAGCTGACCTACCTGGGCTACTCATACGGCACCCGGATCGGGTCGGCCTACGCCGAGGCGTTCCCGCACAATGTGCGGGCGATGATCCTCGACGGCGCCGTCGACCCCAACGCCGATCCGATCGAAGCCGATCTGCGTCAGGCCAAGGGATTTCAGGACGCGTTCAACGACTACGCCACCGACTGCGCGAAGCAGTCGAACTGCCCGCTGGGCACCGATCCGCCCAAGGCTGTCGACGTCTACCACAGCCTGCTCGACCCGCTGGTCGACCCGAACAATCAAATGGTCGGCCGGCCGGCGCCCACCAAGGACCCGCGCGGGCTTAGCTACAGCGACGCCATCGTCGGCACGATCATGGCGCTGTACACGCCGACGCTGTGGCATCACCTCACCGACGGCCTGAGTGAACTGGCCAACCACCATGGCGACACCCTGCTCGCCCTGGCCGATATGTACATGCGCCGCGACCCGAAGGGTCACTACACCGATGCCACCGATGCGCGGGTCGCGATCAACTGCGTTGACCAGCCGCCAGTTACCGACCGCGCCAAGGTAATTGACGAGGACCGCCGCTCCCGCGAGATCGCCCCGTTCATGAGCTACGGGAAGTTCACCGGTGACGCGCCGCTGGGCACCTGCGCGTTCTGGCCGGTGCCGCCCACCAGCAAGCCGCATGCCGTCTCGGCGCCCGGCCTGGCCCCGACCGTCGTGGTGTCGACCACCCACGACCCGGCGACGCCGTACAAGGCCGGCGTTGATTTGGCGAACCAGCTGCGCGGCTCGCTGCTGACCTTCGACGGCACCCAGCACACGGTCGTCTTCCAGGGCGACAGCTGCGTCGACGACTACGTGACGGCATATCTGATCGGCGGCACCACGCCGCCGAGCGGCGCGAAGTGCTAGCGGCCGCCGCGCGCTGACGCGCCGGGCCCGAGATCAAGGCGTGACCGATTCGCGCCGTCACGGGTATTCGAAGCTGCCACGATTGACACCCATGTCGCGCCTGAGATCGCTGAGCTCGGTGCTGCTGTCGTTAGGCCTGTTGCTTGCAGTTCAACCGGCGCTGCCCAAGGCCGGTGCAACGCCGGAACCCGGCGCCGGTCAGACCCCGAACCCGGCGCCGCCGGCCGCGGCGTCGACGCTGAATTGGGGCAGTTGCAGCCAGGTTCTCACCGACAGCAGCGATGTCCCCACCGCACAGTGCACCACCGTGTCGGTCCCGATTGACTACAACGATCCCACTGGGGCACAGGCGAAGTTGGCGGTGATCCGGGTGCCGGCCACCGGCCAGCGGATCGGGTCGCTGTTGATCAACCCGGGCGGACCCGGGGGGTCGGCCGTCGACATGGTGGCCGGAATCGCCCCGGATCTGCAGAACACCGACATCACCCGCCACTTCGACCTGGTCGGCTTCGACCCGCGGGGCGTGGGCCACTCCACCCCGTCGCTGCGCTGCCGCACCGATGCCGAGTTCGACGCCTACCGGACCGAACCGATGGTCGATTACAGCCCGGCGGGTGTGGCGCACATCGAGCAGATCAACCGGCAATTGGCCCAGGAATGCGTGAACAAGATGGGCAAGGGGTTCTTGGCCAACGCCGGCACCGCGGCCGTCGCGCGCGATATGGACGTGGTGCGTCAGGCGTTGGGTGATGATCAGATCAACTACCTCGGCTACAGCTATGGCACCGAACTGGGCACCGCATACCTGGAACATTTCGCCGATCACGTGCGGACGATGGTGCTCGACGGCGCGATCGACCCGACGGTCGACCCGGTCCGGGAAAACATCAGCCAGACCGCGGGATTCCAAACGGCTTTCAACGATTACGCCGCGGACTGCGCCCGCTCGCCGGCCTGCCCGTTGGGTACCGACCCGACCCAGTTCGTCAATCGCTACCACGCCCTGATCGACCCGCTCGTGGCGAAGCCGGGCCGCACGTCGGACCCGCGCGGCCTGAGCTACGCCGATGCGACCACCGGCACGATCAATGCGCTTTACACCCCGCAGCATTGGAAGTACCTGACGAGCGGTCTGCTCGGGTTGCAGCGCGGCACCGACGCGGGCGACCTGCTGCTGCTCGCCGACGATTATCAGGGCCGCGACAAGCAGGGGCACTACGACAACGACCAGGACGCGTTCAACGCTGTCCGATGTGTCGATGCGCCGGCGCCGACGGACCCGGCGACCTGGGTGTCTGCCGATCAACAGATCCGCCAGGCCGCGCCGTTCTTGAGCTACGGGCAGTTCACCGGCAACGCTCCGCGCGATCTGTGCGCACTATGGCCAGTCGCGGCGACGTCCGCACCGCATACCGCTCCGCCGGTGGCGCTCGGCAAGGTCGTCGTGGTCTCCACGACGCACGATCCGGCGACGCCGTATCAGGCAGGCGTGAGCCTGGCCAATCAGTTAGGTGCCCCGCTGATCACTTTCGACGGAACCCAGCACACCGCGGTGTTCGGCGGCAACGAGTGCGTCGATAACGCGGTGATTCGCTACTTCGTCACCGGGGCGGTGCCGCCGGCGTCGTTGCATTGCCAGCCCTGAGTTTCACCTGGTGAACGCGTCGTGCAGACCCTGATTGATCCGGTCTTCGGTCGTCTGGCCGGGGGCAGCGGGCGGCGTCTGGCAGGTGCAGGTGAGGTCGTTGAATGCGGGGTCGGCGACAACCGGTGTGGCTTGGCTTGCGGCTTGCCCCATCACGACACCGATACCGATAGCTCCAACGGCTAGAAGTTTGGCGATCACGCTCGATACCTCCTGCTCAATGAGACCTGGTCCTTGTAACCTTCTTAATAGGTTACATATTTCCGAACCAAGGCCGGTACCCGCACGAGTCGGTTACGGCTTGGCGCGGCGTGCTAGACGACCGCGGAACCGGATGTTGCTCACAGCGCCCGACGGTACGGATTCGTCGCTGAACCGGCGCTGAGAAATCATCGGAATTCGGCCTGTAGCAGCTTTTCGTGCTTACCGGCGAGATCCTCACCACTAGTTCTGGGGCTTTCGACGCTATTTGCTGTAGCAGCCCAGCGACGTTCCTGACGCCGGATGTCCTGACCGGCGCGGCGACACGGCGAGGCGTTCCTCAACGCTGGGGGCCAGCAAACCGGCGAGCAAGGTTGTTTTCGCTGGTGGCTGTAACAGGAATGCCGAGCACTAAGCACCCGCGTAACACGGAATTAACAGCAATTGCTTAGTGTTCGGTCTATGGATCGACAGAAGGAATTCGTCCTCCGCACGCTGGAGGAACGGGACATCCGCTTCGTTCGGCTGTGGTTCACGGATGTGCTCGGCTACCTCAAGTCGGTCGCCATCGCCCCGGCCGAACTCGAGGGCGCCTTCGAGGAAGGCATCGGCTTCGACGGCTCCTCAATCGAGGGTTTTTCGCGCGTCTCGGAATCCGACACCGTGGCCAACCCCGACCCGTCGACCTTCCAAGTGCTGCCCTGGGCGTCGCCCAGCGGCCACCACCACTCGGCGCGGATGTTCTGCGACATCACCATGCCCGACGGCTCGCCGTCCTGGGCGGACCCGAGGCACGTGCTGCGACGTCAGCTGCAGAAGGCCAACGACCTGGGTTTCTCCTGCTACGTGCACCCCGAGATCGAATTCTTCCTGCTGAAGCCCGGTCCCGAGGACGGGACGGTGCCGATCCCGGTCGACAACGCCGGCTATTTCGACCAAGCGGTGCACGACTCGGCGTCGAACTTCCGCCGGCTTGCCATCGACGCCTTGGAGTTCATGGGCATCTCGGTGGAGTTCAGCCACCACGAGGGTGCGCCCGGCCAGCAGGAGATCGACCTGCGCTTCGCCGACGCGCTGTCGATGGCCGACAACGTGATGACGTTCCGCTACGTCATTAAAGAAGTCGCGATCGAAAATGGTGCGCGAGCATCCTTCATGCCCAAGCCATTCGGGGAACACCCGGGCTCGGCCATGCACACCCACATGAGCCTGTTCGAGGGCGACGTCAATGCCTTCCACAGTCCCGACGATCCACTGCAGCTCTCGGATGTCGGCAAGTCGTTCATCGCCGGGATCCTCGAGCATGCCTCCGAGATCAGCGCGGTCACCAATCAATGGGTCAACTCTTACAAGCGCCTGGTGCATGGCGGCGAAGCGCCGACCGCGGCGTCGTGGGGTGCGGCCAACCGGTCCGCCCTGGTGCGGGTGCCGATGTACACGCCGCACAAGACGTCGTCACGGCGGATCGAGGTTCGCAGCCCCGACTCGGCGTGCAACCCGTACCTGGCGTTCGCCGTGCTACTGGCCGCCGGACTGCGCGGGGTGGAGAAGGGTTACGTGCTGGGGCCGCAGGCCGAGGACAATGTATGGGACCTCACCCCCGAAGAGCGTCGCACGATGGGCTACCGCGAGCTGCCCACCAGCCTCGACAGCGCACTACACGCCATGGAGGCCTCCGAGCTTGTCGCGGAAACGTTGGGGGAGCACGTCTTTGACTTCTTCTTACGCAACAAGCGCACGGAATGGGCGAAATACCGCAGCCACGTCACGCCATTCGAGCTGAGCACCTACCTGTCGCTGTAGCGCACACGGGCCGCCGGTTGGTCTGAGACATCGGCGGGTTGCGCTACGGTTTTGGGCGTGACCAAACCCACGACCGCGCGCCCCAGGCTGCCCAGCGTCGGTCGGCTCGGGTTAGTCGATCCGCCCGCTGGTGAGCGCCTGGCGCAACTGGGCTGGACTCACGACGACAAAGCACACGTCGACCTGTTGTGGGCGTTGTCGCGGGCACCCGACCCGGACGCCGCGCTGCGGGCCCTGGTTCGGCTCGCGGAGAACCCGGACACCGGATGGGCCGAACTCAACACCGCGCTGCTCAACGAACACGCCCTGCGCGGACGCCTGTTCTCGGTGCTGGGTTCGTCGCTGACCCTCGGCGACCATCTGGTCGCAAACCCGCAATCCTGGAAACTGCTGCGGGGCAAGATCAAACTGCCGACCCGCGACGAGCTGCGGGCGAGCGTTCACCGAGTGCGTCGAGGACGCGTTGGCCGAGCCGAATTCGGTGGTGCCCCGATTGTCCGCCCTGTACCGCGACCACCTGCTGGTGCTCGCGGCGCTCGACCTGGCCGCAACGGTCGAGGACGAGCCGGTGCTGCCGTTCACCGTGGTTGGCGCCCAGCTGGCGGACACCGCCGATGCAGTGCTGGCGGCCTCGCTGCGCGCGGCCGAGGCCACCGTGTGCGGCGACCGCACACCGCCGCGGCTGGCGGTCATCGCGATGGGCAAATGCGGTGCCCGCGAACTGAACTACGTCAGCGACGTCGACATCATCTTCGTCGCCGAGCAGGCCGACACGCTGTCCACCCGGGTAGCCACCGAGATGATGCGGGTGGCCTCGACGGCATGCTTCGAAGTTGATGCCGGACTGCGGCCGGAGGGGCGCAGCGGTGAGCTGGTCCGCACGGTCGAATCGCACGTCGCCTACTACAAGCGCTGGGCGAAAACCTGGGAGTTCCAGGCGTTGCTGAAAGCCCGCGCCACCGCTGGGGATGCGGAACTCGGCAAGCGCTATCTGGCCGAATTGATGCCCATGGTCTGGATCGCCTGCGAGCGTGAGGACTTCGTGGGCGAAGTGCAGGCCATGCGGCGCCGCGTGGAGCAGCTGGTGCCGTCCGACGTCCGTTCCCGCGAGCTCAAGCTCGGCAGTGGCGGATTACGTGATGTCGAGTTCGCCGTGCAGTTGCTGCAGTTGGTGCACGGCCGCGGCGACGAGTCCCTACACGTGGCCTCCACGGTCGACGCGCTGGCCGCGCTGGGCGCGGGCGGCTACGTCGGACGCGAGGACACCGCGAACCTGACTGCGTCCTATGAGTTTCTGCGACTGCTCGAGCACCGGCTGCAGCTGCAACGACTCAAACGCACCCATCTGCTGCCGGAGGTCGACGACGAGGAGGCGGTGCGCTGGCTGGCGCGTGCGGCCCACATCCGCCCGGACGGCCGGCACGACGCGGCGGGGGTGCTGCGCGAGGAGCTCAAGCACCAGAACGTGCGGGTCTCCCAGCTGCACGCCAAGCTCTTCTATCAGCCGCTGCTGGAGTCGATCGGGCCGCCCGGTTTAGAGATCGCGCACGGCATGACGTCGGAAGCCGCGGAGCGGCAGCTCGCCGCGCTGGGCTACGAGGGGCCGCAGACCGCGCTGAAGCACATGTCGGCGTTGGTCAACCAGAGCGGCCGGCGCGGCCGGGTGCAGTCGGTGTTGCTGCCCAGGCTGCTGAACTGGATGTCGTACACCCCGGATCCCGACGCCGGGTTGTTGTCCTACCGGCGGCTGTCCGAGGCGCTGGCCTCGGAAACCTGGTACCTGTCCACGCTGCGCGACAAGCCGGCGGTGGCCAGACGGCTGATGACCGTGCTCGGGACGTCCACCTTCGTGCCGGACCTGTTGATGCGCGCGCCCAGGGTGATTCAGGATTACGGCGACGGGCCGGCCGGCCCGAAACTTCTCGAGACCGAGCCCGCCGTGGTGGCTCGTGCGCTGGTCGCTTCGGCGGCTCGCCATGCTGACCCGGTCCGGGCCATCGCCGGTGCCCGCACGCTGCGGCGCCGCGAGCTGGCCCGCATCGGCTCCGCGGATCTGCTCGGCATGCTCGAGGTGCGGGACGTGTGCAAGGCGCTCACGTCGGTGTGGGTCGCCGTGCTGCAGTCGGCGTTGGACACGCTGACCCGGGCCCATCTGCCCGAAGACGCCCATGCGCCCGCGGCCATCGCGGTCATCGGCATGGGCAGGTTGGGCGGTGCCGAACTGGGCTACGGGTCCGACGCCGACGTGATGTTCGTCTGCGAACCGGCCGGCGGAGTCGACGATTCGGCCGCGGTCAAATGGGCGACGCCGATCGCCGAGCAGGTTCGCACGCTGCTGGGGACGCCCAGCGTCGACCCGCCACTGGAAGTCGACGCGAACCTGCGACCCGAGGGCCGCAGCGGCGCGCTGGTCCGCACCCTGGGTTCCTACACCGCCTACTACGAGCAGTGGGCGCATCCGTGGGAGATCCAGGCGCTGCTGCGCGCGCACGCGGTCGCCGGTGACGAGGAACTAGGTCAGCGGTTCTTGCTGATGGCCGACAAGACGCGGTATCCACGCGGCGGTGTGTCCGCCGAGACGGTGCACGAGATCCGCCGGATGAAAGCGCGCGTCGAATCCGAGCGGTTGCCGCGCGGCGCCGACCCCAACACCCACACCAAACTGGGGCGCGGGGGACTGGCCGACATCGAATGGACGGTGCAGTTGCTGCAACTGCAGCACGCGCACGAGATCCCGGCGCTGCACAACACCTCGACGCTGGAGTCGCTCGACGTGATCGCCGAGACGGGGTTGGTCCCCGCGGACGAGGTGGAGCAGCTGCGTCTCGCGTGGCTGACGGCAACGCGGGCCCGCAACGCGCTGGTGCTGGTCCGGGGCAAGCCGACCGACCAGCTGCCGGGGCCCGGACGTCAGCTCAATGCGGTGGCAGTCGCCGCGGGCTGGCACAACGATGACGGAAGTGAGTTCTTGGACAACTATCTGCGGGTGACGCGACGTGCAAAAGCGGTGGTGCGCAAGGTGTTCGGGAGTTGAGTCAGGGAGCCGGCGCGTTTGACGCGCTGTTCGAGGTGCTCAGCGCGACAGAGGCTGATCGAGTGACGGCTCTCTACGCCCCGTTGGCCGAGGCGGTCCGGGAACTCGTCGACGCCACCATCCGGACCGAGGCCGACGACGACGTCGTCGAGAAGGCGCGAGCCGAGATCGAGGCCGTCACCGAGCTGCTGCGTCAGCGGACCCGGCCGGTCGGAGTGAGCTTTCGCGTCGACGGTCGTCCGCTGCCGTTGGGTAATGCCGTGGTCGGCGTGTGCAACCCGATCGCCCCGCCGATCGTCGTCCAGCACGATGGCGAGGGCCGCTGCTGGAGCGAGTTTGTCCTCGGGTCGGCCTACGAAGGCCCGCCCGGTCGGGTGCACGGCGGCGTCAGCGCACTGGTGCTCGATCACATGCTCGGCGAGGCGGCCAGCGACGGATTGTCCAAGGCACGTTTCACCGGAACCATCAGCGTGAAGTACCTGCGCGGAACACCTTTGGGCCCGCTTCGTTGTGACGCTTGGATCGATCGCAGCGAGGGCGTCAAAGTGTTTGCGCGGGGCTCTATTTCGGATGCGGAAGGGGTCACCGTGGAGGCAGAAGGCATCTTCATCGAACCGGCGTGGGCGCGGGAAGCCCTGTGAAGTTCTACATCAGCAGCGCCTTCCTGAATACCCGGGAGATCATCGAGATCGCCAAGGCCGCAGACGAACTCGGCTACGACGGCATCGGCATACCCGATCACGTGGTGAACCTGGAGACACTCGAGACGCCGTACCCGTACACCAAAGACGGGGAACGACGCTGGCAGCCATTCACCGACTGGCCCGACCCCTGGGTGCTGGCCGGCGCGCTGGCCCAGGTCACCACCCGGCTACGGTTCGTCACCACGGTCTACATTCCCGCGATGCGCAATCCCTACTCGGCGGCCAAAGCCATTGGTACTGCCGCGGTTTTGGCGTCGGGACGGATCGAGCTCGGCATCGGAGTCGGCTGGTGCCGTGAGGAATTCGCTTTGATGGGTGAACAATTCGACGCCCGCGGCAAGCGCACCGACGAGATGATCGAGTTGATGCGCGCACTGTGGGAGCCGGGCTGGACGGAGTTCGCCGGCGAGTTTTACCAGGCGCCACGGCTGGAGATGCAACCGACTCCGCCGCGGATACCCGTCTACGTCGGCGGGCTCAGCGATGCGGCACTACGCCGCGCTGCTCGCAACGACGGCTGGATCGGCGACCTGATCAAGACCGAACACGCCATCGAGGCGGTAGGCAAGCTGCGCGACCTGCGCCTCGAAAAGGGTTTGACGATGCATGATTTCACCATCCTGACGCCGCTCACCGACGCGTTCACCACCGCCGACTATCAGCGTGTCGCGGATGCCGGCATCACCGGCATCATCACGATGCCGTGGATGTTCTACACCGGACCCGACGCCACGTTGGACGACAAGATCGACGGCATGCAACGCTTCCGCAAGGATCTCGCGCTCGGCGGCTAGACGGCGGGTTGGGTCGCGACCATACTCGACCCATGCCCTTCACGGTTGTGTTCAGCAACGGCGAACCGCGCGATTACGGCGTATTCGACAAGTACGAGGTCACGGATGCGGGCGTGTTGGTCATCGACATGCACCGCGAAGACGTCAACCGGCATTACATCGCTCCGGGCAGTTGGTTAGAGCTTGTCGAAATGGCCGAGGGGCAGCCCGCCAGCGCGTCGCGAGGGGTTCTGGGCGTTAGACCTTCTCGTTAGATCTAATGGGGGAGAACATGAGACAGCAAACGTACGTGTCGGCGGCCGCTGCGCTGGCCATCGGTCTGGCCGCGGCAGCCTGCAGTAGTTCGCCCAATCCGGGCACCGCGTCGGGCACCAGCACGACGAGTGCCAAGACGGTCACGACCACGGTGTCGCAAGCGACGACGACGTCGAACGCCCCCACGGATCTGCGGTCGCTGATACCGACTCCGCCCGAGCACGCAACGGACCGACGGTCCCGACAACATCGCCGACAACGGCATCCATCTGCACTTCCTCGTCAGCGGATCGCCGAACGATGTCATGGCGGGCTACAAGAACGCTCTGGAAGGGGCGAGCTGGGCGGTGACGGTCGAGAGTTCGGGTGGCGGCGGGGGAGGCGGCGGCGCGACCTACACCGGGACCAACGGCAACACCTACGGTGTGTTCTCCGGCGGCGGCTATGGCGCCACCACCGACATCGATGCCTGCGTTTGGCCGGCCAAGCCGGCCAACCCCAACTGCGGCCACCACGGCTAGCGACGGCCGTGGGAGTCCCGGCTCAGCGATTCTGCGACCCTCGCGCACACCGTGTGATCTCGACCATACTCGCGCCGGCAGGTCGCTGAGATGCTGGGCCGCCCCAGATACCAATAGGGCTAGTGCTCAACATGTTCCGCGCGTGGTGTCCAGGCGGGCGAGCGTCCGAGATAGCACAGAATGCGTTCCAAGTCGCTTGCCGCGTCGCTGGTCATGATGGCCGGATCGAACGCGGCGCCCTCGGCGGTGCGGAAATCCCCATCGTCGGGGACGGCCAGCGCGACCGGTAGCGCCGCAGCCAGGACGTCCGCCGGCAGATCGAACGAGGAGCCAATGGTGCGGGCGACGTCCCAGCCGTGCACGACGTAATCCACGAAGTGGAACCCGATCGCCAGCGCGCCGGGGAACGCCGCGCCGGGGCCGAACTCCGGAAGTGCAAACGGGGCGTCGAGCACACCCTCGGCCGTGAACGCCGCGAGCACCTCGGCCGCCGCTGCAGCGTAGGTGCCGGCTGGGTCAGCGACGACCGCGTCTGCCACGGCGGCGGCCTCCCACACCGCTGGGTCAGCGCCCTTCCCGCGAGCCGCCGCCGCGAAGCCGCGATGTTGCACGGTCATGTGGGCCAACAGATCGGCGAGGTTCCAGCCGGCGCACGGCGTCGGTAAGCGCAGCTGCTCGGGCGTGACGGCGTCGACGACATCCACGGATGCCAGCACGGCGATGCGGTGATACGGACGAACATCCGGGAACGTATGCATATGTAGACCATACGCATATGCCTACAATAGGTCAATGTCTACCATCACGGGCATGAGATCGAGGGCTAGACGTCCCGACCTGGCGGCGATGCTCGCGCCGCTGCTTCGCGAGATGATCGCCGCGGAGTTGCCCGTGCTCGAGTCACACGGGCTGGCAATGTGGGGCTACAGCGTGCTGCTGGCACTGGATCGCTCGCCGGTGCGGACCCAGGCGGCGCTCGCCGAGGCGATCGGCGCCGACAAGACACGCATCATCCCCATCCTCGAGGAACTCGAGGCTCAGGGCTACATCGACCGCCATCCCGACCCCGACGATCGGCGGGTGCGGTTATTGGCCGCCACGGAGTCGGGCCGTGCCGTCAAAGATGCGGTGCAGACCGCCATCCAGCTTGGCGAGGAGCGCTGGCTTGGGATGCTGTCAGCCCAGGATCGCAACGTGTTCCTGCGGGTGCTGGGTCAGCTGACGCAAAGCGACGACCCATAACGACTAACACAGAAAAGTCCACCCGCCCCGCGATCGCGGAACGGGTGGACTCAACCAGAACTACTGCGGCCTACACGTCGTAGTACAGCGCGAACTCGTACGGGTGCGGCCGGATCTGGACCGGCAGGATCTCGTTGTCGCGCTTGAAGCTGATCCACGTCTCAATCAGGTCGGGCGTGAAAACGCCGCCCTCAGTGAGGTATTCGTGGTCCTCTTCCAGCCGGTCGATCACCGCGGACAGCTGAGTGGGTGCCTGCGGGATGTTGGCGGCCTCTTCCGGCGGCAGCTCGTAGAGGTCCTTGTCGACCGGCGACTGCGGTTCGATCTTGTTCTTGATGCCGTCCAGGCCGGCCATCAGCATGGCCGCGAACGCCAGATACGGGTTGCCCGACGAGTCGGGGCAGCGGAACTCCAGCCGCTTGGCCTTGGGGTTGCTGCCGGTGATCGGGATACGCACACACGCCGACCGGTTGCGCTGGCTGTAGACCAGGTTGATCGGGGCCTCGAAGCCAGGCACCAGGCGCTTGTAGGAGTTGGTCGTCGGGTTGGTGAAGGCCAGCAACGACGGCGCGTGGTGCAGTAGTCCACCAATGTAATGGCGCGCGGTGTCCGAAAGACCGGCATACCCGGTCTCGTCGTACATCAACGGGCTGCCGTCTTTCCACAGCGACTGGTGGGTGTGCATCCCGGAGCCGTTGTCGCCGAACAGCGGCTTGGGCATGAACGTGACGGTCTTGCCGGCCTGCCACGCGGTGTTCTTGACGATGTACTTGTAGAGCTGCATGTCGTCGGCCGCGTGCAGCAGCGTGTTGAACTTGTAGTTGATCTCGGCCTGCCCGCCGGTGCCCACCTCGTGGTGGCCCTTCTCCAGGCTGAAACCCGCTGTGATCAGGTTGGACAGCATCCTGCCGCGCAGGTCGACGTAGTGGTCGACCGGGGCAACCGGAAAGTACCCGCCCTTGGGGCGCACCTTGTAACCGCGGTTGGGGCTGCCGTCGTTCTCGGTCGGCTCACCGGTGTTCCACCAGCCCGAGATCGCGTCCACCTCGTAGAACGAGCCGTTGGTACGCGAGTCGAAGCTCACCGAGTCGAAGATGTAGAACTCGGCCTCGGCACCGAAATACGCGGTGTCGGCCACGCCCGTGCTCTTCAGGTAGTTCTCGGCCTTGCGGGCGACGTTGCGCGGGTCGCGGGAGTACGCCTCGAGGGTGAACGGGTCGTGCACGAAGAAGTTGAGGTTCAGCGTCTTGGCTTCAGTGAACAGGTCGATCTGCGCGGTCGCAGGGTCGGGGAGGAGCAGCATGTCCGACTCGTGGATCGACTGGAATCCGCGAATCGACGAGCCGTCGAAGGCCAAACCATCGTCGAACACGCTCTGGTCGAAGAACGAAAGCGGAATCGTGAAGTGCTGCATGATTCCGGGCAGGTCACAGAACCGAACGTCGACAAATTCGACGTTCTCGTCCTTGGCGAGCTTGAAGACGTCGTCGGGCGTCTTTTCCGTCACTGAAAGCTCCTTTGCTTGATAATCCGCGGCCTGACGCTATGGAGATGATGTTGCCCGCCCATCAACCCCGTGTTGCGCGGAGGTTACGTGACCACGCGTCCCACAAAGCTGAGCGGAGCACCGGCGGGTTCTATTGTGAGGCCCATGGATCGCAAGATCGTATCCGGTCGGCCGTGCGGACGCAGCAGACAGTCCCGGCTCCCGGTCCCGGCGACCTCCATCGCTCCCGATCGGGCGAAAGGTCGATGATGCCGGACTCGCGCCCGGCATACCCCGGTGAGACGCTCGGCCTGCCGCAAAGCGGTCCGGGAGCGCTGGCGTCGATGGGGCGCCGCCTGGCGGCACTCTCGATCGACTGGCTGATTGCCTACGGCCTGGCAGCACTGGCCATGGCGTTCGGCATGTTCTCCGAGCGGATGTTGTCGACAGCGGTGTTGGTGATCTGGTTCCTGCTCGGCCTGGTGGCGGTGCGGCTGTTCGGATTCACGCCCGGTCAGCTGGCGCTCGGCCTTGGCGTGGTGGCGCTGGACGGACGCCTCGGCATCGGCCGCGCGGCGGCGCGCGGGCTGCTGGTCGCCCTGGTAATCCCGGCGTTGTTCACCGACTGGGACGGGCGGGGCATCCAAGACCGGGTGACCAACACGGCCGTGGTGCGTCGCTGAAGCCCGATCGCGCCTACTTGCGGCGGACGGTGCGCTGCACGCCCTTCATCTTGCCGGCGTTGGGCTGCGGGCCCTTCGGCATGATGGCGGCACCGGCCCGCGTCCCCAGCGCAGCCAGCCGCGACTCCAGGCTGTCCATCTGCTTGACGCTGATGTTGGCCGGAAGCCGGGTCAGATGACGCTCGAGCTTGCTCAACGGAACCTCGCCGTCGCCATTGCCGACGACGATGTCGTAGATCGGCACGTCGCCGACCAACCGCGCGGTGCGCTTCTTCTCTTGAGCCAGAAGCGGTTTCACCCGGCCCGTCGATCCCTCGCCGACGAAGATGACGCCCGGGCGGCCGATCACCCGATGCACCGCGTCGAAGTGGCCGGTGGCCGCCACGCCCGGAGTGACCCGCCACTTGCCGCGCAGGTTGTCCAGCACCCAGGCCGCCGCGCCGGTTTGCCCCTCGGCTTGGCGGTAGACGGATTTCTGGGCCCGGCGGCCGAAGATGATGAACGCCACCAGCAGGCCCAGCACCACGCCGAGCGGGATCAGAGTGATCATCGTGAACCCGCCGACCAGCACACCCACCGTCACCGAGACGGCCACGATCGCGACGAAGGCGCCGATCATGTAGGGGAGCAGGCGCTTGTCCTGTTTGCGCTGCATGTTGAACGCCTGCCACAACTGGCCGCGGCGCTCCTTGGCCGCGGCCTTGCGGGCGGCGGCGGCCGCCGCCCGGGCGGCCTTGTTCTCGGCGGTACTGCGGGGTTTAGCCATAATCACTAAGAATACGTACGCGCCCGGTCAGCGACGGCCCCGAGTTACCCCAGGGCGTCCGAGGCGCGGCTTCGCACGGCCTGCGCATACAGCCGGCCGGCGCGGTACGACGAGCGCACCAGCGGCCCGGCCAGCACGCCCGCGAAACCCAGCGCCTCGGCGTGCTGCGCGAACTCGTCGAACTCCTCCGGATGCACCCAGCGCTCCACCGGGTGATGGCGCGCCGACGGACGCAGGTACTGGGTGATGGTGACGATGTCGCAACCGGCGTCGTGCAGGTCGGCCAGCGCGGTGCGCACCTCGTCCGGGGTCTCACCCAGGCCGAGAATCAGGTTGCTCTTGGTGACCAGGCCGGCATCGCGCGCCGCGGTGAGCACACCCAGGCTGCGCCGGTAAGTGAACGCCGGCCGGATCCGCTTGAAGATGCGCGGCACCGTTTCGACGTTGTGCGCCAACACTTCCGGGCGCGACTCGAAGACTTCCGCAAGGCGTGCGGGCTCGCCGTTGAAGTCGGGGACCAACAGCTCGACACCGGTCGACGGGTTGAGCCCTTTGATCGCGCGCACGGTCTCGGCGTACAGCCACGCCCCGCCGTCGGGCAGGTCGTCGCGGGCGACGCCGGTGACGGTGGCGTAGCGCAACCCCATCGTCTGCACGCTTTGCGCGACCCGCCGGGGCTCGTCGCGGTCCAGCTCGGCGGGCTTACCGGTGTCGATCTGGCAGAAGTCGCAGCGGCGGGTGCACTGGTCGCCGCCGATCAGGAAGGTGGCTTCCCGGTCCTCCCAGCACTCGAAGATGTTGGGGCAGCCGGCCTCTTCGCAGACGGTGTGCAGACCCTCGCGCTTGACCAGGCTCTTGAGCTGGGTGTACTCCGGCCCCATCCGGACCCGCGTCTTGATCCACGGTGGCTTGCGCTCGATCGGGGTCTGCGCGTTACGCACTTCCAGCCGCAGCAGTTTGCGGCCTTCGGGAGCGACAGTCACATCGCCGATGCTACGCGCGCGGCGTCGTGTTCCCGCACCGGCAAGACGCCGTCGAGGGCATCGCACACCGCCTCGGCGACGGCCGCGCGGACCTCGTCGACGCTGACGATGCGCCCAAGTTCGGCGGACAACGACGTCACCCCGGCATCGGTGATACCGCAGGGCACGATGGAGGCGAACGCGGCCAAGTCGCAGTCACAGTTCAGTGCGAACCCGTGCAGCGTCGTCGCTCGCGACACCCGGACCCCAATAGCGGCGATCTTGCGTGCGGGCCGGCCGGGCAGCCAAACGCCGGAGCGACCGTCGACCCGGCCCGCGTCCAGGCCGAGATCGCGGCACACCTTGATCAGTGATTCCTCAAGGCGCCGAACGTAATTCACCACGTCGAGCGGTTCGCCCAGGCCGATGATCGGATAGCCGACCAGCTGGCCCGTGCCGTGCCAGGTGATCTTGCCGCCACGGTCGGTGTCGACGACCGGAGTGCCGTCAACGGGTCGTTCGTGCGGCTCGGTGCGCCGTCCGGCGGTGTAGACCGCGGGGTGCTCCAGCAGGAGCAGCGTGTCGTCGCCGCCGGCGACCCTGGCGTCGGCCAGGTCGCGCTGCAGCTGCCAGGCGGTGCGATAGTCGACTGCCCCCAGTTGGCGGACCTCGATCGCTGCTGCGCTGGACCGGATGGAACCCATGGTCGCGAGGCTACTCGGGTGGTCGTACGGGCGCGATTCGCGCGTCGGAGATTGGTGATCTTGGAAGGCTCAATTCATTTGTGTCACTTGTGTTTCCCCGGTCCCAGGGTCGGCTTTCTTGTCGGTGGGTGGCTTTAGTTTGGTGAGTATGAGTTCGGGTGTGGTCGTCGACGGGGATGTCGTTACGGCGGCCTTCGATGCGTTGGATGAAGCCATCAAGACCGTCCGCAGGCTCGACGGCGGAATGTTGCATAGTCGGGATCGGCTGTCGATGCTGCGACGCTATGAGCGGGCGCGACGGCTGCTGTCGGCCGGTGAACATCCGCTGATCAACCAGCTCGCACACGAGGCCACCCCCGAAGAACTCGGCGGCAAACTCTCCCATGCGATCGCCGACTGGACCCAGATCAGTCGCGCCGAAGCGGGCAGACGCGTGCGTGAGGCAGCCGATCTGGGTGAGCGACGCGCGCTGACCGGCGAACCCCTGGCACCTGTGTTGGCGGCCACCGCCGCCGCGCTACGCGAGGGGCGGTTAGGCCGCGAGCATGTCGCGGTAATCCGACGCTTCTACCACCAGCTGCCCGGCTGGATCGACGCCGACACCCGCACCCACGCCGAAGCCGACTTGGCCCGGCTGGGCACCCAGTATCGGCCCGATCAGTTGGCCGGGTTGGCTGATCGGCTGGCCGATTGCCTCAACCCCGACGGCAGCTATACCGATGACGACCGCGCCCACCGCCGTGGCCTCGCGTTGGGCAAGCAGCATGCCGACGGCATGACGGCGCTAACCGGCTGGCTGACACCGGAAGCGCGCGCCACCCTGGAAGCAGTCCTGGCCAAGTTGGCCGCGCCCGGCATGTGCAATCCTGCCGAGCAGATGCCCTGCACCGGGGCCACGCCTTCGCAGGAGGCCATTGACCATGACGTACGCAGTCTCGCTCAGCGCAATCACGACGGCCTCAATGCCGCCCTGCGTGGGGTACTGGCCTCCGGGGACCTGGGTCAGCACAATGGGCTGCCGGCATCCATCATCGTCTCCACCACTCTGGCCGAGTTGGAAGCAGTGAGCGGGCATGGCATCACCGGCGCCGGCACCCGGCTGCCGATCAGCGACGTGATCCGCCTGGCGCGTCACGCGCATCACTACCTGGCCGTCTTTGACAATGGCAAACCCGTCGCGCTGTATCACACGAAACGACTCGCCTCAGCAAGTCAGCGAATCGTCTTGTACGCCAAGGAACTTGGCTGTTCAGCGCCCGGCTGCGATGTGGGCGGCTACTACTGCGAAGTCCATCACGTCACGGACTACGCGAAATGCCGGGAAACTGACATGGACGACTTGACTTTTGCCTGCGGCACCCATCACCGACTACTCCAACCCCGCGGCTGGACCACCCGAAAACGCGCCAACGGCGATACCGAATGGATCCCACCCCCACACCTCGACCGAGGCCAACCTCGCACCAACGCGTTCCATCATCCAGAGAAGCTGTTCCACGACGAGGAAGAGGACCCCGACGCCGCGTAGGGCGGTTAGTCGTGGTCGCGCCGGGCGGTGGCGTAGCCGAGCGCCTCGCCGATCGTGTTGTGGTGGAACTGGAAACCGGCGCGCTCCAGCGCGGACGGGATGGCGCGCTGACCGGTCAGCAGCCCCTCGTCGGCGAATTCTCCGAGCGCGGCCCGCACCGCGAAGGCCGGCAGCATCATCGGGGTCGGACGGTTGACCGCGCTGCCCAAGGCCGTGGTGAACTCGGCGTTGGTGACGGGCGCGGGTCCGGTCATGTTCACCGGGCCGGACAGCGACGGGTGCGAGATCGCGAACAGCAAGGCCCGCACCTCGTCTTCCAGGCTGATCCACGACATGTACTGACGGCCGCTGCCCAGCCGGGCGCCCAGGCCCACCGAGAACAGCGGTCGCATCCGGCGCAACGCGCCGCCGGCCGCGGCCATCACCAGGCCGGTGCGGGCCAGCACCACGCGGGCACCGCCGTACTGGGCCGGCAGCGTCGCAGCCTCCCAGTCTTCGCAGAGCCGGGCGAGGAAACCCGTTCCCGCCCTGTCGTTTTCGTCGACCACGCGGTCTCTGGTGTTTCCGTAGTAGCCCACCGCGCTGGCGTTGATCAGGGTTTCGACGCCGGCGTCGGCGACCGCGTTCGCCAGCACCTCCGTCGGAGTGATGCGGCTGTCGCGCAGGCGCTGCTTGAAGGCGCCCGACCACCGGCGCTGACCGACGTTGATGCCGCACAGGTTGACGACGGCGTCGACTTCGCTGAGCGCCTCGGGGTCGAAATCGCCGCTTTCCGGATTCCAGTGCAGCTCATCGGGATTCGACGGTGTCCGGCGCACGATGCGCAGCACCCGATGGTCGGCGGCGCGTAGGGCCGCAGCCAAGGCGGAGCCGATCAGGCCCGACGAACCCGCAATCGCGATGACGGGCTTGGCCAATTCGCTAAAGCCAAAGCCCTAGGTCGGCCTCGAACGCTCCCTCTTCAAGCCGGTGCTTGATCGTGGTGAGGAATCGTCCGGCATCGGCCCCGTCGATCAGCCGATGGTCGTAGGTCAGCGGTAGGTAGCAAATCGAGCGCACCCCGATCGACTCGTTGCCGCTGTCGTCAACCACCACCCGCGGCCGCTTGACGATCGCGCCGGTGCCCAGCATGGCGGCCTGCGGCGGAACCAGGATCGGGGTGTCGAACAATGCGCCCTGGCTGCCGATGTTGGTGATGGTGAAGGTGCCACCGGACAACTCGTCGGGCTTCAGGTTGCCCGACCGGGCGCGCTCGGCGATGTCCGCGATCGCGCGGGCCAACCCGGCCAGCGACAGGTCGCCGGCGTTGTGGATCACGGGCGAGAGCAGGCCCTGATCGGTGTCTACGGCGAAGCCGAGATGCTCGGCGTCGTAGTAGGTGATCTCTTTCGAGTCCTCGTTGTAGCTGGCGTTGACGTTGGGGTGAGTCTTCAGCGCGTCGATCACCGCCTTGGCGATGAACGGCAGGTAGGTCAGATTCACGCCCTCGCGCTCGGCGAACGCCGTCTTGGCCCGGGCCCGCAGCCCCACGATCTTGGTCATATCGACCTCGTGGGTCTGGGTGAGCTGCGCGGTGGCCTGCAGCGATTCGCGGGTCTTCTTGGCGGTGATCTGGCGGATCCGGTTGGCCTTCTGCGTGGTGCCGCGCAGGTGGGCCAGCGCGGGTGCCGGAGTCGGCGCCGCCGGAGCCGTGGCCGCCGGGCCGGCGGGAGCCTGCGCGGCCGCAGCGGGCGCCCTAGCGGCTTGCTGCTTCTGCTGCGCGGCGGCCAGCACGTCCTGCTTGCGGATGCGGCCACCCACGCCGGTGCCCTTCACCTGGGCAAGGTCGATGCTGTTCTCGGTGGCCAGTTTGCGTACCAGCGGGGTCACGTACGGAGCGCCGTCACCCTGGGCGGCCGCCGGCTGGGCCGGTTCGGCTTTCGGAGCCGGAGCCGGTGCCTGCGCAGCCGGTGCCGGTTCGGCCTGGGGTTGCGGCGTGGGTTCCGGTGCCGGGGCGGGTTCGGCGGCAGGCGCCGGCGGGGCCTCGGCCTTGGGCGCCGGTTCGGGCTCCGGCTTCGGCGCGGGCGGCGGTGGGGCGGCGGCTGCGGAACCGGAGCCGATCCGGGCCAGCTCGCCGCCGACCGGCACGGTGGCGTCCTCGTCGGCGGTGATGCTGACCAGGACTCCGGCCACCGGTGACGGAATCTCGGTGTCCACCTTGTCGGTGGACACCTCCACCAGGGCCTCGTCCGCCTGAACCGAATCACCGACCTTCTTGAGCCAGCGAGTCACGGTGCCCTCGGTGACAGACTCGCCCAGCTCGGGCATCAGCACCGGCGTCGCGCTGCCGTTGCCGGAACTCGGCGGGGCAGCCTGCGCTGCGGGTTCGGGCTGAGGCTCGGGCTCCGGTTGGGCCGGTGCCGCGGGCGCGGGCTCGGGTTCCGGCGGCGGCGGCGCGGATTCGGCCGCCGGCTGGCTTGGCGCCTGGGCGGGCGCTGCCGAGGCGCCGTCCGCGGCGGAGTCGCCGATGACGGCCAGTTCACCGCCGACCTCGACGGTGTCGTCCTCCTGGGCGACGATCTTCGTCAGCACACCCGCGGCGGGCGACGGGATCTCGGTGTCGACCTTGTCGGTCGACACTTCGACGAGCGGTTCGTCGAGCTCGACCGTGTCGCCTTCCTGCTTGAGCCAGCGGGTGACCGTCCCCTCGGTGACGCTCTCACCGAGTGCCGGCATCTGGACGGAGAAGGCCATCTCTTTTGACTCCTCGATTGCTCGTGGGTCGGCGCAGGTCGACATCTGACTTACCACACCGCGATGTACTGGAAGTTGACGTCAAAACTATCCTGTCATTGCCTCTGCGTCGGCTCACATCCAGGGCTGACCCGGCTTGCCACGGTGTGGCCGCTGGTAGTCAGAGCGAATCGCGGGGAGGCGGAAGTTCGATGCCGGCTACACAGGCACCCCAGAAGTTTGTCGACAGCGCGGACGGCGTCCGCATCGCGGTCTACGAAGACGGCAACCCGGACGGTCCCACGATCGTGCTGGTACACGGCTTCCCCGACTCGCACGTGCTGTGGGACGGCGTCGTCCCGCTGCTGGCCGAGCGGTTCCGGATCATCCGCTACGACAACCGCGGTGTCGGCCTGTCGGGGACGCCCAAGGGAGTCTCGGCGTACACCATGGCTCACTTTGCCGACGATTTCGCCGCGGTGACAGGCGAACTGAGCCCCGGCCAGCCGGTGCACGTGCTGGCCCACGACTGGGGTTCGGTGGGTATCTGGGAGTACCTGAAACGGTCGGGGGCCGGCGACCGGGTCGCCTCGTTCACGTCGGTGTCCGGCCCGAGCCAGGAGCAACTGATCGAGTACATCTTCAGCGGTCTGCGCCAACCGTGGCGCCCGCGGAGGTTTGCCCGCTCGATCAGTCAGGCGTTGCGCCTGACCTATATGGTCTTGTTCTCGATTCCGGTGTTGGCGCCGCTGCTGATTCGGGCGGCCTTCTCGGTGCGTGCGGTGCGGCGCAACATCGTCGACAACATTCCCGATGAGCAGATCCACCACTCCGCGAACTTCGCCAGGGATGCGGCCAGCTCGGTAAAAACCTATCCCGCCAACTACTTTCGCTCGTTCTCCGGTCGCGGCGAGGCCATCCACATCGTCGATGTGCCGGTGCAGCTGATCGTGAACACCCGCGACAAATACGTCCGGCCGTACGGCTACGACGAGACCGCGCGGTGGGTGCCGCGGCTGTGGCGTCGCGACATCAGGGCCGGTCACTTTTCGCCGATGTCGCACCCGCAGGTGATGGCGGCCGCGGTGCACGAGTTCGCCGACCTGGCCGACGGCAAGGCGCCCAGCCGGGCGCTGCTGCGCGCGCAGATAGGCCGTCCCCGCGGGTCGTTCGGCGACACCCTGGTGTCGGTCACCGGCGCCGGCAGCGGAATCGGGCGCGAGACCGCGTACGCATTCGCCCGCGAGGGCGCCGAGCTGGTGGTCAGCGACATCGACGAAGCAGCCGTCAAGGAGACCGCGGCCGCGATCGTCTCGCGGGGCGGCGTTGCGCACGCCTACGTGCTCGACGTGTCCGACACCGACGCGGTCGAGGACTTCGCCGAGCGGGTCAGCGCCGAACACGGCGTGCCCGACATCGTGGTCAACAACGCGGGTATCGGGCAGGCCGGCCAGTTCTTGGACACCCCTGCCGAACAGTTCGACCGGGTACTCGACGTCAATCTCGGCGGCGTGGTGAACGGCAGCCGGGCGTTCGGGCGGCGTCTGGTCGAGCGCGGCACCGGCGGGCACATCGTCAACGTGTCGTCGATGGCCGCCTACGCCCCGTTGCAGTCGTTGAACGCCTACTGCACGTCCAAGGCGGCGACCTACATGTTCTCCGACTGCCTGCGCGCCGAACTCGACGCCGCCAACGTTGGGCTGACCACGATCTGCCCCGGATTGATCGACACGAACATCATCAACACCACCCGGTTCGACGCCGCCGTCGGCAAGCACGACGAGCACGTCGACGACCGGCGCGGTCAGCTGGGCAAGATGTTCGCGCTGCGTCGGTACGGGCCCGACAAGGTCGCCAATGCAATCTTGTCGGCCGTCCGGAAGAACAAGCCGATCCGCCCGGTGGCGCCGGAAGCCTATGCGCTCTATGGTGTTTCGCGGCTGCTGCCACAGGCGTTGCGCAGCACCGCGCGGTTCCGGGTGATCTAGGCCGGTTCAGGCCGCGGGTGCACCTTCGCGGCGCGTCGCGCGTGAAGGTAGTTTCACGTTCGAGCGGGCGTTGGGCCCGATCGAGAGCCTCAGCCGTTCTCGGCGATGTCCTCGAGCACCGCGAACATCGTCCGGGTCGGTACACCGGTGGAGCCCTTCGGCGAGTATCCCCACGGGCTGCCGGTGTTGTAGGCCGGGCCGGCCACGTCGATGTGCGCCCAGCCCACTCCGTCGGCGACGAACTCCCGCAGGAACACCCCGGCCACCAGCATGCCGGCGAAGCGCTGCCCGCTGATGTTGGAAAGGTCGGCCACCGTGGACTTCAGGTCGTCCTTCAGCTCGTCGGGCAGCGGCATCGGCCAGCCGTTCTCGCCGACCCGCTGCGAGATCGCGGCGACCCGGTCGCGGAACTCGTCGCTGCCCATCACGCCGGGGATGCGGGCACCCAGCGCCACCGTCTGCGCACCGGTCAGCGTGGACGTCTCGATCAGATAGTCCGGGTTGTCCTCGCACGCCCGCACGATGGCGTCGGCCAGGATGAGCCGGCCCTCGGCGTCGGTGTTCTGCACCTCGACCGTGATTCCGCCGTACTGCGTCAGCACGTCGCCGGGCCGCTGCGCCGTCCCCGAGGGCATGTTCTCGGCCATCGGCACGGTGGCGATCACGTCGATCGGCAGGCCGAGTTGCGCGGCCAGCGTGACGGTCGCGATCACCGCGGCGGCACCGCCCATGTCCGAGGTCATGTTGTGCATGGAGGCAGCCGGCTTGATCGAGATGCCGCCGGTGTCGAACGTGACGCCCTTGCCGACCAGCGCCACCGTTTTGGCCTGCTTGGGCTTCTTGGCCAGCTTCGACCCGCGGTGGATCAACCGCACCAGCCGCGGTGGCCGCGACGAGCCCTGCCCGACGCCGACAATCCCGCCGTAGCCACCCTTTTGCAGCGCCAAGGCGTCGAGCACTTCCACTTCAAGGCCGACGGATTCACCCAAAGCTTTTGCGCGCTTGGCGAATTCGGCGGGAAAGAGGTGACTCGGCGGGGTGTTGACGAAGTCGCGTGCGGTGGCGACGGCGGTGGCGACGGCCGCGCCGTGCGCGCTCTGCTTCTTGGCTTCCTTATCGGTGGCGAGCACGGTGATCTTGCTCAGCCCTTGGTCTTTGGGCGCGGTCTTGTCGCTGCGGAAGGCGGTGAACCGGTAGCTGCCCAGGATCAGCCCTTCGACCGCCGCGGCGGCGACGTCCTCGCCGGGCAACTCGCCCAGCGTGGTGATCACGGTTTCGGCTCCGCCCAGCGAGCGCGCGGCCACGCCGGCGGCGCGCCGGATGGTGTCGGCGGGCCATTCGGATCGTGGCTTGCCCAGGCCGATCGTGAGCACGCTGGCCACCGGAAGCGCCGGTACCACTAGCCGATGTATCTGGTCACTGGCGCCGGTCGCCTCCAGCGCGAGCAGGTCGGCCTCGATTTCGTCGATGGCGTCGCTGGACAGGAACGGCTCGGCCGACAAGACGACCGCGCCCGGCCGGTCTTCGTCACCGGTCGAGACGACGGGGACGAGCAAGACCGCAGAACCCACACCGCGTTTCGGCAGCGACGTGGCGACAGTGACGGAAGGAGCCTGGTATCCCGGTTCGGTACTCACGCGTCATCACCCTAGTCATCGAGGGTGGTCGTTAGCTCGGCAGCGTCCGCGCGTGTAGGTCGAAGGCGGTTACCGGCTCCTCAAACCCTTTGAGAGTCAACGGGCCATACGCGACCGCGGGCCAGTCGGGCAACTCGTCACGCAACTCGGGTGTAGCCAGGATCTGTTCTGGCGTGGCTGCGGCCACGAGTCGGGCGGCCAGGTTGACCGGGTTGCCGAAGTAGTCGCCGTTGATGGCCACGACCGTGCCGTACGCAAGGCCGGCGCGGACCTGGAGTCCTTCCTCGCGCGCTTTGGGGTGCTCGACGAGATCGACCGCCGCCCGCACCAGCTGCTCGGGCGACGAGCTGACCCACATCACCTCGTCGCCGATGAACTTCACCACCCGCCCGCCGTCGGCATGCACCACGTCGGAGACGGTGCCGGCGAACTCGTTGAGCAGATAGGACAACTGCGCCGGCGTCAGTGCCTGAGTCAACGCGGTGAAGCCGGACAGATCCGCGAAACCAACACCGCACACCACGGAGGCCGACGTGTCGCGAAGGACACCCTCGAAGTGCGTTCGGGCGCTGGTCAGATGATGGCGGTGCACGATGTCGATCAGCGCCCCGATCCGGGGGACGAACTCGGCGACCGAGCGGTACGCCTGCGCCGTGGCGAGCTCGTCACGGGTGTGGTTCATCTGGATGTCCGGCGTCCCGGCGCGGATCATCGTCGACTCGGCTTCAGCCAGCCGGGCCATGGCGGCGCCCAGCACCCGTAACAGACCCAATGCGCCGTCCTCGCCGACCACCACCTTGAGCGCGAGCCAGGTTGCCAGCGCGTCGACGTCGGCCTGGCTCAGCACGGGAACATCGGGACCGGCGACCGTGAGGCCGAGCAAAGCCCAGGCGCGCGCGACGTCGTCGGCTGTTATCCCAAGTTCCTCGGCCGCGGTCTGCAGCGTGTAGATCGGCCGCCCCGACCACGACAGCACATCGCCGGCCAGGCCGAACAGCCGGCCGCGCAGTTCGGCTTCCGCCATCTCGTCGACGGTGAACCCGAGATCGTCCAGATACTTGATCAGGTCGGCCCGTTCGCGCGGATCCGCGATTCCGGCGGCCTCCAGCGCATCGAAATCGAACACCTACCCAAGTGTGCCAGGTGCAGAGACGATTAGGGTGGGTCGTCGTGAGCGATGCGACGGAGCCAATCAAGGGACCGCTGGAAGATCGGCATCGCGAGTTGGGGGCCAATTTCGCCGAATTCGGCGGCTGGCTGATGCCGGTGTCCTATGCGGGCACCGTCAGCGAGCACAACGCGACTCGCAACGCCGTCGGCCTGTTCGACGTCAGCCACCTCGGCAAAGCGTTGATCCGGGGGCAGGGCGCCGCGCAGTTCGTCAACTCCGCGCTGACCAACGACCTGGGTCGTATCGCGCCGGGCAAGGCGCAATACACGTTGTGCTGCACCGAATCCGGTGGTGTCATCGACGACCTGATCGCGTACTACGTCGACGACGACGAGATCTTTCTGGTGCCCAATGCCGCCAACACCGCCGCGGTGGTCGAGGCGCTGCAGGCCGCCGCGCCCGCCGGCCTGACGATCACCAACGAGCATCGCTCCTACGCGGTGCTGGCGGTGCAGGGGCCCCGATCGACGGACGTGCTCGGCGAGCTGGGGCTGCCGACTGACATGGATTACATGGCCTACGCCGATGCCACCTTCTCGGGTGTGCCGGTGCGGGTCTGCCGCACCGGGTACACCGGCGAGCACGGCTACGAACTGCTGCCGCCCTGGGACACCGCGGGTGTGGTGTTCGACGCGCTGGTGACGGCGGTGTCGAATGCGGGCGGCGAACCGGCCGGCCTGGGGGCTCGCGACACCCTGCGCACCGAGATGGGTTACCCGCTGCACGGCCACGAGCTGTCACTCGACATCTCGCCACTGCAGGCCCGCTGCGGCTGGGCGATCGGCTGGAAGAAGGACGCGTTCTTCGGTCGCGACGCGCTGCTGGCGGAGAAGTCGGCGGGGCCGCGACGGCTGTTGCGGGGGCTGCGGATGCAGGGCCGTGGCGTGTTGCGGCCCGGGCTGACGGTGCTTGCCGGTGATAAGCCGGTCGGGATCACCACGTCCGGGACGTTTTCGCCGACCTTGCAGGCCGGCATCGCGCTCGCGTTGATCGACACGGACGCGGGCGTGGCAGACGGTCAGCAAATCACCGTCGACGTACGCGGCCGCGCCGCCGAGTGCGAAGTGGTGCGTCCGCCGTTCGTCGAGCTGAAAACCCGGTAGCCACCGCCCCTTCACGCGGGAAAAACCCGTTGGCACGCGCATATACAATCGGCGCATGACGAGCGGCCTTCTCGAGTTCACCGTTCAACGCGCGTCTAATCCCGCAAGCGGCGTAGAACGTGACTCCATCCTGGCCGACCCCGGCTTTGGCAAATTCTTCACCGACCACATGGTCTCCGTCGACTACGACGAAGGCCAAGGTTGGCACAACGCGCAGGTCATTCCGTACGGCCCGATCCAGCTGGACCCCTCGGCGATCGTGCTGCACTACGCGCAAGAAGTGTTCGAGGGGCTCAAGGCATACCGCTGGGCCGACGGCTCGGTCGTGTCATTTCGCCCGGACGCCAACGCCGCCCGGATGCGTTCGTCGGCCCGGCGGATCGCGATCCCCGAGCTGCCCGACGAGCTCTTCCTCGAATCCCTGCGCCAGCTCATCGCTGTCGACAACGCGTGGGTGCCCCGGGCAGGCGGCGAAGAAGCGCTGTATCTGCGGCCGTTCATCTTCGCGACGGAGCCGGGACTGGGGGTACGGCCGGCCAAGCACTACCGGTACCTGCTGATCGGTTCACCGGCCGGCGCGTACTTCAAAAACGGCGTCAACCCCGTCGACGTCTACGTGTCAACGGATTACGTGCGAGCCTGCCCCGGCGGTACCGGCGCGGCCAAGTTCGGCGGCAACTACGCCGCGTCTCTGCTCGCTCAGGCCGAAGCCGCGGAAAACGGTTGCGACCAAGTGGTTTGGCTTGATGCCGTCGAGCGTCGCTTCGTCGAAGAGATGGGCGGCATGAACTTGTTCTTCGTGCTCGGCAGCGGCGGCACCTCGCGGCTGGTCACCCCGGAGCTGTCCGGATCGCTGCTGCCCGGCATCACACGGGATTCGTTGCTGCAGTTGGCACTTGATGCCGGATTCACCGTCGAAGAGCGCAAGATCGATATCGACGAATGGCAGAAGAAGGCCGCCGCGGGGGAGATCACCGAGGTATTCGCTTGCGGCACTGCCGCCGTGATCACGCCGGTCGCGCGGGTGAAGTACGCCGACAGCGAGTTCACCATCGCCGACGGCCAACCGGGCGAGGTGACGATGGCGCTGCGCGACACACTGACCCGCATTCAGCGCGGCACCTTCGCCGACACCCACGGCTGGATGACCCGGCTGGGCTAAGGCGCCGGCTAGAAGCGAACCAGCGCCGCGAGCGCCACGGCGCTGACGGTCGTGGTGAGTTCGATTGCGGCGCCCAGCACGTCGCCGCTGATCCCGCCGAAGCGGCGCACGCAGTGCGCCACCAGCACCGCGCCGCAGCACAGGGCCAGCGCCACCGCGGCCGGACCCTGCCACGGTCGCGGGCCCGCCAGCAGCGAAACCCCAAGCAGCACCACGACCCAGCCCACCACCGCCGGGATGGGCTGCGTGCCGGCGACTTGGACTCCCAGGGCACTACCGTCGGCCGCCGGCACCGAACGGCGGCAGGCCAGCACGGCGGTCACCCGCCCGGCGGCGACCGCCACGATGATCGCGGCAAGCCCGTGGTGCCAGGTCGCACCGAGTGCGGCAAACGCCAATCCCTGCAACAGGATCACCAGCACGACGGCCGCGACACCGAACGGTCCGGTCGACCCGTCGCGCATCACCGCCAGGGCGCGCGGCGGCGGCCCGTAGCAGCCCAGCCCGTCGGCCGTATCGGAGACGCCGTCGATGTGCAGTCCACGGGTGGCGAGCAAAAGTGCTGTCACCGCAAGCAATCCCGACAGCGGGCTGGACGCGCCGAAGGCCAGCGCGCCGCCCCAGGTGATGCCCGCGGCCAGTGTTCCCAAGGCCGCGCCGACTATCGGCAGCGCGGTCATGGTGCCGCGCCCCATAGCAGCGTCGCCGGAAGCCGGCATCGGCAACACCGTTCCGAACGCGAAAGCCGTTGCCAGCGAACGGATCACGAGGAAGGTTGAGCTTCTTCGGGCCGGCCGGAGACGCCGGCCTCACGGAACGTCGCCATCGACGACAGCGTGGCCACCGCGGCGCGCAGCACCGGCAGTGCCAGCGTCGCGCCGCTGCCCTCGCCCAGCCGCATGCCCAGGTCCAGAATCGGGTCCAGGTCGAGAGCGGTCAGGGCCAGCGTATGGCCGGGTTCGGTGGAGCGATGGCCCGCTTGCCACCATTGCCGCGCGCCCGGTGCCAGGCGTTCGGCGACCAGAGCGGCGGCCGTCACGGCCATGCCGTCGAGTAGCAGCGGGGTGCGCCGCACGGCGGCTTGTGCGCAAAAGCCGGCGATCGCGGCCAGATCCGCGCCGCCGCAACAGCGCAGCAATGCCACCGGGTCGGGTAACACCGGCCGTGTCCGGAACAGGGCGTCGCGGACCGCGGCCGTCTTGCGTGCCCAGCCGGCGTCGTCGATTCCTGAGCCGAAGCCGACCACCGCGACCGGCTCGGCGTTCGTCAACGCCGCCACCAAAACCGCAGCCGCCGTAGTGTTTCCGATGCCCATATCGCCGGCGATGAGCAAGTCGGCGCCCGCGTCGACCTCTTCGTCGGCGATCCGTTGACCCGCCGCGATCGCGCTGGCGGTCTCCTCGTCGGTCAGCGCGTCCTGCACGGCGATATCGCCGCTGGCGCGCCGCACCTTGTGGGCGCCGATCTGCTCTGACAGCGGCTCGGCGTCCACCGCCAAATCGGCGATCCGTACCGTCGCGTCCGCGATCGCGGCGAGTGTGTTGATCGCTGCCCCGCCGGCGTCGATGTTGGCGACCATCTGCGCCGTCACTTCCGGCGGGTACGCCGACACCCCGGAACGCGCCACACCGTGGTCGCCGGCGAACACCACCACCCGGGCGCGCTCGAACTGCCGTGGCGGGCAATGACCCTGGCAGGACGCGATCCAGACGGACAGGGCCTCGAGACGGCCCAGCGCCCCGCGCGGCTTGGTCAGGGTGTCCTGGCGTGCGGCCGCGGCCGCGGCGGCGGCCGCGTCAGGCGGCGAGATCGGCGTGAATTCCATCATGTGCCGGACGATTTGATCGACACCGGCTGACCGGCCACCACCAACACCACGTGCTCGCACAGTGCCGCGACTCGCTGGTTGAGGGAGCCGAGTTCGTCGGCAAAGCGGCGCCCGGATGCGGTGGCGGGCACCACGGTCAATCCGACCTCCGGGCTGACCAGCACCAGCGTGGATTCAAATGCGCCGACCGCGCCGATCATCTCTTCAACCGGAGCGGTCACCGATCCGTTCTCCCAGGCCTGGTGGCGATCCAGCGTGCCGGTCAGCCAGGCGCCGAGGTCGTCGACGAGGGTCGGGGTATCCGGCGATTGCCGCAATTCGGTTGTGATGTCCTGGGTTTCGACCGTCGACCAGTGCGCGGGCCGGCGATCGCGATGTTTCGCGATGCGCTGTGCCCAGTCCGCATCCGCCTGGTCGCTGAGCCCGGAAGCCAGGTACCGGACCGGCTGGCCGGGTGGAAGCGACGTGGCGATGGCTTCCTCGGCCCACCGGGATTTGCCCGACCTGATCCCGCCGAGCACCAGGGTGCGCACTGGGGTCAGAAGGCTTTCCGGCGACGGCTAGTCGACACTGGCACCGCGCTCGACTTGGGGCCGGGGCGCCCGCATCCGGCGGATCTGGGAAGCCCGTCCGGCGGCGTAAAGGCCGAGCTTCCAACGGCTTTCGGTGTTGCTCGGGAATTTCGCGTCGACCAGCCTGCTGATCTTGCGGCCCAGGATCACGCCGTCGACGCCCATGATCGCGGTGATCACCAGCATGGCGGGAGAGATGTAGAGCTGCAGCTGCGGAACCGCAAACATGACGAACATCAGGGCCAGTGTCGAGGGCATGAACATGCCGAGCACGTTGCGCCGGGAATCGACGACGTCGCGCACGTAGCGGCGTATCGGCCCTTGGTCGCGGGGCAGCAGGTACGCTTCGTCGCCGGCCATCATGCGTTCCCGGCGATCCGTCATCCGGGCCCGGCCGGCGGTGCGTTCGGCCTTGCGCTCCGCGCGGCTGAGTTTGGGGCCGGCCAGCGTTTTGCGGCGTGCCCGCGCCTCGGCGGCGGTCATGGGTGCCGGGGCGACGGGGCCCTTCTTGGCATTGCGTCGGGCAGCTTCGCGCTTGGGTGTGGGCCGGCCCTTGGGGTCGGTCCTTCGCGCCGCGCGAGTCTCTGCATCCGAGGCGGCATCGGACGCAGCCGGTGCCACCAGATCTTCTGCCAGGAATTCCGCTTGGGTTTTCTTACGGCCCAACAACTTCACAACCGCCAGGTTACTTCGCGACCGGGCCGCTTCGGTGAATGACCCCGTCAGGCATCGCGATAGCTCTGCGGCCAGGCGATAGTTGGACCTACCCTTAACGGTGATGAACGGCTACGGGTGATGGACAACGGCTCGATGGCCTCGGACGATGTTGCCACTGGTCTTTCTCCGGGTCGTTTGCAATTGCCGGCTATGCGGGTGCTGGTGGCCCCGGATTGCTACGGCGACAGTCTTTCGGCGGTAGAAGCTGCCGCCGCCATCGCGACGGGCTGGGGTCGGTCACGCCCGGGCGACCAGTTCATCGTCGCACCGCAGTCCGACGGCGGCCCGGGTTTCATCGATGTGCTGGCCAACCGGGTAGGGGAGAAGCGGTACATCGAGGTGGTTGGGCCGCTGGACAAGACGGTGGACGCCCAGTGGGTGTGGGATGCGGACTCGGCGACCGCCTACCTGGAATGCGCACAGGCCTGCGGCCTGGGACGGCTTGGCCGTCCGGCCGACCCGGAGACCGCGCTGACGGCGCACAGCAGGGGAGTCGGGCAGGTCATCGCCGAAGTGCTTCGGTCGGGGGCGAGGCGGATCGTGGTGGGCCTGGGCGGCAGCGCGTGCACCGATGGCGGGCAGGGCATGATCGCCGAGCTGGGCGGCCTGGAAGTCGCTCGGCGGCAATTGGCCGATGTCGAGCTCATCGCCGCCTCGGACACCGAATATCCGCTGGTGGGGCCGTGGGGTGCGGCCAGGGTGTTCGGGCCGCAGAAGGGTGCGGACACGGCGACCGTCGCGGCACTGGAAGTCCGCCTCGAGGCGTGGGCGCTGCAGCTGGAAGCGGTGGCAGGCCGCGACGTGAGCTCCGAGCCCGGGGCCGGCGCGGCCGGCGGTATCGGCGCGGGTCTGCTGGCGCTCGGGGGCCGCTGCGAGTCCGGCGCGGCGATCATCGCCGATCACACCCATTTGGACGACGACCTCGAGACGGCAGACATGATCGTCACCGGAGAAGGCCTGTTCGACGAGCAGTCCCTGCACGGGAAGGTGGTGGGTTCGCTGGCTGCGGTGGCCGGCCCGCTGGGAATTCCGGTGATCGTGCTGGCCGGGCAGGTCGGCCTGGAGAAAACCGCGGTGCGAACGGCGGGCATCATGTCCGCCCTGTCCATGGCCGAGTACGCGGGCTCGGTGGGATTGGCGCTGGCCGACGCGGCGAATCAGCTGATGGGATTAGCGTCACAGGTGGCGGCGAGACTCGGGAATAGCGGTCCTGCGAGGTACCGTTGAGGCATTGGGTCCTACCCGAGTGGTTCGGGTGCCCGGGCACCTACCCAACAACAGGCATGTAGGAGACGTAATGACGGTGCAAAACGAGTCGACCGCCAAGACCCACGGCGCCATCCTGACCGAGGCCGCCGCGATCAAGGCGAAGTCCCTGCTCGACCAGGAGGGCCGCGACGACCTGGCGCTGCGTATCGCGGTCCAGCCCGGCGGGTGCGCGGGGCTCCGGTACAACCTGTTCTTCGACGACCGGACGTTGGACGGTGACCTGGTCGCCGACTTCGGCGGCGTGAAGCTGACGGTGGACCGGATGAGCGCGCCCTACATCGAAGGCGCGTCGATCGACTTCGTGGACACCATCGAGAAGCAGGGCTTCACCATCGACAACCCCAACGCCACGGGTTCTTGCGCTTGCGGGGATTCCTTCAACTGACGCTCAGCGGGTAGTAGCCGGGGGCTAGTACGAGCCCCCGGTACGCAGCACGTACGAGCACACCAACACATCCCCGCGCTGGAACAGCAGCTGCGCGACGCCCTGGACCTGCCCGCGTAGCGGGCCGCCGATGGCCGGTGACACCTGCATCGTGAACAGCGCCTGAGCCTGGTACTGCGACAAGTACACGATCTTGTCGATCGAGGTGAGCTGGACCTGCGAGAACTGCTTACGGAACGCGTCGCTGCTCAACTTGGCCAGAGCCTGGTCCGACCGCTTGTCGCGCACGCCGTCGTAGAGGCCGCAGAGCGCGTTGCGGGAGATCTCGTCGGTGTTGCGGTTCTCGAGCGCGTCCAAATAGCCCTGAATGGCCGTTTTCGCCGATGCTTCGGAGAACGCGGCCCCGGTATTAGCCCCATTGGTGCGAACGCCATAGACAATCGCCGCCGTCATCGCGGCAACCAATCCGATCGCCAACAGCACACCGATGATCACCCGCCGCGGTGACCTCCGCTTCGGATAGCCCGGCGGCGGCGTCGGCCCGGGGTATGCGCCCGGCGGCGGTTCGTTGGCCGACCTGGGCGCGAAGGCCGTGCCGCCGGCCGGGGGGTCATGCGGGAACTCCACCGGTTCGGTATAGGGCCCGGGTCCGTCGCCGCCGACAGTGTGATTCGGCGTGTGCGGACCGCCCATAGTGGTTCTCCTAGGGTGGTAGACGGGACCACGAGCGGGTACCGCCCCGCGTATTCCGGTCCCGGCGACTTGAGTGAGTTCCCTAGGCAGGCTAGCGCACAGCCTTTCGGCGGCTGCAGACGCTGGCGGTGTCGGCTGCCCGGTCGAAACGCGTGGGTAGGCTGGACGGGCTTACCAATGAAGGGTGGAGATTTCGTGACGATCGCGGTGACTGGTTCGATTGCGACCGACAACCTGATGCGTTTTCCCGGCCTGTTCTCCGAGCATCTGCTGGCCGAGCATCTGCAGAAGGTTTCGCTCAGCTTCCTGGTCGACGACCTGGTGATTCATCGCGGCGGCGTGGCGGGCAACATCGCCTTCGCCATCGGTGTGCTGGGCGGTGACGTGGCGCTGGTCGGCGCGGCCGGCGACGACTTCGGCGAATACCGCGAATGGCTGCAGAAGCACGGTGTCAACTGTGAGAACGTGCTGATCTCGAAGACCGCGCACACGGCGCGATTCACCTGCACCACCGACGAGGACATGGCCCAGATCGCGTCGTTCTACCCCGGCGCCATGTCGGAGGCCCGCAACATCAAGCTCGCCGACGTCGTCTCGTCCGTGGGTGAGCCGGACCTAGTCATCATCGGGGCCAACGACCCCGACGCCATGGTGGTGCACACCGAGGAGTGCCGCAAGCTCGGCCTGGCTTTCGCCGCCGACCCGTCCCAGCAGCTGCCCCGCCTTTCCGGGGAGGAAATCAACAAGCTGATCGACGGGGCGGCCTGCCTGTTCACCAACGATTACGAGTGGGAGCTGCTGCTCAACAAGACCGGTTGGTCGGAAGCCGATGTGCTGGGCAAGGTCGACCTGCGGGTGACCACGCTCGGTCCCAACGGCGTGGACATCGTGGAACGCGACGGCACCACCACCCACGTCGGTGTGGTGCCCGAGAACAGTCAGACCGATCCCACCGGCGTCGGTGACGCGTTCCGGGCCGGTTTCCTCACCGGGCGCAGCGCCGGGCTGAGCCTGGAGCGTGCGGCGCAGCTGGGCTCGCTGGTGGCCGTGCTGGTGCTGGAGTCGACCGGCACCCAGGAGTGGAAGTGGGACCCCGAGGTCGCCAAGACCCGGTTGGCGGGTGCCTACGGCGACGAGGCGGCCGCCGAGATCGCCGCGGTGCTCGCCTGAGTTCGGCTCGCGCCGCCCGCTAGAGCTGCACTGGATACACCGGCTCGCTGATCTGGGGCACCACGCTGTGCTCGACGAAGATCGCGTGCCAGAGCATGAAGATCAGCACCGTCCACAGCCGACGGCTGTGATCGCTGACGCCGTTTCGGTGTTCGTCGAGCATCCGGCGCACCGCCGCGAGGTCGACCAGCTGACCCGCCTGCGAGGCGTCCACCGTCGCGTAGGCCCACTCCAGCAGCTCGCCGGCGCGCAACCAATGCCGGATGGGCACCGGGAAGCCGAGTTTGGGCCGGTGCAGCACATGCGCGGGGACGATCGGCTCCAGCGCGCGCCGCAGCGCGTACTTGGTGGTGGTGCGGGTGATCTTCGCCTCGACGGGCAACCGGGACGCGACGGCGAACACCTCCGGGTCCAAGAACGGCACCCGAAGCTCCAGCGAGTTGGCCATGGTCATCTTGTCGGCCTTGACCAGGATGTCGCCGCGCAGCCAGGTGAACAGGTCGACATGCTGCATCCGGGCTACCGGGTCCCAGCCTTTCGATCCGGCGTACACCGAGGCCGTCACGTCGGTGTGCGTCCACTCGTCGCGGAACCCGGGCAGTACGTCGCGCAGCTGCACGTCCGAGAAGCTGCGGGCATTGCCGTAGTAGCGCTCCTCGAGCGTCAGCGAACCGCGATGCAGCAAGCTCTTGCCGCGCATGCCGGCGGGCAGCGGCTTGCTCATCTTGCCCACCGAACGCCGCAGCGGCCGCGGCAGGTAGTCAAAGGGCTTCAGCGACAACGGTTCTCGATAGATCGTGTATCCGCCGAACAGCTCGTCGGCGCCCTCGCCGGAGAGCACCACCTTGACGTGCTTGCGGGCTTCGCGGGCGACGAAGAACAGCGGGACCAGCGCCGGGTCGGCGACCGGCTCGTCGAGGTACCAGACGATCTCGGGCAGCGCGGCGACGAATTCGGCCGGGCTCACCACCTTGGTGATGTGGCGGGCGCCGATCGCCTCGGCCGAGGCCACCGCGACGTCGATCTCGGAGAATCCCTCACGCTCGAAACCGGTGGTGAAGGTGATCAGCCGCGGGTTGTGCCGGATGGCCAGCGCCGCGATCGCGGTGGAGTCGATGCCGCCGGACAGGAACGACCCGACGGTGACGTCGGCGCGCATGTGCTTGGCCACCGAGTCCTCAAGCACCGCGGTGATCTCGTCATAGCGGGCCTGCTCGGTGTTGCGGGTAATCGGCACGGCCGCGAAGCGCGGCACGAAATACCGGGTGATCTGTGGCGCCACTCCGGGCCGGATCCGCGCGTAGCAGCCCGATTCCAGCCGGCGCACCCCGCGGTGCAGCGTCTCGGGTTCCGGCACGTACTGCAGGACGGTGTAGTGCTGCACCGCGCGCTCGTCGATCGCGGTGTCGAAACCCACCAGGTCGACCAGGTCCAGCAGGCACTTCTTCTCGCTGGCCACCGCCGTGCCGCCGGTGCCGGTCGCCATGAACAGCGGCTTGATGCCGAAAGGGTCACGGGCGCAGAACAATTCGCGGGTGACGGTGTCCCACAGCGCGAAGGCGAACATGCCGCGCAGCCGCGTCAACACCTCAGTGCCCCAGTGGTGGTAACCGGCGACGATGGCCTCGCCGTCACCGTCGGTGGCGAAGGCGGCACCGTGCCGGGCAGTCAGCTCGTCGCGCAGCTCGAGGTAGTTGTAGATCTCGCCGTTGAAGACCAGCACGTAGCGGTCCGGCGCCTCGGGCGGGCCCCAGCGCAGCGGCTGATGCGAGTGCGCGAGGTCGATGATGGACAACCGGTTGAAACCGAACACCACCGACCCGTCGGCGCCCGGATCCGTCCAGGTGCCCGGCTCGTCGGGCCCGCGGTGGCGCATCTGATGCGACGCGCGGGTGATGGCGCTGTCGGCGCGAGCGGCATGTGCCGCGGCAGCGGCGTGATCGCCCCCGGCTGAGCCCGGGCCGGCCGCCTGGTCGTCCAGGCCGGCCGGGTCCGCGACAAAGGCCAGCAGTCCACACACGGCGCCCCAGTATGCCGCACTTCGGCGATGCTTGGGCGCGCCGCACCGGGCCGGTCGTGACGACGCGGCCGCCGGGCCGGTCGGGGTTTGGTCGCCGGGCTGAGCGGTGTGGTCTACGCTGCGTAGTATTCGACATTCGAGCATGGAGGCGCCAACGTGACACCCGGCGGGCAGTTTCGTTCGCAGCGTTTGTCGCAGGGCATATTTCAGCGCCGTTCCTCAGATGCGACGCGGGGTCTTTCGCGTCGTCTTCGACCGCTGGCGCTGGCTTCGACGCTGGCAGTATTAGCGGTCACCCTGAGCGGCTGCAGCTGGTCGGGGGTGCTCGGCATGGGCTGGCCCGAGGGCATCACGCCGCAGGCCCATGTCAACCGGGAGCTGTGGATCGGCGCGGTGATCGCTTCGCTGGTCGTCGGGGTCATCGTGTGGGGCCTCATCTTCTGGTCGGCGGCTTTCCACCGGAAGAAGGCAACTGACACCGAACTGCCCCGGCAGTTCGGCTACAACATGCCGCTGGAGCTGGTGCTCACCGTGACGCCGTTCCTGATCATCTCGGTGCTGTTCTACTTCACCGTCGTGGTGCAGGAGAAGATGCTGCACCTGGACAAGAACCCCGAGGTTGTGATCGACGTCACGGCCTTCCAGTGGAACTGGAAGTTCGGCTATCAGCGCGTCAACTTCAAGGACGGCACGTTGAGCTATGACGGTGCCGACGAGGCCCGTAAAAAGGCGATGGTCTCCAAGCCGGAGGGCAAAGACGCGCACGGCGAGGAGCGCGTCGGGCCGGTGCGCGGGATCAACACCGAGGACCGGACTTACCTGAACTTCGACAAGGTCGAAACCCTGGGAACCCCCGAGGAAATTCCGGTGTTGGTGCTCCCCGCCGGTAAGCGCATCGAATTCCAACTGAATTCCGCCGATGTCGTCCACGCTTTCTGGGTGCCGGAATTCCTCTTCAAGCGCGACGTGATGGCTTGGCCGAAGCAAAACAACTCGGTCAATGTGTTCCAGGTGTCAGAGATCACCAAGACCGGGGCGTTTGTCGGCCACTGCGCGGAGATGTGCGGCACGTATCACTCGATGATGAACTTCGAGGTTCGCGTGGTTGAGCCCAACGACTTCAAGGCCTACTTGCAGCAACGGATTGACGGGAAGACGAACGCCCAAGCGTTGCAGGCGATCGCCCAGCCCCCGTTAGCGGTGACGACTCATCCGTTCGACACCCGCCGCGGCCAGCTGGCGCAACCGGTAGGTTAGGACACGCAATGCATATCGAAGCGAGGCTGTTCGAATTCATCGCAGCGTTCTTCGTCGTCACCGCGGTGCTCTACGGGGTGCTGACAGCGTTGTTCGCTACCGGTGGTGAAGAGTGGGCGGGCACCACGGCGTTGGCGCTGACCGGCGGTTTGGCGTTGATCACGGCCACCTTCTTCCGGTTCGTGGCGCGTCGCCTCGATACTCGGCCCGAGGACTACGAGGGCGCTGAAATCAGCGACGGTGCAGGCGAATTGGGATTCTTCGCCCCGCACAGCTGGTGGCCGTTGCTGGTCGCGTTGTCGGGTTCGGTGACCGCGGTCGGTATCGCGCTGTGGCTGCCGTGGCTGATCGTCGGCGGCGTCGTGTTCATCCTTGCTTCGGCCGCCGGCTTGGTCTTTGAGTACTACGTGGGCCCGGAGAAGCACTGATTTGCGTCTCAAAGGTAACAATCCGGGCATCAGTTGAGCCGTCGCCCGTTTGCCAAGACTTCTTTGCGCTACTCGGTTCGGTAGGGTTTGCGCAGGCACATGAGAATCTCCCCAGCACGAGCGACACGAGGTACCCCTGAAGCCCCGTGCGTAGGTGATGCAGTTGGACAGGGCAGGCAGACATGAGCGGGCCGAAACCCCCGGGATCCGATCCTGACGAATCCGATTCCGCCAGTGAGCTCGGCCACGAACCGAATTCGAGCAGCGAGCCCGGCGATGAATTGGAAACGGTCGACGGCGGCGAATTACATTCCCATCACGAACTCGAGCCCTTCGGCGACAGCGGCGCAATAGCGGCGGCCGACCAGACCGGCGAGACGGACGCTTATTCGCGCGCCTACTCCGCACCCGAGTCCGAGCATTTCCTCAGCGGCCCGTATGTGCCGGCCGATCTGGGGCTCTACGACTACGAGAATTACGAGACACCCGACGACGACGACGATGACGACCGCACCCCGCGCTGGCCGTGGGTGGTCGGCGTAGCGGCCATCGTGGCCGCGATCGCGCTCGTGGTTTCGGTGTCACTGCTGTTCGCGCGCAGCGACACCAACAAACTGGCCAACCCGGGCACCAGCACGTCGTCCACACCGCCGGTGCAGGACGAAATCACCACGACCAAGCCGCCGCCGCCCACCACCGAACCGCCGCCACCGCCGCCCCCGACAGCTACGGAGACTCAGACTGTGACGGTGACGCCGCCGCCCCCGCCTCCGCCGGCGCCACCCGCGCCACCACCGGCCACCACGTCGGCAACCGCGGCCCCGCCCGCGCCGCCACCGCCGACGACGACGCCGGCCGGTCCACGGCAGGTCACCTATTCGGTGACCGGAACCAAAGCGCCGGGCGACATCATCTCGGTGACCTACATCGACGCCTCCGGCCGGTCGCGCACGCAGCACAACGTGTACATCCCGTGGTCGATGACGGTCACACCGATCTCGCAGTCCGACGTCGGCTCCGTCCAGGCGTCCAGCCTTTTCCGGGTCAGCAGGCTCAATTGCTCGATCACCACCAGCGACGGAACGGTGCTGTCGTCGAACAACGCCGATCAACCGCAGACGAGCTGCTGATGGTCAGCAGATACTCCGCGTACCGGCGCGGGTCCGATACCGTTCCGCCGGACGTCATCGATCGGCTGCTGCTGGGCGCGTGCGCCGCGATCTGGCTGCTGTTGCTGGGCGTCAGCGTGGCTGCTGCCGTCGCGCTGGCCGATCTGGGCCGGGGCTTCCACAGCGCGGCCAGGAGTACGCACAGCACGCCGTGGGTGTTGTATGCCGTCATCATCGTGTCCGCGTTGATCATCGCCGGGGCCGTCCCGGTGCTGCTGCGGGCACGCCGAATGACCAAGGCCGAGCCGCCGGTGGTTCGGTCGACGGCTCTGCAGGGACGCTCGCAGACCAGACCCGCGACGCGCACCGTCGTCGAGCGCGTGCGCCAGCAACGTAGCCAAGCCGCCGACTCGGCAGGGGACTGGTCCGGCGAGGCCGTGGACCGAATCTGGTTGCGGGGCACCGTCGTCCTGACCGGCACGATGGGGCTGACGCTGATCGCCGTTGCCGCGGCGACCTATTCGATGGCCGTCGGGCACGACGGTCCGTCGTGGGTCGGCTACGGGCTGGCCGGGGTCGTCACCGCGGCGATGCCGGCGGTCGAGTGGTTTTTCGTTCGGCAGCTACGCCGCGAGGTCGCCGCGAACTAGTCGAGCGAGCCCGCCCGTATCAAGACGCTTTGGCGTACCTGCGGACTAACTCGTCGTCGCGGAACGTGCTCGTGTACTGCAGGCCCCCGTCGTCACGGCAGAAGAATGTCCACTGCCCCGGACTTTTCTGCGGTGTGCCGATCATCTTGACTGTGTAACGCAGACCGGTGGGGAGCATTGTGCCAATGACGTCACCGACCCGAATCTGTGAGGGAGGAATCTCGGGCGCTTCGCTCCAGTTTTGTATTGCCATCGAATATCCACCCTCGCTTCTGTTGCCTCTACACTACGTGCAATCCCGCGATCCGCGTCGGTCATCGATGGGCCAGGTCGGTAAGCACCGACCTGTGGCGTAGCGTCAAGCGTGAGTTGCTTTCGTTGTCAGCGGTGGTACACGCATCGGCGCGGATGACACCACTCCGCCTCCCTGCAGCCATGAGGGCGGTGCCGACAGCGAAGGGAACGCCCGTGAACTGTGCAGCCCTGGCCATCGCGGGCGGGCGACATCTGCGATGACCCGTCCGCTCGGCAGTCGAGGCCGATCCAATCCCGTCCGGCTATCGGTGGCTCGTGAGCTTGGCCGCGTCATCGACGGCGCGTGGTGGCCACGCGTAGACCGCATGACCAATGAATTGCCTGATCTGGTCGCAATCCTGACTCCCATGCTGGGGAACATCACGTCGATCAACGTCAATTGGCAACCGTTACAGCGACCACCCGACTTCAACTGGCCGGGATGGGAACAGAAGCGCCAGCACGTGATGACCATCAACGGCGGAGATAGTCAGATCAACCTGCTCGTCATCCCGTATGCGACGTACAGCGCGCTGGCCCTGATGGTGCTGCGGTGCGCCGCCAACCTGCCGGTTGGTGCCGCCGACCGCGAGAAGCCCGCATTTGTGCGCGCCGGCTCAATCCTGCGGGCCGCCGAACAGCAACGCGCCGCCGACTGACGCCGGCCACGGGAACGCCGACGGCTCGGGCAGCCCGCTAGCTAGTGCTCGCCGTTCGTGGATCCGTTGGTGCTGTCTTGGCGCTCGCGCAGCGCGGTCAGGGCGCGTTGCTCAGCGGCGTGGGCGGCCTCGCGCAGCGCCGTGTCTTCGGACACCGGGTCGGCGAACAAGAAACTGCCGCTACCCGGCGTACCGGCCGAGCCCAGCTTGTTCATCTTGTTGGGCACCGGCGCCCCCTGGTACTCCAGCGGCAGCGGATGGCCGTGGTCGTCGACCGGGCCGAGCGGCTGGTGCAGCTCGATGTAGGCGCCGTGCGGCAACCGCTTGATAATGCCGGTCTCGACGCCGTGCTCGAGCAGCGCGCGGTCGCTGCGCTGCAGACCAATGCACCACCGGTAGGTGATGAAGAAGACGAACGGTGGCAGGATGACCATGCCGATGCGCCCGATCCACGTCGTCGCGTTCAGCGAGATGTGGAACGTGAACGCGATGATGTCGTTCATCGCGGCGAGGGTCAGCAGCATGTAGAACGCGATCGCCATCGCGCCGATCGAGGTGCGAACCGGGACATCCCGCGGCCGCTGCAGCAGGTTGTGGTGCGCATAGTCGCCGCTGAACCGCTTCTCCAGGAACGGGTAAATGATCAGCAGGATGAAGACGCCACCCATGATCAGCGCCACCCACACCACGGCGGGAATGGTGTGGTGCCAGAAGTAGAACTCCCACGGCGGCCAGATACGCGCCAGGCCTTCCGTCCACATCATGTAGAAGTCGGGCTGCGATCCGGCCGACACCTGAGATGGCTTGTAGGGACCCAGGTTCCAGATCGGGTTGATCTGCAGCAGGCCGCCCATCAGGCCGAGCACGCCAACGATAGCGGCGAAGAAGGCACCGGACTTGACCGCGAACACCGGCATCACGCGCACGCCGACGACGTTGTGCTCGGTGCGTCCCGGGCCGGGGAACTGAGTGTGCTTCTGGAACCAGACCATGGCCAGATGCAGCCCGATCAGCGCCAGGATGATGCCCGGAATCAACAGGATGTGCAGGGCGTAAAGGCGGGGAATCAGGATGGTGCCGGGGAAGTCACCGCCGAATAGTGCCCAGTGTAGCCAGGTTCCGATCACCGGCATGCCCAGCGTGATCGACGAGAGCGCGGCCCGCAGACCGATACCCGAGAGCAGGTCGTCGGGCAGCGAGTAACCGAAGTAGCCCTCGAACATGGACAGGATCAGCAGCAGTGAGCCGATGACCCAGTTCGCCTCGCGTGGCCGCCGGAACGCGCCGGTGAAGAAGATGCGCGCCAGGTGCACCATGATCGACGCGGAGAACATCAAGGCCGCCCAGTGGTGGATCTGGCGGACGAACAGGCCGCCACGGACTTCGAAGGAGATGTCGAGCGCCGTTTGGTAGGCGCGCGACATCTCGACGCCGCGCAGCGGTTGGTAGACGCCGTTGTAGGTGACGTCGGCCATCGACGGGTCGAAGAACAGCGTCAGGTACACGCCGGTGATCAGCAGTACGAAGAAGCTGTACATCGCGATCTCACCGAGCAGGAACGACCAGTGCGTCGGGAAGACCTTGTTGAGCTGCCGGCGTACTGCCGCCGACGGGTGATAGCGCGTGTCGACCATCTCGCCCTGATGGGCCAGGACGTCACCGATCTTCGGGGGACTCAGTTTCGGACTCATGTTGTGGTCCTCTCCCAGAATGCCGGACCGACGGGCTCGATGAAGTCACCGTTGGCAACCAGATACCCGTTTGCGTCGATGGTGATCGGCAGTTGCGCCAATGCGCGGGCGGCCGGGCCGAAGATCGGCTTGGCGAAATGCAATGCGTCGAACTGCGACTGGTGACAGGGGCACAAGATTCGGTACGACTGCTGCTCGTACAGCGACGACGGGCAGCCCAAGTGCGAGCAGACCTTGGTATAGGCAAAGAACTCGCCGAAGTTGAAGCTCTCCTGGCCCTGGCGCTTGACCATCCGCGGCATGTCGGTGGGCCGAATGCGGATGAGCATCACGGGATTACGGACACCCATCTGGATGGTGATCAGCTTCTCGTGCGATTCCATCGTGGTGCCGTCGCCGTCGGACTCCCGCCACGGGAACACCGTCTCCATGGCACCGGCGTCCATGTCCTCGGGGCGCATCTTGACGAACGGCGCACCGGTGTGTGAGCCGGTGGACCGCGCCAGATAGATCGTCTCGCCGTGGTAACGCGGGGTCCAGCCCGACGTCCACAGCACCGCTTTCATGCCGTCGGCGGTGGGCACCACCGGCTTCCACGGGTTCTTGATCAGGCCGCCGGCAAACGCCACCAAGGTGCCGAGGCCGAACGCGCCCATACCCAGGCCGAACGACGCTCCGATCAGCTTTCGGCGTCCGATCGTCGACGTCTCGTAGGCGTCGGTCAGGTTGGCCACGACCGTTTTGCGGTCGAGGTCGCGGGACGCGCCGTCGTGGCGGTCCTGAATCGAAATCTCTTCCGGGATAAACCGTTTCTGATACAGAATCGCACCGATGGCGATCGACAGGACGGACAGCCCGAAGGTCAGGCCGTACAGCGGGGTGGTCAGCGAATAGAGGAAGTTTCCTGCCTCTTCGTTCGACTTGTACTCCCACGGCCAGAACAGGAAAATCAGCAGCAGCGCCAGCCCGAAACCGCCGCCCAGCAAAAGCCATAGGGCAACGCCGCGCTCGGCGCGCTTCTCGGCCTTGGTGCCCTCGACCGGCCAGCGAGGCTCCTTGAAGACGGTCTCGACGCCGTCGATCTTGCCGCCCAGGTCGAGCAGTTCTTTGTTGGACATCGCGGCCAGTGCGGCCTGGTCCGGCTCTGGGCCCTTACCGGCTTCGCTCATGCTCGCGCCCCAATCCACAGTGCCAGCGCAATGGCGGCCACCATCCCGATGATCCACATCGCCATGCCCTCAGGCGCGGGTCCGAAGCCGCCGAGGCCATAGCCACCCTGAGAACGCTCCTCGGTGACCCCCTTGACGTAGCCGATGATGTCCTTCTTGGCTTCGAACGACAGCTGCCGGTCGGAGAACTTCGGCATGTTCTGCGGGCCGGTCATCATCGCGTCGAGGATCTGCTGCTCGTTGGCCTCGCCCAGGTCAGGCGCGAACTTGCCGGACGACAGCGCCCCGCCCTTACCGGTGAAGTTGTGGCACGAGGCGCAGTTCAGGCGGAACAGGTCGCCGCCGCGGCCCAGGTCGGTGCCGCGCAGCGACTGCATCGAGATGCTGCCGTCGGGGTTGCGCACGACGGCGGGGCCACCACCGTTGGCCTGAACGAATGCGCCCAGCGCGTCGATCTGGCCCTCGTCGAAGATCGGCTCCTTACGTGGCGCCTGCGCTTCGCCGCGCATGGCCGGCATCCGGCCGGTGGACACCTGGAAGTAGACGGCCGCCTCGCCGACGCCGATCAGGCTGGGTCCGTGGTCCGGCACACCCTGCAGGTTGGCGCCGTGGCAGGACACGCACGATGTGTCGAACAGCTGCTTGCCGGTGCGCAGCAGCGCCGAGGACGACTCGTCGGCGACCGCCACCTGGGGAGTGGGGGTCAGCACGGCGGCCAGCCCGCCGGAGATGGTCAGCGCGATCATCAGCAGCAGGCCGCCCGACAGCCGGCGGCGAAGGCGCCGCCGCGACCGACTGCTCTGCTCTTGCAGTGCCTGTTTGCGGGGCTGACTCTGCGGCTTGCGGCCGCGGGATCGGGTGAATCCCAGTTTCTTCAACCGAGCACTCCTGTTCGTCTAGCGCCGGCTCAACGGATGAAATAGATCACGGTGAACAGCGCGATCCACACGATGTCGACGAAATGCCAGTAGTAGGAGACGACGATGCTGGCCGTCGCCTGCGCCGGCGTGAACTTACTCATCCCGGTGCGCGCCAGCAGGAATATGAAGGCGATCAGTCCGCCGGTGACGTGTAGGCCGTGGAAACCGGTGGCCAGATAGAACACGCTGCCGTAGGCGCTGCCGTGGATGGTCGTCCCGTGGGTGCCGAGGTGGAAGTACTCGTACGCCTGCCCGAGGACGAAGAACAGTCCCATCAGGAAGGTGATCACGTACCAGCGGCGCAGGCCGAAGACGTCGCCGCGCTCGGCGGCGAACACGCCCATCTGGCAGGTGAACGACGACGCGATCAACACCAATGTCACCGGCACGGCTTGGTACAGATTCAGCTCGGTGGGCGGCGGCGGCCAGTTCCCGCCGGCCTGCGCTCGCGCCGTGAAATAGAACGCGAACAGGCCGGCAAAGAACATCAGCTCGCTCGACAGCCACACTATGGTGCCGACACTGACCATGTTGGGCCGATTCAGCGAATGAACTCGCGACGTGATCGCAGTCCCCGAGGTCCCTACAGCACTCGTCACATCCGCAAGTATGACGCTTTGTAGTTGTTGAACACTACCCGGGGCGGAAATTCGCCTCAGCGCGTCGTTTTCGGAGACTTTTCCCGGGGCTTTCCCAAAGCCCTTCCGAAGGCCCGGAATCGAAGGTTGGGCGCCGGTTGGTCCTCGTGGGACCATCGGCGCGTGGCTCTGTCATCTGAGGCTCCTTCGCCCCGGGCGTTTTCCGCGACGTCCCCGGGCGTAAAAGGCGCGGCTACGCCGACGTGGCCGCGGCTGTTGGGCCGTTTGACCGACGGGCAGAACCTGGCGCGCGGGCAGGCCGCGTGGGCGATGGACCAGATCATGACCGGCAACGCGCGACCGGCCCAGATCGCCGCGTTCGCGGTCGCGATGAAGATGAAGGTGCCCACCGCGGCCGAGGTCAGCGAGCTCGCCGAGGTGATGCTGAGCCACGCGCTCCCGATCCCCGGCGACGCGATCGGCGACGACGCCGTCGACATCGTCGGTACCGGCGGCGACGGCGTCAACACCGTCAACCTGTCCACGATGGCCGCGATCGTGGTCGCCGCCGCGGGGGTGCCGGTGGTCAAACACGGCAACCGGGCCGCTTCCTCGCTGTCCGGCGGTGCCGACACGCTCGAAGCCCTCGGTGTGCGCATCGACCTGGGACCCGACCAGGTCGCGCGTAGTCTCGCCGAAGTCGGGATCGGGTTCTGCTTCGCGCCGGTGTTCCATCCGTCCTACCGGCACGCGTCCGCGGTGCGCCGCGAGATCGGGATACCGACGGTCTTCAATCTGCTTGGGCCGCTTACCAACCCGGCTCGGCCGCGGGCCGGGTTGATCGGCTGCGCGTTCGCCAACCTCGCCGAGGTGATGGCCGGCGTGTTCGCCGCGCGGCGCGCCAGCGTGCTCGTCGTGCACGGCGACGACGGCCTGGACGAATTGACCACGACCACCACGAGCACGATCTGGCGGGTGCAGGCGGGCACGGTCGACAAGCTGACTTTCGATCCGGCGGGATTCGGGTTCGCCCGCGCCGAGCTCGACGAGCTGGTGGGCGGTGACGCCCAGGCCAACGCCGAAGAGGTGCGCGCCGTGCTGGGCGGTGCCAAGGGCGCGGTCCGCGACGCCGTCGTGCTCAACGCCGCCGGAGCGATCGTCGCGCACGCGGGCCTATCCAGTCGCGCTGAATGGTTGCCGGCGTGGGAGGACGGGCTGGCGCGCGCCAGCGCGGCCATCGACTCCGGGGCCGCCGAACAACTGCTCGCGCGTTGGGTGCGGTTCGGCCAGCAGGTCTGAATCCGGGCCCTGCGCCGGATCCTGTGTGCAGGCCAGCCGCGCCGAGCGCGCCGCGGCTGCCCACCCGGCCCAGGCGCCGGCGGATCGCAGCGGTGAGGCCCAGCCGATGTCGTCGGCGACCCGCACGATGCGCACTCCCGGGGCCAGCAGCCAACGCGCGATCAGTGCGGTCTCTTCGACCAGCGCACCGCCAAGTGGGGCATCGGCCGTCAAAATCGCTTGTGCGCCAGCGTGAATCGCATCGACGACCGGCATCGGCGGCACCCCACGCCTGGCGTTGCCGGCCGCGGCCAACTGGCCGTAGCGGATGACGGCGAGGTGATAGCCCCCGCCGCCGTCGGGAGCCGCGGCGATGAGTTCGGGCAGCGCGGCCAGCGCGGCCAGTCGCTGGCCCCGCCACAGCATCTCGACGGCGGTGGCGGTGCGGTCGCGCAGCCGCGCCGCACTCTCGTAGTGGCGATGCTCGGCCAGCGCCGTGACCTGACCAACGGCCGCGTCCAGCGGGCTGTTGTCCGCGCCGTCGATCAGGGCCGCGGCCCGCTGCGTCGCCGCGGCGTACTGCACCGCGGTCACGTCGCGGGCGGCCGGGCAGGGCGACACTTCGACCTCGGGGCAGGCCGGTCCGTGCCGGGCCGAACGGCCGAGCCGTGTTGTGCACGTTCGGATTCCGGTGAACCGTGCCAGCAGCCTCGCGGTATCGGCGGCGTCGGTGCGCGACCGAAACGGCCCGATGGCACGGTCGTGTCGCGGGGCCCGCACCACCGACAGCCGGGGGAATGCCTCGTCGCTCAGCGCCACCCACCACCAGCGCTGCGGGAACCTCGACCGGCGGTTGTAGGGCGGGGCGTGCGCGGCCAGCATCCGCAGCTCCCGCACACCGGCCTCTAGCGCGTGGGCGCACTCGACGTGGTCGACCGCGCCGGCGAGCGTGACCATCTCCTTCATCCGGCCGCGGGGGTCGGCGCCGGTGAAGTACTGGCTCACCCGGCGGCGCAGGTCGACGGCGGTGCCGACGTAGAGCACCTCACCCGAGGGGCCGCGGAACAGGTAGACGCCGGGCCGGCGCGGCAGGCCGTCGGCGAGCACGCGCTTGCGGCGCTGGGTCGGTGTCACGTTGGGCAGATACGAACGCAGGTCGGCATAGGTGTGCACGCCCTGATTGCCGACCCGCTCGATCAGCGCGTGCAGCACGTCGACGGTGGCGCGGGCGTCGTCGAGGGCGCGGTGGGTGGGTTGGGTGGCGACGGCGAACAGCTGCGCCAGGGCGGCCAGCCGCACGCTGGGGGCCTCCTCGCGGCTCAGCACACGGCGCGCCAGACGGACCGTGCACAGCACTTGTGGTCTGGGCCAACGGATTTCGCAGTGTTCGGCGGCGGCCCGCAGAAACCCGATGTCGAACCCCGCGTTGTGGGCGACGAGCACCGCGTCGCCGGCGAATTCCACAAACATCGGCAGCACGGCGTCGATGGTCGGGGCGTCACACACCATGGCCGTGGTGATGCCGGTGAGGGAAACAATCTGGGGCGGGATGCTGCGCTGCGGGTCCACCAGGGTGCCGAATTCGCCGAGCACGACGCCGCCGCGGACCTTGACCGCCCCGATCTCGGTGATGGCGTCGGCACGTGCTCCGTTGCTGTCGCGCGCGCGCCCGCCGGTTGTCTCCAGGTCCACCACGACGAAGGTGATCTCGCGCAACGGGGTTTCTTCGAGTGGTGTCCAGCTCGATTCCGCGCTGGATCCCAGGTCGGCGAAACTCAGTTGAGTCCCACCAGTCACACCCATGGGCGTGACGTTAAGCATCGGGACCGACACCCGCGACGTTCCCACGCCGGGTCGCGCTCGCCAAAAGGTGTCGGTACCCGCGGTTAGCGTTCGGGTAAGCACGACCAAGCCGGATGAGAGGACCGATTCCGATGGCCGATAGCAGCGGACCCGACAGCAAAGGCGTCCCGGCGTCAGGACCGGGCGCACCGATGGTGATCGACTGCGACGATTGCGCGGCGCGCGGCCCGGGATGCCGGGACTGCGTAATCAGCGTGCTACTCGGGGTACCGGATACCTTGTTGCAGGACGAACGTGCCGCACTCGAGGTGCTCGCGGAGGTGGGATTGGCGCCGCGGTTGCGTTTGGTGCCCATTCATCGCAATCGCGGGTCTGGTGTCGCCTAGTGGCCCCGAGTGTCAAAACCCCTGGCCCGCCTCAGTTACCGGTCTTCTTCACATACTTATGACAGAAATCTACCCATTTTCTTAACGATCTTGTTTGGACAACGCCGATATCGTTTCGTAACCTGTTTGAGACCTAAACCCAGATCGACCTCGAACGTCGACGGCAGTTTAAGGAAGCAACACTTTGAGTTTCGGCTCCGCGCATTCGATCTCGCGTGTCATCACGCGGTCAGTCGTCGGAACACTGGCGGGCCTCACGGTCTTATCGGGTGTCTGCGCCGCCAACGTGATCGCCGATCCGGCCGACGACGCGCTGGCAAAGCTCACGGAGCTATCCCGGCAGGCCGAGCAGACCACCGAGGCCATGCACAGCGCGCAGCTCGACCTCAATCAGAAGCTCGCCGCGCAGCAGACCGCCGACAAGAAGCACACGGACGACCAGGCCGCGGTGGACGGGGCGAGGGCTCGCCTGGCCACCTTCCAGACCGCGGTCAACAAGCTCGCCGCCGCGACCTATATGGGTGGCCGCGTCGACGGCATGGAGGCCATGCTGACCGCGGAATCGCCGCAGGGGCTGATCGACAAGATGGCCGTCCAGCGCGTGATGGCGACACAAATGTCCACGCAGATGTCGAGTTTCCGGGTTGCCGGCGAGCAGGCCGCCAAGGCTGAGCAGGCTTCGGCCAAGTCCGCCGCCGACGCCAAGAGCGCGGCCGAGCAGGCCGCCGCGGTGCGGGCCAGCCTGCAGTCCAAGCAGAGCCAGCTGCAGGTTCAGATCGCCGTGGTGAAGTCGCAGTACGTGTCCCTGTCGCCACAGCAGCGCACCGCGCTCGCCGACCCCGGGCAGGTCCCTGCGGCCGCTCCGGCGCCCGGGGCCCCCGCGCCGGGCGCGTTGCCGCCCGGTGCCCCGCCGGCGCCTGGTGCGCCGGCGCCGGGTGAGGCCCCGCCGCCGGGTGGAATGCCCGAGATGCCGGGAATGATGATTCCTGGCGGTCCCGGTGGTGACCGCGCCAACGTGGTGCAGGCGGCGTTGACCCAGGTCGGATCGCCTTACGTGTGGGGCGGTGCGGCCCCCGGCGGGTTCGACTGCTCCGGATTGGTGATGTGGGCCTTCCAGCAGGCCGGTATCGCGTTACCGCACTCCAGCCAGGCGCTCGCTCATGGCGGTCAGCCGATCGCGCTGTCAGATCTGCAGCCCGGTGACGTGCTGACCTTCTATTCCGATGCGTCGCACGCCGGCATCTACGTCGGTGACGGCATGATGATCCACTCGTCCACCTACGGTGTGCCGGTGCGGGTGGTGCCGATGAACTCCTCCGGCCCGATTTACGACGCCCGCCGTTACTGATCGTTCCGGGCCAGGGCAATTCCGTCGGCAGCGCCGGTGGCTCCCGATTCTTTTGGCCTGGGTGTTTGTTGTCGAGTTCGTTGCGGCAGCGGCAGTGCCGTTGGACGCGCGCAATGGCCGGATAAGAGGCGCGCAGCTGGTCGCGCCCGCTCATCGCCACCCGATCGGCGCGCGAGCGCCCCTGGTCGTCGGCGACCGCGAGATCCGGTTGCTCAGCCTCGGCGGACCGGCCGCCGAGGCGCTGCTGACCCGGGTCGCGTCGAACATGGGCGCGGCCGTCGACAAGGTGGAGGCCTTCTGGGGGGTCGGCTGGTCGCGCGATATCTCGGTGGTGGCCACCGGCTCCGAAGACCAGTTTCGCGCCGCGGCCGGCGGCGGCGCACCGGAACAGTGGGCGGACATCGCGGCGGTGACCGTCGCCGATCAGATTGATCCCGCCCATCGGGTGGTGATCGGTCAGCGGATCGTGTTCGCCCCGGGCGCGGCGGCCATGAGCGAGTCGGCATTTCGAATTGTGTTGACTCATGAGCTTTTTCATTACGCATCGCGCGCCGACACCGCACTCGACGCGCCGCGGTGGCTGGCCGAAGGTGTCGCCGATTTCGTGGCCCGACCCAATACCCCGGTGCCGGCCGAGGACCGCTCGCAGGACTCGTCGCTGCCGTCGGACTTCGAGCTGGATACGCCCGGGCCGCAGCGCTCGCTGGCCTACGACCGGGCCTGGTGGTTCGCCCGCTTCGTCGCCGACACCTTCGGAACGCCCAAACTGCGCGCCTACTATCTCGCCGTCTGCGGCGTAGCCCACGTCGAGCCGTTCGCCGCCGCCCGCGACGTACTGGGCGTCGACTCGGCAGGCCTGCTCGCGCGCTGGCAGCAATGGATGGTCGGCTAGCCTGACGCAGGTGAGTCGGGTCCTGCTGGTAACCAACGACTTTCCGCCGCGGCGCGGCGGCATCCAGTCCTACCTGGGCGAGTTCGTCGGTCGGCTGGTGGACGCCGGGTCGCATTCGGTGCTGGTGTACGCGCCGCAGTGGAAGGGCGCCGACGCGTTTGACGCCGACGCGGCCGGCTATCGGGTGGTGCGCCATCGCGGCACGCTGATGTTGCCCGGGCCGACGGTCGATGCCCGGATGCGGCGGCTGATCGGCGACCACGGCATCGACACCGTGTGGTTCGGTGCGGCCGCACCGCTGGCGCTGCTGGCGGCGCGTGCCCGGCAGTCCGGGGCGAGTCGGGTGCTGGCCAGCACGCATGGCCACGAGGTGGGCTGGTCGATGCTTCCGGTGGCGCGATCGGTGCTGCGACGCATCGGCAACGACACCGACGTCGTCACCTTCGTCAGCCGCTACACCCGGTCCCGGTTCGCGACGGCGTTCGGGCCGGCCGCGTCGTTGGAATACCTGCCGTCGGGGGTCGACACCGATCGGTTCCGGCCCGACCCGGCCGGCCGCGCGGAGCTGCGCAGGCGTTACGGGCTGGGGGAGCGGCCCACCGTCGTGTGCCTATCCCGGCTGGTGCCGCGCAAGGGGCAGGACATGCTGATCAAGGCGTTGCCGTCGATCCGGCAGCGCGTCGACGGCGCCGCCCTGGTGATCGTCGGCAGCGGCCCCTACCTGGACACGCTGCGCAAGCTCGCCGAGGACTGCGGCGTGGCCGACCACGTGACGTTCACCGGCGGGGTGCCGTCGGATGAGCTGCCCGCCCACTACGCGCTGGCCGACGTGTTCGCGATGCCGTGCCGCACCCGCGGTGCGGGTATGGACGTCGAGGGCTTGGGCATCGTCTTCCTGGAAGCCTCGGCGGCCGGGGTGCCGGTTGTCGCCGGTGAGTCGGGCGGAGCTCCGGAAGCCGTGCAGCACAACAAGACTGGACTCGTCGTCGACGGAAACTCGGTGCAAAAGGTCGGCGATGCCGTCGCCGAATTGCTGGGTGATCGCGACCGGGCGGCCGCGATGGGCGCGGCCGGACGCGAGTGGGTGACCTCGCAGTGGCGCTGGGACATCCTGGCCGCCCGCCTGGCCGACCTGCTGCGGGGCCAGCCTTCGTCGGCCACGCTGGCCTGACCCAGGGCCGCTACTCCTTCTCGTAGAGCGCCTCGATATCGGAGGCGAACTTCTCGGCGACCACCTTGCGCTTGACCTTCATCGTCGGGGTGAGCTCGCCGGTGTCCTCGGTGAAGTCGACCGGCAGAATGCGGAACTTGCGGATCGACTCGGCGTGCGACACCGACATGTTGGCCTGCTTGACCGCGGCGTCGACCTCGGCGACCAGATCCGGGTCGGTGGCCAGCTCGCCCACCGACGCGCCGGATGGCTTGCTGTTGCGTTGCTTCCAGCCGTCGAAGGCCTCCGGGTCGATCGTGATCAGCGCGCCGATAAACGGTTTCGCGTCGCCGACCACCAACGCCTGGCTGATCAACGGGTGCGCCCGCAGTTGGTCTTCCAGCACGGCGGGGGCGACGTTCTTACCGCCGGCGGTGACGATGATCTCCTTTTTGCGGCCGGTGATCTTCAGGAAGCCGTCTTCGTCGAGTGCGCCGAGATCGCCGGTCTTGAACCAGCCGTCGGCGAACGCCTCGTCGGTGGCCTGCTCGTTGCGCCAGTAGCCGCTGAACACCACGCCGCCGCGCACCAACAGCTCACCGTCGTCGGCGATGCGCATGCTGTTGCCCGGCAACAACGTTCCGACCGTCCCGATCTTGACCTTGCCGACCTGGTTGACCGTGATGGCCGAGCTGGTCTCGGTCAGCCCGTAACCCTCGTGAATGGTCAGGCCCACGCCGCGATAGAAGTGGCCGAGCCGTGCGCCCAGCGGTGCGCCGCCGGACACCGACGCGTGGCAGTCGCCGCCCAGCGCCGCACGCAGCTTGTGATAGACCAGCCGGTCGAACAACGCATGCTTGGCGCGCAGCAGCAGCCCGGGCCCGCCGCGGTCGTAGGCCTCGCTCCAATCGACCGCGGTCTGGACGGCCCTCGCGAAGATCCGCCCCTTGCCGTCGTTGGCGGCGTTCTGCTCGGCGGTGTTGTAAACCTTCTCGAACACCCGCGGCACCGACACCACGACCGTCGGCTTGAACACCGCGAACATCGGCAGCAGGTTTTTGATGTCGCTGGTGAAGCCGACGGTCACCTTGTTGGCGAACGCCGAGAGCGTGAGCGAGCGGGCCAGCACGTGCGCCAGCGGCAGAAAGACCAGCAGCCGCTGTCCCTCGTGCAGCAGCGTCGGGAGGCACTCCTTGGCTCCCCGCGTCTCGTAGAGCAGGTTGGCATGCGTGAGTTGGCACCCTTTGGGACGTCCGGTAGTCCCCGACGTGTAGATCAGCGTCGCGGGATTTTCCGAGCGCAGCGCCGAAAGCCGGGCGGTCAGCTCTTCCGGGTCGACCGACGCGCCGGCCTCGACGAGCTGATCGAGAGCATTGGGGCCCGAACCGTCTATACGCAGGACCCGACGCAGGGCCGGAAGTTCGCCGGTGAGCTCGGTGACCATCGCGGCGTGCGCGTCGGTCTCGGCGAATGCGACGACGGCTTCCGAGTTCTGCAGCACCCAGCGCACCTGCTCCGCCGACGAGGTCTCGTAGATGGGCACGGTGACGGCGCCGACGGACAGGATGGCCAGGTCGAGGATGGCCCACTCGTAGCGGGTGGCCGAAAAAATGGACACCCGGTCGCCGGCCTGCACACCCAGCGAGATCAGACCCAATGCCGCGGCACGAATCTGCCCGGCGGCCTCGGCGCATGTGACGTCGGTCCACACCCCGTCGACCTGACGTTGATAGATGACAAAGCTGGGGTCGTCGCGCTCGTGCTCGAAGACCATGGCCGCGATGTTGTCGTGCTCGCCGACGGAAAAGCGGGCAGGAACGCTGTATTCACGCACTCTGTTGACCTCGATTGACCTAGTGACCGTTGGCCGGCTTGCTGTGACCCAGACTAATCGCGGGATTCGCGCAGCCCGGAGGCAGTCGGTCGGGCAGCTTCGCGATTGCCGCGAGCTGGGTTCCGGTTCGGCGTGCCCTCGGCGGCGTGCGGCGGATATTGATGTGTGAAGCTGACACGATGCACAGCATCCAGATCGCGGACCAGACGTATGTCGCCGCCGATGGCGCGCGGGTCGGCGTCGCGGTCTCCGACCAGTCGAGCTGGCAACGCTGGTGGCCAGATCTGCGGCTGCAGGTCGTCGAGGATCGCGCGGACAAGGGAATCCGCTGGGCGGTTACCGGGGCGCTGACCGGCACCATGGAGATCTGGCTGGAGCCGTCGCTGGACGGGGTGGTGCTGCACTATTTCCTGCACGCCGAACCTACTGGCGTGGCGGCGGCGCAGCTGGCCAAACTGAACCTGGCAAAAATGACACACCGCCGTCGGGTGGCGGGCAAGAAAATGGCTTTTGAGGTCAAGACGACTCTGGAGCGATCACGTCCGGTCGGTGTTTCTCCGGTAGTTTAACTCCGGTCAAGGTTCGCCCGGAGAGTACGGTTTCGGTCCGAAGGCGGGGTACTACCGGAGATGACCGGGTGGACCCGCGTGCGGGAGAGAGGGTAGCGGCCAGGTGGCGGAGAAGACGACGCAGACCATTCACATCGAGGCAGACCCGGGCACGGTGCTGCAGGTGATCGCCGACATCGACTCGTATCCGGAATGGATCTCGGAGTACAAGGAAGCCGAGGTGCAGGAGCGCGGCGCCGACGGCTACCCGAAGACCGTGCGATTCGTGATGGACGCCGGTGTCATCAAGGACACCATGGTCATGTCCTATCAATGGCCGGCCGACCATAAGTCGCTGAGCTGGACCCTGGTTTCCAGCTCGCTGCTGCGTTCCCTTGAGGGGTCATATCGGTTGGCGGCCAAGGGTTCTGGAACCGATGTCACCTACGAACTCTCGGTCGATCTGGCCATCCCGATTCTCGGGTTGCTCAAGCGCAAGGCCGAGCGCAGGCTGACCGACACCGCCCTGAAGGATCTGAAGAAACGAGTCGAGGCTGAGTGAGTCCGGTTCACCCACCCCTCCCCTTTCCGCGGCCCGGATCAGTCTCTTCGTTGGTAAGGGCGGGGTAGGAAAATCCACCCTCGCTTCTGCTACCGCGGTCTGTGACGCGATCGAGGGGCAGCGCGTGCTGGTGGTCTCAACCGACCAGGCGCACTCGCTGGGCGACGTGCTCGGCATCCCCGTCCCGCCCAGTGGCCGGCGCGAACCGGTCCGGGTGCTCGCTGCTGACGCCGAGACGAGCAGTGGCTCGCTCGACGCGATGGCGCTGGACACGCTGGCCTTGCTCGAGGCCCGGTGGCATGAGGTGGTCACCGCATTGGATCGGCGGTTTCCCGACTCGGAGCTGAGCAGCATTGCCCCCGAAGAACTCTCGGCGTTGCCGGGCATTCAGGAAGTGCTCGGGCTGCACGCGGTCGGCGAGCTCGCGGCCTCCGGTCGATGGGATCGCGTCGTCGTCGACTGCGCCTCGACCGCCGACGCGTTGCGCATGCTCACCCTGCCCGCCACCTTCGGGCACTACGTCGAGCGCGCCTGGCCGCGTCATCGCCGGCTGTCCATCACCGCCGACGACGCTCGCTCGGCCGCGGTGGTGGAGCTGATCGAGCGCATCAGCACCAGCGTCGAGCAGCTCAGCGGCTTGCTCACCGACGGCGACCTGGTCAGCGCGCACCTGGTGCTGACCCCCGAGCGCGTGGTGGCCGCGGAGGCCGCCCGGACGCTGGGCTCGCTGGCGCTGATGGGTGTGCGCGTCGAGGAGCTGATCATCAATCAGGTTCTGGTGGAAGACGAGTCCTACGAGTACCGCAACCTGCCCGAGCATCCGGCGTTCTACTGGTACGGCGAGCGCATCTCCGAGCAGCGCGCGGTGCTCGAGGAGCTCGATGCCACCATCGGTGACGTGGCGCTCGTGATGACCCCGCACCTGGCGGGCGAGCCGATCGGCCCCAAGGCGCTGGGCGGATTGCTCGACAGTGCACGCCTTCGGCGTGGAACGGCGCCACCAGGACCGTTGCGCCCTATTGTGGATCTCGAATCGGGGTCGGGACTTGGGTCGATATACCGTATGCGGCTAACGTTGCCCCAGCTCGACCCCGGATCGCTGTCGCTGGGCCGGGTGGACGACGACCTGATCATCAGTGCCGGCGGGATGCGGCGCCGGGTTCGGTTGGCGTCCGTACTACGGCGGTGCACGGTGCTGGACGCGCATCTACGCGGCGGTGAGCTGACAGTTCGTTTTCGACCAGATCCGGAGGTGTGGCCTAAGTGAGTAAGGCACACTCCGATCTCGGCCCCGAACTGCGCAAGCTCGCCGAGGCGATTCTGGACGGGATCGACCCTGCGGTGCGGATGGCCGCCGCAATGACGGCGGGCAACGGACCCGGGACCGGCAAGTGCCAGCAGATCTGGTGTCCGGTGTGCGCGCTCGCCGCTTTGGCGACCGGCGACCAGCATCCACTGCTGACCGTCATCGCGGACCACAGCATCGCCCTGTTGGAGGTGATTCGCGCGATCGTCGACGACATCGACCGGTCTTCGGAACCAACACCGCAACCGCCTCCGGACGGTCCACCCGGCGGTGGAGCGCACGCCGAGGACGCCCCCGCGGACGATGCCAACGTGCGGACTCGTTATCAGCCCATTCCCGTCACCATCGAAGAGTGATCCGCACGCGTTGAATGTGGTCCCTTCCGTCACGGATGGGTACAGTTGGCGCAGAACACCGGCGGTTTCGGGCGAAAGGGAGGGCCATGTGGTACTGGCTATTGAAGTACGTCCTCCTCGGCCCGTTGCTGCAATTGCTGGGCCGGCCGAAAGTCGAAGGCCTGCAGCACGTTCCGAGTACGGGTCCGGCAATCCTGGCCAGTAACCACCTCGCTGTCATGGACAGCTTCTTCTTGCCGCTGGTGGTGCGGCGCCGAATCACCTTCCTGGCGAAGTCCGAATATTTCACCGGCACCGGGATCAAGGGCTGGTTCAGCCGGTGGTTCTTCACCGCAGTTGGTCAGGTGCCGATCGACCGCGCCGATGCCGACGCCGCTCAGGCCGCGCTGCGAACCGCCCAACGGCTGCTCGGTGAGGGCAAGTTGATGGGCATGTACCCCGAAGGCACCCGCTCGCCCGACGGGCGGCTCTACAAGGGCAAGACCGGCCTGGCCCGGCTGGCGCTGGAGACCGGCGTTCCGGTGATTCCGGTCGCGATGATCGGTACCGACGTCGTCAATCCGCCGGGCACCTCGAGGCTGCGCTTCGGCCGGGTGACGGTCCGGTTCGGCAAGCCGATGGACTTCTCCCGATTCGAGGGCCTGGCCGGTAACCGTTTCATCGAGCGAGCCGTCGCCGACGAGGTCATCTACGAGCTGATGGGGCTCTCGGGTCAGGAGTACGTCGACGTCTACGCCGCGACCGTGAAGAACCGCGGCAACGACTCGACCGACGAGGGGTCACTCGACGAGCCCGCGCGGATCCCTGAAACCGCCGCCGGCTAACCGGCGACGTTCACGTCGCTGATGAGCTGACGGCCCTCGCCGCAGTCGGTGTGGCCCTGCGCATCCCGAGTGGCCACCCGGGTGGTGACCGTGAGTCCGGCCGTGACGATCACGGCCAGCGCCCACCACACGTAGGACATCCCGAGAAGTTGGCGCCACCAGTTGGCCGTCTCCTCATGGTGCTTGGGCATCAGCTCGAGCGGGATCCAGTCCATCAGCGCCACGCCGGCGACAGTGAGCACGCCCAGCGCGACGTTGCGGCGCCGCCAGCCCAAGACCGCCGTCACCACCAGCGTGGGCAGGACCCACACCCAATGGTGTGACCACGACACCGGCGAAACCAGCAATCCGAACAACGCGACGCAGATGATCGCCAGCGTGGTCTCGCCGGCCCGCAACACCCGCCGCATCGCCCAGACGGTCAACGCCAGCACGGCCAGGCACAACCCCGCCCAGAACAGGAAGCGCAGCTGCTCGGAGAGTGCGATCCGGGCCAGCGCACCCGCGATGTTCTGGTCGGTGTTCAGCGCCGCGGAGCCGATCCGATCGGTGTGGTGCACGGTGTGCGTCCAGTACTCCCACGAGTCGCTCCAGGCCAGGATGAACCCGAGCAGCGTCGCCGCCGCAAACGACGTCATGGCCGTCAACGCCGAGCGGAAGTCGCGACGCACCAGGAAATAGAGCAGGAACACCGCCGGAGTGAGCTTGAGCGCGATGCCCAACCCCAGCAGCAGCCCGCGAGGCCACGGCGTGCGGCGCGGCACACAATCGGCGATCACCAACGTCATCAGCACGACGTTGATCTGGCCGAAGGCGAAGTTCGAGTTGATGGGCTCCAGCCAGATCGAGGCCGGTGCCACCACGACCACGGCCAACCACCACCGGCGCAGCCAGGCCGGCCCTCCCAGCAGCGCCGAGGTGTTCCAGACGTCGAGGCGGGTCAGCACGATCACCGTCGAGACGATCAGCAGCACCAGCGTCAGCGCAGTGATCGCGACGCTGGCCGCCGGCATGTGCAGCCAGGCGAACGGAGCGAACACGATCGCCGCCAGCGGGGGATAGGTGAACGGAAGATTCAGTCCGATGGGTGTGTGGAACAGCACATCACCGCGGTACAGCGGACGCCCGTCCAGCCAGGTCTGGCCGCCCATTTGATAGATGTCGATATCGATGCGGTATGGCGTGTGCGCGAACAAGCCCCAGGCCGTGTAGCCCAGCGCCGCGGCGGCCAGCAGCCACAACAGACACCACAACAACGCCCGCCCCGGTCGGCTGCCCATACCGGGCGCCTGCGAATTACTCATGTCGCAGAACAGCGTAATCGGTGCCCATGGCCGTCATGTTGCGCAGCGCGGCTCCCGCGTCGCGGGGATGCGTGGGCGTAGGTTGCAAACGTGTTCCGCTGGTTCGCGCCCAGAGTGGCCCACTGGTTCTCCCATGACATCGTCCACGGCGGCCGGCTTCCCTTGCTGTGCTGCCTGGTCGCCTTCATCCTGACCTTTTTCGTCACACGAACTTTCGTGCGATTCATCCGCCACCGCGTCGACTCCGGCCATCCCGCCAGATGGTGGCAACCGCGCAACGTCCACGTCGGGGGAGTGCACATCCACCACGTGGCGGTCGGGGTGGTTCTGGTGATGATCTCCGGGCTGACGCTGGTGACGCTGTCAGACAACGGGCAAGAACCCGAAAACACAGTGTCCGCAATATTTTTCGGCATCGGCGCGGCGTTGGTGCTCGATGAGTACGCGCTGATCCTGCACCTGTCCGACGTCTACTGGGAGGAGGACGGCCGCAGTTCGGTGGACGCGGTCTTCGCCGCCGTGGCAGTGGCCGGATTGCTGATCATGGGGCTGCACCCGCTGATGTTTTTCTTCCCCTTCGCCCACGGCACGGATTCGTTCGCATGGCACATCGCGGTCCTCGGCGCGATGGTGATGACGCTGCCGCTGGCGGTGGTGGTGGTGCTCAAGGGCAAGGTGTGGACCGGTCTGCTCGGCATGTTCATTGTCGTGTTGCTGGTCATCGGCGCGATCCGGCTGTCGCGCCCGCACGCTCCGTGGGCCCGCTGGCGATACACCACCCGGCCGGAGAAAATGCGGCGCGCCTTGCAGCGGGAACGCAAATGGCGCCGGCCCGTCGTGCAGGCCAAGCTGTGGTTGCAGTGCGCGATCGCCGGCACGCCGCGCCTGCCCGACGAACGCATGGTCGACGCCCAGCTTGACCACGACGTACATCCCGCGCCGCCACCCGAGGGAACCGAGCCCATCCTGGTCGGCAGATTGCTTGCCCCCTAGGCTTTCTGCGGTGCGGTACTTCTACGACACCGAATTCATCGAGGACGGCCGCACCATCGAGCTGATCTCGATCGGGGTGGTCGCCGAAGACGGCCGCGAGTACTACGCGGTGTCCACCGAATTCGATCCCGAGCGCGCCGGCGCCTGGGTGCGCGCCAACGTGCTGCCCAAGCTGCCGCCGCCGGCCTCACAGCTGTGGCGCTCGCGCGCGCAGATCCGTCGCGACCTGGAAGAGTTTTTCGGCATCGCCGGTGCCGAGCCGATCGAGCTGTGGGCTTGGGTGGGGGCCTACGACCACGTGGCCCTGTGCCAGCTGTGGGGGACGATGCCGGGCCTCCCGAAAGCCATCCCCCGCTACACCCGGGAGCTGCGCCAACTGTGGGAGGACCGGGGATCGCCGCGGTTGCCGCCGCGGCACCGCGACGTGCACGATGCGCTGGTCGATGCCCGCGATCAGTTGCGCCGATTCCGGCTGATAGTGTCCGGCGACGATGCGGGCGCCGAAGCGACCCGTTAAGCAGCCCCCCGCCGAGCTGGGGGTACCGGTCGGAGCGCGCACTGAATGGCGTTAGCCCTGGCTGGCCACAGATATCATGGACCGATGAACTGGACCGTCGACATACCGATCGACCAGCTGCCGGCGCTGCCGCCGCTGCCCGCCGACCTGCGGACCCGGCTGGACGCTGCCCTGGCAAAGCCGGCCGCGCAGCAACCGGCCTGGCCCGACGACCAGGCCGCGGCGATGCGCACGGTCCTGGAAAGCGTCCCGCCCGTGACGGTGCCGTCCGAAATCGTGCGGCTGCAGGAGCAACTCGCCCAGGTCGCCAAGGGTGAGGCCTTCCTGCTGCAGGGCGGCGACTGCGCCGAGACGTTCGTCGACAACACCGAACCCCACATCCGCGGCAACGTGCGCACCCTGCTGCAGATGGCGGTGGTGCTGACCTACGGCGCCAGCCTGCCGGTGGTCAAGGTGGCCCGCATTGCCGGTCAGTACGCCAAGCCCCGGTCGGCCGACATCGACGCGCTGGGGCTGAAGTCCTACCGCGGCGACATGATCAACGGCTTTGCCCCGGATGGCGCCGCGCGCGAGCACGACCCGTCGCGGCTGGTGCGGGCCTACGCCAACGCCAGCGCGGCGATGAACCTGATGCGGGCGCTGACCTCGTCGGGGCTGGCTTCGCTGCACCTGGTCCACGACTGGAACCGGGAATTCGTCCGGACCTCGCCGGCCGGCGCCCGTTACGAGGCGCTGGCCACCGAGATCGACCGCGGGTTGCGGTTCATGAACGCATGCGGCGTGGTCGACCCTAATCTGCAAACCGCCGAGATCTACGCCAGCCACGAGGCCCTGGTGCTCGACTACGAGCGCGCCATGCTGCGGTTGTCGGACAGCGAGGACGGCGAGCCGCAGCTGTACGACCTGTCGGCGCACACCGTGTGGATCGGCGAGCGGACCCGGCAACTCGACGGCGCGCACATCGCGTTCGCCGAGGTGATCGCGAACCCGATCGGCGTCAAGCTCGGCCCGACGATGACGCCCGAGCTGGCGATGGAGTACGTCGAGCGTCTCGACCCGCATAACAAGCCGGGCCGGCTCACGCTGGTCAGCCGGATGGGCAACAACAAGGTTCGCGACCTGCTGCCACCGATCATCGAGAAGGTGCAGGCCACCGGTCACCAGGTGATCTGGCAGTGCGACCCGATGCACGGCAACACCCACGAGTCGTCCACCGGGTACAAGACCCGCCACTTCGACCGCATCGTCGACGAGGTGCAGGGCTTCTTCGAGGTGCATCGCGCGCTGCGCACGCATCCGGGTGGCATCCACGTCGAGATCACCGGCGAGAACGTCACCGAGTGTTTGGGTGGCGCACAAGACATTTCGGACCACGACCTGGGCGGCCGCTACGAGACCGCGTGCGACCCGCGCCTGAACACCCAGCAGTCGCTGGAGCTGGCGTTCCTGGTCGCCGAGATGCTGCGCGACTAGCAGTCGGCCGTTACAACAGGCCGCTCAGATTGCTGCCGACCGTCCACCCTGCCATCGCCATCAAACCGGCAAGCGCCAGCACCAGTGCCACCCAGATCAGCACCATGCGGCGGCTTTGCTGACGCGCGAGGGCGAATTCGCTCATCGAGATGCCGGCGAATTCGCCTGAGACAGGCTCGTAGTCGTAGTCGTAGTCGTCGGTCGGGTTGGTCGGCCTCGGTGTCGGGCGCCGGCTCCGCCCAGTCCCCGGGGCCACGGGTCAACTGGCGGGTGGAGTGACGGACCGCGGCCGGTGCGGGCAGTTGCGGCGCGGCAGGCCGCGGCTCCCGCATCCGGCTGTGGTGCAGCGCCGCCGAGCGATGCTGGGCGGAGTTGCGCGGCGCCGGCACCCGGAAGTCGGGCAGTCCCAGCTCCTCGGCGATCGCGTCGAGGTCGGCGAGCATCTCGATCGCGTCGGCGTACCGCTGCGCGGGGTCGCGGGCAGTTGCGCACGCCACGAAATCGTCGAATTGCGTTGGCACACCCTCGATCAGGCTGCTGGGCCGCGGCACGTCGTTGTCCAGTCGCTGGTAGGCGACCGACAGCGGGGAGTCGCCGGTGAACGGTGTGCCGCCGGTCAGCAGTTCGTAGGTGAGGATCCCGGCGGAGTAGACATCGCTGCGCGGCCCGGCGTTTCCGTCGCGCACCTGCTCGGGCGACAGATAGGCCGCGGTGCCCAAAATGACACTGGTCGAGGTGATTCCGGCCGCCGCGACCGCACGCACCAACCCGAAATCGGCGATTTTGACCTCGCCGTCGTCGGAGATCAGCACGTTCTCCGGTTTGACGTCGCGATGCACCAGCCCGGCGCGATGCGCGGCGGCCAGCCCGCCCAGCACCGGGCGCAGCACCGCCACCACGGCATGGGGCGGCATCGGGCCGCGTTCGGCCAGCAGCTCGCGCAGGGTGCCGCCCTCGATGAGCTCCATCACCAAAAACGGGTGCCTGCCGTCCTGGCCCTGGTCGTACACCGCGACCAGCCCCGGGTTCTTCAGCCGGGCGACGGTGCGGGCCTCGAGCTGGAAGCGGGTCAGGAACTGACTGTCGCCGGCATAGCGCGAATCCATCACCTTCAGCGCGACCGGGCGGTCGAGCCGGACGTCGAGACCGCGGTACACCGTCGAGGTGCCGCCGCTGGCGATCTTGCCCTGGACCAGGTAGCGGCCATCCAGCAACGTGCTGTCCAACGGGTCTGTAGTCCCGGGTCTGGTCACGGGGCCATCGTAGGTGCGGGCCTGCGATTAGCGATGGAACATCAGCTCAACGCGCCTACGCACCCGGGCACCACGGCTTACACTTGCGCCGTGGGCAGTATTCCGGCCGGCGACGATGTTTTAGACCCCGACGAGCCAACCTACGACCTGCCCCGGGTCGCCGAACTGCTCGGCGTGCCGGTGAGCAAGGTGCAGCAGCAGCTGCGCGAAGGTCATCTGCTTGCGGTGCGCCGCGCCGGGGGTGTGGTGATACCGCAGGTGTTGTTCACCAATACCGGTGAGGTCGTCAAAAGCCTGCCGGGCTTGTTGACCATCCTGCACGACGGCGGCTACCACGAAACCGAGATCGTGCGCTGGCTGTTCACCCCGGACGCGTCGCTGACGGTGACCCGCGATGGCAGCCGGGATGCGCTCAACAACGCCCGTCCGGTCGACGCGTTGCACGCCCACCAGGCGCGCGAGGTGGTGCGCCGGGCTCAGGCCATGGCGTACTAAGCGGCGAGGGGTTCTTCGGCCCGCTCAACCTGCGATTGCGGGGCCCGATAGAGCGCGTACCACGCGACCAGCGCGGCCGCGCTGGCCATCGAAAAGTGCAGCCACGAATACATGCCGTGCGACCCGTCGGGCTTGAAAATCACCATGGCCCAGGTCGATAGCCCACCGATGACGGCGATCGCCCGTCGCGACTGAGCCAGCGGAGAAGCCACTGCCAGCGGCCAGGAGTAGTACCACGGCAGGGCGGCCGGCACAAACAGCACCACGATCAGCATCGACCACGCCATACCGGTCAGCGCGCCCCGGTCGTCGCGCCGGAACCGCCACCACAACAGCGGCAGTGACACCGCGATGATCGCGATTCCGATGTAGCGGGTGATCCGCAGCGTGGCGTAGAAGTTGACCGGGACAAACCCGTTGACCAGGAAGTGGATCACGTTCGCCGCCGCGGTCGGCACGGTCAGCCAGTTGATGATCTTCACCGATCCCGCCAGCGCGGTCAGCCACCCCAGGCCGACGCCCGCTGCCACGGACAAGATGGCGAAGACCACGACGAAGATCGCCATGCCCATCGCGGTGGCCGCCGCGAATGCCTGGGCCGGCCGGTATCCCCGTTGGTCGCGCAGGTGCCGCATCCACACCCAGACCAGAAACGGCAACGAGATCCCGGCGGTTGCTTTGACCGCCACCGCGACTGTCACCAGGGTGACGCCCAAGGCGTGGCGGCCCTGGAAGGTCAGCGCGATGCCGGCGGTCATCAGGCCCACCATCAGCATCTCGTTGTGCACCCCGCCCATCAGGTGGATCAGCACCAACGGGTTCAGCACACAGATCCACAACGCCGTCGCGCCGCTGGTGCCAATGTGGTGGGCCAGCCGGGGAGCGGCCCAGATCAACAGTGCCAATCCGGGCAACATGCACAACCGCAGCAGCATGGTCCCGGCGATCACATGATTGCCGACCATCACCGTGACGAGCTTCGCGATCAGAATGAACACCGGGCCATACGGCGCCGTGGTGATCGTCCAAATGGGGCTTACGTTGTCCAGCAACACATTCGGGTTGGCCACCGGGCCGACCGCGTAAGGATCGAAGCCGTCGCGCAGGAGCGCGCCCTGGGCCAGATAGGAATAGGTGTCGCGACTGAAGACCGGCACCGAGACCAGCAACGGCGCCAGCCAGAAGCCGGTGGTGGCCCGCATCATGAATTCGGTGGTTTCGCCGGCAACGACGCGGCGGCCCAGCGCCAGCCACGCGATCAGCATCAGCGCCACACCCGCCCACAACAGAATCGACGACAGCACCAGCCCGTGGCCAAAACGTAGCCAGGACATGTGGATTGCCTCCAGCACGGGGTCGTGCGGCTTGGTGCTGCCCGCGCCCAGACCGCCGACGGTGATCAGCACCGAACCCAGGAAGCCCAGCTTGGCCGGCCGGGCCTCCGGCGCGGCGGCGAACGCCTTCAACTCTGAAAGACGCTGGCCAACAGACTTTTTCGGCGTCGACGTGCCGTCCGCGGATATCGGTGTGGTCATGCGTCAGGCGGACCGGTTGGTGGCCATCCTGGCCAGTTCGGAGAGCCCCGCCTTGGCCGGCGCGCTGATGGGTGCGGCCACCAGCGCGGCCAGCGCCCGCTGGTTCAGCGTGGCGATGCGCTGCTCGGCGGCGGCCAGGGCGCCCACCGACTCGATGACGTCGCGCAGTTCGTCCACTTGCGCGTCGGTCAACGGCGCACCGATCGATCTGCGTAAGAGGTTGGCCGCCAACGGATCTGACTTGTCCGCCAGCTCCACCGCCTCGGCCAGCAGCACGGTGCGCTTGCCGGAGCGCAAATCGTCACCGGACGGCTTGCCCGTCACCGCCGGATCGCCGAACACGCCCAGCACGTCGTCGCGCAGCTGGAACGCCACACCGAGGTCGGTGCCGAACTGGTTGAAGACGGCTTGCACGTCCGGCCGGTCGGCGGCGGCAGCCGCCCCGAGCTGCAGCGGCCGCGTCACGGTGTAGCAGGCGGTCTTGTAGGTGTCGACGTTCATCGCCGACGCGATCGACTCCGCGGCGCTGGCCTCGGCGACGATGTCGAGGTATTGCCCACCCAGCACCTCGGTGCGGATATCGGCCCACACGCGCTGGACTCGTCGCAGCGCCTCGGGCGCCAAGTCTGCGCCGAATACGATGTCGTCGGCCCAGGCCAGGGCCAGGTCACCGAGCAGGATGGCCGCCGAAATCCCGAACCGGTCCGCGGAGCCCCGCCAATTCCGGTCGCGGTGCAGCGCGGCGAACTGGACGTGCACCGTGGGCCTGCCACGGCGGGTGGAGGAGTCGTCGATCACGTCGTCATGCACCAGCGCGCAGGCGTGCAGCAGCTCCAGCGCGGAAAACAGCAGCAGCACTTGCGGACCGGGCTCCGCGTCGGCCACCGCACGCCATCCCCAATACGCGAAGGCGGGCCGCAGGCGTTTGCCCCCGCCCAGCACAAAGTCTTCGAGCGCGGAGATCAACGCGGCGTAGTCGCCGCCGATGTAAGCGGTCTCGCCCCGCCGCTCGTGCAAGTACCGGCGAAGTTGCTCGGCAATCGCGCCGGTCAACTCGACGGTTGCCGCTGCTTCAACGCTCAGCGCGGCGCCCCTTTCTGCTCGGCATGCCCGGTGTTCGCTGGGCCCGACCAGTGTATTCGCCGCGACGTCGGTGGCTATTGCCAGATGACCTGGGCGCCGGTGTGACCCAGGTTGCTTCGACTGGCCCGCCACGGCGGGCCGTGCCCCCACGCCCCTATGCTGGCGAGGTGCGAATCGTCCGAGGGAGAGGAGCCACGTGACTCTCAACACCGTCGCGCTCGAGCTGGTGCCGCCGAACGTGGACGAGGGTCGGGAGCGGGCGCTCGACGAGGCGCAGAAGGTATTGCGGTTTTCCGCGGAATCCGGTCTGGGCGGCCGCATTCGTCACGTGATGATTCCCGGCATTATCGCCGAGGACGACGAGCGTCCCGTTCCGATGAAGCCCAAGTTCGACGTGCTGGACTTCTGGTCCGTCATCAAGCCCGAATTGCCGGGCATCAACGGCCTGTGCACGCAGGTCACCGCCTTCATGGACGAACCGGCACTGCGACGGCGGCTCTCTGGCCTGATCGACGCCGGCATGGAAGGCGTGGTGTTCGTCGGCGTTCCGCGCACGATGAACGACGGCGAGGGCTCCGGCGTTGCGCCGACCGACGCCCTGTCGATCTATCGCGACCTGGTACCAAACCGCGGTGTGATCCTGATCCCCACCCGCGAGGGCGAACACGGCCGGTTCAACTTCAAGTGCGACCAGGGCGCCACCTACGGTATGACCCAGCTGCTGTATTCCGACGCGATCGTGGGCTTCTTGACCGAGTTCGCCAAGACCACCGATCACCGGCCCGAGATCCTGCTGTCGTTCGGCTTCGTACCGAAGATCGAAAACAAGATCGGCCTGATCAACTGGCTCATTCAGGATCCGGGCAACGCCGCGGTGGCCGCCGAGCAGGAGTTCGTCAAAAAGCTGGCCGGCAGCGAACCGCCCCAGAAGCGCCGGCTGATGCTCGACCTGTACAAGCGGGTGGTGGACGGCGTCACCGAACTCGGCTTTCCGCTGAGCATCCACTTGGAGGCGACCTACGGCCTGTCCGGACCGGCGTTTGCGACCTTCGCCGAGATGATCGACTACTGGTCGCCGGCCCAGCGCGTCTAGCTGGGCGGTTGATTGCGCGGTCCGGTGAACCGCTCGGAGCGGTCCCGGCTCATCCAGGCCAGCAGCGCGACCACGCCGGCCGCCGCGAAGGATGCGATGCCCAGCCAGACGCCCGCGCCGGTGAAGGATCGGGTGTTGGGATCGGTGTAGCGGGCCTGGGCGGTCATCGTGCTCACCACGCCCGGCTTGAGCTTCCACGACACCGCATCGGGGTCGACGCGGTCACCGTTGGTCGAGGTCACGACGCCGGGGAAGGCGACGGTCAGCTCGACGTCGGCGTCCTGGTCGGTCAGCGACGTCAGATCCGCCCGGCCTTCCAGGATCACCACGTTGCCGTTGCGGCGCAGCGACAGATTTACGCCGGTCGCGTCGGGGTTCATGTTGGCCAGCTGCGGCAACTCGGCGAACGTGAGATCGGAGAACACCGCCTGCGACCCGACGTAGCCGTCGCTGTCGTAGTTCGACACCGCGACCTTCTGGTTGAACGCCAAGTTGCTGGTCTCGAGTTGCGGACCGGTGTCCTTGGGCGTCTTCGGTTTGGCCGCCGCGATGATCTCCCCGGACACCAGGTCGTCGGGCGAGACGGTGAGCGAGGCTCTGGCCCGCAGGCACCCGGTCGCCAGGGGAACCAGCAGCATCAGCATGGCGATGGCTAACACGCGGCTCCGGCGGGCGGTGAACCCTCGGGCTCGGCGTGGGGGAGAGCTGGCGCGCACCAGGTCATCGTGCCAGATCCGGTGTGTCGCTACGGCACGTCGTCCGGTTGCCGGGCCGGCGGGTCGCCGGGCGGCCACCGGTGTCGTCATTCCGCTAGAGCGGCAGGGGCCGGCCCAGGATCGCGAATGCCCGTGGGTCACCGGCGAAGTGGTATCGGCGGATGACGTCGGTGAACCCCAGCCGCCGATACAACCGCCACGCGCGGTTGGCCTCGCCCGTGGTTTCGGGCGTGGACAGCAGGACGTTGTTCTCGCAGCGACCGGCGAGCAGCCGGCGGGCCAATGCCTCGCCGATGCCGCGGCCCTGGGCGCGCGGATGAATATGCAGTTCGGTCAGCTCGAAATAGCTGTTCATCAGCTGCGCGATCTCCGTGTGTGGCTTGCCACCGCGTTGCAATCCCAGGACAACCTGTTGCTGCCACCACTGTCCGGGCGCGCCGGGGTAGCCATAGGCCACGCCGAGCAACGGCGCTTCGCTGAGCTCCGAAGCCGGCGGCACCCCGCTGCCTTCGGGTGCGTCCGCTTCCACCGCGGCAGCCGCCTGCCAGCCACGCCGGCGGATGTGCTCGAGCCACATGGCGGCGCGCTGGTTCTCGGTGCCCCGTGGGTACCGCATCGCATCGACATACACCCCCAGGGCGTCCTCGAGGCGGCGCTCCATATCGTTCGGCGGCAGATCGATGAGGAATATCGCCAACTCGCGGTGTCCTCCTCGTCCCAGTGATCGGGCCCCATGCGTTGACGGCCTTCAGGCGGTGCGCCGGCCCGGTGTCCGTATCGCCATTATCGGGTCCGAGGCGGATCGGCGGACGGGTGGTGGCGGCAACCGGGCGGCGACTCCGCACGTTTCGGCAAGGGTGTTGTAACGCATCGCCGTTGCGGCCCGATGATCGTCGGGAGGCAACGGAGATAGAATCGCGGTCGAACCAGTGGTACGGGTCAGATTGACCTCGTATCATTTGACTTAGTTGCTCGTACAATGGGCATCCGCGTGCTACCGGTAGTTACGTGTCAACCTGTCGGCAAGGAGGGACGAATGCCACTCTCCGATCATGAGCAGCGGATGCTCGACCAGATCGAGAGCGCTCTCTACGCCGAGGATCCCAAGTTCGCGTCGAGCGTACGTGGCGGGGGAATGCGCGCACCGACCGCGCGGCGTCGTCTGCAGGGTGCGGCTCTCTTCGTCATCGGTCTGGCGATGCTGGTGTCCGGCGTGGCGTTCAAAGCCACGATGATTGGCAGCTTCCCGATTCTCAGCGTCGTTGGCTTCGTCGTGATGTTCGGTGGTGTGGTGTTCGCCATCACCGGCCCGCGATTGGGCGGCCGGACAGAGCATTCCGGCCCGGCGCAGGGCACGCGGCAGCGCCGCAACAAGGGTGGCGGCTCGTTCACCAGCCGCATGGAAGATCGCTTCCGCCGCCGCTTCGACGAATAGCAGAACCACCAAACACAACGGGGTAGCCATCGGCTACCCCGTTTTTTGTGCGGTGCCCGATTCGAGGCCCAATTGAGGCCAATCTGAGCCCCACTGGGCCCCACCGAGGCGCCCCACCTTCCCCCACCGGCCTGCTTTGGGGTCCTGAAATGCGGTTTCTCAGTGCCGCGTGCGGGTGCCGAGATTGAGGTGTGCGGCCGCTGGGCGGCGTGCCGTGGCAAACGATCTGCGAAACACCCCGACGACACCCCTTTTATGGGGCGAAGTGGGGGACTGTGGGGTATGGTGGCTGAAGTGTCTGGGCGAGGCGAGAGCCGGTCTCCGCAGGAGGTGAGCAGGTGTTTCTCGGCACCTACACGCCCAAACTCGATGACAAGGGGCGACTGACGTTGCCCGCCAAGTTCCGCGACGCGCTGGCAGGGGGGTTGATGGTCACCAAGAGCCAAGATCACAGCCTCGCCGTCTACCCACGGGCGGAATTCGAGCAGCTGGCCCGCCGGGCGAGCAAGACCTCTCGAAGCAACCCGGAAGCCAGAGCGTTCCTGCGCAATCTGGCCGCCGGCACCGATGAACAGCATCCCGATGCCCAGGGCCGCATCACGTTGTCGGCCGATCACCGTCGCTACGCGGACCTATCCAAGGACTGCGTGGTGATCGGAGCGGTCGACTACCTCGAAATTTGGGATGCCCAAGCCTGGCAGGACTACCAGCAGACGCACGAAGAGAACTTCTCCGCGGCCAGCGATGAAGCACTCGGCGACATCATCTGAGGCGCATGCCCGTGCATCGTGGCCTCTGCCCGAACCGACCCTGGCGTACTTCCCCAACGCCAGGTTCGTAACTTCGGACAGGGACCCCGGTGCAGGGGCGGCGTTCCTCAGAGCCGTCCCTCGTTCTGACGTGATCCTGCAGACCCGGGGAGGTGCTGGGATGGCGGACAAGCCAAATGATCTCGGGCCGAATGACTTCGGACATGTGCCCGTGCTGCTGCAGCGTTGCGTCGAACTGCTCACCCCGGCGCTGACCCGCCACCACGCCGACGGATCCGGCGCCGTGCTCGTCGATGCCACCCTCGGCGCGGGCGGGCACGCGGAACGATTTTTGACCGACTTGCCGGGCCTGCGCCTGATCGGGCTGGACCGCGATCCCAGCGCTCTGGATATCGCCCGCGCCCGGCTGGCACCCTTCGCCGACCGAATCACGCTGGTGCACACGCGGTATGACGGCATCGAGGATGCCTTGACCGAATCCGGTTATGCCGCAAGCGAATCGATCGATGGGGCGCTGTTCGATCTGGGCGTCTCCTCGATGCAGCTGGACCGCGCCGAGCGGGGCTTTGCCTATGCCCAGGACGCGCCGCTGGACATGCGGATGGATCCGTCGTCGCCGCTGACCGCGGCCGACATCGTCAACACCTACGACGAGGCCGAGCTGGCGAACATCCTGCACCGCTACGGCGAGGAGCGGTTCGCGCGCCGCATCGCCACTCACATCGTCCGCCAGCGGGCCGGTGCCCCGCTGCGCTCGACGGCCGAGTTGGTGGCCCTGCTCTACCAGGCGATTCCGGCTCCGGCCCGGCGCACCGGCGGGCATCCGGCCAAGCGCACCTTCCAGGCGCTGCGGATCGCGGTCAACGACGAGCTGGGCTCGCTGCGCAGCGCCATTCCGGCCGCGCTGGACGCCCTGACCGTCGCCGGGCGCATCGTGGTGATGGCCTACCAATCGCTGGAAGACCGGATCGTCAAACGCGTGTTCGCCGACGCGGTCGCCTCCCGCACACCGCTGGATCTGCCGTTCGAGCTACCCGGGGGCGGCCCGCGATTCCGGTCGCTGACCCGTGGTGCCGAGCGCGCCGATGACGACGAAATCGAACGTAACCCCCGCAGTACCGCCGTGCGATTACGGGCCTTGCAACGGCTGGAACACGAGGGACCACCAGAGCAGCGCGTGACCAAGAAGGGCGACTCATGAAAGCGAAAGCCAAACGCGAGACGCCGAAACGCCGGGGCGGCAGCGACCGTCGCGGCGGACGTGACGTTGCCGCCCGCAAGGCCAGGCGCAGCACGGCGGACTCGACGGCGCGTCGCACCCGGCCGGCACAGGGCTCGACGACCGGTCGCGAGGCGCGGCCAGTCAAATCGGGACCGCAGACCAGCCCCAATGCGCGGCCGGTCGAGCGGTCGGGTCGTCCCAAGAGCAGCGGCCAGGCCAAGGCGCGTGCTAAGGCTCGGAAGGCCAAGGCGCCCAAGGTTATTCGGCCTCGGCTGACCGAGCGGATAGCCATCCGGCTGGCCTCGATCGACCTGCGCCCGCAGACATTGCTGGCCAAGGTTCCGTTTGTCGTGCTGATCATCGGTGCGCTCGGGCTCGGGCTGGCGCTGACGCTGTGGCTGTCGACCGACTCCGCCGAACGCTCCTACCAGTTGCGCCACGCTCGCGAGAAGACCCGGATGCTGCAGCAGCAGAAGGAAGCGCTGGAACGCGATGTGCGCGAGGCGGAGGCCGCGCCGGCGCTGGCTGAGGCGGCCCGCAAGCAGGGCATGATCCCGACGCGGGACACCGCCCACCTCGTCCAGGACCCGTCCGGCAATTGGGTGGTGGTCGGTACGCCTAAACCGGCCGACGGCGTTCCGCCCCCGCCGCTGAACACGAAACTGCCCGACGAAGGCCCTCCGGCGCCCCCGAAACCGGCGGCGTTGCCGCCCGAGGTCCCGGTTCGCGTGCAACCGGATCCCGGTGCTGTTCTGGTGCCGGGCCGGCCGGGTGGGCCCGAAGCGCTGCTGCGCGCTCCGGACGGCTCGACGACGGTAGGTGGCCAGCACCTGCCCCTGGCCACGCCCCCGGTGCCAGGAGCGCCCGGTGGGCCGATCGCCGGGCAGTTCCCGGGCGTGCTGCCGTCGCCAGGACTACCCACTCAAGGACTTCCGGCTCAGGGGCTGCCCACGCCGGGCCTGCCGATGCCGGCGCAGGGAGGCCAAGCGACCGCTCCGGTGCCCGCCGAAGTGCCGATCCCGGTCGGGGGCCTGCCCCTCGAGGTACCGGCGCCATTACCCGCGGAAGTGCCGGTTCCCGTGCAAGCGGGTAGGGCACCGCAAGGCGTCCAGGCCGGTGTCCCGGTCCTGCCCGGGCTGCCCGGGCCGCAGGCCGCACCGGTGCTCCCGCCGAATAACGGCCTACAGTTCGCGCCGCCCGCCGCTGCCACGCCAGGCGCGGCCCGGTGAGCCGCGGCGAGGACGGCCGGACACGACGGTCGCGGTCGACGCGCGGTCCGCGTAAACCGCGGGAAGCCGGGGACGTGCGGCAACCGATCCGCAGTCGCAAACCGGAGAAGGCACAAAAAGGCCGGGATGTGCAGGAGCCCAAGGGATTCCGTAAGGCCAAGAAATCCGCCGCCCCCGGGCGGCCGGATGCGGCGCTGGGCCATTCGGCACGTGAGCGACGCACCCGGCCGGTCGCCGAGGCCGGAACGCGCGGTGCGTCGTTCGTCTTCCGGCATCGAGCCGGCTACGCGGTCATCTTGGTGCTGATGCTGGTGGCGGGGGCGCAATTGTTCGTCCTGCAGGTGACCAACGCGCCGAAACTGCGCGCCCAGGCCGCCGGGCAGCTCAAGGTCACCGACGTCTCAAAAGCCGTTCGCGGCAGCATTGTTGACCGCAACAACCAACAGCTGGCGTTCACCATCGAGTCGCGCGCCCTGACGTTCCAGCCGAAGAAGATCCGCCAGCAATTGGAGGACGCCAAAAAGAAGAACCCGGCGGCCCCCGATCCGCAGGAGCGGCTGCGCGACATCGCCAATGAGGTTTCGGCTCGGCTGAACAACAAGCCGGACTACGCGACCGTGCTGAAGAAGCTGCAGACGAACGACAACTTCGTCTATTTGGCGCGTGCCGTCGACCCGGCCGTCGCCAGCGCGATCTCGGACAAGTACCCCGAGGTCGGTTCCGAGCGGCAGGATCTGCGCCAGTATCCGGGCGGATCGCTGGCGGCCAACATCGTCGGCGGCATCGACTGGGACGGTCACGGCTTGCTCGGCCTCGAGGACAGCATGGACTCGGTGCTCTCGGGAACGGACGGCTCGGTCACCTACGACCGCGGGTCCGACGGCGTGGTGATCCCCGGCAGTTACCGCAACCGGCACAAGGCGGTCAACGGCTCGACCGTCCAGCTCACCATCGACGACGACATCCAGTTCTACGTGCAGCAGCAGGTCCAACAGGCCAGGAATCTGTCCGGGGCGCAAAATGTTTCGGCCGTCGTCCTGGATTCCAAGACCGGTGAAGTGCTCGCCATGGCCAACGACAACACCTTCGACCCGTCCCAGGACATCGGGCGCCAGGGCGACCGACAACTGGGCAACCTGTCGGTGTCCTCACCATTCGAGCCCGGCTCGGTGAACAAGATCGTCACCGCCTCCTCGGTCATCGAGTACGGCCTTTCCAACCCCGACGAGGTGCTCCAGGTCCCGGGCTCGATCAACATGGGTGGTGTCAACATCCACGACGCGTGGGACCACGGCGTGATGCCCTACACCACCACCGGCGTGTTCGGGAAGTCGTCCAACGTCGGAACGCTGATGCTGGCCCAACGCGTGGGCCCGGAACGCTATTACGACATGGTCCGCAAGTTCGGGCTCGGGCAGCGCACCAATGTCGGGCTGCCCGGTGAGAGCGCCGGGCTGGTGCCGCCCATCGACCAGTGGTCGGGCAGTACGTTCTCCAACCTGCCTATCGGCCAAGGTCTTTCGATGACCCTGCTACAGATGACCGACATGTACCAGACCATCGCCAACGACGGGGTGCGGATCCCGCCCCGAATCATCAAGGCCACCGTCGCCTCCGACGGCACCCGGACCGAAGAAGCGCACCCGGAAGGCGTTCGGGTGGTTTCGCAGCAGACCGCGCAGACCGTGCGGCAGATGCTGCGTGCCGTGGTGCAACACGATCCGATGGGCTACCAGCAGGGGACCGGCGCCGCGGCCGCGGTGCCCGGCTACCAGATGGCCGGCAAGACGGGTACCGCCCAGCAGATCAACCCGGGCTGTGGCTGCTACTTCGACAACGTCTACTGGATCACCTTCGCGGGGATGGCCACCGTCGACAATCCTCGCTACGTGATCGGCATCATGATGGACAACCCCGATCGCAACGCGGACGGTACGCCCGGTCACTCGGCGGCGCCGCTGTTCCACAACATCGCCGGCTGGCTGATGCAGCGGGAGAACGTCCCGCTCTCACCCGACCCGGGACCGCCGCTGACCCTGCAGGCCACCTAGGGCCCACCCGGGTCGTCGAGCGTGCGGTCTCAGGGCGGAATTCGGGCCCTTTCCCGCCGTCAGGACACAGTGAAGGCGCTGGATGCACACTCGACGGGAGCGCGGGCGTGCCGCAGGGCCGGGCGCGTCTCGATAGGGTGTCATGGCTGATCATGGCGATTACGCGGTGTCCCAGGGAGGTGTGACCGCACGTGCAGGTGTCCACTGAGCTGCGCCCCAGCCGGGGTGCGGGCGTGCGACTGCCTGCGCTGGCGGCGCAAGTGGGCGCGCTGCCGGCGGGTGGCGGCGCCGTGCCGGACGTGGCGATCACCGGCGTGACGCTGCGCGCTCAGGACGTGTTGCCCGGTGACCTGTTCGCCGCGCTGGCCGGCTCGGCCACCCACGGCGCCAGCTATGCCGGCGACGCGATCGAACGTGGTGCCGTCGCGGTGCTCACCGACGCGGCCGGGGTCGCCGAGATGGGCGCTCTGGCCGGCACCGTGCCGACCTTGGTGCATCCCGCGCCGCGCCGCGTCCTCGGCGGGCTGGCCGCCACCGTGTACGAAAACCCGTCCGAGCGGGTGACGGTGATCGGGATCACCGGCACCTCCGGCAAAACCACCACCACATATCTGGTCGAGTCTGGTCTGCGCGCCGGCGGCCACACCGCGGGGCTGATCGGGACCATCGGCATCCGTATCGACGGCGCCGACATCCCCAGCGCCCTGACCACTCCCGAGGCGCCCGCGCTGCAGGCGATGCTGGCCGCGATGGGCGAGCGCGGGGTGGACACCGTCGTCATGGAGGTCTCCAGTCACGCGCTGACGTTGGGCCGGGTCGACGGAACCCGTTTCGCGGTGGGCGGATTCACCAACCTGTCCCGCGACCACCTCGACTTTCACCCCACCATGGCCGACTACTTCGAAGCCAAGGCGGTGTTGTTCGATCCGAACTCACCGCTGCACGCCCGCCGGGCCGTCGTGTGCATCGACGACGACGCCGGACGTGCGATGGCCGCGCGCGCCGCGGACGCGATCACGGTCAGTGCCACCGGCCAACCGGCGCACTGGCGCGCGACGGACGTGGCGTCGACGGGTGCCGGGGGACAACAGTTCACCGCCGTCGACCCCGCCGGTGGCCAACACCGTGTCGCCATTCGACTGACCGGCGCCTATAACATCGCCAATTGCCTTGTGGCACTGGCTATTCTGGATGCTGTCGGGGTCTCGCCGGAGCAGGCATCGGCGGGGCTGCTGGATACCCGAGTTCCGGGGCGGTTGGAAGACATCGACTGCGGCCAGGATTTCCTCGCCCTCGTCGATTACGCCCACAAGCCCGGCGCGCTGCGGGCGGTGTTGACCACCCTGCGCCAGCCGGGTCGACGGCTGGCGGTGGTGTTCGGCGCCGGTGGCGATCGGGACCCGGGCAAGCGGGGGCCGATGGGCGGCGTCGCCGCCGAGCTGGCCGACCTGGTCATCGTCACCGACGACAACCCGCGCAGTGAGGATCCCGCGGCGATCCGGCGCGAGATCGTCGCCGGCGCAGCGGAAGCCGGCTCGAAAGCGCAGGTGGTCGAGATCGCCGACCGGCGCGACGCGATCAGGCACGCCGTCGGCTGGGCCGGCCCCGGCGACGTGGTGCTGATCGCCGGCAAAGGCCACGAAACCGGGCAGCGCACCGGCGATGTGGTCCGCCCGTTCGACGACCGAGTCGAGCTGGCCGCCGCGCTGGAAGACCGCCGCGGGGCACGCCGATGATCGACCTGACCGTCGCGCAGATCGCCGAGATCGTCGGCGGCACGCTGGCCGGCATCTCGCCGCAGGACGCCGCGGAACTCCACGTCACCGGGACCGTCGAATTCGACTCGCGCGTCGTCGGTCCGGGCGGGCTGTTCCTGGCGCTGCCGGGGGCGCGCTCGGACGGCCACGACCATGCGGCCTCGGCCGTAGCGGCCGGCGCGGTGGCGGTGCTGGCGGCGCGGCCGGTCGGGGTTCCCGCCATCGTGGTTGCCCCCGAGGGTGCCTCCGGATCGCGGGCGGGGGTGCTCGAGCACGATCCCGACGGCTCGGGTGCCGCAGTGCTGGGCGCGCTGGCCAAGCTGGCCAAAGTGGTGGCAGAGGAGCTGGTGGCCGGCGGCCTGACGATCATCGGGATCACCGGCTCGTCGGGAAAGACGTCGACCAAAGACCTGGTGGCCGCGCTGCTCGAACCGCTGGGTGAAGTGGTGGCCCCGCCGGGATCGTTCAACAACGAGCTGGGTCATCCCTGGACGGTGCTGCGTGCCACGCGCAGCACCGACTACCTGGTTTTGGAGATGTCGGCACGCCATCCCGGCAATATCGCCGCCCTGGCGCAGATCGCCCCGCCCGCAATCGGCGTCGTGCTCAACGTCGGCACCGCGCATCTCGGCGAGTTCGGCTCGCGGGAGGCCATCGCGCGAACGAAATCTGAACTGCCACAAGCTGTTCCGCCGTCAGGTGTGGTCATCCTCAATGTCGACGACCCGTCGGTGGCGGCAATGGCGCATGTCGGCTCGGGCCGGGTGGTGCGGGTCAGCCGGGCCAGCCACACCGATTCGGGGCCCAGCGACGTCTGGGCCGAAGGCGTGTCGCTGGACGAATTGGCCAGGCCGCGCTTTACCCTGCACGCGATGGACGCGCGAGGCGCCCTGGAAGCCGAGGTACAGCTCGGCGTCTACGGCGAACACCAGGTCACCAATGCGTTGTGTGCCAGTGCGGTCGCGCTGCAATGCGGCGCCAGCGTCGAGCAGATCGCCGCGTCGCTCGCCGCGGCCGGCCCGGTGTCGCGGCACCGCATGCACGTGACCGACCGCTCCGACGGGGTGACCGTCATCGACGACGCCTACAACGCCAACCCCGACTCGATGCGGGCGGGACTGCAGGCGCTGGCCCAGGTCGCCCGCGGTGGAACGAGCCAGAGACGCAGCTGGGCGGTGCTGGGCGAGATGGCCGAGCTCGGCGAGGACGCGATAACCGAGCACGATGCCATCGGCCGGCTGGCGGTGCGCTTAGATGTGTCTCGACTTGTTGTCGTGGGAACGGGGAGGTCGGTAACCGCGATGCACCACGCTGCAGTCATGGAGGGCTCGTGGGGCGCGTCCGGCGATAGAGGGGCCGTGAACGTGGCCGACGGCGACGCCGCCCTGGCGTTATTGCGGGCCGAACTGCAGCCCGGCGATGTCGTCCTGGTGAAGGCGTCGAACGCCGCCGGCCTGGGCGCGCTGGCCGAGGCGCTGGCCGCCGACAGTGGGGCTCGGCCGTGAGACAGATCCTCGTCGCCGTCGCGATCGCCCTGACCGTGTCGATCCTGCTGACCCCGGCGCTGATCCGGCTGTTCACCAAGCAGGGGTTCGGCCACCAGATCCGTGAGGACGGCCCGCCGAGCCACCACACCAAACGCGGCACGCCGTCGATGGGCGGTGTGGCGATCCTGGCGGGCATCTGGGCCGGCTACCTGGGCACCCATCTCGCCGGGCTGGCGTTTGACGGCGAAGGCGTTTCCGCATCGGGCCTGCTGGTGTTGGGCCTGGCCACCGTGCTGGGCGGCGTCGGCTTCCTCGACGACCTGATCAAGATCCGCAGGTCGCGCAACCTGGGGCTGAACAAGACGGCCAAGACGGTCGGGCAGATCGCGGCCGCGGTGCTGTTCGGTGTCCTGGTCTTGGGATTCCACAACGCCAACGGCTTGACGCCGGCCAGCGCGGATCTGTCCTACGTGCGCGAAATCGCCACCGTCGCACTGGCTCCGGGGCTGTTCGTGCTGTTCTGCGTGATCGTCGTCAGCGCCTGGTCCAACGCGGTCAACTTCACCGACGGCCTGGACGGGCTGGCCGCGGGCTGCATGGTGATGGTCACCGGCGCCTACGTGTTGATCACCTTCTGGCAGTACCGCAACGCGTGCGCCACGGCGCCGGGTCTGGGCTGCTACAACGTGCGCGATCCGCTGGACCTGGCGATCGTCGCGGCCGCGACCGCGGGCGCGTGCATCGGGTTCCTGTGGTGGAATGCCGCGCCCGCCAAGATCTTCATGGGCGACACCGGCTCGCTGGCGCTGGGCGGCATCATCGCGGGTTTGTCCGTCACCAGCCGCACCGAGATCCTCGCGGTGGTGCTGGGTTCGCTGTTCGTCGCCGAGATCACCTCGGTGGTGCTGCAGATCTTGACCTTCCGGACCACCGGGCGCCGGGTGTTCCGGATGGCGCCCTTCCATCACCATTTCGAGTTGAGCGGTTGGGCGGAAACGACGGTGATCATCCGCTTCTGGCTGCTCACCGCGATCGCGTGCGGCCTGGGCGTGGCGCTGTTCTACGGTGAGTGGCTCGCCACGGTCGGCGCGTGAGATGCCCGGGCTCGAACCCTTGGTGGCGGGTGCGCCCGTCCTGATCGCCGGTGCCCGGGTGACCGGCCGGGCAATTCTGGGTGCGCTGACCCGGTTCGGTGCCGCGGCAACGCTGTGCGACGACGATCCGGCCATGCTGCGCCCCTACGCCGAAAGCGGTGTTGCGACAGTCGATCCGGCGACAGCGATTGCGCACATCGCCGACTATGCGCTGGTCGTCACCAGCCCCGGATTCCAGCCGTCGGCGCCGGTGCTGGCCGCCGCCGCGGCGGCAGGCGTGCCGATCTGGGGTGACGTGGAGCTGGCCTGGCGGCTGGACGCCGCGGGCTCCTATGGGACACCGCGCCGCTGGCTGGTGGTGACCGGCACCAACGGCAAGACCACGACGACGTCGATGCTGCATGCGATGTTGATCGCCGGGGGACGGCGCAGCCTGCTGTGCGGCAACATCGGCGACCCCGTGCTCGACGTCCTGGACCAGCCGGCCGACTTGCTGGCCGTCGAGCTGTCGAGCTTTCAGCTGTTCTGGGCCCCCTCGCTGCGGCCGGAGGCGGGCGTGGTGCTCAACATCGCCGAGGACCACCTGGATTGGCATTCGTCGATGGCCGAATACACCGCGGCGAAGGCCCGGGTTCTGGACGGCCGGGTAGCGGTGGTCGGGCTGGACGACAGCCGGGCCGCCGCATTGCTGAGCACCGCGGCGGCGCCGGTGCGGGCCGGTTTCCGGCTGGGCGAGCCGGCCGCGGGGGAGCTCGGCGTGCGGGACGGGCAGCTGGTCGACCGCGCGTTTGCCGACGACCTGGCCCTGCTGCCGGCCGCGTCCATCCCGGTGCCGGGCCCGGTCGGCGTGCTCGACACCCTGGCCGCGGCGGCGCTGGCCCGCAGCGTCGGTGTGCCCGCCGACGCGATCGCCGAGGCCGTCTCGACCTTTCAGCTGGGCCGGCATCGTTGCGAAGTCGTCGCGGTGGCCGACGGGATCCGCTTTGTCGACGACTCGAAGGCCACCAACCCGCACGCCGCCGAGGCGTCGGTAATGGCCTACCCGCGGGTGGTGTGGGTGGTCGGCGGTTTGCTCAAGGGCGCATCGCTGGACGCCGAGGTCGCCAGAATCGCATCCCGGCTGGTCGGCGCGGTGCTCATCGGCCGCGATCGCCAAGAGGTTGCCGAGGCGTTATCGCGACACGCGCCCGATGTCCCGGTCGTGCAGGTTGTGACAGGCGAGGATGCTGGTATGCATGCGACTGCTGATGCTGATGTGACAAAAGTTGACAGTGCGGGGGAAACTCTCGGCGTTCGCGTGATGACCGCAGCGGTGGCCGCGGCTCGTGATTTGGCAATGGCAGGGGATACGGTGCTGCTGGCGCCGGCGGGGGCGTCGTTTGACCAGTTCAGCAGCTACGCAGACCGTGGTGACGCATTCGCGGCCGCCGTACGCGCGGCGCTGCGGTAGGCGGGTTGTGGGTAACGCGATGACCCGGCGCCTACGTCGGGGCAAGAAAAAGAACGGGACCGTGCCGGCCGAGCAGGGCGAGGCGGCGGAGGCCGTCGCCGACGACCCGGCGGAAGATGCCGAGGCTCCGACCGACGCGTTGGAAACCACGGACCCCGCCGAGTCGGGCGAGGCGCCCGTGGAAGCGGCCCCGGCGGCCGCGAAAGCCAAGGTCACAGACTCGCAGCACAGTCCCCGCGCCCGGTTCGGCGCCTGGCTGGGCCGGCCCATGACCTCGTTTCACCTGATCATCGCCATCACCGCATTGCTGACCACGCTGGGCCTGACGATGGTGCTGTCGGCGTCGGGTGTGCGGTCCTACGGCGACGACGGATCGGCGTGGGTGATCTTCGGCAAGCAGGTGCTGTGGACGGTCATCGGCGTCTTTGGCGCCTATTTCGCCATGCGCGTGCCGGTGCGGTTCATCCGCCGGGTGGCCTTCCCCGGGTACCTGATCACCATCATCTTGCTGGTGCTGGTGCTCGTTCCCGGAATCGGAAACCTCGCCAACGGCTCGCGGAAGTGGTTCGTCGTTGCCGGCTTATCGATGCAGCCCTCTGAGCTGGCCAAAATCGCCTTCGCGATCTGGGGTGCGCACCTGCTGGCGGCCCGGCGCATGGAGCGAGCCTCGCTGCGCGAGATGCTGATTCCGCTGGTGCCGGCCGCGGTCATCGCGCTGGGGCTGATCGTGGCCCAGCCCGACCTCGGGCAGACGGTGTCGCTGGGCATCATCCTGCTGGCCCTGTTGTGGTACGCCGGGCTGCCGCTGCGCGTCTTCGCCACGTCGCTGCTCGCGGTCTTCATGGCCGGCGCGGTCTTGGCGATGTCGGCCGGTTACCGGTCGGACCGGGTGCGGTCGTGGATCAACCCCGAGAACGACCCGCAGGACACCGGCTATCAGGCCCGACAGGCTAAGTTCGCGCTGGCCCACGGCGGCATCTTCGGCGACGGTCTCGGCCAGGGCACCGCCAAGTGGAACTACCTGCCCAACGCGCACAACGACTTCATCTTCGCGATCATCGGCGAGGAGCTCGGCTTCATCGGCGCGTTCGGCCTGCTGGCACTGTTCGGGTTGTTCGCCTACACCGGGATGCGGATCGCGCGCAGGTCGGCCGACCCGTTCCTGCGGCTGCTGACCGCCACCACCACGATGTGGATCCTCGGGCAGGCCTTCATCAACATCGGCTACGTGATCGGCGTGCTGCCGGTGACCGGTCTGCAGCTGCCATTGATATCCGCTGGCGGAACATCCACGGCCGCAACGCTTTTCATGATCGGAATCATGTGCAATGCCGCACGACATGAACCCGAGGCCGTCGCCACGCTGCGCGCCGGGCGTGACGACAAGATGAACCGGCTGCTGCGACTGCCACTGCCGGAGCCGTATGTGCCGAGCCGTATCGAGTCGTTTCGTGATCGCAAGCGATCGCAGCCGCAAAAGCCGCGACCGCCCGCCGCGGGACGTGCCCGCAAGGCCCCGCAGCCACCCGCCCGAAAGGGCGCCCGCAAACCCGAACCGCCACTGCAGCCGGTTTTCGGCCGGACAGCCGCCCGGACGGACCCGCGTTCAGGGCATCATGGATCTGGCCAGCGCTACCCGCGACAGGGAGCCGGTCGGCGTCAAACACGGCGCGCTCGCGCATTGGAAGGTCAGCGTTACGGGTGAACCACACGATCAAGGAGCCGACCGGCGGGCAGGGGGTACGTCCCTCGCCCGCCGGTGCCGCGTTGTCGGTCGTGCTGGCCGGCGGCGGCACCGCCGGCCATGTGGAGCCCGCGATGGCCGTCGCCGATGCCCTGAGTGCGCTGGATCCGCACGTCCGGATCACCGCATTGGGCACCGCGCGCGGCCTCGAGACCAGGCTGGTTCCCGAACGCGGCTACCACCTCGAGCTGATCACTCCGGTGCCGCTGCCACGTAAACCCAGTGGTGACCTGGCCCGGCTGCCACCGCGGGTGTGGCGCGCCGTCCGGGAGACCCGCTCGGTGCTCGACGCCGTCGACGCCGACGTGGTGGTGGGTTTCGGCGGCTACGTGGCCCTCCCGGCCTACCTGGCCGCCCTGGGGTTCCCCCGGTTCCGACGCCGTATCCCGGTGGTGATCCACGAGGCCAACGCCCGCGCCGGGCTGGCGAACCGGGTTGGCGCCCGCACCGCGGACCGGGTGCTGTCCGCGGTGCCGGATTCCGGGCTGCGGCATGCCGAAGTGGTCGGGGTCCCGGTTCGGGCCACCATCACCACACTGGATCGCGCGGCGCTGCGGGCACAGGCGCGCCAGCACTTCGGGTTCGCCGCCGACGCGAGAGTGTTGCTGGTGTTCGGCGGTTCGCAGGGCGCGGTATCCCTCAACCGCGCGGTTTCGGCGGCCGCCGCCGACCTGGCCGCCGCGGGCGTGTCCGTGCTGCACGCACACGGGCCCAAGAACACCCTCGAGCTGCGCGAACCCCGAGACGGCGACCCGCCTTACCGGGCGGTGCCCTACCTGGACCGGATGGACCTGGCCTATGCGGCCGCCGATCTCGCCATCTGCCGCTCCGGGGCGATGACGGTCGCCGAGGTGTCGGCCGTCGGTCTGCCCGCGATCTACGTCCCGCTCCCGATCGGCAACGGCGAGCAGCGCCTCAACGCGCTGCCGGTGGTCAACGCCGGGGGCGGCATGGTGATCCCCGACGCTGTCCTGACGCCGGAGCTGGTCGCCCGCGAGGTGAGCGGGCTGCTCAACGACCCGCCGCGGCTGGCTTCGATGACCGCGGCCGCCGCGCGGGTGGGGCATCGGGATGCTGCGCGCCAGGTCGCCCAGGCGGCGCTGGACGTCGCGCGGCAAGCACGTGATAGGGGGCCGCGGTCCGGCCGGAGGGCCGGGAAAACGCCGTGACCGCCGATCAGTTGCCGCCCGAACTGCAGCGGGTGCACATGGTGGGCATCGGGGGAGCCGGAATGTCGGGCATCGCCCGCATCCTGCTGGACCGGGGCGGGCAGGTGTCGGGGTCGGACGCCAAGGAGTCCCGCGGCGTGCACGCGCTGCGGGCCCGGGGCGCGCTGATCCGGATCGGACACGACCCGTCGTCACTGGACCTGCTGCCCGGCGGCGCGACCGCGGTCATCACCACCCACGCCGCCATCCCGAAGACCAACCCCGAACTGGTCGAGGCCCGGCGCCGCGGCATACCGGTGCTGTTGCGGCCGGCGGTCCTGGCCAAGCTGATGGACAGGCTCACCACGCTGATGGTGACCGGCACCCACGGCAAGACCACGACGACGTCGATGCTGATCGTGGCCCTGCAGCACTGCGGGCGCGACCCGTCGTTCGCGGTGGGCGGGGATCTCGGTGAGGCCGGCACCAACGCCCACCACGGCAGCGGCGATTGTTTCGTCGCCGAGGCCGACGAAAGCGACGGCTCGCTGCTCGAGTACACGCCCAACGTCGCGGTGGTCACCAACATCGAGACCGATCACCTGGATTTCTACGGCAGCGCCGACGCCTACGTCGCGGTCTTCGATGCCTTCGTGGAGCGGCTGGCTCCGGGCGGCGCGCTGGTGGTGTGCGCCGACGACCCCGGGGCGGCCGCGCTGGCCGAGCGCAGCAGCGAACTGGGAATTCGGGTGCTGCGCTACGGATCCGGGTCGCAAGGAGAGCCGGGCCAGGACTTGGCCGGGACGCTGCTGTCGTGGGAGCAGCAGGGCACCGGAGCCGTCGCACACTTCCAGTTGGGCTCAGAACCCGTGCGCGCGATGCGCCTGTCGGTGCCCGGACGGCATATGGCGCTCAACGCACTGGGTGCGTTGCTGGCCGCGATCGAGGTCGGCGCCCCGGCCGATCAGGCGCTCGACGGACTGGCCGGTTTCGAGGGCGTGCGTCGCCGCTTCGAACTGGTCGCAGCGGTGGGGTCGGTGCGGGTGTTCGACGACTACGCCCACCATCCGACCGAGATCGCCGCGACGCTGGCAGCGGTCCGCACCGTCGTCGAGCAGGGCGGGGAGGGGCGCACGCTGGTGGTGTTCCAGCCCCACTTGTATTCGCGGACAAAGGCTTTCGCCGCTGACTTCGGTCGCGCACTCAACGCCGCCGACGAGGTGTTCGTTCTCGACGTGTACGGCGCCCGCGAACAGCCGTTGGCCGGTGTCAGCGGGGCCAGCGTCGCCGAGCACGTCAGCGTGCCGGCGCACTACCTGCCGGATTTCTCCGCGGTCGCCGAGCAGGTGGCCGCCGCCGCCGGTCCCGGCGACGTCATCGTCACGATGGGCGCCGGTGACGTGACGCTGCTGGGGCCCGAGATCGTGACGGCGCTACGGGTGCGGGCCAATCGCAGCGCGCCCGGCGCGCCTGGGGTGTTGCGGTGACCGAGCCCAACGAGCCCACGCCCACCGACCTGGTCGCCCGCTCGGCCACCAACCCCGGCGAGCCCACCGAGCCGCCCGACGGGGCCGCCGATCCGGTCGAGAACGCGGTCACCGAACCGGTCCCCGTCGAAGAAGCCCAACCGGAAGACGATCAAACCGAGGCCGAGCAAGCCGAATTCGAGGGGCCGCGCCGCCGGGAGCGCCGCGAACGGGCCGAACGTCGCGCCGCGCAGGCCCGGGCCACCGCGATCGAGGAAGCTCGCCGCGAAGCCAAGCGCCGGGTCAGCGGCCGCATCGTCAACCAACCCAAACCCGTTGGGCGCGGCGTCGTCCGGGGCTTGAAGATGCTGCTCGCCACGGTGATGCTGGTGATCGTCGGAGTCGGGCTGGCGCTGATTCTCTACTTCGCGCCCGTGATGTCGGCGCGCAACATCGTCGTCACCGGCACCGGCGCGGTGACCCGCGAGGAGGTCCTCGACGCAGCACAGGTGCGGGTCGGGACGCCGCTGCTGCAGATCAACACCAACCAGGTCGCCGACCGGGTGGCGGCGATCCGCCGGGTGGCCAGCGCCCGGGTGCAGCGTCAGTACCCGTCGGCGCTGCGGATCACGATCGTCGAGCGAGTTCCCGTGGTAGTGAAGGACTTTCCCGACGGGCCGCACCTGTTCGACCGCGACGGCGTCGATTTCGCGACCGGACCGCCACCGCCGGCGCTGCCGTATATCGACGTCGCCAACCCCGGGCCGACCGACCCGACGACCAAGGCCGCGTTACAGGTGCTGCTGGCGCTGCGACCCGAGGTCGCGGGTCAGGTGGGCCGGATCGCGGCGCCGTCGTTGGCCTCGATCACCCTCACGCTGGGCGATGGGCGAGTGGTGATCTGGGGGACGACGGACCGGACGGACGAAAAGGCAGAGAAGCTGGCCGCGCTGCTCACCCAGCCGGGCAAGACCTACGACGTGTCCAGCCCCGATTTGCCAACCGTCAAGTAGCGGCCCGTTGTCTTTCCCCGCTCCGGGCAGGCTAAACACGAAAAAATTGACCAAAATTTGCGCGCGGCGCGTCGGCGCGCCTGCAGGGTTAGCGCGTGTCGTGCCCATACCGTTCTGGTTGCGCGGAACTACTTGACATAACTCTAACTCTATGGTTGAGGTTGAGAGTTTGCCAGGGGAACCGCCACCGTTCCGGTAGAACCGAATCCCCACCAGGGAGGAAGACGAGATGATGACCCCCCCGCACAACTACCTGGCCGTCATCAAGGTTGTGGGTATCGGTGGCGGCGGCGTCAACGCCGTCAACCGGATGATCGAACAGGGCCTCAAGGGCGTTGAGTTCATCGCGATCAACACCGATGCGCAGGCTTTGTTGATGAGCGATGCCGACGTCAAGCTCGACGTGGGCCGTGAGTCCACCCGAGGACTCGGCGCCGGCGCCGACCCGGAGGTCGGGCGCAAGGCCGCCGAGGACGCCAAGGACGAGATCGAAGAGCTGCTGCGCGGGGCGGACATGGTGTTCGTCACCGCCGGCGAAGGTGGCGGAACCGGCACCGGTGGCGCACCCGTCGTAGCCAGCATTGCGCGCAAGCTGGGCGCGCTGACCGTCGGTGTGGTCACCCGGCCGTTCTCGTTCGAGGGCAAGCGGCGCAGCAACCAGGCCGAAAACGGCATCGGCTCGCTGCGAGAGAGCTGCGACACCCTGATCGTCATCCCCAACGACCGACTGCTGCAGATGGGCGACGCCGCGGTGTCGCTGATGGACGCGTTCCGCAGCGCCGACGAGGTGCTGCTCAACGGTGTCCAGGGCATCACCGACCTGATCACCACGCCCGGCCTGATCAACGTCGACTTCGCCGACGTCAAGGGCATCATGAACGGTGCCGGCACCGCGCTGATGGGCATCGGTTCGGCCCGCGGCGAGGGCCGGGCGCTCAAGGCCGCCGAGATCGCCATCAACTCACCGCTGCTGGAACAGTCGATGGAGGGCGCGCAGGGCGTGCTGATGTCGATCGCCGGCGGTAGCGACCTGGGCCTGTTCGAGATCAACGAGGCGGCTTCGCTGGTGCAGGACGCCGCCCATCCGGACGCCAACATCATCTTCGGAACCGTCATCGACGACTCGCTGGGCGACGAGGTGCGCGTCACCGTCATCGCGGCGGGCTTCGACGCGGCCGGATCCGGGCGTAAAACCGTTATCGGCAGTACTGCCGATAAGGCGGAGAAGGCCGGCGGTGCGCACCGGATCGAGTCGGCGAAGGCGGGCAAGCTCACGTCGACGCTGTTCGAGCCGGTCGACGCCGTCAGCGTCCCGGTGCACACCAACGGTTCGACGTTGAATATCGGTGGCGATGACGACGACGTCGATGTGCCGCCCTTCATGCGCCGCTGAGAACGGACATGCGCCCGACCTTCGGCCCCGGCCACGCGTCGGGGACGGCCGGTCGGCAGGGGATCTCCGATACTGGTCAGGTGAGCGTTCGCATCCGGCGGGTGACGACCACCCGCGCGGGCGGCGTCTCGAAGCCGCCCTTCGACACCTTCAACCTCGGCGACCATGTCGGTGACGACCCCGCGGCGGTGGCCGCCAACCGCGTTCGGCTGGCCCGCGCCATCGGCGTAGGCACCGACCGGGTGGTGTGGATGAACCAGATCCACGGCGATCGGGTCGAGGTCGTAGACGAGCCACGGGATGCCGCGTTCGACGACACCGACGCGTTGGTGACGCGCACCCCCCGACTGGCGTTGGCCGTGGTGACGGCCGACTGCGTGCCGGTGTTGCTGGCCGATGCGCGGGCAGGGGTGGCCGCGGCGGTGCACGCCGGGCGCGTGGGCGCGCAGCGGGGAGTGGTGGCCCGCACGGTGGAGGCGATGCTGAAGCTGGGCGCGCAACCCGACGACATCTCGGCGCTGCTCGGCCCCGCGGTCAGCGGACGCAACTACGAAGTGCCCGCAGCGATGGCCGACGAGGTCGAGGCGGCCCTGCCGGGCAGTCGCGCCACTACTGAACGCGGAACGCCCGGCCTCGACCTTCGGGCCGGAATCGCTTGTCAGCTAAGAGATTTGGGTGTCACCTCGATCGACATCGATCCGCGCTGCACGGTGGCCGACGGTGCTCTGTTCAGCCATCGCCGGGATGCGCCGACTGGGCGGCTGGCGTCACTGGTCTGGATGGAGTGACCGCAATGGCGGTTGGAATGTCGGACTCGGGAGCGGGTCAGGGCGACCGCGAAACGGAATTGACTCACGCCTTGGCGGCAGTGCGTTCGCGACTAGCGGCAGCCGCGGAAGCGGCGGGTCGCAATGTCGGCGAAATTGAACTTCTGCCAATTACCAAATTCTTTCCTGCAACCGATGTCGCGATTTTGTCTCGATTGGGTTGTCGCGCGGTCGGTGAATCGAGGGAACAAGAAGCGGCGGCAAAAGTGGCGGAACTCACTCGGTTGGCGGCGGCTTCTGTGGCTTCCGGGAGACCGGATTCTCGAGAGTTGCAGTGGCACATGGTGGGAAAGATTCAGCGTAAGAAGGCGCGTTCGCTGGCCCGCTGGGCGCACACCGCGCATTCGGTCGACGGCACACAACTGGTGACGGCGCTGGACCGGGCGGTGACTGCGACGTTGGCCGAGGGTGGACGGCAGCACCCGCTACGCGTTTACGTTCAGGTGAGCCTGGACGGCGATGTCTCGCGCGGTGGCATTTACATCGCCACGCCGGGAATCCTCGACGAGGTCTGTGCGCAGGTCGAGCAGTCGCAAGGCCTGGAACTGGTCGGGTTGATGGGCATTCCGCCGCTGGACGCCGACCCCGCCGCGGCCTTTGACCGGCTGCAATCCGAGCACCGCCGGGTGCTCGAAACGCACCCGAATGCGGTCGGTTTGTCCGCCGGCATGTCCAACGATTTCGAAATTGCGGTGAAACACGGTTCAACGTGTGTGCGTGTCGGTACCGCGCTATTGGGTGCACGGCGGCTACCGTCACCGTGAGTAGTCACTGTAGTCACACCTTCATCACAGACAACAGAAATCCCAGGGGCTAGAAGGGGTCGTACGCAATGAGCACACTGCACAAGGTCAAGGCCTATTTCGGTATGGCCCCAATGGACGACTACGAAGACGAGTATTACGACGACCGCGCACCTTCCCGCGGTTTCCCGCGTGCTCGCTTCGATGACGGTTACGGCCGCGGCTATGACGGCCCCGACTACGACGACCCACGTGGCGAGGCGGGCGACTACGCGCCGGCCGGTTACCGCGGCGGATACCCGGACGAGCCGCGCTACGGTGCTGTTCATCCGCGCGAGTTCGACCGCGGGCCGGAGATGAGCCGGCCGCGCCTGGGGTCGTGGTTGCGCGGCTCCACCCGCGGCGCCCTGGCCATGGACCCGCGCCGGATGGCGATGATGTTCGAAGAGGGCCACCCGCTGTCGAAGATCACGACGCTGCGGCCCAAGGACTACAGCGAGGCCCGCACCATCGGTGAGCGGTTCCGCGACGGCACCCCGGTGATCATGGACCTGGTGTCGATGGACAACGCCGATGCGAAACGGCTGGTGGACTTCGCGGCCGGGCTGGCGTTCGCCCTGCGCGGCTCGTTCGACAAGGTCGCGACCAAGGTCTTCCTGCTGTCGCCCGCCGACGTAGACGTGACACCCGAAGAGCGCCGGCGGATCGCCGAAACCGGCTTCTACGCTTACCAATAACCACATCCGCCCCGCTCGGCAGCGGCGTTGGGCATCAGCCACCCAGCTGCCGATGCAGGGCGTATCAGATGTCGACCCATAGGTGAGTCGGTACTCTTGCGGTTGCCGCGCTATCGCGCGGGGATTGACGTCTCATCGGTAAGGTCGGGCTCTCGTTGGTGCTGTTCTTTCAGATCCTTGGGTTTGCGCTGTTTATCTTTTGGCTGCTGCTCATCGCTCGGGTCGTCGTCGAGTTCATCCGCTCGTTCAGCCGTGACTGGCATCCCACGGGCATCACCGTGGTGATCCTGGAGATCATCATGTCGATCACTGATCCGCCGGTGAAACTGCTGCGTCGGCTGATCCCTCAACTCACTATTGGAGCGGTCCGCTTCGACCTGTCCATCATGGTGCTTCTGCTGGTCGCGTTCATCGGCATGCAGCTCGCCTTCGGCGCCGCGGCGTAAGCCGCACCGGCTGCCGGCGGCTCCGCGCGACAGTTTGGCCACGGTTCGGCCTCGGTTTGATGTGCGCGATTTGCAAATTCTAAGGATTGGGATTTTATGGCTCTTAGTGTTTGAAATTGGGTCTTATTTATTGGGCTAATCGGCAACCGCCGGGTCTGGTGTGACAGGATGGGCCGCAGTTGCACAACCGCTGCCACTCCGTTCTACACTTTCGAGAACGTTTGACAGGAACTTGAGGGGACGAAACAATGCCGCTTACACCAGCCGACGTCCACAATGTGGCGTTCAGTAAGCCGCCTATCGGCAAGCGCGGTTACAACGAGGACGAGGTCGACGCATTCCTCGACCTGGTGGAGAACGAGCTGACGCGGCTCATCGAAGAGAACTCCGATCTACGCCAGCGGATCGAGGAACTCGACCGCGAACTGGCCTCCGGTGGCGGTGTCGCTGCCGCCGCCCCCGCTGCTGCCGCCGCCCCCGCGCCCACCCGGCCTGCCCCTGTCTTCGAACCCGAACCCGAACCGGTCAAGCCGGCCCCGGCCCCGGCCGCGACGGGGACCAACGAGGAGCAGGCCATCAAGGCGGCCCGCGTCTTGAGCCTGGCCCAGGACACCGCCGACCGGCTGACCAGCACTGCTCAGGCCGAATCGGACAAGATGCTGTCCGACGCCCGCGCCAACGCCGACCAGATCCTGACCGATGCCCGGCAAACCGCCGATGCCCAGGTCGCCGACGCCAAGCAGCGTTCCGAAGCGATGCTGGCCGACGCCCAAACCCGCTCCGAGACGCAGTTGCGTCAAGCCCAGGAGAAGGCCGACGCCCTGCAGGCCGACGCCGAGCGCAAGCACTCCGAGATCATGGGGACCATCAACCAGCAGCGCACCGTGCTGGAAGGTCGTCTCGAGCAGCTCCGCACCTTCGAACGCGAATACCGCACCCGGCTCAAGACCTACCTCGAGTCCCAGCTTGAGGAACTCGGCCAGCGCGGATCGGCGGCTCCCGTCGACTCGAGCGCGGATGCCGGTGGGTTCGACCAATTCAATCGGGGTAATAACTAGCCGGGAGTAGTGCCGGACGCCACGTTCGGCACAGCATGTGCACACCGACCTGGCAGTCCCGCCCTTCGGCTTGAGGATGACCGATGCTGATCATTGCGCTGGTACTAGCCCTGATCGGGCTTGTCGCCCTGGTGTTCGCAGTAGTGACCAGCAACGAGCTGGTGGCTTGGGTGTGTATCGGCGCCAGCGTCCTGGGTGTGGTGCTGCTGATCGTCGACGCACTGCGCGAACGGCAGCACCGTGTCGAAGGCCACGACGAACAGCCGGCTGCTGACGACGCGGTCGACTACCCCGAGGAAATCGCGGACGAGAGCGCCGAGGGCGCCACCGCGGCCGACGACTCGACCAAGGAGTCGACGGTTTCCGCCGAACCCGGCGACGACTCCACCAAGTAGCTGATCCGGCTCAGCATGTCGGCGTATTCAGCAGCTTGCGCACTTCATCGTCGCTGACCTGGTGAAAGTCGCCATAAACCTGTCCCACCGCCTCGAACACGGGCGGCATCGTCGTGCACACGACATCGTCGGCCACCTGGGCGAGTTCACGGCAGACGGACTCCGGCCCGACCGGGACGGCGACGACGATCGATTGCGGCCCACCTGCCCGGATCGCCCGAACGGCAGCCAGCATGCTGGCGCCGGTGGCGATGCCGTCGTCGACCAGGATCACGATCTTGCCCCGCGGGTCGGCGGGTGGGCGTTCCCCCCGATATGCGTGCTCGCGTCGCGCCAGCTCGGCCGTCTCGCTGTCGATCACCTCGCGCACCTGCTCGTCGGTGATGTGCAGGCTGGAAACCACGTTGTCGTTCATCACCACACCGCCGCCGCTGGCTAGTGCGCCCATCGCGAGCTCCGAGAAGCGCGGCACCCCGAGCTTGCGAACCAGGAACACATCCAGTGCGGCCTGCAGCGCGGAGGCGATCTCCCAGGCGACAGGAAGGCCGCCGCGTGCCAGTCCGAGCACCAGCACGTTGTCCTTGCCGCGGTAGGCGGTTAGCTGCTCGGCCAGCGCACGACCGGCTTCGTGACGGTCGCGGAAGGTTCGCGTCGCCGTTCGGCGGAGGAAGCCGTTTCGTGGGTTCATGGGTCGCATTCCATCTTACGTGCCCTGTATAGCTCTGTGTATCAAGCGTATTGGCGATAGTCCCCGCCGCCGATCAGCGCGCCGACTCGACCATCACGTTTGTGTCCGAGGGGGGACTTGAACCCCCACGCCCATTAGTAGGGCACTAGCACCTCAAGCTAGCGCGTCTGCCATTCCGCCACTCGGACCAGACCAACGAGAGTTGGCAGCTAAGGCTAGCGGATCGGCCCGCGCGGACCCAACTTAGCGCGCCGACGATGAGTCCCGAGCGTTCCGCTGCCCGAGCCGGGTAATCCCGGCAGTGGTAGGAAAGGTGGTTGTGACAGTTGAGACCGGCGTTCCCAACCATCCGAGCGACGATGTGGTCGAAGTCGTCAGCAGGTTGATCCGGTTCGATACCACCAACACCGGTGAACCCGAGACCACGCACGGCGAGGCCGAATGCGCGCACTGGGTCGCCGAGCAGCTCGCCGAGGTCGGCTACCAGCCCGAATATCTCGAATCCGGCGAACCCGGGCGGGGCAATGTGTTCGTCCGCCTCAAGGGCGCGGACAGCTCACGTGGCGCACTGCTGATCCATGGGCATCTCGACGTGGTGCCGGCCGAACCGGCCGACTGGAGCGTGCACCCGTTTTCCGGCGCGATCGAGGACGGCTATGTCTGGGGCCGCGGCGCGGTCGACATGAAGGACATGGTCGGCATGATGATCGTCGTCGCGCGCCAGCTGAAACAGGCGGGCATCGTGCCGCCGCGCGATTTGGTGTTCGCGTTTGTCGCCGACGAGGAGCACGGGGGCCGCTACGGGGCGCACTGGCTGGTCGACAATCGCCCCGAGCTGTTCGCGGGAATCACCGAGGCGATCGGCGAAGTGGGCGGGTTCTCGCTGACCGTGCCCCGGCGTGACGGGGGTGAACGCCGGCTGTATCTGATCGAGACGGCCGAGAAGGGCATGCAGTGGATGCGCCTGACCGCCCGCGGTCAGGCGGGGCACGGCTCGATGGCCAACGATCGGAACGCGGTCACCCTCCTCGCCGAGGCGGTCGCCCGGATCGGCCGGCATCAGTTCCCGCTGGTGATGACCGACACCGTGGTGGAGTTCCTGGCCGCCATCAGTGAGGAGACCGGTCTGACCTTCGACACCGCATCCGGCGATCTGGAGGGCGTGATCGAAAAGTTGGGCCCGATGGCTCGCATGTTGAAGGCGGTCGTGCGCGACACCGCCAACCCGACGATGCTCAAGGCCGGGTACAAGGCCAACGTGATCCCCGGGATCGCCGAAGCGGTGGTCGACTGCCGCGTCCTGCCCGGCCGGCAGGCCGCGTTCGAGGCGGAGATCGACAAGTTGATCGGGCCGGACGTGACGCGGGAGTGGATCAGGGATTTGCCGTCGTATGAGACCAGCTTCGACGGCGATCTTGTCGACGCCATGAACGCCGCGGTGCTGGCGGTCGACCCGGACGGACGCACGGTGCCCTACATGCTTTCCGGTGGCACCGACGCGAAAGCCTTTGCGCGCTTGGGTATTCGCTGCTTCGGCTTCGCGCCGCTGAAGCTGCCGCCGGAATTGGATTTCTCTTCCCTGTTCCACGGCGTCGATGAGCGGGTACCCATCGATGCGCTGAGGTTCGGCACCGAAGTGCTGGCCCACTTCCTGACCCATTGCTAGTGCAGAAATACCGAAACGAGAGGATAGCTCCATGAGCTTGCCATCCGACCCGTATGACGCGCTGCCCAAGCTGCCGTCGTTCAGCCTGACCTCCAACTCGATCACCGACGGTCAGCCGCTGGCCACGCCGCAGGTGAGCGGCATCATGGGCGCCGGGGGAGAAGATGTCAGCCCGCAGCTGAGTTGGTCGGGATTCCCCGAGGAGACGCGCAGCTTCGCGGTCACCGTCTATGACCCCGACGCCCCGACGCTGTCCGGGTTCTGGCACTGGGCCGTCGCCAACCTGCCGGCCGACGTGACCGAGCTGCCCGAGGACGCCGGAGACGGTCGCGAGCTGCCCGGTGGCGCGCAGCAGCTGGTCAACGACGCCGGCATGCGTCGCTACGTCGGTGCCGCGCCGCCGCCCGGACACGGTGTGCACCGCTACTACGTCGCGGTGCATGCCGTCGACGTCGAGAAGCTGGACCTCAGCGAGGACGCCAGCCCGGCGTTTCTCGGCTTCAACCTGTTCCAGCACGCGATCGCGCGGGCCTACATCGTCGGCACCTACGAACAGAACTGAGCGGAGTTTTCCGACCACATCGGCCTCGGCTCCGAATGAAAGTCGTGAAACCTCGTGCGTGTGTGCTGGTCCTGCCGGGTGGCAGGGTGCGCAGCGACGAGGCTTCCCGGTGGTGGCAGCCGGCCAACGTCCGGATGATGTTGGTCGCTGCCGCGTTGCGGTGCCGGCTGGGCCGCGGCGTCGAGGTGCGACGTGTCCAGTACCGCCTTCGCGGGTGGAACAGTCCGCGTTTCGACGCGGTGACCGACGCCACCGCCGCGCTTGACGGTGTCCGTCACCGGTTCGAGCCGAAAAGCATTGTGCTGGTTAGTCATTCAATGGGTGGCCGGGTCGCGACACGGCTGGCTGCCGGTGGACAGATCGGCGCGATGGTCGCGCTGGCGCCGTACTGGCCCCGCGACGACGGCGACCTGATTCCTGCGTCGACCCGACTGCTGGTCCTGCACGGCACCGCCGATACCCAGACCGACCCGGACAGCTCCCGCATCCAGACGCTACGAGCCCGCCAGCGCGGGCTGGACGCGCAGTGGGTGGGCATCGAGGGCGCGGGTCATTCCATGGTTCGGCCGTACTTTGAATGGCACCGCCGCACAGCGGATTTCGTCGCCGAATACCTATCCGAGAATGGAAGTCCGCCGCACTGAGCTGCCGGATCGCGGGTGTTGTCGGTCGGCGGCAACAGCCGGGCGTTCTTGTCGGTGGGCCGTCGTAGTATTCGAACATGAGTTCGAGCAGTCGCGAGGAGATCCAGGAGGACGTCGACGCGCTGCGGTGCGCGGTATCGCGCGTGCTGGGGCATTCGTTTGAGGTACTGACCACGCCGGAGCGGCTGGCATTGTTGGAGGGACTCGAACACGAGGTTCGGCGGTTGCGGGTCCCGGGGCATGAACTGATCAATCAGATCGCCGAACAGTCCGACTCTAATGAGCTCGGCGGCACGCTGGCCGCAACATTGGCCGACCGGCTGCACATCTCCCGTAACGAGGCCAGCCGGCGTATTGCTGAGGCCGCCGATTTAGGGCCGCGGCGCGCGATCACTGGCGAGCCTCTGCCGCCGTTATTGACGGCAACGGCCGCGGCCCAGCGCGACGGCAAGATAGGCGCCGCCCATGTGGCGGTGATCCAGCGCTTCTTCGACCAGCTGCCGGGTTCGGTGGACATCGAAATCCGAGAATGCGCCGAGAAGCATCTGGTTGAACTGGCCACTCAGTTTCGCCCCGACCAGGTCGCCAAACTAGCCGACCGGCTCACCGATTGCCTCGACCCGGACGGCAGCTACACCGACGAGGATCGCGCTCGGCGGCGCGGCCTGACGTTGGGCAAGCAAGACGCCGACGGCATGTCGCGGCTCAGTGGCTGGCTGACCCCCGAAGCCCGTGCGACCCTCGACGCGGTGCTGGCCAAGTTGGCTGCCCCGGGCATCGCCAGTCCCGATGACCAAAGCCCTGTCATTGACGGCCCAACCACCGAGGAGGCCGAGCGGCGCGACACCCGCAGCCCGGCCCAACGCAATCACGATGGGCTCAATGCCGCGCTGCGAGCATTGCTGGCCAGCGGAAAACTCGGACAGCACAATGGATTACCCGCGACCATCATCGTTACCACCACGCTCAAAGACCTCGAGGCCGCCGCGGGCAAGGGCCTCACGGGCGGTGGCACGCTGCTGCCCATGTCCGACGTGATCCGACTGGCCCGCCACGCACATCATTACCTGGCAATCTTCGACAAGGGCCAACCGGTCGGCCTGTATCACAGCAAACGGCTGGCCTCGCCGGGTCAGCGAATTGTGCTCTACGCCAAGGATCGCGGCTGCACCCGGCCCGGCTGTGACGTGCCCGGGTATTGGTGTGAAGTTCACCACGTCGAGGAGTGGGCGACCACGCACCGCACCGACATCAACCAGCTGACCCTGGCCTGCGGAACCGACCACAAGCTGCACGAGAAGGGTTGGAACACCCGAAAACGCAGGGACAGCACTACCGAATGGATTCCGCCTCCGCATCTCGACCATGGCCAGCCGCGCATCAACACGTTCCATCACCCCGAGGAGCTGTTGCGTGACGACGGGGAAGACGACGAAGAAGTCGGGGCGGCATGACCTAGGCCGGCGGAGCATCGGGCTTGGCCGCCGCCGACCCGACCGCCGCGCTCAGCGACGCGAACCCGCCGTCATGTAGCCGCCTCGCCAGGCCATCGTGAATGTGCTTGGGCCACAAGCCACCTCCATAAATGAAACCGGTATAGCCCTGCAGCAATGACGCGCCCGCGGTGATCCGCTCCCACGCGTCGTCGGCGGTTTCGATGCCCCCGACGCTGATCAGCACCAGCCGATCGCCGACCCGACGATAGAGCCGGCGCAGCACCTCGGCCGCGCGACGCGCCACCGGCGGCCCGGAGATGCCGCCGGGGCCCAGCTCGTCGACTCCGGGTGTGCGCAGGCCGGCGCGCGACACCGTGGTGTTGGTCGCGACGATGCCGGCCAGCCCCAGCTCGACGGCCAGGTCCGCGATCTCGTCGACGTCGGAATCCGACACATCCGGGGCGATCTTGACCAGCACGGGCACCGACGTCTCGGCCAGGACGGCCGACAGGATGGGCCGCAGCGACTCGACCGCCTGCAGATCGCGCAGCCCCGGTGTGTTCGGCGAGCTGACGTTGACCACCAGATACGACGCCAGCGGGCCGACCAGCCGGGCGCTGGCCCGGTAGTCCTCGACGGCCTCGTCGGCCGGTGTGACCTTGGTCTTGCCGATGTTGACCCCGATCGGCACGTCCGGCCGGTGGCGGGCGAGACGGGTGGCCAGCTCCCCGGCGCCGTGATTGTTGAACCCCATCCGGTTGAGCAACGCCCGGTCGTCGGGCAGCCGGAACAGGCGCGGAGCCGGGTTGCCGGGCTGCGGGTGCGCGGTAACGGTCCCGACCTCCGCATACCCGAAACCCAAGGCGCCCCAAGTGAGCAGCCCCATGCCGTCCTTGTCGAAGCCGGCGGCCAGCCCCAGCGGTGCGGGAAAGCGCACGCCGAACACCGTGCTGGCCAACACGGGATCGGTCGGGCCCAGCAGCCGGTGCAGCAGTCGCCGCAACACCCCGGCGGCGGTCGCGCCGCGTAGTGCGGCGAACACCAGCGTGTGAATGCGCTCGGGCGGGATCAAGAAAAACAGCCGGCGCAGCAGGGCATACACGCCAAGACCGCCGTCGCGCCGCTCGTGCACCGTCACAGTTCCGGCTGATCGGGCCGCCGGTCAGCGACACGAGATTTCTTGCGGCGCAACAACACCCGCCTGCTGCCGTCGGTGTAGAGGCGCACCCGGGTCAGCTCCCAGCCTCGATATTCAGCCTCGATGGACAATCGGATCGAGGCACTGAGCCTGGTCACTTCCGGCGGCAGGCGCAACGGCACCCACTCGTAGTCGTCGGACATATCCGTGTCCCAGCCCGTCGGCAGCCGGCTCCACCGCGCCGCAGTCAACGCGTGCCCGCCGCGTGCTCGATGACCTGAACTCCCGCCCCGGACCCCGACACCACGTACAAGGTGTCCGAAGCCTCGTCAAAGGCCAACGAGTTGGGTTGCTGCACAGTTGGGTAACGCACCTTTTCGACGGGAATTCCGGTTGACAAATCGTAACCAATAACCATATTCGATGCGGTTTGTGACACCCACGCCAAATCGCGAGAGCCGGCCAATCCGTACGGGGCCTGCCGCACCGGATAGGCCTGGCGCAGGATCAGCGGGTCGACGCCGTACACCAGCAGTTCGCCGCCGCGGGTGTCGGCCACCAGCACCCGGCCCACCGGATCGGCGGCCATCGTCGTCGCGCCCTCGCCGGCCCGCAGCGACTGCGCGGCACGACCGTCGGCGCCGATCGTCGTCACCGAGGTCTGCCCGCGATCCAGAACCACGGTCGTATCCCCTTCTGTGACAAGACAATCGACCCTGGCGAAGATCTTCTTCCGGTTCTCGACCGCCGCGGTGCCCGCGCCGCCGGTCGGGGAAGCCAGCGTGTACACGGCGCCGTCGGCGCTGCCCAGCACCAGCTTGCCGTCGGCGCGGCGCGCGATCGCGGTGAAGTCCACGCTCGCCGCGTCGGCGACATTCACCTGCGCGGTGCGGCCGGTGGACAGGTCCACCACGAAGTAGCCGCCGCGGGCGGCCAGGTAGGCCGCGCCGTGGCCGTCGCCGGTCAACGCGGTCGCCGGCCCCGGCAATGCGATCACACGCGGCACGGCCTGTCCGTGGCCGAACACGGCGATGCCGGCAGGGGCTCCCGGATCGCCGCCGGGGGCCAAAACGGCCAGCTGATGTGTGCTGCCGTCGAACACCGTCGCCGCCGCGGGCCCGGCCAGCGGCCGCACCGTGCCGGCCGGATTCTGCGACACCGGTGGCGACACGGCCGGGCGTGCCGCTTCGATGGTGGGCGGGGTGCGGTCGAGCGGGCCCGATGAACAACCAGCCATCGGCGCCAGCAAAATAATCAGGCCAACGAAACGCCGCTGAGCTGTTCGTTTCGTGTGCCTATGTCGTGTTAGCAACAACCAACCTTGAATCGGCGGACATGAAGTTCAAATTCTAAGGAACGCTTGCGCATCCAATAGGGCCATGTTGCCCACATCCGCCCGTACTGGAGAGGTATGGTCACATCATGACCGTCATCGCTGACCGGCATATCGGAGACAAAGAGTTTGCTGTCGAAGACATCTCGACAGGAATCTTTGCCAGCGGATACGGGCAAGTCGGTGATGGACGCAGTTTTTCGTTTCACATCGAGCATCGCTCGCTCGTCATCGAAATTTACCGGACGCACCTTTCCGGACCCGTTCCCCAGGCGGAGGACGTGGTCGCGACCGCGGTGCGCGGCCTGGTTGACATCGACCTCACCGACGAGCGCAGTCTGAGCGCCGCGGTGCGGGACTCGGTTGCCGCAGCGGTCCCCGTCCCGCGCTAGTTGCCTCGGGTAGCGGCGCGACGCGTACCAGGTACGGTCGTCGTCGTGACAGCGGTAGTGGCGATGTCGTGGTGGCAGGTCACCGTGTTGTCTGTGGTGCAGGGTTTGACCGAGTTCCTGCCGGTCTCGTCGTCCGGGCATCTGGCGATCGTCTCGCGGGTCTTCTTCTCCGGTGATGCCGGCGCCTCGTTCACCGCGGTGAGCCAGCTGGGCACCGAGGCCGCCGTGCTGGTCTACTTCGCGCGCGACATCTGGCGCATCCTCAAGGCCTGGTTCAGCGGCCTTTTTGCAGGCCTCGCAGACAAGTCGCATCGCGATCTCGACTACTGGATGGGCTGGTACGTCATCATCGGCAGCATCCCGATCGGCGTGCTGGGTGTGTTGTTCAAAGACGAGATCCGCTCCGGTGTGCGCAACCTGTGGGTGATTGCGACGGCGATGGTGGTGTTTTCGGCCGTCATCGCGCTGGCGGAGTACCTCGGCCGCCAGACCCGTCACATCGAGCAGCTGAACTGGCGCGACGCCCTGGTCGTCGGGACCACGCAATGTCTGGCGCTGATTCCGGGCGTGTCACGATCCGGGGCGACGATCAGCGCCGGGCTGTTGTTGGGACTCGACCGGCAGCTATCCGCCCGATTCGGCTTCCTGCTGGCCATTCCCGCCGTGTTCGCCTCGGGGTTGTTCTCGATCCCGGACGCCTTTCATCCGGTTACCTCGGGCATGAGCGCCACCGGCCCGCAGCTAATGTTGGCCACCCTGATCGCGTTCGTCATCGGCCTGGCCGCGGTGGCCTGGTTCCTCCGGTTTTTGGTGCAGCACAGCATGTATTGGTTTGTGGGGTACCGGGTGGTGGCGGGAGCCATCGTGCTCATCCTGTTGGCGACTGGGAAGGTGACCGCTACATGACCGTCATCCTGTTACGCCACGGCCGCTCGACCTCCAACACCGCGGGCGTGCTGGCCGGCCGCTCCGAAGGCGTCGACCTCGACGACAAGGGCCGCGAGCAAGCCGTCGGGCTGATCGACCGCATCGGCGACCTGCCGATCCGCGCGGTGGTCACCTCGCCGCTGCTGCGCTGCCGGAACACGGTCGCGCCACTGGCCGAGGCGCTGTGCCTGGAGCCGCTCGTCGAAGACCGGCTCGCAGAGGTGGACTACGGCGAGTGGACGGGCCGCAAGATCGGCGAGCTGGCCAACGAGCCGCTGTGGCGGGTGGTGCAAGCTCACCCCAGTGCTGCGGTGTTTCCCGGGGGTGAGGGGTTGGCTCAGGTGCAGGCGCGCGCGGTGGCCGCCGTGCGGGAACACGATCGGCGGCTGAGCGAGGAGCACGGCGGCGACGCGCTGTGGGTGGCTTGCACTCACGGTGATGTCATCAAGTCATTGATCGCCGACGCGTACGGCATGCATCTGGACGGCTTCCAACGCGTCACCGCCGACCCGGCATCGGTGAGTGTCATCCGCTACATGCCGCTGCGGCCGTTCGTCTTCCACGTCAACCACACCGGTGGTCGGCTGGCCGCCGCATTGCGGGCCGGACCGCCACCCAAGAGTGACGCCGAAAGCGACAAACCAGAAGAGCCGCAACAACAACCGGCCGAGGCGGAGCCGTCGAGCGACGCCGTGGTCGGGGGATCCACTGACTAATTCGGTTGCGGCAAACGAATCGAATCGCACTGCGACGGCAACAGCCGGTATTTTGGGAGGTGCCATGGCTCGCGCAATCCATGTATTCCGCACACCCGACCGCTTCGTGGCCGGGACCGTCGGCCAGCCCGGAAATCGCACCTTCTACATCCAAGCGGTGGGCGATTCCCGAGTGGTGTCGGTGGTGCTGGAGAAGCAACAGGTCGCGGTGCTCGCCGAACGCATCGGTGCGCTGCTGCTCGAGGTGAACCGCCGGTTCGGCACACCCGTCCCGCCGGAGCCCGCCGAGGTCGACGACCTCAACCCGCTCATCACCCCGGTCGACGCGGAATTCCGGGTCGGGACCATGGGCCTGGGCTGGGACTCGGAAGCCGAGACGGTCGTGGTCGAACTGCTGGCCGTCACCGACGCCGAGTTCGACGCCTCGGTCGTGCTCGACGACACCGACGAAGGCCCCGACGCGGTACGCGTGTTTTTGACCCCGGAGTCGGCTCGGCAGTTCGCCACCCGATCCAATCGCGTGATCTCGGCGGGACGTCCGCCATGCCCCCTGTGCGACGAACCGCTGGACCCCGAGGGCCACATTTGCGCGCGCACCAACGGCTATAAGCGCGGTGCGCTGCTCGGGTCTAACGATGAACCCGAGGAATGACGATCGCGAGGTCTTGCGAGACGGCGAGCTGACGGTTCTCGGACGGATCCGCTCGGCCAGTAACGCCACCTTCTTATGTGAGTGCACGCTCGACGAGTCCAGCGTGCACTGCGTCTACAAGCCGATCTCCGGTGAGCAGCCGCTCTGGGACTTCGCCGATGGGACGCTCGCCGGCCGCGAACTCGCGGCGTATCTGGTGTCGAGGCAATTGGGCTGGAACCTGGTGCCCTACACCATCATTCGACACGGGCCGGCAGGCCCGGGCATGCTGCAGCTGTGGGTGCAACAGCCCGGCGACGCGGTGGACACCGACCCGCGTCCGGGGCCGGATCTGGTGGACCTGTTTCCCGCCGGCAATCGGCAGCCGGGTTATCTGCCGGTGCTGCGGGCCCAGGACTACGCCGGCGACGAGGTCATCCTGATGCACGCCGACGACATCCGGTTGTGGCGGATGGCGGTGTTCGACGTGTTGATCAACAACGCCGACCGCAAGGGCGGCCACGTCCTGCGCGATCTCGAGGGCCACATCTTCGGCGTCGACCACGGGGTGTGCCTGCACGTCGAGAACAAACTGCGCACGGTGCTGTGGGGATGGGCCGGCAAGCCGATCGACGATCAAACGCTCAAGGCCGTCGCCGGCCTGGCCGGCGCGCTGGGCGATGAGTTCGGCGATGCGCTGGCCGGACACATCACCCGGTCGGAGATCGCGGCGCTGGGCATGCGGGCGCACGCGCTGCTGGACAACCCGGTGATGCCCGTTCCCAGTCGGCATCGCCCCATTCCCTGGCCCGCGTTTTAAGGCCCGGCACCGGCGTCGGCGATACTGAAGCGGTGAGCCCTGCCTTCCCGGACAAGTGCGAAGAGATGAGCGATGCCGCATTGGCCGCCGATCTCGCCGCCGACGCGGGGGAGCTGCTGCTGAAAGTGCGCGAGGAGATCGGCTTCGGCCATCCCTGGATGCTCGGCGATGCGGGCGACAGCCTGGCCAACGAGCTGATTCTGCGGCGGCTGCGGGCCGAGCGCCCGGACGATGCGGTGCTCAGCGAGGAAGCCTATGACGACCTGGCGCGGCTCAAGCATGACCGGGTGTGGATCATCGACCCGGTGGACGGCACCCGCGAGTTCTCGACGCCGGGGCGTGACGACTGGGCGGTTCACATCGCGCTCTGGCAGCGTCCCACCGATGGCCAGCGCGAAATCACCGATGCGGCAGTATCTTTGCCCGCTCGGGACAACATCGTGTACCGCAGTGACACCGTGACCGACAGCCAGGCGCGGGTCGGGATTCCGCAGACATTGCGGATCGCCGTCAGCGCCACCCGGCCGCCGGCCGTGCTGCACCGGATGCGGCAGACGCTGGCGATCCAGCCGGTGGGGATCGGCTCCGCGGGCGCCAAGGCGATGGCCATCATCGACGGCGACGTCGACGCCTATCTGCATGCCGGCGGCCAATGGGAATGGGATTCGGCGGCGCCGGCCGGAGTGGTGATGGCCGCGGGCATGCACGCGTCGCGGCTGGACGGCTCGCCGATGCGCTACAACCGGCCCGACCCGTACCTGCCCGACTTTGTGATGTGTCGTGCCGACGTGGCGCCGATCCTGCTCGGCGCCATCCGCGACGCGTGGCGCTGACCGGCGACCGCTACCGGCCCAGACGGCGTCGCCAGTCCTTGGCCGACAACAATCGGACCATCGCTTCGACGAGGGTGCCCTTCTTGCGGCTGTAGGGGTACCAGAGCAATTCCTTTTTCATCGCGACTCGCTCGGCGACGATGCTCTTCTGACGGCAGTACTTGCGGATGCCGTCGGCGCCACCGGAGCGCGAACCCAGCCCCGACTCCTTCCATCCGGGCATGGGGACCCCGAATTGCAGCAGGCCGGTGATGACGTTGTTGATGTTCACTGTCCCGGTATTCATTTGCCGCGCAATGGTATTCGCCTTGTCCGCATCCTGCGTCCACACGCTGCCGGACAGCCCGAGATTGGAGTCGTTGGCCTTCTCGATCGCCTCCGCGACATCGCGCACCTTCATCACCGGCAGGGTCGGACCGAAGGTCTCCTCACGCATGCAGTCCATGTTGTGATCGACGTCGACCAGCACCGTCGGCTCATAGAACAGGCCGCCGCTGGCGGGATCGCTCGACTTGCCACCGACGAGGACCTTCGCGCCCTTGCTGACCGCGTCGTCGACATGGCGGGACACGATGGCCAGTTGCTGCTCGGTGGTGAGCGACCCGACCTCGCAGGAGTAGTCGTGCTCGGCATCCATGCCCTGGCGCAGCTGAGATGTCTTGGCTACCAACTTGTCCACGAACTCGTCGTAGACAGGCTCCTCGACGTAGATCCGCTCCACCGATATGCAGACCTGGCCGCTGTAGACGAACCCGCCCCACACCGCGCCGTCGACGGCCCGGTCGATGTCGGCATCGGCGCACACGATCATCGCGTCCTTGCCCCCGAGCTCCAGGCTGCATGGGATCAACCGCTGCGCGGCCGCGACGGCGATCCGGCGTCCGGTATTGAGTGAGCCGGTGAACATCACGTAATCGACGACATCGACCAGGGCCGCACCGGTTTCGCCGAAACCGAACACGGCGTCGAGCACGTCGGGCGCACCGATCTGCTTCCAGCCCTCGACCGCAACCTGCCATGCCAGTGGGGTGATCTCCGAGGGCTTGGACAGCACGGCGCAGCCGGCCATCAACGCCGCGGGTACGTCGAGCAGCGGCACAGACAGCGGACCGTTCCACGGGGTGATGACCCCGACAAGGGGATAGGGCTCGTAGACAATCGTCAGCTTCTTGGCCGCGTTGGCGGCGCCGTACGGGCGTACCGGCTGGTCGGCCAGAAATTCGGCAGCCTTGTCGGTCCAGTAGTTGATGATCTGCACCGCGGCGATCTCGACACCGGTGTCGCCCCAGGACTTGCCGGTTTCGAGTTGCAGCGGCGTCAACAGCTCGTCGCGGTGGTCGAGCATCCAGTCGCGCCACTTGCCCAGCCACTTCGCCCGGCCCGCGACTCCCATTTGCTGCCACGCCGGCTGCGCCGCCCGCAGCCGGTCCGCCATCGCCTTGACTTCGTCGGCCGTGGATACCGGGACGCTGCCGACGATTTCGCCGGTGGCCGGACACTTGACCACTACTTTCTGACGGGCCGGCGTGCCGGCCGGGTTCGTTCGATTCGTGGTGTCAATCGACATCGCAATCACCTCAGCCGCCGACGCTCATGGAAGTTGCTCGGTAAGGGCACAGCAAACCACAAATGGCACGCTGGCGATAGGGTTCGCGGTGCTCACGGCGCGGGGCCATGCCGCCCTGCATCGTCGTCACGCCTAAAGTCAAAGCATGCAGTCGTGGCCTTCCGCACAAGTACCGGTATTGCCGGGACGCGGCCCGGAGCTACGGCTGTTCGACACCTCCGACCGCCAGGTCCGCCCGGTGGCGGCCGGGTCGACCGCCACCATGTACGTCTGCGGGATCACGCCTTACGACGCCACTCATTTGGGCCACGCGGCGACCTATCTGGCGTTCGACCTGATTCACCGGCTGTGGCTGGATCTGGGGTACGACGTGCATTACGTGCAGAACGTCACCGACGTCGACGACCCGCTGTTCGAGCGGGCCGCGCGCGACGGTATCGATTGGCGTGAGCTCGGCGATCGCGAGGTCGCCCTGTTCCGCGAGGACATGACCGCATTGCGGGTGTTACCGCCGCGCGAGTACGTGGGGGCGACCGAGGCCATTGCCGAGGTGATCGAACTCGTCGAAAAGATGCTGGCGTCGGGGGCGGCCTACGTCGTCGATGACGAATACCCGGACGTCTACTACCGCGCGGATGCCACGCTGCAGTTCGGCTACGAGTCGGGTTATGACCGGGAGACCATGCTGCGCTTGTTCGCCGAGCGCGGCGGTGACCCGGACCGCCCGGGCAAGACCGACGAACTCGACGCGCTGTTGTGGCGGGCCGCGCGGCCCGGGGAGCCCAGCTGGCCGTCACCGTTCGGCGCCGGTCGTCCCGGCTGGCACGTCGAATGCGCGGCGATCGCGCTCAGCCGCATCGGCAGCGGCCTCGACATTCAGGGTGGGGGACGCGACCTTATCTTCCCGCATCACGAGTTCACCGCCGCGCACGCCGAATGTGTAAGGGGCGAAAGGCGATTCGCCCGGCACTATGTGCACGCGGGGATGATCGGCTGGGACGGCCACAAGATGTCGAAGAGCCGTGGCAACCTGGTGCTGGTGTCGGGGCTGCGCGCGCAAGGCGCCCCGCCAGCGGCCATTCGGCTTGGTCTGCTGGCCGGGCACTACCGCGCGGACCGGTCGTGGAGCCGGCAGCTGCTCGACGAGTCGACCGCGCGGCTGCAGCGCTGGCGCACCGCGACGGCGCTGCCCGCCGGTCCGGATGCGGCCGACGTCATCGCGCGGGTGCGCAAGTATCTGGCCGACGACCTCGACACTCCTAAAGCGATTGCTGCACTTGATGGTTGGACCACTGACGCGCTCGAGTACGGCGGGCATGACGCGGACGCGCCGCGACTGGTGGCAACCGCGATCGATGCGCTACTCGGGGTGGACCTGTAGTCGCTGCTCTCACCAAATGCATGGTGTCGCAGCCATTAAGTCACCAAATGGCAACTGCTGGGTATCGATAGGCACAACAATCTTTGTAGACGGCGTGTCATGGGTCACCATCGACGGAGCGACGCGCGCCGCGCGTTAACCACAGAGGTGAATTGCCGGATGTCGAGTCGTTTTCGCCGCGTTAGCTGCGCGTTGGGCGCGGCCGCCATGCTCGTGATCTCGATGAACACCGTGACCGCATCGGCCGCCTCGGTGATGAGCCCGAACTTGCTGGTCAATCCGGGCGCCGAGCTCGGTGACCCGTCATTGACGGGATACAGTTCGGTGTCCATCCCGGGCTGGACCGTGACCGGCACACCGACCGTGGTCAAATATGGCACCATCACTCGCCCGCCGAATCCGTTGTCCTCACCGTCACCACGTTTTCCAAGCATTTTCCAATTTCCGAAGCCGAACGACGGCCCCCCTGACGGCGGCATGCAATTCTTCGGCGGTGGAAACGTCGCCACGTCCACACTCACCCAAACCGTCGACCTCAGCGGCGCAGCATCCCAGATCGACACCGGCACAGTGTCCTACACGCTGAGCGGATGGCTCGGAGGCTTCTTCGAAGACCCGTCCGAAGCGTCGGTCACCGTAAACTTCCTGGCGGCCAATCAGTCGCAGCTGGGCACCGGCAAGATCGGGCCGGTCGGTGTACTCGGACGCCGGCTCAGGACCGTGCTGCTCGAACGCGACACCTCCGGGACGATTCCGGCGAGTACCCGCAGCGCGCTTGTGGTCGTGACCTTTAAGGATTGCAACCCGGCACCCAGCCACTACAACAACGCCTACGCCGACAACATCTCGTTCACCGTCGGCGCTGCACTGCCCGCCCCACCGCCGCCCACACCACCGGTGTCGAAAGTCGGCCCCCTTGATCACGTGTTCATGATCTATTTGGAGAACCATGGTGTGAAAGACATTATCGGCAGCCGCAACGCGCCCTACATCAACAGCCTGATCAACACCTACGGATATGGATCGAACTATTTTGGTCTGACCCATCCCAGCGACCCGAACTACTACCCGATCCTCGGCGGGACCAACTTCAACGTGAACTGGAACTGCCCCAAGGACTGCTTCGACGCACCCAACCTGGCCGACAACATCGAGGCGGCACACAAGACGTGGGCCTCCTACGAGCAGTCCATGCCAAGCCCATGCTTCACGGGCTCCTCGGGTCCCTACAGCCCTGATGAACTGCCATTCCTGGCTTTCCACAACATAATCTCCAACACCGCGCGCTGCCAGGCGCATGTGCTGCCGCTGACGCAGATGGCCACGGATCTCGCCTCGACAGCCACCACCCCGAATTACGTGTGGTTCGCCGCGAACGAATGCCACAACCAGGAAGGGTGCAACGACGTCCGATTTATCCTCAGCCAACTCACGACTCACCAATACAACATCCGAGCGGGCGACCAGTTCCTCGCAGCCACGCTGCCCACGATCGTGAACTCGCCCGCGTTCCAAACGCAGCGCAGCGCCATCTTCATCACTTGGGACGAGGACTACGACAACTTGTATCTAGGCATCGGTAACGAGGGAAATCACATCCCCATGATCGTTATCCCGTCACCGAACTCCGGGATGCGCCAAGGCCACTTCGTTGCCGTTGACTACGGCAACCACTACAGCCTGTTGCGCACGATCGAAGACGCCCTCGGACTTCCCCGGCTCACCAACAATGACCGATTCGCCCAACCAATGAACGAATATTGGCCGTAGTTCTTTGTGGTTGCCCCCCAAGGAAACCCGGGGCCACTCTGCCTGACCGACGACCCAGATCACCCAAAGCTGTTGCGGCACTATGCAACCATGGCCTAGGCGTTGCCCGGGGTGGACCCGTAACCGGCGGGGCGGTACGTTGTCGGCCATGGCATCACTGCAGGGCAAAGTCGTTTTCATCACGGGGGGCGCGCGGGGAATCGGTGCGGAGGTTGCCCGTCGGCTGCACAAGAAGGGCGCCAAGCTCGTCCTGACCGACCTCGACAAAGCCGCGCTGGACACGATGGTCGCCGAACTCGGCGGCGACGAGCAGGTGCTGACCGCGGTCGCCGACGTGCGCGATCTGCCCGCCATGCAGGCCGTCGCCGACCAGGCCGTCGAACGCTTCGGCGGCATCGATGTCGCGGTGGCCAACGCCGGTATCGCCAGTTACGGATCGGTGCTGCAGGTCGACCCCGAGGCGTTCAAGCGCGTGCTGGACGTCAACCTGCTCGGCGTCTTTCACACGGCACGGGCCACCTTGCCCGCGCTGATCGACCGGCGTGGCTATCTGCTGATCGTGTCGTCGCTGGCGGCGTTCGCGGCGGCTCCGGGGATGGCGTCGTACGACACGTCGAAGGCCGGCAACGAGCATTTGGCCAATGCGCTGCGCCTCGAGGTGGGGCACCACGGCGTCGGCATCGGCGTGGCGCACATGTCCTGGATCGACACCGCCCTGGTTCGTGACACCAAGTCCGACCTGCCCTCGTTTGGTGACTTGCTGAAGAGGCTGCCGTGGCCGTTGAACTTGACCACCTCGGTGGACGCGTGCGCCACCGCCTTTGTCAAGGGCATCGAGGGCCGAAAGGACCGCGTTTACTGCCCGAGCTGGGTGGTCGCGTTCCGCTGGCTCAAGCCGGTGCTGTCCACCCGCGTCGGTGAATTTCCGATCCGCAAGACCACTTCGGAGTTGCTGCCCCGGATGGACGCCGAGGTCGCTGCGCTAGGCCGCTCCACCAGCAGCTACAACCAGGAGTTGGGTAAGGTATACCTAGCGTCGCGGCGAAGCAGTCACCAACGCGCGGCGGCCGCGACCCGTTTGCGAACCACGAACCAACCTATGAACAGCGCCGGAACGATTACGAGCAATGAGCCGACGGTCCAGATGCCGACCGGTCGATCGAAAGCCATCAGCACCACAACGCCGACCAGGAACACCAAGGTGAGGTAGCCGCTGTACGGAGTGAACGGCATGCGGAAGCGGGGGCGTTGCAGGGTCCCCTCTTTGGTGAGTTTGTAGAACCGAAGCTGACACAACACGATCATGGCCCAGGACGCGATGATGCCCAGTGCGGCGCTGTGGAGCACGATTTCGAAGGCTTCACCGGGATTAAACGCGTTGAGCACGATGCCGAAAAGACAAATGACGGCCGTCATCGCGATTCCGCCGAAGGGCACGCCGCGACTCGTCATCCGCCTGGCGAACTTGGGGCCGCTACCGCTGACCGCCAGTGAATGCATGATGCGGCCGGTCGAATAGAGTCCCGCGTTCAGGCTCGACAGCGCCGCGGTGAGGACCACGATGTTCATCAGGTCGCCCGCGCCGGCGAAGCCGATCTTGGAGAAGAACGTGACAAACGGGCTCTCGCCGGCCTTGAACGACGTGTAGGGCAACATCACCGCCAGCAGGGCGACCGAACCGACGTAAAACACCGCGACGCGCGCGATCACCGAGTTGATCGCCCGCGGCATGATCTTTTCGGGGTCGGCGGTCTCGCCGGCCGCAATGCCCACCAATTCGACTGCGGCATAAGCGAATATGACACCAGAGGTCGTCAGGAGCAGTGGTATCACACCAGTCGGGAACAGCCCGCCGTGGTCGGCCCATATGCCGGGTCCGGTGTCATGTCCCTGGATTTTGAATCGCCCGGCCAGGAACACAATTGCGACGATCAGAAAGGCGATGAGTGCGAACACCTTGATCAGTGCCGCCCAAAACTCGAGCTCGCCGAACCACTCGACGGAGATCAGGTTCATCGACAGCACAGCCACCAAGGCGACCAGGGCCAGCAGCCACTGGGGGATCGCGCCGAATGCCGTCCAGTGGCGCAAGTAAGTGGCGATCGCAGTGGTGTCGACGATCGACGTCATGGCCCAGTTGAGGAAGTACATCCAGCCCACGACGTAGGCGGCCTTCTCGCCGAAGAATTCGCGCGCGTACGACACGAACGAGCCTGACGTCGGGCGGTGCAGCACCAACTCGCCCAACGCCCGCAGCATCAGAAAGACGAAGACGCCACACACGGCGTACACCAGGAAAAGCCCCGGTCCGGCTTTGACCAGCCGGCCGCTGGCACCGAGGAAGAGACCGGTTCCGATCGCGCCACCGATCGCGATCATTTGAAGCTGCCGGGGTTTGAGCCCCTTGTGGTAGCCGGCGTCCTCGTTGACAGCTTCCGACGGACGTGCGTCGGGTTTGGGCGTATCAGGCAGGGCGGTCATGGGGGTCCAATCGTCGTCGTTGCCCAACCCGCAGGGGTACGCGAGCGATCTTTTCGTAGTTGGACGGGGACGGCAACAGGACGAGCCGACCGATCACCGCCCGAATCCCGGACGGCGGCGTCGCAGATATCGTTCGAACTCGGCGGCCAGCGCATCGCCGTCGATCTTGCCCAGGGCCTCGTTCACGTCGACCTCGGCGTCACCGCGTTGCTCCAGCGACACCACGTATTCGGCCAGGTCCTCGTCCTCGGTGGCCATCTCGGTGACCGCCTGCTCCCACTCCTCGGCCTGGGCGGGCAGATCGGCCAGCGGAACTTCGATATCGAGCACGTCTTCGACGCGGCGCAGCAGCGCCACCGTCGCTTTCGGGTTCGGCGGGTGCGACACGTAGTGCGGAACCGCGGCCCAGAACGTCACCGCGGGGATCCCGGCGGCCACGCAGGCGTCCTGGAACACCCCGGCGATACCGGTCGGCCCTTCGTAGCGGGTCTCCTGCAAGCCAAAACGTTGCGCCGACTCGGGGGAGTAGGCCGCGCCGGAGACCGGCACCGGCCGCGTGTGCGGTGTGTCGGCCAGCAGCGCACCGAGGATCACGACCGTGTCGACGTTGAGCTTGTCGGCGATCGCCACCAGCTCGGCACAAAACGTGCGCCAGCGCATATTGGGTTCCACGCCGTGCATCAACACGATGTCGCGGTCGCTACCGGGCGGCCGGCAGTGGCTGATCCGCATCGCCGGCCACACCAGTTCACGGGTAACCCCGTCGACCTGACGGATGACCGGGCGGTTCACCTGGTAGTCGTAGTAGGCCTCGTCGTCGATCTCCACGATCGGATGGGCCTCCCAGATGGCGTCCAGGTGCTCCAGCGCATCGCTGGCAGCGTCACCGGCGTCATTCCAGCCCTCAAACGCCGCCACGACGATCGTGTTGTGCAGTTCGGGCAGCGCAGAGGCTTCCGGCCCACGATCTGGCAGAGTCACAGAATCAGCCTAAGGCCTGCCCGCTCGGCGACGGTCCCCAGCCGCGCGGGTGGCCACGACACCAGGGCATTTGCATAGGCCGACTATGCTTGTGGCGTGACTGTTGCGAGCGAACACGACTACGACACCGACATCCTCGAGACGAAATACGTTCGGCCGCAATCTGGTCAACTTTGGTAACTACGACATTGCCGACAAGATCCGCAACCTGGCGCTCAAGGGCACCGCGATCGCCAAGCGGGTCGGGTCGAGCTGGGCGTCCAGACGTCGGGTGACGACGTAGACTTTTCTGGTCGAGAGGCGTTGCAACGGTTCTCCGGTCCCCGCCGGTATCCGCCACGCTCGGCAGAGTTAAGGACGCCTTCCGTTACGGAAGGAACGCACGTGAACGCCCCAGAGCAGAACAACCTGGAGCCGAACATCCGCCCCGACTGCACCGATGAACTGACGGCTGCTCTCGGCCAGCGGATCATGGTGATCGACGGCGCGATGGGCACCGCGATCCAGCGGGACCGGCCGGACGAGGCCGGCTACCGCGGCGACCGGTTCACGGAGTGGCCGACCGCTCTTCAGGGCAACAACGACCTACTCACCCTGACGCAGCCGCAGATCATCGAGGGGATTCACCGCGAGTACCTCGAGGCGGGCGCCGACATCCTGGAGACCAACACGTTCAACGCGAACGCGGTCTCGCTCTCCGACTACGACATGGCGGAGCTGGCCTACGAGCTGAACTACGCCGGTGCTGCCCTGGCGCGGGCGGCCGCCGATGAGTTCAGCACCCCGGAGAGGCCCCGCTACGTCGCCGGTGCAATCGGGCCGACGACGCGGACCGCGTCGATCTCGCCGGACGTCAACGACCCCGGAGCCCGCAACGTCTCCTACGACCAGCTGGTCGCCGCCTACCTCGAAGCCGCCAACGGCCTGGTCGACGGTGGTGCCGACCTCCTCATCGTCGAGACGATCTTCGACTCGCTGAACGCCAAGGCGGCGGTGTTCGCCGTCGAGACGCTGTTCGAGGAGCGCGGACGCCGCTGGCCGGTCATCATCTCGGGCACCATCACCGATGCTTCAGGGCGGACGTTGTCCGGTCAGGTCACCGAAGCGTTCTGGAACGCGATCAGGCACGCGAAGCCGATCGCGGTGGGCCTCAACTGCGCCCTGGGGGCGCCGGAGATGAGGCCCTACATCGCCGAGGTGGCGCGGATCGCGGACACCTTCGTCTCCTGCTATCCGAACGCCGGCCTGCCCAACGCCTTCGGTGAGTACGACGAGTCTCCGGAGCGTCAGGCCGGCTACATCGCCGAGTTCGCCGAGGCCGGCCTGGTCAACCTGGTCGGTGGTTGCTGCGGAACGGCACCACCGCACATCGCCGAGATCGCCAAGGTCGTCGAGGGCAAGCCGCCGCGCGAGCTGCCGGAGATCGAGGTCGCCACCCGGCTCTCGGGCCTGGAACCGCTCAACATCACCGACGACTCGCTGTTCGTGAACATCGGTGAGCGCACCAACATCACCGGCTCCGCCCGGTTCCGCAACCTGATCAAGGCCGAGGACTACGACACCGCGCTGTCGGTCGCCCTGCAGCAGGTCGAGGTCGGTGCGCAGGTCATCGACATCAACATGGACGAGGGAATGATCGACGGCATCGCCGCGATGGACCGGTTCACCAAGCTGATCGCGGCCGAGCCGGACATCAGCCGTGTCCCGGTGATGATCGACTCCTCCAAGTGGGACGTCATCGAGGCGGGCCTGAAGAACGTGCAGGGCAAGCCGATCGTCAACTCGATCTCCATGAAAGAGGGCGAGGAGAAATTCATCCGCGAGGCACGGCTGTGCCGCAAGTACGGCGCCGCCGTCGTCGTGATGGCCTTCGACGAGCAGGGTCAGGCCGACAACCTGGAGCGCCGCAAGGAGATCTGTGGGCGCGCCTACCGGATCCTGACCGAAGAGGTCGGCTTCCCGGCCGAGGACATCATCTTCGACCCGAACTGCTTCGCGCTGGCGACCGGTATCGAGGAGCACGCGACGTACGGGATCGACTTCATCGAGGCCTGCGCCTGGATCAAGGAGAACCTTCCCGGGGTGCACATCTCCGGCGGTATCTCGAATGTGTCGTTCTCGTTCCGGGGTAACAACCCCGTCCGCGAGGCGATCCACGCGGTGTTCCTGTACCACGCCATCAAGGCCGGCCTGGACATGGGCATCGTCAACGCCGGTGCGCTGGTGCCCTACGACTCGATCGACCCCGAGCTGCGGGACCGGATCGAGGACGTCGTCCTGAACCGTCGCGAGGACGCGGCCGAAAGGCTCCTCGAGATCGCCGAACGATTCAACAGCTCCGAGAAGGCGGACGACCCGGTGGCCGCCGAGTGGCGCAGCCTCCCGATCCGCGAGCGGATCACGCACGCGCTGGTCAAGGGGATCGACGCCGACGTCGACGCCGACACCGAGGAACTGCGGGCCGAGATCGCCGCCGCAGGTGGTCGGCCGATCGAGGTCATCGAGGGCCCGCTGATGGACGGCATGAACGTCGTCGGCGACCTCTTCGGCGCGGGCAAGATGTTCCTGCCCCAGGTCGTGAAATCGGCCCGGGTGATGAAGAAGGCCGTCGCGTACCTGCTGCCGTACATCGAGGCGGAGAAGGAAGAGTCCGGTGCCGCCGCGAGTAAGGACACCAACGGGACGATCGTGATGGCGACCGTGAAGGGGGACGTGCACGACATCGGTAAGAACATCGTCGGCGTCGTCCTGCAGTGCAACAACTACGAAGTGATCGACCTCGGTGTGATGGTGCCTGCCCAGAAGATCCTGGACGCGGCCAAGGAGCACAACGCCGACATCATCGGGCTGTCCGGCCTGATCACCCCGTCCCTGGACGAGATGGTCAACTTCGCCGTCGAGATGGAACGTCAGGGGCTTGCGATCCCCCTGCTGATCGGTGGCGCGACCACCTCGCGCGCCCACACGGCTGTGAAGGTGTCGCCGCGTCGTAGCGGGCCGGTGGTCTGGGTCAAGGACGCGTCCCGCTCGGTGCCGGTCGCTGCGGCGCTGCTCGACGACAAGCAGCGTCCAGCCCTGCTGGAGGCCACCGAGACCGACTATGCAGCCCTGCGCGAACGGCACGCCCAGAAGAACGAGCGGCCGATGCTGACGCTGGAGAAGGCCCGCGCGAACCGGACGCCGATCGAGTGGGACGGCTACACGCCGCCGGTGCCCGCCCAGGGTATCGGCGTGCGGGAGTTCGACAGCTACGACCTTGCCGAGCTGCGCGAGTACATCGACTGGCAGCCGTTCTTCAACGCCTGGGAGATGAAGGGCAGGTTCCCCGACATCCTCAACAACCCGGTCTCGGGCGAGACTGCCCGCAAGCTGTACGACGAGGCCCAGGAGATGCTCGACACCCTGATCAAGGAGAAGTGGCTGTCCGCGAACGGCGTGATCGGCTTCTTCCCGGCGAACGCGATCGGCGACGACATCGAGGTCTACACCGACGAGACCCGTACCGAGGTGCTGACCACATTGCACAACCTGCGCCAGCAGGGCGAGCACCGGGACGGCATCCCGAACCGGAGCCTCGGCGACTACATCGCGCCCAAGGACACCGGTCTGGCCGACTACGTCGGCGCCTTCGCCGTCACCGCGGGGCTCGGCAGCCAGGACAAGATCGCGGAGTTCAAGAAAGCCAACGACGACTACAACGCGATCCTGCTGGAGTCGATCGCCGACCGGCTGGCAGAGGCGTTCGCCGAACGGCTGCACCAACGGGTCCGCAAGGAGTTCTGGGGATTCCAGCCCGACGAGCAGCTGGACAACGAGGCACTCATCGACGAGAAGTACGTGGGAATCCGCCCCGCCCCCGGCTACCCGGCCTGCCCGGAGCACACCGAGAAGGCGACGCTCTGGGAGTTGATGGACGTGAGCGCGCGGACCGGCATCGAGCTGACCGAGTCGATGGCGATGTGGCCCGGTGCTGCCGTCAGCGGCTGGTACTTCTCGCACCCGAAGTCGCAGTACTTCGTCGTCGGCCGGATGGCCCAGGACCAGGTCGCCGACTACGCGAAGCGCAAGGGCTGGACCCTGGCCGAAGCCGAGCGCTGGCTTGGCCCCAACCTCGGCTACAACCCGGAGGACTGAGCCGTACTTCAGGGAGGGATGTTCATGCTCGAGCGAGAGTTGAACCGCATCGCCGACATCGCCGTGGAAGCCGTCAATGTCACGGCCCTGCACGTGCGGCGCATCGTGGCGGCGCTGTATACCGCGCTTGGCCGGACGAAGCGCGAAGTCGGCGACTTAGCTTGGGACTACAGCGAACTGGCGGGCAGCGTGCGCCGCCGCAGCCGTACCGCGACCGACCATCGTGGTCAGACGGCGGAAAGCCAAGAGATTGCCGACGTAATCTCGATCGACCTGCGTCGCCGGCAGGCCAACTGAGGCAACCGGCTCAGGCCAGCACTGCCGACAGGTAACCGGAAGCCCCGCCGAACGAGGCGAGCTCGTCCTGCGGCACCTGAAAACCGTTGGCGGAGAAGGCCTGCTCGGTTGTCCGGATGTCGACCCGCCAACCGTGCTCGGTGAGGTAATCGCCGGCGGAGTTGCGATCACCGGTATAGAACAACTCGGCCAGATTGATCTTGGAGCCGATGCGCTGCGCCCTCGTGGTGAGCTTTTCCGCCCAATCCGCCGGAATGCTGCGGAAATCCATGTGCTCGCAGGCGATCCGGCTGCCCGGCGCCGACAGCGCGGCGACGTTGTCGAACAAGCGGTCCTGCGCCTCCGGCGGCAGGTACACCAACAGTCCTTCGGCGCTCCACGCGGTCGGCTTCGAGGTGTCGAGCCCGGCCTCGATGAGTGCCGCGGGCCAGTCCTCGCGTAAGTCGATCGCGACGGTCCTGCGTTCTGCCGGGGGTACCGCACCCAAATCCGCCAGCGTGCGGGTTTTGAAGTCGATCACGCCGGGCTGGTCGATCTCGTAGACCACGGTGTCCGCGGGCCACGGCAGCCGGTAGGCCCGGGTGTCCAGGCCGGACGCCAGAATCACCGCCTGCCGCACACCTGCGTCGGTGGCTTGTATGAAGAAGTCGTCGAAGAACCGGGTGCGCACGGTGATCTGCTCGAGCACGGCCTGCCGGTTCAACACGGGATCGTCAGTGTCGCCGAGCTTTCCGTCGATCAGCTTGACGAAGGTGTCGCCGCCGACCGCGCGCACCAGGGGATCGGCCCACGGGTCGTTGAGCAACCGATCCGGCCCCTGCGAAGCCATCGCGCGCTGTGTCGCGACTGCCGTTGCCGTCGCGCCTACGCTGGATGCCAAATCCCAGGTGTCGTTCTCGGTGCGCGCCATGCCGGCTCCCGTCCGCCTACGTCTCTACATTAGTTAGGTGACTTAAATACTACTGCCACTGTACGCGGAGACTCCGCGGAGTCGCGGACTAGATGCGCAGAACCGGACTCAGCGCCGAGAGCGGGATACGAGCCTGGACGGTGCCGCCGTCCATGTACCACTGCGGGAGGCCGGGTGAGAAGTTGATCGGGTCGTCGTGGCCGACGGGATAGTCCGGCATGTAGATGATCAACTCGTCGGGGGTCAGCGCCCACGCCTTGTACGCGCCGGAGTAGACCTTGTCGGGAGTCCAGCGGTCGACGACGAACGGGTAGGTCCCCGGGTCGTGCGGCGGCGGCGCCTGATTGAGCGCGGTTTCGATGAAGGGCTGCGCCAGCGGCGGGATGGCGGTCAGCGGATTGCCGTTGGTGATATCCGCCAGCTGCACCCGCCGGCCGCCGGCCATGTCGAACGTGAAGGTGCGGTAGGCGTTGTTGGGCTTGGGTCCGTCGGCGTGGTAGTCCTCGTGGAACACCGCGCTCAGCAGATTGCCGTGCTGGAAGATCTGGTAGTTCTCCTCGCCATAGCTGTCGGACGCCATGCTCGCGTTGGCGTTGCGCCAGTTGTTGACCAAGGTGTGCAAGTAGTCGCGCACCACGCCGCTGGTGGCCGGGTTGTCGATGAGCTCACCCGGCAGCGCGACCTTGATGTCGCGGACGGCGTTGCGTTCCGACGTCACCGAGGTGTGGCAGTACTGGCCGTCCCAGTCGCCACCGAGCTCGCCGCAGAACGACGGGGCCGACGCGCGCGCGTGAGCGGCGTTGGGAATCGTTGCGGCGGAGGCTAATACGAGCGTCGCGAGAACCCTTCGGATCACAGCAGCTGAACCTTGCTGGCCCGCCACCGGCCGTCGACTTTCTCCATGGTCATCTTGATCCTGCTGCGGTCGATGCGCGGATCTGGCGCTTGCGTGTTGGCCACGGTTTGGTCGATAAAGACAAGCACCACAACCTTATTCGTGGACTCGGACTGAATCGCCGAGTCCACCACCACCCCGTGTGCGCTCGCCTTGTTGTCGATCAACAGCTGCCGAAGCTGCACGCTGGACTGGGTGTACATGTCCTTGAACTCGCCCGTTGCGCCCTCGAGCACCTGCCTGAAGTTCTCGTCGACCTTGTTCGAGTCGATGCTCGTCAGCACTTGCGCGTAGGCGATCGCCGCTTGCTGGGCCTGCTGGCCGGCCAGCTTGACCTGATGCTCTTGCCACAACTTCCATCCGAGGACGCCGGAAACGGCGAGCGAGGCGACCAGTAACAGCGGCACCAGGCTGCGGCGCAGATATCGCCCCCAGGGCCGCTCGCGGAGCGCGATTTCCTCCCGCTTCGGCTTCTTGGCCTGACGCCCGAACGGAATATCCTCGTCGTCCTCATCCGTCGCTTCGGTGCCGTCGGCCTCGCCGTCTTCGGCTTCGATGTCCTCGGAGTCGGCGTCAGCGTCCTTGACGTCAACGTCGTTTTCGGCGTCGGGGTCGGTGTCGACGTCTTCGGGTTGGGCTTCTGGGCTTGGCGCTTCGGGCATTTCGGCCTCGGCAACTTTCTCGGATGTGGCGGTCACAATCTTCTCCTAGCTTCGAGCTTAGGTTGGTCGTTAGTGCGGCGGTTCGATCGGTAGCGGGGGGCCGCCGTATGGCGTGGGAATCGTGAAGCGGCCCTTCGGTGTCGGATCGGTTCTGCGGCCCAGGTCCGCCCCGGGCGGCGGACCGGCGGTGTCGTCGCCGCCCGGGCGCGGCGCGTTCTTGGCCCCGCGGATAGACACGGCAGGGTCGGTGTCGCGGCAATAGGTGTACATGAACGGCTCGTAGTAGTCCGCGGCCGACGGTGGATGCGCGGGTGTCCCGTAATCGCATACGTAGCGGGGGTAGAGGTCGGCGATCGCCCAGACTCCGTGGTCGTGAAAGGAGCTCGCCACCGCGTCCAGGACCGAGCCGCGGTAGTCGGGGAACAGCGCATTGAGCGCCGGCACCCGCTGGTAGAGCATCTGCGACATGGTGGCCATGCTGCCCAGCAACTGCACCATCGTGTCGGAATTGTCGGAGAACAAATTGTCGACCGCCGACAGTGTCCGCGGTGTCTGTGCGGTCAGCCTCCGGTAGCCGGCTTGCATTCGGGCAATCCCGGACAGCGTGCGGTTGAGTTCGGTTGCGGTGGATGCTAAGCCGGCGTTTTTATCGCTCGCAAGCGTGAGCACCACTCGGCTGGTCTTGATGATGCTAGTTGTTTGGGGCAGCACCGAATCGAGCGTCGACAACAGGAACGTGCCGCCGTCAACGATGGCGGCCAGTTTGGCCGGGCCCTCCTTGCTCAGGCTCAGTTCCTTCTCGATCAGCTCGACTTTGTGCGGGTCGACCTGCGCCAGCATGCCGTCGGCGTCACCGAGCAACTGCGCCAGGCTGACCGGGACGCCTGTGTGGTCCGGGCTGATGCGGCTGCCGTCGTGCAGATACGGCCCGGCATCGGATTCGGCCTCGAAGTTGATGTACTGCTCCCCGGCCGGTGATAGCGCCGACACGTGCACGACGCTGTTGGCCGGGATCCGCACCGTCGACGAGATGCTGGCGACGGCGTTGACTCCAGTGTCGGTGATCTGTAGCGACTCGACCCGTCCGATGCGCACCCCCCGCAACGACACATCCTGATTGGGCAGCAAGCCACCGGATTCCGGCAACTGCACGGTGACTCGATAGGACGACGCGAACGGCGTCACCCGCAGGGCGCCGATCAGCAGATACGCGGTCGCCACCACCAAGGTGAGCGCCAGTCCCAGCACCGACAGCCAGACCTGTTGGCGGTGGCCGGCCCGCACCACCCGGACCACGACGATGGCGACGGCGGCGATCATGGCGGCGGCCCCGGTGGTGGCGGGCCCGGCGGCGGCGCGGGTGGACCGGGGGTGATATCGATTTGTCCCGGGACACTCGGGTCGGGAATGACCGGAACCTGCGGAGAATTCGGCCCCCGCCCGACGACGCGTTCCTGCAGACGCCACAGGGTGTACTTCAGGGTGCCGACGAGAAGGTTCATGTTGTAGTGGTGTGGTCCGTGCAGCCCGATGTCACCGGGGTATCCGATGTCCGGAAGGGATCCGAGGATCAGTTTGTCGACACCCACGTGCACCGAGATCGCGCTGCCCGACGTCGATTTGACCAACGGGGGAATCATCCTGTTCAACGCGTAAAAGCTGGTATCCGGGCTTACCGCAACGTCATTGGCGGCCCCGGCGATGGTGTTCAGGTCGCGGATCATGCTTCGGCCGCTGGTGTCGGTACCGCCGATCGACGGGAACCTGGCCAGCAACCGGGAGGTGTCACCCACCTGCACGGCCAGGTTGGAAAGCTCGGCGGTGTTGTCGGCCAGGGTCGAGGTGGCGGGCCTCGCTGCGGTCATCAGATCGGTGATGGCGGCATCTTTGGCGTCGAGTTGGTCGGCCAGACGGGACAATTGGGTCAATGCCGTCGAAATCTGGTCTGACCGTGTGTCGAGCGTGCCGACCAGCTGGTTGGACTTGCCGACCAGTTGTCCGAACGCCTGGCCTTGGTCGCCGGTCGCCTTGCCGAAACCATTGATGATGTTGGTGAAGTTGCGCACGGCTCCGCCGTTCACCAGGATGGCCGCCGAGCTCAGCACCGACTCGACGGTCGCGGCGGCCGCCGTCGAATCCAGGCCGATGGTGTCGCCATTGCGCAGCATCGGATCGTCGGCGGGATCATCAGCGGGGGGCTTCAGCGCCACGAATACGTCGCCGAGTGGTGTGGCGGTGCGTAATTCGGCGGTGCTGCCCCGCGGCAGCTGCACGCCGTTTCTGATCCGCAGCGTGGTGACCGCAGTGTAGTTGCGCGCGCTCATCGATTCGACCAGCCCGACGTCGGCGCCGGCGAGCTTTACCTTGGCGTTCATTGGCAGGTTGAGCGCGTTGGAGAACACCGCGGTCAAGGTGTATCCCGCCGAACCCAGACCAGGAGCCGGAAGGGGAAGGCTGGCAAGGCCATTTGTGGCGCATCCCGAGCTGATCAGTGCCGCGGCCACCATGGCGATGCCGCCTCGCACGGCCGTCATTTCTGACCCATCGCGGCCATGCCGTCCAGCACATAGGTCAACCCAAAATCCGGGCCGAAGTCTTGGATTGTGCCCGTGCTGCATCCGAGTTGCCGCAGGCCCATCAGGTTGCAAATCTCTTTGGTGTATTGGCTGTCGAAGACCAGCCGGTCGGTCAGGACGCGGGCGCGCACGGCACCGTTGGCCCGGTCGATCATGTTGTAGGCGTTGTCGGCCAGCATCGGCGCCACATCGAGGAGTTCGGCGAGATCTCGCCGCTTGTCGGTGACCATCTGCAACGTGGAGTTGCCGTTGACCAGAGCCTGCTTGATGGTGTCGCGGTTGGCGTCGAGGAGGTCGCCGGCTCGCTGGACCAGTTGGTCGAATCTTCTTCCGGTACTGCCGCTACCGATATCCTCGTCGGCCATGATCTGGCTGACTTGGTGGATAGTGGAGGCGAATTCGCGCAACTTGCCGTCATTGGCCGCCACCGCATCGAACAGCGTGCTGATGTTCTTGACGATCGTGGTGATCTGCTCGCGAGTCTGGGCGCCGCCGTCGCTGGACAGGCGCAGTGCCCGGGACAGCTCGTCGAGCGCCGATTTGATCTGCCCGCCGTTGCCCTCGACAACTTTGGTCCCGTTGTTGAGAACGTCGGCGACGGGCCCACCGCCGTGACCGTCTCCCTCGAGCGACTTGGTCACCTTGTCGAGAACGTTGAGCACGCGGCTGAATTCGACGGGTGTCTTGGTCCGGGTTAATCCGATCGTGTCGTGGTTTTCCAGGATCGGCCCGCCGCGGTAGGGCGGCGTGAGCTCAATCTGCCGGTCGGTGAGGATGGAGGTGGATACCGTGACGGCCTGGGCGGCAGCGGGAACCTTGACGCTGCGGTCGACGGTGAATTCGACTTCGACGTAGCCGCCCTTGGCGGTGATCTTGGTAATCTTGCCTACCGGCATACCCAACACCGCGACCACGTTGCCCTGGTAAAGGCCTGAGGCGCTGTCGAATTGGGCCGTCACCGTGATGGTGTCCTGGTCAGATCCCAGAGACCACCAGCCGATACCTAAGGTTGCTGCCAGCACCACCAGGGCGGCGCCGATGGCGAGCGCTTTAGACCTGAATCGCGATGCCGTCACTTGCAGTCCTTGAAGTATTCGATCATGCCGAACTGCTTGGCGCGGCCGCTGATTGCGCACATCCACGAGTCGACGAGCGGGACGTTGTTGGCGTTGAAATTCACCGCGTTGCCCTCGCCGGTGAGGTTGGCGGCCTCGCGGAAGAAGATTGGGCTGATCTGCAGCATGTTGCCCAGCAGGTCGTCGTGTTGGGCCATCATGCCGGTGAAGTCGCGCATGTCGGCGATCAGCGAGTCCAGACCCGATCGGTCGTTGACCACGATCTGGCTCATGGTGTCGACAAGGTTGGTCAGCGATTTCATCATGGCGTGGAAAACGGCTCGCCGCGCGACGAATTGGCCGAGCAGGTCCTGTCCCTGCTTGATCAGATTGCCGATGCCGGCTTGTTGGCGCCGCAACGTGTTGGTCACCCGTTCGGTGCTTCCCAGCAGCTGGCCCAGTTGGTCGCGCCGCACCGCGATGATGGACGACAGCGAATGGATGTTCTTCATCGCCTGCGGCACCACCGTGGGCAGACCCTCGAGCTGCTTGCCCAGCACCGCGAGCGACTGCGCGAACCGGTCGGAATCGACCTGCTCGAACGTCGTGGTGGCATCTTGCAATGCCGATTGCAGATCGTAAGGAACCTCGGTGTGCGACAAATCAAAAGTGTTGTTGCGCAGCGAAGCCGAGCCATTGGGCTGCACCGAGAGGTAGCGCGAGCCCAGTATGGTGGTGACCTTGATCGTGGCGCGAGAATCCTTGCCCAGCACGATGTTGTCGCGAATCTTCAGGCCCGCCTCGACGTGATCGCCGACGAGTTTCATGCTGGTCACCTCGCCCACCGGGATACCCGCGACCGCGATCGGGTTCCCGGGCCGCAGCGAGGCCGCCTGCAGAAACTCCGCGGTGTAGTGCCGGTATCCGGCGCCGAGCGCGTGCACCGCCAGCATGGAGCCGATCACCACCGCGACCACCGCGACGGCCACAAACCCGAGCCACGTTTTGTTGTAGCTCTCTAGCGGACGCTTCTTCATCTTCGAAAGTCGAAGCCGTACGGACGAATCAGCCACCGGCCGTACTCCTGCATCTCGGTGTGTGCCACGTCTTGTTTCCCGGGGTGGCGGCGGCGACGATGATCGGCACGACATCGTTGAGGCCGGGGAAGAATCCCATGAAGTTCACGTCGCACACGTAGGCGTTCCCGTAGGCGCCCTGGTTGCCCACTCGGACAAGCCCTTTCAGCAGCAGCGGGATGTTGTCGCCGAAGAACGCCACCTGCGGCTCGACATCCATCAGGTGTCTGGCCACACCGGGTTTGCGGTCGATGAATTCGCGCAGTGCCGGGTACACGTCGGTGGCCGAGGTGGATAGCCGGCCCATCACACGGGACAGTGAACCGACCGAGGAGACCAGTTCCGGACGCCGCCGATCGAGTTGGTCGACCACCTCGCGGGTCTGGGTGATGACCCCGTCGAGATTGTCGTTCTGCCGAGCAAGGTTGCCGACCACCTTGTTGAGGTTGGTGATCACGTCGCCGAGGGCCTGGTCTCGTCCGGCGAATGTCTCTGTAAGCGTGGATGTTTGGCTGACCAGCGTGCTCAGTGACGAGGTGTCTCCCTGCAGCGAGGCGATGATGCCCTTGGTGAGATTGTCGGCGTCGCGTGGGTTCAGCAGACTGAACAGCGGTTCGTAGCCGTTGAGGAGCGCGGTGACATCAAAGGATGGTTCGGTGCGTTCCAACGGCAGCACACTGCCCGGCGGGAGCAGGCCCTGATTGCCCTCCGACCCCAACGAGAGCCCGAGGTAGCGTTGCCCGACGATGTTTTGGTACGTCACCGAGGCGACGGTGTTGCCGTACAGGTGCTGATCGGTTTGCACCACGAACGCGACTCTGGCGAGTTTCCCGTCGAGCTCGACGCTTTCCACCCGGCCCACCCGCACCCCGGCCATCCGGACGTCGTCGCCTTCGCGCAGCCCGTACACATCGGTGAACAGTGCCGAATACTTGGCCGTGTCACCGGCGACGTCACGTCGCAGGCTCACGTACACCAGCCAGGTGAGGGTCAATGCGACGACCATGAACAGGGTGAGGCCGATCAACGGGGCTCGGAATCTCATTTCGTCCCTCCGGGAGGAGATTTCGGTCCCTGTTTCAAAGACACGGTGGTGCCACGGGCCACCGGACCCAGCAGCAACTCGGTGGCGGGTGTGGCGGGCTGGCCGGTGATGACGCTCAATATGTTTCGCTCGTACTGGCTACCGACGGGTCCCACGTTGCCTCCGAAAGAGCCCCGGTAGGACGATTGCGGTATCCACGGAGCCTTCGGTGCCACCGGCGCGACCCACGGTGCGTTCGGCGAAGGAGACGCGGGAGCCCCGGGCGATGGGTTGTCGGGGTTGGCACTGCCCGGCACCGGCGGCGACGGCGTAATCCCCGCCGGCAGTGGGGGGTTGGGATCAGCCAAATTGGGGTTCGGGTTGATCAGCGGCGGACCGACGGCGACAAGGTTTCCGTCCGGGCCGATGACGGTTCCCGGCGGCGGCGCCAAATCCTTGGGCGGCTGATAGTTCTGCGGCAGCAGCACTTCCGGCAGGTCAGGTCGCACCGGGATCAGCGGAGCGGTAAAGCAGCTCGGCCCCTTGAGGTCTCCGTAATGCGGACAGTCCGCGCGGGTGTAGGTGGACGAGGGGGTAAAGGTCAGCATCGCGCGCATATTGCCGACGTCGCTTCCCGGCGCCCAGACCTCGTCCATGAACCTGCTGGCCAAGTTGTCCAATTTGGTGACCGCGGGCACGAAGTTATTGGACTTCATCGCAAGGATGCCCAGCACCGGCGTGAAATCGCTGGTGATCCGAATCAGTTGGTCGAGGTGGTGGTCGAAGGACTCATGCACCGTACCGACGGTGTTCTCTGCGCCGGAGACCAGCGAGACCAGCTGCCCACGCGTCTCGGCGAAGGTCTGCATCGGCTCGACAGCCTGGTGCAAGGCGTCGAGGAGATCGGGTGCCGTCTGTGAAAGTCCCCGCGCCGCGTCGACGAGCGCGGACACGGTCGACGGCCCAGTGTCAGTGCTGACAATTGAATTGAGTTGGTCGAGAAGGCGATTCAATTGCGCTCCGGCAGTCAGCAAGGGGACGCGGCGGTGCTCGGTGGCGGCGCCCAGCGCGGCCAGGATCCCCACGGACTTGTCGTCGCGACCGCGGCCGGCGGCGGCCAGCAGGTCGCGCAACTTGCTGACCGTCGTCTGAAACAGCACGGTCGGAACCCGGGTGTCTTCCGGAATGTGGGCGCCTTGCCGGATCGTGGTGCCCGGGCCGTTACCTACCAGTTGAACTGACGACACGGCGAAGACGTTGCTGGGCACCACACGAGCGGTCACGGCGGCCGGAATCGACTTGGCGAATTCGGGTTTGAGGTCGATGTGGACGTAGTTGGGCTTGCCGTTGGCCGCGGGAATCACATCGTCGACCATCCCGACGAGTACGCCGTGATACTTCACGTCGGACTTCTGCGGCAGCCCGTCGCCGACGTTGACCAGATCGGCGACCACCCGAATGTAGTCGTTGAGCCGGCCGGTGGACTTGAGCAACATCGCAACGGTAAGCAAGGCCGCGACGACCACGACTGCAGCCCCGGTGGCCAGCAGCTGCCGGTCCGATGGGCCTCGCCCGTCCAGCTCAAAGGAATTCGGCATCAACCACCGAACCTTGCGCCGGCGTCCACGCCCCACAATGCCATGGTGAGCAGCATGTTGACGATGATCACGACGGTGATGCTGGCCCGCATGCCATGCCCGGCAGCCACCCCGACACCCTCGGGCCCGCCGGTCGCGTAATACCCGTAGTAGCACTGAATCGTGGACGCGATCCACACGAAGATGACGGCCTTGATCAACGAGTAGAAGATGTCCTGGCCGGCCAGCATCAGCGTGAAGTAATGCAAGTAGGAGCCGGTCGAGCCGCCGCTGCTGATCCCCACCACGACCTGCGTGGTCAGATAGCCGATCGCCAGGCACGCCACATACAGCGGGACGATCGCCGCCACCGAGGCGATCAGCCGGGTCGTCACCAGATACGGAATCGGGCGGATCGCGATCGATTCCAGCGCGTCGATTTCTTCCGCGATCCGCATCGACCCCAGCTGTGCGGTGAACCGGCAGCCGCCTTGCATGGCGAACGCCAGCGAGGCCATCAGCGGTGCCAGCTCGCGGGTGTTGACCAACGACGAGACGAAGCCGGTGGCCGGCCCGAGGCCCAGCAAGTCCAGGAAGTTATAGCCCTCGATGCCGACCAGGGCGCCGACGGTCATCCCGAGAACAACCGCCACGCCGGCGGTGCCGCCGCCCACCACGATGGAGCCGTTACCCCAGGTGATGTTCGACAGCAGCCGCAGGAACTCGCCGCGGTACTGGCGCAAGGCCAGTGGCACGGCGACCAGCGCCCGGATGAAAAAGACCAGCATGTGGCCAAGCCGAATTATCGGCAACCTGCCCCTGCGATACAGCCGGACTACCGGGACGGTCAACGGCGCGAATGGCAGGTAGGGGGAGGCCGTCATGTCATAGCCCCGTCCTTGGCACCAACATGATGTAGAGCTGGCTGATGGCGACGTTGACGATCATCAGCAGCAGGATCGCTTCGACGACGGCCGCGTTCACCGAGTTCGCGACACCGGTCGGGCCGCCGACGGTGGACAGGCCTTTTTGTGCCGACACCACGGCCACGATGGCGCCGAAGATGACCGCCTTCACCAACGCCAAAAGCATGTCGTCGGTCGTCGCGAACGACGCGAAGGTCGCGACGAAGCTGCCGGGCGCCCCGTTCTGGAAATACACGTTGAACATGTAGCTCGCGAAGAATCCGACGAAGCACACGACACCAGTGAGCCCGACGCCGATCATGATCGCCGCGGCGAAGCGCGGAACCACGAGTCGACGGATCACCGAGACGCCCATCACCTCCATCGCGTCGGTTTCTTCGCGCATGGTTCGCGAACCCAGATCGGCGGTGATCGCCGAGCCGACGGCCGAGGCCATCAGAACGGCGGCGACCAACGATGCTCCCTGACGAATGACCGCGAGTCCGCTGGCCGCGCCGGCCAGCGAGGTCGCACCCACCTGCCCGGCCAGCAGGGCGAACTGAATGGACAGGGTGACGCTGATCGGCAGTGACACCAGAATCGTCGGCAGGACGGCGGTGCCGGCCATGAATGCGCCCTGGCGAACAAACTCCTGCCATTGAAATCGGCCGGTCATCAGGTCGAAAAAGAAGTACTGAATGGTGCGCACACCAAGGACGAATTGTTCGCCGACCGTTGTCAGCGAGGCCAGCGGATGACGTTTGACGTATCCGCTTGCCCAGTCCTGGATGGCGATGACGCCGTCTTGTCGTGTTGTCATCGAAGCGAAACCGGCAGTCCGTGTAGCAAACCCGGGCTAGCGGTCATCGCGCACCAGCTACCGCTTCCATTGGCGTTTCCCCCCACCAATAAGTGCTTGACTCCAGAGCGCGAGGAGTCGGATGCCGTGTAGCGCATCTTCAAGAAGATAATGTCATCCGGTTCTGTGAACTGCAGTTCTAGACGTGTGCTGAGTCACACTAGCCTACTTGATAGGCACTTTCAATAGTGTAGAGTCACTCACCTGAGACGTCACTGGACGGCATCGGTGGGGTTGTAATGTCGGATTGACGAAGGTAATGGCATGCGCTCAGCAAACACCGGCTCGCTACGGGATCGCCGCCGCGCCGAGCTGCTCTCCCAGATCCAGCACACCGCGCACCAGCTTTTCGCCGAGCGCGGCTTCGATGCCGTGACGACCGAGGACATTGCCGCCGCTGCCGGAATCTCCATTAGTACCTATTTCCGGCACGCGCCCACCAAAGAAGGTCTCCTGGTCGATCCCGTCCGCGAGGCGGTCAACGAAATCGTCAGTTCGTACAGCGCCAGACCACCGGACGAAACGCCGGTCGAAGCGTTGATTCAGCTGTTTGTCACGCACGCCCGGGCTGCCGACGAGACCGACAACCTCGATACCTGGCAGCATGCGGTCGCCAGTGCACCGCACCTGCTGAGCAAATCGATGTTGGTCAGCGAGATCGATCACCACAAGTTCATCGAGCAAGTGGCGGCACGCATGGGCGTCGACGCGTCGGACGACATCAGGCCCGCCCTGTTGGTCCACACCAGTTTGGCCACAGTCAAATTCGTCCTCGACCGCTGGCTGAGCCCGGACGTCGAGATGAGCGAGCTGTTCCATGTCCAGCTGGAAGAGGCGCTGCGGGTCACCCTCGGCGGCTTCGACCACCAGGGTTAAACCGAGGTGACTTTGCTCGCTGCCTCGTGAAACAATCGCTGGCCGTGAAGACATTCGAGGATCTGTTCGCCGAACTCGGCGATCGTGCCCGCACCCGGCCGGCCGGCAGCGCCACGGTCGCCGCGCTCGACGGCGGGATTCATGGGTTGGGCAAGAAGATCCTGGAGGAGGCCGGCGAGGTGTGGCTGGCCGCCGAACACGAATCCGACGACGCACTGGCCGAGGAGATCAGTCAGTTGCTGTACTGGGCGCAGGTGCTGATGATCGCGCGCGGGCTGTCCCTCGACGACGTCTATCGGAAGCTGTGAGCATGTTGCGAGTCGCGGTTCCCAACAAGGGCACGCTGAGCGAGCCGGCCAGCGAGATCCTCTCGGAGGCGGGCTATCGGCGGCGCACCGATACCAAAGACCTCACTGTCATCGACCGCGCCAACCACGTCGAGTTCTTCTTCCTGCGGCCCAAAGACATTGCCATCTATGTCGGTTCGGGGCAGCTCGATTTCGGCATCACCGGGCGAGACCTGGTACTCGACTCGGACGCGCCGGTGCGTGAACGCCTGGCGCTGGGCTTCGGTTCGTCCAGCTTCCGTTATGCGGGGCCCGCCGGGTGCGACTGGACGACGGCCGATCTGGCGGGCAAGCGGATCGCCACCGCCTACCCGAATCTGGTGCGAAAAGATCTGGCGGACAGGGGAATTGAGGCGACCGTCATTCGCCTCGACGGCGCCGTGGAGATTTCGGTGCAACTCGGGGTGGCCGACGCGATCGCTGACGTAGTGGGATCAGGCCGCACCCTGAACCTGCACGATCTGGTGGCTTTCGGTGACCCGCTGTGTGATTCGGAGGCGGTGCTGATCGAGCGCGCCAACCACGACGGCGGGGACGCGGCGAAGGCGGCACGCGATCAGCTGGTTGCGCGGATTCAGGGTGTGGTGTTCGGGCAGCAGTATTTGATGCTCGACTACGACTGCCCGCGCTCGGTGCTGGACCAAGCCACGTCGATCACGCCGGGGCTGGAGTCGCCGACCATCGCTCCGCTCGCCGACCCGGACTGGGTCGCGATCCGTGCGCTGGTGCCGCGCCGGGGCGTCAACGAGATCATGGACGAGCTCGCGGCCATCGGTGCCAAAGCGATTCTGGCTTCCGATATCAGGTTCTGCCGATTCTGATCACGCCAGCGCCGCTCCGGCTGTGTTAGCGTCCGGCTAGGGGAGGGGGCCCGTCGGGCCGTCCCCTTGTCGTTGCCGCGCTGTTCATTCCCAGGAGGGTCGCCGTGACACATGTCCTTATTCTCTTGCTGGCTTTGCTGATTGGTGTCGTCGCCGGGTTGCGTTCCCTGACGGCGCCCGCGGTGGTCGCGTGGGCCGCGTTTCTGGGTTGGATCGACCTGCATGGCACGTGGGCATCCTGGATGGCCAACATCATCACGGTCGTCGTGTTCACCGTTCTCGCCGTCGGCGAAGTGGTCAACGACAAGCTGCCCAAGACTCCGCCCCGCACGGCGCCACCCGTCTTCGCTGCGCGGCTCGTCATGGGCGGGTTGGCGGGCGCGGTGCTCGGCGCATGGCCGCACTGGACGTTCAGCGCGCTCGGGGCGGGCATCATCGGCGCGGTGCTGGGCACCCTCGGCGGCTATCAGGCGCGCAAGCGGCTGGTGGCGGTCAGCGGTGGGCGAGATCTGCCGATCGCGTTGCTCGAGGATGCCGTCGCGATCTTGGGCGCGTTCGCCATCGTGGCGGTGACGGGTCACGTGCTGACGGACTACCTGCTCACGGCGGTTAAGTGACCGCGCATTTCGATGCGATCATCGTCGGTGCCGGCCAGGCGGGGCCCCCGCTTGCGGGGCGGCTGACAGCCGCCGGGCAGCGTGTCGCGATCGTCGAGCGCAAGCTGATCGGCGGTACCTGCGTCAACAACGGGTGCATCCCGACCAAGACGCTGGTCGCCAGCGCCCATGCCGCCCACCTGGCTCGTCGCAGCTCCGAATACGGTGTTGCGACCGGATCGATCAGCGTGGACATGGCGAAAGTCAAGGCACGCAAGGACGGCATCATGCTCGCCGACCGCAAGGGCGTGGAGGACTGGCTGGAGGGCATGGACGGCTGCACCGTCGTTCGCGGACACGCCCGATTCATCGATCCGCATACCCTGCGGGTCGGCGACGATGAGCTGCGCGCCGACCGGATCTTCCTCAACGTCGGTGGCCGCGCGGTCGTGCCCGACATCCCAGGATTGGACGACGTCGAGTTCCTCACCAACGTGTCTATCCTCGAACTCGACGCGCTGCCACACAATCTCGTCATCGTCGGCGGCAGCTACATCGCGCTGGAGTTCGCCCAGATGTACCACCGCTTCGGCGCCCAGGTGACCGTTGTCGAGCGCGGCCCGCGGCTGGCCTCCCGCGAAGACGAGGACGTCTCGGCCACCATCAAGGAGATCCTGCAGGCGGAAGGCATCGACGTCGTCCTTGGTGCCGACGACGTGCGGATCAGTAAGAGCGACAACGGATTCGAACTCACACCTCGCGCCGGCGTCGACCCCATCCACGGCAGCCATCTGCTGCTGGCGGTAGGCCGCCGGCCCAACACCGACGACCTGGGGCTCGAGGCCGCCGGGGTGCAGGCCGACGCCCGCGGCTACATCGTGGTCGACGATCAGCTCAAGACCAGCGTCGATCACATTTGGGCGATGGGCGATTGCAACGGCAAGGGCGCATTCACCCATACCTCGTACAACGATTTCGAGATAGTCGCTGCCAACCTGCTCGACGACGATCCGCGCCGGGTGAGCGACCGCGTCACCACCTACGCGCTCTACATCGATCCGCCGCTGGGGCGTGCCGGGATGACGGTCAGTGAGGTCCGCGCGTCGGGCCGCAAAGCGCTGCTCGGTAAGCGGCCGATGACCAGGGTCGGCAGGGCCGTGGAAAAGGGTGAGACGCAAGGCTTTATGCAAGTCGTCGTCGACGCCGACACTCACGAGATCCTCGGAGCCGCCATCCTCGGCGTCGGTGGTGACGAGGCGATTCACGCCATCCTGGACGTGATGTCAGCAAAGGCGCCGTACACCACGCTGTCGCGCACGATGCACATCCATCCCACCGTCAGCGAGCTCATTCCCACGATGCTGCAGGAGATGTCGCCGCTCGACTAGCCGATCACGCCGCCGGCTCGGTCGAATGCGAAACAGCTTGCGCCCGCCCTTGATCCGGCCAGCCGGGGTAGGGCGGTGGTGTGCCACCGAAAACCGGACAGTGCTCGTGGTGCGGACACCAATCGCACAACCGCGACTGGCTGGGGCGGAAATCGCCCGTCTCGCCGGCGGATTGGATCGCACGCCAGATCGCCATCAATGTCTTCTCGAAGCGCAGCAGCTCGTCGAGCTCGGGCGAGTAGTCCAGCACTTGGCCGTCGGCGAGGTAGATGAGTCGCAGCCGGGTGGGCGGTACACCGCGGGTGCGCAACAGCGCCACCGCGTAGAACTTCATCTGGAACATCGCTTTGAACTCGGCCAAAGCCCGCGCGGCCGGTGGCGCCTTACCGGTCTTGTAGTCGACCACCCGCAGCTCGCCGGTGGCGGCGACGTCGATCCGGTCGATGAAGCCACGCAGCAACGTACCGTCGGCGAGCTCCACCTCCACCCGCTGCTCGCAGCACTGCGGGTCGAATCGGGTCGGATCTTCCAGCCGGTAATAGCCGGACAGCAGCGCCCGGGCTTCCTCCAGCACCTGGGTCCGCTGGACGGAGTCCAGCTCGCCGACCCGGTCGGGTTCGGCGGCGAGCACCTGCTCCCACGCCGGCTCCACGAGTGATATCGCGTTCTGTAGGCCGCGCGATGCCGCGGGCAGGCCATAGAGCTGCTCCAGCGCGGCATGCACCACCGACCCGCGGATCTGCGCCGTCGACGGCGGCTCGGGCAGCCGGTCGATCGCACGGAACCGGTACAGCAACGGGCACTGCTTGAAATCCGCCGCTCGCGACGGTGACAGGGCCGGTCTGGAAGCCGGCCGCGCCTGGTCCTGCGGCTGGTCGGTCATATTCCCAGCCTAGGACGCAGTGCCGACAACCCCGAGCATCGGCAACGGCGAGTCGGCTGGCACGCTGAACGGCGTGTCCAACACCGGTCCTTTCACCGTCGGCGAGCGGGTTCAGCTCACCGACGCGAAGGGCCGTCACTACACGCTGGAGCTCACCGAAGGCGCTGAGTTCCACACTCATCGCGGCGCGATTCTGCACGACACGATCATCGGGCTGGAACAGGGCAGCGTCGTCAAATCCAGCAACGGCAACCCCTACCTGGTGCTGCGCCCGTTGCTGGTCGACTACATCATGTCGATGCCCCGGGGGCCTCAAGTCATCTATCCGAAGGACGCCGCTCAGATCGTGCACGAGGGCGACATCTTTCCGGGCGCCCGCGTGCTGGAGGCCGGAGCCGGATCCGGTGCGTTGACCTGTTCCCTGTTGCGGGCCGTGGGACCCGAGGGTCGGGTGGTCTCCTACGAAGTACGCGCGGATCACGCCGAACACGCGCGGCGCAACGTGTCCGTCTTTTTCGGCGGGGCGCCCGCCAACTGGGAGCTGGTCGTCGGCGATGTCGTCGACTCCGGGCTGCCCGACGGCTCCTTCGACCGGGCCGTGCTGGACATGCTGTCCCCGTGGGAGGTGCTGGACGCCGTGTCGCGGCTCGTGGTCGCCGGCGGGGTGCTGGTGGTCTACGTGGCCACGGTCACCCAGCTGTCGAAGGTGGTGGAGGCGCTGCGGGCCCAGCAGTGTTGGACCGAACCGCGGTCCTGGGAGACGATCCAGCGCGGGTGGCATGTTGTGGGTCTGGCTGTCCGGCCACAGCACTCGATGCGCGGGCACACCGCGTTCCTGGTGGCGTCGCGACGGCTCGCGCCGGGCACGATCGCTCCGGTGCCGCTGGGCCGCAAGCGCGCGGGCAGGGACGGCTAGGCGTAGTCCTCGCTGCGAAGCAGCGAGCGTTGCACCGACAGCACTTCGAATTCGGGATGCGCGGCGACCAGACGTTCGGCCGCGTCGAGGACATCGACGGCATGGCCGCGGTCACCCGACACGACGGCCACACCGATGCCCGCCCGCCGATGCAGATCCTGCGACCCGGTCTCGGCAGCCGACACGCTGAACTTACGGCGCAGCTCGGCGACAACGGGACGGATCACCGATCGCTTCTGCTTGAGCGATCGCACGTCGCCCAGCAACACGTCGAATTCGAGCCAGGCGATCCACATCAGCCGGGCGGAGGTTGCGCAGGGGCGGACTCGGGCGGCGGGGCGGGCGCCGGTGGCGGCGCGGGAGCCGGGGCGGGCGGCTGGACGGGTTCCGGCGGCGGGGGCAGGGGAAGAGTCGGGCTTGGCTGCGGCGGCGTCGGGGCCGGCGAGTTGCCCAGTGCCAACAGCATTTCCGCTGTTCGCCGCGAAAGCTGCCAGCCGCCCCCCAGCGGCGCGAACTCCATCGGGAAGGTGAACGCGCCGTTGCTTCCCTTGGCGGTGTTGACGCTGACGGTGGCCACCACGTTGGCCGGATTCTTGTCCGACCACGCGATGTTGTTTGCCACGAAAGTCATCGGCAAGTAGCCGTTGTCGCGCAGCGCGTTGACGAATTTGTCCAGCGTGGCGGCGCTTTCCGGCGTTGCGCCTTCGACGAGGTTCACCTTGTTGACGCCCGGAATGTTCGGGTCGACAAGCCGGTTCAACACTTCGACCAGAGCCTCGGGCACCGGCACGGGAGCTGTCGGGGGAGCCGTGACTATCAGCGGAGTGGACGTGGGCGCGGCCGTCGCCGAACTACTCGACCGCAGCACCTTGGGTTCGCTGTGCGAGCATCCCGCCAGCCCGACGGCCGCCACGGTGGTGGCGGTGCTCAGTGCTAAGGACAGGTGTCGGTGCATCCGTCGGGTCGGCCGGGCTATTCGGCCACGCCTGATTCTTGTAGGGGGGTGGTTGCTGCGATCGGGCCAACTGGTGCAATGGAAGTCACAGTTGGAAACCTTGCGTTGATGACCGCGGCCACGGCAATGCCTGTGGCGAGGGGTTTTGCGGTCACGGGTGTCCTCTCGGTGGTCCCAAATCGACGCCGAGGTTACCAGCGGGAGTAACGACGCGACTTTTGATGGCTTTTGAGTTCACGCATGAACAGCCGATCGCCGGTAGCGTTATAAGGATCCACCGCATCAATTCGGGGCGGGAAAGGAGCGCAACATGGGTGACTCAGAGCGTTCTGAAGCATTCGGTATCAATCGCGAAACTGACATGTCCAGCGGCGATGCTGCCGAATTGGAACAGTTGCGCCGCGAGGCAGCAGTGCTGCGCGAGCAACTCGAGCAGGCAGCCGGATCGCAGGGCGGCACCCGCTCCTCGCGCGACGTGCATCAGCTCGAAGCCCGAATCGACTCGCTTGCCTCACGCAATTCCAAGTTAATGGAAACTCTTAAAGAGGCCCGGCAGCAGTTGTTGGCGTTGCGGGAAGAAGTCGACCGACTGGGGCAGCCGCCCAGCGGTTACGGCGTTTTGCTTGGCACTCACGAGGACGAAACCGTTGACGTGTTCACCTCGGGTCGCAAGATGCGATTGACGTGCTCGCCCAACATCGACGTGCCATCCCTGCGCAAAGGCCAGACGGTTCGGCTCAACGAAGCCCTGACCGTCGTCGAAGCGGGGACGTACGAATCGGTCGGCGAGATCTCGACTTTGCGGGAGGTGCTCAACGACGGGCACCGGGCGCTGGTCGTGGGTCACGCCGACGAGGAGCGGATCGTCTGGCTGGCCGACCCGCTGGTGGCGGAGGATTTGCCGGACGGCGTTCCGGACGCACTCAACGATGACACCAGGCCGCGCAAGTTGCGGCCTGGCGATTCTCTACTGGTCGACACCAAAGCCGGCTACGCGTTCGAGCGCATTCCCAAGGCCGAGGTCGAGGACCTGGTGCTGGAAGAGGTGCCCGACGTCAGCTACCAGGACATCGGTGGCCTGACTCGCCAGATCGAGCAGATCCGCGATGCCGTGGAGCTGCCGTTCCTGCACAAGGAGCTGTACCGCGAGTACTCGCTGCGCCCGCCCAAGGGTGTGCTGCTCTACGGCCCGCCGGGCTGCGGTAAGACGCTGATCGCCAAGGCGGTCGCCAACTCGCTGGCCAAGAAGATGGCCGAGGTGCGCGGCGACGACGCGCGCGAGGCCAAGTCGTACTTCTTGAACATCAAGGGCCCCGAGCTGCTGAACAAGTTCGTCGGCGAGACCGAGCGCCACATCCGGCTGATCTTCCAGCGGGCCCGCGAGAAGGCGTCCGAGGGAACGCCGGTGATCGTGTTCTTCGACGAGATGGACTCGATCTTCCGCACCCGCGGCACCGGCGTCTCGTCGGACGTCGAGACCACGGTGGTCCCGCAGCTGCTGAGCGAGATCGACGGCGTGGAAGGACTCGAGAACGTCATCGTGATCGGCGCGTCGAACCGCGAGGACATGATCGACCCCGCGATCCTGCGGCCCGGGCGTCTCGACGTGAAGATCAAGATCGAGCGGCCCGATGCCGAAGCGGCACAGGACATCTTCTCGAAGTACCTGACCGAGAACCTCCCGGTGCACGCCGACGACATCGCCGAGTTCGACGGTGACCGTTCGGCCTGCATCCGGGCGATGATCGAGAAGGTCGTCGAGCGGATGTACGCCGAGATCGACGACAACCGTTTCCTTGAGGTCACCTACGCCAACGGTGACAAGGAAGTCATGTACTTCAAGGACTTCAACTCCGGGGCCATGATCCAGAATGTCGTCGACCGGGCGAAGAAGAACGCGATCAAGTCGGTGCTGGAGACCGGGCAGCACGGGTTAAGGATTCAGCATCTGCTCGACTCGATCGTCGACGAGTTCGCCGAGAACGAGGACCTGCCCAACACCACCAACCCCGACGACTGGGCGCGGATCTCGGGCAAGAAGGGCGAGCGGATCGTGTACATCCGCACCCTGGTCACCGGCAAGTCGTCGAGCGCATCGCGCGCCATCGACACCGAATCGAATCTCGGCCAGTACCTCTAGGGATCCAATCCCTGGTCGGCTCAGTCGAATTCGAACGAGTAGCTGTTCGTCAGGTCGTCCTGCGTCACGCGGGCGGGGCGAGTCGTCGTGTCCACTCGCAATGTCTCGGTGAGCACGCGCGGCTGATAGCTCCACCCTTCGGGCAGCGTGAGCCGGCCGGCCAGCCCGGCCAGCTCGGCCCGCGACAGGTCGGGGTCTGCGACCTGGCTCCAGGTCTGCATGACCCAGCGCTGGCCGTCGGGATCGATGAGTTCGTAGATCTCTTCGCCGGCGTTGAAGACGAAGACCGTATTGCGGGCCACTTCGTTGACGGTGTACGGGGCGGGGTTCATCGACGAAAGCTGCACGGTGGCTTGCTTGATCATCTCGATCCCGCCGAACGTCATCCGCTCCTGCGGGCCGTCGGCGTGCTTGTCGATGTCGTTCATCAGCCAGTAGCGCGGACCGTTGAGCAACGCCGCGGCCGCACCGTGTTCCTTCGCGATGGCCTGCGGGTCGAGCGCGGACCACAGCTCGGCCGGACAGTCGTTGAGCGGGAAGGTGTTGTAGACGGTGGCTTGTGGACCGGATTCGCCGACCTCGACGAGAAGCACTTCGCCGTAACGCTTTCCAGACAAGTCGGGCACTTGTTACTCGCTTTCTGTCGTTGTGGTGATGGCGCCTCGGTAGCGGTTGCGGCCAGCCAGCGCTACATGCAGGTCGTCGATGAGTGGGTCGAGGAACATTCCCCGGTACTCGGCGTCGTCGACCGCGCGGGCGCTGATGTACATGAACGTCAACGCGCCGAGGAACAGACACATGTGGATCAGCGAATCCGGTACGGGCAGTGTCCATCCCATGACCGTCGCGGTGCTGACGTAGCTGTGGGTCCATTCGTTGAGCAGCTGTGGCGTCAGAATGATCAGGCCGAGAATGAGGTACATCGTCGCGCCGACGAGTGCCACCACCAGGATCTCCACGAGTTGCGAGGCGGCCAGCAGGAACACCACATTGAGGCGTTCCGCCTTCTTCAGAACTGAGCCCGGCGACGGGTCAGGCATCGCTGCGAAGGGAGTGTTTGCGAGACTGTCGCTGCCCTCGGGCAGCGACGCCGTCGACTTCAGCAGCGGCCGCACCCGTTCCACGGTCTTGGATACGACGAATGCCCCCGCGATGCCGAGCAGAAAGAATATTGCCAGCGAGATCCTCGTCCCGTTGATGGTGGCCGCCATCAGCCAGACGTAGGTGTTGAAGAACACCAACGCGGTCAGCAGCACAATCGGCAGGGCCCGGATCGCCAGCGTGCCGACCGTGGCAAGGTGCTCGAACGTCATGCGCACCGCCCAGGCGAGCACCGATCCGACGCCCGAGCCGGTCAGCACCAGCACCAGGACCAGAATCACGGCGTCCCGGGTCAGTTGGATCGGGCCGCTTTCGGCGACCCCGCAGACGACCGCGAATGCCAGCGCCACGGTCGCGATCGTCGCCCGGGCGCGCCCGCTCGATACCCGCGACACCAGCCAGCCGAGCAGAGCGGCCAGCGGGAGAGCGGCCCCGAGCAACGCCAGGATGACCCACTGCCAGGTTGACGGTGTCCCCTCAATGAAGACCTCATGGCCGTCGCTGACGAAATAGACGCCCAGCAGACAGGCCTCCACCCCCGCCCACGCGGCCAGCATCGGAGCGCACCGCGGCCAGAGTCGTCGCCATCGGCCCCGCCGGGTCAGCACGGACGGCAAGCCGCGCTCGAGGAACCACCGTTCCGCCTCGGCTGTCGCCGCCTTTTGGCTGCCCGGCGTGCGGTGCAGAGTTAGGTCCACACCGGGTCACCCTAGTGGCGCGGCGACCGCCGTGTTGGGCGTTTTCGCGCAGGTCAGGATTTGTTCGGGGCGCGCTCGGCGTTCGCCACCGCGGCCGTCGGGCCGCACGCAGATTGATTCGTGAAGCATCTTCAGCCAGAAGGTATTTCAACGATCTGCGGCGCCCCCATACCGGCCGCGCGGTTCCCCCCAACGCGGGGCGCATCGTCACCCGGCCTACGCTGAACAGATGCAACGGATTATCGGGACGGAGGTCGAGTACGGCATTTCGTCGCCGTCCGACCCGACTGCCAACCCGATCCTCACCTCGACTCAGGCGGTGTTGGCCTATGCGGCCGCCGCCGGAATTCAACGCGCCAAGCGCACCCGCTGGGATTACGAGGTGGAGTCGCCGCTGCGCGACGCCCGCGGTTTCGACCTGAGCCGCTCTGCCGGGCCGCCGCCGGTGGTCGACGCCGACGAGGTCGGCGCGGCCAACATGATTCTGACCAACGGGGCGCGGCTCTACGTCGACCACGCGCACCCCGAATACTCCGCGCCCGAGTGCACCGACCCGTTGGACGCGGTGATCTGGGACAAGGCCGGCGAGCGGGTGATGGAGGCCGCCGCACGGCACGTCGCCAGCGTGCCCGGGGCCGCCAAGCTGCAGCTCTACAAGAACAACGTCGACGGCAAGGGCGCCTCGTACGGATCGCACGAGAACTACCTGATGTCGCGGCAGACGCCTTTTTCGGCCATTATCGCTGGTCTGACCCCATTTTTGGTGTCCCGGCAGGTCGTCACCGGTTCTGGCCGGGTCGGTATCGGCCCCTCGGGTGACGAGCCCGGCTTCCAGCTGTCCCAGCGTTCCGACTACATCGAGGTCGAGGTCGGGCTGGAGACCACGCTGAAGCGCGGCATCATCAACACCCGTGACGAACCGCACGCCGACGCCGACCGGTATCGCCGGCTGCACGTCATCATCGGCGACGCCAACCTAGCCGAGACGTCGACCTACCTGAAGCTGGGCACCACCGCGCTGGTTCTGGACCTGATCGAAGAAGGCCCGCAGCACGGCATCGACCTGAGCGATCTCGCGCTGGCCCGGCCGGTGCACGCGGTCCACGCGATCAGTCGTGACCCGTCGCTGCGCGTCGCGGTGGCCATGGCGGACGGCCGGGAACTGACTGCTCTTGCGCTGCAACGGATTTACCTCGACCGGGTCGCCAAGCTGGTCGACGGCCGCGACCCCGATCCGAGGGCGGCCGACGTGGTGGAAACCTGGGCGCACGTGCTTGACCAGCTCGAGCGTGACCCGATGGAATGCGCGGAGCTGCTGGACTGGCCGGCAAAGCTGCGACTGCTCGAGGGTTTCCGGCAGCGGGAGAACCTGAGCTGGTCGGCGCCGCGACTGCACCTCGTCGACCTGCAATATTCCGATGTCCGGCTGGACAAGGGCCTGTACAACCGGCTGGTCGCGCGCGGCTCGATGAAGCGTCTGGTCAGCGAGCACCAGGTGATCGAGGCGGTGGACAATCCGCCGACCGACACCCGCGCGTATTTCCGCGGCGAATGCCTGCGCAGATTCGGCGCCGACATCGCCGCAGCCAGCTGGGACTCGGTGATTTTCGATCTCGGTGGCGATTCGCTGGTGCGCATCCCGACGCTGGAGCCGCTGCGGGGCAGTAAGGCACACGTCGGCGCGCTGCTGGACTCCGTGAACAGTGCCGTCGAACTGGTGCAACAACTGACGAGCTGAGGCTTGTTAACCGAAGAACGTCGGGTTTGACCGGTAGGGTAGAGACACCAACGGGCATGTTTAAGCGGCCAGTGAACAGCCCAGACGAAGCAGGAGGCGGCGATGGCGCAGGAGCAGACCAAGCGTGGCGGAGGCGGCGACGACGACGATGACGTCGTGGGCGCCACAGCCGCGGGTCAAGAGCGTCGCGAGAAACTGACCGAGGAAACCGACGATCTGCTCGACGAGATCGACGACGTCCTTGAGGAAAACGCGGAGGACTTCGTTCGTGCGTACGTCCAAAAGGGCGGACAGTGACCTGGCCTTTCCCCGATCGCCTGCCCACTAACTCGTCACTACCAGGATTCTCTGCCGTAAATACGTCCTCATTCGCCGACTTGTTACGTCGCCAGGCGCCCGAATTGCTACCCGCGGTGCTGGGCGGCGGCGGTGGCCAATCCGGTGGTGACGCCCGGCATCTGCCGCACGGCACCACGATCGTCGCCCTGAAATTCCCCGGCGGTGTGCTCATCGCCGGGGACCGGCGCTCCACGCAGGGCAACATGATCGCCGGCCGTGACGTCAAGAAGGTCTACATCACCGACGACTACACCGCGACCGGCATCGCCGGCACGGCCGCGATCGCCGTCGAATTCGCCCGCCTCTACGCCGTGGAGCTCGAGCACTACGAGAAGCTGGAAGGCGTACCGCTCACCTTCGCCGGCAAGGTAAACCGGCTCGCGATCATGGTGCGCGGCAACCTTGCCGCCGCGATGCAGGGGTTGGTGGCCCTGCCGCTGCTGGCGGGCTACGACATCCACGCCGCGGATCCGGAAAGCGCCGGGCGCATAGTGTCGTTCGACGCGGCGGGCGGCTGGAACATCGAGGAAGAGGGCTACCAGTCGGTGGGGTCGGGGTCGATCTTCGCCAAGTCCTCGATCAAGAAGCTGTACGCCCGAGTCACCGACCTCGATTCCGCGCTGCGAGTGGCCGTGGAGGCGCTGTACGACGCCGCCGACGACGATTCCGCTACCGGGGGACCGGATCTGGTTCGCGGCATCTTCCCCACGGCGGTCGCCATCGGGGGCGAAGGAGCAGTCGACGTGCCCGAGCGCCGCATCGCCGAACTGGCCCGCGAGGTCATCGAAAGCCGCTCGCGCGCCGACACTTTCGGCCCGGATGGCGGTGAGAAGTGAGCTTCCCGTATTTCATCTCGCCTGAGCAGGCGATGCGTGAGCGCAGCGAGCTCGCGCGCAAGGGCATCGCGCGGGGCCGCAGCGTGGTGGCGCTGGCCTACGCCGGCGGCGTGCTGTTCGTCGCCGAGAACCCGTCGCGGTCCCTGCAGAAGATCAGCGAGCTCTACGACCGTGTCGGTTTCGCGGCCGCCGGCAAGTTCAACGAGTTCGACAATCTGCGTCGCGGCGGCATCCAGTTCGCCGACACCCGCGGCTACGCTTACGACCGCCGCGACGTCACCGGCCGCCAGCTGGCCAACGTCTACGCGCAGACCCTGGGCACCATCTTCACCGAGCAGGCCAAGCCCTACGAGGTCGAGCTGTGCGTCGCCGAGGTCGCCAACTACGGCGAGACCAAACCGCCTGAGTTGTACCGGATCACCTACGACGGGTCCATCGCCGACGAGCCGCACTTCGTGGTGATGGGCGGCACCACCGAGCCGATCACGACCGCGCTCAAGGAGTCGTACGCCGAAAACGCGGACTTGCGCGACGCTTTGGGGATCGCGGTCGACGCGCTGCGGGCCGGCAGTCCCGACTCCCCGAACGGCGACCAGCCGGCACTGGACGTGGCGAGCCTCGAGGTCGCCATCCTGGACGTCAACCGGCCGCGGCGCGCGTTCCGGCGGATCGGTCGACACACCCTGGAAAACCTCCTGCAGGAGGTGGATTCGAAGGGCTCGGAATCCAACGGCGACGCCGCGGATCCTGACGACGAGTCTTCGGATTAAACCCGCGGGCGCGGCTTCTTCACCGTCGCGGTTAGACAACCAGTACCCTCGATTGTGTGCAGCGACGAATCATGGGCATCGAGACCGAGTTCGGTGTCACCTGCACGTTCCACGGCCATCGTCGCCTCTCACCGGACGAGGTAGCCCGCTACCTTTTCCGTCGGGTGGTGTCCTGGGGTCGCAGCTCCAACGTCTTCTTGCGTAACGGCGCCCGCCTGTACCTCGACGTCGGCAGCCACCCCGAGTACGCCACCGCCGAGTGCGACAGTCTGGTGCAGCTGGTCACCCACGACCGGGCCGGGGAATGGGTGCTGGAAGACCTGCTGGTAGACGCCGAGCAGCGGCTCGCCGACGAAGGCATCGGCGGCGACATCTACCTGTTCAAGAACAACACCGACTCGGCGGGCAACTCCTACGGCTGCCACGAGAATTACCTGATCGTGCGGGCCGGCGAGTTCTCCCGGATCTCCGATGTGCTGCTGCCGTTCCTGGTCACCCGCCAGCTGATCTGCGGGGCGGGCAAGGTGCTGCAGACACCGAAGGCCGCGACGTTCTGCCTTTCCCAACGCGCTGAGCACATCTGGGAAGGCGTTTCGTCGGCCACCACCCGCAGCCGTCCGATCATCAACACCCGCGACGAGCCGCACGCCGACGCCGAGAAGTACCGGCGGCTGCACGTCATCGTCGGCGACTCGAACATGTGCGAGACCACGACGATGCTCAAGGTGGGCACCGCCGCGCTGGTGCTCGAGATGATCGAATCCGGGGTGCCGTTCCGCGACTTCTCACTGGACAATCCGATCCGAGCGATCCGCGAGGTCAGCCACGACGTCACCGGCCGACGCCCGGTGCGCTTGGCCGGCGGCCGTCAGGCCAGCGCGCTGGACATCCAGCGCGAGTACTACAGCCGCGCCGTCGAGCACCTGCAGACCCGGGAGCCCAACGCTCAGATCGAGCAGGTCGTCGACCTGTGGGGCCGGCAGCTGGACGCCGTCGAAAGCCAGGACTTCGCCAAGGTCGACACCGAGGTCGACTGGGTGATCAAGCGCAAGCTGTTCCAGCGCTATCAGGACCGCTACGACATGGAGCTGTCCGACCCGAAGATCGCCCAGCTCGACCTGGCGTATCACGACATCAAGCGCGGCCGCGGGGTCTTCGACCTGCTGCAGCGCAAAGGTCTGGCGGCGCGCGTCACCACCGACGAGGACATCGCCGAGGCCGTTGACAACCCGCCGCAGACCACCCGCGCCAGGCTGCGTGGTGAATTCATCACCGCCGCCCAGGCGGCCGGCCGCGACTTCACCGTCGACTGGGTTCACCTCAAGCTCAACGACCAGGCGCAACGCACCGTGCTGTGCAAAGACCCCTTCCGGGCGGTCGACGAGCGGGTCAAGCGGCTCATCGCCAGCATGTGACGAGCTAGTGGTGCACCACTGCACAATCAGTCTTGGAAGTAATGCTGGCGGTCGATTTGCGTGCCGGAGCGCATCGCGTCGCGAAACAGATCGTTGCTGTAGCCCACCTCGACCTCTTCGCGGCCGCAGAAGCGAAAAAAAAGCGCTGCTGGTGGCGTGCTCGTAGCGGAACTTCGCGTCCTCAAACGGGTAGTCGATGTAGACATCGCCCCGCTGAAACGCCTTCATCGGCACCACTTGACGTTCCTCCGGCTCCCGCGACCAGCCACCGCATCCTCAACTCACCCACTAACGCACCCCAGTTGTAGCTGGTGCCACCGTGTTCCGGCGCTTGTGAGCGACTCGCCGCACCGCGAACCGCCGCAGCCATCTCGAACCGGCTATGCCCCACCCCTAAGCTGCTATGGGTGGCGACCTCGAAAGTCGAACGGTTGGTAAACCTTGTCATCGCGCTGCTGTCCACTCGCGGCTACATCACCGCAGAAAAGATCAGGTCCAGCGTGGCGGGATATTCGGAAAGCCCCAGCCTGGAGGCCTTTTCCCGGATGTTCGAACGCGACAAGAACGAGCTGCGCGACCTCGGCATCCCTCTCGAGGTCGGCCGGGTGTCGGCGCTGGACCCCACCGAGGGCTACCGCATCAACCGGGACGCGTACTCGCTGCCGGCGGTCGAACTGACCGCGGATGAGGCGGCCGCGGTCGCCGTCGCCACCCAGCTCTGGGAGTCGCCCGAACTGATCACCGCGACCCAGGGTGCGCTGCTCAAGCTGCGCGCCGCCGGCGTCGACGTCGACCCCGAAGCCCCGGTAGCGATCGCCTCCCCGGAGGGCGTGCCGGGCCTGCGTGGGTCCGAGGAAGTGCTCGGAATCCTGTTGTCCGCCATCGATTCCCGGCAGGCCGTGCAGTTCCCGCACCGGCCGTCACGCGCCGAGCCGTACACCATGCGCACGGTCGAGCCATGGGGCGTGGTCACTGAAAAGGGCCGCTGGTATCTCGTCGGCCACGATCGTGATCGCGACGCCACCCGCACCTTCCGGCTCTCCCGCATCGGCTCCGACGTCGCGCCGATCGGCCCGGCCGGCGCCGTCACCGTCCCCGCGGGCATCGACCTGCGCAGGATCGTCGCCGACACGGTCGCCGAGACGCCGACCGGCGCGCAGGCCCTGGTGTGGGTCGCCGACGGGCGGGCCACCGCGTTGCGCCGCGCCGGACGGTCCACCGGTGCCCGGCAACTCGGCGGCCGCGACGGCGAGGTGATCGAAATCGACATCAGCTCCACCGACCGGCTGGCCCGCGAAATCGCCGGATACGGGGCCGACGCCGTCGTACTCGAGCCGCAACCAGTGCGCGACGATGTGCTGGCCCGGCTGCGCGCCCACGCGGGGGTGGGCCAGTGACGCCCGTGTCCACCCGCCTGGTCCGGCTGCTCAACATGGTGCCGTATTTCCAGGCCAATCCGCGGATCACCCGCGCCGAGGCCGCCGCCGAGCTGGGGGTATCGGCCAAACAGCTGGAAGAGGACCTCAACCAGCTGTGGATGTGCGGGCTTCCCGGCTACTTCCCGGGTGATCTGATCGACTTCGAGTTCTCCGGCGACACCATCGAGGTCACGTTCTCGGCGGGCATCGACCGGCCGCTCAAGCTCACCTCGCCTGAGGCCACCGGCCTGCTGGTGGCGCTGCGGGCGCTGGCCGACATTCCGGGCGTGGTCGATCCCGAGGCGGCGCGCAGCGCGATCGCGAAGATCGCCGCCGCGGCCGGCGCCGTCGGACACGACGCCACGAGTTCGGTGACGGCGATCGACGAGCCGGCGCCGATCGAGACCCGGGCCGCGGCCACCGTGCGCACGGCGGTCCAGTACAAACACGCGCTGGCCATCGACTACTACTCCGCCTCACACGACACGCTGACCAGCCGAATCGTCGACCCCATCCGGGTGCTGCTGGTTGGCGGACACAGCTACCTGGAGGCCTGGTCCCGCGAAGCCGAAGGGGTGCGGCTGTTCCGCTTCGACCGGATCGTCGAGGCCAACGAGCTGGGCGAGCCGGCCGCCCCACCGGAGCCGGCCCTGCAGGCGCGGCCGGACACGTCGCTGTTCGACGGCGATCCGTCCCTGCCGTCGGCCAGGCTGCGGGTGGCGCCCTCGGCGTCGTGGATGTTCGAGTACTACCCGATGCGCGACGTACGCGAGCTTCCGGACGGATCGTGCGAGGCGGTCATGACCTATGCCTCCGAGGGCTGGATGACACGCCTGGTGCTGGGATTCGGGCCGGACGTGCGGGTGGTTGAACCGCAATCGCTCGCGCAGCGGGTCCGGGATGCCGCGGCGGCAGCCTTGGAGTCCTACCAGGCAGTGACGTCCTGACCGCACGGCGCGGGCACACCGGCAGAAGGCTGCGCTGCGGTAGCATCGGGTGGACGTCTGGAGGTAATCAAAGTGGGCAGTCTTAGTCCCTGGCACTGGGCGATCCTCGCGGTCGTCGTAATCCTGCTGTTCGGTGCCAAGAAGCTCCCGGATGCAGCGCGCTCGCTGGGCAAGTCGATGCGCATCTTCAAGTCCGAGCTGCGCGAAATGCAGACGGACAGCAAGTCCGACGCGCCTTCCATCGAAACCCCTGCCGCGGCCCCCCAGCCGGTGCAGTCGCAGCGGGTCGACCCGTCGGCGACCCCTGAGCAGGGCCACCCCGAAGCGCGCCCCGCTTAGCCGGGCATCGGCCGCGGTGCCCGAGCGCCACTGACCGAGCGTTGTGAAAACACTCAAAACTTCAGCGCGAACTGCTGCGTTCCTGAAGCACCTCAACCCGCGCAACAGGCGCAGTCGGACCAATCCCGACGCGACGATGTCGCTGGTCGATCACCTGACCGAGCTGCGCACCCGGCTGCTGATCTCGCTGGCCGCGATCCTGGTCACCACGATTCTCGGATTCGTCTGGTACGGCCATCCGCTGTTCGGGCTGGAGAGCCTGGGTGAGTGGCTACGTCATCCCTACTGCTCGCTGCCGCAGTCGGCGCGCGCGAGTATCAGCGCCGATGGGCAGTGCCGATTGCTGGCCACCGCGCCGTTCGACCAGTTCATGCTGCGGCTCAAGGTCGGGATGACGGCCGGGATCGTGCTGGCCTGCCCGGTGTGGTTCTACGAGCTATGGGCGTTCATCACGCCGGGGCTATATCAGAAGGAGCGCCGCTTCGCGATCGGGTTCGTGATCCCCGCCGCGGTGCTGTTCATCGGCGGCGCGGTGCTGGCCTACTTCGTGTTGTCGAAGGCACTGAACTTCCTGTTGACCGTCGGCAGCGACGTGCAGGTGACCGCACTGTCCGGTGACCGATATTTCAGCTTCCTGATCAACCTGCTGGTGGTGTTCGGCGTCAGCTTCGAGTTCCCGCTGTTGATCGTCATGCTCAACATGGCGGGCATTCTCACGTATCAAAAGCTCAAGGCGTGGCGGCGCGGCCTGATCTTCGGGATGTTCGCGTTCGCGGCGATATTCACGCCCGGCTCCGACCCGTTTTCGATGACGGCGCTGGGGATCGCATTGTCCGTGCTGCAAGAGCTGGCCATCCAAGTCGCCCGCATCCATGACACGCGAAAAGCCAAGCGCGAAGCCCAAACTGAAATCTCGGACGACGAAGCGTCGGTCATCGAGCCGGCCCAGCCACTATCCGAGCCGGCGCCCGAACCGTCGTTCATCGCCGGGCAACACGACGACGTGACGTAGATGTCGGCGGGACCTGACGGCGGCGTGACCGAGTTGACCGAGCTGCCTCGGTTCACCGCGCAACTGCCGTTTTCGCTCGACGACTTCCAGACGCGGGCCTGCGCCGCGCTCGAACGGGGCCACGGCGTTCTGGTCTGCGCGCCAACCGGAGCCGGCAAGACAGTGGTCGGCGAATTCGCCGTGCACCTGGCGCTGGCGGGCGGGGGTAAGTGCTTCTACACCACCCCGCTCAAGGCCCTGAGTAACCAGAAGCACACCGACCTGACGGCGCGCTACGGCCGCGACCGGATCGGGCTGTTGACCGGCGACGTCTCGCTGAACGCCGATGCGCCCATCGTGGTCATGACCACCGAAGTGCTGCGCAACATGCTTTACGCCGATTCAGCTGCGCTGCAAGGACTTTCCCACGTGGTGATGGACGAGGTGCATTTCCTGGCCGATCGGATGCGGGGTCCGGTGTGGGAGGAGGTGATCCTGCATCTACCCGACGAGGTGCGACTGGTCAGCCTGTCGGCGACAGTGAGCAACGCCGAGGAGTTCGGCGGCTGGATCCAAACCGTGCGCGGCGACACGACAGTGGTGGTCGACGAGCATCGGCCGGTGCCGCTGTGGCAACACGTTCTGGTCGGCAGGCGTTTGTTGGACCTCTTCGACTACCAGAACGAGAAACCGGCCGCCGGTCGTTCGCCGCGCGTCAATCCCGAACTGCTGCGCCACATCGCGCATCGCCGCGAGGCGGACCGGATGACCGACTGGCAGCCCCGGCACCGCGGTTCCGGACGGCCGGGCAGGCCGCGCTTCTACCGGCCTCCGGCGCGGCCCGACGTGATCGCGACGCTGGACTCCGAAGGGTTGTTGCCGGCGATCACGTTTGTGTTCTCCCGGGCCGGTTGCGACGCCGCGGTGCAGCAGTGCCTGCGCTCGCCGCTGCGGCTCACCAGCGAGGAGGAACGCGCGCAGATCGCCGAGGTGATCGAGCACCGGTGCGGAGACCTCGCGGAAGCCGACCTCGCGGTGCTCGGCTACTACGAGTGGCGGGAGGGGCTGCTGCGCGGTTTGGCGGCCCACCACGCCGGAATGCTGCCGGCCTTTCGGCACACGGTCGAGGAGCTGTTCACCGCTGGCCTGGTCAGGGCGGTGTTCGCCACCGAAACCCTGGCGCTGGGCATCAACATGCCCGCCCGCACGGTGGTGCTCGAGCGGCTGGTGAAGTTCAACGGCGAGGCGCACGTGCCCCTGACGCCGGGGGAGTACACCCAGTTGACGGGCCGGGCGGGCCGGCGCGGCATCGATGTCGAGGGTCACGCGGTGGTGCTCTGGCATCCCGGCGAGGAAACCTCCGAACCGTCGGCGGTGGCCGGGCTGGCGTCCACCCGGACGTTCCCGCTGCGCAGCTCGTTTGCGCCGTCGTACAACATGACCATCAACCTGGTGCAGCACATGGGCCCGGAGCAGGCGCATCAGCTGCTGGAGCAGTCGTTCGCGCAGTATCAGGCCGACCGCTCCGTCGTCGGATTGGTCCGGGGCATCGACCGGGGCAAGCGCATGGCCGACGAGATCGCCGCCGAACTCGGCGGGGCCGAGGCGCCAATCCTGGAATACGCCCGGATGCGTGCACGGATTTCGGAGATGGAGCGCGCGCAGTCCCGGGCGTCGCGGCTGCACCGACGGCAGGCGGCCAACCAGGCGCTGACGGGGCTGCGCCGCGGCGACATCATCACGATCACCCACGGCCGGCACAGCGGGCTGGCGGTGGTGCTGGAATCGGCGCGCGACGGAGACGACCCGCGGCCGCTGGTGCTCACCGAACACCGTTGGGCGGGCCGGATTTCGTCGGCCGACTACTCGGGCGCTTCGGAACCCGTCGGGTCGATGTCGCTGCCCAAGCGGGTCGAACACCGTCAGCCCAGGGTGCGCCGCGATCTGGCCTCGGCGCTACGGTCGGCCACCGCCGGGCTGGACGTTCCGTCTCGCCGTCGCGCCGCCGATCCCGACGGCGGCTTCCACGACCCGGAGCTGGCGTCGTTGCGGGCGGAGCTGCGTCGCCATCCGGCGCACAACAGCCCGGGCGTCGAGGCCGGAGTCCGCGAGGCCGAGCGTTACCTGCGCATCGAGCGCGACAACGCGCAGCTGGAAAAGAAGGTCGCCGCCGCGACCAACTCGCTGGCCCGCACGTTCGACCGGATCGTCGGGCTGCTCACCGAGCGCGAATTCATCCAGGGCACGGCGGCTGATCCGCGGGTCACCGACGACGGCCGGTTGTTGGCCCGGATCTACAGCGAGAGCGACCTGCTGGTCGCCGAATGCCTGCGCACCGGCACGTGGGCCGAACTGAAGCCCGCCGAGCTGGCCGCGGTCGTCTCGTCGGTGCTCTACGAGACGCGCGGTGGCGACGGGCCCGGCGCTCCGTTTGCCGCCGAGGCGCCCACCCCGAAGTTGCGGCAGGCCCTGCAGCAGACAGCGAAGCTGTCGTACGCGCTGCGCGCCGACGAGCAGACCCACCGCATTGCACCGAGTCGCGAACCCGACGACGGCTTCGTCACCGTCATCTACCAATGGGCCCGGACCGGCGACCTGGCCGGCTCGTTGGCCGCAGCCGACGCGACCGGCAGCGGTTCGCCATTGTTGGCCGGGGATTTCGTACGGTGGTGTCGCCAGGTGCTCGATCTGTTGGACCAGGTTCGCAATGCCGCGCCGGATGCAGAACTGCGGGCGACGGCAAAGCGAGCCATCAACGATGTTCGGCGCGGCGTCGTCGCAGTTGACGCCGGGTAAGCTGGGCCCGAGCTACCGTTACAGGGCCAGGACACAAGGCGATTGAGGAGAAATGATGAGCGGACCGCACGGATCGGACCCGGGCCAGCAGTGGCAACCGCCCGGCGAGGGTGGCGATCGCTCCCAGGAACCGACTCAGGTGGGTCAGGTGGGCTCGCCCTGGCAACAGCAGCAACCGCCGACCCAGGAGGGGACGTGGCAGGCCCCCGCGTACCCGCCGCCCGCCGACTACCCGCAGTACCAACAGCCTGCCGAGCATGCTTACCAGCAGCCGTACCCTCAGCAGCCACAGCCCGGATACAGTCAGCCGGGTCAATATGGCCAGCCCGGCCAGTACGGTCAGCCCGGTCAGTACGCGCAGCCGGGCCAGTACGGTCAGCCCGGCCAATATGGCCAGCCCGGCCAGTACGGCCAGCCGGGTCAATATGGTCAGCCCGGTCAGTACCCGCAGCAGTACCCGGGCTACGAGCAACCGAAAAAGAAGCGTTCGATGGCGCTGATCGGCGGCGTGGCCGGGGCGATCGCCTTTCTGCTCATCGCGGTCGTGCTGGTGCTCGGCTTCTGGGAGCCCGGCTTCTTCGTCACCACCAAGCTGGACGTCAACAAGGCGCAGACCGGCGTGCAGCAGGTCTTGACCGACGAAACCAACGGCTACGGCGCGAAGAACGTCAAGGACATCAAGTGCAACAACGGCACCGACCCCACCGTGACGAAGGGCGGCACCTTCGACTGCGCCGTCAGCATCGACGGCGCCCAGAAGCGCGTGACGGTGACCTTCCAGGACGACAAGGGCACCTACGAGGTCGGCCGGCCGCAGTAGCGCGTCACTGCGGCAGCGAGTCGAGCGCTTTCTGCAGACGGGCAATCGAGGACCCCACGCCGAATTCCGTGGCCAGCGCCGCGGTGCGCTGCGGGTCGGCGGCTACCAGCGGTAGCTCGTCGGTGGGTGTCGACAGCGTGATCGGTGCGTCGGTGGCCACCCGCACCACCTGACCGGCGGCGTCGATGTAGTCCGTCGCGGCCAGCAGTTTCGCCCGCAATCCCTTGGCGATCTTGGATTTCGGGTCGTGGGCGGCGGCCAGGATCTGCTCCAGCGAGCCGTGCTGCGCCAACAGCGTGGCGGCCGTCTTCTCGCCGACGCCCGGCACGCCGGGCAGGCCGTCGGACGGGTCACCCCGCAGCAGCGCGAGTTCGGCGTAGGCCGGCCCGGCGCGGTGCACCGGCACGCAATAGTGTTCGGCCACCTCGGCGGGCCCGAACAGGGTGGCTTTGGCCAGGCCGCGGCCCAGATAGAGCACCCGAACCGGGACGGGATCGTCGGTGACCACCTGCATCAGGTCGCGGTCCCCGCTGACCACGACGACCGGGTCACTGCTTTCCTGTGCTGTCAGCGTGCCCAGCACGTCGTCGGCTTCAAAGCCCTCCGCACCTGCCGTCGTGATCCCGAACGCGTCGAGGAGCTGCATGATCATGTCGACCTGCGGTGTCAGGTCGTCGGGCACTTCCTCGATGTCGGGCGTGCCCTCCGGTTCGGGTTCGGCCACCCGATGCGCCTTGTACGACGGGATCAGGTCCACCCGGAACTGTGGGCGCCAATCCAGGTCGAGGCAGACCGCCAGCCTTTTGGGTCGCTGCTGGGTGATGACGACGGCCATCGAGTCGATGAAGCCGCGGACGGCGTTGACCGGCCGGCCGTCGGGAGCGGTGATCGACGACGGCACCCCGAAATACGAGCGGAACCACATGCTGGCGCCGTCGAGCAGCAACAGAGGTGCAGGCATGCGGGCTATCCTGCCAGCGCCGCCGCCGGCGCGGTTAGCCTGGCTGCCATGGATTCTCACCGATTCGACGCCTCGGTCTATGCCCGTCGCCTGGCAGCGGCGGCCGCCGCGACCGCCGCCGCCGGACTCGACGGCTTGGTGATCACCCCGGGATACGACCTGCGCTATCTCAGCGGGTCGCGTGCTCAGACCTTCGAGCGGCTGACCGCGCTGGTAGTGCCGGCCTCCGGCGACCCGACGGTCGTGGTGCCGCGGCTGGAGCTCGCTTCGCTGAAGGGGTCAGCGATTGCGGAGCTGGGCTTGGCGGTGCGCGATTGGGTCGACGGCGACGACCCCTATCAGTTGGTGAGCGCGGCACTGGGGGGCGCTCCCGCCGCGACGGCCGTCACCGATTCCATGCCGGCGCTGCATCTGTTGCCGTTGGCCGGGGTGCTCGGCGTGTCGCCGGTGTTGGCCACCGATATCCTGCGCAGGCTGCGGATGGTCAAGGAAGAGTGCGAGATCGACGCGCTGCGCAAGGCCGGTTCGGCCATCGACCGGGTGCATGCCCGGGTGCCGGAGTTCCTGATCCCAAGCCGCACCGAGGCCGACGTCGCCGCGGATATCGCCGAAGCCATTGTCGCCGAAGGGCATTCGGAGGTGTCCTTCATCATCGTCGGCTCCGGCCCGCACGGCGCCGACCCGCACCATAGTTATTCGGACCGCGAACTGCAGGCCGGTGACATCGTCGTCGTCGACATCGGAGGATCCTACGAACCCGGATACCACTCCGACTCGACGCGAACCTACAGCGTCGGCGAGCCTAATCCCGATGTCGCGCGGCAGTATTCGTTGCTGCAGCGGGCCCAGCGGGCGGCGTTCGACATGGTTCGTCCCGGGGTGACCGCCGAGCAGGTCGACGCCGCCGCCCGCGACGTCCTGGCCGAGGCGGGGCTCGCGGAGTTTTTCGTGCACCGCACCGGCCACGGCATCGGGCTCTCGGTGCACGAGGAGCCCTACATCGTCAGCGGCAACGACCTGCCGTTGACTGCGGGGATGGCCTTTTCGATCGAACCGGGCATTTACTTTCCTGGCCAGTGGGGCGCCCGCATCGAAGACATCATCGTCGTGACCGAGGACGGCGCGCTGGCCGTCAACAACCGGCCGCACGAGCTCGTCGTGGTGCCGGTCTCTGGGAAGCCTTAGGGCTGCTGGATTTCCTTGCTGATATCGACCGGAACGACCGAGCCGTCGGTGCGGTGATCGGTGGTGTCACGGCATTCACCGTCAACATCGACGCGGGCGTGGCTGTTGAGTTCGACGCCGGCGGGTGGGCGCAGCGGCACGGTCAGGATGATGTTGACGTTGTCCTTCTTCAAGGTCGGCGAATGGGATTTGAAATCGGAATCGGTGCTCCACCCGTCGGCCACGAGTCCCTTGATCACCGCCTGAGCGTCGGCGGGTTCGCTATGCGGGATGCCGGGCAGCCAGAAGGACACCTTCGCAACGCCTCGAAACGGCGGCTCGCCCTGGTCGTTGCACGATTCGTAGCTGAACGTCGCCTCGGTCACCTGGCCGTGCAGAGCGTTGACGATGTCGCGGGCAGCGTTGACGGCCTGGGTGCGGGCCTGTTGCGGGGATATCGGATTACGCACGGTCTCAGCGCATCCCGCGAGCACGAGGCCGATGGTTGACGCCGCGACGGCGATCCTGGTTGCGAGAGTCCACACTCGTCACTTCCTTTCTGCGGTTAGCCTGTCGGCGCGCTGTGCGTGTGCCCGGTGGTCGCCGAGCGGAAGGTCTCGGGGTCAAACCAATTCCCCATTCCGTATTCGCCGCGGTGCGGTGCCGTCATGCCGTCGTGCTCCAGCGCGTCACCGTGGCCGGAAACCACGTCGGCGATGCTGAACAACGACTCCGACCCATTATCGAAGTAATGCGAATGGTCGTAAATCGGGTTGGCGGTATAGCCGGGAACTTCGGCTTTGAACCGGGTCGAGCCGTAGCCGTCGACGGACGGGTCGTCGCCGAGTCCGCCCAGCGTCGGACCGAAGACACCCGGTCCCGTCACATGACCGGGCGACCAGGTCACCGCATCGCCCGAGGCCGCGCCGACGTAGAGATGCCCATCCGGTGACAGATGGAAATCGGCCGCGGAGTGCGCCAGATCCGTGCCGGGGGAGCCGACCAGCACCACATCGTTGGAATGCATGCCGTAGGCCGCCGCAGCATCCGAGACGACGGTGGATCCGTAGGAGTGGCCGACCACCGACATGTGGGTCGGTGCACCCTCGTGAGTGACCGCGAACGCGTTGACATCCGAGGCCAGCAGCTGGCCCCCGGTACGTGCCATGTTCGGCTCGTAGAGGCCGGGGTCGGTCACATCGTTCGGGGCGTCGTAGCCGATCCACATCACCACCGAGGTCGGCTTGCCCCCCGCAGCACGGGCGGTTTCGTCATAGAGGCGCACACCGTCGGGGTTGGCCAGAGTTCCTTCGAACACACCGCTTCCCAACCCTTTCACCAGGACTGCGGTGTTGGCGGCCGTGTCGGGGTTGCCCATTGCGATGGCCGCGGCGCCCTCTCCGCCGAATGCGTCGGGCTGATATCGCACCAGGAATATGTCCGGATGCCTGTTCCAGGGGTCCACGGCTTCTCCGGACTTGGCCAAGCCTTCCTTGCTGCGGCAGGCGTTGTTGTAGCGAGTGACCGCGGTGGGCGACAGCCCGTATTTGCCCGGATCGTTGAGCACGTCGTTGACGGACACCCCGTTTTGCTTGGCGAGGTCCTCGACGCGATGCAGGTCGTCGTTCAGCACGGCCGTGTTGACCTGGCTGCGGGCGACAACGGGAACCCCGTTGAGATTCCCCAGATCTGGCGGATGCTGGGCGATCAGCCGGTCCTGCTGTTCTTTGGTCAGCGACTTCCACCACCGGTTGACGTCCTCGGTGCTCGCACCCGGGGGTGGGAGCGGAATTGAATCGTCGGGTTTGGGAGGCGATTCCGGCGCATCCGCTCCTTGGATGGCTGCCCCGTCGTATCCATCGGTGCGCAGGGTCGTCAGTGACTTCTGCAGGTAGTCGGAGTAGCCGCTGCGGATCGACTGAACCTGTGCGAGCGTTGATTTGGTGTCGTCGATGGCTTGCTGTTCCAGGAGGTTGATGAGCGCATCCACCGCCGATCTATCCGCGGCGCTGAGGTGAGGGTCTTTCTCCAGTTCGAGTGCTTGCCCGAGTTGGTTGTCGATCTGCTGTAGTTCGTTCTCCAACGTCGAGATCAACGTTGCGCCGGTTCGTTGCGCTTCGGCCAGCGTGGCGGCGATGTTTTCCAGGTCGACGCCAATCTTGGTTAATTGCAGGGATTGTGCTCCGAGCTTCTCGGCGGTGCGCTGCACCTCGGCAGAGTCGTTGATCGGGTTGTCGCCGTTGTCGCGATTCCAGGACGCCTCGAAGCGACTGCGCGCTTGTTCGAATGCGTTGGTGGACTCCGTGGTACAGGCGCCCGCATTGTGAAATGCCTGCGCTAGGTCGGAAATCTGTGCGGGACGGCCACTTTGGAGGCTGTTGTTGATCGCCCAAGGGTCACCGCCGGCTTCGGCGATCAGCTGGGGAATGCTTATGTAGCGGAGTTGCATCGCACGGCCCGCAGTTCCGCGGCGTTGTGCTCCTCCATGTCGGTGAATCCTGAGGCAGCCGCGTAGGCCTTGCCGCCGATTGCGGTCAGCGTTTCCCCGTGGGCCTGCAGGCCTTTCACGTGCTCACCGTGGGCCACGCTCACTGCTTCGTGAAACTCCTCCGCGGCGGAGAAGTCACCGAACATTCCCGACATCAGCGGTCCCCGCGACAGGCGATCGGCAGCGTCCTGAGCGTGCCCGCCAGCGCGGTGAGACTGGCTTCCCCCCGAATGCAGTAATCCAGTGTCGACGAACACCGCCACCCCTTCCGAGCTGGACTAAAGATTACTACCGCAGTTTTGGGGGTCAATTCACCTTGTGGCTGGTCGTGCTGCACGCCTGGAACCAGGCCAGGTGATAGTTGGCTGCCGTCTTGTCGTCTGCCACCAGTGCCTCGATGGCGGCCAGCAGCTGCCAGTTGCCGACGTCGTGCAAGTCGACGTTCTGGGGGTAACTGTCCAGAACGCGCGTGCTGATCTCGCGAAGATGCGTCTGCAGGAGATCGACCTCCTTGTCCAGCACTCCCGTGCCGCTGATGGCGGCTTTGGCCAGCGTGTGGGCGAGTCGGGGTAGGCCATCGCGCCACTGGGTGGCCTGGTTGAGCTCCCAACCGAGCTCGTCGATGTCGGGCAGGCGGCGAGGGCGCGGCGACGTGGGGACCGGCTCGTCTTCCTCGGGAACGTGGTGGATTGGGGTATAGCCGGTGGCGACGGTGACTTCGCCGAGCAGGGTTTCCAGGTCGCCGCGGCGTCGTTCGGGGGACAGCAGCGTGACCGCTGCCGGGAGCTCGATGCCAGGCGGGATCCATCCGCTGGCGAGATCGGTTGTGAGCACCGTGGTTTCGTCAGGGCGGTCTCCGGCCGCCCAGGCCAGCCGGGGTTGTTGGCGGGCGACCGCGGCCACCAGTCGCTCCAGCCGCGCCCGCGCGGTGGCGTTGGCCGATGCGGCTCCGGCGACCGCTCCGGTGGCGGTGGCCGCGACGGCCTCGGTTCCCAGACTCGACGGCGATGCAGGTGGCACTGGCGGGGGGGCTTGGCGCACAACCGTGGGCTGAGCCGGGCTGGCTTGCCCCGCTGATGGGTGCACGGGTGCGGAACTCGCCATCGCCGACGGTGGGGGGCTCGATGGGAGGACGGGGGCGGAGGCCGCGGGCATCGTCGGCCGTATGTCGGAGGCGTACGCGGGCAGCGGGCCCGCCGGCGCGGGTGCGGCCGGTGCCGCTGGTGTGGCCGATCCCGCGACGACCTGCGGCGGCGGGGTAGCGTCGGGGGCCGCTGCGTGTGCGACCGGCGGTGCCTCATATGCCGGCGCGTTGACCGGGACGCTGCCCGCACCCGCGGTCGGCGTCGTTGGCAGGGCCTGAGGGTCTGTGGGTTGAGGGGGCAGCGCACCAGCGGTCGCCGAAAGTGGTGTCCCCGCCTGCATTCCCTTGTCGAAGCTGTGCATCAAGTCAGCCGGGGTGACCGGTTGGACCGGGCCAGTGGGTGCCACTGGTGCGCCGGTTAAGGGTGTTGCTCCGGTTGCAGGTAGACCCGAACTCGGTGCGCTTACCGATGGCGCGCCCGGGATGGACGTGGCGCCGCGCACGGGTGCGGGTGCAGACGGCATTGGGCCCGCGGCCGGCACCGGCGCGAGCTCGCGGTGGGTTCAGGCCGGTGGAAATCCGCCGCCGCGGGCAAGGTCATTGGTGGTACGGCCAGCGCGTGCAGAGGGGCCGAGGGACCGGCTCCCGTCTGCGCTCCCGCGAGCAACCCGCATCGCTGACCAGAGAGCAGCTGGCGCGACGCGTGCACGGAGGAGGTGCCCAGTGCGTGGAGCTGTGCCGCAGGTGGGTCCGAAGCCCATCGAGTGGAGCCGGACGCGGCGTTCAGCTTGCCCTGTACCTGTTCCTCAGGATCTTGTCGTCGTCCGGGCCGTCGGAACATGTTGCCGACGTCGACGCCCGTGGGCTTGCGCGAACTGACGCGCTGACTGCCCAGGTCCTTCTGCGTCGAGGATCCGCTGCATCGCATCAAACACATTGCCGGAATATTTCGCTGCGGCGATATTGGCCAGTGCCCGATACTGGTGTATCGCGGCGACGATCTGGGGCACCTTGGCTTCCACGGGCTGCTTTGGAATCTTGTATCTCGTTGATCCGCTTGATTGCCCTCCTCGGCGATACTGGTCAGATCGTGCTGGAGGCTCACCATGCTGTCGTAGGCGGTGCCGTACGCGTTCTCCTTGACGCCGTTCTTTTCGGCAACCTGTCGTGCCTGATCTTCGCCTTGGCGGTAAGCGTTGCGAAGATCGTCCGCCGTATGGCCCCGCTGGTCGGCGAGTGGACCGGATTGGGCATGACGCAGCATGTCCGCAAAATTGGAAAATCCGGTCTTGATATTTCCGCGGTTGGTCCTGCCATGCGAAAGTGCCATCAGATCTTGGTCATCTACCCATTGATCGCCAACAATAGGAATTGAGAATTCTCCTGGAGGAAAATTCATTTGCAGAATCCTTGGATTGCCAGGGTGGCATCGTCCCCGGCGCGTAGCGAAGGGTCTACTTCTGGACTTCCATGCCCATTCAGATAGTCAACCGTCAGGCTTTGGAATACATCGATAAGCTTTCGGACAGCTGATGCCAGATCACTAGGTGTCGCTGCCTCTTCCGAAAGCGTGGTTTGAAGGTAGACACTTCCTGCGAGTAGTGCCTGTTGGCCGGTCACAGCGACTAAGAGTTGCTGGTTTGGGTCTGTGCCCTGGTCGCGTGCGAAGTTCCCGCGCACGGCTTGATGCACTTTCGCAAACGCGGCGCACACCTTCGCCTTGGCGTCCGCCGTCTGTTGGGCGGTGTAGGTCGGAGGCGGTGGTGGTTTACCGGGTAACGGCCGGAACCAGCCGACAATCGCGACACCGAGCGTCATCAGCGAGGCGACGGCTAGGAATGTGAATATCGGCCACTGGCGTCTGCGATCACGTGCGATTGCTTGCGGCCAAGGAGGAGGGGCCGGCAGCGCAAATGGGGGTGGGGGCAGGTCCGACACAGTCCCAATCGTATCGTCCAGTTCGAAGATCGCTAGTCACCCCGCGTTCTGCCCATGACAGGAAATTACGGCGAATTCCGCGGTCGGTGGTGTTTGACGTTGAAGCGATGTTATGCCTTCACAAGATTTATACCGGAATCAAGTTCGTCACTTGCAAATGCCATAGATAGTCGCGTTAGGTTGATCCCCGGCATGTAGCGACGAATCGATTTCGGACTGGCTCACCTCTGCCATGTAATTGATTGCAAGCTGTTGATATGAATCCACCAATTGTCGAACCGCCGTGGATAGCTCGGGCGGAGTTGCAGGCTGTTCAGCTAAGACCTTCAGGAGATATTCGCCTCCGTCATACAGCGCGAGTCTCGCGTTGGCAGCCACTCCAAGAAGCGCAATAGGGTCAGTACCCCCGCTCCTACCTGTGTTATTGAGGACGGCTTGATGTACTTTCTCGTACGTTGCACATACTTTCGCTTTAGCCTCGGTGGTTTGTTGTTCCGTGAAGGCGGGCGGAGATGGGGCCGGTGGCAGTTTGTTATCAGGCATGGGGCGAAACCAGCTGCCGATCGCGAAACCGAGTGCCACGATCGCAATCGCGAACGAAGCAATCGCGAGCGCGTGCGACGGACGCTTGGGCGCGGAGGGCGACGTAGGCCACGAAGGAGAGGGTGATGGCGGCGGTGGAGGCAGGTTGGACACGCGGGGAGCGTACCTCTCCAGAGACATTGAGAAACCCCTGTTTGTGACCAGGCCGCGTTCGGGGCATTAAGAGGGACCAGCGTTCGACATCAACCTGATCGCTAAAGAAACAGCCGAAAATCATTTCTGCGCAGAAGGTCTGGGTGATGGCCGGCATCATCGGCCGGCTAGCGACCCGCGTCCTTATCGTCGTCATCGCGCTTTTGATCGGGCAGGATGATGCGTCGACTCGCAACCGGTTTGCCCTCAACACGTTTGACGACTTCGGGCGTCGGCGGCGGTGTGGTGATACGGCCCTGGACTGGAGCGCCGTTCTTCACTGTCGGCGGCACAATGCGTTTGGTGTCGGGCTTTTCGTCCTTACCGCCGCCACCCGCGCCGTGCATGGCACCCGGCGGCATCATCGGCATCGCGCCCATCGGCCCCCTCGACACATTGGTGGGCGCCGACGCACTCGGTGGTGGGGTCGAGGTGGTACGCGATGATGCGGGCTCAGTGCCGGCCGATGGGGCGGGAAGGGGATTGAGGCTCCCGGTCGGCGTGGTGGCGCCGAGTCCGCCGCCCACACCGCCACCGCCCGCCCCGGCACCGCTCGTCGATCCCGTCAATTCGCCTGGAATGGCCGCGCCGGCTGCGCCCGCTTCTCCCGCGCCGTGCTGCATTGCGCCCATACCGGCTTGCATCATCTGCTGTCCGATCTGAGCAGCCTGCTGTGGAATCTGGCTCAACGGTTGGAGCAAACCTTGCATGGCGCCCGAGATCCCGCCGGCAACGCCAGAGATCATCTGCGGAATCTGTTGAGCCATCTCGGCCGGACTGCCCGCTCCGCCCAACTTACCGGCCGACTCTGCTTCGTTGGCAGGGAATTTGGCCATAGCGTCACCGGTTTTCGCGCCGCGCTCGGCATATCCGTCTTGGGCGTCGGTCATGTCGCGGGGATCGCCGCTATTGGCAGCAAGGCCAAGCGCTCTCAGCAGCTGACTCATGGAGACAGTACCCATAGCCAGCGGATCGGGCGTGATCCCCGGCGGCGGTGGACCCCCACTCAACTTGGCCAGGTGCTCGAGAATTATGCGAATTTCATCGTCACCGCTCATGACGCCCTCCCGCGCGACGTTGAGTAGAACGACGCGAAGCCGTGGTGGGGATCAAGCTCAAGGGTCCCCATGCAGCAAGACTTGACCGCCTCAGTAGCGAATTAGCGCCGGTGAACATCTGGCCTCCCCAACTAAGTCGCCAGGGCCACTCGACGGAACCGGTTTCACCGTGTCACCGTTCCGGTTTCGTCCGCCGTGCCCCCTGTTGCCCTGATGGCGAGGCTAACCCTGGCATCGATGCTGGTCAATTCACTACTCGGAGCTGCAAGCGCGCCAATGGGTGAATCCTGGGGATGATTAAGCGGAGAGTGTCAATTTCTAGCGATCATATTACAGACAAAATTGCGGATAACCCGACGAAAGTAACAACGCCTGCAAACGCCGCTAAGGCACCTACCGAGAATGCTCTTGTGCGACGGAACACCATCGTGACTCCGTATAGCATCAGGGGCAGGATGGGCGCAAAGAACCACAACCAACCGAATGTGAGAAGCGTCGACATTACCCCGGCAAACAGGCCGGCCAAGAGCTGAATCGGATGGTTCTGGGCGTATTCGAACCCATCGCCACGCTCCGAGGATCCCACGTCAGTGCGTCCCTTGCGAAGGCAAAACCACAGTCACGGTGACAAATAAGAGAACTGACCATCCGGTCAGCGGTGCCAAAATGATACCAATCGCTGTGCTGCGCCACAACGATGTCTTGGCTCGCAAGTAAAGAATGATTCCGATTGCGACAATGGCAAGGGATACTGAAGAAGAAAAAAGGTAAAGTGCGTGCGTATGCATGTGCTCATGGGCAACTATTGATAGCATTCGCACCATAATCGCCCAGAGGAAGCCGCCGGAGATTGCTCCGAAAAAGACCGCGCGTATCCAGTCAATCGGCTCCTTCAATTGGCTCACTACCTCTCCCTATTTTGGCGGCAACGGTGGCAGCATGACGACAGGATCATGCACGCCAATTTCTGGCGGATGATCAACGGGCCCAAGGGGATACGTACCCGGTGGGCTCGCGACGAGCGGCGGACCGATTGGCGCTACGCGAGGCATGTGGCCGGTATGCGGGAGGGCGGGAATCCTGGGAGCCGGATACTGATCATTGAAGGACAGTTCAAGAGCTGGGTCACCAATCGGCTTGTGCCACCACAGACCTGCCGCGGGTCCGCGGGCATCGTCCACGAAAAGAGGCCATGACTGGGCGAGCCGCAAGGTACTTCCGTCCCTCGCATCGCTATAAATCTCGATCGCTGGAAAATTGGTCACGTTGCCCCCGACGCGGGGCCCTCCGGGACTTGGATCGATCGCGATGGTGCCATTCACGTCGAATGACATTGCCTTAGCGAGATCTTGTCCTCCTGGCGAGAATGGGTCAGCGGCGCTGTACTTGATCAACACTGCGCCGTTGCTCTGTTGGACAGCCGAGATGCTCGGTGTTCCGACCCGGATCTGGCCAGTCTTCTCATCGACCGACGGGTTTTGCCGGGCAACGATGATGCCGTTCTCGTAGTCGACATAAATCGACACCCGCGAGTCCTCAGGACCGGCCGTGGGCGAGAAACCCCGGTTATCGCCGAGATTGTCATGGAACGGCGGCCAATCAACCTGCGGGTCCCATACGGCTCGGCCCGGAATGAACATGTTTGTCCGCACCACCCCTTGCCCTGGTACCGGTTTGATGCGCCCCACAACAATATTGGGGGGCCATCCGCCGTTCTTGGGCTCATAGCTGTGTGGATCAAGCGCTGCAGCAGTTTCCCAGTCGGCTGCGGAGCTTGGCGGTCGACCGAAAACCTTTGTGAAGGCGTCGATTTGGTTCTGCCTTCTATTGGCTTGGACGCCGGCGTCCGAACCGGACCCCGCCGCATCCATCGCCTGGATAACGGTCGCGTCGTAGCCTCCGGTGCGAAGTGTGTTCAGTGAATTCTGCAGGCAGTCGGAGTACTGACTACGTATCGACCGAAGTTGACCGAGGGTTGCCTCAGTGTCGCCGATTGCTTGATCTTCGAGGGCAGTGAGAAGGTCGTGGTTTTCGTGTGCAAGGGCGACACCGGCCTGGCTATCGATGACTTCCAGCTGAGTCTCCAAATTCGAGATCAGAACGGTGCCGCTTCGCTGCACTCCAGCCAGGGCCGCGGCGATGCGCTCTAACTCCACCCCGATTTTGGGCAGCTGTAAGGACTGCGCGCCGAGCGATTTTGCCACGCGCTGCACTTCGGCGGAGTCATTGATCGGGTTGTCGCCGTTGTCGCGATTCCAGGAGGCCTCAAAGCGCCTACGGGCCTCGTCGAATGCATTGCTGGATTCCGTCGTGCACCTGCCAGCGGCATGAAATGCCTCTGCCAAGTCGGAAATCTGCGCCGGGCGGCCAACTTGCAGGCTGTTGTTGATCGCCCAAGGGTCACCGCCGGCCACGGCGATCAGGTGCGGGACGCTTATGTAGGTGAGCTGCATTCTGATGCCCGCAGCTTCGCGTGCGCTCTGGGTTGCAAATGTCCGGTGTCAACGAACATCCGCCACCCCATCCGCCATTTGTTCTGCCTCGCACAGCGACACGCGAGCCGTTTCGTTTCTGCCTGTCCCAAACCCCGGCAAACCGTTGAGGATTTCATGCCGCCCTGATGGCGAGGCTAATCATGGCATCGATGCCGGTCAATTCACTGCCGGCAACGAGCGCGCCCTAGCTATTCGCCGCCGCGGTCGAGCAGATCCGACGACCCCAGCACACGCTCAATCTGAACTTCGATGACCACGCGTCGGGGATTGGGCCGCGGCGTGCGGTAGCGCTGCGCGTAGCGCAACTCCGCGTCACGCACGGCATCGACGTCGTTGTTCACCTTGGCGCGGCCCTCAAGCGACAGCCAGCGCGCGCCGTCGACCTGGCTGAGCACGGCCATCCCGGCACGGTCGGCATTGACGGCCTTCTGCGAGCCCCCGGAGGTGATCACCCGCGCGATATGGGTCACGGGATCGAAGGTGAAACCGACGGCAACGACATGCGGCGAGTTGTCCGCGCGCAGCGTCGTCAGCATCGCCAGATGACGTTCGGACAGAAACGCCAAAGCGTCGTTGGTGAGCCGCGTCGTGGTGTTCGCCATCACCGTTCACGCTAGCGCAGGTAATAATCGCAGCCGTGGACGACACGGGCGCAGGTCCAGTTCTAATTCTGGGTGGCCGCAGCGAGATCGGCATCGAACTCGCGCGGCGCCTAGCGAACGGCGCGACGGTGGTGCTGGCCGCGCGCCGGGCCGATCAGCTCGACGAGCAGGTCGCCGCCGTCGAAGCAGCCGGCGCGACGGCAGTGCACACCAGGGAGTTCGACGCCGACGACCTGGCCTCGCACGCCCCGCTGGTCGCGTCGATCATCGCCGAGCACGGGCCCATCGGCACCGCGGTACTCGCCTTCGGGATCCTCGGTGACCAGGCCCGCGCCGAGGCCGACGCCGACCACGCGGTGGCCGTCGTACACACCGACTACGTCGCCCAGGTCAACATGCTCACCCACCTGGCCACCGCCATGCGCACGGCCGGGCGAGGATCGCTGGTGGTGTTCTCCTCGATCGCCGGCGCGCGGGTGCGTCGCGCCAACTACGTCTACGGTTCGGCGAAGGCCGGCCTGGACGGCTTCGCCGGCGGCTTGGCCGACGCGCTGCACGGCTCCGGGGTGCGGTTACTCATTTCGCGTCCCGGATTCGTCATCGGGCGTATGACAGAGGGCATGACGCCGGCGCCGCTGTCCAGCTCCCCGCAGCAGGTCGCCGCCGCGACCGCGCGTGCGCTGGCGAAGGGCCGGCGCACGGTGTGGATCCCGTGGGCGTTGGGGCCCGCAGCATTCGTTATGCGGCTGCTGCCGCAGTTCGTCTGGCGCAGGATGCCGCGATGATCGTGGTAGTCGGTATCGGCGCCGATGGCATGGCCGGTCTCTCGGCGGCATCGCGCAGTGAATTACAAACGGCCACAGTCATTTACGGCGCACCGCGACAACTGGGTCTGCTCGACGATACGGTGACCGCCGAACGTAAGGAATGGCCGTCGCCGATGATGCCGGCCGTCCAAGCGCTGCCCGTCGAAGCACCAGGCGACCTCCACATCGTCGCCAGCGGCGACCCACTCATGCACGGCATCGGCGGCACCCTGATCCGTCTCTACGGCGCGGACAAAGTCAAAGTGCTGCCGCATGTATCGGCGATAACGCTGGCGTGCGCCCGGATGGGGTGGAACGTCCACGACACCGAGGTGATCAGTCTGGTCACCGCACCCCCGCACACCGCGGTGCGCCGCGGCGGTCAGGCGGTCGTGCTGTCGCAAAACCGGTCCACGCCGAAAGCCTTGGCCGCGCTGCTCACCGCGCACGGCCGCGGCGATTCCGAGGTCAGCGTGCTCGAACAACTCGGCGGCCCAGCCGAACGCCGCCGCGACGGTACCGCGCGCCAGTGGGCCGACGACGATATCGACGACCTCAACGTCATCGCGGTCCGCTACCTGCCCGACGAGCGCATCGCACCCTTGCCGGACGACGTTTTCGCCCACGACGGACAGATCACCAAGCACGGCATCCGGGCGGTGACGCTGGCTGCTTTACAGCCGCGGCCGGGGGAGCGTCTGTGGGACGTCGGCGCCGGCTCGGGCAGCATCGCCGTGGAATGGTGCCGCAGTTGGCCCGGCTGCAGCGCGGTGGCCTTCGAACAAGACGAGCAGCGCCGCCGCAACATCGAGTTCAATGCCGCAGCCTTCGGTATCAACATCGACGTGCGCGGCGAAGCGCCCGACGAATTCGAGGGCGCCCCAAGCCCTGATGCTATTTTCATCGGCGGCGGCCTGACCCGTCCCGGTCTGCTCAACGCCTGCCTCGACAGCCTGCCCGCCGGAGGGCGCCTGGTCGCCAACGCCGTCACGGTCGAATCGGAAGCGCTTCTGATACAGGCATATTCGCGTCTCGGCGGTGAGCTGCGACGCTTTCAGCTCTACCAGGGCGGCCCGCTGGGCGCCTTCACCGGCTGGCGCCCGCAGTACCCGGTCACCCAGTGGGCGGTGACGACGTGACGGTGTATTTCATCGGCGCCGGCCCCGGCGCCGCCGACCTGATCACCGTCCGCGGCCAACGCCTGCTCGAACGATGCGAAACATGCCTTTACGCCGGTTCGATCATGCCCGACGAACTGCTGGCGCTCTGCCCGCCCGGCGCGAAAATCGTTGACACCGGCCCGTTGATGCTCGAGCAGATCGTCGCCGAACTCGCCGACGCCGATGCCGCCGGCCATGACGTCGCGCGGCTGCACTCCGGTGACCCGTCTCTGTACAGTGCGCTCGCCGAGCAGTGCCGGCGACTCGACGCACTCGGCGTCGGCTACGAAATCGTGCCTGGCGTACCGGCTTTCGCCGCGGCGGCCGCCGCCCTCAATCGCGAGCTGACCGTCCCCGGCGTGGCGCAGACCGTGACGCTGACCCGGGTGTCGACGCTCTCGACACCCATGCCGCCCGGCGAAGACCTGCCAACCCTCGCCCAATCCGGCGGCACCCTGGTGCTGCATCTGGCCGCCGCCCAGATCGACGCCATCGTCCCGCAGCTGCTCGCCAACGGCTACCGGCCCGAAACACCCACAGCGGTCGTGGCTTTCGCGAGTTGGCCGCAGCAGACGGTGCTTCGTGGCACGCTGGCCGGCATCGCCGACCAAATGCACGAGGCGAATATCACCAAGACCGCCGTCATCGTCATCGGTGACGTGCTCGCCGCCGAAGGTTTCACCGACAGCTACCTGTACTCGACCGGGCGGCCCCGGGGGAGCCAACACTGATGCGGGTGCTGCTGCTCGGTGGCACCGCCGAGGGGCGCGCGCTGGCCAAGGCCCTGCACCCCAACATCGACGTCATCAGCTCACTGGCCGGCCGGGTGCCGGACCCGGCGCTGCCGGTCGGCTCGGTGCGCATCGGTGGGTTCGGGGGTGTGGACGGGCTGCGCAGCTGGCTACAGGAACAAAGCATCGGCGCCGTCGTCGACGCGACTCACCCGTTCGCGGCAACCATGACCGCGCACGCCGCCGAGGTCTGCGCCGAACTGTGCCTACCCCACCTGGTGCTGGCCCGCCCGGCCTGGGACCCCGGTGCCGCAACAGTCGTCGCATCCGACGAAATGGCCGCGGAAGCTGTTGTTCAGCAACGCTATTCGCGGGTCTTTCTCACCACCGGCCGCTCGGGAGTCAAAGCCTTCGCCAGCAGCGAGGCGTGGTTCTTGATTCGCGCGGTCACCGAACCGGACGGTGCCGTGCTACCGAAAAAGCATCAGGTGCTTTTGTCCCGCGGGCCGTATCACTACGACGACGAACTCGCGCTGCTGCGCGAGCACCGGATCGACGCCCTGGTGACCAAGAACAGCGGCGGCGACATGACCAGGCCGAAGCTGGATGCCGCTGCGGCGCTGGATATTTCGGTGGTGATGGTGGCCCGCCCGCAGCTGCCGGACGGAGTCAACGCGGTCGGCACCGTCGGTGAGGCCGCGGATTGGGTTGCCGGACTGGGCTAGCCGGTCAGGTCGTCGCGTTCCGCATCGGCCAGCAGTGCATCCCGAGCCCGGGCGACGCGGGACCGGATGGTGCCCACCGGGCAGCCGCACACCGCGGCGGCGTCGGCATAGGGCAGCCCGAGCAGCTGGGTCAGTAACAAGGCTTCGCGTTGTTCGGTGGTGAGGTTGGCGATCATCGTCGTCACCTCGACCAGATCCTCGAACCCACGCGCGTGCCGGTCGCCGTTGCGCACATGCTCGGGATCCGCCCCCGGGGCGGTGCGCGGCCGCGACTGGGCGTGGCGAATGTGATCGGCGACGACGCGCCGCGCGATGGATAGCAGCCAGGTGCGGGCGCTGGAGCGTCCGGAGAACCGCTCGATTGCTCCGATTGCCCGCAGGAAGGTTTCCTGGGTCAGATCGTCGGCGCTTCCCACGTCGGACAGGTAAGTGACGAACCGCCACACGTCTTGCTGAGTGGCCTTGATGAAAGCCTCGAGAGCTCGCGCATTCCCGCGTGCCGCTGCCAAGGCCAAATCGGTAACGGCCTGGTCGTCGCTTGACGCGGTCATGGCCAACCACCTTAGTTGCGCGGGCTCGATCAGTCTACGACTGGTCGTCGTAGAGTTTGCGGCCGGGTCCGAGGACGACCGGTTGATCGGCCGCAGATGGCCGCCGCGCCGCCGCCCGCCGAACGACCCCGAATGCCTGGTGGGCAGCTCGGCATCGAACGCGTCGAAATCGGACTCCCGGCGCCGGCGTCCACCCGTGCGTTCGCGCGCCACCAACACCGAGAACACCAGGCCCAGCAGCACGGGCACGTGACTGGCGACACGTGTCGCGGTCACCTGTCCGTCAAGCGCGTCAGCGGCCACATAACCGATCAGGCCAAGCGAATACGCACCGGCTATCGCCGCGACACCGGTCGCCATCACGGGCCAGATGCCGGCGGCGACCATCGCCACCCCCAGCGCGAGCAACCACGCGGTGGACTCGTGCAGCAGATGTTCGCCGGACATCGCCCCGTGCATGTGGTGCGACACCATGCCGAAACTCACGCCGCCGATTTGGGCGGCCGCGATCGCCACCTGGAATACACCCACAGCGACAAGTCCCCACCGCGCGTAGCGCGCCCGTACCGCGCGCAGCCAGCCGTGATGCGCTGTGGGGTCGTCGTCGATACTCGCCATGATTTGGGCGACCAGGTCCGGTCCGTCGCCGGGCTCAATCGAGGCCAGGCGCCGAGTCTGCGCGGCCGCACCGATCAGCCAGGTGCGGCAACCGCGGCACGTCTCCAGGTGGGCATCGACCTGCTGCGCCAGCACGTCTGGGCGCTCGCCATCCAATCTGGCGGAAAGCGCCTCACGCGCAACGTCACACCGCATCCCTGCATCGTTGCGCATGCGTGCGCAACGCGCAAAGACCTGGGCAAGAAACCCGGTGGGAACTAAACCGCGCGACGCAACGACCACTAGTGACAAGCCCACACCGTCACCAGGCCCACCGAAGAGGTATTCGTGTCGCGGTTCGTCCCGGAAGGCCCGCTTCAATGACCGCGCCGATCTGGCTCGCGTTTCCACCGGAGGTGCACTCGACTCTGCTGAGTAGCGGGCCCGGCCCCGGGCCGCTGATGGCGGCTGCGGGCGCGTGGTCGGCGTTGAGCACTGAATACGCCGAAGCTGCAGACGAACTCACCGGATTGCTGGGCGCCGTTCAGGCCGGCGATTGGCAAGGCCCCAGCGCAGAGCAGTACGTGGCGGCCCACGCCTCGTATTTGAGCTGGCTGCTGGCCAGCTCCGCCGACAGCACGGCCACGGCCGCACTACACGAGACGGCGGCCGGCGCCTACACGGCCGCGCTGGCCGCGATGCCCACGCTGGGCGAACTGGCGGCAAACCACGCGATTCATGGCGTCCTGGTCGGAACCAACTTCTTCGGCATCAACACCATCCCGATCGCCGTCAACGAGGCCGACTACGCCCGCATGTGGGTGCAAGCCGCCACGACGATGAGCGCGTATGAGGCCGTCAGTGAATCCGCGCTTGCCGCGGTTGCGCCGTCCACGCCCGCGCCGCAGATCATGATGGCGGCCGCCGATACGTCGACGACCCAACCGCAAGCCACCACGGCAGCCCAGCAGTATCCGTCCTGGATGGATCAACTCGAGGCGTGGATCCGGCAGTACACGACCAGTTTTGCGTGGCCGGTGTCCAAGGACCTCAACCCCGGTGGCTGGCCCTTCCCGCCGGTGCCCTGGGTCAACAGCCTCGCTTCATTTTTCACGCAGCTGGGACTCTCGCCTACCCTCGCCAGCGCCATGGGCTGGGCCATCTTCCACACCCTGATGATCTTCTGGCCGTTCATCCAGGTCGCGATTCAGCTGGCCGTCGTTGCCATCCCGGCCATGATGGTTGTTGCCGCGGCAGGTGCCGCCGGGGCAGCAGCGGGCGCAGCGGCGATCGCCGTCGGCACCGCGGTTCCCCTGGCGATCCACCCACCGTTGCCCGCAATGGCACCCGCACCGATGCCCACCGCGCCGGCCCCAGCGGGATTCGGCAATGCGCCGACCACCTCGAGCGCCAGCGCACCCGCGTCTGCCCCCACAACGGCGAGTGCTACACCCGCGAGCAGCGCCCCACCGGTCGGCGGCGGCCCCGGGGTTGGCTTCGGCCCGACCAGTACGACCGGACTCGGCGCGGGTCTGTCCGACGCTCTGTATGCCGTCGGTCTGTCGGGACTCTCAGCGCGCGGCTGCGCGAGCAATCGCGCACGTCGCAAGTCCGAGGAGCCGGCGCCCGACGACGCCGACGCCCCGGCCGCCGCTGTGGCGGCATCAGCCAAACCGCGATTGCGGGCACGCCGGCGTCGCGGGGCAACCGCCAAGGACAAGGCTTACCGCTACGAATACATGGACCTCGAGGACGCGGCTCCCGGGCCCGACGACGAGCCCATCACCTCGATCGGAGAATCCGGTGAGGCTGCGGGACCGCTCGGATTTGCCGGAGCCGCAGCGAAATCCGATGTGGGCCACGCATCCGGCCTAGCGACGCTGGCCGGTGACGGGTTGAGCGACGGCCCGGCAGTGCCGATGCTGCCGAGCAGCTGGGGCCCCGACAAGTAAGGCCGTCGCTCAGGTCGGATAACGCCGGGGGGTGAACACTCTGTCGCCGGAATCGTCTGAGTACCACTGGGTTTGAGACGACCCCACGATCAGCAGGCAGCGCATGTCCACGTCGGCGGGGTCCAGGTCGGCCAACCGCACCACGCAGACGTCCTCGTCGGGCCCGGACACGTTGCGGCCGATCACCACCGGCGTTCCAGGTTCGCGATGGGTCAGCAAGATGTCGCGCATGGCGCCGACCTGCCAGGTCCGGGTCTTGGACGCGGGGTTGTAGATGGCGAGCACCAAGTCGGCGGCGGCCGCGGCGGCCAGGCGTGTCTGGATCACGTCCCACGGCTTGAGCCGGTCCGACAACGAAATCACCGCGTAGTCGTGGCCCAGCGGAGCGCCGACCCGGCTGGCGACGGCCTGAGCGGCGGTCATTGCCGGGATCACCCGGATCTGCACTCCCGGCCACTGTTTGGCCTCTTCCAGGACGGCGGTGGCCATCGCGAAGACTCCCGGATCGCCCGACGACACCACCGCCACGGCGCGGCCCTGTTCGGCCAGCGCACAGGCCAGCCGCGCCCGTGCGGGTTCGTCGGTGTTGTCGCTGGGATGACGCTGCTGACCGTCGCGAACCGGGACGCGATCCAGATAGTTGCCGTAGCCGATCAGGTCGGTCGCGGCGGCCAGCTCACGCCGGCTCTGCGGTGTCATCCAGTCGTTGTCGCCGGGGCCCAGACCCACTACGGCGACGGCCCCCACGGGGGAGCGTTCGAACCGCCGTCCGCCCGGCAGCATGGCCAGCGAGAAGTACGGCACGCTGGCCTCGTCGACATCCGCAGCCGGTGATATCCGTTGCGCCGCCGTGCTGGCCCGCTCCACGTAGAACGCTTCGTCGAGCCGCCCGGATGCCGAAAGGGCCTCCCGCACAGCGTGATACGAACGGCCGAGTTTGAGTACCACGGCCGCGTCCGCGTCGGCCAGCCGGCGGGTCAGTTCGGCGACGGGCAGGGTGCCCGGCAGCACCGACAGCACTTCGTCGCCGGCCACCAGCGGCGTCGCGACGGCGGCCGAGGCGGCGCTCACCGACGTCACGCCCGGCACGATGACGGCATCGAACCGCTCCGTCAACCGGGTGTGCAGATGCATGTAGGAGCTGTAGAACAGCGGATCGCCCTCGGCCAGCAGCGCCACATTGCGTCCGGCCTCCAGATGCGCGGCGATGCGCTGAGCGGCTTCGACATAGAAGTCCTCGATCGCACCGGCGTAGCCGCCGGGATGATCGGTCACCTCGGTGGTCACCGGGTAGACGAGGTGCTCCTCGATCTGGCCGGGCCGCAGATACGGTTCGGCGATGCCGCGGGCGATACTGCGGCCGTGCCGGGCGCTGTGGTAGGCGACCACGTCGGCCTCGCCGATCACCCGGGCGGCCTTCACGGTGACCAACTCCGGATCGCCGGGCCCCAGGCCGACTCCCCATAGCGTGCCTCTCTGGTTGAGGGAGCCCGTCATTCGGCGTCGCTCGCGATCGCGTTGACCGCAGCGGCTGCCATGGCGCTGCCGCCGCGGCGGCCCCGCACCACCAGATACGACATTCCGCGCGGGTTGTCGATCAGCTCCTGCTTGGACTGCGCCGAGCCGACGAATCCCACCGGCCCGCCCAGCACCGCGACTGGCGCCGCGGCGCCCTCGTCGATCAATTCGAGCAGCCGGAACAGGGCAGTGGGCGCATTGCCGATCGCCAGCACGGCGCCGTCGAGCCGGTCAGCCCACAGTTCCACGCCCGCCGCCGAGCGGGTGGTGTGCCGCCGCGCGGCCAGCTCGGCTGCGCGTGGGTCGGCCACTAACGACACCACCTCGTTGCCGGCGGGCAGCCGTGCCTTGGTGATCCCGGCGGCCACCATCGACGAATCGCACAGTATGGGACCGCCATTTCGCAGCGCGGCGCTGGTCCGCGTCACCACGGCGGCGGTGAAGGCGACGTGCTCGGCGACGTCAACCTGACCGCAGGTGTGGATCAACCGGACCACGACCTGCGCTATGTCGGCGGGGAATCGTGCCAAGTCGGCTTCGGCGCGGATGGTCGCGAAAGACTGGCGATAGATCTCCGCCGCATCGCGGATGTAGTCGAGCACGTGCTCACCCTACGGCCCCCTTAGCAGCCGGTATCCGTCCCCGGTGGCGACCAGCACCTGACCAGTCGGCGGGCTGCCGCACGCGCGTTCGCAGCCGACGAAGTGGCGATGCCCCGCGGCCTCCGTGCCGACCGAGTCCGCCGCGTCCGCCCGCACGTCGGCGGCCGAGCGTGCGCAGCCGGGGCTTCCGGTGCACGCGCTGACATCCAGCCAGGGGGAGTTCTCGTCGAACACCAAGCCCAACGGCGCCAGCACCCGCAGCGCGGTGTCGGCGACACCCTCGTCGAGGTCGCACACCAGCACCGAGCGCCACGGCGTGATCACCATCGGGGCTTCGATCACGGCGAGGTACTGCGCGACCTGCGCGGGCAGCACACCCAGCGGCACCGCGGCGCCCAACGCGACGCGCCCGTCGTCTTGCGTTATCCAGCCCACCGGCGGTTTGGCGACGGGCGCAAACGGGGTGGCGCTGAAATCGGCGCCGGGCAGCAGCCTGTCCAGGTCGTCTAATTCGCTGATGCGCCAAGCATTGTCGCGTATCTCGGTGAACCGGACGGCGACTTCGACCAGTGTCGTGACTACGTCTTCGGCCGCCATCCGCAGACCGGTGTCTCGCCCCATCAGCAGCAGGGCGTAGCCGTCTTCGCAGACGTGCACCCCGACGTCGGAGCCCAGTCCGGACACGTCGGCGCGGCCGTCATCGATGCTGAACCAGAACCGGCCGCCCAGTTCCACCAGTTTGGGCTCGGCGCAGATCGCCGCGTCCAGTGCGCCCACCCAGGCCCGCACGTCCGCGCGTCCGCCGGCTCGACCGGACAGCGGCGACGCCACAATGTTGCGCACGCGTTCGTGCGTCGCGGACGGCAGCAGCCCGGTTTTGGCGATGCCTTGGGCAACCGCGGTCACGTCGGTGATCGCGCGCAGTTGTACGTTGCCGCGGATGGTCAGCTCCAAGATTCCCGAGCCGAAGTCTGTGGACATGGCGGCCAGCGCTGCCAGCTGTGCGGCGGTGATCATCCCGCCGGGCAGTCGCACGCGCACCAGCGCCCCGTCGGCGGCCTGATGCACCTGCAGAGCGCCCGGGCAAGCGTCGGTGTCGCGGGTTCGGGCCACGTGTCCACGGTAAGGCAGAACGGGGCGTTGGGCTGCAGTAGCTGGTACGTGGGCAAGGATGGCCTGAGCGAGGGCACCGGTTAAAACGGTGGCGGTTCATTTCTTTGGGCCACATGAGCAGCGTTGAGTGCACGCTCGGCGTTGATGCGACAGGCGCGCTGTCGTTCCCGAGTATGTCGTCGCTTGGGCATCATCACACCGCGGGCATCCGGCCGATGTTCGACCCTTGGTGCAGGCGGCATTTCACCAGTGGACATGCATAGCGACGGGAAGAGAAGGCGACTACCGGGTCGTGTCGTGTAGGTGTGGCCGCTGGGCGAAGTCCAGATAACGGTGCCGTCGGGCCGCTGCTCGTCACGCCACGCCGTCCAGAAAGTCTTGAGCAGGTGATGTTTTCGGCACAAGCACTTGAGATTCGACGGATGCGTCGGGCCGATGGGATAGGGGATCGAATGGTCGATGTCGCAGAACTCGGCGGGGCGGTCACAGTTCGGGAACCGGCACGTAAGATCGCGGCACCGCACAAACGCGTCCAGTGCCGCCGATGGACGATAACGCGGCTCGGCCGGGACGTCGTTACCGGGATAGCGCACCGGTCGCAGCGGTGCACCATTTCGAATCAGCTCGGCGAGCAGTGGCGCGGGCACCGTACCGCCGCCCGCGATCAACGCGGAGGGCCAGTTGGCGCCCGGCGATGCGGAACGGTTTTCCGCATCTAAATCGATTGGCCGTGACGGCATTTCGTCCGACAAACGCGCGTCGGGCTGGTACTCGAGCGCCGCCGACTCGGCGACGACGTGGATGACGACACCCGTCGCCCGTTCGTTGCTCTCCAGTCGCGCCGGGCAGTCGTCGTCGCCGCAACCGCAGGCCAGTCGCTGACCGCCCGCGGCCAGTGTGCCCAAGGCGTCGGCGCGACGCTGGGCGACGGTGCGCGGGTCGTCGTCGCAGACCTCGTGCGCCATCTGCAGCAGCCGCCGGTCCAGTGCGGCCGCATCCGTGGCATACAACCGTCCCCACAGTGTGGCGGTGCCCGACTTGTCGTTGGCCAGGTCGATCACCACATCGCGGCTGCGCGCGGCCGACCGAATGCGCCGCAGCGCCCCGGGGTCGTAGCGGTCCACGACCGCGGCGATGGCTTGCGCGGTCTTGTTCGTCGACAGCGGCCCATACCGTGCCGCATTTTCGGCCAGCGTCGCATCGACCAGGCGTAGCGTCTCCGGATCTTTGATCAGATCCGTGTGCCACACGATGGTTGCGGCCAGTCGCGCGCTGATTGCTCCGTCAGCGAAAAGTGCTGCCACCCGGGGCACCCGATCACGCAGCGCCACGGCCAAATACATCTGGCCGGATGCCATTCCATGGGTAATGCCTTGTGCAGCAGAGACTTCGGCGGCAATCGCATCCCAGTTGTCGCACGACCATTGGGCATGGTCGACCGGACCTATCGCGTGGCGGCGCACCAGTTCGGCGATGGCCGCCAGCCGGCGCGCCGACGCTGCGGCCTCGGCACGCGCCCAGTCGGCGATGGCCGCAACCACCGTCGCATCGTCGGCACGGACCAGCGCATCGGCACCCTGCAAACTATCGAACATACTTTCGATTCTAGCGGCGGTCACCGACAAGTCGGAAGATTGCCTCCTGGCGCGACGTCAGGGCGCGGGCCGGTGCGGAATGGTCTTCTTGCTCTGACGGGTGGCTTCGACGGGTGCGCGGTCGACGGAGTCGGCACCCGCGCCTGCGCCGTGGGCTTCAATGGTGTCAGGCTGCTGTCTATCTCCAAGCCCCTGGTTGAGCGAGCCCGCTCGTCGAGGGGACGGTCCGGAGTTGTCTTTCGCCTGCTTCGAGATGTGCATCAGTGCACCGAGGGTCGGCATCGTGAGGTTCGGTTTCTCATCCCGTCTTGGATCTTGACCCCGCTGGCTATCCGGTGTCGCACTCGTGCCTGTCTGCCCCTTTTCGGCCTCTCCCTCAGCCGCCTTCCGCCGTGCTGACTGACCGCCGCCGGCGGCGGCAATAGTCGCTGGTGTGCCCTGGGAAATAGTCTGGAAATCAGAAACCCGTGACTGGGATGCCGCGGAACCCACGCTACGAGCCATTGACTCATTCACCAATTGCGCCGCGGTCCCGCCCAGCCGATCGATCTCGGATGCCACACGGTCTGCCTTTTTGCCATTTTCGACGGATAAGCCGGTCAAGGCGCCGAGCATACCGAGGGCCGCGGCCATGGCAAGCGAGGAAGCCGCGATCGCCCAACCCATTGCCCACGCCGGTCCGCCCGGGACCGTCGCCAGGGCTATTCGGAGAACAACTTCAATGGCGATTGCTGCGGTAAGCAAGTTAAGCAATATCCCGAAACCCAGACGAATATGGGTGACCCATTCCGCTTGATTGGTAACGATCTCTGCCAGCTGACCGTCGAGGTCGGCCAGCGTCTGCGCGATATCCTGCAGTGCCGCCACCTGACCTGCGTAGGCGTCCGACGCCTCGCCCTGCCAGTCCTCGTCCGGAATGGCTGACACAAGCTCGTCCCGGAATGCGCTCCATAGCTCCGCGCCGACTTTTAGGCCATCACCCTCGTAGGGTGGCCCGAATCCCGTCAACAGCTCTAAATACCCGACGACGCTGGCGGTCCACGGGAGAATGTTTACGGACGCGCCCGTGTTGCTATTGTATATTTGTTGTCCACCAACTTGTCGCCCATATCTAGCGATTCGCGCCTTATCGGCAGGTTCGTACACGACCTTGCTATGTAGCGCCATTCTCCAATTGGGAGGATCGACGGTCCCTTTTTTTGTGATGAAGTCGCGGTCCCATTCTGCGAGGGAGCCGCCCCACTTACCTATCCCCGTGATAACTTGACGCGAGTTCAGCGAGCTTCCCAGGCCCCCGGTCATGCCGGTCACGCTGGCCGCACGATATTCACCGCCGCCCACGGAATCGGACGTGGGAAGCGCAAGGTTGGCGTCCAGTCCGATGAACTGTGACCCCAAGTTCCCCAAGTTGGTGAGCATGCGGAGTGCATCGGCGATAATTGACATACGGGCATCCTTGGGTCAGCTTGTCGCTCTTTGTGATTGACCAACGCTAACACCGGTTAAGGTACGCAAGCGGCACCAATTTTTCGAGCATCACCGCGCGCTTACGCGGTGGGGAAGCCAGCCCATAAATCGTTCTTCAGTCTCCGCATCCAGCGGGGAGTTCGCTGCCCGCCTCAACAAGATTGGTTGGCTACGGGTACGAATGACGGGTGGCTGAACCAACCATCGTGCTGCTGTCGACATCCGACACCGACCTGATCAGCGCCCGTTCCAGCGGCAAGAACTATCGGTGGGCCAACCCCGCGCGGCTGAGCGACGAGGAGTTGCCGGACTTGTTGGGCGGCGCTTCGATCGTGGTCGTCCGGATTCTCGGCGGTTACCGCGCCTGGCAAAGCGGCATCGACACCGTCATCGCCAGCGGTATTCCGACCGTGCTGGTCAGCGGCGAGCAGGCCGCCGACGGCGAGTTGACCGGCCTGTCCACGCTCGCCGCCGGCATCGCGGTGCAGGCCCACATCTACCTGGCGCACGGCGGTGTGGAGAATTTGCGCCAGCTACACGCCTTCCTGTCCGACACCGTCCTGATGACCGGCGTCGGTTTCACCGTGCCGGTGGTGACCCCGACTTGGGGCGAACTGGAGCGGCCGCAGGCGCAGAACGCCGACGGCCCGGCGATCGCGGTGCTGTACTACCGCGCGCAGCATCTGGCCGGCAACACCTCTTACATCGAATCGCTGTGCGCGGCCATCGAAGACGCCGGTGGACGGCCGCTGCCCGTCTATTGCGCATCGCTGCGCACCGCCGAACCCGAACTGCTGCAACGGCTCGCCGACGCCGACGCCATGGTGGTCACCGTGCTGGCCGCCGGGGGACTGAAGCCCGCAACCGTGTCCGCCGGCGGGGACGACGACAGCTGGAACGTCGAACATCTTGCGGCCCTGGATGTTCCGATCTTGCAGGGTTTGTGCTTGACGAGCTCGCGTGACCAGTGGTGGGAAAACGATGACGGTCTGTCTCCGCTGGATGTGGCCAGTCAGGTGGCTGTCCCCGAGTTCGACGGGCGCATCATCACCGTCCCGTTCTCGTTCAAAGAGATCGACGACGACGGGCTGATCTCGTATGTCGCGGACGCGGAACGCTGCGCACGGGTCGCGGGCCTGGCTATCCGGCACGCGCAGCTGCGGCACGTCGCCCCCGCCGACAAGCGGGTGGCCCTGGTGTTCTCGGCGTATCCCACCAAGCACGCCCGCATCGGCAATGCGGTCGGATTGGACACCCCGGCCAGCGCGGTGGCGTTGCTGCGGGCGATGCGCGACCACGGTTATCAGGTAGGCGATCTGCCCGGGGTGGAGGCCAACGACGGTGACGCCCTGATCCACGCGCTGATCGAGCGCGGTGGGCAGGACCCCGACTGGCTCACCGAAGAGCAACTGGCCGATAACCCGATCAGGGTGTCTGCCCGGGATTACCGCGACTGGTTCGCCACGCTGCCCGAAGAATTGCGCGAGGCCGTCGAAACCCATTGGGGCCCGGCGCCCGGAGAGCTGTTCGTCGACCGCACTCACGATCCCGACGGCGAGATCGTCGTCGCCGCAATGCAATCCGAGAACCTGGTGCTGCTGGTACAGCCGCCGCGTGGGTTCGGCGAGAATCCTGTTGCCATCTACCATGATCCGGACCTGCCGCCCAGCCACCACTACCTGGCCGCCTACCACTGGCTGGACACCGGATTCGGATCGCACGCCGTGGTGCACCTGGGCAAGCACGGAAATCTGGAGTGGCTTCCGGGAAAGACGCTGGGCATGTCGGCGGCCTGTGGATCCGACGCCGCGCTGGGCAACCTGCCGCTGATCTACCCTTTCCTCGTCAACGATCCCGGCGAGGGCACCCAGGCCAAGAGGCGGGCCCACGCGGTGCTCGTCGACCATCTCATCCCGCCGATGGCCCGCGCCGAAAGCTACGGCGACATAGCGCGTTTGGAGCAGCTGCTCGACGAGTATGCCAACGTCGCCGCCCTGGACCCGGGCAAGCTGCCCGCCATCCGCCAGCAGATCTGGACGCTGATCCGGGCCGCCAAGATGGACCACGATCTGGGCTTGACCGAGCGGCCGGAAGAAGATTCGTTCGACGAGATGATCCTGCACGTCGACGGCTGGCTGTGCGAGATCAAAGATGTTCAGATCCGCGACGGCCTACACATTCTCGGACAAAGACCCACGGGGGAAGTAGAACTCGACCTCGTGCTGGCCATCTTGCGGGCCCGCCAGCTGTTCGCCGGCGAGCATGCGCTGCCGGGCCTGCGGCAAGCACTCGGGCTGGCCGAGGATGGCACCGATGAGCGGACGTCAGTGGACCGGGTCGAGGCCGTGGCACGCGGATTGGTGGCGTCGCTGCAAGCCACCGGCTGGAAACCCGAGGCAGTCGGCAGCATTACCGACCATGCCGAGGTCGCCGCGGTGCTGCGGTTCGCCGCTACCGAAGTGGTGCCCCGATTGGCCGGTACCGCCGCCGAAATCGACCAGGTGCTCAGGGCGTTGGACGGCCGATTCATTCCGGCCGGCCCGTCGGGGTCGCCGCTGCGCGGCCTGGTCAACGTGCTGCCCACCGGCCGCAACTTCTACTCCGTCGACCCGAAGGCCATACCATCCCGACTGGCCTGGGAAGCTGGTGTCGCGCTTGCTGATTCACTGCTGGCCCGGTACCGCAACGACCATGGGGAATGGCCGCAATCGGTCGGGCTGTCGGTGTGGGGCACCTCGGCGATGCGCACGGCCGGCGACGACATCGCCGAAGTTCTTGCACTGCTGGGTGTTCGGCCGGTGTGGGACGACGCGTCACGGCGCGTCGTCGGTTTGACGCCGATTACGCCGGCAGAGCTGGGACGCCCGCGGATCGACGTGACCGTTCGGATCTCGGGATTCTTCCGGGACGCGTTCCCGCATGTCGTCACGATGCTCGACGACGCGGTGCGATTGGTCGCCGAACTCGACGAGCCCGACGACGCCAACTACGTCCGTGCCCACGCGCAGACCGACCTGGCCCAGCACGGTGACCAACGGCGGGCCACCACACGGATTTTCGGATCCAAACCGGGCACTTATGGCGCCGGGCTGCTGCAGCTGATCGACAGCCGGAACTGGCGCGACGACGCCGACCTCGCGCAGGTGTACACCGCCTGGGGCGGATTCGCCTACGGGCGCGACCTGGACGGCCGCGAGGCGGTCGAGGACATGAACCGGCAGTACCGGCGAATTGCCGTGGCGGCCAAGAACACCGACACCCGTGAGCACGACATCGCCGACTCCGACGATTACTTCCAGTACCACGGCGGCATGGTGGCCACGGTGCGGGCGTTGACCGGCAAGGCGCCGGCTGCCTATATCGGCGACAACACCCGACCCGACGCGATCCGCACCCGCACGCTGTCCGAGGAGACCACGCGGGTGTTTCGCGCCCGGGTGGTCAATCCGCGCTGGATGGCCGCGATGCGCCGGCACGGCTACAAGGGCGCATTCGAGATGGCCGCGACCGTCGACTACCTCTTCGGCTACGACGCCACCGCGGGGGTGATGGCCGACTGGATGTATGAACAACTGACCGAGCGCTACGTGCTGGATCCGGAGAATCGGAAATTCATGACGGAATCCAATCCGTGGGCGTTGCACGGCATGGCCGAACGACTGTTGGAGGCGGCGGGGCGAGGCATGTGGGCCGAACCGCAACCGGAAACCCTCGACGGATTACGCCAGGCGCTGCTGGAAACCGAGGGTGACCTGGAGGGCTAGCGCGCTAGATGAAGTCGGACCCGCCGTCCACGTTCACGGTGGCACCGGTGACGTAGCCGTTTCGCCGCGATGCCAGGTAAGCGGTGATCGACGCGACCTCTGCGGGGAGCCCGGCACGACCGAGGTCGCAGGGCTGATGAAAGTTGTTGTCGATCCAGGTCATGACATCGTGCGGGTCGGTGGCGTCGAGGCCGTCGGCGGCCAGGATGTCTTTGAGGTTTTCGGTGAAGCTGGCGGTCACAATCGTCCCGGGGCACACGCAATTTGTGAGAATGCCGTCTTTGGCAAGGCTTTTCGAGAGGTTCTTGGTGATGCTGGCTAACGCCGCCTTCGACGCCGTGTAGGCGACGATGCGCGGGTTCTGGCGTTGAATGGAGTGCGCGGACAGCGTCACAATGCGGGCCCACTCCGCCGCGCGCAACAGCGGCAACGAGGCGCGGATCGACCGGACGGCCGACATGGTGCCCAGTGCGAACGCCTCATCCCACTGCGTGTCGTCCATCTGCTCGAAGTAGCCGTCACCCGGGCCAATCGTGTGGACCAGACTATTGAGTCGGCCCCAACGCTCGGAGACTGCCGTGAAGCCGTTGGCGATGGACTCCGCGTCGCCCATGTCCACGCTGATCCCCACGGCGTCGGGAGCGCCGGCTTTCAGCAGCGATCCCACAGCCGCATCGAGCGCTTCGCGGCTCCGAGCCATCACCGCCACGCTGGCCCCTTCGGCCGCAAGGGTTTCGGCGATGGCCAGTCCCATCCCTTTGCTCCCACCGGTGACCACCGCTGTCGATCCCGCGAAACCCAGGTCCATCGATACTCCCTTGGTCAGTCGTTTGAGCAGATCTGATTGATCGCTTCGGGTGCCACGCCCAACGCGCGCAGGCAGAACCGGATCGCGTCTTCGCGGACCTCGGCGCGGTCGCAATCGCCGGTCCGCCATTGCCGGTTGGTGCTCGCCCACACCACGCCCTGGATGAACTCCGCGTCGGTCACCGGGTCGATGTGGTGGAACGCTCCGCTCTTCAGGCCGCGCTGCAGCGCTTCGCTGAGTGGCTTGAGCATTTCGGCATATGCGGGCTGAATCAGACCGGGGGAGGCGAACGTTTGCGATTGAGCTTCCAACGACAGCCGCCGCAGATCTGACTTGACGTTGTCGTCGAACGCCAAGTCGAGGCGCCCGTCGATCCACGCTGCCACGGCTGCGACCTCCGTTGTGGCGGTTGCCATTCGACGTTGCAGCCGGCGCCTTTCCGCGCACGCGGTCTCCAGGAAGACCGCGGCAACCAGTTCATCCTTGGAGTCGAAATGCCGATAGAAGGCGCGGGTGCTCAACTTAGCGCGGTCCAGCACCGCGGCAATGCTGAGTCCGCGAACTCCCTGCTCGCGCAGGGTTGTTGACGCGGCCGCCAGAATCTCGCGGCGCACGATCGGGTCTGGTTCGAGCTTGTCGCGTCGCCGCGTCCGAGGAGCACTCACGTGGTCAGGCGGTTGCTTCGTAGGCGGCCAGGTAGTCCGCGAACCGGTCCCGGACCCCCTCCGATGTCAGGCCGTACTCGGCCAGGTCGTAGTCGTGTGCACCACGCGAGCCGGGTTTGTGTCCTTCGGCCCACTGCTTTACCGCGTCCGACGTGGCCTCGGTAAAGCTCAGGCCCAGACGCTGGTAACCGGCTTGCACCGTCCGCACTGGATCGGTTTGCAGATCAGCGAAGGAGACGTCGGCGAAGCGGTCGTCGCCCGTCCGGGCGCGGAAATCCATTGCCCGCCGGACGGCTTCGACCCAGCTGTCGACCTGCTCGGCGCCCAGCTCCTTGGGATCGTTACGGTCACTGCTCCAGCTGCGGACATACGCGATCAGGCTGCACACCGAGCCCAGTACCTTGGCCGGATCTCGATGACTCCACAGGAATCTGGCGTTCGGGTAGGCGTCGACGAGTGCATCGAGGGCGAACATGTGCACCGGGGTCTTCAGGTGCCACAGTGTCGGTGGGCAGTGCCATTGCAACAGCCGCAGGACTCGTCGGTGAAAGGTGTACGTCTCGCGCATGTCGCAGTCCATCAGCCACGCCAGGTATCCGGGGGCGCGAACCGCGCCGTCAAAGTGAAAGGTACGGAAGCTCATTCCCATCAGGTCCTGGCATTCGGTCGCGGCCGTCGCTTCGGAGTTGTGCATCGTCTTCATCAACGGAAACATGTCGTCGAGCATCTTCAGGCCCGCCTCGGCCTGCGCAATCCGTGGGTCGCTGTCTTGGGTGGCGGCCTCCGGCGGCGGTGTGGGGGCTTGGGATTCCCACATCCGCAGCGACCGGAATTGCGGATCGGCGGCCACGAGTTGGCTCAATGCCGTGGTGCCGGTGCGGGGTAGCCCGATCACGAAAACGGGGCCGCCGACCTCCTCGCCCTCGATCTCGGGATGCTGTCGGTAGGTGTCCTCGATCTTGAGGCGTTGAATCAGCGCATTGCTGATCGTCGCATGCTGGATGACCTGGCCGATCTCGTTGAGATCCGCCTCGGTGTTCAGCGCTTCGACGATGCGGTCGAGTCCCTCGCGGTAGTACGTGGACCCGAAATCGTCGAGACCGGTTGCGGCGCAGGCGCCGTTCTCCAACTCGTCGGCATCAAAGGGCATTATGCGAACCTTTCTCGTACCGCGTTGCGGCGTGCCGCAATGACGGACGCCCGCTGCTCGGCGGTGACCGTCGCGATGTCCGAGGGCAACTCAGCGCGAATGTCGTGGAACGGCACAACGCGCGTCGACGGAGTCGGCGCTGTCTTCGTTCGCACACAGCGCAGGATGATGGGCCCATTGCTATAGCCCGCGGTATCAAGCCAATTGGCGACGCCCGGGTCCTCAGCGCACAGCACCACTCGCACCAGCCCGTCGGAATCCAGCACCGCCTGATGAGCATTCAGACTGGACTGATGGCGCCCGTAATGAATCGTCTCCCACCACGGATTGCCGATGGAAAAGCTCCAGTAAATCCCTTCGGGCGGTTCTACTTCGACGATCAGCGCCTCGCCCGCGCGCAGCTCCCACCGACCGATCACCGGCCGGTTCTCCGCGGCCGCACCTATATCGGTGCGGTCGATCGGCGGCAGGAATCCGTTCGTCGGCGCCGCGGCACCGAATTGCAGAAAGAACGCCAGGTTGTCCTGGACAAAGTCGCCGAGGGCGACCAACTGCCGCGACATCGCCGCGGCCGGATCGACCGAACCCCCCTCGGCGCCAACCGCGTCGCCGATCCGCTCAATGCGCAACGACGACGCCACTTCGACGTCCCAGTCGTAGAAGAAGTGCCGCACCGTCAACGTTGGGTGATCGCCGTCGAGCCGCATCCAGTTGCTCGCCCGCCCCGTCTGCTCAGAGGCCGACAGCACCACCTCGAAATTCCCGTCGGCATCCATCTCGAGCTCGTCGACCAATTCGTTCGCCGTGGCGGCGATGCCGTTCATCGTCTGCAGCCCGACGTAGCGTGCGGTGCCCCGATTGCCGAACAGGCGGTAACTTTCCCCGCCGCGCAGCACGGCGCGGGTGTAAATGCAGTCTGGGCATTCCATTCCCCACGTCACGAGGTCGTCGGTGCTGGTGGCTTGGACACACAGGATCGGATCGGTGTCGAACCGCAGCACCTCATCGATCCCCGCGGTGAGCAGCACCAACAGATGCCGCATTCCCGCGGCGAGGTCGACGCGATTGCGGTTGGTCGGGTCCGATTGCACGATCTGCGCCGCGTCCCGCAGCCGTTCCTGCAAGTACGACCATGCCTGGGAAAGGTCCACATCGTCGGATCCCGCCAGTGCTGCCTCGGCGATCGAGAACGGTAGCCACGCCATCGGGTTCTTCGAATCGCTCACGCGTTTCCCCCTTCCGGTCGCAGCTGCAGGCGCTTAAACGAAAACAATATTTTCACTTAACGCAAGCTGACTATTGCAGCCGACTACTGGGAATGTCAACGTTCCCGAGTAGGTTGAGACCGTGACACCCACCTTCGCCGACCTCGCCAAGGCGCAATACATCTTGTTGACCACCTTCACCAAGGATGGCCGACCCAAGCCGACACCGATCTGGACCGCCCCGGACAAAGAGCGCGGCGACCGGCTGCTGGTGATCACGCAGGAAACTTCCTGGAAGGTCAAGCGGATTCGCAATACGCCCCGCGTGACGATGGCAACCTGCACCATGCGCGGTCGCCCGACGAGCGAGCCCGTCGAGGGCACCGCGGCCCTGCTCGCGAAGTCGGACACGGGCACCGTCTACGACGCGATCGGCAAGCGTTACGGCATCGTGGGCACGGTTTTCAACTTCTTCAGCAAGCTGCGCGGCGGCATGGAAAACAACATCGGCCTCGAACTCCGAGTGGCCCAAGGCTAGAGCGCCGATGGGCACGGTGCTGATCCCGATTCCGGACCGTGACTTCGACCCGACCGAGGTCGCGGTCAGCTGGCGGGTCTTGACCGACAACGGTCACCGGGTGATCTTTGCGACCGAAAGCGGCAAGCCCGGCGTGGCCGACGACATCATGGTGACCGGTCGGGGCCTGGATATCTGGTCGGCACTACCGGTATTGGGCTCCATCCCACTCATCGGAATGGCGCTGCGCGCCAACAAGAACGGCCGCGACGCCTACACCGCCATGGTGCGGTCGGACGAGTACCGGCATCCCGTCAGCTGGAGTGCAGCCACGCTGGACGGGATTGACGCGTTGCTGCTGCCCGGCGGTCATCGCGCCCGCGGAATGCGCAGCTACATCGACAGCGTGATCCTGCAGCGCCTGGCGGTCGACGCGTTTGCCCGCGAAATGATCGTCGGCGCGATTTGTCACGGCGTGCTGCTGGCCGCGCGCAGCGTCGACCCCGGCACCGGACACTCGGTGCTCTACGGGCGCAAGACCACATCGCTCACCTGGGCCATGGAGCGCCTGGCCTGGCGGCTCACCCGGGTCACCCGCTTCTGGGATCGCGATTACTACCGGACCTATACCGAGCAGCCCGGCCAGCCCGGCGGTTACATGTCGGTGCAGTCGGAAGTCACTCGGGCGCTTGAACAGCCGACGGATTTCCGCGACGTCGCGCGCGGCACGCCGCACTGGCGGCTGAAGTCCTCGGGGATGGCGCGGGACACGGCCACCGACTCACGGCCGGCATTCGTCGTCGACGACGGCAACTACGTCTCGGCGCGCTGGCCCGGCGACACGCACACCTTTGCCGGTGTCGTGTCGGAAAAACTGCGGCCCCGGTAGCTACCGCAGGTGCTCACCGAAGAACGCAAAGACCCGGCTCCAGGCGTCCTCGGTCGCGGCGTCGTCGTAACCGAACCCCGCGATGCGAAGCAGTGGTTGGGCGGGAAGGGTGTTCGCGAAGCTGTGCCCGACGCCCGGGTAGACCTTGACGTCATTGGTGATCTGCTTGGCCGCAATCACTTCGCGCAACTTCTCGGGTGCTCCCTTGCCCAACGGGTCACGCGCGCCGAAGCTCGCCACAATCGGGCACGCCCCCTCTAGCGTGTCGTTGAGGTGGCGCGGCAGCGGAGCGCCGTAGAAGGGTGCAGAGGCGCCAAAACCCTTGGGCGACATGACAAGTGCAAACTGTCCGCCCATGCAGAAGCCGGCGATCCCCACCTGCCCGGAACAGTCCGGCCTGGCTAGCAAGTTATCGCGGGCCGCAAGAATGTCGTCAAGAGCGCGGCCACGCTGTGTCATCAGTTCACGCATGACCCGGGTGATGCAGCGGATGCGGCCGCCCCGCGCATACATGTTCGGAGTCAGTGCCACATAACCTGCCTGCGCGATGCGGTCGTTGGTCGACTGCTTGTCCCGGCCGTAGCCGAAGGCGTCATGGATCACCACCACACCCGGCCAGGGGCCGTTCCCGGGTGGAATGCTCAGCAGCGCATCGATCGGTCCGTCAGGGGTATCGATCTCAATCGTGGTCATATCGTCATCTAACTGCAGCCGCGATACCGATCACCAGGGGAACTCGGGCGCAACCCGCAGACGTTGCCATCACATGGTGAGCCGGTTGTTACTCGTCTATGCCGTCGTCGAACTGGCGGCGATCTTCGCGCTGGTATGGGCGGTCGGGTGGGGTTGGACCCTGCTGACTCTGCTGGTCACGTTCGTCCTCGGGTGGGGCCTGCTGGCCCCGATGGCCGGGGCGCAACTGATTCGCGACATCGGGCGGATGCGCTCCGGTGTCAAAGAACCGCGCAGCACCCTGGGTGACGGCGCGCTGGTGACCGTGGCGACGGGGCTGGTCCTCGTTCCCGGATTGGTCACCACGGTGTTGGGTGCATTGCTGCTGCTCCCGCCGGTGCGTGCCGCCGCCGGGCCGGGACTGACCGGAATCGTGCTGCGGGGTTTGCAGCGCCGCGCCCCGCTGGTCAGCTACACGGCGACTTTCACCGACTTCCGTTCCGACTCCCCGGACGACGGCCGTGACTACATCGACGGCGAGGTCATCGACGTCCACGACGTCGAGCCGCCTGCGCTGCCGCAGGACGACCACTGGGGCGGCCCCCGCTACGCTTGCGGCCCGAACTGATCGCCTTCGGCGCTGCTCCACGTAGTTTTGCGGTGTGACCCCGATTCCCACCACGCTGCTGCTGAACGGCCGGGTGCACAGTCCCACCCATCCCGACGCGACCGCTATGGCGGTGCGCGGTGAGGTCGTCGCGTGGCTGGGCAGCGATGACGTCGGCCGCAGGCAGTTTCCCGACGCCGAGGTGGTGGACCTCGAGGGTGGTTTCGTAGCCCCTGGATTCGTGGATAGCCACATCCATGTGACGGCGACCGGCCTCACGCTGAGCGGCCTGGACTTGCGGGGGGCCACCTCGCGGGCGCAGTGCGTGCAAATGGTCGCCGACCATGCCGCCGGCCACCCCGGCCAGGCGATATGGGGGCATGGCTGGGACGAGTCGTCCTGGCCCGAGAACAGCCCGCCGTCGACCGCAGATCTCGACGCGGTGCTTGGCGACCGGCCTGCCTACCTGGCGCGCGTCGACGTTCACTCGGCACAGGCCTCGACCGGGCTGCGCAGACTCGTTCCCGACCTCGCGGCGGCGCGCGGTTTCGCCGCCGACCGGCCGCTGGCCGGCGACGCCCACCACCTGGTCCGGGCCGTCGCCCGCGGCCTGCTGACCGCGGCCCAGCTGGCCGAAGCCAGATCCGCCGCGCTTGGGGCGGCAGCCGCGGCCGGCATCGTCGCGGTACACGAATGCGCCGGCCCCGAGATCGGCGGCCTGGACGATTGGCTGGCGCTGCGGGCCTTCGATCACGGCGTCGAGGTGATCGGCTACTGGGGTGAAGCGGTGACTACTGCCGACGAGGTCCGCGCGCTGATGCACGAAACCGGGGCCCGCGGACTGGCCGGTGACCTGTTCATCGACGGTGCGCTCGGGTCGCGCACCGCCTGGCTGCACGAGCCTTACACCGACGCCCCGGACCGCAGCGGAACCTGCTACCTCGACGCGGACATCGTCGAAGCGCACCTAGGGGCATGCACCGAGGCGCAGGTGACGGCCGGTTTCCATGTCATCGGCGACGCCGCGGTCTCGGCGGCGGTGGATGCGTTTGAACGCGTCGTCGCCGACCTCGGGGTGGTCGCTGTCGCCCGCTGCGGACACCGGCTGGAACACCTCGAGATGGTGACCGCCGAACAAGCCGCCAAACTGGGCGCGTGGGGCGTCATCGCCAGCGTGCAGCCCAACTTTGACGCGCTCTGGGGTGGCCGCGACGGCATGTACGCCGACCGACTCGGCGCCGAACGAGGCAGCCAGCTCAACCCGCTTGCGCTGTTAGCATCCCAAGGCGTGCCCCTCGCGCTAGGTTCCGACGCCCCGGTGACGGGGTTTGACCCGTGGCAGAGCGTGCGCGCGGCGGTCCATCACCGCACTCCGGGCAGTGGCGTGTCGGCCCGGGCCGCGTTCGCGGGTGCGACCCGCGGCGGCTGGCGGGCCTGCGGTGTCCGGGACGACAACATGGGCGCCCTGGTGCCCGGGGCCCCCGCCTCCTACGCCGTATGGGACGCCGGAGAACTGGATGTCCACGCCCCGGACGACAGCGTCCAGCGGTGGTCCACCGACCCGCGTTCCCGGGTTCCGGCGTTGCCCCGGTTGGGCCCGACCGACGACTTGCCGCAGTGCCGGCGAACCGTCCACCGAGGTGCTGTCATCCATGGCTGAGGAAAGGCCAGATCGGGGCGATCGCCCCGACGAGCCCAGCGATGTCGATCAGGACGTCGAGCCGCTGGACGACGCGCTCGAGAACGACGAAACGGAGCCCGCGGACGAAGACGACGCCGCGGGCTCCCACGCGGCCGACGAACACACCACGACCGAGCCCGACGGCCCGAGCCCGGCCGGTCGGCTGGCCGCGGCCACGGGCCATGCGATAGCGAGGCTGGGCACCGGGGCGATCGCGCGGCTCCCCGCCGTTGGGGCGGCGATGCTGCCCCGGCTGTCGCGGTTGGTGGCCACCGTCGCTGGTGGACTGCTGCTCTGTGCCAGCTTCCCGTCGGTGAACTGGTGGTGGGCCGCCGTCGTTGCCGCCGCGCTGCTGGCGTGGGTGCTCAAACATCCCGCCACGACACTGGCCGGTGGCTTCGGCTACGGATTCCTCTTCGGCCTGGCGTTCTATCTGCCACTGCTGCCGTGGATCAGCCTTCTGGTAGGCGCCATACCGTGGCTCGCGTTGGCCACGATGTGTGCGCTGTTCCCCGGCCTCTTCGGCTTCTTCGCGATCGTGGTGCGCCGACTGCCCGGCTGGCCGATCTGGTTCGCGTTGGTGTGGACGGCCCAGGAGTGGTTGAAGTCGGTCTTCCCGTTCGGCGGTTTTCCCTGGGGTGCGGTCGCCTTCGGCCAGGCCGAAGGGCCTCTGCTGCCCTTGGTCCAGCTCGGCGGGGTGGCGCTGCTCTCCATGGGGGTCATGCTGCTGGGCTTCAGCGCGACCGCCATCGCGCTGGAGATCGCCAAGTGGTGGCGTACCGGCAGCCAGGCACGCGGCGTTGCCTCCGCGGAAGCCGGTGCGGAAGCCCCGGAAGCCGCACCGCCGCCCGCGGTGGTGCTTCCCGGCGTCTGCATCTGTCTGGTGCTGCTCGTCGCCGTCCTCGCCTGGCCGCAGGTGCGGCACTCCGGTGCCGGATCGGGTGGCGACCCGACGGTCACCGTCGCGGCCGTGCAAGGCAATGTGCCCCGGCTCGGTCTCGAATTCAACGCGCAACGTCGAGCGGTACTGGACAACCACGTTGCCGAGACACTGCGGCTGGCCGAGGACGTGCGGGCCGGGGCGGCCCCGCAGCCGCAATTCGTCATCTGGCCGGAGGACTCCTCCGACATCGATCCCTTCGTCAACACCGACGCCGCCCAGCGGATCGCCGAGGCAGCGCACGCGATCAACGCTCCGATCCTGATCGGCGCGGTACTCGCGGTGCCGGGCCGCGACAAGGATCCCGTCGAGTACACCAACACCGCCATCGTCTGGAATCCGGTGAGCGGACCCGCCGACCGCCACGACAAAGAGATCGTGCAGCCGTTCGGCGAATACCTGCCCATGCCGTGGCTTTTCAAGCATCTGTCGGGCTACGCCGACCGGGCCGGCAATTTCATCCCCGGAAAAGGCAGCGACGTCGTGCAGATCGCCGGAGTGCCGGTCGGCGTGGCCACCTGCTGGGAGGTCATCTTCGACCGGGTGCCGCGAAAGGCCGTCCTCAACGGCGCCCAGCTGCTCGCGGTGCCCGCCAACAACGCCACCTTCAACAAGCGGATGAGCGAGCAACAGCTGGCGTTCGCCAAGGTGCGGGCCGTCGAGCACGACCGATACGTCGTGGTTGCCGGCACGACCGGGATCAGTGCGGTGATCGCGCCCGACGGCGGCGAATTGGTCCGCACCGACTTCTTCCAGCCCGCGTACCTGGACATCCAGGTGCGCCTCAAGACGAAGCTGACACCGGCAACCCAATGGTCGCCGATCGTGCAGTGGGCCCTGGTCGCGGCGGCCGGAGCGGTCATTCTGGCCGGAATACGGCACAATGGGAGCTTCCCGCGTTCGATTCGGCACAGGTCCAGGCCGTCGGCTGAATCGGCAGATGATGGGGCGGCCCCGGACGAACCCCGGTCCGACGAGGAAGCCCCGACGACCGCGCACGACCCTTCGCCGGACACAGCCGGTGACTACACTCCGCTCCACCACAAGGGCGGCGCACAACCGCGTTATCTCGGGCGACACAGAGGAGATAAATGACCACCGGCGAGCAGGCGACCCGAGCTCCGGGCAATCGTCCTAGCCAGCGTGTCCTGGTTATCATCCCGACCTTCAACGAGCGGGAGAACCTGCCGCTGATCCATCGGCGCCTGACGGATGCCTGCCCCGACGTCCACGTGCTGATCGTGGACGACGGCAGCCCGGACGGGACCGGCCAGCTTGCCGACGAGCTGGCCGCGGCCGGTGGCGGTCGCACGCACGTCATGCACCGCACGGCCAAGGATGGCCTGGGCGCCGCCTACCTCGCGGGTTTCGCCTGGGGTTTGAGTCGGGAGTACTCGGTGCTCGTCGAGATGGACGCCGATGGCAGTCATGCGCCCGAGCAGCTGCGCCGTCTGCTGGACGCCGTCGACTCCGGAGCCGATCTGGTCATCGGTTCGCGCTACGTCGACGGGGGAGCGGTGCGCAACTGGCCGAAGCGGCGCTGGGCCCTGTCCTGGACCGCCAACACCTATGCCCGACTGGCGCTCGACATCGACATCCATGACATCACCGCCGGCTACCGCGCCTACCGCCGCGAGGTTCTCGAGGCGATCGATCTCGACGGTGTGGACTCCAAGGGCTACTGCTTCCAGATCGATCTGACCCGGCGCACCCTGGACAACGGGTTCATCGTCGTCGAGGTGCCGATCACCTTCACCGAGCGCGAACTCGGCGTCTCCAAAATGAGCGGCTCAAACATCCGCGAGGCGCTGGTCAAGGTCGCGAAATGGGGCATTGAGAGTCGCCGCAACGGCGCCCGGGCCTCCCGCGCTACCAACCGGACGTAAACAACCGGCAGCCCGGTCAGCCGCGCCGCTTCGTCCGGATCAGGTCGAGGCGCTCCTTGAGCAGCTCTTCGAGTTCTTCGACAGAGCGGCGCTCCAGCAGCATGTCCCAGTGCGTGCGCGGTGGCTTGACCTTCTTCGGCTCGGGCAGGTCGCCCTCGATCAGGGTGCCTTCCATGCCGTTGCGGCACAGCCAGGAGCCGGGGATGTCAGCGTCGTCGGCGAACGGAACCTCGAATTCCTCGCCGTTCTCGGTTCGGTACTTCGCGAGCTGACGCGGAGCCAGGTCATGGTTGCGGTCGGTCTCATAGCTCACGGCTCCGAGGCGGCTGCCCCTCAATACACGATCAGCCATGGCTGCTACTCCTTTAAATCCTCTGAGCTCTTAAGCTCCGGTGGCGCGATTCTATTCGCATAGCAAACGTTAGGACGTTCTGCGTAGTTCCCGAGTCGACACGCGGCATACGCGACTCGACCGTCAATGATACCGGGATCGCGGAGAGCAGCCGACTAAAGTCGGCAGGCGTGAGCCGTCGTTCCCACCCACAGCCATGCCGCTGGTGCGGCAGAGACGTGACCGAAATCGGGATGGGTCGACGTCGTCAATACTGTCGGCAGTCTTGTCGGCAGCGGGCCTACGAGCAGCGGGCTTCGATCAACCGGGGTGAGACGACCGCGGTGCCCGCCGATGCCGTGGTGCTGTCGGCTGACGACGCGTCGGACCTGTCGGATCGCGTTTACCAGGTACGATGCGCCGCGGAGGACGTCGCCACGGCGCTCGACGAAGGTGCCGAAGCAACCGAACTGCGCGAACTGTGCGAGACGCTGCTCCGCGCCGCCCAGGCGGCCGACGGCTGGCGTCGAGCGGTCGTCTGACCACGTCAGCGCCGCGCCGAGCCGCACTGCCCGGCTTCGAGTCGGAAATCCCACCGCCATGTACCCGACCACGACCGATGGTTAGCCGGGTACAGTCGCGCCATGGACGGGGTGCCAGGCGTATGGCGCGGTCAGCGGGACCGCAGCGGTACCCGGCGCGCCGACATCGCCTTGGAAACGGCGTTCCACTCGTCGAACCCGATCCTCCTTTAGCAACCGGGAGCATCGGACGTTTTGAAATCCTGTCGGAGTTGGCCATACTCACCAGCGACATTCTTGGGTCGGAGAGCAGCACGACGCGGGTCGGAAAAACTAGTGGGCCGCTTCGTGCAGCAACTGCCGTGACTCGGCATCCGGTGGTTGGCATCCCATGTTTGGGAGAGGCTCAATGTTAGGCAAGGGGTACTGAGGTGGATCAACTCCAGCATGCGACCGAGGCGCTGCGGAAAGCGCTGGTCCAGGTTGACCGCCTGAAGCGCACCAACCGCGCGCTGCTGGAGCGCTCGAGCGAGCCGATCGCGATCGTCGGTATGTCCTGCCGCTTCCCGGGTGGGGTTGATACACCCGAGAGCCTGTGGCAGATGGTGGCCGACGGCCGCGATGTGATCTCGGAGTTCCCGACGGATCGTGGCTGGGATCTGGCGGGACTCTTCGACCCCGATCCCGACGCGCGCCACAAGACATACGCCAACACCGGCGGCTTTGTCGACGACGTCGCGGACTTCGACCCCGCATTCTTCGGCATCGCGCCCACCGAGGCGCTCGCGATGGACCCCCAGCACCGGATGCTGCTGGAGCTGGCGTGGGAGGCACTGGAGCGGGGCGGGATCGACCCCAGCGGGCTGCGCGGCAGCGCCACCGGAGTCTTCGCCGGACTCATCGTCCAGGGCTACGGCATGCTCGCCGAGGAAATCGAGGGTTACCGCCTGACCGGCATGACCTCCAGCGTCGCCTCGGGGCGGGTGTCCTACGTGCTGGGCCTGGAGGGCCCGGCCGTCTCGGTGGACACGGCCTGCTCGTCGTCCCTGGTGGCCCTGCACATGGCCGTGCAGTCGCTGCGGTCGGGCGAGTGCGACCTGGCCCTGGTCGGTGGCGCCACCGTCAACGCCACACCAACGGTTTTCATCGAGTTCAGCCGGCACCGCGGGCTCGCACCCGACGGGCGGTGCAAGGCCTACGCCGGCGCGGCCGACGGGGTCGGCTGGTCGGAGGGCGGCGCCATGCTGGTCGTGGAGCGGCTGTCGGATGCGCGCCGGCTGGGGCATCCCGTGCTGGCGCTGGTGCGCGGCTCGGCGGTCAATCAGGACGGTGCCTCCAACGGATTGACCGCGCCCAACGGTCCCTCGCAGCAGCGGGTGGTACGCACCGCGCTGGCCAACGCCGGGTTGTCGACGGCCGAGGTCGATGTGGTGGAAGGCCACGGCACCGGCACCACATTGGGCGATCCCATTGAGGCACAGGCGTTGTTGGCGACGTACGGCCAGGATCGCAGTGAGCCGCTGTGGTTGGGCTCGATCAAGTCGAATATGGGTCACACCCAGGCCGCCGCCGGGGTCGCCGGAGTGATCAAGATGGTGCAGGCGATGCGCCACGAGATGTTGCCCGCGACGTTGCATGTGGATCAACCAAGCCCGCACGTGGATTGGTCGGCGGGTGCGGTGTCGTTGTTGAGCGAGGCGCGACCTTGGCCGGCGGCGGATCACGCACGCCGCGCGGGGATCTCGTCGTTCGGGATCAGCGGCACCAACGCACACGTGATCGTCGAATCCGCCCCCGCGGAAGAGCCGCGGGAGAGCCAACCGGTGCCCGCGGTGGTGCCGTGGGTTTTGTCGGCAAAGTCATTGCCGGCATTGGTATCTCAGGCCGCCCGGCTGGCCGCCCACGTGGGCGCCGACGATGGGCTTGATATTGCCGACGTGGCGTGGTCGTTGGCCGGCCGGGCGACATTCGAGCACCGGGCCGTCGTCGTCGGCTCTGACCGCGACCAATTGCTGGCCGGGCTCGCGGAATTGGCCGGCGACGACCCGGCCAGTTCGGTCATTCGGGGTGCGGCGCTGCCCGCAGGCAAGCACGTCTTCGTTTTCCCCGGCCAAGGCTCTCAATGGCTGGGCATGGGCATCGAGTTGCTCGATACCGCACCGGTATTCGCCCAGCAGATCGAGGCGTGCGCGGAGGCGTTCTCCGAATTCGTCGACTGGTCGCTGATCGACGTACTGCGTGGCGCACCCGGTGCGCCGGGCATGGATCGCGTCGACGTTGTGCAGCCGGTGCTCTTCGCGGTGATGGTGTCGTTGGCCGAACTGTGGAAGTCGGTCGGAGTCAATCCGGACGCGGTGATCGGACACTCGCAGGGGGAGATCGCCGCGGCATACGTCGCCGGTGCGCTGTCGCTGCGGGATGCCGCGCGCGTGGTGACGTTGCGCAGCAAGCTGCTGCGGTCGCTGGCTCACCCCGGCGGCATGCTGTCCATTGCCTGCAGCACCGAGCGTGCGCGGGAATTGCTGGCGCCCTACGGCAATCGACTCAGCATCGCCGCCGTCAATGGCCCCTCGGCGGTCGTGGTGTCGGGTGAGGACGCCGCGCTGGAGGAACTCGTCGGCTTCTGTTCCGACCTGGATCTGCGGACCCGCCGGATCGACGTGGACTATGCGTCGCATTCGGTGGAGGTCGAGGCGATTCGTGAAGAGCTGACCGAGGTGCTTGCCGGCATCGAGCCGCAGTCCACCCGGATCGCATTCTTTTCCACGGTAACCGGAAACCGTTTGGATACAGCCGGTTTGGACGCCGCGTACTGGTACCGCAACATCCGGCAGACCGTGCAATTCGACCAGGCGGTGCGCTCCGCATGCGAGCACGGATACCGGACATTCATCGAGTCCAGTCCGCATCCCGCGTTGATCGCCGGAATCGAGGACACCTTCAACGACAGCGCAGTCGGCGGGGACGCCGAGGCGATCGTCGTCCCCACCCTGGGCCGTGATGACGGCGGACTTGAGCGGTTCCTGATATCAGCAGCCGCGGCGTTCACGGCGGGCGTGAACGTGAATTGGCGCGGGGTATTGGGCGGGGCCGGCTTCGTCGAGCTACCCACGTATGCGTTTGATCGACGCAGGTTTTGGCTGGCCGGCGAGGGCGTCGGAGCCGACGCCGCGGGCTTGGGCCTGGGAGCCAGTGGGCACCCGTTGCTCAGCGCGGTGGTCGAGCTGCCCGCCTCGGGCGGGGTGGTGCTAACCGGGCGCTTGTCGCCGAGCCTGCAGGGATGGCTGGCCGATCACGCCGTGTCCGGCACGGTGGTATTCCCGGGCGCGGGGTTTGTGGAGCTGGCCATCCGCGCCGGAGACGAAGTCGGCTGTTCGACGGTCGACGAGCTGACGCTGCAGGCGCCATTGATGTTGCCGGTCACCGATTCCGGATTCGGCTCGGTGGCAGTGCAAGTCGTCGTGGGCGCGGGCGAAGAAGCGGGTCAGCGCAGTGTCGCGATCTTTTCGCGCGTCGCCGCCGACTCCGGGTGGGTGTGTCACGCCGAGGGGGCGTTGAGCTCCACGCCGGTCGAGCCGAACGCCGATCTGTCGGTGTGGCCGCCGGCGGGTGCGGTCGCGGTGGACGCGGCCGACGGCTACGAGAAGTTGGCGGCCCGCGGGTACGGCTACGGCCCCGCGTTCAGAGGATTGACCGCCACCTGGGTCCGCGGCGACGAGGTGTTCGCCGAGGTGCGACTGCCCGACGCGGCCGGAGGCGTCAGCGGATTCGGGGTGCATCCCGCATTGCTCGATGCGGCAATGCATTCCATGGTCATTGCCCACCAGGCCGACGAAACGGACGTCGTGTTGCCGTTCGCGTGGCAGGGCGTTTCGTTGCATGCCGCGGGCGCATCGGCGGTACGCGCGCGCATCGCGCCGGCCGGCGCTTCCGCAGTCTCGATTGAGCTTGCCGATGGCCTGGGGCTGCCCGTGCTGTCGGTTGGCACGATGGCCGTCCGCCCAGTCAACGAGCAGCAACTGCGCGCGGCAATCTCGAGCTCGGGCCCGGACAGGTTGTTCGAGGTGGTATGGACGCCGGCACCGGCAGCCGCCGGCACCAAGCCGGTTTCACCCCACCAGCTGCTCGAATCCGTTGCCACCGAGGCCGATCCGGTGGCGGCCACGTATCGGCGCACCCATCAGGTGCTGGCGGCCGTGCAGTCGTGGTTGACCGAGTATGACTCGGGAGTCCTGGTCGTTGCCACGCGCGGAGCCATCGGGCTGCCGGGCGAGGACGTCATCGATTTAGCGGGCGCCGCGGTGTGGGGTCTGGTGCGGTCGGCGCAGACCGAGCATCCCGGCCGGATCGTGCTCGTGGATTCCGATGCGCCCCTTGACAACGACGCCACTGCCGCCGTTGTCGCGACCGGAGAGCCGCAGGTACTGCTGCGGGGCGCGACGATCTACACCGCGCGGGTGAACGGCAGCCGCGCGGTCGACGGCATTTTGGCGCCTCCCGCCGAGGGACCCTGGCGGCTGGGTATCAGCAGCGCGGGAACATTTGAAAACCTCTGCTTGGAGCCGGTTCCCAACGCCGGCGCGCCGCTGGAGCCGGGTCAGGTTCGGGTGGCGCTGCGCGCGATCGCCACCAACTTCCGCGACGTCATGATCACGCTGGGCATGTTCACCCACGACGCACTGCTCGGCGGCGAAGGCGCGGGCGTAGTAGTCGAAGTCGGGCCGGGTGTCACCGAATTCGCGCTCGGCGATTCGGTCTACGGATTCTTCCCGGACGGCAGCGGCACAGTGGTCCCCGGCGACATCCGCTTGCTGCAGCCGAAGCCCGCCGACTGGTCCTACGCCGAAGCCGCCGCCATCTCAGCGGTTTTCACCACCGCATACATGGCGTTCATCCACCTGGCCGATGTCAAGCCGGGCCAGCGGGTGTTGGTTCACGCCGCCGCCGGCGGTGTAGGCATGGCTGCCGTGCAGATGGCCCGGCACCTGGGACTGGAAGTGTTCGGAACCGCCAGCCGCGGCAAGTGGGACACCCTGCGGGCCATGGGCTTTGACGACGACCACATCGGGGATTCGCGCAGCCTGGAATTCGAGGACAAGTTCCGCGCGGTCACCGCCGGCCGCGGCATGGACGTGGTGCTGGACTCGCTGGCCGGTGAATTCGTCGACGCGTCCCTGCGCTTGGTCGCGCCCGGCGGCGTGTTCTTGGAGATGGGTAAGACCGACATCCGCGATCCGGGTGTGGTCGCCCGCGAGTACCCGGGTGTCCGCTATCGCGCCTTTGACCTCTTCGAGCCGGGCCGTCCCCGGATGCACCAGTGGATGCTCGAGCTCACCGAACTTTTTGATACCGGTGTGCTGCGGCCCTTGCCGGTGACGACTTTTGATGTGCGCCGGGCCCGTACGGCACTGCGCTACTTGAGTCAGGCCCGCCATATCGGCAAGGTCGTGCTCACGCTACCGGACGCTTGGGCGACGGGAACCGTGTTGATCACCGGCGGCACCGGCATGGCGGGTTCGACGTTGGCCCGCCACCTGGTGACGCACCACGGTGTGCAGAACCTGGTACTGCTGAGCCGCCGTGGCCCGGATGCGGCCGGATCCGCCGAGTTGGTCGCCGAATTGGAAGCGGCCGGTGCCCGGGCGAAGGTGGTCGCATGCGACGCGGCCGACCGGGCTGCCCTGGCCGCGGTAATTGCCGATATTCCGCCACAGCACCCGCTGTCCGGGGTCATTCACGCCGCCGGTGTGCTCGACGACGCGGTGGTCACCTCGCTGACACCCGAACGGGTGGATGCGGTGTTGCGGGCCAAGGTGGACGCGGCGTGGAACCTGCACGAGCTCACCCGCGACCTGGATGTGTCTGCGTTCGTGATGTTTTCGTCGATGGCCGGCCTGGTGGGTTCGTCGGGCCAGGCCAATTACGCGGCAGGCAACACGTTCCTCGACGGTTTGGCCGCGCATCGGCGGGCGCACGGATTGCCGGCGATCTCGCTGGGGTGGGGGCTATGGGACCAGGCCAGCGCCATGACCGGCGGACTGGACGCCGCCGACCTCGCCCGGCTGAGCCGCGACGGAATCCTGGCGCTGTCGTCGGCCGAAGCGATGGAATTGTTCGACACCGCACTCATTGTCGACCAGCCATTCATCGCGCCTGCCCGCATCGACCTCGCCGCGCTGCGTGCGCACGCGGCCGCAGTGCCGCCGATGTTCACCGACCTGCTCAATGCGCCGGCACGGCGCCAGGTCGACGACTCGCTGGCCGCCGCGAAATCGAAATCGGCTCTGGCGCACCGTCTGCACGGGCTCTCCGAACCCGAACAGCACGCCCTGGTGCTGGACCTGGTCCGCTCGCACATCGCGACCGTGTTGGGCAACACCACCGCAGAGGCGATCGACCCCGACAAGGCGTTCCAGGACCTCGGCTTCGACTCGCTCACCGCGGTCGAGATGCGTAACCGGCTGAAAACCGCTACCGGACTGGCGCTTTCGCCCACCCTCATCTTCGACTACCCGACGCCGAACGGGCTGACCAGCTACATCCGTAACGAGCTCGCCGGAGTTACGCAGGAGATCGCGCACACCCCGGCCGTCCAGGTCACCGGCGATGACCCGATCGTGATCGTCGGCATGTCGTGCCGCTACCCGGGCGGAGTCACTTCCCCCGAAGACCTGTGGGAGATGCTGACCGAGGGCCGTGACGTGCTCTCCGAATTCCCGGGCGACCGCGGCTGGGATCTGGCCGGCGTGTACAACCCGGATCCCGATGTTCCGGGCACGTGCTACACCCGGACCGGCGGCTTCGTGGACGGCGTCGCGGACTTCGATCCCGCGTTCTTCGGTATCACGCCGAGCGAGGCGCTCGCGATGGACCCGCAGCAGCGGATGTTCCTCGAACTGTCCTGGGAAGCCTTGGAGCGAGCAGGAATTGAACCCGGGGCGTTGCGCGGCAGCGCCACCGGCATGTTCGCCGGGGTGTACACCCAGGGCTACGGCATCGGCGCCGCGCCGACCGCCGAGGGTTTCCGGCTGACCGGCCAATCCTCGAGCGTGGCATCGGGGCGGGTGTCCTACGTGCTGGGGCTGGAGGGACCTGCGGTGTCGGTGGACACCGCGTGCTCCTCGTCGTTGGTCGCGTTGCACATGGCGGCGCAATCGCTGCGTTCGGGCGAGTGCGACCTGGCCCTGGCCGGCGGCGTCACCGTCAACGCCACACCCGACATCTTCGTGGAGTTCAGCCGGATGCGCGGCCTGTCGGTGGACGGCCGGTGCAAGGCGTACGCGGGGGCGGCCGACGGCACCGGATTCTCCGAAGGCGGCGGCATGCTCGTTGTGGAGCGGTTGTCGGATGCACGGCGCCTGGGTCATCCAGTGCTGGCGGTGGTGCGGGGTTCGGCAATCAACCAGGACGGCGCCTCCAACGGCCTGACCGCGCCCAACGGCCCGTCACAGCAGCGGGTGGTGCGCGCCGCGTTGGCCAGTGCCGGGTTGTCCGCCGCCGAGGTCGACGTGGTGGAAGGCCACGGCACGGGCACCACATTGGGCGACCCCATTGAGGCCCAGGCATTGTTGGCGACCTACGGGCAGCACCGGGCCGAGCCGCTGCTGTTGGGGTCGATCAAGTCGAATATGGGTCACACGCAGGCCGCCGCTGGAGTCGCCGGTGTGATCAAGATGGTGTTGGCGATGCGCCACGATCTGCTGCCGGCGACGTTGCACGTGGATCAGCCCAGCCCGCACGTGGATTGGACGGCGGGCTCGGTGTCGTTGCTGACCGAGGCGCGGGCGTGGCCCGCCGCGTCTCGCGTGCATCGCGCGGGCGTGTCGTCGTTCGGCATCAGCGGCACCAACGCCCACGTGATCATCGAGGCCGCGCCCGCCGAGCCCGACCACGTCGTCGATCACCCCAAGGTGCCGGTACTGCCGTGGGTGGTATCGGCAAAGTCCTTGTCGGCGTTGGGCTCCCACGCGTCCCGGCTGGCCGCTCATCTCCGCATCCACGGCGAGCTTGACGTCGCCGACGTGGCGTGGTCCTTGGCGGGCCGGTCGAACTTCGAGCATCGAGCCGTCGTCGCGGGTGCTGACCGCGACCAGTTGCTGGCCGGCTTCGACGAATTGGCCACCGGTGAGGCCGCATCGGTCATCCGGGGCAGCGCAACCGGCGGCAAGACCGTCTTCGTCTTCCCGGGCCAGGGCTCCCAGATACTGGGTATGGGCATGGGATTGCACGCCGGGTATCCGGTATTCGCCGAGGCGTTCAACATCGTGGTCGCGGAATTGGATCGGCACCTGCTGCGCCCGTTGCGCGAAGTCATGTGGGGCAACGACGAAGACCTGTTGAACACCACCGAATTCGCGCAACCGGCGCTGTTCGCCGTGGAAGTCGCCCTCTACCGGTTGCTCGAATCCTGGGGTGTGCGGCCCGACTTCGTGATGGGCCACTCGATCGGTGAGTTGGCCGCCGCGCACGTCGCCGGTGTCTTGTCGCTGGAGAACGCCGCGGTGCTGGTGGCCGCCCGCGGCCGCTTCATGCAGGCGCTGCCGGCGGGCGGAGCGATGATCGCCGTGCAGGCCACCGAATCCGAAGTGTGCCCGCTGCTGGTTCCCGAGGTCGGCATCGCAGCGGTCAACGGGCCGGGCTCGGTGGTGCTTTCGGGCGACGAAGACAAGGTGACCGCGATCGCCCAGCGCCTGCGCGCCGACGGTCGACGCGTTCACCAACTGGCCGTCTCGCACGCCTTCCACTCTCCGTTGATGGACCCGATGATCGACGAATTCGGAACGGTCGCAGCCGGACTCGCCGTCGGCAAACCCACCATCCCAATCGTGTCGAACGTGACCGGGCAGCTGGCCGGAGACGACTTCGCGACGGCGGCGTATTGGAAGCGGCACGTGCGCGAGGCGGTGCGATTTGCCGACAGTGTGCAGTTCGTGCACTCGGCAGGAGGAAACCGTTTCCTCGAAGTCGGACCCAGCAGTGGCCTGACGGCGTCGATCGAGGAATCGCTTCCCGATGCGCCGGTCTTCACCATGTCCGCACTGCGCAAGGACCGCCCGGAGCCGGAGAACCTGATCAATGCGATCGCACAGGGGTTTGCCGCCGGGATGGACGTGGACTGGCGCGGTGCCATCGGCCAGGCCAGCTTCGTCGAGTTGCCCACCTATACCTTTGAGAGGCGACGGTTTTGGCTCGCCGGCGACGGCGCCCCGGCCGATGCGGCAGGTCTGGGCCTGGCCGCCAGCGAACATCCACTGCTGGGTGCAGTGGTCGAGCTGCCGGCCTCGGGCGGAGTGGCGCTCACCGGCCGGCTATCGCCCGGCGTGCAGACCTGGTTGAACGATCACGCCGTGGGCGGGGTCGTCCTGTTCCCCGGGGCGGGATTCGTCGAGTTGGCGATCCGCGCGGGGGACGAGGTCGGCTGTGGAGTTGTCGACGAACTGAATCTTGCGGCGCCCCTGGTGTTGCCGGCCGGTGGGTCGGTCGCAGTCCAGGTGGTGGTCGGCGGCGCTGGCGAGGATGGGACCCGGGTGGTGTCGATCTTCTCCCGTGCCGAGGCCGGGTCCGGCTGGTCGTTGCACGCCGAGGGCGTGCTGCGGGCGGGGTCGGCCGAACCGAGCGCGGATCTGTCGGCATGGCCACCGGTTGGTGCGGTCCCGGTCGACGTCGGCGACGGCTATCAGCGGCTGGCCGAGCGCGGATACGGCTACGGGCCCGCGTTCCGCGGCTTGACCTCGATGTGGCGCCGCGGCGATGAGGTGTTCGCCGAAGTGACGCTGCCCGCGGATGCCGGGGTATCGGTGACCGGGTTTGGTGTCCACCCGGTGATGCTGGATGCCGCATTGCACGCGGTGATCCTGGCCTCCGACAGCGAGGAGCTTGCCGAAGGTTCGATGTTGGTGCCGTTCTCCTGGCAACAGGTGTCCCTGCATGCCGCGGGCGCGGCGGCGGTACGGGCCCGGATCCTGCCGGTGGGCCATCCCGCACGCGGAGGTACCCTCGGCAGTGTCGATCGAGCTCGCGGACGGCCTTGGGCTACCGGTGCTTTCGGTGGCGTCGATGGTGGCCCGGCCGGTGACTGATCAGCAATTGCTGGCCGCGGTGTCCAACTCGGGGCCGGACCGGCTCTTCGAAGTCGACTGGATCGCACAGCCGTCCTCCTCCGTGCAGTCGGTATCGGTGTCCGTCTGGGGCGCAACGGAATTGGAGGCCGCCGAGGGACAGCGATCGGCGGTGGTGTTCGAGTCGGCGCCAGTCGCCGATGACGTCCTGGCGGGGGTGTACGCAGCCACCCGCGCGGTATTGCCGGTGCTGCAATCGTGGTTGGCCCGTGAGGGGGCAGGGACGCTGGTGGTGGCGACCCGGGGCGCGACGACGTTGCCGGGGGAGGACATCGCCGATCTGGCGGGCGCCGCGGTGTGGGGGTTGGTGCGTTCTGCGCAGACCGAGCATCCCGGCCGGATCGTGTTGGTCGACACCGACGGGCCGCTCGACGACGAGGCGGTGGCCGCGGTCCTGGCGACCGGTGAGCCGCAAGTCGTGATGCGCGGCGCAAAGGTATACATCGCGCGTGTGCATGGCAGCCGAGCCGTGGGCGGTCTGCTGCTGCCGCCGGGAGATGGCCCCTGGCGGCTGGGCATGAGCAGTCGAGGCACATTCGAGAACCTGCGACTGGAACGAATCCCGGACGCCGACGCGCCGCTGGGACCCGGGCAGGTTCGGGTCGCACTGTCGGCCATCGCGGCCAACTTCCGCGACGTGATGATCGCGCTCGGTCTCTACCCCGATCCCGATGCGGTGATGGGTATCGAGGCATCCGGCGTCGTGATCGAAACAGCCTCGCAGGAAGGCCGTTTCGCGGTTGGCGACCGCGTCATGGGCCTGTTCCCCGACGGGACCGGAACGATCGCGACCACCGACCAGCGGCTGCTGGCCAAGATGCCGACCGGCTGGTCGCACACCGCCGCGGCGACCACCACAGTGGTTTTCGCCACCGCGTACTACGCATTGACGGATCTGGCCGCGGCGAAGCCGGGCCAGCGGGTGTTGGTGCATGCTGCCGCCGGTGGCGTCGGGATGGCCGCCGTGCAGCTGGCCCGGCACCTGGGTCTGGAGGTCTTCGCCACCGCCAGCCGCGGCAAGTGGGACACGTTGCGGGCCATGGGCTTCGACGACGACCACATCGGGGATTCGCGCAGCCTGGAATTCGAGGACAAGTTCCGCGCGGTCACCGCCGGGCGAGGCATGGATGTGGTGCTGGACTCGCTGGCCGGCGACTTTGTCGACGCGTCCCTGCGGCTGGTGGCCCCCGGCGGGATCTTCCTGGAGATGGGCAAGACCGACATCCGCGACCCCGGCGAGGTCGCCGAGGAACACCACGGTGTGCGGTACCGCGCCTTCGACCTCTTCGAAGCCGGTCCCGAGCGCATTCAGCAGATGCTCGACGAACTGGCCGCACTGTTCGGCGACGACGTGCTACGGCCGTTGCCGGTGACCAGATTTGACGTACGGCGCGCGCCGGCGGCGTTGCGCTACCTGAGTCAGGCCCGCCACGTCGGCAAGGTCGTGATGACGCTTCCGTTTGGGCCAGGTAGTGGGCTGGCAGCCGGCACCGTGCTGATCACCGGTGGGACCGGCATGGCCGGCTCGGCGTTGGCGCGCCATGTGGTCTCTCGCCATGGTGCGCTCAACGTCGTCTTGGTTAGCCGGCGTGGCCTGGATGCGCCGGGGGCCGCGGAATTGATGACCGAGCTCAGCGCGACGGGCGCCCAGGTGCAGGTGGTGGCCTGTGACGTGGCCGATCGCGAGGCGTTGGCCAAGGTGATCGCAGATATCCCGGTACAGCGGCCGCTGTCCGGCGTGATTCATGCGGCCGGGATGCTCGATGACGCAGTGATTTCCTCATTGACCCCGGAACGGGTTGACGCGGTCCTGCGGGCCAAGGTCGATGGGGCCTGGAACCTGCATGAGTTGACCCGCGACCTCGATGTGTCTGCCTTCATTCTGTTTTCGTCGATGGCCGGGTTGGCGGGAGCGTCGGGTCAGGCCAACTACGCGGCCGCCAACTCCTTCCTCGATGGGTTGGCTGTGCACCGGCGTGCGTACGGGTTACCGGCGATGTCCCTGGGCTGGGGCCTGTGGGACCAGACCAGTGCCATGACCGGTGCGCTGGGCGCCGCCGATCGTGCCCGGTTCGGCCGCGACGGCATCACCGCGATGTCCTCCGATCAGGCACTGGAATTGATGGACACCGCGCTGATCGTCGACGAACCGTTCCTGTTGCCCGCCCACATCGACCTTGCGGCGCTGCGGGTCAAGTTCGACGGGGGAACGTTGCCGCCGATGTTCGTTGATCTGATCAATGCGCCGACCCGGCGCCAGGTTGACGACTCGCTGGCCGCGGCGAAGTCGAAATCGGCTCTGCTGCAACGTCTCGAAGGCTTGCCCGAGGATGAGCAGTACGCGGTTCTGCTGGATCTGGTGCGCTCCAACATCGCCACGGTGCTGGGCAACTCCAGCCCCGATTCGATCGATCCGGAAAGAGCGTTCCAGGAGCTCGGCTTCGACTCGCTGACCGCTGTCGAGATGCGCAACCGGTTGAAGTCCGCTACCGGTCTCGCACTTTCACCCACGCTCATCTTCGATTACCCCAACTGCGCCGCGCTGGCGGGTTATATGCACCAAGAGCTCGTAGGGACTTCGGAGCAGAGCGCCCCTGCAGCCGCGCCCGGCGAAGCCGACATTCAGCGTGTGGTGGGGTCGATTCCGGTCAAGCGACTCCGGCAGGCGGGTGTGCTGGAGTTGTTGCTCGCGTTGGCAACCGAAGACGGCACCGCGCAGGCGGGAGCCGGTGGAGTGAGCACCGAAAAGGACATCGCGGACATGGACCTCGAGGCCCTGGTCAATGCCGCGTTGATGGACGACGACGACGAATAGCCATGAAGGTCGGCAGTCAGTGAGAATCGCGGTAACCGGGGCCAGTGGTGTGCTCGGCCGCGGTCTTGCCGGCAGATTGCTCAGCCAGGGACACGAGGTCGTAGGCATCGCCCGGCGCCGCCCGGAAAGCTGGTCGAGCGCCGCCGATTTCATCGAGGCGGATATCCGGGACGCGGGAGCGGTCAAACGTGGCATTGCCGGCGCGGACGTCGTCGCGCATCTCGCATGGGAGCGCAGCCCCGGCCCGGACGAAAGTATCGGCCACGAGGTCAACGTCGGGGGCACGCTCAACGTCTTGCAAGCCATGGCCGCGACCGGTTCCAGGCGCATCGTTTTCGCGTCGTCGGCACACGTGTATGGCCGGGCAGACGCGCCGAAAGCCGAGCAGGCGCCGATGGTTCCGGTGCTGACCGACGGTGTGCACCAGGCCCGTGTCGAAGATCTGCTCGGCGCATCGGACGCCGAATGGGTCGCGATTCGCTCCGCGCTCATCGTCGGTCGCAACGTCGACAATTGGGTACGCGGGCTGCTGGCATTGCCGGCGTTCCCCAACGGGTCTGCCGATCGCCGCATGCAGGTCGTCCACCTCGACGATGCGCTTCGGCTGTTCACCCGCGCGGTCGTGGACGCCGGGATTACCAACGGCCCAATCAATCTCGCCGCCGCGGGTGAGCAGACTTTCCGCCAGATCGCTGCCGGGCTCGGCCGGCCAGTACTGCGGCTGAGCCGGCTGAATGCGGTCGCCGAGCTGGAGCTGGTGCGAAGCGCCCCGCTGATGGATACCGCACGGCTGCGTGAGCAGTGGAGATTCCGGCCGGCCTGGAACTGCGACGAATGCATCGAGGACTTTGCGCTGGCGGTGCGTGGCCGCATCACGCTGGGCAAGCGGGTCGTGTCGCTGCCGTGGCGACTGGCCAACATTGCGGACCTGCCCGCGGTCGACGCGGCCGCGGATGACGGTGTAAGTCCCGAACTGGCCGGCCCCGAGGGAGTTAACGGCGAGTTCGACACTCCAATTGATCCGCGGTTTCCCACCTTTCTGGCCACTAACTTGTCCGAGGCCCTGCCGGGCCCGTTTTCGCCGTCGTCGGCGTCGGCGACGGTGCGCGGGCTGCGCGCCGGCGGCGCCATCATTGCCGAGCGGCTGCGGCCGGGGGGAATGGTGCAGCGCGAAATCGCGATGCGCACCGTCGCGGTATTCGCCCACCGGTTGTATGGGGCGATCACGTCGGCGCACTTCATGGCCGAAACCGTGCCGTTCGCCAAACCCTCGATGATCGTGAGCAATAGCGGGTTCTTCGGGCCCAGCATGGCTTCGCTGCCGGTCTTCGGTGAGCAGCGTCCCGCCGAAATCACCCGGGCCCGAAGGCTACTGCGCAACGGGCGCAATATCGGGGTGTTCGGCATCAATCTGGTGGGCCTGAGCGCCGGGGCGTCCCGCGATACCCACGACTTCATTGCCGACGTCGATCGCCTGGAGCGGCTGGCCGACGATGTCACCGAACTCGACGACCGCCGGCTGCTGAGCCTGATCGTGCTGGCACGCGACCACGTTGTGCAGGGTTGGGTGCTGGCCTCGGCGTCGTTCATGCTGTGCGCTGCGTTCAATGTGTTGCTGCGCGGGCTGTGCGGGCGAGACACTTCTGCGCCTGCGGGGCCGGAGCTGGTCAGTGCGCGTTCGGTGGAGGCCATGCATCGCTTGGTGGTTGCGGCACAGCGCGATCCGAATGTGGTTCGGCTGCTGACCGAACCGGGGGAGCGGCTGGACAAGCTCGCCGTCGACGCGCCGGAGTTTCACGCCGCGGTGCTGGCCGAGCTGGCGTTGATCGGCCATCGTGGCCCGGCGGAGCTCGAGATGCTGTCGACCAGCTACGCCGACGATCCCGAGTTGCTGGTCCGGATGGTTGCCAGAGCAATGAGTGCGCCTCCGGCGCCCCAGCCCCAGCACCCGCGGATTCCGTTGCGGGCCAAGCCGGTAGCGCTGCTGGCCGCACGCCAACTCCGGGACCGAGAAGCTCGTCGCGACAAGGTGGTACGGGCCAACTGGGTGCTGCGTGGTCTACTGCGCGAGTACGGGCGCAGGCTGGTCGACGCCGGGATCTTCCACACCGCCGACGATGTGTTCTATCTGCTGGTTGACGAACTCGAGGCCCTGCCCGCCGACGTTGTGGGCTTGGTGGCACGCCGCCGGGCCGAACACCGCAGGCTGGCGACCGTTGCGCCGCCGACGGTTTTCAGCGGGAACTGGGAGCCGTCCGCCACGTCGTCGCCGGCACTTTCCAGCGGCGACACCTTGCGCGGAGTCGGCGTGTGCGGGGGACGGGTACGCGGCCGGGTGCGCATCGTGCGGCCCGAGACCATCGATGATCTGCAACCCGGCGAGATACTCGTCGCGGAGGTCACCGACGTCGGCTACACCGCTGCCTTCTGCTACGCCGCGGCCGTGGTGACCGAACTCGGCGGGCCGATGTCACACGCCGCGGTGGTAGCCCGCGAATTCGGCTTCCCCTGCGTGGTGGACGTCCATGGGGCAACCAAGTCGTTGCCGCCGGGCGCCCTGGTCGAGGTTGACGGAGCTACCGGCGAGATTAACGTGCTCTGAGCTTGCGCCGAGCGTCGGGTAGTCGGGCCAAAACGTGGTGATCTTCCGCAACAAGTCAACGCTCGGTGCTAAATAGCTAGGTCTCGCTGGCAAGAATTCGCAGTGGTAGCTGGGGCAATGTGTTGGTTGGGGATGGCCAGGTGATCTCGGGCCGGTATCCGGGCGCAAGTTCGAAATGAGGAATGCGGCTTAGCCATTCGGTCACGACGACGTTCATCTCCATGCGGGCGAGATGCGAACCCACGCAACGGTGCGGACCACCGCCGAAGCCCCAATGCTTGTGCACCTTGCCATCCATCACGAGGTCATCGCCGGATGTCGCGTCGCTGCCGTCCCGGTTAATCGCGCCGAGGCAGAGCCGCACTCGAGAGCCGGCCGGCAACGTGATACCGGCCACGGTGACGTCCTCGGTCGTCACCCGGGGGACGACCGGAGCCGACGACTCCAATCGGACGATCTCCTCGACGAAAACGCTTATTTGGTCTGGGTTTTCACACAGCCTCGCGCGCAGGTCGCCACGGCGGGCCAGCTCCAGCATGGCCGCCCCGATCGCCGATGTGACGGTGTCCAGACCCGCGAGGACGAAGAAGAAAGCCATGCCAAGGGCTTCGTCGTCGGTCAGCGCTTCCTCGCCCACCAGCACTTGGGAAAGAACATCGTCGCCTGGATCCTGCCGATGCTCGGCGACAGCCTCGGTGAGGTAGGAAAACAGCTCCAGGGCCGGTGTGAGATCAGGGGCCTCGCCGGCGGCATTCGGGATGCTCAGTTCGATGACGGCATCCTTCCATCGGATCAGTCGCTCCCGATCCTGCAGCGGCAGACCGAACAACGTCAGGAAGACCTGCGACGGATACGGAGTCGCCAGCTCGGCCATCACCTCGCACTCGCCGCGCTGCGCGATCGAGTCGATGATGTCGATCGCTTGGGCTTGAATCGACGGCAGGACCGCGGCGAGCGCATGCGGACTGAAGAACGGCTGCAGAATCCGGCGAAACCGGGTGTGCTCCGGGGGATCAAACGCCGCCGGCACCAGCGGCAGCGGACTGCCGACCACCTCGAATGCCTTCTTGGACGAAAACACGCTCGGATTGCGCAGTGCTGCAAGCACATCCGCGCGGCGAGTCAGGGCGTACCAGCCGTCACTCAACACCACCGGACCGGCTTCCCGCAATGCGGCCCAACCGGTGCCGCGGTCGAAGGCCATGGGCAGATCTGTCGAGTCGAGCACCGGAATTCCCTGGGAGTCGTGAGCCTCGGCCATACCCTGTTCCTTTCACTGGTGTCTCGCGAATAACTCTGGCTGACAACGATTCAACTCGGGTGGTAGGGCTTCAGAACGGCGCCGAGCTGTTCCGCGCCGGTGGGGCCGGGAGGTAACTCGCCCGGGTCGGGGATCATCGTCGCCGTCGTCTTGTCGACGATCGTCGAGAGGTTGTCCCGCAGCTTCTCGACGGTGAGGTCGGTGTCGGTGTATCCCGCAGTTTGACCGAAAACGCGCAGTCCGACATTGCCGGCGGCCGCTTCGAGGTTGGCTCCCGAGAGCTCACAGCTTTCATGAGCGAGGTACGCGACCGCCGGTGAGACCAGCCTGGTCGGGAAGTGGTTCTCCATCAACTCGGTGAACGGCGAAGTCTCGTTGAAGTGGCGGATGGCGGTCGTGTTGGCGGCCGGTCCCAACGCATTGACCTTGATGCCCAAATCGGCGCCCTCGACGGCCAACCCGCGGGTCAATCCGAAAATTCCGCATTTGGCCGCACCGTAGATGGAGAGGTTCTCGATCCCGAACATCGCGCCTGACGTGGTGTTCACGATCCGTCCGTACCCGGCCTCGCGCATGTGCGGCCACGCGGCCCGGCACATCCATACCGTCCCCATCAAGTGCACGTCGATGATGCTGCGGATGTCGGCACCGGAGATCTCGTCGAAATGCGCCATCAAGCAGACACCCGCGTTGTTCACCAGGATGTCGAGCTGCCCCCAGGTGTCCAGCGCCGTCGCGACGACCTTGCGGGCGCTTTCTTCCTCGGCAACGCTGTGTTGATCGGCAACCGCTTCGCCGCCGGCAGCGCGAATCTCTTCGACGACCAGCTCGGCGTTCGCCCGCATGATGTTTCGCCCATCGGGGCCCACGCCAAGGTCATTGACCACCACTTTGGCTCCCCGCGCGGCGAGCAGAGTGGCATGGGACCGGCCCAGACTCGGGTCTTGGCCGCCTGCTCCCGTGACGATGGCAACCCGGCCGTCGAACCGGAGTTCGCTCTTGGTGCTCATGGCAGGTTGGTAGACAGAAAGGTGAGCGGTAGGCCGAACACCGATAGGTCGATTTCCTCGAGATAGTTGCCGTCGCCCTCGAAGCCTTGCCGGAAGCGGGTGGTCGAGCCATAACGCTGGGCAATGTTCTCCGCTGCCGACGCTCCGGGTACCTGGACCACTACCGTGAAAACACCGTCACCATGGCTCGCCAGGAATTCGCGCACCGACGTCGCCACCGTAGCGGTCGATCCCGGGTTCGGACTGATCAGCTCGATGCCCCGATTCCAATCCAAGAGCACTCGAAGCCCGAGTTCGTCCAAGTTAATGTCTTCGAAGCTGAAACCCAGCTCCCTGAACAGTTCTCCCACGGCGTCGTGCCGTTCACGCGCCACCGCGAACACGACGTGATGCAACCGCGATGAGTCGCTCATCGTCGCGGGCCGAACTCTATGGGCAGACTTGTCGGTCCACTCATGCCGAGCATCGGCTTCCACGGAGCAGGCCCGACCCGGCGGGCGTCGGGCATACGCCGCGCCAAAATCTTCAGTCCTTCGGCCAGCTCCAGTCTGGCCAGGTTCGCGCCGAGGCAGTAGTGCACGCCGCCGCCGAAGGTCAACACCGCCGGCGCGCCCTTACGGGTGATGTCGAAGCGATCGGCATCCGGGTAGATGTCGGGATCACGGTTGGCGGCGAAGGAATTCACAAAAATGTAGGTGTCCTTCGGGAAGGTGTATCCGCCCAACTCGACGTCCTCGTGCACGGTGCGGACGGTGTTGCACACGGCGGGCGAGTGGCGCATGCTCTCCTCGACCGCCGCCATGGCCAGTTCTGGGTGATCGCGTAGCAGCGCCCATTGATCCGGATGATCGAGCAGCACCTGCATGGAAGCGGCGACCTGATTGCGGGTGGTATCCGTTCCCGCAAGCAGCAAACCGGCCACCGTCAAACGTAATTCGTCGGCGTTGAGCCGGTCGCCGTCGTCCTCGGCACGAATGAGATTGGAGAGCAGGTCGTCGGTCAGATGATGTCGTCGGTCGGCGACCATCTCATCGACATAGGCGTCGAGCTCGGCCCAGCCGCGAAGGACGGCCGGCATTTCGTCGACAAGATTGACCGAGAAGTTGACCATCTTGAAGATCTCTTCGGCCCACCGGTCAAAATGCGTCCAATCTGCGCGTGGGGCACCAAGAAGCGCGCAGATGATGGGAATGGGATAGTGCCGGGCGATATCGGTGACGATGTCACAGCGGCCTGCGGCGGCAACGCCGTCGATCAGCTCGTTGATCACTTCGCCGATCGTTTCATCCAGACGCGAGATGGCCCGCGGCGTGAATGCCCGTGATACCAGGCTTCGCAGCCGATGGTGTTCGGCGCCTTCCGCGCAGATGATGCTCCCGACAACCCTGTCCCAGAGTGGTCCTGATGTCACGCCTTGCGCGCTCAGATGTAGGCCCGGGGGGATCACGAACCGGGTGTCGCGCAGAATATTTCGGGCGAGGTCGTAGGAGAGCACTTCGGGACCGAGCGGACCGATGGCGATCGGCGCCCGTTGCTGTGCCGCCCGGATCCGGTCGCAGACCGCGTGCGGCGATTCGGTGACGTCATACTCGAGCGCCGGAAGTCCTGCCTCGAAGATGCTGGGCGCACCGGTGGTGGCGGTCATTTGCAGGTCCTTTCAGTTGCGCGCCAGCACTCCGCGCGGAAGCAGCAGGGGCAGGTCGTTGTACGTGGCGATCCCGGGCGGTGCCGCGACGACGGCCGGTATCGCGGTGATCGCCGGCATGGCGGTGATGGTCAAGCCGAGCATGATGTAGTCGTCGATCGATTCGCCGTGAAAGTCCGCCGGGGGCTCGAAACTCAGCGTGCTCTTGATAGTTGGCCGGCCCTGAACCGTGACGGTGTAGCCGAAACTCGTCGACCAAGACGGGTCCAGGGATTGGCCTTTGGTCCACACGCCGCGGACCTCGACTACCTCGCGCCCTTCCAGACATCCCTTCCACCGGACGTCGATGCCCGCGACGCAACCCTGCTTGATGGTCCAGTCACCGGGCAGCAGCAGATCCTCTGTGGTGTAGGCATATTCGGCTTCGCACCGGATGTCGTCGAGTTGGACTCCGAGGGCGTCAGCGATGAGGATGACCGCCTCGCGGAAGATGCCGGACCCTTTCTCGGTGATCGCGTGCAGATCGGGCTGGTCGATCGGATAGCCGAAACCCATTGGTATCTCTGTTGCCGGAGAGTTGTAGATGGTGGTGTCGAATGATTCGACAATTGAGATGCGGTCCACCCGGTCGGAGATACCAGCCGTGACGATCGCGAAGAGCTGGATGAACCCCGGGTTGATGCCGCTTCCGAAGATGGTCGAGCCACCGCGCGCACATGCTTCGCTGATCCGTTCCCGGTCACGGCCCAGTTGGTGTCCGGTGATGAACTCCGAAGTGGTCACGACGTTGATCCCCGCTCCGAGAATGCGGGTCACTTCATCGACACTGGCGAACATCGGGTTGTAGACAACACAATCGGGCTCCAGGTTCAGCAGCGCGTCGACGTCGTCGGTTGCGCGTACGCCCATAGGTTTGATGCCGCATAGCTCACCGACATCATGGCCGACCTTGTCGGAAGACCACGCGTAGCAGCCGACGAGGTTCAACAATGAATTCTCGGCGATCGCGTGCACTGACTTCTTGCCGACGTTGCCTGTCGTCCATTGAACGACGCGCAACCTGTCTGTCACGGCTTCGAGCCGGCGTGCTGTTGCGCAGCCTGACGGGCGAGTCGTTCGTCGTGGATGCGGACCAGTTCGCGAAAGCCCAGTCGATGGTATTTCGGTATCGGCTGGATACCCCAGACGTCCTGGGCGGTGGCCTTACCCTCGGCGCCCTCGGGCGGTCCGAACGGCGGGTAGGGGTACTTGCACTCCAGGGTGTCGTTGGAGTAACGAACCTTCAGCAGCTCACTACAGATCTCCGTCAGGCTCAGCGTCGGGTAGCCGTAGTACACCGCCATGAACGGCAACGTGAAGGCGCCTTCGACCACGAGTGCCACCAGGCACACCAAGACGGCCCGCTTGATCCATTTGTGCATGCGTGCGTAGTACGGCGTTGTCCCGGGCTCGAGGTCGGTGGTCGGTTCTTTTTCGTCGCTAGATGACTCTGCGGTCATGGCAATACTCCTTAAACCTGTTCAGTCGGAGAAGATTTCGCGGTTGACCGTGTGCAGATACGGGATCGCGAGGAATGGAGTGATGTAGAAGATGTCGTAGAGCCACCAGCCGATGACCGGAAACACGACGCCGGCGTAGCGCACGTCGGCGAACATGGTCATGTTGAACACGTAGGCAGACCAGATCACCACGCCCATCCAGCAGGTGACGACCATCCACTGATGGCCCCAGCGCTTCATCTGCAGGAATCCGATCGCCGCGGCAACCCGCATGGAGAACACCGTGAGAATTAGCCCTGCGACATAAGCTTTTTCGCCCGGCCCCGCCGCGCCGCCGACCCAGAGTTCGTTATAGTGCCAGAAGTAGCCCGCATCGAACATATTGCCCCAGCCGACCATCAACACCCGGTTGATCAACGTGTGGTTGGCAACCAGGTCCAGGGCCCACCCCAGACTGTTGAGCATGCCGTCGATCAGGACCAGGTAACCGATCAGGGTCACGATCATCGGCCGAACCGACAGGCCGGCGCGCAGTGCTTGGCGCTGCAGCCACACGCCGCGCATGAAGATGGGGAACCCGATCAGGCCCGGAGCCCACATCCCCATCAAGGCGGCGCCGACGATCATCCACTTGTCGGCACGACGCTGCGCTTGGCGGGACTCGTCGTGGTGATCCTCGAGGCTGACCGAGCCGCCCGTCTCCGCGGTGGGGGATCCGTTACCCGAAAGCCGATTGCGCAGAGGGAGATTCACAGGTCCCACCACCCGCGTGCAAACGACATGTAGAGCTGGACTCCGAACATCACCAGGAGGTAGCCGTAGATGACTATTTGGAAGACGATGAGCGCTCTCTTGCGCTTCTGCTCCTGTTGGTTCATCGCGGTTGTTTCCTTTCTAGGGTCTGCACGGGCATTGCTGGGGCCGTTCTCTAGGGCGATGTGTCCGAGGTGGCCAACCTGGCTGCCGCAACTTCACGCAGCCCGTCATTGATGGCACCGTCGCTGCTCAGCGGGGCCAGGATGCAGGCATCCGCGGCTTCCAGTTCGGTTGCCCCCACGGCGATCAACTGTGCCGCGGTCACCAATACCCGGGTGGACGGCGGCTCGAAATGAAACGCCTCGTCCGCGGTGCGGATAGCGATCGCGCACTGCACCAGTCGCATGGCCGTTGTCATTCCGACGCCCGCCTCCGCGACGATCACCTCGGCCTCGCGGTCGGCGGGCAGGTAATTCATTCCCAGGGTGACGAACCGCTGCCGGAAGGATGGTTTGAGTTCCTTGAGCGAGCTGCGATAGGCGGGGTTGTAGGAGCACACGAGCATGAATGTCTCTGGCGCTCTGACTACTTCGTCGGCTCGGTCCAGATACAGGGCGCGACGGTGATCGGTGAGCGAATGAAGGATCGCCAGCGAGTCGTGCCGGGCCTCCACAACCTCGTCCAGGTAGCAGATCGCGCCGGCCTTCACTGCTCGGGTCAGAGGCCCGTCGGTCCACACGACGTCACCACCGGTCACCATGAATCGGCCGACGAGATCCGAGCTGGTGAGGTCGTCGTGGCAGCTGATGGTGACCACGGGGCGTTGCAACAGCACGCCCATGTGCTCAACGAACCTGGTCTTGCCGCACCCCGTCGGACCGGTGAGCATCACCGGCAAGCGCCGCTGAAATGCCTGTTCGAAAAGCTGAACTTCGTTGCCGTTCGCGAAATACGTGTCGGTGCTCATCGGTTCTCCTTTCTTGAAAGCCGGCCGTGCATCATGCGGCAACAAGCTCACGATGCACGTGGGCCAGGACCCGTGGGAGTTCCTCGATTCGCCGGATGCGCTGGGATCGACGAGGTCCGAACACTTCCGGGAGGGGATCGACCCGAGTAGGTCCGACGCCGACGTAGTACAGCGACACGCCCGCGTCGTTTGCCTCCTCGACGGCGTGCGCGGCGTCTGCCCAGGCGTAGCGGCCCTCGTAACCTTCATCGGAGATCAGACCATCACCGATGACGATCAGCAGCCGTCGCTCGGACGGCTGTGCGAGCAGTCGGCTCGTCAGATGGCGAAGTGGCGCACCCAGTCGGGTGTACCCGCCCGTCTTAAGCCCGAGACCGCCCGGCGGCACGAACCGGCGGTCCTCGAAGTCCTTCAGGCAGCGGACTTCGACTCGGTGCCGGGTGTTTCCGGTGAATACGAAGATGCCGTGGCGCTCGCGGGCGCGGTTCATCGCGCGCGAAAGCGCATCGGCACAATCCAATTCCAACCGGAAGACGCGTCCGCCGTGCACTCCCAACGACGAACTCCCGTCGAGGAGCAGCGCGGTGGTGACATCGCGACTGCCGGGTAGCAGGTCGCGGAAGATACGTGGTTGGCTCGCCTCGCCGGTCACGGTGTCGATGTAGTGCCTGACGTATTGTTCGACGTCCAGATCGGAGCCGTCTTCTAGGCGATTCTTCATCGCGCGATGAGTGTGTTCTTCAAACCATTTCCGAAGGTCGCCGGAGATCGATCCAGGTTGGCGAATGTGACTGGCGTGGGCGCGCTCCAGAACCGCGACGTGGTCTCGCATGAAACTCTTTGTCCACGCGTTCCACTCGGGATACGGAATCCCGGGCCGGTGGTCCGGTGTGATGTCGAGGTCGTTGTCTTGCGGGCGGCTCGGCGGTGGCAGGTTGGGGTTGCGGACGCCGCCGTCGCCGCCGACGGCAACCGAGTACGGCCGAGGAAGACGCTTCTGCGTTGTGGTCCAAGGCATCCTGCCGAAGCTGCGGCGCAACTTGTCGGTCAAGCCCTGCGGCGTTGTGTAGGCCCGTGGCAAATTGCCCAGCAGCGGATGAAGCGTCAATGCCCGCTCGGTGGCCGCCAGCGCAACTGCACGGTTGAGGATCTCGGAGGCAGCCATGTCACCCGCTTCGGCATGCACTTCCGGTAGTAAGCGACGCATCTCGGGTAGCAGGCCCGGCCAACGGGACGCTATCCAGCCGAGGGCGACGCCGGCTTCGACAAGTGTCAGCGCACGCAGTTCGCGAGCGGATAGCTCGTTTAGCCGGTATTCGGTAATGCGCTCTTTCGATGGCGAGCATTGGAGGGCCACCCCGCAGGTCAGCGTTCTGCGCGTCCAATCCGACAGCCCGGGGTAGGGGACATGTACGAACGTGAGCGCCGCATTGAGCCCGAAACCGCGGCGGGTGCCCGTGACGAGCCGGACGCCTTCGCGGCGTTGCTCACTGAATGCGACCGCGGTCACAGCGCAACTACGTTCCAGCGCGAGCGCATGGGCATCGGAACTGTCGGTCATCGGCCAAGTCCCACGCATCCTGTCCCGGGTGCGCTGCTCAAAACGTGCCGATGTTGGAGAAGAGCCAGTACCAGAACCAGATGATCAGGCCGGTGCCGCCCCATGCCGCGACATATCGAAGTATCTCCCAGAGATAACCCATGATTTGACCTCCTCGGTGGTGCAGTTCGGCCGACTGATGCGTGATCATCGGCGGCCTTCAGTCGGAGAAGAGCTCGCGGTTGACGGTGTGCAGATAGGGGATCGCGAGGAAGGGCGTGATGTAGAAGATGTCGTAAAGCCACCAGCCGACCACCGGCAACACGACTCCGGCAAAGCGCACGTCGGCGAACATGGTCATGTTGAAGACGTAGCCGACCCAGATCACCACACCCATCCAGCAGGTGACGACCATCCACTGATGCCCCCAGCGCTTCATTTGCAGAAAGCCGATGGCAGCGGCAATCCGCATCGTGAAGACAGTCAGGATGAGACCGACCTCCAACGCCTTTTCGCCGGGGCCCGCCGCGCCGCCGACCCATAGCTCGTTGTAGTGCCAGAAGTAGCCCGCATCGAACATGTTGCCCCAGCCGTTCAACAGCACGCGGGCCAGCAGGCTGTGGTTTGCCACCAGGTCAAGTGCCCATCCCACGGTATTGATCGCGGCGTCGATGATGACCAGATAGCCGAGCAACGTGACCAGCATCGGTCGAACCGAGAGCCCATCCCGCTGCGCGCGGCGCAGCAACTGCACACCCCGCAAGAACAGTGGCAGCCCGAAGACGCCCAGGGCCGCGGTCCCGATCAGAAGACTGCCGGAGATGAGCCATTTGTCGGCCCGGCGCTGCGCGAGCTCCGATTGCTCCATGTGTTCGTCGAACGTCAGTCCCGTTAGGGCAGAGCCGCTCTCGCCGCTTGCCGTGGCAATGCCGCCCACGTCGCGCTGGCGCAGCTTCGGCAGGTTCACGAACCCTCCGCGTCGTCGAGGCTGATTGAGTACGTTCGTGGACTATAGCACTGACTGTAGTCAGCAATATAGTACTCACAGCACTCCCGGCTATGTCGGATATGACTGGACTCATGGTTAGCTTGCCGTGATTTACGGCGATACCACGACTGCCTAGAGGCAGGTAGCCAGCTCTACGGCTGACAAAAGTCAGCTGTAAGTCGTTGACACGCTGTTGGAGAAATGCCTACGCTCAGCGGGCGCACGGCCGCTGTCGGTGCATCCAAAGGAGTAGCAATGACGCTTACCCAAGAGAAGACAGTGACGCGAAGGTCGCCCGCCGACCGGAAGTATCGCGTAATCCAATGGGGCGTCGGCAATGTCGGAACGGTGGCGCTGCGCCATTTCGCCCACAACCCGGCCTACGAATTGGTCGGAGTGCTTTGCAACCGTCCGGAGAAGGTCGGCAAGGATGCGGGTGAGCTCTGCGGCAAACCGCCGACCGGAGTGCTCGCCACCGACGACAAGTCGGCCATCGAGGCTCTTGATGCCGACTGCGTATTCTACGCGCCGCTGTGGTCTGATCCCGATGAAGTCTGCCGCCTGCTGCGCGGCGGGAAGAACGTGGTCGCATCGGGTGGCGCATGGTGGTACAGAACCGAGCACAGTCAGGCGGACATCGACAAGATCCACACCGCATGCCTAGAGGGCGGTACATCGTTCCACGCCGGCGGCATCAACCCCGGCTTCGCGGGAGACCTGCTTGTTCTGACGCTGGCCCGGATCGTCAGCCAGATCGACACTATCCATATCTACGAAGTCGTGAATTTCGGCAGGGACACCCTGAAGTACTTGCACGAGATGGGGATGGGGAGCGATCCCGCCGGATTCGAGGACGGCCCGAATCTACTGGGCCAAGCCTGGCCACTCTTCGCCCAGTCGATGGCAATGATCGTCGAAGGCATGGGCAAAACAGTCGACAAGTACACGACCGAGGTAGAGCTCGGGGTCGCCACGCGTGACATCCCCTTCGAGGGAGGTGAGACCAGCGATATGCCGGGCTTCAAGGGCGTGATCGAGAAGGGCACGGTCGCCCGCCAGCATCACAAATGGACAGCGTGGGTGGATGCCAAGCCCCTCATCGTCTTTCACGAGATCTACACGATGGACACCTTCGATGCCATTGAGCCACAAGAGGATTGGCCGCAGCACTATCACTACCGAATTGTAATAGAAGGCGATTCGTCCACCGAGCTGATCCTGCAGGGGGCTCAGGACCGGGACGGCGGCTACGCGTTGCCCGGCTATACCTGGACCGCGATGGGCCCCGCGAACGCGATTCCCGCTGTCTGCGATGCGGCGCCGGGGTTCATGTCCCACAACGAACTCGGACTCATGCCGCTGCGTGGCGTGATACGCCCGTGACGCGCCTGGGTCACGGCTGAAGACCGCGCAAAGTCCTCGCGACGTAGTCTTCCAGCAGGGTGTGGCCGGTCGGCCAGTGGTTGGTCGTGATCAACAGTGCGTAGAGACCGAGCAAGAAGAACACCGCGCTGTTCATCGGATTAACTTGCGCATCCGTCTCGCCGCGTTCTTGCGCACGTGCGATTTCCTGGGCGACCAACACGATCAAGGGGTGATCCCTGCCGTCTTCGGTCTGCGGGCGGGTTTGCGAGAAGTGCAGCGCAAGAAAGTCATTGAAGAGCCGATCGCCGAGTCGGCGCTCCAATCCGACCACCAGGCGGACCGCCTCATTCAATGCGGAAACAAGATCGTGCTTGGACTTCAAGAATTGCGCGAACTGCTTGGCTATGCGGTCCTCTTCGCGGCGCTCCAGCTCCAGTAGCACATGCTCTTTGGTGGGGAAATGGAAGAAGAAGGTCCCGTGGGCGACTCCCGCGGCGGCTACGATGGCACTGACGTCGGCCTCGGCCATCCCGGCGCGGGCGAACTCCGCGATCGAGGCGCCCATCAAGCGCTCCCGCGTCTGCAAGCGCTTGGCTTCTCGCGCAGACACCCGATCCGTCACAGCCATTTCTTTCCTCACAATTGACCTGACTCATGCAAGAGTATCGAGGCTAACCCACATCATTATGCCGTGTTCCAGCCAAAAAGGCTTGTATAACTTAGCCATTGTCGGGCCGTCCCCATCGCTACCGACGGCCATCTTTCATATTCATTGACTTTAGTCAGCAAGGTTCATAGATTGAACGGCGCAGACGTCACACACGATCGAAGGAGCTCGGCATGGCGTTGGAGCAGTTCCGGCTGGATGGACAGGTCGCGATCGTCACGGGTGCCGGGAAAGGTGTCGGGGCAGGCATAGCGCGGGTGTTGGCGGAGGCCGGCGCCACGGTCGTCGGAACCGCGCGCACCGAGGCGGATATCGTTGGCACGATTGCGGGTATCGAGGCCGCGGGTGGCGAGGGGCTGCCGCTGGTTGCGGACGCGATGAGCCGTTCGGACGGAGAGCGCGTCGTGCACACGGCCATGGAGCGGTTCGGCCGGATCGACATTCTCGTCAACAATGTCGGTGGCTCCACCTACGCGCGGTTTCTGGACATCACCGACGAAGACTTCCGGCACACGTTCGACTGGTGTGTCACGTCCGCCTTCATCATGAGTCAGCTCGTGGCACCGCACATGCTCAGTGCCGGGCACGGTTCCATCATCAACATCTCGTCGGGTTCGGCGCGGTTCGGTATCCGGGCGCTGACGGCCTACTGCGTGGCGAAGGGTGGCCTGGAAGCGCTCACTCGCGCGATGGCACAGGAACTCGCCCCGAAGATTCGCGTCAACGCCATCGCCCTGGGTTCCTTTGCCACCGACGGTCTGAAGGGCAGCCTGGATCTGATGCCCGGGTCGCTGGAGAAGATGCAAGAGTCCACCCCGCTGCATCGACTGGGCGACGTCGAGGACCTCGGGCGGCTCGCGGTGTATCTATCCACGCGCGACTGCTACGCGACCAACGCGACCTTCCACGTCGACGGCGGCATCGACTCGAACAATTCGCCGCTGCCGATACCCGATTACTAAGCCCGCCGGGTGCCGGCACCGGGGCGAGAAATTGCCAGATGTGCCGGGTGACTGAAAGCGATACAGTATCGTCCACGGGAAGGATGAGGTAACAGTGCGCAGAGTCATTCAATTCTCCACCGGAAACGTGGGCCGGCATTCGCTGCGGGCGATCATCGGCAGACCAGATCTCGAGCTGGTCGGGGTGCACGCCGCCAGTGCCGACAAGATCGGCAAGGATGCGGCGCAGCTGTGCGGGATGGACGAACCGACCGGCATCGTCGCCACCGACGACATCGACGCGCTGGTGGCCCTCGGCGCCGACTGTGTGGTTTACACCTCGCAAGGGGAGACCCGGCCGATGGAAGCCATCGAACAGATGAGCAAGTTCCTCGCCGCGGGCACCAACGTCGTCGGTACGTCGATGGTCTGGCTGGTCACGCCGCACCACGCCGAAGACTGGTTGCGCGAGCCGTTGGAGCGTGCCTGCGTGGCCGGCAACACCTCGCTCTACGTCAACGGCATCGACCCCGGCTTCTCCGGCGATACGCTGGTGCACTCGGCGGTCAGCCTGACCACTCGGGTGGATTCGATCACCGTGCAGGAGATCTTCGACTACGGAAACTACGATGATGCCGAGTTCACAGGCGCTGCAATGGGTTTCGGATCAACTGAAGACGACGATTCGCCGATGATGTTCCTGCCCGGGGTGATCGTGTCGATGTGGGGCGGTCAGGTCCACAGTCTGGCAGATCATCTCGACATCAAACTCGACGAAGTGCGCCAGCGCGTCGAACCGTGGTACACGCCAGAACGAATCGACTGCACGATGATGACGGTGGAGCCGGGACAGATGGGCGCGGTGCGGTTTGCCACCGAGGGCGTGCGCGACGGCAAGCCGGTGATCACCCTCGAGCACGTCACCAGGCTCACCCCGGCCGCGGCGCCCGACTGGGAGTTCCCGCCCGAGGGGCACACCGGCGTACACCGTGTCGTCGTGGAAGGCGAACCGCGGGTGGAAATCAACACCCACGTTTCCCATCCTCTTTACGATTCGACTGACGCAGGGTGTATCTCGACGGCCGGCAGGGCGGTCAACGCGATCGACTGGGTGTGTCGCGCACCCCAAGGACTGATCAGTGGTGGAGGACATCCCGCTCTCTGCGACGATGCGCGGATTGATGTGGGCCGAGCAGTAGCCGGACCCCGACATGACGACAGCAATCCCGGGACGCGTTGCCGGTAAACGTATTCTGATTACCGGTGCTGCCCGCGGTATGGGGCGCAGCCATGCGCTGCGGCTTGCGCAGGAGGGTGCGGATATCATCCTGGTCGATATCTGCCGATCCTTGCCGCAGATCGAGTATCCCTTGGCCACGGAGGACGACCTGGCCGAAACGGTAAGACTGGTACAAGATTTCGGTCGTCGCTGCGTGAGTCGCGTCGTCGATGTTCGCGACGAGGCGCAACTGCGCTCTGCGGTCGACGACGGGGCCAACGAGCTGGGGGGCCTCGACGGGGCGGTCGCCAACGCCGGTGTGTTGACGGTGGCGCCCTGGGACAGGACGACTGCCGATCAGTGGCGCACGGTGGTCGACGTCAATCTCATCGGGGTGTGGAACACCTGCGCGGCCGCGATACCCCACTTGCTCAACCAGGGGGGAGGCAGTCTGGTCAACGTCAGCTCTGCCGGTGCCATCAAAGGCTTTCCGCTGCAGACGCCCTACACGGCGGCCAAGCACGGCGTCGTCGGCTTGACGCTGGCCTTGGCGAATGAACTCGCGGCACAGAACGTGCGGGTCAACACGGTGCTTCCCACCGGTGTGCCTACCGGGATGGTTCCGCCGTCGTTCGGACCGCTCCTAGGTGAGGAACGGTCGGACCTGATTCCCATTTTCGTCAATGCGATGCCCACGCCGGCGGTGGAGCCCGCCGACGTCAGCAGCGCCGTGCTGTTCCTGCTATCCGATGAGTCCCGATATGTGACGGGGCTGGAATTCAAAGTCGACGCCGGGGTGACCATCAACTAGCGGGCTTACAGCGGCCAGCTATTGGGCCCGACCTCATAACGCAGCTCAGCGGCCGGAGGCAACTGCTGTCTTTCGTTGACCGATATCGCATCGACAACGAGGGCGACATAGCGTCGCCAGCCGTCGCTGGCCGTATCCATCGTCGACAGCACGCCGAAGAGCATCGCGACCAGGCGAGGAAGGTCGTCGGCGACCAGGTCGGCGCGGATGCTGCCGACTCGCTGGCCTTCCCGGGCCAGCTCGCCGAGCGCGTCGTTGAGCGAAACCGAGATGTCGGACGTGAGCGACCCGGCCCGGCGTGCTGCGGTCAGCAGGTTGTGTTCACGGGCGCCCAGCGATATCGCCGCTTCGATCAGTTGGGTGAGACCCCGCAGCGGATCATCGGTGCGACGGGCACTCTCGATCACGGGCATCAGGTCCTCGGCGATGCTTTGATCCAGCGCGGCGCGGACCAGATCGGCCTTTGCCGGAAATCTGCGATAGAGCGTTCGCTCACCCACACCGGCGTGGCGTGCGACCGCTTCCACCGGGGCGTCGGGCCCCAGCTCACCATAGACTTCGCGCGCCGCGCGCAGGATGCGCTCGACGTTGCGCGCCGCGTCGGCCCGCAGCGGTCGGTCTTCAACCGCGGTCATTGTGACAGCCTAACTGACAGTTGACTGCCAACAAGGGTAGCTCTACGCTCTATAACTGGCAGATAACTGACACTTAATCGGAAACACAGGATATGTCAACAACTTCCGAAGCCCGCTCCGACGCCGATCTTCCGGAGCTGCCCGTCCCGCGGGCCGCGCGGTGCCCGCTTGCGCCCCCGGCCGACTTCGCGGACTGGCGGGCGCAGCCCGGGCTGCAGCGGGCGATGTTCCAGGGCAACCCGGTGTGGGTGGTCAGCCGCTACCGGGACATCAGGGCGGCGCTGGTCGATCCGCGATTGTCCGCGAAGACCATTCCGGACTCCATCATGCCCAAGGACGCCGACAACAAAGTCCCGGTGATGTTCGCACGGACCGATGATCCCGAGCATCAGCGATTGCGGCGCATGATGACCACCAACTTCACCTTCAGGCGTTGCGAATCGATGCGGCCGCACATTCAGGAAACGGTTGACCACTATCTCGGCCAGATGATCGACAACGGCGCGCCGGCCGATCTGGTGCTCGAATTCGCCCTGCCAGTACCGTCATTGGTGATCGCGCTGCTCCTGGGGGTGCCGCCCGAAGACCTCGAGATTTTCCAGCGCCACACCACGACCGGGCTTGACCAGAGGTCCACCGACGAGCAGAAAGGCCAAGCCTTCGGGGCCATGTACGCCTATATCGAGGAGTTGGTGGAGCGCAAAGCGCGCGAACCCGGCGACGACTTGATCAGCCGGCTGGTCACCGAATACGTCGCGACGGGCCAACTCGACCATGCCACGACGGCCATGAACAGTGTGATCATGATGCAGGCCGGCCACGAGACCACCGCCAACATGATCTCGTTGGGAACGGTTGTGCTGCTGGAACATCCCGAGGTGTTCGAGCGACTCGGACAGACCGACGATCCTGCCGTCGTCGCGAATATCGTCGAAGAGCTGATGCGGTACCTGACCATCGTGCACAGCCAGGTCGATCGCGTGGCGACTGAAGATCTGATGATCGGGGGTCAGCTGATTCGCGCCGGGGACTTCGTCATGATGAGTCTGCTTGCCGGGAACTGGGATGCCGAATTCGTCGACAATCCCGAATCCTTCGACGCCGGCCGAAACACCCGCGGGCATTTGGGCTTCGGGTATGGCGTGCATCAATGCATCGGCGCGAACCTGGCCCGCGTCGAGATGCAGGTCGCGTTCGCCACGCTGGCGCGCCGCCTGCCCGCGCTCAAACTGGCGGTGCCGCCGGAGGAGCTGAGGTTCAAAGAAGCCAACATCTATGGCATGAAAGAACTTCCGGTCAGCTGGTGACGATGTACTCGTGCTGGAATACAAGGTCAACGATCGGAAAACGCCGCTGATGTCAACAACTTCCGATCTGAGCTCCGACACGGATCTTCCGGTGATACCTGTACCGCGCGCTGCGCACTGCCCGCTGCATCCACCTGCTGAATTCGTTAACTGGCGCCAGGAATCCGGACTGCGACTGGCCGTGTACCACGGCCGACCGGCCTGGGTGGTGAGTCGGTACCAAGACATCCGGGCGGCGCTGGTCGACCCGCGTCTGTCTGCCGACACGATCCCCGAATACCTGAGGCAGAAGAACACGGACAACACGCCGGTCATGTTCGCCCGGGTCGACGACCCCGAGCATCATCGGTTGCGGCGCATGCTGACCGGCGACTTCACCTTCCGGCGCTGCGAAGCGATGCGGCCCCAGATACAGGAACTGGTCGACCATCACCTTGACGAGATGATCCGCAATGGGGCGCCTGCCGACCTGGTGCGTGACTTCGGCTTGCCGGTGCCATCGTTGGTAATCGCTTTACTGCTGGGGGTGCCGTCCGAGGACCTCGGGTCCTTCCAGCAATACACCGCGGTTGGGCTGGATACGAGGGCATCCGACGACGAAAAGGCACAGGCCGGTGCTGCGATGTTTGGCTACCTCCTGGAATTAGTGGCGCGCAAGGAACAAGATCCGGCTGACGACCTGATCAGCCGCTTGGTTGCTGACTACGTCGTGACCGGCCAGCTCAACCGCGAGACTGCGGCCTTCTCCGGGATGACCCTGCTGGTCGCCGGCCACGAGACCAGCGCCAACATGATTTCACTGGGAACGGTTGCGTTGCTGGAACATCCCGAGGTTTTCAAGCTACTCGGCGACACCGATGATCACGCCGTCGTCGCCAACATCGTCGAAGAGCTGATGCGCTATCTCAGCATCGTGCACAGCCAGGTGGATAGGGTGGCTACCGAGGACTTCGAACTCGGCGGTCAGCTGATCCACGCCGGCGACATGGTCCTGATGAATATTCCCGCCGGAAACTGGGACGCCGATTTCGTCGACAATCCGGAATCCTTCGATGTGGAGCGAAATACTCGTGGGCACTTGGGGTTTGGCTACGGCGTGCATCAATGCATCGGGGCGAATCTAGCCCGCGTCGAAATGCAGTCGGCGTTCACCACATTGGCGAGGCGGTTGCCCGGGCTGAGATTGGCGGTCGCTCCGGCTGACCTGAAGTTCAAAGAAGCCGACATCTACGGGATGAAAGAGCTGCCGGTCAGCTGGTGAGGATGCGATGACGAACGAGCTGCGTTTCGACGATCAGGTTGCGGTCATCACGGGCGCGGGTGGTGGTTTGGGCAAGGAGTACGCCCTACTGCTGGCATCCCGCGGGGCGCGCGTAGTAGTCAACGACATTGGCGGTTCGGTAACGGGGGATGGTTCCGACACCACGGCGGCTGAGGCCGCAGCAACCGAGATCCGCGACCTCGGCGGCCAAGCCGTCGCCGATAGCCATAGCGTGACGAGTCCCGAAGGCGGACAGGCGGTTATCGACACCGCGCTGCGCACCTGGGGACGAGTCGACGTCGTGATCAACAACGCGGGAATCGTGCGGGATGCGCCGTTCGAGGAGATGACCGCCGACCGGCTCGAGCCGCTGCTGGATGTGCATTTGAGGGGCGCGTTCTATGTCACCAGGCCGGCCTGGAAGGTGATGCGCGAGCAGGGATATGGGCGGATCCTCAACACGACCTCGGCGGCTGGGATCCTGGGCGCCACCGGCATGAGCAACTACGGCTCGGCTAAAACAGGGTTGATCGGCCTCACCCGCGTCCTGGCTGCGGAGGGCGCTGACCGCGACATCAAGGTCAATGCGATCGCCCCGATCGCTTATACGCGGATGCTGGCGCACTCCGTCGACGGCGCCGCGCAGCCGGACGACGCGTCCGCCCAGGCGGTGCTGGACGAGCTTGTGGGCCAATACCTTCAGAGACTGGATCCGGCTCTGGTGGCCCCGGTGGCCGCCTTCCTGATCCATCGCGATTGTCCGGTGTCGGGCGAGATCTATACCGTTGGCGCAGGCCATGTTTCCCGATTTTTCATCGGGCGCACCAAGGGCTTCTACAGTCCCGGACTGTCAATCGAGGATGTGCGGGATCACCTCGCGGAAATCCGCGACGAAGCCGGATACACGGTGCCCGGCGGACCCGGCGACGAGATGAGCGAGCTCTTCGCGACGATCATGGCTTCTTGAGCTGCGAGATCAGCAGCCGAACGCGGTACCGATGCCGTCGGGCGGCGGCACCGACCGCAGGCAGCCGAACTGCTGGATTCCGGCGCTGCTGAACCGCACGGCCGACTGGTGGGCGTAGTTCACGCAGAACAGGCCCGCCTGGTCGGCGCGACAACGGTAGTCGTCATAGGACAGCGTGTCCCCGCCCACCAACTCGGCCCCGTTGCCGTTGACGAACGGACCCGGATCGGCGCGGGCCGCTCCGACCCGCAGGTTCGTCCCGTCGAAGTCGACCCAACCGCCCTTCCATTCGCCGTAGGCCGTTTCCGGCCGGGGTGGGGGATTGGTCAGGTCGACCAGGCAGGTCAGCGTGCCGCCGGTGTGCGCGGAATCCGTCGTGCACGCGACGGGGCGGCCTGGAGGGCTGGCCGCCACGGTGAAGGCGACGTCGTTACCCAGCTGCGTGGTGACGCCGTCGCGCGTGACGGCGTGATAGCGAGCCGGATCGGCGGGATGACCTGCCTCGATCCATGCGATGACATCAGAGATCGCCGCGCCGGCCGCTGGTGCGGCCGACAGTCCCGGCAGTTTGCTCCCCGGCGGGGCCGCAGTGGTCGGGGAGAAACCGGAAACCGCCGTCGTGTTCGGGGTCTGCGACTGCCCGGACTGGCTTCCGCCCGAGTGCGAGCATCCGGCAACCAGTACCGAGAGTGTGACCAGCGCGGCCATTCGCATCCCGACAGGCTAACCGTCACACCTTGGATTTAGGCGCTCCGCGCGCCCTACATACGTAGTGTCGGCTACCGTCGGCGTATGCACGAGCGCACTATCCGCGCACGCACCGTCCTCGGCACCGTCGAAGGCTTTACCCGCGGCGGCGTCAACCGCTGGCGTTCTATCCCCTATGCACGGCCGCCGGTCGGGCGGCTGCGATTCAAGGCGCCGCAACCGGCTGCGCCCTGGTCGGGCGTGCGTCATTGCCACGGCTTCACCGACTGCGCGCCCCAGCAGCGCCGCTACACATTGCTCGGCGTCGGCAAATACCAGTCCATGAGCGAGGACTGCCTCACCCTCAACGTCGTCACGCCGGAAAACGCTCATACCGAACCGCTGCCGGTCATGGTCTTCATTCACGGGGGCGGGTACATCCTGGGCAGTTCGGCGACCCCGCTGTACGACGGCGCCGCACTGGCTCGTCGCGGTTGCGTGTACGTATCGGTCAACTACCGTCTGGGCGCGCTGGGATGTCTTGACCTGTCATCGCTGTCCAGCCCGGACATCACCATCGACAGCAATCTGTACCTGCGGGACCTGGTGCTGGCGTTGCAATGGATTCGCGACAACATCGCGGGATTCGGTGGTGACCCGGACAACGTCACCATCTTCGGCGAGAGCGCGGGTGCGTGCATCACCGCCACGCTGTTGGCCGTGCCGGCAGCCGAGGGCCTGTTCGCCCGGGCGATCTCCGAAAGCCCGGCATCGGGCCTGGTGCGGTCGCGGGAGATTTCGGCGCAGTTCGCGACACGGTTCGCCGACCTGCTGGGCGCGCGACCGGGCGATGCCGCCAACGCGCTGATGCAGGCCTCGTGGGGCCAACTGGTGGAGACCCAACACCGGCTGATCGATCACGGCATGGAGAACAGGTTGGGCGCCTTTCCCATCGGGCCCGTGATCGGCGACGACTGCCTGCCCGAAGACCCCGTCGAGGCGATGCAGCATGGACGGGCGCATCGGGTGCCGCTGATCGTGGGCACCAACGCCGAGGAAGGCCGGTTGTTCACCCGCTTCCTGCGGATGCTGCCGACCAACGAATCGATGATCGAAGAATTGCTGGCGGATGCGGAACCGGCTGCCCGCGAACGCATTACCGCCGCCTATCCGGGTTACCCGTCGTCCTCGGCTTGCATCCAGCTAGGCGGTGACTTCGCCTTCAGCTCGGCCGCCTGGCAGATCGCCGAGGCGCACAGCAATCACACGCCCACCTACCTGTACCGGTACGACTACGCGCCACGGATGCTGCGCTGGTCGGGGTTGGGAGCTACCCACGCCACCGAATTGCTGGCCGTCTTCGATTTCTATCGCACCCGGCTCGGCGGGTTTTTGACCGCCGCGGCCGACCAGCGCGCCGCGCTTCGGGTCAGCAACCAGGTGCAGCGTCGTTGGCGAGCGTTCAGCCGCAGCGGCGTGCCCGGTGACGACTGGCCCGCCTATACCGCCGACGACCGCGCCGTCATGGTCTTCGACCGCAAGTGGCGTATCGAGTTTGATCCGCACCCGCATCGCAGGATGGCATGGGTCGGCTTCTCATTGGCGCAGTGACCTGGCACGCTGACGTGGCACAAAAAAACTGTCAGCGAAAAAATTCGGCAGAGGACGTCAATGGAGACCCAGCCAGTCGAACGACCCAGTGATCTCACGGCATCGTGGCTGACCGCCGCGATCGGTGCCGGAGAGGTCGCCGACTTCGAAGTGGAGCGCATCGGCACCGGCCAAATGAGCGAGTGCTACCGCGTGCGGCTCGGCTACGCGGATGGGGCCGCGGGACCGGGTTCGGTGGTGTTGAAGGTCGCGGCCAGCGATCCGGTGAGTCGGCAAACGGGGTTGGCGCTGGGCCTCTACGAGCGCGAAGTCCGCTTTTACCGCGATATCGCGCCACGCATTGGGGGCCCGATCGCGCCCTGCTATCACGCCGCGATCGACACCTCGACCGGGGTTTTCGACCTGCTGCTCGGCGACGCCGGTCCGGCGGTCGTCGGTGACGAAATCGCCGGTGCCACAATCGAACAGGCCACACTTGGGGTCGTCGAGTTGGGGCGCCTGCACGGCCCACTGCTCGGTGACGCGGCACTGGCCGAAGCGCCGTGGCTCAACCGGGAATCTCCGCTGAACCAGGCAATGATCGCCCCGCTCTACGCCGGCTTCCTCGACCGCTACGGCGACCAGATCGCGCCGGCGCACCGCATGGTGTGCGAACGCCTGGTCGGCGCGTTCGACGCCTACCTTGCCGCCGAAGGGGAGCGGGACGCGATGCAGGGCCTGGTCCATGGCGACTACCGACTGGACAACATGTTGTTCGGCATCGACGGAGCGGACCGCGCGCTGACCGTCGTCGATTGGCAGACCGTCTCCTGGGGACCGGCATTGACCGACCTGGCTTACTTCCTCGGTTGCGCACTGCCGACTGAAGATCGTCGGGCGCATTACCAGGCGTTGCTACGGGCCTACCACGAGGCGCTCGGGCCGCAAGCGCCCATCACGCTTGCCGACGTCGCCGAAGGTGTTCGCCGGCAAGGCTTTTTCGGCGTGATGATGGCGATCGTGTCGTCGATGCTGGTGGAACGCACCGAGCGCGGCGACCGCATGTTCATGACGATGTTGCAACGGCACTGCGATCATGTGCTCGATACCGACGCGTTGGCGACGCTGCCCAATGCGGAGGCGCCGGAGCCGCTGCGGCCCTCGGACGATGACGAACTCGCCCACGTTGCCACCGACGAACCACTCTGGAGTGAGAGTTGGTATGCCGACTTCGTCGATGCGGCACAGGGATTGGGCGGCTGGTTCCGCGTCGGTCTGGTCGCGAACCAGCAGGCTGCCTGGGTTCAGGTGCTACTGTGCGGGCCGGACCTCCCGACCGTGGCCGTTCTCGATTACGAAGTTCCGTTGCCGGCAGACCCGTGGGTGTTGCACACCGATGCCTTTGAAATCGGCCATGCTGCCACCGCGCCACTGCAGACCTACCGTGTCGACGTGCGAGCGCAGGGCCAGTCCTATTCGGACCCGTCGGCGCTATTGCGCGGAGAACCAGGAACTCCCGTCGACATGACGATGAATTTGGTGTGGACCACCGACGGCACCCCGTACAAGTACCGGATTACTACCCGCTACGAAATCCCTTGCACCGTAACGGGAACCGTCACTGTCAACGACACCACCTACCGGATGGATTCCGTTCGCGGACAACGTGACCACTCTTGGGGTGTGCGCGACTGGTGGAGCATGGACTGGATGTGGAGCGCGCTGCACCTCGACGACGGCACCCACTTGCACGCGTTGGACATCAACATTCCGAATGTTCCCCCGATCGGTATCGGCTATATCCAGGACCCCGACCGAAACGTCACCGAACTGCACACCGTGACCAATCCGCGCGCCTTCGGCGACAACGGGTTACCGCTCAAGATGAGCTTGAGCCTCAACCCGGGTGGGATCACCGGCGACGTGGACATTCATGGCCAGGCACCGGTGCTGCTGACCGGCCCCGACGGACAGGTAAGCGAGTTCGCGCGCGCCTGGGTCAGCATCGACACCACGGACGGCCGCACCGGCGTCGGCTGGATGGAATGGAATCGCAACCTCGCGCAACACAACTAGACGCGATGCCGACCGCCGCGGCGTCACCCATCGTGGTGATGGGTGTCTCCGGATCGGGCAAGTCGACGGTGGGTTCCGCACTTGCACAACGGTTGCGCGTGCCCTTTGTCGACGCCGACGGTCTGCATCCACCGGCCAACGTCACCAAAATGACTGCCGGGAAACCGCTTGACGACGACGATCGCTATCCCTGGCTGGAAAGAGTCGGGGAGTGGTTGGCCGGTCATCGCGACGGCGGGGTGGTGAGTTGTTCGGCGCTCAAACGCAGATACCGGGACCAGCTGCGGGCGCACTGTCCGCGCGCTGAGTTCCTGCACCTGCGCGGTTCACCGGAGGTGATCAGCGCGCGGTTGGCAGCCAGGCCCGCCCATTTCATGCCGGCCGCGCTGCTGCGGTCGCAATTCGACGCGTTGGAACCGCTGGGCGCCGACGAGTCCGGTGTGACGGTGGATATCGCGCAAGATGTCGACGCCATCGTCGACATCTTCCTGGCGGCTACCAGGGGCGCTTGCGACGACGGGTCCTGACTTGCCCGCCGACTCGCTCGCGCGCAGCATCGGCCAGCTGGCTGCCGTGCGTGCGCGCCGTTTCGGCCAGCTCCTCGCCGCGCTTGCGCGCCTCTTTCGCGAGCGGCCCCGCTTTCTCGGCCACCTCGGCGGCCAGCTTTTCGCCGCGCTTGCGGGCTTTCTTCGCCAGCGGCGCGCCTCGTTCGGCGGCGGCGCTGGCGAGCTCGCGGCCCCGGTCCAGGGCGACCTCGGCGTACGGCGCGCCTCGTTCTGCTGCGGTGTTGGCCAGTTCGCGGCCTCGTTCGGCGCCGAGTTGCAGTCCGTGCGCGATTCTTTCGCCGAGGTCGCCGTCGAACAACGCGTCGTCGGATCCCGGTAGCGCCGATGACACCCGCTCAGAGAGACGCTCGGCTGCCCGACGACCGCGCCATCCCAGCGACGGCTTGCCCGCGGTATCGGCGGACGCGATCATCAATCCGCCCAGCAGGCTCAGATCTTTCAGGAACCCGCGACGCAGCTCGGCTTTGCGCTCCGGGTCAGTCTCGTTCCAGAACGAGTAGGTGCCCAAGTTGGCCGGCAGCACCGTGACCGCCAATACGGCCGACGCAAGCCGCGGCAGCTTGCCGGTGGCGAGCAGCAGCCCGCCCCCGATCTGAACAGCCGCGGTCACCTGCGCGAACGTCTGCGGGTCGTCCGGCATGCTGCGGGCGACCTGATCAGGCAACGCCTGCAGACCGTCCACCGCGGGCGCCGCGGCTTCCGCAGCTGACTTGGGATTAAGCAGCGATTCAACTCCTTGGCCGATAAAGGCAACCGACAACAGCGGCCGTGCAATTCTGCGGATCACCATGGCAGGGGGGTTACCCGGCGAATCGGCAAACAAACCGACCGACCCATCACCCCAGCTGGCGGCGATATGGTGGAGCGCATGCGAGCGTTGATCATCGTCGACGTGCAAAACGACTTTTGCACGGGTGGCTCGCTGCCGGTAACCGGCGGCGCCGCGCTGGCCGGCGCTATCAACGACTATCTGGCCGGCGAGAGCGGCTACCAACACGTCGTGGCGACCAAGGACTTCCACGTCGACCCGGGTGACCATTTCTCCGAGCACCCGGACTATTCGTCGTCCTGGCCGCCGCACTGTGTCGCCGGAAGTCCCGGAGCGGATTTTCGTCCCGATCTCGACACCCGGCCGATAGAGGCGGTATTCCGCAAGGGTGCGCACGCCGCGGCCTACAGCGGCTTCGAGGGCTCCGACGAGCACGGGACGTCGCTACTCGAGTGGTTGCGCCAGCGGGGCGTCGATGAGGTCGACATTGTCGGCATCGCCACCGACCACTGCGTCCGCAGGACGGCCGAGGACGCGGCACGCAACGGTTTGAGCACCCGGGTGTTGGTCGGCCTCACGGCGGCGGTGGCGCCGACTTCGGCCGCGGAAGCCTTGGCCGAGATGCGAAGTGTCGGAGTCGAATTGATTGAGGCCATCTGATGGTGGTGCCACTGGATCGCGAGTCTCTGCTGGCCGCGGTGGAGCGGTCGCCACGGGCGGCCGCCGCGCATGACCGCGACGGATGGGTGGGCTTGTTCACCGGCGACGGCCGGATCGAAGACCCGGTGGGCTCGCGACCGCATGTGGGCCGCGTACAGATCGCGAACTTTTACGACACCTTCGTCGGTCCGCGCGACATCAAATTCCATCGCGATCTCGACATCGTCTTCGGCACTGTCGTGCTGCGTGATCTCGAGCTCGAGGTGGCGATGGGTTCGGCCGTCACGATGTACATTCCGGCATTGCTGCGCTACGACCTCCGAGAAGCGAACGGGGAGTGGCAGATTGATCGTCTGCGGGCGTACTGGGAGTTGCCCGCGATGATGCTGCAGTTTCTGCGAACCGGATCGGGAGCGATGTCGCCTGCCGTGCAACTGTCGCGAGATCTACTGGGCAATCAAGGGCTGTCGGGAACCGCGGGTTTCATGAGCGGCTTCCGCCGGGCGGGTGCGCGGCACAAACGGCTGGTGCAGACATTCCTCGGCGCCGTTTCACGTGGCGATGCATCGGTCGCTGCGCAGGCGCTATCGCCTTATGCCGCAATCACTTTGGGTGACAAAGACCCGCTCGATGTCGCCGAATTCGCGGAGGCGCTCAACGGGGCTACCTGGGCCAAGACGATTGGAGCGGGGTCCACGGTCGCAGTCTCGCTCAATTCAAGTCACGGGCGCGGCATCATGTTCGCCGACGTGGCTTGGCGCGGCAAAGTGATCGACCAGATCCGCTATTTTCCTGCCTGACCACGCATGCTGATTCCGTCTCCACCAGCACCGCCCGTGTCCCCAGCTGAGCTTGCAGGTCACCGCAGCTTGCACGGCAACGCGAATCGCATAGTCGGATGTATTGCCGCGGACATGATGGGTGCCGTAGAAATAGCTGTCATGGAACAGAGGCAAACGATGAGTGTGGTACGAACCGTCGGCGTTGGGGTGGCGATCACCGCCTTGCTGACTGTCACGACAGGCTGTGGCAAAGACGAAAAGTCATCGTCCTCGTCCTCGTCGTCGGCGACGTCCTCGTCGACTTCAGCGGCGTCATCGAGCTCGACGGCATCATCGTCCGCATCGAGCGCGCCACCGTCGGGAACGGCGCCCCTGGCGGATTACTCCAACTTGCTGATCTCGGCGAGCGACATCGGCGCCGACACGACATTGGGTCCGCCGCAACAGAACCCCGGAGGCGTGGCCGGTGTGGCGGTGACCTTCAGCAACAACGCCAAAACTCACACCATCGATGACCTCCTCGTGGTCTTTACCGATGTGGCTTCGGCTACGCAGGGGGCCAAAGACCGCCCGTCCTCGCTGGGCAAATACGTCACCGGTACTGCACAGCCGTTCGCGGTGGGCACGAACGGGATCATCGTCGTGGGCCCGTCGCCCGATAACACCAAATCGGTGACCTACGTGGTGTTCGCCGAAGGCAAGGTGGTCGTCGACCTGGAGTTCGACAGCGGGCCCAACGATGCCGCCCCACAGGACTTCGTGCTTGACGTCGCCAAGAAGCAGGACGACGCGGTCAAGAGCCGCATGACCAGCTAGTACCGCTGCGCCACCAGCAGCGCCAACGACGCCGCCGACAGGCACAGGAACGCGCCGGGAAAGGCGATGTTGTACACGACGTGTGCCCTGAGGTGAGTCGCGACCGCACCGACGAAAAACAGCACCAGGCCGGCCGCGGCCGCGACACCCAAAGTCGGTAAACCCACCAGCCCGGCAACCAGTCCGACCGCCCCGGCCAGCTTGGTCGCCCCCAGCGCCGGCAACCACGAACGAGGCACACCGACCTCGGCCGAGTTTGCCAGGACGAATCTCGCCGGAATGAAGTCGGCGATGGCGATGCAGCCGGTGATGATCGCGGTGATCAACGTGATCACCAGGGATACGGTGTGCATTCGGATCAGCTCCTTTTCTTTCGTTCAATCCGTTGTGGTGCAGCTATTTCCGCAGCGGCGAGCCGTATGGCTGCTGCGCGCGCTGCGGCGCACAATCGGTAGGGTCATGTGCTGGTCTCCTTGGGACTCGGAGTTCGATCGGTGCGGTCATCTTCTTGACGACTCCCGCGCGGAAAAGGTGACCCCATGAGCACAACCAAAAAGCGGGTAGACCTCGCCGATCTGGCACAACGGTTCGACGCCGACCGTCAGCACTTGCGGGCGGTGGCGTTTCGGCTGCTCGACTCGATCGCCGATGCCGACGATGCGGTGCAGTCAGCATGGCTGAAGGCCAGTCGAGCGGACAGCATCGACGACATCGTCAACCTGACCGGTTGGTTCACGACGATCACCGCGCACGAGGCGTTCGACCAGCTTCGGGCGCGCAAACGCCGCGCCGAGCGACCGCTGGGCGACGCGGGAGAACTCGACCGGCTGGCGGCCGCCGGGTCGGCATCGGCGGACGAGGAGGTGCTGCTGGCCGACTCGGTCGGCAGCGCGATGCTGGTCGTGCTGGACCGTCTATCCCCCGCACAGCGTGTCGCGTTCGTCCTGCACGACGTTTTCGCCGTGCCCTTCGAGGCGATCGGCGACGTGCTGGACCGATCGCCAATGGCCGCGAAGAAGCTGGCGAGTCGGGCCCGTTCGCGACTGCACGAGGCCACGCCCGCCCAATCTGGCCGCGTGACCCAGCACCTCGAGATCGTCGAGGCGTTTCTGGCGGCGTCCCGCGGCGGTGACATCGCCACCTTGCTCGAGCTGCTGGCGCCCGACGTGGTGCGCAGGGTCGATCGGGTGCTGATTCCGGCACACGTGCCGGCCGAGCTGAGTGGGGCCCGCGAGGTCGCCAAGGAGACCCGCCGATTCGCCGCGCGCGCAAGGGGCGGTGTCGTCATGCTGATCGACGGTGCTCCCGGCGTCGTGATCGCGCCGCGCGGGCGCGCACAGATCCTGTTGCGCCTCCGCATAGGCGCCGACAACCGCATCCACGAGATCGACATCAGCGCCGACGCCGACCGGCTGCGCCGCGCCGTTCTTGCGCTGCCGCGGCGCGCGTCTCAGGCAGATTCCAGCACCATCGGGTACCAAGGACATCAGACACCGCCGGCGGGGTCGTCGGCTACGGGGCGAAAACGGGAGCACGATGCTCGGTAAGCCGTTCGGACGGCGAAGCCTGATGCGGGGCGCTGGCGCGCTCACCGCCGCGGCTTTGGTGCCGTGGGCCAGCGGCTGTGCTTCCAACGACGACGCCTTGACGTTCTTCTTCGCCGCTAACCCCGACGAGGCCGCTGCCCGCCTGCGTGTCGTCGGCGAATTTCAGCGCCGCCATCCCGACATCAAGGTTCGGGCGGTGCGGTCTGGGCCGGGAGTCATGCAGCAGTTGTCCACGTTTTGCGCGGGCGGCAAATGTCCGGATGTGCTGCAGACGTGGGATCTGAGCTATGCCGAGTTGGCTGCCAAGGGGGTGTTGCTGAACCTCAACGACCCATTGGCGCGCGATCAAGCCTTTGCTGCCCAGTTGAAGGCGGACAGCGTTGGGCCGCTGTACGACACGTTCGCGTACGACGGTGGGCAATCCGCTTTTCCGGAGCAGTGGTCCGGAAATTTCTTGTTCTACAACAGGCAGCTCTTCGCCGACGCCGGCGTGGCGGCTCCGCCCACGGCCTGGGACAAGAGGTGGACTTTCGCCGAATTCCTGGACACGGCCAAGGCGTTGACCAGGAGGGACGGCTCGGGGCGGGTCACGCAGTGGGGTTTCGTCAACACCTTCATCTCGTACTACTCCGCCGGGTTGTTCGCCTTGAACAACGGCGTGCGGTGGTCGTCGCCGCGGCGGAATCCGACTCATTTCAATTTCGATGCCCCGGCGTTCATGGAGGCGGTGCAGTTCTACGCCGACCTCGCTAACAGGCACAAGGTGGCACCCAATGCCTCCGAGGTGCAGTCGATGTCGACGCCTGATCTGTTCGCGTCGGGCAAGGCAGCGATCGCGCTGGGGGGTCATTGGCGATACCAGACCTTCATCGGGGCCGAGGGGTTGGATTTCGATGTTGCCCCGCTGCCGGTGGGGCCATCCCTGCCCAGCGGGCACAGCGCCTGCTCCAATATCGGCACCACCGGACTGGCCATCTCGGCGAGCAGCAAACGCAAAGAGCAGGCGTGGGAATTCGTGAAGTTCGCCACCGGCCCTGTCGGGCAGGCGGTGATCGCTGAATCCTCCCTCTTCGTGCCGGTGTTGCGGTCTGTGCTCGCGTCGGACGGATTCGCCAAGGCCCACAACAGGATTCGCAATCTCGCCGTGCTCACCGAAGGACCGTCCTATTCCGAAGGCTTGCCCGTTACGCCGGCATGGGAAAAAATCGCGGCGCTGATCGATCGCAACATGGGACCCGTGTTGCGCGGTTCCCGCCCGGCGACATCGCTGACCGGATTGTCGGACGCAGTCGACGAGGTAGTGCGAAACCCATGACGTCATTCGTTGAATCCACGCCGGCCGGCGAGAAGAAATTGCCCAACGGACCGCGTCCTTGGCGTCGACGCGCATGGGCAGGGCGCCTGTTCGTCGCACCGAACCTGCTTGCCGTCACCGTGTTCATGTTCTTTCCACTCGGCTTCTCGCTATATATGAGCTTTCACCGCTGGGATGTGTTCAACCCGGCGAAGTTCGTGGGGTGGGCGAACTTCGAACAACTTTTCACGTCGGACCCACTGTTTCTGATCGCCGTCCGCAACACCGTGGTCTTCACCGTCGGAACGGTAGTGCCGACCGTTGTCATCAGTCTGGTCGTGGCCGGTGTGCTGAACCGGAAAGTCAAGGGCATCGGGATTTTCCGGACCATCGTCTTCATGCCGCTGGCCATCTCGTCGGTGGTGATGGCGGTCGTGTGGCAGTTCGTCTTCAACACCGACAACGGGTTGCTCAACATCATGCTCGGTTGGGTTGGGCTCGGCCCGGTCCCGTGGCTGGTCGACCCCAACTGGGCGATGACGTCGCTGTGCGTCATCAGCGTATGGCGGAGCGTGCCGTTCGCGACGGTCATCTTGTTGGCCGCAATGCAAGGAGTTCCGGAGACCCTCTACGAGGCCGCCAAGATCGACGGTGCGGGCGAGATACGGCAATTCGCATTCATCACGTTGCCGCTGATCCGTGGGGCGATCTCGTTTGTCGTCGTCATTTCAATCATCCACGCGTTCCAGGCGTTTGACGTCGTCTATGTCCTCAATGGAGCCAATGGTGGCCCGGAAACGTCGACGTATGTTTTGGGCATCATGCTGTTCCAGCACGCCTTCTCCTTTCTGGAATTCGGCTACGCTTCGGCACTGGCATGGGTGATGTTCGCCATCCTGCTGGTGCTGACCGTGCTGCAATTGCGGATCACCCGGCAGCGTTCCTTGGAGGCTTCTCGTGGCCTTGGCTGAGCGCGTGGTCAAGCGCAGCGTAATTCGCGCTGTTCCGGTCTACGCGGCGCTGATCGGCATCGCGTGGTGCTGGCTCTTCCCGATTGCCTGGGCGGTTTCGGGCTCGCTGAAAAGGGAAGGTGAGATCAGCGAGCCGACGCTGCTTCCCGCCCACCCGCGCTGGTCCAACTACACCGAGGTGTTCGCGGTGATGCCGTTTTGGCGAATGTTCTTCAATACCGTGCTGTATGCCGGATGTGTCACGGCCGGACAGGTCTTCTTTTGCTCGCTGGCCGGATATGCCTTCGCGCGCCTGCAGTTTCGCGGCCGTGACACGCTGTTTGTTTTGTACCTGGGCACGCTGATGGTTCCGCTGACCGTCACCGTGATCCCGCAGTTCATTCTGATGCGGATCGCCGGCTGGGTCGACACTCCCTGGGCGATGATCGTGCCGGGCTTGTTCGGCAGCGCGTTCGGTACGTACCTCATGCGGCAGTTCTTCCAAACGCTGCCAAGCGATCTCGAGGAGGCGGCAATTCTCGACGGTTGCTCGCCGTGGCAGATCTACTGGCGGATTCTGTTGCCCCATGCCAGGCCGGCGGTGATGGTGCTCGCCGTGCTCACCTGGGTCAACGTCTGGAACGACTTCCTGTGGCCGTTGCTGATGCTTCAGCGCGACAGCCTGGCCACGTTGACTCTGGGCCTGGTCCGGTTGCGCGGGGAGTACGTCGCGCGCTGGCCGATCATCATGGCCGCTTCGATGCTGATCATGGTGCCGCTGGTCATCATCTACGCGGTCGCCCAACGTTCGTTTGTCCGTGGTATCGCGGTGACCGGAATGAGTGGGTAACAGTGGCTTCGGTGAGCTTCGAGCAGGCAACGCGGCGCTATCCGGGTTCGGATCGCCCGGCCCTGGACGGTCTCGATCTGTCCGTCGACGACGGCGAGTTCGTCGTACTGGTCGGGCCATCGGGTTGTGGCAAGACCACTTCGCTGCGAATGGTGGCCGGATTGGAAACGCTGGACGCCGGATGCGTCCGGATCGGCGACCGTGACGTCACCAACGTCGATCCCAAGGATCGCGACGTGGCCATGGTGTTCCAGAACTACGCCCTCTACCCGCACATGACGGTGGCCCAGAACATGGGCTTTGCGCTCAAGATCGCCAAGACCTCGAAGGCCGAGATCAGAGAACGGGTCCTGGATGCGGCGAAATTGCTTGACCTGGAACACTATCTGGATCGCAAACCCAAAGACCTCTCCGGCGGCCAACGCCAGCGGGTGGCGATGGGGCGCGCGATCGTGCGCCGCCCCCAGGTGTTTTTGATGGACGAACCGTTGTCCAATCTCGATGCCAAATTACGGGTACAAACCCGCAATCAGATCGCCGCCCTGCAGCGCCGGCTCAAAACCACGACGGTCTATGTCACCCATGACCAGGTCGAGGCCATGACGATGGGTGACCGCGTCGCCGTACTGCGCGACGGCCTTTTGCAACAGCTCGCGGCGCCACGCGAGCTTTACCGTAACCCGGCCAACGTCTTTGTGGCCGGATTCATCGGATCTCCAGCGATGAATCTGTTCACTCTTCCAATCGTTAATTCGACTGTCTCGCTGGGGGATTGGCCCATCCAGCTGCCACGCGAAATCGGAAGTGCGGCAAGTGAGGTCGTGGTCGGGGTTCGTCCGGAACACTTTGAACTCGGCAGCCTCGGGGTAGAAATGGAAGTCGACGTGGTCGAAGAGCTCGGGGCGGATGCGTACCTGTATGGCCGAATCGCGGACGCCGGCAAGGTAATCGCGCAAAACGTCGTTGCACGCGTCGACGGTCACAACCCGCCGCAGAAGGGCAGCCGGGTGCGGTTGCATCCGGAACCCGGACACCTGCATTTCTTTGGGATTGACGGCGAGCGGTTCTCATGAGCACGGACTCGGTCGATCTGGTGTGCGAAGGCGGCGGCGTTCGGGGCATTGGCTTGGTCGGGGCGGTGGACGCGCTCGCCGCAGCCGGCTACCGGTTTCCACGCGTCGCCGGCACGAGCGCGGGCGCGATCGTCGCATCGCTGGTGGCAGCCCTGCAAGCGGCCGGCGAACCGCTGACCCGGCTCGCCGAGATCATGCGCTCGCTCGACTACCGAAAGTTCCTGGACCGTAACCTGATCGGGCATGTCCCGCTCATCGGTGGGGGACTGTCACTGCTGGTATCCGATGGTGTCTACCGCGGTGCGTACCTCGAGCACCTGCTGGCCGGCCTGCTCGGCGACCTGGGCGTGCGGACCTTCGGCGACCTGCGCACCGGCGAGGAACCCGAACAGTTTGCCTGGTCGCTGGTCGTCACCGCCAGCGATCTGTCCCGGCGCCGGCTGGTGCGTATCCCGTGGGACCTCGACTCCTATGGGATCGACCCAGATGAATTCCCGGTGGCCCGCGCGGTGCACGCCTCGGCGGCGATTCCCTACGTGTTCGAGCCGGTGCGGGTGGGCGGCGCTACCTGGGTCGACGGCGGGCTGTTGTCGAGCTTTCCGGTGGAGCTGTTCGACCGGCCGCAGCCGCGGTGGCCGACATTCGGGATCCGGCTGTCGGCGCGGCCGGGCATACCGCCCACGCATCCCGTGCAGGGGCCGGTGTCGTTGGGCATTGCCGCGATAGAGACATTGGTGAGCAATCAGGACAACGCGTACATCGACGATCCGTGCACGGTGCGGCGCACCATCTTCGTGCCCGCCGACGAGGTCAGCCCGATCGACTTCGACATCACCGCCGAACAACGCGATGCCCTCTACCAGCGCGGATTGCTCGCGGGCCAGGCGTTCTTGAAGACGTGGAACTATGCCGACTATCTGAAGGCCTGCGGCGGGCCGGTCGCATCGGACTAACGCCGCGCGCACCCAATCGCATCAAGGTGACGTTCGACGCGGTTGATGTCATCCAGTGACGGCATCGCGTTCGTGATCCGGAAGATCGCGACTCCGACATCGACGGTGGTGATGGATGCTGTTCCCGGCGCAATGAATTCGCCTGTGATGGTGACGATCTCGTCATCGGTGACGCGCCGGGGCAATAGCGCCGCCAGCGGCAGATAACCGGTCGCCGGCATCTCAGCCGGGTAGCCGGCGCGCAAAAACGCGACAGCCCTCGACACCAGATCGGGCATCCCCATGCTTCCACCTCACTAACCAAGCGCTCTAAGTAAAGGTAGCAGCGGCTACATCGTTTGTAGCTAAGACAACGCAGTCCTTACGCGTATGCGTCAATCTTTCCGCTTCATTAGCGCCCATTCCAACCGGTGCCCGTGGGCGCGCCGATCACGAATTTCGGCGGTGAGCGTTCCTAGTATTGCGGCGTGATGGATCGCTACGGAACCGACGTTCTGGCCGCCGGTCGGCGCAAACCGCGTTCGACCGAACACCCAGCTGAGCTGGGCCTTGTCGTGGAGGACGTCGAGACCGGTTACGTGGGTGCGGTGGTCCGGGTCGAGTACGGACGCATCGACCTGGAAGACCGCCGTGGCCACGTCCGTGGCTTCCCGCTGGGGCCGGGCTACCTGCTGGAGGGCCGTCCGGTGATCCTCACCGAACCGCCCCGCGAGGCGCCTGCGGCCGCGAACCGGACGGCATCGGGCTCCGTCGCGGTACCGGGCGCTCGTGCTCGAGTCGCGAGAGCCAGCCGTATCTATGTCGAGGGCCGCCACGACGCGGAGCTCATCGCGCAGGTCTGGGGCGACGACCTGCGCATCGAAGGGGTCGTCGTCGAGCACCTCGGTGGCGTGGACGACCTCGTCGGCATCGTGGCGGAGTTCGCCCCCAGCCCGGGCCGCAGGCTCGGCGTTCTCGTCGACCACCTCGTCACCGGTTCGAAAGAAGCGCGGATCGCCGAGGCCGTGCGCCGGGGACCGGGCGGCCCCGACACCCTGGTCGTCGGCCATCCCTACGTCGACATCTGGCAGGCGGTGAAGCCGCAGCGGCTCGGCCTGACAGCCTGGCCCGACGTGCCGCGACACATCGAATGGAAGCACGGCGCGTGCCAGGCGCTCCGTTTGCCGCACGCCGACCAGGCCGACATCGCCAGGGCATGGCGGCGCATCCGTTCGCGGGTGCGCGACTGGAACGATCTGGAACCCGCGCTGATCAGCAAAGTCGAAGAGCTCATCGACTTCGTGACCGAGCCTGACCCCGACGAAGTGGATTAGCCGCCGACCCCGGCGAGCCATTGCTCGTAATCACCACCGAAAGTTAGGTTAGGCTAAGTCGATAGTCCCGATGCGCGGGACGGGAATCGGACGCATGCAGGGCGTATTCGGCGTTTTCCTCGGCACGTTCCTCATCGGCCTGCGTGAAGGGCTGGAGGCGACGCTCATCGTGAGCATCGTTGCCGCCTTCCTCAAGCGAAACGGGCGATCGACCCGGCCGATGTTTGCCGGTGTGGCCTTGGCCGTGCTGATCAGCGTTGCGGTTGGCGTCGGTCTGGATCTGTTCTCGGCCACGCTGCCGCAGGCCCAGCAGGAAATGATGGAGACCGTCATCAACGCCATTGCCGTGGTGTTCGTGACGTCGATGATCATTTGGATGAACCGCAATGCCATGCGGCTCAAGGGCGAACTCGAGCGTGAGGCTCAACAGGCGCTGAATCGCGGCAGCGCGCTGGCACTCGTTGGGATGGCGTTTCTCGCCGTCCTCAAGGAGGGCTTTGAAACGTCGGTGTTCCTGTTGGCGGCCGCCGAAACGTCGCACGGCAATCGGTGGTTCGCCGTGCTGGGCGGCGCGGTGGGGATCGGGGCGGCGATCGTGCTGGGCATCGGTCTCTACTTCGGCGGCCTGAAGCTCAACCTCGGCCGCTTCTTCCGGATCACCGGGGTGTTCTTGGTGTTGATCGCCGCCGGGCTGGTGCTGGGTGCGCTACGCACCGCGCACGAGGCGGGCTGGTTGACCATCGGCCAGCAACAGGTGCTCGACTTCTCGGCCTGGATACCCAGCCAGTCGGTCCTGGGCGCGTTGCTCGCCGGAGTGTTCGGCATACCCACCGACCCTCGACTCGTCGAGCTGCTGGGCTGGCTGCTCTACGCGGTGCCCGTGCTCGCCGTATTCCTATGGCCCTCGCGCCTTGCCGCGACACCGCGAACCCGGAGTCGGATGCTGGCGGCGGCATCGGCGGTGCTGGTGATGGTCGCGGCAGTGCTGGCGATCGCGGTGCCCGCCGGCAGCACCGCATCCGGCGCGGGGACTCGCACCGTCACTGACCGGGCCGGCCACACCGCCCGGGTGTCGCTGGCCGGCGGCCCGCAGGGCCGCACGCTGATCGTCTCCGAGGGCATCGGGAACGAACGCAGCATCCCGCTTGCCCCGGCAGGCGACCAAACCGTGGACGGCTTGCCGGTGCAGGTATGGCAGGCTCCCGAGGCTGAGGGAGCCGATGGTGCGCCGGCAGTCACCCTGGATCAATTGCTGAGCATGACGGGGGGTCGGCTGCCGGTCGGTCTCGCGGTTGGCCGCACTCCGGGGCCGTTTCAGGGTCAATGGGCAACGACCACCGTGTATACCGTGCTCGCGCACGGTGATTCCGTGGTAACTGCGCAAGCGACGAGCAACCGCACGGCGACCCTGACCGGCGGTGGGCTGACCGGGGCCAAGACCGTCAGTCTTGGCGGGCTACCGACGGACTGGTCCACGTCCGGCGCCGAAGACCACTCGACTGCGGCGGAGATCGTCGCGAGCGACCGGAATCGTGGGGAGCGGCAGCTCTGGAATATCTGGCTTCCACTGGTAATAGCGGGTTTTGCGCTGGCTTGCGCGTTGTCAGCGATAGCCTCGGTTCGCGTGGACCGCAGGCAATCAGATGAGAGGAAATCGATCAATGGTGAGTCGCACCGCACGGGCAACGTGCCGGTCTCGTGAATTCTGCTTGACTGCAACGGTTCTTGTTGTCACGACGGTGTTGCCGGTGGCTGCCTGCAGTCACTCGAACGGCGCCTCGAGCCCTTCGAAATCCGGGCAAGCCGGTCAACCCGGCGGGACGAAGGCGGTCAAGGTGACGATGGCCAACAACGGTGGAAAAGACGGTTGCGCGCTGGATACCGCCAGCGTGCCGGCCGGTCCGGTGACTTTCACCGTGGTCAACACCAGCGCTCCGGGCATCACCGAAATGGAGTTGCTCCGCGACCAGCGCATCGTCGGGGAGAAGGAGAACCTCGCGCCCGGCCTGGATCCGGTGTCGTTCACCGTCACTCTGGAGGGCGGCTCGTATCAGCTGTACTGCCCCGGCGCGAGCTCCGAATATCAAACACTGACGGTGACGGGTCAGGCGCCGGCAGGGCCGACGGGCACGGTGGCGAGCATCCTCAGCCAGGGCACAAAGGAGTACGCGACGTACATCCTCAATCAGATCGGTCAGCTCGGTGACGGTGTTAAGGCGCTCGATGCGGCGATACAGTCCGGCAACCTCGACGCCTCTAAGGCGGCCTACGCCAAGGCCCGACTGTTCTGGGAGCGTGCGGAATCCACCGTCGAGGGTTTCGTCCTGCCGGGCTTCGCGGTAGGCGACAACGCGGGCAGCCTGGACTATCTGCTCGACATGCGGGCCTCCACTCCCGTCGATGCCAAAGTCGGGTGGAAGGGCTTCCACGCCATCGAACGCGATCTCTGGCAGGGCGGGGCGATCACTCCCGGCACCAAGGCTCTGAGCTCCGAATTGGTCCGCAATGTCGGCAAATTGAGCAACGTGGTCGCCGGCCTGCAATACAAGCCTGAGGATTTGGCCAACGGTGCAAGCGATTTGATCGAAGAGGTGCAGAACACCAAGATCACCGGCGAGGAAGAGGCCTTCAGTCACATTGACCTGGTTGACTTTTCGGGCAACGTCGAAGGCGCCCAACAGGCCTACGCCTCGCTGCGGCCGGGGCTGGAGAAGATCGACGCCAATCTGGTCAATCAGATCGATCAGCAGTTCCTAGCGGTGCTCAACGTGTTGGACGGATATCGTGACCCGTCGGCGCTGGGTGGGTACCGGACCTACACTGCCGTGCTGCAGGCAAGCGATGCACCGAAGCTGACAGCGGTGATCCAGCCGCTGCATCAGAGCCTGTCCACGGTTGCCCAAAAAGTGTTCTCAGCCAACTGATCATGGCTGACGACGAGCTGGCAGTACCCTCCGACGATGCCGAGCCGCCGGCCGACACCGCATCGGTATCGCGCCGGCGCATGCTCGGCGGCGCGATGCTGGCCGGGCTGACGGGGACCGCCGTCGGTGCCGTCGGCGGCGGGTTCGCGGGCTATGCATCCGCGACCGCGCATCGCGAAGGCGACGACGACACCGTCGACCTACGTCGCAGTTACCCCTTTTACGGCCAGCTCCACCAGGGCGGAATCGCCACGCTCCCACAGCGTTACGCCGTATTCATGTCGTTCTCGCTGGCTGCCGGCGCCGGTCGCGCGGATCTACAGGCGCTGCTGGCACGCTGGTCGGCTGCCGTTGCGGTGCTGCAGCAGGGTAAGCCCGTCGGAACTGTCCAGCCGCAGGTCGATGTGCAGCCTCCCACCGACACCGGGGAGGCCTACGGGCTGAGTCCCGCCAGTCTCACCGCCACGATCGGACTGGGGCCGTCGCTATTCGGCGATCGGTTCGGGCTCGCCGCGCGGCGTCCCGCGGTATTCACCGACCTACCTCCGCTGAACGGAGACAACCTGGATCCGCGTCTGCACGGCGGAGACCTGTCGGTGCAGGCCTGCGCCGACGACCCGCAGGTCTGCTATCACGCCGTTCGTAACCTGGCCCGCCTCGGGCGCAATGTCGTCTCGCCGTTCTGGGCCGTGCTCGGTTTCGGGCGAGCATCGGCGGGCCCCGGACAGCAGACTCCACGAAATCTGTTGGGGTTCAAGGACGGTACCCGCAACGTCAGCACCGACGCGGAATACGACCGTTTCGTCTGGGTCGACAACAGCGATCAGCCCTGGATGAACGGGGGTACCTATCAGGTCGTCCGCAAGATCCGGATGCTGCTGGAGACGTGGGACGTCGACCGGATCGGTAACCAGCAGAAGATCTTCGGCCGTACCAAGGAGGAAGGTGCACCGCTGAGCGGTAAGGCCGAATTCGACACACCGAACTTCACCGCCAAAGGCTCCGACGGTAACCCGCTCATCGATCCGTTGTCACACGTCGGTTTGGCCGCCCGGGAAAACAATGAGGGCATCATGATCCGTCGACGGCCGTACAACTACACCGACGGCCTCGACCCGAATGGCCAACTCAACGCCGGATTGCTGTTCATTTCGTATCAAAAAGATCCGCAAGATTTTATTCGTCTGCAGAACCGGCTTGGCGCCAACGATCTGCTCAACGAGTACATCCGCCACATCGGATCAGCTATCTTCGCGGTGCCGCCCGCACCGGCGGAGGGCCACTACATAGGGCAAAGTCTGTTCAGCTGAGTAAATTTCGTGAGCGCGCAGCGGCCAAGGGCGGCCGCCGCGTTTCAGGCGTGTGATGTTTTGTGTCGTCTCGGTAAATCGATCCGGCCGACCGTCACGCATCGGCGTCTGCCGAGCACTAACGGCGTGGAGACCAAAATCAGCGAGAAACGGAGGAACTCCATGACCGACGCGCTCGTCATCGACGCGGAAGGGCTCGACCGGCTGTCCTGTAACGCCAAGGCCAACCCCACCACCGGCATAAAGACCTTGAAAGCCAAAACGGTTTGTGAGGCTGGCTTTCGCAACATGACCTACGTGCGCGACCTCACACCGATGCTCGTCGGCGAGCCGCCCGCGCTGCTCGGTGACGACTCCGCGCCCAATCCGTCGGAAACGGCCCTGGCCGCCCTTGGGTCCTGCATCTCGGTCGGCATGCTGGCCAATGCCACGCACCGCGGCGTGACGCTCACCAAAATCGCGGTCGAGATGGAAGGCGACATCGACATCTCCGCGGTGTGGGGAGTCGGCGACACCCCGGATGGCAAGGTTCTTGGCTTTACCGCGGTCCGCTGCAGGGTGTCGCTGGCCGGAGACACCGACGACGAGACTCTCAAGCAGATCCACGACAACGCCATCGCCTGGTCACCCGTGGTGAACACGTTCCGTCGGCCGGCAAGCGTTGACTCGACCCTCGTCATCGACTAGTCCTCGCGACGGGAAGCCAATAGTGACTCAAACATTGACCAAGACCGACCTCGCCGAGCTCATTAAACTGGCCCGGTTCAAGCGCGGGCTGAGTTGGGCAAAGATCGCCGAGGCGATCGGCAAGGACCGGGTGTGGACTGTCGCGGCGCTGCTTGGCCAGCACCCGCTCTCGGCGCCGGACGCCTCCACCGTGGCGTCGCTTCTCGACCTCGATGAGGAGGCGGTCGCCGTCTTGCAGCTGGCGCCATACCGGGGAAGCGGCGGTGCGGAGTCCGATCCGACGATCTACCGATTTTACGAAGCGCTGTCGGTGTACGGGCCCGCGATCAAGGAGTTGATCCACGAGGATTTCGGCGACGGAATCATGAGCGCCATCAACTTTCAGATGAACGTGCAACGCCGTCCCGATCCGGAGGGTGACCGAGTGATCGTCACGTTCGACGGCAAGTTCCTCGACTACAGATGGAAACACAACGAACAGGAGGCACTGCCGTGACGGCAACCGTGGACGCCGTAGTCGAGCGGCTCGACCCCGAGCTGCTGGCAGATATTCGTGCCCATGCTGGCGCGTTGGACCGCGGCGAGGAAACCTCGCGCCGCAGCTTCACTCGGCTCGGTGCCGCCGGCCTGCTTGGCCTCGGTGCCCCGGGAAACACCGACGGACGGCTCCCGCAGATGGCCGATTTCATCGGCCGCGTCTCCGGTGAGTGCATGAGCACCGGATTTTCGGTATGGGCTAACCGAATGGCTGTCGAGTATCTGCTCGCGGCGGCAACACCATTCAGCCTCGCTGCGGCCCAGCCGGTGCTTGCCGGCACCAGCCTGGGAGTGACCGGAATGGCTTCGGCGTTCAAAGAGGCGGCCGGCTGCGGCAGCCTGGATCTGACCGCCACGCCGGTCGACGGCGGCTACCGGTTGAGCGGTTCAATCAGGTGGGCCAGCAACCTTTATCCGGACTCGACGATGATCACCGCGGCGCGCACGGATGCGGGGGAGAAGGTCATCGTGGCGCTTCGGTTGGATACCCCGGGCGTGGTGATCGGTGATCACTTCGACCTGTTGGCCATGGGTAGCACCGCTTCGTCTTATCTGCGGCTGGAAAACGCCTATGTCAGTTGGGAACAGGTGCTGTCCAAGGACTTTCAGGAGTTTTTGCAGACGGTCCGACCGACTTTTCTCGTCTTGCAGTCGGCCATGTGTTTGGGGCTGACCAGGACCTCCGTGGAGCAGAGCAAGCTTTCGCTGGCCGGGGTCAACTCGGTTTTCGCTGCTGATGTCGACGTGATCGCGGACAAGCTCACCGCGGCGGAGGCCACGTTGGCCAGTTTGGCTGCCGCCGTTGGTGGACCAAAGTCACCGGCGAAGAAGGAACTGTTGTCGCTGCGCCTCGCTGCTGCCGAACTATCCAGCGCCAGTGCGGATTTAGAGATACGGACTGCTGGTGGCAAGGGGTACGCGAGCCGGACTTCGGCCAGTCGGCGCTACCGGGAGGCGGCGTTCATCCCCGTGCAGTCGCCGTCGGAGGCGCAACTGCGCTGGGAACTAGGAAGATGCGCTTGAGCTCGGGTCGATGGTGACTCCCGTGGCGGTGCCGCCGGAGGGCACGCAGCATCTGGTCGGCGGGATACCGCTGGCCAATTTGGTTCGCGACTTTCACCGGCCGATGGTGAATTTCGCTCGCACGATGGTGGATTCGGCGACCGTAGCCGAAGAAGCGGTGCAGGAGGCATGGGTGCAGGTCTTGCAGTCGTCGGCCAATTTCGAGGGCCGCTCGTCGGTGAGCACCTGGTTGTTCGGAATCGTCAAGAACACCTCCTTGCGGCACCGGCGCCGCGAATCCAAGATCCGCGACCACGAGGTGCTGGCCGCTGCCGACACCGACCCGCTGTCGGGCCGCATGCATCCCGCCGGCCACCCCGACGCCGGGCATTGGAGTCTCCCGCCGTCGCGGCGCTTTCTTCCGGAGGACCGAACAGTGGCGCAAGAGCTCATCGGCTACGTGCGGGCGGCCCTGGACGCGCTACCAGAACGACAGCGCCAGCTCGTCATCCTGCGCGACCTCGTCGATGCCTCAGCCGAAGAGGCAGCCGAAATCCTTGAACTATCCGCCGAGGCGCAGCGCGCACTGCTGTATCGCGCCCGGGGCAACCTTCGCACTGAACTAGAGAAGCGGTACCACCAATGACCGTCTACGACAACATAGTTCCCGCAATCGACTGCGTCGACTTCGTCCGGCTGGTCGACGAACTGGTCGACTCGGATCCCGACCAGTGGGGCCCAATCGTGGCCAAACATCTCGAGGACTGCCCTCCATGTCTGGTCTATCTGCAACAGATGCTCGACCTCAAAGTTCTGCTCAATCACGTCTATGAGGGGGAGAAGCTCAGCGAGGAGCGCATCGCGGAGGTCGTCAATGCACTAAACAACTTCCGGAAAGGCCGACACGGATGACGATCGACTCGCAGGCGCCGCAACGAGAAAGACAAGTGTCGACGCAGAACACGTTGACCGGCTCGCCTTCTGGCATCGCCGTCAGCCCGCCGGGGGACGATCCGTTCGAGCCGCTCAGCGTCGGCGCCATGGTGGATCGGGTGGCGGCCATGGCCGTGGAGAAGGCGGCACATCCCTGGGCGTTCTTCGTGCGTTCCCTGGTGGGCGGCGCGATGGTGGCGTTCGGAGCGCTGCTGGCATTGGTGGTCAGCACCGGCGTCAAGACACCGGGCATCGCAAGCCTGGTGATGGGCCTGGCGTTCGGCATGTCGTTCGTGCTGATCCTGGTGTCCGGCATGTCGCTGATCACCGCGGACATGGCCGCAGGTTTCCTCGCGGTGCTGAAACGCGGCATGCGGCTGCGTACCTACGTGTTCGTGGTTGCGGTCGGCCTCGTCGGCAACATCGCGGGAGCACTGGTGTTCGTCACCATCTGCGGCGCGGCAGGCGGACCGTACCTGGGTGCATTCGCCGAGCGGGCGGCCACCGTTGGTGCCCTGAAGGCGGGCCAGCCCTTCTGGACGGCGTTCTTGCTCGCGGTGGTGTGCACGTGGTTTCTGCAGACCGCGATGTGCATGTACTTCAAGGCGCGCAGCGACGTCGCGCGCATGGCCTTTGCGTTCTACGGTCCGTTTGCCTTCGTGATCGGCGGGACTCAACACGTCATTGCCAACGTCGGCTTCCTCGGTCTTCCGCTGCTGCTCAACCTCTTCCACCCCGCCGCACCCCGCGGTGGGATCAGCTGGGGTTTCGGCGACGATGGGCTGCTCACCAATATCGGCATCACCACCGTGGGCAATCTGGTCGGTGGCACGCTGTTCGTGGCCCTTCCGTTCTGGGTTATCGCGCGACTGCAACGGCGCCAGATCTAGCCACCGCCGGCACGAAGGTCCTGAAGTCCCGCGGGTTGGGGACCAAAGTCTCACGACCGTCGAGGTCCCGGTCAATAGCGTTACTCCTGACCAAAGGAGTACGAAATGTCGTCACCTGCCAAGCAACTCGGTATCGTCGTCGCGGTCGACGGCTCGCCCGCGTCGCACGCCGCCGTCGTATGGGCGGCCCGTGATGCGGCGATGCACAGCATTCCGCTGACCCTGTTCCACGCGGTGGTGACTCCCGCCGCTACCTATCCACCGGTTCCGTACCCCGAATCACTGTTGGTGAAGCTGGAAGACGAGGGGCGCAGGGAAATCGCTCATGCGCTCAAGCTGGCCGAGGAGGCGATGCCGGCAGGCCGCAAGGTCGCCATCAAGACGAAGTCCGTGTATTCGACCCCGGCGCTGCCCCTGATCAAGATGTCCGATGAGGCAGAGATGATCGTCGTGGGGAGCTCCGGCCGCGGGCTGCTGGCGCGGGGTCTGCTCGGTTCGGTCAGTTCGACGGTGGTGCGCCACGCCAACTGCCCGGTCGCGGTCATCCGTGATGAAGATGTGCCAGATCCGGTGCGCGGCCCCGTCCTGGTAGGAATCGACGGTTCACCGGCTTCCGAACTCGCAACGGCGATCGCGTTCGACCAAGCGTCTCGCCGCGGCGTCGATCTGGTGGCCTTGCACGCATGGAGTGACGTTGCAGTACTCGAACTTCCGGCATTCGACTGGGAGGCGGTGGAGGCCGAAGCCGAGCGCAGTCTCGCCGAAGCCGTGGCGGGCTGGCGCGAACGCTATCCCGATGTCACGGTGCGCCGGGTGCTCGCCCGCGATCTGCCGGCCCAACAGCTCATCCAGCAGGCAAAATCCACGGAGGCGCAGCTGGTGGTCGTGGGCAGTCACGGCCGCGGTGGTCTCACCGGTCTGATCCTGGGCTCGGTCAGCAACACCGTGCTGCACTCGGTGCGGGTGCCTGTCATCGTCGCCCGGCCGACGTAAGGACCTGGCCGAATCGGGCATCGACGACTCGGGATGCCCACGCGCACAGCGCGGAGACGTCGCGCCCGGCGCGCATGACCGTCCGGTCGGGGCGGACCAGCGCGGTCGTGGCGCGGCCGCCGCGCAGCCACTGCGCGAGCGCGTCGCCCGGCTGGATAACCAGCACCACGATGTCGCGTTGCCGCATGGCGGCTTCGTCGGCGACGCCAGGCCTGCGGGTGGTGATCAGTGCGAAACCGGTTCCCAACACGTCGTCGAGCCGCTGACCGTCGGGCAGTTGCGGGTTCGGGCACAGCGTGCCGGCGAGTTGGCGGGGTCGGCGCGATGCGTACACCAGCGCGGAAGACGGCAGTGCCGGTGTGGTGGAGTCGACGACCTTGTCGCGCAAGCCAGGAACCAGCCGCAGCCGCGGCAGCACCACGCGGCGTAGCACGTTGCCCACCCGGGCACCGCCGGTCATCGCGCGACCGACGTTGAGCGCCAAGCGAATCATGTACCGCGCGTGCGGTTTGCGTTCCTGCTCGTAGCTATCCAGAACGTCCGGGGCGAGGGTGCCGTGGTGGACCCCGGCAATCTTCCAGGCGAGATTCATCGCATCGCGCACGCCCGCCCCCATGCCCTGGCCGATAAACGGGGGAGTGAGGTGCGCCGCGTCGCCGAGGATGAAGATATTGCCCCGGCGCCACCGCTCGGCGATCTGAGCGCGGAACGTGTACTCCGTGACGCGCAGTAGCGTCAGTTCGCGCTCTGCGACTTCGGCTGTCCAAGGCCGGATCAGTGGCCGCAAGGCGGTCAGGGTGGCGAAGTCGTCGGCACATTCTCCGGCGAGCAACTGAAACTCCCAGCGGTAGCGGGACGGTCCGATGCGCATGTAGGTTCCCGCGCGAACCGGATCGCATACCTGGTGCACGCCTTCCCACTGGCACAGGTCGGCGTCGGTGGCGACGTCGACCACCAGCCACCGCTGCTTGAAGTTCAAATCTCTTACGGCTGAGCCTATTCGGGTGCGCACCAGGCTGCTGGCGCCGTCGCAGCCCAGCAGGTAGTCGGTGTCGACCTGGTGCACGGTGCCATCGGTGCGGTCGGTGAAGGTGACGCGTAAGTGTGTCCCGGTGTCGGTCACCTCGGTAACCTCGGCGTCGCCGCGCAGCGCGGCGTGCGGGTAGCGCAGCAGGTTTGACCGCAGCACGGCCTCCAACTCCGGCTGGTCGAACATGTTGGCCTGCGGGAAGCCATTCCGGCTGAGCGAGGTGTCGCGGGTGAACTCGGCAAGGACTCGGAATCGATCGTCGAGCAATCGCAAACCCAGCGTCGGCCGCGAAATCGCCGCGAACTCGTCGGCAATGCCGAGCCGGGCAAGGATACGGTAGATTTCGTCGTCCAGATGTACGGCACGTGGTTGTGAGTACACGCCTGGCCAGCGATCGAGGACCACGCTGTCGACACCGTATTGCGCCAACAGTGTGGCGGCGGTGACGCCGGTCGGCCCGGCACCGACGATGACGACGGGAACCCGCCGAATAGCGTTAGTGCTCACGCGAATCGGACGGCGTTGCGCTGCGTTCCGAGGTCGATGGCTCCGTCGTCGGTGGCTACCGATGCCTCCACGATGTCACCGTGCTGCAGATATTTCGGGTTGCCGGCCTGACGACTGAAGAACACCTTCCATTTGAGAGTCGTCGGCAACAGGTTTCCGAGCAGCGCCAGCGGCTTCGGCGGCGCGCTCAGCGCGGTGCCGGCCGGGGTCCCGGTGAGCACCAAGTCGCCCGGGGCGAGTTCCTGGAACTGGGTGAGCGACTGCAGCGCCTGCAACGGCCGATACAACATGTCCCCGTCGACGAGCGCGTTCTGCCGTTCGACTCCGCCGACGCTCAGACGCAGCCGCAGATCGCCGAACCGGGCGAGTTCTTCGGCCGTCAGCAACACCAGCTCCGGCCCGACCGGCGTGAACGTCGGATACGACTTGGCCTCGTAGAACTGGGTTTGCGGAAGCTGGACATCGCGGGCGGAAACGTCGTTGGTGACGACCAGTCCGGCGATGAACTCGGCCAAGTTCATCTCGGAAATCGTTGTGCCGACCGGAATTGCGCGTCCGATCACCAATCCGATCTCCACCTCGTAGTCGAGCAGCTGGACATGTGGGGGTTTGACGATGTCGTCGAACGGGCCGTTGATCGAGGCCGATGCTTTGCGGAAGAACGTCAGGGGAATCGACGCCGGGTCCATGCCCGCATCCCTGACGTGCGACTCAAAGTTGGTCATCTGAGCCACTACTCGGCACGGTCGGGTCACCGGTGAGAGCAATGTGAGTTCGTCGACGGCCACGGTGTTCGCGCTTGCGGCGGCTTCGATTGCCGCGCGATCGGACATCAGCGCGCCGGTGGTGGTCGCGGTGGTATCGATCTTCGCGGCGCCGGTTTCGGTCTTGAGCCACCAGGCGTCAGCAGTGCGCAATACGGAAACGGTCATGATGTGGGTACTTTCAGTAGGCCAATCAGGCGGCTGACGTCAAATTCGTTGCGGGTGCGAAGCGCGGCGATCATCGAAACCAGTTCGTGGCGAACCGATTTCAGGTCAGTCCCCAGGAAGTCTTTGGTCGCCGGTGGCCCCCACTGGGCCAGGCCGGACGCGCTGAACGGCGCCCAGCCGGGTGCGACGGTGTTGTCGAATCGGTCGCCGTCGGCGAAGTGCTCAACCAAAAAGCCGTCGGGATCGCGCCAGTAGTCGAAGATCTGGCTGCCCTGGATGTGCCTGCCGATTCCCCACGACCGGAAGTAGCCACGCTCCCGCAGGTATTCGCCGCCCGCGGCCAGCGCGTCGAGATCGCTGACCTGATAAGCCGAGTGGACGTAACGGTTCGCCGGGCCCAGTGCCACTGCGAGCGTATGGTGGTCCGCGGGCATCGATCCTCGATCGCAGCGGATGAAGCTCATGGTTGGCCCGCGTTGGCGCTGCCTCGGGAAAAACAAGAAGTCGCTGACCACCATCCCCAGGTTGTCCAGATACCAGTTCAGGGTTTCGAGGTACTTCGTCGTCTGCACCACCAGGTGGCCCAGGCGCTGCACTCGAGCGGGAACGCGCGGGGGACGCTGGCCGGCATTGATGCGCTGCGCGTTGTCGCCGAAGTTGAACGTGTGGGGCCGCTGGCCCGGCAGTTCCGGCAGCACGTGCATACCCGCGACCACGCGCACCGGCATCCCGCTGGGGTCGATCAGGTCGACCGACAGGCCGCCGATGGTCTCCGGCAGCGGCCGCGCGCGAGTGCCGGATTTGTCGGCCAGCCGCAGCACCTCGGCCTCGTCACCCGCCCGAAAGGCCGCGCAGCTGAATCGCGTTCGCCGCCCCCGCCGCACGATCACGCACGGCGCACCCGCATGCGTGCCGCGCAGCTGAATTTCTTCGGGACCGTGTTGTGCCGGCGCAAACCCGAAGGCCCGTGCGAACGCCTCGGCGCGCGTCAGGTCGGGCTTCTCGAACTCCAGCCACGCGATGTCGACGACCTTGATCAATGGATTCGATGACCGGCCGGTGTGTTCGCCGGGGAGTGCGCCCTGCTCGCTGTGCAGGTCCCGGTGCGCGTCTTCGGTGTGCAACATAACTGACGAAATCGTCACATACGCGTTAAGGCTCAGTCAAGGTTTCTGACGAAATCCTCAAAAGTGATGCATACTCGTTGGGATGAGCGCGATGCCCGACGAAGCCGAGCCGCCCAGTCGCTTGGAGCGACGCAAGCAGCGCACCCGGGCGGCGCTGATCAAGGCTGCGCAGCGGTTGATCGCCGAGGGAAAGGTCAACGTGCCGGTTCTGGAGATCACCCAGGCCGCCGACGTCGGTATGGGGTCGTTCTACAACCACTTCGACAGCAAGGAGCAGTTGTTCGAAGCCGCGGTCGCCGACGTGCTCGACGCCCACGGGGCGATGCTGGATCGTCTCACCGAGTCGATCCAGGATCCGGCCGAAACCTTCGCCGCGAGCTTCCGGCTGACCGGTCGGCTGTTTCGTCGGCGCCCGCAGGAGAGCGAGATTCTGTTGGCGCATGGGCCGGCGCTGCTGTCGTCCGACCGGGGCCTGGCTCCCCGCGCGCTGCGCGATATCAAGGCCGGCGTCGACGCCGGCAGATTCCACGTCGACGATCCGGAACTCGCTCTGGCCATGGCCGGCGGCGCGCTGCTGGGGCTCGGAAAGCTGCTGCGCGACGACCCGGGCCGGGACGACGCGCACGCCGCCGACACTGTTACCGAAAACGTGCTCCGGCTGTTCGGGCTCAGTGCCGACGAGGCGCACGCGGTCTGCCGGCGTCCGCTGCCCGACGACACGTCCGCCGAGACCTAAGCCGGTACGTCACACGTAAACCGTTCAGCGGTTACGCGTGTCGATCGACCACAAGGTCGCACAGCCCGGGCATTGGAGGTTGACCCGCATCGCGTGATTGCTCAACAGGTACTGCCAATGCGAACCGCAATTGCGGCTGCCGCGGCACTCCGCACACTTGTCGCGGCCCCAGTCGCAGGTGGGGCAGGGGAGCCACGCACGCCGAGAAGCATCGGCATGCGGATCAATCGGCAACGCAAATGTCACGGGCAAACCTTCCATCCCATTGGGGATAGGTTAGGCTACCCATACTCATAATTCAAATCAGGTGCATGGAGCGACCTAAGACTCCGTCCACGCCGGGCGATCGCCCTTCTTACGTGATCCGGTCGCTGATGCGCGCTCGCTGGGCCGTGGGCTCATCTGTTTGGGGCGAAGCGCAACCAGCGCCACCCCGACGGCGAACACCAGCACGTTCAGCCACGGAAAGTTCCCGTCCGGCGCAAAGCCCGCATAGGCGAAGACGTGCAAGCTAAAGGCGGCCATCACGGCACCGATCCACATGACGACTTCGCCCAAGCGAGCCGTCAGCGGTACATCGAGCATGGGCAGCGGTGCCGCGAAAACGCGTCGTTGCCACCACAACAGCACCATTTCGACCGCGGTCACCACGCCGAGGACCACTACCCACTCCAGCCGAGCTAGCCACCACGTCGCCGTTCCCTCCGTCGGTTGGGGCAAGAGCCCGGCCGGGTAGGCGACGACCGCAACGATCACAACCGGGATCATGTGCCACAGGTAAAGCGCCATCACATTGTTATTCGCTACGGACAGCACACGCTTGACGAAGCCGGCGCGCAGCACGCGGTTGAGTGCGGGCGCTAGTGCCACCACCAATCCGGCTTGTGTGCATGCGAAGGCCAGCATCGCCACAGTGGGTGGTGTCGTATTCTGCACCGCTTGACCGGGAACGCCGATCATGCTCACCGGATACCGTGCCAGCCATATCAACAGCGCCAGTGCGACCGCCGAGCCAGCTGCCAGCAGCACCGACCTGCGGCCAGCCAATAGCCCTTCGCGCCAGGCGATTCCGAGCAGGTAAAGCGCCCCCCAGCACAGAAAGTAATTCAGCCAGCCGACGTAGGGCAGGTGGCCCACGATCGTGGCAACGTCGAGTAGCGCGACGCTCACCGCCAATACGGCCGGCACCCAAAGGCCCCAACGGGCTTGTGCGGCAATCGCAATCGGAGTCAGCGAAACCACCACCACATAGACGGCGAGGAACCATAGGTGCATAGCCACCGCCCAACCCGCGTATTCAAGCACCGAGCCGGGCACGCCGTAGGCCACCAGAATTGCCACCACTACCGACACCAGCGCGATGTAAACCGCCGTCGGTCCGAGCACCCGGGCCAGTCGATGCCGAAGCCAAACCTCGCGCGAGAAGCCCCCGTTGGCGCGTCGGTGGGTCCATGACACTGCGCCGGCGTAGCCGGCCGCCAAGAAGAACACCGGAACGGCCTGGAAAATCCAGGTCAGCCACTGTGTCCAAGGAATGTCGGCGAGCGGGTTTTCCCGCCCGAAATGCCCATCGTGATACGTCACGGATCCGGCCAGCCAGTGTCCCAGCACAATCAGCACCACGCCCGATGCGCGGTAGAAATCCACCGCCAGATTGCGAACCGGTTGCGCGGTGTTCGGGTGGTCCATCAGATCCTTGGAAGCTCGACGCGGTGCACAGCGTCACGGTACCCGTCCGTGGTCAAGTCGCGCCGATGGTCAGGTCGGTCAGCCGAACCGGCCGGAAATGTAGTCCTCGGTGGCCTTTTGGTCAGGGGTCGTAGTCGGTGCTGTTGGCTTCGCTCAGTGCGCTGACGTAGTCCGACCGTTCCCGTGCGGTCTCGTCGGCGCCGACGGGTGTGGCGAGCAGCCCACGCAGTTCCTCGACGGTGGTATATCCCTTGCGCCCCATCCATTCACACAGGCCGTCGAGCAGTGCGGCGGCGTGTTCGGGGCCGTGGCGCAGCAGTGCTGACGCGGTCATCACCACATCCGCGCCGGCCAGCAGGTACTTGATCAGCTCCGCGGCGCTCTCGACGCCGGTCGTCGCGGCGAGCGAAGCGCCGACCCGTCCGCGCAGTAACGCAATCCACGTCAGCGGCAACCGAATCTCCGCCGCGGTGGACAACGACACTGCACGCACCACGGTAAGGGCCTCGGGGTCGATGTCGGGCTGCAGGAATCGGTTGAACAGCACAAGCCCGTCCGCACCAGCCTCGTCCAGGCGCCGCGCCATCTCGCCGGTCGCGCTGAAGTACGGGCTGAGCTTTACGGCCACCGGCACGGTCACCGCGTCCTTGACCCGCGCCAGGATGTCGAGGTGACGCTGTTCGACATCGCGGCCGCGGATGTGCGGATCGCCGGGCAGGTAGTAGATGTTCAACTCGATTGCGGCCGCACCGCAGTCCTGCATTGACCGCGCGTAGCGAGCCCAACTGCCGGGCGTGCTGCCATTGATGCTGCCGATCACGGGAACCGAGACCGCACCGGCCGCGCGTTCGAGCAGGCTCAGGTATCGGCGTGGGCCGTGGTCCTCGTCGGCTCCGGCCGGAAAGTAGGACAGGGCTTCGGCGAAGCTCTCGGTGCCCGCCTCGGCCAGACTTGCGTTCTGCTCCGCCTCGCGGCGCAGTTGCTCTTCGAACAGCGAATAGAGCACCACCGCACCGACGCCGGCGTCGGCGAGGCGCCGGACGCCGTCGACGGTCTGCGACAGCGGCGACGACGACGCGACCAGCGGGTTGCACAACTTGAGGCCCATATAGCGAGTCGACAACTCCATCATTGCTTCCTGCGGGCGTCGGCGGTGAAGTGTTGCGGACCGCGGGAAGCCATCTCCTCGTACACCTTCCAGCGCTGAGCGATCGCATCCTCGGCGAGGCCGAGCAGCCGGTCATACTCGGCCGGATCGGAATTGGCCAGGGAACGGTACCGCAGTTCCCGGGTGCGGTAGTCGGCGAGCGGGATCCGCGGCCGGTGCGAATCGAGCAGGAACGGGTTGCCTCCGGCCGCCCGCAGCACCGGGTCATAGCGGATCAGCGGCCAGTGCCCGCTCGCCACCGCACGGTACTGCTGATCCATCCCCTGACGCATTTCGATGCCGTGCGCAATGCACTGGCTGTAGGCGATCACCAGCGAAGGGCCGTCGTACGCCTCCGCCTCGCGGAATGCCTGCAGAGTTTGCTGCGGGTCGGCACCCATGGCAACCCTGGCGACGTAGACGTTTCCATAGGAGATCGCCTGGAGAGCCAGATCCTTCAACGGCACTGTCTTGCCTGCGGCGGCGAACTTGGCCACCGCGCCCAGCGGGGTAGCCTTCGACATCTGACCGCCGGTGTTGGAGTAGACCTCGGTGTCGAGCACCAGCACGTTGACGTTGCGCCCGCTGGCCAACACGTGGTCGAGCCCGCCGGACCCGATGTCGTACGCCCAGCCGTCACCGCCGACGATCCACACGCTGCGCCGGACCAGGTGGTCCACCACGCTGCGCAGATCACCGCTCATGGCGGGATCGAGGCCCTCGAGGCGGCGCTGGAGCTCGGCCAACCGCTGCCGCTGAGCGTGTAACTCGGACTCCCGCAGTTGCGGCGCCGCCAGAATGGCGTCGACGAGTTCGGCGCCGAGCACGTCGCGCAACTCGGCCAGGCGCCGCTGGGCCAGCTGCGCGTGCGCGTCGCTGGCCAACCGGAAGCCGAGCCCGAACTCCGCGTTGTCCTCGAACAGCGAGTTGGACCAGGCCGGACCCCGCCCGTCGGCGTTGGTGGTCCACGGCGTCGTGGGCAGGTTGCCGCCGTAGATCGACGAGCAGCCGGTCGCGTTGGCGACCAGCAGCCGGTCACCGAAGAGTTGCGAGAGCAGCTTGAGGTAGGGCGTCTCGCCGCACCCGGCACACGCGCCGGAGAACTCGAACAGCGGCTCCAAGAACTGCGAGCCGCGCACGGTGCCGAAGTCCACCTGGGACCGGTCGTTGGTCGGCAGTGTCTCGAAAAAGGTGATGTTGTCTCGCTCGGCGGCCAACCGGGGCTCGCCGGGACCGAGATTGATCGCCTTGGTGACGGTGCTACCCGGTATCACGACGGGGCAGGCCTCGACGCACAGGCCGCACCCGGTGCAGTCCTCGACGTACACCTGCAACGAGAACCGGGCGTTCGGCAGCCCGACGGCGTCCAGCGGCGCCGAGTCGAACTGCTCCGGCGCCCCGGCCAGCCGGGATTGGTCGTAAAACTTGGAGCGGATCACGCTGTGCGGGCAGACGAAGCCGCAGTTGCCACACTGAATGCAGCTGCCTGCATCCCAAACCGCAACCAGCTCGGAAATGTTGCGCTTCTCGTATGCGGTCGTGCCGCTCGGGTAGGTGCCGTCCACCGGAAGTGCGCTGACCGGCAACGCGTCGCCGCGCCCGGCCATCATCTCCGCGGTGACGGTGCGCACGAACTCCGGCGCGTCCGCGGGCACGGTCGGTGCCGGTGTGCGCGTGGAGGTGACCAGCTCGGGCACCTCGATCCGGTGCAACCCGGCCACCGCGCCGTCCACCGCGGCCAGTTCGCGCCGCAGCACGTCGGCGCCGCGGTTTCCGTACATCTTTTCTACCGATTCCTTGATGCGGGCGATCGCCTGCTCGGGAGGCAGCACGTCGGAGATCGTGAAGAAGCAGGTCTGCAACACGATGTTGATCCGCCCGGCCAGCCCGGCCTCACGTGCGATCCGGTCGGCGTCGACGGTGTAGAGCGTGATCCGCTTGGCCAGGATCTGTTCCTGAACCAGCCGGGGCAGCGCGTCCCAAACCTTCGGGGCAGGCTGCCGACAGTTCAGCAACAGCGTCGCGTCCAGGGCAGCCCGACCCAGTACGTCGATTTTGTCGAGAAACCGGAACTGGTGGCAGCCAACGAAATTGGCTCCATTGACGAGGTAGGGGGCATGGATGGGATCCGGCCCGAAACGCAAGTGCGACTCGGTCTGCGAACCCGATTTCTTCGAGTCGTAGACAAAGTATCCCTGGGCGTGCAGGCCCTCTTCGGACCCCATGATCTTGATCGTGTTCTTGTTCGCGCTGACGGTACCGTCCGAACCCAGCCCGAAGAAGACCGCCCGGAACGTGTCGGGTGACTCGATGTCGAACGCTGGGTCGTAGTCGACGCTGGTACCGGAGACGTCGTCGTCGATACCGATGGTGAAACGGCGCCGTGGTTGCTCGCGCGCGAGTTCGGCGAACACCCCGGCGACCATGGCGGGCGTGAACTCTTTCGAGGACAGGCCGTAGCGTCCGCCGGTCACGCGCGGCATGACCGGTCGTTCTCCGTCGGCTTCCCCGTCGGTAAAGGCCTCGGCGAGCGCCGCGACAACGTCCAGATACAACGGTTCGCCGATAGACCCGGGCTCTTTGGTGCGGTCCAGAACGCCGACCGTGCGCACCGTCGCCGGCAGTGCTTCGAGGAGCGCTCTGGTGGGAAATGGGCGGTACAGCCGCACCTGCACCACGCCGACCCGCTCACCGCGCTCGACGAGAGCGGCGACGGTCTGCACCACAGTCTCGGCGCCCGAGCCCATCAGCACCAGCACTCGCTGCGCCTGCGGGTGTCCGGTGTAGTCGACGATGCTCATCTTGCGGCCGGTGCGCTCGCCAAGGCGGGCCATCAGGTCCTCGACCACACCGGGAACCCTTGCGTAGAACGGGTTCACCGTTTCACGCGCCTGGAAGAAGACGTCCGGGTTTTGTGCGGTGCCGCGAATGAAGGGGCGCTCGGGAGACAGCGCCCGTCCGCGATGCGCCCACACCAACTCCTCGGGCACCAGCGCCCGCAGGTCGTCGTCAGAAAGGGTCTCAATCGTGTTGAGTTCGTGCGAGGTTCGGAATCCGTCGAAGAAGTGCACGAACGGCACCCGGGTCGCCAGCGTGGCCGCCTGCGCCATGAGCGCCAGGTCCTGTGCCTCCTGCACGGAGGCCGAGGCGAGCATCGCGAACCCCGTTTGCCGCACGGCCATCACGTCGGAATGGTCTCCGAAGATCGACAATGCCTGCGCCGCCACTGACCGGGCGGCCACGTTGATGACGGCCGATGTCAGTTCTCCGGCGATCTTGTACATGTTCGGGATCATCAGCAGCAGACCCTGCGACGAGGTGAAGGTCGTGGTCAACGCGCCGCTCTGCAGGGCGCCGTGCAAGGCGCCCGCCGCTCCACCCTCGCTTTGCATTTCGACCACCGTCGGGACGGTGCCCCACACATTGGGCCGCCCCGCGCTGGACCACACGTCGGCCAACTCGGCCATCGGCGAGGACGGTGTGATCGGGTAAATGCAGCACACCTCGTTGAGCCGGTAGGCGACCGAAACGGCGGCCTCGTTGCCGTCCACCGTCACACGTGTCATTGCGGCTCCGGGAACATCTCGATGGCATGTACCGGGCACTGATCGAAGCAGACGGCGCAGCCCGTGCACCTGTCGTAGTCGAACTCATACCGGTGCCCGACCCCGAGTTTGATCACCGCGTCCTCCGGGCACGCGCCGAGGCAGCCGTCGCATTCGAAGCAGTTACCGCACGACAGGCACCGCCCCGCCTCGTAGGTCGCCTCCTCGGCGGACAAACCGCCGACGACCTCCTCAAAATTCTCGACGCGTTTTGCCGGCTCGAGTTCGCGCTGCTGACGTCGCGCGGCGTCACCGAAAAACCACAGGTGCAGCGAGTCGAACGTCGCCGTCGGGTGTTTGGCCGGGCGTGCGCCCGTCGCGTTGCGCAACCAGGCGTCAATGTGGTGCGCGGCCTTTTTCCCATGCCCGACACCGACTGTGACGGTGCGCTCACTGGGCACCATGTCGCCGCCGGCGAAGACGCCCGGACAGCCGGTCATCAATGATTCCGAGACACGCACGCTGCCGTCGCTATCGAACTCAACTCCCGGCAGCGTCCGCATGAACGCCGATTCCGTCTCTTGACCGAGTGCCATGATCAGGGTGTCGGCGGCCAGCGTCTCAAAGCGTCCGGTCGGTTGTGGGTAGCCCGAATCGTCGAGTTCCATTACCTCGACCCGTAATTCGGGACCGTCGAAGGCGCTGATCGTCCGTAGCCAGTTGATGCGCACGCCCTCGCGTTCGGCGTCGACGGCTTCCTCCTCGTGGGCGGGCATCTGCTCGCGAGTGCGGCGGTACACGATGACCGCGTCCTCGGCGCCGAGGCGCCGGGCCACGCGGGCGGCGTCCATCGCAGTGTTGCCGCCGCCGTAGACGGCCACGTGGCGCCCGATCGCCGGCTTTTCGCCGGAGGCGACGCCGCGCAGAAATGACACCGCGTCCACCATTGTGCCGGCGTCGCGGGCGGGGATGTCGACGCGTTTGGCCAGATGCGCACCGACCGCGACGAATACCGCATCAAAGCCACCCTCGTCCCGCTCGGCCGCGAGGTCATCGACCCGATGATCGCAGGTCAACTGCACGCCCATAGCCGTGATCCGGTTCAGCTCGACATCCAGCACGTCACGGGGCAACCGGTAGCTCGGAATGCCATACCGCATCATGCCGCCGGGCACCGCACCCGCGTCGCGGATCTCGACCGCGTGGCCGAGGCGGGCCAGGTGGTAGGCGGCGGACAATCCGCTCGGCCCCGCGCCGATGACCAGGACTCGCTTGCCGGTGCGGGTAGACGGTGGTTCGAACCCCCAACCGCGCTTCCAAGCAAGGTCGCCGAGGAACCGCTCCACCGAATGGATCGATACCGAGCTGTCCAGATGGGCACGGTTGCACACGGTTTCACAAGGGTGGTAGCACACCCGTCCGTGGATCGCCGCGAACGGATTGTCCGTGACGAGCTGACGCCAGGCCTGCTCGTGCCGGCCGGCGGTGGCATGGGCAAGCCAGGCTTGGATGTTCTCGCCGGCGGGGCAACCGGCATTGCAGGGCGGCAACAAATCGACGTAGCTGGGTCGGCGCTCGCGTACCGGCCCGGCCCGGGAGTGCACGTGCAGCAAGTCCGGAAGCGGAGTGAGATCGCTGCTCATTGAGCCGGCACGAGCTGGTTTTCCACTTGGAGGACCTGACGGGTGGTCTTGATCACCGTGTCGGGGTTCAGGCTCATCGACTCGATGCCGATCCGGACCAAGAACTCAGCCATGTCCGGGTAGTCCGACGGCGCTTGTCCACACAGCCCCGAGTGGATTCCGTTGCGGCGGCAGCCCTCAACGGCCAGGCGAATCATCTCCTTGACACCCTCGTCGCGTTCGTCGTAGTCGAAGGCCACGATCTCGCTGTCACGATCGACGCCGAGGGTGAGCTGAGTCAGGTCGTTGGATCCGATGGAGAAACCGTCGAAACGCTTGGCGAATTCATCGATCAGGATCACGTTGTTCGGGATCTCGCACATCGCGTAAACCTTGAGCCCGTTCTCGCCCCGGCGCAGACCGAGGTCGGCCATCGTCTGTAAAACGAGGTCCGCCTCGGCGATTCGACGCACGAACGGGAGCATCAGGATCACGTTGGTCAGACCCATCTCGTCACGCACACGTCGCATCGCGCGGCACTCGAGCGCGAAACCCTCGGCGTAGGCGGGATGCGCGTAGCGCGAGGCACCGCGGAAGCCGATCATCGGGTTGCTCTCAGATGGCTCGAAGGCTGCTCCGCCGATCAGGCTGGCGTACTCGTTGGTCTTGAAGTCCGACATCCGCACCACGACGGGCTTGGGCCAGAAGGCGCCGGCGATGGTGCCGATCCCTTCGGACAGGCGTTCCACGAAGAAGGCGCTCCCGTCGGGATAGGCCTGCGTGAGCCGATCGATCGTCCGGCGCGCCTCGGGGTCGTCGACTTTCTCGGGGTGCAGCAGGGCCAGCGGGTGGACCCGGATGTACTCGCTGATGATGAACTCCATCCGAGCAAGTCCCACGCCATCGTTCGGCAGGAACGACGTCTTGAAGGCGAGGTCGGGGTTCCCGAGGTTGAGCATGATCTGGGTTCGCGGCCGCGGCAGATCCGCCACCTCGGTGCGGTCCACGTGGAAACCCACCTCGCCGCGGTACACGCGGCCCGAGTCGCCCTCGGCGCACGACACCGTCACGACTTCGCCATTGGGCACGCAGGCGGTCGCGTCGCCGGTGCCAACCACGGCAGGGATGCCAAGTTCGCGGGCGATGATCGACGCGTGGCAGGTGCGACCGCCGCGGTTGGTGACGATCGCCGCGGCGGTCTTCATGACCGGCTCCCAGTCGGGTGTTGTGGTGTCTGCGACCAGTACCTCGCCGGGCTTGAACTCGGACAGGTGCTCGGGGTTCTCGATCCGTCTCGCCACGCCCGAGGCGATCCGTTCGCCGACCGAGCGGCCCTCGGTGAGGATCTCGCCGCGGCCTTCGAGCACATAGGACTCCAGCGCCGTCGCGCTGTGCTGGGAGGCCACCGTCTCGGGGCGAGCCTGGACGATGTAGAGCTTTCCGTCCAGACCGTCCTTCGCCCATTCCATGTCCATCGGCCGCCCGTAGTGCGCCTCGATGGTGCACGCGTAGCCGGCCAGCTCCAAGACGTCCTCATCGGTGAGGCAGAACCGAGCGCGGTCGGACTTGGGTGTGGGGACGTTGCGCGTCGTGTTCTTCGTCTCGCCTTCGACGAGGATCATCTTCACTGCCTTGTCGCCGATGAGGCGGCGCAACACGGCGCGATGGCCGGCGAGATAGGTCGGCTTGTGGACGTAGAACTCGTCCGGGTCGACGGCACCCTGAACCACATTCTCGCCAAGGCCGTAGGCGCCCGTCACGAAGACGGCGTCGCGAAAGCCCGACTCGGTGTCGATGGAGAACATCACGCCCGACGAAGAGATATCGGAGCGCACCATCTTCATCACGCCGATCGACAGAGAGACCTTGAAGTGGTCGAAGCCCTGATCGATTCGGTAATGAATGGCGCGATCAGTGAAGAGACTCGCAAAACACCGGCGGCACGTATCGAGCAGACTCTGTTCGCCTTTGATGTTGAGATACGAATCCTGTTGGCCGGCAAAGCTCGCCGTCGGCAGGTCCTCAGCGGTCGCCGAGCTTCGCACAGCGAGACTTACCTCCTCGCCGTACTCCTGCTGAAGCTTTCGGTAGGCATCCAGGATCTCGGCGGCCAGATCGTCGGGAAGTCCGGCGCCGTAGACGATCTCGCGGGCGCGCTTGCCTTTACGCGCCAGCGCGGCGACGTCGGCGGGGTCGAGCTCGTCGAGCTCGGCATGCAGACGGTCCCAGGCGCCGGCCTTGTCCAACATGTGCCGATAAGCCTGGGCCGTGATGGCGAATCCGTGTGGGACGCGGACGCCCTGCCCGGACAGCTTCTGGAACATCTCGCCCAGTGACGCGTTTTTTCCGCCGACGAGCGGCACATCCTCGATGCCGAACTCCTCAAAAAAGCGGACGTACCCGGATGTACTCATGACCTGTCCTCTCGTAGCGCGTCAAGCAGTCCGCTCGACCCGCGTTTACCTGCAATAGCGCCACAAATGCCAACCTTTCACGGCGGTGCGCACGGTGCCAGGGCCGAAGGTCACCCGAACTGGTAACAGTGCGACGCGAGGTGGCTTCAGCAGCTGGGATGCATCCTCTCAAGGTCACCGGGACGGCAGGGTTGCCCGCCCCGGCTCATCTCGTCTGCAGTCATTCAGCCCGATCTAGCGCTGGATTTGGTGCGGATCCACGCACCGATCGAGAGAACGAGAAGGATTGCCGCAAAGAAGCCACCGGCGATTCCTGAGACCAGTAGTGGCAGTTGGCCTCTCGCTCCCCACAGCAGGCCGGCCCACAGGCCTGCCGACAAAACCGCGAAGCCCGCCGCACCCTGAAATATGCCTTGCGCGCTCGACTGCAACTCGGCGGGAACGAGCCCGGAGATCCAGGCCTTTCCGACGCCGTCAGTGCATGCGGTGAACAGCCCGTACAGCCCGAGGATGAGCCACGCCGCGACTTTGTCGGTGGTGAGTCCGAGCCCGATGTAGCCGGCCGCGAAAAAGGCCATGCCTATCCCGAATACCATGGGTTTCGGGATGCGATCAGCGAGTGATCCGGCCGGGTAACTGCCCAACGCATATACCATGTTGTATCCCACGTAGGCCAATATCACTTCGGCCACCGAGAATCCGATCTCTTTGAGGCGCAACAGAATTAGGGCATCAGGGAAGTTGACGACGCCGAAGGCTGCGAGCAGCCCGATCACCCGCCAGTATCGGCCGGGCAGTTCACGCAGGCTCGTCGCCACCCGTGGTCGGTGTGCACGCTCAACGGGCCGGGGACGTTCCCGCACCACCGCGACCAGGGCCACACTCAGGACGGCCGGAACGATCGCGATGTATAGCAACGGCACAATCTGATGATCGAGTAACTCGTATCCGGCGAGCCCGATTAGCGGTCCGACAACCGCGCCGAGTGTGTCCATCGCGCGGTGAAACCCGAACACCCGACCGCGGCTGCCTTCGTCGATTCCGTCTACCAGCAGTGCGTCGCGCGGGGCGCCCCGGATACCCTTGCCGACGCGATCGACCACGCGTCCGGCCAGGACCCCGGGCCAGGCGCCGGCGACCGCAACGATCACCTTGCCGAGCGCGGCCATACCGTAGCCGGCCGCGATCAGCGGACGCCGCGCAAACCTATCTCCGAGCGGTCCAGCCGTCAGTTTTGTCAGCGACGCCGCCCCCTCGGCCGCGCCTTCGACGGCTCCCACAACGGCGGGCGGCGCACCAAGAACTGTGGTCAGGTAGATGGGTAACAGCGGATACAGCAATTCGCTGGCGGTGTCTTGGAGGAACGAAACAGCAGATAACACCCACACATTGCGCGTGAGCCAGCTTCTGGTTCCAGCCGCATGAACGATCACGGGTAGGCATCGCCGTTCACCAAGGCCGGGCATGATGACCACATCTGTGCTATCTCCACCACTCGCCGTTGCACGAATTGCGATCGTACCGCCGACGTTTAGCCGGGAAATCGGATAGTGGTGCCGGGCATAAGTTGAACGACTCGACCGCGGCATTCCACTTCGACTCCGGCAGCGTCGCGTGGATCCACACTGATCATCACGCCCTTTCCGCTGACCCGCAGGTGCAGGTGCAGACCGCGGTAGTGGATCGGGAATGCCAGCACGCCAAGTTCTTCCGGCCAGTACGGCGAGAGGATGATGCGGTCGGACCGGGTTTCCATCCCGGTGAAGCACCGCTGCAACAGGTCGACGCTGCCGGCCATGGCCGCCAGATGGATGCCTTCGGATGTGGTGCCGCCCTGGATGTCTGAGACGTCGGACTTCAGTGCCTGTCGGAAGAACTCCATGGCACGATCGCGGTTGGCCCGGGCGAGCACCCAGGTATGCACGACACCGCTGAGCGTCGACCCGTGCGACGTGCGGGCCAGATAGTAGTCCACCATCTCTGGGACCTTGTCGGCGATGAAGCGATAGCCGAGCCGGTCGAGCAGCTCACACAACTCCGTCGCGGACATCAGGTAAAGCAGCATGAGGACGTCGGCCTGCTTGGACGCCTTGTATCGGTTCACGTCATCGTTTTCCGCCTCGAGGATGCGGTCGAGGCGTTGGATATTGCCGTACTGCCTCCGATAACCGTCCCAATCCAGTTCTTCCAACTCGCCGTAGCCCTCGAACTGGCTGATGAGGCCGTCGTGAAACGGGACGCACATCCGTCGACTCACGGTTTCCCAGTGCGCCAGTTCGTCACTGCGCAGTCCGAGGGTCTCTATTAAGTCGAGTCGGTTCGGCAGTGGTAGCAGTTTCAGTGCGTCGAGGGCGCGCATGATCACCCAGACAGCCATCACGTTGGTGTAGGCGTTGTTGTCGATGCCGTCGTACGGCGCGTCGGGGTAGCCCGAGTGGAATTCATCGGGCCCGATGACGCCCCGGATGCTGTAGCGTTCGCGTTCCTGGTCGTAGCTGGCCCTACTTACCCAGAAGCGGGCGATCTCGGCCAGCAGCTCCGCGCCATAGTCGATCAGGTAGGCGAGATCTCCGGTGACCTGATAAAACTTCCACGCGCTGTAGGCGACGGCGATGCCAATGTGGTGCGCACGAGCGCTCCCGTCGGGGTTCCACCGGCCACTGCGCGGATTGAGGTGCAGGCGTTGGCTTTCCTCGCGTCCATCGCTGCCGGATTGCCACGGGAACATCGCACCGGAGTAGCCGGCCGCCTGCGCGGCGTGACGTGCCTCGGACAGGCGCCGGTAGCGGTATCCCAGCAGCGACCGGGTGATCGCGGGTAGTCGTAAGTTGAGCACCGGGAAGATGAACAGCTCGTCCCAGAAGATGTGCCCGCGGTATGCCTCGCCGTGCAGTCCGCGAGCCGGTATCCCGACATCGAGATCACAACTGTTGGGGGAAACCGTCTGAAGCAGATGCAGGAGATGCAGTCGCAGGATGCGCGATTCGTCGGTGAAGTCTTCGAACTCGATGGACAGGCGCTCCCACAGATGTCGCCAGTCGTTGAGATGCCCGTTGCGCAACTCGGCAAACCTGCCGAGACGGCTCAGCCAGCGCTCGGCATCGACAGCTGGTTCGGACGTCGCGGCATCGCGTCCGGTGAAGAGGGTTACGGTCTTCTCCACCGTCAGCGTCTCTCCGAGTGACAGTTCGACGGTGATATCGTGACCGATTTCTGCTCCCTGGTCGACCAGGCGATAGGTGGCCGGGACGGCAGTCCCGTCCCGCCACACGACGCTCCGCGCCGCCATGGCAATGGGAATGCGCGATTGGGTCGTCCGAACTGACAGCAGTACGGAATTGCCTGAGATCTCACGCTTTTCCACCAACCCGAGATGATGGTTGGCCAAATCGCGATACCGCTCCACGAGCGAGTTCGTCACGTTGCCGTCCAGCGTCGAGCGTATCTCGATGGTCCCTGACCAATCCTCGGCGACGATCGTCGTCTGCAGGGCGCCGACGTGGGGCATGTGCATTGCGGCAAATCGTTGCTGCTTCAGCGAACTGGTGCGTCCCGCTTCGTCGCAGAAGCGCACCTCCCTCGTCAGTATCGCGCCGCGAAGGTCTAGGTTTTGTCGGTACGACAGCACCCTGATCGCGTCGATGTCGAACCAGGGGCCGCCGTCGACGCGGAAGGTCAACGCAAGCCAGTTGGGCAGGTTGACCAGACTCTCGTTGTCGATTTCGGTGCCCGATACGTCGTCGACGAGACGGTTGTAGACACCGGCGGCATAGGTGCCCGGATAATGCACCTGGTCGGCCTTCGATTCGGGCGCTGCGCCCCGAGTCGCGAAGTAGCCATTTCCCACCGTGCATAACGACTCACGAAGCTTCTCGCTCTGTGGGTCATAGGCGTCAAAGGTGAAATCCCAAGCCGTGGAAGATGTCTGGTTTTTGTTCGCCAGCCAATTCGACCCGCGCCGAATGAACTCCCGCACCGCATCCGGACCCTGCAGAGCGAAACGGGCGGCCGTCTTTCGGTCGCCATCCTCGTCGTGGCGCACCACGATCCCGATGCCGTCGAATTGGATTGCGTCGAACGCGTCTTCGTCTGTGAGGTCGTCGCCGATGTAGATGGGCAGCAGGGAACCAGTAGGGTCGATGCGATCACGGATCCAGGCCAGCGTGGTCCCTTTGTCCCAGTCGATATCGGGCCGCAGCTCGACCAGCATGCGCCCGTTCGTCAGGCGTAGACCATCTCGCTGTCCGAGTTTGTGTACGGCGGAGACGATCTCGCCGACGTGCTCCGGTGCGACTTCGCGGTAGTGAACCGCGACCGCGAAGCGTTTGTGCTCCACGCGCACCCCGGGAATCTGCGCCAGACTCTCGCCCAACTCGGCCGCTGCCCGCTCAAGGACCCCGACGGCGGCGGCGGCCTCTTCGTTTCGGTGGTAGGTGCCGTCCGGTTCCGTCAGCTCAAAGCCGTGGCTGCCCGCGTACCAGATACCCGGTATCTGTACCCGGCTGCGGATATCGGCGAGGTCTCGGCCGCTCAGTACGGCGACGGGGCATTGCGCCGCCAGGCTTTCCAGCGCCTCGGCCGCTCCGTCGACGAGGGCGGCGGCGCCGGGATCGCTGACGATGGGGGACAAGGTCCCGTCGTAGTCGAGAAACAACACTGGTTCTCGGGCGCCGAGAACACCGATGATCTGACCGTATGACCGCACCGCATCGGGGAGGTTCGACATTTGCCTGTCACCCGTGCGAACAGCGACGTCCTCGAGTTCCGCAACCACGACGTCGGCTCCGCAGCTGAGTAATTTGCCGGCCGGCCCGGCGCTGTCGACACCGATGACGAGTGCGAAACCGCCATTGTGGGCCGCCGCCACCCCGGCACCGGTGTAGTCCACGGCGACGGACCGTCCCGGGCGCACGCCGAGTCGGCGGGTGGCTTCAACGAGGACCACATCGGGGGTGCCATCGACACAGACACCGAAAAGGACATCAATTCCTGCGGATTTCAAGAGCTGTTGACCGTCCGGCCGCGACGCGTAGACCGCCGTGGCGACGCCGGCGTCGAGCAACTTTTGCACCAGCTTGATCGTCGACTCGATCACCGGAACACCCTCGGTGTCGCTCAAGACGGTGTCGAGGTTGAAGATCACGGCGTCGTGGTAGCGCGGGTCGACGGTGACCGGCAGTGTCATGGTGATGTCCTCGGTTGAGTGGACGTCCATGGGTCTGCGATCGCGAGCCGCTGTTCCCCGTCGCGGCGCCTCGGCGTGTCGATGTCTTCTGGGTCGGCGGCGATCTCGAAGAACCTCTCGACATCTGCACGGGGGCAGTGGGCGGTGCCGGGAGTCAGCAGCATGGCTGCACCTGCCGCGATGCCCAGCCGCACCGCCTTGTCGAGTTGCCAGCCACGGGTAAGGCCCACGGTGATGCCGGCAGTCATGGCGTCGCCGGCGCCCACGCCGCTGCCCGACGGCACGGTTACCGGCGAATAACGTTGGCTGCCGGTCGATGTGGCAAGCAGAGCGCCCTTGGACCCCAGTGACACGACGACGGACTGAGCGCAGCCGCGGTCGATGAGTTCGTGCGCCGCGGCGAGCTGCTCTGACTCGCTGATGAGTTCCCGTCCGAAACATTCGCGTAGTTCTCGTACGCTCGGCTTGAGCAGAAAGACGCCGGAAGAAATATGACGCAGTCCAGCCCCGGAGGTGTCGAGAATCAACAGCGCACCGCGCTCGCGACAGATGTCGGCGACCCGCTGATAAAAGTCGGGAGGCACACCGGGCGGCAGGCTGCCGCTCGCCACGACGAAGTCCGCGGATGCTGCCGCGGCGCTGAGTTTGTCGAGGCACTCAGTCTGCTCGGCATCGGTGAGCGACGGACCTGGCAGCACGAACCGGTACTGCTGCCCGGTCGTGTTCTCGTCTATCGTGAAGCTTTCCCTGGTCGAGTGAGCCACGGTGATCCGCTGCACCGGCACCCCTGAGTCGGCGACCAGATCGGTCACCTTGTCGCCGGCATGGCCGCCTGCCGGAAAGATCGCCGATACCGACGCGCCGAGCACATGGGCGATTCGCGCGACGTTGATTCCTCCGCCGCCGGGATCGTAACGGGGCAGCCCGCATCGCACTTTGTCGGTGGGGACGACCCGATCGGTATGCGTGGTGATGTCGAGCGCCGGATTCATCGTCAGGGTCACGATTGTGGTCCCCGGCCGCGTCGGTGCCTTCATTGCCATCGGTTCTGCTCTGCCGGGGGGGTAGTGAGCCACACCTGAATCCGACCAGTTCAGAAATGCCGGCGATAGGGACCGAAGTCCCGCGTCCGCGGGCCGTTCGTCGGCGCGGAACTCAGCGACGGCCCGGACGCCGGGCCTACTGCCGGGTCGGGGCCATCGGCCGTCACGATGAGGACACTGATACGGGGAGCATCACCGGTCGGTTCGGGCGTCGTTCCTCGGCTGACACGATACGAGCAACCAGCTTGCCGCGACGGATGACCTCAATCGTCTGCCCTGCCGCAACCCGATCGAAGCACCGCCCCGCACGCTTTCGCAGTTCGTCAAGCTCGATTTGCCGACCAGCGTCCGCCGGGACCGGGGTCATCCTCGAGTCATCGGCCGACACGATCCGCGCGAGTAGCTTGCCGCCACGGACGACATAGATCGTCTCCCCGGCCGCAACCCGATCGAAGCACCGCCCGGCCCGAGTTCGCAGTTCGTCAAGTCCGACCCACCCACCGACGTCCGGTGCCACGGCTTTCACAGATCGGGCCGGGATCGGAGCCACCCTCCAGTCACCGACGGCCACGATCCGCGCCACCAACTTGCCGCGACGGACGACATCGATCGTCTCCCCGGCGGCAACCCGCTCGAGATACGTACACGCGTTACTCCGGAGCTGGCCTAGGCCAATCACTTCCGGCATTTCGCTCCGATCTCTGTGTTCACCGGCTCGCCGGCGGGGTGTTCAGCCAGCCGGGTGTGCGAAGCCACGGCCCATCCTGCACAGTATATGACTGTACGTGCGGTCAGTGTCAACGGCTCCGCCGAACCGGCCGCCGAATCGGGGCAGCTGCACGACGAGGTAGCGCGGTTAGACGACGGTCAGGACCCAAGCGAAAAGCACTGTAAATCACCAAGATTGAACGTGCCGTGGATAATAGAGCCGACCTGAGTCGACTACTCGGCAACATCTCGGAGCCGTCGAGGACGCACGGGCGGTGGGGCTCAGCCGACGGGCGCCAGCATGTCCTTCCATCCGTCGTCTCCTGTTTTGCTCGAATTTTCGACCGAGTACCTGACGCCATCGGGCCCCACCAGTTCACCGCTCTGTGGGCTGTAAACCGCCGGGGGAGGCCCGCTGGGGGTATACACGCAGGGATTTGGCTGCTGCCCGTTGCACTGCACGGTCCCGGACCCGGGCCGGGTCAAGGGGTCACTGGTCGGCGGCGGCGTCCCGGCGACTCGGTCCGAGGGCGCCGGGTTCATGCCGTTGTTGATCGATGGCGCGGGCATCACCTGACCGGGCTTCACCGGCTGGTCGCAGCGCGCCCCGGGCGCGGGGCAGGTCAGGATCTGGTTCGGGTCGCCGTACCAGGGGTTGGTGCCCGCCGGAACGTAGGGTTTGGGGTCGCGGCACTCCCGCGGCGTCGCGGCGCGTTTACCGGGGACATCGACACACGGAATGTTGCGTGCCCCGCGCACCGCATTGGCGGGAGTATCCTGCGGGATTTTGCAATATGTTCCGGACGGCATGGGCGCCAGGCTGGTATCCGCCGGAGACCGCCACTGAGTTGCCGGGAGGAAGCCGGTCAGGCACGGCGGGGGCTGGTTGATCGTCAGCGAGGTGCCGAGCGCGGCGTAGCCCGGGAAGGGCGTCGTTACCGTCTGGCCTTCCGATGCGCCCTGCGGATAGGCCACCAGCAGTTGCTCGACGCCCTTGTGGTAGCGCTTGAGCATGTCGAGCACGATCTCGAGATTCGCCAGTGTCTGCGGCAGCGACTCGCGGACGTCGCCGAACACCGCGTTGACCTGATCGGCGGTCGGCGCGGCCTGGGTCAAAATGCTTTGCACGTGCTGATCGTTTTCCGCGCTCTGCGCGGCCAGGATGTCCAGGTTGTGCGACCAGCGCCGGATCGAATCACCCGAATCGACCTGGCTGTCGATGATCGGCCCGGAGTTTTGGATGATGGCGTCGACGTCGCCGATGTTGGTCTTGAAGTCGCCGGCGATCGCCTGCGTCGCATCGACCAGGCGTTGCAGCGCGGGGCCCAAACCGCCGACCGCTTGGGCTGTTTCGTCAAGCAGCGACGCGATCTTGTCCTTGGGTAGCGCGGCTAGCCCGCGGTTGGCCGCATCGAGCGCCGGCCCGATCTCGGTGGGCACGGTGCCCTTGGTGATGGTCTGCCCCGGCGAAAAGTATTGGTCCGGATTGCCTGCCGACACCAGGTCCAGATACTGCTCACCGACCGCCGACACCGAATGCACGTTCGCCGACGCGTCAATCGGGATCTTGTAGCTGTCGGCGATACTCATGGTCGCTCGCGCGCCGGTCTCGGTCGGTTCGACGCTGGTGATCGTGCCGATGGTTTGACCGCGATAAGTCACGTTGGCCGTTTTGTACAGACCGCCCGACGCGGGCAGGTCCGCCTTCAGCGTGTACTGGCCAATCCCTGCCGCGGTAGGAATCTGCAGGTAGTACCACCCCAAGGCGATCGCCGTAACCACACTCAGAATGCTGAACAGGATCAGCTGGCGCCAGATGAAGCGGGTCAGCATTGCCTATCCGCCCTTTCGACCAGCGGCCCGCCCGGCGCGTCGTTAGGGTTCGGCGTGTACCGGACGTCGGGGATCATCGTTTCGGGGTCGCGGCCCCACGATTGCTCGAGCGCGCGCAGCGATCCGGAGAATCCGGTCCCGGTGAGGACAGCGTTGTCGACAGAGCTGAGGGTCAGGTCGAGCGTGAGCGACAGGTTGAAGTAGTCGCCGCGGAACGCCTTCGGCACTGAGTCGATGTCGAATGGCCGGACGGCGATCAGCTTGAGCGCGCGGATCAGATACGGTGAGGCACGGCCGAGTTCCCGCAACGGGCACTGTAGCGACAGCAGGTCCTGGTGCAGGTCGCTTCGCGAGGCGGACAGGTATTGGTCGGCAACCTGGCTGAGCCGTCCGGTCGCGTCAACCGCGTCGATCAAGAGGTTCTGCTTGTCAGCGAAATGTTTGATCAGCGGCGGGAATTCGGTGAGGACCCGCTCCAGGACGTCCGAGCGTGAGCTCACGTACGCCAACAACTGGTTGGTGGAATCGATCGCTCGGGTGATGTCCTCGCGTTGCTCGTCGAGTCGGGCGGTGAAGGTGTCGAGCTTGCCGAGGAAGGCGTGGATCTGGTCGGCGCGCCCGTTCAGGATGTTGTAGGCCTCGTTCTGCAGCACTTCGAGGTTCGGGATGCCGCCTCCGCGCAAGATCAAGGCGAGACTGGCCAGCGTCTGCTCCGTCGTCGGGTAGGCGGACGAATTCTTCAGCGGGATGGTGTCGCCGTCCCTCAGCAGCTCCGGTGACGGGTTGGGCGGCGAGGTCAGCTCCACATGCTGAGAACCCAGGAGGCTTGTCTGCCCGATTTTGGCCGTGGCGTTCTTGGGTAACTTGACGCTCTTGTCCACACGTAGCGTCAGCGTGGCGACCCAGTTCTTCAGTTCGATCGCGCGCACCGTGCCGACAAAGACATCGGCCACCCGTACCCGGCTGTTGAGGTTCAGGGCCAGCGTGTCGGGCATCTGCACGTAGACGGTGTAGGAGCCGGGCCCGCTGCCCGGACCACCGGGCATCGGCACATTCGCGATTCCGCGCCAGTTCGCGCACGACGTCAGCGCTACGGCAGCCCCCAGCAGAGCCAGCCCCTGCCAGGTCCGGTGCCGAGTGCGAGAACCCAACGCGCGCAACGCGGTTGAACACTGCTTGGTTAGCGTGTCTGTCACGATCCCGGTCCCGTCGATGCGGCAGCCTGAGCGGGCGCGGGCGTCGGTGCAACCGGTCCCGGGACCACACCCGGTCCCGGTGCCGGTGGCGGGATCGGCACCTGCGGCGGGTTCTGCCCGATGACCGGCACTATCGGGTTCTCGTCGTACGCATTCGGCGGTCCCGGCGGCGTCTGGAGTCCCGACGGCGGAGGTGCGATGTCCGGGCCGCCCATCAGTTCGGCCAGCGATTCGGGGGTCAGCAGGCCCGCCGTGATCGGCCCCACCTGGGTGCCCTGCATGCCCGGCGCGACGACCCAGCCGGGCTGGGTGTTGCGGTGCGACAACGGGGTATCAGGCACCCAGACCCCGGGAACCGTGGTGTCCTTGTACCCGTTCGGCGGCTGCAGCCGGGGCTCGGAGTAGGCGACTTCCTTGGGCAGCGCCTCGGCGGTGCTGAACAGGTTCAGCCCGAACGGCAAGTAGTTGAACTTGATCGCATCGAGAATTGGCGCCAGGTACTGCGCACACAGTTCGGCGGATTCTTGATAGCCCAGCCGACTGCCGGCCTGAATCATGCTGCACATGAACTGCATTGGGTTCGCGAAGTTCGGGATTGCCGGGATGGACATGACCGCGCCGTGCGCCGGGTGGTAAATCTGGCTGAGGTTCGTCTCCAGCGTCGGCAGGACATGCAGGGCGGTCTCCAAACCGTTCAGCGGTTCGGGTTGGACCAGCGTGGTGGTCAGGTTGGCGAGGTTGTCGATGTCGTGCGCGAGCACCCCGCGGTTCTTGGCCAGGAACGGGCGCAGTGTGGTGAGCAGGCTGTCGAACTGCTGTATCGCATCGGCGAGGTCCCCGCCAGACCCGGTCAACCTGTCGGTGAATTGGGCCAGGTTGCGATTCAACGCAACGAACTGCTGGTCGTCTTTGTGCAGGGCGTTGACGAACATCGCCAGGCTGTGCACCACCGCGAAGAAGTCGCCACGGCCCTGGTTGAGCGCGGTGAGCGCCTGCGACAGGCTGTTCAGCGTGGTGTTGATCTGCTTGCCCTTGCCGGCCAATCCGTCGGCGAAAGCCTCAACGAGGTCACCGAAGGGGCCCTTGGGCTGTTCGGGCGTCGGGCCGAGTTTGTTGATGGTGTTGGCGACGCTCTCGCGCAGTTGGTCGAACTCCGTCGGCACTTGCGTGCGCTCGATGGGGATGACCGCGTTATCACCCATCACCGGGCCACCTTTGTAGGGTGGCTCCAACTGAATGCTCCGCGACGCCACCAGGGTCGGGTTCACGACTACGGCGGACGCGTTGGCGGGCACCTTGTATTTGTTGTCGTAGTGAAACGTCACCTTCATCTTCCCGCCGGCCGGCTCGATCTTGTCGACTGAACCGACGCGAACGCCCATGATCTGGACTTTGTCCCCGGAGTAGAGCGCGTTCGCCGCTGGGAGATAAGCGGTCACGGTGTTGGTGGTCAACTTTTGGTAGAGCCGCCAGCCGACGAACCCGGCGATGATGGCCAGCACCAGCACCAGCGCTCCGATGACCTTCCGGAGCGGCAAGCGGCGGATAGCGAAGATGCTGCTCAATTCTGGCTACCTCCTGTGATGCCACTACCACCCGTGCCGCCGGGGCTGATGAACGGTGCCGGGAGCTGCTGCCCGGATCCCGGGGACGCGGGTGGCCCCGGCGGCAGCCCTGGCGCGAACGCCGACGGTGGCGGGGTGGGGCCGGCTGGTTGCAGGTTCTCGGTGCGCGCCCCAGGCGGCGCGTTGGGCGGCAGCGGCACCGGTGTGCCCGGGACGTCCGGAGGCGGCTCGCCTGGCCGCCCGGCGATCGGGATTCCCGGTGTTGGCGGCAACCCGTTCGGGTTCGGCGGCGACGTCTGCACGTCGATCGGTGCCGGGAAACTGCCGCCGAACGGTCCGACGTCTACTCCCGCGCAGGGCAACGGGTTCCACGGCCGCGGCAGGGCGCCGGGTCCCGGCACGTACGAACACGCCGTTCCCGGTGGGACGGCCGGCCCCGGATGATCCGGGGTGCCTTCTGACACCGGGGGTGCGGGCGGCGGCGCGCCGTTGGGGAACCGGGTGCCGTTGGGGTCGGGCCAGCGGAACGCGGGCAGGCCGGCGCTGCGCCAGAAGTCCTCCGGGTCGATCCCACGCTTCTTGAAGGCGGCGTCGACAAATGGCTGCAAGACCCAGTACGGCAGCAGATTGGACAGGACTATCTTGAAGAACGGCCCGGACGCGACGGATTCGCCTAGCGATGCGGCGAATTGGCTTACATACGTGAGGGTTTGAGCAAGGTCGTCCTTACGTGCCACCAGCACGTCGCTGAGGGCGTGCAACTGCTCGAGCACGGGATTCAGGTTCGGGTTGTCGTTGATGAATCCCTGCACCTGTGCCGAGAGGGCGGAAATGTTCTGCAGCAGGGCATCGATGGCCCGGCCGCGTTGGTTGAACGCGGCCAGCAGCGTCTTGGCGTTGACGAGCAGCCGGTTGATTTGTTCGCTGCGGTCGCCGAGCACGCTGGCTACCTGGTTGGCCTGAGCGAGCAGGTGCTTGACCTGTTCGTCGCGCTTGCCGATGGTGTCGGAGAATTTGGCCAGACCGTCGAGGGCGGGGCTCAGGTGCGGGTAGGTCTGATCGATGGTCTGCGACAACACATTCAGCGATTGCTTGACGCTGTCGATGTCCCAGCCCGCGGCGGCCTTGTTGACATCGAAGACCGCGTCGTAGAGCTGATAGGGAGTGGTGCTTTGGCCCAGCGGCAACACACCCCCGGGCCGCAACGTCTGGGTTCCCCGCGGCTCGATCTCGAGCACCTTCTTACCCAGGATGGTGTCGGTCTTGATCGCGAGCCGGCTCTCGGTGCCGATGGTGTTGGCGCCGATGGAGAACTTGATCACGACGTGGTCGCCGTCGATGTCGAGCGCCTGCACCGTGCCGACATTCACACCCGTGATGCGCACCTTGTCGTTCTTGTTCAGTTGACCGGTGTCGGTGAACTGTCCGTAATAGCTGGGACTCGCGAACAGCATCGGGACACTGGTGAAGCTCTGGCCGACGGCGACGACGAGCACCAGCACGCCGGCGCCCATCAGCCCGGCACGGCTGCGGTTGAATTCCGTCAGTGTTCTCATTGCGGCGTGCACCTACCCGTGGGCTGCTGCCAGATCCTGACCGTGCGGACCGGGCCGCCGGCCTGTAGCCCGTTCCACTTGATCGTGAGGTCGCAGAGGTAGAAGTTCACCCAGTCTCCGTAGAGGCCGATGCTGCGTCCGATCAGGTTGAGCGCGGTTGGCGTCTTGTGGATCAGATCGTCGAGCTGATCGCGTTGGTCGACGAGCGGCTGCTGCAGAGCCTGCAGGTAGTTGATCTCCTTGTGCAGCAGATCGCGGTTCTCGGCCAACAGGTCGGCCACCGTTCCGGCGGCGTTGCTGATGTTCGCGGTGCCGGCGGCCAGCGGGTCGGCGTGATTCGTCAATCCGGTGATCAATTTCTCGAAGTTGTCGACGGTCTGGTCGAACTCCTTGCGATGCCGAACCGTGGTGTCCAGCACGATGTTCAGGTTCTTGACCACCTCGCCGATCGCCTGGTCGCGTTCGGCAATGTGCGCTGTCAGCCGCGCGGTCTGGTCGAGGATGTCGTTGATGGTGCCGCCCTGGCCCTGAAACACGGTGATGATTGCCGACGCGATGGTGTTGACTTTTTCCGGATCGAGCGCCCGGAACAGCGGCTTGAAACCACCGATCAGGGCGTCGAGATCCAGTGCCGGTGACGTTCGAGACAGCGGGATGAATCCACCCGGCGGCAGGACCCGGTCAGCGCCCTCGCCCTCGGCGCGTTTGAGCTCCAGGTAGCGGTCGGCGAACAGGTTGAGATAACGGATCTGCGCGGTCGTCGACTGATAGAGCGGTATCGCGCGGTCGACATCGAAGTCCACCCGTACCCGAGTGCCGCGTTCGACCAGCTGCACCTTTTTGACCTTGCCGACCTCCACTCCGGAGGCGCGGACGAACTGGCCGTCTTTGAGCCCGGTGGCATTGCTGAACTCAGCGGAATAGCTGTTGGTGCTGTTGAAGCGCATCTGACCGAACACCACGACGATCGACACGGTGATCAGCAGCAGCACCAACGAGACGATGCCGAGTTTGATAGCGGAGCCGGTGATTTTCATGGGTTGATCGTGTTGTCCCCGACTTGGCGGCCCCACACGTACTCGATCGCGTACGGGGAGCCGGTGTCGAGGTGGTTGTACGGCGCGAGACTGGCGCCGGTGTCCACCACCAGAGACGGTGCCGGCCATAGATCATGGGTGATGGCCTGCCAGCAACCCGGCGCACCCCCGGGGCCGCCGCGAGCGTTCACCCGCGGCAGATTGTCCGGGTACACATAGGGATTCGGCGCCCCGCCTACCACTCCGGCAAGCCCCAGCAGGCCCCCCGAGAGCGCCACGCCGGCCAGCCCAGGCAGCGTCAGTAGGGCTCCTAACCCTGACGTCAGCTCGGTCATGGTGTGCAGCGCGTAGCCGTTGCCGCCGCCCGTCGTCTCGTAGGCATGGGGTTCTTCGTCGTAGTAGTTGCGGATGGTGCAGAAGATCTCGGGGCTGTAGGTGTCGAGCAGCTGGGCGGTGGGCACCAGATCGGCGGCCCCGCGCTGGAAGTAGGGCCCGCCGCGGGCGAATATGTCTTCGCCGGTGTTGCCCAATCCGGCCGCGGCCAACAGCGCGCCGTCCAGGTCGGCTTCCTGGCGGTGCAGCGTGCGCGCCGTGATCACGGAGTTGTTGAGGGCGTCGAACAGATCCGGTGCGGCGTTGCCGTAGGTGTCGGCAAGCGCCGCAAGCCGTTGAATGTCATGTCGGATCTGCGGCATTTGCGGATTGATGTCGTCGAGGATGGCGTTGCCGTTGACGATCGACTGCCCGAACTTGTCGCCCAGCCCGGTGAATGCCTGCGCGGCCGCGGCCAGCGTCAGGTTCACCTTGACCGGATCCACCTTCTCCGTGATCGAGTTAAGCGTCTCGAACAACGTATTGAACTCGGTCGTCACGGACCTCGCATCGATCACTTGCTGCGGTGTGATGCGTTGCGGTGTAGGGTTTTTGGGCGAGGTCAGGGACACATACTTGTTGCCAAACACCGTGGTGGCCTTGATTTTGGCGTCCACATTGGCCGGAATCAGCTTGACGTAACGCGGATTCACGTCCAAGACGAACTTGGCCGCCGGTATTCCGTCCCGCTGGGTCTCCGAAATGCTGGAAACCCGGCCGATTTCCGCGCCGTTGTAGGTGACCTTGGACCCCGGATCCATCACCAAACCGGCCCGGGGAGCCAACATCGTCAAGGTTGTCTTCGGCGTGAGCTCGCCCCGAAACTGCAACCACACGAGCGCTAATACCGCGGTAGCGACCACCAAGAACACCGCAGCCGCGGTCTTGTACGGCGGGATACGTAGCGGGTTCTCTTTCGCCGGGGTCGTCATGGCCGCTACACGGTGAGGTTGAAGTTCGGGCTTTTGCCGTAGACCGCCATCGCGGTCAGTACGACCACCAGGACGATCGTGATCAAGGACAGCCGCATCGACCGGCCGACCGCTTCACCGACGCCGACCGGCCCGCCGGTGGCGTTGTAGCCGTAGTAGCAATGGGTGGTCATCACGACCAGCGCAACCAGGATCACTTCCGCGAACGACCAGCCCACGTCGGTGAGGCGCAGGAACGTGTGGAAATAGTGGTTGTAGGTGCCGATGGACTGCCCGTAGAACAAAACCGTGGTGACCTGCTGGGACAGGAAGGCCATGGTCATCGCGAACCCGTAGAGCGGGATGATGACGACGAGACCCGCCACCACCCGGGTCGACGCCAGATAGGCAATCGACCTCATACCCATTACTTCCAGGGCGTCGATCTCCTCGCTGATGCGCATGGCGCCCAGTTCGGCGGTGGCGCCGGCGCCGACCGTGGCGGCCAGCGCCTGACCGGCGGCCACCGGCGCCACGAACCGCACATTGACCAGCGCGGCCAAGAATCCGGTGAATGCCTCGACACCGATGTTGCCCAGCGTCGCGTAGCCCTGGATGGCGACCAGCGAGCCCGCGGACAGGGTGATGAAGCCGACGATGGCGGCGGTGCCACCGACCACGGCCATCGCGCCGGTGCCCATCCCCATCTGGGCAACCATCCGCAGCAGCTCTTTGCGGTAGTTGTGCAGGGCGTAGGGGATCTGCCCGACTGCGTTCAGTGCGAACCAGACCATTTGCCCGATCTCGACCATCAGCCGGACCGGGGCCTCGCCGTATCGACCGAGGGTGGCGGTCACCCGCGGGAAGCGGACATGCCGTGCGGCAGCCGTCGCCACGTCAGCGCCCCGTTCCGAACCGGACCCCGATGGTGGTCAGCGCCGCGTTGACCGCGAACAGCGCGATGAAACACAGCACCACCGTCTCGTTGACCGCAGTGCCGAGGCCTTTGGATCCGCCGCGGACGATCAGCCCGCGATAACAGCCGACCAGGCCGGCAATCAGCCCGAACGTCGCGGCCTTGATAAACGCGATCACCACCTCGGGCAGGCCGGTGAGCGCTGTCAACGTCGAGAGGTAGGCACCGCTCGAAACGTTCTGCAGGTAGACGCTGAACAGGTAGCCGCCTCCCAGACCGACGGCGACCACGAGGCCGTTGAGCAGCACGGCGACGATCGTCGAGGCGACCACGCGCGGCACCACCAGCCGGTGGATCGGGTCAATGCCGAGCACCTCGAGCGCGTCGATTTCCTCGCGGATGGTGCGGGCGCCGAGGTCGGCGCAGATGGCGGTGCCGCCGGCGCCGGCCACCACCAGCACCGTCACGATCGGGCCGAGCTGGGTGACCGCGCCGATCGCGGCACCAGCACCCGAGACGTCGGCGGCGCCGATCTCGGCCAGTAGGAGGTTGAGCGTGAAGATGAGCAGCACGGTTTCCGGGATCGACACGGCGATGGTGGGCAGCAGCGAAACCCGCATCAGGAACCAGCCATTCCAGATGAACTCGCGCCATTCGAACGGCTGCCTCAGGGCTTTACCGGTCAGCACGCACATTCGGAAAAACCCGCCGGCCACTTCTGTCCCGGGTCGAATCCTGTCGAGTACTCTGCCGCCAATCACGTTCGATGTGGTCATCGGCGCGGCCCTCGACGTAACGACGCCCGGCGCACCGCGTCCGCAGCATCCGCCCCTGTTGATGTCGTCATGAGCGCCCCGAAAGTAACGGCGCCGCGAAAAGCGCTTTGTTAGAGGGCATTTCAAACCCTGCGTGAGCAACGGCGATTTCCGACCGCTTCGCCCCACGTTCCGGAGTCTTGGTTCCCGCCCTCCGGCTCCACGTCGTCCGCGTTTGCGCCACGCAGCAACTATGACATTAGACCGTACGGTCAGTCAATAAACTGGCACACCAGTTTCGCAGGGCCCGAACTTCTCGCGTCTGTGCGGTCGTTAAGCGACGATTTGCGCTCCGCTGCCGGCCGGCGGGGGTTCAACGCCGCCCGAACACGGTGCCGCTCCAAGCAAATGGCCGACCGGTCGTACAGTGAGATTCTTTGGCGTGCTCACGCACGGAGAAAGGCCGGCCGACGACGGCTGGGCACTTCAAGTCGAAATCGGCTACGGCCAATTACCTTCCCGCGCAGAGCATTCTGTCGCTACGCGGTCAATTTGTCGCACCCGTTACCGCGGCAAGGCAATCGCGCACCACCGAGACGACGTTCGTGGAGGGGTCCGCCCACTTGCTGAGCCCCAAGCGGTCGAGTAACAGCCCGCCGAGAAACACATCGACGAAAGCGGCGCCGATTTGTTCGGGTGTCCGGGATTCGACAAGATCGAACCATACCCACATCCACTGCAACGATCCCCACAGCTGCAGTGCCGCCAATTCGATGTCCACGCTTCGGAACACACCGCTCTGGATCCCGTTGCCGATCTCGTCAATGGCGAGCGCTTGCAATTGATCGCGCAACTTACGCACTTGCTGCATCGCCGGGTCATCGGATAACTGAACCACCTCGCGCTGGCTTGCCACCGTCGCGTTGCGCCCGATCACCTGTAGCAGCGCGGCGGCATAAATGATTGCGGCGATGCGTTCGTGCGGGCCGGCCAGCCGATCCCATACCATCTGTAGCACATCGAGCTGAAGGGTCAGGTGGGTTTCTTCAAGCTCTCGCAACATCTGCGCTTTGGTTCCGAAATGATGAACGATGGTGCCCTTGGACATGCCGAGCTCGTCGGCGATGTCGCCCATATTCGTTCTGTCGTAGCCACGTTCGGCGACATAGCGGACAAACGCGTCGAGGATCTCGCCACGTCTACCAGGCGATCGGGGCATCTTCAACCCTTCGGCTAACCGTACGAACGGTCTATCATAACGTCAAAGACGGAAGAATCCCCCAACTGATTGAGCCCCGCGGGTCGACCTCTACCGGTTTGTAGCCCGGCACACCGAAGCCGGCTGCCATTTGCCCGGTGGCGGTCGGATCTACTGGCCCTGTCACCGCGCATATCGGCGATCTCACAACAGAGGCGACACGCCGCATTGAAGGTGACGCTTGCCGGGTGTCCGATAGCTCACAGGGCGTGCAATGCCCTAGAGTCGCTGGACCCATCCGGTGCTGTGACGACATAGGTGTTCGCACCGGGTGCTGACCTGATTTCTCCGGCGGTGTACACCGTCATGAGTTCTCTGCCATCACTATCGGCAATGCACACATAGGTGTCGGTCTCAGCGTCATACTCGAAACTGTCCCAAGCCAATACGAACGCTAAGCAGTTGCCGTCGCGGTCCGTGACGACGAGCTTGTGTACACCTGACTCCTTTAATAGTTCGGCATCCTGCGCGCGCTGCCGAGGGGCCCGGGTGTTGTGGACCGTTACGCTGTTTGACATTTGCGTACTCCTTTAGCGATATTGTCTCCGTCTGATCCGGGCGCTCAAATAACTCCCAATTTGGCGGACAGTACTCTCCGGATAGCGCCCCGACCAGGGCATTACGGCCCCTCTCACGAGGTCGTAAGTCGCTTTGCAAAAGAGCACAGAGCGGCCACCGTTCGTCGCTGCTAGTCGCGGTGTGAGCCGGGTTGCCAGGAGTGCAGGGACCCCAGCAGTGCATTTTTCTTGTAGTGGTGATCGGTCATTCGACGAAGGATGCTGTCGAGGACAACGACGGCATCGTTGATATACGGCCCCTTGTTGAGCATCGCGCATTCGGCCCGTTCGCTCATTGCCGCGTCGCTGATCTCTGCGCGCGCGGGATTCCCTGTCTTGGTGAGTTGTTCGAGCACTTGGGTTGCCCAGATCACGGGTAGGTGCGCGGCCTCGCACAGCCAGAGAATCTCTTCCTGCAACTCGGCCAGGCGCTCATATCCGCACTCGACGGCAAGGTCCCCCCGCGCGATCATCACACCTACGCGCGGATGCCGCATCGCCGTAAGCAGCAGTTGGGGGAGATGTTCGAATGCTTGCCGGGTCTCGATCTTGAGCACGATTCCCAATGAGTCGCCGCCGAGGCGGCTCAACGCGTCGAGCAACTGTTCGACATCGGAAGATTCTCTCACGAACGACATCTCGACGAGATCGGCTACCTCGACGACCGTCGACAGGTCAGACAGGTCCTTCTCGGTCAGGGCGGCGATCGGGAGGTTGGTGTCAGGTACGTTCACTCCCTTGCCAGCCCGGAGGCGGGACCCCGCGTCTGCTGCGTGGTCGATCCGTAACCTCAGGACGCCAGGACCCACGCTGACTATCTCGCCGCCGATTCGGCCGTCATCAAAATGCACCTTGTCCCCAATGTGTGCATGGTCGAAGATCTCGGGCAACGTGCAACCAATGCGCGGAACAGACTCGGCGGCCAGGGGCGCAGGCGAACAATCGCTAGTCAAATCGAGGACGTCTCCGCGATGCAGCACAAGGCTCTGTTCGGTTTGCGGAAGTTCTCCGAGGTGTGTCGAATCCTTGACGCCGTGGACGCGCAGCTCCGTCCCCGTGGCGAGGTAGGTGGTCTTGTCGGCAACGACGACGAATCCGCCTGGGGCACCTGATGTCTGGGCAACGGCTCTCAGCGCCAGTCTGCGCTTCGCGCCCCGGGTGTCGTGCAGCAGCAGAACGTCGTCGTGATGGCGGCGGCTGAGCCATTGCTTGGCCACGGGCAGCGACACCATGCCGGCTTCAGGTGGGTCGATGGGATCTTCCGCCGCAGTCAGCCATGCCCGAGCCGGGGCGGTCTCCTGCCCCAGCGCGTTCCTGCGCGGCTTGAGTTTTACGCAGCGCGGCCCGGGTTCAAGTGGTCCAGTTCGTAGCTTTGGGCCGGCCAGGTCCATCGCGATCAAGCAGGCTCGACCGGTCGCTTCGGCCGCTTGCCGGACATGTCGTGCCATGGAGCGCCATGCCTGGGGATCGTCGTGCGCGCAGTTGATGCGTGCAATGTTCACGCCGCGTTCAACCAACCCGCGAACCAAGTGCGGATCGGTGGCGGCCGAGGAGGGGAGTGTGACCATGATGCGGGTCGCGCGATCGACGGGCTCCGGGCCCAGCAGCTGCTTCGTTCGGTGGCGGAGCAGTTCGGGTCCGTACTCGACGTTGGCGCCGGGCAGTGCGGGCTGTTGCCAGGCGTCACCGAGCATGGCACAGATCGCCGACCTCACGAGGCGTAAGGTGCCTTCGACATGAGGCTCGCTCCGACCTAATGAGGACAGTCCATAGGCAGCGAGCCGGGTCTGCAGGTCGCGAAGATCACATTGCCGAATAGCCCAATAGTGCAGCATGTTTCGAGCACTCGATCGATTCTGGGGCGACACGCCCGTCAGCCATCGGGACCACTGTGATTCAGCTGCGGCTAATCGAGCCAAGAGATCGTCCACGTCGTCGCGCAACTGGCTCAACTGCCGGCTCGCGGTTGTGACGTCGGTCTGCGTATTTGGCACCTGCGCTCCAAATGTATTCGAGTGCTCTGACGTCCGGCGACGGTAAGCGATCGAGGGCGGAATAGCGTGAACTTCCCAGCGGTCGCGACGGTAGTGCGTGTGGTGACTCGCCAGTCGGAGGCTCCGTCGACTCCAATGTCCAGCCCGAAGCTACGGAGATCCCGACGAGGGCCCTAGGGGCATTGGTCCCAAGCCCCCGTGAACATTTGGAACCGGTTCGCGGCGAGAGTTCGAGTGGCCGATTCTGAAGTCGGCGAATGCGGGGACTTTGGCCTCTGCTGCTCAGCCCCAGGTGTGGTCAGACTCGTGATGGCGTGCAAAATGCTGCTGCGCCGCAGACCACAGAACCAAAAGGAGATCACCATGGCGATCCGGGTGGGTGTGAATGGCTTTGGGCGAGTCGGCCGAAACTTCTTCCGCGCGGTGGATATACAGCGCGCCGCGGGCACCAGCGACATCGAGATTGTCGCGTTGAACGACCTCACGGACAACAAGACTCTGGCGCATCTACTCAAATACGACTCCGTGCTCGGACGCTTACCGCACGACGTGTCGGTCGATGGCGACGAGCTGGTGGTCGGAGAGCAGCGAATTAAGGCGTGGTCCATCGCCGACGGGCCGGCGGCGCTGCCGTGGGGAGATCTCGGCGTGGATGTCGTGATCGAGTCGACAGGTCGGTTCACCGCCGCCGAACAGGCCCGCGGCCACCTGCACGGCGGCGCGAAGAAGGTGGTGGTGTCGGCGACGTCGAAGGGTGCAGACCTCACCGTCGTGATGGGTGTCAACCACCGCGACTACGACGGAACGCAGACCGTGGTCTCCAACGCCTCGTGTACTACGAACTGCCTGGCGCCGATGGCGAAGGTGCTCGACGAGGTGTTCGGAATCGAGCGCGGACTCATGACCACCGTTCACGCGTACACGCCGGACCAAAATCTGCAGGACGGCCCGCACCGGGACCTTCGCCGGGCCCGCGCCGCGGCGATCAATGTCGTGCCGACGTCCACCGGGGCCGCCCGCGCGATCAGCCTGGTGCTGCCCCAGCTCGAGGGCCGGCTCGACGGGTACGCACTGCGGGTGCCGGTGCCCACCGGTTCAGCGACTGATCTCACCGCCACTGTCCGCGAGCCGGGCACCGCCGAGGCGGTCAACGCCGCGTTCGCGGCAGCCTCCGATGGTGAGCTGAAGGGCTTCCTCACTTACACCGAGGATCCGATCGTCTCCTCCGACATCGTGACCGATCCATCGTCGTGCATCTTTGACGCCGGGCTCACCAAAGTGACTGGCAACCTGGTGAAGATCGTCGGTTGGTACGACAACGAGTGGGGTTACTCCCACCGCCTCGCCGATCTGACGGGTCTGGTGGCATCCACCCTCTGAGGCTTGTCGCTCAACCAGGTGTATCGGGGTCAAATGTGAGAACTTCGCTGAGTGGCCGCCGCGGTGTCATGGCGGGCACCTCGTCCGGTACCAGGGACTCGCCGACGCGGATCAGAAGTTGCGGCATGGCCGCCCGTCCGGTCAGAGTGCCGATGAGGTCGCGGCTGGACCATAGTTCGGTGAGTTGGGTCAGTGTGCACGTCGCCATCCCGGCCACCGTGCACTCCAACAGCACCGCGGACAACGCTTCGCCACACCGCAAGGAGTCACCGGGGGTATCACCGTCGGTTGACAGAACCAGCACTGTCGATTGGTCTCGTCCAAAGCTGGTGGGCCGCTTGTCGTGCGGGCTCACCGGAAAGCTTCGTCCGATGTCGACCCGATCGCTCTCGGCTGCCGACAACAGTGAACTGCGCGGAATTCCATCGGAGCTCTCGAAATGACCAGTCCACCAGTCTAATTCGGTATGATACGACGTATCGTAGAGCCGCAGCGACTCGGTGAGGCGCGATGCCCTCGCCAGTTGTGGGCGCAGCTCGTCGGCTATCACGTCGAGGTGAATTGTCGCGGCACCGGCGGCGTTGCGCAGCACCGGTTCGAAGGATTCCCAGTTTCTCGGTGGGGCGAAGGGGAGCCGATCGGTGCGGCGGTGCAGGATCGCGTCGGCCCGGCGGCGATGGTCATCGGTGACAACGCTCAGCGGGCTGAGATCGAGTGACGCGAGATGATCGGCATTGTTCGGGTTGGGAAATCGGTCGACGTTGGCAGTCCAGCCGGCGGCGGCCATAGCGACGCGTAGATGGTCGAGCACGGCACCGCAGCTGATGAGGGCCTCGCGCCCGGACTTGTCGGTAGAGGGCAGAGTCCGGCTGTCATCGATGTAGAGGGACAACCGCGAGCCGGTGGCGACCCATTGCCAGGGCTGGCTGTTGTGCAAAGACGGGGCCCGGCATGCCAACTGCACCGCATTCCTGAGTACGTCGGTGTCCACCAACGCGTCCGTCATGATCGACCTCCAATCTAAGGTCAAATCGTGGAACACGAGCGCGGACGCCACCAGGGTCGTTGGTCCTCGACTCCAAGCGCTGTCGATTCTTGAAGGCTGCTGACCAGACCACCGCAAACGCACGTGAGAACAGGAGAGGTGTCATGAAACAGGCTCAGCTCGCCGACCTGCAGGTCGGCCGTATCGGCTTGGGGGCGATGGGCATGTCCGCCGCCTACTCCATCGGCGGCTTCGACGACGCCGAGTCCATTCGCACCATTCACCGCGCCATCGATCTCGGCGTGACGCTGATCGACACCGCCGAGGTTTACGGCCCCTACATCAACGAAGAACTCCTCGCCCGAGCCCTGCAGGGCCGGCGAGATCAGGTGGTGCTGGCCACCAAGTTCGGCCTGATCTCGCATGCCGGACGCGATGGCCTCGACAGCAGCCCCGCCAGCATCCGCGTCGCGGTCGACGGCTCGCTGAAAAGGCTGGCGACCGACCACATTGACCTCTATTACCAGCACCGCCTCGATCGCGGCACCCCGATCGAGGACACCGTCGGGGCGTTGGCAGAGCTGATCGCTGCCGGCAAGATTCGGCATATCGGTCTTTCCGAGGTCGGGGTGAACACCATTCGCCGCGCGCAGGCCGCACATCCCATCACCGCCGTGCAATCGGAATACTCGCTGTGGACCCGCGACCCTGAGGACGGGATATTGGCGGTCCTGCGCGAACTGGGCATCGGGTTCGTGCCGTATTCGCCGCTGGGCCGCGGGTTCCTCACCGGCGCAATCCGATCCACCACCGAGCTTCCCGACAGCGACTATCGCAAGACCAATCCGCGCTTTTTCGACGAGAACTTCCAGCACAACCTCAACAGCGCGGACGAGCTGCGTGAGATCAGCGCCGACGCAGGCGCCACCCCGGCTCAGGTCGCACTGGCCTGGCTGCTCGCCAAGGGGCCCGACATCGTGCCCATACCGGGGACCAAACGGGTTGCGCGCCTTGAGGAAAACGTCGGTGCAGACAGCGTCGAGCTCACGCCCGGGCAGCTGGCCCGACTCGACGCACTCACCCCGGCCGTCGGGGGTCATCACGCCGAAGCGCAAATGGGATGGATCGACCGTTGACGGTTGCTTACAGCGAAACCTTCAGCGCAGCAACGGTTTCCAGGTCATCAAGGGCGGCGACACCGCGTCGCAAGCCTTCCATGGCGATGTCTTCGACCTGCATTCCGCCCATTCCCGCGGTGATCAACGGCGCGACGTAGGCGTAGAGCGCGCCTTGCCGGTAGCGCAGCCACAGGTCTTCGCGGTCCAGGTCGGGTCCACCGGCCGCGGCCAGCGCCTGGCGATAGACGTCGAGCAGCTCGCGCTGTGCGGTCCGGCGGTCTTCCGGTGTCAGGCTGGTGATCAGGGTGTAGGCCAGTTCGCGGGAAGGATGTCCGCGTCGCACGGCCTGCCAATCCAACAGTCCCGCCTCGCCATCGCGGAAGTACATGTTGCCCGGGTGGGCATCGCCGTGCATGACCGTGTGCGGGGGAGTGTCGATCACCGCGGCTGCCGCGCGGTAGTTCTCGGCGATGAATCGGCCGTTCTCGACCGGTATCGAGGTCCGCTCGGCCAGGCGCTTGATCGAGGTCGTCATGAGTGAGCCGGTCAGCAGGGAAGTGACGTCACCCGACGGCGTGTAGAGCCAGTCCAGCGGGTCGCGTCCGGTTTGGTGCATGCGGTCCCAGAAGGTTCCGTGCACGGTCGCCAGTAGCTCGACGATGAGGCCGGCCTGGTCGGTGGACAGCGGGTGCAACGTGTCGGGAAATACGCACGACTCGGGGAGGTCTTCCAGGACCAGCAGGTACCGACCGGTCCATGTGTCGAATGCGGCCCCGTAGGCGAGCGGGACTCCCGGCAGTTCGTGAGCGAGGTGGCTGTAGAAGCGCACCTCGGTGTTGCCCAGCCGGCCCAGCTCACCCATCAACCGGGTAGCTGCTGTCTGCGCCGCGATCTTGACGAATACCGACTCCGGCACGTCGTCCCCGGTCAGCACCAGCCGTGCCCGCGACGAGGTTCCCGCATCGCTGGCAAGGACGCGGATCGACCTGACGTCGCGACCCATGACGCTCGAGAGCGCCCTGGTGTTGAGATCGCCGACTGTGCGGGGTAGCCCCGCCCGGCTTCCGACGATGGCGTCGGCGGTCACCCGGCCGATTCCCCGGCCGAGATGTGCCGCGAGCCCGACAACGGAAAGGGCCTGTTCAACGGGGTTTGTCATCAGTATCCATCCTGTGCGCGCCGGTACCGGATCCACGAAGAGGCGGGCGCGAAATGAGTCGCCAAGACAAAAATAGCTCAATGTCTGGACATCAGACAAAGTGAGACTAATGTCTGACCTGTGGCACCAGGGCCCGCACCAAGAACTGCTCGACGAATTCGCGTTTGTCAGCCACGGGCCGGTGCCGCCACGCCGGCGCCAGCAGGAACAACGTCGTGGTGTTCAGCCACTGGACGATCGAGCGAGGATCGAGATCGGCGTAGAGCTTGCCCGCCTCTTTCCAGCGTTGCAGCAGTGGTCCGTAGTGCACCAACAGCAGTTCGACCATCGGCTCCGACCCGAGTTGCAGAGCCGCGGGCACCGCGGTGCTCTCGGCGGCGAACAGCGCCTCGTTCAATGCGTTGCCAGCCACCGACTCCACCCGCGCCAGAACCATCTCGGGCAACGAGCGCGCCGGGTCGTCGGGGTGACCCAGCGCGCCGACCAGCTCGCCCAGCGCCGAGTCGACCCGCGCCAGCATCAGGCCCAGCAACACCTCGTCACGATTGGGGAAGTACCGGTACACCGTCGAGCGGGATACGCCGGCCTCGTCGGCCACTTCGGCCATCCGGATCTGGGCGTTGCCCCGACGGACGATGCAGCGGCCCGCGGCATCCAGGAGACGCCTGCGCGCCTCCTCGTCGTCGAGGATCGCGCGGTCGTCGCCCCACCACCGGCTCGGCTCCATGCAGTGATATTAGGGGATGCGTTGTGCCATTGAGTATCTGATGAGCCAGCTTTGGCAAGAAATTTTTCATCGATGTTGTGTGACCTCCGAAAGCATTCGATGGCAATAGATTTCGCTATCTCGGAAGAAAGGCATTCATGGGTTACAGCGCCGCCGACGAGTCATTCACCCATCAGCTGCCAACGACCTTCGATCAAGTGCACGATCCCGATCCGACATGGTCGGACCGCTGCTATTTTTTCGCCGCCTCGCCGGACGGCGCCATGCTGCTGGCCAGCGGCTACGGCAACAACCCGAACACCGGCACCGGGTTGGGATACGTCAAGGTCAGCCTGGCCGACGGGCGGCATTGGGACCTGCTTTCCGGCCGCCCGATCAACGGTTCCGATCGCGGCGAGCTGACCGCCGGGCCGATGCGCTGGACCTGCGTCGAACCCCTAAAGAAGTGGCGTCTTGACGTGGAGCCCAACGATTCCGGCATCGCGTGGGAGCTCTATTACGAGCCGACCGCCCCGATGTGGGAGCTGTTACCCATGAAGGTGCGCGACAAGGACGGTCGAATGCTGGCCGACATGTATCACATGAAAGAGCCGGGCCGGTGGACCGGTTGGGTACACATCGATGGCCAGCGGATCAGCGTCGATGGATTCCACGGTGGCCGGGATCGCACCTTCGGTGTGCGCGTCTCCGACAAGATCGATTTCTGGTTATGGCTCGACGCCGGTTTCGAAGACCGCGCGATCGAAGCCTGGGTCATCGAATCGTCGGACGGCACGGTCAATTATGTGGACGGCGGGATCACCCACAGTGACGGCACGCTGTCGAAGCGTTTCGTGAAAATCGAGCATGACGTCGAATTCGACGGCGACAACAAACGGCCCGCCCGCGCGCTGCTCGTCTTCACCGACGAGGACGGCAAGACCTACCGGGTCGGCGCCGACACTGTTCACCAGCACGTCAACGCCTACTACGGACTGCCGATGGGGCACTGCCAATATCAGGATCTGGGCGAAGGCGCGTACTTCATCCACTTCGACTGGGACAGTAATGATTCCGCGCAACTGGCTGAGACCGAAAATAAATCGATGGCACTGGATCAGTTGATGCGTTTCGAACTCGACGGCGACACCGGCTGGGGCATCTTTGAGCTGCTGATGGGCGGCCAGGGCTACGCCCGCTACCCGAACTGGGCGGCCATGGACATGTCGGCGTTCACCCAGGACAAGACCCCGATTGAACGGCTGCCCGACGATGGAGTACGCCAATGACGCTGGACACCAACGTCACCAAGCGCTTGACCGCCTGGCTGCGCTCCCAACTGCCGGATGCCGACGATGTCCGCGTCGAGGGTCTTGACCGGGTGAATTTCGGGCATTCCGCCGAGATGATGGTGCTCACGGTCGTAACCGGGGACACCGGTCGCGATGTGGTGTTGCGGCTGCGTCCCAAACCACCCGCGTTGCTGGAACCCTACGACCTCGGGCGCCAGTTCACGATCCTGCGGGCATTGCAGGACAGCCCGGTTCGTGTTCCGGGGGCGCTGTGGCTTGAGGACAGCGGCGATGTCCTGGGACGGCCGTTCTTGGTGATGGAACGGGTCGGCGGTGACGTCTATGAAATGGAAGCGCCCGCCGTGGCCGGCGAGACGGTGGTGCGGATGTGTCAAAGCCTGGCCGAGCAACTCGCGGCAATTCATTCCGTCGACTTGAAGCAGACCGGGCTCGGCGGGCTCGACGACGGCAGCAACCACCTGCACCGCGAACTCGACCATTGGGCAACCGAAATGGACCGGGTCAAGCGGGATTCGTTGCCTGCGCTGGAACGACTCCTCGCAGCGCTACGCGACAGCACACCTGCGCCGTGCCCGAAAATCACCTTGGTGCATGGGGACGCGAAGCCAGGCAACTTTGCGTTCACCGGCGGCGAGGTCAGCGCGGTCTTCGATTGGGAGATGACCACGGTCGGGGACCCGCTCACCGACATCGGCTGGCTTGAGCTGCTCTGGATGCAGCCCGTCGGCATTAACAGTCACCCTGGCGCGCTGGACATCGAGGTCCTCCTCGAGCACTACCACAAGGCCAGCGGGATCACGCTGCAAAACCGTTCCTGGTACCGGGCGTTCAACGCCTACAAGATGGCGGTCATCTGCCTGATCGGCGCGATGCTCGTCGACGGGGGCCACAGCGACGATCAAAAACTCATGCTCGCCGCGTACGGCACCTCGATGCTGACCCAGGTCGGGCTGTCCGAGCTGGGTATCGACGAGCCCCTCAACGACGGTCCGGTCCTCCCGCGCGAGGAACGCATCCAGCAGGTCCAGGCCAACGCCCGCTAGTACGGACCGGCCCGGCTCATCAGTCGGTGCCGACGTACGAGTCATGTTGCGCCGCAACAGTTTCACCAAGGGCATCGACGACCTCGATGTCGAGCACTAGTCCGCTTCCTGATCGGCGTGCGCCAGCGCCTCGGGCCCGTAAGCCTTTTCGATCAGTGCCCACGGGTCGGCGTACGGCCCTCGCCCCTCGAAGTGGCGCTGCAGCTTCAGCACGGTGACAAGTATCGGCCGCAGTATCGGAGCGAGTACGCGCAAGACGGTACGCCTGAGGCCCTGTGACTCGGCGAGCCAGGCCACCGTCTGGGGCCAATCGTGCTGTTGGAAGTCGAGCAGAGCCTGTGATTCGGTGGTGTCATACCAGCCGGTGAAACTCCAACCACGATCGTCGTCGGGGTCGCCGGGCAAGCTGGCGGAGGGGTCGAGGCGGCCCAAACCCACGGCCGTCATGATGCCGTCTTCGAATTCACGGTGCGGCAACACGTATGACTCGTTGCCACCAATGAGCAGTACCTTGCCCGCAATCGAGGCCTCGCGATCGACGCCGTTTGCGAACGCCAACGCCACGTCTCGCGCGTCCACAGCGTGCATGCGGCCGTCGCCCGGCATCGAGCGCATGAGGAGCAGGTGGTCGCCGCTGATGGTCGACTGAGTATCCGGTGAAATGACCCCGCCGAGTCGAAAGAGTGCATACGGAACACCGCTGGCGCGGATTGCCGCCTCGGCCAGCACCTTGTCCTGACCATATTGGTCGACGGGGTTCACTGGAGTGTCCGGGGTTATCCGCTCCGGGTGGTGGAAGGGGTTACGGGATCCGTAGACGGCGGCGCTGGATCCCAGCAGGAACAGCGGTGGTTGCGGCAGTTCCGCGGCCGCCGCGAGAAGGTTTTCGGTACCGCCCACGTTGACCTTCCTGGCCACTGCGGGGTTTCGGTATGACGCTGGTGACAGGAGCGCCGCCAGGTGGACGATCGCTTCTGGCTGGTGTGTCGCGATCAGTTCGCGTACCGCCTCGGCATCGGTGAGATCGGCGTACGCGGGAACCAGGGCCCCCGACGGCGCGGTTGCCGACAATTCCTGTTCTACCGCAACGGTTTTGTCGTTACGCAGATCGACGGCGATGACGGTTCTGCCTCGATCGAGCAGGATCTGGGCGCATCGCTTGCCGATCTGTCCGAACGCGCCGGTGACCACAATGGTGTCGACAGTCATGGGCTCTCCTATTTCTCCAGCAGCCGATTGGCGAACCTGGCGGCCGTGTTGCGGATCCGGTTGGAGATGTAGAACGAGAAAACCGGCGTGACGATGTCCTCGCGCAGCCGAGTTAGCTTGGAACTTTTGATAAGCCACTGCCCGGCAACGTTTTCGTAGCTCTCGTGGTAGTGGCCGTAGCCGACCAGGCTCACCCCGGGCCCGAATCGCACCACATCTTGCAGCGCCCACACCCCGCGCGCCGTCGTCGCCGACGTGAGCTCGATCTCGGGGGCATGCACCTGGTGCGCCGTGGCCTGTGCGGGGCGTCCGATGCCCTTGCGGGTGAACGCCACGAAATCGTCGGCACCGACGATCAGTTTGCCGCCCGCCTCGGAGGTGTCGCTGACGAAGTCGTCGGTGAAGATCGAGCGCCACGCGGCCCAGTCCTTGGTGTCCAGGTATCGGCAATAGCGGGCCTTGAGCCGCTTGATGGACTCGATCGCCAGCAGCGTGGCGGCGTTGTCGTCAGCGATCACGTCGCTCGCGCGCTCGGTCATTGCGGCTCGATTCTGGTGCACCGGAGTTTCGGAAAAGACACGCTCAGCCTGACATTCACGCCCAAGCCTGACACCGGCGGGGCCGATCAGGCCTTGAAGTAGACGATCTGATGCGTGGTGGCCAGCAGGATGCCGTCGCCGCTCCACACCTGTGCGCTCTGGTCGAAGTAGCCGTTGGAGAAGCGGTTGGCGTGGGCGCACGCCAGGACGTAATCGCCGCCGAGGGCGTCAAGCTGCCGTTGATCGGCATGGAAGTAGGTCGTCATCGAGATCGTCCCGACCGGCACGACACCGCCGAGGCGCTGAAACACCCGCGGGTAGAACACGTCACACAGGGCGGCCAGCGCCGGGTAGTCGACTGGTCGTTGCTCGCAGTCGCGCACCCACAGCATGGTCTCCGATGTCGAGCTGGGCTGGGCGTCGGGGCCGGGAAACGCCCCGTCGGCGAAGCGCATGTCGTAGAGGCGGGCCCACGTGACGACGCCTTCCGGACCGCCGGAGGTGAGTTGTTCGGGGGGAGGCGCGCTCGGCGGACGGGCTTCGGTGTCGCCCCAGCTGTCGCGGCGGACGCCGAACACCGCGGTCGCGGTGGTTTTGACGTCACCGTCCTGACTGAGTTCGAGAACCCAATGCTGAGTGCTGCGGTTGGTGCGCGCGGCCCGAAGGGAGATGTCGAATTCTCCGTCGGCGACGGGGCCGGCGAAGTTGATGGTCAGTGCCAGCGGCTCACCGATGCGGTCGGGGTGGGCCTCGATGGCACGCAGCAGGACGGCGGTGGTGATGCCGCCGAACGGACCGATCATGTTGGCCCACTCCGGATGAGTCCGGCCGCGCCTGGTGCCGGCATCGAGGGCGTCGAGCTGGAGGGCCCTGTCGAAAGGGTGGGTGGGCGTCATGCTCACGGCAGATTACTTCCCGCCGACCGAACACCGGACACGGGGTTATCACAGTTGCCCGACGCCGCTGGCCCAGTTGAAATCGGTGTTATTTTAAGATCCCGTTGCGGTGCCTGGGAGGGCCGGTATGACAGAGTTGTCAACGCGTGAATTACTCACGGCGCTGGTGGCCGCATTCGGTGATGCCGAGCGTGTCACCGAATTGCTGGCGCCCAACGCGCAATGGTGGATCACGCCGACCGTCGGCGTGCTTGGCAGCCCGACGGTGGGGCGCGAGGCGATCCGTGCCGGCATGCGCATCATTTTCGGCGAGCTGTACGCCGACGTGCGGACGACGGTGCACCACATGCTCTGTGACAACGACATGGGCGCAGCGCGCTTCACGATGTGGGCAACCGCGTTATTCGCCGGCGGGCGGCCATACGAGAACGAATACAGCGTGTGGGTGCAGGCGCAGGACGGCTTGATCGTCCGGGTGTGGGAGTACCTCGACGTTGCCCATGCGACAGGGCAATTCACCACCTGATCATTCGATGGTGCAGACGACCTTGCGCTGGCGCATAACATCATGATTACACTGTGATTTCACAGCGTAAAGAACGTGCCGATGTCACACGCACGCGACCGACGGTGAGGAAAGCGATGGCCTGGGATTTCGAGACGGATCCGGATTTCGCTGAAAAGCTTTCGTGGATGCGCGATTTCATCGACTCCGACGTCATCCCGCTAGAACCCATCCTTTCAGAGATCCCGGCCGACGAGTGGCAGCTGGTCAAGCGCCATTTGCAGGCCAAGGTCAAGGCGCAGGGGTTGTGGGGCTTGTTTCTCGATCCCAGCCTGGGCGGCGCGGGGCTGGGTCAGCTCAAGCTTGCGCTGATGTCGGAGATCATCGGCCGGTGCATGGTGTCGATGGAGCTCTTCGGGGTCCAGGCGCCCGACAGCGGCAATATGGAGCTGCTCGCGCACGGCGCGACCGACGTGCAGAAGCAGCGCTGGCTATATCCCAACCTCAACGGGGAGATATCCAGCGCGTTCGCGCTGACCGAACCATTCCTGGCCGGCGCCGATCCGACCGTCATCGACACCACCGCGGTCCTCGACGGCGAGGACTGGATCATCAACGGCCACAAGTGGTTTACCACCAACGCGTCCTGCGCCGACATCATCTTGGTGGTCGCTGAGACCGACCCGGCCGGTCGGCCGCATCGGCACGCTTCGATTTTCGTCGTTCCGGCCGGAACTCCAGGGCTGAACGTCGTTCGCGACATCCCGACAATGGCCCATCCCGACCCGGACTTCGGCCGGCGGGGCAACCACGCCGAGGTCGTGTTCACCGACTGTCGCGTGCCCGCCGACCACCTGATCGGACCGCGCGGCGGCGGTTTCGTGCTGGCGCAACAGCGTCTCGGCGGCGGACGTATCCACCACTCGATGCGCTGGCTGGGGCAGGCGCAGCGGGCCCTGGACATCATGGGTGAGCGTGCGGTGTCGCGCCGTTCACACGGTCGGCTGCTGGGCGAACATCAGATGGTGCAGGACTATATCGCGCTGTCGCACACAGAGATTCAGGCAGCTCGGTTGCTGACCTTCCAGACCGCCTGGAAAATGGACCGCTTGGGTGCGGGAGAGGTCCGGGCGGAACTGGGAATGATCAAGGCGCACGTGTCGAAGGTGGTGTTGGCCGTGCTCGACCGCACCATCCAGGTGTGTGGCGCGTTGGGCTATTCCGGGGACTTGCCCGTCGAATCCTGGTACCGGATGACGCGATTCGGATCGATCGGGGACGGTCCCGACGAGCTGCACAAGTCGGTGCTGGCCCGGCATGTTCTCAAGAAGTACCGGCCGGTGCAGGGCTGGCCGACCGATCACCTTCCGTCGCGGCGGCCGGCGGCGGAACAGAAGTGGCAGGCCCTACGTCAAGAGGCAGGTATCGCGTGATCATTCCGGACCGTCAGCGGGCCATCGTCATGACCGGGCCCGGCGAGCCCGTACAGACGGTCGAAATCGCGGTGGACGAGCCCGGCCCCGGGCAGGTACTGGTCAAGGTCAACGCCTCGAGCCTCAACTTCCACGACAACGTCAATCTGATGGGCCTGTTGCCCGGGCCGTGGCCGCGGGTGCCGATGACCGATGGCGCCGGGCAAGTGCTGGCGATCGGCCCGGGCGTCGACGAGCTGCGGTTGGGTGATCGCGTCATGGGCGCCTTTCACCCGGGGTGGCTCGACGGGCCACCCAACCCGGAAGCCAAGCGCGAGTTGCCCGGCGACACCTGCGACGGGTGGCTGCAACAATACCGCGTCGCCGACGTCGCCGGGCTGGTCCGCAGTCCCGAGCACCTCAGCGATGTCGAAGCCGCGACGATCCCCTGCGCGGGCGTGACGGCGTGGAGTGCGTTGGTGGAAGCCAATATCGGCGAGGGCGACGTCGTGGTCACCCAGGGAACCGGCGGGGTATCGCTGTTCGCCGTGCAACTCGCCCGGACACGGGGCGCCACCGTGATCCTGACCTCTTCTTCCGACGACAAACTCAAGGTCGGATCGGATTTGGGGGCAACGCATCTCGTCAACTACCGAACCACTGCGGATTGGGAGACCGAGGTCAAGCGATTGACCGATGGGCGTGGCGCCAAGCTGGTCGTGGATCTCGGCGGGCCCGCCACGCTGCCGCATTCGCTGCATGCGGCGGCCATGGGCGGCACGATCGCGGTGATCGGTGTGCTCAGCGGATTCGACATGGCTCCGATCGCGGTGGCCGAGCTGATGCTGAACAACCTGCGCGTCATCGGGATCACGGTGGGCAGTGTGCGCGCGCACCGCGAGATGTGCGAGGTGGTGTCCGCAGCCGGTATCAAGCCGCAAATCAGCCACGTCCTCGACTGGGAGCAGCTCGATGAGGCGCTTGCAGTGATGCGGGCCGGCGAGCACGTCGGCAAGATCGCCCTGACCATCCCGTGACGTCGCGAGGAGGGTAGACATGCCCAGCGAGCTGGAACTCGATGCGAACCAGATCGTCGCTGCCGCAGTGGAAATCATGCGCGAAAGCGGCCTGGACGCGATCAGCATGCGCAGCGTGGCCAGCCGCCTGGGCGTCACGCCGCCACCCGTCTACTCCCGGATCGGTAACAAGGACGCTCTGATCGACGCGGTCGCCGAGCACGTGCTCGACGATCTCGCGCCCGCGCTGGAACGTGACGAAACCTGGCCGGACTATGCGCGCCGCTGGACCCGCCAACTTCGCGCGCGGTTGGCCGAGGCCGCCGACAGCCGGCTTTTCTTGCAGGTCAAGCGTCCGGCTTATCTGAAAGCCTCACGACCACTGCTGAAAAGCATGCGCCGTGACGGCATGTCGACCGAAATGTCGGTGCGTGCCTGTCGGCTGTTGACCTACGCGACCGTGGGTTTCGTAGCCATGGATCATCCGCCGAGCGCGAACTCGACGCGCAGGCGAGGCCGACTGGCCGGCAGCGACCCGGCCGGAGTGACTCCCGGGGAAGTCGACGAGCTGTTTGCCATACACATCGACTACCTAATAGAAGGTATCCGCCGCGACGGCGCTTAGCCTGCGGGATTGGCAACCTCGGGCCTTGTACGATGCAGCGATGGCCAAGCCGCTGATCCCGGCCGACGACATTCTCACGCACGCTCTGGACCTGCTGGATTCCGAAGGCATTGAGGCGCTGAGCGTCCGTCGACTATCGGCCGCACTCAAGATCTCACCGCGGACGTTGTATCAACAGGTCGGCAATCGGGAGGCATTGATCAGGGCGCTGGTCGCCCGCCACTTCGCGCAGCTGAAACTCGACTTCAAGGAATACGACACCTGGGAGTCGACGGCGCTGCACTGGTGCCAGGCATTGAATAGCGCCCTTGGTGCCCACCCGTTTCTGACCGAGCTGATGACCATCGATGACCGCAGCGCCGTCACCGACTATGTCAACGCCCTGCTCAAAGCTACTCTGCAAGAAGGGATTCCACGCCCACTGGCCACCGAGTGCTGCCGCGGACTGGCGCACATGACGATCAACCACACCATTGCCGAGGTGCGCGGGCTGCGTGAACCGGGCCGGTCCGAATCGGAGACTGCCAAGATCGAGCAGAATTTCCCTCGGTTGGTCGAATGGGTGATCTCCGGGGTGCGGGCCGAGGCGCGCGGCATCGATGCCAAACCGAGCCGACGGCGGCGGGCCCGCTGATCAGCCGGATACGCCGCCGTCAATGGTCATGAGTGACCCGGTGGTGTAACTCGACGCGTCGGAGAGCAGATAGACGACGGCTCCGACGATCTCGTCGGGCCGGCCAACCCGTCCGAGCGCGATGCGGCGCACCAACTCGGGCAGAAGGTCGGGGTTGCGAACGAAGCCCGATGCCGCGTCGGTATCGAAGGTGCCGCAGATGATCCCGTTGACACGCACGCCGGCGCCGGCGTATTCGATGGCAGAGGCGGTGGTCAACGCGTTCAGGCCGGCTTTGGCCGCCGCGTAGACGGTGGTGACGGGCGTGGGTTTCACCGAAGCCAGCGAACTGATGTTGATGATCGACCCACCGCCGGTCGGGGCCATCGCCGTGGCTGCCAGCGCCGTCAATCGGGTCGGGCCTTTCAGGTTGACGCCGATCACCTTGTCGAACAACACCTCTGAGGTGTCCAGCAGCGAGGGGGCAAGCGGACTCATCCCGGCGTTGTTGACCAACCCGTCCAGCCGGCCCCACCGGGAGACGGCGGCCTCGATGACGCCCGGCGACGATTCCCAATCGCCGACGTGGCAGGCCAGCGGATGGGCCTGCCCGCCCGATTCGGTGATCGTGGCGGCCAGCGCTTCACAAGAGGCAAGCTTTCGGCTCGCGATCACCACTCGTGCGCCGCGCTCGGCAAGGCCGATGCTCATTGCTGCGCCCAGTCCGCGGCTCCCGCCGGTGACGAGAATGACCCGACCCGCCACGTCGAACAGTTGATCGGTCATTGCGCGAACCTCCTTGCGCGGCCCAGTAGTTCGTCGATGACCGGTCCGAAGAACTCGTGCATCGGGTTGCGGGACTCGCCGCGCAGAAACTTGGTGTAGGAGGCCTCCAAGACGATCGCCAGCTTCCACGCGCTGAACACCTGATACCAGTCGAATTGTGACAGATCGCGGCCGGTGGCCTCGGCGTAGCGCGCGATCAGTTGACCCGGTGTCTGACAGTGATCGCGGTCGATGCCGTGCGGTGCGTCAGGCGATCCGAGCGCGATGGGGTTTCCCGGCTCGGGCCAGAAGATCATCGCCCAGGCCAGGTCGATGAGGGGATCGCCCACCGTCGTCATCTCGAAATCGACGACGCAGGCGATCCGGGGTGGCGGCGCCGGTGACCAGATGACGTTGTCCAGCTTGTAGTCCCCATGCATGACGGTGAGATCGCCGTCGGCGGGCAGGTTGTGGCGTAGCCAGCCGGCGAGCTCGTCCACGCCATCCAGATCGCGGGCCCGGTACCTCGCCAGTTGAGTCAGCCATCGATCCACCTGACGAGGCAGGAACCCCTGCGGGTGCGACAGTTCGGCCAGCGCGGTGCCCGTCCAGTCGATCGAGTGCAGCGCAACCAGGGTGTCGATCAGCTGCTCGCCGATCAGGCCATGCGACGACGGATCCCCAAGTAGCGCTTCGGGGAGTCCGTCGCGACGGATCACGCCGCCGTCGACGTACGACATCACGAAGAACGGGGCACCCAGGATGGCGGGGTCCTCGCTGCGAGCCAGTACCGTCGGCACCGGCATTCCGGCCGTGCCCAGCGTCTCCATAATCCGTGCCTCGCGGATTACTTGATGAGCGGTGTCGGAAACAGCCGCCAGTGGGGCGCGGCGCACCACCCAGGCCTGCCCCAGTCGGTCGACGCGGAACATCTCGCAGCTGCCGCCCCCTCGAATGGGGCTCACCGACAGCTCGGCGGCCTCGCCCGTCGCCTCGGCTAACCAATCGCGAAACCGCGTGACGTCGAAACCCGTTGCGGCAGCACTCATGCGCCGATCCTCCGATTGCCGGTTAAAATAGCGCGGATTCCCTCAACGTAGCAGCCCGTCGGTCCGTCTCGGATGGCTCGCAACGCGGCCGACGGGATACATAATCGGCTGGGGGAGAACAACAGGCAAGGAAAGCGACGGAAACGATGGGTGGCTCGAAGCAAGACGGGGGAGGGGATTCGCCCTCCAAGCTGATAGACGCGAGAATCAAGGAGTTGGGTGATTGGCGAGGCGAGGTACTTGCTCGCATCAGAACGCTGATCAAGCAGGTCGTCCCCGACGTGGTCGAGGAGTGGAAGTGGCGAGGAGTTCCGGTGTGGTACCGCGACGGGATGATCTGCACTGGTGAGACCTACAAGAACGTTGTGAAGATGACCTTCGCCAAAGGGGCATCGCTGCCGGATCCCGCCGGTCTGTTCAATTCCAGCCTGGACGGCAACACCAGGCGGGCGATCGATTTTCATTCCGGCGACGAGATCGACGAGAAAGCGTTGACGGGCCTGGTTCGCGCCGCGGCGGAGCTCAACGCGTCGTGATCCGTCGATGTGTACAGTCATTAGCCGGTGCTGTACAGTCGCCCAGCACAGCTCAACATTCGGACACGACAATGGCGTCGGGAGGTCATCGGCGATGACGCACAGACGAATTCGGCACCGCTGGTGACTGCCGAGACCGCTGAAACCGTAGCGGAGTTTCGCAGCCGGGCCAGGGCCTGGTTGGCCGCCAACATGCCACCGTTCGATCGCGACAAGGCCGCGCTGCTTGAACGCGATGAGTTGGTGTCCTGGAAGCGGGCCCGGGAACTGCAAAAGAAGCTGTATGACGGGGGATTCGCCGGCATCTGTTTTCCAAAGGAGTACGGCGGACTCGGACTGGGCTACGAGTACAAAAAGGCCTTCGATGCCGAGGCCCTCAACTATGAAACGCCGTTGCTCCTCAACGTGCCATCCTTCGCCATCTGCTGCGCAACCATCCTGGACATGGGCAGCGAGGAGCAGAAACGCACCCACATCCAAGCGGCGTTGCGCGGCGACGAGGTGCTGGTACAGCTGCTGTCCGAGCCCAGCGGTGGTTCGGACCTCGCGGGCGTCATCACTCGCGCCGACCGCCGGGACGGGCGGTGGATCATCAACGGCGCCAAGACGTGGAGCACTTGGGCGTTCGCGGCGGACTACGGGCTGTGCCTGGCCCGAACCGACTGGGACGCACCGAAACACGAGGGATTGACGATGTTCTTGGTGCCGCTTGGACATCCGGGAATAACGATCAACCGCATCCAGCAGATCAACGGTTCCATCGAATTCTGCGAAGAGTTCTTCGACGACGTAGACGTGGGGGGTGACGCCATCGTCGGCGAGCCGGGCAAAGGATGGGAGGTCGCGTCGCGGCAGCTGTACCACGAACGTCGCAGCATGGGCGACGGCTCGGAGTACACTAGCGGACCAGGAATCTCTGAGGCCGAAGATGTTTCGATCGACCTGCCGTCCCTGGTCGAGAAGACGAACCAGCAGGACAGCGAACGCGTCCGGGAGATGATCGGGCGCGCCCTGGTCCACCGCGCCGTTGCGCGTCAGCTCAGCGAGCATGTCTTCCACGCGGTGGCCAGCGGGGCCCTGCCGCCGACGGCGGGATCGATCATCCGGCTATCGATGGCTGCGGTCCACGACGTCGAAATCGATGCCGCTGTTGCCGTCACGGGTTCGGCGGCCGTGATCGAGGATGACGCGCAGCTGCTTGACATCGGCACCCGATACCTGGGCCGTCAGATCGCCAGCATCGGCGGCGGTACCACCGAAATGGCGCGCAACGTGATCGGCGAGCGGGTGTTGAACTTCCCCCGCGAGTACGCCGCCGACCGCGGCGTGCCGTTCAACCAAGTGCGGCGAAACAGACTGTCCTGAACCGCCGGAGTGGCCAACACGTCGGAGAAAGGTAGCCGAAATTGAGCGACCAACTGCGAGACATCAGAGAGTTGGCCAACGACGCCGACGCATATCGAGATGAGCTGTACCGCCGCTGGACAGGTCTGCTCAGTTACCGCTACATCGGACGCAAGCACTCGTCGATGGACATCGGCGAAGTCGATGACACCGTCGTGATCCGCCGGGACATGCGCAACGAGGCGGGCGGAATCATGGTTGCGCCGCTGGCTATTTCGTCGCCCGAGGGGTGCCAGACCGACATGGTCGCGGTGCCCAACCCGGTTATCGCCTCGGTACAGATCATCGACCCCGGCTACGACGTCTCCAGGGTCGAGATCGTCGGGTCCGGCGTCGTGCACCAAGGCCGGACCATGGGCTACGGGCGGTGCAAGATCGTCGACGCCGACAACCCGGACCGGGTGATCGCCTTCAACGAGGGGCAAGGCGCGATCATCGGTGTTCCACCGGAAGGCCTTGACAGAATGGATGTTTCGGGCACCGAGCTGGTCATCGAGGACTCGCCGGACTTGCCGCCATTGTGGACCGCATTCGGCGCCGCCAAGCGTGACGACGGTTACTGGGTGCTGCCTGCACTCAGTGCCGAGCTCGCTTCGCCGGACGCGGCACTGCACATCGGACCCCAACACGTCGTCCTGGAGACCGCGGCAACCGACCTTGCGGCCGAACTCGCCGGGACGCGCAAGCTGCAGGTCGTCAGCTGGCACGTCATGTTCATGTCCCGCGGGAAGGTCGGGCCCTTCCGGGTGGAGGGCACCGCGCACATTGGCCGTTCGGCAGGCGGACCCGGACGTATCGGCGTCCGGATGCTGCTGCACGACGAAGGCAACGCGGACAAGGCCGTCACCTCTGCCGCGGCGATCTTCGAGGTGGTCGGCTGAGCCCGCCGCTGAAGGGCTGCTGAGATGTCGGGGTTCGGCTTCGAGACGCTGGCGCTGCTGGCCGCGGTGGGCTTCGCCGGCCCGGTGCTGGCGTCACTGCCGCACCTGCGGATTCCCCTGATCATCGGCGAGTTGGCCGCGGGACTGGTTCTGGGCAAGACCGGTTTCGGTGTGCTCGACGAGTCGAACTCGACGTTCAAGCTGTTCGCGAACATCGGCTTCGCGCTGGTGATGTTCGTTGTGGGCACCCATGTTCCGGTGCGCAGTCGTGAGGTGCGCTCGGCGGTGCCGCGGGCGCTGGCGCGAGCGGTGCTCTGCGGGGTCGTCGCGGTGGCGCTCGGTGTCGCGTTGGCGTGGCAGTTCGGTACCGGTCACGCGGCGCTGTACGCGGTGCTGATGACGTCTTCCTCAGCGGCATTGGCACTGCCGGTGATCGATTCGCTGCGCCTGCAGGGTCCGCCGGTGCTCTCGCTGACTGCGCAGATTGCCATCGCTGATGCCGCATGTATCGTGTTGTTGCCCTTGGTAATCGACCTCCGCAGGGCGCCGACCGCAGCGCTGGGCGCCGTCGCGATCGCGGCATGCGCCGTGGTGCTGTTTGCGGTTCTGCTTGATGGCCGATCGCCGGGGCTGGCGCCGACGCATGCACGCCTATTCCGAGAAACACAAATTCGCGCTGGAACTGCGGACCAACCTGTTCATCCTGTTCGTGCTGGCGGCGGTGGCGCTGCGCGCGCACGTGTCGATCATGCTCGCCGGCTTTGCGTTGGGCTTGGTGATCGCGGCGGTCGGAGAACCGCGAAGGCTGGCGCGGCAGCTTTTCGGTATCACCGAGGGATTCTTCGGTCCGTTGTTCTTCATCTGGCTCGGCGCTTCGCTGCGCGTACGCGAGCTGGGTGCGCACCCGAAATTGATCCTCTTGGGTGCGGGCCTGGGGCTGGGCGCCGTGCTGGCGCATTGTGTGGGCAGGCTGCTCGGCCAGCCGCTGACCTTTGCGGTGTTCTCGGCCGGGCAGCTCGGTGTCCCCGTGGCCGCGGCCACGATCGGGACCGAGGAACACCTGCTCGCCGCGGGCGAAGCGTCGGCGCTGATGTTCGGCGCTTTGCTGACGATCGCGTCCACCTCGATCGCCGGCGTGTTGGCGGCGCGCGGCCCGGCGGCCGCGAGCCCAGATGAGCCGGCAGAAAAGGGCAAGCGCGAGTAGCGCGCTGCGACGGGTCCAAAGGCCCGCGGTTGACGGGCATTACGGCACTTGCCGGCAAGATTCGTGACTGATCGACTTGAGCCCGAAAGTGTGCGCGGCCGAAGGGATTTGTCATGGTTGGCGCTGCGCGTGCCGGCTGTTCTCTCGGGCGCGCTCGTTGGTCGAACCAGTCTTGGCGGTACTCACGTTGGGCGCCTTGGCGGCCGGGGGGATTGCCTGGCTGGCAAGTTGGCGGGACGTAGCCGACGGCTGCTGGATCGCCGGTACGGCAATTGCCATTGCGCCGGCATTGGTTTGGGTGGTGTCGGCATTGCGCCGGAAGCGCGGCGGCGTCGACATCATTGCGGTGTTGTCGCTGGTTGGCACCCTCCTGGTCGGCGAGTACCTAGCCGGCGCGCTGATCGCGGTGATGATGGCGAGTGGCCGTGCGCTGGACTCGGCAGCCGAGCGCCGCGCGGCACACGATTTGCGTGCCCTGCTCGAGCGCGCCCCACGATTCGCGCGGCGACGGGTCGGATCGAGGGTCACCGTGATCCCATTGACTGACGTTGGTATCGGCGATGTGCTGGTGGTCGGTCCCGGTGAGGTGGTGCCGGTGGACGGGCGGGTTGCCGACGCGGTGGCGGTGCTCGACGAGTCGGTCCTTACCGGCGAATCGCTGCAAGTCGAACGCCACCTCGGCGAACCCATCCGCGGCGGTGTGATCAACGCAGGCGGCCCTTTCGAACTGCGTGCGACCGCAACGGCGGACGACAGCACCTACGCGGGCATTGTGCGATTAGCACAGCAGGCAGGCGCGGAAAACGCGCCGATTGTGCGGTTGGCCGACCGCTACGCAACATGGTTTCTGCCGCTGGCGCTGTTCCTCGGCGCGGCGGCGTGGGTAGCGAGTGGGTCAGCGGTACGCGCCGTGGCGGTGCTGGTAGTCGCGACACCATGTCCGTTGCTGCTGGCCGCACCGGTGGCGATCGTCTCCGGTTTGTCGCGGGCGTCTCGTGCAGGCGTGGTCATCCGCGGCGGCGGGGTCCTGGAAAATCTCGGCCGCGCAGAAACTTTGGTGATGGACAAGACCGGAACCCTGACCGTGGGACAACCGACGGTGGGAGACGTGGTAGCTGCTCCTGGCTGCGACACGACATCGATACTGCGACTGGCAGCTTCGGTGGACCAGTTCTCTCCGCACGTCATGGCTGAGGCCATCGTCACCGAAGCGCTCCGCCGTGGCCTGGAGCTGTCGCTGCCCACCGACGTGCTCGAACAGCCGGGCAGCGGCGTCACCGCCACCGTCGACGGACGTCGGGTTACGGTCGGCAAATTGCCGACCGACTTGGTGACCGACGCCTGGACACGAAAGGTGCTCAATCGCGCACGCCTCGACACCTCAGCCATCGCGTGGGTCTGCACCGAGAATCAGGCGGCGGGTGCCGTGTTTTTGCGAGATCCGCTGCGCCGAGAGGCGCCGCGCACCGTGCGGCGGTTGCGCGAAGCGGGCCTGAATCGGTTGATCATGCTTACTGGCGACCGATTCGAGCCCACCCGCGAAATCGCCGCTGTTTTGGGACTGGACGAGGTTTTCGCGGAACAGACGCCGGCCGACAAGTACGCTGCGGTGCGCGCCGAAAGTGAGCGGGCGCCCACGATAATGGTGGGCGACGGAGTCAATGACGCCCCCGCGTTAGCCGCGGCCACCGTCGGTGTAGCGATGGGTGCCCGCGGCGCCACTGCCTCTTCTGAAGCAGCCGATGTGGTGTTGACCACCGATCGCATCGATCGACTCGCCGATGCGATGGACATCGCCCGGTGGTCTCGGCGCATCGCCGTGCAAAGCGCTGTCGTCGGCATGACCTTGTCGGTGATTGCCATGGGAATTGCCGCACTGGGTTGGTTGCCGCCAGCCGCGGGAGCTCTGCTGCAAGAAGGCATTGACGTCGCAGTCATTCTCAATGCGTTGCGCGCTTTGCGAGGCAACGCGGCCACGGAGGTGCCGTTGGCCGCCGGCACTGAGGAGATGCTGCAACGCTTCTCCGCCGAACACGACGAGCTCCGCGACACCATCGGACTGCTGCGCGACAGCGCGGATCGGCTTGCTGCAGGGCCCGATGCGAAGGCGTTGGAATCGCTGACTGCGGCACATGCCGTACTGGTCGATCGGATTCTGCCCCATGAACTGGCCGAGGAAACTCAGCTTTACCCGGCGCTGGCCCATCCTTTAGGTAGCGAAGCCACCGCGACAATGAGCCGGACGCATGCCGAGATCCGGAGGCTTTCGGACCGCATCGCGACGCACCTCGCCCTGGCACAAGCGGAAGGGGCGATTCAGCCGGATCAAGTCGATGACTTGCTGGCGTGCCTCTACGGCCTGTACGCACTTCTGCGGCTGCACTTCGTGCAAGAAGAAGAGAACTACTTCGTTCTGGCCGACGACAAGGCCGACACCCCGAAACAGGCTGTCCGGTAAAGCGATCCGAGATCTGCAGCCGATGATGGCGGTCATCTGAGGCCCTTGGGCCTCGCGAGTCCGGTGACGAAAGGCCCCTGGGGCCGGGACTTCGGTGTGGCCAGAAATGCGACCGAAGCACTGCCGGGCCGATGGCGTTCGGCTCTACTGGCCGATTCGGTCAGATGGTCGGATTGGTCTCAAGGCCGTTCGAGGAGGCTGCCATGAGGTTCGCAAAGCACGCGACGCGGGTTGAGGCTATGTACTGCGTTACCGATCGCTTGCACGGTGGCCGCACAGTTCACGTACATGGCAACGAGATCGCATCCCTAGTCAGGACGTGGCTCAGCGAGCTGGGCGCCTATAGCCCGCTGGTCGACGACCTCGCACGAGCGGTGTGCGTCGGCGACTGGGCCGCGGCTTACGCCGTCGGCGACCAGTTGTCCGTCGACGTGACCCGTGCGGCCGCCGCCTAGCGCTCCAGCGGGTAAGGCGTGTCTTGTGCGGGGCCGTGGCACAAAGTCCCTCTGGACTGAGGACGTCGTCCCCTCGTGTGATGGCGGTAAACCCGGGATCGTTGACATCAGAATTTCTAGGAAGGGACGAACTGGCATGAACGCGCGCTTTCCCGATGCGGGCACCATCCGCACCGTCCTGGCCCTGGCATCTCGAGCCCCCTCCGTCCACAACACCCAACCCTGGCGGTGGCTGGTGGGCGAGCAGAGCATGCATCTTTACTCCGACGCGCACCGGCAACTACCCAATACCGATCCGGATGGACGCGATTTGATCTTGAGTTGTGGCGCGGCGCTGAATCACTGTGTCGCCGCTTTCGCGGCGGTCGGCTGGCACGCCAAAGTGTCCCGCCTGCCTAACCCCGCGGATCCGAACCACCTTGCCGCAATAGAACTTTCACCATGCTCGGCTGACACCTCAGATGTAGCACTCGCCGCGGCGATACCGCGGCGGCGAACCGACCGACGTCACTACAGCGCCTGGCCGGTGCCGGTGGGCGATATTGCGCTGATGGCGGCGCGGTCGGCGCGCCTCGGGGTGACGCTTTGCCAAGTCGAAGACACCGACGAGCTGCATAAGATTGTGGCGCAATCCGTGTGGGACCACATGAACCATGATTATCTTGCCGAGCTCACCGAATGGAGCGGCCGGTACGGCTCGGTAGCCGGCGTTCCGGCCCGCAACACACCAAAATCCGACCGTGCGGCGACGATACCGGGTCGGTTCTTCGCCGGTCCCGTGCTTGCCGAGCCACCCGGCTCATCACCTGCCGAAGATAACGCCGTGGTTCTTGCGCTGGGGACGCGTGCCGACGACCGGCTGGCCCAGCTGCGCGCCGGCGAGGCCACCAGCACCGTTCTTCTGACAGCCACGTCGGTGGGCTTGGCGTGTTGCCCGGTCACCGAACCGCTGGAGATCCCCGAAACACGCGCCGCGGTGCGCTCCGAAATCTTCGGCAGCACTAACTATCCGCAGATGCTGCTACGCGTGGGTTGGGCGCCGGTCAACGCAGACCCGTTGCCGTCGACACCCCGGCGCGAACTTGCCGATTTCGTCGAGTGGATGTCCCACGCCGAACAAAACATCGGCCAATAGTCGCGGACCGAATGCTCTGGCGCAGGGGAGCTGTGATGGAGACCTTCACGTTGGACCCGCGCTACTGGTGGATCGCACGCATCTTCGGGCGCAATCCCTTGCTTCGGCCCACCGATCGCATCGAAGCCTTGGTCATGTTGGTCGCATTCGCCGTGTCTTTGCTGGCGATTCCGTTCGCCGGTGTGACCGGCGGCGTGACCTATGGCATCCGTGATCGGCTCTACGTCCAAGAGGCGCACGAGCGTCACGCGGTGCTGGCAACGGTTACCGAAACTGCCGCCGACGACTCGGGTATCACTGTCGTGCAAGCGAAGTGGCCTGTCGCAGACGGTGGGCGCACTGGTGCACTTGAACTCGTCCATGCGGTCAAGGCGGGTGATCGCACGGAAATCTGGGTCGACAAGAATGGTGATCCGGTAGCCCGGCCCGCCCCGACGTGGCAAGCTGTGGGGGACGCGTTCGCCGCTGCCATGGCGACATTGCTTGTCGTGGGAATCGGGGTGACATCGCTCGTGATGAGCGTTCGCTCGTGGGTCTATCGGGCCCGCGAGGCCCAATGGGACCATGAGATCAGTTGCTTGCAGGAAGACGGGGGCCGGGCGATTCCCTGACAAGGAACGACCCTATACAGCGCACCTGACGGGACGGATGATATGTCGATGACCGGCGAAGGCTCCCAGGTCGCCCTGTTCGATGCGGCCGCACTGCAGCGTCTTGTCGCGGTGCTGATCGAACGGGGTTACCGCGTGATCGGTCCGGTGTTGCGGGACGACGCGATCGTCCTGGCAGAACTGGAATCGGCGAACGATCTGCCACGCGGCTGGGGGGTCGACGTGAGCCCGGGGCACTACCGGGTGCGCCGCCGCGACGACGACGCGGCATTCGGGCATTCGGCCGGGCCGCAGTCCTGGAAACAGTTCCTTCACCCACCACGGCAACGCCTGTGGGCCGGCACTCGGGACAGGGCAAGCGACGCCCAATCCGATGCTGAGGTTCCCCGATACGCATTCCTCGGGGTACGTGGCTGCGATCTGGCTGCGATTGGCACCCTCGACGGGGTGCTGGGCCGCGCCGAGCATCCGGACAACTCGTTTGTCGGGCGTCTGCGCCAGACCTTTGTCGTCGCGGTGAACTGCACGGAACCGGGCGGGCTGTGCTTCTGCGCATCGATGGGCACCGGTCCCGCCGTCGGACCCGGCTATGACCTGGCGCTCACGGAGCGCCTGGACGGCGCCACTTCGTCGTACCTTGTCGACATCGGTAGCCAGAAGGGTGCCGACGTGCTCGCGCAGGTGCCACATCGGCTAGCCGATAAAGCGGAAATCGATTGCGCGCGAGCTGATGTCGAATCAGCATCCCATCAGATGGGCCGGCAGATGCCGGACACCGATCTGCGGAACCTGCTGATTCAATCTCGCGAGTCGCCCCAGTGGGACGAAGTGGCAAGCCGCTGCTTGACTTGCGGTAATTGCACGATGGTGTGTCCGACCTGCTTTTGCACCAGCACCGAGGACGTGAGCGATCTCACCGGTGAGCATGCGGAGCGCTGGCGGGAGTGGGCGTCGTGTTTCGAGTTCGATTTCACCTTCGTCCACGGTGGGGGCAGCGTTCGTCAGTCCGGTGCGTCGCGCTACCGGCATTGGCTGACCCACAAATTGGGCACCTGGCATGACCAATTCGGCATGTCCGGTTGTGTCGGCTGCGGGCGATGCATCGCCTGGTGTCCTACTGGCATCGACATCACCGCAGAGATGAACAAGATGGCCGGGACGGACGGCGATGATTGACGGGATGGCCGGTGCTGTGCCGGTGCCGTCGACCCATTCGCCGATGGCGCCGGTGCCGTATCGAGTGCGTAGCCGCGTTGTGGAGAGCCCGGATTCGGCGACGTTATGCCTGGACCCACTCGATGAAACCCTGCGCGCGCCGCAACCGGGCGAATTCATGATGCTGTACGCGTTCGGTATAGGTGAAGCCGCGATTTCGATCAGCGGCGACCCCACGGTCACCGACGGGTCGATCACCCACACCATCCGCGCGGTCGGCGCGGTCAGTCGCGCCTTGCACGATGCCCAGCCGGGCACGGTGATCGGGATACGGGGTCCCTTCGGCACGTCGTGGGGATTGGCCGAGGCCGCTGGGCGAGATTTGGTCATGGTCGCCGGCGGTGTGGGGTTGTGTCCGCTGCGTCCCGCCTTGCTCGGGGCGCTGGCGGAGCGCTCGCGCTATGGCAAGGTGACGCTGATCGTGGGCGCGCGGTCCCGAGCCGACTTCGTCTTCGCGGCTCAACTCGATACGTGGGCCAAAGAACCGCAGATCGAATTGCATGTCGTCGTTGACGCGCCGACGCCCGGCTGGAAGGGCGAGGTCGGATTGGTCACCGCGCCGCTGAGCCGGTTGGAGCTGAATGTCGATCGCACCACGGCATTTCTATGCGGGCCGGAGCCGATGCTGCGCTTCGGAGCTGAGGCCCTGGTAGCGAAAGGCCTGGCGGCCGAGAATATTCGCGTTTCCCTGGAGCGCAACATGCAGTGCGGCGTCGGGTGGTGCGGTCATTGTCAGCTCGGTCCGCTACTGCTGTGCCGCGATGGCCCTGTCGTCGGCTACGACATAGCCGGCCCACTAATGGCGGTGAAGGAACTCTAAATGACCCGAACCAGTTTGGCCGTATGGAAGTTCGCCTCCTGCGATGGTTGTCAGCTAACCCTGCTCGACTGCGAGGACGAGCTGCTCGTTCTCGCCGACCAAGTGCGGATCGCCAATTTCGCCGAGGCGTCCAGCGCCACGGTCGAAGGCCCATACGACGTATCGCTGGTCGAAGGCTCGATTACGACGCGGCACGACGAACAACGCATTCGCGAAATCCGGGACCAATCAAAGCTGCTCGTCACCATCGGTGCGTGTGCCACCGCTGGGGGAGTGCAGGCGCTGCGCAATTTCGCCGACATTGCCGAGTTCACCTCTGTGGTCTATGCCAAACCGGAGTACATCGACACGCTGGCCACCTCGACGCCTGCGTCGGCGCACGTCAAGGTGGATTACCAGCTGCACGGCTGCCCGATCGACCGCGGACAGTTGGTCGACACCCTCGCGGCCTTGCTTATCGGGCGCAAACCGCGGCTGCCGGCCAAGACGGTGTGCACCGAGTGCAAACTCCGCGGCGTGACGTGTCTAGTTGTCGCCGAAGGTATCCCTTGTCTCGGCCCAGTCACCCACGCCGGCTGCGGAGCGCTGTGTCCCAGGCATCATCGCGGCTGCTACGGCTGTTTCGGCCCGTCCGCCACGCCCAGAACCGCGACGTTGATCCCGCTGCTGCGCCGCGATGGTATGTCCGACGACGGTGTCGACCGGGTGTTCTCCACATTCAATGTGGCCAGCTTCACCGCCGAGCGGAGCAATCGTGACGCCGGCTGACCGCACGCTGAATGTCGGCACGCTGACGCGGGTCGAAGGAGAAGGAGCGCTGCACGTCACGCTGAAGGATGGAGCGCTGCAGAGCGTCCAGCTCAGCATCTACGAGCCGCCGAGGTTTTTCGAAGCTTTCCTGCGCGGACGCGCTCATACCGAGCCGCCGGACCTGACCGCGCGGGTCTGTGGAATATGTCCTGTGGCCTATCAGGTCAGTGCCTGCAATGCGATCGAAGATGCGTGTGGCGTCCAAGTGGATGACGACCTCGTTGAGCTACGGCGGCTGCTGTATTGCGGCGAGTGGATCAACAGTCACGCCCTTCATATCTACCTGTTGCACGCGCCGGACTTCCTCGGCTACTCCGACATCGTGGGCATGGCCCGCGACCATCGTGAGGCTGTCGAGCGTGGACTGGCGCTCAAGAAGGCCGGTAACCAGCTGATGGAGTTCGTGGGCGGCCGGGCCATACACCCCGTCAATGTGCGGCTGGGTGGATTCTATTCCGTGCCAACCCGATCGGAATTCGAGCCGATCGCCGAGCAGTTGCGCGGGGCTTTGGACAACGCGCTAGCCACCGTGGCCTGGGTGTCCGGATTTGAATTCCCTGACCTCGAGCTCGACCACGAGTTCTTGGCACTCGAGGCGCCCGGTCGTTATCCGATCGAGAATGGCGTTATCGCCCGCAGTGTCGGTCCGTCGTTTCCCGTCGCCGATTTCACCAGCCACGTCGCCGAATCGCAGGTGCCGTACTCCACCGCCCTGCACGCGACACTCGACGGCGGTCGCTACCTGACCGGACCGTTGGCGCGGTTCTCGCTGAACTCGTCGGCGCTATCGCCCGTCGCCGCCCAGGCCGCCGCGAACGCGGGACTGTCGTCCGAATGTCGAAACCCCTTCCGCAGCATCATCGTTCGCGCCGTTGAAGTGGTCTACGCCATTGAAGAGGCGCTGCGAATCATCGCCGACTACCAGCGTCCGTCGCGCCCATTCGTCGACGTTCCGGCCCGCGCCGGCGTCGGACATGGCGTCAGTGAGGCGCCCCGCGGCCTGCTGTATCACCGATATGAGATCGACGAGAACGGGCTGATTTCCGCAGCGACCCTCATCCCGCCCACCTCTCAGAACCAAGCGGCCATCGAAGCCGACTTGGCCTGGATCGTTGCCGAGAATCTGGCTCTCGAGGATGCCGCGCTGACCACACTGTGCGAGAAAGTGATTCGCAGCCACGACCCCTGCATCTCATGCTCAGCTCACTTTTTGACGCTGACGGTGCAGCAGGGGTGACCCGGGGATGACTGGAGGAGTTGTCGTTGTCGGCCTCGGCAACATCTTCCGAAAGGACGATGGCGTGGGCATCGTCGTCGCCGCGGCGCTCAAAGACCTTGCATTGCCCGGCGTTTGCGTAGTAGCTGGCTTTGCGGAACCTCTGAGCCTGCTCGAAGCGTGGTCGAACGCAAAGGTGGCCGTAGTGATCGATGGGGCGCTTTCGACGCCGTCGATACCGGGCCGCATCCGCCGCTGCACCGTCGGTGATGTACGTACCCTTTCCGAGGGATTGAGTTCGCACAGCGTGGATATCGGTCGCACTTACGCGCTCGGTAAAGCGCTTGGAAGACCGGTACCCGACGTGCTAGTGGTGTTCACCATCGAAGTGGCGGACACCGACAACGGCATCGGCTTGACTCCAGAGGTCGCACGCGCCGTTCCGCAGGTGGTCGATATGGCAGTGGATGAAATCAACCGCAACTAGATTTCAGCGACGCGATCGCGGTGGCCAGCTTTGTGGTGACCTCATCGGCGATCGCTATGAGCGCCGGCTCGCCGGTTACCTCGACCAAAAGGCTCGGATCCATCGCCTCGACGATTATCGTGCCCGGCGTGGTCTGGTCGGCGCGGACCAAGATGTTGCAGGGGAGCAGTAACCCGATCTCTCGATCGATATTTAGCGCTTGGTGCGCCAACGCCGGGTTGCACGCACCAAGTATCAAATAGTCCTCCATCTCCACACCGAGCTTCGTCTTCAGCGTCGCCTTGATGTCGATTTCGGTTAGCACGCCAAACCCCTGTTCTGCAAGGGCTTCTCGGGTACATTTGACCGCGCGTTCAAAGTCCGTTGCCAGGTGGGTCGATAGCGCGGTGCTCATAACGGTTATCTGATCGTTTCTGACCCTGGCCGCGGTAGGGGCGAAAGTCCCAAGACCGTCACATTCCGCGCGGTATGGCGAAGATTCGCCGTCCCCGCCTAGGCGATCGGTGATGGAAGAGGGCTGGAATGGCTGAAGCGAGCCGCTCGTCGGTGAATGCGGTGCACCTGTCCCCGGGTCCGGCGCAGTCGATCGGGGACGTGCATCGGTTGCGAGTAGAACCATTTCTTGGTGATCTCCACCAGCACCATGTAGCACAGGGTGAGTCCCATCAGCGCGGCGAAGAATTGCCACGGCAGCGGGCGGAATCCAAGGTTAGCGGCGAGTGGAGACACCGTCAGGGCCACTCCGAGCGCGACGATCGACAGCGTGGCTACGGTGAGTAGTGCGCCCGGTCTGCTGCGCAGGAACGGCACCCGCTTGGTTCGGATCGCGAAGATGATGAGCGTCTGGGTAGCAAGGGATTCGACGAACCAGCCGGTGCGAAACTCGATCGGCCCCGCGTGCAGGACACCGAGCATGAGGCCGAAGGTGAGGAAGTCGAACAACGAACTGATCGGGCCGAACGACAGCATGAACCGGCGAATGAACGCGATGTTCCAGTGTGCGGGTGCGTGTAGCTGCTCGTCGTCCACCCGGTCGGTGGGAATCGCGAGCTGCGAGCTGTCGTAGAGCAGGTTGTTGAGCAAGATTTGGCTGGGCAGCATCGGGAGGAATGAAAGAACGGCCGACGCCGCTGCCGCACTGAACATATTGCCGAAATTGCTTGAAGTGCCCATCAATACGTATTTGATGGTGTTGGCGAAGATGCGCCGGCCTTCGGCGACGCCTTCGGCCAACACGCTGAGGTCCTTCTCCAGGAGGACCACGTCAGCGGCGTCCTTGGCGACATCGGTGGCTGTGTCGACCGAGATGCCGACGTCGGCCGAATGCAGCGCTAGGGCGTCGTTTACCCCGTCCCCGAGGAATCCGACCGAGCGGTGGGAATGCCGCAACAAGGAAATGACGCGAGCTTTCTGCTCCGGCGAAATGCGCGCGAAGATGGTGTGGTTGCGGGCTGCCGTGGTGAGTTCTTCGTCATTCAGCTGTTGCAACTCGGCGCCGGTGATGGTGCCCTTTGAGGGTAATCCGATGTCGGTGCAGACTTTTTCGGCGACTCGGGGATTGTCGCCGGTTGCCACTTTGACCTCGATGCCCAGGGCCTTGAGTCGTGTCAGTGAATCGTGCACGTCGGCTTTCGGGTTGTCCGCGAAGACCAGGAAGCCCTCGAGTGTCAGACCCGCCTCGTCGGCCGCCAGCAACGTCTCCTGGCCGGGCGCCGCCTTGCTGGCTACCGCGACGACGCGACGACCGTCGGCAAACAACCGCGTCAACGTTCCACGGGCGGCCCCGGGAATGACTTCGCAGCGTGCCATCACCTGTTCGGGTGCGCCTTTGACCACGATGCGCCTACCCCCGGTGCCATCGATGAGCGCCGAGGTGGCCCGGCGGGTGTGATCGAAGGGCAGCGTCGCCAGGCGCGTGACCCCGGAAACCGGACCTTGATTGCGCCATAGCGCGGCGTCGAGGTCGTTCGCGCTCACCCCGCGTGCCGAAGGCTCGACGTCGGTGGCGAGCAATCCGGAACCCAGCACCGAGTCTGCCGGTACGCCGGCGACGTCGACGGCGTCCAGTAACTCGAGCCGCCCATCGGTCAGCGTGCCCGTCTTGTCGGTAATCAAGATGTCGATATCGCCAAGGTCCTCGATGCACACAAGGCGCTTCACCAGTACCTTGCGGCGAGCCAGCCGTCGTGAACCCGAGGCCAGGCTTGTGCTGACGACAGCGGGAAGCAATTGGGGCGTGATGCCGACTGCGATGGCCAAGCCGAACAGCGCCGAATCGATGAGCCGACGTTGCAGTAGCAGATTGGTGACGATGATGACGACGGTAAGTGTCAGCGCGACTTTCAGAAGGAGATAGGAGAAGCGTCGCAGTCCTCGCTGGAACTCGGTTTCCGGTTGGCGCTCGCCGAGCCCGACGGCGATGCGGCCGAATTCGGCGGTGGGACCCGTCGCGTAGATCACCCCCGTCGCCTCGCCCGCACTGACCACTGTGCCCATGAATGCCAAGCTGGATGCATCGGTGATCGTTGCACCAGGTGCGGCCGGCTCCGCTGACTTCTCTGATGAGGTCGACTCGCCGGTGAGAATGCTTTCGTTGCATTCCAGTCCGTTCACCGTGATCAATCGGAGGTCAGCCGGTACCAATTCACCGAGCTGTAATCGGATCACGTCCCCGGGGACCAGCGCGGTGACATCAACGCTGGCGAACTGGCCGTCGCGGCGGGCCACAGCCATATGACGGACCCGGTCATGCAAAGCGGCCGCGGCCCGTTCTGCGCGGTATTCGTTGAAAAACGAAAGGCCAACGCTGATCAGCAAAATGGTGCCGATGATGATGGCTTGCGTTCCGTCGCCCAGAAAGAAGGACAGTATTGCGGTGACCGCCAATAGTGCCAACACCGCGTTGTTGAGCTGGCGCACAAGCACTGCTAGAGCGCTAACCCGATGTGTCCGAATCGAATTCGGACCGATCGATGTCAACCTGGCGTTTGCCTCGACGGTTGACAGCCCCTCTGCCGAGGTACGCAACGAGCGGATGACGTCCGCAAGTGGTGCGCTCGCGACGTGCTGTAGCGATCGGGCAGTGCCATCAGAGGGATCCGCGTCGTCGTCGACAGCCGATTCAGTGGTCGTACCCGCGTTGCCGGCGTGCCCTGTGCCCATGCGTCCACAATGGGCGCTGGACCGGCGTCGCTCTAGCGTCGGAAGGCCGATCCCGTCTCGCTGAAAGTCACCAGCTACTCGGGCATTAAGTCCCTAGTTCAGCCATGTGGGACTTCAGCCCCTATTCAGGAGCCCTGAGAGACGATCGGATGAAGTCCGGAGGTTCTGCGGCGGCCCTCCGAGTCATGCAGCCAACAGCTTTCGGAGGTTCTAAGGTGCGTGAGGCTATTCCGCTAGGACGATTTGCGGGCTTTCCGCTGAAGGTCCATTGGAGCGTGATTGTCATCCTGTGGCTATTCACGTGGAGCCTGGCAACCTCGTTGCCCGGTACCGTCGGGGGTTATTCGCGGCCGGCCTATTGGCTGGCCGGAGCGTGCGGCGCAGTGGTACTGCTGGCATCGCTGTTGGCACACGAACTCGCGCACGCGGTCGTCGCCCGCCGAGTAGGGGTGAACGTAGGCGACGTGACGCTATGGCTATTCGGCGGGGTGACGACCCTGCAAGGAGAGGCCAAGAGCCCCAGGGCCGCTTTCCGTATCGCAGTCGCGGGCCCAGCCACCAGTCTTGCCCTGTCCGCGATGTTCACCGCACTGGCGATGGCGATTTCAACGTTGCACGCCCCAACGATCATCGGCGGCGTTGCCTGGTGGCTGGCCACCATCAACTTGCTGCTCGGCTTGTTCAACCTGTTACCGGGCGCCCCGTTGGACGGTGGGCGGCTGGTACGTGCCTACCTGTGGCATCGCGACGGCGACAGCGTGCGCGCGGCGATCGGTGCGGCGCGTGCCGGACGCGTGGTCGCAATCATCTTGATTGTGTTGGGACTGGCGGAGTTTCTGGCCGGCGGCCTTATCGGCGGCGTCTGGTTGGCATTCATCGGCTGGTTCATCTTTGTCGCCGCCCGCGAAGAGGAAACACAGGTGACGAACCAGCAAATCTTCGCGGGTGTGTGCGTCGCTGACGCGATGACGCCCCAACCCCACACTGCTCCCGGATGGATCACTGTGGAGGATTTCATCCAACGTTATGTGCTCGGCGACCGGCATTCGGCCTACCCGGTTTCCGATCGGGACGGATCGATCACAGGGCTGGTCACGTTACGGCAACTGCGCGAACTTGCGCCTAATCGACGCACCACTACCTGTGTGGGCGATATCGCTGTGCCGTTGCACAGCGTGCCGACCGCGGGACCGCGGGAGCCGCTCAATGCTTTGTTGCATCGGATGGCGTCCAACGGTCCTCGCAGCCGCGGTCTGGTCATCGACGGGGGCACGGTCGTCGGAATCGTTACGCCGACCGATGTCGCCCGGCTGATCGATGTCTACCGGCTCGCCCGGCCGGCCCCGGCAGCGATCGCTGATCGTCACGATTCCGACAATCTTTCCGGCGCTGAGTGATCCGGCTTTCGGAAGTGGTCCGGAGAGGGGTAGAGATATGAAAGCGATCGTCGTGGGTGTCGATGGTTCACAGGCAGCAATCGCGGCCGCCTTGTGGGCCGTCGATGAGGCCATCAGCCGCTCTTTACCGCTGCGGCTTATCTCGGTGATCAAGCAGACGCATCCATCCTCGGATGACTACGACCGCGACCTTGCTCACGCCGAGAAGTCGCTTCGTGAAGCGCAATTCGCTGTCGAGGCGACCCGAAAGTCTGTCCAGGTCGAAACTGAGATCCCGCGCGGGCCGGCCGGGGCGGTCATGGTGGAGGCATCCCGCGATGCAGAAATGACGTGTGTCGGCACGGTCGGGATCGGGCGCTACGCCCGGGCGATCTTGGGATCGACAGCAACCGAGCTCGCCGGCAAGGCGCATTGCCCGGTCGCGGTTATCCGGACGAATAATCTTGACCAGCCACCACCGGAGATCAATTGGATCGTCGTCCGGATGACCGACGCACCTGGCAACGACGCCGTCGTCAAATACGCTGCGTGGGAAGCCAAGCTGCGCAGGGCACCCATGCTCATCCTCGGAGGTCAGCCGGAGGACCTTACCGCGCATGCCGACGGCACGTTTGAGCGTCGGGTGCAGGATTGGCGGGAGCGTCATCCCGAGGTGCGGGCATACCCCGTCGCCACCAAGTTCGCGATCGCCAGCTTCCTACGCGTCAACGAGGAGCGAGTGCAACTCGCTGTTATCGGCGCGGCCGAGGCCGATCAGCTGGCGCGACTGATAGGTCCTTCCGGGCATCAGCTCTTCCACCACCCCGAATGTTCAGTGCTCGTCGTTCGTGAGTAGGTGGGCCCACGGTGAACATCAAGTACAGAAGCGGTGGGGCTGGAATGGCAGCTGCTCGCGAGCGGGTGCTGGTCAGAAGTGATGTCCCGCTGGGCCGCTTCGTCAGCGCGGTGATGCTGTTGTGCGTCCTGGCCTGGACGGCGGCGCTGTTCGCGGGTGACCACCTCGGCTACGACCGGATTGCCCCCGGCCGCTTCGGTTGGTCGGTGGCGCTACTTGTCGCGGTTGCTCTGATTGCACGAGGTATCTTTCTTGGTCGTCCGGTAACCAGCAGGCATGCGATAGCCGCAGGTGCGATCGTGTGCGCGGGGCTTTGTGCGCACTTCTTGTCATTCGGCACAATCGGCAACGTGCTGCTTGGTGGCAGTGGGCTCGCGCTGATGTGGCCGACGACGGCGCAACCCCAACCGGCGCTACTGCAGCAGGTGTGGGCTCTAGTCAACGTCACCCGTGGGGACCCGTTGGCGCCGTTCGCCATGCACTCGAGCAAGAGCTATCACTTCAACTTCGACAAGACCGCGGCGATCGCTTACCGCACCCGGCTTGGGTTCGCCGTAGTCAGCGGCGATCCAATCGGCGATGATCCCCAATTCCAGCTTCTGGTTGACGATTTCGTCCACATGTGCCGCAGCCGGGGCTGGCGGATCGTCGTACTGGCCTGCGGTGAAGGATATCTGGGGCTATGGCGCAGCGCGACGGGCAGACGGTCGATGTTGGAGGTCCCGATCGGGCGGGATGTCGTCGTTGATGTTCGCCACTTCACCCTGAAGGGGCGACGCTTTCGCAACTTGCGCCAAGCGGTCCAGCGCACCCGCAACGGCGGGATTACCACCGAGATCGTTGACGAGCAGCAAGTCCGGGGCCCGCTGCTCGACGAATTGACCGAGGTCTTGTACGCCGCCCACCACGCCGCGGGCACCGAGCGCGGGTTTTGTATGAGTCTGGACGGGGCCTTGCAAGGCCGATTGCCCGGGATCAAGCTGGCCATCGCTCGTGACCGGCATGGGCGGGTAGCGGCCTTTCACCGATACGCGACTGCGGGACAAGGATCAGAGGTGACCCTCGATGTGCCGTACCGGCGCCCAGACGCTCCCAACGGTGTTGACGAGCGGCTCAGCGTTGACATGATCACCGCGGCGAAAAGCCAGAACGCAACCAGGCTTTCGCTGGCGTTCGCGGCGTTTCCGGAAATCTTCCAAGTAGCCCATCCGGGCCCGATGCAACGGGTCGCCTATCGGTTGATCCATCTGCTGGACCCATTGATCCGGCTTGAGTCCCTATACCGGTATCTCCACAAATTTCACTCGCTGGGCGAGCGGCGGTACGTCGTGCTACGTGCCCACCATGTCCCCGCGGCGCTGGTGGTGTTGCTGTCGCTGGAGTTCACGCCACGCCCGCACGACCGCCAGCGGCCGACTCGGACTGGCGCTTTCCGCGCCTAGAAGCAGCCGGCGGTGCTCGGTCAGATGTGAATGGACTGTTCCATTGGCGGCGAGCCGAATTGGAACCGGCGTCCCGTCACCATCTGCGGAATCACCCGTACATAGTGCGACTTCTCAGAAGTCGTCCACGGCAAGACCTGGGCACGCTCGGCATCCTCGATCTCCTCGTCGGTACGAAGTGAGCGCGCGGTGCCCTTCACGATCACGCTCCAGCCTTCGGCGACGTTATGGTCATCGACCTCGAACACCACTTCATTGTTTATCGCGGCACTGACCAATTTCGTGCCCTCCGCGGTACGGAACAGGATCGTTCGCCGCTGGACGACATAGTTGACCGGGAAGATCCCCGGGTGGCCATCCACGCTCGTGACCAGTCGCCCCAGCGTGACACTTGCGAGCAGGTCCCAACACTCGTGCACCGGCAAGATGATGGCGCCATCATCGCTTTGGCTTCGATTCGTCATGAGAACGACAATATTGACGACGCCGGGCAATTGCGCCTGCCAAAGGTCCTGCCCCGTCGGGACCAAAGTTGGTCAACGCCTTTGTCGGTCCGTCTAGCGCACCTTCAAGACATCGTGCAGCGGACGCCGCGGCGTGGGTGCGGGCGAATCATCGATCGGCGGTGCTATCCCTACTCTGATCAGCACCTGGGGCTGGCCGGACTGGTCGATCAGGCCGCGGACGATATCGCGACTTTCGTCCACCTCGGTGAGGTGGGTCAACGGGCAGGTCGCCATCCCGGCGGCAGTGCATTCCAGCAACACGGTCGACAGCACTTCGCCCGACCTCAGCCAGGCGGCCCTGTTGTCCTCCTCGGTGGACAGGACAAGAATTTTCGACCAGTCCGCCTCGACTTCTGGCCGCCGGTCTGCATGGATTCTGACCGGGAACGCGCGTCCCACATCTACGCGGCAGTGCTCTTTGTCGGATGCCAGCGCGCTTGGAGGTATACCTTCGTTGATTGCAAAAGGCGATGTCCACCAATCCAATTCGGCGAGATAGAGCCAGTCGTCGCTACGGATAGCTTCAGCAAGCTCCGCCGCTTCAGCTAGCCGCGGACGCGCATCATCGGGGAGCACATGCAGTTTCACCGGGCTGTCATCGATGGTGTTGAAGAGAGCGCGTTCGAAGAAATCCCAATATGCGGGTTGTTGGAGCGGAAGCCGATCGGCTCTGCGCTGCAGAATCGCTAGGGCGCGCTCACGCTGAGCGCGGGTGACGTGTGCGATGGGGCTGAATTCCATCGATGCGAGCTCATCGGGGTCGTTTTCGTGAGGAAACCGCTTGATATCGGCCTGCCAACCTGCGGCCAGCATGGCGATACGAAGGTGATCGAGGACTGCGCCGCAACTGATGATCGCTTCGCGGTTGGAGCAGTCTGTACCGGGGACCGTGCGGTGACGATCGATGAATAATTGCAGCACTGCGCCTTGTGCCACCCACCGCCATGGCTGGCTGTTATGCACGGACGGAGCCCGGCACGCCAATTGCACCGCTCTTTTCAGTACCTGGGTATCCAGCGTCGGATGCATGACGTCAACCCCTCGTCAATGTTGTGACTTGCCATCGACGCTAGGGTGTCGTCGGGGCTAACGCCTAGGGTCGTATGTCCCCGCGGGGCAGGGCCGTTGGGCTAACTTTGTTGGTTCTTTTCAACGTAGCTGACCACGTCGGCCAACGTCCGCAGCGATGCGTAGTCCGCTTCCGGGATATCCACCCGCAACCGCTTATGGATGCCACGGAGAAAATTCAGCCAGTCCATGGAGTCAAGATCGACCTGGTCCCGCAGTAGGACGTCGTCGCGAAGGTCGTCGGGCTCGATTTCGGGGGCGATGGTGGTCAGCACGGACAGAATCGCGCCGCGGGTGTCCTCGTTAGTCATGGCCCATCACTTCTCCAGGAGGTCGGGCTGCTGCAGCAGGTCATTGATTGCGGTAAGGAACAACGCCCCTCGGTGACCGTCGCTCGCACGGTGGTCGGCGGCGAGCGTCGCTTGGATCGTGGTGACGACCCGGATGCCGCCGTCAATGACACCGACCCGTTGAGTCGGCCTGCCGAAACCGACGATCGCTACCTGTGGTGGGTAGATTACGCCGAAGACCGTGTCGACGCCTTTGTCGCCCAGGTTGGTGACGGTGATAGTCGGGTCGGACATTTCTGAACTTCGCAGTGAGAAGGAGCGCGCCCGAGCCACGAGATCGGTGAGGTCATGCATCAATTCGTCAAGCTTCTTCTCCGCAACATCATGAATCGCCGGCGCGACGAGACCGCCACCGCGCAGCGAGATCCCGACGCCGACATGAACGCCGGTCGCGGGCTGGAACCCGTCGTCGCGCCAGAATCCGTTGAACTCGCCGAACCGCTGCGCGGCGACGCCGACCGCCTTGAGCAGCAATGCGGCCGGCAGTACGCGTTCGTCGATCGAACACTGCGCATTTCGCGTCGTCAGCCAGGTCATCGAGTTGTCCAACAGAATTTCGTCGACGAGGTAGTAGTGCGGAATCTCCCGCTTGGAACGGCTCATGGCGGCCGCGATCGACTTCCGCATCTGTGCGGCACGGTCGGCCGGCGTCGGCTTGACCGTCGGCTTGACCGTCGGCTTGGCTATCGGTTGCGCTGGCTCTTTGGGCGCAGCCGCGTGCTCGACGTCGTGTATGGTGACCGCGCCCTGCGGGCCGGTGCCGCTCACGGCGTCGAGATCGACGTTGAGAGTTTGGGCCAGCCGGCGCGCTGCCGGTGATACCCAACGACGTCGCCCCAAGGTGGGCGGGGCAGTGAGCACCCCGGACGGCGTACGTGGTGGTGCTGCCGGTTTGGCCGCGGCTTTCGTCGAATGCCGCCGCTGGCGGGGCAGCGCTTTTACCGCGGGCTCATCAGCTTCCAACAGGGTGGCCAATACCGTTCCTACTTCGACGGTTTCGCCGACGGGCACCAGCAATTCGTTAACCGTGCCTTCCTGCCAGCATTCGATTTCGACTGCGGCTTTGGTGGTGTCGACGACCGCCACGATTTGGCCTCGAGTTACCTTGTCGCCGGGTTTGACCATCCATTCGTCCAGGGTGCCCTCGTCCATGTCGGACCCCAGGGCCGGCATTTTGAACTCGATCATTGCCGGTCACCGAAGAGGTTCTGCACTGCCGCGACGATTTTTTCCGGCTGGGGTAAAACGGCCTGCTCGAGGTGCTTCGCGTACGGCACGGGAACTTCCGCGCTGCACACGCGAGCAACCGGGGCATCGAGATCGTAGAACGCTTCCTCCATCACCCGTGCCGTGACCTCGGCCGCCAGACTTCCGCTGCGCCAGGCTTCATCGATCACGACTGCCCGATGTGTTTTACGCACAGATTCGAGAAACGTGTCATCGTCGAGCGGCCGCAAGACCCGCAAATCGATGACTTCGCAGTCGATTCCGGCCAGTGACAACTCGTTGGCGGCATCGAGCGCCTTGGGAAGGCAGCCGCCGTAGGCGATCAGCGTGACGTCGGTGCCGCTGCGGCGGATGGCCGCCCGCGAGATGTCCGTGGGGGCGAGAACATCGATATCGGTAGAGGTGTTGTAGAGCTGGACGTGTTCGAAGATCACCACCGGGTCAGGGTCCGCCAAGGCCGGGGCGAGCATGCCGTATGCATCCTCGACGGTCGCCGGCGCCAGCACCTTGATGCCCGGGATGTGGGCATACCACGGCTCGAGGCTGTGCGAATGCTGGGCCGCGAGCTGACGGCCGGCCCCCGTCGCCATGCGGACGACGAGCGGCACCGAGAACTGTCCGCCGGACATGTGGCGAAGGGCCGCAGCGGTATTGACGATCTGGTCCAGCGCGAGCAGGCTGAAGTTCACCGTCATGACTTCGACGATCGGGCGTAATCCATTGAGCGCCGCACCGATTCCGATACCGACGAAACCCAATTCCGAAAGCGGCGTATCGCGTACACGGTCGGGACCGAATTCTTCCAGCAGACCTTTGGAGGCCGCGTAGGTTCCGCCGTAACGTCCGACGTCTTCGCCCATCATCACCACACGCGGGTCGTCGCGCAGGGCGTCACGAAGGGCATCGTGCACAGCGGTTCGGTAGCTGGTTTTCATCGCGCCGACTCCGGAGTCAGCACGTCGCGCTCGAGATCCGCCACGTCCTCCCACGTTCCGGCCTCGGCAAACGCCACCGCCGCCTCGATCTCAGCCACCGCGGCATCTTCGATCTCCCGCACGTCGGCGTCGGAGAGCGCGCCGCTGCGCAGGCATTGCTCGGTAAACGACCGGATCGGGTCACGTTCGCGCCACCGCTCCACCTCGGACTTATCCCGATATAGTTCCGGGTCGAACATTGAATGCGCGCGGAACCGATAGGTGCGGAACTCGATGAAATAGGGCCCGCCGGTGTCGCGGACGTGATCGACACCCTGCTGCGCGGCCGCGTGGCAGGCCTCGACATCCATTCCGTCGACAGCCAGCGTGGGGACGCGGTAGGACGCCGCCTTGACGGTGAGATCGGTCTGCGACTGTGCACGCTCCAAGGCGGTTCCCATGGCGTAAAGATTGTTCTCGCAACAGAACAACACCGGCAGGTTCCACAGCGCGGCCATGTTCAACGACTCGTGAAACGCGCCCTCGGCCACTGCGCCGTCGCCGAAGTAGCAGGCGGTTACCCGCTTCTGCTGCAACATGGCGTCGGCGAGCGCGATGCCCACCGCGAGCGGCAGACCGCCGGCGACGATCGCATTTCCGCCGTAGAACCGCTTGGAGGCATCGAACAGGTGCATCGACCCGCCGCGTCCGCGTGAGCAGCCCTCCTGCTTGCCGAACATCTCGGCCATGATCGAGGTCATCGGGATGCCGCGCAGCAGTGCGTGCGCATGCTCGCGGTAGGTCGCGACGACCGCGTCATCGTCGGCCAATGCGCGCAGTGACCCGGCGGCGACGGCCTCTTCCCCCACATAGAGATGCAGGAAGCCACGAATCTTGGCCGCGCTGTAGAGTTCCGCGCATTTCTCTTCCATCCGACGCACGCGAACCATGTCTGACAACAGTTCATGGGCCAGCTTCGTATCGGTCATGACAGCACTCCCTCGGCGTGGTGGGACGGCTGTTGCTCGATGGTGGAGGTGTCACCCTCGGGCAGCCCGAGTTCGCGCGCCTTCAGCAGGCGCCGCATGATCTTGCCGCTGCTGGTGTGCGGCAACGCGTCGACGAACTCGATGTCCTTGGGCGCCACCGCGGCGCCGAGCCGCTTACGGGCGTGGCCCAGCAGTTCCAGCCGCAGGTCTTCGTCGCCGACCACGCCATTCTTCAGCGTGACAAAGGCTTTGACCATCTCACCGACCGTCGGGTCCGGTATGCCGATGACGGCCGCTTCGGCGACCGCCGGGTAATCGGTCAGGGCACTTTCCACCTCGAATGGACCGATGAGATGGCCCGCGGACTTGATCACGTCGTCTTTGCGTCCGACGAACCAGAAGTAGCCGTCGGCGTCTTTCTTGGCCAGATCTCCCGTCTTGTACAGCCCGTCCGCAAAGGACTTTCGGTATCGCTCCTCGGCGTGCAGATAGCCGCGGAACATCGACGGCCATCCCGGTTTGAGCGCGAGTTCGCCCTCAACGTCCGGTTCATCGATGAGCGTAATAGTGCCATCGTCGTTGTCTCGCACTATGTATGCCTCCACACCCGGCAGCGGCCGGCCCATCGAGCCGGGCTTGATGTCGAATGCGGGGGTGTTCGCGATCATGATGCCGCCCGTCTCGGTCTGCCACCAATTGTCGTGAATCGGCAAGCCCAGCACCCGCTTTCCCCACCAGACCGCTTCGGGGTTGAGCGGCTCACCCACGCTCGCGATGAACCGAAGCCGCGGAAAGTGGTATCGCGCCGGAATTTCCGGCCCTGCCTTGATCAGCATCCGTATTGCGGTCGGTGCCGTATACCACACCGAAACGCCCTGATCCTGCAGAATTCCATACCATCGCTCGGCATCGAAATCCGCCTCGTCGACGATGGAGGTGACTCCATGCAGCAGTGGACTGATGATGCCGTAGGACGTTCCGGTGACCCAACCGGGATCGGCAGTGCACCAATAGATATCGTCGGGATGCAGGTCCAGTGCATACAAGCCGGTGATGTAGTGCATCGCGACGGCGCCATGTACGTGCATGGCGCCTTTGGGTGTACCGGTGGTGCCGCTGGTGAAGTGCAGTAGCGCTGGATCCTCAGCGGTAGTCGATTCGATCGGTGTGGTCTCGTCGGCGGCGTGCATCCGGTCCCAGAAGTTGAGCGTTCCGGGGATTTGGCCGCCGGCTCCCTCGTCGTCGACTACGAGGATGTGCCGAACGGAGGGCATACGTTCGCGAATCTTGGCGATCTTGCGCTGGTAAATCGCCTTGGTGGTCACCAACACATCGGCTTGCCCGATATTCACTCTGGTGACGATCGGTTCCGGGCCGAACGCTGAAAACAACGGGGAAACGACGCTGCCGTTGCGAAGCGCGCCCAGCATGGCGACGTAGAGCTCGGGGGAGCGGTTCATGATCGTGAACACCCGGTCGCCCTTGCCGATCCCGAGCGAGCGCAGCGCACCGGAGAATCGTTTGACGAGCCTGCCGAGCTCCGCGTAGCTCAGATCTCGCGTGGCAACCGCCGCACCGTCCGAGCCTTTGTCGGTGATGAATCGAAGTGCTGTGCGTTTGGCGGCCGGGCCCGTCGCATGTCGGTCGACGGCGGCATAAGCGATGTTGCAGCCGCCCGATCCCATCCCGTCGCACAGGCTGGGAACGTCCGACCAGCGGAATTTCGCGCGCGCCTGCTCGTAGTCCATGAGGTTGGGCTCGACAAGTCGGTCGCGGGGCGTTTTGCGGACGAGATCTGCGGTCATGACCGCCTCTTTCGGTTGGTTGGGCGTCTTCATCGTTTGCCGCGCGGTCAATCCGCAATAGAGACAAAAGTCATCAGTCAAGACGCGCTTTGTCGTCGAGTTGAAGGGCGGGTTTCGGCGAGTCAGCGCGTTCCGGCGGTCGCACAAAGGTCCAATGACCTGGCGCTGGGGACCAAGGACTCTGGCCTCGGATGCCCGCGTGCACCAGGGTTTTAGCCATACCCGAGGAAGGGTGGAGACGATGGCGGAAACGCTGGCCGACACGAAGGTGATCACGACGGCAGTCGAGCTAGCGTGTCATGCTCCCTCGCTGCACAACGCCCAACCTTGGCGATGGGTGGCCGATGGCGCCAGCGTCGACCTGTTCCTTGATCCACAGCAAATAGTGCGGTCGGCTGACAAGTCGGGTCGCGAAGCGATCATCAGCTGCGGCGCCGCGCTCGATCACTTTCGGACCGCGATGGCCGCCGCGGGCTGGGCAACGAACGTCGATCAGTTTCCCAACCCGAACAATCTCGACCACCTGGCAACCGTCGATTTTGCGCCGGTCGACTACGTGACACAGGCTCGGCGTGATCGCGCGGCCGCGATACTGCGTCGCCGGACCAACCGACTACCGTTCCGTGCGCCGAAGCACTGGGCCTCGTTCGAACCCGTGCTGCGCAGCTCGTTCGACAACGACTTGGTCAGCCTGGACGTATTGTCCGAGGATGTGCGACCGCGACTAGCCGAAGCGGCGCGACAAACCGAAGCTTTACGTCGCTATGACGACCTGTATCACTATGAATTACGTTGGTGGACAGGGCTGGTGGAAGGATCGGAAGGGATCCCGCAAAGCGCACTGGTGTCGGAGTCAGATGACCGGAGGGTCGACGTGAACCGTCGGTTCCCGATCGACCCGTCGACCGAGCCGAGCTCTGCGGGCAGGTACGACCAAGCGAAGATTCTCATGTTGTCCACCACCGGCGACTCACATGTCGACGCCCTTAACTGCGGCGAGGCGCTTTCGGCGATCCTGCTGGAGTGCACGATGGCCGGATTGGCGACGTGCCCCGTCACGCACGTCACGGAGCTGGAAGCAAGTCGGGACATGATCCGCGACCTTGCGACGGGGCCCGCTGCGGTACCGCAGGTCTTGATCAGAGTCGGCATCGAACCGGAAGGCGAGTCGGCTCCCGAACCGACGCCGCGCAAACCCTTACACGAGGTGCTGGAGATTCGCCGCTAGGGGCGGCCCCGCATCGGAAACGCTTTGGCGCGTCGAGGGCCTAGTTCGGTTCAGACTTTACTTTGAGGTAGTTCTTTATCCTGAACAGGTCATAGGTGCGTCGCCGCTCGGGCCGAAGTTGGGGGGTAGCGGACTCCGCGGAGATGATTTCGGGTCCGACCACCCGATAGCTTTGGCCATGAGCCCGGATGGTTGCGTGCCCTGCGGCAAGGACATTTCGCAGCCAATCGACCTCAACGCCGTAGGGCAGCGGAATGATGAACCCGTCCGGCACCCGTTCGGTGGCCACCGGAGTCGCATAGTGCTCGCCGGAACGTCGGCCAGTGTGCTCAACCACCGAGGCATACCAGTACTTGCGTCCGGCCAGATGCAGCATCAATGGATTGAGCAGGTGCTTGTTGAACACTCGGACGTTGTCGAGAATTGCCATAATATCTCCTGGTCCTTCCTGCCGCGTCGGGCGCGAAGGATACTGCGGCGCAGTAACTCTCACAGCTTGATGGGCGGCACGTCTCAGTAAGCGGCCGCTTGTATGGCGCAATCCGATCAGCTCGTTCGGTCCGCGGATAGGGCACGAAGTCCCTAGGGCTTGGGCTGCCTTCGTCCGCCTAACGGATCCAGAGATAAGGACTAATGCCTCTGATCGGCACGGGACAGATTCCGTAGCGTCTTGAACAGCTTGTCTTAATGTCCTTGGTCGCGGGGAGTTCTTATGTTCGACAGGTATCCACCGAAGTCAGTGGTCGTTGGTGTGGATGGATCGGCAGCGGCGACTCGCGCCGCCCGGTGGGCGGTCGACGAAGTCGCGGGCACCGACACTCCGCTGCGTCTGCTCTATGTCACCAAACGGGACCCGAATGCCAATCCGGGTGAAGCGCGATTCGCGCTGGCGGCGGCGGAGCAGGTTGTCCACGATGCGTACGACGCCGTCGAGCAAATGGGCAAGCCAATCAAGGTCGAAGCGGAAATTGTCGACGGCGGACCGGTGCCAGGGCTTATCGCTGCTTCGCGTTCCACCACCTTGCTGTGTGTCGGGGACACCGGAGCCGCGATGCACCCGAACGCCTGGTTGGGTTCGACTGCAAAACAATTGGCAAAGTCCGGCCATTGCTCGGTTGCTATCGTCCGAGGAGACCGCGACACGGACGCAATGGGCGCGCGCTGGATCATCGCCCTCGTGGATGAATCCCCAGATGGCATGGATGTTCTGGAGCTGGCGATCCACGAGGCCCGGCATCGAGCCGCACCACTACGCGTGCTTCGGGATACAGTCGGCGGCGATTCTCACATGAAGCGTTGCATGGACAACTACCCCGATGTCGAAATCGACGCCGTTGGTTTGGAAGGCTCCGTTGTCGACTACCTCCGTGACCATGCCGACGCTACCCAGTTGTTCGTGGTCGGTGCGGCCCAGACCGCGGCAGTCGAGCAACTTCTCGGCACTCCTGGCGCTGCGGCTCTGCGTGACAGCGATTTCTCCTTGCTCGTCATCGGCTTCAAACGGCCTGGCCGCTGATACAGCGAAGGGAAATCGAGCGGTGTCAACGTTAGGCGAGGACACGACTAAGCGCGTTCGTCGCAGGATTCCTGAACGGACACAGGTGAATCGCGATCAAGCGTTCCTGATCGCCAGTTCGCTATGGCCGTTTCGGTGGTGGCATCCGCGTCGTTCGGGCGGGTCAACCAGAGCTGTCCGTCAACGCGAACACCTTCGGCAGGTGCGCTGACGAACGACCCACAACCTTGGGACTTCAGCCCCTTCCGATAATTCTGGCTGATTGGTCGGATAGACATCGCCAGTAGAGCTCGAAATCTAGGAGATATTCATGAGCACTCTTGCCGTTCGGGGTCGCCCTGCGTCGGTCTTCCCGGAACCGTTCGCTGTGTCATGACCAGAGCAGCTGATATCGGCCGGCGCTCGCCACGCCGCGTATTCCGCGACCGCCGCGAGGCCGGCCGGATGCTGGCAAACCTCCTTGGCGCCTACCGCGACCGGCCGAATGTGATCGTCCTGGGCTTGGCGAGGGGCGGGCTACCTGTGGCATGGGAGGTGGCGGCCGCGCTGCACGCGCCGCTGGACGCCTTCATCGTGCGGAAGCTCGGCGCTCCCGGGCACGAGGAGTTCGCGGTCGGGGCGCTGGCCAGCGGCGGCCGCGTGGTGGTCAACGACGATGTGGTACGTGGCCTGCGGATCTCGCCGGAACAATTGCGTGCCATTGCCGAGCGTGAAGGACGGGAACTGATCCGGCGTGAGGCCGCCTACCGCGGCGGACGCCCGCCGCTCGATGTGACCGGCAAGACTGTCATCCTCGTCGACGACGGGTTGGCCACCGGCGCAAGCATGTTCGCGGCGGTTCAAGCGCTCCGCGAATCTGAGCCCGCTCACATCGTGATAGCGGTGCCGGCGGCCCCGGAATCCACCTGCCGGGAATTCGCCGGCCTGGTGGACGACGTGGTCTGCGCGAGTATGCCCACCCCATTCCTCGCAGTGGGGGAGTCGTTCTGGGATTTTCGCCAGGTTACTGACGAGGAAGTTCACCAACTGCTCGCTACTCCGACGACCGAGACAACGACGGTGAAGGAGCTGACACCCGCCGAGGTGCTCAGCAGCGTGGCTATCGACGCCCCACCGGGTGTCCCGCCGCGCGAGACGCTCGAGGAGCTTATCGGTGACGCTCGGGTCGTGCTGATCGGCGAGAGTTCGCACGGGACGCAGGAGTTTTACGAGGCTCGATCAACCATCACGAAATGGTTGATCGAGGAGAAGGGGTTCTGCGCTGTCGCTGCGGAAGCGGACTGGCCTGACGCCTACCGGGTCAATCGATACGTTCGCGGCCTCGGTGAGGACGAGACCGCCGATGATGCGTTGAGCGGATTCGAACGATTCCCGGCCTGGATGTGGCGCAACACCGTCGTTCGCGACTTTGTCGATTGGCTGCGCATACGCAACCGGCGGCACGAGTCAGACACTCAGCGGCAGGCCGGCTTCTACGGACTCGATCTCTACAGCCTGCATCGGTCGATGCAGGAGGTGATCACCTACCTGGAAAAGGTCGACCCGAACGCGGCGATGCGGGCGCGAAATCGCTACGCATGCTTCGACCATGCTTCGGCTGATGATGGTCAGGCGTACGGCTTCGCGGCGGCGTTCGGTGCCGGTCCATCTTGCGAAAGTGACGCGATCGAACAGCTGGTTGACATCCAGCGCAACGCCTTGGCCTATGCGCGCAGGGACGGACTGCTCGCCGAAGACGAGCTGTTCTACGCGCAGCAAAACGCGCAAACGGTACGCAATGCGGAGGCGTACTACCGCGCGATGTTCAGCGGACGCGTCACGTCGTGGAATCTGCGTGATGAGCACATGGCGGAGACTCTCGAGGCACTACTTGCAAGCATCTGGACCGCCACCATGATGCTCCGTCGGCGCGAATAGTGGTGTGGGCACACAACTCTCACGTTGGGGATGCGCGGGCGACCGAGGTGTGGGCCGACGGCCAACTCACCCTGGGCCAACTCGTCCGCCAGCACTACGGCGATGAGTCACGTCTGATCGGATTCAGCACATACGCTGGCACAGTTACCGCCGCCAGCGATTGGGGCGGTGTCGCGGAACGGAAGGCTGTTGTGCCAGCGCTCAACGGCAGCATCGAAGAATTGCTACACGAGACCGGTAGAAGCTCGTTCCTGGTGTCGGCAGACCTGCGCCCAGAAGCCGCTGACCCGCTCGGCGTCGTTCGATTGGGGCGCGCCATCGGTGTGATCTATCGGCCGGAAACGGAGCGGCAAAGCCATTACTTCCACGTCCGGCCCGCGGATCAGTTCGACGCGATGATTCATATCGACAGGACTCGAGCTTTGGAGCCCCTGGAACCTACGAGTCTCTGGATCGCCGGCGAAACTCCCGAAACGTACCCATCGGGGCTATAACCGCTGTAAGAGCCCCTTATCCGCGGGACGAACGGCTGCCGAGGAGAGGCCTAATGGCCCCTCCGCGACGGTCATCGCCTCAATAGCCTGGAGCTGAACAGATCGAACGTTCAATCAGGAGAGCAGATGGACCAGCTGCATACGAAGTCGGTGGTCGTGGGCATCGACGGTTCGAAAGCGGCCGTCAACGCTGCCCAGTGGGCGGTCGATGAGGCGATCCGCCGACAGGTTCCTCTTCGCCTTATCCATGTCGTCGCGCGGGACGCATCGCCATCAGCGTCGACTCGAGCTCTCCGACTGGGAGCTCGAACGCGGCGAAGCGGCGCTCGACCAAGCAGCGGGAGCCGTGCGCGAGATCGGGAGACCCGTCGAGGTCGAAACGGTTCTCCTGTCCGGCGACCCCGAACAGGTACTCGTCGATGAATCGCAGGATGCCGCCTTGGTTTGTGTGGGCACCGACCGGCGCGGATGGGAAGCCGGCAAGCTGCTCGGCACAACCGAGGCCACCTTGGCAACCCGCGCAAACTGTTCACTGGCAATAATCCGCACCAATCCTGACGGCACTCCCGCAGCGCCCGGCGTGATCGCAGTCGTGCTCGACGACGAGCCCGACAACGACGAAGTTGTCCACCAAGCGATGGAGGAAGGGCGGCGCCGCAACGCTACCGTGCGCCAGATCGATCGACGGCTGAACAGCTGGGTTCGACGCTATCCCGATGTTCCCGTCCAGGTCGTTGCCGCCGGAACAGGCGCGAGATCTGTCGAAAAACACAGCAGTGCAATCGAACTGGCGGTCGTAGGCACAGCGGAAGCCGATCAGATTGCCGACCTCGCCACCCCGAACTGTCATCCGATTGTTGGCTATCCCGACTGCTCAGTACTGCTGATCCGGGACTGACCCCGAAAGCCTCGCGATGAACGAGTTACGAACATCTCGGCCAGTCGTCGTCGGTGTAGACGGCTCCAAGGCGGCGATAGCGACCGCGCTCTGGGCGGTTGATGAGGCGCGTGAGCCGTGAAGTCCCGCTGCGCCTCCTGTACGCGATCGACGAGGACAGCGTCCAGGGGGAGGGGCCGGATGTCGTTGCGCGCGAGTTTGCCGTCGCGGAATCGGCTGTGCGCCGGGCATTCACGGCAATCGAAGGCACGGGCCAGCCAGTGAAAATCGAGACGGAAATTGTCCAGGGTCCGCCGACTGAATCATTGATCCGGGCGTCGGCTGCGGCGTCCATGGTGTGTGTGGGTGCGATCGGCATCCACCATTTCCAGGCGGGCCGCGTGGGTTCTACCGCGGCGGCCCTGGCAATGTCGGCGCGCTGCCCCGTCGCTGTCGTCCGCACCACCGCAACGGGCCCATTCAGCCACCGCGTGGGATTGTCGTCGAGATTCCCGCGGCTCCCGATAACGACGTGCTGCTGGGTGCCGCGATGGAGGAGGCCCGGCTGCGCAATGCCCCTCTCCAGGTGGTTGTTTGCGAACGGGCCGACGACCCCACGGTGTATCACAGCGCTCGACCGGCACCGGCTGACCTCGATAGTCGACTCGCGCGTTGGCGCCGACGCCATCCAAATCTCGCAGTGGAGTCGACGGCGGTGCACGGCAGCCTGCTAGACCACCTGGCTCATCCGCACCGATCGGTGCAGTTGGTAATGATCCGCTCCGACGACCGTGAGCATCTCAACGCACTTATCGGACCAATCGGCAGTGCGATACTGCAGGACGCCGAGTGCTCGCTGCTGATCGTCAATCACCCACAGCATTTGTGAACCTCGGCGAATATGAATGATGTGCGATATTGAGGCAGGGGCAGGAAGGACTCGCAATGGTTAAGGTTTTCCTGGTCGACGACCACGAAGTAGTTCGTCGCGGGCTTGCGGACCTGCTCGCATCCGACCCTGAGCTCGAGGTCATCGGCGATGCGGGCTCCGTATCCGAAGCGCTGGTCAGAATACCCGCGATGCAACCCGACGTCGCAGTGCTTGACGTACGCCTTCCGGACGGCAACGGCATCGAATTGTGCCGCGACCTGTTGTCTGACCTTCCGGAGCTGCGCTGCCTGATGTTGACATCGTTCACCTCTGACGAGGCGATGCTCGAGGCGATCCTGGCCGGTGCCAGCGGCTACGTCGTCAAAGACATCAGGGGTATGGAATTGGCGCAGGCGATCAAGGACGTCGGTGCCGGGAAGTCACTGCTCGACAATCGGGCGGCCGCCGCGTTGATGGCGAAACTACGCGGCAACGCCGAGCAGAAGGATCCGCTGTCGGGATTGACCGACCGCGAGCGAACGCTTCTCGGGCTGCTCAGTGAAGGATTGACCAACCGGCAGATCGCCGCGCGAATGTTCCTGGCCGAGAAAACGGTGAAAAATTACGTATCCCGGCTGCTGGCCAAACTCGGCATGGAGCGGCGGACCCAGGCAGCCGTGTTCGCCTCGAAGCTGGACCAACGACCCACGCCGCCGGCTGCTGGTGCCTGAGCATGACCAGGCATGGTGCACCATCTGCGATCGGTCGTGAGGATTACGCAATCCATAGTTTGTTGGGTTGTCATCTCGATGAGACTATGCTTGGCGACGGCATCTTCGGGTTGGCTTGCACGGTGCCCGTCGCCTTGCACAACACGCAGCTGCCACGGGGGCAGGGAGTGCCGGAGGTATTAGGTTCGGTTGGCCAGCGACGACAGCAGCTCGGCTTTTGCGGGACTCGGCCAGCGTGGACTGGTGGGCAGGATCCACGACCAACTCGACGAGTTACTGGCGTCCCGCGACCAAATGGAGCAACTGCTTCAGGTGATCGTCGAGATCGGCGCCGATCTCGACGTGGACGCAACCCTGCATCGCATCATAGTCGCCGCTCGAAATTGACCTCAGCACCGTACGGCGCCCTGGCGATCCGCGACCGACGACGGAATGTTGATCTCGTTTGTTCACGAAGGAATCGACGTTGACCACGCGCGGCGGATCGGGCATCTGCCGGTTGGCAAGGGAGTTCTCAGTGTGTCACTGTTCGACACGCTTGCTTTGCGTTTGGATGACCTGACACAGCACCCAGCTGCGGTCGGGTTCCCCGAGCACCATCCTGCGATGCAAGCCTTCCTTGGCGTGCCGATCACCATCCGCGGGAAAGGTATTCGGTAACCTCTACCTCACCCATGATGAGCCAGGACGGTTATTTTCCGAATCCGACGAAATGGCAGCTCGCGCATTGGCATTCGCGGCCGCAGTAGCCATCGACAATGCGCAACTATTCGAGCGCGAACGCATGGCGGTGAAGTGGATGGAGGCAAGCCGCGAAATCACCACCGCCCTGTCTGTCCAGTGCGGAACCGAACCTGATGCCGTTGCAGTTGATCGCCGAACGCGCCCGCGCGCTAACTGAAGCCGAGCAGGCAATCGTGCTCGTTCCAGTCGATGACGACCTACCGATGGACGAAATCGACATGCTGGTCATATCCGCGGCGGTGGGGCTGAATGCCTCGGAGGTTATCGGCCAACGGATTCCGGTTGACGCTTCCACCAGCGGCGCGGTGTTCCGCTCTGGCGAGCCAGTGATTACCGAAGCCTTGAGCTACCCGATTCAGGCTTTCACCGATGTCGGGGAGCGCAGCGCGATCTTGATGCCGCTGCGTGCCCACGATGAAATGGCCGGCGTGATCGCTGTCGCCCGCAGCGCGGAGCATCCACCATTCGATGACAGTTACCTCGGCCTGGTCAGCGATTTTGCGACGCACGCCGCGATAGCACTCATGCTCGCGGCCGGTCGCGAGCACGCGCGCCAACTCACACTGGTTGCCGAGCGAGAGCGCATCGCCCACGATTTGCATGACCATGTCATCCAGAGGCTGTTCGCCGCGGGCATGGATCTACAGGGCACGGTCGCCCGCGTCCGTTCACCCGAGGTTGGCGACCGACTCAATCGCACGCTCGACGATCTCCAGACGATCATCGAGGAGATCCGCACAACCATTTTCCAGCTGAAATCCCCGCCGCCAACGATGGCGGCTTCCGGAATCGAATCCAACAACTGGTTGCCGACCTCACCGAAGGTCGCGACGTCATCACCACCGTCCGAATGCACGGGCCGCTCACTGCTGTCGGCGGCGAACTCGCCGAGCACGCCGAAGCGGTTACCGCGGAAGCCGTGAGCAACGCCGTGCGCCACTCCGGCGCCTCACGACTGACTATCGAGGTCAGCGTCGCCGACATGGTGACTGTCGACATCATTGACAACGGATGCGGCATGCCCGTCGACAATCCGCGCCGCAGTGGCCTAGCGAACATGTCCTATCGCGCTGAACAGGTTGGCGGTAGGTGCGAAATCACTACTCCGCCCGAGGGTGGTACCCGGGTGCACTGGACCGCTCCGCTGACCGATCATTGATCCTCGGCGAAATCCATAGTGCCGGCGGGCGTGCGTGACCAACGGCGCCGCGATGGGAGTCCAACGGCCCTGCCGAATAGAGCGCAGCGGGCATAACCTCGTGTTCAAGCTGAGTACGCATGACTGCAGCGGGTCCCTGACCGGAGCTTGAGGAGAGCTTATGAGCCATCAATTGGCGGAATACTCCGCCACGGCTCAACTGCTGGACGGGCGGGTTGTCTCGTTGCGTCGCCTCAGCGCCGAGGACGCCGAGGCGACATTGGCGCTCCATCAACACCTCACCGACTTCGATCGGTACTACCGCTTCTTCACGATGAACCAAATCGATCTCGACGATCTCGTCAGGAAACTTACCCAGCATGCGCGGGATCGCTACTCGCTTGGCGCATTCGATGCCGATCGATTGATCGGTCTGGCACACTACATCCTCGTCGGCGACGATCCGAAAGTTGCTGAAATCGCGGTCACGGTCGCCCATGAAGATCATTCGCTGGGCGTGGGAACAGCCTTGCTCAAACATCTGGCTCACATCGCACGGGCGCACGGTATTGGGCGGCTCGTGGCCGATGTTCTGACTGAGAACCATCTCATGCTCACGCTGCTGTTCGATCTCGGTTGGTGTTGTAAACCAACGTATTACGGATCGGTTCGCCACGTCGAGGTCGAGCTTCCCGACATCCTCGACGAATTGCCATCGGAAGCAAACGCGATTTCATGAGCAAGGAGCACGAAATGTCAGAAACCACAAGAAAACACGGAATATTGGTCTGCGTCGATGGATCGGCAGCATCTGATGCTGCGGTGGCTTGGGCGGCCCGGGAGGCCGGCCTGCGCCACACACCTGTCACGTTGATGCATGCGGTCGCTCCGATAGTTGTCGGCTTTCCGGTCGGGCAACTGTATGACGAAATGCCGGACTGGCAGAAAGAGGCCGGACAGCAGGTTATCGACCAGGCCCAAAAAACGCTCAGCGCCAGCCTGGGCGATTCTGAGTCACCCGAAATACGCACCGAGATGGTCTATTCCAACGTTGCACCGGCGCTGATTGCGGCATCCGAGGACGCCTTCATGGTAGTAGTGGGCGGCGAGGGGCTTGGCGCGCTGGGCCGGCTGCTGCTGGGCTCGGTCACCACGGCACTGCTCCACCACGCCCACTGCCCGGTCGCGGTCATTCATTGCGATGACACGGCTGCTGATTCCCATGCACCCGTGCTATTGGGCGTCGACGGTTCGCCCGCCTCGGAAGTCGCGACCGCTTTGGCCTTTGATGAAGCCTCCCGAAGAGGTGTTGAGTTGGTGGCACTACACGCGTGGAGCGACGTAGGGGTGTTTCCGATGCTCGGAATGGACTGGCGGGACAGCGAGGCCAAAGGGCAGGAGATCCTCGCCGAACGCTTGGCCGGCTGGCGCGAACAGTATCCGGATGTGCGCGTCAAGCGAGTGCTCTGTTGTGACCAGCCATCTCGGTGGCTGCTGAAGGAATCGGCGCACGCCCAACTGGTGGTGGTCGGCAGCCACGGTCGCGGGGGTTTTGCGGGCATGCTTCTGGGCTCGGTCAGCTCTCACGTTGCGCAATCGGCAATGGTTCCGGTGATCGTCGTCCGCGGCGACTAGCGGTATGACATTGGGCGGGAGGGTCTTTGGTCCCTAATGTTGGGGCCGTATGCTGAGCGCGAAGCCGCTGGTGACTCGCTAGCTTGGAATCATGACGTATGTGATCGGCGCCGACTGTATCGACGTGCTCGACAAGTCCTGTGTTCAAGAGTGCCCCGTCGACTGCATCTATGAGGGCGCCCGGGCGATGTACATCAATCCCGATGAATGCGTGGACTGTGGTGCATGCAAGCCGGCGTGCCGCATGGAGGCGATTTACTGGGAGGGCGATCTGCCCGCCGACCAGTTACAGCACTTGGACGACAATGCCGCCTTTTTCAGCCGCCCACTCCCGGGCCGCAGCACGCCGCTGGGCTGCCCGGGCGGCGCTGCCGACTTAGGTCGGGTCGGCGTCGACACACCGCTGGTAGCTGCGATGCCCGAACGCGACGGTACGTTAGATCCACACTGACGATCGAGCTCGTCATGTGCGCACGACGAGCACCGAGCATCCGCCGCGTCCAAAGCGGGAATTGATCGGGACCGATCATGCGGGCGACGTCGTCGGCGTCCGAGCTGTCCACCACCGCCAGTTGGACGGGTTCCTCCGTGCTGGACAGGAATTCGGCAGCTCCGCTTCGTGCGGCGGCCGGCAGGACATGTACCTCACGATACGCGGATACCCACCGGCCGAGTCGGTGATCCAGTTGGCGGTATGGGATTTCACCCAAGCCCCAGCGCCAGACTCCCATCGCCAACATCGGTGCGTCGCGTAGTTGCGCTTCCCGGAAACCGTGGTCGAGCACAGCGTCGTTACCGGGTGAATCATCGACGACGACGGCAACCCACCCGGAGCGAGGCTCTTCTCCGTCGCGGTTGTGGCGGATGATCGCCACCGGACAATGTGCCTTCTCGGCGACGGTAGTGGCCGTCGAGCCGATTACCCTGCGGGCGAGCTGCCCGATCCCGACGGACCCTATGCATACCATTGCCGCGTAGGCGGATTCGTTGATCAGCGCACTTCCGGGCGATCCGTGCACCAGGTCGGTTTCGACTTTGACTTGCTTGCCCATCGCGTTAACCGCGGTGCAGGCGGCGCGCAGCGCTGTTTCGCCGTATTCGATATCAAGGCTGTCATCGCTCGCGGCTCCAGCTGGCTCCCGTTGCGGGATCGCGTGAACCAGACGCAGCGGAATGTCCCGGCTGATCGCTTCGCTCACCGCCCATTTGGCCGCATTGATCGCTGCGTCAGAGCCATCGATACCCACAACGACCCGCTGCGATAATTGCGGACGATTCATTGCATTCTCCGATCCAAAGCTGGCTAGCGCGAAACCCTTGTTCAACCCGAAACGTTATGAGCGTTGCCAGATTTCCAGCAGGGCCCTTCGGCCCACCTTTGGTCGGCAATGGTCACCTGGTCGCGGACGTGTCAGCGGGTCAACCTCACCCGCAGGATGAAGGTCTCTCGTCGCTGTGGTTGGGGACAAAAGTCTCATGACTGATCAGTGTTTGGGCCCTAGCGTTTTAGGTGAGGAGAAGGAGAGCAAAATGTCAGCGTCCGAGAAGCGTTATGGCATCGTCGTCGGGGTCGACGGATCGCCCGCGTCGAATTTCGCTGTCTGCTGGGCCGCGCGTGACGCGGCGTTGCGCGGTATTCCGCTGAACTTGTTCCACATGGTGAATCTCGCTGCGCCGGTGTGGCCGCCGATGCCGCTCACCGCGGATACTGCGCTGTGGCAGGAAGACTATGGCCGACGCATCCTCGAAGAGGCGGTCAAGATCGCCGAAGATGCCGCGAAGATATGCCGCCGCGTCGATATCGCGACCGAGCTGAGGTTTGCACGCCCGGTACCGACGCTGGTCGAACTGTCCGAAGCGGCAGAGCTGGTCGTCGTGGGCAGCAATGGGCGCGGAGCTGTCGCCCGGGCGTTCCTGGGTTCGGTTAGCTCCGGCATTGTGCACAGTGCGAGGTGCCCGGTCGCGGTCATCCGTGACGAAGATCCGTTGATGCCCAACCCTCTTCACGCTCCCGTGGTGGTCGGAATCGATGGCTCGCCGGCTTCGGAGCTTGCGACAGCCATCGCGTTCGACGAAGCGTCCCGGCGCGGTGTCGAACTGACTGCGGTGCACGCGTGGAGCGACATCGGGTTGTTCGAACTTCCCAAGCCGGAGTGGCCCGCGGTGCGGGCCGAAGCCGAGCGGATTTTGGCTGAACGTCTTGCGGGCTGGGAAGAACGCTATCCCGACGTCACCGTGCACCGACTCGTCGTTTGCGACCAGCCGGCCCGGCAGCTGATCGAGCAGTCGGAGTCGGCCCAATTGGTTGTCGTGGGCAGCCACGGCCGAGGCGGTTTGGCCGGCGCGGTGTTGGGTTCGGTGAGCAACGCAGTCGTCCACGGGGTCCGTATGCCGGTGATCGTCGCGCGGCCGTCCGCCGGCACGTAGATGGGGACTAAAGCCTCATGATCGACGGGCACGCAGGTAATAGCGTTTTCGGTGACTGGAGGAGGACGAAGTGACGGGATTTGAGAAGCGCTACGGGATCGTCGTCGGCGTTGATGGATCGGCCGCATCGAATGCCGCGGTGGTCTGGGCGGCGCATGATGCGGCGCTGCGAAACATCCCATTGACCCTGGTGCACATGTTCAACACATTCGTGCCGACCTTCCCGCAGATACCGATGCCGAGTGGAGTGGCGGTTATGGCAGCTGGACGACGGGCGCCAGGCTCTCGAGCAGGCGGTCAAGATCGCCCAGGACACCGTGCAAGCAGACCGGAAGCTCACAATCACCAGCGAAGTGAAGCCTTCGCCCGCGGTGCCAACGCTGATCGAAATGTCAGCAAGACGCGGAGATGGTCGTCGTCGGTTCCAACGGGCGCGGCGCGATGGAGCGGGTTTTGCTCGGCTCGGTGAGTTCAGGCGTGGTGCATGGTGCGAAGTGCCCGGTCGCGGTCATTCGCGCCGACGCTTCGATCCCTTCGCATTCTCCCGTGCTGGTGGGAATTGACGGGTCGCCGGCATCAGAGCTGGCCACCGCCATTGCTTTCGACGAGGCGTCCCGGCGTGGTGTCGAACTGATAGCCCTGCACGCGTGGAGCGATATCGAATTCTTCGAGATTCCTGGATATGACTGGGTGGCAGTCAAGGCGGAGGCGGAGCGAAATCTGGCTGAATGCCTTGCGGGCTGGCAAGAACGCTTCCCCGATGTCGCGGTGCAGCGGCTTGTCGTTCGCGACCGACCAGCTCGGCAGCTGATCGAGCAGTCGGAGTCGGCCCAGCTGGTTGTTGTGGGCAGCCACGGCCGAGGCGGTTTAGCCGGCGCCGTGCTGGGTTCGGTCAGCAATGCGGTTGTCCACTCGATCCACGCGCCGGTGATTGTGGCCCGCCCTTCCTAGGGCCCCGACGAATGTCCGCGTCGACAGGAATGCAGAGCCATGAACGTCACGATGGCCGCTGACCGGCCCAGTGCGGCGCCGACGGCAGTTGCGTTGCCCTACATCGATGTTCGTGAAACCCACACGGGTGTGGTGGTACTGGTCGGCGACCGAGCCTATAAGGCAAAGAAGCCGGTGTTGACCCACTTCCTTGATTTCCGTACGCCAGCGCAGCGCGAACGCGCGTGCCTGCGAGAAGTCGAGCTGAACAGCCGCCTATCTTCTGACAGCTATCTTGGGGTCGCCCATCTCAGCGACCCGTCCGGAGGGCCGGCCGAACCGATTGTCGTCATGCGGCGCTACCGAGACGGCGACCGTTTGGCATCCTTGATAGCCTGCGGCCCCGACGAATCCGTTCACGACGTTCTGGACACCATCGCCGGTGTGCTGGCGCGTTTTCACGAACGTGCCGAGCGAAGCCCTCAGATCAATGCCGAGGGCAAGGTCCGTGCGGTCGACGGACGCTGGCGCGATAACCTTTCGGAACTGAACAGCTATGTGGGCAAGCCATTTTCAGAGGTATCCTTCCAGTCGCTGGCGCGCATACAGCGCCTTGCCGCCGAATTCGTTTCGGGCCGGGCGCCGTTGTTCGCTCGCCGGATCGAAGAAGGATGCATCGTCGACGGCCATGGCGATCTGCTCGCCGACGATATTTTTTGGGCTGACGGCCAGCCGGCATTGCTCGACTGCCTGGAGTTCGACGACAAACTGCGCTTTGTCGACCGCATCGATGACGCGGCCTTCTTGGCGATGGATCTGGAGTTCTTGGGCCGCAAAGACCTTGCCGACTATTTCGTCGAACGCTACATCGTTCACTCGGGTGATAGCGCGCCGTCGTCTTTATGGGATTTCTACATCGCCTATCGCGCCGTAGTAAGGGCGAAGGTCGACTGTGTCCGGCTGTCGCAAGGCAAATTGGATGCCGCCAAAGATGCGAGTCGGCACTTGGCCATTGCGGCCGAGCATCTGGAACACGGCAGCGTTCGTATCGCGCTGATCGGAGGGAATCCAGGCTCCGGAAAGTCGACCGTTGCGCACGCGCTCGCTGAAAGCTTGGGAGCGCAGGTGATCTCAACCGATGACATACGCCAGGAGCTACGAGAATCGGGCCTCATCACCGGGGACCCGGGCATTTTGAATGGTGGTCTGTACCACCCCACGAACGTCAGGCGAGTCTACGAGGTAGCCCTGGACCGGGCGCGTGCGCTACTCGGCAATGGCCAATCAGTCATCCTCGACGGCACCTGGCGGGATCCGCAGGTCCGTGCTCACGCCCATCTGCTCGCGACGGAGACGTTTTCGGCGGTGGTGGAACTCATGTGCGTGGCAAGCATCGAGACGGCCGCCGACAGAATACTGACCCGCCGGCCGGGCAATTCCGACGTGACCCCGGAAATCGCGGCATCGCTGGCGCGCCAACAGAGCGCCTGGAAAACCGCGTACCCATTGGACACCTCCCGGCCGCTCGAGCACAATTTCCAGCGGGCGCATGCCGTGTGGCGTCAAGCGATCTACGCGCCCGGTTTGCACACCAGCGCTCGATTCTGATTCGGCTTGCAGGTGGAGTCCAACGCCTCGATGGTTTAAGGACCAACGGCACTGTCAGCAAGCGACGCGAAATCCCTAGTGTCGACGTCACGGACTCAATGGCGAGGAGGTGACATGACAGGGAAGGCGCTTGACTCCCAGGTCATCCGGGACGCGGTGACGCTGGCGTGTCCCCTTGATCATCGCCGCGCCCAGTCGCGACATCGTCAGGTACCCGCATGTCGGTGGCACTGCCCGTCCTTCGTCGATCGAAGTTCTCGAGTTTCGCGATTGGCCAGCAGCCGCCGAAGGAGGTATCGCCGATGACTCGACATTGGCTGGTGATGGAGACCGCTGGAGAAGGGGATCCGGCGCCATTCATCGCCCGGTTGGCGGGTGCCGGCCGGCATCTGCCCGAAACGCATCTCACGACAGATGAATTGATGGCGACCACCCGCCATCGCACTCACATCGATCTGGAACGACTGACCGGGATCCGAGAGCGCCGGGTCTCGGTGGGTGACGAGGATTCTTACACCCTTGCCACCTCGGCGGCGCTGAACTGTCTCACCACTGCGCAACAGGATCCGGCGTCGCTTGACGTGATCATCAGCTGCAGCATCACGAAACTCCGCGGCGGCCTTACCCAATGGCTCGAGCCGACCATGAGCAGCGCGGTGGCCCGCGGGATCGGGGCGCCGCAGGCAATGACCTTCGATGTTTCGAATGCGTGTGCCGGGATGCTCACCGGGGTAACGATTTTGAACAATTGGATCCGGCAAGGCATCGTTGAGCGCGGACTGGTGGTGAGCGGAGAGTACATCTCACAGCTCGGCCAAAATGCGGCCCGCCACATCCGCAACATCATGAGCAAAGAGCTCGCCTGCCTGACCCTCGGTGATGCCGGCGCGGCACTTCTGCTGGAGCGCGCGCCCGCCGGATCAGCGGGGATCACCCTCGCCGGATTCACCACGGTCGCCGATTACAGCCGGCTCTGCTTGGCCTATCCAAAGGGCCACGATCCGGGCGCACGAATGTTCACCAATTCCCGCGCCATCCAGAAGGCGGCAATCGCCAACACTCCGCTGCTACTGCACGAAGTTCTTGACACCGTTGGCATTTCGATTCACGACATCGACCACGTGATCACCCACCAGACGTCGGCACGCGCTATCCGCAAAGGAATGGCTCGGATGTCAGAGTCGTTCGGCGACAGTCCCCGGCACGACGCCGTGATCACCGTCGACCGGTACGGCAACACGGCATCGACGACCCACACGGTGGCCCTTGTCGAGGAACTCGAGGCAGGACACATCGCTGCCGGAGAACGGATCGCGCTGCTTGCGCTGGCCTCGGGCCTGGAAATCGGCGTGGTCCTACTGACCCTGGATGAGGATTTGGTGAGCCGCTATGGGCACAGTCATTGATCGAGTCGATATCGCACACCCCCGGTGGCGTGACCGGCACAGCGCGCTGCACCTCGCGGTCAGTGCCGCCAAGGACTGTCTGCAGCGTGCCGGATGCGATCCAAATGAGTTGGATCTTGTGGTCAACGCGGGGATTTACCGCGATCGCAATTTGGGGGAGCCTGCGCTGGCAGCGCTGATTCAAGACGACATCGGAGCCAACCCGGAGGATCCGCACGATGACGCGCACGGCACCTTCTCCTTCGATATCGCTAACGGTGCCTGCGGAGTGCTTACCGCGCTGCAGATCGTCGACGGATTCCTGCGGACGCACAGCATCCAGCGTGCGCTTGTCGTGGCCAGTGACGCCAACCCCGGTCATGGCATGAGCGAGCACTTTCCGTTTTCGGCTACCGGAGCGGCGATGCTGTGCGGATGGACTGACGACAGCTACGGTCTTAGCGGCGTGTCCTGGGTGAACGCCAACGATGCGGCAGATGGTGACGAGATATTTTCTGCGACAGTCGGATACGCCGACGCGCGTAACGTCCTTCGGTTCAATCAGTCAGCCGCGATGGATGAGCGATTCGCCGCGGCAGCCGCAGAGGCGGCGCACGCATGCCTGGATGCGCAATCTGTGCGGCTTTCCGACATCGACATGATCGTCGCCGCACCTGCGCGGCACGAATACCGCAACGCGTTGAGCAGCCGGCTTCGGGTGCCGATCGACAAGATCAGCGTCGCTGACGATCAGCGGATGCATACCGCCGCGCTGGCGGCAGCCTTCGAGCGGCAGGCCGATCGGCTGCCGGTGGGCGCGCAGGTTCTGTTCGTCGCCGCCGGTGCGGGCATCACCGCCGGTGCCGCCTTGTACCGTCAGCCGCCGCCCCCCATTAGGACTTTCGACTCTCACGGCCGAGCGACAACAGAGAGGACAGTGTCGTAATGGAGCATTTAAGTGCCCTCGATGCCACTTTCCTCGAGGTCGAAGACTCCGATCCGCATGTGAGTTTGGCGATCGGCAGCGTTTCGATCATGGAAGGGCCCGCTCCGAGCTACGACGAGTTCGTCTCGACGTTCGCCGAACGGGCACCGACAATTCCGCGCTGCAGACAGATCCTGCGGACGCATCCGCTCGATCTCGGCTCACCCGAATGGGCGGATGACCCACACTTCGACATATCGCGGCACCTACACCGTGCCGCCCTGCCGCATCCTGGCGACGACGACGCATTGTTCGAGATGGTCGCGACCGTGATGGAGCGGCGGCTCGATCGCGAGCGCCCGTTATGGGACTGCTGGATTATCGAGGGGCTGAGCGACGACCGGTGGGCGGTGCTGACCAAGGTTCATCACTGCATGGCCGACGGCATCGCGACAACGCAGATGCTGGCGAAGTTCAGCGACGGCGGCGGCGGTGAGAGCTTCGCCACCGACATTCGTGCAGCCAAGGAGCCGGTCCGGCACGGGCTGCGTCTGCCGAAGGTGAGCTTGAACCCGTTGAGCTGGGTGAGCGGGATTGGGCGCAGTGCGTTTGCCGCGGCGGCCGCAGCCGAACACATGGCGGTGGGGGCGGCCGAACTGACGGCCAGTCTGCTCAGCGCGGCGCCGGAATCGTCGCTGACCGGACCCGTCACGACGATGCGACGCTACAGCGCGGCCCGGGTCCCGTTGGCCGACCTGCGGGAGGTTTCTCGGGCGTTCGATGTGACGCTCAACGACGTGGCGCTCGCCGCGATTACCGACAGTTACCGCAGGATCTTGCTGGACCGCGGTGAGCATCCCGGCCGCAACTCGCTGCGCACCCTTGTTCCGGTTTCGGTCCGCGCCACGAACCACTTCAACAGCGCCGACAACCGTGTCTCGGCGATGCTGCCGTTACTGCCGGTCGACGAGGCGGACCCGGTGCAGCAGCTGCACCTGGTGCACGACCGGCTCGCCCGGGCCAAGGCCAGCGGTCAACGCGAAAGCGGTAGTGCAGCGGCTTCGGCGGCCAAAAACATCCCGTTCGCGTTCTCGGCGTGGGCCATTCGTTTGCTGACCCGGTTGCCCCAAAAGGCGGTGGTCGCCGTGGCAACCAACGTTCCCGGCCCGCGAGATGGGCAGAAACTGATGGGCCGGCGGGTGCTGGAAGTAATGCCGATACCGCCGATCGCTCTTCATCTGCGCACCGCCGTCGCGATGCTCAGCTACGCCGATAAATTCGTATTCGGCATCACCGCCGACTACGACACCGCGCCCGACATCGAGGCATTGGCCGCGGGAATCGAGGATGGGGTTGCGCAGCTCGTTGCGGCCAGCCGCCCACATCGACGCAAAGCACGCGCCTGACGTGAACCATGGCAGAGCCGACGAAGGTCCTTACCGTTAGCGACTTCAGTCCCTATCAGCGTGTTCCCGCGAACTGCTGGAATAAAGCTGTGCACACGGAACTTTAGCCATCTCGCCGTGAGAGGAGCAGCCCAATATGGCGCAGGTTGTCGAGGCTAAAGTAATTATCCTTCAGTCACATCCGACTTGGATTGCGGCGCAACAGTATGCCCGCGAACGTAGCGAAGCGATGGGCCGTCATCCCTCATCCGCGCCTCATCGGCGCGGTGTTGCTCGGGAGGATATCGGACTTCCCCGGAGTCGCTGACCACGCGCTCGAGTGCTCCGAAGGCGACGGTGTGCCGTACCTCCGAGGAGAAGCGCCCACTACCGACGAGTATCGCGTCATACATCCGCGCGCATATGTATGGTGACGTTGAGCCAGGGTAACTGGACGATCGTCGATTCGGATCCGGCGGACGCACCACACGACAGGAGAAGAGCGGTGGCAGAACGATTGGCGGGAAAGGTCGCACTGATCAGTGGGGGTGCGCGGGGGATGGGTGCCTCGCACGTGCGAATGCTGGTGGCCGAGGGCGCCAAGGTCGTGTTCGGCGACATCCTCGACGACGAAGGCAAGGCGGTCGCGGCAGAGGTCGGTGACGCGACTCGCTATCTGCACCTCGACGTGACGAAGCCCGAGGATTGGGATGCCGCGGTGACGACCGCGCTGCGCGAGTTCGGCGGCATCGACGTGTTGGTGAACAACGCGGGCATCATCAACATCGGCACTTTTGAGGACTACGCGCTCTCGGAGTGGCAGCGGATCCTCGATATCAATTTGACCGGTGTGTTTCTCGGCATCCGCGCCGTGGTGAAACCTATGAAGGAAGCGGGACGCGGATCGATCATCAACATCTCCTCGATCGAAGGCATGGCCGGCACCATCGCCTGTCACGGTTACACCGCAACCAAATTCGCGGTCAGGGGTCTGACGAAGTCGGCAGCGCTGGAGCTCGGGCCAAGCGGAATCCGGGTGAACTCAATCCATCCCGGTCTGATCAAGACACCGATGACCGATTGGGTTCCCGACGACATCTTCCAGAGCGCACTGGGCCGGGCCGCGGAGCCCAGTGAAGTCTCCAGCCTGGTGGTCTATCTCGCCAGCGACGAGTCCAGCTATTCCACCGGATCGGAGTTCGTGGTCGACGGCGGCACCACCGCCGGTTTAGGGCACAAAGACTTTTCCGCGGTGGAGACTGACGCGCAGCCGGAGTGGGTTACGTAGCGGCAGCTACGGATTCGGGCTCCTTCACGGGCTGAGGCCAGGGCGAAGGGACGGGGCGTTGCCGTACTCGTTGCGGCCACCAGAACCACTTGCCCAACAGCGCGGCAATGGACGGCGTCATCAGTGACCGGACGATCAGCGTGTCGAACAGCAGGCCCAGGCCGATGGTGGTACCCACCTGGCCGATGACGGTCAGTTGGCTGACCGCCATCGTCATCATCGTGAAGGCGAAGACCAATCCCGCCGACGTGACCACCGAGCCCGTGCCACCCATCGATCGGATGATGCCGGTGTTCAAGCCGGCGTGAATCTCCTCTTTGAACCGCGCCACCAGCAGCAAGTTGTAGTCGGCGCCGACGGCAAGCAGGATGATGACCGACATTGCGAGCACCATCCAGTGCAGCTCAATGCCGATGATGTGCTGCCAGATCAGCACCGAGAGTCCAAAGGACGCACCCAACGAGATCAAGACGGTTCCCACGATGACCGCCGACGCCACCACGCCTCGGGTGATGATCAGCATGATGATGAAAATCAGACATAGTGAAGCGATTCCGGCGATCAACAAGTCGTAGGTGTTGCCGTCACTGAGGTCTTTGAAGATTGCCGCGGTACCCGCGAGGTAGATCTTCGAGCCCTCCATCGGCGTTCCCTTCAGCGCCTCGTAAGCGGCCTTCTTGATCGCAGCGATGTGCGAAATGCCTTCCTGCGACATCGGATCGCCGTCATGACTGATGATGAAGCGCACGGCATGGCCGTCGGGGGAGATGAAATTCTTCATGCCCTTTTTGAACTCGGCATTGTTGAAGGTTTCCGGCGGCAGGTAGAACGAGTCGTCGTTCTTGGACGCGTCGAAAGCCTTACCCATCGCGTTAGAGTTTTTCTGCGCCTCGTTCTGCTGGTCCTGCAGACCTTTTTGGGTTGAATACATGGTCAGCATCGTCGTTTTCATGGCCTTCATGTTCTCGATCATGGAAGGCATCAGCGCCACCATCTGAGGCATCAGGGTGTCGAGGTGATCCATGATGGGCAGCAGGCTCTCGATGTCGTCGGTCATCGTGTCGATACCGTCGAGGCCGTCGAAGACGGAGCGAAGCGACCAGCACACCGGGATGTCGAAGCAGTGCTTTTCCCAGTAGAGGTAGCTCCGGATGGGCCGGAAGAAGTCCTCGAAATCGGCCATGTGGTCGCGTAATTCGTTGATGTCGATGGTCATGTCGTGCATCTTTTTGACCATCTGATGCATGTCGTTCGACATCTGCGCGGTGATGCTAGACATCTTTTCCATGCTGTCGATGGTCGTCTGCATCATGTCGGCCTGCTTGAGCATGTCGGCCATCTGGTCTTCTTGGTACTTCTGGTTCATCTGCTGGGTGACGCCCTGCATGCTGATTTGGAACGGGATCGAGGTGTGCTCGATCGGCGTGCCCTCGGGCCGGGTGATGGCTTGCACGCGACCGATTCCCGGCACCCGGAAAACCGTCTTGGCGATTTTGTCGATGACCAGGAAGTCCGCGGAGTTACGCAGATCGTGGTCGCTTTCGATCATCAGCACTTCGGGATTCATCCGTGCCTGCGAGAAGTGCCGATCAGCAGCGGCGTAACCCTCGTTCGCGGGTAGATCGGTGGGCAGGTAATTCCGGTCGTTGTAGTTGGTGCGGTATCCGGGCAGCGTCAGCAAGCCGACAAGTGCCACCCCGATCGTCATGACCAGGATTGGGCCGGGCCATCTCACCACGGCGGCACCGACCTTGCGCCACCCGCGAATACGTTGCGTTCGCCTCGGTTCGAGTGTCTTACCGAAACGCGTTGCCACCGAGATGACCGCGGGACCGAGCGTCAATGCTGCCGCCACCACGACCACCATGCCGATGGCCAACGGGATACCCAGTGTCTGGAAATACGGCAGGTTGGTGAAGTGAAGGCAGAACGTCGCGCCGGCAATCGTCAAGCCCGAGCCGAGCACAACATGTGCGGTGCCGCCGAACATGTCGTAGTAGGCGTCTTCTCGGGAGTGGCCGATAGACCGGGCTTCCTGATATCGGCCTATCAAAAAGATCGCGTAGTCGGTCGCAGCCGCGATCGCCAGCGTGACCAACAAGTTCGTGGCGAACGTCGAGAGCCCGATGATCTTGTAGTAGCCCAGGAATGCGACCATGCCGCGCGCGGCCGACAGCTCGAATACCACCATCACCAGCGTGAGCAACAACGTGACGATCGACCGATAGACCAACAGCAGCATGGCGATGATCACGGTGAAGGTGCACATCGTGATGACCTGCACACTGCGGTCACCAGCCATGTGCTGATCTGCTGACAATGCGGCAGGTCCGGTGACGTAGGCCTTCACCCCGTTGGGCGAGGGCACACTTTTGACGATGCTTTGCACCGACTCAACCGATTCGTTGGCCAGGGCTTCACCCTGGTTACCGGCGAGGTAGACCTGGACGTAGGCAGCCTTGCCGTCGTTGCTCTGTGCGCCGGCCCCGGTCAGGGGATCGCTCCACATATCCTGAACGTGCTCGACGTGTTCGGTGTCGCCGTCGAGCTTTTTGACGATCTGGTCGTAATAGGCATGGGCATCGGCGCCCAGGGGATTTTGCCCCTCCAGAACGATCATCACCGAGCTGTTGGATTTGTACTCGTTGAACACCGCGCCCATGCGCTTTGTCGCGACCACCGATTGCGCATCGTCAGGCGCCATCGACACCGAGCGCATCTTTCCGACCTCGTCCAGGTCGGGGACGAGGATGCTGAGCACCGCGATGAGCGCTATCCAACCCAGAATGATGGGTACGGCGAACTTTCGGATGAAACGCGGAATCCCGGCCCGCTCTTCGGATTTGGCCACCGGGATCGCGTCGGTTTTGGTGTCGTTGAACGTTGTGCTCATGCTGATTTCACCAGGCAGAAGGTCAGGGCGTGCACGCCGTTGGTTATCTTCTCGTCCTTGACTTCGTCATCGATCGTGATCCGGCAACCGAGGTAGTCACCGTCGCTTTGTGCCGAGAGGTTCGGGAAGACCGAAGGCGCGGTCGTGCTGAGCACCAGCGTCCACGGCAGGGACGCACCGTCGATCCGTTTCGGGTCGGCGGACAAATCCAAGTAGTTCACGTTGGCGTGACTTGCCGAGCCGAAGACTTCGTATTTGACGACCTTGGGCTTGAACGGCTTGGAATCATCCAGCCGTGGGCTCGTCAAGACGCCGGTGTCCTGGGCGCCGAAGAACGACTTGACCCTGACCACGGCGAAGCCGCCGACGACTACAACCGCCACGATCAAGAGCGGCAACCATGCGTTCCGCACAATCTTCGATAGCAGCAACTACGTGAGTCCTTTTCTCATCGCCGTGGTGTGGCCAGCGCCCGCATCGCGCGCAGCGAATTTCGGCCATCGATGTGACTCGCGCGCCCGATCGTGACGTTAGAGATAGCCGACTGCCCGCGCCGGCGGTCGTTCCCGATACCGACCCGTGCCTCGCATTGCGGAAGCGTCCCCGAACACCGCCACCAGCGCATAGTACATGATGTGCATATCTTGCACAGTATGCAACGTTTGCTCGCGGTGTTTCAGATCACTTCGTAAAGATGCTGTTGACCAGCGCGGCGGCCCGCTCGACGTAAGGCATCGGCGTGCCGTCGGGATCCTCCGCCTCGCCACTTGCCCACTTCTCCAATCCCGAGCGCACCGCAGTCAATGCCAGGGCGGAGATCAACGGGGCCATTTCATCGTCCGGCTTCATGTCCTGACGGCGGACGATGATGTCGGTCAACTGATGTTGAAACCGCTCGAGATCGGCAAGGAACGCCGCCAACACGGCGGGGGAGGTTTTCGCGAGCTCGAGCATGTGGGCGGCGTGCTCGCGTGGTGGGGGCACGTCGCGGAGATGGTGCGCGGCCAGGGTGATCAGCTCTGCCAGCACAACCGAGTAAGGGGCGGGCCCGGCCGCCACGAAATCCGCAACCAACTCGGGGGGTATGTCCGACGGGCCGTAGGCGATCGCGGACTCTTTGTTGGGGAAGTAGTTGAAGAAGGTGCGGGTCGAAATTCCGGCGTCTGCACAGATTTCGTCAATGGTCACCTTGTCGAAGCCGCGTTCGAGCGTCAGGCGCACGGCGGCGTCGCGGATGTCCGCGCTGGTCTCGCGGCGACGCCGCTCGCGCAGTCCCAATGGGTTGGCCATACCCCCCATAGTTGCACGAACTGCACACTTTGCAGTCAAATGCCCGTTAAGCGACGGGCTTAGCCCAGGGGATCGCCCGCCGGCGTGGACAGGGCGGCCCATAAGTGGTCGCGCTGGCTGGCGAAGAACTTCACCGAGATCGGCGCCTTGTCCACGATGTGGTCGAACGCGTGGAATGCGCCAGGGGCGATCTCCTCGTGGACGGGCACGCCCGCCTCGCGCAGACGCCGGCCGTAGTCGAGGCACTCCTGGTAGTACAGGTCCAACGTCCCGACCCCGATCCAGGCCGGCGGTAGGCCGGACAGATCGTGGCGACGCCCGGGTGCGGCCTCGACGGGGTCTGCTCCGTTGAGGTACCACTGCCAGGCAAGCTGATTGTCGGTTTCGGTCCACATGAGGCGCTTCGGGCCATCACGGTTTGCGCCGGTGCGATCGTCAAGCATCGGGTACACCAGCATCTGGTAGGCGAGCTTGACTTCGCCGCGATCGTGCGCCCGTTGTGCCACCGCTGCCGCGAAATGTCCACCGGCACTTGCCCCTCCGACGGCGATTCGCTCGGGGTTGACCCATGGCTGGCGAGCCAGCCAGAGCAACGCCGCATAGCAGTCTTCGAGCGGTATCGGGTACGGATGCTCGGGAGCCAGGCGGTGTTCGACGGCCGCAATCGCGACCCCGGTCAGACGAGAGAGCTTGCGGCAGAACTTGTCGTCCTGGACGGCGGTCCCCATGATGGTGCCGCCGCCATGGATCCACAGCAGCGCGGGAGCCCGGTCGGGCAGGCCGGCCGGACGATGCAGGCGAACCTTGACGTGTTCGTCGACCGCGATGACCGGTACGTCACGGAGCCGGCCGGCGTTGCCGAGGAGCTGCATGATGGCCCGCTGAACCTTGTAGCCGCGATGCAGGGCATATCCTCGGGGCAGAATGCGAGCTGGGGTACGCAGATCAGGATCCACAGCCTGTCGTGCGGTGAAGGCGTTCTCGGGCAGTGTGTTTGCCATGGGTGTTCTCTGTTCCCTTGCGCCGACAGGCCGATTTGACCATACACAGCGGGCACGATGTCGATACCCGGATTAGTAGGCCAAGCCGTCGGACGCAATCCGCTCAGCATCGTCGCTGCCTGCCACCGGGTGGTCGGAAAGGACGGCGCGCTAACCGGTTACGCGGGTGGGCTGAAGCGCAAACGATTCCTGCTGGAGCTGGAAGAGCCGGCGCCCGCGGTGGCTGGCAGACTGTTCTGATGCCATCGACATGGCGTAAGCGCGTCGATGCCGCGAACTGGGAAGCGGTCACCGCCGACATGAACGACGTCGGCGGCGCCCTGCTCCCGGAGCTGATCACCCCCGCCGAGTGTGCGTCGATGATCGATTTGTATCCCGACGACAGGTTGTTTCGCGCCATCGTCGACATGGGCCGGCACCGCTACGGGCAAGGCGAGTATCGCTACTTCAAACGGCCCTATCCGCGTCCGATCGAAGACCTCAAGCAGGCTCTCTACCCTCGGCTGCTGCCGATCGCCCGGGACTGGTGGAGGAAGCTCGGCCGCGAAGCCCCGTGGCCCGAGTCCCTCGACGAATGGCTCGAAATGTGCCATCGCGCGGCGCAACTCAAGCCCACCGCACTGATGCTCAAGTACGGGCCGGGCGACTGGAACGCCCTGCACCGCGACCTGTACGGAGACCTCATCTTTCCGCTGCAGGTCGTCATCAATCTCAATGAGCCCGGTGTGGCGCACACCGGAGGCGAATTCCTGCTCGTCGAGCAGCGAGCCCGGGCTCAGTCACGGGGCACGGTCACGATGTTGCCGCAAGGACAGGGCTACGTCTTCACCACCAGGGACCGGCCGGTCCGATCGGCACGGGGATGGTCGGCGGCCCCGGTCCGCCACGGCGTGTCCGCGGTCCGCTCCGGCCGGCGCTACGCGCTGGGATTGATTTTCCACGACGCGGCCTGAACTCCGTTATCGCCGACTGCGGCACCATGGTGGTATGGAGCTGTACGACGTCATGCGATCAACCTCTGCGGTACGCGAATTCACTGACGACCCGCTTCCCGACGACGTGCTCGGGCGCATCCTCGATAACGCCCGCTTCGCGCCCACCGGCGGTAACCGGCAGGGCGTGCGCGTTATCGTGCTACGCGATGAGGAGACCCGGTCGGCGTTGGCGGATCTCGGGCTTCCCGCTGCCCGCCGCTATGCGGCACAGCTTGCCAATGGCGAATCGCCGTGGAATCCGTTGCAGCCGACAAGCTTAGACGCGTCCGCGATCGGGGCTGCGCAGGTTCCTGCGCAGATGTCAGCTCCGTTTCGTGAGGCGCCGGTGGTGTTGGCGATTTGTCTGAACCTCGCCGTTGTCGCCGCTACCGATCAGGACCTCGATCGCATCGCGGTGGTACCCGGCGCTTCGGTGTATCCATTTGTGTGGAACGTCTTGCTGGCCGCGCGCAACGAAGGCTACGGCGGCGTACTGACCACCATGGTTGTCGCCGAGGAGCATCGGGCAAAGGATCTTCTCGGCATACCCGACCCATACGCGATCGCCGCGCTGGTGCCGTTGGGCAAACCCGTGCGCCAAGTGACGAAGTTGCGACGGCGCCCGGTCTCTGAGTTCGTCACCTCGGAACGATTCGACGAAGCGGCCTTTACCGGCTGATCCGTACGGGTGATACTGCTTGGGGCCGAGACAAGTTGGGGACCTGCCTAGGAGACGGTGAATTGACACGAATCGCACCATCCACAGCCTTGCCGCGGTGCCGACTGAAGATCTCGGTCAAGGGGATCGGATCAACCTCGGCGTTGCCTCCATCATCAGTCGGCTTCCCGCGGCGGCCGAGGCACTGGGCGCACTGACCGCGGCGCTGCGCGCCAGGGGGAGTCTGTCACCCCGGCTTCTCGAACTGGTGCGGCTGCGTATCGCGTTTTTCAACCAGTGCCGCAGCTGCATTGCGGTGCGCTATCAGAGCGCCATCGACGACGGCCTCGACGAGGATTCGGTCTGTTCGCTGGAGCGACCGGCCGACGCGGAAAATCTTTCGGACGCCGAGCGCTCGGCACTTCGCTTCGCCGAGTTGTTCGCGACCAATCACTTGGCCATCGACGATGGGGTTGGGCGACTCTCGGCGACTTGGGATGTCAGTGACGATCTCCCAGAATCGATCGGATCATCAGAGCGCTTAGCGCCCTGGAACTCCGCGTCCGTCGTCGCATCCGGCTAGCGGCGTCGCGCCCGGAAACATGCACGTGCACAACGTATTTCGTTGCCAAACCACCGGATATGCTCAGCGCGAGGCGGTATCCGATCGGCGCGGCAAAAGCGGCCCATAGCTGATCGTGCCTCCGAAGGACCTTGGCTTCGCCGGCCGGCGAGCGTGATTAGTGCCGCGGGATTCGCGGCAAGCGCTACGACATGGACGGCATACGTTCATTGCCAACCCACAGCTGTCCGTACGCGATGTTGGAGATTCCCAAGTTAGCGTCGGCAGCGGCTTTTTGAATCATTGAGCGAGGGGGTTGTAAGTGGGCCGTGCGCAGCGCATTTCGAACTGGGATCCCGAGGATATTGTGGCCTGGAAGGGCGGCAACCAGAAAATCGCGCGCCGCAACCTGATCTGGTGCGTAGGGGCCATGCACGTCGGCTACTCGGTCTGGTCGATCTGGTCGGTGATGGTGCTGTTCATGCCGCAATCGGTATACGGGCTTTCCGCGGCCGACAAGTTCCTGCTCGGCGCCACAGCAACCTTTGTCGGTGGCTGTCTGCGCATCCCTTACTCCGTGGCGGTGGTCAAGTTCGGCGGCCGGAATTGGATGGTGTTCTCATCGCTGGTGCTTTTGATACCGACGGTCGGCACGATTCTGTTGCTTGCCAATCCTGGCCAGCCGCTATGGACGTATGTGCTGTGTGCGGCGCTGACCGGGCTGGGTGGAGGCAATTTCGCCGCCGCGATGACCAACGTCAACGTCTTCTACCCGCAGCGGCTCAAGGGTGAGGCGCTCGGTATTACCGGGGGCGGCGGCAATATCGGAGTGCCGGTGATCCAGATCGTCGGGCTGGTGGTTCTTGCGACAGCCGGTAATCGGCAGCCCTACTGGGTCTGTGCGATCTATTTGGTGTTGTTGTCGCTGGCCGCGCTCGGAGCGGCACTGTTCTTGGACAATGTTGAGCTGCACGGCGAAGAAATCAGCCCGATGCGAGCTGCCATGTCCCAGCGCGACACTTGGATCCTCGCCGTGCTCTACATCGGGACATTCGGCTCTTTCATCGGGTTTTCGTTCGCGTTCGGCCAAGTGCTGCAGATCAACTACCTGGCCGATGGGCAAAGCGCCGCCCAGGCGTCGTTGCATGCCGCCGAGGTCGCTTTCCTCGGACCGCTGATCGGGTCGCTGACCCGGATGTATGGCGGCAGGCTTTCCGATCGGCTCGGCGGCGGTCGGGTGACCATGGGGATTCTGGTTGGCATGATCGTCGCCGCCGGGCTGCTGGTAGGGCTGAGTACTTACGCGGACCACACTTCGGGTCACGCGGGCACTGCCGTCATGTCGGGCTACATCGTCGGCTTTATCGCCTTGTTTGCACTGTGTGGGATTGGCAATGGTTCGTTGTACAAAATGATCCCGGCGGTCTTCGAGGCGCGCAGTCGCTCCATGAATGTCAGCGAAGCCGAACGCCGCCATTGGTCACGTGCCATGTCAGGGGCCGTGATCGGATTTGTCAGCGCGATCGGCACGCTCGGCGGTGTGTTGATCAACATGGCACTGCGGCAGTCCTACCTGAGCACCGGCTCAGAGACAGCGGCTTTTTGCTTCTTCTTGGCGTGCTACCTCGCCGGGTCTGTGCTGACATGGTGGATGTACCTGCGCCGTCCCTCGCCTGGCAGGTCGGCGGTGAAGGCCGCCGAGACAGCGGCGGAGTTGTCGTCTGTCGAGGCGTGAGGCGAGCGTTACTTTGCTTCGGCTCTGCTGTCCAGTTCCTTGACTGCGACCGGATCGTTTTCGGTCATCCCGATTTTGGCCGCGCCACCCGGTGAACCGAGGTCTGCGAAGAAATCAACGTTGGTCTGGCTGTATTCGCTGTATTCGCCGGGGAGATCATCTTCGTAATAGATGGACTCGACGGGGCACACCGGTTCGCAGGCGCCGCAGTCGACGCATTCGTCTGGATGGATGTAGAGCATCCTGGCGCCTTCGTAGATACAGTCGACGGGGCATTCCTCGATGCACGCCTTGTCTTTGATGTCGACGCAGGGTTCAGCGATCACGTATGTCACAGACGATTCCTTCCGTTTTGGCTATCCGTTTGAATTGGCCGCACAGCCATCAGCTGTGTCCTATCCGTAGGAGCTCGGTCAGGTTGGCCACTTTGGCGCGTGGGCGGCCATGCTGCTCACCGGCCTCTCGCTCGAAGCGGTCGATGGCCTGCCAATGAGAGGCCGTGACGATCTTGGGCTGGCGCGATGCGAGCCACTCGGCGAGTTTGTCGGCGCGGTCACCGGTGAGGTCGGCGGGGCCGGCATCGAGCACAGCCAAGTCGTTCAGCAAAGTGTCGACGGTGTCCTGAGAGCATTTCTTATTGGTGCCGATGACCCCGGACGGGCCGCGTTTGATCCAGCCGGCGACATATTCGTTATGGCTGCCCTCGATGCGGCCGTTGGTGTTGGGAATCGTCCCGGCTTTTTCGTCGAACGCCAACCCCGGGATCGCCACTCCGCGGTAGCCGACCGAACGAACCACCAGCTGCGCGGGCAGTTCCTCACGCGCTCCGGTGTCCTTGGCCACCATCCGGCCGCCGGCGTCTGTGATGAGTTCGTTGCGGCCCAGCACGACGCTTTCGACGTTTTCTGCTCCCTTGATTTCGATCGGAGAGGTGAAGAACCGCAACACGATTCGCCGATTTCCGGGCCGGGGGGCGCGGCCAGCGTACTCGCGGAGCACCTTGATGTTGTTCTTGGCAATCTTGCCCGCGGCCACCACCTCCTCGTCGCTGATGCCTTCCACATCGGCCGGGTCGACCACCACGTCGACGCCTTCGAGCTCGCCGAGCTCGCGCAATTCCAGCGTCGTGAACGCGCCTTGCAGGGGCCCGCGGCGACCGACGAGCAGCACTTCCTTGACACCGCAGGGGCGCAACGTCTCCAGCGCGTGATCGGCGATATCGGTCAGGGCCAACACCTCGGGATCGGTCACCAGCATGCGCGCGACGTCGACGGCGACGTTGCCGTTGCCCACCACGATGGCGCGAGCCCACGACAGATCGGGCGCCATCTGCTCGAAATGGGGGTGCGCGTTGTACCAGCCGACGAAGTCGACCGCGGCCACACTGCCGGTCAACTCTTCGCCGGGAACGTTGAGTGCGCGGTCGGATTGGGCGCCGACGGCGTAGATTACGCCGTCGTAGCGCCCGGCTAGTTCGGCGGTCGACACGTGCTCACCGACCCGGATATTGCCGAAGAAGCGGAAACGAGGGTCTTCGGCGATCGATTCGAACTGTTGGCTGACGGATTTGATCTTGGGGTGGTCGGGTGCGACGCCCGAGCGCACCAGGCCCCACGGCGTCGGCAGCATCTCCAACATGTCGATTGCGACCTCGATGTGGTCGGCATCGGCGGCTTTCAATAGCGAAGCGGCAGCGAAGAAGCCCGACGGACCGGAACCAACGACCGCGACGTGGAGAGAACGCATCATTCAAGGCCTCCTGCGGGGGATCATGTTTTCATGCTGCCGCGCGAGAGCCTGGCGTCGCTAGAGGGTCCGAGGTTGTGTACCCACACGGATCCGTTGTGGCTACCCTGCCGGAAACCGTCGAAGAACCTGTACCACTCCGGGGTTCGAAATTGTGATGGGCAACACTCGTGCTCCGCCATGTGAGCCGGTATCGCGGGCGAGATCGAAAGACTACCTACCGCCGAGATCAACTGTGGCACAACACTTTAATAACCATCGACCGGGCGACTCGGCGTTGCCGCAGCACCCAGCGTAACGATGTGGGGGAGCGGCCCGTAGCGCGTATCGTTTGATCGACACAGCGCGCATCTCACATCGCGATTGGCTTCTCAGCAACTCACAAGCAAAATATGTTTTGATCAGCCATGGCGCTCAGCTCCCGGATGCCCGAACTCGCGTCGTTCGAGATCTTCCTGGCGATCGCGGAGACAGGCAGTCTCGGCGGTGCCGCACGCGAACTCGGGCTGACCCAACAAGCCTTGTCGAGGCGGCTCGCTTCCATGGAAGCCCGAGTGGGTATGACTCTGGCCGTTCGAACGCCGCGCGGTTCACAACTCACACCTGCTGGTGTCGTCGTCGCGGAGTGGGCCGCCCGCTTGCTGGAAGTCGCGAACGACATCGACGCGGGTTTGGGCTCACTCGCCGAGGCGGGTCGGCAGCGAATCGGGGTCGTGGCCAGCCAGACAATAGCCGAACACCTCATGCCTCACTGGCTGCTGTCGTTGCAGGCCGCCGACATGCGGAGCAGCGGTGCCGCGCCCCAGATAATTTTGACCGCCACCAACAGCGATGTGGCGATCGCGTCGGTTCGCGACGGCAGCGCCGACCTTGGGTTTGTCGAAAACCCCGGTCCACCCAAGGGATTAGGAAGCTGTGTGGTGGGACAAGACGAACTGGTGGTCGTGGTGCCTGCAGGTCACAAGTGGGCTCGACGGTCGCGAGTGGTGAGCGCCCGCGAACTTGCTCAAACACCGCTGGTTACTCGGGAACCCCACTCGGGCATCCGGGATTCGCTGACGGCTGCCTTACGACAAGTGCTGGGTGACGACATGCAGCAAGCGCCACCGGTACTCGAATTGTCATCCGCGGCGGCCATGCGTGCGGCAGTTCTTGCCGGGGCGGGACCGGCGGCGATGAGCCGTCTGGCGGTGGCCGACGATCTCGCGGTAGGCCGGCTTCGCGCCATCGCGATCCCGGAGTTGGACTTACGCCGCCAGCTCCGAGCCATCTGGGTGGGTGGACGCACTCCGCCCGCTGGGGCGATACGAAACTTCCTTAGTCACATTAGCCGCCGCACAACGACTTTCAGGCAGTAGCGAGTGTAGTCGGCGTTGAGCGATGGGATCAGGCCGCGGCTTGCTCGGCCAACGCTTGGTCGTAACGGTCGAGCAGGGTCTCGGCCACGAGCCGGTGGGCACCCAGCGTAGGTGCCATCGGTAGCTTGTTGCGTTGTGCATAAGCCGAGACGCGGTCCGTGATACGTCCGGGTGCCAGAAACCACGGTGCAATGACGAGTCGGCGGGCGCCGCGCCGCCGTAACTGGCTGGCGGCTGCGGCCACGGCCGGCTCGGGTCCGGTCGCGAACGCCATCGTGGCTCCCGCCCAATTGCAGTCCTCGGCCAGCCTGGATGCCACTTGTGCGGTGCGGGCGTTGACCGCGGTCTTCGACGAGCCGGTTGCGACCACCAGCACGCCGAGATCTTGGTCGAGCGGAGAAACGCCCGAGCTGGCCAGCCGTTCGCGCAGCACCGACACCAGGCGATCATCTTCACCGAGTACCTCCGCCTGACCAACGCCCAGTGCGCCGGCACGCGCGATCTGCTTGGGAATGTCCGTGCGCGCGTGATAGGCGCTGGCGAGCAGCAACGGGGTGACCACCGCCTGGCGGCTGTCCGGCAACCCGTTGAGCACCTCGACGAGGTTTGGTGAGGAATGTTCCAAGAACGCCGTTCGCACGTCGAGGCCCGGGCGTATCCGCATCACCTGGTCGGCCACGGCTTCGGTGTTGGCGGCGGAGCGGGGATCGCGACTGCCGTGCGCAGTGAGTACGAGCGTGCTCACGAGGCGTGCAGCCCGCATTCGGTCTTGTTGCGTCCCTGCCAGCGCCCGCTGCGCGGGTCCTCGCCCTCGGCGGGCTTGGAGGTGCACGGAGCGCAGCCAATGGAGGGGTAGCCTTCGTCCACGAGTGGGTTGATCAGCACCCCGTGCTTTTCGACGTAGTCATCCACGTCTTCGTCGGTCCACCCGGCGATCGGGTTGACTTTCACCAGTCCAAACGCCTCGTCGTAGCTGATCAGCGGGGCGTCGGCGCGGGTGGGTGACTCCACCCGGCGCAGCCCGGTGACCCACGCCGCGTAACCGCGGAGCGCATTGCGTAGCGGGACTACCTTGCGGAGCCGGCAGCATTCGTTGGGTTCGCGGGCAAACAGATCCTTGCCCATCAGCTCGTCCTGCTCGGCCACGCTGTGCTCAGGAGTGACATTGAGCAGGTGGATGTCGTAGACGGACTCGACCGCGTCGCGGGTGCCGAGGGTCTCGGCGAAGTGGTAGCCGGTGTCCAAGAACAACACCGGAACACCCGGGCGTACGTCCGACGCCAGTGCAACCGTCAGGGCCTCTTGCATGTTGCAGGCCACCACCCACTTGCAGTTGGCCCAGCCGCGGGGCCCGTCGACCCCGCCGAATTGTTCGTTCGTCCAGCGCAATATCTCGTCGGTGCTGGCGCCCTCCATCTCGGCCGCACCGCGCTCGGCGATCTCGCGCAGCTGTTCCTCGGTGAAGTCGGTCACCAGTTCGCTCATCTCCTCGCCCCCAGTTCGTAACGTCAGCGCTCTCCTCGGTGGTGTCGGATGGTGCTAACGCAAGTCGTCCTCTTCGGCGCGCAGCGCCCAGTTCGCGAACCGCTCGCCGCTCTCGCGCTGATCGAGGAACTTGCGCGTCACCCGGTCGATGTAATCGCCGAGTTCGTCGCTGGTGACCTTGTGCTGGCGCAGTTTTCGGCCGAAGCCGCTTTCCTCGCCCAGACCGCCACCGAGGTGAACCTGGAAGCCTTCGACCGACGTGCCGTCGCCGTTGTCGATCCACTGGCCCTTGAACCCGATGTCGGCCACCTGAATGCGGGCGCACGAGTTCGGGCATCCGTTGAGGTGCACGGTGATCGGCACGTCGAGGTCGTCATTGACGTCGGCCAGGCGCTCCTCCAACTCGGGCACCAAAGTCTGTGCGCGAACCCGGGTTTCGGCGAACGACAACTTGCAGAACTCGATGCCGGTGCAGCCCATCGTGCTCTTGCGCCAGTTCGACGGCTTTGACGGCAGGCCCAGCTTGTCCAGCTCGGCGACCAGGAAATCGACCTTGTCGTCGGGCACGTCGAGAATGATCAGCTTCTGGAAGGGGCTGAATCGGGCCCGGTCGGAGCCGACCTCCTCCATCAGGTCGGCCACCGCCTGAAGGATGGTGCCCGTGACGCGCCCGGCAATGGCGGCGACACCGACGGCGTTGCGGCCGTTCTTGATCTTCTGCACGCCGACGTGGTCGATCGGGTGCTTGGCCGGCTCGGGGGCCGGGCCGTCGATCATCTTGCGGCCGAGGTACTCGGTCTCCATCACCTCGCGGAACTTTTCGACGCCCCAGTCCTTGACCAGGAACTTGATGCGGGCCTTGGCGCGCATCCGCCGGTAGCCGTAGTCGCGGAACACCTTGGTGACCGCTTCCCACACGTCGGGCACCTCGTCCAGGGGCACCCAGACGCCGACCCGCTGGGCCAGCATCGGGTTGGTCGACAGGCCGCCGCCTACCCACAGGTCCATGCCCGGGCCGTGCTCGGGGTGGTTGACGCCGATGAAAGCGACGTCGTGGGTCTCGTGGGAGACGTCCTGCAGGCCCGAGATCGCGGACTTGTACTTGCGGGGCAGGTTGGCGTAGTCGGGGTTACCCAGGAAGCGCCGGATGATCTCGTCGATCGCCGGCGAAGCGTCGAGCACCTCGTCGAGGGAATCGCCGGCCAGCGGGCTGCCGTGGATGCCGCGGGGGCAGTCGCCGCAGGCCTCAATGCTCGAAAGACCGACGGATTCGAGGCGGCGCCAGACCTCGGGAACGTCCTCGATCTTGAGCCAGTGGAACTGCACGTTCTCCCGGTCGCCGATGTCGGCGGTGTCGCGGCCGAACTCGGACGAAACCTGACCCAGGACGCGCACCGTCTGCGCCGACATCGGCTTGCCGTCGGAGCGCACGCGCATCATGAAGTACTTGGCCTCGAGCTTGTCGATGTTCTCGTCGCCGGTCCAGCTGCCGTCGTAGCCCTGCTCGCGCTGGGTGTACAGACCCATCCATTTGAAGCGCATCCGCAGATCGGACTTCTCGATGCTCTCGAAGCCCTCCTTGGCGTATTTATTGAGGATTCGGTCGCGCACGTTCAGGGGCCCGTCGTCGTGCTTGATCTGCTCGGTGTCGTTGAGCGGCTCGCGATTGCCCAACGCCCACTGGCCGTCGTTACGCGTCTTGGCCGGACGGGCTGTGGTCATGTTGAGTTCTCCTAAACGTTGGCAGCCTGAGGCGCCGAGCTGCGACACGCTAATTACCGGCGTTTGGCTTTTCAGCGGGACAGACTGCCGGCTTACGGCATCGACGGTGATGCTCGGCAGATTCGGCGAGGGTGGCCCACAGGCACTTCATTGGACCCACGGGCCAGTTCCTCAATTGTGCAAGGACGAGAAGGTCGCCGGTAGATGTCCTTATGTTGTGATCCCACAACGCTATGTTGTGTGTCCGGGTCTAGGTTGACGGGCTTGTAAGTCAAGGCAATTCGCGCAGAAAGAATTGTCGCGGCCCAAGTACAGGCAAGACGCAGCGGATTGCCAGGTGTTCATGATCTCCGGCCTGATACCCTGGGGGGTAAGGTATATGACAGTCTGTGCCGCGGCGCGGACGGCTCGCACGCGAGATACCGGTAGCCGCAGACCGACCGACATTCGACGCATTAGAAACGAGTTGTTATCGATTCTGGCGCAATACCAATCGACGAGGAGCCTGGCATGACTAGCACGCTGATAGTCGACCGTAGCGATACACAAGTGACGCTCTGGCTGGACCCGGTGTGTCCACTCTCGTGGAATACGGCTCGCTGGCTGGCCGAAGTCGCTGACAAGGCCGGCTTTGACATCGATTGGCGATTAATGAACTTGGCGATACTCAATGAAGGTCGAGACTTGCCACCGCCTCAGCAGGCCCGTATGAACGATTCCCGGCTGGTCGGACGGTTGATGGCGGCGCTTCGTCGAGAGCTGGGCTCGAGCGGTCTGGCGACGGCGTACTTCGCATTTGGCGAAATGTACTTCGACCAATCCGCACCGCTGGATGCTGAGCTTGTCAAGTACGTTCTGCACGTGGCGGGCGCTCGCGACACCACCCCCGCGACGCTTTCGGACAGTAGCCTTGATGCGGTTGTCCTGCAATCACATCAGTCCAGCCAGGAGGCACTGGGGGAGACGGGGGGCAGCCCCATGCTTGGTATCGACGGGCGAACGTTTTTCGGGCCGGTCCTTACGTCGGTGCCCGAAGCCGATGCGGCGCTGACGTTGTTCGACGCCGTCGCCGCGTTGGCCATGACATCCGAATTCAGCCAGCTGCAGCGACCTCGAACCCACGCTTAGCGCCCAACGTCATTAGCCGAGGAGTTTCCGTGTGCTACGCCGTGCGATGCAGGGTATGCGGAAAAACCACCTGGGCAGGATGTGGACAACATGTTGATTTGGTGAAACACGGTGTACCGGAACACCAATGGTGCGACGGCCATGCCAGAAGCGCGCGATCTGTATCCGCACCCAGGATTCTGTTCAGAAATAGGGGGTAAAGGCAATGAACAAGAGCTGGTCATCCTTGGTGCCGGTGTCGGTGGCCTGAGTAGCATCAAGGAGCTCACGGAATGCGTTGTGCCGCGTGATGATATCGACATCACGATAGTCGACGAAGACTTCTCGCACTTCCTGGGTTTCACTTTGCCGTGGGTCATGCGCGGTTGGCGCGATCAGGAGAGCGTTCCGATCCGCCCCAGCGCGGACGCTTTGAGTAGTGTGCGTGCAGTAACCGGCTCCATTCGCGGCATCAACCCTGAGGCGCGTACCGTGAGCATGTCTGACTCCACCGAGATACCTTTTGATGCGTTGCTAATTGCGACCGGTGCTCGCAACGCGATCGAAAAAGTTCCCGGTCTGCGTGACGCCGTCGAAAGCCGAACGGCGGTGCACTACTACAGCACAGAGGCCGCAGTTGGGGCGAACGAGGCGCTGACCGGCTTCACCGGCGGCAAACTGGTGTTTCTGGTCACCTCGCAGCCTTACCGATGCCCTGTCGCGCCTTACGAAGGTGCGATGCTAGCTGCAGACCTGCTCCGGGACAAGGGATCACGCGAGGGGACCCAGATCTCGGTCTATTCCCCCGAGATGCACCCGATGCCCGCGGCGGGCCCCTATGCGGGGCTTGAACTGATAGACCTACTGAACGACAACGAGATCCAATTCTATGGCGAGCACGTGGTGAAGAGCATCCAGCCCGATAGCCGGGTGATCCACTTCGAGAACGGCAACGCCGTGGAATTCGACTTACTTGTCTTTGTCCCCCCACACGAACCCGCAGTGACCTTGGACGGACCGGGGTGGATCAATGTCGACGCGACAACCATGGAGACCAAATATCCGGGCGTCTTCGCCGTCGGCGACGTGACGACCGTCACCTCACCGTCTGGTCGGTCCGTGCCAAAAGCAGCCGTTTTTGCGAAGAACGGAGCAAAGGCCGCCGCAACCAATGTGCTGCGCTATTTAGGGAAGACCGACGCCAACGCCGCACTGTCGGGCGAGGGGTATTGCTATCTCGACACCGGGGGCGGCGCTTCGGCACAAGGCAAAGGCGACTTCTTCACCCTCCCGCATCCCGCTATTCATCTGACCGCGCCGTCGGTCGAACTGCATCATGACAAGCAAGACGAAGAGCGCGAATGGCGCGCTCTCTGGGAACGGGACGCCTCCTCGTTCGCGGGGTAGATGGGCGCGGCCCTGGTCGATCGCGTCCGAACGCGGCGCCGTGATGTGTCGACATACCGGAGGCCCCGCCGCGGCGGCATTTCGTCACAGTGACGTATTATGCACGGGAGTTCGACTGGGACTGAGGATTTGGTCGGCCCAGCCATGGGGCCAACTAGCGCTCAACGTTGTCATCTCGCACATGCTCATCGACGATTAACGCGACCGGCTAGTCGGGGTCGTCGGATGACGAAGCACGGCTGTCGGTGTCGTTGACTTGCCCAAACTGGCTCGAGTCGGTCAATCGCTAAGGGTGGAGACATCCGCCCAGTGTGCCGATAAGCGACATTATGTCAACTTGGCGAAGTGACCTGACCTGGTGTTTCATCGTGCCGGCCACCGCTCATCCCCTCGTGTTTCCCCTGTTGCCCAAGTGTTTCCGCGGCGAACGCTGGACCCGTGTCGCACATTCGTTGACACAGTTCAGTTGTCATCACTCATCCTCGGACTCAGCAACCTCTGTCGCATCGGTCAGGAGCTCGCCGATCCGAGCGACGACCGCCCCGACCTGTCGGACAATCATGTCGAACGCGGCGATTGGTGCCGCCGCGTCTATACCAAGTTCAGCGAGCACGGCCTTTGAATCCGAGTCCCCCGCCGCCGGCGCCGCGATGCCGCCGGCCAGCTCGTCGACGTGCTGATGCACACGCCAGAGGGGGTGGTCGTGGCCGCGCCTTTCGGACCTTTTGGCAAAGGCACTACTAAGTCCGACGGTGCGAGGCGCCGTATCCGCTGCTAACCCATTGTCAAGATCGCGCCCGCGGCGACGCCGATCACCGTTACAAGGGCCACCAAAATCACCGCGACCGCCGCGCGCACGATCTCTTCTTCCGTGAGTCGCCAGTGCGGCCTCGATTCCACGACAACGGTGTCCCCTCGACGGGCAACTGCGTTCATTTTTGCGACCGCCAAAAGGAGATCGTCATGCCCGTCGGCCGCGTCTGGGTCGACGGGGTTGTGCGCGGCGATTGCGGTGGTCATACAGCCCCCAGGCTTACGGACGCCGATAGGCGTTGTCGGAAGGTCGAAAGCTTCGGCCTTCTCGTGTATCCAAAGATACGAGTGCGAGATCACGATTGCGGTAACGATGCTTAACGGTCACGGCACACAATCGTGCTTCCCGTACTACGCGGCGAGCCGTGTGAGCCGCCGTCGAGCGACCATCATGACGGAAGACTCTCTCGCTTCAGCACGCGGGAGGAATTTGCTCGTTGAAGATTCCGTTTTCTCATGTGCCACAACAATTTTCAGGCGTCGAAGACAACGTTCAGGTTCAAGGCCAATCATTCCTCGACGAGATGTGGGGTCATCGCGCACACTAGGACTCGCATCCGACGCTATGGAGGACCGATACCGGAATGAGCCCGGTCGCCGAATTCGACTTCGTCATCGTGGGAGCAGGCAGCGCAGGCTGCCTGCTCGCCAATCGGCTCAGCGCCAACCCTGATCGCCGTGTCCTCTTGATAGAGGCCGGCGGCAAAGACGACTGGTTCTGGATCAAAGTGCCGGTGGGCTATCTGTACACAATCGCCAACGCGCGCACCGACTGGTGCTTCACGACCGAGGCCGACCCCGGCCTGGCCGGGCGCAGCATTCACTACGCGCGGGGCCGTGTCATCGGAGGCTGCTCGTCGATCAATGCCATGATCCACATGCGCGGACAGGCGAGCGACTACGACCTGTGGGCGCAGGCCACCGGTGACGAGCGATGGCGTTGGGGTGGCCCGAACAGTCCGGGCGAGACGCTGGCGATCTACAAAAAGTTGGAGGACTACTTCGGCGGCGCCGACGACTGGCACGGCGCCGGTGGCGAGATCCCGGTCGAGCGGCCACGTGTGCGCTGGAAGATATTGGACGCCTGGCAGGCCGCCGCTGCCGAAGTGGGCATCTCCCCGATCGATGAATTCAACCGAGGCTTCAACGCCGGCTCTGCGTACTTTCATGTCAACCAACGGCGTGGCCGTCGCTGGTCGATGGCCGATGCCTTCCTGCATCCCATCGCCCACCGGCCAAACCTCACCGTCTACACGCAGACCCAGGCCTTGCGGCTCCTGATGGACGACCAGGTCCCGGAGGATCAGCGTCGCGGGGCCTGGACCACGGCCCAGCGCCGCGTCATTGGCCTGCGGCTTCTCAGAGGCGGCCAAATCATCGACGTCCGAGCCCGCCACGAGGTGATCTTGAGCGCCGGAGCTATTGGCTCGCCGCATCTGATGCAGGTCTCGGGTCTCGGCCCAGCCGGCCTGCTTGCCCAGCATCACGTACCGGTGGCCGTCGATCTGCCGGGCGTGGGCGAAAACCTTCAGGATCACCTGCAGCTTCGAACGGTCTACCGGGTGCAGGGCGCCCCGACCGTCAATACGCTGTACCGGAACTGGATCAGCCGTGCGGGCATGGGACTTCAGTACCTGCTGTTGCGATCGGGGCCCATGACGATGCCGCCTTCCACGCTAGGGGCTTTCGCCAAGAGCGACCCCGCGCTGGAAAGTGCCGATCTGGAGTGGCATGTGCAGCCCTTGTCATTGCCGAAGTTCGGTGAACCCCTGCACCCCTTCGGAGCGATTACTCCTTCGGTCTGCAATCTCCGACCCAGCTCGCGAGGCCATGTGCGCATGGCCAGTGCAGATCCCCTGACCTACCCGAAGATCTTCTGCAATTACCTGTCGACTGACGCCGATCGGCAAATCGCCGTGCGGGGCCTCCGGATGACCCGTCAGATCATGGCGGCGCCGGCTCTGGCCCGCTACCGCCCGCAGGAGTTGTTACCCGGTCCGCAACTGGCGAGCGATGAAGAGCTGCAGAAGGCGGCCGGTGAACTCGGTACGACTATTTTCCATCCGGTGGGTACCTGCGCGATGGGAGCCTTTGACGCCCGCGGGCGGCCGCGTTCGGCCGCCACGGTGCTCGACACCGACTGCCGCGTGTATCGCGTCGCCGGACTTCGAGTGGTCGATGCGTCGACTATGCCCACCATCATTTCCGGCAACACGAACGCGCCGGTCATGCTCATCGCAGAGCGCGCAGCGCGGGCGATTGTGGGATAAGTCGGTTAACACCGGGATATCAATCTGGTTGCCCCCGCCAGCGGGGAAGCCTAAGCCGCTCCCCTGCGTCGCGCGACCGCGCGCGCGCAACTCCTTTGAGGAGAAATACGGCGGGATCGAATATGCGGGGTTACCAGCACGCCGAGTCGTTTCGCACGCGGCGTCCGAGGTCATAGCCGAACGGTCACCGCTTGGTATCCGTTTGGGAACGCACCCGCGTTTCGGCTAGCGCAGCTCTATCGGTAACAACAGTCACATCGTTAACATCGCGCGATGCACGGTTTGCCCCCGCTGACCAGCGATGTGCGACTGCGAACGGTTTCTCGGCGCGACGCGCTGCGCTACGCAACAGCGTTGGCCGGTTTGGGCGTCGGATCATTAGGCTGCGGCATGCCTACGGCGGCCGCCGCCGCTCCTCCCCAACTGATCGACTTCGCCGCGCGCCAGATTCCTGCGCAGCGGATTCGAGCTGCCGGCTATAGCGGGGTGGTCAACTACGTTTCGGAGTCGCGTCCTGGCTCATCGTTTGGCGCCAAGCCGATCACTCGGCCCTACGCCGACTCATTGAAAGCCGCAGGCCTGGTGATCGTCAGTAACTACCAATACGGCAAACCAGGTGGGTCGGCACCGTCGGACTTCACGCGGGGCTACGCCGGCGGCATCGCGGACGCGCGCACCGCCTGGCAGCTGCACACCGCCGCGGGCGGCAGCCAGGGTGCACCGATTTTCTTCACCATCGACGAGGACATCAATCGCGACACCTGGAATCGCACCGCGCTGCAGTGGTTTCGCGGAATCAACTCGATTCTTGGGGTTCAACGCACGGGGGTCTACGGAGGCGTCAGGGTGTGTCAGTGGGCCGCGGCCGATGGCGTTATTGGGTCTTCGAGCACACCTGGCCGCCGCTGGGTCTGGCAAACTCGAGCCTGGTCCGGCAATCAGGTCCACCCCGCCGCTGTTCTCTACCAGCGAGTCGTGAGCACCTCGTCCAATCCCGGGCCGAAGGTCGGCGGACTCGAAGTCGACGTCAACGACGTCCTCGCTTCCGATTGCGGCCAGTGGAACCTCCATGGGAGCCATCCAAGTGGCGATGTGCGGTAGTGGCGAGATCGCTGCCCGCGAATCGAGCTAGAGCCCGGATGGCACGACCTTGTCGTTTACCGTCACCGCGACCTGGCCGGTCGTGGGGTTGTACTCGATCTTGCCGTGCTCGAAGGTCGACACCTGCAGGTCGCCGACGGTGTTCACGTCGCTGGTGGGCAAGCCTAGCGGACCTGCCGAACCGTTGATGCCGGTGACCGCAGGCGTGCCGTCCGGGCCGCGTGGGACATTCCAGGTTTCCCGGATCTTGCCCAGGATGATGTATGCGGGCGTGCCGGCCTCGCCGTTCTTGGCGGTGATCGCGCCGCCCTGGAATTGCTGGAATACCACGCCGCTGTCCCGTGTGCCCGCGTTGCGGTCGCCCGTTAGTGGCTTGCCGAGGGCGTCCCTCTGACTCTGGGTTGCCGACGAGTACTTGGCAGCGATCGGGCCGGTCAGAGTCACCTCGACGCCGCTCTCCCCGATCAGCTTCACCCCGGTGGGCGGCGCTGGGGTGTTAGACGTGGAGGTGGCGCTCGCCGCGGCCTTCGGCGGTGCCGAAGCGTCGGTGCTCTTTCCATTGCTGCAGCCCAGGGTGATCAGCGCGGCGGCGGCCACGCCAACGACTGCCGCGCGGTGGTTTGTGATCGTTCTCATGAGCTTCCCCTCGCGTCTTCCCCATCGCGGACTTCGTAGCTCCGAACGAACTTACATAGCGGTCATAGACGGCGACCCCCAACGTCAGCGTTCGATCACCGTCACCGAACCATGGTTAAGGTCGCTGCTGACGTAGGCGAAGTGTGTGGTTGGGTCGACGGCGATGGCGAGTGGATTGTTTCCGACGGCAAGGATTCCGGTGACGATGCGTCTGGTGGTGTCGATCACCGACACGGACCCACCGCTGTAGTTGGCCACATACGCGGTGTTCGTCGGCGGGTCCACCGCCACTCCCGCGGGGCGTTGCCCGACGGGCACACTAGCGGTGACGCCGAGGCTGATGGTGTCGACCAAGGACACCGATGCATCATCGCCGCTGGCGATATAGGCGGTGTGCGATGCGGTATCGATGGCGATACCGGCCGGGTGGACGCGAAGCGCGACAGAACCGATGACCGTTCGGTTCGTGGTATCGATAACCGTCACCGTTGGATCGGTAGTGGTGACAAACAAGCGGTGAGCGGTCCGATCGATGGCCACGCGGCTTGGGCCTTTTCCGGTGGGCACCGTCGCCGTCACGGTATGAGTTTTTACGTCGATGACCGACACCGCTGCGCTATCACCGTTAGTGACATAGGCGATCTGGGCATCCGGGTCGACCGCTACTCCGCCCGGATGGCTACCGACACCCATTCTGGCGATGACCGTACCGCTGGCGGTGTCGATGACCGACACCGAGGAGTCGTCGTAGTTGGTGACGTAGACGGTCCGGGTCGACGGATCCACGGCAACACCCACCGGGTGGCGTCCTACAGCGATGGTGGCCGTGACCGTGCGGCTGGCGGTATCGATCACCGAGACGGAGTTGGAACCGGTGTTCGCGACGTAGACGGTGTGTCCGGCGGAGTCGACCGCGACGCCGAAGGCGCCATTGCCGACCCGGATGGACGCGGCGATCGTAGGTGGACCACTTGGTGCCGCCGTGGTTCCCGCACTAGGCGTGCCTCCCCCACTAGGCGCCGATGGCGGCGGGGCGGCCACTGTGGTCTGCGTCGATCCGGTCGTGGATGTGTGTGTGCGCAGAAGGTATACGCTCGCGCCCCCAGACGTCACGACCACCGCAATCACCGCTGCGACTACCCATGCCCGTTTGGCGCGTTTGCGGTCCCCCACCATGTCCTGCGACGGATCGCGGTGCAATGGTTTCTGCGCGCGCTGCGTTGGCTCACTAGGCCATGAGGCTACTTGTGTGCGGGCACTGGCACCGGCGGTGTGTGACTGCACATTCGCGTCCGGCAGGCGCAGCGGCACCGTGATCGCGTCGCGCGCGGCGCGTGCCATATCCACCGGGGTGGCGTAGCGCTGTTCAGGGTCTTTGGCCATGCCCGTGGCGATGACCGCATCGAACGCCGGCGGCGCGCCGGAGTCGGACGGTCGCGGCGGCGGGGTCGACAGATGCCCTGCCACTTGTTGCTCGATGCTGTCACCCGGAAATGGGGCGCCTCCCGTCAAGCACTCATAGAGCACGCAGGCCAGCGCGTAGATGTCCGAGCGTGTACCGGCCTGACCGACTCTGAAGCGCTCCGGTGCCATGTAGCGCAGGGTGCCGACCACCGCGTCCGTCCCAGTCAGACCGGTCTCGCCCACAACGCGTGCGATCCCGAAATCGATCAGGTACGCAAAGTCGTTTTCATCGAGCAAGATGTTGGAGGGCTTGATATCCCGATGCACCAATCCGATCTTGTGCGCGGCGTACACGGCGTGGGCCACCTGCTCGACGATGTGCACCGCGCGTGCGGGAGACATCGAACCGGAGGCCAGCACGGCTGCCAGGTCGCGGCCCTCGATCAGCCGCATATCGACGAATAGCCGCCCGTCGATCTCGCCGTAGGTGTGAATTGGCACCACGTGAGGGTTGTTTAACCGTGCCGCTGCGTGGGCCTCGCGACGGAATCTCTGTTGAAACGTCCTGTCCGCAGCAAAGTGCGCCGGGAGCACTTTCAGCGCGACTATCCGATCGGTGACGGTGTCATAGGCTCGCCAAACCTCCCCCATGCCACCTCTGCCAAGCAGGGTGATTAGGCGGTATCGGCCGAACGGGGTCCCTTCCACCGAAACCTCCCGCCAGCTGCAATTCAGCAACACCATAGTCCACCGCTGACGCGGTTTGGGAAACCCTCGGACTGGTATTCGTCATCGCAGCCCACATACTCGGGGTTGCGGGTGACGACGTAACGTTCGGCGGTGGCGCTCATGCGTTGACCATCGCCGCGACCCCGGCCGAGATTTTCGCTCTCCTCGTCGACTCATCCCGCAAGGACTGCTCAATGGCTCACGCGGAAACGTTTGAGGCGCGACGTCGTTCCGGATACCAATTCGATTCGGCTGCTTGGTAATCCAAGGTGTGATGCCAGTAAGCGGGTGACGGCGTCGTTGGCCTTGCCATCAACGGCTCGCTCCCGGACATAGATTGTCAGCTCACCGTTAGGGCCGACTTCGACGAGCGGTCCCTTGCGACTGCCCGGCTTGACCCTGACGACGACGGAGTCGTTCATGCCGGGCAACGCTACCGTTCCTCGATGGGGGCCTTCGCTCCCCTGCCACTATTCTCAAATCAGCTATGCACCAACAGTATCTCTGCGGCAAAGCCTGTTCGGCGTCGAGCGCCGTCGTTTCTCTTCTAACGGTCATCAGATGCCGATCGTCGCGCTCATGCCACCGTCGACGACGAGCGTTGTGCCGGTGATAAAACCGGCTTCGTCAGAGGCGAGGAAGACCGCCGCATTCGCCGCGTCCCAGGCATCCCCTATGCGACCGCGTGGTGTGCTTTCGTCCAAGTGTCGCCATACCTGGTGCGGATCGTCGGAGACGGAGTTCACCCATCCCTCCAGTGCCGGCGTTCGCACCACGCCCAACACAATTGTGTTGGCGCGGATGCCTTTTGGGGCATATTGGAGTGCAACGGTCTGAGTGAATTGGATCACCGCCGCCTTGCTCGACGCGTAGGAGATCGACGGCGCGCCAACCCAGCGGACACCGGCGATCGAACTCATGTTGATGATGGCGCCGGCTCGTTGGCGTTCCATGACAGGCAGCGTGTATTTGCACGTCAGAAACTGCGACGTGAGGTTAGTCCGGATGACGTCGTCCCAGCTCTGTTCGCTTGTTTCTACGGGTCCGCCGACACGGTCTATGCCTACGTTGTTGTGCAGGATATCGATCCGCCCATAGGCCGCCACACAGTGCTCAACCATGTCACGGACCTGTTCGGCCACGGTTACATCCGTCTGGAGAGCTGTGGCTTCACCGCCCTCCTCGGCGATGAACTCGGCCGTCTCCCGAGCGCCGCCGCCTCGGGCGACGCACAGAACTATCGCTCCTTCACGCGCGAATCGCACGGCCGTGGCCTTGCCGTTCCCCCAACCGGGCCCTGCACTCGAGGCGCCAGTCACGATTGCGACCTTCCCCCGCAGTCGGTCAGACACCAATCAACTCCTTCATGTCGACGCGACTGTTCGAGCTTGCTCAGCTGCTGGCCTTGCGAATCAGCAACGGCGACTAGTCATCCGGAACGTTCGGCAGGACCGCTACATCTGCGGGTATGTCCTGCATCCTAACCAGGAACAAATTGAGCTCGTCTGGTCCGAGCGTGTCGCCCGACAGGACAAGGTCGATCTTCGGGTTGTTCCCAGCGGCACTGACTCTGACGTCTTCCACAGGGCGGAACGCTTCTGCGAGTGCGACAACTTTGTTTATGGTTTCCGCAGCATAAATTGAGCCTTGTCGAGAAGAGATGGTCACTTCCCTTTCGATTTGTGACGAGCTAAGCAGACTCGGATCTTTGAGAATCTCAGCCCCTGCTACAAGGAACTCTTCGCACCACATACGTCCCACCCGGCTTGACCAACTAGGTAGCACCGTCGACGGATGGTCATGCGAGGTGTCCGATGCGACCTGAAGCAAGGGGCCGAGGACCTCGCCGAATGCCGCAGCGTATTGCGATTTGCGATCTGCATCCTGTGCGGACAGCGTCCATGGCTGCAACATGCTCGCCAAGTCCCCGTCCGCGGCACGTCGCTGAGACGCAAGGTATTGCCCGACGGCTAGCGGCGCCACCGGTCGGCTTACAACGCGGGCACGCTCTAGGGCGGCCGCACCCTTGCCTGAATTCCGCTGTGCTTCCACCTCGCGGAGGTCAAGGTCGAGTGACGCCACGCGTCGATAGTCGGAAGCCACCTGTTCCAAGAAAAGCCGTGCTGTCATCCCCGGGTTGGCTCGCTCTCCGGTCCGGGTGCCCGATGGCAGGAGCGGACGAGAGAAGCGATCGACCCGGTCTAGCTGACCGTCCCAGGCTAGGGACGCCGCCGACACGACACGAACCAGTTCCGATTCCCGCGCGCCGCGCGTCGAAGGCACGGCCTCGACACTGCCCGCGCGCAATCTCCGCACCTCGTCCTCGAGGGTCCGCGGTTTGGGCTCCGGGGTCATTTCGATTCCGAGGAGGGTCGCTATCGCAGCAGCCAACTCAGCCAAACCCGCTCTCAGGAAGTCGAGTTGATCCTGCTCGCTTTGATCCGCTTTGTCGGTCAAGGCGTCGGTGACGACGCGCAGGACAAGCACTCGCTCACACAAGCCCATCGCACGCATTGCCGAAGCGATACCGAACGATTCCATGTCGATGAGTACGGGCTTAGTCGCCATTCCGGAGTAGAGGGCAAGCGCCAAAGAGTACGTCCAGTCCTCCTTGGCGTAGATGGGACCGCTGGACGGCGTATCTATTGGCACTGGTGCGACACCTGGCGAAACCTTGATCACCTTGTCGGTTGCAAGAACGTGGGCGTCGGGAAGCTCCAGCCCCGACACAGAACCCGGAGCACCTGCGGACCCGGCTCGAAACTCGATCGCGTCAAGCGGAGCTTGCTCGTCAGGGTCCGTGCGGACGATCCATTTGTTCTTCAGCTTGACGACTTCGCCGTCGGGCGAGGCGACAACCACTCCCAATGACAGGTATGACACCCGTTCGGCCCGAAACACCTGACCAACCAGCTTCGAGTCGACTGTTCCGCAGCAGCCATAGAAGACGTAGTAGTCGGCCCGGTTCTCCCGAGTCGACCTGCTGAGCGCGGCCGCTGCAACGACATTCCCTTGGGCACTCAGTGAATGGTGCTCCACCTTGGCTGTCCGGCCGTCAGACAGCCGTCCCTCCAGAGCCTCTTCCCCATGCTTTGTCGGCGTCCATACCGTCGTTCCGAAAACCGGTAGGTCGATGTAAAGGCGTGCCAGCAACTCCGTTACGGCGGTTGCTTCGTTCCTGGTGAAGGTAAATATTGCCACCGTCACATCCGCCACGGCGACATCGTAAACCCGCGAGACATGCCTGCGTGCCTTGTTAGTGCACGGTCGCCGAAAGCTCATTTGGGGTCGGGCTGACAGGCGGGTTCTTGGTTAGCTCCGAGAGTCAGAAAACGGAGTCAACTCCGCGTGTATCGTGCGGCCGAACTTGGACCGCATGAGCCGGTGTGCCGACGGCACCAGCACGCCATGCAGGAAAGGGTACTTCTGCCGCAGCAGACGTGCCGCCTTCTGATATTCAGCCCCCTCGAGCAGACGCGCGCGGCCAGGTAGCGCGGATCCCGTCGGCTTGCCCGAGGCCGTTGCCGGGCCAAATTCGACGCTTGGGTTACGGCGAATTCGGCGGATTTTGACCGCCCGTTCGAAGCTTCGAAAGTAGGCGCGATCCCCGTCCACCACAATGCTGACCGGGCTGGACCCTGGAGTGCCGTCCTTGCGAAAGGTGGTGAGCGCGATGGTCTTCTGGCGAACGAATGGCGCCAACGTCGGACTGGTTGCCGTCCCAACGGAGCCCAGAACGTAGCCGAGTTGACGTGACCTCAGCACGAATGCCAGGACTAGGGCAAGTGACACCACGCCGAGAGTCCACGCTTGCGCGACGGAACCACCCACGTCGAGGTCCAAAAAGTGGTTGACCGTGTGCACGGTGTTCGCCACAACGAATCCGGCGAGCGCCGTGGCCAGCGCGTCCGCCCAGAGCAGTGCAAGTAGCAGGGTGACGCCCAGGCCCAGCTGGAACGCACCCACGTCATGCAAGAAGTGCCGGTGCGCGTCAAATCCGACGGCATCGGCGAAGGAATTCGGATTGACCAGGCACCAGATCCCGATCCCAGTGGTGACCGCCCCCACGGCCGCTGTCACCGCGATCAGGTAGATCTGCGCCGGCGTACTCAACCGATTCATCATGCCGCCCTTCCTACAATGCTTTCCTTACTCTCTTCCAATCGCTAGACGGAATAGGACACCGGTATGTGACGACACACGGGCAAGTCCCGGCGCAGATTTGCACCGCGCCAAGCAACGCTCAACGGCTCGCGCCTCTGGAGCGCGGGCGCAGAGGTCAAGGCAAGCCTCCACCGCTCGGGCGCGGCTACCGTGAATTCTGTGACCACAGCTACCAAACACCCGACTGACGAGGCTGATATTCGACGGCGAATCGACGAGCTGGCTGGCGCAATTCGCGCCCACCATCTCGAGACCGTGATGTCGATTTATACGCCAGACGTTGTGTCGTTCGACGTCGAACCACCCCTGCAACACGTGGGAGCGGATGCAAAACGGGAGAACTGGGAACGTGTTTTCGCGGTCTATGAGCGCCCGCTCGGTTACGAGATTCGCGACCTCGCCATCACCGTGGGCGAAGATGTCGCATTCGCGCACAGCCTCAATCGGCTCAGCGGCGCGTTGAGGAGCGGAGCGACGACCACCGGGTTCTGGGTTCGGGCGACAACATGCTTTCGAAAGGTCAATGGCCGCTGGTTCATTGCGCACGACCAGGTGTCGGTGCCTCTGGATCTACCGACCGGTGCGGGGCTCCTGAACCTGGAGCCATGACCCGGGCGCCTCACGGGCCCGGGTTCACGGTATTGGCAGTCTTTGGCAGTCGACGGGGTGGTCCTGGCACCGGCGTTGACCTTTGATGGTGGGTGGGGTCGGTACCAACTGTTCAAGGAGGGGCAACCGATATGGCACAACTCGCGCTTCAGCAGGCCACTATCGAATACCAGGAGTTCGGACCGAAGGATTCGCCGCACGCGCCGGTACTGTTCGTCCACGGCATCCTGGTCGACGGGCGACTGTGGCGCGAGGTCGCCGAACGCCTGGCCCAGCGTGGTTTCCGCTGCATCGTTCCCACGTGGCCGCTGGGCTCACACACCATCCCGGTCAATGACACCACCGCGTTATCGCTGCCCGGTGTCGCGGAGCTGATCAGCGACGCGCTCGTCGCTCTCGACCTTTCCGATGTGACGCTGGTCGGCAGCGACACCGGAGGTGGGATATGCCAACTGCTCGTCGACGCCCACCCGGATCGGATTGGCCGTCTGGTGCTCACCAACTGCGACGCCTTCGACAAGTGCCCGCCCTTCCCGTTCGACATCGCGTTCGGGGTGCTTCGCGGCCCCGTCTCGATCAAGGCGCTGTGCCGACTACTGCGGTTGCGGACGCTGCGCCACTCGCCTCTTGGCTTCGGACTGCTCATCAACAAGCCCGATCCGGACCTCACCTCCGCCTGGCTGCAACCCTGCCTCGAGGACTCACGCATCTGCCGCGACCTGGCGGCGTTGCTGCGGCGGGTGGCCAGCTTCGATCTCATCGACGTGGCCACCCGCCTGCCCCGGTTCACCAAGCCGGTCACGCTGGTGTGGGGCCAACGGGACCGCTGCTTCACCCCGGCCTTGGGCCGGCGCCTGGCCAGGTTGTTCAGCAACGGGAAGCTGATCGAGGTGCCTGGTGCGAAAACCTTTGTGGCCCTTGATCAACCGGATGCGGTTGTGAACGCCATAGCGGGAATCGCCGCCGGGGAACCCGGGGCAGCGCGTCAACGGTGAGTGCGGGCCCCTATCGCGATTTGCTTACCCTCACCCTGCCCCAGAAGCGGTTTGAGCCAATTCCAACAGCCCATCCACATTGAGCTGAGGCTGAATTCCTGCGGTACCCGCCAGGCCAGGCGAGGCCAGCCCGCCTACCGCGGCCCCCAATGCGCCCGGCGAGCTGGGGATGGGGGTGACCGTGGCGACGGTGACGGTGCCGAAAACGTTGGTGATGGACGCGCCGGCGGGGCCGACGATAGCGGTGGCAGTGTTCCCGATGGTTTGGACGGCGACCTGTTCCGGCGCCGACAACGGGAAGTGTGGCGGAGCCGTCGACGAGGCTGACGAGAACCTCCTGGAACGATCCGGGCGTGAGGATGATGGGGCTGGAGCCGGCGGTGACGTTGACGCCGCCAGGGATCAGAACACCGCCCTCGGAACAGTCAATGATCGTGTGAATAGTGCTGCCGGGGTTGACAATAACGGAGCCACCGTAGCTCACGACGTTGGTGCCGGCGCCCGTGATCGTGATCGAGCCACTGTTGACGTACACGCCGGTGTTGGTGCCGATGTCGATGGTGCTGCCCGGCGCGAGGGTGACGGTTTGACCGGGCGCGACCGGCCCGACGGTGGTCGCCTGCTGGGCGGCGGGCGAGCTGAGCTGAGCCAGGGATTGGGTGTGGGCGCTGGTGGCGTTGCCGGTGGTCTGTACCACCGTCTGCGCCTGGGCGCCCTGCCCTGCCGAGTTGGTGGTCTGCGGCGGCTCGTCAAACGGGGTCATGGTGCTGGTGGTCTCATATGCAGCGGCATAGCCGTACATCGCGGTGGCATCTTGCGCCCACATCTCCATGTATTGGGCTTCGGTGGCCGCGATCGCCGGGGTGTTCTGCCCGAAGAAATTGGTTGCGATCAGCGCCATCAACTGCGCCCGGTTCTCCGTAGCCACTGGCGGTGGACTCCAACTGGGCGGCCAACGCGTCCCAACCCGCCGCGGCCGCCAGCATCGGCCCTGAGCCGGGGCCGGCATACATCAGCCCGGAGTTGACCTCCGGAGGTAGCGACGCAAAGTCCATGTCGTCAGTCCTTTCGGCGGACGCCGGTCGTTATTTCAACAGCCATGGAATAACTCTGGCAGTGGTCGGGCGCCAGGAATCGGCGTAAACGCTGCGTGACAGCAAGACCAGCGGATGGAGCACCTACAGCTACTGGCTGACCTTTTCAATACGGGTTGAAATGATATGGTTCGCACGTGTCGTCACCTGGAAAAATGATCAAGCGGCGAGGCAGACGCCAAGGCGAGCCGGTATCGCGCGACGCCGTTCTCCGCGCCGCAAAGCGGCAATTCGCCATGCACGGCTATGACAAGACGACACTGCGAGCGATCGCTGACGATGCACGGGTAGATCCGGCGATGGTCCTCTATCTCTTTGGCTCGAAGGCGGCATTGTTTCGCGAGTCGATGAAGTTGGTACTGCCGGCCGACCTGCTGACGACTGAGCTCGCCGAGAAAGACGACGACTTAGGCTGCCGCGTCGTGCGGGCCTACCTCAGTATCTGGGAGCAGCCCGATACGGCCGCGAGCATGACCTCGATGGTGCAGTCGGCGACGTCGAACAGCGATGCCAACGATGCGTTTCGCGGTTTCTTGCACGACTATCTGCTCACTGCGGTGTCCAGTGCTTTGGGCGGCGGCGACGAAGCGCGACTACGGGCGATGCTGGCCGCGACCAACCTCGTCGGCACCGCGATGCTGCGGTACATCATGCGTGTGCCGCCGCTGTCGACGTTGAGTGTCGCTGAGGTGGTCGCAACGATTGGGCCCGCGGTGCATCGGTTTCTGACTGCTCCCGCCGACGAGCTGGGACTGGACCTGCCGCCGCAGTAACCGCGCCAATACGCCGAAACTGCGGTGAAACCGCATCCTTCGGTCATGCTGCGATCTCCCCGCGGGGCCTCGAGGGACGGCGACGTCTCGGCTACACGGCGCTCGCCTCGACGATGCTGAGCGGCGACACGGTGTCGACCACGCGGTTCAACCGAAAACCGGCTTGGTCCAACAGCCTGCGATATTCGTCCGCGGTGCGTTCGCGCGCGCCGGCGACGACCAGCATCTCGATGTCCACCCACTTGCCGTGGAAGTCGCGGTCGTGGTCGGGAATGACGAACTCGCAGAGCAACACTCGCGCGCCGGCGCGGGCCGCGGTGCGGACATTCTTCAGGATGCGGACCGCGTCTTCCTCGGGCCAGTCGTGGATGACGTTCTTGAGCACATACGCGTCGCCGCCCTCCGGCGCGGAATCGAAAAACGAGCCCTCTTCGATCCGGACGCGGTCACCGACACCGTGCTCGCGAAACAACTCCGGGGCGCCCGCCACGACCTCCGGAAGATCGAACAGCACGCCACGCGACTTCGGGGCCGTCTCCAAAATCGCCGCCAACAGCCCACCGTGTCCCCCACCGACATCGACGATCGTGCCGAACACACTGAAGTCGTAGGCCGCGGTCAAGGGCACGGTCGCGAACTCGGACAAATTGGTCATGGCAGAGTTGAAAATCCCACCTAGCTCCGCTTCGTCGGCCAGGTATTCGAAGACTGGTTTGCCGCGAAGCTCTGGGACCACCGGATGCCCGGTCCGAATCGCGTCCGTCAGGTGGCTCCAGTGCTCGCGATGCTGAGGCGACCCGATCCACTGCGCCATCCCGGCCATTGACACGGGCGCGTCGGTGCGCAGTGTTTCCGCGAGCGGGGTGAGTGCGTAACGTCCGTCGCTACGCTGGCGGAAAATTCCGATGCCGATCAACGCGCGCATCAGCCGCCTCAGGGCGTCGGCGTCGGCGCCGACCTGTTTTGCCAGCTGCTCGCCGGACAGAGGGCCATCTGCCAGGGCGTCCGCCACGCCAAGATCCGCTGCGGCCGTGATCGCCTGTGCAACCCACGCGTTCAGGATCAATTCCAGCATCACCGCCGCGGGCGGAGCGGCGCGTTGGCGCAGCCGCGACAGATAATAGCGGGCCTGTTCAACGGCTCGCGCGACCTTGGCCGGCGGAACCTTAGACGTCAAGTGACTGCCCTTCTCATTCATATTCGCCAGGATGGACGCGTTGCGCGGCTTGGTTCTCTCAGGCGTTCGGACAGGAACGACAGAGCCGCCGACGCCCTCCTGCTGCGCGATCGATCCGTCCGCCTAGGAACTATGCCTGCGAAGCTGCAATATTTCAATAGTCATTGAAATAAACCCCCAATCCACCTAGAGTTCTGACAGGGGGCCGGATGAACGGAGTCGTCATGACACGTCTAGCCACGAAGGTCGTCGTTGCGGCGATCCTCACATTTACCGCCGTCACAGCGACCGGATGCGGTCCCACGGCCAGTGTGATCCCACCCGACGGGGTTGCAGCGGGGTAAAGCTGCATCGCGCCGAACGCCTAAGCGGCACTGCGTGAAGCAGGCGCATCCAACCCGCGCCCTGCCCTGCCCGATGCCGTCGCACACCCACATCGCTTCGGGCGTGCCTGTCGCTGACTCGGCCCTGGGAACCGAAGCATGCGTTGGTCAATTCCTGGTGCGGGCCATTCGTGGCAGACGCTCTGGTCCCAGGTGTTCACCAGCTGTGCAAGCCCCAAAGCCGCCGGTTCGCCTGGGCACCAGGTGCCGTGGCATACCGGATCGCATCTGGCTTCGGCCTGGGCGGACCCGGGCCCCGAAAGTGGCTAGCCCCAAAGTCGCGACCGCGCCTACGCCCGACAGTAGCGCCGCCGCGATATTCCGTTTCATCGTGCGGGTGGTGCGCATGCTGTTTTCCTTCGATCGTTTGTCAGGTGTCGCCGCAATGGGCGAAGGTCCGTGTTTGGTGCCGCATTTCCTTTTGTGAAGCGCCGACTCGTTCGTCGTCACCGTGGGAAGTACACAATGACTGGGGTACTTACCGATCCCAAGAAAACTGCGGCGGCCCCGCGGATACCGTCCCCTGCTAAACGGTCCACCGATGAATTCCGGGCGCGCCATGAGTCATACCTTTGGGTGGACAAGTAGGAAAGGACAACTCATGACCGCCGACGCTGAACGCTTCGTCGTCACGCACACCATCGACTCCAGGCCGGAGGAGATCTTCGCCGTCCTCGCGGATCCCGTTCGCCACCACAACACCGAGCCTGGCGATTGGGTGCGCGACGCGAAGGACGCCGCACCGATTACCGGCGCCGGGCAGATCTTCGCGATGAACATGTACCTCACGCAGGCTGGCGGGGACTACGTCACGTACAACCTGGTGAACGTGTTCGACAAGGATCGTGCCATCGGGTGGATGCCGGGCGTGCTCGACGACGCGGGCAACCACGCTCCCGGCGGTTGGTCGTGGCGGTACGACCTCGCTCCGAACGCGGACCGCACGGATGTCACGCTCACCTATGACTGGAGCGGCACGCCGCAGGATTTTCGCGACCGGGTCGGCACGATGCCCATATTCGGTGAGGACTACCTCGCCGAGTCGCTGGCGACGTTAGAGCGATTCGTCCTGAACTGATCGCACGGTTGGACGCGCTGCTCCCCCGGCCGCGAACTAGCCGGGCGGCGGTACCGCTGGCGGCCGGCATACGTTGGCGGCCGGATCCCACCACCAGCCGTTGTCGCAGGCCAACGGTTGTGGCCCGACACCGAGGGGCCGGCACACATTGGCGGTCGGGTCCCACCACTGGCCCGGCTCACATGCCAACGGTTGTGGCCCGACACCGAGCGGCCGGCAGACCTTGCCCGTCGGATCCCACCACTCGCCGTCCGCGCAGTCAGCCGAGCTCACCGCCGGCGTCACGATCGTGGTGGCTGCCATCCAGGCGAACGTCATCAAGACGACGGCAGCAAGATTGCGAACGCACGTCCTCACTACGGGTCTCCCCCCTCGTGGTGTATGCATCATCGAACCGTGCCCCCGCATAGAGGTCAAGCATGGTATCGCCGTCGAATCGGGGTCACCACTCGCGCGCCGGGTCCGCGACGCTGGAAAACCAACGTGGCTGTAGCGTGACGGCCGTGAAGTTCTCCCGGGTGTACTCCTCCGTCACGCTCGCGGCCTGCGTCGCGGCAACCGTTCTGACATTGGCTGGGTCGGGCATGGCAACCGCGGCCGGCTCGTGCCCAACGGCAGCACCGCCGAACGGTGGAACGCCTGACTGGACGCTGGCCGGGATCACCGGCAGCATCGCGGTCGTCGGACCCACGGATACGACAGCTCCGCGCGTGACCGTGACGGCACCGTTCAGCGTGACCCAGACCCAGGTGCATACGCTGCATGTCGGCGATGGACCGGTGGTCTCACCCATCGCCAAGGTTTCCGTCTGCTACATGGGCGTCAACGGGCGTGACGGGACGGTGTTCGACAGCAGCTACGAGCGGGGCGCCCCGGTTGACTTCCCGCTCACCGGAGTCGTGTCAGGCTTCCAGAAGGCCATCGCGGGGCAAAAGGTCGGGTCCACGGTCGCGGTCGCGATGGTCCCCGCGGATGGCTACCCCGAAGGTCAGCCCAGCGCTGGCATCCGGCCGGGCGACTCCCTTGTCTTCGCGATCAAGATCCTCACCGCCGCTGGCTAGGCAGGGACGACGTGACATCTCAAACGCGGGATTTCACTACCTCGTAAATCCCTGTCGCCCAGTCAGATACACATTCAACGCGTAGGGTCACGCCCGTCGCTGCACGGCATATGCGGCTCGCGGACGAGAGCGGACGTGAACGTCCCGGTGGCCCACGCCGAGCTAAGAGCGTCCCAGATAACTTGCAGTACAACAGAGTTGACTGCCCTATCCTTTTTCCTTGCTGGCGACCGCATACACGACATTGGTTTCGGCGCTGGTGATGCCGGAGCTGCGAACGTAATTGAGATTCGCCGCGTGCACTCGGTCGCGATCGTGCGGCGAGAGCTGCTCGACGGTGCCGCGATAACCTGTGCCCAGTATCGCTGCCCACCAGGCTTCGGGCGATGCGATCGCATGGGCGCCGAATTCGGCTACGACCTCGGCCTCCTCCACCCCGCCCGCACGCATCACTTCACGCAACGACGCCGGATCGCAGATGCGATCCCACGGATTGAAGCCTTTGTAGAGATCGGGTCGGACCTCGCGAATCGAATCCCAGAAAGCCGTGTTGGCGGGTTCGAGAAAGCGTGGTCCCCAAGTAGTGATCGCGAGCTTGCCGCCCGGGCGAACGTTGTGCCACAACGCCCTCACGGCGGCGCTGATGTCGGGTACGAAGAAGACACCGAAAACGCACACGACCGCGTCGAATCCCTTGGGCGGCAACTGCAGGTCGAGCATGTCGCCCGAACGAAACTCGATATTGCGTACCCCCAGTGTCTCGGCCTTTGCGCGTCCCAGCGCGAGCAGCCGCTCAGCGAGATCGACGCCGACCACCGCCCCGCTTGGTCCGACGATCTGTGCCGCCGGTATCGCCGAGGCGCCGCTGCCGCAACAAACGTCCAGAACGCGCTGGCCGGGTGCGAGGGCAAGCCGCTCGACGGTCTCGCGACCGAAGCGAGCCCAGAATGTGTTCGCCGGATCGTCGAACGCGTCCGCCGCCGCGTCATAGGTCGCGGCGGCCCCGGTCTGCGCGTCGTGAGGAGTGCCGGAGGTCATTTGGTCACGAGACTAAATCGGTTTCGGCGCCTACCGCAACGTGCAATCGCGCGCTCTTCGCCTCGGGCAACGGCATACTAAGTGCCACACTAATTTTCAGTTGTGGCCGACTTGCCCGGCGACTAAGCGAGCGCGTCGAACATGTGGGCCGGATCGATGCCGAGTTGCTTTGCGACGTGGCTGGTATCCCAATATTCACGCCAGTGCGTGATCGCGCCGTCGCGGACCTCGAAGATCGCGGTGACGTTGAACGAAACCGCGACATCGTTCATGGCGTTGACGTCAACGCGCTCGACCACCACGGTGTCACCGTCCGACACAAGCGTGCGGATCTCACTCCCTTCGACCATGCCGGTGGAAAGACTGTTGTGTTTCTCCAGCTCCGCGCGCGCCGCGTCGCGTCCGACTACCACCGGGGAGAGCGGTACATGGAGCTGCCAAATGAAGTCATCCGCCATCAGGGCGGTGGCCGCGTCGATGTCTATGTGCTGCCCGTAGAAGGCGTGGATGAAGTCGAGCACGAGCTGCTCGCTTTCATTCTTTGCCGCAACACCTTGTGGCATGTTCATCTTCCTTTGCTAATCAACCGGTGGGCTACGCGTGGTCGTTGACTCTACGCCTAAATAAACTGATTGATTTAATTGTTCTCCAGATCTTTTGCCGACATTCGTGGTTGTCATCCGATGGATTAGAAACAATGCGCTGTTCGTGATCCATAGGGTGCCCAATATGTATCGTCAGATCCTCGACCCTGTAGCCCACTCGCTGGGCTGGAGTTCCCTGGTGGCCGCCTTGCCACTGGCGATGCTCTTTCTGATGCTTGGGATTTTGCGTCTGCGGGCGTGGCGGGCTTCACTGCTGTCGCTGGGGGTGGCGGTCGCGATCGCAGTTGCCGTGTACCGCATGCCGATTGGTCAGACGCTGTTGGCGGGTGGCGAGGGCGCCGTCTTCGGATTCTTCCCGATTCTCTGGATCGTGATCAACGCGATCTGGGTCTACCAGATGACGGTGCAGACAGGGCATTTCGATGTGTTGCGGCGCAGTTTCGCAAGCGTCAGCGACGATCATCGCATCCAAGCGATCATCATCGCGTTTTCGTTCGGCGCGCTGCTCGAAGCCTTAGCCGGATTCGGCGCGCCCGTAGCGGTCACCTCGGTGATGCTGCTCGCGCTGGGTTTCAAACCGCTCAAGGCCGCTGTTCTGGCGCTGGTCGCCAATACCGCACCGGTCGCCTACGGGGCGATGGCGACACCGATCATCACACTCGGCAAGGTATCCGGATTGTCGAGCGACGCGCTCGGCGCGATGGTCGGGCGTCAAACCCCCATCCTGGCCGTCTTCGTTCCGCTGGTCCTGGTGGCCATCGCCGACGGACGGCGCGGGGTTCGGCAGACCTGGCCCGCGGCGCTGGCGGCCGGCGTGGTTTTCGGCATCGGCCAATACGCCACCTCGAACTTCGTATCGGTGCCGCTGGCCGATGTGGTGGCCTCATTGCTGTCTGCCGGTGCCGTGGTGTTGCTGCTGCGCGTCCAGCGTCCGCACACCGCACCGCGCGCCACGGTGGTCGCCGGCGCCGCCGGCGACACCCTGTCCCCCGAATTCGCCGCGAATCTCGGGCGTGCCGACTCACGCGCCGAGGTGGTCCGCGCGTACGCGCCCTACGCGATCATCATCGCCATCTTCGTGCTCTGCCAGATTCCCGCGGTGAAGAAGTTGCTCGAGCACGCGACCTACACGGTGCACTGGCCGGGACTGCACTTGTACACCGCCAAGGGCAGCCCGTCGACGCTTCCGAACTTCACCTTCAATCTGCTGACCACACCGGGCACCCAGATGCTGCTGGCGGGCATCGTCGCCATGGCGGTGCTGCGTCTGTCGGTGGCAGAGGCCGTCAAGCGGTATGGGGCGACGCTGTATCAACTCCGCTGGGCCAGCCTCACCGTAATGGCAGTGCTGGCACTGGCTTTCGTGATGAACGCCTCTGGACAGACCATCACCCTGGGCGCGTGGATGGCCGGGGCAGGCGGCGCTTTCGCATTGCTCTCCCCCATTCTGGGCTGGCTCGGTGTGGCGGTAACCGGGTCCGATACCTCGTCGAACTCCCTGTTCGGCGCCCTGCAGGTGACCGCGGCGACCAAGGCGGGACTTTCCCCGCTGCTGATGGCCGCCGGCAACAGCTCCGGCGGTGTGCTTGGCAAGATGATCTCCCCGCAGAACCTCGCGATCGCGGCCGCGGCGGTCGACATGGACGGAAAGGAAGGCGACATTTTCCGCCGAGTGGTCTTGTGGAGCGTGGTGTTCTTGGCGTTTATCTGCGCCCTGTCAGGGCTACAGGCCTCGGTGCTGTCCTGGATGGTGGGCTGACTCGTCCCTGGCGTTAGTCGTCTCTGGTTTCGCGCCAGCCGCGCTCGAACGGCAACCGCCACGCATTGGGCGCGATCAACTGGTGAATGGCGTTGGGGCCCCACGTTCCCACCGGGTACACCTTGACCGGCGGCGGTTCGGTGATCAGATCTGCCGAACGCTCCCATAGTGATTCGATGCCCTCGGCGGTGGTGAACAGCGTGTGGTCGCCGCGCATCGCATCGAGAATGAGCCGCTCGTAGGCTTCCAAAGTGTCGGCCACAGTGTCGATCTCCTGGGAGGAGAACTGCATCGACAACTTATCGAGCTTCATCCCGGGCCCGGGCCGCTTGCCGTAGAAGGACAGCGAAACTTTCGAGTTATCAGCCAAATCGAACGTGAGGTGATCGGGGCCCTGGGTCCCCACTCCTGACCCCGGCGGGAACATGCTTCGCGGAGCTTCTTTGAAGGCGATTGAGATGATGCGGATGCCTTCGGCCAACTTCTTGCCGGTGCGCAGGTAGATCGGCACGCCGGCCCAACGCCAGTTATCGACGCCCACCTTGAGTGCGATGAATGTCTCGGTATCGGAATCTCTTGCCACGCTGGCCTCTTCGCGGTACCCGGCGTACTGACCGCGTACCACATCCGAACATTTGATCGGTAGCATCGAGCGGAAGACCTTGTTCTTTTCTTCGCTAATGGCGTATGGCTCGAGGGCCGTCGGTGGTTCCATCACCACGAACGCCATCACCTGCAACAGGTGGGTGACGACCATGTCTTTGTAGGCGCCCGTACTTTCGTAGAAGTTCGCCCGCTGATCCAGACCGAGGGTTTCGGGAATGTCGATCTGGATGTGGTCGATGAAGTTGCGGTTCCAGATCGGTTCGAACAGACCGTTGGCGAAGCGAAACGCCAGGATGTTTTGGGCCGCCTCCTTGCCCAAAAAATGGTCGATGCGGAAGATCTGGGATTCGTCGAAGGTGTCGTGCAGAAAGTCGTTGAGGGCCACCGCACTGGCCAGGTCGGTCCCGAATGGCTTTTCCATCACCACCCGGGAGCGTTCGACGAGATCCGCGTCACGCAGCAGGGTGATGACGTCGCGCGCCGCTTTCGGCGGGACCGACAGGTAGTGCAGTCTCTTGACGTTCGGCCCCAGGTTGCTTTCGGCTTCCACGACCGCGGCGGCCAATGCCTCCGGTCCGGCACCCTGCGGGACGTAGCGCACGATTTTCGCGAAGTCGGCCCACTGTTCGGGCGTGAGTTTATGGGTGCCGTATGAGTCGATTGCGTTCTTGGCGATATCACGGAACTCGTCGTCGCTGAGTTCTTCCAGCGACGACGCGACGACCTGGATGTCGGGCGCGAGCTCGGATTGATCCAAATAGGCCAGGCCGGAAATCAGCTTGCGTTTGGCCAGGTCCCCTGTCGCGCCGAACAGGACGATGACATGGGGGTCGAGCGGGGCGTAGTCGTGGCGGCGCGGACGGGAGTCGGGCGCCGGGTAAGAGATCGTCTGCGGTTTCTTAACGGCCACTCCGGTGATACTTCCACTGTCGGGCCATATCCGCAGCCGCGGGGGCGCATCGGTTTTCTCCTCCGCGGTCCCGTATTGGGCGGGCTGTTTATCAGTTTCGCCAGGCAAGCATCGTCTCGAGCTCGCAGAAGTCATACCCGTTGTCGTCGGGGTGGATTTCGGTGGTGAACAGCGTGACGCCCTCGTCGACGAAGGCGTCCGCCGTTGTGGCGTCCGTCCATGCCGTCGCGCGCTCGATGCCGGCCTCGTCGCGTCCGGCGTCCGTGGCGAGCCGCTTGAGGAGTTCGTTCTTGCGCCGAAACTCATCGATGGGTGCAAAGCTGTGCCAGATGTGGGCGTGCCGTGCCGCGGCGGGAATGGTGCGCCGCTCTCCGCCTCCCAGGATGAGGATCGGGATCTGACGTAGCGGGCTGGGGGTCAAATGGTTGAGCCGATATTCGATGCGCTGCAAGCCCTCGTCGAACTGGTCCATTCTCGATGTCACGGTGCCGTATTCGTAGCCGTAGGCGATGAAGTCCTGCGGATACCAGCCGGCCCCGAGGCCGAGGATCAATCGCCCGCCGCTGATGTGATCGACCGTGCGCGCCATGTCCGCAACGAGGTCGGGGTTGCGATATGGCATGCCGCTGACGAGGAGGCCGATCTCGGCTCGACTGGTGATCTCGCCCCAGGAGGCAAGTGCGGTCCATGCTTCGAAGTTGTTGACCTCGGGCTGTTCATCCTGGAGCTGCGGAGTGCCGTCCACGATGTCGACGAAGGGCTTGTGGAAGTGGTCGTAACCGAATATGGCGTCAACGCCGAGCTCTTCGGCATGCAGCACCGCCTCGCGCCACGTCCGGTAGTCCGGTGTCCCGCCCGCCCACAGCTGAACGCCTATCCGCACCGGCCTCGACCGGTCAGCGGACACCGCGGCGGCCTTCGCCCCGCCAGTTGAGTCGGTCACGTTTCCCAGCCTTTCAGAACCCCCGGGACGGATCTTCACGGCGTCGCCGGGTTACCTACGCTCAAACTGAGCGAACATGCAGTTCCTTCCCATCGGCAAGTACCGCATTTTGATAGGTGCCGCCTTAGCCAGCCCGCACCCGGGTAAAGCGAACCGCCGGTACAGCCGTCTCGGTCGGTATGTCAGCATTTGGGAATGAGCGCACTCAGACTTGTTCGTATCGTTGGCGTCGCGGCAGTAATGATGTGGGCGCTGGTTGTCTCGCCAATCTCTCCAACCGCCTCCGCTGATCCCTGCTCCGATGTCGAGGTGGTGTTCGCTCGCGGTACCCATCAAGAGCCTGGCCTGGGCAATATCGGTCAAGCATTCGTCGATTCTCTTACCTCGAAAGTTGGCGGGAAGTCCGTCAACGTCTACGCGGTCAACTACCCGGCCAACGACGACTACCACAACAGTGCGTCGATCGGTTCCGACGACGCTAGCGGTCACATCCAGGGCACCGTCGCCAACTGCCCCAATACGAAGCTCGTGCTCGGCGGATACTCCCAGGGCTCGACGGTGATCGATCTGGCCACTCAGGCGATGCCACCTCCGGTGGCCGACCATGTCGCCGCGGTTACCCTGTTCGGCGAACCGACCAGTCAATTCTCGAGCATGTTGTGGGGCGGTCAGCCGCTACCCACCATCAATCCGATCTACGGCTCCAAGGTCATTAGCTTGTGCGCCCCTGACGATCCAATCTGCTCCGGCGGCGGGAACATCATGGCGCATGTCTCATACATCCAGGACGGGATGACGGATCAGGCCGCGAACTTCGCGGCCGACCGGCTCCGTTAACGGCGTCGCCGCGCAGAGCCGCGCGGTGGATCGCAACCAACAGACCAGATCTGGTGCACGAGACAAGGCAGCTCCGCGAGTGAGGTTCCGCCGATGAAATGCGTGCTGGCCGGATATGGAAGTCGCGGCGATGTCGAGCCGCTGGCCGCCGTTGGCCGGGAGCTGATGCGACGCGGCCACGACGTCCAGATGGCGGTCGCGCCCAACATGGTGGCATTCGTCGAATCCGCGGGGTTGGCCGCGGTTGCGTACGGCCCCGACTCACGGGAACAGATGGACTTCGCCGCGGCTTTCGTAGGCAAGGTCCAGAACCCGGTCACCATGTGGGCCGAGGTCGCCCAGCATGTCGGCCAGGTCAAGTCGGAGAAGAGCGCCGTGCTGACATCGTTGGCAACCGGAGCCGATCTGCTGGTTGCTGCTTTCAACGAGCAGGGCGTGGCCGCCAATATCGCGGAATATCAAGGTATTCCGCTCGGCGCGCTGCACTACTTCCCCTCGCGGATCTTGGGCTCGGGAACGTTCGGTCCGCAGATCACCAAGGAAACCGACGACGCTCAACGCCGAGCGCTCGGCTTGCCGGAGGTCGCCGGAGACTCGGCCCCGCCGACGGTAGAAATCCAGGCCTATGACGAGATCTGCGTGCCGGGACCCGCGGCCGAATGGCTGGAGCCGGACGCTGCGCCGCTGTTCGTCGGTGCACTGACACTGGGGTTGCCAAGCGATGCAGACGACGAGGTCTTGTCCTGGATCGCCGACGGCACGCCGCCGATCTACTTCGGCTTCGGCAGCACTCCGCTGGCATCCCCTGTTGAGACCATCGCGGTGATCAGCGAGGCCAGCGCGCGCGTGGGCGAGCGGGCGTTGATTTGCACCGGCCCAAATGAGGTCGCCGACGCTCCGCACGCCGACCACGTGAAGATTGTGGCCGAGGTGAACCACGCGGCCGTGTTTCCGTTGTGCCGCGCGGTCGTCCATCATGGCGGCGCCGGCGCGACGGCCGCAGGGATGCGGGCCGGAGTTCCCACACTGATCCTGTGGTTCTGGCTTGATCAGCCCGTCTGGGCAGCCGGGGTCACGCAGCTGAGAGTTGGCGCTGGACGGGGCTTTATGGAAAGCACCCTGGACTCAGTGGTCGCGGACCTGCAAGGCATCCTCGCTCCGGAACGCGCGACTCGCGCTCGCGAGGTCGCCGCCCAGATGACCAAACCGGCCGAGAGCGTTGCGCGCGCTGTCGATCTCCTGGAAGAGGTTGCCCTCAAGCAGCCGCGATGAGTGCGAACCGCACGGCCTACTTGCAGATCACACCGTCTTCGTCAGCCCGTAGTGCGCCAACGTCTTTCGCGGTCGCGTTGGCTGCGCCGGGTGCCTGATCGCGGGCCAGCGCAATCGTGGATGCCGCCATCGCGACGACGGCGACGAGCAGACCCAGCGCTGCCGATCCGCGCACCGCGAGGTGTTCGCCGAGCACGACAATCCCGAGCACCACCGCGACGATGGGTTCGCCGACCAGCATGATCGGCACCGATGCCTGCAATGCGCCGGCGTGAAATGCGGAGCTTTGCACCATGGTCACCGCGACCGCCAGCACGACCAGCAGGTACGGCGCGGGTACGGTCAGCAGCCCATGCCACCCGCCGACCGCGTAACGGTGCGTGCAGATCTTCGTCAAGACCGCGACCATGCCGAGCAGCACCGCCACCGCGACCGCCAGCAGCATGGCACGCGGGCGCCCGATGGCGCGCCTGGCGACGACGAGGCACGCGATGACCAGCGGCGCGGTCAGCAGCACCGCGAGGGTCCACGATGGGATCGGCGGACGGTTATGGCCCTCGCGGGGTTGGCCGACGAGCAAGAACGCCGCCAGGGCGACGGTCAACACGGTCGCCCAACTCCACTCGGCCCGGGTGATGCGTTGATGGCAAAGCCTCGCGCTCAACGGCAGCGCAAAGAGCAGCGACGAAACCAGCAGCGGCTGCACCAGCATCAGGGATCCGTGCGCCAGCGCCAGGGCCTGAAACACAAAGCCAGCGACGGCTGCGAGAAGCCCTGCCCACCACAACGGCTGGCGAACAACGCTTGTCACCGTCGGTCCGGACAGGTCTTCACCAGCCGGAACGTTTTGGGCGGCTCGCTGTCGAACGACGATGCCGACTGCTGCCCAGAACGCGGCGAGCAGCCCCGAGAAGATCGCGACGGCGTGCGATATCACCCACCCCATGTTTCGGACTGGTACCCCGGATTGCAACGCGGCTAACTCTGGCCCCACCCGATGCAGCCTTCCGCACCCGCGATCGGCGGTGGTGCCCGGGTCGCCGCGGACTAGTCTGGCGGACATGGCTATCGAGTCAACGATGCTCGCCCTCGGCACGTCCGCGCCGTCCTTCACGTTGCCCGACCCGGCAACCGGCGCGCTGGTCAGCCTCGACGAGCTCACCGGTCCCGCACTGGTCGTCACCTTCATCTGCAACCACTGCCCGTATGTCCAGCATGTCGCGGCCGGGCTGGCCGCGCTGGGCCGTGACCTCGCCGACCAAGGTGTTGCAATGGTGGGGATCTCCAGCAACGACGTCACCACCTATCCGCAGGACGGCCCCGACCAGATGATCGCCGAGGCCCGCCGCCACGGCTGGACGTTCCCGTACCTGTACGACGAGACGCAAGATGTCGCCCGGTCCTTCTCCGCGGCGTGCACCCCGGACACTTTTGTGTTCGACAGCGAACGCCGACTCGTCTATCGCGGACAGCTCGACGACTCCCGGCCCAAAAACGAGCTACCGGTAACGGCGGCCGACGTCCGTGCGGCGGTCGACGCCGTGCGTGCCGGGCGCCCGGTCAACCCCGACCAGCGGCCGTCGATAGGCTGCGGCATCAAATGGCGTTGAGCCGTTTTGGCGCCTGCCGCAGCCGGTAGGTTCGGGCTTTTCCGGGCCAGCTGGTAACGCGCGTTGTCACAACGTGAAATCGACTCTGGCCGTGCCCAGTCCCCGTTCCTGCGCGCCGTCCCCCACTAGTGTGTTCATCCGCCGGACGCCGAATCGCTAAGACCTACCGTTGGTGGCCAGTGCGTTGACCACGGACGCGTGTGGAATATCACTCGTTTGGTGATCGGCCTGGATGGGCACTTTATTGGGCATGATTGTCGGTTACGTCGTCCGCTTCGTGGGTCCTGCGGCTGCAGCAGCCTTGGGCCTTGGCGCCTCTGTCCTTTTCTCCCCCGTCCCCTGGGCATCGGCCGAGCCGTGTCCCGATGTTCAAGTGGTGTTCGCGCGCGGCACCGGTGAGCCGGAGGGCATCGGCCCGACCGGGCAAGCCTTCGTCGACAACCTGCGCGGGCGCGAGGGCGGAAAGTCCGTCGACGTCTACGCGGTCAACTACCCCGCCAGCAATGAGTGGGACACCGGCCTGGACGGCATTCGCGACGCCGGCGCTCACGTCATGTCGATGGCGGCCAGCTGCCCCAAGACCAAGATGGTGCTCAGCGGTTTCTCCCAGGGTGCGGCCGTGATGGGCTTCGTCACTTCGGCGGCAGTGCCCGACGGGGTTGATCCCGCGACCGTGCCCAAACCCCTGGCACCCGACGTCGCCGACCACGTCGCCGCGGTCGTGCTGTTCGGCACGCCCAACGTGCGGGCGATGAACTTCCTGGGCCAGCCGCCGGTCGTCATCGGGCCGACCTATGCGGCCAAGACCATCAAGGTCTGCGCCACCGACGACCCGGTGTGCTCGGACGGAATGAACTTCGCCGCCCACAACACCTACGCCGACGACGGCACCTGGATCGACAAAGGCGCAGCCTTCGCCGCCAGCCGTCTCGACGCAGGCCCGGGCGGACCGGCAACAGTGGTGCAAGCGCCGACCGGCGGCGGCTTCGGCAATTAGCCGCTAGCCCGCTACGAGGATGACCCGATCGCCAACGCGGATAACACCTTCCGTTGTTGCCTTGACGTAGACGCCTGCACAGGCTGCCAGTCCGCAACTGCCTGCTTCCAAACGATTCTCGGCGGCGGGTGTGCGTAGCGCCTGCGGAGCTCTCGGCAGCGGCCCGTGCTCAAGCGTCGGCACCACGCAGCGCGGGGTAAGTTCCAAGCCGCGCAGCCGCACCTCGCCGATGCCGAATTCCCTTCCAACCCAGTCATTTTCGGCGTACGGCGGGCAATCGGGCGGCGTCGCGATCACGATATTCGGTCGGTAGCGCAGGGCTTCGACGCCGATGTGTTCCAGAGTGGCCGTGGTGATCGCATGCAGTGGAGCATCATCGGTAAACGAATCCCCCGGCGTCCCCAGGCCAATCTCCAAGATGCGGCCGGCGACCTCGGCGTCCAACCCGAGCTCAAGCAGCTGTTCCGGGTCCGGACGTTCCACCGTCGCACCATCCGGCCGCTTGCTGACCAATTGGACCGCACGTCCCAACAAGCGAGAGAGCAGCTCATTGACGCCCGGGTCCCCGGCCGCGACGTTCGTACCGTCGGGCAGCCCAATGCTGACGTTCCCGGTATCCCCGCTGGCAGTGCACTTCAACAGCCCGCGCCATAGTCGCGCCTGTTTGGCGCTGGCTACATGCCCGGTTGCGATGTCGACAAGTGCGAGCCGCCGGTCTCCATCAGCGCCGCGTTCGTCGACGTACAAGCTGTCGACGGCTTCTCCCAGCATCGATTTCACCGGGTAACGGCGCAAACTCTCGACCCGCATATGAACATCCCCATCACGCCACACAGCACGACCCGTTGCCGATTATCTTCCACCAGTTGACGCCGTGATGCGTAGGACGAACCGCGGCTTGCGGCCGGGGCGGCCTCCATCGTGTATCCCCGATCGTGCAGTCGGCGGCCGGTTCGTGTACAAGAGTCTGATGGAGGATCGGGCCCGCAGATCTTTCGACCCGTCCACGCTGCGCGAAGCGATGGCCCGGCGGTTGTATCGGCGGTCGAACGCCGAGGGGCAGATCCAGTTGCCGGCCGTCCCGGGCATGCTCGACGAGTACGTCAAGATGTGCGAGACCATCTTCGCCGGCTTGGGCATAGTGCACACGGACGAGGAAAGTGCTCAGCTCAGAGCGGTGCTGCAGGGTGAATTGGCGAAAGCCTTCAAGGCCTCCTCGCGTTCGGACATCGTCATCGAGTTCAACGCACCGTTCGGCACCATGCTGAACTACCGCGTCAAACCCCAAGTGTCGACGGTCGGCATCGAATACGACAACTGGGTCACCACCCGCGAGGGGCCACTGTTCGGCACCGCACCCGACGCGCGCGTATGGGCGCTCGCCAACGAAGCCACCGACCCGAGCACGTGTCGGGTACTCGACATCGGGGCGGGCACGGGACGAAACGCCCTCGCCTTGGCCCGGCGCGGTCACCCGGTCGACGCGGTCGAGATAGCCGCGAAGTTCGCCGACATCATTCGCGGGGAAGCCAAACGGGATTCACTTGATATTCGCGTCATCCAAAGCGACGTCTTTGTGGCGATGGAAGGTGTTCGCGGGGACTATCAGCTGGTCGTGCTCGCCGAAGTGGTGCCCGACTTCCGCACGGCACACGAGCTGCGCGGCATGTTCGAACTCGCCGCGCAGTGTCTGGCAGCCGGTGGTCGCTTGGTGTTCAACGCTTTTTTGGCGCGTGAGGGCTATACCCCCGACGACGCCGCGCGCGAACTCGGGCAGCAATGCAATAGCACGTTCTTTACCCGCGACGAGGTCACCGCGGCGGCGGCTGGATTACCACTCGAGCTCATCTCCGACGATTCGGCCTACGACTACGAGCAAGCCCACTTACCCGAAGGCGCCTGGCCGCCCACGGACTGGTTCGACGGATGGGCCAGTGGCCTAGACGTTTTCGACGTCGCACGTGAGGATTCCCCCATCGAGTTGCGCTGGCTCGTCTACGGCAAGCAGGGTTGAGTCGGCGCCGGTCTTCGCGGCGACGGCTGGGTTATCACTAACACGGATCGGTTTCAGAGTGCTCGTCCCGGGCTACTTGATAGACACCAATCACCAGACCCGTGAGGATTCCCCCGTTTCAATGACGTCCAAGAGCAGCGCCGAGTATGTCCACCAGATACTTGGTACCAGCTGGCCACGCCGCTTCCTGTTGGTGGTGTTCGTTTTCGTCGCGGTGGCGGGTGCCGCGCAGGTCGCGTTGTTCCCCCACTGCTCGAAGGGTAATTGCAACCACCGGGCAAACTCTGCGAACGGGTCTGGGGCAGCACAGGTTTCGATCACTCCCGGCCCGAATTCCCGAGACGTCGACCCGGTTTCGCGTGTTGAGGTGAAAGCGGATGCCGGGACACTGACCGACGTTCGCCTGGTCAATGACGGCGGCAAAACCATCCAGGGCGTGATGACGCCGGACAACACCGTCTGGAAGCTCACCACTCCCCTGGGCTACGGACGCAACTACACGCTGAACGTCAGTAGCCGCGGCGCGGGCGGCGTGGTGTCCAATCAGGTGTCGTCATTCTCCACACTGCGGCCGTCGAACCAGACCAAAGTCTCGTTTACCAGCACCTCGGAGGCCTCGCTGCGAAACGGCGGCACCTACGGAGTCGGCACGGTGATCGTCGCGCACTTCGACGAAAAGATCGCCGACCGTGCCGCCGCCGAGCGACAGCTGAAAGTGACCACTAACCCTGCGGTGCAGGGATCATGGTTCTGGGTCGACGGGCAGAACGCCCATTGGCGTCCGGAGCACTATTACGCACCCGGCACCACTGTCACCGCCGACGCCAAGATCTACGGAATTGCCTTGGGCGAAGGCCTTTTCGGGCAAGAAGACGATCGGGTGTCGTTCCGGATCGGCGACGCTCACGTATCGATCGCCGATGATGCCACCAAAATGGTGAGCGTCTACAACAACGGCGCTCTGGTCCGCTCCATGCCCACCTCCATGGGAATGGGTGGCACCGAGACGGTCGGCGCGCAGACCATATCGCTCTGGACTCCTCCCGGCACTTACACCGTGCTCGACAAGGGCAATCCCGTGGTGATGGACTCCTCGACATTTGGGCTGCCGAAAAACTCCCGCCTCGGTTATCGGGAGACCATCAATTACGCCACCCGCATCAGCATTGACGGCATCTATCTACACCAGCTCGACGCGACGGTGTGGGCCCAGGGACACACCGACACCTCGCACGGGTGCTTGAACCTCAACGCCAACAACGCGAAATGGTTCTGCGGCTTCTCAGTTCCCGGTGACGTGGTCGAGGTCCGCAACAGCGGCGGTCCGCCGTTGAAGCTGGCCCAGAACGGCGATTGGACGCTCAGCTGGGACCAGTGGCGCGACGGCAGTGCTTTGAAGCCGGCTTAGCGACGCCAAATTTTTACGGGCTGTTGCACCGATAAAGTCTTGACTGATTCCAGATAAGTGGGCCATATTGGCCTTGTGTCGTCAACGTCGGACTACGCGGAGCGGTTGCGGCTTGCCGATCTGCGCGTGACCCGGCCCAGGATTGCGGTCCTGGAGGCAGTGCACGCCCATCCACATGCCGACACCGAGACGATCTTCTCCTGCGTGCGGACCGGCCTCCCCGACGTCTCCCGTCAGGCGGTGTACGACGTGCTCAATGCCCTGACGGCGGTGGGGCTGGTCCGGCGCATCCAGCCATTGGGGCTGGTCGCGCGCTACGAATCCCGGGTCGGCGACAACCACCATCACGTCGTATGCCGGTCCTGCGGCGTCATCGCCGACGTCGACTGCGCGGTCGGCGATGCCCCATGCCTCACTCCATCAGACGACAACGTTCTCGATGGCTTCGTCCTCGACGAGGCTGAAGTCATCTACTGGGGTACCTGCCCCGACTGCTCGACTGCAGATTCCTGATCACAGCCCGTGATCACAGCCCGATTCACCCACCACTGGAAAGGAATGTTGTGTCATCAGATACATCCCATAAGAGCGAGAGTGAGAACCCGGTAATCGCGGCGCCCGAGCCGAAATCGGGTGCTCCGCTGACCAACCAGGACTGGTGGCCGGACCAGGTCGACGTCTCGAAGCTGCACTCGCATGTGCCGCAGGCCAACCCGCTTGGCGAGGACTTCGATTACGCCGAGGAGTTCGCCAAGCTCGACGTCGACGCCCTCAAGGCGGACATGGTCGCGCTGCTGACCAACTCACAGGACTGGTGGCCCGCCGACTACGGCAACTACGGCGGCCTGTTCATCCGGATGAGCTGGCACGCCGCAGGTACCTACCGCATTCACGACGGCCGCGGTGGCGGCGGCCAGGGTGCCCAGCGATTCGCCCCGATCAACAGCTGGCCGGACAACGTGAGCCTGGACAAGGCGCGCAGATTGCTGTGGCCGGTCAAGCAGAAGTACGGCAACAAGATCTCCTGGGCGGACCTGATCATCTTCGCCGGCAACGTGGCGCTGGACTCGATGGGGTTCAAGACTTTCGGCTTTGCGTTCGGCCGCGAAGACATCTGGGAGCCCGAGGAGATTCTCTTCGGCGAAGAGGGCGAATGGTTGGGCACCAACAAGCGCTACTCCGGCAAGCGTGACCTCGCCGAGCCCTATGGTGCGACCACGATGGGTCTGATCTACGTGAATCCGGAAGGCCCCGAGGGCAAGCCGGATCCCATCGCCGCGGCAGTGGACATCCGTGAGACGTTCGCCCGCATGGCGATGAACGACGAGGAGACGGCCGCACTGATCGTCGGTGGCCACAGCTTCGGCAAGACCCACGGCGCCGGCAGCGGCGATCTGGTCGGTCCCGAGCCGGAGGCCGCCCCGATCGAGCAACAGCTGCTGGGTTGGAAGAGCTCCTACGCTAGCGGCACGGGCAAGGACGCCATCACCAGCGGCCTGGAGGTGGTCTGGACCGCGACTCCGACCAAGTGGGGCAACGGATTCCTGCAGAACCTCTACGGCTACGAGTGGGAGCTGACCAAGAGCCCCGGCGACGCCTGGCAGTTCACCGCGAAGGACGGCGCCGGCGCGGGCACCATCCCGGACCCGTTCGGCGGCCCGGGCCGTGCACCGACAATGCTGGTCACCGACATCTCGTTGCGCGAAGACCCGATCTACCGCGAGATCACCCAGCGCTGGCTGAAAAACCCCGACGAGCTGGCCGTGGCGTTCGCCAAGGCCTGGTACAAGCTGCTGCACCGGGACATGGGACCGATCAGCCGTTACCTCGGGCCCTGGATTCCCGAGCCGCAGCTGTGGCAGGACCCGGTGCCGGCCGTCGACCACCCGCAGGTCAACGACAAGGACGTGGCGGCCCTGAAGAAGAAGGTGATCGAGTCCGGCCTGACCGTTCCCCAGCTGGTCAAGACCGCCTGGTCGGCGGCGGGTAGCTACCGCAACACCGACAAGCGCGGTGGCGCGAATGGGGCGCGGATTCGTCTTGAGCCGCAAAGGAATTGGGAGGTCAACGAGCCCTCCGAGCTGGACAAGGTGTTGCCTGTGCTGGAAAAGATCCAGCAGGACTTCAACGCCTCGGCGTCGGGTGGCAAGAAGATCTCGCTGGCTGACGTGATCGTGTTGGCCGGTTCCGCGGCGGTCGAGAAGGCGGCCAAGGAAGCCGGCTACGACATCGCGGTGCATTTCGCGCCCGGTCGTACGGATGCTTCCCAGGAGAACACCGATGTGGAGTCGTTCGCGGTGCTCGAGCCGCGGGCCGACGGGTTCCGCAACTACGCGCGGACCGGGGAGAAGGCCCCGCTGGAGCAACTCCTGCTGGAGCGGGCTTACCTGCTCGGTGTGACCGCGCCGGAGCTGACAGTGCTCATCGGTGGCCTGCGTGCCCTCGGCGCCAACCACGGCGGGAGCAAGCACGGCGTGTTCACCGATAAGCCGGGCACGTTGACCAACGACTTCTTCGTCAACCTGCTCGATATGGGTACGAAGTGGAAGGCGTCGGAGACCCAGGAGAACGTCTACGAGGGCCACGACCGGGCCTCGGGCGCCCTCAAATGGACCGCAACCGCGAATGACCTCGTGTTCGGGTCGAACTCGATCCTGCGCGCTCTGGTCGAGGTCTATGCGCAGGACGACAACGCCGGCAAGTTCGTCGAGGACTTCGTCGCGGCGTGGGTCAAGGTCATGAACAACGATCGGTACGACCTGAAGTGATATCGGCCTGATCGTCAGCACTAGACGACACCCCGCGGGCGCCATGGCTCGCGGGGTGTCGTTCATCTCGGCCGGCCAGTGAGGCCCACCACACTATTACCCGTGAGTAACCTACGAAGGCGTAAGTTGCGTACGCTTTGGTGAAGCGCCGATGCGTCCAACGAGTAAAGCTGGGTAAACGGTTGACATGAGCGACTTGAAGTACATCGAACTTCACGGCGACCGGATCGCCTACCGGGAAGCCGGCCACGGCCCCGCCATATTGCTGATCCACGGGATGGCGGGCAGCTCGGCCACCTGGCGTGCGATCATCCCGCAGCTGTCCAAGAAATACCGCGTCATCGCGCCCGATCTGCTCGGTCACGGCGAGTCCGATAAGCCTCGCGGCGATTACTCGCTGGGAGCATTCGCAGTCTCCCTGCGTGATCTGCTCGACGAACTCGGCGTGACCCGCGCAACCGTCGTCGGGCAGTCGCTCGGCGGCGGCATCGCGATGCAGTTCACCCACCAGCACCGGGATTACTGCGAGCGGCTGGCCCTGATCGGCAGCGGTGGCCTCGGCCCAGAGCTCAGCCCGGTGCTGCGGATGCTGTCGGCACCCGGCGCCGAGTTGGTGTTGCCCGTGGTCGCACCACGGCCGGTGCTGAACGTCGGCAACAAGCTGGGGTCATGGTTGGCCTCCGCGGGGATTCGCGCGCCGCGAGCCGGCGAGATGTGGCACGCGTATTGCTCTCTGTCGGATGCGCGGACCCGCGAGGCGTTCTTGCGGACATTGCGCTCGGTTGTGGACTACCGCGGTCAGGCCGTCAGCGCGCTCAACAAGCTTCATGTCGCGGCCGGACTACCCACGGTGCTGATCTGGGGCGATCAGGATCGGATCATCCCGGTCGCGCACGCCTACGCTGCCCACGACGTGCTCGAGGGCAGTCGCCTCGAAGTGATCGAGGGCGTCGGGCACTTCCCCCATGTAGAAGCGCCGGCCGCGGTGGCCGACATCCTGGAGGATTTCATCGCCTCGACGACACCCCAGACGACCGGCAGCTCGGTGCCTCTGGGCATGTAGCGGGCTCAGCGATTGAGATCCCACTGTCCGTAATCGGCCGCAAGGACGTCGTCCACATCCACGTTGATGCCGCCCAGAAGTGGGCCGGGATTCGACGGGCTGTTGACGATCGCTTGATACAGCACCGCCATGGACTCGCGCTGGCCATGCGACCATGACCGCGTCTGCCATGCCCAGCGGTGCCCCGCACTCGTCGAGTTGCCGATCACCCCGTCTCTGATCGCCCACCCGCACGCGTCGTAGTGGCCGTAGATGCCGGTGCGTCCTACGCCGAGTACCGAGTTGATTCCCCGAAACCAGTCGACGGCAAGGGTATTCCAGGTGTTGACGTCGATGTCATCGTCGACGCTGAAGAAGATCGGCGCCGAGTTCGGACCCCCGGCCGCAGCATGCAGCTGCAGCGCCGTCTGCGCGTCGGCCACCCCGCCGTCGTGTCCGCGGGTGAGATCCGACGGCGTCGGCCATCCCGGTTTGCCGTACTGGAAGTTGCTGACGATCTGAAGTCCCGCCGCGCGTAAGGAGTCCGCGTAGTCGCGGGTGATGGGCTTCGCCTCGAAATGCGCTCCGGGCCGCTCCTCCGAGACGTAGTTGACCACCCCGGAGTACCCGGCCGATTTGATCTCGTCCGGCGAAATCCTCTTTTCCGCGAAGTCGATCAGCCTGATGTCGGCGGCTGATGCCTGCTGCACGCCGAAAGGCGTTGCCAAACTCAGCAGCGCCGGTGACAACGCATATTTGAGCACCTCGCGACGTGAAACAGATCGTGGCGCAGCCGAACCGGGCACCGCGCGATGGTAGCAAAATCAGCGCTATCGGCGGGGACGGAATTTCTACAAGCCGCGCTCCTGCAGCCATGACAGGATGTGGCCGGCAACCGCCGCCCACCCGGGTTCCAGCGCCAGGCTGTGTCCCATGTCCGGGATGAACATCGCGTGCGTGCCGTAGGCCTTCGCCGTCGCGTGCACGTCGGAGACGGTATAGATCGCGTCCTGCTCTCCCCCGAGTACCAGCAGGGGCGTGGTCACGCGCGCGATGTTGACGAGTTTGAGTGCAATGTCGAATTCCTATCGAGGCGTTGATGATTGGTCGCTATGCATTCGTTGCCGAGAGCCGGCGGATCGATCCGCGCGCCGATGCGCTTATTGTCAGAGCCTGTGCTCGGCTTTGATGAACTGCGCGGCGCGCTCGCCGATCACCACGCAGGGCGCCATCGTGTTGCCGCTGGTGATGCGCGGCATGATCGACGCGTCGGCCACGCGCAGCCCCCCTACGCCGTAGACCTTGAGGTGTCCATCAACCACCGACATCGGATCGCGGCCCATCTTTGCCGTCCCCGATTCGTGCCAATAGGTGCTTACCGCGTTGCGCAGGTAGGTTTCCAGCTCATCGCCCGTCAGATCGCCCGGCATCACCTCGCGCTTGACAAACGGGCGAAGCTCCGCGGAATTGCCTATTTCGCGCAGGGTTTCGATGCAGGCGATTCCCGTCTTGACGTCGTGGGGATCTGACAGCGCATTTGCTTCGATCCGAATGGGGTCGCGCGGGTCCGGGCCCGATAACCGCAACCGGCCGCGGCTTCTGGGATGCGTCGGGGAGCCGAACAGGATCCAGCCATTCTGCGGCAGACCGTATTTTGCGACGTTCTCAGGCGTGGACTTGGTAAGCGGTGCGAGACAGGCGAACAGGTCCGGGCCTTGGATGTCTGCGGCCCCGGAGTCCCAGAAGAAGGTCGCTCCCGCCTGGGCATTCCCGCGCACCGAGCTGCGATAAAGGTGCCGGCGGTCTTGCTCATGGGCGACCGTTTTCTCCCGCATCAGCATCGGCCACAATCCCACCTTGCGTACCGCGCCGATACCGGCCGGCGCCGGATCGCCTCGTCGCACCCAGCTCGATTGGACGATAAGTGGTTTCGCCCATTTGGACCATCCGGCACCGTCGGTCTCCAGCCGAAACACGGTGGCGGCCGGTGCACTTGTTGTCCGGTTGATCTCGAACGTGAAGACCCTGCCGGACATTTCACCGACTCGCATGCGCCGTCGCGGCTGCAGGCCGCAGCATCCGGGCGCTGATCAAGGCCAAAAGCCAACCGGGTGAGAAGCGGCCGCCGGTAGACATGATCCGATTGCGCCACCCGGGGATCGCGACGGCGCGGCCGCGGTCGAGTGCGCGCAGCCCCGCGGCCACCACTGGCTCCGGTGCCGCCAGGCGCCGGTAGATCGCGGTGTGCGAGACATCCGACCCCAGTGCATCGACGAAGCCCGTGCGGGTGGGTCCTGGGCACAGCGCGGTCACCGTGACGCCCGAGCCCCGGGTTTCGGCCCACAAGGCCTGGCTGAGCGAAAGGACGAAAGCCTTCGAGGCGCCGTAGGTGGCCTGATAGGTCCCGGGCGCAAACGCGATGGTGGAGGCGACGTTGAGGATGCCGCCACGACCGCGGGCCAGCATTCCGGGAAGCACTTCGTGCGTGAGACGAACCAGGGCGTCGACGTTGACCGCCACCAGCTCATGCTCACGGCCGGCATCCAGTTCCGAAAACCGGCCGTATGTGCCGAACCCGGCGTTATTGACCAGCACCTCGACCGCGCGTCCCGCGAGCTGGGTCGCAAGGGCATCGACGCCCGACCCGGTGCCTAGGTCCCCGACCACCAACTCGACATGAATGCCGGGGGCGCTTTGGCGAACTCGCTGCGCCACCGCGTTGAGCCGTACTTCGTCGCGTCCGGCCAGTAGCACTGACAAACCCCGCTTGGCCAGCAGGTCGGCGAAGATCGCACCGAAACCGGAGCTGGCACCCGTGATCACTGCCCACCCGGCTTCCCCGTGTCGTTGAGCTGTCATTTCGGCTCCTTCCAAAGATGTGAATACCATCAACATAGACCAGGATGTTAATGTCGTCAACATGCCCGCGAAGAAGTTGCCCAAAGCGACGAAGGTGCGCCGCGACAGCTACCACCACGGCGATCTCAAACGGGCGCTGACCAGCGCCGCGCTCTCGCTGGTGGCCGAGCGGGGGCCGAAGGGTTTCACGTTGACCGAAGCGGCGCGACGGGCGGGCGTCAGCGCCGCGGCTCCGTACCGTCACTTCACCGACAAGGCCCACCTGCTCGCTGCCGTCGCTGAACAGGGGTTTCTCGAGCTGCACACCGCGTTGACGGCCAGCGCCAATGCCGGGTCAGAGCCGACGGAGAAGCTGATTGAGATCGGTCGCGCATATGTGCGTTGGGCCCTCGGCCATCCGGACCAGTACCGCGTCATGTTCGGCGCGGATACCGACAAGACCCGGCACCCCAGCCTGGCCGTCGCTGCAGGTCAAGCCTTTGCAGTGCTGCTTGACGCGATAGCGGCGTGTCAGGCCGCCGGCTTGCTGCGAGGCCAAGAACCGCGCGAGGCCGCCGGACCGCTCTGGTCGCTCGTACACGGCATCGCATCCCTGGCCATCGAGGGTGAGCTGCGCAATGTCGGAATCGACCGAGACCCCGAGAGCATGGTCTCCGACGCCTTGTCCGACCTCTTCGATCGCTGAACCGTAATTTCGTCGGTGCCATGTTCGGCATCCGCCAGCAAACAATTGCTACCCGGCATCGATCAATGGTGAGCCCATTGGCTCACAACATGATCCGCGCATCGAGTGTCTCCGCGCAGCCCGGAACAGTTATCCAGCGGACCTCGCCGACGGACGAAAACCGGTGAAACCTAGTATTGAAGGGCACCGATGGCGCGTTGCGTCGATTAGCTAATCGAACTATAGTCTGGACACATGTCCAGTTTGCTGTCACGGGGTTCGGGAGCTCGTTGATTGCAATGGATTCGACGCCCCTCCGCGTTCGTTAACCAGCAAAGAAGAGTTGAGTATGCGTATTGCCTTGCTGTCCTACCGTAGTAAGACCCATTGCGGCGGACAGGGCGTCTACATACGACATCTCAGCCACGGTCTCGTGGAACTCGGTCACGATGTCGAAATCTTCTCCGGACAGCCGTATCCGGAGCTGCTCGATCCTCGGGTGCGATTGACCAAGGTGCCGAGTCTGGATATGTACCGGGAGCCTGACCCGTGGCGGATTCCGCACCCGAGCGAGATTCGCGACTCCATCGACTTGCTGGAACTGCTGGGGGTATGGACGGCGGGCTTTCCCGAGCCACGGACGTTCACGCTCCGGGTGGCTCGGTTGCTGGCCGAACGTGCCGGCGATTTCGACGTCATTCACGACAACCAGAGCCTGGGCACCGGACTGCTGACGATGGCCGACGCGGGTTGGCCGGTGGTCGCTACCGTGCACCACCCCATCACCCGGGACCGAGTGCTTGATCTCGCTGCTGCCCGGTGGTGGCGGAAACCGTCGGTGCGTCGCTGGTACGGGTTTTCGAAGATGCAGGAGAAAGTAGCCCGCCAGATTCCGGACCTCTTGACGGTTTCGTCGTCATCGGCTGCGGATATCGTCTCCGATTTCGGCGTCTCGCCCGATCAACTGCATGTCGTGCCGTTAGGGGTGAATACCGAACTCTTCCAACCTCGTTCGGGCTCACGTGAACCTGGCCGCGTGATGGCCATCGCGAGTGCCGACACCCCGCTGAAGGGCGTCGCCACCTTGCTCAAGGCCGTCGCCAGGCTCCGGGTGAACCGCGATCTCGAGTTGCGGCTCGTCGCCAAGGTGGAGCCGAACGGCCCCACGCACAAGCTGATCGCAGAACTGGGCATCTCCGACATCGTCCACATCACCAGTGGGCTTTCCGATGCCGAGCTGGCCGCCTTGTTCGCCTCGGCAGAGGTCGCCTGCATTCCGTCGCTCTACGAAGGCTTTTCGCTGCCCGCGGTGGAAGCGATGTCGAGCGGTACCCCGATCGTCGCGAGCCGGGTGGGCGCACTGCCCGAGGTTCTCGGGACCGACGGCGCCTGCGCCGAACTAGTGCCGCCCGCCGACGTCGACGCGTTGACCCGCGCGCTCGCTGAGCTCCTCGATTCGCCGGAAAAGCGCCGCAGCCTGGGGAAAGCGGGACGAGCTCGCGCCGTCAGCGTCTTCAGCTGGGAAGCCGTCGCCGCGCAAACCGTGCGGATTTATGAGCGGGCAATCGCACGAAGGGCTGCCGTGCAAGGCGAACAGCAATGCTGACAGTCGATTTTGATCGGCTGGGCATCGGGCCCTGCACCAAAGTCATCGACGTGGGTTGCGGAGCAGGACGGCATGCGTTCGAGGCATACCGCCGCGGTGCCAACGTCGTCGCCTTCGACCGCGACGAAGCCGAATTACAGTCTGTGGACGCCATTCTGAAAGCGATGGCCGAAAGTGGCGAAGCGCCCGCTGCGGCATCAGCGGAGGCGGTTGTCGGTGATGCGCTGAAGTTGCCTTACCCGGACCAGACATTCGACTGCGTCATCGCATCCGAAATCCTGGAACACATCACGCAAGACAGCACCGCGATCGCCGAGCTGATTCGGGTGCTCAAAGTCGGTGGCACGCTGGCGGTCAGCGTGCCGCGATGGCTTCCCGAACAAGTGTGCTGGCTGCTGTCCGACGAGTATCACGCCAACCTGGGCGGCCACATCCGCATCTATCGGGCCAGCGAATTGCGGGACAAGATCGCCGGCCGCGGCCTGGAATTGACGCATTCCCATCATTCGCATGCATTGCATTCGCCATTCTGGTGGCTGAAATGCGCTGTCGGTGTCGAGAACACGGACCATCCCGCTGTGACCGCCTACCACAAACTCCTGGTGTGGGACCTCATGCAGCGGCCGAAGCTGACCCGGATCGCGGAGTCAGTGCTGAATCCGTTCGTGGGCAAGAGCGTGGCGATGTATTTCACCAAGCCGCAGATAGTGGAAGCCGAAGCGACCCTGGGGTATTCAGTTGCGTCGATCTAACACGCCGGCAGTCCCGGGTGTCTTCAGCCCCGAGCAGTGTCGCCAGACAGCCCTGTCCATCGCCGCCGAACAGGAATCATCAGGTGCCATCCCCTGGTTTCACGGCGGCCACACCGACCCGTGGGATCACGTTGAATCCGCCATGGGACTCACCGCGGCCGGATTGCTGGAGCCGGCCCGGGCCGCGTATGAGTGGAGTCGTCGCACACAGCGGTCCGACGGCTCCTGGCCTCTGCAATTCCGCAAGGGGACAATCGAAGACGCCAACAGCGACAGCAATTTCTGCGCCTACATCGCCACGGGCGTCTGGCATTACGTGTCGGTCACCGGCGACGAATCATTCGCTGCGACGATGTGGCCGACGGTGCACAAAGCGATCGACTTCGTCATTGATCTGCAGATTGGATACGGCGAGATCTGCTGGGCTCGAAGCGAAACTGGGCCAGTGCGCGAAGCCCTGCTCACCGGTTGCGCCAGTGTGTATCACAGCATTCGGTGTGCGTTGGCGCTGGCCGCTCTCGTCGGGGACCCGCAGCCGGAGTGGGAGCTGGCGTTGGGCCGGTTGGGACATGCGCTCGTCGCGCATCCGGAGGCCTTCACCGAAAAGGACCGCTACTCGATGGATTGGTACTACCCCATCCTCGGCAGCGCGTTGCGCGGCCCGGCGGCCGCTGCGCGAATCAGGCAACGTTGGGACGACTTTGTCGTCGACGGTCTTGGCATCCGCTGCGTGGGCGACCGGCCTTGGGTGACGGGCGCCGAAACATGCGAGCTGGTCTTGGCGCTCGATGCCATGGGGCAACGATCCGTCGCGCATCCGCAGTTCGCCGCGATGCAGCACCTGCGCGAAGAAGACGGCTCATATTGGACGGGCCTGGTATTCGCCGACGGGAAGCGGTGGCCCGAAGAGCGCACGACGTGGACCGGCGCGGCGGTCATCCTGGCGGCGGACGCGCTCTCGAACACTACTGGGGGCGCAGGGATCTTCCGCAGCCACGACCTGCCGCTAGGTCTGCAGACCGACTTCGATTGCGAATGCGTCGTTACCGGGCCCGGTCGCTGATTTCGATCGGATCGCCCACCTGACCGCCCGTGCGTTCGAGCACCCGCAGCGACCCGAGTGCGGAGATTTCCCGGAATTGGCCGGAATCGATTGCGCGGCAATAGATGTAATACGGCGGACGCCCGCCGTCCTTCGGGTCGGGGAATACGTCATGGATGACAAGCGCTCCACCGATACTCACCCACTTCGCCCATCCGTTGAAGTCCTCGGTGGCCGCGGCCTCGGAGTGACCGCCGTCGATGAACAAGAACTGCAGCGGTGACCCCCACCCCCGAGCCACGATGGGTGACTTGCCCACGATTGCCACCACGTGGTCGTCCAGCCCGGCAGCGTCGAGCGTGCGACGAAACGTCGGCAGCGTGTCGAACAGGCCGGTGACTTCGTCGACCATCGAGGCGTCGTGGTATTCCCAGCCGGCCTGGTGTTCTTCGGAGCCATGGTGATGATCGACGGTGAACAGCACTCCATCCGTCTGTTGCGCCGCTGCGCCGAGCAGCAGGGTCGATTTGCCACAATAGGTACCGATCTCGACACCGACACCGCCGTTGAGGTACCGCAGGGCCGCCTCGTACAGCGCCCGTCCCTCATCGTCCGGCATGAAACCCGTCGCCTGTTCGGCCAGTGCGAACAAGCGCTCGGGTGCGCTCGTGTTGGTGTGACTCATAGGCAGAACCTATCGGTCGGCGTGAGACCGTCTGCACCGTGGTCGAGGTCTGTGGGGTTGGAGTTAGCCAGTCGAGCGGCGAAGACGGATTCGATTTAACATCGTGCTGTGCGCGTTCTACTCATGTGTAAATCGGTAGTTGTGTGCCTCGCGACGGTCCTGATCGCAGGCGCACTGATGTTGGCTCCCGCGGTACTGCCGTACCGGTCGCCGGGGGCGGTGCCATCGGCGGCGGCAAGCTGTCCCCAAGTGCAAGTGATCTTCGCCCGCGGTCGATATGAATCGCCGGGGCCGGGTGTACTCGGCAACGCATTCATCAGTGATCTGCAATCCAAGGTTGGCAACCGGAGCTTCAGCTCATACGCCGTGAAGTACCCCGCCGACACGCAGGTCGACGTCGGCGCCAACGACATGAGCCATCACATCCAAAATATGGCCAACAACTGCCCGGACACCCGGCTGGTGCTGGGCGGCTACTCGCTCGGCGCGGCGGTCACCGATGTGGTGCTTGCCGCGCCCATCGGCGCGTTCGGCTTCGACAGCCCGTTGCCGGCGGGCATGGATCAGCACATCGCCGCCGTCGCGCTGTTCGGCAACGGCAGTGCCTGGGCGGGTCCGATTACGAACTTCAGCCCGATTTACAACGACCGGACCATCGAGTTGTGCCACGGCGCCGACCCGATCTGCAACCCGGCCGATCCGAACACCTGGAAGGAAAACTGGCCGCAGCACCTCGCCCGTGCGTACATCGATGCGGGCATGGCCAACCAGGCCGCCGACTTCGTCGCGGGCAAGCTCTAGCTACATCGGCGCCCATTCGTCACGGGCGATGAGAACGTCGCGAAGTAGGTCGGCGCGATCCGTGATGATGCCGTCGACGCCGATGTCGAGAAGCGCCTGCATCGCCGCAGGGTTGTCCACCGTCCACGCGTGCACCTGACGCCCGGAGGCGTGGACGGCCCGGACGAGCGCCGGCGTGATCACCGGGACGCGACCCAGCCGCGGCGGCAGTTGTAAGCAGTCGCTGTCGCGCAACAGCCGCCAGGCATACGCCCGGCTGGCCGGCGTTTGGGCCGCCACGAGCGCCAGGAACGCGGCCGTGCCCGCCGAACTGGCAACCCGTTTGGACAGCAGCCGCAACGCTCGGCGGCGACGCCGGTCGGAGAACGACGTGATCAGCACCCGATCGTGGGCGTTGAGCCGCTCGATGACATCGACGGTCGGTTCGATAGCCGACGCGGCCTTGATATCGATGTTGACCCGCATGGTCGGTAGCGCGCTGAGGAGCTCCTCGAGCGTCGGGATGGACTCCCCCGCACCGAGATTCGCTGTGCGAACATCCCGCCAAGCAAATCGGTCGATCGCGCCGGGCAGCCCCGAATGGGGTGGAAGCCGACGGTCGTGCAGGATCACGGCCACTCCGTCGCGGGTAGCACGAACGTCGGTCTCGACGTAGCGAAATCCGAGCTTCGCCGCTTCGTGAAACGCCCCCATGCTGTTCATGGGAAATCTGAACGAGGTGAATCCCCTGTGCGCCATGGCAATCCGCCCGGCGCCGCGAAGAAACTCCAGAGCGGACGCGCCGCTGTCACTCATGAGGTCGACCACCGATCCGTCGTCGCGCTGATTACCAACTCTGGCAAAGGCTACGGCGTAAGGAGCGTCCGAACGACGGCCCCACCTGAATGCCTCGATTCAAGCGCGCAACGATGCGGCGTTCCTTATGCCGAGTTGTGCCGGCATCTGGGTAAACCCGCGGAGGTTGACCAGCCCATTCCGTCGCGGGGGTGCTGTGAGTGCTAGGTCGGGGAATGCCTCGAACAACGCCTGGAGCGCGGTCGTTCCTTCGACCCGGGCCAAAGCCGCACCCAGACAAGCATGAATGCCGGACGCGAAGGCCAGGTGCTCGCGCGCGTTGGGCCGGGTGATATCGAAAGCATCGGGCCGGGCGAACACCTGCGGGTCGCGGTTCGCGCCGCTCAGGAGCAGGGCGACCATGTCGCCCGCGGCGAGGCGCTGGCCGGCGACGTCGACGTCGACGTGCGCGGTGCGCGCGGTCATCTGTACCGGACTGTCGAGCCGAAGGATCTCCTCGACGGCGGACGGCCACAGCTCGGGGTCGTCGCGCAGTCGCGCGAGTTGATCGGGGTGTTGCAGCAGCAGAACGATGCCATTGCCGATCAGGTTGACGGTGGTCTCGAAGCCGGCACCGATGAGCAGAGCGGCATTCGCGGTGAATTCGTGGTCACTCAGCGAGCCGTGCGCGGCGAGCCGGCTGAACGGGTTGTCCCCCACTTCGGTGGAACGCAATTCGTGGAAGCGTTCGCGCAGTTCACGATCGGCGTCGCGCAGCGTGTTGATGGCGTTCCGGTAAGTCCGCCAACCTATTCCGATGTCCAGCAGCGGAGCTCCGCTGTGTCCCCACTGCAGCATCCTGGGGTGGCTGTCGGCAGGCAGGTCGAGGATTTCGCCGATGACCGCGACGGTCAGCTGGGACGCGAAGTCGGCGATCAGATCCGGGTTCGGTGTGGTCGCCAGGCGCTCGATCAGCTCGTCGGTCACTTCGGTGACGCGGGTGCTAAGCCGGTCGATCGCACGTGGGGTGAAGCTTTGGGCGACCAGTTGCCGATAGCGGGTGTGCTCGGGCGGGTCGACGACGACCATGGCGGGTGGTTCGACCGGATTGGCCACCGTCGGGTCATCAGTGCGCGCGATGAGACTCTGCAGCGGGCGCGGCAAGTCCATCGCGCTCGGCGCTGTCACTCCGAAACGGTTGTCGCGCAACACCTCTCGGCACACACCGTGATCGACGCTTACCCAGGTGAACGGGGTCCGCACCAGGGGGCCGCGCGCCCGGATCTCCTCCATTGCCGGGTAGGGATCGGTCGCCCGGCCGTGACTGGCGATCAGCCGCGCCAACGGGTCGCCGCGGAGTCCCTGGACCTTCATGAACGCGCGGGCCACGCCGTGCAGGGCCGCCCATCGGGCCCACAAACCAACGCCCATAACTACCCCCTACCAGCGAAAGATTCGCTAGGCTAGTACCGTCGAGACAATTGGACGGAAGATGTCTCGCACGTATCAATGGCTACGATACGGCGAACCCCTCGAGCGAGCAAGGAGCACCGTGACCACAAGCCGGACGGCTGAGTTCGTGCGGCGACTCACGTCGCCCGAACCTGCCGTTCTCGCCCAAGTCCACCAGCCCGACGACATCACCACCCGCGTCCTTGGCGCCACCCTCGAGCAGGCCGAACTGGTTGGAATGCGGCGCATCACGATGGAAGACGTCGCGCGCCGCAGCGGCGTCGGGCGGGCCACGTTGTACCGCCGCTTCCCCACCAAAGCCGCCCTCATCGACGCGGTCGTGCTGGCCGAAGCGCACCGCTACTTCGATGGCCACACCCAAGCCTGCTCACACGCCACGACTCTCGAGGACCGCCTGGTCTACGGCACCGTTTTCACCGTGACATTCCTCCGCGAGCATGTCTTGCTGAAAAAACTGCTGCGAACCGAGCCCGAGACGCTGCTGCCCAGCCTGACCATCGAGGGCGGCCCCATCCTTGATTTCGCCACCGAGCAGGGCGTGGCCGAGTTGCGCACCGAGATCTACGGCACGGACGCCATTACGCCCGACCAGGAGCGCCATCTGCGCACCGTCTCCGAGCTGCACACCCGGCTTACGCTGTCGTTCATCGTGACTCCGCACACCAGCATCAACCTCGCCACCATGGACGACACCCGCGCCTATGTGCGCCAGTATCTGTTGCCCATGATCACGGGGCCGCGCTGACCGGGGCCCTGGAGCCAGCTCACGCTTCGTAGGTCATATGCCAATTGGGCATAGTTCGAAAGTGTCCGGATTTCGCTGAGCGCCGGTTATTAGTTGGTGATAGGGCTGCCCGCGCAGCCCTATTCGCTGACCGCGGGGCCCGGAAAACGCTTACGCCGGGGTGTCGGTGCTCGAGTAAACCTTGAAGTGACGGCCACCCGCGGCAACCGCGTGGTCGACCTCGGCAGCGCCCCGCCGTCCCCGAAATGACGGGTGACGACGCATTGATTCGGCGCGTTCACGCTCACGACGCTGGGCTGCAATCCAAGCCGGATGGGACTGGAGGAAAATAACCGTCGACCCTGATGTGTTCGCCATGATTGTCAACTCCTCCCAAAGCAACCGACTCAGCCGCAAACTACGGACGTGTTATCTGTTCGTGTCCAGGATGCCCAGGCAATCCTGAGACCAAACCAAGCGTGATCATGAGAATTGGCCGTGAATTGATCCCAAATCCCGAGCTAGTACCGTGCTGCCGTCGGTTTCGGGCCGAGCGGCGATCCAAATGCTAACGACGGCCACCGACACAATTTCTGTTTCGACCCGGTACCACCCGGCTGCTATCGTCGCTTGCTTATGCCAGAGATGGACCGTCGCCGCATGATGCTGACGACAGGGATCGGCGTGCTGGCGGCCGCGCTTCCCATCCCTGAGGCCCGGGCTCACCCAGGGCGGATGCCACCGCCCAGCGCGCCCAGCGGCCAGGCCGGAAGCTACATATTTTCCGACGAGTTCGATGGTCCGGCCGGTTCGGCCCCCGACCCGTCGAAGTGGGCAATCGCGAAAGCCCGCGAGACGATCAAGGACCCGACGTATTGGGAGCTGCCCGAGCACATCGGGCAGTACCGTGACGATCGCCGAAACGTGTTCGTCGACGGCAATTCCAACCTTGTCCTGCGCGCCGCCAAAGATGGCCCGACCTACTTCAGCGGCAAGGTGCAAAGCCTGTGGCGGGGTGGCGTAGGTCACACCTGGGAAACCCGGATCAAGCTGAACTGCCTGACCCCCGGCGCCTGGCCGGCCTATTGGCTCGGCAATGACGATCAGGGCGAAATCGATGTCATGGAGTGGTACGGCAACGGCAGCTGGCCGTCGGCGACCACCGTCCACGCGAAAGCCAACGGCGGCGAGTGGAAGACCCACAACATCGCGGTCGACAGCGCCTGGCACACCTGGCGATGCCAATGGGACGAGGCCGGCATCAGGTTCTGGAAGGACTATGTCGACGGTGCGGCACCCTACTTCGACGTGCCGGCCAGCTCGCTACCGGATTGGCCGTTCAACGGCCCCGGCTACACGGTGTATCCCGTGTTCAACCTCGCGGTAGCCGGCTCCGGCGGCGGCGATCCCGGGTCGGGCAGCTATCCCGCGGACATGCTGGTCGACTGGATACGGGTCTGGTAGCAGGCCGCGCCCCCCTGACGTACCAGCGCTGGCGAACGTAGCCCGCAAGTTCGGGTAATCCGCCCACCGTTCCTGGGGGTCAACCGAATTCAAGCAGGGTGTAGGCGCCGCGGAACTGCTTTATCGGTCCACAGTTCCAGAACGCGGGGAACAGGGTGCCGAAGAACAGGCCTCGTCCTTTGGGCATCGGCACGTCGTGGACTGCCCGGACTCCGGACATGGTGTTGGCCAGGCTGGCCAGTTGAGGTACTGAGAGGCTGAACGGCATCGGTGGCACTCTGTAGCGCTTGGATGAACACAGCCCCTTCGGTGCGACCTTCTTGACGATGGTCGGGGGCAGGTCAAAGAACATCTGGCTGCCCGGAAACCGCTTGGCGCATTCAGCGATGAGTTCCATTGCCTCATTGGGTTGTAAGTACATCAGCAGGCCCTCGGCGGTGATGAATACACCGTTGCTGCTGTCGACCATGTCGATCCACGTGTAGTCGAGAGCCGGCTGTGCCAGGAGAGTGATGCGCCCGGAATGCGGCAGCAAGCGCTTTCTAAGCTCGATTACCGGCGCAAGATCAACTGATAACCAATGAAATTGGGCGCACGGCAGTGCACTGTTCAGACGCCAGAAGCTTGTTTGGAGTCCTTCGGCAAGTGCGACGACCGTAGCCCTAGGATGCTTGGTGAGGTACTTGATTGCACAATGGTCGACAGCCAGTGAGCGCAACGCCATCTCCTGGCCTTTGCGCCCGAATTTTTCGAAGTCGAGGTCGATGGACTCGACGAGCTTGATTGCCATCGGGTCGTCGATAATCTTGTCCGGCCGGCTAGCCTGGTATGCCCTGCCATAGAGCGTCAGCAATGCTGTTTCCGAGACGCCGGTCAGCGGCCCGGCGTTTGCCCGATGACTCATCAAGCCAACCCTGCTGATTAGCGCTCCGGTGTCGTCGCCGGAACAGGTACCGCACGACCGCGAGCGCTGTCGTTGCCACGACCGAAATCAGCAGCATTGATAGCAACCAACGGGAGGTAGATGCGCACGTTGCCGCGCTCGATCCGGATATCACCGGGCTACATCCACACCGAAATTGGGCAAGCTAGGAGGGTATGGATTCCGCGTCGATCGGAATCGCGATCTCATTGCGACGCCGAAACGGCAACGTCCACGGTGGGTCGTAGAACCAGGCATCAGCCTCGCCAGTGGGCTCGATGCCGTTGTCCTGCAATGCCTTCATGAGCTCGCCGGTACGGGCGGCAACTGCCTTGGGGCTGCGGTCGCCGCTGAATTTCAGCACTGCCACTGTCCCGGGCGGCACGGTGATTAAGCGGACTTGATCATCGTTGGGCGTGGGTAGAGTCTCCATGGTCCACTTCGACGGCATGAAGAACCGGATGACAAAGCCATGATCGGGGCCGGCGGTCTGGACGACTGGTGCTGTCATCGCGATCTGCTGGCCGCCCGTCTGGCTGACGGGCGCCGTCATCGAGATCGTCTGGTCGCGTTTGTTGGCGCCGAAGATGTAACCCGCCAACCGACGAAAGCCAATATTGCGAGCGCGATCCTCGTCGTCGATCACCGTTGTTTCGGCTGCAATCCGCGGACCATAGCTCCGTAGTTCGACGGTGTCAGTGAGCCGGCGGCGCGTATATTTCGGCTCCTCGGTCCCCACCCGAATGCCGACCACCGCCACGACAGACTCAATGACCTGTTCGGCGAGCTTAGTCAGCTTCATCAACGAGATCGTTCCCTTCAGGCTCGATTGAGAAACCAGACATGGCTGGACAACATCGTCGCGAACGCGCACCAGGCCGGGTACAAAAGTAGTGGCGCGGCGCGCTTGCCCTGTGCCTTCACCGCGCGGCGGGCCAGGTCGGCGCTGCTTGCGGTGAGGACCGCCGCTGCAATCGCGGAGGTGCCCAGCAGTCGACGATCAAAGAACAGCCAGGACCAGCTTGCGTTCAACACAAGGTTTCCGGCCAGGGCCGCGATGTATCGGCGGCGCTCCGGCTGTTGCCCGCTGCGCTCCATCGCGTCGAGTGTGTTCGCTGATACAACCGCTATGTCCGCGTACAGCGCCGGCCACACGATCGGAAACGCTTGCTGCGGAGGCTGATAAGACGGCTTGCGCAATGATCGGTACCATGGCGACGCGGCCGGCCGGCTCGCCAGTCCGCCGACGACGGCGGTGGCCGTGACGGCCGCGGCTGCTGGGATCAGAGTTCGTGCCTGCACCTGGAACTCCCTGTTAGAACGTTCAGTAACTGATATTGACTCCTGTCGTGGTCGTCAGACAAGGGAGACCTTTCCCCAAACGCGGTGTCACCCGGCACTTGTGTAACACGTCTAGCGCGCGTAGCGGCGCGGATGACTCAGGCGTCAGTCGAGTCTCTATCGACGTGTTCAGGGCAGACGAAAACGATTGTGCAGGTTTCTAGTTAGGTAATCGTGAGCTTAGCGGGTTAGCAGGCAGCGGCACTTCAGGCGCCGCGGCCTGAGTGACCCGAATCCAGCCGGACGCGCTACCCCGGTATGCGATCCCCGGCGAACCATGCGCTCGCTACCGCGTGGGTTTGAGGTGGCGGAAAGTGGGTGTCGGGCGCGCCCAGTTGACCGACCTTGACCCTCCACACCGGTCCCGAGCGGTCGACGCACGACTGCTCGCTTGGGAGGCACAGGACCGCGGGGTTGACGCCGGAGTTACCGCACCAGTAGGCGCCGACGTACCCGTCATCGCGGCCGCCCCAGGCCCCGCCATTCCGGATCAAACAGTGCGTGCCGTCGTCGAGCTCGATCGCAAACGGTTCTGGTGAAGCCGTGGGTTGCACGGGCGGGAGCTGACCGTTGTAAGAGACCCGGTGCAGACGTTGCTCCCATGGATTGTCCACGCACAACAGTGACCCCGGCGTCGACGGCCAGCAGGTGGCGGCGCCGGCCGCGCTGGGCGAGCACGCGTAGACGTTGTCGGCCACCGCCGACGGCGACGCTACGCAGCCGCTGACGACGACGTTGCCGTCGGGTGGGGTCTCTTGATATCCGTTGACGGCTTGCCCCTTGGAGCCGACTGCAACCGTCGTGATCTGTTGAGTCGGTGGTGGGTCAGCACTTGCCGGTCCGGTCACCCAGAACATCGCGGTGGCAACAATTGGCAGCACGGCAATTCGCGATACGTCCACCTGGCTAACAATCCTCCAAGGCGCGCGCATTGTGAATGGTCTCTTGCGCAAATCAATGCGTGAGGAGGGCGACCGCACTCGTGGGTTTTCTGCCCGGATGACGCAAATCCGATCGAGGCAACCAGACAAGTGGGCGCATCCAGATCGGTAAGCGGTGGAATCGGTGGGCGGCCTCGAGCACCGATTTCGCTTCGACGCTCCGCCAGCCGCGGTCTTCGAAGAACGCCAGCCCGTTCTCGGGTGCGAACTTGAACGGTGCGTTCTCCGAAATTCCGGCGACGCTCTTGTTAATCCGTTTCTTCAGGCCGGGAAAGGCGAAATCGAGCATCCACCAGGCGACCTCGGGTCGCTTGATCGCATCCGAAAGCGCAGCGATGTCACGGTATTCGAGGTACATCGATAGACCTTCCGTCAACACGAAGGCCTTCGTCGCGCCGTCCAGCGCGTCGTTGAAGAAGGCGTCCCGGGCGTTCGGATCGGCAAGGTCGACGGCTGTGCGGGTCAGCCGGCAGCGCGGGGTCTGGTCGCTAAGCAGCTCCGTCTTTTCTGCGAGCAGCTTGGGTAGATCGGCCTCGATCCAGGTGAGCTCGGACGGGAGGTCTAAGCGATAAGGCCGGGTGTCCAAGCCGGCAGCCAGATTCAGCACCCGGTCGCAGCCGTTGGCGAGTGCGTCGGCGATGGCATCGTCGATGATCTTGGTGCGCGCAACCAGCCACCAACCGCTGCGATCGCTCCATCGAACTCCTGCGACGATAGCGCGGCCCTGTTCACCGGCGAGACGCTCGGCCAGCGGATCGGTGAACAACGCATCGGGGCGTGCCGACTCGGTTGCCCGATGCAATGCGGTCCACCGGGCGGTATCGGAAACGTGGGTAATGGTGTGCTCGGCCATATGCTGCGTTATAGCACTCGCCGCCGCCGGCGTAGCGTGCGCTCATGCCTGATCGAAATCGCCGCTTCCTGTTGCGTGAGCGCCCCACCGGACGCATCGGCCCCAACACTTTCGAGCTCAGCGAGGAGGCGGTCCCCGAGACCAAGGATGGCGAGGCGCTGGTGCGCGTCGACTGGATTTCACTCGATCCGACCAACCGGACCTGGATCAACGACACGCCGACCTACCTGCCGCCGGTCGGGATCGGCGAGGTGATGCGGGCGGGCGGGCTCGGCCATGTCGTCGAATCGAAGAATCCCAATTATTCGGTCGGCCAGATCGTGCAGGGCCTCGTCGGCTGGCAGGAATACCTGGTTGTCTCCGACACCATGCCGTTGTTCCCGGTCGACGTCGCCGACGGGGTCTCGCCCAGCGCCTACATGGGCGCGCTCGGGACGACGGGGCTCACCGCGTGGGTCGGAATCCGCGACATCGGCAAGCCGCAGCCGGGTGAGACCGTTGTCGTCTCGGCCGCGGCGGGCGCGGTCGGCTCGATCGCCGGCCAGCTGGCCAAGGCTGACGGCGCACGCGTTGTCGGTATCGCCGGCGGCCCGGACAAACGCCGGCTGCTCACCGAAGAACTCGGCTTCGACGCCGCCGTCGACTACCGCGCCGACGACTGGGCCGCTCAACTCAGGGCGGCGACGCCCAAAGGCATCGATGTCGACTTCGAGAACGTCGGCGGCGTCATCATGGATGCGGTGTTCGCCCGCCTCAACATCGGCGCGCGCGTAGCGCTGTGCGGCCTGATCTCGGGCTACAACGAGGCCGACCCGCCTCCCGGACCGCGGGCCTTCGGGAACCTGTTGATCCAGCGCGCGACCTTGCAGGGCTTCATCGTTCTCGACCACCTTGGCCGCGCCGCCGAGGCGGCAGGCGAGATCGCCGGCCTGATCGCCGCGGGCAAGCTCACGCCGCTCGAGACCGTCGTCGAGGGCTTCGAACAGCTGCCGACCGCGATCAACATGCTGTTTGACGGCAAAAACGTCGGCAAGCTCATGGTCAAGACGTCGAGCTAGCCTTCATAGCGTCGCGACGACGAGGACGTTCGACTGGTCCCCGGGATCGACTCGCACCGGTACCTGCGCACCGACCGCGATGTGCGGGGCCGTCGACAGCTCGAGTGAGATGCGCCGGGTGGCGCGGTAGGTGTCCCGGTCGGGCAGCTGCACGTCGAGTTCCAGCTCGTGCCAAGAACCCAGCGGCGTCGTCGCGACGTTCGCGCGGATGGCCACGATCGTCGCGAAACCCTGCAGGCCTTCGCGCATCAGCCGCTCCCGGTCGGCATGGAGCGCGTTGAGTTCGGCGACCGCGTCGAGAGTGCGCTGCTTGTCGGACCGCGTGACCCGCTGGCCCGCGCTGGCTTTCTTTGCTCGCTCAAACCATCCCATGCCGGTGAGCGTACGTGAATTGACAATCGGCGTGGTCAGACGTGGAGCGCGAAGATAGGAACTATCGTGTTTGGCTACAGCAGCAGTTAGCTGTGGCTCCCAACAGCTCGGAACCCACGAGGACGTAACACATGAGCGAGGACGTCGGCGAGCCCAATGCTGCTGTCTCGCAACTCCACCGGGGCCTGTCCAACCGTCACATTCAGCTGATCGCGATCGGAGGCACGATCGGGACCGGTCTGTTCATGGGCGCCGGGCGAACGATCTCCCGAGCCGGTCCGTCGGTAGTCGTGGTTTACGGACTCATCGGGTTCTTCTTGTTTTTCGTGCTGCGCGCGATGGGCGAACTGCTGCTGTCGAACCTGAACTACAAGTCCTTCGTCGATTTCGCGGCCGACCTGTTAGGGCCCGCGGCAGGCTTTTTCGTCGGGTGGTCGTACTGGTTCGCATGGATCGTCACCGCAATAGCAGAACTCGTCGCGATCTCGGGTTACTTACGGTTCTGGTGGCCCGGCTTACCCGCATGGGTGCCGGCGCTCGCCGCGTGCGGGCTGATCTTGCTGTTCAACTTGTTCAGCGTCCGAAATTTCGGGGAGATCGAATTCTGGTTCGCCTTGATCAAAGTCGCTGCGATCATCGGCTTGATGGTCGTCGGTGCGATCCTGCTGAGCACCAATTTCGTTTCGCCGCAAGGCAATCACGCGACGATCGAAAACCTTTGGAACAACGGCGGATTCTTCGCCACGGGTTTCATGGGCATGGTCGGTGGATTCCAGATCGCGTTCTTCGCGTTCGTCGGTGTGGAATTGGTCGGTGCTGCGGCGGGCGAGACGGCGAACCCACGGCGCACCCTCCCCCGCGCGATCAATGCCGTGCCGCTGCGGGTGGCGATCTTCTATATCGGTGCCCTTCTGGTGATCCTCACCGTCGTCCCCTGGCGGCGCTTCGCCTCCAACGAGTCTCCGTTCGTCACGATGTTCGCCCTGGCGGGCCTTGCCAGCGCGGCGTCGATCGTCAACTTCGTCGTGACCACCGCGGCCGCTTCCGCGGCTAACTCCGGGATGTACTCCACCGGCCGCATGCTTTACGGTCTCGCCGACGAAGGCAGCGCGCCAGCGGTTTTCGGCCGGCTGAACCGCGGCGGAGTACCGGCGTCCGCACTGTTTCTGACGGCCGCACTGCTACTGACCGCCATCCCCCTGCTCCAGATCGGCGGTTCGGTGATGGGCGCTTTCACGCTCGTGACGGCAATTTCGTCGCTGTTGTTCATGTTCGTCTGGACGATGATCATCGTCAGTTACCTCGTCTATCGCCGCCGACACGCACGGCGCCATGCGGACTCGACCTTCAAGATGCCCGGTGGCCGGGTGATGTGCGGGGCAGTCCTTGCCTTCTTTGCGTTCGTCATCTGGACGCTCAGCACCGAGAAAGACAGCGCGATCGCCTTGGCGTGGTTCCCCGGGTGGTTCGTCATCCTCGCTGCCGGATGGCTGATCGTGCGACGCCGCCCTGACCACGCCGAGCGCTACCGCCAGTTCCTGGCCGAAATGAATCACCCCGTCGGCGAGCGCGCCGAGACAACGGCACCGGCATCCTGAATTCCCATCTCCCCGACCGCACGTCACCCGCGAGGCTAGGGCGTTTTTGGGATCGGTAGCCGATCCTGCCGTCTGTACTTGTCGCAACGACGCCGCCAACGAGGCGGCGCCTCAGGAAAGGAAGACAGCAAATGAACATCGTGCCGACCAGCATCCAAGAGCAGATCAACCGCGTCGATCGCCAACGGAGTCTGTACATCGGGATCAGCACCGGCCTGCTTGCGGTTTGGAGCTTTTTCCGGCTGATCTGGATGCTCTACATCGGAATGACGTTTGGCTGGTTCTTTGGAGCGATGGCTTTCCAGCTGGTGCTGTGGGGTGTGATCGGCACCGCCGCGGCGGTCGCGTCCATCGGGTTCCTGACTCGCTACAACAAGGGATCTTGACTCAGAGCGGCCATCGGAAAAGTCCCGGACCTGGTTGGGGTCCGGGACTTTTCGCTTTGCGGAACCGGGATTTAGAGCTGGGCCCAGACCGACTTCGTCTTCAGGTAAATCTCGAGCCCCTCTTTGCCGAACTCGTGACCCCAGCCGGATTGCTTGAAGCCGCCGAACGGCACGTCGGGGTCGAAGACCAACTGGCAGTTGATCTGCACGCTGCCCGCCTTCAACCGCTTGACGATGCGATGGGCCCGGCCGACGTTTTCCGTGTAGACGGTGGCCGCCAGGCCGTAGGTGGTGTCATTGGCCAGTGCCACGGCCTCGTCTTCGTCATCGAACGGCAGGATGCTGACCACCGGCCCGAAGATCTCCTGCTGGTACAGCCGCATGCCCGGGTCGACGTTGGTGAGCACCGTCGGGTGCACGAAGTAACCCTTGCGGTCCAGGCGGTGGCCCCCGGTGACCACCTCGACGCCGTCGCCCTTGCCCTCGTCGATGAAGCCCATGACGCGGGTCAGTTGCTTCTGGCTGATCAGCGGGCCGCTCATACAGCCCTCCTCGCTGGGGGCGCCCAGCTTGAACGTGTTCGCCATCCCCGCAATGCCTTCGACGACCCGGTCGTACACGCCGCGCTGCGCGAAGATCCGCGACCCGCACACGCAGCCCTGACCGGAGTGCACGAAGATGCCGATCGCCGCCCTGAATATGGCGTTGTCCAGATTTGCGTCGTCAAAGATCAGCACCGGCGACTTCCCGCCGAGTTCAAGCGTGACCTTCTTCAGGTTGTCGGCCGACGCTCGCACGATCTGCTTGCCGACTTCGGTCGAGCCGGTGAAGGCGACCTTCTCCACGTCGGGGTGCGCGGTGATCGCCGCACCCGCGGTGTGGCCGTAGCCGGTCAGCAGGTTGACGATCCCCTCGGGCACGCCGGCCTCGTGGATCAGCCTGTCGAGCAGCAGCGCCGATAGCGGGGTCTCCTCCGCGGGCTTGACCAGCAGGCTGCCACCGGCGGCCAGTGCGGGCGCCAGCTTGGCACTCGCATTGAAGATCGGGCCGTTCCACGGGAAGATCAGCCCCACCACGCCGTAGGGCTCTTTGAGGGTGTACGCATGCATGTCGACATAGGCGTCGCCTGCGATGCCATCGGTCTTCACGTCGTACGCGACGCCGTTGATCTTCGAACACCAACCGGCGTAGTAGCGGAAGAACTCCGAGACGGTGGACATCTGCAACTGCGCCTGCATCAGCGGCATGCCGGTGTTCAGCGAGTCGAGTTGGGCGAACTCTTCGGCGTGTTCGTCGATCAAGTCTCCGATCCGCCACAAGATCTGTGCCCGCTTGCGGCCCGGAAGCTGCGACCAGACACCCGACTCGAAGGACGCTTTCGCCCGCGCCGCGGCTTCGTCGACCGCCTCGGGACCGCAGTCGACGAATTCGGTGATGGTCTCTTCGGTCGCGGGATTGATGATCGGAATGACCTCGCCCGAGCCGGGTCGCTTACTGATCTCGTCCAATACCGTCTGCAGCGTCATCTGTTCCCTTCCCGATCAACCCTGATCGAGCCCGGCGCTGCCGTGCCCGTGAATGCTGAGCACCTGCTTAGCATTGTGGGCATAGCGCGGTCAAGGTCGTGGCCGTCTCCGGTCGGGGGATGCCCTATTGCTTGGCGGCCCTGATCGCCCCGTGCACGGCCGCATTGCAGCCAGCGGCGTCAGGTTCGGGTCCGAGCCCGACGTAGTAGCTGCCGGTTTGCTCGCCCGGGAAGCCGGTGATCGTGAATCCGGCAGGATCGCCGGAACCCGCTTCCGCCGTCATCGATGCCTGCAGCAAAGGCACGGAGAGGACCGCGGTCCAGTGCTCTTCGTCGGGATCGACCGGATTGGCACGCCGCCGCAGTAGCTTGCCGAATGCCGAACCGGCCGGCGGGTTTTCGCTGTGCGTGAGCCACACCCGGACATCGTTGAGGTCGATGTGGCGGGACGCGGCGTGTTCGGCCAACTTGCCGCAGATCCGGCGCGGCAGCTCGACGATTCGCACCGACCGGGTGTGACGCACGTAGAGCGGCATGGGTGCATCTTGCCTGACTCGCCCGACGCTCGGCGAGTTTGTCGGAGCCCACTGGAGGGCTTTGATAGGGGGATGGCGTGCTGCGATTTCCCTGCTGTGGAGCAAGGCTGCGATGGGGCCTTCACCGTTGACTCCTCCCGGATAACGTTCGGGCGCGGCTGTCTCGCGGAGTTGGGCGAGCGAGCCGGCGCGCTGGGCCTTCGGCGGGTCGCCCTGTTCTCCGATACCAGTGTGGCGGCCCTGCCCGTCTTCGCTACGGCGCGCGACTCGCTGGCCGCGGCCGGAGTGAACGTGGTCATCTACACCGACGTGCACGTCGAACCAACCGACGCGTCGTTCGCCGAAGCGACGCGCTTCGCCCAAGAGGTGCGGCCCGACGGCTACGTCTCGCTGGGTGGCGGTTCGGTCATCGACACGTGCAAGGCCGCCAATCTCTACGCCACCCATCCCGCGGACTTTCTGGCCTACGTCAACGCGCCCATCGGCGAAGGCAAGCCAGTGCCCGGACCGCTCAAGCCGCACATCGCCTGCCCGACGACGGCCGGTACCGGCAGCGAGGTCACCGGAATCGCCATCTTCGACCTGCTTTCGCTGACGGTGAAGACCGGAATCGCGTCGCCCGCATTGCGGCCCACTGAAGCGCTCGTCGACCCCGATTGCACCGCCAGCCTGCCCGGCGGAGTCGTCGCCGCAGCGGGCCTGGACGTGCTTTCGCACGCCCTGGAGTCCTACACCGCGCGCCCCTACGTGCACCGGCCCGCTCCCACGCGACCCAGCCTGCGGCCGATGAGTCAGGGCGCCAACCCGTGGAGCGACTTGGGCTGCAGCGAGGCGCTGCGGGTGCTGGGCCGCAATTTGGAGCGGGCGGTGCGGGATGCGTCCGACAGCGAAGCGCGCGAGCAGATGATGTGGGCCGCGACGCTAGCGGGCATCGCCTTCGGCAACGCGGGCGTCCACGCGCCGCACGGCATGGCCTACGCGGTTGCCGGGCTGGTGCGTGACTTCCACCCCTCGGGCTACCCGCCGGACGAGCCGCTGGTGCCGCACGGCATGTCCGTCATCGTCAACGCGCCCGCGGTATTCCGTTTCACCGCGCAGGCCAGCCCGCGGCGGCATACCGAGGCGGCCCGATTGCTCGGCGCCGACACCCGCGACGCCGGTCCCGACGATGCGGGCGAGGTGCTCGCGACGGAAATCATCCGGATCATGCGTGCGGTGGGCATGCCGAACGGGCTGAGCGGAGTGGGCTACACCGACGATGACATCGCGGCCCTCACCGAAGGTGCCTTCCCCCAGCAGCGCCTGTTGCAGAACGCCCCGCGAGAGATGAGCAAGCCGGTTCTGGCCGATTTGTTCGGCCACGCCATGCGCTACTGGTAGGGCGCTAGGCGCTGACGAGGTCGGGGTGGAACTTGGCCGCCATGCGGCGCATCCCGTCGCGCCAGTCGACCGCCGCGGCGCCGACGAGCTCGCGCATCCGGCTCGCGTCGGTGGGATTGCCGCGCAGCGCCTGCTCGCTCTCCTCGAACACCGGCTGCTTGCCGACCAGTGACCCGAGGTAGGTGCACCAGTCCTGCAGGCTGACGGTCTGCTCGCCGCACCAGTTGAGGGTGGTGGCCGGGACCGACGCCACCTCGAGCAGCTTCGGGATGGTGGCGATGATGTCGTCCTCGTGAATCGGGGTGTAGCGCGCGGGGCCGCCGGCCGGGACGGGAATCGGGATTCCGGCCAGCATCATCTCCATGTGATAGAACGGCCACCCGCCGTTGTCGCCGTAGGGGACGTTGAGGCGGGCGATCGTGGTGGGTACGCCCAGGGCGCGCGCCATCGTCCGGGCGACGACCTCGCCGGCGATTTTGGAGATGGAATAGGTGGGAAACAACGGCTTGTGGTTGTCGCCCAACGCGGCGCTCTCGGTGCGGATTTCGTCGTCCGGCGGGTCATAGACGGCCCCAGATGAGCAGTGCAGGAAGGCTTTTGCATTACTGCAGTGGGCCATCAGGAGTCCGACGGATTCGGCGTTGGCCGCCAGATCCTTGTCCCAGTTGCCGCTCTTGGCCACCGCAAGATTGAGGACGTAGTCGAAGTCGTTTGGGAGACCGGTGAAGTCGCCGGCGGCCAGGTTGACCGTCTGGCACCGCACGCCTGCCTTCTCGAGGTCCTCTCGAACCGCGGGATTGGTGAATCGGGCGATGCCCCACACTTCGTTGTCGGCTGCCAGCGCCTTGGCGACGGGAGTGGCAACTTGACCGGTCGGGCCGGTGATCAGGATCTTTGAGCCGCGCATCCGCTGATGGTAAGCGACGTTGGGGGGCGGTCCGCCGGTGGGAGCCGACGACGCCTGCAGACGGCGTGAGCGAGGGCTCGCCGCGCCGCGACGACAGGCGTAACGTCCAGCACGTCATGGTTGATTCGGTGCAGTTCATCGAGGCGAATGGGCTCAGATTCGCCTATCTCGAGGAGGGCTCGGGGCCGCTCGTGCTGATGCTGCACGGGTTCCCCGACACCGCGCATTCCTGGGACCAACTGCGCCCGCGAATCGCCGCCAAAGGCTACCGCGCGGTGAGCCCGTATATGCGGGGATATGACCCCAGCGGGATCCCGGATCGCGACCCGGATCAAGAGACCTTGGCGCGCGATCCGCTGGCGCTGATCGAAGCGCTCGGGGCTTCCGAAGCCATCCTGATCGGGCACGATTGGGGAGCCTCGGCCGCGTACGGCGCGGCCGCGCTCGGCCCGGATCGAGTGAAAAAGCTTTTCGTCATTGGCATCCCACACCCGGCGGCGCTCAAACCGACGCTGCGGAAGGCTTGGGGCGTCCGCCATTTCGTGGCGTACAAGCTGCCGGGGGCGGCGAACCGCTTTGCGCGCAACGACTTCGCGGCGCTCCCTGCGATCTACCGGCGGTGGTCCCCGGCGTGGAACCCCGATCCGGGAGAATTCGACGCCGTGCGCGCGAGCTTCGCGAATCCGGCGAGCCTGAACGCGGCGCTCGGCTATTACCGAAAGCTGTCCCCCATACCCAGCGCGTCACTGAAGGCGCGGATCAAGGTGCCGACGGTCGCCTTTGCCGGATTGGATGATCCAAACGTCGAGCCCTCGGATTATCGCGGTGCTGAGCGGATGTTCGAGGAGGACTACGTCGTCGAAGAGGTCCCCGGTGGACATTTCATGCACCGAGAACATCCCGAGGAATTCACCGAGCGGCTATTGACCTACCTGTGATCGGATGCGCGATCACGGTGCGCCGAGATTTGTGCTTCTGGCTGCCGTGCACGCCGGTAGAATCAATGCATTCCGCCAAGGTGTCCGGCGCGCACATACCGAGGAGCAGGACGCACATGACATCCATGTCGCACGATCCGGCGGTTGCGCTCGTGGGTGCGCAACTGGCAGAGATGGGTGCTCGTGCCATCGCTGCTGCCGCCGCCGCGGCGCCGTCGGTGACCGCGCTGGCGCCCGCGGGCGCTGAGGAGGTCTCGGCACTGGCCGCGATGGCGTTTGCCACCGAGGCCAGCATGACGTTGGCCGCCCACACCGCGGCGCACCAGGAAATTTCGCGGACCGGCGCGGCGCTGGTGAACATCACCCGGATGTATACGCAGGCCGATGCGACAGGCGCCGGTTACCTGGAGGCCAACGCGGCACGCAGCGGCGCCGTCGAATTCGGCAGCGTCGGCGCCGCGGCGTCCGGCCCGTGGGCGAGCCCGTTGGGCCCGAGCACGGGCTCGCGGCTGTTGCGGGCCGAAGCGGTGCCCGGCGTGGCGGGAACGCCGACCCGTACTCCGGCGATGGCGAATTTGATCGAAGGCGCCTTGGCGCCGACCCCGTCGACCGCGGGGGCCTCGATGCCGACGGTCGCGAACGCCGCGTCAACGCTGCTCGGCGCGGGCAGCGCCCCGTTGAGCACGCTGAGTTCCCTCGGCTCGTCGCTCGGCTCGGTCGGTCAGGGCGGCGCTGGGGGCGCGACGGCGGGCGGAGCAGCCGCGGGCGGCGCCGGACCGGCGCTGGCATCCTCGTTGACCGGCGACGAAGACGACCCGGGCCGCGAGACTTCCGACGCTCCGAAGCCTGGTGCGCAGCTGCTCTGAGAGAGCTTGCGCGGCGGCGGTTTACAGTCCCGGCTGATCTTCGATGATGCCCAGCCAGATCTGTGCGGCGTCGATGGCCACCTTCTCGCTGATAAAGGCGTGTTGGGTTCCGGTGTAGATGTCGCGGAAGGCGCGCTCGAGGCGGGTGCCCTCGCGGATCGAGCTGGTCCCCGCAACCAGGTGAGCCCATTCGGCACAGCTGCGGGCCGTGTCGGTGGCGTAGACGGCGGCCACCCGCATGTCCGCGCGCAGGGCCGGGGTGAGGTCTTGGCCCGCGGCCACGGCGGCCTCGGCTGTGGTGAAGGCGTCGAGCACCAGCAGACGCGCGGCGCGCCAGGCCGCACGATGGTGTGCGAGCCCCTTTTGGAAAGTGGGGCGACTGGCCAGCGACGCCATGTCGCTCATCCGGAATTTGGTGGCGGCCAGTTCCTGCACGTCATCGAGCATGCTCTTGGCCACGCCCAGCGCCCAGGACGCGTGACCGGCGGCGGTGACGGGCATCAGCCCCATCCGGGTGGCCGGCGAGGTCCCACGGTGCGGCTGGCGGCTGAACAGTTCGAAGGTGCGGCTCTGCGGGACGAACACGTCGGTGACGCTGTAGTCGTAGGAACCGGTTCCCTTGAGCCCCTGCACGTGCCATCCATCGTTGAAGCTCACCTGGTCTCGTGGCAGCACGGCCACGTGCATCTCGGGCAGACCTTCGCTGATCCAGCGCATCTCGCCGTTGTCCAGCGGCAGAAATCCGGCCGCGACGTATTCGGAGTGGCCGATGCCGGAACCGAAGCTCCACGCTCCGTTCAGCAGATAACCGCCGTCGACGACCGTGCCCTGTCCGTTGGGAAAGAACTGGCCACCCATGGTCACGCGGTTGCCGTGAGCGGTGAACACCTCGGCGAAACCCGCGTCGGGCAGATAGGCTGCCGCGGCGAACGACGACGGCAGGTTGGCGATCCCGACCCATCCGAATGACCCATCCTGCCATGCCATTTCGATCCATGTCTCGATCATCTCGGTGAAGGACGGCTCGACACCGCCGGCCACCGTGGGGTTGAACGAGGACATCAGCCCGCTGGCCCACATCTCATCCACGATCGGCGCGGACAGGGTGCGGATCCGCTCGGACTCCGCGGCCTGCTCCTGCACGAGATCGCGCATTCCGCGCGCCAGCGAGACCACTTGGTCGCTCGTATCGGCTAACGACGTCATTGGCGATCTCCTTGCCAACCCGGGACACTTATACCGGTGACCGTACCAATCACTCAAAGTGTCTAGCCATCGAAATCGTGGGTAGTGGGTCAGTTTGGCGCGATGCGGTAGCCGGTGATGATGGCGGGTTCGATGGCTACGACGGTGTCAGCGTGGTTGACCCACGGATGGAGTAGTTGCTCGTAGCGCGAGACTTGGTCGGGATCGACGAGGGTGTGTGCATGTCCGGTGACGACGACGCTCCAACCCGTCTGGGTCTGGGGGTCGATGCTGTCGGCTTCATACGCGACGACGATGCCGTCGCTGGATCGCACGGCAGCGGAGATCGAAGCCGACAGACGGCTACGGATGATTATCCGGCCTTCGTCGAGCAGATGATTGACAGGTCGGATCGCCGGAAGCGCGTTGAGAGTGAAGACGACCCGCCCATAGCTGATGCTGGCCAGCAAGCGTATCGCCTCAATACTGTCTAACCGCTGAGCACCTGCGGCGGCCTGCCCTAAGCCCAGTCCGCCGTCATAGTCGCTCATATCCTCAAGCATCTGCCCTACGTTCGTGAGTACCTAGGGCCATATGGCCCGACGTCGGGATGACAAGAGCACGCCGCGAACCCACGTCCTTCAAACTGAACCACTACCAAATCGCGTGTTACTAAGCCCAGAAAGTAGGGCACCAGCGTGCCGCCCCGCCGCCGACGTCCCCGCTCAGAGAGATGAAAGCTACTGCTGCACAACAGCATTACGGTCGCCGGCAGTGGTCGGCCTGGGCAACTGGGCGGCGGTGGATCTGCACCAACAGGTGGGCCTTACTGTGGGTTGGTGCGGTGGATCGTCGACGGTATGAACGTGATCGGCAGTCGCCCGGATGGATGGTGGAGAGACCGCGACCGCGCCATGGTCGCTTTGGTAGACAGGTTGGACACATGGGCCGCGGCGCAAGGAGACACGGTGACGGTGGTATTTGAGCGGCCGCCTTCGACTGCCATCACGTCGACGGTGGTCGAGGTCGCACATGCGCCCAAAGCGGCCGCTAACTCGGCCGACGACGAGATCGTCCGACTTATTCACGCCGACACAAGACCGGACGAGATCCGGGTCGTGACGTCCGATCGGGCGCTGACCGACCGGGTGCGGAGCCTGGGCGCCTCCGTCTTCCCGGCGGAGCGTTTCCGCGAACTCCTGGATCCGCGGGGCCGATGAGCGCCGGTTCGGGTGAGCCCGCAACCAATCGGGTTTGCGAACTCGCGCAGATCGATATTCCGATCATTCAGGCGCCGATGACCTACATTGCCGGCGCAAAACTCGCCGCCGCGGTATCCAACGCCGGCGCGTTGGGAATCATCGAGACCACATCCGATCAGGGGCGAGCCGACGTGCAACGCGTGCGCAGCCTCACCAGCGGTTCGGTGGGCGCGAACATCGCACTGCTGTTCAACCGCGACCCGACGGTCGTCGACCTGCTCGTCGCCAACGGCATTCGCTTCGTGACCACCTCGGCCGGAAGCCCCTCGCTGTTCACCGATCGGCTCCACGATGCCGGGATCACCGTGTTCCACGTAGTGGGCACCCTGGCCGCGGCGAAAAAGGCCGTCGATGCCGGAGTCGACGGGCTGGTCGTCGAGGGAGTCGAGGGCGGCGGATTCAAGAACCGATTCGGGGCGTCGACCATGGTGCTGCTGCCATTGGTGGCCACTCACGTCGACGTCCCGATCGTGGCTGCCGGAGGAATCTGCGACGCCCGATCGATGGCCGCCGCGTTCGTGCTCGGCGCCGAGGCCGTGCAGATGGGCACGCGGTTGCTGGCCTCGGCGGATTCGCCGGTGCACGGCAACCTCAAACAAGCGGTCATGCGCGCCGACGAAACCTCCACCGTGCTGCTGCCCCTCGACGGCAAGCGGATGATGCGCGTCATCCGGACTCCAGCCGCCGAAAAGCTGGATAAGTCAGCATCTTTCGAGGAGGGCGGTGCAGCGCTGCAGCGCGTTCAGCGGCTTTATTTCGAGGGTGACATGGATGCCAGCGTCGCCAACACCGGTCAGGTCGCCGGCCGGATCGGCGACCTCCCGCCGGCCGCAGAGATCATCAAGCAAATGTGGACCGGTTGCCGCGAGGTGCTGGCCGCCACGGCGGATCGGCTCCGGCCAGGCCAGGCCTAGCTCGGGTGGCTGTTGACGGCGAAATCGACCTCGTCGCCGTTGACCTTGGTGATCTTCATGTTCGCGGTGTACTCCTTGCCCTCCGGGCCGGTGAAGTGACAGTCGAACGCAACACCGACTTTGGCCTCGACACCGGATGGGCAGTGCACATCGCTGGGATGGAAACCGGTCTGCTTGGAGACGACGTCAACCACCGAGTGCGCTGCCCCGTCGGGTTTGACGGTCGACTTGCTGCTGCAGCCGGCCGCAAGGACGCTCATCACGAGGATCGCGGCCGTCACCGCAACCTGGGCGATACGCATCATTGCGTGGTCACTCCTTTGTCTGCCGAGCCCGAGGCTAATGCGACGGGAATCGTCAGGCTAACACGGGTATGCAGCTACACCACAGCTCAGACGCGGCGAAAGTCCGGCACTGCAAACGAATTCTCGCAATCCTGGGCAACCCGGCGCCGCATCGGGATACCGTACCGCCGATGGCACTTGCGTCCCCGATGCGAGCTTCGTGGCTCGCTCTCGTCACTGCAGTCGTCGCCGCACCGGCAGCCGGCGCCGATCGGCCGCAACCGGTGCCGCTCTACGGGTCGTACAACACCTTCCTTGATCACTCGAAGCAGACATTCAATGGCCAACCGCGGGCCTCGGACCCGTCGACGCAGGCCGCCAGCTTCACCACCACGTGCGACGCGTCCGGCTGCGTCGCCCACTGGCTACTGGTGGACAGGTTGGCGGACAACCCCAACGCCCCCAGCTTGTTCGACTACCGGTGGGCCAACGACAGGTGGGTATCGAGCTCGGACTATCCGTTCCACTGCGACGACGGCAGCAAGGTCGACACCAGGCGGTCCGATTTCCTGATGCCCAACGGCGACGGAAGTTTCCACGGGGAGCGAACTTTCACCGTCGGCGCACCGGGATGCCCCGGGGACGGCCAGGGTGTCTACTGGCTGCCGTTTACGTTGACGCCCAGCTGAGCTACTGCGGCGGCATGGCGGGCGGCGGATACACGCCGCGCAGGATCCACGGCAGCCAGTTCATCGCATACTCGACCTCGTCGCTGGCGTCGTAGTCGGGGCTGGGATCGAGTGGGACGTTCTCCTGCAGCGCGACCGCAGGCGGCGGTGCTCCCCTCGGTGCTGCGGCAGGGGGTCTTTCCGATTGTCCGTAGACGGCCACCACGACGGTGCGGTCCCGGGCGTTCTCTGACCACACTCCAATCTGGCTGTTGGCACAGTCGGACATGATCGCGAAATACCCCGGGTTGTAATACCACTGGTTCATCAGCTCGACGCCGCTGATCGCCACGGCGGGATTGATCGCCACGGTCTCGGCAACTCGCCCGTGGAAGCCGGCGGCAGTTGCGCGGTCTTGCGGAGTGGATCCGTCAGAGCCGATGTCGTCGTTGAGGTTTCGGTTGTTCAGCACATCGAGGGTGTGTCGTTGGGCAGCCAGTTGTAGCTGCGGGTTGATCTTCACGTCGTTGGTGCAGCCGGCTTGGTGCTGAACGGTGAAGACGTTGGCCACCACGCTGTCGTTGAGCCGCTTGTTGTCGGCCAGCGCTGCGGGCGCACCACAGACCGCACCGGCAGCCATGGAGAACAATGCAAAGAGAGCCAATGGTTGATACCGCATGTCGTAGTTCCTTTCCGTCAGCCGCCGGTCGCGGACGGTGGCCGGTAGTGCGCCGCCGAGTTTCGCAACTGCCAGATCAGTGCCGGGCACCGCTCGTTGACCGCCTGACTGATCAGGTAGGAGGCCTGGTATTCATCAGAGGTGTTGAAGTCGGCCTTCACCTCCCCCATGACCTGCGCGTAGCCGCGGCCCTGAGATACCTTGTCGCAGATGCCATGTCCGTAGCTCAAGGCGGCGTCAGCGTTGGCGAAGTGGTAGCCGGGACGCGCCGTTACGTTGACCAGATAGGCCACCACGTCGGCGCGCGCACTCGGCGCGACGGCCGTCGCCGATAACAGCGCAGCCGCCAAAGCCACAGCTGCAAGTGGCACTGCGGGTGTGCGGTGAGGCGAACGGCGCTGCATCGTCGTCACCTCACACCGGGTCGAATTGCGATATCAGCCAACGTCCGTCGATCTTGTCTAGGGTGACGCGAACGCTGGACGCGGTGTTGGTGGGCGCGTCCTGGCCGACGATGATGGCCTGGTTCACGAAGAGCAGCACGACGGCGTGGTCAGCGGCGGCCGATACCGATGCCGCGCCCGGGACGGTGGCCACCGCGGAGATCTGCTTCTGCTTTGATCCGGGAATCACCACGTCGTGGGTCAGTTGTGTGTAGGCGTTCAGGAACGTACCGGTCAGCCTGCCCCTGGCGGCCTCGAGATCCTTCTGCACGGTGTCGGGCCGGTAGGACAGCAGCGCAACGGTGCCGTCAGTGGCAGCCTGCACGGATTCCACGCGGGCGACCATGGCGTCGCGGACGGCGGCGTCCCGCCATTTCAAAAAGCCTGCAGCAGACGCCAGCGACATCGCCAGTGCCGGCAGCAGCCCGTAGGCGATCAGCCGCGACCAGCGGGTGCGACGCCGCCCCCGCGCCGGGCTCTCATCGGAATCTGGCATGTCGACCTCGGCAGCCGCTTCAAGCTCCGAGTCGGCTTCCTCACGTTCACCGACAAGCGGCGACTCGATCGCGCTCATGGCACGAATCCGACGTTCGAGACCTTGACCTGATCGCCGGTCTTCTGAACGGTGATCCGCATGCGCCACACCCGCGGAACCGGGTCGCTTTCACCGGCATTCGAGGTCTGGACCGATACGGCCACCAGCGCCTCGGCGGTGTCGGCGGTCTGCGCCTGAAGGCCCGCCTCGGTGATGGTGCCGACTGTGGTGGCCTTGGCTTGCTGAAGCACCTCGATGAATGGCTGTGACCGTTTGGAGAAATCGTTGTAGAACTCGCCTGTCGCACCGTCCAGAATGCGACGCACATCAGCATCGGCATGCCGCCAGTCTATGGTCGTCAGATTCAGCGCACCCTGCCTGGCTACTTGCAGCAATTGGCTACGTTGGGCCTGCGCCTGCTGTGACTGGTGGACGCGAAACCCCAACCAGCACAACAGCAGCGTTAGCGCAATGGTGGTGACCAGGCCGAAAAGTATTGCGTAACGCGGCCTTGCCTTTTGCTCCTGGGTCTGCGGCACGCTATCCGCGTCGGCCACATCGGATTCGGCGACCTGGTCATCGCGTTCGGCCTCGGACAGGTCGACCTCTACGGCCGGTTCGGAATCAGTTATCACCGACATACCGTCCTCCATTGACGTCGTGCTGGGTGGGTTTGTCATCGTCGTCAGTTCCCCGGTGGCAGCAACATCGCCTGCCACGTCTTGTCTTTCGGCGCGGTTTGCGCCAGGTCGGATCGCGTGTATTGATGGCCGTCGGGTCCCGTATAGGTGCCGGTGGCCGGGTCGTACTGGGCGGCGGCGATGGGTGGCGGCGCCGGCGCGGGTCCCGGGGGGCCCGTCGCGCGCGGTGGCGATCCGGGCGGCAATTGCGGGATATCCTGACCGGACAATGTGGCGTTGGGATCGCCTTTCCAGTTGTAGCCGTCGTTGAGCGGCACGTACTGTTCGTTGCTCTCGCACAACTTCACGGTGGGTGCACGCTTGCCGGGCACGGATTCACACGGGATGTTCCGGGCCCCGCGGACGTTGAGCTGCGAGTCCTGCGGGACCCTGCAGTACAGATCGCCGGCCGGGCGGCCCGGATAGTCCTCGGACGTGGGGACGCGCTGCTGTTGGGCCGGCAGGAATCCCGTGGTGCACGGTGGCGGCAGGTTGAGGTTGAGGTTGAAGCTCAGATACTGACCCCGATATGCCTGCTTGGTGTTCAGGTTGGCGAGGATGCCGGCCTGTTCGGCGCTGATGGACATCGGGAACACCACCAACAACTGTTCGATGTCGTTTTGGTAAGTGAGCGCGACCTGGCTGACGCTGACGAGGTTGGCCAGCAGGATTGGCAAGGTGGGTTGCACGCGCTCGATCAGTTCACGCATCTCCCCCAGGGCGGGACCGCCCTGGTCTATGACGCCGCCGATAGTTGCGTCGTGCGTTTGCAATTCGGTGGTGACCGTGGCCAGGTGTGATGCCCACCCGGCGATCGCATCGGACGTGTGGCTCTGCGAGTCAAGTACCGGTTGCGTTTGGTCGATCAGCGCCAGCAGCGGGTCGAGATTCTTGCGAGCATCGGTCGCCAGGTCTGACGTTCCGATGACCAGCCTGGAAAGCTCCGGACCCAGCCCGCCTACCGCGGCATACGACTCGTCGACGACGGTCTTCAAGTTGTCGTGAGGTATTGCCCCCAACGCGGTGTTCGCGGCGCTGAGAAGGGCGTTGATGTCGGGCGGCACCGAGGTATTGGCCACCCGGATGACGTCGCCGTCCTTCAGCGGCGGCGAGGTGGCGTTGCGGGGCAACAACTCGACATACGATTCGCCGATCGCCGTTTGGCTGTGCACCTCGGCTTTGAGGTCCGACGGAATATCAATGCCGGATTTCAGCGACAGCACCGCTTGGACGCCGGTGTCGGTGAGCCGCACCGATTCCACCCGGCCCACTTCGAAGCCCCGGTAGGTGACGTTGCCGGTGCCGTACAGCCCGCCGGACTCAGGCAGCTCCATCTGCACCGTGTAGCGGCCGACGCCGAACAACATGGCCGGCAGCTTGACGAAGTGCAGGAAAGTGACGGCCAGCATGGCCAGCGCAATCACCGTGAAGACTGCGAGCTGAATGATCACCCGTCGCGGTAGATGCAGCATCTATGGCCCCTGATCCCAGCGGTAGGCCGTTGTCAGCGGATTGCCGGGGGTGCCCCGATAGCCGGCGGTGCACGGGCTGGGGAATTGGCCGATGGTGCGACCCCACTGCAGCTCGAGCTGGGTCAGATGGCACTCCCACCGAGTGCCGGTGAACAGGCCCTGGTCGATTCGACTGAGCGTGAGGTCGACGATCGCGGTCAGGTTGGCGTAGTCGCCACGCTGGAAATTCTGGAATGTCTCATTCGGAAACGGGAAGGTGGCCAACAGCGATAGCGACCGGGTCAGGCTCGGGCCGGCGTTGGCGAGCGACTCCAATACCGGGCCGAGCTGCTGTAGTTCCTTTATCAGGTTCGTTTTGGTTCGGTTTACCGAATCCACGGTCAGGGCACTGAATTTGCTCAACTGATCCGCCGCCTCAACGAGCTTGTCCCGCTCGTCGTTGAGCACCGCGAGTGCGTCGGGGACGGTTGCCAGGGCCCGATCCAGGACTGGTTGCTGGGCGGCGAACTTCCCGACCACGCGGTTCAGGCTCTCGGTGGCCGCGATGATGTCGCCGGACTGGTCGTTGAGGTACGCGGAGAATTTGTCCAGCTGCCCGATCAGGCTGCGCACGTCTTGCTCGCGGCCGCGAAACGCGGTGCTCAACGCCTCGGTGATGTCCTGTACCTGACCCAGTCCGCCACCGTTGAGCACCAACGACAACGCCGCCAACGTCTGCTCGGTGCTCGGGTAGGCGCCACCGCGGGCCAGCGGAATGACGGAGCGGTCGCGCAACGTACCCTGCGGCGCTTCGCTTTTCGGAGAGCTCAGCTCGATGTGGTAAGAGCCCAACAGGCTGGTCGTGCCGATTTTGGCCGATGCATTGGCGGGCAGGCTGACGTCGCCATTGAGCTGCATCGTCACCAATGCGTGCCAGCCCTGACGCTCGATTTTCGTCACATGGCCGACCGTCACGTCGGCAACGCGGACCCGCGAGTTCGGCTGAATGTTGTTGACATCGGGCATCTGTGCCTGGATGACAAACGACCCCGGCCCGTCCCCCTGCGTGCCGGGCAGCGGCAGCGAATTCAGTCCGTGCCAACCACAACCGGATGACCCGGCCACGACCACGACCACGACCATCAACAGACTCGCCGCTGGGCGGCGCAGGTGGCCGAATCTCACGAGCCACCTCCCGGTGGCATCATCATGCCGCGCAGGCCGGCCGCGGGGTCGGTCGTCACCGTCTCGCTCACCGGCGCACCCGGAGCCGGCGGCGGCGCGTTCGCGGCGGGCGGAACGAAGTCGGGGCGCATCGAATCCTCGCTGTAGGTAACCTCGTTGGGCCTCGCCTGCGCTCCGACGAAGAGGTTCTCGCCAAACGGCGGGTAGTTGTACTGACGATTCTTCACAATCGGCGCCATGTACTGCACGCAGAGTTTCGCCGCTTGCTCGCCTCCCAACCGAGAGGCCGCCTGAATTGCGCCGCACAGGAAGGAGATTGGGTTCGCCATGTTGTTGCCCGCCAGCGCGCCGGTCAGCGAACCGTTGGCGGGCTCGAAGATATTGTTGAAGTTCTGCAACACCGTCGGGCTGATGTGCAACGTCTGCTTGATGTCGTCGAGGCTGTCGACCAGCACCTTGCTGATCGACGTCAGCTTGTCCGATGCGGTGCCGATCGACTCGCGGTTCTCCGCGGCGAAGCTCTGCACATCGCCGACGACCGCGTTGAGGTCCTCGGCCGCTTGAGCGACTTTGTTGGGGTCGTCGGCCAGCACCGAAGACACCGCGGCCAAGTTGTGGTTCAGCTGCTCGAGCAGATCAGCGCTGTCGTGCAGCGCAGTCACCAGCGTCGAGAGATTTTTCAGGGTGGAGAAGATGTCTTTGCTGTGATCGCCGAGCGCCGAAACAGCTTGTGACAGTTTGATAATGGTGTCACGGATGGTGGGGCCTTGCCCGCGCAGGTTGTCGGCGGCGGTGTTGATCAGTGCACCCAGCGTGCTCACGCCGCCCGGCTGGGTGGGCTTCAACAATTCGGTCAGTCGCTGAAGCTGTGCGCGTAGGTCATCCCACTCGACCGGTACTACGGTCCGGTCCTGGCCGATGACCGCTCCGTCGGCCAGGACGGGCCCGCCGCTGTACGGCGGCGTCAGCTGGATCGCCCGGCCCGTTACCAGTTGCGGCGACAGGATCGCGGCCTTGGCAGTGGCGGGGACCTTGTATTTTTGGTCGACGGAGAACGTGATCTTGGACCGCAGCGGCTGCGGTTCGATGTTGAGTATCTTCCCCACCGGTACACCCCGGATGCGAACGTCGTCACCGGCAAACACGCCGTTACTGTTGTCGAAGTAGGCGACCACGACAGTGCGGGCGGCCTCGCCGGCGGTTCGCATCGCGACGATCACCCCCGCAACGAGCACCAAAATCAGGGTGGACGCCAACATGGATCGAGCCCGTCGGAGTTTCGTTGTCACGGTTGGCCTCCCGGCGCCAGCGCGGGCGGCCCAGGCGGTGGTCCGCCGGGCGGTGGGGCCGCAGCTGGCTCCCGGTAGGGGTAGCAACCGGGGCCGGGCAGCGGCACGCCGGGCAAACCGCACGGATGGTCGCCGGGATTGCCGGTGATCGCGTCGGGCAGATTCAAACGCGGCTCGCCGTTCTGGCCTGTCCGGGGGTACGGGACCGGCAACGCGGGAGTCCCCGGTTGACCGGTGGGTGGGTCGGTCACCTGTGACGGGAGCAAGGTCGCCGGGTCCAGCCCCAGGTCGGAGAATGCGGCACTGATGAACGGTTGAACGAACTGGCCCGGCAGCAGATTCACCACGTATGCCTTGAAGAAGGGGCCGGACGAAAGCGACTCGCCTAGCGACATGACATAGGAGTTGATCAGCGGGATGGCCTGCTGCACCCGTTCCTTGCGGTTTTCGACGATTGCCAGCACCCCGTTGAGCTTGTCCAGCGCGGGCCGTAGCTGCTGTCGGTTCTCGGCGATAAAGCCTTGCAATTGCCGCGACACCGCCGAGATATTCGTCCAGATCTGTTCCAGGGCAGCACTTTGTGTCCGCAGCTGTGCCAGCACAGCATTGGTGTCGCGCACCAGCGTGACGATCTGGTCGGTGCGTTTGGCCAGCACCCCGGTGGCTTTGGCCGCGTTGTCCAGCAGGCTACGCAGTTGGGTGTCGCGCTCATCGAGCGTCTGGGCCAGGCGGGCCACGCCTTTTAGCGCGGTCCTGAAATCCGCCGGGGTGTCGGCAAAGGTTTGCGCCATTGTGTCCAGCGATTCGGACAGCCGGTTGGTGTTCAGCCCGCTGATCGTGGTGGCCAAGTCGCCCAACGCATCTGGTAACTGGTAGGGCGACGTTGTCCGCTCGATGGGGATCGGCCCTTCGAGCCGGCCCTCGCCACGTGGTAGGACGTCGAGGAACTTGCTGCCCAAGAGACCTTTCGTTTTGATCGCCACCTCGGTGCGGTTTCCGAGCCGAATGTCGTTGTCAACCTTGAACTTGACCAGCGCGCCGGACCCGTCGAGCTCGATGCTGGACACCTTTCCCACCGGGTAGCCCGAGACCTCTACGGTGTTGTCCGTTCGCAGGCCGCCTGCGTCGGCGAAATACGCGGAGACACTCTTACCCTGATCGAGAAAGGGCAGATTCTGGTATTGCAGAGCGCCCAGTACGGCTCCTGCGATGGCCACGATGCCGACCGAGCCGATGATCAGCCGGTTGCGTTCGGCGAGTGATTTCATTTCGGCGCACACCGCCCAGTGGCCTGACCGGCCACCTTGATGTACACCGGCTGGCCGCCTTTACCGTTGACCTTGAGCACGACATCGCACAGGTAGAAAGCGAAGAAGTCGCCATACATCCCCTGGCGGACCAGCGCGTGGTATTTGTCCGGCAGCGTGTTGAGCAGATTGTCGAGGTAGTCGTGATCGGCGAGTGCGACGTCGGAGACCCGATCGGTCTCGTGAACCACCTTCGAAAACGGCGCGCGAGCTTGCGACAGCAGGTCGGTGATCGAAGCGGCGGCGGCGTTCGTGTACGCCACCGCGTTGGAGATGTCGGTCTTGCGTTCGGCGAGCCCGTGCACCAACTGCGATAGCGACGTCACCGCCTTATCCAACCGATCGCTTTGGCCCCCAAGTGAACCCAGCACCAGATTGAGATTGTTGACCACTTGCCCGATGAGCTGATCGCGGTCGGCCAGGGTGTTGGTCACGGCCGCGGCCTGATCCAGAAATGACGCGATCGTGGGACCCTGCCCCTGAAACGTCTGCAGTAGCTGTTCGCTGAGCGCGTTGACCTGCTCGGGGTTCAGTGCACGAAACAGTGGCTTGAAACCGCCGATCAGGGCGTCCAGATCCAGGGCCGGTTTGGTGCGGGCCAGCGGAATCGTTTGGCGCGGACTGAGTATGCCCAGCCCGCCGGCTCCTTCTTCCAGCGCCAGGTAACGGTCGCCGAACAGGTTGTCGTATCGGATCACCGCTTCGGTTCCCTGGGTGAGGGTGACCGAATTGTCGGCGGTGAACTCAACCCGCACTGTCGCGTCCGGGTTGATGGTGATCTTTTCGACCTTGCCGACTTCAACGCCCGCGATGCGGACCAGCTTGCCCTCCCTGAGGTTGGACACGTTGGTGAACTGGGCGTAGTACGTGTTGCCGTCGGCGAAACGGGCCTCTCCGAAGACGGCAACCAGCAAGGCCCCGGTCAGCAGGCAAACCGCCAGGAAAATACCGAGGCGCAGTACGACGCCCCTCAGGTTTTCCTGCATAGTTCTTCTCCTGCCGTGTTTTTGGTGGTTTCGTTCGGGCTCACGGGGGCGGTGCCGGGCCGGGCTCGGCCGGCGTTGGGGCCGGCGGCACCCCTGGCCACAGCGGCACTCCGCCCGGTCCATACAGCGCCGCGCCGTATGGCGGGCCGCCGGGGTTCGGCCCGATTGCGGGCCCGGGAATGCACTGGCGGATCGAGGGCGGCTTGGGCTGGGCGCGGGTCACTGGGAAGTAGTCGGCCCAGCAGGGATGCCCGAGGCCGGGGTTCGGCCTGATATCCAGCCCGGTCCCCCATCCGGTGTTGGTGACGAGCTCGCGCACCGGGAAGTTCTTCGTGGCATCCGGCAGGGACCCACACCCCGGCTTTCCGCCGGGGCCACCCTTGGCGGCGACAAGCGGCAGGTTGTCGGGAAAGGCATACGGGTCGTTGCCCAGCAACAGCGCGACATCGAGTTGCAACGTCCGGCCGTCGGCACCACCCCACGCCGAGTAGCCGCCATTGTCGAGAAACCACTTGGTGCCCTGCAGGAAACAGGTGTACTCGGGGTTGTATTTGAGCAGCAGGTTCGTGGTCGGCTCGAGGTTATTGACCGATGCGATCAGATTGTCCCTGCTGTAACCGAGCAGGTTGGCCCCGCTGTTAGATAAGCCAATTACATTGAGCAGCAGGGTATCCAGTTGACTCGAATGCTTCACGACGGTCGTGCTGGTCGTGCTGGCGGCGTTCAGGATCGTCAGGATGTCCTGGGCGGCAGCGTTGTAGGTGTCGCCGAAATTCTTCAGCGATCGCCAGTCCTTGCGGATGGTTTCGCTGCGCGCGTTGAGTGCCGCCAGAACCTGGTTGAGGTCGGTGGTGGCTTTGCCTATTCGTTCGCCCTGCCCGCGTACGGCATCGGCGACGGCGGTCAGCACCGCGTTCAATTTCAGCGGATCGATCATGTTCAGCAGGTCGACGACGTTCTCGAAGACGGTGTTGATCTCCGTGCTGACATTCTTCGAATGCAACACAGTGCCGGCGGAGAGCCGCGCACGACTGGGATTCTGCGGTATCACCAGGTCGACGAACTTGGCGCCGAACGCGGTGGTGGCGCTGATCTGCGCCTCGACATTGGCAGGGATGTAACGGATTTGGTCGGGCTCGATCTCGAGTTTGAGGCTGGAGCCCGTCTTGTCCTGACCGGTCTGGCCGATCTGGTTAACCCGGCCCACCTGCACACCGCGCATCATGACCTTGGCGCCGGTGTCCATCACCAGCCCGGAGCGGTCCGCCGTCAGCGTCACCGGCACGTAAGACCGCAGGGTGCCGGTGAAGGACATCACCGTCACGAGGACCACCACACCGATCGCCGCGAACAGGATTAGCGTCCACCATGCGTCGTGTAGACGGTGTCTACTTGGCCCGCGATTCATGCCACTAGCTCGCCAGGTGGAAGTTCGGGGATTGGCCGTAGATGGCGAGCGTCATGACGACGATCGCGATCGAGGCCAGGACCATCGAGGCGCGCACGGCCCGGCCAACGGCTTCGCCGACCCCGGCGGGGCCGCCGTGCGCGGTGTACCCGTAATAGGTGCACACCAGCATGATCATCAGAGAGACCACGACGACCTCGAACGACGACCAGAGCACATCGGTCGGGCGAAGGAACGTGTTGAAGTAGTGGTCGTAGACACCGGACCCCTGGCCGTAGACCGCCGTAGTGCCGATGCGTGCAGCCAGATATGCCGTCATGAGCCCCACGCAAAATAGCGGGATCGCAACGACCACTCCCGCCAGCACTCGCGTGCTGGCCAGGTAGCTGACGCTGCGGATACCGATCACTTCGAGCGCATCGATTTCCTCGTTGATCCGCATCGCCCCCAGTTGTGCGGTGGCGCCGGCGCCAACGGTGGCGGCCAGCGCGACCATGACGGTTCCGGGCTGAATCTCCCGGGTGTTGAAGAAGGCAGAGGCGAAGCCGGTCAAGGCTTCGACTCCCACGGATGCGAACTGGTTGTAACCCTGTACCGCGACGATTGCGCCCGTGGTCATCGCCAAGAACCCGACGATCACCACCGTGCCACCGATCACCGCGAGAGTTCCGACGCCCAAACCCATTTGCGCTATCACCCGTAGCAGTTCGCCGCGGTAGTGCATCACGGCGTCAGGAATCCCCGCGACGGCGCTGGCATAGAACCGTACCTGCGATCCCATCCGAGTCCATTCGCCCACAATGGTTTTCGCGAGGCGTCGCGCGTGGGTAGGGCTGCTCGGAACACTGACCGTCATCGGTTCACCTCACGACACCATGAACGGCATGCCGACGGCCGTGACGATGATATTGATGACAAACAAGACGATGAAGGCAAACACCACGGTCTCGTTCACCGCCCTGCCGACGCCGGCCGGGCCGCCGCCGACCGACATGCCCTTGTAGCAGGCGATCAGTCCAGCCATCAGCCCGAACAGCGTCGCCTTGATCATCGAAATGATGACGTCGATCGTGTGGGTAAGGGTGGTCAGACCCGCGACCCACGCGCCGGCCGAGACGTGCATGAGAAATACGGAGCAGAAGAACGCGCCGATGAGACCCGTCGCGGTCACCACCGAACTCAGGGCCAGCGAGATCGTCGTCGCCGCCAGTACCCGCGGAACCGCCAGCGCTTGGATCGGGTTGATACCCATTACCCGCAGCGCGTCGAGTTCCTCGCGGATGGTCCGCGCACCCAGATCGGCACACATGGCGGTGGCGCCAGCGCCCGCGACGACCAACACCGTGACGATCGGAGCGCTTTGGTCCACGGTGAAGATCGCGCAGCCGGTGCCGGAAAAATCCGCGGCACCGATGTCGGTCAGGAGGACATTGAAGAGGAATCCCGAAATCACCGCCCACGGGATCGTCATCAACACCCCCGGCAGCGTCGACACCCGCGCCACGAACCAGCACTGAAACAGGTATTCACGCCATGCGAACGGCGGCCTGAATATCGACACGAAGGTCTCCGCCGACATCACGAAGAAGTCGCCCATCGCGCGGACCGGCTTTGCCGCTTGACCGACCACCGTCACCATCGCGGCGCGCACCGCCTGAATTCGGTGCTGTGTCGTCGGGTGGAGCTGTTCACGTTGTCCCCCGGACAGTTCGAAGTGGACTAGCGACATCCGAGAGGGTACGCGGCACGCGACCCTCATGTCCATAGACAATACGCACATTTACCGCTGACTGATTCGTAAATAACGAAGCAAATAGCCACTTATGTGTGATGATGTATCTTGCTAGTACTGGCTGAGTGCCGGACCCATGGCCGCGTCCGCGGCTGTCTTGCGGCCCGGCGCCGGGCCGTGTCACGCGGGCCGGGCCGAGCCTCATCTGGTCACTCCGGAACCGGCCGCAGCGCCCCCGAGGGGCACAGTTCGACGGCGTTATGCACCCTGCGCGCGAACCCTCACACCTGGATCTCGACGATCTCGATGTTCTGCCCGACCTTGGTGCAGAACATCGTCGCCTCGTCGATCCCTCGGTAATCGCCTGCGTAAGGGACTATTTCGGTGCCGTAGTAGGTGATCCGCACGTCGGGATCGCAGTAAGCCACAATCGGTCTGCCACATCGGCAGGCATCGTCATGGTGATGTCGGGCTTGAGATCGCTTGGGCCGCATGCGACTTGAAAATCTTCGCGCAGCGACCATGAGTTCACAATCGGGGTCGGTGTAGATCACCCGCATGACGATGTTGGCGGCCCGGAACTTGGGTCCGCACTGCGGGTGGTCTCCCTCCTCGCGAAAGACTCCGCCGATGTACTTGTCGATCTCGCCGACATCCGCGAAGAAGCTCTTGGCTGGCAATGCGATCGCCGCGGGCACAAATACCCGTATATGTCCATGAGCGATATGCCATTGAATGCGGGATGATCCGATGAATATCGGTGTTATCGCGCATATATGCCGAATGATGTATCTTGATAGTCCGATGAGGATCACGTCGGCGTGCTACTGCTCGAGGAGGACTCGTTCGTATGACGGATACCAAGGAGGCCAGCGAGAAGCTCGTCCGCGACTTTCTCGGATCCTGGCAGGCGCGCAGTCTGGAAAGCATCTGCGGCGGTTTTGCCGACGACGCGGTCTACCACAACGTGCCGGTCGAGCCGATCGAGGGCATCGCGGGCATACGCGCGGTTTTCCAGGCGTTTCTTGACGCGTTTTCCGATGCCAAGCTCGACATCCTCTCACTGGCCGCCGAGCCCGGCCTGGTGCTCGCCGAACGCATCGACTACTTCACGATGAACGACGGCCGGAAGGTCGTGCTCCCGGTGACCGGCGTGTTCGAGGTCAAGAACGGCAAGATCACTCGCTTCAGCGACTACTTTGATCTCGCTGCCTTCGAGGGGCAGAGCGGGATGAAGCTGTAGCCGATGCTTCTGGCAGGATTGGTAATTCCGGCGTGTACGAAGGGGGTTCGAGTCGATGGGTACCGTCGCTCAACCCGTTAGGCGCCGCCCGAAGGACCGAAAGCAGCAGATTCTGGAGCAGGCCGTTGGGCTCTTTATCGACCGCGGCTTCCATTCGGTCAAGTTGGAGGACATCGCCGAGGCGGCAGGAGTCACCGCGCGCGCGTTGTATCGCCACTACGACAGCAAGCAGGCGCTGCTCGCCGAAGCGATCCGAACCGGCCAGGATCAGTATCAAATCGCGCGTCGGCTCACCGATGGCGAGGCCGAGCCGACACCTCGGCCGCTGAGTGTGGATCTGCCTGACCACATCGCCGCGGCCGTTGCATCACGATCGCTGGCGGTGTTGTGGCAGCGCGAGGCCCGTTACCTCAACGAGGGCGACCGCGCCGAAGTCCGGCGCCGCATCAACACGATCGTGGCGGGCATGCGCGACAACGTCGTCCTGGAGGTGCCCGGTCTGAGCCCACAACACGCGGAGCTGCGCGCCTGGGCGGTGGCCAGCACGCTGACGGGCCTGGGAAGGCACAACCTGACCCTTCCGGCTGACGAACTCAAAGACCGCCTATACCAAGCTTGCATGGCCGCGGCGAGGACGCCTCCCGTCGCCGAGTTGACGCCTCTGGATGCCGCGCGCGACGAGGACGGTGTGCTGTTCTCCCGCTACGAAACCCTGCTTGCCGGGGGCGCGCGACTGTTCCGTGCGCAGGGCTATCCGGCTGTCAGTACCAGTGAGATCGGCAAGGGAGCCGGCATCGCGGGTCCGGGTCTGTACCGGTCGTTCTCGTCCAAACAAGCCATCCTGGATGCGCTCATCCGTCGCCTCGACGAGTGGTGGAGCCTCGAGTGCATCCGTGCTCTGAGAACTAATTCCAAAGCCCTGCAACGTCTTCAGGGTCTCGTGCGGGGTCACGTCCGGATCAGCCTGGATGCTCCCGACCTTGTCGCCGTTTCGATCACCGAACTCTCCCACGCCTCTGGCGAGGTGCGCGACGGGTACCTGCGAAATCAGGCCGACCGCGAGACCGTGTGGATCGAGCAGATCACCGAGCTGGTCCCCGAGACCACCGTCGTCGAGGGGCGACTGCTGGTTGCTGCGGCAATCAGTTTCATCGAAGACGTCTCTCGCACATGGCATCTCACGCGATACGTTGGCGTCGCGGACGAACTTACCGCCATCGCACTGTCAATCCTGACTAGCCGGTCCGAATCCGCCTGATCCCCAGGGGCGGTCACCACAGCGCGGCGATGGTTCCGCCGTCGGCGATCTGAGTGGTTCCGGTGATCATCGACGCATCGTCGGACAACAGGAAAGCCACGATGCTGGCCATCTCCTCCGGTGCGGCCATCCGGCCCTGCAAACGGGCGATCAGCTCGCGCGCGCCGCCTTCTCCGAGCGCTTCGTCGAACGTCGTCATCGCGGTCTGCTGCATCGGGGTGTCAACGAATGCCGGCAACAGCGCGTTGGCCCGGATGTTGGACGAACGCAGCTCCGCGGCGGTGATGCGGCTGAGGTGGGCGACGCCGGCCTTGGACATTCCGTAGGCCCCACTGCCGCCCACCGCGATATGGCCGGCAAGCGACGACATGCTGACGATCGCTCCCCCGCCCCGCTCGACCATCCTCGGCGCCGCATGTTTGGTACACAGCCAGGCGCCACGGAGGTTGATCGCGATGACCCGGTCGAAGTCCTCAACGGTGGTGTCGATGAGCGGGGCCATATGAACGACGCCGGCATTGGCGACCAGTTTGTCCACTCCGCCGAACGACCCGACGCAGGCGTCGACCATGCCGATGACCTGTTCCTCGTTGCTGACATCGACCTGATAACCGATTGCACCAGAACCGATCTTGGTTGCGGCGGTCTCGGCGGCAGGGCCGTCGATGTCCGCGCACAGCACGCTGCAACCCTCGGCGGCAAGCCGCTGCGCCACCGCGAGGCCTATCCCGGCACCGGCCCCGGTGACGATTGCCGCTTTACCGGCCAGGTCAGGATGCGTCACGACTTACCTCGCGAATGTAGTTGCATCACTTCGGTCATCAGCCCGCGGCCGCCCACATCTGGCGTCCGATGCCGTGCTCGCGAATGGCCCCGAACATCACAAGGCCAAATCCTGGCATGTCATCGGAGAGTTTGAGGGCATACAACCCGAGATCGCGCAGGATCCACGCCACGGTCTCCCGCATCGGGTCACCGGCCGCATCGCGCCGGGCGAAGAGGCCACAGGCCCGCGGCTGGCCGGATGGACGCAGGTATACCACCACGCCGCTGCCCTGGGCCGACATCCGCGCCATCGCACGGTTGAGTTCGTCGCCGCATCGGCACGCCTTCGAGCCGAACACATCCCCGGTCAGGCACTCGATGTGAACATGAAGCGGCACCGGCACTCCGGCGCCGGCCGAGCCGATGATCATCGCCAGATGCTCGCCGCCATCGTGCACGTCACCAAAGCCGATGACGCGCGAGTCGCCTGCCCAGGTGGGCAAGACGGTTTCGGTCAGCCGCACCACCTGGGGCTCGGTCCGGCGCCGATACGCGACAAGCTCAGCGATCGAAACGACGGCCAGCCCGTGTTCGACGGCGAATTCGGTCAGCTCGACACCGCGGGCCATCAGCGCGGGATTGCGCCGCGAGACGATCTCGCACAGCGCGGCAGCACGCCGCCGTCCCGCGAGGCCCGCGAGGTCGATTGCCGCCTCGGCGGGCCCGGGCCGGTCAAGCACCCCGTCCTTGCCGGCCTGCAGTGGGACCACGTGTCCCGGACGCAGGAAATCCGAAGCCTCAGATCCGCCCGATGCCAGTGCGGCGATGGTGCGGGCGCGATCGCTTGCCGAGATTCCAGTGCCCGTCCCGCGAACGTCGACCGACACGCAGAGCGCCGTGTTCCGATGGCACATCGGCGGGAGGTTCAGGCGCTCGCATTCGGAGCCCGGCAGCGCGACCCGCACATAGCCGGAGGTGTGGCGAATCATGAAGGCCAACAGCGCAGGGGTTGCGGCGTCGGCCGCAACGACAAGGTAGCCGTCACCATCCGAATCGCCTGTGACGACCACGGTTTGGCCGGCCGCCATCGCGGTGATCGCGCGTAACACCCTTACATCGGTGGTTTTCATCGACAGTCCGCCTAACCTATCTAACTCAGCCCGCCCAGGAAATCGAGCAACAGCCGGTTGGTCTCCTCGGGCGCTTCCTGCTGAATCCAGTGCCCGACATCGGCAATCATGTGGGTGCCACGATAATTCGACATGACCTCGTGCGCGCGCTCGACGGCCTCGGCGCCCCAGGTGGTGCCGACGTCGTACTGGCCACCGATGAACAATGCGGGTGGCGTGAGTGGTTTACCTTCCTGATCGGCCAGGTCGTGCCAGTCGCTGTCGATGTTGTGATAGAAGCTCAACGGCCCGCCGAAGCCCGAACGCTCGAACTCGCCGGCGTAAAAATCGACATCGGCATCGGTGAGCCAGGTCGGCATCGTTTCCGGATAGATGAAGGCGTCCTTCAGCTTTGCGCCTTCGGCCATGCAGAGCGGGCCGGCGCGGATCACGTCGATGGGATCCATGGATGCGAGGTCGACGCCCGCGTCGACCGCTGCTTTCGTGGCCGCGATCATCCCCTCGCCGGAGACCGTGTAGGTCAGCCCGAGCAGCCAGCCGCGCACGTCCTCCTCGATTTCGGCGATGATGCCGTCCTGCGCGGAGAAGTAGTCCTGGTACCAAATGCGGCCATCGCCAGCGAGCTCCACGTGGTAGTCGTTGGGACGATGCTCGCCGAAGGGACTGCCCGGCAAGCCAATAACACCGCGACCTGCGAACGGAACGCTGATCCCGACTACGCCGGCACATCTGGCCGGATGCAGCCAGGCGAATGTCCACGCGACGGGCGCACCCCAGTCATGACCTATCACGATGGCCTTGTCGGCACCGTAAGCGTCGATGACGCCGACAACGTCGCCGACCAGTTCCTTGATGCGATAGGCCGATTGCACGCGGTACTTCGACGAACGCCCGTAGCCGCGCTGGTCGATTGCCACCACGCGATAGCCCGCATCGGCCAGCGCGGGAAGCTGATGACGCCAGGAGTACCAGGACTCTGGAAACCCGTGCAGCAGCACGACCAGTGGTCCCTCGCCGTCTTCGACGGCATGAATCCGGGTGCCCCGGCAGTCCAAGATGCGGTGAACCTGCGACATCTTCGCCTTTCTTGTCGAGGATCTATCGAGTTTGGCTGGGCACCGAACTACCAACGGCCACAAGCGGGTTTGCGGCCTCGGCGGCTGGTACCGTGCGATTTTCGTAGTTGCGGGCGATAAGCGTCTTCTGCCCCGACAATCGGGTACGGGCCCACTTACCGATGACGCGGCTCGCGATTCGGGGGGTCATCAGTGTCAACGGTGGCTTGACGAGGTGCAAGACGGCCAGGAATTCGCGATAGGCGTCGAGATCGTCGTGGACCAGTTCCGTCAGACGATCCATGTACCAGGTGAGCAGCCGGAAATAGAACGGGCGCTTCTTGTCCACGTCCTTCATCCAGTCGAAGCGCAGATTTTGTTCCCGGATCACGAACCACGCGGTGTCGGCCAGCTTCGCGATCGAGCGGTAGTAGCGGCGCGGAAGATCTCGGTGCCCCGGGCCGTATTTGGCCAGCAACACCTGCATCTCCCGAACTTCCTTGAGCGCCAAGCTCATACCCAGGCCAGACACCGGGTCGGCGCTGGTGTAGGCATCGCCCACGGCCACCAGCGCACGCGGCAGGTTACGTTTCTTCTCGTAGTGCAACCGGAGCATGTTCGGATACCGGAAGTTATAGATCGGGGAGGCGGGCTCGAGCCCGTCGATGTTCTCCCCCACCACCGGTGACGGCATTAAATCGGCGAACTCGCGGAACTCCCGCGCGGTGCGCGGCGGCGAGTAACAGTTGTACGCCACCAGTGACGTGGACAGCAGGGTGCGCGAGCTATCCACGTAGTACTGCGCGGCGTAGGTGTCCTCGAAGGGGCGATACGCATAGCAGATCACCATGACCTTGTCCTGCCACTGTCGTTCCGGCGGAACCCGGTGCTGCATCGTCGAGTAGAAGCAGTTGATGATGTCCTGCTCGACCTCGGGCGCGCCGATACCGAGGCGATCCAGGAATTCCGGCACGCGGGTGTTCTTGCCCGATGCGTCGACGACGAATTCGGCCGGCACCACCTCGAATTCGCCGTCCTTGCTGACAGCAACCCCGACAATGGCATTGTTCGCCCGGTCGAATACGAGGTCGTCCACCTCCGACTCGTAACGGAAGTCGATCCGCGGCTCGCCGTCGAGGCGGCGCCGTATGCACCACTCCAGCAACGGCCTGCCGGCGCAAACGATCTCGATGTCACTGGTGCCGGGCTTCTTCCAACTTCCCCCCAACCGGATTCGGTACTGAGCCGCCATGTCGACCTTGAACGCGCCCTCGCGCACCATGTCGTCGACGATGCCGGGAAAGAATCGTTCCAACTCGATCTGCCCTGCGGTCAGCAAGTGGTGTAGGTGCCAGCCCTGTGCCGCACCCGGCCTGCCCTCACGCCGACGATGCGGATCGTCCTTTTCGAGAACGATGACCCGATCGAAAGTCTCGGTGAGCACCTTCGCCGCGGCAATGCCCGCAATGCTGCCGCCGATGACCACCGCCGTCCCGCGGCCGCGCCTGCGCACCTCGGCGAGGTCGATGGTTGCGTGATCGAGTTGAGCCGGGCTGCGGCGCCGCGCTGCCCCACTGGGGACGAACTTCTCGTAGTAGAGCCCGACACGATGAAAGCTGTTGTTGTCCAACCAGGTTCGGGTGGCTTCGACCATCGGAGCCGGACCGCAAAGATAGACGTCGGCGTCGCCACCGGACAGCATTCGCTCGTCCAGTAGATCCGTGACGAGCCCCGTCGGTCCATGCCATTCAGCGTTCGGACGCGCGACGATGACGTGCACCTCGGCGGCCGTGACACGATCCCTGAGCGCCTTGAGTTCGTCGAGCTTGCACAGGTCTTCGTTGCAGGTCACCCCGTAGAGCAGGTAGACGGGGTGAGCGGTATCAGGGCCCAGGCTCTGGGCCATCGCCAGGATCGCCGACAACCCCGTGCCGCCGGCGACCAGGATCACCGGCCGAACGAGGGGGCGCAGTCCGAACGTGCCCTTGCTGCACCGCAACGCTATATGGTCACCCGGCCTCGCGCGGTCGCGCAGATAGTTCGACATCACCCCGTCGGGCAGCAGCCGGATGATGAATTCCAGTTGACCGCTGCCGTCGGCCGGATGCGCGTAGGAGTAGTTGCGCCACGTGTTGGTGCCGGGTACCTGCAGTTGCGCGAACTGGCCAGCCTGGTAGTTCAGAGCACCGGCCGTCGCCGAGACATCCACCCGCAGCACCGCGGTGCTGGGCGACAACAAGTCGACGCCGGTCACCACGCCGTCACAGGCAACCAGCAGCGCCGCGTTGTCGTCTGCCGGATACTGCAGTTCGATCCGGCAATCAGAGGTGGTGAACGTCTGGCAGGTAAGGATCTTGCGCGCTGCCCGTTCCACATCGGACAGGCCCTCGGTACGACCCATCTCGTACTGGCCGGCGGTACAGCTGGCTACGCACGTGCCACAGATTCCGCTTTGGCATTCGCTGACGATGGCCACGCCGTGCTCTTCGGCGGCATCCAGGACGGTCTGGTCCGGCCGCACCGGCATCGTCTTGTGCGTTCCGTCCGAATAATCAACGGTTACCTGACAATCCGCCATTGCGTGTCCCTTCCCGGCCGGTAAACCGCTAGACGATCGCGGCGACGGGTTTCTTGGCAATGCGGGCGTTGAGTCTGGGCATGACTTCTTCGGCCAGCAGCCTTAGCGACTCTTTCCACGGGCCAGGGTTTTCGACGTAGTCGAATCCGAGAACCAGGAGGTGGCCGAATCCGCCCACCTGGTCGTAGGTGGCCTCGAGTTTGTCGACCACCGTCTCCACCGAGCCGACCACGAAGGTGTTCTCGGCGAGGTACTCCGGCGTCACGTCGTCGTCGGGCACCGATGGGTTGTGCTTATAGAACTTGGTCATGCCGAACATGCGGAACGTCGGCAGCACATATTCACGCATGTTGCGTCCCATCGTGCCGTCTACGGCATAGCGGAAGGCCTGCTCGTCGGTTTCAGCGACGAAAACCTCGCGGACCAACCGCCAATCGCGCCGATCCGGAGTCCGGCCGCTGCGCGCCGCGCCTTCCAACACCGCGTCCCAGTGTGACGCGACATATTCGGTGTTGAGGTCAAGACTCATCGGTAGGTAGCCGCGCTCGCCCGCGAGCTTGAGGGTCTCGGAGCCCGCACTGAACCCGGTAACGCCGATGGGTGGGTGAGGCTTCTGAAATGGCTTGATGTGACGCTTCATCAGGCCCTCGAACATCGGCGCGATTCCGTTGGCGTTCCAGTACTTTCCACGATGCTCCCAAGGCTCGTCCTCGGTCCAGATGCGCAACATGATTTCGAGTGCTTCACGAGTCATCTCGCGGTGCTCGCCGTTCTTTCCATCGACGTCGAACAGTGCCCAGTCGCCCGGAATTCCGCTGGCCCCGACGCCCAACATGAATCGGCCCTGAGCAAGGTGATCGAAATAGGCCACTCGATGGGCTAATTCGACCGGGTGGTGGTACGGCAGCAGATGTGCGCCTGGCGCGAGCTTGATGGACTTCGTCCGTAGCAGTGCCTGCGCCAACAGAAGGTCGGGGGCGCAGATCGGCTCCCAGGGCACGGTGAAATGTTCGCCGACCCACGCCTCGACGTACCCGAGTTGATCGGCCAGCTCGATCATGTCGAGGTCCCATTGGGTGGCGTCGTAGAGGGAGCGCTCCGGTGGATGGGCCGGCATGAGGAATATTCCGATCTCCATGGGTCAACCCTTCTGAGATTTCTCGTGATCCGCGAGGCTGCTGCTCTAGGTATACCACAGTACTAGCAAGATACTTCGCTACTTACAAGAGCCAATTTGCTTGGGAATTTACCGGAGATGCGCTCATATCAGCGCGTATTGGCTATGGACATCGTGCCGGATTGCCGCGTAACCTCGCACAGGTCACCCGTTCAGGGGGAAGTGAGCAGTAAAAGGAGCCGCCATGAATGTCACCGGACTCCATCCGGTCGATCGCCGGGAGAGTTCCGCGCCGCACTTCGACTTCATCGGATATGAGACGTTCGACGACGGTCGTATCGCGGCGATCACCCTGGATCGCCCGAAACAGCGCAATGCGCAGACACGCGGAATGCTGGTCGAGTTGGGCGCCGCCTTCGAGCTTGCCGAAGCTGACGACACGGTCAGGGTCGTGATTCTGCGGGGAGCGGGCCCCGCCTTCTCCGCGGGCCACGATCTGGGGTCGGCTGACGACGTTCGTGAACGCTCACCCGGTCCGGATCAACACCCCAGCTATCAGTGCAACGGAGGCACGTTTGGCGGGGTGGAGTCGCGCAATCGTCAGGAGTGGCATTACTACTTCGAAAATACGAAGCGGTGGCGCAATCTCCGCAAGATCACCATCGCGCAGGTCCACGGCACGGTGCTGTCGGCGGGCCTGATGCTGGCCTGGTGCTGCGACCTGATTGTCGCAAGTGAGGACGCCGTGTTCGCCGACGTCGTCGGTACCCGGCTCGGTATGTGTGGGGTCGAGTATTTCGGCCATCCGTGGGAGTTCGGCCCGCGCAAAGCAAAGGAGCTGCTGCTCACCGGCGACTGCATCGGCTCCGACGAAGCGCACTCGCTGGGGATGGTCAGCAAGGTGTTTCCAACAAGCGAATTGAGCACCAGCACCATCGAATTCGCCCGTCGAATCGCCAAGCTTCCCACTGTGGCTGCGCTGCTCATCAAGGAATCGGTGAACCAAACCGTCGATGCCATGGGCTTCACCACGGCACTCGACGGCTGCTTCAAGATTCACCAGCTAAATCACGCCCACTGGGGTGAAGTCACCGGCGGGAAGCTGTCGTACGGAACGGTCGAGTACGGGCTCGACGACTGGCGTGCCGCGCCAGAGATCCTGCCCGCGACCAAACAGCGCCCGTGAGTACGGACGCCATCAATGGACGTCACTTACCCGCCCGAAGCGGAAGCATTCCGGTACCGGATTCGGGCATTCCTGGCGCAACACCTCCCGGCCGGCTGGTCGGGACCCGGAGCATTGTCGGCGGCCGAGCGGGAAGCGTTCGAGTTGCGGTGGCGGCGGGCCCTTTCGGCCAGTGGCCTGGTTGCCGTGTCCTGGCCGGCGGAATACGGCGGTGGCGGTCTCTCCCCCATCGAACAGGTGGTGCTGGCTGAAGAGTTCGCCCGGGCCGGGGCGCCCGAGCGGGCCGAAAACGACTTGCTGGGGATCGATTTATTGGGCAATACACTGATCGCGTTGGGGTCCGAGGCGCAGAAGAAGCATTTTCTGCCGCGCATCCTCAACGGTGAAGATCGTTGGTGCCAGGGATTCTCGGAACCCGAGGCCGGATCCGATCTGGCATCGGTGCGAACCAGGGCTGCACTCGATGGCGATGAGTGGGTGATCAACGGTCAGAAGATCTGGACGTCGGCCGGTCTCACCGCCAACTGGATCTTCATTCTGGCGCGCACGAATGCCGGTGTGCCCAAGCACAAGGGGCTGTCCTTCTTGCTGGTGCCGATCGAGCAACCCGGCGTCGAGGTCCGCCCGATCGTCAACGCGGCCGGGCACTCGTCGTTCAGTGAGGTCTTTTTCACCGATGCCCGCACCGGATCCGCCAATGTCGTGGGCGGGGTGGGAAACGGATGGCCGACCGCGATGACGGCGCTCGGGTTCGAACGCAGTTCGCAGCTCACCACCGCGGCCATCGATTTCGGTCGCGACTTCGAGCGGCTGAGCGAGCTCGCGCGCGAACGCGGAATGAACACGGACCCGCATATCCGAGAGGGGTTGGCGTGGTGCTTCTCCCGGATACAGATCATGCGCTACCGGGGCTACCGTGGCCTCACCTTGTCGCTGAACGGGCGACTGCCAGGCGCCGAGGCCGCGATCACCAAAGTCATTTGGAGCGAATACTTTCGGCGCTACACGGATCTCGCGGCCGAAATCTTGGAACTGGATGCGCTTGGCCCGCTGGGGCCGGGGAACGGCGGGGCGCGCCTGGTCCCGGAAGCGGGCACGCCGAACTCCCCCGCTTGCTGGATGGACGAGCTGCTCTACTCCCGGGCAGCCACGATCTACGCCGGCAGTTCGCAAATCCAACGCAATCTGATCGGCGAGCAACTACTCGGGCTCCCCAAGGAACCACGTCGGGAAGCCAGGCAGGGCTGAAACACTCAATGGACTTCCGTTACAGCACCGAACAAGACGACTTCTGCGCGTCACTGCGTGGCTTTCTTCGCGACCACGCTGGTGGTGCGCGCATCAGAGAAGTCGCCGCCGCCGACGGCCACGACAGCCGACTCTGGCAGCGGCTGTGCGGCGAGATGGAGTTGCCGGCGCTGCACACACCGTCGGAGTATGGCGGAGTAGGCGCCACTCTCGTCGAGACCGCGATCGCGTTCGGCGAACTGGGCCGAACACTGTCCCCTGTTCCGTTCGCCGCGACGACGTTCGCGATCGAAGCGATTCTCCGGTTGGGCGATGACGAGCAGCGCAAGAGCCTGCTGCCCCGCCTCCTTTCGGGCGAGCAGATCGGCGCGTTTGCGGCCACCGGCTACCAGGCGACGGACGCGGCCGCGGCGACGGTACGGGCGCAGCGGAACGGCGACGGCGTGGTGCTCACCGGCGAGTGCACCGCCGTGCTGCATGGCCGCATCGCCGATCTTTTTGTCGTCCCGGCCTTGGTTGACGACACCGCGGTGAGCCTGCATGTGGTGGCCGCCGACTCTCCTGGCGTCACGGTTGTGCCGCTGCCCTCATTCGACATCAGCCGCCCGGTCGCGAAGCTGCGGCTGGCGCGGGCCCCCGCCGATGCCTTGTCGGCGGGCTCCCCGGACGACGTCCATCGCGTACTGGACGTGGCGCGCGTGCTGCTGGCTGCCGAGATGCTCGGCGGCGCAGAGACGTGCCTCGAACTTGCCGTCGAATATGCCTGCAGTCGAGAGCAATTCGATCGTCCCATCGGATCGTTCCAGGCGATCAAGCATGCGTGCGCCGAGATGCTCATCGAGATCGATGCGACTCGTGCAGCGGTGATGTTCGCCGCGATGAGTGCCGCCAGCGGCAAAGAGCTGCAGATCGCGGCTCCATTGGTCAAGGCTCAGGCCGCGGATACCTATGTGTTGTGCGCCGGCACCGCCATCCAAGTCCACGGCGGCATCGCATTCACCTGGGAACACGATCTGCACCTGTACTTCCGCCGCGCCAAGAGCAGCGAGGCGCTCTTCGGCAGCAGCGCCCGCCACCGTGCGCTGCTCGCCGACCGTGCGGGCCTGTAGGAATCTCGAGGCCTTTCGTGGCGGCTGGTTTCATTCCGGCGATCTGGCCCGGCAGGGCGGCGACGGCTACATTGATGTCGTCGACCGCAGGAAAGACATGATCAACTCGGGTCCAGGGAACATCTACGGCGGCGGCGAGTCCTACGATGCCGGGCCCGTCGACACTCCCCTGCTGGACGAAACGATCGGGGCGAATTTCGAGCGCACCGCGCTGACGTACCCGAACGCCGAGGCGCTTGTCGACGTGGCCGGTGGCAGGCGGTGGACCTACACCGAACTCAACGCCGAAATCGACTGTCTGGCCCGTGCATTGATGGCCATCGGCATCCAGCGCGGCGACAGAGTCGGAATTTGGTCTCCCAACTGCCCGGAATGGACCATCCTTCAGTACGCCACGGCCAAGGTCGGCGCGATCCTCGTCTCGGTCAATCCCGCGTATCGCACTCACGAGTTGTCATATGTGCTGCGCGATTCTGATACTCGGCTGTTGGTGTCGGCGACGACCTTCAAGACCTCCGACTATCGCTCGATGATCGAAGAGGTACGTTCCGAGGTTGCGGGGTTGGTCGACGTCGTGTTCCTGGGTACCGATGATTGGAAGCGGCTGCGGCAGCACGCCGATGAGGTAACGGGTGACGAACTGCGCTGCCGGCTAGCCGCATTGAACCCATCGGACCCGATCAACATCCAATACACCTCGGGCACAACGGGTTCCCCGAAAGGGGCCGTCCTGTCGCACCGGAACATCCTCAACAACGGGTTCTTCGTCACCGAATGCATCAGGCTTGGGCCCGGGGACCGCCTGTGCATCCCGGTGCCCTTCTATCACTGCTTCGGCATGGTGATGGGCAACTTGGGCGCCACCACGCACGGAGCCACCATGGTGATTCCGGCGGCCGGGTTCGATGCCGCCGCGACGCTGGAAGCGATCGAATCCGAACGCTGCACCGGCCTCTACGGTGTGCCCACGATGTTCATCGCGATGCTCGGCCATCCCGACCTCGCCCGCCGCGACGTGTCGTCATTGCGGACCGGGATCATGGCAGGTGCGTCGTGCCCGGTGGAGGTGATGAGGCGCTGCGTCGACGAACTGAACATGTCGGAGCTGTCCATCGCCTATGGCATGACGGAGACTTCCCCGGTGTCCTGCCAGACCCTGATCGACGACGACCTGGCGCACCGGACGGCCACCGTGGGCCGGGCTCATCCGCACGTCGAGATCAGGGTGATCGACGCCGGCACCGGCGAGATCGTCAAGCGCGGTCAACCGGGCGAACTATGCACTCGTGGCTACTCGGTGATGCTGGGTTACTGGCACGACGACGACAAAACCCGCGAGGTCATCGATCGCGACGGCTGGATGCACACCGGCGATCTGGCGGTGATGCAAGACGACGGCTATTGCGCGATTGTCGGGCGCATCAAGGATGTCGTCATCCGGGGCGGCGAGAACCTCTATCCGCGCGAGATCGAGGACTTTCTGCACAGCCACCCCGACATCGATGACGTGCAGGTGGTCGGCGTTCCCGACGCCAAGTACGGCGAGGAAGTCTGTGCCTGGATCAAAATGCGGCCAGACCGTCGGCCGTTAGACGCCGAAGCCGTCCGGGCCTTCTGCGCCGGGAAGCTCGCGCACTACAAGATTCCCCGTTATGTCCACATCGTCGACGAGTTCCCGATGACCGTCACCGGAAAGGTGCGCAAAGTCGACATGCGAGCCGAAACGGTCCGACTGCTTGGGTTATGAGGTCAGCCCAGCGCTGCCAGCGCTGCGTCGTAATCGGGTTCCTCGGCGATCTCGGGCACCAGTTGCGCGTAGGCGACGTTGCCGTCGGCGCCGATCACCACGACGGCCCGGCCGAGTAGCCCGGCCATCGGACCGTCGGCCATCGTGATTCCGTAGTCCTCGCCGAAGCTGTCGCGGAAGGCCGACGCCGTGGTTACGTTCTCGATCCCCTCCGCGCCGCAGAAGCGCTTCTGCGCGAATGGCAGATCCTTCGACACGTTCACCACGGTCGCGCCGCCTCCGGCGGCACGCTCATTGAACTTCCGCACGCTCGTCGCGCACACCGGGGTGTCGATGGACGGAAAGATGTTCAACAGCACGGACTTACCGCTGAACTGGTCGCTGGAGACCGCACCCAGATCGGAGCCGGTCAAATTAAAGGCCGGGGCTTTCGATCCGACGGCGGGAAGGTCGCCGACAGTGTTGATCGCATTTCCACGCAGGGTTATCTGTGCCATGGACACAGTCTGCCAAGGCCGATCCAACGACCTGGGGTCAGGTCCTGATGTCCTAATTCGTGGGGTACCAGGCCTAGACGACACGCCACTGTCCGGCCAACACTAATCACATGGTTCGCAAGGTCGTCATCGTGGGCTTCCCGGGTGTCCAGGCACTCGATGTGGTCGGACCGCACGACGTGTTCACCGGCGCATCGTTGCTGACCAACGGTGGATACGACGTCGTGGTCGCCTCGGTCGACGGCCGGCCGATCAGCACCGCGACCGGGCTGGCGTTCGTGGGCAGTCCGCTGCCGGATCCGAACGAGCAGATCGACACGGTCGTGCTGCCCGGCGGCGCAGGCGTCGACGCCGCGCGGTCGAATGCGGAGCTCGTGGCCTGGATCAAAGCCGTTGCGGGCACCGCCCGCCGCATCGTCACCGTCTGCACGGGTGCGTTCCTCGCGGCCGAGGCAGGGCTGCTGGACGGTTGCCGCGCGACCACCCACTGGGCCTTCGCCGAGCGTCTGGCCAACGAGTTTCCCGCTGTCGACGTCGACGCCGACCCGATCTTCGTCAGGAGCTCCGACACGGTGTGGACGGCCGCGGGGGTGGCCGCGGGCATCGATCTGGCGCTGTCGCTGGTCGAGGACGACCACGGAACCGAGATCGCGCAGACGGTCGCCCGCTGGATGGTGCTGTATCTGCGTCGCCCCGGCGGGCAGACCCAATTCGCGGCGCCGGTGTGGATACCGCGGGCCAAACGCACCTGCATCCGCGAGGTGCAGGAGGCCATCGAGGCGCAGCCGGGCGCCGCGCACAGCATCGGTGATCTGGCCCGCCGGGCGACGATGAGCCCGCGCCATTTCACCCGGGTGTTCACCGACGAGGTGGGCGAGGCTCCCGGCCACTACGTCGAACGTGTCCGGACCGAAGCCGCGCGCCGCCAGTTGGAAGAGACCGACGACACGGTCGTCGCTATCGCGGCGCGGTGTGGCTTCGGCACCGCGGAAACCATGCGGCGCAACTTCATTCGCCGTGTCGGCGTTTCACCAGACCAATACCGCAAGGCCTTCGCTTAATTATTGAGGCCTTAGTCAGAAAGGACCGCACGATGACCCAAATCGCATTCGTCGCCTACCCCGGATTCACCGCGCTGGACATGATCGGGCCGTATGAGGTGCTGCGCAACCTGCCGGGCGCCGAGGTGCGGTTCGTCTGGCACGAAGCCGGACCGATCACCGCTGACTCTGGCGTGCTGGTCATCGGCGCCACGCATTCGCTGGCCGAAACCCCTTCGCCCGACGTCATTCTGGTGCCCGGCGGTCCGTCGACTCCGGTGCATGCGCGTGACGAGGTGTTGCTGAACTGGCTGCGTGCGGCTCATCAAACCGCTGCGTGGACGGCGTCGGTGTGCTCGGGCTCGGTGATCCTGGCCGCGGCGGGCCTGCTCGAGGGCCGGCGGGCTACGTCGCATTGGCTGGCGATACCCATGCTGAAGGGATTCGGCGCCATCCCGGTCAGCGACGAGCGGGTCGTGCGCCAGGACAACATCGTCACCAGTGCGGGGGTTTCCGCGGGACTCGACCTCGCGTTCTGGCTGGCCGGTGAGATCGGCGGCGAAGGCCGCGCCAAGGCGATCCAGCTCGCGCTCGAATACGACCCGCAGCCACCGTTCGACTCCGGTCACATGTCCAAGGCGTCGGCGACCACGAAAGCCGCTGCCACCGCGCTGCTCGCCAAGGACAGCGCCAAGCCGGCCAACCTCAAGGCGACGACGCGGATCGCCTGGGAGCAGGCGCTGTCGGCGGTCCGGTCACGCCGCCGGAAACGACACCCGGACCTCTCGTCGGCCTAGCTCGGGTTGGGTTGCAGGAACTCGGTTGACGCGAACTGCCCGCCGGCCTGCATCCAGGCGGCGACAGCGCCTGGCGCGTCGCGGTTCGGGTTGTAGATGTCCTCCTCGCTGGAGAACAGGCCGTTGCCGGCGTACACCAGGCGGGTCCAGTTCGGGAACCAGAACGACTCCCCGTTCGGGTCGGTCGGGTGGTCGAGCAGATTCTTGATCATGATGACGACGGCGTCATTGTCGTCGTCGTAGGCGATCCAGTCGCTGGGAAAGCGCATGTGCGGAAACGGGGCCATCACGGCAACGATCCAATCCCGCACCGCCTCGCGGCCGTGAAAGACTCCGTAATGGTGTTCGATGTAGACAACGTCCTCAGTGAATAAATCCGCAAAAGGCGCCCAGTCGCCAGAAGCGCTGCACCCTTCCGCCACAGTTGTGTAGTGCTCGACGGCTTGCTCGATTTCGGCCCTGCTGAAGTTGCCCATAGCCGACACACTAGAACGTGTTCTGGTTTTTGGTGGCTCGTCTGGATAGGGATATCGAATGAGCGTGTTGGACTTGTTTGACCTGCACGGCAGGACGGCTCTGGTGACCGGGGCGTCCAGCGGTATCGGCAAAAAGGTGGCAGAGGCATACCTGCAAGCGGGTGCCCAAGTCGCCATCGCGGCACGGCATTTCGAGGTCTTGGAAACGGTCGCCGCCGAGCTCGCCTCGGCCGGTGGCAGGGTCATCCCGATCGGTTGTGACGTGACCCGACCCGATCAGGTGAACCGAATGGTCGACCAAGTGATCGCGGAGTTGGGCGGCATCGATATCGCGGTCTGCAACGCGGGGATCATCAATCTGAAAGGGATGCTGGACATGTCGCCGGAGGAATTCCAGGCCATCCAGGACACCAATGTGACCGGCGTATTCCTCACCGCGCAGGCAGCCGCCCGGGCAATGGTCGTCCAAGGCCGCGGCGGCGCCATCATCAACACCGCCTCGATGTCAGGCCACATCATCAACGTCCCGCAACAGGCGGGCCATTACTGCACCTCCAAGGCCGCCGTCATCCACCTGACCAAGGCGATGGCCGTGGAGCTCGCGCCGCACAACATCCGGGTGAACAGCGTCAGCCCGGGCTACATCCTCACCGAGCTGGTCGAACCGATGGCGGAGTATCACCGGCTGTGGGAGCCGAAGATTCCGCTCGGCCGCATCGGCCGGCCGGAGGAACTCACCGGCCTATACGTCTACCTGGCCAGCGACGCATCCAGCTACATGACCGGTTCCGACGTCGTCATCGACGGCGGTTACACGATCCCGTGAGATCGCGGCCGCGTCACTGAATCAGGCAGGGGCGGCCGAAGCGGCTTCGTACCCCGGGCGAGAAGAGGCCGCGCAGTCGATCGCCGACCGGCCGCACCGCGGCGGCGTCGACCAGTTCGTCGCTCAGCTCGACTATTTCCGCCGTGCGCAACGGCCACGGTCCGTGCTCGTTGGGCACCCACCATGTCCGGCCGGCCGATTCAGTGTGGGCGCCCCAACGGGCGGTGAGCCAGACCTCCAGCGGCGTCGGCTCCACCGCGTCGCCGATGGCGACGGTCAGCCGGCTGCACAGGCCGCGGCGCGGCCACCGGCGCACGCTGTAATACGTGATGTGGTCGTGGTCGCGTGTCATCCGCATCTTCGCCCAGGTGTAGGGGACGCCGAGGCCGATCCGGGTGACGGGCACGACGGCCAGGCGAGCTGTCTCCAGCGACCGGAACAGGACACCGTGCCGGCCGGCCTCGTCGATCGAATACAGCCGGACGTTGGTCTCCAGGAAGCTGCCGAAGTACGGAAGCGGAAGCGCGATACCGAGTTTGGTGCTCGTCATCATGAACGGGACCAATGCCACGTAGGTCAGCCCGTCCAAGAAAACGTCGGGACGCGTCCCGGGCGGGTACAGGTGCGCGACGCTGTCGGGTTGTACCGGCCAGTGGATGAACGTCAGGTCGCTCCACTGCTGGTCGAAGGTGACCGGGCCGGGCAGGGGAGGTGGGGTGACCGGATAGCCGGCGAGAGCCTGACGTTGAGGTGGTTCGGCGGCCGACGGGCCGGGGATCGCGGTCATCTCACCATCGTGACATCCGGGTGGCCGCGCGGCTCAATGCCTTACCAGGATTTGAGGATTTACTGTCGCGGTTGCGCGATCTGCTCGCCGGGAAAATGCTGAATCGTCAGTGACACAAAGTGTGAGGCCAGCTGCTCGGCCACTTCCCCGAGGTGCGAGTCGGTGACAACCGAAACTTTCTTGATGTGCTTCTGGTGGTCGCGAGCGAAACGGAAATGGGTGACCATCGCTCCGAAACTGTCCCATCCCGGGAACGACGGGGCGCTTGTGATGAGGCCGGCGAGGTCGCATTGGCCTCGATCGACGACACGAAATGCCCTTATCCCTCTATCTCGCCCGAAATCCCTCGTTCAATGCTGGCCCGTGTTGCGGGTGGTAGGGCGATGAGGCCGTCGAGTTCTTTGCCGGCTCGGGCGTAGGCGTTGTGGCGTTCCTGTGGCGCTGCAGCGGAGTCCGACGCCACCCGCAAAAGGCTCTGAGCGCGGGCAATCCGCTGCTGGTCTTCCCGTGAGAAGTCGTTGCGGCGTCGGCGTATCGCTTCGGCCTCTGCGATGTTGAATGCGGTCACATAGTCCTCGACGGCGGCCATATATTGCGCGGCGGCCTCCCGATCCTCGAGGAGGTCTTCGGCTTTGGCCGGACGCAGGAGCTCTGCTCTCAGCTTGGCTTTGTGGAAGCCAACGGTAAGGGGATCACGCATGTCGGTCACGAGCGGGAAGTCGAGCAGCTTGGCTACGTCGAGTTCATAGTCGAGCCAGCGCATGTCGGTGCGGCTGTGCTCCTCGAGGACGCGTCGAATCGAGCCCCACCGGGCGGCAGGATTGTTGGCGGTGGGTGTGGGGGGTACGGCCGCGCCCGCGTCGTTGCGAGCCCGGAAAGAATCCCGCGATTCCTCGGTCCGCTGCCTGTTGGCCGCGAAGGCTCTCACCGCGGCGATGACCATGCCCGCCAGCGGCAGTATCACTATCAGGAGCTCGGCCAATCGGAATAGCAGACCCACAAGGCCAGGATGCCACCCCGCACAGCGAACGCGTGCCCACGCCTCGCCAGGCCCGTCGGTCTACTCCTCGGCGAGGAACCGGACGGCCTTTTCGTAGATCAACAGCGCCACGCAGCCTCCCACGCTGCCCGGCGAGTGCCTGGTGTCGGGTGGGTTGACGACGAAGCTGCCCTGCGGATACGAGCCGTGCTCATCGAATTGGTCGCCTTCGAGGACGAACAGGTGTTCATAGCCCACGTGTTCGTGCTCGGCGACGCGGGCGCCCGCCTCATAGCGCAAGAGCACCGCGCGGGGCCCGCCATTGCCGTCGTTGTACAACCAGTGTGCGGTCACGCCCGGGCGAAACGCCGTCCAATCACCGGCGGCGCGAAGGTTCTTCACCTGCTCGAGAAGGTGTGAAAAGACAAGCGATTCCGATGGCGAGGACATGTGTGTGTCTCCTTGCGGGTGGCGCTCGAGGTCGGATGAGGCTCCTGGTGTCGCCATGGGGACGCCCCTGGCAACGGGCACTGGCATATCGAACCACTTCTGCTCGATCCAGCCCAGGCCGAGCACCATCCAGGTGGTGAACACGAAGGGCGCGGACACCGTTTGGAGCCCGACGGCGGCGATTGCCGGTATGAGGATTGTGGCGATGAGTGCGCCCAGTATGGCGAGCCTGAGCTTGCGGCCGCAGATCACATACACCGCTACGGCGGTCAGGACGCCGTTGAATCCGTAGAGGCCGAAGTCGATGCTCGTCGGATCGACATCCCGGTAGTAGTACGAGACCACGGTGCCGATGACGGCCCCGAGGAAGGCGATCATCCCGTGGCGCCAGTTGCTGAGCAGCATTCCGGTAAGAAACAGCAGTCCAGACCAGATGCTTGGGGAGAAGACGGCTTGGCCCAGGCTGAACAGCACCGCCTCAACGGGGTGAAACGAGGTGGTCGCTGACGGTCCGGATGCGGCCGGCTGGAGAACATCGAGGTGCGGCGCCAGGGCGTAGAGGCACCAAAAGATAATCAGGAAGGGCGACGCCAGGATGGGAAACGGCAGCAGCGCGACGAGCCCGTGAACCAGCACCACCGCGACCGCGACGCAGACGACGAGCACCACCCACATCCCGGCGTTGGTCCAGCTTGTTTGGAAGAAGGTGGGTAGCGAAAGCGCGATCAGACAGGGATTGAGACCCGGAAGCCCGGTCGCAAGAACCGGCCCCCTTTCCCCGAGCGCCATGCGAGCGACTGGAGCGATGATCGCGGCCACCAGAAAATAGGCGGCGGCAACCGGTGATGCCACCAGAACGGCGGCCAGGAAGAACAGGCCGGTCAGCGCGTTGCTCTGAAAGCAAAGCTGCGAACAGCCGCGCAGGACCAGTCGGTAGTACGGGACGACGTTGCCGGTCTCGATCGGCGAGCTGGTTCCGTCGACGGGCTGTTTGACCGGCCGCTGCACGTCCGCCGCCTACCGTGTCACAGAGATGCCAACAGATCCAAGATCTTGTCCGACGTGCCCGTCCAACCGACGATGCCGCCCTGTGCGACCACGGCCCGCAGCGTCACATCCTTGAATTCGGGGAAGTAGCTGTCCGTTCCATCCGCGACCATCAGGCAGTCGTAGCCGCGATCGTTTGCACACCGCATGGTCGTCTGCACGCACACTTCGGTCGTGACGCCGGTGATCACCAGGTTGGTGATGTTGCGGGTCATCAAGTACTCATGAAATATGGTGCGATAGAAGGCGTCTTTTCCGGGCTTGGCGATCACCAATTCGCCTTCCACCGGCGCATTCTCGGAGATGAAGCCCGACCCCTCCTCACCGTCGATCAAGATGCGCCCCATCGGGCCAACGTCACCGATCTTGATCTTCGGGTTGCCGCGATTGAGCTTGGCAGTCGGCAAGTCGGACAGATCCGGCTTGTGGCACTCCTTGGTATGGATGACGGGTAGGCGGGCCTTCCGGAAGGCAGCCTGAAGCGCCGCGATCACCGGAATGCAAGGAGCGATATTCTTGATGTCGTTGCCCAGCGACTCGGCAAAGCCGCCGGGTAGACAGAAATCCCGCTGCATGTCGATGCAGACGAGTGCCGCGTGGTTGATGTCGAATTCATACGGGAATGGGTTCGCGTCGATAGCCGGCATGATTTCCTAACTCCCGAGCCCAGGCCACTGAGCGGGTGGCCAGGGTGATTAGGCCGTTGAAAAGTGGTCGCGGACACACATCATGCCTTGCTCCGGCCGGTCGACCTGGCAAATCGGGCCACAAATTAGCAGGCGATGTCACTAGCTACCGATTTCACGCCGGTGCCCAGCGGACTCGAATGTAGCATCGCCGTGGCAGGCTTTGGCCATGGCCGACGCGGCACGGATTGCATTCCAGATAAGCCTTTTTGCGGTGATCCTCGGCTACGGGCTAACGGCGCAGTTCGCCGACGTAACCTACCTGCTGCACCGTCCAGATCTGCTGGTCCGTTCGCTGCTGGCCGTGCTTGTCGTGGCGCCGGTGCTCGCCCTGGTTCTGGTAAGCGTGCTCGCACTGCGGCCCCAGGTAGCCATCGCGCTTGTGACTTTGGCGCTCTCACCTCTGCCGCCGTTGCTGCCGCGGCGCGGGGAAAAGGCCGGCGGCCACGTTCAGTACGGGCTCGGCCTCGTCATCGTGCTAGCCGTTCTTGCCGTTCCGGTGATCGCCGTCGCCGCGCCGTTGCTTGGACGTGTCTTTGGACACCAGTACATCGCAAGCCCCTGGGCGATCGCCGAACTGATGACGATCTCGGTGTTGGCGCCGTTGATCGCAGGAATGGCGATCCGGACGCGCTGGCCGGCGCTCGCAGCGCGGACAGCAGGTCCGATCGAGCGTGCACAGCGGTGGGCACTGCCGGTGGCGATGATCGTGCTCCTGATCGGCGCGGCGCCGAGTATGTGGAAGCTGGTGGGCGATTCGACCCTGCTCGGCATGGTGCTGTTCGTCGGCAGCATGGTCATAGTCGGACACGCATTGGGTGGGCCCGAACCCCAGTCATCGGCTGTATTGGCTTTTGCCAGCAGCTGCCGGCACCCCGCAACCGCGTTGACGATTGCATCGGCGAACTTTCCCAACGCCGACGAACATGGGGCCGTTGCGCTCTACGGTCTGGTCACCGCCGGGATAGGTGCGCTTTACACCTTCTGGATGCGCCGACGCGCTGGCGCACCGCCCGTCTGACCACGGTGCCTGCGTGCTCACGCCACTGCTGGCCTGGTGATGCCGAGTTAGGCTGTCCCATAAGCTATTCGCGCTTGACGTCGCCGATGTTGGGGTCGTGGCGTCTGCGCCAGCTCGGTGCGCGCCGGCAGCTCTTCCTCACGCGGCTTGAGTTTCGGCAATCCATTCGCGCGCCTTGCCCGCGTCGGCAACGGGGAACGTGCGTACCTCGGCCGGCATCAGGAAACCGAAGAACCTCATGGCCTGTTTGATCCATTCCACGTCTGTTACCACTGCAGCGCGTTCCCAGCTAAGGAGGTGGCGGAAGCCCACCTTCGCATCCTCCCATGCGGCGCCAGGAGCGATCCCATCGAAATCCGCTGCGAATTCGTAGTAGATCCGCAGCTTGTCGTGCTGCTTCAGTCTTTTTTCCACCTCGGGTATCAGCACCGTGTCGTAATCGTCCTTCGTCACACGACCGTGGCACCTGAACGCGACAATGTTTTCGGGAAAGTCCGTCAGCATCTCGATCATGAAGTCCTCCATAACAATCGGCATTCATCGACCGAGTTCATCATCGTGGAACCGTTGCGTACTGCGATAGAGACCAAAGTCATCTAAGAGGCGGCCATGTCCGCGGTCGATGGGCATTCCCGGGCTAACCAGCTGACGATCGCTTTCGTCCTTTTCAGCGTTGCAGGCGCGTTCACAAAATCCCGAATCCGCGTAAAGCCTTGATCCCGAACCAGCTTCCGAACACCAGGCCCACGCCGATCATGATGGTCCGGTCGTGATCCTGCAGCCAGCGCAGGATCCGGTCCAGTAGGGAACGGGACTGTCCCGGGAGGAATGCAGCTGCGGCGACCGTGAGCAGGTTGCCGCTCGAGGCAAGCGCCACAAAGGCGATGTAGGTGATGACGTTGGTCGTCCGATCCAAACCGGCGCCGCCGATGGCGCTGATCGCGGCCAGTGTGAAGACCCACGCCTTCACCGACACTGCCATGACGCCCGCACCGATGGTGAAGGCCTTTGTGGGTGTCGCCGACGTCAACATGGTCATCCAGCTCGGCGGTGGTGCATCGGGATCCCCACCGCCGAACAACTCTCGCGCCGCGGTCACCAGAAATAGCAGGGCCACTACCAAAAGGACGGTCGAAACGATCCAGTGGTGGGCATGATTCGAGTCCGCGTTCCGCTTTCCCCAATGCAGGATCGTGCCGAAAATCAGCCCTTGAAGTAGGCGCGTGCCGACATGTCCCCCGACCCAGGCGCCAGCGGCCCGAGCGCGGGAAGGCGTGCCCAGCAGCATGATCGTGATCACGATCTCGATCGGTTCGAGCGCACTTCCGAGAATCAGCGGGAGAAGACTGCTCCACGTGTCGAGCACCGGCTGAGGATAGCCTCGTCCAACCCGGTTCGAGGCACGTGGTCACAGTTACTCGAGGCGTACACCCGTGGCCGGGCTGCGTTGCTGCCCCTGGGCGGCGCTGTCGCTACGGGAGGTCAAACACCAACGCGAATTGCCGTTCGCGCTGCTGGCCCGTCCGGTAGGGGTGTTATTGGTCGAGCCGCGCGGCGTCGGTGCTCGTCCTGCTGCACATGGTGCGTCGCCAACGGTTGCCCGATCGACATCGCCTGCGAGGCTAACCCCTGCGGCCCAACTACTGAGAACCCAGCGCCGCGCGCATGTCGGCCTCGGCGATCACTGCGGCAAGATCAACCGGACGTGGGCTGACGCTGGCGTCGATCCGGTCGATACAACCCGTGAACCGGAAGTCGTGCCCGTAGGGTGCGACGGGCGAGCCGGTATCGACTCCGACATCAAGGGTTTCACCGCTCATCGAGAATCGGAACGGCACCGTCCGCTCGATCCGGCCGCCGGCCACCCTGGTCTCGTTGACGCGCAGCGACACCGATGCGCCCTTGCCCAGGCCACCCCCGTCGTAGTCGAATGAAAGTCCCAGCGTGACTGGGCCTTCCGGTAACGGCTCCGCGGCCGCAACCGTCGTCAGCTCATGACCCAGATAGTTGTAGGCAAAATGCGGAATGCCGTCTTGCAGGTACAGCGTCCACCCGGCCATCGACCCGCCTATGCAGATGACCACTCCCCGAGCACCGCCCGGCGGTAGCTGCAACTGCGCTCGCAGTTCGAACGAGGTGCTGGTGTAGGACAGTGTCGCCGTTTCGGGGATCCGCACGTGGTCGGCGAAGTAAGTGACCGAGGTGCGATCGCCAAGCAGACTCGGCCGGTTTGCGGGCAGCGCGCGAGCCAGCGTTGCATCGCTGAGGGGGTAGACGTCGTATTTGCGCGCTTCGGCGTCGAAAACGTTGCGCAACTCGGCGAGCTTGTCGGGGTACCGCTCGGCGAGGTCGACGCCCTGGCTGAAGTCGTCGGCGAGGTTGTAGAGCTCCCAGCGCTCGGAATCGCCGAATGGATGACTCTGGGTGCGGATCCAGGGCAGTCGGCCGTGGAAGCACGACGCTATCCAACCCTGTTGGTAGACAGCGCGATTGCCAAAGATTTCGAAATACTGGGTGGTTCGGCGGCTGTCCGCGTGCGCTGCGTCGAACGAGTACCGCATGCTGACGCCCTCGATCGGCTTCTGCTCGATGCCGTTGACCCGCGCGGGCGCCTCGATGCCGACAGCGTCGAGGATCGTGGGGGCGATGTCGATGACGTGGTGAAACTGGCTGCGCTGCTCCCCTGCCGTGCTGATCCCCCGCGGCCACGAGATGGCCAGCCCGTTGCGGGTCCCCCCGAAATGGGACGCCACCTGCTTCATCCACTGAAACGGTGCGTCGAGCGCCCAGGCCCAGCCGACGTTGTAGTGGTTTTCGCAGCGCACCGAGCCGAAATCGGCCAGGTGGGCAAGGAGCCATTCGGGATCTTCGGGCAGCCCGTTTTGAAATGCCGGCGAGCTCCAGGCGCCGTGCACAGTTCCCTCCGCCGACGCGCCGTTGTCACCACACACGTAAATGAACAACGTGTCGTCCCACTGCTCAAGCTCGGCAATAGCGTCTATAACCCGCCCGATCTGGGCGTCGGTGTGGGCCAGGAAGCCGGCGTAGACCTCCATCAGGCGCCGGGCCACTGGCTTATACCTTTCGTCGTAGTCCGCCCATCCGGGTATCTGCTCGGGTCGCGGCGTCAGCCGGGTGTCAGGTGGAATGGTGCCCATCTCGATCTGGGCGGCATATATCCGGTCTCGCAGTGCATCCCAACCGTCGTCGAACTGGCCGGCGAAACGATCCGACCACTCCGGCCACACCTGGTGAGGGCTGTGTGTCGCGCCGGGCGCGAAGTAGAGGAAGAACGGCTTGTCGGGGGCCGACGTCTTCTGCCGCCGGATCCATTCGATCGCCTTGTCGGCGAGATCCTCGCTGAGGTGGTAGTCGTCGCGACCGAGGTAGGGCTCGACGGGGGTGGTCTGGTCGTACAGTGCCGGTTCGTACTGGGAGGTGTCGCCGCCAAGGAAACCGTAGAAACGTTCGAATCCGAGTCCCGTGGGCCAGCGGTCGAATGGACCAGCAGGACCGATCTCCCAGGCCGGGGTGAGGTGGGCCTTGCCGAACAGCGCGGTGTTATAGCCGTTCATGCGCAGGATTTGGGCGACGGTGGCCGTGCTCTCCGGTATCACGCTGTCGTAGCCGGGGAATCCGTAGGCGATCTCACATATCGTGCCCATGTGCGCGCTGTGATGGTTGCGTCCGGTCAGCAACGCGGCGCGAGTCGGTGAGCACAGCGCGGTCGTGTGGAACTGGTTGTAGCGCAGACCGGTACGGGCGACGCGGTCGAGTGCGGGCGTCGGGACCGGTCCACCGAATGTGGCTGGGGCACCGAATCCGACGTCGTCGAGTAGTACGACGACGACATTCGGAGCGCCGACGGGTGGGTAGGCTATCGACGGCTTGATCGGGGTGGAATCGGCCAGCGACGGATTGATCACTCCGGCAAACGGTTCATCACCGCGTGGTAGATCGACCATCCTGGCTCCCTGTTTCGTTGTGGTGCAACAGAATTGTTCTCTGCGGCCCCGCTCGCGTGACGCCGCGCCGGCTAATGGGATCTATTACATAACAAGAACTCTTTACACTAGCCAGGGCGACCAGATCTTAGGCAAATAAATGAACGCCGACAACAGCTTTGGAGACCCGAACACCTGCCAGCGCTAAGGACTAATCTCGTCGTATTCGGCACGTTGATATGGTTCCCCTGTGGGCCCCTATGATTGGTTCCTGGTCGGAGGTGTCCTATACACGGGAATCGGCTCTGATCTCGGCCTCAACTGGTTTGCCGGCCTGATTACAGGCAAACGGATCATGCCGGAATCCCGAAACATCTTCGAGCGGATCTATTACCGCGCGCATGCGGTCAACGACCCGAACATGCGGGGAACCCAGCCGTTCGAGGGTACGGCCGACAGGATCCCCGCATGGAACCATGCCCTTGCGGTTGGCAATGGCACGATCGTGATAGCGCTTGAGGTCCTGATCGTGATCGGTTTTTTCCGCATGGGCGAGACCGGTGCGGTGCCCAAGTTCGCGCTGCTGGCCGCCTTCGCTTGGTTGATGCGCAGCACCTGGGGCGAGATTGCCTACTGGCACGAACTGACCCGCAATGAGGTCGCCCCCCTGAGAGGTCGTCCGCTTGTCTGGTATTGGATCATCGGCATCCCGCAGGCGTTCGTCCCGTTTCTTGTTGCCGAGCGTTTGTACGGCGAGACGCTGGCGTACGAATTCCATCCCCTGCGGATGGCGGCGTTCGTTGCGGTCCCGGCCGGCCTGATGGTGCTGACGAAGATCTCGTACTGCGGACGCGTCTGGTAGCCGGGTTGTTAACGCGCGCCCAGCGTGCCATTGAGGTACTGGGTGCGGCAGGCCAGGCGAGCCAGTTTCCCACTGGTGGTGCGGGGAATGGCGCCGGCCGGCAGCAGCCGCACGTCGGATGCGGTGAGACCGTGCCGGTGTAGTACCGCGGCCTTGATCGCCTCGATTGCCGGCTGCGGATCGTCGCGGCTGGTGCCCGCGGCGCGCTCGGCGATGATCACCAAGCTGCTGTCGGACTCCGGCACCTCGTTGCCCGGCACCGAGAATGCCGTCGCATATCCGCGCCGCACCATCGGTGACGCCTCGGCGGCGGTGGCTTCGATGTCCTGCGGGTAGTGGTTGCGGCCGTCGATGATCACCAGATCCGCGATACGGCCGGCGATGTAGATCTCGCCGTCGAGATAGACGCCCAAGTCGCCGGTCCGCAGCCACGGGCTGTCGGCCGCCGTGCCTTCGGCGCGGCTGCTCTGCGCCAGCCGCGATTGCAGCCGCGCGTGGAATGCCCGCTCGGTTTCTTCGGGGCGTCCCCAATAGCCCCGCCCAACGTTGTCACCCTGCAACCAGACTTCGCCGACCGCGCCGTCGGCTAGCTCGGCAGCCGTATCGGGGTTGACGATCACGGACCGCAGACTGCGAGCGATCCGGCCGCACGACACGTGGGGCACGGCACTGGGAGCATCCGCGCCGACACGCACCGCGCGGCCCGTGCCCAGCTGTTCTCGGTCCAGGTAGACGACCTTCGCCTCGGCACTGGGGTCGATCGTTGCGATCAACAGCGTCGCCTCCGCGATCCCGTACGAGGGCTTGAATGCCGTGCGCGGCAACCCGTAGGGGGCGAACGCTTTGTTGAACGTCGCGATCGCGTCGATGCTGACCGGCTCGGAGCCGATGATCAGCACGACATTGCTCAGGTCGATGTCGTCGCCCGCCGCGGGCAGGCCGCGCTGTGCCGTCCACTCGTAGGCGAAGTTGGGCGCGGCGGTGACGACGTTGCCTTGCCTCGACCCCGCGGACAACGCCTGAATCCATCTCTGCGGCCGACGCACAAACGCGGTCGGCGACATCAGGGTGGAATGGCCGCCGTACACCGCGGGAAAGCCGATCATCGACAGCCCCATGTCGTGGTAGAGCGGCAACCAGCTCACCCCGTGGGTGTTCCGGTTCAGCAGATCGATCGACAGAATCATCTGCGTCAGGTTGACGCCCACTGCCCGGTGCGTAATCTCCACGCCAACTGGCGGCCGGGTCGAACCCGACGTGTACTGCAAGTGGGAAACCCGGTCGACACCCAGCTCCACAGGAACGAACGACTCCCCCGCCGAGTCAGGGATCTGATCGATGACGACGACATGCGGCGTCCGCAGCTGCGTGCCATGGATCAGAAAGTCTTCCACCGCGCCCTTCGCCGCCGCGGTCGTCAGCACCACCGTCGGCTCGGAATCGCGAAGCGCCGTCTCCAGACGCTCGGCATGACCCGGCAGTTCGGGCGCGAACAACGGCACCGCGATGGTTCCCGCCTTTACCGCGGCGTAGAAGCCGGCGACGTAGTCGATGCCTTGCGGCGCAAGGATCGCCACCCGATCACCCTCGCCCGCGAGCCGCTGGATGCGCGCGGCGATGGCTTGCAATCGGACACCCAGTTGGGCCCACGTCACTTCGAGCGCGTGTCCTTCGGTGCGGGCGTAGTCCAGGTAGCGATACGCCACGGAATCACCGACATTTGTGATGTTGCGCTCGATCAGCGAAATCAGTGTGGTTCCCGGCGGCAAAGAGACGTTCCCGTCGGCGTCCAGGCAATCCTCTATTCGTAGCAGGCCTTTTGGAGCCACGGAGTCCTGTCGGGAACCATCATCCATACCCGCAGTCTAAGTGCGCCGCGAGACTGCCCTCCGGGTTGAGTCTTCGGCTAGAGTCCGAGCCGAGACCGTCGCGGGGGCGGAGAAGGAGCAACCGTGGATGCTCGCGACCAGCACCCCGAGACCCGCGACGACGCACTGGCCCGAGTGCTCGCCTACCGCACGCGCGGGCGGGCGAGAGCGCTGCCGGTCCGGGCGGGCCTCGCGGCCCTCGGCGGCGTGCTGCTCGTCGCTTCCATTCCGCTCACCGTGTTGCTCCCCGAGTTCGGCATCCCGGCGCTACTGATCGCCTTTCGGCTCCTGGCGGTCGAAGCCCTTTGGGCGGCGCGCGCCTACGCCTGGACCGATTGGCGCTTTGCCCAAATGCAGCACTGGTTCCATCGCCAATCCGGCGTTGTTCGCGCCGTCATCGTCGCGGGTCTGATTCTGCTGGCGGTGGCAATAGTCGTTGTCTTTGTCTACGAGTTCGTCTAAAGCCATGTGCCGGTAACCAATCTAGAGTTACCTGAGCGTTTCCAGTTTTCAACGCGGGCACATCATCGCGGTAAAGGCGGGCAATGACGACCACAAAAGACGAACATGTCGGACGTCGCGGCTTCATGCAGCGCCTCACCATGCTCTGCGTTCGGTATGTCGAACGCTTGATGCCAGACCCGTATTTGTTCGCGATCATCCTGACCCTGATCGTGGTCGCACTCGTCGCGGGGTCCGTCCGGGACGCGACGCCCGCCGGCGTGCTGAAAGCCTGGTATGGCGGAGTGTGGGGATCGCAGAATATCTTCACCTTCGCGTTCCAGATGGTGCTCGTATTGGTAACCGGTTACACCCTGGCCGAGGCGCCCATCGTGAAACGGGCCATCATTGGGCTCGCGAGTAAGCCGACCAACCAGGTTCAGGGAGCCTTGCTGTGCTTCGGCGTCAGCAGCGTCTTCTCGTTGTTGAACTGGGGGTTGGGTCTGGTGTCCGGCGCGCTGGTTGCGCGTCAGGTCGCAAAACGGCTTCCCGGTGTGCATTTCGGCTACCTGATCGCGACGGGGTTTATGGGCTACCTCGTGTGGACGCAAGGCCTGTCGTCATCGATCGCGCTGGCCAATACCGATACGACCAGCCCCATCAACGTGATTCACAAGATGACCGGAACGATCGTGCCGTTGAGGTTGACGATCTTCCAGCCGTACAGCTGGGTTGCCGTCGTCGCCATGGTCGCACTGGTCGCAATCACGATCTGGCGGATGGCGCCCGATGAAAGTCTGGAACCCGATCCCGCGGTGTTCGACGAAGAACCCACGCCCGATGCGCCGGAGGGCCCCCGCACATTCGCCGAGCGGCTGGAGAATCTGTGGATCCTCAATGTGCTTGTGTTCGCCGCGGGCATAACGTATTTCGTGCTGAGCGGGTTTGCGCTGAACATCTCGTCGATGATCATGTTGTTCACCGTCACCAGCGCGTTGCTGCACGGTACGCCGATTCGCTTTCTCCGCGCGTTTTCCGGCGCGGCGAAGGTGTCCGGCCCATTGCTACTGCAATATCCGTTGTACGGCGGCATCGCCGGTCTGCTCGGTTACCTGCCGCCTGGGTCGGGCAGGGCGCTGCAGACGGTGCTCGCCGAGGCCCTGGTGCGGGGTGCGGATGAGTTCACGCTCCCGGTCCTGACGTTCGTCGGCTCGGTCATCATCTCGCTGTTCGTACCGTCCGGCGGCGGGCACTGGGCGGTGCAGGGGCCGATCGCGGTGGGCTCGGCGCTGGCCATCGGCCAACACTCGCCGGCGTACCTTGGGCTGATCTCGATGTCCGTGGCGGTCGGTGAGGGGGTCGCGAACATGGTTCAGCCGTTTTGGTTATTGCCGGTGCTCGCGATCGCAAAGCTCAATGTGCGTCAGGTGATGGGCTTTACGGTGATCGCGTTCCTGATCGGTTTCGCGGTGTCGGGCGCCGCGGTCCTCATCGCACCCCACGTGCTGTGAAGTCGCCGGCCGCAACGCATCTCTCGCCCACCGGGCGGGTGGCCGCGGCGTACCGGCGGATCGCCGAGGCGGACCGCCCCGAGGTCTGGATCACGCTGCGCGATCGCGACGATGTGCTCAGTGACGCCGCGGCCGTCGAACAACGGGTCTGCGCGGGAGAGCGCTTGCCCCTGGCGGGACTGTTGGTCGCGGTCAAAGACAATATCGACGTCGTGGGTTTGCCGACCACCGCGGGGTGCCGAGAGTTCGCCTACCAGCCGGCAACCACTGCGGTCGCCATCGAACGACTCCGCAATGCGGGGGCCGTCGTCCTGGGCAAGACGAACCTCGACCAATTCGGTTGCGGTTTGGTCGGCACCCGCAGTCCCTATGGTGCCGTGCGCAATTCGCATCATCCAGGCTTGGTCTCGGGAGGGTCCAGTTCCGGTTCCGCGGTCGCCGTCGCGCTGGGCATCGCCGATATCGGCATCGGCACCGACACCGCGGGATCGGTTCGGGTCCCCGCCGCGCTCAACGGTCTGGTCGGCATCAAAGCCACCCTCGGGATCATCCCCACCCACGGTGTCGTTCCGGCCTGCGCCAGCTACGACGCGGTCTCCGTCCTCGCCGCGAATCTCGAACTGGCCACCGCCGCCGTCGCCGTGATGGCCGGCCCCGATGCGCGCGACCCCCGCAGCCGCCCCTGGCCTGCCGACGTTCGGCTGGCGGCGCCCGGCGCTCCCCGGCTGGCAATTCCGGAGGCCGCGAACCTCACGGCACTCAGTCCCGGCTACCGCGACGCGTTCGAGCAGTCCGTGCGTCTTGCCGCGGATGCCGGGCTGAGCGTCAAACCGATCGATATCTCGGTCCTGCTGGACGCGGCCTTGCTGCTCTATGACGGCGCACTCGTCGCCGAACGATACGCAGCAGTCGGCGAATTTCTTGACACCGCGCCAGCAAGCGCCGATCCGGTGGTTTCGTCGATCATTACCGCGGCCCGCGCGGTCACCGGCCCCGCGTTCGCAGCAGACCTGGACGCATTGGCACGCGCGCGGGTCCACGCCGGGTGCCTCCTCGACGGCTTCGATGCATTGCTGTTGCCCACCACCACCGAACATCCGACGTTGAGCGAGGTCGATGCCGATCCCGTCGGTATCAACCGCCGTATGGGGACCTACACCAATTTCTGCAATCTGCTCGACATGGCCGCGGTCACCGTTCCCAGTGCGCCGACACAAGCGGGCACTCCGTTCGGGGTGACGATCGTCGTCCCCGCCTTCCACGACCAAATCGCTGCCGACATCGGGGCACGATTGATCGGCACATCCTCTACTCTGTTGACCCGAACCGGCGTCGATCTGGCGGTGTTTGGCCCCCATCGACGCGGACACAAACTGCACTGGCAACTCGAGCAACTCGGCGCCCGGTTCGCCCGGCAGATCTGGACGACCGAAGGCCACCCGGGCGAATTGTTCCGGATCTCCGAAGCCGGCCTCGGGCGCTTCCTGTCGGCCCTGACCAACGTCGAACTCGAGGACGGCCGCACCGTCATCGGTGTGACGGCCGATGACTGATTGTCTCGAAAAGCGTTAGACCCGAGGTCGGCGCGACCTACTGCCCACCGCCGGCCTCGGGGTCAGTGGTTCTCGCGGTAGGGTACGCGGCTATGTCTGGTCGGAAGTTTTCGTTCGAGGTCAACCGGACCAGTAGTGCGCCCGCCGCGACGGTGTTCGGGCTTCTGGCCGACGGCGCCAATTGGTCGAGCTGGGCCAAGCCGGTGGTCGTCAGTTCGAGTTGGGCTCGCCAAGGTGATCCGGCGCCGGGTGGTGTCGGGGCGATTCGCAAAATCGGAGTGTGGCCAATCCTGGCGCAGGAGGAGATCGTCGAGTACGAGCAGGACCGCCGGCAGGTCTACAAGGTGCTTGCGCCTCCATCACCGGCAAAGGACTACTTCGGCGAGGTGGTCTTGACCCCGAATGCGGCAGGCGGTACCGACATCCGCTGGTCGGGCTCGTTCGTCGAGGGCGTTCGCGGGACCGGGCCGGCGACGCGGGCCGCGCTGGGTGGGGCGGTCAAGCTTCTCGCGGATCGACTGGTGAAGACGGCCGACCGCGAATCCAGCCGCTGACCCACTCCGTTTTTCCGTTGATTATCAAGCTGTTTCACATAGCGCATGACGGCCGCACGAAGCGGCCGCCACGCTTCGGGCAGGACTAGGGGCCGGGGTGTTCCTCGACCCATTGGCCCTGTTGCTCAGCTTGCTGAGCCTGCTGTTGGGCCGCTTCGTTTTGTTGTTCGGCCTGCTGCTCGGCCTGTTGCATCTGCTGCAGCGCCTGCTGCTCCTGTTGTTGGGCTTGATCGTCGCCGTCATCGGCGGCGAAGCCACCACGGCCGAGGCCCGGTGGGCTCTGGGGTAACAGCGACTCAATGGCCGTATCGGTCACGCGCACTTGTCCGAGCGTTGTGGCCTCGGGGCGCGCTGTGTCGGATAGCGCGAGCATCGCGGCGGCTGCGGTGCCGGCGAAAATCAGTTGAACTATTCGCAATTGCCGGCCACGTGGGCCGGCTGCCTGGATTTGAGGGGTCATCCTTCCGGTTTGCGCCTCATCACTAGCTGGAAGCTAGGTAGCGGCTGTCGCCCGGGTATGAGATCACGCGTTGTCACGCAGCTCGACGGTTATCGAGTCCAACGCGCGTATTGAGATTGGCTAAGTGATTGACGTCGTCATCGCGGGCGCGGCCGGTGGTGCTGGCCCGCACCGGGCGACCCCTGCTACTCGATCTCACCGAATCGGGCGGAGTGGCGGCCGCGGTGGCGGATGCCCCCGGACCAGCTCACCGTCGCCACCGGACATCCGATTAGCGACGTGGCGGCCACCGCGCTGCTGGTGCGCCCCGATGCTATGTGGCGTGGGCGTCGTCGGCGGCCGCACCCGGCGTGGACGATCTGGGTGAACTGCGCGGTGCGCTCGCGCGGTGGTTCGGACTGTGAGCGCTACGACTTCGCGTTGAGTTCGTCCTGGTACTTCTTGGTCATGTGCTCGACGGCCTGATTCTGTGACTCCGCGAGCCCTTCCCGGGCTTCGCTGGCGCGCGCGGCCGCATCCAGTGTCGGCTGCGCCTGACCCTGGAAGTGCGGCATTACTTCGGCGGCGAACAACTCGGCCGACCGTTTGGTGGCCGCGGGATTGGCCCACTCGTGGCCCATCTGCAGCATGCAGCCGAACCCGCCGGACTGATCCCACATTCGCTGCACCTGCGCCCGCGCCCGCTCCGGCGTGCCGATCACCCCCGCGCCGTTCTCGTTGATGACGTCGATCATTTCGTCGATCTGTTCTCCCGGCATGGTCATCTGCGGGAACGCGGCCACCTTCTGGAAGTACCGGAACCAGGGCTCGAGGCCGAACTTCACGTCCTCGCGAGCTTGCTTGTCGGTTTCGGCGATGTGGAACGGCCCGACCAGGCTCCAGTTCCGGCGATCGACCTTGGTGCCGAACACCGCAGCGCGTTCTTCGACGATGTCCCAGTGATATTGCAGCGCGTTGAAGCCCTCGATGGTCAGGGTCGCACCGATGGAGAGCAGGCCGATGCCATGCTTGCCGGCCAGCCGCGCACCCGTCGGCGAGGCGACTGCGGCAACCGCCAGCGGGATGCCGTCTTCGGAGTACGGCGATAGCTGCAGCTTGGCGTTGTGCAACTCGTGTGTGGGGGTCTTGGCGCTGACCGTTTCGCCCGCCAGCAGCCGGACCACGATGTCAAGGTTGGTTTCCAATAGCTCACGGGTATCGGTCGGCGTCAGCCCGATCATCGACGAGTCACTGGGCAGCGACCCCGGCCCCATGCCGCCGATCACGCGACCGTGGGTGAGGTGATCCAGCAGCATCAACCGGTCGGCGACCCAGAGCGGGTTGTGGTACGCGAGCGAGATGACTCCGGTGCAGAGCTTGATCCATTTGGTCCGCTCCGCGGCGGCGGCGATGAAGACCTCGGGCGAACTGATGATTTCGCTGCCGGCCGAGTGATGCTCGCCGATCCATGCTTCGTCGAAGCCCAGGGCATCGAGGTGTTCGACGAACTCGAGGTCCCGCTGCAACGCCAGCGTCGGGTTGGTGCCCGCGCGGTGGAATGGCGCGATGAAGTATCCGAACCTGAGCTTCGCCATTGAAGGTCTCCTTGCAGTCGCGTTGCGGAGAACCATAACTCAGGCTGGCAAGCCTCAGGGAGGATCAGCGGCCTTGACGTCGTCGATTGTCTCGACCGCGATAGTGCTCAGCCGAGGGGGCCAGATCTAGCTGGCCCCTCGGCTACCGCGAGCACGTCTTAGTGGCGCAAGGGCGCGATCAGCTATGGCCGCAGATGTTGCCAACGCAGCCACCGCCGCCGCCGGGTCCGCCACCGCCGCCACCGACGCCCGGGATGCTGCCGCTCCCGCCGCCGGGTCCGCCGCCGCCGGTGGGGCCGCCGGGAACGCTGCCACCGCCGCCGCCCGGCCCGCCACTGCCGGTGGGCCCGCCGGTATCCGGGGCCGTGGAGGGCGCGACGCTGGACGTCGAAGTGGTTGTCGTGGTTGTCGTTGTGGTGCTGCTGGGTGCCTTATTGCCGCCGCCGCCACACCCGACCGCCAACACGAGCATGGCCGCACCGCCGAAAACCGCAGCCGCCGTCCGAGCTTCCGATCTCATCAGACTCCCCACTCTCTACGACTCTTTCTGCAAACTCTTTGGTTCGTACCCGCTCACGTCACCCGCAAACCGCACGGATCGGGCCGGACATGACGATGGCCCATCTCGCGGTGGAGATGGGCCATCGATGGGCCGGCCTTGGGTGCTCGGCGGCCTAGCAGTCGAGTCCCGAGATGCAGCCGGTGAGGACGGCCTGGTGCACACTGCCGGCGGCTGTCGGGTTCGGGGCCGTAGGCGTGACGCTCGACGAAGCGTGACTTGCCGGGGCCGGCGCGGCAGCGACCGGGCTGGCGCCGAGGCCACCGAAGCCGACGGCGAAAGCGAGTACGGCGGCTCCGCTGAAGGTGGTGATCGTCATCTTGGTCTGAGACTTCATCGTTGTGTCCTCTCCATCGGGCATTGTTACGTCTGGTCGAAGTTTGTTACAAGCTAAATCGTACACCTGTGCAACTATGTGTGGAAGACAAAGTAGCCCGTGTGATGGCTTTCACCTTTGGACAGGTTACGGTTTTATCACGATCACCTGGCATGACAGCGCCATTGCGGGGCCTGCGCCGAGCATTGCGGGGCTGCCCGGGCTGGGTACGACTCAGCGCAGCCGAGGCATCCGGGAGACACACGCAGCAAACTCCCGGACTGCCCCGTCGAGCGGAGCCGGTATCGCGTCACGGCGAAGGCAACCGCGATGCCACGAAATATGAAATGCGAAGTCCGCCAAGCGGTTCGCGAACTGGTCGGCTCGGAAACTAGTCTTCCTTGGTGATCAGCTTCCGCAGTGCCACCCGATCGGGCTTGAGCAGCTCAGTGATCCGCGGCTTGTTCACCTCGGCGACGATGATCTCGCCGACCTCCGGGTAGACCTCGCTGAAGATCCCGTGGGACTTCATCTTCTCGGTCTGATAGAGGTTGTCCTCGGTCGGCGTCACGTAGTACACCGCGTCGGCCTTGAAGCGGTGCACCAGCCAGAGGTGTATCAGGGTCATGAGTCGCTTCTGGCGCAGCTTCTCGCCGAAGGTGTTCTGATCGCGCACCTGCAGGATGCTGCGGCCGTGACGGTCTTTGATCGGGTCGACGACGACGTTGGCGAGCTGCTCCTCACCGCTGCCGTAGATCCCGAGTTCGAGCACGTCCGCGCCGGCGCGGCGGGGCCGCAGCGTCACACGGAGTTTCTCGCCGATCTGGTAGTGCTCGCTCCACAGCGCCAGCCACTCCTCCAGCAGCTTCTTGGGTACCTCGGTCTGCACCAGGTGCTGGTGCTGGGTCGAGCCCTTGCCCATCGCCTTCGTGGTTGCGGTACGCCCCGACGAAGCGGCCAGCGCGGCGTCGCTGCGCGGGCCGCCAACCAAGGTCTGCGGCGTCCGGTAGGGCGACTCGACCAGGCGCATCTTGCGCTGCAGACGAGCCAACGCCAGCATGCCGTCTTGCCTGAGGTTGGTGGCGAACTCTTCAGCGGCGACGCCGTCGATCTGGTGTCCGCCGTAGGTGATGAAGTTGAAGACGAAGCCCATCTTGCCGAGCTCTTCGGGAAAACGTTTCATCTCCTCGTCGGTCATCCCGGTGGTGTCCCAGTTGAACGACGGCGACAGGTTGTAGGCCAGCATCTGGTCAGGGAACTCGGCGTGAATCGCGTCGGCGAATTCTTTGGCGTCGGCCAGATCTGCCGTCTTCGTCTCCATCCAGAGGATGTCGGCGAACGGCGCGGCCGCGAGCGACTTGGCGATTGCATACGGAATGCCGCCGCGGACCTGGTAATAGCCTTCGGGGGTTCTGGCCAGCTCCGGGCTCCACGGCGGGTTGGTGCCCAACTCCCTCGCCTTTTCCCGGGCCGCGTACTGCGACGTCCGCCCGGCGAACTGCCGCCACTCATCGGGGCTCATGCTCGCCGGCTCGCCTTCGCTCTCACCGAACGTCAGCACTTCCGCCACGGCATCGCTGTAGGTCATCAGCCCGGCGTCGTCTTCCCATGCGGCCACGAACCGGGACTCGACCTGGTCGAACAGGTCGTCGATCGCGTCCGTTCCGTTCTCCCGCCAGGTGTTGACGGCGTCGGCGACCAGGCCGAGGATGCCTTGGCGCTCAAGCCACGCGCTGGCGATGCCGTACTCGCCGTCGGCGAGCGCATACAAACGATGACCGTTGAGCTGCTTGACGCCCAGCTCGTAGAAGCGCCGCATCAGCGCCAGGAAACAGGCCTTGTACGACGGGATGCCCAAGTTGGTAGCCCCGAGCAGGAACGGCTGGTCGCGCTCGTCGGAGTTGCTGTCGATCAGGTTGGCCGCCTCGGCGTCGGTGCGCGCGACGATGATGCCCGGGACCCGCATGACGTCGAGTTGGAAGCGTGCGGCATTGAGGCGCTTGATCTGTTCGTCGGAGGGAACCAGAACCTTGCCGCCCTGATGACCGCACTTCTTGGTACCCGGACGCTGGTCTTCGATGTGGTAGCCCGGAACGCCGACTTCGGCGAAGCGGCGGATCAGGTTGCGCACGTGCGGATCACCGCCGTGACCGGTGTCGGCATCGGCAATGATGAACGGCCGAAAGTCATACTGCCTGGCCGTGGCGCGCTGCTGCTCGCTCATCTGCAGCCACTGGTAGTGCTGGTTGCGATCCGCGGTGAGAAGCGCGCGCACCAGCACGGCGGCATCTTCGGGCACCTGGCTCAGCGGATAACTGGCGAGGTCGGGCCCGGGATCCTCGGTGGTTGACCCCTTGGCGGAAGTTGCCCAACCGCCGAGGTAGATCCCCTCGATGCCCATCCGCTTCATACTCACTGCCTGTCCGGGTGAGTACGGCCCGAAGGTCGTGATGCTCTTTTTCGCCGCGAAAAGCTCGCGCAGGTGGGGATAGAACGCCCTCGCCGCTTCCCGGGCCACGGTGTAGTCGGTCGGTATCGTGCCGCGTTGCTCTACCACTTGGCGGGCCGTGTAGAGGCGAATAATCCCGGCAAAGCGTGGGTCGTCGAAGTATCGCTGCGTGGCAGCGACGTCTTGTTCGAACGGTGCGGGGACCTCAGTGTCCGCGTCGATGATGGCCATGGCCTTACGCTCCTCTGTCAGCACGATTCCGCTGACCGTGAGTCTATCCCCCGACCCGCTATTTCAATCATGATTAATTGACCGGTTACCGAGCCGGGCCAAACCCGTTGCCGCACCCCGTACTCCGGGGCCTTAGCTGACCGAAGCGGGGACGCGGGCCCGCCGAGCCCCGTTATTGCGGACTCTCTAAGAGAATGCGGTGCAACGCTTTTCGACGAGGCTGCCGCCGCCATGCCCGTTCGGTACGGGGCATGGGACCCAAGCTGGCAAACTGCATAGACAGGTAAATGAAAAGAAATCCACCTCTGCCAGCAAACTTCGAGTAAGGTCGTTCCGGTGCAGACGGAATTGCGCTACGAGCGTTGGTATGTGCTGTTATCCACGCCGCTGGGTCTTGGGCCCAAAAGCAGTGAGGTGCGGGTCGAAGACTGAACCCTGCACGTAAAGATGGGCTGGGCGTTTGAAGCCCATATCCCGGTCGCGTCGATCATTCGCGCCGCGGCGAGCGAGGAGCGTGCGTTCACGGCGGGCGTTCACTACTCAAACGGTCGCTGGCTGGTCAACGGCTCGCGCAAAGGGTTGGTGGCATTGACGATCGAGCCGCCGGTACAGGCGAAAGTCCCGATGATGTCAACGACGCTGCGCTCGTTGGTACTCAGCGTGACCGATCCGGACGCGCTCATCGCCGCGTGCACGGTCGCGGCCTAACCCGAACGTTGTTGTAACCAAGCCCGCTGGCGGCGGATGAACTCCGCGTCGACGATCTTCCCGTGGCCCGGGACGTAGATCGCTCCTGGTCCACCGATCGCCCGCACCCGTTCAAGCGTTGCCGGCCAGGCCGCCACGTCGGAGTCGGCGTCGATGAACGGGTCGGCGGACTCTTCGACGAGGTCACCGGTGAATATCACGACCCGGTCATCGTCATGGTCCAACCCGGGCACAACCACGACCAAGTCCGACGTGGTGTGCCCGCGACCCGGGTGAGTGATACGCACCTCGCGGTCGCCCAGATCGACAACGGCGTCGTAGCTCCCGCGCTGTGGCGGCCGCAACGCCGCGATCGCCCGGTCGATCTCGGCGGCGTCCGCGCCATAGCTGAGTGCATGCTCCCGAATCTGGTCGTGCGCCGACGACAGGTAATCGACAACCTCCGGCGCGCAATAGATATCGGCGTCTGCGAACAGCGAGGAACCCAGGACATGGTCGAAGTGCTTGTGCGTCAACACAATATGGGAGACCGGGCCTCCCGCGAGCTGTCGGACGTCCTCGTCGATCGCGGCAGCCTCGGTAAGCGTGGTGCCGGTGTCGACGAGTAAGGCTCCATCGCGTCCGCGCACCAGGCCAATTGTGACGTCGCAGAACGAAAGCCGGCAGCGATGCACGCTGGGGGTCAGCCGCTCCCAGGCGAATCGCATAAGAGGAAGGTAGCGCGTGGACCAATGTGTCGGGAATAGTTGACATGTCGGAGATTTCCGACATATAGTACCGACGTGGCGACTTCGGACCGCGTCTTTCTCGCCCTGGCGAATCCGGTGCGGCGGGAGCTGTTGGAGATTCTGACGCGCCAGCAACAGTCCGCGGGGGAACTCAGTGACCGGTTCGAGCTCAGTCGCCCCGCCGTCGCCGAGCATCTCAAGGTGCTACGTGACGCCGGGCTGGTTGCCGACGAGCCGCAAGGCCGCCGCCGCATCTACCGCCTGACCGCGGAACCACTCGCCGAACTCGGCGAGTGGCTGCACCCCTTCGAAAAGTTCTGGCGCGGACGACTGGCCGCGCTCGCCGACGTAGCAGAGGAGCTGGAATGAACCAGACGTCATCACCTGCGACGATCACGCTCGACCAATTCGTGGCCGCGCCGCCGGAGACGGTGTGGCGGTTGCTGACCGAACCCGAGCTGATGCGGCTCTGGTGGGCCGAGGGGCAAGTGGCCGCGGTCGTCGGCCACCAATTCGTCCTCGACATGCCCGGCTACGGCAAGCAGCCCTGCAAGGTGCTCGAGGTCGATGCACCGCACCGTTTCGTCTACACCTTCACCCCCGCTTGGACGCTCACCTGGCGCCTGGAGCCCGACGGTGCCGGTACCCGAGTGTTCCTGGAGCACAGTGGCTTTGACCTGGACGACACCAGGATGGCGCAGGCCTTCGACCGTATGGGTCCCGGGTGGCGCGATGTCGTACTCCCTCGCCTCGCTGAGGCGGCGGCACAAACGTAGAGAAAGGATCGCGATGCGCGCAGTCGTCATCACCAAGCACGGGGATCCGTCGGTCTTGCAGGTGCAGCAGCGCCCCGACCCGCCCCCGCCGGGGCCCGGCCAGCTGCAGGTCGCGGTCCGTGCCGCCGGGGTGAACTTCGCCGATCACCTCGCCCGCGTCGGGATGTATCCCGACGCGCCGAAACTTCCGGCGATCGTTGGCTACGAGGTGGCCGGGACCATCACGGCCGTCGGCGACGGCGTCGACCCCAACCGAGTCGGCGAACGGGTTTTGGCCGGAACGCGATTCGGCGGCTACGCCGAAATCGTCAACGTTGCCGCCACCGATTCCGTGGTGCTGCCCGACTCGATGAGCTTCGAACAGGGCGCCGCCGTCCCGGTCAACTATGCGACGGCGTGGGCGGCGCTACACGGCTATGGCTCGCTGCGCCGCGGCGAGCGGGTGTTGATTCACGCCGCGGCCGGCGGTGTTGGCACCGCGGCCATCCAGTTCGCGAAGGCTGCCGGCGCCGAAGTGCACGGGACCGCGTCGCCGGCCAAGCATCAGAAGCTGGCCGAGTTCGGCGTGGACCGTGCGATCGACTACCGCCGCGACGGCTGGTGGAAGGACGTCGGCCCTTACGACCTGATCCTCGATGCCCTCGGCGGAACGTCACTGCGGCGGTCGTACGAGTTGCTGCGCCCCGGCGGAAGGCTTGTCGGCTATGGCGTTTCGGCGATGCAGCAAGGCGAGAAGCGCTCGCTACGCAGGGCGGTGCCCCACGCGTTGTCGATGCTGCGCGGTTTCAACCTGCTCACCCAGTTGCAGGACTCGAAGGGCGTCATCGGCCTGAACATGCTGCGGTTGTGGGACGACCGCGGCACCCTCGAACCCTGGATCACCCCGTTGACCGAGGGGCTGCACAACGGCACGATCTGCCCCATCGTGCATGCGGCTGTGCCGTTCGCCGAGGCACCCGAGGCGCACCGGATCCTGGCGGCGCGGGAGAACATCGGCAAGGTTGTGCTGGTGCCGTGAGTCAATGCGTCGGGCGCTGCGGCGTCGGCTAAGTTCCCAGCATGGCAGTCTCCGATTCACGTGAAATCGTCATCGAGGCGACCCCTGACGAGATCATGGACGTGCTGTTCGATATCGAGTCATTACCCGAATGGTCGTCGGCCCATCAAAAGGTCGAAGTCCTGGAGCGCGACGACCAGGGCCGTCCAACCAGATCCCGGCAGATCGTCAAGATCGCCGGCATCAGCGAGGAACAGGTGCTCGCCTACTCGGTACACGACGACGGGGTGAGCTGGACACTGGTAAGCGCCAAACAGCAACGCGCACAAGATGCCCGGTACACGCTCATCCCTGACGGCGACGCCACCCGGCTGCGTTTTGAACTCTCGGTGGACCTAACCGTGCCGCTTCCCGGATTCCTGATCAAAAGAGGAACCAAGGGTCTTATGGACACCGCCACCAAGGGGCTCCGCAAGCGCGTGCTCGAAATCAAGAAGGGCGGCTAGACCGCTATCTTCTTCCGCGGCGGTTAGCGACACTGTTCGGTATGGAACCGACAGCGGCCAGCACACGCCGGCGAACGAGTTTGGCCATCGGCGCGCTCGCACTGGTGCTCGCAGCGGCCGGCCACGGCGGCGCCGGCAGCAGTCAAGCCGCACCCGCCGGTGGGCCACTGACGATCAGCAGTCCGGCGTTCGCCAACGGTGCGCCGATACCGGTGCAATACACCTGCAAGGGGGCCGGCGTCGCGCCGCCGTTGACTTGGTCGGCACCGTTGGGGGCGGCACTCGTCGTCGACGATCCCGATGCCGTCAACGGGGTCTACGTCCACTGGATCGTGACCGGAATCCCGTTCGGATCCGGCAGCTCCGCAGCAGGCCAGACTCCCGGCGGCGGGACCACCCTGCCGAATACGTCAGGCCAGGCGGCATACCAGGGCCCCTGTCCGCCGACGGGCACCGGCACACACCACTACCGGTTTACCCTGTACCAGCTTCCCAACGACTACCAGCTGCCCGGCGGACTGGCCGGGGCGCAAGCCGCGCAGACGATTGCCGGCGCGGCCACGGCACAGGCGCAGCTGACCGGAACGTTCGGCGGCTGAACGGTTATCGGTCGTCCAGAATCTGGTAGGCCGCGTTGTAGCCGGGAGTAAACGTAATGCCTGGGCCGCCATGGCATCCCGCGCCGCCCAGGTAGAGGCCGTCGATCGGAATCGGCATGTCCAGGAAGCCTTTCGGGCCGGGACGGTTGGGGCCCATCAAATCCGGGTGCAACAGCCCGTGGCAGAAGTCGCCGGAGGGTGCGCCGAACATCGTGTTCATATGGTACGGCGCAAACGTGATATGACGGATCACAATGTCTTTGAAGTTCGGCGCGAATTTGGAGATCTTGTCGATAACGCGCTGTGCCATCTCGTTTTTCAGGTGCCCATGCTGGTCACGGTCGACTTCGACGGGGAAGGCATAGGCGAACGCACTGGCGGCGTGCTTGCCGGGCGGCGCCATGCCGGGGTCGTGCACCGACGGGATCTGCATTCCCATCGACGGGTTGTCCGGAACGATGCCCTGCCGGCAGATCTCCCACTGCCGCTGTTGTTCTTCGGGTGTCCCGAAGATGCCCACCGACTGTTGCATGCCCTCTTCGTTGAGGAACTCATACGGCGGTGCGAATTCGGGTAACCCGTCCAGCGCGAAATGAAGCTGGACGAACGAGGCCCGGTGGTCACGATCGGAGACACGTGAGACCAGTTCCGCGGGAACGTGTTCGGGCGCAATGAGCTCGGTGAGGGTGACGTCTGGCGACAGGTTGGACACCACGATCGGCGCCGAGATCGTCGAGCCGTCCCGCAGGCGCACGCCAGACACCTTCCCGTTCTTGACGAGGATCTGTTCGGCCTTGGCGCGGAAGCGGATCTCGCCGCCGTGGGATTCGAAAAGCTCGCGCAGGTGTTCGGTGAGTGCGCCGATGCCGCCCTTGAGCTTGGTCATCATCGCGGTACTGTCGTCGGGCACGGCGAGCGCGAACGCCAAACACGCGGCACTGCCCGGTGTGTACGGGCCGCGGTATGTCGAGTTCACCGCCAAAAATGCCAGCATTCCCCGCATTACGGCGTGCTTGTCTTTGTCCGGCAGGTAGCGGTCGATCACGTCCATCGCCGACCCGAACAACATTTCGTGAATCGCACGACGTTCGGCGTCGTTGGTTGCGCAGGCGTACATCTGGTCGAGAGTCTTGGGTGGCTGGCGCACGTCGAAGCGGCCGAGCGCTCGCGCGGGAGCCTGGCTCCAGCCGATCAGCTCGGCCATGCCCATGACGGCCTCGATGCCGTGCTTCTCGCTCAAATGCGTCATCAGCTGCATCGGGTCGCGATAGAAGACCATCGGCTCTTCGCCGTTTTCACCGATGTTGATCGACATGACGTCGGGCTCTATCGCGGGCAGCGTGTCGAGGCCGAGGTCCTTGGTGAGTTGGCTTGCCGTCGGGAATTGCACCGAACCGGCGATCTCGTAGCGGAAGCCGTCGATCAATTCGACCGTTGCTGCCATGCCGCCCGCGTAGGTGTTGGCTTCCAGGCACACAGTCCGGAGTCCTGCGCGCTGCAGAATCGCCGCGGCGGTGAGCCCGTTGTGCCCGGCACCCACCACGATTGCGTCGTATTCCGTCTCGCTCATAGTGCCGGCCCTGCCCTCCGTCGGTGGTCTGCGCGTGACAAGAATATGTCAGTACTGACACAATTGGAAGATGTCAGTTCTGACGCGAGCGGTGAGATACGATCGGCCTGAGATGACTGTGCTAGCCGGGAGGCCGACCAACCGACACGAGCTGCGCCGACGATCAACGCACGAGGCGCTGCGCCAGGCCGCATTAAAAAGCTTCGCCCGCAAAGGGTTTGCGAACGTGACTGTCACACAGCTGGCTCGCGAGGCCGGCGTTACGGAACGCACCTTCTTCCGGCACTTCCCGACCAAGGAGTCGGTGCTCTTCGCGGACTACGAGACGCAGCTTGAGTGGCTGGCCAAGGCCCTCGCGCAACGGCCGGCCTCCGAGTCCCTCTTCGATGCGGTGCTGGCCAGCGTCGCGGCCTTCCCGCATGACCTCGAAGTGGTCCGCCAGGCCGCGACCGCCCGCACCGAGTTGATCAGTGCGGAACGCATCGCCGGTCATTTGCGGGTGGTGCAATCCTCGTTCGCTGCGGTGCTGACCGATTTCGTCAGGAACCGCAATCCGGACGCGCCGAATCTAGAGCTGGGCGCTCAGGTCGCGGGCTCTGCCCTGGCGGCGGCTCTCGTTGTGGCAGTGGAGCATTGGGGCCACAACGGCTGCGTCGACGATCTCGGTGAGCTGGTGATCGCGAGTCTGGATTTGCTCCGCTCCGGCTTGACGCCGCTGGCCTAACCCGCCGTGGGCGTTCGAGATGCGAGCCGAAGCAAACCTCGGCGCAACTCGTCGTCGCGCTGCCGGGCATCGAGTTCGACGAGGGCGATTTCGGCGACCGCCGCGACGAGCAGCGCCGCGATCGGCTCCGGCGATACCCAGCCGAGCGCCTCCAGGTCGGGCATCATCAGGGTCGCCGCGTCGTGGTTACGCGCCGCGACCAAATCGGTCAACCCGGCCTCGGTGCGGGACTGAACCAGCAATGCCTTGGTGGCCGGCTCGGCCAAACACCCGTCGAGGTAGGTGTTCATCGCCGCCTCGAGCCGATCGTGTCCGGGCGGCAGATCGGCCATAGCGGCGCCGATCGATTCCACGAGCTCGTCGTGGAATCGGACATGTAATGCCCGCACGTACTCGGCGCGGCTGGGCCAGTGTTGGTAGAAGCTCCCCTTCGCCATGCCGGCCTCGGCGACGATCGCATTCACCGAGATCCTGGCCAAGTCGGCGGTTCCCAATAGGCGCTGCCCGGCGTCCAGCAGCGCATTGCGTCCGGGTTCCGGGGGTCTCACCGCAGTGCCGCCCTGCGCTGGCTGCGCCGTGCCAGCATTTCGCCGTACTGCTCGCAGACGTCGATCACCCCGGTGAGTTGATAGGTGATCCACCCCTTGTGGGTCGACGGGAGGTTCTTCTCGAACAGTCGGTGACCGAGGATCTGAATGGTCCATCCGCCGATGAACATCGGGGCGCCGACCCTTGGCTTGGCGAACATCAGCGGCAGGCCGACCGCGATGGTCGGAATGCCGACGAGGTGAGTCGTCTTGACCCCCTTCGACGTGTGTTGCGTGCGGTAGTAAGCCATCTTGTCCGCAAACGGCGCTTCGGGCGGTGGGGCTTGTCGCATCTCGATTCCGTCCTTGTCATGACGTTCCTATCGATGTAGCGTACGGCATGACCGACCAGTCGGTCAACGCCGCGAGAGGAACTCCTATGCCGACTATCCACACCAGGGCAGGCCGGGTTGCATATAACGAAACTGGCAGTGGCCCAACGGTTTTACTACTGCACGCAACGCTGCACGACCGCCGCGACTTCGACCCGATCCTCGAGACGCTGGCCCGCCGCTATCGCGTCATCGCCGTGGACTGGCCGGGGCACGGGGACTCCGATCCCGTCGACCCCGCCGTCGAACCCAGTGCCCCACTCTTCGCCGACGTACTCGAAGACGTCGTCGACGGCCTGGGCCTGACACGGGCTGTGCTGATCGGAAATTCGGTCGGCGGCTTCGCCGCCGCGCGGTTGGCGATCAACCGGCCGGAGTGCGTCGCGGGGCTGGTCCTGGTCAACGCCGGCGGGTTCGCCCCATTGGGCCCGGCGACGCGCGCCTTCTGCCGGGTCATCGGCTCGCGGGCCTTTGTCCGGCTTGGCGCGCCGGCGTTCATCCGGGGCTACATGAAGGCCAAGACCGACAACGACCGGGAGATCGTTGAGCGTGCCATCGCTGCGACGAAAACAGCCGAGGGCATCCGGACCGAAACAGGGCTGTGGCGTAGCTTTGCTACGCCCGAGCATGATTTGCGAAGCCGTGCCGCGGAATTGACCGCGCCCACGCTCATCGTGTGGGGCAAGAAAGACATCGCGATACCGCTGCGCGCCGGGCGCGCCACCCGTGACGCCATCCCTGGTTCCCGGCTCGAGGTCTTGGATACCGGCCACGTGGTCTTCTCCTCGGATCCGCAGGGGTTCCTGGCGATTGCCGAGCCGTTTCTGCGGCGGGTCAGTAGTCCGGTGTGCGCCGTAGGTGACGACACGCCGCAGGGAGCCACCGTGGACGCACACCGAAAGCCGTGAGCGCACAACCGATATCAGGTGCCGCACTCTGCCGCGGTAGCCACTGCGGCCTCGACGAAGCGGCGCCGCCCGAATCCTGGGCCGGGCGTGACGCTCAGTACAGGGGCGACCAGTCCGACGTCCGCAGCAACCGACTCTCCCACTGATCGCGATATCTGAGGGCTTCGAACATGTAGCTGCCCGGCGCCCGGTACTCGGGTGGCACCTCTTTGGTCAGCAGATGGACGAGTGCCGCATAGTTGTTGGAGTCGTCAATCTTCTGCCACAGCATGGCTTCTCGTCGTTGATAGCTTCCGTGCGCGACTTGGAAACAGGCCTGGATGTCCAGAATCCGCATTCGTGCCGGCGCCTGGGACAGCGGCCGATAGTAGATCTCGTTCCAGGAGCGGATGTAGTCGTCGAGCGGCGCGGAAGGCCAGCCGGTGTCTTCCATGAAGAGGCTCAGTGGGTGTGTTCCAGCGTCGATGGGCACGGTCGCCAGGTCGACCGACTGTAACGGGGACCACGCCACCGGCAGCAGGAGCTTGCCCGTCACCTCGTGGCGTAGGTTGTCCAGTTCGCGCATCCAAGGCTGCAGATCGCCCCGCTGGGTGCGTCGCGCGAGACTCTCCCACGACGCGCCATCGGCGATGCCCGTGATCGTGACCACGGTGTAGGAGGGCCCGGTGCCGTGTGTGTGGTTGGTGTACCAGAGCAGCCGAGCATTGTCTTCGATGGCCAGCGTAGACATCCACCCCTCGCGGTAGGCAGCCTCGAATTCGTCTTGCCGCATGCCCACCACCTTGTGGGTCTCGTGCAGAAATAGCACTTGGACTCCTAAGCTCGGGCGTCATCGGCGATCAGCGTGGCGAGCTGATCGCGATTGACCTTCCCGGTTGCGCCGTAGGGGATGTTTTCGACGATCGCCAATCGCTCGGGGAGCTTGAAGTAGGCGATCAACTCGCGGCAGTGGGCTCGCAACTCGTCGAGTGTCACCGGGGCGCAAACCACCACGGCGGCACCGACGCGTTGGCCCAACTCGTCGTCGGCGATCCCGGCGACCGCGACATCACTGACTGCCGGATGTGAACGCAATGCTTCCTCGACCTCGATCGGTCCGAATTTCTCTCCCCCGCGATTGATTGTGTCCTTCAGTCGGCCGCTAGGGAAGATGTAGCCGTCGGCATCTTGGCGGGCGAGGTCACCGGTGCGCAGCCAGCCTTCGGTGACGTTCTGGGTCGTGTTCACCCACAACTCGCCGATCGCTCCGGCATTGACGTCGTTGCCGGTGTCGGGGTCTACGATTCGCACTTCGACTCCGGGTAGCGGCCGGCCGACGGAGCCGGCGCGGGCCGGATCACGGTGATCGTCTGGCATCAAAGTGGTGTAAGCGCCAAGGGTTTCGGTCTGACCGAATACGTTGGCCAACGCCACGTGCGGCAGCGCCGTCATGGCCCTGCGCACCAGACTCAGCGGCGCGGCCGCGGCCCCGTACGCAATGGCGATCAGAGACGACAGATCGGTGCCGGCGAAGTCGGGATGGTCGAGGATCCGCTGCAGCATCGTCGGCACCATGAATGTCGTGCTGACGCGGTGCTCTGACACCAGGCGCAGCCATTCGCCGGCGTCGAACCGCTGCTGTATCACCGCGGTGTTGCCCGAATACAAGCTGCCGAGGACACCCAGCGCGCCGCCGACATGGAACAGCGGGACGCTCAGCATGCTCACCGAGGGCTTCGCGCCCGCCCGGAAGGGTCGCGACATTCCGGTGATGCGCCTGGTGAGCTGACGGCCGGTGATGCTGACGGTCTTTGGGAGTCCCGTTGTGCCGCTGGTGAACAGGATCAGCGCGTCGCGGTCGTCGTCGGCATCGGGATCCGCGTCGACGGCGGGTGACCCGGGGCGGCCCGCGAGATCGGCGAGCGTCAACACCGTGGGGGCACCCGCTTCCCGGACCCGGTCGACGTACTGCTCCCCCGCGACAGCCACATCGGCGCAGACGGCATTTTTGCGCAGGCCTTGCAACTCCAGCGGCGTCAGCGCGGGGTTCATCAGCGCGGGCGCGGCGCCGATGCGCGCCGCGCCGAGCAAGGCGGCAATCGATAGCAGACTGCCACCATCGACGACGGCGATGCGCTGTCGGGGTGTGACGCCGTGCGCGGCCAGGCCCGTCGCGCACTGGCGTACTGCCGTCGCCAGCTCGCCATAACTGACGGTGCGCCCGTCGACGATGAGCGCGGGCCGGGTGGGTTCGCCGCTGGCGGCGGCGTCATGGATCGTCCCGGTGTTCATGCGCCGCTCAGTACAGGGGTGACCACTCGGAGGTGCGCAGCAACCGGCTGCTCCACTGATCGCGTAGGTCCAGGGCGTCGTACATCCAGGTGCCCGGCGCGCGGTACTCGGCGGGGATATGGGTGCGGAGCAGGTCGAGCAGCGCGTCCGGCCGGCTGATGCGCTGCATCAGGATCACCTCGCGCCGCACATGGCTGCCGAGTGCGGGCTGGAATGCCGCGTGCATCGTCAGCATTGAGGATGGCTCATCGAGACTCCTGGCGTACACCTCGCCGCAGCGGACGATGTATTCCTCGAACTTGTCCTCGTAGGGCCACATGGTGTCTTCCATGTAGAGGGTCATCTCGTGCTCTCGCCCGTCGGCCGGCACCCCGTCGAACCGCACCTCGCCAAGCGGTGACCATGGCAGCGGCATCAGCAGCTTGGCGTCCACCTCGTGGCGGAGTTCATCGAGGCCACGCATCCACTCCTGAAGGTCGCCCTTCTGCACCCGCAACGTCAGCCGCTCCCACGCCGCTCCGTCGCGAACGGCCGTCACGGTGACGACGGTGTACGCGGGGCCGCTGCCGTGCGCCTGGTTGGCGTACCACAGCAATCGAGCGTCGTCGCCGCGTGCGAGTATCGGCATCCAGCCGTCGCGAAACGCCGCCTCGAAGTCGTCTTCCTTGCGGCCGCGCACCGTGTGTAGTTCGTGCATGAAAAGCACGCACAGACCTCCCATTCGCGGCGTCGAGGGCAAGGCCGCTCCAACGGACGGTAAACCCCGGCCGTATGCACGTCCAGGCCGGGTTAGTCGTATGCGCAATTAGGCCCGGTCGGTGACCTAGACAGCCGAGTTGAGAATCTGGTTTGCTCAAGTCGGTATCGTCCTTACCGGGCAGGAGTTCTCCCATGGCAAGGCTCGATGTGCCGGATGGCCCCGGTGGAGAAGCCGCGATGATCTGGTCGCTGCGTCCGCAGCTCGGCGGCATGGTCGAACGCATGATCCGCGGCGCGTATCAGCAGAGCATTCTGCCGGCCGACGAGCGTGAGCTGGCCAGAATGCGGATCGCGCAGATCAACGACTGCGTCGCCTGCTCGGGTTTTCGCGCGCAGTCGGTGCTCGACGCCGGCGTGGCACCCGAGCTCTACGACAACGTCGCCGCATATGCCAGCTACCCCGGCTACACGGCGCGCCAGCGCCTTGCAATCGAGTACGCCGAGCGCTTCGCCAACGACCACGCGTCCATGGATGACGCGTTCTTCCAACGACTTCGAGAGTCGTTCTCCGACGAGGAGATTCTGGATCTCACGTTGTGCGTCGCGGTGTTCCTCGGCCTGGGGCGCTCCCTGACCGTGCTGGGCGTCGACCAGTCTTGCGCCATCGACCTCTAACCAAGCATCGGAAGGAACCCATGGACCTCGCCACCGTCGACGAACTGCTGAGCACCACACGGTCGGTGCGCAAACGCCTCGACCTGAGCCGACCGGTCAGCCGCGACGTGATTCTGGAGTGCATCCAGCTGGCGATGCAAGCGCCCACGGCGAGCAATACGCAGGACTGGCGTTGGCTGGTGATCACCGACGCGGACAAGCGCGCGGCCATCGCCGAGATCTACCGCAGCATCGGTGCGCAGTACCTGGCGTACGCGGTTGACAACGCGACCGACCCGCAGACGCAGCGCGTCTACCAGAGCGCGATGAGCCTGACCGAAACGCTGGGGCAGGTTCCGGTGCACGTCATTCCCTGCCTCAATCAGCGCATCGACACTGCGGAACCGGGCATCGCCGCGGCGGCATGGGCATCGATCATCCCGGCGGGCTGGAGCTTTCTGCTGGCGCTTCGCTCGCGTGGCCTGGGATCGGTGTGGACGACGATGCATCTGTTCAAGGAGCAGGAGGTGGCCGAGCTACTCGGTATTCCATCCACGGTGACGCAGGCCGCGCTGTTCCCCGTCGCCTACACGATCGGCACCGACTTCCGGCCGGCCACGCGGCCGCCCGCGGAGAGCATCACGTTCTGGAACAGTTGGATACCGGCTGATGGAGAAAGCTGATGCAGTCCTACACCGTGCGATTCCACGTCGACGCGCCGCCGAAAAAAGTCTGGCGGGTGCTGCATCCGCCGGCACCGCCGAACGCCCCGCGCCCGCGGGTCCTCACATGGCCGACCGGCAGCATGGAGATCCTGAACGAGGGCAACGAAGCCGGTGAGGGTCTGGTCCGCACCTGCATCTTCCCGGTCCCCAAGTACCTGCTGTCCGGGGGCAGGGCGCGTTCGTGGGAGACCGTGACCGAGGCGGAACTCAACAAGTTGTCGCGGTATGTGGCCGTCGGCGCCCCGCTGTGGTCGCGCGCCGAGGGCTATCACCAACTCGAGGAGCAGCCCGACGGGACCACCGTGCTGACGTTCCACGAGACGTATCACGCCTACAACCCGGTGCTGCGCTTCTTCCTGGAACGGCCGGTGCACGCGAAGATCTCGCGGGACAACCTCGACACGTACGAGCACGCGCTCGGCTACGCCGGCACAGTGCGGCGGCTGGCCTAGGCGTTGCGAAGCTGCTCGGCTGATTTCACAACGAGGTGAATTCGGTTCTCGACCCCGGTACCCTCGATTTCTATGGGTGGAGTTCCTACTGCGGCAAGGTTGGCTGCTGCGAGTCTGATGGTCGCGGGCTGGGCCGCGTCCACGGTCGTTGCCAGCGCCGATCCGGACGACACGCGGGGACCGGCACCCGGGCCGTCACCAGGGCAATCAGCGCCGGCGTCACCCGCGCCGGCAGCCTCGCCGTCGGCAGCACCGGCACCGGCTCCGCCCGGCTCCGCGCCGAAGACGGTCATGGACAAAGACGGCCTCTACGCGGTGGGTACCGACATCGTGCCGGGCATCTACAGCAGTGGCGGCCCCATCGGCAACGGCACCTGCTACTGGAAGCGCACGTCCAACCCCGACGGCGCCCTGATCGACAACTCGCTCAGCAAAAAACCGCAGGTCGTCAAGATCGACCCCACGGACAAAGCGTTCAAGACGGACGGTTGCCAGCCCTGGCAGCTGACCCCGGACGCCAGCCCGCCTCCAGACGTCGCCGGGCCGGTCGCCGGCGCCCAGGTACAGGGCATCATCGGCACTCTCAACGGCCTGCTCGCGCCGAACGGACAGCGCGTACCCGGCACCTGATCGGAGCGTGACGGCGACCAGCCGTGATCCCCGATCGCCCCGTTTTGGATAGCGTGGCGTCGTGGCCGGTACCCAACAGATCGTCGTCGTCGGTGCTGGAGTCAGTGGACTGACATCGGCGCTGTGTCTGGCCGAAGCGGGGTGGCCGGTGCGGGTGTGGACCGCCGCAATGCCAAAGCAGACGACCTCGGTGATTGCCGGTGCGGTGTGGCTCCCGCCCCGGCCGGCCGAACGCGCTACCGAAACACTGGCGTGGACCGAATATTCGCTCGGGGTGTTTCGCGAACTGGCCACCGATCCCGACACCGGCGTGCAAATGGCGCCGGCGATCAGCGTCGGCGAGTTGACCGCGACCGAGGCGATGTCGTCCGCGGCGCGGCTGATCCCCGAGCTGCGGCCGGCTGAGCAGGCCGAGCTGCCGGAGGGTTTCGAGGTCGGGTTTCGCTCGACCTTGCCGATGATCGACATGCCGCACTACCTCGACTATCTGACGCAGCGACTTGCCGCGGCCGGCTGCGAGATCGAAGAACACCCCGTGCAGTCGCTGGGCGAAGCCGCCGACGCCGCACCGATCGTGATCAACTGTTCCGGTCTCGGCGCGAGGGCTCTGGTCGGTGACGACACGGTGCGGCCCCTGTTCGGCCAGCATGTTGTCCTCGCCAATCCTGGTCTGCGGCAACTGTTTCTAGAGATCAACAAGGGCCCGGAGTGGGTCTGCTACTTTCCGCACCCGCAGCGCGTGGTGTGCGGCGGGCTCAGCGTCCCCGATCGCTGGGACACCACTGCAGAGCCTGACATCACCGACCGCATCCTGGCGCGCTGTCGCCGGATCGAGCCGAGACTTGGCGAGGCTGAGGTGATGGAGACGATTACCGGGCTGCGTCCCGATCGTCCCTCGGTGCGATTGGACGTCGAGCCGCTCGGGCGGGCACGTTGCATCCACAACTACGGCCACGGCGGCAACGGTGTGACGCTGTCCTGGGGTTGTGCGCGCGAGGTAGTGCGCCTGGTCAGCCGTGATCGCTGACTGGAGATAGCGCTGTCTCCACGGTCGGGTATGTCGGCAGCAGCGGACGCAGTCCGCAGGCGACGATGGTTCGGGCCATGATGGGTTGGCAGGTGACCAGCCGTAGCGTGACGCCGCGATTGCGACACTGCGTTGCCTCGTGCGCCAGCGCCGCATAACCGCACGAGCCCATGAAATCGAGGTCGCAGACGTCGATTACGAACGGGCCGGGAGCGACGGTTTCCGCGGCACCGCGGCTCAGCACGTCCTGCCAGGCGGTCTCGTTGCTGGCATCGATGTCACCGCCGACGCGGACGACCACCGAGGAACCGGTGCGCTCGGTAACCGTGCGCAGGCCGCTTGGCGCATGGCCAAGATACGACCCGTTGTTGGGCCGTGAGAATCCAATTGCGGCAGTGTCCATCTTTGCGACATCCCGTCGTCGTGGGCAGTATCGGGCGACGCCGTCCTTTTCCCGATAAGGTCGGAAGGTTGTCGTCAAACCGACCCCCGTCGGTTTTCACGTCGTTGCTGAGCATATGTGCAATTGAGATTTACCGACGTGAATTGCGCAAATCGCTCATTTTCCCTGCGCCGGCTCGCGGCCGAAGGTCACTGAAACCCTTACTATTTCAGTAACGGTAGCAACGACGAACCGAAACGGTGGCACACCAGTGAGCATCGATTACGCGCTTAACGCTCACATTGCCACCATTACGATCAACCGCCCCGAGACGCGCAACTCGCTGGATATGGAACATTTCCGCGATTTGGCGCACGCATGGTCAGACTTCCGTGACGACGACGGCGCGTGGGTCGCCGTCGTCACCGGCGTTGGGCGCGATTTCTGCACCGGGGCGGATCTGAAGAAATTCATTCCGGAACTGACCGGAGACCTTCCCAAACCCGAGGGATGGGACGCGCTTGATGCCATCCACGCCGTGCTCCATCGGTTCCCGGTGTACAAGCCGATCATTGCCGCGGTAAACGGCACTTGCGTCGCGGGTGGCTTTGAAATGTTGGGCTGCACCGACATCCGCGTCGCGGTGCCCGACGCGCGATTCGCGGTGATGGAGCCCAAGCGCGGGCTTTTCGCCGGCGGCGGCAGCACGGTGCGGCTGCCGCGCCAGATTCCCTACGCCCTGGCGATGGAGCTGTTACTGACCGCAGACATGGTGGACGCGCAACGAGCCCTGGCCATGGGGCTGCTGAACCAGGTGGTCCCGGCCGACCAATTGCTAGACACGGCCTATGACTATGCCGAGCGCATCGCGGCCAACGCGCCGCTCGCGGTGTTCGCGACCAAACAGTCTGCGGTCGAAGGACTGACGCTCGAGCTTGAGGCGGCCTATGACAACGAGACCCGGCACAGCGACCGGGTTTTCGAGACCGAGGACGCCAAGGAAGGCCCGCGCGCCTTCGCCGAGAAACGACCACCGCGGTGGCAGGCGCGCTGAGGGATCAGGCTCGAGTGTGACGGTCGACGTCGCGGATCACCAGGGACAGCAGCCAGCTCACGATCGACAACAGGATTGCCGCCCAGATCGCCGTCCACCAAAAGTGGTCGATCGCCAGCCCCCAGTGCGTCGTGTGTTCGGTGATCCGTGCGGTGAGCCAAAGCATCAACGCGTTGACGACGATATGGAAGAGGCCGAGAGTCACGATGTACAGCGGGATCGACAAGAACTGCACGATCGGTTTGATGAACGCGTTGACCAGACCGAAGATCACGGCGACGACGAAGATGATGCCGACTCTCTCCAGCGGCGTGTTGCCGCCGACGAAGCTCAGCCCGTGAACGAAGTGGGTGACGATCCACAAGGCAAAACCCGTCAATGTGGCGCGAAGCAGAAAAGGACCCATGTCGAAGATCCTGCCACCGCGCGGGTCAGTTCAGCGCGTAGAAGCGCTGGGCGTTGCGACCGCCGATCTTTTCGCGTGCTTCTTCGCTGATGTCCGGGCGGGTTCGCAGGTGCTTGGTGCTCTCCGGCCACTCGCCGTCCCAGTGCGGGTAGTCACTGGCGAACATGATGAAGTCGGCGCCCAGCACGTCGATCACGCCGGGCAGGATGGGCTCTTCGGGCTCACACGTCACCCAGATGTTGCCCGCGGACAGATATTCGTGCGGATCGCGCCGCCAGCCCCGCTCGACCCAGTCCCCTCGCTTCTCGTAATGCTCGTGCAGGCGGTCCATGAAGAACGGCACCCAGCCCGCGCCCGCTTCGAGGAAGGCGACCCGCAACTGCGGATGGCGTTCGAAGACGCCGCCGGAGACCATCGCAGTCATCGCGGTCATCTGGTCGAACGGGAAGCTGATGCAGTGCACCTGGATGTAGTTGGTGAAGCGGTCCACGCCGATCTTCGGCAGATGGATTCCGGGGGCGCCGTGAACGCCGAGCGGCATCGCAAGGTCCACTGCGGCGGCGTAGAACGGGTCGAGATCGGGGTGGTCCAGGTTGCGGGTCTTCAGCGCCGGCGGGACCAGGGTCGCGACCAACCCGAGTTCTTTGGCCTCGGTCATGACGTCGATGCCCAGCTGCCCGTGTTCGATCGGTGTCACGGCCACGCCGCGCAACCGGCCGCCCGACGAGGCGCAGTAATCCGCGATCCATTGGTTGTAGAGCCGCGCGAATCCCGCGGCGAATTCCGGGTCTTCGAGGCTGGGCGCGCACAGCCCGAGGCTCGGGTACAGCACCATCGTGTCGATGTGATCGCGGTCGGCGTCACCCAGCACGCCATCGGGCGACGAGCAGTTGATGTTGGGCGACTTGCTGATTCCGTGCTCGGGCGGACACCCCGCACCCGGGCCGCGATCCTCCGGGTAATTGCGGCCCTCGATCATCAACCTGAGGCGTCTGTCGGTGCTGGGCTTGACGTGATCGGGCCAGCGTTTGATCGCTTCGATCGCCAGCGAGGAGTTCTCGGCGACATGTCCGTCGGCATCGATGATTCGCATGTATCGGGAACTTACTCTCGCCGTTTTCAGTGTGGAACCGGCTCGCGCCAACGCGCCGCGTGCGCCAGGATGCTTTGGTGGCACGAGAAAAGATCAGCGCCGATCAGCGAAACTCGTTCATTGCGGCAATGCTCGGCTGGACGATGGACGCCTTCGATTACTTCATCGTGGTGTTCGTCTACGCCGATATCGCGAAGACTTTTCACCACAGCAAGGCCGAAGTCGCGTTCATTACGACGGCGACCCTGGCGATGCGCCCCGTCGGCGCCTTGCTGTTCGGGCTCTGGGCAGACCGGGTCGGTCGGCGAACCCCCTTGATGGTGGACGTGATCTTCTACTCGGTCGTCGGCTTCCTGTGTGCGTTCGCGCCCAACTTCACCGTCCTGGTGATCCTGCGACTGCTGTATGGCCTTGGCATGGGCGGGGAATGGGGACTGGGCGCCGCGCTCGCGATGGAGAAGGTCCCCGTCGAGCGGCGCGGCTTTTTCTCCGGGCTGCTGCAAGAGGGCTACGCATTCGGCTATCTGCTGGCGAGCATCGGGTCGCTGGTGGTGATGGACTGGCTGGGGCTGTCGTGGCGCTGGTTGTTCGGACTGTCCATCATCCCGGCACTGATCAGCCTGATCATCCGCTACCGGGTGCAGGAGTCCGAGGTGTGGGAAGCCGCCCGCGACCAGATGAAGCTCACCAACACCAAGATTCGCGATGTGTTGCGAGACGGCACGATCATCCGCCGGTTCATCTACCTGGTGCTGCTGATGACCGCCTTCAACTGGATGAGCCACGGCACGCAGGACGTCTATCCGACTTTCCTGGGGTCGACGGCCAACCACGGCGCCGGTCTGGACAGTGTGACGGTCAAGTGGATCGTGGTGGTCTACAACATCGGCGCCATCCTCGGCGGGCTGTTCTTCGGCACTCTGTCGCAACGGTTCAGCCGCCGCTACACGGTGGTCTTCTGTGCGATCTTGGGGCTACCGATCGTCCCGCTGTTCGCCTTCTCGCGGACCGCGGCGATGCTGTGCCTCGGCTCGTTCTTGATGCAGGTCTGCGTGCAGGGCGCCTGGGGTGTGATTCCCGCGCACCTGACCGAGTTGTCGCCGGACGCCATCCGCGGCCTCTACCCCGGCGTGACCTACCAGCTCGGCAATCTGCTCGCCGCGTTCAACCTGCCCATCCAAGAACGCCTGGCGGAGACGCACGGCTACCCGTTCGCGTTGGTCGTCACGATCGTCCCAGTGCTGCTCGCCGTCGCGTTCCTGACGCTGATTGGTAAGGATGCGACCGGAATTCGTTTCGGTACTGCCGAAACCGCTTTTATTCCAACGGAAGTGAAGTGACTTAAAGAGGCGCCTGCTCGCTCAGCGCGCGTCGCAGCATGTGCATCGCCACCGTCGTGGAGCGCTCCCGGATGTCGGAGCGGTTGCCGGGAAGCCGCACTGTCCGGGTGTCGGTTCGGCCTTCGGCAAGCCGCACGGTGAAGCAGACCGTTCCCACCGGCTTTTCCGGCGTTCCTCCGCCGGGACCGGCGATTCCGGTGATCGCGACTGCGGTATCGGCGTCGAAGCGCTGCAGTGCGCCGGCCGCCATCGCCTCGGCCACCGGTTCTGACACCGCGCCGTGCGCTTCGATCACCGCGGGGTCGACGCCGAGCAGCTGCACCTTCGCTTCGTTGGAGTAGCTCACCACGCCGCCCATCACGTAGTCGGACGATCCGGGCCGGTCGGTCAGCCGTGCGGCCACCAGGCCCGCGGTGCAGGACTCCGCGGTGGCTATCCGCCGCCCGGACAGGAACCGGGCGACCAGATCGTCGACCTGCGATCCGTCCTCGGAGTACAGCTGCTGGCCGTGCCGCTCCCGCAGCAGCTGGGTCAGTCGGGCGTAGACGTCCGCCGCGTCCGGTTCGTAGCGGGTGACCATCTCGATCTCACCCCGCCGAAGGCACGTGGTGATCTCCAGCGACTCGAATCCGGAGACGGATTGCTGCGCGTCACGCAGCGTTTCGGCCAGCCCGGACTCGGGCAGGCCGAACATCCGGATGGTCTCCTGGCGGTAGATCGTCCTTCCTGCGATCGCCTGCTGCGCCGCGGGAGTCTCGATGGCGGTGTGCCACATCGGCTGAAGCTCGCGCGGGGGTCCGGGAAGCACGATGACCGTGGGCTTTCCGGGCACCACGACGCCCGGGGCGGTGCCCACCGGATCGAGCACCTGCGCGCCGACTGGAACCATGGCCTGCTTGCGGTTGGCGGCGCGCACCGCGTCGAAACTTTCCGAATCGAAGTGCGCCATAAGCTTTTTGAGGATGTTGGCGATCTTGGCCTCGACTTCTTCATCGAGCGCGAGCTCGCGCTCGCAGAAGCGCGTCACCACCTCGACGGTCATGTCGTCGGCCGTCGGACCCAGGCCGCCGCTGGTGACGATCAGGTCCACGCCCTGCTCGGACATGAAGCGCAGCTGCGCCTCGATATCGGAAGGACGATCGCCGCAGATGGTGATGTGCGCCAGCTCCACGCCCAGTTCCAGCAGCCGGTCGGCGATCCACGGGCCGTTTCTGTCTTGGACGCGCCCGGTGAGGACTTCGGTTCCGGTGACGACGATGCCTGCGCGTGCGCTCACCGGCATGAGCCTACGCACCCGCGCTCCCCGGTCGGCCCGCCGGATTGCTCGCGTGTGCGTCCTTGGCGTCGAGTGTGTGCTGACGCTGCCCTGGACGCACACGCGAAGCCGTCAGCGCACACTCGCCCGCCCGGCCGGAAGCACCGGCTAACCGTCGGCGAGGTAGCGCTCGACCGTGGCGACTTTCTGCGTCATCGCATCCTGGGCCCCGACTCGCCAGTCCGCCTTGATCACGGTGCTGACCCTGGGAGCGCGAGCGGCCACGGCCTCGACGGCGCGCTGCACGACCGCCATGACTTCCTCCCAGGTGTCGCCTTCGATCACGGTGAACATCGAATCCGTCTTGTTGGGCAGACCGGAATCACGCACGACCCGAACCGCTTCGGCAACGATCTCGCCGACACCCTCACCGACGCCGAGTGGGGTGACGGAAAACGCGACTAGGACAGACACCTGACGAGCGTACCCATCCGGCCTGGCAGCATCGAAGCATGCGGGTTCTGGTGCAACGGGTCTCGTCGGCAGCGGTGTCCGTCGATGGCGAGGTGGTGGGTGCCATCCGGCCCGAAAGCCAGGGACTGCTGGCATTTGTGGGTGTCACCCACAGCGACGATGTCGACAAAGCGCGCCGCCTTGCCGAAAAGCTCTGGAACCTACGTATTCTCGCCGACGAACGATCCGCGGCCGACGTCGACGCGCCGATCCTGGTTGTCAGCCAATTCACGCTTTACGCCGATACCGCTAAGGGCCGCCGGCCATCCTGGAACGCCGCGGCCCCCGGAACGGTCGCCGAACCAATGGTCGTGGCGTTCGCGGAGGCGTTGCGCGGGTTTGGCGCCCACGTCGAAACCGGCTTGTTCGGCGCGAATATGCAGGTCGAATTGGTAAACGACGGACCGGTAACGGTGTTTCTCGAGCTCTGAGCAAGCCCCCGCGGGTACCTTGGATATGTCGGCGCGCGTCTTGGCCGATCGATACAGGAGGGGCGATCATGGGCACCGCGCCGGAATCCGGGCCTGAATTCGGCTCGCTCCGCTCCGATGACGACCAGTGGGACATCGTCAGCAGCGTCGGCTACACCGCCCTTCTGGTCGCCGGATGGCGCGCGCTGCACGCGGTGAGCGCGCAACCGCTGGTCCGCGACGACTATGCAAAGGTATTCATCGAGGCGTCACAGGACCCGTATTTGGCCGGTGTGCTTGCCAATCCGGGAACCAACGACGACGAGACCGCCTTCCCGCGTCTGTACGGCGTGCAAACGCGCTTCTTCGACGATTTCTTTGCCGCCGCGGGTGGCGCGGGGATACGACAAGCAGTGATAGTGGCCGCCGGATTGGACTCTCGCGCATATCGCCTTGAATGGCCGCACGGAACAAGCGTTTTCGAAATCGACCTGCCGAAAGTCCTGGAATTCAAGGGCCGTGTGCTGGGCAAGCATGGCGCGGTGCCGAAGGCGTCCAGGGTAGAGGTCGCCGCCGATCTGCGCACCGACTGGTCCAGGGCGTTGGAAGCGGCCGGCTTCGACACCGAACGGCCCAGCGCCTGGTCCGTGGAGGGGATATTGCCCTACCTGACCGATGAGGCCCAAAACACGCTCTTTACCCGGATCAGCGGACTTAGTGCTCCCGGCAGCCGAATCGCCATCGGCGCACTGGGATCGCGACTGGACCACGATCAGCTCGAAGCGCTGGAAACCAACCACCCCGGCGTCAACGTGTCCGGTGATGTGGACTTCTCCGCGCTTACCTACGAGCCCAAAGGCGATCCCGCCGAATGGCTGGCGGCACACGGCTGGAGCGTTGAGCCCGTTCGCAACACCCTCGATTTGCAGGCCGGCTACGGCATGACGCCGCCGGACGTCGACGTGAAGATCGACAGTTTCATGCATTCGCAGTACATAGCGGCAACCCGGTAACGGATGGAGTCGACGTGGTGACGATGACGATGCTCTCCCCCGACGATGCCATTGCCGAGATCGCCGCCAGTTCACCGGGACCAAAGGTCGGGGCGTTCTTCGACCTCGACGGGACGTTGGTCGACGGTTTCACGGCAGCGGTTCACGTCGGCGAACGGATCCGGAGCCAGCAGGTCGGGATCGGAGAGCTCGTCGGCGTGTTCGACGCGGCGCTGCGATATCGATTCGGCCGCCTGGAATTCGAGCACCTCATCGTCCGGGCCGCGGGCTAGCTGCAAGGCGAATCACTGGTCGACCTGGATGAGCTGGGCGAGCGGTTGTTCGTCGAACGTGTTGCCTCGCGGCTGTATTCGCACATGCGTGAAATCGTGCAAGCGCATCAGGAACGCGGGCATACCGTCGTGATGAGTTCATCGGCGCTCTCGATTCAGGCGCTGCCGGTCGCCCGCTTTCTCGGCATCTCCAACGTGCAGTGCAATCGTTTCGAGCTCGACGACCTCGGCCGCCTGACCGGCGGAATCCTCAAACCGATTGTGTGGGGCACGACGAAGGCGGCCGCGGTGCAGCAGTTCTGCACGGACAACGACGTTGCGGTGCAACATAGTTACTTCTACGCCGACGGTGACGAGGATGCGGCGTCGATGTCCGTCGTCGGCTATCCGCGACCGGTGAACCCCCGCTCGGGCCCCGCCGCCGCGGCCGCGGCACACGGCTGGCCGGTGATGTGCCTCGCCTCGGTGAGGCGCCGTCCGATGCAGACCCTGCGCTATCTGGCGAACCACGTTCGCCGCGACGAGGACTAAGGCTTGAGCAGGATTTTCACGTCGTCACCCGAGCGAGACTCGGCGGTTGCATACCCCTTGGCGGCTTCGTCCAACGGCAATGACGTGGTGAAGATGCCGTCGACGTCGAGTCGGCCGGACTGCAGCAGCGGGATCAATTCCGGCCAGGTCCGTTGCACCGGCGCCGTGGTGAATCTCATGCTCGTGCTGCGAATCAGGCAGCCCAACGCGTTGAGCGGGAACGGATTCATATCGTGCACACCGACAACCGAGACCGTGCCACCGGGCCGGACGGTGTTGATCGCGTCGGTCAGAGAGGCATCCGTGGCGACGGCATCGATCACCGCGTCGGCACCACGTCCGTCGGTGGCCGCCATGATCGCCTCGAGGGCCGGCGCTTTGACGGGCGTGGCACCCCACTGCGCCGCGCGGTCCAGGCGACCGTTGACCCTATCTATGGCGAAAACAGTTGCGGCGCCCTGGAAAAACGCGCTGCGCAGCGCGCAAAGTCCGACCGCGCCCAGGCCGATGACCGCGACGGTGCCGCCGAATGGTATGTCGGCGCGCTGCGCCGCCGCCCAGCCGGTGGCGAGGTTGTCGGTAAGAAGCAATGCCTGTTCGGTGCTGATGCCCTCGGGCATCTTCAGCAGCTGAAAATCGGCCGCGGGCACGGCGAGCAGATCTGCTTGTGCACCTCCGAGCAGACCCCCGCCGAAGATCTGAAAACCGGAGTAGCACATGACCGGATCACGGGTGGCACACCCCGGGCAGCTGCCACAGCCCGTCACCGACGACACCATGACCTGATCGCCAGCCTTGACGGTGCGCACCTCGGGCCCGACTTCCACCACGGTGCCGACCGCTTCATGGCCCAGCGCGATCGGGTCGGGCATCGGAAAATCGGCCTCGTAGAAGTGCAGGTCGGATCCGCAGATGCCGGCGGCGGTGACTTCGACGATCGCTCCGTCGGGTCCGGGAAGTACGGGATCGGGACGGGTGTCGACCCGGATGTTGCGGGGTCCATCGACGACTACCGTGCGCATAGTGGTGTGCTCACTTTCCTTGTCGCACAATAAATTGAGACCAATCAGGCTCGCGGACCGCGGCCCAGTACTCGTTGAGGCGCCACGGGCTTACGGTGTGGATCTCCCCGTCGGCGTTCTTGAAGTAGGAATGCCTGACCGCGGGGTGTGACCACACCATTTTCTTGATCTGGGTCTGCGTCCGCTGATGCCAATCGGCGGCGGCTTCGGACTTGGGCTCCATCGAATGCACGTCTGCGTCGGCCAATCGCTGCAGGCACTGATCGACGTAGCGCATCTGCAGCTCTGACTGGAAGATCAGGCTGCCGCCGTGGGCAAGGTGGGTGCCGGGCCCGTAGATGATGAAGAAGTTCGGGAACTCCGGAACGGTGATGCCCAGGTAGGCATACGGTCGGCTGCCCCACATCTCGCGCAGGTCGATTCCGTTGCGGCCGGTCACTTTTAGCGGCCACAACACGTCGGTGTGCCGGAACCCGGTGGCGTAGACGATGATGTCGACCTCGTGCGCGACGCCGTCTTCGGTGACGACTCCGGCGGGGGTGATCTTCTGGATCGGTGTGCGGACCAGTTCGACGTTGTCGCGCTGCAGTGTCTGCAGCCAGCTGCCGTTGTCCTGCAGGGTCCGTTTGCCGCAGGCCGGATAGTCGGGCATCACCTTGGCCAACAGCTCGTGGTCGTCGCCGACCTGGCTGGTGATCCACTGGGAGAACATCATTGCGGCGGCGGCGTTGATGTCGCTGACCGCCGCGTCTTGGTCGGCATAGTTCGGATCGGCTTCGGCCGCGTCGAGGCCCTTGTCCGAGCCGGGCCACAGGACGAGGAACCGGTACCACCGTCCGTAGAACGGCAGGTTGCGCATTGCCCAGCGCACACCGTCACCGACTTCGTCGTGGTACATCGCATTCGGGAACATCCATTGGGCGGTCCGCTGGAACACGGTGAGGTGCTCGACGTCGCCGGCAATGGCGGGTGCGATTTGGAAGCCGCTGGCGCCGGCACCGATCAGGGCGACCCGCTTGCCGCTGACGTCGACCGAGTGATCCCAGGCCGCGGAGTGAAACGACGGGCCCTCGAAGCTTTCGGCGCCGTCGAATTCGGGGATCTGCGGCCGATTGAGCTGGCCGACCGCGGTGATCAGGGCGCGTACCCGCAGTGTGCTGGTCTGCCCGTCGGCGTCGCGCAGCGAAACGTTCCACAGGCCCTCGTCGTCGTTCCATTCAGCGCCGAGAACGTCGGTGTTCCAACGGATGTGCTCGGCAAGGTCGTGCTTCTTCATCACCTGGGTGAAATAGTCCTGCAGCTCGTCCTGCTCGGCGAAGAAATGCGTCCAGTCGTTGTTGGGTTCGAAGCTGTAGCAATAGAAGTGGTTGGCCACGTCGACGCGAGCCCCGGGATAGCTGTTCTCCCACCATGTTCCGCCAGGGCCGGCGTTCTTCTCCACGATCGTGAATCCGATGTTGGCTTGTTTGAGCCGAACGCCGGCCAGCAGTCCGGATTCCCCGCATCCGACGACGAGGACCGGGACGTCGGCTGCGCGCTCGGCGGGTATCGCCGCCGGCCGGCGCGGGTCGACGCCGTCGAGGTCCAGTTCTTCGGCGACCAGGGATAGGTAGTCGTCGGGAACGTGCTCGCAGGCCGCCCAGTCCATCATTTCCCTGATCAGTTCCGGGCTCAGCGGCTCGGGCTCGGGACAGCCCCGGTCGCGATACTCGCTGATCACGGTCAGCGCCTCGGCGCGGGCGCGGGCCTTGTCCTCCTCCGACATGAATCCCTGCACCTCGTTGAGGAAGATACCCATCTGCTTGTAGTCGCGAATGAATCGCGGGTCTCCGGTGATATGGACCAGCGACAGCAGCAACGTGGGGATGCTGACGTCCTCCAAGGCGGCCGCGATCTCCGGCGTTGACGTGGTGAAAGGGCGGCCGGAGTAGGGGCTGCGCATCGAGCCGATCCTTTCGGTGGACGGGGAATCCTATTACGCTACGGACCGTTTCGTAATTGGCAGCACTACGCTACCTGCTGCCAACGGAGCGGATCAAGAGTCGTCACCGCTTAGCGACGTCTCGGGGTGGTGGAAGGTATTGGTGCGCGGCTGGCCACGGTCAAGGTGGGGCGGCGGGATCCATTCGGTGTCGCCATCGGCGCGTTTGCGGGTGTTCCAGCCCCCGGGCTTGACCAACCGATGGTGGGACCCGCAGGCGAACGTGAGGTTGTCCATGTGGGTGGTCAGGCATGCGGCGTAGTCGTCGACGTGGTGGACTTCGCACAGATAGCCGGGTACGTCGCAGCCGGGTGCGGAGCAGCCACGGTCCTTGGCGTAGAGCACAATTCTTTGGCCGACAGATGCCAATCGCTTTCCGTGACAAAGCCCTACCGCGCGGCCCTTGTCGAATATCGCAAGGTAGTGGTGTGCGTGGCGGGCCATGCGGATGACGTCGCTCATGGGTAGCAGAGTGCCGCCGCCAGTGAGCGCCGTGCCGCTAGCGGTTTCCAATTCTCGGAGCGTCGTCGTCACGATGATTGTTACCGGTAACCCGTTGTGCTGACCCAGTTCTCCACTCGCCAGCACGGCGCGTAGCGCGGCTTGTAGTCCGTCATGGTTGCGTTGGCCTGTCGACCGGGAGTCATGCTGGATCGCCTCCTCCCCCGGCGCGCCGTCGATGACGGGGGTGGCGTCGTCGGGGTTGCACATGCCGGGAGCGGCCAATTTCGCCAGGACGGCCTCGAACGTGGCGCGCGCTTCCGGCGTCAGCCAGCCACTAAACCGCGACATGCCGTCGACGTCCTGCTTGCCTAACGTCAGCCCACGTCGTCGTGCCCGATCGACGTCGGTGAAGTTGCCGTCAGGGTTGAGGCAATAGGCGAGCCGGTCCGCCAGCTTGCGTACCTGCTCCGGTCTGAACTGGGCGGCTTGGTGGGCCAGCTGTTGTTCGGCGCATTCTTGGGTTTCCACGTCCACCCACTGCGGCAATTGAGCGAAGAATGCGCGAATTACCGCTACCTGGCCGGAGCCGATGGCGCCGTCGCGCAGCGCGGCGGCGGTGGCCGGCAACCGGGGTTCCAACTGCTCGCCGGTCAGCGCGTGCCGTGGCCCCAGATCGCTGGCCTCGGCTACCCGTCGTGCTGCCTCGGCACGGCTGATGTGTAACCGGTCCGACAAGGCGCTGGTGAGTCTTCCGCCTAGCTCATCCGGTGTGGCTTCGTGATCGATCTGGTTGATCAGCTGGTGACCAGGAACGTGGAGTCGGCGCGTCTGGTGTTCGAGTATCTCCAACAGCCCCAGCCGTTCCGGGGTGGTCAGCGAATCATAGGTATGCCGTTGGACGCGGGAGACTATGGCGCGCAAAGCGTCGTAGTCTTCCTGGATCTCCTCACGGCTCATCGAACTCATGTTCGAATGATACGACGGACCACCGACAAAACTCCCCACACCGGGGCGGTGAAACGTAAGTGGCGCAAGTGGTTTCGCGGGCCGGGCGCGCGAATCCCAAAGACGTGGGATTCTTGGGCAATGCGGCAGGACAGGCCGAACCAGGTGTACGAGCTGTACGTTCGCGCAACGCGGCAGCTGGGCCACTATCGCTGGTTCTCGATGTTCATCAAGCACGTCGGCTCGCGGCTGGACCGGGCGCTGATCCACGCGAGCCGGGGTCGCCTGTCTATAAGCGGTCCTGCGATGCCGACAATGCTCCTCACCACAACGGGCAGAAAGAGTGGCAAAGAGCGAACGGTGCCGGTGTATTACGTGCGCGACGCCAAGAATCTCGTGGCCGTCTGCGAGGACTTCGGCCTGCAGACAGCGTCGAGTTGGCCAAAAAACCTGCTCGCCGAACCAACGGCGCGCGTCGAGATTGACGGCGTCACTTCCAGTTATGTGTCGCGACTGGCCACTGCGGACGAGGCAGACCGGAACATGGCGAAACTCATCGAGATGTGGCCGGCGCATGACACCTATGTCAAGCGAAGTGGCACACGTCAGGTATTCGTCTTCGAGCCGCTGAGTTCGTAGCGTTTGAACCAGACGATGCCAATGAGTGAACCGGAGGTGGATGAGCATGGTTCCCTTGCTCACGGCCTGCAGCGGGTTCCTTTTTGCCGTCCTGTGGATGGATTTGATGTTCGACGTCCAGGTTCTGAGGCACCGATCCGCGGGTGACGAATTGCCCGAGCCCGTGCTCGCTTCCGTTGCGGGGTACTACCACCGCGCGACCACCACGTCGCGACCGATGAGCCGGCTGATCGCTCTAGTGATGTTGATTTTGTTGGGCGCGTTAGGTTTTCAGGCAACCCTGAGACAAGATCCAGCGTGGCTGCTGGTGCTGTCGGCCGGACTCGGCGGTATCCCGGCGATGCTGGCGTTGACGCAGACGGTTCCCGACGCGGTTCGGCTCGGCCATCGCACCGATAGCGTGCCCGAACAAAGCCGCCTGGCGCGGTCGGTCTGCCGCGATCACCTCGTCTGTGTCGGGTGCATGCTTGCGTTCCTGAGCCTGTGGGTGGCCCGCACCCTGGCGTTCTGACGTGCCGCAGCGACGCGTCGTAGTTGCAGGGTGCTAGTCAGGGGCCACTGGCCACGTCATGGGCGCGCGTACTAAACTAGAACACGTTCCAATTCGGCCAGCATCCCAGGAGTTGTAATGCACACCCCTATTTGCGACGAACTCGGTATCGAGTTCCCGATCTTCGCCTTCACGCACTGTCGCGATGTCGTGGTGGCGGTCAGCAAGGCCGGGGGGTTCGGCGTGCTCGGAGCGGTCGGCTTCACGCCCGAGCAGCTGGAGATCGAGCTCAACTGGATTGACGAGAACATCGGCGACCACCCGTATGGCGTCGACATCGTGATCCCGAACAAGTACGAGGGCATGGACTCGAACCTGTCCGCCGAGGAGCTGACCAAACAACTCCAGGCGATGGTTCCGCAGGAACACCTGGATTTCGGAAAGAAGATCCTGGCCGATCACGGCGTGCCGGTCGAGGACAGCGACGGCGACACCCTGCAACTGCTCGGTTGGACCGAGGCGACAGCCACGCCCCAGGTCGAGGTGGCGCTCAAGCACCCCAAGGTGAAGATGATCGCCAACGCGCTCGGCACCCCGCCCGCGGACATGATCAAGCACATCCATGAAGCCGGACTCAAGGTTGCCGCGCTGTGCGGCTCCCCCTCTCAGGCACGCAAGCACGCCGACGCGGGCGTCGACATCGTCATCGCCCAAGGCGGCGAGGCCGGCGGGCACTGCGGTGAGGTGGGCTCCGTCGTGCTGTGGCCGCAGGTCGTCAAGGAGGTGGCTCCGGTCCCCGTCCTCGGCGCGGGAGGCATTGGCAGCGGCCAGCAGATCGCCGCGGCCCTGGCGCTGGGCTGCCAGGGCGCATGGACCGGCTCGCAATGGCTGATGGTCGAGGAATCCTCGAATACTCCGGTTCAGCAGGCCGCGTACGTCAAGGCCGGTAGCCGCGACACCGTGCGCAGCCGCTCGTTCACCGGCAAGCCGGCCCGCATGCTGCGCAACGACTGGACCGAAGCGTGGGAGAACCCGGACAACCCGAAGCCGCTTGGTATGCCGTTGCAGTACATGGTTTCCGGCATGGCGGTGCGGGCGACGAACAGGTACCCCAACGAATCCGTCGACGTGGCGTTCAACCCGGTCGGTCAGGTTGTCGGGCAGTTCAACAAGGTGGAGAAGACGTCGACCGTGATCGAGCGCTGGGTGCAGGAGTACCTGGAGGCGACGAACCGGCTCGACGAGCTCAACGAGGCTGCCACCGTCTAACGGCGGCTACTCGTCGGCTAGTCCTCGTCTACGTCGTACTTACCGCCGGTAAAGACTTCCTTGGTTCGTTCGACGGCGTGGGTCGCGATGTCGATCGAATTCTCGACGATGCCGCTGACACCGCCCTTGAGATCGCCTCGGATGATGTCGCTGGCGTTTTCGACGATGTCTGAAGCCTTTTCGACGGCATTGGTCGCGATGTCCTTGACCGCGTCCACGGCGTCTTTGGGGTTGACCGCCACCGGAGTCTCCTATCGTTGCGGACTTTGATACGACTCTAGAGGGTCAGTAGTTGACCAGGGAGCGCCAATAGTCCTCGGGGATCTCGGCGCCGGAGCGCAGTATCCGCGCCAACCCCACGGCCATCGCGATACCGAGCAGCCCCAGCCACAGCCCCGCCACTCCGATAATTGCCCAGAGCGCGGCGCTGACGCCGGGCCACGGCGACAACGCCGCGAGCACCGGCGCGAAGAAGAAGCCGGTCCCGATGAACCAGGCCGAGCCGGCACGGTCACACGTCAGCACGAAGCGCAGCCACCGCGGAATCGGACTTTGGACCGGCCGACGTTCGGACACGATCATTACCCGGAAGGCGGGAAGAACCCTGCGCCGGTGAACCAGCCTTCTTGCCACCCTTGGGCGCCCAGGCAGAGCATCGGCAGTCCGGCGTCGGACTGTGCCGCCGACTGCGGGCCCGGGCACTTGGCCCCGGCCTGCTGGACTCCATACAGCGGGTACGAGATCACCCAGTAGCCAGTGGTCGCGGCCGGGAACTGGTTAGGCGGCGGGAAATGACAGGCTTCGGCTTGGCCGCTAGGGCCGCGTCCGAAGATGAACCGTTCGTAGTTGTCGCACGGCGCACCCAACGAGGCCTGATAGTTCATCCCCGGTACGTCGCCTTCGTAACCGGCTGCCGCACACGGTGCGACCGCGACGGCGCCGGCCGTGATCGCGGCGACGCCGAGTAATTCGCGAATCATGCGCTCCACCCCTTCGCGTGAGCGTCACCTGGTCCGTCGGTGTGCCGGTGACCTGGACAAAAGCATATCGATTGTGCCGCGCGCCACAAGGTCGTTTCGCGCGGCCCCTCGTCAGCGCACTGGCCGGTAGGTACAGATCACGACGCCGGTCCCGGTTGTCGCCGCCGAAACCAGCTCGAGCGCACGCCCGGCCAGCACGGGAGAACACTTGTTTGCCACCGCCGAGCAGGATGGGCTCGATCATCAGCCGTCGGTGTCCTGATGCCCGGAACTCATCGCCGGTGAACATGTTGCAGTTTGGTCGGGCGAAGTTGTGTCAATGCTTCCCAACGGTGGTGCAGCAGTGGTTTATTTGGCACAAGACATACGACTAGAAGACTTCGTATCGAGGAGTGGGCCTTGTCAACTACCAAGCCGACCACCAAGCCGATCCCCAATCTCCCTCCGGGGTTCGATTTCACCGATCCAGACATTCACGCCGAGCGACTGCCGGTGGAAGAACTGGCCGAGCTGCGACGCACCGCGCCGATCTGGTGGAACGAACAGCCCGACGGTTGCGGCGGGTTCGACGACGGCGGCTTCTGGGTGGTGTCCAAGCACAAGGACGTCAAAGAGGTTTCGCTGCGCAGCGATGTGTTCTCCAGCCTGGAGAACACCGCCCTGCCCCGCTACCGCGAGGGCACGGTCCGCGAGCAGCGCGAGACGGGCAAATTCGTGCTGCTCAACATGGACGCCCCGCAGCACACCCACCTCCGCAAGATCATCGCCCGCGGCTTCACCCCCCGTGCCGTCGAACGGTTGCGTGACGACCTCAACGAGCGCGCCCGGCAGATCGTCGCGAAGGCGGCCGCCGAAGGCTCCGGCGATTTCGTCGAGCAGGTGTCCTGCGAGCTTCCGCTGCAGGCCATCGCCGGGCTGATGGGTGTGCCCCAGGAGGAACGCATGAAGCTGTTCCACTGGTCCAACCAGATGGTGGGTGACCAGGATCCCGAGTTCGCCCGCAACGACGCGATGGGCGCCTCGGTCGAACTGATCACCTACGCGATGCAGATGGCCGCCGACCGGGCAGAAAACCCCGGGGACGACATCGTCACCAAACTGATCGAGGCAGACGTCGACGGCCACAAGCTCTCCGACGACGAGTTCGGCTTCTTCGTCATCCTGCTGGCCGTGGCCGGTAACGAGACGACCCGCAACTCCATCACCCAGGGGATGATGGCCTTCACCGATTTCCCGGATCAATGGGAGCTGTACAAGCGGGAACGTCCGGCCACCACCGCCGACGAAATCGTCCGCTGGGCCACCCCGGTCACCTCATTCCAGCGCACCGCGCTAGAGGATTACGAGCTGTCCGGGGTGCAGATCAAAAAGGGGCAGCGAGTGGTGATGGTCTACCGCTCAGCCAACTTCGACGAGGAAGTCTTCGACGACCCGTTCAGCTTCAATATCCTGCGTAATCCCAACCCACACGTGGGATTTGGCGGTACCGGCGCCCATTACTGCATCGGGGCCAACCTGGCGCGCATGACGATCGACTTGATGTTCAATGCGATCGCCGACGCGATGCCCGATCTGGAATCGGTCGGCAAACCCGAACGGCTCCGGTCGGGCTGGCTCAATGGAATCAAGCACTGGCAGGTGGATTACCACACCGATGGGGCTGGAGAATGCCCCGTCGCGCACTAAGGCACTGATTCGACGGGGGTAGGCCAATGCCGACACATCACGCTGTCCAAATGCAGTCTCCTGGCGGGTCTTTGGAGCTGACAGAGGTCGAAACGACACCACCGGGCCGTGACGAGGTACGGCTGACGGTCAAGGCATGCGGCGTGTGCGGTACCGACCGGGCCTTCGCCGGCGGTGGCTTCCCGAACATGACGTGGCCGCTCACCCTTGGACACGAAATCGCCGGAACCATAGCCGAACTCGGTGATGGCGTGCAGGGCTTCGCGGTCGGCGATCGTGTCGCTGTGGGCTGGTTCGGCGGAAACTGCAACCGTTGCGATCCCTGCCGCAAGGGCATTTTCATTCACTGCGCGAACATGAAGGTTCCGAGCTGGCAGTACCCCGGCGGCTACGCGCAGTCGGTGACGGTGCCGGCCAATGCGCTGGCCCGGATTCCGTCCGAGCTGTCGGACGTGGAGGCCGCCCCGATGGGTTGTGCCGGTGTCACCACGTACAACGCGTTGCGCCATACCAAGGCAATGCCCGGCGACCGGGTCGCGATCCTCGGTGTCGGCGGACTCGGCCACCTCGGAGTGCAATTCGCGCGGGCGATGGGCTTCGAGACCATAGCGATCGCACGCGGCACCGGCAAGGAAGCCGATGCCCGGAAATTGGGTGCGCATCACTACATCGACTCCACCAGCGGTGACGTCGCCGCGGCGCTGCAGGCCCTGGGTGGCGCAGCGGTGGTGTTAGGCACCGCCGGGAACTCCGCGGCCATGGCCGACACGGTCGGCGGGTTGCTGCCGCAGGGCGAACTGATCACCATCGGCGTGACCGCTGATCCGCTGCCGATCAGTCCGCTCCAGCTCATCACGCCGGGGGTCAGTATTACCGGCCACCCGTCCGGTACGTCGAAAGATGTCGAAGACACAATGCATTTCGCTGTGCTGTCGGGCGTGCGGGCGTGGATCGAGGAATTGCCACTGGCGCAGGCCGCCGACGGCTACGCGGCCATGGAACATGGACGAGCGCACTACCGCACAGTTTTGACCATGTGAATACAGTCGGTCTGTGGCCGACTTGTGGACTCTGGACGCTGCCGACGGTGAACTGCTTCTTCGTACCGGCGTCAAGGGCCGTGCCGCGCGGATGGGTCACCGCCTCACGATCGCGATGACGCGCTGGCAGGCAACGGTGCGATGGGCCGGCGCCGATCCCGTTGCGGCCGAGCTTGTCGTCGAGACGGGTTCGTTCGAGGTGGTCAGCAGCCAGGGCGGCGTCAAGGGGCTCTCGGGCCCCGAGAAAGCCCTGGTGCGTTCGAACGCGCTCAGCTCGTTGGACGCCGGCCGATTCCCCGAAATCCGCTTCACCGCCGACGCCGTCGAGAAGAGCAAAAAGGGCTACCGGCTGACCGGCACGCTCGCGATCCGCGGCAAACAGTGCGACCACGTAATCGACCTGCACACAAAGGATCTCGGCGACTCCTGGAGAATGTCTGCCGAATCCACGGTTCGCCAGTCCAATTACGGCATCAAGCCCTACTCGCTGCTGATGGGGTCGGTACAGGTCGCCGACGACGTGATGTTGTCTTTCACCGCGGTTCACGTCAAGGACGATTGAGGCCGCTAGGCAGCCGAGCGGAGCTTAAGGCTGCGCCGGTGCGTTCGGCGTGGTCGGATCGCCGGTGTCGCCCGGTATGTGTTCGAGCATCCGGGTCAAATAGGGCTGCGGGCCATTCGGGTCGGGCTGCTGCTCGGCGGGAGTGCCTTGCTCGTCCGGTGAGCCCGGTTTCGAAACCGGTTCAGCCTGCTGCGGCGCGAGTGGCGCGGCCGCTGGCGGTGCAACCGGCCGCGTGGCGGCTTCGGCGACTTCTGGCGTCGGTTCGTGTACCGAATGCTTCGCCGATGCGTGTCCCGCGTCGGGAGCGAGCTGAATACCCACGGCAACTGCGAGCGAAGAGACGAGGGTGACCGCGCCGGCGGCCAATGCGGTCAGCGCCCCCGCGTAGGACAAGTGTCCGGGCCGCCGCGGCGGCGCGGCGGGCCCGGGTTCGCTGGTTTGGGCGACGAGTTGCTCGTCGGTGAACTCGGTGCTTCGAGCCGCCGCCAGCGCCGTGCCGCGTGCGACTGTCACCTGCGCCATGGTCTGCGCGAAAACCGGGACTGGCAGCGCCTTTTCGAGCTGCCACGAGAATCCATCGATGTCGCTGTCCGCGCCGACCACAACCACACCGCCCGGGCGCCATCCGCTGCGGTCGAACATTCCGGTCAGCCACGATCGCAACCCGTCGAAGCCGCCGCTGATGTGTTTGACCACCGTTTGGGTCTCGCCGTCGTGGGTGTCGACCATGACGACGGTCGCCCACTCGTGTTCGAGAACGCAGACCGCGGTCTGCTCGTACCCGATGACCGGAGCGATAGCCCGTGCCAGGGTCTCGACGGCCTCAAGCAGCCGAACCGGCACCACATTGTCGAGACCGGCGTCGGTCAATGCCTCCAGCAGCAGTGCGGCTTGGGCGGCCGCCTCGTCGTTCCACGTCACCCCGATGACGCGCAGATGGTGATCGCTTGCGTTGGCCTGCGCGTCTACCCGCAAGACCTCTTGTGCCACCTGTTCTGCGGTACTCACAGCGCGCACGCCGCGCTCGGCGTGCAGCGCCGACTCCTGGTGGTCCAGGATGGTGCCGTCTGCGCCGTGCCCCTCAGCGAGGACCCACCCGAAGGTGGTCGGCGTCAGTGATAGCCCTAGTACCGTGTCCAAAGTTTGCACCTCAATCGTCCCGGACTCCGAGGCCCCTTCGAACCAGCGCGCACCATGAATTCCGCTGGTGCGGTGTTTCGTGAAGGGCCGGAACGGACCGGTTAGCGTTCGGTCTCCATCGGCTTGCTTCGTGAGAGCCTACGCGGTCGTGGCGGGTTCGGTTGCACCGATATCAGATCCTGGGAAAACCTAGGCGTGGGCGCCGCCGACGCCGGAATCGAACCAATTGTCGAACCCGTCAAGCGCGGCGGCCCCGGCTCGCCGGCAGTGGTCCGCTGCCGTACCACGTGTCATTGCTGGTAACCGTTCGGCCGATTGGCCGTCGCCGTAGGGCGTGTCGAAATCGGCAGACGATCTTGATTAGACAACATTTGTAGCCTTTGTTGTCGCATGCCACTCCCCTGATCGCTCGTTTTTGCGAAAGGCCCTCAACCTGGTTTTTTGCGCGGGCGAGAGCTTCAACGGGCGGTGCAGAAGGGGACGGAAGCTGTGCCGATCACTTATCGCACTCGGTTTTATTTGGGCAGTGGCCGAAACAAAAACGAGATGACAACGCGTCCCAATCGACATTTGACCTATTCACACGGTAAATTCTGCGAGGGCACCACGCGACGACATGCGACCGACAAGGGGCACAGGTATGACAGACGTGAGCGAGAAGATCCGGGCCTGGGGGCGCCGGCTTTTGGTCGGTGCGGCAGCGGCTGTGGCCCTGCCGGGTCTGATCGGTCTTGCCGGCGAATCAGCCACCGCGAGTGCATTCTCGCGACCTGGGCTGCCCGTCGAATACCTGCAGGTGCCATCGGCGTCGATGGGTCGCAACATCAAGGTGCAGTTCCAGAGCGGCGGAGACGGCTCCCCCGCGGTGTACCTGCTCGATGGGTTGCGGGCCCAAGATGACTACAACGGCTGGGACATCAACACCCCGGCGTTCGAGTGGTACTACAAGTCCGGTCTCTCCATCGTCATGCCGGTTGGCGGCCAGTCCAGCTTCTACACCGACTGGTACCGCCCGGCGTGCGGGAAGGCCGGCTGCTCGACCTACAAGTGGGAGACGTTCCTGACCAGCGAGCTGCCCGGGTACCTGTCGTCGCAGAAGAGCGTCAAGGCGACCGGCAGCGCCGCAGTGGGCATCTCGATGGCCGGTGCGTCGTCAATGAATCTGGCGATCTACCACCCTGGTCAGTTCGTCTACGCCGGCTCGCTGTCCGGCTACCTCAGCCCGTCCACCGGGCAGGGCTGGATAGGTCTGTCGATGGGCGATGCCGGCGGCTACAAGAAGGAAGACATGTGGGGGCCAGATAACGACCCCGCATGGCAACGCAACGACCCCTTGGTCAACGTCGGCCAACTTGTCGCCAATAACACCCGGCTCTGGGTGTACTGCGGCAACGGGACTCCGAACGAACTGGGCGGTGCCAATTTGCCGGCTACGTTCATTGAGAGCAACTTCATGATCGGCGTCAACAAGAAGTTCCAAGACGCCTACAACGCAGCGGGCGGCCACAACGCCGTGTTCAACTTCCCCCCCTCCGGAACCCACAGCTGGGAGTACTGGGGAGCTCAGCTCAACGCGATGAAGGGTGACCTGCAGACCACCTTGGGTGCTACCCCCGGAGGCGGCGGATAACCCCCTAATACCGGATGTCGCTACTGCGCTTGACGACCATCGTCAGGCGCAGTAGCGCGTTGAGGGCCCTTCTGGCCGTGGTGCTGGCGATGCCAGTCACTGCGCTGACCGCGACGCAGGCACGCGCCGACACCAACGCGTTGACGGAGCTGATCGATGCCGCCGCACAACGGCTGCAAATCGCCGAGCAGGTCGCCGCGTTCAAGTGGAATTCGCATGGGGCCATTGAGGATCCGGGCCGCGTGCAAGAAGAACTCGCCAAGCTGAGCGCCGATGCCGCCGGTGAACACATCGACCCGACCTACGTCACCCGGGTGTTCGGTGACCAGATCAACGCCACCGAAGCAATCGAGTACACCCGCTTCGCGGATTGGAAGCTCAACCCGTCGAACGCGCCCGCTGGTTCGCCCGACCTGTCGGCGTCACGGTCGGAGATCGACGGCCTCAACCAGACGATGATGAGTCAGATCATGGCCCGTTGGGACCTCCTGCATGCGCCGACATGTGGCCCACAGCTCGGCGCCGCGCGGGCTGTCGTTATCCGTGCTCGCCAGCTCGGCAGCCTCTATCAGCAGGCGTTATCGCTGGCGACTCAGTCTTATTGCGCTTAATTAACCAGTTCCAGCGTGTCGTCGCGGGATGGTGACGTGCCGATTTCATTGCCATAGAAATGCCATAAAGTTCTTATCTCGCGAATCAATCAAATCGGTAACGCTTTCTACACACATGCCGAATTGCTTGACATGAGAAACTTGGGGAAGCCTCTCGTCAAGTACGCCATCGTGGGCGGATTCATCGCAGCGACCCTGGGCCCGGCGACCGCCGAGGCCGGCGCGGCGCCGGCTCCCAACTGGGACGCGATCGCCCAGTGCGAATCCGGAGGCAACTGGCACGCCAACACCGGAAACGGCGAATACGGCGGGCTGCAATTCAAACCGGCCACCTGGGCCGCATACGGCGGTGTCGGCAATCCTGCCGCAGCCTCTCGCGATCAGCAAATCGCCGTTGCCAACCGGCTTTTCGCCGACCAGGGTGTGGAGCCCTGGCCGAAGTGCGGCACTCAGTCTGGCCTCCCGATCGGCTGGTACTCGCACCCCGCGCAGGGCATCAAGGAGCTCATCAACGGGCTGATCCAAGCCGCCATGCCGCACTGATGATCAAACCGGGCGCGGCCTAGGCCCACGACCGGGCATGTGTTTGGATCGGGCCATGGAAGGTTCGGCAACGGTACATATGGCGGCGCCTGCGGACAAGATCTGGAACGTGATTTCAGACGTCCGCAACACGGGAAAGTTCTCGCCGGAGGTCTTTGAAGCCGAGTGGTTGGGTGATGCGACCGGCCCGGCCCTCGGTGCCAAATTCCGCGGCCATGTTAAGAGGAACGAGATCGGGCCGGTTTATTGGACGACCTGCGAAGTCACGGCATGCGAACCCGGCCGTGAATTCGGATTCGCGGTCGTGCTCAACGACAGACCGGTCAACAATTGGCACTATCGCTTGGCGCCGTCGGGCGCCGGCACGGACGTGACCGAGTCATTCCGGCTCAGCCCGGCACCGTGGCTCGGCGTCTACTGGTTGTTTGGCGGCTTTCTGCGCAAGCGCCGCAACGTCCGTGATATGACCAAGACGCTGAACCGCATCAAAGATGTGGTCGAGGCGGGCTGACAGGGAAGGCTGGTATGCCAGGCGTCGTTAAATCGGTCTTCATCACTGGCGCGGGCAGTGGCATGGGCCGGGAAGGGGTCAGGCTCTTCCACGCGAAGGGCTGGCGGGTCGGAGCCGTGGACCGTAACGCTGACGGTCTGACGGCCCTCGTCGGCGAGCTTGGCAACGAGCGCCTGTGGACTCGCGCCGTCGACGTGACAGTCAAGGCGGACCTGGACGGCGCCCTGGCGGACTTTTGCGCCGACAATGCCGGCGGCGGGCTGGACATGATGTGGAACAACGCCGGGGTCGGCGAATCCGGCTGGTTCGAGGACGTGCCCTACGAGGCCACGATGCGCGTCGTCGAGGTGAATTACAAAGCCGTGCTGACCGGCGCCTACGGCGCACTGCCCTACCTCAAGAAAACTCCCGGCAGCCTGATGTTCTCGACGTCGTCGTCGTCGGCGACCTATGGCATGCCGCGCATCGCGGTCTACTCGTCGACCAAGCATGCGGTCAAAGGACTGACCGAGGCGCTCAGCGTGGAATGGCAGCGCCACGGCGTGCGCGTCGCCGACGTGCTGCCCGGTCTGATCGACACCGCCATCCTGACCACGACGCCCAACCACTCCGCCGATGGCGGCGCGCCAATGACCGCTGACGAGCTGCGCGCCAACGCACCCAAGAAGGGGATGCTGCGGTTGATGCCGGCGGCCAGCGTGGCCGAAGCGGCATGGCAGGCCTACCACAACCCGAAGCGGCTGCACTGGTACGTGCCGAAGAGCATTCGCATGATCGACCTGCTCAAGGGCCTGAGCCCGGAGTTTGTCCGAGGCCGCATCGCCAAAGCGCTGCCCGGGTTGATGCAGAAGCGGCAGTAGAGGAGCCGAAGTGATGCAGTACAGGTTGGTCGCGGTCGGGTTTGCCCTTGTCGCCAGTGTCGCGGGCTGCGCGGAGCCCCAGACGACGCCGCGTGCCGCCGCGCACCTGACCATCGGCGGCGCCAGCCATGCGGCACGTCCGCCCAAGTGCAGCCAGTTGCAGTCCTACCGGACGATCGACATCCGTGACCGTGACGGCCAGGTCGAAGCGGTGGTGTTGTTCAGCGCATCTCGGGTCATCCCGCAATGGGTGAAGATCCGCAACATCGACGGATTCACCGGAAGCTTCTGGCAAGGCGGGGTGGGCGAAGCGCACGTCGACGTCACCAACAGCGCGTACACGATCTCCGGCAGCGCCTACGGGATCAACAACAGCAATCCCAACAAGGTCATCACCACGGACTTCAAGATCACCGCGGAGTGCTGAAACTGCCCGTCTAGCGACGAACATTGGCGGCCGCACCGGGCATACGCTGTTGCGAAGACCACCGGCCCGTCCGAGGGAGGCGCTGTGAAGGAGCGGTTTCACTGGCTGGCGATGCACGGGTACATCCGGGGCGTCGCGGCGATCGGGCTCCGGCGCGGTGATATGCAGGCCAGGCTGATCGCCGACCCGACGGTGGCGGCAGACCCGGTGCCTTTCTGCGACGAACTGCACGCGCTGGGCCCAATGGTGAAGAGCCGCGTCGGCTATTTAGCTGTCGACCATGCCGTGATCCACAGCCTGCTGCGCTCCGACGACTTCCGGGTGCTGGTGCTGGGATCGAATCTGCCGGGACCGGTGCGATGGCTGGAACGCCGCGCTCGCGACGATCTTCTGCATCCGCTGCGCGAACCCTCGTTGCTGGCCACCGAGCCGCCGGATCACACGCGCTACCGCAAGACGGTATCGGCCGTGTTCACGTCGCGGGCGGTCGCCGCGTTGCGTGATCGCGTGGAGGAAACCGCGGCCAACCTCCTCGACGAGTTGGCCAACGAGTTCGGTGTCGTGGACATCGTCGGACGGTATTGCTCGCTACTTCCGGTCGCCATCATCAGTGACATCTTGGGTGTGCCCGAGCGGGACCGGCCGCGCGTCCTGCAGTTCGGCGAGCTGGCCGCTCCCAGTCTGGACATCGGGTTGCCGTGGCGCCAATACCGCACGGTGCAGCACGGGATCGCCGGATTCAACGCCTGGCTCGTCGATCACCTGCAGCAATTGCGTCGCTCACCCGGTGACGATTTGATGAGTCAGCTGATCCAGGCCGCCGAAAGCGGCTCTGCCGAAACATATCTCAACGAAGCCGAACTTACCGCGATCGCCGCGCTGGTATTGGCCGCAGGGTTCGAAACCACGGTGAACCTGTTAGGCAACGGGATTCGCATGCTGCTCGACGCGCCCGAGCATCTCGACACGTTGCGCGAGCGTCCGGAGTTATGGCCCAACGCCGTTGAGGAGATCCTGCGGTTGGACTCGCCCGTGCAACTCACCGTGCGCCAGGCCCGCACTGACGTCGAGCTGGCCGGCAGGCAGATCAAAAGTGGAGACGTGGTACTGCTCTACCTGGCCGCCGCCAACCGGGATCCGTCGATGTTCCCCGATCCGCATCGCTTCGACATCGAACGCCCCAATGCGGGAAGGCATCTCGCGTTCTCCGGGGGCCGGCATTTCTGCGTGGGCGCTGCGCTCGCCCGAGCCGAGGGCGAGGTCGGGCTGCGGGCCTTCTTCGACCGCTTCCCCGACGTTCGGCCGGCCGGTGCCGGGACCAGGCGGGACACCCGGGTGCTGCGGGGCTGGTCGAGCCTGCCGGTAACGCTCGGGCGAGCGCGAGCGATGGCCCCGGTCGACGCCTAGCGGCCGATCATTGGTGGGTGAGGTAGCGCCTCAGCCAGTCCAGCAGGCGCTGCCAGGCATCAGCCGCGGCCACGGCGTTGTAGCGGGGGCCGGTGTCGTTGAAGAAGGCATGGTCGGCGTTGGGTTCGACGACCAGGTCGTTGACCAGTCCGTACCGGTCCAGAGCGGCCTTGGCCGTCGCTTGCGAGCCGGTAACCCTGGTGTCCAGGGCGCCGTAGATACCCAGCACCGCTGCCTTGGAACCGGCGAAGTCGGGATTGGGCGGCAACGGCCCGTAGAACGGGACAGCGGCCGAGACTCCCAACGCGCCGGCCCCCAGCAGTTGCCACACCAGTCCCCCGCCGAAGCAGAAACCGACCACACCAACCTTCTGCGCCGGTGCGCGGAGCTTCAATTCCGCGACGCCGGAGTTCATGTCGTGGGTGAACTGCTCCGGCACGATAGCGCTGAGCGCCGCGGTGGCCTCCGCCGGATCACGGAACGCAGCGGTTCCGCCCTTCTCGGAGAGCAGGTCTATGGCGAGCGCCGAATACCCGGCCCCGGCCAGCCGGCCGGCGACCGAGCGCACCCAGTCGGTGAGTCCCGTGTTCTCGTGGATCACCAGCACGCAGCCCTTCGGATCGGCCGCCTGCGCCCACGCCCCTTGCAGCTGGCCCGCTGACCCACCCCACGAGATCGACGATGTGGGTAGTGCGTGCGCCATACCGGGCGGTTGCGCTGGGCCGGTTGATGTTTCGGGGGCCGGCGTGGGTCGGGGAACTTCGGACTCTTCCTGTGCCACCGAGCAGGCGGCCAGCAGCGCGGTCGCGGCCGCGCTGCCCAGCCCGAGCAGTGAGAGCCGCCGCATGGCTTCGCGTCGGGTCAGCAGGCCGTCGACGTGGTCGGTGGCGATCTCGTCGGCGATGTAGCGCTGCAGCGGGTTCATCCTGGCGAGTATCCGCCTGCGGCGCGGCGGTTGACACCTGTGCGGTGAGCGAGTTTATTTGCCGCTATGGCAGACGTTTCTATGATCGCGGTCGAGGATGTCGTACTGGGGCTGTGGCGGGCGCTTTCGCGGCGGGACTGGGATGCGGTCCAGTCGTTCCTCGCCGAGGACTGCCTCTATGTCGACATGCCGGTCCCCGCGTTGGCGGCGCGTGGTCCCGAAGACACCGTGAAGCGACTCAAGATGGGACTCGAGCCGCTCGCGGGCTACGAGAACCACGACGGTGTGCTGTTGTCGGCTGGCGACGACGTGATGTACGAGCACTCCGAAACCTGGAGGTTCACCTCGGGTGAACAGGGTGTGCTGAGATTCGTCACGGTACATAAAGTCGTGGACGGCAAGATCACGGTCTGGAAAGACTATTGGGACATGAACAGTCTCGTCAGCTTCGCGCCTCCTAATCACTTCGAAAGCCTTGCAAAGGGCGACTCTAGCTGGGTATTTGACGCCACATCGCTCGTCTGACCGAGGTCTAAACGCGCCGATCTGGGGTGATTATCGAGACCCACCAGTCGGCGGAATAGCTGATGAACACCTTCACTGCGGGCGGCTCCGCTCAGTGTGGGGTATGAGTAGCCCACAGCATACGGACCGGTTGCTGACGTTGCGAACGCATTGGAGAGGTCTGCAGACCACTCGCAGACGATCCGGCTGCGGTTGGTTCTCCGGCAGTAGGCAGTCGAGAGTGCAAGGTAAGAGTTGGACTGTTAGGAAGGTCTCTATGTCGGCTCACCTGGAGATCTGGAAACCGTCGGGGCGGGAGCTGTTCATGCTGAGCGGCCAGCGAGTGACCGTCGGGAAGGTCTCGACGAATGTCCTGTCGCTCGAGCACGACGCGACCGTTTCAAGGTTGCATGCCATCTTGGACAATCTCGGGTCCGCTTGGTCGATAAGGGATTTGGGAAGTCGCAATGGCACCTATGTCAACGGAGAGAAGATCTTCGCCGAACGGGTCCTGCGTTCTGGAGACCAGTTGCGGATTGGCAGTTCGAGGATGGTCTTCTGGGACGTAGAGCAAGCCGGCGAACCAGACGCAAGCGACCAGACGATCACTGCCGAGCCGGCGGCGCCGCGGCTCACTCGGCGTGAACTTGAGGTCCTGATCGTCTTGTGTCGCCCCTTGGTGTCAGACGATCCGTTTCCAGAGGCCGCTTCAGTTCGCCGGATGGCCCGTGAGTTGTTCGTTACGGAGGCAGCCATCAAACAACATCTTCAAAACCTGTACGACAAGTTCGCTATCCCTGCCGAGGGTGATCGCCGGGTCCGTCTGGCCAATGAGGCCCTCCGACGCGGGGCGGTCACGCTCGCGATGCTGCGCGATGACGGTACTCGAGACGAGTAACTGCGGCGCCAAAAAGCAGAGATTTCGGGTGCGGTCGTCTGACGACTTCAGGGCGGGCGCCTCAACCGACGCTGGTTGCACTCGATCACGCGAGTGCTTGCTGAATGGATAGGAAACCCTATCGCTAGAGGCAACCCAATCTGGCTTCCCGGTCATTCCGGAAGCAGTGCTTTGTCCATGACCATTTCCTTCATGAATTCGTCATGAATTAGGCAACGACAATGCACATGACCGAAAGGAAGTCAACGAGGAGAATGCCATGACCGCCAGTAACATCCACCCGTCGACTGCCGTCGACCAGCAGCACCCTCTCCGGTCGGCGCTCTCCAGGAGCTTCCGGGTCGCCTTCATGGTGACTGTGACTCTGGGCACCTTGGCTGGGACCGGGCTGGTCCTCTGGCTGTTGAAAGCGCTCGCGACGAGCAGGTACGGCGTGTACTTCGGGGTCTAGCCCGAAGTGATCTCGGCATCTTGAGGAGGTCCCATGTTGAAGTCGGATATCGCGGTTGTGCTCGCCCTGTGCGCCGCGCTGGCATCCGCGATCGGCGCGGTCAGCCGTCAACAGTCCGCGCATGAGGTCACCGACGAACCAGTCGGCCACTGGGAGTTGTTCCGCATGTCGTTGCGCGACGCCCGGTGGTGGCTTGGCGGCGGGGGAGCCGTTGCCAACTACAGCCTGCAAGCCGCCGCGCTGGGGGTCGGGTCGGTGATGTTGGTGACGGCGCTGCAGGTGACGGCGCTGCTATTCGCCCTGCCGGTCTATGCGCGGCTGACCCATCAGCGGGTGACCCGCTGGCAGTGGATGTGGGCGACGGTGCTCGCAGTCGCTTTGGCGGTGGTCGTCGCGGTGGGCGACCCGAAGCCCGGGCAGTCGCAGGGGTCGCTGACAACCTGGACTGTGGTGGCCCTGGTGTTGGGTCCGCTACTGGTGTTCTGTGTCCTGGGTGCGCGCATTTGGCCCGGTCCGCGTGCGGCTGTACTGCTGGCGGTGGTGGCCGGTTCGTCGCTGGCCCTGTTCGCGGTGCTAACCAAAGCCGTCGTCGCGGCGGCCGGACATGGTTTCGGGGCGCTGCTGTGCGCGCCGGAGTTCTATGTCTGGATACTGGCGGCGTTGGCAGGGATGATCTTTCAGCAGTCATCGTTTCGCGCTGGTGCGCTGACCGCCTCAATGCCGACGGTGACCGTGGCCAAGCCAGCGGTGGCATCGGTTCTGGGCATCGTGGTGCTCGGCGAGACCCTCAACGCCGATGGCGTGGGCATGATCGTCCTGGCGTCGGCGGTGATAGTGGTGATTGTCGCGATAGTGGCTCTAGCCCGCAGCGAGGCCGACACGGTGGCGCTCAGTAGCGAGCAAAACGCGGAAACCTCTGATCAGGCTACGGTGCCCGAGACGCTAACCCGGCCGCGCGTAACGTTGGGTCCGCGGTGCCAGCGACACCTATCCTTGGCGAGCGCAGCTGCTCGTGCCGCATGAGCGTTCCTACGCGCTGACGGTTCGTGAACAAGTCTGCTGCCCGAACCACATTGGGCGACAACTAGGTTGAGCCTATCGCCGAGCGGACTAAAACTGCTGGCGACGGACTGCGGACCGACGGGCCTGTCCAGGGGCGTCGCCGCAGGCAGGGCATTAGCCGGCCTACACGTCGAAGTACAGAGCGAATTGCATGCTGGGTGTTTGAACCGCTTAGCTGTGACGGTTGTGCCGGGAAAGTCGTCTAGGTCTTCCCCGGTTGCATTGCCTGCTTTGAATTGCTCGTAGAGCAGCGGAATCTCATCCGCTACAACGGCGGCGACAACAGCCGCGTCGATCGCCTCTCGGAGCCAGACTCGCCACATGTCGTTGCGTAGCGAGAGGGTCACCTGTCCGCTGCCCAACCTTGGTGTCCCATCAGTGCCCAACGCGAATGAAATGTCGGATAAACGCACATCGCAGCCCAGAAAGCGGACGCCTCGTGACACCCGCTGCGGCGCCGATTTTGTACCGTCAGTTCTGTCCACCGTCGTCATGGTGGTGCTCTCCACGGGTCTCTTTGTGGCGCACACGGTGCAGTTCGCGTGGTCAATCCACGGTACGGCGAAGCCCCGACATCTCCCGCTATTTGGCCATAACTCTAGCTCCCAGCGCATAAGGCAGATCGCCGCCCGTACCCAATTCGACTTCCATGATTCTCGGGTGAGTTCGTTGCGTCCGACGGTTGCTAACGTCCAAATAGTTCGAACCACAACGCTGGCTCGCCACGTTGTTTTCCCAGGTCAAGGCACAGCGTTAGGTCCGGGCTACGGAAAGACTATTGGGACATGAACAGTCTCGTCAGCTTCGCGCCCCCGAATCACTTCGAGAACCTTGCGACCCGCGACACTAGCTGGGTTTTTGACGCCACGAGCATGGTCTGATGCGCTCACGGCTGCCGGTGTCGATGCGGCTCGCGTCTACAGCGACAAGCTGTCGGGCACCTCGACCCGCGAACAGCGTTCCGGCCTCGCCGCCCTCCTGGACTACGCACGCGAGGGCGACTCCATCGTCGTGGTCGGTATTGACCGTCTAGGCCGTAACGCTGCGGAAGTGATGGCGACGATTCGCGAGCTTGGCTAGCGGAACATCATCTTGCGGTCCTTGCGGGAGGGGATCGACACGTCGAATGCGACGGGTCGGATGGTGGCTGGCGTCCTGGCCAGCCTCGCCGAACTTGAACTCGAACTCGGTCGGGAACGCCGTGCAGCGGCACGTGAAGCGCGACAGGCACGTGGCCAGCACATTGGACGACCCAAGGCGCTTGACAAGTCGAAGGCATCTCTGGCCCAGCGGATGCACGCTAGCGGTGAGTCGGCGAGCACCATCGCTGCCGCGCTGGGAGTCAGCCGTGCCACCGTTTATCGGGTACTCGCCGAACGCAACGACTCGATGGCCTAGTTCGCAACATAATGGGTAACGCAGTCACACCGGCCGGCTAACGCCAAAGAACTACTCAACGGGCGCTGCCATTGCGCCATGAGCGCGGGAAGGTCTGCGCATATCCAACCCCGCCGGGCCGACTGGACATTAGCCTTAGCCGCACCCGGGTAGGAGCGCGTAGCGGAGTCATAGGTCCTTGTCCGACAGTAAACGGTCGATGACGTCTCTACAGTAAATAGGTGAGTACTCTTCCCCGCGCCAGCGGTCGCGGGACCGGCCGGCTGTCGGAGCGCGCGCGGACTATCGGGATCCTGGTGTTCGCCGCAGTCGCCTGGGTCGGCACGTATGCGCTGAATGAGTACGTCTGGGATGCGATCGTCGGTTGGCTGGGACTCGATATCCACATCCGCGCGGTCGGCGCCGTCCACTTCTTCCTGTACGACACGGTGAAGATCCTGCTACTGCTCACTGGCCTGATGTTCGTCGTCGGCATGTTGCGGGCGAGCCTCGATCTGGACAAGGCCAGGGACTACCTGCAAGGCCGCGGACTGTTTGTCGGACTGATCCTTGCCGTTGTTCTCGGTGTCGTCACGCCGTTCTGCTCCTGCAGTTCGATTCCGTTGTTCATCGGCTTCGTCGCAGCGGGCATCCCACTGTCGATCACGCTGACCTTCCTCTTAGCATCACCGCTGATCAGCGAGATCGCAGCGATCATGATCGGCGACCAGTTCGGCTGGAATATCGCCGCGGCCTACGTGGCGGCGGGCAGCGTGCTGTCTCTCGTCCTCGGCTGGATCTACTCCCGCTTCGATCTCACCCGATGGGTCGAGGACGTGGTGTTCACCACGAAGGTAGCCGCTCTGCGCGCCGAGGGTCGTGTGCCCTCGTTGCGCGAACGTGTCGCTGCGGCGTTGAGCGAAACGAAGGACATCTTCCAGAGCGTGTGGCTATGGGTTGTGCTCGGAGTCGGCATCGGAGCAGTCATCCACGGGTGGGTCCCGGCCGAGTTCTTCGTGCGTCTGGCCGGGCCAGACAACCCCTTTGCCGTCGTCGTGGCGACCGTGGCGGGCGTACCCCTGTATGTCAACGGCGCGGGCGTCGTGCCGATCGCAGAAGCGCTCTATGCCAAGGGAATGTCGCTGGGTACGGTCATGGCATTCACGATGAGTACGATCGCCCTGTCAATCCCGCAGGCGGTCATGTTGCGCCGCGTGCTGAAGCCTCCACTGCTAGCGATCTTCTTCGGCACGGTGGCGGTCGGCATCATCATCATCGGATTTCTGTTCAACCTCGTCAGTTGACAAGTTCACCCGCAAGAAACGGAGCTCACCTCATGATCGTCAAGATCCTTGGACCCGGCTGTCGCAACTGCAAAGCGCTGGAAGCGCGCACCCGCGAGGCGCTCACCGGACTCGGCCTCGATGCCGAGGTCGAGTCCGTCACCGACTACGCACAGATCGCCGGCTACGGTGTGATGAAGACCCCTGGCCTGATGGTCGACGGCAAAGTCGTGGTAGCCGGAAAGGTCCCCAGCGTCCACGAACTCGCGGAGTTGCTCGCTGTGCGCTGAGGCTCAGCTCGTTGACGAGGTGTGCTGGCCAGAGGACCTGAGAGACTTGCCAGAATCACTCCCCGAGGGAGGAGGACGCTCCCGTGGCGCTTAGTCTGAAGCAGGCCCGTTCGGTCTACAACCGAATCGGACGTGTCCAGGACTGGCAAGCCTTCTATGAGGACGCGACCATCGACCGGCTGGTGGCCAATTCGGCTCTTGCTGGAGACCAGAGGATTTTCGAGTTCGGTTGCGGCACTGGCCGGTTGGCCGAGCGCCTGCTGGGGACGCTGCCTGCCAACGTCAACTACCTCGGCGTCGACATCAGCCCGGTGATGATAAACATAGCCACCAGTCGGCTCACCGCCTGGGCCGAGCGGGCCAAGGCAGTGCTGGTCGACGGCTCACTGCCGCTACCTGCCGATGACGGGTTCGCGGACCGTGTGCTGTCCACATTCGTATTCGACCTGCTCGATGAAGACTATGCACGGGCCGTCCTGGACGATCTGCGGCGAATACTCACCCACGACGGCAGGCTCTGCGTGGCTAGCCTTACCCACGGCAGAGACCGGCTACTTGAACGGGCCGTCTCCCGAACCTGGACCGGCCTGTGGGGTCTTACGCCGCAATTGTTGGGCGGGTGTCGCCCCATCGACGTGAGCTCCCTGATGGACCACGACTGGCAGATCCAGCATCACTCACGCGTGCATCAGTGGGGACTTGTCACCGACGTCGTCATCGCAACTCCGAGCACATACCACCACCCGTGACGGCGCTGGTTGCGCCAGGCCGTCGTTCGACCCGACGAAAAGGATACCCACGGTCCCAGGGGCGAAAGGGGGGTGGGGGTGACCCCACGTTGATTCACGCACCGCCTCGCACGGCCAGCGCCCGCTCTCTCTCCGTCATGGTTCGAACGGTTGCCTTCGCGTCCGCAGTCCGTCCGCAGTATCTTCGGTAGCGGTCTGCAATCGCCAACGCAGACAACCTCTTGACCTGCTAATTCTTAACGTTCCCAACGTGGTTAACGTCAACAAACGTCCAGTTCGACTCGTTCGCATCGAGTAGGTCAGGGCCTCTCAAGCCTCGCCGCATTTCTGCTGATGCAACCAACGGTCGCCGCAAGTCCCTGACCTCTAGTCTCTTTTGTTATGGCGACGCTCGCTGATCTGCTGGGCCAACTTGACCCCGAACCAGGTCGGCGGGGCAGGCAGTTTGAGCGGATCTGCCAATGGTTCCTGACCCACGACCCGGTCTACGGGCATGAGCTACACCGCGTGTGGCTGTGGAATGAGTGGCCCGGCCGATGGGCCAACGTGTGGCGTTTGGTGCGCTGAGGTAATGCGCAAGGCCGGCACTCTCGTGGCGTGCCCTGCGCGCTGTGCGTCGTCTGTCCGGGCCGCGGGTACTTCGCGGCCCGGACATTGACGGTAGCGTGCTGCCCCGATAGGGGCCGGCGCGATGAGCCCTGCTCTAGGCTCAGGAGTAGCCAGACACCGACGAGCGTCGCCGGCGTGGCGCTTCCCGAGCGCTCCGTTGCCGGACAAACAGGATCAATCACGGAGGCGTGGCATCTGCGACGCCTCAATCGCATCGCGACGGGGAGGGCGACCTGATGCCGCGTTTCGAGACTGAAATGGAAGTCTGCCCCCACTGCCGCCGGGCAGCCGAGGCCAAGGTCGAATACATCCGCGACAACGGCGGCAATGTTGTCCGGAGGGTGGTGCGGGATATCAACTGCCGATACGGCGACTGCCCGGGCAGCGAAGTACCTCCGCACTGGGCCTAGCCAACGTTGCACATCCCGAGGCCGGTGGCGTAACCGCTTGCGCCGCGCAACGTCGTCATCTGGGAGTGGTTTGGCCATGCGCCCGGAGGGACGCGGTCAGCTTACTTGCGACCGGGATGTTGTGGCAGCGCTAAAGGCGAGGATAAAGGCGACGATGATCTTGCTCGTGCGACGTGACATGGCAGTTCCCCCGTTCGTCTTTGAACGATCTGTTGCCAGAGATATGGACTTGTGAACGCCCCGAGTGCCCGAGATGGTTGGGTCTACGCCGTCAAGCCCTCTGAACCAAAGGGTTTCGTTGTGTGGATGATTCTCGCGCGTGACCGGGTAGGCCCTGGGTAAAGCTGGGGTTCCCAGTAGGTCAACGAATTTCGCGTCCATGGGCGCATTCGGTCCGTTGCGTAAAGAACAGCGCAAGACGTGAAACGCTATTGCTATGAAGCTAACTCAGCGCGTTGCTTGAGCGACTTCAGTGTGTCGGACAGCGTGCGGCCCACCTGACGCACAGCAATCCGATCGGCAATGTAGCCCAGTAATCCGCCGGGTGCCTGATACGACAGCCGGAGGTCACTTTCGTTTGCCCCCCGGCGGCATCGCGCAGCCGGATCCGGCCACGCAGCGCGACGCCAGTGATGCCCACCCAAGCGAGGTCGCGGCGCTCGTCGAATTCAACCACCTCAATCAGACCGCCAACGGGCACCGAACCGATTTTCCAATGGACGGTATAGCGAGCACCTACACCGGCGGCCTGGTCGTTCGCCGCTTCCCAACGCTCGAGGTTCGCCATGAACTGTGGGTAACAGTCCGGGTCGCTGACAATTTTCCAGACGGACTCGCAGTCGGCCCGGATGACGCATCGGCGTTCGACGCGCATCAGCCGATCACCGGCAAGCGACGTTTGGCGGCGAGGCGGTCGGCGCCGGCTTGCAGGCTGGCGATTACCTTGTCGTGAACCGCTTCGTCGTCACCGTCGACGCCAATTGGTTCCTGCACCTCGATTGCGACCTTGGTGGGCAGCGGAATGTGGCCCGCCAGGTCGCCGATGTTCAAGCCCCAGGGCAATGCCAGCGATATCGGAATGCTCTTGAGCCGCAGCAACTTATCCGCCATCAGCATGTTGGCCAGCCACTGCCCCCGGTTGAGGAATAGCGCGCTCTCCTGGCCGAGACCACAAGGTTGTGGGCCAGCTGGTAAAACGGCCGCTCGACGCCGAAGTACGAGCAGAACGCAAGCGTGAATACGAAGGTGTCGGGGGCACGTTGCCGCCGCTGTGGTTGCCGACCATCAGCACCGGTCGCTCGCTGGGGATTCGATCCAACCCTTGCACGTCAGCCCGGAAGTACAGCGACGCGAGCAACCAGGTGCCCGGCGGTTGGTCGCGGATGTAGTCAGGGTCGCGCTGGTCGAAGTCTGCCTTGGGGACCCTGGACACGACCTGTTTGCGGGTCCGGTCAATGGCCTCCCCGACGAGCCCCATGTCCGCGTCCTGTCGCTAGCGATTTCTCGGAGTCGACTATCCGGATTGCGCCGTTTTCACCCGGCTATGTGGCGCAGCAAGTTTGGTCAGGGCGCTCGTCTTGGGGCCCGAACGTGTCGGAATCGGCGAGAACGGTGTAGATCTCCCACCGCTCACCGCCGGGCCCGGTAATCCACACTTTGTCCTGTGTAGCGAAGCAGCAGGTGGTCCCGATCTCCTCTTCGGTGAGCATGCCCTCCCCGGCGAGCCGACCGACCTCCTGATGCACCCTCTCGCTGGATTCGACCTCCACACCGAGATGGTTCAATGTGCCGCCGTGCCCGGGGCTTTCCAGCAGCACGAGTTTGAGCGGCGGTTCGGCGATCGCGAAGTTGGCGTAGCCGGGTTTGACCTTCGCGGGTTGGGTGCCAAAGAGCGTGGAGTAAAACTTGATTGCCTCGTCGAGGTCGTCGACATTGAGGGCGAGTTGCACACGGGACATGGCGATTCTCCTATCTGCTGTTAGATGTTCGTCGTGGATGTCGGCAGGAGCTCGGTGATCAGCGCCCGCACGCGGTCGGCGATCTCGTCGCGGATGCTGCGGACGGTTGTCAGGGGTTGGCCCGCGGGATCGGGCAACTTCCAGTCGCGGTAGGACACGCCAGGGAAATAGGGACAGGCATCGCCACAGCCCATGGTGATCACGACGTCGCTGGTCTGGACCGCGGCATTGGTCAGGACCTTGGGTGTGGCGCCGACGAGGTCGATACCGAGTTCTGCCATCGCGGCTACGGCTGCGGGGTTGATGTCCTCGGCGGGTTCGGTTCCCGCGGAACGCACTTCGATGCGGTCTCCGGCGAGGTGGTTCAACAGTGCGGCGGCCATCTGCGAGCGCCCCGCGTTGTGAACGCAGACAAACAGGACGCTGGGCTTGTCGGCCATCAGTCGCCTTCGATTCGGAACAGCCGGGTGCGCAGCGCCAGCGATACATAGACCAGTCCGATCAGCACAGGGACTTCGATCAGCGGCCCGACCACCCCGGCCAAGGCTTGCCCGGAGGTGACACCGTAGGTGGCGATTGCCACCGCGATGGCCAGTTCAAAATTGTTCCCGGCGGCGGTGAACGCCAAGGTAGTCGTACGCGGGTAGCCGAGCCGCAACGCGAATCCCAGGGCATATCCGCCGGCCCACATGATCGCGAAGTACGCCAGTAGTGGCACCGCGATGCGGGCGACATCCCATGGCCGCGATGTGATTTGGTGGCCCTGAAGGGCGAAGAGGATGACGATGGTGAACAACAAGCCATACAGGGCCCACGGCCCGATACGAGGCAGGAAACGCGTCTCGTACCACTGGCGGCCCTTGGCCTTTTCGCCGAGACGGCGCGACAGGTATCCGGCCAGTAGCGGAACGCCGAGGAAGATGAGCACGGACTTGGCGATCTGCCATGGAGACACGTCGATGCCGCTTTGCGGCAGTCCCAGCCAGCCGGGCAGCACGGCGAGATAGAACCAGCCCAGCGCGGCGAACATGACAACCTGAAACATCGAGTTCAATGCGACGAGCACGGCAGCGGCTTCGCGATCCCCGCACGCGAGGTCATTCCAGATGATGACCATGGCGATGCAGCGGGCCAACCCGACGATGATCAGCCCCGTACGGTACTGAGGCAGGTCGGCTAGCAGCAACCAGGCGAGAGCAAACATGAGCGCGGGCCCGACGAGCCAATTGAGTACCAGCGAGGACGCCATCAGCTTGCGGTCGGCGGTCACTTCGTCGAGCCGGTCGTATCGGACTTTGGCCAACACCGGATACATCATGACGAGCAGGCCGATCGCGATCGGCAGTGAAATCCCTTGGATCTCAACAGTACTTAAATCCGATCCGAGACCGGGAACAAGCCTGCCCAACAGCAGGCCGCCTGCCATCGCGACGCCGATCCACAGCGGCAGAAACCGGTCCAACGTCGAGAGCCGGGCGGTTGCCGCGCCCGGAGTGGACAGCGATGCGGCGGTGTCGGTCACGGCTTGCTCCGCCCAGCGGCAGCCAGGGGTTGGCCGTCGAAACCCAGGACCGACGAAAGCTGCTGCAATGCCGAGGGAATGACCCAGTAATACACCCAGGTGCCGCGACGCTCGCAGTCCAGCAGACCGGCCGAGCGCAGCAACTTGAGGTGATGCGAAATCGTCGGTTGGGAGACGTCGAAGGTCGCCGAGATTTCACATACGCAGGCTTCACCGCCCGGGTGGCTCGCGATCAGGCTCAACAGCCGCAGCCGTACCGGGTCGCCCAGCGCCTTGAACATCGCCGCCAGGTCGACTGCCTGCGACTCGCCCATGGCGGCCACGCCCAGCGCCGGACAACACGAGGATTGATTCGACATCCTTCTATATAAGCACCTATCGAATCAAGGCGCAATAGCTTCGGCTCAGGTGCTGTCGAGCAGCAGCATCAGCCCATAGTCCATGTGGATCTGCTGATGGCAGTGCAGCAGCGACAGCCCGGGCTGGTCGGCGACGAAGTCGATGTCCATGCTTTGGTAGCCGCCGAGCATCGCGACGTCTTTGCGCACACCCGCCGTCGGCGAACCGGCGAACTGCGTGATTTCGAAGGTATGCCGGTGCAAATGCATCGGATGCAGGTCGTCGGTGGCATTACGGAAGCGCAGCCGGTAGCGCTTGCCGCGTTGCACGTCGAGCACGGGTTTGTTGCTGTCCATCGAGAATGAGGTGCCGTTGATGGTCCAGATGTTGAAACCGTTGTCGGCCGCGTTGCGCTTCTCGATCAGCAGTTCGATGGTGCGGTCGGGTGGCGGAATCGGAGTGGGCGTGGCCGATGCGAAAAGCCGGTAGTCCCAAATGAATGGCGGGGGCGGCGTCCACTGCGGGTCCCCGCCGCGGCCACCGTATTCGACGACCACGCCCATGCCGTGGCCACGGTCATCGTCGGAGAGATCGCCCAAAACCCACACTCCTGGACTGGTCATGCTGATGAGTGCCGAGATCCGTTCGGCGGCACCGAGCCACAGGACCGGCACCGGTGCCGGATTCGCCACCGGATTGCCGTCCAGCGCTATCACGTTGAAGGTATGGCCGGGCAGGGCCAAGCTGCGGGATTCGGTAGCGCTGCCGTTGAGGACGTGGAGCAGGATCCGCTGCCCGGCCTGGACGCGGAGGGGTTCGCCTTGGCCTAGCTTGCGGCCGTTGACGGCGAAAGCACCGTAGCTGACCTCGTATCCGTGTGGATCACCACGGGCCAGCGACGCCCGCATGGCCGATTCGCCTTTCTCCTTGAGATCGGGGTCTTGGGCGCCGGCCAGGAAATCGCTGGCCATGTCGCCCCCTCGGCTGAAAGCGGGCTCAAATTCTTTGAGCGTCAAGAAGATCTCTTGGTCGTATGCACCGGGGTTCTGTTTGGGCTCGATATAGACCGGGCCGACCAGCCCGCTGTACTGGCCCCGGGACAGGTCGGCGCGTGGGACTACGTGGGTGTGATAGAAGCGGAAGCCCGCTGGACCAGGCACAAATGTGATCCGCCGCATTCCGTGTGCCGGAATGTACGGCGTGCCCTCCTCGGCGGCGCCGTCGACGTCCACGCTCACCTGTTGGCCGTGCCAGTGCAATTGCTCTTGGGTGTCGGTGTCGTTGTAGATGTCCACCCAGGTCCGTTGCCCCTCTTTCAAGCGCAGCAGCGGTCCGGGGAACTGACCGTTGTAGACCGTGGTGGAAACAATATGGTCTGGCGCCAATTCGACGGCCCCGGTGCCGATTCGCAGCGTGTAGTCAGGATTACCGTTGGGCGGTGAAGGTGGGGCGCTCGGCGAGCAGCCGGCAATTGCACCGACCCCAGCTGGGCCGGCGGTGACTACCGCCAGCCCACCCCATTTGAGGAATTCACGTCGATCCACGAGATGCCTTGTCTGGGGGGCCCACTATCCGGCGAGCCCCCGATGAGAACGATAGTCGTGTTTCGGCCTCAGTGGCCGACGGCATCGAGGCGATAGATGCGGGCGGAGTTCTGATGTGCAATGAGGTCGACTACCCGGATCGCATCGGCCTCGCTCCAGTCGCCGTCGTCGACGAATCCACCCAGCACTCGATGAATACCTTTGCGCCACATCGCAGCGCCCAAGTAGTGCAGTTCGACCGGCCCGAAGCCGTCCGACGAATACAGGATTTTGCGGAAGGGCGCCATCTCCAGCAGTCGGGCGATGAACGCCGCTCCCCGGGCGCCCAGGTAATTGATGCTCAATCCGCCGTCGAGATAGACGTTGTTGAACGCCTGAGCCAGATAGCCGGCTTCGCGCTCGTAGGGATAGCAGTGCAGCAATACGATCGGGGTGTCGCCGGATTGACGCAGAAAGTCGAGCAGAAACAGCGGATTGGCTTTGTGTAGATCGCAGTCGCGGTCGCCGAAGCCGACGTGAAACTGCAGCGGCTTGCCGAGCCGCAAGGCCTGGTGCAGCCCGAAACGCAGCAGAACTCGATCCTGCAGTCGGGTCCCGCCGCGTTCTCGCCACCGACCGGCGGCTTCGGCGACTTCAGACGCGGTCGGCTCGGATAAGTCGCCGTCGAAACCGCCGCGGTAGGCCAGGATGGACTTGGTGCCGACGGCGTGGGCCGCACGCTCGTGCAGGATCTCTTCGAATGCGGACGCGTAATCGCCGGGCGCCTGTGCGGCCTGTTCGGCTACCTGTTCGAGGCGAACGACCTCATGCGCGCGGTTGCCCGATAACGCGCTCAATTCGGCGACATCCGTTGTACCGGACGCGATTCCGGTATCCACCAGCCAGTCGCTCACTTTGGCGGCCGGCAGAAACAGCCTGGCCAGCGCGCTTTCGTTGAACTCGCGGCGGCACTCCCAATAAATCTGTGGATCAACGTGTTCAGGCAATCCCAGGACGGGGCCGCAGTGGGCGCGGACGGCGAAGCCGAGCTGTGAGTCGAAACCCGAATCCGCCAGTGGCTCCGTGTTGGCCTCGTTGAGGGCGTTCTCGAACCGTTGCCGATCCCCCGCTGCCAACCAGCATCCGTGGACGTGTTGATCGATCAATGCCACTTCGCCGATGTGATGCGCGAGAGCCGACGGGTCAGCCACCGCTACAGGCTCCACGCCATCCGGAATTTGTCCGCCAGTTGCTCCGAGCTCAGGTCGCCATACCGCTCATGCTCGAGGCGGCGGACGGCGACAACAATGTCGACCACGGACTCGCCCAGGATGTTTCGCAGCAATGTCGAATTATCCAGCGCGGCAATCATATCCACCTGAGATAGGGCAAGGTCCGCGATCCCGGCGCGCTCGCGGTCGGAATCGGACAGCTTCGCCGGGTCCACCGTCGTTTCCGGCGGTAACGCGGCGTCGCGTCGGATTCCGTCCAGCGCCAGCCCGAGGATCGCCGCCGAAGCGAGGTAAGGATTCGCCGACGGATCGACGATCTTCACCTCGACATTGCCCCCGTATGCGCTACCGGGGCCACCCTTGACGAATCGCACTGCGGCCTCCCGATTCTCGATGCCCCAGCAGGCGTAAGCCCCCGCCCAATTGCCCGGCTGCATGCGTAAACCGGACACGATCGATCCGCACAACACACCCTGGGCCTCCGGCAGCCCGCGAATCACTCCCGCTACCGCGCCCTCCCCCGCCGGCGTCATGGCACCGGCGCCCGGCCCGCCGGAAAACAGCGGCCCGTGGGCCGTGGTCAATGAGAAGTGCTGGTGTGCACCGGATCCCACGCTACCGGCGAAGGGAGCCGGCGACAGGCTGATACGCAACCCGTGGTGTCGAGCAGCGCGACCGATGATGATCCGGGTCAGTATCAACTGGTCAGCCGCGGCCACCGGCGGCAGCGGCGACAACGAGATCTCGAACTGGTTGGCCCCGTATTCGGGATGCAACTGTTCGATCCCCACGCCGGAGGTCGCGGCCGCCGCGATGACATCACGGACGAACGCCTCATGCTCGAGCACACCGGCGAGGCCGTACTGCGCCCACAGTGTCGACGGCAGCCGGCGGCCCTCGGGATCGACCAGTACGAACTCGATCTCGTGGCCGACGGCCGCCTCGATGCCGGCGGCACTGAGCGCGGCCTCGACGCGGCGCAGCGTTCCCCGGCTGCAGGTGGGAACCGGTGTGCCGTCCTGCTCGAAGAATCCGGCGGGCCCCCACGCCAACCCGTCGCCGACGAGCCGCAACGCTGATAAATCGATGCGCACCCGTTGATCGCCGATCACTCCGACGTCGTCGGTGAAGGCGATGCCGGTCTGGTCGATGGCGAACGCATGCCATGACGGGCTGGCGCCGAGGCCCGGATCGGCGAAGGTGCTGGTGCGCCGGATCGGTACGGCTTTGGCTTGCGTGAGCCCGGCGGGGTTCACGACGGTACCGATGACGGTGTCGACGCCCTCGGCCTCCAGCTGGGCGACGGCCGCGGCCGCCAGCGGGGTGGCGGTCATCGCAGCCCTACCGGCGGATGCCGTCGACGACTATGCCCGGCTGGGCAGGGTCAGCATGCAGGTCTGGCCGATATCGAGGGTCCGCAGCATCCGGCCCATGCCGACCCAGAGCGCGCACGACATCGCGAGGTCGGCGAGCAGCTCCTCGGAGAAGTGCTCGTTGCACCGGCTCCAAAAGTCTTCGTCGTCACGCAACTTCGTGTGCTCGGTGCCGAACCGGTGCGCGAACTCGGCCGCCAGTCGTTCCTGCTCGCTGAACCCCGGCCAGGTGCGCCACTCCAGCGCGTGCTCGTAAAGCTCTTCGTCGACGCCGGCGGCCGGTCCGTCGGCATCGCGGGTGTTCATGCACACGGTGCATTCGTTGTCGTGGGCGATCACGGCCCGGGCGATTTCGCGGGTGCGCATCGGGAGCCGGTTCTTGGTGTAGACGGCCTGGCTGAAGTTGGCGATCGCGCCGCCGAGGTCCGGGGACTTCGTGGCCCAGCTGTAGATGTCGTCGTCGGCGAACGTTCCGATTCGGCTCATGGCGTGATGGTACGCCCGCACCCCGGTTTTCTGGAACACGTTCTAATGTCCGCCACCGACGCCGACCCCCAGCCGGCCGGTGCTGGGCACGTCGTCGTGCCAATCACGTTGGGCGAGAACGCGGTGGGGGATGTGCTGCAGCGCGATTCGACTTCGTGGCGGTCTCGGGCTTGCGAGGTGACCGCGGGTTGATCGGCGGTCTGCGAAACCGCCGCCGAAGGCGCGAAGGTTGCTGACTGCCGGTACTAAGCGATAGAGCCCGGCGGCCGGGAAACGCACTGCGCCAAGTACAGCGGTTCGCCCAGCTTCTCCATCAGTTGGAGCTGAGTCTCCAGATAGTCGACGTGGTTTTCCTCGTCGGCGATGATCTTCTCCAACAGGAACGCGCTCGTGCTGTCCTCTTTCGCCCGGCACATGATGACGCCTGGCTTGAGGCGGTTCAGTACCTCGTACTCGATCGCCAGGTCGGCCTCGAACTGCTCGCGCAGCGTCTGGCCGATGCGCAACGAGAAGAGGCGCTGGTAGTTCGGCAGGCCGTCCAGCAGCAAAATGCGGTCGGTGATGGCCTCGGCGTGGCGCATCTCATCGAAGGACTCCGCACGAGTGTGCTCGGCTATCTCGGTGAAGCCCCAGTTCTCCTGCATTTTGGAATGCAGAAAGTACTGGTTGATCGCGGTCAACTCACTGGTCAGCTGCTCGTTGAGCAGACGCAAAACGTCCGGATCCCCTTGCACGATCACTCCTCCGGTGTCGGGGCTGTCATGTCGGAGCGCGGCAGGTGGGCTGGGCTGGAGCACACCATGCCGGCCGTAGCAGCACTTTGCCACGCAAATTTCTAATCTGCCAGCAAGGTATGGCTGCGCTCACTCGCGAGTAATCGTATTACGACGAGTAGTTAGGATCGTCTAACCTACTTAGGTTAGACTCTCTTAACGTGAGGCCTACTCGAGTGACTGCTCGTGGATGGGAGGTGCGCTGATGTTCGTATGCCTGTGCGTCGGCGTCACCAATCACACCGTGGCCGAGTGCGTTGCCCGTGGCGCCTCCACCTCCAAGGAGGTGGCCGCGGCATGTGGTGCCGGCGCTGACTGCGGGCGGTGCCGTCGTACGCTGCGGGCGATCATCGCCGCGTCGCAACAAGTCGAAGCCGAGCTCGAATCCGCGGCGTCGCTCTAGCGGCGCAACGTCGCGCCGCGTTTCGTCAATTCCGTTTTCGCTCAGTGCTTCAGTTTTGCTTTCGCTCCGCGAAAGAGGCCAAGGCCGCGGCGTTGGCCTGCGCGCCCATCAGCTCGGCGAAGTGCGCGTTCTCCCGCGCGGTCGCGGCCGCGATTTCCGGCCGGATCGGTTCGGTCATCGTGTGTTTGACCGCCATCAAGCTCGAAACCGGCCGAGAGGCCAGGATTTCGGCATAACGACGGGTTTCCGGCAGCAGTTCCTCGGGATCGCAGACCCGCCAGACCAGGCCCATCCGCAACGCCTCTTGCGCGTCAACCCACTCCGAGGACATCAACAACCACGCGGCGTTCTGCCGACCCACCAACTGCGGCAGCAGATAGGACGAGGCCGCCTCGGGGGCCACGCCCAGGCTGGTGAATGGACACTTCAGCCGCGCCGTCGTCGACATGAACGCCAGATCGGCGTAGCCCAGGATGGTGGCGCCGATCCCCACCCCGACGCCGTTCACGGCGCAAATCAGCGGCTTGGGAAACGCGCTCAGCGCGTCGATCATGCCGGGGAATCCGTGTTTGCCAGGAGCGAAGTCGGGGTCGATGATGCGCGCCTGCATCTCGGCGAGATCGGTGCCCGCGCTGAAACCGCGTCCGGTCCCGGTCAGCACCACGACCGCGATCTCCGGGTCGTCGGCGGCGGCCAACAACGCCTCGGCGGTGGCGTCGTAGAGCGCTTCGTTGAAAGCGTTGAGCGCATCGGGCCGGTTCAGCGTCAGAGTGCGTACCCGATTGGTGTCGTCGATCAGCAGCGTCACCGCTGCAGCCTAACCTCGCAGCCGTTGCCGGCCCGGGCTCACCCGTTGCTATAGACGCGAGTTGGCGCGATCAGCACCACGGCGCGGCGTTCGGAGGCCATCACCCGGTCGTACTCGTCCCAGTCGTCGTGGGATCCGCCGGCGGCGGTGAAGACCTCGCGAAGCAGCAGCCGCAGCTGCTCGGCGTCGGCAAGCCACGGCTGCGAGTGATCGGGGCCGGCCAGTTCGGCGCGTCCCTCGACGGTCGCCCACTGCCAGCCGTTGCGGAACGTGACGGCCAGTTGCGGGCGCTCCCGGAGATTGGCGAGTTTGACTTTGCCGTAGGTGGTGAAACCCAGCACCGATTCACCGGTTTCCGGGTGCGGTAACGCACCGACGTTGACCAGCGACGCCTGCACGGTTCCATCGGCACGAACGGTGGAGATCACCGCCAGTCCGCTTTCCCCTGCCGCCAGCGCCACCGCGTCCTTGAGTGTTGTCATCTGCGATCCTCACGTTCTAGAAAGCTGCCTTGAACACGTAGCGGCTGGTTGGCACCGTATCGATGTTCTCGTTAGCGCCGAATGCAGTTGTGCTGGCGACCATCCGGCCCAGCCGGTGCTGTAGGTCGTCATCGTCGGCGGCCCCGAAAAACGCCTTCAGATCGGTAACCGCTTCCTCGGGGAACAACTCCTCGACGATGCCGGCGATTCCCGGTGCGTCGGGAGTCAGCGCCCGCACCACCCAGTTCTGGGTATAGCCGAATGTCGCCTGTGTCTCGATGGCCACCGAGGTGTGGTCGCGCTGCCAGCGGGTGAGCCAGGTCGCCTGGTCCATGCCCGGGGGCCGGCGGAGGAGCGCAATGTTAGCCAAACCCGTTGTGCGAGAACCTGGTTCGCCGACCGGAGCGGCCAGCGGGACCGACTCGGTCACCAGGTAGGCGGCGAGTTGCTCACATTCGGCCTCGAGCAGAGCCAGCGCCGCCGTCATCTGTTCGCCGTAGCACTGCTGCGTCCACATGCTCACCACAGCACCGGCCGGTGGGTCCATGGTCGTCAGCGTCATCAGCGAGTGCCGCACCGCGCTGTCCCGGACATTGACAGCCAACCCGGGCAGGCCCAGGCCTAACAGCGCGTCAGCCACCGGGCCGCGTTGGCGGGCACACCAATCGTCGTCCGCGTCGGCATGCATGAGCACCGCGATCACCTTTTCCATAGGGGTGAACCTACAGTCGGGGCCGGCCCAAGAGGGACGCTATTTGACCAGACGCACCTGCTGTTCACTGCCGATCGACTCCCCGATGATGCCGGCGAGCCGCCGATAGGATTCGTCGCGGCCGCTAGAGGACCGGAACACCAGGCCGATTCGTCGACCGGGGCGTGGAGTCGCAAACTGCGCGAGCCCGAGCCGGCTTCGCGCGGCCTCCACGGGTGCGGCGCTCTGCGGGATCAGGGTCACCCCCAGCCCGCCGGTCACACATTGCACCGCGGTCGCCAGCGATGCGGCCCGGGTATCGGCGAGCTCGGCACGCACACCCGCCTTCTGGCAGACGTCCAGGGCCTGATCCCGGAGGCAGTGGCCCTCGTCCAGCAGCAGCAACGGCAAGTCCGACAACGCCGACGCCGGCACCCGGCGCTTGCCCGACAGTGGGTGCCCGGGCGGTACCGCGAGCAGGAAATCCTCCTCATAGATCGGGACTTCCGTGATCCCGCTGGTGTCGGTGGGCAGCGCGATCAGCGCCGCGTCCAGTGCCCCGCCGCGCAGCGCCGCCAGCAGGCGTTCGGTCTGGTCCTCGATCACCCGCAGGGTCAGCGCGGGAAGGCGACTGGAGAGTCCGGCCAGCACGGTGGGCAGCACGTAGGGCGCCACCGTGGGGATCATGCCTAGCCGCAGGGTGCCCTGCAGCGGATCCGACGTCCCCGCCACCGCGGCGGTGAACGCCTGGGCGGCCTCGACCACGGCCTGGGCGAGCGGCAGGAGTTGCGTACCTTCCCGCGTCAAGCGGACACGCCGCGTCGAGCGCTCGACGAGGTGGGCGCCCAGCCCGCTCTCCAGCGCCGCCAGCGCCTGCGAGAGCGTCGACTGGCTGACGCCGAGGGTCGTTGCGGCACTGCCGAAATGACGCCTTTCGGCTACCGCTGTGAAGGCCCGCAGTCCGGCGAGGGTCGGCTGAAAACTCTTATCGGTCATGGCTATAAGTATAGTGCGATATATCACCTTTACTTCAGACACCGCTCCCGGCACCATGGTGGAAGACACTTAATCTTGACTTAATCCAGATAAGGAGCGGATATGTCATTGCTTACGATCGGCGACCAGTTCCCCGCCTACGAGCTCACCGGGCTGATCGGCGGCGACCTGTCGAAGGTCGACGCTGCGCAACCCGAGGACTACTTCAAGACCATCTCCAGCGACGACTACGCGGGCAAGTGGCGGATCGTCTTCTTCTGGCCGAAGGACTTCACCTTCGTCTGCCCGACCGAGATCGCCGCGTTCGGCAAGCTGAACGACGAGTTCGAGGATCGCGACGCGCAGGTGCTCGGCGTCTCGGTTGACAGTGAATTCGTGCACTTCCAGTGGCGCGCCCAGCACGAGGACCTCAAGAAGCTGCCGTTCCCGATGCTCTCGGACATCAAGCGCGAGCTCGCCTTGGCCACCGGAGTGCTCAACGACGACGGCGTCGCTGACCGCGTCACTTTCATCGTCGACCCCAACAACGAAATCCAATTCGTCTCGGCGACCGCAGGATCCGTGGGGCGTAACGTGGACGAAGTGCTGCGGGTCCTGGACGCTCTGCAATCCGACGAGCTGTGTGCCTGCAACTGGCGTAAGGGCGACCCGACCCTGGATGCCGGCGAACTGCTCAAGGCCTCGGCGTAATCGAACGGCTGGACATTGGAGACGAAATGACCGTCGAGAATCTCAAGGACGCGCTGCCTGAGTACGCCAAGGACCTCAAGCTCAACCTCGGCTCGATCATCCGCACCACCGTGCTGAACGACGAGCAGTTGTGGGGCACCCTGCTGGCCAGTGCCGCGGCGACGCGAAACACCCAGGTGCTGGCCGAGATTGGGGCCGAAGCAGCAGACAATCTGTCTGCCGAGGCGTACCAAGCGGCGCTGGGGGCCGCGTCCATCATGGGCATGAACAACGTGTTCTACCGTGGCCGTGGCTTCCTGGAGGGCAAGTACGACGACCTGCGCGCCGGATTGCGGATGAACATCATCGGTAACCCGGGCGTGGACAAGGCGAACTTCGAACTGTGGTCGTTCGCGGTGTCGTCGATCAACGGGTGCTCGCACTGCGTCGTCGCCCACGAGCACACACTTCGTGAGGCCGGTGTGGATCGCGAAGTGGTCTTGGAAGCGCTGAAGGCCGCCGCGATCGTTTCCGGTGTGGCCCAGGCGATCACCACCGCCGAGACACTGGCAAGCGTCGGCTGATCGCAGCTTCGTGACCGCATCTTGGGTGGCGCACGCGATCTGGTGGCAGGTCTATCCCTTGGGCTTCGTGGGAGCGTTTCCCACGCCCGAGGGATCGACGCGGGCGGATCGGGACGAACACCGGTTGCGGCGGCTCGTCGAGTGGTTCGATCATGCCATCGAGCTGGGAGCATCCGGCATTGCGCTGGGGCCGATCTTCGCCTCGCGCACACACGGTTACGACACCACGGATCACTTCCGGATTGACCCCCGGCTCGGTGACGACGACGATTTCGACTATCTCATCGCCGAGGCCCGCAGTCGCGGGTTGCGGGTGCTGCTGGACGGCGTGTTCAACCATGTCGGTGTCGACTTCCCGCGACACCGCGAAGCGGCACACGACGATGCGGCGGCGCGCTGGTTTCGGGGGCGCCCCGGTCGTTTTCACACCTTCGAGGGGCATTCCGAGCTCGTTACCCTGAACCACGACAACCCCGACGTCGTCGATTACGTCGTCGACGTGATGGCTCACTGGTTGCGGCGAGGTGCGGACGGCTGGCGGCTGGACGCGGCCTATGCCGTGCCACAACAATTCTGGGCGACGGCGTTACCGAAAGTGCGCGTGCGCCATCCCGACGCCTGGTTCGTCGGCGAACTTATCCACGGCGACTACGCGGCGATCGTCGAGGAGGCCACGTTCGACTCGGCCACCCAGTACGAGCTGTGGAAGGCCATCTGGAGCAGCCTCAACGACGGCAACTTCTTCGAGCTGGACTGGGCCTTGCAGCGGCACAGCACGTTCTTGGCCAGCTTCGCGCCGCTGACGTTCATCGGCAATCACGACGTCACCCGCATCGCCAGCCGCCTGGTTAACGTCGATCATCTGCCGCACGCCCTGGTCCTGCTGTTGACGATCGGTGGTGTGCCCAGCGTGTACGCCGGTGACGAGTTCGGATTCCGCGCTGTCAAAGAGGAGCGGTACGGCGGCGATGACGCGGTGCGCCCGGAGTTCGCCACTCCCCCATTGCAATTGGACGACTTCGGTGCCGAGATGTGGCGCCTGCACCAATTCCTGGTCGGGCTGCGCCGTCGGCACCCGTGGCTGCACGCGGCCACCACCACTGCGCTGCGGCTGGCCAACAAGCACTACGTCTACGAGACGCGCAGCGGCGACGATGCGCTGTTGGTTGCGCTCAACATCGACGACGAGCCGTTGCGGCTGGTGCTGACGGAGCTGGGTCCGGCGCGCGTCGAGGTGGTCGCCGGATCCGCGGCCCCACCAGGCGACGTCGTCGACGAGGTGACCGTCGAGGCGCACGGCTGGCGAATCCTGCGGCCCGTTTAGTCGTGCAGCAGGGCCAGCGTCATTGGGTCCTGCTGACCTCGGTAGTAGTTGTCCAGCAGTGCGGTGAAGTCCTGACGGTCGTCGGTGGCGAGGGCGAACAGCGTCATCGACGACCGCAGCTTGAGATCGTCTGGTGAACCGAAAATCTCCGAGATCGACCGGCCTTGCACCTGATTGACCAATTGGGTGCACTCACGCAATCGCGGCCCCAGCAGCTCATGCCCCAGATAGGCGCGGGCTTCTTGGAGTGACGAGATGCCGTAATGGACCGCCGTCGCGCTGTGGCCCAAGCCGCGCAACTGCGGGAAGACGAACCACATCCAGTGACCGCGTTTTCGTCCGTCGCGCAACTCCTCGACGACGGTGTCATAGACCGGAGCTTGCGCGACAACGAAACGTGTCAGATCGAAGGGGTCGTCTGCCGAGTCCATATGACTACGGTGACATACATGGCCGTCAAACGACGCATGCCCAAAGCCCGCGACATCGCTCCGCTGCTGCAGTTCAAGCGGCCACAGTTCGACGCCACCAAGCGCCGGCTCGACGCCGCATTCACGATCGACGATCTGCGACGCACCGCCAAACGCCGCACCCCCAAGGCGGCATTCGACTACACCGACGGTGCGGCCGAGGACGAGCTGTCGATCGCGCGCGCCCGACAAGCCTTCCGCGACATCGAGTTTCACCCGACAATCCTGCGCGACGTCAGCAATGTGACAGCCGGGTGGAATGTGCTGGGTCAGCCCGTCGCCCTGCCGTTCGGGATCGCGCCGACCGGATTCACCCGGTTGATGCACACCGAGGGTGAGATCGCCGGCGCAGCGGCGGCAGCCAAAGCGGGCATCCCGTTTTCGCTGTCCACGCTCGGCACCTGCGCGGTCGAAGACCTGGTCACCGTTGTCCCGCAGGGCCGCAAATGGTTTCAGCTGTACATGTGGAAGGACCGCGAGCGCTCGATGGCGCTGGTCAAGCGCGCCGCCGATGCCGGTTTCGACACCCTGCTGGTCACTGTCGATGTACCGGTCTCCGGAGCGCGCTTTCGCGACAACCGCAACGGGATGACGATTCCGCCGTCGCTGACGCTGCGCACCGTGCTCGACGCGGTGCCGCATCCGAAGTGGTGGTTCGACCTGTTGACCACCGAGCCACTGGCGTTCGCGTCACTGGATCGCTGGCCGGGCACCGTCTCCGAGTACCTGAGCACGATGTTCGACCCGAGCCTGACCTTCGACGACCTGGCCTGGATCAAGGAGCAATGGCCCGGCAAGCTCGTGGTCAAGGGCATTCAGACGCTGGATGACGCACGTGCCGTGGTCGAGCGCGGTGTCGACGGCATCGTGTTGTCCAATCATGGTGGCCGCCAACTTGATCGAGCGCCGGTGCCGTTCCATCTGCTGCCGGTGGTGGCGCGCGAGCTCGGCAAGGACACCGAGATCCTGGTGGACACCGGCATCATGTCGGGCGCCGACATCGTGGCAGCGATCGCGCTGGGGGCGCGGTGCACGCTGGTCGGGCGGGCCTATCTGTACGGGCTGATGGCCGGCGGCGAGGCGGGTGTGAGCCGCGCTATCGAAATCCTCGAGACCGGGGTGCTGCGCACGATGCGACTGCTGGGAGTCACGTGCCTCGAGGAGCTTTCGCCCGCCCACGTGACTCAGCTGCGGCGGCTTACTCCGGTCGAGTAAGGGATCCGGCGCCCGAGTGTGAAGCTGGCCGCGCGCTCGCGGTTAGACGGCCGCCGAACGGTTGCGGGCGGGTCTGAAACCTGCCAAGGTGGTTACGTGAAGTTCGGGTTCGTATGCGGCCGGGCGTGCCTCAATTTCGCGGGCACGATGAAACATCGCAACACCTCACCCGAAGAGCGGTTGACCGAACCTGCGGTGCTATCGGAATGGGCCGTTGCGGCGGGGCTGGTAGACGCCGGAATCGCCGTCACCGATCACGATCTCGCCAGCGCGATTGAAGTGCGCGAAGCGATCTACCGGACCGCCACCGCCCGACTCGACGACCGCCAGCCAACAGCGGCCGACGTCGAACTGCTGAACAAGCAGGCGTCGCAACCTCAGCTGACACCACGACTGCTACCTGACGGCACCACGAGCCGCGAGGGCACCGCGCCGCAACTGCTCGCCAGCCTGGCCGCGGATCTGCTCGAGCTGCTCGCGGGGCCCGAAATCGGCAATGTCAAACGGTGCGCCCACCCGAACTGCTCGCTGCTCTACGTCGATTCCTCGCGAGCCAAGAACCGCCACTGGTGCGGGATGGCGACCTGCGGCAACAAGGTGAAGGTGCAGGCCTTCCGGGCCCGCCAGCGCGCTGCCGCCAATTGACCTAGGTCACACCGCACGCCCGAGGTTCGTCGGGAACAAAAGCCATCCGGCAAAGGTTGAGCGCAACAGACTAAACCTTTGGAGAAAAGATGTCTGACCCTAAATCAGTGCCGGTGCTGTTCGTTACCGACACGATCGTGTTGCCCGGAATGGTTGTGCCGATCGCCCTGGACGATGCCGCGCGGGCGGCGATTGACGCGGCCCAGGCCAGTGAATCGGGCGAACTGCTGATCGCTCCCCGGCTGGAGGACCGCTACGCGTCTCATGGCGTGATCGCGAAGGTTCTCCAGGTCGGGCGGATCCCCGGCGGTGGTGGCACCGCCGCCGTCGTGCGGGGCGAACGCAGGGCGCAGATCGGGGCGGGAGCCACCGGCCCCGGCGCGGCCTTGTGGGTCGAGGTGACCGACGTCGACGATGTGGAGCCCACCGACGAAGTCAAGGCGCTCGCGGCGGAGTACAAGAAGCTGCTGCTGGCGATGCTGCAACGGCGCGAGGCGTGGCAGATCATCGACTACGTCAACAGCCTGACCGACCCGTCGGCGCTGGCCGACACGTCGGGGTACGCCTCGTACCTGACCGACGTGCAGAAGCGGCAGCTGCTGGAAACCGTGGACGTCGCCGAGCGGCTGCGAGTGCTGATCGACTGGACCGGGGACCACTTGGCCGAAGTCGAAGTCAACGACAAGATCGCCGAGGACGTGCGTGACGGCATGGAGAAGACGCAGAAGGAGTTCCTGCTGCGCCAACAGCTGGCCGCCATCCGCAAGGAGCTGGGCGAGGGTGAACCCGACGGGTCCGATGATTACCGCGCCCGCGTCCAGGACGCCGACCTGCCCGAGAAGGTGCGCGAGGCCGCGTTGCGGGAGGTCGGAAAGCTGGAACGCTCCAGCGACCAAAGCCCGGAAAGCGGCTGGATTCGTACCTGGCTGGACACCGTGCTGGACCTGCCCTGGAACGTCCGCACCGAGGATTCGACGGATCTCGCCGCGGCGCGGGGCATCCTGGACGCCGACCACCACGGACTGGACGACGTCAAGGACCGCATCGTCGAATATCTGGCCGTGCGTTCGCGGCGGGCGCAGCGTGGGCTGCAAGTCGTCGGCGGCCGAGGCTCTGGCGCGGTGATGGTGCTGGCCGGTCCGCCCGGGGTCGGCAAAACCTCGCTGGGCGAGAGCGTGGCCAGGGCGTTGGGTCGCAAGTTCGTGCGCGTCGCACTGGGCGGCGTGCGCGACGAGGCCGAAATCCGCGGGCACCGGCGCACCTACGTCGGTGCATTGCCCGGCCGGATCGTGCGTGCGATCGGCGAGGCGGGATCGATGAATCCCGTTGTGCTGCTGGACGAAATCGACAAAGTCGGTTCCGACTATCGCGGCGACCCGAGCGCGGCACTGCTCGAGGTGCTGGACCCGGCGCAGAACCATACGTTCCGCGACCACTACCTGGATCTCGACCTCGACCTGTCCGATGTCGTGTTCTTGGCCACGGCCAACGTGATTGAGAACATCCCGTCGGCGCTGCTGGACCGCATGGAGCTGGTGGCTATCGACGGCTACACCGAGGACGACAAGGTCGCCATCGCACGCGAGTACCTGCTGCCCCGGCAGCGGGAGCGGGCGGCGCTGACCGCCGAGGAGGTCGCCGTCACCGACGCCGCGCTGCGCAAGATCGCCGCCGACTACACCCGCGAGCCGGGTGTTCGGCAGTTCGAGCGGCTGCTGGCCAAGGCGCTGCGCAAGGTCACGACCAAACTGGCCAGCGATCCCGGTCCCGTCACCGTCGATGAGTCCGATCTGGTCGATTACCTTGGCAGGCCGCGCTTTACGCCCGAATCGGCTGAACGCACCGCGGTGCCCGGCGTCGCTACTGGACTGGCCGTCACCGGCCTGGGCGGCGATGTGCTCTACATCGAATCCGGGGCAACCGACGGTGAGCCCGGGTTGCAGCTGACCGGCCAACTGGGTGACGTGATGAAGGAATCGGCGCAGATCGCGCTGTCCTACGTGCGCTCGCACGCCGCCGAGCTCGGCGTCGACCCCAAGGCGCTGGACCGGCGCATCCACGTGCACGTGCCCGCCGGTGCTGTCCCGAAAGATGGTCCGTCGGCCGGGGTCACGATGGTCACCGCGTTGGTGTCGATGGCCACCGGACGTCAGGTCCGCTCCGATGTCGGCATGACCGGCGAGGTCACGCTGAACGGCCGGGTGCTGCCGATCGGCGGTGTCAAGCAGAAGCTGCTGGCCGCCCAACGTGCCGGTTTGTCAACGGTTTTCATCCCGGCGCGCAACGAGCCTGACCTGGACGATGTTCCAGCCGAGGTGCTCGAGGCACTCGAGGTCAAACCGATGACCGATGTGGCGGAGATCGTCGCGCAGGCATTGGAACCGGCGGCGCAGACCGCCACGATGGCTGCCTGACACTGTTCAACCCATGTCGAGTCGCCGCTGGCCCGACACCCCCGGGGCATGGCTGAGAGGTTTTGGTCTCCCCCGGGGTCGGGTACGCGTTGGGGCAGAGGGAAACCGGCCGGGGGGTATGACCTCTGCCCGACGTCAAGCAAGGACGCGGGTGACGAACAACAAATCACTGCTGTTCAGCTGCCGTATCGGCGGCCGAATGGCGAGATAGGGAGTTCATCATGAGGTTGAACAGAATTGCCGCTGGCGCCGCGATCGCGGGCGCGTTGACATCCGGTGCGCTCGGGGTAGGTGCGGGATTTGCCCAGGCCCACCCGAACGACCCATATCCGCCGGTGCCGGGTTGTAACGGGCCGGGCGTCAATTGCAACGGGCCGGGGAATCCGCTTCCGCCTGGACAGCGCGGAGCGCCGCCACCGGGGCACTGGAACGATCCGGTCGGCTACGGGCTTCCGGCCACCTGGATTCCGCCGAATGCGCCGGTGCCATATCCGGTGGTGTGGAATCCGAACGAGCAGGCTTGGGGCGTGTACCTGACCCCGAACGGGGCGTTTGTTCGCTACCAGTAGGCGGTCGCCGCGACGGCCGCCCCGATACCCCGGGGCGGCTGTTCGCATTCTGCAGAAGATCAACTGGCCGAGATTGCATAGCAAAGTAGCCCGTGCCCATACCAAGGTCGTTAAGCTGCGTGGATGGCCTTGATACTGCGCAGAATCCTGCGCATTGGCAAGCTTCCCGCCGACATGCGGAGCGAAGTCGAACCGGAGGGAATCATCCACCTGGCCGCGTTCGTTCCCGTCACGTTCCGCTTCAGCGGCTCGGTGCCGGGATTCGGCGCCAAGGGCAACATTCGCAGCTACGCCGGAGCGCTGGTATTGACGTGGGCGCGGGTTCTGGGCACCTTGTCGACGGTGCCCAGGCTCGCCGGCCGGGCCATCGACCAGCGCTGGGATGCGCCCCAGGACGGTCCGGTGAAAGCCGAATTCTCCAAGGACGGCCTCGCGCTGCAGGTGGACGTCGGCCAAATCGACCCGGCATTCTCCGGCCAGCTGTCCCTGCACTACAAGACCGCGATTCCCGAACCGGTGCTGACCACCATCCCCCGCCGGTCCCTGGCGTTCGCCGTTCCGCGGGAGTGGGTGCTGCGCACCGTTGGGGTCCCCGCTTCGCGGCCCGCATAGGGGCTAGGTTGGACGATATGACCGGTATTGGGGATCTCAAACGGCAAGTAGTGCATCGCGTTCAACGACTGGTGGTCAATCCGGTGGGCCGGCAATTACCGGTGACCATGCTCGAAACGACTGGCCGCAAGAGCGGGCAGCCGCGACACACCCCGGTCGGCGGACGCGTGGTGGACAACAAGTTCTGGATGGTCTCCGAACACGGTGAGCACTCCGACTACGTCCGCAACATCAAGGCCAACCCGGGTGTACGAGTGCGCCTGGGCGGTGAATGGCGCAACGGAACCGCTCACCTGCTGCCCGACGATGACCCGGTGCAGCGGCTGGGCAATCTGCCGCGGCTCAACAGCGCGGTGGTGCGCATGATGGGCAGCGAGTTGCTGACCATCCGGGTGGATCTGGACTGAGCCGGCGACGGTGTCGGTGTGGACGATTAGCGTCGACGCATGGCATACGACCTCGAACTCGCTAACCGGATCCGTGAGTTGCTCGCAGCGCAGCGCGGTGTTGACGAGAAGTCGATGTTCGGCGGGCTCGCGTTCCTCATCGGCGGCAACATGGCGGTAGCGGCCAGCGGCAAGGGCGGATTGATGGTGCGGGTTGCTCCTGAGGACACCGCCAAGCTGCTGGATCGCCCCCACGTCAGACCAATGGTGATGGCCGGGCGCGAAGCCCGGGGCTGGTTGCGTGTCGATGCCGAGGGCGTGAAAACCAAACGCCAGCTTGAGAGTTGGATTACCCGCGGCGTCGGGTATGCGCGCAGCCTGCCGCCGAAGTAACTGAGCCCGTTTGCCCTTGCCCGTGGCGGGCATTCGGCTCAATGACAAGCCGATGCCGCTGTTTCAACTGCTGGTGTTGTGCATGCTTGCCAGCAAGCCGATCGATGCCGCTATCGCCATGCGCGGGGCGCGGGAACTGTTCACGGCGGGCCTGCGAACGCCGAAGGCCGTTCTGGCGGCCGACCGGCAAACGATGATCAACGCCTTCGGCCGCGCTCACTACGTGCGCTACGACGAAAGCTCGGCCACTCGCCTCACCGAAATGGCGCAGCGGGTGCGTGACGAGTATTCCGGCGATCTTCGCGAAATCGCTGGCCGCGGTCATCGCGATGTCGGCGATACGAAGCGGATGCTGACGGGATTCAAGGGAATTGGCGATACCGGCGCCGACATCTACCTGCGCGAGGTTCAAGACGTGTGGCCCTGGGTGCGTCCCTACTTCGACGACCGCGCCATCGGCACGGCCAAACAACTGGGGCTGCCCACCGATCCGGCCCAACTGGGAGCGCTCGCGCCGCGCGCCAATGCGCGGCTGGCTGCCGCCCTGGTCCGGGCGTCGCTGGACGACGACCTGCGCCAGCGGATGGCCGGTTAGCGGTCTGTCGTGTTAGCCGGCGCGAGTAGGGTGGAAACGCGACACGAACGGAGCAGCGATCATGGCCAGCTCGAATACATTCGTCATCGTCGGCGGCGGACTTGCCGGAGCAAAGGCGGTAGAGGCCCTGCGCGACAACGGGTTTGACGGACAAATCCTTCTGTTCGCCGACGAGCCGCATCTGCCCTACGAGCGACCTCCGCTTTCCAAGGAATATCTCGCCGGGAAGAAATCGCTGACCGACTTCACCGTGCAGAACTCGGACTGGTACTTCGACCAGAAGGTCGACTTGAGACTGGGGTCGCGGGTGTCCAGCTTGGACCGCGCCGCACACACCGTTGGACTTCGCGACGGCACCGCAGCACGCTACGACAAGCTGCTGCTGGCGACCGGGTCGGCGTCGCGTCGCCCACCGATCCCCGGATCGGAGGCCGGCGGAGTCCACTACCTGCGCAGCTACGACGACGCGGAACTGCTGAATTCCGTTCTGACCGAAGGCTCTTCGCTGGCCGTGGTCGGCGCCGGGTGGATCGGACTCGAGGTGACCGCTGCTGCCCGCCAGCGCGGCGTCGCGGTGACCGTCGTCGAGGCCGCCAAACAACCCTTGGTGGCCGCACTCGGCGAAACAGTGGGCGAAGTGTTTGCCGACCTGCATCGCGACCACGGGGTGGATTTGCGGCTGGAGGCAGAGGTGGCGGAGATCTGTGCGCCGGACGGGACGGCCACCGGGCTGCGGCTGCGCGACGGTTCGACGGTCGCCGCCGACGCCCTATTGGTGGCCGTCGGTGCCAGGCCGAACGTCGAACTCGCCGAGCAGGCGGGGCTGTCCATGGGTGATGGCGGCGTGCTCGTCGATGCGTCGCTGTGTACCAGCGACCCCGACATCTACGCGGTCGGCGACATCGCGGCCGCCGAGCATCCGTTGTTCGGCAGCCGAATCCGCACCGAACACTGGGCCAATGCCCTCAAACAGCCCGCGGTAGCAGCGGCCGGAATGCTTGGCAAGCCAGGCGAATACGCGGAGCTGCCCTATTTCTTCACCGATCAGTACGACCTCGGAATGGAGTACGCCGGGCACGCCCCCGACTTCGAGCGGGTGGTCTTTCGCGGCGACGTCGCCGGGCGCGAATTCCTCGCGTTCTGGCTCGACGGCGACAACCGGGTGCTGGCCGGGATGAACGTCAACATCTGGGACGTGCTCGACGACGTCAAAGCCCTGATCCGGTCCAGGTCTGCCGTCGACCCCGACAGACTGGCCGACCCGCACTCACCCCTCGCCGATCTCCTGGTCTGACGTTCGGCCGACCGGCACCCAGGCGTGGTCGATGACTTCGGGCGGGTGCTGTGCTTGCAAGCGTTCCCGCTCGGCGCGGCGGCGTTTGATCCGCAACCGGGCATCGGCCGGCATCGTGACCAGTTCATCGCAGGTCAGGTAGTACACGTCATCGACCACATCGATCAGGTCGGCCGTGACCCGGCGAGATCCTAGCTCGCGCAACGTCATTCGAAGCTCATGCGTGAACCGGAGGGTGGTGTCGTGGGCAAGCTCGCGCGACACGCGGGTGTTGTTCGCCATCCGCTGGACCAACGTCGTCGGCGGGGCCGGCTCGGTCGGTGCGGCGGCCGAATCGGCGGCCGCGGCCAGCAGCATCGCCGGGTTGTCGCTGAAGACCCGGCGGGCCAACTCGGCTTCCCCGGGACCGCGGTGCCCGATCCGGCCGATCGCGGCCTCCAGCAGGCCGGCGGTGGGCGGAGACAACGCCCGGATGCTGGCGAGGTTGCCTTCCTGCGCCATCGCGCGCAGCGGCGGGTCGGCACGCAACGCGGCCGTCAGCTCGGCGATCTCGTCCGCGACGCGGTCGCTTTCCATGATCGCGCCCACCCCGGGCACGCGGGAGCCCGCCGCGGTGTGCTCCAGCGCCGCCGCGGTGACACCGGAGTCGATCAACCACAGCGCCGTGAGAATCCAGCCTTGGTGAATACGGTCCCGCAGCAACCGGACCCGGACTCCGAGGGCCGCGTCGGACAACAGACTCAACTGCGCGGCATCCCAATGCTCGACGTTCGCGGCGGCGCTGTAGGCGCGCGTATCGGCTTTGAGATGACGCATCAGAGCCAGCGATCGTGACGTGGAGACCGCCTTGGCGACCAACCCGAGCGCTCCGCCGGCCAGCCGAGGTTGACCAAACGGCAGCACGTCCCCGACCTGCGGCTGATCGACCAGGGCGTTCTGGACCAGGGCCGTGTCATCCCAGCCGAGTAGCTGGTGGGCGGCGACGGCGTTGGCCGACACCCCGACATAGGGCCGGTGACCGAACACCGCGATGGCCCTGCTCTCCCATTCGTGATCCACCACGCCGCCCAGCGCCAGCGCCTGACCCATCACCCGGCTGGCGGTACGCAGCCCGCTCAACTGGACATCCAGCGTTATCGGGGTCAGCGGCCCGGGCAGCGCTTCGGTGAGGCCGTTGGTGGCGAAGACCGGAAACCGGGGATCGATGCGGTCGTCGAACTCGCCCTCCACGCCCTCCGGAGCGGCGCTGCGCAGCTCGTCGGAGGGCGCGGGCGCGACGACCTCCACGGGAAGCGCCATCTGTCCCCCGTGGCTGACCGCGCCGGCGGCGGCGGGTCGGCGGCCGACGAGTCCCCGCGCCGTGTCGGCGACGGCATCAAACGCCGGCCAGCCGAACTCGAACATCCAATCCTCTTGTGCAGCAACGATATCCATCGGCGGGATCAGCTCGGCCCAGCCGCGAATCCGGTGAATTCGGGACCGGGGGTCGACCGCCCGCAGCAACCGCCACGCGGTCACCACGTTGGTGGTGTCCGGGGTGGCGAGATCCACCACACCGGTGCGGTCGGTGTTCAGTGCCCACACCAGGAAGCGCACCAGGTCGTCGAGGTGCAGCACCCGCATCGGCTGCGACGAGACCTTGGCGCGCAGCAGGGTGGCCACCGTGCGGCACACCATCCAGTCGAGTTGGCGGCCCACCGGCGGCGCGATCCGGACGATCAGACTCGGGCCGAGGCTGCTGGACACCAGGTCCTCGGCCGGCTCATATACCTGTGGGGAGCCCGCGGCTTGGGAAACGAACAGCAAGCGGGCACCGGCGCGGCCGGCCGCATGCGTGACATGCACCACCCCGGTGATGTCCGCGCTGCCCGGTGCGCTGGGTTCGACCGGAGCCAGATGGATGACCGCGTCGGCTTCGTCGGCCAGTACCTGCAGGACGGGGTCGCTCAACGGTGCGCAGACGAATTCGACCGCTGGGTCCAGACGGGTGTCGGGGCGCTCAGAAATGCCCGTGACCGAATGCCCGGCAGCAATCAGCTGCCGTGCAACCAGCCTCCCCACCGTGCCGGTGGCGTCGGTAACCAGGATGTGCACCTGGGCTCACCTCCCCCAACGTCCCCTCTGACAATAGGCACGCCGACATCCCTACGCGACCGTTACTGCGTGAACGGCACTTTGGCCTAGCAATTTATTCCCGATCGGCCTAGTGCAGCGTGGCGCTGCCGTCCGCGGCGACGGCGACTTTGGCGCCACCGATATCTTCACGAACAGTTGCTCGGGCCGAGTCGGGATCGGCGATGACCGCCAGCGTCCGGGACCCGTCTTGTGTGCGCACAGCAACGAAAGCCTTCTCCGGCTGTCCGTCGCGGTCGAACGGCGTCGTCCACGCTTCGACGGTGCCGACGCCTTCCCACTGGACCAACCCGTCCCCGGTCGGCTCGCGCTCCACCGTGGATTGCACATTCTCCCAACGGAATTCGGCCGGAGGTTCGGTGCTGTAGACGCCGAAGCTGTGCTTGGTGAGGTAACCGCCGTTGGCGGTGATCAGGGCGCGTCGTCCGGGATTGGCCACCAGCAGTTCGGCGACGGTGGCAATCGAATGCATGACGTAGTTGCTCCACGGGCCGCCGGCGAACGTCAGCCCACCGGTGACGGTCAGCGGACGGGCGGGGTCGTCGGTGCTCAATCCTAATTCGGCGGCCGCCACCTCAACGGCGGACGGAAAGCACGAGTACAGGTCGACGTAGTCGACGTCGTCGATGCCCAGGCCGGCGAGCTCCAGGGCCCGAGCACCGGCGATCCGGATGGCCGTAGAGCGGTGCAGTTCGTCGCGATCGGCGATCGAGGGCGTGTCGTAGGCGTCCGTGCCGGCATGGGGGTAAATCCACCGCTCGGCCGGGATTCGCAGGCGCTTGGCCTGCTCGACCGAGGTCAAGATCAGCGCGGCGCCCTGATCGACCATGTTGTTGGAGTTCATCAGCTTGGTATAAGGCCAGCTGATCATCCGGTTCTGTGGGCCGGGCCGGCAGATCTCGGCCGCGGTCGCCGGTTTGCGGATCCACGCGTGCGGATTGCCGACGGCGACGGCGTTGAAGCGCGCCCACAGCTCGCCGATGCGGACCAGGTGGTCCTCGACCGACTCGCCGTTCGCGATGCGAAGCGCCTGCTCGAACAGCGGGTAGATGTAGGCCGGCCGGTCCAGCTTGATCCTGATCTCGGCGTCACCGGCCATTGGGACGTCCTCACCGCTGACCTGCGCCATCGGCACCGATTCGTCCTGAGCCGTCCACTCGAGCCGGCCGCCTTTGGCCTTCAGTCCTCGCCTGGTGCGCCAGGTCTCGGCGCCGGTGAGCAGCACCACGCCGGCGCGGCCCTGCTGGATGTCCAGGCACGCCTGGTTGAGCAGCGTTTGCGGCACATTGCCGCCGACCGGGCTGTAGAGCGTCGTGAACTTCGGTGCGCCGATCCGCTCGCCGACCAGCAGTCCGGCGTCGCGGTAGGCCGCCGACAGGATGTTCACCACCCGGATGGAGTCCACGGCCTCGAGAACCCGGGTATCGGCGGCTCCCCGGGCGGCCGCGACCATCAGGTCGACGGGTTCGACCGAACGCGTTGCCGGGTCGATCTCGTCGCGGTGGTTGACCTGGCCGTAGCCGATCAGCACCGGCGTCCTGGGGTCGAGGGGCATGGGACGAATTTATCCTGGCGACGACGCGGGCCCTGCCGGCGGCCCGGTGCCCAGGCGCGCGCGGGCTCAGGCTGTGGTGGCCGGCGCGAACAGCACCTGATCGGCGATCAGCCGGTCGATCTGCGCTGCGCTCATTCCCAGCAGATTGCGGCACAGCTCGCGGGTGTCCTGACCGGGCAGCGGCGCGGGACGTTGTGGGGCCGGTGGGATGTGGTGGAACGGCGCTGGGCCCGTCTCGGCCGGCAGCGGCCGCTCGACCAGCGGATGCACCATGTCGCTGAGCAGTTTTCGCTCGATCAGCTGCGGGTCCTGCAGAACGTCCGGCGGACGGTTCATCGGGCCGGCCGGAACCCCGGCCGCCTGCAGCGCTTCGGCGGCTTGCACCGGGGTTTGGGTGCGGGTCCAGGTGGAGACCAGCTCCACCAACTCCGCGCGATGGGCGACGCGCGACTCCCCTGCCGCGAAGCGCGGATCGTCGGCCAACTGCGGCTGCTGGACAATTGTTGTGGCACAGCGCCATTCGTTGTCCGAACGGATCGAGATGGCGCACCACTCGTCATCGCCGGCGCATGGGTAGACCGCGTGCACGCTGGTGTCATCGTGGACTTCGGCGACGCCGGCCCGCAACGCGGCCTGGGCGACGTACAGGGTGTCCAGCTGGTTGACGACGACCTCGGCCTGGGAGATGTGCACGTGTGCGGCCTCGCCGGTCCGGTCGCGCCGGATCAGCGCGGCCAGCGCCGCGATCGCGGTGACCCGCCCCACGACGTGGTCGGGGAAGATCGTCGTCGCGTCGTAGAACGCATGCCGGGCGCCGCGGGCGCGGGCTTCCGCGGAAGCTTCCTCGGACGTCCAGAGGCTGGTCACGCCGGTGGTGGCGCGGACCAACGGGCCGTAGCCCATGCGCCTGCTCCACGGCCCCCGGTTGCCGAAGGCGCTGCTGCCCGCGAGCACGATCCGGGGGTTCAGCTCGCGCAACCTGTCGAAGGAAAACCCAAGCGAGGTAAGGGTTCCCGGCTTGAAGTTGGCGAACACGGCGTCGGCCTCGGCGACCAGACGCCCGAATATCTCCTTGCCCTGGCGGCTGCGCAGGTCGAGGCCCAGCGCCAGGTGGTTTCGGTGGGTCCAGGCGAACGACTCGCTCATCACGTGACCGACGCGCGACTGCCGCAAGCCGTCGGGGTAGTCGGCGCTTTCGACCTTGATGACCTGCGCGCCCAGGTCCCCGAAGAGCCGGCTGAGCTCGCCCCCGGCGACGATGACGCCCAGATCGAGGATCCTCAGGCCCTGGAACGGGTACTCGCCGGCCCGGCCCGCCGGAGATGCCGCCACCGGGTTGGCCAGCCACCGCGGTTCGTCGGCCCCGGCGGCCGGGGCCGGGGTCCGGAAGCCGGAGCGCTCGTCGTCGACGACGAAGTACCCGGTCGGCACGTCGGTGCGCACCCCGGGGACCAGCTCAACATTGGTGATGGCGCCCACGGCCTGGAAGTGCTCGGAGGCCAGGATTCGCGACGGCGTCAGCACCGCCGAGATGGGGACTCCGTGTGCCTGCCCCTCGGCGACCAGCTCCTTCATCGTCTTGTCCGCGAACAGCGCGTCGACCAGCACGCTGATCTGCGGCCACGCGGCGAACCGGGCGCCGAGCGTGTCGTACTTGGGATCCTGGAATTCCTGCGGCTCCCCCAGCCAGCGGCGCAGGCCGCGCCACTGCCGCGGCGCCATGACGCACAGCCGGACGTAGCCGTCCTGGCACGGACAGATCGGGTAGGGGTCCTGGTTGCGTGGGCGGCCCCGCCACGCGCTGCTGCGCTGTCCGGCGGTGGCCTGCCCGTGCGCGCCGAAGGCCGGGTCGAGCGCAATGACGACGGCGTCGAACCGGGAGAAGTCGATGTAATCGCCTGTGCCGCAACGTAGTCTGTCGTAGTACGCGACGAGCGCGGCCCAGGTCGCCTGGACGGCGGCGGTGGCCGAGGCGATGCCGTCGGGCGGCAACACCGGGGTGCCCGTGGTGGGGCCGGACCGGGACAGCGAGCCCGACATCGCGAACAGCACGGGATCGGTCGCACTCCACGAGCAGCGCGGACCGGTCGTGCCGAAGTCGCTGATCGACAGCGCGACCAGGTGCGGGTAGCGGTCGGCCAGCTCGGCAGACGACGTCCCGAATGCGGCGGCCTGACTTGCCGGGCCGGCGTCGACGACGATGTCGGCTCCCTCGACGAGCTCGAAGAAGGTGCGGCGGTCGTTGTCGTCGAGCGGGTCGCACACCACGCTTCGCTTGTTGGCGTTGTGCACCGCGAAGCCGATGCCGGCGCCGGCCAGCGTCGGCCGGTCGTCGCGAGCCGGGCTCCCGCCCGGCGGCTCCACCTTGACGACGTCGGCCCCCAGGTCGGCGAGCAGGCGGGTCACCGCATCGGTGACCCCGGCGGACAAGTCGAGGACGCGCACCGCGGCGAGAAACCTGTCAGCCATGCGGTCACCGTACCGGCCCGCTACAACCAGGTGCCGTTTGGTAGCCAAAAGCTCAGTCGCCCAAGCTGGTTCGGGTCGGAAAACCCGACCCGCTACGCTCGGTAGATCTTTGCCCGACGACCGTCGAATGGAGGCGCGCGAACGGATGAGCCCGCATTTGAGCTACGTCGAAGCCGTAGTCATCGGCGCTGCCCAGGGCATCACCGAGCTGTTCCCGGTGTCCAGCCTCGGGCACTCGATTTTGGTGCCGGCGCTGGTCGGCGGCCAGTGGGCACAAGACCTCGACGTGTCCGCACCCCAGTCGCCGTACCTGGCGTTCATCGTCGGCCTGCACGTCGCCACCGCCGCCGCGCTGCTGGTGTTCTTCTGGCGTGATTGGCTGCGCGTCCTGGCCGGCTTCGCTTCCTCGGTGCGACATCGCCGAGTCGAGACTCCCGACGAGCGGTTGGCTTGGCTGATCGTTGCGGCCACCATCCCGGTGGGCCTGGCCGGACTGCTCCTGGAACAGCTATTCCGCACCACACTGGGCAAACCCATTCCGGCGGCGGTCTTCCTGCTGATCAACGGGGTTGCCCTCTACGCGGGCGAGGTGCTGCGGCGCCGAGCGGCGGTCCCCGAGCAGCTACCGGTCGAGCACTCCGGCGAGGCGGTCGACAACAGACTCGCCGAACTGCCTATCGGGCAGGGTGTGTTGGTCGGCTGCGCTCAAATCCTGGCCCTCCTCCCGGGTATCAGCCGCTCCGGCATCACCATCGTGGCCGGCCTGTGGCGCGGCCTGTCCCACGAGGACGCCGCCCGCTTCTCCTTTCTGCTGGCGACACCCATCATCCTGGCCGCAGGGGTATACAAGATCCCAGATCTGTTCGGGCCGTTGGGAACCGGGATCGGTGCCCAGGTGCTGGCCGGCAGCATCGCCTCGTTCGTCGCCGCTTACCTCGCCGTGCGCTATCTCACTCGCTACTTTCAGACCCGCACCCTCACTCCGTTCGCCGTCTACTGCTCCGTCGCCGGGGCGGTCAGCTTGACCTGGCTCACCCTGCGGTAGTCGCAGTATCGATTCCGCCGCGCGGGCCCGCATCCGCCATCGTGGTTGGGCCGTCATTGCGCCGCCCGAAGCCGAGTGCTGTGCTTAGCAGATGGCAGACATGGCATCCATCGGCCTCAAAGTCCAGGGCAAGGTCATCGTGATCACCGGCGGCGCACGGGGAATCGGCCTGGCCACCGCGACCGCCCTGCACAACCTGGGCGCCAAGGTCGCGATCGGCGACATCGATGAGGTCCGGGTCAAGGAGTCGGGCGCCGCGCTCGGCCTCGACGTCTTCGCCAAACTCGATGTCACCGATCCGCACTCGTTTTCGGAATTCCTCGACGAGGTCGAGCGCCAGCTCGGCCCGATTGACGTCCTGATCAACAACGCCGGCATCATGCCGCTTGGGCGGATCGTCGACGAGTCGGACGCCGTCACCAAGCGAATTCTCGACATCAACGTTTACGGCGTGATCCTGGGCAGCAAGCTCGCGGCACAGCGGATGGTTGCGCGCGGATCCGGACACGTCATCAACATCGCCTCGCTGGCCGGGGAGACATATATCGCGGGGGCGGCCAGCTACTGTGCCAGCAAGCACGCGGTGATCGGCTTCACCGACTCGGCCAGGGTCGAATACCGCCGGGACGGCGTGAAGTTCTCGGTCGTGATGCCCACGTTCGTGAACACCGAACTGATCGCCGGCACCTCCGGAGCCAAGGGAATCAAGAACGCCGAGCCGGCCGACATTGCCGAGGCGATCGTCAAACTGGTGGCTCATCCCAGGCCGCGGGTGCGGGTCACCAAGGCCGCCGGCGCGATCATCGCCTCGCAGAAGTTCATGCCGCGCGGCCTGGCCGAGGGGCTGAACCGTGCCCTCGGCGGCGAGCATGTCTTCACCGACGACGTCGATATCGAGAAACGCCGCGCCTACGAGGCACGCGCGCGCGGCGAGGAGTGATCCTCTCGCCTGGCGGCGCTGCGCGGCGGCGCGGAGAATCGGTCACGTGAGCCTCGAAACCTCGACAACAGCGCCCGAAGCACTCTCCGACGACGAACTCACCCTGATCGACAAGTATTGGCGGGCCGCGAATTATCTGTCGGTTGGGCAGATCTATCTGCTGGACAACCCGCTGCTGGCCGAACCGCTGGCGGCCGAGCACGTCAAGCCCCGGCTGTTGGGGCACTGGGGCACCACACCCGGGCTCAACCTCATTTACGCGCACCTGAACCGGATCATCCGCAACCGCGACGCCAGCGTCATCTACGTCACCGGACCCGGTCACGGCGGTCCGGGCCTGGTGGCCAACGCCTATCTCGAAGGCACCTACACCGAGGTGTACAGCGGTATCGGTGAAGATGCCGAAGGACTGCGGAAACTGTTCCGGCAGTTCTCCTTCCCCGGCGGCATTCCCAGCCACGTAGCCGCGCAGACCCCGGGATCGATCCACGAAGGCGGCGAACTCGGCTATGCGCTGGTGCATGCGTTCGGCGCGGCGTTCGACAACCCCGATCTGGTGGTCGCGTGCGTGATCGGCGACGGCGAGGCCGAGACCGGACCGCTGGCGGCCGGCTGGCACTCGAACAAATTCCTCAACCCGGCCGTCGACGGTGCGGTGCTGCCGATCCTGCACCTCAACGGCTACAAGATCGCCAACCCGACCGTGCTGGCCCGCATCCCGCACACCGAACTCGATTCGCTGTTGCGCGGCTACGGATACCGGCCGATCACGGTCGCCGGCGATGACCCGGCCACCGTGCACCAAGAGCTGGCCGCCGCGTTCGACGACGCGTTCGACGACATTGCGGAAATTCAGCGGGCCGCGCGCGACGGCGAGACGGCCGAGCGTCCGGTGTGGCCGATGATCGTGCTGCGCACCCCGAAGGGTTGGACCGGGCCCAAGGTGGTCGACGGCAAACACGTCGAGGGCACCTGGCGCGCACATCAGGTGCCACTGTCCGAGACGCACGAGAACCCCGCGCACCGGACGCAGCTGGAAGAGTGGCTGCGCAGCTACCGCCCCGACGAGTTGTTCGACGGGCACGGCGTGCTGCGCCCGGAGCTGCGCGAGCTCGCACCGAAGGGCCAGCGGCGGATGAGCGCCAATCCGCACGCCAACGGCGGGCTATTGCTGCGCGAGCTGGATCTGCCGGACTTCCGGGACTACGCGGTGCCGGTGGCGCAGCCGGCCGCGTCCACCCACGAGGCCACCCGGGTGCTGGGAACTTTCCTGCGCGACGTGATCACCCGCAACCCGGACCGCTTCCGGCTGATGGGTCCCGACGAAACCGCCTCGAACCGGCTGTCCGCGGTTTTCGAGTCGACTAACAGGGTGTGGCTGTCGGAGACCGGGCCCGATGATGACAACCTCGCGCCGGACGGTCGTGTGATGGAGGTGCTCTCCGAGCACCTGTGCCAGGGCTGGCTGGAGGGCTATCTGCTGACCGGGCGGCACGGGCTGTTCAACTGCTACGAGGCGTTCGTGCACATCGTCGACTCGATGCTCAACCAGCATGCGAAATGGCTGTCCACCAGCCGCGAATTGCCCTGGCGGCGGCCGATCGCGTCGCTGAACTATCTGTTGAGCTCGCATGTGTGGCGCCAGGACCACAACGGCGCCTCCCACCAGGACCCCGGGTTCATCGACCTGGTCGCCAACAAGCGCGCCGAAATCGTGCGCGTCTACCTCCCACCGGATGGCAACACGTTGCTGTCGGTGGCAGACCACTGCCTGCGCAGCCGCGACTACATCAACGTGATCGTCGCCGGCAAGCAACCCGCCCTGGCCTACCTCGACATGGACGAAGCAATAGACCATTGCACCCGTGGGCTGGGGATCTGGCAGTGGGCGAGCACCGCAACCGGCGAACCCGACGTGGTGCTGGCCTGCGCCGGGGACGTCCCGACGCTGGAGACCTTGGCCGCCGCCGACATCCTGCGGCGCGAACTGCCCGACCTGGCCGTGCGGGTCGTCAACGTGGTCGACCTGATGCGCCTGCAGCCGGACTCCGAGCACCCACATGGGCTGCCCGACAAGGAATTCGACGCGTTGTTCACCCGCGACAAGCCCGTCATCTTCGCCTACCACGGCTATCCCTGGCTGATCCATCGGCTCGCGTATCGCCGCACCAATCACCCGCACATCCATGTGCGGGGGTTCAAGGAGCGCGGCACCACGACAACGCCGTTCGACATGGTGATGCTCAACGACCTGGACCGCTTTCACCTGGTGATCGACGTCATCGACCGGGTGGACGGGCTGGCCAGCCGCGCCGCGCTGCTTCGGCAGCGAATGGTTGATGCGCGGTTGAATGCGCGCCGCTACACGCGTGAGCATGGCGAGGACGACCCGCAGATCGCGCACTGGACGTGGGAGCCGGGCCAGTCGAGCTGAGCTCGTGTCGGCAACCCGCAGGTAGACTCGGCCGGGATGTCTGAAAACGCTGCCACGGCCTTCGACGCCGTGGACCTCCACCCGGTGGTGTCGCAATTGTCGGCACTGCACCGGCTACGGCTGTACTTCGACATCGTCGTGGTCGTCGCGGTGCTGGTGCTGACGAACCTGATCGCGCACTTCACCACGCCGTGGGCGAGCGTCGCCACGGTGCCGGTGGCTGCCGTCGGGCTGGTGCTGTTGATGCGCTCCACCGGCCTGGACTGGGTCGACCTGGGCCTGGGCCGCGAGCACTGGAGGTCCGGGCTCGGCTACGCGCTGGGCGCCGTGGCCGTCGTGGCGTCGGTGATCACGGTCGGCGTGCTGCTGCCCATGACGCGGCCGATGTTCCTGAACAACCACTACGCGACGGTCTCCGGTGCGCTGATCGCCTCGATGGTCATCATTCCGCTGCAAACCGTGATACCCGAGGAGTTGGCCTTCCGGGGTGTGCTGCACGGCGCGCTGCACCGGGCCTGGGGATTTCGCGGGGTCGCACTCGTTGGCTCGTTGCTGTTCGGTCTGTGGCACGTCGCCACGTCGCTCGGGCTGACCAGCAACAACGTCGGCTTCACCCGGCTGTTCGGCGGCGGCGTCGTCGGGATGGTGGCTGGGGTGACATTGGCGGTGCTGGCGACGGGGAGTGCGGGTTTCGTGTTCAGTTGGTTGCGCCGGCGCAGCGGCAGCCTGATTGCGCCGATCGCGCTGCACTGGTCATTGAACGGGCTGGGCGCGCTGGCGGCGGCCCTGGTCTGGCACCTGTCGACCTGAGCCTGGTTACACCCGTAGCACCGCAGCCCCGGCGATGCGGCCGGCACTGAGATCGGCCAGCGCCTGATCGGCTTGCCCGAGTGGATATTCCGGCGTGGTCACCTCGATGCGATGACGTGCCGCGAAGTCGAGGAACTCCCGCGCGTCGGCCCGGGTGTTCGACGTGACCGAGCGAATCTGGCGTTCCTGGAACAGGTGACGCTGATAGTTCAGGGCCGGGATATCCGACAGATGAATCCCGGCGATCGCCAAGGTGCCACCGCGGTCCAGCGCCTCGCACGCGGGCAGCACCAGATCACCGACCGGGGCGAAGAGGATCGCGGCATCCAGCGGCACCGGCGGCGGATCCGCGGCACCCTGAGCCGACGCGGCGCCAAGCTCCAGTGCGAGCTCGCGGGCTCGCTCGCCGCGGGTCATCACGTGTATCTCGGCACCCTGCGCCAACGCGACTTGCGCGGTGATGTGCGCGCTACCGCCGAAGCCGTAGATGCCCAGCCGGCCACCCGGCGGCAGTTCGGCGCGCAGCAGCGAGCGGTATCCGATGATCCCGGCGCACAACAACGGCGCGAGCTCGGTGTCGCTGTAGCCGCCCGGCAGATGGTGCGCGAAAGCCGCTGGCACCGTGGCGAATTCGGCGTATCCGCCGTCGGCATCCCAGCCGGTGTAGCGGGACTCCGGACACAGGTTCTCGTCGCCGCGCTGGCAGTATTTGCACACCCCGCAGGTGTGGCGCAACCAGGCGATGCCCACCCGGTCCCCTACCCGGAACCCGTGGCCGGCGTCGGCGCCGACCTCGACGACCTCCCCCACGACCTCGTGGCCGGGGGTGACGTGCTCGCGGTGCACCGGCAGGTCGCCCTCGGTGACGTGCAGGTCGGTGCGGCACACGCCGCACGCACGCACGGCAACCAGTAACTCCGAGGGCGCAGGTCGCGGTATTTCGGTGGTGACCCGCTCCAGCGGGGCGGAGTCCATCGGGCCGGGCCGACGCACCCGCCACGCGTTCATCGTCGTGGTGGTCGCGTCTGGGGCCATCACCCCATCATGCCGCTATGCATCACCGACGCGCATCGGCGCAAAGGTGTTGCCCCTACAAAGTCTTCGTGCGCGAGACCGCGAATTTGTAGATCAACAACAGGATCACCGCGCCCACCAGCGCACCCAGGAACGCGTGCTGGATGGGCGGGTGAATGTCGAACTGATGCGGTGGGAAGACGACGCTGCCGAGCGTGCCGCCGACATAGGAGCCGACAATGCCGAGCAGTGCGGTTGCGACCCAGCCCATGGGCTGTTTGCCCGGCACCAGGAGACGCGCAACCAGGCCGACGACGAGACCCAGGACGATTAGCCAGATGATGTGCATTACCACGATCGGCTCCTTCGAGAATTGACCGCTGGAGGGATGGGGAAGGTATACCCGAACGAGGTCGGGTCAACCGCACCAGCGATCCGCGACTTCCCTTGTCATGGGGGGGCTTAGCGCGTCCTTCGCGCCATTCCGACGATCCAGAGCAGGATCACCGATCCCAGCAGCGCAGTGAAGAAGGTGAAGATCCAGCCGCCCGCCGCGGTATCGAAGAAGAAGCTCAGTAAGAAGCCGCCGATCAGCGCGCCGACGATGCCGATCACGATGTTCATCAAGATTCCGGAGCCGGAACCCTTGATGAGCTTGCCCGCGGCCCAGCCCGCGAGACCGCCGATGATGATGTAACCAATCAGGCCGACACTCGTCAGCGTGGTCGATCGGGCCAGGTACTCGGGAGCTGCCATGACATCCATGCGGGTCAGGCAGTAAACGACGTCTGCTGCGGCAGCGGGCTAGGGGTAGGAGTTACCTGGCTCGCGGGTGCCTGGCCTGGTGCCGGCGCAGGCGCGGGAGCTCCGGGAGCGGGTGCCGGAGCTCCCGGGGCCGGTGCGCCTGGAGCGGGCGGCGGTGCGGCCGGTGCGGTAAACGGCAGGATCGACTCGGCCAGTGCTTTGGCCCCCACCTTGTCTACGGGGTTGTTGCCGGTCCCGAGCCACACCACAAACCAGCGCTGGGGTGGTCCGGCATTGGTCGCGTTGGGCGCGCTGACCACCCCGGTCCAGATCTGCCCGTTCGGCTTGCTCGGGTCGCTGAACTTGACCTCGTAGTACGACGCGCTTCCGGTAATCCCGTTGGCGCCGGCAAGCGGGGTGGATTCCTGATTGATCCGCGTACCCGGATACGGCATGAAGAACTCACCCATGTCCGAGCCCAGCCGGACGGCAGCCTTGCCGTCGTTGGCTTCGGCACTGGCGTAAAGCTTTTGGTCCAATCGGCCCATCACGATGCGCGTGTCGTTCGCGACCGGCGCCGGCTGACCCGGCACCGGCGGAGGGCCGATCATCTTGCTGAGCAGCGCCGAGCCGTAGTCGAGGTGCGACGCATCCGACTCGGCCCAGCCGCCAGGAAGCAGGTAGCTGAACCCACCGACTGCGTTGGTGATCCGGGCGGCGTTCGGGTCCACGGGCGGGGGCGCGTTCGGGTCGACGGGCGGCGGTACCGGCGCGTTCGGGTCAACCGGCGGGGGCGGCGGTACGGGCGCGTTCGGGTCGCCCGCTGCCGGAGGTGCGGCGGCCGGTGCGGGCGCGGTCGTCGTTGCCGGAACCGGAGTCGGCACTTCGGGGTCGGCCTTCGCGGGGGCCGGCAATGCGAAGGTGACGACACTGGCACTGGTCACCGTGGCGATCGCCAGCGTCGCCCACAGACCTTTGCGACGTGTCGAGTTTGAGTCCACCTGATCCATGGCGACGAACCTACCGTGTTACCGCTGTGACGCAAGGGTGCCAAGCTGGGCGATGCGAGGCGGTTTTCCCGATGTTGCCGGAGCGCGACCTTCGCTAGTCTGCGCAGTTCACCGTGGGTTGGCGTGTCGCGGCGGCGCGGGATACAGCGTCACTTCGAGAGCTTTGACGGAAAACCACACCCGGTCCCCCGGTGTCAGCTGCAGCTCGGCGGCGGCGTCGACGGTGATCTCGGCGGCCAGTCCCGGGGCGCCGTCGGGCTGCTCCTGGCCACGCAGCAGGACCGCCGACCCGCGGATGTCCAGCTCCGCCACGGTGAGCTCAACGCAGTTGCGGGGGCTGCCGTGCGGTAGATCGCGGTACACGGCGACGGCGGTCGGCGGGAAAACCGCGATCGCGTCCTGCCCGTCAGTCAGCTCGGCGCCCAGCTGCTGGGCGCCGATCCCGTGCCACTGCGCGCCGGAGCGGGCCCGCAGCGAGCCGCCCGGCCCGATGGTGCCGTTGACCAGGTTGATGCCCGCGATGCGGGCCCCGAAATGGCTGCGCGGCGCGGTCAGCACCTCGGGCACCGGCCCGACTTCGGCGATCTTTCCGGACTCGAGCACCAGCACTCGATCGGCCAGGGTGAACACGTCGAGCAGGTCATGGGTTATCAGGATGACCGCGCAGCCGCTGCGGGTGACCACCGTGCGCAGCACCGCGCGGATGGCCGCGGCCGCGCCGACGTCCAGGCCGGTCAGCGGCTCGTCGAGCAGCAGCACGTCGGGTTCGGCGGCCAACGCCCGCGCGATGGCCACCCGTTGGGCCTGACCGCCCGACAGTTGCCGCGGTTTCCGGTCGGCGAGCTGCTCGGCGTCCACCTCGCGCAGCCACCGCAGCGCCGTCTGCTTCTCCTTGACGCGAGCGGAGCGAAAGATACCGCGACGGCTGTGCGGTCCGAACGCGACATTGGCAGCGACGCTCATGTGCGGGAACAACAACGGGTCCTGCAGCAGCAGCCCCACCCGGCGATCGTGCGTCGCCACGTCCACCCCGGCCGTCGCGTCGGTCAGCACCCGATCCCCCAGCCGCACCACGCCCTCATCAGGATGGACCAGCCCGGCGATGACGTGCAGGGCGGTCGACTTGCCCGCGCCGTTAGGTCCGAGCACCGCGAGCACCTCGCCCGCAGACACCGAGAACTCGACATCCAGCCGGCGTTGCGCGACGACCGCGCGAAGCTGCAACTCGCTCATCCCCGCTACCTCACGTCGGTTCCGGTCAGCCGGCGAGCGCCCAAACCGAGCACCACCAGCGCGGCCACCGCGACGAGCAGAATCGACAGTGCCACAGCGGCATTCGCGTCGGTCACCCGCTGCAGATAGATCTCCAGCGGCAGGGTGCGGGTGACGCCTTGCCGCGAACCCGCGAAGGTCAGCGTCGCGCCGAACTCTCCCAACGAGCGGGCGAACGCCAGCACCGCCCCGGACATCAAGCCCGGCAGTAGCAGCGGCAGCGTGACCCGCCACCACACCGCGCTGGGCCGCGCGCCGAGGGTGGCCGCGACGACCTCGTAATCCGATCCCGCGGAGCGCGCCGCACCCTCAAGGGAGATCACCAGAAACGGCAACGAGACAAAGGTCTGCGCGAGCACCACCGCGGTCGTGCTGAAGGCGATGCTGATTCCGGCGGCCTGCAAGTACTGCCCGATCAGTCCGAGCCGGCCGAACGCGTAGAGCAGCGCGATGCCGCCCACCACCGGCGGCAGCACCAGCGGGAGCAGGATCAGTGGCCGCAGCAGCCGGACCAGCCGCGCGGTGCTGCGGGCCAGCACCAACGCCATCGGCACGCCCAGCAGCACGCACAGCACGGTGCTGGCGGCCGCGGTCTTCAGGCTCAGCAACAGTGCCGTCTTCGACGACGAGCTGGTGATCAGCGACCAGAAATCCGCCCAGTCAACCTTGATCGCGATCGCCAACAGCGGCAACACCACGAAGGAGGCCCCCACGGCGGCAGGGACAAACACCCATCGGGGCAGGTTCGTGGGCCGACGCACGGCGGGCGATCAGGGCTTTGCGAAGCCCGATTGGGCCAGGATTTTCTGGCCCGCATCAGACGTCACTAGGGTCACGAACTTTTGCGCCGTCGTCGCCTGCGGCGCCCTCTTCAACACGCCGATGGGATAGACGTTGACCGCACCGGCAGCCTCGGGGAAGTCGACCGTCGCCACTTTGTCTTTGGCGTTTTTCGCGTCCGTGACATAGACCAGCGCGGCGTCGGCCTGTCCGGTGGTGACCTTGTCGAGGACATCGGTCACGCTGGGTTCCTCACTGACCGGGCTGAGGTGCACTCCGGTGCTGTTCTCGATGCGCTGGGTCGCCGCTCCGCATGGCACGGGCTTCTGGCAGGCCACCACGTTGATGCCCGGTTTGGTCAGATCGGCGAAGGAACCGATCTTTTTCGGGTTGCCCGGCGCGGTGATGATGACCAGTGTGTTGGCGGCGAAGTTCGTCGGGCCCCCGGCCAGCAGCCCCGCCTTGACGACGGTGTCCATCTGCGCGGTGTCCGCCGACGCGAAGACGTCGGCGGTCGCACCCTGGGTCAACTGCGTGGCGAGTTCGGAGGAACCCGCGAATTCGAATTCGACACCGCTACCGGGATTGTCGTTCTTGAACTGCTGACCGATCTGGGTGAACGCGGGCTTGAGCGAGGCCGCGGCGAACACCACGATCGAGCCGGAGGCCGGTGCGGACTGACCGGGTGATGACGACGGCGTTTTCGAGCCACAGGCCACCAATTCCGCCACGAGCATCGTCGATACCAGCCCGGCCAGAACCCCGATCCGACGCATGGTCAGACCCTAGCTTGCGGACGATAAAGGTTTGACGGCCAAAGAGTTATCGAAAATTGTCTGCGCGTCGCGGCTTCCTTAGTTTCCCCTTAGAGCTACTGTCCAGTAACATCGACGTAGATCGACGCCCTAACGCGCTGAGATTCCAGGCGACGACAGGTTTGGGTTCGACGTTGAACACGAGGAGGTCATGACAGTGGAGGTGCTGGTCACTGGCGGCGACACGGATCTGGGACGGACAGTAGCCGAGGGTTTTCGCGATGACGGTCACAAGGTGACCCTCGTGGGTGCCCGGCGCAGCGACCTCGAAGTCGCAGCCAAAGAACTGGACGTCGACGCGATCGTCTGCGACACCACCGACCCGGCCAGCCTCGAAGAGGCTCGTGGGTTGTTCCCCCATCACCTGGACACCATCGTCAACGTGCCCGCCCCGGGCTGGGACGTCGGCGATCCCCGCACCTACTCGATCTCCGACACTGCCAACGCATGGCGCAGCGCCCTCGACGCGACGGTGCTGTCGGCGGTGCTGACGGTGCAAGCCGTCGGTGACAACCTGTGCTCCGGTGGCTGCATCGTCAGTGTCGTGCCGGAAAATCCGCCTGCGGGCAGCGTCGACGCTGCAATCAAAGCGACACTGTCCGCCTGGGTCGCCGGGCAGGCCGGCGTTTTCGGCACCCGCGGTATCACCGTCAACGCCGTGGCCAGCGGGCGCAGCGCCCAGGCCGGTTACGAGGGTCTTTCGCGCACACCGCCTTCCGTCGCGGCGGAGGTCGCGCGGTTGGCGCTGTTCCTCACCACGCCGGCGGCCCGCCACATCACCGGTCAGACGCTGCACGTCAGCCACGGCGCGCTCGCCCGTTTCGCCTAGGGCGTATTCCTCGGCCGGCGAAGCGCTTCGTCCGCTCGTTGGACTGTAATCGCGGTCGCTTTCGGCGTCGGACATGACGCGAATCACGTGGGTGCCACCAGGATCTACGGGCCGATGTGTTTGATTACACAGGCTTACTACCTGGGTTTCGCGGCAGCGGGGTGACTACCGTAGTAGCTAACTGAAAATCGCACGCCACGAAGCCCCGTCAGGAGCATCCAAAGCAATGGGCCCTCAGCCAGAAGCTACACCTGAACCGAAGCGACGCCATCAAGTCGTCATCGTCGGATCGGGATTCGGCGGACTCAATGCGGCAAAGAAACTCAAGCACGCCGACGTCGACATCAAACTGATCGCCCGCACCACTCACCACCTGTTCCAGCCGTTGCTGTACCAAGTGGCGACGGGCATCGTCTCCGAAGGCGACATCGCCCCACCTACCCGCGTGGTCCTGCGCAGGCAGCGCAACGTCCAGGTGCTGCTTGGTGACGTCACGCATGTCGATCTCGCCGGGAGCTTCGTCGTATCGGATTTGCTCGGCCACTCCTACGAAACCCCTTATGACAGCTTGATTATCGCTGCCGGTGCGGGCCAGTCGTACTTCGGCAACGACCAGTTCGCCGAGTTCGCGCCGGGCATGAAATCGATCGACGACGCGCTTGAGGTGCGAGGACGAATCCTGAGCGCCTTCGAACAGGCCGAACGGTCTCGCGATCCGGAACGACGGGCCAAACTCTTGACTTTCACTGTCATCGGGGCCGGCCCCACCGGCGTCGAAATGGCAGGGCAGATCGCCGAATTGGCGACTCACACGTTGAAGGGTTCGTTCCGGCACATCGACTCCACCAGGGCGCGAGTGATCCTGCTCGACGCCGCCCCCGCGGTGCTGCCGCCGTTCGGCGAAAAGCTGGGCACACGTGCGCGCACTCGGCTGGAGAAGATGGGCGTCGAGATCCAGCTCGGCGCGATGGTCACTGACGTCGACCGTAACGGCATCACGGTCAAGGATTCCGACGGCACCCTCCGGCGCATTGAGTCCGCCTGCAAGGTGTGGTCCGCAGGAGTCCAGGCCAGCGGCCTGGGCATTGATCTCGCGGAGCAGTCGTCGGTCGAACTCGACCGCGCGGGACGGGTCAAGGTGTTGCCCGATCTGTCCGTTCCGGGCCATCCCGACGTGTTCGTCATCGGTGACATGGCCGCCGTAGAAGGCGTTCCTGGCGTGGCGCAGGGCGCGATCCAGGGTGCCAAGTACGTCGCCGGCACGATCAAAGCCGAACTCGCGGGTGCCAACCCCGCCGAGCGAGAGCCCTTCCAGTATTTCGACAAGGGTTCCATGGCCACGGTGTCGCGCTTTTCCGCGGTGGCCAAGGTCGGGCCGCTGGAGTTCAGCGGCTTCATCGCCTGGCTGATGTGGCTTGTGCTGCACTTGGTTTACCTGGTCGGGTTCAAGACCAAGATCAGCACGCTGCTGTCCTGGACCGTGACGTTCCTCAGCACCCAGCGTGGCCAACTCACCATTACCGAGCAGCAGGCGTTCGCCCGCACCCGCATCGAACAGCTTGCGGTGCTCGCCGCGGAGGCGAAGCGACCAGCCGCCGCCAGACGGGCGAGTTAACCGGCTAGCCGGTCGGCCTGCCACGTGCTGACGGTCCCGCCAGCCGCAAACTCCAGAAGGTTGAGTGGCGGGAAGTGAATTCTGTTGCCGGGTAGCATAATTCGCTGATCGTTGCCCCCGGGGCCGCAATGCTGTCGTCGGCGACCGACCCGGCGCCCAATTCCACCGGTGCCGCAACAGCGGTCGATCGTCCCGGTCGGCCCATAGCGATCCCGACCAAAAGCCTGCGCGCTCGTTGCATCTACCGATCTGCACGCGCTCGCGGAAGCGGACGCGGCCGTCGTCGCGCAGGACCAAGGTCGCCGTCGACACATGTCGTGCATCGGCGGCCACGACCGTCGGTTCGAGGTCGACGTCGAGACTCCCGCTCACTTCGATGTCCCAACTGGCATGCGACGTCAATGTTTTCGCGCCGGGTAGGGCCACGGTGGCGGCGGCGCTGCGCAGCTTCAAAACGGCACCGGTCTCGACGACGACCCGGATGTTGATGGTGTCGCCGCCCAACGGGGTGGCGGCCGCCGACACCAGGTGCACCGTGTCGGGCGCGGTGCAGCGGGCCTGGATACCGCCGCTGCACTGGATGCGCGGCAAGCGGTTGCCGGATGCGACCAGCAACACCTCAGAGTGCATCGGCGGCGAGCTGTGCGTGCACCCATGCCAGCACATCGGTGGCGGCGGGATCCTTGGTCAGTGACTGCAGCACAGTAGGGCGACCATCGCGCACCGCGTCGGCGTCGCGTGCCATCACATCCAGGTCGGCGCCCACCAGCGGGGCGAGGTCAGTCTTGTTGACTACCAACAGATCCGAGTAGGTCACCCCCGGCCCGCCCTTGCGCGGTACCTTGTCGCCGCCGGCCACGTCGATGACGAAAATCTGGACGTCCACCAAGCCGGACGAGAAGGTCGCGGTGAGGTTGTCACCGCCGGACTCGACCAGGATCAGGTCCAGCGCGTCGTGGGCAGCGATCAAATCGTCGATCGCGTCGAGGTTCGCGGTGATGTCGTCGCGAATCGCGGTGTGCGGGCAGCCCCCGGTCTGCACGGCCGCGATCCGCTCGTTCGGCAGTACCGCGTGTTTGCGCAGGAAGTCGGCGTCCTCGGTGGTGTAGATGTCGTTGGTCAGCACCGCCACCGAAAGCTCGTCACGCAACTGGCGGCACAGCGCGGCGACCAGGGCGGTCTTTCCGGAGCCGACCGGGCCGCCGACGCCGATGCGCAGCGGCTCCCCCGGCTGGCGGACGCGCTTTGGCCGATCGACCTGTGGATGCGGATGGCTGTGGGAATGTGTTGGCATATCGTGTCTTTCAGGAGACGAATAGGAGTCGCTCGCGTTCGGCATGGTGTTCGGCCAGCGTAGCGACCAAAAGATGGCCAAGTTGGCCAGGTAGGCATACGCACGCAGAAGTTGTTCCCAGGAAAGTCACAGCTATCTGACGGCTACGCCAAAGTTGAAGTCCAAGGTCGAGCAGGTACCTTGTACCGTAGCGCGCCGAGACGGCCGCCCGGACGAGTTCGCCGTACCCGGAGAGCGACAAGACGGTGACCGTGGGATGCTTAGCGCGCCGGTCAACCGAAAACGATTTTTGAACTCTTCCTTCGTTTGGTCCTGGTCGTCGGGCATCCTCCACCGTGAGTTGGTACTCGACGAGAGGAAAACGATGATCAATCCGTTCGCCGGCCAGGCCGATATCCCCAACCGCGAAGGCGCGTGGGCACAGCAGGCCGAAGCCGAGCTGTCGACCCGCCGCCAGCGCGAGGAGATCGAACGCTGCCTGGCCCACGGGCTGGAAGCCGCCCCCACGATCAACGACCGCACGTTGTCCACCTTCTCCCGCGGCGAGCTGCCGCACTTCGCCGGGGAACGCGGAACGTTTCTCAAGTGCCCGTTCCTGGAAGACGTGCACGACGTGGGCGACGCCGAGGTGGCCGTCTTCGGCGCGCCGCTGGACGCCGGGCACCACCTACCGGCCGGGCACCCGGTTCGGTCCGATGGGAATCCGCCGCTCCACCAACCTGTTTGGCACCTATAGCTATGAACTGGGCGTCGACCTGCGCGAGCAGCTCAACATCGTCGACATCGGCGACGTGGTCACGATTCCCGCCAACATCGAGAAGTCGTTCGACCAGATCAGCACAGGCCATGTCCCACGTGGTCTCCCAGGGCGTGTTCCCGGTGATCCTCGGCGGCGACCACTCCATCGGGTTCCCGACCGTGCGCGGTCTGGCGCCGCACATGGACGGCAACGTCGGCATCATCCACTTCGACCGCCACGTCGACACGCAGGAAACCGATCTCGACGAGCGGATGCACACCACGCCGTGGTTCCACGCCACCAACATCAAGAACGCGCCGGCCACCAACCTGGTGCAGATCGGCATCGGCGGCTGGCAGGCCCCGCGTGCGGGAGTTCAGGTCGGCCGGGAGCGTGGCAGCACCGTCATCACCGTCGGGGACGTCGAACGGGTCGGGATCGAAAAGATCGCCGAGATGGCACTGGAAATCGCGTGGAAGGACGCCAAGGCGGTGTACCTGTCGTTCGACATCGACGTGATCGACGCCGGATTCGTGCCCGGCACCGGCTGGCCCGAGCCGGGCGGTCTGCTGCCGCGCGAAGCGCTCAACCTGATTCGGCTGATCTCCGAACCCGGGCTCAACGGCATCGAGGTGGTGGAGTGCTCGCCGCCGTACGACTGGGCGAGCAGACCGCGCTGCTGAGCAGCCGGGTGATCCTGGACAGCCTGGCCGTCATGGTGCGGGCGGGCAAGCTGGGCAAAAAGCCGGCCGCGCTGAAGCGCAGGCCTGGGGACCCTACGCCGACTAATTCCTCCTCGATTGCCTATGAACGTCCTCGACTGGGTCGACGGTGGTCGCAGCTTTGTGCGTGCGATGGGGGTGCACGCCAATTTGCGTTCACCCCCAGACGATCATGTCGACTATGAGCACCAAATGTGCTGCCGGGCCGAAATCGGGGTGACCGAATTGCCTGTCCTCGCTTACCCGGCCACTTCGGGCCCGTGGCGTCAGAGGCTCGGGACACGCGCCAGTGAGTAAATAGCTCACCGGTAACGCAGCAAATTTATTTGCTAACCATTCGGGCGGCGCCGATTCTCGGCGCTGTCGGAGTCCGGAGCGCCGGCGGCGGGCAGCAGGATGGCGATTGGCCGGGGTTGCATGTGTCGCTGGCTCCGTCGCTTGCTGTTGCTGCAGCACCCCGATGCAGGACGAAAGCTGGAGCCCAGAAGGCTTTTACCCCGCAGGGTCTTCGAGCAGTCCTGTTTGCGCTTGCGGGAGTCAGCGTCCCGGTTCGCGTGGACATGCGCCGACGGCGATAGGCGCCGCCCCGAGCTGGATACCGCCGGTTTTCGCAGCACCGAGATAGTTCCCAGCGAATTCTCAGCAGTTAACTATGGTTAATACAGATATACCCGTGGATATTGCTATTTGTGCGACCAAGTGGACGTCAGAGCGCCGTTCTATACACGCGCGCGGTGACGTCACTGGGGACACATCGCACCATTCGTGCGCAAGTCATCGCGCACGAACCCGAGCGTCAAGCCATCGCCCGATTCGGGCCGGGTGTGTTGGATCTGGCGCGTGGACGGTTGGGGGTTAGGTAGTGGATTATGCGGCGCTGCCGCCCGAGGTCAACTCCGGGCGGATGTATGCGGGCGCGGGGGTTGGGCCCCTCGTGGCGGCCAGTACGGCCTGGGATGCGTTAGCGGCGGAGTTGAGCTCTGCGGCGACGTCATATCGGACGGTGATGTCGGAGCTCACCGGTGGACCGTGGGTGGGTCCGTCGTCGGGAGTGATGGCGGCGGCGGTGGCTCCGTACGTGTCGTGGATGAATACCACTGCGGCGCAGGCCGGGCAGACCGCTAGCCTGCTCGGGTCGGCGGTGGCCGCCTATGAGGCGGCGTTTGCGGCCACGGTGCCGCCGCCGGAGATCGAGGTCAACCGGGCGTTGTTGGCGTCGCTGGTGGCGACCAACATCCTGGGGCAGAACACTCCGGCGATCGCGACCACCGAGGCGCAGTACTCCGAGATGTGGGCCCAGGACGCCGCCGCGATGTACGGCTACGCCGGCGCCTCGGCGGCGGCAACGAGGGTGACGCCGTTCAACCCACCGCCCAAGACCACCAACGAGACCGGCACGACTATGCAAGCGGCGTCGGTCAGCCATGCCGCGGCTTCCTCGGCCGGTCCCAGTGCGCAATCAGTCATGCAGACCGTGCCCAACGCGCTGAACAATCTCTCGACCGGGTCGATTGTGAGCCCGGGGAATTTGAGTTTGGGGGGGAACCCGTTCGACGCCCCACCGGCGGCCCCACCGGGTTGAACTTGCTCACTCAGAACATCGGTAACTGGGCCCTCGTCGTCAGTGGGCCGTTGTTCACGGCGTCCGGCATTACGCCTCTGCTGGGCACCTTGTACACCCTCGCGCTGCCGGCAACGGCGGCCGCGGCGGCCTCCGATGTGACTCCGGCGGACGCCGGGTTGGGCAACTTGGTGGGTTCGCACGGCGCGGGAGCGGGTTCGGTGTCGGCCGGTCTGGGCAAGTCGGCCACGGTCGGCGAGTTGTCGGTGCCGCAGTCCTGGGGCGACTCCTCCGCCGTTCGGCTGGCGAGCAGCGCAACACCCCTGCAGGCCGCCGGACCGGGCAGCCTGCCGCAGAGCGCGGCCGGCCCCGGCGGGTTCTTCGGCGGCATTCCCCCGGTGGGCAGCCTGGTCAACGCGCCCAGGGGAGAGCAGACACGCGTTGGCTCGGGCTCGGGTAAGAAAGTCGTCCCGGGAATGCCGGGCGAACCCGCCGCCGCCGAGCGCACCGCTGTCGCGCCCGTGCCGCAGCAACCGGGCCGACGGCATGTCGCCAGCGCGTTGAGCGAAAGCGAACGCGAAGAACTCGCCAAGCTGCGCAAGGACATCGCCGATGTGGCGACGGAACGGGACGCGGCCGCCCGCCTGATCAAGGAGGCGATGCTGTGAGTGGCCTCATGGACTTCGCGGACGTACCACCCGAGATCCAGTCCGCCCGGATGTACGCGGGTGCGGGGTCGGGACCGCTGGCGACGGCCGCGGCGGCCTGGGAGCAGCTGGCCACCGAATTGACCTCCGCCGCAACGGCTTATCGGGCGGTGGTGTCTGAGCTGACCGGTGGGCCGTGGGTGGGCCCGTCATCGGGGTCGATGGCCACGGCGGTGGCGCCCTATGTGTCGTGGATGACGACGACTGCGGCCCAGGCTCAGCAGACTGCAAGCCAGCTCGGTGCGGCGGTTGCGGCCTATGAGACGGCGTTCGCCGCGACGGTGCCCCCGCCGGAGATCGAGGTCAACCGGGCGTTGTTGGCATCATTGTTGTCCACCAACACTTTTGGGCAGAACACCCCGGCGATCGCGACCACCGAGGCGCAGTACTCCGAGATGTGGGCCCAGGATGCCGCGGCCATGTACGGCTACGCCGGTGCCTCGTCGGCCGCGACGAGGTTGACTCCGTTCAACGAACCACCGAAGACCAGCAACCAGACCGGGACGGCCAACCAGCAGATGGCGGTCACCAAGGCTGCGGCTTTGGGGTCTGGCCAGAGCCAATCGACGCTGTCCAATGTGCCCAACATGCTGCTGAACGCCGCGTCGGGATCGCCGTCTTCCGCAACGCCGGCGGCCACGTCCAGTGGCGGTTCGCTGATCGATTTGTTCAACAACTTCAGCGCGAACACCATCGGCTACCAGATCCTCTCCGAGGGTTTGAACTTCGACGCGTCCGGCGCCATGCTGACCCTTGCGCCGCCGGTCGCCACAGCCTGGAATCCATTGGTCTCTTCACTCACCCCGGCGGCGGCCGCGGCGTCTCAGGTCTCACCCGCAGCGGGGCCGCCCGCGGCGGGCGTCGGCGACGCCGGGGTGTCGGCGGAGTTGGGCCGCGCGACACCGGTCGGTCAATTGTCGGCACCGCAGTCGTGGGCCAACTCCCCCGCTGTTCGCCTGGCTGCCAGCGAATTCCCCAGCGCTGGGCCCAATGGTCTGCCGCAGGCCGGGCCGATGGCACCGGGTTTCTACGGCGGTGTGCCCCCGATGGGACCCGTCGCCAGCGTCGTCAACGCACCGCGCGGCGACCAGGGTCGGCTCCGAGCCGGCTCGCGCCACAAGGTGATTCCGGCGGCGGCCGCGGGATCAGGCATGCACGACGAGCCCGCGGCCCGCTGGGTCGAGCCGACGGCGCCCGCGGAAGGCGACGGCGCGGTCAGCGAGCGTGACGAGCTCATCGCGCTGCGTAAGGCGATGGCCGATGTCACCAGACAGCGCGATGTCCTCAAGCGCACGGCGGCGACCTTGATTAAGGAGGCAACACAGAAGTAGCGACGGCCGTCACTTGATCGCTGACCGAGTGACGGAACTTCAAGTGCACACCTCGTTTGGACACATCGACGATTGGAACTCAGCACAGATGTTCTTCACAAAACCGGCCACACGGTCTGCGGCGCGTGGGGATGGCGACCTAGCGGTCGATTCGAAACCCGATGCAGCCCAGGAACATATAGAGTCCGCGATGTCATTGCCGGATGCTGCCAGCGCGTCAGCGGGTGCGACGCTCGACGACGAGGACCGGGCGCAGCTCCAGGCCCTCGGCTTCCAGTCCGACTTCAAGCGAGACATGAGCCCCTGGGCGAACTTCTCGTTGGGCTTCACCTACCTGTCACCGGTCGTCGGCATCTACACGGTGTTCGCGTTCGCGTTGTCCGCCGCCGGCCCGCCGATGATTTGGAGCCTGCTGATCGCCGGCGCCGGGCAGATGTTGGTCGCGCTGGTGTTCAGCGAAGTGGTGGCACAGTTCCCGGTGGCCGGCGGCGTCTATCCCTGGGCGCGCCGGCTGTGGGGACGCAAATGGGCGTGGATGACCGGCTGGGTTTACATGTTCACCCTGTTGGCCCTCCTGGCCGACGCCGCCTATGGGGCGGGCCCGTACGTGGCTGACGTGTTCGGCTTCACGCCGTCACCACACGCCACGGTTCTGTGTGCTCTCGCCATGTTGGCGATTGCCACAGCCATCAACCTCACCGGCACCAAGATGCTGGGCTACTTCGCCATCTTCGGCTTCAGCGCCGAGCTGATCGGTGCTCTGGCAGTTGGTATCTGGCTACTGTGCACCCAACGCCACCACAACCTTGGGGTGCTCTTCCATAGCTTCGGCGCCGAAGGCAACCACAGCTACACGTACGCCTTCCTGGCCGCCAGCCTGATCGCCCTTTACCAGTTCTTCGGTTTCGAGGCCTGCGGCGACGTCGCCGAGGAGGTTCGCAATCCCGGCGTGCAAATCCCGAAGGCGATGCGCCGCACCATCTACATCGGCGGCTCGGCAGCCACTTTCGTCTGCCTGAGCCTGATCTTGTCGGTGACCGACTTCGGCGCGGTGATCAGTGGGAAAGACGCCGATCCGATCGACACCATCCTGAAAACGGCGTTCGGCGGCATCGGCTCCAAGGTCGTCCTGGGTATCGTGTTGATCTCGTTCGTGTCGTGTGCGCTGAGCCTGCAGGCCGCCGCCAGCCGGCTGATCTACTCCTACGGCCGGGACGACATGATCATCGGCTCGAAGCTGCTGGCTCGCTTCGATGACAAACGCCACGTGCCGCCTTACTCGCTGCTCATCGCGGTCATCATCCCGGCGTTCCTGATCATCGGATCGCTCATCTCCACCGACGCGCTCACCAAACTCGTCAGCTTCGGTTCGGTCGGCGTCTACATCGCATTCCAAATGGTGGTGCTGGCCGCGCTGCGCGCCAGGATCAAAGGTTGGGTGCCGACCGGCAAGTACCGGCTCGGAAAGTGGGGAGTGCCCGTCAACATCGGTGCGCTGATCTACGGCGTCGCGGCCATCGTCAACCTCTCCTGGCCGCGTGAGCCCTACCAGCCCTGGTACGACGACTACATCATTCTGCTGATGTCGCTCACCATTGTCGGCCTCGGAATTCTGTACCTCGTCTTCACCCGAGCCCACGCCAAGAGCGACTCGCCGCACGCCGACGCCATTCCGAAACAGTGATGTCGCCGAGAAGTGCTGCGGCGCGGGGCTGTTCAGGACACAAATAGCGGCCGATCGCGTTCAGCGTGGCGCTGAGCCAAGGTATCGAGCAACGGGTCCGACAAGTCGGCCAGTCCGACGGAGGCTTGCGCGGCCGTGCGCTCGCATAAATCCGCCAGCCGGAACGTCAGCGCCGCCACGTCGGCCGGGTCCAGAGCCAGCAGCCGCTGGGCAGCGGTCGCCGAGCCCGTCATCGTGGTGTAGACGATCGCAAGCGCGCTCTGCTCGGGAGTCAGACCGCTGACGGCGCCGACGCGTCCGGCCGCGACGGCAAGATGGGGCTGTTGACCCAGATCGTCCCAGCAGACGTCCGGCCAGACCCGTCGTGCCAGCCTCGCCAACCCGCGGCCCTGGCTGCGCGACGCATGCCGCGCCGCCGGAGCCGGTGTTCGGGCATCCGTCTCCTGATCGGCCCGCTCGGGGTCGAGCCCACCGTGAACCGCCGCCGCGATTGACGCCGTGACCAACCCGTGGCTACGAATTCTGCGGTGTAAGAAGGCTTCTAACGTTTCCAGATTGATCACCAGGCGGCTGGCGACGGCCTCCTCCACGCCGCCGGAATGCACGTGGGCGCCGGCCGGCAGTCGTGAATCGGTCAGGTTGAGCAGCGTCGCCAGTGCAGACATGTGTCTCAGAACAGGAAATAGCGTTGTGCCATGGGCAGTTCGGCGGCAGGCTGCTCCTGCCAGACCTCGCCGTCGACACGCACGGTGAAGGTGTCCGGATCCACTTCGATGTCGGGCAGCGCGTCGTTGAGCGGCAATGCCAATTTGCCGAGCCCCGTGGTATTCCGCACGGGGACAAATCGCCGGTTTACCGCGAGCTTTTCGGCCAGGCCGGCCTCGATCGCCTGCGGCGCAACGAAATGCACCGAGGTAGCCGCCGCTGCTGCCGGCGCGGCGCCGAACATCGGACGAGGCAGCACCGGTTGAGGCGTCGGGATTGACGCATTGGCGTCACCCATCGCCGCCCAGGCGATCATGCCGCCCTTGAGCACCGCGTGCGGTCGGACCCCGAAGAACTCCGGCTCCCACAGCACCAGATCGGCCAGCTTGCCCACTTCCACCGAGCCGATCTCACCGTCGAGCCCGTGCGCGATGGCCGGGCAGATGGTGTATTTGGCGATGTAGCGGCGCACCCGGATGTTGTCGGCGCCTTGAGAACCAGAGCTGTCGCCGGGCAGCGCGCCGCGCCGGCGCTTCATCACGTGCGCGGTCTGCCAGGTGCGCAGCACCACTTCACCGATGCGGCCCATCGCCTGCGAGTCGCTTCCGATCATCGAGATCGCGCCGATGTCGTGCAGCAGGTCTTCGGCCGCCATGGTCGACGGCCGAATCCGGCTCTCCGCGAAGGCCAAATCCTCGGGCACCTGAGGGTTGAGATGATGGCAGACCATCAGCATGTCCAGATGTTCATCGAGGGTGTTCACCGTGTGCGGGCGGGTCGGGTTGGTGGAACTGGGCAGCACATTCGGCTGCCCGGCAACCCGGATGATGTCGGGAGCGTGGCCGCCACCGGCGCCCTCCGTGTGATAGGTGTGGATCGAGCGGCCGGCGATCGCGGCCAGTGTGTCTTCGACGAAGCCCATCTCGTTGAGCGTGTCGGTGTGCAACGCCACCTGCACTCCGGCGGCGTCGGCGACGGTCAGGCAAGCGTCGATGGCCGCCGGGGTGGAACCCCAGTCTTCGTGCAGCTTGAAACCCGAAGCGCCGCTGCGCAATTGCTCCCAAAGCGCCTCGTCATTCACGGTGTTCCCCTTGCCCAGCAGCGCGAAGTTGACCGGCCAACCGTCGAGCGCCTCGAGCATCCGCGCCAAGTGCCATGAGCCCGGGGTTACCGTGGTGGCCTTGCTGCCCTCCGCGGGGCCGGTCCCGCCGCCCAGGATCGTCGTGATCCCCGACCCGAGTGCCTCGGAGATGAGCTGGGGACAGATGAGGTGCACATGACAGTCGACTGCACCCGCGGTGACGATCTTGCCGTTGCCGCCGATGACTTCGGTGCTGGGTCCGACCACCAGGTCCGGGTGCACCCCCGTCATCGTGTCGGGGTTGCCGGCCTTGCCCAGCGCGATGATCCGGCCATCGCGAATACCAATGTCGGCCTTGACTATTCCCCAGTGATCGATGATCACCGCACCGGTGATCACGGTATCGGGTGCGCCCTCGGCGCGGGAAGCACGCCCCTGACCCATCGACTCGCGCAGCACCTTGCCGCCGCCGAACACCGCCTCGTCGCCGGCCAGTCCCGGTCCTCCACTGCGGTCTTCGGTGATTTCGACCAGTAAGTCGGTGTCCGCCAGCCTGATTCGATCGCCCGTAGTTGGGCCGTACAGCTGGGCGTAGTGCTCCCGCGACAGGTATGTCATCAGTTATCCAGTCGTCCAGGCGGATTCAGGCTCAGGCCATAAACTTCGCGGTGTCCGCGCAGTGGCACCAGCTGAACATGTTGGGGCACGCCGGGTTCGAAGCGCACAGCGGTTGCCGCGGGAACGTCCAGCCGGTAGCCGTGAGCCGCGGCGCGGTCGAATGACAGCGCCGAGTTGGCTTGCGGAAGGTGGACGTGGCTGCCCACCTGCACCGGACGGTCGCCGGTATTGACAATCTCCATGTCCAGGCGCGGGGCGTCCGCGTTGATCTCGATATCGCCTCTGCCGTAAAGGATTTCGCCGGGAATCATGCGATCGGGTGGTGTACGGTGACTAGCTTCGTTCCATCCGGGAAGGTGGCTTCGACCTGCACGTCGGCGAGCATCTCCGGCACCCCCTCCATTACGTCGTCGCGGCCGAGCACGTCGCAGCCGCTGGCCATCAGCTCGGCAACGGTGTGGCCGTCGCGAGCGCCTTCGAGGATGTGGTCACTGATGATCGCGACCGCCTCCGGATGGTTCAGCCGCAGGCCGCGGGCACGGCGACGGCGAGCCAATTCGGCGGCGTACGACAACAGCAATCGCTCCTGCTCGTGCGGCGTCAGGCGCATGGTCTGTGATCCTGCCATCCCGTCCTTGGGGAATCCGGTGCCGCCTGCTCAGCCGTCCCGGGGCTCGAGATTCTGCAGCCGCACTTGCCCTCGGGCGACGACTTTCTCGTCGTCATCGGTGATCGTGACCAACCACAGCTGCTGGCGCCGGCCGCGGTGAATCGGCTCCGACGCGCCGAATACCGTGCCCGAGCCAATCGAACGCAGGAAGTCTGTGTTGTTGTTCACGCCGACGACCTCGCCGCCGCCGCGGGTGGCGAGCCAGATATAGGCGGACACGCTGGCCATGCTCTCCACCATTGAGCAGTAGACACCGCCGTGCACCAGGCCCATCGGCTGCAGCAGTTTGGGCGTGACCTCGAGCTGGGCTCGGACGCCATCGGGACTGAGTTCGGTGAATTGCAGGCCCAGCTCGGTATCGAATGGTGCGTTGAAACCGGGTGGAATCACCGCATCGGGCGACGTTGACACGCTCTGTGTTTACACCATCGCCGAATCCGTTGATCATGGCCGGCCGCGAATGGCGAAAAGAACAGGCGAGCCCCGTGCGCTAAGGCACGGGGCTCGCCGATCGAGTAGACCGGGGGTCGCTGCAGCCCTCAGGACACTCCGGCGGTCTGTTGCGCTCGACCTCCATCACTATAGGCAAGGCTGTCCTAACTTTGCAAGGGTAGTCTGTAAGCCTCCGGTCGGGCGCATGCGTACCGATGGTCGGACACCGAATCGACTGGCTGTCTATACGACCGCCGGTAGTAAGCCGGAGTACGCTTGTTTCGACGCTCAGGAGATGAAGGAACTATGGCCAAGCTGACACGGCTGGGGGACCTGGAACGGGCAGTGATGGACCATCTGTGGTCCACGCCTGAACCGCAGACCGTCCGCCAGGTGCATGAAGACTTGTCGGCCCGCCGCGACCTCGCCTATACGACGGTGATGACCGTGCTGCAGCGGCTGGCCAAGAAGAATCTGGTGTCCCAAATCCGTGACGACCGCGCGCACCGCTACGCACCCGTACATGGCCGCGACGAACTGGTCGCCGGGCTAATGGTCGACGCGCTCTCCCAGGCCGAGGACTCCGGGGGCAGACAGGCTGCGCTGGTGCACTTCGTCGAGCGTGTCGGTGCTGATGAGGCCGAGGCGCTGCGGCGCGCCCTCGCCGAACTGGAAGCGAATCAACGTAGTACGCCGTCCGCTGGCATTTCACCGGAGGGCTGAGGGACACTAGCTGTGTGTCCGCGCTGGCTTTTACCTTCCTCGCGGTGCTGCTGATTGGCCCTGCGCCAGCCCTATTAGCGCGAGCGTCCTGGCCACTGCGTGCCCCGCGTGCGACGATGGTGCTTTGGCAAGCCATCGCCGTGGCCGCCGTGCTCTCGGCATTCAGTGCCGGTATTGCGATCGCCACCCGAATCTTGATGCCCGGCCCCGACGGGCGGCCCACGGCCAGCGTCGTCGGTGCGGTCGGGCGGCTCGGTTGGCCGTTATGGACGGCCTATATCGCCGCCTTCGCGCTGACCGTGCTGGTGGGTGTGCGACTCGTGGTCGCGGTGTTGCGGGTGGTCATCGCCAATCGGCGCCGCCGGGCTCACCACCGCATGGTGGTCGATCTCGTCGGGGTCGGGCACGACGCCGCCCTTGCCCAGCCCTGTGCCGGCGGCCGTGGCCTGCGCGTCTTGGAGGTGGCGGAGCCGCTCGCCTACTGCCTGCCGGGAGTCCGCAGCCGGGTCGTCGTCAGCGCGGGAACGCTGACCAAGCTCACCAACGACGAAGTCTCCGCCATCCTCACCCATGAGCGGGCCCATCTGCGCGCCCGCCACGACCTGGTTCTGGAAGCGTTTACCGCGGTGCATGCCGCTTTCCCGCGCCTCGTCCGCAGCTCCAATGCGCTGGGTGCGGTGCAACTTCTGGTTGAGCTGCTGGCCGATGACGCCGCGGTGCGCACGGCCGGGCGCACTCCCCTGGCCCGGGCGCTGGTCGCCTGCGCCGCCGGGCGGGCTCCGTCGGGCGCGTTGGCCGCGGGCGGTCCCAGCACGGTGGTGCGGGTTCGTCGTCTGTCCGGACGGGGTAACAGCGTGATGCTTTCCGGTGCCGCGTACCTGACCGCGGCAGCCGTTCTGGTGGTGCCCACCGTGGCGCTGGCAGTGCCGTGGCTCACCGAGCTCAAGCGGCTGTTCAACCTCTAACCCATCCCACGGCGAATCCCTTTGGCAGACCGGAACTCCGCTGTGCCACAGTGTGACGGAAACCGTGTAGCAAAAGTTCTCCAACCTGAGAGGCGAAGACATGAGTTCGTCGGATTCGAAGACTGGCACCGCACAAATCGGTGTGACCGGCCTGGCCGTCATGGGCTCGAACCTGGCCCGCAACTTCGCCCATCACGGCTACACGGTGGCGCTGCACAACCGGTCGATCGCCAAGACGGACGCGCTGCTCTCCGAGCACGGCGACGAGGGCAACTTCGTCCGCTCGGAGACGATCGAAGAATTCCTGGATGCGCTGGAGAAGCCGCGACGGGTGATCATCATGGTCAAGGCCGGAGACCCCACCGACGCCGTCATCAACGAGCTCGCCGACGCCATGGAAGAAGGCGACATCATCATCGACGGCGGCAACGCCCTCTACACCGACACCATCCGCCGGGAGAAGGCGATAAGTGAGCGTGGCCTGCACTTCGTCGGCGCGGGTATCTCCGGGGGCGAGGAAGGCGCGCTGAACGGCCCGTCGATCATGCCGGGCGGGCCGGCCGAGTCCTACAAATCGCTGGGCCCGCTGCTCGAGGAGATCTCGGCGCACGTCGACGGCGTGCCGTGCTGCACCCACATCGGGCCCGACGGCGCCGGCCACTTCGTCAAGATGGTGCACAACGGCATCGAATACTCCGACATGCAGCTGATCGGCGAGGCCTACCAGCTGTTGCGCGACGGGCTGGGCCAGTCGGCCGGGGAGATCGCCGGCGTCTTCGACGAGTGGAACAAGGGCGACCTGGACAGCTTCCTGGTCGAGATCACCGCGCAGGTGCTGCGCCAGACCGACGCCAAGACGGGCAAGCCGCTGGTTGACCTCATCTTGGACGAGGCCGAGCAGAAGGGCACCGGTCGCTGGACGGTGAAGTCCGCGCTGGACCTCGGGGTGCCGGTCACCGGTATCGCCGAGGCGGTGTTCGCCCGCGCCCTGTCGGGTTCGGTGGCCCAGCGCAAGGCCACCACCGGGCTGGCGTCCGGTGACCTGGGCGCCCGGCCCAGCGACGCGGCCCAGTTCACCGAGGACGTCCGGCAGGCCCTGTACGCGTCGAAGATCATCGCCTATGCCCAGGGCTTCAACCAGATTCAGGCCGGCAGCGCCGAGTACGACTGGGGCATCACGCCCGGCGACCTGGCCACCATCTGGCGCGGCGGCTGCATCATCCGCGCCAAGTTCCTCAACCGCATCAAAGAGGCCTACGACGAGAACCCCGACCTGCCGACGCTGATCGTGGCGTCCTATTTCCGCAGCGCCATCGAGGCCGCGATCGACGGCTGGCGCCGGGTGGTGGTGACCGCCACGCAGCTGGGCATCCCGATCCCCGGGTTCTCCTCCGCACTGTCGTACTACGACGCGCTGCGCACCGAGCGGCTGCCGGCCGCGCTGACCCAGGGCCTGCGGGATCTTTTCGGCGCTCACACCTACGGGCGCATCGACGAGGACCCGGACAAACGCTTCCACACGCTGTGGAGCGGAGACCGCACCGAAGTGCCGGCATAGCGGGCCGATTAAGGTGATTGAGGGGCTGTAAAGGGTGGGGCGACTGCGATGAAGTTTCTCAACGGACACCGGCCCGGCTACGACCTGACCTATAACGACGTCTTCATCGTGCCGAACCGGTCCGATGTCACGTCGCGGTTCGACGTCGATCTGTCCACCCGCGACGGCTCCGGCACCACGATTCCGGTGGTCGTCGCCAACATGACCGCGGTGGCCGGGCGCCGGATGGCCGAGACGATCGCGCGGCGCGGCGGCATCGTGATGCTGCCGCAGGATCTTCCGATCACCGCGGTCCAGCAGACGGTGGAGTTCGTGAAAAGCCGGGACCTGGTGCTCGATACCCCGGTGACGCTGGCCCCCGACGACTCGGTGTCGGATGCGATCGCGCTGATCCACAAGCGGGCGCACGGCGCCGCGGTGGTGGTCTTCGAGGGCCGCCCGATCGGCTTGGTCACCGAGGCGTCCTGCGTCGGCGTGGACCGTTTCACCAGGGTTCGCGACGTGGCCGTGTCCGACTTCGTCAGTGCTCCGCTGGGCACCGAGCCGCGCAAGATTTTCGACCTGCTCGACAACGCTCCGATCGGAGTCGCCGTTGTCACCACCGCGGACGGCAAGCTCGCCGGCGTGCTCACCCGCACGGGCGCGGTGCGCGCCGGTCTGTACACCCCGACCACCGACGCCGCGGGCCGGCTACGCGTCGGCGCGGCCGTCGGCATCAGCGGCGACGCGGGAGCCAAGGCCCGTTCGCTGGCCGAGGCCGGCGTCGACGTGCTCGTCATCGATACCGCGCACGGACATCAACTCCGGATGTTGGAAGCGATCAGATGCGTGGCGTCGCTGGAGCTGGGCGTGCCACTGGCGGCGGGCAACGTGGTGTCGGCGGAGGGCACCCGGGACCTGCTGAGCGCCGGCGCCAACATCGTCAAGGTCGGCGTCGGGCCCGGCGCGATGTGCACCACCCGGATGATGACCGGTGTCGGCCGCCCGCAATTCTCCGCCGTACTCGAATGTGCCGCTGCTGCAAGGAATCTCGGCGGACACGTATGGGCCGACGGCGGGATCCGCCATCCGCGGGACGTAGCGCTGGCGCTAGCCGCCGGGGCGTCGAACGTGATGATCGGGTCCTGGTTCGCCGGTACCTACGAGTCGCCCGGCGACCTGATGCGCGACCGCGACGACCAGCCGTACAAGGAGAGCTACGGCATGGCGTCCAAGCGGGCGGTCGTCGCGCGCACCGCCGCGGACAGCGCATTCGACCGCGCCCGCAAGGCGTTGTTCGAGGAGGGCATTTCGAGGTCGAAGATGGAGCTGGACCCCGACCGTGGCGGTGTCGAAGACCTGATCGACCACATCACGTCGGGCCTGCGCAGCACCTGCACCTACGTCGGTGCCTCGACTCTGGCGGAGTTGCACGAGCGAGCGGTCGTCGGCGTTCAATCGGCGGCGGGCTTCGCCGAGGGCCACCCGTTACCGCTGGGCTGGTGACGCCGGCGGCGGGGTGAAAGCACGTCGTAGCCGGTCCAGCCAGATCTCTTCGCTACCATGTGAATTTCTAGATCTTCCAGCCCGCAGCACGCGCTGCGTGGCATCAAGCGAAAGGGATGACGTGCCGCAGGCACCCGTCGAGCCCGTCGTTTTCCGGGCGAAGCGGCTACCCACAGCTACCCCGGCTCGACTTTTGGCTCCCGGGCCACAGCGATAGCCGAGCCCGCCATGAACCTCACCGTCACCGTCGTCAGCGTGCTCGCCGTTGCGGTGCTCATCTTCGGCAACGCGGTGTTCGTCGCGGCCGAGTTCTCGCTGACCGCGCTGGACCGCAGCACCGTCGAGGCCAACGCCCGCAAGGGTGGCCGGCGCGACCGCTACATCCAGCGCGCCCAGGACCGGCTGTCCTTCCAGCTGTCGGGTGCGCAGCTGGGCATTTCGATCACCACGCTGGTGACCGGTTACCTGACCGAACCCATGGTGGCCGACCTGCCGCATCCGTGGCTGGACGCCCTCGGCGTGCCGGATCCGTTGGCCGACGGGATCACCGCGTTCATGGTGATCGTGATCGTGACGTCGGTGTCGATGGTCTTCGGCGAGCTGGTCCCGAAGTATCTGGCCGTGGCGCGGCCGCTGTCGACCGGGCGCGCCGTCGCTGGTTTTCAGCTGATGTTCTCGCTGCTGCTCACCCCCGTCATCCGCCTGACGAACGGGGCGGCGAACTGGCTGGTGCGCAAGATGGGCATCGAGCCGGCCGAAGAGCTGCGATCGGCCCGCTCACCACAGGAGTTGCTGTCGCTGGTCCGTAGCTCGGCGCGCAGCGGCTCCCTGGACCCCGCCACCGCCGCGCTGGTGCGACGCTCGCTGCAGTTCGGAGCCCGCACCGCCGAGGAGCTGATGACGCCGAGGTCGAAGATCGTGGCGCTGCAAACCGACGACACGGTCCGCGACCTGATCGCCACGGCCGCCGAATCCGGGTTCTCCCGCTTTCCGCTCGTCGACGGCGACCTCGACGAGACCGTCGGCATCGTGCACGTGAAGCAGGTGTTCAGGGTGCCGCGGGCCGAGCGCGCGAACACGCTACTGACCACGCTGGTGCAGCCCGTTCCGGTGGTGCCGTCGACGTTGGACGGTGACGCCGTGATGGCCGAGATCCGTGCGAACCCGTTGCAGACCGCGATGGTCGTTGACGAATACGGCGGTACCGCAGGGATTGTCACCGTCGAGGACCTGATCGAAGAGATCGTCGGCGACGTCCGCGACGAACACGACGACGCCACACCGGATGTCGTGCCGGCGGGCAGCGGCTGGCAGGTGTCGGGCTTGCTGCGCATCGACGAGGTCGCCTCCGCCACCGGCTACCGAGCTCCCGAAGGACCGTACGAGACGATCGGCGGGCTGGTGCTGCGCGAGCTCGGTCACATCCCGGCGGTCGGTGAAACGGTCGAGCTGACCGGGCTCGACGGAGATGGCTTGTTGGACAGTGCAATTCGCTGGAAAGCGACGGTGGTTCGGATGGACGGCCGGCGGATCGATCTGCTTGAGCTGACCGAACTGAGCCGCCGTAGCGACACACCCGTGGAGCACGACCAGCGATGAACAACACGCTCGGAGTGCTGCTGGCGATCCTGTTGATCGGGGCGAACGCCTTTTTCGTCGGCGCGGAATTCTCGCTGATCTCGGCCCGTCGCGACCGCCTCGAGGCGCTGGCCGAGCAGGGCAAGAAGCGAGCGGTCACCGTGATCCGCGCCGGTGAACAGCTGGCCTCCATGCTGGCCGGCTCGCAGCTGGGCGTCACGGTGGCCTCGCTGCTGCTCGGGCGGATCGGCGAGTCTGCGGTGGCCAGCCTGTTGCGGTCGGCGTTTGGGCTGACCGGCATGCCCCCGGCACTACTGCACACCTTGTCGTTCGTGATCGCGCTCGCGGTGGTGGTGACGCTGCACGTGCTGCTGGGCGAGATGGTGCCGAAGAACATCGCACTGGCGGGGCCGGAGCGCACGGCGATGCTGCTGGTGCCCCCCTACCTGGCCTACGTGCGGGTCGCCCGGCCGTTCATCGTCTTCTACAACAAATGCGCCAATGCGATCCTGCGCCTGCTGCGAGTGGAACCCAAAGACGAGCTCGACATCACGGTCTCACCGGTGGAGCTGAGCGCGATGATCGCCGAATCGGTGTCCGAGGGCTTGCTCGATCCCGAGGAACACACCCGGCTGACCCGGGCGCTGCAGATCGGCAGCCGGGTGGTCGGCGATGTGGCCGTTTCGCTCGACGACGTCCGGGCGGTACCGGTGTCGGCGCCGGGTTCCGGGCCGACAATCGGCGCCGTCGAGAGTGCCTTGGCCGAGACCGGCTACTCCCGTTTCCCCGTCGCTGCCGCCGACGGCAGGTTCATCGGCTACCTGCACATCAAGGACATGTTGCCGCTCGGCGACGATCCACAGACCGTCATCGATCTCGCGTTGGTGCGCCCGCTGCCGCGCGTGACCATCAGCTTGCCGCTGGCCGATGCCCTGTCGCGGATGCGCCGTACCAACAGCCATCTGGCACTCGTGACCGACGGCCCCGGCGTCGTCGCGATGGTGGCGATGGAGGACTTGGTGGAGGATCTCGTCGGCAGCATGCGCGATGCGCAGTGAAGCCGGCGGCCGGGCCGCCCGCCGAAGAGGGCCGCGTACAGCCCGTATGATTGAACGGCGCCGGTGCAAGACGGGGCCAGGGGACCGGGTGCGGCCGCAGCACATGTATTGCCAGAAGGCGCTCTCCGGGGCCCGCCGGGAAACCCACGGTGCAGTCCGTCAAGCGCGCCGTGACCTGCTGTTGCGGGTTGGGGGAATACCAGCGTTCGCGCTGTTGGCCGGTAGGCTGATGGCGTAGCTAATTGGGGCCAATCGGGGGCCGAATGGGACCAATGAGGCAAATATGTGGAGGAGAAAAATGACTGACCGCGTGTCGGCGGGGAACTTGCGCGTCGCCCGAGTGCTCTACGACTTCGTGAACAACGAGGCCCTGCCCGGCACCGATATCGACCCGGACAGCTTCTGGGCCGGTGTCGACAAGGTCGTCACCGACCTCACTCCGCAGAACCAGGGTTTGCTCAACACCCGCGACGAGCTGCAGGCCCAGATCGACAAGTGGCACCGCCACCGCGTCATCGAGCCGATCGACGTCGAGGCCTACCGTCAATTCCTCGCCGACATCGGGTACCTGCTGCCCGAACCCGAAGACTTCACGATCACCACTTCCGGAGTGGACGACGAGATCACCACGACCGCCGGTCCCCAGCTGGTGGTGCCGGTGCTCAACGCGCGGTTCGCGCTGAACGCGGCCAACGCCCGCTGGGGTTCGCTGTACGACGCGTTGTACGGCACCGACGTAATCCCGGAAGCCGACGGCGCCGAGAAGGGCAACAGCTACAACAGGATTCGCGGCGACAAGGTGATCGCCTACGCGCGCAAGTTCCTCGACCAGTCGGCGCCGCTGGCGTCGGGCTCGTGGGCAGACGCCACAGGCTTGAGCATCGCCGACGGCCAGCTGCGCATCGCCGTCGGCGCGGACTCCACCGAGTTGGCCAGTCCCGAGAAATTCGTGGGGTACAGCGGCGAGCTCGGCTCCCCCAACTGGTCGGTGTTGCTGGTCAATCATGGGCTGCACGTCGAGATCCTGATCGACCCTCAGTCGCCGATCGGCAAGACCGACCCCGCCGGCATCAAGGACGTGATCCTGGAATCCGCGATCACCACGATCATGGACTTCGAGGACTCGGTGGCCGCCGTCGACGCTGACGACAAGGTGCTGGGCTACCGCAACTGGCTCGGCCTGAACAAGGGCGATCTCGTCGAAGAGGTCAGCAAGGACGGCAAGAGCTTCACCCGCGTGCTCAACCAGGACCGCAGCTACCACACCCCCGACGGTGGTGAGGTGACGCTGCCCGGGCGCAGCCTGCTGTTCGTCCGCAATGTCGGGCACCTGATGACCAACGACGCGATCGTCGACGCGGACGGCAACGAGGTGTTCGAGGGCATCATGGATGCGCTGTTCACCGGGCTGACCGCCATCCACGGGCTCAAGGCCAACGACGCCAACGGGCCGCTGACCAACAGCCGCACCGGTTCCATCTACATCGTGAAGCCGAAGATGCACGGCCCCGCCGAGGTCGCGTACACCTGCGAGCTGTTCAGCCGCGTCGAGGACGTACTGGGGTTGCCGCAGGGCACCTTGAAGGTCGGCATCATGGACGAGGAGCGGCGCACCACCGTCAACCTCAAGGCGTGCATCAAGGCGGCCGCCGACCGGGTCGTGTTCATCAACACCGGTTTCCTGGACCGCACCGGCGACGAGATCCACACCTCGATGGAGGCCGGTCCGATGATCCGCAAGGGCGCGATGAAGAACACCGCCTGGATCAAGGCCTACGAGGACGCCAACGTCGACACCGGGCTTGCCGCCGGCTTCTCCGGCAAGGCCCAGATCGGTAAGGGCATGTGGGCGATGACCGAGCTGATGGCCGACATGGTCGAGCAGAAGATCGGTCAGCCGAAAGCCGGCGCCACCACCGCGTGGGTGCCGTCCCCGACGGCGGCCACCCTGCACGCGATGCACTACCACCAGGTGGATGTGTTCGCCGTGCAGAAGGAGCTCGAGGGCAAGAAGCGCACGACGATCGACGAGTTGCTGACCATTCCGCTGGCCAAGGAGCTGGCCTGGGCTCCCGAGGAGATCCGCGAGGAGGTCGACAACAACTGCCAGTCCATCCTGGGCTACGTGGTGCGCTGGATCGACCATGGCGTCGGCTGCTCGAAGGTGCCCGACATCCACAACGTGGCCCTGATGGAGGACCGCGCGACGCTGCGGATCTCCAGCCAGTTGCTGGCGAACTGGCTGCGCCACGGCATCATCACCAGTGAGGACGTCCGCGCCGGCCTGGAGCGGATGGCCCCGGTGGTCGATCAGCAGAACGCCGGCGACGCGGACTACCACGCCATGGCGCCCAACTTTGACGACAGCATCGCGTTCTTGGCCGCCCAAGAGCTGATCCTGTCCGGCACGCAGCAGCCCAGCGGCTACACCGAGCCGATCCTGCATCGGCGGCGGCGTGAACTCAAGGCCCGCAACGGTGCCTGATACGGGCTCAACCTGCGGCAATGCTTCTGATGACTAGACCCGGCGCCGATTTCGCCACAGGAAATACGACGGCTCGACGGAAAGCTGGCGGGCGCCGGCATGGGTAGGCACAGCATGCCCGACCGCGGGAAGTCGGCCGACGAACCCTCCGACGAGTCCGCGACAAACAAATTCACCGCCCGCGACCTCGTTTCCCGCTTCCAGGAGGAACGCGATAGGCCGAGCGCCGAGCCGGAATCGCATGACCTCGACGAGGGCGAGGAGCTTGACGCCGGCGAGGATCGCTACGCCGCCGACGGCATCGATGACGACTACCCCGAATTCCCGCCTCGGCCGGAGAGCTCCGGGCCGCCCGAGGACGTGCGGCCGGGCCTGCTGCAGTCCGGTCACCGGGTGCTCGGCGACTGGCGGGGCGGTCACCGCAGCGCCGGCGGGCGACGAGGAGTCAGCATCGGCGTGATCGTGGCACTGGTCACGGTCATCGTGGTGGTCGGCACCGTCATCGTGTGGAGTTTCTTCGGCGACGCGTTGTCTCATCGCTCGCACACCGCCGCGGCACGTTGTGTGGGCGGCAAGGAGCCCGTGGCCATCGTCGTCGATCCGTCGATGGCCGAGCAGGTCCAGCAGTTCGCCGAGAGCTACAACTCCTCGGCCGGGCCCGTCGGCGACCACTGTATGGTTCTGAACGTCAAACCGGCCGGCTCCGACGCCGTCATCGCCGGCTTCATCGGCAAGTGGCCGGCGGAATTGGGCTCGCAGCCAGCGCTGTGGATCCCGGGCAGCTCGGTGTCGGCCGCGCGGCTGGCCGCAGCCACCGGCCAGAAAACGATCAGCGACAGTCGCTCACTGGTGACGTCGCCGGTGTTGCTTGCCGTTCGACCCGAACTGCAACAGGCGCTGTCCAACCAAAACTGGGGCGCACTGCCCGGCCTGCAAACCAATCCGAATGCATTGGCGGGCTTGAAGTTACCGGCGTGGGGATCGCTGCGACTGGCATTGCCGGCGAGCGGCAACAGCGACGCCTCCTACTTGGCAGGCGAAGCGGTGGCGGCCGCGTCGGCACCGCCCGGTGCGCCGGCCACCCAGGGCACCGCCGCACTGCGCCCCCTGATCAGCGCACAACCGAAACTGGCCGACAATTCGCTGACCGAGGCAATGAACGCGCTGCTGAAGCCCGGTGACGTGGCAACCGCGCCGGTGCACGCGGTGATCACCACTGAGCAGCAGGTGTTCGCACGCGGCCAGTCGCTGTCAGATGCCAAGAGCACGTTGGCTTCCTGGCTGCCGCAGGGCCCGGCACCGGTTGCCGACTACCCCACCGTGTTGCTCAGCGGCTCATGGCTGACGTCGGAACAGACCTCGGCGGCAAGCGAGTTCGCCCACTTCATCCGCAAGCCCGAACAACTCGCGAAACTGGCCAAAGCCGGATTCCGCGTGAACGGCGTCAAGCCGCCGAGCAGCCCGGTGACGAGTTTCGCGGCGCTGCCCTCCACGCTGTCGGTGGGTGACGATGCGATGCGCGCCACGCTGGCCGACGCCATGTCGGCGCCGTCGAGCGGACTGGCCACCACGATCATGCTGGACCAGTCGATGCCCGGCGATGAAGGTGGAAAATCCCGGCTGGCCAATGTGATCGCGGCGCTGCAGGACCGGATCAAAGCATTGCCGCCGAGTGCGATCTTGGGGTTGTGGACGTTCGACGGCCACGAGGGCCGCTCCGAGGTCGCGACCGGCCCCCTGGCCGACCCGGTCAACGGTCAGCCCCGCCCGGCGGCCCTGGCGGCCGCGCTCGACAAGCAATATTCGTCGGCCGGCGGCGCGGTGTCGTTCACCACGCTGCGGATGATCTATCAGGATATGCAGACCAATTATCGCGCAGGGCAAGCGAATTCGATTCTGCTGATCACGTCGGGACCGCATACGGATCAATCCCTGGACGGGCTGGGGCTGCAGAATTTCATCCGGACGAGTGCTGACCCGGCCAAACCGATCGCCGTGAACGTCATCGACTTTGGCGCCGATCCAGACCGCGCAACCTGGGAAGGGGTCGCCCAGCTCAGTGGCGGCAGCTACCAGAACCTGACGACGTCGGCCTCCCCCGACCTCGCCACGGCAATCAGCACATTTTTGGGCTGAAGCAGCGTCAGCGGAGATAGGACAATGAGCATCGATTTCACGCCGGATCCACGGTTGTACCCGTTCGAGTCGCGCTGGTTCGACAGCTCGCGGGGTCGCATCCACTACATCGATGAAGGAGTCGGCCCGCCGTTGCTGTTGTGCCACGGCAACCCGACATGGAGTTTCCTATATCGCAACATCATTACCGCACTACGCAGCCAATTCCGCTGCATCGCACCGGATTATCTGGGATTTGGGCTCTCGGACCGCCCGCCGGGATTCGGGTACAAGGTCGACCAGCACGCCCAGGTGATCGGCGAACTGGTGGATCATTTGGGGCTGGACGACTACCTGACGATGGGTCAGGACTGGGGCGGGCCGATCAGCATGGCGGTCGCGGTGGAGCGCGCCGAGCGGGTGCGCGGCATCGTGTTGGGCAACACCTGGTTCTGGCCGATCGACGTGCTCACGACCAAGATCTTCTCCCGCGTGATGTCCAGTCCCCCAATGCAAAAGGCGATCCTGCAGCACAACTTTTTCGTCGAGCGACTGATTCCCGCGGGCACAGCGCTCCGGCCGGGGGCCGCCGTGATGGACCACTACCGGGGCGTTCAGCCCAGCCCGGCCGCACGGCTGGGGGTGGCCGAGATGCCCAAGCAGCTTCTGGCGGCCCGCCCGCTGCTGGAACGGCTGAGCCGCGACGTGCCGGCCAAGCTCGGTGCGAAGCCGGCGCTGCTGGTCTGGGGCATGAAGGACTTCGCCTTTCGGCCCGGCCCGACCCTCCCGCGAATGCGGGCGACGTTCCCCGATCACGTCGTGGTCGAGCTACCCAAAGCCAAGCACTTCATCCAGGAGGACGCGCCCGACGAGGTCGCCGCGGCGATCGCCGAGCGCTTCGGCTGAACTGCTGCTGCCACCGCTGGAACCCTAGGCGGCATGCTTAGCCAGTGCGATGCCGATTCGGACTTCGATGTCGCTGACCGTGATGGTGGGTGCCCGTGGTGGGGCTGCTGACCGGTAGGTGCGGCCCGTTGGGGTGGCGAATTCTGCTGTGTGAGTGTGGGTTTCGTCAATGCTGGTAGTGACCCGCCACCCGTCGGCTCCCTTGGTGTAGTTGCAGCGCTCGCACAAGCCGAGGCAGTTGTCGGCGGTGGTTGGGCCGCCTTTGGCCCACGGCCGCGCATGATCGCGGTGCCGGATCGGCGCGTCGCAGTAGGGCGTCCGGCAACCTCGATCGCGCAGCTCGATGAAGGCGGCCAGACCGCGGGGAAAAAGCCGCGCCCGCGATTCCATCGCCACCATCGCCCCGGCGCGAGGATGCGCATAGAGCCGACGCAGCGTCGCCCGGGAGCGTCGGTCGGCGATGGCGCTGCAGACCATTGCGCGGGCCACCGCCGCCGGAATGGGACCGTAGCCGCAGATCTCGGCCGGCGCGCTGTCACCGCCGAGCAGCGTCTCGTCCGAGAGGACCAGATTGACCGCGATCGGAGTCGGGACCGCCGTGTCGCGCCCGGTGACCCGCGCAACCAGGGTGTCTGCCATCACCTGTCCGCGTGAGCGCCCGTCGCCGCGGGTATCGGCCTCGCGGCGCAGTGCCGCATACACCGAAACTCCTTGGGCTACCGGCAACAACGCGGTCAGGTACGTCATGGTGTCGGGCGCCGGCCGGATAGTGACCGTGCGTTCGTTCTCGGCCTTGGCCGCGCGGTCGACGACAGCATGTGGGTCCAACCGATAGGCGACCGCCTTGGCGGCGGCGACCACTCGCGCATCGCCCATTCCATCCAGACTCGCCGGGTCGCCACACAACTCGGCATCCAACCTGCGGCGGTCCTCGACGTCCAGGCATGCGCTCTCGCGCACGATCAAGGTGGCCCGCCACTCCGAGAGTGCCCCGCATTCCAGCGCCGCCAGTGTGTGCGGCATCTCGTACACCAACGCTTTGGCAAAGCCCAAATGCCGGCCACCCCGGGCGGGCGACTCCCGTCGCGCCAGCGCCACTTCGGTGGCCACACCGCGCCCGCGCCGCACGGCCGGGACGCCGGCGGCTGCTTCGGCGACGCGACGTGCCGCGTCCAGAGCGGCCGCCGCCCGGGCCTGGCCCGCCGCCGCCGCAGACTTGATCCGCTCCAGCTCCGCGATGCGCTCGATCAACGCCACATCGTCGGCGGCCGGATCGACTTCCACCCAGGGTACGAACATACGTTCGATACTATCCTGCGCCACCGACAGGTGCCGGCCAAAGGCCGCCCTATTCGAATGCCTCCACGGGTGGGCACGAGCACATGAGGTTGCGGTCGCCGTAGGCGCCGTCGATACGACGCACCGGCGGCCACACTTTGGGCCGGAAGGCCTTGCCGAGCGGATAGGCGGCCTCTTCCCGCGTGTACGGGTGATCCCAGTCGGCGACCAGCAGGCACTCGGCCGTGTGCGGTGCGCCCCGCAGCGGATTGTCGTCGGCGGGCCACTCCCCTGCGCCGACGCGATCGATCTCACCGCGGATGGCGATCATCGCTTCGCAGAATGCGTCGATCTCGTTGAGGTTCTCGCTCTCGGTCGGCTCCACCATCAATGTGCCGGCCACCGGGAAGCTCATGGTGGGCGCGTGAAAGCCATAGTCCGCCAAGCGCTTTGCGACATCGTCGACGGTCACGCCGGTCGATTTGGTGATGCCGCGCAGGTCCAGGATGCATTCGTGGGCGACCATGCCGTTCTCGCCGGTGTAGAGCACGGGGAAATACTCGTCGAGCCGGCGGGCGATGTAGTTGGCCGAGGCGATCGCGGTCAGCGATGCCGCCCGCAGTCCGTCGGCGCCCATCATCCTGATATAGGCCCAGCTGATCGGGAGGATCGACGCCGATCCGTAGGGCGCCGACGACACCGGGTGACCCTCGGGCAGCTCGGGAGCGTACGGGTGACCCGGCAGGAACGGCGCCAGATGCGAACGCGCCGCGACCGGACCGACACCCGGGCCGCCGCCACCGTGCGGGATGCAGAACGTCTTGTGCAGGTTCAGGTGACTCACGTCGCCGCCGAACTTGCCCGGCCGGGCCAACCCCACCAGGGCGTTGAGGTTCGCGCCGTCGACGTACACCTGGCCGCCGGCGTCGTGCACGGCGGCGCAGATCTCGGCGATGTCGTGTTCGAACACCCCGTGCGTGGACGGGTAGGTGATCATCAGCGCCGACAGCCGCTCGGCATGCTCGCCGATCTTGGCGCGCAGATCATCGAGATTGACATCGCCGTTGTCGTGGCAGCCCACCACGACCACCCGCATCCCGGCCAGGGCGGCCGACGCCGCGTTGGTGCCGTGTGCGCTGGACGGAATCAGGCAGACGTCGCGGTTCGGTTCGCCGCGGCTGGCGTGATAGTCGTGGATCGCCAACAGGCCTGCGTACTCGCCCTGGGATCCGGCGTTCGGTTGCAGCGACACCGCGTCATAGCCGGTGATCTGCACCAGCCAGGTCTCCAGATCGCTGATCAGACGACGCAGCCCCGGGGAGTCGGCCGCCGGAGCGAACGGATGCAGCCGGGAAAACTCCGGCCAGGTGATCGACTCCATCTCGGCGGCGGCATTGAGCTTCATCGTGCACGAGCCGAGCGGAATCATGCTGCGGTCCAAGGCGATATCCTTGTCCGCCAGGGTGCGCAGGTAGCGCATCATCGCCGTCTCGGTGTGGTACTGCGTGAAGGCGGGATGGGTCAGGAATTCCGATGTGCGCGTGGCGATATCGCTGAGGGAAGGTTCGGCGGGCGATACCCCGAAAGCGTCCAGGACCAGGGCCACGTGGGCGTCGGTGGTGGCCTCGTCGCAGGCCACCGACACATGGTCGGGGTCAACGCGCCAAAGGTTGACCCCCCTGGACTTGGCCTTGGCCACGACTTCGTCCGCGCGCCCCGGCACTCGCGCCAGCACAGTGTCGAAGTACGTCTCGTGCACCAGCGCGTCGCCCAGCGCGGCGGCGATGGCTTCGGCGCGGCCATGTACCCGCCGCGCGATCGCGGTCAGTCCGTCGGCGCCGTGGTAGCTGGCGTACATCGCGGCCATCACCGCCAGCAGAACCTGGGCGGTACAGATGTTGCTGGTCGCCTTGTCGCGGCGGATGTGCTGCTCGCGGGTCTGCAACGCCAAGCGATAGGCCGGTGAGCCGTCGCTGTCGATCGAGACACCGACCAGCCGGCCCGGCAGCTGACGGGCGTGCTTGGCCGGCACGGCCAGGTACCCGGCGTGCGGGCCACCGAATCCCATTGGCACGCCGAACCTTTGGGTGCTGCCGAACGCGACGTCGGCGCCGATATCGCCCGGCGGGGTGATCAACGTGCAGGCCAGCAGGTCGGCGCCGACCGCGACCAATGCGCCCCGCTCGTGAGCCTCGGCGATCAGCGCGGACCAATCCGTGATGCGGCCGCTGGCTCCGGGTAGTTGGGCGATGACGCCGAAGAAGTCGCCGTCCGGCAGGCCGTCCCGCAGATCAGCGGTGACGATCTCGATGCCCAGCGGATGGGCGCGGGTGGCCAGCACGGCGGCGGTCTGAGTGAAGACGTCGGTGTCGACCGCGACTCGGTTGGCAGTGCCGCGCGTGGCACGGTGCATCAGTGTCATGGCCTCCGCTGCCGCGGTGCCCTCGTCGAGCATCGAGGCGTTGGCGATCTCGAGCCCGGTCAGCCCGGTGACCATGGTCTGGAAGTTCAGCAGCGCTTCAAGTCGGCCCTGGCTGATCTCCGGCTGGTACGGCGTGTAGGCGGTGTACCAGGCGGGGTTCTCCATGATGTTGCGCAACAACACCGGCGGGGTGAGCGTGTCGTAATAGCCCTGTCCGATCATCGACACCGCGACATTGTTGGTGTCGGCCAGCGCCCGCAGTTCGGCTAGCGCCTCGGCCTCGCTGGCGGCCGGCGGCAGCGCGCCCAGACCCGGTGCGACACCGCTGTCGGAGAGTTTGTCCAGAATCCCGGCCGGGACGGCCTTGGACGCCAGCTGGTCGAGCGAGCTGACGCCGATCACGTCGAGCATGGCTGCGACGGCCTGGCTGTCCGGCCCGATGTGGCGGGGAGCAAAAGCTGATTGGTCGACCACGGGTACTCCTGACACCGACGGAGGGACTACTAACGGCCCTCCCCCTCTGTCTTTACCCAGTCACGGGCGCCTGAGAGATTCGGCGCTTAGTCCCCCCAAGCGCCTTTCCCCATCGGCGGGTGTACCGCTCTCGCGGAACCGCTTTCCAGAGGCATCGTCGCCGTTGCGCGGTCCCGGGTGCCTGAGAGGTTGACGGAGAGGTGTTGCTCCTTCGGCGTCCATGGCTGGCGGCCACAGAACTCTCCCGCGCGGGCGTGATGCGACGCCTAGTTTACCCGTGAGTAGCAGCCCGGTGAACGAAATTGGGCCAAGTGTCGGTGACTAACCGATCTTGCGGTCCCGATGCTTGCGCCGGGAGGCCAGCTCGTCCTCCGGCGTCGCAATCGACTCGCCGCCGTCAGCGCGCTCACCTGGGAAGTCGGCGATAATGCCGGTCAGCTCCCGCATGGCGCCCGAGACGGCGATGCCGAACACGCCCTGGCCGCCCTGCAACAGGTCGACGACCTCTTCGGCCGACGTGCACTCGTAGACGGTGGTGCCGTCCGAGAACAAGGTGATGTTGGCCAGATCCTCGACGCCGCGCTGGCGCAGATGGTCGACCGCGACGCGGATGTTGTGCAGCGAAATGCCGGTGTCCAGCAGTCGCTTGACGATCTTGAGAACCAGGATGTCCTTGAAGGAGTACAGCCGCTGGCTGCCGGATCCCGCCGCACTGCGAATCGACGGCACCACCAACGACGTGCGTGCCCAGTAATCCAGCTGGCGGTAGGTGATTCCGGCGATCTGGCAGGCACTCGGCCCGCGGTAGCCGACCAGCTCGTCAGGCACCGAATCGTCAGGAAAAAGGCCAGGCTGCACGGGTCCGCTGGCCACGGTGACGCTGGGTTCACCGTTGGTTGCGGCATCCGCGTGGTCAGCAACGCCCAGCTGTTCTTGACGTGGCCGGTCGCTCACAGTGGTTCCTCTCGCCGATCGCGCTCGTCACTAGCTGCGTCCACTGGCTGCCATGACAGCCTCGTTGGCTAAGGCCCGAGTGCTTGAGAGCTTACGCTGTTCGATCGCTGCCGGGCCTTAACTCGTCCTCAAAGTATGGCTGCCGTAAGGGCGAGGGGCGTGCTAGCCATTAGGCGTGTCGACATCACAGTGTCAGATGAGACGGATCCGTGATATCGACGCCCAAGCTTAGCTGCGCGCCGGCGACCCGGCTGACCCGCCATTTCATGACGCGCATTCTGGCCGGCCCGCTGGGCCCGCAGGCTTAGGTGGCCTTGAAGTCGTCGGGAGACACGCTGTCGAGAAACTCCTTGAATTTCTCCACTTCGTCCTCGCGAACGGCGGTGTTGGATTCCTCGTCGCTCTCGTCGGGGATCAGCAGACCGGCCTGGGCGAGAACGGCCTCTTCGACGTAGATCGGAACACCGACCCGCAGTGCGATTGCCACCGAGTCCGAGGGCCGCGCCGACACGGTGATGTTGCGGTCGAAGACCAGGTCGGCGTAGAAAGTGCCTTCTTGCAGATCGACGATCCGCACCTCTTTGAGTGAATGCCCAAGGGCTGCAATGAGATCCCGGATCAGGTCATGTGTGAGCGGGCGGGGCGGCTCGACGCCTTGTTGTTCGAGCGCAATGGCGGCCGCCTCGGACTGGCCGATCCAAATCGGCAGGTAGCGGTCGCCGTTGGCCTCGCGCAGCAACAGCACCGGCTGGTTCTGCGGCTGCTCGACGCGAATGCCGACAACACGAACTTCACCCATTTGCGTCTGCCCTCCGCACATGCCGCCGTGTCCGACTTTCGCTCGGCGCGACGACCCGCTGGAACACCATTTCTCTCCATACCGCACAACACCAAGCTACTGGGGGAAGTCTAGTCCTCAGCGTCGCAGAACGTCGCGAACGGCGGACTTGATCAGCGACGTGTGCAAAGTAATTGCAAGCGCGGCAACCTCGCGCGCCAGGTCGTCGGCGCGGTCGCGCGCACCGGCCTTGTCGGCTTTGATTAGCGGTCCGGCGATTTGGGCGATCAGATCCGACTGCCGGTCGGCGGCCGAGCGGAAGGCACGCAGATGCCGCGGCTCGACGCCGTAGTCGGACAGCGCTCGCGCGCACTGCAAGATCACGACGGTGTGCTCGTCGAAGAATCCGCCCGGGCCGCTGGCGATGACCCCGGCTTTGAGCAGTGCGATAAGCAGTTCTTGGTCCACTCCCGAGCGTTCCAGCAGGTCTTCTCGACTCAACCGGACACGGGTTGGTGCCACTGCGGCCGCGTCGGATCCGGTGTCGGGGGCGGCGTCGCCGTCGGTCACCGAAACCAATCGCGGTACGCCGTAAGGCGATCCGAAAACCGGCAGCTCGCCGTCGGGTTGGGCATCCAGCTGCGCCCGGATCACCTTCAGCGGTAAGTAGTGATCGCGCTGCGCGGTGAGAATGAAGCGCAATCGCGCGCAGTCATAAGCGGTGAATCTGCGATATCCCGACGCGGCGCGCTGCGGCGTCACCAGTCCCTCTGCTTCCAAGAAGCGAATCTTGGAAATCGTGACATCGGGGAAATCCGGCCTCAGCAGGTCCAAGACCGCCCCAATCGACATCCCGGCCAGGGCCGAGCTATCGGGTGCGCTCACTAGCCCCCAGATCCTCCGTCGTCATCACCTTTGGGCCCCGTGAGGAACACCAAGCGAAACTTGCCGATCTGCACTTCGTCGCCGTTTGCCAACACGGCCGAATCCACCGGCTCGCGATTGACGTACGTCCCGTTGAGGCTACCCACATCGACCACGTGGAATTCGTTGTTTTCCAACCTGAATTCGGCGTGGCGGCGGCTCACCGTGACGTCATCGAGGAAGATGTCGCTGTCGGGGTGCCGGCCGGCCGAGGTAATGGCCTGGTCGAGCAGGAAGCGCGATCCAGCGTTGGGTCCCCGTTTGACGACCAGCAACGCCGAGCCCGCCGGAAGTCCTTCAACCCCGGAAACCGTGCTCTCGGCACCCGACTGCGCGGGCGCGTCCAGTTCATTCAGGAAGTCGGCGCGGAATACCGAAGTCGTCTCCGCGGTGACTTCGTCCGAAGTCTGGTCTTGCGAACTTCCTGAGTCCATGTCCGTCACGCGCTGCTCCTCACTGGCTGCTGTGGCGTTTGTCTGACCGGGCCGTTCGGCCGGCTTCCCACTAGGTTCTCAAACCCTGCATTGCCGATTACTTGCCTTCTAGTGCTGTTGTGTTGACCGTACCGCGCGGTGGTTCGGAATGCGCCAACCACCGGCAGGATCGCAAGGCGATCGTCTGGTCGGCCGCCTCTCCCCGGCGCACCCCCAACTACGGGCGTCGTCATCGCCCATGTTGCGGCCACACGCAGGGCTGGCAGGGACATTAGCAATTGTCACTCGGTGAGTGTGCCACGGTAGGCCTCGGCATCAAGCAGCGCGGAAATGGCGGACTCCAACTCGGATGCTTCCGAGACCTGGATATCCAGCAGCCAGCCGGCGCCGTACGGGTCCGAGTTGACCAGCTGCGGGTCGCCTTCCAGATCGCCGTTGACGGCAGTCACTTTGCCGGACAGCGGCGCGTACAAGTCCGACACGGATTTCGTCGATTCCACTTCGCCGAAAGATTCGCCGGCGGTCAATTCAGTGCCTACGTCGGGCAGCTGGACGAAAACAACGTCGCCCAGTGCCGATTGCGCGAAGTCGGTGATTCCGACCCGCACGACGTCGTCACCGCTCCGACGAACCCACTCATGTTCGGTGGTGTAGTGCAGCTCGGGCGGGATATCGCTCACGGTAATCCTGTTCTGGTCGGTGTCTCACTTGACGGGCTGAGCGTATTGGTGCGGTTTTGGTTGTCGCAAGGTGGTCACGTCGATGCGTTCGCTCTGCTGCACGGACATCTTTCCGCCGACACGCTTGATGCTGTCCTCTGCACCACCGGGAATGTTCATCGCGGCAGCCAGTGTGGGCGGATCGCCTATGGCCAGAATCGAATACGGCGGCGACAGCGCTTTATTGTCGATGGTCAGCGAACCGGGCGTGCCGACCACCCAGGTGTCCACCCCTACCCGCACGGACTGGTGTGCGCCGTTGACCTCGATCGCCTCGGCTCCGGCGGCCCGCAATTCATTGATCACATCGAGCATTACCTCTGGTGACACCCCTGGGCCGGGGTCGTCGACGGTGATGGTGACGCCGGGGCCGGTGGCGCCCACCGCGCCGACCAGGATGGACAGCGCGGCCAGCCTGGCCTGTGCGCTTTGGATCGCGGCCTGGTCGGTGTTGCCGGACGCCTGCAACGAATTCAGGGTGTTCTGCAAGTCGTTGACTTCGCCGTTCAGCGTGCCCTCGCGCTGTCGCAACGAATCCAGCAGCACCAGCAGATCCGCGGGGCGCGCCGTGTCCAGCGAGTCCCCCGACCGGGTCTGGCGGACCTGGGTGACGATGGCGACGCCGAGGACCAGACAGAGCAGGACCGCCAGCGCTCCGAACATCAGCCGGGACCGACCGTTGCGCAGCGTTGCGGAGAACCCCGCCCGGCCCACCGCTCCGATCTCGGGGCGCGGAGTGCGCGCGGGCAATTCGTGCCGACCACGCTGCGCGGCGTCGTCGGCGTCAGCCCCGGAATCCTCGTGCCGGGTTGGCGCGTCACGACTTTCGTCGGCCGCCCCGTCTGGCTGGTCCTGGCTCACGCTGACCTCATCTTTGTGTCATGCCCCGAATAGCCGGCGCCGCAGCGCGGCGGCGTTGCCGAAGATCCGGATACCCAATACGACGATGATGGCCGTGGACAGCTGCGTGCCGACGCCCAACTGGTCGCCGACGTAGACGATCAGTGCCGCCACAAACACGTTGAACACGAACGAAATCACGAAGACCTTGGGGTCGAAGATCCGCTCGAGGTAGGCACGCAGCCCGCCGAAGACGGCGTCGAGCGCGGCGACCACCGCGATGGGCAGATACGGCTGAACGACCTCGGGCACCGCTGGGTGGAAGACCAAGCCCAGCACGATGCCGACCACCAGCGCCGCGATACCGATCATGCGCGGTTTCCCGTCCGCATTTCCCCCGGCCTTAAGAGGACTTTTCTCACTAGGGCCCAATCTGTTTGGCGAACTTGACTTCCCGGACGGAACCGGCAGGCAGCGAGAGACCGTCGGAGACGTCCACCGTGATGCCGACACCGTAGGAGACCTCCAGCAGCCTAAGACGTTGCAATCCGGGGCTGTTCTCGAAGACGTCCCGCATCGCGTGCGGGGGACCGACCGCGAGGATCGTGTAGGGGCTACTGGTGGGGTTGTTATCGACCAGAATCGCTCCCCCGGCCTGACGAATGGTCACGTTCGGCCCGATCCGCACTCCGCCCACCGAAATGGCCTCGGCGCCGCTGGCCCACAACGAGTTGACCGCGAGCTGCAGATCGCGGTCGAGGATGATTTGCTGGCTGCCGTTCACCCGTTGCTTGGACACGTCGGAAAGATTCGGGCTGGCACCGGGATCGGTCACTTTCACGGTCAGGCCGGGCCCGATGATCGCTGTGCTGGCCGCCGCCAGGCTGAGCCCGTCCAGACGGGTCAGCAGCCGTTGACCCTCCGCGTCGTCCGCCAGCGCGAGCCGCTGTACGTCGTCGACCCGGCTCGACAGCTTGCTGCGCTGCTGAGCCAATTTGGTGGCGGCGCCTTCCGTTGATCGCACACTGCGCACCAGCAGCTGCTGGGCCGTGCGCACACCGGGCTCGACCGAGCGGGCTTGCGCGACCGCGGCGGCGAACACGGTTGCGACCAGCATCGCCGCCAGACCTTGCCAGAGCCAGCCGAATACGCGCGTTCGACCGGTCTGTGCTGTGGCTGTGCCGGCGCGTCGCTGCGCTGCCGCGGCGTAACCGGGATCCAGATGCTCCGACAGCAGCGCGCGCAGCAGGGACGGCACCGGGATGAGCGTCGGGCGCGCCGCGGCGTGCGCGCTGCGGCCCGCGTTGGGGTCGTAGCCGCCGAGCATGCGGTCCGGTTCAGCCATGATCAGCCGCCGTGGGGGTGCCCGGCTGCGCCGGTTGCTGGGTGACTTTGGGCATCCGGCGCATCACCAGGACCATCTGCACCACGTAGAGGACGAATGACCACAGGTAGGCGTACATACCCCAGATCAAAAAGCCCCAACCGCACGCGCCGATCACCCGGCTCCACAACGCGTCCCACGTGCCCAGCAAAACGAGCGGAAATCCGGACATCAAGGCGAACGTTGCGGCCTTGCCGACATAGGTCACCGGCAACGCCGACAAACCGCGGCTCCGCAGCAGCGGCAAAGTGGCGGCCAGCAGCGCGTCGCGCGTCACCAGCGTGATGACGAACCACCACGGCACGATCCCACTCAGCGCCAGCACCAGGGGCACGGCGACCATGTAGAGGCGATCGACCGCGGGGTCGAGCAGCACGCCCAACCGCGACGACTGGTTCAGCGTGCGGGCGATCTTGCCGTCGGCCCAGTCGGAGGCGCCGCTGAACATCAGGATCGCCACCGCCCACCCGTTGGCATGCGCGAACACCAGAACGTAGATGAATACCGGGATGAGCAGCAGGCGGATGGCGCTCAACAGGTTGGGCACTGTCAGCACCCGGTCTGGTGGATCGGGCTCCATGAGCCGTGACCTTAGCCCGGTGACGCAGCCGTCCGCACCGCGGGACGAGGTGGGGGAGCCAAGCGGCTCTGCGAATTGACTCGGTATCGTCTCCCAGGCCATCCGCCTGCCCGACCCGACGAGCCGACGTGGGCTCGAGCGCTTCTAGCAGCGAGACGAGAGTTACTTCTTGTGGATAACCCCTGCCAGCTTTCCGAGTTCGCTCCTCCAATCCCTTGGCGAACGAATCACGTTGCCCAGCTTAGCTTTTAGCCGATTACGAGCATATCACTTGGCCACCGTCACTTTCGCACTGTCGTGGGTCTAATTAATCAATGAAGGCTTGCGAGCGGTTCACCGCCGGCAGCTGTGAGCTCCGTTCGGCTGGAACGAGGCACCCGAGGACTGCTCGCGCTGAACGTCTCTGTACTCGAACACATGGAAGGCAGTGTCGGTCTGGCACCGCTGCGGGCGCTTCAATCACTCGACCGTCACGGCCCGAGCATGGTGGGCGAACTAGGCGACGACCTCGGCCTGGTGCCCTCCACCGCGAGCCGACTCAGCGACCGCCTCGCCGAGGCTGGCCTGATCACCCGCCGCCCCGCACCGAGCAACCGGCGATCCACCCTGCTGGAACCCACCGACGCGGGCCGCGCCATTCTCGACGAACTGGTCGCGCTACGCATCCGCACGTTCGGCGAGGTCGCCGACCAGATGAGCAACCAAGACCGCGCCGCGCTCGTGGTGCGGCCCATTCGATGTCGGGCGCCTGGCGGTCCGCGTCGGTCACGACGACCGTGCGGCCGCATCTGCGTCCGTGCCCAGCAGCTCCTTCTTTGCTTGCGCCAGTTCGGCTTTGGCGGCGGTGTCGACCTGCGGATAGTGTGGGTTGAGATCCCGCAGGGTCTCCAACAGCACCGCAAAGGTCGACAAGTGGCTGAACCATTTGTGATCGGCGGGGATCACATGCCAGGGCGCCCAGTCGGTGCTGGTGTGGCCGAGCATGTCCTGGAATGCCCCCTGGTAGTCGTCCCAGAACGCGCGCTCCCGCAGATCGGCGGGTGAGAACTTCCAGTTCTTCTCGGGTTCGTCGATGCGCGCAAGGAACCGGCGCTCCTGTTCACCCTTGGAGAGGTTGAGGAACAGCTTGACGATGATGGTCCCGTTGTCGGTGAGGTAGCGCTCCCAATCGTTAATGTCGCGATACCGCCGCTGCCAAATGTCATCTGAGTCGAGCACCGCGGTGCGCGGCCATAACAACTCTGGGTGCACGCGGGTGATGAGCACATTTTCGTAATGGGACCGGTTGAACACCGCGATGCGCCCCAGTTCCGGCAGCGCCGTCTGGTGGCGCCACAGATAGTCGTGGGCCCGCTCGGTCGCCGAGGGCGTCTTGAAGCTGTGCACATCGACACCCTCAGGGTTGAGACCGCTCATGACGTGCTTGATCGTGCCGTCCTTGCCGGCCGTGTCGATCCCCTGAAGAACAATCAGCAGCGACCGGTCGGCCTGGGCGAAGAAGCGGTCCTGCAAATCCAGCAGCGCCGCTTCCGCCTGCGCCAAGGCCGCGGTGCCGGCGTCCTTTCCCAGCTGTTCGTCGTGGCGGCCGGGATCGAAGTCCATGGCCAGGTCCACCGTGGACCCCGGCGTGACCCGGGTAGCCTCCACCAACACTTTCCACTGCACCGACAACGTCGCCTCCTGCTGATGTCGTATGTCCGTTGTTCGGGGCGGCGGCAACCGCAGGGAACGAACGCTACCGGCGGGCCCACAGAGTTGGGGACCGGACTCTGCCACCAGTGTCGGCCCGGCTCCTTAACCAAGGCCTCTCAGACCGGCGACCTACTTCACACATGACCGATGACCGCGTGCCTTTCGGCCTGGTCCTCCCGGGTTTTCACCGGGTCGAGGATGCGGTAGGCGAGAAGTTTGATGCGGTCGCTGACAAGGAACCAGGCGAGGGCGTAGGCCCACACGGCGGCTGCCCACCCCCAGCCCAGCGGGGTCATGAATAGCCCGTAGACGGCAATGAATGTGGCGATGGTCTGGGTGCCGAGCACGGCGATCAGCAGGATGCGGGCGGGGCGGATGGACCAGAACGGTCCGCGGGTTCGGGTCAAGAAAATGGTCAGGTGGCCCGCGACGGACAGCATGAGGTACATCAGCGTCTGGACGCGCGGATGGCCGAGGTCGAAGACACGGTCGCCCAGGTAGAACAAGCCGAACGCGGCGATCGGTCCGAGCACCCCCAGGACCGTGGAGATGCCGAGCACCAGGCGCATGTTCCAGGCTTCGGGCTCGTTGCGGTAGCGGACGTTGTCGTAGGCGATGGACAGGATCGCGCCGTCGTTGAGCAGCGCGAGCATCACGATCATGATCGCGGTGAGCGGGTAGAAGTTGAAGACCAGGATGGCGACGGTCATGAATAGCAGCACCCGCAGCGTTTCGGCGATGCGGTACATCGCGTAACTGTTCATTCGCTGAAAGATCTTGCGGCTCTGCTTGATCGCCTCGATGATCACCGACAGCCCCGGGGTCAGCAGCACAATGTCGGCGGCCGCGCGGGCGGCGTCGGTGGCGCCCGATACCGCGATTCCGCAGTCGGCTTTCTTCAAGGCGGGGGCGTCGTTGACCCCGTCACCGGTCATTCCGACGATGTGGCCGTGCTGTTGTAGTACGTCGATGATGTGGTACTTGTGCTCGGGAAAGACTTGGGCGAAACCGTTGGCGGTCTCGATGGATTCGGCCACGGCCGCCGATTCGTTCTTGCTCGCATCACCCAACGCCGCGGCGTCCAGGATGTTGGTGCCCAAGCCGACCTTGGTCGCGGTTTCCTTGGCGATGGCCAGCGCGTCCCCGGTCACCATCTTGACGGAGACACCCATCGCCGCGGCGGTGGCGATGGTCGCTGCAGCGTCGTCGCGGGGCGGGTCGAACAGCGGCAGCACACCGACGAACTGCCAGTCGCCGTCCCCGTCGCGGCGTGCCACACCCAAAGACCGGAAGCCCCGGGCGGCGAAGTCGTTGACTGCCTTATCGGCGGCGGGTTTGATCTGCGCGGCATTGGCGGCCAGCGCCAGGATGACCTGCGGGGCGCCCTTGGTGACGGTGAAGGTGGTTCCGTCGGCGCCGGTGACGGTGGCCTCGGTGCGTTTGTGCACCGGGTCAAAAGGTTCAAAGTGAGCGACGGTGTAAGCCTGCAGTACCTCGGTGTCCTGGAGGCCGCCGAGCACCGCGCGGTCGATGGGGTCGTCATTGTCCGCGCGAGAAGCCAACGCGCCGTCCAGGATCACCGTCGCCGGGGTCACACCGTCGATGCTGAACGGGGTGCCCAACGTCAGCGAATTCTGGGTCAGGGTGCCGGTCTTGTCCGCGCACAGCACGTCAACGCCGGCCAGTTCCTCGATGGCGACCAGCCGGCTCACGATGGCCTGCTTCTTGGCGAGCAGCCGTGCGCCGACGGCCATCGTCACCGACAGCACGGTGGGCATCGCGACCGGGATCGCTGCGACGGTCAGCACCAGGGCGAACTGCAGCGTGGTCAGGATCGCGTCGCCGCGCAGGATCGCGGTGACGACGATGATCGTGACCAGCGCGACCGCCAGGATGATCAGGTAGTTGCCGATCTTGAGCACGGCCCGCTGGAAATGGCTGACGGTTTTCGCGTCGGCCACCAGCTCGGCGGTCTTGCCGAAATAGGTGCCGATGCCGGTGGCATACACCAACGCACCGATCTCACCTTGCCTGACGATGGACCCGGAGAACACGGCGTCACCCGATGCCAGGGTGGCGGGCAGCGACTCCCCGGTCAGAGCGGACTGATCGACCTCGATCTCGTCGCCGTCCAGCAGCCGGGCGTCGGCGGGCACAATGTCACCCAGGCGCAGCCGGATCACATCCCCGGGCACCAACTCCCGCGCCGGCGCGCTGATCCATGCGTCGTCGCGTTTCACGCGCGCGTTGATCGCCAGCTTGGCTTTGAGAGCCTCAATCGCGTTGCCGGCCTGCCGCTCCTCGGTGTAGCCGACCACACCGTTGGCCAGCAGCAGCAGCAAGATGATGAAGAAATCCGGCCAGTGCCCGACCGCGCCCGACAAGACGACGGCGATCTCGATCATCCACGGAATCGGACCCCAAAAGTAGCTGAGGAACTTCAGCAGCGGGTTGGTCTTATGTTCCGCGATCTCGTTCGGCCCATACTGCACCAACCGCCTCGTGGCCTCGGCGCTGCTCAAGCCGTCCGGCGAGTAGCCCAGGTGTGTCTCGACCTGAGCTAGCGGCGCTGACTTCAGATCAGGGCCTGGTTCAGGTGTGCCCGCAGAGCGGGGCGGCGTGAAATGCCGCGCGTCAGCGGTCATCGCGTTTGCTCCATGCGCCGCACGTCGGCGGCCGGTCCGCAGGATGGGTGATCTGGGTGGCCATGCCTGAGCAGACACGAGACCCTGTCGATCGGAAAGTACTGTGCCGGGGCTGGTTTCGCTGTCTCCGGAATGGGAGGAGTGGTCATGGTGATCCCCAGGTGTGTGGTTGTCAGCGGAGCGTTCGGCACGAGCGACTGCTCTGTGAGAGTGGCGGCTGACAGCCACCCGCATCCCGGACTGGTTGGGCTTCTCAACCTCGTTGACGCTACACCCCAGCGGGTGTGGCCCGCAGGCCGGAAGCAACTCAAGTTGCACATCCGCACCAGCGCTGTCCCGCAAGTTCTGCGTGGCAACGGGACCTTGATTTGTCGCGGTGACGTTACGTTCGGCGACGAATGCGGGGGCGAGCCCGGACGCCCCGTCGGTCTAGCGGAATACTCCGGGCAGGCTCAGGGTGGACAACGTGTCGTCGGACAGGGGGTTGTCGTTGACCATGTATGTCCACGTCGACGTCGGTCGCGCCAGCTTGGACAGATCCAGGCCCGGCTCCTCTTCAAGGACGTTCGCCGTTTCGAACGTCTGCTGAGACGCCTCGATCGCGTCCGCGGCCAGCGACGCGAACGCGTCCACCGCCATCCGGTGGAACTCGTCCAGCGGGTTCTGCCGGCCCAACGCGCGCAGATGGATGCTTTCGCGGATGTCGGCGAGGTAGGCCAGGTGATCGGCCCAGCCGCGGTCGAGGTGATAGAGCATGATCTGCCGGCAGATCGTCTCGAGGCGTTCCTCCGAGATTCCCTCGGTCTCGGCCAGTTCCTCGTAGCGCTTCGGCGCCAGCTCGGCGAGCTCTTCACGCGCAGTTGCGTTGCGCAGCAACGTGTTTCGGCGATCAACGATGATGGCGCGCTGCTGGGCGATCAGCTGGTTGTAGCGCCAGGTGTTCGCGTGCACATCCAACAGCCGGCCCTCGGCGACGCGCTGGGCGTGATCGAGCAACTCGGTGGTCTTCGGGCTGACGATTTTGCCGTCCTCGTCCGTCTGCTCCGGCAGCTTGTTGCGGTCGAGGTTGGCCGCGACGACGTCGTCCTCCCAGCTCGAGAAGAACACCGACGAGCCGGGATCGCCCTGGCGTCCGGCCCGCCCGCGCAACTGGTTGTCCAGCCGTTCGGTGTGATGGCGGCCGGTGCCGACCACGTGCAGCCCGCCCAGTTCGGCAACCCTGTCGTGGTCGGCTTCGTCGGATCCGCCAAGGCGGATATCGGTGCCGCGCCCGGCCATTTGGGTGGACACCGTGACGATGCCGTGCTTGCCGGCCTCGGCGATCACCTGGGCTTCCTCGGCGTCGTTCTTGGCGTTCAGCACGACCGCCGCCACGCCGCGGCGCACCAGCCGCTCGTGCAGGTCCTCGGATTCGGCCACGTCGCGGGTGCCGACCAGCACCGGTTGCCCGGTCTCGTGCACCTCGGCGATGTGCGCGACGATCGCCTCGTTCTTGGCCGCGGCGGTGACGTACACCCGGTCGGACTCGTCCTCGCGGATGTTGGGCTCGTTCGGCGGAATCGGTGACACACCGAGCTTGTAGAACTGGCGCAACTGCTCTCCGGCGGCCAGCGCGGTGCCGGTCATTCCGCACACCGTCGTGTAGCGGTTGATCAGCGCCTGCACCGTGATGGTGTCGAGCACCTCGCCCGTCTCGGTGGTCTCGATGCCCTCCTTCGCCTCGACCGCGGCCTGCAGGCCGTCCGGCCAGCGCTGCAGTTGCGCGATGCGGCCGCGGGAGGAGTTGATCAGGTGCACGGCTTCGTCGCGGACGATGTAGTGCACATCGCGTTGCAGCAACACATGCGCGTGCAGCGCGACGTTGACCTCGGTGAGTGTGGTGACGACGTGTTCCTCGGAGTACAGGTCGATGCCGCCGAGCGCCTTTTCGACTTTGCCTGCGCCGGCATCGGTGAGGTGCACGTTGCGGCTGTCGGAGTCGGTGTCGTAGTCGGTGTCGGCGACGAGCTCGCCCACCAGTTTGATGATCTCCAGCCGCGGCGTCTCCCGGTGCGTGGTGCCGGCCAGCACCAGCGGCACCAGCGCCTCGTCGACCAGAACCGAGTCGGCCTCATCGATAAGGGCCACATCGGGATTGGGCGATACCAGGTCGTCGACGTCGGTCACCAGCTGATCCCGTAGTACGTCGAAGCCGATCTCGTTGACCGAGGCGTAGGTGACGTCGCAGTCGTAGGCCGCGCGGCGTTCCTCGCTCGTCGACTCCGCGGTGATCCAGCCGACCGTCAATCCCATGGCCTGAAGCAGCGGGCCCATCCATTCCGCGTCGCGGCGGGCCAGGTAGTCGTTGATGGTGACCACGTGCACGTGCCGGCCCGCGATCGCGTATCCGGCCGCCGCGATCGCGCCGGCCAGGGTTTTGCCCTCACCGGTCGCCATCTCGATCACATCGCCGTCGAGCATGCGAAGCGCGCCCAACAACTGAACGTCGAACGGCCGCAACCCCGTTGACCGCTCCGCGGCCTCGCGGGCGATCGCCAGGAACTGCGAGATGTCCTCGGAGTCCGCGAGAGCGTCGAGGTTGAGCAACCCGGTCGCCTTGCGCAGCTGCTCGTCGGAGAGATCGGCGGCCTTCTCGTCGTATTCGGACGACTCGCTGACCTGCGATAGGGAGCGCGTGCGGTTCTTTTCCGTACTTGCGCCGAGCAGTCGCCAAAATCTGCTGCTCAGGCGGCCCGGTTGAGTGCGGGTGGACTTTGACACAGGTCAACCGTACGCGGTGAGCAGCACCGACCCGTTAGGCCAGGTTCGATCGGCGGGGATAGGCGATGCTCGGGTCGGTGAGCACGTTGACGACGGCGGGCAGCCCGCTGGCGAAGGAACGCTCCAGCGCGGGCCGAAGCTCCGCGGGCGCCGACACCAGTTCGCCGTGGCCGCCCAGCGCGCGCACCACCTGGTCGTAGCGGGTGCCCGGGCGCAGCTCCGCCACCACCGAGTAGCCGTAGATCGCCTCCATCGGATGCTTTTCCAGCGCCCATATTCCGTTGTTGCCGATCACCGACACGACCGGCACTTGGTGGCGCACCAGGGTGTCCCATTCCATGCCGCTGAAGCCGAATGCGCCGTCACCTTGCAGCAACACGACCTGACGCTCCGGGTGGGCCAGTTTGGCCGCCAGGGCGTAGCCGGGGCCCGAGCCCAGACAGCCGAACGGGCCACTGTCCAGCCAGCAGCCCGGCTGGTAGCTGTCGATCACCCGGCCCGCGTAGGAACCGAAATCGCCGGCGTCGATGACCACGATGGCGTCGCGGTCCAGCAGCGGCGCCAGTTCGGCATACACCCGCATCGGGTGCAGCGGGATTCGGTCGTCACCGAGATCCGCTGCTTCCTGATCACGCGCGGCGGTCTCGGCGGTCCGCAGCGCATCGATCCAGTCGCCATGCTCGGTGCCGCCCGGCCCGGACAGCGCCGAGAGAATGGTCGTCAGATCGCCGTAGAGGCCCGCGGCGATCGGCCGGGGATGCTCGCGCTCGGGTTCGACCCGATCCGCCACGATGAGCCGGGTTCGGGGCCCGAACACCTTGCCGAAGCCGAGCCGAAAATCCATCGGCACCCCGGCGACGAGGGCCACATCCGCCTCGCCCAGCGCTTTCGCCCGCGCCCGCGAGAACGCCAACGAGTGATCGGCGGGCACGACGCCGCGGGCCATCCCATTCATCAGCACCGGGATTCGCCGCTCTTCGGCGAGCCGCAGCAACGCCGCCTCGGCGTGTCCCCACCACACGTTGGTGCCCGCCATGATCACCGGCCGTTGTGCGGTCGCCAGCAGGCTGGCGGCGCGGTCCAGGGCGTCGCCGTCGGGAGCCTGCGCCGGTGGCAGCGCGCCGAGCGCGCCCGGACGACTGTCGTCCTCGGAGACGGCGAACACGTGATCCATCGGAAAGTCGACGAATCCCACCCCCGACGGGGCACCAACCGCGGCCCGCAATGCCTCGTCGACGAGGCGGCCCGCGTCGGCGGCGGACTGCGCGGTGGCGGCGAAGCGAGCCAGCGGCGCCACAAACGGCACGTGGTCGATCTCCTGCAGCGATCCCATGCCCCACCGCGCTGCGGGCGCCCGGCCGCCGAGTATCACCAGCGGCGACTGGTTTTGCTGTGCGGCCGCCATCGCGCTCATTCCGTTGGTGACGCCGGGGCCCGCGGTGAGCGCGGCCACGCCCGGCACCCTGGTCACCTTCGACCAGCCCTCCGCGGCGAACGCCGCGGTCTGCTCGTGGCGGGTGTCGATCAGTCGAATGCCCTCGTCGCGGCAGCCGTCGTAGATGGAGAACAAGTGGCCACCCGACAACGTGAACAGGGTGTCGACACCACTGGCCCGCAGGCGCCGGGCGACGAGTCGGCCGGCATGGACGATCTGGCTGGACGGAGCGTCGATGCTCATCCTGGCAGCCTATCCGCCGGTCTCGGGTACCTTCGCGGGGAAGCATTCGCCATGAGGCTCCTCAGGATGCCTCGATAGCAAGGAGACGTCGAAGTTGGGTCCCACGCTATTCAAGCCATCCATCGACTGGTCGTCGGCACTTGTGGACTCGTTGCGGTGGGTCGCCATTGCCTGGGCGGTCGGCGCGGTCGTTCTCATCGTCGTGCTGGCCGCATTCAGATACTTCACGCCGTGGGGCCGGCAGTTCTGGCGGATCACCCGTGGCTACTTCGTTGGCCCGGACAGCGTCAAGGTGTGGCTGATGCTTGCCGTGCTGTTGCTGTCGGTACTGCTCGCGGTGCGCCTCACCGTGCTGCTCAGCTACCAGGGCAACGACCTGTACACGGCGGTTCAGAAGGCGGTCCAGGGCATGGCCGCGGGCGATGATGCCGTCAAACAGTCTGGTATTCGCGGCTTTTACATGTCGCTGTTGATATTCGGCGTGCTGGCCACCCTCTACGTGGTCCGATTTATGTTCGACATCTATCTGACGCAGCGGTTCATCATCTCGTGGCGCATCTGGTTGACCGCCCACCTCACCGACGACTGGCTGGACGGCAAGGCCTATTACCGAGATCTGTTCATCGACAACACGATCGACAACCCCGACCAGCGTATCCAGCAGGACATCGACATCTTCACCGCCAACGCGGGTGGAACCCCGAACAACCCGTCCAACGGCACCGGAAGCACCCTGCTATTCGGCGCCGTCAATGCGGTCGCGTCGGTGATCTCGTTCGCCGCGATCCTGTGGAACCTGTCCGGCGACTTGACCCTCTTCGGCGTCACGCTGCCACGGGCCATGTTCTGGACGGTTGTGGTCTATGTGCTGATCGCGACGATCGTCGCGATTTGGCTTGGGCGCCCGCTGATTTGGCTGAGCTTCAACAACGAGAAGCTCAACGCCGCATTCCGCTATGCCCTGGTGCGGTTGCGGGACGCAGCGGAAGCGGTCGGCTTCTACCGCGGTGAGCGGGTCGAACGGGCCCAACTGTGGCGGCGCTTCACGCCGATCATCGACAACTACCGCAAGTTCGTCCGCCGGACCATCATCTTCAACGGCTGGAACTGGTCGGTGTCGCAGGCGATTGTCCCGCTGCCGTGGATCATTCAGGCCCCGCGGCTATTCGCCGGCAAGATCGACTTCGGCGACGTGGGCCAGACGGCAACGGCATTCGGCAACATTCATGACTCGCTGTCGTTCTTCCGGAACAACTACGACGCGTTCGCCTCATTCCGTGCGGCCATCATCCGGTTGCACGGGCTGGTGGACGCCAACGCCCATGGCCGCGCGCTGCCCGCGGTGCTGGTGAAACCGAGCCAGGACAAAGCGGTCGAGCTGGCCGGTATCGAGGTACGCACGCCGGCCGGAGATCAGCTGATCGACTCGCTCGACGTCGAGCTCGACACCGGTGACTCGCTGGTGATCACCGGGCGCTCCGGCGCCGGCAAGACCACGCTGCTGCGCAGTCTGGCCGAATTGTGGCCGTACGCGTCCGGAACGCTGTGCCGCCCGGACGGTGACAACGCGACGATGTTCTTGTCGCAGTTGCCATATGTGCCGCTGGGCAGTTTGCGCGGCGTGGTGTGCTACCCGAATTCGCCGGACGACATCTCCGACGGTGAACTGCACGACGTGCTGAACAAGGTGGCGCTGGCCCCGCTGATCGAACGACTGGACGAAGAACAGGACTGGGCCAAAGTGCTCTCTCCGGGTGAGCAGCAGCGTGTTGCATTCGCCCGGATTCTGCTGACCAAGCCCAAGGCGGTGTTCCTCGACGAAGCCACGTCGGCGCTCGACGAAGGACTGGAATTCGCGCTTTATCAGTTGCTACGCAGCGAGTTGCCGGAGTGTGTCGTGGTCAGCGTCAGCCATCGCCATACCGTCGAGCAGCACCACGAACAAGAGCTGAAACTGCTTGGTGGCGGCCAATGGCGGCTCGGACCGGTCGGCCCGGAGCCCGCGAAGGTTTAGCGGTGCTCGGCCGCGTGCGTTCCGGCGCGGCGGCCGAAGAACGAGCCCTCACCCAGCTGCGTGCCGCTGGCGTAACCCTTGCCGTCCTGGGCGATGTTGGACGCACACGCCCCGACCGCATACAGGCCGGGCACCACCGTGCCGTCCTCGCGCAGCACTTGACCGTCCACGGAGGTGGCCAGCCCGCCGACGGTGAATCCCGCGTACATCGCCTTGCCCAGTGACATGTCGAACGCCCCCCACGGCCCTTTGTCTTGTGCCGCAAGGAATTCCGGTTGCTTGTGGAAGTCGGGGTCCTCGCCGCGGGCAGCGTAGGTGTTGTAGCGGTCCAGCGTCGCGGCCAGGTTGCCTTCCGGAATGCCAAGGCCCGCTTCCATATCGGCGACGGTCTCCCAACCGTCGATGAGTGGCACCAACGGCATCGACGGGTGCTCGAGGTGTGCCTCGTCGACGATCAAGAACGCCGAGCTGTCCGGCTGATCCATGATGAACCCCGCCGTGCGGGAGTGATAGCAGTCCTCGGCGACGAAGCGCCGCCCGAGCTTGTTCACGATAATCCCGGTCAGCAGGATCGACGGCGGGTACGGCGGGGCGGTGATGAAGATCTGGTCCATATGCTGGGTGGCGCCGCCGGCCGATACACCCATCCGGATGCCGAGGCCGTCGTCGTAGGTGTTGCCGAGCACGAACGGCTTCTCGGCCAGTTTCGGCGTGTACTTGGCAACCATCTCCGGATTCATCACGAAACCCCCGGCGGCAATGATGACCGACTTTGCCTTGATCGCACCGGTTTCGGTGAACTGCTTCCACGTCACGCCGGTCACCGCGCCCGAATCATCCACGATGAGTTCGGTGGCACCGGTCTCGTAACGGATTTGCACCCCCAGGCTCGCCGCCCGCTTGAGCAGCAGGTCGATCACCATGCTGGCACCGCCGGTGTCGCCGGGCACCGGCACCTTGTGGCCGCGCGGTGCCGGCACCGCCTTCTCCAGGAAGGGCCATACCTTTTCGTTGCCGGTGAACATCAACCCCTCGGTGTTGGGCTGGATCACCGCTTTGCCCGGGAAGTAGCTGCGCTCGAACTGAAAGCCCAAATCTTCGAGCCAATCGAAATGCTCGACGCTGCCTTCGCAGTACGCACGAATCTTGTCGTGATCGGGCTTGCGAGACACCGCGACCAAGTACTTGTACATCTCCTCGGGCGAATCGGAATGACCGGTCGCCTGCTGGACCGCGGTGCCGCCGCCCAGGTAGAAATGGCCGCCGGCAAGCGAGGTGGTTCCGCCCGCCACGGCGGCGCGCTCGAGGACGAGCACCCGCGCGCCGGCCGCCGCCGCACTCACCGCCGCGCATCCACCGCCGATGCCGAAACCGATCACGAGCACGTCGACCTCGTCCGACCAGGACGTCACTGTGTTGGCGTTGACCGTTGCTGGTATCTCGGTGCTCACCCTTGCTCCTGTTTGATGTAGTCGTAAAACGCCCTCATCTCGGGCGAGATGTATGCGATCTCCAAGAACGGCACGCCCGCCTGTGGTGCTGCCACGTAAGCGAATTGGATTCCCCCGGGCATCACGCCCTGCTGCACTACCGCCGCGCCGTGGTTGACGACGTCGGCGAGTGCCGCATCGAATTGCTCGGGGCTGTCGGCCTCCGTGCAGATGTGGTGTAAACCCGGGCCGGAATCACGCAAAAATTCACTATAGACGTTCTCCCCGCTGACCGGTTCGATCAGCTCCAGCTGCATGTCTCCGAGATAGCTCAGTGAGATGCTGGCGACGAAATCGGCGGGCTCGCCGCGGTAGCTGCAGCTGTCCGGAGCAAAGTGCACCTCGGGTATCCGGACCCACTTCCGGACGCCTAAGAGGCCGGTGAGAGCCGTTTCGGTGGCATCCAGATTCTGGGTAACCCAGGCGATCTGTGTCGGTGATTGAACGGGAAGCGTCATCGTTTGGCAGGATAGCCCAGTCTGTCGGCCCCCAGAAAGACCCAGAAAGTCTTTGCCGTGATTCGGTGTTTTACGTCCGGAACCGTCAAGTGAACACGTTCTAATTAATGCTGGGCCAGCATGTCCACCAGCAGCCCGAGTTGGGTGTCGAAGACCGCCTCCGGGTCGGTCAGGGTGTCGGCGCCGTACTGCCCGAACACCTCGAGACTGATGGCACCCAGCACCGCGGCCCAGAACAAAAAGCACTTGCCGATGACCGCATCGTCGCCGGGAAAGCCGAATTCCTGCCGGATTCGGTCGAAATCTGATGACAGCGGTTGTGGCACAACGGTATTCGTTAGCCTGATGTCGCCGGTGGTGATTCCCGCCGCGATGGCGTCGAAGATGGCTCCCACTACCCGGGTGCCGACTCCGACGGTGCGCTCCGCAGGGGCGTGATATCCGGGCACCGGGCTGCCGTACAGCAGGGCCCACTGCGCGGGATGCTGCACCGCCCAGCGCCTCGCCGCCTGCGCGATGGCGACCACATCGTCACTCCACTGCTCGCCCAGGGTCTCGCGGGCGTGGTCCACGGAGTCGGCCAGGTCGGAATATGCGTCGATCAGCAGCAAGGTGAGCAGCTCGTCCCGGCTGGACACGTACCGGTACACCGCCGAGGAGACCATGCCCAGGTCGCGCGCTATCGCACGCAGCGACAGTCCGGCCGCGCCGCGATCGACCAGGTGGCGACGGCCCAGCTCGACGATGCGCGCCTCGATCTGTTCCCGCGACTCCTGGCGTTTGCCCACGTAGGCAGTCTGACACAAATCGAGATCACCGCTCTTGCTTTTCGGTCAGTGTTGTGCCATCGTGACCCAGCAAGAGAGCACCGCTCTCGCAGATACGGAAGGCCGGTCGAGAGGATCCACCATGTCCACGCGCTACGAAGAACCCAACCGGGCCGCTCGGGCCGGTAACGCCGTCATCCGCTGGCTTGCCGACCTCGGGGTCAGCATCGCCGGGACCCGGGCGCTGCGCGTCCGGGGGCGCAAGACCGGGAAGGTGCGCGCGGTGGTGATCAACCTCCTGACCATCGACGGCGTCGACTATCTCGTCTCGCCGCGAGGTAACACCCAGTGGGCACGCAACGTCAGGGCTGCGGGGGTCGTCGAAATGGGGCCACGCTGGCGCCGGCAAAGCGTCACGGCCACCGAGGTCGACAATGCGGGCAAGCCGGAGCTGTTGAAGCGTTATCTCGACAGGTGGTACTGGCAGGTCAAGGGCTATGTGGCCGGGTTGACGCCGGAATCCACCGACGAGCAGTTCCGGGCCGCCGCACCGTCGATACCCGTGTTTGTGCTCGGGTCACGCTGAGGCCCCTAGCCGTCGTTGACGCGCCCCGCGAGGTCTTGGTGAACCTGCTCAGAGGTGGACCGCCACGACACGGCCGCGGGGAAGTCGCCCCACATGCTGTTGAAGATCCCGACGACCTGTCCAGGACCGCCGGGTGCGGCCAAGTACACCGGTCCGCCCGAGTCACCCGGATGACTGAGCACGCCGTGGGACATGGTGAACCAGCCGTTGTTCACGGCTTCGACGGTTCCGCAGGTTTCACCGGTGGACACGCCGAAGTGACAGATCGGCTGCCCGGGCGCGAGCGCGATGTTCGGGCTCGATACCAGCGCACGTCCGCCCGGCAGCACGTCGTTCATCGAAACGTTGCCGTCGAGCACGATCGCCTCGTAGTCGCTGATCGCCTGGTCCACCGCCACCGTCGAGCCGCTCGGGGTGTCGTCGCGGAAGGTCGCGAGATGGCCGATGACATTGCGGTTCTTGTCGGTGACGACGTTTCCGGTGCTGCGACAGTGCCCCGCGGTGTAGGCGATTCGGGCGGCCTGATCGACATAGCCCAGCGTGCACAGACGGTTTTCCTGCAGGATCTCCATGCCCGGGAACACCGCGACCGGATCTGCGTGCGCCTTGGCGGCGGCTAGGCCGGGGGCGAATGCCAGGGCAGCAACGCCTGCCGCCAGTACGCGAAGCGCCATGCGATAGACCATGGACGGACTCCGTTCCGTCAAGGCCGGCGCGGGCACCGACCACAACTTGAGATTACGTCGTTACTGTTTCGACATCGACCTATTCGCGCTAGCCGGAGCCAGCGTTACATCGACGTCGCCAGCCGAACGGAGTCGTCGGGTTGACCGGCCAGGCGCGGAGTCCAGCCCGGCGGTCCGAAAACGTAGCCCAACCGGTCTCGAAGCCGGCTCGCCGACCGCCAATCGCGCACGATCGCGACGTATTCACGGGTCTGCAGGTTCCAGATGTTGAAGGTGTCCACTTGCTTGGTGAGGCCGTAATGGGGACGGAACACCTCGGCCTGGAAGCTGCCGAACAGCCGGTCCCAAATGATGAGGATGCCGCCGTAGTTCTTGTCCAGATAGAGCTGGTCCATCCCGTGGTGCACCCGGTGGTGCGACGGGGTGTTGAAGACGAATTCGAAGGGCCGCGGCAGCTTGTCGATGCGCTCGGTGTGGATCCAGAACTGGTAAATCAAGTTCAGCGACCAGCTGAAGTACACCATCCAGGGGGGAAGCCCCAACAGCGGCAACGGAGTCCACATCAAGACCTCGCCGCTGTTGTTCCACTTCTGGCGCACCGCCGTGGCGAGGTTGTAGTACTGGCTGGAGTGGTGGGCCTGGTGCGTCGCCCAGATCAGCCGGACCCGGTGAGCGATGCGGTGGTAGCCGTAGTACAGCAGGTCGACACCGATGAGGGCGATGACCCAGGTGTACCACTTGGCTGGCGAAAGGTGCCAGGGCGCCAGGTAGGCGTAGATCGCGGTATAACCCAGCAGGGCCAGGGCCTTCCAGCCGGCGCTGGTGGCTATCGAGACGAGGCCCATCGAGATGCTCGCCCAGGAATCGCGGGTCAGATACGCGCCCGAAGGTGGCCGTGGCGTGCCTGACACCTCCGCCTCGATGCGTTGCAGCTTGCGGGCCGCGGTCCATTCGAGGGTCAACAGCAACAGGAAAAACGGGATGGCGAACAGCACCGGGTCCCGCATCTGCGGGGGCAGCGCGGACCAGAACCCGGTGACAGCATTCACACAGATAGATTACGACTATCGGCCAATGCGGTGCGACGGCCCGGATCGATGAGGTGTTGAGCACTTGACGGCTGTGCTGGTAGTCGGCTCCGGGTTCGCGGGGTTATGGGCTGCACTGGGCGCTGCCCGGCGGCTCGACGAGCTGGCTGTGCCGCCGGGAACGGTCGACATCACCGTGCTGAGCACCACGCCATTCCACGACATCCGGGTCCGCAACTACGAGGCCGATCTAAGCGCCTGTCGCATCCCGCTTACCGAGCTGCTCGACCCTGCCGGCGTGGCGCACATCGCCGCCGAGGTGACCACCATCGACGCCGGCGCCCGGACCGTCGGAACGGCGGCCGGTGCGACCTTCGGCTACGACCGGCTGGTGCTGGCGTCAGGCAGCCGGGTGCTCAAACCCGCCATCCCGGGGCTGCGGGAGTTCGGTTTTGACGTTGACACCTATGACGGCGCCGTCGCGCTGCAACGGCATCTGCAGGGGCTTGCCGGCGGCCCCCCGGCCGCTGCCGCGGCGACGGTTGTGGTGGTCGGTGCCGGGCTGACCGGAATCGAGGCGGCATGCGAGCTGCCGGACCGGTTGCGCGCGTTGTTCTCTGGAGTCACTCCCCGGGTGTTTCTGGTCGATCACAATCCGGTGGTTGGCTCCGACATGGGCATCTCGGCGCGGCCGGTAATCGAAAACGGCATTGTCGGACAACGGGATTGAGATCAGAACGGGAGTAAGTGTCGCGGCGGTCGGCCCGGGCTCGGTGTCGTTGTCCTCCGGTGAGCAGCTGGCGGCGGACACCGTGGTGTGGTGTGCGGGCATGCGGGCCAGCTCGCTCACCGAACAGCTGCCGGTGACCCGCGACCGGTCGGGCCGAGTGCCCGTCGATGACTACCTGCGGGTGACCGGAGTCGAGTCGATATTCGCCGCGGGTGATGTGGCGGCGGCCCGCATGGATGACGAACACCTGTCGGTGATGTCGTGTCAGCATGGGCGGCCGATGGGTCGTTATGCGGGCTACAACGTGATCAGCGACCTGTTCGACGAGCCGATGCTGGCCCTTCGAATCCCTTGGTATGTCACGGTTCTCGATCTCGGGGCGGCCGGCGCGGTTTACACCGAGGGGTGGGATCGCGCGGTGGTCTCGGCGGGCCCGCAAGCCAAGGCCACCAAGCAGAGCATCAACTGCAGGCGAATCTATCCCCCACTGACCGGCAGCCGCGCCGACCTGCTGGCCGCGGCCGCACCGGAGCTACAGGCCCGCCCGTAACGGTCAGTCTGACTGTGCTTCGTCAGCGGCGTACCACTGCACCGCGCGAACCCCGGGCTGCAGGGACAGCTCGGCCACCAGTCGCTCGAGCTTGGCCGGCGTGTGGCCGTCCACGAGCACATGTGCGGTCAAAGTGATTTCGTCGTCGGCCGCCCGCCCGGTGTGGATGCCCCGCAGCGTCATGTCGTTACTGCTGGCGTGCTGGATGAGCTGAGCGCGGGCATACTTTTCGGCTTTCGGGCGACATATCGCCTGCACCAGAAAGGGTTGTCGGCCTTCGTCTTCCTCGGTGTTGTCGTCGTGGTCGATCACCCGGCCCAGGGGGCGGCCCACCACATGGATAGCGATGACCGTGAGGGTGGCGATCAGGGTGAATACCAAGTGCCCGGAGGCGGCCAACACGCCGATCGCCGCGGAGCACCACAGCGTGGCGGCAGTGTTGAGACCCCGGACGTTGACGCCTTCGCGCAGGATCACGCCACCGCCGAGGAACCCGATGCCGGAGACCACATAGGACGCGACCCTGGTGGGACTGCTGTCCTCGGTGGCAACCGCGTACAGCACGAACAAGGTCGCACCGGCGGCGACCAGCGCGTTCGTCCGTAGCCCGGCCCTGCGCGCTCGCCATTGCCGCTCCATCCCGACCAGGGCGCCGCAGCCCACCCCGACGCCCAGCCGGAGCGCGAAATCGGCGACACTCAGTGTCTGGGTCACAGCGCACTCCTTCCCCCGCTGGCATGGCCACGCCTTCACGGCCAGCTAACCACGGCGAGGTGAACAACAGATGGATCGCAGCCAGATCCGTTCCGCGGCGGCTACTCCCCCGAAACCTCTGCGCAGCAGGGTGGTTGGCGGCAGTTACTGCGCTGAACCCGGATTGTTGGCGAGTTGTTGCGGGCAGAAGTACTTCACCGAGATCCCGACGAACCGGGTGGCGTGATCGGTGGTCAATCCGGGGTTGTTCCTTTGGAGGTCGTGAACCAACTCCTGGCCGGATTTGCCGGTCCCGATCAATCCGCACACTGTCTTTCCGAATGCGACGGCCTGACCCGGGTCGGTATAGGTGATGCCCGCGCTGCGCACGGTCGCGAGGAAGCCAGCGTCGTTGGAGCTGCCGTCGGGATCCCCGTATGCGGGCGGGGCCAGGCCGATCATCGCGGAGACGCCAAGCAGCGCAAGTAGCGATCGCACTGGAGTAGCCGACCCTCGATCAGGCCTTCGAAAGTTGGTGCGGGCAATAGAATTTCGCCGAGATCATGGCGAAGTTCGATGCCATCTCCATGTCCATTCCGGGGTTGTGGCTCTTCACGTCGTGGAGCAGCTCCAAATTGTCCTCGCCGTTGTTCAAGCAGGTGCACACCGCTCGTCCTGCCGAGACGGCAGCACCCTCGCTGGAAAAGCTGAACCCGGCCTGGTGCAGCGCGGCAATGAAGCCCGCGTCGTCGCCGTCCGGTACCGGAACGGGATCGGCGTACGCCGGCGCTGCGAGGCCGATCATGGTGGCAACGCCAAGTACCGTCAGTAGTCGTTTCATCAGTTGCCTTCTTTCGTGCTGAGCTGGAGCATTGAATTACGTTGTCCCCTAACCCAATTGCGCTTCTTCGGACGGGACGACTTTGGAATTGCCCTTTTTCAGGTGCACCGCGTGGATACCGGGCTTCTTGGCGAGCTGCTCGAGCAGCGCATCGAGACCTTCTTGATCGACGTTGTGATGCTGCACGGTTTCGGGCTTCTCCGATATCTGCGCGACCAGACGTTTCAGGTGCTCCGGCGAGTTCTTGTCCTTGAGATCTTTGATCGGGGTCATGCGATTGCGGATCCCGGCACGTACCACGGTGGGGCCTCCGGAGCCCATGGCACTGCCCAGCATTCCCGCCATGCCCATCGAGCTGAACAGGCTTCCCTCGCCGAGCGCGGCCGCCGGAATGGCCTCGGGCCCGGCGGCCGTCAAGGCGGCGGCCACGGTCCGGATCGCCGGGGTAGCCGAGGCCCAGCTCGGCGGGACCGTCAACGACCCGACCAAGGTGCCACGGGCAAAACCCGCCGTCGGGCTGATCGCGTCGAACAACGTGCCCCGGGTGAAACCCAAGGCACCAAGGCCGGCTCCCAGCGCATCTTTCGGGAGCGCACCGTAGGCCACCGGTGGGGCGAACTTGAGCCACTGCGAAACGGGAAAGTTGATCAGCAACCCGATGTCGTTGAACGTCGTGGTCAGGCCGAGGGGAACCTTGACGGCGTTGTACATGGCCGTGTAGAAGCTCGCCCCGCCCGGGACGGTGTTCAGGAGATTTGTCCAGAAGGTCTGGTAAGCGGTGGCGAGACTGGCCAGCCCCGAGAGTGGCCCGGTTGCGCCGGTCGTGGCGGCCGCTGCTGCCGCGGTCGACGCCGCGTTGCCGGCCGCAGTGTTGGTGGACGCGGTGAGCGCGGCCGCCTGCATCTCGGGGCCCGCGGCGTTGGTGGTCTGCGGTGCCGGGCTGAACTCCGCCAAGCTGTTGGAGGTGGTGGCCGAGGAGGCGAAATAGGTGTCCATCGCCTCGGCGTCCTGGGCCCACATTTCGCCGTATTGCGCCTCGGTGGCCGCGATCGCACCGGTGTTCTGCCCGAAGATGTTGGTCGCCATCAACTGCGCGAGCAGTTCACGGTTAGCGGTGATCAACGGCGGCGGTACGTGCGCGGCGAATGCCGTCTCATACGCGGTCGCAGCCTGGGTGGCCTGGGTCGCGGTCTGCGCGGCCTGCGCGGCGGTTTGCTGCATCCATGCCACGTAAGGCGCGGCCGCGGCGGCCATGGCAAGCGACGACGGACCGACCCAGGGCCCGGTGGTCAGATTCGACAGCACCGACGAGTAGGAGGTCGCGGTGGACTGCAATTCGGCGGCCAGGTTCTCCCAGGCCGTCGCCGCGGCCACCAGCGACTCCGCTCCCGGGCCGCTGTACATCCGGCCCGAGTTGAACTCCGGTGGAAAGGCTCCGTAAAACATATCGTTACCCCTTACCTGGTGGCATTCGCTCGGTGAGACGGTGTTGGGCGGCTGTGCGTGGTGTTCATCGCGATCAGTCCTCCAGTGCCGGTATGACGATGATGGTGGCGGCGGCGGGGTCAGCCTCGGCGACAATGCCGCCCAGTCTGGCCGCCGTCGCGGCACTGCCGCTCACCGAGTGAGTACTGGTAGCAGCGACGGCGCGGCCGGCCAGGCTGGACAGACCCATCTGGCTGAAGACGCCCTCCTCGCCGATCAGTGAGGCAGCCGGGGCCGCCGCGAAGTTGGTCGGCAGCACCTGGGCGACCGTTCTGACCCCCGGAGCAGCTTCGGTCCAGCCCTGTGGCACCGACATGCTTCCGACCAGGGCCGACTTACCCATGGACCCGGTGACCGGCGCACCACCGACCGCCGAGCTCAGCATGGGATGGACCCCGCCGCCAATGGCCAGTGGCGCCAATTGCCCCTTGATGAGTTTCGGCCCGGAAAGATAGGCCGCGGCGCTCTGCCCGTTCTGGCCAAACGCATACACCTGACCGAACGACAGGAACGGACCGCCGGGGATGGTGCTCCACGACTGGGGCGAGTACACCCCGGTGAGGGCGCCGAAGATGGTGTTCCAGTTCGTCACGACGGGCGGCACCGTCAGTCCCGTCGATGCGGGGTCCGCCGCCGCGCTGGCCGTCGACACGGTCTGCGCAGCCGGCTGCATCGTGGTCGCCAGTTGCGATAGGTGGGTCGCGGTGTTGGTCCCCGACGTGGTGCTCGACTGAGCGACCGCGGCCGCTTGTGTCTGCGAGCCGGAGTCGTTCGTGGTCTGCGGCGGCTCGGTGAACGCCGCCAGCTGCGACGCGGTCGCCGACGAGCCGGCATACGCGTACATGGCGGTGGCATCCTGCGCCCACATCTGCATGTAGTGGGCTTCGGTCGCCGCGATCGCCGGGGTGTTCTGACCCAAGAGGTTGGTGGCGATCAACGTCGCGAGCAGCGAGCGGTTGGCCGCGATGATGGGCGGCGGCACCGTGGCCGCGAAGGCCGCCTCATAGGCGCCCGCGGCGAGCTTGGCCTGGGTCGCCGCCAGCTCGGCCTGAACACCGGTTGCGCTCATCCACTGCACGTACGGCGCGGCCGCGGCGGCCATCGCAATCGAGGACGGACCGCTCCACGGCCCAGTCGTCAGGCTTTCGATCGTCGAGCCGTAGGACGCCGCCGTGGAGTGCAGCTCCGCAGCCAACTCATCCCAGGCTGCGGCGGCGGCCAGCATCGGTCCGGCTCCCGCACCGACATACATTCGACCGGAGTTGATCTCCGGTGGTAACGCCCCGAAGTCCAACACTTATTACCTCCGCTCCCTCATTTGGCCGCCATGGTAGGCGCCGTTTTGCGGCCCTCGCCGTAAACGCGCCGAGCTCTAATGAAATACATTGAATCGGCCGTGTAAGACACGTGTTTAACGACAACCAACTGCTCGGTACTCTCCCCGCTAAGATCTTCTCAGGATCCCCTGCCATCCGGATTCGCACTTGCGGGCTCAATATAGCGATCACTATGAGCAGAACATATTCGTGACGCGTTCCCGACGGGTAATCGCGGTGTAAAAAAGAAATGTCACTGGGTCGGATGCTCGTGTGAGAACGCGGGTGTGACGTAGCTAACGCACCGAATGTCGGAACTACCAGTTTGTACCTCCTTTATCCAGCATCCAGCGACGGGTCGCAGACGCCCGTGGCACCTATAATTTCGGTGAACACGATGGCAGATCGGCGCAATCTACCATCGTATTAACCGCCATTCAAAGCCATTGGTTACCTCCCTCATAAGGTCTCTGACTTTCCATCCTGATAGCGGCAAAAGAATGTAATTGCTAGAACACAGAAATGGCGCATTAGCCCATCGACAGATTGACCTTCGCGTCGATGTCACGTGGTCTTTGTTTTACGTCAAACGCGAATCGGCGATGCTAGCGGTATTTGCTGTTTTGCTGCCGGCCATTTTGCACCTTTGCCTGCCGGCATTTGCGCGCCCGTATGTCTCCGAAAATTGCGACCGGGCCAGGCAATGACCTCTTGGTCTGCCCTCGACCCGGCGGCGCCCCAGAAGTCCGCTGCGGCAAGCACATAGCCAACACCGGACCGTGCTCAGCCTTGAGCGAGGCGGCGTGGGCCCGGGCCTGCGTGCAATGGGCGTCCAGGTCGCCGCGTGGCAAGCTAATCGTCATACTTTGCTCCCCTAAACTTCACCAAGCGTAAGCAACGCAGCTGCAACTCGACTTGTTGGCTTCTGAGGGTTTGCTGTGAGGGTGAGGGCCCCGAGAAATCGCCGTCGCATTCAGGGAAGGCGCTGTGGCGGCAGGCGTAGATGACTGCCGCGCCAAGATCCGGCGGAGGCAGCCGCGAGCGGTTCCCCGTGGTGTTTAGCTGCTTGGGGGATCGGGGGCGGTGCCGCCATCGCTGGCCCCGAGCCGTTCGGGGCAGTAAGCCATGGCGGCCGCTTTGGCGAACTTGGCGGCGCTGGTCATGGTGAATGACGGGTTGAGATCTCGGATGTCTCGGATGATGTCCAGCTGTGAAATCCCGGAGTTGGCCAAGTCGCAAACCTTTTGGCCCGCTTTGATGGCGTGCGCCGGGTCGTGATAGGTGACGCCCGCGGTGGTGAGCGCGGCAAGGAACGCGTCGTCAGCCGGATCGGCGTGTGCCGGTGCGGCCATGGCGATCGACGCGACCACGCTTGCCGCAAGCGCTAGGACCTTCATATGTCGTTAACCGGCGGCGGGTGGGCGCCCGATGACGCGGGGGCGGAACCCGTAGATCGGGTCGGCGAATTCGTCCTCATGCGCACCTGGAATGCCTGCCAGCGGCACCCCGGGCATGCCCACTGCCCCGGCCTCTTCCATCACCATCGGGGTCGCGGCGCCAAAGCTGTGGTACGCCCCAGCCCCGACCTGAGTCGTCGCCGCAACGGTGCTGACTGTTGCCCCGGTGCCGGCCCAGGTCGGCGGGACCGATAAGGCCCCGACCAGGCTCGCCTGTCCCAGGCCCGCTGTCGCTGCGGCGCCGGGCAGGCTCACTGCTGATGACAGCAACCCGGAGCCACCAAGACCGGCGGCCAGATCCTGCAGCCCCGACGTGCTAGCGCCTGTCGCGCTCAGGCCGTTGACCAGCAGCTGCGAATCGACGAATGACGTCGGGTTCAGTATCCCGTTGGTGGTGAAGGCGTTAGACAGGCCGGAGACGCTGTTGTTGTTGAGGAAGGCCCCCAGCAGATTCGGGTTGGAATTGCTGAGAATGTTCAGCAATCCGGCAAGTCCGGTGGTGACTGAACCCGAGCCGGGCGTAGAATATGCCGTTCCCCGAACCGGCGGCCGGTGCGGCGAGCAGGGCGTTGTTGGGCGTGAGAACCGCGTTGGACTGCAGGGCCGTTCCGTCGGTGGTGGTGTCGGACTGCGGTTGGCTGAACGGCGTCATTTGGGTCGCTGCGCGCGAGGCGGTGGTGTAGCTGGTCATCGCGGAGGCATCTTGAGCCCACATCTCGCCGTATTGGGCCTCGGTGGCCGCGATCGCCCCGGTGTTCTGCCCGAAGATGTTGCTCGTCACCAGGTTCGCCAGCAGCGTGCGGTTGGCCGCGATCACCGGCGGGGGCACCGTCGCGGCAAACGCGGCCTCATACGCGGCTGCGGCCGCGTTGGCTGAAGCGCCGGCCTGCTCGGCAGTCACCGAGGTGGTCTCCAGCCATGCCAGATACGGGGCGATCGCCGCTGCCATCTTCCCTGACGACGGGCCGAGCCAGCCCTCGCTGACCAGCGACTTGATCACCGCGTCGTAACTGGTTGCCGCGGTACGCATTTCGGCAGCCATGGCGTTCCACGCCGCCGCGGCGGCCAGCAATGATCCCGATCCGGCGCCGGCATACATTTTGGCCGAGTTGACTTCCGGCGGTAACGCCCCAAAATTCAGCATGACCTAATTCTCCTGAAGTCTCTTAACCGGCGGCCGGTGGACGTGGCATGACGACGGGGCGGAACCCGTACCGTGGGATGGCGCGGCGCAGCCTGCGGCCGTTACCACCCAGCGGACCCGCGACGCCGCCCGGCCCGCCCGCCGCCGGCGCCCCGGATGTCCCGATATCACTGAGACCACTCACCGGCGCCGCCGCTTGACCCGCGGTGATATTGGCTGTCGACGCCCAGCTCTGTGGCACCGACATCGAACCCACCAGATGTGCGTTGCCCACCCCCGCAGATGCGCCGGTGAGGCCCGCTGACCCCACCGTGTTGGATGCCAGGGCGGCAGGCCCGAGGCCTTCCGCGCCGAAGGCGAAGTCCTCTAGACCGGACAGTGTCGTGGCCCGCGTCCCCATGGCGCCAATTGCCGATGCCAGGATGAATTGCGGGTTGAACGGGCCGCCGGCAATGCCGCCGTTGACGATCGAGTTGGCGAAGAAGTTACTGCTCAAGAAGCTTGCCCGCGGCCGTGTTGTTGGTGTTGCCGTCAAGAAGTGCCGTCAGGTAGTCGGTGACCGATCCACGTGGGCGCGGCAGCAAGATTCGCGTTATTCGCCGAGATGGTGTTACCCGACAACAACGACTGAGCATTTCCGGCCGCCGTGCTGGCTGCCTGATTGACGGCCTCATTTTGCCCGGCCACCGCGTCGGGGGTGGTGTTCGTCCGCGGCGAGGTGAACGGCGTGATCTGTGCCGCGGAGTTCGACGCGGTGGCGTAGCCGCTCATCGCTCCGGCATCCTGAGCCCACATCTCGGCGTATTCGGCGTCGGTGGCCGCGATCGCCGGAGTGTTCTGCCCGAAAATGTTGGTGGCCACCAGGTTCGCCAGCAACGTGCGGTTGGCCGCGACGACCGGCGGCGGCACCGTCATGGCATACGCGGCCTCAAAAGCCGTCGCGGCCGCGTTGGCTTGCATGCCGGTCTGCTCGGCCTGGGCGGCAGTGGTGTTCAGCCAGGTCAGATACGGTGCGGCCGCGGCCAGCATGGACGCCGACGACGGGCCGTACCAGCCCGCGCTGATCAGCTCCCTAATCACCGAATCGTAAGCGGTTGCCGCAGAACGCATTTCGGCGGCCAGCGTGTTCCAAGCGGCGGCAGCTGCCAGCAACGGCCCAGATCCGGGGCCAGAATACATTCTGGCCGAGTTGACTTCCGGCGGTAACGCCGCAAAATCCAGCATGGTTCCCCCTAGGCGCTAACAGGTAGCGGCTGCGTTGACTGCCTCGGTGGCCGCATGCGTACCGGCATTGGTCACCACGTTGACAGAGGTCATCGGAGTTCTCCTTGTAGAAAAGGGTGAGCCGGGGGGCGCGACCTCAGCTAGGACGTACACCGATTCCGCAACGTGGGTAGTTGGCTCGGTGCGGCCGATAGGCAAAAGCGACGCCAGAGTCGGCTCGAACGAAACATCATCGATCGAGAATAGGGACTATCACCGGGACTAATTTCGCTCTCACCTCCTCACCGTCTGGGCACACCGAGATGCCTTCATTCTGGCACGAAGGGGTGGGCGCATCCGGCTGATTTGCCGGATCCGGCACCCCTCTCATAAGAGCTTCGGCACCACACTGCGTATCTGGCTGACTTAAGCCAGAAGCCACTTGGGCTCAACCCTTAAGCCGGGAAGAGCTGTCCTGACCCTGGGCGTCTTTCGACGTTTGAGGTCAGTGGCCTATATCCGTAATGGAAGCCTCACCTAACGAGGTGCTTGCACACGCCATCGTGGCATTCAACACAGAGGGAGTCAAGTTAGCTGCGAGGCGTTTGCAACAATTCACTCGGTCGCCATGCCGATGCCATTAAGGATCCCTGCGGCAGTGCTATCGGTCCTCGACGACAGCCCGCTAGTCCGACTTCTTCTCGGCGACTGCGGCGCTGAGACCCGCGAGGAGGTCTTCGCCGCTCAGCTCCCTGAATCGGAGCATTTGCAGCTCGCTGAATTCGGTGGTGTCGCTGGCCAGTACCGCGTCGAGGTCCTCGTCGTCGAGACGGAAGCTCCGGTGGTCGCGGGCCTTCTCCACCACATTTCGCACGAAGCCGGCATTGCCGAGCGTATCGATACCGCGAATCAGATCCCCCTCTTCGGAGTAACTCTCGTCGAGGTAGAACCTGGTGTACGACGGCAACAGGTCCTGGGCGGATTCCTCGGTGATGACGTCGTCGTTCTCCTGGCCCATCAAACGGGTCAGTGCGACCAGCTCGTCCGGCGTGTAACTGAAGAACTCGATCACGGTCGAAAAACGCCGTCGCAGACCCTGATTCACCTCGAGCATCTTGTCCATCGCCTTGGCGTAGCCGGCGCCGAAGACCACCAGGTCGTCGCGATGATTCTCCATGTACAGCAGCAAGGTATTGATGATCGCGTTGCCGTACGGGTCGCCCGTTTGATAGCCCTTTTCGTGCAACGTGTGCATCTCGTCGAAGAACACCGCCCCACCCAGCGCGTCCTCGAGCATCTCCTCGGTGTTCTTCTCCGCGTCGGCCATGTACCGACCCAGCAGCTTGGTGCGGCTGGTTTCCACCACGAGCGGCTTGCGCAGCACCGTCAATCCGCACAGCTGCTTGCTGAAAGCTCGCGCCACCGACGTCTTACCGGTCCCGGGGGGACCGAGCAACAAGGTATGGCGTGACGTCACCGGCACCGGAAGGCCCATCTTGGCGCGGGCCAGATTCACCTTGGTCGTGGACTTGATGAGTTTGATTTCCCGTTTGGCTTTTTCCATGCCCAACATCGCGTTGAGCTCCGCGTCGCCTTCGGCCAGGTATTTCGCGGCCTCCTCGGCGTGTCGAGCGGCCTCCGTCTCCTCCCGGGTCGGCGCGGTGTCCGGGTCCCATGGGTCCGTTCGAGCCTCGATGGTTTCGGGGTCGGTCAGCACCAGCTGGTAGTTGGGGTTGTCCAGGGCTGCGCGAGCCGGGGTGAACTTGGGATCCCGCGAATAGACCCGGCGCAGAACCTCGATGGCTTCTTCCTCGCGACCGAGGTGCCGCAGGCACATGCCTTGGGTGTACAGGGCGACGTTGGCCGCGCCCGGCACCCGATCTGCCTCGATCGCGTCCTGGCTGCGCCGTACCGCCTCTTCGAAGACCCCGAGCGACGCCAATGCCGTGGTCGCCATCGCCGCGCCGGCGGCCTTCAGTTCGGGGTTGCGCCAGGTCTTCCCCTCGGGGAATTGGGTGAGCACGTCCGGCCAGCGTCCGGTGCGGAAGTAGAGAATGCCTCGCACGTAAGCGATGAGCTCTTGATCGATCGGTTGGCGGGGCTCGACTCCATCGAGCAGCTTGTCGGCTTCCTCGTAGCGCTTCGCCTCGGCGAGCACCGCGGCGTAGGCACACGCGAGCGACTCGACGCTGATGACTGCGAGCTTCAGAAACAACCCGTCGGAGACGTCGGGATGAAACTGCAATTCCGTGACGCCGAGTCGACGGGTTTCCCACCCGAACGTGCTGACGGCCGCCCAGGCTCCGGAAAGCACCTCGATGCTCTGGTCACCCGCCAACAGTCGGGCGAGCCATGCGTCGCACATTGCCGGGTCAATCGAGCTGGCCGTGGTGAACATCCGCAGCGCCACCTGCAAGTTATGGCTGGGCTGCAGCCCGTTGACGGAGATTCCCGACGCCAGCAGACCGGCGATCATTGCATTGCGGGCGTCCTCCGCCACTGATTGCGGGCGGCTCATTGCTCCGCGAGCAAGCGCTCAGCGCCCTCCCGCACCTGGCCCACCTGAAGCACTAAGTCGTCGTCCTCGAGCAGCCCCCGGGTAGGTACGACCAGCAGCGGGCGCGTCGTCGGCGCAGGCAGGCTGGCGCGCACCGCGGCCAGCTGACGGCCGGTAAGCCGGTTGAGTCCCGACGACACTCCCCTGGGCAACCGGCTGTCGCTGTGATAGCGAACCCAACCCGACACCTCGGGTCGGCCGTCGTCAGCGGTGAGCTGGACGGTCACCACCGTGGCCTCGGCATCGGGCAGCCACAACTCCTCCAGCGTCTCGGTGGTGATGTCCGACGGCGTCAACCAGAAGCTGGTCGCGAACCCGTTGAAGTGCTTGAGGTAGCGCCAGCCGGGCCGGCTCCAGGTCGGCTCCAGGTCGGCCAGCACAGCGCTGTCGACCTCGGCGATCTCCTCGGCGGTCAACGGCTTGGGCGCACACCCAGGTGCGTCGAGATCCTGGACCAGCCGCTCGGTGGCCGCGACCAGCGTGGAAGCCAGCGAATCGCGGGCCGCAACGGCGGCGACGTTGGACTGCGGGTTCATCCGCAGCACCAGCCAGGTGCGGCGCACGTAGGAGGCGGGCTGCTCGCTCACCAGCCCCCACTCTTCGGGACCCAACTTGTCGAGCTTGGACAACTCGGCGGCATTGCCCCCGCGGCGCATCTGCACCGAAACGATGTCGATGCCGTCGAGATGGACGTCGAACTGGCGAAGCCCAGTGGCAACCGAGCGCACCAGGACGCTGGCCGGCGCCGCACTCCGCTGACGGTGCCGCGACGCCGCCTCGTCCTCGCCGTCCAGCGCGATCACGGTGACCAGGCGGCCGTCATACTCGCGCACCCCGACCTTGTCGCGTCCGAATCGGCGCTGGTAGTCAAGCGCGGGTGTGCACCCCGCAGCAAGCGTGGTGCCCGGGTCGGCGGACCAGTCCCAGAGCCATCCGGCCAAGCCGGACGTCACGGTGAGGCCGTGATGGGTCACCAGCGACAGCAGCGTGATGATCGCCGAGATGCCGACCCCCACCCACCACGCGATGTGGTGGGTGCCCTGCCACGAGTCCGGGCAGTGACTGGCGATCAAGAGGATCGCGACGACGACCAAGAACACCACCGTGACTCGCGCCCACGACAAAGACAACCCGAACCTGCGCTGAGCCTTCATTGCTTTTGCTGCTCCGCCCTTATTGTTGCTGCCTGCGGCGCTTCATCAACGTCGCGATACCAAATACTGCGCCGCCTATCAGGAGTGCCCCGGTCAATCCCCCGGCTGCCACCCACACCGGCAGCATGTCGCGGTGCGGGGGCGGTTTGGGCACGTTCAACGGTATCGACAATTGCTGTGGCGGCTTCAGCGGCCCGTCCGGAACATCCCAGGTCAGTGCTGCTACCGGGTCGACGACGCCGTAACCCAGCTGGTTATCGACCCCGCGGGCAGGTGCCCGGGCGGTGCGCTCCAGCCGGTTGACCACTTGATATGCGGACAGCTGGGGATACTTGGCGCGGACAAGCGCCGCCACCCCCGATACGATCGCCGCCGAGAAGCTGGTGCCGCTGGGGACCAGGAGCGAGTTGTCCGGCCCGTCAATCGCGTTGATCAGGCCGTCGTCCCGGGGCGAGAGCCCGACGACGTCGCTTCCGGGTGCGGCGATCCCGACCCACGGACCGGCGACGCTCGACGGACCCTGTCCCTGACTGCCCTGGGTCTGCGCGTGGCCTTCCGAATCCACCGCGCCGACCGTCAAGACGTAATCGCTGAACCAGGAGGGCGTCACCACCGTGGTGACCGCGCTCCAATCGCGCGGGTCCTTGGGCTTCAGCGGATCGAAGATCGGATTCTGCTTGCAGTCCTTCTTGCTGGTGTCGCCGGCGGCGGCCACGATCACGACGTTCTTGTCGACGGCCGCGTACCGGACTGCCGCTCCCAGTGCGCGCTGGTCGATGATGTTGCGCGCACTCATGCAGGTGACGTCGGAGATGTTGATCACCGAGGCGCCCATATCGGCGGCGTGCACGATTGCGCGTGCCATCGTCTCGACGCCGGAGATCTTTGCCGAGGTCTGCGGATCCTCATCGCCGGTATAGGCGTCCTTGAGGCCGAAGGCCTGGCTGGACTGGCGGATCGAGATGATGTCGACATCGGGGGCGATACCGCTGAAGGCGTCGGGCCCAGCGTGCCCGGGCGGTGCCGGTGGCGGCGGAGGAGGTGGTGCGGGCGTCGGCGTCGGCGCCAGCGGACGCGGATTACCGACATGAACCATCTGCCCGCCACCGGCGTAGCTGGGGATCGTCACCGTCCCCCCGCCGTAATTAGCGGCTCCCGGATTTCCAGGGCCGGGCGCCGCCGGGGCAGCAGGAGCCGCCGGGGCGCCAGGCGCGGCGGGAGCTTCGGGGCCGGGGCCTGCCGGGGCCTGCTGCGACTGTGACGGTGGGGCCGCAGGGGGCTGCGGCATCCACGGTGGCACATTCTCCTGAGGCGGCGGAGCGGGCACCATCGTCACCGTCTGCGGCAACGGCGACAGCGTCACGGTCTGCGGCGGCGGAGCTTTCGGCGGTGCCTCCGTGGTGGGAATGGTCACCGGCTTGCGCGGTCCCGCCGGCGGCGGTGGCGCGCCGTTTGCCGGCGCCGCGCCGATCATCGACGCCACGATGGTGCCGTGGGCGTCGCAGTCCGACAGCCCGTCACCACCCATGATGTAGTCCCCGCCGGGAATCAGATGCGGAAACCGGGGGTGCGGACTCACACCGGTGTCGATGACGGCGACCTTGATCCCGGCGCCGCGGCCGAACTGCCATGCCTCCTGCAGATTCAGCATGTCCATGTACTTCGGCTGCAGCTTGAAATCGGTGCCGGGCAGCACCCCGACCTCGGTGCAGTACGAGTTCTGTTTCATCGGCGCCGGTGGCCCCGGCGGACCGTCCGGCGGCACCGCCGCCGGATCGATCGTCGGCGGCGATATCGCGTAGGCGGGCGGTAAGCCGGCTAGTGAACCCGACGTGAGCAAGAGTGCGGCGATCACCGCACGGGATGCGCGATTACGCCACACCTTGCCGTTACCGGTACCGGATTGCTGCATAGACATTCATCAACCACAATGCCAGCGGGAAGATCGGCATCAGGCAGATGTACTCAATCCATTCCACAAACTTGCGGAACAGCGGGCTGTAGATGCTGTTCGGCACGACGGCCGCGGACACCAGGCCCGCCGCGGGCAGCAGCACCAGGATCCCCGCGCAGACCGACACCGACAGCGGTGATTGCAACTCCAGCGCGTACCGCACCACGACCGTGCCGATGATCAACACGGACGTCCCGGCCAGCGTGATCGCCTGCAAGCGATCCACATACGAGCGGCCGCGCAGCATCAGGAATCCGGCGCTGAAGCCGGCCACCAGGAGCGGCAGCCAACGTTGCCCGGTGTGCGGATCCGACAGCCCCGCCAACGAGACCACCATCAACACACCGAAACCGATCAGCAGACCCGACAGGAACGACCGGGCACGTTCGGCTTGCAACAGCACGTCGCGCACCGAAGCGGGCCCTTCCAGGACCGGCGGGCCGCCGGTACCGCGCACCACGGTGGTGGGCAGATCGGGCCTGGCCTCGAAGACCCAGCGGCTGGTGGCCGACGGGAAGACCGGCAACCGGATGCCGGACAGCCGGCGGGACAAGCCCGGTGCGCTCTGGTAACCGATCACGCAGACCAGTACGACGGTCGTCAGCATCGTCACCGCGCTGGTCAACGCGACCATCCGCGCGAGGGCCGCAGTCGTGGCCACCGCACCGATGGTGATGAGCGCGGTGTACAGGCCTAGCCGGCGTCCAGTGAACCGGAGAGCAAGTATCGAGGAAATGGTGAGGACACCGAAGCCCAATACCGCATGTGGCGACCCAATGCCGCCGGGCGGCGCCCCGGCCGCGCCGATCGCCAACGGCGCAAGGCTGCTCACCAGCATGAGGTCGGCGACGCGCCGATCGGCCTGCGTTTGTGCGCGCATCAGCAGCATCGTCGAAATGCCCAGCACGAGCGCAGCGATGACCGCGGCGTAGATCGTCGTCAGCCACGAGTTGTGGTGCCAGCGCCACCAGCCCAGCAACAACGTTGCGACAACCACTCCGGCGGCCACCATCGAGGCGCCGACCTGCACCGCGACGACCGGGTCGATCGCGGCGAACCGCTTGCTGAGGTTCTGCGACACCGCGGTGGAAATGTGCTCGACAACCTGCGAACGCTTTTCGGCGTCGGCGACGAACCGGATCCACAAGCGGTCGCCGTCGAGGACTTCCTGCTCGGTCAGCGATTGGGTGGCCCGCAACGGCGAGCCGTCGACCAGGCACAACGCCCACTTGCCGCGACCCGTCGCCTCCAGCGGAGTTTCGCCGAGCTCGCGCAGCCGGCTGTTGACCACCTTCAGCAGCGGGTCGGTCATCACCGACACCGGGGCGTTGGCGTCCAACAGAACGCCGATCTGGACACCCTCGCCGGCCATGATGCCAACTACGACTGCCCGCGGCTGTGAGATTCCCTCAATATCAGCCTGTGGCGCATCAGCTACCGCAGTCATCGGGCTGCACCCCCTGTCGTGGTGAACGTGTGACCCCGGGTTGCCAGTCGCGCGAAGGGCTCTGTCGATCTACTCACCGACGTGCCGGTAAGTAGCAGTCCGACCTTTTTCAATTCCATTTGCCCTGCCTCGCGGTTGGTGATTCCGGTGACACTTACTTTCATATTTGCTACTGATTATTAGAGAAGTATGACGCCTTCGCGGCTTGGCCGCACGCTGAGTTCAAAACCGTTACAAGTCTTAACATTTCGAAATCTCGTCACACCCTGCTGTGGGTCTTCCACTCGCCATACGGCAGTGTGTCCAGCACGGTCTTGACGCCGACTTGCACCAGCTGCGGGGTCGCCGGACAGATCGCCAACCAGGCCTCCCCCGAACCCGCGGTCCGTGCCTGTTGGTAAAGCGCAATCCGGCCGCCCGAGCCATCCTTTAGCGAGACCACCGAGGCGCTGGGGCCCTTCGCGTCGTCCCGGTACTGGCGCGCGTACACAGCAACCTCTGCGGCCGGGTCCGAAAGTGCCTGCCCCAGTGCGGCAACCGTGGCGGCGCTGATGCCCATCCGCCGCAGGTCTCCGCCGGAGAACACGTTGAAGCCGGACTCCTGCCATGACTTGGTCGCTTCCAGCATGTCGTCGAGCGGCACGTTGACGGCGTTGATGGCCGCGGGCTCTGCGTGGTGGATCGACTCCAGGCCGTCCAGCACGAGCGCCGCGATCGATGCGCTGTCCGCGACGGCGACGTCGTCGACGGTGATGTCGGTGCCGACCCGAACCGCCGATACCCAGTGCTGGCCGCGTCGGGCCAGCACCACCCGGAACTCGTTGTCGGGGATATCGCGCGAACCCGGGGGCTGGCTTTCGTCATCGACGACGCCGTAGAGGAGCTTGCCTCGCGACAGCAGCGCGATGACTTCCAGGTCTGGCGCGGAGAGCACCCGCATCCGCGCCGCCACTTCTTCATTGACCTCGTCGCCGACGACAATGCCCTGCTCACGCATCACCGCCATGCCGGGGTGGTCGTTCAACCAGTCGCTGCTGTCGGTAGACACGTAGGGCCGGCACCGCAGCTCCGGAGCGACGTGTCGAATGTCCAGTAGCGCCTGGAGCATCCAAAAGCCGTCGACGTTCACGGTGATGTCGGTGCGAGTGCTCTGTTGGTCCATCAGTACCTCAGAAGGTCGTAGTGCACGGTAACCGCAGGACGCGGCAGCACACCGAGCAGTCGGTGTGCTGCCGCGCCTGAAGTCTTAGGCGTCAGGCCCAGCTGGACCCGACGGCGCTGTCGGTGCTGGCCATGTTGTTGCCCGCGGACTGCACCTTCTGCCCGTGCTGGTTGGCCTGCTCGTAGATCACCTGGAAGTTACGACCCAACTGGGTGATGAACTCCTGGCAAGCCACCGAACCGGCGCCGCCCCAAAAGTCTCCAGCAGCAAGCACATCGCGAACGATGGCCTGATGCTCGGCCTCCAGCGAAGCGGCCTGCGCGCGAATCAGCGCACCGTGCGCGTCCACATCTCCGAACTGGTAGTTAATGCTCATAGCGTTGTCTCCTAATGTCTGAAGTTCCGCAGCCGTAGCTATTACGGCTAGTGGCTGAGGATCTGCTGCGAGGCCTGCTCTTGCGTCTCGTAGTTGTTGGCGTCACGGATCAAGCCGTCACGCACGCCGTGGAGCATGTTGACAATGTTGTTGAACGCCTGGTTCATCTGACCCATGGTGTCGTAAGAAGTCGCCTGAGCCTGACCACTCCAGCCCGCGCCGGCGATGTTCATCGACGACGACCACATCTTGCGAGCCTCGTCCGACACCGTCTGCGCGTGCATCTCAAAACGGCCCGCCATCGCACGCATCGCGTGCGGATCGGTCATAAAACGTGTTGCCATGTTGCCTTTCTCCTTCAATTACTTGCTAGTCGAGATTTTGTTCTGATGGACAGTGATCGGTCAGTCAGTTGCGAGTGTTGATGCGACTGCCGGACCGGTTACCTAAGGATGATTCCCCCTTGCCAGACCCACCGGACCGTCTGCTCAGTGAGACGGCTACCCGACCGCTGGGTGGCTGGCGTTGAGCCCACTTCGGTGTGGACGTCCTTAGCCTCAAATGACCAAACCGGTCAGCCGGCGGCGGCGGCGTTGGCGGCCTCAGTCGCGGCGTACGAGCCGGAACTGGTCGACAACGTGTTCACGAACTGCTCGTGAATCGCCGTAGCCTGGGCGCTGACCGCCTGGTACATCTGCGCGTGCGCAGCGAACTGAGCTGCGGTGAGCGCCGACACCTCGTCGGCAGCGGCCGGCACCACCCCGGTCGTCGGGGCCGCCGCAGCCGCGTTTTGGGCGCTAAGAGCAGACCCGATACCCTGCAGGGTTCCGGCTGCCGCGGCCAAAGCCTCGGGCTGTGTCGTCACGAACGACATATTGTTCCTCCTCCATAATCCCCAAACTCTCAGCATGAGAGTAGATGACTGTGTTCCGTAAAGCCTGTTCAGTGGACCGCCCGTTCGCAATTGTTCACGAAACGGTACGGCGAATTCACTTTTTGTAACGACAGGGTAACAGTTTTTTGGCCCTTTTGGGGCCCTGAGCAGCAAAGTCACAGTACTGACACAGTCTGACCTCCGTGGTTGTCGAAAGCCTGCTGGCAGGCGCCTTACCGGGAGTTGGGGTGATAGCTGGCGCGGTAAAAATCTCGTAGAGGTTAACTTGCCCAGGTCCCAGCAACGTCGCCAACGTCCCCAAGCCTGCTGGCCAGCAGCTCGCTTGGGTTAGCCGGCGAAGGGTGGGCGGGCCATGACGGTGGGTTTGAAGCCGTAGCGCGGCCCCGAGGCGCCAAAGCCTTGAGAGCCGCCCATGCCGGCCAGCGGCATACCGCCGAGCAGGTTGCCCGAACCGGCGGCTTCGGGGGCCGCGCTGATGGCGCTGACCGGCACGGCCGCCGCGTGGCTGATCGCCGGTGCCGCCCCGGACCAGGCGGCCGGCACCGACAGCCGGCCGACCGACCCCGCGTTGCCCAGACCGGCTGCCACCGCCGGCGCCGCGTGGCCGCCGCCGAGCATCCCGCCCAATCCGGCCAGGCCCTTGGGCGCCGCAGCAGCCGCACTGGCGGCCGCGCCCCCCAGCGCCCCGGTACTTTTGGCGATCTGCACACCGCTGTTACCCATACCAACACTGAAGTACGGCAGACCCTCGACGTTGTAGGCGATACCGGCGAACGGGCTTATTCCGTTGACGAACGTCGCCAAGCTGCTCGGCAAAACGGTCTGCCCAGTGAGCAAGAACCACGCCTCGGAGAACGGATCGGTGGCACTCGTGGCGGCGGTCGCCGCCGCCGCCGGGGTAGCCGCGGCCGCCAGGGTCTTGGGCGTCTGCTCGATCGCGCTCGCCGTCGTTTGCGCGGCGTTGCCCGCCGCGGTGCTCGACGCCGACGAGACCGCGGCACCCTGCTTGGCCTGAGCGTCCTGCGTCGACACCTCCGGTGCCGACGGGAACGGGGTCACCTTGGTCGCGGTCGAAGACTGGGCCGCGTAGTTGTACAACGTGCTCGCGTCCTGAGCCCACATCTGACCGTATTGCGACTCCAGCTGAGCGATCACGTTGGTGTTTTGACCCAGCACGTTGGTTTGCAACGCCTGGGTCAGCAGTGCCCGGTTCTGCGCGATCAGCGGCGGAGGCACCACCGAAGCGAACGCGGACTCAAACGCCGCCGCCGCCGAGGAAAGTTGCTGGGCAGTCTGCTCGGCCTGATCGGCCGTGGTCTTCACCCACGTCACATACGGAGTCAGAGCCTGGACCGCCGCTGCCGAGGCAGGTCCCAGCCACTCCTCGCTGGACAGCTGAGTGATCACGCTCTCGTAGCCCAACGCCGCCGAATTCAGCTCGGCGGCAAGGGAATTCCACGCCGAGGCCGCCGTGGTCAGCGACGTCGAACCGGCGCCCGCATACAGACGTGCCGAGTTCACCTCCGGCGGCAACGCCCCAAAATCAACCAACGACATGCCATGGCCTCCTTAACGCTGGAAGAACTGAATAATTCTGCAATGAGCTCGCGGTTAGCTGGCATCCCGAAGACGGGCTGGGGCGACCGGGCCCCTGCGCCGCGAAATCGGCGGACGGGGCATTGGCCGCTGTCATCCGGCGGACGGGGGTCGGACAAGTACGTCTCGTTTGAAGCCGTACTTGTGGGTGAAGCCCGCGACGCCACGCCGTCCTGCACCGCTCATCGGCATGCCCTGCAGGATGCCGTTGTTGGCGGGTCCGGCTCCGGACCCGGCCAGGTACTTGACGGTCGTGGCCTGGATGGCCTGTTCCTCCAGCGCGCCGGGCGCGCCGCCCCATGCCGACGGCACCGACAATCCGCCGATCTTGACCGACGAGGCGAGGTGCGCGGCCGCGATTCCGCCGGGATGGCCGCCGCCCAACGCAGCCAGGCCGGTGAACTGCGGTGTGGGGAACCACGCACCACCGGCACCGGCGGTGGCACCCAAACCGAACGTCGTCTGCTGCTGTATCGAGTAACCGAAGCTTCCCTGTCCCACCCCGAAGTAGGGTAAGCCGGCGAGGTTCTTGAAGAACGTGTAGAAGCCGGGGCTGAGCCCCATGGGGTTGGTCGGGGTAGGAATGGTGAACCACCCCGCCCACCACGGCGGATCCGCTGTAGCCGACGGATCGGCCGCCACGGCCGATGTCGAAAGTTGCTGTAGCGCTTGAGGAACGGCCGTGCTGGAAGCCGCCTGCGTTGCGGCGGACGCTGCCGTCTGGCCGGATTGGCCCGGGGGCTCCGACGTCGCTTGGGTCACCGCGGCGGCTTGGTCCGCCACTCCGTCCGGGGTGGTGGTTTGGGGCGGCGACTCGAACGGGTCCACGTCCGTGGCGATCGCCGAAGAGGCAGCGTAGCCGTACATGGCGCCGGCATCCTGGGCCCACATCTCCATGTACTGGGCTTCGGTGGCCGCGATCGCCGGGCCGTTCTGGCCGAAGAAGTTGGTCGCGATCAGGTTCATCAACAGCACCCGGTTGGCCGCGATCACCGGCGGGGGCACCGTCATCATGAACGCCGCCTCGAAAGCGGCGGCGGCCGCCCGCGCCTGTCCCGCGGTCTGCTCTGCCTGCCCGGCCATCACCCCGAGCCAGCTCACGTACGGCACAACCGCAGCGAGCATCTTCTGCGATGCGGGCCCGATCCATGGCGCGCTGGTCAGCTCCGAAATGACCGAGCCGTAGCCGGTGGCCGCCGTGCCCAATTCCGCCGCCAGCCCGTCCCACCCCGCGGCCGCGGCCATCATCGGCCCCGACCCCGGACCCGTATACATCAGGGCCGAGGTGATCTCGGGCGGTACGGCACCGTAGTCCATGGTCTACGAAGCGCCCGGCTCGAAAGGCATGTGTTCCTCGCAAGTGGAATTAGTCGATGACCCTGAGCGAAATTGCTCAGTTGCGACGTTAAGGCGTCGCGGTCCCCCACTGCCGCCACGCGATTCGACCGAGCGCGCGACAGCGCCACCACGCGGGTGGATATCCGACGGGAGTACAAGAAGTCGTCAGCGGGCCACGGCGCCGCGAAATCCGGGCGATCACCTGCGGGAATGCGTGAGGGCACCGGTCCTCAACGGTGGCTGGTCGCGAGTGTTCTGGGTGACTCGGCGGCCATGAAAACCCCAGCGGCCGGATAAAAAATCCGCCCGCGGATAAAACCCGCGTCGGTTAGCTGTCCGGTTGGGGCGTCACCGCGAAACGAGCTCAACCAGACCCGGCCCATTCCGCCGGATCAGGACAAACAAAATGCACGCATGACGGCCGCGCGGCCGTCATGCGTGCATCCGCAGTGAATCGAGTGGCCTACCCGGCGAAGGGTGGGCGGGCCATGACGGTGGGTTTGAAGCCGTAGCGCGGCCCCGAGGCACCAAAGCCCTGGGAGCCGCCCATGCCGGCCAGCGGCATACCGCCGAGCAGGTTGCCCGAACCGGCGGCTTCGGGGGCCGCGCTGATGGCGCTGACCGGCACGGCCGCCGCGTGGCTGACCGCCGGTGCCGCCCCGGACCAGACGGCCGGCACCGACAGCCGGCCGACCGACCCCGCGTTGCCCAGACCCGCTGCCACCGCCGGCCCCATGTGGGCGGCGCCGCCGCCGAGCATCCCGCCCAATCCGGCCAGGCCCTTCGGCGCCGCCGCAGCCGCACTGGCTGGACCAGTGATCACGCCCAAAGTCTTGGCCATCTGCACACCGAAGTTGCCCATACCAACACTGAAGTAGGGCAGACCCTCGGTGTTATACGCGAGACTCGAAAACGGGGCAATACCATTGACGGCCGTCGCGAGGCTGTTGGGCAAGGTGGTCTGCCCGGTCAACAGGAACCACAATTCGCTGGACGGAGGTGTGGTGGTGGTGGCGGCCGCCGGGGTTGCCGCGGCGGCCAGCGTCTGCGGCGTCTGAGTGATCGCGTTCGCCGTCGCGTTCGCGGCGTTGCCCGCCCCGGTGCTCGACGCCGAACTGACCGCGGCACCCTGCTTGGCCTGAGCGTCCGGGGTGGACACCTCAGGAGCCGAGGTGAACGGGGTCACCTTGGTCGCGGTCGAAGACTGCGCCGCGTAGTTGTACAGCGTGCTGGAGTCCTGGGCCCACATCTGACCGTATTGCGACTCGAGCTGGGCAATCACCCCGGTGTTTTGACCCAGCACATTGGTCGACATCGCCTGGGACAACAAGGCCCGGTTCTGGGCAATCAGCGGCGGGGGCACCACCGAGGCAAACGCGGTCTCAAACGCCCCCGAGGCCGCGTCAAGCTGTGAAGCCGCTTGTTCGGCTTGCGTGGCGGTGGTCTTCATCCAGGTCACATACGGACTCAGCGCTTGGGCCGCCTTCGCTGAGGCCGGCCCCAGCCACTCCTCGCTGGACAGCTGAGTGATCACGTTCTCGTAGCCCATCGCGGCCGAATTCAGCTCCGCGGCCAGCGAACGCCACGCCGAGGCCGCCGTCGTCATCGACGTCGAACCGGCGCCCGCATACATGCGGGCGGAGTTCACTTCTGGAGGTAACGCCCCAAAATCAATCATCGCGATCTCCTTAGCCCGCCGCGGCCGCGTTGGCCGCCTCGGTCAGCGCGTATGACCCTGAGCTCACGCTCAGGGTGTTGACGAACATTTCGTGAATCGCGGTCGCCTGAGCACTGACCGCCTGATACATCTGGGCATGCGCGGCGAACTGCGCCGCCGTTAGCGCCGATACCTCGTCGGCGGCGGCCGGCACCACACCCGTCGTGGGGGCCGCGGCCGCGGCATTCTGGGCACTCAGCGCCGAACCAATTCCCTGCAACGTACCCGCCGCCGCCGCCAACGCTTCTGGCTGCGTTGTCACAAACGACATGTGATTCCCTCCTCAATAGCCGTCCGGCGGTCCCACCGGCGGGTTTTGTTGATAGTGACGTTAGTTCGATCGCAGGCGGCGGTCCTGCCCCGCTGCGAACTGTTCAGACCCGGACAACCTTTGTTCATCTGGCAGACACCCTTATTCGTCGACATTCGAATGCATTCGGCCGTTATCCGGCGGATGGCGGTCGGACAAGCACGTTTCGCTTGAAACCGTATTTGTGGGTGAAGCCGGTGGCGCCGCGCCGCCCTGCGCCGGTCATCGGCATGCCCTGCAGGACGCCGTTGTTGGTGGGCCCGGCTCCGGATCCGGCGACGTAGTTGACCGTCGTGGCCTGGAGGGCCGGTTCCTCGAGGACGGGGGGTGTGGCGCCGCCCCAGCTTGAGGGCACCGACAATCCGCCGACCTTGACCGACGAGGCGAGGTGCGCGGCCGCGAGGCCGCCGGGATGGCCGCCACCCAGGGCGGCCAGGCCGGTGAACTGCGGTGTGGGGAACCACGCACCACCGGCACCGGCCGTGGTACCGGTACCGAACGTCAACTGCTGACCAATCGACCAGCCAAAGTTTCCCAGGCCCACCCCGAAGTAGGCCTGCAGGGACTGCCGCATCGTGTTGAAGAAGGCCGGGGTCAGCCCGTTGGGGTTGGTCGGGGTAGGAATGGTGAACCACCCCGCCCACCACGGCGGGTTGGTCGCGGTGGACGCAGCAGGATTGACCGCCCCCGATGTCGAGGCTTGCTGCAGCAGTTGGGGCACCGTGCTGTTGGTGGCCATCTGCGTTGTGCTCATCGCGGCCTGCCCGGATTTGCTCGCCGGCTCGGAGGCAGCTTGGCTCACCGCGAGGGCCTGGTTTGTCGTTCCGTCCGGGTTGGTGGTTTGGGGCGACGTCGTGATGGGCGGCAATTGCGTATCGATCGCCGCTGCGGCGGCGTAGCTGTACATAGCGCCGGCATCTTGGGCCCACATCTCCATGTACTGGGCTTCGGTGGCCGCGATCGCCGGGCCGTTCTGGCCGAAGAAGTTGGTCGCGATCAGGGTCGCCAACAACACCCGGTTGGCCGCGATCACCGGCGGGGGCACCGTCATCATGAACGCCACCTCGAAAGCGGCTGCGGCACCACGGGCCTGGACCGCGGTCTGCTCGGTGTCTGCGGCCATCGCGCTGAGCCAGGTCATGTACGGGACGACCGCCGCGACCATCTTCTGTGATGCCGGCCCGATCCACGGCCCGCTGGTCAGCTCTGACATCACCGAGTTGTAGCCGCTGGCCGCCATGGCCAGTTCTGCCGACAGCACGTCCCAACCGGCGGCCGCGGCCATCATCGGCCCCGACCCCGGGCCCGCGTACATGCGACCGGAATTGATTTCGGGCGGTAACGCTCCGAAGTCCAACACCCGTGTCCTCCTCAATTGGCCGGGATTGCGGTGGCAATCTCGGCTATCGCGTAAGAACCTTTACAAACCATTGGTGGCCGCCGCAGCGATTGCTACCCGCGGACCGTTGACTCCTGGGAGCCGAGCGTCCATCGGTCAGCAAACCCAGTGAGTGGGCAATCCGGGCAGCAGCCTGCGTAGCCGTCCGCCAGCCCCGATCTGGTGTTCTACCACCATGTTTCCCGGATAGCTGGTCAGGAACGACATGCCCATCCTGCCTTGATTACCCCCGCTGTCAACAACCGAGCGACAGCTCACTTGGCTTGAACTGCCGCTCGGGGAAAACATTAATGGCTCATACCCGCGTGGCCGACCGGTGATGCCAACTATTCACGCCAGGCCAACCATTGTTCATTCCCGGCCAACTGGCGTTCATTTACGGCGCCCGGTTGTTCACCTTTGATTCGCTTATCGGCATCGGCATCGGCATCGGCTCGGTCGCCGCCGGCGCCGTCAGTCCTCTTCGAGGATGAGCGCCATCTCCGGGCAGGAGGCCACACCGTCGCGAGTCGACTCCGCATCCTCGGATCGCACTTCGTGTTCTTCGAGGACCGAATAGCCCGACTCATCGATGGGAAACAGCTCTGGATCGACGGCGTAGCACTGAGCGTGGCCCACGCATTTCGACTTCTCGAGACGAACCCTCACAAGGTTCCCTCCCCCGGCGCCTTCGCGGAATCGCGCCGGATCGGACGTGACCAATCGATGGGTAAATCGGTCGGCGGCTAAATTCTAGAAGATTGTTCGACGATCGCGGCCGGCCAGTTCCACGGTCCACCAGCCGGATTGGAGCATGCGCCCAACACATGCGATATTGGTGTGCCTGAAAAATTCGGTGACGGCACAGTTCCAAGCGGTCCTGGCTGAATCGGAGACTAGGAACGAAATGTCGGACGACAAGCGGAGTTAGAGCGCATGAGCATCTCTGGCGAGTATAAGCCAGGCGACTTCTACCTACCGCGGCTCGAATACGCCAACTTGCCCATGGCCGCCGACCGCGGTGTCGGATGGAAGGTATTGCGCGACGCCGGCCCGGTCGTGTTCATGAACGGCTTCTACTACATAACGCGGCGCGAGGACGTGCTGGCTGCGCTGCGCAATCCCAAGGTTTTCTCGTCGCGATTGGCGCTTCAACCGCCCGGCTACCCGCTGCCGGTGGTGCCGCTGGCGTTCGATCCGCCGGAGCACACCCGCTATCGCAAGATCCTGCAGCCGTACTTCAGCCCGCACGCGCTGAGCAAGTCGCGGCCGGTGCTCGAGAGCCACGCCGCCGAGATGATCGCTGGATTTGCCGGCCACGGCAAGTGCGAGGTGATGGCGGAGTTCGCGAGCCTGTACCCGTTTCAGGTGTTTCTCGACCTCTATGGTCTGCCGTTGGAAGATCGCGACATGCTGATCGACTGGAAGGACGCCGTCATCGCCGACAAGCCCTATCTGAACGAGGAAGACCTCGCGAAGGGCCACGCTCTGTTGAACTATCTGACTGACGTGATCCAGCAGCGTCGGCAGAACCCGGGCTCTGACATGTTGTCGAAAGTGATGACCGGCGAGGGCGACTTTACTGATCTCGAACTGCTGGGCATGAGCCACTTGCTGATCCTGGCCGGGTTGGACACCGTGACCGCGGCTATCGGTTACGCCCTGTACGAATTGGCGCGCAGACCGCAGCTGCGCGCAATGCTTCGCGACAACCCTAGGCAGGCTAGGGTTTTCATCGAAGAGATCGTCCGACTGGAACCTTCGGCGCCGGTGGCTCCCCGGGTGACGACGGAGTACGTCGAAATTGGCGGCATGACGCTGCCTCCCGGGACTCCGGTGCGGTTGTGCATGGCGGCGATCAATCGCGATGGCAGCGACTCGGTCTCGACTGACGAATTGGTGATGGATGGGAAGGTGCACCGGCACTGGGGATTCGGCGGTGGCCCGCACCGTTGCCTGGGTTCTCATCTGGCGCGGATAGAGCTGACGGTGATCGTCATGGAATGGCTCAAGCAGATCCCCGACTTCGAAGTGCCGCCCGACTACAAGCCCGAAATCCTGTTTCCGTCAAAGACGTTCGCACTCAGAGCATTGCCGCTGAGTTGGCATTAGCCACGGTCGACCCGCGAAAATCCCAACCCAGCGGCCGCTGTCTTAGTTGCTGACTTCGGTTGCCGCCACCTGCACGAACACGCCGGTGTCCTCGGCCATCAGCAGGCCTCGACCGCGGGGCAGCGGGCCACCCTTCATCTTGCCGCGGATGAAGCCCTCGTCGGGGTCGGCGTCCATCACCAGCAACGGCGTGTTCGCCTGGGCCAGTGCCCGCAGGATCGGGTCGCTGCCAGCCGACGACCAACCACCGAACGTGCGGGTGACCAGGACGTGCAAGCCGACGTCGGCGGCCCGGGTCACCCAGGGGGCGATCTGGTGCAGCGGCGAATCGAAGCCGGGTGGCAGCTGCTGGACGTCGTCGACGATCAGGAAGATCTCCGGACCGCTCCACCACGACCGCGACAGCAACTCCTGGGCGGAAAGCCCGGGCGGAGGCTGGCGACCGGCCAGCACCGCGGCCAGCTCACCCACCAGCGCCTGCACGCCGTCGAGGTTGTAGGCGAATTTCTCCACATACTCGGTGCCCAGGACGGTTAGCAGCTGACGGCGCGGGTCGACCAGCCAGACCTGCGCCGAGGGCTGCCCCGCCGGCGGAGGCGGTGCGGTGGTCGATCCGGGTGCATACAGCCGGCCGATTTCGGACATGATCGTGGCCAGCGTCGTGGTACGCCCACATTCGCGTCGGCCCGTCACCATCAAGTGCGCATTCTCATTGAAATTGAGGTAGACCGGTGCCAAGTCCAATTCCGAGATGGCCCAAGTGATTCCGCCTACACCAACACCTTGACGGTGGTCTCGGGCAGCCAGCTCGCGGACTTGCTCCACGCCGAACCGTGCCGGCAGACGGCGCACCGGAGGTGCCTGGCCGCTCGCGAGCCGGCTGACGGCCGCGACCAAACTGTCGGACTCGAAGATCTTGTCGGGAGTGTTGGCCAATGCAGGCCGGGCCACCAACGTGTGCAGGCCCGCCTGCGGGTCGCTGTCGAGTCGGACGTAGTTGACGGCGACCATGCCGCGCCCCGGCTTGACCGGGACGTCCTTGGCGAACCGGGACCGCACCAGCTTGGCGTCTTCCACCGCGGCCAGGCGCAATTCGATCCGGGACCCGAACCCGCTACGCACCGGCGGCCGCAGCTCCGATTCGCGGTCGGCGGTGACCACCACGTGGACACCGAACGAGGGGCCCTGGTTGATGATCTGGTTCACCTGCTCGATCAGCACCTCGTTTTCCTCGGCCAGCGCCCGGTAGTTGTCGATCACCAGATAGACATCGCCGAAACCGTCGTTGGGCACCGGTCCCGCCTCGCCGCCGAACTTGCGGCGCCGGAACACATCCATCGAAGCGATTCCGTATTCGAGGAAGCTGCGCTTGCGGTCGCGCACCAACGCCAGCAGTTCGGCCACCGTCCGGCGGACACCGTAAGGGTCCGTCGGACCGGCCACCTCACCCACGTGCGGAAGACGCGCGATCGTGGTCAACGCGGTGCCGCTGTAAGCCAGGCAGTAGAACTGGAGCTGCTCCGGCGTGTGGGTCAGCGCGGCCGAGCAGATCAGCGTCTGCAATGCCGTGGTCTTGCCCGCACCGCCGGCGCCCAGAATCAGGACGTTGGCGCCCGGCCCGGAGGTGTCGACTGTCCACGGCGGCTGGTCGTGCTTGAACGGCCGGTCGATGATCCCGATCGGGAACACCAGATCCCGCGCGGTGCCGTAGTCCTGGCTCCACTGGTGGCCGAGGAATCGGTTGACCAATTCGTCGATGGCGACGGGCTGTGTCAGCGGCGGCTGCCACAAGCGGTAGGGCTCGAAATCGATCTTGCGCAGCTGGTTGATGATCTCGGTGCCGACTTTCGGCGTCCTGATGCCTTCGTCGTCTTCCTCGGCCTCGGCCTCGGCCAGCTCGCCATTGCCGAGGATGGGTGGCAGCTCGATGTCCGGCCCACCGACGCTGACCTCGAGCGGGGTGAACGAGTTGGTAAACAACTGTGGGCGAATGTAGTCGATGCTGTGCACCAGCACCGGCGCGTCTTCGCCGTCGATGGTGATCCCGCGGGAGTAGTAGTCGCGCCACAGGAACTCGGCCTGGAATCGGACGATGTCCTCGAGGCTCCTACGGAAATAACCCAGACCGGCTTGGGCGGGCAGGTTCACGGCATTGGGAACACCTGCGGCCTGCGCCGCCCCCGCGGTCCGCGCCTTCAGCACCAAGCGGTAACCCATGTTCTCCATGAGCTTTTCGGCACGGCTCTCAATGGTCTGCGAGGCCATCATCAGGTGGATCCAGTAGGCGCGGCCCTGACGCCCGATCGAGTCGAGGACGTCGACTGCGGTCGGCATGATGCGGAACCATTCGTAGAACTCGTCGATAACCACCACGAGCATCGGCAGCGGCGGCATGTCCTGGCCGCGGGCGCGCATCCTGGCGCGCACGGAGTTGTATTCCTTGGCGTCGTCGACACCGGCGTTATCGCATACCGCCTTGCGGCGGGCGATTTCGCCCCACAGCGCGTCCAGGAAGCGCTCCATCAGCGCCTGGTCTTCTTCGAGGTCGGTGATGATCCGAGAGACATGCGGGACCCCGTTGAAGGGCTTGACCGCTGACCCACCCTTGAGGTCGGCCAGGACGAACTGCAGCTCCTCGGGAGGGTGGGCGAGCATCAGCGATTCGATCACGGTGCGCACCAGCGTCGACTTCCCGGAACCTGTTGTTCCGGACATGACTCCGTGCGGGCCGTCGCCGCCTTCGTCCAGCGACTTCATATCCAAGAACAGCAGCTCGCCGTTGTCGGAGCGATTGCCGAACGGCACCCGCAACCGTGAGCGGCCCATCGTGTCGGTGCGAGCAGCCCACAGCGCGTCGAAGTCGATCTCGGCGGGGTCGTCGACTCCGTAGTAGGCCAAGATGTCTCGCGCGCCGATGTGGGCGACCCGCTGGCCGATCTCCTCGTAGGCCTCCGCGAGGCGCCAGTGCGCCAGCTTCTGCCCGAACTCCTCGGCCTCGGCGGCGCTGATCTGATCGGTGAGGGCGAAGAACCACGGCTTGTCGTCGATCACCATCCAGGTGTCGCGGTCACGAGGCAGTGCCTCGATCACGCCTTTGTCGTCGAACCGCAACGTCCGCTCCGGGACCGAGGTCCACATCGAAGAACCGGTCAGGTCGAAGAACGTCACACCGTCGACACCTTCGGAGCTGATCACGTACTCCCACTGCGGATCAACGACATCGGCGATGATCACGGTGTGCGGCGTCGGCGTCTGTGCCGACGAACTGGCGTGGCGGGGCGTGAACGACCCACGGCCGGCGAACAATTCGGCTTGCTCCGCGGCGAACTCACGCACCGAGCTGTAGACCATCCGGGCGCTACCCGCCGCGTCCTGGCGCCGGGAATCACCGAAGTGCGGCAGCCACTTGACCCAATCCCATTCTTCCAAGTCCGAACTGACCACGACCATCTGCACGTGGTCGGGGCCGTGGGAGAACGCCAGCTGACAGACGATCGCTCGCATCAGTGCCAACACCTGCGGGCGCTCGCCGATCAGTGCATACCAGGGCTCCACGAGCAGGGAAACCATCTTGGGCAGGTTGTAGACGACGCTCTGATAGCGACCGAATTCCTGAAGCGCCTTACCGGTTACCGGCTCCAGCTCGATGTCGGTCGGCATGTTCTGGGGCTCACCCCAGGTCACCTCGGGACGTGTCATACCGACACCGACCCGGACGACACCGAAGTTGAGGTCTTTACCGTCGGGCTTGCGTTCCCACATCCGCGGCGATCCCACGGCGGCGCTCAACGTGTCGGGAGCCGGGTGGAACCACCGATAGTTGGCGTCCATGCTGTCGGCCGACTCGTGGGCGGTCTCACGCAGCATGTCCAGCATCAGCATGAATTGGGCGCGCATCGAGTCGAGTTTCGGGCGGCTCATCTGCTGCTGCCCACCGAACCGGCCGCCGAACATCATCATCGCGACACCGCCGATCATGAAGATCGGGAAGATCGCACCGGCGCCGCCGAACACGTGCGAGCCGCTGGCGAAGGTCATGGCGATCATGCCGATCAGCAGACCGACCACCAGGACTCCGACCACGACCATCCACCAGGGCTTGCCTTCCGGCGGCGGAATGCTCAGCGGTGTTGGTAGGACGATGTTTTCCGGCTTGATTACCGGAGGCTTCTCCGGAGTCGGCCGGGCAAATCCACGCTTCACTTCGGTACCACCAACTCTGCAGGGGACATATCCATCGGGAGGGTGTCGTGCTCCACCAGCGCATCAGCCCGCGACAGCGTCGGGCCCTGTGGAAGAAGTCGGAGCGCCACCCACGGCGCCAGGCCCGGTGTGGTCTGCAATCCCAGCGCCTCGCGCACCTCGCGGGTGTCGTCCACGCCGAATCGGGCGCCAGCATCCGTCACCCACCATAGCGATTCGGTGGTTTTGGAACCGGGATCGTTGCCGGTGACGGCCACGAAGTTGGCGAAGCTGGGACCGAAGTAGACCTGGTCGGCGGTGCGGCCAGTCGTGTCCGACTTCACCAGTGACACAACCTTTTTCGTCTCGGACTGCGCGACGGGAATGGTCGGCCCGGACACCACCTGGATGCGGGCCCGGTTCTCGCCGCTGGTCTTCTCCCACCACCAGCAGGTCGCCGGGTTCTCTCGAAGGTCCATGACGTTCAACGGGTTGTCGGGATACGACGACAGATCCAGCTTGTTGACCACCGGCATCTTGGCCAGCGCGGACGGCTCGACGGTCACCGGCTTGCTGTTGTTCGCACCGCCGGCGTTCTGCATGATCTGCGCGACCAGCGGCGGCAGTGTCTGCACACCGTCGGCCAGCACCAGCGAATACTGTTGCGGCCCACTGATTTGTGGGGTGACGAGGATCGTCCCCACCGGGCCGGGGGCGCCGGGGAAGGTCGCCGCGCTACCCGCGTTCTGCACCTCTGGCACCGTCAGTTCGGGCCCGACCGGCAACGCGTCAAACAAGGCGCGGCTCATCGGTTTTGCCATGCTGATCTGTTCTGGTGTCAGCCCGAGCGGCAACAACACCGAGCGGTTCGCCGCGTCGATACGCGACCGGCGCCCTTCCCGGATGACCCAGGTGTCCCCGCTGTAGCTCAGGACGACGGCGTCCGAGCCGTTCAACACCCGTCGGCGGCTGCTGAGGTCGGGCGTGCCATCGATCACCGTGACGGTCACGCCGGACGGTGAGCCGACCCCGGTCGAACCGGCCACCGTGTCGCAGATCAGCCACGACGACGAGGGTGGCGTCTTCGCCCCGAAGTTTGACGGTGCCCCCGGGATACCCACCATCGGGCCGCGCGGCACGTTGGCGATTTGGCTGGACCGAACCAGGTGCGGGTTATCCGGGCGCCCCGTGATCAACCGCGCAGACGCCAGGTTCAGCGCCGGGTACAACTTGTCGCCCACGCGGACGTACAACGCGCCGGAGTCGCGGTCGGCGATGATCGGCGAATCCCCTACCTGGCCGGCCGGGCTGATGAATGAGTACAGCAGCGCACCCAGGCAGATCACCACGGCGGCAGACACGGACGCCACGATGGCCAAGGTCTGGCGGCGTCCCGGCTCGACCTCCATGCGCACCCGCCAGCGGGTCAGCGCCATCGAGGTTCGGCGAGCAAGGAATTGATAACCCGTCACCTGCGTGCGCGTCGATAGCCCGAGGCCGTACCCCGAGCCGCGCTGCCCGCGACTCTCTTCCGCCACTAATTCACCATCCGGTCTGCTAGAACGCCTGGACATCGTCCAGCGCGCGAATCACATCGATAACCGTAAGCCACCGGCAATGACCTCGCCACATAGCGCAATGTGGCGTTTACAACCACGCCTTGTTGCGTCCATCCATCCAGCCGACTGCGCAGGGGCAGCAGCGACCGGCCCAGCGCCGGCAAGCAGCACTGAGCTGGCAGTTTCCATGTTGCCCACTGGATCCCCCGGCCGGATGATTCGTTTCTCCAAGAGGATCGTAGCGACGGACGGCCAGGCCGTCCTGTCGAGCGGTGCTGCCCCGGCGACTTCGTTGACCTGCCGCGTCATCGCCCGCCGGCAAGAGCCGCGGCGATCCGATCCCGGGCCGCGTCGTGCCGAACGGCTTTTGGCAGCAAGATGGGCGGCATGACTGAGCTCGCGCCTTCGTTGGTCGAACTTGCCGGCAGATTCGGCATTGCCACCTGGTACGAGGACTGGACGCGTCGGCAGGTGCGGGTATCGGAGAACACGCTGGTGGCTGTGCTCGCGGCTCTCGGCATCGCGGCCGGCACCGAGCAGGACCGCAACGAGGCGCTGACCAATCAATTGCGCACGTATTGGGCACGTCGATTACCCGCGACCATCGTCGCGCGCACCGGTACCCCGACGCGATTCTGGGTGCACGTCACCCACGGCGATCCCGCCGAAGTGTTGTTGCGGCTCGAGGACGGCACCGTGCACGGTGGCGTGCAGCAAGTCGACAACTTCACGCCCCCGTTCAATCTGGACGGGCGCTGGGTCGGCGAGGCCAGCTTTGTCTTGCCGGCTGACCTGCCGTTGGGTTATCACCGTCTACATCTGCGCTCTGGGGGCGCCGCAACGAGTGCCGCGCTCATCGTGACGCCCGACTGGCTCGGGCTGCCCGAGCAACTTGGCGCACGCCGGGCGTGGGGCCTGGCCGCTCAGCTGTACAGCGTGCGGTCCGAGCAGTCGTGGGGCGTCGGCGATCTCACCGACCTGACCGACCTCGCGGTGTGGTCCGCCTCCCGGCATGGCGCTGATTACCTGCTCGTCAACCCGCTGCACGCGGCCACACCCACGATTCCGATGGAGCCGTCGCCGTATCTTCCGACGTCGCGGCGCTTCTTCAACCCGCTTTATCTTCGCGTTGAGTCCATCCCCGAGTACGCCGACCTGACCAAGCGTGGCCGGCTGCGCCGGTTGCGGGACGACGTCCAACAGCACGCCGGCCGGCTCGACGCCATCGACCGCGACAGCGCGTGGACGGCCAAGCGGGACGCCCTGAAGCTGGTTTACCGGGCGCCGCGGTCGGCGGGCCGGGAGCTGGCCTATGCGGCTTTCCGCGAGCGTGAAGGCAGCGCGCTCGACGACTTCGCGATCTGGTGCGCGCTGGCCGAAAAATACGGTGGCGACTGGCATTGCTGGCCGAGTTTCCTGCAGCACCCCACCGCTATCGGTGTGGCCCGGTTCGCCGAAAAGCATGCGGAAACGGTCGATTTCCACCGCTGGCTGCAATGGCAACTCGATGAGCAACTCGCCGCGGCGCAGTCGCAGGCCGTACGGGCCGGCATGTCGCTGGGCATCATGCATGACCTGGCGGTCGGCGTGCATCCGAACGGGGCCGACGCCTGGGCCCTGCAGGACGTGCTGGCACTGGGCGTCACCGCGGGCGCGCCGCCCGACGAGTTCAATCAGCTCGGCCAAGATTGGTCGCAGCCGCCCTGGCGGCCGGACCGGCTGGACGAGCAGGAGTATCAGCCGTTCCGCGCTCTGATCCGGGCGGTGCTGCGGCATGCCGGCGGTGTTCGCATCGACCACATCATCGGATTGTTCCGGCTGTGGTGGATCCCCGAAGGCGCACCGCCCACCGAAGGCACCTACGTTCGCTACGACCACGAAGCGATGATCGGCATCGTCGCACTGGAGGCGCACCGCGCGGGTGCGCTGGTTGTTGGCGAGGACCTCGGCACCGTCGAACCGTGGGTCCGCGACTACCTCCTATTACGGGGGCTGTTGGGCACCTCGATTCTCTGGTTCGAACTGGACCGGGACGGAAACGGCGGTCCGCTGCCCGCCGAGCGCTGGCGCGAGTACTGCCTGTCGTCGGTCACCACCCACGATCTGCCGCCGACCGCCGGTTACCTGGCCGGTGAGCACGTCCGGCTGCGCGAGTCCCTGGGATTGCTGACCCGGCCCGCCTCCGAAGAGCTGGAGTCCGACCGGGCCGAGTTGGCGGCCTGGATGGCAGAGCTGCGCCGGGTGGGGCTGCTGGGCGAACACGACGGCGACCCCGAACAGATTGTTCTCGCCCTGTACCGCTACCTCGGCCGAACGCCGTCCAGGTTGTTGGGAGTCGCACTGACCGACGCGGTAGGTGACCGGCGAACCCAGAATCAACCCGGCACCACCGACGAATATCCGAACTGGAGGGTTCCGCTGACCGGCCCCGACGGCCGGTCGGTGATGCTCGAAGACGTGTTCACCGATCGTCGGGCCGCCGCGCTCACGGAGGCTGTGCGCACTGCGCTCGCGCCTCCAACCATCTAGCCGTTCGCCTGTTAGCTTCAGGTGCCATGACTCTTTCGCCGAACGACCGCGCCGCACTCAGCGATCTGGTCCACCGATATGCGGCCGGAGTCGACGACCGTCAATTCGATTCTGTGGCAGCGCTTTTCGCAGCGGAAGCCGAGCTGATGGTCCCTGAGCCACCGGCCGCGCTGAAACCCATTCATTCGCACCGTGGTCGACAGGCCATTGCCATCGCCGTCGCGGCCGTCGCCGCGGTGGCGCGTACCGAGCACGCGATCGTCGGTGAGGTGTACGACGAGGGGCCGCGGCCCGGCACGGCGCGTGGACGGATCGCGTGCGTCGCACATCACTGGACCCAGCGCGCCGAGGATGTACTCGACGTGGCTTGGCATCTGCGCTACGACGACGAGTACGAGCCGACGGACGCCGGATGGCGGATCAGTCGCCGAGTGTTGACGGTCAATGCGATCGAAACGCGCCCGGTACGCCGGCTGCTGCCACCGGATGCGGACTGATCCGATTCCGCTGAAATCGCGCTACCACGTCGAAGTCGTTTGGCCAGTGGGCGTTTCGGGTAGGCACCCAGAAGGTTTAAGCCCGATGCCGCCGAACGGAAAATGACCGGAATAGAGGTGCTGATGAGGCACGACAGGCGCAAACCAGTCGACCATGACCGAATCTCCCGGCGATACGCGGACGGACCCCCGCAGCACTCGGTACGAACACCCGGACTCGTCGTGGTCGCGGCTGCTTTACTCGCGCTGGTGGTGTGTGTGACAAATTTCGCGCTCGGCGAGGTAGGCGCGGGCATCATTGCCGCGATCATCGGATTGATGGCCCTCGGCGCCGGCCTGGATTGGCTTGCCATGGACCGCAGGCGGATCCGCCAGGCCGAGCGGGAGTGGTTCCTCAGCCATCCGACGGGGTAATCCCCTGGCGGCTATTGCATAGCGGCGAGATTCTCCACCGAGTTGCGCACATCAGACCGGAGCACTCTGGCCACAAGCGTGCCGACCGGCCCACTGAGTACGCCCCCACTGAGGTTGGCGGTGAGATCAAATGTCGACCCCGGATGCGTGTCCGTCACTGCCATTGCCACGGTGATCCGAATTCCACCCCGACCGCGGCCTTGCAGCTCAATCGATTTGGGTTCGTCGTAGCGGGTCACCGTCCAGCGAACGACGTTGCGGAATCCCTTCACCTTGATGCACGACGAGATTTGGGTGCCCTTCTCGATCGTCGACGGCAGATCGCCGCGCCAACCGCCGAAAATCGTCATCCATTCGTCGAACCGACCTAGATCGGAAGCAAGTTTCCAGGCAGCGCCCGGGTCGAGGTCAGACGACGTCGAAACATCCACTTGTGCCAAGGTTTGTCGCTCCTTTTGAGACCGCGGCGACCGCGTCCGCGCGTCGTGAATTGAGTCGCAGCCGTTGGGTTGCGTACCCGCGGCCGGTGACCCGAAAACCCGGGGGCTTACGCGGGCCTTTAGGGCCAGGCCTCGTTCAACTTCTCTTCGACATCGATGATTTGCGCCGCTTGAGAGTGGGGCGCATCGATTTCGTCGGCGACGTACTGGGCGACGAATCGGCGAATCTCGCCGTCGACGCCAGCCAGGATGCGCAATATCTCGCCGCGGAACGATTTCGATGACACATTGACGGTGATATCGGAGGGCCGCGGCTTCGCTACGTCGACAATCAGCACCAGCGGCTCGGCGGCACGTGCGGTCGCGCGCAATGCAATGTCTCCGGAAACCACAAACCGCTGCTTGTCCAGCCGCAAATCCAGGAGCAGATCGATCGACAGTGGAATGTGAATGACGAAGGTGATGCTGTCACCCAAACGTCGTGTGACGCGGGGCTCTTGGATCTTGACGTTCGCGCTGACCTTGGCAATCCCGCCGGGTCCCTGAGCAATCGGCTCCATCGCGAACTCGCTGCCGGCAATATCGGCGAAAGCCGCGGCGACACGCTCGGGGGTGACGGCGACCTCGAAGAATCTGCGTCCGAACTCTTCGTAGGTGACATAGTCGTGGTTCTGCATAGGCTTATACCGTCTCACGCTAAGTGCCGGAATCTTCGCTGATCTGTCCGCGTCGCAGGATTTCGCGACGGATACCACCTGCGCAGACCGGGCGGGCGTTACGGTCCGATCTCCATTCCACGCAGTTGTGAACAACGCCACACGTCGGCGCTTCGATTCGGTGTGTCGGCCGCCGGCCTGGGAGGCTTGACGGCAGGAGGTGTTGGAGTCTGATGGGCGCCCACGAATTGATTGAGCCGCGCTCAGCCGTCTCCCGGGTCGAGGGGGTTCTCACCTGGCTTGGCGGCGGACACTGGCGCGAACTAGGTGAACGTCACGAGCGGTCCACCCACGCCGTGGCGGGCGCGGTAGTGCTGCTCGGAGCCGTGCTGGCCTGGATTGTGGCGGCGTTGGCCGTGCACGCGTCGGCGCGCTGGTCACTGTTGGCGGTCATTGCGCTGACGCTCGTCTTCGGTCTGCTGGTTGGGGCGGTGACTCGCGGCATCGCGAGCGGCCCCGAGCGTCGCTGGGCCGGCATCGCGGGACGCGCGATTGTTGCTGCGGCAGTCGGCGTTATCGTCGGCGAATTCGCCGCGCTCGTGGTGTTTTCGCGCTCGATAGATCACCGTCTCGACGATCAGGCGCTGCGCACCGCCGACTCTGCGCCCGCCGTCGTGCAGGCTTCGTCCACGCTGCAACAGTCACGCGATGCGCGTAACGGGCTCGACAACGCCGTCGCACAGGCCCGCAGCAGCCAGGACAACGCCTTGGTCGTCGCACGCTGTGAATACCACCCCAGCCCGGCGTGCCCACAGACTCGTATCACCGGCATTCCCGGCGCCGGCCCCGAAACGCGAACGGCGAATCAGCTTCTCGCCGATGCACAGCGTGAGCTCGACAACGCATTGGCGGCTCGCGACCGCCAGGCGCCCGAATTGGACGCCACGATTGCCCACCAAGAGCAGGCGGTCACCGAGGCGCGGCAACGCCTGCTCGCCGATGCGGGCCCGGGCGGACTCGGCGCACGCTGGATGGCCATGAACGACCTCACCTTCGCCAGCGTCGGGGCATTGATGTTGCGGCTGTCGACCATCGCATTTTTTGTGCTCCTCTACTTGCTGCCCCTGATCCTGCGGATGTGGCGCGGCGAGACCACCCACGATCGCCACGCGACGGCACGCGCGGACCGTGAACGCGCCGAACTCGACGCGGACACCGCGGTCGCGATCAAGCGGGCGGAAATTCGTCGCGAGGCCGAAATCTTATGGGCCGAGCACCAACTCACCCAGGCTCGTCTGGCCGTCGAGGCGCAGGCCGAAATCGACCGCGAGCAGCAACGTCGTCGAGTCGCGGAGGCCATCGAAGGGCCGCAGCCCTCGTCATCTCAGCGAACCTTCGCGCCGGTGGAGGAAGACATTTACCTGCCGATCGCCGCCGAAGCGGAGGCGGCCAGCCGGGCGATCGCCGAATTACCCTCCGGTGCACCGGATTTCCAGGCTGAGGCGGCGCGGGAGGTGGAGAACCTGCCGGCACAGGTCGAGCCGGCCGGCGAGGTTGAAGCGCCGGACGAGCGCGGCACGCCGCTCATCCCGTCGCTTGAAGACGCAACTCGGGCAGCGGCCCGCTGGATTCGCCCGCTGGTGCCGCCCTTCGTCGCGCGGGCGATCGACACCACTACTGCGCCGCTGCGCACCGCGCGTCAGGTGTTCGAAGAAGTCGAGGAGATCACGTTCTCGCTCAAGCGCACTCGCAAGGTAACGCTGGACTCGGAGAGCTCAGACCCCGGCGAGCGGCCGCCGCGTCCGTCTACCACCGGCGACGCGCACCCCGGACCGATCCCCTCGCCGCGCGGACACCGCGAGACCCACGACTACCCTGCCCGGCAGCTGGGCAGGCGCCGCGAGAGCTCCTCGTTGCGGCTTTCCGCCAAAGATGCGGACGGCCTGGAGCTGGGGACGACGGACAGCGGCGGTACGCGCGAATTGACGGAGCGCGACGGGCCGCGTGAGCTGCGTTCCCCGGAAGGCCCGCGCCAACTTCCGCCCGGGAAATAGCTGCGGGCTATCTGACGGCTAGCTCGAGTCGTTCGAGACGGCGCACCAGCAGGCTGGGCATCCAACGCCCGACGTCGGCTTGCTCGATCGTCGAGGTGCGTTCGAGCAGTAGGCGCAATACGATCGCGGCTTCCAGGCGCGCCAGCGCCGCGCCGACACAGAAGTGCGCACCCTTTCCAAAACTGATGTGCCCCTTGCTTTCAGCGCGGTCAAGCAGGAACTCGCCGGGTTTCTCGAAATGGGCCGGATCGCGGTTGGCTGCCCCCCACAACAACAGCAGATGCGAGTCGGCGGGCAGCTCGACGCCGGTCAGGGTGGTGTCGCTGCGAACGTGTCGGTAGTGGCCCCGGAACGGCGGCTCGTAGCGCAACGTCTCCTCGATGAATGCCGTTAGCAGCGCAGGGTTTTCCCGCACCTGCCGTTGGATGTCTTGGCGGTTCGCCAGTATCCAAGCCGCGCTGCCCAGCAACGACGCCGTCGACTCTCCCCCGGCGGCGAACAAGATCACCATCATCACCTGGGCGGCGACGGTGTCCACCTCGCCCGAGGCGCAGGCAACGGCAAGCTCGCCCAACAGATTGTCCTGGGGATCGGCCGCGGCGAGATCGAATTGCTCGTTGATATAGGCGCTGAGTTCCATGACCGCGATACCCGCGGCGGTGAGCTGCTCTTCGCTGACCAGTCCTTCGACCATCTGGGTGGCCGCGTACCCCCACTGCACCAGCTGCGCGGTGTCGGTGTCGGGCACCCCGATCAGTTCAGCCACCACCATCATCGGGAGGCGATTGGCCATGGTATGCATCCATTCGATGTGCCCATCGCGCAGCGCCTCGTTCCACAGCCGCTCCGCGGTGTCGGCGGCGAATTGCTCGATCACGCGAATCCGGCTGGCCGCCAGTTGGCGTACCAACAGTTTCCGGTGCACGGCATGGGCAGGGTCGTCGGCGGTGGCCAGCACATGGGTCGAACCGCCGAGTGGCTCCATCTCGAACGCCTTGACGGCGCCCTCGGCGGTGTAGGTCATCGTGGCGGTGAGGTTCGACGAAAAGTCCTCGGGCCGCCCGATGACGTCATTGACAGCATCCCAGTCGCATACGGCATAGAAGTCGGAGTCACCGATTCGGTGCACCGGGCCGGCGGCACGCATGCGCTCATAGAGCGGGTAGGGATCTTGCAGAGCTTCGGCACCGAAGAACGTGCCGGCGTGGGCTATGGCTGTCACCACTTCAGCGTGCGAACGGGATATCCCGACGTCAACGGCCATCCGGAAAGTTGAAAACGACCACTCGGTGGTGCGGGGTCCGGCCGTCTCAGCGTGATTCCCGGACCAGCGACGATGGTGAGATAGAAGGCTGATATTGTCTCAAGCCTGAGATATATGTGGTTCTGCTTCTCGGCCGAAAGGGTGGGTGACCGATGCCGCGTGACGACTGGTTAGTCGGCGGCGATCGACGCGAAGCTGCCGCGGAGCGCATCTATGCGGCCGCCACCGAGATGTTCACGCGCGGGGGGTTGGAGGGCTTCGATATCGACGCGTTGGCCAAACGTGTCCATTGTTCGCGCGCCACCATTTACCGCTACGCCGGCGGGAAGGCCCAAATCCGCGACGCGGTCATCACCCGCGCCGCGTCGCGCATCATCGAAACGGTGCGCCACGCCGTCGAGACCATGAGCGGTCCCGAGCGGGTCGTCACCGCGATCACCGTGGCGCTGCAGCTGATTCGGGCCGATCCCCTGTATCAGCTCGTCTTCAACCCGGTCCGGGCGGACGACATGGGGTGGCTCACGGGATCGCCGCTATTGGCCGACTTCGCCTCGGAGCTCACCGGACTCACCGACGGCGACTCGCAGGCGGCGCACTGGGTGGTGCGCATTGTGCTGTCACTGACCTACTGGCCCGTCGGCGACGACCAAGCCGAACGCGAACTGGTGGAGCGCTTTGTTGCGCCCGCATTCACCCACTCGGGCTGAATGCCGCTACTCGTCGCCGAAAGCGGCGTAAAGCTCGGGCAGGAAGCCGGCCAGGTGATTCATCTCCTGCGCACAGTGCACCAGCAGATTGCGGGCGTTGCTCTCCGGGCTACCGAGAATACGAGATGCGATGGGGCGAAGTGCTTTTGAGGCTACGCCAGGAGCGTTGCGCACGGCGATATGAGGCCCGCCCATCCAAAATCGGGACCGCATTTCGGATCCGCTCGGGGTCGACCGCACGTGGTGGATGAACCACCCGACGTCCACCGGGGCGTCACTGGCGCCCAACCGCGCACAGATCGCCACCGCATCGGCGCTGTCAGGTGGACAGCCCATCTCCGCCGGATCGACGAATTGGATTGCGCCATTGAGGATTGTCGAGCCGATGTACTCGCTGATCAACGACCAGCGGCCGATGTAGCGCTGGGCGCCTTGGCGGCCGGCGCCGTCGCCGTCCTTCCACGCGGCGGACAGATGCGCCCGTGGGTGCCACAACTTGTAGCGGCGGGTGTCACTGCCATGCCAGCCGAACCACCAGGACCACATCCCCGGCGTGACGCCTGGCATGTCGGTGCGGACCGACACGTGATAGCTCCCGTCGTCGAGAACTCCATAGCCGTTCTCGGTCTGCTGGTATCCCGCGTCGGCGACGGTCGCGGCCTCGTCGTAGGCCACCAAGGCCATCCCGCCTTGCGGGCCATGCTGTAGCGCCTCGACGACATGTGTTGGTAGCGGGGCCATTTCGGGATTGAAGAATTTGCCGAACGGCGTGTTTGCGTCGTCGTTGCGGTAGCCGAGGTACTCCTCGCCGGCCATCAGAGTCGCCCCATCCAAGCGTTGAACAGGCCATCCGGATCGTAGGCGGCTCGCATCTTGTCCAGGCGGGCCATGGCCTCATCGCTGGCGAACCGCGCCGGTCGCTGGCCGAGGTTTTCGTCGGCGAGCTGAATGCCGGTGGCCAGATGCGACATCGCGGCCATGTTGGACTGCGCCCAGCCGGCGTATTTCGCTTCGTCGGCGGGGTCCTTCCACGAGCCGTAGAGCGACTAGGTAGATGTCGTCCTCGATGCTGTAGGCCATGTCCTGGCGGGGTGGGACCGGTCCCCAGTTCAGCCAGAGGAAGTGCGCAGGATGGGGAGGCATGGTCTCGAGGATGTTGCGGATGCCCGGGAGCAGCTCTTCGGCCGACGCCGACGTCCACATGTTGTCCACCGCGTAGGAATGGTCGGACAGGTAGTGGGTCATCGCGACGTCATACCAGGTAGGCAAATCGGTTGGCATATAAGGGACTTTGACGAGCGCCTTGTCAGCGACCGGGCAGGTCCCGAATATGGCGAGCGCCTTTTTCGCTTCCTCCTCGGAATCGGCGAACGCCGGTGACGCGAACGAGATGACGGGACTGTCGATTCCCATCGTGGGTTCACCCCGTGAGGCGACGGCTTGTAGCTCGACCCGAGGGTCGACTTCGGCGCCGATGCTGCGAGCCCAGGCATAGACCTCGTCGGCCAGCTCGAACGGATAGAGATACGCGCTGGTACCACAGACCGCGGGACGGGGGTACAGCTTGAGGTGATACGACGTGACGACACCAAAAAAACCGGGGCCGGCGCCGCGCGCGGCCCAGTACAGGTCGGCGTGATTGTCTTCGTTGCAGTGGATCTGCTCGCCGTCGGCGGTAACGACGTCGACGCCGATGACACTCTCGCAAGCCGGACCGTAGATCCGGCTGTTCCAGCCGTATCCACCCTGCAGCAGATACCCGCCCAGACAGACGCCTTTGCAGTGGCCGCCTGGAAAAAACAGGCCCTGCTCTTGCAAGTCGGCCATGAGCAGGCTGCCGCCCTTGCCGGGACCGACCACGGCGAGGCTTTTCTCCGCGTCGATAGTGACGTGATCGAGGCGGCTGACGTCGAGCAGCACCGCGCCGTCGCGAAGATGGCTTGCCGCAAAGCTGTGTCCACCCGAGACGATGCTGACCTTGTGGCCGTTGGACCTGGCGTAGCGGAGGCCCGCGGTGATGTCGTCTGCATCGACGGCCGCAACGATCACCTCGGGATAGCGCTCGGGTACTCGCGCATGCCAAACAGTTCCGCTGCGGGCGGCTTCGTATCCCTCGTCACCGCGAAAGAAGTGCCGCCCTGCAGGTAGCGCACTCATGTGGAGCCCCTTTGATCCAGATTGCGGTTCTTTGTAGTTCGGAATGCGGAACACTATAGTGGAATCGTGCCGCCCACGGAACCCACTCCGCCGACGAATCGCGACGAAGGCATCCAGGTGCTGCGCCGCGCCGCCGCCGCATTGGATGAGATCGCCGCAGAGCCCGGACAGCTCCGCCTGGTCGACCTCGGTGAGCGACTTGGGCTGGCCAAATCCACGGCGCGCCGGCTGGTGGTCGGCCTGGTGGAAGTCGGATTGGCCAAGGTCGATTCGCAAGGCCGTTTCTCGCTGGGTGAGCGCTTGCTGGGTTTGGGCAGTGCGGGCGGAGCGCATGTCTCGGCGCTGTTCCGTCCGACGATCGAACGGGTTGCGGCTGCAACCGACGGTGAAACAGTCGATCTGTCCGTATTGCGTGGACAGCGGATGTGGTTTGTCGACCAGATCGAATCGTCGCACCGGCTTCGGGCGGTCTCTGCCGTCGGCGTCCGGTTCCCGCTGGAGGTGACCGCCAACGGCAAGGCGGCGCTGGCGACTCTCGCCGACGCCGAGGCGGAGGCGGTGATCTCCCGGTTCAATTCCGGCGTCGCCGACCGGTTGCGCCGCGAGACCGCCGAGATCCGGCGCACCGGGATTGCCTTCGACCGCGGCGAACACACCCCGGGGATTTCGGCGGCCGCCATCGCGCGACGGACCGTGGGCGACAACGTCGTTGCCATCTCGGTGCCGGCGCCCACCGAACGCTTCCTGGAAAAGGAGCAGCGCATCATCGCAGCATTGCGCATGGCGGCCGACTCACCGGCGTGGACTCGTTGACGGGGGATGAAGGAGCGGTGAAGTTCCGCTGACGGACGACCGCTAGGGCCGGCCGCGGCGCGCCTTTATCGCCGGCTCGATTCTCTTCCAACGGCGCCGAAGGCCTCGCGACCGTCCCGGCCACCGGAGTTCGAGCGGAAAAATGTTGTGCTCCAACAGCTTTGGATCAGCGGGCACTTGGCAAGGGTTGGCACGGCCGTGGTACCCCCCAGGGACCCCGGCCGCGCCAAGTTCTTGATTACCTGTCAACAGCTCAGAGATGCTGCTCCCGTGAACAGCTGTCCCCACTCATGGCGCGCAGCGGACTGCGCCTCGATGAAGCTGGACGTCTTGTCGCCCTCGCCTGCGAGGTGCACGAGCGCCCATGCCATCGCGAATACCGGAACCCGGTGGCGCACTGCCGCGTTGTGCAATTCGTCGAAAGCCGTCTCCGAACGGCACCGGCGAAGTCCGATGATGATCCCCCGCGCGGTGTCCAGAATGCGGCTGGAGTTCGGGCCACACGAAGTCTGTGTGGGAACCCAGTTCGCCATGCTGTACCTACCTCCTATTGCGCCCCAACGAAAATCCGCTACCCGACACAGCGAACAAGAATCCCTGCGAGAAACCACAACTCGCCACTTTGATTCTCAAAGGCGTACTGTGCCATGATTTGTGGATCCGTCCTATTGCGCCAGACAGTGATCCACTTCGGTATGCAGCTGTAACCGTTTCGCGACCGACTAGCTGGAAGTGGACGACCCGCGCATCCCGGCCGATTGACCCTATGGGTGCAGCGGTGACCAGGTCCGACTTGGCCTGAATTAGCCTGCGAGAGCTAACAATTCGTCGAAACCCGCGACGATGGCGTCATAGAAGACTTCGTAGTCGGGTATCGCGGCGGTATCGACGTTGATGCCCAGGGTGCAGGTGTCGACGTAGGTCAGCAGCGTGACGTTCACTGATGCGCCGATCGTCGGGCCGAACGCGTATTGCGCGCGTACCGCTGCACCGCCCAGGAAAACCGGCACCGGCACACCGGGCACGTCGCTGGCCAGGAAATCGACGTGACGTAATACCGAACCGATATACCACCGCGGCATCAGGTTCAAAGCGCCGGCAATCAACTGCGTGTAAGGCAGGGACCGTTCATCCCGTACCGCGCCGGTGCGCTGGTGTATCGCCTTGATTCGTGCGGCCGGGTCCGCCTCGCCCACCGGCACGTCGAAGCGCATCAGCGTGATCCGGTTTCCTCCGATCCCATCGGCCTTCGTTCGTATGCTGATTGGCATCGTGAGGTGTAGGTCGCCGACCGCAACGCCGTGCTTCTCGTGGTAGAGACGTAACCCACCGGCCACGCCGGCGACAAACGCGTCGTTCAGCGCCCCTCCGCATCGGTGCGCGGCTTCCCGTAGCAGCGGCATCGGAACGTCGTATACCCCGAGACGGCGGATCATGCCGCGGTCCGTTACCAATGGAGACCCGGTCCGCGCTATCGGCCGAACCGTCCGGTAGACGGACGCCGCGGTGGCCGCTGCCGATCGGATCGTCGCAACCGGCCGCCGAACACCGTCGTACATCAGCCGCGGCGCCCACTTGACCGCGCCGGTCAAGACGCCGCCGAGCAGGCCGGTGTCATAGCGCCAGGTGTCGCGGTATCCGCTGAGGGGCGATGGCCTGGATCCCGCTGGCTCGGGCGGCAAGGATTCATGCTCGTACAGCTCTGCAGAAAGGTTGAACAAGTTCATCGCGATCTGGATGCCGCCGATTCCATCAGTGAGCGCATGGTGGAACTTGCAGATCATTGCCGCGCCATCGTCTTTCAGGCCATCGATCAGCGTTATCTCCCAGAGAGCGCGGGCCCGGTCGAAGTCCTGCATCTCGGCCAATCGGGCCATCTCGAGTACGTCATCGAGGGTGCCGGCTCCGGGGCACACAGTTCGCCGGATGTGGTAGTCGAGGTCGAATTCCCGCACATACTCCCACCGGGGCGGGGCCGGCGGCGGCGACGCCACGACCCGCTGCCGGAACATCGGCATTTTCCTGCTGATCAGATCGAATCGTTCGCGCACCCGATCCCAATCCGGTGATCGATCCAGCAACACGACGCTGACCACGGTTGATCTCAGCCGTGGATCGCTTTCCATCGCCCAAGTGAAGGCGTCGCTGTTGCGCATGAATGTGGCCATGGTGTACCTGAGGCACCAACCTACGGCTGGAGGTGGCCGACGTCATCAGATTGTTGGCACACAATGACTTTGGTCCTTCTAATTGGGGCCTTTTGTCAACGCGGCCCATCGTCAGAGGACTGCTTTGAGATCCTTCGCCTTGGCGATGTCATCCCACTCGACGCCGAGTTCGAGCAAGATTTCCTCGGTGTGCTGGCCATGTTCCGGGGCGCGCGCGGGGAGCGGCGGAGTTTCGTTGAATTGGACGGGCGCGGCGACGATTCGATATTTCTCACCGTGATCGTCAACGTTGGTCACCACGTAGCCATTGGGTTCGACCTGCGGATCATTGAGGGTCTCCCGCGGCGTCGCCAGCGCGCCCCACACACCGGGCTCGCTTTCGAGCACCTTCTGCCAGTGCGCGAGGTCATGGCTGGCGAACGCATTCGCCACGATCTCGGTCGCCGCGGCCGCGTTCGCGATCAGATTGCTCGAGGGTACGAATCGCTCGTCGGTGGCTAATTCCGAAAGCCCCATCCGCTCGCAGAAGCCGACCCAGAACTTGTCGGGCTGTAAGAAGACCAGCTGAATCCACCTGCCGTCCCTGGTTTTGTAGCGGTTCACCAGCGGATTGATGGCCAACCCCGGCGGTGCGCCCGGAATGCCGTCGATGTCGAAGAAATCCGCGGCCGAAATCGACGGTGCGATGGACCACATGGCTTGCGCCAGTAGCGAGGAGTCGACGATCGTCGGCTCACCGGTGCGCTCCCGGTGGAACAACGCCGCGCACACGCCGCCGGCCAGCGTGGCCCCACCCTGCAGGTCGCCGAAACCGGGACCCTGGACCGCGGGGGTATCGGTCCCGAAAGGCGTGAGTGTGTAGGCAACGCCACCCCGGGCGAGGTAGGTGGCGGCATCGAAGCCGCCGCGATCGCGATCCGGACCGCGGACTCCCAGGCCGGTGCCGCGCGCAATGATGATCTTGGGATTGAACGTGCGAATGTCGTCGACGGTCAGTCGGGCCCTCTCCAGTGCGCCGGGCAGCCAGTTGGTCAGGAACACATCGGCAGTGGCTAGGAGGCGGCCGAACAACTCGCGGCCCGTTTCGGATTTGATGTCGATCGCGATGCTGCGCTTGCCGCGGTTGCCCAACTCGAGGATGAAGTCGGCGTCCGGGCGGGCGGCTTCGCGGGTGAACCCGCCGACGACCAGGGCTCGCCCCGGGTCACCGAACGCGACGCCCTCTACTTTGATGACGTCTGCACCCCAGTCCGCCAGGGCGGCTCCGGCCGATGGCACGTATGTCCACGACGCCAATTCGACGATCCGCACACCGCTGAGCACGCCTGACATCGCCAATCCCCTCGGTCGGGCCTGTCCTTGCTATTTTAGATATTCTAGCTACCCTAAGGGATATTGATAGCCCGGCTACAGCCACGCGCAGGTTTCGTGGAAGAGATGCGATGGAGCCGATCGTTGGTCAGATCCCGAATCCCCGATGCGGTAAATATGTGCCGCACCGGAGCTTGCCGCAGTCGGCCGATTCACCCCAGCGTCATAAGCACTTTCGCTGGCCCGCGAAACCTCCGTGGTGACGAGCGGCTCTGGGCCCCAACGTGGGTTCCCATTACGGGCACGGCTATCGGCACCGGGACGAAGGACGAGCGATGGGCAGGGTAACGGGCAAGGTGGCCGTGATCAGCGGCGCCGCGCGGGGTCAGGGGCGTTCGCACGCCCGGATGCTGGCCGCGGAGGGTGCCGACATCATTGCGGTGGATCTGTGCGAGGACATCGACACGAATGAATACCCACTGGCCCGGCCGGAGGATCTGGACGAGACGGCGCGGTTGGTCGAGAAGGAAGGGCAACGCGCCTTCACCGCGATAGCCGACGTCCGCGATCGGGTGGCGCTGTCCGCCGCGATCGACCAGGGCGTCGCCGAACTCGGCCACCTCGACATCGTGATCGCCAACGCGGGCATCTGCCCGCTCACCGCGGGTCTGCCGCCGAAGGCGTTCGCCGACGCCGTGGACGTGGACCTGGTCGGCGTGCTCAACCTTGTACATGCGAGCCTCAAGCATCTGCAGGCCGGCGCGTCGATCATCGTGATCGGATCCAACGCCGCATTCATGTCGTCGATGAACACCACCGGCATCGACGGCGGTCCGGGCGGAGCCGGATACGCCTTCGCCAAACTCGCTGCGGCGCACTATGTTAACGACTTCGCTCGGGCGCTGGCCCAATTTTCCATCCGGATGAACGCGGTGCACCCGACGAACGTCAACACGGACATGTTGCACAGCCCGCCGATGTATCGAGCGTTCCGGCCCGACTTGAAGGAGCCGACCCGCGAGGACGCCGAACCGATTTTCCCGTTCGTGCAAGCGATGCCGATCCCCTACGTCGAGCCCGAGGACATCAGCGAGGCGGTGTTGTTTCTCGCCTCCGATGCCGCACGCTATATCACCGGGCAGCAGTTGCGCGTCGACGGCGGCGGCTTCCTCAAGGTGAAGCCATGGTCGGGCGCGTGACAGCAGTGGCATCAACCAGACTGCACCACAACGGAACTACGCGATGACCGACACTGAATCCCCCGACACACAGCGGCGCCTCTACGCGCTCATGGTGCTGATGAAGGCGGCCGACGACCGGCTGTCCAAGGGCATCGGCACCGGCGAATTCATGTGCGTGTATTGGCCGTCGCGCGGCCAAGAGGCGATCGCCGCCGCGATGGGTGTCGCACTGCGACCCGACGACCAGCTGGTGACCACCTACCGCGGGCTGCACGATCTCATCGGTAAGGGCGTCCCGCTCGAGGAGATCTACGGCGAGATGATGGGGCGCAGTGTCGGCGCCAGCCGCGGCAAAGGCGGCACCATGCACATCGCGAAACCTGAAGTGGGCGTGATGCTTTCAACGGGCATCGTCGGCGCCGGGCCGCCGGTGGCCGTGGGGCTGGCGATGGCCGCCAAGCGAAAGAAGCTCGATCGTGTCACCGTGGTCAGCTTCGGCGACGGTGCCACCAACACCGGCTCCTTCCACGAGGCGGCGAATATGGCCGCGCTCTGGGATCTGCCGATGGTGTTCGTCTGTCAGAACAACTTGTACGCCGAGATGACACCGACCAGCGACACCATGAAGCTCGAGCAGGTGGCCGACCGGGCCGCCGGATACGGCATGCCGGGCGTTCGTGTCGACGGCAACAACCCGTTGGCGGTGAAAGCCGCGCTCGACCGGGCACTGCAACGCGCGCGCGACGGCGCCGGCCCCACCTTCATCGAGTGTGTGACTTTCCGCTTCCGCGGCCACTACTTCGGCGACCGGATGCCCTACATCCCCAAGGAACAACTCGAAGCGGCGATCGCCGCCGACCCGGTACCGCGCTTCCGCCGGCAACTCGGCGACGGCGGCATCTGCGGTGAAGACGAACTCGCACGTATCGACGACGAGGCGTTGGCGACGGTGGAATCCGCACTGCAGACGGTGATGAGCGCGGAATCGCCGTCGGCGGACGAGCTCGACCAGGACGTGTACGCAACTCCGATCAAATTCCCGGTCTGAGGACTGACGAATGGACGAGAAAGAGATGACGATGCGCGAGGCGCTGAACCTCGCGCTGGATCAGGCGCTGCGGGCCGACGATCGAGTGTTTCTGCTCGGCGAGGACATCGCCGATCCCGGGGCCTCCGGACCGACGGCGGGACTGTCGACGAAATACGGGCACGACAGGGTCCTGGACACCCCGATCTCGGAAGCCGCGATCGTCGGTGCGGCGATCGGCGCCGCGATCGACGGACTACTGCCGGTGGCCGAGATCATGATCATGGACTTCATCGGCATCGCCGCCGACCAGTTGATCAACAACGCCGCCAAGCTGCGGTTCATGACGGCCGGACGGACAACGGCGCCGATCACCATCCGCACCCAGGTGTATGCCGGGCTGGCCACCGGGGCCACGCATTCGCAGAGCCTGGAAGCGTGGTTCATGCATATCCCCGGGATGAAGGTGATCGTGCCGTCCACCCCGCGCGACGGCAAAGGACTACTCACCACGGCGATCTTCGACGAAGACCCTTGCCTGTTCGTCGAAACGATTCGGCTGCAGGGCAAGAAGGGGCAGGTGCCCGTCGACCCCGGTTTCTCCATTCCCCTCGGGCTGGCCGATATCAAGCGGCCGGGCACCGACGTGACGCTGATCAGCTACGGACGCTGTGTGCACGACGCGCTCGCGGCGGCGGTCACCCTAGCCGAGCAGGGCGTCAACGCCGAAGTTGTCGATCTGCGCACCCTGGTGCCGCTCGACGTCGAGACCATCGTCGAGTCCGTCCGGCGTACGCACAGAGCCGTAATCGTGCACGATGCAGTCCAATTCGCCGGCCCCGGCGCAGAAGTCGCCGCGATCCTGCAATCCGAATTGTTCGGCGAACTCGCCGCACCCGTCGAGCGGGTAGGCGCCCGGTTCGTGCCGAATCCGGCCGCGGCGGCGCTCGAAGCGCAGGTGTACCCATCGCCGGCACGCATCGTCGAAGCGGCCCAGCGCACGTGTAAGAAGGCGAACGCACATGGCTGACTTCGTTATTCGCATACCACGGGTATCGGTCGCAGTGTCCGAAGCCGAACTCACCGGGCTGCTCGTCGACGCCGGCGAGCACGTCGAGGCGGGCACACCGATCTATGTGATCGCCACCGAGAAAGTGGAACAGGAAATCGAAGCGGGAGCAACCGGCACCGTCCAGTGGACGGGCGAGGTCGGAACCACCTACGACATCGGGACCGAAATCGGCGTCATCACGTCATAACGAAGAAGGGATAGGCCACATGGATCTCAACGAGACCCGCGAGAGAATCATCTATGAAAAAGAAGGCCCGATCGCCCGCGTCACGCTGAACTGGCCCGAGAAGGCCAACGCCCAGGACCAGAAGCTGGCCGAAGAAGTCGACGCCGCGCTGCTGGATGCCGACCGTGACTACGACATCAAGGTGCTGATCCTGAAGGCCAATGGCAAGGGCTTTTGCTCGGGACACGCGATCGGCGACAACGCCACCGACTATCCGGCGTTCGTGCAGAACGCGATGGTGACAGGCAACCCGTGGAAGGCGCAGTCGGATCTCTTCGTCAAGCCGACCCTGAATCTGTGGGAGTTCTCCAAGCCCACCATCGCGCAGGTCCACGGCTACTGTGTGGGCGGCGGTACGCACATGGGCCTGACCACCGACATCGTGATCGCGTCCGAGGACGCCTACTTCTCCTACCCGCCCCTGCAGGGGTTCGGCATGCCATCCGGTGAATGTTCCATCGAGCCTTGGGTGTTCATGAACTGGCGCCGCGCCGCCTACTATCTGTTCACCGCCGAGGTGATCGACGCCAAGAAGGCGCTGGAGGTCGGCCTCGTCAACGAGGTGGTCAAGCGGGAGGACCTGGACGCCCGCGTGGACGCGATCGCCCGCCACATCGCCCAGGCACCGTTGACGACGCTGATGCTCACCAAGGCCAACATCAAACGTGCCTGGGAGCTGATGGGCATGCGGGTGCATTGGCAAACCTCCAACGACCTGGTCGCGCTCGCGTCGGTCAGTAAGGACGTGCAGGAGCTGATCCAGACGGTGTTCAAGGACAAGGTGCTGCCGTCCGAACAAGCCCGGCGACAGGCCGCGGCCGCCGCCCAGACCGATGGCGCCGCAGCAACTTAGGTCTGCTGGTGAACATCGCCGATCACGCGATCGCAGCCGCACAGTCGCCGGCCCTTATTGCCGACGCCGGCGCGATCTCCTTCGGCGAACTGTATGAGCGGAGTCAACGGGTCGCGGCGGCGCTTCACGATGCTGGGCTGCGCCGAGGCGACGGTGTGGCCCTGGTGCTGCCGAACCGCCCGGAGTTCTTCGAAATTACCTGGGGCTGCCAGCTTTCCGGCCTCTACTACACCGCCGTCAACACCCATTTCACTCCCGACGAGGTGGCCTACGTCATCGGCGACTCCGACGCGAAGGCGGTGTTCGTCGAAGGCGAGATGGCCGAAATCGCCGCCCACGTGCGCGATGTCAACACGGCGGTCGACGTCCACATCAGCGTCGGCCGTGGGTTGCCCGGATGGTGTGGATACGAGGACGCGCTGGCCGCTGCGGGTGAAGCCCCGCCCACGTCGGACGGATCGGAGATGCTCTACTCGTCGGGCACCACGGGCCGGCCCAAGGCCGTTCGCCGGCCGCTGCCGGCCGACGGCAACGGCTCGTGGGCCCAGTCGGTCTTGGAGATGGCGCTGACCCATCGCTACGGCATGAGCGCGTCGAGTGTGTACCTGTCCCCCGCGCCGCTGTATCACGCGGCCGGGGTGAACTACACGATGGCGGTCAACCGCGTCGGCGCCGCGTCGATCATGATGCGCAAGTTCGACGCCGAGACCGTCCTGCGCCTGATCGATACCCAGCGCGTGACGCACGCCCAGTTCGTCCCGACGATGTTCGTCCGGATGCTGAAACTGCCAGACGCGGTGCGGCGCCAGTACGACGTCTCCAGCCTGCGCTGCGTGATCCACGCGGCCGCACCTTGCCCGGTGGACGTCAAGCACCGGATGATGGAGTGGTTCGGACCGGTCATCCACGAATACTATGGAGGCACTGAAGGATTCGCGGGGACGGTAATCGGCCCCGAGGAGTGGCTCGCCCATCCCGGTTCGGTGGGCATACCGATGGCCCCGGTGCACGTGGTCGGCGATGATGGACAAGAGCTTCCCATCGGCCAGGCTGGAGAGCTTTACTTCGAAGGTGGGCCCGATTTCGAGTACTTCAAAGATCCCGCCAAGACCGCGTCGGTGTACAACGAACGCGGTTGGCGCTCCTTGGGAGACATGGGATATGTCGACCGGGACGGCTATATGTACCTGACTGATCGGTCGACGTTCATGATCGTGTCCGGCGGGGTGAATATCTACCCGCAGGAGGCGGAGAATCTCTTGGTCATGCATCCCCAACTGGTCGATGCCGCGGTCTTCGGCGTTCCCAACGACGAGTTCGGTGAAGAGGTCAAGGCGGTCGTGCAGCCCGTCGAAGGTGTTACCTCTGGGCCCGAGTTCGAGGCCGAGCTCATCGCGTATTGCCGGGCCCACCTGGCCGGCTACAAGTGTCCGCGCACAGTCGAATTCGATCCGGAACTGCCTCGCGATCCGAACGGGAAGCTGTACAAGAGGCGCATTCGCGAGCGTTACTGGCAGGGGCGGGCATCACGGATCGTGTGACGCTGGATGGAGATGGCGGGAGATGGTTGGAGTGAGCAGCCTTAGCGACGGGGTGAATTGGGAGCCGCTGCCGGTACCGTGGGCGGTCCAGACCGCCGACCGGATACCCAAGCAGCGGTACTACGACCTGGAGTTCTACCAGCTCGAGAAGGAACTGTTCTGGCCACGCGTCTGGCAGATGGCGTGCCGGGTCGAAGAGATCCCCAAGCCCGGCGACTTCGTCGAGTACGAGATCCTCGACGAATCCATCATCGTGGTGCGGGTGGATGCCGACAACGTGCATGCCTACCACAATGCCTGCCGCCACCGTGGCGTAAAGCTGGTGGAAGGCAACGGGAATCGGCGTACCTTCGTGTGCCCGTTCCACGGCTGGTGCTGGGGCATCGACGGACGCAATACCTTCGTACTGCGGGCCGACGAATTCGACGAGCACAACCTGAACCCTGACGACCTCCGCTTGGTTTCGGTCAGATGTGAACTCTGGGGCGGCTGCGCGTGGATCAACCTCGACGACGAAGCCCCTGGACTGCGGGACTGCTTCGAGCCATTCGCGACGATCTACGACGCCTGGAAAGTCGAATCGATGCGCGTCGAGTGGTGGCAATCGTGTCGGCTTCCGGTGAATTGGAAGCTGGCGACGGCCGCCTTCATGGAGGGCTATCACGTCCCACAGACCCACCCGCAACTGCTGCCGTCGAGCATGCCCCAAACCGACAAACCACCCGGGCTGACGCAGACCAACCTGTATTTCATGCGCACCCTCGGTGAAGGCATGGCCGGCATGACGCATGAGAACGACGTCCGCATCGCCGAGGGCCTGCAGAACATGGATCTGCCGGCCGACCCGGCCGCGGCGATGGCGATCTGGCGCAGCACGCTGAACGACGCGGTGGTCGACTGGCATCGGGCCCGCGGCTGCGACATGCCCGACCTCAACGACTTGGCGCGGCGCGGCATCGTCGAAGCGATCAATTTTGCCTTCCCACATTATTTTCTGCTGCCTCAGTACAGCAGCGCGTCGTCATACCGGATCCGCCCGCTCGGTCCCGAGGAGACATTGTTCGAGATCTGGTCACTCACCCGTTTTCCGTCCGACCTTTCCGCGGGCCGGCCCACACCCCCGGAACCCATGGCTCCCGACGACCCGCGGTGGCCGCCGATCCCCGCCCAGGACTTCTCCAATCTGCCCAAGCAGCAAAAAGGGTTGCACTCCAAGGGCTTTGAGTACATGCGGTTGTCCAGCAGAATCGAGGGGCTGATCTCGAACTTCGAACGCGTCATCGACGGCTTCCTTGCCGGGTTGCCATACGGCGCGCTGGTCCCCGCCATCCAGAAGACCAACACCACGATCGACGTGCCGATCGCCGATCTCGGCTTCACCGCCAGGCTGGAGGCACGATGACCACTGCGTGGGATCGCTCGGTAGACCTGCTCATCGCGGGCAGCGGCGGTGGCGGCATGGTGGCGGGGCTGGCCGCGCTGGACAGTGGGCTCGAACCACTGATCATCGAGAAGCAGGCTCTGGTCGGCGGATCGACGGGACTTTCCGGCGGTATCGTCTGGCTGCCGAACAATCCGCTGATGCGCGCCGACGGCATCGCCGATTCGCACGAAGACGGCCTGGCCTATCTGGCCGACGTGGTCGGCGATATCGGTGCTCCTTCCTCGCTGGCGCGCCGCGAGATGTTCCTCACCGCGGGCTACGAAATGATCAATTTCCTGATCCGCAAGGGCGTTCGGCTGATCCGCTGCGCCGGCTGGAGCGACTACTACCCGAACCACAAGGGCGGCAACGAGTCCGGCCGGGCCGTCGAGGGAATCCCCTTCGATGCCGCCGAGCTGGGGAGCTGGCACGACAAGGTACAGCCGCCGCTGGCCAAGAACTACGGGTACGTGGTGCTCACCAACGAACTACGTTCGGTGCAGTACTTCAACCGCGCGCCCCGCGCATTCGCGGTGGCGACAAAGGTGTTCCTGCGCACCGCGGCGGCCCGAGCGCGCCGCGCCCAGATCCTCACCAACGGCTCCTCGCTTATCGCTCAAATGCTCAAGGCACTGATCGACCTCGGCGGAAATCAACCGCCGCTGTGGACGAATGCCGCGATGGAGGATCTGATCGTCGAGGACGGTCGCGTCGTCGGTGCGCGCGTCAATCGCGATGGCGTACCGGTGAACATCGAGGCGCGCAAGGGAGTCTTGCTGGCCGCCGGCGGCTTCGGTCACAACAAGGAGATGCGACGCCGGTACAGCGGCGACCAGCCAAACGAGGGCAAGTGGTCGATCGCCAACGCCGGCGACACCGGAGAAGTGCTCGAGACGGCAATGCGGCTGGGCGCGAAGACCGACCTGCTCGACGAAGCATGGTGGCTGCCTTCGGTTTTCATCGCCAACGGAGGCGCCGTCGCCGCATCCCTGGGCTCCGGGCGACAGCGTCCCGGCGCCATCTACGTCGACTCGACCGGCCGACGGTTCTGCAACGAGTCGAACTCTTACGTCGAGGTCGGCAAGGCGATGTACGCCAACAAGGCGGTGCCCTGCTGGATGATTTTCGACGAGGGATACGTGCGTCGATACGTCACCAGCGCCAATCCGTTGAAGGGCAACCAGCGCCTGCCTGCCGAGCTGATCGAAAGCGGTGCGGTCAAGCGGGGCGTCACCATCGCGGACCTTGCTCGCCAGATCGATCTGCCCGCCGACGAATTGTCACGCACGATAGAGCGGTTCAACCGTTTCTCTGCTCGGGGCCTGGATCCCGACTTCGGGCGTGGCCAGTCGGCCTACAACGACTGCCTCGGCGATCCGGGGTATCGGCCGAACGCCGCCATCGGCCCGCTGGAGCGCGCGCCGTATTACGCGACTCGGGTTCTCCCGGCGGACGTCGGAACATGCGGGGGGGTAATCACCAATGAGTACGCACAAGTGCTCGACGGGCAGGACCAGGTGATCGACGGCCTCTACGCGACCGGCAACACCACCGCGACGGTGATGGGCCGCACGTATCCGGGCGCCGGGGCGAGCATCGCCAGCTCGATGGTCTTCGGTTACGTCGCCGCGAGGCACGCCGCCGGCCGCAAGATCGCCGGCGCGACGAGCCGCATTCGCGAGGACCTCACTTAGAGCACCACGCCTGAAGGCGTCCCCCCCGGTTGGCCGGCAGCCGGTGGCTCGGTGGGGGCACTCCCCGACGCCTGATCGCCCGCGGTGGCGCCTTCGGCGAGTGACGTTTCCTCGTCCTTTTTCTTGTCGTCGTCTTTGTCCTCGTCGTCCTTTTTCGCTTCGTCAGCGGGCGGGGGCTCGGAGCTGGTGGTGTCCGAAGCAAGCTGCGCCGGCGCCGGGCCGCCGCCCATGCCCCCCTGTGTGAGGCCCTGGATACCCTGCATGGCGCCCTGCATACCCTGCGACAAACCCTGCATCCCCTGCGACGCGTTCCCCACAATCTGACCGATCTCCGCGGGTGTCGGAGCGGGCGTTGGCTTCGGACCCGGCTCCGGATTCGGCTTCGGCGTGGGCTCCGGCTTTGGCGTTTCACCGGGCGGCTTGATGACCGTGCCCTTGGGGGGAGCGTCTGGTTTCAGCGGCTTTAGAGGTATGTTCGCGTACTGAACATAATACTTCAATGCCGATTCCGAACTTGCCTGCAGTTTCTCATACCAATCAATAGCTGAGGCTATGTATTCGTGGTAATTATGTTCCACATAATACCTATACCAATAATCGCATTGCGATACTTCGTAGGTCGTGGGATGCGCGCCTCCCAGGGCGTACTGGTTATTGTAGCCGGTGGCAGCGGTGGCCTTTTTGTGCACGTCGACGACCCTGTCAGCCTGCTGGCCTAGGTCACCGCACAATTTCGCCATCGAATATATCCACTCCTTGTGTTGTTGGAAATCTCGTTCAACTTGCGCGGTCGCCTCCCCCTCCCAGCGAGTAAACAGCCGGAACCGATAGGTCTGTTCTTGAAATGCCTGCTGGAACGCTTTCCATTCCTGCGCAAACGCCCTGAACGCCGTGCCCTGATCCCCGGATTCAATGTCCTCCGCGGCCTGTCTGACTTCGTAGTAGGGGTATTCAAACGGCGGCGCGGCTGCCAGTTGTTCCGGCGCCGTCCAGGGCTCGTCATCGGCGACCACTGACGGCGTCGTCACCCCCACCGCGGAAGAGTCGTTATTGATGATCTTGTCGATGGCCTCCGCGGCTCCGGTGTCGACCTCTTCATAGGCCTTGGCCGCATTTCTCAGGGATTTCGCCAGAACTTTCCACTCCCGTTCGCACCCCTTGAGGTACAACCGCAACGTGTCAGCGGTAAGCGCGAGTCGTGTGGCGGTGTCGTTGATAAACGAAAGGTTGCACGGCCCTTGCGGGTTGGTGGACGGGACAGCCGGCAGCGGTTGCTCGAGTTCATCGGCCCGCGTCAGGAGCTCCTCATATTCGACGTTGAGCGTCTGCGTCATATCGGCCCATTCTCCTTATGCTGAAGCGATGCTCGCCGGTTGAGTCATGTCCTGGGGAGTGCCGTCACATAGGCACGGGTATATAAAGCGGCATAGCAATCTGCCGATCGGGCCACCAGCGGCCAGATACGATGCAGCCACCAGACACCCCTCTCGTCGCGCCGGCCATGCGGGTGATGCAGTGGCGCGCCAGCCGGCTAACACATGCAATCCTAATTCATCGACCGGGGCTGTTACGCGCCAATTTTCACGCCCCCCGCGGGGCCTTCGACCTCATCAACAGCCAGCGCAGCGTAGCCAGAACGCCCAGTTCCTCAGCACACAAAGACTCGGGTCAGCTAGGAATCCGCTCACCCCAAACGGCGCAACGTCGGACTACGGGGCTTGCCCGTCATCGCCGGCGACGAATTCGCGCGGCTTCATGCCCGACTGCTTGAGTTCGGCGCGCCGTGCCTGCACATCGGAAGCGGCGCCGACCATGTTGGTAAGGATGTGGCTGACCTGAAGGTGCACCCGCATGCCCATCAACTCCCACGCGCGCTTGACGTTGTTCTTCACCGCCATCAGCGTGGTCAACGGGATCTGGGCGATCTTGCGCGCCATCTCCTCGACCGTGTCCTCGAGGTCGTCGCGTGGCACCACCCTGTTCAGCAGCCCCCAGTCCAGGGCTTGTTGGGCGGACAGCGTTGGCGCCAGCAACAACCAGTCCATGGTGCGATGCCAGTTCATCAGCAACCACGGCTCAATCATGGTGTGCCCGCCGGGTTCTCCGAGGCTTTGGGCAAGGGGCATCTGGAAATACGCGTCATCGGACGCCACACAGAAGTCGGTCAACAAGCCGAGATAGATCCCACCCCCCATGCAATAGCCGTGGATCTGGGAGATGGTCGGCTTCGGGAACTCCCACAGGTACAACGTCGGCCACAGGAACAGGTCGGCGGTGCCTTTGTAGAGGTCCTCAAACGTATTTCCGAAATCCGGATAAGGGTTTTCGTCGGGACCCCACCGGGCCACATGGCCGCCGCAGAAGCCCTTCCCGTTTGCCTTGAGAATGACGACCTTGATCTCGCTGTCGCGGTCCGCCTCGTGCAGGCAGTTGTCGACCTCCGTGACGAGGACAGCATCCTTGGTGTTGGCCTTGTCGACCCGATTCAAAATGATCCGCGCAATCGGCGGTTCGCGTTCATAGATGACCGCTTCGAGCTCGCGCCGCTCCATCAACGCGACATTACCCTGCCCGCAACTCATCTAGCGGTTGCGCGATCTCGAGGTGAGGAGTGAGCTGTATTGGGTGAGCACCGGGGGCGCGCCACGGCTTGGATTCAGACGACGAATGGAGCCCATGTGACGACTCCTTGGGACCGGGCACAGCAGCTGGACCTGGTGGCCCGCCTCAAGTCCTCCTACCCGGAACTTCCGAACGCGCCGACACCCGATCTCATTGATCACGACCGATACACCGCTTACACCAAGACCCCGCACGACGTCGGTGGCGAGCCGGACGCACCTCTCGAATTCGAGAACAAGCAATACGAGATCTGGGAAGAGAACACCTACATCATGTGTGAGGTGCTCGGGTGGCGCGGAATCTGGTTGTCGGAGGAACGACGCCGGATGGGCAATGTGGACCTGGGCCGCGCCATCTATCTGGGTCTGCCCTACTACGTGCGGTGGTTGCTCGCGGTCGTGCGAGTCCTGGTGGAGAAACACCACATCGGGCTGAGCGAGCTGGCGGAGCGCATGGTTGAGGTGAAGGCCCGGTATGAAGGCGGGCTGCAGGGTAAGCCGTTGGAAGCCAAGCCCAGATTCGAAGGTGACCCCGCCGGGGTCAAACGCAACGAACACCACATCCGCGCCGTTGGTATAGGCGACCCGCAAATTTTTGCCGGGCAGGCCGGCGAACCGAAGTTCCGGGTCGGCGACGAAGTCGTCGTGAAGGACCTGCCCATCCTGCTTTACACCCGCACCCAGGAATACGTGCGGGGCGCGAAAGGTGAGATCGCGGTCGTCACATACGAAAGCCCCGCGGCCGAGGACGAGTCCTGGGCCGGACCCGATCAAAAACCCGAGTGGTTCTACATCGTTCGGTTCAATCTGTCCGAGCTCTGGCACGGCTACACCGGTCCCACCAACGACACGCTGCAAACCGAGATCCCCGAGCGGTGGCTCGAACCGGCCGGCTAGCCGAGCTTTTCGTTTCACTGCGCCCCAGCGAAAGGACCTCTGCATGACCGCTCACGATCACGATCACGATCGCACCGCCGCACCGATGGTCGACGAGATCACCGACTTCGAAGTCCTGGAGATTGCCCTTCGCGAATTGTGCATCGAGAAAGGGATTTTCACCGCGGAGGAGCACCGCCGCATGACCGAATACGCCGAACAGATCGGGCCGACTCCGGCAGCCCACCTGGTGGCCCGGGCCTGGCTCGACCCCAAGTTCAAGGAGCTGGTCGTTTCGGATCCGCTTGCCGCCAGTAAGGAAGTCGGGGTCGACTGGTTGCACCCCACGGGTTTTGGCACGCCGAGCGACTTCACGGCCTTTCACGTACTGGTGGACACGCCGACCCTGCACCACGTCATCGTGTGCACGTTGTGCTCCTGCTATCCACGTCCGATTCTGGGCAATTCCCCCGAGTGGTACCGGACGCCGAACTTCCGTCGCCGTATCGTGCGCTGGCCGCGCCAAGTGCTCGCCGAATTCGGACTGTACCTGCCCGAAGAGATCGAGATCCGGGTCGAGGACTCGAACCAGAAGCACCGGTTCATGGTGATGCCCGTTCAGCCCGAGGGAACCGACGGCTGGACCGAGGACCAGCTGGCCGAAATCATCACCCGCGATTGCCTGATCGGGGTGGCCTTGCCCAAGGCCGGCGTCACCACGAACGCGATCACCGAAACCCGACCTGCTATTCATCCGGTCGGCGACTGATTCGGAGGCGAATAGGTGAGCACTCCCGAAAGCTTGGACTCGGCCGAGGCCTTCTCGATTGCACCTTTGACGAAAATCGTTGAGCGCAACCAGGTCTGGAGCCGCATGTCCGCCAAATACGGAGTCGACAACCCGGCGCCCCCGTGGCAGACAAGCCTGGACGGGATGTGCGACGCCCTCGATCAAAGCGCTTGTGGCCCAGAGGCACTCGGCTTTGTCGAGCGGCGCAACGAAGAAGATGCGCTGTCGGCGACTGTGTATTCCGAGCTGCCTTACCCGGAGAACCGCCTGGTCGCACTGGCACATTCGCTCCTAACGCGTGGCGTGATCGACGAGGCCGAACTCGAGGAGCGCATGGCAGCCGTGCGGGCCAGGCTCGAATCCTGATCAAACTCAGCGACGGACATCACAGGCCGCATTCTCGTCGTTGTGCACCTGGTGCGCTATGCTGACACCAACGTTGGCTTCAAAGCCTGATGTCAACCACGTCGTGGAACGCTTCTTCATCCCACTGGTGCCGCCCCGAAATTCGGGCTCAACCACCACGTTCAGATGATCCGTGCATCCGCACTAGCTTGTCTCGCGGCGATCGATTTTGCCCTCCGGCAATCTCGCCAACTTGTGCTGAGCACCGCGCGCGACAACCACGTTGCCGGTCCGGCATGACCGATGCCTGAAAGGCACCGAAAAGTGACTACCGACAAAACTTTTGCCGAGCTCGGCGTGCGCAGACCAATCGTCAGTGCGCTCGCCTCTCGCGGCATTACCGATCCATTTCCGATTCAGGTTGCGACCCTGCCCGATACGCTGGCCGGCCGCGACGTACTCGGCCGCGGGAAAACGGGCAGTGGGAAGACCCTTGCCTTCTCGATTCCGATGGTCACCCGACTCTCCGAAGGCGGCCGCCGCCCATCGCGGCCATCGGGTTTGGTGCTCGCGCCCACCCGTGAGCTGGCGAGTCAGATCAGTGCGACGCTTGAGCCGCTGGCAGCCGCCTGCGGCCTGCGCGTCACCACGATCTTCGGCGGCGTTTCACAACACCGTCAGGTGGTGGCCCTGAAATCCGGCATCGACATCGTGGTGGCCTGCCCGGGCCGGCTCGAGGATCTGATGAAGCAACGGGTGATCAGCCTCGACGCGGTCGAGATCACGGTGATCGACGAAGCCGATCACATGGCAGATCTCGGCTTTCTGCCCGGCGTGACCCGGATCCTGGCCGCTACGCCGAATGGTGGCCAGCGGATGATGTTTTCGGCGACCCTGGACAACGGCGTCGACAAGCTCGTCAAGCGGTTCCTCCGCGACCAGGTGCTGCATTCCGTCGATGGTGTCGACTCGCCGGTGGCCGAGATGACCCATCACGTGTTCCACGTCGCCAATGCAGAGGCCAAGAAGGAAGTTGTGCACCGGCTCGCCTCCGGCACCGGGCGCCGAATTCTGTTCATGCGCACCAAGCATCAAGCGCGCAAACTCGCCAAACAGCTCACCGAATCGGGAGTTCCGTCAGTCGACTTGCACGGCAACCTGTCTCAGCCGGCCCGCGAGCGCAACCTGGCGATGTTCGCCTCGGGCGGCGCCCGGGTGCTGGTGGCAACCGATATCGCCGCGCGGGGCGTGCACGTCGACGAGGTCGAACTCGTCGTGCACATCGACCCGCCCGCCGAGCACAAGTCCTATCTGCACCGCTCCGGGCGAACGGCACGGGCCGGCAGCGCCGGTGACGTCGTCACCGTCGTCCTGCCCGAGCAGCGCCAAGACACCCAGGTGTTGATGCGCAAAGCCGGCATCAAGGTCGCTCCGCAGCAGGTCACCGCCGCATCGGAAGCCGTGCACGCGCTCGTCGGTGAGATCGCGCCCTACCAGGCTCCGGCACCCGTCGAAGTTCCCTCGCGTTCGCCTCGGCAGCATCGGCCGAAGGCCGGCGGGCAACGGCGCCGGAACACCAGCCGGTCACCGAAAAGCAATCCCGCTCCGACCGAATCGGCGATCTCGCACCGCAGCAACACGTCTCACCACCGCAGCGTGACACCGACGCGCGGGGTCGAACACCGTCGTCGCTCGAGCCGCGCGCAAGGGTAGTTGCGCAGGGCTCAAGCCCGCGCCAGCAGCCACGCTTGGCCCTGGCCTTCGCCGGCGGCGATGACGTCCAGTTCGGCGAAGGCCACAGCGAGCTCGCCGGGCGCTGCCCGAAACGGACCTGGTTCGGCGCCGACTTCGCTGAGCGCAGCCGTCGCCAGCAACCCGCCCGGAGCCAAGCGCTCGATGAAGGCTTGGTCGAGGCGAGGGTCGCGGAACCTGTGGCAGAGGATGACGTCGACGGCGGGCCCGTCCGGTAATCCATCGTCGAGATCCACGACGTCAAACCGGCAGTGGTCGTCGACGCCGCGGTGCCGCGCCAGCTCCCGCGCTTGGCCGATGGCCACCGCGGAGACATCCAATCCGACGACCTCGAGGCCACGCTGGGCCAACCAGACGGCGGCGAATCCGCGGCCGCACGCGACGTCGAGAGCCCGCCCGGTGGTCGGGAAATCATCCACATGGTCGGCAAAGACGTCCGGCGGGCCAACCGCACCGCTTGATGCCGGTCCCTTACTCGTGTACCGCTCGTCCCAACGGCGCTGGTCCTCCCGGGTCACAGCCGTCACTCTACGACTCGCGCAGCAGGACAACTATTGACCAAAAGTTCTGGACAGGTGTCTGTATTTGACGCGACGGGCTTCAGCCCTACGCCGGACCAATTACCCGGATGCGCAAGCTGTCGCTGCAGCACCAGGACGTTTAGCGACTATCGGGCGGTGTTGTTGGCCGCGCGCATCCAGGTTTCCTACACTGGACGGGTGTCTAGAGATGTGGCGCCTTCTGCCGTGACGATGACCGGCGCCGGAGGTGCCCGCCGTTCGGACCGCCGGCCAGGACAAACGATCCGCAAGGTGCTCGACGCCGGGCTCGAGGAACTGCGCGAATCGTCGTTCGCCAATCTGACGATGCGCGCTGTTGCCGCCCGCGCCGGAGTGTCGCCGGCCAGCGCCTACACGTACTTTCCGTCAAAAAGCGCCCTGGTCGCCGCGGTGTATCTGCGATTCCTGTGCGCACTGCCACTGCACACCGATGTCAACGACACCACCAAGACCCGGGTGAGTGCCACGCTGCGGGACATGGCGGTGGCTGTGGCCGACGAGCCCGAGCTGAGCGCCGCTTGCGGAGCAGCGTTGATGGCCGACGATCCGGCTGTCCAGCCGCTGCGCGAACAGATCGGCGAAGAAGTGTCGAAGCGGATTGTGGCCGCGCTGGGCCCGGGGTGGCCGCGCGCCGTGAAATCCACCCTGCAGATGACGTTCGCCGGTGCACTGATGACGGCGCGGTTCGTCAGCTACGAGGAGATCGCCGGGCAACTCGACGAGGCGGTCAACCTCATTTTGGGAGCCTCGGTTGCCTGATTGGCCGACCGCACAAGTGAATTGGATCATTCAACCCCGCCGGCGGACACCGGCGAACCCGAGGAGAATCGGTGGGCCACACAAGTCGCCGACGAAAGCCTCTCCACCACAACGGGATCCGGCAGCTGACCGCTAGACCGCCGGTGTGAGCATCCGGGAAGACTGGTCGTCACGCACCCCGATGATGTGGCGGACAGCCGATGGCGCGCCCGTCCCATCTGGGCGCCGATTCCAGGTCAGCTGCGCACCTCAGCAACGATCGTCTAGCTGCGACGATATGATCTAGCCGTGATGAAGACCGACTACATGTTTGCCGCCCGCTAACTATGCGCAGCCACGGTTGGGCGGGGAACACGCCCGCCTCCGACGAGGAGGCGATCGAGCGAATCCTGAATGCGGCAGACCAGATCATCGACGAGCGTGGTTCGGCCATGCGGATCGCCGACGTGGCCCGCGCACTGGGGGTGACCCGGCAGACCGTGTACCGGTACTTTCCGGGAACACAAGCGTTGCTGGTGGCCAGCGCGATGCGGTCCGCCGATGGCTTCCTCGACCATCTGGCGGCCCACCTCAAAGGCATCACCGACCCCGTCGTGGCGGTGACCGAAAGCTTCGCGTTCGCCGTCGAACAGCTGGCCTCGGACAATCAGCTCGAATTGGTACTCAATCGGCGCAACCGGGGTGGTCAAGCGATCTCCATTGTCTCGGATACCGCGCTGGCCTTCGGGCGATCGATGCTGCACCGCTTCGATATCGATTGGGAGCAGCACGGTTTCGACGAGGCGGGTCTGAACGAGCTGAACGAATTCACCCTTCGGCTGCTGCACTCATTCCTGGCAGATCCGGGCCGGCCCCCGCGCAGCGGCGCGGATCTTCGGCGTTACCTGATCCGTTGGATCGGACCCGCGATTGCCTACCCGCAAATCTCGCAGGCGATGGACGCGCTGCGCGCACCTGAGTCCCGGGTCCCTCGGCGGTCCTCGGCGGCGTCCTGACTACGGGCCATCTGCCTAAGAAGGAGTAGACATGGTGGGACTGGGACAAATCGCCCTGGACAGCGCACCCATTTTCGGTGGTGCGATGCTCGCGATGGTGGCCGGACAATTCAAGGGCCCGACTATCGGGCAGTGATCCAGCAGGACATGGACCTGCTGGAGCGCCTCCCGCCGGAGGCAACCGAACGACGCGACGCACTGCAGCGCTCGATCGATGCCCGCATCGACGACCTGACCGAGGCCGCGGACCGAACTCGCGCGCTACGTAGGGCCGCATTGTCGTACCGGGGCAACTGGCGCGACATGGTGGTGCTGCTGTGCGCCGTGCTGTTCACGATCGTCTGGTGGAACGTCGACCACAGCCGAGGCAGCTGGCTGCCGATGTTCATCCTGCTGATCGTGCTGTGCATAGTGACCGCCGTCTACGCATTCCGTGGTGTCCCGCACGCTGGAAGTTCGTTTCTGCACGGACGGCGTGCTGGCGAATAGGATGCACCAAAGTAGCTGAACAACAACGAGATAACGTGTAATCAGTCGGCACGGAAATGCAGCAGGCGCGCGTGCTGAAAATGTGACAGAATTCAGCGCGTGAAGGCGTACGCCCTCGTCTCCGCCGAGCCGTGCCCCGATGTCGAGGTTGTGTTCGCCTAGTGGCAGATCGGCAGCCGTCACCAGACGAGGACATCGGGTCGGTGGACTTCGACGTCGCTGATCGATTGGCGATCATCAATTTGTTGGGCGCCTACGCTCACAGCTACGACGAAAACCGGCTTGACGAGTTCCGTGCGTTGTTCGTCGAGGCGCCACAGCTCGGCTTGCTGCACGAGGGGACCGAGCTGTCGCAGGACATCGATACGGTCATGAGTCTGCTCGCAGTCAGGAAAGCGAAATTCAAGGCCGAGAACAACCAGCGCCGCCACGCGCTGAACTCAGTGTGGTTTTCCGCCCAAAGCGCAGACGAAGCGACCGGCCGCTACGAGTTCACCGCGGTCAAGCAGGACGGTGTATGGCGGTTGAGCCGTTGGGTCGTGGCGATGGACCAGGTGCAACTAGGCGAGTAAACCCGCCCGCCCGAAAAGCATTCTCCCGCCGAGTGATTCGCTCAGTAGCTGGGTGCTGCCTCCAGAACCTCAACGGCCGCTTCGATGTTAGGAATGATCGTCGCACCGTAGCTACCCACCACTTGCGCAAGCGCTCGTACGATATGCGCGCCGACGGTGCCGGCGGGGAGCACTTCGGAGGCCAGGACGATGCCGTTCACCACGTGGCCGGCGCTCAGGCGCCCATCGGCGGTGAGTTCGTAGCGCCAGTCGCCGATCTGGACCCGCTCCGGCTGCGACCGGAAGAGGCCGCGGCGCGCCGGGGTCAGAACGACACCCGGGACCCCGCAGAACACCCTGACCACTTGCCCGACTCCGCCGGGACCGGCCAGGGCTGCGCCGATGGCGCGGCTGGTCCGCTCATGGTCGAAATTGGTCATCAATCACTCATCGGCAGCACGAACGACGGTGTGATGTTTTGCGGTTCGCCGACGCTGCGTACGGCGGTGCCGGCCACGTAGAACTCGACGGTGTGATGTCCCCACGCGTAGTTCGAGATGGCGAAATGCACACCCACGACGCCGTTTCCACCGTCTCGTTCCGCCTCGCTCTGCATACGCGACATGGCCAGCTCCCGAGCTTGGTAGCTGCCCTGCGTCCACTGCGGCATCTCGGCGTTGCGCCCCACCTGGCTGAGGGTTCGCAAAAAGCCTTGTACGGCAATGTGAAACACGCAGTTACCCATCACAAACGCGACCGGAGCGTACCCGGAGCGCAGCAGGGTGGTCAGATCCTGGCCCGTCAGGTGGCTGGTGAAGGCCTGTCCACCGGGGCGCCGATATGCTCCGGGCTTCTCGGCGTATCGCACGGCGGTTCCGACCGCGATGAATTCGAGGTGCTCGCCCTCGCCTTGATGGCGCCATTCGAGGCGGACACCGACCACTCCGTCCGCACCCAGCGCATCGGCCTCGGCCTGCATCCGCGACATCGCATTCCAGCGCGCACGGTATGTCGCGTCGGTCAGCACCGGCAGCTCCGATTGCTGCTTGATTCCGGTGAACTGGTAACCGACGTGATAGACCGACACCCCCATCACAAGCTCCATCGGCTCAAATCCGGCCCCATGCAGCAGTGCGAATTCATTGATCGAAAGATCGGACGTGAATATCTTCCCGGCGTGCGAGAGACGTTCGCTGGCGACGGGGTCGAGCGAATTCGGTTGCATTGTCAAAGACCCTCCTGCGGTTCGCAGCCAGCGTAGGCCGCGGGACCTTCGAACACATGCATAACGTGCGACATCGTCGACCGAACGGAGTGACGGGTGTTGCGCCAGCCGGTGACAATCCTCGGACTATGCGCCGGCGCCGTCACGCATCCGGCGGGTAGCTGTCGTCGGAGTTGCCGGCGCTGCACTCGAGCAGCTCTTTGAGCGCATCGGGAAAAGCGTCGGCGATGCTCCACAGGTCGGGCAACAGGTCAGGACAGGCGATCAGGCCGATCCCGAGTTCTCCGTTGAGTGACATCACAGTGATGTTGAGTCCGGCGTCACCGATGATCGGTCCGAGCGGGTACATCGCGCCGACCCGGCAACCCAGGAAGTACAACTGATCCCTCGGACCGGGGATATTCGACAGGATCAGGTTGTAGGCGCTGCGGTTGATCGGAATGCGCGGCAGGAGTCGCATCGCCGCGCCGAACATCGTCGGCCCGCCGAACTGCGTCCAGTCGTGCAGCAACGTGGGCCCCAGGGCCGCCGTGTGCTCTTTGGCGGCGCTGTTTCCTGCGGCGATGGCGCGGATACGTTCGGCGGGATCGCTGATTTGGCTTTCCACCCGGCAGAACATCCACGTGGTCTGGTTGCGCCCGGGACGATCGGACTTACCGTGCACCGACACCGGCACGGTGGCCACCAGCGGGTTTTCGGGCAGCTCACCGCGCTCGAGCAGGAATCGCCGCAATACGCCGGCACACAGCGTCACCACCACGTCGTTGACGGTCACCCCGAAGCGGTCCTTGACTCGTTTGACGTCGCGCATATCCAGCTGGTTGTAGGCGATGTTGCGATACCGGGTGAAGGAGCCGTTCAACGGCGACGATGGGGCCGAAAACGGTGCTGCCATGGTGCGGCCCTCGCGCGCTCGCAGCACCGTCTGTGCCAGCGTCAGCGCCGTCGCGGGCACCACGGTCGCCAATCGCAACGGACGGCGGGCAAATCCCATCAGTCCGCTCATCACGATCTGCAAGGGGTTGGCGCCGCCCACACCCTCGACGGCCTGCGGTGCCGGCGCATCTGGCTCCATGCTGGTCAGGTGGGTCAGCAAGTTGGTGCCTGCGACGCCGTCGACCAGCGCGTGGTGGATCTTGAGCATCACGACGATCACGTCACTATCCGCCCCGCCCTGCAGCACCCACATCTCCCACAGCGGTCGATCGCGATCGAGGGGCAGCCCCGCGATGTACCCACAGATCTCGGCCAGCTCGCGGCGGCCTCCGGGCACCGGCACACCGACATGCTGAAGATGATGTTCAAGCTGGAAGTTCTCGTCGTCCACCCACACCGGGTGATCCAGGTTCAGCTGGTTGTCGGCGAGCTTCATCCGGAACTCCGGCACCGCCGCGACGCTGTTCGCCATCGCCGCGCGAAACCCGCGGTATGTGTAGCCCCCCGGCATCGTCGACGTGTCCAACTCCAACAGGCAGCACACGTTCAACGGCTGTGTAGGCGTCTCCAGGTACAGGAAAAACGCATCAAGCCCGCTCAGTCGCTCCATAGCCACCCGCTCGACTAGTGACTTGGTAAACCCCCCGGCTCTTACGAGTCTAGGTAGCGCAAAAATGCGCGGCTACTCCCCGAGCAGGCGAACTCGGTTAAATTTTGAAGACATACCGCCGCGGTATTGAACGATCTGCGGACGTTTCTTCAATCCCCCGCTCCGTGGCTGTCAGCTGGCTGAACCGAGCACCGCCGGGTCTCGTGATACGAGATATCAGCGCCGTGGGCGTCGTATACGGACAGCGGCCGACGTGCGCTGATTACGTGCGGACTCGCAGGAGGATCATGTTGAGACGAGCCGAAAACTCCAATGGTCCCAAGCACAAGCTGCTGACCATCGAACTGTGTGACGTGGTGCGCGAATACCGGATCGGCGGCCAAACCGTGCGCGCTCTCGATGAGATCAGCCTGCGGCTCGAGGGCGGTCAGTTCGTGTCGATGGTCGGGCCGTCGGGGGCGGGAAAGAGCACCTTGCTGCATTTGCTCGGCGCGCTGGACTCCCCCGATTCCGGGTCGATCGAATTCGACGGCGACGAAATCGGTCGCCTCAATGACGAACAGCAATCGCAGTTTCGGCATCATCGCGTCGGCTTCATCTTTCAGTTCTTCAACCTGCTACCGACCCTGTCGGCGTGGGAGAACGTCGCGGTCCCGAAGCTGCTTGACGGCGTGCGGTTGGGTAAGGCCAAGCCCGATGCGATTCGGCTGCTCGAGCGCGTCGGCCTCGGGCACCGGACCGAGCACCGGCCGGCGGAACTCTCGGGCGGCCAGATGCAGCGCGTAGCCGTAGCGCGCGCATTGATGATGGACCCGCCGTTGATTCTGGCCGACGAACCAACCGGAAATCTTGATTCCACCACGGGCGCTTCGATATTGACGCTGCTCAGCGAGGTCGCGCACGAGGCGGGCCGCGGCCGCCTGGTAGTGATGGTGACCCACAATCCAGAGGCCGCGGAGGCGACGGACCGGGTGATCATGCTGCAAGACGGGCGGGTCGTTTCCAACGAACGATCGGCGGTCCTGGTGTGAGGCCGGGTGCCGCGATAGGTGCCACGGTGAGCCGGCTACGGGTGTTCAGCCTGCGTGAACTTGCCGTGCACCGGCGGCGCACTTTCGCATCAATCGCGGTAATGGCCGTCTCCGCAATGTATTTGGTCGCGGTGTTCGGCATCTTCGGGTCGATCACCGGATCGGTCAACCGGCTCAGCGATGGGATCGCCGGCATCGCCTCGCTGGAGGTGTCGGGGATCACCGATGCGGGGTTTCCCGACACGATCGCCGCCGATGTCGCCGCGGTTCCCGGGGTGGCCACCGCGGCGCCCATGATCCGGACACCGATGTCCACTTCGTCGGGGCCGGTTCTGCTGTTCGGTGCCGACGAGCGTCTCGCGGCGTTGGGTGGCGCGCTCAAAGACGCCTTGAAAGATGGTGCGGCAGCGCAACTGGCGAATAACTCCGGGCCGGCGAACGGAGTCCGCATCGGCCCGGGAATGGGTCGCGCCAAGGGTGAGACATTCCAGCTCGGCTCGGCTTCGGTCACGGTGACCGAAGTGCTTGCCGGCAAAGAGGTCGCGGCTCTCAACGGCGGGAATTACGTGCTTGCGCCACTTCCGTTGGCGCAGAACATCACCGCGAGGCAAGGTCAGCTCGACTCGATCCTGATCACGATCAAGCCGGGTGCCGATCTGGGGCAGGTTCGCTCGGCGGTCACCGCAGCGGTGAACGGCCGCGCCATCGTCGCCGACCCGAGCATGCGAGCCACGCGGGCCGGAGACGGTGTCAAGCTGATGAACTACATGGCCCTGATGGGCGCGATGGTGGCGTTGATGGTCGGCGCCTTCCTGATCTACACCACGATGACCATGGCGATCACCCAGCGCCGGCCGGTCATCTCGATGCTGCGCGCCATCGGCGGTCGGCGCGCCGTCATCGTCCGCGACATGCTCGCGGAGGCGGCGATCCTCGGAGTGATCGGCGGTGCCATCGGGTCGGCCCTAGGAATCCTGCTGGGCCGCAGCGCGATTGGCCGGCTGCCCCCGGCCATGACGCAAGGGCTCGAAGCTCGCATCGAGTACTGGCTACCGAACTACGCGATACCGGCCGCCATCTTGACGACCGCGCTTACCAGCGTGGTGGCCTCGGCGATGGCTGCGCGGCAGGTCTACAAGGTCGCACCAATCGAGGCATTGGCGCCTGTTGGGGTGTCAGCCGCCGACCGGGTGCCGCGCTGGCTGCGAATCGCGTGCGGCGTCGGAGCGGTCGTCGTCTTCGCGGTGTCGATCGTGGCCGTCAGCACCCAGCGCGGCGTCCTGGCCTTTATTGCGATGGCAGCCGTCTTCTCCGCAGAGGTCGCGCTTGGTTTCGCACTCGCCATGCCCATCGTCAACGCCGCGGCCGCAACCGCCCGGATATTCGGCACCGTCGGCGCCCTTGCCGCGGCGACCATCGAGCGCGCGCCGCGACGAGTATGGGCGACGGTCATGACGGTGGTCATCGCGGTCGTCACGACCGTCACGATCACGGGCACGAATACCGACATGATCCGGTCCGCGCGTTCCATCTTCGCGTCGGTGCTGGATACACCGGTGTGGGTCAGCGCGAATCCGCCCGATACCTACCCGACTGATGCTCTGCCGCAAGGACTTTCCGAAAAACTGGCCGCCGTGCCGAGCGTAGCGCACGTCACCGAGGGCGCATTCGGATTCGCCGAGGTCGGGGGCACGCGGGTGATGCTCGACGGGTTCTCCTCCGGAACCGCCGATCCGCTGTACCGGGCGCTCGACCACCACATGCGCGACGATGTGCTCGCCGGTCGCGGGGTCGTACTCTCACAGAATTTGGGCAAGACCCTTGACGTTGGCGTCGGCGACCAGCTCCGCATGCAAACGCCGCACGGCGTGCGGCAGGCGGCGGTGCTGGCCCTGGTGCCGTATTTCTCGACCGTCATCGGCACGGTCGGAATGAGTCTGGATCAAATGCGGGCGTGGTTCGACCGCCCGGTGGCAACCTCCCTGCAGATCGCTGCGGCGCCCGGTGTGGATTCGCATCGCCTACTGACCGATATCCGCGCGGCGGTGCCCGCGCCAAACTACGTCTACGACGGTCGCGCCGAGCTGGCAGGCCTGGAAGCGCCGATGCATCAGAGCATGTTCATCGCCAACGCCGTCTGGATCATCGTTGTGCTGGTGGCCACGGTCGCGCTGCTCAACACCTTGACGCTCTCCGTGCTTGAACGTCGCCGTGAAATAGGAGTTATGCGGGCGATGGGATCCAGCCGTCGGTTCACCCTGCGGATGGTGCTGGCTGAGGCGGCCGGAATCGGGGTCGTGGGCGGTGTTTTGGGGTTGGTGTTCGGCTGCGCGGACCAGTGGCTGTTCAGCCTGGTCAGCGGCGACATGATGAATTTCCACGTCACCTTCCGGCCGAGCTGGACGTCGCTCACCTTCACCCTCGGCGCCCTGGCGATCAGCCTGCTCGGCTCGGTGCCGCCGGCCCGCCGCGCGGCACGACTGAACATCATCGAAGCCGTCGGGGTCGAGTAAGAGCTATTCCATCAGCGTGGCGAATCCCTGCAGGTGGGGTTTGCACGGAAACGGCACCGGGGTGCGGATGCTGCGCAATCCCCCGGTATCGAACCCGGCGGCGGCAATGGAATCGACGGTCCGCCGGTTGGGTTCGCACCCCGCGGCTAACCAGGACCACGGCTTGGCGATCAGATCCTGCAACCGGCCCGTCGCACCCTCGCCGCGCACATGCTCAAGGACAACCAGCCTGCCTCCCGGCACCAGGACTCGCCGGATCTCGGCGAGCGTCGCGGCCACGTCGTCGACCGAGCACAGCACCAGCCCGATATGGACCGAGTCGAAACTGTTGTCGCCGAACGGGATCGACTCGCCGGTTCCCTCGACGATGTCGACGGTAATGCCATGGCGAAGCGCGAGACGAGACGCCATCTGCCGGAAGGTGGCCACCGGTTCCACCGCGGAGATCGAAGTCACCGCGGGCGGGACGAACTTCAAGTCGGTTCCCGGTCCGAGACCCAACATCAGCAGCCGGCCGGTCGCGTGAGCGATCGCGTCTCGGCGATACCGGTTGTAGAAGAGGCGATCGAAGAACGGCTGGCCGAGGCGATATATGTAGGGAAATAACGGATTTTCGGGCGTTATCTGCTACCTAGGTCCATGCGGAAGGGCGGATATTCATCACGCATCAACGATACATACACCGCCACCCGGTAGCGCCATCGCACGATGCCCATCAGAAGATCGAACATGCCCTGCGGGATCGCCCCGGTGCACAACAATGCCACCGCCGCGATCACGGTGAGCACCTGCAATAGCGGCTCCAGCGCCCAGCACAGGAGTATCTGCGGGACCGCCAACAGCCACGACTTCACCAGTACAGCCCAATTCGTAAGGTGCTCCGGATATTCGACGTCGAGGTCGCCCGGATAGTCGGACCGGGCGGACAGCGTGAAGGGAGGGTATTTGTCGGTGCTGTTCATCGGAAACCGGTAATTCATGACCCGCCAGGACCAGCGCAGCACGCCGACATTGAAATCGAAGAGCGGGCGCGGATACCGCCCGGTGAACAGGATCGCGGCGCCGGCCGCGACAGTCACAAACGGATACACCAGATAAAGAAGTATCAGGATCGGGTAGTGCGGCGCGGCCAGCACGCACCACTTGACGAGCCACAGCCAGCGCGACGGCGCATCCAAATCGCCTCGTACTCGTACGGTGTCGACCGGCGTGTGGGCCGATTCGCTCTCGACGACTCTGGTGCTGGTCACCGTGGGCGCGACGCAAGAGGGGCTGCCGACGCGAGATCGCGATCGACCTGCGCGGTGATCCCGGCGTGGCTGGTCAATCGCACGAACTTGGTCAATGCCCAGGTGTGCAGTCGATCCGACATCAGCGCCGCCGGTCTCAACACGGATTCGCCATGGGCGACTTGCAGCGACGCCACCTTGGACACGGCGCTGACTTGCCGCCGCCGGGTCTTCTCATACCAGCGCAGTGCCCGCGAAAGTTCAGCCGGGCTTTCATGGCCGCCAAGACTCGAAATCGCCTTGCACAACACCATCGTGTCGAGCAGGGCCTGATTGGTTCCCTGCGCCAGCGTGGGCGGCATGGTGTGCGCGGCATCGCCGAGCAAGGTCACCGGCCCGGCGTTCAACGTGGGGGGAATCGGATGGCGGAAATGGGGGTAGGGCGACTGGGCCAGATCTTCGTCGGTCAATTTCGCCAATACGAGATCGACCGAGTCGGACCAGCCGGCGAAGTTGGATCGGATGACCTCGACGGGGCGGTGGGGCCGAATGAAATCGTGGGACCAAGGCAGGTCGAACCACCATTGCACGTGTGAACCCCCGGCCGGCCAAAGGCCGGTGTTTCCGTGCTCGCCGATGACGATGTAAGCCAGCTCCCGGTCAACGAGCTCCGGAAGGCTGACGAGACCCTGCCAGCTGCACCAGCCTGTCGGCTCGGCGGGCTGTGCGCCGACCACGTCCCGGATCACCGAATGCAGACCGTCGGCACCGATCAGCAGGTCGCCTTCGGCCACGCTGCCGTCTTCGAACCCGACCGCCACGCCGTGGGGCATCGTGATGACCCGGGCCGCGCGCGCGTTGCACCGGATGCGATCGGCCGGAAAATCTGCCAGCAACCGTTCCAGCAGAACCCGGCGCGGAACCATCCGCACAGCTTCGCCCAGTCGCTTGACCATCGTGGTGAGGTCCAACGTGGCGACTCGGTGCCCCTTGGACGTCAGCACCTGGACGCTGGACAGCAGCTGACCGGCCCCATCCATGTCGACGCCGAGCTGCCGCAGAACTGTCTCGCCGTTGGACCAGATGGTGACGGCGCCGCCGCCGGCGCGCGTATCGCTGCGCTGATCGAAAACGGTGACGTCGTGTCCGTCCCGCAGCAATCCGCGGGCAACCGAAATACCGCTTACCCCGGCACCGATCACCAGGACCCGAAGCGGTCGCCTGGACCGCGCCTCCGGTGGTGGTAGACAGCTGATATGACTGCTGACGCCCGCGCGATCACGCTGTTCCATCCGCCCGCTGATCCTGCGCGATTCGGCCAGTGGGTGGTCAGCTATCTTGCTTCGGCTCGTCACTCTCCTGGACACGTAGGCGCGCGCGAATCGGTTCAAGGAAACAGGCAGCTGGATTGGGCCGTGGAAGTCGCCTTCCGCGATGCGGATCTACTCGATGCCTGGCTGGACAGCGCCGAACGCCAGGCCGTACTCCGCGACGGCGAAGCACAGGGCTGCTGGCGGTGTGCCTCCGATCTGGTCCTGACTCGCGGCGAGTCGCCGGCCGCCAACGTCGGCGTCTTCCTGCACAGCGTGACCCCGGGTAAGGAACCCGGATTCATCGCCGCCCAAGGCGAACTCACGCGCAGCAGCTCTGCCTTTCCCGGATACGAAGGCACCGCGGTGTTTCCCGCCGATTCCTCCGGACAGTGGACGTCGGTGCTGCGATTCCGCAGCCCCGATCAACTGACGAAGTGGATGCGCTCGCGGGAGCGCCAGGAAGCGTTGCCGGGCTTGCGCGGCGGGTTGACCCGCGACTTCGCCGAGTTGGCACGCAGCGCACCATTCGGGTCCACAGTCCGAGTTGACCACGGGCAGACCAGGATCACGCCGGCATGGAAGACGGCGATGCTGGTGTTGCTGTGTCTCTACCCGACGGTGATGCTGCTGTCGAAGTCGCTCTCTCCTGCTCTGGGCAATCTAGGGGTCGGCCAGTCGGTATCGGTATTCGCCGGCAACGTCGTCAGTATCGTTGCGCTGCAATGGCTCTTGGTCCCGACCGTTTCGCGGCCCTTTCGGCGTTGGCTCGATCCGATCGATGGGGCGTCGACCTGGATCAGCGTCACCGGAGCGGCGGCGATCGCGGTCGGCTACGCCGCCCTCATCGCGGTTTTCCTGATCTGGGGTTAGCCGCGCGCGCCGACCATCTCGTGCAAGTCCTCGATCGACCAAGGTTCGGCGGAATGATGGTCTCGATACCCCAACAGGGACGGCGTTGGCCGATCGAAGCGGCCGACGAATCCGCCTGCGGCAACCAGGATCTGACCCGTCACGTCACGTGCCAGGTCGCTGGCGAGGTAGGCGTAGAGCGGGGCCACGAAAGCGGCCGGCGCACTGTCCAACGAGGCCTGCATGGTCACGTCGTCCAGCAATCCGCGGCGATGCAGATCCTCGATGTGCTTCTCGTACTCGGCTCCGGTGGACAACCGCGTCCTCGCGCCGGGACACACCACGTTGGCGCGGACGCCTTTGGCTTTGAGCTCTGCGGCGATGGCCACCGTCAGCCCGTTGACGGCGCCCTTGCCCGCGGGATAACCGGTGCCGCCGTAGTCGCCGAGAAAGGCAACGGAACTGGTATTGATGATCGTCCCGTGTCCCTGCTCGACCATGACGCGTGCCGCGACCCGGCAGGTGTGAAACACCGTGCCGACGTGGGCACTGATCAGGCGGTTGAAGTCGTCGGGCGTGATGTCCAGGATCGAAGAACCGGGTGGCTCGGCGATCCCGGCGCAATTGATCAGGATGTCGAGTCGCCCGAATGTGTCGCGGCAGGTGTCGACCAGCGCGGCGGCAACGGTCTCGTCATCCGCGGCTCCGACCACCGCGGTGGCTCGCCCTCCCGATGCGGTGACCGCCGCGACGGTCTCCGAAACGGCATCAGTGTCACGGCCGTTGACCACGACGTCGGCGCCCAGGTTGCAGAGCAATTCGACGACCGCGCGTCCGATACCGCGGCTTCCGCCCGACACCACCGCACCGCGCCCGGCCAGTAGGCCCCGGCCGCTCATCGCCTCCGGCTCCAGCCAAAGTGTTTCCGGCGATGCTCGCAGGCGCGCCGCTGCGCGCTGGTCACAGACATTCGCCGAACAGTACCCAGTCGCCGATTCACGTTTGCTGGTGACCAGCGATTCTCCAGATCGGCGGCATCGGTTCGAGGCGGGCCGAGGTTGCTCCGCGGCGGGGAATCGCGAACAATCCCCGATCCGTGCCGCGGGGGGTAGGATCGGGGAATCGAGTCCGTTCTGGACACGTCGCCGTTTAGCTAAAAGCGGTCCGCCAGCCGCACGGCTGCTGGGTTATGGCTCCGGCGAGCAAATCGTTCCGGTTGCCCTGCTGAGTCGCGTGCGCGATGTAAATAGCTGATCCGTGTCGACGGATAGGTGCAGTGGCGTGCCGTGCGCACGCCTGCGATACCTCGCCGCCCGCGACCTCCAGGAAGTGTGCCGCAATGCAAATCCATTCGTGCGCAGATTGTTTCACAAGACCTCTAGCCGGGGGAAGGCGGTTCGGGCGATGACCGAAGTCCTCTCTCCGCCCCGGCCCACGCGGCCGGCCAAAACCCGCAATCACGATTCCTACGACGATGTCATCGAGATGTTCCTGGTGCTCAGGACCATGCCGGCCGAATCGCACGAATACCGGCGTCAGCGCGAATGCATCGTGAGGCGGTGTCTCCCGCTCGCTGACCACGTCGCCCGCCACTTCGGACGACGCGGCGAAGGTCTCGACGACTTGACCCAAGTCGCGCGCCTGGGATTGATGAACGCGATCAACCGCTTCGACCCCGATAAAGGGCCCAGTTTCATCGGATTCGCCATCCCCACCATGATGGGCGAGGTTCGACGCCATTTCCGCGACTACAGCTGGGGTATGCGGGTCCCACGGCGACTGCGTGAGCTCCATGTCCAAATCGGCAGGGCAACAGGAGATTTGGCCCAAAAGCTGGGAAGGGCCCCGACCGCCCGCGAGCTGTCGGAGGAGCTGGGAGTCCCGCACGACGAGATCGTCGAATGCCTCGTCGCGGGCGATGCCTACCAACTCGATTCGCTGGACGCGCCGGTGGGGGCCGACGGCTCCGGCAAGTCTCGCCTTGTCGCTGACGCCGTGGGTGCTCTCGACCCCCAGATCGACCACATCACCAACCGCGAAGCGGTGCGCTCGCTGGTGGCCGCGCTTCCGGAGCGTGAACGCGAGGTTCTGCATATGCGGTTCTTTGAATCGATGACGCAAAGCCAGATCGCGGAGCGAATCGGGGTGTCACAGATGCAGGTGTCGCGGATTCTGGCCAATACCTTGACATCGCTGCGTGACCAGCTGGAATAGCCCCTCAAATCGGTGCCGGGCCCGTCTGGCGACACGCGCACTGTACTGTGCGTTTGGGGTGGAATCGACTCCGTCACCAGATCGAGCCGAAAAGGAGCACGAGCCGATGAGGCTTTCACGACCGTTGGTCGCCGGCGTCGCCGCAGCAACGGTGCTGGCACTGTCCGTGGCCGGCTGCGGCGGCAGCCAGAAGTCATCGCCGACAACGTCGGGATCGGCAACGTCGACGACCAGTAAGACGAGCGCGGCGCCGAGTTCGTCAGCGTCCGCGGCGCCGGCAAACGACTACACCGGTTGGTTGATCCAGGCGACCGATATCGACGCGCCGGTGCCCTTCACCGGCACGCCGCCGACGAATAACCCGGACGGCCAGCCCGGCGCGGCGACGACGTTCAACACCCAAGACAACAGCCACGTCATCAAAGACACCATCCAGGTGCTGGCCGACCCCGGCGCCGCGACCAACGCGTTGAACGCCGCGAAATCGTCACAGGGTGGCGCTATCAAGCATCCCGAGACGCAGGCGGTCAAGGTCGGCACAGACGGAACGCTGGTGTCCGGTAATTCGCCCGACAACTCCAAAGGCATCGCGGTATTGCTGTTCACCGAGGGCAAGGCCTTCGTCACGCTGGAATTCGACGGCCCGCCCGACACGCTCCCGCCGCCGGACTTCGTCAACGACGTCGGTCAAAAGCAGGATGCGGCCGTGAAGAAGGGCCTCGGCGGCTGAGCCAGGGTCGCCGTCCGTCGCACGGCGCTCGAAACTTCAGGGATATTTTCCGAAGCTGGTTGCTTCGGTAGCAGTCGCCGTAACGCTCGCGGGTGTGTTAGCCGGCTGCGGCAGCGGTTCCAAGTCCTCGCCCACTACCTCGAGATCAGCCATATCCGTCGCGACCAGCCACAGCTCCACGGTGACGCCCGCGCCACAGTCCGACTACACCGGGTTGTTGATCACGGCCAGTGACATCAAGGCACCCGAAGACTTCACGGCGACAGCGCCAATCAACAACCCGAACGGTCAGCCCGGCGTTACCACCACATTCAGTAACCAGGACCGCACGCACGTAATCGTGGACAGCATCCAGGTTTTGCCGGACGCTGCCGCTGCCGCCGGAGCACTGGAATCGGCCAAGGCGACAACGGATGGCTACGTCCACGGCGTCGCCGAGCCGATCGCGGTCGGTACCGGCGGCACGACTATCTCGGGGCCCTCGCCGGATGGCGCCAAGGGAGTCAGTGTGCCGATGTTCACCGAGGGCAAGGCCTTCGTCGAACTCGAATTCGACGGTCCGCCCGACGCGCTCGTGCCGCCGGACTTCGTGACCGATGTCGGCCAGAAACACGATGCGGCCGCCAAGTTGGGGCTGGCGGGCTAAAGCACGGATAGGACGGGGTGGGGCGAGTGACAACGACGACAGCGATGACGACACCGATGGCCGTGGCCGTGGTATGTGTGGCGCTCCTCTCCACGGCCGGGTGTGGCGGGTCTACCAGCCACCAGGCCGGCTCCAATCCCCCTGCCGCACAGTCGTCGACGGCGGCGCCGAAGCCGAAGCAACCAAGCGACCCGGCATCACCCGCGCCGTCCGGGGCGGTGAAGATCCGCTATGAGGATGCCACCACGCCGGACGCGCAGCGCGGCCGCCAACTCATGCAGGACGCGAAGGTATTGGAGGATCTGGCTGCGCACATCGAGGACACCTTGACGCTGCCGTCCGACATGGGGGTGGTCGGCAAGCAATGCGATGCGAACAATGATTTCTACCTTCCCGACGCAAACGAGATACAACTCTGCTACGAGGCCAGGGAGCACGCCGAGAAGCTCGCCGCGGGGAACGGAATTTCCGATCCGGCGACTCCCGCCGTCGACGAAACGATCTCTGCGGCCTACCACGAACTCGGTCACGCCACGCTCGCCATCTATCAGCTGGCGTTCACCGGGCGCGAGGAGGACGTGGCCGACCAACTTTCCGCGTTCATGCTCCTTAACTCGGCGCCGACGGAAAGCCCTATCCCGACGGTGTTCGCATCGCAACCAACACCGCCACGGAATGGAAGCTGAGCGCGAAAGAGGCCGGCGACGCCAACGAATTGCCCTTCTGGGACGGGCATTCCATGGATATCACCCGGATGTACAACTGGGAGTGCTGGATCTAGGGTTCCAATCCGGGCGCCAATGCCAGCATCGTCGCGTCGGGAGACCTGCCGAAGGATCGAGCCGGCAACTGCGAGGAAGAGTTTCAAAACATGCAGCGCGGCTGGCAGTCACTGCTGGGGCCGCATCTCAGGAAGCCCAGCTAGAACGGCAGTGACCCGCATTAAATAAATTGCTTGATTTAATCCGCTGAGCCGTGTTCACTGAGGCGGTGAAGGCCGAGCGGACGGAGCGCTCCCACCGGTCGACGGGCACGCGAGAGGCGATCCTGTCGGCCGCCGAATGGTTATTTGCCGAGCGCGGAATGTATGCCGTATCCAACCGGCAGATCAGCGAAGCGGCCGGGCAAGGAAACAACGCCGCCGCTTGCTATCACTTCGGAACACGGACCGAACTGCTGCGCGCGATCGAAAGCAAACACCGCGAGCCGATCGAAGAACTCCGTGCCCAGATGTTGACCGACATCGGCGATTCGACCGAGTTGCGGGATTGGGTCAGCACCTTGGTGCGCCCACTCACCGACCACCTAGCCGCACTGGGCACGCCAAGCTGGTACGCGCGTTTCGCGGCCCAGGCCATGGCCGACCCCACCTATCACCACGTCGTCACCAAAGACGCGCTGATGTCCCCCAAGCTCGTGCAGACGATCGAGGGCATCAACCGCTGCCTTCCCGATCTGCCCAAGCGAGTGCGATCCGAACGGATCGTCATGGTCCGAAATCTGCTGATGCACACCTGTGCCGAGCATGAAGGCGCCCTGGCCGAGCACGGGACGCGGTCGCGTTCGGCTTGGCCGGTCGCCGGTGAGGGCTTGATCGACGCGATTGTCGGATTGTGGCGAGCGCCGGTTCACGTGATTGCAGCGGGCGACTGACCACCGGCGAAAAATCAAGGAGCACGATGACCGACATCTCCACTGATGCTGCCACCGACATCCCGGACTTCCCGATGACGCGGGCCGCGGGCTGCCCGTTCGCTCCTCCCCCGGAGTCGTTGGCGCTCAACGCAACCAGGCAACTAAGCCGGGTCCGGATCTGGGATGGCAGCACACCGTGGTTGATCCACGGCTACGACGCGATACGGTTGCTGTTCACCGATTCGCGCACCAGCGTCGACGACCGGCTGCCGGGCTATCCGCACTGGAACGAGGGGATGCTGGCGACCGTACACAAACGGCCGCGGTCGGTGTTCACCTCCGACGCCGAGGAGCACACGCGCTACCGCCGGATGTTGTCAAAACCCTTCACTTTCAAGCGCGTCGAAGGGCTGCGCCCGGCGGTGCAGAAAATCGCCGACGAACGCATCGACGCCCTGTTGGCGGGACCCAAGCCTGGTGACATCGTGAGCACGCTGGCGCTGCCCGTCCCCTCCCTGGTCATCAGTGAGTTGTTGGGCGTGCCCTACGAGGACGCGGATTTCTTCCAGGAGCAAGCCCAACGGGGCACCGGACGCTACGCGACCGAAGAGGACACGGCTCAGGGTGCCGCCTCGTTGGCGAAGTACATCGCCAACCTGATTCGCACCAGGATGCAGAGTCCCTCAGAGGATTTGGTGTCCGATCTGGCGGAGCGGGTGAACGCCGAAGAAATCAGCGTGCGCGAGGCCACACAGCTGGCCCTCGGCGTGCTGATCGCCGGGCACGAGACCACCGCGAACATGATCAGCCTGAGCATTGCGGCCCTGCTCGAGCACCCCGAACAGCGGCAGTTGTTGTGCGACACCGACGATCCGAAGGCGATCGCCAACGCCGTCGAGGAGCTGATGCGCTACCTGAGCATCATCCAAACGGGTCAGCGTCGCATCGCCGTCGAGGACATCGACGTCGGCGGCGAGACCATCCGTGCGGGCGAAGGCATCATTCTCGATGTCGCACCGGCGAACTGGGATACCCGCCAATTCCCCAACGCAGACCAGCTCGACCTCACCCGCGACGACGGCGCGCACGTCGGGTTCGGCTACGGCCGCCACCAATGCGTGGGACAGCAGTTGGCCCGCATGGAATTACAGATCGTGCTGCCCACGCTGCTGCGTCGCGTACCGACTTTGCGGCTGGCGGTGCCGGTGGAGCAGCTTCCGTTCAAGCACGACACCTTGGCCTACGGCGTCTACGAGCTTCCCGTGACATGGTGAAGCCGGATCTCCGGACCTGTCCGGCAAGCTAGCGGTCGTCACCGGGGCCAACAGTGGTCTGGGATTCGGCCTGGCGAAGCGATTGGCGGCCGCGGACGCCGATGTTGTGATGGCCATCCGGAGCAGGGCCAAGGGCGAGGCCGCGATTGCCGAGATCCACCGCGACGTGCCCGCCGGCAAACTCAGCATCAAACAGCTGGATCTGGCGTCATTGGAAAGCGTTGCGGCACTCGGCGAAGAACTGGCGGCCGAGGGCCGGCCGATCGACATCTTGATCAACAACGCCGGCGTCATGACTCCGCCGCAGCGCCAGGAAACCAGCGACGGCTTCGAGTTGCAGTTCGGCGCCAACCACCTGGGCCACTTCGCGCTGACCGGGCACCTGCTGCCACTGCTGCGCGCGGCGAAAGCGTCGCGGGTGGTGACCGTGAGCAGCATCGCCGCGACGCAACCGAAGCTGACCTTCGACGACCCCAACGCCCGGCACGGCTACAAACCGATGGTCTCCTACGGCGTCGCCAAGCCCTACCAACAGCTGTTCGGCCCCAACGTCGTTGGTACCGCCGAAGTGATCCGGCTGGCGATCAGCGCCAAACTCAAACCGATCCACTACATCTCCACGATGGGCGTCAGTGCCGTGGCCCATCAGCTCGTGGATGAAGACACCGACATCCGCCGCTCCGTTCCCGCCTGTGTCGTCGGCAACAGCTACGCCAACGGCTATGGGATCAGCAAGTGGGCCGGCGAGGTGTTGATGCGCGAGGCACACGATCTGTGTGGCCTGCCCGTGGCGGTGTTCCGGCCGGGCATGATCCTCGCCGACAGCCGTTATGCCGGACAGCTCAACGCGCCGGACATCTTCACGCGCCTGCTGTTGAGTCTGGTGGCCACCGGCGTCGCTCCCCGATCCTTCTACCAGGCCGGTGACGCCAGGCCGCACTACGAGGGCCTGCCGGTCGACTTCCTTGCCGAGGCGATCGCCGCGATCGGCCCGCGGCACGGCAGCAGCTTCGACACGTACAACACCACCAACCCGCATGACGACGGCATCTCCATGGACACCTTCGTCGACTGGATCATCGCCGCGGGTTACCCGGTCGAGAAGATCGGCGACTACCCGAGCTGGCTGGCCAGGTTCGAGACCTCCATGCGCGCCCTGCCGGAACGGCAGCGCACCCAATCGGTCCTCACCGTGCTGGACGTCTACCGTGAACCCATGCTCGCTATCGCCGGATCACCGGTACCCGGCGCGCAATTCCGGTCCGCGGTCGAACACTCCGGTCGCGCCATCCCCCACGTCTCGCAGCAGTTGATCGAGAAATACCTCGCCGACCTGGAACGGATCGGTGTGCTCAGCAGGTGATCGCAACGAAGGGACGATGATGTCCGGCCCAGCCCACACCCTGTACCCCGACGGCGTCATCGGCGCCCCCAAGAACCGCCGGGGCCACGCGGCGGAATTCAACACCGGTCTGCCGCCCGGCACCGAGGTGTTCTCCGCCGACAACCACATCTCGGTGGCCGACGACATCTTCTATGAGCGCTTCCCCGACGACCTCAAAGATCAGGCGCCGCGGATCTGGTACGAGGACGGCGCGTACTTGCTTGGCCAACCGGGACAGTCAATGGTGGTCGGCGATTTCAGCGCGGTGCTGATGCAATACGACGACCTGGCCGGGGCGGCCACCAACAACATCGACGCCCGAGTCCGTGAGCTCGCCGAGGACGGCGTCGACAAGGAGCTGGCCTTCCCCAACGCGGTCCTCGCGCTGTTCCACCACCCCGACCACAACATTCGCGAGCGGATCTTCCGGGTCTACAACGAGCACCTCGCCGAGGTTCAGGAACAAGCAGGCGGCCATTGCTACGGAGTGGGATTGATCAACTGGTGGGATCCCCGCGGCGCCCGTCGCACCCTCACCGAACTGAAGTCGTTGGGGCTCAAAACGTTTCTGATGCCAATCAGCCCCGGCAACGACGAGAACGGCCAGCCGATCGATTACTCCAGCACGCCGATGAGCGCGGTATGGGATGAGATCGAAGAGGCCGCTCTGCCCATCACTCACCACATCGGGGAGAGTCAGCCGAAGTTCCCGAGCGAGGTCAACAGCGTCGCGGTGGCGATGATGGTCAACATCGACTCGTTTCGGGAGATGTTCTCCAAGTACATCTTCGGCGGCATCCTCGACCGGCATCGACGGCTTCGGGTCGGCTGGTTCGAGGGCGGAATAGCCTGGGTACCAACCGCGTTGCAGGACGCCGAGCACGTTCTGGCCTCCTATCAACACATGCTGGCACACCAGCCCGAACATGACATCCGCTACTACTGGGACACGCACATGTGCGCCTCGTTCATGGTTGACGGCCTGGGCCTGCGACAGATCGACGAGATCGGGATCGACAGGGTGATGTGGTCATCTGACTATCCGCACAACGAAAGCACTTTCGGCTATTCGGAGAGGTCGCTGGCCGCGGTGGTCGAGGCCGTGGGGCCCGAGGATGCGGTGCGTGTTGTCGGCGGCAACATCAAGAAATTCCTGGGAATCTAGAGGGCCTTGCTCATGACGAACACAGTGGCTGCCCGCGCCTCGCTCCTTGATGCACCCGACGAGCCGGACTGGGCCCGCATGCGTACCGAAGTGGGAGCGCGGCTGCGGTCCGCGATGGCTGAACATGGCGTTGACGCGCTGATCCTGCTGATGAACGGCTACGTCGGATACGCGACGGGGGCCAGCTGGCCGCTCTTGGACGCCGGTCTCTCGCACGTGGAACGTCCGGTCGCGGTGGTGCTGGCCGATGACGTGCATCCGCATCTGTTCATGCCGTTCCGCAGCGGAGCCGCGGCGGAAACACCAGTGCCCGACGACCATCTGCACGGCCCCGCCTACCTCGAATTCGAGCACGGTGTCGAAGATTTCGCGCGGCAGCTGGCACAGCTCGTCCCGCCGGGCGCCAGCATCGCCGTGGACGAACTCACCGGGGCAATGCAACGAGCGGCGCCCAAGCTATTTCCCGCGGGACCGCCGACCGACGCGGCGATCGTGCTCGGAGCCGCGCAGTTGGTGAAGACCCGTGACGAGCTGTCGTGTCTGCGCAGGGCGGCCCGCATCACCGAACAAGCCATTGTCGACGTGCAGCAGGCGCTGGTGCCGGGCGTACGGCAGATTGATCTTTCGGCCACGTTCGTGCGTCGCGCCTTCGAATTGGGGGCCACCACCAACATGCTCGAGGCCATCTGGCAGGTGATGCCGAGTTCACGGGAAGCCGGCGTCTGGACCACGCATGGGGATCTCGCGCTGCCGCTGCTACCCACCGATCGCGAACTCGCAGCTGGCGACGTGCTGTGGACCGATATCAGCATCACCTATGCCGGATACTGCTCCGACTTCGGCCGAACCTGGGTGGTCGGCGAGAAACCGACGTCACGACAGCAGGATCAATTCCGGCAGTGGCGAGCAGTCCTGGACGCCGTGCTCGCGGTGACCAAAGCCGGTGTGACCTCCGGGGATTTGGCGCGGGCGGCGATCGCGGCCAACGGTGGCCGCAAACCGTGGCTTCCGCACTTCTATCTGGGCCACGGCATCGGCACCTACCCCGCCGAAGCACCGATGATCGGAACGGATCTCGGCGAGGAGTTCGACGACAACTTTGTCTTTCCGCCCGGAATGGTCCTGGTCCTCGAACCCGTGATGTGGGAGGACGGAACAGGAGGCTATCGCAGTGAGGAGATCGTGGTGATCACCGAAGACGGCTACGCGCAGATTACCGACTACCCCTACACCCCTTATGGCGACTGAAGTTCTGCCCGACACTCGGGCACTACGCTCCGGACGCCGGGAACGCGCGCTCGCCGAAATGGCCAAACACGGCCTCGACATCCTGGTACTCGGGCGGCAAGCCAATATCCGCTACGTCACCGGCGCGCCGCAGCTGTGGATAGCCGGAACCCGACCGTTCGGTCCGATGTGCGTGCTGGTGCGCGCCACCGGGGACATTTACCTCAACAGCACCGACGACGAGGGGGTTCCGGACGAGATCGACCACGATCACCTGTACGGACTTGCCTGGAACCCGATGACGCTCATCGACGTGCTGAAGAAGGTCGACGGCGCCGAATCCGCGCGACGGGTCGGAACCGATGCGATCACACCGACTTTCGCCAAGTTGCTGCCCGACGCGTTCCCGAATGCCGAACTCGTCGATGCCGAGCCGGCGATGCGCGCGGCGCGGCGCATCAAGACGCCCGAGGAAATCGCGGCAATGGACGCCGCACTTCGTATCGCCGAACACGGACTCGCCACTGCCCGAGCCGAATTGGCGCCAGGGGTGTCGGAGCGGACGCTGGCCGGGGTCATGATGGAGGCGATGGCCGCGGGCGGAGTGAGCACGCCGGCCACCCAGGACGCCGCGTGGGTGACTTCGCGGGAACACCCGTGGCGTCGCGGTCAGGCCGAGGCCCGGCCGGGCGACCTCGTCGCCTTCGCCGCAGGGGCCCTGGCGAACGGCTATGTCGCCGAGGTGGGCCGAACCTGGCCGGTCGGCGATGCGGTCGATGACGAGGCCCGCAAGCTGTTCGAGCGGTCGAATACGCTGTACGACAACATGCTTGGTGCCTGTCGCCCCGGTGCGTCTATCCGCGAACTGCTCGCTGCGTATGACGCCGCCGGCGAGCAGATACCGCCGATGCCGATCGCGCACGGGCTGGGGCTGGGTTTCGACCCGCCCGTGGTGTCCGAAACGCTGGTAGCTGCGGGCGAACTCGACCAGCTCGAGGCCGGGATGGTGTTGGCGATCACCGGCTACGTGTGGCAGCAGGGCCTCGGCGCGGTGTTCCGTCGAGACACCGTCCACATCACCGACGACGGTGTCGATGTGCTGACCACCAGCCCTTCCTGGCTCGAAAGCTGAAATCACTTGCGTCACTGTAGCTTCAGTGATCACAGTGCGACGCTTCTTGTCGGTACCCTTTCATAAAATCTGAGGTATGGATTCGACTAGTCGTGAAGAGATCGTCGAGGTCTTCAATGCGCTCGATTCCGACCTGAACCACTTGTGCGAGTTGTCCTTCGACGTGTTCACCACCGCCGAACGATTGCGAGCGCTGGAGCGCATGGAACGCGTCGTGCGTCGGCTGCGTGCCCCGCAGCACGCATTGATCAACCAACTCGGCGCACAGGCAAGCGAAGCAGAACTGGGCGGCAATTTGCGCTCGGCGCTTGCCGATCGGTGGCGCACCACCAAGGCCGAGGCCGGTCGGCGGATCGACGAAGCCGCCGATCTCGGGGAACGTCGAGCGCTCACCGGTGAGCCTTTGGCGCCCAAATTGAGCGCAACGGCGGCTGTCCAACGCGAGGGGGTAATCGGCGATGGGCACGTGCGGGTAATCCGCAGTTTCTTTGGTCACTTGCCAGCAGAGGTAGACCTCTTCACTCGAGAAGCCGCTGATAAGGATCTGGCCGATAAGGCCGGCGGGTATCGTCCCGATGAGTTGGCCAAGTACGCCCAGCGCATCATGGACTGGCTCAATCCAGACGGGGCTTTCAGCGACGAGGAACGGGCCCGCAAGCGTGGAATCACCGTCGGCCGGCAAGAATACGACGGTATGTCGCGCATCAGCGGCTACCTCACCCCCGAAGCCCGCGCCACCTTCGAACCCGTGCTGGCCAAGCTGGCCGCCCCCGGCGCATGCAACCCCGACGACCACACACCCATCGTCGACGAGACACCGGATGAGAACGCGGTCAAGCGTGACACCCGCAACCAAGCCCAACGCAACCACGACGGCCTGCTGGCCGGGTTGCGGGGCCTATTGACTGCGGGAAAGCTGGGCCAGCACAACGGCCTGCCCGTATCGATTGTCATCACTGCCACCCTGAAGGATCTCGAAGCCGCGGCAGGCAAGGGCTTCACCGGCGGCGGCGCCGTGGTGCCGATGTCGGATTTAATTCGGATGGCCAGCCACGCTCATCACTACCTGGCTCTTTTCGACAGCGCCAAGCCCCTCGCGCTGTACCACACCAAGCGGCTGGCTTCCCCCGCACAACGAATCATGCTGTACGCCAAAGACCGTGGATGCACGAAACCCGGCTGCAACGCGCCCGCATACCACAGCCAGGTCCACCACGTTCGGGGCTGGACCACCAACCGCCGCACCGACATCGACGAGCTGACCCTTGCGTGTGGGATCGACAACCGGCTCGTCGAGACGGGTTGGACGACGCGCAAGAACGCTAACGGCGACACCGAATGGCTTCCGCCCCCGCACTTGGACCGTGGCCAACCACGCATCAACACATTCCACCATCCCGAAAAGCTGCTCCAAGACCGAGACGACGACGCGCCCTAGCTCACGAAACCCCTTCTGCCAGGGCGTCGACGAGCATGTCACCCACATGATGCCGCTCCCACGCGCTCAGCAGGTTTGACAACATCTGCAGTGGCGCGCGCACACTTTCGTCATCCCTGATGCGCGGATCCTTACGCGTGCTTGGCACGGTGTCGAATCGCTTGCGAATCAAGGCCGGGACATCCAACAGCCAGGCGACTCCCATCGCGGCCGCGTAAAGCAATGTGTGGCGGCGCAACCGGAATGGATCGAGCGGCGGTCCGCCGTGACGATCGACTTCGGTGACGAACAGCTGCAGCAATTCGTCGAGATGGATTTCCCACAGCTCGGTTTCGGCGGCGGACATGGCGCCCCAAATGGCCATGCCCAGATTCATTTGGCTGACGCATCCCCAGTCCATCAGGCCGCAATGCAGAACGTCGTCGGTGTCTCGCCAAAACCACGCGTTGTCGATGTTGGCGTTCCAATGGCACAGCGCGACGTAGTCGGCGTCGTTGGCCAGTTGGCTGGTGACGGTGTGCTCGTGGTGCGCGAGGCGGAGCACGTCGTCGCGCAGGCGTCCCAGGAATTCCGGTGAGCCGACGTTCGCGGGCAACAGCCCGGGATGGGTTTCGGTGAATTCGGCCAGCTCGTTCACCCGGCGTTCCAGTTTTTCTCCGGACAACGGTGCCCGCTCTCCCACCGTCGCGGCCTGCACGTCGAGCGGAAAATGCGCGGTCTGCGCCGCCGGAAGCCGCCCGGATCGATGGGTTCCCGCAAGCCGGGCCAGCGCGGACAGCAGCGCGCGGTAATGTTCGAGCGGTTCGGGCATTTCGTAGTCAAGGCACTTGTGATATTGCCGTTCGATTCCGTTGTCGCCGAATCGGATTCGTTCCGTGATAAGAATCCCGGTTCCGCTCCGCTGGTGGTAGTCGCCGAAGAACGCGCTGGGCACCGCGATGGGAAATCCGGGTGCCCGCGACAGCGAGGCGAATCGCACCTCCGGCTCCATCTGCGTCTTGCCGCGATCACGCACCGGGTTGTCGAGATCGCGGGAGAACTTGACGAACAGTTCGGCGTGCAGGCCCGGCGCGGCCAGGTCGTATTCGACCGACAGCATGACCTTGCGTCCCGTGCTGCCGCCGCGCACCTCGGCGAAGTTCGTAATCCCGGTGACGGCATTGCCGTCGGTGAGGATGCCCGAAGCCCGGAATGCGTCGGTGAGAAACCGTGCCCCGCCGTCGCGCAACGACGCAGGGTCAGCGGGAAACGCCAACCCGGACTGGTCACCGGTGACCCAGCGGTGATCCTCGGGATGCGTCACGGTCACCAGGTCTGTTCGGCAGCGCGCACCAGCATGTGGTTGACGGCCACCCGGCGGTCGCGGGTCACCATGAACAGCACCGCATCTGCGATGTCCTCGGGCCGCAGCTTGACCATGCCGGCCGTCTGCCGTTCGATCGCCGCCCGCGCCGATTCGGTCAGGTGGCTGAAGATTTCGGTATCGACGGTTCCGGGACCCACCACTCCGACCCGGACCCGCTTGCCGAGCACCTCTTGCCGTAGCCCCTCGCTGAACGCGTTCACGCCGAATTTGGTCATCGAATAGACCGCGGTGTTCGGGCGGGCCACCCAGCCGGCGGTGGAACTGATGGTGACCAGGTCGGCCACGCCCCGCGCGGAGTCCGCGGCCGCCTCGATCAGGTGTGGCAGCGCCGCGCGGGTGGCATACAGGACTCCCTGCACGTTGACACCCACCATCTGATCCCAGTCCTTGACCGACGCCTCGGTCGCGGGCGCCGACTGCATCAGGCCGGCATTGTTGACCAGGATGTCGAGGCGTCCCAACTCCGCGATGGTTTGTCGCACGGCGGCGGCCACTTGCTCGGCATCGGTGACGTCGGCCGGCACGACGAGCGCTGTGCCACCGGAGGATTCGATGTCGGCTTTCAGTTCCGCCAGCCGCTCGGCCCGGCGTGCCAGCAGGGCAACCGCAGCTCCCTGGGACGCCAAACCTTTCGCTGTTGCCGCGCCGATGCCGCTGCTGGCACCGGTCACCAGGGCCACGGTCTGCGTCAGTGTCGCCGTCATGTTCCGCCCGTCGTCGGTGATCCGGCCGCCTGCGACGGCACATCCACGCCCAGTATTTCGTGGAGAACATAGTCGGTGTCCTCGCCCAAGTCGGGCGCGCCCCGCTCAACGCGTACGGGCCCGCGTGCCAACCGCCATGACGGCCCCAATATTGGACGCTGGCCTTCGCGGTGATCAGAGACAAAGCGGTACAACTCGCGATCCCAGAGTTGTTGATCGCCAATCACATCAATCGCGCTGGCGCTCTTGGTGGCCGGCACGCCCGCAACGCGCAGACGACGTGCGAGATCTTCGGCATCGAGGCTTCGGGTCAGCAGCGCGAGATCGGCGTCGAGCGCGTCAACGTGCTTTCGCCGGTCCGCAGCTGCGGCGTAGCGGGGATCGTCGGCCAGTGCGGGAGCATCGAGCACCTCGCACAACCGGCGCCATTCGTCGTCGCTGGCGACCGCCACGCTGATCCACGAGCCGTCCGAACAGGGGTAGCAGCCGTGCGGGCACATGTCGGCGTGGTTATTCCCGTCGGGCCCGAGGCGTCGTCCGGTGAGGCTTTGTTCCAGCAGGCAGTCGCCGATCATCGAGGAGAGCGTTTCGACGGCCGAGATGTCGACGAATTGCCCTGTGCCACTGAGCTCGCGGTGCAGCAGTGCGACCACGGCCGCGTACGCGGCCGCGGCGCCGACCGTGGAATCCCCGTAACGCATGCTGGTTCCCAGCGGTGGCCCACCCGGATACCCGACCAGCGGAGCGAGTCCGGCCAGCGCGGCGAAGCAGGGCGCGTAGCCGGTCTGGTCACCGAGCGGTCCGTCGTTGCCCCACATCTTGATCGAGACCGAGATGATGTCCGGTTTGATCTCGGTGAGCTGCTGGTACCCCAGGCCTTGGCGTTCCATGGCGCCCGGTCGCAGGTTGTTGATGACGATGTCGCTACGGGCAATCAGCTCACGCAGTTGCGCTATGCCCGCGGCCGACTTGATGTCGAGGTCCACGCTGAGGATCTCGGGATTGATGCTCAGAAAGAACGGCGCGTGGTTGATGTCGGTGCCGCCGTAGGCCCGCATCTCCTCGGGAAGAGCCGCCGCTTCGACCTTGATCACCTCGGCGCCCAGCAGCGCCAGCAGCTTGCCGGCGTACGGGCCGGCCCACACCTTCGTCAGCTCGACGACGCGCACGCCTTCCAGGGGGCCACCGCGTGGGTTCTTCGGCGGCTTCAGTTGTGCCGCCCGCACCGCCGGCGGCGGGTGCCCAGTAGTGAGCCGATCCAGTATCGGCGCGGTGTGCTGGCCGAGAGTAGGTGCGGCCGTGGTGATTTCAGCAGGCGATGCGCTCAGCAGGTACGGCACGGTGGGGTATGCCGCATCGCCCAACACGGGGTGGCTGACGTCGGAAAAGAAGCTGCGGTGGCGGTACTGTGGCGACTGGTGCAGATCCGCGGCGTCGTTGACCGGAACCAGCGGCACGCCCAGGCGTTGGGCTTCGTCGGCCGCCGTCTCCTTCGCGAGGTCGCGGACCCACGCCGCGAATCCCTGCTGGAACGCCGCAACTTTTTCCGGAGTGACCGAGAACTCCAGCCAGTCGTCGTCGAAGTCATCGAGCCATTCCGGTTGCCCCATCAGCTTCTTGACGCCGAGCCAGTGCGCGCGGCTGGTCATGTACAAGTAGACGAAGCCATCGGCGCAGGCGAAAAACGATGCCGGGCCCTGCTGGTCGTAATCGTCGCGGGTACCCAGGGCGGGGACTTCGCCGGTGATCAGGCGCCCCAGAATGCAATCGGCACGGGATACCAGCACGGCATGCTGGGAGATGTCGATGGACTCGCCCCGGCCGGTGTGCAGACGCCCGAACAACGCTGACGCCACGCACAGCGCCGCATCCAGTCCCGCTTCGTAATCGGCCATGAACCGGCCCGGTCCCTGCAGCGGTGGCTTGCTGGGATCCGGATGGCTGGGCGTGTGATATCCCCAGCCGCTGGCGTGGAATACGTTGATGCTCTTCGCACTCGCGTATTCGGCCGGGGCATCTTGCCCGAACGGGGTGATCGAGCAGAACACCACACCCGGGTGCCGGTCCGCCCAGCTCGTTGCGCCGTCATCGATGACCGCGTCGGCGGAGTCGATGAGCTTGTGCAGGCACTCGACATCGGCCGCCGAGGTGGTGTTGAGAACGACGGACTGTTTGTTCGTGTTGAGGTAGGCGAACAGCGCACTGCCGTCGCATCCGGTCCCGTCGTCGAGGACGGGCGCCATAGCCCGAGTTGGGCTACCGCGCCCCGCCGCCTCGACCTTGATCACCTCGGCGCCGAAGTCAGCCAACAGCTTTCCGCAGTACTCGCCCGCGACCGACCCCGCCAGCTCAACGACCCTGAAACCCGTCAGCGCCGACATGTGAGCTCTCCCAAAACGATCAGGGCTTCGCGCGTCCCGAGCGGCTCAGGCGCCACTCCGGTGGGAAGTTCATGTCGTTGTCCTTCACCACGTTGTTCAGGCCTTTTTCGAACGTGCCCCCGGTGAGGTCGACGTCGTTCTGCGCGTCGTTTTGGATCATCGGCAGCATGCCCTCGACCATGCCGGTCAGCAGGCTGCCGAAGTACTCGCCCTTGTGCTGCTTGTACAACTCGAGGAAGGTCTTCTGCACCGCGACCGTGTCGGTCGGGCGGGACCGTGAGCATGCCATCGCGTATTTGAGCGTCTCGGCTTCCAGCTTGTCGCGGGGCACGACGCTGTTGACGAAGCCGCAGTCGTACATCTCCTTGGCGCTGAAAGGCCGTCCGGTGAACAGCATTTCGGAGAACTTCCGCAGGCCCATGGTCTCGGCCCACCACCACAGTCGCGGTCCCCAGCCGACATACCGGAACGCGGGGTGTCCGAACAGGGCGTCGTCGGAGGAGATCACCAGGTCAGCGTCGCCGGCCTGGTAGAAGTGCCAGCCGTAGCAGTACCCCTTGGCCTCGATGATGCTGATCTTGCGGAGCTCTTGGAGCGGACGGTTGCCCGCACGCGCCTTGGCGTAGAAGTCGGTGACGGTGGACAGGTAGCGGTAGGAGCCACCCGGCGGGTACTTCACATCGTCGTCGTTGATCGCGAGCTCGTGCAGCAGCGGCATGCCGGGGTTCTCGAGCATGGGGCGCTGCTCGGGCAGGTCCCCACCACTACCGAAATCCTGGCCCTCACCGCGGATTACGACGACCTTGACGTCGTCGTCCACATTGCACTTGTGGATCAGATCGGCGTAGTTCTGCCGCATGCCCAAGCTGGTGGCGTTCTGCGCCTCCGGGCGATCGAAGGTGATGTAGGCGATTCGGTTCTTCTTGTCCTTTTCGAACTTGATGTACTGCTCGGCTTCTTTCTTCATTTCTTCATAGTCGAATTCAGGCATGAGCTTTCTCCACTTCGTTGTGCTTATTTGAGTTAGTGCTATTTGAGCAAGCTGCCCGCGTCAACAGGAAGCGAAACGCCAGTGACATAACGTGATTCATCAGAGGCGAAGAACAAGACAGCGTTGCTGATATCCACCGGGTCCACCCAGGGCACCGGCAAGGTATGCATCATCTGCGAGATCGGGGCGAAGTCTTCGGGCCCGGGCTCGGCCAGGTCCGGGCGAAAGAGCCGGTAGGTGTTGTCGTTCATCACCATCGTCGTGCTGACCTGAGTAGGCAGCACCGAGTTGACCCGGATCATGTCCGGGCCCAGTTCGACGGCGAAGGCGCGCATCAGCCCGATGACGCCGTGCTTGGCGGCCACGTAGTGGCCGGTGTTCTGGTAGGCCTTACGCCCGCCGACCGAGCTGGTGAGCACAATCGACCCGCCGTGGCCGCCCGAAAGAATATGCGGTACACCCGCTTTGACCGTGTGCCAGACGCCACTCAGGTTGATGTCGATCATGTCCTGCCAGACGTTCTCCCGGATCTTGTGCAGCTTGCGGCCGTCGGTGCCCACGCCCGCGTTGGCGACAATGATGTCGAGCCGGCCGAGTTGTTCCACACCGCTGTCCACGGCGGCTTTGAGTCCCTCGTAGTCGCGGACGTCCACCTGTGCGGTCACGATGCGGCGGTCGAGGCGCTTGACCAGGTCGGCGGTCTCGGCGAGATCCTCAGGGGTGGAATGCGGATAGGCCAGGTTATCGATCGGTCCGCACACGTCGATCGCGATGATGTCGGCGCCCTCCTGGGCCAGGCGCATCGCGTGGCTGCGGCCTTGACCGCGAGCCGCCCCGCTGATGAAGGCGACCTTGCCCGCAACCCGGCCGGTCATCAGGGCACCAGCGTCGGCAGCGTTTCCCAGCCCCGCACCGATGACGTCGGGCTGAGCGTGGCGTGGGCCAGATCGGGCTCCCACTCCGGGAAGCGCTTGAGGATTTCTTCCAGGGCGACACGGCCTTCCAGTCGGGCCAGCGCCGAGCCCAGGCAGAAGTGGGCTCCGACGCTGAACGTGAGGTGCGGCCGAGCGGCCCGATGAATATTGAATTCGCCCGCGTCGGGGCCGAACTGACGCTCGTCGCGGCAGGCGGCGCCGATCAGCATCAGCATGACGCTGCCCTCCGGCACCGTCTGGTCATACAGATTGACATCGCGAGTCACATAGCGGGCCATGTGCGGCGCGGGCGGCTCGAAGCGCAGCAGCTCCTCGATCGCCTGCGGGATCAACGCCGGATTTTCGACGAGATCGCGGCGTTGGTCGGGGTGCTCCGCGAGAACCTTGCCCGCCCAACCGATCAGCCGCGTTGTCGTTTCGTTGCCCGCCCCGGCCACCACGTTGAGGTACACGAGAATCTCCTCGCGTCGCAGCCGCCGGGTGGTCCCGGTCTCGTCGACGAATTCGACGTTGAGCAGCTCGGTCATGATGTCGTCGGACGGATTGTCGGCCCGCCAGTCGATGTAGGCCTCGAACTGCTCACCCACTGACAAGCCATGCTCGGCGGCACTCATCGGCTTGCCGGGCTCGGTGCGTAGTTGGGCGTTACCGCGATCGCGGATGTACTCCTGATCGGCTTCGGGAATCCCGAGCAGTGCGCTGATGACCTTCATCGGCATGATCGCGCCCAGGTCGGTGACGAAGTCGAACCGGCCGGAGCCCACCAACGGATCCAGCGATTGCGCGCAGAACTCGCGGATCATCGGCTCCAGCGCGGCAATCTTGCGGGGGGTGAACATCCGCGACAGCAGCTTGCGGTGCACGTCGTGGATTGGCGGGTCCTCGAAGATCAGCAAACCCGACGGGATCTCGAGGTTGGCCTTGATCAGCTCCATGATCACGCCCCGCGCTGAGCTGTACGTGCCGTGGTCGATGATGCCCTTGTTGACATCGGCGAATCGGCTCAGCGCGTAAAAGTCGTATTCCGTGTTGTAGTACAGCGGCGCCTCGTCACGCAAGCGCGCGAACATGGGATACGGGTCGGCGATGAGATCGACATCGTACGGATCGAAACTGACATGGCTCTCGGTGCTGGCCGTCACGAAATCCCTCCTAGCGCTTCCGATTCCGGATGCCGAGCGCCGGACCCGGTTCGGGCAATTTGTACACTCCGCTTAAATGCGTTTGCTCTGACAAACGCACGGGCTTGGCTGACGATGGGCTCGCCGACGGCCCGTGAACGTCGGCTTACTCTATTCTCGTAGAGAACCATATAGAGGATGCCCTGGCAAGACCCAAAGCCATGAAACACGGCGCGTCGCCCGTCTGATCCGGCGATGGCCACGGTCAGCCGGAAGCCACGGCACGGCGGCCGTTCGCCGAATGCACATCGCCGCTCTCGGTCAGCCGGCCCTTGTCCGGACTCTTCAGGATGCCGGTGGCGATGGCCGTCAGGATCGCGTCGAGTTGCTCCGGACTGCCAACGACCAGGTCGCCATGGGCGGCACGCATCAGCAGACCGTTGATGAACGTCAGCGTGACGTTGCTCAGATCCTCGACGACAGCCGATTCCAGATCGGCGCCGTGCGGCATGAGTTGCACGAGAATCTCGCGGTGCAGCTTGGTGAATGCGTCCGTGGCCTGCTGCAGGATCGCGGCCATCGCGGGATCGCGTGCCGCCTGCATCGTCAGCTCATACCGGGCCTTGGTCCAGGACAACTGCGGCTCGGTGCCGGCCTGAATCACCACTTCCGACAACAGCGACGGCGTGGGGTTGTCCCCCCGGCGGCCGGCGCTGTCGGCGATAGACTGCAACCGTTCCAGATCCAGCTCGGCCAGCCGCTCGGCGACCGCACGCAGCAGTGCGGAACGGGTGCGGAAATAGAACGAGGTGGTGCCGTCGGGAACGGCGGCCTTGCGGTCCACCTTGAGGTGGCTCAACCCCTTTGCGCCGTCGGCAGCCAACAGCTCGATCGCCGTATCGCACAGATCGCGGCGGCGCTCCGCGGGATTAGGCTTTCGCCTTTTCACTGAGGCGGACGTGTATCGAGCCATGAACAAAGGCCTTCGCGGCAAGGATCTAAAGTGAATATTCGCTGACTTGCAGCACGACCATACTCTATGTTCGTAGTGTCCGTAAAGCGCCGGGAATGCGCGTCGCTAACACAACGGTGTCATCACGATTCACCCCGATCCCGCCCGGTTGGGCGACAACCGGCGTTGGACCTACTTTGCTTGACTTCGATGATCTCGACGACGACCGTTCGGCTGGCCATCGCCATTCTGCTCGGTGTGCTGTCTTGCGGCTGCCATACGAGCCAGCACCCGGCCGCACCGGCCCGCTCGACCAGCACCGCGGCGCCGACGACACCATCCGTGGCGCCGGTGGTGAAGATTGCGCCGCTGCCGGTTCGGCCGGTCGAGAAGTCACAGCCGACCACGCCCGACAAGTGCCCGGCGACGAATCCGGCCGCTCCGGCGCCGCCGGCTAACCCCCTCGTCACCTGCGACCTCGCCCGGACCACGCGGTATACCTTGGGCCCAGAGACGATGCGACTCGAGCTGACACACGTGGACCCACCCAAGCCGCTGACCTCGGATTTCTACGAAGTGAATCTGACGATGGACCCAGCCTCGGCGACCGTGTGGGCGACCTACACCGCCGCACATCCGCACGCCCACATCGCGTTCATCCGAGACGATCTGGTCATGGAGGCGCCGATGATCGAAGAACAGGTCACGTCTGGGCAGATCGCGCTGACCACCCAAACGGCTCAGGCCGCCGCCCAGTTGGCTCAACTGGCGGGACGCTCGGCATGACCGAGCTGGCCATCGGCTTCCTCAACGGATTCGGCCTTCCGCCAGTGGAATTCGTCGACCTTGCCGCGGATCTTGGCTGCCACTACATCTCGACGGTGGTGCAGGGCGCGCCGTTGGTGCCGCTCGGCTATGCGCCCTTTTCGCTCAAGGACGATCCCGCGCTGCGAAAGGAGGTGCTGGCCGCGATGCGCCACCGCGGTGTGGCCGCCTCGCTGGGCGACGGGTTCCTGGTGCTGCCGGACACCGAAATCTCGGCATTCGGTGCCGATCTCGATGTGTTGGCCGAACTCGGCGTACCCCGAATCAATGTCGTCAGTCTCGACACCGATCTCGCCCGGACGTTCGATCAGTTCGCCGCGCTGACCGAGCTGGCCGCCCAGCGCAGCATCGAGACCCTTGTCGAACCGGTACCCGGGCTGACGGTGGGCGACCTGCCCACCGCGTTGGCCGCACGAGAATACGTCGGACGGCCGGATTTCCGACTGTTGATCGACACCATGCATCTGGTGCGTTCCGGATCCAACGCCGCAGACCTCGCGGCCGTCGACCCCGCGCACATCGGCTACGCCCAACTCAACGACACGACGCTGCGGCCGCGCTTGGACAACTACCTGGAGGAAGCCATGTTTGAGCGCATGGTTCCCGGCGAAGGCGAACTCCCCCTGGCCGAGATTCTGGCCGTGCTTCCCGACGACATCGTGCTCGAAATCGAAGTACCGCAACGGTCATTGGCGCTGGCCGGGGTCAGCCCGATCGATCGGGTACGCCCATGCGTGGAGGCAGCACGCCGCTTGTTAGGCCAACAGCAGCAATAACTTTCAGCTGGGTTCGCGAAGCGGCAGGCCCGCCGCGCGATAGATCGCGTCGATGACGGTCATGTTCTCGATCGCGTCCTGCGGATTTGTCTTCACCGGCGCGCCACGCAGCACCGCGTTGGCGAACGCGTCGAGCTGGTAGGAGTAGGTAGCGCGGCGCGGGAAGCTCTCCACGCGGTTGTCGTCTGCCGTTTGAACCGAGAGGCGATGGAACATCTGGGGCATTACCGGATTGAGCACGTTGAGCTGGCCGCGGTCGCCGACGACCTTGGCGCTGATGTCGAAGAGCCGCCGCGACCACATCGAGCAGCGGACCCGACCCGTGTGTCCACCGGCGAACTGCAGCTCGGCCGTCATGGCCCGGTCGACCTGCGGGTCGCGCAGTTTCGCTTGTGCCGAAACGACTTCCGGGGTTGAGCCGCCGAACGTGCGGGCCATGTTGACGGCGTAGCACCCCGCGTCCATCGTCGCGCCGCCGGCGAGTGAATAGTTGTACCGGATATCGGAGAACTTTGGCAGCGGGAAGCATAGCGTGGTTTCCACCCGCTTGAGCTTGCCCAGCTCCCCCGAGGCGATGATCTCCTCGACTCGCAGGGTCAGCGGATGGTAGCGATAGTGGAAGGCTTCCATCACCACTCGGTCCGAGTTGGTGGCCAGCTCGGCGATTTCGCGGGCTTCGTCAGCGTTGGCGGTGAACGGTTTTTCGCACAGCACATGTTTGCCGGCGGCCATTGCGGCTCGGGTCCACTTGCCGTGCAAGCCGTTTGGCAGCGGGTTGTAAATCGCATCGAGGTCCGGATCGGCGATCAGCAAGGCGTAGTCGTCGTACGCTCTGGGGATGTGGTGTTTGGCGGCGAAGGCTTGAGCGCGCGAACCGTCGCGCGCGGCCACCGCGGCGACTATCACGTCGGCGTTGTCCTTGGCGGGATTGATCAGCGCCATCGGTGCGATCCGGGCGGCACCCAAGATGCCGATCCGCAGGTGTTCAGCCACGGACCCGACGCTACTACCCACGCCCGTCGGGCTACGACCCGCGGCGGGCGAATGCCGGGGCGCGCTCGGGCCTGACCCCGACGCCGATGAAATATGCGGGCACGAACGACAGCCACGGCAGTCGCTGGATCACACGCAGGAAGGCCGCCGGCGGAGTCGGGTCGGCGCCGCGCAGCAGCGGCCCGAGTCCCCGTTGCAGAACCCGTTGCACGCCTTGGGTGACGGCGGTGGGAAACAGTCGGCGACGCCGCACCGCCGCCAGATCCCGATCGGTGATCCGGTGCTGCCGGAGCGGCTGGGCCAAGATGGTCGCGGCCGCCACGGCATCTTGGACCGCCAGGTTGATGCCGACGCCGCCCAGCGGAGACATCGCGTGCGCGGCGTCTCCGATGCACAGCAATCCATCGGTGTGCCAGCGCCGCAGCCGATCGACACGGACATCGAGGTGCTTGATGTGGTCCATGGACGTCAGCGTCGCGACCGCGGCGGCCGATTCCGGCAACAGTGCGGCGACGTCGCGACGGAACGCGTCGATGCCTTTGGCACGCAGCGCGGCGTCGGTCCCCTTGGCCCCGATGTAGGCGATCTGGTTGTAGTCCTCACGCGGGATCACGCCCAGGGCCTTGCCGGGACCCACCCGCGGCAGGAACGAGAATTCCTGATCGCCGTCGCGCGGCAACCTGAACCACCACACGTCGAAATTCACCGGGTATTCGCGACTACGCAGGCCGGCGGCACCGCGCGCCATCGACCACCGGCCGTCGCACGCGACGGTCAACTCGGCCTTCAACTCACCTGGCCCGTCGGGGCATTGGTAGCGCACGCCGGTGACCCGGCCGCCCGCTCGCAGCAGCCCGGTGGCCTCTGTGTTCATCCGCAACGTGAATGTCGGTTCCTCCTGGGCAGCATCGGCCAGGAGGTTGAGCAGATCCCACTGCGGCACCATGGCGACAAAGGGATGCGGTTGGCGCAGACGCCCGAAGTCGACATACGTCACCGACTGGCCGTCCGATTCGAATTTCGCGCTGTGAAGCTCGCTGTGCGGCAAGGCCGCGAAACGCTCCCACAGGCCCAGCTCGTCGAGCAAACGCATCGTGGTCGGATGCACGGTGTCACCGCGAAAGTCGCGAAGAAAGTCACCGTGCTTCTCCAACAGCGTGACCTCGACGCCCGCCCGGGCCAGCAGCAGCCCGAGGACCATCCCGGCCGGCCCGCCGCCGATCACCGCACAGGTTGTCGTCTCAGTCATCGTCGCTCCGAAACCCATTGCCACAGAACATGATTATCCGAGCATCTGCGGGTCGACGTCGTAAACCGAAACGGGCTCGGTGAGCACCCCGTTTTCCTCGACGTAGCGATCCCACAACTCGAGAAGCTCGGCCAGCTTGTCGGGATGCGAGGCAGCGAGGTCGTGGATTTCGCCGCGGTCGCGGGAAAGGTCGTAGAGCTGCCAGGCGCCCGGCCCGTATGGCGGGGGCAGATAGAGGGCTTTCCAGTCGCCTTGGCGGATCGCGCGGCGGCCGAACAGTTCCCAGCCGGTGCCGGTTTCGTCCGGATGCACCGCCTCGGTGTCGGCGGACAAGTACGGCACCAGCGAGCGACCGAGCATCGGTTCGACCTCGTGGTCGCGGTAGGAGGTGCCGGGATGTTCCACGCCGGCAAGTTCCAGCACGGTGGGGGCGATGTCCATGACGGTCGCGAATGCCGTGCCAATCTCGTTTTGGCGCGTGAAGCCCGGCCAGGTTACGAAGCCGACCACCCGGATTCCACCCTCGGTGGTAAACGCCTTGTGTAGGCGCGACGGTGCCGTGGCGGCTTGTGCCCAGCGGGGGCCGTACCAGATGAACGAGGTGGGCCGACCCAGGTTGTCGAGGCTGTTGTCGCAGTTCTTCTTGATCTGCGCGACGATTTGGGGGCCGCGCAGTGGCATCGCCTCGACGATCGCGCCCTCGGCGCCGTTGTCGGACATGAACATCACGACCGTGTTGTCCAGCTCGCCGGTCTCGGCCAAGTAGTCGATCACCCGGCCGATGTTCCAGTCCATGCGGTCCACCATTCCGGCGTAGACCTCCATGGAGCGGGCCGAAATCGCGCGTTCCTCGTCCGTCATATCGGCCCACTCGACAGCACCATCGGCCACGACCGGGTGCGGTTCGACATCGGGTGCGCACAGGCCGAGGCGTTTGAGCGCTGCCAACCGCTCCTCGCGCAATGCATCCGGCCCGGCGTCATAACGGCCGCGGTATTTCGCAATGGATTCGTCGGGTGCCTGCAGCGGCCAGTGCGGTGCCTGAAACGGCAGGTACGCGAAGAACGGCCGGTCGTCGTCCTCGGCGCGGTCGCGGAAGTAGCCGAGCAAGGTGTCGGTGTAGGAATCCGACGAGTAGAAGTCTTCGCCCACCGTGACGAACTGGTCGTCCTCGGTGTAAAGCGTTGGCACGGGCGAGAATCCGCGACCCGCGGCACCGCCGTAGTGGCTCGCGCCGGCCGGTAGCAGCGCGAACGAGCGCTCGAATCCACGGGCCCACGGCGATCTTTCAATCGTGTGGCCCAGATGCCATTTGCCCGACATCAAGGTCAGATAACCGGCGTCGCGCAACAGCTCGGGCAGCGCGACGACCCGATCGTTGAGATAACCCTCGTAGCCGGGGGCGCCCTGAAATCCGGGGACCGCGACCTCCAGCATGGTGCCGATGCCGGCGACGTGGTGGTCGGTTCCGGTCAGCAGCATCGCCCGGGTGGGCGAGCAGGCCGGCGCGGAATGGAAATCGGTGAGCCGAATTCCCGCGTGGGCGAGGCGGTCGAGGTTGGGCGTTTCGATTTCGCTGCCGAATGCACCGATGTCGGAAAATCCGAGGTCGTCTGCCAGGATCACCAAGAAGTTGGGGCGCTTCACGCTGAAGCATCCTGTCAGGTCCGTCGCCCGAATGGAACGACCGACAAATGACTAGGCTCGATTCGGCGAAACACCACGCCCGGACACCGACGAAGGGGCACCCCTATGTTGGCACAATTCGAGATGTCCATTCCCCTGGTCGCCGCTCCGATGTCGGGCGGCCCGACCACGCCGGCGATGGTGTCGGCCGCAACCGGGGCGGGCGGCCTGGGCATGCTTGCCGCGGGCTACAAGACCGTGCAGGCCGTCGAAGCCGAACTCAAGACGGTTCGTGCCGAGGGAATCCCGTTTGGCATCAACCTGTTTGCGCCGAACCCGGTGCCGGTCGACCCGGATAGTTACCGGGCTTATGCCGCGATCATCCAGCGGGAGGCCGACCAGTTCGGGCTCGACCTGCCCGCCGAACCCATCGAGGACAACGACCGCTTCGACGAGAAAATCGCGCTGTTGCTCGACGACCCGGTGCCGATGGTGTCGTTCACGTTCGGCATCCCGCCGCGCAGCGTGATCGCGGCGCTGCAGCGGGCCAACACCGTGGTGGTCCAAACGGTGACGACGGCCGACGAGGCGGCACAGGCGCAGGACGCCGGCGCCGACATGCTGGCCCTGCAGGCAGCGGTCGCCGGTGGGCATTCCGGCACGCTCTCGCCCCGGCGCCCCTTGCAGCCGGTTCCGATCGTCGACCTCGTCAAACAGGTCACAGCGACCGTGCAGCTGCCGGTGCTGGCCGCCGGTGGGCTGGCCACACCCGACGCGGTGGCCGACGTCATCCGCGCGGGCGCGGCAGCGGCCATTGTCGGCACGGTGCTGCTGCGCGCCACCGAAAGCGGCGCGTCGGCAACACACCAGGCGGCCCTGACCGATCCCGCTCGGACCGAGACGGTGCTAACACATGCCTTCACCGGCCGTCCCGCCCGCGGACTGCGCAACACGTTCATCGACGACCATGAGGACCAGGCGCCGTTCGGTTATCCCGCACTTCACTACCTGACCAGCCCGCTGCGCAAAGCCGCTGCTGCAGCTGGGAAACCGGACTATGTCCACCTGTGGGCAGGCACGGGGTACCGGCATGCCACCGCCGAACCCACCGCGGACATTCTGCGGCGACTTGCTTCTGAGCTGTGACCGTTCACCGGCCAGCTGAAGAGCTCAGTTGCTCAGGTACAAGTACCAAAGGCCATCCGAATGCTGGACACATGAGAAATGAGTCCAGGTCCCGGGGTGGTCGACCTCGACGTGTGGACCGTCCGCCATACAACCCGCCTGAGTCGCATAGTTACCCTCAACCAGAATCTCATCAGCGTTACTAATTCCCACCCCGATAGTCATTAGCCCAGCAAACGCCAGGACGCCAGCGGCAATAATCTTCCTCACCAGGCACCTCCCAATTTCACATCCGCCCTTGAGGCCGACATACCAGCGGGTTGCTGGTATGTCGACGCTAGCTGAGCCGCACACGATCACGCGGAGCAAAAGAGAAATATTTGCGTGGGCATAACATTCGCCGCGCCGTGCTGGGTGACGACAGCGCGCCCGCAGTGCGGTCACAACTCAGTAGCTGAAGCGGTTGAGCATGTCGTAGGGGCCGAACGGCGAGGCGCTGACGAATCGGTAGATCCAGCGCACGATGGTGCTATCGATCTTCTCGTAGCCGGCGAGTGCCGGCGTCTGTTCGATCAACCGTAGCTTCGGATTCCATGCTTCGATTTCCCGCGCGTTGCCGATGCCCCACTTGATGATGCCTCTGGTGAACAGTTTCGACATGCGCGGCGCCAGCGCTGACAGGGTATCGAATTGCATTTCCCCGCAATCGAATCGACCCAACAGACGTGCCACCAGCTGGCGCACTTCACTCTCTTCCACATACATCAGCAGTCCCTCGGCGACGACAAGTGTCGGGCGGCCGGTGGGAATCTGATCGACCCACTGCGGGTCGGTCACCGAGGAGCCGATCATCTGATAGCGCTCGGTTTCGTCGTACAGTTGGCGGCGCAGGTTGATGACGCTGGGCTGGTCGAGGTCAAACCACTGCACCGCCGGCGGTACATCCAGGCGGAACGCACGGCCGTCGAGGCCACAGCCCAGGTGCAAGACCACCGCGTCGGGATGGCGCTGCAGGAAATCAGCGCACCAATCGTCGAGCTGTTTCGCGCGCAACGCGACAAGGTACTGGTTCGACGCCGGCAACGAGTTCCGATGTATGCGTTTGAAGTCGTATTCGATCCGGTCGACGGCCTCCGCGGCCGAATGGTCACCCAGAATCGGATGCCGAGAACGACTTTCGTACGCGCGCAGGTACAACGTCACGAGGTTCGTCCACTCCACCGAGCCCCACTGGACCGAACTGAAATCAACCTTGGGCGTCGTCACTGTCCCTCCTCCGTTAGCGCGGCACCTCCACATGGATAGCGAAGCGCATCCGATGCCAAGATTGCCACCCCGATGAACTCGGCGAGGCAAACGCGCTGCTCGGGCCCCATGAGGCCCCTCGAACCGAAGCGTGCCCATCCGGGCGACCCTGTGCTCCGAAGAACTATCGAGCAACGGTTGTGGCGGGTTACACCGCTAGGTCAAGAAAGGGGCCTCTCGATGCGACAGGTGACGTTCAAAATGGTTGCTGCTGGCGACGGTTCACCACCGACCTCAACCGGATACTGCTACTACCTGATGGCGCACGCGGTCGCGACGGTTTTGCTGCTGATCACTCTGGTTGCCGCGGTGTGGCAATTCATGGACTGGGTCGTGACGCCGTCCTGCCCGGAAGCCAGTTCGGTGGCGTCGGCGACCTCGGTTACCTCGCCGCCGGTTGCATCGGGCACCACGAAGGCCGAAGAAGCCCTTAACAGCCCCGATCAGCTCGGCGTCTCCCACAGCACGTGGACGGAGCGGCCCGCGTCGTACCGCAACGCGGCGCACAGCGAGGTGCCGGCCGGCACCAGTGACTGCCCCTGCCCGAAGACCGCCAAGTGACCCGTCGCGTGCGATGCCGTCAGAACGCCTCGGGATCCCGCTGTACCGCTGCCGGCACCGGATGCTGGTACAAGCGCGAAGCGTTCTCCCAGGTGAACTTGCGGATCGCGTCCGCCGGCAGATCACCGATCTCCTCGTGGATCGTTTGTTGAGTGTGCGGCCAGGTCGAGTCACAGTGCGGATAATCGGCTTCGAGCATGATGTTGTCCATGCCGATGCGGTCGCGCTGCACGAACGACGACTTGTCCTCGACCGCGCAGAACCAGAAGTTGCGGGTGAAAACCTCTGCGGGAGTGAGCTTCTCCCCCAGCGCCTGCCATGTGCCGTACATCGCGTGATAGCTGAGCATGTGGTCCAGGCGATCGAGTAAGCCCGCCACCCAGCCTATTCCGCCTTCGGACAAGCAGATCTTGAGATCCGGGTATCTGCTCGGCAGCCCGGAGTACAGCCAGTCGACGGCCGCCGAAATGGCGTAGGCGAAGAACAGCACACCCTGTACGTCCGGCGGCGCGTCCTCGGTGGTCGACGGTGAGGACCCCGAAGATCCGATATGCAGGTTCACCACCGTTCCGGTCTCGGCGCAGGCGGCCATGATCGGATCCCAGTGGCCCGAATGGATACTCGGCAATCCGAGCATCGCGGGGTTCTCGCTGAACGTGACGGCGTGGAAGCCGCGCTCGGCGTTCTCGTGGATCATCTTGGCGCCCAGTTCCGGATCCAGTAGCCAGGGCAACTGGCATGCAATGATGCGCTCGGGATACGACCCGGCCCACACCTCGAGATGCCAGTCGTTCCAGGCGCGGACCGAGGCCAGCGCCAGGTCGCGATCCTTGGTCACCTGCTGCAGCCGCTGGCCGGCGAACCCCGGCAGGAACGAGGGGAAGTTCAGCGACGCGTAGATGCCATTGAGATCCATGTCTTTGACGCGTTCGTGGATATCCCATGCGCCCCTGCGCATTTCGTCGAATCGGACCGGTTCGAAGCCGTACTCCGCCACCGGTCGCCCGACGACGGCGTTGAACCCCACGTTGGGCAGTTCCTGGTTGTCGTAAACCCAGGTCTGTCCGCCGCTGTCGGTGTCGACGACCCGCGGCGCGCGGTCGGCGAACTTACGCGGCAGCCGGCCGGTGAACGTGTCGGGAGGTTCCACGATGTGATCGTCGACCGAGATCACCGTGTAGCGGCGTGGCGCCCGCGGCGGGTCCGGCAGGAACGTGACGGATCGCTCGTCGCCGGTCTTAGCCGTCGTGAAATTCAGATTGGCTGCCAGCTCGTCAATCGCTTTCATGGGCGGCGATCCCCCTTCCGCGTCGAGTGTGCGGCGATGGCTACGAGTGTGCGGTGGCGCCGCCGAGGGCGCACACTCGACGGCGACTCAGGTGAGCACATCGGGATCCGCCTTGATCGTCATCCGCGCCGCCCCGGCCCAGTACACGTCCGCGGCCCGCTCGATCAGCGACCGCTGCATACCCGCCATGTCGGACCAGTTCATCGCGACCGGCTCCTGGCCGGTGAGCATGACGTCGTAGGCCAGCTTGCATACCCGTTCGATCGACGCCGCCCGGTACACCGCCTCGGCCAGGTTGCGACCGGTCGCGATGACGCCGTGGTTGGCCAGAATCGTCAGGTTGGCGCCTCCGATCCGCGTCGCGAGATCGGCTGCCCGGTTGGGGCTGTCGATCTCACCGTCGTAGTCGCCGACAAGGCACAGGTCATCGAGAAACAGCGAACCGGTCTGATGCACGAGTTCGGGAAGTCTGCCCAATGCGGCGAGCACACAGACGTAGTACGGATGATTGTGAATGACCACCCGGGCGTCCTCGCGGACCCGGTGCAGCTCGGTATGAATGTGGATCGCCGGTGTGACATCCCAACGACCGCGAACCACCCGAGCATCGCTATCCACCTGGCAGATATCGGACGCGGTGAGTTCCTGCCACCACAGGCCCCACGGATTGACCAACATGTCGGTTTGCCCGTCGAGCTGCCAGGTGATGTGTCCGGCCATGTTTTCGGAGAACCCGGCGCCGGCCAGGTGGCGGAACGCCACGGCGAGCGCCTGCTCGTTGGAGAGCTCGACGCCGATCGGAGGCACGACCGACGGCGCCCACACCTCTAGACCGCCTCGTCGTGGATCAGGCGTGTTCATGGTCGGACTCCATCCTTGCGCGAATATCCTGGCGGAGGTCGCCTTTGGCGATCTTTCCACCCGACGACCGGGGTATTTCGTCGACGACGATAAGCCGTTCGGGCAGAAGTTCTTTGGAAACCCCCAGCGCCAGCAGGTGGTTGACGAGTGCGGGCAGGTCGACGATCGCGGAGTCGGCGAGTTCGGCGTAGAGGCAGACCCTTTCCCCGAACACCGGATCGGGCATCGCCACGGCGGCCGCCAGCGCAATCGCCGGATGCGTCATCACGGCGTCCTCGACCTGCGATGCGCTGATGTTCTTGCCGGCGCGCAGGATGAAGTCGGATGTTCGGCCGGTGACCGTGAGGTAGCCGTCGGCGTCGAGCTCGCAGATGTCGCCCATCAGCATCCACCCGTCGCGAGTGAACAGCTTGTCGTGGTCGGTGCACCCGAGATACCCGAGGCTGGTCGCCGGACCCCGGCACGCCGGCTGGCCGTGCCCCGTCGCAGTGACGTCTTGATCCCCGTCGAAGAGCCGGACCGCCATTTCGGGAACGATCCGGCCGGCGGTGCGCAGTCGATGTTCCAGCGAGTCGTCCACGGTCGTCGCGCTGAGCAGACCGGTTTCATTCGAGCCGTAGAATTGCAGGATCTTCGCGCCGGTCAGCTCTTCGAATTCCGCAGCGGGCCGGTACGGTATCGCCTCGCCACCGGTGAAAACGACACGCAGCGAACTCAGGTCGTAATCCCGGGACGCGCGGTCAGCCATCAACATCGTTAATTGTGAACTGACACAACATAATACGGTTACCTTGTGCCGGGCTATCGCCTCGCACGCCGCCCTGGTGGTGAAGCGATCCAGGATCACCGAGCTGGCGCCGAGATAGATCGGGGTGGTGTGGCTCGTCCATATTCCGAAGCCGAAAGGTGTGGGGATGACGGGCAGGAAAACGTCATCCGGCGTCAACAGCGCGTTGGCGACGGCCTTCTGGTGAAAGTAGTGCCACCGGTTCTGGGTGTGCATGACACACTTGGGCATGCCGGTGGTCCCCGAGGTGGAATTGATCAGGAAAACGTCGTCGGCGCCGAGTTGAGTTTCGACCGCGACCGCCTTGGGTTGCACGTCGGCGTTCAGGCGTGGCACACCCGCATCCTGGGCCAGGACCACGGTGGACACCGAGGATTCGGCTGCCGCCCGAGCCGCGGCATCGCTGTGTTTGGGGTCGCTGATCAGGATTTTTGGCTCCGCGTTGCGCAGTAGCGCGCCTACCTCACGGGTGCCCGCGCGGGCCCCGATGCCGACGACAACGGCGCCACAGCGTTCGATCGCGACGAACAACACGTGGATCGCGGTGGAATCGCCGTGCCACACCGCAACTCGATCACCGCGAGCAATGCCGAGGCCGTCAAGCTGCATGGCCAAACTGGTTGCCGCAGCGTCGAATTCACGCCACGTCAGGGGGATGCCGGGCTCGTCGGAATAAGCAGGCCGGTCCGGTGAATGTGAGGCGTTGCGGCGCACCGCGTCCGACAGCGTCGAATCCGACCACCAGCCGGCCGCACGAAACCGGGCCGAGTCCTCGTCGGTGAATGCCGGCGAGCCCACGGTATCCAGCTCACCGGCGCTCATTACCAAATGATAGGAACACCGCGCGCGAGTCCGTTGGCGGGCTGGCGCTGACCTGTCGGGCTACGGATCCTGAGTCGCTGGAGCGCCCAGTTGCGGATCGTGCCGAAGACTCGGATGACGGTGCGGGGGCGGCGGCCGGGGTGGGTTGATAGGCCCACAGTTCAGGCCGAGGATGCAGCCTCCGCCGCCCGCGGGTTCAACCGGCAGGGCGCCGCCGCTATCGACCGGCGCCGGGGGTGCCGGGACCACACTGGACGAAGGAACAGTTGCGCTGATCGGCGGCTCGTTAGCCTCGTTAGCAGAGCCGAAACCGCCGAGCGCCAAGGCAAACGCGGCCGCGCCACCACACAATGTGGCTATCGTCCGGCCCGTGCGATTCCCCACGGCGACCACTGTACTTACTCCGCGCTGGATGTGCAGAAACGCAACACGGCACGACACGTCGGCGGCGTCCCTATCATGGACCAGGTCGCGGTGGGCCGGCAGCCGAGGAGACCGTTGTTATGGAAACCAGGCAATCTGCCATCTGGTCGACACTGCAGGGCAAGCGGGTCTGGCCTGGAATGCTGAGTGGCGCGGCCGCGGGCGCCGCGGGTACCACCACGCTCAACGTCATCACCTACCTCGACATCGCGGTGCGGGGCCGTCCCACGAGCAGCACACCCGAGCGGACCGTCGACGCCATGGCGAGGCTGTTCGGCCTCACCGTTCCCGGCAGCGGCGACGTGCTCGCCAACCGAATCTCAGGTCTCGGTGCGCTCACCGGGTACGCCGCGGGCATCGGGATGGGCATCCTTCTCGGGTTGGCCTATGCCCTGGGTTGGCGGCCCGGACTACTGGTGGCCACGCTGGTGGCGTCGGCCCTCGCCCTGGTCGGCACCAACGGACCGATGACCGTTCTCGGGGTGACCAACCCGCTCACCTGGAGCCTCGCCGACTGGATCAGCGACCTGATTCCGCATCTCGGTTACGGCATCGTCACCGCCCTGGTGTTGCACTACCTCGCGCCGCTCTGCCGGCCGCCGGACGAGACACTCGCGTCGGGATAGCGGTCGCGACCGAACGATTTTGGGATCGGTAGCCGTGCACGCGGTTTCCACTTGCTGCATCACCGCTGCCGCCGGCAGCGCGCCGCGAGAAGGAAACCACGAATGAAGACAAAGGTCGCCGTACTGCTGTCGGGAGCGATCGTCGCGCTGCTGCTCGTCTCGCGCTATTTCGCGCTCAGCCGCACCGGCATGCCCTTGGGGTGGATGCTCTACTTCGGGCTGCCCATCACCGCGGCCGGCGTGCTGTTCGCCCTGCGGCTGATCAACCTCGGCGCGGGCTGGCGCACCACGGTCGACGAGCCCAAGCCATGGGCACGTCCGCTGCCGCTTCCGGCGCCCGAGGAGCTGGTCTCCGAGCGTCTGCGGCAGCTCGAGGAACTGCACGCGCGAGGGACGATCTCCGACACGGAGTACAGCGCGCAACGTCTGCAGATCATCTCCACCATGTGAACGGCGCTGGCGGGCACGCAGAAGATTCATGTGCGCTGCGGTGTTTGAAGTCGGCATGGCCACCGAAGAGGTGAATCCGCGGATCGAACGGTCGTGTCGGTCTTCGGGCCGCTCCTTCACCGCCGGGGAGATCAGGTCGTTCGTCCTGGACGGGGGTCCGCGGGATGCACCCGCGGTGGTGCGCAATGTCCAATCAAGTTGCCCGCCAAGCGCTTTCTGCAAGAGGACTATCCGCAAGAGATCGCCGAGGCGGTATATCGCTTCGCGGAACACAGCCGCTAGCCCTGGACCGTGGGATCACGGCGAACGCCTGAAAGCCCTGGCCCTGGAGCTCCAGCTGGCGGCACCAACAAGCGGCTAGGTAGTTGCGGCTCGGCTAGTGTCGGTCTGTGCTGATCGGATTCCTACTCGCTCTGGGTTGTTCGGTGTGTTACGGCACAGCCTCGGTGCTGCAGGCTGTCGCGACGCGTTCGGTGGAATCCGGCGGTACGTCCGGTGTCGACGCACGGCTACTGTTGCGGGCCATTCGGCAGTGGCGCTACCTGGCGGGCATCGGCCTTGACGTGCTCGGTTTCGCGCTGCAGGTCGCGGCGCTACGCCTGGTGCCGATCTACGTCGTTGCTGCGGCGTTGGCCGCCTCGATCGCGGTAACCGGGATCGTGTCCGCGTGGGTGCTCGCGACGCGACTTTCAAAGGCCGAGTGGACGGCCGTGGGTGTGGTCTGCGTGAGCCTCGCCGCACTCGCTTGTGCCGCCGGGCCCGGGCACTTTCGTCACGGGCCACCGGGACTCGGCTGGGCGCTGGTCGTCGTCGTCGCCGTCATCTTCCTGGGCGGTGCCGTTGCCGGTCCGTTGCCCCATCGTGAGCGCGCGCTTGCGCTGGGTCTCGCGGCCGGAAGCGGGTTCGGTGTCGTCGAGGTCGGTGTGCGCCTGCTCGACGAGATCGACCCCACCAATGCCGCGTTCTACACCAATCCCGCCCTGTACGCGGCGGCCGGTGGTGGTGCCGCGGGGTTTCTGTTGTTCACCTCCGCACTACAGCGCGGATCGGTCACCACAACAGTGGCCGCGATGGTGGTCGGTGAGACGATCGCACCCGCACTCGTCGGAGTGGTGTGGCTGGGCGACACCGCTCGGCCCGGCTGGAGCTGGGTCGTCATCGCGGGATTCGTCGTCGCGGTCGCCGGGACCCTGGTCCTGGCCCGGTTCGGCGAGGGGCCCCCTGCTGCGGAAGCCGGCTGAGGTTACGAGGTAGCGGCATCAGGAACCGGTTGTGCCGCAACCGAGATGGCTTGATCGCCAGCGGTATATGTTCGGCCGCGCGGCGCCCGGGTCAGCAGCACGCCGCCCTGGGCGCTGATCCCGGCGGCGATCAGCTCGCGCTTGAGGATCTTGTTGGTGGCCGTCGCCGGGAGGTCGTCGCTGATGCGTACATACCGCGGCCATGCCTTGGGCGACAAGTCGTGTTGTGCGGCCAGAAACTGCTCGAGATCCGTTGGCCGCAAATTCATCCCGTTGCGAAGCACCAGCGCCGCCATCACCTGGTCGCCGACCCGCTCGTCCGGTACGGCATACACCGCGACCTGGCTGACCTGCGGCAGGCGTTCCAGGATCCGCTCGATCGGCGCGGCCGCCAGGTTTTCGCCGTCCACCCGCATCCAGTCGGCGGTGCGGCCGGCCAGGTAGATCCAGCCGTCGGCGTCGCGGTAGGCCAAGTCGCCCGCCCAATACATGCCGTGTCGCATCCGCTCGGCGGTGGCCGCCGGGTCGTTGTAGTAGCCGGCGAACGGACCCGCTCCCTGGGTGTTGACCAATTCGCCGACCGCCTCGTCGAAGTTGGTCAGCGCGCCGTGTTCATCGAACTGCGCGACGGCGCATTCCTTCAGGGTTGTCGGGTTGTAGATGCTCACCCCGGGATAGGGCTTGCCGATAGAGCCGGGCGGCGTGCCGTCTTCTCGCACCACGATCACCGCGAACTCGCTGGATCCGAAGCTGTCGATCACGCGGCACCCGAACCGCCGTGCGAATTCCGCGATATCGCGGTCGGTTGCCTCGTTGCCGAACGCCACGCGCAGTGTCGTGTCGGCGTCGTCGGGACGCTCGGGTGTGGACAGGATCAGGGCAAGCGGTTTGCCGACGTAGTTCAGGTACGTGACGCGGTAGCGACGCACGTCGTCGATGAAACGTGACGGCGAGAACTTGGCCGGGACCATCAGCGCGCCGCTGCCGATGGCGACGGCCCAGCCGGCGGCAACACCGTTGGAGTGAAACAGCGGCATCGCCAGATAGCAGACGTCGGCTGCGGTGACATCGTATTGAAAGATCAGGCTGGCTCCGCACATGATCGCCATCCCATGCGCGAACCGAACGGCCTTGGGATTGCCGCTGGTTCCGGAGGTGAAGATCATCATGAAGGTGTCGGCACCGCTGACCTCGCGGTGCGGAGTCAGCGGTGGCGCCGCGGCGACCGCGTCGCCGTAGCGTGTCCCGTCCACGTCGAGAACGTGAATTCCGTTGAGATCCAGGCCTTCCAATAGCGGCATGTGTTCGTGGTCGACGAGCAGGATTTGGCAGTCGGAGCGCTGGATGTCGGACAGCAGAGCGGGTCCACGGCGCGTCGTGTTGAGGCCGCACAGCACGTAGCCGCCGAGCGCCGCGGCGGCCATCGCGCGCAGCATGGCCGGTGAATTGCCCAGCGCGGCACCAACATGCAACGGGCGCGTCGGATCGGCAATCGTGATCAGTGCCGACGCCTCGGCCTCGGCTTCGGCGAGGTGCTCGCGCCAGGTCCAGGTCTCCTCACCGTGAGCGATCGCAGGCGTGTCGTCCTGCCTGCGCTGCCGCAAGAGCTGTTGAACGGTCTCCGGCACTGTCTCACTTCCTCTTTGATCTGGTCGTCAACACCAACCCGGCGTAGTTGTGAGCGGCCACATCGTTGCAGTGGCGCCGGTAAGTGCCGAACCCTCCGATGTAGGGCATGAAGGTTCGCTTCTTGCCTTCGATATTGGCGCCCAGGTACCACGACGACGCGGCCTTGGGGAACAGCGTCCGCTCGGCAGCTTGGGCAACGTGGTCGGTCCAGGCGACGGCCGCGTCGCGGCGTGGCTCGACCTCGCCGACGCCCAGTTGTCGCGCGGCGCGTATCAGATCGATGACCCAGTCGACCTGAACCTCGGCGTGCAGCACCATGTTCGCCAGGACCGAGGGGCTGCCCGGGCCGCTGATCGTGAAGAGGTTCGGCAGGCCGGGCACCATCAGGCCGAGGAAGGTCAGCGGGCCGTCGGCCCAGATGTCCCGTAATCGCTGTCCCCCGGGCCCGCTCGGGTTGATCCGGGTCAACGCACCGGTCATGGCGTCGAAGCCGGTCGCGAAGATCAGCACATCGCAGGGATACGTCGTTTCATTGGTGCGTACAGCGTCGGCGGTGATCGCGTCGATGGGTTCCCGGCGCAGGTTCACCAGTCGCACATTGTCGCGGTTGAAGGTGGCGTAGTAGCCGTTGTCGGTGCAGATCCGTTTGGTTCCGATCGGGTGATCGACCGGGATTAGATCGGTTGCCACAACGGGATCGGTGACGATTTCCCGGATCCGCTCCTCGGCGAACTGCCTGGCAACGTCGTTGGCGGACAGGTCGCTGGTTTGATCGGGGAAGGTCTTGGCGAACAGCACGCCGCCTTCGCGCCAGCTCTTCCACAGCACTTCAACTTGCTCCCCGGGTTCGGTGTCGCCGGCGTTCTTGTGGTAGGTGCCGTGCGGTGTGCCGGCCGCTGCGTAGGCCGACGCCCGGCGACGCTCGGGATACTGCTCCTGGATCTTTTGCTGTTCCTCGGCCGACCAGGGCCGGTTGGGCGTCGGGATGGTGTAGTTCGCGGATCGCTGGAATACGACGAGGCTCTCGGCCTGAGCCGCAATGATCGGCGCCACCTGGATCCCGGACGATCCGGTGCCGATCAGGCCGACCCGCTTGCCGCTCAGATCGGGGTCCTCGCGCGGCCACACTGCCGTGAAATACACCTCGCCTGAGAAGTCCTCAGCGCCTGGGATATTGGGCCGATTCACCGCCGACAGGCAGCCGGTTGCGCACAACAGAAACTGTGCCGCATACGTGTCCCCGGTCGCCGTGTCGACATGCCAACGACCGTCGTCCTGGTCGAAGGTGGCACCAACCACGTCCACGCCGAATCGATAGTGACGGCGCAGATCGAAGCGATCGGCCACGTGCCGCAGGTAGGCCAGAATCTCCGGCTGGGCGGCGAAGCGTTCGCTCCACTGCCAGCCCTGCTGCAGCACTTCGTCGAAAGAGTAGGAATAGTCGACACTTTCGACGTCGCATCGCGCGCCCGGATAGCGGTTCCAGTACCAGGTACCGCCCACATCGGGGGCCGCCTCGATTGCAGTCACCGACAGGCCCGACGAGGCGAGGCGATGCACGGCGTAGAGCCCGGCGAACCCGCCGCCGATGACGATGACGTCGCTTGCTTCGGTCATGTCGAGCCGCCGCGATACGCCGGATGCAGCAGTTGGCCCAGGTCGGCGCAGACCAGATCCTGCGCCGACGCCGCCGGCCCGAAGGATGGGATGGTCATGAAGCCGTGGAACAAACCGGGAAAGTCCCGGTGCACGACCGGCACTCCCGCATCGCCCAACCGGCGCGCGTAGTCGCATCCCTCGCTGTGCAGGGGGTCCAGCCCGGCGGTGACGACTACTGCGGGCGCCAGGCCCGCATGACAGTCCGCGCGGGCAGGGGCCACCAGATAAGGCGGATCGAAAACCTGTCGATCGCCGAGGTATTGACGCCAGTACCACTGCATCGCGGCGCGGGTGTTGAAGTATCCGGCGCCGTAGCGCTGGTAGCTCTCCGTGTCGAACGACGGATCGATCACGGGGTAGATCAGCAACTGTGCGACAGGTTGGGTGACGCCGCGGTCGCGGCAGAGGATCGCGGTGACCGCGGCGAGATTGCCGCCGGCGCTGTCGCCGGCGACGGCGGTACGCGTGGGATCGATACCCAGCTCGCCGGCGTGCTCGACCACCCAGCAGAACACCGTGTACGCGTCGAGCGCGGCGGCGGGCGCGGGATGTTCGGGAGCAAGCCGGTAGTCGACCGACACCAGCACGGCTTGGCTGCCGCGGGCCAGCGCCCGGCAGAATCCATCGTGAGATTCGATGTCGCAGAACACGAATCCGCCCCCGTGATAGAACACGATCGCGGCACGGTCCCCGGAGGGCTCACCGTGCGGGCGGTAGATGCGAACGGGGATGGCGCCGTCGGGGCCCGGAACGCAACGGTCGGTGGCGCTCTCGACGTCGTCGAGATTGTTGACCGGCACGCGCCGTTCGGCCACGGCGGCGCGAGCCTGCGGGCCGATCATGTTCTCGACGCGCGGGAATCCGGTGTTCAACTGGTCGAGCATCGCCTGCACGCCGTCGTCCATGTGCACCTCCGACCTCACCGTTGAGGTCATGCGGGCCGGTATTTCAATAGTGTGATGCCGGCTTTGGGCAGATCGTAGAACACCGGCTGCACCCGCATCCCGATCTCGATGTCGTTCGGGTCGACATCGACCAATTCGGTGCTGATCCGCGGCCCGGCATCCCACTGCACCACGGCGAGCAGCTGCGGTACCGCGTCGGCCCACGGCGGGCCGGTGGGTCGGCGAGCGATGGTGTAGGTGTACAGCCTTCCCGCGCCGTCGATTTCGTGCCATTCCAGGTCGTCGGCCAGGGTGCCGGGGGCCAGGACGCGCGGATAGAAGACATAGCGCCGCAGCGAGGGCGAGTACTGCACCAGGATTCGGTGCTGGGCCAGCCCGTCCCAGAAGGGCTGCGAGACAGGGGTGGGCTCGGGAATCGGCCGGGGTTCGGCGCTCATGGCGTCACTCCCCCTGCATGAGCAGGGCGACCTGCTCGCTCATGATGCCGCCATTGCCGGTGACGAACGCGGTGTGGCAGTCCGGCACTTGGGCGTCGCCGGCTCGTCCCATCACCTGCCGTGCGCCGTCGACGACATGATGCATGCCGCCGGCCATGCCGGCCTGACCGAAAGAGAGCTGACCGCCGGCAGTGTTGAGCGGAAAGTCGCCGCGATGGGTCAGATCATGCTCGGCAACCCAGGCCATGCCTTGGCCTTTCGCGCAGAAGCCGGCGTCTTCCAGGCTCATCAGCACCGTGATCGTGTAGCAGTCGTAGATCGACGCAACATCGACATCGGAGCGGCTCAGCCCGGACATCGCGAACGCCTTGTCGGCGGCACGCGCGATCGGGGTGTGCAGCAAGTCTTCGGCGTAGGTCGGGGTTTTGAAGGCGATATGTTCGCCGAAGCCTTTGATCCATACCGGGCGATGGCGACTTCGGCGCGCGATGTCGGCGTTGGCGAGCAAGACGCCTACTCCCCCGTGCACGCGCATCACCGTTTCGAGCATGTGGATCGGGTCGGCGATCATCGGGCTGCCCAGAACGTCGTCGACGGTTATCGGGGTGCCATGGAAAACCGAACCCGGATGCGCGCAGGCGTTGGTGCGTTGGTCGACCGCGATCTTGGCGACTGCGGCCGGGTCGTAGCCGAATTCCGCGGCGTAGCGCTGCGCGATCTGAGCGTACGGCGCGTTCTGGCCCAGATTGCCGTACGGGATCTCGAATTCGGCCTGCGGCGACCCATAGTTGTTTGACGATGCCCCATACCAATTCGGGGCGGTAGCCGGGTGTTGCGCCGATTGCGGCACCGACGCCGATCCGGGCACGACGGCGAGCACCGCGTCGCAGATGCCGAGTTCAATGGCCGCGGCGGCCCGCCAGATCATTCCGGCCGACGTCGCCCCACCCAGGTCCACTCGCTCGCCGAAATCCAATGCCAGACCTAGGTATTCGCACAGCGTCGCCGGAGCGAACATCGCCGATTCGGCAACGCCATGGGTAAGCAGCCCGTTGACATGCGCCGGATCGACACCGGCGTCCTCGACGGCCATCTTCGCCAGCAGCGCGTACTGGTCGAGGGTGAACCGCGGCGGCCCGGCCGGACGGCGCTGCGCCGGCAACTCCGCGATGCCGACGATGGCCGCTTCGCCACGCAATCCCGTCACGACGTCGTTCCGCGTCGAGGCAGCTCGACGGTCGCGGTTCCGGGCATCAGCACGGTGTCGTCGCGACGGCCGGCGATCTCGAGATCCACCAGTCCGGCGCCCTCGGTCAGGCGTTTGCCGGCGACGACGCCGCCGAAGGTCAACGGTTCGCCGGGCAATGCGGTCGCCCGGTTCTGCACGGAGAACGACACCAGACGGCCGCGCCCACCGATCCAGTCGCCGATCGCACGGGCCAGCAGCGCCGCTTGAAGCGGGCCGTGCACCAATACGTTGTCGTAACCTTCGACGCCGCGCGCCCACTCCTTGTCGTAGTGAATGCGGTGACCGTTGTAGGTCGCGGCGCTGAAGAAGAACAGCTGGGTTTCGTCGACGGTGACGGTCAGCGGAGGAATCTGCTCACCCACGTCGACATCGTCGTAAAACACCTGGTCACGTGTCATCGCATTCCTAGGGCCGGGCAATCATCGATGTCGACGCTTCGGCGACCAGCTCGTTGTGTTGGTTCCGGTAGACCGTGTGCCAGGTGACCAGGACGAATCTGCCGGAACGACCTTGCTTTTCGACGATGGATTCGATGGTGCGAACCATTTCGATCTGGTCGCGGTGATAGGCCGGCAGATGAAAGGTGAAGCTCTCGCCGCCGGCCATCCGCTTCGGCGCACGCGGAAACGCGAGGCCGCCCGAAACCGCCCCCGAGGAACCATCGGGCCTCAGCGTGTCAAGACGCGTGACGCCGAGCACGGCATACTGCAGGAAAAGCGGTGGGCAGATGACGTCGCGAAAACCGTTGGCGCGAGCATGATCCGGATCGAAATACAACGGGTTATGGTCACCGACCGCCGCCGCCCAGCGCTGCCAGTCGCGTCGGTTCACCTCGCCGCTCGCGGACGCGGCGACGGTACCCACGCGCGATGCCGACTCGACATCGATCAGGGTGTCCTCACTCACCGATTTCCTCCAAGGTTTCCTCCAGCCAGGCGGCGGCGACGTCTACCCCGCCACCGAGAGTTGAACCAAGCCTTGCCCGTTCGGTCCACAAGTGCAGATCGGTTTCGGTCACGTAACCGATCCCGCCGTGCAATTGATGGGCGTCCAGCGTGATCAGCCGGGCCGCCGTGGCGGCATGCATGCGTGCGATGGCCGTCTGCCGGGTCGCCGTCTGCCCCCGCGCGATCCAGAAGACCGCGGAATGCGCGGCCAATCGCGCCGCCGCCGAGGCGATGTGCATGTTGGCGATCAAGTGCTGCGCCGCCTGGAAGGACGCGATCGGGCGGCCGAACTGATGGCGCAGCTTGGTGTACTCGACGGTGCGGTCCAATACCTCCTGCCCGATCCCTACCAGGTCGAGGGAGCCCAGGGCCACCGCCGCATTGGCCAAGCGGCGCAGCGCCATCCGGGCCTCACCGGCGGCGTCGAGCAGGGTTTCGGAGCCGACGGTGACATCGTCGAAGCGCAGCGCGAACGCGCGGTACCCGCCCGCCATGGCAAGTGGCTCCATGGTCAGTCCGGTCGCACGGGCGTCAACGGCGAAGACCAACGTGCGGTCGTCTGCGCAGGCGGACACCACGATGAGGTCGGCGACGTCGGCGTCGGCGACATAGTCCGCAACTCCGTTGAGCCGCCACCCTGTCGAAACTGAATCGGCATGCAGCACGGCGGCGATGTCGGCGGCGTTACGGGCATTCCACAACGCGGTGGTGCCGCGAACATGCCCGCTCGCCAACGGCGGCAGCCACGCGGTCTTGGCGTCGGGCGAACCGAGTTGGTCGATCGCCAGCGCCGCCGCAATGGTGCTGTACACCGCCGTCGGACACAGACCGCGGCCGGCCTCCGTGTAGAAGACGGCGAGATCCTCGAGTGAGCCGCCCGCACCGCCGTACTCCTCGGCCACCGCGAGCCCGAACACACCGGCGTCGGCCAGTGCCTTCCACAGCGTTGGGGTGCTTCGATCGGCGCCGGGTTCACCGAGCCCACGCACGAGACTGACCGGGCACTCTGCCGACAGCAGCGCCCGCAACGACGACGCGAACTCGTGTTGCTCGGCGGTGGGTATCGCTCTCATGCGTCAGCGCCCATAGGAAGGCATTCCATGGCCGCGTTGGCCGATGACATCACGCAGCACCTCGTTGGTGCCGCCACCGAAGCGCATCAAGGGGGCGGCCCGGTACAGCCGTTCGAATTTGCCTGCCAGAGGTGCGTTTTCGCTGCGATGGGCGAGCAGGCCGTCCGGGCCCAGCAGATCGAGCGCCAGATCGGCGATGCGCTGCCGAAGTTCACTGGTGAAGACCTTTTCGACGCTGACCTCCACGGTGGGGATCACGCCGCTGTCCAGGATCGAGGCGGCCTCGTAACCCATCAAGGTGGCCACCTCGACGTCGGCATCGGCCTGCACCAGCCGACGACGAAGTGCCGCATCGTGAGCGGGCACCGAGCCGTCACGTCGCGGACTGCGGGCGAGTTCGGTCAACTCGTCCAGGGCACGACGCAGATCGCCGGCGTTGGTCAGCGCGCCCCGTTCCAGATCGAGTGCGCCGGTGATGTAGGTCCAGCCGCGGTTGACCTCACCGACCAGATTCGTGACGGGGACCCGCACGTCATCGAAGTGCACCTCGTTGGTGCGGTAGCCCGACCACGCGTACAGCGGGCGGATCTCAATGCCTGGGGAGTCGATCGGCACGATGATGACCGAAATCCCGCGATGGCGCACACCATTCGGGTCGGTGCGCACGCACAGCCATTCGTGGGTGGCGCGCTGCGCCCCGCTGTTCCAGATCTTGCTGCCGCTGATCACCCAGTGCTCGCCATCGCGCGTCGCACGGGTCCGCAGGCTGGCCAGGTCCGTTCCGGCATCGGGCTCGGAATAGCCGACGGCGCAGATCATTTCGCCTTTGGCGATCAGCGGGAGCCATTCGTTCTTGTTCTGCTCGGTGCCGTGCCGCATGATCATCGGCGCCACCGAGGTGACGGTGAGATCGGGTCCGGGCACGCCCCAATATTCGAACTCACTCATCAGCAGATGCTGATACACCGCACCAAGCCCGAGACCGCCGTACTCGCGCGGCCAGTTCAGCCCGAACCAACCCTTCTCGCCGATCTTGCGGCGAAATCGTGTCACCTCGCCGTTGGCGAATTCGAGATCGTGCTCGGCCAGTTCGGCTCGCAATTCTGGGGTGACGTTTTTGGAAAGGAATTCGCGAACCTCGTTCAGCCACGCGCGTTGCGCGGTGTCGAGTTCGAAATCCATTACGGCCCACCTAACCCTTCCATCCGGCCGCGTCAGCGTAACGCCGCTGCGAGATTTCACCCGCCATTTCGCCCTGACGTTACGCTCGGCCCCCCTTGCTCACTGAGCACCCCGTTCGTCGGCGTCAGTCGGACCGACCGCTGCTCGCTGACGGTCGTCATTGACGGGTGCCAGCGAAATGTGTACGTTTACCGACATGCCATCGACGACGCCGGCGGCCGAGGTTTCTCCGGTCGTCAACGCCCGAGAGGCGCAGCGCCTCCTCACGCGCGCACGCCTTTTCGATACTGCGGTCGCCGAGATCGGGCGGTCCGGGTTGGCGGGAACCGACGTGGCCGCGATCGCCGCGGCCACCGGGGTCGCGCGCGGAACTTTCTATTTCCACTTCCCGACCAAAGAGCATGTGCTGGTCGAGCTGGAGCGGGCCGAAGAGGCCAAGATCGTGGCAAGGCTCGCCAAGACGAGTAGGCGCCGCGACCTGACCTCGATGCTCACGCAGCTGGTGCGCCAGGTGCTCGCCGCCGAGGAGCGGCTGGGCCCAGTGGTCTTCAGAGACATGCTGGGGTTGCACTTCTCCGCGACACGTCCGATTGAGGACGAGACCGCCGAGCATCCGCTCGCCGAATTCGTCATCGCCACAATCAAGGAAGCACAGTCCGGGCGGCAGGTGTCGCGGGATGCCGACGCGGACGAGCTCGGGGTGATCTTCCTGACCGGGCTGTTCGCCTTGTTAGCCACCGGTGGAGCGTCCAAATCACGCGCCGCGCTGTTGGACCGATACGTCAAAACCATCGTTGGAGGAATGGAGACGCCATGACCGGCACCGGAATCGACGGCTACCGAGCCTACCTAGCGCATCGCGACGGCGACGCCGATCTGCTGCATCGCCGGCTTGCCAACCGTGAAGACTTCTTCACGTCGTTGGAGACCGACCCGGTGCACTCTGCTCGTCGGATCGATCGGACTCTGTTTCTGCGGAACCTGCGTCGCCGTCGTCCCGAGCCAGGGCTGTCGCGCGAGATGCTGTTCCTGCTGGCCACCGCCAAGCTGAATCAGGCGGAGCGGTTCGGCGTGGACCTGGGCGACACGTACGGGCGCATCGGCGGCGAGGACGGGCCGCCCGAGCGCATCTACCTCGCGCTCGAGGAGCACTATCACACCCGGCTTTTGGCGTACGTGCTCGACATTTTCGGGCTGCCGTTCCAGGTGGTTGTGCCGCCGTTCGTAATGCGTCAATTCGTCAAGATGGAAGTGTTTCTTCCCGAGCGATTCGGATTCCCGTTCGTGGGCGCCGCGGAAATGGCGGGTTGCATCATGTTCGACGAGCTACGCCGAGTCGGCGTCGAATTGTTTGCCGACGAGCCAGCCGTTGCCGCACGGATCGAGCGCCTCTACGCCGAAATTCTGACCGACGAGCTGGGCCATGTCGGCTATTGCGCAGCGCGCTGCAACGGTGCGGAGAGGGCGCTAATGCGTTGGCTTTACCCACTTTTCGGACGCCTGTTCGCCCGGCAGACCGCCGAGATCAGCCTCCTCACCGATTCCGATACGCTGCACGCCCGTCTCGACGCACCGTTCGATGCCGACGGACTCGCCGCCGGCGTTCCGAACGAGACATTTGTTGCCGCGCATCCTTGATGCCCCGCTCGGGCGCGACGCCCGTCTGTTAAAACGCTGTCAAACTCCCGTTAAAACCCACCTGCCCCATCGCAGAAATGGGGCGCAGCTGGGATGCTCTTTGAATTGGCGGTTCGAGGATTCGGGAGATGTCATGCCCACTAGTGAGACGCGCCTCCGCCAGGAGTTGCGCAACTATGCCGTTGAATTGCGTCAGCTGGCGTACACCCTGCCCCATGGGGTGGGCGAGCATGATCTCCTTCGACTCTCAGACCGGATGCACGCCGCGGCCGAGCAGGTAGTCCGCCAGGGGGCGTAGCCATCCACTCTGGATAGCCAGCCCCCGTCGTCGAGCGGTCAGCGCCCACCTTTGAGGCGGATCTTCCAGCGCACGAAGCCCAGGTAGAAAAAGCTGATTGCGATCAGCATGCCCATGTCGAACCACCACGTGCCGGCATTGTGATGCCAGAGGGCGTCCTTCGGGACCTGGGGGCCAGGTTCCAACTTGGTCAGGTCGATGGTGGACGCCGATGCCGCGAAACCCCATCGTGCCGGTGTAGCCCAGGACATCTGGTCGAGCCCGACGCGGCCGGTGACAGGAATCATGCCGCCGGAGAACACCAGTTGCGACATAACCGCAACCACCAGTAGGGGCATGATCTGGTCGTTGGACTTGGCGATGGCCGAGAGCGCCAACCCGAGCATCGCCGAGGCGACGGTCGTCGCCGCGACATCGACGAAAAGCTCCAGAGGAGCCTGCCCCAGCGCCGCGGCGCCCTGCGTCGGCCCGCCCTTGCCCAGCAGCGTGATGACGGTGACGATGGCCGACTGCACAACCGCGAACACCGTATAGACACAGACCTTCGCCAACAGGTACGCGGACGTGGACAACCCGACCGCCTGTTCGCGTAGGAAGATCGCGCGTTCACCGATCAGGTCGCGAATCGTTAGCGCCGTCCCCATGAAAACAGCGCCGACATTCAGCAGCACCAGGATCTGCCCCGGCTCGGTAGGCGCGGTGCCGACCGGGTTCGGGACGCCGAAGCCGACGTTGCCCGGCACCGACATCGACAGCGAACCCATGATGAACGGCAGCACCGCCAGGAAAACGAAGTAACCCCGGTCGGAGACGATCAACCGGACCTGGCGTCGGGCGATCGTGGAGAACTGCCGCAACAGGCTGGTGTGCGACGGATCGCCGATTTCGGCCGGCTTCTCCGCCGGCGGTGGTGGCGGCTGCGGACCGATCCGCGCCAAGTACTGATCCTTGGCGCCCTGGGGGTCGCCCGCGACCGAACTGAAGATGTCGGCCCAGTTCGTCGTCCCCATCGCCGCGCCGATCTGGGCGGGCGGGCCGCAGAACGCCGTCATGCCGCCGGGCGCCAGCAGCAGCACCTGGTCGCAGACGTCCAGGTAGGTCAGCGAGTGCGTGACCACCAGCACCACACGACCGGCGTCGGCCAATTGCCGCAGCATCGTCATGACCTGCCGGTCCAGTGCCGGGTCCAAACCGGACGTCGGCTCATCGAGGATCAGCAGCGACGGCCCGGTCAGCAACTCCAGCGCCACCGACGCACGCTTGCGCTGACCACCGGACAGCTTGTCGACCCGGGTGTGCAGGTGCTGGGTCATCTCCAGCTCCTCGAGCACTCGAGCAACCACTTGCTCGCGGTCCTCCTTGGTAGTGTCCGGCGGCAGCCGCAGTTCGGCGGCGTACCCGAGCGCCTGCTCCACGGTGAGTTGACCGTGCACCACGTCGTCCTGCGGCACCATCCCGATCCTGCTGCGCAGCGAGGCGTATTCGGCGTGCACGTTGTGGCCCTCGAACGCGACCGTGCCGTTAGTGGGATGGGTGTAGCCGGCCACCAGCCGGGCGAAAGTCGACTTGCCCGCACCGGACGGACCGATGACCGCCGTGAGCGTTCCGGGACTGGCACCCAACGAGATGTCGTCCAGCAGTGTTTTGTTGTTTTCGATCGTCCAGGTCACCCCGCGCACGTCCAGACCGCCGAGGCGGGTCTGCGCGGCGGTGTCGGCATCCCGGCGCGCCAGCGCGCCGCCGGCGAACACCAGGTCGATGTTGCCGATCGTGACGACGTCGCCGTCCTTCAGCAGCGCGGAGTCGACGCGCTGACCATTGACGAATGTGCCGTTGATGCTGCGGTTGTCTTGGATCTCCGTGCCGCCCGGCGTCGCGATCAAGGTCGCGTGGTGACGCGAAGCCAGCACCTCGGGAATGACGATGTCGTTGTCGTTCGCCCGGCCGATCTTGATCGCGCCCGGCGCGTCCGTTCCCGCCTTGCCCGGGCGCAGGATCTTCATCATCGAAGTCGCGAGGTTCGCGGCATCGCCACCGACGCGGCCGACCATCGCGGTCGGAGGGTCAACCGGCGCAGCCGGAGGAACGTTCGCGGCTTCGGGCCGGTAAATGTGCGGCGACGACATCGGTCCGCTCGATGGTCCCGCTGTTTGCGTGCCGGTCGGGTGTTGCTGCACCGGCCCGGACGGATGGCTCGGCTGCGACCCCGTCGGGTACGTCGGCATCGGCCGCGACGCGTTCGCCGGTGGCTGCGCAGGCAGGCCCTGCGACACCGAGCCCGTCGGTGGACGCCCTTGGGCCAGCCGCGGATCGGCCGGGCCGGCCAGCGGGTTGACGATGGGTATAGACGTCGTCAAGGGCGGGGTCCCGACCGAACCCTGATGGCGACCGACCTCGAAAGTCACCACCGGCCCGTCCGGGTTACCGATATTGACCCGCTGGCCGTCCTGAATGTCGACGGCCGGCACCCGGCGATTGTTGACGTACAAACCATTGAGGCTGCCGTTGTCGATGGCGATCCACCGGCCCTGATCAAAGCGCAACACCAGGTGTATCCGGGAAATCAGCGGATGCGCGATCCGGACGTCTGCCCGTAAGTCACGCCCGATGACCACATCGTTGCCGGGTGCAAAGGTCCGTTGGGATCCCTCGTACCGCACGGTCAGCACGGGTGGGGCTGCTCGGGTCACGAGCCCCACTGTATCGGCGTCGGGCCCCATCCGGGGACTGGTCGTCGATACGAGTTACCGCCCTGGGACGTTTTCGTCCTCGTGGCGGCCCGAGGATTCACCCTGTTTCGATCGCAGCGCCGCGGGTAGTCCGCCGCCCATGAACGAGAACGCCGGCGCGTTCCCCGACGACGTGCCCATCGCCGACGCCGTTGAGCAACGACGCACGACTGGCGAATCCCCGTCGACCGACGACAACACGATGGCCAGCCGCGACGAGACTGATGTGCCCTTGGAGGCGACGGATTCCGATTGGCAGGATCAGCAAGAGACGGTCCTGCTCGACCCAGAAGACCAATAGGAATTTCGCGTCCGTCGCCCACGAATAGACTTGCAGCACAGTCACTTTCAGGATGCCTGTGACTCAGCCGAAGGGCTATCCCGCGGTAGCGGTAAGCCACTCGGCATCGACGTTGTGTGCCTGGCCTGGCCTCGCTGCCGATGGATTTCAGCGAGTGCTCGAAGATGTGAGCATGGAGCAGGCAACTCAGATGCTGGCCGACCGGGTCGCGGTGGTGACCGGCGGCGGTGGCGGTATCGGCGCGGCGACCGCGCAGCTGTTCGCGCAACACGGCGCCCACGTGGTGATTGCCGATATCGACGCCGAGCTCGCGGGGCGGACGACGCAAGAGATCACGACGTCGGGTGGGTTGGCGCTGCCGATCGTCACCGACGTGCGAGACGCCGATCAGGTGGCCGCCCTGGCAGGCTCGGTGCTGGAGCGGTTCGGCCGGATCGACGTGTTGGTCAACAATGCCGGCCATTGGCTGCGCCATCCGGGCAATTTCGTCGACACCGACCCGGAGTTCTGGGATGAGCTCTACCGGATCAACTTGCACCACGTTTTCCTGGTCACCCACGCGTTCCTGCCGGCGATGATCGACCAACACCGCGGCTCGATCGTCAATGTCTCCTCCGTCGAAGGGCTGCGCGGTTATCCCGAGGACCCGGTCTACGCCGCATTCAAAGCGGCCGTCATTCATTTCACCCGCAGCCTCGCGGTTCAGGTGGGCCGGGACGGTGTGCGGGTCAACGCGATTGGCCCCGACGTCACCGAATCGCTGCAGGTGCCCTACTCACAGTGGCTGTCTGCCGAGGAGCAAACGCAATGGCCGCAATGGGTTCCGGCGGGACGGATGGGGCTGCCCGAGGACCAGGCCCGGGTGATCCTGTTTCTGGCCTCGGACCTGTCCGCGTTCGTCACGGGCCACACGATCCCGACCGACGGCGGCACCGGCGCCGCGGGCGGATGGTTCCGCTCGTCACGGCGGCCTGACCGGGAATGGACCAATCGTCCGATAGCGCCCTGAGGGCTCAGACGTAGGCCAATGCGGCGTTTTCCAGGCGGATCCGTTGGTGGAGTACCAACGCGTTGCCAAGAGTGAACAGGATCGCCGTCAGCCACGCCGAATGGATCAGCGGGAGCGCGGCGACCTCCGCCACCACAGCGATGTAGTCGGGGTGACGCACCCATCGATACGGGCCGTGCCGCACCAGCGGCGCGCCTGGGATCACGATGAGCCGCGGATTCCAGTGTCTGCCCAGGGCGGCAGCACAGCGCCACCGGATCGCGCTGCTGAGCACCACGACGGCAATCATCGGCCATCCCAGCCAGGGGATGAACGGGCGCCCAAGGGCCCAGACTTCCACCAGACACGAAACCAGCAGCAACGCATGCAGGCTGACCATCGCCGGGTAGTGGTCGAGGCCTAATTCCTTACCCCCGTGGGCGATTGCCCATTTGGCGTTTCGGTGTGCGACGACGAGCCCGATCAGGCGTTCGATGCCGACGATGCCAATGAACAGGAAGTAGTACACGGCTTCTCCCCCTTCCCAGTGGACGTGATGGCGCGGCCCCGCCACTATGCCCACGAGGCTGCGCCCTGGACGGTTCAGCAACCATTGCCGGGGTGCACCGACCCACAGTGCACTCGCCGTTTCGAGTCAGCTGGTCTGCGCGACTTCGTATCGTGCCTGATCTTCCAGCACCGTCACCGGAATCCCGTTGAGGACACCGTTTCCCGATGGCTCGTCGACGAATGTCGGCAGGGAGAGCGCGTTGGTGTTCGCACCCGGTGAGCTGTTGGCCACCGACATGCGAGTGCCCGGCTTGCCATGTCCCCAGCCGTGCGGCATCGACACCACACCGGGCCTGATCGCCTCCGTGACCTCGACGGGCACTTTGATCTCGCCCGCCGCCGATTTCACCGTGACGATGTCGTTGTCCGACACACCACAGCGCAGCGCGTCGTCGGGGTGGATCAAGAGCGTGCACCGGTCCTTGCCCTTCATCAACGCGGGGACGTTGTGCAGCCAGGTGTTGTTCGAGCGCAGGTGCCGACGGCTCACCAGGACCAGCGGCTCGGCGGGCCGGTCCAGCCGCGCGGCCAGCCGCGGCAAGTCGTCGAGCAGGTACTGCGGAGCGAGCCGGATCTTCTTGTCCGGCGTACCCAGGATGTCCGGCAGCTGCGGCACCATCGGCCCGAAGTCGATACCGTTCGGATTGGCCTTGAGCAGGTCCAACGTGAGCCCGCCGGGGTTCTTGCCGTACTGATCCCCGAAGGGTCCGGTGCGCAGCGTGAGGTCCAGCATCCGCTCGGGGCCGCCGTGGTCGTAGCGCTTGCGGATCTCGGCTCCGTCGACCCCCCGGGTGAAGGCCAGGTAGTCGAAAAAGCCGTCGTCGATCGCGGCGACGTCGACGTCCTCGGCCGGTGTGCCGGTGCACAGGCCGGTCAGCCGGATCAGGATCTCCCATTCGTGCGGGCGATCGCCCGGGTCGAACACCGGCGCGGAGTAATTCGCGATGCTGTGGATCGCGAACAACAGGATCAGATCGTCGTGGTGCGGCTGCTCGAGCGGTGACAGCCCGGGCAGAATCACATCGGCGTGGCGCGTCGTCTCGTTGAGCCACAGATCGATGGAGATCATCGCCTCCAGCATCGGCAGCACTTCGTCGAGCTTGTCGCCGCCGGGCATGGACAACACCGGGTTGCCCGCGACCGTGATCAGCGCCTTGAGTTGCCCGTCGCCCGGTGTGGCGATTTCTTCGGTCATGCACGACACCGGGGCCTGCCCGAGAACCTCTTTGGCGCCGCGTACCCGGGTGTGCCAGCGGCCGAACTCCGGGAGGCCACCCTCGAGGCCAGGCAGCGGCTGCGTGGTGATGGACCAGGCCGCCGGCTTGGGGAACATGGCGCCGCCCGGGGTGTCGAAATTTCCGGTCAGAATGTTGATGACGTCGACCAGCCAGCTGGCCAGGCTGCCAAACTCCTGATTACACAACCCAATTCGGCCATACACCACCGATTTCTTGGCGCCGGCAAGTTCGCGCGCCAAACGCCGGATGGTGTCTTCGTCAATGCCGGTGACGGCGCTGACCCGCTCCGGCGGCCAGTCCGCGGCGACCCGGCGCATCGTGTCGATGCCGTCCACATGCGGACCCGGATTGACCAGGTCCTCGTCAAAGAGTGTGTGCGCGACCGCCAGCAGCAGCGCGGCGTCGGTGCCCGGCACGATCGGCAGCCACTCGTCGGCCTGGGCCGCGGTCTGGGTACGTACCGGGTCGATCACAATCACCTTGCCGCGTTTGCGAATTCCGTTGATCAGGCCCATCACGTCGGGCGCGGCCAATAGTGAACCCTGCGACGCGGCGGGATTGGCGCCCATGATGACCAGCAGGTCGGTGCGCTCGATGTCGGGTACGGGGAAGTTCCACCACAGGCCGTACATCAGGTGCGACGAGAGGTTTTTCGGCCATTGGTCGACCGTCCCCGGTGAATACGTGACCGGCATCCCGGACATGCCCATCAGCACGCCGGCGTAGCGGGCCAATGAGAACGAGTGCGCCAGCGGGTTGCCCGTGTAGGCGGTGACCGCACCGATTCCGTACTTCTCGATCACCGGCGTCAGCAATTCGGTGCACCGCCGAAACGCCGTGTCCCAGCTGACTTCCTGCCAGCGCCCGTCGACCTTGATCAACGGGCTGCGGATGCGGTCCGGGTCGTGGTGCACAGCGCCCAGTGACACGCCCTTAGGGCAGAGATGTCCGCGGCTCCACACGTCGTCGCGGTTGCCGCGGATGCCGGTAACCGTGCCGGCTTCGACCTGAATCTCCAAGCCGCACATGGCTTCACATAGTGGGCATGTCCGCAGATGGGTGCCGTCAACGCCGGGTTTCATCCACCCACTGTATTGCGCTACTCCGGGTAGCGGAAGTGGCAGAAGTTGAGGTCAGCCGACCCAGGGCCCGATGCCGCCGACCTTGTCGATGCGGATGCGGGTGAGGTATCCCGGCGGTGCGCCGTCCGGCGGGAACTTCATGTTCGGGTCCCCGAGGATCGGATTGAGCTGCTTCAGCAGCTCGGGGGCACCGCCCTCGGCGATCCGGGCGGTCCCGGTGATCGACAGGTATGGCCGCATCCCCTGACCCGCCCCGTCCAGCGACACGATCGTGACGGCTACCCGCGGATCGCTGCGCACGTTGCGGACCTTTTTGTGTTCGGCCAGGTGGGCAGTGACCAGCTCGTCCCCCTCCGGCGTCGACTGCAAGGCGACCCAGACCAAGCTCACCTGGGGGCTGCCGTCGGGATTGATGGTGACCAGGGTGGCGTCCGCACCCTTGCCGATGAGTTTTCGTGCGGCGTCGTTGAGTTCCATGCGATCTTCTACCGCTTCACGCCCCGATTCATTCCCGCTCGGGGCGCCGGCTGTAACCGCCCGCGCTATTCCTTGAGAGAGATTTGAATCTGACAAGTTGCCTATGCATGGCCGACGCATCCACCCTAGCGTCAAGTACAACCTCGACATCTGCCCCAGGAGCTGAGAGCCACAGGCGCGGACATGACCGATCACGAGCCCCCGACAAACATCGAGTACCTCCGCCGGGAAGTGCTCGCCCGGATCGACGCGCATCGCCGTCTTCGACCTGAACGGTGTCATGCCCAAGCCCCTACAGGCCTTCCGGCCTCGCGTCGTCAAGTAAGGCCGCACGGCGTGCTCACGGCGCTGACTAGGGTGCTATGCGATACGCGGTGCCCGCGGTTGGTGAGGAGTCACGACGATGGAGATGTGGGAGCTGGTGGCCCGTGAGCAGATCCGCGACACGCTCGCCCGATACAACTGGTCCGGTGACGCCGGCCGGCTCGACGGGCTGGCGGAGATGTTCTGCGCGGACGGCGTTCTCGAGATCCGCGGGGCCGAGCCACTGCGCGGCCGAGCCGCGATCATGGCGTTCCTCGGCGGTGTCACCGGGAAGATCGCCGTCGAAGCTGACGTCAAGCCGATCGTTCGGCACAACGTCGCCAACATCGCGTTCACCGCGGTGACTCCAGACGAGGCGCAGGTCTCCTGCTATTTCACCGTCGTCACCCATGTCGGGCTCGACCATTTCGGCCGCTATCGCGACACCTTGGTGCCCGACGGCGACACGTGGCTGATCAAACATCGCAAGGTGTCGACCGATTGGGCCGCCGCCGACTCCGCCATGGCAAGGCCGTCAACCAGCACCTGAATTCTTGGCGCACAGTCTGTTTCGTGCGCAGAGGCCGCCGGCGCCCGACCGCTGTGCATGCTGGGTTTTGAGTGTGCATCCAGGACGCCCTGAGCGCACACTCAAAACCGTCCGCGCGTACCGGTCAGCGGAACACCGCTCACGCGCTGCGCAGCGACATGGCAGGGTGAGGGCCGTGGCAAATACCTCTCCAGCGACCGTTGAGCACGACCTGCGCGAAATCACCACCCCGAAGGGCGCTTTGCGCTACTACGACTGCGGCCCGGATTCCGGTCCGGTGCTGCTGTTCCTGCACGGCTCGGGCCCCGGGGTCACCGGCTGGCGTAACTTCCGCGGGGTTCTGCCCACATTCGCCGAGCACTTCCGCTGCCTGATCCTGGAATTCCCCGGCTTCGGGGTCACCGACGACTTCGGCGGCCACCCGATGGTCACCGCATTCGGCAGCGTTCCGCCTTTTCTGGACGCACTCGGAGTCGAGAAGACACACATCGTCGGCAATTCGATGGGTGGCGGCGTCGGCATCAATTTCGCCATCGGTAATCCGGACCGCATCGACCGGCTGGTGACCATCGGCGGCATCGGCACCAACATCTTCAGTCCCAGCCCCAGCGAAGGCATCCGGCTGTTGCAGGAATTCGTCGAGGACCCGACCCGGCAGCGGCTGGTCGATTGGCTCAAGTCGATGGTCTATGACCAGGCGTTGGTGACCGACGAACTGATCGAGGAACGCTGGCAGCTGGCCACCGATCCCGTCACGCTAGCCGCCGCGCGCCGGATGTACGGCAAGGCTGCGTTCGCCGCAATGAACTCCGCGATGGCGGCCTCGGATCGGCCATTCCCGTGGGCAGTCATGCACAAGGTGGCCGCACCCACGCTGCTGACGTGGGGTCGAGACGATCGGGTGAGCCCGCCTGACATGGCACTGATCCCGATGCGCACGATCCCCAACGCGGAGCTGCACATCTTCCCCAACTCCGGGCACTGGGCCATGATCGAAGCCAAGGCGGCATTCGAGAGCACGGTGCTGGGCTTCCTGTCCCGCACCTAGTTAGGGCGCTCCCGCAAGGCCTTTCGTCAGCAGGGCGTGCGCGTCGGGATTGCCGTCCAGAATTCGACTGGTGCGGGTGGTGATCTGCCAGTGGTCGTCGATTCGGCGCAGGACGAAATGGTGCGCGGTGGCGCGCCACACCCGATAGGCCCCCTTTTCAGAGCCGTCGCGCACGAGCACCAGGGATTCGCACACCGCCACCGCCCCATCGCCCGCTACGGTCACCACGCACGGACCCAGAAAGTGACTGCAGCCCTTGGCCACCAACTTCTGGTGGGCGTCCGAGCTGATCATCGCGTGCACGTCGGCCCGGCCCTGCATGCGCCAGCCGTCGACGTCGTACACGCCTTCGCTCGCCCATAGACGGGCGGCGGCATCCGGGTCGCCGGCGTCGACCGCCGGACCGTAGGACGCGATCAACTGCCTGATGTCGCGGTCGTCCTCGAGCCGGCGCAACCGGGCTGCCAAGTCCGCCAAGTCCGTCACAGTCGTCTCCTCATCGCTGGGTGGAGCCCGCGTCGACGGGCAGAATCACCGCGGTGATGTACCGCGCCTCGTCCGAGGCCAAAAACAGCGCGGCGTTGGCGACATCGACCGCGTCGATCCACGGCACCGCAAGCATATTCATCGCCTCCGCTGCCTCGGCGAATTCGGCACGCGTGGGCGGTCGGTCCAAGTCGGGCCGGAATGCACTGCTGACGACCTCGTTCTGGATCATGGGCGTGTCGACATTGGTCGGATTGAGGCAATTGACACGAATATTGTGCGGCGCAAGCTCATTCGCGAGGCTGCGCATCAAGCCGACCACGCCGTGCTTGGCGGCCGTGTAATGCGCGACGCCGACCAGGCCGCGCAGTCCGGCGACGGAGCTTGTCAGGACCATCGCGCCGGCACCGCGCGCGATCAGGTGCGGCGCGGCGGCGCGGCAGGTGTGCCACACGCCGGTGAGGTTGACGTCCAGCATGGTGCGCCAGGTGTTTTCGTCCAGCTCGACCGCCACGCCGCGGGAGGTAATTCCTGCCGTCGCGCAGACGACGTCCAAGCCGCCAAACCGCTCGACGCCACGGTCGGTGGCGGCCTGCACACCGTCCAGGTCACGCACGTCGACGATCTCGGTATGCACCCGTCCGCCGGTATCGGCGACCAATGCGGCCGTCTGCTCGAGGTCGGCGGGTGTGCTGGGCGGGATCGCCACGGTCTCGACCGGGCCGCACACGTCCAGCGCCACGATGTCGGCGCCCTCCTGAGCAAACCGCACCGCCTGAGCACGACCGATCCCCCGCGCCGCGCCGGTGATCAGGGCGACCTTGCCGTCGAGCCGCCCCGTCATGTCGTTTTCTGCGTCAGGCCGGCGTCGACGACAAGCTGGGTGCCGGTGATGTAGCGGGCCTGATCGGAGGTCAGGAACACCACGGCGTTGGCGATGTCGACGGGCTCCACCCACGGGACCGGCAGCAGGTTGCGCGCCTGCAGCACCTCGGCCGCGTCGGCGGCCGTCGGGTTGGCCAGATCGGGCCGCAGCTTCCGGTACATCTCCTCGTTGAGCACCATCGCCGTCGCGACCGGTCCGGGGTGCACGGTGTTGACCCGGATGCCGCGGGGCCCCAGCTCGTTGGCGAGCGAGCGCGCCAACCCGACCACCGCGTGCTTGCTGGCCGTGTAGTGGGCAGTGTTCGCGGTGCCGCGAAGGCCGTTGGTGGAGCTGATCAGAACGACGGATCCACCGTCGGCACCGATGTGCGGCACCCCGGCTCTGACGGTGTGCCAGACCCCGGTGAGGTTGATGTCGAGCGTGCGCTGCCAGACCTGCGGGTCGAGTTCCCAGGACGGGCCGCCCGGGAGATGGATACCGGCGTTGGCGATGATGACGTCCAGCCGGCCCAGCTCGACCACACCGCCGTCGATCGCGGACGTCACGGCCGCGAGATCGCTCACGTCGGCGAAACCCGTGACGCAGCGCCGGCCCCGGCCTTCGACTTCCCTTGCCGTACTGGCTAACTCGTCGGCAAGCGCGGCAACATCCAGGGCGATCACATCGGCGCCCTCGTCGGCGAAGCGCTGACAATGGACCCGCCCGGTCCCTTTTGCGGCGCCGGTGACCACGACGACCTTGTCGAGTAATCCAGTCATCGCTTGATTAGATCGAATCCCCGGTAGCCGTCGCCGGCGACCTCGGCGCAGATGTCGTTATAGGTGGCGAACCCTCCGACGAACAGCATGAAGCCCCTTGGCTTCCCGGGCACATTCGCGCCCATGTACCACGAGTTGGCCTTGGTGAACAACGTCGCCTCGGCACGCCGGGCACATTCGGCGCCCCAGCCGTCCACACTGTCCACGGTGGCTTCGATGGCGGCGCACCCGTGACTGTCGAGGTAGCCGATGGCCTGGGCGATCCAGTTCACCTGAGCCTCCGCGTGCAGCACCATGTTCGCCAGCACGGCGGGCGCTCCCGGGCCCGAGATCAGGAAAAGATTGGGAAATCCGTCGACACCCAATCCCAGATAGGTGCGGGGTCCGTGTGCCCAGTCCTCGCGCAGCGTCGCGTCGCCACGCCCGACGATGTGGATGCTACCCAGCGCCCCGGTCATCGCATCGAAACCGGTTGCCAGCACGATCATGTCGAGGTCGTAGTGCGCCTCGGTGGTGGTGATGCCCGCGGCGTCGATCGATTCGATCGGTGTGTCGCGGACGCTGACCAGCGACACGTTGGTCCGGTTGAATGTCTGAAAGTAGTTGCTGTCGGTGCAGATTCGCTTGGTTCCGATCGGATGGTCGCTGGGGATCAGCAGGTCGGCGACCGCCGGATCGTCGATGACCGCGCGGACCTTTTCCTCGTAGAACTTGCGGGCCTCTTCGTTGGCTTCCAGGTCGGTCATCTGGTCCGGGAATGTCTTCGAGAACAGCACGCCGCCCAGCTGCCATCGCCTTTCGAACGCCGCACGCCGCTCCTGCGGGGTGAACTCCATCGTTGGCTTCGCGGCGGTGATGTGCGGTGAGCCTCCGCCGCTGCGCCACGACAACCCGCGCCGCTGCGAATAGCCGGCCTTGATCTCGTCGAGCGCCGCGGCGGACAAGGGTGTGTTGCCGGCCGGGACGCTGTAGTTGGGGGTGCGCTGGAAGACGTACAGGTGCGAGGCTTGCTCGGCGATGATCGGAATCGATTGGATGCCGGAGGATCCGGTGCCGATGACCGCCACCCGCTTGCCGGCGAAGTCGACCGGCTCGAGGGGCCAGTGCGCGGTGTGGTGAATCTCGCCCGCAAAGGTGTCCAGGCCGGGGAAATTCGGGGTCAGCGCGGCCGACAACGGGCCCGTTGCCATCACAGCGAACCGCGCCGAGAGCACCAGCCCGGTGTCGGTGGTGACCGTCCAGCGCAGCGTCGTCTCCTCGAGCACGGCAGAGACGACGCGGGTGTCGAAGGCGATGTCGCGGCGCAGGTCGAGTTCGTCGGCGACCCAGTTCAGGTATTCGAGGATCTCGGATTGGGAGGCGTACTTCTCCGTCCAGCTCCACTCCTGCTGGAGTTCGTCGGAGAACGAGTAGCAGTAGTCGACGCTCTCGACGTCGCAGCGTGCGCCGGGATAGCGGTTGTAGTACCAGGTGCCGCCGACCTGCGGAGCGGCCTCGAGCACCCGCACCGAGAGCCCCTGCGCGCGCAACTTGTGCAAGGCATACAAGCCGGCGAACCCGGCGCCCACCACGATCACGTCGAGAGCATCGTCCACAAGCGCTCACGCTATTGGCCCGTTCGTCGCCGGGCGCCGGGTTTCCCGGTCACCGGACGCTCCGGTCGAGTTTTCCCGGCCATCGGGCGTGCATACGTGAGGCGTCGCGTCATTCGCGCACCATCGGGTGCATGCCAGAAACCGCACGCCTCGAGGTCGAGCTGGACGGGAACCGCTACCGGTTGCGCTGGCCGCGCAGCCAGACCCTGATCGATCTGTTGCTCGACGCGGGCATCGATGCGCCGCACTCGTGCCGGGAGGGCCGCTGCGGGTCGTGCGTGGCGACCGTCGTTTCGGGAGAGGTCGACATGACGGCGTGCGAGGTGCTGGGACCCGAAGACGTCCGAGACGGCCTGATCCTGGCGTGCCAGGCCCGGCCGGTGAGCCCGGCGCTGCACATTGCGTTCTGACGCGCGTTTTCGCCCGCTCATCGGGATTTCCTTTGGGACGGGCGGGGACTGCGGTAGACCATTACATAGCCCACACACGTAAGGACAACGATATGAGCGACCGGGTACTGGACCGGGTGGTGGCCATGGCGGACCAATTGCGCGACCAGGCCGCCGAAGCCGAACGAATCGGCCGGCTTACCGACGACACCGTCAAGCTGATGAAGGGCGCCGGCCTGATCCGGCTGCTGCAGACCAAGCAATACCAAGGTTTCGAGGTCCACCCCCGCGAGTTCGCCGAGACGACGATGGCCACCGCGGCATTGGATCCGGCCGCCGGCTGGATCGTCGGCGTGGTGGGTGTGCACCCCTACCAGTTGGCCTACGCCGACCCGAAAGTCGCCGCCGAAATCTGGGCCGACGACGTCGACACGTGGATGGCCTCCCCCTATGCGCCCCAGGGCGTGGCGAAACCCGTCGACGGCGGCTACCTCTTCAACGGCCGCTGGCAGTTCAGCTCCGGCACCGACCATTGCGACTGGATCATCCTGGGCGCCATGCTCGGCGACGAAAAAGGCATGCCGCTGATGCCGCCGCAGATGCTGCACATGATCCTGCCGCGTAAGAACTATGAGATCGTCGAGGACTCGTGGAATGTGGTGGGGCTGCGGGGAACCGGCTCCAAGGATGTCATCGTCAAAGACGCGTTCGTGCCGAGCTACCGGACCATGGACGCGACCAAGGTGATGGACGGCACCGCCCAGCGGGACGCCGGCATGACCGAGCCGCTGTATCTGATGCCGTGGTCGACGATGTTCCCGCTGGGCATCTCCGCGGCGACCATCGGCATAGCGGAGGGCGCGCTCGCCGCCCACCTGGACTACCAGCGCGAGCGCGTCGGCGCCACCGGGACCGCGATCAAGGACGACCCGTACGTCATGCACGCGATCGGTGAGGCCGCCGCCGACATCAACGCCGCCCGCCAGGAACTGCTGGCCAACGCCGACCGGATCTACGACATGGTCGCCGCCGGCAAGGAGGTGTCGTTCGCCGATCGCGCCGCCGGACGCCGGACGCAGGTCCGCGCGGTGTGGCGCGCGGTGGCGGCCGTCGACGAGATCTTCGCCCGCTCGGGCGGCAATGCGGCCCGGATGGACAAGCCGCTACAGCGGTACTGGCGTGACGTGCACGTCGGCCAGATGCATGCCATTCATGTGCCCGGCACCACGTACCACGCATCGGCGCTGAGTTCGATTGGCATCGAGCCCCCCGAGGGTCCGCTGCGGGCGTTGATTTAAGGAGCCTTCGATGACGGACCTGAAAAGCCTTGGCTACATCACCATTTCGACCAACGACATCGAACGCTGGCGCCGCTTTGCCTTCGGCGTCCTGGGCTTCGCCGAAGGGAAGGGCCCCGACGAGTCCGCGCTGTATCTGCGAATGGATGAGCGTGCGGCGCGGCTGATCGTGCTGCCGGGTGAGACCGATCGGGTGCTCACCATCGGCTGGGAGGTGCGCGATCACCCGGCGCTGCAACGGATCAAAGCGGCCCTCGACAGCGCCGGGATGCCGTTCAAGCAACTGTCCGTCGACGACGCCGAAGCCCGCCGGGTGGAAGAGGTGATCACCTTCGACGATCCGGCCGGCACCACAATCGAGGTGTTCCACGGTCCGGTGCTTGATCACAGCCCGGTCGTCACTCCGTTCGGCGCGAAATTCGTCACCGGCGATCAGGGCCTGGGCCATGTCGTGGTGCCCGCGATGGATCCCAACGGGCTGTTCGACTTCTACACCGAGGTACTGGGTTTCCGCTCCCGCGGGGCGTTCCGGGTGCCGTTGCCGAAAGAGTTTGGCCCGGTGCGGGTTCGCTTCCTCGGGATCAACGAACGCCACCACAGCCTGGCGATCGTGCCCGCCGCACATATGCGCGACCCACGCCTGGTGCACATCATGGTCGAGGTCGACACCCTCGACGCGGTGGGCCAGGCGCTCGACCGGGTCAACGCCGAGGGCTTCCAGCTGTCGTCCACGCTCGGCCGCCACACGAATGACAAGATGATCTCCTTCTACGTCCGGGCGCCCGGCGATTGGGACATCGAGTTCGGCACCGAAGGCATGCGGGTCGACGAAACCTATTACACCGCAGAGGAAATCACGGCCGACAGCTACTGGGGCCACCAGTGGGTCGGTGAGATGCCCGCGGCGATGCAGCTATGACACCTGACACTGACGTCACACCGGTTGCGGCGTCGTCGATCACCGCGTGGGATCACGAAGCCGACGTCGTCATTGCCGGCTACGGCGTCGCGGGCGCGGCGGCCGCGGTCGAAGCGGCCCGGTCCGGCGCCGACGTCCTGGTGGCCGAACGCACCGGCTCCTGGGGCGGCGCGGCGGCGATGGCCGGCGGGTTCATCTACCTGGGCGGCGGCACACCGCTGCAAAAAGCGTGCGGTTTCACCGATTCCGTCGACAACATGGCGGCCTTCCTCAACGTTGCGATGGGGCCGGGCGCCGACGAAAACCGGATCGCCGATTACTGCGCCGGCAGCGTCGCGCACTTCGAGTGGCTTGTCGGGTGCGGCGTGCCGTTCAAGGCGGAGTTCTTTTCCGAGCCCGGCTGGGAGCCGATGGGCGATCAGGGACTGATGTACAGCGGCGGCGAGAACTCCTACCCGTTCAACACGATCGCCTCCCCCGCCCCCCGCGGGCATGTCCCGCAGATGCAGAACAAAAAGCAGGGCGAGGCCAGCGCCGGCTACATGCTGATGAAGCCGCTCGTCGAAACCGCAACCGCGGCGGGCGCACGCGCGCTTTATGACGTGCGGGTGCAGTGCCTGATCGTCGAATCCGACGGCCGGGTGGTCGGCATCCGCGCCCGGCAGTACGGCACCGAAATGACGATCCGCGCGCGCAGCGGGGTCGTGCTCGCCACGGGAAGCTTCGCCTACAACGACGCGATGGTGGCGCGCTTCGCGCCACGGATCGCCGGACGTCCGGCCGCATCGATCGAGCAGCACGACGGGCAGGCGATCCGGATGGCGCAGGCACTCGGCGCCGATCTGGCCCACATGGACGCCACCGAGGTCGCGATTTTCATCGACCCGCAGCAGCTGGTGCGCGGGATCTTGGTCAACGGGCGCGGTCAGCGGTACGTCGCCGAGGACACGTACCCGGGCCGCGTCGGACAGCTCACGCTCTACCACCAGGACAACACCGCCTACCTGATCATCGACAACGATGCGCAGGAAGAGGCGATGGCCTCGTGGTCACCGAAGTTCATGCTGCGGCCGCCGACCTGGGTGGCCGACAGCGTGGCCGACTTGGAGCGCGACATCGGCCTGGCGCCCGGTTCACTGCAGGCGACCGTCGCCGCCTACAACGAGGGCGCCGCGCGCGGTGAGGATCCGCTGCTGCACAAGAAGCCGGAATGGATCAAGCCGATCGGCAGCCCGGTCGGCGCGATCGACCTGCGCGAGAACACCGGCGGCTTCACCCTGGGCGGGCTGGCCACCACGTTGGATGCCGAGGTGCTGCACGTCAGCGGCGAACCCATTCCGGGGCTCTTCGCCGCCGGCCGTTCGACCGCCGGACTGGCCGCCTGGGGTTATGCCAGCGGCGTCTCGCTCGGCGACGGCAGCTTTTATGGCCGCCGCGCCGGCCGGTCGGCCACCAAGGGCTGATCACGTCGCCTAGCTCCTTTTGAAAGTGCGCTGAGGGCGTTGAGTCTGTGCCCTGGGCGGGAATTGCGCCGACATGCTGCGCCGTCAGCGCACACTCAACGCCGGCCACGACACGCTCGACAGTCAGCGGTGGTGAGTGACAGCGGCCACATCCGTGTGGTACAAACAGATATTCCTAATAGGAATATGGCAGCCAGATACACCCCGCCCCTTTGGAGGACCGATGACAGGGACCGTGCGCTCCGTTGCGACCGCCGAACCAAGCACCCCCACCGCCGTCATCGACCGCATCTCGTTGGTCCTCGACGCATTCGACGGACCGGGACGGCTGACGCTGGCCCAGATCGTCCGGCGCACCGGCCTGCCGCGTTCCTCGGCGCACCGGATGCTCGAGCGCCTGGTGCAGCTGCGCTGGCTGCGCCGCAGCGGGCGCGACTACGAACTCGGCATGCGCCTGGTGGAACTCGGATCGCTGGCCGTGCACCAGGACCGCCTGGTGCGTGCGGCCGGGCCGCTGCTGGGCGAATTGCACCGCGCCACCGGCCTTGTCGTACACCTCGCGGTCCTGGACGGACTCCGACGTCGTCTACCTCGAGAAGATCGGCGACCGGATGGTCAGCGCGATTCCCACCCGCGTCGGCGGCCGCCAGCCCGCGCATTGCACCGCCGTCGGCAAGGCGATCCTGGCCTACTGCGACGAGGACGCCGCCCTCGATATGCGGGTCCGCAAGACCAAGTATTCGATCTCGACCAGCTCGCAACTGGCCGCCGAGTTGGCCAAGGTGCGCGCGCACGGCGTCGCGTTCGAGCGCGAGGAGTCGTTGCTCGGGTTCGGTTGTGTCGCAGCGCCTATCGGCGGTCCCGGCGAGGCTGTCGCCGCGGTGTCGGTCTGCGGTCCGATGAATCGGATGATGTTCGATCAGCGACTGGCCGCACCGGTACGCATGACCGCGATGGGCATCTGGCGCAACGTCGAGGACGGTCCACAACGCGTGGCACCCGACGCTGCAGCCGCTGCGTCCGCTGCTCCCCCAACGACTCCACGGGCCCCGGCCGGGTGATCGCCAGCCGCGACCGGCCCTGCAATACGCGTGAGCCTCGATCCCCAGATCGCCGACCTGATAGAGACGCTGGACGCCGGGTTTCCCCCGGTTCACACCATGACCGGCGCCCAGGCCAGGGCGACGATCCGGTCCCGGTTCGTGGCGCCGCCCCAGCCCGAGCCGGTCGCCGAGGTCCGCAACCAAACGATTCCCGGGCCCGGCGGAGAAATCCCGATCCGGATCTACCGGCCGGAAGCCTGCTCCGGCCTTCCAGTCCTGGTATACGCGCACGGCGGCGGATTCGTGTTCTGCGACCTCGACAGCCATGACGGCCTGTGTCGCAATCTCGCCAATCGCCTCGGCGCCCTGGTCATCTCGGTCGACTACCGGTTGGCTCCGGAGAATCGCTGGCCCGCCGCGGCCGACGACGTCTACGCGGTTACCCGGTGGGCGGCGGAGAATGCTTCGAATCTGGGCGGCGATCCGGGCCGCGTCGTCATCGGAGGCGACAGCGCCGGCGGCAACTTGGCCGCTGTGACCGCCCTGATGGCCCGGGACCGCGGCGAGCCCGCCCTGGCGGCACAGTTGTTGCTGTACCCGGTGATTGCCGCGAATTTCGGCACCGAGTCCTACCGGCTGTACGGCTGCGGCTTCTACAACCCGAAGCCGGCGCTGCAATGGTATTGGGACCAGTACGTGCCGTCCGAGGCCGACCGCCCTCACCCGTATGCGACGCCGCTCAATGCGGACCTGCACGGGCTGCCGCCGGCGGTGATGGTGATCGCCGGACACGACCCGCTGCGTGACGAGGGGCTCGCCTACGCCTCGGCGCTCGAAGCGGCGGGAGTTCCCGGCGTACGCGCCCAATTCGACGGCGGGATCCATGGTTTCATGACGATGCCGATGCTGGACATCGCTCACGAAGCCCGGCAACGGGCCTGCCAGGAGCTGACTGACCTGCTTGGTTGACCAAGCCGTCGAACATCGTTGGGACCAATCGGCGCCGGGGCTCGGCGACCGGCCGTGCGCCACTCAGGAGTTCGTCGGCAGCACGACGGTGGGAACCGCCGGGACCGGTCCGTAGCGCTGCCCTGGATCCAGCACACAATGCGTCCGCCCGAAAACCGTCACCATGCATTTGTTGTTGTGATTGCATCGGCTGCGTACGCCAGGATCCGCCTTCATCCGGTTGACCAAATCGGGTTCGCGCAGCAGCGCCCGCCCCATCGCCACGAAATCGAAGTCCTCGCGCATGCCGGTTTCGACATGGTCGCGATTGGTGATGCCGCCCAACAGGACTAGTTTGGTGTTGCGCATCACGGGAACGAATTGCCGGGCATTCTCCAGCATGTAGAGGTCGTGGTAGGGGTAGTCGCCCATTGCCCATTTACCGATGAGGCGGATGCCGGTGCGCATCGGCTGCGGCATGACCTGGGCGAACTCCTTGACCGGGACATCGCCGCGAAACAAGAACATCGGCTTGAAAACCGAAGAGCCCTGGGTTAATTCGATCGCGTCGAGGGTGGCGTCGGCGTCCAGCAGCGCCGCCGTCCGCAGCGCTTCGTCGACCCAGATGCTGCCGGGCACTCCGTCGTCCATGTCCAGCTTGGCGGTCACCGCGATGCGGCCCCCGATCTCATCGCGCACTCGCCGGGAGATCTCACGACAGAACCGAGAACGATTGTCGATGTCGCCGCCGTATTCGTCCTTGCGGCGGTTGATCAAGGGACTCAGAAATGAGCTCGGCAGGTACAGGTGGCCGAAATGTAGTTCGACGGCATCGAATCCGGCCTCGGCGGCGACCCGGGCCGCATCGCCGAATTGGTCGATCACCTGGGCGATCTCGCGGCGAGTGATCTCGCGGCAGTACCCCATAGACGCGGGGTTGATGAATCTGCTCGGCGCCATCGGGGTCACACCGGTCAGCTTCTTCTGTGCCACCACCCCGGCGTGGCCCAGTTGGGCAGCGATCGCGGCCCCCTCGGCGTGAACGGCGTCGGTCAGCTGTCGCAAGCCCGGCAGGGCTGCCTGACTCATCACGATCTGGCCGGGCGCGCTCGCCCCTTCCCGGGCGACGCAGCAATAGGCGACCGTCGTCATGCCGACCCCGCCGCGGGCGAAGGTGCAGTGGAAGTCGATCAGGTCGTCGGTGACCAGGCCGTCCGGGGATCGGCCTTCCGACGTCGCGGCCTTGATCACCCGGTTGCGCAATGTCACCGGCCCCAACCTCGCAGTGGCGAACGGATCCGGCGACTCGGCATTCATCGGACTACCGTTACCCGAGCCCGGGATCCGGTCAACGGAAGCTTCCCGGTGGTCGGGAGCCGTTTGGCCCGGCAAGCTGGGGTGTGCCATACGTTCGTCAGGTGACTGACGGCGACGTATTCGTGATCGACCGGGTTGTGACCCGGCCCGGCTGCGGCCGCCGGTTCGTCGAGGCATACTTGTCCGAGTACGCTCCCGGTGCGCGCGAGCGGGGAATGACGTTGCGTGACGTTCTGGTCAGCCCACCAATCTGGTTCGATGATGCCGCCGAGCGGGTCAACACGATCACCATCACCTGGACGCTGCCCAGCGCACAGGCCTGGTGGCAGATGACCTGGAAGGGCCGGCCGGACCCGACCCTGGGCCAGTGGTGGTCACAGATCAGCGAATTGGTGCAGGAGCGGTCCCGGTCTTTCGCCGCGGCGGCCGGGGATGTGGACGGGCTCTGCGATGTATAGCGTGACCAGGCTGGTCGATATCGCCGAACCCGATCGCGACCGGGTCATCGGTTCGCTGCGCGACGCAGTCGCTAAATCCGGCGCGCTGCGCTGGGTGGTGGAGCCGACGCTGGCAGGCTCGCGCAACGGCGGCGACGTACTGGTTCATCTTCGCTTCGCTGCGAAGGATCAATGGCTTTGCGCGGCAACTTATTTCGACACGGTGTTGAACGATCGCTCGGTCAGCCGGGTCAACGGTGCAAGTTATCCGGGCACTCCCCTCCGCGGCAATGGCCAGCCAGGCACCGTGTATCGGACGTTACTGTTGCGGGTGGCACCGGGCACCGACGAGGCCACCATCGCCCGTTTCGAGGCCGACCTGCAACTCATGCCGCGCTACGTGCGCACCATCACCGATTGGCAGCTGAGCAGGGCGGAGGAAGCCAGCGGCGACTCCGCGTGGACCCACGTGTTCGAACAGCTCTTCACCGACGAAGCCGGGTTGATGGGCCCGTATCTGATGCATCCGATTCACTGGGCGCTGGTGGATCGTTGGTTCGACCCCGAATGCCCCGATGTCATCATCCGAGATCGCCTCTGCCACAGCTTCTGTCAAAGCGACGCGGCCGCACTGCGGCTTGGCGGATAGCTGGCATGCGCTACGCAGTTGGTTTTGAGCGGGCATGCTCCGCACCGGCTGAGGTCGTCTATGACCTTTTGATCGACGTCGAGCGGTGGCCGGATTGGTTGCCTGGGGTGCGCAACGCCGGGTGGGAGCGGCCAGGGCGGCCGGACTCGCACGAGGGAGCCGTCCGCCGAGTCGTCGTGAGCGGGTTGACCATGCGCGAGGAGATCTTGGTCGACGATGGTCCACATCACCACGCGTACCGCATCCTGTCCGGTATCCCCGTCACCGACCACCGTGCCGATGTTCGAATCCATGAAAGGCCCGGCGGGTCAATCATCTCGTGGCGAGCCACGTTCAGGTCCCGAATTTCCTTTGCGGGGCCCCTGGTTTGGTTGATGCTGCGCGCGAGCATGCCGAACATGGCCGCAGCTCTGGCCAAGGGAGCCGCGCACCGGCGGACCTGACACGAGGGGCGCGCGTCGTTGCCCCCGTCGCGTCAGATCCCGGCGGGCAGGATGTTCGGATTGGCGGCCGCCGGAGGTTCCAGCGGCGGCAGCAGCTTCGTGCCGTCCAGGCTGTGCACCGGCAGTTGCTGCGACCACGGATAGTGCAGGCTGAACGCGACCAACCCCGTACGCTCCACGGCGGGCAAATGGCACATCGCCAGCACCGTCTCGGCCAGGTACTCCACTGGCTCGGTGGGAAAGGTGTCCGGAATCAGTTGTGCCGCGCCGGGTGTGCGGACCGCCGTTGACGGGCCGACACAGTTGACTGCGATGTTTGCGTCGAGGAGTTCGGCCGCCACTCCCTGCGTGAAGCGGTGCAGTGCGGCTTTCATGGACGCGTAGACCACGTCGCCGGCCACCTTGTTGTATTCCCGGTACGGCCGCACCGGGGCGACGCCCGTGACTGAGCCGATGTTGACGATCCATCCCGCGCCTTGCTTACGCATATGCGGCACCGCGGCTTTCGTCAATACGAACGGTGTCCGCAGGTAGTGCTCCACGGTGCGGTCGAAGGTGTCCAGGCTCATGTCCTCGACCACCGAGTAGTCCGCGAATCCGGCATTGTTGACCAGAATGTCGATGCGCCCGGCACGATCTAACACCTCGTCGATCAGTCCGTCGCGCTGCCGGGGATCCTCCAAGTCCGCCGCAACACCGAACGCCCGGCCGCCTGCGGCCACGATCAACTCAATCGTCTCGCCGATCGTGCCCGGAAGGGTGGCGCCGGCACCGGCCCGGGTCGACTCGGACGGCGCGTAGGAGCGCGCCGTCACCACCAAGGTGGCACCCTCGGCTGCCAATCGCTGCGCGACCGCCCGCCCGAGTCCCCGACTGCTGCCGGTGACCAAAGCCGTTTTACCGCAGAGCTTTCCCGGCATTGTCGGGTTCATCCCAGCTCGAGGTCGTCTTCGACGGGTGCGCGATGGTTGCGCCAGAAATCGACCAACCGGTACGGGAAGGCGGTAACGATCCGCCCGCCGCCCGAGCGGTAGTAGGTGTGCGCCGACGGGGTATGGCACCAGACGGTGCCGGCCATGGTCCCATCGATCTCGGCGACGTACTCGTCGTAGGCGCGTTGCGTCACCTCGATGGTCGCGGCCTTGCGCAGCGCCAACAACTGCAGGCATTCCATGACGTAATGCACCATCACCTCGACACCGAAATTGTGCCCGGCTCCGTGCCCCGGGCTGTAGTTGGGTGCTGAGGATATGAACATGTTCGGGAATCCGGGCACCATGCCGCCGCGGTAGGCCCGCGGAATGTCGCCCCACTCGTCGGTCAGCTTCTTGCCGCCCCGGCCCCGGATATCGACGGTGGAAAGGAAATCCAGGTAGTAACCGGTGGCGTAGATGATGACGTCGAGGTCGATCTGCCGCCCGTCGGCGGTGACGATTCCGGCCTCGCTGACCCGGGTCGGTTCGCTGGCCTCGACGTCGACATGCTCGCGCGCCAACGCCGCGTAGTAGCCACCGGGATCGCGGATGATCCGCTTGCCGTACGGAGCGAAGTCGGGCGTGACCTTGCTGGCCAGTTCGCTACCGGCGCCGAAGACCTCGCTGATGTAGGTGAGGCACATCTGCAACAGCGCGTCGTTGGCGCGCGAAATCGACAGATGCTCGGCCGCCCAATCCGGGTCATGCAGGATCACCGGATAGTTGTTGTCCGATGTCCCCCAATACGACTTCAGCCGAACCCAATTCGCGTAGTACGGCAGTCGGGTGCCCAGCCACCGCTGGTAGGCGGGAACATCGTCGGTGCGCGCCGTCGCGGCGCGACCCAGTGCGGCTGGCGTTGGAACACCGTGAGGTGCGCAACCTGGTCCACGCACGCGTCGACGATCTGCACTGCGGTGCAACCGGCTCCGATGATCGCGACGCTCTTGCCCGTCAGATCCAGCTCGGGAACCCACTGCGCGGAGTGAACGGAAATCCCCGAGAACGTCTCGCGGCCCGGTAGATCCGGCCAGCGCGGCCGATTGAGATATCCGGCGGCTGGGATGACCACGTTGGCGTAACTGACGTCGCGGTTGCCGTCCGGGCCGACCGAGTGGATCTGCCACTGCTGTCGATGTTCTTCCCACCACAACGCTTGCACCTCGGTGCCGAACCGGGTGTGCGCCCGTAGGTCGTTCTTGTCGGCCACCGACACCAGGTAGGCCTGATACTCCGCACCCTGCGGGTAGTAACTCGACCAGTCGCCGTTGATATCGCGCGACAGCGAGTAGTACGCCGACGGCGTATCCACACCGATGCCGGGATAGGTGGTGGTGTACCAGGTGCCGCCGACCTCGGCGTTGCGCTCGATGATCTCGTATTCGATGCCGGCGTCCACGCACGCGAGCGCGGCGGTGATCCCGGCGATGCCCGCGCCGATGATGACCACCCGGAAATCGTTGGGGAGCTTGGCGGTGCGCGGCAGTACGGGTTGCGAGGGCTGGAATCCACCCTGCTCGAGGAGCAGTTGGAGATACTCGGGACCGACGTCTGCGCCGAGCGCGACGGGGGCCACACGTGCGAAGAGGTCGGGATCGTCGGCGGGTACCGCATCCGCCGGACGGGGTGCCCGCAGCGCGGCGACGATCTCCTCGATGAGCGGGGCGGCCGTCTCCGGATCGGTCACGCCGGCCCGCTCGGGCGGATCGGGTACATGGGTGATCTTCGGTGCGAACCGGTCGACCACCGCCGGGTCGCCGGTCAACTGCGCCAGCACGGCGACTAGCACGCCGGGGTCCGCCTGGCGCAGGTTAGCCCGCAATTCGTCGACCAGTTGGGGATCCAGATCCGCCTGTCCGGTGCTTTCGGTCGTCACGGGAAAGCTAGTGCTCATGCCAAGAAGTATCGGCGCGATCTGCCGTTGTGGGCAGGGCCTTGTCTACTCAGCGGGACACGGGCGACCCGCTTCCGGGCGTCGGCGCCTACGGTGACGCGCATGCAGTCCGATGACCTCCACGCGATGATCGCGAGGGCACGTAGCCACGGGCTCGGCGATATCCCCCGCCGATCGGCACGCCGCCAGCCGGACAAGGTCGCGGTCATCGACGGGGATGTCGTGTTGAGCTTCGCCGAGTTCGATAATCTGGTGGATCGCGCAGCGGCCGCATTGCACGACAACGGTTTCGGCCTCGGTGACCGCATCGGCCTGTTGGCACGCAACTGCTGGCAGTACGCGCTGCTGGCGTTCGCAACGGCGCGCGCCGGGGTGGTGCTGGTGCCGATCAACTTCATGCTGACCGCCGAGGAGATCTCCTACATCCTCGGCCACAGCGGGGTCAGCGGGTTGGTCGTCGAAGCGGACCTGACGCGCACGGCCGAAGAGGCGATGGGGCGCGGTGGAGTGGTCGGGACCAGGGTCGCCTGGTGCCCGCCGGACAGGCCCGCACCCGGCTGGGACGACTTCGCGCGATGGCTGAGCACCGACACACTAGCCCCGGGACCGCACATCGACGACGACCAGCTGGTGCGGCTGATGTACACCAGCGGTACCGAATCCCGTCCGAAGGCCGCCATGCACACCAGCCGCAGCCTGATGTGGCAGTACGTCAGCACGATTGTCGCCGGCGAGATGTCGCACGACGACGTCGAAATCCACTCGCTGCCGCTGTATCACTGCGCGCAGCTGGACAACTTTCTGGCCACCGACATCTACCTGGGCGCCACCAGCATCATCCTGCCGCGGCCGGACCCCGAAACGGTGCTGCGCACCATCGAGCGCTACCGCGTCACCAGTTACTTCGCGCCTCCGACGGTGTGGATCTCGCTGCTGCGCTCACCGGTGTTCGATGAGGTGGACCTGTCTAGCCTGCGCAAAGGGTATTACGGCGCTTCGGCGATGCCGGTGGAGATTCTGCACGAGATGCGCGAGCGGTTGCCGAATCTGAGGCTGTGGAACTTCTACGGCCAGACCGAGATGGCGCCGCTGGCCTCCGCGCTGGGACCCGACGAGCAGGACGCGCACGCCGGTTCGGCCGGACGTCCGGTGGTCAACGTGGAAACGGCCATCCTCGACGACGACAACAACCCGGTCATGGCTGGTGTCGTCGGCGAAATCGCCCACCGTAGTCCGCATTTGACGCCGGGTTACCTGGACGACCAGGAACGCACGGCAGAGGCTTTCCGCGGCGGATGGTTCCACTCCGGCGATCTGGGCTACTACGACGAGCACGGCCTGTTACACGTCGTCGACCGCAAGAAGGACATGATCAAGACCGGCGGCGAGAACGTCGCCAGCCGAGAGGTCGAGGAAGTCCTCTACCGGCACACCGGCGTTCAGGAGGTCGCTGTCTTCGGACTCGTACACCCGGTCTGGGTGGAGGCCGTGGTTGCCGCGATCGTGGCACGCGACGGCGCGACGTTGACGAAGCGGACGTCGTCGCCCACTGTCGGGAGCACCTGGCCGGGTTCAAGACACCCAAACGGTCTTCTTCGTCGATTCGTTGCCGAAGAACCCGAGCGGCAAGCTGCTCAAACGTCTGCTGCGGGAACGCTTCACCATCGAACAGCACACATTCAACTGATCCCGAATCATACTAGCGCGAAAGGAATTCGTCACCCATTCACAAGGTCGCATCGCGCGATTCGACGGCCCCGGGCCAACCTGCCCGACGTGCTGACCACCTGCCTATCCAATCCAGTTTGTTGTAAGGGAGTTCCGACCATTCTGATCCTTCAGACGTTGCTCGACGAGCGTGACATTGTGCGCGCGCTGGCCCGGTTCGCACGCATCGCGGACGGCAAGAAATTCGATGCGCTTGACGAAGTATTTGCGCCGGACGTCCTCTTCGACTACGGATCCGGTCGCCTCGAGAGCGGCCTCCTGCGCTTCGCGCACTACTTAGGCGACACCTCGAGCGATGCGGTGGAACCCAACACCTTATCGGCAGCATCACCGTCGATATCGACGGTGATGCTGCCGTCAGCTGCGCCTACGTCCAGGCGCGCCACCAACGCGTGGGTGAATTCGTCGGCCCGGTATTCGACTCGAATGGTGAATACGTCGACCGCTGGGAAAGGCGCACAGACGGATGGCGCATCGTGCAGCGTACTGCGACGTGGGCGGCGAACACGGGGGAGGCCGAGATCCTCGCTGGCGACGGGCAACTGGGTTGACTTCCGCAATCGCGAAGCGCGCCGAGTTGCCGAGAACCGCGGAGGACGGATTACAGACGAATGCTTCGATCATCACCGCCCCCGGAAAGGCCGAGATCATCGAACTACCCGCCCCCACAGAAGGTGCGCAGCTGAGTGCCATCGCGTTCGCGTGCGGCGGGCAGACCGGTGAGCTCGCCATCAACCGCGGCAAATACAACCCAGTCGCGCCGTTAGGCGGCAATAAGCGATCTGGCACCCGCGGCGAGCTCGGCCGTGCCGGCGTTGAGGAGTACTTGCAAACGAAGTCCCTACAGTTGCCGATATGAAGACCTCTCTAGACATCAGCGGTTCCGGACGAACGCAGGTCTGGACGATCAACCAGCCCGACGTCGGAAACGCGATCACCGGCAAGGACTTCATCGCCGCGTTCGAAGCGGCGGTCGATGAGGCCAACGCCGACACCGCTGTACGCGCGCTGATCCTCACCGGGGCGGGCAAGATCTTCTCCGGGGGCGGCAACGTCAAAGAGATGGCTGACCGCACCGGCATGTTCGGCCTGGAGGCGCTCGACCAACGGCATGCATACATCGACGGAATCCAGCGGATACCGCGGGCGCTGGGCAGGCTCGAGGTCCCGCTGATCGCTGCGGTCAACGGGGCCGCCATCGGTGCCGGCTGCGACCTGGCGATGATGTGCGACATCCGAATCGCCTCGGAGCGAGCGTCATTCGCGGAGAGTTTCGTGCAACTCGGCCTCATCCCCGGCGACGGTGGCACCTGGTTCTGCTGCGCGCGGTGGGCTATGAGCGCGACGCCGAGATGACGTTCACCGGCGATCGCGTGGACGCGACGACCGCCCTGGAATGGGGCATGGTCAGTCGCGTGGTGCCGCACGACGAGCTGCTCACCCAGGCACACGCATTGGCTGAACGGATCACCAAGAATCCACCGATGCGCTGCGAATGGCCAAGCGGCTACTGCGGGAGTCGCGCACGGGCTCGCTCGACGCGACGTTGGGCATGGCCGCGGCCATGCAACCGCTGGCCCACTGCTCCGCTGAACACGAGCAGCGCATCGAGGAGTGGAAGGCGCGCTGATGGCACTCCACCGCTTGGTGCCGCCCGCCAGCGTCGACGCCGCGGCGACTGCGTTATTGCGCGACGAGGTGCGCGAGTTCCTCGCCGACCAACTGGCCGCCGGGGCGTTCACCCCCTCGGTCGATGCCTGGCTGACGGGTTGGGATGAGAAATTCACCGCCGCGCTCGCCGCGCGCGGTTGGCTGGGCATGACGGTGCCGTCCGAATACGGCGGGCACGGGCGCTCGTTCCTGGAACGCTTCGTCGTGACCGAGGAATTGCTGGCTGCTGGTGCACCTGTGGCCGCGCACTGGATCGCTGATCGCCAGATCGTGCCGTCACTGCTCAAATACGGCACCGAGCACCAGAAGTCCGAGTTCCTGCCGCGGATCGTGCGTGGGGAGTGCTTCTTCGGCATCGGCATGAGCGAGCCCGACTCCGGCTCGACCTGGCCAGCGTGCGCACCAGGGCCGAGCGCGTCGAAGGCGGCTGGTCGCTGTCCGGCACCAAGGTCTGTACGTCTGGCGCCCACCTGGCGCACGCGTTCATCGTCTTGGCGCGCACCGCGGTGGTGAACCGACGCATCGGCACGCCGGGCTGAGCCAGTTCATCGTGAACCTGCGCGGGCCTGGCGTCGAGATCCGCCCGATCGTCTCGATGAACGGAGCGCGCCACTTCAACGAAGTGATCCTGGATTCGGCGTTCGTCCCCGACGCCATGGTGTTCGGTGAGATCGGCAACGGCTGGCAGCAGGTGACCTCCGAGCTCGCCTTCGAACGCAGCGGGCCCGAGCGGTTCCTGTCCACCTTCGTGCTGTTGGCGGCCTGCGCCGATCGCATGGCGTCAAACGCCATTCCTCGCTATCGGGATCTGGGGCGGCTGGTGGCGCGCATCGCCGGCTGCACCAGATGTCCACCGCGGTGGCCGGCGCGCTGGAACGACACGAGCCGGCGGACCTACCCGCAGCGGTGGTCAAGGTGCTGGGCACCACCACCGAGGGCGACATCGCCGAATTCGCCGACCTGCAGGACTCCCCCGATTCGGTGTTCTCCGGCCTGGTACACGCGGCCGAGATCAGCGGCCTGGCTTTACCCTGCGTGGCGGCACCAACGAGGTGTTACGTGGCGTGGTTGCGCGCGGATTGGGCATGCGATGACCGCCGGGCCTGCTGTTGACGCCGCCCTCATCGACATGATGGGTGCGGTTTTCGCCGGTTACCGCGAAAAGCATCCACCCACCACGACGATCCAGCGGGATCCGGACCTGTGGCGGCACCTCGACGAGCTCGGCCTGGTGCGGCTGACCGGCGACGAGCAGCACGGCGGGAGCGGTGCCGCATGGACCGAAGCGGCCGAACTGCTGGCCGCCGCGGTCAGCCACGGAATTCGAATCGCGTTGGCCGAGCATGATTTATTGGCATGCTGGCTACTGGACGCGGCCGGGTACCCGCAGACGACGCGGTTCGGACCGTGTGCGTGCTCGACAAACAGGGGGTGGCGGCACGGGTGCCATGGGCTGGGTCGCTGACCGAGTGGTGGTCGTGTGGCGCGCCGATGGTAGTGCCGCGTCGCCGACGTGGCGCGCGAAATGCTGACCATCACCCCGGGTGCCAATCTGATCGGCGAACCACGAGACACGGTGTGCGCGGATCTGGCCGGTCTGGCAGGTACACCGGTGGGCTCCGCCCTCGTCACGGAGCTTCGGCTGAAGTCGGGGCTGGTGCGGTCGATCGAGGCGTGCGCTGCCTTGGACCGGATTCTGCAGCTGTGCGTCGAGCATGCTGCCTCGCGTGTTCAGTTCGGCTGCCCGCTCGCGAAATTCCAGGCCGTGCAAAACCTGGTGTCCGACATCGCGGCCGAGGCTGCGCTCGCCCGTGCCACGACCGAGGCAGCACTGAGCGCCGGGATGGCCAGTCAATGGTTGGGCTCAGACTTCGGTTTCCTGGTCGCCGTTGCGCGTTCGTGTTCCGGTCACGCGACCTCAGTTGTGGTACGCAACGCTCACCAGGTGCACGGAGCGATCGGCACACCCGTGAGCACCGGTTGCACGAGTTCACCCGAGCCGCACTCGCCTGGCGCGCGGAGTTCGGCTCGGTGCGGTACGGGACGAACGGGTGACCGACACGCGCTGTATGCGAGCGCTGGCGGACTGTGGGGCCTGATCACCGGCTGAGTCCCAGACCGTGTTCCACTGACGGGCATCCGCGGTGTTAGCGAGGCCACATTCGGGGTTGACTGACGCTATGACCACCGACATCAGCCTGCCCGAACTTCATGAGTTCATCGCCGGCTTCTGGTACCACTACGACGAGGCTCACTACGACGAGCTGGCGGCCAGCTACTCCGAGGGCGTGCACTATGTGACCCGAAGCGATTCCGGCACAAGCCCTTTCGAAGACCTGATGTCGCCAGAGCTCAACGGGCGCGACGCCGTGATGGAATGGATGTCCGAGCATCGCAAGCAGAGCCCTTACCCGTTGCGACACCACGCCACCAATGTGCACCGCACCGGCACAGACGGTGACGTGACGAAGGCGCGGTTCTACATCTTCGTCAACCAAATCGCCAACTTCGTGCCGTTCGCAGTGTCCAGCGGTGTGGTCAATGTCGGCGTCCGGCGCGGCGCCCACGGACTGGAATTCACCGAGATGGACGTCGTCCTCGACGCCACCAACTCGGTATTGCTCTCAGAGCTGCACGCCGAGAGCGGCACCGGCTCATAGTCATGGACACTCAGGAAGCTTTGGGGGCGGCGTCGCAGTCATCACCGGAGCCGGAGCGGGCATCGGCGCGGGTCTGGCCCGCCACGCAGTCACGCTGGGAATGACGGTGGTGCTGGCCGACATCGACGCCGATGCCGTCGCGGCTGTGCGTGAGGAATTGTCCGCGGCAGGCGGATCGGCGGACGACGTCGCGTGCGACGTGCGCGACCCCGACGCGGTGCAGGAACTCGCCGACCGCACCTACCGCGATGTCGGCGCGGTACGGCTACTGGTGAACAACGCCGGCATGGAACAGTTCGGCTACCTGTGGGATACGCCGCTGGCCAACTGGCAGCGGGTCGTCGACATCAACATCAGCGGGGTGTTCCACGGCGTGCGCGCGTTTCTGCCGAAGATGATGGCCAGCGACGAGCACGCCTGGGTGTGGAACATTTCGTCGGTCGGCGGCGTGGTGGCAATTCCGTTGCAGGCGCCCTACATCGTGAGCAAGCATGCGGTGCTGGCGTTGACGGAGTGCCTGTACCTCGATGTCCAGGCTGCCGGGCACGCCCATCACATTCACGTACAGGCCGTGTTGCCGGGCGCGGTGAAATCCAACATCTTCGAGTCGGCGGGCGGTGTCGAAGCCGGCGGTGACAGCGACGTCGCCGAGACGCAGCGCACGGCAATGCTGGACATCAATGCGGGGGCCATGGATCCACTGGCGGCCGCGGCGACGATTTTCGAACAGGCTGTCGACGGACGATTCTATCTGCTCACCGAGCCGGAGTACGTTGGCTCGGCCATGGCGGAGCGGGCGAATGTGCTTGCGACACAGCGCCCTACGATTAAGGACTAAGACGCGCTTCGAATCCGTGCCGCAATCATGACGGCAACGTGACATCTCCCGCAATGGATCCGGACGCGGCCTTCCGGGTCGCCTCGTTCGGCGAGATCGCTCCGATGCGGCAGCGGGGTTTGGCCGCAGTGCGGGCAGGGCTCGAAGCCGCGCAGTTGCCGGAGGCAATGCCAGAGATGGCCGCCGTCATCGATACGGTCATACCTACGCGGCCGGTGGCATCCCCGTCAGGATTTACCGTCCGACAGACGATTCGGGCACACCAGCTCTCATGTACTTCCACGGTGGCGGCCTCGTGATGGGCTCCAACCACTCGTTCGAGCCGTTGGCACGCGAACTGGCGTCGGCGGCCGACGCCACCGTCGTGGCCGTCGACTACCGGTTGGCCCCAGAGGCCCCGCCGCCCGCACAGTTCGACGATGCCTACGCCGCGACCGAATGGGTCTGGCGGAATGCCACCGATCTCGGCATCGACGACAAGCGGCTCGCGGTGGTCGGCGACAGCGCCGGAGGATCGTTGGCGGCCGCGGTCGCGCTGGCCGCGCGCGACCGAAGCGGGCCGGCGATTTGCACGCAAGTGTTGATGTATCCGGGGCTGGATCGCGACATGACCGTTGCGTCGATCGCCACCCTGACCGATGCGCCGCTGCTCGCCCGTGACGACATCGACTACATGCACGCACTCGCGGACGGCGACGCCGGACCGCCCAGCGACCCGTACCTGGTTCCCGCTTACGCAAGTGACCTGTCCGGGCTACCGCCGGCGATCGTGGTCACCGCGGGCTGCGACCCGATCCGGGACTGGGGTGAGCGGTACGCCGATTGGCTCCGCGACGCCGGCGTGCAAACCACCACCACCCGTTATCCGGGGATGTATCACGGCTTTTTGATGCGATCCGACGCAACCGCGCGCGGCGGGCTGGCCATCGCCGAGATCGGGGCGTTGCTGCGGGCGAAGTTCGCCCATCCGCTCCGGTTTTGACGTCCCGATCACCGGACATCGGCCAACCGGCCCGCGGTGACGCTGCGCACAATCTGAGGAATCCAGAACGGTAGAAGGAGATAGCTGATGCTCACCGACGAGCGGCGGATGGAGCTTTCCGACGTGCTGCGGCCAGCCGCACCGCCTCGCGAGATCGACAACGTCTACACCGACGAACAGCGCGAGCGACTGCTCGACGTGGTCCGGACCGAGGGCCCGTGGCGACTGATCATCGCCCAACACTTCGCGTCGGCCGACGAACTGATCGCCACCATGAGCGGATTGTTCCCGGAAGGGTTCACGCCATCGCTGGACCTGTTCCTCACCCCGACCTTCCGCGGCTACCTTGCCAACCACGGCGCGGTGCTCTATCCGCAGCTGCATGACTGCTTCTACAACGAACGCTTCCTGGAGATCGCCAAGCGCTATTGGGGCGCCGAGTACGCCAAGCCGGAGCTGATGCTGTTCAACATCAACGGGCCGTGCGCCAACGCGATCCGGGACACCTGGATTCGCCGAGCTTCCGCGGCGTCCGGCACGAGAACGCGCCGACGTGGCTGACGAGTGTGATGGGCAAGTCCGGCCTGTTCACCGACTATCTGATCAAGATGGCACAGGTGATCACCTGGTTCTCGCTCGACGGCGGTAGCGGATTCACCTACTGGCCCGAGGGACCGCTCAAGGCACCGCGGCGGATCCTGCCGCCGATCAACAACCGCGGTGTCGTGGTCCAGAACGAGATGATGGTGCACCGCGGCGAGGCGAACGGGCCGCTCGACCAACAGGTTCCGGCCGGACTGGCCTTCGACACCATGTTCAGCGGCGATCCCGACGACCGCGACCACTGGCTACTGAAAAACGGCGACCAGGTGATCGCGCGCCACCACACCGACGAGTTGCGGTTCCTGGTGCACTGGTCCGCGGAGGTGTTCATCGATTACGACGAACTGAAGAAGAACATGGAGGGCTCCGACGACCTGACCGTCGAGAAGGCGATCGACATCATGGTCAGCGACATCAACTCCAAAGGCACCAAGCTCGACATCCCCAGCGAACCGCTGCACGATCCCGAGTTCATCGGCGCGCTCAACGCCGCATACGACGTCGGCGGCCCGGCCGCATATCCGGAGGAGGCACCGCTGAGCGCCTTCCAACTGGCGTGACCGAAAGGGATTGCACAATGGATCGTTTCGCGGATCGGCGGGCCATCGTCACCGGAGCCGGCTCCGGAATCGGACAGGCGACCGTGGCTCGGTTGCTCGACGAGGGAGCCACCGTGGTCGCCTACGACGTCTCGGCTGAGGGCCTGGAGCACACAACGGCAGCCGCCGACGATGCCGGCACCGGCAAGCGCCTGGCCACCGCGGTCCTCGACATCTCCGACGAGAAGCTGTCGCTTCCGCGGTGGATGCCGCCGTCGCCGACCTCGGCGGCCTCGAGGTCTTGGTCAACGCGGCCGCCATCCAGCGCTGCGCCGATACCCACGCGCATACGTTGGCCGACTGGAATGCCACCCTGGCGGTCAACCTGACCGGCACCTTCCTGATGACCCGGCAAGCGCTTCCCGCGCTGCTGGCCTCCTCCGGCGGTGGTGTGGTCGTCAACTTCACCTCCACCGCAGCGTCTTTCGCGCACCCGTACATGGCGGCGTACGCAGCCAGTAAGGGCGGAGTGTTGTCCTTCACGCATGCTCTGGCGCTCGAATATTCCAAATGGGGTCTGCGCGCGGTCAACATCCAACCGGGCGGGGTCGCCACCGCGCTGGCGATGAGCACGCTGGACAAGATGCCCGAGGGTTATGACCTGGGGCTGTGGGCGAAACAGACGCCGCTGCTGCACGGCAGGGAAAACGAGATTCTGGGTGATCCGAGTTCGGTGGCAGCGGTGGTCGCCATGGTGGCTTCCGACGACGGCGCATTCATTACCGGCACCGAGATAAGAATCGATGGCGGCGCGCACGCGTGAGTTCTGCTGTGAACTTCGGAAAGCTTGAGTCCGCATCTAGTAGCGATTCGGCGTAAGGAACGGCGGGTTGGGCGGTAACCTTACTGCTGCTCGAGCCCACCGAGAGACTGCTGTGCGACATGGCCAATTGTTTACCTCTCGAGTCAGAGCTGATCCAGCTCGGTTAGTGGGCATCAAGGAAATGACTGACACTCTCCACGAGCGGCTGACGCAGTCGGTGCGACGGCTAATCGACGTCACGATTCGCAGCGAGGCCAACGAAGACGCGGTGGCGGAGGCCCTCTCTCTGGTCGATCAAACCGTCGAGCTGTTGAGCGCGCGACTCATGCCTGGGTCGTTCGGTGTGCGCACCGACCCCGACGGCAAAAACATCGCCGCGGGCAATGTGGCCATCGGACTGCGCAACCCGATCGCTCCGCCGTTGGAGGTCCTACACGACACGGCGGGCGGCGTTCACGCCGATGTGCACCTTGGCGCCGGCTACGAGGGACCACCCGGCCATGTACACGGTGGAATGTGCGCTCTAATCCTGGACCATGTCCTGGGCGCGACCGCACATCAGCCGGGCAAGCCGGCTTACACCGGCACCATCACAGTGCGCTATCTGCGCCCCACGCGGTTGGGTGCATTGCGAGCCGAGGCGCGGGTAGAGCGGATCGACGGCACCAAAACGTACGCTGTGGGCCATCTGCGTAACGTCGACGGTGTCACGGTGGAGGCCGAGGGCGTATTCATCACGCCCCGGGAATAACTCAAAATGGACTAGTCGCCATCCGCTCGGCTACGCGGCCTGCGCAGCCATTGCCATGCGCTCTGCGCAGAGCATGCAGATAAGGCGCCGAGCCGTGCTGGTGTCGTGAATTATGTAGTTATTCAGGCTATTTCGTCGACGATAGAGAGTCTCCCCATCCGCACCGCCTCGAGGATCGATTCGCTCAGCGCCGAACACACTAGGAACACACCACGGTTGGCGTGCGCCGACACCTTCTGGGCCTCGGCGCGCTCGGTGCACCGGTCCGTCGCGTCGGCATTCCACTGCACGCTGGTTTGGTTCCAGGCGCTCTTGCGCACCAGCACCCGTGCGCCGCAGCTACGGCATGCCACCGGCAGCATGGGCATCTCGTCGAGCCGATTGTCGGTCCGCACAGGCGAATCGAGCGTCATCACACCGAGCCCGCTCCCTGGGCCGCCATGTTCGTTTCGACCTCTTTCATCCACGCCTCGTAGGGGCGGGTGGTGTCCAGCTCGAACTCGAAGCGGTCCACCATGTCCGGTTCCACGTCGGCGGCATCGACGTAGAACTGCTGATACCAGCGACGCAGCTGGTAGACCGGGCCGTCCTCCTCGACCAGGAGCGGATTGTCGATGCGCGCCTTATGCCGCCAGATCTCGACGTCCTGCTCGAAGCCGAGCTTGATGTAGTCGCCGAGCGTGATCGCGGTCCGCATGGCCTCATCGCCGGGCAGCGTCTCTGATTTCTTGACGATGATGCCGTATTGCAGCACAAAGGAATTCGAATCGATCGGATAGTGGCAATTGATCAGAACGGATTGCGCGTCACCGGTCTCGTAGTGGTAGGTCAGGTCGTCGATCATGAAGGACGGCCCGTAGTACGACGCCACCGACGTGTTGCCCAGCATCCGTGAGCCTTCGGTGCCGCCCATGTCGGGGCGGCCCTCGCCGTTCATGTACTGCGTCGCGACGTGTCCCTCGAAGATGTTCTTGAAGTAGGTCGGCAGCGCGCCGTGGATGTAGTAGAAGTGCGCCATATCCACAACGTTGTCGATGATTTCGCGGCAATTGCTGGTGCCCACGACGGTGGTGTACCAGTGCCAGTCGGTCCACTCATCGCTGGTGGCTCCCTCGATGCGCGGGATCGTCACCTCCGGCGGCGGCGGTTTGCGCTCCGGGTCGTTCCAGACGAACAACATGCCGTCCTGCTCCAGCGTGGTCCAGGTTGCCGTGCGGGCCAGCTTGGGTGCGCGTCGGGCATACGGCACCTGCTTGCATCGGCCGTCGCCGCCCCAGCGCCAGTCGTGGAACGGGCAGGCGATCTCGTCGCCCTTCACCTCGCCCTGGGATAGGTCGCCGCCCATGTGCCGGCAGTAGCTGTCGAGAACGTTGATCTTGCCGTCCCCGCTTCGGAAGACGACAAGCTTCTGACCGAAGGCGTTGATCGCGTGCGGCTTGCCGTCGCCGAAATCCCTGATCAATCCCAGGCAATGCCAGCCGCGGGCAAACCGGGTCGGTGCGGCCTGGGCCTCGATGAGCCGAATTTCGTCGGTGTCATGCATAGGCATGATTTAACTCCCGAAGACGCGCCTGTGGGGTCGTGTTGTTCCACTGATCAGGACGGCTATTCCTGCGCCGCGCGGCCCCGGCATACGGTTCTCGGCGTGACACCACACAGCGCGACGATCCCGGACGGGCGCCCCGTGGCCGATACCAGCGTCGACCTGCTGGTCGTGGGCTCGGGCACCGGCATGGCTGCAGCGCTGGCCGCCCACGAACTCGGGCTGTCGGTGCTGGTAGTGGAGAAAGCGGCGCATGTGGGCGGCTCGACCGCCCGCTCCGGTGGCGCACTCTGGCTGCCCGCGGGCCCGGTGCTGCGCGAAGCCGGTGCCGGCGATACGCAGGAACACGCCGCGACCTATCTGGACTCGGTGGTGGCGGGCTCGGCGCCCCGGCAGCGCTCGACGGGATTCTTGACGCATGTGTCCGCGACGGTCGAGATGCTGCGACGAATGACTCCCCTGCGGTTCTTTTGGGCGCGTGACTATTCCGATTACCACCCCGAGGAGCCCGGTGGCAGCGCGGCGGGCCGCACCTGCGAGTGCCATCCGTTCGACACGTCGATTCTGGGCGCCTACCGCACCCGGTTGGAACCGGGCTTGATGGAGGTCAGCGTCCCGGTCCCGACGACGGGTGCCGACTACCGCTGGATGAATCTGGTGGCGCGGGTGCCGCGCAAGGGGATTCCGACATTCGGCAAGCGACTGGCGCAGGGCGTGGGCGGCCGGATGCTGGGCCGGCGTTACGCGGCGGGCGGTCAGGGCCTGGCGGCAGGCCTGTTCGCGGGCGTGCTGCGCGCCGGTATCCCGGTGTGGACCGACACCACCCTGCTGCGCCTCGACGGCGACGGCGACCGCGTCCGCGGCGCGGTGGTGGCGCACGCGCGGCCGCGAGGTGACGATTACCGCTCGGCGCGGCGTGGTGCTCGCCACCGGCGGTTTCGACCACAGCATGGACATGCGGTGGAAATTCCAGTCCGAATCGCTGTGCGCCAACCTGAGCCTCGGTGCGGCGGCCAATACCGGCGACGGGATCCGCGCCGGGCAGGAACTCGGCGGCGGCATCGATCTGATGGATCAGGCGTGGTGGTTCCCGGCCGTCGCGCCGCTTCCCGGCCAGGCGCCCGCCGTGATGCTGGCCGAACGGTCGCTGCCGGGCAGCCTCATCGTGGACCAGCACGGCCGCCGATTCGCCAACGAGTCCGCGGACTACATGTCCTTCGGCCAGCGGTTGCTCGAGCTGGAGCGGTCGGGCAGTCCGGTCGAATCGATGTGGATCATCTTCGACCAGCAGTACCGCAACAGCTATGTCTTTGGCGCCCAACTGTTTCCGCGGATGCGCATCCCGCAGACGTGGTACGACGCGGGCATCGCGGCGCGCGCCGACGACTTCGCCGGGCTGGGCGCCCGGATCGGCGTGCCGGTTGCGGAGTTCACCGCGACGGTCACCGGTTTCAACCAAAACGCTGCTGCCGGTTGATGATCCCGACTTCGGCCGGGGCCGCAGTGCCTATGACCGGTATTACGGCGACCCGACGATATCGCCCAACCCCAACCTGCGCGCCCTGACCAAGGGCCCGTTCTACGCCGTTCGCATGGTGCTCAGCGACCTGGGTACGTGCGGCGGATTGAAAGCCGACCACCGCGCGCGAGTACTACGCGAGGACGGCGCCGTCATCAACGGGCTGTACGCGATCGGCAACACTGCCGCCAACGCATTCGGCGCAACGTATCCGGGTGCGGGCGCGACGATCGCGCAGGGACTTGTGTACGGCTACATCGCGGCCCGGGATGCGGCCGGCGCCGACTAATCGGCTTCGCGCTTGGCCTCGACTTGCTTCTCGACCTCACGCCAGTATCCCGGCGTGGTACGCGGTTTGCCATAGCCGCCCTTGGGCGCCGTTTGCAGTGATGGAGTCGGCTTCGTCGATTTCCTTCATCAGTTCCAGCGCGAATTCGCGCTCGGCGGCGTAGTACTTGGCCGCCCAGCGCAGCGCGAGCACCGAGTACGCCCACGCGGGTTCGGCTTCGGCCCCCTCGGCGTCCTCGAGGGCCTTGCGGTGCCTGGCTTCGGCGTAGGCCACGTGTTCGGACAGCAGTTCCTTGAGCCGTGCAGGGTTACTCAGGTGACCGAACGTAATGCGCAGCAGCACGCTGTGCTTGAGCACCGGCGGATCCACCGGTGCGTGATTGGTCCACTCGGTGACCGCGTCCATCCCGGCCGGGGTGATTTTGTACAGCCGGCGGCTGCGGGTGCCCTCGTCGCGTTCGACGCGCGAGGTGACCAGACCCAGCGCTTCCAGCTTCTTCAGCTCGGTGTAGATCTGGCTGAACGACGGACTCCAGTAATAGAGGTCGACGCTCCAGTCGATCCACTTCTTCAGGTCGTAGCCGGAGACTTCCTCTTCGTAGGACATCATGCCCAGCAGCGCCCAGCTGGTGCCGGCAAGCACCGGCTTGGTTGGCTTTCCGCTGGTCTCCGCCACGTCGCCAGGTTAACAACGCGAAAGACCCGATTGAGTGACACTGACCGCTGGCCGGGACATCGCAATATGCGCGATTTAGCGTGACGCCAGATCCGCAGTGGGCTTTGATTTCCTTGTCGGCCGTGCTTGAGAAGGAGTTCCTGCGTGAAATTCGTCTTTCCTCTTCCGCATATGCTCCGCCTCAAAGCAACGATGCAGTCCTGGGAACCAACGGTCACCGGAGGCGACCAAACTCGAATGGCGAAATGCGCCGACCGCTGGGGCTACGACATGATCGCCATTCCGGAGCATCTCGTCATTCCTGCCGAGCATGTCGATTTGTCCGGGCCGCACTATCTGCACTCGACCGTCGCCCAGGCCTATGTCGCCGGAGCGACCGAACGCATCGCTATCAATTCCTGCGTCACCATCTTGCCGCTGCAGCATCCGATCGTCCTGGCCAAGGCGCTGGCGACCGCCGACTGGATGAGTGGGGGCCGGATGATGGTCACCTTCGGAGTCGGTTGGCTGGCACGGGAGTTCGAACTCCTGCGCGTGCCCTTTCACGAGCGAGGCCGCATCGCCGACGAATACTTGGCCGCGATCGTCGAATTGTGGACCAGCGACACACCACAATTCGATGGCCGCTACGTGTCGTTCGACAACATCGCATTCGAGCCGAAACCCGTTCAGAAACCTCATCTTCCGATCTGGATCGGTGGCGACGCCGACGCGGCGCTGCGCAGAGCGGCCAAATACGCATCCGGGTGGTGGCCGTTTCTGACGACGCCCGAGCAGATCGCCGAAAGGCTGGACTACATCAAATCCCAGGCTTGCTATGACGGTCGGCCATTCGACGTCATGCACGGCATGGGCACTAATCGCGTCGGCGAGGGACACGTGATCCGCAAGGGCTCGGGCGACCGGCCGGGCATGAGCGCCCAGCAGATCATCGACCGGTTGAACTGGCTCGCCGAACAGGGCGTGACGGTCAGCGCCGTCCCGATTCCCGCTGTCGGCGGCGTCGACGAATATCTCGATTACGCGCAGTGGGTTATCGAAGAGATCAAGCCGAACGTTCGTTAGCTGTCCCTGCTCGGCTAGCAGGTCACCTGATCCGCAGACCGCGTTTGTGCACCCAGAGCACTGCCACGACACTTCCCGCCACCCACACCGACAGTGCAATAGCCAGGTGCACAAAGCTTTTCGTGTCACGACCGAACACCGGCCAGATCAGCGAGGGAATTTGCGTCCACAACACCTTGTGCTCCACGCCGTTCATCGGGTCGGCGACGTAGTAGAGCGCGTAGGGCAGCGTGAGCGCGGCGATCCAGCCGCGGGTGCGGCGACGGTCGCCGCGGTGCCGCCACCGCCGCATCAGCGGCTCGACGCTGACCGGATGCAACACCGAGATGACGTTGCCCAACCCGAGCCAGGACACGATGGGCACCGCGACCGTGGGGATCGTGATGGCCAGGCGCCCCGGGGTTTCCAGCCAGAGAGTCAATACCACCGCCGTCACCAGGGTCGGCAGCCCGACGATCACGAGCAGCGCCAGGTTCTTGATCAACAGCACCCGCCAGATCGGCACCCCGTCGGACACGGCCTGAACGACGCGATAGTGATCGGCGCCGAGCAGGTTCGTGGTGGTGACATCGGCGAGGATCCACGACGAGAAGTACGTGCCGACCAGGACTACCCAGTCCTGGTGGCGGCCGAGCGTCAACGGCTGCACCACCAACCACCCCACCGCGAAGACCAGGTTGGCGACCACGCCCATCAGCCAGGTGCGCGGCGCGGTGAACGCCCAGCGGATTTCCGCGACAACGGCCGGCCCGAGGTCTCGTTGCAGATCCTTGGCGGCGCGTTTGGCCGCGGTGGGGCGTGGTGCCGACGCTCGCGCCACCGTACGCAAGACGGCACGCACACGAGGGCGCACCGTCTGCTCTAACTCGACCATCTGTCCCCCACGCGAATGGCGGCCCGTGCGACCACCTTCTCTACCAATCTTTTTCGGTTCTTCGACTACGCAGGACGCTCGGGCGTGGACCGGATGAACCGCCGGTGCAATTCGTCGGTGAGCACGTGAATTTCGCGGGTGAGCTGGGTATTGGTCTTCAGTTCCAATTCCTGAGTCTCAAAGTCATGGTCGGCCCTGGTCTGCTGGAAAGCCGCCTGCCGGTTCTGGCCGATCATCACGAAGGTCGACAGGAAGATCGCTTCGAGGGACACGACCAGGGTCAGCGTCGGCCATGGATTGCGTTCCACGAACAGCATCCACACGCCGAACAAGGCCGCGTGAAGCCAGACGAAATTCATCGACCCGGCGAACGCCGTGATCCGGTCGGCCAAGCGCAACTGAAGATCGTCGCTGCGCCGTTTGGCCTCCTCCAGCACGGCAGGGTGGTGGAACTGTCCGCTGCGCAGCAGCCGGCGCGGAATCAATTGTGGGCTGTGTCGATGGCCGTCGGCTTGTGTCGTCATCGTGAGCCGTTCCTTTCCTCTGCCACGGCGATCCGTCACCTGAACCGCGGCGGCGGGCGGACGGACCGCTGGCTAATGTTAGTGGCCAAGAACCCGTGAAACGGCAAGACGCCGAGGCTCAGCCGGCTGGCGCGGTGACGACGATCGATTCCTCGCCCGGGTACCAATTCTCATGCCGCGCCTGGGTTCCCCGCAACCGACGACGGCGCCCCTGGTCGCCCATTAGAACGTGTTACGGTTTTGCCGACCGCGACCGAGGGCCACGGCGGCCCGGCGTTACGCGTGAGGAGGCCCGCATGGATTCCACCGTCGGCAGGCCCACGCGTCCATCGCGACGAAAACCCTTTGCAGCAGAACGGAACTCGGCATAATGGCGCCGCGCAAGCGCGTCGTCGTCGCGGGCCTGGGCGACGTGGGCCTGTTGACCGCGATCCGTCTGTCCCGGCACGCCGACGTCGTCGGAATCTCCGTCAAGCCCGCGCTGGTAAGCGGCCAGGAGCTCGGCGTCCGACTCTCCCGCCCCAATGATTGGGCACGCGACTACTGGATTCCGTTCGACCGGTTCCGCGGTTTGGATCGAGTGCGCACAATTCAGGCCACGTTGACCGGAGTGGACTTGGCTACCCGAACGGTGTTCGGGCGCGGTGGCGACGGCGAGACCATCGCCGAGGAGTTCGATGCGCTGGTGATCTCGACTGGAGTCACCAACGGTTTCTGGCGTCAACCGACCATGCAATCGGCCGATGAGATCGGCGCCGGCCTGCACGCCGCGCACAATCGACTGTCCACGGCCGGCTCGGTGATCGTCGTCGGCGGCGGTGCCGCGGCAGTCAGCAGCGCCGTGAATATCGCAAACACGTGGCCGGACAAGCGGATCGACCTGTACTTCCCCGGCGAGGCGGCTTTGGGCGGGTATCACCCCCGGACCTGGAAGCGGATCCGTGGCCGGCTCACCGAATTGGGCGTGGGTGTGCACCCCGGGCATCGCGCGGTGATCTCGAACGGCTCCGCCGGCCACGAGATCACCAGTGCGCCCATCAGCTGGAGCACCGGCCAACCGCCGGCCACCGCAGACGCCGTGCTCTGGGCGGTGGGCCGGGTACAACCCAACACCGACTGGTTGCCGCTCGAATTGCTCGACGAAAACGGCTTCGTGCGCGTGACTCCCGAGCTGGAAGTCCCCGGCTATCGGGGTGTCTTCGCCGTCGGTGACGTCGCCGCGAGCGACCCCCTGCGCAGCTCGGCCCGCAATCGCGGGGATTCGCTGGTGGCCCACAACATTCGTGCCGAGTTCACGGACCGCCGGCTGCGCACCTATCGGACGCCGGGACGGCGATGGGGCTCGCTCGTAGGGATCCAGGCCGACGGGCTGGAGGTCTTCCTGCCCACCGGCCACGCGTTCCGGCTTCCGGCTTGGTCGGTCCAACGGATAGTGATGCCGGGGCTCGTCCGCTGGGGCATGTATCGCGGCGTACGAGAAAACAACCCGCTCCGCTAACAGCGCTGCTTTCGGTGCACTGAACCCGTCGCGATCCGCCTGCCCGGCGTCGCCGCGTTGGCTATTGCCGTCGGTGTGATTCCAATTCGGGCTGAATGGGAATAGTGAGCGGGTGAGCGAGTCGGGGGTTAGCGCATTCGAAAAGTTGGTGGCGCTGCTCAACTATCCGATGTTCGTCGTCACCACGCAGGCCAACGGCAGCACGGCCGGCTGCCTGGTGGGCTTCGCCTGCCAGGCCAGCATCCGTCCGCCTCGCTTCCTGGTCGGCCTGTCCGCGCAGAACCACACCTTCCGGGTGGCCGCCAACGCCACGCATCTGGCGGTACATGTGTTCGATATCGAACACATCGACATCGTCGAACTGTTCGGCAGCCAGACCGGAGACGAGACCAACAAATTCGACCGGTGCCGGTGGCATCGCGGCCCAGCACGGCTGCCCATCCTCGACGATGCGGCCGCTTGGTTCGTAGGCAAGATCCTCGATCGCTTTTCGCTCGGCGATCACGTCGGGCATCTGCTGGAACCGCTGGATGGCGACCCACCGGCTGAAGAGGAGCAATTGGTGTCCTTTGACGATGTGCGCTCGCTGGACCCGGGCCACGAGGCATGACCGCATCCGATCAGCACGGCCAGCAGGCGGACCCGGTCAACGGTTCTCCGCGCGTGGGCACGGTCAGCGACGTCCCTGAACTCGCGTCGTTCTATGCCGAGCCCCCGGAGGGTGTGCGCGTCAACATGATCTACAGCGCCGACGGTGCCGCCGTGTTCGGCGGTCGCGCCGGGCCGCTGTCCAGTCAGACCGACCAACAGCTGCTGAAGATCCTGCGGGGGTTCGCCGACGTCGTTCTGGTCGGCGCGGCCACCGCGCGCGCCGAGAACTACGGCCCGGTGCAGCTCAGCGACACCCAACACGCCCAACGGCAGCAAGAAGGCAGGAGCAATCCGCCCCCCATCGCCGTGATCAGCCAAACCGGCGAACTGCCGACCAGACTGGTCAGCGATCCGGGCCAGCCGCCACTGCTGGTGACCTGCGCGGAATCCGCCGCGCGGCTCAACAGCACCAGCGACCAACGCTGCGGTGTGTTGGTGGCGGGCGAGGACAGGGTGGATGTCGGGCGGGCTGTTGCGCTGCTGCGCGCGCACGGGCTGTCCCGAGTCCTCTGCGAGGGCGGACCGACACTGCTCGACGAACTCGTGGACGCCGACGTCGTCGTGGAGGTCTGCATAACGCTCGCTCCCAAGCTGGCGGCGAGCCAACCGGTGGGCCACCGACGGCAGCCGTCACGATTGCCGCTACCTGCCACGTTGCGCCTCAAGCACGCATTGGTCTACGACGACTACCTGTTCTTGAAGTATCGCCGCCGATCGCGACCTGTTCCGGCGGGCGCCGAGCCCGCCCGGAGCCGTTAACCCTGCGGGTATCCCCGGCGGACGGTGCGGTCGAGAATGCCCAGCGTCGCCCGCAGTGCGCCCTCGGAGATCACCGGGAAAATTCCGGCTTCGCGCCACTTCGGGTCGATCTTCGACCAGTCATAGAACGAGGTGACGACGGTGGCCGCCGCATCCTCGGTCGGCTCGAGCTGGAAGCCGTAGACGTGACCGATCTGGGGGCGAAGCTGGCCGAGAACCGTCCACGAGATCAGTCGGTCCGGTTCGAACTCCTTGATCTCGACGGTGACGTCGTACTTGCCGAGCTGCGGGTAGTCGTTGAGTGCCGCACGGTCCATGTGGACGACGAAGCTGTCGCCGGCCGCACTAACCGGATCGCCGTCGGCGTCTTGGAGCATCCCCGTCGAGTCGATGGCGACATGGCCCTGCGGGTCGCACAGCAGCCCGAAGATATCGGGCGCCGGTGCCGGGATCGTTCGCTTAATCTCGATACGTTCGGTCATGCGTCCTCCCAGCCAACGTTGATGGGTCGCGGGCTACTTTACGACGCTCGCGCCCGCTGAGGTGCGAAACCGGATGCCCCGCAACGGTTGCATCGCCACCTGCGTTGCTGCGCTGCGATGGCGCCAACCCCGGTGCTGTGCCACGGTGGATTGATGTGGCGATGCAACGCCCGCGGGAACGTCCGGGCCTATCCCCCTATTCGGCGTGCCACGGACAAGTCCGAGGCAAGCACCCGGTTTCGGCGCGGTGACACCCGTTCAAACGGTCGTCGAATTGCCTGTGCGACATCATCTTCAGCCCACCGTCATTTACTTTCTCGCGCTTCCAGAGGAGGACCATCGGGCAGGTGAACAATTCAGACGACGATAACGGCTACCGCACCATCGCGGTGAACGGACTGCGGCCCAACGAACTTCGCTGGGCACTTAACCACGATTCCGTGCACGGCATTGCGTACGCGTTCAAAAATCCCGTCGCCGTGGCCAACTCCAGCGACGATCCCGACGACGATCGGAAAACCTACCTGGTGCGGATCAAACGCGACCACTTAGCCACCGCGCTGGGAAACATCGACGAATGGATCGGCCAGAATCCCGGCAAGACCGGGATGCACGCATACGGCTTTCTCAGGGCGTTGTCGAGGGAGGGCCTCAGCGACCGCCGTGCCGGTGACGAGGAGCACCGCTGAGCAGGAATTGACTGATGCTCGGCCATGCGGGTTTTCGGCAACGACAAGGGGCCGACTTGGGAATGTCGCGGACGGCTTTGCCACCGCCACCGGCGTTTTAAGCCCGGAATATCGAATTCGCCGGCATTCTGTCTATTCACCGTGCCCCTGGCTGGCCCAAACTATTAGCCTTATGCCTGGCACAGAGGAGTGGGCAATGGGTGACACCGCGGGTTCGCGCGAGGGCTCGCAGTTCGGGCCCTATCTGCTGCGGCGACTGGTGGGTCGCGGCGGGATGGGCGACGTCTATGAGGCCGAGGATACGGTCCGAGAGCGGGTTGTCGCGCTGAAGCTGATGTCGCAGACGCTGTCCAGCGACCCGGTCTTCCGCACCCGCATGCAGCGCGAGGCCCGCACCGCGGGACGGCTGCAGGAACCCCACGTCGTGCCCATTCACGACTTCGGCGAGATCGACGGGCAACTCTATGTCGACATGCGCCTGATCGACGGCCGGGACGTTGCCACGATTTTGAGCCGGTACGGACCGCTGACCCCGCCCCGCGCGGTGGCGATCGTGCGCCAGATCGGCTCTGCGCTCGACGCCGCGCACGCTGCCGGGGTGACGCACCGCGACGTGAAACCGGAGAACATTCTGGTCAGCGCGGATGACTTCGCATATCTGGTTGACTTCGGGATCGCCAGCGCCACCTCCGACGAGAAGCTGACGCAGTTCGGCACCACGGTGGGCACCTTCAAGTACATGGCCCCGGAACGGTTCAGCGACGCCGAAGTCACCTACCGAGCCGACATCTATGCGTTGGCCTGCGTCCTGTACGAGTGCTTGACCGGATCCCCGCCGTACCAGGGTGATCAGATCAGCGTGATGAGCGCGCACCTGCATCAGGCGATCCCGCGGCCCGGTGCCGCGCGGCCGGGCATTCCGGCCGCCTTCGACCAGGTGATCTCGCGCGGCATGGCCAAGGACCCGCTGGACCGCCATCCGACCTGCGGCGATCTGTCGGCGGCCGCGTACGCGGCCCTGGCCACGCCCGACCAGGATCGGGCGACCGACATTTTGCAGCGCAGCCAGGCCGCCGAACTACCGGCCGCGTTCGCGGGTCAGGCGCCCACCGGCTTTCCGCCCTCTCCGCCTGCCATGGCGAGCCAGACTCCGCCTCAGGGCCCGGGTTGGCCTGCATCGGCAACCGGGTCACCATTTCCTCCGAGCGGGCCCATCGCAGCGCCGACGGGATGGCCCGGCGCTCCCGGCTGGGGCGCCGGCGATGCCGGCAGCGTGGTGGCGCCGTCGTGGGGGCAACCGTCACCGCGGCGAGCGCGCAACGCTTGGCTATGGGTCGGCCTTGCGGCTTTCGTCGTCGTAGCCGTGGTGGGCGCGGTCCTCGTTGTCGCCCAACCGTGGCGGGTGTCGGGGCCGGGCGGGTCGAAACCGCACGCGGCGCCCGACGCGGTCGAGCTCCGCGTCCTCGATGACGGTGTGTTGGTGGGCAGTTCGGCCGCGCCGGTAACGATCGACATCTTCAACGAGCCGATCTGCCCGCCATGCGGCAGCTTCATCCGGTCGAATGCAGGCGACATCGAAACCGCGGTGAACAACAAGAAACTCGCGGTGCGCTATCACCTGCTGAACTTCCTCGACGACAAGTCGCACAGTCAGAACTACTCGACTCGGGCGGTGGCGGCGACCTACTGCGTCGCGGCCCAGAACGATCCGAAGCTCTACATGAGCTTCTACTCGGGGATCTTCGCCAGCGCCTTCCAGCCGCAAGAAGGCGCCGCAGAAGATCGGACCGATGGCGAATTGGCGCAACTGGCCAAGACGGTCGGCGTCGACGCCGACGTCATCAACTGCATCAAATCGGGTGGCGACATGGCCACCGCAAAGGCAAAGGCCGAGGCCGGCGACGCGACGCTGGCTGGGTTCAATGCCTCTGGCACACCGTTCGTCTGGGACGGCACCAAGTCCCTCAATTACCAAGACGCGACCTGGTTGACCAAGCTTCTCGGGTAGTCACCGGTCGCTAATTGAGGCCTTGCGTCAGATCGTGTTGGCGCGCACTCGGAACATGCTGTGGCAGAAAATATCTCGCTGAGTCTTACGGCGCGCTACTGCGCCCTAAGACAAACTGCGCGTGGCTGTATCGCCTGGAATCCATCAACCGTTCGCTTCGGCTGGGCGTGGCAACCGCGAACATCGGTGGCCGGCGCGAAAACACCGGCACCCATGGAGGTAACACGATCGCGCATGCGCCACCGCGATGTTGTAGTTTTCGAGCGGTGAGATTGGTCGGGGCTTACCGTCATGGTTGCCAGACCGTCAATAGGAGTCAGCGATGACCGGCGCGCACGGCTCGCGGTTGGGGACGATGTTCGGTCCCTACTACCTCAAACGGCTGCTGGGCCGCGGCGGAATGGGCGAGGTCTACGAAGCCGAGCACACCGTCAAAGAGTGGACGGTGGCGATCAAACTGATGTCTGTTGCGCTTAGCCAGGACCCGGTGTTTCGCAAGCGGATGGAGCGCGAGGCCCGCATCACCGGCCGTCTGCTGGAACCCCATGTGGTTCCGATTCACGACTATGGCGAAATCGACGGGCAACTGTATTTGGAGATGCGCCTCATCGAAGGTGTCGACCTGGGCAGCATGCTCGAGCGCGATGGGGCTTTGCCTGCGCCGCGGGCGGTGGCGATCATTCATCAGGTCGCCTCGGCGCTGGATGCCGCGCACGCCGCGGGGGTGATGCACCGCGACGTCAAGCCGCAGAACATTTTGATCACCGGCAACGATTTCGCCTATCTGGTCGACTTCGGAATCGCCCGCGCGAAAACCGACGAGAAGCTCACCCAAATGGGCACCGCCGTGGGCACCTGGAAATACATGGCACCCGAACGGTTTTCGAACGACAAGGTGACTCCCCGCGCCGACGTCTACGCGTTGGCCTGTGTGCTGTACGAATGCCTGACCGGGGCACCCCCCTACCGCGCCGAGAGCGCCGGCGGACTGGTCACGTCCCACATGATGGAGCCCATCCCCCGCCCCAGCGCGGACGGCTTCGGGGTGGACCCGGCATTCGATAACGTGATCGCCTGTGGCATGGCCAAGAACCCCATCGAGCGCTATGCCACCGCGGGCGACCTGGCCGAGGCCGCGCACGACGCGCTTTCCCGACCGGAGCGCGACCGTGCCGCGACCATCCTGCGCCGCAGCGAAACCTCGGCGAAACCACAAGACACCCAGCCGGACAGTCCACAGCCACCACTGACCGCGACCGGCGTCGTCGGGTCGGGACCCAGCCGGGAAAACCGCGCCGCCATCCAGCCAAGCTCCCAGCAATGACCAGGCCCGGCTGCTCAGCCTGCTGCCGCCGGGCTACCTTGCCGGCACCTGCACGCCGGCCACGCCGGAATCGGGCAGCATCTGGACCAACGCGGTGGCGATGGTGTCCTGCGGGCAGAACAACCAGCCCGGTGGCCCCAGTCATGCCACCTACGGCCTGTTCCCGACTCCGGACCGGCTGAAGAACGCCTTCACCAATGACATCGCCAACGTCAGCCTGGTGAACTGCCCCGGGGAGGGAACCTCCCCCGTGAGCTGGCACTACGACCAAACCCCGAACGAGATGGCCGGTTTGATCGCGTGTGGAAATTACAACGGCCACCCGAACGTGATTTGGACCAATGACGAAAAGCTCATGCTCAGCGACGTCGCGGGCGACCCGGCCACCGTCGAAGACTTGCACACGTGGTGGGACGCCTACGGCTGATCAGTCGACCAAGGGCGGCACCGCGACGAACTCAGTCGGATTCGGCGACACCTTCGCGGCCAGACGTTTGAGGCAGACGGACGGATCGACGTCTTCGAGGTCGATCCCGGCGAAGGTGTCCGCGTCGACGCGCACGCTGATCAAGCACGGCCGGATCGGTTGACCAGTACGCGGATCCGTCGTGTCGACGACGCCGTTGAAGATCACCACCGCGAATCGCCGCTCGCCGTCGATTTGGAAGACGGTCGCCAGCGATAGCAGCGTAAGTTGCGCAATAATGCTGGCGTACAACGCTTTTAACTGCCCCGCTGGTCGCGCTGTCGCGACCACCGTCTCGCGACTGTTGACGTAGCGGTACGCCTTGGCCGGCGGGACGACATTCACGGCGGGCAGTTCATACTCGAGCACCAATCGGCGCGCGGCCGGCGAATAGTCAACCGCCAGCGTAGGGGTGATGTTGCACGGCAACGGCATTGCCGTCAGGATCGATTCGACGTGGGCCGCCAAGCCGGACGGGGCAGACTTCGGCACATCCTTCAGCTGCCGCAAGCCCGTTCGCAGCAGATCGGTCAGGGCGGCCACCTGGGCTTCGATTTTCGCGTTCTGCCGGCCCACCTGGGCGGCGACGCCGTCGAGATCGTAGATTTCGCTGTCCAGGACAACGCCTTTGGGCCAGCGGCTCAACTGCCACTCGCGTTGCCGAGCGATCTCGGCAGCCCGGGCTCTCGCTTCGGCCGCCTGCACCGTCGCATAAAGCACCTTGGTTGTCTCGAGTTCTCTCAGGCGCTGTTGTTCGCGCATGGGGTGCCGACGGCGGGCCAGCTGATATCGGTGGCGGGCCTGCGCCAGCTGCTGCTGGGCATCGGGCAGCCGATCGTAGGCGGGGGGTTGTACGAAATCCGCCAGCCGGGGCAGAGGCTCGGCGATCTCCAGGTACCGCAGCCGCATCTCACAGACTTCGGCGTCGTGGCGGGCTTTGCCCACGGTGTAGTGACTTTCGAGCATCCGGCACGCCGAACTCCCAGTTCTCGACGCCCGCCGACGTCCGCTGCGAGGAACGCCACAGGTTCCAGAGCGCGTGATACGCCTCCAGTGCCGCGGCCCGTCGCTGGCCGTCGTCAAGTGGCCCCATGCTCTCCCCTGACCGGGTGACCTCGTCCCTTCAGAACTTAACGTGTCAGGTGCGGCATGTGCAGCGTGGCACTTTCGGGGGCACTTCGAGTCGCCGGGCGTGGGGGCCTCGGATTATCAAGCTCCGCGAGCGCGGTCGACCCCCACGCCCGACGACGGATTCAGAGGATTCCGACAACGGTCTAGAGGATGTAGAGCATCTCCTGGTATGTGGGCAGCGGCCACAAGTCATCGGCGACAACACTTTCCAGTATGTCGGCGGCGGTACGGACCGCTTCCATCGCCGGCAGCAGCGCCTGTTGGGCATACGTGGCCTCGTCGAGTGCCGACGCCGCCGAGTGATCCGACAGGGCCGCTTTCAAACTCGTCAGTGCCGTAGAGAGATCAGCCAGCGGGGCCGAAACCGCTTCCAATGCAGCCGTGCTGGGCTGCACACCAGCCTTTTTCATCGTCGCGACGTTCTGCGCGAGCTCGGTCTGGTAGCGGATCGCGGCGGGCAGGATGACCGTCGTCCCGAGCTCCAGCGCCAGCTTGGCCTCGACCGCTACGGTCAGGGCGTATTGCTCGAGACGCACCTCGTAGCGGCTGTGCAGCTCGCGTTCGTTGAACACCCCGTATTTCGTGAAGAGTTCGATCGCGTCCGGTTTGATCAGCTCCGGAATGGCGTCCAGGGTGGTCTTCAGGTTCGGCAGTCCGCGCTCGGCCGCCTCGACTTGCCAGTTCTCCGAGTAGCCGTCCCCGTTGAACACCACCGCGCCGTGCTCGGTGATGACCTCGGTGAGCAGCTTCTGCACTGCCTTGTCGAAGTCCTCACCGTCGCCAACGGCCTGCTCCAGCACGCCGGCCATGTAGTCCAACGAGTCCGCCATGATCGTGTTGAGCACGATCAAGGGCACGGCAACCGTCTGCCCGGAGCCGGGTGCACGGAACTCGAACCGGTTGCCGGTGAAGGCGAACGGGCTGGTCCGGTTGCGGTCGCCCGCATCCGTCGGCAGGTGTGGCAGGGTGTCGACACCGATAATCATGGTGCCCTTGCCCTTCGACGACGTGGCCGCGCCCTTCGCGATCTGCTCGAACACGTCGGCGAGCTGTTCGCCGAGGAAGATCGAGATGATCGCGGGCGGTGCCTCGTTGGCGCCCAGCCGGTGATCGTTGGTCGCCGACGCGACCGACACCCGAAGCAGCCCGGCGAACTTGTGCACCGCGCGAATCACTGCCGCACAGAACACCAGGAACTGAGCGTTCTCGTGCGGGGTATCGCCCGGGACCAGCAGCGAACCCAGCTCGGAGTTGCCCATCGAGAAGTTGACGTGCTTGCCCGATCCGTTGACGCCGGCGAATGGCTTCTCATGGAACAGGCATTCCATGCCGTGCTTCTTGGCGATCGTCTTGAAGATCGTCATCAGCAGCTGCTGGTGGTCGGAGGCGATATTGGCTCGCTCGAACATCGGCGCGATCTCGAACTGACCGGGAGCGACCTCATTGTGCCGGGTCTTGGCGGGGATGCCGAGTTTGAACAGCTCCCGCTCGGTGTCCATCATGAAGCCCAGAACACGCTCGGGGACGGCACCGAAGTAGTGGTCGTCGAACTCCTGACCCTTGGGCGGCTTGGCGCCGAACAGGGTGCGTCCGGCGTTGACCAGGTCCGGCCGCGCCAGGAAGAAGTGGCGGTCGACCAGGAAGTACTCCTGCTCAGGGCCGCAGAACGATACGACCTTGTTGAGGTCCTGGTGACCGAACAGCTTCAGGATGCGCTCGGCGTGCACACCCATGGCCTGCTGGCTGCGCAGCAGCGGCGTCTTGTAGTCGAGTGCCTCACCGGTCATCGAGACGAAAACCGTTGGGATGCAGAGCGTGTTGCCGTTCGGGTTCTCCAGGATATAGGCCGGGCTGGTGGCGTCCCAGCCCGTGTAGCCGCGCGCCTCGAAGGTGCTGCGCAGGCCGCCCGACGGGAAGCTGGAGGCATCGGGCTCACCCTGGATGAGGGTCTTGCCGGCGAACTCGGCGAGCGTGGTCCCGTCGCCGACGGGATCCAGGAAGCTATCGTGCTTCTCGGCGGTGAGGCCGGTCATCGGGTAGAAGACGTGGGCGTAGTGGGTGGCGCCCTTCTCCAGTGCCCAGTCCTTCATGGCCACCGCGACCGCGTCGGCCACCGCGGGGTCGAGCTTGGTGCCCTTTTCCAGGGTCGCCACTACCGACTTGAACACCGACTTGGGCAGCCGCGCCTGCATCTCGGCCTTGGTGAAGACGTTGGCGCCAAAGATCTCGCCGGGGGCTTCACCGGCTACGAAGCTGATGGCTGGGGGGACGTATGCCTCGACGTTGTTGATCGCCTGCAGGCGCACTGCGTTTCCGCTCAATGGTGTTCCTATCGCTGCTGAGGGGGTCCACGACCGTCATTCGCGGAAGTGGACCGCCCCACCCTAGGAACTTTCGATGGCAAACTTGTTACGCGCGCGTCAACGGCGCGCTCTCAGCGTTGCGAGTGTGAGACGAATTCAGACCGGATAGCGCGGTCTCATGACGGCAACATTTCCGCGTGTTCGCCCACGATTTTTGCCGCGTTCGGAGTTTAATGCTCCGAAGAGGGCGACCCGTGACCCTTTTCTCAATACAGCAGCGCGCCGCCACCGCGGCTCGAGAAAAGGACGCCCATGGCCCGCACCCTGACGACCAAGGTCGCCGCGGCCGTGCGCATCGTCGCAGTGTTAGGCGCAACGGCCGCTACGTCATCGGTCGCCTGGGCCGCCGCTGCCCACGCCGCCCCCGGCCCTCCTGTCCCGGACGCCGACCACGAGGTGGGGATGTACGGCGACCCCACGATCGCCGCGCCCTTTTGGCGCCAGCAGAACGCCTCCGACTGCGGGGAGATGGCGGTGGCCGACGTCGTCGGCGAGATCACCGGCCGCCAGCCGACCGAGCGGCAGATCACGGTTGTAGCCGAAAACACCCCGGGCGCAACGGGTTCCGTGCCGATCTGGAAGCCGCCGGGTGACACCAATATCAGGGATTTGCCGATGCTGCTCTGGCACTACTGGATCCGGGCGGACAACATCCAGGCCAATACCGCTGCCTTGAAGCAGTTTCTGGCGGACAAGCGCAAGGTGATCGCCCTCGTCAATGCCGAGACCATCTGGAATCGGCCCGGCAACCGCGACGCCGCGAACCACTTCGTGGTGGTCACCGGTATCGACACCAAGGCAGGTGTGGTGCATCTCAACGACAGCGGCATCAAAGCCGGCCGCGACGAGCAGATTCCCCTCGCGACCTTCGAGCGGGCGTGGGCGCCCAACTACAACTCGGCGATCGTGACGAAGTCAGGCTAAGTCTGGTTCAGGGTCAGGCTTTTCGTCGGATCCGACTCGATCACCGCGGATCCGCGACGACCGGTGGACACGCTGCACGACTCGGTCAGCCCAGGCCCATAAGTGGCCGCACCGCACTCACATTCCCAGCAGATATGCCGGCCGCAGGAACACGGAATGGTGGCCACGATCATGTGTCCCGGCAAGAGCCAGTGACCACGTGCACACCGTTGTGGTGGTCTGTCCATCCATTGCGTCCGCGAGCCATGCGCTAACTCGTCGACATGAACACTCACGGGCACCACCCTCCCATTGGCTTGAGTGCCAAACCAGGGTGATGTGTCAATCGTTATGGTCTCGTTGACCGTGTCGTAGTCTGCCCAATCACGGGTCTGACGATCAGCTCTTCTCGAGGGTTACCTGGTTGACGTCGATTTGGCCGGTGCGGAACGCGTTGGCGCGGCCCGTCAGATAGTTCAGGTAGCGCTCGTAAACCTCTTCGGACTGCATCTCGATGGCTTCGGTCTTATGCGCCTCGAGCGCCTCGGTCCACAGGTCGAGGGTCTTGGCGTAATGCGGCTGCAGCCGCTCGCGCTGGGTCAGCGTGAAACCCGCCTCCGTCGCGTGCTGCTCCATCGGGTCGGCCGACGGCAAACCGGCCATCGTGTGCAAGAACATGACGCCATCGTCGGGCAGGACGGTATAGGCCATCTCGAAGAAGTCGTCATAGCGGGCATAGCCGTGCTCGAACGCCCCGATGGACACGATCCGGTCGACGGGCTCGGTGAACTCCTCCCAGCCCTGCAGCAGCACCCACTTGCTGCGCTGGGTGTCCATCTCGTCGAACAATTTCTGCACGTAGGCGGCCTGAACGCTGGACGATGTCAGACCGACGACGTTGACGTCGTGCTTCTCGACCGCCCGGCGCATGGTGGTGCCCCAGCCACAGGAGATGTCGAGCAGTGTCATGCCGGGCCGCAGATCCAGCTCGGCCAGCGCCAAATCGATCTTGGCGATTTGAGCCTCTTCCAGCGTCATGTCATCGCGCTCGAAATACGCGCAACTGTAGGTCTGGGTGCGATCGAGGAACAGGCGGAAGAAGTCGTCCGACAAGTCGTACCGTGCCTGCATATCGTCGACGTTCGGGATCAATCCCTGAGTCATGCTTACGTGCCTTTCCGGACCCAGGGCCCCCCGTGTGACATCTCAAGTCTGCGCCACATAGTTACCCAAGCGCCCGCCGAGCAAACCAATTCAAAGCGAATTCCCAGCTTTGAAAAGCACTTTTGACAATCCGCAACGACCGACCGTGGTGCCTGCCGGCCCGCTCCGCGATGAATTCCGGGTACACCGCCAGTCAAACCTTTGAGCCGCGAAATTTTCGAAGCAAAGGTGGATCCCATGTCCTCGAAGCAAGCTCTGCCGCCCGTCGTCGATCAGCAGAGCTGGCGCACCGCGCTCGACGAACTGCGCAAGCGGGAGAAGGCCGCGACGCGCGAACTGGATGCGATCGCGGCGCAGCGTCGGCGTCTGCCGATGGTCGAGTTGCCGGACTACACCCTCATCGGAGCCGACGGGCCCATCCGTCTCGTCGACGTCTTCGGTGGCCGATCGCAGCTCATCACCTACCACCACATGTGGTCGGACGGCGAGCAGTGGCAGTGCGGCGGGTGCACGGGTTTCACGTCGCAGTTCACCCGACTGGAGTTTCTCGAGAACTACGACGCCCGCTTCGTCATCGTCACCAATGGTCCGATCGAGGAGGCACTCGCCTACAAGCGCAGGGTGGGCAATCGGATGCAGTGGTACTCGTCGTCGCAGAGCCCGTTCGGCGCCGACGTGGACGCGCCCGCGGGCAGCGGCTTTGCCGTCAACGTGTTCCTGCGCGACGGTGACACGGTGTATCGCACCTGGCACACGAACGGCCGGGGCACCGAGCAACTGAGCCACTCGTTCGCACTGATCGACATTTTGCCCTGGGGCCGTCAGGAGGAATGGCTCGATTCGCCCGAGGGTTGGCCGTCGCGGCCCACCTACTCAGGTTGGCTGGACTCCCCCGACATCGCCCGGGCTTACGGTACCGAGGGCTAACGGCCATAGCCGCGAAAGTGCAATTGGCGACGGCGCTTCTCGGGAAATGCGTCGCCAGTTGCACTTTGGCGACATTCTTCCTTTTGTCCTGCAACGGTTTTAGCACCAGGTCCATAAAGCTCTTACGGAAGCGGCTCGGCCTCAGGCGGATTCGTCGTTCTCCGCGTCGGCCACCGTCAAGGGCAGCGCCAGGTCTTCCAGGGCGCGTTGTTCGGCCGCGATCCCGAGCCAGAGCTCGACCAGGCCCGCGACCGCCATCACGATCGCCCCGATCAGGAACGACCAGAGCACCTGACCGCGATCTCCCGAATTGATCAACTCGCCGAACAACACCGGGCCGGTGATCCCGCCGATCGCGGTACCCATCGCATAGAAGAACGCGATCGCCAGCGCCCTGGTCTCCATCGGAAAGATCTCGCTGACGGTCAGGTAGGCCGCGCTCGCACCCGCCGAGGCCAGGAAGAACGCGGCCGCCAGCACGGCGATGAAGGTCCAGACACCGCCGGTCTGGTTCACGAACAGCAGCCCGAGGACGACCACGATAACCGAGGAGCCGATGTAGGTCATGGTGATCATCGGCTTGCGGCCGACGGTGTCGAACAGCCGCCCGAGAATCAAGGGGCCGAGGAAATTGCTCATCGCCCACAAGATGAAGAACACCGGCACTTTTCCGGAGGGAATGCCGTAGAACCTGCTCAACAGCGTGCCCAGATTGAACGTCACGCCGTTGTAGAGGAACGCCTGACCGATGAACAGCGCGAGCCCGAGCACGGCACGTTTCGGATAGAGCTTGAACGCCACCCGCGCGATTTCCAGAAATGAAATCGCTTGACGCTGACGGATTCTCAGTGGCTTGCCGTGCGGCTCGGGCAACGGTTGTCCGGTTTCTCGCTGCACGTCTTGTTCGATTTCGCCGACGATCTGCTCGGCTTCCTCGTCGCGCCCGTGAATGAACAGCCACCGCGGGCTCTCCGGAATGTTGCGCCGGACTAGGAGGACGAAGATGCCGAAGATGGCACCGATGCCGAAGGCGAGTCGCCAGCCGATGTTGGCCGGGAAGTTCGACGTGTCCAAAAGGACCAGCGCGCCCGCGGCTCCAGCGGCCGAACCCAGCCAGTAGGTGCCGTTGATGATCAGGTCGACGCGGCCGCGCACCCGTGCCGGAATCAACTCGTCGATCGCCGAGTTGATGGCCGCGTATTCGCCGCCTATGCCGGCGCCGGTGAAAAAGCGGGCGATGAAGAAATACCAGGGCGCGAAGGCGAACGCGGTCGCGACGGTGGCGACCAGGTAGACCGCCAGGGTCAGGATGAAAAGGTTGCGACGTCCGAATCGGTCGGTCAGATGCCCGAAGAACAATGCGCCCAGGCACGCCCCCGTGATGTAGATCGCCGCCGCGTAGCCGATCTGCGCCGGGTTGAGCTCGATGCCGCTGCCCTTCTCGGTGAGCCGGGCCGACACGTTGCCGACCATCGTGACCTCGAGTCCGTCGAGGATCCACACCCCGCCGAGGCCCACAACGACGCGCCAGTGAAACCGCGACCACGGCAGCCGGTCCAGTCGCGCCGGTACCTGCGTCGTGATGGTTTTCGTTTGCACGCCTGGGCTCATGTTGTCTCCGTTCTGGGTGGACACAGAATTACCCGCCACCACGTACTAGCAAGCCTGAAAAGACCATTCCGCGTGCAGCACGGGACCATTGGCCGGCAGTGCTGTGTCTTCGCCATTCGCTGACGTGGGGTCTGGCGGTCGGGGTGTGCTTGGCATCCCGGCGGACCCTACCAGCCCCGTGACATGGGAATTCCGGCGCTCAGGAACGCCGCTCGGGCGAGGGATGCGCACCGACGACGGGAGGAAATTCGGGTCGCAGAGACGTGTGCGGATCATCGTGCTCGATGCGTGCCCACTGGTGGGACGAGAAGTACCACGTCCACTTGCCCGTGGAAGGGCCGATCTTGAGCACGGCGCCATCGGTATCGAAATGGAGTTCGTCGCCGTACGTAATTTCGGAGCCATCCGCCCAGGTCACTGTGAAAGCCATGCGGGCACGCTACCCGGCAGAGATATCCACGACCTGTACAAAAGCCGACAACTTATCCGTCGCGAATCAGGCCCAATATCGACCGAATCAGCGCGACGACATGACCGGCGAACGTTAGGGTAGGCAACTGTTTTGGTGGCCGTCTGTGCAGCTGCGGCCAGGTTTGCTCGGAGGTGGGCATGGAACCCCCGACCTTGCCTGGGCTGCCGCCTACCTCCCCGCCAGCCCCCCGATTCGGCGTTTCCGAATATCTCGAAGGTATGGAGCGCCTGTTGCAGGCCGTCCAGGACCTCTCGTTGGCGCGCAGCCAGGCCGACATCCAGCGTCTCGTCTCGTCGTCGGCGCGCGAGCTCACCGGCTGTGACGGCGCGACGTTGGTGCTGCGCGATAACGGCAAGTGCTTTTACGCCGAAGAGAACGCGATCGGCCCATTGTGGAAGGGCAGCCGCTTCCCGATGACGTCATGCATCAGCGGGTGGGCGATGCTCAACCGCGATGCGGCGATCATCCCGGATATCTACCTCGACGCGCGGATTCCGCACGATCTCTATCGCCCCACGTTCGTCAAGAGCCTGGTGATGGTTCCGATCCGCAGGCTCGACCCGATCGGAGCGATCGGCAATTACTGGGCCGACGAACATCGGCCGTCCGAGCACGAGGTCCGTTTGCTGCAGGCCTTGGCTGATTCGACGTCGATTGCCATGGAGAACATCCAGGTCTACTCGGAACTGGAGCAGCGAGTTCGTGACCGCACCGCCGCACTCGAGCAGGCCAACGAGGAGATTCGCCAGCTCTCGATCACCGACGAAATGACCGGGCTCACCAACCGTCGCGGTTTCTATCTGCTGGCTGAGCAAAAGCTCCGCGGAGCGCACTACCTCGGCCACAGCTGCGTGCTCGCTTTCCTCGACGTTGACGGGCTCAAACGAGTCAACGACGAACACGGGCACGAGGTCGGCGACCTGCTGATCAAGGATGTTGCCTACGTGCTGGCCAACGCACTGGGCGAGTCCGACATCCTCGCCCGCCTCGGCGGTGACGAATTCTGCGTGATGGTCACCGAAAGTGCCGGCGACGCAGCGACGCTACGGGAGCGGGTCGTGCAAGCATTTGGGCGCTTCAACGAGACGAGCGAGCGGCCCTACCGGCTTTCCGCCAGCATCGGCCTGGTGCGAGCCCCCGCTACCGGGCCCACCACCACCGTGGATGAGTTGCTCGCGCAGGCCGACGAGTTGATGTACGCGGAAAAGAAGACCAACACGAACTCACGCGGGTGGGCCGGTAAGGTCTGATCCGTAACCCGCCGTCGTGCTGAATTGCCTTGGTTTCCAATCGAATTAACCCGCACCCTTGCCATTGTCGACCCGGTAGACGGCACCGTGGACGGCGGCCGCGGCGTCGCTGGCAAGGAATGCGACCACGTTCGCGACGTCGAGGGGCGCCATCATGCCGCGCGGTGAGGCCGTTCGCATGATCAGGTCGTAGTTCGGATCCTCTGGCGCACTGAACTGTTCGATTTGCGGCGTGAGCATGCCGCCGGGGCATACGGCGTTGACACGCAAGCGATCGGCGGTGTACTCCACCGCCAAAGCCCGAGTCAGCCCGATCAGCCCATGCTTGGCAGCGCAGTAGCCGGCCGAGTAAGCCTGGCCTTCAACGCCGGCGATGGAGGCGACGTTGACGATGTTGCCTCCTCGTTCCAGCAGCTGAGGCAACGCCGCCCTGCACAGGTAGAACGGACCGTTGAGGTTGACCGCAAGATCCTGCGTCCAGTCGTCGTCGGTCATCGACTCCGTTCGGCGCATCTGGTGTTTCCCGGCGACGTTGACCAGGACGTCGAGTCCGCCGAACTCCCGGACGCACTGCTCGACCGCATCCTGGCAGGCCTGGCGCGAGCCGACGTCCACCGATGCGTATGAACCACGCTCTACGTCGGCGAATACCTCGGCCAAGCGTGTGGTATCCCGGCCTATCCCGAAAACCGTTGCGCCCTGCCGAGAAAAAAGCTTGGCCGTTTCCGCGCCCAGGCCCGACGAGGCGCCGGTCACGAGTGTGACCTTGCCTTGCAGTGCTGTCATGACAGTTCTCGTCCTCTCAAACCGCGATCGCGCACGCGCCGCGTCGCGCGGCGTGCGACTAGCAAATCAACTCTCGCGGGAGCGCATACCACCAGGGGCCCCGGGCCACTTCACACCAAGCTGGTGCGCCTCAATACGAAAGCCACGCTGCCACGCAAGAGTTCAAGCGGCTCAACGGATCTCAGACCTGCAGCGCCCATCGCGTCGCGGAGCGACCGTGGCGCCAGGAAGGTCCGCCGGACGCGGCGGGCGGCCACCAACATCACCAAGCTCATCCCGAGTCTGCCTATCGCGACCCGACTCGTGCGCTTCCGCCACGTCGACGGCATCGAGGCCGCGCGCCGACCGACGTAGTAGCCCAAGCATGTCGCCGTGGCAAGCGCGCAGATCACCGCAAGAACCGCCATGATAACGAGCGTCCTTTGCCGCAGTCGCGGTCAGGTCACGCTCGAGACACACCTCGGCCAACAAACCGCCGCGCGTTTGATCTGCGAGAACCCCTGACGTTGCCCTGGCGCATTGCTCGGTAGCATCCAAGACGATGAATTCGAGGGCTCGGCCGCTCTCCGCCGCGATGAAGGAAGGCTCGGCGGAAGAACACGCCCGCGCCGAGCAGTCGCCGTTCGTGACCGAATTGCTCGCAGGCCGGGTCAACAATCAGGGATACGCCGATTACCTGCTACGGCTGCGGGTGGTTTACGCCGCACTGGAGAACGCTGTTCGGGCGCGTCGCGACGATCCGTTGGTGGCAGCCGTGTATGACCCGCTGCTGGAACGCCTACCGGCGATCGAGGCCGACCTCAAACACTGGAAGCCCAACGGCGGCAGCGAGATACAGTCACCCGCCGCTGAGGCTTACCGTGAACGCATCGCCGCGGCCTCATGGGGAGGAGCGCTGGTGGCCCACCACTACACCCGCTATCTCGGGGACCTCTCGGGCGGCCAAGCCATCGGCAAGATCCTCGACCGCACGTTTTCGCTTGGGGGCGCCGGCCTGGCGATGTACCGATTCCCGATGCGCGCCAAGCCTTTCAAAGACCGCTATCGGGCTCGACTCGACGCGCTGCACCTCGATGCCGACGCGGTTCGTCGTGCAGTCAACGAGGTCAAGGTCGCGTTCGGTCTGAACCAGGCCGTATTCGACGAACTCTCGAGCAACCTACCGGACTATCAGCAGTAATCGCCGTTTGTCGGCGCGAGGTCAGCGAGTGTCGATACTTCCGCCGGTGGAGCTAGGAAGCCATGGCTGCTGTGGGCCGGAGGCGTTGCTCAACGCGATCGTCGTCAGACTTGGTTGAATCCGCCGTCGGCGGTGAGGGTCGATCCGGTAGTAAAGCTGGACAGATCGCTCGCGAGAAATACCGCGGCGTGGGCGATTTCGACGGGTGCAGCGAAGCGCCCCAACGGGATGGTGGCAACACGACTCGCGCGGAAGTCTTGAATTGAGGTGTTGGGATCGGTTTGAGCGGCCAACGCGTCGCTTCCCGGAGTGGCGGTGGATCCGGCGACGAGAACGTTGACCCGAATGTTGCGGTCGGCGAGTTCGCTAGCCCACGCACGGGCCAGCGACCGCACCGCGGCTTTGGTGGCGGCGTAGATGCTGAGCCCAGGACGGCCGCGGTCGGCGGTGGTGGATCCGGTCAAAATGATCGAGGCGTTGTCGTTGAGTAGCGGCAGCGCCTTTTGGACCGTGTACACGACTCCTTTGACGTTGGTCGTCAACAGCGCGTCGAGGTCGTCGTCGGTGATCTCGCCGAGGCGCGAGACCCTGGTGGACCCGGCATTCGCCATGACGACGTCGAGACCCTTGCCGGCCGCCTCCACCTCGGCGTAGAGGCGGTCGAGATCGTCCGGCTTTCCGACGTCGCCGCACACGGCGATTGCGTGAGAGCCCAATTGTTCTGCCGCGGCGTCGAGTTCGAGTTGACGTCGGCCAGTGACGAACACCTTTTCGGCGCCTTCGGCAATGAAGCGCTCGGCGGTGGCCAGGCCGATACCCGAGTTAGCGCCGGTGATGACCGCGGTCTTGTGGTCGAGCAGTCCCATCTAGATCTCCTGAAGTTCTCGGGGTGCTGGCCAAATCCTTTGTCCAGGACGCGACTTTTCCGAGCTTTCGCGATTCTTCAAACTTCTGCTGCTTTGGACCCGCACACTACTGGCAGGCTTGCCAACCCCAACACGAATGGAACGGAACAAATGCCCTCACCTCGCTGGCTGGTCAGACTTGCCATCCCCCTGATGGCTGGCGCTGCGCTTATGGGTAGCGCTGCTGTTGCGACTGCGACCACTCCCCAAGACGACGCGTACCTTGCCCAACTGCGCGCCGTCGGCCTGACTTGGCCGCCCAACACGGAAGAGGCACTCATCGGCGAGGCGCACCTCATCTGCTACGACCTCACTTGGGGTTGGACGCCACAACAGATTGCCGACGAGGTCCACGCCCACTTGGACAAGAGGGGTGTGACGTTGTTAGACGTCGGAACCATGGTCAACGCCGCCCACTCGACCTACTGCCCCGGAAACGTGTGCGACGCCCCTAGCCTTTGCACGTGACGGCGCGCGTGTGCGCCGGCGCTGCGCTGGCTGACGATCACGATCACACCGCGATCAGCGCTACTACTGTGGCAACGGCCCCGAGGTAGGACGCTCTACGGCAGTGGGGGGCGCAAGGCGCCCAGCGTTCGGGGTGTCCCTGTCGTGAGCACCATCTGGCGCTGCCCGCGAAGCTCCGCGGCGAGGTCATGTTCGAACGCGGGCAACGTCAGTCGGCGGTGCTTCAGCTCGCGATCGAGGGCCTTGATGAACAAGCCCTCGCCGGCCCGGCGACAGCCCAAAACGGCTTGCTCGTTCATGACATCTCGCGTTAACGCCGCTGAGGGGCAGGCGGCCACCACCTCCAGCGAGGCTCGCAGGTCAAGCGTCGTCGTAACCCCGCAGGACGGCGACGCGCCAATCCCGACAATGCCGGCGACCGCGATGCCTGCGCGCTGGTAATCCGCCACATCGCGTGCGACCTGCCGCGCGAGACGCCGGTAAATTACTTTGGTCCACCAGACGAATGCGATGAGAAGCGCGCCGCGCACTGCATACAGCGGTCCGCCCTTGGAATCGTAGAGCCGCAGGCTGTGGCGCTTGAGCACGCCGCCCCAAGCCAGGCGTTCCGGGCACGGCAGTTGATGGATGCCGTAACCCGCAGCCGTCAGCTCATCGATGGTTTCGGTCACGACGCCGGGTCGTGTCGCTCCGCCGGCGTAGCGGGTGTTCTCGTTCAGGAGGCAGTGCGATACGAGTACGACGCGGCGACTGCGTTCGTCGTGTAACTGATCGAGCAGCAACCGGGCCGACCCGAAACTGCTGGGCATTGGTCAGCGAGATAGGGGCTGAGGTTGTCCAGCTGCCTCCGCCGGCTGTTGGTTTTGCCCATTCATCGCAAAGGTTGTCGAGTTGTGTAGCTGCTCTTGAGGTTTAGAGATCCAGCCGATGTACCCAAGTGCCAGGCTGACCGCAGAGTAGACAGCGGCCTCCGTCCACATATATCCGACACCCCAACGTCTTCCGAGGAAGACCGGCTCGTTGATGATGCCGCGATCTGTCGCCACGGCATATGCAGCGTGGGCGTAGGCCAGCGCGGCAAATGATCCGGAAAAGAATTTGCAGACTTCGCGTTTCATGCTCTCATTCCTTTCACCACATCCGGTCGGTCACGACCGTTGGGGTCAACGTCGCATGGACCCCTATTCCGGACTCAGCTTCGGCCTCGCCGCGAAACGGTTTCTAGAGGCCGAAGTCCCTAGCAGCCGGGGAAGCGGTCCTCACTTGGCGCGGCTGTTTCGCATCGAGCGCTGTGATGAGCTCGCCAACCCGTGGCAGGACCAGCGGCAGGCATTCGTTGAACAGCAGATGGTGGTCGGTGTCGAACACCACCAGTTCTTTGGCAGGGGCGACAATGCGGGCGAACACCGTCTGGGTGTAATCCAAGCTGAACAACGGATCTCCGCGACCGGCGACAACCACGACCGGGCAGGTGATCGTGCCATCGCCCATGGCTGTCATGTCGGTGGTGAACAAGTCGGCCAGGAAAGCAAGCGGGTAAGCGCGCAGGCCAAGCGGGTCGAGCAGGAATTGCTCAGCGGTCCATGGCTCGCGGCACACCCGCGCCAAGTCGAGATAAACGTTGAACCGGATGGGTAGCCGCGGCGCTATCTTGGCCAGCACCCGAAGGCTTCGCACGAACGCTGGGTAACCAGGTTGGAGGAACGCCGGGAACCGCGAGACCGTCGTTGACGCCGGCAGGGCAGGATCGAGAATATTGTGGGCGACAACGCCGGCAAGCGCGTGATCGCGAGTCGCGACGATCATCGCCAACGCGCCGCCTTGGCTAGAGCCCACCACCACCGGGAGTCGCCCGAACCGCGCCCGCGCCCATGCGGTGGCGTCGAGCGCGTTGGTGACGAGACTTTCCAGACGCAGCACCCGCCCAACGCGGGGGCTCTTGCCATGCCCCTCGGCATGAACGCCCACAACGGTAATGCCCTGGGCGGCAAGACCATCGCAGAATTCTTCATAGAACAGCGGGTGCGTCATGGTTCCGGACAGGAACACCACAACCGGCCCGCCCGACCGGCCACGCCACACCGACAGCACGATCGGAACACTCGCCGAGGTAATCGTCACCTCGGCGTATCTCTCGGGGTGCTCCACCTCATTGCGCAGCCGCTGATCTCTATCGCGCATACCCATCACCTCGCACACACCACAGCGTGTCGTGAAAGCGGCACTGGCACCAGGGTCACAAGTCCCGCCGATACACCTTTATGACGCAACCGCTGTCACCAGGATCGGCTAGGGCGTCAACTCAGGTCAGTGGACAGAATGGCGTCGGCGGTTCTCATATGGTCATCGGCCTGCCGCATTAGCGAGTCCGCTTGCTCTAGATCGGCTGAGGTGCTGTTCGGTCCAAGCGTCAAGCAGATGTGCATTGCGGCGTGAACGTCATCGATTTCGGATTGCAACGCAGTAGTCAGGGCCGGATCCGGCGTGGGCAGGTGAGCCTGGAGGTTGACCGTAAGTTCGTCGTGAGCCGACGAACACGCTACCCGGACAGAGCCGATGTCGTTGGCGTCGATCGCGTTGATCATCGCCTGCATATAGTTCCTCGTATTGTCGAAGTGGACTTTGGCCTCCGAATACCACTCCGGGACGCCGGGGTAGACGGCGCTGGCAGTCGCAGGTGTCCCGACAACGAGCAGAGCCGCGGCGGTGACAGCCGCACCACCCAAGCGCTGATGAGTGTTGCGCCGGAACATGACCTTACTTTCGTTGTGTGGGCCGTGTTTTGGGCCAAGCAAAGCGATGCGGCCTCGTCTTGATACACGACGCTCCTCGCCCCACAACATCTTTGGTAGGGGCTTTTGACCCGTCGTTGCGGGTCAACGGCGCTCCCGACAGGTGGGGCGCCGGGGCTCACATCGCAGTCACGGCCGCAGTCAGGGCGACGCCGAACACCACGGCCGGCACGGCCATGCCGGCAAGAAACCCAAGACCGAAGCGACGACCCCCGGTGGTGAAAGCGAGCACTGTTTTGACGAGCAGGTTGGAGCCCAGCGCGGCAGCCACCGCGAAAAGCGCGGTGTCTACCGTGATGTCGCCCTTGGCGGCGAGGCTGGCGGCTGCAACCGCACCCGCGTGGGCGTCGGCGAGACCCGCAGCGAACGTGGCAACTACCACCCCATTTGGGCCGAGCACGTCAGCGCCCCACCGGCCAACGAGCAGGGCGAGAGTCAGCACGACGGCCAGGACGAGGGCGGGCCACAATGCGAAAGGCCGGCTTGCCTTCGCCGCCTCGACGTCTTCGTCCTTCGCAGCATTCTGCTGGTGAGTCCCCATGGCACCCCGATAGACGAAGGCGGCGACACCCACGAGCACGACCGCTGCGGCGACCACTGGCGGCCACAGGCGGCGCAGTACGTCGACGTCGACGAGCCCGATCACGATCAACAGCTGCACGAAGGTGGCGAGGCTCGCGAGCAGTGCACTGGCGAGCGGCGCTCGCAGGCTCGCGGACGTTCGGCTGAGCCGGCCCATCGACGCTGTCGTCGCTGTTGCCGAGACGAACCCGCCAGCCAAACCGGTGACGAGGACACCCCGTTCGGGCCCCAGGGCCCGAACACCGATGTAACCGATCCAGCCGATACCGGTGAGCAGCACCACGAGCAGCCACACCTTCGCTGGGTTGAGCACGCCATAGGGTCCGAGCTGCTGATCCGGTAGCAGCGGCAGGATCACCAGCGCCACGACGAAAAACTTGATGGCGTCCTCGACTTCAACGTCGCTGACGATCTCGCGGGCGAAGCGATGGATGCGGGCCTTCGACACCAGCAGTCCCGCAACGACTACAGCGATGCCCACGGCTACCGCCGGACGTGTGTAAGCGAGCGCACCGAGCAGGTAAGCGACGAGGGCGGCGATCGCTGTGGTAGTTCCCGGGTCTTCTTCGCTGGTGCGAAAGTAGGCGAGCGTCAACAGCGCCGCGACGCCGACAAACCCGACCAGCACAGCCCAGTCGTTGAAGCTCGCGGCGACGGCCCCAACCAGCGACAGGAGCGCGAACGAGCGCGAGCCAGCAGGAAGCTTGCGGCTGTGACTGCGTTCGCGCTCAAAGCCGAGCAGCAGTCCGATGGCCAGCGCCACCAGGAACGGCTGGATTTGCTGCCAGCTCACATCGACTCCGATCCAGCTTCCAATTGCTTCAGTAAGTTACGCCGGCCCGGATCTGACTGACCACCGCTGACGAGGGTTGTGAGGAAAGCGGTGGGTGTGGCGAGGCCGGCGAGCCAATGGCAGACATCGGCAGTCGCGGCTCAGATGTAGCTCGAGCACGTCAACGTTCTTGCCTCACGGCGCGAGCTGGACATGGCCCCCCGGCGGACGTTGGGGAGGAGGCGCCGGCTGCGGAGGTGGAGGTGCAGGCTGTTGTGGGGCGGGACTCTCTTGTGGGGCGGGACCCTGTTGTTGTGGTGGGGGTCCCTGCTGCCGCGTTGGGGGAGACAGCGGCTGTTGTGCTCGAGGAGGCGGTGCCGCAACAGGCGGCTCGAGCGGCTTTACCGTCGGCGCCGGGATCTCCGGCGGCGGATCAGGTGTGATGTCCCCCAAGGGGGCTGGCCTGATCAGTGCGGTGAACACCGCGGCGTCATCGGCCGCTGATTTATGCCACGCCGCCGGTGTGGCGATCGTGTTCGATGTCGGCGCTGGCTTTGACGAAACGTTTGCCGAATAGGCTCCGTTTTGCGTATGGGGCCAGGTCATAACCGGCGGCTGCGCAGCACTGACCACGCTCGAGCCGCCGCCTATCAAGGCGATGATCACCGCACACTGAGCTGGTATTCGCCGCCTACGCATGGCCATCGTGTTAGACGGATCTATTGCGTCACGGTTCGATGCGGTCACATGCTCCCGTAGCCGTCGCGCCCTTCCCCTGATCTGCGGGTTCGCGCGAAAGTCCAGTGGTGATTCGCGATTCCAACCAGTTACGATGTCCATCATTGCAGGCGCTAGTTGCCTCCATTGTTACCGCTGGGTGTCGATCCAATCAGACGCCGAGCCGGTGACACCGAAGAAACGGGAATCCTGGCCGTGCGCATCACCCGCCTTACAGACGCTCTGGTTAGCGTCTCGGCGGTGCTGAGCGCCGCGGTTATTTGCGCCGGTGCAGCGGGCGCCGACAGCCAGGAGGACCAGTTTGTGGCGTTGCTGGCACAACTACAGATTCCCGTCATCGACAACGTGCCCGGGCTCGTCTATCGGGCCCATGAAATCTGTGGCGAACTCGACCACGGCGCCTCGGTCCAGTCCGTGGTAGACGAGGAGACGAACACGACGTATGCGGGCAGTCCGTCTCTACGCCTATTTCCCGATCGAGTTACCCGCACCGCGGTCAGATTCGTCACCGCCTCAGTGACCGTCTACTGCCCAAGCCATCAAGGCCAGCTTCCTCCTCCGTAGCGCCGGCAGCTCCGTCACAGCTCTGACCACCTCAGCGGCACGCAGTTTGGAACCCAACCGTCGAAAATCGCGCCCGAAAACGGGCCGTAGGGTCTGGGATGCCACGCCTTGGGGACAGCGCCACCTTTCCAGTCGAACCAGAAAAACGGGATCTCGGCAAGCCACACCTCAAAGAAGGCGCTCAGCAGATCCCGGGCCAGGTGCGACGCCGGACACCGATGCGGGCCTCCCCCAAAACTCCAATGCCGATGCGAGCCATCCAGTTTCATGTCCTGACCTGACATGACGTCGGACTCGTCGCGGTGAACCAAGCCGACACACAACTCGACAGGGGACCCGGCTGGGATCGTCGTTTCGCCGATCGTCACACTGCGAGTGGTGATTCGTGAAACGGTCTTCGCCCCGCCATCCAACCGCAGCAGCTCCTCGATGAAATCACCTTGCCGGCTTGGGTTTTCGCGTAGCTCCTGCTGAAGCATCGGCCTCCGCGCCAGCATCGCAAGTCCGGCCTTGATAGGGAACGACGCGAACATGAAACCGCGGAACACCGATCCCATCAGTCCGATGATCTCTTCGTCGGTGACCGGTTCAGCGGCGAGGCGGCTGATCACATCAAAGCCACCCAGCGGCGCTCGGCGAAGCTTCCGAACCAGCTCCGGGACCGCTTCGAGACCAACGTCGGGCGGCAGCCCGCACGCCGACATGGATGCTGCGCGACAAAGAACGTCAGCGACAAGCACACCGTCGCAGCGGTCCAGTTTCGTCGCTATCTCGCCGATGCATTCTTCGATGAGCCCACGTACGGGCTTCAAAATCTCGCGCGAATTGGCCGGATTGAGCAGCTCGAGCAAGATTTCCCGGTATGGGCCGAACGGTCGATTGCCGGGCATCAGTTCGCCCTGGCGGGTGGCGAAAACTTCGCCATCACGCATGGCGGCGAGTACATCGTCGCGGCGCCATAACACGTACGTGCCGTGCGGCTCCCGCAGCACTCGTTGACCGGCCCGCTCAGCGGCAGCCTGCCAGTCCCGATAACCCGCGGTTGCATCCTCGTCGGACCGCATGACTTCCAGCGCGGCCTCGACAGCGGACCCGGTCACCGCGCATCACCGACTTTCACGATCGGCGGCCGCCGCGAACCAGTCACCAACGGCGCCACCTGCAACTCCAACGCCGCCACTCTATCCGCAAGATCGGTCACACGGCGCGGCAACAGCCGTCGATCCAAAAGTACGACTTGCTCGGCATCGACGACGATCGCATCGCGCGTCAGAGTAAATATGCTGCGCCGCAACGACTTCGACAGCCACACACGCGGCGCAAGCACTCCTCGCGGCGAATCGGTTCAAGTCGCGATGTGCCGGCAGCTACTCGGCGTCACGGATGGCGCCAAGGCGCTCGCTCACCCGAGCCAGTGCCTCGTCGAAGATCTCGACCTTTTCGCCGCGCTTTTCGTTGGCTGGCTGGGTGGCGCCGCGGGCACCTTCGGCCTCCACCCGAGCCGCACCCTGACGCCGCAATAGGTTGAAGTTCTTTTCGCGCGCTTGCCTGAGCCGGCTCTGCAATTCCTTCAGCGACTTCTCGTCCATGCGCGTGAGGGCGTCGGTATGACTCTCGCCGATCAACGAGCTTTCCTGCTGGGTCAGGTTCACATGGTGGTTGCTCACCGTAGATTCATAGCCTGCGCCGGCCACGCCGGCGCGTCGAATCGACGGACGTCACGCCGAACCGTCACCTCTGAGACATTTCAAGTTCACATCGCCAGACGCATGATCTAACACACGTAACGTGTGATTGCCGGGGCGACGACGTCATCACGGCAGTTCAAACCCAGCGCCGTTGCCATGTGGCGGATCTTCGCGGGCTCGGCTTGGATCCCCAGCATGGTCACTGGGTTTCGAGCCGGTTCTTGAGGTTCTCGAGTTGGGAAGTCTCCGCTCGCATTTGGATCGCAATCATCGGGCTCATCAGCCGCATGAATCCGCGGGGGCTGGCGGCGAGCCGAAAGGTGACGCGAGTGCCGCCGTCATCTACCGAGGTGAGTTCGAAGTTGCCCGTCGGCCGGGCCGGGCCGGCTATCACCTCGAAGGCCAGGCTATGCGGCCGGTCATACTGCGCTGGCTCGCTCGCTTGACCGTCGGGCAATGCCGTCCGGCTGCGCGCGGCGAAAGTCGGTATGTTCGCGGGTCGGGAGTGTCACCCCGGGAGGAACCTCGACAGCGCGGCGTCAAAGGCGTTCGGGTTCTCCAGAAACGGAAAGTGCGTGCCACCGCGATGCCCGCCCACCCGTGCGAAGCGGGCCCCGGGTATCTGCCGGCTGATCCACTGCTGTGAGGCGATCGGCACGTTCACCGAGTCGCCGGCGATCACGAATGTGGGCAATCGATGTGCGGCATCAGACTGCGCCAGTCGTGGGTGGCGACATCGAAGATAAGTTCGGCCGCGTGGCGACGGTCAAAGGTCAGGCTCTGTTCGACCAGCCAGCCCAAGTTCCTAGCTGTAATCCCCGGCGAAGTGACCTCGGCGAGAAACTCAGCCCGCGGGTCGACGCCCTCACCACGCAGCAGGTCGGTAAGGGCAAATAAGCCGGCAGCGTCCATTGTTGCGCCCGCTTCGACAGCCTGGGCATCCGTCCAGCTCGGATTCCGCAGGGCGCACGGCATCTGGTCGACGAACACCAGCGAGGCAAGCCGGTCGTCGCCAAACAGCTCGAGATAGGACCAGATCACAGCGCAGCCCATCGAGTGGCCGAGCAGATGGACGTGATCGAGGGCCTGGGCGACAAGGACCTCCCGGAGATCGGTGGCCAGCCGATGGATGTGATAACCGACATGAGGAACAGAGGAACGGCCGTGGCCACGGTGGTCGACGGCCAATACCCGACATGACTGCGACAGCGTGGTCAGCTGCTGCGAAAACGTCTGCGAAGTCTGTGACCAGCCGGGCAACAAAACCAACGCCGGGCCGTCACCGGCCTCGAGGTGACGGATGATGGTCCCGTCGGCGCAGACTGTCTCCCCGATCGCGACCTGACACCGCTTTCCCGACCACTCCACAAACACTGAGCCTAGAAAGCCGGTGCAATCGGCGCTGGCAAACCGATGGGCTGAGCTTCGGCACCGTAGCGCAGTCGAATTTGGCACCGAATGGTCAGGCCTCCGTTGCAGGTAACCGACTAGCTGCGACGCCCCGGTGGCGAAACTTATTCGGTTTCGACTCGCAGCTCGGTCAGCCGCATCGACACCAGGGTCGGGAAGGGCAGCGAGCGATTGCCAGGACCGATCGGGTAGACGCGCCGGCGAGTTGGGAACACGAGCCCGCCGGCGTGCACAGGGTCGGCGCAATACTGAGCGGCCCGTGCCCAGCGGCCAATCACCTCGGCCACGTAGTCGTGGCGGCGCAAGTGACCGCCGGCATCGAAGTAGAAGGTCTGGCGGGACGAGTGCGTGTCGATCTCCGGCGGGAAGTACGCGTCGAGCCGCCGCCATGTCTCTCCCCCCTGCTGCCACGTCTCTCCCTCGCTGACGTCGATGTCTTCGCGCGTCAGAAGGTAAGGCGCCGTGAGGTAGTTCCACATGGCGTAGCCGGCGAAGTAAACGGAGTCCAGCGGGTCCCAGCGAATGTTCCGGCGCAGGCCCGAGCGGCCGAAAAACGCGGACCGTGCGTTCGCGCGCGAGCTGATGACCTGGCCATCGTGACTCTCGATCCGCGCCGCCCCGCCTTCGAAGACCCCGCGCTGCCCGCTACCCGGGAAAGGGTCCAAGACCGCCCGGGCCTCGTGGACGTGAACGGTGACGTGGTAGTCCGCGAACCGGTTGCCCGGGACCCGCGTCCGGATCAGCAGCCCTCCCGATCGCACGCGCGCATGAATTGCTCTGGCGGTGCGCCATCGCTCCAGCCCGCCGTGGGCCTCCAGCACCTCGTCCAGCAGGGCACTCATGATGCTGATCTAACACCTTCGCTTCGACATTAGTTGCCACCGCGCGCAACGCGGCGTCAAACCCGGGGCAACCTGACTGGCACATCGTTCAGGTTTAGGGGCCCCAGGGTGACCAGTCGCAATGGGCAAGCGGCCCGCACCGCTTGCCCGATGCGCACCACGGCCGCTCAAAAATGTTGACTGACAACGATTCCCGCTGTGAGTTCCGGCCCCGCGATCAGCTCTGGTTTACGCGGGCGCCTACACGTTGCCCGGTGCATTACCCGCAATGAGGTGCGCGTCGACTGACCCAACTGGGGTTTATTCGGCCGCCCCGTCGACCGCCGACCAAGTACTCTCGCGGCGAGTGAGCCAACAAACGCCGTGGCCGACCGTGACAGGTCGTCTCAAAGTGGGTCGAGCTGAAACCTGCTCCAGGCGCTACCCAACTAACCACCGCAGGTCAACGCCACTCCACATTCCCGCCCGGCGAGGTCCCCGTCTGGATTAAGGCCCACTTGGACAGTTGTTGGGAGCAAACTGGAACTGAACATGAGTGAGGGCTTCCACAGACGCGCAGGTCGTTCGCCAACGCGCATTATGTGTGGTCCCAAACTGTCCCCAATCCGACCACCACTGAAGTGGTCGATGCCGATCACAATGCGCTGCCTTCCGGCGATATCCAGCCCTGCAGACCCTCCTTAGGGCGGCGGCCGATTGGCCACGCCCTTCGATGACACCGCCGTAATGACTAGGCGACCCTTCGACACGTCGTGCGACACGCTATTTCGTATGCCTGAAGACATTGCCCTTGCCACCCAGGCGGAACGCTAATTGCACCAACTGACAAGTTAACTGGGGTGCCCAGGAGCCCGCGGACTGAATTCGATTGCGCGGTATCGACGCTGCGGCTGCGCCGACAACGTCAACCAACAATGGGGAACCGGCGCCTGCGGGCCATGCGGTTCAAGACGGTCTGCATGACTGAGCGGACCCGCCGGTCTACTTGCTCGACATCAGCGTTATCGCCGAACTCGGCCGCGATGTCGATCGGCTTGAGCACTTCGGTGACGATCTTGGTCGGCAGCGGCAAGTTGATCGGCAAAGACAAGATGCTGAACCCGAACGGAAAGCCGAACGTGAGCGGCAGGATATCGCTGCGACCAAGCTTCTGCCCCAACTTGGAAAGCCCAAGAGCGTGGGACAGCCATGTGCCGCGGGTCAGAAACAGCTGGCTTTCCTGCGCGCCAATGGACACAGTGGGAACGATGGGCACCCCGGCCTCGATCGCCGTGGTCACGTAGCCTGTTCGGCCGCCGAAGTTGATTACGTTCTCTGACACGCTAGGCCGGTAGGCGTCGTAGTCGCCGCCTGGGAACACAATGACGGGCGCACCGGTGGCGAGTGCCTTCGCCGCGTTCGCGCGCGTCGCCTGAATCACCCCGGTCTGCCGGAAAAGTTCGGCGAGGGGGCCTTTGAAGAGGAAGTCGTGGGCCAGCGCGTAGAGCGGGCGGTCGTAGCCGTACTTGTCGTAATAGTTGACCGCGAACACTGACATGTCCGGCGTAAGTACGCCGCCGGAATGATTGGACACAATCAGCGATGGTCCAGACGCGATGTTTTCCAGACCCGTCACCTCAGCGCGGAAGTACCGGACGAGTGGACGGCTGAGCTCCACAATTGCCTCTGTGAGACGCGCGTTCCACTTGTCGATGTCGTCGTGTTCGGCCGTGTTATCAATGGTGGGCTGACTCATGGCTGTTCCTACCTCCGCACCGACCCTGGCGTCCCTTCATACCGTCAGCGTGACCCACGTCACTAGAGTCGAAAAGATGCAGCGGGCAGGACCAAAGGCCCGCCGTGTAAGCCGAAGGCTTCGAGGTGTCGCTCAGTAGCTCACAAACAACCTCTAGTGAGGCGTCAGGATCGCGGCCTTCAACAGCGTCCGGGACTGGCCCCGTAGCCAACCAACCGCACCATCTTCACCGCCCCCCGCGGCGGTCGGCGCACAGCCGACAGGTCATCCTCGGCGAGCTCGGCGTCAAGTACCTGTCCTACGGCCCTACCACCCACAGACCTGCGGAAAAGTCGAGCCGCCTTCATTCCAGTCTTGCCGGCATTCCTGTCACCACGACAGCTTCTCCGCACCGAGCCGCCGCCCGGTGACGGTGTGCGGCACAACCTGAAGCCACACTTTGTGGATGCCGGCTGCCCACGGCGTCGGGCCGCGGCCATCGATCGCTCGCAGCAGCGCAGGGACCCGTTCCAGGTCAACTTCGGCGCCGACGCCTCGCACCAGGACGCTCCATCCGGACTTCCGTTCCTCGTCGACGTGGTCGACCTCGAAACCGAGCACCGGTTGCTGCATCGCCGCGCGTTTCGCGCCCCCCTCGACGCGGAAGACAATATCGTGTCCGGCCATGGCGTAGTTGACGGGCACGGCGAGCGGTCCGAGGTCATCTTGGTACACGAGTCGCCCGACATGTGCGGCAGCGAGCAGCCGGAAGCATTCTTCGGGCGGGAGGTCGTCGAGCTCGCGTTGCGTCATGATGCGATTCTCGATCGGGGCGCACGGCAGCCGCCACGGCCGAAGGTCCCATCTCTGCACCTGCACAATGGCCGCTCCCGGCGGTCTGGCGATGGTAGGCGCTGGGGCGTGGATGTGAGCACTCGCATATTTAGACCGCTCGCCGTGAGCGTCGTTGCTATCGAACATTCGTGCAATCGGGCGAAATTGAAAAGGCCAGTTCAGACGGCCTTTCTCTGGTCGGGCCGACAGGATTTGAACCTGCGACCACTTGACCCCAGTAAGTAGCGGTAACACGTTTCCGCAGGTCACACTGCGTCTGCGGGTGTTCGGCAGCCGTGCAGCACGTGCACAGACGCGCAGGTCGTTCACCGGCGCGCATAACGTGTGGTCCCCAAATGGTCCCAAAAGTAAGTGGTCGGATGGATCGACTGCAACGACCCGGCCTCACGGACGGCGCCCTGCGATACTACGGTCGTGACCCCAGCGAGGCCCGCTGTCGCCCGAGGCGTGTCAACTTCTCGACAGGCTGATCGTGTGTACCAGGGCGAAAGTCAGCCTCCCTCCTCGGGTGGTGATGGTCCGCATTGGCAAGTACAAATACATTGGCACCGGTGCAAACGAACTCCCCACTTTTCCCACTTTCCGAGGGGCGATGAGGGGTAAGGCCTACTCGGCGCCGGCAACCAGTGTGATGGCCGCCGGAAAGGGACTGAGGCCAGGAACTGTCAGCCTGACCGGGAGCGTGGTCATCGCGGTCTCGTCGGTCGCACCCGCCTACAGTCTGGCGGCAGTGTTAGCCGGCATGGTGGCGGTGGTGGGCGCCAAGACGCCCGCACTATTTGTCATCGGGTTTCTGCCGATGATGCTCACCGCCTTCGCGTTTCGCGAACTTGCCAGCGAGACGCCGGACTGCGGATCGGCCTTCACATGGGCCACACGCGCGTTCGGTCCATGGGTCGGCTGGCTGGCCGGCTGGGCCTCGGTGATCGCTGCGACCGTCGCCGTCGGCAACGGCGCACAGGTCGCGGCGGTCTACTTGCTGAAGGCACTGCACCTGAACGCATTGGCAAATTCGATGGCCGCTCAGGTCGCGGTGGGCGGGTTGGCCGTCGTCGGCTTGCTGCTGCTGTGTCTGCTGGGAATTGAGGTCACTGAGCGCACCCAGGCTGTGCTGGTGGCAGTGCAGTTCGCGATGCTGGCGCTGGTCAGCGTTGTCGCGTTGGTGAAGGTCTTCGGCCATCACGCAGGTCCGCAGGCAGTGATACCGCAGTGGAATTGGCTGTTTCCGGCCGGATTATCCGCCGCGGCCGTTGCCCACGGGGCCATCCTGTGCGTCTTCGCGTACTGGGGGTGGGACGCCTGCCTGTCGATATCTGAGGAGACCCAGCAGCCGCACAAGAACCCGGGCAAGGCCGCCGTGCTCGCAACGATCCTGATGCTCGGCACCTATGTGCTGGTGAGCTTTGCGATTCAAGCCTTCGCCGGGTTCGGCACAACGGGCATCGGCCTGAACAATCCCCAGAACGCAAACGACGCCCTCAGCATTCTGGGAGACCCGGTCGTCGGTAGGGGCCTGGCCGTCGTGCTGCTGCTCGCGATCAGTTCGTCCTCATTGGCGTCGGTGATGACGAGTCTGGTCAAAACCGCGCGGGGCATGCTGGCCATGGCGGTCTACCGGGCCCTACCGCAGCGCTTCGCAAGGGTGCACCCGCAGTACCGGACGCCGTGGTTCGCCGTTCTCGTGATCGGTGTCGGCGGGTTCACGATCTATCTTGTTATGACGCTGGTCAGCCAGAACTCGTTGGCGGACATGGTGGCGTCGCTGGGGCTGGCCATCACCTTCTACTACGCCACCACCGCGTATGCGTGCGTGTGGACCTACCGGCGCACGCTGCGCCGATCGGCACGCCACTTCTGGCTGCGAGGCGCCCTTCCGTTCATCGGCGCGGTCGCGATGACGTGGGCGTTCGTGCAGAGCGCCATCGACATGTACGCGCCGGATTACGGCAAAACCCACTTTGGCCCGGTCGGTGGTGTATTCGTCCTTGGGATGGGTCTGCTGCTGCTCGGCATCCCAGTCGCGGCGCTGAGCGCACTCGGTAGCCAGGACTTCTTCCGCGGCAAGTCCCTCAACGCGGGTACGGAGATCATTGTGCCCGGTTCCGGGTGCGCTGAACACGAGCGTTGCTCGGCACCACACGAATAAAAACCGCGTTGTGTGCAAAGGTGGGCACCGAGCGGGTGACCGCGCCGTACGGCGAAGATCGCAGGTTCGGAACTATTCCGATGTCTTGAGACATCACATGAGTCGGGCTGACAGGATTTGAACCTGCGACCACTTGACCCCCAGTGTCGTTTTCGACCTTCGCGGGCATCCGCCGGCATTCCGTCTGAGCAGTTGAACGCTGGTTTCCGTATGTCGGCGGATACTTGCGGATACGTACAAATTGGGTGCCGTTGCTATCCGCGTTGCTATCCATGCCGGGTAGTCAGGCTTCCTGAAGACGGACCGAACTACCCAGGGCAGGAGCAGGATTGAAACCTGCCCAGACGTAATACCGACGGATTTGCAGCCCGATACCGACGGATTTGCAGCCCGATACCGACGGTTTTGCAGCCCACACTTCTCGGTGTTCGGACAGGCAGCTGTACTGCGGACGATGTGCGCCCGCACGATTAGGCTACGACGCGTTGAAGGGATTACGGAACGCTCGTTGGATGCCGCGTCAGCTCCCTGCGCCGCTCTCCTGCAGGTAGTTGATGGTGTAGGCCTGGCAAGTCAACCCGTCGGGGTCAAGCCCGACGAGTGACAGCAGCTTGGCCCACACGGCGGAGTCGACGAACCAGTCCCAACGAGTGATGTGTCCGTCCTCGTTGATCCAGAGGTAGTCCCACTCGCGCAGTTCAAACGTCGTCCCGTCGGGGAGCGTCCCCTCGTAGGTGTCGCAGGAGGAGAAGCCCCAGTCGCCGGCGACACATTCGAATGGGCTGACGAGGCGGTAGTCCGGCATGTGTTTCCACCACATGCGCCACTCTGGGGTGAGAACGTCACCGTCCGGTGCATACTTGGCCACCGCTTCCGCTACCTCGCCCGAGAACATATCGGTTATCGACTGCGGGACACCGTTGTTGAACAGCGGACTCATCATGACGAAATCTGGCGCCATGATGTAGTTGTCGCCAAATGTGACGTGGCGGCCCCGTTCGATGGGTTTCGCATAGCCCTCCCACTTTTCGAAGGCAATCTTCTCGTGTAGCGCGACGCGGTCCTGATTCATATCATTGCCTTTCCGCTAGCTCATCTCGGCGAATCTCTTCAAATACGGCCACGCGATCTCGGGTGGAATCCCGCCGCACAAGGGTGAGAGGTTGAATATCTCGCCGCCTGCGAGGCGCTGGTTCGCCTCATCGACCGACAGGATCGCGTGGGACGACGACGTGCGGCGGAGTTCGTCAACGGTCTTGGCGGTGCTCATGTTGGCCGACACCTGGTTGTCGGGGTTCCATTCCGAGTAGGCCATCGCGTCGTGCAGGAGGTACTGGCCGATCTCTTCCCAGGCGGCGTCGACATCCTCTGCCACGAAAAGGTTCGCCACGACATCCCGTTCCGGTATGAGCGCGAAGCCGGGCTCGAAACCATTTTCACGGCAGGCCTTTTCGTAGGCCTCCTGCATACCCGGTACCCCGCCGTTGGCGAGCAGGCCGAGGCCGTTGCGTCCCGCGCGCCGCGCCGCGGCGAGGCTCGAACCACCCCAGTTCAGCATCGGACCCTCCGGCGTCCGCGGTCGCGGAGTCACCTTCATCCGCCTCCCGCCGTGTTCGACCTCTTCTCCGGCCAACAGACGGCGCAACAGGGGGAGCTTCTCGTCGGCAATGCGACCGCGATCGGACATGGACAATCCGAAGTGATCGAATTCTTCAGCGCGGTAGCCGATCCCGAAGACATAGGCGGCCCTGCCGGCGCTGATGTGGTCCAGCACGGAGATGTCCTCCGCCAAGCGGGCCACGTCGTAGAACGGGAGGAGAATCGTCAGGTTCAGCATCAGCTGTTCGGTGCGTGCAGCGATCGCCGCGCCGAGCAGCAGCGGCGACGGGAGATAACCGTCGTCGGCGCAGTGGTGTTCACACAGGACTACGGCGACGCAGCCACGGGTCTCGGCCCACGCCGACATTTCACTTGCTGCGGCGTACAACTCGGATGTGGCGGTCCACCTGACCGCGGGCGCACGCATGTCGAATCGAAGGGTGAACATCGTGGTGTTTAACTCCCCTGCCGTGAGTCGGTGCCCATGACGTCGGCACTGACCTGCATGATCAGCCGAATCACCTCGTTGCGTGACATGGACTTGAAGAGTTCGAGACCCATGCGGACGTCATCGCCCGTGGCGATCGTCGGTCCCCCTCCGAGGTTGGCGAACGCTTCGTCCACCACACTCCCGGCGGTGACAGCACCCTCGGGGACGTCGTCCAGCGACGCGAGGCGCCCGCGCTCGAACTCCAACTGCCGCAACGCCGGTGTGTCGGTCATTCCGAGTACGAGGCCGAGCACGTCGACGCCCTTGTCGTGCAACTCCACCCACAAGCCTTCGGTGAACACCATGTCGAAGGCCTTGGTGCCGCCGTAGGTGACCATGTTCCGCCCACCGGCCAGCGCGGCCCCCGACGTGAAGTTCACGATGCCACCCCTCCCCCGCTCGACCATGAGGCCGGCGAAGTGGTGACACAACCGCATCAACACTAGGCAATTGCGTTGCAGCAAGGCTTCTGCCGCCGACACCGGATTGGAAAGGAAGGGTTGGTAATTCGGATCACCGCCAGCGCAGTAGACCAGCATGCCGACCTCGATGTCGGCCACGGCGTCGATGATGGTCTGCGATGCATCGGCCTCGGTCAGGTCGAGGGACAGCGTCCGCGTCTCGGCATCGGTGCGATCGCGAATGCCCTGTGCCACCTCGTCGAGCACGTGTTGGCGGCGGGCGACGAGCACGACGTTGACGCCTTCATGAGCGAGTCGCTCGGCGAACAGCGACCCGACGCCGTCAGACGCGCCTACGACGATCGCCCACGGCCCGTACTTGGTCACGAAGTCAGCGGTCATTGATCTGACACCGCAACCAGTCGAACCGAGGTGTAGGTACGGCGCGCGATTCGCCACCCGTCACCGGTGCGCACCATGTGATCGTCGTAGTAGCCGATGGGGTTGGCACCGCCGCCCTCGAACAGAATCAGGGCGTCGACGTAGGTACGAACCGTCGCTGTGTCTCCGTCGATGTCGACAGCCTGATTGGTCATCCGGTGCATGGTGTGTTTCGCTCCCGCGTGGACTGCCTCCATGAACGTTGCCACCTCCGCGCCGCCGGTCCATTGACCGACCTCGCCGTAGTCCACGTGGGCGTCGTCGGTGAAGACCGTTGTCAGCAGCGAGTATTGGAGGCTGTCGATGGCGGTCGCATACCGCACCGTCAGTTCGACGATCTCGTCTCTGTCAGTCATGTGATTCCTTCTCGCGTCGGGGTCATACGACGTCTCCGTTCGGATGGACTACGACGCGGGGCGGTCCCTCGGCTCGGCGCGCCTGCTCGATCGCATCGGGCACCTCGTCGAGGCCGATGATCGCGGCCGACGCTCGGCATCGGGTCGAGCCGTCCCTCAACGACGGCATCGAGCACGCCGTACCAGTCCTGTGGCATCGGGCCACCACCGAACTGCAGAGTCAACCCGTTGCGGGTTGCCTCCGTGATGCTCAGCGTGTCCCCGGTGTACCAGCCGCCGGCGCAGTAGATCCGCGACATGAACTCCGCCTCGGACACGAGCCGGTCGATGAGCCCCGGCGCTCCGACGCATTCGAACACCACGGCCGAGCCACCGAGCTTGTGTTCGGCACGGACTTCGCGGAAAACGTCGAACACCGATTGATCCGCCGGATCAACCAGCACGTGTGCGCCAAAACCACTGCGTGCCAGCTCGCGTCGTTCAGCGTGGAAGTCGGACACGATGATCGGCTGGATGCCACGGCTGGACAATGCGGCGACAGCGGAGAGGCCGACGGCCCCTGCCCCGATGACGATCGGCACCTCACCGGGCTGCACATTGGCAGCGCGCACATAGAACTCGCCGACCGCGAAGCAGTCGACAACGGCGATGGCATCGCTGGATACGTCGCCCTCTACGACCTTCGCCGTCGCCTCGGGGACGACCAGTAGTTCCCCGAAACTCCCTTGCGCCTCTGGATGCTGTCCGATGATCCTCAAGCCACCGGCGCCACCGTCTACCAATCGGATCGGCATCGACGTCACCCGCGCGCCGATCGGGAAGGCGTCGCTGCACCCGGGCCCGTGGCCGATGACCTCGCCGACGAACTCGTGACCCATGACGATGTCGCGATCGGCGTCGTACATCGACCGTCCCGTCGGATCGTCGATTCCGGCCTCGGGGTTGTCCATGAAGTGCACATCCGAGGCGCAGATCGCCGTGCTCAAGGTTTTGAGGAGCAGATCACCCTGTCCGGGAACAGGATCGGCGGTCTCTCGAACCGTCAACTCGCCGCCTCGCAAAACGACTGCACGCACTGGATTCACATCCCACCGGTATAGTTCTCTAATATTCGAGATACTTATTCTCTAACTGCTGAAACGACCGTAAGATGCCGATCGAAGGGAGTCAAGGGTGCGCGGATCTGGTTCGGCGCCGACCGAACGAGTTCTCGACATCGTCGAGTTGCTCAGTCGGCCAGGTAGGAACGAGATTCGATTCTCAGATGTCGTGCGCGAACTGGACCTGTCTCAGGGCACCGCGCACGCGATCCTCAAGACGCTCTCCGATCGCGGCTGGGTGACTCGCGACCCGGCGACCAAGGCATTCACGCTCGGCCCTGCACTGACGCTTGTCGCGTCCAGCCTCGACATCGGCCGCCCGTTGGCTCATCTCGCACGTATCTCGGTTCGGCGACTGGTCGATACGACGGATATGGCTGCATCCGTCCTGGAACGGGCGGGTGACGATCTGGTGATCACCGCCTTCGAGTATCCCGCGGACCTGTCCGGCGGTCCGTTCAGCCCAACGAGCGCATCCCTTACGCGCCGCCATTCGGCATCGCCTTCGCGGCATGGGATAGCGCGGACGAGCAAGAAGCCTGGATGCGACGCGGCGCTGCCGACGATGCGGGTCTGCACCAGCGCCTGCACGCCGTGCTGACCCGCACCCGCGAGCGCGGCTACGACATCGACTGGATGACACCTGCGTTGAGCCAGGCGGCCCAAGCGATTGGCACGCTGTCCGGAGACGCGATCCCCCACAACCTGCGTTCCGTCATCGACCAGTTGCGGGTGGAATTCGCCTCGGCCGACCCGCTGCCGGACGACAACACCCGCGGCGCGCACCCAGTCGCGACCATTTCCGCACCGGTACTCGACGCCGACGATCGTATTGCGCTCGTTCTTGCCATACATCCTCTGCGCGCCATGACGATTCGGGAGATCCATGCTGCTGCGAAGCCACTTCTGCGCGAGGTCGACCACGTGCGGAACTCCTAGGATCGGTTCACAAGGGTGGCTGTCCGCTCCCACAACTCATAGCTGCGGCGCGGGTCGTAAGTGGTCCGATGCGCGCGACCGACGCGGCGTTTCACGAAGTACTCGCCGGCAGGCTCAAAGTCTTCACTCTGTTCCGAGGCCAGCCACACCAGTTGATCGCACGCCGCCTCCGGGGTGATGCCGACGAGCCGTTCGGTGTGCGCTCGTTGCATGACCGCGAGAACCCGCGAACCCGATGCCGGGCCGAAATTGCTGTTGACGAACCCGGGGTGGAACGAGGCGGCAGATACACCGAATCCGCTGTAGCGACGGTGCAATTCGCGAGTGAACATCACGATCGCGATCTTGGAGCGCCCGTAGGCAACCGTCGGGCGCACCGGCTTCGCACAAAGCAGGTCGTTCACCGATACACCTGGACGCATCAGACGTTGCGACGAACTCGACGTGCATATGATCCGGGCCTTCGACGCGATCAACACGTCTATCAGGGAGGTGGTGAGAAGGAACGCCGCAAGGTAGTTCACCTGAAACACGCTGTCGAACCCATCAACGGTGAGGCCATCGGCCGCGAAGACACTTCCGGCGTTGTTGGCCAGCACGTCGATTCGCGGATAACGCTGCCGCAGCTCCTCGGCTAGGGCACGCACCTGGGCGAGGTCCGAGAAATCCGCACAGAGGTGGTCGGTTCCGAGTTCGTCGGCGATCGCCTTCGTCTTGAATACGGAGCGACCGATAACGACGACGTTGTCGCCAGCGGCCGCCAACCGCCGAGCCGCTGCTGCACCGACGCCGTCGCTCGACCCGGTGATGACGATGGTCCGCTTCGCCACGTGCGCCGTACCCCTCGTCCACCGCCGTCTACCGCAACGTCCACTGGTAAGTCATACTAGTTGGACATACAGTAAGTTCTGACCTGTCGCGTTGGCAACCGCTCCTATCCGTCCTGAGAGGCGCACCTGTGACTTCATCTCCTGACGCCGCGAAGAATCGCGTAGTTCACGTTGGCACCGGCATGACGGGCAGCGTGGCGCTGCGCGCGATCATCGACGACCCTGCACTGGAACTGATCGGGCTCAAGGTGTCCTCACCGACGAAGGTGGGCACCGATGCCGGCGCGTTGTGCGGTCGCCGCGATGTCGGCATCGCGGCGACCGACGACCTCGCGACAGTCCTGGACGCCAAGCCCGATTGCATCGCCTACTGCGCGACCGCCGTCCGACGTGAAGACGAGGTCATCGCCGACATCGTCGGCTACCTGGAAGCCGGTATCAACGTGGTCACCATCTCCGCCATCCCCATGGTGTACCCGAAGGCGGCACCGGCGAATTGGCGCGAACCGATCGAAAACGCCGCCCGCAGAGGCAACGCGACCTTCTACGCGACCGGATGCGAGCCCGGATTCGTCAGCCTCAATCTGCCCACCGCCCTGCTGGCCGGTGCCGGGGTGATCGACACCTACCGCATGGACGAGTACGCCCTCGACCTCGACCTGTCCTATCCGATCTGGGAGGTCCTGCATGAGTCGATGGGTTTCGGAAAGCCCAACGGCCACGTTCCCATCCGCATCGCTGTCGGCAAGGTGAACAACGACTGGGAACCCGTCGTGCGCTACATCGCCGACACGCTCGACGTCGATGTCGACAGAGTGGCGTTGGACTGGGAAACGATCCTGGCCCCGCACGACCTCGACACCGCACTCGGGGTGATCCCGAAGGACACGATCTGCGGCCACCGCTGGCAGCTCGCCGCGATGCACGACGACCGCCCCGTGGTGTCGGTTCAGTACTTCGCCGCGGTGACCTCCACGCCGTGGCCCGACACCTGGCCGCGCCCAGCCCAACCCGGCCAGGGCGGCATGGTGTTCCGCATCGAAGGAAACCCGAACATGACCCTCGACCTTCGACTCGACCCCGCACCGGACGACGCCACCAACCCCGGCGTGGCAGCGACGGCGATGGCGGCCGATCAACGCCATCCCGGCGGTCATCGATGCTCCACCCGGACTCCTTGACGTGCCACTGGCCGGTCCCTCGATCGTCACCCGTCAAACGCGTCGCTGACATGACAGATCCGAAAACCGTTGACCTGTATTACGACCCGTTCGATTTCGCGATCGACGACGACCCGTATCCGGTGTGGCGGCGGCTGCGCGAGGAGGCACCGCTGTACTACAACGAGCCGCACGACTTCTACGCGCTGAGCCGATGGGATGACGTCGCCCGTGAGCTGCCGAACTGGCAGACCTACCGGTCGGGGCGTGGAACCGTCATGGACGTCATCAAGAGCGGTCTGGAAGTACCACCGGGCGTGATCCTCTTCGAGGACCCACCGCAGCACGACCTGCATCGGCGACTGCTGTCGAAGGTATTCACCCCGCGCCGAATGGCGGCCATCGAACCGTTGACACGCCAGTTCTGTGTACGAGCTCTCGATGCGCTATTGGGGCAGAACGAATTCGACGTCATCGCCGACCTCGGAGCCCTGGTCCCGATGCGCACCATCGGTTATCTGCTCGGCATCCCCGAGCAGGGCCAGCAGCTGATCCGCGACACCACGAACAACGCCATCGACCTGAAGGAGGGTCAGTTCGCGGTTGCCGACAATGCGTTCGAAGAGTCGTATCTGTTGTTCTCCGAGTACATCGACTGGCGGGCCGACCACCCCTCCGACGACCTGATGACACAGCTGCTCAACGCCGAAGTGGAGGACGACGGTGGAGTACGCAAGCTGACACGCACCGAGGTGCTCACGTACACCAGCATGATCGCCGGTGCCGGCAACGAAACCACCACTCGGCTCATCGCCTTCGCGTGCCAGCTGCTGGCCGATCACCCGGATCAGCGCAGCGAGCTGGTTGCCGACCCCGAACTGATCCCGGGTGCCATTGAAGAGGTACTGCGCTTCGAAGCGCCGTCACCGGTGCAGGCGCGATACGTCGCGCACGATACGGAATGTCTCGGTGAATCCGATCGCGGAGGGCTCGATCATGTTGCTGCTCAACGGCTCGGCCAACCGCGACGAGGCGCGTTTCCTTAACGGGGAGCGGTTCGACATTCACCGCAGGGGCGGCCACCTCAGCTTCGGCCAGGGTCTGCACTTCTGCCTCGGTACCTCGCTGGCACGCATGCAAGCGAGGGTCGTGCTGGAAGAGCTTCTCAAGCGGTGGCCGGAGTGGGACGTCGACTACGCGAGAGCGGCGAAGGCACACACCGCCAGCGTGCGGGGGTGGTCCAAGTTGCCGATCATGACACGATGAATGTCACACGGCGGCGAGGGGTGAGGGTGCAGGCTTCGAAGCCACAGCGACAGTCGGCCCGACGAGCGCGAGGCTCTCTGACCGAAGACGCGATCGTGGAGACGGCCTTCGCAATAGCAGCAGACTCCTCAATCGAGGAACTGAGTATTCCATTAATCGCCAGATCGCTCGACGTAGGCGTAACCAGCATTTACTGGCACGTTCGCAACAAGTCGGAGCTTCTCGACGCCATGACCGACCGCGCGCTGCGCCGCAGCGGGTTGCCGGCCTTCGCCGAGTCGGACGATTGGCGCGCTTCGCTGATGGCGCACGCCCGCGGAGTGCGACAGACGTTCCTCGAGCGACCCGGTGTTGACGGATCTGATCCTGATACGAGGCGCACTGAGCCCGATGGCTCGACGGCTCGGCGACCAGGAGACGCAGAAAGCAATCGCCAACATGATCGACTCCGGCCTCGATGAGCAGACAGCTCACGACACGTACTCGGCGGTGTCGGAACTCGTCCGGGGTTCAGTGCTTCTTGCCAGACTGGAGCAGAAGCACAGCGCGGTGAAGGAGTCGGAGTCTGCCGATGGTGGCGGATTCGCCACTGCGGCGGTGCCGCGGGACGATCGAGCGTTCGAGCTCCTCCTGATCTCCGTACTTGCCAACATCGGGCGACAGAACGCAGATTGAGTCTGCGGTCGCGCCAAGCCCCTGGTGATTTCGCAGTCCTTGTCCGCGAGCGAGTCCGCAGCAAACGCACCGCCTAAATAGCCTCTCGGCATCGATCGCAGCCGGTTTCGGTGACTCGGCGGTCGACGTGTTGGCCGACAAACTCGGCCTGCTGAACGTGTGAATCGCCGTGCTATCCACGGTCACCATCCGCGGTCGTTGTCAGCTTGCGCTACAGGGTGATTCGTCAAGTCGCCAAGAGCGTGGCGCTGCTCGTCCTCACCCCTGCGGCGGGCGGCGTCAAGGCGCTGGTGCGCCCACTTGGCCATCTCGCGCTCGGAGCCGTCGAGGTACGCCATAAGTCCATCCTGACATTGCGCTGACCCTCGGGGGCCTTGGCGACGCGGTTGATCAACGTGCGACGTGAGAACTGCTGGGGGCCTTGACCGTTGCTGCCCGTGCCGAACTTGGACCGGCCCTCGGGTGCGCCGAACTCATCGAGAGCCTTGGTGATCTGCTCGACCGTCAGGACGCTGCCGGTGTCGGCCTCACACCACGTCGGCGCGGAGTGCTCGACGTCCTTCCAATTGATGGTGTCGGGGATACGCAGGATGCGGGGTAGATCAAACACAGGGTCGACCGTGCATCCATGGCAGGCGGCGACGAACTCGACGGCGTGGCGGAACCGCTGCAGCAGGTTCTTGGCGTCGTGGGGGTACTTCAGCGTCGAAGCAGATCTACGTTCGACCGCCCAGATAGGTTGCAGCCCATGCCCACTCTGAATTACGGCCACCGGTCGCATGCCGAGGACGTCGGACACGTCGTCGATGAGCAGGCGAGCGGTGTCCAGGTCCGGGCACGCGCCAGGCTTCACGTCCAGGTCGGCGTACAGCGCCGCCAGGCGGGTCACGTCCTTCTCCGTGCCGCGCCCCTTCGCCACGTCCGAACTCACCGGGTTGATGCCGAACCACATATCCACCCGACCGTCGGTGATGCGCTCGGTCAGGACGCCGATGTAACGGGCGGCATCGTCGGGGTCCTGCAGTTCAGCGGTGAACGTCCCACCAGGGCGCTTCCAGCAGACGGCCACCTGGTCGCGGAGCAGATCGGCGCTGTCGCCGTGGCCTAGGGCCTTCAGCAACTCGGCGAACGTCATCTTGTTGACGGATGTCAAGTTCGCCTCTAGCACGGTATCGTTGCTGGTAGCTCCTGCGGAAACTTGAGCTTCTTGGGCCGGTCCGGTGATGACGTCACCGGGCCGGTCATCTGTAATGGTCACGCTGGCGTGGCCTCCTCTTGGTGGTGGGCGTGCTCACCGATGCCGATGTGCCCGTTGAGATGGATGAGGCCGAGGTCCTCGATGGTGTCGCGGTCGGCCTGGTTGAGATGCGGGTGCGTGACGCTCATGCGGCACCGTCACCGGCGTTGGTCTCGGCGAGCGTGCTCAGCCGATCCATGTACGCCTCAAGGGATTCCGAGGTGATGAGTCCCCGACGTCCGATGTTGACCTTGACGATTTCACGCCGGTTCACCAGTTCGTACAGCGTCGTGTGCCCGATGTTGCCGAGGAGCTGGCGCGCCTCGGGGATCGACACCAGGCGCTTCGTCGTCGCGTCCATGCCTTGCGCTGCCTTCGCTTCGTGCGTATCCGCCTGGATGTCGGCGGCCCTGTTGGTATAGTGCATGGCTAAGCGCAGGGTTCAAAGATTCCGAGTGCGTACTTTTTGGGAGGTTTTGAGTTGGCAGGGCAGGCCATGCTCGGCGGAATCATCGTCGAGTTCAAAGAACCAGGTCATCGCGTCACAATGACGCTGTCGGGCGAAAAGGAGAGTGTGCGTCGAGTTGCCGACGACTCCGAAGTCCTGGAGGGCGTCGAGGTGCCGCGTTTGATCGAGCTGACAACTACGGGCGGTGCCGACCCCGACCTTTACGCGAAAGTTGAGTTGCGCGACGGGTCCCCGGTTCTCACCGAACTGTCTTGGAAGTCAGGGCCGGGACAAGGCGAGATCCGGCAGAAGCACCTGCGGCAGACCGACGTCGCCAAGCTGGTCACGGATCTCGTCGTGAGCACCATTCGGCGCGGCCAGGCGGCATCCGTACCACTCATGAACGGCGATGTACTCGACGTCGAGGCGATCACGGAGCACAAGCGATTGGCTAGGGAGTCGAAGGCAACAGCGCGCCGGTTTGTTGAACGCCAGCGTCTCCCCCGAGTGCGTCGGGAGATGACCGACGAGTTCCTCCAGCAGGTGGCCGACGTGTACCGCGACAACTTCGACAAGGCACCGACCAAGGCAGTGGGCCAGATCTTCAATGTCCAAGCGCGCCAGGCTTCTATGTACGTCGATAAGGCACGTCAGAAGGGCTACCTCCCCAAGACCGTGCGCGGCCAGAAGAAGGCATAGGAGGACACCAGCATGGCCAACGCGAACGGTGAGGGCAGCATCTACAAGCGCATGCGCGACGGCAAGCAGGCCGGATACATCGGTGCCATCAGTTTCACCGATGAGTCGGGAATTGCCAAGCGCCACATGGTGTATGGCAAGACGCGCCGCCAAGTGGCGGACAAGATGAAGGCCGTCCGCACTCGGCTCGATAACGGTGCGGCGGTCAAGGACTCGCGGCGCACGGTGGGCGACTGGCTCGCGCACTGGCGGGCGACGACGCTGGCTGTGTCAGACCGGAAGGCCTCGACCCGTGAGTTATACGGCAATCTCAGCCGTCGGCACCTGGAGACGGGTGACTTCGGTGAAAATCGCCTCGACCGGCTCAAGCCCTCCGACATCGAGGCGCTGATCTTGACCATGCGCGGCAAGACTAAGCCTGCCAAGGTGACCGGTGCCGATCCCGTGCGTGCGCTATCGGACGCGACGATCAGGCAGGTCTACACCGTGCTACGGGCGGGTCTCGATGGTGCGGTGCGCGACGGCCTGATCGCGAAGAACCCGGCGGCGGCGGTGAAGCGTCCTGGCGTAGCCCGCAAGGAGGCCCGACACGTCAACACGGTCGACGTGACCAAGCTCCTGCTGTGCGCCGAGGGCCTGCGCTACCGCAACGTCCTTGTGCTCGTCGCGGGAACGGGTGTGCGCCGAGGCGAGGCGCTTGCATTGCACTGGTCCGACATCGACCTGGACGGCAGGATGCTGACGGTGCGCGGCACCCTTGGGCGCGTCGGCGGCGAGCTGATTATCACGGAACCCAAGACGGACAGGTCTCGCCGATCGGTGCCCTTGTCCGCTCCCCTCGTCACCATGCTGCGGCTCCACCGCGCCAACCAGGACGCTGAACGTCATGCTGCGCGAGACCAGTGGCAAGACAACGACTTGGTCTTCGCCACCGAGTCGGGGACGCCGGTGGATCCGCGCAACGTGCTGAGGACGATTCAAATCGCCGCGCAGAAGGCGGGCATGGCCGACGTTGGCGTGCACACCCTGCGCCATTCGGCAGCCGTGGCATGGCTCGAAGGTCAGGTCCACATCAAGGCCGTGGCCGATCTGCTCGGGCATTCGTCAATCGCGGTTACCGGGGACATCTACGGCCACACCTCGGACACCACCGCACGACACGCAGTGGATGCGCTGGCCGACCAACTCGGCGTCCTCAACATCTAAATGCGTTGCTATCCGCGTTGCTATCCGCGTTGCTATCCAAGTCATTTGGAAGCAAGTGAGGCGATTGCGGGTTTCTCCGAAACCGCCTCTGAACTGCTACTTTCTGGTCGGGCTGACAGGATTTGAACCTGCGACCACTTGACCCCCAGTCAAGTGCGCTACCAAACTGCGCCACAGCCCGTACGCCAGTGACTCCACCGGCAGCAGCTCGAAAGCCTACCGCAGCCGGACCCTCGAGCCGCCATTGCGTGGCTGAGCTGCGAGTCTCTTAATCGGCCGCCTTGTCGTCGAACCACGCCTCGACCTTGTCCACCCAGCCGCGCAGCGCCTGGGCGAGTTCGGCCTCGCGCCGGTGGAACCGCTGCGAAGGAACCGGCACGCTGACCGCGACCATCTCGTCGCTCACGCCCGTCAGCACCGCGCCCACGGCGCAGATGCCTTCGCTCTGCTCTTCGCGGTCGTAGGCGATGCCCTCGGCTTTGACGCGGTCGAGCTCTTTGCGCAACACCGCGGGCGTGGTAACGGTGTTCGCGGTGAGCCGGGCGAGTCGACTGGGCAGCGCTCGAGCCTGTTCCCCGGCCGGCAGGTTGGCCAGCAGTGCCTTGCCGTTGGCGCAGCAGTGCAGCGGAAACGACTCGCCCACAGCGCTGATGGCGCGCAGGCGGTGCGGCGAGACGACCTGGTCGACGAAGGTCGCACGATCGCCGTCCAGGATCGACAGGTCGACGGTCTCCTCCAGCTCGCGGGACAGCTCTTCCATGAACGGGTGCAGGTCGATCACGACGCTGCGGCGCGCGGTGCTTGCCATGCGGGCGATCTCGGGGCCCAGCCGATATCGACCGCGCGCCGCGCGCGATGCCACCAGGCCTTCATCGTCGAGCGCATTGAGGATCCGACTCACGGTCGAGCGCGCCATTCCCAGCCGTTCGCCGATCTCGGCCTGGTTCAGTCCACCGGGATGCGCCTGTAGCAGCCGCAGCATCTCGGCCGCGCGGGCGATGACCTGAATTCCCGTGCCACGGGCCTCTTCTGACTCGATGCTCACGTCAGGCCCCGGTCTCGATGCGGTAGGTGCCGGTGGGGTCGATGATCGCCACCAGCCGCACGATACAGCCGTCGCCGCCGACCCAGCGCCAGGGGAACGCCGCGAACGTGACGCGCTTACCGGTGACCTTGTCCAGGTCGCCGCCCACATTCTCGAACCCGTAGATGCCCTTTGACAGAATCGCGCGGTGACACGGCTCCCACTCCGGGAAATCGTCGAGCACCTTGCGGCCGGTCTGCTCTTCGTATTCCCTTACCGCCCAGGGCAACAGGCCGCCCGTATGCTCCGCGGGGCCGTGCGGAGCGATCGAGGTGGCCAGCGGATGGTCCAGCGCTTGAGTATCCGTACCGACGGCTTTGACGCCCTTGGCGGCGAACCACTCCCCGGCTTCCTTGTAGAAGCCCGGCGAGTATGCGTAGTACTCAGCACTGTCGGCGTAGGTGTGGTGCCAGCCGGTGTTGACGACGACGATGTCGCCGGGCCGGATCTGTGGCGTGGCATTCTCGAGATCCTCGGCGGTGACGACCTCCCACTTCTTCTTCGGGATCGACACGACGACCCCGGTGCCGAAGAACGCGCTGAGCGGGATCTCGTGCAGGAACGGCGTGCCTTCGACCACGTGTGCCGGCGCGTCGATGTGCGTGCCCGAATGCATTACCGTGGTGATCTTTTGGGTGAGTACGCGACTTCTGGCCATGTTGTGCAATCGTTCGATCTTGACGTCTTCGAAGTAAGGCCACGCCGGCACACCGTGACCCCACGGATGGGACAGGTCGTAGAACTCCAGCTTCGACTCGGCATCACCGAGAGGCCAGGTAAAAGTCATAACGGTTCCTTCCGGGTTCTCAGCATGCGGTGTAGCCGCCATCCAGGTACATCACCTGGCCGGTGTAGAAACTCGACGCGTCGCTGAGCAGATAGATCAGCGCACCGACGAAGTCCTCCGGTTCGGCGAAGCGGCGCAACGGGATTCGGGCGAACATCGCCTCGCGGGTTGCGCGGCCCTTGTCGTCGTCGGCGTACATCCATTCGGTTAGCTCCGAACGGAAAACCGTTGGCGCCAAGGCATTTACCCGAATGCCTTGCGGACCCCACTCTGCCGCCAACGACTTCGCCAGCAGGTCGGTGGCCGCCTTGGACGGGCAGTAGGCGCTGTAGCCGGCGGGATGACCGAGGCTGCCGCGCACCGAGGAGACCAGCACCACGCTGCCTCCCCCGCCCTGTTGCAGCAGTACCCGCCCGGCCGCCTGGCACACCAGCCACGCGCCTCGTGCGTTCGCGCGCATCACGTCGTCGAAGTCGTCGACGGCCATATCGCTGATGGGCGCGACGTGGTTCATGCCCGACGCGACCAGGACGCCGTCGAGCCGGCCATGCCGGGCCACAGCCGCGTCGACCATCGCCTGGGCATCGGCCGGGGCATCGGCGCGCCGGGCGACCACAGCGGCGTCCTCGATGCCGGCCTCGGCCACCAGCTCGTTGAGGCGATCGGCGTTGCCTGCGGTCAGCGTGAGCCGAGCGCCGGCTTCGGCCAGGGCGCGAGTCGCCGCGCTGCCCAAAGAGCCGGTCGCGCCGGTGATCAATATCGACTTGTCTTGCACGCTGAACCGCGCCGCGCTCACTGATCCTCCACTAATTCCCACAATACGGTTATCTATGCCCGCCATACGAGAGGCTATGGCTAGTGCGCGAGGAATGTCAACGTCGAGTGCGCGCTGTGGGCGGCGAGTGTGCGCTGAGGGCGCCCTGGATGCACGCCCGACGCCGGTGGAGGCACGGTCGACGCGGAGAAGGCAGGAAGGGCAGAGCCCGAGCGCTCAGCGGCGCTTGGCAGTTCGCTTCTCGCGTACCCGGACGTTGATCCGGATCGGGCTGCCCTCGAAGCCGAACGTCTCGCGCAGTCGCCGCTCTAGGAAGCGTCGGTAGCCGGCCTCGAGAAAGCCGGTGGTAAACAGCACGAACGTCGGCGGCCGGGCGGTGGCCTGGGTGGCGAACAGAATGCGCGGCTGCTTGCCGCCACGCACCGGCGGCGGCGTGGCCGCCACGATCTCCTTGACCCAGGTGTTCAGCGGGCCGGTCGCAATCCGGGCGTCCCACGACGCCAGCGCGGTCTCCATCGCCGGCACCAGCTTCTGCACCGCCCGCCCCGTCTTGGCGGAAATGTTGACCCGCTGCGCCCACTGCAGCTGCGCCAGCTCGCGGTCGATCTCGCGATCCAGCAGCTCGCGCCGATCCTCATCGACCAGATCCCACTTGTTGAAGGCCAGCACCAGCGCACGCCCCGCCTCGATCACCATCGAGAGCACCCGCTGGTCCTGCTCGGTCAGCTGCTGTGACGCGTCGATCAGGACGATCACGACCTCGGCGGAATCGATGGCCGAGTGAGTGCGCACCGACGCATAGAACTCGTGGCCGCTGGCCTGCCCGACCTTGCGGCGCAAGCCCGCGGTGTCGACGAAACGCCAGATCTTGCCGCCCAATTCGATCAGCGAGTCCACCGGGTCCACCGTGGTTCCGGCCACGTCGTGGACGACCGAACGTTCGTCACCGGCCAGCTTGTTGAGCAGTGAGCTCTTGCCGACGTTCGGCTTGCCGACCAGCGCCACCCGCCGGGGACCGCCGGGTGCGGGTGCCGCTTCGGACACCGCGGGCAATACGGCCAGCACCTCGTCGAGCAGATCGGCCACGCCGCGACCGTGTATCGCGCTGACGGCGTGCGGCTCACCGAGACCCAGCGACCACAGGGCGGCAGCGTCCGATTCGACTTTGTCGCTGTCAACCTTGTTGGCGGCCAAGAACACTGGCTTGCCGGAGCGCAGCAGGATGCGAGCGGCGGCCTCGTCGGCGGCGGTCGCGCCGACCGTGGCGTCGACCACCAGGATCACCGCGTCGGCGGTCCGCATCGCCACCGACGCCTGCTCGGCCACCAGCTGTTGCAGGCCCTTGGCATCGGGCTCCCAGCCCCCGGTGTCCTGTACGACGAACCGGCGTCCCGTCCACAGCGCGTCGTAGGAGACCCGGTCGCGGGTCACGCCGGGAATGTCCTGCACCACCGCTTCGCGCCGCCCCAGGATCCGGTTGACCAGCGTCGACTTGCCGACGTTGGGTCGGCCGACAATCGCCACCACCGGCGCGGGACCGGCTTCGTCGAACTCCGCCGAGTCGGAATCGACTACTTCCCAATCGCTTTCGTCGGACCAGGTGCCGTCCTGCGTCACCGCACTGCCTCGCTTCGCTGTCTGACCAACTCCAGCAGATGGTCGATCACCTGGGCCTCGGTCATGTCGCTGGTGTCGACGGTCACCGCGTCGGCTGCCGGACGCAGCGGCGACACCGCTCGGGTGGAATCCAGATGATCGCGACGCCGTACGTCGGCCAGCACGCCGTCGTAGTCGTCGACCAGACCCGCGGCGACATTCTGGTCGTTGCGACGCCGGGCGCGGGTTTCGGCCGACGCGGTCAAGAAGATCTTCACCGGCGCGTCGGGTAGTACCACGGTCCCGATGTCTCGACCCTCGACGACGACACTGCCCGGCCCTTCGGCCATTTCGCGTTGCAGCGCGACAAGCCGGGTGCGTACGGCGGGAACCGACGACACCGCCGACACCGCTCCGGTGACCTGGTCGCCGCGGATCTCGACCGAGACGTCTTCTCCGTCCAGGAAATACCGGTCACCGTCGGGCGCACAGTCCACCGACATCTGCACCGTCTCCGCAATCCTCGCGACCGCGTCGGCGTGGGCCGGGTCGATCCCGGCGCGCAAGGCCGCCAGCGTCACCATCCGGTACATGCCGCCGGTGTCCAGGTAGCGCGCCCCCAGGGCTTGCGCCAATCCCTTTGACACCGAGGACTTTCCGGTTCCCGCGGGGCCGTCAATCGCCACTGCGATGCCAATCATCACAGGCCCACCGCTTTGTACAGCTGCCCGACCTCGTCTTGGCGCAACGCCCGGATACTGCCTGGTCGCTGCTTGCCCAGCGATACCGCACCGATCTCGGTGCGGACCAGCGCCTCCACCGGGAAGCCCACTGCCGCCAGCATCCGGCGCACGATACGGTTGCGTCCTTCGTGTAACGTCAAGCGCACCAATGTCTTTCCGGGAATCGCGTCCACCACGGCGAAGTCGTCGACGCGCGCCGGACCGTCCTCCAACTCGATGCCGGCCCGCAGTTTCTTGCCCACCCCGCGCGGCACCGTCCCGCTGACTGTCGCCAGATACGTCTTGGGCACTTCGTGGGAGGGGTGCATCAGCCGGTGCGCCAGTTCGCCGTCGTTGGTCAGCAGGATCAGCCCTTCGGTGTCGGCGTCCAGCCGCCCGACGTGAAAGAGCTTCTTGTTGCCCCGTACTCGCCGCTCGATCAGGTCGCCGATGCACGGTCGGCCGCGATCGTCGGACATGGTCGAGTGCATCCCCCGCGGCTTGTTCAGTGCCAAATACACCTGGGATTCGTCGACGACGATCCTGGCACCGTCCACTCGTATCACGGACGCATCGGGGTCGACCCGGGTGCCCAGCTCGGTCACCACGCGCCCGTCCACCTCGACGCGGCCGTCGAGGATCAACTTCTCGGCGGCCCGGCGCGATGCAATTCCAGCCTGGGACAACACTTTTTGCAGCCGGATCCCCTGATCGTCGACCATCAATCCTGGTCCACGTCGAACGACAGCGACTGTTCGGGCGCCTGGCCGCCCGACAGTTTGATGAAACGCGGCTCGCTGTCCAGGGATTCGCTGAGGTCCTCGATCGTGTCGACGTCGGGAAGCAGCGGCGCGATATCGGGCAGATCCGTCAGCGACTCCAGCCCCAACCGCTCCAGGAACAGCTCGGTGGTGGCGAAGGTGACCGCGCCGCTGTCCTCGTCGGCGCCGGCCTCGGTGATCAGCCCGCGTGCCAGCAGGGTGCGCATGACGGCGTCCACGTTGACGCCGCGCACCGCGCTTACCCGTGCGCGGGTCACGGGCTGGCGGTAGGCCACCACGGCCAGGGTCTCCAGCGCGGCCCGGGTGAGTTTGGACCGCGCGCCGTCCAGCAGCAGCTTCTCCACGTAAGGCGCGAACCGGGCGCGGGTGCACATCCGCCATCCCTCGCCGGTTTTCCGCAAGTCGATGCCGCTGTCGCGTGCGGTGAGTTCCTCGGCCATCACCGCCAGCTTGGCGGCGATGCGGTAGACGGGTTGCTGCGTGGCCGCGGCCAGTGCCTCGTCGGTGACCGGGGTGTCAACCACTAGCAGTAGTGCCTCCAGCACAGAGCCGAGTTCCTCGGGCTCCATGGGCGCTGCCTCGGCGATTTCCGGGATCCCGATGTCGAGATCGATGCCCAGATCGAGATCGGGCGATTCTTCAGTCACGAGCGCCGCTCCTCCTCATCGCTTCGCTCTGCATCGTCACGGCGCGGGTCACGGTTGGTCTCGCTTCTCGGGCGTTCACTCGGCTTCCGCCAGGGTTTCGGTGGTCGGACGCTCCCCGGTCCACGAAATCTGGAGCACGCCAAGCGGCTCCGACTGGTCGAATGCTACCGCCCGGGACCGATACAGTTCGAGCAGCGCCAGGAAGCGTCCGACGACCTCCATCGGCATCTCGCAGTCGGCGACCAGCTCGGAAAACGTGGCCCATTGACCACTGCCCCGCGCTTCGAGGATGCCCAGCAATTTCTGGGCCTGCTCGGGAACCGACACATTGAGTTCGTGCAGGTGGCCGATGGACACCGTCGGCACCGGCCGCGGAGTGAACGCGATCGCGGCGATCTGGGCGAAGCGCTCGGCGTCGACACCGATCATCACTTCCGGGAGCAGCTCGGTGAACCGGTCCTCCAGTGACACCGAGCGCGGGTAGCTGCGCAATGCGGTGGCTTCCAGCTCGGCGAACATCTCCGCGACGTGCTTGAACGCGCGGTACTGCAGGAGCCGGGCAAACAGCAGGTCACGCACCTCGAGCAGCGCGAGGTCTTCTTCGTCGTCGATCTGTCCGGCCGGCAGCAGCCGGGCCGTTTTGAGATCCAGCAGCGTCGCGGCGACCACAAGGAACGCGGTGGTTTCCTCCAGATCCAGTTGGCGGCCGATCTCGCGGGTATAGGCGATGAAGTCGTCGGTAACCCGATGCAGCGCCACCTCGGTCACGTCGAGACGATGCGCAAAGATCAGCTGCAGCAGCAGGTCGAACGGCCCCTCGAAGTTGGTGAGGCGGACCTGGAAGCCGTTCTGAGCTGGCGCCTCACCATTGGCTGTGTCGTTCACGCGCCAAATCGGTCGATGAACTCGCGGGCCAGAGCGCGATAGGCGATGGCGCCCGTCGACTTGGGCGCCCAGGTGGTGATGGGTTCGCCCGCCACGCTGGTCTCCGGGAAACGGACGGTGCGGGTGATCACGGTGTCGAACACTAGGTCACCGAAGCGTTCCACCACACGGGCCATCACCTCGCGCGCGTTGACGGTGCGCGGGTCGTAGCGGGTCAGCAGGATGCCGCTGATCTCCAGCTTCGGGTTGAGCCGGTCGCGCACCTTGTCGACGGTGTCGGTGAGCAGCGCCAGGCCGCGCAACGAGAAGTACTCGCATTCGGTGGGGATGACGACGCCGTCGGAGCAGGCCAGCCCGTTGACGGTAAGCAGGCCCAGCGACGGCTGGCAGTCGATCAACACGTAGTCGTAGCGGTCCAGCACCGGATGCAGCGCCCGGCCCAGCGTCTGCTCCCGGCCCACCTCGTTGACCAGCTGGATCTCGGCGGCCGACAGGTCGATATTGCTCGGCACCAGGTCCAGGTGCTTGACCCGGGTGGACAGCAGCACGTCGTCGATCGAGACCCGCGGCTCTACCAGCACGTTGTGAATGGTCTGTTCCAGCTCGTAGTGCGGGACGCCGAGGCCCGCGGACAGCGCGCCCTGCGGATCCATGTCCACCAGCAGCACCCGCCGGCCGTACTCGGCGAGCGCGGCGCCCAGGTTGATCGTCGACGTGGTTTTCCCGACGCCACCCTTCTGGTTACACATCGCAATCACCTTGGCCGGGCCGTGCGAGGTGCGCGGCTGCGGTTCCGGGATTGCCCGCGGCGGACGTCCCGTCAAGCCGATCTCGACGGCGCCGTCCGGGTGCTCGGTCGTCATGCCCGGGGTATTGCTGAGGTGAACATCGTCCGAAAGTCTAACGGGTTCACCCGCGTAAACCGGGCGACCCGCAGGCAAGATAACCAGGGAATATGTGCGGAGATCGCCGGTAGCGCCCGCCGGACCGTTCAGAGTTAACTTCAGTCACACCAGCAACATTCGACCCACGCTCGGCGGGGCTATCGTGGGTGGCTATGGATCTCAGACGACGGATACCGCTGCTGCGGTGGTCGGTCTTGCGGATGGCCGCCGGAGCTCGCAACATCACCACGACGGGCCAGATCGGCGACGGACGCGAAGCGGCCGCCGTCGAGTACGTCCTCAACAACGCCCGCGCCGGCGATATCGACGACGTGCTGGCCACCATCGACAAGTTCGCCTACGAGAAGTCGCTGCTGATCAACGTCGGTGACGAGAAGGGGCTGCTGCTCGACGCCGCCGTGCGCCGGGCCGACCCCACGCTCGCGCTCGAGCTCGGCACCTACTGCGGCTACGGCGCGCTGCGGATCGCCCGGGCCGCCCCGACCGCCAAGGTGTTCTCCGTCGAGCTCGCCGAGGCCAACGCCGCCAACGCCCGGCGGATCTGGGGGCATGCCGGTGTCGCCGACCGGGTGACGTGTGTCGTCGGCACCATCGGCGACGGTGGACGCACGCTCGACGCGCTTGCCAATGAGTACGGGTTCATTTCTGGCGCACTCGATTTCGTATTCCTCGACCACGACAAGGACGCCTACCTGAACGACCTGTTGAGCATCGTGGATCGGGGCTGGCTGCATACCGGCTCGATCGCGGTCGCCGACAACGTCAGGGTGCCGGGCGCGCCGAAGTACCGCGAGTACATGCGCCAGCAGCAGGGCAAGCTGTGGAACACCGTCGAGCACAAGACCCACGTCGAATACCAGTCACTGGTGTCCGACCTGGTGCTGGAGTCCGACTACCTGGGCTGACTTGGCCGCCGAGCGTCGACTTGTCGGAGAGATTTCGCCCTCTTGGGCCCAACAATTCGACGTTCGGCGCAAAAGGGCTACTGCGCCCGGGGGTGGGCGCCGGCCCACACTTCGCGCAGCGCGTGCACGGTGACCAGGGTGTAGATCTGTGTGGTCGTCACCGAGGCATGGCCGAGCAGCTCCTGCACGACCCGCACGTCGGCACCGCCCTCCAGCAGGTGGGTGGCAAACGAGTGCCGCAGCATGTGCGGCGATACCCCCGTGCTGATCCCGGCGCGCTCGGCGGCGTCCTGCAGCACCTGCCATGCGCTCTGCCGCGACAGTCGCCCGCCGCGGGCGTTGAGGAAGATCGCCGCCGTACCGCGGCCTCGACGAGCCAGCTCCGAGCGGCCGCGCACCAGGTAGGAATCCAGCGCCTGGACGGCGGGACGTCCGATCGGGACGAGTCGCTGCTTGCCGCCCTTGCCGCGCAGCAGTACCGACCTGGCCTGGGTATCGATGTCGTCGACGTCGAGGCCGACGGCTTCGGAGATCCGCGATCCGGTGGAATACAACAGCTCCAGCAGCGCCCGGTTGCGCAGCGTCAACGGCCCGTCCGACGGGCTCTCACCGCCCGCACCTTCCAACAGTGCCAGCACCTCGTCGATGGTCAGGCTTTTGGGCAGCCGACGCCCCGGCGTCGGCGGCCGTACCGCCCGCGCCACATCCAATTCGGCCAGGCCCTCGGCGGCGGCAAACCGGTGCAGGCCGCGCACCGCGATCAGCGCCCGTGCCGCCGACACGGCCGACAATCCGACCGCCCCGGAATCGGGATCGCCGCGGCGCAGTGCCACCAGGAACTCGCTGACGTCGTCTTCGCCGACCTTGGCCAGATCGTGAATCCCGCGATCCGCCAAGTGTTTCGAATAGCGGCGCAGGTCGCGCCGGTAGGAGCTGAGCGTGTTGGCCGCTACTCCCCGCTCGATGGTCAGGTGGTCGAGATAGCCCTGCATTTGTGTTTCGAGCGTGAGCGCCGTCGTCATTTCGCGGCCTGCCGCGCTTTTCGAGCGGCAAAAGCCCCGGGCTTGTCCGGCCACGGGATGTCCACCGGCCGCGGCCGCGCGAACCCCGCCGTCACGACGTGGGCAGCCAAAATCCCTGCCACGGCAATGGAATTGACCACCTCGCCGCTGAACACCAGGCGCACTGCCTCCTCGATCGCGACCCAGCGCATCGTCATGTCGGCTTCTTCGTCGTGCCCGTCGGGGCGGCCGACCTCGGTCAACCCGGTGGCCAGGTAGACCCGCACCGATTCGTCGCTGTACCCGGGTGCGGTGTCGAGGTCGACGAGCACTTGCCAGGTGTCGGCCTGCAGGCCGGCCTCCTCCTCGAGTTCGCGGGCGGCCGAGAGGTGTGCCGGCTCCCCCGCTATGTCGAGCAGACCCGCCGGCAACTCCCACAAACGCCGGCCGAAGGTGTGTCGGTACTGGTAGACCATCGCGATGCTGCGGTCATCCTTCATCGCCACAATGGCTACCGCACCGTAGTGCTCCAGGACCTCCCGCGCCGCGGTGTTGCCCCCGGGCATCTGCACCTCGTCGCGGCGCAGCGCGAAAATCTTTCCGGTGTACAGCGTTTCGCTTGACGCCGTCTCGAAGACGTGGTCAGCCACGAGTGGCGGGTTCGGGAATCGACCGCTCGGCACTGTCTCTTTGCTGGTTGCCGTTGGACGTGTGCTCCGGGATTTCCACCGGCAGCTGCTCGCCCTTCTTGTAGTCGATGGCCGCGCCGACGAATGCGACAAACAGCGGGTGCGGCCGGGTGGGCCGGCTCTTCAATTCGGGGTGGGCCTGGGTGCCGACGACGAATGGGTGAATGTCCGACGGGTATTCGACGAACTCCACCAGATGGCCGTCCGGCGAGGTCCCGGAGAACCGCAGCCCGCTTTCGGCGATCTTGTCGCGGTAAGCGTTGTTGACCTCGTAGCGGTGCCGGTGCCGCTCGGACACCTCGGTGGCCTCATATGCCTGCGCCACAATCGAATCCGGCTCGAGAACAGCGGGGTAGGCCCCCAGCCGCATGGTGCCGCCGAGGTCGGCTTCACCGGCGACGATGTGTTTCTGATCGGCCATCGTGGAGATGACGGGATCGGGTGTGCCCGGCTCGAATTCGGCGGAGTTGGCCTCGGTGAGACCGACCGACCGGGCCGCTTCGATCACGATGCACTGCAATCCGAGGCATAGGCCCAACACCGGCAGCCCGCGAGCGCGGGCATACCGGATGGCGCCGATCTTGCCCTCGATGCCGCGGATGCCGAACCCACCGGGGATCAGCACACCGTGCACGTCGCCCAGCGCTGACGCGGCACCTGCGGCGCTTTCGCAGTCATCGGAGGCCACCCAGACTATCTCGACCTTAGCGTGGTGCTTGAACCCACCGGCGCGCAGCGCCTCGGCCACCGAAAGGTAAGCGTCGGAGAGATCAACATACTTGCCCACCAACGCAATTCGCACCGCTTCGTGCGGTTCGTGAACCCTGCGCAGCAGGTCGTTCCATTGGGTCCAGTCGACGTCGCGGAACGGCAGGTTGAGCCGGCGGACTACGAAGGCGTCGAGCTCCTCGCGGTGCAGCACCTTGGGGATGTCGTAGATCGAAGGCGCGTCCGGAGTGGAGATGACGCCGTCGATGTCGACGTCACACATCAGCGCGATCTTGTTCTTCAAGGCCTCGGGGACATCGCGGTCGCAGCGCAGGATCAGCGCATCCGGGCTGATACCGATGCTGCGCAGGGCCGCCACCGAGTGCTGAGTCGGCTTGGTCTTGAGCTCGCCAGACGGGGCGAGGTAAGGCACCAGCGACACGTGCAGGAAGAAGACATCGTCCCGGCCGAGATAGTGCCGGACCTGGCGGGCCGCCTCGAGGAAGGGCTGCGATTCGATATCGCCGACGGTGCCACCGATTTCGGTGATGACGACGTCGGGGCGATGGCCGTTGGCGTCGGGCTCGGCCATCGCCAGGATGCGCCGTTTGATCTCGTCGGTGATGTGCGGGATCACCTGGACGGTGTCGCCGAGGTATTCGCCGCGTCGCTCCTTGGCAATGACGGTTGAATAGACTTGCCCGGTAGTGACATTCGCCGAGCCGGATAGATCGCGATCCAGGAACCGCTCGTAGTGGCCGACGTCGAGGTCGGTCTCGGCGCCGTCCTCGGTGACGAAGACCTCGCCGTGCTGGAACGGGTTCATCGTGCCCGGGTCCACGTTGAGATACGGATCGAGCTTTTGCATCGTCACATGCAATCCGCGGGCGGTCAGTAGCTGGCCAAGGCTACTAGCGGTCAAGCCCTTGCCGAGTGAGGACGCGACCCCACCGCTGACGAAGAGGTGCTTGGTGGCGGATTGCGGGTGCTTACGCACAGGCGACCTCCGTGAAGACGGGCAGGGCGTCGATTTCGTCTAGCTTTTCAATAGCTGGGCCTGCCGACCCACGGAAATCCACCCTAACACCAGCGACCCCACGCCGCGGCTAACACGCCCGGCAACGGGCGGTCGGCTATCGGCGTACTACTGCGGCACGGTGATCGACGTGGCGCCGTGACCGGTGCCGTACTGCCCCACATGGCCGCCATTGACCAGGTCATGCAGGCCGAGGATCGCGGTGATTCGCCCGGGCGCGGCGTCGACGTCGTCGACGGTGCTGATCGCGGAGTTGATGCCGGCGTCCGCGCGTGCGACCGCGACCGCGGCACCTCCCGTCGCCGATCCGTCCCGCCCGGCCAGCACTGTGCCCGAGCCATGTGGCGCCAGCGCGGCGGAGAAGCGGGCCACGCTGACTCCCTGATTGCCGGCATCTTGCGGTAGCGCACCACCAGTCACGATCAGGGCGGCGTTGGCCGCTCCCATGTGGTCGCTGGGCTGATAGGTGACGAAGCCGGTGTCGCGCAGCGCCGCCAACACCGTCTCGCGCGCAGTGTCATCGACGGGTGGGGTCGCGGGGTTGGCGTTGATCAGCAGCGCGATGCCCAGCAGGTCGCCGGCCTGCGATCCCTGGTCGACGAGTTTGGTGCTCAGCTGTTGGCCGGCCGGCAGCACGGACGAGTTCACCACCGTCCGCAGTTTCTCCGCGGAGTTGGCGTCGACGAACTCTTGGGTCAGTGACACCGTCCCGGTGACGGTTGCGCCGGCCTGGCCGGCGATCTTCGAGACCGCCGCGACGTCGTCATCCTTGGCGTCCGGCGTGCGGAAGACGACGATCGACTTGCCTGCCAGCGTGTCGTGCACGATCCGGCCGACCAGCTGGTTGTCGAAATTGTTTGCCGCGCTGAGCTTTTCGTTCAGGATGTTCTTCTGGTCGTTGAGCCCGTTGATCTGCGTGTACAGGTCCCGCTTCTCGTCACGCAGGCTGGACAGCAGGGTGTCGGACAGGAAGCCCGAACCCAGCACGACGCCGACGGCCAACGCGAGAAAGACCGCGGCCAGCGAGAAGGCGTGTTGGCGTAACGAGATCATGAGCGCACGTCCTTAGAACCCCGAATCACTAGGTGACCAAGTGCTGAATCCAGAGGGAGAAGTGGTTCCAGTAGTCGGTGGCCCAATGCAGCACCACTCCGTCGGTGCGGGACACCCACAGCGCGACGATGACGGCGATCAGCATCGTCAGCGCCAGCAGCGCGATGGCGCCGCCCGAGATGTGGTTGCGGTAGAGCGTGGCGACCGCCTTGGCGTCGACCACCTTCTCCCCGACCCGCAGCCTGGTCAGGAACGTCGACGGGTTGCTCTGGGTCCGCGTCCGGTCGAAGAACGTCTCGATGTTGGCGGTGTGACCGGCAGTCACGAGCAGCGCCGCGCCGTGGTGGTCGGCCAGCAGTAGGGCCAGGTCCACAGCCGAACCCGCGGCCGGGAAGGTCATTGCCCCGACTCCCAGATCCTGAATGCGTTCCAGGCCGGGCGCGTGGCCGTCGGCGTCGGCCGGCAGCACCACGTGCGCGCCACACTTGAGGGCCTCGGTGCTGATCTGCTCCGGGTCGCCGACGATGAGCTGCGGCCGGTAGCCCGCCTTGCGCAGCACGTCCGCGCCGCTGCCCACGCCGATGAGCACCGGCTGGTACTCCTTGATGAACGGCTTGAGGGAGCGCAGATCGTCAGCCGCGCTGTCCTCGTCGGCGACGATCACCACATGGCGGCGGCGCATGTCGATGTCGACGTCGGGAATGCCGATACCGTCGATCAGCAGCGGGCTCTCACTCTTGATGAACTCAATTGTGTTGCCGGCGAACGCCTCCAGGTGCGCGGCCAGGCCGCTCTTGGCCTCGCGCATCAGGTCGGCGATGTCATGGTCGGTGCGCTCGGTGCCGCGGATCAGCCGACGCTCGCCTGCGTACACCCCGCCTTCATACAGGCGAATCTTCGCGCCGTCCTTGACCTTCTTGAAGATGTCCGGTCCGGTCTCGTCGATCAGGGTCACGCCGTTGTTGACCAATACCTCCGGGCCCATGTTCGGGTAACGGCCGGAGACCGATGGCGATGCATTGACGACGGCGGCGATGTCGGCTTCCACCAGCGCCTCGGCGGTGATGCGATCCAGATCCAGGATGTCGAGCACGACGATGTCACCCGGGCAGACCCGACGCAGCAAGCGGTCGATGTTGCGGTCCACCCGTGCGGTGCCGGTCAGACCCGGCCGGGAAGCATTACGTGTTAGCAGCCCTGACATCTTCATGGGGGCGATTCTGTCCGCGATAAACGGCTCAGGGGTGGAGGCGCGCCGTAACATCTGCCCCAGAAGTTATCTAGAGTCACATCTGTAACAGGCCGATCCCGATATGGTGTCGGGGCATCTTCGGTTAGATCTCATCGTTCTGGGCGCCGTCGAGCAACTCCCGGGCGTGGGCGCGGCCGCTGTCGGATTCGCCCAGCCCGGCCAGCATCCGCGCCAGCTCGGCGACCCGCTCGTCGTCGGTCACCCGCCGCACCACACTGGTCCCCCTGGGCCCGGCCGGATGCACCACCAGGTGCACGTCGGCGTACGCCGCGACCTGCGGCAAGTGGGTGACCACGATGACCTGGTGGGTGCGCGCCAACCGGGCCAACCGCCGCCCGATCTGGACGGCCGCCCGGCCGCCGACGCCGGCGTCAACCTCGTCGAACACCATCGTGGTGCCCGCCGCCGACGCGGCCAGCACTACTTCCAGGGCCAGCATCACCCGCGACAGCTCGCCACCGGAGGCACTCTTGGCCAGCGGCAGCACCGTCATGCCGCGGTGTGCGGCGAACCCGAACTCGACCTCGTCGACGCCATCGCCGCCGGCCCGCGCCAGCATCGACCCGGAGGGCCCAAACGGCACAGTGAGCGCAGCCGGGTCGTCCTTGTCGGCGGCGACATCGGTGCTCACCTCGATGGTGAATTCGGCATCGGCCATCGCCAGCCCGGACAGCTCCGCGGTCGCTTCCTTCGCCAGCCGCTTGGCCGCCTTGCGGCGACACTTGCTGAGATCGACCGCGGCTTCCGACAGTTCCCCGGCAAGCTCGTCGGCGCGGCGCTGCAGCGCCGCAAGCCCTTCCTCGGAGACGTCGAGCTGCGCGAGCCGCTCGCGTGATTCGGCCGCCCATTGCAGCACCCCATCGACGTCGGCGGCGTACTTGCGAGTCAGCGTCCGCAGCTCGGCCTGCCGGGCCAGCTTGGACTCCAGCGCGCTGGCATCGACCGGCAACTCTTCCAAGTAGCCGCCGAGTTCCTGGGCCGCGTCGTCGACCACCGTCTGCGCCTCGCGGACCTGTTCGGCCAACGCCCGCAGCTTGGCGTCGTCGGTGGATTCCAGTGCGGCCCTTGCCCGCCCCAGGCTGTCGGCGGCGCTGCCCCCCGACAGTTCTTCGGTCGACAGCGCGGCGCGGGCCCTCGCCGCGGCTTCGCGCAGCGTGTCCAGCTCGGAGAGCCGCACGACGTCGGCGACCAGGGCATCGTCCTCACCGGGTTGGGGGTCCACGGCGTCGATCTCGTTGAGCGCGAAGCTCAGCCGGTCGGCCTCCAGGGCGAGTTCCCGCATGCGATTGCGACGGTCGAACAGGTCGCGCCGCGCCGACAACCAGGCGTCGCGCAGTTTGCGGTAGCGCTCCAGCGCGGTGCCGGCCTTGGCGAACCGGTCCAGCGCGCCGCGTTGTTCCTCGGGCCGCATCAGCCGCAGCTGGTCGTTCTGCCCGTGCAGGGTAAGCAGCCCGGTCGTGAAGTCGCCCAACGACTTCGCGGGTACGCTACGGCCGCCGAGATAGGCCCGCGAAGGCCCGTCACGGCTGACCGAGCGCAGCGCGATCACGCTGCCGTCCTCGTCGCGCTCCCCACCCGAGGCGTCCAGCATCTCGTTCAGCTGCGCGACCGCTGCGTCATCGAGATCGGTTGTGGTGAAACGGCCTTCGACGACCGCACGCTCGGAGCCCGACCGCACCCGGTTGGCGTCGGCGCGGGCGCCGCCGAGCAGGTGCAGCCCCGTCACCACCATGGTCTTACCGGTGCCGGTCTCGCCGGTCAGTACGGTCAGGCCGCGATCGAACTCCCCGACCGCAGAGCTGATCGCACCCAATGACTCGATGCGGATTTCAGTCAGCATTGCGTCAGCACGCTTGCGGCGCCGTTACTTTCCGCGCCAACCGGTCACGGGCAATCGGAACTTGCGCACCAGGCGGTCGGTGAACGGTGCGCTGTCCAGACTTGCCCATTTCACCGCGGTGCCACAGCGTTTCACCTCGAGCCGTCCGCCGGCGGGCAGCACCATTTCGCGGCGGCCGTCGCAGAACACCATGGCGTCGTTGCCGCTTGCCTCGATCTCGATCGCAATGGTGGCGTCCGGGCTGGTGACCATCGGCCGGCCGAACAGGGCGTGAGCGTTGTTGGGCACCACCAGGATTGCCTCGAGGTCCGGCCACAGCACCGGGCCACCCGCGGAGAATGCGTAGGCGGTCGATCCGGTCGGCGTGGACACCAACACCCCGTCGCAGCCGAAGGTCGACACCGGTCGTCCTTCGATTTCGACGACCACGCCCAGCACTCCGAGCCGCGGACCCTTTTCCAGGCTGGCTTCGTTGAGCGCCCAACCCTGATCGATGACGCGTCCGCGGTGGCGCACCGCGACGTCGAGCGTCAGGCGCTCTTCCACCCGGTAGTCCCGCGCGACCACATGTTCCAGCACCCGGTCGATGGCCTCCGCCTCGGCCTCGGCCAGAAAGCCGATGCGGCCCAGGTTGATGCCCAGCACCGGAATGTCGGCGTTGCGGGCGAATTCCGCCGCACGCAAGAAGGTGCCATCGCCGCCAAGCACCAGCACCAGTTCGCAGCCCACCGCCGCGTCGGGCTCGGCGTCGACCACCTCGATTTCGACGCCCATCGCCCGCATGTCGTCGGGAGACAGGTGCAGTGGCCCCCGGTCGACGGCCTCGGCAGACAGGACGCGAAGCGAAATACCGTTGTCGCTCAACACTTTCTGGACGCGGCGCGCGGTCTCGGTCGCTTCCTCGCGTCCGGTGTGCACGACCAGCAGGATGGTGCGTTCGGCGGTCATTGCGGTCCCTCGCCTACCGTACGCTGCACCGCATCGACGAGCCCGTCGCCCGACAGCACCCGATCCGTTTCGGCGCGCAGCCACAGGAAGTACTCGACATTGCCCGACGGGCCCGGCAGCGGACTGGCCGTGACATCGACGGTGTGCCAGCCCAGTTCTTCGGCCCGTCGCGCGACGGCCAGCACCGAGTCGGCGCGCAACCCGGGGTCGTGAACGACCCCGCCAGCACCGACCTGGCCCTTCCCCACCTCAAACTGCGGCTTCACCATGGGAACGATATCTGCGCCGGGGCCCGCACAACCAGCCAGCGCGGGCAACACGGTAGAGAACGAGATAAACGACAGGTCAGCCACGATGAGGTCGACACGCCCGCCGATCGCCTCGGGCGACAGGTCGCGAGCGTTGGTGCGCTCGACGACGATCACCCGGGGGTCGGACCGCAACGACCAGGCCAACTGGCCGTATCCCACGTCGGCGGCCACTACTTCGGCGGCCCCGCGATCCAGCAGGACTTCGGTGAAGCCACCGGTCGACGCGCCGGCGTCCAGGCAGCGCCGGCCCTCGACTCCGATCCCGAAGGCGTCGAGTGCACCGATGAGTTTGTGGGCTCCGCGCGACACCCACCGGCGTTCGCCGTCGTCGGCGACGGATAGGGCCGCGGTAACGGCGACGGCGGTACCGGGCTTCACCGCGGGCATGCCGTCGATGCTGACCTTGCCGGCGCCGATCAACTCGGCGGCCTGTTGACGGGATCTCGCGAGGCCGCGCCGCACCAGCTCGGCGTCAACGCGGGCGCGCCGTGCCATGCCCGCACTCAGCCCTTCTCCGCCGACTCCAGCGCAGCCAGCAGCACGTCATGTGCCTCGGAAAGCCGGCGCGCGATGTCTTCGAGCTCGGCGAGTGACGGGCCGTTTTCCCGGTTTTCCGGGTCAGCCAGGTCGGGTAGCTGCGCCAGCAGGGCGTCGATGTCGGCGCGAATCTGATCGGGATCGATATTCATTGCGGTTCTACGGTAGTCATCCGCTAGTCGGCATGCACGAGAGACCAGCGCTCGAGCGCGTCGCGGGCCCGGTCGTCGGCGGGCCGAATGCACGCCGACTGCCCGCCAAACTGGGCGGCCCAGACCGCGCTGGCGACGGCGCGCACGATCGACAGCCCGTCCCCGGCCCCGCCTTCTTCAAAGCCGCCGTTGCCGCTGACCGTCACGGCGCCATCGCCGACGTCGATCGTCCAGCCGGGCTGCGGCCCGACCGCGAGCAGGGTGCTGTCCTGGTGCAGCGCGCGCAGGTCGTGGCCGATATAGGTGGGCCGCTGCTCGGGTCTGGCGTACACCGCATCCCGCGCGCTGCTGACCCCGGTCAGCACCATCAGGCTGGGGAACTTGGCGGCGTTGGCGCCCTCGATGTCGGTGTCCAGCCGGTCGCCGACCACCAACGGTGCGCGATAGTCGCCGCGCGCGACCGCATCGTTGAGCAGCGTGGGGGCCGGCTTTCCGGCCACCTTGGGTTCGGCGCCGGTCGCCGCGCGCAGGGCAGCCACCAGTGACCCGTTGCCGGGCAGCAGGCCCCGCTCGGTGGGCAGGGTGGGATCGATGTTGGCCGCCACCCACAATGCGCCCGCCCGGATGGCCAGTGCGGCCTCGGCCAGATCGGGCCAGCCGATGGTCATCGAGAAGCCTTGGACGACGGCGACGGGGTTGTCGTCGAAGCGGCGCACGGGACGCAGTCCGACCGCGGCGATTTCGTTGGCCAGCGCGTCGGTGCCGACGATCAGCACGGGCGAGTCCGGTGGCAGCTCACCGGAAAGCAGGTGGGCAGCGCTTTGGGCGCTGGTGACGACGTCGTCGTCGGTGGCGGTGAAGCCCAGGTCGCGTAGGTGCGCCGCTACTTCGTCGGCGCTGCGCGAGGCGTTGTTGGTGACGAACAGCTTGCGGCTATCCACTTCGTCGAGCGTCTGCACCGCGCCGTCGGTGGGACGGTGGCCGCGAAACACCGTCCCGTCCAGGTCGATGAGCAGGCAATCATATTCCTGCGCAATGCTTTTCACGTCAGCCGAGCTCGCTGACCCGGTCTTCGGCGTCGGTGACGCCGTCGGTATCGGCGGCCGCGGAGTGCAAGAACCATTGCAGCGCTTCGTCGTTGCGGTCAAGCGCCAGCAAGGTGTCGGCGTAGGCGTAGAACAATCGGGCGGCCGTCGAGCCGCTGCGGCTCGGGTCCAGTTGCGGCGTGGACAACAGTGTCAGTGCCTGCTCGAGTTGCCCCAGATCGGCGCGGGCGCCGGCGACCACGATGCGCAGTTCATCGGCGTCGTCGCCGCTGAGCTTGGCCGCGTCATCGCCGCGTGCCAGTTCGATCGCTCGTTCCGGACGACCAAGGCCACGTTCGCAATCCGCGATCAGCGCGAGCAACGAGGACTTGCTGCCCATCCTGCGGGCGGCACGCAATTCGGAAAGCGCCTGGGCCCAATCGCCGTAGCGGTAGGCCGCGATGCCGACGGCTTCGCGAATCGCGGCGATCCTGCTGGACCTGGCCCGGGCGGCGCGGGCGTGGTTCAGCGCGGCTTCCGGGTCTTCGTCCATCAGCTCACCGGCGGCGACCAGGTGGCGCGCCACCGCGTCGGCGGTAGCGCGGTCCAGGGTGCTCAGTTCGCCACGGATTTCGGGTGCCAGCTGTTTGGCGTCGACCCCGGGCGGTATCTCAGGCCCGCTGTCCGTCGGGCGATCACCGTCGCCGCCAGTGCCTCGTGGCTGGGCCGGGCGCGCCCGGCCGGGTCCCGACCAAGGAGCCTCACGCTCGGTGCGCGGCCCGCGTTTCGGTGCGCCCCCGGACGCCGTGCGCGGCCGTCGTTCGCCGTTGTGACGCTGCCTGTCGTCGCCCACTCGTGTCGTTCACCTCGATCCCGTCCTCCAAAGAGGATACGGGCACCGGGGTGGGTGTCTCGTTACGCCTTGAACCGGTCCGGTATCAACGGCGCGATCATCGCCGGGCAGAACGTCGCGATCGCGAGGATCGTGAAGATGCCCGCATTTTTCTCGGTCATTCCGTTGCCGGTGGCCATTTCCGAGACGACCGAATCGAACGACTGACCGGGTTGGACCAGCATCGGGCAGACCGACTGGCCCTGCGCCAACGTCGTGGCCGGCTGGGTGACGGCAATGCCGGCATTGGTCAGCGCCGACAGGAAGGCGTTGCCCGCCATGTCGGCGCGGATGGGCGGCGCCATCGTTGCGGCTGCGGCAACCAAAGCCGCGGTCAACGCCACAAACCCGAAGGCCTTCGCCTGTCCGCCGACTCGTAAAGTCCATTGGTATGCCATTGATTGCGCTGTCATCTCTCGTTTCTCGTCGATTGTTCGGTGGCTGCGCAAAATCACTGTGACTACAGTGGCCAACGCGTGTCACGTTTAGGGCACGGCAAGGTAAAGGTTTGCACACCACCGCGTTTTGCTCCGAACTTCTTGACAGCAGCGGGTGGTATATGTTTCGCCGTCGAGCACCTACTGCGGCTATCGGACCGCGCGGGACAACGAAATACATTGCCGCACAGATATTTTGACAATACCGACAACCACTCGCCAAGGCGGTGCCGTCCCCCGAACGGGGGACACGGGATATCCACCGGTAATTCAGCCGATTGTGGGATACCGGTAAGCCGCAAATCCGGGAAAACTAATTCTCATAGCGGGGATCTCGTCGCTCCTTCAACGAGACCTCCCCTCCTCGAATCGGCTTCCCCTCCGATAACGAGATCCCCGCTGAAATCTTCAGCGATTCACCCTTTCGATGCCGGCGATGTTTCGCTTACCGCGACGCAAAACCAGCCACCGGCCGTACAGGAAATCCGAGTCCCGCGGCGACCATTCGTCGCTGTCGACCCGAATGTTGTTGACCGACACGCCGCCTTCGCCGATCGTGCGTCGCGCGGCGCCCTTGCTGGCCGACAGGCCGCTGGCCACCAGCAGGTCGACTATCCCGTCGGGACCACCGGGTTTGAGCTCGGCGACCGACGTCTCGCGTAGCGCTGCGGCCAGCGTCGCCTCATCGAGGCGGTCCAGCTCGCCCTGACCAAAGAGCGCCTTGCTGGCATGCTCGACGGCCGCGGTGGCCGCCGCGCCATGCACCAACACGGTGAGTTCGGTGGCGAGGCGGCGTTGGGCGGCACGCTGTTGCGGACGCTCGGCGGTGGCCTGTTCCAGCTCTGCCAGCTCGTCGGCGGACAAGAAGGTGAACCACCGCAGGTACCGGATCACGTCCGCATCAGCGGTGTTGACGAAGTACTGGTACCAGGCATACGGACTGGTCAACTGCGAATCCAACCACAAGTTGCCGCCGCCGGTGGATTTACCGAACTTGGCGCCGTCGGCCGACGTCACCAGCGGGACCGTGAGCGCGTGCACCGTCGCCCCGAGTTTCTGCCGCACCAGGCGAACCCCGGCGATGATGTTGCCCCACTGATCCGAGCCGCCGATCTGCAGCGTGCAGCCGTGCCGCCGGTGCAGTTCGACGTAGTCGTTGGCCTGCAGGAGCATGTAGCTGAACTCGGTGTAGGAGATGCCGTCGCCGTCGAGCCGCCGCCGGATGGTGTCGCGATCCAGCATCACGTTGACCGAGAAGTGCTTGCCGAGATCCCGCAGGAACTCGATCGCCGACATCTGACCCGTCCACTCGAGGTTGTTGGCGACGATCGCGCCGGTGGGTGAGTCGTCGAAGTCGACGAAGCGTTCCAACTGTCCGCGAATCCGCTCGGTCCATTCGGCGACGGTGTCGGCGTCGTGGAGATTGCGCTCACCCACCTCACGCGGGTCCCCGATCATGCCGGTGGCGCCGCCCGCGAGCACGATCGGACGGTGGCCGGCGCGCTGACAGCGGCGCAGCGCCAGCAGCGGCACCAGATGCCCCGCGTGCAAGCTCGACGCGGTGGGGTCGAAGCCGGCGTACACGGTCATCGGTCCGCGCTGGGCTTCGGCGGCCAGGGCATCGAGGTCGGTGGACTGCGCGATCAGCCCACGCCAGCCCAGCTCGTCGAGGATCATGGGGTAAGAGGCTAGTCGCTGGCGCCCGGGGCAGGGGCCCGCGGACTTCGCCGATACGCCGAGACTTCCGGTCGCCCGGCAAGCCACAGTCGCCACGGCCGGTCGGCGGCCTGGCTGACCCCCACCCGTGGGCCCGACACCGCGCCGTCGGCCGCGTTCAGCGTCAGGGTTACCGGGCTATCGGGATCGAACAGGTCAATCCCGTTGTCGGACATCGTAATTCCCAAAGCTGAGCACAGATTTCCGGGACCACGCGCCAGCCCGGCGGCGCGGACGGCCTCGCCGCGCCGCGCGTGGGCGATGTCGGCGCCGTCCTGGACAGCGGCGGCGCGCAGCAGCACGGCGGCGGCCGTGCCGTCGGGTCCGCACGAAACGTTGGCGCACACGTGGATCCCGTGACTGCGGTAGGTGTACAGCCGCCCCGGGGGCCCGAACATCACGCCGTTTCGGCCGCTGCGCCCCCGGTAGGAGTGCGCCGCCGCGTCCGGCCAGGGACCGTCGGGAACCCCGCCGTAGGCCTCGACTTCGACGACGATCCCGCTCACACCCCGCCCGGTAAGAGTGGCGCCGAGCAGCCGGTGCGCGGCCGCGACCGGGTCGACTACCAGCTGGCCTGCACCCACCCACCGAACCTACCGGGACCACCAACATGGCAATATCCCGGTTGCCGCGAGGCGAAGGAGCCCAAAGAATGCATGCAATCGACCCCGCCGCCACCGCGTGGCTGCTGGCCAGTACCGCACTGGTCCTGCTGATGACCCCCGGTCTGGCGATCTTCTACGGCGGCATGGTCCGCACCACCGGGGTGCTCAACATGATCATGATGAGCTTCATCTCCATACCCCTGGTTACCGTGGCGTGGCTACTGGTCGGCTACACGCTCGCGTTCTCCGAGGACGGGGCGGGCGGGTTCATCGGCAACCTGAGACATATCGGGATGCTCGGCATCACGCCCGACTCCGCTCACGGCACGGTTCCCGAACTTCTCTACGCCACGTTCCAATTGACCTTCGCGATCATCACGGCGGCCCTGGTCAGTGGCGCGATCGCCGACCGCGCCAAGTTCGCCGCCTGGATCGTGTTCGTCCCGGTGTGGGCGATCGTCGTCTATTCGGTTGTCGCGCACTGGGTGTGGGGGCCGGGCGGCTGGTTGGCCAAGCTCGGGGTGCTCGACTACGCGGGTGGCCTGGTCGTCGAGATCGTCTCCGGTTCCTCGGCCCTGGCCCTGGCGCTGGTGCTTGGGCCTCGCATCGGCTTCAAGAAAGACTCCATGCGACCGCACAATCTGCCGTTGCTCTTTGTCGGCGTCGGGCTGCTGTGGTTCGGCTGGTTCGGCTTCAACGCCGGTTCCGCCCTGGCGGCCAACGGAACTGCCGCGGCCATCTTCCTCAACACGCTCGTCGCCGGCTGCCTCGGCATGCTGGGCTGGCTGACGGTCGAACAGGTCCGCGACGGTAGGCCCACGACGTTCGGCGCGGCATCCGGTGTGGTCGCCGGCCTCGTCGCCATCACCCCGTCCTGCGGCACCGTCAACACGCTCGGTGCGGCGGCCGTCGGGCTGGCCGCGGGCGTCGTGTGTTCGTTCGCGGTGGCCGCGAAACTACGTTTCAACTATGACGATTCGCTCGACGTCGTCGGTGTGCACTTCGTCGGCGGGGTGGTCGGGGTGTCATTGATCGGGCTACTGGCCACGGCGGTCATGACGGCGGGTCCACAGGGACTGTTCTATGGCGGCGGCTTCGGCCAACTGGGCAAGCAGACGCTCGCGATCGTCGTCGTCGCAATCTATGCGTTCACGGTGTCGTTCGTTCTCGCCAAGGTGATCGATCGGGTGATGGGCTTCCGGCTCAGCCCCGAAGACGAGACCACCGGCGTCGACTTCACGCAGCACGCCGAAACCGCCTACGCCGAGGGCGTGCAGGGACATCTGCCGTTGCGCCGCCCCGGCTCCCCGAGCTGAACGGTTAACGGGCGCCCCCCTTGACACCTCCGCGCTAAAGGTGGATATTCATCACATGATGATTTCATCTCGTGATGAATTAATCCCGGACGGCACCGAGCCGACGGTCGACATCAACCATCTGCGGGTGATCCGCGGCAAACGCCCAGCGCTGCATGACTTCTCGGTGCAGATACAGCAGGGCAGCATCACCGGCCTGCTCGGCCCGTCCGGCTGCGGCAAGACCACGCTGATTCGGTGCATTGTCGGCACGCAGATCGTGACATCGGGGACGGTCACCGTGCTCGGCAAACCCGCCGGCTCCCCCGAGCTGCGGCGCCGCGTCGGTTACCTGCCGCAAGACCCGACCATCTACAACGATCTGCGGGTCGTCGACAATGTTCGCTACTTCGCGACGCTGTACGGCTTCGACAGCCAGGCCGCCGACGCCGCGATCGAGCGGGTCGGGCTGACCGATCACCGGACCGCGTTCTGCGCCAACCTCTCCGGCGGCCAGCGCACCAGGGTTTCGCTGGCCTGCGCGTTGGTCTGCCAGCCGGATCTGCTGGTGCTCGACGAGCCCACCGTCGGGCTCGACCCCGTGCTGCGGGCGGACCTTTGGGAGCAATTCGCCGGGCTCGCCCGCGCCGGCACCACCTTGCTGGTCTCCAGCCACGTGATGGACGAGGCCGATCACTGCGGAGACCTGTTGCTGATGCGCGACGGGAACCTGGTCGCGCACACCACGCCGACCCAACTACGAGAGGACACCGGATGCACGTCACTGGAGGACGCGTTTCTGTCCATCATCAAGCGCAACATCATGCGCCAAGCCGGCTAGGGCTGAAGGGCTACACCGCCACCACAACGCGGATTCTGCGCCAACTGGCCGCCGATCACCGCAGTGTCGCGATGATCCTCGCGGTGCCGGTCCTGGTTATCACGTTGATGTACTTCATGTTTCACAATGCGCGGCACCTGCCGGGCATGCCGTCGCCGTTCAACAATGCCTGCCTGATCCTGCTCGGCCTTTTCCCGCTGTTCGTGATGTTCATCATCACGGCGATCACCATGCAGCGCGAACGGGCCTCGGGGACGCTGGAGCGCATTCTGACCACTCCCCTGCGTCGGCTCGACCTGCTGATCGCCTACGGCACCGCCTTCTCCGTCGCCGCGGCGGCGCAAGCGACGGTGGCGTGCATCGTGTCGTTCTGGTTCCTGGGCTTCGACACCGCGGGCAGCCCGCTCTGGGTGTTCGTGATCGCAATCGTCAACGCGGTGCTGGGTGTTGGCCTGGGCCTGCTGTGTAGTGCGTTCGCCCGCACCGAGTTTCAGGCCGTGCAGTTCATCCCGCTGGTGATGGTGCCACAGCTGCTGCTGGCCGGCATCATCGTCCCGCGAGCGCTGATGCCAGACTGGCTGCAATGGATCAGCAATGTCATGCCGGCCAGCTACGCGCTGGAAGCCCTGCAGCAGGTGAATTCGCATACCGAACTGACGGGCGTCGCGCTGCGCGACATCGTCGTGGTGGCGGGTTCTGCGTTCGCGGCGCTGTGCCTGGCCGCGGCGACACTGCGGCGCCGGACGCCATAACATGACGGCCGCCAATACCGGGCGGCGGCGGCCCGGTCGGCCGGCCGGAACTTCTGACACCCGCGATCGCATCCTGGCCAGTGCACGAGAATTGTTTGCGCGCAACGGGATTGACCGGACGTCGATTCGGGCGGTGGCCGCGGGAGCGGGAGTCGACGCCGCGCTGGTGCATCATTACTTCGGCACCAAGCAGCAGCTGTTCGCCGCCGCGATCCATCTGCCGATCGACCCGATGACGGTGCTGGTGCCGATGCGGGAGACACCGGTGTCCGAACTCGGGCTGCGGCTGCCGTCGGTGCTGTTGCCGATCTGGGATTCGGAGATGGGCGCGGGTTTGATCGCGACCCTGCGCGGATTGCTCACCGGAGCCGACGTGAGTTTGGCGCGTTCGTTCCTGCAGGAGATCGTCGTCGAAGAGGTGGGTTCCCGCGTCGACAACCCGCCGGGAACGGGCAGAATCCGTGCCCAGTTCGTCGCATCCCAGTTGATGGGTGTGGTCATGGCCCGCTACATCGTGGGGATCGAGCCGTTCGCGTCGCTGCCGGCCGAGCAGATCGCGGCGACCATCGCACCGAATCTGCAGCGCTACCTCACCGGGGAGTTGCCGTACGGCCTTTCTCGATGAGGCGGGTGTGCTCGTCCTCGTCGACGTCGCGCGCCTCGTCGATCAGTAGCACCGGGATGCCGTCCTCGATGCGGTAGGCGCGGCGCAGTCGCGGGTTGTAGAGCAGCTCGTCATTCACCAGTAGCAGCGGACCCCGGTCCTCGGGGCAGACCAGGATGCTCAGCAGGGTGTCGTCAACCATCGCTGTCCTTGCCGCTGAGCTCGGACCGGACCCCGGGCGTGAGCTTGCGGAATGCGTTGCTGCCCTTGTCGAAATACCAGGTATGCCGCCCGGATTTGGGAATCCCGGCCGCGCGCAGCGCACTGACCGTCGGGCGGTAGGTGGCGCTGAGCGTCAACTCCGGCACCACGTGCACGAGGTCGGGCCCGAGCCCGACGGGCATGTCGGCGAACGCTTCGGTCAAGTCGGCCGTCGTGATACTGGCTCCCGGCAGCAGGGTCACCGCCGAGACCGCGAACTCCTGGTCGCCGACGGGCACGTTGTAGGTCACCGCGAGGTCCACGCCGTTGATCAGGCCGAGCGCGTCGGTGACCGGCTCGGAATAGACCAGCCCGCGTGCGGTGTGGACCACCGAGCCGCGCCTGCCCATCAACCAGTAGTCCCCGTCCTCGTCACGGCGGAACAGGTACTCGGTCGAGATCCAGGTGTCGGCGGGTGCGAAGACCCCGCGTTTGACCGAGGCCGTCGGATCGATGGGCCCGTTGGACGCCGCGAGCAACACCCCGACCTGGTTCACGTCGGCGACCTGCACGAAGCCCCGCTCGTCTTCCAGGATCAGGTCGTGTTCGGTGTCGTAGGCACCGAGCTCGACACGACCGGCCCCGGGCAGCGGCCGGCCCTTGCTGCCGATCTTGACGCCGGACACGTTGGCCAGCACCGCCTGTCCGTCCGTGGTCGCGAAGAACTCGACGACGTGAGCCGGCGCGAACGCGTCGACCACGCGCTCCCACAGCCCGGTCGGCATCCCCGAGCCGATGAACAGTCGCACCGGATGATTGCCGTGCAGCACAAAGGCGGGATCGTCGACGATGTCACGCAGCATCGCCCAGGTGTAGGACACCACGGTGACGCCGTACTGCCTTATCTCGTTGACGAATCGGTCGGCCTGCAGGCCGCGCGACAGCGCGATGCGGGTGCCGCCGACGACCGCGCCGCCGAGGGCGACCAGCAGCGCGGACTCGTGGTGCAGCGGGGTCAAGCAGTACACGGTGTCTCGGCGGTCGAGGGCGGCCGTCGAGGCGGTGCCGAACGCCGACACGGCCCATCGGTAGTTGGTGATCTGTTTGGCGACCAGCTCGCCCCCGACCGCGCTGAACGCGATGAACGCCAGGTCGCGGGCCAAGCCCGGGTTGGGCCGGTACCAGGCGGGCAGCTCGACGGCGTCCGGGTCGATCTGCTCCATGTCGATGACCTGGTTTTGCTCCAAGCCGTCTTCGGGCAGGTCCAGGTTGCGCGCCTCGCCGCCGCCCAGCACCAGGACCTGACCCGGCCACTGGCGTGCGGCCTCCAGGTTGGTGGGGTCGGTCAGAATCTCGGTGACTCGCCCGAGCCGGACCGATGCGGCCAGATCGGTCTCTGGGTGCATCACCACGGCGACGGCGCCGAGCCGCGACAGCGCGGCGATCGCGACCAGGGCGCTGGGCCGCGTCTCCATCAGCACGCCGACCCGGTCGCCCTGCCGTACGCCGACCTGAATCAGGCCCCGAACGACGTTGTTGATGCGGCCGTCGACCGCCTCATAGGTGTGTACGCGCCCGTCGAACAGCAGGAACTCGCCCCGCGGAGCGTTGTGCGCCTGTTCGCCGATGATGCGGCCCAACGAAATCCGCGTGTGGTCGTTGATCTGTCCCAGCCGGGCCAGCCGGGGCAGCGTGCGCGCGGTCTCGACGGCCAGGGTCCGCATGGACTTGTTGGCCGCGACTACCGCGTCGGCGGCACCGCGCACCAGCCCCAGCGCCGCCTCCGACGCCTCACCGATGCCATGCGTGAGCCGGGAACTCATGGCGACGCCGCTATCGGTGTGCTCTTCGGGCTGATCGGCCATCAGATCGACACCGGACGGCTTGTCGCCTCCAGTCGAGAGCCATTCGATCCATGCGGCGACGGTGGGCCAACCATGCTCTGCCGCTTTGGATCCCACAACGAGGCCGAAATGCCCTGTCCTGATCCGGGCTTCGTAGACCTCGGCGTTGGGCGCCGCCCGCCGGATGCCACGCACCGATGCGGGCTGGCCGATGTCGTCGACCTCGCCGACGAACGCCAGCACCGGACAGGTGATGTCGGTGAGCGTGACCATCTGCCCGTTGACGGCGAAACCGCCGGTCATCATCCGGTTGTGTGCGATGAACTGCTTGAGCAGCTCGGAGATCGCCGGGCCGGACCAGGCGATCCACCCCTCGCGCTCGAGGAATCTGCGCTGCTGTTCGCGGGGCAGCAGCGCCTCGCGGTCGTGCAGCTGACGCACGAAGTCGACCCGGGCCTTGGCGGTCTTGAGCGGGTCGAGCATCTGGAAGCCGGCCCGCGCCATCCAGCCCGGGATGGCCAGCCGGCTGAAGACGTGGTCGGCCATGAAGTTGGCGACGGGCGGGGCGAAGTTCGCCGGGATGCCCATCGGCAAGGCGGCCAGGGTATCCACCGGCGAACCGAAGGTCACGATGCTGGCCAGCGCCTTCGAACGCCGGTAGGCGGCGACCTGATAGCACCACATCCCGCCCTGCGAATACCCGACCAGGTGCACGTCGCTGCCGGTGGCGTCCTTCACCGTGTCGATGGCCTGGCTGAGCGCGACGATGTGGTCGGCCAGGTTGCGGCGCATGCCGCCCTCGACCTTGTCCGGCGAGCCGAAGTCGATGACCCAGCAATCCAGCCCGTGGGAGTGCAGAATGCCGACCGCGCCCTCGTCACGGGTGACGTCCCACATGTCCGCCGACATCATCATCGGGTGCACCATCAGCACCGGCGCGCCGACCGGGCGCTGCCCGGGACGGTTGTCGGGCGGAAAGTAGCGCCGAAGCTTGTACATCGGCACGCTCTCGACAATCTGCGACGGCGACGGAACGGTGCCGGTCTCCAGGCCACCCAGCCGTAAGACCTCCAGGCCGTTCTGGGCCGTCGCGACCAGTCGTTCCACCGGACGCGTGATCATCGACAAGTTCAGATCCACCGCTGCTCCCCACTCTCGACAGCTTGGACATCATGGCACATCGACGCGCGCAGCGGTTCTGGTCAGGCTGTTTGCCCGGCGGTGGTGCAACCGGGTCAGAAAGGCTGGCGGCTCGTCGTCGCATCGGACCGGCGGGGCGGGACCGGCGTAGGCGTGCCGGGCCTGCCGGTTGTGTCCGCGTTCGGCCGCGATGCGGGTGGCTCGGTTCTGCGAGCGGGTGCTCGTGTTGAGGACTCGCTGAGCGAGTAAGCCGATGATGTGGTCGTCCAAGGCGACACGGTCCCACACCTTCGCCTCGGTGTGAGCCTGCGATCACTGACCGCTAGACCCTTGGGGCGGCGTTGTGCTCTTACTGCAGCCCGAAGCCTTGTACGTGCTTCCTGGAAATTGAGCGTCGTTCTTGGCTTCGTCGCGGGTAGAACCCATCCCAACCCGGTACCTATCGGGGCCTACCGCCAGTGCGACGCATTTGGCCGAAGCCACCCACTCACAGTCGCTGGGGTGTACGGGGTGGTTGGCACACTCTTGCAGGGCCCTTTTGGCAGCGGCGCTATCAGGCCCCCCTTCGGGGGTATAACCAATCGCCATGCCAAATACCTGCGTGCTCGGGGAGATGGCGATTGCCGACCACGCGCCGTTGGCGCTGGCCGGGGATGCCAGCACGGTTGCGCTGACAGCGCCGAACGCGGCTATCCCGATTACGGTGGCAATACCTTTCACGTTGGTCATGTCCGTCTCCTTTTCTCGGCCACGCCCGGCGGCGCGACTGGAAAGACCGCCGCACTGGGAATCGCGCTATAGGCATTAACGCTGTGCCTGCCCGATCCGGAGAAGGGCCAACGGACCCAGGTGCGTGTGGCATAGGGCCCCGATTGATCCGGTGCCAGCCGCGTACGCGAACGGCCAGATTTTCCCTTTCGACGCGCAGGCCCTCTGCGGTTCACCCGATGCAGGTGCTGACCGGCTCAAAGACACGAGCAGCTGTGCCGCCGAAACCGGCTGCCGCAAGCAAACATCCACTTAGGACGGAACTTCTGCCCATCCCTTAACAATGCGCATAATCACGCGCCAGAATGCGTTCAACCGGCTTGGCTGGACGCATGATGACCAATAGCGCGGCCCCGGCACCGCCAAACGCGGCGCGGCGTAGTAGGGGCAATCGACTACTGGATCCAGTAGTTGTCGTGGCCTCGCGCGAAACTTCAGGGCCCTTTGCTATACGTCCTGGCGATCTGCTTAGTGGCACCGCGCGAATTGGTTTTCGCAAAACATTCCGACAGCATCCGAGCCCATCGAGGAACCGCCTTCGTCGGTCGGATCCACGGACAGTGCTGGTGTCGACGTCACTAATTGATCGATCAGGCCCGGCGTCCCAAAAGGGTCTGAATCCGCGCGCGCTACGCCGGTGCCGCCCGTAAGAATTACGACACTCACCGCTGCGACCAGCAGTCCGCGAGCGCAGACGCGAGTTTTCATCGCCGCCCTCTCTGTTCGTGGCCGGATCGCTGGATTACCAACAGCAACAAATTCTACCGGTCTGGCAACCGAAGTGAGTGCAGGATTTCTGCTCCACATCGACTAGCGCCACCGGTCCCCCCAGAATTCCGCACCCATATGCCGTAACGGTTACGAAAACACAACGACTTTGGTGGGCGGACCGGCAAATTTCGCGACCGGAATCGGGCTGTGCATATGGTTCGCACGTGTGGCCGATAGCCGTGGTCGTTCGTCGTGCTGGGATTGTCGCGTTGTGCGTCGTCATGTCGGCGACCCTGGCGCCTGCAGCGGTCGCTGATCCCGACGCTGAAAATGCCGCTGCGGTGGCGCCGGACGACGGCCGGGTGCCCTCGTCCGATCCGGTGACCTACACGACGCCCGAAGGATGGACCCTGGACCTCGGGGCGACGGACGAGTCGCAAGTTCCCGTGGCGCCGTTGACCACCGCGGTCTCGTCTCGCGAATACCTCTCCCGCGGAACATTCGCCGCTTCGCTGGACGGATTGGAACAGCCCCACGGCGTCCTTGAGGTGGGTTACGAGATCGGCTGCGGAATCGATATGAGCACATCCAACGGCGTCACGATGGCGGGTAGCGCGGGCCTCAACCCGGGCTTCGGCCTCCCGTTGACCGGTGGTTTTATCCCGTTGGTTACGGCGCCGGTCAACGGCGTGATCACCGTCGGCCTCAAACCGGGCGTCATACTCGTGGTGCCGGTGGTCAGGAAAGAGTTCAAGGGTCCACACCCCCGGGTCATAATCACCGGCTTCCACGTCAAAATTGACGGATGCGTGGGTCAGTCGTTCATCCGCTCCTTCGCGACTCTGACTCAAGTGACCGATGAATCCGACGTAGTGCTGTCCTACGTCGGTGTCACCAAAGCCGTCTGAGGGATGGACAAACAGGATTGCTGCTATGACGAGGAAGCGCCGCGCATCCTCTTGCTAGCGTCGTCCCGGTGGCGCACCTGATCGGAGCCGAGGCGGTTCACCTCGAATACCCGACTCAGGTCGTGTTCGGGTCGATCTCACTCGGGGTCAACGACGGCGCACGCATCGGCATCGTGGGCCGCAACGGGGACGGCAAGTCGAGCCTGCTGCGCCTGCTGACCGGCCAGCTGCGGCCCGACTCGGGCCGCGTCACCCAGCGCAGCGGATTGCGGGTCAGCGCGCTGAGCCAGGCCGACACCCTCGATCCCGCCGCCACCGTCGGCTGGATACTGGTCGGCGACCAGGCCGAGCATCAGTGGGCCGGCGACCCGCGTATCCGCGACGTGGTCGATGGGCTGGTATCCGATATCGACTGGGATGCAACGATTTCCACGCTCAGCGGTGGGCAACGGCGACGAGTCCAGCTGGCCAAACTGCTGATCGGTGAATGGGACGTCATCGCCCTCGACGAGCCCACCAACCACCTCGACATCGAGGGCATCACCTGGCTGGCCGGCCACCTGCAGCAGCGCTGGGCGCGCAACACCGGCGGGCTGCTGGTGGTGACGCACGACCGCTGGTTTCTCGACGAGGTCGCCACCACGACGTGGGAGGTGCACGACGGGATCGTCGAACCCTTCGAGGGCGGGTACGCGGCGTACGTGCTGCAGCGCGTCGAGCGCGACCGGCAGGCCGCCGCGGTAGAGGCCAAACGGCAGAACTTGATGCGCAAGGAGCTGGCCTGGCTGCGCCGCGGCCCGCCCGCGCGGACCTCCAAGCCGAAGTTCCGGATCGACGCCGCTAACCAGCTGATCGCCGACGTGCCGCCGCTGCGCAACACCGTCGAGTTGGCCAAGCTGGCGACGGCCCGGCTCGGCAAGGACGTGATCGACCTGCTCGACGTGTCGGTCGCCTTCGAGGGTCGCCCGGTGCTGCGCGACGTCGAATGGCGGATCGGCCCCGGTGAACGGACCGGCATCGTCGGGGCCAACGGCGCGGGCAAGTCAACGCTGCTGGGATTGATCGCGGGCACCGTCACGCCGGACAGCGGGCGCGTCAAGCGCGGCAAGACCGTCCAGTTGGCGGTGCTCGATCAGCAGGGCGATCGGTTGGCCGCGATCGCCGACGACCGGATCGCCGACGTGCTGGGCCGACTGCGCGGCGGGTATGAGGTCGAAGGCCGCGAGGTCACCCCGGCTCAGCTACTGGAGCGACTCGGCTTCACCGAGCTGTCCGCGCGGGTCGGCGAACTCTCCGGCGGGCAGCGGCGCCGGCTGCAGCTGATGCTCACGCTGTTGTCCGAGCCGAACGTCCTGCTCCTCGACGAGCCCACCAACGACGTCGACACCGACATGCTGACGGCAACCGAGGATCTGCTCGACTCCTGGCCGGGCACCCTGATCGTCGTTTCGCACGACCGATATCTGCTGGAGCGGATCACCGATCAGCAGTACGCCATTCTCGACGGCCGGTTGCGCCACCTGCCGGGCGGCGTCGACGAATACCTGCGGCTGGCCGCCCATTTCGCGGGCACCCCGGAACCGCCGCGGGCAACCCCCACGCCCGAGGCGATGTCCGGGGCACAACGCCGCGCAGCCGAGAAGGAGCTGTCCTCGGTCGACCGCCAGCTCGCCCGGCTGGCCGATCGCATCGCGGCCAAACACACCGAGCTCGCCGACCATGACCAGTCCGATCACGTCGCCATCGGCCGGCTGACCGCAGAGTTACGCGCCCTCGAAGACGAGGTCGGTACGTTGGAGGGACGCTGGCTGGAGTTGTCGGAGGTGCTCGAATGAGTACTCATCGCCCGGTGCCCTATCTGCCCGGCGAAGCGTTGCTCGCCCTGTACCGGCTCCGGGGCCCGGTCATCGATTCCGGCGTCGGCCGGCACGGCTACACCTATCTACTGGGGCCCGAAGCGAACAAGTTCGTGTTTGCCAACGCCGACGCATTCAGCTGGGCACAGACTTTTGAAAGCCTGGCCATCGTCGACGGGCCCACCGCGCTGATCGTCAGTGACGGAGACGACCACCGCCGCCGCCGCAGTGTGGTGGCCCCGGGGCTGCGCCACCGGCAGATCCAGGACTACGTCGAGACCATGGTGTCCAATATCGACACCGTCATCGATGGCTGGCGCCCGGGACAACGGCTGGACATCTACCGGCAGTGCCGCTCGGCGGTCCGGCGCAGCACCGCCGAGAGCCTGTTCGGCTCCCGCTTGGCGATGCAGTCCGACTTCCTTGGCGAGCAACTCCAACCCTTGCTGGACCTGACCCACCAGCTGCCCCAGGTGGTGGCGCTGCGGCAGCGACTCAACTCGCCGGGCTGGCGACGGGCGATGGCCGCCCGAAAGCGCCTCAACGACTTCATCGACGCCCAGATCGCCGACGCGCGCACTGCGCCGCGACCCGACGACCACATGATGACGATGTTGATCGATGGTCGCGGCGAAGAGGGATACGCATTGAGCAACAACGAGATTCGCGACTCGATCATCTCGCTGATCACCGCCGGCTACGAGACCACGAGTGGCGCCTTGGCCTGGGCGATCTACACGCTGCTGACCCTGCCCGGTGCGTGGGACAAGGCCGCCGACGAAGTCCGCCGCGTCCTGGGTGACGAGCCACCGCACACTTGGTCTGGGGCCGACCTCGAAGCGCTGACCTACCTCAACGGCGTCGTCCACGAGACGCTTCGGCTGTACTCACCCGGCGTGATCTCGGCCCGCAGGGTAATGCGTGACCTCTCGTTCGACGGGCACCGCATCCGCGCCGGCCGATTGCTGATCTTCAGCGCGTATGTCACCCACCGGCTGCCTGAGCTGTGGCCGGACCCCAGAGAGTTCCGGCCGGCACGCTGGGATCCGGGGTCAGCCGACTACCGCAAGCCCGCACCGCATGAGTTCATTCCATTCAGCGGCGGGCTGCACCGATGCATCGGGGCAGTGATGGCCACGACCGAGATGACGGTCATGCTCGCCCGGCTGGTCGCCAGAACGAAGCTACGGCTGCCCGCGCAGCGCATCCGCGCCGCCAATCTGGCGGCGTTGAGCCCGAAGCCGGGCCTGGTCGTCGATATCGCCGACTCAGTGCCAGCGCAGTAGCACCAGTTCGGAGGAGAATCCGGGGCCCATCGCGACAATCAGCCCCGGGCTGCCGCCCGCCGGCGGTTTGGCAATCGTGTCGCGCAGGACGTGCAGCACGGAGGCCGACGAGAGGTTGGCGATCTCGCCCAGCGAGCGCCAGGTCAGCTCCAGCGCCTCCGGGCGCAGGTCGAGACTCTTGCCGATCGCACTGATCACCTTCGGGCCACCCGGATGGGCCACCCATGCTTCGATGTCGTCCTTGGTCAGCCCGTGCCCGCTGAGGAACCGGTCGACATCATCGGCCAGGTGCCGCTCGATCACCGTGGCGAGCTCCGGGGAGAACACGGGCTGCAGGCCGCCGGGACCGACGTTCCAGGCCATGACGTGCAGCGAATCCGGGTAGAGGCGGCTGCGCGAATCGACGATGTCGGGCCCGCTGGGACGTAACTGCCGGTCCTGTTCGGCGCGACGATCACCGACGGCGACCACCGCGGCCGCCCCATCGCCGAACATCGCGGTCGCGACCAGCCCCGAGACCGTCGGCTTGACCGTGGGGAAGGTCAGCGAGCACAGCTCGACGGACACCAGGACAGCGACGCCCTCGGGCGCACCCCGCAGATAGTTGTGCAGCGTGGCCACCCCCGCGGCCCCGGCCGCGCAGCCCAGACCGAACAGCGGCACCCGGCGCACATCCGGGCGCAGGCCGATCCGTCCCGCGATGCGGGCATCCAGCGACGGCACCGCAACACCGGTGACGGTCGTGGTGGCGATCATGTCGACGTCTTGGGGCTGCAGCCCCGCCTCGTCAAGAGCGCCCAGCAGCGCCTCGCAGCCAAGGTTGACGGCGTTTTCGATGAAGATCTCGTTCGTCTCGGTGAAGTCATTCAGCGACGAGTATTGCTCGAGTGGCAGTACCAGGTGGCGGCTATTGACCTTCGCGCCGGCGTGCAGCCGCCGGACGATGTCCTCGTGCTCGGCCAAAACCGGTAACTCGACGAATCGGTCGGTAATCTCGCGCTGGCTGTAGCGGTGCGGCGGCAATGCACCGAACACACCTGCGATAACGCTCATACCTAGCCTCTGCTCAAAAGCCGCTACTCAAAGCGGTTCCCCCATATGCACGAAAGCTTATGCGCTCTGGTTCAGGCCCGCAAAGATACGGCTATTCAACATGTGTCGGATAACGCACGCGTAATCAGGCCCGCCAGCAGGGATTTCGTTATTCAGCATCATCCGCTTTGCCAGACTCCAACGCCATAGCAATCAACGCGTCGGCGCTCAACGAGTCGATGACGTCGTTACTGACCTCGGGATCGGCAAGCGGCATTTCGGACTCGCCGGCCAGCAGGAGTAGTTTGTCCAGCAAGCCGGTTCGGCGAAGTTCGCGCAGTGGAATTTTTCGCAGCGAAGACCAGATCTTTTCCTCGCCGGAGTCCTCGCGTTCCTCGTGCAGCAGTTGACGACGCAGGTGATCGGCCAACGCCGAGGGATTGGGGAAGTCGAAGATCAGGGTGCGTGACAACGCCAACCCGGTCGCCGCTTTGAGACGGTTGCGAAGTTCGACGCCGGTGAGTGATTCAAAGCCGATGTCGGTAAAAGCGCGCTCGGCATCGAGGTCACGACTGCTCGAATGCCCCAGCACGGTCGCCGCATGCGCGCACACCAATTCCACCAGCCGGCGGTGCTGCTCGTCGGGGGCCAGTGCCTGCAGCTGCTCAGCCAGGTCCGCTGCCCGGCTTACCGGCGCCGGCATGTCTGCGCCCGACCCCAGCCAAAAACGCTGCCGGGCAAAGCCATACGTCGGCAACTCGATTCGGCGGCCGCCCAGGCCGTTCAGAACGGATGGCCAATCAACCGTCGCGCCGTGCGCGAATAGTTGGCCGGCCGCGGTCAGCAGCGCGTCGACTTCGGGCGGGTCCTTGGCCAGGGTAGCGAGCGCGGCGGCGTGCTCGGCGCTCAGCGAGTGCTCCACTGCCGCACTCAAGCCCGCGGCGGGGCCCACCTCGACAAAAACGTTGGCCCCCAGCGACTCCGCCAACCGCACACCGTCGACGAACCGCACCGGCTGGCGCACATGCTCAACCCAATACTGTGCCGTTCCGTAGTCAGCACCGGCCAGCTGCCCAGTCACGTTGGACACCAAGCCAATCCGCGGATCGCTGGCCTTGATGTCGGCCACCAGGCGGGCGAACTCGTCCATCATCGGCTCTACCAACACCGAATGAAAGGCGTGCGACACCGCCAGCCGGTGCACCCGCGCACCCTGTTGTGCCAACCGGTCAGCCAGGGCACTCACCGGGTCATCAGCACCCGAGATCACCACGGAGTCTTGGGCATTGACCGCCGCGATCGCGACCCCATCGGTGAGTAGCGGGGCCACCGCGTCCTCACTGGCGGCCACCGCAATCATCACGCCACCGGCCGGCAGCTCCGCCATCAGACGCCCCCGGGCGACCACGAGCCGCGCGGCATCGTCAAGCGTGAGCACGCCCGCGACGTGGGCCGCGGTGATCTCCCCCACCGAATGGCCCATCACCAGCTCGGGTTCGATTCCCCAGGCTTGCAGCAGCTCCGCGGTTGCCAGTTCGATGACGAACAGCGCCGGCTGGGCGAATTCGGTATTGGCCAGCAGCTCCGGGTCGAGTCCCCAGATGACGTCTCGCAAACCCGAGCGCAGATAGGCGTCCACAGCGTCGACCGCTTGGTCGAAAGCCCGGGCGAATACCCGGAACCGGTTGTAGAGCTGCCGCCCCATCCCCAGCCATTGGGAGCCCTGCCCGGGAAACACGAACACGGTCTTGCCGGCTGCCCTGGCCCGGCCGGCGATCGCGCCCGGGTCTGAATCGGCCAGCCGCGTCAAACCCGCAGTGAGGGCTTGGCGATCGCTGCCCACCAGCACCGCGCGGTGCTCGAAGACCGAACGCGTGGTGGCCAGCGACCACGCGACATCCGTCACCGTGAGATGGTCGTCGGAGGCGAGATGGGCCGCCAACCGGGCGGCCTGGTTGGTCAAGGCTTTCTCCGAACGCGCCGACAGCACCCATGCCAGGGGCATGTCGTGTTGAGGTTCGGCCACAACACTTTCCGGCTGCACGGGCGCCTGTTCGATGATCACGTGCGCGTTCGTCCCGCCCATTCCGAACGACGACACCCCGGCCCGCCGCGGCCGAACCTGGACGGGCCAGGCTGTCAGAGTGGTATTGACCTGCAGCCCATGGCTTTTCAAGTCATTGCCGGGGGCGCTGCTGTCGTAGTTGAGACTTGGCGGGATCACCGCGTTTTCGATGGCGAGTACTGCTTTGAGCAGACCCGCGACTCCAGCGGCGCTGCCAGTGTGGCCGATGTTGGTTTTCACCGATCCGACGAGTGCCGGATTGTGTTGGCGCTCGGCGAATATTTCACCCAGTGCCCTCGCCTCGACCGGGTCGCCGACTTCGGTTCCGGTGCCGTGAGCCTCGATGTAGTCGATGTCATCGCTGCCCAGGCCGGCGCGCGCGAGCGCCCGGCGGATGACGTCGGCCTGTCCCGGGACCGAGGGCACCGTCTGGCCGGCGGAGCTGTGTCCGGCATTGCCGACCGCACTCCCCCGGATGACTGCACGGATCCGGTTTCCGTCCCTGATGGCGTCGCTCAACGGTTTCAGCAGCACCATGCCGGCGCCTTCGGCCCGCACGTAGCCATCCGCGCGGCCATCGAATGCGTAGGTATGGCCGGACGTTGATGTCGCGCCGAATTCCTTTTCCAGCATGGCGGTTTCGTCGGCCAGGTTGAGATGGATTCCGCCGGCTATCGCGAGCCGCACCTCGCCCGCGCGCAGGCTTTCGCAGGCGAGGTGCACCGCGACGAGCGAAGACGATTGACCGGAATCTACGATCATGCTTGAGCCTTGCAACCCGAGGGCATATGAGATCCGGTTGGCGATCATTGCGCGGCTGACGCCGCCGAACGAATGATGATCGAGCTTGTCGGAGCCCTCGCGAAGCGTCAGGACCGCGTAGTCGTCGGTCATCGCACCCAGGAAAATCGAAACCGGTTCGCCGCGCAGGGTTTCCGGAATCAGGAATGCGTCTTCGAAAAGCTCCCAGGCCAATTCGAGCGCCAGCCGCTGGCGCGGGTCCATCGCGCAGGCCTCGCGGGGCGACAGGTTGAAAAAGTCCGCGTCGAACTCGGCGATGTTGCCGGGCAACTCGTTCACTTCCACTCCGTCACGAACGAGATGCCAGAAGTCACGGGTGGTGGCGGCGCCGGGCAACCTGCAGGCGAGGCCGATGATTGCTACGTCTGTGGGGGACATCAGGGGCCGAAATCGTCATCGAGGATGGCGAACAGTTCGCGCTCGGTCGCGGTGGTGATGTCGTCGTCGGGTGCGTGCGCCTCGTTGGCCGTCAGCGGCGGTGGGCTTTCGAGCTCGGTCAGGATGGCTTGGATGCGGGCGCCCAGGCGGGTTTTGTCTTCCTCCGTCCAATTGGGTTGATTGACCAGCGTTTGCAGTTCACGCGCGATGTCGTTGAAGCGGGCCAGCTGGTCCGGCCCGGCCGCGGGCGCATCGGTCGTCACGGCGCTGAGCTGGGCGTCGATATGTTCGGCCAGCGCTGCCGGCGTGGGAAAGTCGAAGATCAGGTTCGGCGAAAGGGTAAGCCCGGAAGCGGTTTTGAGACGGTTGCGCAGCTCCACCGCGGTGAGCGAGTCGAAGCCGAGGTCTTGGAACGGCAGCTGGCCCTCGATATCGGCACTGGACCTGCCCAAAACGGTTGCGGCGTTGGTGCACACCAATTCCACCAATTGATGGTGACGCTGCTCGGGACTTAGGCCCTGCAGCCGGGTGGCCAACCCCGACGTCGACACCGATGCGCCGGTATCGCTGATGAGTCGCCGCCCCGGCCGAGCGACCAGGTCACGCAGCACCGGCGGCACGGCGCCGCCGGCGCCCAGCACCGCCGCGTCGATGCGGGCGGCAACCAGCAGCGGGCGGTCGGCCAGCATGGCCTCGTCGAACAGCTGTAGCGCATGAGGGGTGGACAGTGGTGCCAGCCCGCCCCGGCTCATCCGGGCTTTGTCGCGATCGCTGAGGTGTTGCGTCATGCCGCTGGCCTGTTCCCACAGTCCCCAGGCCACCGACAATCCCGCCATGCCATGCGCCCGCCGGTAGGCGGCCAAGCCGTCGAGGAAGCTGTTCGCCGCGGCATAGTTGCCCTGGCCCGGCGAACCCACAATGCCGGCCATCGACGAGAACATCACGAACGCCGACAAATCCATGTCGCGGGTGAGCTCGTGTAGATTCCAGGCGCCGTCGACCTTGCTCCGCAGCACGGTATCCACCCGATCCGGTGTCAACGAGGCGATCAGCCCATCATCGATCACCCCGGCGGCATGGAACACACCTTTCAGGGGATATTGGTCCGGCAACCCAGCTATCAAATCCGCGACCGCATCCCGATCGCTGACATCGCAGGCCACGACCGACACCTCGGCCCCGGCGGCTTTGAGCCGGTCCAGCAGCTCCGCCACCCCCTCGCCGTCGGCGCCGCTGCGACTGACCAGCACCACATGGCCCACGCCATACCGCGCCACCAAATGCGCGGCCACCGCAGAACCGGCCATCCCGGTGCCCCCGGTGATCACCACACTGCCGCCGGCCAGGCCACCACCCGAACTCGCCAGCACCGGATCATCCGGACCATCCGGCAGAGTCAGCACCACCTTGCCGATCTGACGGGCCTGACTGACAAACCGATATGCCGCCGACGCGCACCTCACGTCAAACGTCTTGACCGGCAATGGTTTCAAGACGCCCGCGTCGAACAGTTCGATCAAGTCCGACAACATCGATGCGATGTGGTCCGGGCCGGCCTCCATCAGATCGAATGCCCGATATCGCACGCCCTGGTGTTGCTCCGCGACCGCCTCCGGGTCGCGAAGGTCGGTCTTGCCCATCTCGATGAAACGCCCGCCGCCCACCAACAACCGCAGCGAGGCATCGAGGAACTCCCCGGCCAGCGAGTTGAGCACCACATCGACTCCGGCGCCGCCGGTCGTCGCCAGAAACTTCTCCTCGAACTCCAAAGTTCGGGTATCGCCGATGTGATCGTCGTCAAAGCCCATCGCGCGCAACGTGTCCCACTTACCGCGGCTGGCAGTCGCGAACACCTCCGCACCCCAATGCCGGGCCAGCTGCACGGCCGCCATTCCCACCCCTCCGGTGGCGGCATGCACCAGCACCCGCTCGCCGGCCTTGAGGCCGGCCAACACCGACAACCCGTACAGGGCGGTCAAGAACACCACCGGCACGCTGGCGGCCTCTGCCGACGACCATCCCGCCGGCACCGCGGTCACCAACCGGGCATCCACCACCGCCTCAGAACCGACGACCCCCACCAACCCCAACACCGGATCGCCAACGGAAAGCCCCTGAACGCCGGGCCCGACCTCGAGCACGACGCCCGCGCCCTCGGCGCCGAGCTCTCCGCCGCCCGGGTACATCCCCAACGCCACCAGGACATCCCGGAAGTTCACCCCGACCGCGGCGACCGCCACCCGCACCTGCCCGGCGGCAAGCTCCACCGGCCCGGCCGGGGCGACCACCACGTCTTCCAAGGTGCCGCCGCCGCCCGCGGCCAATCGCCATCCGCCCGCTGGCAGCTCCAGCACCGCGCCGGCCCCCACCGCACCCAGTCGAGCCGCATGCGCGACGCCGGAACGGACCACCAATTGCGGCTCACCACAAGCGATGACCTCGGCAACATCCAACGATCCATCCGAATCGACCAGCACCACCCCGCCGGGCTGCTCGGCCTGCGCCGAGCGCACCAAACCCCACACCGCCGCACCCGCAAGATCCGTGACATCCTCACCGGCCAAGCCCACCGCGCCATGAGTCAGCACGACGAACGGCCCGGCGTCGCTACCGGCCAGCCACGACTGCAACACCCCCAACGCTTCATGCGTGGCCGCATACACCGACCCGACCCCATCGCCGGTTCCCGAACTCGGGTCCCACACCGTCGGGTTCACAGCGGCAACAGCGTTGGGCTCCAACGGCACCGGGGACCAAGCGACTTCATACAGGCCACCACCACCCCCGGCAGCGGCCGCCAGCGCGGCCGACAGCGCGCCGATCGAGATCGGACGAACCACCAACTCCCGCACCGACAAAACCGGCAGGCCGGTGCCGTCGGCCAAGTCCACCGACACCGCTCCGGTGCCGGCCGGCGCTATGCGAACCCGAACCCGCGATGCCCCGGCGGCGTGCAGGCAGACTCCCTGCCAGGAGAAGGGCAGCATGGTCGCATCGCCGCCCTCGGCAATGCCCCAGGCATGCAACGCAGCATCCAGCACGACGGGATGAATCCCGAAGCCGCCCATGGTTACGCCCTCGCCTGCGGACACTTCGGCAAAGACCTCGTGCCCGCGCCGCCACAGGGTTCGAAGGCCGCGGAAGGCGGGCCCGTAGTCGTAGCCCCGCGCCGCCAGCACCTCGTACACGTCGCCGACTTCGACAGCGGAGGCCCCGACCGGAGGCCACACCGACAGGTCCGCGGCGGGTTCGGGCTGCGCGGCACTCAAGGTGCCCTGCGCATGCAGCGCCCACATCGAATCCGGTGCCGCACCACGCGAATACACCCACAGGGCCCGACGGCCCGACTCCCCCGCGGCGTCCACGACGACCTGCACGCGAGCTGCGCCACCCGGCGGCAGCACCAACGGCGCCAGCAACGTGAGCTCGTCGACCACGGAACAGCCGACCTCATCGCCGGCCCGCAATGCCAACTCCACGAATCCGGCGCCCGGGAACAACACCACGCCGTCCACGACGTGATCGGCGAGCCACGGCGATCCGCCCACGGACAGCGAGCCCGTCAGCACCACGCCGCCGGAGTCGGGCCGCTCCACCACGGCGCCCAGCAACGGGTGCGCGGCCCGGGCCAGGCCGACACTGCTCACGTTGCCGGAGCCCACCGCTGTAAGAGGAAGCCAGAACCGCTGCCGGACAAACCCATACGTCGGTAGGTCGACGCGGTGCCCGTCCCCGATCGCCGCGGGCCAGTCCACTGAAACACCGATGGTGAACAGATGCCCGAGCGCGGCCAGCGCCGATTCTGCTTCGGGACGATCTTTGGCGAGCATGACCACCGATGTCGCCTGCTCGCTGGTCAACGACTGCTCCACGGCGGCGGTGAGACCGCGGCCCGGACCGACCTCCACGAACGCCCGGGCGCCCAACGCCTCGGCGGCCCGAACCCCGTCGGCGAAACGGACCGGCTGGCGCACGTGGTCGACCCAGTATTGTGGCGACCCGTAACCGGGACCGGCCAATTGCCCAGTCAGGTTGGACACCAAGCCGATTCGCGGTGGCAAGGCCGAGACTCCGGACACCAGCCGGGCGAACTCCTCGAGCATCGGCTCCATCAGCGCGGAATGGAACGCGTGCGAAACCGCCAGGCGGTGGACCCGCCGGCCCTGCCGCGTCAGCGCATCGGCCACCGCGGAGACCGCGGCGTCGGCACCCGAAATCACCACCGCGTTAGGGGCATTGACCGCAGCGAGATTCACCTCCGCCGTCAACAGGGGCGCTACTTCCGCTTCGCTGGTCGCGACCGCGGCCATCGCGCCCCCGGATGGCAACGCGGCCATCAACCGCCCGCGCCCTGCCACCACTTTGGCCGCATCCGCAAGCGACAGCACGCCCGCCACATAGGCCGCGGTGATCTCGCCGACGGAATGGCCCGTCACCACATCGGGCAGCACACCCCAGTGCCCGAGCAACGCTGCCAACGCCACCTCGACGGCGAACAGCGCCGACTGCGCGAACTCCGTGCTCTGCAGCAATTCGGCATCGCTGCCCCACATCACCTGACGCAGCGGCAACCGCAGGTGCGGATCCAACGCGGCGACCGCATCGTCAAACGCCTGCGCGAATTCCGGGAAACGGCCGTAGAGCTGCTCGCCCATCCCGAGCCATTGCGACCCCTGGCCGGGAAAGACGAACACCGTCTTGCCGGCCGAACGGACACGCCCCACCGTCACTCCCGCGCCAGGCTCAGCGGTGGCCAGCGCCAGCAAGCCTTCCTCGAGACGGTCCCGATCCGCGCCGACCACCACGGCCCGATGGTCGAACACCGCACGTGTCGTCACCAACGACCACGCCACATCGACAGGGCTGAGGTCGGCATTGCCGGACACGTGCGCGAGCAACCGCTTGGCCTGATTTGCCAGCGCCTGCTCCGAGCGGGCCGACAGCACCCACGCCGTCGCCCGCGCCTCGGGTTGCACCGCAACGCTTTCGGCCTCCGCAACCGGCGGTTCCTCGATGATCACGTGCGCGTTCGTCCCGCTGATCCCGAACGACGACACCCCCGCCCGGCGCGGCCCCCCGCCGCTCGGCCACGCCCGCGATTCCGTCAACAACGACACCGTGCCCGCCGACCAATCCACGTGCGGCGACGGCACATCCACGTGCAACGTCTGCGGCAGCACCTCGTGCTGGATCGCCTCGATCATCTTGATCACTCCGGCCACACCCGCGGCCGCCGAGGTGTGCCCGATGTTGGATTTGATCGAGCCCAACCACAGCGGACGATCCGCTGGCCGATCCTGGCCATAGGTCGCCAACAGCGCTTGCGCCTCAATCGGATCCCCGAGCACGGTCCCGGTGCCGTGTCCCTCGACCACGTCGACATCCGCGGCCGTCAGGCCCGCGCTGGCCAGTGCCGTGCGGATGACCCGTTGCTGGGAAGGCCCGTTCGGGGCGGTCAACCCGTTGGAGGCGCCGTCCTGATTGACGGCGGTAGCGCGCACGATCGCCAGCACCGGGTGCCCGGCTCGTCGTGCGTCGGCGAGGCGCTCCACCACCAGGACACCGGCGCCTTCCGACCATGCGGTGCCGTCGGCCGCCCCGGCATAGACCTTGCACCGGCCATCGGCGGCCAGCGCCCGCTGACGGCTGAATTCGACAAAGGCCGCGGGCGTGGCCATTACGGTGACGCCACCGACCAGGGCCAGGTCGCATTCGCCGGACCGCAGCGACTGCGCGGCCAAGTGCAACGCCACCAGCGACGACGAGCACGCCGTATCCACCGACACGGCCGGGCCCTCCAAGCCCAGCACGTAGGACACCCGGCCCGAGGCCACGCTCAGTGTCGAGCCGGTGAGCCCGTAGCCCTCCAGCTCGCCTTCCACCTGGCCGCCGTAGCCGGCATGGATCACCCCGGCGAATACACCGGTCGCCGATCCCCGCAATCCCAACGGGTCAATCCCGGTGCGCTCCAAGGCTTCCCATGACAGCTCCAGCATCAACCGCTGCTGTGGATCCATCGCCAGCGCCTCGCTGGGGCCGACGCCGAAGAACCCGGCATCGAAATCGCCTGCGTCGGCGAGAAACGATCCCTGGCGGACATACATTTTGCCGGGGGCATCGGGGTCGGGATCGAACAACCCCGCGACGTCCCAGCCCCGGTCCGCGGGGAAATCCGACACGGCGTCGCGGCCCTCAACCACCATCTGCCACAAGGCCTCCGGCGAATCCACTCCGCCCGGATACCGGCACGCCATCCCGACCACCGCCACCGGCTCGGACAGCTTGCCTTCCAGCTCCGCCACGCGCCGTCGCGTGCGCCGCAGATCCGCGGTGAGCCGCTTCAGGTAATCAAGGTGTTTGTCGGTGTCCGACACTGGCGCTCCTTGGCGTCTTACGAGCCGAGTTCTTCGTCGAGGATGGCGAACAGTTCGCTTTCGCTGGCACTGTGGATGTCCTCGTCCTCGGCTTCCTGCTGGTCGGATGGATCCAGGTGGGCGCTGAGCGTGGTCAGCAACGTCTGGATGCGGGTGGTCAGGTGCGGCTTGTCTCCGGGCTGCCAGTCGGGTTGGCTCAGCAGCGTTTGCAGCTCCCGGGTGATGTCGTTGAAGCGGCCCATCAGGTTGGGCTGCTCGGTAGGAGTGGCGGGAACCACCAGCCGGGTGTCGAGGTGCTCGGCCAGGACGATCGGCGTCGGGTAGTCGAAGATCAGCGTTGGTGAAAGGGTCAGTCCGGTGGCGGCTTTGAGCCGGTTGCGTAGTTCGACGGCGGTCAGTGAGTCGAACCCGAGGTCTTGGAAGACGCTGCCGGCGTTGATGTCTCCGGTATTGGGACGGCCCAGCACGGTAGCGGCGTTGCGGCAGACCAGGTCCACCAGTTCGCTGTGTCGCTGCTCGGCCGACAGGCCCTGCAGGCGGACGACGAGGCCGGTCGTCGAGGCGGAGGTGGTATCGGTCTCGTCGATGACACGCCGAATGGGTCGGGCGGCCAGCTGACTCAGCAGCGGGGGCAGTGAGGCGCCGTTGTCGGCCAGCGCACCGGGGTCGATGCGGGCGGCGACCAGCATCGGGCGCTCGGCCAGCATCGCGGTATCGAAGAGTCGCAGTGCCTGCGCAGTTGCCATGGGCGCGAGCCCGATTCGGCTCATGCGGGCCTTGTCACGCTCGTCGAGGTGTTGGGTCATGCCGCTGGCCTGTTCCCACAGTCCCCAGGCCACCGACAACCCCGGCAGGCCCTGTGCCCGCCGGTGGGCGGCTAACTCGTCGAGGAAGCTGTTCGCCGCCGCGTAGTTGCCCTGGCCGGCGGAACCCACGATCCCGGCCATCGACGAGAACATCACGAATGCCGACAAATCCAGATCACGGGTGAGCTCGTGTAGGTTCCAGGCGCCGTCGACCTTGGCCCGCAGCACGGTATCCACTCGTTGCGGTGTCAACGAGGCGATCAGCCCGTCGTCGAGGACCCCAGCGGCATGGAACACGCCCTTGAGCGGGTATCGCGCGGGCAGCGCAGTTATCAAATCCGCGACCGCATCCCGGTCGCTGACATCGCAGGCCGCCACCGACACCTCGGCCCCGGCTTCGTTGAGCCGGTCCACCAGTTCCGCCACACCCTCGCCGTCGGCGCCGCTGCGGCTGACCAACACCACGTGGCCTACCCCGTAGTGGGCCACCAGATGTTCGGCCACCGCCGAACCGGCCATCCCGGTGCCCCCGGTGATCAGCACGCTGCCGCCGGCCAGGCCACCACCCGAGCCCGTGAGCACGGCGTCGCCGGGGCCATCGGGGACGGTGAGGACAACCTTGCCGGTGTGCCGGGCCTGGCTGACGAACCGATACGCCGACGAGGCGCATCGCACGTCAAATGTCTTGACCGGCAACGGCTTCAATACGCCGGCGCCGAACATCTCCAACAGGTCGGAAAGCATCGTCGCGGTGAGATCTGGGCCCGCCTCGATCAGGTCGAAGGCCCGGTAGTACACGCCGTGGTGCTGCGCCGCGACCGCCTCGGGGTCGCGAAGGTCGGTCTTGCCCATCTCGATGAAGCGCCCGCCGCGGACCAACAGTCGCAGCGAGGCGTCGAGGAACTCCCCGGCCAGCGAGTTGAGTACCACATCGACTCCGGCGCCGCCGGTCGTCGCCAGAAACTTCTCCTCGAACTCCACGGTCCGGGTATCACCGATGTGATCGTCGTCAAAGCCCATCGCCCGCAGGGTGTCCCACTTGCCGCGGCTGGCAGTAGCGAACACCTCCGCGCCCCAATGCCGGGCCAGCTGCACGGCGGCCATGCCCACCCCGCCGGTGGCGGCGTGCACCAGGACCTTGTCCCCGGCTTTGACTCCGGCCAACACCGATAGGCCGTACAGAGCGGTCAGGAACACGACCGGCACGCCGGCGGCTTGTACCAACGACCATTCCGTCGGCACCGTGGTCACCAACCGCGCGTCGATCACGGCCTCAGAACCGACCACCCCCAACAGACCCATCACGGCATCGCCGACGCAAAGCCCCTGAACTCCGGGACCGACCTCGACGATCACGCCGGAGCCCTCGACACCGATCTCGCCACCGCCGGGATACATCCCCAACGCCATCAGCACATCCCGGAAGTTCACCCCGACCGCAGCGACCGCCACCCGCACCTGACCGGCGGCCAGCTCCGCACGAGCCAGCGGACGTACCACCAGATCCTCCAGGGTGCCGGCGCCGCCGACGCCCATCCGCCACTGCCCTGCCGGCAGTGTCGCCACCGACCGTGCCGGGGTCAGTCGAGCGGCGTGCGCGACGCCGGAGCGCACCACCAATTGCGGCTCACCACAAGCGACTACCTCCGCGACGTCCAATGATCCGTCCGAGTCGACCAGCACCAGCCGTCCCGGCTGCTCGGCCTGCGCCGAGCGCACCAAGCCCCAGACCGCCGCGCCGGCCAGATCCGTGACATCCTCACCGGCCAGCCCGACGGCGCCATGAGTCAGCACCACCAGCACCCGGGCGTCGTCACCGGCCAGCCACGACTGCAACACGCCCAAGGCTTCGTGCGTGGCCGCATACACCGATGCCACCGCATCACCGGTTCCGGACGTCGGCTCCCACACCGTCACATCTTCGGTGGCAATAGTGTTGGACTCCAAGGTAACCGGCGACCAGGTCACCTCCAGCAACCCGCCGCCGGCGCGCGGAGCCGCGGCTACCGCCGTCAGCTGTGCCGCCGAGACGGGACGAACCACCAACTCGCGCACCGACAGAATCGGCAGGCCCGCGCCGTCGGCCAAATCCACCGACACCGCGCTGACGCCGACCGGTGCTATCCGAACCCGCGCCCGCGACGCCCCGGCCGCGTGCAAACACACACCCTGCCAGGAGAACGGCAACATCGTCTCGGCCTGGTCGCCGACCACTCCCATCGCGTGCAGCGCGGCATCCACCAGCACTGGATGGATTCCGAAACTGTCCACCTTGACGCCGGCGACCTCGGGCACGGCGACTTCGGCGAAGACTTCGTTGCCGAGCCGCCACATGGCGTCCAGACCCTGAAACGCCGGACCGTACTCGTACCCCCGCCGGGTCAGCTGCTCGTACGCGTCGGCCACGTCCACCGCGACCGCTCCCACCGGCGGCCACACCGACAAGTCCGCGGCCGGACTGCACGAGCCCGTGCTCAGCGCCCCCTCGGCGTGCAGTGCCCATTCCGCATCGGCCTGCGGGCCGCGTGAATACACCGACACGGCCCGCCGGCCCGCGCTACCCGCGGCACCGACCACGACCTGCACCTGGACCCCGTCGGCCGCCGGCAACAGCAGCGGAGCCGACAGCGTCAGCTCCTCGACCACGGCACAACCGACCTCGTCACCGGCCCGCAACGCCAACTCCACGAACCCGGCCCCGGGAAACAGCACCACCCCGGCCACCGCGTGATCGGTCAGCCACGGCTGCGCCGCCAACGACAGCCGGCCGGTCAACACCACCGCACCGGAATCGGGTCGCTGCACCACCGCGCCCAGTAAGCCGTGCTCGGCCCCGGCCAAGCCCAGCCCACCCAGATCACTGCCACCAATGCCTAACGGCGGCAACCAGAATCGTCGACCCTGAAACGCGTACGTCGGCAAGTCCACATGGTGTCCCCCGGAGAACACCGAACGCCAATCCACCTCAACACCCGCGACGTGAGCCTGCCCCGCAGACAGCCAAAACCTGTCCAACCCGCCGTCGTCGCGGCCCAGCGACGGAATGACGATGGCATCGGCAAGGTTTCGATCCGCAACGGTGTCTTCGATGCCGGCGATCAGCACCGGATGCGGGCTCGACTCGATGAAAACCCGATACCCGGCGTCACTCGCGGTGCGCACCGCCTGCTCGAATTGCACGGTCTGGCGGATGCTGCGGTACCAGTAGTCGGCGTTCAGGCCCGCGGTGTCGAGGACTTCGCCGGTGACGGTGGAGAAGAAGGTGACCGACGACGATCGTGGCTCGATGCCGATCAGGGCCTGGGCAAGCGGTTCGCGGATCGCGTCGATTTGCGCCGAGTGCGAAGCATAGTCGACATCGATCCTGCGGGCACGCACGTCGGCGCTCTCGCAGCGCCGCACCAGATCTTCCAGCGCGTCCACCTCGCCGGAGACGACGATTGCCGAAACACCGTTGACCGCAGCGATATTCAGACGATCGCCCGACGGCGCCAACAGCTCGCGCGCCCGCGCCAGGCCGCATGCCAGCGAGACCATGCCGCCGGCGCCCGACAACTGCACCAAGAGCCGGCTGCGCAGCGCCACCACCCGGGCGGCATCCTCCAGCGACAGCGCACCGGCCACGTATGCGGCCGCGATCTCGCCCTGCGAGTGGCCGATGACCGCGTCGGGATGTACGCCCACCGAACGCCACAATTCGGCCAGCGACACCATCATCGCCCAGAGCACCGGCTGCACCACGTCCACTCGGTCGAGACCCGGGGCACCCGCCGCGCCCCGGATGACATCGATCAAGGACCAGTCCACGTGCTCTCCGAGCGCCTTTTCGCATCGGTTCAGCTGCTCGGCGAATACCGGTGCGGTTTCCAGCAATTGGGCTCCCATGCCGATCCATTGCGAGCCTTGGCCGGGAAACACGAACACCGTCTTGCCAGCGGCCTGGGCGCGGCCCACCACGACGTTGGCGCCCGGCTCGCCGGCGGCCAGCCCGGCCAGCCCAGCCATCAGCTCGTCGCGATCGCCGACGACCACGGCCCGATGGTCGAACACTGAGCGTGTCGACACCAGCGACAACCCCACGTCGGCCACGCCAAGCTGCTGATCGGTCTGCACACGTGCGAGCAACCGCTGCGCTTGGCCCGACAGCGCCTCGGCTGACCGGGCCGACAACACCCACGGAGCGATCGGCATGTCGCTATCAGCAGGCACCCCAACACTTTCCACCGGCGCAGCTTGTTCCAGAATCACATGCGCATTCGTCCCGCTGATCCCGAAGGACGACACCCCGGCGCGGCGCGGGCGATCCAGCTCCGGCCACGACCGTTGGTCGGTCAGCAACGACACCGCGCCCGCCGACCAATCCACGTGCGGTGTAGGCACATCGACATGCAACGTCTTGGGCATGACGCCATGGCGCATTGCCTGCACCATCTTGATCACACCGGCGACTCCCGCCGCCGCCGACGTGTGGCCCATGTTGGACTTGATCGACCCCAGCCACAACGGCTGATCGGACGGGCGATCCTGCCCGTAGGTCGCCAGGATCGCTTGGGCTTCAATCGGATCGCCCAGCGTGGTGCCGGTCCCGTGGCCCTCCACCAGATCCACATCCGCGGTACCCAGCCGGGCGCTCTGCAGCGCCGCCCGGATCACCCGCTGCTGCGCGGGCCCGTTTGGGGTCGCCAGCCCGTTGGAGGCGCCGTCCTGATTGACCGCCGAGCCCCGCACCACCGCCAGCACCCGATGACCCAACCGCCGCGCATCGGCCAGCCGCTCCAGCACCAGCGCTCCGACACCCTCGGAGAAACCGGTCCCGTCGGCGGCACCGGCATACGCCTTGCACCGGCCGTCGGCAGACAGCGCCCGCTGCCGGCTGAACTCCACGAACATCGCCGGGGTGGCCATCACCGTCACGCCGCCGACCAGCGCCACATCGCATTCGCCCGATCGCAGCGACCGCGCGGCCAGGTGCAGCGCCACTAACGACGACGAGCACGCGGTGTCCACCGACACCGCCGGGCCCTGAAGCCCCAGCGAATACGCGACCCGCCCCGACGCGACACTCAGCGTCGAACCGCGCAGTCCGTATCTCTCCAGGTCGCCTGGGACGCGTCCCTGGCCCCCATAGGAACCGTGAAACACCCCGACGAACACGCCCGTCGGTGAACCCCGCAGCGTGATCGGGTCAATCCCGGCCCGCTCCAACGCCTCCCACGACACTTCCAGCAACAAACGCTGCTGCGGGTCCATCGCCAGCGCCTCGCTGGGCGCGATCCCGAAGAACGCGGCATCGAAATCGGCGACACCCGACAGGAATCCGCCGCAGCGGTTGTACGACTTGCCGGTCGCATCGGGATCGGGATCGAACAGCCCGGCCAAATCCCAGCCGCGGTCGGCCGGAAAATCCGACACGACATCGCGCCCGTCGACGACCATCTCCCACAATGCCTCCGGGGAGTCCACTCCACCCGGATACCGGCATGCCATCCCCACCAAGGCCAACGGCTCGGTCGCTGCCGCCAGGTATTCGCGGTTCTCTCGCTTGAGCCGCTCGTTCTCTTTCAGCGACACGCGGAGGGCCTTGACCAGCTCTTCAGGAGTGCTATTCATCGAACCCGGCCTTCCGTGCTGCCCAATCGAACGGGCAAAGCTGCGTAATCGCGCTTAACTGCAAGATATCGGCATCCGAGAAACTCGAACTCAAGGGTTCGGGTGCCTAACAGCGGCGGCGGAGTCCACACGCTCGCATCAGTGCCAGCGCAGCAATACGAGCTCGGAACAGAACCCGGGCCCCATCGCGAGCATCAGACCCGGGCTTCCGCTGGGCGGCTTCTTGGCGATGGTGTCACGCAGGACGTGCAGCACCGACGCCGACGAGAGGTTGCCGATCTCGCCGAGCGATCGCCACGTCAGTTCCAGGGCGTCCGGGGACAGGCGCAGTGCCGCGGTGATCGCCTCGATGACCTTGGGGCCGCCGGGGTGGCTGACGAAGGCGCCGACGTCGCTCGCGGCCAGTCCGTGCGCCCCCAGAAACTGGGTGACGTCGTCTTCGATGTACTGCTCGACGACGGCCGCGACGTCCTTGGACAGCACCAGCTCGAACCCCTCGGTGCCGACGTCGTAGCCCATGGTGCGCAACGAATCCGGGTAGAGATGGCTGCGCGAATCGAGGACGTCCGGGCCACCGGCGCCGATCTGTTCGGCGCGACGCTCGCCCACGGCAACCACCGATGCGGCGCCATCAGCAAACAGGGCACTGCCGACCAGACCGGCCAGCGACGGCTTGTATCCCGGGTAGGTCAGTGAGCAGAGTTCCACGGAGACCAACGCGGCCACGCCGTCGGGAGCGCCACGGAGGTAGTCGTTCAGCCGGGCCACGCCGGCCGCCCCGGCCACGCAACCAAGGCCGAACAGCGGCACTCGCCGCACGTCATCGCGCAGGCCGAGCCGCCCGGCGATCCGGGCATCGATCGACGGGATCGCGAGCCCGGTGACCGTCGTCGTCATCAGCACGTCGAGGTCGCGCGGTTGCAGGCCCGCGTCGTCCAGCGCGCCTGACAGCGCCTCGCAGCCCAGCTCAACGGCGTTGTCGATGTAGATCTGGTTAGCCACGCCGAAGTCGGTCAGCCGCGGATAGCGCTCCAGCGGGATGACCAGATGACGGCTGTTGACTTTGGCGCTGGTATGCAGCTGCCGAACGATGTCTTCGTAGTCCTCAAAACCGGGAATGCTGAGGAAAAAGTCGGTGAGTTCGCGCTGTGAATAGCGATACGGCGGCAACGCACCGAACACGCCTGCGATGACGCTCATTGGTCCCACCCCTTGGTGACGAACATGCAGGTCGACCGGTTCAACCTTAGTTGGCTTCGAGCTGCGAGTTTAGTCTGCTTGCGCGGGCCGCGCCGCAATATGCCGCTGACCTGAGACAATGACCACCGCAAACCGCGAGGTCGGCGGCGCGAGTCAGCGTTCGAATTGTTCGCGCAGCCGCAGCCCGCAGCCGTTCACAGCTGTCCAGGACGCCACGCAATTGGTCGGCGACTTGGCTGGGCGCGGTGCCACCGCGGGCGTCGCGCGAGGACACCGAGCCTTCGATGGTCAGCACCTCACGGACCTGGGGCGTCAGCTCGGGGCTGATGGCCGCGAGCTCGTCGTCGGTCAGCTCCTCGAGCCCGACACCGCGGCCCTCGGCGGCGCGCACGGCCGCACCCGCGGCCTCGTGTGCCGACCGAAACGGCACTCCCTGGCGGACCAGCCATTCGGCGATGTCGGTGGCCAGGGTGTAGCCGGCCGGGGCCAACGCCGCCATCCGCTCGACGTGGAAGGTCAGGCTGCCCACCAGGCCGGCCATCGCCGGCAACAGCAGCTCCAGCTGGGCCACCGAATCGAACACCGGCTCCTTGTCCTCTTGCAGGTCACGGTTGTAGGCCAGCGGCTGGGCCTTCAGTGTGGCCAGCAGCCCGGCCAGGTTGCCGATCAGCCGCCCGGACTTGCCGCGGGCGAGTTCCGCGATGTCGGGGTTCTTCTTCTGCGGCATGATCGAGCTGCCGGTCGACCAGGAATCGTGCAGCGTGACGTAGCCGAACTCCGTCGAGCTCCAGATGATGATGTCCTCGGCCAGCCGGGACAGGTCCACGCCGATCATGGCCAGGACGAAGGCCGCCTCGGCGGCAAAATCCCGAGCGGCCGTCGCATCGATGGAATTGGTGGCGGCGGTGGCAAAACCCAGGTCCGCGGCGATCGCGTCCGGATCCAGGCCCAGCGACGAGCCGGCCAGCGCCCCCGATCCGTACGGCGACACCGCCGCGCGTTTGTCGAAGTCGGCGATGCGGTCCACATCGCGCAGCAAGGGATGGGCGTGCGCGAGCAGGTGGTGGGCCAGCAGGATCGGCTGGGCGGACTGCATGTGGGTCTTGCCGGGCATGATCGCCGTCGGGTGGGCTTCGGCCTGGGCGGCCAGTGCGCCGACGACGTCGAGCGCTCCGGCGGCGACCCGTCGCACCGCGTCGCGAAGCCACATCCGGAACAGCGTGGCCACCTGGTCGTTGCGGGACCGGCCGGCCCGCAGCCGGCCGCCCAAATCCGGCCCGACCCGGTCGATCAGTCCGCGCTCCAGCGCGCCGTGCACGTCCTCGTCGGTCACCAGCGGGCCGAAACTGCCGTCGGCGATGTCCTCGGCGAGGCTGTCCAACCCAACCAGCAGCCCGTCGCGCTGTTCCTCGGTGAGCAGCCCGGCCCGGAACAACACGATGGTGTGCGCCCGCGACGCGATGACGTCGTAAGGCGCCAGCACCCAGTCGAAGTGGGTGGACTTGCTCAGCGCGGCCAGCGCGTCAGACGGCCCATCGGCGAACCGTCCGCCCCACAGTGACCCCTCGCGAGTGCTCACTGTTCCTCGGTGGCTTTTTCGTCCGAGGCTAAGTCCCGGCGGGCGGACAGCTTGGACGACAGCCCGTGCACGTAGACGAAGCCCTTGGCGGCGGACTGGTCGAAGCTGTCGCCCTCGTCGTAGGTGGCCAGGTTGAAGTCGTAGAGAGATTCCGAGCTGCGGCGGCCGTTGACCGCAATGTGGCCGCCGTGCAACACCATTCGGATCTCGCCGGACACGTGCTCCTGTGTTTTGACGACGAAACTCTCCAGGGCGACCTTCAGCGGCGAGTACCAAAGACCGTCATACACCAGCTCGGCCCAGCGCTGGTCCGTCTGCCGTTTGAACCGGCCCAGCTCGCGCTCGAGGGTGACGTGTTCGAGTTCGGCGTGCGCGGTGATGAGCACCATGGCGCCGGGCGCCTCGTAGATCTCGCGGCTCTTGATGCCCACCAGCCGGTCCTCGACGACGTCGAGGCGCCCGACGCCTTGCGCCCCGGCGCGACGGTTGAGTTCCACGATCGCCTCCAGCACTGACACCGGCTTGCCGTCGATCGACACCGGCACACCCTTTTCGAAACCGACGATCACCTCGTCGGGTGTGCTCCAGTTGAGGGTCGGGTCTTCGGTGTAGTCGTAGACGTCCTTGGTGGGCGCGTTCCACAGGTGTTCCAGGAAGCCGGTTTCCACCGCGCGGCCCCATACGTTCTGGTCGATGGAGAACGGCGAGCGTTTGGTGACGTTGATCGGGATGGCGTTCTCCTCGGCGAACGCGATCGCCTTCTCCCGCGTCCAGGCGTAGTCGCGGACCGGCGCCAGCACCTCCAAATCCGGTGCCAGCGAAGCGAATCCGACCTCGAACCGGACTTGGTCGTTGCCCTTCCCGGTGCAGCCGTGCGCGACGATGGTGCCGCCGTAGTCGCGAGCCGCCGCGACCAGATGCTTGGCGATCAACGGCCGGCTGATCGCCGACACCAGCGGGTAGCGGTCCATGTACAGCGCGTTGTTCAACACCGTCGGCAGGCAGTAGCCCTCGGCGAACTCGTCGCGGGCGTCGACGACGACCGCCTCGACCGCACCGCAGTCCAGCGCCCGCTGGCGCACCACTTCCATGTCCTCGCCGCCCTGGCCGAGGTCGATCGCGACCGCCACGACCTCACGGCCGGTCTCCTTGCCTATCCAGCTGATCGCCACCGAGGTGTCCAGACCGCCGGAATACGCCAGGATGACGCGTTCTGACATGAATCAATCTCCAGTCTATTTGAGGTTTTCCAGAGTTCTGGCCAGCTCGGCGCCGGTCATCGGCTCCCGAGCGGCCACGAAAAGAGTGTCATCGCCGGCGATGGTGCCGACGACGTACGGTAACGCCGCCCGATCGATTGCGCTGGCCAAATAGTCAGCTCCACCCGGCGGAGTTCGCAGCACCGCGAGGTTCGCGCTGGCGTCGGTGGACACCAGCAGCTCGCTCAGCAGACGCGACAGCCGTGCGGTGCCCCCGGATACGCCGCGCACCGGGCTGCCGTCTTCCGGGACGACGTAGACCCCGACGCCGCCGTCGGCACCGCGCAGTTTCACCGCGCCGAGCTCTTCGAGATCGCGCGACAGCGTGGCCTGAGTGACGTCGACGCCCTCGTCGGCCAGCAGCCCCGCCAGTTCGCCTTGGCTGCGCACCGGCGCCGACGACAGGATCGCCACGATGCGCGCCTGACGACCGGCGCGGGTGATGTCGGAGGCGTTGCGAGTCATCGGGACCGCTCCAGTAGCCACACCAGCAGCGCCTTCTGGGCGTGCAGCCGGTTTTCGGCCTCGTCGAAGACCACGCTGGCCGGTCCGTCCATCACCTCGTCGGTGATCTCGTCGCCGCGGTGTGCCGGAAGGCAGTGCAGCACAATGGCTTCCGAGTCCGCCAGACCCAGCAGGTGCGCGTTGATCTGAAACGGGCGAAACGGTTTGACCCGGTCCAGTCCATCGGCCTCTTGCCCCATCGACGTCCAGGTGTCGGTCACCAAAACGTCGGCGCCGGCGGCGGCCGCGTCGGGCTCGGTGGTCACGGTGACCGAGGCACCCGTGTCCGCCGCCCGTTGCTCCGCGGCGGCCAGCACGGCCGGGTCTGGCGCGAAACCCGGCGGGGCGGCGACTGTGACGTGGATACCCGCGGTGACCGCGCCGAGCATCAGGGAGTGCGCCATGTTGTTGGCGCCGTCGCCGAAGTAGGACATCGCCAAACCGCTCAGCGACCCCTTGTGTTCGGCGATGGTCTGCAGATCGGCCAGCACCTGGCAGGGATGGAACTCATCGGACAGCGCGTTGACCACCGGCACCGTCGCGGTCGAGGCCATGGCCTCGAGCCGGTCTTGGCCGAAGGTCCGCCACACGATGGCGTCGACATAGCGGGAGAGCACCCGCGCGGTGTCCTGCAGCGTTTCGTCGCGGCCGAGCTGGGTGCTGCCGCTGTCGACGACGACGGGATGCCCGCCCAGCTGTGCGATGCCCACCTCGAAGGAGAACCGGGTGCGGGTGGAGTTCTTGTCGAAAAGCACCGCGACGCCGCGCGGCCCGTCCAGGGGGCGACGGCCGAACGGGTTCTTCTTCAGCTCGGCGGCCAGCTCGAGGACCTCGGCCTGTTCGGCCGGGGACAAGTCGTCGTCGCGCAGGAAGTGGCGGGTCATGCCTGGCCCCCGACCGCGTCGAGAACCCCGGGCAGCGCGGCGAGGAAGCTGTCGATCTGGGCTTCGGTGATCACCAGTGGCGGCGCCAGCCGGATGACGTTGGGCGCGGCCGCGTTGACCAGGAATCCGGCCTCACGCGCGGCGGCCTCGACGTCCTTGGCGCGTGGCGCGGTCAGCACCACTCCGCACAACAGCCCGCGGCCGCGGGTGTGGTCGATCAGCGGGTGGCCCAGCGATTCGATGCCGTGGCGCAACGACTTGCCCAACACCTCGGCATGCCGGATGAGGTCATCGTCGACCAGCACCCGCAGCACCGCCCGCGCCGCCGCGGTGCACACCGGGTTGCCGCCGAACGTGCTGCCGTGCAGGCCGGGTGTAAACAGTTCGGCCGCCGGCCCTACGACCAGCACGGCGCCGATCGGCAGTCCGCCGCCGAGCCCCTTGGCCAGGGTCACCACGTCGGGGGTGATGCCATCGTGCTGGTGCGCGAAAAAGGCACCAGTGCGCCCGATTCCGGTCTGCACCTCGTCGAGCACCAGCAGGGCGCCGTGCCGTGCGGTGATGTCGCGCGCCGCCGCCAGGTATCCGGCGGGTGGGACGACGACGCCGCTCTCCCCCATGATCGGCTCGAGGAATACCGCCGCGGTGTCGTCATCGACGGCGGCGGCCAGCGCGTCGACGTCACCGTATGGCACATGCGTGACGTCGCCCGGCAACGGCTCGAACGGTGCCTGCTTGGCCGGCTGGCCGGTCAGCGCCAGCGCGCCCATCGTGCGGCCGTGGAAACCCTCTTGCGCGGCAACCAGTTTCGTGCGACCAGTGAGCCGGGACAGCTTGAACGCCATCTCGTTGGCTTCGGTGCCCGAGTTGCAGAAGAACACCCGGGTCGCGGTGTCGGTGCCGAGCAGGGCGACCAGTTCCTCGGCCAACGCGATCCCCGGTTCGGTGGCATACAGGTTCGACGTGTGACCGAGCGTCGACATCTGCTGCGTGACGGCCTCGATGAGGGCCGGATGGCCATGCCCGAGCACGTTGACCGCGATGCCGGCGAGCAGATCGAGGTAGCTCTTGCCGTCCACATCGGTGACCACGGCGCCCTCACCACTGGCCAAAGCCAGCGGCGGCGTGCCGTAGTTGTTCATCATCACGGCTTCCCACCGCTGCCGCATGGTGTCGGTCTGGCTCACGCGGGCACCACCTTGGTTCCGGTGCCCTCGGGAGTGAAGAGCTCCACCAGCACACAGTGTTTGACTCTGCCGTCGATGACGTGGGCGCTGGGCACTCCTCCGGTGACCGCGCGCAGGCACGCCTCGACTTTGGGGATCATGCCGGACTCGAATGTGGGCAGCAGTTGGGTCAATCTCGCGGTGTCAATTTCGCTGACCAACGACTCGCGGTCCGGCCAGTCGGTATATATGCCTTCAACATCGGTGAGCATCAACAGTTTTTCGGCTCCCAGCGCTTCGGCCAACGCCGCCGCGGCGGTGTCGGCGTTGATGTTGTGCACCACACCCTCGGCGTCCGGCGCGAGTGTGGACACCACCGGAATACGCCGCGCCGCAATCAGATCCAGCACCGCGGCGGTGTTGACCGTGTCGACGTCGCCGACCAGGCCGATGTCGGTGGCCACGCCGTCGACGGTGACGCTGCGCCGCACCGCGGTGAAGAGCTGGGCGTCCTCGCCGGTGATGCCGACGGCGTACGGGCCGTACGCGTTGATCAGGTTGACCAGTTCGCGGCCCACCTGTCCAAACAGCACCATGCGCGCGACGTCGAGCACTTCCGGTGTGGTGACCCGGAATCCGCCCTTGAAGTCACCCTTGTCGATGCCGAGCCGGCGCAGCATCGCGGTGATCTGCGGTCCGCCGCCGTGCACGACGACCGGGTGGATTCCGCAGTTGCGCAGGAAGGCCATGTCGGCGGCGAAGGCTTGCCGCAGCGTCTCGTCGGTCATCGCGTTGCCGCCGTATTTGACCACGACGATCTTGCCGTGCAGCTGCTTGAGCCAGGGCAGCGCTTCGGCCAGTACCTGCGCCTTGACTCCGGTGGGCAGTTCGTCGGTGTTGATCGTCATGTGCTGTAGGCCGAATTCTCTTCGACGTAGGCGTGCGACAAATCGGTGGTGCGGATGGTGGCCTGACCGTCGCCGAGGCCGAGGTCGACGACGACGGCGATGTCGCGGCCCGAGAGATCCACATCGCGCGAGCCCGGAGCGCCGGCCCCGTCGAGATAGACCATAAAACCGTTGAACGACACGGTGATTCGTTCGGGGTCGATGGTAACCCCGGGCGCCAGACCGACCGCCGCGACCACCCGGCCCCAGTTGGGATCCGACCCGAACATCGCGGTCTTGACCAGGCTGTCACGGGCGATTGCCCGAGCGGCGGCCTCCGCGTCGGACTCGGAGGAGGCCCCGGTCACCGTCACGGTGACGCGCTTGGTCACTCCCTCGGCATCGGCTTGCAGCTGCAGGCACAGGTCGTCGCAGACCCGCTGCACGGCGTCGTCGAGCTCGGCCTGCGACGGAGCGATTCCACTTGCGCCGGAGGCCAGCAGCAGCACGGTGTCGTTGGTGGAACAGCAGCCGTCGATGTCGAGTCGATCGAAGGTCAGGGCGGAAGCGCGGCGCAGCGCTTGGTCGAGCGTCTTGGCGTCGGCGACCGCGTCGGTGGTCAGCACACACAGCATGGTGGCCAGCGACGGCGCCATCATGCCCGCGCCCTTGGCCATGCCGCCGACGGTCCAGTTGTTTTGATGGTGCAGCGCAACCTTTTTGGGCACCGTGTCGGTGGTCATGATGGCCTGGGCGGCCTCGTCGCCGCCGCTCAGCCCGCCGTGCATTTCGTGCACGATCTGTGTGACGCCATTCAGCACCTTGTCCATCGGCAGCCGGTCACCGATCAGACCGGTGGAGCAGACGGCGACCTCGACGGCCCCGGTCTCGGTTCCCCAGTCCGACAACGCTGCGGCGACGGCCTCGGCGGTAGCGTGGGTGTCCTGGAAGCCGCCCGGTCCGGTGCAGGCATTGGCACCGCCGGAGTTGAGGATCACCGCGCGCAGTTGGCCAGTGGTGAGCACCTGTTGGGTCCACAGCACCGGGGCGGCCTTGACCTGGTTGCGGGTGAACACCCCGGCGGCCGGGTAGTCGGGTCCTTCGTTGAAGACCAGGGCGAGGTCGCGTGCCCCGGATGTCTTGATCCCGGCCGCGATTCCGGCGGCGCGAAAACCCGCCGCCGCCGTGACACCTTGCGTGCGCACCAGCCGCGTCACACCGTCAGCGTCCGTCATGGTGCCACCCCGACCACCGAAAGGCCTTCTGTCTCCGGCCAACCCAGCGCCAGGTTCATCGACTGCACCGCGGCGCCGCCGGTGCCCTTGGTCAAGTTGTCGATCGCGGCGATCGCGACGAACGTCTCGGCGGCCTCGTCCACCGCGACGGCGACCTGCGCGGCGTTGCTACCGATGACCGAGCCGGTGCGGGGCAACTGCCCTTCGGGCATCAGGTATATGAAAGGTTCAGCATCGTACGCCTTTTCGTATGCCGCCCGCAACTGTGACAGCGGCGCTCGGGTGCGCGCGGTGCAGGTCGCCAGGATGCCGCGGGAGGTCGGAATGAGCACCGGGGTGAACGACACCGTGACATCGCGATTGCTGACGGCCCGCAGTCCCTGGGCGATCTCGGGAGTGTGCCGGTGAGCGCCGGCGATGTTGTAGGCCCGGGCCGATCCGATGACCTCGGAGCCGAGCAGATCGGCCTTGGCCGCGCGGCCGGCTCCGGAGGTGCCGCTGACGGCGACCACGGTGACGGCGGGTTCGACGAGGTCCTCGGCCACGGCGGGCAGCAATGCCAGCAGCGCCGCGGTCGGATAGCAGCCCGGCACCGCGATGCGGCGGGCGCCGCGCAGCCGCTCCCGGGCGCCGGGCAGCTCTGGCAGGCCGTAGGGCCAGCTGCCGGCGTGCGGAGATCCGTAGAACCGTTCCCAGGCGGCGGGGTCGGTGAGCCGGAAATCCGCGCCGCAGTCGATGATCAGGGTATCGGGACCGAGTTGCTCGGCCAGCGCCGCCGAATGCCCGTGCGGCAGAGCCAGGAACACCACGTCATGGCCGCGCAGGACGTCAACCTCGGTCGGCTCGACCACTCGTTGCGCCAGCGGCGTGAGGTGCGGGTGGTGCTCACCGAGCGTGCTGCCGGCACTGGCCGCGGCGGTCACCGAGCCGATTGCGAGCCGGCCGTCGGCGTAGGCCGGGTGCCCGAGCAGCAGGCGCAGGATCTCGCCGCCCGCGTACCCGCTGGCACCGGCAATCGCCACCCTTATTACGTCGGCCATTCGGCCGATTCTGCATGGTTATGCAGAAGTTTGCAAATCCATTCTAACGCCTGGCTGGGGGTTCAGGCGCGCAGTTCGGCGCCCACGGCCACGGCGGCGCGGCGCACGGCGGCATCGCGGGCGGCGCTGGCGTCGTCTTCGGTCAGTGTGCGATCCGGCGCGCGGAAGCGCAGCGCGAAGGTCAGGGACTTGCGATTCTCGCCGATCTGCGGGCCGGTGAACACGTCGAAGAGCTGCATGTCTTCCAGTAGCTCGCCGGCTCCCTCGCGCACCGCGTCGGCCACCGCCTGGGCCGGCACGTCCGCGGGCACCACCAGGCTCACATCCTGGAAGACGGCCGGGAAAGGCGACACCTGGGGCGCCGGCAACAGCTCGGTGATCGGAAGCGCACCGAGGTTGAGCTCCAGGGCGCAGGTGCCCTTCGGCAGACCGGACCGCTCGATGACGGCGGGATGCAGCTGGCCCGCATGGCCGATGACGATTTCCCCGACGAGGACCTCGGCGCACCGGCCGGGATGCCACGGCAGGTACTGGGCAGCCCGGAGCGCGACGTCAATACCGCTGGCGCGCGCGATGATTCGCACGGCCTCGAGAGCGTCGGCGGCATCGGCTGCGCGGCCGGGTCCCCAGGGGCCCCGCGGTTCGCGTAGTCCGGCCAGCACCGCGGCGACGTGCTGCGGCTGCCGGGGCAGCGACGCGTCGAGCATGGCGACCTCGTCATCCGTCGGCCGACGGTGCACCGGGATCAGCTCGACGCCGCGGGTCTTCTCGGTCGGCCGCACCACCTGCGCGATGGCATACAGTGCGGCATCAACCAGGCCTCGGGATACATTGCGGCCCAATGCTTCCAGCAATCCGGGCAACAGCGTGGTGGCCAGCTCCGGGCGGTCGGCGTCCAGCGGGTTGAGCACCCGTGTCGTCGTGCGCCGCGGGTCGTCGGCCGGCAGACCCCACAGGTCGAACACGCCGGCGGGCAGGAACGGGGTCGGCAGGATCTCCACGTATCCGGACTGCGCGAGTGACTTGCCGATGGCGCGGCGACGTTTCTGCACCGGGGACAGTCCGCGGCCCGCGGGCGCCGACGGCAGCACCGACGGGATGACCTCGAGGCCCTCCAGTCGCAGCACCTCCTCGACGAGGTCGGCGGGCTGCAACAGATCGGGCCGCCAGCTCGGCGGTGTCACGGTCAGCGTGTCGCCGTTTTCGGCTACCGCAGCACCGATTTGGGTGAGGCGCCGGACAGTCGTACCCGGGGCGTATGCCACGCCGGCGAAACGGTCCGGGAGGTCGGCGGCGATCGAGATGGGAGGCAGTGACCAGTCGTCCCGCGGCGGATCTCCGCGCCAGTCGGTCAGGGTCGGCGATACCGCTCCCCCGGCGATGTCGGCCAGCAGCGCCGCACACCGGTCCAGCGCGGCCACCGAAATCGCGGGGTCGACGGCGCGCTCGTAACGGCGGGCGGCCTCGCTGGGCAGGTGCAGCCGCCGCTGGGTGCGCGACACGGCGGCCGGGTCCCACACCGCGGCCTCCAGCAGCACGTCGGTGGAATCCGCGCGCACCTCGGTGCTTGCCGCGCCCATCACACCGCCGATCGCCGTCGTCGCGACGTCGTCGACGATCAGCACATCGGCCGGATCGAGTTTGCGCTCAACGTCATCGAGCGTGACGACGGTCTCGCCGGGCTCCGCGAACCGCACGGTGAAGCCGCCGGTGATGCGGTTGCGATCGTGGGCGTGCATCGGGTGGCCCAGTTCCAGCATCACGTAGTTGGTCACATCCACGGCCGGGGACGTCGCCCGGATGCCGGACAGCAGCAGCCGGCGCTGCAGCCACCATGGCGACACCGCGGCGGGGTCGATCCCGGTGACCGGGCGCAGCGCGAACCGTCGAACATCGGTTTCCGCCTGCACGGTCAGCGGCCACGCCTCGCCGTCGGCCGGCAACGGCTTCACCTCTGCCGGGTCGACGAAATTCAAGTCGTAGGCGCAGGCGATTTCGCGGGCCAAGCCGCGCACCGACATGCAATAGCCGCGGTCGGGGGTGATGGCCAGGTTGAAGACCACATCGTCAAGTCCGAGCACTTCGGCGCCGCTGGCGCCCGGTTCGGCGGTTCCCGGCGGCAGCACCAGAATTCCGGAATGGTCGGCGGCCAAGCCGAGTTCGGATGCCGAGCAGATCATTCCGTCGGAGGTACGGCCATAGGTCTTGCGGGTGGCGATGGCGAAGCCGCCGGGCAGGGTCGCGCCGGGCAGCGCCACCACCACCAGATCGCCGACTGCGAAGTTGGTTGCACCGCAGACGATTCCACGATCTTGGCCCTCGCCGACATCCACCAGGCAGGCGCGGATCGGCTTCTTGAATTCGGCGAGCTCCTCGACGGCGGACACCCGGCCCACCCTCAGCGGGCCGTCGACCGGACCCAGGGTGACGACTTCCTCGACTTCATGGCCGATGCGCACCAGCGTCTGTTCGAGGTCGCTCGCACTGACATCCCAGCCCGGCGCCCCGGCGGCAACGACGTCGCGCAACCAGCTATACGGAACACGCATTACAGACCCACCCCGAACGGCAACGAGAATCGGACGTCACCTTCGACCATGTCGCGCATGTCGGGGATGCCGTTGCGGAACTGCAGGGTGCGTTCCAGGCCCATCCCGAATGCGAAGCCCGAATAAACCTCCGGATCAATTCCGGCGGCGCGCAACACGTTTGGATGAACCATCCCGCAGCCGCCCCACTCCACCCAGCCGGCGCCGCCCTTTTTGCCGACGAACCACACGTCGACCTCGGCGGACGGCTCGGTGAACGGGAAGAAGTGCGGCCGGATCCGGGTGCGGGCCTCGGGGCCGAACTCCGCGCGCGCGAATGCGTCCAGCGTGCCGCGCAGATGCGCCATCGACAGACCGCGGTCCACCGCCAGGCCCTCGACCTGATGGAATACCGGCGTGTGGGTGGAGTCGAGTTCGTCGGTGCGGAAGGTCCGCCCGATGGAGACGATGTAGACCGGAAGCTCGCGTTCCAGCAGAGTCCGTACCTGCACCGGCGAGGTGTGGGTACGCAGCAGCTGCCGGGAATCCTCCGGCGCGGCATAGAAAGTGTCCTGCTCGCTGCGCGCGGGATGGTCGGGCGGAAAGTTCAGGGCGTCGAAGTTGAACTGTTCGGTTTCGACCTCGGGCCCCTCCGCCAGCTCCCAACCCATCGCGATGAACGTGTCGGCGACATGCTCGGCCAAGATCGTGATCGGGTGCCGGGCGCCGGGTGGCTGCCGGGTCGACGGCAGTGTGACGTCGATACTTTCGGCGACCAGCACGGCCGCGTCGCGCTCGGCACGCAGCACCGCCAGCCGTTCGTCATAGCTTCGTTGAACCTCGCCGCGCGCGGTGTTGACGCGCTTGCCGGCGTCGGAGCGCTCCTCGGTGGGCAACGTCCCCAGCGACTGTCTCGCCAGCGCAATCGGCGAGCGGTCGCCGAGGTGCTCGGTCTTGACAAGTGCCAGCGCGTCGAGGGTTTCGGCGAGTCCGATGGCCTGCCGGGCAGCATCGACTGCCTCGGCCAACGCTTCCGGCGACAGGTCGACGGGTTGATCACCCACGCGGCGACACTCTCCTTGCTGACGAGGCTGTTCCGGACCGGATCGTCGCCGAACGGGCGGGCTTGAGCGCGGCACGGTTCGAGTGCCGATCATATGTGACTGCGTGCTTGGCGCTCGGCGCGCGTTTGCGTTGCGCGGCGCGACGGCCGGTGCCGGTTAGCCGACGAGGGCAGGCTGCAGGTCGGCGAGCGCTTCTTCGTCGTCTGCGGCGGAAGTCGGCGGCGCGTTACGCGCGGCCCTGAGCTGGGCGATCTTGTAAGCCACGAACGCACCGAGTGCCCCGACGACCGGCGCAGCGGCCATCGTCCCCCAGTGGTGAGCCAGGACCAGGAATCCGAAACCGGAAGACGCTATCAGCATCGCAATCAGCACCGGCGTCCAGCGGATCGGTTGACGGAACCGGGCGGATACGAGCACGCCCAAGATCACGGCGACGGTATGCCCGGCATCGGTGAAGTCTGCGCCGATGATCGCCGACGTCAGGCCCGCCGCGATCCACCAGCCGACCCACGCCGGACGCCACCGCTGGGGTATCGCCGCGGTCATCGCACCGAGCGCCGCGAGCGCGCCGTAGCTCATCCCGACGTCGCTGGCCCGGGCAACGGTTATCGGCATCCAGCCGACCTCAATTGCGGTGGCCAGAGCGCCGGCCACCACCAACGTCGCGCCGATATGACCGACCAGGAATGCGACCACCAGCCGGATGGTGCTCAGATGCAGCTCCGCGAGAGCCAGCAGGCAGGTCAGGAACGGCAACCAGAACCAGAGTGGACCGGCGTCGACGACGAGCGCGCTGCCCAGCAGCGTTCCCACGTGTCCGTGCGCCAAGTTGTGCAGGTTGGTGCTGGCGCGCTGGACGATGACGTCATGCGCGTGCTGGCCGAGCATCAGGAGGGCGCAGCTGACCGCAAGTAGCACCGCTGCGTATCCGACGGTGAACCGGACCCGGGCGAGCCGGGAAATGATGCCCCCAAACATTGAATCCATTATGACGGCTAAATTGTTTCGGCTTTGTGATGGGACGCTGTGACTTCGCTAATAGTATTCCAAACGATATATCGCTAAGTCCGGCGGGATGCCCGGGGTCTTGTGCGTAAACACGGATTTACGTGCGCGTTTAGCGACCACGCCCAACGCGTCCAGCTCGCTTTGCGGGATCAGATCGAGCGCCGAACTCGAGACCATGATCCCGCCTTTTGTGGCGCGTTCCATAACGCGAGCGGCGATATTGACGTCGACGCCGAGCCAGTCGGCGGCCAATCGCTGCGGCCGGCCCGTGTGGATCCCGACCCGCATCCGCGGCCGATAGCCCGCCACCTCGACCGACTTCATCGCTTGGTCGGCCGCCACCACGGCCCGCACCGCGACGTCCGGGTGCCGGAACACCGCCATGAGGCCGTCGCCCATTCGTTTGACGATGTGCCCGCCCGCATCGAGCAGTGGCGGCTCCACGGCCCGCGCCACCTGGCGCAGCAGGGTCAGCGCCGCGTCGTCACCGGCCTGCAACGACCACGTCGAGAAGCCGACCAGATCGGTGAAAACCAGCGTGACCTCTGGATTCGCCGGGCGCCGCGACACCGCTTCGGTCAGCGCCTGCCAGACCTGCAGCACGCTCAAACTGACCTCGCGCGATGCCGCGTCGCGATCCCCCAGCAGCCGGTCGGCGGCTCGGGCCGCCGCCCGCGGGCCGCCGTCACCCGCCGTCGAGAGCGGGTCACCGAATTCGGGATCGCCGGGCAGCATCCGTCGCGCCCGCCGGATGAATGCCACCACGCCCGGGCTGCGATTGGCGGTCTGCCACCACTGTGCCGCGGTGTGTTTGGACACCGGAGGTCGTTGTCCTGAGGCAGAGGTTGAGCCGGGAGGCGCCACCGTCGTCACCGATTCTGAGTCCTTTTCTAAGGACTCGCCCGGATCCGGATCGCGCGGCGCGAGTTCCACCTGGCAAGGGTAAGTAGTTTCGGGGAAGCCGGGCAATGACGCCCGTCCGGTTGTGTCGCACGTCGCACCAAACCTACTGATCACGACGTTGCCACACCGGTGTGGAATCTCGGTAACAGCTTCGCGCGGCGCGCGCCGAAATCGTAGACAACGTGCGTTGTCAAAGTTATCGTGAGCTCAATCAGGAGTAGGAGGTCGTGATGACTACCGCATCGACTACATCCACTGATCCGCTTGGACCAGATTCCCTTACCTGGAAGTACTTTGGCGACCTGCGCACCGGCATGATGGGCGTCTGGATCGGGGCGATCCAGAACATGTACCCACAGCTGGGTGCGGGCGTCGAGGAGCATTCGATCCTGTTGCGCGAGCCCCTGCAGCGGGTGGCCCGATCGGTGTACCCGATCATGGGCGTGGTCTACGACGGCGATCGCGCGGCCCTGACCGGTGCGCAGATCAAGCACTACCACGACAGCATCAAGGGGATTGATGCCGAAGGGCGCCGCTACCACGCGCTGAACCCAGAGACCTTTTACTGGGCGCACGCCACGTTCTTCATGCTCATCGTCAAGGTCGCCGAATACTTCTGCGGTGGCCTCACCGAGGCCGAGAAACGCCAGCTGTTCGACGAGCACGTGCAGTGGTACCGGATGTACGGCATGAGCATGCGGCCGGTGCCCCAATCCTGGGAGGAATTCCAGGACTACTGGGACCGCGTCTGCCGCGACGAGTTGGAAATCAACCAGGCGACGCTGGACATCTTCCGGATACGCATCCCGAAGCCGAAGTTCATCCTGATGCCGACGCCGATCTGGGACCAGATGTTCAAGCCGCTGGTGGCCGGTCAGCGCTGGATCGCGGCCGGGCTGTTCGAGCCCGCGGTGCGCGAGAAGGCGGGCATGCGCTGGACGCCGGGCGACGAGATCCTGCTGCGCGTGTTCGGCAAGATGATCGCGCTGGCGTTCCTGGCGGTTCCTGACGAAATCCGGCTGCACCCGCGGGCGCTGGCCGCCTACCGCCGCGCCGAGGGTCGGGCTGCGATCAACGCGCCGCTGGTCGAGGCGCCCGAGTTCGTGGCGCCGCCCCGCGACCGCCGCGGGCTGCCGATGCACTATTTCCCGCCGCACAAGTCGTTGATCGAGCGGGCCGGGTCGCTGGTGCACACCACGCTCTCGCTGGCCGGGCTGCGCCCCGCCCGGGGCCGCAGAAGAGCCGCTTAAGGCCGCCTAAAAACGCTGCAGCACACCCAGAGCAAGTGCGCTCTGGTACAGACAGATCGCCGCAGCCGCCGCCACGTTCAGGCTCTCCGCACCGCCCGACATCGGGATGCGCACCCGATGGTCCGCCTGGTCGGTGATCTCTTCGGCCAAGCCGTGCGATTCGGGGCCGAACAGCCAGGCCGTCGGCTTGCTCAGCAGCTGATCGGCCTCGTCCAGGCGGATCCCACCGTCGACGGTGGTGGCCAGCGCCTGCAGCCCGGCGTCACGTACCGCGGTGAAGACCGCGTCGACGTCCGGAGCGGAGACGACCGGAAGCGAGAAGATGCTGCCGGCCGACGCACGCAGGCACTTGCCGTTGTAGGGGTCGACGCTGTGCCCGGCGAGGATCACCGCCGCGGCGCCCATGGCGTCGGCGAGACGGATCAGCGTGCCCGCATTGCCCGGCTCACCGATCTCGACGGCCACCGCGACCAGCCGTGGCGACCCGGCCAGCGCCTGCTGCAGTCCGGTCGCCGGCAGATCGCACACGGCCACCAGCCCCGCCGGAGTAACGGTGTCGGACAAGGCTTTTGCCGCACGCTCGGTGACCACGTGGACCGGACACTGCTGGGCAGCCAGCAGGGTTGCGTGCCGCTGCGCCGCGAACTCGGTGACGAACACCTCGCGGACAAGTCCGCGCGCCGACGCGGCCTCGACCAGATTGGGGCCTTCGGCCAGGAACTGGTTCGACCGCCGTCGCAAGACATGGCGATGCAATTTGACCGCCGCGGCCACCCGGGCCGAGCGCTCGGTGAGCACCGGGGTTAAGCAGCTTCTCCGGAGGGCGCGTTGACGTCCTTGGGCAGCGCCGCCCGAGCGACATCGACCAGCGCGGTGAACGCCGCCGGATCGGTGATCGCAATGTCGGCAAGGTTTTTGCGGTCGACTTCCACGCCCGCAGCCTTCAAACCCTGGATCAGCCGGTTGTAGGTGATGTCGTTGGCGCGGGCCGCCGCGTTGATCCGCGAAATCCACAATTTGCGGAACTCGCCCTTACGCGCCCTGCGGTCGCGGTAGGCGTATTGCAGCGAATGCAGCTGCTGCTCTTTGGCTTTGCGGTAGAGCCGAGACCGCTGGCCGCGATAGCCCTTCGAGGCCGTCAGGATGCTGCGCCTCTTCTTGTGGGCGTTGACTGCCCGCTTTACGCGTGCCATGGATGTTCCTACTCTCGTTCAGACGTAAATGGTCTCCGGTGCCGGTGGCAGGTATGCCTTCGACCGGCACTCGGCTTGTTCGAAGGTCAGCCGTTCAGCATCGCGTTGACACGCTTGGTGTCGTTGGCTGCGACCGTGGTGCGGCCATCGAGCCGACGGGTGCGTTTGGTCGCCTTGTGCTCGAGCAGATGGCGGCGGTTGGCTTTCTGACGGACGATCTTGCCGGTCCCGGTGCGCCGGAACCGCTTTGTCGCCCCGCTGTGGGACTTGGCCTTAGGCATGTTTCCTCTAGTTCTCGCTTGTTCTGGCTGTCGGGTCAGTTCGGTGAAGCAGCGGTGTCGCCGGTTTCGTCGGCGTCGTGCGCCGCCTCGGCTCCCACTTCTTCGGGGTGCCGCGCCCTGGCGCGTGTCTTCGCGCCGCGGTGCGGTGCCAGCACCATCGTCATGTTGCGGCCGTCCTGCTTGGCGGACGTTTCGACGAATCCGTATTCGGCGACGTCCGCGCCCAGACGCTGGAGCAACCGGTAGCCCAGCTCGGGCCGCGACTGCTCACGTCCGCGGAACATGATGGTGACCTTCACCTTCGATCCCGCCTCCAGGAAGCGGATTACGTGGCCCTTCTTGGTCGCGTAATCGTGATCGTCGATCTTGGGTCGCAGCTTTTGCTCTTTGACCACGGTCTGCTGCTGGTTCCGGCGGGATTCGCGCGCCTTTTGCGCCGCCTCGTACTTGAACTTGCCGTAGTCCATGATCTTGCAGACCGGTGGCCTGGCGTTAGGGGCAACTTCGACGAGGTCGAGATCGGCGTCCGCGGCGACGCGCAATGCGTCTTCGATGCGCACGATGCCTACCTGCTCCCCCCCTGGGCCGATTAGTCGGACTTCAGGTACGCGAATGCGCTCGTTGACGCGGGTCTCAGTGCTGATGGGGCCTCCCTTGTTGGGCTTGTGTCATGGTCCAGCTACGACCGGTGACTGGGCCCGTCGGGATTCAGCGGTGGAAACACCACACCATCAGCAAAAAAAGCCCTGCATAGCAGGGCCCAATGCCGACCGATCACGGCGCGAAACGCGTTCACGCCGTCCGCGCCAAGCGCGAAACAGGCACCTCACGGTGCCGGTGACCGGACCACTGCACCTTGAAAAATTTCGCGGCGAGCGGTGGGAGTGGGACTCCACTTAACTGTCCCAGGCCTTAGCCGGGATGGTCGCGGACGAAAGTCTAGCAGCCATCAGGCGTCTTCCAGCATTTCAGCTGCCCGCCGCCTTCGAAGACAGCCGCCTGGCCTGCGCCGTCGCGGTGCGCCCGGACCGACAACTACTCTCGACCAGTCTTGGCGCTTCGCCAGGCATTTCATGGGTTGAGGGCATATCCTCGCGGTCTGTGACTGTCGCAAAGCCTCGTTCAGGCAGCCGGTCGAATTCCCGGTATCGGTGGGTACCGGCCGCGGCCGGCTGGACCGTTGGCGTCATCGCCACCCTGTCGTTGCTGGCCAGCGTGTCGCCACTGCTGCGCTGGTTGATCAAGGCCCCACGGGAATTCATCAACGACTACCTGTTCAACTTCCCCGACACCAGCATCGCGTGGTCGTTCGTGCTGGCGCTGCTGGCGGCGGCGCTGACCGCCCGCAAACGCATCGCCTGGTGGGTGCTGCTGGGCCAAATGATCCTTGCCGCGTTTTGGAACGCCGCCGATATCGCCGCCGGCGACAACACCGCGGCCGAGACGTTCGGTGAAAATCTCGGGTTCGCGATGCACATCGTCGTGATCGTCCTGCTGGTGTTGAGCTATCGGGAGTTCTGGGCCAAGGTCCGCCGGGCCGCGCTGCTCAAGGCGGCGGCCGTCCTCGTCGCCGGGGACGTGATCGGAATCCTGTTGTCCTGGGGCCTGGTCGAGCTGTTCCCCGGATCACTCGCCCGACAGGACCGGCTACCGTACGTGGCCAACCGGGTGGTCGGGTTCGCCCTCGCGGATCCCGACTTGTTCACCGGCAAACCGCACCTGTTACTCAACGCGATATTCGGGTTGTTCGGCGCCCTCGCGTTGATCGCGGCCGCGATCGTGCTGTTCCAGTCGCAGCGCGCCGACAACGCGCTGACCGGCGAGGACGAGTCGGCGATCCGCGGACTCCTGGAGCTGTTCGGCAAGAACGACTCGCTGGGTTACTTCGCCACTCGTCGCGACAAGTCGGTGGTGTTCGCGAGCACCGGACGCGCCGCGATCACCTACCGGGTCGAGGTCGGCGTCTGCCTGGCCAGCGGTGACCCGGTGGGCGACCCCAGGGCATGGCCGCAGGCCGTCGACGCGTGGTTGGCGCTGTGCAAAACCTATGGCTGGGCACCCGGGGTGATGGGCGCCAGTTCGCTAGGCGCCCAGGCTTATCGCGAGCGCGGCCTCAATGCCCTGGAGCTCGGCGATGAAGCCATCCTGCGGACCGCCGATTTCAAGCTGTCCGGCCCGGACATGCGTGGGGTGCGCCAGGCCGTGACGCGCGCGCGCCGGGCCGGGCTGACGGTACGCGTCCGGCGCCACCGTGACATCACCGCAGACGAGATGACCGAGACGATTTCACGCGCCAATGCGTGGCGCGATACTCAGTCCGAGCGCGGGTTTTCCATGGCACTGGGCCGCCTGGGCGATCCGGCCGACGGGGATTGCCTGCTGGTCGAGGCGCTGGATCGGGGCGGCCAGGTGGTCGCGATGCTGTCGCTGGTCCCGTGGGGCAGCACCGGGGTCTCCCTGGACGTGATGCGCCGCTCTCCCCAATCGCCCAACGGCACCAATGAATTCATGGTCAGCGAACTCGCGCTGAACGCGCAAGGTCTTGGTATCAACCGTGTTTCGCTGAACTTCGCTATGTTCCGATCGGCGTTCGAGCAGGGTGCCCAACTCGGCGCCGGCCCGATCGCACGGTTGTGGCGTGGGTTCCTGCTGTTCTTTTCCCGGTGGTGGCAGCTGGAGACGCTGTACCGCTCGAACATGAAATACCAACCCGAATGGGTGCCGCGCTACGCGTGCTACGAGGACGCCCGGTTGATCCCCCGGGTCGGCGTTGCTTCGGCCATGGCCGAAGGGTTTCTGGTATTGCCGTTCAGCCGGCGCGACAAGGTGCATACCGGACACCACCCCGCCGTGCCGCAAAGGCTGGCGGAATCCGGGTTGCTGCACGAAGACGGATCCGCGCCGGACGTCAGCGGGTTGCAGCGCGGCGACGAAGTCGACTCCGAGGAGTACCGGCGCCGCCTACCCGAACAGGTGCGGGTGCGCCTGACCAAGCTAAGGGCGCTGCAGCGCAACGGCATTGACGCCTACCCGGTGGGGTCGCCGCCCAGTCACACCGTCGCGCAGGCTCTCGGCACCGACGACCAGGACACCGTATCGGTGGCCGGCCGCATCTTGCGGATACGTGACTTCGGCGGTGTGCTGTTCGCCGAACTGCGTGACTGGTCGGGTGAAATGCAAGTGCTGCTGGACAATTCCCGCCTCGAGGCCGGCCGCACCGCCGATTTCACTGCGGCCGTTGACCTCGGTGACCTGATCGAGATGACCGGGCACATGGGTTTCAGCAAGCGCGGAACCCGCTCGCTGATCGTGAGCGACTGGCGAATGGTCGGAAAATGCCTGCGGCCGTTGCCCAACAAATGGAAGGGGCTGACCGACCCGGAAGCGCGCGTGCGCACCCGCTATGTCGACCTGGCGGTCAATGCCGAGTCGCGCAATCTCGTCACGGCCCGAAGCAGCGTGCTGCGCTCGGTTCGGGAAACGCTGTTCGCCAAGGGTTTCATCGAGGTGGAAACCCCGATCCTGCAACCGATCCACGGCGGAGCCGCCGCCCGCCCGTTCGTCACCCATATCAACACCTATGACATGGACCTCTTCTTGCGCATCGCGCCCGAGCTCTACTTGAAGCGGTTGTGTGTCGGCGGCGTGGAGCGAGTGTTCGAACTGGGCCGGGCCTTCCGCAACGAAGGTGTCGACTTCAGCCACAACCCGGAGTTCACGCTGCTGGAGGCCTACCAGGCGCACGCCGACTACCGGGTGTGGATCGACGGATGCCGCGAGCTCATCCAAAACGCCGCCGAAGCCGCTAACGGCACGCAGACCGTGCTGCGGCCCCACGCGCACGACGCGCCGAACAGCGTCGCCCGCCTGGAACCGGTCGACATCTCCGGTGTGTGGGCGGTGAAGACCGTGCACGACGCGGTCTCCGAAGCGCTGGGCGAGCACATCAACCCGCACACATCGTTGACCGCGCTTCGCAAGCTGTCCGACCGCGTCCACATTCCCTACCGGGACCATTGGGACGCCGGGGCCGTGGTGCTGGAGCTCTACGAGCACCTGGTCGAGGACCGGACCGAGGCGCCGACGTTCTACATCGACTTTCCGACGTCCGTCTCACCGCTGACCCGTCCGCACCGCAGTCAACCAGGGGTGGCCGAGCGGTGGGACCTGGTGGCCTGGGGTGTCGAGCTGGGCACCGCCTACAGCGAGCTCACCGACCCGGTGGAACAGCGGCGCCGGCTGCTCGCGCAGTCGCTGTTGGCTGCCGGCGGCGATCCGGAGGCAATGGAGCTCGACGAAGACTTCCTGCAGGCCATGGAATACGCGATGCCGCCGACCGGCGGGCTCGGGATGGGCATCGATCGGCTCGTGATGCTCATAACCGGCCGCAGCATCCGGGAGACATTGCCATTTCCGCTGGCCAAGCCGCATTAGCCGACCGCCGGAAGACCCGGCGACCGCATCGGAAATATTGAGTGATTATGTTCCAGGATTGTTAAGGATCCATCACAATGGATCGCGTGACAGCGCCGGCGCCCGATGCCACGGGGCAGTTGTTGGCAAGCAGTCAGACCTCGCTGATGCACGGCTGGGTACCGATAACGGTCCAGGTCGTCACGGCGATCGTGCTGGCCCTGGCCGTCGGTTGGCGATCGCGGCGTTGGCGGATGGTGTGCCTGCCGCTGGCGGCCGCGGTCGGCGGCACATTGGCATACGGGACGCACTGGTACATCGTCGATCGCGGCCTGTCCGACGAACCGGCGCCGGCAGGACTGTGGCTCTGGACCGCGCTGACGGGTATGGCGGCGGCGGTGTTGTTTCTGGGCTGGCGCGGTGCCCGCAACTGGCAACGCGGTACCGCTCTGGCGTCGGTACCGCTCTGCCTGCTGAGCGCCGCGCTGGTAGTCAATCTGTGGGTCGGCTACTTCCCCACCGTGCAGTCCGCCTGGGGCCAGCTGACCTCCGGCCCGCTACCCGACCAGACCGATCGGGCCACCATTACCGCGATGGCCGCCAAGGGAAGCCGTCCGTCGCACGGCAGCGTGGTGCCGGTGGTAATCCCCTCGTCCGCATCGCATTTCAAGCACCGCGGCGAGCTGGTCTACCTGCCGCCGGAATGGTTCGCCAGTAGCCCGCCGCCGGCCCTGCCGACGGTGATGATGATCGGCGGGCAGTTCAATACACCCGCGGACTGGACGCGTGCGGGCAATGCGATCAAGACGATCGACGACTTCGCCGCGGCCCACCACGGCGAGGCCCCGGTATTGGTGTTCGTGGATTCCGGCGGGGCTTTCAACAACGACACCGAATGCGTGAACGGAGTTCGCGGTAATGCGGCCGATCACCTGACCAAAGACGTTGTCCCTTATATGGTTTCGAGCTTCGGGGTCAGCCCCGACCGCACCAACTGGGGCGTCGCGGGCTGGTCCATGGGCGGAACCTGCGCGGTGGACTTGACCGTCATGCACCCGGACATGTTCAGCGCGTTCGTCGACGTCGCCGGTGACTTCTTCCCGAATGCCGGCAACAAGGCGCAAACCATCAGCCGGCTGTTCGGCGGAAACGCCGACGCGTGGGCAGCATTCGACCCGAGCACCGTGATCAACCGGCACGGCAAGTACCACAACGTGTCCGGTTGGTTCGCGATCTCGTCGGACGGCCCGCGGGCAGCACATCGGGACGTCGCCATCGCGGACACCGCCGCGATGCGTCTCGCGGGGCGCGAGGCCGAGGCCAACCCGAGCAACCAGACCGCGGCCGCCTACTCGCTGTGTGCGCTGGGCCGGACTAATGGCATCGACTGCGCAGTGCTCCCCCAGCCGGGCAAGCACGACTGGCCGTTCGCCGACCGAGGCTTCGCGGCCGCGCTGCCGTGGCTGGCCGGCCAGCTGGGCACTCCAGGGGTGCCGCGGGCTCCGTTGCCCGGCGCGTCGCCTGCCGACGCGTCGTCGAACGCCCCGGTGGTGGTCCCGGCGCAGCATTCCAACACCGCGACGAGGTAACCGCGAGTGCCGTCCATTGCACGGGTCCGGCGGGCAGTGTTCGCCCGGCACTGCAATCCGTGGAGCGCGTGGACGCGCTGGGCCAGCACCCCCCTGATCCTGGTGCCGGCATGGACGCGACGGCGCAGCCACGCGGCGTGGCTCGCGTTGTGGATGATGGTCAATCCGTTCGTCTTCGGCAAACCCCATCAGCTACGGGCCTGGTCGACGCGGGCCATGCTGGGCGAGGAACTGTGGATCACCCGTCGCCCGCGCGACGGAGCCACCGTGGTCAGTGGGCTGATCTCGGCGTCAGCGGTGGTCGCCGTGGTGGCCGCGCGCCGCCACCGTGTGATGCCCGCGGCGGTCGCAACCGCACTGCAGATGTCGCTCACCCTGCTCTATTGGGAGCAAATGGTGCGTTATCTCGAGCGCGAGCGGCAGGACCCCGCCACACCGCAGTAGCGTGGCAAACATGGCCGACGAACCAGCAAACCCCGGCACCACGCCACCCGACCCCGGGTACGACAGCGCGGGTGTACCGACCTTCGAATCCGTGCGGGAGAAAATCGAAGGCCGCTACGCGACGTCACTGGGCAACGCGGAACTCGATGCCGAATCCCCGGAGGGACGCTCCGTCGCCGAACAATACGACGAGCGCCAGCGCGCGGCTGCCGAACGGCTGGCCGAGATCCGCGAGTCGATGCGCGCGGATGAGGCTTAGGGCTGTTGGTTTAACGCCGGGGGGATATCGATGAGTCAAGCGCGGCCCGATTCCCGGGTCGGAAGCCGATTCGGGCATCACCGGTTGCGCCGGCTGCTGGGCCGCGGTGGGATGGGCGAAGTCTACGAGGCCTACGACACCGTCAAAGACCGTGTGGTGGCGCTCAAGCTGGTGTCCGAGCAGGTCGGCTCGGACGACCTCTTTCGGCGGCGCATGCAACGTGAAGCCCGGACCGCGGGCCGGCTGCAGGAACCGCACATCGTGCCCATTCACGATTACGGCGAAGTCGACGGCCAACTGTTCATCGATATGCGCTTCATCGAGGGCAAAGACGTTGGCGCCGTACTGAACCGCACTGGGCCCCTGCCACGCCGCGCGCGGTGGCAATCGTCGAGCAAGTCGCTTCCGCACTCGATGCCGCCCACCGCGCCGGGGTCATCCATCGCGACATCAAACCCGAAAACATCCTGCTCACCGAGGGCGACTTCGCCTACCTGGTGGACTTTGGTATCGCCGCGGCGGCCACCGACCAGCGTGTCACCAAAACCGGTGGTGCTGTGGGCAGTTGGAACTACATGGCACCGGAGCGATTCGGCAAGGGCGACGCCACCTACCGAGTCGACATCTACGCTCTGGCCTGTCTTCTGTACGAATGCATCACGGGGGCAACGCCTTTCCAGACCGATAGCCTCAGCGGTCTGATGGCCGCACACCTGATGGCACCGCCCCCCGCGGCTCAGTCAACGAAATCCGGCCATCCCGGCGGCATTCGACGACGTCATCGCCCGCGGCATGGCCAAAGACCCCAACGACCGCTACCTCACCGCGGGCCATCTCGCTCAGGCCGCCCTGCACGCGCTGAGCACTCCCGATCAGCACCAGGCGGCCGACCTGATCCAGCACAGCCAACACTTCGCGCCACCACCGCGTGTGGCGCAGTTCTGGCGCCAAACATAACCCGCGCCAGGCCCACCGACATGGATCGCCAACCCGCCCGTCGCACCGTGGCCACAGCCCGCAGCACCCAAGCGCAGGCTGGGGCTGATCATCGGCGCCCTCGTGGTCGTCGTCGCGGCCGTCGCGGGCACCGGCATCTTGCTGGCGGTTCGCAAATCCGGAACCAAGCCCGACCGTCCCGTCACCAGCACCACCGCAGCAACTCCTACCTCGGGCACCGTGACCACTAGTGCCGACCCCACAGTAGTTCCAGCACAACTGAATTCGATCCTGCTCCCGGTGGAGCAAATCAACGCCATAGTCGGCACCACCGGCATCGTCGTCGACCACAGCACAACAGCAGCGGCTACACCGGGGTGCTCGCCCAGCTTCTGAAGAAGCCACAGAGTAACCCCGGCTACGTCGCGGTCCAGGGTGGGGTGATCTTCGCGTCCGCCGCCCAAGCCCAGGGATGTGTGACGGCCCAGGCGTCTCAATGGCGGACGTGCGCCGGGAGAAGGGTGACTCAGGCCAGCGACAAACCACATTCGAGTGGACCTTCGGGGAGATCAGCGGCAATCCACCCAATATCGCCCTCAAGCACACTCTGGCCAACAGCCCGGTGGTGTGCCAGCACGTCCTGAGCGCGGTAGCCAATGTGGTCCTCGACGTCAACGTCTGCGCACCCGGGACCATCAACCAGGCAAGGCAAATCGCCAACCAAATGGCGGACCGGCTCCCCCGCTGAGCAGGGCCCGGAAACCGTTGGAGCGGTGCAGTTCTGCTCGGTCCACGTGTGACTGGCATCTCGACGATTCGAATCGTTCACCGAGGTAGCTGATCTTGACAGGCCGTCGCACGGCTGGCAAATCCGGAAGCACCAGCGCAGTATTGCGTTATGAGACGGGAAGTGGGCGCCGAGCTCGAAGTCGAAATCACCGCGGCCACAACGTTGGAATTTCAGCTGGCTGTCGCACCGCATCCACTCGCGGAAGTCTTCGAGTCGTTGCGCTTCGTCTTGAACGGACAGCAGATCCAGCCCTTGGAGATCAGTGGTGTGCACGGGAACCGCATCCACAAGTTCGACGCCGGCGTCGGCACCCTGAAAGTCGAGTACGCAGCGACAATAGTGGGTCAGACCGATCCCGCTCCGGTGACCGAATACGACCAATCGATGTATCTGCGGCCCAGCCGCTACGCCGAGGCCGACAAGCTCTATGGTTTCGCCGCAACCGAATTCGGCAACGACCATGACTCGACGACATTGCTGGAGCACGTGAGCTCGTGGGTGGGTACCCGGCTGAACTATGTGCCCGGCTCCAGCGATCCGATTGATGGGGCGGTGGAGACGTTGCTCGCCGGTGAAGGTGTGTGCCGCGACTTCGCGCATCTGGTAGTGGCGCTACTTCGTGCGGTGAAGGTCCCGGCCCGGCTGGTGTCGGTGTATGCGCCCGGCCTGTACCCGATGGACTTTCATGCGGTGGCCGAGGCTTTTGTCCAGGGGCAATGGCGGGTAGTCGATGCGACGCTGTTAGCTCCGCGGCAAACCCTGGTCCGCGTCGCCACCGGCCGTGACGCCTCCGACACCGCGTTCCTCGATAACCACAAGGGCGCGATCACGCTCAATCAGCTGGTAGTGACCGCGATCGTTGACGGTGACTTGCCCACGGATTCGATCGACCAACTGGTTTCCATCCGCTGAGAACCGTCCGCTGATCACGGCGACCAGCTCGCCGTCGTTCGTCGTGGCCTCCGCGTAGTGTAGATACTGTCGGCGATATCTCGTACCTGGCAATTCAAAGCCATGTCGTCGCCGATTTGAGTAATTTGGCCGGTTTCGCGGTCAAGACGGGAGCGTCGCGATGACGCTGAAAAAAGACCACACCGATGTCGGGCACCGGCATACCCCACCGATCCACACACCGCGCCTGAGGCTGAAGCCCAAGGCGCCTCAGAACGGGTATGTCGATGGAGCGTGGTGGCCGCACAGCGCGGACCTGACAGCAGAGTTGCCAGATCTGCTGGCGGTGCTATCTGTTCGACTCGGGCCCATTGGCCGCGTGATCTACAACGTGAACGAATGGGCAACGCCGCCTGCAAAACTCGCGACCGGGGGGCGAACGGTACGACTGAACGGATACCGCCGCCAACCGGTCAACACCGTCGAAGTCCTTGGGCTTAATCGCAACAAAATCGTCTTGCTGGTGATTTCCCCGCAGACCGATTCGGACCAGGCACACGCCATCATGATGAGTGCGGCCGGCCCAAGCAATGCCTCGACCGCGGAAAGCCTGCTCATGATCAGCGCGCCAGGTTGACCGAGCTGATCTCAATCCTCGCGACCCTTGGACCCCGCTACAACATCAGCTCGCCGTGAGCGACGTACTGGAAACATTCGCTCGCCCCGCGCCGCGCGGATAACGCATTCGGCGGTCAGGAACGCCCGGGAATCACGATGCGCCGCAAGGACGGATAGGCCTGCAGCCCGGCGCAAGAGCATCACGGCAAGGGCCGTCCCGGTTCGGTACGGAACGATCAGAATCTTCGCCCGCGCATCGTGGCCGCCAATCGTCATTATGTGCGGACGTACACCCTGCCACCAGGCCCAATTCAAATCCTGCTGGCATTGCAACGATGACCAGTTGACGTTGATGTCGATGACCTGGCCTAAACGGGCCTCCAAAACGGAGACCAATTCAGGGAGCTCCCGCGAGATCACCCCCGTGCGGGGCCACCACGCTCCATCAATCTCATTCCCGAGCCTGGATGCCAGAGTGAGTCGCACCGTGCTCGCACGGTGCGACTCAGCTACCGCACCGATGACGCATTCAGTTGGCTCCGCCACCGAGTCAAGCGCGCCTCCGCGCGCTTGACTCACAGCGGCCACGGTGACGTCTGTTGCTGGATCCTGTTGAGAAGCAATGACATCCATCACCGTGTCTGCCCGATTCATGGAACGGCCCTTCGAAGTTCGAAGCGATCGGACCGCGAGTCGGGCCGATGGAGGAATCGCATTGCCGGTAATCTCGTTCGCGAAATACCGATCGAGGCCAACGTCGACAACGAAACAGCTCTCTACCGACGTTACGCCACTATCTGTTCATGTGGTCACCGGCGGTCCTCGCACGTGGGCCTCGGCAACACATCATCGTCGGGCTCGTCGAAGCTGCACCGTTCGCGATGACGTCTGCCGGGTGTCCTCGCCGATGCCCCTGAATTAGGTTGCCCAAGAGCCCTTTCCAACAATCGTCGTTATCCGCTAGGCCCGAGGCTCAGATGGCGAACGACGTTGCGGCGATGACAGACCGCGCACCGCGCATCGCCCGTCGGCGATTCGCGCCCCGTCTATGCCATCGACGGGGCTATGCTCTTGATGTCGTGGGTTTGTCGAGTACCGCTTCGGTGGCCGTCTGCGATGGCAGAAATTGGTAGACGGGAGCGTCGCAGTGGCGCACGTTTTGTCCTCTCCTTCACACCCAACCCGATTAACGCTGTGCGAACGCGACGTCACCAATGCGGCGGTGGACGGCGTTTGGTGGCCGAAAAGCTTGGACCTGGCTTTGGAGCTACCCGACCTGGTTACCGTGTTCAATTTGCGGGTTGGCCGTGTGCGCCGAGTCGTTTACGACCCAACCGCGTGGTTGCCCGCCCCGTCGCGAGTTATCCGCCGCAACGAAATGGTCTCACTTGATCCATACCGGCTGGTTTATAGCGACACCATTTACCTGAAGGGCACCAGATCTCGCGATGCGGTGTTGTTCGTGTTAGCGCCTTCCAGTTCCAGCGAGGACGCGCAGCGACTGCTGCGCGAGGTCGCCGCGTCAGCACAACCGATGAATGCCGGCTTGTTACGGGAACTGGTTCGCCGATGCGGCCTGGATTCAGGGCTTGCGTCGCAGTCGGCGCCTGCCACCGACTCCGGCCAGGCTTGGCCGCCGGCGCGCTAGGGCAGCTCAGCGTACCGTCCATCCCCCGGGGACGTTGCGTTCACGGGGCGAACCGTCCCATCGACACCACCGCCGGCGCACGAGGCGTATACTCGACAAATTGGGACCACACAGGCCCCCATCGAAGGGCCATGACGTCTGAGTAAATCTCCCCGGCAAACTATCACCAAGAAATCCGGTAAATCTCTGAAACAGAAGCGCCGCCGACGGCCGCGCCCAAATCGTCTATATCGCGGCGGCCGAGGCATTATCGCTTATCAAGAGACATTAACCGAAATCCAGCCCAATCGTGCCGGCGAGGATAAATCATTCCTCGTATATTCGCCCGTGACGTGCAGCGTTGCCCTCTGCATACACCGTGGCCAGACCCGAGCGCGACGAAATATTGGACACATAAAGTGAGCGGGCCTACACGATCTACCATGTTATGGTTGGTTATAGATGCATCCGAAATTGCATCTAGTTGAAAAGAGAGAGAAATAGTATGACACAGGGAACTGTGAAATGGTTCAATAGCGAAAAGGGCTTTGGCTTTATCGCCCCGGATGGCGACGCAAAGGATGTGTTCGTCCACCATTCCGAGATACAAGGCAGCGGCTTTCGTTCCCTCGAGGAGAACCAACGAGTGCAATTCGAAATCACTCAGGGACCTAAAGGTCCGCAGGCGGTGCAGGTGACCCCGGTCTAGCGCTTCAGCACGAAAACCCCTGGGACGGAATGGGTGTCATCCCTGCGCGTCGGTGGGCGACCTTAACAGTCGGTCCCGGGGGTTCGGGCAGCGGGTCGAGCGACTTCCTCTCGAAGAGCGAACGCAGTCTCCGTAAATTGGAAAAGCCTGCCTGAGGCAACATTTCGCACGGCAGGCTCGTTATCATTGCGCGCGTCGAGCACCCAGACGCCATCGTCGGACCGCAGCGATCGCTGTTTTGAGGCCGCGGCGGCGCCCTGTTGCCGGGTCGGTCCCGGCGAAACCGGGCCCCAGTTCGGCGAACATCCGCTCGCTGCGGGTCTCTGCTGCGTCGTCGGCGGTATCACGCAGGTACTTATTCGGCAGCGACAGTTTCGCGATGGTGCGCCACGTCTTGCCGCACTGCAACAGGAAAGAACCTGTGGTGTAGGGCAAGTCGTACTTGTCGCACACCGCACGCACCCGAACCGAAACCTCGTGCAGCCGGTTGCTGGGCAGATCGGGGTAAAGGTGATGCTCGATCTGGTAGCACAGGTTGCCGCTCATGAACCGCAGCACCGGCCCGGCCTCGAAGTTGGCGCTGCCCAGCATCTGACGCAGATACCACTGGCCCTTCGTCTCGCCCATCATGTCGCTATTGGTGAATTTCTCTGCGCCATCGGGGAAATGCCCACAGAAAATCACCGCGTCGGCCCAGACGTTGCGGATCACGTTGGCCACGACGTTGGCCGTCACCGTCGATTTGTAGGTGGCCGCCGGCGATAACGACGTGAGCACCGGGAACGCGACATAATCCTTGACCAGCTGCCGTCCCGCCTTGGTCGAGAACTCGCGGGTCCGCTGCGCGGTGATGTCGCGCTCCGGGCCGGCCTTCCAGAGCTTGGCCAAATCGACGGTCTGCAAGCCGATTCCCCACTCAAATCCAAGCGCAAGGATCGTGTTGAACAGTAGGTTGCCGATGTTGTATGGCTCCCAGGGCTGGTCACGGGTAACTCGAAGGATGGCGTAGCCGACGTCGTCGTCCATGCCGAGGATGTTCGTGTACTTGTGGTGCTGAAAGTTGTGTGCGGAAATCCAGTGCTTTGAGGCTGCACTCATGTCCCACTCCCATGTCGAGGAGTGGATCTCGGGGTCGTTCATCCAATTCCACTGGCCGTGCATGACGTTATGGCCGATTTCCATATTCTCGACGATCTTGGCCAATCCAAGCGTCACCGTTCCCGCCCACCACACCGAGCGTTTCGAGCTACCGGCCAGCAGGAGTCGGCCGGCGACATCCAGGGCACGTTGCGCGGCGATGGTGCGCCGAATGTAACGCGCGTCGCGCTCGCCCAGGGAATCCTCGATATCCAGCCGGATCGCGTCCAGTTCAATGGCCAGCGTCTCGATATCGGCGTCAGTTAAGTGGGCGAAGGCCGCAATGTCGGTGATCGCCATGGTTTGCTCCTTTCATGGGGCCTATATATCCACCGCAGGCACTCGCGCCGAGCCGCCGACGGGCGCCTTAGCGGCAAGCGAGGCCCAGCCTCGGCGGGGTTTTGATGCGACAAATGACTGAGCAGCGGCTCTCAGTAGTTCTAGAAGGCGGACTCAAGCGTTCCGACGTCTGCGCGGGCTGACTCAATTGATCTGCGCGCCACTACTATTCGTTGCATAGGTCAAGAGGACCTGCGGTTGCCGCCTCGACGAGTGCAAGGTTTGTGACAACCGGAGCTGCGTCCGGATGGGCAGCCGCAGCGAGTAACTCTGACTCCTTAGTAGTAGTGCCGGCGGCCACCGACCGGATGTCCGAGAAGAATGGCCCCGAGAACCAAGACAACATGGGCTTGGCTGAAAGTCTTCGCAACTGCCAGGCTACACCCCCGCGATCGCGCGAAGCCGAATGGATGCGCAAACACCCTGGGATCCGGACTAATTCGACGCGTCAATTCGCGTCAATCCGGTCATTGCCGCTGCGTTGGGGCTTGAAGGGTTGGGTTCCGTAGCGCACGATGACCGGATGGCTACTCTCGAAGTCCAGGGGGCGAACGCGCGATGACCGAATCCGGCACCACCCGCGTCGCCGTCTACCTCGACTTCGACAACATCGTGATCTCGCGCTACGACCAGGTGCACGGACGTAACTCCTTCCAGAAGGACAAGACCAAGGGGCTCGAGACGGACCGGCTGCAGTCGGCGACCGTCGACCTCGGGGCCATCATCGACTTCGCATCGTCGTTCGGCACGCTCGTGCTCACCCGCGCCTACGCAGACTGGTCCGCCGATGTCAACGCCGCCTACCACGGCCAGCTCGTCGGTCGCGCGGTCGATCTCGTTCAACTGTTTCCGGCTGCCGCGTACGGCAAGAACGGTGCCGACATCCGGCTAGCCGTCGACGCGGTCGAAGACATGTTCCGATTGCCCGATCTGACCCATGTCGTGATCGTCGGCGGCGATTCCGATTACATCGCGCTGGCTCAGCGGTGCAAACGCCTCGGCCGCTACGTGGTGGGGATCGGTGTGGCCGGCGCCAGCAGCCGGTCCCTGGCTGCGGCATGCGACGAGTTTGTCACCTACGATGCGCTGCCCGGGATACCCACTGCCGTAACGCAATCCTCCGAATCCAAACCACGTGGCCGGCGCCCGAGCACCGCCTCTGAGGCCGACGACGCGCCGGCCGATCCGCAGGCCGCCGCCACCGGGTTGCTCGAACGCGCGCTGCGCATCGGCCTGGACAAGGACGACACCGAGTGGCTGCACAACTCAGCGGTCAAAGCCCAGATGAAGCGCATGGATCCGTCGTTCAGCGAGAAGTCCTTGGGCTTCAAATCGTTCAGCGATTTCCTGCGGTCCCGCTGCGACGTCGTCGACCTCGACGAGACCAGCACCACGCGTTTGGTGCGGCTGCGCAGCGATACGGTCACGTAGTCCGACGATTATCGTGCACCCGCTCAGCTCGGCTGCCCTGAGAACCGGTCATTGACCGGTGCCGTTGAGCGGAGGATCCTGAAGGCGATCAGGGGAAGATCCCAGGATGGTCGATACAGCCGACCGACCGCGAGACCCGGGAGTGCAATGAGTTCGGAACATGCAACAGAACAGGTGCCGCTGTCGGAGATCCGCGAAGGTGACATGCTCCAAAATCCCAACTCTGGCAACTGGATCAAAGTCACCAACACGTCTGCAGCCGAGGACAGCACAGTCGTCGAGTCCCATCGCGTGTACTACGGCGACGGAGGTGAAGAGATCGATTCCCGGTTCGTTGCGGGTCTGGTCAATCGCCAGGTGAGGGAGTAATCCCGAACACCAATGAGGTTGTGCTGCCGAGTAATTCTCGCCATATCTGGCGTTGACTACTTGTACGCGAGTATCGCTGTCGCTAAGCCGCGTCGCGCCATGTCGTTGCCCACACGCGGGGCGAGTGACCGCCGCGCGGTGTTCCGGAACCTGTGCTCGGATGCGGTCTCAGGCGCGTCGTCGGACGTTGCGCTCAGAAACCGGTCCGGCAGCGCCAGTTTGCAAATTGTGCGCATGGTGAGCAGGTACTGGCGATGCAACGGGCCGGTCGTGTACGGCAGGTCATAGGTGGCGCACAACGCGCGCACCCGCTCGGCGATCTCGGGGTACCGATTGCTCGGCAGATCGGGGAACATGTGGTGTTCGATTTGATAGCAAAGGTTTCCGCTCATGAACGCCATTACCGTCCCGGCCCGGAAGTTCGCGGTGCCTAGCATTTGCCGCAGATACCATTCGGGCTTCGTCTCGCCCTCCAGTACAGCCGGGGTGAACTTTTCCGCTCCGTCGGTGAAGTGACCGCAAACGATGACAACGTACGCCCACACATTGCGCAGCCCATTGGCAACGACGTTGGCTCCCAATGTGCGCCACCACCGTCGGCGACTCAGCGCGGGAAAAAACACATAATCCTTGCCGACCTGCCGAGCGATCTTGCGGAGCAGCGCTGTTTTGTGTGCAGCTTTACCGGCGCTCGTCGTCTCGCGCTCCTGCACCGAATACAAGCAGTGCAGGGCGACGCCCCACTCGAATAGCAGCGCCAGCAGTCCCGCACGCAACGGCTGCGCCAAGGCGCTCGGCCGCCACTCCTCGTCTCGAGTCACCCGCAGGACTCCGAAACCGAGGTCGTCGTCTACGCCGACGACGTTCGAGAAGACGTGGTGCCGGTAGTTGTGCGAATTCTGCCATTGCGACGTGAGACCGGCCATGTCCCACTCCCAGGTAGTGGAATGGATTTCCGGGTCGTTCATCCAATCCCACTGACCGTGACTGATGTTATGGCCGAGTTCCATGTTTTCGATGCACTTGGCCGCGGCCAGGGCGGCGGTGCCCACAGCCCAGCCGAACTTGCCTTTGCCGACGCCGATGACCAGCCTCGCCGTGACCTCAAGGGATCGGTGAAAAGCGATGGCGCGCTTGATGTATGCGCGATCGTTGGCTCCGCGTGAAGCCTCGATGTCGCACCGGATAACTTCCAACGCAGCCGCGAACTCCTCGAGGTCCGCGTCGCTCAGATGGGCATATTCAGGAACGTCAGTGATGGCCATCGGCGCTCAACGCAATTCGCTCGCAATGCCGCGCGGCGTTCGCGCGGGAAAGTTTGCCAAACACAGCATTGTGGGTACCGTCCGATCTATTCGGGTGGTCCGTTGCGCGCGCGAGACAAGAATGGGCGCGAGGTCAGCTACGCGAGAATGTCTCAATCGGCACAGCAGAACCGCGGCACCGAGCCACCTGTTTTGGGCATCTGGTCGAGCACCTGCGGTATCCCCCTGGGCGTTGCGTGACCTCAGACGCTACATGAGCCACAAGGCATGCGGTTATGCGCATGCTGCCGGTCCCCCGACAGGAATTTCCTCGGAAGCAAGGTAACCGGCCTACGCTGGCCGCAGGAGCGAGCGCGAGGGGGCGCGAATGCGGCAGCTGAGTTGGACCGACGACATGATGCTGCGGGCGGAGACGCCGGCGACGCCGCTACAGATTCAGCTGCTGCTGATCTATGACCCGTCGACCGCCCCGGGCGGCAAGGTGACCTTCAAGGGGATCCTGGAGGAGCTCGACGCCCGGCTGCATCTCGCGGACGTCTTCCGGCGGCGGTTGATCGAGCTGCCCGGTGGCTTGCACAGGCCCTACTGGGTGGACGACCCGAACTTCGATCTGGAGTATCACGTCCGTCATATCGGGCTGCCGCAGCCCGGCGACTGGCGACAACTCTGCATCCAGATCGCGCGGCTCCATGCCCGCCAGATCGACCTGCGCCGTCCGCCCTGGGAAATCACCGTCATCGAGGGACTGAATTCCGTCCCAGGAGTACCGAAGGGCTCGTTCGCAATGGCGCTGAAACTGCACCACTGCGCGGTCGACGGGATGGCAAGCGTGCAGATGATCGCAGCATTGCACGACCTTGCTGCCGACAGCCCCCGCCCCGCCGGACCCGACAACCCCTGGCAGCCTGGCCCACTTCCCTCGACCGCAGAACTACTCTCGCGCACGGCGATCAACGCGGCGCTGCACCCGTTGCGGGCCGGTAGCATTCTCGCCTCCAGCACCCCGAAGGCATTACGCGGCCTGGCCGGCCTGCCAGGCAAGCTGATCGGAGGCGTGCGCACGGCCGCGCGCGGCGGTGTGCTGTCTTTTCCACCGAAGACCCGTTTCAACCAGACCGTGTCGCCGCACCGGGTGTTTGAGGCCCGGTTTCACGATCTCGCCGATTTCAAACGGATCAAGGCCAGCGTGCCCGGCTCGACGATCAACGATGTGGCACTGGCCTACGTCGGCGGTGCACTTCGCGGGTATCTGGACGGCCACGGCGAGCTTCCCGACGAATCGCTCGTCGCGGCGTGCCCGATGTCGATGCGCAAGGCAGGCGATGCGAGCAAGAACGGGAACGTCCTATTCGGCCGACTGCAAACGCTCGGCACCGACATCGCTGATCCGCTCAAGCGACTCGCCGCGATCGCCGAATCGACCGCGGGCAGCCGCGCTGGATCGGAATCGATGAGAACCCAGCTCCTCGAATTGATTGGCACAGTGCCAACTTCACTGCTCGGGATGACGGCAAAGGCGGCGAGTGCGCTCCCGTTCTCTGGCCCAACGGTCGCGAATACCACGGTAACCAATGTTCCGGGCCCCACCGAACCGCTCTTCTTCAGCGGTGCCCAACTGGTCCGCGCCGCCGGCCTGGGGCCGCTGGTGGCGGGCTTGAACCTTATCCACGTCGTTGCCAGCTACAACGGGACGTTGGCGATCAGCGCGACTGCGGATCGCGACGCCCTACCGGACCCGGCCAGGTATGCCGAATGCATGCAGAAGGCTTTTGACGAGTTGCTCGCAGGCGCGCGCAGCACGACGGGGGCTTAGGCGCTGACTTTGCGCCGCCGGCGCGGCCGCGACGACGCACTGGCCGATGGCGTGCTGCGGCCGACGACCTCAGCGAGAAATTTCCCGGTATAGCTTTCGGGCACCGCGGCGACATCCTCCGGAGTGCCTTCGGCGACAACGGTTCCGCCTTCGGCGCCACCCTCCGGACCCATGTCGACGATCCAGTCCGCCGTTTTGATCACATCCAGGTTGTGTTCGATCACAATGACCGTATTGCCTTTGTCGACAAGGCCATTGATCACACCGAGCAGCTTGCGGATGTCGTCGAAATGTAACCCGGTGGTGGGCTCGTCGAGGATGTAGACGGTGCGCCCGGTCGAACGCTTCTGCAATTCGGACGCCAGCTTGACCCGCTGTGCCTCACCCCCGGACAGGGTCGGCGCGGGCTGACCCAGCCGGACATAGCCCAGGCCAACATCGACCAGCGTGCGCAGGTAGCGGTGGATGCCGCTGATGGGTTCGAAGAACTCCGCCGCTTCCTCGATGGACATGTCCAGCACTTCGGAAATGGTCTTGCCTTTGTAGTGCACCTCAAGGGTTTCCCGGTTGTAGCGGGCGCCCTGGCACACCTCGCACGGCACATACACGTCGGGCAAGAAGTTCATCTCGATCTTGATCGTGCCGTCGCCGGTGCACGCTTCGCAGCGACCCCCTTTGACGTTGAACGAGAATCGACCTGGTTGGTAGCCACGGACTTTCGCCTCGGTGGTGGCGGCGAACAAGGTGCGGATCTTATCGAACACTCCGGTGTAGGTGGCCGGGTTGGATCGCGGCGTGCGGCCGATCGGCGACTGGTCCACCCGGACCAGCTTGTCCAGATGGTCCAGCCCGGTGACCCGGGTATGCCGCCCCGGAACTTGCCGAGCGCCGTTGAGCCGGTTGGCCAGCACCGCCGCCAGAATGTCGTTGACCAGAGTCGATTTGCCCGAGCCGGACACACCGGTCACCGAGGTCAGCACGCCGAGCGGGAACGACACGTCGATGTCGCGCAGGTTGTGCTCGCGGGCGCCGACGACGGTGAGCTGGCGCTTGCGGTCGACGCGACGCCGATGCGTTGGCGTGGCGATGCGTTCCCGGCCCGACAGGTAGGCGCCGGTGATCGAGTCCTGGTTGCTCAGTAGCTCCTGATAGGTGCCGCTGTGCACGATTTGGCCGCCGTGCTCGCCGGCGCCCGGGCCGATGTCTACGACCCAGTCGGCGTGCGCAATGGTGTCCTCGTCATGCTCGACGACGATCAGCGTGTTGCCCAGAGCCCTTAGCCGCGTGAGGGTTTCGATCAGGCGACGGTTGTCGCGCTGGTGCAGACCGATCGACGGTTCATCGAGCACGTAGAGCACGCCCACCAGGCCGGAGCCGATCTGGGTGGCCAGCCGAATGCGTTGGGCCTCACCGCCGGACAGTGTGGCGGCCGCCCGGGACAGCGACAGGTACTCCAGCCCCACATCAAGCAAAAAGCCCAGCCGCGACTGGATTTCCTTGAGCACCTGCCCCGCGATCGCCTGCTCGCGCGCGCCCAGGGTGAGGGCGTTGAGGAAATCGGCACAGTCCGAGATGGACAGCTCGCAGACCTCGGCGATGGACTTCGCGCCCCGGTTCCCCGCGGCCAGCGACACCGCCAGGATCTCGGGCTTGAGCCGCGTCCCCTCACACACCGGGCAGGGCACGTCACGCATGAAGCCTTCGTAGCGTTCCTTCATCTGCTCGGACTCGGTCTGCTCCATCTTGCGCTGCAGAAACGCCAGTACGCCTTCGAAATCGGCGTAGTACGAACGGGTTCGGCCGTACCTGTTGCGGTACCGCACGTGCACCTGATGGTCGGAGCCCTCGAGAATAGCCTTGCGGGCCTTGGCCGGAAGCTTGCGCCATGGCGTGTCGACGTCGAAGCCCAGCTCCTCGCCGAGCCCGGCCATCATCCGGGTGAAGTACTCGGCGGTATGCCCCGCTGACCACGGCGCCACCGCACCCTCGGCCAGGGTGCGCTCCGGATCGGGCACCACCAGATCGGGGTCAACCTCTTTCCGGATTCCCAAGCCGACGCATTCGGGGCAGGCGCCGTAGGGCGAGTTGAACGAGAACGAGCGCGGTTCCAGGTCGTCAACGGCCAGCGGGTGGCCGTTGGGGCAGGCCAGCTTCTCGGAGAACCGCTGCTCGCGCGGGTGGTCGTGCTCGTCGCGGTCGTCGGGGAATTCCAGCACCACGATGCCGTCCGCCAGCTTGAGCGCGGTTTCCACCGAGTCGGTGAGCCGCTGCTTGGCGGCGACCTTGACGGTGAGGCGGTCCACCACCACCTCGATGTCGTGCTTCTCCTGCTTTTTCAGCTTCGGCGGGTCGGCCAGCGGATGCACCACACCGTCGACCCGCACCCGGCTGTAGCCCTGCGCGTTGAGCTTGTCGAACAGGTCGGCGAACTCACCCTTTCGGGTGCGCACCACGGGAGCGAGCACCAGGAACCGGGTGCCCTCCGCCATTGCCAGCACCTGGTCGACGATTTGCTGCGGTGTCTGACGGGCGATTCGCTTGCCGCAGATCGGGCAGTGCGGCGTGCCCGCGCGCGCATACAGCAACCGCAGGTAGTCGTAGACCTCGGTGATCGTGCCGACGGTCGATCGCGGGTTGCGGTTCGTCGACTTCTGGTCGATGGACACCGCCGGCGAAAGACCTTCGATGAAGTCGACGTCCGGCTTGTCCATCTGCCCCAGGAACTGGCGCGCGTAGGCCGACAGGGACTCCACGTAGCGGCGCTGACCCTCGGCGAAGATCGTGTCGAAGGCCAGCGACGACTTGCCCGATCCGGATAGCCCCGTGAAGACGATCAACGAGTCGCGCGGCAGGTCGAGATCGACGCCGCGCAGATTGTGCTCACGGGCACCCTTGACGATCAGGCGGTCAGCCACGCTGCCCCTCTCACTGAAACTTTTGCTCGCCTAACGGCGGTTACTGCGCACGGCGCATTCCATGCTAGGTGCCCCCACCGACAAGACACCCATCCCAGCCCGTCGACCAGTAACGTGGCCGCTATGACAGCCCCGGACAAGCTCAGCGACAACTACACCGGACACGTCGACCCTGGTAACGCCGCCCGACGCACCCTGCCCGGGGTGACGATCGTCAAGGCGTCCGTGGGCCCAATGGACAACAACGCCTACCTGGTGACATGTTCCGAGACCGGGGAAACACTTCTGATCGATGCCGCCAATGACGCCGACGTTCTGATCGACCTGGTGCAACGGTACGCGCCGAACGTGACGCTGATCGTGACCAGCCATCAGCACTTCGACCACTGGCAGGCGCTGGAAGCCGTGGCCGCCGCCACGGGTGCGCCGACCGCGTCCCACGAGATCGACGCCGAACCGCTGCCCGTCAAACCAGATCGCTTGCTGGCCAACGGCGACACCGTGCAAATCGGCGAGCTGACTTTCGACGTCATCCACCTGCGCGGGCACACCCCCGGATCGATCGCGCTGGCCCTCGACGGGCCCGCGACCGGCGGCGTCACCCAGTTGTTCACCGGCGACTGCCTCTTCCCGGGAGGCCTTGGGCGGACAACAAAACCGGCAGAGTTCGACTCACTGTTCAAGGACGTGAAGTCGAGAGTCTTCGACCGTTTCGGTGACGGCACCGTTGTCTATCCCGGGCATGGTGATGACACCACACTCGGTGCTGAGCGCCCAAACCTGAATGAATGGCATGCACGGGGTTGGTGACTCGCGCGCACGGCGGCCCCCCGGAGAAGATGCCCTACCAACACGTACCCGAGATGGCTTGACCGCAGGCAAACCCGCAGCAGCTCCAGGAGCCGCGACCCCTTTTTGCCTGCCCCGCGTCGGCTTGTCGCTCGAGCGGGTCGTTCGATTAGGTAGCCGTCGGCTATCGCTACGAGCCGCCGCCATCGGCGTTTGCCGGTGAATTGTCCACGCGCGGGCCTCTTTTGGCCGTCCGCCAGGAAGGTCTGCAGTTTGCAGCGATAAACCCCGCGCGAGCCGACTTCTGGGACCGTGACCAAATGGCCGCTGCAGTTGCCCGCCCGAGCCCGCACAGACTGTCGAACAGTACGTCGCGTTCCCTCCCGACCTGTTCTCCAACTGAATTCCCGTGCGAGGCCAGCTACTCCTCATCATCGATGACGTGAACGGCGGCCTCCTCGGCGGAGGCTGCGCCTCCGTCGATACCGACGTCATCAGCGAACAGCTCGGCGTCTATGTCTTCGCCAAACCCCTGATCCGGTGCGACAAGTCGACCTGCTCGCGCGCGTCCCACCTCATTTCGCTGCGGAAATTCGGTCTCGCGTTCGGCTTCGTCGGATCGTTGCTGCTCGTCCTTGTCCAACGGGTCATACATCTGCATTGCCGGATCCGGCTCTTCCTCGGCAAGCAGCTGCTCCAAGCTTTCGGGCGTCGAGCCGAAGGAGCCACCTCCGTAGGGCCGCTCAGGCGGCGAATATCCCTCGTCGAGCACGTCGTCGACACCACGGTCGACCAGGGTGTCCTCAGGTTGAAGTTGGTTGTCCTCGTCCACGCTGTATTCGCCTGCCGACGCTTCCATAGCGCCATCCGGAGTACTCATGACTCAAACGATGTCACTACGCCCGGGAAGCGCCCTGGTGGGGGGGTGAGTTGCGCGTACCTTCGGCGACAAACCGTTGTCTAACCGGACCTGTAACGACACCACCCTTGACTGACGTCGAGCTACGGAGGCTTCACCGGAGTCATGCTGACGGGCATGCTGGCGGCCCAAGCCGCAATGAAGTCGCGACAGATGCAGGTCGGCTGACCGCAACGGCTACACAACCAGGAGAATCTCTGCCCGCTCCCGCACGGACTACCTGACCCCCGACTTCGAACCGTTCACCGGCGACTGCCTGTTCCCCGGCGGGGTGGGCAAGACCTGGCAGCCGGGTGACTTCACCCAGCTGCTCAACGACGTCACCAGCCGGGTGTTCGAGGTGTACGCGGATTCCACCGTCATTTATCCCGGCCACGGCGACGACACCGTGCTGGGTACTGAACGCCCGCATCTGAACGAATGGCGCGAGCGAGGCTGGTAGCGGCGCGGTCGGTGGCCCTGTGGCCCAATGAACCGCGGAGTAGCTGTCCGTTAGGTCGTGGTGTGCACGATCAACACGTCGACCTTGGCCCGGCGTGAGACGTTGGCAGGCACCGAGCCCAACAAGCGGCCCGCGATCGTGCTCAGGCCGACGTTACCGACGACCAGCAGGTCGGCTTTCACGTCTTCGGCGAGGCTGACCAGGGCGTCAACGGGCGCACCCTCGATGGGGCGCTCCTCGACGTTTTTCGCGCCGGCCTTGTGCGCCCGCTCTTTTGCATCCTGCAAGATCGCGTAAATCGGGGCCGTGCCCGACACCTTGTAGCTTTCTTCCTTCAGGACGTCGGCGGCCCGGCCATCCTGATGCTGAGGCAGGTACGCCGACGCGATGATCAGCTTGGCGTCTGCCCCAGCGATCTCGGCCGCCCGTTCCACGGCACGCATCGATGAGTCCGAGCCGTCAGTGCCGACCACCACGGTCCGATAAGCGGACATTTACCCTCCCAGTGTCGTTTACCAGGCCAACCCCAAGACAGTAGCGCGTTGTCCGATCTAGATGGGTCAGATTAACCACACAGCTATGGTGTGGCGCAACCCTCCATTTACGTCGCCACGCTGCGGTAACGGACGCCATTCGGAGATAATGAGGCCATGGAGCGCCCCTGCCCAGGCCCGAAGGCCTTGCGTTGCGGCGCTTTCCACGAACTGCGCACGCGGCGAGCGAGCGCATCGAGCCGAGTCTGGCCCGCTTGGACCCAACTGCCAGACTGCTGGTGACCAGGTCGATCAGGTGCGCTTTACAGTGACAGGCATCATGGCTGCGCCCACGCTCGAGCAGGGTTCCCCGGATGTCATCGCCGCATCCGGGCCCGCACGCGCGCGTGGGAGGTTAGTCGACCCGTGGGTGATCGCCGTCCTGGCAGCCCTGATCAGCGGCGCCTGGGCCTGCCGGCCTTCGCTGTGGTTCGACGAAGGTGCGACGATTTCGGCAGCGGCGAGCCGAACTCTGCCCGAACTGTGGCGGCTGCTGGGCCATATCGACGCCGTGCACGGCCTGTACTACCTGCTGATGCACGGCTGGTTCGCGATCTTTCCGCCGACCGAGTTCTGGTCGCGGGCTCCCAGTGCGCTGGCGATCGGGGCTGCCGCCGCCGGTGTCGTCGTGTTCACCAGGCAATTCGCACCGGGACGCGGCACCGCGGTGTGCGCGGGCGTCGTCTTCGCGATGCTGCCGCGCACGACTTGGGCGGGTATCGAAGCCCGCTCGTATGCCCTTTCGGTGGCCGCGGCCATCTGGCTGACCGTGTTGTTCCTCGCCGCGGTGCGGCGCAATCGGCCCCGGCTGTGGGTGGGCTACGCCCTGGCGCTGATGGTGTCGATTCTGCTGAGCCTCAACCTGGTCCTGCTGGTCCTGGTGTACGCGGCGACGCTGGCACTACTGACTCCCAAGGGAGCCCGGAAGTCCCCGATTATCTGGTGGGCGGCCAGCACGGCCGTCGCGCTGGGCGCCATGACGCCGTTCATCGTGTTCGCGCATGGTCAGGCATTCCAGGTCAACTGGCTTTTCCCGGTCAGCTGGCACTACGCCTTCGACATCACCCAGCGACAGTATTTCGACCACAGCGTCCCGTTCGCGGTGCTCAGCGCGGTCATCATGGTGGCCGCGATCGTCGCCCGACTGGTCGGCGCGCCGGCTCCGTTGGGCGATATGCGCCGCCTGCTGACCATCTGCGTCGGGTGGATCGTGCTGCCCACCGCCGCCGTCGTGGTGTATTCGGCGATCGGCGAGCCGATGTACTTTCCGCGCTACCTGATTCTGACCACCCCGGCGATGGGCGTCCTGCTGGCGATCTGCATCGCCACCGTCGCGCGCCGGCCGTGGCTGATCGCCGGTCTGGTGGTTCTTTTCGCGGCGGCCGCGGTCCCCAACTACCTGTTCGTGCAGCGCTGGCCGTACGCCAAGGAAGGCTGGGATTACAGCCAGGTGGCCGACGTGATCAGCTCGCACGCCGCGCCAGGCGACTGCTTGCTGGCGGATAACACGGTGCCGTGGCGGCCCGGCCCCATCCGTGCCGTGCTGGCCACCCGACCGGCTGCGTTTCACCCGCTGATCGACGTCGAACGCGGCGTGTACGGCCCGAAAGTCGGTTCGCTGTGGGACGGTCACGTCGCGGTGTGGCTGACGACGGCCAAGATCAACAAGTGCTCCACGCTGTGGACCATCACCAGCTACGACAAATCGTTCCCCGATCATCAAGTCGGGCAATCGTTGCCGCCGGGCGCATTCGGCCGCGCCCCGGCGTATCGATTCCCGGGCTATCTCGGCTTCCACATAGTCGAGCGTTGGCAATTCCACTACTCGCAGGTCGTCAAATCGACGCGCTGACGCGAGGATGACGTGGAGTAGGTCAGCCCATAGCGCGAACCGCGCGATACGACGCCAAGACGCCGCTCACGGCCAGCACCGCGAAAACCAGATACAACCAGCGAGCCGCCGCCACATCCCCACCCTGCGCGTTGTTGACCACCACGCCCGCCAGCCCGGCACCGAAGGCCGCGGAGATCAATTGGACGGTATTGATCGCCGCGGCCGCCGCGCCACCCTCGGACGGGTCGTCGACCGAGTCCATGGCTCGCATCGAAAGATGTGGCCAGGTCATCCCGATACCGATTCCGGCGACCAGGAACCCGGCCGCCCAGAGCAGAACGGCCCCGATTGACGCGTCAGCGCGCTGTGTTGCTGCGGCCAAGACCAGGCCCGACGCCATCACCAACGGCGCTGCCGTGATCACCCGGCCGACAACGCGGGGGTCGCTCAGTGATGCGCTGGAGATCTCGGCGATCGTCCAACCCAGTGCCAACGCCGCACCCAGAAATCCCGCCGCGACCGGTGTCAGGTGCGCCAACCGCTGACCGAACAACGGCACGTAAGTGTCGACCATCACGGCACCCATCTGCACCGCCATCGTCAGGTAGATCCATTTCAACGGTCCGCGGCCAAATACGCTGGGCGGCAACACCGCTGCGTGCATCCGCCAGTCGACGAACACGAATGCGCCGATCAGCAACGCACCGGCAACCAGGAGCCCCACGGTCGCGAAGACGTTGTGCGGCAACTCCGCAACGCTGACCGCAAGGGCGGCGGCACCCATCAACACGAGCGACCGCACCGGCACCTTGTTAATCGGAGTCGCCGTCACCTCGCCGGGAGCGACGTCGCGGTTGGTGAGTGCCATCGGCACCAACAGGGCCATCAGTGCGGTGAGAATGGCCATCGCACCAAATGCCCACCGCCACAACCCAAACTGCGCGAAAAGGCCGCCTATCGCGGGCCCGACCAAAGTCGCGACCCCCCACATCGCCGACACCAGCGCGGAGCCGCGGGTCCACAGCGAACGCGGGAGGGCAGTATTGATGAGCGCGTAGCCCAAGCCGGCCAGCAGACCGCCGGCCACCCCTTGCAGGGCACGTCCGGCTATCAACACCTCCATGTTCGGCGCGAGCGCGCACACGATGCTCGCGATGCCGAAGACGGCCAGGCCCCAGAGGAATGAGGAGCGCGCACCTATGCGCAGTCGCAAGGTGTTCACCGTGGCCGCCGCGACCACCGACCCGACCAGATACAGGGTGATCACCCACGCATACAGGCGGGCGCCGCCGATTTCGGCGACCGTGCTCGGGAGCAGGCTGGTGGTCAGAAACTCGTTGGTGGCGTACAGCAGAACACCACCGGCCAGGATGGTGGACGTTCCCAGGTAGCTGCCCAGCAGTTCGCGCCAACTGCCGGTGTCGCTTCCCGTCTTCGTCACCCCTACACCGTATGAGGTGCCGCGCGTCACTTCAGACCGGCAGCGTCCATTCCGCGCAATTCCTTTTTGAGGTCGGCGATTTCGTCGCGGAACCGCGCGGCCAGTTCGAATTGCAAGTCGCGGGCGGCAGCCATCATCTGCGCGGTGAGATCTTTGATCAGGTCGGCCAGTTCGGCGCGCGGCATGCTGGCGGTGTCGCGGCCCTCGATGATGCCGGCGCTGACGGCGCGACCGGGCTCGCCCTGTGCGCGGCGGCCGCGCGAGGCGTTGCGCCCCGATCCGCCGATCTGAACGTTTTCGGAGTCGTCCGCCTCGCGATAGACCTGATCGAGGATGTCGGCGATCTTCTTGCGCAGCGGCTGCGGGTCGATGCCGTTGGCCTCGTTGTAGGCGACCTGCTTCTCGCGTCGCCGTTCCGTCTCGTCGATGGCCTCCTTCATCGAGTCGGTCATCTTGTCGGCGTACATGTGCACTTCGCCGGAGACGTTGCGGGCGGCGCGGCCGATGGTCTGGATGAGGCTGCGCGACGACCGCAGGAAGCCTTCCTTATCGGCGTCGAGGATCGACACCAGCGATACCTCGGGCAGGTCGAGGCCCTCACGCAGCAGGTTGATGCCGACCAGCACGTCGTAGTCGCCGAGACGCAGCTGGCGCAGCAGTTCCACCCGGCGCAGCGTGTCGACCTCTGAGTGCAGGTAGCGCACCCGGATTCCCATCTCCAACAGGTAGTCGGTGAGGTCCTCGGCCATCTTCTTGGTCAGGGTCGTCACCAGCACCCGCTCGTCGGCCTCGGCCCGTTTGCGGATCTCCGCGATCAGGTCGTCGATCTGCCCCTTGGTTGGCTTGACCACGACCTTCGGGTCCACCAGCCCGGTGGGGCGGATCACCTGCTCGACGAACTCCCCGGCGGCCTGGCTGAGCTCGTAGGGGCCGGGGGTGGCCGACAGGTACACCGTCTGCCCGATCCGGTCGGCGAACTCTTCCCACGTCAGCGGGCGGTTGTCGCACGCCGACGGCAGCCGGAACCCGAAATCGACGAGGTTGCGCTTACGCGACATGTCGCCCTCGTACATACCGCCGATCTGCGGCACGGTCACGTGCGACTCGTCGATGACCAGCAGAAAGTCCTCGGGGAAGTAGTCCAGCAGCGTCGCCGGCGGCGAGCCGGGTCCCCGGCCGTCGATGTGCCGCGAATAGTTCTCGATGCCCGAGCAGAAGCCGACCTGGCGCATCATCTCGATGTCGTAGTTCGTGCGCATCCGCAGCCGCTGGGCTTCCAGCAGCTTGCCCTGGCCCTCGAACTCGGCGAGCCGCTCGGCGAGCTCTTCCTCGATGGTCGAGATTGCCTGCGCCATCCGCTCGGGGCCGGCCACGTAGTGGGTGGCCGGGAAGATCCGCAGCGAGTCGACCTGCCGGACCACCTCGCCGGTCAGCGGGTGCAGGTAGTACAACGCCTCGATCTCGTCGCCGAAGAACTCGATACGCACCGCGAGCTCTTCGTACGACGGAATGATCTCGACGGTGTCGCCGCGCACCCGGAACGAGCCGCGGGTGAAGGACAGGTCGTTGCGGGTGTACTGCACGTCGACCAGCAACCGCAGCAACCCGTCGCGCGGCACTTCCGTGCCGACCCGCAACTCGACCGAGCGGTCCAGGTAGGACTGCGGCGTCCCCAGGCCGTAGATGCAGGACACCGAGGCCACCACCACCACATCGCGACGGGACAGCAGGGACGACGTGGCGGAGTGCCGCAGCCGCTCCACATCGTCGTTGATCGAGCTGTCCTTTTCGATGTAGGTGTCGGTCTGCGCGATGTACGCCTCCGGCTGGTAGTAGTCGTAGTACGAGACGAAGTACTCGACTGCGTTGTGCGGCAACATCTCTCGCAATTCATTGGCCAGCTGCGCGGCCAGTGTCTTATTCGGGGCCATGACGAGGGTGGGCCGCTGCAGGCGCTCGATCAGCCACGCGGTGGTGGCCGACTTTCCGGTGCCGGTCGCGCCGAGCAGCACGACGTCGCGCTCCCCCGCCAGGATCCGTCGCTCGAGGTCGTTGATGGCGCCGGGCTGGTCACCGGCGGGATCATGCGGGCTGACCACCTCGAACTGGCCGCCGGCGCGCACGACCTGCTCGATCGCGCGGTACTCCGAATGCGCGACGACTGGATGTTCAGTGGCGAAAGCCATGCCACCAGGGTAGAGGCGTATACCGACAAGTGTCCCGATGCCGGTCTTACACGAGTACCGAACCGCCACTCGATCCGCAGACTCGATATCGCCGGCGATATCGACTTCCACCGTCGCCTATCGGTGTGCGTTCACCACGAACCGGTCAGTGCCGGGTCCACATCCGGGTCACCGGATCGCATTGCAGCAGGTAACCGTCGTTCGAGGTGGACATCGCGAACACCGGGACATCGGGCAGGTCGCACGAGCTCCCCGCGGCGTGCACGCCCGTCGCGATGGGCGCCTTGTCCCACGCGTTGCCTTCACACACGACCTGCTGGTTGCTGGTCGGGTCGTAGCCGAGTTTGTCGGCGTCGGTGCACAACCCGCCAAGCACGGCCGGTGCGGGGTGCGCCGGCGTGGTCGAGGTGCTGATCACCTGGTTGGGATCGCCCAAGGTCACCCCCGCCGGCGCGTCGCCGACCCGGGTGGCCACGACCGGCAGCCGCACCACGGCGCCTTGCGCCCCGCACTCGTTGCTCAGCACGGTTTCGGTTTCGGTGCCCCGCAGCGTGCCGTCCGGCTGGGGCGCCAACGACCACGCGACGGTCTCCTGCTGGGTCGCCCTGACCTGCCCATTGGGCTGGCGGCAGCCGACCCGCTCCTGCTGCGGCGCGCCCTGCCAATACCCGCCGACGTAGCGCAGCGTGTCGGTTTCGCCGCCGTCGGCGGTGCTGGCCACTTGGCGATTGGTGTCGTCCAGCTTGGTGCCGGTGGCCGCGCATCCGCCGGTGGTGCATGCCGAACGGAACGCCCACCAGTTGGTGTCGGAGCCGTCGTGCCGGATCGCGACGCCGTTGGTGGTCCGCTTGGTCCGGTCATAAGTCAACTGATAGCTGCCGCCCAGGACCGGTCCGCCGGGCCTGGGCGCGGCACTGGCGGTCGGCGCGGACGGCCTCGACGCCAGCGTGGGGTTGGGTTGCGGACTTGCCGGCTGGAACGAATACAGCGTCGACCAGGTCGCCGCGACGGCGACGAGCACCGCGCACACCAGTGCGGCCGACCACCGGACCCTCGACGAGAACCTGTCTTTGGCCGCCGCCACCAGACCGCGGGCTCCGCGGCGCCGGTGTGGCGTGATCGCGGCGCCACCGGTCTGCGTCTCTGCGAGAGCATCAACCTGCTCACCGACGGCGGCGGCGAACGCACGACACCGCTCGAACCGCTCCGCGGGTTGCTTGCCGAGGGCTTTGAAGAAAACGTCGTCGAGGTGCGCCAAGTCCGGGCGGTAGTCGCTGAGCCTTGGCGGATCCTCGTGCAGGTGCTGGCTGATCACCGCGATCGGGTTGGCATGCTGGAACGGCGGAGCACCGGTAAGTAGATGAAATGCCGTGGCGGCCAACGCATATTGATCCGCGCGGCGGTCGATGTTGGATCCGGTCAGCTGCTCGGGCGCCGCGTACGCGACCGTCCCGACGGCGACATTGGTCTCGGTGATTCCGCTGATGTTGCCCAGGTGTCGCGCTACACCGAAGTCCGCCAACAGGATTCGCTGATCATCGTCACCGGGATGAGTGAGCAGGATGTTGGCGGGTTTGACGTCGCGATGCAGCAGGCCGCGATCGTGCGCGTAATCGAGTGCGCCCGCGACGGCTTCGAGAATGGCGCACACCTGACCGATCGGCATCCCCTCCTGGTAGCGCTCTTTCACCAGACGGGACGCGTCGGTGCCCTCGACGTAGTCCATCGAGATCCACAGCTGGCCGTCGAATTCACCGCGATCGTGGACGCCGACGATGTGCGGGTGCCACAGCGTGGCGGCGAGATCGGCCTCCCGGTTGAACCTTTCGCGGAACTCGCTGTCCGCGGTGACGGCCTCGGCGAGGACTTTGATGACGTCGCGACGCGGCAGCCGGGGATGCAAAGCCAGATAAACCTCCGCCATCCCGCCCGCGCCCAGCGGCCGCAGGATGGTGTAGCCCGCGAAGCACACGCCGTTGGCCATCGCCAGGCGCGATCCGCTGGCCTCGCTGCGCTGCTCGTCCGCCGGGCCTTGCCGGGGTTCTACGTTCGGAGTCGAATTGACCGGAGGGACACGGCGAAACAGATGTGCGACGGTCGCTGAAGGAAGCGATTGAAACCCCGCGCGCAGCGCCTCTCGGGCCAGTCGCGGATTAGTCAGCAGCCGTCGGCCGCTGCCGAGGCGCCTGGTTGGGCGCTTCAGCTCGTCCATGTGTGATCGCCCCTCGTGTGTCGGCATTGGTGCGCGGGTCACCACAGCGCGGTGCCTGCATTGCAGGGCAGATCCCCCTCTGACCCATCCGGTTCGGATCATGCCGGATGCGCATAGGCGAAAGGCTGCTGGACGCTATGAACCAGCTATGAAGCCGCCGAATGGAATCAAAGGTAAGTCACAGGCGAGTCCAATGGGAGGCACTGTCTCGGCGGACCGATACTTGAGTAGTGAGTCGACCCGCCCCTCCTGTCCTGACAATTCGGCACGACGGGTCTCAACGAACCTTCGCCGCAGGTAACGAGGTGACCGTCGGCCGCGATCAGCACGCAGACCTGCGCATCGCCGACCCGCGGATATCCCGTGCGCACCTGATCCTGCGCTTCGACCAAGGCCGCTGGCTGGCCATCGACAACGGCTCGCTGAACGGGACCTACGTCAACGGCTACCGGATGCCGGTCATCGACATCCACGACGGTCAGAGCATCAACGTCGGAAATCCCCAGGGCCCGCGGCTGACCTTCGTCATCGGACCGCAACTGGGTCAGACCAGCGTGCCGCCCCAATCGAGGTCGACGCCGGATTCCGGGCCACCCACCATCGCCTGGTCCGCGATGCCGGACCCACCGACGACCACGTCACAGCCGCTGCCACCGCTGCCGCGGCAGGCCGGGAGCCAGCAGCGCAGCGGCCCCAACCCGGCGCCCCGCATGCCACCGCGGCAGCCTCAAATGCCGGGCCCGCCAAGGCATCCCGGCACGCGGCCGCGCAAGGCGCCGCCACGGATGCCGCCGCCGCGCGCGACGCCGCCTGAAGAACTGACGGTCGTCAACGCCGGGTCGCTGGCGGAGGCGGACACCACGCCGCCCGCCGAGTCGACCGTGATCGACGCCAAGACGGCCGACGTGTCGAACCTCGCCACCCGTTTTGTGAAGTTGCTCTCACCGCGCGCCTCGTCGGCCGCGGGCACAGTCGGCGCCATGACGATCGGCCGGGCCCCCGAGAACGACATCGTCGTCTCCGACGTCCTGGCCTCGCGTCAACACGCGACGTTGATTCCCACGCCGCTGGGCTTGGAGATCCGGGACAACAGCATCAACGGCACGTTCGTCAACGGCACCCGGGTCGGATCGGCGATCTTGAGCGACGACGACGTGGTCACCATCGGCAACGTCGACCTGGTCGTCCGCGACGGCACGCTGATCAAACTCGGCGAAGCCGTCACGCGGGCCGGCGGCCTGGAGGTGCGCGACGTCAAGTACGTGGTCGACAATGGCAAACAACTGCTGGACAACATCTCGTTGACCGCGCGCCCCGGGACGTTGACCGCCGTCATCGGCGGATCGGGCGCCGGGAAGAGCACCCTGGCCCGGCTGATCGCCGGATACACCACTCCCAGCTCCGGCTCAGTCACCTTCGAGGGTCACAACATTCACTCCGAGTACGCGTCGTTGCGCAGCAGGATCGGCATGGTGCCGCAGGACGACGTCGTGCACCGCCAGCTGACCGTCAACCAGGCGCTGGGCTATGCCGCCGAACTTCGGCTGCCACCCGACACCAGCAAAGCCGACCGCGCCAAGGTCGTCACCCAGGTGCTCGAGGAACTCGACCTGACCAAGCACGCGGAAACCCGCGTCGACAAGCTCTCCGGCGGGCAGCGCAAGCGCGCCTCGGTGGCGCTGGAATTGCTGACCGGCCCGTCGCTGCTGATCCTGGACGAGCCGACGTCGGGCCTGGATCCCGCCCTCGACCATCAGGTCATGATGATGCTGCGTCAGTTGGCCGACGCCGGCCGCGTGGTGATCGTGGTGACGCACATGCTGTCCTACCTCGAACTGTGCGACCAGTTGCTGTTGGTGGCGCCCGGCGGCAAGACGGCCTACTGTGGCCCGCCGGACCAGATCGGTACCGCGATGGGCACCAGCAACTGGGCCAAGATCTTCACCAAGGTGGGCGCCGATCCCGAGGAAGCCAACCGGCGCTTTCTGGAACGGAGCGAGGCGCAGCGGCGGCCGCAGAAACCGTTGGCGGCCAAGGACGATGAGCCCGACGAACTGGGCGAACCGGTCCACACCAGCGTGCGGCGCCAGATCTCGACGATCGCCCGCCGGCAGATTCGTCTGGTCGTCGCCGACCGCGCGTACTTCATCTTCTTGGCGCTGTTGCCGTTCATCCTGGGGTCGCTGTCGCTGACGGTGCCGGGCTCGAACGGGTTCCACCTGCCCGGCCCGAACGCGGGCACCCCCGACGAATCCGCCCAGATACTGGCCCTGCTGATGCCCGCCGCGGCGTTCATGGGTACCGCGCTGACGATCCGCGACCTGGTCGGTGAACGAGCCATCTTCCAGCGCGAGCAAGCGGTCGGGCTGTCCACGACCGCGTATCTGCTCGCCAAGACGGCGGTGTTTTGCGGGTTCGCGATCGTGCAGTCGGCGATCATCACCGCGATCGTGGTGATCGGCAAGAGCGCCCCGTCGCGCGGGGGCGTGCTGCTGGGCCACGGCACGGTCGCGGCCACCGTCGAGCTGTTCGCGACCGTCGCGGCGACCTGTGTCGCGTCGGCCATTCTGGGCCTGGCCATTTCGTCGCTGGTCCGCTCCAGCGAGCAGATCATGCCGCTGTTCGTGGTGGCCGTCATGGCGCAGCTGGTGTTGTGCGGCGGCATGGTTCCGGTGACCGGCCGGCTCGGGCTCGACCAGCTGTCGTTCGTCATGCCGGCGCGCTGGGGTTACGCCGCGGCGGCCTCGACGGTCGACCTGCGGCACACGGTTCCCGATTCGCTGCTCTCCCAGGACCGGTTATGGCAGCACACGTTGCAGACCTGGCTGCTCGACATGGGCATGCTGGCCGCTCTGTCGTTGGTTTATCTCGGCTTCGTCCGGTGGAAGATCGGGCTGCGCCGCTGACCGTCGCGATCCTCCGAAAGGTGACACCATCCATCTGCCGAAGCACGAAACGTTCGACCTGGTCGCCCACACCAACACCGACCCCAAAGGCATTGTGCGGGCAGTCGACGAGTACGCGGTGCACCCGTGGGGGCTCTACGTCGCGCGGCCCACTCCGGGTCGAGCCCAGTTCCACTACCTGGAATCCTGGCTGCTGCCGTCGCTTGGACTGCGCGCCACGGTGTTCCACTTCAATCCGGGCCATGAACGTGACCACGACTACTACCTCGATGTGGGCGAATACACGCCCGGGCCGGACGTGTGGAACGCCGAGGACCACTACCTCGACATCGAGGTGCGGACCGGCTCCGGCGCGCGACTGGCCGATGTCGACGAGCTGCTGGATGCGGTGCGCCAGGGCCTGCTGGCTCCCGAAGTTGCCGAGCAGGCGGTGCGTCGCGCCGTGCACGCCGTCGAGGGCCTGGCCCGAAACGGCTATGACCTGCACCGCTGGCTGGCCGGCAACGGCATCGAGCTCACCTGGCGCGGTCGGGGCTCACGGTGACTTTCCGGGTGTCGCGCCGTCGGCTCTTTCACCGTCCTCGTTGGCCCGGCTGCGGATCTCTCAGTCCCACTGAGCATCACGGGCCAGCTGTAGACGCCAGTGCGGCTGTGCTAGCAACGGAGTCGCCAGGGCAACCATAAACAGAACGATCGAACCGAGAGAAGTCATGACCACCGCGCGCGGGATCATGCACGCCGGCGCCACTCGTGTCGGCGAACACGAAACAATGACCGCCGCCGCCCGGCCGATGCACGATCTGGGAGTGAGCGCCCTACCGATCTACGGCGACGACGACCGTCTATACGGCATGATGACCGACCGTCACACACTCATCAAATGTGTTGTTGCCGAATGTAATCCGGGCACTACGCGCGCAGGCGAACTGACACAGGGCAGTGCTTATCACGTCGATGCCATCGCCAGCATCGAAGAGAGCTCACCGTCACGGAGGAACATCAGATTCGCCGCCTGCCGCAATCGACAACCACCGGTTGGCGGGCACAGTCAGCGAGGCGGCTATCGCGCGCCATCTTCCTGAGCGCGCCATCGCCCAATTCGTGAAAGCGATTTGCGCTCAGTCGGCCAATACCCGCCGCTGACCGGCGCACCACGCTCCCATGCCAAGCCGACTTCGCTTGGTATGGGCCAGATTGGGAACTGATAGGGCCGTCGCAGCGACCCGTCGGTGCGGTCTTGCGTTCGTCGGCGAAGCACTAGTGCCCATGGGCTAGTGTCGTGAGTCGTTAATTTCAATCTAGTTGTTAGACTGGGTTGTGCCGACGCCTCATGCCGCCAAGATTGTGTTGTCCGCTGGTGAGCGGGTCGAGTTGGAGGGTTGGGCGCGGCGACGAACGAGTGCGGCCGGTCTGGCGATGCGGGCACGAATTGTGTTGGCGGCCGCCGATGCGAGTCCAACACCGCGCTCGCGCAGCGGCTGGAGTTGTCGATCACGACCGTGCGGCGCTGGCGCAACCGGTTCGCCGAGCAGCGCTTGGACGGATTGGTCGACGAACCACGTCCGGGCCGGCCGCGGGTGGTCGGCGATGACCGGATCGAGGCGCTGATCGCCGCCACTTTGGAGACCACCCCGCCGGATGCCACGCACTGGTCGACGCGCTCGATGGCATCTCACTTGGGGTTGTCGCAGTCGATGGTGTCGCGGGTCTGGCGCGCGTTCGGACTGGCTCCGCACAAACAGGATTCGTGGAAGTTATCCAAGGATCCGTTGTTCGTGGCCAAGGTCCGCGACGTCGTCGGACTGTATCTCGATCCGCCCGAGCGCGCGCTGGTGTTGTGCGTGGATGAGAAAACCCAGATCCAGGCCTTGAACCGCACCCAACCGGTGTTCCCGATGTTTCCTGGCACTCCGGCCCGGGCCAGCCATGATTACGTCCGCCACGGCACCTCGAGCTTGTATGCCGCCCTGGATCTGACGACCGGAAAGGTCATCGGTGCTCTGCACTCGCGTCACCGGGCCACCGAATTCCTGGCGTTCCTCCGCAAGATCGACACCGAAGTTCCCGTAGACCTCGACGTGCACCTGGTCCTGGACAACGCCTCCACCCACAAGACACCGGCGGTAAAACGTTGGCTGACAGCACATCCGCGCTTCATTTTGCACTTCACCCCGACCAGCTCGTCTTGGCTCAACCTCGTCGAACGGTGGTTCTCGGAGCTGACGACCAAGAAACTGCGCCGCGGCACCCACACCTCGGTGCGTCAACTCAACGCCGATATCCGAACTTGGATCGACACCTGGAACGACAACCCACGACCCTACGTCTGGACCAAGACCGCCGACCAGATCCTCGCCAGCATCGCCAACTACTGCACCCGAATTAACGACTCACGACACTAGGGACCAATGCCTCCTGCCCCGATGGCGCGAACTGCCTAGAGTCGGCGGCACCGCAGACGGCTCGTATGCCCATGACATTCGTTAGCGACGCCCTCGAAACAAGGAGAGACTCATATGTCACCTGAGCAAACGCACCGCGGAATTGTGGTCGGTGTCGATGGCTCGCCGTCATCGACCACGGCGGTCGAATGGGCCGCGCGGGATGCCGAGATGCGCAACGTGCCGCTGAAGTTGGTGCACGTCGTGGCTTCCATGGTGACCGCCGCGGGCGGCCCATCGGATGTCGTAGTACTTGCCGACTTTTCGCGGTTACAGGAAGATCAAGCCCGCCAAATCCTCGAGCAGGCCCACAAGGTCGCCCTCGAAGCCGCATCAGCACGCCGCGCACCGTACGTCACGAGGGAGGTGCAGCACGCCGCGATCGTGCCGGCCCTGATCGAACTGTCGAACCAGGCCGACATGGTCGTGCTGGGCTGCCGCGGCCAGGGCGCGGTGGGCCGCGCTTTACTCGGTTCGGTCAGCTCCGCGCTCGCCCACCACGCGCACTGCCCGGTCGCCATCATCCGCGACGAACACTCGCTCGCCGCGCGCTCGCCGCAGGCGCCGGTGGTCGTGGGCATCGACGGCTCGCCGACCTCAGCGTTGGCCACCGAGATCGCCTTCGATGAAGCGTCCCGTCGCGGTGTGGAATTGGTGGCACTGCACGCCTGGAGCGACATGGGTCCACTCGGCTTCCCACCTACGAATTGTGCGCCCATCGAGTGGAGGAACATCGAAGATCAGGAGAAAGAAGTCCTCGCCGAGCGACTGTGCGGATGGCATGACCGGTATCCCGATGTTGTCGTACACAAGGTCGTAGTGTGCGATCAACCCGCACCCAGGCTGCTCGAACAGGCGCAGGAGGCGCAGCTTGTGGTGGTGGGCAGCCACGGCCGTGGCGGGTTCCCCGGCATGCTGTTGGGCTCGGTCAGCACCGCAGTCGTGAACTCCGCCCAGATCCCGGTGATCATCGCCCGCGCGCCCCAACACCATTGAGCCCAATACGAATCCGAACAAGAGATCAGGTAAGGAGACGTTGATGAGTTGTTGGTGCGGACATGGCGCGTGGCATCACCACGGATATCACTATCCACCCCCGGCGGCGTATGGGCCGCCACCGGCCATGTACTACCCGCCGGCCGAACCATATCGGCACCGCAGGCGCCGCCAGGCCGATGCTGAGGAACTGGCCGATTGCCTGGGCGAGCTTGAAACAGAAGTCGCGCGGATCCGCCACGAACTTGACGAGCTGCGCCGAACCGACGCCACGGAAAGCTGAATCGCCTACCGTTGGAGGCTGCATACCGTTGGAGGCTGCACCGCCACGCGAACGGCGTCCCATATGCCGCGCTCCGAATCAGACGATGGAAGCCAGGAGATGTAGGGATGCAAAACCCAATTGTTGTCGCTTCGGTTCTGCCAGAGGACTTTTCAGAATCTCGGCCAGCGCAGGGCCGATATTCGCTGCGCTGTGTGACCTTTGACTCCTGACCGGGCGACGCTTGCGATGTGAGGCTCGACATGATGCGCTTCGTGGCTGTCCCGACACCGCCGATGGCGCGAAACTACGCGAAAAGAATGCTTGGCGCCGTACTGAGGAGGTGCACCGTGCCAGTGAATGCGATTGTGGGATATGACGGTTCGCCAGCGGCGAACGCCGCGATCGATGCTGACGCGTTGCTGCTCCCGAACGAGCACGGGTGGATCACCCATTTGTGGGTTTCGCCTTACGCCAGCGGCGAAGTGCGACGGCGGCTGCGGGCGCAGGCTCATAACGTCAGCGAGCTCATCGAGAGGGTACAGCGGGGGGGTGCGCACGAGGCCCAACGGCTCCTGGCCAGCTGTGTGACGTTGGCCCGTCACGCCGGATGGGACGCGGAGCCTCTCCTGAAACGGAGCTGGGGGGCAGCGCTGACTTATGGCCCTGATCCGCACCGGCCTGTATCAGACAGCGTCGAAACCAACGGCCGGTACGGCGCTCCGTGGGGGGTAACGTGATTCCGGCATCCGTGTCCCCAGCACCAGCCCACTACGGTCTGGCAGCGCATGAAGTTGTCCTGCTGCTAGAGACTGATCTGCACCGGGGGCTGTTAGAGGCCGAGGCGGCCGAGCGACTAGAACGCTTCGGGCCCAATGCGTTACCTGCAGCGGCGAGCGCCGGGTTGCTGCTGCGCATACTGCGACAGTTTCATCATCCGCTGATCTATGTTTTGCTTGTCGCCGGTGCGATCACTGCCGGTTTGCGCGAAGTAATCGACTCCACAGTGATTTTCGCGGTGGTGGTGATCAATGCAGTCGTGGGTTTTGTCCAGGAATCTAAGGCCGAGGCTGCGCTGGAGGGACTGCGTGCCATGGTGCACACCCCGGCCAAGGTTGTGCGCGGGGGCCACGAACACACCGTGCCATCCGATGATCTGGTACCCGGTGATCTGGTAGTTCTGGAGGCTGGCGATAAGGTTCCTGCCGATTTGCGACTGGTGCGCCAGACTGAGCTGAATGTGAACGAGTCGGCGCTCACCGGGGAGTCAGCGCCGGTCCGCAAGGATGAGGTGGTGTTGCCGGAGGCCACCCCGGTGACTGATCGCCGCAATATGGCGTATTCCGGCACGCTGGTGACGTCCGGCAACGGCGCCGGGATCGTCGTGGCGACAGGTTCGGCGACCGAGCTCGGCGAAATCCATCGCCTGGTGGGCGCCGCGGAGACCCTCACGACGCCGCTGACCGCAAAGCTGGCGCGGTTCAGCAAGATCCTGACCATCGCGATCCTGGGCCTGGCCGCGGTCACCTTCGGTGTGGGGCTGCTGCGCCAGCAGGACGCCGGCGAAACATTCACCGCCGCAATCGCGCTGGCGGTCGGCGCGATCCCCGAAGGCCTGCCAGCTGCAGTCACGATCACGCTGGCGATAGGCGTGGCCCGAATGGCTAAGCGCCGCGCGGTGATTCGGCGCTTACCGGCGGTGGAGACGCTGGGCAGCACGACCGTGATCTGCGCGGACAAGACCGGAACGCTGACCGAAAACCAGATGACGGTGCAGGTGATCTGGACCCCGGAAGCCGTGGTTGAGGTGACTGGAACAGGCTACGCACCGCACGGCTCCCTTTGCGATGCTCACGGTGCAGCGCTGTCCGTGGACGACAATGCGGCACTCCGCTGGTCGCTTCTGGCCGGCGCGCGCTGCACCGATGCCGCTTTGACCCATGAGGGCGAGCGGTGGGACATCGTCGGGGACCCTACCGAGGGCGCGATGGTCGTCGCCGCCTCCAAGGCCGGCCTCGACCTGGAGCGCCTCGCCGCGAGTCTGCCCCGGGTGGCGGCCATCCCGTTCAGCTCGGACCGCCAGTACATGGCCACCTTGCACCGCGACGGCGATAGCAACCACGTCACTCTGGCCAAAGGGGCGGCGGAGCGCATGCTCGAGCTATGTGCTGCGCAGATGGGTGCCGACGGCGCATTTCGGCCGCTGCACCGAGCTACGGTGTTACGCGCCGCCGAGCTACTGACTTCACGTGGGCTGCGGGTGCTGGCCACCGGAGTGCGTGTCACCGGCGGCCCCGACAAGATCGACGAAGACACGCTGCCGGGTTCGCTGGTGCTGACCGGGTTGCAGGCGATGCTCGACCCGCCCCGGGCCGGCGCTGCTTCGGCCGTGACAGCCTGTCACACCGCCGGGATCGCGGTAAAAATGATCACCGGTGACCACGCCAGCACCGCGGCCTCGATCGCTGCCCATGTTGGCATACTCGGCGACGATGACCACACGCCAGGCGCGGTATTGACCGGCGCCGATCTGGCCGTCTTCGGAGCTGACGAGTACCCCGACGCCGTGGAGAGGGCGAGGGTGTTCGCGAGGGTGTCGCCCGAGCAGAAACTGCGGCTCGTGGAAGCGCTGCAGGCCAGAGGAGATGTGGTGGCGATGACCGGCGACGGCGTCAACGACGCGCCGGCCCTGCGACAGGCCAATATCGGTGTCGCGATGGGGCGTAGTGGCACCGAGGTCGCCAAGGACGCCGCCGACATGGTATTGACCGACGATGACTTCGCCACCATCGAGGCCGCGGTCGAGGAAGGCCGTGGAGTGTTCGACAACCTCACGAAGTTCATCACCTGGACCCTGCCAACCAACCTCGCTGAAGGACTGGTGATCCTGGCCGCCATCGCAATGGGGGCCGCGCTGCCAATCCTGCCCACCCAAATCCTGTGGATCAACATGACCACGGCCGTCGCGCTCGGACTCATGCTCGCCTTCGAACCCAAGGAAGCCGGCATCATGACCCGCACGCCCCGCGACCCAAAGCAACCGCTGCTCACTTGTGCGATGGTGACGCGAATCCTGCTGGTGTCCACACTGCTGGTCGCCAGTGCATGGTGGCTGTTCGAATGGGAACTTGCCAATGGCGCCGGCCTGGCAGAAGCGCGCACCTCGGCGCTGAACCTTTTCGTCGTAGTCGAGGCGTTCTACCTGTTCAGCTGCCGATCGTTGACCCGCTCGGTGTGGCGCATCGGCGTCTTCTCCAACGGCTGGGTCATCCTTGGGGTCACGGCGCAGGCCGTCGCACAGCTGTCCATCACCTACCTGCCCGCCATGAACACGGTATTCGGCACTGCACCGATCAACATCGGTGCATGGTTGCGCATCTTCGCCGTGGCGGTCGCATCCAGCGTCGTCGTCGCTGTTGACAAGTGGCTGCGTCGAAACCCGCGCGCGCCAGTATCCAGCCGATGAATGCAGCGAAAGGGCAAGGGAATTGGCTGAAGTTCAAATGCGTGCGCGACCAGGAATTCGTCGTCGGCGGTTACACCAGCCCGAAAGGCACCCGAATCGCGTTGGGCGCGTTGCTACTTGGCTACTACTCAGGCCATGGGGAAGACCGCGACTTCGTCTACGCCGGCAAGGTGGACACCGGATTCGACGAGGCCACGCTGCGCACTCTGCACGAGCGGCTGTCCCCCATCGAACAGGACGCACCGCCGTTCACCCGAGGGTTGGTGCGCGAGAATGGCGCTCGCTGGGTGCGCCCTGAGTTGGTGGCCCAGATCGGATTTACCGAGTGGACCCGCGACGGCAAACTCCGCCCTCCGCGCTACCAGGGCGTGCGGACCGACACGGACCCCGCAGACGTTGTACGGGAGACGCATTGATGGCACGCATTGCGGTCGAGATCGCCCACCCGGATCGTGTCATGTTCCCGAAGAACGGGATCACCAAGCGGGACCTGGCCGACTACTACGGCGAGGTGGCCGGCGCCATGCTGCCGCACCTGAAGGACCGCCCGCTGACCGTGCAGCGGTTTCCTCGTGGAATCGGCGAAAAAGGTTTCATACAGCAGGATTTCGCCGACTCGTTGCCCGACTGGATGAGCGGGGTCAAAGTCGACAAGGAAGGCGGCACCCTGGTGCATCCGCTCGCCGAACGCCCGGAGGCGCTGCGCTGGCTGGCCAACCAGAACTGCATCACCCTGCATGTGTGGCAGTCGAGGCAACACCGGCTGCACTCCCCTGACCGATTGGTCTTCGATCTCGATCCGTCCGACGCCGATTTCGCGGTTGTGCGTGCGACCGCCCGCGCGGTGGCCGATGTGCTGGATGACGTCGGGTTGGCGCGCTATGTCCAGACCACCGGATCGCGGGGGCTGCATGTGGTGGTGCCGCTGCGCGCCGAGGCCGACTTCGACACCGTCCGGCAATTCGCCCGCGACATCGCCGAAGTCGTTGCGGCCGACGACGACGCGCACCGCACCGTGGAAGCCCGCAAGGACAAACGCAATGGCCGCGTGTATCTGGACATCATGCGAAACGCGTATGCGCAGACCGCGGTTGCGCCGTACGCGGTCCGGGCCCGCGCCGGGGCGCCGGTGGCCACCCCGCTCGAATGGGGCGAACTGGACATTCGTGGCCTGCGGGCGGATCGGTTCTGCATCCGCGATGTTCCCAAACGACTGGCCGGACAGGGTGATCCGTGGGCTGACATGTACCGGCACGCCCGGTCGCTGACCGGCCCGCTAGGGCGGCTGGCGAAACTTCGTGCCTGAACTGCCCGATGTCGAAGGGCTCCGGCGCGAGCTGGCCAACACCCTGCCCAGCCGCCGGATTCAGCATGTGCAGTGCCGGCACTGCCAGCACTAACGGCCCGGACAACTCGTGTGGTTGTCGGATCGCGCTGGGCGTAATCTCAGCAGCTATGACCCCCCGTAAGAGCAGGTGGATGCCGGTGGTCGCGGTGGCCGTGATCGGCTCGCTGTTGGTTCCCGCAACCGCGCACGCGGACCTGCACAACATCACCTACCGGGCCAGGATCGACGCCCTGACCACCGGCAGTCAGGCCACCTTCATCACCAACGGCGGCCAGACGAACACGACGAACCTTCCGTCGATGCCCGGCAGCGCGTTCGAGGCCAACACCGTGTTGCCCGACCCGGCTCAGGCCGGCCTGCGGATCGTGCTGCGTTTCCCCTACGCGGCGTACGTGCACTGTGAGATCGACGTCGACGACAACGTTTTCACCCAGGCCGACCAGATGGTCCGGCCGACAGTCGGCAATTCGGACCCCAATAACGGTGCGCTGCAATGCGGAGCACCCTTGCCCACCTAGGAAGCCCACGTAACAGACCCGGCTAGGGCCGCCAACCGGTGAAATCGGCCCACTCCCAGGCCCGGCGATAGGCCTCGGCGAACCACGGCTCCTTGGCCTCGACATAGATCGCCGTGTCGCCGTCCGCGGGCTCCTCGGCCTCGTGTTTGACGGCCAGGTAATTCACCCGCTCCGTGGGGTTGGCGGCCAGCCAGTCAACGAACAGCAAGGCAAACTGCTGGTTGGGCCAGCCGGCAACCCTGATATGCACGTTCGTCGGCCGACCAGGGTCGGCCGAGGCATGAATTCGCTTGCGCCACATCGCCGGATCGTTACTGTGGTCGTAGTCGCTGACCGTGCTGCGGGCATCGGCCTTGGCGTCGTCCTGCTCGATGTGCTCGATGCGCGGGTAGCCGGCCGACAACAACGCCTCGCCGAGCTCGTCGGCCACGGCCAGCGATTCGACGGTGATCTGGACGTCGATGACGTCCTTGGCGTCGAACTCCGGCACCGCTGTCGATCCAATGTGGTCGACGCGCAACGCCTTATGGCCGCACGACGTCGCCAGCCGGTTGACGATGCGCCGCGCCTGGTCCGGCCAGGTCGGATCGGCCGGCACCACTCGCGCCGGTGCGCGGACGAACCGTCGTTGGGTCAGGTTGTGCGCGAACGGCACGATCCGGTCGTTCCAGACCTCACGGGCCCGCTTGACCAGATCCTCTTGGCTGCCCGAGTTGTCCAGCCAGATGTCGGCGACGGCACGACGCTGCTCGTCGTTGGCCTGCAGCGCGATCCTGGCGCGGGCATCGTCCTCGGGCATGCCCCGCAGCTCGACCAGCCGCCGCACCCGCAGCTCGACGTCGGCGTGCACCACGACGACCAACGGGAAAAGCGGCGCCATACCGGATTCCACCAGCAGCGGAATATCTTCGACGACAACCGCATCCTGCGGCACCGACGCGATGATCTCCGCGCGCCGCTGCGCCACCAACGGGTGAACGATCGCGTTCAGCTTCTGACGCGACTCGTCGTCGGCAAACGCCTTGGCCGCCAACGCCGGACGGTCTAGCGATCCATCCTCGGCCAAGATGTCGTCACCGAACGCCTCGACGAGCGATGCCAACCCTTCGGTGCCCGGCTGGACGACCTCGCGAGCAATGACGTCGCCGTCGACGATGATCCCACCGCATTCCGCAAATGTGGCAGACAGCGCCGATTTCCCGGCGCCGATGCCACCGGTCAAACCGATGCGCAGCATCCGTGGCGAAGGTTAGGCGTTGCCGGCGAGCTTTTCCCGCAGCGCAGCCAGCTGTGCATCGCTGGCCAGCGAGCCGCCCGCCTCCTTCGGCGACGAGGACGCACCGTTGGCCGGCACGTGATCGCTGTCGCCGTGCCCGGCCGCTTCGGCAGCGGCGAACTTCTCCATCTGCGCGGTGTGCATCTTGTGCCGGCGCTCGGCCTCGGCGTACCGGGCCTCCCACTCGTTGCGCTGGGTGTCGAATCCTTCGAGCCATTCGTTGGTCTCGGCGTCGAAGCCCTCGGGGAAGATGTAGTTGCCCTGCTCGTCATAGCTGTCGGCCATGCCGTACTTCGCCGGGTCGAACTCGTCGGTGTAGTCCTCGTTGGCCTGCTTGAGCGACAACGAGATTCGGCGGCGCTCCAGGTCGATGTCGATGACCTTGACCATCGCGTCGTCGCCGACGGCCACGACCTGATCCGGCACCTCGACGTGGCGCTCAGCCAGCTCGGAGATGTGCACCAGGCCCTCGATGCCCTCCTCGACACGAACGAACGCGCCGAACGGGACCAGCTTGGTGACCTTGCCGGGAACGATCTGACCGATCGCGTGGGTGCGGGCGAAGTGGCGCCACGGGTCTTCCTGAGTCGCCTTGAGCGACAACGAAACCCGCTCGCGGTCCATGTCGACGTCGAGCACTTCGACGGTGACTTCGTCGCCAACCTGGACGACCTCGGACGGGTGATCGATGTGCTTCCAAGACAATTCGGAAACGTGCACCAGACCGTCGACACCACCGAGATCGACGAACGCGCCGAAGTTGACGATCGACGACACCACGCCCTTGCGGATGGTGCCCTTCTGCAGCTGGTTGAGGAACTCGCTGCGCACCTCGGACTGGGTCTGCTCCAGCCAGGCGCGGCGGGAGAGCACCACGTTGTTGCGGTTCTTGTCCAGCTCGATGATCTTGGCCTCGATCTCCTTACCGATGTACGGCTGCAGATCGCGGACACGACGCATCTCGACCAGCGAGGCGGGCAGGAAGCCGCGCAAGCCGATGTCGAGGATCAGGCCGCCCTTGACGACCTCGATGACGGTGCCCTTGACGGCCTCGTCCTTCTCCTTGAGCGCCTCGATGGTGCCCCAGGCGCGCTCGTACTGTGCGCGCTTCTTGGACAGGATCAGACGGCCTTCCTTGTCCTCCTTGGTGAGAACAAGGGCCTCCACCTCATCACCGACGGTTACGACCTCGTTGGGGTCGACATCGTGCTTGATGGAGAGTTCGCGGGCGGGGATGACCCCTTCGGTCTTATAGCCGATGTCGAGGAGCACCTCGTCCCGGTCAACTTTGACGATGGTGCCTTCGACGATGTCGCCATCGTTGAAGTACTTGATCGTTTTGTCTATTGCTGCGAGAAAATCCTCGGCGGAGCCAATGTCGTTGACGGCTACTTGCGGCGAGGTGACGGCGGGACTCGGCATGTTGTTGGGTTGCTCCGGACAGGTTTGGTCGTAGGGACAGATCAGGGATTTACCTGTCAAAGGTTACTCGACTGGGCACACGCTGGCCAAACTCGACCGCTGTTGACCAATTGCCGAAGGAGTAGCGTGCGGTTGTCGAGTCCTAAGGCCCGTGGCATCTGCGCAGCATGTAGCGGGCGGCATCCGTCTCAAGACCGGATTTTGCCAGGTGAATCAGGCGTCCCGCGCTGAACCGGCGCCCCATCGATGAACTCGATCGCCGTCGCGCGACGCCGCCGTCACGAAAAACAATTCTTCGCCACTTCATTGGCCGTTCGTCTTCGTCATCAGCCCGGTTATCGTCCTTGCCGCCGAGCGGTCAAGCCGCGAAGCCGACCGAGCGCGTCAAAGCGCCAATGCATTCATCGGTCAAAACCTGCCAACGAGCACAACCCCACTGACCAAGAGCAGGCCGCCCAGGGCACGTCCCGGGGTGATGGGGTGCGAATCCAGACGCAGCCAGCCAAAATGATCGATTACCAAAGACATGATGAGTGCTGACGTAACCGTGAAGCTCATGAAAGTAGCCGCGCCAACCTTGTTGACCAAGGTCAGACCGGCGTAGACCTGCACCGCTCCAACGAGACCGCCGATGACGGCCCACCACGGCATCGACGCGATATCCTTCTCGGTCGGCAGGGGTTTCGGCATGATGAGGAATGCCGAAGTGAAGAAAAAAGTAATCAGGGCAAACGATATCGCCGACGCCAACCATGGGTTGATCATGTGCTTGTAGAGTTGGCCGTTCATAGCGGCTCCACATGTCTGCAGCGCGCCGCCAAGGATGATAAACGGGATTATCCAGCCTGCGTTCATAACGGTGCTTGTCCTCACTGGGATTTCGGTCATCCGCGGTCGTGGGATCTCACCAGCCCGGGAGAACCCGAAGGCCGATCAAACCCGGCGGACCACACGCGGGTGCCGCGGGTCACGTCAGACTTTCAAGCACGCCCTAATGCGCCGCTGAATCCCAGCTGCGACCGTAGCCCACCGAAACCTCCAGCGGGACGTCAAGCGGGTAGGCGGCGCCCATCTTGTCGCGCGCCAGCGCTTCGACCTGTTCACGCTCGCCGGGCGCGATTTCGAACAGCAATTCGTCGTGGACCTGCAACAACATCCGCGACGTGAGCCCGGCCTCCCTGATCGCCTTATCGACGTCGATCATCGCCACCTTGATGATGTCGGCCGCGCTGCCCTGGATAGGAGCGTTGAGCGCCGCCCGCTCGGCGGCCTCCCGAACCTGGCGATTGCTGCTGTCCAGCTCGGGCAGATAACGCCGGCGACCGAAAACCGTGGAGGTGTAGCCGTCCTTGCGGGCCTGCTCGACGACGTCCATCAGATAGTCGCGGACCCCGCCGAACCGGGCGAAGTATTGGTCCATCTGGACCTTCGCCTCCTCCGTGGAGATCTTGAGCTGGGCGGCCAACCCGTAGGCGCTCAATCCGTAGGCCAGGCCGTACGACATCGCCTTGACCCGGCGCCGCAGCTCGGCGGTGACCTCTACGATCGGCACGCCGAACGCCCGCGAGGCAACGAACGAATGCAGGTCTTCGCCGGTGTTGAACGCTTCGATCAGGCCTTCGTCTTTGGACAGGTGCGCCATGATCCGCATCTCGATCTGGCTGTAGTCGGCGGTCATCAGCTCGGCGTAGCCGTCGCCGACCACGAAGGCGTCGCGGATGCGCCGGCCGGCTTCGGTGCGAATCGGAATGTTCTGCAGGTTCGGCTCGGTCGACGACAATCTGCCCGTCGCGGCGATGGTCTGGTTGAACGTGGTGTGGATGCGCCCGTCGGAGGCCACCGAATTCAGCAGCCCGTCGACGGTGACCTTGAGCCGAGTCGCATCGCGGTGGGCGAGCAGATGCTGCAGGAACGGATGGCCGGTCTTGTCGAACAGCGACTGCAAGGCGTCCGCATCGGTCGTGTAGCCGGTCTTGGTGCGCTTGGTTTTCGGCATGCCCAGCTCGTCGAACAGCACCGCCTGCAACTGCTTTGGCGAGCCCAGGTTGATCTGCTTGCCGATCACCTCGTAGGCCGCTTCGGCCGCGTCGCGGATCTGGTGGGCGAAATCGCTTTGCAGCTCGGACAATTGCGGCAGATCCACCGCGATGCCGACGTGCTCCAGTCCCGCCAGTACCCGCTGCACGGGCAGCTCCATGCCGCCCAACAGCGAGGTGGAGTTGATCCGGGCCAGCTCCTCGTCGAGCGCCTCGGCCAGATCCAGCACCGCGACGGCCCGCAGGATCAGCGTCTGCACCGCCTGGTCGTCAACGCCTTCGGAATCGTCGAGAAGTGAAAGTTGTTGCTGCTCAGCCGTTTCAGCGCGCAACTCGCGGCGCAGGTAGCGCAGCGAAAGGTCGTCGAGGGAGAAGCTGCGCTGCCCCGGCCGCACCAGGTAGGCCGCCAGCGCGGTATCGGAGGTGACGCCTGCCAGCGCCCAGCCCCGCCCGGCGAGGTCGTGCATCGCCAGCTTGGCTTCGTGCAGCGCCTTGGGCGGACCGGGGTCGGCCAGCCAGGATGCCAGCGCCGCCTCGTCGTCGGGGTCGAGCGCCGTGGTGTCGATGTAGCGGCCCTCGCCGTCGGAGGACACGATGGCCAGCGCGGTGGCATCGGCGTCGTAGGCAAGATGGGTGCCGACGACGGCCAGGCCGAACCGCTTGCCGGAGCTGTGCTCGGCCAACCACACGGCCAGCTGACCGGCCTCCAGCGCGCCGCCACGCACGTCGAATCCCTCGTCGACCTCCGGCTCGACGGCGGCCAGCGTGTCGAACAGCCGGTCCCGCAGGACCCGGAACTCGAGGTCGTCAAAGAGCCGGTGAATCTGGTCGCGATCCCACGGCAGCAGCCGCAACGTGTCCGGCGTTTGAGCCAGCGGCACGTCTTTGACGAGGTCGGTGAGCTCCCGATTGCGAATGACGTTGGCCAGGTGGGCCCGCAGCGCGTCGCCCACCTTGCCGCGCACCGAGTCGACGTTGTCGACCAGGCCCTGCAGCGACCCGTACTCGACGATCCACTTCGACGCGGTCTTCTCCCCCACGCCGGGAATCCCGGGCAGGTTGTCGCTGGGATCGCCACGCAGCGCGGCAAAGTCGGGATATTGCGTGGGAGTCAGTCCGTACTTCTCGACGACCGCGTCCGGGGTGAAGCGGGTGAGTTCGCTGACGCCCTTGCGCGGGTACAGCACCGTCACGTCGTCACTGACCAGTTGCAGCGAGTCGCGGTCGCCGGTGACCACCAGCACCCGGTAGCCCTCGTTTTCGGCCTGCGTGGCCAGCGTCGCGATCAGGTCGTCGGCTTCGAATCCCGGCTCCGCGAGCACCGTGATGCCCAGCGCGACCAGCACTTCCTTGGTGATGTCGATCTGCCCGCGGAACTCATCCGGGGTCTCCGACCGGTTGGCCTTGTACTCCGGGTAGCGCTCCAGCCGGAACGTCTGCCGCGACACGTCGAACGCCGCGGCAATGTGCGTCGGAGCCTCGTCGCGCAGCAGGTTGATCAACATGGCGGTGAAGCCATACACCGCGTTGGTGGTCAGGCCGCCGCGGGTCTTGAAGTTCTCCGCGGGCAGCGCGTAGAACGCCCGAAAGGCCAGCGAATTGCCGTCCAGCAACATCAGTGTCGGCTTGGTCTGTTCCTCGGTCGCGGCAGGCACGGCTCTCACTCTAGGCATCGGGTGTGACGGCGCTGCCGCCCCGACCAACCCCGGGGCAGAACTGCAACACGTTTCAGTTTTGTGGGTGAGCTGGGTAGTCTGGCCGAGTGCCAGAGGTCACCAGTACACAAGCCGCGATCGACGGGTGGTTCGCCACCGACGAAACCGGAAATCCCTATCTGATCGGCAGCAAGTGCCCGCAGTGCGGCACCTATGTCTTCCCGCCGCGGGAGAACAACTGCCCCAACCCGGCCTGCGCCAGCGACACCCTGGAGTCCGTTGCGCTGTCGACCCGGGGAACGCTGTGGAGCTACACCGAAAACCGGTATCCCCCACCCGCGCCCTACCCCGCCGCGGACCCGTTCGAGCCGTTCGCCATCGCCGCGGTGGAACTGGCCAACGAAGGAATCATCGTGCTGGGCAAGGTGGTCGAGGGCACGCTGGCGGCCGACCTGAAAGTCGGTATGGAGATGGAACTGACCACGATGCCGTTGTTCACCGATGACGACGGTGTGCAGCGCATCGTGCACGCCTGGAGGATCGCATCATGAGCACACCCGAACCGCTCTACATCCTCGGCGCCGGGATGCACCCCTGGGGCAAATGGGGCCGGGACTTCACCGAATACGGCGTGGTCGCCGCGCGCGCCGCACTGGCCGAGGCCGGGCTGGACTGGCAACAGATCCAACTGGTCGCCGGCGCCGACACCATCCGCAACGGCTATCCGGGCTTCATCGCCGGGTCGACGTTCGCGCAGAAGCTCGGCTGGAACGGCGTACCCGTCAGCTCCAGCTACGCCGCATGCGCCAGCGGTTCGCAGGCGCTGCAGAGCGCCCGCGCCCACATCCTGGCCGGGTTCTGCGACGTCGCGCTGGTCATCGGCGCCGACACCACGCCGAAGGGGGCGTTCGCACCGGTCGGCGGCGAACGCAAGAACGACCCCGACTGGCAGCGGTTCCACCTGATCGGTGCGATGAACCCGGTGTACTTCGCGCTGCTCGCGCGGCGCCGGATGGACCTGTACGGGGCGACGTCGGAGGACTTCGCCGCGGTGAAGGTGAAGAACTCTGCGCACGGCCTGCAGAACCCGAATGCCCGCTACCGCAAGGAGTCGTCGGTCGAGGACGTGCTGGCCAGCCCGGTGGTCTCCGACCCGTTGCGGCAGCTCGACATCTGCGCGACCTCCGACGGCGCCGCGGCGTTGATCGTGGCCAGCGCCGAGTTCGCCCGCAAGCACCTCGGCTCGCTCGACGGTGTGCCCTCGGTGCGCGCGATCAGCACGGTCACACCGCAGTACCCGCAGCATCTGCCCGAATTGCCGGACATCGCAACGGATTCCACCGCGGTGGTGCCCGGGCCGGACCGGGTGTTCAAGGACCAGATCCTCGACGCGGCCTATGCCGAAGCGGGTGTCGGCCCCGAGGACGTGAGCCTGGCCGAGGTCTACGACCTGTCCACCGCCCTCGAGCTCGACTGGTACGAGCACTTGGGGCTGTGCGCCAGGGGCGAAGCCGAGAACCTGCTCCGCAGCGGGGCGACCGCGATCGGCGGCAGGGTTCCGGTCAACCCGTCCGGCGGACTGGCGTGCTTCGGCGAGGCCATCCCCGCCCAGGCGATCGCTCAGGTCTGCGAGCTGACCTGGCAGCTGCGTGGCCAGGCCACCGGCCGGCAGGTGGAGAACGCCAAGGTCGGCGTCACCGCCAATCAGGGCCTGTTCGGCCATGGTTCGTCGGTGATCGTCGCCCGCTAAGGCTCCGCCCGCGTCCTGCCAAGTGTGCGTCCAGGGCGCCCTGAGCGCACGCTGTACGCCGTCGGCGCACGCTCGATGACGTACGGCTAGCCGGACGCCTCGTCGGACGCGTCGCCTAGGGTTTCCAGCACGACTTCGGCCACCCGCTTCATGGTGGTCCGCCGATCCATCGCGGCACGCTGAATCCACTTGAACGCCTCGGGCTCGGTCATGCCCTGCTTGGACTGCAGCAGGCCCTTGGCGCGTTCGACGACCTTGCGGGTCTCCAGCCGGTCGGACAGCGTCGCCACTTCGCGTTCCAGCGCGCTGATCTCGCCGAACCGGCTGACGGCCAATTCAATGGCCGGGATCAGGTCGCTGATCGTGAAGGGCTTCACCAGGTAAGCCATCGCCCCGGCATCGCGCGCCCGTTGGACGAGGTCGCGCTGGCTGAACGCGGTCAGCACCACGATGGGCGCGATGCGTTTACTCGCGATTTCGGAAGCTGCGTCGATGCCGTCGCGGCGCGGCATCTTCACATCCATGATCACGAGGTCGGGCTTGTGAAGCTCGGCCAGCTCGACGGCTTCCTGGCCGTCGCCCGCCTCGCCGACGATGTCGTAACCCTCCTCTCGCAGCATCTCGGCCAAGTCCATACGGATCAGCGCTTCGTCTTCAGCGATCAGGACCCGGCGCGGCACAGCGGCGTCGGTGTCGGTCGTGGGGCCTGTCATGAAGAACATTGTCTCGTGGATCGCGGCGACCAGCGACATCGGGGGCGGTGAGAACCGATGACCACACCGATCCTCTATGGTGGGAGGCCGCTTAAGCTAATACGCCGAACAAGCCCTCGTATCCCAACTGGCAGAGGAAACGGATTCAAAACCCGTCCAGTGTGAGTTCGAATCTCACCGAGGGCACCACACCCGACCGGGTATGGGCACCGCGTGATCCGACTGACCCCTACGCGAAACAATTAGCGGGCTCAAACCCGACTCATCGGACTTACACTAAGCACGCTTGGGCACAACTCTCGACAGAGCGGAGTTTGTAAGCACGCTTTACCCCGTTCCACCCAGAATGGAGTTCGCCGTGTCGCGTTTCAGCAGAATATTCATTGCCCTCGTCACCCCGCTCACCCCGCTCACCACTTCGGGATGCGGGAGCTTCTGCCTTCCCGGCGGATCCTGCATCGCCATCTAAGCGGCTCGGCCCTATCCACCCCTCCCCGGAGGGGTGGATAGCTACTTTCACGACCGATAGTCGACTAGCGAGATCGCCGGTACACCAATGTATTCGGTGAATCCGGTAGCTGCGCGCCCCGATCTCAGTAGTATTCGGGGATGCCGTGGGAAACGGCACCTTCTCGTGAGGGAGGTTGTGGCGTGAACCTGCGACGCAATCGGCGAGAACCATTGGCGGACATCGTCATCGAATTGGATGACCCCGCCGACCTATTCGCCGTCGACCAGCGGGCGCTGCTGTCCGGCTCACGCCGAATCGACAGCGGCATCGACGAACTCGTCGAGCTGATGCTTTCCCAGAAGAGACATTCGGCCGATCAGCGCATCGTCCTGGACGTCGCCGGCGAGTGCCCGGAGGAACTGACCGCAAACGTGGTGGCGTCGGTCCACCGCTACTGCGAGTTGGCCGTCCGCCGAGCCGACCGGCAGCACGACTTGATCTGGCGCCAGGGCATGCGGTCATTGATCAGTGGCTCGCTGCTGTTCGTCGTCGGCATCGCGCTGTCGTTCATCTTCACCCACCCGTTCGTCGGCGAGTTCGCCACCGAACTATTCGGAAACGGTGTGTTCCTCGTGGTGGCGTGGGTCGGCCTCTGGTACCCCCTCGATGTGCTGTTCATCGCCCGAGAGCAGGCGAAACGCGAGTCCCGGGTGTTCGCCACAATGCTGACCATGCCGGTCGTGGTCCGGCCCCACATCGCCGTAGTTCGCGTCGCCCAGCTGCCCGGGTTCCCGCCCCCCGGATCCGGCGCACGCCGATCCACCCGCCTTCGTGACACGCACATCCATTTGCGGGGTGCGCCGCCGACCGGGAGTCCCGGCGCGAGTTAGCCTTTCGCCGCCAACGCCGTCGGCCAGGGGCACTCGGGCCCCACAATTTCAGCGCCACGCTGGGTATATGCCGATTCAGCGGTTACGCTTTGGATGTGGTGGCTAGGAAATGTGGTGCCCCACCAAGTCGGCCGGATGGCTCGACACGCCCGGACTGTAAGGCGGCGGTGCGGGCGAAGAATGGCGCCCGCAACGACCACTACGCCGACAGTCACGTGCGCCGGGTCAGGGTCCTCAACATCAACGCCTTGATGGGCGTGCTGGTGTGCCTGGTTTTCGCCGTTCTCGGCTTCTGGTCCGGACCCGAGGCCTACCCCATCCAGGTGGTCAACGTCATCACCGGAGGGATCTTCGCGTTGGTCCCGTGGCTGCACCGTTTCGGAGAACTGGTTGCGCCGCTTACCTTTATCTTCACCGCGTACACCGCGGTCGTCGTGACCTGCTGGGAAGTCGGCACCGGCGGGGGCGTGCAGTACTTCCTCGTGACGACCGCCAGCCTGGTGGTGTTGCAGCTCGGCGCAGAGCGCATCGGCCTCGCGGCGCTGCTGGCCGCTGTCGGCGTCGCGCTGGTTGTCATGCTGCAGTTCCTCGTGCCCCGCTCCACCGGGCTGGAAGCGCCCTGGGCGATCACGATGAGCTTTGTCATCACCACGGTCTCGGCGTGCGCGATGGTGGTCGTGACGGTGTGGTTCGCGCTGCGCGATACCGAGCGCGCCGAGGCGGTCATGGAAGCCGAATACGACCGCTCCGAGGCGCTGCTGGCCAACATGTTGCCGGCCAGCATCGCTGAGCGGCTCAAAGAGCCCGAACGCGACGTCATCGCCGACCGATACGAGGAGGCCTCGGTGCTGTTCGCCGACATGGTCGGCTTCACCGAGCGCGCAAGTACCACCGCGCCATGCGACCTGGTCAAGTTCCTCGACCGCCTCTACAGCACTTTCGACGAACTGGTGGACAAGCACGGACTGGAGAAAATCAAAGTCAGCGGGGACTCCTACATGGTTGTCAGCGGCGTCCCGCGGCCTCGGCCCGACCACGTCGAGGCACTGGCGGACTTTGCCCTCGAAATGACCGCTGCCGCCGCCAGTCTCGAGGACCCGCATGGTCTCTCGGTGCCGCTGCGGGTCGGCTTCGCGACAGGCACCGTGGTCGCAGGCGTCGTGGGGTCGCGTCGCTTCTTCTACGACGTGTGGGGCGACGCGGTCAATGTTGCGGCCCGGATGGAATCGACGGACTCCGTGGGCCAGATTCAAGTGCCGGAGGACGTTTTCGAGCGTCTCAAGGAAGACTTCGTGCTGCAGGAGCGCGGCCACATCGAGGTCAAAGGCAAAGGCGTGATGCGTACCTGGTACCTCATCGGCCGCAGGCCGGCCGCGACCGAACCCGGCGAACTGGCTACCGAGACGCCCCGCACAACCCACGGCGCCACGGTCTAAAGCCCCTATTCTCGGCTTCGCGGTTGTGCCACAGTGAGGCCATGCAGCCCACTGAAGTTCCAAGCATGTTGCCGCATCTGTGGAAATCCACGCTGGTATCGGGACTTCTGACGCTGATTGTCGGCGTACTCGTGCTGGCGTGGCCGGGAATATCCATCCTGGCCGCCGCGATCGCCTTCGGCGTCTATCTGCTGATAACCGGTGTCGCACAAGTCGTGTTCGCCTTCAGCCTGCATGTTTCGGCAGGTAGTCGCATTCTGCTGTTCGTCAGCGGTGCCGCCTCGTTGATCCTGGCCGTGTTGGCATTTCGCCACTTCGGTCAGGGGTACGCCGTGCTGTTGCTGGCCATCTGGATCGGCATCGGATTCATCTTCCGAGGCGTGGCCACAACGGTTTCCGCCATCAGCGATCCCACACTGCCTGGACGCGGATGGTCAATTTTCCTCGGCGTGATCACTCTCCTCGCCGGCATCGTCGTGCTGGCGTCGCCGTTCGCATCGATCGTCACATTGGCGCTTGTTGTCGGCATCTGGTTGGCCGTCATCGGTGTCTTCGAGATCGTCGCGTCGTTCGGCATCCGCAAAGCCTCTAAAGAACTAGGACATGGCGCTGGGCCCGCCTAACTACTACACTGTGTCGTAGAACGCTGCAGTCACGGGAGCAGACAGATGAATGTCGTCGACATTTCAAGGTGGCAGTTCGGTATAACAACCGTCTACCACTTCATCTTTGTGCCGCTCACGATCGGGCTGGCGCCCCTTATCGCGGTCATGCAGACCGCATGGGTGGCCACGGGCAACACCGCCTGGTATCGCCTGACCAAGTTCTTCGGCAAGCTGTTCCTGATCAACTTCGCGATCGGTGTGGCGACCGGGATCGTCCAGGAATTCCAGTTCGGCATGAACTGGAGCGAGTATTCGCGGTTCGTCGGCGACATCTTCGGCGCCCCGCTCGCGATGGAAGGCCTGGCGGCCTTCTTCTTCGAATCCACCTTCCTCGGGTTGTGGATCTTCGGCTGGAGCCGGCTCCCGAAGCTGGTTCACCTCGCCTGCATTTGGATCGTCGCGATCTCGGTGAATGTGTCCGCGTTCTTCATCATCACCGCGAATTCGTTCATGCAGCATCCGGTCGGCGCGCATTACAATCCGGCGACGCGGCGTGCCGAGTTGGACAGCATCGCGGCGTTGCTGAGCAATAACACTGCGCGAGCGGCATTTTCACATGCGGTCAACGGTTCGCTGCTGACCGCGGGCACCTTCGTCGCCGCGGTCAGCGCCTGGTGGCTGGTCCGCTCGAAAAAGACCGCCAATGTCGACCTCGGCGCGGTGTTTCGCCCGGCGGCCATCCTGGGATGCTGGGTGGCGCTGTTCGCCACCGTCGGGCTGTTCTTCACCGGCGACCAACAGGGCAAGCTGATGTTCCAGCAGCAGCCGATGAAAATGGCCTCGGCGGAATCACTCTGCAACACAGAGACAAATCCGGACTTCTCCATCCTGACCGTCGGCACGCACAACAACTGTGACAGCATCACCCGCGTCATCGAGGTGCCCTATGTCCTCCCGTTCCTCGCCGAGAGCAAATTCAGCGGTGTGACGTTGCAGGGTGTACGCAACATCCAGCAGGACTACGAGCATCGATTCGGGCCAAATGACTACCGGCCCAACCTATTCGTCACCTACTGGTCGTTCCGGATGATGATCGGCTTGCTGGCGATCCCGATGTTGTTCGCGCTGGCCACCTTGTGGCTGACCCGCGGCGGTCGCACCCCCACCCAATCGTGGTTCTCCTGGTTCGCGCTGCTCACCATTCCCACTCCATTCCTGGCCAACAGCGCCGGGTGGGTGTTCACCGAGATGGGTCGGCAGCCGTGGATCGTCGTGCCGAACCCGACTGGCGACCAACAGGTTCGGTTAACGGTCAGCCAGGGTGTATCCGATCACGCATCCAGCATGGTCGTCACCTCGCTGGTGACGTTCACCCTCGTCTACGCGGTGCTCGCGGTCATCTGGTTCTTTCTGCTGAAGCGCTATGTCTCCGAGGGCCCGCTGGAACACGACGCGGAACCCGCACCGCCGAAAGCACCCGGCGATGACGAGGTGGCACCGCTCTCATTCGCCTACTGACACGACCGACCGGGAAGGAGTTAACCAATGGCGCTGCAGGAGTTGTGGTTCGGTGTCATCGCCGTGCTGTTCCTGGGCTTCTTCATCCTGGAGGGCTTCGACTTCGGCGTGGGCATGCTGATGGAGCCGTTCGCACGTGTCGGCAGCGGCGATCCGGAAATCCACCGGCGCGCCGCGCTGAACACCATCGGCCCGGTGTGGGACGGCAACGAAGTCTGGCTGATCACCGCCGGCGCCGGGATGTTCGCCGCGTTTCCCGGCTGGTATGCGACGGTGTTCTCGACGCTGTACCTTCCGCTGCTCGCGATCCTGTTCGGCATGATCGTGCGCGCCGTGGCAATCGAATGGCGCGGCAAGATCGACGACACGAAGTGGCGCGCCCTGGCCGATGTCGGTATTGCGGTCGGCTCCTGGTTGCCCGCGGTGCTGTGGGGCGTGGCGTTCTCGATTCTGGTGCGCGGTCTGCCGGTGGACGCCAACGGTCACATCCATCTTTCGATCGGCGATGTGCTCAACGCCTATACGCTGCTGGGCGGCTTGGCCACAGCGGGGTTGTTTCTGCTCTACGGCGCGGTGTTCGTCGCGTTGAAGACGTCCGGCACGATCCGGGACGACGCTCACCGCTTCGCGGTGCGGCTGTCCCTTCCGGTCACGGGACTGGTTGCCGCCTTTGGGCTTTGGACGCAGCTGGCGCACGGCAAGAACTGGACCTGGCTGGTGCTGGGAGTGGCGGTCGGCGCGCAGCTCGCCGCGGTGGCGTTGGTGTGGCGCCGGGCCTCCGACGGCTGGGCGTTCGCGAGCACGGCGGTCGTCGTTGCGGCGGTGGTGATCCTGTTGTTCGGTGTGCTGTATCCCGATTTGGTGCCCTCGACGCTGAACAAGCAGTGGAGCGTGACGATCTACAACGCTTCGTCGACGCCCTACACGCTCAAGATCATGACGTGGGTGACCGCATTCTTTGCCCCATTGACGGTCGTGTACCAGGCGTGGACGTATTGGGTGTTCCGGCAACGAATCTCAACTGACCGGATACCGCCGTCGATCGGCCTGGCGAGGCGTTCGTCCTGACCGCACGCAACTCCCGGGCGCCCCTGGACCCACGACTCTGGCGGGCATCGACCGCGTTGCGTCGCTACCTGGCCGCCGTGGTGAGCTGCGGAGTGGTGATCTCTGGATGCGCGATCGGTTCGGCGATCGTATTGGCGGGCGTCGTCGCGCGGGTCATCAGCGATCACTCGGCCGCAGGTCTGCGCGGCTGGCTTGCGCCGCTGTCAATCGTGTTGGCGCTGTGGGCCGTCCGTACGGTGACGCGCTGGCTACAGGCGCGCCTGGGCCGGCGCGGCGCCAGCGCGGTGATCGCCGATCTCAACGACCAGGTGCTGGTGGCGGTGACCGCCCGTCAACCCAATGAACTTGCAGCGCAGCGGGACGAGGCAGCGGTCGTGGTAACCCGCGGCCTCGACGGCTTGCGGCCCTACTTCACCGGATATGTGCCCACCTTGCTGCTTGCCGCTATCCTGACTCCGGCGACCGTGGCCGTGATCGCCCTCTATGACCTCAAATCGACGGTGATCGTGGTGATCACGCTGCCGCTGATCCCGATTTTCATGGTGCTGATCGGGCTGGCGACCGCCGAGCGGTCAGCGGCGGCGCTGGCCGCCATGACGACCCTGCAGAGCCGGCTGCTTGACCTGATCGCCGGCATCCCCACGCTGCGGGCACTGGGCCGCGCCTCGGGCCCGGAACATCGCATCGCCGAACTCGCTGCCGCCCATCGACGCTCGGCGATGGCGACGCTGCGGATCGCGTTCCTGTCGGCGCTGGTGCTGGAATTGCTGGCCACGTTGGGCGTGGCGCTGATCGCGGTCGGTATCGGCCTGCGCTTGGTGTTCGGCGAGATGAGCCTGACCACCGGATTGACGGTGCTGCTGCTGGCGCCGGACGTGTACTGGCCGCTACGCCGCATCGGGGTGGAATTCCATGCCGCCCAAGACGGCAGAACCGCCGCCGACAAGGCATTCGCGCTCATCGGCGAGCCCACCGCGGCGGCGGTGCGCACCAAGACGGTGGTCGCACCAGGCGCGCAGATCCGCCTCGAAGCGCTCAGTGTGGCCGGACGAGACGGCAATTCACCGTGCGAGTTGACCGCGGTGATCCAGCCGGGTCTGGTGACGGTGCTGACGGGCCGAAATGGCGCCGGCAAAACCACCGCACTGCAGGCAATCGCCGGACTTACCGTGCCGTCGTCCGGCCGGGTCACCGTCGACGGGGTCGACGTCACCGAGCTCGAGCAGACGGCGTGGTGGCGACAACTGTCCTGGCTGCCGCAACGCCCGGTGCTTCTCCCCGGGACGGTCGGTGACAACCTAAGCCTGCTCGGCGAGCTGGATGATATCGAACGCGCTTGTGCTGCAGCTGGATTCGATTCGGTGCTGGCCGAGCTGCCGGAAGGGCTGAACACCACACTCGGGCGCGACGGCGTCGGGCTGTCACTGGGACAGCGACAACGGCTGGGCCTGGCCCGAGCCCTCGGGTCGCGCGCTCCGGTGTTGCTGCTCGATGAACCCACCGCACACTTGGACCCCCGTACCGAAGAACGGGTGCTGCGGGCCATTGTCGAGCGGGCACGCGCCGGAGCGACCGTCGTGGTCGTCGGCCACCGGCAGCCGGTCGTGGCGATCGCAGACCAGGTCGTCGAGGTGGTCTCGGACGGGCAGGTGCGTTGTGCGCACGTCTGACCCGCTACTGGCCGCGTCGAACTTGTTGCGCCCACGGCTGCCCCGCATCCTGGCGGCCATCGCGCTGGGTGTGCTGTCGCTGGGCAGCGCGCTGGCCCTGGCCGGAGTATCGGCGTGGCTGATCACGCGGGCCTGGCAGATGCCGCCGATCCTGGACCTGTCCGTCGCGGTCGTCGCGGTGCGCTTGTTCGCGATCTCACGAGGCGTGCTGCACTACTGCGAGCGACTGGCCACTCACGACACCGCGCTGCGGGCGGCCGGTGTTGCCCGGGCGGAGATCTACCACCGGCTGGCACTCGGGCCGGCCGCGGTGACGGTCCGGCTGCACAGCGGTGAGCTGGTGGCGCGCGTCGGCGCCGATGTCGACGAACTGGCCGACGTCCTGGTGCGCGCCCTGATACCGATCGGCGTCGCGGCGGTGTTAGCGGTGGCGGCAACCGTCGCGGTCGGGGTCATTTCACCCGCGGCCGGCGCGGTGCTGGCGATCTGCCTGCTCATCACCGGTGTGGTGGCGCCCCGGCTGGCCGGCAGAGCGGCCGCGACTCAGGAAGAGATTGCCCGCCAGCAGCATTCCGAGCGCGACACGTCCGCGATGATCGCCCTCGAACACGCGCCTGAGCTTCGGGTCGCCGGTGCGCTGCCCGATATCATCGCCGAATCGCGTCGACGTCAACTCAATTGGAGTGATGCGCTGGACGCAGCCGCGAAGCCGGCCGCACTGGCCGAGGCCATGCCCACCGCCGCCATCGGCGTCAGCGTGCTCGGCGCGGTCGTGGCCGGGATCGGGCTGGCGCCCGCGGTCGCCCCCACCACGCTGGCGGTCCTGATGTTGTTGCCGCTGTCCGCGTTCGAGGCGATGACTCCCCTACCGGCGGCCGCCATTCAGTTGACACGTTCACGCATCGCCGCACGTCGTCTGCTCGACCTGACCCCGCAGGCCCGGACGGCTGAATCCCCCGCGACGGCAACGCTACCCACCGGCACGGCCCGGTTGTCGGCTGACGTGCGCTCCGGCCACACGCAGGCGTTGTCGCACCGGGTGACGCTCGACCTCGCACCCGGCGCGCGGCTGGCCGTTACCGGCGCCAGCGGGTCCGGTAAGACGACGCTGCTGATGACACTCGCCGGCCTGATGCCGCCGTTGCACGGCCAGGTGATGCTGAACGGAACCGACCTGAAACAGTTCGCTGAGCCTGAATTACCCAGCGCTGTCAGCTTTTTCGCCGAAGATGCGCACATCTTTGCCACCACGGTCCGCGATAACCTGCTGGTCGCCCGCGGCGACCGCGGAGACGACGAGCTGGCGGCGGCACTGGACGCGGTCGGTCTCGGCGAATGGCTGGCGAGTTTGCCGCAGGGCCTGTCGACCGTGCTGACCGGCGGTGCGCAGGCGGTGTCGGCGGGTCAGCGCAGGCGACTGCTGCTGGCCCGGGTGGTCATTTCGCCGGCCCGCATCGTGCTGCTCGACGAGCCCACCGAGCACCTCGACGCGGCCGACGCCGAACGGATTCTGGCGGATCTGCTGGCACCGGGCGCCGGGCTGGTGAGCGCCGAGCGGACGGTTGTGGTGGCTACTCATCACATGCCCAGTGACGTTCGCTGTCCCGAACTGCACATCGGGTAAGCGCGTACCGTGGCGTTCATGGCCCACCCGTCCGATGTGCCGTCGGACCCGCCTCGGACCCGAACGGCTATAGCCGAAACGTCGTCAGGAGCATCGGCGTACCAATGGTATTCGCAGGAGGCGCCGTTTAACGGCTCCCCGGTGCCGGTCAAACCGAAAAACGGCCTGGGCATTGCCTCGCTCGTGGTCGCCGCTGTTGCGCTGGTGTCCGTCTGGTCGGTGCTCGGCGGCGTCATCCTCGGCATCATCGCCGCCGCGTTGGGTTTCGCGGCGCGCACGCGAGTCGCGCGTGGCGAGGCCAACAACGACGCCGTCGCGGTGGCCGGGATCATGCTGGGAATCGTGTCGATCGTCGTCGCACTGCTCTTCGTTCCGGTGTGGGTCGGGCTGATCCAGGTTCAGATACGGCAGAGCAACTACCACAGCTGCGTGGCAAAAGCCGGGTCGGACAGCTATCTACAGCGCATCTGCACGCAGTAAGCCGACGCTCACAGGTGGCGTCGGCGCGGCATGAATTCCAATGTCAGCAAAACGAATACCAGCGGAGCCAGCTGCGTCATCGATATCAGCGCGTAGCGCCGAGCGTCCAACGCGTGAAACTTTCGCACGTACCGGTACAGCGACTCGAGTGCGATCAGCGGGTCGAGCAGATGGATCAACCGGTAGAACACCCGCTCCAGCCGGCCGGGATTCTTGTCGTCAAAGATCTCCGGGAACGCCGCGAAGGATAGCGATAGCCGTTGCGCCCCAGCACCTTTGCCAGCCATGATCATGTCGACGCTGAGCCGTTCGTCGATCCCGTTGGGAGCGCCCCGGCGTCGCCACGGCACGTCGAGGGTGATATCGCTGCCGCCGCCGGCCGTCGCGTAACGATGGAAGCCCTGGACCTGCCCGTCGGCGGCCCTGGCGATAATCAGCTGTATCCCCGGGAATCGGCCCTCCAGCACACCATCGAGGTTCATGTAGAAACCCCGATCGGTGTGAGCTGCACTGGGCGAGGCATGCACCACATCGGTCAATTCGGCCAGCAACTCATCGTCGAGTTCCCGCTCCGCCGCGATTTCCGTCGTGATGCCGGCGTTGTGGGTGCGCTGCACCGCCTGACGCAAGTTGCGAAACTTGCGTCCCACCATGTCGAAACCGGCCACGTCGACGACGACGTCACGACCGATCGGCACCGCCCGCAGCGATTGTCTGACCACCGCTGGGTCGGTCCACAGCTCGAGCCGTCGCTCGCTGCAACCCACCACCGCGATGCGCCAGCCGTGGGTACGGCACATCGCGGCGAAATCGGCGACCAGCTCGGGGAAATGCGCCTCATCACCGATCGGATCCCCGCCGACCACCGCGAACCCCATCCGCGTCCGGTAGGCCAGCGCCGCGTTACCGGCGGCGGTGAAGTGGTAGCTCTTGCCCGTTTGCATCGCAAACGGGGCCAGCGGGTCATCCGTGGTGGCATCGATCAAAGCCCATACCCGAGGCAGATCTTCGGATCTTGGATGCGACGACGTCGGCCACATCAACACCAATCCCGATCCTGCGATCAGTACGTCACCAAAGAGGTCAAACCCCAGCACATGCGAGCCCAGCCCCGCTATCACCGACAGAGCGGCCACTCCCGCATGCATGGCCGTCACCGGACGACCAAGGAAAATGCCGCGCGCGATCAACGCCACGGCGGCCAGCACGGTCAACGACCAGCCCAGTCGATCGAAGTAATGCCATTGCGGCTGATAGCGGTGATGGGCGAGTATCGCGACCAGCCAGCACGCGGCGCACAGCAGCGCCAACGCGCCGATGCAGCGCGCCGCGAGCGAATCGACGTGAACCACAACACGTTCGCGCGCGCGCAGCTTGGGTAGGAGCTCTGCCGACGGGCCTTTCATACTTCACCTCCCGATGGGCTGACGTACAGCTGTGCGGCTGGTAGGCCGCTCGTCCCATCGAATACCCGGCACATTCGAAGTTACGCCCGATTACGGCCCCGCAGAACCGAAATCGGACGAGTGTCAAGTAACTATTCGATAACCGTTATCGACCCGAAGGCGGAAAGTATTTCAGCACACCTTCTTGCACGACGGTCGCCACGATTTGGCCGCTGCCATCGAAGAAATGGCCGGTGCCCAGCCCGCGGGAATCCGCGGCCACCGGCGACGACGTCGAATACAACACCCAGTCGTTGAAGTCGACCTGTCGGTGAAACCACACGGAATGATTGGCCGACGCGGCGAATATGCGGTCGAAGCCCCACGACAGCCCGTGGGTGGTGATGACCGAATCGAGCACGGTGGTATCCGAGGAGTACACCATCGTCGCGGTGTGCAGCACCGGGTCGTCGGGCACCGCACCATGCGCCTTGAGCCACACCCGGTTGTAGGGCAGCCGCTCCCCCTTGTCCCGCATCACCCAGGCTGGATCGTTGGCGTAGCGCCATTCGACTGGCTGCAGAGCCTTGACGAAGTGCGGAACGGTCTCCTCGTAGCCGCGCAACAGTTCGCTGATCGGCGGCTGGGTGTGGGGCGGCGGTACCTGTGGCGGCTCGACGGCGTGCTCGAGACCGCGGCCGCCGGACATGTAGGAGATCATCGCCGAGGACAGCAGCGTGCCGTCCTGTACGGCGTCGATGCGCCGGTTGGCGAAGCGCCGTTCGTCGCGTAGCCGAAAGACATGGAATTCGATGTCCTTGGCGGTGTCGCCGCCGTTGATGAAGTGCACCGACAGGGCGCTGGGCGGCAGGTCGTCCCGGACCAGGGAGCGGCTGCTCGCGACGAACGATTGCGCCATCAGCTGCCCGCCGAAGGTCCGCATCGGGTTCTTGGTGGGGTGAGACCCGAGGAACAGGTCGTCGCCCACGCGATTGAGGTCCAGGACCGCCAACAATTCGTCGAAATCGGAATTCGGCTCATTGCCGGCCGGCACGGGCTCTCCTTGCGCGTTAGAGGTCGTCCTCCCCGATGCGGTGGACGTGGATCAAGTTGGTGGACCCTACTGTGCCAGGTGGGGCGCCGGCGACGATCACCACCAGGTCACCCCGCTTGTATCGGCTCAGCTCGATCAGTGACTTGTCGGCCTGACGGATCATCTCGTCGGTGGATTCCATGATCGGGACGATGAACGTCTCGGTGCCCCAGGTCATGGCCAGTTGGCTGCGAACTTCGGGCCACGCGGTGAAGGCGAGCAGCGGCAGCGGGGTGTGCAGCCGCGCCAACCGCTTCACCGTGTCTCCGGACTGGGTGAAGGCGACCAGCGCCTTGGCGTCCAATCGCTCGCCGATATCGCGGGCGGCATAAGAGATCACTCCGCGCTTGGTGCGCGGCACATGAGTCAACGGCGGTGCGGCGGTGGAATTGTCCTCAACCGCGCAGATGATTCGCGCCATCGTCCGGACCGCAACCAGCGGGTACTTCCCGACCGACGTTTCGCCGGACAACATCACCGCATCGGCGCCGTCAAGCACGGCGTTGGCGACGTCGGAAGCCTCGGCGCGGGTCGGCCGTGAATTCTCGATCATCGACTCGAGCATCTGAGTCGCCACGATGACTGGTTTCGCGTTCTCCCGGGCCATCTGGATGGCCCGCTTCTGCACCAGCGGCACCTCTTCCAGCGGCAGCTCGACGCCCAGGTCGCCACGCGCCACCATGATGGCGTCGAAAGCCAGCACGATCGCTTCGAGATTGTCGACGGCTTCCGGCTTCTCCAGCTTGGCGATCACCGGCACCCGCCGGCCGATCCGATCCATCACCTCGTGGACCAGCTCGACGTCCGACGGCGAGCGCACGAAGGACAGCGCGACCAGGTCGACGCCCAGGTCCAGCGCGAAGGTGAGATCGTCAATGTCCTTGTCCGACAAGGCCGGTGCGGTCACGTTCATCCCCGGCAATGACATGCCCTTGTTGTTGCTGACCGGGCCACCCTCGGTGACAGTGCAGATCACGTCGTCGCCGTCGATGCCTGCAACGACGAGCCCGACGTTGCCGTCGTCGACCAGAACCCGGTCACCGACCACGGCATCCTTGGCCAGCCTCTTGTACGTGGTCGATACCCGGTCATGGGTGCCTTCGCAGTCATCGACGGTAATCCGGATCGTTTCACCGTCGGCCCAATAGGTGGACCCCGTGGCGAAGCGCCCAAGTCTGATCTTCGGACCCTGCAGGTCCGCCAGCACACCCACGGCGCGTCCGGTGGTGTCCGAGGCGGCACGCACCCGCTCGTATGCGGCTTTGTGGTCGGCGTAGTCGCCGTGGCTGAAGTTCATTCGGGCGACGTCCATTCCGGCTTCGACCAACGCCAAAATGAGCTCGTCCGATTGAGTTGCAGGGCCGAGGGTGCAGACGATCTTCCCGCGTCTACTCACGCCGATCAGCTTAGTCGTGCCGTTGGTTCTCGGGGTGACCCGAAGGTGGCCGCGCGTTGAGCCATCGGAAAATCACGACGTCGGGTGACCAGGCGGTTCACCGCACGGTCATCCGCTGAGAATCGTCGGAACCAGCGGAAAGCCGGGCAAGTTGCGCAGCACCGTCCACGCGATCGCCGCGACAGTGATGGTGATCACCGCGGGGATCGGAAGCGATCGCCGGCCCTGCTGCCGCCGGACAAGCAGCCATCCGGCCAACACAGGCAGGCCGACCAGCAGGAAGACGTTGTCATTGATGCTGGCCGCCAGATGGCCGTGCAGCAGGTCGTGCGTCATCCGGAGCCCGCCGCAGAAGGGGCAGTTCCAGCCGGTGAGCCACTTGAACGGACAGTATGGGTAGGCCGAATTGGTGTTGTGCGGGTCGACGAGGCCGACGTAGCCGAGCGCTCCGGCCAGCAGCACCCCGGTGCCAGCAGTGATATAGCGGCGGTGACGGTGCACGCCGTGCTGACACTGGTCCGCGGTGCGGGAGTCAGGTTCCATCGCGCAGCGGGCGACCCTGCGGGTCATCGACCTTGTCGGTCAGGATCAGCACGGCGTCGACAATGCTCCAGATCAAGCCGACACCGCAGGTGAGCAGGCCGACGAGCAGTTGTGCAACACCCAGTCCGACGTCGCCGATGTAGAAGCGGCCGATACCGCCGATGCCGACCAGGCTGAGCAGCTGCAACAGACCCGCGATGGTCTTCGACTTGTCCGAATACGGCAGTCCCGTCACCGGGTGACGGCCGTAGGGTGCGGCCGGGTCGTACAACGCACCGGGCCCCGGGTATTGCTGGTATTGCGGGTACGGCGGTGGATACCCCGGCGGCTGTGGTGGTTGTGCACCTGAGTCTGGGGCATCACTCCATGACGGATCGGTCACGGTCTCAGCATGCCAGATCCACGGGGCGTACCCCAGCCTCAGCGGACCAGGGCATGTCGGCAGCTAGCGGCCCGAACGCCGACCCCGTAGGCGCAGTGGCCAGCGGCGCCGAGTTTCCTGGTCTTCGCCGTCGGTTGTCGTCTGGTCTGCGGCCTTCTCAGCTGCGGGTTCTTCGGATTTCGCGTCGGCGGCCGGCTCGCTGGCCTCGGCTTGCTCGACGGCTTCTGCCGCTTCGCTGACCTCGGTCTCAGTCTCGGTCTCGGCCTCGGTCTCGGCCTCGGCAGGCTCTGGTTCGGCTTCCGACTCTCCCGGCTCGGGCTCCTCCGCAGCTTCGGGTTCTTCGGCCTCGGGCGCTTCGGCTTCCGGTTCGTCGGCCTCGGCGTCGGCGTTGGCCTCGTCGACTTCAGGCTCCTCCGCCTCAGGCTCGTCAGCCTCCGGCTCTTCGGCCGTCGCCTCGTCAGCTTCCGCTGTGTCCGACTCAGCCTCTGGCGCTTCGGGCTCTGCCTGGACAGCCTCGACCTCGGGCTCCGCAGCTTCCGGCTCTTCGGCTTCAATCTCCTCAGCCGCCGGCTCCTCAGCCTCCGCCTCTTCAGCTACGGGCTCTTCAGCTTCGGGCTCTTCGGCCTCGGGCTCCTCAGCCTCCGGCCTCCTTCAGCTTCGGGCTCTTCAGCTTCCGGCTCTTCGGCTTCCGGCTCTTCAGCTTCCGGCTCTTCGGCCTCGGGCTCTTCGGCCTCGGGCTCCTCAGCTTCCGGCTCTTCGGCTTCCGGCTCTTCGGCTTCAATCTCCGCAGCTTCCGGCTCCGCAGCTTCCGGCTCCTCAGCCTCCGCCTCCGCGGCTTCCGGCTCCTCAGCCTCCGCCTCTTCGGCTTCCGGCTCTTCAGCTTCGGGCTCTTCAGCTTCGGGCTCTTCAGCTTCGGGCTCTTCGGCCTCGGGCTCCTCAGCTTCAGCCTCGACGGCCTCAGTCTTGGCGTCTTCGACCGACTCGGCCGAATCGGGCGACCCGGCGTCGTCGTCCGCGGTCGCCGCAGTCGCCGCGGAAGCCGCAGCGACGCTGGCAAGTTCTTCTGTCGGCTCGACTTCTGGCTCGGATTCGCCGTCGGCAGCGTTGTCCTTACCACGCAAACCCTCGGGATCTTCACGGCCCTTTGGCGCCAGAACGATGTAGACGATGGCACCGATGAACACGAAAGTCGAGGTGAACGTGTTGATCCGGATACCCGCGATATGTGTGGCGGTGTCATCCCGCATCAGCTCAACCCAGAAGCGCCCAACGCAGTAGAGCGCGACATAGGACGCAAACAACCGTCCGTGACCGATCGCGAACCGCCGGTCAATGTAGATGAGGACGACGAAAACCAGGACGTTCCAAATCAATTCATACAGAAACGTCGGTTGCACGACGACCGCGAGCTGCCCGGTCGAAACGCCGTCGAGCGAATGCGGGTCGATGTACCCCGAAGGATCGCGGCGGTAGAAGATTTCCAGGCCCCACGGCAGCGTGGTCTCCCGGCCGTAAAGCTCTTGATTGAAGTAGTTCCCGAGCCGACCGATGGCCTGCGCCAAGACGATTCCCGGGGCAAGCGCGTCGGCGAAGGCCGGCAATGGGATTCCCTGGCGTCGGCAACCGATCCACGCTCCGAGCAGACCGAGGGCCACCGCGCCCCAGATGCCCAGCCCGCCGTCCCAGATTCGCACCGCCGCGCCCAGCCCGGCACCGCCCGGGCCCCAATATGTGCGCCAATCGGTGGCCAGGTGATAAAGCCTGCCGCCGATCAAACCGAACGGCACCACCCACAGTGCGATGTCGTAAATCACCCCGCGCTGCCCGCCGCGAGCTGCCCAGCGCCGGTCCCCGATCATCAGCGCCACCACGATCCCGGCGATGATGAACAGCGCGTACGCGCGAATCGGCAACGGCCCGAGGTGCCAGACACCTTGCGGTGGGCTGGGGAAATACGTGGGCAACATCGTCATGACGTCGACACTCGCACACCTTCGGCCAATTCCCGGGTCAGGGCGCGCAAGCTCGGCAGTCCGTCGCCGAGCGCCGACACCAACGCCGAGCCGACGATGACACCGTCGGCGTAGCCGCCGATCTGCGCGGCCTGCTCCCGCGATCGCACGCCGAGGCCCACGCCGACAGGGATGTCGGACACCGCCTTGATCCTGCTCACCAATTCGGGCGCGGCGTTCGACACCGCATCACGTGCACCGGTCACGCCCATCGTCGACGCGGCGTAGACGAATCCGCGCGATGCCTGGACCGTGGTCACCAGTCGCTGTGGTGTCGACGATGGCGCCACCAGAAATATGCGATCCAGGCGATGCTCCTCGGACGCGGCCATCCACTCTTCGGCTTCGTCGGGGATCAGGTCCGGAGTGATCAATCCGCGCCCGCCTGCCGATGCCAGGTCCCGCGCGAACGCGTCAATTCCATAGTGCAGCACCGGGTTCCAGTACGTCATGACCACCGCTTGGCCGCCGGCCAAACTGATCGCCTCGACCGCGGCCAACGTGTCGCGGACGCGCACTCCCCCGCGCAGCGCGGCCTCGGTGGCCCTGGCGATCGTCGGGCCGTCCATACCGGGGTCGGAATACGGCACGCCGACTTCGATGAGGTCGCAACCCGATTCGACCAGCGCGATCATCGCGTCCACCGATGTTTGCACGTCGGGAAAACCGGTCGGCAGATAACCGATCAACGCCGCGCGGTTTTCGGCCCGGCACGCATCGAAAAGCGGTGCCAGCCTGCTGGCCTGGCTCTGCTCCACCGTCATCGCTTGCCCTGCTCGTCCATCAGGCCGAACCATTTCGCCGCCGTCTCGACGTCCTTGTCGCCGCGTCCCGACAGATTCACCACAATGATTGCGCCGCTGCCCAATTCGTTGCCGAGTTTGATGGCACCGGCGACGGCGTGCGCGGATTCGATGGCCGGGATGATGCCTTCGGTGCGGCACAGCAGACCAAACGCATCCATCGCCTCGGCGTCGGTGATCGGCCGGTACTCGGCGCGCCCGGTCTCCCTGAGCCACGCGTGTTCCGGACCCACCCCCGGATAATCCAAACCTGCTGAAATCGAATGGGATTCGATCGTCTGGCCGTCTTCGTCCTGAAGCAGATAGGAGAACGATCCCTGAAATGCGCCGGGCGAGCCGCCGGTGAACGTCGCCGCATGTCTGCCGGTCTCGACGCCGTCGCCCGCCGCCTCGTAACCGATCAGCCGCACGCCCACGTCGTCGATGAAGGCGTGGAAGATTCCGATGGCGTTGGATCCGCCGCCGACGCAGGCTGTGACGGCGTCAGGCAGCCGGCCCGCCTGCGTTTGGATCTGAACGCGCGCCTCCAGGCCGATGATGCGCTGGAAATCGCGCACCATCGTCGGGAACGGATGTGGTCCCGCCGCGGTGCCAAAGCAGTAGTACGTGTTGTCGGCGTTGGTGACCCAATCCCGGAACGCCTCGTTGATGGCGTCCTTCAGGGTTTGCGAACCCGTGTCGACCGAGACAACCTCGGCGCCCAGCAGCCGCATCCGCGCCACGTTGAGCGCTTGGCGCGCCGTATCAACAGCGCCCATATAGATCACGCACTCAAGGCCGAACAATGCGCACGCGGTGGCGGTGGCCACGCCGTGCTGCCCGGCGCCCGTCTCGGCGATCACTCGGGTCTTGCCCATTCTCTTGGCCAGCAACGTCTGCCCGAGCACGTTGTTGATCTTGTGAGAACCGGTGTGGTTCAGGTCTTCTCGCTTGAGGAAGATGCGTGCCGAACCGGCGTGTGCGCTCAGGCGGGTGGCCTCATACAGCGGCGACGGCCGACCCGCGTAGTTGGCCTGCAAGTCGTCGAGCAGATCCAGGAATTCGGGGTTGACGCGTTCCTTCTCGTAGGCGGCGGTGACTTCTTCGATCACCGCCATCAATGCCTCGGCGACGTAGCGGCCACCGTAGACACCGAAATGCCCACCCGAGTCGGGGTCGTGTCGGGTGGGTTCTGAGATGGCCGCGCTCGTAAGCGGAAGGCCGGGGCGAGTTAGATCCACCATCACCAATGCTCAACGCGAGGATGGCTCATGGGGTTCAACGTTTCAACGCAGGGGCTCTTGAGTAATCAACGAGCCGGTTTCGGACAGGACGGGTGGGTGCCCGCGGTCACCAGATCGGCAACGGCGGCACGAGGGTCGCCGCTCTTGACCAAACCCTCACCGACGAGGACGGCGTCAGCGCCGGCACCGGCGTAGGCCAACAGGTCTCCGGTGCCCCGAATGCCAGACTCGGCGATCCTGATCACGTTGCTGGGCAATCCGGGAGCGATGCGTGCGAAGCAATCCCGATCCACCTCCAGCGTCGCGAGATCACGGGCGTTGACCCCGATCACGTGGGCCCCGGCCTTCAGCGCCCGGTCGGCCTCTTGCTCGGTGTGGACCTCGACAAGGGCTGTCATGCCAAGTGATTCGGTGCGGTCGAGCATCGCCGCCAGCGCCGACTGCTCCAAGGCGGCGACGATGAGCAACAGCATGTCGGCGCCGTGCGCGCGCGCCTCGTGGATCTGATAGGGCTGCACCACAAAGTCTTTGCGCAAAACCGGAATCGACACGGCGGCCCGCACCGCATCCAGGTCGTCGAGCGAACCTTGAAAGCGCCGCTCCTCGGTCAACACACTGATGATCCGGGCACCACCGTCTTCGTACGCCTGCGCCAGCTTGGCCGGATCGGCAATGGGCGCCAACGAACCCGCCGATGGACTGGCGCGCTTGACCTCGGCGATGACGCCGATCCCGGGCTCGCGCAGGGCGGCCATCACGTCAAGTGGTGGTGGCGCCGCGGCGGCTGCCGCTTTGATCTCGGGCAGGCTGATACGGGCTTCGCGCGCGGCAACATCGGCCCGGACTCCCTCGAGGATGGAGTCAAGGACTGTCGCCGGACTCATACCTGTCGTTTCCCTTCCCACATGTCACCCACGGTCACCTAACCGGTTCCGAGCCCGATTTCGACGACGTCAATGAAGGGTAGCGACCGTCGGCTCGCGACCCGTCACCGACCCTCGGTGTCAGACTCGCGGGGCCGATCGGTCGGGTCGTGCCCCTCATCGAGTGCGTCCCAGATCATCCGCTCCGACATGTCTGGGGCCCCCGGCTCCTCCAGCATCGCCCCGTCGGCGCCGTTGCGTCTCGCAATTGAGCGGCGGGTCGCCGGCGCGGCGTATTTCTTTGCCCCGGCGCGTGCGGACATCGCCGACCGCATCAACAGGACGGCGGCGATCAACGTGCACGCCGCGGCGGCCACCGCGAGCCCCGCGCCCCAGTAGCGCCGCTCGCTGCCCACCAGCGTCACCAGCGAGATATGGGCCAGTTCGGCTCCTCGCGCCGCCACGTCCGGCAACACCCACAGGCTGACGCCCAGATAGCCGATAGCCAGGCTGACCACGGCCAGCAGCCCGGCAACCGCCCGCAGCGGCCAGCCGCGCACCGCGAGAGCCGCGACGGCCGTGGCAAGCATCAGCAGCGCGAACGGCAGCAGGGCGGTCGACCATGACGCGCCTGCCAGGTTCACTTCCTTGGGCGGCCCCAGTCCGTCGAAGGACCGGATGACCACCCACGGCAGTCGCGAGGCAGCCCACAGCAGGCCCGCGGCAATGACCAGCAGGAGCTGGGCGATGCCGATCGTCACCCGGGCCCGCCGGTCCGGCGCGGCATCAGCCATTGCGGGGTGCATCCGGGGCGGTGAGCGTCTGCGCGGCCGCGATCGCATTCAGCACCGCGCGCGCCTTGTTGCTCGCCTCGTTGTGCTCGTAGGGGCCGTTGGAGTCGGCCACTACCCCGCCGCCCGCCTGGACGTACGCGGTGCCATCGCGCATCAGTGCGGTGCGAATGGCGATCGCGAAGTCGGCGTTGCCGGCGAAGTCGAGGTAGCCGAGCACGCCGCCGTATACGCCGCGGCGCGTCTTCTCCACCTCTTCGATCAGCTCCATGGCCCGGACCTTCGGCGCGCCGGACAACGTGCCGGCCGGGAAGCAGGCCATGACGGCGTCCAGAGCGGTGCGGCCCTCGCCGAGCATGCCCGTCACGGTGGACACCAGGTGCATGACGTGGCTGTAACGCTCGATATGGCTGTAGTCCTCGACGCGCACGGTGCCGGGCGTGCAGACGCGGCCGAGGTCGTTACGGCCGAGGTCGACCAGCATCAGGTGCTCGGCACGTTCCTTGTCGTCGGACAGCAGCTCCTTTTCCAGCAGCTGATCTTCTTCCTCGTTCTGTCCCCGCCACCGGGTACCGGCGATCGGATGCGTCGTTGCCCGGCCGTCGACGACGGTGACGAGTGCCTCCGGGCTGGATCCGACGATCGAAAAGTCAGTTGCGCCAGCACTATTCGGCACGTGCAGCAGATACATGTAGGGGCTCGGGTTGGTCACCCGCAGAATCCGGTACACGTCGATCGGGTCGACGGCGGCGTCCATCTCGAAGCGCTGCGAAGGCACCACCTGGAAGGCTTCGCCGGCCGCGATCTGGTCGACGAGGTAGTCGACGATCTTTCCGTATTCCTCGACCGTGCGTTGCGCCCGGTACTGGGGCTCGGGCCTGCTGAAGGTGGCAACCGTCGACGGCAGCGGCTGGCCCAGTGCCTCGGTCATCACGTCCAGGCGCGCGACGGCATCGTCGTAGGCCTCGTCGACGCGCTCGTCGGTGCCGTTCCAGTTCACGGCGTTGGCGATCAGCGTGATCGTGCCCTCGTGGTGGTCGACCGCCGCCACATCCGTGGCCAGCAGCATCAGCATGTCCGGCAGATGCAGGTCGTCGACGGCCATTTCCGGCAACCGTTCCAGGCGCCGCACCATGTCGTAGGCGAAAAACCCCACCAGACCACCCGACAGCGGCGGTAGCCCCGGTAACGCCGCGGTGGCCAGCAGCTCGAGCGTGGCCTGCAGCGCTTCCAGCGGGTCGCCGCCGGTGGGCGCATCCTGGGGAACCGCACCCAGCCAGACCGCTTCGCCGTCGCGCACGGTCAGCGCCGAGGGCGACCCAGCCCCGATGAACGACCATCGCGACCACGATCGGCCGTTCTCCGCGGACTCCAGCAAAAAAGTGCCGGGTCGATCGGCGGCAAGCTTGCGGTATGCCGACAACGGCGTCTCGCTGTCGGCCAACACCTTCCGGGTCACCGGAACGAAGCGGTGCCCGGCCGCGAGCAGGCGAAATTCCTCCCGTGAGGTGGTGTCGGCAAGGTGTGGGTGCACTCAACCATCCTCGCAGATACGGTTGCTCAGCCCGGGCGTAGCCTGACGGCCATGAAAACTGGTGACACGGTGGCCGACTTCGAACTTCCTGACCAGACCGGATCGCCGCGCAAGCTCAGCGCCCTGCTTGCCGACGGCCCGGTAGTCCTGTTCTTCTACCCCGCGGCGATGACTCCTGGGTGCACCAAGGAAGCCTGCCACTTCCGGGACCTGGCCTCCGAATTCGCCGCGGTCGGCGCCAACCGGGTCGGCATCAGCACCGACGCCGTGCAAAAGCAGGCCAAGTTCGCCGACAAGGAGAACTTCGACTACCCGCTGCTGTCGGACACCGAGGGCACCGTCGCCACCGCGTTCGGCGTCAAGCGCGGCCTGCTCGGCAAACTGATGCCGGTCAAGCGCACGACGTTCGTCATCGACACCGATCGCAAGGTGCTCGACGTGATCGCCAGTGAACTCAGCATGGACACCCACGCCGACAAGGCGTTAGCCACCTTGCGGGCCCGTTCGTCGGCGTAATCGCTTGCGCTGCTTGCCGTTTACGGGATGATCGCCAGGAACACGAACGCCGCCAGCAAGACCAGATGTACCTCACCCTGCAGCCGGGTTGCCCGGCCGGGTATCACCGTGAGCATCGTGATCACCACGGTCAACGCGAACAGCACCAACTGAGTGGGGCCCAAGCCGAGGATCAGCGGTCCCTTGAGCCAGATCGACGCCAGCGCAATGCCGGGAATGGTGAGCCCGATACTGGCCATCCCCGAGCCGTAAGCGAGGTTGAGGCTGGTCTGGATGCGGCCCGCTCGCGCCGCGCGCGCCGCCGCGAGCGTCTCCGGCAGCAACACCAGTGCCGCGATCACCACGCCGACGAATGAGTGCGGGAAGCCCGCCACCGACACCAGTTTCTCGACGGCCGGCGACTCCTGTTCGGCCAGACCCACCACCGCGACAAGGGCCACCAGCAGCAGCCCCAGGCTCTGCAGCGCCGCGGCATTGCTCGGCGGCTCCGCGTGGCTTTCTTCGTCGAAGATGCGCTGCTGACCCTTCTGCGCGACGGGCAGAAAGAAGTCGCGGTGCCGCACGGTCTGAGTGAAGACAAACACCAGGTAGAGCAGCAACGACGCGACGGCCGCGAATTCGAGCTGGCCGGGCGAGAATTCCTGACCCCCACGAGTGGTGGTGAAGGTGGGCAGCACCAGGCTCAGGGTCGCCAGCGTGGTCAGCGTGGCCAGTGCCGCACCGCTGCCACGCGGGTTGAACAAGGTCTCGCCGTACCGATGCGAACCCAGCAGCAGTGACAGACCGGCAATGCCGTTCGTGGTGATCATCAAGGCCGCGAACGCGGTGTCCCTGGCCAGCGTTGCGGCTTCGTTGCCGCCGGACGCCATCAGCTCGATGATCAGCGCCAGCTCGATGACCGTCACCGCCGCGGCAAGCACCAGCGACCCGAACGGTTCCCCGGCCCGGTGCGCGACCACCTCCGCGTGATGCACCGCGGCCAACACGGCGCCGATCAGAAATACCGCCTCCACCGCGGCGAGCGCCGGGCCGGGCACCGTGCCCCAGGTCAGTGCCAACATGACGAGGGCGACCAGCGGCACCACGACGTTCCAGGACATCCGTTCGCGCATCGCCTGCCATTCTCATCGAAATCATCAGCCGGAGCCTCTTGAGCCCGGGCGCCGAAACGCGACGCAGTACTGGCCGCGATTAGCCGGCCGCCGCAATCATCGCCTCAGTAGCATGCTCACATGCCGCGAAGCGATGGGTTACCCGAAGGCGCGGCCTTCGCCGGATACACCATCGTTCGGCGTCTGGGTGTCGGGGGCATGGGCGAGGTGTATCTGGCGCAGCATCCGCGGCTGCCCCGCCGTGACGCCCTGAAGATCCTGCCCGGCGAGCTCACCGAGAACCTCGAGTTTCGGCAACGCTTCAACCGGGAGGCCGACCTCGCCGCAAGCTTGTACAACGAGCACATCGTCGGCATCCACGACCGCGGGGAATACGAAGGGCAACTGTGGATCTCGATGGACTACGTGGAAGGAACCGACGCCGCGCAGCTGCTGCGCCAGTACCCGTCGGGAATGCCGAAGGCCGACGTTGTCGAGATCATTGCGGCCGTTGCCGACGCGCTGGATTACGCGCATTCGCGCGGCCTGCTACACCGCGACGTCAAGCCCGCCAACATCTTGCTCAATGACGCCACGCCCCGACGGCGGATCCTGCTGGCCGATTTCGGGATCGCGCGCGAGCTGGGTGAAATCAGCGGCCTGACAGCGACAAACATGATGATGGGCACGACCGCCTATTGCGCACCCGAGCAGCTGCAGGGCTTGGATCTCGACGGGCGCGCCGACCAGTACGCGCTGGGATGCACCGCGTTCAACCTGTTGACCGGTTCCGCCCCCTTTCACGGCTCCAACCCGGCGGTGGTCATTACTCAGCATTTGTCCGCGCCGCCACCGCCGATCAGTGAGCGCCGGCCCGAACTGGCAGACCTGGACGGCGCGCTCGCCAAAGCGCTCGCCAAGAGCCCGGCCGACCGTTATGCGACATGTACGGATTTCGCCGCCGCGCTTTCAAGCCTGCTCAGCACCGCGGCGGACGAGCTCGTCGGCCCGACTCAAGCGGCCCCGATTCCGACCGAAGTGATCGAGGCGTCGCGAACCGCCTCGACCGCACCGCCACCAGCACGTAGCAACCGGCGCACGGCGATCGCGGTCGCGACGATCGTCGGCGTCGCGCTGATCGGCCTTGGCGTACTCGTCGGCGTCCGCCTGCTCGGCGGCGACTCGAACCAGCCGGGCAACAGCAGCGCCGCCTCGCAATCGGTTGCGCCGCCGAGCGCGACCCAGGCAAAGCCGGCGATCACGCTGTCCGGCCAGATCACCGATCAATCCGGCGTGCTCGGCCCCCTCGAGTACGACGCGGTGAACCGCGCGCTCACCAAGCTCTACGACACCCGCGGCACCCGGCTGTGGGTGGTGTACGTCAAGAACTTCGAGGGCCTCAAACCGTTCCGATGGGCCGAGGACACCATGCGCGCCAACAACTTCACGGACAGCGACGCGATCCTGGCCGTGGCGACCGAGGAGCCGGCGTATTCCTTCCGGGTGCCGAACGCGGTGATCAACGGGAAGCCCATCGATCTCGAAGTCATTCGCCGCGACCGCATCTCGCCGGCGGTTTTCCGGCACGAATGGCCCCGCGCGGCGATAGCCGCCGCCAATAGTTTGGACGTCGGCCCGAGCTAAGCCCGGTTAGTCCTGGGGGTCCAGCAACACGTCGGCGTCGAAGCAGCTGTGGTCTCCGGTGTGGCAGGCGCCGCCGACCTGATCGACGGTCAACAGCACGGTGTCGCCGTCGCAATCCAGTCGTACCGAGTGCACATGCTGGGTGTGACCGGACGTCGCGCCCTTGATCCACTGCTCGCCACGGGATCGCGAATAGTAGGTTGCCTCACGGGTTTCCAGGGTGCGGGCCAGCGCCTCGTCGTCCATCCAGGCGACCATCAGGACGTCACCGCTGCCCCGCTCCTGCACGATCGCGGTGAACAGCCCGTCGGCATTGCGCTTGAGGCGCGCGGCGATGTTCGGGTCGAGCGTCATCGCACGGTGATCCCTGCTGCGGCCATCGCCGCCTTCACCTGCCCGATCGTCAGCTCGCGGAAGTGAAAGACGCTGGCCGCCAACACCGCATCGGCACCGGCGTCGACCGCGGGTGCGAAGTCGTCCACCGCCCCGGCGCCGCCGCTGGCGATCACCGGAATCGTGACCGCGGCCCGGACCGCGCGCAGCATTGCCAGGTCGAACCCGGCCTTGGTGCCGTCGGCGTCCATCGAGTTGAGCAGGATCTCCCCCACCCCCAGTTCGGCGCCGCGGGCCGCCCACTCGACGGCGTCGATACCGGTACCGCGGCGGCCGCCGTGCGTCGTGACTTCCCAACCCGACGGTGTCGGCGCCGAACCGGTGGGGACCGCACGGGCGTCGACGGACAACACGATGCACTGCGAGCCGAATTGCCTTGACAATTCCCCGAGTAGCTCGGGGCGGGCGATCGCGGCGGTGTTGACCGAAACCTTGTCCGCGCCCGCCCGCAGCAGCACGTCGACGTCGGCCACGGTGCGGACTCCGCCGCCGACCGTCAGCGGAATGAAGACCTGTTCGGCGGTGTGGCGCACCACGTCCAGCATCGTCGCCCTGCCGGACGACGACGCGGTCACGTCAAGAAAGGTCAGCTCGTCGGCGCCTTCGGCGTCATACGCCGCGGCGAGTTCCACAGGATCGCCGGCGTCGCGCAGGTTCTCGAAGTTGACTCCCTTGACGACCCGCCCGTCGTCGACGTCCAGGCAGGGAATCACCCGCACGGCAAGGTCGGTACCCGTATACATGTCAGTAGTCCTCCGGTCGGCCGGCACTGCGCACGATCTCGAGGATCTGCCCGTAGGCGCCGGGTGCCCCGGCCAGCACCGACGGCGACTCGGGAGTCCACGGTTGACCGGCCAGATCGGTGACGGTGCCACCCGCAGCCCGAACGTGCGCGATTCCCGCGGCGTGATCCCACACATTTCCACCGAAAACGACTGCACCGGCCAGGATTCCGTCGGCCACGTAGACGAGGTCCAGGCCGGTCGATCCGTGCATCCGCAATCGCGAGGACACCGTGCTCAGCTTCTCGAGCACCGCGACCCGATAACGTCCCGGGAAACGGCCGCGGGATTCGGCGTTGAACGTGCCGACGCCGATCAGGCCATCGGCGAGATCGGTGTGAGTCAGCGACGGCCGCTCGACACCGTTATTCATCAGCGGTCCATCGGCGACGGCGGTGTAGCGGTCTTCGGTGAACGGGATCCAGGTCAGGCCCGCCACCGGTTCGCCATCGTGCAGCAGGCCCAGCAGAATCGCCGCCATCGGCGACCCGGCCGCGTAGTTGAAGGTGCCGTCGATCGGGTCGAGCACCCACACCCATGGCGAATCGACGGGTGTGCCGCCGAATTCCTCGCCGTGCACGCCGATTCCGGTGGCCGCTTCCAGCGCGGCGACGACCTGCCGCTCGATCTCGAGATCGACTTGGGTGGCGAAGTCGTTGCCCTTCTTGCGAACCGCCGAATCGGCGCGATGGCCGGCCACGAACGGCTCGACCGCCGCGTCGAGGATGACCGACGCCTCAGCCAGCAGCGCGTGCAGATCCATCGGTCTACGCCCGCACCGCGTCCAGTGCCTGCGGCAAGGTGAACCGCCCGGCATAGAGCGCCTTGCCGACGATCGCGCCCTCGACGCCGCGGTCGGTCAGCGTACCGATGGCGCGCAGGTCGTCCAGGCTCGACACACCGCCCGACGCGATGACCGGGGCGTCGGTACGTTCGGCGACGCGGGCCAGCAGGTCGAGATTGGGACCGCCGAGCGTGCCGTCCTTGGTGACGTCGGTGACGACGAACCGCGAACACCCCTCGCCGTCAAGGCGTTCCAGCACGTCCCACAGGTCGCCGCCATCGGTCTCCCAACCGCGACCGCGCAACCGGTGCTGGCCGTCGAGGATCTGGACATCCAAGCCGACGGCGACCTTGTCGCCGTGCTCGGTGATCGTCCGCGCGCACCACTGCGGGTTCTCCAGCGCCGCCGTGCCCAGGTTTACCCGGGCGCAGCCGGTAGCCAGTGCCGCGGCCAGCGACTCGTCGTCGCGGATCCCGCCGGACAGCTCCACCAACACGTCGAGCTTGCCCACCACCTCGGCGAGCAGTTCGCGGTTGGAGCCACGGCCGAAGGCGGCGTCCAGGTCCACCAGATGGATCCAGTCGGCGCCGTCGCGCTGCCAGTTCAGCGCCGCATCCAGCGCGGAGCCGTACTCGGTTTCGCTGCCGGCCTTGCCCTGCACCAGGCGCACCGCACGACCTTCGACGACGTCGACAGCGGGTAACAAAATCAGTGGCATCTACAGTCCCTCAACCCAGTTGCTCAATACGGCCGCACCGGCATCCCCGCTTTTCTCCGGGTGAAATTGGGTGGCGGCCAGCGGCCCGTCCTCGACCGCGGCCAAAAACGGCACCTGATGGGTGGCCCACGTCAGCACCGCCTCCGACGAACCCTCCCACCGCTGCGCAGCGTAGGAGTGCACGAAGTAGAACCGGGCGGATGCGTCCAGCCCCTTGAAAAGTCGACTGCCCGAACCGGATTGCACGACATTCCAGCCCATATGCGGGATCACCGGGGCGTCCAGCCGGGTCACGGCTCCGGGCCACTGCCCGCAGCCCGACGTCTGGACCCCGAATTCAACGCCGCGCGCAAACAGGATCTGCATGCCGACGCAGACCCCCAACACCGGGCGTCCGGCGGCCACCCGCTCGGCGATGATCCGCTCCCCCGCGATCTTGCGCAGCCCGGTCATGCAGGCCTCGAAAGCACCGACGCCGGGAACCACCAGCCCGTCGGCGGCTGCTGCCGCACGGGCGTCGGCGGTGACTTCCACCGTCGCGCCGACCCGCTGCAGCGCACGCTGAGCAGACCGTAGATTGCCGGAGCCGTAGTCCAGAACCACGACCGATCGTGTTGTCACAAAACACCTTTGGTGGATGGCACACCGGACACCCGGGGATCGGGCTCGACCGCCTGGCGCAATGCGCGCGCCACGGCCTTGTACTGCGCCTCGGTGATGTGGTGGGGGTCGCGCCCGTACAGCACCCGCACATGCAGCGCGATGCGGGCGTTGGCGGCCAGCGTTTCGAACACGTGCCGGTTGATCACGGTGTGATAAGGCACCGAACTTCCGGCGATGGTGGTGTGTTGCAGGTGATCCGGCTCGCCGGTGTGCACACAGTACGGTCGGCCCGACACGTCGACGGCGGCGTGCACCAGCGTCTCGTCCATCGGGATGAAGGCGTCCCCGAACCGGCGGATGCCCTTCTTGTCGCCGAGGGCCTGACCAAGCGCCTGTCCCAGCGCGATCGCGGTGTCCTCGATGGTGTGGTGTCCTTCGATCTCGACGTCGCCCTCGGTGCGCACGGTCAGGTCGAAGCTGGCGTGGCTGCCCAATGCGGTCAGCATGTGGTCGTAGAACGGCACACCGGTGTCGACGTGAACCTGCCCCGTGCCATCGAGATCGAGCTCGACGACGATGTCGGATTCCTTGGTGCGGCGCTCAATTCGTGCGCGGCGGGTCGCAATAGTGGTCACGTTGCTCCTACGGGGCTGGGATCGGCTGGGGCCAGCTCGGTGGCGGCGACCTGGGCGCTCGCTTCGAGGAAAGCGTCGTTCTCGTCGGCCAGCCCGATGGTGGTGCGCAGGTAGCCGGGAATGCCGACGTCGCGGATCAGCACGCCGGCGTCCAGGTAGCGCTGCCAGGCAGTGGGCGCGTCGGCGAATTGGCCGAACAGCACGAAGTTCGCGTCGCTCGGGATTACCCGAAAGCCCAACCGGGCCAGGGCCGTCGAGACCCGTTCCCGTTCGGCGATCAGGGTGGCCACGCTGCCCAGGGTGTCGTCGGCGTGCCGCAGCGCGGCCCGGGCCGCGGCCTGAGTGACCGACGACAGGTGATAGGGCAACCGCACCAACAGCATCGCGTCGATCAGCGCCGGCGTGGCAACCAGATAACCGAGCCTGCCGCCGGCGAACGCGAACGCCTTACTCATCGTGCGGCTGACCACGAGCCGGGTCGGATACTCCTCGATCAGCGCCACCGCACTGGGCTGCGACGAGAACTCGCCGTACGCCTCGTCGACGATCAGGATGCCCGGCGTCACATCGAGCAGACGGCGCAGGTCCGGCAGCGGAATGCTTTGTCCGGACGGGTTGTTCGGGCTGGTGACGAAGACCACGTCGGGTTTGCGTTCGGAGACGGCGGCGACGGCCCCCTCGACGTCGAGGCGGAAGTCGTCGGCACGCGGGGCCTCGAGCCATTCGGTGCGGGTGGCGTCGCAGATGATCGGGTGCATCGAGTAGGACGGCACAAACCCGATCGCGCTGCGCCCCGGCCCGCCGAACGCCTGCAGCAGCTGCTGCAGAATCTCGTTGGAGCCATTGGCGGCCCACAGGTTTTCCACACCGAGCAGGGTGCCGGTTTGCGCGGTGAGATAGCTCGCCAGATCGGTGCGCAACGCGACCGCGTCGCGGTCGGGGTAGCGGTGCAGGTCCGCGGCGGCTTCCTGGACGGACCGGACGACATCGTCGACCAGCGCCTTGCTGGGTGGGTGTGGGTTCTCGTTGGTGTTCAATCGCACCGGAACCGCCAATTGCGGTGCGCCATAAGGCGATTTGCCGCGCAGGTCGTCACGCAACGGCAGATCGTCGAGAGTGACCTGCCGTTCGGATGCGGTCATCGTTCGAACCTCCGCCGTACCGCTTCGCCGTGCGCCGGCAGGTCTTCGGCTTTCGCAAGCGTGACCACATGACCGGAGACGTCCTTGAGGGCCGCCTCGGTGTAATCCACGACATGAATTCCGCGCAGGAACGTCTGTACCGACAGGCCGCTGGAGTGCCGGGCGCTGCCCGCGGTAGGCAACACGTGGTTGGATCCGGCGCAGTAGTCGCCGAGGCTCACCGGCGACCACGGGCCGACGAAAATAGCTCCGGCCGAACGTATTCGGCTGGCGACGCGCGCCGCGTCCACGGTCTGAATCTCGAGGTGTTCGGCGGCGTAGGCGTTGACCACCTGGACGCCGGCGTCCAGGTCGTCGACCAGGATGATCGCCGATTGCGGCCCACTCAGCGCGGTCGTCACCCGATCGCGGTGGACCGTGGTCTGCAGCTGGGCCGCGACTTCGGTGTCGGTGGCCGCCGCCAGGTCGGCGCTGGCGGTCACCAGCACACTGCCGGCCATCTCATCGTGTTCGGCTTGGCTGATCAGGTCGGCGGCCACATGCGCCGGATCGGCGGTGTGGTCGGCGAGGATGGCGATCTCGGTCGGCCCGGCCTCGGCATCGATGCCCACCAGCGAGCGGCAGAGCCGCTTGGCGGCCGTGACGTAGACATTGCCGGGCCCGGTGATCAGGTCGACCGGCGCCAGTTGCGCGCCATCGGTGTCTACGCCGCCGTAGGCCAGCAGCGCCACCGCCTGCGCGCCGCCGACCGCCCACACCTCGTCGACGCCCAGCAGCCGGGCCGCGCCCAGGATCGTCGGATGCGGCAAGCCGTCGAAGCGGGCCTGCGGCGGGCTGGCCACCACCAGCGACTCGACACCCGCGGCCTGCGCCGGCACCACGTTCATCACCACGCTGGACGGATACACCGCATTGCCGCCGGGCACGTACAGGCCGACCCGCTCGACGGGGACCCACCGCTCGGTGACCGTCGCGCCCGGCCCAAGCACGGTGGTGACGTCGGTGCGGCGCTGATCGGCGTGCACGGCGCGGGTGCGCTCGATCATCACCTGCAGCGCGTCGCGGACGTCGGCGGGCAGTCCGTCCAGCGCGGCCTGCAGCGCGGACTCGGGCACGCGCACGGCCGCCGGGCGCACGCCGTCGAACGACGCGCCGAATTCCAGCGCCGCCTCGGCCCCGCGCTCGGCGACGGCCTGCACAATCGGCCGTACTCGCGGCAACACCGACTCCACATCTGCCCCACCACGCGGTAAGGCGGCCCGCAGCCGGGCAGCCGTCAGCTCCGCGCCCCGCAGGTCGATGCGGGCCAGCACAGAGGGCGGTGAGGCAGTCACAGCGTCCATTGTCCCAGAGGAACTCAAATCAATATCCGACCGGTACAGTGCCGGTAATCAGGGCCCACGGCCGCGTTAACTACGTTCCACAAGGGAGCCGGCATGTCCGCAAAGGATCACCCGAACAACGCCCCGGGCATCCCGATGGTGTATCCGACGTGGTTCGAGAACTTCCAGGTCAAGTACGTCAACCCGGCGTTGAAGCCGATCGCGCGGTTCCTGCCCGGAACGGGCACCATCGAGCATCGCGGCCGCACGTCGGGCAAGCCGTACAAAACCATCGTCACGGCCTACCGCAACGGCAACGTGCTGGCGGTCGCGCTGGGCCACGGCAAGACCGACTGGGTGAAGAACGTGCTGGCCGCCGGCCAGGCCGACCTGCACTTTGCCCGCAAGGTCGTGCATATCACCAATCCCCGCATACTGCCGGCCGGTTCCGACGGCACCGGCCTGCCCTGGCTGGTGCGTCTGCAGTTGCGCCGCATGGCGGTTTTGGTCAGCGACATCGCCTGAGCGGGCCGCCTCCCGCGTCGAGTGTGCGCTGCGGGTTTTGAGTGTGCGCTCAGGGATTTCGGTGTGCACCGAGGGCGGCATGCCCCGGCGTGTCGCGGCCCTGCATGCACACTCAAAGCCCTGGACGCACACTCGACGCGAAATATCCTGAGACGAACAGGCGACAGCTGAGGGCTATGCCCTGGTGAAGACTGTCTTGCCGGTCATCGTCGGCCATACCGAGGGCGCGTCCGCCCAGGGCACCACCCGGTCGACGACCGGTAACAGATCGCATCCCCTGGCCAGCAGTTCCAGTACCGCAGGGATGGCCGAACGTGCGTTGACCCGCCCGGTGACAAACCGCACCCCGCGGGTGTACATCGGCAACAGCGGCATCTCGACCATCGGCTGGTAGTAGACCCCGGTGTCGGTGCACACACCGTCCGGCCAGGTCGCACGCAGCGCGGCGGCCAGCAGCGAGGGGTCGGCGGAGGTGTGCACGGCGACCGGATAGGGCTCCCACGACTTATCCGGCTTGACCCGATCGTGTACGACCGCGCCGAGCTTTTCGGCTGCCGCCAGGCGGCGAACGTCGTGGTCGACGTAGTCGACACGGGCTCCCAGCGCAGCCGCGAACGCGGTCGCGTACAGCCCGATCGACAGCTTGCCGATCACCAGCACCCGGCGGTCGGCCGGATCGAGCGCGGCCAATTCGGCCGCATACGGTCCGACCGCCCGCCAGCCGTCGGGAATGTTGTCCGACAGCGAGGCAATGGCGTTGGGCTGCAGGCCATCCGGGGCGGAGACCAGCATCGCGTCGGCGTAGGGAACCAACACCAGATCCGACATGAATCCCCCGCCGTTCAGACCGGCGAGCGGACCGAGACCATACATAGCCATAAGCGGGACTGAGCCACACGAGCCGGTCGCGCCGCGGCGGCAGCGCGAGCAGTTACCGCAGCTGATCTGAAACGGCACCACCACCCAGTCGCCCGGCCGCACGGTGCCTACGGCGTCGCCGACGGCCACGACCTCAGCCAATCCCTCGTGCCCGACGGCGTATCCGGGCGGCAGCGGCGCCTGGCCGCGGGCGACCGCGATGTCGAGGTCGCAGCAGGCCACCGCCAACGGCCTGACCACCGCTTGTTCCGGTGCGGTGATATCCGGCTCGGGCACGTCGCGCCACGCGTACCTGTCGGCCTCTTCGAACATCAGCTGCCTCATCTCAGCATTCTTGAGTGATTATTCAAGTATTGTCAATAGCTGTGCCTAGACCCGACCGCAGCCGCGCAGCACTGATCGAGCGCGCCGCCACCCTGTTCCGGCGCCAGGGCTATGCGGCGACCGGACTCAACCAGATCCTCGACGAGGCCGGCGTCAAAGCCGGTTCGATGTATCACCACTTCCCACAGGGCAAGCAACAGCTGGCCGTCGCGGTCGTCGACACTGCCGGAGCGGGGATCGAGCAACTACTGCGCAGATTCCTCGCCACCGACCGGGCAGTGGCCGACATCGTCGATCGGTGGATCGACCTGCTGGCCGCTGGCCTTGCCGGCGACCAGCGTGACGGCTGCCCGATCGAACCGATCGCCACCGAGTCCGTCAACGCGAGTCCACTGGTGCGCGCGGCTTCAGCGCGTGCCTTCCAGGGTTGGTGTGCGGCGATCGAGGAGCGATTGGGCTCCGAAGGCTGGTCGGACGCACAGTCGCAACAGGTCGCGCTCGCGGTGATCTCGTTGATCGAGGGAGCGCTGATCCTGTCCCGGATCTCCGGTGATGCGGCCGCACTCACTGCCGCTAAGCCCGCGGCGCGCGCGCTGCTAGGGGGATAGACCTACATGTCCAGACCGATATCGAGCACGCGTACCGAGTGGGTCAGCGCGCCGACGGCCAGGTAATCCACTCCGGTCGAGGCGTAGGCGGCCGCGGTGTCCAGACTGAGCCCGCCCGAGGACTCCAGCAGCACGGCAGGCGCGCGAGAGTCGCGGCGCTGCGCGGCAATCTGGGTCTGCCACACCGGGAAGTTGTCCAGCAGAATCAGCTCCGGCTTTTCGGGAAGCACCTCGTCGAGCTGCTCGAGCGAGTCGACTTCGACCTCGCACGGCAGATCGGGCGCGGCCTCGCGTACCGCCCGCAGCGCCTCGACGACCGATCCCGCGGCGGCGACGTGGTTGTCCTTGATCAGCGCGGCGTCGCCCAGCCCGAGGCGATGGTTGACCCCGCCGCCGATCCGCACCGCGTATTTCTGCAGCGCGCGCAGCCCGGGCAGCGTCTTACGGGTATCGCGGACCTGGGCCTTGGTGCCGCTCACGGCGTCCACCCAGGCCGCGGTCGCGGTGGCGATGCCCGACAGGTGACAGACCAGGTTCAGCATCGTCCGCTCGGCGGTCAGCAGGCCGCGGTTTTCCGCCCGCACGGTCAAGACCGGCTGGCCGGGTTGCACGTGGGCGCCGTCCTCGACGCGGTCGAGCACCTGGTAGCCGTCGGCGCCCAGCACCTCGTCGAGCACCAGCAAGCCGACGTCCAGTCCGGCGATCACGCCCGGCTCGCGGGGCACCAGCGACGCCGTCGCCGCGCCGGCGGGCACCGTGGCGAGCGTGGTGATGTCGGGCCCATAGCGCAGATCCTCTTCGAGACCACGCCGAACGATGTCGTGCGCGGCGGCCAGTTCGGCGTCGGACAGCGTCATTAGGACACCGCCGCCAGGGCTTCGGCGCACACCGTGTCGGCCAGCCGGACCACGATGCTGCGGGCCTGTTCCGGCGCGGCGTCGGAGTACTCCGCGCGGTGGTGGCAGCCCCGGCTTTCGTTGCGGGCCAACGCCGCGGCGGCCACCGCGCGGGCAGTCAGCGTCAGTGCGACATCCTCGAAATCGCGACGGCCCTCGAGGCTGCGAACCCGCGCCCTGGACAGGGTCTCGGAGAGGCGCCGCAGCCCCGCGGTGTCGCGTACCACCGATGCGTCCCGCGTCATCGCGGTTTGCAGTTCGCGGCGCTTGGACGCGGTGTGGGTGATCGGCTCGGGCGCGGTCGCGGGCATCCGCCCGGCCGCCAGCGCGTGCGCGGCGGCGGCCTTCCCGGCGCGGCCACCCACCACCAGGCCTTCCAGCAAGCTGTTGGACGCCAAGCGATTCGCGCCGTGCATCCCGGTGCGGGCCACCTCGCCGGCGGCGAACAACCCCGGCAGCTCGGTTTGACCGTGCACGTCGGTGACCACACCGCCGCAGCTGTAATGCGCACCGGGAACAACCGGGATCGGTTGATTGACGGGATCGACGCCGGCGGCCCGGCATGCGGCGGTGACGTTGGGGAATCGGGCCGCGAAACCTTCGATCCCGCGCGCGTCGAGGTAGACGCATTCATCGCCGGTGGCCTTCAGCCGCGCGTCGATGGCTCCCGCGACCACATCGCGTGGCGCCAGGTCGCCCATCGGATGAACCCCCGCGGTTACCGAATTGCCTTGCCGGTCAACCAATACCGCACCCTCGCCGCGAATGGCCTCGGTGATCAGTGGCCGACGACCCCCGGCTTGGCCACCGAACAACATGGTCGGGTGGAACTGGATGAACTCGAGATCGCTGATCGCGACGCCGGCCCACAGGGCCAAAGCGATGCCGTCGCCGGTGGATCCGTCAGGATTGGTGGTCGCGCTGTAGAGATGTCCGAGCCCGCCGGAAGCCAGGATCACCGAGGGCGCACTGACGATCCCGACGCCGTCCGGGTTGCCCACCGCCACGCCGGTCACCGCCGTGCCGTCGTGCAGCACTCGCAACGCCACGTGGCTGGTGCGGATGTCCAGCGTCCGCGCGGCGTGGTCGAGCGCTCGCTGTACCTCGGCGCCGGTGGCGTCGCCGCCGGCGTGCACGATGCGGCGGCGCGAGTGCCCGCCTTCGCGGGTCAACGCCCACTGGCCCGGCACCGATTCGTCGAATCGCGCGCCATGCCCGACCAATTCGCCGACCGCGCGGTAGCCGTCGGCGACGATCGAGTACACCGCTTCGGGGTCGCACATGCCCGCGCCCGCCGCCAGGGTGTCGGCGACATGGGCGTCGACGGAGTCGTCGTTGTCCGGCAGCACGACCGCGATACCGCCCTGCGCGTAGTGCGTTGCGGTGACACCGTGGGTCTGGTCGGCCTTGCTGAGGACGACGACGTTGCGCCCGGCGCGATGGGCGGCCAGCGCAGCCGCCAATCCCCCGACGCCCGTACCGATCACCACGACGTCGGCGTCGTGTGTCCAAGCGGGACGGGTCATCATTCGCCGCCGCCCGGCTGGCCGATCTCGATCATCCGCTGCACGCTGCGCCGGCCGGCTGCCGCGACATCCGGGTCGACGTGAACCTCGTCCGCGCCTTCCACCAGGCAGCGCAGCAGCGCAGCGGGGGTGATCATCTTCATGTATTTGCATGACGCGCGGTCGTTGACCGCACGGAAGTCGACTTCCGGTGCGGCTCGGCGCAATTGGTGCAACATGCCGACCTCGGTGGCGACCAGGACCTTGCGGGCGCGTGTCTCGTGTGCCGCGTCCAGCATGCCGCCCGTGGAAAGGATCTTCACCCGGTCGGCGGGAAAGGCCCCCTCGCCGGCGAGGTACAAGGCCGAAGTGGCGCAACCGCATTCGGGATGCACATAGAGTTCAGCATCGGGATTGGCGCGGGCCTGCTCGGTGAGCTCGTCGCCGTTGATTCCGGCATGCACGTGGCATTCACCGGCCCACACGTGCACGTTCTTGCGGCCCGTCACCCGGCGGACATGCGCGCCGAGAAATTGGTCCGGGCAGAACAGCACCTCGCGATCGGGGTCGATCGACTCGACCACGTCGACCGCGTTGGACGAGGTGCAGCAGATGTCGGTGAGGGCCTTCACGGCCGCCGTGGTGTTGACGTAGGAGACGACGACGGCGCCGGGGTGCTCATCTTTCCAGGCACTCAGTTCGTCGGGAGTGATCGAATCGGCCAGCGAGCAACCGGCCCGCTGATCGGGAATGAGCACGGTCTTCTCCGGGCTCAGGATCTTGGCCGTCTCGGCCATGAAGTGCACGCCGCAGAACACGATGGTGCCCTCGGGCGCATCGGCGGCAATTCGGGACAGCGCGAGCGAATCTCCAACATGGTCGGCGACGTCCTGAATCGCGGGCAGCTGGTAATTGTGCGCGAGGACGGTGGCGCCGCGCAGTTCCGCCACGCGACGAACCTCACCGGCCCACTGCTCATCACCGTCCACGCCGCCATAACCGGTAGGGGAATTGGTGATGCTGGCAACCATGTCTTCGGCGAGCGTGTCCATGCGATTCATCACCGTCACGGCGGCTCCTTTCGACTTAGGAGGTTTTCGACTTATAATCGAAAACATGCCCAATGGTAGCACCGCCCATGAAGTGCTAGCGGTTGTGTTCCAAGTTCGCCAGGCTACCGAGCAGGTTAAGGGAGCCTCCCGAAAAGGAAAACCGCAGCTAAACGTGCTGTTATGGGAGCGTGCGCGCGATCCGCAACGAGGCTCCTGGTCACTGCCCGGCGGACGGCTGCGCAACGACGAGGACATGACCACCTCCGTGCGGCGCCAGCTCGCCGAAAAGGTGGATCTGCAGGAGTTGGCCCACTTGGAGCAGCTCGCCGTGTTCTCCGACCCGCACCGCGTGCCGGGCGCGCGGGTGATCGCCTCGACGTTCCTTGGCCTGGTGCCCTTCCCCGCCACGCCCGAGCTGCCGCCCGACACCCGGTGGCACCCGGTCAGTGCGCTGCCGCCGATGGCGTTCGATCACGGCCCGATGGTGACGCACGCGCACGCCCGACTGGTCGCCAAGATGTCGTACACGAACATCGGATTTGCCTTGGCACCAAAGGAATTCGCACTTTCCACCTTACGCGATATCTACGACGCGGCGCTCGGTTATCAGGTCGACGCGACGAATCTGCAGCGGGTGCTGGCCCGCCGCGGCGTGATCACGCAAACCGGCACCATCGCGCAATCGGGTCGCAGCGGCGGGCGACCGGCAGCGCTGTACCACTTCACCGACTCTGCGCTGCGGGTCACCGACGAATTCGCCGCGCTTCGGCCGCCCGGCCAGCCTTGATCAGCGCCACACCCGGGCGCTCGATGAGAAATGGCTCACCGCCCTGCCATTACATTTTGGTTACCGCCCGTTCATGCGCGAAAATGCCGGGTGGCCTAGAAGGGATCCTTAATGGTTGAACTCGGCAATTTGGCAGGCACCGACGGTGCGGAGTGGATCGGTCGGCCGCCCCATGAGGAACTGCAGCCCAAGGCGCGCCCGCTGCTGCCCTCGGAAGACCCGTTTTACCAGCCACCTTCCGGCTTCCAACACGCCGAGCCCGGGACGGTGCTGCGCTCCCGCGACGTCGAGCTGGCGTTCCTCGGCCTGATCCCACAGCCGGTTTCGGCTACCCAGCTGCTCTACCGGACGACGGACATGAACGGCGTCCCCGAGGCCTGCGTGACCACAGTGATCGTCCCGACCGATCGCGTTGTCGGGCAGAACGGCCCGCTGCTGTCCTACCAGTGCGCGATCGACGCCATGTCGTCGCGCTGCTTTCCGTCCTACGCACTGCGCAGAAGGTCGAAGGCCCTCGGTTCGATAGCTCAATTGGAGCTCTTCCTGGTGGCTGCCGCTCTCGCCGAAGGCTGGGCGGTCTCGGTGCCCGACCACGAGGGTCTGCAGGGTATGTGGGGCGCGCCCTTCGAACCCGGCTACCGCATCCTGGACGGGATTCGGGCCGCCATGAACTGTGACCAGCTGTCGCTGTCGCCGTCGTCGCCTGTCGGGCTGTGGGGATACTCGGGCGGCGGCCTGGCCAGCGCCTGGGCCGCCGAAATGTGTGCCGACTACGCACCAGAGCTGGACATCGTCGGGGCAGTGCTGGGATCGCCCGTCGGCGATCTCGGCCACACCTTCCGCCGGCTCAACGGGGGCGTGTTCGCGGGCTTGCCCGCGATGGTGGTCGCCGCGCTCGCGCACGTCTACCCCGACCTGAACAAGGTCATCAAGGAGCACACCAACGACGAGGGTCGGGCCCTGCTGGACCGGCTGGAGACGATGACGACGGTCGGTGCCGTGCTGCGGATGGCCGGCGAGAACATGGGCGACTATCTCGACGAGCCGCTGGAGGACATCCTGTCGTCACCCGAGGTGTCGAATGTCTTCGAGAGCATCAAGCTCGGCGTCGCAACACCGGCACCGCCGGTGTTGATCGTGCAGGCCGTGCACGACTACCTGATCGACGTCCACGACATCGACGCGCTGGCCGACGCCTATTCGGCCGGCGGCGCCAGTGTCACCTACCACCGCGACGCGTTCAACGAGCACATGCTCCTGCACCCGCTTTCCGCGCCGATGACGCTGCGCTGGCTCACCGACCGGTTCGCCCGACGACCGGTAAACGACCACCTGATCAGGACGGTCTGGCCGACGATGTTCAACCCGATGACCTACGCCGGCATGATTCGCCTGGGCGCCATCGCGGCCAAGGTCCTGACCGGACGAAAGATTCGTCGCCGCCCGCTATGAGACGGAGGCTTCCGGCTCCATCGGCAACGTGTGCGATGGCTGATCGGTGAGCCCCGAGCTGCCCAGGTCGTCGTGCGCACTTCCCGCTGCCAGCAGGGCATACACCAGCGCTGCGACGCCGGCCGGCCACAACAGCGTCGTGGCAAGCTGTAGCGGCCCGAGTCCGAAGAACACCGGCGGCGCCTCGACGACGTAGGACACCGCCGGGCTGCCCAGCAGCGGCACCTTGTCGACGTCCAGCGCGCCGTAGCGCAGCAGGGCCAGCACCGCCCCCACCGCCGAGGCCACCGCGGCGGCGCCCACCATGCCGATCGTCAGCCCAATGACCATGCCGGGCCCGCGAAGCCGGCGCCACTGCCACACCAGCACCGGCGCGACGACGGCCAGCACCGTCAACAGACCCAACATCAGGCATGGCAGGTCGAAGAAGTGCTGGGACTCGGTACCCAGGTACTCATGCACCCGCTCGCCGGCGTGAGTCATCGCGACCACCAAGTGAATCGGCGGAGCCATCCACGCCCACAGGCCGCCGACCAATACCCCGGTCGCCGAGAGCCCAAGTGCCGCAAGCAGAATCGCACGCAGCCGCGACGGGGCGGCGCGGCCAGCGGTCTCGGGAGCCGCGGGCACAGCAGGTTCTGTCACCGCTGAGTCTCCAAGTCCGACGAGTCGACCTCGCCGTGCCGCGAGCATCGCGCCCGCCAGCCGTCGGGGCGAACCTGGACGATCATCCGGCGCCCGCATTCGGCGCAAAAGCGCGGCGGTTCAAGGCCCAGCTGGGCCGCGGTGGGCACGGCGGTACCCGCCAATTCCCCGGTATAGACGTTGTAGACGCCGGCGCCGACCGGAGCGCCCAGATCTGGAACCACAAGAATCCAACCTAGCCGCTACCAGCTGGCTTACAGGCTGGCATTGAGCGCCTTGATGGGCATCTGCAGGTCCTCGAGCAGTTCCAGATCGGATTCGGCGGGGCGGCCGAGTGTGGTCAGGTAATTCCCGACGATCACGGCGTTGATGCCGCCCAGGATGCCCTGCTTGGCGCCGAGGTCGCCCAGGGTGATCTCCCGGCCACCGGCGAAACGCAGCATGGTGCGCGGCAACGCCAGCCGGAACGCCGCCACCGACTTCAACGCCTCGCTGACCGGCATCACCTCGAGGTCGCCGAACGGAGTACCTGGCCGCGGGTTGAGGAAGTTCAGCGGCACCTCATCGGGGTTGAGCTCGGCGAGTTCGGCCGCGAATTCCGCGCGCTGCTCGCACGTCTCTCCCATGCCGAGGATGCCGCCGCAGCACACCTCCATGCCGGCGTCGCGCACCATCGTCAGCGTCTGCCAGCGCTCTTCCCAGGTGTGAGTGGTGACGACGTTGGTGAAGAACGACTTGGCGGTCTCCAAGTTGTGGTTGTAGCGGTGCACGCCCATCGCGGCGAGCTCGGAAACCTGCTCGGGAGACAGCATGCCCAGCGAACAGGCGACGTTGATCTCGACCTCGTTGCGGATCGCCTCGATACCGGCCGCCACCTGAGACATCAGCCGCTTGTCCGGACCACGCACGGCGGCCACGATGCAGAACTCGGTGGCACCCGACTTCGCGGTTTGCTTGGCCGCCTCGACGAGGCTCGGAATGTCGAGCCACGCGCTGCGCACCGGTGAGGCGAACAAGCCGGACTGGGAGCAGAAATGGCAGTCCTCGGGGCAGCCGCCGGTCTTGAGGCTGATGATGCCCTCGACCTCGACCTCGGGGCCACACCAGCGCATCCGCACCTCGTGGCCCAGCCCAAGCAGCTCCTCGAGGCGCTCGTCGGGCAGCTGCAGCACCGCAAGTACCTGGTCCTGGCTCAGTCCCTTGCCGTCCTCCAACACCTGTTGGCGGGCTACCGCCAGGATGTCTGCGTCATGGCCGGCGTCGGTGGTGGGTCGAGTTGCCGCTTGAGTCACCCAGTGCTCCCCTGCATCTTTGTCGCGTCCGCGTCTGCGGTCACATCCGCCACAACGTCGTGGCAGCCTGAACGAAACGGTGTTCAAAGTAGGGTAACGGCCCGCGCGTATCCGCCCGCGACGTGGGCGAGCCCGGACCGAGGCCCGCCCGGCCGCTCAGCGAATCAGATGTTCGACGCGCTTGTTGCCGTCCCAGCGGCGCAGACCGGCGAAGCTGCCTTCGATCTGCGCCGGACGGCCCGCAATGCGCAGCGCCCGCCCCAGCTGGGCGCCACCGACCCGGCGGGCCAGCGTGACGTGTGCGGTCCACTGGCCGGGCAGGCTGTTGGCCATCGGCGCCGGCGACAGGTGTGGGCGGCACAGTCGGTGCACCTCGGCGTGCAGCGCCAGCAGTTCGCTGCTCGGCACCAGCAGCCGGGCGAACACCGCGCTGGTGCGGCCGAACAGCACGGGCGCGCCGATCAGCGCATCCAGCGGAAGCCGGGTGCTCACCGGACGCAGTAGCTCGTCGACGTCGGGCGAGATGCTTTCCGCGACGGCCAGCGTGACGTGTGGACGACTGGCCGGGGCCTGGCTGGGGATTCCGGCGCCGGCCAGCTCTTCTGAGATCCGGCGGACCGCGGCCTCGGTGTCGCTGTCGAAGACCAGCTCGATCGAATGCACCATCAGCCGACCAGCGACCTCACCCAGCCACCGTCGAACGCCGCGGCGCTCATCGTCGCGAAGTCGTCGACGGTCATCGCGCCAGCCCCGGCGGGCAGCGCGGCCCGCACCGGCGCCAGCCGGTCCAGGGCCGACCGGTTCGAGTTCTCCACCAATCCAGGCTGCTGCGGCCAGCTGCCGATTACCAGCCCAGCACACGAGATATGTTGTCCAGCAAGTGATTCCACGGTGAGCGCGGTGTGGTTGAGCGTGCCCAGTTCCGCGGTGACGGTGACGAGCACCGCGGCACCCAGGTCGGCGGCGAGATCGCGCAGGGTGACGGCGGCGTCCGCGATTTCGACCAGCAACCCGCCGGCGCCCTCGACCAGGGTGAGCCTGCCCGGGCGGTCCAGGTCTCCGATGAGCCCCAGCATCTGCTCGCGGGTGGGCAGGGTCGCCCCGGCCTGCTTGGCCGCGGCGGCGGGCGCCAGTGGTTGCGGATATCGCGCCAGCCCGGCGGTCGCGGCCACCCCGGACAGCCGGGTCACCTCGGCGAGGTCGTCGTCACCGGAGTCGGTGCCGGTCTGAACGGGTTTGCACACCGCGACGTCGATGCCGGCCTGACGCGCATGACAGGCCAGCGCGGCGACGGCGACCGTCTTACCAACCCCCGTGCCGGTGCCCGTGACGACCAGGACGGTCAACGGCGCGCCACGGCAAGGACGTCGGTCAGCACGCGGCGGGCCACGTCCAACTCGGCGGCATCCAGGGAGGCGCGCGCCGAGAGCCGCAGCCGCGACGTCCCGGCGGGCACCGTCGGGGGCCGGAAGCAGCCGACCCGCACACCCCCTTCCAGGCAGGCGGTCGCGGCGGCCAGCGCCACCTCCGGTTCGCCCAGAATCACCGACACCACCGCCGACTGCGGCTCCTCGGGCACGTCGCAGATGCGGGCGAGTTCGCGAGCATGCCGCAGCACCGCCTCGGGCCGCCAGGCCTCGCTTAGCAGGACGTGCAGTGCGGCCAGCGCGGCGCCCACCGCGGCCGGAGCCAGGCCGGTGTCGAAGATGAACGGGCGGGCCACATCGATCAGATGCGCGCGCACCTCCGGCGGCCCCAGCACCATGCCGCCCTGACTGCCGAGTGCCTTGGACAGCGTCGTGGTCATCACCACGTCGGGTGCACCGGCGAGTCCGAGCTCGTGCAGCAGCCCCCGGCCGGCACCGCGCACGCCGAGCCCGTGTGCCTCGTCGACGATGAGCAGCGCGCGATGGCGCCGACATACGTCGTGCAACTCCCGCAGGGGTGCCAGCGCGCCGTCGGCGCTGAAGACCGAGTCGGTGATGACGACGGCGCGTTCCTCGCCGCGCGAGCCCAGCGCCGCATCCACCGCGCCGACGTCGCGGTGCGGGGTCACCACCACCCGGGCCCGCGACAGCCGGCACGCATCGACCAGCGACGCGTGCGAGTACGCATCGGAAATCAGCAGCGATCCCGGGCCCGACAAGCCGACCACGGCGCCGAGATTGGCCGTGTATCCCGAGGAGAACAGCAATCCCGATGCCGCGCCGACATATTCGGCGAGCTCGGACTCGAACTGCTGGTGCAGTTCGGTGTCGCCGGTGACCAGGCGAGAACCGGTGGCCCCGGCGCCCCACATGCGCAGCGCCGCGACGCCGCCCTCGATCACGTCGGGGTGCTGTGACAGCCCGAGATAGTCGTTGGACGCCAGATCCAGCTCGGTGGCGACGGCGGGCCGCGGTCGCAACGAACGACGCAGCCCGGCCTCACGGCGCTGCCTCTCCACCGCCTCCAGCCAGGCCAGCGGGGAAACCTCGATCGGTGCCTGCTGGGCGGCGTTCATAGACCTAGAGCCTACGAGAGCCGACGAGCCGTGCGACCTCGACCATCCCGAGGTGATCTGCGCGATCTCGACCACTCCTAGTTCAGAGCGGAGAAAACAGCTCTACCTGGTAAAAGACGACAACGCTAATTCACATGAGTTTATCTGTAACGGTGGGCAGAATGTGGGCACGGCGTGGGCATGGCGGCAGTTACGCATAACCTGCTGGCTCACCGAGCAGGCGGCAACCAGTGTTCTGTGCCTACTTGGTTCATTTCCCCCATTATGGAAAATTTTAGCCACATGTGCTTCTTAACCACCCGCATGTGAGCTAACCCAACAACTATCAAACTACTGAGTGCACCACCTGAAAACCCCACTAGCAGAGCAATTAACACTCTATGTTGAGGTACTAATTCCCATCGTTGAAGAATTGGCGCGGCCAATCCTTCATAGAGTCCTACTAAAACAGCGAAAGAAACAATTGGAACCTTGGCTAACAATAGTCGTTGTTCTGTGGTAACTAATTGAATGCCCAAGTGCGGCATGGCTTTTACTATCAGCAAGTAAATGGAGCTAGTAACGATGACACTACCCGCGGCAGAGACAAATCCAAAAAGCATCAAATTCACTATCCAGGAAAATACTAGTAGACTACCGATGCACTGTTGTATCCAAAAGATCACCGCTAATAGCAGGCCTCCCCACAGCCCGATAACGAGCGGCTGAGGCACCCGCACAACAACCGCATCATTAAGCTGGACTTTTATTTTGCGAAGAGCGACGTAATTCAACAACAGACAAACTATCGACGTTCCGATAAACCCTATCGATATTCCATATATGCCAACAATCATCATTTTGTTCGCAAATGACAGGAACCGTGCAGCAAGAGTTGTAGTGTGAGCAGTTGAGTTTACGCTAGGTCCGTTTCCCAAGAATAAGGGTACTAAAGGAACTGTGATTCCTTCTAATAGCGCAAATAACCAGACCAAATGCCAAGAGAAGTTAATGTTGACCGTTAAATATCGTTCCTGCATAAATCTCCTGTCGCCCCGTTGCGCGTCGCGTACTGGCTACGCATCCCGTAGTTGGCGGCGACGCATCCTACGGAGCGCCTTGTCCCCAAACAGGGTGCGAACAGCAGATCGACGGCGCACGTGCTGGCGGTTTCCGACGGTCTGCCCTCACTCTTGGCAAGTCTCCGTCTTGGCGTCAGCCATGAACAGCAATTTATGCCCCTAGAACCACGAACGCACAGCGTCGGCGCCGTTGGGTTGCCCTGCCCAGACCCCGCAGGAGCGCGAGCTGGAAGGGTGCGGCTGCGCTCGGGGTGCAGACACGTTCGAACAACTCGTCGCATTCGACAGCTGACACCGTACCCTGCAGCCGAAAGCGGTTACTCGGTCTCGCGCAGCGTAGAAGGCTAGGACGCTACGCAGGCAGCGCCGTTGTGGGTCATCAGGAGTGATTTAGGAACAAGTTACCGTCCCGGGTATCGAACCGCTGCAACCAGTAAAGGTGCATCCCGTCGATCCCAGCAACACTGCAACCAGCGCCGCGGCCGCTGCGCCAGCTTTCAACGTCCGTCGCTTGGTGCTCTTAGCGTTCATCGGATGCACCTTTCATCTCCGGTTGTACACTTGTGCAACAACACCGCTTGATGTTACCTCCATGACTGGGCATTACGTCATCCCTATAAATGAAATATTTCGCTGAACCACAAAAGTCGGCGCGTTCTTCCTGCCAAGGGGGAGTCGTAAATGAGGGGCTCACCCGCTGGACGTTATCGTCACCGCTATTGCACGGAAGGGGCAAAAGTAACCGGCAGCCGTCGGTATCGGTTCACCTTGTCCTGACTGCCGCGCCGCGGTTGGTGGCGCTGGGACGGCCTATACAAACACCGCCTAGTGTCGACGGGGCCGCCCCAGTCCATCAGGCGCCGCCTTTATCTGTCACCGTCCGCACCACCGCGAGCGGGCGACGGCGGTGGCCACGTGAAAAGCCCGCACCCCGAGTCGGGGTGGTTCGCCAAAGCCGTCGCCGCATCGGCTGTGCCGAGGGTGACGCCTCATGATCTTCGGCACACCGCGGCCAGCCTAGCCGTCAGTGCCGGGGCCAACGTCAAAGCAGTGCAGAGGATGCTCGGCCACGCCTCCGCAGCAATGACCCTGGACATCTACGCCGACCTGTTCGACGACGATCTAGAGGTTGTCGCGGTCGCCTTGGATCAAGCGCGTTCACGTGAAAGTGTGGCCAAAATGTGGCCACGGGATCGGCACAGCGGTGGTTCGACGTTGTGAGCCGACCCGTAAAATGCGCGCTGATCTGCGGTTTCAGCCTACGAGCCTCGCGACCTCGACCATCGCCGAGGTGATCCGCGCGATCTCGTCGGGCCCGCAGATGTAGGGCGGCATCGCATAGACGAGGTTGCGGAACGGGCGCAGCCAGATGCCGTGGTCCAGCGCCACCGGGGTGGCAACGGCCAGGTCGACCGGCGCATTGCATTCGATGACGCCGATGGCGCCGCACACCCGCACATCGGCCACGCCGGGCAGGGCCCGCGCCGGCTCGAGTCCGGCCGCGAGCCCGGCCGCGATGTCGGCGACCCGCGACCGCCAGTCCTGGGCCAGCAGCACCTCGACGCTGGCCACCGACACCGCACAGGCCAGCGGGTTGGCCATGAAGGTGGGGCCGTGCATCAGCGCGCCGGCCTCGCCGGAGCTGATGGTGTGCGCGATGTCGGTGGTGCACAACGTCGCGGCCAGGCTGAGGTATCCGCCGGTCAGCGCCTTGCCGACGCACATGATGTCCGGGCTCACGCCGGCGTGGTCGGCGGCGAACAACTCGCCGGTGCGGCCGAACCCGGTGGCGATTTCATCGAAAATCAGCAGCACTTCGTGGCGACGGCAGATGTCGCGCAGGTCGCGCAGATAGCGCGGGTCATGGAAGCGCATGCCACCTGCGCCCTGAACGACGGGTTCGACGACGACGGCCGCCAGTTCGGTCGCATGTTGAGTGAGTTGTTCCTCGAACGCCACGCTGTAGGCACGGTCGTAGTCGCGGGGCACCTGCGGGGCGAAGACCTGGGCGGCCAGGATGTCGGTCCACAGCGAGTGCATGCCGCCGTCGGGGTCGCAGATGCTCATCGGCGTGAAGGTGTCGCCGTGGTAGCCGCCCCGCCAGGTCATCAGCCGGTGCTTGCGGGGCCGGCCGCGGCTGCGCCAGTACTGCAGCGCCATCTTCACCGCGACCTCCACCGACACCGACCCGGAATCGCTGAAGAACACCGTTTCCAGACCGGCCGGGGTGATCTCCACCAGCAGCTGCGCCAGCCGCGCCGCCGGTTCGTGGGTCAGCCCGCCGAACATCACGTGGTTCATCGACTCCAGCTGGGCCGTCAGCGCCGCGTCCAGCACCGGGTGGCCGTGACCGTGGATGGCGGTCCACCAGGAACTCATCGCGTCCAGTACCTCGACCCGCTTACCGTCTCTGACCAGCGTCAACCAGGCGCCGCGGGCACCGACGGCCACCACGGGGGCGACGGATTCACGGCCGATGGTGCTGTAGGGATGCCACAGGTGCGCGGCGTCGATCGCGCTGATTTGCTCGGGCGTCAACCCGGATCTCGCCGCAGGCATAGGAACCGAGCGTAAAGCAGCCGGGTCGCAGAAAACCCGGCCATCGGGGAGCATCTATCGGCATGGCGTTGCCCTACCCGTTCGAAGATCCGCACCGCGGCGACCGCGTCGGTTCCCCGCCGAGGGCCCGGCAGTCCGGCGATCCGGACGATTTTCAGCCAATGCCTTACGGCGACAACGACTCTGACGGACAGAAGTCACGCGTCATTCGTCTTCGGGTGGCCCCCTGGGACCTGATCGCCACGATCACGCTGGTGGTGCTGCTCGTCATCCTGGCCACGGCGACAACGTGGCCGACCAGGCTCTACGGCTTCCTGGGTGAGGTGTGCACGGACGAATCGTGTGGACTGGTGCCCTTCGGAGTCGACGGGTACATCTACCCGGTGGTGTGGGGCGGTATCGGTGCGGCGATCGCCGCGGCGGGGATCGGCCCGTTCGTTTCCCTGCTGAAGGGCTGGTACATGTCCTTCTGGCCGGTGCTGTCGCTCGCGATCATCATGGTGAGCTCCGTGGTCGGCGATTCGCTCACCGTCTTCAGCTCTCGTTACTGGCACTGATTCCGCCCCGCTGGCGCCCGCTGCGCGAGCGTTGCGACCGCGTACCGGTGTGAGACCGAAATCACAACTGCCGATAAAGATTTGGGCTCGGCAGTCACCGTCCGGTCACGGTCCGACACCAAATCTTTCGTAGGCCTCACCAGCTATTTTCCGGGTGCGATTTCTGTTGTAAAAGTTTCTGTAGTGACTGGTGTGACTCAACGGGCGATCCGCATGATTCACGTTCCCGCAAGGAGGCGGCGTTCGACCCCCAACCAGGGGTCGTCGCGAGTCATGGAACGGCGGCCGAGGCGCCCACCGCGCTGAGGCCACAACCCGACAGGGTTCAGGAAGGTTGGAACTCCAATGAAGCGCATCTACTCGTTTGCCATCGGCCTCGCCATGCTGGCGGCCCCGCTGGCCGCCCCGGCCATCGCCGCCGCCGACCCCGGCGTTCGGGCGATGGACTACCAGCAGGCCACCGACATCGTCGTCACGCGTGGTCTCTCGCAGCGCGGCGTGCCGTTCTCCTGGGCCGGCGGCGGTGTCACCGGTCCCACCCGCGGCACCGGGACCGGCATCAACACCGTTGGCTTCGACGCATCGGGCCTGATGCAGTACGCCTACGCCGGCGCCGGGATCAAGTTGCCGCGTTCGTCCGGCGCGATATACCGGGTCGGCCAGAAGGTGCTGCCGCAGCAAGCACAGAAGGGCGACCTGATCTTCTACGGTCCCGAAGGCACGCAAAGCGTCGCGATGTACCTCGGGAACAACCAGATGCTCGAGGTGGGCGACGTCGTCCAGGTTTCGCCGGTGCGCGCCAACGGCATGACGCCGTACCTGGTCCGGGTTCTCGGCGCCCAGGTACCCATGCAGCAGGCGCCGTTGCAGCAGGTCCCGGGGCAGCAGGTCCCGGGGCAGACGCCCACGCAGCAAGCGCCGATCCAGCAGGCACCGCTGCAGCAGGTGCCCACGCAGCAAACCCCGCTACAGCAGGCTCCGTTGCAGCAGCTTCAGGGACAGGCACCGCTGCAGCAGGCTCCGTTGCAGCAAGCACCGCTGCAGCAACCGACGCCGGCGCAACCGGCGATGCCACAACTGCCGAACCTCCAGACGTTCATGCAGCCGGCTCAGCCGGGCGCCACGCGGTAGGTTTCGCGGTCGTTACAAAACGCCACTTGCTCCGCTGAGCGGCATCGCCGAGAGGCGAGCGCTGAGGAGCAAGTGGCGTTTTTGGGTAAATTAGCGGTGACCATGCAGACCATGTCACCGCCTCCGCGACCGGCCGCCTCGACGGACCCGGGCGCTCCGGGGGCGCGTACTTCGGGGTCCGCGGGGTTTTATCGCTACGATCTCGACGGCGTGCGCGGCATCGCGATCGCGCTGGTCGCCGTGTTCCATATCTGGTTCGGCCGGGTTTCTGGCGGTGTGGACGTGTTCCTGGCGCTGTCCGGGTTCTTCTTCGGCGGCAAGATCCTGCGCGCCGCGCTCAACCCGGCCGTCTCGCTGTCGCCCGTCGCCGAAGTGATCCGGCTGATCCGCCGCCTGGTTCCCGCCCTGGTCGTGGTCCTGGCCGGGTGCGCGGTGCTCACCATCGTTGTGCAACCACAAACCCGCTGGGAGACCTTCGCCGACCAGAGCCTGGCCAGCCTGGGCTACTACCAGAACTGGGAGCTGGCCAACACCGCGTCGGACTACCTGCGGGCGGGCGAAGCCGTCAGCCCGTTGCAGCACATCTGGTCCATGTCGGTGCAGGGGCAGTTCTACGTCGCCTTCCTGCTGCTGATCGCCGGCTGCGCCGTCCTGTTCCGGCGCCCGCTCACGACCCGCCTGCGCACGCTGTTCGTGGCGCTGCTGAGCATCCTGACGGTCGCCTCGTTCGTCTACGCGGTCTTCGCGCACTCCGATGACCAGTCGATCGCCTATTACGACAGCTTCGCGCGCGGCTGGGAGTTGCTGCTGGGCGCGCTGGTCGGTGCGCTGGTGGCCCACATCCGGTGGCCGATGTGGCTGCGCACCACCGTCGCCAGCGTCGCGCTGGCGGCGATCGTGTCGTGTGGGGCCCTGATCGACGGCGTCAACGAATTTCCCGGACCCTGGGCGCTGGTGCCCGTCGGGGCCACCATGCTGATGATCCTCGCCGGAGCCAATCTGCAGGGCGATCCCGACACTCGGATGCCGCTGCCCAACCGGCTGCTGGCCACCCGGCCCCTGGTGGAGCTGGGCGCCATCGCCTACTCGCTGTACCTGTGGCATTGGCCGCTGCTCATCTTCTGGCTGTCCTACACCGGCCACAAACACGCCAACTTCGTCGAAGGTGCGGGGGTGCTGCTGGTCTCCGGGGTGCTGGCCTACCTGACCAACCAGCTCGTCGAGGATCCGCTGCGCTACCGGGCACCGCAGGGATCCGCACCGACAACAGCCGCCCCGGCCCTGCCGTGGTGGTCGCGGTTGCGCCGGCCGACGATGGCAATGGGTTCTCTGATCGTGTTGCTGGGCGTCACGCTGACCGCGACCTCGTTCACCTGGCGTCAGCACGTCACGGTGTTGCGGTCCGCGGGCAAGGAACTCAGCGTGCTCAACCCGCAGGACTATCCCGGCGCCCGCGCCCTGACCGAACACGTGCGGGTGCCGACGCTGCCGATGCGGCCCAGCGTCCTGGAGGTGAAGGAGGACCTGCCCGACTCGACGCACGACGGCTGCATCAGTGACTTCGTCAACCCGGCAGTGGTCAACTGCGTTTACGGCGACCTTGCCGCCACCAGGACCATCGCACTGGCCGGCGGGTCGCACGCCGAACACTGGCTGCCGGCGCTGGATCTGCTCGGCCACGCGCATCACTTCAAAGTTGTGACATATCTCAAAATGGGCTGCCCGTTGTCCACCGAGCAGGTCCCGCTGATCATGGGCAACAACGCGCCCTACCCGCAGTGCCGCGAGTGGGTGCAGCGAACGATGGACAAGCTGGTCGCCGACCGGCCCGATTACGTGTTCACCACAACGACGCGGCCGTGGAACATCAAGTCCGGTGACGTGATGCCCGCGACTTACATCGGGATCTGGCAGACGTTGTCCGACAACAACATTCCGATCCTCGGCATGCGCGACACTCCCTGGTTGGTCAAGGACGGCCAGCCGTTCGATCCCGCGGATTGCTTGGCCAAGAAGGGCCGCAACGCCACGTCGTGCGCGATCAAGCGTTCCGACGTGCTGTCCGATCGCAACCAAACCCTGGACTTCGTCGAGCAATTCCCGCTGCTCAAGGTGCTTGATATGTCAGATGCCATCTGCCGCAGCGATGTTTGTCGTCCGGCCGAAGGAAATGTGCTGATCTACCACGGTGCTCATCACCTCACGCCCACCTATATGCGAACCATGGCCCACGAGCTGGGCCGCCAGATCGCGGCTGCCACCGGCTGGTGGTAGCCCGGACAGGAACGTCCGCCGCGGATAAGGTCGAGTGGTGCCGTCAACCAATCGGGCGTCCGACCCGGCTGCAGCTTCGGGTGCTGCAACACCGGACGAAGCCCCACCCACGCTGCCCACCGTTTGGCCAGGGGGCGCCTATCCCCTCGGGGCCACCTATGACGGGGCGGGCACTAACTTTTCGCTGTTCTCCGAGATCGCCGAAAAGGTCGACTTGTGCCTGATCGACGAGCGCGGCAACGAATCGCGGATCCCGCTCGACGAGGTCGACGGCTATGTGTGGCACGCCTACCTGCCGAACATCACCCCCGGTCAACGGTATGGATTTCGGGTGCACGGCCCCTTCGATCCGGCGGCCGGTCACCGGTGCGACCCGAGCAAGCTGCTGCTTGACCCGTACGGGAAGTCGTTCGACGGGGATTTCACCTTCGGCCAGGCGTTGTTCTCCTATGACCTGGACGCCATCGACCCGGACGGCGACACCGCGGTCACCGGCACTCCCCCGATGATCGACTCACTGGGCCACACGATGACCAGCGTGGTGATCAACCCGTTCTTCGACTGGGCCTTCGATCGCGCGCCGCTGACCCCGTACCACGAGACGGTGATCTACGAAGCCCACGTCAAGGGCCTGACCAAGACCCATCCCGGCATCCCCGAGGGACTGCGGGGCACGTATGCCGCGCTGGCCCATCCGGTGATCATCGATCACCTCAAGTCACTCAACGTCACCGCGCTGGAACTCATGCCCGTACACCAGTTCATGCACGACGAACGACTGCTAGGCCTCGGGCTGCGAAACTACTGGGGCTACAACACATTCGGGTTCTTCGCCCCGCACTATCAGTACGCATCGAATCGGCAAGCGGGCGGCGCCGTCGCCGAATTCAAGATGATGGTGCGCAGCCTGCACGAAGCCGGCATCGAGGTCATCCTCGACGTCGTCTACAACCACACCGCCGAAGGCAACCACCTGGGGCCGACAATCAACTTTCGCGGCATCGACAACAGCGCCTACTACCGGCTGGTCGACGAGGACCTGCGCCTGTACAAGGACTACACCGGCACCGGCAACAGCTTGAACCCCCGCCACCCGCACGTCCTGCAGCTGATCATGGACTCGCTGCGCTACTGGGTGACCGAAATGCACGTCGACGGGTTCCGCTTCGACCTGGCCGCCACGCTGGCCCGCGAGTTGCACGACGTGGACCGACTGAGCGCGTTCTTCGATCTGGTGCAACAGGATCCGATCGTCAGCCAGGTCAAATTGATCGCCGAGCCGTGGGATGTCGGTGAGGGTGGTTACCAGGTCGGCAACTTCCCGGGTTTGTGGACCGAGTGGAACGGGAAGTATCGCGATACTGTGCGTGACTACTGGCGGGGTGAGCCCGCAACCCTGGGCGAGTTCGCTTCCCGGCTGACCGGGTCGTCGGACCTGTATGCGGCGAGCAGCCGACGGCCGAGCGCCAGCATCAACTTCGTCACCGCGCATGACGGGTTCACCCTCAACGACTTGGTCTCCTACAACGAGAAACACAACCAGGCCAACGGCGAGGACAACCGCGACGGGGAAAGCCACAACCGGTCGTGGAACTGTGGTGTCGAAGGTCCCACCGACGACCCCGAGATCGTCGAGCTGCGCTGCCGACAGATGCGAAACTTCTGGGCCACCCTGATGGTCAGCCAGGGCACCCCGATGATCACGCACGGCGACGAGGTCGGACGCACCCAGCAGGGCAACAACAACGCCTACTGCCAGGACTCCGAATTGGCTTGGATCGACTGGTCTTTGGTGGACAAGAATGCCGATCTGCTGGCCTTCGCGCGCAAGGTGACCACATTGCGCAGGAAACATCCGGTGTTTCGCCGGCGCAGATTCTTTGACGGCGAGCCGATCCGCAGCGGGGACGAAGTCCGCGACATCGCCTGGCTGACGGCGGCCGGACGGGAGATGACGCACGACGACTGGAACCAGGGGTTCGACAAGTGCGTCGCGGTATTCCTCAACGGCGAAGCCATCACCGCACCCAATGCCCGGGGCGAACGCGTGGTCGACGACTCGTTTCTGTTGTGCTTCAACGCCCACAAGCGTGAGGTGGAGTTCGTCACGCCCCACGACGACTATGCACGCGAGTGGACCATGGAGATCGATTCCAACCATCCCGCCGGGGACGCCGACCTTGTGGTGGCCGCCGAGGAAAAGTTGACCATGCCGGGCTGCTCGGTGCTGATTCTGCGAAAGACCGCCTAACATATGGCTTTTCCGGTGCTCACCACCTACCGGTTACAAATGCGCGGTCCCGCCAGTGGCAGTGCGTTCACGTTTGCCGACGCGGAAAACCTGCTGGACTACCTCGACGGGCTCGGGGTGTCGCATCTGTACCTGTCCCCCATCCTGACCGCGGCGCCCGGGTCGACTCATGGATACGACGTCACCGACCCGACGACGGTGTCGCCGGAGCTCGGCGGCGCCGAGGGTCTGGCGCGGCTGTCGGCGGCGGCCAAGGCACGCGGCATGGGACTGATCGTCGACATCGTGCCCAACCACGTCGGGGTCGACCAGCCCAACCAGAACCCGTGGTGGTGGGACGTGTTGCGGCATGGCCGATCATCTTCCTACGCAACATTTTTCGACATCGACTGGGACCTCGACGAGCAAGGCCGCATCGTGCTGCCGGTGTTGGGTTCCGACGACGATGCCGCCGACCTGAAGGTGGACGGCGACCTGCTGCGATTGGGTGACCTGGCGCTGCCGATTGCCCCCGGCACCGGCGACGGCACCGGGCCGCAGGTGCACGAACGCCAGCACTACCGGTTGGTGGGCTGGCGCCGCGGGATCGTCGGCTATCGGCGGTTCTTCTCGATCACCTCGCTGGCCGGGCTGCGCCAGGAGGATCGCGCGGTGTTCGACGCCAACCATGCCGAGATCGCCCGCTGGTTCCGCGAAGGCCTTGTCGACGGCGTGCGCATCGACCACCCAGACGGATTAACCGACCCGAGCGGCTATCTGGCGTGGCTGCGCGACCTGCTTGGCCCCGCGGCGTGGATAGTCATCGAGAAGATCCTGGCCGTCGACGAGGCCCTGGAGCCGACGCTGCCGATCGATGGCACCACCGGCTACGACGTATTGCGGGAACTGGGCGGAGTTTTCGTCGACCCGGCCGGAGCGCCGGCGCTGACCGAGCTGGTCGAGTCCGCGGGTGTGGACTACCACGCCATCCCCCGGCTATTGGCAGACCTCAAGGTACAGGTGGCCACCGGAACCCTCGCCAGCGAGCTGGCCAGGCTGCGGCGGGCCATCGCGGCGGCCGCCGGCACCGACCACCCGCTGCTGCCCGACGCGGTGGCCGCCCTGCTCAGCCACATCGACGTCTACCGCAGCGACTACCTCGGCCTGAGCGCTATCCTGCCCACCGCACTCGCCGAAACCCAAGCCGCACGACCGGAACTCGGCCCCGCGTTGCAGGTGCTCGCCGCGGCGCTGGCCCACGGCGGCGAACCCGCGGCGCGGCTGCAACAACTCTGCGGCGCGGTGACGGCCAAGGCCGTAGAGGACTGCCTTTTCTACCGCGACGCCCGGCTCGTCTCGCTCAACGAGGTGGGTGGCGAACCGCACCGGTTCGGCGTCGGCGCCGCCGAGTTTCACCACAGCGCCGCCACCCGCGCCCGGCTGTGGCCGCAGGCGATGACCACGCTGTCCACCCACGACACCAAGCGCAGCGAGGATGTACGCGCCCGCATCGGCGTGCTGTCGCAGGTGCCCTCACTGTGGACGGAGTTCCTCGCCCGCTGGGAAATCGAGGCGCCCTCCCCCGACGTCGGGACCGGACAGTTCCTGTGGCAGAACATCTTCGGGGTGTGGCCGCTTGACGGTGAGGTCACCGGCCAGTTGCGCGACCGGCTGCACGGATACGCCGAGAAGGCCATCCGGGAAGCAGCGGTGCATACCTCGTGGAACGACCCGGACACCGCGTTCGAAGATGCGACCCATCGCTGGCTGGACACCGTGCTGGACGGGCGGGTCGCCGGCCAGCTGACCGAGCTTGTCACCCAACTCAATCCGCACGCCGCCAGTGACGCGCTGGGCCAGAAACTGCTGGCACTCACCGTGCCCGGCATTCCCGACGTCTACCAGGGCACCGAGCTGTGGGACGACAGCCTGGTAGACCCGGACAATCGCCGGCCCGTCGACTATGCCGCTCGCAGAGCCGCTCTCGCCGACCTACAACACCCGAAGCTCCGGGTCGTCACCACGGCGCTGCGACTGCGCCGCTCCCGCCCGGACAGCTTCCGGCGCGGCGACTACGTTCCGGTGCTGGCCACCGGCGACGCCAGTGATCATGTCGTGGCCTTCCGCCGCGGCGACGACGTCCTGGTCGCGGTCAGCCGCTGGACGGTGCGACTGGCCGAAACGGGTTGGGGCAACACCGTGCTGCCGTTACCCGAGGGCTCGTGGACCGACACCCTCACCGGCGCGATGGCCAACGGGCCGACGTCGACCGAAGAATTGTTCGCCAACCTGCCCGTCGTGCTCTTGGAGCGAAACAATGGCTGAATTGCGGGTCTGGGCTCCCAAACCCGAGCTGGTACGCCTCGACGTCGACGGAGCGGTGCACGAGATGACCCGCGCGCAAGACGGCTGGTGGCACGGAGTAGTCGACGCAACGGAAGGCGCCCGCTACGGCTTCCTGCTCGACGACGACCCCAAAGTGCTGCCCGACCCGCGATCACCCCGTCAACCTGACGGGGTGCATGCCCGCTCACAGTTGTGGGACCCCAGCGACACCTGGACGGACGGCGACTGGGCCGGCCGGTCGGTCGAGGGCGCGGTGATCTACGAGCTGCACATCGGAACCTTCACCAGCGCTGGGACTTTCGATGCCGCGATCGAGAACCTGGATTATCTGGTCGATCTCGGAATCGACTTCGTCGAGCTGATGCCGGTCAATTCCTTCGCAGGAACCCATGGCTGGGGGTACGACGGCGTGCTGTGGTACAGCGTGCACGAGCCCTACGGCGGCCCGGACGGCCTCGTCCGGTTCGTCGACGCCTGCCACGCGCGTGGTTTGGGCGTCTTGATCGATGCGGTGTTCAACCATTTCGGGCCATCAGGAAATTACCTGCCGCGGTTCGGCCCGTACCTGTCGTCGGGCAGTAACCCGTGGGGGGAAGGCGTCAACATCGCCGACGCCGACTCCGACGAGGTGCGCCGCTACATCATCGGCTGCGCGCTGCGCTGGATGCGCGACTTCCATGCCGACGGGCTGCGGCTGGACGCCGTGCATGCACTGGTCGACACCACCGCCGTGCACATTCTCGAAGAGATCGCCACCGAAACCGATTGGCTGTCACAACAAGTGGGCCGGCCACTGTCGCTGGTCGCCGAAAGCGACCTCAATGACCCGCGGCTGATCACCCCGCGCGATCAGTACGGCTACGGCATCACCGCGCAATGGGATGACGATATCCACCACGCGATCCACACCGCGGTGTCCGGCGAGCGCCAGGGCTACTACGCCGACTTCGGCTCGCTGGCCACTCTGGCGGACACACTGCGCCGCGGGTTCTTCCACGCCGGCACCTATTCGTCGTTCCGCCGGCGCCGGCACGGTCGTCCGCTGGACACCAAAGCCATCCCGGCCAGCCGGTTACTCGCCTACACCTGCACACACGACCAGGTCGGCAACCGTGCGCTCGGGGACCGGCCGTCGCAGCACCTGACCGGTGGACAGCTGGCGATCAAGGCCGCCCTGGTTCTGGGGTCGCCCTACACCGCAATGCTTTTCATGGGCGAGGAGTGGGGGGCGTCGACGCCGTTCCAATTCTTCAGTTCGCACCCCGAACCGGAGCTGGCCCGGGCCACCGTGCAGGGGCGTAAGGCCGAGTTCGCCGAGCACGGCTGGGATGCCGACGACATCCCCGACCCGCAGGATCCGCAGACATTTGCGCGCTCCAAGCTGAACTGGGGCGAGGTCGACGCTGGGGAGCATGCGCGGCTGCTTGGTTTCTACCGCGACCTGATCACCTTGCGACGCAACGACTCCGACATGGCCGACCCCTGGCTCGAACACCTTTCCGTCGACTACGACGAGGAACTGCGCTGGATCACCTTGTCCCGCGGACAGTTACGCATCGTGTGTAACCTCGGCACCGAACCAGTGACGGTACCGGTCGCGGGAGACGTCGTCCTCGCGTGGGGTGAACCGACCGGCAGCGGTGAGGGCACGGTGCTAGAAGGCTATTCGGTCGCGATCCTGCGGCATCGGTAGACACATCGGATCCATTTCGATCTACCGCGCCCTGGTGCGCTAGCGCTACCATCACCGCTACCCACCGATACCTGCGACGGAGCAGAACATGGCGCAAAAGGTCCAGATCCCGGCCCAACTGATCGGGGGCGACGTCGACGAGGGCTACGGCAAGGTCGCCGACGCCTTCCGGCGCAACCTGAGCAGCGGCCAGGAGATCGGCGCCGCGATCGCGGTCTATCGGGACGGCCGCAAGGTCGTCGACTTGTGGGGCGGCTATCGCAACGGGAACACCCGGGCGCCGTGGCAGCAGGACACCCTCGTCAACGTCTTCTCGACCACCAAAGGCATTGCCTCCCTTGCTGTTGCGGTAGCCGCGTCCAGGGGTTACCTCTCATATGACGCCAAGGTCACCGACTACTGGCCGGAATTCACCCAGGCCGGCAAAGAGGCGGTCACCGTGCGGCAGCTGCTGGCGCATCAGGCCGGGTTGCCCGTCGTCAAACCACCACTGACGCTGCAGGAATTGGCCGACCCGCCGAAGATGTCGGCCAAGCTCGCGGCGCAGGTGCCGGCGTGGACGCCCGGGACGCGACACGGCTACCACGGCATCACGCTTGGCTGGTACGAAGGCGAACTGATCCGCCGAACCGACCCCGCCGGGCGTTCGTTGGGCCGGTTCTTCGCCGAGGAGATCGCCGGGCCGCTGGGGCTGGACCTGTACATCGGCCTGCCGGACTCGGTTGACCGCGATCGCGTCGCGCACTTGGATGCCTGGTCCTTCCCGGAACTGCTGCTGCATCTCAACACGATGCCGCCGCGTTTTGTGCTGGCGTTGTTCAACCCGTTCGACCTGGCGGCGCCGTCACTCCTTTTCGCCGAGGGAATCAAGACGCCCGAGGCGTTCAACCGCGACGAGCTGCGCGTGGTGGAGATGCCCGCGGTCAACGGCACCGCCACCGCGCGGTCGATCGCCAAGCTCTACGGCAGCGCAGCCACCGGCGGTGCCGAGCTCGGCTTGACCGAAGCCACCCTCGAAGGGTTGCACAAGCCCGCGCTCCCACCGACAAAAGGTCTGCGCGACAAAGTGTTACACGTCGATACAACGTTCTCCCTGGGCTTCAACAAGCCCATCCCGCTGTGCATGTTCGGTTCGTCAGACAATGCCTTCGGAACGCCGGGAGCCGGCGGCTCGTTCGGATTCGCGGACCCGGACACCGGTATCGGATACGGCTACGTAATGAACAAGCTGGGCTTCCACCTGGTCAGCGACCCCAGAGAACTCGCCCTTCGCACGGCGCTGTTCCAGGAAGCCCTGGGCGCCAGGCCCCAAGCCTGACCTACACGCTGGAACGGCCGGCGGTGCGCATCGCCTCGGCGATCGAATCGGCGAGCGGATCGATCTCGCCGTCGGTCAAATCGGCTATGGTGACCCGGATTCCCGCCGCCGTGCCGATCCGGAACCGGGTCCCGGCCGCCGCCGCCCAACCCGAGTTGATCAGCCGGGTGATCGCGACCGTCTCGTCGGGCACCGGGATCCACACGTTGAGCCCGGAGCGGCCGTAGGCGGCGATACCGCGGTCGGCCAACGCGGCGCGTAGCCGCGTGCGGTTGGCGGTGTAGCGCTGCTCGGCCTCGCGGATGAGACGCGACGCGGCGTCGTCGGACCATAGGCTGACCGCCAGGTCTTGCAGCAGATGGCTCACCCACCCCGGCCCCAGGCGCAGCCGCCCATGCACCCGCTCGACGGTGCGCTGATCGCCGGCGAGCACGGCCACCCGCAGGTCGGGACCGTAGGCCTTCGATGCCGACCGCACGAACGCCCAGTGGCTGTTCGATCCGGCCAACGAATGCAAGGGCGCACCGGAAATGCCGGCGCAGTGATCGTCCTCGACGAGCAGCAGATCGTCGTCGCGGCCCGCCAACAAACCCCGCAGCTCGCCGGCGCGTTGCGCGGACAGCGCCGCACCGGTCGGGTTCTGCGCGCGGGTGGTGATGATCAGCGCGCGCACCCCGCGGCCCAGCGCCCGCGCGACGTCGGCAACCAGGGGACCGTCGTCGTCCACGCGCACCGGCTCGACCGAAAGCCCCAGCGCGGCAAGCAGATCCAGCAGGTTGGCCCAGCCCGGATCCTCGACGGCCACCCGGTCGCCGGGCCGCACGTGAGCGATGAGCGCCCGCTCGATACCGTCGAGCGCCCCGCTCGTCACCGCCAGATGATCGGCCGGAACACCGTCGGCGGCCAGCGAGGAACGGGCGTGGTCGACCAGCCCCGGCGACATGGCCGGCTCCCCGTACAGCACCGGGCGCCGATTCGAATGATGTTGCAGTACAGCGGCAATGGGCAGCAGAGCGGGATCCGGGTTGCCGGTGGACAGATCGCGGACACCCGTCGGGATGTCCAGGCCGAGCAGCGAGCGCGGCGTGGTCGCGGGACGGTGACGGACCCGGGTGCCGCGTCTTCCCGAGGTCTCGACGGCCCCGCGATCGCGCAGTAGGCGGTAGGCCGCGGCGGCGGTGTTGGCATTCACACCGAGTCGCGTCGCCAGTTCCCGCACCGGGGGTAAGGCGTCACCGGGCGCCAGCGCGCCCGCCGAGATTCCTTCTTCGATGTTGGCGGCTATCGACTCCGCGCCCGTCCCCGCTATGCTGTATTGCACTGGCACATTAATAAGTATGTACTATTACAAATGTAAGGGCAATCCGAATGGAAACCGCGTACCGCCCCACTTCCCGAACGACGCCCACCCGCTACTCCGAACGTGCCCGCTACGACCGCGACACCGTCCATCGCATCCTGGACGAGGCCCTGATCTGTCATTTGGGCTACCTGCGCGCCGGCCGGCCGGTGGTCTTGCCGACCACGCACGCCCGCCTCGGTGAAACCCTCTATCTGCACGGTTCCACCGGCAGCCGGCCCATGCGCAGCGCCAAGGAGCACCTGCCCGTCTGCGTCACCGCCACCCTGGTCGACGGGCTGGTGCTGGCCCGGTCGGCGCTGCATCATTCGCTGGTCTATCGCTCGGTGGTCGTATTCGGCGACGCGCGCGTGGTCGACGACCCGGCGGAGAAGTCGCGCGCGCTGGGCGGGCTGCTCGACCACATCGCACCCGGACGTTCCGCCGACTGTAGGGCGCCGAACGCGCGGGAGCTCGCCGCGACCGCAGTGCTCGCCCTGGACCTGGTCGAGGTTTCGGCCAAGGTCCGCCCCGGCGGACCCGTCGATGAGCCGGAGGATCACCCGCTGCCGCACTGGGCGGGCCTGGTTCCGCTGAGCCTGACGGCCGGTGCACCGATACCGGCCGACGACCTGGATCCCGCTATTGGAGTGCCGGACTATCTGACGCACTACTCGCGGTGACGGGCTACAGCAGCAGGTAGCGGTAGGCCGGCGAGCCGGGCTGCAGGCTCTCGGCATGAATCTCGGTGGCCCGCATCCGGGCCAGCAGGTCGTCCAGATCGGCCGACGACCCCAGCTGAATACCGACCAGCGCCTCACCGGTCTCCCGGTTGTTGCGCTTGACGTACTCGAACAGGGTGATGTCGTCGTTGGGCCCGAGCACGTCGTCGAGGAACCGGCGCAACGCACCGGGCTCCTGCGGGAAATCCACCAGGAAGTAGTGCTTGAGGCCGAGGTGGACCAGTGAGCGCTCGAGCACCTCGCCGTAGCGCGACACGTCGTTGTTACCGCCCGAAATGAGGCACACGACGATGGACCCGGGCTCGACGTCGGCTTCCAGCAGTCCGGCGACGGACAGCGCGCCGGCCGGCTCGGCGATGATCCCCTCGTTCTGGTAGAGGTCCAGCATCGCGGTGCAAACCGCGCCCTCGTCGACCGCCGTGATCGAGACCATGTCGCCGGAGGCGGCCAGCGCGGCATGCGTCAGCGTTCCCGCCCGCTTCACCGCGGCGCCGTCGACGAACTGGTCGACATGGTCCAGCGTCACCGGCTCGCCGGCGGCCAGCGCGGCCATCATCGCCGCGGCACCGGCGGGCTCGATACCCAGCACCGCCGTGTTCGACGTCCGCTCGGCCAGATAGGTCGTGATACCCGCGATGCAGCCACCGCCGCCCACCGGGACCACCACCAGGTCGGGCTCCCCGACCCCAAGCTTGTCGAGCTGGTCCAGCACCTCGACGGCGATGGTGCCCTGGCCGGCCATCGTGCGCGGGTCGTCATACGGCGGCACCAGCGTCGCACCGGTGCGCCCGACGTCCTCGAGCGCCGCTTCGGCGGCCGAATCATAGGTAGATCCCCCCACGATCAGCTCGATGGAGCTGCCCCCGTGGTAGCGGATCCGGTCACGCTTCTGTTTAGGCGTTTTGGCCGGCACATAGACGCGACCGTGCACACTCAGGGCCCGGCAGGCGTAGGCGAACCCCTGCGCGTGGTTGCCCGCCGACGAGCACACCACGCCGGCGCCGATCTCCTCGTCGGACAGTTGCACCAGCAGGTTGTAGGCGCCGCGCAACTTGTAGGAACGCACAATCTGCAGGTCTTCGCGCTTGAGGTAGACCTGCGCACCGGTGATCGCCGACAGCCGATCGCTGTACTGCAGCGGGGTCGGCGTGACTACCGCGGCGATCCGCTTCGCCGCGGCATCAATGTCGGCCGCGGACAGCGGTGACATGCTCAGGCTCGGACTCGGTTCAGCGGACACCGACTAATGGTGCCACGCACCCCCCGCCACCTGCCTAATCGGCTCAGCTCACCGGGGTCAGCACGAACACCGGAATCTGGCGTTCGGTCTTCGTCTGGTACTCGGCGTAGTCCGGCCAGGACGCCACGGCACGCTCGCACCAGACGGCTTTCTCGTCGCCGAACACCTCACGGGCGTCGTAGTCGCGGGTGACCGATCCGTCTTGCAGCTCGACCCGCGGGTTCTTGGCGATGTTGTTGTACCAGACCGGGTTCTTCGGGGCGCCACCGAGCGAAGCGACGACGGCGTACTCGCCGTCGTGCTCGACTCGCATCAGCGGGATCTTGCGAAGCTTGCCGGTCTTGGCTCCGACCGTGATCAGCAGAATGATGGGCTTGCCCTTCATGTCCGCTGCCTCGGCGCCACCGGATTCGGCGTACTTGTCGGCTTGTTCGCGGGACCAATCCCAGGGGCTGGGTGCGTATTCACCTTCTAGCGGCATGTCCACCACTCTAGGCCCGATTCGCCGAGACGGCGGGCGCAGCTTGGCGCGCAAGCTGTTTCAGTTAGGGCAAGCGAATCACTGTGTCCGGGCGAGTTCGGCGATCGTGTTGACGCGTCGCGTCGCGGTCGCGATCTCGTCCGCGAACTCCTTCCGGCGCTTGGCGATGTGCTCGGAGTCGGCGCCGTCGACGAGCTCGCGATGGCGCGCCAGCCGCAGCGCGGTCTTGAAGAGCTCCATCGACCGCGACTCGGCGCTGGCGATTCTGCGCTGCAGTTCCCACTGCTTGCCCAACTCGAGACATTCGGCGAGGAACGCGTTTTCATCGAGCGACTCGTCTTCGAGGGCGGCCAGCCGGTCGGCGACGATGTGGTAGGCGTCCAGGAACGGCCGCAACACCAGGTGCGCCAACAGCAGATCGGCCGACTTCAGCAGCCTTCGTACGTCGGCGGCGGCAGCGGGCTTGCTGGTGTCCTCCACCGGTCCGATCAGGCGCACCTCGTCGGCGAGCTCCTTTTCGAACTGAGCACGGCCGGAGAACAGGAACTCGAACTTCAGCAACTCACGCAGACTCAGCGCCTCGTCGCGCACCGTCACCGGCGAAACCATGCCGTCCGGGGCATTCTCGGCACCTTCGACGGCCGCCAGCAACGCCGTTTCGGCGATGGCGCGATCGACCAGGATGTGGATCGCGGTATTGCGGTAGAACGCCGCGACCAGGTGCTGGTCCGCGCCGATCCCCCACACCGCTTCGGTGCCGGCTTCGTACACGCTGACCACACCGGAGGCGACGAGCTGGTGCAACGTCCACCGGATCGTGGAGCGATTCGTCAGGTCCGCGGCCCCGGCGACCGCCCAGTTTCGCGCCGTGATGTAACTGGCCAACGGTCGCACGGTGGCCAGCACCTCACTGATCGACAACGACCGGTCGGCACCCAGCAACGCCAGGCTCACCACCGCGGTGGGAGTGACCGCTGTCGCGCGGTTGATCCGATGTTCGACGTCCAGGGCGATGCGCTCGACCTCGGTCCCGGTCCCCGCCTCGTCGCCGCGCATCTCCTCGAGACGTTTGCGCAGCGGCAGCGGTTCGCCGAAGTCGAGGTAGGCGCGTCCGAGCCGCTTGCCCTGCTGGCGCGCCAGGCCGACCAGGAAACGAAGGTCTTCGGGCCGTTTCACCGCGCCGTAGGCTTCGGTGGTCATCGCCTCAACCTCGTGCAGCTGGTCGTACACGATCGAGGTCGGCACCAAATACACTTCGGGACCGTCGATTTCGTCGACCGCGTCGGTGAGGTAGCGCAGGATCCCGAACACGGGAGGCCGCAGCTTGCCGGTCCGGGTGCGCCCACCTTCAATCGACCAGGTGAGGTTGGTGTGGTCCTGTACCAACTGTGCGGTGTAGGCGCGCAGCACGAATCGGTAGACGGGAATGTCCTTTGTCTGGCGCCGGATGAAGATCGTCCCGGTGCGCTTGGCGAAGCCGCCCATCGGGAAGAAGTTCAGGTTGGCGCCGCCGAACGTAAATGCCGCCGAGAGCCGGTTAGACACGATCATTTCCGGCAGCAGCATGCCGTCCAAGTACGACCGGTGCGAAAAGGCAAACGCCAACGTCGCTTTGCGATCCAGTGTGCGCAGCTGCGTGATCTGATCCTCGTCGACCAGCACGTCATAGGCCCGCATCAGCCAGCGGCTGAAGCCGCGCCACCCCTGTACCGCCCGCTCGTCCAGCGAGGCCGCCATCTCGCGCAGGTACCCCGCCGCCTCGGCGCGCACGTCGCCGGTGTCGCGCCCCAGCTCGTCGGCCAGCTTGGCCAGCCGCTCCTCGTACCACGGTGCGCCCAGCAATTGGGCCACGGCAGCCGGGTCGGTCGATAGCGGTGTCACCGACTCTTCGATAATTCCGCCGCGCTGCAACATCTTTCGCAGCCCAACACCGCCAAGTTCACGCGCTGTCGCGAGCCGCCCCCCGGTCACGCCGCTCGCACCGTTCTCGTCATGCCCGTTCTCCTTCAGGTGTCGCCGGGTGGCGGGACCCGGCATGTCACCAGCTGCGCGTTGTCCACACCCCTCGGTGAGCGTACGTCCGTTGTCGGTGGGCACGGAACACAATTCGCGATTTCACGCGCCTCTGAAACTGCCCGGCCCGTCGACGCCGAGTACGTTCGGATCATGCGGCCCGGACCCGGTATCAACGCGAGCGACCTCACGCCGCTGGAACAGACCGCGTTGCTGACGCAATACGCCCGCGCGCTGGACAGCCAATGGCGCCGGCCCATTCTCGGCGACACGCTCGCGGCCGAGATCATCGACAAAATCGACTATGACTTCGCGGGGCTCGGCGTCCCCGCGAGCGTCGTGTGCCAGGCGGCGCTGCGCGCCAAGATGCTGGACGAAAGGGTGCGCGCATTCACAACCGAGCATCCGGACGCCGTCGTCGTCGACCTGGGCGCCGGGCTGGATTCGGGCCCATTTCGGGTGTGCCCGCCCGACACCGTCGACTGGTACAGCGTCGACCTGCCTGGTGTCAGCGCGCTGCGCCGCCAGCTGATGCCGACCAGCGCACGAGCCCATGTGGTGACCGCATCGCTGGCCGATCAGAGCTGGCCCAACTCCATTCCCGCCAATCGGCCCGCGATGGTGATCGCCGACGGTCTGTTCGCGTTCTTGTCCGAGCCGGTGTTGATCGGCGTCTTTCGGCGCATCAGCACGTATTTCACGACCGGGGAGTTGGCCTTCAACGACTACGGTCGCATCGGCTGGTTCAGCCGGCTCACGGTCAAACTGGCCCCGCAGCGGATGTTCAGCAGTGTCGGCGCCCAATGGGGCTATCTGGGGTTCGACGACCCGCGAGTGCCCGAAAAATGGAATCCGCTGTTGAAGCTGGTCGAAGAGGTCAGCCTGGCACATGCTCCCGAGGTTGAGCTGTTTCCGGGCTGGATTCGCCTCGCTACCAAGGTTTCCGGGATGTTCGAGGCGTCTGCCCGCAAAGCCCGGATCTTGCGCTACCAGTTCTAGGCCGGGTGGATGCCGCACGTACAAGCGTCGATGGACGGGCAGGTACAGCTCATTCCCCACTCGATGACGGCCCGCGCCCGGACCAGCGACGCCATCTGGTCGTCGATCTCGGCGAGTTTGGCCTCGGCGAGCGCGCGGCTGGCGGGACGCCCCGGCGCATCGTCGGCGAACAGCAGCTGGATTTCCTCCAGCGCGAATCCCGCGGCTTTGCACAGCCGGATGACCTCGAGGCGGGCCAGTATCGAGCTGTCGTAGCGGCGCCGACCGCCCAGGCGCGCGGGCGACGGCAACAGCCCGATCTGCTCGTAGTAGCGCAGGGTGGTCGCGGCCACCCCGGCTTCGCGCGCGACCTCTCCGATCGTGAGCGTCGCCCGCGGGCCGGTGGTCGCCGCGACGGCCATCGGACCTCCCAGAATTCGGCGCTTGACTTCGAGCCAACTCTAAGTCGTTGACTGTCACCATGCACACCGGCGCTCTCCGTGAGCTCAGCGACGCTCGCTACGCCCTGCTCCGATCCTTCCGCCGCGACGGCACACCCGCCGACACCCCGATCTGGTTCGCGATGGACGGCGACTCGTTGGTGTTCCGGACCAAGGTCGGCCCCAAGACCAAGCGGCTCGCCGCGCGCCCCGACATCGAACTGCGCGCCTGCGACCACCGGGGCCGGGTTCGCCGGGATGCCGCGACGGTGGCCGGGCGCGCCACGCTGCTGTCGGGCGCCGACGCGCAGCGGGCCAATCGGATGCTGCACCGGCGGTACGGCTGGCAGTGGAACATCGTGCCGCTGATCAAAGTGCCGGGCGTGACCAACGTTCACCAGAATCTGGGCGTCCGGGAGAAGCTGCGCCGGGCGCGCGATCGCGGGGTGTGGGCCGACAGCGTCATCGTCCGGGTGCAGCTGTAGGCCTGGCGCCCCATCGAGCGTGCGGCTATGGCCTCGAGGGTGAGCCCGCGGCGTCGGGTGTGCGCTGACGGCGGCGACACGCCGAGCCGCGCCGCCCTGGACGCACAGCCGAAGCCCTAAAAGCACACTCGCGCCGGTGGCCCAATGGAGCGCTTAGCTGCCCAGGCAGCCCGGGCCGAGGAGTTCCTTGAGGTCGCCCATCAACGCCGGCGACGGCGTCACCCGCAGCGACTGATCCAGCTCCAGCGTGGTGATGCGGTCGCCGCTGATCAGCCGCAGGTGCACCTGCGAGGTTCCGGGATGACGCGCCAGCACCTGCTTGAGCGCACTCACCTTGTCGATGGTGCACTGCCGGGTGGGCAGGCTGACCGCCAGCGGCCGGTTCGGCTGCGCGTTGGAAAAGTCCGGCACCACAAGCTCATTGGCGATCAGCGAGATCCGGTCGTCGCGGATCGCGACCTTGGCGTTGACCAGCACCACTGCGTCGTCGGCGATGTCGGCGCCGTACGCGGAGTACGCGTGCGGGAAGAACATCACCTCGATGCCACCGGTGAGGTCTTCCAATTGGGCTGACGCCCAAGGCATTCCGTTCTTGTTGACCCGCCGGTTCACCGAGGCCAGAATGCCGCCCACCCGCACCTGGGTTTCGTTGGCGACGTCGCCGTCGAGGATCGCGGGTATCTGCGTGTCGACCTGTACGGACAGCAGGTGCGCGACGCCGTTGAGCGGGTGCCCGGACACGTAGAGCCCCAGCATTTCCCGCTCCAGCGCGAGCTTGTGTTTGTCTTCCCATTCGTCCTCGGGCACCCGGATGGTGAAGACCGTGTCGGCACCGGCGTCGCTGCCGCCGAACAGGTCGAACTGGCCCATCGCCTCGGCCTTCTTGGTGCCCAGCACCGAGTCGACCGCATCGGTGTGCACCAGGAACAGACCCTTGCGCGGATGCCCCAGCGAATCGAACGCGCCCGCCTTGATCAGCGATTCAGTGACCTTCTTGTTGCACGCCGAGATGTCGATCTTGTTCAGGTAGTCCGAGAAATCGGTGAATTTGCTTTTCTCGCTCCGGGTTTTGATCAGCGAACCCACCACATTGGCGCCGACGTTGCGCACCGCGCCCAGGCCGAAGCGGATGTCCTTTCCGACCGACGCGAAGTTCACCAGAGACTCGTTGACGTCCGGCGGCAACACCGTGATGCCGAGCTTGCGGCAGTCGGCCAGGTAGACCGCGGCTTTGTCCTTGTCGTCGCCCACCGACGTCAACAGCCCGGCCATGTACTCGGCCGGATAGTTGGCCTTCAGATACGCGGTCCAGTAGGAGACCAGGCCGTAGCCGGCCGCGTGCGACTTGTTGAAAGCATACCCGGCGAACGGAAGAATGGTGTCCCACAACGCTTTCACCGCGCGCTCGGAGAACCCGTTGGCGGTCATGCCTTCGTAGAAGCCCTTGTACTCCGCCTCCAGCACCTCGAGCTTCTTTTTACCCATAGCCTTACGCAGCGCGTCGGCCTTACCCATCGTGTAGGAGGCGACCTTCTGGGCGATGAGCATGATCTGCTCTTGGTAGACGATCAGGCCGTGGGTCTCGGCCAGGATCTCGCGCAGCGGTTCCTCGAGCTCCGGGTGGATCGGCTTGATCGGCTGGCGGGCGTTCTTGCGGTCGGCGTAGTCGTTGTGGGCGTTCATGCCCATCGGCCCGGGCCGGTAGAGCGCCAGCACGGCGACGATGTCGTTGAACTCGGTGGGCTGCATGCGGCGCAGCAGGTCGCGCATCGGCCCGCCGTCGAGTTGGAACACACCCAGGGTGTCGCCGCGACCCAGCAACTCGTAGGTGGGCTTGTCGTCGAGCGGCACCGACTCCAGCTCGAGGTCAATTCCCCTGTTGGCCTTGATGTTCTCCAGCGCGTCGCCGATGATCGTCAGGTTGCGCAGGCCCAGGAAGTCCATCTTCAGCAGGCCGATGGCCTCGCACGACGGGTAGTCCCAGCCGGTGATGATCGCGCCGTCCTGCGGCCGCTTCCACAGCGGGATAGCCTCGGTCAGCGGCTCGCTGCTCATGATCACCGCACAGGCGTGCACGCCGGCGTTGCGGATCAGACCCTCCAGGCCGCGCGCCGTCTGGTAGATGGTGCGCACGTCCGGGTCGGTTTCGATCAGGCCGCGCACCTCGGTGGCTTCCTTGTACCGCTCATGGGCCGGGTCGGTGATGCCGGACAGCGGGATGTCCTTGGCCATGATCGCCGGCGGCAGCGCTTTGGTGATCCGGTCGGCGATCGCGAACCCGGGCTGCCCGTAGTGGATCCGCGCTGAATCCTTCAGGGCCGCTTTGGTTTTAATCGTGCCGAAGGTGATGACCTGAGCGACGCGGTCGGAGCCCCACTTGTCGGCGGCGTAGCGCACCATCTCACCGCGGCGGCGGTCGTCGAAGTCGATATCGATGTCGGGTGCCGACGGACGCTCCGGGTTGAGGAAGCGCTCGAACAGCAGACCGTGCGGAATGGGGTCGATGTTGGTGATGCCCAGCGCGTAGGCCACCAGCGAACCCGCCGCCGAGCCACGCCCCGGCCCGACCCGGATGTCGACCGAGCGCGCGTAGTTGATCAGGTCGGCGACGATCAGGAAGTACGCCGGAAAGCCCTTGTCGCAGATGACCTTGATCTCGTACTCGGCCCGGTCGATGTAGTCCTGGCCGACATCGGATCCGAAGCGTCGCTGCAGCCCCGCCAGCACCTCGTGGTGCAGCCAGGTCCCCTGGTCGTGTCCTTCGGGCACCGGGAAGACCGGCATCCGGTCGCGCGGTTCCCACACCTCGGCGTACGACTGCACCCGCTCGGCGATCAGCAACGTGGAGTCGCAGGCGCCGGGCACCTCGCCGTCCCAGATCCTGCGCATATCGGCGGCCGACTTCAGGTAGTAGCCGTCGCCGTCGAACTTGAACCGGTTCGGGTCCGACAGCGTCTTGCCGGTCTGCACACACAACAGCGCCTCATGGTTGTGTGCGGCGTCGCGGGTGACGTAGTGGCAGTCGTTGGTGGCCAGCGGCGGGATGCCGAGCTTGCGGCCGATCTCGAGCAGACCCTCGCGGACCCGCTGCTCGATGGACAGCCCGTGGTCCATCAGCTCCAGGAAATAGTTGTCGGCACCGAAGATCTCGCGCCACTTGGCGGCCGACTCCAGCGCCTCCCGGTCGTGCCCCAGCCGCAGCCGCGTCTGCACCTCGCCGGACGGGCACCCGGTGGTCGCAATGATGCCCTCGGCATGTTCGGCGATCAGCTCGGCGTCCATCCGCGACCACTTGCCGAGCTGACCCTCGAACGACGCGAACGAGGACAGCTTGAACAGATTGCGCAGTCCGGCGGCGTTTTCGGCCACCATCGTCATGTGCGTGTAGGACCCACTGCCGGAGACGTCGTCGGACTTCTGGCCGGGGTCACCCCACAGGATTCGTTTGGTGTCGAAGCGCGAGGCCGGCGCGATGTAAGCCTCGACGCCGATGATCGGCTTGACCCCGATCTTGGTCGCCGCGTTGTAGAACTCGCTGGCGCCGAACATGTTTCCGTGGTCGGTCATCCCGACCGCAGGCATTTCCAGCCGCTCCACCTCGGCGAGCATCGGCGTGATCTTCGCGGCACCATCCAACATCGAGTACTCGGTGTGGTTATGCAGGTGCACGAACGACGACTCGCGACGAACGCTTGCGTGAGGAGGAATCGAACCGGTCATAGGCACGTCAGTCTATGACCGACCACCGACGCTTCCTCGGCGTGTCGCGCAAGTGTGTCTGGGTTTTATCCGTACAGCTCGACGAAGTTCTTCAGCGACTTCTCGACGTCGCCTTTGACGGCGCGCGCCGCCGCCGATCCGACCGGCCCGAACAGCGCCCGACCGCCCAGCTCAAGGCGTAAACCGAGGGTCGACCCGTCCCCGATGGCCCGCACCGTCAGGGTGACGCCGTACTTGGCTCCGCCCTTACCCGAACCCGACATCGCGACCTGATGCGGCGGGTCCCACTTGGTCACCGTCCAGGTCACCCGGTTGCGCATGCCCTTGGCGCGCGCCACGCCGATGATCTGGGTGCCTTCGGCGATCTCGTCGGGCAGTTCGCTGCGCCACCCCTCGTGCATCGTCAGCCACTCACCCAGGTCCGCCAGATCGGCGACGTGTTCCCACATGTCCTGCGGGGTCATCGGGACGTCGGTGTTGAGCTCCACAGCGGCCATCACGCAAACCTAGCCCGTGGTTCTGCGCGGCGATGTGCGCTTCGGGCTTTGGGTGTGCGCTCAGGCCGCCCTGCACGCACACTCGTTGCCCGGGATGCACACGCGCCGCCGCGGGTGTGCGACGCCGTCAGTTGCTGGGTCCGCCGCGGAATCGGTTGCCGATGCGGATCGCCGGCAGCAGCAGGCTGCGTGGTGTGTACCTGCCGCCGTTGCTGACGACCTTGGGCACGACGCCGGGGACGACGGTGCGCTTGCCGCCCAACATGCCGCCGATGGCGGCCTCGGCGACATCGGCGGGCGAGACTTGCGCCAGGGGCACGCTGAACCGCTTGGCGTTGGCGATCTCGGCCCACTCGGTGGGTACCGGGCCCGGGCATAGCACCGTTACCGACACCCCCGTTCCGTGCAGCTCCTCGTGGACGGCTTCGGAGAATGTCTGCACAAAGGCCTTGGTCGCCGAGTACACCGCCATGAAGGGAAGGGGCTGGAACGCGGCGATCGACGCGATGTTCATCACCGCCCCGACGCCCCGCTCGACCATACCGGGCAGGGCCGCGTGGGTGAGTTCCATCAACGCGAGCGCATTGAGGATGACCTCTTCACTTTCGCGTTCGACCGGCAACTCGTGAAACACCCCGCTGGTGCCGAAGCCGGCGCTGTTGCACAGGCCGGCAATCGGTTCGGTGCGCAGCCGATCGGCCAATTTCGCGCGCGCCTTGGTGTCGCTCAGGTCCAGGGGCATGACCTCAGCCGCGACCGAGTACTCCTCGCTCACGTGGTTGGCGATCTCGTCGAGCCGCTCGCGCCGCCGCGCCACGAGCAATAGCGGGAACCCGCGCCGGGCCAGGCCGTTAGCCAGCTCGGCGCCGATGCCCGAGGAGGCCCCGGTGATAACAACGGTCGTCTGATTACCGGATTGAGGAAGGCTCATGGCGTCACCAGTGAATTCCGCGGGTTGCTTGCACGAACGTCTCACTTCGTCTGTCGAATTGCGATGTGTCGGTGGATGATTCGTCGCCCTTGGCGGCGTGGGAGTCGTCGAACATGCCGAATGCCCGGTTGCGCACGCGATCCATTACATTCGGGTTGACGGCGTCGGCGAGGGCGGCGAATTGCCCGAACGGTGAGCTGGCCCGCCGCGGCCGCTGCACGATCGCGTCGGTGATCACCCCGGCCGCCTGATCCGGCGTCAGCGCGGGGAACTTGTCGTACATCTTGGTGGGGCTGATCATCGGGGTTCGCACCAGCGCCATGTGCACCGTGGTGAATCGAACGTCGTCGGTCACGACTTCGGCTTGCAGCGCGTCGCAAAGACTGTCCAGTGCGGCTTTGCTGGCGATGTAGGCGCCGAAACGCGGTGCGCGGGTCTGCACGCCGACGGACGAGACATTGATGATCTGTCCGAAACCCCGCTCCCGCATCCCCGGGATGAACTTGAGGATGAGCTGGACCGCGCCCAGGTAGTTCAGCTGCATGGTCCGCTGATAGTCGTGAATCCGATCGTAGGAGAGTTCCAACGAGCGTCGGATGGACCGCCCCGCGTTGTTGATCAGGATGTCGACTCCGCCGAGCTCGTCGAGCACCTTGTCCGACATCGCGGCGATGGCGTCCGTGTCCGAGAGGTCGCATGGGTAGACGTGGGCAGCGCCACCATCGCTGCGAATCTCGTCGGCGACCTTCTCGAGGTTTTCCCGCGTGCGGGCCACCAACACCACGATTGCGCCCGCTGCCGCGATTTTCTTCGCCGCCGCCGCCCCGATGCCCGACGAGCCCCCGGTGATCAGGACGGTCCTACCGTCCACGGCATCGCTGAGCGAGCGGCCTTGCACCGCGTCGAGCAGATTGCGCAGATAGAACGGCCGATAGCGGCCGGCCGAGTTGGGGGTATTGATGATGTTGGAGACCACCGCAAATGGCTTTTCCACCAAGTTCGTCAAGTCACCAAGGTTCATCGGTAGTCGCTCCTGAAGGTGGGTGGTGTGACGTGGGTCATACTGCCAACCTAGGCCATCGCGCGACGAGACTGCAGATTGCCGGCCCTGGACGGGGCTTTGGCCTCTCACCCAACAATCGAAGATCCCGCCACAAATCGGCAATCGGCTTGTTACGCCGGGCAATCCGAGCGTGATCGCGGACTAACTGGCGGGCAACGCCGCGGTGTTCGGATAGTTAGATGAAACTACTGGCAACCTTTCGCAAGCCGGAGCCGTCAACCATCTACGACCGGATCGGCGGGCACGAGGCGCTCGAAGTCGTCGTCGAGGACTTCTATGTGCGCGTGCTCGCCGACGATCAACTGTCGGGGTTCTTCACCGGAACGAACATGAACCGCCTCAAGGGCAAGCAGGTGGAGTTCTTCGCGGCCGCGCTCGGCGCGCACGAGGCCTACACCGGCGCTCCGATGAAGCAAGTGCATCAGGGCCGCGGCATCACCATGCACCACTTCAACCTGGTGGCCGGGCATTTGGCCGACGCACTGGCCGCCGCGGGAGTCCCGCCGACAACGGTGACGGACATCATCGGCGTCGTCGCACCGCTGGCTCCCGACATCACCTCCGGCGAGGCCAGCACCGCCAAGGTCTGAGCCGCACGGACGAATCTCTCGGCGCGCGGGCGTGTCGCGCGCGGTGATCGCGGCCCAGCCGGTAGTCAGCAGGTATGAGGCCGATCGCAGTCATCGCCGCGGCACTAGTCGTGGGCGCGTGCAGCTCCCCCACCAACCAGCCGGCGTCCAGTTCGCCGTCCAGCACCCAGTCCAGCTCGCAGCCCGCGCCGGTGCCGGCGGCCGTCGACTGCACCAAACCCGCGAACTCCGCGCAACAGCTGATCTGCACCGACTCGCATTTATTCGACCTCGAGCGCCAGCTGGGGGCCGCCTATAGGCAGGCGCTGGCCCGCCCCGGTGCGGATCAATCCGCGCTGACGGCCGCGCAGACCGGCTGGGCAGCGACCCGCGACAACTGTGCGAGCAACGCCGACGTCCACACCTGCGTGCTGGAGGCCTATCAGACCCGGTTGGTGCAGTTGGCGATCGCCGACCCCACCACGGTGGCCCCGCCGGTCAGCACCTACCACTGCCCCGCCGATGCCGGCCCGCTGACCGCTCAGTTCTACAACCAGTTCGCCCCGCCGACGGCGGTGCTCTACTGGAAAGGGACGCAGCAGATCCTGTTCCTGCTGCCGTCCGGCAGTGGCGCGAGGTATGGACGGCAAGGCTCCGAATACTGGGAGCACCAGGGCGAAGTCAAACTTGATTTCAACGGCACCAAGTTTGTCTGCTCGACGTCTTGAGCCCGACAATGTCTAGCATGGGCCGCACATTCGAAGATCTGGTTGCAGAAGCCAATTCGGTATCCGTCGACGGCTGGGATTTTTCGTGGCTGGACGGCCGCGCCACCGAAGAACGCCCGTCGTGGGGCTACCAACGGCTGATGAGTCAGCGTTATGCGACCGTGTCAGCCGCGCTGGATCTGCACACCGGTGGCGGTGAGGTGCTGGCCGGTGCGGCACCCTTCCCGCCCACCATGGCGGCCATCGAAACGTGGCCCCCGAACGCCGCTTTGGCGACCGAACGTTTGCATCCCCTCGGCGTGGTCGTGGTGGCCACGCGGACCGCGTCGCCGCTGCCGTTCGCCGACGAGGCATTCGATCTGGTGACCAGCCGGCACCCCAACGCCATGGATTGGGCCGAGATCGCCCGGGTGCTGCGCCCCGGCGGTACCTATCTGGCCCAGCACGTCGGGCCGGCCACCGTGGCGGAGTTGACCGAGTACTTCATCGGAGCGCAGCCGGAGTCATGGGCCCGCCAGCACCCCGACACTCAGCGGGCCGGGGCGCAAGCCGCCGGGTTACAGGTCGTGGACATGCGGATGGAGCGGCTGCGCCAGGAGTACTTCGACATCGGTGCCGTTGTCTACTTCCTGCGCAAGGTGATTTGGACGGTGCCGGACTTCACGGTGGAGCGCTTCCGCGATCGGCTGCGCGAGCTGCACGACCGCATCGAATCCGGCGGACCCTTCGTCGCGCACGCCACGCGGGTTCTGGTCGAGGCCCGCAAGCCCGGCTGATCACCCCTCGTGGCGCAACACACCCAACGCGTGGTCTAGGTCGGGCGGGTACGGGCTGACGAACTCCACCCACCGCCCGTCGGCCGGATGGGCGAACGCCAGCGACCGCGCGTGCAGCCATTGACGTTGCAGCCCAAGTCTTTTCGCGAGCTTCGGGTCGGCCCCGTAGACCAGGTCCCCACAGCACGGATGGTGCAACGCGGCGAAATGCACCCGAATCTGGTGGGTACGACCGGTTTCCAGGTGTACGTCGAGCAGGCTGGCGGCGACGAACGCTTCCACGGTGTCGTAGTGGGTGACGCTGTGCCGGCCGTTCTGGGTGACCGCGAACTTCCACTCACCACCGCGATGCCGTCCGATCGGCGCGTCGATCGTCCCGCTGGACGGGTCCGGATGTCCTTGCACCAGAGCGTGATAACGCTTGTCCACGGTGCGCTGCTTGAACGCCCGCTTGAGCTGGGTGTAGGCGCGCTCGGAGATCGCGACCACCATCACCCCGGAGGTGCCAACGTCGAGGCGATGCACGATGCCCTGCCGCTCGTGCACACCCGATGTGGTGATCCGGTAGCCCGCGGCGGCCAGGCCGCCGAGCACGGTCGGCCCGCTCCAGCCCACGGAGGCGTGCGCGGCCACCGCCGCCGGCTTGTCGACCACAACGATGTCGTCGTCGGAGTACAGGATGGTCATGCCCTCGATGTCGACCGGGGTGTTCTCCGGCGGCGCCGGCGCCTCGGGCAACCGAACCTCCAGCCAGGCACCGGGTGTCAGCCGGTCGGACTTCCCGGCCTGCACACCGTCCAGCTCGACGCCGCCGTCTTCGGCGATGGCCGCCACGGCGCTGCGAGACAAGCCCAGCAGGCGAGACAACCCGGCATCAACACGCATGCCCGCCAATCCCTCGGGAACGGGCATCGAGCGATCGGTCATTGAGCTTGGTCGGCCTTGCGACGACCTACGTTGTCGAAATCGAACCCGAAAACGGAGAGCACGACGAGCAGGATCGCGCCGCCGACCACCGACGGATCGGCGACGTTGAACACCGGCCACCAGCCGATCGACAAAAAGTCGACGACATGGCCGCGCAATGGCCCGGGCGCGCGGAAGAAGCGATCGACCAGGTTGCCCATGGCGCCGCCGAGGATCATGCCGAGGCCCACCGCCCACCAGGGTGATACCAGCCGCCGGCCCATCCAGAAGATGCCGATCACGACACAGGTGGCGATCAGCGTCAACATCCAGGTGTATCCGGTCGCCATCGAGAACGCGGCCCCCGAATTGCGTACCAAAGTCCAGGTCACGGTGTCGCCGATGATCGACACCGGCTGCCCCGGGGGCAGCAGTTTGACGGCGAGCACCTTGGTCACGATGTCGAGCGCCAACACGACGCCCGCCACCGAAAGCAACAGGCGTAGCCGCCTCGGAGCTGGCTGCGGCGCAGGGGTTTCGGGTTCTTCCACTTCCCCGGACGTTGCAGCCGCCCCCGCTGACGTCACCGGCTCAGCCGATCCTGTTGGTTCTTCGGGCACCTGCCTATCATCCCCTAGCACTCGGCTGGGTTGGGTGCGGCCTCGCCGCCACGGCCCGTGCGGAATGATTCGACCATGGGTCGCATCACCGTCATCGCCACCGGCGGCACGATTTCGACCAGCACCGGCGCCGACGGCGTGCGCCGTCCCAGCCGCAGCGGAACCGAGCTGACCGCCGGTCTCGATGTCGACGTCGTCGAGCTGATGGCGGTGGACAGTTCGGAGTTGACGATCGGCCGACTGGGATCGGATCAGCGCCGCCGTCCGGGCCGCGGTCGAGGATGGCGCCGAGGGCGTGGTCGTCGCGCACGGCACCGACACCATGGAGGAGAGCGCCCTCTGGCTCGACCTCACCTATGCGGGTAACGCCCCGGTCGTCCTGACCGGCGCCATGCGCAGCGCCGATGCCGCCGACGCGGACGGCCCGGTCAATCTGCGTGACGCGGTGGCGGTGGCGGCCAGCCCGGCCGCGCGGGGCCTCGGCGTGCTCGTGTCGTTCGCCGGCCGGGTGCTGCAACCGCTGGGCATGCACAAGGCGGCTACCCAGGATCTGAGCGGCTTCGCCGGCGACTTGGTCGGCACGACGCCGGGCGGCGTGGCGCTGACCGGCGCCAAGATCCGCCCCTACCTGGGCGAGTTGCGGGCCGGCGACGCACCGCGGGTCGACATCGTCGCGGCCTACCTGGGCAGCGATTCGGTGGCGCTGGACGCTTGTGTGGCCGCCGGAGCGCGAGCCGTCGTGCTGGAGGCGCTGGGCTCGGGCAATGCCGGGGCCGCGGTGGTCGACGGCGTCCGCCGGCACTGCGCCGACGGCATCGTCGTCGGGGTGTCCACCCGGGTTCCCGGCGGCCGGGTGAGCGCGGGCTACGGTCCCGGCCACGACCTGGTCGAAGCCGGCGCCGTGATGGTGCCGCGGTTGCGGCCGCCGCAGGCCCGGGTGCTGCTGATGGCCGCGCTCGCCGCGCGGTTACCGGTCGGCGACGTCGTCGCCCGCTGGGGCTGACGCGTCGGCGGGCTCCTCGGCGCGCAGCGCGCCCAGATACTCCCGCCAGTCCAGCGAGTCGATCGGGTTGGCGCCGACGAGGTCGGCGGTGCCGGCGGGGAACGTCCGGGCCTGCCCCGGTCCGCTGCCCCGGGTTTCGAATCGCACGGTCACCACGCCGTGGCCGGCCCCTTGCACCCAGCCGTGCCCGAGTTCGCGGTGCTCGACGTCGTCGCCCACCCGCCACGGCGAGGCTTCCGGTGCCGGCCCGAACATGGCCTCGGTCGCGGTCTCTGTCGCCGTTTGAAGGGAGTGCTGCGCCTCCGATTCCGGCGCCGCCAGCTCCAGATCGGAAAACAGCGACTCCTGGCGCACGTCGCTGAGCCCCGAAAACCCCACGCCGAGTAGACGAATGGGCCCGATCTCGCGCGGATCGAGCAGCAGCCGCCGGGCCAGCGCGATCAGCGCGGCGGGCTCGGTTGTCGCGTAGGGCAGGGTCGCCGAGCGGGTCAGCGTGCTCATGTCGGACTTCTTCAGCTTCACGGTGACGGTGCGCGCGCCGCGGCCGTCGCGCACCAGGCGTTGATGCGCATGCTCGGCGATCGGATCGATCGCGTTGTGCAGCTGCTCCAGGCTGGTCAGGTCGATGGCGAAGGTGGATTCGGCGCTGATCTGCTTGGCTTCGGCGCGCTCCGCGACGGGGCGATCGTCGATGCCGCGGGCCAGCCGGTGCAGCGCCGGCCCGACGGTCGCGCCCAGGATGTTGGCCACCTCGGCGTCGGTCAACGCGGCCAGCTGCCCGATCGTCTCGATGCCGAGCCGGTTCAGCTTCTCCTCGGCCACCGGGCCGATTCCCCACAGGCGCCGCACCGGCAACCCGTCGAGCAGCAGCCGCTCCTCGGCACGCCGGACCACCCGAATGCCGTCCGGTTTGGCTAAACCTGACGCGATCTTGGCGATCTGCTTGCCCGAGCCCGCCCCCACCGAGGCGATCAACCCGGTCTCGTCGCGCACCCGTCGTCGCAACCCCTCGCAGAACTCCTCGACGTCCGCTGCCGACGCCCCGGCGAGCTGCGACGGCTCCCCGAAAGCCTCGTCGAAGGACAGCTGCTCGACGACGGGCACCACGCTGCGGACGGCGTCGAACACGCGCCGGCTGGCGATCCCGTACACCACTCCGCGCGGCGGTAACACCACCGCGGTCACGCCGATCATCCGGCGGGCTTGGTGCATCGGCATGGCCGACCGCGCCCCGAACACTCGCGCCTCATAGCTCGCCCCGGCCACCACTCCCCGGCCGCCCAGCCCGCCCACCAGCACCGGCCGACCCCGCAGGGTTGGCCGGGTGAGCTGCTCAACGGAGGCGAAAAACGCATCCATATCCAGGTGCAGCACCCAACGGGACTCCACAGGGTGATGCTATGGGGCTAACGTTTTCCGCATGGCCATGAACCTCGCGCACCGACGGATCTGCAGCTCGGAGCGCTGGGCCAAAGCCGTCGAAGACGATCTGCTGCCTTGGGCGCTGGCCGAGGTAGACCTGGGCGACAACACGCTGGAAATCGGGCCCGGCTATGGGGCGATCCTGCGGGTGCTGGTCGACAAGACGCCGAACCTCACCTCGGTCGAGATCGATACCCCGATGGCGCAGCGACTGCAGCGGCTGTACGGCGACCGGGCGCGAATCATCAACGGCGACGCCACCAAAACCGGATTGCCGGCCGACGAGTTCAGCTCGGTGGTGTCATTCACGATGCTGCACCACGTCCCGACCGTCGAACTGCAGGACCGGTTGTTCGCCGAGGCTTTCCGCGTGCTGCGTCCGGGTGGGGTTTTCGCCGGCAGCGACAGCGTCACGTCGCTGCGCTTCCGGATTCTGCATTTCCGCGACACCTGCAACACCGTCTCGCCGGACACCCTGCCGGATCGCTTGCGCGCGGCGGGATTTGGCGATGTCGAGGTCGAGGTTCGCCGCGGCAGGCTGCGCTGGCGCGCGGTCAAACCTTAGCGATTCCGCGAGAGTGCATCTATCGGAAGCCGTGGTCGGGAAATGCATCGGCAGTTGCACTTTCGCGATTAAACGGGTAGCCGGCCGCCAACAGCGCACGACGGACGCGTTCGACGACCAGTTCGGGCTGGTGACGCAGGAGGTCGGCTCCGACCCGGACCAGACGCCATCCCAGGTTCTCCAGATCGGCCGTGCGTTCGATGTCCCTGGCGCGAATACGCGGGTCGGTCCAGTGTTGTGGGCCGTCGTATTCCACCCCGACAAGCCAGTCCTTCCAACCCATGTCAATGCGGGCCAGCACGGCGCCCCAAACGTTGCGCACCACGATCTGGGTCTCCGGTCTGGGTAAACCGCCGTTGATCAGCACCAGCCTGGTCCTCGTCTCCTGTGGTGATTCAGCGCCGGCGTCAATCAGAGGCAGCGCAAGCCTCAACTGAGTCAAACCCCGGACGCCACGGTGCGAGGCAGCCAATGCCTCCACGTTGTCGACGGTCAACCCGGTCGCTCGCGCCAGGGCGTCGAGTCGAATGATGGCGGTTTCCAACCCGGGTCGGCGAGCCAGGTCGAATGCAGTGCGAGCGGGCGATGTCACCGGCACACCATCGATTTCGGTCGTCTCTCCGGCCAGTAGCCTCTCGTTACGAGCGATGATCAGCGACGGCGGATGTTTACGATCTGTGATGAGTTCAGCCGGCGCGTGGGGGTCAACCCAGCCCGCACCGAGCAGCGCCGCCGCGGAGTTGCCTGCCACCACCGCCCTTTTGGCCGACCACAGCCACGCAGCCACCGCCCGATCTCGCGCTGTCAGCTCACCGCCCCGTCGTTGATAGACATTGCGATAGATCCGGATGCAGGAGCGTCGCAACTCTCGTTCGGTCCATGCGCCGGCACGGACCGCTTCGGTTCCGAGAAATGGTGTTGCCCCCACGGCCGCAGACTGCCACGGCACCCCGACATACGCGCGAGAGTGCAACTACCGACGGTGCTACTCGGAGATCACGTCGCTGGTTGCACTTTCGCGGTTCAAGCTTTACAGATGGTCACCCGCACGCCGTCGCCGATCTCCGCCGCGTCCGCGGGATCGCCGAATTCGAAGCTGGTGGCCAGGATTTCACCGGCGATCAGGTCGCGATGCGTCTGCGCCCAGTCGGCCCGTTCGGCGGGCACCGCCATCACCACGCGGATGCGATCGGAGACGTCCAGCCCGGTCGACTTGCGCAACTCCTGCAGCTCGCGGATCCGGTCCTTGGCCCAACCCTCGGCCTCCAGCTCCGGGGTCACCGTGCCGTCCAGCACCACCAGACCGGCTCCGGCGGGCAGCGCCGCGGTGAACTCCGGATCGGCGGCCACCAGCCGCGAGCTGTACTCCTCGGGTTGCAGCACCGCCGGACCGGCGGTCAGGGTGCCATCCGGGTTGACAACGCCCTCGCCGGCCTTGACCGCCTTGATGGCGGCTTGCACGTCCTTGCCCAGCCGCGGCCCGGCCACCCGGGCGTTGACGGTGAGCTCGAAGCGGCCGTAGGTGTCGATCGCGTCGGTCAGTTCCACGGTCTTGACGTTGAGCTCGTCGGCGATCAGGTCGGTGAACGGCACCAACTGCTGCGGATCCTCCACTGCCACAGTCAGTTTCAGCAGTGGCAGGCGCACCCGCAATTTCTTGGCCTTGCGCAGCGACGACGCGGCCGAGCACACCTCGCGAACCTGGTCCATCGCGGCAACCAACTCGGGGTCCGCGGGCAGCCCGCCGGCATGCGGCCAGTCCGTCAGGTGCACCGACCGCTCACTGGTCAAACCGCGCCAGATGATCTCGGTGATCAACGGAAGCAGCGGCGCGGCAAGCCGCGAAGTGACCTCCAGCACGGTGTGCAGGGTGTCGATGGCGTCGCTGTCCTCTTCCCAGAACCGCGAACGCGACCGTCGCACATACCAATTCGTCAGCGCCTCGGTGAACTGCCGCAGCTGTTCGCAGGCCCCGGAGATGTCGCAGACCTCCAGCGATTCGGTGAGCTCGTCGCGCAGCACGGCGAGCTTCGCCAGAATGTAGCGATCCAGCACGTGTGCCGAATCGGTGCGCCAGGTGCCGACTTTCGGCGCGTAGAGGGCAAGGAAGCTGTAGGCGTTCCACATCGGCAGCAGTACCTGCCGCACGCCTTCGCGAATGCCCTGTTCGGTGACGATCAGATTTCCGCCGCGCAGGATCGGCGAGGCCATCAGGAACCACCGCATCGCGTCGGAGCCGTCGCGGTCGAACACCTCGCTGACATCCGGGTAGTTGCGCAGCGACTTGCTCATCTTCTGGCCGTCCGAGCCGAGCACAATTCCATGTGCCACACAGGTTTTGAATGCCGGCCGGTCGAACAGCGCGGTGGCCAGCACATGCAGGGTGTAGAACCAGCCTCGGGTCTGCCCAATGTATTCCACGATGAAATCGCCCGGGTAGTGGCCGTCGAACCAATCCGCGTTCTCGAACGGGAAATGCACCTGGGCGTACGGCATCGAGCCCGAGTCGAACCACACGTCAAGCACGTCGGGGATGCGCCGCATCGTGCTGTTACCGGTCGGGTCGTCGGGGTTGGGCCGGGTGAGCTCGTCGATGTAGGGGCGGTGCAGATTGGTGGGCCGCGCGCCGAAGTCGCGCTCGAGTTCGTCGAGGCTGCCGTAGACGTCGATGCGCGGATAGGCCGGGTCGTCGGATTTCCATACCGGAATCGGGGTGCCCCAGTAGCGATTTCGCGAGATCGACCAGTCGCGGGCGCCCTGCAGCCATTTACCGAACTGGCCGTCCTTGACGTGTTCGGGGTACCAGGTGATCTCCTGGTTCAGCTCCACCATGCGATCCCGGAATTCGGTGACCGTGACGAACCACGACGACACCGCCCGGTAGATCAGCGGATTGCGGCATCGCCAGCAGTGCGGATAGGGGTGCTCGTAGGTTTCGTGACGGACCAATACCGGCTGGTTCACCGCGGCCGGCCCGCTCTGGTTCTTCAGGTCGCGGATGATGTGCGGGTTGGCGTCAAAGACGTGCTGCCCGTGGTAATCCGGGACCGTGACGTCGAAGCGGCCCTTGGAGTCGACCGGGGTGACCGGCACGATGCCCACCTTGTCGGTGGTCGCCATGTCGTCCTCCCCGTAGGCGGGCGCCATGTGCACGATCCCGGTGCCGTCCTCGGTGGTCACGAAGTCGCCCGGCAGCACTACAAACGCCTTGGCGGTGTCCATGAAATACGGGAACGGTGGCAGGTAGCGGGTGCCCAGCAGGTCGGCGCCCGGATAGGTGCCGAGTATTTCGGGCTCTTCGCCGATTTCGCGGGCATAGGCACTCAGGCGCGGCTCGGCCAGCACGAACCGCCGATCCCCCACCCTGACCTGCGCGTAGGTGACGTCCGGGTTGACGGCAACGGCCAGGTTGGACGGCAGGGTCCACGGCGTCGTCGTCCACACCAAGAGGTAGGCGCCGTCCAGCTCGCCACCGGTCACCCTGAAGCCCACGGTGAGGGCCGGATCCTGGCGGCTCTGATAGACGTCGTCGTCCATCCGCAATTCGTGATTGGACAAAGGGGTTTCGTCGCGCCAGCAGTACGGCAGCACCCGGTAGCCCTCGTAGGCCAGGCCCTTGTCCCACAGCTGTCTGAATGCCCAGATCACCGATTCCATATAGGGCAGATCGAGCGTCTTGTAGTCGTTGTCGAAGTCGACCCAGCGGGCCTGACGGGTGACGTAGGCCTGCCATTCGTCGGTATAGCGCAACACCGATTCCCGGCAGGCCTCGTTGAACGCGGCGATGCCCATATCGTCGATCTGGGACTTGTCGGTGATGCCGAGTTGGCGTTCGACTTCGAGTTCGGCGGGCAGCCCGTGGGTATCCCAGCCGAAGCGGCGGTCCACCTTGTAGCCGCGCATCGTGCGGTACCGCGGGACAATGTCTTTCACGTAGCCGGTGAGCAGGTGCCCGTAGTGCGGCAGCCCGTTGGCGAACGGCGGCCCGTCATAGAACACGTACTCCTCGGCGCCGTCGCGGCGGGCAATGCTGGCCCGGAAGGTATCGTCGCGGGCCCAGTAGTCGAGGACGTCGGCTTCCAGCGCCGGGAAGTCGGGTGCCCCACCGGCCAGCTTGGGATAAGCCCTGGCGTCAGCGTTTTCGGTCACGGTGCGCGTCGTCTCCTGCGTGCCTACGGTCAGGCCGGGGACGAGGTCGCGCAATCTGCGCGAGCACCGCGGTACCACCCCGCTTGCCGCACTCACGTGCGGCCGCTCGATTCAGGCTGTGACGGGCCTGCCCGTTCGGGTCTACTAGGCCGCGCGGGCTGTTCTTCCGAAGGCTCCCCGGTGATGGCCGGATCGATGCCGTGAGGAAGATTCTACGGACCACCGCAAATCAATCACTGCCGGCTCCAAGGGGCGCATCCATCGGATCAAGCCCGGACTTCGAGCAGCCCAACACGCAACAGGGCCGCGTACACGTGACGCACCGGAATGGTCAGCAACAGCGCCAACCCGTCCACGATCGGGTCGTGGCCGAGGCCGAACGGCAGGGCGTCGGCGCGCCGCGCCACCTTCTTGGGCGCGGTGGCCTGCGTGGCGGTCGTGTCCGTGTCGCGCACCACCTGCAGGTTGCGGGCGGGCGCTACGGCCACTACTTCGTCGAACTGCACTGCGGTCATGATCATCTCCTTACGGAATTGCAGAGGGGTACTGACTGGACTGAGCGTCCGTCCCGTAGTAGTTCCGATCCGAGAACGCTTGGCCGATAAGCCAATTCGCTTAGCTCAAGGCGTCGAGCCGGAGGCCGGATCGGGACGGAACGGAGCCCGGATTTCGCTCCGGACTGCCACTGGAACTCATGCGTCCCTCACCTCCTCTACGGCCACGACACGTGTGGTTACCCGCGCCTGCTGCGCGCACCCAAAGGAGTTCAGAATCCGGCGACCGCCAGAAATCCGCACCCCTCTCGTCAGAGCTTTGGCACCACACGACGTGTCCGAAACTCCGGAAGCCACTTTGGCTCAACCCTTAAGCCGGGAGGAGCTGTCCTGACCCGGGGCGTCTTTCGACGTTGGGGGTCAGTGGCCTGTATTCGTGTAGCCGCCTCACCTAACGAGGTGCTCGTCCGACGATGCACGACCGGCGCGACGTGGTCAAATCCCCGCGTAGCGTGTCGCCGATTCTTTACGCTTTCACTAGGGGCGCACACAGCTTTTAGCCAGGTTCACGCTGCTGACCTGGAAATACGACTCACGGGCGGGCAACGCGGGTCATCGATTTTGTGTTTGCCGGACGCTTCCTGAGCTATCCGGCGGTCCGCGGACGCAGCCCGTCGAACACCAGCGCAACGACGAAGTCGGCAACCTGTGCCGCAGTGACGTCGTCATCGGTGCTCAGCCGCCGCTGCGCTAACTGCCCGACCAGCGCCGCGAGCGTGTACGCCACCATCCGGGGCGGGGCCGCCACCACCTCGCCGCGCTCTTGGCCGGCGACGATGAAGCCCTCGATGTCGTCGATGAATCGCTCGTAGATCCCGCCGAGATGCTTTTCGAACGGCTCGCCGAGTGCATAAGGGTCGCGCGGCAGCAGCTTGACGGTGGCCTTGTCGGCCTCGAAGAATTCCAACGTCGCCTGCGCGGAGCTTTGTAGGAAAGCCCGCAGCGGCGCCTGGTGTCCGTCCCTGTGCACCGTGTGCCGTTGCCCGACCCCGCGTGGCCGGTTCGCCGGCCCACCCGGGGTGGCCAGCGCCGCGACGATATGGCTACGCAGCGCGGCCTCCTCGACCGCCATCAACGCGTGGAACAGCTCATCCTTGGAGTCGAAGTACCAATAGACCGACCCGTAGGCCAGGCCCGCCTGTTTGGCGATGTCGGCAATCGTCGTCGCGTGAAAACCCCTGCGGGCGAACACTTCTTTGGCCGCCCCCATGATCTCGTCGCGCCGCTGCGACTTGTCCTCGTCGCTTACCGCCCGGCGCCGCCGGGTGCTGGTACTCACTTCTCAACCAGGCCCTCGAGCTGGCCGATGGTGTCGATGAACTCCTCGACCATGTCGAGCACTACCGAGCGCGCCGGGCGGACCCGGTCGAGCGAGCCAACCACCTGTCCGACGAAATAAGTGGCCAGCTCACGCGCTTTGGCGCCGGGGTGAGCGGCGGCCTGGTTGATGCGCACCTGCGGCTCGGTGACCAGCGCAGTCTGCAGCGGCATGCCGAGCGGGTCGGGTTTCTCCGGCCGGTCCCATTCGTCGGTCCAGGCGGTACGCAGCATCCGCGCCGGCTTGCCCGTCATCGACCGCGACCGCACGGTGTCCGAGGAGGTGGCGGCCAGGAACTTGTCCTTGACCACCGGCGGCGTCTCGGCTTCTTCGGTGGTCAGCCACACCGACCCGCACCACACGCCTTCAGCCCCCAGGGCCAGCGCCGCCGCGATCTGGCGGCCGCGGGCGATGCCGCCCGCGGCCAGCACCGGCACGGGAGCGACCGCGTCGACGACCTCGGGCACCAGGACCATGGTGGCGACTTCGCCCGTGTGTCCGCCGGCCTCGGTGCCCTGCGCGACGATCAGGTCTACACCCGCTTGCGCATGCCGCTGTGCGTGCCGCGTGGTGCCGGCCAGTGCGGCAACCAAGACGTCCTGGCCGTGGGCACGCTCGACGAGGTCGGCCGGGGGCGGGCCGAGTGCGCTGGCAATCAGCCGAATGTCGTGGGCGAAGGCCACGTCGAGCAGCGGTTCGTAGCCCTTGGGCGAGATGTTGAGGCCGCCAGCGGTGGCGCGCGCCTCCTGGGCCGGCGCCGTGATTCCGTAACGGGCGAGGATGTCGTCGACGAACGCGCGGTGCTCCTCGGGCAGCCGCGCCCGCGCCTGTGTGGCGTCGATGCCGCCTTCGTCCGCACCGACATACTTGGGTGGCAACAGCAAGTCGACCCCATAGGGCTTGCCCCCGGTCTGCTCCTCGATCCAGGTCAGTTCGTTCTGTAGTCGTTGGGGGCTGTGCGCCACCGCGCCGAGAATGCCGAATCCGCCCGCATTGGTCACCGCGGCCACCACGTCGCGGCAGTGGCTGAACGCGCAGATGGGGAACTCGACCCCGAGCATTTCGACGACTCTGGTACGCATTGCCCGACGCTATGAGGTTATTGATTGAGGTGTCAATCGATTACCTAGCCTGAGTCCATTGACCGTCAAGCGGTGCGCGACCTGATGCTGACCACACCGTTCATCGGCGGGGTCGGGATCGTCGTCGAGCGCTGCGAGCCCGATGATGGACACTGCCGATGCGGCCGCTGCCTGGTCGAACCACGATTCGACAAGGGCATGCGCGCCTCCACCGCGTCGGTGAGCATCCAATACACCGGCGCCGCCAAGCGCTGCGAGCTGCTGTGTCATGCCCGAACCGCGCGGCGTCGCAAGGAACTCACATTCACCGAGATCACCGCTACCGACGCCGACGGCAACGTCGTCGCGCACGCCGTGCAGACCTACCGGATCGTCTGAGATCTACGGTGACCGGCCGTCCGGCGGCCAGCTCGACACGCCCTCTTCCAATGGAACCTGCAGGCTGTGCAGAATCGATGCGACCATTCGCCATGCGCCCATGGCGGTGACGAGTTCGATGAGAACCGTTTTGTCGCCCTGCAATGCGCGTTCGCAGACAACCCAGCTCTCAGCACTTACCGCACCGTCGCGCACTACATCGTCGGTGGCCGCCAGCACCGCCCGCTCGGTCGGCCCGAACCCGTCGTACTCCTGCCAGTCGCGCACGCCGAGCAGATCGTCGGCCGTCACACCCAGTCCCGACGCGACGCGCCAGTGCTGCGTCCACTCGTAGTCACACGCCGTGAGCCAGCCGATCCGCATGATCACCAGCTCGCGCAACCGTGGGTCGAGGGCACCATGCCACAGCATGGTGGCGAGCAGGTCGTTGACGGCGCGCGCCAATTGCGGATGGTTCAGCAACACCTGGAAGATGCTGAGTTCGGCCATGTAGTTGGGAACGGCCGCCTCGTCGGCGGCGGCTTTGGCCTCGCCGAGCGGCAGTCCGGGCACCCGGGCTGTTGTCATGGTGTGAGCACTCCGTGTACTGGCGGGACACCGTCGCCTTCACCGGCCATGGTAGCCAGCAATTCTCCGGCGTCTTCGAGGCGCACGCAGCGGCGGGCAGGCTTTCGAACGGATAGCGACCGGACATCAGCAGATCAAGCGCCGCGCGGTAGGCGGTGACGTCGACGCACCCGCCTCTACCGACTACAAACCAACGGCCAAGGTGGAACGCTTCCACCGAACCCTCATCGGCGAATGGGCGGGTGCCCAGACCTATAGCAGCGACGCCGAACAAAGCAAAGCGCTCACCATCTGGTTGCACACCTACAATCACCAGCGCCACACCGCACTCGGCGGCCAACCACCAGCAAGCCGTGTCACCAACCTCTCAGGTCGGTACAGCTAGAGCAGTCCGAGCAGTTGCAAGTCGGTGACGTATTTGATGATGATCGGCGCCGAGACGTGCGGGATGTCGTTGTCGGGGCCGATTTTCGCTTCTTGCACCGCAGCACGGAATCGGTCGGTCGGCGCGGAGGACCCGCGCGTCGGCTCGAAGGGTTGGAAATCCCTGGAATCTTGCAACAGCCACAGCAACAAGTCCTGCAGCGAGTGTTGGCGCTGTCGATCCGGGAGGGCACGCAGGGCGGTCTCAAGCCGCTGCAACCACTCCCCGAAGTCGTCGATGCGTTGGATCGGGTAACCCGCCTCGATCAGCCAGTCGACGTATTCGTCGAGCCCGATGCCGTCGTCGTGCGGGTTCATCACATGGTAGGTCTGAAACCCGTCGACCACCTGGGCACCGAGCGTGGCGATCGCTTCGGCGACGAATCCTACGGGCAGCCCGTCGTAGTGGGCACGTTGCCGGTTGCCGTCGGAGTCGAGCTGGTACGCCGAGCCGGGCGCGATGCCGGTGGCCACCACGCTCAGCACCATCCGGGTGAACAGGTCCGGCACGTTGAGCTGGCCCCCATATGTTGTGTCGGCCATGATCCTACCGCTGCGAAACACCGAGACCGGTAGCCCGCACAGATCGTTGACCTCGCGCAGCAGCACCTCGCCGGCCCACTTGCTGTTGCCGTAGCCGTTGCCGTAGCTGCCGTCGATTAGGCGGGTGGGGCTGATGACCCGGATGTCGGCATCCTCAGTGAACGCCGACGGCTCGATCTGGTCGCCCACGTCGACAGTCGAGACGTAAGTGTAGGGCTTGAGCTTCGTGGTGAGCGCCATGCGGATCAGCTCGGCGGTGCCCACAACGTTGGGGCCGAACAGCTCGCTGTAGGGCAGGACGCCGTTGACCAGGGCTGCGGGATCGACGATCAGATCGACGGTGTCGGCCAGCAGCTGCCAGGTCCGCTGGTCCAGGCCAAGGTTGGCTTCGCCCTTGTCGCCGGCGATCACCTCCAGATGATCTTCTGCCAGTTCCCGGAAGTGCCGCAGCAGTTCCGGGTCGCCGCTGTCGAAGGTCTTGTCGAGCCGGCGCCGCGCATCCTCGTCGGACCCAGCTCGCACCAAGCAGATCAGCGTGCCGTCGACACGTTCCATCCGCTCCAGCCATTCCAGGGCCAGGTAACGCCCGAGGAATCCGGTCGCCCCGGTCAGCAGGACCGTCCGCATCTCGGCGCTCGGGCCCGGCAGCGTCGGGGCGGCGGTCAGCGTCGCGGCGTCGATGAACTTGTCCAGCGTGAGGTCGTCGGCGTGCACCTCGGTGGTGCCACGACCGTGCACGGACGTAAAGCTGTCCGTGCTGGCAAGTCTGCCCAATTGCTGACTCAGGCCTCGAACGGACGGCGCCTGGAATAACGTGGGCACCGCAAGGCGGACATCTAGCCTGGTGTTGATCGCGGCGATAGCGCGCATCGCCGACAGCGAGTCCCCACCCAGTTCGAAGAACGAGTCGTCGACCCCGACGCGCTCGACACCCAGCACCTGGGCGTAGATGTCGACCAGGATCTCCTCAACCGGGTCGGCCGGGGCCCGGTAACGATCGACATCCTGGTATTCCGGTGCCGGTAGGGCCCGCTTATCGAGTTTGCCGTTGACCGTCAACGGCAACGCGTCGAGCACCACGATCGCGGCCGGCACCATATAGGACGGCAGCCGCTCGGCCAGCACGCTGCGCGCAGCGGCCGGATCCACCGTCCCGGTCACATAGCCCACCAGACGCTTATCGCCGGGCCGGTCCTCACGGGCGATCACCACCGCCTGCCCCACCCCATCCACACCGGCCAGGGCCGCCTGCACCTCACCGAGCTCAATGCGGAACCCGCGGATCTTGACCTGCTCATCGGCACGCCCCACATACCGCAACTGCCCATCAGCACCCCAGGACACCAGATCCCCGGTCCGATACATCCGGGCCCCCGGCTCCCCGAACGGACACGCCACAAACCGCGACCCGGTCAACCCAGCCCGGCGCACATACCCACACGCCACCCCACCACCGGCGATATACAACTCACCGACCACACCCTCAGGCACCCGGCGCAGCCACTGATCCAGCACAAACAACGCCGCCCCCGCCACCGGCGACCCGATCGGCACCACACCCGAGCCCGTCACCAACGGGGCACTCATCGCCGCATACACCGTGCCCTCAGTCGGCCCGTAAGCGTTGATCATCACCCGCCCCGGCGCCCACCGATCCACCACCTCGACCGGACACGCCTCACCGGCCACCACCAACGCCGTCGACTCCAACCCCTGCGGCGAGAGCATCCCCACCGCCGACGGGGTTTGGCTCAAGACACTGACCTTTGCAGCGACCAGCAACGCATGAAGGTCGTCCGGGGAAGCCGCCACCGACTCGGGCACCACCACCAGGCGCCCACCATGCAACAACGCACCAAAAATCTCATGCACCGACACATCGAAAACCAACGAATGCCACTGCGCCCACACCTGCCCGGGCCCCGGCGGCAGATCGGCGTGCAACGACTCCAACAACTGCGTCACATTGCGATGGGTAACAGCCACCCCCTTGGGCACCCCCGTCGTGCCCGAGGTGTAAATCAGGTAGGCGATGTCCTCGGCCGCCGGCGCCGGCAACCCGTGCACGGATACGTCTGGATGCGCGGGTCCTCGACATCAACGACCGGCAGATCACACCCGTCCAGCCGCTCCGCCAACCCGGTGGTACTCAGCGCGGCCACCGGCGCCGCATCACCGAGCATGAACTCCATCCGCGGCGTCGGCAGCGCCGGGTCGATCGGCACATACGCCGCCCCGGTCTTGAGCACCGCCAAAATCGACATGATCGCCTCGGCCGACCGGGAAAACAGCAGCGCCACACACCGACCCGGCCCCGCCCCAAGTCCAACCAGCAAGTGCGCCAACCGATTCGACGCCTCATCCAGCTCGCGGTAGGTCCACGAACGATCCCCGCAGCTGATCGCCGCCGCATCCGGGGCGCTCGCGACCTGCGCGGCAAACACCCCCGGAATCGACACCGACGCCGGCACCGGCTGGCTCAACACCGCCCGATTACCCCACCCATCCAGGCGGGCGCGCTCACCCTCATCGAGCAGATCCAGCGACGACAGCCGCCGTGTCGGGTCGGCGGTCATCGCCACCAATACCCGCTTGAACCGCTCGATCAGCGCTTCGATGCTGGCCACGTCGAAAACATCCGTGCGGAATTCGACGCGAAGGCCCAGTTCGCTGCCCGGCGCGGCTTGGACCGTCAAGCGGGTAGTGGTAGTAGTCGCGGGTGGTGAACTCGGTGATGGCCAGCCCGTCGGCACTCGACAAGGCCGAAGTGTCGACCGGGTAGTTTTCGTACACGAAGACGGTGTCAAACAGTTGATCATGGCCAGTGACGCGGTGGATGTCGCTGAGCGCCAGGTGCTGGTGCTCGAGCGTGTCGTTGTGAGCGCTCTGCAGCTGGTCGAGCAGGTCCGCGCTGGTGGTTGCCGACTTGATAGTCGCCCGCACCGGCACTGTGTTGATCAACAGCCCCACCATGGAGTCCACGCCGGCCACCTCGGCCGGCCTACCCGAGACCACGGCGCCGAAAGCAACATCGTGCTGACCGGTCAGCGAGCTCAGCAGCAGCGCCCAGGCGCCCTGCAACACGGTGTTGACGGTGGTGTGGCATGAGCGCGCCAGCTCACTAAGGGCCCTTGTGGTTTGCTCGGGCACCCGGAACGATGCAACGCCTCGCTGCCCGAGCCCCAACCGGTCCGGCGGACCGACCAAGGTCGGGGTGTCGAAGCCGGCGAAGACCTCACCCCATGCTGCACGGGCGGCATCGCGATCCAGACCGGCCAGCCAGGTAACAAACCTGCGATACGGCGCGGACGCGGGCAGCCGCAGCTCGTAGTAGCTGGCGAAGATTTCCCGCAACAGGATCTGCAGTGACCAGCCATCGAACACGATGTGGTGATTGGTGAGCACGAACCGGTGCCGATCGCGTGCGGTGCGGATCAAAGCGGCCCGGAAGGCCGGCTGGTCGGCGAGGTCGCAGACCGCAGCGCGTTCGTCAGCGCACAGCTGCTGAACCCGCTCGCCGAGATCGCCGTCACCGCGCATCCAGCTCGACATACCGCCAGGGCGCCACGGGATCGGTCGGGATGATCTGCACCGGCTGGTCGAACTGTTCACAGAAGCGGGCCACCAGGTTCGGATGCCGGTTAACCACCGTGCGCACCGCGTCGCGCAGGCGGTGCTGGTCCAGCGGACCGATCATGGTGATATCCACCTGCACCGCATACACGTCGTCGTCATGACCCCGTGCGGCTCTAGCGTGAAAGAGCAGCCCCTCTTGCAGCGGGAGTCAGGGGCAGGATGTCAGCGATCCGATATTGACGCTGGAGCTCGTCGATCTGCTGCTGGCTAAGACGCGCGGGCGTGATATCGGAGGGCGTGAACCCACCGCCACCGCCTTGCACGTGCGCGCAAATACCGGCGAGGGCGTCAAACCACAATTGGCTCAGCCGGCTGACCTGCGCGTCATCAAGCGCCGATTGCGCCCACGTCCAGTTGGCGTGCAGATGTGGGCCCGTGTCGGTATCGACGGTGGCGGCGTTGAGCTCCACGGTGTGCGGCAGCGGTATGGGTACGGCCGCGCTGGCGCCGGCAGCCGCCTCGTCGTCTTGGCAGATGCGCCAGAAATCATCGGAGACCTCGGCCGCCGCCGCGCCCAGCCGCCCCAGATAGTTGAAACCGATCGACGGATCCGGCCCGGCCAGCTTCACATCGGTGTTCAGATAGCGCAGCAAACCGTACGTCAGTGGGTCCGGAAGAGCGCGAAGCTGTTCTTTGGCATCCTTGATCACCGCCGCCAACGCGGCCTCACCGGCCACCACCTGCGCCCAGGACACCCCGCCGACCGCCAACGATACCGGGTATATGGCCGTGAACCACCCCACGGTGTGCGACAGGTCAAGATCGGGGGCCAGCTCCTCGTAGCGGCCATGGCCCTCCACATCGATACCGATCGGCACGCCGCCGCTACCCAAGAACTGCGCCCAGGCCAAGCCGAACGCGATCAACAGAATGTCTTGCACTCCGGCATGAAACGCCGCCGGCACCTCACCGAGCAGCATCCGGGTCGTCTCGGCGTCCAGCGACACCGACATGTGCCCGGCCGTGGCAAATGTATCTATCGCAGGTTGCACCGCCGACAGCGCGGCCGGCGCCGCGGCCACTTGCCGCCAAGCGTCCGCCTGGGCCACGATTTCCGGGCGGCGCGCATACTCGGCCAGCAGTGATGCCCACTGGTCAAACGACGTCCCCTCCGCTGACAAGGCCACCGGCTGCCCACCGCGATGCTGAACCCAGGCGATGTTCAAGTCAGCCAGCAGAATCCGCCACGAGACCCCATCGATGGCCAGATGGTGAATGATCAACACCAACTGGCCGGTGGAGGCCACCCACAACGCGCTGACCATCGCCCCGACGGCCGGGTTCAACCGCGACCGCGCCTGCACCACCGCCTCATCGGATAGCGCCTCCACGGCTTGCAGGTGCGCACTCGCATGGACTAATCCCGCCTCGAGCACCGTCAACGACCAGCCGCGGGCGCCTTCGTCGACGGCGCGCAGCCGCAGCATGGGATGCCGATTCAGCAGGGCCTGCAACACCACCACTGCATCCGCCTCGGTCGCCCCCACGGGTGCCCGCACCACCACCGCCTGGTTGAACTGCTCAACCGGGCCACCCAGGCCGCGCAGCCAGTGCATGATCGGGGTTGCCACCATGTGCTCGACGCCCTCATCGACCCTGGGTTGCGGACCGATGGAAATGGAGACCAACGGGGCCGGGCGGGCCACCTCGGCCAGCCGGGCCACGGTCTGCTCGACGAAAATGTCGCGCGGCCGACATAGCAGACCAGCCATCCGGGCCCGCGCCACCACCTGCATCGACAAGATGCTGTCCCCGCCCAGCTCGAAGAACGAGTCGTCGACCCCGACCCGCTCCAACCCGAGGACCTGGGCGTAAATGCCGGCCAGGGTCTCCTCGACCGGGCCGGCCGGGGCGCGGTAATAATCGACCTCCTGGTAGTCCGGTGCCGGCAGGGCGCGGGTGTCGAGTTTGCCGTTAACCGTCAGCGGCAGGGCGTCGACCATCATCACCGCGGTCGGCACCATGTAGGCAGGGAGCCGCTCGGCCAGCTTCGTGCGCGCCGTGGCCGGGTCTGCTGTCCCGGTGACATACCCCACCAGACGCTTTTCGCCGGGGCGGTCCTCGCGGGCGATCACCACCGCCTGCTGCACCCCGTCCAGCCCGGCCAACGCCGCCCGCACTTCACCCAGCTCGATGCGATACCCGCGGATCTTGACCTGATCATCAGCACGCCCCAAATACCGCAACTGCCCATCAGCACCCCAACACACCACATCCCCCGTGCGATACATCCGTGTTCCCGGCGCTCCCGCCCCGCCGAACGGGCACGCCACAAAGCGCGACGCCGTCAACTCGGCCCGGCCGACATACCCATACGCCAGCCCGGCACCGGCCACATACAATTCGCCGACCACACCGGCCGGCACCGGCCGCAACCACCCATCGAGCACAAAAAACGCCAGATGCGCCAACGGCACCCCGACCGGGCTGACATTGCGGTCGACGTCACTGCCGACGATCTCCCTGAACGAGGCGTGCACCGTCGTCTCGGTGATGCCGTACATGTTGATCAGACGCGGTGATCCCGGGTGGTTGTGCAGCCACGTCCCCACACGCTGGGGTTCCAGCGCTTCGCCGCCGAACACCACTGTCTCGAGCTTGAGCTGTTGCCCCAGCTCGGGTGCGAGCGCATCGGCGGTTTGCAGCGCATAAAACGCCGACGGGGTCTGGCTTAACACACTGACTTGCTCAGCAACCAGCAAGGCGTGGAGGTCTTCCGGTGAGCGGACCACCGACTCGGGCACCACCACCAGCCGCCCACCATGCAACAACGCACCCCACATCTCCCACACCGAGTAGTCAAAGGCCAGCGAATGAGACTGCGACCACACCTGTCCCGCCAATTCCAGGTCGGCGTCCAGTGTCTCGAGCAGCTGGGTCACATTGCGGTGGCTGATGGCCACCCCCTTCGGGACACCGGTAGTGCCCGAGGTGTAGATCAGGTAGGCGATGTCCTCGGCCGCCGGCGCCGGCAACGCCGTGCTCGGTTGGGTATCAATGCGGGGATCCTCGACATCGACGACCGGCAGATCGCACCCGTCCAACCGCCCAGCCAACCCGGCAGTGGTGATCACCGCGATCGGCGCCGCATCAGCAAGCGTGAACTCCATCCGCGCCGCCGGCACTGTCGGGTCGATCGGCACATACGCCGCCCCCGTCTTGAGCACCCCCAAAATCGCCACGATCGCCTGCGCCGACCGCGACAACAACAACGCCACCCGCTGCCCCGGGACCCGCCCCCAGCCCAACCAACAAGTGCGCCAACCGATTAGACGCCTCATCCAGCTCCCGGTACGTCCACGAGCGGCCCTCAAAACTCAGCGCCACCGCCCCCGGAACACGCCCCACCTGCGCAGCAAACAACCGCCGGAATCGACACCCCCGGCACTGCCGGCCGAGCCAACACCGCCCGATTACCCCATGCCATCCAGCCGGACCCGCTCAGCCTCATCAAGCACATCGATCGACGACAACCGCCGCCCCGGATCAGCGGCCATCACCACCAACACCCGCTGCAGCCGCTCGATCAGCACCTCGATGCTGCCCGCGTCGAACACATCGGTACGAAACTCCACCTCCCCGCCAATCCCGGCGGGCTCACCGGCCTCCGTGAAGCGTTCACCCAACGACAACGTCAAATCCATGCGCGCGGTGTGGGTATCCGCCGGCAGCGGCGTGACCTGAAGATCACCCAATCCCAGCGTCGCGGGCTCATTGTTCTGCCAGGCCAACATCACCTGAACCAACGGGGAATGAGTCAGCGATCGGGTCGGGTTGAGCCGATCCACCAGCACCTCAAAGGGCACATCCTGGTGCTCGTAGGCGGCCAGGCTGCGCTGACGCACCTGAGCCAGCAACGCGGCAACCGTGGAGTCCCTGGCCAGATCCACTCGCAGCACCAAGGTGTTGACGAAAAATCCCACCAATTCACCGAGGGCGGGATCGCGCCGCCCGGCGATCGGGAATCCCACCGCCACATCAGCACTGGCGCTCAGCTTGGACAACAGCACCGCCAGGGCCGCCTGCATCACCATAAAGCTCGTCACGTTGTGGTCTGCTGCCACTGCACGCAACCGCTGCTGCAGCTCGACGGGCCAGTCCACGGCCACACTGGCCCCGCGGTAATCGGCGACCGGCGGATAGGGCCGATCGGTGGGCAGCTGAAGGCGCTCGGGCAGCCCGGCCAAAGCCTCTTCCCAATACCCCAACTGCGCGGCGATGCGGCTGTGGCTGTCATCGAGGTCGCCCAGCTGCGCGCGCTGCCACAACGTGTAATCGACATACTGCACCGCCAACGGCGCCCACCCCGGGACCTGCCCGGCGCACCGGCTGGTATAGGCCACACCCAGATCACCCACCAGCGGGGTGATCGACAAGCCATCGGCGGCGATATGGTGCACCACAGCCACCAGGACGTGCTCGTCCTCGGCGATACGGAAAAGCCGTGCCCGCAACGGGATCTCGATGGTCAGGTCAAACGGGTGGCGGACCGCGGTACCGATGGCCTCCTCCAGCCGGTGCGCCGGCCAGCCTGTCGCATCCACGACCTGCCAACCGAAATCAGCCCGCTCAACAGGGATAACCAGCTGCTGGGGGATCCCCTCAGGAGCCGCAAACAGCGTGCGCAGACTCTCATGGCGGCCCACCACATCGGCCAGCGCCGCACCCAACGCTGCGGCATCAAGACGCCCACGCAGCCGCAACGCCACCGCCATGTTGTAGACCGGCGAGGGCCCGTGCAACTGGCCTAAGAACCACAACCGGGACTGGGCAAACGACAACGGCACCACGTCCGGCCGCGGCCCGGCCACCAACGGCTCCAGCCCATCCCCATCGGCGCCGATGCGGGGCGCCAGCTGGGCAACCGTGGGCGCGTCGAACAAGGTCCGCACCGCAAGGCCGGCGTCCAACGATTTATTGATCGCAGCGATGACCCGCATCGCCGACAGCGAATCCCCGCCGAGGCTAAAAAATGAGTCGTCGACCCCGACCCGCTCGACACCCAGCACCTGGGCGTAGATGTCGGCCAGGATCTCTTCAACCGGGTCGGCCGGGGCCCGGTAATGATCGCCGTCCTGGTATTCGGGTGCCGGCAGGGCGCGCTTGTCGAGCTTGCCGTTGACCGTCAACGGCAGTGCCTCGAGTACCACGATCGCGGCCGGCACCATATAGGGCGGCAACCGATCGGCCAGCACGCTGCGCGCGGCGCCCGGGTCGACCGCCCCGGTCACATACCCCACCAGGCGCTTTTCGCCGGGCCGGTCCTCGCGGGCGATCACCACCGCCTGCCCCACCCCAGCCAGCGCACTTAATGCCGCCTGGACCTCACCCAGCTCAATGCGGAACCCGCGGATCTTGACCTGCTCATCGGCACGCCCCAGATACCGCAACTGCCCATCAGCACCCCAGGACACCACATCCCCGGTGCGATACATCCGGGCCCCCGGCTGCCCGAACGGGCACGCTACAAACCGCGAGGCCGTCAACCCGGCCCGGCGCACATACCCAGCGGTCACCCCACGACCGGCGATATACAACTCACCGACCACCCCGGGCGGCACCGGCCGCAACCACCCATCCAGCACAAACAACGCCGCCCCCGACACCGGCGACCCGATCGGCACCACACCCGACCCCGCGATCAACGGCGCACTCATCGCCGCATACACCGTGGCCTCGGTCGGCCCATAGGCGTTGATCATCACCCGCCCCGGCGCCCACCGATCCACCACCTCGACCGGACAGGCCTCACCGGCCACCATCAACGTCGTCGACTCCAACCCATGCGGTGACAACATCCCCACCGCCGACGGGGTTTGACCTAAAACGCTGACCTTCTCCGCCACCAGCAACGCATGAAAGTCATCCGGGGAAGCCGCCACCGACTCGGGCACCACCACCAGCCGCCCACCATGCAACAACGCCCCAAAGATCTCCCACACCGAGACGTCGAAGCTATAGGAGTGCCACTGCGACCACACGTGCCCCGGTCCCGGCGGCAGACCGGCAGGCAAGGATTCCAACAGCTGCGTCGCATTGCGGTGGCTGATGGCCACCCCCTTCGGGACCCCAGTGGTGCCCGAGGTGTAGATCAGGTAGGCGATGTCCTCGGCCGCCGGCGCCGGCAGTGCGGTGCCGGGCTGGCTGTCGATGCGCGGGTCCTCAACGTCAACGACCGGCAGATCGCACCCGTCTAACCGCTCGGCCAACCCGGTAGTGGTGAGCGCGGCGACCGGCGCCGCATCACTGAGCATGAACTCCATCCGCGGCGTCGGCAGCGCCGGGTCGATCGGCACATACGCCGCCCCGGTCTTGAGCACCGCCACAATCGACATGATCGCCTGCGCCGACCGGGAAAACAGCAACGCCACACACCGACCCGGCCCCGCCCCAAGTCCAACCAGCAAGTGCGCCAACCGATTCGACGCCTCATCCAGCTCGCGATACGTCCACGAGCGGCCCTGGAAACTCAGCGCCACCGCCCCCGGGGCACGGGCCACCTGCGCAGCGAACAACACCGGAATCGACACCGCCGCCGTCGCCGGCTCAGCCAACACCGCCCGATTCCCCCACCCATCCAGGCGGACCCGCTCACCGACATCCAGCAGATCTATCGACGACAACCGCCGCCCCGGATCAGCGGCCATCACCACCAACACCCGCTGCAGCCGCTCGATCAGCACCTCGATGCTGGCCGCGTCGAACACATCGGTACGAAACTCCACCTCCCCGCCAATCCCGGCGGGCTGTCCGGCCTCCGTGAAGCGTTCAGCCAACGACAACGTCAAATCCATGCGCGCGGTGCGAGTGTCCACCGGCAGCGGCGTGACCTGCAGATCACCCAAACTCAGCGTCGCGGGCTCATTGTTCTGCCAGGCCAACAACACCTGAACCAACGGGTGATGGGTCCGGCTCCGGGTCGGGTTGAGCCGCTCCACCAGCACCTCAAAGGGCACATCTTGGTGCTCGTAGGCGGCCAGGCTGCGTGCTCGCACCTGAGCCAACACCTCAGCAACGCTGGGATCCCCGGTCAGATCCACCCGCAGCACCAAGGTGTTGACGAAAAAACCCACCAACTCATCGAGGGCAGGGTCACGCCGCCCGGCGATCGGGAACCCCACCGCCACATCAGAGCTGGCGCTCAGCTCAGACAACAACACCGCCAGGGCGGCCTGCATCACCATGAAGCTGGTCGCGCTGTGCTGACCGGCCACCCGAGCAACCTGCTGCTGCAACTCGGCCGGCCAGTCCACCACCACGCTGGCCCCGCGGTAATCGGCGACCGGCGGATAGGGCCGATCGGTGGGCAGCTGAAGGCGCTCGGGCAGCTCGGCCAGCGCGTCTTCCCAGTAGGCCAGCTGCGCGGCGATGCGGCTGTGGCTGTCATCGAGGTCGCCCAGCTGCGCGCGCTGCCACAGCGTGTAATCGACATACTGCACCGCCAACGGCGCCCACCCCGGGACCTGCCCCGCGCACCGGCTGGTATAGGCCACCCCCAAATCAGCCACCAACGGGGTGATCGACAAGCCATCGGCGGCGATATGGTGCACCACAGCCACCAGCACGTGCTCCTGGTCGGCGATGCGGAAAAGCCGTGCCCGCAACGGGATTTCAGTGGCCAAGTCAAAACTGTGGCCGGCTGTCTCGTCGATGGCCTCCTCCAGCCGGTGCGCCGGCCAGCCGGCCGCATCCACCACCTGCCACCCCAAATCAGCCCGCTCAACAGGGATAACCACCTGCTGGGGGATCCCCTCAGGCGCCGCAAACAGCGTGCGCAGACTCTCATGGCGGCCCACCACATCAGCCAGCGCCGCACCCAACGCGTCGGCATCAAGACGCCCAGACAGCTGCAACGCCACCGCCATGTTGTAAATCGGCGACGGCCCCTGCAACTGATCCAAAAACCACAACCGGGACTGGGCAAACGACAACGGCACCACCGCCGGCCGCTCACCGGCCACCAACGGCTCCACCCCACCCTCATCGGCACCAATCCGAGGCACCAACTGGGCAACCGTGGGCGCCTCGAACAAAGCACGCACCGAAACGTCCGGCATCGAACGACTTATTGACCGCCGCGATCACCCGCATCGCCGACAACGAATCCCCACCCAACTCGAAGAACGACTCGTCGACCCCGACCCTCTCCAAGCCGAGCACCTGGCCATAGATACCGGCCACGATCTCCTCGGTAAGAGTCGCCGGCGCGCGGTAATGATCAACTTCCTGGTATTCCGGTGCCGGCAAGGCCCGCTTATCGAGTTTGCCGTTCACCGTCAACGGCAACGCGTCGAGCACCACGATCGCGGCCGGCACCATATACGGCGGCAACCGATCGGCCAGCACGCTGCGCGCCGTGGCCGGGTCTGCGGTCCCGGTGACATAGCCCACCAGACGCTTTTCGCCGGGCCGGTCCTCGCGGGCGATCACCACCGCCTGGCCCACCCCATCCACACCGGCCAACACGGCCTGAACCTCACCCAGCTCAATACGGAACCCGCGGATCTTGACCTGATCATCAGCACGGCCCAGATACCGCAGCTGCCCATCAGCACCCCAACACACCACATCCCCGGTCCGATACATCCGGGCCCCCGGCTCCCCGAACGGACACGCCACAAACCGCGACCCGGTCAACCCCGCCCGACCCACATACCCATAGCCCGCTCCCGAACCGGCCACATACAACTCACCGACCACACCGGCCGGCACCGGCCGCAACCACCCATCCAGCACAAAAAACGCCAGATGCGCCAACGGCACCCCCACCGGGCTGACATGCCCTCGACGTCGCCGTCGACGATCTCCCTGAACGAGGCATGCACCGTCGTCTCGGTGGTGCCATACATATTGATCAGACGCGGTAACGCCGGGTGGTGCTCCAACCACGTCGCCAGACGCTGCGGTTCCAGCGCCTCCCCAGCGAACACCACCGTCTGAAGCTTCAGCTGATTGCCCCGCTCGGTGACCAGCGCATCAGCTGTTTGCAACGCATAAAACGCCGACGGGGTCTGGCTCAACACACCGACCCGCTCAGCAACCAGCAAGGCATGAAAATCCTGCGGGGAGCGCGCCACCGACTCGGGCACCACCACCAGCCGCCCACCATGCAACAACGCACCCCACATCTCAAACACCGAGACGTCAAACGCCAACGAATGCCACTGCGACCACACCTGCCCCGCCAACTCCAGGCGCTCACCCGCGCCCTCGAGCAACTGGGTCACATTGCGGTGGCTGATGGCCACCCCCTTCGGGACCCCGGTAGTGCCCGAGGTGTAAATCAGGTAGGCGATGTCCTCGGCCGCCGGCGCCGGCAAGCGCCGTGCTCGGTTGAGTATCAATGCGGGGGTCCTCGACATCGACGACCGGCAGATCGCACCCGTCTAACCGCCCAGCCAACTCCGCAGTGGTGATCACAGCAATCGGCGCCGCATCAGCAAGCGTGAACTCAAGACGCGCCACCGGCACTGTCGGGTCGATCGGCACATACGCCGCCCCCGTCTTGAGCACCCCCACAATCGCCACGATCGCCTGCGCCGACCGCGACAACAACAACCCCACCCGCTGCCCCGGACCCGCCCCCTGCCCAACCAACAAGTGCGCCAACCGATTCGACGCCTCATCCAGCTCGCGATACGTCCACGAACGGCCCTGGAAACTCAGCGCCACCGCCCCCGGGACACGCCCCACCTGCGCAGCAAACAACCCCGGAATCGACACCCCCGGCACTGCCGGCCGAGCCAACACCGCCCGATTACCGATGTCGTCCAGCCGGACCCGCTCAGCCTCATCCAGCACATCCACCGACGACACCCGCCGCCCCGGATCAGCGGCCATCACCACCAACAGCTTCTGCAACCGTCCGATCAGTGTTTCGACGCTGCCCGCATCAAACACATCGGTGCGAAACTCCACCTCCCCGCCGATCCCGGCAGGCTCACCAGCCTCCGTCCAGCGTTCAGCCAACGACAACGTCAAATCCATGCGGGCGGTGCGCGTATCCGCCGGCAGCGGCGTGACCTGAAGATCCCCCAAACTCAGCGTCGCGGGCTCATTGTTCTGCCAGGCCAACACCACCTGAACCAACGGGGAATGAGTCAGCGACCGGGTCGGGTTGAGCCGCTCCACCAGCACCTCAAAAGGCACATCTTGGTGCTCGTAGGCGGCCAGGCTGCGTGCTCGCACCTGAGCCAACACCTCAGCAACGCTGGGATCCCCCGCCAGATCCACCCGCAGCACCAAGGTGTTGACGAAAAAACCCACCAACTCATCGAGGGCAGGGTCGCGCCGCCCAGCGATCGGGAACCCCACCGCCACATCAGAGCTGGCACTCAGCTTGGACAACAACACCGCCAAGGCGGCCTGCATCACCATAAAGCTGGTCGCGTCTGTGCTTGACGGGCCACCCGCGCAACCCGCTGCTGCAACTCGGCCGGCCAGTCCACCACCACGCAGGCCCCGCGGTAATCGGCGACCGGCGGATAGGGCCGATCGGTGGGCAGCTGAAGGCGCTCGGGCAGCCCGGCCAAAGCCTCTTCCCAATACCCCAACTGCGCGGCAATGCGGCTGTCGCTGTCGGTCAGATCCCCCAGCTGCGTACGTTGCCACAGCGTGTAATCGACATACTGCACCGCCAACGGCGCCCACCCCGGGACCTGCCCCGAACACCGGGCGCCATACGCCACCCCCAAATCAGCCACCAGCGGGGTGATCGACAAGCCATCGGCGGCGATATGGTGCACCACAGCCACCAGCACGTGCTCCTGGTCGGCGATGCGGAAAAGCCGTGCCCGCAACGGGATTTCAGTGGCCAAGTCAAAACTGTGGCCGGCTGTCTCGTCGATGGCCTCCTCCAGCCGGTGCGCCGGCCAGCCGGCCGCATCCACCACCTGCCACCCCAAATCAGCCCGCTCAACAGGGATAACCACCTGCTGGGGGATCCCCTCGGGCGCCGCAAACAGCGTGCGCAGACTCTCATGGCGGGCCACCACATCAGCCAGCGCCGCACCCAACGCGTCGGCATCAAGACGCCCAGACAGCTGCAACGCCACCGCCATGTTGTAAATCGGCGACGGCCCCTGCAACTGATCCAAAAACCACAACCGGGACTGGGCAAACGACAACGGCACCACCGCCGGCCGCTCACCGGCCACCAACGGCTCCACCCCACCCTCATCGGCACCAATCCGAGGCACCAACTGGGCAACCGTGGGCGCCTCGAACAAAGCACGCACCGAAACGCCCGCATCGAACGACTTATTGACCGCCGCGATCACCCGCATCGCCGACAACGAATCCCCACCCAACTCGAAGAACGACTCGTCGACCCCGACCCTCTCCAAGCCGAGCACCTGGCCATAGATACCGGCCACGATCTCCTCGGTAAGAGTCGCCGGCGCGCGGTAATGATCAACTTCCTGGTATTCCGGTGCCGGCAAGGCCCGCTTATCGAGTTTGCCGTTGACCGTCAACGGCAACGCGTCGAGCACCACGATCGCGGCCGGCACCATATACGGCGGGAGCCGCTCAGCCAGCACGCTGCGCGCAGCGGCCGGATCAGCTGCCCCGGTGACATACCCCACCAGACGCTTTTCGCCGGGCCGGTCCTCGCGGGCGATCACCACCGCCTGGCCCACCCCATCCACACCGGCCAACACGGCCTGAACCTCACCCAGCTCAATACGGAACCCGCGGATCTTGACCTGATCATCAGCGCGGCCCAGATACCGCAGCTGCCCATCAGCACCCCAACACACCACATCCCCGGTCCGATACATCCGCGCCCCCGGCTCCCCGAACGGACACGCCACAAACCGCGACCCGGTCAACCCAGCCCGGCGCACATACCCACACGCCACCCCACCACCGGCGATATACAACTCACCGACCACACCCTCAGGCACCCGGCGCAGCCACTTGATCCAGCACAAACAACGCCGCCCCCGCCACCGGCGAACCGATCGGCACCGCACCCGAGCCCGTCACCAACGGGGCACTCATCGCCGCATACACCGTGCCCTCAGTCGGCCCGTAAGCGTTGATCATCACCCGCCCCGGCGCCCACCGATCCACCACCTCGACCGGACACGCCTCACCGGCCACCACCAACGCCGTCGACTCCAACCCCTGCGGCGAGAGCATCCCCACCGCCGACGGGGTTTGGCTCAAGACACTGACCTTTGCAGCGACCAGCAACGCATGAAGGTCGTCCGGGGAAGCCGCCACCGACTCGGGCACCACCACCAGGCGCCCACCATGCAACAACGCACCAAAAATCTCATGCACCGACACATCGAAAACCAACGAATGCCACTGCGCCCACACCTGCCCCGGTCCTGGTGGCAAGTCGGCAGGCAAGGATTCCAACAGCTGCGTCGCATTGCGGTGGGTAACAGCCACCCCCTTCGGGACCCCAGTGGTGCCCGAGGTGTAAATCAGGTAGGCGATGTCCTCGGCCGCCGGCGCCGGCAGTGCGGTGCCGGGCTGGCTGTCGATGCGCGGGTCCTCAACATCAACGACCGGCAGATCGCACCCGTCTAACCGCCCAGCCAACTCCGCAGTGGTGATCACAGCAATCGGCGCCGCATCAGCAAGCGTGAACTCAAGACGCGCCACCGGCACTGTCGGGTCGATCGGCACATACGCCGCCCCCGTCTTGAGCACCCCCAAAATCGCCACGATCGCCTGCGCCGACCGCGACAACAACAACCCCACCCGCTGCCCCGGACCCGCCCCCTGCCCAACCAACAAGTGCGCCAACCGATTCGACGCCTCATCCAGCTCGCGATACGTCCACGAACGGCCCTGGAAACTCAGCGCCACCGCCCCCGGGACACGCCCCACCTGCGCAGCAAACAACCCCGGAATCGACACCCCCGGCACTGCCGGCCGAGCCAACACCGCCCGATTACCGATGTCGTCCAGCCGGACCCGCTCAGCCTCATCAAGCACATCCACCGACGACACCCGCCGCCCCGGATCAGCGGCCATCACCACCAACAGCTTCTGCAACCGTCCGATCAGTGTTTCGACGCTGCCCGCATCAAACACATCGGTGCGAAACTCCACCTCCCCGCCGATCCCGGCAGGCTCACCAGCCTCCGTCCAGCGTTCAGCCAACGACAACGTCAAATCCATGCGGGCGGTGCGCGTATCCGCCGGCAGCGGCGTGACCTGAAGATCCCCCAAACTCAGCGTCGCGGGCTCATTGTTCTGCCAGGCCAACACCACCTGAACCAACGGGGAATGAGTCAGCGACCGGGTCGGGTTGAGCCGCTCCACCAGCACCTCAAAAGGCACATCCTGGTGCTCGTAGGCGGCCAGGCTGCGTGCTCGCACCTGAGCCAACACCTCAGCAACGCTGGGATCCCCCGCCAGATCCACCCGCAGCACCAAGGTGTTGACGAAAAAACCCACCAACTCATCGAGGGCAGGGTCACGCCGCCCGGCGATCGGGAACCCCACCGCCACATCAGAGCTGGCACTCAGCTTGGACAACAACACCGCCAAGGCGGCCTGCATCACCATAAAGCTGGTCGCATCATGCTTGCGGGCCACCTCGCGCACCCGCTGCTGCAACTCGGCCGGCCAGTCCACCACCACAGAAGCGCCACGGTAATCAGCAACCGGCGGATAGGGCCGATCGGTGGGCAGCGCCAGCCGCTCGGGCAGCCCGGCCAAAGCCTCTTCCCAATACCCCAACTGCGCGGCAATGCGGCTGTCGCTGTCGGTCAGATCCCCCAGCTGCGTACGTTGCCACAGCGTGTAATCGACATACTGCACCGCCAACGGCGCCCACCCCGGGACCTGCCCCGCGCACCGGGCGCCATACGCCACCCCCAAATCAGCCACCAACGGGGTGATCGACAAGCCATCGGCGGCGATATGGTGCACCACAGCCACCAGCACGTGCTCCTGGTCGGCGATGCGGAAAAGCCGTGCCCGCAACGGGATTTCAGTGGCCAAGTCAAAACTGTGGCCGGCTGTCTCGCCGATGGCCTCCTCCAGCCGGTGCGCCGGCCAGCCGGCCGCATCCACCACCTGCCACCCCAAATCAGCCCGCTCAACAGGGATAACCACCTGCTGGGGGATCCCCTCAGGCGCCGCAAACAGCGTGCGCAGACTCTCATGGCGGCCCACCACATCGGCCAGCGCCGCACCCAACGCGTCGGCATCAAGACGCCCAGACAGCTGCAACGCCACCGCCATGTTGTAAATCGGCGACGGCCCCTGCAACTGATCCAAAAACCACAACCGGGACTGGGCAAACGACAACGGCACCACCGCCGGCCGCTCACCGGCCACCAACGGCTCCAACCCACCCTCATCGGCACCAATCCGAGGCACCAACTGGGCAACCGTGGGCGCCTCGAACAAAGCACGCACCGAAAGTCCGGCATCGAACGACTTATTGACCGCCGCGATCACCCGCATCGCCGACAACGAATCCCCACCCAACTCGAAGAACGACTCGTCGACCCCGACCCTCTCCAAGCCGAGCACCTGGCCATAGATACCGGCCACGATCTCCTCGGTAAGAGTCGCCGGCGCGCGGTAATGATCAACTTCCTGGTATTCCGGTGCCGGCAAGGCCCGCTTATCGAGTTTGCCGTTGACCGTCAACGGCAACGCGTCGAGCACCACGATCGCGGCCGGCACCATATACGGCGGCAACCGATCGGCCAGCACGCTGCGCGCCGCGGCCGGATCAGCGGTCCCGGTGACATAGCCCACCAGACGCTTTTCGCCGGGCCGGTCCTCGCGGGCGATCACCACCGCCTGGCCCACCCCATCCACACCGGCCAACACGGCCTGAACCTCACCCAGCTCAATACGGAACCCGCGGATCTTGACCTGATCATCAGCACGGCCCAGATACCGCAGCTGCCCATCAGCACCCCAACACACCACATCCCCGGTCCGATACATGCGCGCCCCCGGCTCCCCGAACGGACACGCCACAAACCGCGACCCGGTCAACCCCGCCCGACCCACATACCCATAGCCCACTCCCGAACCGGCCACATACAACTCACCGACCACACCGGCCGGCACCGGCCGCAACCACCCATCCAGCACAAAAAACGCCAGATGCGCCAACGGCACCCCCACCGGGCTGACATGCACCTCGACATCGCCGTCGACGATCTCCCTGAACGAGGCATGCACCGTCGTCTCGGTAGTGCCATACATATTGATCAGACGCGGTAACGCCGGGTGGTGCTCCAACCACGTCGCCAGACGCTGCGGTTCCAGCGCCTCCCCGGCGAACACCACAGCCTGAAGCTTCAGCTGATCTCCCCGCTCGGTGACCAGCTCATCAGCTGTTTGCAACGCATAAAACGCCGACGGGGTCTGGCTCAACACACCGACCCGCTCAGCAACCAGCAAGGAATGAAAATCCTGCGGGGAGCGCGCCACCGACTCGGGCACCACCACCAGCCGCCCACCATGCAACAACGCACCCCACATCTCAAACACCGAGACGTCAAACGCCAACGAATGCCACTGCGACCACACCTGCCCCGCCAACTCCAGGCGCTCACCCGCGCCCTCGAGCAACTGGGTCACATTGCGGTGGCTGATGGCCACCCCCTTCGGGACCCCGGTAGTGCCCGAGGTGTAAATCAGATAGGCGATGTCCTCGGCCGCCGGCGCCGGCAAGCGCCGTGCTCGGTTGAGTATCAATGCGGGGGTCCTCGACATCGACGACCGGCAGATCGCACCCGTCTAACCGCCCAGCCAACTCCGCAGTGGTGATCACAGCAATCGGCGCCGCATCAGCAAGCGTGAACTCAAGACGCGCCACCGGCACTGTCGGGTCGATCGGCACATACGCCGCCCCCGTCTTGAGCACCCCCAAAATCGCCACGATCGCCTGCGCCGACCGCGACAACAACAACCCCACCCGCTGCCCCGGACCCGCCCCCTGCCCAACCAACAAGTGCGCCAACCGATTCGACGCCTCATCCAGCTCGCGATACGTCCACGAACGGCCCTGGAAACTCAGCGCCACCGCCCCCGGGACACGCCCCACCTGCGCAGCAAACAACCCCGGAATCGACACCCCCGGCACTGCCGGCCGAGCCAACACCGCCCGATTACCGATGTCGTCCAGCCGGACCCGCTCAGCCTCATCAAGCACATCCACCGACGACACCCGCCGCCCCGGATCAGCGGCCATCACCACCAACAGCTTCTGCAACCGTCCGATCAGTGTTTCGACGCTGCCCGCATCAAACACATCGGTGTCAAACTCGACGCGCAGGCCCAGTTCGCTGCCCGGCACGACTTGCACCGCTAGCGGGTAGTGGTTGTATTCGCGGTTGGTGAACTCGGTGATGGCCAACCCGTTGACGCTGAGCAACGCGTCGGGGTCGATCGGGTAGTTTTCGAATGCCAAGAGGGTGTCGAACAGCTGGTCATGACCGGTGACACGGTGAATGTCGCGCAGCGCCAAGTGTTGGTGCTCGAGCGTGTCGTTGTGGGCACTTTGCAGCTGATTCAGCAGCTGTGCGGTGGTGGTTGCCGGCGTGATGCGCGCCCGCACCGGGACGGTGTTGATCAACAGGCCCACCATCGAGTCCGCACCGATCACCTCGGCTGGCCTGCCCGAGACCGTGACACCGAAGGCGACATCGTGTCGACCGGTCAGCGAGGTCAGCAGCAGCGCCCAGGCACCCTGCAACACCGTGTTGACCGTGGTCTGGCAGGAGCGCGCCAGCTCGCCAAGGGCCCGCGTGGTTTCGGCGGGTACCCGAAACGATGCAACGCCTCGCTGCCCGAGCCTTAACCGGTCCGGCGCTCCGACAAGTGTCGGGGTTTCAAAGCCGGCGAACACCTCACGCCAGGCCGCACGAGCGGCATCAAGGTCGCGATCGGCCAGCCAGGTAACAAATCTGCGATACGGGACCGCGGCGGGCAACCGCTGCCCGTAGTAGCTGGCGAAGATTTCCTGCAACAGGATCGGCAGCGACCAGCCATCCAGCACGATGTGGTGAAAGGTCAGCACAAACCGGTGCCGATCTTGTGCGGTGCGGATCAAAGCGGCCCGAAAGGGCGGCTGCTCGGCGAGGTCGCCGACCGCGGCGCGTTCGGCGGCACACACCCGTTGTATCCGCTCATCGAGACCGACGTCGGCGCCGGCGCCACCGTCAAGGTCGATATAACGCCAGGGCGCCACGGGATCAGCAGGGATGACCTGCACCGGCTGGTCGAACTGTTCCAAGAATCGGGCGACCAAGTTTGGATGCCGGTTGACCACCGTGTGCACCGCATCGCGCAGGCGGTGCGGGTCGAGCGGGCCTGTCACGGTGATATCGATTTGCACCGCATATACATCGTCTACATCGTCGCTACCCAGTGCGGTGCTGGCGTGGAAGAGCAGACCCTGTTGAAGAGGGGTCAGCGGTAAGACGTCAGCAATCCGCATATCGTCGCTGGAGCTCGTCGATCTGCTGTTGGCTAAGACCGGCAAGCCCGATATCGGAGGGCGTCAACCCGCCCCCACCGCGCTTGACATGCGCGCAGATACCGGCCAGGGCGTCAAACCACAACCGGCTCAGCCGGCTGACCTGCGCACGATCAACTGCCGAGGGCGCCCACGTCCAGTTGGCGTGCAGGTGCGGGCCAGTGTCGGTGTCGACGGTTCCCGCGTTGAGGTCCAAGGTGTGTATCAGCGGCATGGGCACCGCCGCGGCCGCGGTGGTCCACGACAAGCCCTCCTGGCTGATCCGCCACAGATCACCGGAGATCGGGGCCGCCGCACCGCCAAGCCGCCCCAGGTAGTTGAACCCGATCGCCGGGTCAGACCCGCCCAAGTCAATATCGGCGTTCAAGTAGCGCAGCAGACCATAGGTCAAACCCTCCGGGAGGGTGCGAAGCTGTTCTTTGGCGTCTTTGACCAGCGCCCCCAGCGCCGCGTCACCAGCCCTCACCTGCGCCCAGCTCAGCCCACCGACCGCCAATGACACCGGGAATTTGGTGGTAAACCATCCCACGGTGCGCGACAGGTCCACATCGGCCAGTTCCTCATCGCGCCCGTGACCTTCGACATCGATGCCGATCGGCGCGTTACCGGTGCCTAAAAGCTCCGTCAACGCCAACCCGAACGCGATCAGCAAGACGTCTTGCACCCCGCCATGAAACGCCGTCGGCACCTCACCGAGCAGCATGCGAGTCGTCTCGGCGTCCAACTCCACCGACAAGTGCCCGGCCGTGGCGAACGTATCCACCGCAGGTTGCACCGCCGGCAACGCAGCAGGCGTCGCCGCCACCTGGCGCCATGCCTCGGCCTGGACCACAACCGTCGGGGCGTGCGCATGCTCAGCCAGCAGCGACGCCCACCGGGCAAACGATGTCCCGCCCGCCGGCAACACCACCGGCTGCCCAGTGTGATGCAGAGCCCAGGCGATGTTGAGGTCCTCCAACAGAATTCGCCAGGACACCCCGTCGACGGCCAAATGGTGAATGATCAACGCCAACTGGCCGGTAGAAGCCACCCACACCGCGCTGAGCATCGCCCCGGCAGCCGGATTCAACCGCGACCGCGCCTTTACCAGCGCCTCATCGGATAACACGTCCACTGACTGCAGACACCCACCGGCGTCCACCGACCTCACCTCGGGCACGTGTAGCGACCAACCGCCGGCGCCGTCGTCATCGACACGCAGCCGCAGCATGGCATGCCGATCCAGCAAAGCCTGCAACACCGCCACCACATCGGTCTCGCTGACCCCCGCAGGAGCCTGTACCACGATGGTCTGGTTGAACTGGTCGGTCGGCCCGTCCACACCCTGCAGCCAGCGCATGATCGGGGTGGCCACCACCGGCCCCAGACCCTCATCGACCAGGTCACCCTCACCGGTGGCCACACTGGCCACCCGGGCCAGACTGGCAACGGTCTGCTCCACGAAAACATCGCGCGGCTTGAACAGCACACCGGCTGCCCTGGCCCGCGCTACCACCTGGATGGACAAAATGCTGTCCCCACCCAGTTCGAAGAACGAGTCGTCGACCCCGACGCGCTCGACACCCAGCACCTGGGCGTAGATGTCGACCAGGATCTCCTCAACCGGGTCGGCCGGGGCCCGGTAACGATCGACATCCTGGTATTCCGGTGCCGGTAGGGCCCGCTTATCGAGTTTGCCGTTGACCGTCAACGGCAACGCGTCGAGCACCACGATCGCGGACGGCACCATATAGGACGGCAGCCGCTCGGCCAGCACGCTGCGCGCAGCGGCCGGATCCACCGTCCCGGTCACATAGCCCACCAGACGCTTATCGCCGGGCCGGTCCTCACGGGCGATCACCACCGCCTGCCCCACCCCATCCACACCGGCCAGGGCCGCCTGCACCTCACCGAGCTCAATGCGGAACCCGCGGATCTTGACCTGCTCATCGGCACGCCCCACATACCGCAACTGCCCATCAGCACCCCAGGACACCAGATCCCCGGTCCGATACATCCGGGCCCCCGGCTCCCCGAACGGACACGCCACAAACCGCGACCCGGTCAACCCAGCCCGGCGCACATACCCACACGCCACCCCACCACCGGCGATATACAACTCACCGACCACACCCTCAGGCACCCGGCGCAGCCACTTATCCAGCACAAACAACGCCGCCCCCGCCACCGGCGAACCGATCGGCACCGCACCCGAGCCCGTCACCAACGGGGCACTCATCGCCGCATACACCGTGCCCTCAGTCGGCCCGTAAGCGTTGATCATCACCCGCCCCGGCGCCCACCGATCCACCACCTCGACCGGACACGCCTCACCGGCCACCACC
>CAWFHQ010000006.1:0-345788 GCA_963815705.1 uncultured Actinomycetota bacterium
AGTTCATGGCCATCTGGCGGGCGTCCAAGCCGGTGATTGCGCAGGTGCACGGCTGGTGTGTCGGCGGGGCGAGCGACTACGCGCTGTGCGCCGACATCATCGTCGCCAGCGAAGACGCCGTGATCGGCACGCCGTACAGCCGGATGTGGGGGGCCTACCTGACCGGCATGTGGCTATACCGGCTGAGCCTGGCCAAGGCCAAGTGGCACTCGCTGACCGGCCGGCCGCTGACCGGGGTCCAGGCCGCCGAGATCGAACTGATCAACGAGGCGGTGCCGTTCGAACGCCTCGAGGCGCGGGTCGCCGAAATCGCGGCCGAGCTGGCACAAATCCCGCTGTCGCAGCTGCGGGCGCAGAAGCTGATCGTCAACCAGGCTTACGAGAACATGGGGCTGGCCTCCACCCAGACGCTGGGCGGCATCTTGGACGGCCTGATGCGCAATACCCCCGACGCGCTCGACTTCATCAACACCGCCCAAACCCAGGGGGTACGGGCAGCAGTGCAGCGGCGCGATGGCCCGTTCGGCGACTACAGCCAGGCTCCAGCCGACCTGCGGCCCGACCCCTCACACGTCATCGTCCCTGATAGCGACGGCTAGTGAGACGGACTAGAAGTCGACCAAGACTCGCCCGCGGCCCACCAGAAGTGCTACCGTAATAACTATGTCTCGGCTGAGTTCGTGCCTGCGCGCAGGCGCCGTTTTCCTTGCAATGGGTATGGCCGCTGTGACCGTCCCGACGACCGCGGTGGCGGACTCCACGGAGGATTTCCCGATCCCCCGCCGGATGATCAACACCACCTGTGACGCCGAGCAGATCCTCGCCGCGACCAGGGACACCAGCCCGGTGTACTACCAGCGGTACATGATCGACTTCAACAACCACCCGAACGTCAACCAGGCGGCCATCGACAAGGCGCACTGGTTTTATGCGTTGTCACCGCAGGACCGCAGGAGCTATTCCGAAAACTTTTTTGCACCCCAAGCCGATCCGCTGTGGCTGGCCTGGCCCAATCACATGAAGATCTTCTTCAACAACAAGGGCGTCGTCGCCAAGGCGACCGACGTGTGCGGCCAGTACCCGCCCGGCGACATGTCGGTCTGGAACTGGGGCTAACTCCCTAACTCACGCAATTAACCCCGGGCCCGGCCCGGGGTTAATTTGTTTCACTCCACCAATCGGTGGACAACCGAATCATCCGGTCAGTAGTGCGGTGAGCTCGCCTGGAAGCGATCGGTGTTGGCTGCCTCCCCGTTGGGCGACTGGCCATTGCCGGGCGACAGCAGGGGTTCATCGAGCAGGGTGCGAACCGCCGGACGCGACCCGTACGGCTGCAGCATCCGACTGGCCGGACGCGGGCGAACTTGCGTCGGCCACCAGAACCAGCGGCCCATCAAGGCGGCGACCGACGGCATCATGAACGAACGCACGATCAGCGTGTCGAACAACAGACCCAGAGCGATGGTGGTTCCCACCTGCCCCATGACCCGTAGCGGGCTGATCGCAAACGTCGACATGGTGGCGGCGAACACCAGACCGGCAGACGTCACCACCGCGCCGGTGCCGGCCATCGACCGGATGATCCCGGTCTTGATTCCGGCCTGGATCTCCTCTTTGAACCGGGAAACCAGCAGCAGGTTGTAGTCGGATCCCACCGCCAATAGCAGGATGACGGACATCGCCAGCACCATCCAGTGCAGCTTAATGCCCAGGATGTCCTGCCAGACCAGCACCGAAAGGCCGAATGAGGCCCCCAACGAAATCAGCACCGTCCCCACGATGGTGATCGCGGCGACCAGGCTGCGGGTGATGATCAACATGATGATCAGAATCAGGCTGGCCGCCGATATCCCGGCGATCATCAGGTCGTACTTGGATCCGTCGCGCATGTCCTTGTAAACCGCGGCCGTGCCACCGAGCCAGATCTTGGAACCCTCCAGTGGCGTGCCCTTGACGGCTTCCTTCGCCGCCAACTTGATCGGGTCGACGTGCGAAATCCCTTCGGGCGTCGCCGGAGGGACGTCATGGGAGATGATGAAGCGGGCGGCGTGGCCGTCGGGCGACAGGAACATCTTCAAGCCGCGCTTGAAATCGGGGTTGTCGAAGACCTCCGGCGGAATGTAGAACGAGTCGTCGTTCTTGGCCGCGTCGAATGCCTGACCCATGGCGGTCGAGTTCTGACTCATCACGTCCATCTGGTCATACATCGAGTTCATCGAGCTGTGCATGGTCAGCATCATCTGTTTCATCGTCGTCATGGTCGCGATCATCGGCGGCATCTGCGCCAGCATCTGGGGCAGCAACGCGTCCATCTGGGCGAGATCGTCGGAAAGATACTTGAACTTCTCGACGATCTGATCCAGGCCGTCAAGGGCGTCCAGGATTGATCGCAGCGACCAGCAGACCGGGATGTCGAAACAGTGCTTCTCCCAATAGAAGTAGCTGCGGATCGGCCGGAAGAAGTCGTCGAAATTGGCGATCTCGTCACGCATATTGCTTGTGACGTCCAGCATTTCATGCGTCAGGCCGTCCATGTGGTGCGTGACGGCGGCCATCTTCGACGTGATCTCGTACATGCGCTGCATCGTGTCGATGGACATCTGCATCGCATCGGCCTGCTTCAGCATGTCGTCCATGCGCTTCTTCATGTACTCCTGGTTTTCGACCTGCGTCGTGTTCTGCATGCTGATCTGGAACGGGATCGACGTGTGCTCGATCGGCGCTCCCAGCGGCCTCGTGATCGTCTGGACGCGGGCGACGCCGGGGATATGGAAGACGCCCCTGGCGATCCTGTCCAGCACCAACATGTTTGCCGGATTCCGCATGTCGTGATCGGTCTCGATCATCAGCAGTTCCGGATTCATCCGGGCGTTGGAGAAATGCCGCTCCGCGGCCTCATATCCGACGACCGCCTTCGTGCTCTCAGGCAGGTACTGGCGGTTGTCGTAATTGGTCCGGTACCCGGGCAGTGCCAGTAGGCCGATGAGCGCGATGCCGATCGACACGGCCAGGATCGGCCCGGGCCACCGGACGATGGCGGTGCCCACGCGTCGCCAACCTCGCGTCCGCATCTTGCGCTTCGGTTCGAACAGGCCGAACCGGCTTCCCACCGTCAACACGGCCGGGCCCAGCGTGAGCGCCGCAAGTACGGCGACAAGCGTGCCCACCGCGCAAGGGACGCCCAGGCTCTGGAAATACGGAAGGCGGGTGAAGCTGAGGCAATACATCGCTCCGGCGATGGTCAGACCGGAACCGAGGACCACATGCGCGGTCCCGTGGAACATCGTGAAGAACGCCTGGTCTCGATCCTCGCCGAGCGACCGCGCCTCCTGATACCTGCCCAGCACGAAGATCGCGTAGTCGGTACTCGCCGCGATCACCATCAACACCAGCAGGTTCACCGCGAAGGTCGATAGGCCAATGATGTTGTTATCGGCCAGAAACGCGACAACCTGCCGTGCCGCGAACAGTTCGAGCACCACCATCAGCAGGGTGATGAACACGGTGACGATCGATCGGTAGACCCACAGCAGCATCACGATGATCACGACGAACGTGAACAGGGTGACCAAGATGACGCCCTTCTCACCGGCGGCCGACTGATCGGCGGTCAGGGCCGCCGCGCCGGTCACATAGGCCTTGACCCCGGGCGGCGGCGACGTCTCGTCCACCAGCTTGCGGACCGACTTGACGGACTCGTTGGCCTTGGTCTCACCCTGGTTACCCCTGAGATACACCTGCACGTAGGCGGCCTTACCGTCGGTGCTCTGGGAGCCGGCCGCCGTCAGCGGATCCCCCCAGAAATCCTGCACGTGCTCGACGTGCGTCGTGTCGGCCTCCAGCTTCTTGATCAGCTGGTCGTAGTAGTGGTGCGCGTCATCGCCGAGCGGCTTGTCGCCCTCCAGGACGACCATGATCGCGCTGTCGCTCTCAAACTCGTTGAACACCTTGCCGACGCGCTGCGTCGCCTGCATCGATGCCGCCTCTTTCGGGCTCATCGGCACCGTGTGTTCCTTACCGACTTTCTCCAGGTCGGGGACGAACGTGGACAGGCATACGACCATCCCGATCCAGCCCAGCACGATCAGCAGCGCGTACTTGTGCACCGTCCGCGCAAAAAACGGCATGTGGGGAAGCCCAGCGGCTTGGTTGTCGCTCATGCGGACTTCACTATGCAAAAGGTTTCAGCGTTCACTCCGGTGATCGACCGTTCGTCCTTGACAACGTCGTTCACGATGATCTGGCAGCTGATTTGGTCTCCGTCGGTCTGCGCGACCACGTTGACGCTCACCGACGGCAGCGTCGTGGTGACCGAGAGCGTCCAGGGCAGCGGCACATTGTCTATCCGCCGCGGCTGGGCGTTGATGTCCAGGTAGTTGATGTTCGCGGTGGATCCGGACCCGTAGACCTTGTAGACCACGTGCTTCGGGTTGAAGGGTTTGATGTCGTCCAGGCTGCTGTTGCCGATCCCTGACGTGTCGTGATTGCCGAAGAAGGAGCGCAGGCGAAGGACACAGAAGGCCGCGACCGCGATCACGAGCACGATGACGAGAACGATCCACAGTCGCTTCACCGCATCGGCAACAGGAGCGTTTTCCACCCGATCACCTTCCGCTAACCGAGCGGCCGACCGCCCGTCCGAGTGCACGCCGGTTGCTTTGGTGCGCTAAGTACCCTAAACGCGCCTTGGCGCGAGCGCGCGCCGCGGTCAGTTCCCGGCTCGGCCCCGCCCCGACTGCTCCCGGTTCGCACATTCCAATCTGCTTTCTGCTCATGGCGATTCGGAGAGAAGGCCGATGCAGGTAGCTGTCAGCACCCGGGTCAGGGCGGGCGCGAATTCGATGTTCCATTCGGACGGCATCACCTCCGGCTCGTCGGCGTAGGCATCCGTGAGCCGCTCCGGTGGGTTGGCGATCTGCCAGAAGGCGGCGGCCAACGAGTAGGCGGCGATCAGGCTGTCGAAAGCGCCGGAGCGGCCGAGCTTGGGCAGCGCGCGCTCGATGCCATCGGCGAGGGCGACCGCGGCGGCGGAGATCGTTCGCCGGATGTCGACAACGCGCTCGACCTCCACCTCGTGCTCGAGGTGCAGGTGAAGGTTGGCGAGCAGGTCGCAAAACAGTGGGTCGGCGGCCAGCCCGTTGGCCAATGTTTCGGCCACCCGCGCCGGCGACATGACACCCGGCTCGGCCAGCTCCTCGCACACCGTGCCCGACCATCGCACCCAGCCCTCGGCGGCCAGGTGCAGCAAAACCTCTTTGTGAGAGGTGAAGTAGCGGCGCACCGCCGAGTAGTGAATGCCGGCGCGACCGGCCACAGCGGTCAGCGTCACCGACGCGACGCCGGTCTCGCGGGCCAAGGACCGCGCGGCCTCGACGAGTGCCGCAGCACGTCGGCGCTTGTTCTCTTCCGTACGGGCGCGCTGGAAGGTGAGTTGCGCCACGATCGGAGGATAACGCACATGATGTGATTTGTATAACGCACATCATGTGCCTTGCGGGGTGGGGTTACCGTGGAGGAACGCGGCCCTCGACATCCCGTCCGTCACCGCCGTCGTCTCGAATAACACGTATGCAGACAATTGCGCTCATCGGCTTCCTCGGCGGCCTGATCACCGGCATTTCACCGTGCATCCTGCCGGTGCTCCCGGTGATTTTTCTGTCCAGCATGGACAGCGGCACCGGGGCCAGCAGTCGCAGTATGCGCGCGGCTACCCGCCCATACATGGTGATCGCGGGTCTGGTGTGCAGCTTCAGCATCGCCACGCTGATCGCGTCCGCGCTGCTGCAGGCACTGCATCTGCCGCAGGACGCCATCCGGTGGGCCGCCCTGGTGGTGCTGACCCTCATCGGACTGGGATTGATCTTCCCACCGCTGCAACACTTGATCGAGCGGCCCTTCGCATTCCTGCCTCAACGCCGAATCGGCAGCAGCACAGATGGTTTCGGGCTGGGCCTGACGTTGGGTGCGCTGTACGTGCCGTGCGCGGGTCCGGTGCTGGCCGCGATCGTGGTCGCCGGCGGCACGGCGTCGCTGGGCCCCGCCGCGGTCGTGTTGACGGCGGCGTTCGCGTTCGGTAATGCGTTGCCGCTGCTGGCTTTCGCGCTGGCCGGCAGGCACGTCGCCGGCCGCGTGGCGGCCTTCCGCCGTCGGCAGCGCCCCATTCAGATCGTCGGCGGCATCATGATGATCGTGCTGGCGGTGGCGCTGGTGTTCAACCTGCCCGCAATGCTGCAGCGTGCCGTACCCGACTACACGGCCGCGATGCAGAATCGCTTGGACACCAAGGAAATCCAGCGTTCCCTTGCCCCCGACAACACGCAGCCACCGACGTCGGGCAGCGTGCTGCAGCTCGGTGAGGGCAAGACAAGCAACGGTCTACCGACCAACTGCACCGACGGCTCTACCGAGCTGCAACAGTGCGGGCAGGCACCCGGCATCACCGGCATCACCGGCTGGCTCAACACCCCGGACGGCAAACCGCTGGACCCCGCATCGGTGCGGGGCAAGGTGGTGCTGATCGACTTCTGGGCCTACTCCTGCATCAACTGCCAGCGCGCCATCCCGCACGTCGTCGATTGGTACAACCGCTATCGCGACAGCGGATTGGTGGTCATCGGGGTGCACACACCCGAGTACGCCTTCGAGCGGGTTGCCGACAACGTGGCCAGCGGTGCCGCCGGGTTGCACATCGACTACCCGATCGCGCTGGACAACGACTACGCGACCTGGAACGCCTTCAACAACATGTACTGGCCGGCCGAGTACCTGATCGACGCGAACGGAACCCTGCGGCACACCAAGTTCGGCGAAGGCGACTACGACGGCACCGAGAAGCTGATCCGCCAACTGCTGGTCGACGCCAACCCGAACGTCCAGCTGCCGGCGCCGGTGAACGGCGTCGACACCACACCGAAGACCAACCTCACACCCGAGACCTACCTGGCGCCCGACAAGGCCACCACCTACGGAGGCGGCGGCGGCTACCAGGCGGGCAGTGCCGGCTTCAGCTTCCCGGCGCAGCTGGCAGGAGATAAATTCGCTCTGCGCGGCCGGTGGACGCTGGATGACCAGGGCGTCACTGCCGGAAGCGACGACGCCGCCATCCGGCTGAACTACACGGGCAGGAACGTCTACGCCGTCGTCGGCGGCACCGGAATCATCACCGTGACCCGCGATGGCAAGACCACCACCACACCGATCGGCGGTGCTCCCACCCTGCACCAGATCGTGGCCGACGACAGCGCGCACCGCGATCAGCTCGACATGCAAGTCAGCAACGGCTTGCAGGTGTTTTCGTTCACTTTCGGCTAGACATCGGTAAGCACACAGCTTCCCATCCGCCAGCTCGGTGGCTCCGAATAGGGATTGTGGATTCGTCACACGCGCGGTCGGTCGCGGTCATCGGCAGTGGCGTGGCCGGCCTCACCGCCGCCTACGTCCTGTCCGGCCGTGACCGCGTCACCCTCTATGAGGCCGATGTGCGGCTGGGCGGCCACGCACACACCCATTTCGTCGACGACGGTGGCCGAGTTATTGGCGTCGACTCGGCGTTCCTGGTGCACAACGACCGGACCTATCCGACGCTGTGCCGGCTCTTCAGCGAACTCGGGGTGGCCACCCAGCCCTCCGAGATGTCAATGTCGGTGCGCGCCGACGACATCGGGCTCGAATACGCGGGCGCCCTGGGGGCCAGCGGGCTGTTCGCGTGCCGGCAGTCGCTGCGGCCCCGCTACCTGCTGATGCTCGGTGAGATCGGCCGTTTCCACCGCGCGGCCACGCGGCTGCTGCGCGAGGGCACCGAAGAAGGCGACCTGGAGACGCTGGAAGCCTTCCTGAACCGGCACCGCTTCTCGTCGTATTTCATCGACTTTTTCATCACGCCCCTGGTGGCCGCGGTGTGGTCGTGCGCCAGCGGCGACGCGCTGCGCTACCCGGCCCGCTATCTGTTCGTCTTCCTCGACCACCACGGCATGCTGTCGGTTTTCGGGTCCCCCACCTGGCGCACCGTGACGGGAGGCTCGGCGCACTACGTTCAGGCCGTCGCCGCTCAGCTCGCCGAGGTGTCAACCGGGACGCCGGTGCATTCGCTGCGGCGGGTACCCGACGGGGTGTGGGTGCGGGCGGGCAACAACGCGGCGCGGTTTTTCGACGCGGCCGTCGTCGCCGTGCATCCCGACCAGGCGCTGCTGCTGCTCGACGATCCGAACCCGTGGGAGCGCGCGGTGCTGGGCGCGATTCCGTATTCGACCAACCAGGCGCAAATGCACACCGACGAATCGGTGCTCCCCCGGCATCGCCGTGCGCGCGCATCATGGAATTACCTGGTTACCCCCGGGAAGGACCATGTGGTGGTCAGCTATGACGTCAGCAGACTGATGCGGCTGGAGGGCAACCGCCGGTACCTGGTGACCCTGGGCGGCCACGACCTTGTCGATCCGGCGTCAGTGATCGCCGAAATGACCTACAGCCATCCCTTGTACACGCCGGAATCCGTTGCGGCCCAAGCATTGTTGCCGACACTGGACGACGATCGGGTGGCCTTCGCAGGCGCCTACCACGGCTGGGGTTTCCACGAGGACGGCGCCGCCTCGGGCCTGGCCGCGGCGCGACGCCTCGGCGCCGACTGGCCGACGGCGACCCGGCGCGACGCGGTGGCCCGATGCTGACGGCGACGCCCGCGATCTACCGCACCACGATCAGCCACGCACGGCAGGCACCGGTGCGCCATTCGTTCGAATACCGAAGCTACAGCTGGTATGTCGACGTCGACGACCTGCCCCGACTGCCCTGGTGGCTACGACCGGTCGCCCGGTTCCGCGCCTCGGATCACTTCGCCAGCCCGCAGCACGGCTCGCTGCGCGACCGGCTCGGCGCCTTCTTCGCCGACCGCGGTCTGGCCGCTCCCGAGGGCCGCATCACGGCGCTGTTGCAGGCGCGCGTGTTCGGCTACGTGTTCAACCCGCTGAGCGTCTTTTGGTGCCACGACCGTGACGGCCGGCTGCGCTATGTGATCGCCGAGGTACACAACACCTACGGCGAGCGTCACGCCTACCTGTTGCCGCCGGCCGACCTGCCGGTGATCACCGAGAAGAAGCTCTATGTGTCGCCGTTCAACGCGGTGGACGGCTACTACCTGGTGCGAGCACCACGGCCCGACAGCGAAGTCGACATCACCGTGGAGCTGCGTCGTGATCGTCAGCCCACGTTCGTGGCCAACATGCGCGGACAGCGGCGGCCGGCGACCAACCGACAGGTCGCGATCATGCAAGTCATTTCGCCGCTGGCACCCTTGCTGGTGGCCGCACGTATCCGAATTCAGGGGATCAAACTGTGGTTACGTCGAGTTCCGTTGGTACCGCGATGACCGTACCGACCATCCGAAAACCTTCGGCAACAATCGATTCCAGGCGCTGGCCGGCGATCGCGAAGGCGCCGTCCGGCCCCTTCAGCGCCACGGCGGCCGTGGCCGCCGACCGGCTGCTGCGACGCGCCGCCGCTCGCCTGCCACTGCGCGTGGCCTACCCCGACGGCACGGTGGTCGGTGCGGCCGACCCGACGGTGCCGACCTTGGTTGTCCACCAACCGGAAGCCCTGGCGCGCCGGATCGGGCGCTACGGCCTGATCGGATTCGGCGAGTCCTACATGGCCGGTGAATGGTCCTCGGATGACCTCAGCGGGTTGCTGACGGTATTCGCCACCTCGGTGGGCGAGCTGGTGCCGCGCCCGCTGCAATGGCTACGTCCGCTCGCGCCGACCTTCCGGCCGCGCTGGCGGGGCGTCAGCCGAGAACGCGCCCGGCGCAACATCGCCGAGCATTACGACCTGTCGAACGATCTGTTCGCCGAATTCCTCGACGAGACCATGACGTATTCCTGCGCGGTGTTCGACCGGCTGCCCGCATCGCCGTCGGATTTGGCTGCGGCGCAAGGGCGCAAGATCGATCGGCTGCTCGACATCGCCGGAGTTCGCCAAGGCAGCCGGGTCCTCGAAATCGGCACCGGATGGGGTGAGCTGTGCATCCGCGCGGCGGCCCGCGGAGCCGAGGTCCGATCGGTGACCTTGTCGGTGGAACAGCAGCAGCTGGCGCGGCTTCGGGTTGCCGCGGCGGGGCTGTCCGACAAGGTGACGATCGACCTCTGCGATTACCGCGACGTCGACGGGTGTTATGACGCGGTGGTGTCGGTCGAGATGATCGAGGCGGTGGGATTCCATGCGTGGCAACGGTATTTCGCCACTCTCGAGCAGCTGGTGCGGCCGGGCGGCCGGGTGGCGATCCAGGCGATCACGATGCCGCACACCCGGATGATGGCCAGCCGCAACACACACACCTGGATCCAGAAGTACATCTTCCCCGGCGGACTGCTGCCGTCCACCCAGGCCATCTCCGCGATCACCGAACGGCGCACCGATTTACGCACGGTGGATATGACCTCGCTGCGCCCGCACTACGCCGAGACGCTACGACTGTGGCGGGAGCAGTTCATCAAGCAGCGAGACCGATTGGCGCAGTTAGGCTTCGATGATGTGTTCCACCGGATGTGGGAGCTGTACCTGGCGTATTCGGAGGCGGGCTTCCGGTCGGGTTATCTGAACGTCTACCAGTGGACGTTCGCGCGCGAGGGGTGCCGATGAGCAACGTGAGCTTTGCCCAGAACTTGGCCGAGGTGTGCGGCGCCTCGGTTTTGGTTCTCGCCGTGGTGCATTCGGTCACGTTCGCCATCGGCAGGCGCATCGGCCGCTACAACGTCGTCGACGTGGCGTGGGGCATCGGCTTCGTCGCCATCGCCGCCGTCGGCGCGACGTTCGGCCACGGCGACCCGACCCGGCGCTGGCTGCTGCTGGCGCTGACCACGATCTGGGGCCTGCGGCTGAGTTGGCACATCCAGCGCAAGACCGTCGGCAAGGGCGAGGATCCCCGCTATGCCGCCATGCTCCGGAATACCACACCCGGACAAGTGGTGCTCAAAGTCTTTCTGCTGCAGGCGTTGATCACCTGGTTCGTCTCCTTCCCGCTGCAGCTGTCGGCGGTAACCGGGCCCACGCCCAAACCGCTCACCGCGGTCATGGCGCTGGGTGTGGCCGTCTGGCTGGTGGGTGTCACCTTCGAAGCCGTCGGCGACCGCCAGCTACGGGTCTTCAAGTCGGACCCGGCCAACCGCGGCGTAGTGATGGATCGTGGCCTGTGGGCGTGGACTCGTCACCCCAATTACTTCGGCGACGCCACCGTGTGGTGGGGGTTGTGGCTGATCACCATCAACGGCTGGTGGCCACTGGCCACGGTCGGCTCGCCACTGCTGATGACGTACTTCCTCGTTTACGTGACCGGCGTCCGGCTGACCGAGAAGTTGATGGCCGGCCGTCCGGGCTTCGCGGAATATCAGCAAAGAACGGCATGTTTCGTCCCACGACCACCGCGACCGGCACGGCGATAACTGTCGCCGCTGCGGGGCGGCGGGGAGCGATAGGCTACCTCACAATGACCGGACCGCCGCAGCTGAGCAGCGACCTGGATGTGTTGCTGCGCGAAGTCGCGCGCGGAGACACCCAGGCTTTCGCGGCTGTCTACGACCTCACCAAGAGCCGGGTGTTCGGGCTGGTGATCCGGGTCTTGCGGGATGCCGGCTACAGCGAGGAAACCACCCAGGAGATTTATCTCGAGGTGTGGCGGTCGGCATCGGAATACGACCCCGCCCGCGGCTCCGCGCTGTCCTGGCTGCTGACCATGGCACACCGGCGGGCCATCGACCGGGTGCGCTCAGAGGAGGCCGGCAGCCGCCGGGAATCGCGCTACGGCGCGGCCAACGTCGACACCGCCAGTGACGTGGTCGCCGACTCGGCCATCGCCGGTGACGAGCGCCGCCGGGTGGCCGACTGCCTCGGCTCGCTGACCGACGCGCAGCGGCAGTGCATCGAGCTGGCCTACTACGGCGGGCTGACGTATGCCGAGGTGTCGCAGCGGTTGGCCGCCAATCTGTCGACGATCAAATCGCGCATTCGCGACGCGTTGCGCGGGCTGCGTAACTGCCTGGACGTGCCATGACCGAACCAATCGATTTCGAGCTGCTCGAGCTGGCCACGCCGTACGCCCTGCACGCCGTGTCCGACGTGGAGCGCGCCGACATCGACCGGCAGATCGCGCGCGCACCGGCGTCGGTCGCGGCGGCCTTCACCGAGGAAGTTCGCGCCGTGCGCGAAACGATGGCCGTCGTGTCGGCATCGACGGTCGCCGAACCGCCGGCGCATTTGCGGGCGGCCGTGCTGGCGATCGCCGCGTCGAATCAGCCGAAGCCACAACGACGTTGGCGCACAACGGCATTGGTGTCGGTGGCGGCGGCGATCGTGGCGGGGCTGACGGCATTCGGCGTGCAGACGCTGTTGCGGCCGACGCCGACGCAGTCGGTCGCCGAGCAGGTGATGGCGGCCCCGGACGTGCGGACGGTTTCGCGTCCACTGGCCAACGGGACGGCCACGGTGGTGTTCTCACGCGACCGCGGCGCGGGTGTGCTGGTGATGAACAACGTGCCGCCGCCGAATCCGGGCACCGTCTACCAGATGTGGTTGATCGATGCCAAGGGCCCGACCTCGGCCGGGACGATGGGCACCGCGGCCGTCTCGCCCTCGACGACGGCCGCGCTGACCAACCTCGGAAAGTCGACGGCCCTGGCCTTCACCGTCGAACCCGGCGCCGGCTCACCGCAGCCGACCTCGCCGATACTGGCCACGCTGCCGCTCGGCTAGGCCTTCTTCACCACGCTGCCCAGCACCGCGACGATCACGCCGAACACCACCAGTCCCGCACCGGCGGCCAGTGTCAGGTTCAGCCAGTCCCGCAGACCGGACTCGGCGCCACGCACCATGACGTCGGCAATCTGGCGGATGTCGCCGGTGGTGCGATTGAGCGCGGCGTTGGTGTAGCGGCCCGTGACTTCGATGCCGACCCACCCGGCCGCCCCGACGAGCAGCGCCGAGACGCCGAGACTGGTCAGCGCCTTGCCGCGGCGCCGGGCGGCGAGCAACGTCAGCAGTGCGCACACAACGCACAGCGCCACCGCACCCAGACTCGCCCACTTGCCCCAGGCGGCCACGCGGCTCAGCTCCCCCTGCCGCAGCGAGTGCGGCACCGAAGCCGTCAGCGGCACGGGCAGCGTCGCGGGCACCGTCACGTTGTGCTCGCTCAAGATCTGCGCAAATGCGCTGTCGTTGAGCATCGGGGCCACGTCGAGCGACCAGGAATCGCCGGACCCCGCGTCGGCGAACAGCCAGCGGTGCGCCGCCCGGTTCGCCGTCGCGAACAGCGGTGGAAACGAGGGGCCGGCCGTGAATGCGGCGGCAGCGTCGTGCACCTGCGAGCTGTCGACCGGATACTGTCCGCCGCCGTGCTCGGCGATCAGCGCCATCGTCCGGGTGGTCAGTTCACCGGCCATCGCGGACTGCAGGGCGGGATCGCCCGCCGCCTGCTGGGCCAGCGCCGCGTAGCCGTTCTCGTCGACGAGATTGCGCTGTGCCCATGCCGCGGGGACCGCCACCGCCAATGCAACCGTGGTGAACAGCCACAGCAGGAGCGTCGCGATGAATCGCACTTGCCCAATCTACGGGCCAATCTACGGCGCGATCCCCCGCACGTATGCCGCTTGCCCGAGGTGCTGGGCGCAATCGTCGATGATGCTGACGATCCGGGCGCTGGCCGTCACGGGCGGATCCCAATTGGTGTCCACCACGCGGGCCAGCTCGTCGGCCGTCACGCCGGCGACATAGTCACAGGTGAACGTGTGCACCGCGTGGTAGTAGCCGGACAGTAGGTCGACCGGGGCGCGCACCTTCGCCACGTCCGAGGCGGTGTGGCCGTAGCCGCTGTCACGGCGGGGCAGGTCCAGCGCGAAGCGGTCCACCCAGCCGTCGCGGGTCCACACCTCTTCGATGCCGGCCACGTCGGCCAGCTGGATGTCCTGCACCCGGGCGCTGTGCCAGATCAGCCAGGCGATGGTGTTGGCATCCGGGCTCGGACGGTAGTTGGACAGCTCGTCGGTCAGTCCATCGGTGAGCTCATCGACGTGTTCGATCAACCGGGTGAACGCGTCGCGGAGCAACTCGCGGGCGGCGGCGTCGGTATCTGACATACCGGCGACCTTACGGGCCGGCGGACACCCCGTGATAGACCGCTTCGACGTTGTTGCCGTCCGGATCGCGCACGAACGCACCGAAGTAGCCGGGGTGATATTCCGGCCACAACCTGGGCTCATGCAACGATTCGGCGCCCTGTCGCAGCGCCGCCTGGTGGAACGCGCGCACGGCGTCTTCGTCGGCGGCCGCAAAAGCGATGTGGTTCTCCCGATTGGGCCCCATCCCGGTGCCCTCAGCGATCCAAAAGGTCGGTTTGCCGCTGCCGCGAGAAACCCAGAACCGCCAGCGCGGCGTCGTAGAACGCCTGGGATTTCGGGTAATCGGCGCAGTTGATACCTATGTGGTCAATCACGAAAACATCGTGGCACGAGCCGATGCACGGTCGTAGATTGATGAGGTGATCTACGACCTCGTCATTCGCAATGGCACCATCGTCGACGGGCTGGGGGGCGAGCCCTACGTCGGCGACGTCGGGGTACACGGCGGAGTCATCACCGCCGTCGGCTCGGTGAACGGCGACACCGCCGAGCGCGAGATCGACGCCACCGGCCTGTTGATCACGCCGGGTTTCGTCGACCTGCACACGCACTACGACGGTCAGTCCATCTGGTCGGAACGCCTGACGCCGTCCTCGGCGCACGGGGTGACCACCGTGGTGATGGGCAACTGCGGCGTCGGCTTCGCGCCGTGCCGCCAGGAAGACCACGACGTGCTGGTCGACGTGATGGCCGGCGTCGAAGACATCCCGGGCGTCGTGATGACCGACGGCCTGCCGTGGAGCTGGGAAACCTTCCCCGAATACCTGAACGCCTTGGAAGCGGGCAAGCGTGACATCGACGTGGCCGCCTACCTTCCGCATTCGCCACTGCGGGTCTACGTGATGGGCCAGCGCGGCGCAGACCGCGAACCCGCCACCGCCGACGACCTCGCGAAGATGCGGGCGCTGGCCAAGGAGGCCATGGAGGTCGGTGCGCTGGGCTTCGCGTCGTCACGGCTGACCATCCACAAGACCGAAAGTGGTTCGCCCATCCCGAGTTACGACGCCGCCCGCGAGGAGATCGAGGAGATCGCCAAGGGCGTCGTCGACGGCGGCGGCGGACTGCTGCAATTCGTGCCCGACATTCCGGCCGGCGGCTACCAGCCGGTGCTGCAGACGGTGTTCGACGTCGCCGAGGAGGTCGGGCTGCCGGTCACCTTCACGCTCGTCGTCGCCAATGCCGGCGACCCGACGTGGCCCGACGCGATCAACATGGTCGAGAAGGCCAACGCGGCGGGCGGCGATATCACCGCGCAGCTGCTGCCGCGCCCGATCGGGTTGATCATCGGGCTGCAGCTCACCGCCAACCCATTCGTGCTCTATCCCAGCTATCAGGAGATCGCGCACCTGCCGCTGGCCGAGCGGGTCGCCGAGATGCGCAAGCCCGAGGTCCGCGCCCGCATCCTGGCCGACAAACCGGGCCAGGGGCACCCGATCCTCTACGTCGCGCAGATGTGGGACTGGATCTTCCCGCTGGGCGACAACCCCAACTACGAGCCGAACCCCGTCGACAGCATCGGGGCCCGGGCCAGGGCCCGCGGGGTGAACCCGATGGAGGAGGCCTACGACCGGCTGCTCGACGACGAAGGCCGCGCCATGCTGCTGGTCGCCACCAGCAATATGGAGCGCAACTCGCTGAACACCGTGGGCGAGCTGCTGCACCGCGACGACGTGGTGCTCGGCCTCGGCGATGGCGGTGCCCACTACGGGATGATTTGCGACGCCAGCTATTCGACGTTCTTCCTGTCGCACTGGGCCCGCGACCGGGCGTCCGGACGCTTCACGCTGCCCGAGGCCGTCCGCGAGCTGACGTCCGTCCCGGCGCGCGTCGCCGGGCTGGCCGATCGCGGTCGCATCGAGGTCGGATACAAGGCCGATCTCAACGTCATCGACCACGCCGGACTGCGCCTGCACAAGCCGGTGATCACCTATGACTTGCCGGCCGGTGGACGTCGCCTGGACCAGACCGCCGACGGGTACGTGGCCACGATCGTGTCCGGCGAAGTCATCGCCGAGCACGGGAAACCGACCGATGCGCGTCCCGGCAAGCTGATCCGCGGCCGCCAAACCGCGCCCGCACCCACCCCATAACGCCACGAACAGGGGCCCGTCCCAGTTAAGTTATTGCAGTGACGAGCCCGCATTTTGCGTGGTTGCCGCCAGAGATCAATTCGGCTCTCCTTTACGCCGGTCCTGGATCGGCGCCGCTGCATGCTGCCGCGGAAGCCTGGGATGGGCTCGCGGAGAACCTGGCGACGTCAGCATCTTCGTTTTTCTCCGTGGCGTCCGATCTGGCCAACGGGGTGTGGCAAGGCCCGTCGGCGACGGCGATGCTCGCGGTCGCGACCCAATACGTGAGCTGGCTCAGGGCCGCAGCGGCCCAGGCCGAGGCGACCTCCAGCCAGGCCGAGGCCATTGCGGGCGCGTTCGAGACAGCGCTGTCGGCGACGGTGCAGCCGGCGGTGGTCTCGGCCAACCGCGCCCTGGTGCGAATGTTGGCTTCGTCGAACCATCTGGGGCAGAACGCCCCGACGATCATGGACATCGAGTCCGCCTACGAACAGATGTGGGCGACAGACGTGGCGGCGATGTCCGGTTATCACGCCGACGCGTCGGCGGCCGCCGAGCATTTGGCGCCCTGGCAGAACGTCATCCAGAACCTCGGGGTGCAGTTCAACAACGGCGACCTGACTTTCGGACCCCACACGGGCACCGGGAGCCTGGCGCACCACATCAGCGCACTGGCCAGCCTCGATCACACCGGCGGTCATGTCGGGTCCTGGCTGACGGACAGCGCCGGCACCGGGTTCGCGCATCCCGTCGCGGGCGGTATGAGCCCAGCGGACTTCCAGGCCGGCCTACTCAACTCACCGACCGCGGGCACGGGTTTCAACCCGGGCACCCCAAGCGCGGGCCTGCTCAGCGATCTCGGCTCGGGCGCCGTGCCGACGGGTTCGCCGGGCTGAGGCCAGGCGTAAGGCGCCTATCCTCGAGAGCATGCGCACGAAGAAGAGGGTGGACCTGGAGAAGCTGGCCACCGCCCTGCCCGACTACCCGTTCGCATACCTCATCACCGTCGACGACGGGTATCGCGTGCACACCGTGACGGTCGAACCGCAGCTGCGCGGGTCGAGCCTCGACGTCGGCCTGATCGGTGGGGGCACGCGGGAGAACTTGGCCCACCGCAGCGATGTCACCCTGCTGTGGCCCCCGGCCGAGCCGGGGGGCTATTCGCTGATCGTCGACGGCCGTGCCGAAGTGACCGTCGCAGACGCCGAGACAGTCCGGTTGGCTGTCGTTCCGACCCGCGCCTTGCTGCACCGCGACGCCGACCCCGACTCCCCCAACGCGGCCAAAGGCTGCCTGCACGACTGCGTGGTCTTCTCGCTGCCCGCCTGACGAAACGGAACGGCTTCCGCCGTACAGTCATTCGCATGAGCCGCGTCGCACCGCTGACCCCGCCGTGGAGCGAGGAAGATGCCGCCAGCATCAACGGCTGGGGTCACCCGGACCGCGCGTATGAGCCGCTGCTTCTGGTGCGTTGCCTGCAGCGCCATCCGGCGCTGGCCAGCCGGCTGCGCAAGCTCGGCGAATCCCTCTACATCGCAGCGCTTTTGCCGCCCCGGACCCGGACGATCGCGATCCTGCGTAGCTGCGCTCTGCTGCGCTGTGAATACGAGTGGGGTGGGCAGGCGGCGTTCTGGGGCCCGATCGCCGGTGTCAGCGACGACGAGTGCGACGCACTGGTCACCGGCGGCCCGGACGATCCGCGGTGGAGCCCGGCCGAGCGGACGCTGATCGAGGCGGTGGACGAGCTGGAGCGCACCGGCTCGTGGTCGGAGGCGACGTGGGCGGCGCTGGGCGACGAGCTCGACGACGAGCAGCGCATCGAATTGCTCACGGCCGTCGGCTGGTACCGCACGATCTGCACGCTGTGCAACGCGCTCGCGCTTCCGGCGGAGGGCTGGATGCGGCGGTGGCCGGGGTCAGCTCGCTGAGCGGTCCCGTCGCAGGCCAGGATGCTGCTTTTTCAGTAGCGGCAGCAGCAGCCGTCGCGGCATGAACTGAAACAGCCTGGTGCTGATTTGGCTTGGCAGGCCGGGGATCACGGTTCCGCGATCGCCGTCGAGCGCGTCGACTCCGGTGCGCGCCACATCGCTCGCGGGCAGCCACAGGAACTTCGGGAACGCGTCGGCGAATTTCCGCTCGTCCATGCCGGCGTTCCTCAGGAATTCGGTGCGCACCGGCCCGGGGTTGAGCAGCGCGACGGTGACACCGCTGCCGGCCAGTTCACCTCGCAGCCCTTCGGTGTAGGTGATCACGAACGCTTTGGTGGCGGCGTAGCCGACCTGGCCGGGGAAGGGGTGGTAGCCCGCCGTGGATCCGACGTTGAGAATCGCGCCTTTTCCGCGGGGCACCATCTGCTGAACCGCGCGCGTGGTCAGATCGATGACGGCCTCGACGTTGACCCGCACCTGGGCGATCTCGTCGTCGACGGAGGTGGTCGCGACCGACCCGATGGTGCCGATGCCGGCGTTGTTGACCAGGATATCGGCCGTCAGCCCGCGACGTTCGACCTCGTCGAAAAGGCCGGCGCGAGCGGCGGAGTCCGCGACGTCGCAGCCGATCACCTCGACCCGGACCCGGCTCCCGAGTTCGTCGGCCAGCTCGCGCAGCCGGTCCTCGCGGCGAGCGACGAGGGTGACGCCGTGCCCGCGATCGGCTAATTCGCGAGCGATGGCCGCACCGATGCCCGACGATGCTCCGGTGACGACGGCGGTGCTGGTGGGTGAGGGAGTCGGAAGAGCCACGCGTCGACTCTAGTGCGCCCTGGGTGGGGAGCTCACGACCGCCGAGTGCGGGCTCGCTAGAGGCACGAAAAAGCCCGGCCCCCAAAGGGACCGGGCTTCTTCGCTAGTCGACTTCTTAGAAGTCCATACCGCCCATGCCACCGGTCGGGTCGCCCACGGGAGCGGCGGCCTTCTCCGGCTTGTCGGCAACGACGGCCTCGGTGGTCAGGAACAGCCCCGCGATGGACGCCGCGTTCTGCAGCGCCGAACGGGTCACCTTGACCGGGTCGGCAACGCCGGCCTTCAGCAGGTCCTCGTACTCATTGGTGGCGGCGTTCAGGCCAGTACCGGCCTTCGCGTTGCGGACCTTCTCGGCGACAACGCCGGGCTCCAGCCCGGAGTTGAAGGCGATCTGCTTCAGCGGAGCCTCCAGCGCCACGCGGACGATGTTGGCACCGGTGGCCTCGTCGCCCTTGAGCTTGAGCTCGTCGAGCGCCGGGGCCGCCTGCAGCAGGGCCACGCCACCACCGGCGACGATGCCCTCCTCGACGGCGGCCTTGGCGTTACGGACCGCGTCCTCGATACGGTGCTTGCGCTCCTTGAGCTCCACCTCGGTGGCAGCTCCGGCCTTGATCACCGCAACACCGCCGGCCAGCTTGGCCAGTCGCTCCTGCAGCTTCTCGCGGTCGTAGTCGGAGTCGCTGTTCTCGATCTCGGCGCGGATCTGGGCCACCCGGCCGGCGATGGCGTCGGTGTCACCGGCGCCCTCGACGATGGTGGTCTCGTCCTTGGTGATGACGACCTTGCGGGCCTTACCGAGCAGCGAGATGTCGGCGGTCTCGAGCGAGAGGCCGACCTCTTCGCTGACGACCTGACCACCGGTGAGGATGGCCATGTCCTGCAGCATCGCCTTGCGACGGTCACCGAAGCCGGGGGCCTTGACCGCCACCGACTTGAAGGTGCCACGGATCTTATTGACGACCAGGGTGGACAGCGCCTCGCCCTCGACGTCCTCGGCGATGATCAGCAGCGGCTTACCACCCTGAATGACCTTCTCCAGCAGCGGCAGCAGGTCCTTGACGGTAGAGATCTTGGAGCTGACCAGCAGGATGTAGGGGTCCTCCAGGACCGCTTCCTGCCGCTCGGCGTCGGTGACGAAGTAGCCCGAGATGTAGCCCTTGTCGAACCGCATGCCCTCGGTGAGCTCGAGCTGCAGTCCGAAGGTGTTGGACTCCTCGACGGTGATGACGCCCTCGTTGCCGACCTTGTCCATCGCCTCGGCGATCAGGTCGCCGATCGACTGGTCGCCCGCAGAGATGCCCGCGGTGGCCGCGATCTGCTCCTTGGTCTCGACGTCCTTGGCGGACTTGAGCAGCGTCTCGGTGATCTTCTCGACCGCCTTCTCGATGCCGCGCTTGAGAGCCAGCGGGTTGGCGCCGGCCGCAACGTTGCGCAGGCCCTCTTTGACCAGCGCCTGAGCCAGCACGGTGGCCGTCGTGGTGCCGTCGCCGGCGACGTCGTCGGTCTTCTTGGCGACTTCCTTGACCAGCTCGGCGCCGATCTTCTCGTACGGGTCCTCCAGCTCGATCTCCTTGGCGATGGACACACCATCGTTGGTGATCGTGGGGGCGCCCCACTTCTTCTCCAGGACGACGTTGCGGCCCTTGGGACCCAACGTCACCTTTACCGCGTCGGCGAGGGCGTTGAGCCCGCGCTCGAGGCCGCGACGGGCCTCTTCGTCGTACGCAATCATCTTGGACATTGCGAAGTGATTCCTCCGGATCGGGGATGACACCAAATGGTCGCATGGTGGGGCCATCTGGTTCGTTTACGCTGGCCGGGCACAGTGCCCGCGACGGACGACCAGAGCTGGCCTCACCGTCCCGACCTAGCACTCGCCTATCGCGAGTGCCAACGTCATTCTTAGCACTCGCCTATGCCGAGTGCAAGAACGGCTAGCACTTATCGCCCTGCGCGTAAACCGTCGACGACGACATCGGTTACCCGCTCGGCCAACTCCGAGTTGTACGCCTCCATCGCCTGGCATCCGACCATGATCGCCTTCACTTCGCGCACGCCGACGTCCTGCCGCGCGGTGCCCGCCCGCTGCGCGGCGCGCAGCAGCTCGTCGAGCACGGCCAGGAAGGCGTCCTCGGCGTCCGGCGCGGCGCTGGCGATGTCGATGCCGAACCCGGCTAGGGCGTCGACCAGTCCGCGATCCGCCGCACCCCACTGCAGCACGATGGAGCGGAGGTAGGTGAACAGCGCCTCGCCCGGCCCGTCGGATTCCAGCAGCGCGCGCCCGTCGTCGACGAGTCGCTGCATGCGGTCTTCGATGACCGCCCGAAACAGCGCCTCCTTGGTCGGGAAATGCCTGTACACGGTGCCGGCCCCGACTCCGGCCCGACGCGCGATCTCATCGATGGGGACCGACAATCCCTCGGCCGCAAAGGTGTCGTAGGCGACTTCCAGCACGCGCGCACGATTGCGCGCGGCGTCGGCACGCAGCCGACGTTCAGGCTGCGCCATCTATTCACCACCCATCGGTTGACAAAGCGGGGCGTACGTTCCGTATAGTGAAGTCAACCGGAGCGCTCGCCCCGTTTACTCTACTAGTTCAAGGAGCCCGTCATGGCCAAATGGACCGCCGCCGACATTCCCGACCAATCCGGTCGTGTCGCCGTCATCACCGGAGCCAACACCGGTCTGGGCTACGAGACCGCCGCCGCGCTCGCCGACCACGGCGCCCAGGTGGTGCTGGCGGTGCGCAATCTCGACAAGGGCAAGGACGCCGCGGACCGGATCACCGCGAAGAGCCCGCACGCCGACGTCGCGCTGCAGGAGCTCGACCTGACGTCGTTGGACTCCGTCCGCGCCGCGGCCGACCAGCTGCGCTCCGCGCACGACCGCATCGACCTGCTGATCAACAACGCGGGCGTGATGTGGACGCCGAAGTCGACCACCAAAGACGGCTTCGAGCTGCAATTCGGCACCAATCACTTGGGCCACTTCGCGTTCACCGGCCTGCTGTTGGACCGGCTGTTGCCGGTCGCCGGTTCCCGGGTGGTGACGGTCAGCAGCATGGGCCACCGCATCCGCGCCGACATTCACTTCGACGACCTGCAGTGGGAACGCGGCTACAGCCGGGTGGGCGCCTACGGGCAGGCCAAGCTCGCCAACCTGCTGTTCACCTACGAACTGCAGCGACGGCTGGCCCCGCAGGGAACGACGATCGCCGCGGCCGCCCACCCCGGCGGCTCGCGCACCGAGCTGACCCGCAACCTGCCCCCGCTGCTGGCGCGCCTCACCCCGGTGATCGAACCGCTCTTCCAGGGAGCGGATATGGGCGCGCTGCCGACCCTGCGTGCCGCGACCGACCCCGGCGTGCTCGGCGGGCAGTACTACGGCCCCGACGGCTTCGGCGAGCAACGCGGCTACCCCAAGCTCGTGTCGTCCAGCGACAAGTCGCACGACGTCGACGTGCAGCGCCGGTTGTGGGCGGTCTCCGAGGAGCTCACCGGCGTGGTCTATCCGTTCGACTAGGACAGATCGAGCAGCTGCTCGTAGAAGCCGCCGAAACCGCGATGCTAACTGGCAGGCTGGAAACCATGTCCCTGGTCGTGCCCCCCTACCCGCCGCCCCGCTACACCGCCGACGACCCTGAGGTCAGCGCCTGGCTCAAGCGGGCCGAGTCGCGGCCGGACTACGAGACTGCCGGCGTCAAGTACCACTATCTGGCGAACCAGCAGGCGACCGACGGCGATTACGGCCTGTACCGGGTCGACATCGCCCCCGCCGGCGGCGGTCCCCCGGCCCACTTTCACCGGGCCATGTCCGAGGCCTTCTTCGTGCTCTCCGGGACGATGAAGCTCTACGACGGCACCGCGTGGACCGACGGGCATCAAGGTGACTTCCTCTACGTCCCGCCGGGCGGCATCCATGGTTTCCGCAACGAGGCCGACGAAGCCGCCTCGATCCTGATGCTGTTCGCGCCGGGTGCGCCCCGCGAGGCCTACTTCGAAGGCTTCGGCGCGCTGGCCGACATGACCGACGACGAACGCAAAGAGTGGTTCGTCTTGCACGACAACTACTGGATCTGAGTAGTCAGATCCCTCGCGAGCAGACGCAGAATCGCACTGGCACCAGGAAAATTGCGCGATTCTGCGTCTGCTCGCCGTTCAAAAGCCCAGATCACCATTGACGTAGCGCTGCAGGTTGGGGGCGATCGCCGCCATCACCTCATCGTCCGTCATCGATGCGACGGGCTCGATCTTCCAGACATAGCGCATCAGGGCGAAGCCCATCATCTGTGACGAGACGAGTCCGCTGCGGATCAGGCGGTCGCGTTCGTCGCTGCCGAGTTCCGCGACGCCCATCAGGCTGCCCTCGACGACGCGGCGCAGCTTCTCCCGGGTGGCCGGTTCGTGCGCGGCGGTCTGCAGGATGGCGCGCAGCGTCGGGCCGACCTCGTCGTCGGCCCAGCTGGCCAACAGCAGCGTGATCAGCGCGGCGCCGAGCTGATCGATCGGTGTGGTCCACACCTTGGCGACGTTTTCCAGCCATTTCTGCGGCGGGTTGGTCGCGACGTCCAGCAGGCCTTCCTTCGAGCCGAAGTAGTGGTAGACCAGCGCGGGGTCGACATCGGCCGCCCGCGCGACCGCCCGGATAGTGGTGCCGGCCCAGCCGTGATCGGCGAACTCGTCGCGGGCGGCGGCCACAATCCGCGCGGCGAGCACCCCGCGTTCATCCCGTGGACCCGGAGTTAACGACTTCTTCGGCACGAGTTTCATCATAGCGTGAATTTCCTCTTGCCGTGAAACTAGTTTCGCCCTACGATGAGACTTGTCTCAACGCAGGGTGAAACTTTGGGAGAGCCTCATGCGCACCACCTCGAAGCGTGTCGCCGGAATCGAGCCCGGCCAGCGTCGGCTGAACGGACCGCAGACATCGGGCCGCGAGTTCCGCAACCTGAGCGAACCGCGGTACCGCACGCACCGGCACCTCAACGTCAAGATCCCGATGCGCGACGGAATCGAGTTGGTAGCCGACATCTTTCGCCCGGACGCCGACGGCTCGTTTCCGGCACTGGTGGCCGCATCTCCCTACGCCCGGCAAGTGCAAGACCTCGGCGCGCCGGCCGGCTTCATCGAGGCGGGGGCCACCGACTTCTGGGTGCCGCGCGGCTATGTCCACATCATCCTCAACCTGCGTGGAACCGGCGGCTCCGGTGGGACTTTCACCTTCTTCGACGCCTCTGAGCGCCGCGACATGCACGATGTGATCGAGTGGGTCGCCGAACAACCGTGGTGTGACGGCAATGTCGGCATGCTGGGCATCAGCTACTTCGCCATGACCCAACTCGAGGCCGCCGTCGAGCGGCCCCCACACCTCAAGGCCATCTTTCCGTTCGCCGTCACCAGCGATCTCTACGATGCCGCGACCCACCACGGCCTGCCCAGTACGAAATTTGTCAGTTCGTTTCTGTCGATGCTTGGGCTCACGGCACCGAAGAGCGACAGGTTCTACCGCAGCGCGCCTTTCGCCATTGCCCGCCGCCTGCTGAACCTGCCCCCGATACACAAGAAGTTCGCCACGATGAACGGCGAATCGGCCAACGGCATGCTCAACCTGCTGATGAAACTGCCCCATCCGCCGCGGCCGTGGGACGAGCTCTGGCAGGACGCCGTCGTCAAACATCCGATACGGGATGCATGGTGGGACGATCGCGACCTGACTCCGTTGCTCGAAAACATCGATATACCAGTCTATTTGGGCTGCGATTGGGAGAACGCGCCACTACATCTGCCGTCGACCTTTTCGACCCTGCGCAACCTCACCAAGAGCCCTTGTGTCCGGGTCGCGATGCTCGGCAAATACGGCCTGACCTGGCCATGGGAGAGCATGCACATCGAGGCGCTTGCGTGGTACGACCATTGGCTCAAGGGACAGGACACGGGGATTCTCGAGGGTCCGGCGTTCCGCTACTTCCTTCCCGAAGCCGACGAGTGGAAGGCGGAGGAATCGTGGCCACCGCTCAAGAGCTCACATGTGGAGTTCGCGCTGCGCGCCGACGCAGGTCTGGCCGCCGACGAGGGCGAGCCCGGCAGCCGCGAGTACTGGTCCCTGGGAACAGGACTCAACCGCGCCAGGCCCAGCGAGATCGATCCGCCCTCGCTGCTGACCTGGACCACCGCACCGCTGGACGACGACCTGGATGTGGCCGGCGACATCGAACTGCGACTGGTCGCCTCGGCCACGGCGTTGGACACCGGATGGATCGTGGTGGTGTCCGATATCGCCGCAGACGGCTCGCTTGTCGACCACCTCACCAGTGGTTGGCTGCGGGCCAGCCTGCGCGAGGTCGACGAAGACGCCAGCCGTCCCGGCGCCCCGGTGCTACCGTGCCGGACCGCGGTCGGGGTCCCGATAGGCGAAGACGTCGTCTACCGAATCCCATTGCTGCCCAACGCCCGCCGGTTCCACCGCGGGCACCGCATCCGGTTGACGCTCACCAGCGACGACCAGAATCCCGAAGTTCCGGCGATCATGGACTTCCGTCATGCGCCCGTCGGCACCAGCACGATCAACACGATCCGATCGTCGTCGCGCCTGCTGCTGCCGGTACTTGGCTAGGCCGACGACTACGCACGCAGCTCGTAGTCGTCGTCGACCAGCGTGCGGGTGCGCTCGAAGAATGTCCGCCCGCTGTAGGGCAGTTGGGTGACGACCTTGCCGCTGGGATGGCGAAAGTAGTTGGTGCACGCGAGCCAGACCTTGCCCTCCATCGCGACCTGGATCTCGTCGTTGTAGCGCCGCTGCGCGTCGCGGGTGACCTCGATGGTCCGCGCCCCGCGACCGCCCATCACGTCGAGTATCTGGCGGATGAACGTCGTCTGCGCCTCGTGGATGTAGATGATCGAGTTGACGCCATTGGTGTTGGGGCCGTAGAGCGTAAAGAAGTTCGGGTATCCGGCGATCAGCGTGCCCAGGTAGGCTTCCGCGCCGTCGCTCCAGTCGTCGCGCAGATGGCAACCGCCGCTTCCGTAGACGTCGATGCTGTCGAGATAGTCGGCGGCTTTGAAGCCGGTGCCGTAGATGATGGTGTCGAAGCGGTGCTCGACGCCTTCGGTGGTACGCACGCCGCGTTCGGTGATCTCGGCGATCGCGCTCGTTTCCAGGCTGACGTTCGGCAACCCGAACGTCGGGTACCACTCGCGCGACATCAATGGCCGCTTACAACCCACCGGGTAGTCCGGCGTCAGCTTGGCGCGCAGCTCGGGGTCGGCGACCTTGCGCATCAGGTAGCTGCGCGCAAGGTCGGTCGCCTCGCGCGTCTGCGCGGCGTCGACGTCGAAACTGGATGACTCGTAGGCATCGAAGGCCTCGTCGCGCAGCTTGTGAACCGCCGCCGGATCGCGTTCGAACTCTTCGTGCTGCTCGGGGCTGAACGGAAAATCGAAGCGGGGTGAAATCCAGATCGGCGTTCGCTGAAACACGGTGAGATGAGCGGCCTTTGGCGCGATCGCGGGAACATACTGGATCGCGCTGGCACCGGTGCCGATGGACGCAACCCGCTCGCCTGCCGTCGGCTTGCGGTGATCCCATCGTGCGGAGTGGAAGCGTCGTCCCCGAAAGCGCTGCGCCCCAGGGATATCCGGAATGTTGGGCACATCGAGCATCCCGACGGCGCTCACCACGGCGTCGAACTCGTGCTCATCCCCTTCGGCGGTGACGAGCGTCCAGCGCCGCTGCGCGTCCGACCAGCGCACCGTGGTGATCGAGGTGTTGGGCCGCAGATGCGGGCCCAGCCCGTGCTCGTCGGCCACCCTTTCGAGATAGGCCAGGATCTCGGGCTGGTTCGCGTAAGTCTTGCTCCATCGCGGGTTGAGCGCGAACGAGTACGAATACAGATGCGACGGCACATCGCAGGCCGCACCCGGAAAAGTGTTGTGCCGCCAGGTTCCTCCGAATCCGTCGGCGCGGTCGAAGATGGTGAAGTCGTAGCCACCCTGGGCGAGCTGGATTCCCATCGCGATGCCCCCGGCACCCGCGCCGATGACCCCGACGCGCGGCTTCAGCCCCATTGCGCGAAGTAGGGTCGCTCGGGCCGGCTCTTCTCCACGAGGATGAACACCACGCCCCACGGATCGACGAACCACGTGGTGCGCACCCGCGCGACGTCGGCGATTCCGCTGACGAGGAAGCGAACTCCGTTGCTCTCGAGTTCGGCCCGGGTGGCGTCGAGGTCCTCACAGATCAGCCCGACGTGCGAGAGGCCGTGGTCGGTCAGGGCCCTGCCGGCGGCACCCTGGCCAGCCGGAGGGCCACCGTCGACGTTGAGGTACTCGATCACCTCCAGCACGCGATCGCTGTCGTCGCCGAAGCCGACGATGGCCGCTTTCATCGTGGGATCGGCCACCAGCTCACCCATGTCGTCGCGAATGGCGTTACCGGCCATCACGTATGGCGGCGAGAGCACACGCAGGCCTAATACGTCTCGGTAGAAGGCCACTGCGGCCTCACAATCCGGGACGCACACCCCGGTGTGGGCCAACCCGGTAATCACGTTCTCGACTCTACGTCGGGCGGCGCCCACGACCGTAGGCGGACAGGGGAAGATAATGGCCGGGTGCGGTCAGTCGAAGAGCATCAGCGCGTCGTAGCGGGAATGATCACTGCGCGCCCCGCCGTCACGGTCGCGCTGCCGGAGGCGCAAGGCCTGGTCCTGGCCGACGACGTGGTTGCCGACCTGGCGCTGCCGGTTTTCGACAACTCCGCGATGGACGGATACGCGGTGCGCGCCGAGGACACGGCGGACGCCACACCCGAGCACCCGGTGGTGTTGCCAGTCGCCGAGGACATTCCGGCCGGGCGCACCGACCAGTTGACGCTGCAACCCGGAACCGCGCACCGGATCATGACCGGCGCGCCGGTGCCGGCCGGGGCGACGGGCATCGTTCCGGTGGAGAACACCGACGGCGGCGTCGAGTCGGTCACGATCCGCCAGGGTGCGCAGCCCGGCAAGCACATCCGTCATGCGGGCGAAGACGTCGCACCGGGCTCCACCGTGCTGCGCAAGGGCCAGGTCGTCACGCCGGCGGTGTTGGGTCTGGCCGCGGCGCTGGGATTGCCGGGGCTACTGGTGATCCCGCGGCAGCGGGTGCTGGTGATCTCGACCGGGACGGAACTGGTGACGCCGGGCACTCCGCTACAGCCCGGACAGATCTACGAGTCCAACTCGATCATGCTGGCCGGGGCCGTGCGCGAAGCGGGCGCGGACGTGATCGCGGTCGCGACCGCCGAAGACGACGTCGAGCAGTTCAGCGCGATCCTCGATCGGCACGCGGGGAATGCAGACCTGATCATCACCAGCGGCGGAGTCAGCGCCGGCGCCTACGAGGTCGTCAAGGACGCCTTCGGCCCCCATGGCGTGCAAGGCGGTGAAGGGGTGGTATTCGTCAAGGTGGCAATGCAACCGGGCATGCCGCAGGGCGTCGGCCGGGTCGCCGGCACGACGATCGTCACCCTGCCCGGCAACCCGGTCAGCGCGCTGGTGTCCTTCGAGGTGTTCCTCCGTCCGGCGCTGCGCACGGCCATGGGCCTGCCGGACCCACAGCGCCCGCACCGGCCCGCGGTTCTCGCGGAGTCGCTGACCTCGCCGCGGGGCAAGCGCCAGTTCCGCCGCGCGATTCTCGACACCGACGGCGGCAGCGTGCTCAGCTACGGCCCGCCTGCCTCGCACCATCTGCGCTGGCTCGCGTCGGCGAACGGACTGCTCGACATCCCCGAGGATGTCGTGGAAGTGTCCGCCGGAACCGAGCTGCAGGTCTGGGATCTGAGCTAGCCCAGCCACCGGGGCTCCGTAAGATGACGCGGGTGGCACGACGCCCCCGCCAATCCGCTGAGGAAGGCCCGTCTCATCTGGGCCCGACTGTCAGCCCACGGCACATGCTCGAATTGGTGCGCGAGACCGTTCCGCCGGTGCATCCCGCGGGACTGCCGTTCATCTCCGCCGGCTTGGCCCTCGCAGTCCTCGGACGCAACCACCGGTGGCCCCGTCGGGCCGGCCTGCTGACCGCCGGTGCCTGCGCGGCGTTCTTCCGGCACCCGCCCCGAGTGCCGCCCACCCGGCCCGGTGCCGTCGTCGCCCCGGCCGACGGCCTGATCTGCCTGGTCGACTCCGCGGTCCCGCCCGCCGAACTCAGCATGGGCGACGCGCCGCTACCGCGGGTCAGCATTTTCCTGTCGATCCTGGACGCCCACGTGCAGCGCGCCCCGGTCGGCGGCGAAGTGATCGCCGTCCAGCACCGGCCCGGCCGCTTCGGGTCGGCCGACCTGCCGTCGGCGAGCGACGAGAACGAACGCACCAGCGTGCGGATCCGGACCGACAGCGGTGCCGACGTGGTTGCCGTGCAGATCGCCGGGCTGGTCGCGCGGCGCATCGTGTGCAACGCGCACGTCGGAGACAAGCTGGCCATCGGTGACACCTACGGCCTGATCCGGTTCGGCTCCCGGCTGGACACCTACTTACCACGGGGCACCCAGCCCATCGTCGCCGTCGGGCAGCGCGCGGTGGCCGGCGAGACCGTTTTGGCGGATCTGCCATGACCAACAAGATCCGGGGCCGGGCGGTCAACCTGCAGATCCTGCCCAGTGCGATGACGGTGCTGTCCATTTGCGCGGGGCTGACTTCCATCAAGTTCGCCCTTGAGCACCAGCCGAAGGCGGCCATGGCGCTGATCGCCGCGGCGGCGATTCTCGACGGCCTGGACGGCCGGGTGGCCCGCATCCTGGATGCGCAGTCGCGGCTGGGCGAGGAGATCGACTCGCTGGCCGACGCGGTGAACTTCGGGGTGACGCCCGCGATCGTGCTCTACGTGACGCTGCTGTCGGCCTCACCGGCCGGCTGGATCGTGGTGCTGCTCTACGCGGTGTGCGTGGTGCTGCGGCTGGCGCGGTTCAACGCGCTGCACGACGACGGGACCCAGCCGGCCTACGCGCGTGAATTCTTCGTCGGGATGCCCGCGCCGGCGGGCGCGATCTCGATGATCGGCCTGATCGGACTCAAACTGCAGTTCGGTGACGGCTGGTGGTCGTCGCAGGTGTTTCTCTGCATCTGGATCACCGGGACGTCGATGCTGATGATCAGCAAGATCCCGATGCGCAAGATGCACGCGGCGGCGGTGCCACCGAACTGGGCGGCCCCGCTGCTGGCCATCCTGGCGATCTGCGCGGCGGCGGCGGTGCTGGCCCCCTACGTTTTAATCTGGGTGATCATCATCGCTTACCTGTGCCACGTCCCGTTCGCGCTGCGCCACCGGCGCTGGCTGGCCGCGCACCCCGAGGTGTGGGATGAAAAGCCCGAGCAACGGCGCGCGGTGCGGCGCGCGAACCGCCGCGCGCACCCCAACCGGCGGCCGATGGTCCGCCTGGGCAGACCGGGCGGGCGATCGATGGCGCGGCTGGGGCTGCGTAAGCCGGGTGGACGATTGCCATGACGGGTCCCCGCGCGGGGTCCGGACAGCTGACGCTGACCGCCCGGCTGAACACCTCAGCCGTCGACTCGCGCCGCGGTGTCATCAGGATGCACCCCAGTGCCGTTGCAGCCCTTGGCATCCGGGAGTGGGACGCGGTGTCGCTGACGGGATCGCGAGCCACCGCAGCGGTGGCGGGGCTGGCCGACCAGGACACCCCGGTGAGTACCGTGCTGCTCGACGACGTGACGCTGTCCAACGCCGGGCTGCGCGAGGGGACCGCGGTGATCGTCAGCGCGGTCACGGTATACGGCGCGCGCTCGGTGACGCTGAACGGCTCTTCGCTTGCCATCCAATCGATTACTTCGTCCACCCTGCGGCAGGCCCTGCTCGGCAAGGTGATGACCGTGGGCGACGCCGTGTCGCTGCTGCCCCGCGACCTCGGCCCCGGCACGTCGACGTCGGCAGCCAGCCGGGCGCTGGCGTCGGCAGTCGGGATCAGCTGGACCTCCGAGTTACTCACCGTCACCGGCGTGGACCCCGACGGGCCGGTGAGCGTGCAGCCGAACTCACTGGTCACCTGGGGCGACGGGGTTCCGATCGGCGCTGCGGCATCTCGGTCAGAACAGATCCGCGTCGCGAACCCCACCATCCATGTCGACGATCTCAAGGGCTCGCAGGCGCAGGCCGGCAAGCTCACCGAATGGCTCAAGCTCGCCCTTGACGAACCCCATCTGCTGAAAACCCTTGGTGCCAAAACGAACTTGGGTGTGCTGGTATCGGGCCCGGCCGGTGTCGGCAAGACCACCATGGTGCGCGCGGTATGCGCGGACCGCAGGGTGATCGAGCTCGACGGCCCGGAGGTGGGCGCGCTGGCGGCCGAAGACCGGCTCAAGTCGGTGGCCGTTGCGGTGACCGCGGTCCGGGACGGCGGTGGCGTGCTGCTGATCACCGAAGCCGACGCGCTGCTGCCCGCGACGCCTGAGCCGGTGGCCGCCCTGATCCTCGCCGAGCTGCGAAGCGCGGTGGCCACCGACGGCGTGGCATTGATCGCCACTTCCGCGCTTCCCGACCAGCTCGATCCACGGCTGCGCTCCCCTGAGCTGTGCGACCGCGAACTCGGTTTGCCGCTGCCCGACGGCGCGACCCGCAAAGCACTGCTGGCGACGCTGCTGAAGTCCGCGCCCACCGGCGAGCTGAATCTCGATGAAATAGCAAGCCGTACACCGGGTTTTGTCGCCGCCGATCTGGCAGCACTGGTGCGCGAAGCGGCGCTGCGGGCGGCCTCTCGGGCCAGCGCCGACGGCCAACCGCCGAAGCTGAACCAGGACGACCTGGTCGGCGCGCTGAGCGTCATCAGGCCGCTGTCCCGCTCGGCCAGCGAGGAACTGACCGTCGGGAATGTGACGCTCGACGACGTCGGCGACATGACCGAAGCCAAGCAGGCACTGACCGAAGCGGTGCTGTGGCCGCTGCAGCATCCCGACACCTTCGCGCGCCTCGGTGTCGATCCGCCGCGCGGAGTGCTGCTCTACGGGCCGCCCGGCTGCGGTAAGACCTTTGTGGTCCGCGCGCTGGCCAGCACGGGGCAGCTGAGCGTGCACGCCGTCAAAGGCTCCGAGCTGATGGACAAATGGGTGGGCGCCTCGGAGAAGGCGGTTCGCGAGTTATTCCGGCGGGCAAGGGATTCGGCGCCGTCGCTGGTGTTCCTCGACGAGGTGGACGCGCTGGCGCCCCGCCGCGGGCAGAGCTTCGACTCCGGCGTGACAGACCGGGTCGTGGCAGCGCTGCTGACCGAGCTCGACGGCATCGACCCGCTGCGCGACGTCGTCGTACTGGGCGCCACCAACCGGCCCGATCTGATCGACCCCGCGCTGCTGCGACCCGGCCGGCTGGAGCGACTGGTGTTCGTCGAACCGCCCGACGCCGCCGCCCGCCGCGAAATCCTGCGGACCGCAGCCAAATCCATTCCGCTGAGCGACGATGTCGATCTCGACGATGTCGCCGCCGAACTCGACGGCTATAGCGCTGCCGACTGCGTGGCGTTGCTGCGCGAGGCCGCGCTCACCGCGATGCGGCGATCCATCGATGCCGCCGAAGTCACCGCCGCCGACTTGGCGGCGGCCCGCAAAACCGTGCGGCCCTCCCTGGACCCGGTTCAGGTCGACTCGCTACGGGCGTTCGCCAAAGTTCTCTAGCACGGCGCGCACCGACACCGCGACATCGGCTTCCAGCCAGGACGGCATCGCCTCGTCGTGCGCGTGCCGCCGGACGACGGCGTAGGGCAGATCGGCGACCGCGCGCGCGACGGCGTCGACGGATCGGGAATCTTTGCGGCCATACAGCTTTCGGGCTAGCACGCCAACCCGCTCGGTCAGCGGCGCGTTCATGGCGGCCACCGTCTCCTGGAACTGCACGTCGGGCTCCTCGTCGAGCAGGTCACCCGGGCGGATCGTCAACAACAGCCGGGCATCCTCCGGCAGTTCCCGCGCGAAGCTGATCGCGGCGACGGCCATCGCGACCGCGGTTTCGACCGGCGTATCGGCCGCATTGGTCTCCGAGGCCGCCATCGCGCGGGACTGGAAGCGTTCCAGCGCCCGCAGCCACGCCGCCGTCAGGATCCCGTCGCGGTTACCGAAGCGGTGATACAGCGTGCCGGCGGGCGCACCGCTGGATTTCGCGATCGCCGCCACACTGGCCGCGCGCGGCCCGCCGTCGAGCACCAGCGCCCGGGCAGCGTCGAGGATCACATCGGTTTCATGCTTCCGCGGAGGTGCCATGATCTAGTACAGTCCTTCTATATGGAACGATTACCCTATATTGATGAGCATGCCATAACTGTCGATGCGGATCGTGCAGAAACGTGGTCGGCGCTGCTACGAGTCATGTGTCGCGACCCGCACGACCCGTACACCGTGCCAACCGGTTTCGTGCTCGATGAAGCACGGCAGCCCGAAAGGTACGCACTGGAGGGCCGCCACCCGTTCGCGGTCTACCGCTGGGTGTTCGAATTGGATGCCGAAGCAGCGGACCGCACTCGGCTGCGCGCGACCACCTGGGCGGCCTTCCCGGGACTGCACGGAAAGCTCTACCGCGCGCTTGTCATCGGCACCGGTGGACACCGGGTCGCGGTGCGGTGGACGCTGAAACGAATTGCGGCGGCGGTGTCCGCCGAGCGGACCCTGACCGGCGAGACGGCGTCTGACTACACGGATGTCTTCGAAGTCCCAATCCCGCACGGCGATACACGTACTGCCGAACAGATGTTTCGTGACGCACTGCGAGATGAACCAGGCGGAGAAATTGTGTTGTGGATCCACCGCCACGTATTGAGATTTCGCCTGGGTGCGCTCTCCTCACCCGATCACGTAATCGGCTGGACGATCGTGCATTCGGATCCCGATGCGATCGCGCTGACGACGAACGGGCCGCTGATGCGCGGCGAGCTGACGCTGCGACGGGAGGACGGCCAGCGTGCCACGCTCACCACTCGCGTGCACTATCACCGCAAAGTCGCCGCCCGAACGGTCTGGGCCATGGTCGGCCCCCTGCATCGAGTCGTCGCACCGCGGTTGATGGACCGTGCCGCCCTCGGTGCGTCGGCAGACCCAGGACGTGTTCGGCGATGAAGTTGAGCGCAAACTCGTTGCTCACCGGCCCGGATCGCGACAACCGAGCGTCGAGGTAGTTGTCGATCCAACCGTTGCGTTCGTCCCAGGCATCGACCCCTATGACTTGCATCGCGTGGTCGTAGCTGTCGAACACCAGATCGGCGGTGAGTACTTTGGCCATGTTCGCCTCGCCCGCAACGACATACGGGTCCACGCCCGCATCGAATCGCGACGCGGCGCCGTAGACGAGCAAGCGGACCGCGGCGAGCTGCGCGTGCAGTTTGGCCAGCGGGTGCGCGATCGCCTGGTTCGCCCCGATCGGCGCGGTGCCCGAGGTGATGCGTTGCTTCGCGCGGACGACCGAGCCGTCAAGACCGTATGCTGCGCTGCCGAGACACACGGCGGCGGTTAGGATCCGCTCGACAGCGGTGAACGGCCACATCACCGCCAAACCCTCCCCTTCGGCCCCGACGAGTTCGTCTGCCGGCACGATCACCTCGTTGAGCTCGAGCTGATACTGCCGAACACCCTCGCGATAACGCATCGGCAATTCACTCATCGTCACTCCCGGCAAGGCCGGGTCGACGAGCACCGTCGTGTAACCCCTCGAAGCGCCGTCATCACCGGCGGCGGCGCGGCCGAACACCAGGACACGATCGACGACATCCAGACCCGAGGTGATCTGTTTGACCCCGCTGACCACCAGATGGTCACCGTTGCAACGAATCTCGGTGCTTGTCCGGAAGATATTGTGACCACTGTGCGATTCGGTCACGGCCATCGCCAGTAGCGCCTGTCCGCTGGCAACTCGCGGGCACCATTGCAGGCTGGCCGGCTGCGACCCAACCTGGGCCATTGCATGCGCAATCGCGGCCGACAGCACGGGCATCCACAGCACGATCCCCCGCTCGGCGAATGCCTCGAGGACGAGACTCGTGCCGAGCAGCCCTCCCTCGGTGCCACCGTATTCGGTCGACAGCACCAACCCCGGCCATCCGTGATCGCAGAAGCTCTCCCACAATTGCGGGTGCATCTCGTGATGATCCAGCAGATGCTGGCGAACCTCGCCGGCGCGATCCGCCCATTGCGCGGCGACTGCACGCGCTTGAGCCCGCAGCCGAGCGTGCACCGGGGACAGTTCTGGTAACTCGGACGCCGCGTTCACCATGAGAGGCAGAGTATCACTCCGGAGTTTCACTCTCCAGTGACACCCGGGTGCGCGGGTTGACCGGAATCAACTCGGCGACCGCGTCGCCTTCGGCGATGATCAAGCCCTCGGGTCCAAGGAGCTGTATACGAATTCGGCCTTGGGCCGGCTGCTGGGGTCTACGTGTGCGCTTGGTGGGAACCCCGCTCATGCCGGCGACGGCGGCATCGATCAATTCCTCGGCATAGTGCAACAACGAGCCCGGCAGCTGACCGAGTAGCCACCGCTGAGCGATGGAGTGTGCCGGTCCGGTCACGATCGCGACCACCACCGGCATCGGAAGATCCTTCGCCTCGCCACGCTCGACGAGCACCGATAGCCAGTCGCGATAGGCATCGGTCACATCGCGGTTCAGGTCTTGTAGCTGCCCACCGGCGTCGGTTGTCCAGTCAAGTTGTCCACGGCCATAGAGAAAGCGCGCACGGTCCGGATTGTCGTCAATCCACGACAATTGCTGGCGGATCACCCCGCCGACAGCCTCACGCAACGTCGCCGGGCGTTGCCGAAGGACGTTCCAGAATCCGTCTTGCACCGATCGCATGGCATCGACATAGAGCGCGCCGGCGATTGCTTCCTTCGACGAAAAGTGGTGAAACAACGCACCGTTGGAAACACCACTGTGCTCTCGAATCCGCGCGACGGTTGTGCGGTCATAGCCATCCGCGGTGAAGCACTCCAGCGCCGAGTCTAAGATGCGCTCTCGCATTCCCATACCGACGCAGAGTAACACTCCGGAGCATCCGAGAGACGTGCGTGCAGTTAACTGCACTATTGCGTCTGGCTGCAAATTGCGTTTACCATGGCCCGATGACTAGTACGGCAGCGCGGCCGGTCACCGAGTTCATGAACGACCCGATTGGCTTCTTCGGCCAGTCCTACACCCAGATGCACAGCATCGGCCGCGGCGAGCTCGAAGAGCTGCAACGCGAGGCCATGGGCATCCGGTTTCGCGAGCACTACGGGCGCATCGAGATGCTGCGGAAACTGGCCGACCGGCTCGGGGTAAAAGAACTCAGTCAGTTCAATGATGTTGTCCCGCTGCTCTTCTCGCATACTGCGTTCAAGTCGTACCCGGCCGCACTGGTGGACAAGAAGCGCTTCGACCTGATGACTCGATGGCTGGACAAGCTCACCAGCTACGACCTGTCAGCGGTGGATACGGCCGGCTGCACCGGGATCGACGACTGGATCGAGCGACTCGACGCGCAGACGCCGCTCGAGGTCATCACCTCCAGCGGCACCACCGGAACCATCTCGATCCTGCCCAAGGACAAGCGCGGCGCGGCAGAAGGCATGACGCTGTGGAAGATCTGCCTTTTCCAGACATTCGGCCACGAGCCAACCGACTCCGAACTCAATCCGTCGGTCGATGTGGTGTGGCCGAACTTCGCCAACGGCAAGCTCGGTCATCTACGCATTGCCAACATGATCAAGCGCGGCTTCACCGGCGGTGACGAAACCCGGTTCCATGCGCTCTATCCGTTCGCGGTCGATACCGACCTGATGTTTCTGGCCTCCAAGATGCGCGCGGCGGCGTCCCGCGGGGAACTCGACCGCCTGGAGATCGACCCGGCGCTGGCCGCTCGCAAGGACGAGTTCATCGCCATGCAGGCCCGTGGGGCTCAGGACATGGATGCGTTCTTCACCCGTATCACCGAGCAGCTGCGCGGCAAGCGCGTTTTCATGCTCGGCACCTACCACTTGATGTACGACATCGCCAAGGCCGGCCTGGAACGCGGCGTGCGCAATGTCTTCTCTCCCGACTCGGCGATCCTTACCGGCGGCGGCATGAAAGGTGTTGCGCTGCCTGCCGATTTTATGGACGTCATCAAGGACTTCCTTGGCGTCGACCGCATCCAGGTCGGCTATGGCTTCTCCGAATCGAGCACCTTCCATTGGGGTTGCAGCGAGGGCCGCTACCACGTCGCGCCATGGGTCGTTCCGTTCGTACTCGATCCCGACACCAGCGAGCCACTTCCGCGGACCGGTGTGCAGACCGGCCGTGCGGCCGTCTACGACATCCTGCTGCGCGCGCACTGGGGCGGCGTCATCTCGGGCGACGAAGTCACGATCGATTGGGACCTGCAGTGCCCCTGCGGCCAGGCCAGCCTCGCGTTCGAGAAAGACATCACGCGCTACAGCGAGAAGCAGGGTTTCGAAGACGACCGGATCACCTGCGCCGCAACACATGAGGTGCACAACGAGGCGGTGAATTTCATGAAGGGTGTCGACCTGTGATCGCCTACACCGTCCCGCTGTTCTTGCGGGGACAGGCCATCACCGACGATCTCGTGCCGTTCGATACCCGCATCGGCGCCTCGCAGTTCCAGGCGCCGGACATGAGCAAGTACGTCGAGCAACTGCCGCTCAAGAGCCCCGGCGAGATGAGCGACCTCTACGAGCTGAGCTTCGACGAGATCCTTGACGTGCTGGCCGCCCTGGGCGACGCGCTGGACTTCGAGTCGAACACCCATCTGCAGGAAGCCTACGAGGCCTCGCTGGTCGCCAACGTGCTGCCGGCGGAGATGATGAAGAACAGCTATCTCGTGCTGCGGCCGCTGTTTTCCCGGGACAACGTCACCGAAATCGCCGAGACCCAGGTCGGGATGGGATACCTCAACGGATGGGTCCCGCATCGATTGCGCGACGGACGCGAACTACGCGTGCGCGCCTTCGGATCCCGGGTGCTGCACATCCCCGCGGGCAACGGCGGATTGGTCTCGGCGGTGACGATCCTGCGTTCGGTGATCACCCGATCGGACGTCATCATCAAGGCCCCGTCCAACGACCCGCTCACCGCGATCGCGATTGCCCGCACGCTTGCCGACGTCGCGCCGAACCACCCGATCACGAAGCACCTGGCGGTCGGGTATTGGAAGGGCGGCGATTTGGCCGTCGAAGAGGCGCTCTATCAGCCTCAGCACATCGAAAAGATCGTGGCGTGGGGCGGGATGGCGTCGGTCAAGCACGTAACCCGGTACATCCAGCCGGGTTTGGAGCTCATCGCGCTGGACCCCAAGCGCAGCGCGACCATCATCGGGGCCGAGGCGTTCGCCGACGAAGACACCCTGCGGGAGGTGGCCCGCCGCGCCGCGACCGACATCGGCGTGGCCAACCAGGAGGGCTGCGCCAACGCTCGGGTCATCTACGTGCTCAGCGGAACCGATGCCGAGGGTCTGGCCAAAGCCAATCGGCTCGGCGAATTGATCTACACCGAACTGGTCTCGCTGCCCGATATCGTCAGCACCTCGCCTCGCTACCCCAACCGCGAACTGCTCGACCACGTCGAGGCCTCGCGGATGACCGACGACTTCTACCGTGTCATCGGCGGCGAGCAGCGAGAGGGCGCCATCGTGGTCTCCCAATTCGACGAGCCGGTCGACTATTCGCCATTGCTGTCCGGGCGGGTCGCCAACATCGTGCCCGTGGATAGCATCGACAGGGTGACCGCGGCAGTCAACGCCTACACTCAGACCATCGGCATCTATCCTGAATCGCTGAAGCGACAGTTACGAAACACGCTGCCGCTGTTCGGCGCCCAGCGGCTGACCAGCCTGGGCTACGCGTGCAGCGTCGCGATCGCGATGCCCCAGGACGCCATTGAGCCGATCCGGCGGATGTGCAAGTGGATCGTCGACGAAGAATGCGACCCGGCCGCGGTAGTTCCGCTCTGGGAGCTGGCCCGACGATGAGCGAACACCGGACTGCGTGTGAGGTCGTCGAGGGAATCGACCTGTCCGGCAAGGTCTGTGTGATCACCGGCGCCTCGTCCGGCCTCGGCCGGGAGTCGGCGCGGGCGCTGGCCGCCGCGGGCGCCCACGTGATCCTGGCCGCGCGCAACCAGGAGGCACTGACCGAGGCTGCCGGATGGGTACGGGCCGAAGTGCCGGGCGCACAGACCTCGACGGTCGAGCTCGACCTCACCGCGCTGTCCAGCGTTCGCGCAGCGGCGACGACGATCCGCGACATCACGCCGGCGGTGCACGTCTTGATGAACAACGCCGGCGTCATGTTCACCCCGTTCGCCCGGACCCGTGACGGGTTCGAATTGCAGATCGGGACAAATCATTTCGGGCATTTCGAGCTCACCCGGCTGCTGGTCCCACAGCTTGCCGCCGCCGGGGGCGCCCGGGTGGTGATCCTGTCCTCCGGGGGCCATGTGATGGGTGACGTCGACTTCGACGACCCCAACTGGGAGCGACGCGACTACGACAAATTCGTCGCCTACGGCGCATCCAAGACCGCGAACATCCTGCACGCGATTGAGACCGACCGGCGCCTGCGCGACTTGGGAATCCGCGCGTATGCCATCCATCCCGGCACCGTTGCCACCTCGCTGGCGCGGTATATGTCCCGCGAGGATTTCTCGCAGCTGCGCCGGCATGCCGCCGCCAGCAGCGCGGCGCGCGGTGAGCCGAGCGACGGCTTTCTCGACTTCGTCACGCCCGAACATGGTGCGGCCACACAGGTGTGGGCCGCGGTAGGCCCTGAACTGGCCGACCAGGGGGCGCTGTACCTGGAAGACTGCGCGGTCAGCCAGACGGGCGCAGCGTATGCGCGCGATGAGCAACGTGCGGCGCAGTTCTGGCAAATCTCCGAGAAGCTGTGTGCCAACGCGTGAACAGACTGGAGCGGCGCAAGCACGAGATGCGGGAGAGGATCCTCGTGGCCGCGTTTGATCTGTTTCTGGCGCAGGGAGTCGCGGCCACGACCATCGAGGAAATCTGCGAGCGCGCCGACGTCGCCAACCGGACGTTCTTCAATCACTTTGCCACCCGTCAGGACATGATCCGCGCGTTGGCCGAGCGGCGGCTGGTCAACCTGCACGACGTCGTCTTCGGTCGCGCCGAGCAACCGATCCCGGGGCGGCTGGTCGGGGTGTTCGACGACATCGGCGCGACGCTGGTCAAATCGGGCGACACGTACCGCGAGCTGATTGGCGAGATGCTCGCCACCAGCGGCTACGGCATCCAGCGCGGATTCAACCTGCACGAAACGTTCGGCGAACTCATCAAAGAAGGTGTCTCCCGCGGCGAAGTCAGTGCGCGCCACGACGCAGACACCTTGGCCGACATCATTGTTGGTGCGCTCTCGGGCGGCATCGTGAACTGGACCGTCGATCGGACGTACTCGTTGGAAACCAACCTGCACAACCTGGGTGTCGCGCTGGCCGACCTGCTCAAGGCCTGACGCACCTACTCACGGCTCGGGCAAGGCTTCCCAGTCACGCGACACCTTCGACCCGAACCGCGGGGGCCGCCGCTCGAAGAACGCGGTGACGCCTTCACTCGCGTCGGGGGTGCCCATCACGCGGTGGTGCAACTGCGTTTCCAGCGAGGCGACTTGGCGCGGCGTGTAGCTGTGGATCGCGGTGTCCCACAACAGCCGCTTACACAAGGCCGCCGACATCGGCGCCACATTGACCGCGATGTCATGGGCCATCTCAAGTGCGTGAGCGAGCACCTGTGCGGCGGGCAGCGCCCGACTCGCGATGCCGAAATCGACTGCCTCGGGCCCGCTGAACGTGCGCCCGGTCAGCAGCACTTCGGCGGCCACGCCGAGGTTGGTCAGGTGCGCCAGCGTCCAGTGCGACATGCAATCGGGTATCACTCCCCGGCGTACCTGCACCACACCATATTTGGCGTCGTCGGCGACGATGCGGATGTCGGCCTGCAGCGCAATGGTCAGGCCGATTCCGATGGCATGCCCGTTGACGGCGGCGATCACCGGCTTACGCAACTCGAAGGCCGCCGGGTCGATCGGTGACGCCGAGAACGTGCCCTCATCGCGCGGGCTTTCGAACGGTGTTGCGCCACCGGAGAAATCGGCGCCGGCGCAAAAGGCCCGGCCCGCCCCGGTGACCACGATGGCCCGGATGGCGTCGTCCTCGTCGCACTCCCGGTACGCCTGGCTGAGTAGCGCACCCATCTCGGCGGTATAGGCGTTGAGGTGGTCGGGCCGATTCAGCGTGAGCACCGCCACGCCCGCGTCGATGCCGACCACCATATCGCTGCTCATCGCCGTGCGGGGCTCCGGTGCAAGGCGTCGATCAGCCCGGCGATGTCCGTGCTGGGTGGCGTGTGGCCGGGGAAATAGCAACACACTTCGTCGACGTGCTCGCCAAACCGTGCGACGAGCTGCTTGGCGCATTGCTCGGGACTCCCGACGATGCCGATCTGGGCCACCATGTCATCGGTGATCAGCGCGCGCATCTCGGGGAAACGTCCCTGCTTGGACAACGCGTTGAGTTCCGGCTGGACCTCCGCCCAGCCCTCGACCTCGAGCACCGGAAGGTAAGCCGGTGTCGAGCCGTAGAACGCGATCAGCGAGGCGACTCCGTCGACGGCGGCGGCCAGATCCGCGTCGCCACTGCCGACCGCGACCATCGCCTGGGCGATCACCTCAAAGTCGTTGGCCGAACGCTCCGAACGGCGCAGGCCCTCGTTGATCGCGGGGATGGTGCGTTCGGCGAAGTGGCGGGCGCTGTTGAAGGGCATCACGAGCAGGCCGTCGGCGACTTCGGCCGCGGTGCGCGTCATGATCGGGCCGAGCGCCCCCATCAACACCGGAGGCGGTCCGAACGGGTTGGGACCCGGGTTGAAGTTGGGTGCCATCAGGGTGTGGGTGAAGAACTCACCACGAAAATTCAGGGGGCACTGGCCTTCCCAGGCCGCGAAGATCGCTTTGATCGCCGCGATCGTTTCGGCCATCCGCGCCGCCGGCCGATCCCATCTGCTGCCGTAGCGCTTTTCGATGTGGACCTTGATCTGCGAGCCCAGACCGAGCCGGAACCTGCCGCCGCTGAAGACCTGCAAATCGTAGGCGGCGTGCGCCAAATGCAACGGACTTCGCGGCGCGGCGATCGCGACGTTGGTCATCAAGTCCAGGCTGGTCTCGCTGGCGGCGATGATCAGCGGGAAGAACACGTCGTGCTGGCCCTCGAAGGTGAACAGGCCGTCGGCGCCCGTCTCGGCGATCTCGGCCGCACTCGCCGACGCCCCGGTCGGCGATCCGTTGACCTGCAAATGTACTTTCACTCAACCATCCAGTCGCGCAATCAGTTTCCCTATAGGAAAGCACACTGCTACTCCGACAAACCGAACTCCACCATCTCGGCGATCGCGTCGACCGCGTCGCTCAGTGCCGCGAGCCGGCCGGCTGCCGACGGCGCCGCCAGCACGGCGTAGCGATCGGCCGCACCGATCGGGATACGGGCGGCCAACGCGAACAGGCGCAGTCCCGCGTCGGCTTCGCCCGAACCCAGCAGCACCTCGCGGTCCGGCAGCACGGCGCCGCGCGCTTCCGCGATCCGCTCGAACAAGGCCAACATCCGGTCTTCGACGTCCAGCAGCTGCGCCTGCGTTACCGCCTCCCCCGCCTCATCGGGCCACCGTCGCGCGATGGCCCGCGGGTAGGGATCGTCGGGCAGCCATTCGCACACCCGAATCCGCTCGCCGGTCCGGCAACGCAGCGAGTATCGGTCCACACCCTCGTCGATGCATTCGTTGATCCGGCACAGCACGCCGACATCGCATCGCGCATCACCGCCACCGACCTCACGGCCGCGTGAGATCAGCACCACGCCGAAGGGTTCGCCGGTGTCGACGCAATGCCGCACCAGCGCGACGTAGCGAGGCTCGAAAATGCGCAACGGCAGATCCTGATTCGGCAGAAATGCCGCCTCCAGCGGGAACATCGCCAGCTCCATCAGATGTCCAGCTCGCCCACCAACGCATCGACGACCGCGCGCAGATCGCCGTCGTGCTCTTCGGCCACTCGCCGCTGCCGCTGATAGGAAGCGCCGTGGCGCGAGATCTCCTCCACCGCAGCGAGTTCGTCACTGCAATGCAGCAACTTGGCGACCGGCTCCAACCGGTTCAGCACATCGGCGAGATCGTCGGTAACCAGGCGCTCGTTGCTGTCGGCGTCCAGGATGATCACCGCGTCCAGCCCGTAGCGTGCCGCGCGCCACTTGTTCTCCTGGTTGTGCCACGGCGGCATGGTCGGCAACGACTCGTCGGCTTCCAGCCTGCGGTCCAGGTCGACCACCAGGCAATGCGTCAGCGCGACCAGCGCGCTCAGCTCACGCAGGTTGGACACGCCGTCGCAAACTCGCACCTCGAGCGTGCCCAGATGCGGCGAAGGTCTTATGTCCCAACGGACTTCGTCGACATGGTCGATGATGCCGGTTTTCTTCTGGTCGTAGACGAACCCCTCGAATTCCGGCCAAGTCTGAAACTGGAACGGCAGCCCGGCGGTGGGCAACTGCTGAAACATCATGGCCCGGTTGCTGGCGTATCCGGTGTCCACGCCGGTCCACCACGGTGAGGACGCCGACAGCGCCAGCAGGTGCGGGTAGTACCTCAGCAGTGACGTCATGATCGGCATCACCTTGTGCGCCGAGGAGATCCCGACGTGCACGTGCACCCCCCAGATCAGCATCTGCCGGCCCCACCACTGGGTGCGCTTGATCAGCTCGGCGTAGCGGGGAGCGTCGGTGAGCTGCTGGGTACTCCACTGCGCGAACGGATGTGCGCCGGCGCAGAACAGCTCCATCCCGCGGTCCCGGACGACCTGGCGTGCGGGACCCAAGGTTTCGCGCAGATCCTCGATCGCCTGCGCGGTGCTGTCGCAGATACCGCTGACCACCTCGACGGTGTTGCGCAGCAATTCCTTGTGCACACGCGGATTTTCGCCGATCTCGGCGATGACGGAGGTGGCTTCGTTGCTCAGGTCGCGGGTTTCTGCGTCGACGAGCGCGAACTCCCACTCGACGCCGAGAGTCGGCCGCGGCGACCGGGCGAAATCGATGTGCGCATCGCCCTTTTTAAAGGGCCTGTTAGCCGGCACCAATGACACCGCACGCCACTCGCTTGCCGGCGTCACCAGTGCTCATCGTGGTCGCATCCGGACCCGGCGTCCCATTGGTCTGGCTGTAGCGCTCCGGCGGGATGTTGGCGAAGTTGTCGGCGCCCGCGTGGATGATGATCGCCGTCTTCTCGCCCGTCAACAGGTCTTCCATGGTGAAGGCGTCCGTGGAGGTCACCAACGTGCCGGCGCCGTCCTTACGAACCTGCAGCGAGGTGAGGTCCCCGCTGGCCGGCTCGTTCGAGTGGCCCGGCGCCTGGAAGTGGCCGCCGGCCGAGAGGAAGTCGCCGGGCGCGCCGCCGGTGGGGCCAACCGAATTGGCCTCGCACTTGCCCACCTTGTGAATGTGCACCCCGTGGAAGCCGGGCGTGATCCCCGCGACGCCGGTCGTCGCGATCGTGACGGTGGCATAGCCGTTGCTGAAGTCGAACTTGGCGGTCGCGACCTGGGTCCCGTCGGGCGCCCTCAGGTGGGTGGTGATGCTCGGCTGCCCGGCGCCCTCGCCTTCGGCCCCCGCGGTCCCCGAGGGCGCGGGCGATCCCGTCCAGACGGCCGGCGTGGTGCCCGGGACCGACGACGCGTGCTGGGGCGAGGAGCACGCACTCAGCAAAGCGACGCTGGTGGCTGCGGACAAGGCGGACATGGTGACAACGACATTGCGGTGACCGGCAAGCGTAGGCATAGCGAGAGCCTATCCCGGCTCACGACCTTCAGTCAGCCCGCGACCAAGACGATGACGCCGGGCGGTTCGCCGCTGAGTGCGGGGATGCGCGGTTCGACGGGCGCGCCCAGGTTTTTGCCGACCGCGTCCGCGGTGGCGTGCTCGCCATCGGCGTCGGTGAAGTAGACCGTCGTGACCGTCACATCGGGTAACGACAGGTTCCCGACGTCGACGACCTTGAAACCGCCGGCCTTGAGTTGGTCCGCGGCATGCCCGGCGATGCCCTCCTTGCCGGAGATGTTGAACACGTGGATGTCGGCGTCGGTCGCCGCGGGCTTCGGGCTTGTCGAGGTCGATGATGCGCCGACGCTGGAGCTGGTCGCACTCGAAGCCGCCGAGGCCGAGTCATCGTCGGATTTCCCGGAGGAACTCAGGGCCTGCCACCCGAGCAGCAGGAAGATGACGCCGAGGAACAACAGCACCATCACCATGGCCCGCAGTGGGAGCCCCGTGGAGTCGGGAACGCGCTCTTTCATCGAGCCCTACTGTAGCTAGTCAGGTCACCTCGAAGCCGAGGCGCCGCGCTGCGCGCGCCTTCTGACGGCTGGCCCGCAGCCGCCGCAACCGCTTCACCAGCATCGGATCGGCGGCCAGGGCCTCGGGCCGGTCCACGAGAGCGTTGAGCACTTGGTAGTAACGCGTCGCCGACATCGAGAACAGCTCTTTGATCGCGTCTTCCTTGACACCGGCGAATTTCCACCACTGACGTTCGAAGGCCAGGATGTCGTGTTCGCGTCGGGTCAGCCCATCGGCGATTTCAGCATCGTCCCCCGATCGATTTGCCCGCGCCATGGCGCTGTCCATATCGCTTCCCCTGGACCCTTCCGCCGAATTCCCGGTAGCTCGAATGACTTGACTTACATAGGGGCATGTTTCGGCGAATATTGAATCACGCCGCGAACCCTCAAGCCTTCATCCAGACCCGCGAGTCGGCCGATTGCCTTGATTGCTTACCTGGCGACCCCGCCCGCCGCGCATCGTCGCCGGGCTTAAGCTAGCCGACCATGGCAGTCGTACCCATTCGCATCGTGGGCGATCCGGTGTTGCACACGCCGACCACACCGGTGCCCGTCGACGCCGACGGTTCGCTCCCGGCAGACCTCGCCGGGTTGATCTCCGACATGTACGACACCATGGACGCCGCCCACGGCGTCGGCCTGGCCGCCAACCAAATCGGACACGGCCTGCGACTGTTCGTCTACGACTGCGCCGACGACCGCGGAATGACCGAACGCCGCCGCGGCGTGATCATCAATCCGATCCTGGAGACCTCCGAGATACCAGAGACCATGCCCGACCCGGGCGACGACGACGAAGGTTGCCTGTCGGTTCCCGGCGAGTCGTTCCCCACCGGGCGCGCGACCTGGGCACGGGTCACCGGTCTCGACGCCGACGGCAAACCGGTCACCATCGAGGGCACCGGATTGTTCGCCCGAATGTTGCAACACGAAACCGGGCACCTGGATGGATTCCTCTACGTGGACCGCCTCATCGGCCGGCACGCCCGCGCCGCAAAGCGTGCCGTCAAATCCCACGGCTGGGGCGTACCCGGGCTGTCCTGGACTCCGGGCGAAGGACCGGATCCGTTCGGTCACTGATGGTCTCGTGGCCCGAGCTCGGAACCCGGGTGACGGTTCGCTACCGGCGTCGGCCCGGATCGGTGCCGCCACTGACGGATGCGGTTGGACACCTGATGGCGGTCGATCCGATCGTGCGGGTGCAGACGAAGACCGGCGCGGTCGTGGAGTTCGCGGCGGCCGACGTGGTGGCACTGCGGGTGCTGACCGACGCGCCGGTGCGCACCTCGGCGATCCGCGCACTCGAGCACGCCGCCGCGGCGGCCCGGGCCGCCGCGGAACACACCTGGCTGGACGGCTGGCTGTTGCGGGCCGCGCACGAAACCGGCTTTACCGCCAATTCGGCTGTGCCGCTGGATATTTCCGCCCAGCTGAGCTCGGTACCCGCGATCGCTGCCTGGTACGGCCGTCGCGGCCTGACCCCGTGGCTGGCAGTCCCGGACCGCTTGTTGACGCTGCCGCCGGCCCTGGTGAGCGAACACACTGAGCGCGTGTTGGTGCGCGACGTGGCTGACCTCTCGGAGCGGGAGCCCGACCCGTCAATCACCCTGTCGGATCCAGCCGCGGATGCACCGGTGACCGATGCGCCCGACGGCACTCGGTGGGTGGGACTTTCGGCGTCGCGCGTATCCGATGGCCGGGTCTGCGAGGCACTGCTGGCCTGGGGTGCACACCGCGGCGCCACTCGCGGCTATATCGCAGTCGCCGAGAACGACGGCGCAACGGCCGCGCTCGCTCAGGACTTGGGATTCCGGCTGCACCACCGCCGCCGCTACTTCGAAGTCCGGCCGGGAGCCTGGGATACCGTCTAGCCATGCCCGACGGCACCGTGCGACTAGCGACCTGGAACGTCAACTCGATTCGCACTCGCCTGGACCGCGTCGTCGACTGGCTGCGTCGCGCCGACGTCGACGTGCTGGCCATGCAGGAGACCAAGTGCTCCGACAACCAGTTCCCCGCCCTGCCATTCGTGGAACTCGGCTACGAGGTCGCACACGTCGGCTTCAATCAGTGGAACGGTGTGGCGATCGCCTCTCGCGTGGGCATCGACGACATGCAGATCGGATTCGACGGCCAGCCCACGTGGAGCAGCAAGCCGGAGGTGGCCGCCACGGCGGAAGCCCGGGCTTTGGGTGCCACCTGCGGCGGCGTCCGGGTGTGGAGTCTGTACGTGCCCAACGGCCGTGCCCTGGCCGATCCGCACTACACCTACAAGCTGGATTGGCTTGCCGCCCTGCGTGATACGGCGGCCGGCTGGCTGCACGACGATCCCACCGCGCAGATCGCGATGGTCGGCGACTGGAACATTGCCCCGACCGACGAAGACGTGTGGAGCACCGAATTCTTTGACGGCGCCACGCACGTGTCCGAGCCGGAACGCCGGGCGTTCAACGCCATCGTCGACGCGCAATTCAGCGACGTGGTAAGGCCTTTCACCCCGGGCCCCGGTGTCTATACCTATTGGGATTACACCCAGCTTCGGTTCCCGAAAAAGCAAGGCATGCGCATCGACTTCATCCTCGCCTCACCGGCGCTGGCCGGCCGCGTCGCCGACGCGCAGATCGTGCGGGACGAACGCAAAGGCAAGGCGCCCAGCGATCATGCACCGGTTTTGGTCGACCTGCATCCTGAGTAGCCGCGGAAATTCCCGACGGTTTCCGTTGTCTGCGCGTTTCCGACGTGGCAGCATTTCCCCTGTTAGAAGCGTGAACAGTTTTCGTTGCTGCTGTTAACTGCCCGTCCGGCGGGTATACATGTTGCTACGCGGTTTGCGACGAGAGCAACCGAGGAACCGGGAGTCATCATGGGTGTCGTCGGAGGAGCAGTCCGCAACGTGGGCAAAACAGTCAATCGCGCGGCAGATGCCACCACCGCCGCCGCCGGCGCCGTCGGAGGTGCGGCAGTCAACGGAATCGTCGGTGGCGTAACAGGAGCCGCCGAGGGCATCAAGCGGGGCATCAACTCGGGCAGTCATTCGACACCGGCGGCCGCATTGGCCATCGGCGCGCTTGGCGTGGCCGGGCTGGTCGAGTGGCCCGTGTTGTTGGCCGTCGGTGGCGGCGCGTTGTTGTTACGACGGCTCAATCAGAAATCCGAGGCGCCGGCGAAGGCCAGCCTCAAGCCGGTACCCACCGAGCCGACGTCACAAAAAGCCGCACCGCGAAAGTCCGCCGCCAAGTCGCCCGCCAAGAAGACGGCGGGACGTCGGGCGGGCACCGCCGAGTTGCGCAGCACCAACTGACGCGGGAGCCGACTTACGCCAACGCGCGCTGCGGCCGCCGGTGCGGCCGTCCCGAACCGTGTGCGGACGGGTCAGGACAGAGCGTCCCCCTCGGCCGCGGAGCTACCCGGGCCGAAAACCGTGGAGACCTGCGATGCCCCCGATCGGGTTCGACGATCTCCACGATCCCGACGCGCCACAGAAGCGCATAGAGTTCGAGCAACGGCACCCTCAGCACCGAAGCGACGGATGAAAATATCGGATCGGCCAGGTTATCGGTCGTCGACATACGTCTGACGGTGACCAAGTCACCGGGCGAGTTGGGAAACCCTTCGTTACTGAAAGGCAAATGATGGCGGAAAAGAAAACTCGCCGGGAAACGTCTCAGCGCGAGGCGGTGGAGAAAATTCGCGAAGGCGAAACCTTCGTCGTGAAGCTGCCCCTGGTGGGCCAGGCCGAGATTCCGCGGCCCGAACAGCTTGCTTACTTCGGTGGTCTGGCCGCCCTGGCTGCCCTGGAACTCATCGACTGGCCGGTCGCTCTGGTCATCGCGGCCGGACACCTGCTGGCCAGCAATCACCACAACCGGCTGCTCGAAGAACTCGGCGAGGCGATGGAAGAGGCCTAGCAGCCGTTATCGGCCGTTTACAGCCGGCATGCGCTCCTGGATCGTCAGCAGCAGATGGTCGAACTGGCTCTGGACGGCCGCAGACATCGGTGGCAGGTTGCTGACATCGTGGATCAGTTGCTTGGCCAGCGTGCGCAGCTTGATATTGGTCTCTTGTGAACGCCACTGCAACACCCGGAACGCCTGGTCGGGGCTGACCCGGTAGACGGCCATCATCACGCCCTTGGCCTGCTCGATGGCCGCGCGGTTTTCGAACAGGTCCGGCAGCGCTTCGTCGAGCACTTCCTGACGGCTCTCGTGACGGGCTTCGTCGAAGGTGCCGGTGAGGTCGATGTAATAGCCGGCCGTCCCCGTCACCGCACCCGCCTCGTCCACGATCCGGTCGGCCACGACGATCGCCTCGTGTACACCGCCGCTCGTGTCGACAAAGCGGTGACGGCTCGAGAACGACTCCCCGGACTGCAATCCAAGCTGGAGCAGGTCCCGGACGTGTTCGCGGTCTTCGGGATGCTTGTGCGACAACATCAGTTCGGTGGTCGGCGCTACCGTGCCGGGTTCGTAACCGTGCATCCGGGCAACCTCGTCGGACCACTCCCAGCGCTCGCCATCGAACCAGAACCGAAAACTGCCGACGTTCAGGTACGTGAGCGCGGCGTCCCCGGTCACGCTGGTCGGCTGATTCAGCGTTCGGGTGAAAGTCGCGGCGCCCGTTTCCTTGGGCTGCTGCACGGGGCCATCATCGCACTCCGGCGAATCACCGGTAAAGCAATCCGTTCATTGGGAACCATTCAGTGGCAAGACCTGGTCAATGTCTTCGCAATCTGGACGGCTTCTGCGCCCGTGCGGCGCAGACGGTCCGCGGTGAGGGTAACGTCGCATGCGGGCGTTTTAGCCACACAAAAGTAAACAACCGCGGGAGCGCACGCCGAGTGTGCTGAGAGGACGGCTTGGGGCCGTCGACCGTACGAACCTGACCGGGTAATGCCGGCGTAGGGAGATGAAAAATGACCGCAATTGTCGAACCATCCGTCACCACCGGACCCATCTGGGGCAGCAGCAAGGCTTACCGCGAAATAGCCGGCCCGGACGGGGCCACACTCCGCGTCCCGCTGCGGCGCGTGCACCTGTCCACCGGAGACGACTTCGATCTCTACGACACCTCGGGGCCCTACACCGATGCGGGCGCGACGATCGACCTGGCGTCCGGGCTGCCGGCGCGGCCCGGACTGGTCCGTGACCGCGGCACTCAGCTGCAGCGTGCCCGGGCCGGCGAGATCACCGCGGAGATGGCGTTCATCGCCGCGCGCGAAGGCATGCCCGCCGAGCTGGTACGCGACGAGGTCGCCCGCGGACGTGCGGTCATCCCGGCCAACCACAACCACCCCGAGATCGAGCCGATGGTCATCGGCAAGGCATTCGCGACCAAGGTCAACGCGAACATCGGCAACTCGGCGGTGACGTCGTCGATCGCCGAGGAGGTCGACAAGATGGTGTGGGCCACCCGGTGGGGCGCCGACACCATCATGGACCTGTCCACCGGCAAGAACATCCACGACACCCGCGAGTGGATTCTGCGTAACTCGCCGGTGCCCGTCGGCACCGTGCCGATCTACCAGGCGCTGGAAAAGACCAAGGGCGACCCCACCGAACTGACCTGGGAGATCTACCGCGACACCGTGATCGAGCAGTGCGAACAGGGCGTGGACTACATGACCGTGCACGCGGGCGTGTTGCTGCGCTACGTCCCGCTGACCGCCAAGCGAGTCACCGGCATCGTCAGCCGCGGCGGGTCGATCATGGCGGCATGGTGCCTGGCCCATCACCGGGAGTCGTTCCTGTACACCAACTTCGACGAGCTCTGCGAGATTTTCGCCCGTTACGACGTCACCTTCTCCCTTGGCGACGGACTGCGGCCGGGCTCGATCGCCGACGCCAACGACGCGGCTCAGTTCGCCGAGCTGCGCACCCTGGGCGAGCTGACCAAGATCGCGAAATCCCATGGCGTGCAGGTGATGATCGAGGGCCCGGGACACGTCCCGATGCACAAGATCGTCGAGAACGTGCGGCTGGAAGAGGAGTGGTGCGAGGAGGCCCCGTTCTACACGCTGGGCCCGCTGGCCACCGACATCGCGCCGGCCTACGACCACATCACCTCGGCGATCGGTGCGGCCATCATCGCCCAGGCCGGTACCGCGATGCTCTGCTATGTGACTCCCAAGGAGCACCTGGGGCTGCCGGACCGCAAGGACGTGAAGGACGGGGTGATCGCCTACAAGATCGCTGCGCACGCAGGCGATCTCGCGAAGGGGCATCCGCATGCGCAGGACCGCGACAACGCATTGAGCACGGCGCGTTTCGAGTTCCGCTGGAACGACCAGTTCGCACTGTCACTGGATCCCGACACCGCGCGGGAGTACCACGACGAGACGCTGCCGGCCGAGCCCGCCAAAACGGCGCACTTCTGCTCGATGTGCGGTCCTAAGTTCTGCTCGATGCGGATCACGCAGGATGTTCGTGACTACGCCGCCAAACACGGGCTCGAGACCGAAGAGGACATCGAGGCGATGTTCGCCGCCGGGATGGCGGAGAAGTCGGCCGAATTCGCCGACCACGGCAATCGGGTGTATCTACCGATCACGCAGTGAATTACCTGCCGCTGCCACCGCCGGGCACGACGCCGCGCCGCGTGCTGTCCATCGCCGGGTCCGACTCCGGTGGCGGCGCGGGCATCGAAGCTGATTTGCGCACCATCGCGATGCTGGGCGTGCATGCATGCATCGCGGTCACCGCGGTCACCGTGCAGAACACCGTGGGAGTCAAGAGCTTTCACGAAGTTCCTGACGACGTCGTCGCAGGCCAGATCGAGGCCGTGGTCACCGACATCGGCATCCAGGCCGCCAAGACCGGGATGTTGGCGTCGCCCCGCATCATCGACACCGTGGCCACCACCTGGCGGCGGCTCGAGTTGACGGTGCCGCTCGTCGTCGACCCGGTAGCGGCATCCATGCACGGCGATGCGCTGATGGCGCCGGCGGCGCTGGATTCGCTTCGCAATCAACTGTTTCCGTTGGCCACGCTGGTGACGCCGAATCTCGACGAAGTGCGGCTGCTGGTGGGCATCGACGTGGTGGACACCGAGTCACAGCGCGCGGCGGCCAAGGCACTCCACGCGCTGGGCCCGCAGTGGGTCCTGGTCAAGGGCGGCCACCTGCGGTCGTCGCAACGCAGCTGCGATCTGCTCTATGACGGCACGGACTTCCGCGAGTTCGATGCGCAGCGGATCACGACCGGCAACGATCACGGCGGTGGTGACACGCTGGCGGCCGCGATCGCCTGCGCACTGGCCCACGGCCTCGCCCTACCCCAGGCTGTCGAGTTCGGGAAGCACTGGGTCACCGAATGCCTACGTGCCGCCTACCCGCTCGGCCACGGCCACGGCCCGGTCTCCCCGCTGTTCCGGCTGTCATGAATCTCGACCAGATCGCGGGCATCCCGCACCAGCCCGACGGCGTACCGCAAGGTGTCGTGGTGCTCACCCACGGCGCCGGAGGGGACCGCGAATCCGAGCTGCTGCAACGGGTTTGCGACGAGTGGGCGCGGCGCGGCTGGCTGGCGATACGGTACAACCTGCCGTACCGTCGGCGCCGGCCCAAGGGGCCGCCATCGGGCTCGGCGGCAACCGATCGCGCCGGAATCGACGAGGCAATCACCGTGTGCCGCAACCTTGCCGATGGCCCGCTGATCGCGGGCGGACACTCCTACGGAGGCCGGCAGACCTCGATGGTGGTCGCCGAGGCCGACCCGGCGCAGGTCGACGTGTTGACGCTGTTCTCCTATCCGGTCCATCCGCCGGGTAAGCCGGAACGCCCCCGCACCGAACATCTGCCCGATATCCGGGTGCCGACCGTGTTCACCCACGGAACGTCGGACCCCTTCGGCACGCCGGCCGAGCTGCGCGCCGCCGCGGCGTTGATCGCCGCACCGACGGAGGTTGTCGAAATCACCGGTGCGCGACACGACTTGCGCTCAAGGACTCTCGACGTGCCCGCGCTCGCGGTCGACGCGGCGCTGCGGCTGTTGCGCTGAGGCTTTAGGACCCCGGCAGGGTGCAGGTGGTGGGAAGCAGCAGAATCGCGGGCCACAGCGCAGCGGCTTCACCGAATGCGGCGGCGTCCGAACCGGAGATCACCTTCTCCCATTCGGCCTGGAGTTCGTGCACCCGGTCGGGGTGGATGAAGGCCCAGAAGAAGCCAAGCAAGAGGTAGGGCACGGCGAGCCACAGGGCCAACTCGATGAGTGCTTGGACCGAAACCGGGCGCGCCAGCCCGCGCCGAATGCGCGCCATTCCTGCCGCCAACCCTCCCATATACGCAACGATAGGTGAGACACCCGAAAGGAGTGAGGTGGTTGATCACTAAGCTGCGGCAGCTGCTGACCTACGAGATGACAGTGGCCGAGTGGATCGCACTCGCAGTGCTGCTGGGCATTCCCTACTCGATCGTCGGGGTGATCTGGTCATCGACACACACCAGCCATCTTCGCGGTATGCAGGGCGCGGACCTGGTGGTGTCGTTTCTCGGCTCGATCGTCTCCTGGCCGGTGCTGCTGTTCTCCAACGTCTGCATGACATGACGCCCCTCGGGATTTAGACAGTCCAAACTGGACAGTTTTGACTGTCTAGTTTAGGGTGGTGGCATGGATGGCATCGGCGAGTCCGCTGCAACCGCCGCCCGAGATATTCGAGTGGTGTTCAGCCGCCTACGACGTCGGTTGAGAGATGTCGAGGTCCGCAACGATCTGACCCCGTCACAGACAGCGGTGCTCACCCGGCTCTGGAAAGAGGGAGCGTCGTCGGCCAGCGAGTTGGCCGGCGCGGAACGGGTACGTCCCCAGTCGATGGCAACCATACTGGCTGCCCTGCGCCAACGCGGACTCATCGAGCGCGCGCCCGACCCCGAAGATGGTCGGCGCCAGGTGGTCTCGTTGACCAAGGCAGGCCGCCAGCGCGCCGAAAGCGACCGCCAAGTGCGGGAGGAGTGGCTGGCACGCACCTTGCAGGAGCGCTACTCCGAAGCCGAGCGTCGCATCATCGTCGACGCGCTAGCACTGCTCGAGCGATTGACCGAGTCATGAAAGGGCATTGGTTGCAATGGAAATAGGTGTGCACTTTATCGACTTTCTCCCCGGCGACACCGCGGAGCTGGGCCCGACGCTGGCCGAGGCGGCCAAGACGGCCGAGCAAGCCGGCGCGACGTTGTTCACCCTGGCCGACCACTTCCTTCAGATGGAAAACACCGGACGGCCCGCAGAAGACCCCTTCCTCGAGGGCTACACATCCCTGGGTTTCCTTGCCGGGCAAACGACCACGATCGACTTGACCCTGATGGTCACCGGGGTCACCTACCGCTACCCGGGCGTGCTGGCCAAAACGGTCACCACGCTCGACGTGCTGTCGCAGGGCCGCTCGATGCTGGGCCTGGGCGCGGCGTGGTACGACCGCGAGCACGCGGCGCTGGGCATTCCGTATCCACCGGTGAGCCGGCGCTTCGAGATGCTCGAGGAGACGCTGCAGATCTGCCGGCAGATGTGGAGTGAGGACAACGGCCGGTTCGACGGCAAGCACTACCAGCTGGCCGAGACAATCTGTGAGCCCCAACCGATTCGACGCCCGCCGATCCTGATCGGCGGCGACGGCGAGAAAAAGACGCTGCGCCTGGTCGCGCAGTATGCCGACATCTGGAACAGCACGACGGCCGAGGTCGACGGGCTCCAGCACAAGATCGACGTGCTCAACCGGCACTGCGACACGGTGGGCCGGAACCCCGGCGACATCCGCAAAACCGTAGGCACCCTTGCCGACCCGTTCGAGGACGTCGACGGGTACCTGAAGACCGCGGAGCGCTACGCCGACCTGGGAATCGAGCTGATCAACGTCGGTCCCCTGCCCGGAAACCCCGACCCGGTCGGCTTCATCCGCCGATTCGGCGACGAACTGATCCCCCGACTCGCTGAAATCGGCTGAGCGCCTGAGTGTTTAGGCAGCGATACCTGGGATGGCCGGCGGCGCAACGGAGTCGACGACGAGAACCACGGCCGGAGCCCCCGAATACCGGTGGTGGTGTTCCATGCTCCCACTGATCACCGAGAAGATCCCACCGATGATGCCGAACACGATGAGCACCGCGCCGATGGCTATTCCGGCGATGGCCAAACCGCGGCCGCCTTCACCCGTCTGTTTGATCTTGTTCAGTGCAAGAATGCCGAAGATGATGCCCAGGATGGGCCCGATGCCGCAGAGCCATCCCAGCAACGAGCAGACCAACGAGGCGATGGCCATGCCATTGGTGCCGACGGCTTGCGGGTAACCGGGACCCGGCGGCGGTGGGTAACTCGGTCCCGGCGGGGGCGGATAACTTGCTCCCGGCGGAGGCGAATAACCCTGCCCCGGCGGGGGATACCCGGATTCGCCCGGCGGCGGATAGCTAGGCGGTTCTTCCGTCACGGACGCCTCCTGAGGTCAAGTGGCCCATACTCTACGCCTGGATCAGCCTGGGTAGCGCGAGTAGCACGCGTCCATGTTGCCGGTCACGCCGCCACGGAACGCCGCTATGCGCGTGAAGCCGGCTGGCACGCTGGTCCCGTCCGCATCGCTGGCAACCATATGGTTGGTGAGCAAACCGGCGACGGCCTCGTCGAGGTCACCCGCGGTCAACAACAGCTCCTGGTGCGAGGGCGTGTCGATGGGTTCGGCCATCTTTCGGTGCACCACACCGGTCAGGCACGCGGTCCGTAGCGCGGTCCACGGGCTCTGCATCGCTAGACCGCGTTCGTGTTGTACCGCAAGCGCATATCTCGACATCACGATCGACAGGGCGGTGTCATCGCCTTGCGGCAGGGTGTTTTCACTCTCGTTGGACAGTGTGCCGACCTTCGCCAGCGCGGGCAGGTCGACAGCGATGGTGTTGGTGGCCGGGCAGTAGGAAGCCGGCGGGCTGGCCTTGGCATCCGGGCAATCGGCTGGCGTGTAGGACAAGGTCGGCGGGTTCTTCGGCGAGAACACCTTCCCCAACAGCTCCATCAGTGTGGACAAGGTGTCTTCGTTGAGCGCGACCTCACCGGTCTCCGGGTTGCCGTCGGGATCGAACTGCAAAGCCTTGGGCATGTCACCGCGGCGCTGCGCGATTTCTTGCTTGTTGATCTCCGCGCAGCCCGAGGCGCCACTGATGAAGCCCATCTGGAAGGCGCTGATCCGGTCCAGCGCCGACCCATGCTCGTCGTCGTTCTCGGTGTCGGCGTCCATCGTCGGGTCACGGGTGATGATGACCCCGGCCAACACATGGTCGAGTCCGTCGGCGGTGCTCAGCGTGAAACGCGACGACTTCCCGGCGGCAACCCAGTACAGATAGACGCCCGCGAAACAGTCGGCCTGCTGCTCGCGAACAATGGTGGGATCTGTCCGCGTCACCAGTTTCGCCATCTGCTGCAATGCGTGCCCGAACTCGTGCGCCAGCACACCGGTGACCGACATGTCGCCGAAATAGCGTTGCGCGACAGGCATGAACACCCCGCGATCCCAGGCGATCAGGTTGCAGCGCGACGTGAAAAAGGCGTTGACGAGCTTGTACGTATCGTTGTGACAAACGATGGGGCTGCTCGGATCGTGGGAGTCGTAGGAGACCAGCTTGGCGACGGGAAGGAAGGTGCCCTTCAGCGACTGGCTGTACGTCGATTTCCAGTAGTCCTCGATGTCGTTGACCGACAGCAACGACAGCTTGTCGATGGCCCCGTTGTCGGTGTTGACCACTGTGCCGGTCGGGGCGGGTCCGCCCGGGCGGATCCCGCTAGGACCGTTGGTAGCGAGGAGATCCCCGACATGGAATGGGTCGTTGAGCATCGACAGGGCCCGCCCGTCGAGCACGGTGGTACACCCCGCTACCACGAGCACCGCCGCTGCACAGGCAATTACCGCCCTCAGCGAACCGCTCGCGGTGCGCCTGCGACCACCGTGGCACCGACGTCGATTTTGCCCGCGGTTCATCATGACCTACCTCATCCCGACCGGCTGCACGGCAGCATCAAAGGGTTCTCATTCTAGATCCGCTGAATGACGGGTGGAGCGGAACTGCGAGACCCAGCAAACGTCGCTAGGGTACCCGGGTCCGATGCCGTTTGTCGTGGGGTGGGACGCCGTTGACGCCTGAAATCGACTCGGCGTAGCTGCCCACGGCAAATGCCACGCCAGAGCCCATGACGGCCAATGCTTCCCGGTTGATGTTGTCGGCCGTGTCCCGGGGGCTCTGGAAGTTGGGATCGAACCCGACACCGGCCTGACCGCCCCACAGGCGAGCTTGCACAGGGGTTTTCAGCTGCGATGCGCCGGTGCTCATCCCGCCGATCGGCACGCCCGCGACCATGAAGGGGTGGTAGTCGGTCCGGGTGCCCAACGGCATGTCGGCGGGCCGCCTGCCGGCCAGGTCGAGATAGGCGGACAGCGTGCGCTCGATTCCGGCCGACCCTTCGGGCACATCACCGAACGCGATCCCCTGTCCGGGCGGACCGGATTGATCACCGTCATCGGTGAAGAAGCCGGCGTTCGGCGAACCGAGCAGGTTGAAGTTCAGGTACAGCGCGATGTCGTTGAGTTGATGGCCATCCAGGCCGAACACGTAATCCATGACGCCGTTGAGACCGTCCTCGTCGGCTCCCCAGAACACGAAGCGCACCGCATTGTTCACCGGCGCCAACGGGCCCAGTTGCAGTGCGGTTTCCAGCACCGCGGCCACCCCGGACCCGTTGTCGTTGATACCCGGCCCGCTACGCGGGCCGTCGAGATGAGCACCGACCATGATCACGTCTCTCGGCGAGCCGGTCTTGGTCTGCGCCAGCACGTTTCGGGAGGTGATCTTGAAGTTCTCGGCATCCAGCACCAGCCGTACCGGCGCGGTGGCGTGGGACAGCGCGCTGCCGCCGTAACTCCCCACGACTGCGACCGGCATGGTCAGTTGCTTGTAGTAACCGGGGCTGAACAACGTGGCCGGGGCGCCCTGGCCGTTGGGGGCGCTGACCACCACCAGTGCCGCCGCCCCCTTGGCCTTCGCGTTGTTCTGCTTGTCGACCACCGAGCAGTGCGCGTCGTCGACGACGGCGATCGCACCCGCGGGCAGCGTGGCCGGGTAATCGTTCACCCCGCAGCCCGACGGTTGCGTGGGCCGCACCGGTTGGCCGGTGACACCACCGGGCGGTGTCCGGACCAGCAGCGAGGCCTGGTCCACCGGATAGCTGCTGCCGGCAATCGTCAACGACGGCTTACCCGCCGACACCGCGTAGAGCCGGTCGAACTGTGGCGTGGCCACTTCGAATCCCTTGCTGCGCAATGTCTTCGCGACATATTCGACGCTCGCGTCGTAGCCCGGTGTCCCCTCTGCCCGGTTCCCCTTGTTGGCGTTGGCGATATCCTGCAGCGCGCGCAGATGGACGAACATCCCGTCTGCGGTGACCCTTCCGGCCAGCACCCGACCGAGGTCCGGCGCGGCACCCGGCGGCCCCGGGCGCGGCGACGAGCATCCCGCCACCAGGCCGATCAGCACCATGCCCGAGCACAGCCGCCGGATCATGGCCCCGTTCATGGCTTTGCGAGTACGTGGCGGGTTCGGTCCCCCATGACGGGAACTCCGTTTCGTCCGGTGACGTCTTGGGCGTACAGAGCCACCGCGTAGGCGACGCCGGCGCCGTTGATGCCCAGCGAGAGGCGGTCGATGTGATCGAGGGTGTCGGTCTTCTTGTGGTAGTTGGGATCGAACGGCTCGTCCGCCGTGCCGCCCCACAGTTTGGCTTGGTCACCGGACTTTTTGGCCTCCGCACCGGAGAACAGTCCACCGGCCGGGATACCGGCCAGGGTGAAGCCGTCGTAGTCGGAGCGTCCGTCGAACGAGGTGTCCTGCGCCGTCTTGCCCGCCGACTTCAGGTAGGCGACCAGCGTGCGTTCGATTCCGGCCGAGCCTTCCGGCACCACCGGCTGGCCACGGGTGTCCGCCGGCAGGGACTGGTCACCGTCATAGGTGAAGTAACCGGGATTCGGCGAGGCGAGCATGTCGAAGTTCAGGTACAGCGCAATGTTTTTGAGGTCGTCGAGATTCAGTGATCCGACGTAGTTGCGTGATCCGATCAATCCGAGTTCCTCGGCACCCCAGAATCCGAAGCGCACCGCGTTGTGCACCTTCGGCGAATTACCGAGCTGCACTGCGGTTTCCAAGACCGCGGCCACGCCGGAGCCATTGTCATTGATACCCGGGCCCTCCGGCACGCTGTCCAGGTGCGCGCCCGCCATCACCACATCCGTGGGCGAGCCCGTCTTGGTCTGCGCGATGATGTTGCGGGCTTTGAAATTCTGGCTACTGGCGTTCAGCTTGATGGTCGTCGGTCCCGGTTGAAGACGCAGCCGCATTCCGACGGACTTGGTGACGCCGACCGCCGGAATCTTCACCTCATTGGTTGCCCCGAGCGTGCCACCCATCTGCTCCTCGTCGACGTTGTCGGCGACGATCATCGCCACCGCACCGCGCTGCGCCGCGGCCTCCTCCTTCTGCGCGAACGGGCAGGTGCCGCGGTCCACCAATGCCACCGCGCCCTTGATCGGAAGGTTGTCGTAGTCGGCGGCCGCACAACCCAGGCCGTTGCCCGTCGACACCGTCAGCAACGGCCCGCTTACCCCGTCGGGTCCGGTGCCGAGGCTGAACTCGAGCGCATGCGCTTCGACGGCCTTGCCGCTGACCGTCACTGCCGGCTTTTCGGCGTGAAAGACCCGCCCGGAGAACTCGGGGGCGTGCACGTCAAAGCCGCTGTTGCGCAACGTGTTCACCACATAGTCGACGCTGGCTTCATAACCGGGGGTGCCTACCGCCCGGGTGCCGTTATTGGCGTTGGCGATGTCCTGAAGCTTTGTCAGGTGCGCCATCATCGCGTCGGCCGTGACCTTGTTGTGCAAGGTGGTGGCGAACTCGACTGCGGCGGGGTTGCTCGCCTGCTGGGAGTCAGCCGACCGATGGGAGCAGCCGGTCGACCAGGCGGCGAGGGCGACCGCGGCGAGCATCGCCGCCGGCGTTCGTGATTTGTTCACCATCGCGCCCAAGGTTAGACGCCCGTCGCGCGTCAGCGCAGTCGGCTCACCGCGGCATCAGATCAGACATGCAGCCCGCTGAATGGGGCAAAGGGAATGTTGCGCACCACAAACCAAACCGTCACCAACGACAGCGCCGCCAGAGCTGCCCAGCGCTGGTGTTGCCAGCTCCTGATCCGCCGACCCGTCACCCGGCCGTAGGTCCAGACCAGGTACGTCCACACCAACAGCACGGCCGCCACCAGGCCCAAAGCATTGAACCTGGCGGCGGCCATCAAGTTGCCGTGCAACAGCGAATACAGCATGCGCAGGCTGCCGCATCCGGGACAGTCGATACCCAGCAGCGCCTTGGTGGGACATACCGGCAGGGGGCCACCCGGGGTGGTCGGATCGCCCACCCAGGTGGCGGCACACACCAACGTCGTGGACGCGGCGACCAACAGCGGGGCGCCGAGTCCAAGCGCAATATGCCCCTGGCGCATGAGCCCGAGCGTAACCCGCGTCTAGCGCAGCACCGCCAGCATCGCCGCGGGGGTATCCGGCGTGCTCATGGCCGCCGCAATCGCGATGATCGCGTAGATGATGACGATGACAACCCAGGCAACGACCGACCAGATCACCCACTTGCGGGCACTGGCGGCAGCTGCGGTCGCCTCGGCGTGCAAGCCCTGAGTCCACAATCCGTTGACCGAGGCGGCTTTCACGATCGCGACGATCCCGGTGATGGGGAAGCAGAACAACGTCGCCAGGATGGCCCACACCAAGTAGTTGTTCGGTGCTTGCCCAGCAGGCTGCTGTGGCGGGTAACCCGGAGGTGGCGGTTGTGCGGTCATGGATTCTCCAGTCACGAGAAGTTAGCTGGCGTGAAGCGGTGCCTACCCTACCCGAGCCGGGTCGCGACGGCACTAGGTACGCAGAAATCAGTTCGGCGGGATCCTCGACATCGCAACGCCCCAGCGGCGCTCCGCATCGCCGGTTCACCTGAAACACCGACGTGCCGACGAAATGCATTGCGTGGGTCGCACTTCCGCCGCCACCGAGAATTACCCAGGTCAACCACGATTGATGCCCAGAAAGACAATGTCCGGTGGAATGTATTGCATAGCCCCGACATAGCCCTACGATTCGGATAGCACACGGCTGCTCCGACAACTGCAAGGAGTCGTTGGATGTCCCCTCTGACCAATGCGCTGCACGCCGCGGCGGCTACCGTGCTGGTGGCCGGTTTCGCGTTTGCGGGCGCCGCGACGGCGACGGCCGACCCCAGCACCGGCAGCGCCGCGGATATCAACACGTTGGCCGCCGCGCTGTCGAAGGGATACGGCCTCAACAACTGCACCGCCCAGTCGGTGCCCAGCGATGCGCTGGCCTACCTGCAGTGCGGGCAGAGCCCGGATCCGAGCGGGCCGGTACTGGGCAAGTATTTCCTGTTCAGCAATGGCGGCAATCTGGTCAGCTCGTTCAAAGCCGTGATCGGGGGTGACAGCCTGAGCAACTGTGGGGATGCTGCCTCACCCGCGCCATGGCATCAAGGCAGCTCCACCACCAACGCGGGATCGGTGGCATGCGGGACTTTTCAGAACCATGCCGAGATCATTTGGACCAATGACGCCAAGAACATGCTGGGCCTGATCCGCGCCTCCGGCAGTGACGTCCCATCGCTCTACCAGTGGTGGCGAAACAACGGCTGACGTTTCGCAGTTGGGCCCCAACGGGTTCCACGCTCAAGTTGCCGAGAATAGTGCCGGTGTAAATGGTTTGCGACGGAATGGGTTGCATAGCCGTGGTTTATCCCTACGATAATCCTGGCAAAGACAAATGTCGTCGGCGCAGCCTTCCAGGCGGATACACGAATGTCAGGAGTCGAGGATGTCTTACCCGACCAAAACACTGCGCGCCGCGACGGCCGCAGCGTTCACAGCCGGTTTTTTCTGCGTCGGTACTGCCACCGCGACGGCGGGCCCCATCGACACGCTTACCAGCGCACTGTCGAAGGGCTACACCAGCAGCAACTGCTCGCCCCAGGCGGTGTCCGACGTTCAGGGCTCCTTTAACGCGCCTGTGGTAGCGGTGCTGCAGTGCGGACAGAACGCCGACTCCACCGGTCCGATGGGCGGCAAGTATTTCTTGTTCGGCAGCAGCGCCGACACGGCCAGCTCGTTCACCAAGCTCATTAGCAGCGACACCCTCACCAACTGCGGAGATGCCAAGTCGCCGACCACATGGCACCAGGGCAACTCCGACTCGGCCGGACAGGTAGCGTGCGGGACGGATTCGGGTCAGGCCGAAGTCCTCTGGACCGTCGACTCCAAGAACGTGCTGGCCTTCGTCCGCGCGTCCAACGGCGATACGGCGTCCCTGTACAAGTGGTGGCAGGCCAACGGCTGAGCTTTATAGCTGGGCCGCAACAACTTCCGCCACCGCACACATCCCCGCGCCGTTGGGATGTAGCGGCGCCGGCCGACCCGGCAGCGGCACAACGTATTTGGCCGGAGTAGTCGTCCACGGCTCGGCCGACCACGCGTGGTGATCCCGGCTGGCCGCGCTGGCGGTGACGAGCTCACAGCCGGTTGCTGCTGCCGCATCGGCCGTGAGTCGTTCCAGGGTGGTGGCCACGTGGCGGCCCAGCGCGGCATCCGCTTCCGAAATCGGAGCCGCGGGCACGCCGGCGGGCGGCAGCATCGTCAGGTAGTCGACGAAGAAAATCCGTGCGCGTGGGGCGCGCTCGCGGACCGCTTTTCCGACCGCACATAAGGAATCGAACGCTTGGGCCAGCGCCCGGTCGCGCGTGTCACGGTCCAGCAGTTCGGCTATCCGCGTGCCCAGCAGCGGTAGCCGCCGGGCCGGCCGGGGCAGTGCCGCCGCCATCAGCAGCGGAACGTAGCCGACGTCGTTGCCGCCGACCGTGACGGTGACCAAGTCCTCCGCGCCGTCCAGCGCGGTGATCTGGGGCGGGGCGCCGTGCTGACGATCGCTGAGGATGTGAGCCGTGGTCGCGCCGGAAAACGTGACGTCGACCAGCTCGAAGCTCATCCGTTCGGCGACCAGATGCGCATAATTGCGGGCCGACCGGCCCGACCAGCGGGGAGCGTCGGCCGCGCGCGGCTGGATTCCGGGGCCGGCAGCCATCGAACTACCAAGCGCTACATAACGTTTCATCATTGCGGGCTGGATGCCTGCGCCCAGAAGCGTTTCGGGATTCGCCCGGCACGGCGCGCCAGATAGCCGGCGGTCACCGCGGCCGCCATCGCGGCGGCCATGGCGGGCGGATCGGTGGCCCTGGTCACCGCGCTGGCCAATAGCACTGCGTCGCAACCCAACTCCATCGCCAGCGCGGCGTCACTCGCCGTGCCGATGCCGGCGTCGAGGATCACCGGAACGCCGGCCCGGGCGACGATCATCTCGATGTTGTGCGGGTTGGTGATTCCCAGGCCGGTTCCGATCGGGGAGCCCAACGGCATCACCGCCGCGCAGCCGGTGTCCTCCAGCCGGTGCGCCAGCGCCGGGTCGTCGTTGGTGTAGGGCAGCACGACGAATCCGTCATCGACCAATTGCTCTGCCGCCCGAACCAATTCGACCGCATCGGGCAACAGCGTGCGTTCGTCGGCGATCACTTCGAGTTTGACCCAGTTGGTGTTGAGCGCCTCGCGGGCCAGCTGGGCGGTCAGCACCGCTTCGGCCGCGCTGCGGCACCCGGCGGTGTTGGGCAGCGGCGTGATGCCGAGCCGGTTGAGCAGGTCCAGCAACCCGGTGCCGCCCTCGGCGTCGACCCGGCGCATCGCGACAGTGGTCAGCTCGGTGCCCGAGGCGGTCAGCGCCTCCTGTAGCACCGCCAGGCTCGTCGCTCCCCCGGTTCCCATGATCAGCCGCGAGGTGAAGCTGCGGTCGGCGATCGTCAATTTGGGATCAACCACCCTGCACCGCCGTCACTATCTCGAGCCGAGCACCGTCGAAAAGCTTTGTGGTCCAACTAGACCGAGGCAGCACGGCGTCGTCCATCGCCACCGCGATACCGCGTTCCGGAAAGCCCAGCGACTCCAGCAACCCGGCGACGGTGGTCTGCCCGTCGACCTCGACCGCATTTTCGTTGACTACCACGATCATCAGTGGACTCCAACCGCAACAAGTTCGGACACAATCTGTTCGGCGGTCCAGGGCGCCAGCAGAAAGCCCGACCGGCCGTGCCCGGCGGCGATCAGAGTGCGTTCGTCCAGGCGTTGCACCAGCGGCAGGTTATCCGGCGTCATCGGACGCAGCCCGGCGGCGCACTCGGCCAGCTCGTACTCGCCGAGTGCCGGCAGCACCGCGCACGCGTCGTCGAGCAGGTCACGCACGCCGGACACCACCGGGGCCGTGTCGCGGCCGTGCTCATACTGCGTCGCGCCGACGACCACCCCGTCCGCCCGCGGCACCACGTACACCTGGCGCCCGTGCACCCGCGCGCGAATCACCCGCTGCAACAATGGCATACAGCCCTTTCGCCAGCGCAGCCGCAGCACTTCGCCCTTCACCGGGCGTACCGGCAGGCCGGGCCACAGCGCCGGCGCGTCAATGCCGGTGGCGATCACCACCGCGTCGCCCTCGACCCGCGACAGGTCTTGGGCCGGCGGTGCCCACTGCACACCGAGCCGTTCACACTCGGCCGCCAGTGCGTCGAGGACCGCGCGGTTGTCGACGGCCAGTTCGGTGGGCGCCCGAAACCCGTGTCGGACGCCTTGCGCCAGAAGGGGTTCGACGTCACGCGCGGCAGACTCCCAGACCACCGGATGCCCCTGAGCCGCCAGCCAGTCCGCGACCGTGCGCAGGTCGGCGACATCGGCCTGGTCGACGGCCACCACCAGCGACTCGCGGGCGGTGACCACCTCCGGCGGCAGCCCGTCCAGGTAGCCGCCCTCGCGCCACAGCCGCAGCGACTCCAGGCCCAGCCGCAGCAACTGTTCTTCACCCGGCCAGCCTTCGCTGTGCGGGGCCAGCATGCCACCGGCGACCCACGACGCACCCTGTTCGCCGGTTCGGTGCACCCGCACCGACCATCCGGCCTGCGCTGCGCGGCGCGCCACTGACAGCCCGATGACTCCCCCGCCGATGACGGCCAAACACCCCGCCGGTGGGCCCGATACGTTCGTCGGCATCCTTGGCCTCCCTTCGCCGGCATGATCCGGATCAGGTGTGACGGTAAGGGCAGCTCCGGTTGCTCCGGCTGTGCCCACTCTCAGCCCCGCAGATCGCTCGGGACTCCCGTGTCTTAGTTGTTCGGGTTCTACGCTAGCGCGCTAGCGTCGCGGTGTGCACGATCCCGTTACCCGTCTTGCCGCCGCCCGGCTGTATCTGTGCACCGACGCCCGTCGCGAGCGCGGCGATTTGGCCCAGTTCGCCGACGCCGCCCTGGCCGGTGGGGTCGACATCATCCAGCTGCGCGACAAGGGATCGGTCGGTGAACAGCGGTTCGGCCCGTTAGAAGCGCGCGACGAGCTGGCGGCCTGCGAGATCCTCGCGGACGCGGCCCGTCGGCACGGCGCGCTGTTCGCGGTCAACGACCGGGCCGACATTGCCCGCGTCGCCGGCGCCGACGTGCTGCACCTGGGACAGGGCGACCTGCCACCGGCCGCGGCCCGCGAGATCGTCGGGCCGGACACGCTGATCGGCCTGTCCAGCCACGACGCCGGCCAGGCCGCCACGGCCGCCGCTGGGAAAGCCGACTACTTCTGCGTCGGCCCGTGCTGGCCCACGCCGACCAAACCGGGCCGAACCGCCCCGGGCCTGGGCCTGGTCCGCGCCGCCGCCGCACTTGCGACCGGCAAGCCGTGGTTCGCGATCGGTGGCATCGACGCCCAGCGGCTGCCCGAGGTGCTTGAGGCCGGCGCCCGGCGAATCGTGGTGGTCCGCGCAATCACCGCGGCCGAAGACCCCCGGGCCGCGGCCGACCAACTCAGGTCAGCGCTTCTAGCAGCGAGCTGATGCGGGAACCCAGTTGCGACGGCGCCTGATCGGCATCACCGGGCATGCACCAGACGAAGACTCCGGCCTCGATCTCGATGGTCCGCGGCAGGTGCTGGCGCCGTTCGTCGCCATGCCCCAGCGGCACCAGCGCCGGGGCGGTGCGCAGCCGCTCCCAGCTGGCCGCGAAACCCGGATGCAGCGGCAGGTCGGCCACCTCGTCCTCGGCGACCCAGCGCATTTCGGCGCTTTCCCGGTTGGGCACCGTGTGCAGCAACTCCCCGGCGTCGGCGATGACGGTGGTGTAGGTCCAGTGCGTACCGCCGAGCCCGGCGACCTCGGCGGTGACCACCGTCGCCCGCACCGCGAGGCGCTCGGCCAGCAGGCCGGCCTCCTCGTGGGCTTCGCGGACCGCGGTCTCCTCCGGGGTTTCGTGGCTGTCCCGGGCACCGCCCGGCAACCCCCAGGTGCCGCCCTGGTGGCTCCAAACGGCCCGGTGCTGCAGCAGCACCGCGGGGGTTCCGTCGGGTCCTGGGGCCCGCAGCAGCAGACCGGCCGCACCGTACCGACCCCAGTAATGGGCGCCGCCGTCGGATATCACCCATCCGTCACCGTCGCCATGCACGCGTTCAGGATATGCAGGCGATCACCGAAATTGGGTCCGCCTCCCCCCATCAGCCCCGACATTCTCTTAGAATTCGCTTATACAGGTTCGAGCAGCGCATTCCAGTGACCGAGAGATGAGGTCGAAACAGTCGTGACGGTTGAGCTGGCGCACCCGACGACCGAACCGCAGGGGTCGCGGTCGCCTGGCGAACCGGCCCACCCCCGTTGGTGGTTCATCTCGACGACCCCGGGCCGCATCCTGACGATCGGCATCGTGTTGGCGGCGCTTGGGGTCTCCAGCGCCTTCGCCACCTCGACGACCATCAACCACCGCCAGCAGGTGCTGTCCACCGTGCTCAACCACACCGAGCCGCTGTCGTTCGCCGCCGGACGGCTCTACACCACGCTGTCGGTGGCCGACGCCGCGGCGGCCACCGCGTTCATCGCTCAGGCCGAGCCGTGGCCGGTGCGGCTCCGCTACGAGCAGGCCATCACCGACGCGGCGGTCGCTGTGACCCGGGCTTCGAGCGGCCTGACCGATGAGCCGCTGGTACAGCTGCTCGGCAAGATCAACGCCGAGCTGGCCGTCTATACGGGCTTGATCGAAATCGCGCGCACCAACAACCGGGAAGGCAACCCGGTCGGGTCGTCGTACCTGTCGGAAGCCTCGGGCCTGATGCAGGCGACGATCCTGCCCGACGCGGCGCAGCTCTATCAGGCCACGTCAGCGCGGGTGGACTCGGAAACCACCGCGTCCACGCACTTCCCGGCCCCGGTGATTCTCGTCGTCACCACCACGGTGGTGTTCGGCCTGTTCTCGCATCGCTGGCTGGCCCGGCGCACCAGACGCCGGATCAATCCCGGGCTGGTCGTCGGCGCGCTCGGTATCCTCGTCATGGTGGTGTGGGTCGGAACTGCGCTGACAATCTCGACGACCGCCAGCCGTAGCGCCAAAGACACGGCGGCCGCGTCGCTGAAGACCGTGACCAACGTGGCGATCACCGCGCAGCAGGCCCGCGCCGACGAGACGCTGTCGCTGATCCGGCGCGGCGATGAGCAGATCCGCAAGCAGTCCTTCTATCAGCGCATCGACTACATGCATCAGCAGATCGACCAGTACATGGCCCGCAACGATGCCGTCGACAAAGCCGACCTGCAAGGCGCCGACCAGCTGTTGGTCCGCTGGCGGCAGGCCAACGACCGGATCAACTCCTACATTTCGGTCGGAAACTACCGCGCCGCCACTCAGATCGCACTGGGTAGCGCGGAGGACGACTCGACCCCCGCGTTCGACAAGCTCGAAGATCAGTTAGGCAAGGCCATGACTCAAAGCCGTACCCACCTGCGCAACGACGTGGTCAACGCGCGCACCGGGCTTTCCGGCGCTCAGGTCGGCGGTGTGGTGCTCAGTCTGGGCGCGGCCATCGCCGTCGCCCTGGGCCTGTGGCCGCGGCTGAAAGAGTATCGGTAATGAACCGTCTGCCCTGGATCCGCCGGGCGTGCGCCGTGCTCGCCACGGCGATCGTGCTGGCGGGTTGTGGGCACAGCGAATCACCGACCGTGGCGACCGCGCCCACGTTGCCGCCGCCCACTCCGGTCGGCATGGATCAACTCTCGGCAGAACCGCCGCTGCCGCCGGACGAGGCCGGCCAGGATTGCAACGCCACCGCCAGCCTGCGCCCGTTCGCCACCAAGCCCGAGGCCGACGCCGCGGTGGCCGACATCCGGGCGCGCGGCCGGCTGATCGTCGGGCTCGACATCGGCAGCAACCTGTTCAGCTTCCGCGACCCGATCACCGGCGAGATCACCGGATTCGACGTCGACATCGCCAGTGAGATCGCGCGCGACATCTTCGGTGCCCCGTCGCAGGTCGAGTATCGGATTCTGTCGTCCGAAGAACGCATCACCGCACTGCAGCACTCCGAGGTCGACGTCGTCGTGAAGACGATGACCATCACCTGCGACCGCCGCAAGCAGATCAACTTCTCCACCGTCTACCTCGATACCAATCAGCGCATCCTGGCTTCACGCGACTCGCAGATCGCCAAGGTGGCCGACCTGTCCGGCAAGCGCGTCTGCGTGGCCAGGGGTACCACGTCGTTGCACCGGATCCGGCAGATCGACCCGCCCCCGGTCATCGTCTCGGTGGTGAACTGGGCGGACTGCCTGGTGGCCATGCAACAGCGCGAGGTCGACGCCGTCAGCACCGATGACTCGATCCTGGCCGGTCTGGTCGAGGAAGACCCGTATCTGCACATCGTCGGACCGAACATGGCCACCCAGCCCTACGGCATCGGGATGAACCTGGACAACACCGGACTGGTCAGGTTCGTCAACGGCACGCTGGAGCGCATCCGGCGCGACGGCACCTGGAACACCTTGTACCGCAAGTGGTTAACGGTCCTCGGCCCGGCGCCCGCCCCGCCCGTACCTAGGTATGTGGACTGATGGCCGAGCACGACCCCGGCTCCGGCTCCGACGACGCGGACCCGGGCACCGAGGCGCCGGACGCTCAGACCGGTGCGACGACGGGGCGCGCGCATGCCACCCAGGCACTCTTCCGTCCCGACTGGGACGACGATGACGACGACGACCTGCCGCACATCTCGCTCGGTGGCCTAGACAGCGAGCCGCAGGAACGGAAGACCGTCGCAACCCGGGTGCTTGTGCCCACCCGGCAACTCGGTGGCGGGCTGGTCGAAATCCCCCGGATGCGCGACATCGACCCGGTCGAAGCCCTGATGACCAACCCGATGGTGCCGGAGGCCAAGCGGTTCTGCTGGAACTGCGGAAAACCGGTGGGCCGGTCCAGGTCCGAGGGCAAGGGCGCCTCGGAGGGCAAGTGCCCGTCCTGCGGTAGCCCGTATTCGTTCCTGCCCCAGCTGAATCCCGGCGACATCGTCGCAAACCAGTACGAGGTCAAAGGCTGCATCGCACACGGCGGGCTGGGCTGGGTGTATCTGGCCGTCGACCACAACGTCAACGACCGCCCGGTGGTGCTCAAGGGCCTGGTGCATTCCGGCGACGCCGAGGCCCAAGCGATCGCGATGGCCGAACGGCAATTCCTTGCCGAGGTGGTTCACCCGCAGATCGTGCAGATCTTCAACTTCGTCGAGCACACCGACCGGCACGGCGCTCCGGTCGGCTACATCGTCATGGAGTACATCGGCGGGCAGTCGCTCAAGCGGGGCAAGAAGGACAACAGACTGACGGTCGCCGAGGCCATCGCCTACCTGCTGGAAATCCTGCCCGCGCTGAGCTACCTGCATTCCATCGGCTTGGTCTACAACGACCTCAAGCCGGAGAACATCATGCTGACCGAGGAGCAGCTGAAGCTGATCGACCTGGGCGCGGTGTCGCGGGTGAATTCGTTCGGCTACCTCTACGGCACACCCGGCTACCAGGCGCCGGAGATCGTGCGTACCGGCCCGACGATCGCCACCGACATCTACACGGTGGGACGAACTCTGGCCGCGCTCACGTTGAACCTGCGCACCCGCAATGGCCGCTACGTGGACGGGCTGCCCGAAGACGACCCGGCGCTGTCCACCTACGACTCGTTCGGCAGGCTGCTGCGCCGCGCCATCGACCCCGACCCGCGGCGCCGGTTCGGCTCCGCCGAGGAGATCTCCGCGCAGTTGATGGGTGTGCTGCGCGAGGTCGTCGCCCAGGACTCCGGGACGCCGCGGCCCGGGTTGTCGACGCTGTTCAGCCCGAGCCGCTCCACATTCGGCGTGGACCTGTTGGTCGCGCACACCGACGTGTACCTGGATGGGCAGGTGCACTCGGAGAAGCTGACCGCCCGGGAGATCGTGACCGCGTTGTCGGTGCCGCTGGTCGATCCGACCGACGTCGCCGCCCCGGTGCTGCAGGCGACGGTGCTGTCCCAGCCGGTGCAGACCTTGGACTCGTTGCGCGCCGCCCGGCACGGTTCACTGTCCGCCGAGGGGATCGACGTGGCGGAGTCCGTCGAGCTTCCGCTGATGGAGGTCCGCGCGCTGCTCGACCTCGGCGATGTGGCCAAAGCGACCCGCAAACTCGACGACCTGGCCGAGCGGGTGGGCTGGCGCTGGCGGTTGGTCTGGTTCCGGGCCGTGGCCGAATTGCTCACCGGCGACTACGACTCCGCCATCAAGCATTTCACCGAGGTGCTCGATATCTTCCCCGGCGAGCTGGCGCCGAAACTGGCGCTGGCCGCCACCGGCGAACTGGCGGGCAACGTCGACGTGGACAAGTTCTACAGAACGGTGTGGCGAACCAACGACGGCGTGATCTCGGCGGCTTTCGGGTTGGCGAGATCCCTTTCCGCCGCAGGCGATCGACGGAGCGCGGTGCGCACCCTCGACGAAGTGCCGGCGACTTCACGACACTTCACCACCGCGCGGCTGACTAGTGCGGTGACGCTGCTGTCCGGCCGGTCGACCAACGAAATCACCGAGGAGCAGATCCGCGACGCCGCCCGCCGGGTCGAGGCGCTACCACCCACCGAGCCGCGGGTGTTGCAGATCCGGGCGCTGGTGCTCGGCGGTGCGATGGACTGGCTGGCACACAACCAGGCCAGCACCAACCACATCCTCGGCTTCCCGTTCACCCAGCACGGGCTGCGGCTGGGCGTCGAGGCGTCGCTGCGCAGCCTGGCCCGGGTAGCGCCCACCCAGCGGCATCGCTACACGCTCGTCGACATGGCCAACAACGTCCGGCCCACCAGCACGTTCTAGACCCCCGTTGCGTCCCCTCCCCGTTGCTTTCGTCGAGTGTGCGTCCCGGGCGGCCTGTACGCACACTCAAGGCCCTTGGCGCACAGTCGAACCCGCGATGGCGGCGCGGACCCGCCGTAGGATGACAGCTGGGTTGTCTTCCGCGACGACCCTGACGACGCTCCAGCCGAGCTGCTCGAGCATTTCCAGCCGGCGAATGTCTTTGACGTATTGCCGTCGATCGGTGCGATGTTGGTCGCCGTCATATTCCACCGCGACCATGCAGTCCTCCCAGCCCAGGTCGAGGTAGGCGGCCGGCATGCCGTCAGCACCGACCACTGATATTTGAGTCTGCGACCGTGGCAGTCCCGCATCGATAAGCAGCAGCCGCAGATAGCTCTCCCGCGGTGACTGAGCGCCCCCGTCGACCAGCTCCAGCGCGGCCTCCAGGCGGCGAACTCCGGGCGAACGCGGGTGGCACGCGGCGATCCGCAGTACGTCATCGACCTTGAAACCCGTTGCCCGAGCCAGCGTGTCCAGCCTTGCGACGGCCGAGCGTACCGCCCCGCGCCGGCCGATGTCGAAGGCGGTGCGCTCGGGAGTGGTCACATTGAGTCCGTCGACACGCTGTATCTCGTTGTCCAGCACGCCATCACGCCGCGTCACCACACCTGGGGGTGTACGTGGGTTGGCATGTATCAGCTCTACGGGGACGCCGTCGGGAATCCATTGAGCGCCGTGCATCGCAGCCGCGGCTGCCCCGGCAATGGTTCCCCGACGTTTAGACCACAGCCAGGCCGCGATGACGCGCCGTTCCAGCGATAGCTCGGCATCTTCCGATAGGTACACATTAGGACACACCGCGCGGAAGTACGTCCGCAGTTGATGGCGGGTCAACGCGCCGCACGCAAGCGCCTCGCTGCCGATGAACGGTTGTCCCAGATACGGCATGCTGCGAACGCTCGCACAAGATCGGCACACCGCGACGTCGTCTTTCCACAGGCCTGTCGAGTGTGCATTGTCGCCGCCCTGAGCGCACACTCAGCGCCGTCAGCGCACACTCGACGCGGCGGGGTGACCGGGCGTCGGGCTACTCGCCCAGCAGGTCGGCGCAGTCGCGGGCGATCGCGAGTTCTTCATCGGTCGGGACCACCAGCACCGCGATCGGCGAACCATCCGCCGAAATCCGCTGCGCGCCTTGGCCTCCAGCCAGGTTACGGCTTTCGTCGAGCACCACACCCAACTGCTCCAGCCCGGCCATCGCGTCGCGACGCACCGCCGCATCGTTCTCGCCGATCCCCGCGGTGAAGGTGATCACGTCGGTGTGCCCCAGCACGGCCAGGTAGGCACCGACGTACTTGCGCAAGCGGTGGATGAACACGTCGTAGGCCAATTGTGCTGAGCTGTCGCCTGATTCGATCATCGCGTGCAGCCTGCGAAAGTCACGCTCACCGGCCAGACCCCAGACGCCCGACTGGTTGTTGAGCATGGACTCGATCGCGTCCACATCCATGTTCGCGGTGCGCCACAGGTAGCTGATAACACCGGGGTCGATATCGCCGCTGCGGGTGCCCATCACCAGACCCTCCAACGGGGTCAGACCCATCGACGTGTCGACCGGCAGGCCGCCGGCGACCGCCGAAGCCGAAGCGCCATTGCCCAGGTGCAGCACGATTTGGTTCAGGCTGTCCAGCGGCCTGTTCAGGAAGGCGGCGGCCTGCTCACTGACGTACCGGTGCGACGTGCCGTGAAACCCGTAGCGGCGTATCTGGTATCGCTCGGCCAGATCCCGATTCATCGCGTAGGTCGCGGCCGCGGCGGGCAGGTTGTGGAAAAAGGACGTGTCGAACACGGCGATGTGCGCAACGTCGGGCAGCAGCTTGCGCGCCACCTTGATGCCCTGCAGCGCGGGCGGATTATGCAGCGGGGCGAGCTCCGACAGTTTCTCGAGGTCCGCGATCCGGTCGTCGTCAAGCAGCGTCGGGCGGTAAAAAGCCCGACCCCCGTGCACAACTCGGTGTCCGACCGCCAATAGCCCGCACGACTTCAGGTCCAGTCCACCCTCGGCCATCTGCGCGAACGCCAAGCGTAACGCTTCTTCGTGGTCGGCGACCCGTGACGACGGCTCGCCGATCTGCTGGATGCCGCCACCCGCACGCTCGATACCGGAATCCGGCTCAACCAGCTGATACTTCAGCGACGATGATCCCGAATTAATCACCAGCACAGGGCGATTCGAGCCCTCAGCCATGGCCGACCCACTGTGCCTGGATTGCGGTGATCGCGATGGTGTTGACGATGTCTTCGACCAGCGCGCCGCGGGACAGATCGTTCACCGGCTTGCGCAAGCCCTGCAGCACCGGGCCGATCGCGATTGCCCCCGCGCTGCGCTGCACCGCCTTATAGGTGTTATTGCCGGTGTTGAGGTCGGGGAAGATCAGCACCGTGGCGTGACCGGCCACCGCCGAGTCGTGCAGCTTGGTGGCGGCCACCGAGGGGTCTATCGCGGCGTCGTACTGGATCGGCCCCTCGACCAATAGCCGCGGATCCCGCGCACGCACCAATTCCGTTGCCTTTCTGACCCTGTCGACGTCGGCCCCGGTTCCGGAGTCACCGGTAGAGTAGGACAGCATCGCTACCTTCGGCTCGATGCCGAACTGCGCGGCGGTGCGCGCCGAGCTGATCGCGATGTCGGCCAACTGTTCGGGCGTGGGGTCCGGGACGATCGCGCAGTCACCGTAAACCAGCACCCGATCGGGCAGGCACATCAAGAAAACGCTGGACACCGTCGAGACGTCCGCGACGGTCCGGATGATCTCCAACGCGGGACGGACCGTATGTGCCGTGGTGTGGGCCGCGCCGGACACCATGCCGTCGACCATGCCGTTGTGCACCAACATGGTGCCGAAATACGAGACATCGTGCATGGTCTCGTGGGCCTGCTCGACGGTGATGCCCTTCGCCTTGCGCATTTCCGCGTACTGCTCGGCGAACTGGCTGCACAGTTCTTCGTCGCGCGGGTCGATGATCGTCGCTTCGTGCAGGTCGACTCCGAGTTCCGCCGAGCGTAACCGGATTTGGGCCTCGTCGCCCAGGATCGTCAGCTCGGCGACACAGCGCTTAAGCACCCGGCCCGCCGCCTTGAGGATCCGGTCGTCGTTGCCTTCAGGAAGAACGATGTGCTTGCGATCTGTACGCGCCTGCTGCGTGAGCCGGTGGGTGAACATCTGCGGGGTCGTCACTGTGGGGATCGGAATAGCAAGCTGTGCAAGCAGATCCGCAATATCGACGTGGCGCTCCATCAGGCCCACCGCGGTATCGATCTTGCGCTGCGAGGTGGCCGTGACGCGGCCCCGAACCGAGGCGACCGCACTGGCCGTATCGTAGGTGCCCAGCTCGTTTCCGATGATCGGCAGCCGCAGCCGCAGCCCCGCAACCAGCGCCGCGATCGACGGATGCAGCGGGAACCCGCCGTTGAGCACGATGCAGGAAAGCGACGGAAACCCCTCGGCCGCATGGGCACTGGCGGCGGCCAGCACGACGTCGGAGCGGTCGCCCGGGGTGATCACCGCCATGCCGTCGCGCAGCCGCTCCAGCACGTGGTCTGCGGTCATCCCCGCGACCAGCACGCCCATCACCTCGCGTTCGACCAGCTCGGCGTCACCGCTGACCAGCGTCCCGTGCACGGCGTGCTGCAATTCGGCCACCGTCGGCGCCGACAGGAACGGCTCATCCGGCAACACGTAACTGGGTGGGACGAACCGGTGCAGCGCTTCGGCAACGGCACTCATCTCGGTCGGCTCGCATCGGCTGGCGACCACCGCCGCGGCGTGGGCACTCTGCGCGGCGAGCTCGGCCAGACACACCTCGACGACACCGGCGACCTGCTCGGGGGTGCGACCCTTGGCCCGCACCGCGAGCAGCACCGGCGCACCGAGATTGGCCGCTATTCGCGCATTGACCGACAGTTCGGCGGGACCGGTGACATCGGTGTAGTCGCTGCCGACGATCACCACTGCGTCACAGGCCTCCGCCATCGCGTGATAGGCGTCGACGATGCTGGCGATCGCCGCGTCGGTATCGGCGTGGATCTGCTGGTAGGTAACGCCCACGCACTGCTCGTAGGACAAGCCCGCGGTGGTCCGCGTCAGCAGCAACTCCAGGATGTAGTCGCGGTCCTCCCCGAGCCGGGTGATCGGCCGGAACACACCGACTTTGGCGACCGTTGCCGTCAGTCGGTTGAGCAGCCCCAGCGCGATCGTCGACTTGCCGGTCTCCGGCTCGGGCGCCGCGACGTAGATCGCGGAGGTATCAGCCAAGTCGCCGCAGCCTGGGCGCCAGGTCCTTTTCGAACAGCTCCAGGAATCGGCGCTGGTCGTGTCCGGGCGCGTGGAAAACCAAGTGGTTCAGGCCCCAGTCGACGTAGTCCTTGACCTTGGCGACCGCCTCGTCGGGATCCGACGCGACGATCCAGCGCTTGGTGATCTGCTCGATCGGTAGCGCGTCGGCGGCCTTCTCCATCTCGATCGGATCGTCGATGCTGTGTTTCTGCTCGGCGCTCAGCGACAGCGGCGCCCAGAACCGGGTGTTCTCCCGGGCCAGTTCGGGGTCGGTGTCGTAGGAGATCTTGATCTCGATCATCCGGTCGACGTCGTCGGGGTTCTTGCCCGCCGCTTCCGCGCCCTCGCGCATCGCGGGGATCAGCTTGTCCTTGTAGAGCTCCTCACCCTTGCCGGACGTGCAGATGAACCCGTCGCCGGCGCGCCCGGCGTACTTGGCGACCTGCGGTCCGCCCGCGGCGATGTAGATCGGGATGCCGCCCTCGGGCACGTCGTAGATCGAGGCGCCCTTGGTCTTGTAGTACTCGCCCTCGAAGTCGACGCGGTCGCCGAGCCACAGCTCGCGCATCAGCCGCACCGACTCGCGCAGCCGCGCGTAGCGCTCCTTGAAGTCCGGCCACTCGCCCTCGTAGCCGGTGGCGATCTCGTTCAGCGCCTCGCCGGTTCCCACGCCGAGGAAGATGCGGTTCGGGTACAGGCAGCCCATCGTGGCGAAGGCCTGGGCGATGACGGCGGGGTTGTAACGGAAGGTCGGGGTGAGCACCGACGTGCCCAGGACGAGCCGCTCGGTGCGCTCGCCGACAGCGGTCATCCACGCCAGCGAGAAGGGCGCGTGTCCGCCCTTGTGCCGCCACGGCTGGAAGTGGTCACTGACGGTGGCGCTGTCCATGCCGTGTGCTTCGGCCGCAACAGCCAGTTCGACGAGCTCGCGCGGTGCGAATTGTTCAGCAGACGCTTTGTATCCAAGTTTCAGTTCAGCCACCCGTTATTTCTACTCCTAGACTCGCGGGCATGGCAGCAGCGCCAACACTTGTTCAAGTCACCGACACCGTGCACCTCGCCCAGGGTGAGGCCGTCAACTGGACGCTGGTCGCCGACGACACCGGCGTGATGCTGATCGACGCCGGTTATCCGGGCGACCGGGAGGCCGTGCTGGCCTCGCTGAAGGAGCTCGGCTACGGGCCCCGTGACGTGCGCGCCATCCTGCTGACGCATGCCCACATCGACCATCTGGGCTCGGCGATCTGGTTCGCCGGCGAGCACGGCACCCCCGTCTACTGCCACGCCGACGAAGTCGGCCACGCCAAGCGCGAGTACCTGGAACAGGTCTCGGTCATCGATCTCGCGCTGCGCATCTGGCGGCCCCGGTGGGCGGTGTGGACCGCGCACGTGGTGCGCAGCGGCGGCCTGATCCGCGATGGGATTCCGACCACGAAGCCGCTGACGCCGGAGATCGCCGCGGGGCTGCCGGGCCACCCCAGGCCCGTTTTCAGCCCCGGCCACACAGGAGGTCATTGCTCGTACCTGGTGGACGGTGTGCTGGCTAGCGGCGATGCGCTGATCACCGGGCATCCGCTGATACGGCACGACGGGCCCCAGCTGCTGCCGGCGATCTTCAGCTACAGCCAGCAGAACTGCATCCGAACCCTTTCGGCGCTGGCCTTGTTGGAGACCGAGGTCCTCGCACCCGGTCACGGCCCGCTCTGGCGCGGCCCCATCCGCGAAGCGACAAATGCGGCACTGGAAAAAGCAGGCGCGTTGTGACGGTTGCCAAGTCGATCGCGCTGTTCGCGCTGGCGGCGCTGTTCGAGATCGGCGGCGCCTGGTTGGTGTGGCAGGGCGTGCGCGAACATCGCGGCTGGATGTGGGTGGGCTGGGGCATCATCGCGCTGGGCGCCTACGGCTTTGTCGCCACCCTGCAGCCCGACGCCCACTTCGGTCGCATCCTGGCCGCGTACGGCGGCATCTTCGTGGCCGGTTCGCTGTTGTGGGGCATGGGTTTCGACGGGTTTCGCCCCGACCGGTGGGACGTCACCGGCGCGCTGATCTGCCTAGTGGGCGTGGCCGTCATCATGTACGCGCCGCGAACTCGCTGAGCCCCAGGTGATCTCGCAGCGTCTCGCCGGCGTACTCGGTGCGGAACGCACCACGCTCCTGCAGTAGCGGCACCACCCGGTCGACGAATTCGTCGAGACCGTGCGGCGTCAGATGCGGCACCAGGATGAACCCGTCGCAGGCGTCGGCCTGGATGTATTCGTCGATCTCGTCGGCGATCCTGGCGGCGGTGCCGACGAACTGCTGACGGCTGGTGACGGCGATGATGAGCTCACGTATCGACAGCTTCTCCGCTTCGGCGCGCCCGCGCCAACGGCCGGCGACCGCGACCGGATCGACGTGACGGACCCGACCCTGGGTGATGTCGCTGTCCACCACCGGGTCGAAATCGGGCAGCGGGCCATCCGGGTCGTGGTCGGAAAGATCGCGACCCCAGACTTGTTCGAGCATCGCGATCGCCGTGGCACCGCTGACCTGCTGGTAGCGGATGTGTCGCGCCTTGTCCTGGGCGTCGGCATCGGTGTCGCCGAGGACGAAGGTGGCCGCCGGAAAAACCTTGAGCTGGTTGGGGTCTCGACCGGAGGCCTGCGCACGTCCCTTGACGTCGGCGTAGTAGCGCTGCCCGTCTTCGACTGACGAGTGCAAGGTGAACAACGCGTCCGCATAGCGGGCGCCAAAGGAGCGGCCGTCCGCGGAGTCGCCGGCCTGCAACAGGATCGGATGTCCTTGCGGCCCTAGCGGCAGCGTCGCGAACCCCCGAACGTTGAAGTCCGGCCCCTGGTGCTCGACTGCGCGAATCCCGGACGGGTCGACGTACGTACCGCTTTCGATGTCGGCCAGCACCGCTTCGGCTGCCCAGCTGTCCCAGAATTGGCGTGTGACGGTGAGGAACTCCTCGGCCCGCCGGTACCGGTCGGCATGGCTCAAGAAGCCACCACGCCGGAAGTTGGCGCCGGTGAAGGCATCCGACGAGGTGACGATGTTCCAGCCGCCGCGGCCCCCGGACAGATGGTCGAGGGTGGCGAATTGCCTTGCCACTTCGAAGGGTTCGTTGAAGGTCGTGTTGATCGTCCCGGTCAGCCCGATTCGGTCGGTGACCGCCGCCAGCGCCGCCAGCACGGTGAAGGTGTCCGGTCGTCCCACGACGTCAAGGTCATAGATGCGGCCGCGGTGCTCACGCAGCCGCAGCCCTTCGGCCAGGAAGAAGAAGTCGAACAGTCCCCGCTCGGCGGTGCGGGCGAGGTGGACGAAAGAGTCGAATTCGATCTGACTGCCCGAGCTTGGATCGGTCCACACCGTGGTGTTGTTGACACCGGGGAAGTGGGCGGCCAGGTGAATCGGCTTGCGGTGCTTGCCGTTTCTGACGTTCATTCCGTCAGTCCCCAGCGTTTGGCGATCAGCTCGTGAGACCGCAGCCGGTCCACATGCCGGTGAGTCACCGAGGTGACGACGAGTTCGTCGGCTCCGGTGACCCGCTGCAGAGCCTGCAATCGCTCGGCGACCTCGTCCGCGTTACCGACGAATTGCGTTGCGATCCGGTCTTTTACCACAGCCAGCTGCTCTTCGGTCAGTGGCGGGAAACTATCGGGAGCGGGATAGGGCATGGCGCCGACGCCGGTTCGGATCGAGTACACCCAGTGTCCGTAGCCGGCGGCCAGACGCCGGGCGGTGTCACTATCGTCGGCAACCACAATGTCGGCGGACACCACCACATACGGCTTCGCCAAGGCCGCCGACGGCACGAACGTGTCGCGGTAGGCCTCGATCGCCTCCAGTGCGGTGGCCGGGGTGATGTGATAGCTCGCCACGAACGGCAATCCCAGGGCGCCGGCGACCCGCGCGCTTTGTCCCCTGGTGCTGCCGAAGATCCACGGCCGCAGACCGCTACCTTCGCCGGGCACCGCATGCACGTCGAACTTGCCAACGCGATACGTGCCATCCAGCAGCGCGAGAATATCTTTGAGCTGCTCGGCGAAGTCCGGCGATACCGCCTCCGGCTGCTGCAGAATTCCCATGGTGGCCCGCAACTGTTCGAGGTCGAGCAGCCCGCGCAGGTCGAAGGGGGTCGGGATGACCACGCCGTCAATCGCGTGCCACACCCGCGGCGGCCGGGGTTCTCGTGGCTTTTTCGGCTTTCCCTCTTCGGAGCGGCGCTGCCCGGACCGACCGACGCCGAGATCGATGCGTCCCGGATAGAACGCATCGAGCATGCCGAAACTCTCGACCACCGCGGCGGCGGTGGTGTGACCCAGCTGAACGGCCGCGGCACCCACCCGAATCGTGTTGGTAGCGGCCGCGATCTGTCCGATCAACACGGCCGGTGCGGCACTGGCGACGGCCACGAAGTGATGCTCGGCGATCCAGTACCGCCGATAGCCCCACCGCTCGGCGTGCTGGGCCAGGTCGACGGTATTGCGCAACGCCGTCGCCGGGTCGCTGCCGGCGCTGACCGGCGCCAGATCCAGGATCGAGAGCGGCGTCATCGTTTCACCGCCGCGTATCGGTTGGGAGCGACCGGCAGTCCGAGCCGGGCGCGCAGCGTTTCGCCGTCCCGGTAGGCCGTGCGGAATCGGCCGGCCCGCTGCAGAAGCGGGACCACCTCGTCGACGATCACCGGTAGATCGGTGGCGTTGACGGCCGGCCGCAGCCGCGCACCGTCGATGCCGAGGCGCTGCCACTTGAGCAGCAGGTCCACCAATTCCGGTGGTGTTCCGGTGAAGTTGAGCGCATCGGAGCGGGGATCGCCGGCACCGCCAAACGACACCAGCACGTCGGCATAGACTTTCAGCCGCGCTCCCCCGGCGGCGGATACCTCGGTCAGGATACTGCGCACCGAGGCGTCGTCTTTCGGCGTGATGAATACGAGATCGGCACTGGCAGCGGCGAATTCATACACCGGCCCGAGGTGGGCCAGCGCCGCCACCACCGGCTGGCCCTGCGGCGGGCGGGGTGTGATCGACGGCCCCTTGACCGAGAAGAACTTTCCGGTGAAGTCGATGTAGTGCAGCTTGTCGACGTCGACGTAGCGGCCGGTGGTCACGTCGCGGATGATCGCGTCGTCCTCCCAGCTGTCCCAGAGCCGACGCACCACGTCGACGTAGTCGACGGCCTCCTCGAACAACCCGTCCGGCGATCCGTCGCGGCGGCCGAACAGCGCCGCCTCGTGCGCGGTTGAGCTCACGCGAGGCTGCCAGCCCGCCCGGCCGTGCGAGACATAGTCAAGCGTGGCAATGGATTTGGAGATGTGGAACGGCTCGGTATGCGTCACCGTCGCCACCGGAATCAGACCGATGTGGCGCGTCACGGGTGCGATACGGGCCGCGACCAGCGCTGCATCCCCCCGACCGGCCAGCCGACGCGGATCGATCCGCTCGCGGCGCCCGGGCTGCGGCATCAAGCTGTCGTCGATGGTGAGGAAGTCGAGCAGGCCGCGCTCGGCGGTGGCCGCGAGCCCGGCCCAGTAGCTTCCGCTCAGCGCCGAGGGTGTGTCGGGGTCGGACGCCAGGGTGGCCCGCCACGCCTGGGGGTCCCAGCCGTATCCGTCCAGCGCGACCGCCAGATGCAGGTGCTCCGCGGTCATGTGAGCCACTTCTCGAATGCGATCGGGAAGACGGGGCCTTCGGACGGCAGCGGCTCGGCCAACCGGGTGTATCCGGTGGCCAGATACAGCTCCTCGGCCTCGGGCTGGCGGTTGCCGGTCATCAGGTAGACCTTGCGGTAGCCACGGGCCGCGATCTCGGCTTCCAGCTCGGCCAGCAGTGCCATCGCGTATCCGCGGCGGCGATGCGCACTGTCGGTCCAGATTCTCTTGAGTTCGGCCGTCTGCGCATCGAAGCGCCGAAAGCCGCCGCCGGTAACCGGGCGGCCATCCAGCAGACCAATCAACATGCCCCCGTCCGGTGGCGCGAACTCGTCGGAGGGGTTGTCCTTGAGCCACGCCAGCACCGTCGGTGGTGTGCTGTCGTAGCGCTGCGCGTACTCCACGGCGAGCTCTGCCAGCAGCGGCTGCGCCAACGCGTCGTCCAGCGCGGCCGTCACAAACCGGAGCGCGGTCTCGGTCATCACCTCACCTCTAACGCCTATCAGGCGGATGCATTCCGGCCGGGTCGTAACCCGGGCCCGGCCGATCGCGTCGCGGTGACATATCGGGGCGTAATCGCGTTGTCATCGGGGGTGCCACGCCAGCGGGTGCCCATTCCGATCGCGGTGAACAAATCGGCGACGTTTCTGTCGACGGCCCGCCAGCCATGATCCGCCAGATACCGCGGGACAGCGCGGTATTCGCCCGGGTACGTCAGTCCGGCCAGATCGACGTCGAGACCGAATTGCCGCCAGGTGTCGACGAACGTCTGCGCGGCCTCCAGTTGAAATGAGCTCCAGGTGGGCATGTGATCGCCGGCGAAGCGACTGCCCGGGGCACTGACCGCCGAGACATCGTGCAGCAACCGGTTCTGTCCGTCGGGGGGCAACAACCCGATCAGCAGCGTCTCCGCAATCCACACCGTGGGCTCGGCGGCGTCGAAACCCACTCGCTGCAGAGCCGTCAACCAATCTCGCCGAAGATCGGCGCCGATCGCACGACGGTTCGCGGTCAGCTCGGCGCCCAGCCGGCGCAACACGGCGGTCTTGAAGTCGATCACGTCCGGCTGATCGATCTCGTAGACCGTCGTGCCGGACGGCCACCACAGCCGATACGGCCGGGTGTCCAGACCAGAAGCAAGGATCACCACTTGGCGGATGCCCGCCCGTCCGGCGGCGGCGAGGAATTCATCCAGGAACCGGGTGTGCACCCCCAGCAGGGTGATGAGCCCGCTCATGATGGCGTTGTCGCCGCCGTCGTCCACGTACCGCTGGTCGTCGACCATCCGGGTGAAGTACTGCACCCCCGCGGCACGCACCAGCTGTTCGGCGAGCGGGTCGTTGATCAGCCCCTTGCCGGTGGCCAGCGCCCTCGCGACCGCCCCGAATGTCGCGGTCATTCCGACGCCGCTGTCCGGGCCCCACGTGTCGTCGTCTGTCCGCGCCATCGGCGGGTCAGACGTCGGAGCGGTGCCGCAGGGTCAGGCCGACGACCGCTCGCCAACCGAGCAACAAAAGCGCGGTGACCGATGCCGCGACTACGACGAAACTCACGGCCACACCGGCGGAACTGGCTTTGCGCAACACCATGCCGATCACCACGGTGCACAACCAGATCACCACCCCGGTGGGCGCCACGGCGGTGGGCCGCTGCCAGCCACGGCTCACCAGCCAACCGATCGCCGTGCCGGTGAGAAACGGCCAGGCCGTCGTCGCGATGCCGGCGACGTTGAGGCCTTCGTCGTGACTGCGGCGACCCACGGCGCAGAACACCAGCACACACAACACGTCGACACCCAGCCATCCCAGCCGCTGCATAAAGGGAGACTACCGGCTGGCCCGTAGGCTGTTCTTCACGCCGGACGCGGTGGCAGGCTGGCTGCTATGAGCACTCAAAAACCTCCCGCGTTCAACCGAGACGACCCCCTTGGCCTCGACGCATCGTTGTCCAGCGACGAGATCGCGGTGCGCGACACGGTCAGAAAGTTCTGCGCCGAGCACGTCGTCCCGTACATCGCGGAGTGGTTCGAGATCGGTGACCTCCCGGTCCGCCAACTCGCCAAGCAGTTCGGCCAGCTCGGACTGCTCGGCATGCATCTGGACGGCTACGGATGCGGCGGTGCCTCGTCGGTGCACTACGGCCTGGCCTGTACCGAACTCGAGGCCGCCGACTCCGGGATTCGGTCGATGGTCTCGGTGCAGGGATCGCTGGCGATGTTCGCGATCTGGAACTTCGGCTCCGAGGAACAGAAGCAGCAGTGGCTTCCCGGCATGGCCATCGGCGAATTGCTCGGCTGCTTCGGGCTCACCGAACCCGACGCCGGATCCGATCCCGCGGCAATGAAAACCCATGCACGACAGGATGGTTCGGACTGGGTGCTCAACGGACGCAAGATGTGGATCACCAACGGTTCGGTCGCCGACGTCGCGGTCGTGTGGGCCAACACCGACGACGGGATCCGCGGCTTCATCGTCCCCACCCGCACCGCGGGCTTCACCGCAAACACGATTCACCACAAACTCTCGCTGCGGGCGTCGATCACCAGCGAACTGGTGCTCGACGACGTACGGCTACCCGCCGACGCGATGCTGCCCGACGCCAAAGGACTGCGCGGGCCGCTATCGTGCCTGTCCGAGGCGCGCTACGGCATCATCTGGGGATCGATGGGAGCGGCACGCACGGCGTGGCAGGCCGCGCTCGACTACGCGACGCAGCGCACTCAGTTCGGCCGGCCGATCGCGGGATTCCAGCTGACCCAGGCGAAACTCGTCGACATGGCGGTCGAATTGCACAAGGGACAGCTGCTGTCGCTGCACCTCGGCCGCCTCAAGGACAGCGTCGGGCTGCGTCCCGAGCAGGTCAGCTTCGGCAAGCTCAACAACACCCGCGAGGCGATCAAGATCTGCCGGACCGCTCGAACCATACTGGGCGGCAACGGAATATCGCTGGAATACCCGGTTATCCGGCACATGGTCAACCTGGAGTCGGTGCTGACCTACGAAGGCACCCCCGAGATGCACCAGCTGGTGCTCGGCCAGGCTTTCACCGGTAGCGACGCCTTCCGCTGACAGGAGTGCTCGATGGGATGTCTGCGCCGCATTGCATGTCTGGTTGTCGCCTGCCTGATCGTGGCGGGCTGCGGGCCCAAGTCGCCACCGACAGCCTCGCAGGCGGCCTCCGCGGACAAGGCCAAGGCCGACGCCGTGATGCGCGTGGTGCACAACTTCATGACGCAGGCACACCTGAAGGCCGCGATCGTCCGCGTCACGGTCGACGGCAAGGAAGTGGTCACCCAGGCCGTCGGCGACTCGATGACCGGGGTGCCTGCCACCACCGACATGCACTTTCGCAACGGCGCGGTCGCGATCTCCTACGTGTCGACGCTGCTGCTGAAGCTGGTCGACGAAAAGAAGCTGAGCCTTGACGACCGGTTGTCGAAATGGCTGCCCGACTTTCCCAACGCTGGGCGCGTCACGCTGGGGCAGCTGGCGCAGATGACGGCCGGCTACCCCGACTACGTCATCGGCAACGATCAGTTCGACAACCAGATCTACGCAAATCCGTTCCAGCAGACGACAACTCAAGATATCCTCGCCCAGATTTCCGGGCGCCCACTGCTCTACGACCCGGGAACGAACTGGAACTACGCGCACACCGATTACGTGCTGCTGGGGTTGGCGCTGGAGAAGGCCACCGGTCAAGACATGCCGACGCTGCTGGGCAACGAGGTGCTGGGGCCGCTGGGCCTGAAGTCCACCACAAACTCCGATACACCCGAAATCCCCTGGCCCGTCCTACACACGTTCAGCTCCGAGCGGCGTAAGGCCCTCAAAATCCCCGCCGGAACTTCGTTCTACGAAGAGTCGACGTACTGGAACCCGTCCTGGACCATCACTCATGGCGCCATTCAGACCACCAACATCTACGACATGGAAGCCACCGCCGTCGGGGTGGGCTCGGGCAAGCTGCTCTCGGCGGACTCGTACAAGAAGATGGTTTCGACCGCGCTGCGCGGCAAGACGCACTCCCAACCGGGCTGCCCGACCTGCTTCGACCAAAACGAGGGCTACACCTACGGGCTGGGAATCATCACCTCCGGCGACTGGCTGATGCAGAACCCGTTGTTCTCCGGGTGCGCGGGTGTCGAGGCCTACCTGCCGGCCGAGAAGATCGCGATCGCCGTCGCGGTCACCTACGCGCCGGAGGCGTTCGACGACCAGGGCAACTACAGTAACCAGGCCGACATACTGTTCCGCAAGATCGGTGCGGTGGTGGCTCCCAACGCGGCTCCACCGATGCCGCCGGGGAGATAAGCGAAGGAGTTCTGAGTATGCGGATTCGAACTATCGCTGCGTGCACGCTGGCGCTGGGCGCGTTGGCCGTGCCTACCGCCGTCGCCGACCCCACCGGCACGCTGCCACCGATGACGGCCACCAACGGCGGGCCCATCATCGGGGGCGGGGGTGCCGCTTCGCAGATGTCGCAGCAACTCAAGAGCCTCAACGATCCAAACGTCCAAGAAGTCGACGGCCCGGACGCGGCTCAATTCATCGCTGCCGCAGCCGGTATCAGCGATCGCGACCTCGCCTTGCCGTTCATGGCGCTGCAGCGTGCGCTGGCGTGCCAGAAGGACAACGCCGGATTCGGGGCGCGCGCCTATCGCCGCAATGACGGGAAGTGGGGAGGCGCCATGCTGGTGATCGCGAAGAGCGCCTACCCCGACGTCGCGGCCATGAAAGCGTGCGAGATGTCCAATTGGCGCAGGCCGTCGATGGGCAGCCCAACGTCACCGTGCAACAGCGGCTGGGCCTATCCGCCACAGACATTCGACAACAAGGGGGGCGATTTCACCGTGTTGCTCGCCGGCACGAACTCCGACTTCTGCACCGCGCTCAACGGCAACTACAAGGGCACCGCCTCCGCGTGGCCATGAGCCGTTAGAAGCTAGTCGTCGATGTGCGTCGGTGGGTCATTGAAGGCAATGCCCACGGGTGCTGGTCGGGACCCAACGTCTGGCAGTTCGTGTTGGCGACGGAAATGGGGGACCCGTCACGCCCGGCAGTCGGGGGAAAAACTACGCAACGTTGCCAGGTGCCGTCGGGCTGAACGGGGCCATCGCACTTGCTGATGGCGATTCCGCCGAACTGGCAGGCGGCACTGGCCGTGGGCGCCGCGGCGATCAGCGCGCCGGCAGTCAGCGCGGTAGCCGGTCCTCCGAGGATGAATAACTTCATGCTCAAGGAAGATTACCGCTAGTTATGGCTCTTTTGGGACTTACACTTCCGCAATGTTCTCGGAGACGCGTGTGCCCGGCGAATGGCGCCTGTTCGCCGTCGCCGCTAGATACAACTGAAACTGAAGTCGTACGGTAGAGATGCGCTGTGGAGACTGTAGAGGCCCCAAGGATCTAGGACCTGAAGGAGAATCATGTCGCGCCATCGCGTCGTCATCATCGGAAGCGGGTTCGGCGGGCTGAATGCGGCCAAAGCGCTCAAGCGCGCCGACGTCGACGTCACCCTCATCTCGAAGACGACCACCCATCTGTTCCAGCCGCTGCTGTACCAGGTGGCCACCGGGATCCTGTCCGAAGGTGAGATCGCACCGGCCACCCGACTGATCCTGCAGAGACAGAAAAACGTGCGGGTGCTGCTGGGCGAGGTCTACGACATCGACATGACGGCCAACACGGTGACGTCGAAGTTGATGGGCATGGAGACCGTGACCCCGTTCGACAGCCTGATCGTCGCCGCCGGCGCCCAGCAGTCCTACTTCGGTAACGACGAGTTCGCCACCTACGCGCCCGGCATGAAGACCATCGACGACGCGTTGGAGCTGCGTGGCCGGATCCTCAGCGCGTTCGAGGCCGCCGAAGTCACCGACGATCCCGCCGAGCGCCGACGCCGCCTGACGTTCGTCGTAGTCGGCGCGGGACCCACCGGCGTCGAGGTGGCGGGACAGATCAAGGAACTCGCCCACCGCACCCTGAAGGACGCGTTTCGGACCATCGAGCCCCGCGACTGCCGGGTGATCCTGCTCGACGCCGCGCCCGCGGTATTGCCCCCGATGGGCGAGAAGCTGGGCCTGCAGGCACAACACCGGCTGGAGAAGATGGGTGTCGAGGTCCAGCTGAACGCCATGGTCGATGACGTCGATTACATGGGCCTCACCGTCAAGGAGAAGGACGGCACACAACGCCGCATCGAATGCGCGTGCAAGGTGTGGGCGGCTGGCGTCCAGGCCAGCTCGCTGGGCAAGATCATCGCCGACCAGTCCGACGGCACCGAGGTCGACCGCGCCGGACGGGTGGTCGTGGAGCCCGACCTGACCGTCAAGGGCCATCCGAACGTCTTTGTCGTCGGCGATCTGATGTCGGTGCCCGACGTGCCCGGGATGGCGCAGGGCGCGATCCAGGGTGCCCGCTACGCGGCGACGCTGATCAAGCACATGGTCAAGGGCACCGACGATCCGGCCACCCGCAAGCCCTTCAGCTACTTCGACAAGGGCAGCATGGCCACGATCTCCCGATTCAGCGCCGTCGCGCAGGTCGGCAAGCTGGAGTTCGGCGGTTTCATCGCCTGGCTGGCGTGGCTGGGGCTGCACCTGCTTTACCTGGTCGGCTTCAAGAACCGGTTCACCACAGTGATCGCCTGGTTTATCACTTTCCTGGGCGACGGGAGGAGCCAGATGGCCATCACCAACCAGATGATGTACGCAAGGGTGGTCACGAACTGGATGGAAGCGCAGACGCAAGAGTCGGCGGCGGCAACCGATCAAAGAGCCGAGCAGCGAGCCGGTTAGCTCAGCGCCCGGTCGATATCGGCGATCAGATCGTCGGTGTTCTCCAGGCCGACCGAGATACGCACCACGCCGTCACCGAGCCCGATCGCGGCGCGACCCTCCGGCCCCATCGCCCGGTGCGTCGTGGTCGCCGGGTGTGTGACAAGCGATTTGGCGTCGCCGAGATTATTCGAGATGTCGATCAGCTGCAGCTTGTCCAGGACCTCGAAGGCCCGCTCCTTGGCGGCCCCGGCGGGCGCGTCCAGCTCGAAGGTGAGCACCGTCCCACCGCCGGACATCTGACGCTTGGCCAAGTCGTACTGCGGGTGTGACGACAGAAACGGGTAACGCACCCACTTCACTGCCGGATGCCCTGCTAAGAATTCTGCGATCCGGTTCGCCGAGGAGTTGCTGTACTCCACTCGAACCGCCATTGTCTCAAGGCCTTTCAGTAGCACCCAGGCGTTGAAAGCGCTCAGCGCCGGGCCGGTGTGGCGCATCAACTTCTGCACCGGCCCGTCGATGTACTCCTTGTCGCCGAGGATGGCACCACCCAGCACCCGGCCCTGGCCGTCGATGTGCTTGGTGCCGGAGTACACCACCACGTCGACGCCGAGCGGAAAGCCTTGCTGCAGCAGTGGTGTGGCAAAGACGTTGTCCAGCACCACTTTTGCACCCGCGGCATGGGCCAATTCGGTCACCGCGGCGATATCCACCAGCGACTGCATCGGATTCGACGGCGTCTCGAAGAACACCGCCTGCGTGGGCACCGACAGCGCCTGCTCCCACTGGGCGAGGTCGTCGCCGTCGACGAAGACGGTCTCGATGCCCCAGCGCGGCAGGATCTCGTTGCACACCACGAAACACGATCCGAACAAGCTGCGCGCGGCCACCAACCGATCCCCGGCCCCCAGCAGCGCGCCCAGCGAGGTGAAGACCGCGGCCATGCCGCTGGCCGTGGCGAACGCCGCCGGCGCGCCCTCGATCAGCCGCAACCGTTCCTCGAACATGGACACCGTGGGGTTGCCGTAGCGCGAGTACACGAAGCGGTCCAGCTCGCCGCTGAACGACTGCTCGGCCTCGGCCGCCGACGGGTAGACGTAGCCGGAGGTCAAAAACATGCCCTCGGCGGTCTCTTCGAACCCGGACCGCAGAAGTCCGCCGCGCACGCCAATGGTGGCTTGGCCGACGCCGTCAGGCAGTGCCTTCGGAGTGCGGACCGACGGCTTCTCGGTCACTGCTGCTTCCAGGGCAATCCCACTGCCCGCCAACCGGTTTCACCTCGGTGGCCGAGCGCGTCGAGTTGCCCCTCGAAACCGTCCAGCACGTTGTAGGACGGCGCGATGCCCGCCTCGGTCGCGGTCTCGGCGGCACCGATGGAGCGGTTTCCCGAGCGACACAGGAAGACCACCGGGCCCGACTCCGCGGGGATCTGGTCTTTCAGCTCGGCCAAAAAGTTCGCGTTGTGCTGCCCGGCCGACGTGTTCCACTCGATGAAGACCGCATTGCGGCCAAGACTCGACAAATCGGGCACCCCGACGAACCGCCATTCGGCGTCGGTGCGCACGTCGACAAGAACCGCCTGGGGGTTGTCGCTGAGCAACTTCCATGCCTCGAGCGGCGTGATATCTCCTGCGTAGCTCATCCGCGTGAGTCTCGCATATTCAGTTCCTCCCCTGCGAACCTGACAGCTGGCGGCCCCGCGACACCGCCGTGGCCACCTCGCGCGCGCGGTCCCGCGCGGCCGCCACGTCTGGTGCGGTGGCCAGGGCGACCCCACGCCGCGGGCCCGGCCCCGGATCGAACACGCGAAGGTCGCTTTCGCCGACGGCCAACGCCGCGCTCAGCGCCTCGGCGGTGGGCGCCGGGTGAATCGTGCGGGCGGCCGCCGGTGAAATCATCAGGGCGTCCACCGGCAAACCGAGAATTGCCCGGGCCTGCAGTTCGACTGCCGAAAGCCGCTGGCTGCGTAGGGTCACCCAGGCGCTCTGCGGCAGCATGGCGCTGACATCGGCGAAGTACACCTCGTCGCCATTGATCATCAATTCGACGGCGAAGACCCCGCGGCCGCCGAGCGCTTTGACAATGCGCGCGGCGATCGACTTGGCGGCGTCGAGCGCGGCCGGACTCATTTTCTGGGGCTGCCAGGATTCCAGCACCTCGCCTTCCGCGCGACGATGCCCGATGGGTGAGCAGAACTCGATCACCGGCCCGTTCGGGCCCTCGCTGCGGATTGCGAGCAGGGTGACGTAAACCTCGACCTCGACCACCGTTTCGGCCAACACCCGCTGCTGCTCCGCCTGCCCGACCGCGCGCCGCCATGCGGGCTCGACGTCGTCGGGCCCGGAAACCACCGAACGCGCTGTCGTCCCGCCCAGCGACTCCACCAGCAACGGATATCCGCCGTGTGCGGCCACCGCCTTCAGTTCGCCGACCGATCCGACGAACCAGAACGGCGCGGTGGGCAGGCCCAACTGGTCGGCGGCCAGCCGGCGCAGGCCCTCCCGGTCGTTGGTCAGCCGGACGGTGCGGGCGTTGGGCACCAGTTCGACGGCGCCGTCGTCCCCGGAGCGGGCGGCCAGCGCCTCGAGGGCGGCAACGGAGACCGTGCGGGTGGCGGTGACCACGAAGTCCGGCTGCAGCCGATCGATCGCCCCCGACAAATTGTCGGTCGTCGCGTCGAAGTGCTCATCGACCTCCGCGCCGAGGCGCCGCAAGGCAATCGCCAGCTCCCGGCCGAGCTCGCCGGAACCCAGCAACATCACCCGGGGCCCGTGAGAGGTCTCGCGCTGTCCATCGCTCACGCCGTCAGTCACCAGCTAAGGATAGGTGCGCCGCGAGCGCGGCCGAGCGCTGATTAGGGCTGACCGGGCAATAACCGCACCATAAGGCCGGTGCCTTCGGCCAGAACCGCGTCGCCGCCGACGACCAATTCGGCGGAGACGAACGCTTTGCGCCCCTCGGTACTGGTGACCCGTCCACGCACCAGCAACGGAACGTCGATCGGGGTGACCTTGCGGTAGTCGACGTGCAGGAACGCCGTGCGGCTGATCGGGCGCCCCGCGGCGTGCGAGATCATCCCGAACATGTGGTCAAACAGCAGCGGCAACACACCGCCATGCACCGCGTGATTACCGCCAACGTGAAACCGGGTGAAATGGCCCGTCATTTCGACACCGTCGGGTTGGTAGCGGGTCAGCGTCCACGGCGGCAGCAGCAAGCTGCCCATGCCAGGCAAATCGGGCGTGCGGCCCGCCGGCGCCGCACCCTCGTCGGCCTGGAACGGCCCCAGCAACTCCGCCAGCGCGGCGGCCCGATCGGCCGCGTCGTCCCAGACGTCGTCGGCCGGGTCGGCGGACACGGCGAGGTCCTGCAGTCGGCGCATGGCAGCGACGAACCGCCCGAATCCCGGGCCCGGGGTTGCCGGGCCGTATTCCGGGAAGCCGCCGTGGTGTTCGTATTCGGGGTCGAGTTCTTTGGGATCAGGATCGGTCACCGGCGAGCCGCCAGGACGTCGCGGCGCACGATGGTCTGGTCCCGTCCCGGCCCCACGCCGATGCACGAAACATGTGCTCCGGCAAGCTCTTCCAGACGCAATACGTAGTCACGCGCTTTGGCAGGCAAGTCGTCGAACTCGCGCGCCGTGGAGATGTCCTCCCACCAGCCGGGCAGCTCCTCGTAGATCGGCTCGGCCCGGTGCAGCTCGCTTTGCGTCATCGGCATGTCGTTGGTGCGCTCGCCGTCGATGCGATAACCGACGCAAATCGGGACTGTTTCCAGGCTGGACAGCACGTCGAGTTTGGTCAGGAAGTAATCGGTGATGCCGTTGACCCGGGTGGCGTAGCGGGCGATGACAGCGTCGAACCAGCCGCAGCGGCGCCGTCGCCCGGTCGTCACACCGAATTCGCCGCCGGTCTTGGACAGGTATTCGCCGTTCTCATCGAACAACTCCGTCGGGAACGGACCCGAGCCCACCCGGGTGGTGTAGGCCTTGAGGATTCCGAGCACCGTGGTGATCCGGGTGGGGCCGATGCCGGACCCGACGGCCGCGCCACCGGCGGTCGGATTCGACGACGTCACATAGGGATACGTGCCGTGGTCGACGTCCAGCAACGTGCCCTGCGAGCCCTCCAGCAGCACCGTTTCGCCGGTTTCGAGCGCGGTGTTGAGTAGCCGCCGGGTATCGCGGATGCGGTGGCGGAAGCCCTCGGCCTGTTGCAGCAGGGCGTCGACCACCTGGTGCGGATCCAGCGCCTTGCGGTTGTAGATCTTGACCAGGATCTGGTTCTTCAGTTCCAGCGCGCCCTCGACCTTGTGGGTCAGCAGCCCGGGGTCTAGCACGTCGGCGACCCGGATGCCCTGGCGGGCGATCTTGTCCTGGTAGCACGGCCCGATGCCGCGGCCGGTGGTGCCGATCTTCTTGTTGCCCATGTAGCGCTCGGTGACCTTGTCGATGGCCACGTGGTAGGGCAACAGCAGATGCGCGTCGGCGGAGATCAGCAGCTTGGTGGTGTCGACACCGCGATCCTCGAGGCCCTTCAACTCGTCCAGGAGGACGCCGGGATCGATCACCACGCCGTTGCCGATGACGTTGGTGACGCCGGGCGTCAGCACTCCGGACGGGATCAGGTGAAGTGCGAAATTCTCTCCGGTCGGCAAGACGACGGTGTGCCCGGCGTTGTTGCCGCCCTGGTAACGCACCACCCACTGCACACGTCCACCGAGCAGGTCAGTGGCCTTACCTTTGCCCTCGTCACCCCATTGGGCGCCGATGAGGACGATTGCCGGCATGGCATGCTCCCGCCTGGTCTCGCCTGCTTATTGTGGTCCAGCCGGGGACCAACCATATCCCAGCAGGTCGCGAGGAGCCCATGAATATCGCCGCGGACACGGCCAGCGTGGCGGTGTTGCGGTTCGGCGCGCGCCGCCTGCCTGGTCCGCTGGACGGCCTGCCGACACATAACGCCGAAAGTGCCGCCGACGTCGCCGCCATCGACGCCGCGATCGGGCCGTACCGACGGCTGGTCGTGCTCGGCGCCGACGCCGAGCTGGCCGCCGTGCTGAGCAGGCTGCTGCGCGCCGACCGACTCGACGTCGAAGTGGCCTACGTGCCGGGTCGCCGCACCCGGGCAACGCGGATCTATCGCTTACCGGCGGGACGACGGGCGGCCCGGCGTGCCCGGCGCGGCACACCGCAGCGGGTCACCCTGGTGCGCGACGAGACGGGCTCGGTGATCGTGGGCCGGGCCGGCTGGCTGCCACCGGAGGACCAACAATGGATTCACGGCGAGGCCGTCGTCGACGACACGCAGCTGTTCGACGGCGACGTCACCGGCGCCTACATCGAGCCCACGCTGGCCGTACCGGGCCTGCGGGCCTCGCCGCACAGGCGCAGGCGCCGGTGGGTTGCCGGCCGCGCGGTGCAGCTGGGCAGCACCGGCGTCGTGGTGATCCGGGACGGCGTCACCGCGCCCCGCCCCGCCCGGCGATCGACGTTCTACCGCCACGTCGAAGGTTGGCTGGCGGTCCGGTAGTTTCGACCGGTGGACTCCAGGGGGCACAAATCCGTGCGACCCAGCCCAATCTTCTTGGCATTGGTCGGATTGACGGCTGTCGGAGGCGTGGTGGCCTGGCTGGCCGGGACGACCGTGCGGCCGATGGCGTACGCCGGGGTGTTCATCTTCGTGATCGCCGGCTGGCTGGTTTCGTTGTGCCTGCACGAATTCGGCCACGCGGCGACCGCCTGGCGCTTCGGCGACCACGACGAGGCGGTGCGCGGCTACCTGACCCTGGATCCGCGGCGCTACGCCCATCCGGGGCTCTCGCTGCTGCTGCCGATGGTGTTCATCGCGCTGGGCGGGATCGGCCTGCCCGGCGCCGCGGTCTATGTGCGCACCTGGTTCATGACGCCGACGCGACGAACCCTGGTCAGCCTGGCCGGACCGGCGGCCAACCTGCTGCTGGCGGTGCTGCTGCTCGCGCTGACCCGGCTGTTCTTCGACCCGGAGCACTGGGTGCTCTGGGCCGGCGTGGCGTTTCTGGGTTTCCTGCAGATCATGGCGGTGGTGCTGAACCTGCTGCCCATCCCCGGCCTGGACGGTTACGACGCCCTGGAGCCGCATTTGAGCCCCGAGACGCAGCGCGCGGTGGCCCCGGCCAAGCAGTACGGCGTGTTCATTCTGCTGTTCCTGCTTTTGGCGCCGGCGATCAACCAGTGGCTGTTCGCGGTCGTGGACTGGTTCTTCGACTTCTCCGGGGTGCCGCACACGCTGGCGAGCTACGGCAACACGCTGACCCGCTTCTGGAGCCGCTGGTTCTAACCCTTGCCATATATGCGGTTCCACGCATATATTGGTCGGCTATGGGCGCCGGACACAGTCACACCCCTGCCGAGGCCGACGCGTCTCGGATGATCCCCCGCATGGTCATGGCCGCGTCGATCTTGGCGACGTTCTTCGCGATCGAGCTGACCACCTCGCTGTTGATCAATTCCCTTGCGCTGCTGGCCGATGCCGGGCACATGCTGACCGACGTCGTCGCGGTGTTCATGGGGCTGGGGGCCGTGACGCTGGCCAAGCGCGGCAGCTCGTCCCCGGATCGCACCTACGGCTGGCACCGCGCCGAGGTTTTCACCGCGGTGGCCAACGCGGTGTTGCTGGTCGGTGTGGCGCTGTTCATCCTCTTCGAAGCGATCGAACGGCTCGGTACGGGGGCGACGGTCCCCGGCGTGCCGATGATCGTAGTGGCGCTGGCCGGGCTGGTCGCCAACTTCGTGGTCGCGATGCTGCTGCGGTCACACTCCGAGGGCAGCCTGGCCGTCAAGGGCGCCTACATGGAGGTCATCGCCGACACCGTCGGCAGCCTGGGCGTGCTGATCGCCGGGATCGTGACGGTCACGACGCACTGGCCCTACGCCGACGTCGTGGTCGCCATCCTGGTGGCCATCTGGGTGCTGCCCCGCGCGTTCTCGCTGGCCCGCGCGGCGCTGCGGATTCTGTCCGAGGCGTCACCGGCCCACATCGACGTCGAGGAGCTGCGGTCGGCGCTGGGCGCCGTCGACGGCGTGACCGAAGTACACGATCTGCACGTGTGGACGCTGTCGCCGGGCAAGGACATGTGCACCGTGCACCTGATCAGCTCCAGCGACTCGACTCGCGTGCTCAGTGATGCGCGCAAGTTGCTGCACGTCCGCGGCCTCGAGCACGCCACCGTGCAGGTCGAGACCCGCGACAGCGACTGCTCGGAGAACTGCTAGAGCCCGAGCTCTTTGCGTGCCGCGGGGTCGCAGTCGTCGAGCAGGTCCAGGCAGCGGTTCAGCTCGTCGGTCTCGCCGATCGTGTCGGCGGCCTTGGCCAGCGCCGCCACACAGCGCAGGAAGCCACGGTTGGGCTCGTGCGCATAGGGCACCGGGCCGAAGCCCTTCCAGCCGTTACGACGCAGCTGGTCCAGGCCGCGGTGGTAGCCGGTCCGGGCGTACGCGTAGGCCGTGATGGCCCGGTCGTCGGCCAGCGCCTCCTCGGCAAGGGCCGCCCAGGCCACCGACGCCGACGGATGCGCCGCGGCGACGATGCCCGGATTCTCGTTGGCCAGCAGTTCGGCTTCGGCTTCACTGTCGCCGGGCAGCAGGATCGGATCAGGTCCCAGGAGATCACCCATCGGTGTCATAAGTTCTATTCTGCCGTCCCGCCGCGGGTCGCTAAGCTCCAACTCATGCCTAACCCACCCGAGCCCGACCGCGAACGCGGCGTCGACCCTGCCGGTGACGCGGAATCGGAGCAGGTCGACGAGGCAACCGAGGCCTACCCGCTGGTCCCTGCAGACCCCGAGACCGAGACCGTGGTGATCAACCCCGATCCGGACAACCAGCTCGAGGGCGCCCCGGAAGTACAGCAGCCCGAACGTCGCTTCACCGCGCCCGGTTTCGACTCGAAAGAAACGGCGATCATCGCCACCACCCCGGAGCCCGCGACGGAGGTGTTCTCGACGTCACCGGGCCAGCCCGGCCCGCCGGGACAACCGCCAATGCCTCCGAAACCTGCTGTGCCGCAAGCTATTCCGGGTCGCGACGGACCCAAGCCGCGGCTAGGCGCCAGGAATTTCAACTGGGGCTGGGTACTGGCGATCACCGTGATCGTGTTGGCACTCGCAGCGATCGCCATCCTGGGCACCGTGGTGCTGACCCGCGGAAAGCACTCACACGTCTCGCAGGAAGACATGGTCCGCCAGAGCATTCACTCCTTCGACAACGCGGTGCAGCGCGGCGACCTGACCCAGCTGCGCAGCATCACCTGCGGCACCACCCGGGACGGTTACGTCGATTACGACGAGCACTCGTGGACCGAGACCTACCAACGGGTTTCGGCGGCTAAGCAGTATCCGGTGATCGCCAGCATCGACCAGATCGTCGTCAACGGCCAGCACGCCGAGGCCAACATCACCACGTTCATGGCCTACGACCCGCAGGTCCGCTCCACACGCAGCCTCGACCTGCAGTACCGCGACGATCAGTGGAAGATCTGCCAGTCCCCCAGCGGCTAACTATCCCGTCTCGTGCCGAGCGCCCGGCCAGCCGCACGTTCGGCGCCGAGTGCCCGGCCAGCCGGGCACTCGCGGCGAAATCAGCTACGCACCCACCGACTTTCCGGCGCAGTGCAGGTCGTTGCAGGCCTCGATCACGCGCTCGGTCATCGAAGCCTCGGCCTTCTTGAGGTAGCTGCGCGGGTCGTAAACCTTCTTGTTGCCGACCTCGCCGTCGACCTTGAGCACGCCGTCGTAGTTGGCGAACATGTGACCGGCCAGCGGGCGGGTGAACGCGTACTGGGTGTCGGTGTCGACGTTCATCTTCACCACGCCGTAGCGCAGCGCTTCCTCGATCTCCGACTTCAGCGAGCCCGAGCCGCCGTGGAACACGAAATCGAACGGCTTGGAACCGTCGGACAGTCCGAGCTTGGCCGACGCCACCTTTTGACCCTCGTCCAGGATGTCGGGGCGCAGCTTGACGTTGCCGGGCTTGTAGACGCCGTGCACATTGCCGAAGGTGGCGGCCAGCAGGTACTTACCGTGTTCGCCGTGGCCCAGCGCGTCGATCGTCTTCTCGAAATCCTCCGGAGTGGTGTAAAGCTTGTCGTCGATCGCGCCCTCGACGCCGTCCTCCTCGCCGCCGACTACGCCGATCTCGACCTCGAGGATGATCTTGGCGGCCGCGGCCGCCTTGAGTAGCTCCTTGGCGATCGCGAGGTTCTCGTCGATCGGCACGGCCGAGCCGTCCCACATGTGCGACTGGAACAGCGGGTTCTTGCCGGCCGCGACCCGCTCGGCCGAGATCGCCAACAGCGGGCGGACGTAGGTGTCCAGCTTGTCCTTGGGGCAGTGGTCGGTGTGCAGCGCGACGTTGATCGGATACTTGGCCGCGATGCTGCGGGTGAACTTGGCTAGCGCGACCGCGCCGCTGACCATGTCCTTGACGCCGAGGCCGGAGGCGAACTCCGCACCGCCGGTGGAGAACTGGATGATGCCGTCGCTGCCGGCATCGGCGAAGCCCTTGATGGCGGCGTTGACGGTCTCCGACGAGGTGCAGTTGATGGCCGGGAAGGCGTACGCGTTCTCTTTGGCGCGTCCCAGCATCTCGGCGTAGACCTCGGGGGTGGCGATGGGCATGGATTCCTCCTGAAGACTTCAGTTGCCTCAGTATCGCAACCCGGCGTTGGCGGCGGGCAGCCACCTCGGGGCCGGTATGGTTGAGGCACCATGAGCACCGCCGTGACGGCCCTGCCCGACATCGTCGACCCGATGTTCTGGATCGGACCCGAGGGCCTGTTCGCCTCCGCGGTGCTGCCGACCATCCTGGTCATCGTCTTCGTCGAGACCGGCCTGCTGTTTCCGCTGCTGCCCGGCGAATCGCTGCTGTTCACCGGCGGCCTGCTGGCCGCCAGGGGAACGCTCGACATCTGGGTGCTGGCCCCCGCGGTCGCGCTGGTCGCGGTGCTGGGCGACCAAACCGGCTATTTCATCGGCCGCCGGATCGGGCCGGCGCTGTTCAAGAAGGAAGATTCGCGGTTCTTCAAGCAGCATTACGTGACCGAATCGCACGCCTTCTTCGAGAAGTACGGACCCGCGGCCATCATCTTGGCCCGCTTCATGCCGTTCGTGCGGACGTTCACGCCGGTGGTCGCCGGGGTGTCCTACATGCGCTATCCGGTGTTCCTGGGATTCGACATCGTCGGCGGCGTGCTGTGGGGCGGCGGCGTGACGGTGGCCGGCTACTTCCTGGGCAACGTGCCCTTCGTGCACCAGAACCTGGAAAAGATCATTCTGGTCATCCTGTTCGTCTCGCTACTGCCGGCACTGATCGCCGCCACCCGGGGCTACCTGGCGCGACGGCGCGCGGCCACGGCTGGTTCAGGCGACGACGAAATCGCAACCGGTCTTGGCACGGACGTCGTCGACCGTCACCCCGGGGTGTAGTTCGGTCAGGGTGAGTCCGCGTTCCGGGTCGACGTCGAAGACGCACAGGTCGGTGATGATCACGTCCACCACACCTTTTCCGGTGAGGGGCAGCGTGCATTGCTTGAGGATCTTCGGGCTGCCGTCCTTAGCGGTGTGATCCATCACGACGATGACCCGCTTGACACCCGACACCAGATCCATCGCACCGCCAGGGCCCTTGACCATCCTGCCCGGGACCATCCAGTTGGCCAGGTCACCGTTCTCGGCTACCTCCAGGCCGCCGAGGATGGACAGGTCGATGTGGCCGCCGCGGATCATCGCGAAGGAGTCGGCGCTGCTGAAGAAGCTAGAGCCGGCGATCGTGGTGATGGTCTGTTTGCCGGCGTTGATGAGGTCGGGATCCACGTGATCCTCAACCGGATATGCCCCGATTCCGAGCAGGCCGTTCTCCGATTGCAGCGTCACGCTGATGTCATCGGGGATGTAATTGGCCACCAGCGTCGGAATGCCGATACCGAGGTTCACGTAGTAGCCGTCGCGCAGTTCTTGGGCGGCGCGTTTGGCCATGATCTCGCGGATGGGGCTGTCATTTTTGGCCGCGGCGCCGCCGCTGGTGGTGCGGAATTCGATCCGCTTCTCGTAGCCCGGTCCCTCGATGATGCGGTCCACGTAGATCCCGGGGGTGTGGATCTGGTCGGGATCCAGCTCGCCAACCTCGACCAATTCCTCCACCTCGGCAACGGTCACCTTGCCGCAGCTGGCGATCATCGGGTTGAAGTTGCGCGCCGTCTTCCGGTAGACCAGGTTGCCTGCCTTGTCGCCCTTCCATGCCTTGACGATCGCGACGTCGGCGTGGATACCTTCCTCCAGCACATATTCGGTGCCGTCAAACACTCGCATGTCCTTGCCTTCGGCGAGTTGGGTGCCGAAGGCGGTGCGCGTGTAGAAGCCCGGGATCCCTGCGCCGCCGGCGCGTAACTTCTCGGCCAGTGTGCCTTGCGGAGTGAGCACCAGGTCCAGCTCGCCGGCCAGCACCTGGCGCTCGAATTCCTTGTTTTCTCCTACATAGGAGGCGACGACTTTCTTGACCTGCCGATCCTTGAGCAACAGACCCATGCCGAAATCATCGACACCGGCGTTGTTTCCGACGATCGTCAGCTCTTTGACGCCGCTGTCCACCAGGGCCTGAATCAGATTCTCCGGAATGCCACACAGCCCGAATCCGCCCGCAGCAATGGTGATTCCGTCCTTCAGCAGGTCTCGCAGAGCCGACTCGGCGTCGGGGTGGACTTTACTCACTGCGTGCTCCTGTCCTGGTGCGACGATTCGGCGGTGACGTTACAGGCGGCCTCCATCAGCATCCACCCCGACAGCTGCACCGACAGATCCCGCTCGGCAGTTTCCGAAGCGTTCACCGCGCCCTCGACGAACTGCGCCTGCGTACCGCCCGTCGTCGGCAGCTCGGCGTCGCGGTCCCAAAACGCGCCGAACAGCGGCAGCCCGTCCACCGTCTGCCGGTAGTCCCACGCCGATTTCGCGCTGGACAGCACGATAGTGCGCGCGGTGTCACGGGCCACCGCGTCGTCCGCGGAATCACCCGGCATCGTGGTGGCGACCAGCGCGAGGTAGCGGGCGGTGATGCCGGCGAACAGCCCGCCATCGCCGCCGCCGGAACCCTTCAGCACGCCCGACGGCGCCATGTGCTCGTTGACGGCGGCGACCAGGCGGTGCACCCGCGCCGCGTGCCGGCCCCGAACCTCCGCGCCGGTGCGGGCGGCCAGCTCGGTTTCCAGCCCGAGCACCACACCCTGGCAGTAGGTGTACTGCGCGCGGACCAGCGAACCGGCCTTGATGCCGTCGAACACCAGGTGCGTCTCCGGGTCGATCAGGGTTTGGTCGATCCAGTCGCCCATCTGCTCGGCACGCTTGAGCCGATCCCCATACCGGGCCAAAAAGATTCCGGCCGGACCGTTGGCCGGGGCGTTGAAGAACTGGTCTTGCTTGCGCCACGGGATGCCGCCGCCGTCTTCGGGCACCCACGCGTTGATGAACTGGTCGGCAAGCTTGGGCAGGGCGCGGCTGCGTTCGACGCCGGCTATCCGGGCGGCCCGTTCCAGCGCGATTGCCAGCCACGCCATGTCGTCGTAATAGCTGTTGGTCCAGCGAAAGTTGTTGCGCAGCCGGTGCGAGCGGACCTGTCGGTTGATCTCGGTGTGCCGGTGCGGCTGTGGGTCGCGCAGCTGCGCGTCGACCAGGCAATCCAGCAGATGCGCCTGCCACCAGTAGTGCCAGGTGCCGAAGAGCCGGGCCCGCCGCGTCGCCGGCCAGGCCACCACTCCCAGCTGGGTTCCCGGCAATGCCCACAGCCGTTTCAGGTGTCGTTGCGCGACAGCGGCTTCGGAGCTGGCCGCCCGGTTGGCCCATAGCTGATCCATACCTGTCGATCCTGCCTCATACTGAAATATGCGCTACCGGCAAACCAGTTCGGGGACCACCCATTCGTTTGCGGGCCTGGTTGACGTGATGGCGAAGGCAACACCGCTGCGCTCCGGTGACCAGCTCGCCGGTTGTGCCGCCGGCTCCGACGCCGAACGGGCCGCCGCCGCGTGGGTCCTGGCCGACATTCCGCTCACGACATTTCTTGACGACGTGGTCGTCCCGTATGAGACCGACGAGGTCACCCGCCTCATCATCGACAGCCACGACCGCGAGGCGTTCGGCCCGATCGCGCACTTGACGGTCGGTGGCTTCCGCGACTGGCTGCTGGATACGGCGTCCCGCGACGACAGCGCGGGGCGAATCGCCGCCATCTCCCCCGGGCTCATCCCGGAAATGGTTGCCGCGGTGTCAAAGATCATGCGCAACCAGGACTTGATCCTGGTTGCCGCCGCCGCGACGGCCACCGCGGCGTTTAGAACCACGATCGGATTGCCGGGCACGCTCGCCACCCGGCTGCAACCCAACCACCCCACCGATGACCCACGCGGAATCGCCGCGGCGATGCTCGATGGCCTGCTGATGGGCTGCGGCGACGCGGTGATCGGCATCAACCCGGCGACCGACTCGCCGCAGGCGGCGTCCGACCTGCTGCACCTGCTCGACGACATTCGCCAGCGGTTCGCCATCCCCGTGCAGTCGTGCGTGCTCTGCCATGTCACAACCACGATGGAACTGATCGAGCGGGGCGCGCCCGTCGACCTGGTTTTCCAGTCGATCGCGGGCACCGAGGGCGCCAATGCCGGCTTCGGCACCTCGATCGCGATGTTGACGGAGGCCAACGAGGCGGCCCGATCGCTGCACCGCGGCACGGTCGGCGACAACGTCATGTACCTGGAGACGGGGCAGGGTTCGGCGCTGTCGGCCGGGGCCCACCTCGGCGTGGGAAACAATCCGGTCGACCAGCAGACGCTGGAGGCGCGCTCCTACGCGGTGGCCCGGGCCCTGCAGCCGCTGCTGGTCGACACCGTGGTCGGATTCATCGGACCGGAGTACCTCTACGACGGCAAGCAGATCATCCGCGCCGGGCTCGAAGACAACTTCTGCGGGAAACTGCTCGGCCTGCCGATGGGTGTCGATGTCTGCTACACGAACCACGCCGAAGCCGACCAGGACGACATGGACACGCTGCTGACCCTGCTGGGCGTGGCGGGCACCGCGTTCGTCATCACTGTTCCCGGCGCCGACGACATCATGCTCGGGTATCAAAGCCTGTCGTTTCACGATGCGTTGTACGTGCGAAAAGCTTTGGGGCTGAGGCCCGCACCCGAATTCGAAGCCTGGCTGGCGAGTCTGGGGATGGCCGACGCCGACGGCAGGATCCTTCCCGTCGACCTCGCGACGTCGCCGCTGCGCGCGCTGGCGGCCGGTTGATGGACAGCTCAAAACTGCCGGCGGACAACGACATTTGGGCGCCGCTGCGGACCACCACGCAGGCGCGTATCGGGCTCGGGCGCGCGGGAAACTCGCTGCCGACCCGGCGGGTGCTCGAGTTTCAGGCCGCACACGCTGCGGCGCGCGACGCGGTCCACGACCCACTCGACGTCGACGCACTCATCGAGCAGCTACACCACATCGGCGTCGACGAGCCGCTGCGGGTGCACAGCCGGGCGACCTCGCGGAGCGAATACCTGCGCCGGCCCGACCTGGGCCGCAGTCCCGCGGACCTGTCGGGCTTGCCGAAGACCAAGGCGGACATCGGCGTTGTCCTCGCCGACGGGCTGTCGCCCCGTGCGCTGACCGACCACGGCGCCGGTACGGTCGACGCGTTGGTCCGCGAATTCGACGGCCGCTACCGGATAGCTCCGCTGGTCATCGCCACCCAGGCGCGCGTGGCGCTCGGTGATCACATCGGTCAAGCCCTCGGCGTAGCAACGGTATTGGTGCTCATTGGTGAGCGCCCGGGGCTCTCGGTCGCCGACAGTCTGGGCATCTACCTGACGCATGGACCGGCGCCGGGGCTCACCGACGCCGACCGCAACTGCATCTCGAACATCCATCCGCCCGACGGCCTCGACTACCCGACGGCCGCGAGTGTCGCCGCCGCGCTCGTCGCCGGGGCCCGCAAACTCGGCCGTTCGGGTGTCGCCCTCAAAGACTCAACGCGCAGTGGACTGGCCGTCGACACGTCACCAGCAGCCAATAACGCCCGCCTCTAAATCGAGTGTGCGCCCAAGGCTTTGAGTGTGCGTTCACGGCGCCATCACCGCACACTGACCGCCAAGGACGCACACTCGATACGGCTGGTGGGCCTGGACGCACACTCGACACGACTGGTGGGGCAGGGCGCGCTTACCAGGCGCGGCGCAGGTCCCCGTGCTGCCGGATCCAGGCATGCATCGCGATCCCGGCGGCGACGCCGGCGTTGATGCTGCGGGTCGAGCCGAACTGCGCGATCGACACCGTGATCGCCGCCCCCGATCGGGTGTCGTCGGTGATGCCCGGTCCTTCCTGACCGAACACCAACAGACATTCGCGCGGCAGCGCGGTTTCCTCCAGGCGTGTCGCCCCCGGCACGTTGTCCACCGCGACCACGTGCAATCCGGCGGTCGTCGCGAATTCCAGCAATTCGGCGGTGCTGTCGTGATGACACAACCGTTGATAGCGATCGGTCACCATCGCGCCGCGGCGATTCCAGCGGCGCCGCCCGACGATGTGCACGGTGTCCACCGCGAAGGCGTTGGCGGTGCGCACCACCGAACCGATATTGGCGTCGTGGCCGAAGTTCTCGATCGCGATGTGCAGCGGGTGCCGGCGATGGTCGATGTCGGCGATGATCGCTTCCCGGGTCCAGTACCGGTAGGCGTCGACGACATTGCGAGTGTCGCCGTCGCGCAACAGAATTGGGTCATACCGCGGGTCGTCGGGCAGATCGCCCTGCCAGGGCCCGACACCCGCGGCCGGTGCCGCCCATTCGGTGGGCCCAGGTTCGCTCATCGCTGGGTCCACACACCCGCATGCGTGCCGACGATCGCCACCGTCGCATAGAGCAAGGCCTGGCTGATTTCGCCCTGGGTGCACAAGGATGCGGAGACGCGCACCGCATCCAGCGAGGCGTCGGGCAGGATCAGCACCGACGACCCGTACGCCGCGCAGGCGGGGTTCAGGCCGCCGCCCGGAAGACTCGGCGCCGCGAGCAGCATCATCGGGCCGCCGCGCCGGGCGGAGTCGTCGCGGTACCGGGCCGCGATGGCTTCGGCCTCCAGCCCGAGCAGCATGTAGCCGTTGCCCGTGAAGGCGCCCGGATCACCGAGCTGCGCTTGGGTTACCGGGTTCCCGTCGGCGCGCCAGGCCGACAGGCTGGTGGTCTTGACCACCAGCCCGGTGTCGTTGACGTTGGTCGGCATCAGCCCCACCGGAAACGCCGCCGGGTAGGCCGCGGAGGTATCGGCGATCCGGTCCCGCGTCGAGTAGCTGTACACGCCGCGGACCTGACTGCGGTCCTTCAGCGGGCCCAGGCACACGGTGCCGGTCAGCCGGTCGGGCGGCGCCGACAGCGGGGCCGGGATATCGCGCACCGTGGTCATCGCGGTGTCGCAGCTGCCCAATCCGGCGGACTCGATCGGGTGGGCGAGCGCGCCGTAGAGCCCGAAGCGGATGTCCTCGGGTTTGACATGCGGCGCCTTCGGGTCCGTCGGTGAGGCGTCGACGTTGATCAACACGTAATCGCCGTCCCAGCGCAGGTTCGACACCGACATGTTCCAGCCCAGCAGCGCCAGCGATTCACCCAGCCGCGCGCCCTGGGCGCCGTAGGGCGCAGCGGCATGGCTCGACCCCGAGCAGCCCACCAGGCAGGCCGCCAAGCAGGCGGCCATCGCAAGGAAAGTGCGCACAGCGGTAACGGCCCTAGCCCAGCCCCAGATCGGCCAGGCCCAGCACGCTGCGGTACAGCAGTCCCTCGGCCTGGATGGCCTCCGCGGCGCCGGTGGCGCGGTCCACCACGGTGGCCACCCCGACCACTTCGGCACCCGCGTCCCGGACGGCGTGCACCGCCGTCAGCGCCGAGCCGCCGGTGGTGCTGGTGTCCTCGACCACCAGCACCCGCTGACCGGAAACTTCGGATCCCTCGATAAGACGTTGCAGGCCATGGGTTTTCGCGGACTTGCGCACCACAAAGGCGTCGATCGGGCGCCCGGGCGCGTGCATGACGGCGGTCGCGACCGGATCGGCGCCCAGGGTCAGGCCGCCGACGACCGCGTAATCCCAGTCTGCGGTGAGTTCGCGCATCAGCGTGCCGATCAGCGCCGAGGCGCGGTGGTGCAGGGTGGCACGGCGCAGGTCGACGTAGTAGTCGGCCTCCTTGCCCGATGACAGCGTGACGCGGCCGTGTACCACCGACAGCCGCCGCACCAACTCGGCCAGTTCCGCACGGTCAGATTCGGCCACGGCCTTGTGCACCCTTTATTCGTCTACCGTTGCAGGACAACAGATTCAGTGATGGAAATTGCTGGCCTGCTGGCCGTTGCGGCCCGTCGACGACGGAGGGCGCCGGATGGCTTCGGTACGGCCCTCGTCGCGGTGGGCCGACTCCGGGGCATGGCGGTTGGCGTCTCCCAGCAGCCCCGACACGTCCTGGGCCGAGCGCCTGGGCGGCAGTTCCGCCCGGCCGGCCGGGGCCAACGGACGGCTCGGCGCCGCGCTGCGCGGCCCCGCCGGCTCGTCGCTGTCGGCGGGCATCGGGGGCAGCACCCGCAACAGGTCGTTGAACTGGCGCACCGTGCGCAGGCCCTCGTCCCACTGGGTGCGCGTGCTGGAGACCGGCATGGCGACCAGCGTCCAGTTCTGTTCGTTCCACATGATCTCGGAGCTGTCCGGCGCGGTGTGGGCGAAGGTGACCATCCGACGGTCGCAGGCCCGACGGGCCGCGTCCAGGTTGGTCGAGTACACCATCCGCGGGCCGATGGCGCCCAGCAGCCAGATGTCGCTCTCGCGCGGCTCTTTGAGTCCTTTGAGTCGCAGGTCGACGACGACGTTGGTGCCCACCTTGCGGTGCAGCGCGATCACCGTGGCGACTTCCTCGAGATCGAAGATGTACACCGCCTCGCCGCGGATCTGCCCCAGCACGACGTTGTGGGCGGAAACATCGCCCACCGTCGACATCACGCCGCGCTTCCAACGCTTGAGAATGTCGGTCGATTCGCGCTCATAGTCGAATCCGTGCGAGCGAGCCCAGGATTTACGGCGCCTGCTGCGCCCCCGGCGTCGATCGATGTCGACATACAGCAACACCACCGCACCGACGAAGCACAGCGCGGAGAGCGTGAACCATAGGGGGACCATCCCAAGTAGCGTATCTGCTATCGCACCCGAACCGAGAATGCGACCTGGTCACAACCCAATTAAGGTTTGCTAGGACCGCGTAGGGTGCCCCCATGGTCTACGAGGGCTACCAGCTAATTCGCGTCGCCGCGGCCGACGGTGTTTGCCGGGCGACGATCGACAACCCCCCGATCAACCTGCTCGACGTACCGCTGCTGAACGAGATCGACCGGCTGACGTGCGAGGTCGCAGCGGACGACGAGGTACGGGTGCTGATCGTCGACTCGGCCGACCCGGAAATCTTCATTGCCCATGCCGACGTGGGGCTGATTCTGGACCTCCCCGCTGACGACATCGCGCTGCACGACGACCTGACGCCGTTTCACTCCACGATGGAGCTGTTCCGCACCCTGCCGAAGGCCACGATCGCCGTCATCGAGGGCGTCTGCCGCGGGGGCGGTTGCGAGTTCGCGATGGCGTTCGACATGCGGTTCGCCGCGCTCGGCAGCACGGTGCTGGGGCATCCGGAGTTGGCGGTGGGGATCATCCCCGGCGGCGGCGGCACGCAGCGGCTGCCACGGCTGGTCGGCCGGGCGCGAGCCCTGGAAGTCATCCTCGGCTGCATGGACGTCGACGCCGCGACGGCCGAAGCCTGGGGATATGTGAACCGCGCGCTGCCGGCCGACAAGCTCCGGCGATTTGTCGACAAGCTCGCGACCCGCATCGCGTCGTCGCACGCGGTGGCGATCGCGAACGCGAAGCGCGCGGTCGACGCCGTAGCCTTAGCCGATGTGGCGACCGGCCTGCGCATCGAAGATCAGCTCTTTCGCGAAACCCTCGCCCAGCCGACCGCCCGCCAACTGCTCCAGGCAGTGATCGACGCCGGCGCCCAGACCCGAGATTTCGAGCTGGGCGACCGGCGCCGGTAGGACTAGCGGAAACTAGGCCAGGATCAGGCCGTCGCCGGCCGGATTGATGTTCACCGGAACGGTGTCGCCGTCGTGCACCTCGCCGGCCAGCAACAGCTTGGCCAACTGGTCACCGATGGCCTGCTGCACCAACCGCCGCAACGGCCGGGCGCCGTACACCGGGTCGAATCCGTGCTGCGCCAGCCACTCCTTGGCCGGCAGCGACACCTCCAGCGTGAGGCGACGCTGCGCCAGCCGCTTCTGCAGCTGGGCCAGCTGGATGTCGACGATCGAGACCAGCTCACCGGGCTCGAGGCCGTGGAACACGATCACGTCGTCGAGCCGGTTGATGAACTCCGGCTTGAACGCTGCGCGCACCGCCGCCATCACCTGCTCCTCGTTGCCGCCCGACCCGAGGTTGGACGTCAGGATCAGGATCGTGTTGCGGAAGTCGACCGTGCGGCCCTGCCCGTCGGTGAGCCGGCCCTCGTCGAGCACCTGCAGCAGCACGTCGAACACATCCGGGTGCGCCTTTTCGATCTCGTCGAACAGGATCACCGTGTACGGCCGGCGCCGCACCGCCTCCGTGAGCTGCCCGCCCTGGTCGTAGCCGATGTAACCGGGAGGCGCGCCGACCAGGCGGGCCACCGAGTGTTTCTCGCCGTACTCGCTCATGTCGATGCGGACCATCGCGCGTTCGTCGTCGAAGAGGAACTCCGCCAGCGCCTTGGCCAGCTCGGTCTTGCCGACACCGGTCGGCCCGAGGAACATGAACGAGCCGGTCGGCCGGTTGGGGTCGGCGACGCCGGCCCGACTCCGACGCACCGCGTCGGACACGGCGGTCACCGCTTTCCGCTGCCCGATGACGCGCCTGCCCAGCTCGTCTTCCATGCGCAGCAGCTTGGCGGTCTCGCCTTCGAGCATCCGCCCGGCGGGGATGCCGGTCCACGCCGACACCACATCGGCGATGTCGTCGGGACCGACCTCTTCCTTGAGCATCACGTTGTCGCGGGCCTCGGCATGCGGCAATGCGGCGTCGAGCTTCTTCTCCACTTCGGGAATCCGCCCGTACCGCAGCTCGGCCGCCTTGGCCAGGTCGCCGTCGCGCTCAGCGCGATCGGACTCCCCGCGCAGCGTGTCCAGCTGTTCCTTGAGCTCGCGGACGACGTCGATCGCGCTCTTCTCGTTCTGCCAGCGGGTGGTCAGCTCGGCCAGCTTCTCCTTCTGGTCGGCCAGCTCGGAGCGCAGCTTCTCCAGCCGCTCCTTGGACGCCTCGTCCTCTTCCTTGGCCAGCGCCATCTCTTCGATCTCGAGGCGGCGCACCAGCCGCTCGACCTCGTCGATCTCGACGGGCCTGGAGTCGATCTCCATCTTCAGCCGGCTGGCGGCCTCGTCGACCAGGTCGATGGCCTTGTCCGGCAGGAAGCGCGCGGTGATGTAGCGGTCGGACAGCGTGGCGGCGGCCACCAGAGCGGAGTCGGTGATGCGCACGCCGTGGTGCACCTCGTAGCGGTCCTTCAGCCCGCGCAGGATGCCGACGGTGTCCTCCACCGACGGCTCGCCGACCAGCACCTGCTGGAAGCGCCGTTCCAGCGCGGCGTCCTTCTCGATGTACTTGCGGTACTCGTCGAGCGTGGTGGCGCCGACCAGCCGCAACTCGCCACGGGCCAGCATCGGCTTGATCATGTTGCCGGCGTCCATCGCGCCCTCGCCGGTCGCGCCGGCTCCGACGATGGTGTGCAGCTCGTCGATGAACGTGATGATCTGACCGGCGGAGTTCTTGATGTCGTCGAGCACGGCCTTGAGCCGCTCCTCGAACTCGCCGCGGTACTTCGCGCCGGCCACCATCGAGCCCATGTCCAGGCTGACGACGGTCTTGTCGCGCAGGCTCTCCGGCACGTCGCCGGCGACGATGCGCTGGGCCAGGCCCTCGACGATCGCGGTCTTGCCGACGCCGGGCTCGCCGATCAGCACCGGGTTGTTCTTGGTGCGACGGGAAAGCACTTGCACGACGCGGCGAATCTCGTTGTCCCGCCCGATAACCGGGTCGAGCTTGCCTTCGCGGGCCCGCTCGGTCAGGTCGGTGGAGTACTTCTCCAGCGCCTGGTAGGTGGCCTCGGGGTCGGCGCTGGTGACCCGGGCGCTGCCACGGACCTTGACGAACGCCTCGCGCAACGCCTGCGGGGACGCGCCATGTCCGGTGAGCAATTTGGCGACGTCGGAGTCGCCGGTGGCCAGGCCCACCATCAGGTGTTCGGTGGAGACGTATTCGTCGTCCATCTCGGTGGCCAGCTGCTGGGCGGTGGTGATGGCGGCCAGCGATTCGCGGGACAGCTGCGGCTGCGAGCTGGAGCCGCTGGCCTGGGGCAACCGGTCGAGCAGGTGCTCGGCCTCCGCGCGAATGGTCGCGGGCTCGACGCCGACAGCCTCCAGCAGCGGCGCGGCGATCCCGTCGTTCTGTGTCAGCAGCGCCAACAGCAGATGAGCAGGCCTGATCTCGGGGTTACCGGCAGCACTGGCCGCCTGCAGGGCCGATGTCAGGGCCGCTTGCGTCTTGGTAGTCGGGTTGAAAGAGTCCACGACACCTCCGTTCGGGTATGTCTAAAAAATGCTTGTCGGGATGTTCAACGTCGTCAAGGTTGAGTCTGTTCCGCTCAATTTTAGATTTTTTGCGCTCGATCCAACAGGGGTCTTTAGTCCATGAAACAGACGGAAAACGACCTGTCGCCGTCGCCCCGCCCGGTTCCTGCGGCTTTCTGGTTCGCCGAGATGCTGCCGTTTCGCTGGTGGTACGTCTGGACGCTGTTCACGGTCGCGGTCGCACCGATCGCGCTGTGGATCCAACTGCCCATGGCGTTCGCCGTGGCGGCGGTGCTCACTCTGGCCGGGATCTATGCCGCGCAACTGTGCGGCGCGCGCATCCGGATCGGCTTACTCGAACGGGGCCGCGTCGCTAGGGTCACAGATACCGAAATACTCTCGCGCGCAACGTATTACAGCGGAAAAATTTGGTACAACCTCTACCTTCCGATGGCGCACGGTTGGACCGTCACGCGGCAGCGCTGGAGCGGCCCCAAAACCACGACCAAGGTGTCCTACACGCTCGACGGGCACCCGGGCGACGTCGTGGTGCGCGGGCGGGAATACGTCGACGGGGTGATCCTGGCCGACGAGCGCAATCCGGCGCGGGCCCGCTGCGTCACCGCTTTTGCCTACGACCTGGACCGCGACGAGACCGGCAACTGGGTCGGCACGCTGCGGCCGAGACTGCGGGCGGGGATGGTCTGCTGGTCGATCATCGTGATCGGCTGGCTGGCCCTGGCCGGTTTGGCGGCCACCGGATTCCGCACCGATCTCGCGGGCGACAGCCCGTCGGAGCATGTCCCGAACGCCGGGACGTTGCAGGTCAGCGGTACCGGCACGACGAAAACCATCCTCTGCCACGGCGGCTACCTGTCGGTGAGCGGGGCGAATAACACGATCACCGTCACAGGCCACTGCACCAGCGTCATCGTCGCCGGCAAGGGGAACCACGTCACGATCGACAGCACGGATGCGATCAGCACCTCGGGCCAGGGCAACGTCATCATCTACCACTGGGGCTCGCCGACGGTCGCCAACGCCGGAACGCCGAACACCGTCGGGCAGGGCTGACAAAGACGCTGTCTGCCTGGGCGAGCTTAGAATCGGGCCCCGTGGGCTTAGAGGACTCCGATGCGTTGCGGGTGCTGCGTGACGCCCTCGCCCCGGACGACTCGGGCGCCGGCGGCGAACTCGTCCACCGCTTCTACACCCACTGGTTCGCCCTCGACGTCTCGGTGCGGGACCTGTTTCCGCCCGAAATGGACGCTCAGCGAGCCGCTTTCGGCCATGCACTGCACTGGGTTTACGGCGAGTTGGTGGAGCAGCGCGCCCAGGAGCCGGTGGCCTTTCTTGCTCAGCTCGGCCGGGATCACCGCAAATACGGTGTGTTGCCAACGCATTACGAGTCGTTGCGACACGCGTTGCAGACGGCGCTGCGCGCACACCTGGGCGATGCCTGGACCGACGCCGTCGACGAGGCGGCTAACCAGTCGCTGAATCTCATCACCGGGGTGATGAGCGGCGCCGCCGACGCCGAAGAGGGACCCGCCTGGTGGGACGGCACCGTCATCGAGCACCGGCGGGTCTCGCGCGACCTCGCGGTCGTTCGGCTGCGACTGGACCGCCCGATGCCCTACCACCCCGGTCAGTACGTCAACGCTCAGGTACCGCAATGCCCCAGACGATGGCGATTTCTCAGCCCCGCCATTCCGGCCGACCCGGACGGCGGGATCGAGTTTCACATCCGCCAGGTTCCCGGCGGTCTGGTCAGCACCGCGATCGTCAACGAAAGCCGACCGGGCGACCGATGGCGGTTATCCAGCCCGCACGGCGGCCTGCAGGTCGACCGCGGCGGCGGCGACGTCCTGATGGTGGCCGGCAGCACCGGTTTGGCACCGCTGCGGGCGCTGATCATGGACCTGTCGCGCTACGCGGAGAACCCACGAGTGCACCTGTTCTTCGGCGCGCGCTACCGCTGCGAGCTCTACGACCTGCCGACGCTGTGGCAGATCGCCTCGCACAACCCGTGGCTGTCGGTCTCGCCGGTGTCCGAATACAGGAGCGACCCGGCCTGGGCCGCCGATTACCCCGACGTCACCCCGCCGCGTGGCCTGCACGTACACCAGATCGGTCAGCTGCCCGAGGTGGTGACCAAATACGGCGGTTGGGGCGACCGGCAGATCCTGGTCTGCGGCGGGCCGGCCATGGTCCGGGCCACCAGAGACGTCCTGATCGCCAAAGGGGCGCCGCCCGAGCATATTCAGCACGACCCCTTGTCACGCTAGGCTGCGCCGCGCTTGCGATCGCCGCTAGGCTGACCGCGTGCACGTGGTGACCCTGCGCGATCCGTCGTCGTCGTTGGCCGCACAGTTCGTTCCGGACGGGGGCATGATCGGCACCTCGCTGACCGACTCGGGAGTCGAGTTACTCGGTCAACGGCGCGGACTGGACGCCTACCTCCAAGCGGGCAAGACGATGGGCATCCCGATCCTGTATCCCTGGGCAAATCGACTGGGCAGCAACCCTTATACCGCCGAGGGCGTCACAGTCGAGCTGACGCCGGGTGAAGACGGGGTGCGCGCCGACCCCAACGGGCTGCCCATCCACGGCACCCTGGCCGCCTACCCGGGCTGGCGGGTGATGGCCGAGTCGGCCAACGAGCTCACCGCCGAGGTGGACTTCGGTGCCGTGGAGTGGCTGCTGGCCAGCTTCCCGTACCCACATCTGCTGACGGTGTCCGTCCGGCTGGCCGAACGGACGCTGACCGTGCGCACCACCGTCACCGCGACCGGCGACACCGCCGTCCCGCTGTGTTTCGGCTTTCACCCGTACCTGAGCGTGCCCGGCGCGGCCCGCAGCGAGTGGATCATCGAGACCCCGCCGCTACGGCATTTGAGTCTCGACGACCGCGGTCTGCCCACCGGCGAAGTTTCGGAGCAAGCCGCCAAGAAGGAACGCTTGGGCGACAACACCTTTGACGATGCCTACGACCAGGTCGCCGACGGCGCGGTGTTCGCGGTGTCCGGCGGCGGACGCCGCCTGGAAGTGCACTTCGAGCAGGGGTATCCGGCGACCCAGATCTTCGCACCGCCCGGCGAGGACGTGGTGTGCTTCGAGCCGATGACCGCTCCGACCGATGCGCTGAGCCGCGGCGGCTACCGCAGCGCGCGCCCCGGCGAGCCGGCGGTCGCGGTGTTCTCGATCCGGGTCTAGCGACGCTTACGCGGCTGCCACACCACCAGTGCCGTGCTCTTCGGTACGACTGCGACATCACGGCGCTGGTTGGCGCGCAACACTGCTATCTCCTCGGCCATTTCCTTCAGCCGCGACTGCAGCGCCTCGACCTGGTTGGTCAGCTCGATGATGCGCTTGATGCCGGCGAGGTTGACTCCCTCGTCCTGCGACAGTCGCTGGACCTCGCGCAGCAGATCCACGTCGTGCTGTGAATAACGCCGCCCGCCACCGGAAGTGCGGCGCGGGATGACCAGCCCGAGGCGATCGTAGGTACGCAAGGTCTGCGCATGCATGCCGGCCAGTTCGGCCGCCACCGAGATCAAAAAGGTCCGGGCATCGTCTCGCTTAGGGTTTTTCGCCATCAGCGATTACCCGCCCATCCTGCCCGGGGGTTGAAACCACTGGACTGCTCGGCCTCCGCATACGCCTCCAGCGCCTCCTGCGCGGCGCCTTCCAAGTTCGGCGGCACAGCGACTTTCACGGTGACCAGCAAGTCTCCGCTGCCACCGCTGCGCTTGGGCACACCGCGTCCACGCACCCGCAGGATGCGGCCGTCAGCGGTGCCTTTGGGCACCCGCACGCCGACCTTTCCGTCCAGCGTGGGCACTGAAAGCGTTGAGCCCAAAGCTAATTCGCTGAAGCTGACCGGAACGGTCACGGTAAGGTCATCGCCGTCGCGGGCGAAGACCTTGTCAGGCCGCACGTGCACCGTCACGTACAGGTCACCCGACGGGGCACCGCGCAACCCGGCCTCACCCTGCCCGGGCAGCCGGATCCGCTGTCCGTCTTCGACCCCCGGAGGGATCCGCACGTTAATGGTGCGGGTGCGCGTGGTGACGCCGGTGCCTTTGCACTCGTCACAGGGGTGCTCGATGATCGAGCCGCTGCCCCGGCAGTCGGTGCAGGGCTCGGAGAATCCGAACGCGCCCTGGTTGCTGCTGACCACCCCGGAGCCGTTGCAGCTGGCACACACCTTCGGGCTGGTACCCGGACGTGCCCCACTGCCATGGCAATTGGTGCATGGCGCAGGGCTGGTCAACCGCAGCGGCATCGCGACGCCTTGGGCGGCCTCGACGAAATCCAGCTCGGTCTCGGTTTCCAGATCGTTGCCGCGTCGGGGTCGGCTGGGACGAGCGCTCGCGCCGCGTCCGAACAAGCCACCGAAGAGGTCACCGATGTTGGTGCCCCCGCTACGGCCAGCGGCGTCGAACAAATCGTTGAGATTGAACTCGGCGCCGTCGCCACCGACGTTGAAGCCACCGAAGCCGCCGGTGTCGAATCTTCGACCACCAGGCACACCGCCGGCGAAGAGCCGACGGGTTTCGTCGTACTCCTTGCGCTTAGCGGCATCCGACAACACGTTGTGCGCTTCCGACACCGCTTTGAACCGTTCACCGGCGGCGGGGTTGTCGGGATTCGCATCCGGGTGCAGGTCGCGCGCCAACTTGCGATAGGCGCGCTTTATCTCTTCGGGGCTGGCGTCGGAGGAGACGCCGAGCTCCTTGTAGAAGTCCTTTTCGACCCATTCACGCTGGGCCATGTCGCGTCACCTCCTCTCACCATTCTCTATTTCTGGTGTCCCGATTCTGTGCCTTATTCACCGGAGGCGTCGGCGTTATCGTCCGTGTCGGCCGGTTCGGTTTTGGCCGTGCTTTCGGCCTGGTCGGCGGACTCGGCATCTGCGCTGTCGCCCGCGACCGTGTCGACGACGCCAACCAGAGCGTGACGCAGTACGTTTTCGCCCAGTTTGTAGCCCTCGCGCATGACGTTGCCGATCACCGGTTTGGAATCCGGGCCGCCATCACCCTCGTGTTGGACGGCTTCGTGCAGTACCGGGTCGAAATCTTCGCCTTCGGCACCGAACGCCACCAGACCCAGCCCGGTCAGCGCGTCCATCAGCTTGTCGGCTACCGACTTCAGCGGGCCCGAATCCAAGTCGCCGTGCTTGCGAGCGCGATCGAGATCGTCGAGCACGCCCAGCAATTGGGTGACGACGGCGGCCTTGGCCCGATCCGCCGCAGCCTGCTGGTCGCGCAGCGCTCGCTTGCGGTAGTTGGCGAAGTCGGCCTGCACCCGCTGCAGGTCATTCAGCAGTTCGGCGGCCTTGCCGGCCTCCTCGGGAGATTCACCCGAAAATGCGGCCGACGCACCCCCTCCCGGCGCAGCGCCGGGAGGGACATGCCGTACTTCTCCGGTCTCGGGGTCGATCCTCCGTTTGTCGGTGACCGTCACGTGTTCGTGTGGATTACCTTCGGTCACTTGGACTCCTGGTCGTCGTCGACCACCTCCGCGTCCACGACATCGTCAGCGGAGCCGGATGAGCTGCCGGACTCGGGGCCGCCGGGCTGTGGCCCGGCCGACTGAGTGGCTTCGTAGATCGCCTGGCCCAGCGCCTGAGACTCCTGGCCCAGCTTCTCCATCGCCGACTTGATCGCCGAGATGTCGGTGCCGCCCAGCGCCGACTTGGCGTCGGCGATCGCAGCGTCGACCTTGGACAGCGTGTCCTCGGGAACCTGCGACCCGCCCTCGGCTTCGCGCTGCTCCTTGACGAACTTCTCCGTCTGGTAGACCAGCGATTCCGCCTGGTTGCGGACGTCCGCCTCTTCGCGACGGTTGCGGTCCTCCTCGGCGTGCGCCTCGGCGTCCTTGATCATCCGGTCGATCTCCTCCTTGGACAGGCCGGAGCCCTCCTGGATTTTGATCGTGTTCTCCTTGCCGGTGCCCTTGTCCTTGGCCGTGACGTGCACGATGCCGTTGGCGTCGATGTCGAAGGTGACCTCGATCTGCGGGACGCCGCGCGGAGCCGGCGGGATGCCGGTCAGCTCGAAGGAGCCGAGCAGCTTGTTGTGCGAAGCGATTTCGCGTTCACCCTGATAGACCTGGATCTGCACCGACGGCTGGTTGTCATCGGCCGTGGTGAAGGTCTCCGACCGCTTGGTCGGGATCGTGGTGTTGCGCTCGATCAGCTTGGTCATCACGCCACCCTTGGTCTCGATACCGAGGCTCAGCGGCGTCACGTCAAGCAGCAGAACGTCTTTCACCTCACCCTTGAGGACACCCGCTTGCAGTGCGGCACCAACGGCCACCACCTCGTCGGGGTTGACGCCCTTGTTGGGCTCCTTGCCGCCGGTCATCTCCTTGACCAGTTCCGACACCGCGGGCATGCGGGTGGAACCACCCACCAGCACCACGTGGTCGATCTCGGACACCGAGATACCGGCGTCCTTGATCACGGACTGGAAGGGCTGACGGGTGCGGTCCAGCAGATCCTGTGTGATGCGCTGGAATTCGGCGCGGGTCAGCTGCTCGTCGAGGAACAGCGGGTTCTTGTCCGCGTCGACGGTGATGTAAGGCAGGTTGATCGAGGTGCCCTGGCTCGAGCTGAGCTCGATCTTGGCCTTCTCAGCGGCCTCACGCAGCCGCTGCATCGCCATCTTGTCCTTGGTCAGGTCAATTCCGCTGGTGCCCTTGAACTTATCGACCAGCCACTCGACCACGCGGTCATCCCAGTCGTCCCCACCAAGGTGGTTGTCACCACTGGTGGCGCGAACCTCAACCACGCCCTCGCCGATCTCGAGCAGCGAGACGTCGAAGGTGCCGCCGCCGAGGTCGAAGACCAGGATGGTCTGTTCCTTCTCACCTTTGTCCAGGCCGTAGGCCAGTGCCGCCGCGGTCGGCTCGTTGACGATGCGCAGCACGTTCAGGCCGGCGATCTGGCCGGCTTCCTTGGTCGCCTGACGCTGGGCGTCGTTGAAGTAGGCGGGCACGGTGACGACCGCGTCAGTGACGTCCTCACCCAGATACGCCTCCGCGTCGCGCTTCAGCTTCATCAGCACGCGGGCGCTGATCTCCTGGGCGGTGTACTTCTTGTCATCGATCTCGATGGACCAATCGGTGCCCATGTGCCGCTTGACGGAACGGATGGTGCGGTCGACGTTGGTGACCGCCTGGTTCTTGGCGGGCTGGCCGACGAGCACCTCACCGTTGCGCGCGAACGCGACGACCGACGGGGTGGTGCGTGAGCCCTCGGAGTTGGCGACGACGACAGGGTCGCCACCTTCCAGGACTGCAACGACGGAGTTGGTGGTCCCGAGGTCGATACCGACCGCACGAGCCATAGTGATTCCTCCTGATTGTGTAGAGCTTCTTTGGTGCCACTATGCTGAGTGAACCGCGCTCAAGCCTGCCCCCGGGGGAGTCGGCTTGTCAACCCATTATTGAGTCTGGGTCACTCAACTTGTCGATCAGTCTAACGTTTGGTGTCGGGAGCTTGTTCCCGGGGGCCTTAGGATTTTTCCCTGACGGCCTCGTTGGCCCGGCTACCAGGCGAGACGGCGCGCGCATCGCCGCCCAGGCGCCGCTACCCGAAGATCCTCGTCTGACCGACGGCTTCTACGTATCGCCGACCGTGCTGACCGACGTGACTCCGCGAATGCGGATCGCCCGAGAAGAGATCTTCGGTCCGGTGGTCACGCTGATCCCGTTCTCCGACGAAGCTGAGGCGGTGCGGATCGCCAACAGCACGCCGTTCGGATTGGTCGCGGCGGTGTTCACCCAGGACAGCGATCGCGCGCTGCGGGTGAGCCGGCAGATCCGGGCGGGCGCTGTGTTCGTCAACAACTACGTGCGGATCGCGATCGGCACCGGATTCGGCGGGGTCGGCCACAGCGGATTCGGGCGCGGGCACGCCGAGGAGACGTTGACCGAATACGGGTACACCAAAACGGTCCGCTGGGCAGCCAAGCGCGAAGAGCTGCCCTACTGGACCGCAGCCAGCCGGGTGCTCGAGACGTAAGGACAACCACGTGCGAACCATCGCACTCGAAGAGCATTACGCCACAGCGGGATTCCTGCGCGGACCGGGCAGCTGGCTCGCGTCACGGGCGGGCGCGATCGACCCCATTTCCGAGCTCGGCGACGGTCGCATCGCGGCGATGGACGAGGCGGGGGTCGATCTGGCGGTGCTGTCGCTGGCCGCGCCCGGCGTCGAGCAGTTGGACGGCCCGAAAGCCGTTGAGATGGCCCGCGAATGCAACGACGAACTCGCGGCGGCGATCGGTCGGTATCCCGATCGGCTGGCGGGCTTCGCGACCGTGCCGATCAGTGCGCCCGACGCGGCGGCCGACGAGCTGGAGCGGGCGATGCGCAAGCTCGGCTTCCTTGGCGCGGTGATCAACGGGCACAGTCAAGGCCGCTACCTGGACGACCCATTCTTCGAGCCGGTTCTCGATCGCGTGGCGGCGCTGAATGCTCCGATCTACCTGCACCCGACGATCCCGCCGGCGGCCGTCATCGAGTCCAGCTACGCGGGCTTCTCCCCCGAGGTCACGTTCGCGCTGGCAACAGTGGGGTGGGGCTGGCACATCAACACCGCCACACACGTGCTGCGGCTGATCCTCGGCGGCGTGTTCGACCGCTACCCACAGTTACAGGTCGTGATCGGGCACATGGGCGAGGCGACATCGTTCATGCTTCCGCGATTCGACGCCACGTTGAAGCCGGACCTGACCGGGCTCAAACACCCCGTCAGCACCTACCTGCGGCGCAACCTGCACTACACCTTCGCCAACTTCAACGACGAGGCAACGTACGCGAACCTGGTCGCACAGGTCGGCATCGACCGAGTGGCGTTTTCCGCCGACTACCCGTTCGGGTCTATGAAGGCCGCCCGTGCCTTCCTGGACCACCTTCCCCTGACCGACGACGAGCGGGCACGCATCAGCCACCGCAACGCCGAGAAGCTATTCGGGCTGTGACCTAGCCGGGCTCGTCACCGCCGCGCATGGCGCCGCCGAAGTGATGTGAGCTGTATGAGGCTGACTCCAGAGCCGAAGATGGATCGATGACCAACGGATTAGAGACGAACGTCGATGAAATAGCCGACGGGGTCTTCCGGTTTTCCACCTGGATGCCCGGCATCACCGAACACGGCTTCACGTTCAACCAGTTCCTACTGACCGGCGATCAGCCCTTCCTCTTCCACTGTGGAATGCGGCAGCTGTTCCCGCTGGTATCCGAGGCTATCGGGAAAGTCATTCCGCTCCAGCAGCTGCGCTGGATCTCGTTTGCCCACGTCGAGGCCGACGAATGCGGCGCGGTCAACCTGCTGCTCGACGCGGCGCCGCACGCCGAGGTGATCCATGGCCCGTTGGCGTGCATGCTCTCCCTGACCGACATGTGCGACCGGCCACCAGTGGTCGCTGCGGAGAACGACGCACGCGACATCGGCGGACACCGGCTGCGGTTTATCGCCACGCCGCATGTGCCGCACAACTGGGAAAGTGGGCTGTGGTTCGACGAGACCACCGCCACGCTGCTGTCCCGTGACCTCCTGACGCACGTTGGCCAATGCCCGGCTCTCACCGAATCCGATTGTGTCGCTCCGGCATTGGAAGCCGAGTCGGTATTCCAGGCAACCGGCAGGACAACGAATCTGGCGCCCACTCTTGAGCGGCTGGCGCAATTGCAGCCGACCACGCTGGCATTGATGCATGGCGCGTCCTTCAGCGGCGACGGTGCCGCGCAATTGCGCGAGCTGTCCCAGGGTCTGGCCGAGCCGCGGCCGGCGGCCCAGCGATAACACTTTGTTATCGGCGGCATTTCAAATGCGCGTCGCCGCAACACCTTGCCCCACCCGGTGCGTAATCTACGTCTGATATCTCCGAGCTTCGGGAGCGACGCGTGCGGTTATCGCAGAGGACGCGGTGGAGTCTTGCCGGTGGATCCTTGCTGCTTTCGCCCGTTTTGGTGGTCAGCCCCATGCTGATCAACGGCTGCACCTCCGTCATCGAGGGCAGACCGATCGCCGCGCCCGGCGCCGGACCGGCCGAACCCGCGTTCCCGACGCCAAGGCCGGGCGCCGCGCCGTCGAACCCGACTGGGGTCCCACCGACGACGCCGGCCAGCCCCACCGCGCCGGCCGGCGCCATTCCGCTGCCGCCCGACCAGAACGGCTACGTGTTCATCGAGACCAAGTCCGGCGTCACCCGCTGCCAGATCAACAAGGACAGCGTCGGGTGCGAGGCACCGTTCACCAACTCACCTATGCAGGACGGTGAGCACACCAACGGCGTCAACATCACCTCCAGCGGCTCGGTCCAGTGGATATTGGGCAACCTGGGCGCCATCCCCACCGTCACGATCGACTACAAGACCTACGACGCGCAGGGCTGGACGATCGACGCGTCGGAAGCCGGCACCAGGTTCACCAACGGCCACACCGGCCACGGCATGTACGTCAGCGTCGAGAAGGTCAACACGTTCTAAGCGCAGGTCAGTTAAGTCCGGGTACACGTCCAGCGTCATCGACGCCTTGGCGTGCCCGAGCATCCGCTGCACCGCCTTCACGTTGGCCCCGCCGCGCCCATGACTCCCTATGGTGCACCACGCAGGGGTCTACTTCAGCATGCTCCCCGCATCGATGGTGACAGGAAGTCCTGTGATGTAACGAGATTCATCGGATGCCAGGAACAGCACCGCGTTGCTGATGTCCAGCGGCTCGACCCATCCGATCGGGAGAACATGCATGAACTGCGCGGCGACCTTGAGATCATCTGGGCCGGGGTTTTCCAGATCGGGCCGAAACAGTTTCATCGTCCCCTCGTTCATGAACATCGGTGTGTTCACGTTGGTGGGGTGAACTGAGTTGACGCGGATGAAATGTTGGCCAAGTTCGACGGCAAAGGTGCGCATCAGGCCCACGACGCCGTGTTTGGCCGCGATGTAGTGACCGGTGTGCGGGTAGGCCTTGAGGCCGCCGACCGAGCTGGTCAGGATGATGGATCCACCTTGCCCCTGGGAAATCAGGTGTGGAACACCAGCTTTGACAGTTTTCCAGACTCCTGAGAGGTTGACGTCAATCATGTCTTGCCAGTCGTCCTCGCTGGTCTTGTCCAGGGTCTGGCCGCCGTTGCCGATACCAGCATTGGCGCAAATGATGTCCAAGCGGCCCAGCTGCTCGACACCGCTGTCAACCGCCGCCTTGAGAGCGTCGTAGTCGCGCACGTCGACTTCTGCGGTCACGATGCGACGGTTGTGGCCCTTGATGAGGTCCGCGGTCTGGGCCAGGTCATCGGTTGTCGATGGCGCGATCTGGCTGCTGCTGCTGATGGGATTGCAGATGTCGACCGCGATAATGTCGGCGCCTTCCTGGGCTAGGCGCACCGCGTGACTGCGGCCCTGGCCGCGGGCCGCGCCGGTGATAAACGCGACCTTGCCCTCAACTCGTCCGCCCATGACTGCACCTCACTTCTCCCAGAGGCCGGGAAGTATGAGTGGCCCGGCGTGCCACTGTTCTCAACCAATTATTTTGTCGATCGACCAGGAAGCGTGGCATCGTTCCGGTGCGGTTGTCAACAGACGTCTGTGAACGGCATCCAATAGCTCTGTACACGGCGAAATGTGACTACCGCTGTCCCGGGACCGCCAACCAGGCGCTAGCTGCGCTCCGCCGACGCGGGCGCAGTCGCCTTTAGCAAGCTGATCTGTCGTTGGACGAAAACGCGCAATTCATCGTGGCCCTGGGTGACGCCGACGGCATTCTCGTTACACAAGCTACGCGCGGTCTGCGCAATCAGCATCGAGATCGCGACCGGTGAATACGTCTTGAGATCGATATCGTTGGCGCGCAGCACCATCGTCACGGCCGCCGTCTCGATGTCGCGGACACGTTCGGCGTAGGCCTTAAGCTCGGCACCAATTGACTTGCGGTGGTTAGCCAATGCCATGAACTCGGCGTTGAGAGTCGTCAATGCCGGATCGCTGTTCATCAACCACAGCGCCTGCAAGGGATCGTCATCGGCGAGTAAGGCGCGCATCCGCGTCAACGCTGCCTCCGCACCGGCGCGCAGCACGTCTAGGAACAGGTCGTCCATCGTCGGAAAGTAGTAGTAAACCAGCGCCTGCTTGACACCTGCCTCGGCGGCCACCCGCCGTGATGTGGCCGCGGCATAACCTTCCTCGCGCATGATCCGGGCGGTCGCCTCGATCAGCTTGCTGCGGGCCCCTGCATCACCGTTGCGCTTGCGGCGCGGAGTCGGCGCTGTGTTGGCCGGCTCCCGGTTGCTTGACCGGGCCGCGCGAGACGTGGTAGGCATACCGCATCCTAGCAATTTGGTCGATCGATCAGTTTCGAACCCGCGAAGTAGAGCCAAACGGGACGGAGGGTCCATGCCGACCGCACCGAAGAGCGCCGCCGGCGGTATAGGTCGGCGACGATGACCGCACACCTGCGCGTGCGGGTCGATCCCGGTCTGTGCGAGGCGCACGGCTTGTGCATTGAGATCGCCCCCGAAGTGTTCGACCTCGACTATGACATCGCGACCTGCGACGAGACACCCGATGAATCCTCGCAGCACGGCGTGGAATCCGCCGTCGCCGCCTGTCCCCGGCAAGCCATCAGCATGGTCGTCGAAGAAACGTCACCATGATGCAGCTTGACGCCCTGGTTTCTTCGGCCTCGGAAAGGATCTGGACTAATGACCGATCTCGCTGACGTCGACTACTTCACCGACGCCGACATCGCACAGGGCCCCTATGAGTATTGGGACTATCTGCGCGGCCAGGGTCCGGTGTTCCGGGAACCCCACCACGGGGTGGTGGCCGTGACCGGCTACCAGGAAGTCCAGGCCGCATTCAAGGATGTCGAATCGTTCTCCGCGGTCAACGCGATCGGCGGCCCCTTCCCGCCGCTGCCGTTCACCCCCGAAGGTGATGACATCAGCGACCAGATCGAAGCCCATCGCCACGAGTTCCCGATCTTTGAGCACATGGTGGTCATGGACCCGCCCGAACACGAAAAGGCCCGCTCGCTGTTGGGGCGGCTGCTGACACCGCGGCGGCTTCAGGAAAACAAGGACTACATCTGGTACCTAGCGGACCGGCAGTTTGATGAGTTCATCGCCAACGGTCGCTGCGAATTCCTCGGCGAGTACGGAAAGCCTTTTGCGACATTGGCGATCGCCGATCTGCTCGGGGTTCCCCACGAGGACCGCGCCGAGATCCGCCGCAATCTCGGCGCGGGTAATGCACCCGGCGCCAGGGTGGGCGCCCTCGATCACGAGCCAGTGGGCAGTAACCCGTTGCAATATCTCGATGAACTCTTCAGCGGATACATCGCCGAGCGGCGCCAACAACCTCGCGACGACGTGCTCACCGGCCTGGCCACCGCCACCTACCCCGATGGCTCGACCCCACCGCTGTTGGAGGTGGTCCGCCCGGCCACCTTCCTGTTCGCAGCTGGACAAGAGACCGTGACCAAGCTGCTGAGTTCGGCAGTGCAGGTCCTTGGCGATCGGCCCGAGCTACAAGAGCGTCTGCGCGCCGACCGAAGCCTGATCGGCTCGTTCATCGAAGAGGCACTGCGCATGCAGAGCCCGACCAAGGTCGACTTCCGGCTGGCGCGCAAGACCACCACGCTAGGCGGGGTGCATATCCCGGCCGGCACGGTGATCATGCTGTGCCTGGGCGCAGCCAACCGCGATCCGCGAAAGTTTGACAATCCCCACGAGTTTCAGGTCGACCGCAAGAATGTGCGCGAGCACATCGCGTTTGGCCGCGGTATCCACACCTGCGCGGGTGCCCCGCTGGCGAGGGTGGAAGGACACATCACCATCAACCGTCTGCTTGACCTGACACGCGACATCGTGATCAGTGACGCCAAGCATGGCCCGCCAACTCACCGTCAGTATCGCTACGCGCCGACCTTTTTGCTGCGTGGGCTTACCGAGCTGCACATCGAGTTCACCCCGGCGGACTGACCATCACCGATCAGCAGCAATTCGACCGAAAAGGCTTTGCCATGACCGTGCAAACCATCCTGGACGAGATCCGTCACCGGCGTGGGACCGGCGACGTGATTCCGATCATCAATCCTGCGACCGAAGAGCAGATCACCGAATTCAGAGACGGTGGCGCGGCAGTGGTCGACCAGGCCGTCGCCAAGGCCCGGGCCAGCGTCGATGCGGGCACCTGGCGCGGGATGCCCGGAAACGAGCGGGCGAAAGTTCTGTGGCGGGTAGCCGACCTGATCGATCAGCTGGCCGACGAACTCGCCCAGCTGGACTCGCTGAATACAGGTATGCCCTACAAGCAGGCGTCGACGATCGTGTCGACCAGCGCTGAAACGTTTCGCTACTACGCGGGGTGGTGTACGAAGGTCAACGGCATCGCCCACGACTTGCAGCAGACCGGCGGCATAAGCGGCACGTATTCGACGATGCACGCATACACCCTCAAAGAGCCTTACGGTGTGGTCGGGCTGATCTTCCCGTGGAATGGGCCAGTGTTCAACGCGTGTACCAAGCTCGCGCCCGCGCTCGCTGCCGGTTGCAGCTGTGTGGTCAAACCCGCCGAGGAAACCCCTCTCTCGGCGCTGCTACTGGAAAAAATTCTTGCCGAAGCCGGGATTCCTGACGGCGTAGTCAATCTGGTGACCGGATACGGGCACACGGCGGGCGCGGCGATCACCGCTCACCCCGATGTCGAGAAGGTCGCCTTCACCGGTTCCACCGAGGTCGGCAAGCAGATCGTGCAAGCCGCCGGTGGCAACCTCAAGAGAGTCATGCTCGAACTCGGCGGCAAATCACCAGTGCTGATCTACGACGACGCCGATGTCGACACCGCGATCACAATGGCCGCGATGGGCATCTTCATCCACTCCGGTCAGGGTTGCATCAGCGGATCACGTATTTTCGCCCAGCAGCGCATCTATGAGCGGGTCGTCGAAGGCGTGGCGAACCTGGCGAACTCGGTCAAGCTGGGCGGCCCCACTGACGACAAGGCGCTCATCGGTCCCATTATCAGCGAAAAGCAACTCAGCCGTGTGATGGGTTTCATCGACGAGGGCAAGCGCGACGGTGTGCAAGTGGTGACCGGGGGTTACCGGCTCGACCGCAGTGGCTACTTCGTTCACCCGACCGTGCTTACCGACGTCGACCCGGCCATGAGGCTCTATCAGCGGGAGATTTTCGGACCTGTGGTCGCAGTCCTGCCGTTCGACGATGACGACGAGGTGATAGCGCTGGCCAACAACTCCGACTACGGGCTGGCCGCCACCGCCTGGACCAAGGACATCAGCCGCGGCCACCGATTGGCCAAGCGCCTGCAGGCCGGCACCATCACGCTGAACTGCCAGATGGTCTTTGACCACTCGATGCCGTTCGGTGGACACAAGCAGTCCGGCTGGGGCTACGAATGGGGCCGCGATGGTATCGAGAGCTTTATGCAAACCAAGGCGGTGTACGCGCAGCTCTAACCGGGACCGACACGGACGGCACAGCACTCGAGCAGCCGGCGGTAACCGTCGGCCCGATGAGAACGTGGCCCGGGCCGCCGATCACCCCGACCGGGGATGGCCCATCAGGGCCAGCGCGGCGTCAGCGGCATCGAGCACCGCACCCGCGTGTGCCGACACCGACTCGGCGAGGTCGACGATCAGACGCGCGTCCTTCTGCAACAGCGCTCCCGCGTATCCGGCAAGCTGGTCCAAGCCGCCGATGCCGCTAATTGTGTTGAGCGCAAAGCTATTTCCGCTACTGCGGGAGACGACTTCGCTGAGACGGTCCGGGGCTACCCCGAGGACCTTTGCGAGCGAAAGGGCCGCAGCCGCGGTTCCCAGGTTGGCGGTGAACATCAGGTTGTTCAGTAGCTTGGCGGTCTGCCCGCAGCCCAGTTCGCCCAGGTGCACGACTGGGTCGGCATAGGTCTGCAAGACTGGTCGGCAGCGTTCGACGACGGCCGTGTCCCCACCGACCATCACCAGCAGACGCCCTTCGGATGCCGCTGCGCCGCCACCGCTCACCGGAGCATCGATAACCGAGACATTCTGTGCGCCAGCATGCTTGGCGAGCTCCCGGCAAGTGTCGGGATGTACCGTGCTATGCACCGCGATCACACCGCCCGGTCTGAGGCCCGCGAGCACTCCGCGCTCACCGCCGGTGAGTTCTTCGATGTCGTCGTCACCAATGACGCACAAGCAGACCAGATCGCTCTCGGCGGCGAGTTCGGCCGGGGACGCGGCAACCTTCGCCCGGGTGGCGGCAAACGGCTCCAACGTTGCCGCCCGGCGCGCCCACAGCGTCGTCGGGTAGTTGGCTTCGACGATTCGGCGTGCCATCGGTGCGCCCTGGCTGCCCAATCCGATGAATCCGACGCGCATCAACCGACCATTACGTTGTGGGCCAAGCCTGCCACGTTGGTGCTCACCTTCAACTCACCCCGATGCGGATGTTCTTGGTCTGCTGAAACTCGCGCAGACCGTCGAGGCCGCCGGTGCGACCGAACCCGCTCTGCTTGTAGCCGCCGTAGGGGCCTTGCGGAGCGATGTCGCTGAATTTGTTGACCCATACCGAGCCGGCTTGGAGCTGACGCGCGACGCGATGGGCGCGACTGAGGTCCCTCGTGTGTACGAAGGCGTTCAGCCCGTACGGTGTGTCGTTGGCGATCCGCACGGCGTCGGCATCATCGCTGAATCTGATCAGAGACACGACGGGTCCGAAGGTTTCGATCTGCGCCAGTTCCGAGCCGTTGTCGACATCGCCGAGGACCGTGGGTTCGATGTAATAGCCGCCGGCGAGTTCACCCCCGATACGCCGACCTCCGGTGAGTAGCTGACCGGCACGCTCGCTGATCGATTTGTCGATCGTTACCAAGATGCGGTCCACGGCGGTCTGACTGATGACGGGACCGAAAACCACTGTGGGATCAAATGGATCTCCGATTCTCGCGCCGTCGATCACGGTCAGGAACTTCTCGGCGAAGGCGTCATACACCGATTCGTGCACCAGCAGACGGCTCGCGCAGGCGCAGCTTTGACCAGATTGCATCAGCGGGCCCTGATGGGCTGAAAGCAGTGCGGCGGCATCCAGGTCGGCGTCGGCGAAGATGATGCTGGGCGATTTGCCGCCGAGTTCGGCGACGACGGGGGTGAGATTGATCGTGGCCGACCGGAGCACGTTGCGTGCGGTGGCGCCACCGCCGGTGAAACAGATCTTGCCGATGCCGGGATGCTCGGCCAATGCTTGCCCGCCGTCAGGGCCGGCGGGTACGACGTTGACGAGGCCGGGTGGCAGTCCGACTTCCACACACAGTTCACCGAAGCGCAGTGAGGCTAGCGGTGCCAGCTCGGATGGCTTGAATACCACGGCGTTTCCGGCGGCCAGCGCCGGGGCGACGCAGGATCCCGCGACAACCAGCGCGCCATTCCAGGGGGCGATAACTCCGACGACACCGTAGGGCTCACGCTCGACGAGATTGACATCGAAGGACCCCTCGACTGGTGTACTCGACCCGTGCGGCTTGTCGGCGTATCCGGCGAAGTAGCGCAGAAACCGCTCCAGGAGCACGGCATTGCCGGCGAAGGAGATCGGAACCGCATAGTCGTGGACATTGAGCGCGGCCAGTTCGTCGAGGTGTTCGTGCACGGCATCGGCCAGAGCAATGAGCAGATCGCGGCGGCGATCAACGGTGAGTGCTATCCATTCACGTTGGGCCTCGCGTGCTGCGGCCACTGCGTGGTCGATCTCTGCTGCGCCGGCCAGCACGATGGTCGCGTTCGGCTGGCCAGTGGCCGGGTAGATGTGGCGGTGGGATGCCCCCGATGATGCGGTAATCCGGTCACCACCCACCAACAGACCGACCGGATCACCCGGTGCTGCGGGTCGGACAGTCTGGGCGGTGGTCATGAGGTTTGCCTACTTTCTGCCGCCCATTCGTCAAGGACGCGCTGCTTTTGTTCTGCGATCACGTCGTTGAGGTGGGAGGCTTTGGGCCATCCGTAGTACGCCGCGAAATGCAACGCCAACTCATCCATTTCGTCGAACGACACATCGCGACTCTTCAGTGCGGCGTAGACATGGCTCAAGATCGGGATCGGCGCATCCTGAATCGCCACACACGCCACGGTGATCAGCCGTCGCTCTTTCATTCCTAGGCCTGGACGCAGCCACATCTCGCCGAACACGAAGTTCAAGATGCCCGCCCCGGAATACGGGTTGTCCCGCGTCGGCACGTACGGCATGCAGTTAACGTCCCTAAACGACCGCTCTCCGCCCAACAACCGGCGCTCCGGATCACTGGGAGTCACCAGCGGCAGCAGCGGTTCGGGCTCCGGTAGCTCCTGACCGCGCTCGCGGTGGATGCGGTCCCATTGCTCATCGACGGCCATGTTGAACCGCGAAGCTTTCGGCCATCCGCTGTACACCGCGAAATGCAGAACCGCTTCCCGTATTTCGGTGACCGACACGTCACCGCTGTTAAGAGCTGCGTAGACATGGTCGCGCAACGGCTGTTCAGCATCAGCGGCAGCGACGCAGGCCAGCGTCACGAACCGTCGATCCCGTCTACTCAGCACAGGGCGAGACCAGATTTCGCCGAAGACAAAGTCGACGAGACCACTGACGTTGGTGGGACTGCGATCCTCGGGCGGGTCGAAGGTCATGACCTCGGCGAACGATCGCCTGCCGCGTTCGGAGCGTTCGGTCTCAACTGCCGTCATCGTCTCCCTTTCTGCTCGAGGCGCAGGAATCACCGGAGGGTGACCCCGGCATCGACCTTGAACTCGAGTCCGGTGACAAATCTGGATTCGTCGGACACCAGGAACAGCACCGCATTGCTGATGTCGATCGGCTCGGCCATCACCGTGGGCAACGCGTTCAAGAAGATCGGAATCAAATCCGGCCGGGCCTCGGTCAACAGCCTCTGTAAGGACTCCGGACGCATCCCCGTCTCCACCCCGGTGGGGTGCACGGTGTTGACACGAACATGCTGTGCGGCAAGCTCATTGGCCAGCGCTCGGCTCAGCCCGACGACCCCGTGTTTGGACGCGGTGTAGGGCAGGTGCAAGGGTGTGCCTTTCAACCCGGCCGACGAGCTGATGAGAATCAGGCTGCCGCCTCCATCGACAAGATGCGGAAGGGCTGCCGCACAGGTGTTCCAGGTGCCGATGAGGTTCACGTCGACGACGGTGCGCCACTGCTCGGAAGTCGTCGAATCCCAGGTACCTACTGTCAGCACTCCGGCGTTGCACACGGCCGCATCTAGCCCACCCAGCTCCGCCACAGCGTCGGCCACCGCCGACGCCAGGCGCGCGGCGTCGCGTATGTCGACCACCCGGGTGATGGCGCGGCGACCATGCTTTTCGACCAGACGTGCGGTCTGGTCAAGGTCTTCACGCGACGCCAACGGGTACTCCAACTCCGGCAGCGACTCACAGACGTCGACGAGGATGAGGTCGGCACCCTCCTCTGCCAGGCGCGCTGCATGACTGCGGCCCATTCCCCGCGCTGCTCCGGTCACCAAGACACGCTTGCTAGCGACCCGTCCACTTGCGTGGCCGGCACAATCAATCTCGTTGCCGCTCATAGCTTGTTGCAGAAGCCCGCGTCGACCGGGAAGGTCACGCCGGTCACATACTTCGCCTCATCGGAAACCAGGTAAGCGATCGCCGCACTGATGTCCGCAGGCTCTAGCATCTCGACGGGCATGGGATTCTGCAAGTGTGCGCCCGTACCAGGATAGTTTTCCAAGAACTCCGTCATGGCGGGGTTTACGGCCATCATGGTGTTGACCGCGGTCGGGTGCACCGTATTGACCCGAATACTCATCGGCGCAAGCGAATTGGCGAGGGTACGCATGAGCCCGACGATGCCGTGCTTGGACGCCGCGTAACCAAGGCCCCCACCTTGCAGGCCCCCGAACCCTTTGAGCCCCGCCGTGGAGCTGGTGAAGATGATGACTCCGCCTCGATTGCCCGCAAGCAGGTGCGGGATCGCCGCCCACGCCGCATGGTATGCGCCGTCGAGGTTGACACCGATCGCAGCCTTCCACTGTTCTAGCTCTTCTTCGATGCTCAGCTCACGAAACGCAACCGGAGCAATACCGGCGTTGGCCAGCACGATGTCGAGGCGCCCGAACTGCTCGACCCCGGCGTCCACCGCGGACTTGACCTGAGAGAAGTCACGCACATCAGCCACCGAGGCCAGCATCTTGCCGCCCTGGGCTTCTACTAGAGCCACCGTTTCGTCAAGCTCATCCCGCCTGGCCATCGGGTAATGGTTCGCGGGGATGTCTGCACAGATATCCACACCAATAATGCTGGCCCCCTCGCCGGCGAGCCGAATCGCATGGCTTCGGCCCTGACCCCGCGCGGCCCCGGTGATGAACGCGACCTTGCCGTCGAGACGACCCATCGATCCTCGCTTCGTTGCGTCCGGCTAGCAGCCGTGTGATGTGAGTAACCGTGTTACTCGAGTAGAGTAACTGCGTTACTCGGCGACGACAAGGTGTTGTGCAAAGTGGTTGGTTCTGATGACGCGCAGGGCGACGCCAGCCGGCGCGACGACCGAATTCTCGACATCGTCGCGCACATTCTCGAAACCAACGGCTACGACGCCGTCCAACTGCGCGAAGTCGCCCGGCGCGCCAAAACATCACTGGCCACGATCTACAAGCGCTATGCAAACCGGGACGAGCTGATTGTCGCGGCGCTACAGAAGTGGATGGAAGAAAACCGGTACGCCGGGCTCGCACGGCAAGCAGGTGAACCCGCTGAATCGCTGTACGCCGGCATGATGCGCGTACTGCGCACCATCTTCCAACCGTGGGAGCAACACCCCGAGATGCTCACGGCCTATTTTCGTGCCAGAGCGGCGCCGGGCGGCCAACAACTCGTCCGCCGCGGCCTGGATATCGTCGCGCCCGCAGTCTTCGAAGTACTCGGCGACGTCGAGGACAGTTTCATCGCCGACCTCGACACCATCATCTCCAGCGTGGTCTATGGACTGTTAGGCCGCTTCGCTGCCGGCGAGATCGCCATCACCGAAATTCTGCCGATCCTCGATCGCACCGTGTTCTGGTTGACCAGCGGGTACGACGAACATCGCGGACAGACCGTGGATCGCCCTCGGTCGGTGGCGAAATTGACAGCCAGTGAAACACGTTGAGCACATCTGCCTTACAAGCGAGAGGTCGTCATGCCACGAGATGATCCACCACGCACGCCCAAAAGCAGGCTGTCCGCCAAGGACCTCAGCATGTTGAACGTCGCCGTTGCCACCGCACTCCACCGGACAGACGACCTGCGCCTCGAGATCAAACAAGCCCTCTCGAACGGAGTCACCACCGACGAGGTCCGCGACATCCTCAACGAGGTGGCCCTACACGCCGACTCAAGCGTCGCCGATTGCGTCCGCATCGCCGAGCAAGCTCTCAGCGATCCGCAACGATAATTGCGCCACGGGGTAATCGCCTAACCGAAGGTCGAGCCATTTGTGCGACCGCGCAAGCACGCAGTTGTACGAGAACCGACCAGAAACCGGACGATATCTTTACTCGTATGCCCGTCTTGTCGCATGCGCCTAGGTTCGTCAGCGTCGAGAAGGTCAACACGTTCTAAGCACATGAATATGCGGCTACACCCATCATCGGTCGGGCCGTCATCGAATGAGTCGGCATAGGTGTACCCAGCGCTGACGGCATCGTTATCTTGCCTTCGATCGCGATTCTCACGCTTGTTGATGCGCAAGCCTAGGCCGCGATTCTGTTTGATTGATCGTCGTCACAGGCTGGAGTTCGCGCACCCAGGCTTGGGCTGCCATTTGGGTGGCGTCCCAGGGCGATCCGAGCGGCGGGGTGTAGGACAGGTCGAGTTCGCTGAGGCTGTCGACGGTCATGTTGTGGAAGAGGGCGGTGGCGTACGTGTCGACGCGTTTGGCGATTTCGGCGCCGCGGTGTCCCGCGAGTTGGGCGCCGAGGAGGCGACCGCTGTGTTGGTCTCCGGTGATGCGGATGTGGATGGGCGTGGCGCCTGGGTAGTAGGCCTTGTGGTCGTCGGGACTTGACTGACTGGTGAAGGGGGCCCAGCCGCGGTTCGCTTCGAGGGCTTCGTGTTCGCGGAGGCCGGTGCGCGCGGCGACGAGATCGAAGACTTTGACGACTTGGGTGCCAAGGCTGCCCGCGAATCGGGCGCGCCCACCGAGCGCGTTCTCGCCGGCCACTCGCCCTTGTTTGTGCGCGGTGGTGCCCAGGGGCAGCCAAGTGACGCCCAGGAGTCGGTGGTGGGTGTGCACGCAGTCGCCGGCCGCGAAGATATCGGGCAAGTTAGTGCGCATGGCTTCGTCGACAACGATGGCGCCTTTGACGCCGAGGGCGGCGCCGGCGTCGGCGGCGAGTTCGATGTCGGGCCGGACGCCAACGACGACGAGGACGAAATCGACTGTACGAGTGAATGGTTGGCCGCTATGGCTGGCGGCGACAGAGAGTGCGCCGGTGTCGCTGCGGGTAATGGCGGTGACAGCGGTGTTGGTGAGGACTTCGACACCGTGGCGTTCGAGTTCGGCATGCACGAGGGCGCCGAGTTCGGGGTCGACGGTGGGTAGCACTTCGGGCAGCGCTTCGATCTGGGTGACGTGGATCCCGCGGGTGGTGAGGGCTTCCGCCATCTCGAGGCCGATGTAGCCGGCACCAACGATCACCGCCGCGGCGGGGTTGCGGTGCTCTAGGGAGTCCGTGACAGCGAAGGTGTCGCCCATGGAGTGCAGCAGGTGCACCCCATCGGTGGGCCCGAGCGCGTCGGGGCCGTTGAGCCCGCGGATGGGTGGGCGGACGCTGATTGCGCCGGTGCCCACGATTAGGGCGTCGTAGGACAGCTGCTGTGCGGTGCCGGCGGATTCCCGGACTTCGAGGGTGTGCTCCTCGACGTTGATGTCGGTGGCGCGGGTGTCGGTGAGCACCTTCATGCCGGTGGCGGCCAGGTCGGCGGCGCTCCGATGGGCCAAATTGGTCCAGTGGCTGACTTCGCCGGAGACGTAGTAAGGGATGCCGCAGATGGAGAAATTGGGATAGGCGTCGGCGACGACCACCGTGACCTCGGTGGCGGGGTCGAGTTCGCGGGCACGCAGCGCAGCGCTGATGCCGGCATCACTGCCGCCGACGGCGACGATATGGCGAACGGTCATGCGGGATTGGCTCCTGGATGTGTCGTGGATGCTGTGGCGGAGGCCCTGCGGGCCGCCTGGACTTGACGAGGAATGTCACGTCTTAGCTCATGGCGTTGACCGCGCTGAGCACTTTCGACTGGAACTGGTTGGGTAATGGGAAGTATCCGTAGTCTTCCAGGTCGGCCTGGCCTGGCCCGAGGGTGGACTGCAAGAAGCCCCGCACCGTCATCGCGGTCAGTGTGTCGGGATATCTCGAGCACACCAGCTCGTAGGTCGCGAGCACGATGGGGTAGGCGCCGGGTTGAGTGGGCTTGTAGAACGATGAGATGTCTAACACGATGTCGTCGCCCTGGCCGACGATCTTCGCGCCGGCGATGGTCTTGCCGACTGTGTCAGCGTTGATGGCGACAGGGTCCGGCCCGGCCGAGGTCACGATTCTCGCGGCGAACAGCCGCTGCGCCTGGGCGAACGACCATTCGTTGTAAGTGATCGCACCCTCGGTGTTCTTGATCATCGCAGATGTGCCTTCGTTGCCTGGGGCGCCCTGACCGACCCCGCCTTTGAACACCTTGCCGGTTCCCTTGCCCCACGCCCCGCCCGAGGCGGCATCGAGGTAGCGCTGGAAGTTGTCGGTGGTACCAGAGGCGTCGCTACGGAACACCACGTGGATGGGTTCGGAGGGCACTATGTCGTTGAGCGCTTTGATTGCCGGGTCGTCCCAGCGGGTGATCGTGCCGTTGAAAATCTTGGCCAGCGTCGGGGCGTCGAGCACTAGCCTGTCCACGGCGTCCAGGTTGTAGGTTATCGCCAGCGGGCCGAACACCACCGGCAGGTTCCAGGCATCCGAGCGGCACCGCTGCTTGGCCGTGTTGTACTCGTCTCCAGCGAGTGGAGAGTCCGAGCCGCCGAAATCGGTTTGGCCTGATAGGAATTCGCTCACTCCGGCGCCCGAGCCGTTGGACGTGTAGGTGACAGTCTTACCGGTACAGGCCTTTTCGTAGGCTTTGATAAACCGGATCATCGCATTGGCCTGCGCCGTGGAGCCGCTGGCCTTCAATGTTGGTTTGCCGCCACACTCCACTACCACCGAGGTGGCGTAAGAGGGCACGGCTTTTTCTTTGGCGCATGCCGTAAGGACCAGTAACACGACGGCCAGCGAGCTCAGTATCGCCGAAGATTGCTTCAGTGAAGTTCGCATATTGGTTAGCCTCCGGCCGTTAGTGCATGCGCTGTAGCTGAACAGGATTGGCGTAGTGCTGGTGTGACGGTGCGGGGTGCTAGTCGGGTTCTAGGGCGGGGGCCAGCTGATCGATGCGGACGCTCAGTTGATCGAGGACCCGGTCGAAGTCGACGGCCCGGCCGGTGCGCACGGGGTCGGGGATCGACCAGTGCAGCCGCCGGCTATCGGAGGGGAGTTCTTCGTGGGCGTTATCGCAAACCGCGATCACCACGTCGGTCGGCTTGACGACATCATCCAGATGCCGCGGGGTATGAGGCCGCATCGCCAGCTTGCGCCGCGTTGCCGCGGCTAACGCCGATGGGTGCACCTGAGCGGCGGGATGAGTCCCGGCCGAGGTTGCCGGCAGCGAGCTGTGGCGGTTCCACACCGCCACGGCCAACTGGCTGCGCGCCGAATTCTGGGTGCAGACGAACACGACCCGCTTGGCACGCCACGCTGCCGAGGGCACCAACAAACCTAGCGAGTCGGCATTCAACTGCAAATAGCTACGACGACGATCCCCTTCCGAACGAACTCGTCGCACGATGCCGGCACCCTCCAGTACGCCGAGATGGTGGGCGACCAGACTCGAGGACATCGACAGCACGGCCTGAAGCTCCGAGGGCGATGCATCCGCAATCAGCAATCGATCGACGATCACCAGCCGACCGGGGTCGGCCAGGGCGGCGTGGATTTGTACCCGCCGCACCTCATCCGCAGATAGCTCAATCATAATTAAGTCAATTAATACTGAGCTATCGATGGAAGGTCAAGGGGCTGGCGGGACTTCATCGTCCCGTTGTTGTTTGTTCATTCGCAAGCGGTCCGAATTCACCATCGAACAAGTGGCACCACCGCCCACGATCGGCCCGATCGAGCGCGACATTGCGCCAGTCACCGAGGTTGTCGCGTGACCGGGGACAGGCGAAATCAGCTGCAGCAGTTCGGGTCGAGGACCGCGCAGAGAGCGGCCATGGCATCCCGGTGGGGACGGTGGTAGACGTTCATGCCGCGGCGTTCCGATTCGACAAGGCCCGCCTTGCGAAGTTGACCGAGGTGGTGGCTGACGGTTGACTCGGTCAGGTTGAGAACCGTGGCGAGCTCCCGGGTGTTCTCCTCACCGGCCGATGAGCTGAAGAGAAACGACATGATCTTGACTCGCGCGGGATCTGCCAACGCCTTTAAGCGTAAAGCCACCCGCAGGGCGTCGTCATCACTCATGGGGCCAGCGGCTACCGGCGCGCAGCATACCGGCGCGGTGATGTCGACCAATGGCAGTGTCTTCGGCACGGACCGATTCTGCCACAGAAGTTTGACATATATCAAAAAGGTGGCAGTCTGATGGAGCCAGAGAAGTTTGATATATGTCTCACACCTGATGGAGGTCTGCCCCGATGTCCCGCGTTCAACTTGCCCTCAACGTCGATAACCTCGATGACGCAGTTACGTTCTACTCCAAGCTCTTCAATACCGAACCCGCCAAACGCAAGCCGGGCTACGCCAACTTCGCCGTCGCTGAGCCACCGCTCAAGCTGGTGCTGCTGGAGAATCCCGGAAAGGGCGGCACGCTCAACCACCTGGGGGTGGAAGTTCAGTCAACCGAGAAGGTGCACAACGAGATCGCCCGGTTACAAGGCGAGGGCTTGTTCACCGATGAAGAGATGGGAACGACGTGTTGCTTCGCCACCCAAGACAAGGTGTGGGTAACCGGCCCAGCCGGAGAGAAGTGGGAGGTCTACACCGTGTTGGCCGACTCCGACACCTTCGGCACTAGCCCACAGCACCCCGACCTGGATGCCGAAGGCGGCAGTTGTTGTGGCGCAACAGTCAGCGAGTCGGAGGAAGCCGCGGCGAGCACGTCGTGCTGCTGAGCAGGACAGCCGGGATCGGCGGAACCTTCCTCATGGGCCCGCCGATCTTGCGCTCATCACGAGATCACGTTGCGGCCAAGCATGAAACCGATGTTCGCCGATGGCGCGATTGCACACGGATTCGATATGTGTCAATATCGATGTATGTCAAAGTCAACTGCTGCGGCGAAGACACCGCACTGCCAGATCGAGCCGTTGGTGCGCACACCGCTGTCTGCACGGACGGCCCTGGAGATGTCGTCGATGTTCAAGGCGCTGTCGGACCCGGTGCGATTGCGCCTGTTTAGTTCGATAGCGAGCCACGCTGGCGGGGAGGCGTGCGTCTGCGATATTTCGCAGGGGGTCAACCTGACGCAGCCCACCATCTCCCATCACCTGAAGGTGTTGCGCGAGGCCGGGTTATTGAGATCTCAACGACGCGCCTCGTGGGTGTATTACGCGGTTGTCCCGGAGGCGCTGAACACCTTGTCGGCACTGCTGGGCGCCGACGTCGACGCTGCACCGTCGACGGAGGTATACGCATGACCGACACCGTTGTCCCCGACGCCGCCCCCGCGGTGGTGGGCAAGCTGTCCACCCTCGACCGGTTCCTCCCCGTGTGGATCGGGCTGGCTATGGCCGCGGGCCTTCTGCTTGGCCGCTCGTTTCCCCGGGTGAACACCGTGATCGAGAAAGTTCAGGTCGACGGCATCTCCCTGCCGATCGCGCTCGGGCTGCTCATCATGATGTATCCGGTGCTGGCCAAGGTCCGTTACGACCGGCTCGACACGGTAACGGCCGACCGCAAACTCCTGGTCAGCTCGCTGGTGCTGAACTGGCTGCTCGGACCGGCGCTGATGTTCACGCTCGCCTGGCTGCTGCTGCCGGACCTTCCCGAGTACCGGACCGGCCTGATTATCGTCGGGTTGGCCCGCTGCATCGCCATGGTGATCATCTGGAATGACCTTGCCTGCGGCGACCGCGAAGCCGCGGCCGTGCTGGTGGCCCTGAACTCGATCTTTCAGGTCGTGATGTTTGCCGTGCTGGGCTGGTTCTATCTGTCGATACTTCCGGGCTGGCTGGGGCTGCCGCAAACAACGATCACCACCTCGCCGTGGCAGATCGCCAAGTCGGTGATCATCTTCCTCGGTATACCGCTACTGGCCGGCTACCTGTCCCGCCGGTTCGGCGAACGAGTCAGGGGCCGCGACTGGTACGAGCAGACTTTCCTGCCCCGGGTCGGGCCCTGGGCGTTGTACGGTCTGCTTTTCACCATCGTCATTCTGTTTGCGCTGCAAGGAAATCAGATCACCAGCCGACCCCTAGACGTGGCGCGGATCGCGCTTCCGCTGCTGGCCTACTTCGCGGTCATGTGGGGTGGAGGCTACTTGCTGGGCGCCGCCCTGCATCTGGGCTACCCACGGACCACCACCCTGGCCTTCACGGCGGCCGGCAACAACTTTGAGCTCGCCATCGCCGTCGCCATCGCCACCTACGGCGCCACCTCAGGGCAGGCACTCGCCGGCGTAGTCGGCCCCCTCATCGAGGTACCCGTCCTGGTTGCGCTGGTCTACGTCTCGCTGGCACTTCGACGTCGGTTCGGTCCGCGCCCCACCACCGCCCCCGCAGGCTCACTCGCGCAGAGCTAACACGTTCTAAGCGCGGGTCAGTACGATCGGTCCCGTGGCAGGCCCACCGGACGACTTCGACAACCAGCCGACCCGGCATAGGGACGCCAGCATGGGCGATCGCCCGCCACCGGGTAAACCGCCGCCGCCCGCTCCCGACCGGTTCGAGGCCGAAGAATCGCTGAATCCTCTCGACGACGAGGAGACCGAGCCCACCGCCTGGTACCGCCGGCCCGTGGTGCTCATCGGCTGGGGCTTGATGGTTGCGATCCTGATCGCGCTGATCGTCTACGGAATTATCGAGCTGATCGGCGACCAGGGCACCGGCCGCACCCCGAGTACCACCACGACGCCGTCGCACAGCACCCCAATGACGACCACCACCACCACCACGACGCCACCGTCGACCACCACAACCACCACCGCGACCACGGCGCCGCCCACCAGCAGTGCCGTCCAGCCGCCCGCACACGAACCCACCCAGCAGCAGCCCACCCATCGGCATCGGTGGCCGTCGTGGCTACCCACGACCATCCCCGCCCTGCCCTAACGAGTTGGTTGCAATTAGGTCAACGTTTGACGGCCCATCGGAAGCGGCGCGTGTGGGAGCCGCATCCGCCCAACCTGCGCCAGTAGTGTCGACGACCATGGCAAGGCACGCGCCGGCGGACTATGGCGTCGATGAGCCGACCGTCTATATCCATTACGGCGACGACGTGTACGGCCCCGCGCAGCCCGAGCCCGACGACCCGATTCCGGGCTGGCGCAGACCAATTGCGTTGGCCGGGTGGGGCATCCTGATCGCGGTTCTGATCGCATTGATCGTCTGGGGCATCATCCGGCTCGCGCACGGCGCCCCGCCGCAGGAACCGATGACCCGCACCACCCCCGTGCCCACCACCACGGCGACGACCCGGCCGTCGAGCAGCGCGAGCCTGGCGCCACCCCAATCGAGTGAGCCGACTATCACGGCCACCACCAGCGACGCTCCGACCGCGTCCACCGAGGAATCGCTCACGTCGACCCCGACAACCACCCCGTCGAGCGAGGCGTACCCGTTGCCGCAACTGCCGTCGGTGATCACGTTGCCCGCGCTGCCCGGGCTACCGACCGAGATCACGTTGCCGCCCGGCCTGTGAAAAGGGCTGCCACTTAGACTCGCGGGAACCCACAGTCACATGTACGACCAAACACAGGGGTATGCCAGATGAGCGAGTCGCTCGGGTTGTCGATCGGGGTGGCCAACCTGGTCGCGGCCCGCGCCGACCACGATGCGGTGATTCGCAGATCCGTGCTGACGTTGTTCGACGGGCGGGCGTCCGAAGTCGGTCTGCCGGAGGAAAATCCGGACCCGGGCGAAGCCGGCTTGGTGATGCGGGGATTCGTCGAACGGGTCGGGGACCGAACTCCGTTGGTGGCAGCGGACGGGACGAAGTACCTCGGCGACGCGCTGACGGTCGAGGCGCTCGAGGCGATGGCGCGCGCTGTCGACTACGGAACGCCGGTGACTATCGCGGTCCCCGCGTATTGGTCGCCGGAGCAGTCCTCGGCCCTGCGTGAGGAATTCTTCGCCCAGCCCGGCTTGGCTCCCAACGGCGTTCCGCCGGCCCTGATCTCTGATGCCACCGCCGCGCTCACGGCGTTGCGGACCGAGCCGGACTTCCCGACACACGGCGTCGTCGCGTTGTGCGATTTCGGGGCCAGCGGCACCACCGTGACGCTGAGCGACGCCGGGTCGGACTTTGCACAGATCGGCCCGTCGGTTCGGTACCGCGATTTCTCCGGCGACGCGATCGACCAGCTCATCCTCGACCGCGTGCGCGACAGCGCTCCGAGCGATAGCTCCGGCGGCGTGGCCAGCACGACGCGGATGGGGTCGCTGGCCCGCTTGCTCGACCAATGCCGTGACAGCGAAGGAAAGTTTGTCGACGGCGACGCTCACCACGGTCCCGGCGGTCATCGGCGAGGATGTCGAGCTGTCCCGCAACGACTTCGAGGAGCTGATCTCCGGACCGCTGGACGAGTTCGTCGCAGGCGTCGAAGACATGTTGCGGCGCAACGAGATTCCGAAGACGAACCTGTCCGCCGTGGCTACCGTCGGCGGCGGTGCCGTCATCCCGCTGCTCGGCACCCGGCTTGCCGAACGTCTCGAGGCGCCGGTCCGCACCGCACCGCAGCCCGGGCTGAGCGCCGCGATCGGCGCGGCCGCCTTCGGTCAACGGCACCCCGCGGCGGGCGCGGTGGCGGCGAGCCCCGCCGTTGAGAACCCGACGCAATTGGCGAGCGTTGCGCCGGCCGACATGACTCAAGTCCTGCCGGGCGCCCGGATTGAAGAAGAAGGCCCCCTGGCCTGGTCGGAGGACGAAGACGAGGAGGATCCGGTCCCCTATACCGGCCCGGAGCACAGCGGCCAATATGTCCGGGACGCAATGGGATTCGACGACGCGGACGACAATGCCTACGCTGCCGGAGCCGCGCCGTGGTACAAGCGCACCGCCGTGGTCTTGAGCCTGGCCGGTGCGGGCGTCGCGGTACTGGTGGCCGCGGTGCTGGCGTTGACCCTGGGCCAAGACAACACCACCCCGGTCCGCACCCCGCCGAGCCAACCGACGACACCGCCACCTGAGCAGACTGTGACGATCACCGAGTCCAACCCCAGCCCCAGCGAGACGACGACCCAGGCGCCGCCGCCACCGTCGACGACCACCACGACCGAGGCGCCCGTGACGACGACCACGACCGAGGCGCCCACCACGACCTATCAGCCGCCGCCCACCACAACGGTCCCGCCGACCACGACTACGTTTACGCCGCCACTGCCGACCGAACGAGAGAGACCGCACTGGCCGTGGCGGCGCTACTGACGCGGCTGAACGTCGTAGCCGCGCGCGGCGAAGTCGGCCACCATCGCCTCGGCGCTGCGCACCGCGGCACGGCAGGCCTTGGTGGTGAACGGGTCGTTGAGCGGATGCTCGGCGCGGCGGCGCCAGCGTTGTGCCGCGGCGAATGCGGCCCGTGGCCCCTCCTGGGGGTCGGCGCTCTCGGGATTCAGACCAAGCCTGCTGGCCGGCCGAGTGCCCGATCCACCGATGATGCGGCGCAGCGACGCGGCCTCATCTTCATTCAATGCCGTTGCACGAGAGGTTAATTGGCTGCGCAGGCGCAGCTCTTCGAAAGCATGGGTGTCGGCCAGCAGCGGGTCGATATCGGCGATGACGTAGGGAGTCGCGACGATCGGGAACACCTCCACAAACCGGCGCAATGCCTTACCGCGACATCGGCGCGCAGCTCTTCATCTCGGCGAAGACGGTCGAGCACCATGTCGCCCGGATCCGGCGTCGGCTGGGCGCCGGCTCGCGCTCGGAGATGCTCTCTATGTTGCGCGCCATGCTGGCTCCGGACAGCTAAGGCGCTGGTCAAAGACTTTGACGAACGCCAGTAAGGGCAACCTTTCTCGCGTCGATAGCAGCGCAGATGTCAGTATGAGCTAGCAAAGATCGAACGAATTTTCGTTTAAGTGACGATGCAATGGGGAGAGACCTGCTGTGACCACGCAGACGCTCATCAGATTGGTGTTGGGGCTGGGCTTGACCGCGGTCGTGGTCGTTTTTGCACTGAAACGCGTCTGGTGGCTGTACCGGCTGATCATGTCCGGCCAGCCGGCAAGCGGCCGCACCAACGACATCGGCACCCGAATCTGGACTCAAATCGCCGAGGTGTTCGGTCAGCGCAGGCTGCTGAAATGGTCCGTCCCCGGCCTTGCCCACTTCTTCACCATGTGGGGGTTCTTCATCCTCATCACGGTGTACATCGAGGCATACGGCACCCTGTTCCAGCCCAACTTCCACATCCCCATCGTCGGCCGCTGGGACGCGCTGGGCTTTCTGCAGGACTTCATCGCGCTGGCCGTACTAGCCGGCATTACGACGTTCGCGATCATCCGGTTGCGCAGCGAGCCAAAGGAATACGGCCGCTCGTCGCGGTTCTATGGTTCACACACCGGCGGCGCGTGGCTGATTCTGTTCATGATCTTTTTGGTCATTTTCAGCTTTGCGATCTTTCGCGGTGCCGCGGTCAACACCGGGAACTTCCCCTACGGCGGGGGTGCGTTCTTCTCGCACGGTATGGGCGCGCTCATGCATCCGCTGGGTACGACTGCCAACGAGTGGATCGAGACGTTCGCGCTGATCACCCACATCGCTGTGGCGCTGTTCTTCCTGCTCATCGTGCTGCACTCCAAGCACCTACACATCTTCCTGGCCCCGATCAACGTCACCTTCAAACGTTTGCCCGACGGCCTGGGCCCGCTGCTGCCCATGGAGTCCGGTGGCAAGCCGATCAACTTCGAAGATCCCGGCGAGGACGATATTTTCGGTCGCGGCAAGATCGAGGACTTCACCTGGAAGGCGAACCTCGACTTCGCTACCTGTACCGAGTGCGGGCGCTGCCAGTCGCAGTGCCCGGCCTGGAATACCGGTAAGCCGCTGTCGCCCAAGCTCGTCATCATGGACCTGCGCGACCACTGGATGGCCAAGGCGCCCTACATCCTGGGGGAGAAGACCGCCGAGCCGCTTGAGGGTCTGGACCTCGAGACGGTAAAGGAAGAAGGCCACCATGTTCCGGAGTCCGGCTTCGGCCGGATTCCCGGGCACGGACCCGAGCAGGCGGCCCGTCCCCTGGTCGGCACCGCCGAGCAGGGCGGTGTCATCGATCCCGACGTGCTGTGGTCGTGCGTGTCCTGCGGCGCCTGCGTCGAGCAGTGCCCGGTGGACATCGAGCACGTCGATCACATCATCGATATGCGCCGCTACCAGGTGATGATGGAGTCGGAGTTCCCCTCCGAGCTGTCGGTGCTGTTCAAGAACCTGGAGGCCAAGGGCAACCCGTGGGGCCAGAACGCCGGAGACCGGACCAACTGGATCGACGAGGTCGACTTCGACGTCCCGGTCTACGGCGAGGACGTCGAGAGCTTCGACGGCTACGAGTACCTGTTCTGGGTGGGCTGCGCCGGCGCCTACGACGACAAGGCCAAGAAGACCACCAAGGCCGTCGCCGAACTGCTGGCCGTCGCCGGGGTGAAATACATGGTGCTCGGCACCGGGGAGACCTGCAACGGTGACTCGGCACGCCGGTCCGGCAACGAGTTCCTGTTCCAGCAGCTGGCCCAGCAGGCCGTCGAAACCCTGGACGGGGTGTTCGAGGGCGTGGAGACCGTCGACCGCAAGATCGTCGTCACCTGCCCGCACTGCTTCAACACGATCGGTAAGGAATACCGCCAGCTGGGCGCCAACTACAGCGTGCTGCACCACACCCAGCTGCTCAACCGGTTGGTGCGCGACAAGAAGCTGGTTCCGGTAACGCCTGTCTCGCAGGACATTACGTATCACGACCCCTGCTACCTGGGCCGGCACAACAAGGTGTACGAGGCGCCGCGCGAGCTGATCGGTTTCGCCGGGGCGAACCTCACCGAAATGCCGCGTAACTCCGACCGCAGCTTCTGCTGCGGCGCCGGCGGTGCACGCATGTGGATGGAAGAGCACATCGGCAAGCGCATCAACCACGAGCGCGTCGACGAAGCGTTGGCCACCAATGCCGCGACGATCGCGACCGGGTGCCCGTTCTGCCGGGTGATGATCACCGACGGTGTCAACGACCGGCAGGAAGAGGCCGGCCGCAGTGGCGTCGAGGTGCTCGACGTCGCGCAGATCCTGCTCGGGTCGCTCGAGTACGACAAGGCGACGCTGCCGGAGAAGGGCACGGCCGCAAAGGAAGCATCGGAAAAGGCAGAACGGGCCGCGAAAGCCGAGCCCACGGCCGCTGCACCGGCCGCCCCGGCTGAAGCGCCCGCCAAGACCGAGGAACCCGCGGCCCCCGAGCCGGAGCAGCCCGCCAAGGCCGCCGCACCCGCGAAGGGGCTGGGTATCGCCGGCGGCGCCAAGCGACCCGGCGCCAAGAAAGCCGCGGCCCCCGCAGCCGAGCAAAGCACCGAGACCGCCGAGGCTGCGCCTGCCAAGGGACTTGGTATGGCCGCCGGCGCGAGGAAACCGGGCGCCAAGAAGGCGGCGGCCCCGGCCGCCAAGCCGGCGGCAGCCGAGCAAACCAGTGAAACCACGGCGGAGGCCGCCGAGCCCGAGGCCGAGGAGCCGAAGGCGCCGGCCGCGCCGGTGAAAGGCCTGGGTATCGCCGCGGGCGCCAAGCGGCCCGGTGCCAAGAAAGCCGCGCCTGCGGCCCCGGCCTCCGAAGCCCCGGCAGCCGAAGCCAAAGCGGAGGCCCCCGCGGCCGGCGAGCAAAAGGCTGAGGTCAAACCGGAGCCGAAGCCGGAGCCGTCCGGGGAATCCAACGGCGACGCGGCACCTCCGCCAGCCCCTGTCAAGGGGCTCGGCATCGCACGCGGCGCCCGTCCACCGGGTAAGCGCTGATCACAGATTGGCGTCGACCAGCAAATTTAAGTGGACAACGATGGCACCATAGGTGACGTGACCACTCACCAGGTGCCCGTGCACAGCCCCGGCCACCACCGGCAGCGAACCTTCGCGCAGTCGTCCAAGCTTCAGGACGTTCTGTACGAAATCCGCGGCCCGGTGCACCAGCATGCTGCGCGGCTGGAGGCCGAGGGCCACCGCATCCTCAAGCTCAACATCGGCAACCCGGCGCCGTTCGGCTTCGATGCACCCGACGTGATCATGCGCGACATGATCCAGGCGCTGCCGTACGCCCAGGGCTACTCCGACTCGCAGGGCATCCTGCCGGCCCGGCGGGCCGTGGTCACCCGGTACGAACTGGTCGACGGATTCCCGCGCTTCGACGTCGACGACGTCTTCTTGGGCAACGGATGTTCCGAGCTGATCACGATGACGCTGCAGGCCCTGCTGGACAACGGCGACCAGGTACTGATCCCCTCCCCCGACTACCCGTTGTGGACGGCGTCGACGTCGCTGGCCGGCGGCACGCCGGTGCACTACCTGTGCGACGAAACGCAGGGCTGGCAGCCGGATCTCGCCGACATGGAGTCGAAGATCACCGAGCGCACCAAGGCGCTTGTCGTGATCAACCCGAACAACCCCACCGGCGCCGTCTACAGCCGCGAAATCCTCAGCCAGATCGTCGAGCTGGCGCGCAAGCACCAACTGCTGCTACTCGCCGACGAGATCTACGACAAGATCCTCTACGGCGACGCCAAGCACATCAGCCTGGCCACGCTCGCCCCGGACATGTTGTGCCTGACCTTCAACGGCCTGTCGAAGGCCTACCGGGTCGCCGGCTACCGGGCGGGATGGCTGGCGATCACCGGGCCCAAGGAGCACGCCGGCAGCTTTATCGAGGGAATCAGCCTGCTCGCCAACATGCGGTTGTGCCCGAACGTTCCGGCGCAGCACGCGATCCAGGTCGCCCTCGGCGGCTACCAGAGCATCGACGACCTGGTGCTGCCCGGCGGTCGGCTGCTCGAACAACGCGACGTCGCGTGGACCAAGCTCAACGAGATTCCCGGGGTGTCCTGCGTCAAGCCGGAAGGCGCGCTGTACGCGTTTCCGCGGCTCGACCCCGAGGTTTACGACATCGCCGACGACGAACAGCTGGTCCTGGATCTGCTGCTGCAGGAGAAGATCCTGGTAGGCCAGGGTACCGGCTTCAACTGGCCGGCACCGGATCACCTGCGCATCGTGACGCTGCCGTGGGCGCGTGATCTGTCGGCCGCGATCGAGCGGCTGGGCAACTTCCTGAGTGCCTATCGACAGTAAGCAGGTTCGCGCCGCCTCTACGGTGGAGCGGGTGACCCACTCGCACTCGCACAACCTGTCGTCAGGTCCGTCCCCGCTGGGGCCACTGCCCGCCAAAATCGTCGTGGGACTGCTGATTGCGATCGGAATAGCGGTGATCGCGGGCGCGGCGCTGTTGTGGCCGAGCCGCCAGCATGTCGACATCCCGATGCCGTTCCAGAGCGCGACCGGTGGAGCGGTGAGCACCCAGCGCGCGCACGTGTTGTCCAGCGGACTGGGCGACTGCGGCAGCCCGTCGGCCAGTCAGGTGCTCACCACGGCTCCGCAGCCGGGAGCTCCGGGCACTGGACGCTGCGTGGAGACGTTGGTCGCAATCGATTCGGGGCCGAATGCCGGCGCGAAAACCCTGCTGGAGTTCTCCCCCGGGCCCGGCCAACCGCAATTCAGTGCAGGTGACCACATCCGGGTCGTGCGGCAGGTCGACGCCCAAGGCTCCACCACGTATGCGTTCTACGACTTCGAGCGCGGCTGGTCGCTGGTCGGGCTGGCCCTGGCGTTCGCGGTGGTCATTGTGGCGGTGGCGCGCTGGCGCGGGCTGCTGGCGCTGGTGGGCATCGTGGTCGCATTCTTGGTGCTGGTGGTGTTCTTGCTGCCGGCGCTGCGCGACGGCGCGCCCACGGTCCCGGTGGCCCTGGTGGCGTCGGCGGCGATCCTGTACGTGGTCATCTATCTCGCGCACGGTGTGAACCTGCGCACCAGCGCCGCCTTGCTGGGCACCTTGTCGGCGTTACTGCTGGCCGCCGGATTATCTTGGGCGGCAATCGAACTCGTGCACTTGACTGGGCTCTCGGATGAGCAGAACTCTGCGGTCAGCGCGTATCTGGGCAGTGTGTCGATCAGCGGCCTGCTGCTGGCCGGGTTCATCATCGGATCGCTGGGTGTGCTCAACGATGTGACCGTGACGCAGGCTTCGACCGTGTTCGAGCTTGCCCACGTCGGCGGCGACACCTCCCGGCGGACGATCTTCCTGAGCGCAATTCGGGTGGGGCGCGATCACATTGCCAGCACGGTGTACACGCTGGTGCTGGCTTACGCCGGCAGCTCGTTGCCGCTGCTGCTGCTGTTCAGCGTCGCCAACCGGTCGCTGAGCGACGTGCTGATCAGCGAGAGCGTGGCCATCGAACTCGTGCGCTCCGCGGTCGGCGGAATCGCGCTGGCGCTGTCGGTGCCGTTGACGACGGCGATCGCCGCGGTGCTGGCCAAACCCGGCGAGGTCAGCCCCGTTCCATCAGCTCCAGCAAGTAGCCGCCGTACCCGGACTTGACCATGGAGTGTGCACGTGTCGCCATCTCCTCGTCGCTGATCCAGCCCTGCCGCCAGGCGATTTCCTCTGGGACGCCGACCTTCAGACCCTGCCGACGTTCCAGAGTGCGGACGTAGTCGCTGGCATCCAGCAGCGAGTCGAAGGTGCCGGTGTCCAGCCACGCGGTGCCGCGGGCCAGGACCTCGACCGACAGCCGGCCGCGGTTGAGATAGATCTGGTTGACCTCGGTGATCTCGTACTCGCCGCGGTCCGACTTCTTCAAGCCCTTGGCGATTTCGATCACGTCGTTGTCGTAGAAGTACAGGCCCGGCACCGCGTACTTGGATTTCGGCGTTTCGGGTTTCTCCTGCAATGACAACGCCATCCCGTCCTCGCCGAACTCGACGACACCGTAGGACGACGGGTTCGCCACCCAATACGCGAAAATGGCTCCGCCGCTGACGGATTGGAAGCGGCTGAGGTTGGTGCCCAACCCCGGGCCGTAAAAGATGTTGTCCCCCAACACCAAAGCCGCGGAATCACTGCCGATGTGCTTGGCGCCCAGGACGAAAGCCTGTGCCAGACCGTCTGGCTTCTCCTGCTTGACGTAGCTGAGGTCGATACCGAATTGCGAACCGTCGCCGAGGAGTCGCTGAAAGCCGGCCGCGTCATGCGGGGTGGTGATCACCAAAATGTCGCGTATTCCGGCCATCATCAACGTGGACAGCGGGTAGTAGATCATCGGCTTGTCGTAGACGGGCAAAAGCTGCTTGCTGATGCCCATCGTGATCGGGTGCAGGCGAGTGCCCGAACCGCCGGCCAAGATGATTCCGCGCATGAAGTGGCTCCTATGTCCTAGGTAACGAGGTCGGCCTCGGTGAGTTCGGTGGCCGCGAGCGCCGACGCCAAGTCCTGATGACGGAAAACCGAAGTGACATGGTCGTGGACAACTCGGAACGCCAACGCGGTTTTGGTGACCGCATCGGGGGCGCCGCCCGTTTGTTCGACGACCACGACGCCGTCGTGCACATACATCTTGCCGAGTTCGGTGGCCGCCCGGCCGGCGGAGGCCCACGTGCGCAGCGCCTCGTGGCCCTGTTGGGCTCCGTGCGTGTCGGCCAGGTCGATGTCGTCGCTGGACAAAGCCTCCAAAGTCGCAATGTCAGAGGTATTGAGAGCGTCGTGCCAAGCCAGAACGGTGGCGATCTCCGAGGTGGTCATGATCTGCAAATTACCGTGTGGCCCTGCACAGCACGTCGTTTCCCCGACGTTGTTAGAGAGGCGTGCGCTCCAGCCAGCTTTGCCACACGGCGTCGTCGCCGAACATCTCGATACCCGTCTCGGCGAGCGAAGTTCGCCGAGACATCGCCAGCAACAGCTCGGTGGCCCCGCCCCGCAACGCCACACTGCCCTTGCCGTGTTCGTGTGACCAGGCGATGCCCGCTCCGGCGACGCTGACCGTCCATTCGCCGGCTTCACCCAGCCCTGGGTCGGTCGCGTGCAGGTGCACGGTTTTGCCGGCTTCGAGCGGCAGTGGGTCTCCGTTGCTGCCGGCCTGGATCGCGATCCGCTCGAGGAACTCGCTGATCCCATCCGCCGCGACATCGGGGGCGAGGACGAATTCGCGTCCCAGCGAGATGGCTGCGTCGGCGCGATGCACCGACGTTTCGTGCAGCCGGCGCCGGATCCACCAGTTCGCCGGACGCTCCCCCAGAAAGGTCCACACCGGTGTCTCCACGCCCGACTGCTCGACGGCGTCGAGCAACCGCTGTGCCCCGCCGTGCAACCAGGAGATCGCGTCGGCCGGGTCCGGCGGCGGCTTGCCGCCTTCGACGCTGCGGACGTCGGGCGGCTGGTCGAGGCGGTCCCGCACGATCTGGGCTGCCCAGCGATCGCCGCGCCCGACATGGCGGAACAGCTGCTTGAGGGTCCAGCCCGGGCAGGTCGGCACCGGGTGTGAGTCGTCGACATCGCGGAAAAACTCCGCAAACGCGCGGTTTTCCTCGACAAAGGCGGCCGCGTAATCCACGGAATCAGGCTACCCGCCCAGGGTGTGCGCTAGGGGCGTCGCGCTCCGAGTCGGAACACCCGCCAGCCCGCCTGCTTCCAGCGCTCGGCGTCCAGGCAGTTGCGGCCGTCGACCACGACGCGGGCCCGCACCCGGTCGGCGAGGTCGTTCGGGTCAAGGTTGGTGAACTCCTGCCACTCGGTCAGCACCAATACCGCGTCCGCGCCCTCGCACGCCTCGGTCACCGAAACCGCGTAGTTCAGCGTCGGGAACAGGCGACGGGCGTTCTCCAGGGCCTTCGGGTCGTAGACGTTGACCGCGGCGCCGTTGAGCTGCAGCTGGCCCGCGACGTTGAGTGCGGGCGAGTCGCGGACATCATCGGACTCGGGCTTGAACGCCGCGCCGAGCACGGCGATGTTGGCACCCAGCAGCGAACCGCCGCATGCGCTGGTGGCCAGCTCAACCATTTTGGTGCGCCGGCGCATGTTGATGCTGTCGACCTCGCGCAGGAACGTCAGCGCCTGGTTGGCTCCCAGCTCACCCGCGCGGGCCATGAACGCCCGGATGTCCTTGGGTAGGCAGCCACCGCCAAATCCCAAGCCCGCGTTGAGGAATTTGCGTCCGATCCGAGAGTCGTAACCGAGCGCATCGGCCAGCAGCGTGACATCGGCACCCGCGGCCTCGCACACCTCGGAGACCGCGTTGATAAACGAAATCTTGGTCGCCAGAAAGGCGTTGGCCGAAACCTTGACCAATTCCGCTGTCTGCAAATCGGTTACCAGGAACGGCACACCGGCGTCGAGGAGCGGTGCGTACAACTCGCGGACGACGAACTCTGAGCGTACCGAATCCTGCTGGATGCCAAGCACAATGCGGTCCGGCTCCAGGGTGTCGTGCACCGCGTGTCCCTCGCGCAGGAACTCCGGATTCCAGGCGATTTCAACGTCGACCCCCGCGGGTGACAGCGCGGCCGCCCGCTCACCCAGCTCTGCGGCAGTGCCTACTGGGACAGTCGATTTGCCCACCAGCACCGCCGCCCTGGTCAGCCGCGGCACAAGGCTGTCGATGACGGCGTGGACGTGGGAGAGGTCGGCGCCGTATTGGCCCTTCTTCTGCGGCGTGCCGACGCCCAGGAAATGCACGTCGGCGAAATCGGCCGCCAGGTCGTAGTCGGTGGTGAACCGCAGCCGCCCGGCAGCCAGGTTGTCGGCCAACAGCTCTCGGAGACCTGGCTCGTAGAAGGGGATGTCACCCGCGGCGAGCTTGGCGACCTTTCCGGGGTCGATGTCAACGCCGACGACCTCGTGTCCCAGTTCCGCCATCCCGACCGCGTGCGTGGCACCCAGATACCCAGTACCAAAGACGCTGCATCGCATACCACCGTGTGTAGGTGGCCGCGATGAGCGAACTGCATCGCTCCGCTAAGCGGGAGGCAAACGGGAGATGACTAGGTGACTCTTTCGAGAACTACCGGTGACCGAACCCGCCGTGGTCGCCGCCGAAACCGCCGTGGCCGCCGCCGAAACCGCCGTGGCCGCCGCCGAAACCGGGGAAGCCGCCCTCACCGTGACCGCCGCCTGGGAAGCCGCCGCCGTCGTGGCCTTGGTTACCGGGGAACCCGCCGCCACCGGGACCTAGCGGCCCGCCGATGATCGGAGGTATAGGCAGTGGGATCGGGATGGGAATCGGCGCGACCGGTGCGGGAGCCGGGGCCGCCGGTACCGGAACGGGCGCCGGAGCCTCGGGTATCGGCGCAGGCGCCGCCGGCACCGGGGCCGGAGCAGGCGCGGGCACCGCGACCGGAGCAGGAGCGGGGGCCTGAGGAACAGGTGCCGGAGCCGGGATCGGGGCCGCCTCGGGCGCGGGGGCCGCTGGTGCCAGAGCAGGAGCCGCTGGCGCCAGAGCAGGTGCCGGGGCTGCGGGAGCCGTGGGCGGGGCGACGATGTTCTGGCTTGGCGCGGGTTTCACGCCGGACGTCGGTCGGATCGCGATGGCCAGTGAAACGACCAGTGCCGCCACGCCGACAATGAAGATCGCCGCGACCACGCTGCCGAGCAGCCCGAACGACCTGTGGTCGTGATAGTCAGCAAGCGCGGTGGCGGCGGTGTGCTCACCGGTGTAGGCCTCGTCGTGGACGGCGCTGTACGCCAGCGCGCCCTCGTCGCCTGGGATGTCGAAATATCCGGGGGCAATCGCGAACGGGTCGATCGCACCGGTGCCGGGGTCCTGCGCGTATGCCTGAGCCGCGGTGGATGACGAGAACAGCGGCGCGTGCGCCGACGCCAGCGCCGCTCCGCGGGCCAGCGCGGTTTCCGGCTCCTCGGGCATCGCCAACGGGAGCGAGGTTGCGGACTCCAGTGCCGACTTGATCAGCGGAACATCCACGCCGGAGCCCACGACGAACACGGCGCCCGGACGCGTCTCCAGCGCCTCTGCCGCCGAGACCATCGTGACCAGCTGCGCCACCGCCGCGTCATCGTCGTCGGGCAGGGGCTGGCGGTGCACATCGGCGATCGAGCCGTCGGAGGTATCGACGAGCGCCAAGGTCGCGGTGTCGGGTTCGATGAACAGCAGCGCGGTCTGCGCGTAGTTGGTTTCGTTGCCGACGGCCTGCGCCAGAGCGGCCGCGGCCAGGAAGGCCGAGACCAGCATCACATTCTCGACCTTGTGCGCGGCCAGCGCGTCACGCAGCGCGGCGGCCTCGATGGGGTCGGTCCAGGTGACGCCTGTCGATGTCAGCTGGTAGCCGCCCTGGGCGGCACCCTCTTGGGTGCCCAGGATCGCCGAGACCACCTGGTTCGCTGCGCTAGCCGTTGCCGTGTCATCGTCGGCAGCAACGTCGAAATTGTCTTCGTCGACGGTGGCGCCATTGCCATTTTCGCCCTCGACCAGAACCATCCGGACTGCCGTCGGCGCCATCGACACACCAAGTACGGTGTCCAAAGCCCCTCCATTGTCATTTGCTAGACAGTGCCGTGGGGATCGTCGTCATCGCAGGCTCCGGCCACCTCGAGACGTCACGAGTCCCCACCCTGTATTCCCCAAGCGACACGATTTTACGCCCGTTCCGCTGGCTCTGCCCAAGGCGAGATGGCTAGTGGTGGCCGAAGCCACCGAATCCATGACCACCGCCGAAGAGGCCGTGTCCGAACGGACCGCCACCGAACGGACCATGACCCCCACCGAAGAGACCGCCCCCAAACGGCCCATGACCACCGCCGAACGGCCCACGTAGTCCCGGTCCCCCGCCGAACGGACCATGACCCCCACCGAAGAGACCGCCGCCGAACGGCCCATGACCACCGCCGAACGGCCCACGTGGTCCCGGTCCCCTGCCGAAGGGGCCACGGGGCACCGGGGGCTGGAGTACCGGCGCGCGGGGAATGAACACCGGAACAGGCGGCGCGACCACCGGCACCCGCGGCGCAGCGGGGATCGGCGCCGGCACGTTCATGGGACGAGGCACTGCGACGGGCGCCGGCGACGCGACTCTCGGCTTCGGCGCCGAAGCTGGACGCGGCGCGGGCGCGGAATGCGTTGGTACGACAATGTTTTCGTTAGGGTTGGGCCGCAACGCAACTGTGGGGCGAATGCTTATTGCCAGCGCAATCTCCAGCGCCACCACCGCGGTAGTGAATATCACCGCCAGCGTGCTGCCCACCAGCAGAATAGATTTGCGGCGCTGCACGGCCTCGTCGAGACCCGTGGCGGTCTGGGCATCAGCGTCCTCGTCCGGCACGGCGCTGTAGGCAACGTCTACCCGGCCTTTCCGGGCGTCGTCGGCAGGCACGGGAGCGGCTCGATAGTCGGGCAGATATCCGGGGAGAAGTCCCGGCGACGGCCCCGCGAGCGCCAGGGGGTCCACCTGGCCGGTCCCGGGGTCGAGTGCGTAGGCCAGCGCCGCGGTTGATGAGGCGAACAACGGCGCATTCGCCGACGCGAGCGCCGCACCGCGGGCGAGAGCCATTTCCGGCTCGTCGGGCACCGACACATCGAGCGAGGTCGCGGCCTCCAGCGCCGGTTTGATCAGCGGGATGTCGACGCCGGAGCCGACGACGACCACGCCATTCGGGTCCGTTTCCAAAGTCTCAGCACCGGCGATCATTTCGACGAGCTCGGCCACGGCCCGGTCCTCGTCGTCAGCAAGAACTCTGCGGTGCACGTCGGTGACCGAGCCGTCGGCGGTGTTGACCACGGCCAACGTGGCGGTATACGGCTCGACGAAGAGCAGCGCGGTGCGCGCGTAGTTGGTGGCGTCGCCGACGGCCTGGGCGAGGGCGGCCGCGGCCATAAAGGCCGAGACGAGCATGACGTTCTGGATCTTGTGGGCGATCAGCGCATCGCGCAGCAGCGCGGCCTCAGCGTGATCGGTCCACGTCACTCCGCTCGAGAGCAGTTGGAAGCCGCCCTCGGTGGCGCCTTCCCGTGTGCCCAAAATGGCCGAGATCACCTGCGAGGGCGCACTCGCGGGCGCCTCGTCGCCGGCGACGTCGAAGTCGTCTTGGTCGACGGTGACCCCGTCGGCGCTTTCCCCTTCGACGAGCACCATGCGCACCTTCGTTGGCGCCATTGAGACGCCAAGCACGATGCCCACCACTGCGTTAAACTCCCTCTGAGTTTGTTCGCTGCCCTGCGCTGGCAGCACATTCTGACCATTCACCGGGTCTTTTAATGCCACGGCAGTGCGGGCTCAAAGATCCGGGATTAGCCGGGATTAGCTAGGCGATATTTTATTTGCCCCACCCCGATAATTCGACCCTACGCGCGCATCTTTAGGCGAGGTAAAGACCTGCTGTCGCGTCCGGACCACCTAGTGGTGGCCGCCGCCACCGCTGTGGCCGCCGCCGCCACCGAAGCCACCGCCACTGTGACCGCCGCCGCCGAAGCCACCGCCGAAGCCACCGCCGAAGGGACCGCCACCACCAAAGGGTCCACCGCCGATGGGGCCGCTGGGGGCATGGCCGCCACCGCCGCCGAAGGGACCGCCACCACCAAAGGGTCCACCGCCGATGGGGCCGCTGGGGGCATGGCCGCCACCGCCGCCGAAGGGACCGCCACCGCCGAAGGGACCGCCACCGCCGCCGAAGAGACCGCCACCGCCGATCGGACCGCCACCAATGGGCCCGCTAGGGGCATGGCCGCCACCGCCGCCGAAGGGACCGCCACCACCAAAGGGTCCACCACCGCCGCCGGGACCACCCGAAGGCCCGCCACCAATGGGCCCGCCCGGAGCATGCCCGCCGCCGATGGGCCCGCCGCCGCCAAAGGGACCGCCACCACCGATCGAACCGCCCGGAACATGAATGGGAGCACCGCCACCCTCACCACTTGAGCCTGTGCCGGGGCCACCGCCGGGAACGTGAACGGGGCCACCGCCAGCCTCACCACCGGGACCAGTACCGGGGGGAGGGACATGCCCGCCGCCGAGACCACCGGGGCCCGAGCCGGGGTAGTGACCGGGGCCGCCGCCATTGGCGCCACCCGACCCCGTGCCGGGAGGTGGAACATGCCCACCGCCCTGACCGCCAGGGCCACTCGCAGGGCCACCGGGCTTCGGGCCGGATTCTGGAGGAGTTTGATGCGGCGGTGACTGCGGGACTGTGACCCGCGGCTCCGGGATATGGACCGGCGGCGGTTGCTGCAGCACAGGTGGCGGCAGCACACGCGGCGGGGCCTGGATCACCGGCGGGCTCATGATCCAATCCGGAGCGGGCACGTGGACCGGCGGCACTAGAAGCGGCATTGCCGGAGGCACCACGACCGGAACCGGCACCGGCGGAGGAGCTGCAGGCAGCGGGGCCGCCGGCAGCGGCGGAGGAGCCGCAGGCAGCGGTGCCGCGAGGGCCGGCATCAAGGGCTTGGGCGCCGCCGCGGGCGCGGGCAGGGTAAATCTCGGCTTCGGGGCGGACGCCTCAACCGGTGGGGGCGCAGGAGCCGGTTGGGTTGGGACGATGAGGTTTTGGTTTGGGCTGGGCTGCACGGCCACGTTCGTCGTGCGGATGCCAATGGCCAGTGCAATCTCGAGCGCGACCACGGCGCTGATCGCGATCACTGCCATCCCACTGCCGAGCAGCAGCACTGGCCGGCGACGCGGTTGGCTTTCGTCCGGCTCGATGAGGTTGGACGGGTTGATGACGACAGTCGGAGCGTCGGCGTCGTCGTCCGGCACCAGGCTGTAGGCGCGGTCGTCGTCGCCGTGCTCCTCGCTGCCGGCCAGGTAGGAAATGCCGAAGTATTCGGGCATCGCGTACGGGTCGACGGCACCGGTGCCCGGGTCCTGCGCGTAGGCCAGCGCCGCGGTCGACGACGCGAACAATGGCGCGTTCGCCGACGCCAGCGCGGCGCCGCGGGCCAGCGCCGTCTCGGCCTCTTCCGGCGCGCTCACGGTCAGTGAAGTCGCCGACTCCAGCGCCGGCTTGATGGGCCCGACGTCGACGCCCGAACCGACCAAGAACACGCCGCCGGGCGGTAAGTCCAGCTCGTCGAGCCCGGCGATCATCCCGGTGAGTTGTGCGGTGGCCTCGTCGTAGGACTCGGCAACAATCTCTTCTCTGTAGACAGCGGTGATGGATCCGTCGGAGGTCTCGACGAGCGCCAGCGTCGCGGTCTCGGGCTCCACGAACAGCACCGCAGTGGTGTCGTAACCCATTGCCCCGCCAACGGATTGGCCCAGCGCGGCGGCAGCCAGGAACGCTGAGACGAGCATCACATTCTCGAGCTTGTAGGAGGCCAGCGCGTCGCGGAGCACGGCCGCATGCAGCTGGTCCGTCCACGTGACTCCGATGGAGGACAGCTGAAGCCCGGCATCGGCGGCGCCCTCGCGGGTACCCAGGATCGCGGAGATCACCCGGTCGGGTACCGCGGTGGGTTCTGTGTCATCGACGGCGGCGAGCGCAAACCCATCCTCTTCGACCACTGCACCGTCGGCGTTCTCGCCTTCGACCACGATCATCTGGACCGACGTCGGTGCGATCGAGACTCCGAGCACGATATCCAAAACCAACCCCTCCAAAGGTGGTGCCAGGCGGGCTGCGCCCGCGCGGAGGAGAAATCATTGACTATCTAATAATCCCGCAGGAACCGTGTGCGGGCACGCTCTGGAAGCTATGTAGACCTTATGAAGTTCTCATAGGAGCGAGACGGGGTTGGTCCCCGCTGGCCCTGGTACTTCGAGCCGACCCGCGAACTGCCGTACGGGTGCTCGGCCGGGCTCGTCAATCGCAGGATGCACAGCTGGCCGATCTTCATGCCCGGCCACAGGGTGATCGGCAGGTTGGCGACGTTGGAGAGCTCAAGGGTGATGTGACCGGTGAAGCCGGGATCGATGAATCCCGCGGTCGAGTGCGTCAGCAAGCCGAGCCGGCCCAGCGAGGACTTGCCTTCCAGACGCCCGGCAAGGTCGTCGGCTAACGCGACCTGCTCCAGGGTCGAGCCGAGCACGAACTCGCCCGGGTGCAAGACGAACGGCTCTCCGTCGGCGGGTTCCACCAGGCTGGTCAGTTCGTCCTGCTGCTTGGCGGGGTCGATGTGGGTATAGCGGGTGTTGTTGAACACCCGGAACATGCTGTCGAGGCGAACGTCAACGCTGGAGGGCTGCACCAGGGCGTCGTCGAACGGGTCGATGCCCAACCGGCCGGCGGAGATTTCGGCCCTGAGGTCACGATCGGAGAGCAGCACGCGACGAGCCTATCTGTTGGCTAGTGCTCGTTGTCCTGGCTCAGTCGGCGAGATACATTTCGCCACCCTTGGGGTAGCCGCCTCCGGTCGTCGTGACGTGGACGTGGTCGTAGTGGCCGAGCCTGCTCGCTTGCGCTCCGTTGGGCGTGTAGTAGACGCCGCGCCAAATCGCGTCCTGTATGCCGAATCGATGCGCGTTCTTCAGTACGTACGCGACGATCTCGTTGCCCAGCGCGATTCCCTGCGGGCTCTCGGGACTAGGGATCATCACATCCAGCGCCAGACCGAGAGGATGCCAGGGCAGCGGATCCGGTCGGACACCGCCGATTTCGTGAATCTCGGGGAAGGTCGCGCCGATAGCTCGGGACGCCAGGATCGTTCTCACCTGCAGGCCCTGCTCCGATGCGAGTCCGACGGGTAGGAAACGAGAGCGGACGTGGTATCTCGATGCGGCCTGGTGGGCATCCGGGGCACCCACACCTGCCGCGCTATGCGGCAAATTCGATTCCGCCGCGACGATTTCCAAACGGCTCGGCGCGACGTCACCAATAACGGGTTTGGCTTCGGCCGGGACGGTGAATGGACCGACATCGCCGGCGACCGCGAAGAAGACGGCAGCGGGAGCCAGCAGCGCTGCCAGGAGTACCGGCGACTTCCGTCGCTTCCTGGCTAATCTGTGCCGACCCACCCCGAGCACATTACGACACAATAACGAAATAATAAATGTGAGCATTTTAAATTTGTCGGGATAATCCCATTACGGCATTGGCGTTGAACTGTTACGGCTGGTCCAGCGCCCGGATGTTAGCCTTCTGGGGCAACCGCGCCGATGTAGTTCAATGGCAGAACATCAGCTTCCCAAGCTGAATACGCGGGTTCGATTCCCGTCATCGGCTCCACGTTTTCGCTGGTCAGCGGCGTGGGCACATCTCGACCAGGGGCCGTCCACCATTCTTGACCGTCGTTTGACCGTGGATCGGCGAGACACACGGATTGAACCGTTCGCTAGTGCGGTCGGGTCAATACTCGCCGCGCTTCGCCGTGCTCTAGGCAAGGTCGTATCCGTAGGTGGACGCGACCATCTGAAGTTCTTCGTCCTCGACAAGCGCTCGTAGCGACGCCGGGAGGCCCGACCAGTCGCGAAGCTGCCGGTCGGTTCTGCCGCGCGGGCCAGCTGTGTGCACCCGCTGATCGAAGACCGACCTGTCGAGGAGATCAGCTTCGAGGTTGCAGTGCTCGGCGATGGCCGTGGTCCACCATTCACTGAAGTGGATCAGATCCTCGTAGCGGACCGGAAGGATGAAGCTGCGCAGATACGGATCGGTTCCCGAGCCGACGAAGCTGCCGGCCACGCTGAGCCAGTTGCGCAGGGACTGTTCGGTGTCGACGCGGCTCCATCCCGGACTGCGTTCCCATTCATCGAGGCTGCGCAGCACGTCGCGGGGGTCTCGCACCAACTGAACCACCCGCAGTTGCGGGAAGAGTTCCCGCAGCACCAGCACATCCGGAAGCCCGTAGCGGACCTCTTTGAAGCCCCAGATGGGCCTGCCGGCTTCGCGTGCCGGCTTGGCGAACAGCGTATCGATGAACGAGACGCATGCGTCGTCGACATCGCCGCGCTCCGGCGTCAGGTTGGCGATGAACCCGTGATATCCATTGGCCGCCAGTTCGTTTCGGCCCGCCATGCCGTTGGACTCGGTCCACCGACGAAGTCGCTGCCCGGCGGTTAGCAGCTGGCGGACCTGACCGAGGTGCTCACCCCAGATCCGCACCCGCGGATGCGAGCACAGCAGTCGCTGGATCAGTGTGCTGCCGCAGCGCTGCCCGGCCGCGAGGACGAGCAATGGTGCAGTCTCTTCTGTGATCAGCAACGGAGCCCTCGCTGATGATGGCGCGGAATCGCCCTGCGGTGTCATAGCTTGCCGAGATGTTACCTTCGCGTGGCCTTTCACAGAGTGATATGCGAAAAAGGCGTCGAAAGCCGATGCAAGACAGCGAAACTTGTGTGGTCACGTGCACGACCGAGAGGTACGACGGATGCGGGTACTGCTGTCCACGATTGGATCGCGCGGAGATGTGCAGCCGATGGTGGCGCTCGCGTTGCACTTGCGTGAGGTCGGCCATCACGCCAGCCTGTGCGCACCGCCCGGGTTCGAGGAGCAGCTCGACGGTCACGAACTGCCCTTCTTCCCCGTCGGACATGACCTTCGGCTGGGTCCCCGCAAGGTACCGGGTGGCGCGGCAGGTACGGTCGCCGCTCAGTTCGGCGCGCTACGCGCGGCGGCGGCTGGCTGCGATGTGATCGTCGGGTGTGCCGCGATGCAGATCTCAGCTCGCTCGGTCGCTGAAATATTCGACATCCCATACTTTTACGCCACCTATGCGCCGGTCGCCCTGCCGTCGACGCAGCACTCGCCGCCCCCGGTCTACGGGCCACCCAGACCGGAGGACGCCGACACTCGCCGCAAGTGGGACCTGGACGCCCAGTGGTGGAACGACACCTGGCGCGAGGGGCTCAACGTTCAACGCGCCGCGATGGGCCTGGGGCCGGTGACCGATGTGCGCAGCCACGTGACAACCGACCGCCCTCTACTGGCGGCCGACCCAACCCTGGCACCGTGGCCACCGTCCGCAGAGTTGGACGTCGTGCAAACCGGCGCCTGGCTGATGCCCGATCACCGAGCGCTTTCGGACGAGTTGGAGAACTTTCTCGACTCCGGAGACCCGCCGATCTTGTTCGGCTTCGGCAGCATCCTGATGCCACGGACATCGGGCCCCACAATGATCGCTGGGGCTCGGGCCCTCGGGTACCGCGCGATCGTCCTTCGGGGATGGGCCAACCTGGCGCCATCCAACGATTCCGCGGACTGGCTGTCCCTTGGGGAGACCAACCTGCAGGCACTACTTCCCCGGGTAGCCGCGATCGTGCACCACGGCGGCTCAGGTACCACGACCCAGGCGATGCGGGCAGGCACACCGCAGGTCGTGATTCCGCACGCCTACGACCAGCCCTACTATGCGGAACGCGTTGCCGCTCTTGGCATCGGGACTGCGCACCCGACATCAGAACCGACCCCAGAGTCGCTGGCAGAGGCTCTCCACACGATCCTTGGGGCACCGGTGAGGGCGCGCGCCCAAGGGTTGGCCACCGCGGTACGCACGGACGGTACTGCGGTTGCAGCCCGGTTGATCCTCGACCGCTAGGTGGCGGACGTGGCGCCCCGGACGAATGCCGGGTCGACGTTCTGGGCGTCGTGCAGTTTCTGGTACACGCCGCCGAGAGCGAGCAGTGTCTCGTGGGTGCCTTCTTCTGCGGCACGCCCGCCGTCAAGCACGATGATGCGGTCGGAAACGGCGGCGATGAAGTCCATGTCGTGGCTGACCACAATGCAGGTCCTGGGGCGGGCGTAGTCACGGATGACGCGTGTCAGCCGCGCTCGCTGATCTGCGTCCAGATTCTCCGTTGGTTCGTCGAGGAGCAGCACCTCCGGCTTGCGGAGCAAACAGCGCGCGAGTGCGATCAACCGCTTCTGACCTCCGGACGGCACCTGCACATCGACGATGGTGTCGTAGCCGCGCTGAATCTTGGCGGGGTCGACGATGACGGTGTGGACCTGGGCCAGCCTGCAGGCTTCCTCGACCTCGGCATCGCTCGCGTCCTGTCGGGCCATCCGGATGTTCTCGCGGATCGTGTCTTTGGCGAAGAACGGGAACTGTGCGAGCCTGGAGACGTGCTCGCGCAGCGACGAGATCGTGATGCGGCTGATGTCATGGCCGTCGAGCATGATCCGCCCGCGCTGCGGATCGAGGAAGCGGAGCAGCAGGTTGAAGACGGTCGACTTGCCGCATCCGATCGGCCCGACCAACGCCACCGTCTCACCCTCTTCGATGGAGAACGAAAGCCCATCAAGAACTTTCTGTTCCTCCGAATAGCTGAAGACCACATCCTCGAACACGAGGTTGCCGTGAACCTCGCCCAGCGGCAAGGCATCCGGGCGCTCTTTCACGGTTGGCTCGGTGTCGAGCAGTTCATACGTCGAGACAACGTTCGGAAAGACAGACTTGTAGGCCGAATAGGCGGCGACGATTCGTTGGACAGCGGCGAACATCGTGGGAACGAAACCGACGAACACCACCAGGCCGGCGAACGTCAGGCCGAAGCTCGCACTGAACGCAACACCCACGATCAGCACCAGTACAGTGCTCAATGCGACCAAGACCTGAGCGCTCGTCGTACCTGCATTTGTCCAAATCAACATCATCGCGATGCTTTTCGCGGCCGCCTCGGACGACTCGTGAAACCGCTCACTGCGTCGCTGTTGGGCGTTGAAGACCTGCACCTCGGAAATGCCGCTCACGGTCTCTTCCAGTTCGGCGCCCATGGCCCGGTGCGCGATCATCATCCGCTGAGTTGCCGCCTGAAGACTCCTGCCGGTGAACCGAAGTGCCACAAAGGCAAACGGTGAAAGGACCAGCGCGACGATCGTCATCTGCCACGACAGTGCAATCAGATATGCCAGCGCGACCACCAACACCACCGCATCGACTGAAGGTGGGATGACGCAGACGGTCAGTAACCGTTGAACGCCTGCCGCCTCCAACTGCACTCGCTGCATCAGAGCGCCGATCCGGGTGCCGGTGAAGAAGTCCAGCGACAGCGACTGGATGTGATCGTGGACGCGCCGACGGATGACCGTCATCAACTTCCACTCGACCTGTGCGTCGATCCAGGACTTGACGAAACCCAAGATCTGCGTCGCCACCAACGCCACCGCCCAGATGGTAAGCAACACCACGAACGGCATCGGAGTTGCCAACCAACCGAACGGGCCTGAGGTCGCGCCGTCGCCGCGGCTCAGCAGTGAGCCGTCCAAATTCCATACGCCACTGAGGTTTCCGCCCGTACCAGCGTGAGCGACGGCCTGCATCACGGGCCCGAAGGCCGCATTTGACACGAACGGTAGGGCCGACACGGTGAGGCCGAGCACGATCGACAACATGACCGCGCCGCGAACCTTACGTAGCATTGAAGCGCTGCGCCAGATGTACGAACGGGCGCTCATCGGCCCTTGCTCCATCGCTTACTCCCACATCAACACGTTGGGCAGGGAGGGGTCGACGCCCCGCAACAGCGTGTAGCCGGTGCCCGCGACGCCGCGGAAGAGGCCGAGGTTGAATCGACTGGTTCCGCTGCTCCAGCCGTAATCACCTGTGGCGCACGCAGTTTGGACGACCGTCAGCAGCTGCCCTGTGGCCCGGTCCCGCAGGTCGCGACGACCCAGTACGTCGCCGGCTTCCCACAGGAATTCGATGCTGCCGAGAGTTCCGCAGCACAGTGTGTCGGTTGTCGAAGGCCACCCGTGCTCGACACCGATCAGGGCCCGACCGATGTCGGTAGCACACGACGCCATCGGCACCCCGGCCAGTTTCGTCATTGCGATCCGCGCCAATCCGATGCCTGGGGCCCCGTAGCACCACTTGCATGGCCAACCCGAGTCGGCGATGCCACGCAGGTCGGCCCACCCGTGGTGCTCGCCGTCGAAGGTCGAGTTCTCGAAGGCGATGCATTCGGTTGCCGGACTCTCGAATTCTTGATTGCCCGTGGCAAAGGCCAACGCCGCCAGGCTGTATGCGTAACCCGCCGCTCCGTGCGATATTCCGTTCAGCGGGCGGCCGAAGACGGGAGAGGCCCAGGTTCGCCCTCCCGGCAGCCCGACGCGGTCTTGAGCCAGCAGCCATCGTCCGCATTTCTCAGCGAGCCTGAGGGCATCTTCGGAACCCGTCTGCCGAAACAGCCGAAGCAGACCAAGGATCGCGCCTGCGCTGCCCCCCAGAACGTCCAGTTGGCGGTCTGCCGCAACGACGTCGTCGGTGATCAACTCCGCCGCGCCGTGAGCGTCGGCAAGAACACCGTCGTCATGGAGCAGGGCGGCGATCACCGCCAGGCTGTAGACGATCGATCCCAAACCGAGACCTCCGCCGAGGCCTAAGGACCGCGCCATGTGCGCGGGATTGCGGCCCCGCAGTTGTCGGCGCAACCCGGCCAGCGCCGCAAGCGCCAGAGCGCGCGACGACATGTCGCCTGTGATGGCGGCATGCGCTGCAAGGAACAGGGCGATTCCGCAGTCGCCGTTGTAGAGATCCGGGCCGAGTACCACCAGCTGTGACACCTCGGAGTCGCCCAGCCAGTCAAGACCGATCCACGCCGCGCTCTGCCCGCTGCGAACCGCATGTGCCGACAGCGTCGAGGCGAGGGCGTCGGCTTCCGTGGCGAACACGGGGCCCTCAAGCCCGCTCGCGGTGTTCACCGGCCCGATGTCGCGAGCGGTGGAGTGTTGCCGCAGGACGTCAGTGTTCTGCCGAATCACATCTAGTTGCCAGGCGATTTCGTCATCGCTCAGGTCTCGAAGACGGGCGCCCGCACGACCGATACCCGACGTGCCACCCGCGCGGATCGAGGTACCCGCCGCATCGCGGATAACGTGTCCGTCACTGACCGTCGTGAAATGCGGCACGTTGAGCTCTACGAGGGCCATGCGCTCGGAGTGCTGCAACGGCCACATGGGATCCGAATCGCTCTCCCAGTCGGCCAGCCTCGCGGCGAAGTCGGCCTGCGCGGACCAGACGACGCCGTCGTCCATGGTGCGGTGATCCCGCAGGCGACCCAGCAGGCTCGCATAAAACCTGGTCGGCCGGATGATCGTGCGGATCACCAACCCGGCGAAGTCGTCCAGGAGATCCCGCGGGTGTTGCTGTTGAAGGAACTTTGCGTAGTCGGCGAACCCCGACATCAGATCGTCGAGATGGTCACCGAGGCTGCCGCGACGGTCATCAACGTAGGGCAGATTGGAGATCGTGGTGGCGGTTTCAGCCACCTTCACCGGCCGCATCGTGTCGGTGTTCACGTCGGACCAGCTCAGGGTCGTACGCGGCGAGGAGTTCGAGTTCACCCCGCCGATCACGAATATCTTGCTGGTGGAATGCCTTCCGTACGCCGGAAGCAACCCGATCGTGATGACGGAATCGATGACGGTCTGCATCGCTGACATGAAGGCTTGGCCACCGTCGTCCGTGTGATCCGGTTGAATTCGGGTGTCGGCCGCCTGCAGGATCATCTCCAGGTCGATGGGGACCGGATGCGACGTGGTCGCCACGATGTTCTCCTGATGCATGTCGACCCCAACGAATAGGTGGAAGAGCGCCAGCCATGCCCCAGCGCGCCGAAAAAAAATTCGAAAGTCCTGTAGGCCAGCACAACTCGCGTGCTCGATGAACTCAGTCCAACCGTAGTTGTGTCGAGTGAGTACGCGCATGGCGCGTAGGTCCACCGGGGGGGCGGTGTCGTTCAGTCTGTCGACGAGCGCGGCCCAGGCCGCGTCGACGCCAAGGTCCTTGGGTTTGTAGACGACACGTGACCCATCCTCGAACCCGAGGATCCGGACCGTACGACCGAAGTTGTGCGGATCGGAAAGCTCTCCCTCGATGGTGATTACCCGACACGTCGCATCCGACCCCAGCAGGTCACGCCGGATCGTCGGCAGGTCCACGGCCAACCGGGTGATCAGTTCGCGTGACGTCTCGATCCACTGCCGGGTCACAGACGTCATCAGCCTCAGCAGAACCGGCTTGTCCTCGAAGAGGCGACGAAAGCCTGTCGCCCTCATGTCGGAGATGAACTCGTGATAGCCGACGCCGCGCTGGCGCGCCTCGGCGAAGCGTTCGTAGATCGCCGGGGCGGAAAGGTCGGACAGTTCCGTCAATAACGCGTCGCGCAAGTCGCTGGACGCGCCGTCTGTCAGAGTGGCACGAGCTTGCGGGTCGACGCCTGCCCACAAGCGGGTATGCGCATCGCCGACCACCGGCGCGAGCAGCTGCTCGAAGGCCACCTCCACGTCAGCGTGCGCGGGTTCGGGGTCAGCAGACCGGTGTGCGGCCGCGGCGACCCAACCGGCGTCTTCCATCCACGCCGGTGCGGGCACCGAAGGGTTGCGGCGGACAGTGGCGAACCTAGCCAGTGCGTCCTCGATGGACAGCCCATCACGGTGTAGCCGTCTGGTGAACATCGACCAGTCGCCGCTAGCCGAGGCGCGACACCAGGCCGCCAGCCGGCGTCCCGCGAGGTCTGCGTCGCCCTTCTGCCCGGACAGTGGATGATAGGCGTCGGAGAGCAGCTCGTCGATGGTCACGGCGCGAGCCAATATGCGCTCGTATCCAGCCTCCATGCGATCCCCCGGGTTGATCGAGCGAGGCGTTGCACTTGATTTAGCTGCACACCGGCCTGGCTAATTCATAGAGAAACCACAGGGTATTCAACCATCAGCGGCTGCGAGGCTGCTCATACTGATAGAAAATTAAATATTCTCTCAGCAGTGGACAGCGACACAGCCGGCTGCGCGAACTGAAGGATACTTAGCCATGAACAGCACCCCTGCGGTTGCCGATGATGTCTTCACCAGTGACATCTCCGACGAGGCGCTCGAGAACGCCGGCGGGATGTCCGCGGCCGTCCAGGCGGGGTCCTCGCTCTACAGTAGCTACAACGCGTCTGGCTGTACCTGCTGACCCTCCACAGGCGGCAATGTCACCCTGTACCAGGTGACGGCGTGCCGCAGGTTCTGGTCGCGTCGAGCAGACCCAGCCGATGATCTACTCCGCAGCCGAGGCCGGCAAGGTCGGCGCCGATACCGATTCACCGGCCTCACCCGACTACGCACCCACCGGCAATGTATTGACCGGAGCAATCGACTGGGTACAGATCGACCTCGGCGATGACGATCACGATCATCTCATTGAGCTCGAAGATGGGATGAGCCTTGCGATGGCGCCTCAGTAGGCAGCAGCCGCGTCAGAGTGTGATCGCTGCCGCGAACTCGGACCGATTCCCAAGCTGAATACGCGGGTTCCATTCCCGTCATCGGCTCCACGAAACCGCAGTTCAGCGGTGGTCATTAGCAGATCAATACAGTCATGACGCCCGTTCTTGACCGTCGTTTGACCGTGGCGCGGCGACATGTCTACCCCAAAACCGTTAGCTGACACGCCAGCTCATAGCAGCTGTTCGACGATCGGTAGGCGAAAGCCGCGACGGCGATTTATGCCCGCATCTCCGCGGATGTGGAGGGCACGGGGTTGGGAGCGACGGGCCAGTTAGAGGATTGCCGCAAGCTGGCCGCCGACCGGGGGTGGTCGGTTGGGGATGAGTATGTGGACAACGATGTGTCGGCGTTCTCGGGCAACCGGCGGCGAGACTACGAGCGGATGCTGGCAGATCTCGGGTCGGGTGCTCGGAATGCGGTGATCGTCTATAACTTGGATCGGTTGCATCGCCGCCCGGCCGAGTTGGAGGAGTTCGTCACGCTGTGTGAACGGGCCGGGGCCGACGCAGCAGGTGCAGCCGATCCTGAAAGCGACCCTGCCCAGACGGTCAGCGCATCCGACCGGGCTCGCAAGTCATGGTTGGCAGCAGAGTCACGACGCACGGACTCACGCGACTACTGCCCGCATTGGCGGCGGCGGCCTTATTATGCGGCGTCAAAGACACCGACCGCGACACCGTCCTGCTGCGTCTGGCCGTCGATGATGCCGGTAAACATCGGCGCAAGGTTTGGCCGGCCTGGAACCACACGGGCGGACGCAGCGGCCGATGGGGAGCGCTCGTCGGGCTCGGCTGCGTCATCCGCCCGCCAACCTCGACACCTTCGAGAATTACCGTCCGCCCGGCCGCCACCCGGGCCGGTCGCCGTCGAGCTAGCGGGACTGGCATTCCCGCGCTGGCCGTGAGCGCCGCCGTGGCGGACTATCCGACGCTGGCCGACCAACTTTTGCCCGGCGGCGGCCCGTCGACCGCCAGGGTCGCGCGTCCGGCGGCTCGATCGGAATCGACAAAGGGGCAATCGAATGGCCAAGCGCCACAAGACAGACGAACAGCGCCCCACGAGCCCACACGCCGACCGGCGGCCGTATCAGCGTTTGCGTCGTATCCGTGAGGGGTCGACAAGCCCCGACTGCACCAGGGCATCGTCGATGAATCGCTGCACCGGTCGGGAGCGGAAGAACCCGGTGTGGCCGCCCTGGTACCAGTGGATCTCGGGTCTGCCCCAGTGCTCCCAGAGCAGGGTGACCTGGTCGCGGGGGTGCACCAACCGGTCGGCGATGCCGGCGTAGATGAAGCGGCCCTGCATCGGCACGCGCGGAGTCAATGCAAATGGGGAGATCATCCGGCCGATGGGTTTAGCCAGCCGCATCGTCTGACGGAGGGCATCGTGACCGCTGAGGCCGGCATGGCGGTCGACCAGCTCGACCAGATCGACGGCCGGGACGCCCAGAATCGCACAGGTGAGGCCGTCGTCGAGGCTGGCGACCAGCGACGTGAGGTAACCGCCGAGGGAGATGCCGTTCAGCCCGATCATTGCCTCGGGCTGCTGGGAGCGGATCCAGGACAGCAGGCGCCGGATATCCCACACCGCCTGAGCGGCACCGTGGACGTCGTTGAGCACGTCCTCGCTGGGGAACGCGGCGCCCTTCGGCAGGTTTCGTGCACGGGGGCCGTGCATCGGAAGGACGGGAAGCACGACGTTCAGGCCGAGATCGGAGTGCAGATGCCAGGCACGAAACAGCAGGGGGTCGAGCGCGGCGCGTCCCATCTCCGCGCCATGCAGGCACACCAGCCAGGGGCGCGGCTCGCGGTGGCGCAACATCAAGCCGTATTCCCGGTTATTGCCGGTGTAGCTCAGCCACCGTTCCCGGCCCGGTTCGCCTGCATGGGGCTCGTAGTCACTGTCGAAGAACATGCGCTGGTAGGTGCGCCCCAGGTTGTTCACGGTCCTGACCGTGACGTCGGTCAGCGGCGGGGGAGCCGCGAAGAACCCCTCAGGCTTTTCCAGCCAGCCCTGCTGGGCGTAGAACTCCAGTGCCGCGATCACCTCGCGATTGATCCGTGCCAGTCTCGTCGCGTCGGGGGCCGACCGCAGCAAGCTAAAACCCGTCAGCACGATTTCGTCGAAGAACGCCTGCGTCGCGAGCGCGATGGTGGGCCGTGCCACCGGAAGCTCGCCGGGCTCACGATCCAAATAGGTGCCCCAGGACCGGGCGTAGAAACCGCCGGTCCGGGTGAACGGCCCCAGCACCTGCGACAGCGGACCGCCACTACCGCGCCGCAGGTCAGGGATGCCCCGTCCCCCCTGGTCGGCATCGTCTGCTGCGGCAGCCGAGGCGCCTGTCTGCTCGATGTCCTCCATCTAGCCTCTGCTTCGCCGGATACGGTTGGGCACGAGATCGGGTCTCAGTCAGCCTAGTGCCGCTGACCCGCTGCCGTTGCCAAGGCCGAGGACCTCGTCACGGCTGGCCTCCGTCGCCGAGGGCGATGACCGCGTCAAAGCCTTCACGGATGCACGCCACGAGCGCACCCAGGTCCGGGACCGCTGCGGCGTCGACGTTGATGCCGATCAGCGCCTTGTGGTGATAACCCACCATCGTGATGTTGGCGGCGGTGCCGATCGGGGGCCCAAAGGGAAAGATGCTGAGCACCTTCGCGCCGGCGAGGTAGAACGCCAAATCGCCGGCGTTGACATCGCTGAGCACGAAGTCGTCGTGTTTCATGATCAAGCCGAAGACCAGATTCACCGCGGGACCGAAGGCGTTGATCGCCGTGCCCAGCGCGGCGGCCAAGGGAAGTTTTGCAGCCCCCGTCAAACCTTTGATCAGGCCGTGATAGGTCGCCATCGCGGCGCCCGGGTCGTCGGCGCCGATTGGGATCGCGATTCGGCAACCATTCACCCGGTTCCCGAACAATGGGTCGCCCGGCTTGCGGATATCAACAGGGATGGTGGTCCGCAGCCGGTCGACGGGTTTGCCGTGCCGTTGATGGTACAAAGCGAATCCGTGCGCGACGGCGGCGAGGAACGCATCGTTGGCAGTGCAGTCCCGTGTCTTGGCGGCTTTGCGCAATCCTTCGAGGTCGGCCTCGAGCGCCGCGAAGCGCAGCCACCCTCGGCGCTCGATCATGAGGGGGGAATGAGTCTTCAAATTCGGCGCCACGATCCGGGTCACCGCCCGCACATCCTTTGCCACGTTGGTCGCGGTAGCCCGCGGGCGCCGCAGCACGGTCGGCAACGCACGCGCCGTCGCGCCCGCCGACCCGCCCAAGAACCCGAGGATCCGGCGGGCGGTATAGCCGGCGGCTTCAGCCGCCAGCCCGAGCCGGGACTGATCCTCGGAGTCAGGGACCGGCGGCATCGGGCCAAGATCGCGCGGCTTTCGGGTCAGGTCGCCGAGCAACCCGAAGATCGCGAGAAGGCCGGTACCGTCACTCATCACATGATTCACCGTGAGGATTAACGCCGCCTGCCCGCCCGCCAGGCCTTCAACTACGGTAACGGTCCACAGCGGGCGTTCCCGGTCGAGCCCGGACATCGCCGACTGGCGCGCGAACTCCAGCACGCCGTCCAAAGATCCATCACCCGGCGCGCCGATCCAGCGGACGTGATAGGAGAGATCGAAGTTCGGGTCGACAATCCAACGGGGAGTCGAAAGACGCAACGGCGTCTGGACCAGCCGGTGCCTAAATGACGGCAGGGCACGGCTGCAACGTTCGAGCCGGTCCAGGAAAACCTCTCGGTCGGGCCCCCGATCAAGGACCAACACCACCGTGATCGTCTGGCGAAGCAACGGATCCTTTTCGATCCCCCACAGCATCGCGTCCAGATCACCGGTGTGATGGGGCTTCCGCGAGGCGTGATTGTCGATGGCTGCCATCGTTCCTCAGTTGTGTGCGCTGTTTCTGCGGGGAGCACTTAGGAGTGTGCGTCGCACCGGCCCCGCCAGACAAGGTCGATGAGCGGCTCGACCGACGACCGACTCTGATCAGCCGGCGTAGCGGTTGCGGAGTTTGGTCAACGTGGCTTCGATGGCGGCGGCATTGCGCTTGCCGAAACCCGTTCGCTCGTAGTACTTGAGCCGATCCTTCAGCAATCCGGTGTGCCGGTAGTCGAACGTCTCGGTGACACGTGTGATCGTCGGTGTGATTGCGGCGAACTCCCACCGCCAGTGGTGCCCTACGGGATGGCGCCATTCGACGAGTTCGTCGCGTTTCATCGCGGTGACGGTGCTGGTCACGCGATAGGGCACCCCGAACATCATCATCTTCGTGGTGAACCGCGCGCCAGCGACCAGCCGCTGCGGGGCACGGACGTTTTCCCCAACGGTGCCGGAGCCGTCGAGCTCGTGGTGTCGACGCGGGTCCGCGACCATCGCAAACAGGTCGGCCGCCGGGGCATGGACCTCAACCGAGCGACTGACTCGATTGCGACCGGCGTCCACCGCGGTGACGATCATTGTTTCTGCTCCCGACTTTTCTAGGTGGCGACCAAGGCGAGGCTGCGCTCCCAGAGTTCACGTGCCAGGACCGGGTCGTAGGCGCGGGGGTTGGCCCGGGCGATTCTATGGTTGGCGTAGTACTCGCCCGATTTCCAGTCGATTCCCGGTGTGGATGAGGCCAACCACACCAGCTCGTCGGATCCCCGCTCAGGTCCCGTCAACGCCAGATACTTGATTGGGCCCCGAAACGCAGTTCGAATCCACCACGTGCGCGACTCTTTTCCGAAGTTGGTCGCTACATTGCCGGGATGAAACGCCGCGGCGGAGATCCCGGCAGCGTGGTAGCGGCGGTGCAGTTCCTTGATGAACAAGATGTTTTCCAGCTTCGCTCCGCCGTAAGCCCTGAGGGGCCGGTAGCCCCGTGCTAAGTCGAGGTCATCGACATCGACACGGCCGAAGTACGTGTTGACCACGCTTGAGGTATTCAACACCGTGGCGCTGGATTCGAGGAGCCGATCCAGCAACAGTGTCGTGAGCAGAAATGGGGCCAGGTAATCGACCTGGAAAGTCGTCTCATGGCCGTCGACGGTGAGCTCGCGCCGCCTCATGGCACGGCCGGCATTGTTGGCCAGCACATCGATGCGGGTGCAGGACCGCAGCAGTTGTTCGGCCAACCTCCGCACCTGTGCAAGATCCGTGAAATCGGCCACGAAATACTCGACGCCCAGGCGTGCGGCGACGGCGGTTGTTTTCGCTTCGGATCGGCCGACCACCACCACGTTCTCGCCGCTTCGGCTCAGCCTGTCCGCCGCGACGGCGCCGAGGCCGTCGCTGGCGCCGGTAATGATCACCGTGCGACCCGCCATTGCTGTCCTTTCCGACGCCGCGCCGTTCCAGGGCGCCGCAAACCGGCGACGCAAAACCGCCGCATCAATGATTGTTGCGATGCCAGCCTGACGTCCACCCCCGGCCGATTGGCGCCGACCTGGTGCGGCACGTTGCTGAGGGACTTACGACTGCGATACCGGGGCCCTTGTGCCCTCGTCGACGGTGGTCCGCGGAGGGAACATCGCCGTAGCCTTCGGACTCTTGCGCCGGGCCGGATGTCGGTCAACCGGTGCCAGGACTTCGGATAGGAGCTGCGGCATGACCAAACCGATTCCGCCGCTGGACCTTTCGTGGCTGTTGATCGAGTCACCGGCCGGCACGACGCATGTCGGCGCGATGCTGCTGTTCAAAAAGCCGCCCGGTCGAGCGCCCATCGTGCGCGAGATCGTGGAGGCGTATCGGGCGTGCACGCCGGCGCCGCCGTTCAACTATGTCCCGGAGCTGCTAGGTCGGGGCGCGCCCCATTTCCGGGAGGTGACGAACTGGGACCCCTACTACCACGTCGGGCACCTGGCTCTGCCCGCTCGAGCCTCCTACGACGACCTGCTGCGCCTCGTCGCCGATCTGCACGAGCCACAACTCGACCGTGACCGGCCGCTCTTTCGCTGCTGGGTGATCGATGGGGTGCCGGGCGGAATGTTCGCGATCTACACCAAGACCCATCACTCGATCATCGACGGCGAATCGGGCCTCAAGCGGCTATACGCCGGGCTGAGCACGACCGATCGGCGCACCGTCCCGACGCCCGCCTTTGCGCTGGGAACGCCGGAACCCGCACCGCACCCAACTTCGCCACTCACAGAGCGAATCGCCGACTCGATTCGCGGGGCGATCACGCAGGTCGAGGCGCTCAACCAGGTTTCGGTCGGCGCGCTGCGCAAGGTACTCGCCGGTCTCTTGGGATCCCATCTCGAGGGCAGCCTGCCGTTCGCGGCGCAGCACGCCCCGACCAACGCGCCGCTCAAGATCGGGCGAAGATTCGCGACGCTGTCCCTGCCGCTCGACGAGATGCATGACGTCGGCCGGCACTTCGGGGCGACCCTGAACGACGTGGCGGTCACCGTGGTCGACGCGGGGCTGCATGCTTACCTGCGGGAGACGGGCCGCGCCTTCGAACATCCGTTCATTGCGATGTGTCCCGTGTCGCTGCGCGCCGACGGGGACACGGCGATCGGCACGCGAGTGTCAGCGATGTTCGCTCGACTCGGTGAGCCCGGCGCGAGCGTGTCGGAACGCATCCACCAAGTGGTGGACTCCGTCGCCACATGCAAGAAAGAACTCGCCCGCTTGTCCAACGAGGCGGCGATGACCTACGCGGCCGGGCTCGTCGCGCTCGCCGGCCTGGGGGCCTCCACGCATCTGGACCGCGTCGCGCACCCGGCGTGCAACCTCGTAGTTTCCAACGTGGCGGGCGCCAAGGAGACCCGATACCTCAACGGTGCACGCCTCCTTGGCATCTACCCGGTGTCCGCCCTCGCCGCCTCGATCGGGCTCAACGCCACGTTCGCGTCCTACCACGACAGCATGGACTTCGGGTTCGTCGGCAACAGCGCGGCGTTCGACGACCTACCGCAACTCGCTCGCTGCGCGAGGGAGGCGTACGAGGAGCTGAAAGAGGCGGCGGGACTGCAACCGGCGGGCACTACGCGCGCCTCTTCCTGAACGGCGGCTATCTCCGACCCAAGCCGGTGTAGGAGGATCGACGAATGAAGAGCGTGACCTGCACCAATGCGAAGCTCGAGGTGGTCGACCAGCCCACCCCGACACCGGCCAAGGGTCAGTTGCTGATCGACGTGCTCAGGTGTGGCATCTGCGGATCGGACCTGCATGCGCGCCATCACTGCGACGAACTCGCCGACGTGATGGCCGAATCGGGGTACGACGCCTTCATGCGATCGAATCAACACGTGGTGTTCGGACACGAATTCTGCGGTGAGGTCGTCGATTACGGCCCCGGCACCCGGAAGAACCCGCGGCCCGCCGCAGCGGTCGTGGCCCTGCCGTTGCTGCGGCGCGGCAAACAGGTGCACGGGATCGGGCTGTCGACAATGGCGCCGGGCGCCTACGCCGAGCAGCTCCTTGTCGAGCAGTCGCTGACCTTTGCCGTCCCGAACGGGTTGGCCCCCGAGACAGCCGCGTTGACCGAGCCGATGGCCGTCGGGTGGCACGCCGTGCGGCGCGGCGAGGTGGGCAAGGGCGACGTTGCGATCGTGATCGGCTGCGGACCGATCGGTCTCGGGGTGATCTGCATGCTCAAGGCGCACGGGGTGCGCACCGTGATCGCAAGCGACTTCTCACCGGGTCGGCGCGCGCTGGCGACGGCCTGCGGGGCCGACATCGTCGTCGATCCCGCGCAGGACTCGCCGTACACCACGGACGCGAGCCGCAAACACTTGCAAGGCATCCTCGAGGCGTTCGATCTGGCGGTCGGCACGATCGAAAAGCTGCAGAAGCTGCGGCTGCCCTGGTGGCATGTTTGGCGCGCCGCCGAAGCGGCCGGCGCCGCGACGCCCAAGCACCCGGTCATCTTCGAATGTGTCGGTGTCCCAGGCATTATCGACGGCATCATCGCGAGCGCGCCGCTGTTCTCGCGCGTCGTCGTGGTCGGCGTCTGCATGGGCTCGGATCACATCCGGCCGGCGATGGCGATCAACAAAGAGATCGACCTTCGGTTCGTGCTCGGCTACACCCCGCTCGAGTTCCGCGACACGCTGCACATGCTCGCCGACGGCAAGGTCAACGTCGCGCCGCTGATCACCGGAACGGTCGGGCTGTCCGGTGTCGAGGCTGCGTTCGACGCGCTCGGTGACCCCGAGGCCCACGCGAAGATCCTGATCGACCCCAAGAGCGACGCGGCGAGCCCCCTACCTGTCGGCTGAAGCCGCGTCCCGGCTAGGCGGCAAGCTCCTGTCAGCTCCGCCGTGATGGATGAAAGTCGGGCCGGGGTTCGGACGTGATCTCGAGGATCTCACGGTAGGCGGCCCTTCTGACGTTTTGCACGGGGAGGCGTGGGGCGGTGCGGTTGATCATGACCCAGTTCGTTTCGCAGCACTTTGCCGGTGGGATTACGCGGGATCGCGGCGACGACGGTGATGTCTCGCGGTTGTTCAAAGCGAGACACCTTGTCCTTCAAGTACTCCCGCAGTTTGGCTTCATCGATGTCGGCGCCCGGGCGGGGAACGACGAAAGCAGCGAGCCGCTGCCCGAAGTCCTCATCCGAGACACCAATCACCGCGTTGTCGGCCACGTCGGGATGTTCGCCAAGGGCGTTCTCAACCGCGCGGGGGTAGACGTTCTCGCCGCCGGAGACGATCATGTCGTCTCCGCGGCCGGCGATGAACAGCCGCCCCGCCTCGTCGAAGTAGCCCATGTCCCCGGTGGCTGTCATCTTGGCGACCACATCCTTGCCACCGCCGCCGGTGTAGCCGTCGAACGTCATGCCACCACCCACGAACACCCGCCCGGTTACGTGCGGCCCGACGGGACTGTCGTTCTCGTCGAGAATCACGACCGGACAGCCAGGAACCGGCCTGCCAACCGTTTCCGGCGCCTCCCGTAGATCGGCGGGCGTCGCAAGCGACCCCATGGCGACCTCCGAGGAACCGTAGCCGTTGTAGAGGATCTCGCCGTAGGCGTCCATGAACCGCTGCGCCAGGCTCGGATCCAGGCGTGCCCCGGCGGTGATCACCACGCGCAGCGACGGAACCGGGTTTCGCGCCCGCACCTCGCCCGGAAGGTCGAGAATCCGGGCGAGCATGGCCGGGACCGCGGCGAGCACGTGCGCGCGATGCAACGACGCCTGCGCGAGCGTTGCTTCGGCGTCGAACCGGCGTCTTGTCAGCAGCGTGCCGCCGAGTATCACGGTGAGCAACACCATCCCGAACCCGAATGCGTGAAACATGGGCACCGGCACGGCGATTCGGCTTCCAGCGCGCAGCCCGACGCGGTCGAGGAACACGGCTCCAACACCCAGTGCCGGGGTGATACTGGGTGTGCGCGGCACACCCTTGGGCGTGCCCGTCGTGCCGGACGTCAGGAGCACGATCCGACCGCGCGGCCCAGCCTTCGGCCGTGGCTCGCGCTCGTCGATCTCAAGCGCCGCGAGATCGACGACGGCGACCGCCTCGTCTGCCGCACGCACCTGGTCGGCGAATTCGTCGTCACAAATCACGGTTTGGACCCGGTGCGCGCCCAACGCGGTCGCCAGCGCGTCGGTGCGGAACTCGGTGTTGAGCAACAGCACGTCGGCACCGACCGACGCCGCCGCGAACATCGCCTGCATGAAGGCGCGCCCGTTGCGGCACAGGATGCCGACCGGGACCCCGGGTCCGATGCCGTGGCGGTAGACCAGCGCGGCCGCCAGGGATTCGGTGCAGGACCGCAGCTGACCGTAGCTCAGCGCGCCGTCGTCGTCGATCACCGCGGCCCGATCCGGCCAGCGAGCCGCCGCGATCGCCAGCACAGTGGCCAGGTTCGCACCGCCTCGAACCGCCTCGCGCACGATGCGGAACATAGTCAGCGGCCCAGCGGGCGCAAACAATCCCGATCGCAGCACCACCCGGGCCGCGCTGGTCACGATGGTCGCGGCCGTCATTGCTGAATCCCGCGAGCGCTTGGGGAATCGGTGGAGAACCGATACATCAGTCCCATCCCGACCCCCAGCGGCCCGGGCAGCAGCATCGAGCTGATTTCGATCGGCCACACCCACCACGGCTGCACCCTGCCGGGCCGGTCGATGATCGCCTTGGCGACGATGTCGGCGGCCTGCTCCGCAGAAAGACCCGGCATTCTGCGCAGGATCGGCGTGGGATCGCTCATGGGAGTGTGCACCAACGTCATATACACCGAGGTGACATGCACGCCGTCGGCGCGCAGTTCAGGTTCCACGCTGCGCAACCACACATCGAACGCGCTCTTGGACGCCAGGTAGGTGCCCCAGCGCGGGCCTGGTGCGGTGCGCACACCGATCGTCGAAATGCTCACGATGTGCCCGCTGCCGCGGCCCCTCATCGCGGGAAGCAGCCCGAGCAGCAACCGGACCGGGCCGAGGTAGTTGACGCCGATCGTGCGCTCGAAATCCTGCGGCCGGTCGTACTGCAGATGCAGCGACCGCCGGATGGACTTGCCGGCGTTGCTGACGACGACGTCGATCGGGCCATGGTTTTCGGTGAGCCCCTTCGCCAGTGCGGCGACCGCTGTCAGGTCGGTGAGATCGGCCGGGTACGCGGCCGCGCGGCCGCCGCCCGCGTTGATCGACGCTTCGAGGGCTGTCAGCCTCTCTGCAGAACGGGCGACCAGCAGCACGGTCGCCCCGGCCGCCGCGAGCTTGCGCGCGGTGGCCTCGCCGAGTCCGTAGGAGGCACCGGTGACCAGCACGATGTTGCCGGACACCGCGGCGCGCAGCCGGTCCGGATCCGACACCCGCGGTGGATTGACGATCTTGTCGACAGCTTTGGCTACCAGGTTCATTGGACTTCCTTACTACCCGGACGAGTCGCAGCATAGCCCCGCAGCAACGCACGCATCGAGCGTGAGACGGCGTGGCAGGTGGCGATCGGGTTCGTGGAGGTCGCCACCAACATCTCGCCTCGCGTGAGCGCGCCCAGCAGACGCCTGGTGACGATTTCGGGGTCCTGAACCCGAAGGGTGCCCTCCTCGTTGGCGGCGCGCAGCGCCAGCCCTCTTGACCATGTGAGAAGCGAAGCTCGTTGAGCGATAACGCCTTTGGCGCGGCACCAACCTGGACCAGCGTGCTTGCGTCAACCATCGCGAAGTCGACGTCGACGCCGCCGTCTGTGCCTGTCAGAGTGAGATCGACCGGCGCCTCGGCGGCGGTGTCCAGTAAGTAGATGACTTCCTCGAGGACGGCGACGAGTTCGTCGTCGCTGTCACCGGCCAGCCGGCGCCGGCACGTCCGCTGCCGACGAGCTATCCAGAAAGCTCTCGACGGTGCCGAGCGTGGCTTGCCGGCTCGGCCCCTGACCCGGCGTACCGGCGGCAGGTCGATGGAGGCCAGGCGTGGAGTTTGGCGGCCTCGTTGACGTCCCGCTCACGCGTCTTGATCGCACAGGGCGAGCTCGATGCTGCCGACCGTGACGCCTACGACGCGCTTCACCTCGCCGCCGACCTCGGCGGCGACCTCGTCGTGCCGTTCGCGCTCGACTGCCTGGCCATCGTGGCGGCGCAAAGTCAGAATCATCTCTTGGCGGCTCGGTTGTTCGGTGCGGCGGACGGAGCCCGCAAGCACATGGGCTTTGTGCGCTTCAAGGTTCTCAATGAGGGCGATGACGCCACCGTCGCTGCGCTTCGGGATGCTTTGGGTACGAACGACTTCGACACAGCATGGGCAGAGGGTGCGGCGCTGTCGATCCCGGACGCCGTCGCCTACGCGCAACGCGGTCGTGGTGAGCGTAAACGCGCAAGCAGCGGTTGGGCGTCGCTCACCCGCGCCGAGCTCGATGTCGTGAAACTCGTCAGCGAAGGCTTGGGCAACAAGGAGGTCGCCGCGAGGTTGTTCGTCTCACCGCGGACCGTCCAAGCACACCTCACTCACGTTTACAACAAACTTGGGTTGACCTCGCGTGTTCAGCTCGCGCAAGAGGCGGCCAAGTACACCTGAACCTGCGAGGCTGCACAGTGAGATCGCGAAATCCGACCGAATCGCGATCTGCGCGCAGGCTCGAGGCGGCGCGATGTGCCCCATGAAAGACGTCGTGCACGGCTACTGGGGCAAGAAGTTCGACAAGATCGCCGACGCGCTCGCCGACAGCGTCACGTTCCCAAGCTGAATACGCGGGTTCGATTCCCGTCATCGGCTCCACGTTTACCAGCGGAGACGCATACCCCCTACCTAACCTCCGCAGGATCTGAACACAGCTTCCCCAGCGACGATTAGCTCACGACTCCGCGTGGCTCTTTCGGTCCAAACCCTGGCCAGCTGCCGAGATGTTGGGAGACGTGGGTTATGGACATCGTGCTCGGAGTTTCGATAGCGCCGACCTCGGTTCAAATGGTCATGTTGCAAGGCGAAACCGCCGACGGCGCCATGATCGACGAGAGCGAGTTCCCCGTCGCCGCGGTCGACGACTCGCCCACCGTCAGCGCGTCTGATCGAGTGATCGCCGCGATCCTGTGTACCCGCGAGGATGCGGCCGGCGCCGGACTCGAACTGGACTCCATCGGGGTGGCGTACGCCGACAAGCTCGACGCGGCAGTTCTACGCGACGCACTGGCCACGTACAAGATTGAAAACGTCCTGCTGGTCTCGGCGTTTCTGGCAGCGACCGCATTGACCCAATCTGTCGGCGGGGCAATGGGTTACGAGCGCACCGCCGTGCTGTTCGTAGAGCCCGACACCGCGACGTTGGCTCTTGTCGAGACCTCCGACGGTTCCGTCGACGACGTCTACACAGAACGGTGGGATACCGAGTCCGCGCAGATGATCACCGCAGAGCTGGTGGAGTTGGTCGCCGGGCTTGACGAGCTGCCGACGCCGCCGGGCGGCCTGTTTGTGGTCGGCTCCGGCGTTGACATCGCCCCGATCAGACGGCGGTTGCAAGAGGCGACGTCGCTCATCGTGAATGTGCCCGAAGAACCGGAGACAGCATTGGCGCGAGGGGCGGCCCTGGCGTCCGCGAATACGCTCGCGTCGTCTACTGCCGCGCTGGCCTACGCAGCAGATCCGGGTACAGGTGCGGTCGACGTATCGGCCCTGCCCGAATATTTGAGCGCCACCCATGCCGAACTGGGCGAGGACGACCTCGCCTACAGCGCCGTGGCCGACGATGAAGCCAATGCCCCGACTGTCGTCATGGACGGTTCGGGTGACAGCGAGCCTCGTCCTAGGCCGGCCCTGCTGGTCGGAAGTGCGGTGGCAATAGCCGCCTTTAGCGGGGTGCTGGCGCTAGAGATCGCCCTGTCACTCGGCATCCGCACGACGGTCGGTTCGCTGCCCGCCCCTATCCAGAGCATCATCGCCCCCGTCCAGCAGGCACTCTTGCCCGCGCCTGAAGTGGCCGCGATGAAGATGGTGGCGCCCAAGCCGTTGAGTCCACCCTCAGTCGCGCCGCCGGCGGTGGCTCCGGCTCCGGCTCCCGCAGTGCCGCCCGCTGTCCTCCCCGCAGCGCCCGCCCCCGCGGCTCCGATCCCGCCGGCGCCGGCCGTGCCCGTTCCGGTGTTCGCCCCGCCGATCGCGCCGGCTCCGGTGCCGCCGGTTCACCTGCCCGACCCGCCGGTGAGTCCGCCCGTCGTCGAGGCCCCGCCGCACTCGACGCCGCCGATCTACGTCCCACCGCCGAAGTCGCCGCCACACCGACCTCCTCCAGGGCAAGAGCCACCGCCCAACCCTGGCAGCGATGGGCCGGTTAACGGCCCGGGCCCAGGCCGCGGAAATCCCGGCAGCGGTGGGCCGCACGGCGGCGGACCCCCTGTCGGCTCGGTCCCCGGCCACGGCGCTCCCGGCGGCGGGCTTCCGCAGGGCGGCGGTGCGACACCGGGTGCTGGTGTACCTCCCGGCGGCGGACCGACCGGCGGCGGCGAACCCCCTAGCGGTGGCGGTCCGGTCGGCGGTGGTGAATCCCATGGCGGCGGGGCGCCGACCGGCAGCGGCGAAAGCCCCAGCGGCGGTGGGCCTGCCGGTGGCAGCAGCTCGAGCAGTGGTGGCAGCTCTAGCACGGGCGGCGAAGTCGGAGGCGGCGGCAGCTCCAGCAGCTCTAGCAGTGGCAGCGAAGCCGGTGGCAGCAGCGGCTCCAGCAGTAGCAGCAGTTCTGGCAGCGAGAGTAGTAGCAGCAGTTCTGGCGGCTCTAGCAGTGGCGGCCACAGCTAGCGCCGAAATATAGCCCACAACAATCGATTTCATGACACACGGCAGACCTGCAAGCGTCTCATCCATTAACTGCAGGTAGCTTCTACCCCTATGGGTGCCTTGGATGGACGCGTGGCCTTGATCACCGGCGGGGCTCGAGGGCAGGGGCGCGCCCACGCGTTGGCGTTAGCCGCCGAAGGAGCCGACATCGTGGCCGCCGATGCCCCCGATGCGATGACGGACCTGACGTACCCGCTGGGCACCCAAGACGACCTACGGGAGACGACGAAGCTGGTTGAAGCGCTGGGCCGGCGTTGCTTACCGCTCACCCTGGACGTGCGCGATTCGGCCGCGGTCGGCGCCGCGATCAAGCAGACGGTCGCCGACATGGGCAGCCTTGACATCGTGGTGGCCAACGCCGGAATCGTCAGCACCGGGCTACTGGAAGACGTCAGCGACGTAGTTTGGCAGCAGCTGATCGACACGAACCTGACCGGCGCATTTCACACCCTGCGGGCCGCCATACCGGTGATGCGACAGCAGCGGTTCGGAAGGATCGTCGTGACCTCCTCGATGGGCGGCCGCATGGGCATCCCCGAGCTGGCCGCATACAACGCCACCAAGTGGGGTGTCATCGGCCTGGCGAAGTCCGCCGCCCTGGAGGTCGCCAAGGACGGCATCACGGTCAACGTCATCTGCCCGACCACCGTGCAAACACCGATGGTGCAACCCGCTGGAAGTGATGACATCCCCGACGATCTGGTGCGCCGGATGATGAAAGCCAACCCAATCCCTCAACCCTGGCTGCAACCCGAGGACGTCAGTCGCGGAGTGCTGTATCTGGTCACCGACCCCGGGGTCATCACCGGAAGCGTGCTAGAGATCGGCCTCGGCGGCAGCGCGCGCATCCATTGACGAATTTTCGTCGACCAGCGGGGCGGGCTGCAGTTATTGGCCCGCTCGCCAGGGTTGACGGCGCCGCCCAACGCGGTGCACTGTGATAGCCATCACATGACCACTGGTCACACCGGGCAGAAAGGCCGCAACTCATGACCACGAGAGACAAGTACACGGACGTGCCTGCGCCGTATTCATGGGAGGTCCCCAGCGCCGGTGACGCGCGCTTCACGTGGGAGTACGACGATGGGCGCGCCCGGCTCCTTTCCCTGTACCAAAAGGGCAAGGACAAGCAGTGGGACGCCCAGTCGCGCATCGACTGGGCACAAGACGTCGACCCGATGAATCCCGTCGGACTGCCCGACGAATTCCATCCGCTGTTCAACAGCCCAATGTGGAACGCCGCAGACGATGCACGTCGCGCCGAGATGCGCCAGCACTTCCAGGCCTGGCAGTTCTCGCAGTTCCTGCACGGCGAGCAGGGGGCGATGGTGTGCGCGGCCAAGATCGTCGAGGTCGTCCCGGACTTGGACGCGAAGTTCTACGCGGCCACCCAGACCATGGACGAGGCCCGGCACGTCGAGGCGTTCTCGCGATTCCTGCAGGAGAAGGTCGACCTGGTCTACCCGATCAACAAACACCTGACCTCCCTGCTGGAAGACACGCTGCGCGACTCGCGTTGGGACATGCCCTACCTCGGCATGCAGGTCCTCATCGAAGGGCTCGCCCTCGCCGCGTTCGGGGTGCTGCGTGACATGGCGCAGCCGGACTCTTTGGCCAAGCAGGTGCTTGCCTACGTCATGCAGGACGAGGCCCGGCACGTCGCCTTCGGCCGAATCTCGTTGAAGGACTACTACTCTGCGTTGACCGAAGCCGAGCGGGACGAGCGTGAAGAGTTCGTCGTGGACGCCTGCTACCTGATGCGCGACCGGTTCCGCGGCGAGGAGGTTTTCGAGACCCTCGGCCTTGACGTCCAAGCGTGTGCCGAATGGGTCGACACGTCGCCGCTGATGATCCAGTTTCGCTCGCACCTGTTCAGCCGCATCGTGCCGATCGTCAAGGACATCGGGCTGTGGGGCGACAAGGTGCAGAAGGCCTTCTCGGACATGGGTGTCCTCGACATGGCCGGCTTCGACATCGAGGCGCTGATGAAGGCCGATGAGGATCAGGCCGACGCGCTGGACGAGGCACATGCCGAGATGGCCGACCGGGCCCTCGAGGTGGACGAGGTGATCGCGGCGGGCGCGAGCTAACGGCTCGACCGGCGCACCAACAGCGGGCTGACGCCGTAGTCAGCCGACGATCCGCACGCCCCATCTGCCCAGCAGCGGCTGCACCAGTACGAAGTAGGTCGTGTTGGGGTCGCCCGCCAGCGACGTGGACATGACAAGGCCGACCGCGGTCACGCTGCCGTCCGCGTTCTTCACGTAACCGGGACCGCCACTGTCGCCGGGCTGGGCGAAGATGCCGGCCTCGATGACTTCGCCGTCGATGTTCTTGATGGTTCCGCAGGTCTCACCGGTGATCGCACCGAGCTTGCAGAATGGCATCCCCGCCTTGATCTGGGACGCGCTCAACACACCCCGGACCCGCTGGCCACCCACATCACCCACCGGCGCACCGACGCCCGGGTCAAGGCGGATGATCGCGGCGTCTTTCAGGTCGCCTAACACCTCGCTGGCGGTGATGTGTCCGAGCGGGACGTTCTCGTCGTACGTGAACGGCGACCCGTGGTCGCAATGCCCACTGGTGAACAGGTAGTAGCTACCGTCGTCGCCTTGGGCCGCGAAACCCGTTGTGCACTTGGTGATTCCATCACTGACCTGGATTCCCGGTGCCGCGGGCAGCGCTGCAAGCGCAGCGCCCGCGAACGCCATCGCGCTCATCACCATGGCACCGGCCAACCCGACCCCTCGAAGCCAACGTCCGGGCACTTCGCTCTCCTCTGCCTATGTGTCAGGACCGCGTCCCGACATCACGTTTACATATCGGCTCGCTGTGGCCAAATCGTGACCAACACTTGATCAATTACTAACGCGCCCTTACGCTTCCGCAGGTCAGCGTAGCTTTACCATTCCTATTGCAACTCTGTCAGTTAAAAAGGAATTGGGGTCATGCGCGCGGGTATTCGGTGTGCCGTCGCTGTCATCGGAATCGGCGCGAGTGTGGTCGCGGGGTCGGCCGTGGTAAGTCTGCCGGTGCCGGCCGACGTGAGCCTGGCGGCGGCGACCCAGTCGTACGCGTTCCCGATCGCGTCGATGCTGCCAGCACGCGGCCAGGCGGTCGGCGTGGCACACCCCGTGGTGGTGACCTTCCGCGCACCCGTCACCAACCGGCACGCGGCCGAACACGCCCTGGGGATCACGTCGACGCCTGCGATGACGGGCAAGTACCAATGGCTGGACAACAAAGTGGTGCAGTGGGTTCCCGACCAGTACTGGCCGGCGCACAGCACAATCGCGCTCACCGTGGAAGGCCAGCCTACGGAGATCAAGACGGGCCCGAGGGTCATCGGCATTGCCAGCATCTCCGAGCACACCTTCACCGTGAGCATCGACGGAGTCGAGTCAGGACCGCCGCAGTCGCTACCGGCGCCGCACCACCGCCCGCACTTCGGCCAACAAGGCGTGCTACCGGCTTCGTTGGGTAGACCCGAGTACCCGACCCCGATTGGCTCCTACACAGTTCTGTCGAAAGAACGCTCGGTTCAGATGGATTCGAGCAGCGTCGGCATCCCCGTCGATGCCCCCGACGGCTACAACCTCACGGTTGACTACGCCGTTCGTATCACCAACCATGGCCTTTTCGTGCACTCAGCTCCCTGGGCTGTCAATTCACTTGGACTCGAGAATGTAAGCCACGGCTGCATCGGCCTGAGCCCCGAGGACGCCGAGTGGTACTACAACACGGTCAACGTCGGCGACCCGGTAGTCGTGCGGGAGAGCACCAACGAACTACCCTCGTCGTAATACCGTTGTCGCGCATGCGTTTTTACCGTCGTCTAATTCGCCGTTTCCCGGCTGCGCGCATGAGACCTCTTCCGCCACAACGAAAATGACCCGCTGGGCATCGCCCCGGCGGGTCATTCAATTCGATCGGGAATCAGCCTCCGTGCACCGGCGAGGGACCGGGTGAAACCGGCTGACCGTTGACCGGTCCGCCGGTTGGCGCCGGACCGGTCGGTGCGTCTTTCACTCCAGACATGTCAATGAGTGGGGCAACCGGAATGGCATCCGCGACCCCACCGAGGGCAACCAGCGGAGCCCCCAGCGGCAACGGAGCAGCGATCGGCACCGGCGGCGCACCCAACGGCAATGGAGCACCCAACGGCAGCGGAAGGCCAGCCGGAATCGGCGGCCCGAGCGCAATCAGCGGAGCGCCAGCCGGAATCGGAACAACCCCCGGCCCTGGCACCACCAGCGGAACACCGGCCATGTCAGTCAGTGGAGCGCTGCAGGCCGCCGCGGGTCCGCCCGCCGCCACCGCTCCCCCGGCACCCACCGGTCCACCGGCTGCCGGAGCGCCGGCCTCGCCCGACTGCCCGTACATGCATGCCCCGCCGCCTGTCATATATGGGACGGCTGCCGCGTCCGGGCTCAACGCTATGGCGGCACCGCATAACCCAACGCCAGCAACAACTCCGATGTTGAATCGATCGAAGATCGTCATCAACGCCCAACTCCTTCATTCGCGCAGCAGAACCGCATACCCGTAGCCATGTCGCCCCTCGACGACGCCCCCATTGTTAGTGGCGCATGTAGAACACGACGCGCGCCGCACCGCGCCGTTTCCAAATGGTGACGTCACGACGGCATCACAAGTCGGTAGCGCGAATACTGCGCCGCACCAACGTAAAAGGGCGTGCGACTCAGCGAGGCAAAGGCTGACCAGACGGGCTGTAGAGCCGGACCAGGGCCATGATCCCGGTGAGGACAATGGTGAAGAGCGCTGCTGATGCGCATGATTCGTATACGTCGGCGATCGCGATGGTCTTACCGCCCCGGACCACGACGCCGTCGGTCGGATGGATCAGGTTGTTGAAGACCTGGGCGGTGGTGGAAAGCCAGAACAGGCATGGCAGCAGCCAGTAGCTGCGGCTTCCGGTGACGGGCCGCCCGGGGAATCTGGTTTCGACGAGCGCGACGAGCTGAAAGATCACCCAGCCCGTCAGGAGCCAGCCGAAGTAGTTGGTCAGCGGCACACCCAGCGCACCGCTCGGGTGGTCGTACGAGTACCAGTTGTGTGCCGTCGCCCCGACGGGGTCGTACACAAGGTCGTAGCCGCCAAGAATGAACGTTGCCACGAGGGGGGTCGTAAAGCGTTCGGCGCCCCCGACAGCCACGGCGGCGATGGGCCGCATGATCACCCGAGCCAGCGCCCAGGCCAGCCAGCCGAACATGATCCAGCCGGTCAGGACCGCGAGCGGGACGCCGAGGGGTTTCACACCGGGCAGGTGGTGGGTGTAGGAGCCGAACGGAAACCCGGTCGCGATGCTGATTGCTTCCATGGTGAAAGAGACGACGCCGGCGATGACGACGAATGCGGCCATGCCCCGGAAGGTGTAGCCCAGCCATGCATGGACGACGACGAACAGGATGAGCAAGCCGGCTTGGACCGCTGCGGCTTGAGCTGCCAGCGACGGCCGCACCACCATCACCACAACGGCGAGCAGCGTGAGGGCCAGCAAGACCCAACACGATGCCTGGGGAAGTTTCATCGGTACGGCAACCTCCCTGCTCATTCGCTACACCTTAACGTTGCGACTGATAAGAATTGACGCACTATGACCAGGCGGGCGGCAGTGGACTATCACCAGAGGTGGCTGGCCAACGCCGAACGTCTGGGTGTTGCGGGGGCAGTCACCGCCGCGGTCGCCGGTCAGCACGGCATCACGCCGGACAGCTTTCGGGTCCTCGCGAAGATGGCGGAGATCAACGACCCGGCTGGCAAGTCGTTCTTTCTCATTCCACCGGGCACCACCGGCGACGAGGCGCGCGCCGCGACGTTGTTGACCTACATCCTCAACGCGGGCACCGGTTATGGCGGCCCGACGAGCCAGCCCACCGACTTCCCCGAGACGCCGTACTCCGCCGACGAGGTTCGGCGGATTGCCGATCGCCAGCAGGCGAACAGCTGGAGTTACGACCAGGACGTCGGGTTCGTGTACCGCAATGGCGGGCGCCTCGTCACCACCCCGAACGGCATGCTGATGGGCCTCGGCGGCAACCGGATCCAGCAGCTGTTCAGCCAGCAGGGCGGCACAGCGTGGGGCGACATCTTCATGGTCAACGTCTCGGTTGACGTCAAAGACTCCACCGGTCCTGCCCGGCGACTCCGCCAAATCGTCGAGTCCGGGCACGCGTGGTACACCGACCGTAAGGGCCGGCCGTTGGAAAGCAATCTCGCGCTCGACCGGGTGCTGCACCACGAGGAGCTGCATTCCCAGCAGTGGGCCGCCAAAGGTCACGCGCGCATGATCAGTGCCTACATTTGGGAAGTGTTCCGCGACAGGCTGTTTGGCAAAACAAACCGGCTCGAAGCGCAGGCCGGCCTGGCCGATGGCGGCTACCTGTAACCGCCGAGCACCGGCTATAAAGCGCGAATTCCGTTGTGGAGCACCATTAAACCGATCAGGACCAGGATAACCGCCATCAGTGCGGCGTTGTTCTTCTCCATCCATTCTCTGACACGTTCCAGGAAATCGTCGAGGCGATGTCCCGCGGCCACGTAGGCCAAGATGGGGATCGCGACCGTGGACGCGGACACGGCGACGAAGACGATGCCGGCGCTCAGTTTGTCGACATGATCGAGGTCGCTGGTACCGATGGCCAAGCCGGCCGCCAAGTTCATCAGAAGCACCTCAAGGCGGACCACGGTCAGCACCAGCCCGGTGATGGCCGCGCGCCTGGGGCGCATGGTGCTAAATGAACGCATCCAGGCCGGCGACTCGGTGTGACTATGCCGGGTCACCCACCGATAGATGCCGAACAGGATCAGCGCGGACCCGAGTACCACCCTCAGCCAGGACGCCCACGTCGGTGTCGACTTGTGCATATCGCCGAGCCCACCGGAGCCCGCGACGAAGAGCACGGTCTGTGCCACCAGCCCGAACAGCCACCCGCCGAGGAAAGCCAGCCCGGCAGGCCGCGGCTGTGGCGCGTGCAGCACGAGGACAGCCGGGATGATCGACAGCGGAGAGACGGCGATGACCAGCGCCAGCGGAACGAGTGTGGGTAACAGAGAGCTCCAGCTTCCGGCCACGGGCAGCAATCCTCTCGTTGACATGGTCGCCGGGCCACCGAACGCGGTGCGCTCGCTGTCCGGGCTTCGCTGAACACGCCTAGGTGGTTGTATGTGATTGCAGCGCAACCTTCGAGCAAGACACTAGGGGAAGAACGCGTGGCTCGGATCCACCTTGGGCACATTTTTCACCTTGCCGGCTCTCCGCTGGTATCCGAAGCCGTCCACGCATTGGTGTCCATCCCGGAAGGCGCGTTAGTCGTCGGGGACGAAGGCAGGATCGCCTTTTGCGGTGACCGCGCCGGTGTCCCGCTGAAGTTCCGATCAACACCCGTGACAGATCACCGGCCGGGGTTTCTGCTGCCGGGGTTCGTCGACGCCCACGTTCATTTCCCGCAAACCTTTGCGGGCGACTCGTACAACGGTGGGCAGTTGTTGGAGTGGCTGAACAACTGCATCTACCCCGCGGAAGCCCGCTTCGCCGACCGGAACTTCGCACAGCGGGCGGCGGTCGAGTTCTGCGATCGGCGTATCGCGAGCGGGACGACGGCCGCCATGGTCTTCGGATCGCCGTTTCCCGAGGCGCAGGATGCGTTGTTCACCGAAACCGCGCGCCGCGGCCTGCGGATCGTCAGCGGCCGCGGCATCCAGACCGTTGGGCCGCCCGCGGCCAAGCCGTTGATGACGTCAGAAGACGACGCGATCCGGCTGGCCCGCGAAGAGATCAACAAGTGGCATGGGGCGGACACCGGCAACGTGAAGACCGCCCGGCTACATGTGGCGCTGGTACCGCGATTCGCGATCGCGGTAACCACCGAGACGCTGAAAAGGCTTGGCGAACTGTATGACTCGGTGAGAGATCGCGGCGTGTACTTCCACACTCACCTCAACGAGAACGACCGCCCGGGCACCGGCGAAGTCGATACGACCAAGCAGACCTATCAGGTCGACTCGTACCTGGACACCTATGACGGCAAGTTTCTGCCCGGCTCGAAAGCGGGCGGCCCGAGCATGCTCGGGCGGCGCAGCATCATGGCGCACGCGGTGCACTGCCAAGACGTGGAGTTGCGGCGGATGTCGGAGACCGGCACGTCCATCGCACACTGTCCCGTCTCGCAACAGTTCCTCGGATCCGGCACCATGCCGTGGCGCCGGACGGTTGCTTCCGGGGTAAACATCGCTGCCGGAACGGATTTCGGTGGCGGGGACGAGTGGCCGATCCCGCAGGTGCTCGCCGCGGCCTTCAAGGTGCACATCGGTGAGCCGGGCGATGCGAGCGCGTCCATGCATCCGGCCGAGATGCTGTTCATCGGCACGCTCGGCGGTGCCCGCGCGCTCGACATGGAGGATCGCTTCGGCAACTTCGACGTCGGAAAGGAGGCCGACTTCGTCGTCATCGACCCGAACCGCACGCCGGCGCTGCGGGCCGTGATCACCGAGGGCGTGCGCTCCGACGACCCGGCCATGGCCCGGGACCAGACGCTGTTCGGGTTGCTGATGCGAACGCGCGAAACATCGATCGCCGGTACCTTCGTGCAGGGCCGCCGGCTGTAACCGGCCTAGCCCTTTCGGCGCAGCGTCCAGGCCGGTATCCAGTGCGTCACGCTTCTTTGCTTAGACCCGTACACAATTGGATAGGTCACCAACCCCCACCAGTCACCCTGCTCGCAAAGGCCCCAGCAGCTGAGCCGCCCCTCGACGACCTTGTGCAGCTGCAGGCCGTTGGGCTGATACCTGCCCGAGCGGTGCGGTTCGCGCGGGAAGAGCACCGTCAGATCGATCAGCACCGCGATCGCCGGACGCACCACCCGAAACGGGTTGCGGACCGGCTGCCCGTTGTATCCGATCGACGCGAGCGGCCTCATCGTTCGATCATACGTTCGAATAGTTGGCGTTAGGTGGAGTCCGGGTTTGCGTCTGGCACCATAACGGTGTGTCAGGGCGTCGCGTGCTGGACCCGCTGATCGTCGGAGTACTGGCCACCGCGGTAAGCCTTGCCGGCGCGGGCCGTCCCTCTTTCTGGTACGACGAGGCCGCGACCATTTCGGCCGCCTACAGTCGTTCGGTTGGCCAGCTGTGGCAGATGCTCAGCAACGTCGACGCCGTCCACGGCCTGTACTACCTGCTGATGCACGGCTGGTTCCAGATCGTCCCACCCACCGAGTTCTGGTCTCGGGCGCCAAGCGGGCTGGCTGTCGGGGGCGCCGCGGCCGGAGTGGTGGTGCTGGGCAACCAGTTCTCCTCTCGCACCGTGGCGTTGGCCGCCGGGGTTATCTGCGCGGTGTTGCCGCGGTCGACCTGGGCAGGCATCGAAGCGCGCCCGTACGCGATCTCGATGATGGCAGCGGTGTGGCTGACCGTGTTGTTCGTGTACGCCACCCGTCGTCACAACACTTGGGTCTGGGTGGCTTACGGTGTCGCCCAAGTGGTTTCGATCGTGTTCGATATATACCTGGTGCTGCTGGTGCTGGTGCACCTCGCTTTCGTGTGCGCCTTCCTGCGCACGCGAACCGTCGTCGCCTCCTTTGTCGTCACGTCCGTTCTGGCGAGTGTCGCCGCGGCGCCGTTCTTGATCGCGGCCGCGGGACAGGTGCATCAGATCAGCTGGGTCGCACCGATCGGGCACCGAACGATCGAAGACGTGACGGTTCAGCAATACTTCGAGCGAAGCCCGCTGTTCGGGGTGTTGTCGGCATTGGTGATCGCGGCGGCCATTGCCGTGTGGCGCTGGACATCGGCGAAACTGGTTGCGGCAGACCGGCAATTGCTGACTTTGGCGATTGCGTGGCTGCTGATACCGACCACGCTGATCGTGGCGTGGTCGGCGTTGGTTCATCCGATCTACACGCCACGCTACTTGTGCTTCACCGCGTCGGCGATCGCACTGATCCTCGGCGTCTGCATCGGCGCATTGGCGGCCAAACCGTGGGTCGCGGCGGCGCTGGTCACCCTTTTCGCTGTTGCTGCGGCACCGAATTACCTTCGGGTGCAACGTAACCCGTATGCCAAGTACGGAATGGACTACAGCCAGGTGGCCGATCTGATCACCGCCAAGGCGGCCCCGGGTGATTGCCTACTGATTAACGACACTGTGACGTTTATGCCCGCACCGATGCGGCCGTTGATGGCGGCGCGCCCCGATGCCTACCGGAAACTGATCGACCTCACTCTGTGGCAACGGGCAACGGACCGCCGGGACGTCTTCGACACCAACCTCATTCCAGAAGTCGTCGCCGGACCGCTCAGCGGTTGCCACGTCGTATGGATCATCACCCAGGCCGACGAGTCGATGCCCGCCCACGAGCAGGGTTCGGCGTTGCCGCCCGGGCCGCGCTACGGAGCGACACCGGCCTTCGCGGTCCCGCACGACCTGGGCTTCCGGCTCGTCGAGCGCTGGCAGTTCAACCTTGTTCAGGTGTTCAAAGCGACGCGGTGATCACCAGACGCGGATGTAGTCGACGAGCATGCTCGCCGGGAAGACGCCGGCCGCGGGGTCGCCGGCGCCGACACCACCGACGGCAAGCGTAAACATCGGCGTCATCCAGTAGCCGGGATTGTTGAACGGCCACCGCTTGTCCTCCGGCGGGTTGCCGGCGACATGGATGGGCTTGGGCGGAACCTTGAAGTACTCGGCGCCGTCGCGTGAGAATGCGAATCCATTTTCATCCCACCGCATTCGCCAGGTGTGCCAGGCACCGTCTACCAGGCCGGGAATCGATTTGCCTTCCCAGGTCTTCCCGTTGGATGCCGCGTGCACCGTGGTCCCCGGGGCCCATTCGCCGTTGCCGTACCACTCGAAAATGTCGACCTCGCCGTCGGGTAGCGGGTCCTCGTTGACCGTCCAAAACGAAGGCCACAGGCCGGGGGTCAGACAATCCAGCTTGATCTTCGCTTCCCAGGTGGTGTTGATCATGCCCCGCCAGTTGCCGCGCAGCTTGCCGCTGTAGTAGGTGTTGCTCAGAAAATCGTGTGTGGCGCAGAGGACGAGGTTGGAGTGGCCGTCCTGGAACACGTTTTGGCGGTCGTCGCGGTAGATCCCCGCGACCGGCGGGTAGACGTCGTCCTGCCAAGTCTGGATCGTCCACTTGCTCAGGTCGGGAGCCGAGCCCGCGGGACCGTCGAACTCGTCGGAGAACAGGTAGGGCCCGCCCGGGCCGGCAGCCGGCGCGTCCGGCGGTGCGGGGTGCGCCGCGGCTTCCGGGAGCGGCATCGACGCCGCCGTCGCCAGCATGCCGAGCCCCGTCGTCAACAACATGCGGCGACGATCCATATCCACTTACCACCAATCGCTAAAGCCGGGGCGTCCGACTCGGCACGGCTCCCCCCGCGGCCAACTCTCGCAAACGGTGTTATACAACCATGCGCGCCGATGGTACGCATCCTGCCCCCAGCACATTAAAAGGCGCGCACCCAGTCGACCAGCATTTCCGCCGGGCAGGCGCTCGCCGCGGGGTCACCGCCACCCGAACCGGGTTCAAGGGGTGCCCGCAGCATAAAGCAGTTCTTTGAGCTGACTTTGCTGCTCGGCGGTGAGCCGCGTCAGAATTCGCTGTTCGGCTACCTCGACGGCGGTGTCCGCGCGCTTCAGCAGGGCGTTGCCGCGCCGCGTCAGGCGTGCGGGCATCGCCCGGCCGGCCGGAGCCGAAGCTGGACGACTCAGCGCGCCGCGGTCCTCGAGTGCGCGCAGCACTTGGTTGGCCGCCTGCGCCGAAACGTTGGTGCCGCGGGCCAACTCGGCACTGGTAAGGCCGGGGTTTTTGCCCAGGATTCGCATGCACACGAATTCCGGCAGGCCGAGCCCCAGCGGCTTGAGCTCCGCGCCCACTTGAGGCCGTAACGATGCCATCACTCGGTACAACAGGAACCCCAAAGGCTCATCGCGGGACTGGCTCATGGCACACATGCTGGCACGCGCAGATCGGTTCACTGCAGGCAACCATCAATTTGGTTGACATACCCGCTGTCGGTGGTATCAAGGAAGTTGATAATAAGGCACGGAAAGGAACTTCAGATGTCTGGTGGATTTTTCGGCGGCTTCGGTGGACCCGGCGCAGGCGGTTTCGGCGGTGGCCCAGGCGGCTTCGGCTTTGGCGGCCCGGGCGGTTTCGAGGGTGGCCCAGGTGGTTTCGGCGGCGGCTGGGGCAAGCATGGCTGGGGCCACGGCGGACCGGGCGGCCCCGGATTCGGTCCCGGTGGTCGCCCGCCGCTCAAGCGCGCGGCGTTCGTCACCGCGGCGCTGTTGCTCGACGGGCCGGCTGATGCCGCGCAAATCGTGCAACGGGTATCCGACGCAACCGACGGGGCATTTACCCCTCCGCACGACGTGGCAGAGCTTGCCATCGGACTGCTCGCGGGCCGCGGCGTGGTGACCGTCGACAATGGCGTGGCGACCCTGACCGAGCTGGGCAAGAACCTGCTGGCCTGGCGAGGCGTCAGCAGCGAAACCGCACATGCCTTCCTGGGGCGGGCGGCCAAGTTCGGCGACGTGTTCAAGATCCGCAGGGAAATGTTCGAGATCGCCGGGCTGGCACGCACGATCACCTGGACGGGCACCGACGAGCAGAAGGAAAAGCTCGCCGAGACGCGGACCAAGGTGCTGGAAGCCCTGCGCGAGGCCAAGAAGACGCTGCACCGCGTCCTCGGCGAGGACTAGGGCCTGGGGCTCGTCGAGATTGCCGTGGTGGTCATGCTTCCACCCGGATGACGACCATGACGGCAATCTCGGCGCCACCGCCTGAGGCGCCTCAGGGGGTCGAGGGCTCGCTGATCTTGACCAACGTCTTGCCGATGTTGGCGCCGGTGAACAGCCCGTTGAGGGCGTCGACGCACGACTCGATGCCTTGAAAGACGGTCTGGCGGTGCTTGAGCCGGCCTTCGGCCTCCCATTGACGTAGTGAGGCAAAGGCTTCGTCGAAGCGGCCCCATTGGTCGAGCGCGTTGAATCCCTGCATCAGCGCGGTCTTCGACAGCAGGTTCACGTAGTTGGCGGGGCCGGGGTGCTCACCGGTCAGGTAGCTGGAGATGACGCCGCAGAGCACGACCCGGGCATTGGCGGCGAGCCGGCCGAGCACCGCGTTGAGGATCGACCCGCCGACGTTGTCGAAATAGACGTCGACCCGGCGTGGACAATGCTCCTTGAGCGCGGCGGGCACGTCGTCGTTCTTGTAGTCGATGCACGCGTCGAATCCGAAGTCCTCGACCACCGCGCGGCATTTCTCCGGCCCGCCCGCGATGCCCACCACCCGGGCGCCGGCGATCTTGGCGATCTGCCCGGCGACCGATCCGGTGGCGCCCGCGGCCGCCGAGACCACTACCGTCTCTCCCTCCTTCGGTTTACCGATGTCGGTCATGCCGAAGTAGGCGGTGGCACCGGTCGGCCCGTAAACCGACATGATCGCCAGCTGGTCGTCCTCACCCGGGATGGGCGTGCTGAACACGTCGTCGCGGATGATCACGTACTCCTGGAACCCGGTCAGCGTGGTGATCACGTCGCCGACCGCGTAGGCGTCGCACCGCGACGCGACGACTTCGCCGATGCCGGCCGCCCGGATCACCTCGCCGAGCTGCACCGGCGGAAGGTAGCCGGGCTGGTCGTTCAGCCAGGTCCGCACGGCCGCGTCGAGCCCGACGTAGGTGGTCCGGACCAGGGCTTCCCCGTCGGCGGGCTCGGGTGCCGGCCGGGTGATCAGCTCGGTGTCGTCGGGCGCAACCAGCCCGGTCGGGCGGCGACGAAGGAGGATCTGGCGATTCGGCATGGCGGGCACGCTGCTGAAACTACCCATTGGAGGCCGCCGGGTGGGAGCATCTGTCCATGGAATCGCAGGACGACCCGGAAAAACGGATTCGTGACCTGGAGCGCCCACTGGCCGAGACCGCACGCGCTTCCGAACTGGGCGATGTGCCGCAGGGCGCTCAGGCCTACCCGCCGCCACCGCCAGGCGCAGTGCCACCACCGCCACCGCCGATGTACGGCTACGGCGGGCCCGCGCCGAAACCGCCCTCGGGCAACCGGATGTGGTGGATCCTCGGCACGATCATCGTGATCGGCGTGCTGGCTCTCGCGGGAGGCATCGCAGCCTTTGCCGCACACCAACTTTCCGGTGTCCGGTCGATCATCTCCTCCGGAGTGACCACCACGCCCGTGACGACGACACCGCGAACAACCACACGCAGCCCGCGGTCGTCCACCAGCGCGCCGCCGAGTCGCAGTGCAAGCCCCTCGACGTCGGCGCTGCCGCCGCAGGGCGCGCCGCTCGACGTGTCCGGCATCGACGAGAACAAGACGATAGCGTGCAACGACAACGTGGTCACCGTCAGCGGGATCTCCAACACGATCGTGATCACCGGCCACTGCGCGAGCCTGTCGGTGTCCGGCATGAAGAACTCGGTCACCGTCGATGCCGCCGACAATATCGAAGCGTCGGGGATGAACAACCAAGTGACGTATCACTCGGGCGCGCCGAAGATCTCCAACTCCGGTGTCGACAACGTCGTCACGCAGGGCTGAGGTGCGTCAGTCGGCGGATTAAGTTTGCTCGTCCGAATCGTCGTCGAGCACGCCGACCGCGATGCCGTACGGCAGGAAGCGCACCTTGCGCTTCGGATCGACATTGTTCTTGTTAGCCCGCAACGCGTCGAGCTCGCTCGCGTACACCTGCTCGACCTGCGCGCCACCCGTGGCGTCCACGGTGTAGATCGCCCACACGCCGTCGCCGGCCTCGCCGGCGGTTTCCGGCCCGGATCGGGGCCGCCGTGACAGGTCATCGAAGAATGCCGACCAACCCGTCCCGCCACCCGGAGCGGCCGCAAACCTGCTGATCCGCTGGAAAACGTCGCGCAGCCCCTCGCTGCCCTCCCTGATCACCCGGTCGAACTCCTCGGGATCAAATCCGAACGCTCCGTACTCGCCCACGCGGCCTCCTTGCAGCTCGTAGCGTTAGTCACCAGTGTGCGCCAGCGCGGGGCGATCCGCCACGAAGTTTGCTCCCAGCCGAACGCCACCCGCTAGTAGCCGGGACCCAGGAACGGGTTCTGCGAGTACCCGCCGCCGGGATATCCGCCACCCGGATACCCGCCACCCGGATACTCCCCGGGATATTGCTGGGCCGGATACTGCGGAGCCGGGTTCGCGGGCGCCTGACTTGCCGGCACCTGGATCGGGATCGGCACCGGCAGCAGCGGAACGTGGATCCACTGCGTGGTCATCGGCACCGTCGTCGTGGTGGTCGGCGTCGTCGTGGGCGGCGGCGGAGGCTCGGTGGTCGGGGTCGTCATGGCCGTCGTTGGCGGCGGCGGAGTCGTCGTCGTCTGGGGTGGCGGCGGCGGACGGTGTGTGGTGTAAACCGGCGGCGGCCGCGTGGTCACCACGACCGGTGGCGGCGCAGCCGACGAAGGCGGCTCCGGCGCTGGCGGTGGTGGGGGCGGCACCGAGCTGGGCACCGGCGCGGCGGTCGGCGGCGGCGGCACCGCCGTCGGTGGAGCAGGACTGGGTACCAGCGTGCTGACCGGTGGCAACGGCATGGGTGCGACCGAGGGCACCGGAGGAGCCTGGCGGTTTTCGATCCCCGTCAACGTGTACGCCACACCGCCGACCGCGGTCATGGCCACCAGGGCGAACATCCCGACGACCAACTGCGACAGCCGCACCCGCCGCCACGCCCGGTCCCGGGGTGCGTCGATCACGTTCAGGCGCATCGACCAGCCACCGGGGTTGCTTTCTTCGTCGAAGGCCTCCGGTGTGTAAGGCACCCGGATATCGCCGGGGTATTCGGTTTGCGACCAGGCCAACTCGCGATCGGTGAGAGCTTCCTCGTCGATCACCAGCAGGTCACCGGCGGGCAGTTCGATGATGTCACTTCCCGACGACGCGGCGAGCAAGCCGACGGACGTGCGGGTGCGCAAGTCGAGTTCTTCACCGCGCACGGCCAGCAGCAGAGCGCCGGCAGCCGCCGCGGACGCGGGTCGCGACGGCGACACGACAGGTCGGCGGCTGTGCACCGAAAGACGTTCGTTGACAAGAGGAATGCTGGCGCCACCGCCGACGGTGACCACCGCCGAAAGGTCACTCCAGCCCTTGCGGTGCCGGCACAACATGTCGTCGAACGCGTAGATGAGTCCGGTGAGCCGGTCCTGGATCATGTCACCCAGCTCGTCACGGGTGAACTTCATGGTGGCTCTACGGCCGCCGAGTTCAGCCGCGAATTCCGTTGCGCGCTCAGTGGATAGCTGCTCTTTGGCGGTACGGCACTGTTCCCGCAGGTGCGCGACTTGTCCGACCGCGGCGGTGCTGGCCGGGTCGATGCCGCTGCCGTGTCCCAGCTCCTCGAACACGCAAAGCAACAGCGCCTGGTCGATCTCGTCACCGGAGAAGTCGGTATAACGCATTGTGGCACTGAGAGGTTTGAAGTCACCCGCGATGTCTACCAACGTCACTGACGTGCCCGAGCCGCCGAAATCAAGCAAGCCGACGACGCCGGTGGCGGCCAAGCACAGCTCGGCGTTCGCCGCCGTCAACGACGCGATCGCATCCGACACCAGGCGGGGCGCCATACCGCTTCGTACGAAACCCAGATGTGTACGTAATCCGTTGCGTAATGCCTGTGTAGTAACGGGTTTCCAGTACGACGGAACAGCGATCGAGATCTCCGAGGAACCCGCGTCCGCACCGGCGGCCAGCACCATCGCGTCCAGCGCTTCGACCATCAACAGGTCGGGGTCGTGAGCAGAGCCATCGCCGGACACCAGCGCCACTGAGTCGCCGACGCGGTCGACGAACCCGCTCATCAACATGCCGGGCTCAGTAAGGTTCGGGTCCTCTTCGGGGAGACCAACTTTCGGTGCGCAGTGCGGGTACAGCGTTAGTACCGCACGACGCGAGACCGGTGGGTTTCCGCTACGCGCCGCGACCAGGTTGGTGGTTCCGATCGACAACCCAAGTGGGTCGTACATAGAGCGAATACTTTCGTCTATAGGGGTCGGTGGCCAGCGTTAACGATAGCCGCGGACACGCGGAAAGCCGATGCTTCGCAATGCCATTGGTATCCGCTCGATGCTGTTGTGTCACCGAAGTGGTACCGCAAACCCCTTGACAAAAAGCTGCGCGTCAGACCACGGTGAGCGGCAGCGAACGCCTCGGCTCGAACTGGAATGTCGCTCCGCCACTGACTCTGACCACCGAAACCTCTGGCAGTTCCTCGGCGGGAGTGTCGGTTTCGATCAGTTCCGCGGTCCAGTCGGCGGCCGTTCCGCTAACTCGGACTTCGATGTGCGGTTCCACCGCGGTGGCGATCGCCTGTAGCGGCTGGACGGATCCCGGTGAGCACAACGAGATCCAGGAAGCGTCTTCGTGCGCCGGCGATCGCTGGACGTGCAGCGGGTTCGACTCCAGCTCTGCGACAACGTAGCCCGCGGGGTTCAGCAGCGGATGCAACTCGAGGACGCGGCGCACCCCTTCGATCCCGCCCGGAAGTTTCAGAGCGTGGTGAATGCGTTCGGCGGCCAGGCCCGCGATGCCGATCAGGCCGCGGGTGCAGACCCCGAGGGCTTCGGCCTCGTCGGCGGCACGCGCGGCCACCGCGATCGCGAACGACAGATAGAGCAGGTGCATCTGCAAGCAGACCTCGTCGGCCATCCGGACCAGGGCCGAATGCGAGAAGGCGGAAAAGTCGAAATCGGAGAGCAACGGGCCCGAGTAATCCGCCTGCCCCTCGTCCGAGCGGTCGATGGCACCGAGTTCCCATGTCGCAGCCCGGGTTTGGCTAACGATGTCCAGGGCCGGGATGCTCTGCGCTTCGGGGTAGGAGTCGTCGATGATGACCGTCCACGCGCAGTGCGGATGCCGATCCGCCGGCGTTCGGGGCGGGCGGTGGATGGGGCGCACCTGAGCCCGGGCGTTGGTCGCGACCGCGGTGGCGTCAAACGTCGGATCCTCGATGGTGTGGCACATCCCGAACACGTACTGCTCGCCCATGGGTTCCACGTCGAGCAGGGCGCCGCAGTGGTCGAGGTGGAATTCGCCGTTCCATCGGTCGTGGACGGTGTACCGGAAATCCATGAATTGCGGTGGGGCGCCGATGTCGAGCTGCAGGCCCTTGAAGATGGTGGGCACATCGTTGCCCACGTAGTTCAGCGCTTGCTGCATGCGCCTGGTGTAGATGGGGCTGGCGCCCGCCCATTCCTCGATGGCGATCTGCACCATCTCGTCTCGGCCGAACGAGGAAATGCACCAGGCCATTCCGGATCGGTCGATCAGCTGCCCGATCAGCAGCAGTTCGGGAACCAGGACGGCCAGCTGCTCACGGGACAATTGCGCGTATCGCGAGGGGCTGCTCACGCCACAAAAATAGACTCGACTATGTTATAAAGTCAATAATGTCCATTACTGCAGGCCAGACACCCGGGCGCTCGGTCAATCCGACCCGGCGCACCAGCGCGCCGCGCAAGCGTGGCGACGACACCCGGGCGAAGATCATCGGCGAGACGGTCCGCTGCATCCAGGAGGAGGGTTTCGCCGCCGCGACCGCCAAGCACGTGGCCGAACGCGCCGGTGTCACATGGGGCGTCATCCAATACCACTTCGGGGATCGCAATGGCCTGCTGATGGCCGTCGTCGACGACGGGGTGGACAGACTGATCGAAAGCCTGTCGTCGGCGGACGTCAGCGAACTACCGCCGCAACAGCGCATCGAGGTCGTCATCGACACCGCGTGGAGTTGCTACAGCAGTCCGACGTCGATGGCCGCCTTCGAAATCCTGCGGGCAACCCGCGGCAGCCTGGGTCAGTCCTCGCGGCGGCACCTGCTCGAAATGAACTCCGCGATCGCCCAACTCGGTCGGTTGATCACTACGGATCCGGCGAATGCTGGTGTAGCCGAGGTGATTTGGGCTACGCTGCGGGGTGTGGTACTGGCCCAGATGGTCACCGGGACGGCCATCGATTGGAGCCTGGAACGACGGGCCCTGATCGACATGGTCACCCGTGTGCTGCAATGACGGGATGACCCTCGACGATCTGGCCGACATCGAAGCCATCAAGCAAGTCAAATACCGCTATCTGCGCGCGCTGGACACCAAGCACTGGGACGACTTCACCGACACGCTGGCCGAGGACATCAAGGCCGACTACGGGCCGTCGATCGGTAACGAGTTGCACTTCACCAACCGCGCCGACTTGGTCGAGTACATGCGAACGTCGCTGGGCGGAGGCGTCATCACCGAGCATCGGGTGACCCATCCGGAGATCATCGTCGACGGCGATACCGCAACGGGCAGTTGGTATCTGCAGGACCGGGTCATGGTCGCCGAATTCAATTTCATGCTGATCGGCGCGGCGTTCTACCGCGACACCTACCGGCGCACCGACGGCGGCTGGAAGATCAGCGGCACCGGCTACGACCGAACCTACGACGCCACAATGTCGTTGGAGGGCTTGAACTTCACGCTCAAACCCGGTCGCGCCATCAACAGCGCCGACTGAAAGCTACTTGTTGGTGATCGCGATGACTGCGCCGGGCCGCAGCCATTTCATGATCGACACCAGCTGAGCATCGTCGACCGCCACGCAACCCTCGGTGGGTTGGCCGTCGGTGGTGTGGAAGAAGAACGCGGCGCCGCCGCCCGGGGTCTTGTTCTGGTTGACGCCCATCACGACCGCGTGCTTGTACTGCGGGATCTGCAGGTTCTCGCTGTCGGCCGTATTGAACGGGCACTGCGCCTTCGGGCACACCTGCATCGAGTTGAAGGTGGGGCTATGGTCGTCGCCGCTCCACCAGTAGTTGGAGCCGGCGACTTGGGTATAGGGCAGCCCGGTACCCGGATTCGGCGCCGTGCCGAACGCGGAGTCGAGGCTGTACACGCCCATCGGCGTGGCCGGAACGCCACTCTTGGCCTGCGGCGCCATGCCCGCCGAGCCGACGTGCGTCGGGACGCCGGTGCGCAGCGCCTGCCAGCCGGCGGCGGTGCGTTGGTAGATGTCCATTGCCGCATTCGAGCCGCCGGTGCTGACGACCGAAACCACTTGTGTGGCATTGCCAACCGAGCTCGCAAACCACGGGGTCCCGGCCGAGGTAACCGCCGGGGCGGCACTTCCCATCGGCGCGAGCACCAGCGATACCCAAAGGAAGCACGCCACAGTGCACAGCGGAGCTAGCAGTCGGCGCATACCTTCCATCGTCAGGTGACACCGACCTCAGGGTCAAGTCAAGCTTTAGACCCGGTTGGGTCACGGCCCTGTGACCTACGAAAAGCCCAGCGCGCCACGGGCTTAGGCCGAAGCGCCGCCAGACACACCAGCACGTACAGATATGCCAGCGCCCAGCCGGCCAACACGTCGGACGGGTAATGCACGTTCAAGGCGACCCGGGAAATCCCGACCAAGACCAGGCAGAGCGCGCTCACCGCGATCGCCACGCGGCCCACCGCCCAGCTCATCATCGGCACCACGAAGGCCAGCAGGGCGAGCCAGCCGGCCATCGTCTCGAACGCGTGCCCCGACGGAAACGACGTCTGGGGCACGGGCGCCAGCATGGTCGACGGTCGCGGACGATTCGCCAGTCCCTTGGCCGCCAGCGACACATACCCGTTCAGCAGGCCGCAGGCCACCAGCAGCAGCGCCGCGCGCACGTTGCGTCGCACCAACGCCACCACCGCAGCCACCGCAGCCAGCAGCCGCAGTGGTTGCGGCCCCAGCACGAACGACACCGCATCCCAGAATGGCACCCACGCCGGATGCTTGACCGCGACGTCGTGCGAGGCGTTCAGCAACGACCAATCGATCCAATGCAGCCATCCCCAATTACGGGAGTAACCGACCCACAGCAACGCGTAGACCACCGCGGCCACCACAGCGAGGGAAACGGCCATGGCGGCCCGGCTGCGGGTCATCCCTAAGCGATACCAGGGTCACCACGCGGATTGGTGGACCCCTCCCGGTTCCGAGTCATACTGGCGTCATGGCGGTCTTTGTCCGCAGGTTGCTCGGCATCGGCAAGCTACCCGAGGATCTGCATGCTCAGGTCGAGGCGGAGGGCCTGCTCTATCTCGCCGACTACGTCGCGGTGACCAGGCGGTTCAGCGGCGTCATCCCCGGTGTGCGGTTGCCGCACAGCGTCGCCTACTACACGGGCTCGCTGGTGCTCACCAGACAACGGGTGCTCACCACGCTGTCGATGCTGCCGAAGCTGGCCGGCGTCACCGTGGACGTGCGCTGGGATGCGGCACCGGCCGGCGCGGCGACGGCCGAGATCTTGTCGGCCGGGCTGGAGGTCAACGTCGACGTCGCGCAGGTTGACGAAAAGTTCAGCGGCGAACTCTCGCTGCTCTACAAGGCCGAAATCCCGGCAGACGTGCTGAGCGGACTGCCGCTGCGATCGCTGAGCTTTGACATGACGCCCGACTGCATCGTCCGCGCGGTCGGCGTTACCTATAGTCCGTGAAAGTCATCCGCGGCCACGGCGGTTGCCGGAGCACCGCGAGGGTGGCGATCACCCCCGTCAGCGGATATTCGGGTCGGACCATCTCACAGTCTGAACATCTCGCGGGACATCGCTGTGCCCTCGACGAAACTTTCGCGCCGGTGGTAGTGCGGTTCGGAAGGCCTGTGCCTGCGTCGCGGTGAAATGACCACGGCGCAGCCAACAATGACAGTGTGGGTGACCCAGCGTGCGATTTGTCGACCAATTGAGTTGCGCGCCGGTCTGCCGGCCGGTAATCGCCGCGCTGCGGAGATTCGTTCGGGGCTGATCGGTTTGTTGACCGTGGGCTGTCTGGCCCCTACCGCGATGTCAGTCACCGGTTGATTCCGCGAATGTGGGCTGCCGCCCAGCCAGGCGTTGCTGGGCATACTCGCGCCCTTTGTCGGAGTCGCGCAGCACAGCGGCCGCGATATCGGCAAGACGGACCACGCGTCCGCCTGCGCCCCAGTTGCCGTCCGGTATCTCGTTGCCAATGACCCAGATCCGCAGGGGGTTCTGGTCGTATCGCCCGTCTTCGGCCGCCAGGACCGCATCGGTGATGGCGGCGAAAGCGCTTGCGGTGCGTGCGTCGTCGAGCTGGCCTTCGGGTACCGAGGCGATCACCTTGTAATGCGGGGCCGAGGGTGTCTCACCGGCGTGCAGCATCGCTGCGGGCCGATGCAGCCACACCTTGGCCAGTGACCGCGCAACCGGATCGGACGGGTCGGCTCCCTCGTGCTCGATCAGGATCTCGGCCAGCTGGCGCAGCAATGCTTCTTCGGCATCTGCCGGCAGAGCGTGGTCGGGAATGTAGACGTCCAGCATGGGCATAGCGGTCTGCCTTCCGATTGCGGTGGCGAGGCTCAACCACCCTGAGTTGTGTAATACAACGCAGACTATAAAGGCTGGGTTGCAATGTCAAACTCTGATAGGGTCGGAGGGTGTCCGACCTGCGTGAGCGCTATGTTGCCGACAATTGCTCGATCAAGCGGGCGCTCGACGTCGTCGGCGAAAAATGGACCTTGCTGGTGATGCGGGAGGCGTTCTACGGTGCGCGCCGATTCGAGCACTTCCAAGCTCGCATCGGATGCGCGCGCAACATCCTTAGCGAACGCCTGGTGACACTGACCGAGGCCGGGATACTGACGCGCGTTCCTTACCGCGAACCTGGACAACGCGAGCGACACGAATACCGGCTCACCGACAAGGGATTGGACCTCATCACCGCTGTCATCGCCCTCATGCAATGGGGGGATCGCTGGCAAGCCGATGCGGATGGACCACCGGTCCAGATCCTGCACCACGATTGCGGCCATCCTGTCGAAGCCGTGCTGCGGTGCTCCCACGACAACACTCTCCTGACCGCCCGTGACCTTCACCCCGTACCCGGACCCGGTGCACACCCGGCACCTGACACGTAAAGATTTGGGAGAGTCGCTGTCTCGCTGCGTCGCAGCGGCCCCTAGGTGATCGACCAGAATTCGAGCAGGGTGCGCAACGTCGCGACAAGCGGGAGCGGTTGGTCGAGCATCGGATGGTGGCCGGCTTCGGCCAACTCCACAAAAGGCCCCTGAGCTGGAAGACGGAGCGCAGCCGCTCACCCATGGCGGCCGACACCAACCCGGCCTCGCAGCTCAGATAACCGATGCGGCAACGCATTTGGGCAATCATGGTCTCCAGCGACTCTTCGTCGTCGGGTCTTGGCTCAAGAAATTCACCGTCGAAGATTGTCGGGTCGAATTTCCAAACCCACCTTTTGCCGGCTTTGCGGACCGATTCGGCGGCGATGTGCTCGGCGATGTAGGGCAGTACCAACTCCTGCCGGGGCACCGCCGCGAAGTGGGACAGGATTTCATCTCGTGACCCGTACTCGGTGCGTCTGCGGTTGCGCAGCCGTGCAGCTTCGGGCGCACGGTCCCGCAACGGCGAGTCGATCACCACGACGCTGTTGATTTGTTCGCCACAACGCATCGCCGCGGTCGCCGCCACCCAACCGCCCATGCTGTGGCCGACGATCGTGGGCCGTCCCGAGGCCCCGGTGGCCGGCAGAATTTCCATCACTTCCGTTCCCAAGTTTCCAGGTCGTAGCCGGCGCGGGTGTCGCTGTCGCCGTGTCCGGACAGATCCGGCGCGATCACCCGATGGGTATGGGAAAAGAACGGCGCGATGTGGTGCCACCACCCGGAGTGCGCAGCGCCACCGTGGACGAACACCACGGGCGGTTGTTCCGGGTCGCCCCAGACGCGCAGGTGTATTCGGCAACCGTCGACTTCGGCATCAAGATGGTCCGGCTTCTGACCGCACGCAGTGGTGAACCAGGACGGTTTAGCCGGCGTCAGGTGAGAACGGGAAAACAAGTCCGGATCCTTCGCGTTCGCGATGAAAAGTCACCTCAGTCGACGTCCCACATTAGCGGCGGCGAATCGAATCCAAACGACACCAACCGCTCTTCGAGCAGCTCAACACAATGGATCCGACGGGCTTGGCACCTATCGGCAGGCGGTGGTCCGAGCGCGTTCGGCGTTACCTATTCTCGGTGATCGTCATCAGCGGCCACGGCGGCTGCCGCAGCACCGCCAGGCTGCCGATGACCGCCGCGAGCAGACCGGTGAGCACTCCGATCAGCGCGACGCGATTGGCGTTGACGGCGGGCACCCAGGTTGCCCGGCCCTCACGGATGACGAAAACGCCGACGGGTTTTTCGACCCGGATCACGGTGGCACCGTCGGTGGTCTCGAAGGGCTCGCCGTAGACACGCCGGACGTCACGGTCGATCGGCAGCTGTTCGAGCACGTCGGAATACTTCACTGCACGCTCCCTTGGTCGTGTTGTGGGACTGCGCGATACATTGACGCTAATGCCATTCTCCTCTGGCGAGTACTCCGATGGCGCTGTGAGCGAACACGCGTTCAGCTCGCAAGACCGTCGCGTCGTCTACCGAGTGATCGCCGAACGGCGAGACATGCGCCGGTTTGTGCCCGGCAGCGTGGTTCCCGAGGAGGTGCTGGCCCGCTTGTTGCAGGCCGCGCACGCCGCGCCCAGCGTCGGGCTGATGCAGCCGTGGCGTTTCATCCGGATCACCGATAACGCGCTGCGCCGCAGTATCCACGCCCTCGTCGACGAGGAACGCCCGCGCACCGCGGAAGCGCTGGGCCCGCGAGGCGCGGACTTTCTGCGGCTGAAGGTCGAGGGCATTCTCGAATGCGCCGAACTCCTGGTGGTGGCGCTGGCCGACAATCGTGACGTCCACATTTTCGGCCGGCGCACGCTACCGCAGATGGATCTCGCATCGGTGTCCTGCGCGATCCAGAACCTGTGGCTGGCTGCTCGGGCCGAAGGTCTCGGGGTCGGCTGGGTCTCGCTGTTCGATCCGCAACCCCTGGCCGAGCTGCTGGCAATGCCCGCCGGCGCCGAGCCGGTGGCCATCCTGTGCGTCGGCCCGGTGCCCGAATTTCCCGACCGGCCGGCGCTCGAGCTCGACGGCTGGACGCATGCACGACCGCTGTCGGAGTTCGTCTCCGAAAACCGATGGACTCAGCCGCCCGACACCCGTCCCGCCCAGCCCGCGCCCGGGACGGACACCGGAACGGGCAGCACGGTGCCGTCCCACTCGGTGTGACGCATCAGATTCTGCGGGCCGGGCCAACGCGCGGCGACCACGCGTCGGCCGTCGTGCCAACGCGGCGACTCCAGCAGCCCCAGGCCGGCGATCAAGGTGTCCATGGGTACCTCCCGATAAGTGGGGTATCGTCGCCGCCGGCGCATCCAGCGGTGGAGAGACGTGGCGAATGACGGGCGACAACGTACTGATCGTGCACTGGCACGACCTCGGGCGCTATCTCGGCGCCTACGGTCACCCGGACGTCGACAGCCCGCGATTGGACCAGCTCGCCACGGAGAGCATCCTGTTCACCCGGGCCCATGCCACCGCGCCGCTGTGCACGCCGTCGCGGGGGTCGTTCTTCACCGGCCGCTACCCGCAAAGCAACGGGCTGGTCGGCCTCGCGCATCACGGCTGGGAATACCGCGCCGGAGTCCAGACCCTCCCCCAGATACTATCCGAATCAGGCTGGTACTCAGCACTATTCGGTATGCAGCACGAGACCTCCTACCCGAAACGCCTGGGCTTCGACGAGTTCGACGTGTCGAACTCCTACTGCGACTATGTGGTGGAGAAAGTCCAGGATTGGCTGCGCAACGACGCCCCGCAGTGCGGTGAGCAACCGTTCCTGCTGACGGCGGGGTTCTTCGAAACCCACCGGCCCTACCCGCGGGACCGCTACGAGCCGGCGGACAGCGCGGCCGTCGATCTGCCCGACTACCTGCCCGACACCCCGGAGGTGCGCGGCGATCTCGCCGACTTTTACGGCGCCATCACCGCGGCCGACGCCGCGGTCGGCCGGATTTTGGACGCGCTGATCGAAACCGGTCTGGATGCCAATACCTGGGTGGTGTTCTTCACCGATCACGGACCCGCCTTCCCGCGCGCGAAATCCACGTTGTACGACGCCGGAACCGGTATTGCCCTGCTGATGCGCCCGCCCACCGGGCGGGCGCCCGAACCCCGGGTCTACGAAGAGCTGTTCAGCGGTGTCGATCTGGTCCCGACGTTGCTGGAGCTGCTGGGTCTCGACGTGCCGGCCGAGGTCGAGGGCGTCTCGCACGCCCATGCCCTGCTCGCGCCGGAGACGCCGGCCGATCCGGTGCGTGAGCAGGTGTACACGATGAAGACCTATCACGACTCATTCGATCCGATTCGGGCAATCCGCACAAAGGAATACAGCTACATCGAGAACTACGTGCCACGCCCACTATTGGACCTACCGTGGGACATCGAGGAGAGCCCGTCGGGGTTGGCGGTCGCACCGTTCGTCCAGTCGCCGCGTCCGGAACGCGAACTCTACGATCTGCGAACCGATCCCACCGAGACCACTAATCTGCTGACCGATGGCGATTCGGGTATGGACGCGATTGCCGCCGATCTGGCTGTTCGCCTTAATGATTGGCGCCAGCGCACCGGCGACGTGATTCCGTCGGACTTTGCCGGCAGCCGCGTCGCGATGCGTTACACCGAAACGTATCTACAGATCCATCACTCGACGCCGACCAGCCGATCGGCGATCGCCGCCGACCGCGGCGTCGAAGGCTAAACGCCCTATCCGTCGGTGCGGCGGCCACCGCCGACCTCGGCGACGATGAACACCCGCCGGAACGGGAAGATCGTCGTGCCGTCGGCCCGGGCCGGGTAGGCGTCGTCCAGCAGCGGGATCAGCTCCTCGCGGAACTTCTCCCAGCCCTCGTCGTCGAGTCGCTCACGCACCGGAACCAGAGCGGTGCCGGTGATCCATTCCAGCACCGGGTGCTCCCCGGTCAGCTGGTGCAGGTACGTCGTCTCCCAGGCATCGACCCGGCAGCCCGCATCCATCAACAGATTGGCGTAGTGCGCGGGCGGCTGGACCACCGCTCCTACCCGGAAAGGTATGTCCTTCAGCGTCTTTGCGTGATCTTCCCGACGTGCCACGGCCCGTACCGCGGCATGCGACGGAGTTTCGAAGTTACCCGGCATCTGGACCGCGATCCAGGATCGGTCCGGCAGTTGGCCGGCCCATCGCACCAGCAGGTCGGCGTGCTCGGGAACCCAGTGCAGGGCGGCATTGCTCACCACCACGTCGGTGTCGGGTTTCGGCTTCCATTCACGCAAGTCGCTGACCGAGGCGTCGATCCCGCGTTCCCGCGCGGCGGCAACCATCTCCGGCGAGGTGTCCATCGCCTCGATGGCCGAGCCGGGCCAGCGCTTCTCGAGGTACTTCGTCAAGTTGCCGGGCCCGCAGCCCAGGTCGACCACCCGGCGCGCCCGCTCGGCCCCCACTCGGGAGAGCAAGTCGTAGAACGGGCGGCTGCGATGGTCTGCGAATACCAGGTAGACGTCTGGATCCCACATGTCGGTCCTCCTGATCAACACCGCCGCTGGTCGGCCACATAGACCAAACCGTATTACCGTATGGTCCCCCCGCGCCGCCCGAGTGGCCCCGGAATCTGCATCGAAACCCGTCAAACCCCCAGGATCCGCCGCTCCGGCCGGATAGCATCGGCAGTCGTGGCGCCCGACACCGATCCCATCGATCCGCCCATTCCAGTTCCCGACGTTCCCGGTGCCGATGTGCCGCCCGGCGCCGACGGATTGCCCCCGCTCTCGGCACTGTCACCGCATGAACGCAGGGTGGTCGCGGCGTCGGCCCTCGGCGATGTCGCCTTGCGCACCTGGGTCTCGTCGCTGCTGGCCGCGACGGCCGCGCCGGCCGTGGTCGCCACCTCGTTGCGCCACACCAAATCCGGCAGCGAGCGCAGCAACCTGAACTTCTACGCCGAGCTGGCGGCCGAACATGACCCGGCGAAGTCGTTTCCGGCTCCCACCGAACTGCCGCGGGTATCGTCGCGGCCGGCGGGTCCGCTCGCGAAATGGATCGCGCGTGGCACCGTCGACAACATTTCGTTCCCCAGCAGCTTCACGGCGATCAATCCCGCGCTGCGCCAGCGCTGGAATGCGTGGGGGTCCAACAACATCGTGCGCGCTCAGCATTGGCGCCACGACGACGGTCCGCGGCCCACGCTGTGCGTCATCCACGGCTTCATGGGGTCCTCGTATCTGGCGAACGGCCGCTTCTTCTCACTGCCGTGGTACTACCGGTCCGGCTACGACGTCTTGCTGTACACATTGCCGTTTCACGGCCAGCGCGCCGAAAAGTTCTCACCATTCAGCGGTTTCGGCTATTTCGCCGGTGGGCTCAGCGGCTTCGCCGAATCGATGGCCCAGGCCGTGCACGACTTTCGGTCCATCGTCGACTATCTGCGTCACACCGGCGTTGACCGCATTGCGCTGACCGGTATTTCACTGGGCGGATACACCTCCGCACTGGTGGCCTCGGTCGACGACCGGCTGGCAGCCGTCATTCCCAACTGCCCGGTCGTCACGCCGGCGACGATGTTCGACCAGTGGTTCCCGGCCAACAAGCTGGTCGGCCTGGGACTTGCGTTGTCCGGTATCAACCGCGACGAGCTCAACGCCGGGCTGGCCTACCACTGCCCGCTGAACTACCCGCCGCAGCTTCCCAAGGACCGGCGGATGATCATCACCGGCCTCGCCGACCGAATGGCGCCTCCGGGACAGGCCGTCATGCTCTGGGAGCACTGGGATCACTGTGCGCTGCACTGGTTTCCGGGCAGTCATGTGCTGCACGTGAGTCAGCTGGACTATCTGCGCCGGATGACCAGCTTCCTGCAGGGTTTTATGCTGGACTAGCCGCCTCGGTTCGCGCCGCCCGATGGGCCCCCGCGACCGGCGTCGGCCAGTCCAGGGTCGCCAGCAAGTCGGCGGGCGCGTCGGTGTGGCCGTCGAGACGCTGCGTGGACAACAGATCCAGCGCAGCCAGCGCCGGCCCCTGGTTGCCGCGCTGCGGAATCAGTCCGGCCACCGGCGGCCCACCTTCCGGCGGCCCGTCGGTGAGGAAGGCACACGCGGCCGCGACCGTGTTCTGGTCTCCCGATCGCGGACCGGCGATCTCCAGAGCAGTGCATGTCTCGCGGGTGGACAGCGACCGGATTGCCTCCAGCGTCTCGGGCAGGGCCGAGTCGACGGTGATCTGGTATGCCGCAACATAATCCGAGTTACCGCGCTGCACCGCGCGCCATGTCTCGCGGGCGTTGGCCGTCAGCCAGCGCGGCACGTCGTCGGAGGCGGCCGTGTTGGCCTCCCATCCGATCTCGCGAAGGTGGTCCGCGAGCCGCCGCGCGGCGACCTCGGCGGTCTCGTACAGCGGGATGCGCGACGAGCGCGCCTGCAACGCCGGCAGGTTATCGGCGGCCGACACCGTGATACCGATCCACGTCTCGCGTCGCGAGGCGTCGGATGCGTTGTCGCGGCTGGTGATACGTACCTTATCGGCGCGGATGCCGTAACGGTCCAGGTAGCCGGCGATCAGCTCCAGGGGGAACACCGCCCCGTCGGTGGTGGACGGCCCGATCCGCACCAACGCGGTTGTCTTTGCGGCAACCGGTGACCCAGTGTCGGGCTCGCTGGTTGGGTTGGAACGGCGGCCCATGATGGAAAGCCGGCGCCCCAGGATCGTGGTGAAATGCAATCCGCGCCACCAACCGAACAACACGATCACGGCGGCGCCGGCGATGCCGAGCAGCCAGTAGTCGCGAGTCGGGTGCCAGGGGTAGGCCAATGCCGCGGGCACTATCGCCAGTGCAGCCAGGGTGATTCGGGCGCTCCCCGGGATCGGGATCGAGCTCACGAGGTGGTCTCCTTCCGTCTGCGCGCGGCGATCGCTGCCGCGGCACCCACAGCCGCGACGATCAACGCCAGCGCGGCCGTCCCGGCGAACGCGACGGTCCGCGGGGTGTTGTCTTTCGGTGCCGGTGCCGGGGGCACGGCGACCGGTTTCGCCGGCGTTCCGGCCGGCCCAGTGCTAGCGGGCAGTTCCCAAGTCAGGGCCGCCAGTGCGTCGACGCTGCCGGTGCCGACGATGTTGGACGGCGCCCGGGCGCCGTTGTGCGCGGTCGCGGTGATCCGGCGCACCACCTCGGCGGCGGACAGGTTGGGGTACTTGCTGCGCACCAGCGCCGCGACGCCGGACACGTAGCCGGCCGCGTAGCTGGTGCCGCTGAGCGCGCTCAGTTGCTGATGCTCGTCGGGCAGTCCGTTGGCCAGGCCGCCGCCGTCGCGATTGCTCACCGACACAATGTTTTCGCCCGGGGCCGCGATGCCCACCCACGGCCCGGACATGGTGAATTTCGACGGCTGCCCATCCGGCGTCAGGGAAGCCGCCGACAGCACGTACGGCTGCCACCACGACGGCGTGGACACCGACGTGACGCCGGCCCAATTGCGCGCATCGTCGGGGCGGCCGAGATCGGTGAGCGGGTTTGACTCACAAGACATTCCGCCGCCGACCGATCCGGTCGAGCCGGTGTTGCCCGCGGCCGCCACGATCACCGCGTCCTTGTCCACCGCCGCGTAGCGGATCGCCGCACCGAGCGCGGCCTGGTCGACGGGCCGATCGGCGGCCATGCAGGTGACCTCTGAGATGTCGATCACCCGGGCGCCGAGATCGGCAGCGTGCACGATCGCTCGGCCCAGCGTCGCGACCTCGAGGGAGACCCGTGCCACCATCGGATCGCCGCCCGGCGTTCGCGGCGAGAACTTGCCGGACCCCGTCCGGATCGACAACACGCGTGCCGCGGGTGCGACGCCCGAGAAGCCGTCCTCAGCGGACGGCTGCCCGGCGACGATTCCGGCGACCAGCGTGCCGTGCCCGTCGCAGTCGGTCAGGCCGTCGGTCGTCTCGACGAAATCGCCACCGGCATCGACGTTGGGCAGCCGGGGTCCCGGCCGCACGCCGGTGTCGAGCAGCGCCACCAGCTGACCCTCACCGCGGGAAAACTGCCATGCCGCAGGAAGGTTCAGCATTGCCTGACTGGGTGTCACCGCTGCGGGATCGCTCCCGGCGATGACGCCGGAGGCGCTGCAGGGGCCGCGCTGCTCCATCGGCTGCACCGGGCCCGCCGCTCCGCTGGGCGGTTGCACGCCCGGGTCGACCACCGGCTGGCTGATCGCGGACGCCGGTGGACAGGCCCACGGCATAACGGCCTGCGAAAAGACCAACGCCGCGCTCAGACAGGCGAATCCGGCACGGATCATCGATTGAGCACCAAGGCGAACAGGCCGACCACATAGGCGATGACGGGAATCAGCGAAGCATCCAGACCGGTCGCGACGAAGCCCAACAACCGGCGCAGCGGCAGCGAATACGTTTCCGGCGAGGCGATGCCCGGGTTCAGCGCCACCACGGCCCATGCCGCCACCAGCACGACGAGCACCGCCGCCGCGATCAGTGCGGCGGGGAAACGTCCGGTCGAGGCGTAGAACACCAGCAGGACCCCGGCGACCAGGAACGGTTGAGCCAGCAGCCATGCCTTGCACGCGGCCGAATCCCACACGCGGGCACGCAGAACGGACGTCGCCGCGATCGCCGCCACCACATACCAACCCCAACCGCTCAACGACTCGGGACGCAACGCGATCGTCACCGATCCCAGGACACCGAGCAGCACGGCGCCGGCGATGAAGCCGCTCTGATGAGCGTCGCCGATGCGCACCCGTCGGGGCAGGTCCTCGAGCACCCGAAGCGCCGGCGCCGACGGAGTCGGGTCCCCGGGTGCCGGAATGACCGGCAGCGGGAACCGCGCCCACAGTGCGGAAAGCTGAGCCGCTTCGATGGTCACCAGCAGGGCCGACACGATCAGGCCGGCACCGATGGTCAGTATCGGTAGCTGCCAAAGCAATTCGGCACCGGCGGCCAACAGCACCCCGGCCCCGAGGACCGCCGTCGCGGTGAAGAAGCCGACGATCCGCTCGCGCTCGGTGCTCGGCACCATCAGGACGATCAGCGACCAGGCGGTGACGCCGGCAGCGGCCAGCACCAGCTGTGCCGCCCCGAACTTTCCGGGCACCGCCAACGCCAGGGCGGCGCCGATGGGAACCAGCGCTGCCATCGACAGTGCCATCCCGGTGCGTTCGGAACGCAGCGTGACGAACAAACCGGCGATCGCGGTCACCGCCGCGATCACGCTGACCGCGACCAGTCCGGTCAGTGCGCCGGTGGCCACGCGGTAGCCGACTCCCAGGCCCGTGGCCAGGAAAGCCACCAGGATCGCCGCGGCCAGCGCACCGCGCTGGATCTGCACTATGCCCCAGGGGTTGCGCCGGGATGTCGAGAAGATCATCGCGGCGTCGGCGATGTCCTCGACGATGCCGGGCGCGGCCGGGCCGGTCGGAACCGGCTGCAGCGCAAGCAGATCCCCGTCGACGACTCCGACGGTGTCCAGGCTGGCGTCCAGACTGAACGGCGCTCCCCCGATGGGTGCCAGGCTCAGCTGGGCAACCGCGCCGGTGCGCGCTGCACCGTCGGGGTCGCCACCATCGCCGTTCTGGGCCGTCGGGACCACCAATCGCTGTACCGCGGGTAAGATTTCGCGCAGCGGCAGTTCGGCGGGCAGGGCAATTTCTGTCAGCCTGCTGTGCGCGAGGATAGCCACGCGAACGATCGGCATGACGGCGCCGGAGGTCACCGGACCCTCGAATGATACTGGGGCCGTTCCTGGGACATCGTGTTCTCTCTCTATCTCGTTGCGAATTACGCGTATTGGGTGGACAAATCTCGGGACAGCCGCTGATTGGGGAACCAGTGGTCATCGGGCAGGCAGGCGGTCAAGTGCTCGATCGCGACGGCGATCGCGAACGGGGTTCCGGGTGCGAAGGTGGAGACCCATTCGCCGTCGAACGCGCGGGACGGACTGACCAGGATCCGGCCCGCGGTGGTGTCCACGATGCTCACTCCGACTTCGGTGGTGGCATGCTGCCCGTCGCGGTGGCAGCCGGCGATGATCTCGACGTACGTACGCGGACCCGTGAAAACGGACTCCACCACCGTTCGTGCCGATTCCGGAATACTAAGGTAATCAAGGACTTCGGTCAGCGGCGCCCCGGAGCGCAGCCGCTCGTCGGCCCGGGCTCCGACCCGCGCCGGCATGCTGAACTCCGCGAACTGCGCCGGCGGCCGCTGGCCCAGTCCGACACCGAGGACCGGAACCAGCGCCCGGGCATCGTCGATATTCATGGCGGTAAGGGTGACCAGATGCGCGCTGCGCAGCGCGACGATGGTCGCCGACGATTTGCCGGTGGTACCGGCGCGCCGCGCGACAACGCCGCGCAGCAGCTCGCCGGCACCGCTGGCGGCGCCGGGGCCCACGTAGCGCAGATCAAGCCATTGGTCGGGAAAACACACCACTTTGATCCAGTCGGCGACCGCCGGATTCACGACACCGTCTGGCGACATCAGACCCATGCGGGTCAGCTCGTCCTTCTGACCTTGGCAGAACGCGGCTCGTTGCGCGGCGTCGCGGTAGGGCGTCGTGATCGCCAGAACCCACGGGAAGCTACCTGCTCCAATGGTTTCCGCGATGAACCACGCGTTTTCGACCGTCAGCTCGACGGCGTTGGGCTCGACACTCATCGAGGGAGGACTAGCCGCCCCACTTGGCAGCTTCAGCCGTGTCGCGGGCATACATGGCCAAGGTGTTGTTTTCATGCGTGCTCGCCATCGCCTGGTAGGAGCGCACCAACGCCTCCATGGCCTGGTTCCACTGGGCCTGCCAAACCTGGTAGGTCATACCGGTGTCACCCTGCCAGGCGTTCTGCAGCGCGGCCTGCTCGGTGGCGATATCGGCACCCAGCCCCTGCAACGTGCCGGCGTAGCCCGACATGTCGGCGGCGTGGCTCAGCATCGCCGGGTAGTTGTACATAATCTGCGACATCACAAGTCCTTTCGCGGTAATTGGTGGTGGGTTCAGAACGAGGTGTAACCGGATGCGGCAGCGGCGTCGGCGGCCACATAGGTGCTCGCCGCATCACCGAGGTTGGCCTGGGCGATATCCAGCAGGGTGTTGACCCGCGCGGCCATCTCCACGAACCGGGCGTGCGCGGCCTGGAATGCCGCCGAGGCCTCACCCTGGTTGAACGCCTGGGCGGACATCGCTTCCTGCTCGGCCTGGCTGATCGTGCTGCGCATCAGGGCCGCCTTGGCGCTGAACGCCGACTGCGAGGCCACCAACTGCGGAATGTGAGCGTCTAGAAGACTCATAACGATTCCTTTCTCTTCCGTCCCTTATGATTTCGGTCATTGGCTGACGAGTGGCTAACTGTCTTGCTAACTTTCGGGGCCCCCTCCCCCCGCTTCATCGGGATCGCTCGGGCCTTCGCCATTGTGATCCCAGGTGCCCGGCACCATCGGCATCCGCGGGCCGCTGCCGAATTCACCGCCGGCCAGCTCGGTCAATCCCGAGGCGGGCAGATCCGCGTCTTTATGCGCGGTGCCGGCGAACCCCAGGCGTCCGGCTCCACTTCCCGATGCCATCGCGGCGGCCAGTAGCTCCTCTTCATTGGCCGCGACGCCCCAGTCCGGGTCGACGTCGACGTTCATATCCAGAAACTCGTCGCCGTGGTCGCGCATGGCGGCTCGCCTGCGTCGCCGCGCTGCAGCCGCCCGACCTGGCACCGCGGCTGCAGCAGCCGGAATGGTCGCGGCCGGCGCCTTGACCCCACTGCGGCCACCGAGCGTGGGGCCGAAGCCGGTTCCCGGATCGCCACCCATCGCCACCGCGTAGCCGAAGGTTCCAGCGGCCGGCGCCGGCGCCGGAGCGGTAGCCGCAGTGGCAGCCGGGGCCGGTGCAGAGGCGGGAGCCGACGCGGGCGCCGGTGCGCGTCGGGGCCATGGCTGCCACCGGCGGCATCGAGGGAGCTTGAGACGCGAGAGCGGGTGCCGGTGGCAGGCTCTCCGCCGCCGGCACAGCGTCGGGATTTTGCAGGTAGAGGTAGGCACCAATCCCGATGACCAGCGGGATCAGGAGCGGTGAGATCAACAAAACGGTCCAGAACGTAGTACCGAACGGAATGAAAAACGCCTCGTAGGCGATGAAGAACAGCAGTGGCCCGTTGGCCACCAGGAACGGCCCCAAGGCCTCCATGAACTGCTGGATCAGGTTGGACAGGTTCTGGAAGAGCTGCTGCAATTGCTTGAGCAAGTCCTCCAGCCAGTTGCCGGAGTTCTGGGCGTTCGGCGCGGCCAGAGTCGAGAAGTTGTTGGTTTCGGCACCGGGCCGCAGCACGTTGGGCGCCACGTCCGTTTGCGGCGCCGACGCCAGCGCCGCATCGGAGACGACCTGATAGGTGCTCATCGCGGTGGCGGCCTGGACCCACATCCGTGCGTAGTCGGCCTCGTTGACCGCAATCGGAATCGTGTTGATCCCAAAGAAATTCGTCCCAACCAACACCCCGTGGATGGTGTGGTTGGCCGCCAACTCCCCCAGCGTCGGCATCGTCGCCAGGGCGCCGGTGTACGCCGCCGCCGCGACCTCATGCTCGGCGGCCACGCCCGCGCTGTTGGCACTGGCCTGCATCAGCCACGCCAGATATGGCACATGTGCGGCCGCATACTGTTCGGCGCTGGGCCCTTCCCACGCCCCCGCTTGCACTTGTCCCAGTAGCCCACTGAGTTCGGCTGCCGCGTCGGCATATTCGGTGCTGAGCGAGGTCCACGCACCGGCAGCCGCCAACAGCGGCCCCGGTCCCGGACCGGCGGTCAGCAACGCCGAATGCACCTCCGGCGGAGCAGCCATCCAGATGGGCGCGGTCATTGTCAGGCGCCGCCCACCCCGTAGGTAGCGGCCGCCGCGGTGTCACCCACGAGATAGCTTGCCCCGCCTTGGCCCACGCCCACACCGGCGCGGCCCAGCTCCTCCACACCCTCGGCGGCCACCGCGGAGTGCATCTGGCCCTGGGCACTGAACCCGGCGGCCGTCGTCAACGACACCGGATCCGCCGCGGGCGGCACCACTGCGGTGATCGCCGGGGCGGCCGCCGCATGTGCGCTCGCCAGCCGCGCCGTCAGCGCCTCCACCGCAGCACTCGTCGCCGCCAGGCCTTCAGGAACTACTCGCAACGTCATAGCTTCTCCTCCTGTGGTCCTGCTGTTGCTGCTTCACTAACCACCATCAGCGGGCGAAACCTTCGTCGGCTCCCCCTACAACAGACTCGCCAACCAACGGGTTGACCAACTGCACGTACGTCGGGCTTTCGCTGTCTCCCAACAGGATTCCCCGTCCGGCAGGCAACCGGCCGAATCGCTGGCCACGGATCTTCCCGCTGTCTTGCGGGTTGCCCGCCAGCATCAACGTGGTTGCCTGCAAATCGTTGAAGCGGCGCAGCAACGGACTGGTCATCAGCGCGTGCCCCGAGCCCGTGGCCCGTGCCGTAACGATCACCCGCAGACCCAGATCAGCGGCCTGGCTGAGTTCGGGGATCAGGCTGGTCCATGGCCGCTGCCCAATGTAGGAACCACTCATCGCCGGTGTATCCGGAATCTGGTCGACGTCGTCGATGATCAGGTAGTGGGTGTGGCCCTGGTAGCTCCACCGCGCCAACTCCGCCGCCGACAAGCCCGCCGGCGGGCGCCGCGACTCGATGATGTTGGACAACCCGAGCATCGCCGGGATGATCCGGTCGATGTTGGCGGTGTATTCGTTGTCGGCGAAGAGCGGCTCTTCGACGAGGTGCAGCCGCCGATCCAGCACCGTGAACGCCACTTGGTCCGCAGTGGAATGCTCGCGGATGGTGCGGATGATGTGGCGCAGCAGCGTGGTCTTGCCCGCCTTGCTGTCGCCGAACACCATCAGCAACGGGTTCTCGGCGAAGTCGAGCACGACCGGCGCCAGATCCTCTTCGCGCTGACCGATGACGACTTGTTCGGCTCCCCGATACAGCGGCCCGAGAGCATCGGGACCCAGGTTGGTCGGCAACAGCCGAACCGGTGGTGCGGCCACACCCGGGTAACGGGCATTGATCGCGGCCACTGGGTTTGTTTCCGCGCCCAACGCGGGGCTTGCGAACAGGAAGTGCTCGGCGGCCATCGTCAGCCCACGACCCGGCTGGTCGGCCGGCACGGCGTCGGCCGGTCGGCGCAGCGCCCCGACCACCCGCACGTTGCTGTCCCGCGCGTCGTGCAGCTTGAGCTCGAGACGCAGGCCGAGGCCGTCGCGCATCGCGAGCGGCACCTCCAGCCAGCTCGGGGTGGTGACGATCACGTGGATGCCGTATGCGAGACCGACGTTGACGAGTTCAGTCACCTTGGCCAGCAACGGGTTACGCGTGTTGAACTGGTCGGTGTTGTCCCGGGCGAAGGCGTAGAGATTGTCGATGACCAGGAACACCTCGCCGAAGCCGTCGTCGTGCGTCGAACCATGCTTGTCCCGGAACGCCTCTCGCTGCTGCCGGGAAATCAGCAGCTGCTGCAGCTCGCCGAAGGTGCGGCGAATGCGCTCGGGTTCCAGCGGCGACGCGATGCTGCCGACATGCGCCAGATCTTCCAGCGCGCGCAGCTGCCCACCGCCGTAGTCCAGGCAGTAGAAGCTGACATCACGCGGCGAATGCAGGCTGGCCGCGGACAGGATAAAGGTCTGCAATGCCGACGATTTGCCGGACTTGGCGCCCCCGTGGATCACCATGTTGCCGGAGGCCGACGTGGCGTCGAACACCAATGGGTCGCGGCGCATCTCGAACGGCTTGTCGATCTCGCCGAGCGGCCAGCGCCACTGCCGTTCCGGCAGCCCGGCGCGAGCCAGCACCGCGGTCAACGGGATCGGCTCGTCCAGCGGCGGCAGCCACAACTGCGGTGCTCGCGGCCCGTAGCGGGCGAGCTGGTCGCCGATGGTCGCGATCAGCTTGCGCGGCGGTCCGGCGAACTCTTCTTGATCCGCTCCGGTGATCACCGTGCCCTGGTCGGGCTCCACCCGCCCGGCCGTGAACAGCTTCGGCTGCGGAACAGAATGCACCACAAGGGTTTTAGCGGCCTGCGGCGGCTCGTAGATGCCGTCGACGTAGGTGCTGCGGAACTTGATCGGCGCCGCGCCGGGTGCGGGTACCAGGAAGCCCACACCCTTGTGCTCCTTGCCCGATTCGATGTGGTAGGCGTCGTCCACGCCGATGATCTGGCGAGAAACACTGGCACTGGCCACCTTCAACCCGATGCGATACGAGGTGTTCTTGTCGATGTCCTTGATCTTGCCGACATCCAGCGTCTGGGACGCGAACAGAATGTGGATGCGGAACGAGCGACCCTTGCGCGCCACGTAATCGAACAGTTCGGCGTACTCCGGGTAGTCGGCCAGCATCAGGGTGAACTCGTCGGCGACCACGAACAGCGTCGGGATCGGCGGCAGCTCATGGCCGGCGGCGATGGCGTTCTCGTACTCGACCACCGAGTTGAACGCACTGCCCTGAACCCGGCGACCGGCCTCGCGGAGCAGCGTTTCGCGACGGGCCACCTCACCGCGCAGCGTGTCGGCGAACCGGTCGGCCAGCGACTTCTTCTCGGCCATGTTCGAGATGACCGCGACGACCTGCGGGAAGTCCCGGAAGCTGTCGGCACCGGCCTCACCCTTGAAGTCGGCATAGATCACGATCAGCCGGTCAGCAGAATGAGTTGTCAACAGCGACAACAGAATCGACATCAGGGTCTGGGACTTGCCGGAACCGGTCATACCGATCATCAGGCCGTGCGGCCCCATCCCGCCCTCGGCTTCGTCCTTGAGGTCGAAGTACAGCGGCTCGCCGGTCGCGGTGACACCGATCGGCACCCGCAACTCGTCGTCGCGGCGGCGCGGTCCCCACAGGGTCGGCACGTCCAGCTGCGACGCGTCCGGAACACCTAGCAGCGTGGTGAATGTGGCCCCACGGGTTGCCGCCGAGCGCAGCCCGGTGTGAGTGGGATTGGAATCCCAGCGCGACAACTGACGAGCCAGGTGGGCGGCCTCGTCGGCGCCGAGTTCATCGGCGTTGTCGATGTAGGGCTGCCAGCCGCCGGTCTGCCAGCGTTCGATGGCGCCGTTAGCGACGCGCAGAATCGGCCGTTCCGGATCCGAATACTGTTCGCGGTTCGGCGGTGTGGTGGTGCGGTGCACGACGGTGACCCCGGCCCGGCCGATCGCCAGCGCCGACGCGTTCACGTCGTAGTCGGGATCGTCGACGATGATCAGCAGGTGTCGCAGCGCATCGGCGGGCCCGCCGGTGAATGCCGGGCGATCGGCCAGCGTGGGCCCTAGCAGTGCGATCAGCTCGTCGGCGTTGGTGGACAGGAAGCGGGCGGGCCCGACACCGTCCACCTCGCCGGGAATATCGATGTGGGGCAACCACTTCAGCCAGGACCAGTCGCGGTTCTCCGGGTCGCGGGTAGCCAGCGCCACCCCCAGCACCGTCGGGTCGTGCCAGGTCACCGCCTGAGCGATCCAGGCACGCAACGCCCCTTGCACCTCGTCCGGCTCACCGAAGACGGTGATCCGCGAGACTTTGGCCAAGTCGATTCCGGTGGGCACGTCGCGAACCGTGCGCTGAGTGTCGAGCAGGCTGCGTAATGCGCTGTGCGACACCGGTTCCAGATCGATCTCGTCGGCGGCGTCTTGCACCCGCACCGCGGTGGCCAGCGGAACGTGGTGGCGCCCGGCCCGCAACACCAGGAAGTCGGGATCGTGCGGGTCACGTTCCCACTGACGGCGAGATCCGGGCACCGTTGCCAGTGCTGACGGCTCCGGATGGGACCACTGCGCAGCGGCACGCTGCTGGGCGGCCTGGGTGCGGATGTTGTCCCGAACCACCGACAGGTAGCGCAGGTAGTCGGCGCGTTCGGCGTCGACCTCCTCGGTGCGCATTTTGTTGTCGTTGCCGCGATAGAGCGCGGTTGCGGCCAGCAGCAATACGAACGGGAAGAACAGCGTCTGCGGGGAAATCACCCGCATCCCGGTGGCGACCAGCGCGACGATCATGCCAACGATCAGGATCACCAGCACGTAGGGCATCGCACGGCGCAGGAACGACGGCGGAATCACCCGCGGCAGCTCGGGGGGAGCCTCGATGGTGATGGTGCCCTGGCGGGTGCTCGGCGGCGCCAGGCGCCGGCGAGCTTCGAAAATCAGTCGGCTCATCGGGGTCCTCCTTCGGCCGACACCGGACGTCCGGGCCTGCTGTCGGGCGCCAAGCCGTCGTGTGCGAGCAACGCGTCGGCGCGAGATAGCGTCGGGCCCGTCGCGAACAGCGACAGTATCGACCAGGGAATAGCAACGGGGGGTGGGGTTAGACCAAGGGCCTCAACGGTTTTGCCACGCCCGGCGGCACCGTTCTCGGCCTCGTTGTCGATGCCGTAGCGCACTCCGGTGTCGGAGACCCAGAACAGCGACCCGGCGCCCGGCGAAGTCGCGCCGCCACCGACGGTCTGAGCGAAGTAACCGGTGCCCGGTGCCAGGGCGACGCGGGTGGCGATTCCTTGGGATCCACCACCGATCAGGTTCACGGCGCGAACCGCATCGGGCACCGGCAGCGCCGAACCGGCCAGCAGGCTCAGCGAGCTGCTTGCGGCCCCGGCCGGCTTACTCCAGTACGCGCAGGCGACGGGATCTTTGGCCGCGTCGACCAGGGCGACCTGGCGGTCGGGAAAGCGCGTCGTGTCCAGCATCCGCGACACCGGCAACTTGGCCACATCGTCGGCGCCGAGCCGCGGAGGCTGGTCCAGGCCATAGGAATTGGTGTTACGCAGGATCGCGGCGAGCACGGGCGAGATCGGTTGCAGGCCATCCGGCAGCACCGAGTAGTACCGCACACTGCCCGGGTCGACGGCATAGGACGTCACGACGCCACCGATCGGTGCCGGGACTGCGTAGTTCGCCGGAGTGCCGGCGTTCGGGATGCCCGGCGCCGTCAGCGCGGGCGCTTCGGGGATCGCGTTGAACAGCCCCGCCGCGAGGGGTCGCGGTGCGGGCACGTCGACACCCAGACCCAACGCGGTGGTGACCGCGTGGTTAGCCAGGTCGATCTGGCTGCGCTTGCCATCCCACAGCAGCCAGGTGCTGGTGCCCTTATCGCCGGTGAACTCGACCAGGATCGCCTGGCCGGGCGCCATCGTGGCGGCACGCGCGCCGCCGCTGTCGGGCATACCCGCGATCACCGTGACACCCGTGCTGTGCACAGCGTGCGAACCCTGGGCAGCCGCATTGACCGCATCGCACACCGTCCAGTTCGCGTCATGCGATGCGTTCTGCACCATGCGCTCCGGCGCACCCGGTATGCCGATCAGGTTCCCTCGCGGAAACCGGTCCAGCTCACTGCTTTTCACCGTGGCGGGGTTGACCGGCTTGCCGACGATCAGCCGCGCCGAGGTCAGGTTCAACACCGGGTGCAGGTCCTCACCAACCCGCACATACAGCGCGGAGGTCTCCCGATCGGCGAGCACCGCGTTGTTGCCCGCCTGACCGTTGGGCCGGATCAGCGAAAACACGAAGCAACCCGCCAGGCCGGTGACCAGAATGAGCGCGCCCATCAGCACCGCGCGCGACTGGGTACGCAGCGGATCGACAAGCATCCTGGTGTCGTGCAAGGCAATTCCGGACGCGATGCGGCGCATCACGAAGCGCCAGCCGGTCACTTGGTGGCGGGTGACGAATCCGCGGCGGTAGACCACCTTGTCGGGATTGTCGTTGACGGGGGTCCGTGAGGAGAACGAGCGTCGTTCGTCCTGGGGCTCCGGGTTGGTCATGACGGCACCGAGAGGCCGAGGCCGCGCAGCAGCGGCTCTACCGAATTACTGACGTCTCGGTCGGTGATCGTCATCAGCTCCTCATCGGTGAACGCACCGGTTCCCGCCTGTTCTGAATGGTCTAACCGGAATTCGCGCTCTTCCTCCGAGCGCTCGACGATGTTTCGGACGAAACGACCGTTACCGGCAATATCGAGGCTGCGCCGTTCGACACCATTGGAGTCTGGTGTCGTGGACGTCGCCAAATTCGCGAACAGGGCATCCATGTGGTCGAGCGCGGATTGCTCGAAGATGCTGTCTCGCTGTTCGGCCATCGTGTGCGCGATCTCCACCAACTCGTGCGAGTTGTAGGACGGGAAGGTGATGTTGCGGGTGAACCGCGACCGCAGACCCTCGTTGGTGTCCAGGAACTTGTCCAGGTCCGCCCGATAGCCGGCGATGATCACCACCAGCCGGTCGCGGTCGTTTTCCATGCGGGCCAGCAGCGTGTCGATGGCGACCAGCCCGAAGTCGTTCTTGGCGCCGGTGGCCACCAGGGCGTAGGCCTCGTCGAGGAACAGCACCCCGTCCAGCGCGCTGTCGATGATCGCATTGGTCTTGGCCTCGGTCTCGCCGATGTGCTGACCGATCAGGTCGGCGCGGTGTACCTCGCGGATGTTCTCGCGCTTCAACAAGCCGAGGCCGCAATAGATTTTGGCGACCACCCGCGCGATGGTGGTCTTACCGGTCCCGGGCGGTCCGGCGAACACCAAGTGGTGGGCGCGTTGGGCAACCTGGAGCCCGCGCTGCTTACGCACCAGCTCCATGGCCACCGAACTCTTGAGCCGCGATACCTGGTTTTTCACCTCTTCCAGTCCGATGAACTCGGAGAGCTGGCGTTCGGCCTCGTGCAGCAGCACAGCCTTGCGTTCATGGGCGGCGGGGTCGACGAAGTCCTCCGCGCTGGGCTCCGTCTCCGGATCCCACGGATCCTTGCGGGCCTCGATGCGGGCCGCATTGGTGGTCACAATCCCAAAGCTGGTGTCGGACAAAGCCTGTTCGACCTGTTCGTTCTCGGGGTGTGCCGCGTACAAGTCCTGCAGGACCTCGCTCGCCGACCCTTCGTCGACGTGCATGCGCAGCACGAGCGCCTTGGCCAGCGCCCCGTCGACGGCGGCCACCGTGACCGGGCCTTCGGGCTCCTCGAGATACGACAGTGCGGGGGCGAACATGCCCAGCCGGGCCAGCGCGGTACCCAGGGCGATCTTGGCCGCGTGCGTATAGGCCTCGTCGAGGTCGGCATCGTTGACGATCGGGGTCAGCAGCTTGACGACGTCGGACCACCGCTCGGCGCGATAGTTGATGACGACGGAGATCCACCGCGCCTCACGCCAACCCGGGCGGCGCTCGGCGAGCCCGTTGACGATCTCATCCGCCTCGGCAAACTGCCCTGCCGTGGCCAGCGCCGCCGCGTAGGCGAGATGGAAGTCGTCGGGGTTGCCGGCGCGAAATTGTAGATACAGTCCGCTGTCGTAGCGGAAGCCCAAGGCGCCGGGCGCCAGGTCGACCTGCCGCTGCAACACGCCCGAGGTGGCCACGGTACGCGAAACCGCCTCAAGAACGCGGAACGACGCATCGCCGGCGGCCGCTAGCCCGGTCCATGCGTCGCACTGGTCGTGGGCGACGCGGGTCAACGCCGTGAAACCGGAGCGGGCGGCGACCAGATCGGCCGGACGCTGGCGTTGGTAGACCGCGATGCCCAGTGCCCGGCAACAGGTAGCAAACCGGCTGACGATGTCGCCATCGACTCTGCTGTCCAACCGCGAAGTGCCCGGCTGGACTGCGAGCACACCACTGTCACCGCGTTCCACGGCCGCTTTTTTTCATGAAGATAGTCTCCCCTAACTTAACTTGCTGAAGTTAGCATTGCATAAGCTAACTGTCGAGGTTTCCGGACCCGTCCAAATCGCTGCCCGCCGGCGCCCGCGGGGCCTCTGACCACGGCGTTCTGCGCAATCACTGGTTCACCCCTCCAGTTGTGGCATTGGCCGCACTCTCTCGGCGAGAAAGCTTACTGAAAATGATTTTCATTAGCAAACTCAAGAGGGGCCGGCTGTGAGAGTCTCTGGGAAGCTGACGGCCCGGCGCTGAGCTGAGCACCGACTCGAGGGAGTGGTGACCCATCCGGCGCGGCCATGGCAGCAACTCCTTACCAATCGGGTGACTTAACGACCGCCGTGAATAGGCGCGGCCCAGCGAGCACGCACGTACTAGTCGGCCATCGGGCCTAAAAAGTTCCCGGCTGCGCAGGTATCACCCCGTTTGCACGAAGGCTCACGTGCCGCCGGGCCCTTGCTCGTCGGGTCGCCAGGTACCGGGCATCATCGGCACCGACGGACCGCCTCCGAACTCGTCACCGCCCAGCGTGGCCAATCCCGCCGCTTCGACGGCGTCCCTGCGGATCGTCCCGGCAAAACCCAGAGCACCCGCTCCCCGCTCGGACGCCGCGGTTGTGCCGGCCCCGACTTGCTCGTCAACGAACCGACCGGCCGCTGACCCACCATCGTCATCCAGAAATTCGTAGCGGTAGCCGCGGTGATGGTCATTCATCGCCGCCCGCCGGCGCCGACGCGCCTGCCGCTGCTCCCGCGCCGACACGGCGGCGGCCGCGGCCGCGGCCGCCGAATCGGGCTCCGGAGCCTTGCGCTGTGCGCCGCTACTCATCCCCGAGCCGGTCCCGATGCCGGGGCCGCCCACTAGGTACGGGTACGCCGCGGCCTCGATCCCGGCGGGCGGCGGTGGCGATCCGGCTGCCGGCGCCGAGGCCGGCGCGGACGCCGGAGTCGAAGCCGGGGCGGATGACGGCGTAGGAGCCGAGGCGCTCACAGCGGCAGGGGCGCTCATCACCGCCGGCAGACGCGGCACCTCGGGTAGTGATGCGGGCGCCAGGGCGGGGGCCGCGGCCGTTGGGGGCTGGATCGCGGCCAGCGCGGTCAGGCTCGCGAGGGCTCCGACAAATCCGAGGCTGGAGGTGGCCACAATGAGCGCAATTTGGGGGGCGAACGCCTGAAAGGCCTCGATGACGTGGGTGAACTCGTCGGCGACCAGTAGCCCAATGTCGGCCCACAACTGCGCGAACGCCTGGGCCGGGTTCGTTTGGAATAACTGTAAGTCGCGGCCGAACGTCTGGAATATTTCGAGGAAGCGGTTTATCCACCAACTCAGCTGGTACGGGTTGCCGCCGTCATTGTCGATGATGTCGTCATAAGGGAGATTGCTCCCACTATCGGAGCTGCCGGCGTCGTTGGCCTGCATGATTTGTGGCGCCGGATCGGTCTGCGGCGCTGCCGCCAGCGCCGTCGTGGAGACCGCTTGATAGGTCGACATCGTGGTGGCCGCCTGGACCCACATCCGCGCATAGTCGGCCTCGTTGACCGCGATCGGAATCGTATTGATCCCGAAAAAGTTGGTTCCCACCAGGGCGCCGTGGACGACGTGGTTGGTGGCCAGCTCCGGCAGGGTCGGCATCGCAGCCAACGCCGCGGTGTAGGCGGTGGCCGCCGTCGCGTGCTCGGCTGCGATCGACGCGCTGTTGACGCTGGCCTGCATCAGCCACGCCAGGTAGGGCGTGTGGGCGGCCACGTAGGACTCGGCACTCGGCCCCTGCCAGGCCCCGGCCTGTACCGCCGCCAGGGTTGCGGAAAGCTCGTCCGCCGTTTCCGCATAACTGGCACTCAACATGCTCCACGCGGCGCTGGCGGCCAACAAGCCGCCGGGTCCCGGGCCGCTGCTCAGCAGGGCGGAGTGGACTTCCGGGGGTGATGCCAGCCAAATCGGTGCGGTCATTCGCAGCGGCCCTCGGCCGACAGCAGGGCCACGTCAGCACTCCTCGCCTGGCCAAAACCGACGACGCCCGGGCTGTGGGCGGCACACGTATCAGCCTGTTATTAGTCGGCAGGAAGTCCGCAGAAGTTCCGACGCACTTTCAACTCATTGAAAGTTCTTCAGAAAGCAGGCGCCGGGGCCTCAGGTCTTGACGGCGCTGACCAGGGTGTTGCGGGCAATCATCGGCCCGGCTTCGGTCTCTGGCCCGGGGACCGGACGGCCAACCTCGCGTAGGTAGTCCGCCAAGGGGGTGCCGACCGCGTTCCAGCCGTGCTGGCCGAACCATTCGGTGGCCGGGGCGTGTTGCTCGTTGTAGACCAACTGGAAGAACAGCCGCTTGTCGCCCTGAGCGGCGGCCGCACGTTCTTCTTCGACGGCGGCCTCGAACTCGTCCGCTTGCAGCGGCGCGCCGTCCTCGACGGCGACATGGCTGCCATGTCCGGCCAGGGCGTCGATGCCGCTGAACAGCTGCTCCTGCGCGGCGGCCGGCAGATAAATCAGCAGGCCCTCGGCGATCCACGCAGACGGCATGGCGGGATCGAACCCGCTGTCCCGCAATGCTTGTGGCCAATCATCGCGGAGATCGATGGCGATCTCCCGGCGCTCGGCACGCGGCTGGTCGCCGTGGCCGGCGAGCACCTCACGCTTGAAATTGAGGACCTGCGGGCGGTCCAGCTCGAAGATCGTGGTCGCGGCGGGCCAGTTCAGACGGTAGGCGCGCGAGTCGAGTCCGGCCGCCAGGATGACGACCTGCCGCACGCCGGCTTCCGCGGCCCGCAGGAAGTACTCGTCGAAGTACTTCGTGCGAGCAGCCTGGAAGTTGACGAAATGGTCGCCGAAGTCGGCGCTCTTGAGTGGGTGGTCGGGTTCCTTACCGTCGAGAACGTCGGCGGACGAACCGCCGACGGCGCGACAGAAGACCTCCGCGTACTGGTCGACGACCAGCGGGTTGGGCTTTTGCGCCTCGAGCGCCCGCGCGGTCGCTACGAATAACGCCGTCGAACCGACACTTGTTGTGATGTCCCAGGTATCACCTTCGCTACGCACCCCACCGACGTTACGCCGCCGCGCCGACACACCTTTCCGCCTGGGGTGCAACGCGTATTGGGCAAAGTTCAGGCCGCGATGCTATCGGTCAACAGCGTGGTGAACTGTCGCCGGCGGCGGCATTGATTCCCTCGCCGGCGTGGGGGGCGGCGGGCTAGCATGGCCTGTGGTCGCACCAATAGCGCGCGAGCCACACCTCGGTACGGGCGGTGAGAAAACAATGACCGGTACGCTCCACAACGAGCATCTCGAACACGACCATGCGCACGGCGAAGGATGCGGTCACGTCGCCGTCCCCCATGGGGATCACATCGACTACGTGCATGACGGCCACCTTCATCGGCAGCACGAGGGTCACTACGACGAATGTGAGCCCCCCGGCCACGCCGTACATGAGCCTCATGACCATCTGCACGGTCCGGGATGTGGCCACGTCGCGATCCCGCACGGGGATCACGTCGACTACGTGCACGACGGCTGTCGGCACGCCGCTCACGACCAGCACTACGACGAGCACTGACGCCCCAGCGGTTACCGGCGTTAGCCGTCGGTGTCGTGCGGCCCTTCGCCGCGCTCCGGGTCCCAGGTGCCCGGGATCATCGGCATGCTGGGCCCACTCCCGAACTCATCGCCGGCCAGCGTGGTCAGGCCCGCCGCGGCTGCGGTTTCCTTGCGTGTCGTGCCGGCGAATCCGAGATTTCCGGCGCCCCGGTCGGAGGCCACCGTCTCGGCGCCTGAGGGCTCGCCCCAGTCCGGGTCGACGTCGACGTTCATGTCCATGAATTCGTTGCCGTAGCCGCGTTGCCCCGCCCGTCGCCGGCGCTTAGCCCGCGCCTCCTCGCGGGCGGCCGCCGCGGCCGCCGTCGCGGCCGAATCGGGTTCCGGTGCTTTCTTTTTCGCGCCCGCGGCGGCGGCGGCGCTCATTCCGGAACCAGACCCGATGCCGGGCGGTGCGACGAAGTACGGCGGCACAAAACCGGGCCCGGGCGGAGCCGGTGGCGCGGGCGGCGCCGGACTGGCCACGGTGCTCGCGGTGGGAGTGGGCGCAGGCGCCGGCGCCGACGCGGGGGCCGCGGCCGGGGCCGCGATTGGAGTCGTCCCGAGCGCCGGCGGCAGGCTGGGCGCGGACGCGGGCGGGGGCGCCGGCGCGGCCACGGGAGCCGGGGCGTGCGCCAGCGCGGCCAGCCCCGCGAAGCCGCCGAGCGCCCCGATCGGGGCCGCCGCGACGAGCATGGGCACCAGCAGCAACTGCGGCGCACTCGATAGCCAGCTGGCGATCTCGGCGATATGGGTGGGCCAGTCCAAGGTCGCGAGTTGGATCAGGTATTGCGCCGCCAAGGCCGGATTTTGTTGCAGCAATTGACCGTATTGTTCGAAATCCTCGAGCAGTTCCAGGGCACGGACCACCCAGAAGAGCAGTTGGCCCGGGTTCGTATAGGAGTCGTACGGAAGCCCGTTGACAGTCCCCTCGCCGGGTCTCCAATCGATCCCGAACAGCCGCAGGATATCCGCAATGAACTCATTCAGCGGGTTGTCGACGGTGGGGTCGTGGGCGTCACCGCCGCCGGAGTCGTGCTGCACGCTGGCGTCGGATTTCAGGATCTGCGGCGCCGGGTCGGTCTGCGGCGCAGCCGCCACCGCCGCAGTGGAGACGGCTTGATAGGTCGTCATCGTGCCGGCGGCCTGAACCCACATCCGCGCGTAGTCGGCCTCGTTGACCGCGATTGGAATCGTATTGATCCCAAAGAAATTCGTCGCCATCAGGGCGCCGTGGACGACGTGATTGGTGGCCAGCTCCGGCAGGGTCGGCATCGCCGCCAACGCGGCCGTGTAGGCCGTGCCCGCCGTCTCGTGTAGCGCGGCCGTGGCCGCGCTGTGCGCGCTGGCCTGCGTCAGCCACGCCAGGTACGGGGCATGCGCGGCCACGTAGGACTCGGCGCTCGGCCCCTGCCATGCCCCGGCCTGTGTCGACGCCAGGATGCCGCTGAGTTCCTCTGCCGCCGAGGCATATTCGGCACTCATCGAGCTCCACGCGGCCGCCGCGGCAAACAGGGACCCGGGTCCCGGACCGCTGCTCAGCAATGCCGAATGCACCTCTGGCGGTGCAGCCATCCAAATCGGTGCGGTCATCGGCGGCAACTCCTGGGCTGGGAAGGCTAAAGGGTTGCCGAGAGCTTACTGAAAATGATTATCGTTATCAACGCAGGGCCCGCCCAGGCCCGCAGTGCGGCGCGCTAGACCAACGGTCGCCCCGTCCTGATCCGGCGGTCCAGGTCCCAGAGCATCAGGTTGAACGGGAACTGCCGGATGATCCGGGGCAGCATCCGGTTCACGGCCCCCAGTACCGCCATCAGCCGGTCGAAGCGCCGTTGCTTGGCGCCATCCCACGGCAGCCGCATCTCGTCGCGAAACCGTTGCGGCAGAAAGCCGGTGGTGATCAGCAGGTTGAAATTCTCCAATGGTTCCTGCAGGCGGCGGGGCAGGCGCACACCGCGCACCCGGGACGCGGCGATCGGATACAGGAACTCGCGGACCGTGTCATCGATGTGCACCGTTTCCAGCGACTCCTGCCAGTACCTGTCGAAAGCAGCCCGGTCCGATGGCCACATCTCCGGCGGCACCTGCAGCGTGGTGCCCAGCGTCATGCCCTCGCGGTAGAGGCGATCGGCGTCGTCCTCGTCCATCTCGCCGACAAAGGTGCGGTATACGTCGATGCCGCCTTTGTAGATGCAGGCCGCCACCCACAGCTGCAATTCCGGATCGAACGCGTTGTAGGGCACCGGGCTGTCCGGTGTGGAGTAGACCTGCGCGTGCGACCGATTGACCGCACGGCGATACGCGTCCTTCTGGGCGTCGGTCCCGGCGTTGGCGACCGCGATGTAGGTAAAGGTGGTGCGCGCCCGCTTGATCGGATGGCGGTCGATTCGGCCGCTCTCGACGCGGCTCTCCGCGACGCCGTGGCCGACGCCGGGACGCGACAACTCCATGATCACGTTGGCCGGGCCGGCCAATAGCGCCACGCCCATCAGGCCGTAGTCGCTGGCAACCCGCCGGCGCCGCCGGCCCGACTGTGGGCGCGGCGGGTCGGCCATCGGACGCTCGACGTGTGGAATGAGCCGGTGAACCGCCGCCTCGTGAATCGCCATCCGAAACCCTCTCCGCACTAAATGTGATAACACATGTTTCCTGATATTGTCCGGGCAGCGCGTCGGTGTCAAGATGGTGCTCATGGCTGAGACCCCAAGCGAGCGCCCCTATCGTGGCGTCGAGGCGGCCCGGCGACAGGCCGAACGACGGGCGCGGCTGCTGGCCGCCGGCCTGGACCTGCTGGGCGCGGGCCAGCAGGATGCCTCGGCGTTGACGGTTCGCGCCGTCTGCGGGCGGGCCGGCCTGACCCCTCGCTATTTCTACGAAAGCTTCAGCGACAGAGACGGATTCGTCGGCGCGGTCTTCGATGGGGTGATAGCGGAACTGGCTGCCACCACCCAGGCCGCGGTCGCGGCGGTGCCGATACCCGAACAGGCCCGCGCCGGTATGGCCAACATCGTGCGGACCATTGCCGGTGACCCCCGGGTCGGGCGGCTGCTGTTCAGCGCTCAGCTCGCCGATGCCGTAATCGTGCGCAAACGTGCCGAGTCCACCGCGTTGTTCGCCATGCTGGCGGGCCAGCATGCCGGCGACATGCTGCGGATGCCGGCGAACAACAGCATGCAAGCGGGCGCGCACTTCGCGGTGGGCGGCGTCGGGCAGATGATCAGCGCCTGGCTGGCCGGCGACGTCCGGCTAGAGCCCGACCAACTCGTCGATCAGCTCGCCTTGCTGCTCGACGAACTCGCCCATCCGAGGCTGTACGGCGTCACGGAAACAACGGCAGCTGCCACAGCCGCATCCCGGGATCCAGGAGCCACAGACGCAACAGCGTGAGCCGCATGATGCGCTGAGCGCCACGGATCATGAAAATCGCGAGTGGCACCTCGATCCCCAGCGCCGTGACCAACGAAAACCAGATGTCGTTGGGTCCGGCGGTCATCAGGTCGAACCACGCGTCGCAGATCAGCAGCACACCGGAGGTGAATGCCGCAAACAGCAGTATCTGGCGCCGCAAGTAACCGAAAACCGCTGTCGCCGCCATGAATCCGACCAGCAGAATGTCGAAGCCCACCCAGGTCAAGCCCCAATTGCGCGCAACGTAACTGTCCGGCAGCGTCAGCGAGAGATAGACCAGCCAGGGGATCATCGCAATCGAGCCACCGATCATCAGGCCCAACCGGATGCGCCGCATCCGCGCCAGCAGCACCGGATCGATCACCTCGTGCAGCGGTGCCTCCAGTCGCGTGATCAGGTCACGGCGCTGCGCGGGCGTCAACGCCGCGATCTGCTCATCGGTCAAAATGCCGTCGGTCATCACGAACTCCCCCGGGTCGGCCACGGTTTCGCCGATTAGGTTACGGCGTGCGCGTTCGGTCGCCGGTCGGCCGCCGTCCTGGGAACGGCCTGGGCGTCACTCGCGCCGAATTCCTTCACCCAGCAGGCGAACTCGAGAGTGACGCCGTCGGGATCGAGAAAATAGAACGAGCGCACGTACACGCCGGGGTGCACGGTCGCCGAGACCTGCATTGCGCTCTCGTCGTGGTTGAGGATCGGGCCGACGCGCACACCCTTGTCCTTGAGCCGCTGGCGGTAGGCGTCGAACTTCTCGGCCGGCACGTGAAAGGCGAGATGGTTCATCGTGCTGACCGCGCTGGTGATGTCCCCGATCCCCGGTATCGCCGCCGGCGACGAGATGCCGGGCACCCGGTCGGGCGCGTCGGCGAACCAGAAGAACGCGACACAGTCGCCGTTGCCGGCATCGAAGAAGAAGTGCTGCCCCGCGCCGCCGGGCAGATCAAGCGACTTGATCAACGGCATGCCGAGGATGTTGCTGTAGAAGTCCACGGTGCGGGCCATGTCGGAACACACCAGCGCAACATGGTTGATCCCGCCCAGTTCGAACTCGGAGTTGGCGTTGTTCGGCTTGATCACGTTGCGGCTCCGATCAACCGTTGGGCCTGGCCAAGATGTGAAACTGAATCTAACATCAGATTCAGTTTTGCTCCAGAGGAGGAACATTCAGGTGTCGATCGCGGCGGAATCCAACAGCCGGCCGGCCGAGTTCCCGACCCACCGCGGCAGGCGCACGCACGCAGCGATCGACGCTGCCGCGCGAACGGTCATCGCGCGCAAGGGAATTCTGGCGACCACCATCGCCGACATCGCCGCCGAAGCGGGCCGCTCGCCGGCATCCTTTTACAACTACTACGACTCCAAAGAGGCGATGGTCCGCCAGTGGGCCCTGCGCTTCCGCGACGAGGCCAACGAGCGCGCGCGCTCGGTCACCGGGCACGGTCTGTCCAACCGGCAACGCACCCATGAGGCGGCCGCCGCGCACTGGCACACCTATCGCAACCGGCTCGCCGAGGTGATCAGCGTGTCGCAGCTGGCGATGGTCAACGACGACTTCGCGCAGTACTGGGCCGAAATCTGCGATATTCCAATCTCTTTCATCGCCGAGACGGTCCGGCGCGCCCAAACCAAGGGCTATTGCTCCGGCGACGACCCGCAGCTGATCGCCGAGGCGATCGTGGCGATGTTCAACCAGTTCTGCTACGTCCGGCTCAGCGGGGCCGGGGCCGACGAGCTCGACGACCAGGCCTGCATCCAAACCCTCGCCAACATCTACTACCGGGCGATCTACGCGAAGGAAGGTCGCTGAATTGACGCCGACTAGCGGCAGTACAGGCGTTGTCCGCGAGTTCGTCGGCCTGCCGTCGCGCACTGCCGGGCGGGCCGGCGCCGGCGGGCATCCGTGCCAAGGCCTCTACCACCGCGGCGTGGGACGCAAGCCGAAGGTGGCGATGATCGCCACGCACTATCAAATCGACTTCTCCGAGCACTATCTCGCCGACTACATGGCCATCCGGGGCATCGGATTTCTGGGCTGGAACACCAGGTTCCGCGGCTTCGAATCCAACTTTCTGCTCGACCACGCGCTGGTCGACATCGGCGTCGGGGTGCGCTGGCTACGTGAAGTACAGAGCGTTGATACCGTTGTGCTGCTGGGCAATTCAGGGGGCGGATCGTTGATGGCCGCCTATCAGTCGCAGGCCGCCGACCCGAATGTAACCCCATTGCAGGGGATGCGCCCGGCGGCCGGGCTGACAGAGTTGCTCCCCGCCGACGGCTATGTGGCGACCGCGGCCCACCCCGGACGCCCGGAGGTGCTCACCGCGTGGATGGACGCGTCCGTCGTCGATGAAAACGATCCCGTCGCCACCAATCCCGACCTCGATCTGTTCAATGAGGTCAACGGCCCGCCGTATTCGCCGGAGTTCATCGCGCACTACCGCGCGGCGCAGACCGCACGCAATCACGCCATTACCGACTGGGCCGAGACGGAGCTCAAACGTGTTCGCGCTGCAGGGTTTTCCGATCGGCCGTTCTCGGTGATGCGAACCTGGGCAGATCCCCGCATGGTCGATCCCAGCATCGAGCCCACCAGGCGCGCGCCCAACCAGTGCTACGCGGGTGTGCCGGCCAAGGCCAACCGCTCCGCGCAGGGCATCGCCGCGTCCTGCACCCTGCGAAACTGGCTGGGCATGTGGAGTTTGCGGGTGGCACAAACCCGGGCCGAGCCGCACCTGGGCCGGATCAGCTGCCCGGCCCTGGTGATCAACGCCGAAGCCGACACCGGAGTGTTTCCGTCTGACGCCCAACGCATCTACGACGCGCTCGCCGGCACCGACAAGTCACAGGTCTCGATCGATAGCGACCACTACTTCACCACCCCGGGCGCGCGTAGCGAGCAGGCGGATACCATCGCCAGGTGGATCAGCAAGCGGTGGCGCTGAGAGTTCTCGCCCACTTCGTTCCCGGTGACAAAGTCCTCGATTTCCTTGCCGCCGAAGCGGATTGGCTCGACATCCGATGGTGCGCCGCGGATGACGACACCGGCTTCTATCGCGAGCTGCCCGAAGCCGACGTGATTTGGCATGTACTACGACCGTTGTCAGGCGCGGACCTGCGCCGCGGGGTCCGGCTGCGGCTGGTGCACAAACTCGGCGCCGGCGTGAACACCATCTACGTCGAGACCGCGACGGAGCGCGGCGTCGCGGTCGCCAACATGCCGGGAGCCAATGCACCGTCGGTGGCGGAGGGAACGGTTCTGTTGATGCTCGCCGCGCTGCGCCGGCTGCCGGCGCTGGATCGCGCCACCCGGCAAGGGCGCGGCTGGCCCGTCGATCCCGGACTGGGCGAGACGGTCCGCGACATCGGCGGCTGCACCGTCGGCCTGGTGGGCTACGGCAATATCGCCAAGCGGGTCGCCGGCATGGTCGCAGCAATGGGCGCCACCGTCGTGCACACCAGCACCCGCGACGACGGGCGGCCCGGCTGGCGGCCGCTGCCCGAACTGTCCCCCGCAGGCGGGAGGTGCCCCCAGGCCGTTAGCGACATCGTCTCGCTGCACCTACCGTTGACGGCTGACACCCGTCACCTGCTCAACCGGGATGCGATCGCCTTGATGAAGCCCAGCGCGGTGCTGGTCAACGCGTCGCGTGGTGCCATCGTCGACGAAGGCGCACTGGTCGGCGCGCTGGGCGACGGGCGGCTGGCCGCTGCGGGCCTCGACGTTTTCGAGGTCGAGCCGGCGGCGTCGGACAATCCGCTGTTCGACCTGGACAACGTGGTGCTGACACCGCACGTCAGCTGGTACACCGCCGACACGATGCGGCGCTATCTGGTCGAGGCCGTGGCTAACTGCCGCCGCCTGCGCGACCGGGAGCCTTTGGCCAATGTGGTCAACCAACCGACCGGTTATTAGATTGATGAGTGCTTGGCCGGAACGAATCCCGAAAGCAAGGTAAGGCGACCAATGCCGATCGCAATAAATCCTGAGCATCAAGACCTGGCGGACTCGGTGCGGTCCCTGGTGGCGCGCGTCGCGCCGTCAGAGGTGCTGCACGCGGCCATGGAGACCCCGATCGAGAACCCGCCGCCGTACTGGCAGTCGGCAGCCGAACAAGGTTTGCAGGGTGTTCACCTGTCCGAATCGGTCGGCGGGCAGGGCTTCGGCCTCCTCGAGCTGGCCATCGTGCTGGCCGAGTTCGGCTACGGCGCCGTACCCGGGCCATTCGTGCCGTCGGCGATCGCCAGTGCGCTGATCGCCTCGGATGACCCGAAGGCCGAAGTGCTCGCCGATCTGGCATCGGGCGCGGCGATTGCCGCCTATGCCCTGGACTCCGGGTTGACCGCCACCCGAAAGGGCGACGTGCTGGTCATCCGCGGCGAGGTCCGCGCGGTCCCCGCCGCGGGGCAGGCATCGGTGCTGGTGCTCCCGGTGGCCATCGACAGCGGCGACGAGTGGGTGGTGCTGCGCGCCGACCAGCTCGAGATCGAGCCGGTGAAAAGCCTGGACCCGCTGCGACCCATCGCGCACGTGCGGGCCGACGCCGTCGAGGTCGGTGACGATGCCCTGCTCAGCAGCCTGACCGTGACCACCGCCTACGCACTGATGTCCACACTGCTGTCCGCCGAGGCGATCGGTGTGGCCCGCTGGGCGACTGATACGGCGGCGGAATACGCCAAGATCCGGGAACAGTTCGGCAGGCCGATCGGCCAATTCCAGGCCATCAAGCACAAGTGCGCGGAGATGATCGCCGACACCGAGCGGGCCACCGCGGCGGTGTGGGACGCGGCGCGCGCGATCGACGAAGCCTCGCCGGACGTGGAGTTCGCCGCCGCCGTGGCCGCGACTCTGGCACCGGCGGCCGCCCAGCGGTGCACGCAGGACTGCATTCAGGTGCACGGCGGGATCGGTTACACCTGGGAGCACGACGCAGGCGTGTACTACCGCCGGGCGCTGATGCTGGCCGCCTGCTTCGGTCGCAGCGCGGACTATCCGCAGAAGGTGGTCAACACCGCGACCACCACCGGGATGCGTGCGGTGGACATCGACCTGGATCCCGAGACCGAAAAGCTGCGCGACGAGATCCGCGCCGAGGTCACCGCGCTCAAGGCAATGGACCGCGAGCCGCGCACCGTGGCGCTCGCCGAGGGCGGCTGGGTGTTGCCGTATCTGCCAACGCCGTGGGGCCGGGCGTCAGGCCCGGTCGAACAGATCATCATCGCCCAGGAGTTCGCCACCGGGCGGGTCAAGCGGCCGCAGGTCGGCATCGCCGCGTGGATCATCCCGTCGATCGTCGCGTTCGGAACCGAGGAGCAAAAACAACGGTTCCTGCCGCCGACCTTCCGTGGCGAGATGATCTGGTGCCAGCTCTTCTCCGAACCGGGTGCCGGTTCGGACCTGGCCGGGCTGTCCACGAAGGCAACCCGGACCGACGGCGGCTGGCGCATCACCGGCCAGAAGATCTGGACCACCGCCGCGCAGTACTCGCAGTGGGGTGCGTTGCTGGCCAGGACGGACCCGTCGGCGCCGAAGCACAACGGCATCACCTACTTCCTGCTGGACATGCGCAGCGATGGCGTGACGGTCAAGCCGCTGCGTGAGCTCACCGGCAACGCGATGTTCAACACCGTCTACATCGACGACGTGTTCGTGCCCGACGAGTGCGTACTGGGCGAGGTCAACCGCGGCTGGGAGGTCAGCCGCAACACGCTGACCGCGGAACGGGTGTCGATCGGAAGCAGCGACGCGAATTTCCTGGCCACACTTCCCCAGTTCGTCGAGTTCGTTCGCGACGGCCACTTCGATCAGGTCGCGCAACACCGGGCCGGGCTGTTGATCGCCGAAGGGCATGCCGCCAAGGTGCTGAACCTGCGCTCCACGCTGTTGACGCTGGCCGGCGGCGACGCCATGCCGTCCGCGGCGATCTCCAAGCTGCTCTCGATGCGTACCGGCCAGGGCTACGCGGAATTCGCGGTGTCCTCATTCGGGACCGACGCAGTGATCGGCGACCCCGATCAGTTAGCCGGCAAGTGGGGCGAGTACCTGCTGGCCAGCCGGGCCACCACCATCTATGGCGGCACGTCGGAAGTGCAGCTCAACATCATCGCCGAGCGACTGCTGGGCCTGCCCCGCGACCCGTAAAGAAAATCCATGCCGACCCGAGGCCGGTCCCGGGTCGGCATGGACGTTTTTTGAGGTGGGGCCACACCGGCCTGAGATTGTCAGACCGGCGTGGTTCCCCCCTAACAGCGGGCCGGCCAGCCTCTAACTCTGGCAGGACGAGGCTGACCAATCCCACGACTACGGCGGCTCACCACCAGGGGCGCCACCAGTTGCCCCAACCCCAGAAGCCGTGCCCAGGGGGACCCCAGCCGCCGTTGCCCCAACCGGGGTGGCCGCCCCAGCCGCCGCGACCCCAGCCGGCGTCATCCCAGCCGCCGCCGTGACCCCAACCGCCGCGACCCCAGTAGCCGCCGTGGCCGCCGCCGGGACCCCAGCCGCCGTGGCCGCCACCACCGTGGCCGCCTCCGCCGTGACCGCCTCCGCCGCCGGGCCGCTGGGGAAGAATGCCGGGGCCAAGCGGAGCGCCGCCGTGCGGCCCCGCAGTTTCGAAGCTTGTGCCGGGGGCGGGCGCCGGCGCGGCGTGTGCCGCGGGGATGCCGCCGAACAGCATCGCGCCGGCCACTGCACCGGCGCCGACAGCGCCGGCGGCCGCGCCGCGGATCGATCGCACTGTATTCATGGTCGTGAGCTCCTTCCGAGACCTCAGTTCCCCGATACCTCAAAACGTTACTCATAAATTCCTGGGCAAACAATAGCAATGGCACCAATTCGGGCTGTGAATTGGACGACTTTCCAGCTTACCCGGGTACTTCGCATTTTCACATTCGCGTACGTCATGATTGCGTTTCCGAAAATACGTATTTCCGCCATTCAGTTTATCTGCCGATACTGAGATCAGTATCCACTGATACCGGCGTATATGCACTATAATCGGCATTTACTGACGTACTGAATTACGCATTTTTGCGTTTCAGTAGATCCTCATAGATCCGTTCAACTATACCTTCTTATTCGCGATTCGATGGACCTCGATTGTGACAGACGAATGACCGGATAACAAAGCTAATTCGGCTTCGTTTTCCACGAATAGTATTTCCAGCAGCTACTTTCTAAAATTTCTGCTGGCAGAGCGCCTCGACGCGGCCCCGCACGCCTGCGCTGCGTTGCGTCAGGCCGGTGACACCCGACGTTTGTGCGACGCGACTTACGCTGGTGTCAGTGAGACAATCAGTGGACAATGTGCACTGAAGTACTGATCTACTGATTGGCACCCCAAGGGAGGGACGGTCGCCCCAGTGAGCCTCAACCCCGGGAACATCGGGCCAGGCGCCAGCCCGTTCGGTGCGCAGATGTCGGCCGCGACACCCCCTGAAGACGCCGCGCCAACCGAACGTCTCACCGGCTTCCGACAGCCGCGCCCCCAACGAATGGTCAGCGAGCCCGCGGAATCCCGATCACGGTCCGAAGCCCCACGCATCCAACGGACCCGTCGCACCGTCGACCTTTCGGCCGCCACCCACCGGTCCCTCGACATCTGGCAGCGGGAAGCCGCCGACCGCCTGGGTGTCGCACGGGTGACCGGGCAAGAGGTGCTTACCGCGCTCATCGACCAACTTCTGGCCGATCCCCAACTGGCGGCCCAGATCACCCGGGCCATCCAGGACCGGCGCTAGGCCTCGGCCGGCTAGTCGATCTCCATTTCGCGCAGCTCGCGCTTGAGGATCTTGCCGGTCGGGTTGCGCGGCAGCTCCTCGAGGAAGATCACTTCGCGCGGAACCTTGTAGCGGGCCAGGTGGTCGCGCACGTAGTGCTTGATGGCGTCCGCGTCCACGTCGGAGCCTTCCTTCTTGACCACGAACGCACGCAGCCGGTGGCCCCACTCCTTGTCCTCGACACCAATCGCGGTGGCCTCCACCACGGCTTCGTGCCCGCTGATCAGGTCTTCGACCTCGGCGGGGAAGACGTTCTCGCCGCCGGAGACGATCATCTCGTCGTCGCGGCCGCTGACGTAAAGCAGACCGTGTTCGTCGAAGTAGCCGACGTCGCCCGACGACATCAGACCGTCGATGATCTGCTTGTGCCCACCGCCGGTGTAACCCTCGAAAGGGAAGGCATTGCCGACGAAGATGCGTCCTACGTCGCCCTGGGGCACCTCGTTGCCGTTGTCGTCGAGGATCTTGACCTTGACGCCCTTGACGACAGGTCCGACTGTCGACGCGTTGCGTTGCAGGTCCTCGGGCCTGGCGATGGTGGCGAAGGCGATCTCCGTCGAGCCGTACATGTTGTAGACCACCGGGCCGATGTCCTTGAGCGCGCGGTTGGCCAGCTCGGCACCCAACTGCGATCCGGACACGAAGATGATCTTCAGGCTGGACAGGTCGGGCTTCTTGTCCATCTTTTCCAGCGCGTCCAGAATGCGCGACAACATCACCGGCACCACGACCATGGCCGTCACCTTGTGCTTCTCGATGTCTTCCAGCACTAGCGGCGGCTTGAACTTACGCCGCAGCACCAGCGTGGACCCCAGGAACATTGCGATGGTGGCGTGCAGATAACCGAGCGCATGGAACATCGGCGCCGGCAGCGAGGTGATCTCGTTCGCCTTGAACGGAACGTGCGACAGGATGCCGCCGACGGGGGCCAGGGTGGGCGGGGTGCTCCGGTTCGCTCCCTTTGGGGTGCCGGTGGTCCCGCTGGTCAGGATGATGATCGACGCGTGCTTGCTGGCCTTGGGAGCCGGCTCCTTGCTGCTGCGCTCGATCAGCTCGGCGAGCGTCTCGTCGGTGCTGCCGGACGGCTCGTCGCTGTCCGGGTTGACGCCGAGCGCCCGAAGCTTGCCCAGCTCCGGGTCGGCTTTGGTGACGGCCTTGGCGTACTCGTCGTCATAGATGATGATCTTGGCGCCCTCGCGCTCGGAGACCTCTTTGATCTGCGGGCCGGAGAATTCGCTGTTGAGCAGGATGATGCGGGCGCCGACCCGGGCCGCGCCGTAGTTGGCGATGACGAACCAGCGGTGGTTGCGGGCCAGGATCGCGACGCCGTCGCCGCCCTTGACGCCCTTCTCGATCAGGCCGTTGGCCACCGCGTGAGCGGCTTCGTCGAGCTCGCGATAGCTGAACGCGCCGTCTTCGTCGATGAGCGCCGCGCGGTCGGGGGTACGCCGGGCGTTGAGCGAGGGCAGCATGCCGAACTCGCCCCATTTCATGACGTCACTTACCAGCGCGGCGTAGTTCTGCGGCGGCTCGAGCTTGAGCACACCCGCCTCGTAGATCTTCCGGACGTAATGCAGTTCGGCCGCGCCGCGTTCGACGTACTGCTGGAGCTTGGAAACGGCTTGCCCGGGCAGGCCAGGAAGGTTAGGCATAACCTCACCATATGTGACGCAGGTCGCAACGCGGCCAGAAAATTTGCGCGGAATTACGATTGACCACATGACCGGTCCGGTGGCATTGGAGGTTGCCGGGCACGAGGTCACCATCACCCATCCCGACAAAGTCGTGTTCGAAGCCCGTGGTGACACAGGGCCTTACACCAAGCTCGACCTGGTCCGGTATTACCTTTCGGTCGCCGACGGGGCGTTGCGGGGGGTGGCCGGCCGGCCCATGATCTTGAAGCGCTTCGTCAAGGGAATCTCCGCCGAGGCGGTATTCCAGAAGCGCGCGCCTGCGAAGCGGCCGGACTGGGTCGACGTCGCCGAACTCCACTACGCGCGCGGCACGTCAGCCGCGGAGGCCGTCATCCACGACGCCGCCGGGCTGGCGTGGGCGATCAACCTGGGGTGCGTGGACCTCAACCCGCATCCGGTGCTGGCCGACGACCTCGATCATCCCGATGAGCTGCGCGTCGATCTGGACCCGATGCCCGGGGTCGAGTGGCAACGGATCGTCGACGTGGCGTTGGTGGCCCGCGAGGTGCTCGAGGACTACGGCCTGACTGCGTGGCCGAAGACGTCGGGGTCGCGGGGCTTTCACATCTACGCCCGGATCGCCCCGCGCTGGGAGTTCCGTCAGGTCCGGCTGGCCGCCCAGACCGTCGCGCGCGAGGTCGAGCGGCGGGTGCCCGAGGCGGCGACCAGCCGCTGGTGGAAGGAGGAGCGCGAGGGCGTGTTCGTCGACTTCAACCAGAACGCCAAGGACCGCACGGTCGCGTCGGCCTACTCTGTGCGGGCCACTGCCGATGCCCGGGTGTCGACGCCGCTGCATTGGGAAGAGGTCGCCGGCTGCCGGCCGGAGGCGTTCACGATCGCCACCGTGCCCGACCGGTTCGCCGACATCGGCGACCCGTGGGCGGGGATGGACGACGCGGTCGGCGGGCTGGACCGGCTGCTGATGCTGGCCGAGGAACTGGGGCCCCCGGAGCGGGCGCCGCGCGGTTCCGGGAAGCGTTCCGACGGCCGGCGCCAGTCGTCGATGCCGCTCATCGAGATCGCCCGGACCAAGACCAAGGACGAGGCGATGGCCGCGCTGGACACCTGGCGTGACCGCTACCCCGCCGTGGCCGAGCGGCTGCAGCCGGTCGACGTGCTGGTCGACGGCATGCGCGGGCCGAGTTCGATCTGGTACCGGATCCGGATCAACCTGCAGCACGTTGCGGTCGACCAGCGCCCGCCGCAGGAGGAGCTGATCGCCGATTACAACCCCTGGGAGGGATACACACCGCCGGCTTCCCCGCCCGGCGCCGCGGGTACGGGAGAATCGCCCCATGCCGGTGACTGATCAGCCCCAGGGCTTGCGGGAGCGCAAGAAGCTCAAGACCCGCCAGGCCATCAGGCGCGAGGCGTTCCGCCTGATCGACGCGAACGGTTATGCCGCCACCACCGTCGAGCAGATCGCCGAGGCCGCCGACGTGTCGCCCAGCACCTTCTTCCGCTACTTCCCGTCCAAGGAGTCGTTGCTGCTCGCCGACGACCTGGACCCGCTGATCTTCGCGGCCTTCGAGGCGCAACCGCCCGAACTGTCGCCCACCGAGGCGATCCGCCGGGCCTACACCGACGTGATGGCCGGCCTTGGGCCCGAACAGCTGGATTTCGAGAACACCCGGCAGCGGCTGATGTTCTCGATACCCGAGCTCAAGGCGGCCATGTACGACGAGTACTACCGCACCGTCAACGTCGTGGCCGAGCTGATCGCGCGCCGAATCGACCGTCCCACAGATGATTTCGAGGTCCGGGTGTTCGCCGGTGCGTTGACCGGCGCCATGATGGCCGCGTTCGACAGCGCGCCGCAGACGACCGAGACGATCCATCGGGCCCTGGACTTCGTGGACGCCGGGATGCCGCTGCGCTGAGCGGTAAAACCGCGCGGCGATGCAGGTCAGAGTCAGCGACGCGATACTCTCACGCGGTGCGACACGGATGGAATCGGCGGGGGTTCTTGCAGCTCGCCGGTGCCGCCGCGGCAGCCGGGGTGACCGGGCTCTCCTCGGGGTGCTCGTCGCCCAAACCGACGCCGGGCGCCCCCGCCGGCGAAGGCGTGACGATCACCCATCTTTTCGGTCAGACCGTCATCAAACAGCCGCCCAAACGCGTGGTCAGCGCGGGCTACACCGAGCAAGACGACCTGCTCGCGGTCGGCGTCGTGCCGATCGCGGTGACCAACTGGTTCGGTGACCAGCCGTTCGCGGTGTGGCCGTGGGCCCAGCCCAAGCTCGGTGGCGCGCAACCCGTGGTGTTGAACCTGGACAACGGAATTCCCGTCGACCAGATCGCCGGCCTGAAGCCCGATTTGATCGTCGCCATCAACGCCGGCCTAGACGCCGACACCTACCGGAAGCTATCCGCGATCGCCCCGACCGTCGCGCAGTCCGACGGCGACGCCTTCTTCGAGCCGTGGAAGGACCAGGCCACCGCGATCGGCCAAGCGGTGTTTGCGGCCGACCAGATGAAGGCGCTGATCGATGGCGTCGACAAGCAGTTCGTCGCCGTCGCCCAGAACCATCCGCAGTGGAAGACGAAGAGGGCGTTGCTGATGCAGGGCAGCCTTTTCCGGGGCACCGTGGTCGCCACCGCGGCGGGCTGGCGGACCGACTTCCTGAACCAGATGGGTCTGGTCATCGCCGACAGCATCAAGCATTTCGTCACCGATCACACCGCCGTCATCCCGCGCGATCAGATCAAAACGGTGCTCGATTCGGCCGACGTGGTGATCTGGACGACCGAGAGTCCCGACGAGCAGAAGGCGCTGCTGGCCAACCCCGAGATAGCGGGGTCGCAGGCGACCGGGCAGAACCGCCACGTGTTCACCACCAAGGACCAGGCCGGTGCGATCGCTTTCGGATCGGTGCTGAGCTATCCGACGGTCGCCGATCAGCTGCCCCCGCAGATCGGCAAGATCCTCGGTTAGATCCCGGTCTCTATGAGCATTCACTAAGGCACCTCTGGCAGTGCTCGAAAATCTGGCGCCGCCCCCTCCCGCCTGCCCCGATTCCGAGGTTACCGTTCAGTAATGAGCGTGACGGATCTCCCTGCGGATGTGTCGACCGAGCTGGTCGGCAATGTCGTTCTGGATTACGGCGACCAGGCGCTGTTGGTGCAATGTGGGAGCACCGCAGAGGTATTGGCATGGGCCGACGCGTTGCGCGCGGCGGCGCTGCCCGGTGTGCTCGACATCGTTCCCGCCGCCCGCACGGTGCTGGTCAAGCTCGACGGCCCTCGGTATCAGGGCGTCATCCGTCAGCGGCTACGGAAACTGCGGGTCACCACCGATACGGCCGCCCCGGCCGAGCGCACCGCCGACGTGGTGATCGACGTCGTTTACGACGGCCCGGACCTTGCCGAGGTCGCCGCCCACACCGGCCTGACGACCGCACAGGTCATCAACGCCCACACGTCGACGTTGTGGCGAGTCGGATTCAGCGGATTCGCACCGGGTTTCGCGTACCTCGTCGACGGCGACCCGCGCCTGCGGGTGCCGCGCCGGGCCGAGCCGCGCACCGCGGTACCTGCCGGCTCGGTAGCGCTCGCGGGTGAATTCAGCGCGATATATCCACGCCGATCCCCCGGCGGCTGGCAACTCATCGGTCGCACCGACGCGGTCCTGTGGGACCTGGTGCGATCCGATCCGGCGTTGCTGACCCAGGGGATGTGGGTTCAATTCCGGGCCGCGTAACCAAGGAGCATGCAGTGACAACCCTGGAAATCCTGCGCACCGGACCACTCGCCGTTGTCCAGGACCTCGGCCGCATCGGCCAGGCCCACCTCGGCGTCGGCCGGTCCGGCGCCGCCGACCGCCGCTCGCACAAGCTCGCCAACCGGCTGGTCGCCAACCCCGACGACCGTGCCACCGTCGAAGTGACCTTCGGTGGCTTCGCGGCCCGGGTGCACGGCGGCGACGTCGACATCGCGGTGACCGGCGCCGACACCGACCCGTCGGTCAACGGAATCAAGTTCGGCACCAACAGCATTCATCATGTCCGCGACGGCCAGGTGATTTCGCTGGGCACCCCGCGGGCGGGCTTGAGGACCTACCTGGCGGTGCGCGGCGGCATTTCCGTGCAGCCGGTGCTGGGCTCGCGAAGCTACGACGTGATGTCAGCGATCGGGCCGTCTCCGTTGTCCCCGGGGGACCAGCTGCCGGTCGGCGCGCACACCGACGAGTACCCCGAACTCGACCAGGCCCCGGTGGCGGCCATTAGCGGCGAGCCGGTCGAGCTGTTGGTGGTGCCCGGACCGCGCGACGACTGGTTCGTCGATCCCGATGTCCTGGTGCACTCCGACTGGGTGGCATCCGACCGCAGCGACCGGGTCGGCATGCGGTTGGTCGGCCGCCCGCTGCAGTACCGCTTCCCCGACCGGCAGCTGCCCAGCGAGGGCGCCACCCGGGGCGCGATTCAGGTGCCGCCCAACGGATTACCGGTGATCCTGGGCCCCGACCACCCGATTACCGGCGGTTACCCGGTCGTCGGCGTGGTGATCGATGAGGACATCGACAAGGTCGCCCAGGTGCGGGCGGGCCAGCAAGTACGCCTGCACTGGGCACGGCCACGATCTCCGGTGGGCGCCCAGTCTCACTCGAGCCCGGTGTGAACTCTCCGTTCTCCTGATGCGGGCCTGGTAACCAGGCTGGTAGACAAGGAGTGTGCGTCCCCAGGTACACACCGCACGCCTCGTTCACACTGCCGATCTCGACAGCGAGTCCATGCATGGCGTCCACCAGATGGTTACCGACGCCTTCGCGGGTGATTTCACCGAGGACGACTGGGAGCACGCTCTGGGCGGTATGCACGCCCTGATCTGGCAGCACGGCGCGGTCATTGCGCACGCCGCGGTGGTTCAACGGCGGTTGTTCTACCAGGGCAGCGCGCTGCGCTGTGGATACGTCGAAGCGGTCGCGGTACGGGAGGACCACCGCGGCCAGGGGCTGGTGCACGCACTGCTGGACGGAGTCGAGCAGGTGATGCGCGGCGCCTATCAGACGGGCGCGCTGAGTTCATCGATCCAGGCCCGCAGCCTGTATGCGACGCGTGGCTGGTTGCCCTGGCTTGGCCCGACGTCCGTGCTGGCCCCGACCGGTCCAACACCCACCCCCGACAACGACGGAACGGTGTTCGTCTTCCCGGTTGTGATCGACCTGGACACGTCCGCGGGGCTGATGTGCGATTGGCGCTCGGGCGACGTGTGGTAAGTGTGCTCGAAATCTCCTATATATCAGCGCAATTCATCACAGCGCCGTCAGCTACGATGTGAGTTGCCGTTGCGTCGGCCACCGTTATTGTGGTGTACGCCACACCGATTGACCGCCCTCACAATGCCGGCCTTGAGAGGGTGAGCGGAAATTCACGCCCGGGTCATCGCGGACAGCGCCCGGGCAACAATGGATTCCTACCGTAATCGCCAAGAACGATGACGATTGGAGCCCCATGAAAACCCTGCTGGGCCGTTCGCATGTCCTTTCGGACTGGGACCCCGAAGACACGGAGGCGTGGGAGGCGGGCAACGACAAGATCGCCCGTCGCAACCTGATCTGGTCGGTGGCCGCCGAGCACATCGGCTTCTCGGTCTGGTCGATCTGGTCGGTGATGGTGCTGTTCATGCCGGCTTCGGTGTACGGCTTTTCCGCCGGGGACAAGTTCTTGCTCGGCGCCACCGCCACACTGGTCGGCGCGTGCCTGCGATTCCCCTACACGTTTGCCACCGCGAAGTTCGGCGGTCGCAACTGGACGGTGTTCTCCGCCCTGGTGCTGCTGATCCCGACCGTCGGCACCATGCTGCTACTGGCCCACCCCGGCCTGCCGCTGTGGCCGTACCTGGTGTGCGCGGCGCTGGCCGGCCTGGGCGGCGGCAACTTCGCGTCGTCGATGACGAACATCAACGCGTTCTACCCGCAACGCCTGAAGGGCTGGGCGTTGGCGGTCAATGCCGGCGGCGGCAACCTCGGCGTACCGGTGATCCAGCTGGTCGGACTGCTGGTGATCGCGGCCGCGGGCAACCGGCAGCCGTACTGGGTGTGCGCGATTTACCTTGTGCTGCTGGCGATTGCGGGTATCGGCGCCGCGCTGTACATGGACAATTTGCCGCAGTACCGCATCGAGATGGACACCATGCGGGCGGTGCTGCGCGAACCGCACAGCTGGGTGATCGCGCTGCTGTACATCGGCACCTTCGGTTCGTTCATCGGTTTCTCGTTCGCGTTTGGCCAGGTGCTGCAGATGAACTTCATCGCCAGCGGCGAGAACACCGCGCGGGCATCACTGCACGCCGCCCAGATCGCTTTCCTCGGGCCACTATTGGGCTCGATGTCGCGGGTGTACGGCGGTAAGCTCGCCGACCGGGTCGGTGGCGGGCGGGTCACCCTCGCCGTCTTCTGCTCGATGATCCTGGCCGCCGGAATCTTGATCAGCGCAAGCACTTTCGGTGGGCATAGCGCCGGTCACACTCCTGCTGCGACGATGGTCGGTTACGTGATCGGGTTCGTTGCCCTGTTCGTCTTGTCCGGCATCGGTAACGGGTCGGTGTACAAGATGATTCCGTCGATCTTCGAGGCGCGCAGTTACTCGCTGCAGGTCGGCGAGATGGAGCGCCGGCACTGGTCACGTTCCATGTCCGGAGCACTGATCGGACTTGCCGGTGCGATCGGCGCCCTCGGTGGCGTCGGCGTCAATCTGGCGCTGCGCCAGTCGTATCTGCACAGCGGCACGGCGACGTCGGCGTTCTGGGCCTTCACGTTGTGCTACGTGGCGGCCGCGGTGCTGACCTGGGCGGTGTACGTACGCCGCCCGCTCGAGGTCACCGCGCCCGAGGCGGAAGAGATTTCATCGGGGGCGCGGCTGGCTCCCGTATAGGCGAATACGTGCCATACCGATTCGGCAGAGAACTCGCATAGCACGAAATGTATTCCACCTCACACCGAATTCCCCAGGCGCCCTGGCACGGTCGAGTGCTTAAGTTCTTCGGGTGTGATTATTGGCGGCAGCATCCGGGCTCAGCTGCGGTTATTGCGGCCCGGATAATCCCTCAGCGACTTACCAGATAACTGGGATTTAACTTACAGGCGATATTGATCGGATTGAGTTGACGCAGTTCGGTTCTGAATGTGAGCATCGGAACTACGGCAGGGTATGCCTCTTAATTCGGGGCGCCCACAGGGGCCTTGAAGTCCAGACTCACAACAGCTCGTCCGGCTTGCGGGTCGGGCCGACTGGCGCCTGGCTCAGGGCCGCCGGTGTGCGGTTCAGGCGGGCGGCTTCTCAACGCGTCCAGAGGATTTCGTCGAAAGGTGCAGATCGCATGGGCCGCAACCACCGCATCGCGGACTGGAATCCGGAAGACACCGCGGCCTGGGTGGCCGGCAACGACAAGATCGCCCGCCGCAATCTGCTGTGGATCATCGCGTGCGACCACATCGCCTTCGGTGTGTGGACACTGTTCCCGGTCATGGCGCTGTTCATGCCGCAACACGTCTACGGCTTTTCCGCGGCCGACAAATTTTTGCTCGGCGCCACAGCCACCTTGGTCGCCGCATGCCTGCGGATACCCTACTCGCTGGGCATCGCGACCTTCGGCGGCCGTAACTGGACGGTGTTTTCGATCGTGGTGCTGATCGCTCCCACCATCGGCGCGATGTGGCTACTCGCCCACCCCGGTCTGCCCCTATGGCCGTATCTGGTCTGCGCCGCGCTGACCGGAATGGGCGGTGCCAATTACGCGGCGTCGATGACCAACACCAACTTCTTCTACCCCCATCGCCAGAAGGGCTTCGCACTCGGGTTCAACGCCGGGGCCGGCAATCTCGGGGTGCCGATGATTCAGCTGGTGGGACTCTTGGTCATCGCCGTGGCCGGACCACACCAGCCGTACTGGGTGTGCGGGCTCTATCTGGCTCTGTTGACGATCGTCGCCCTAGGCGCGGCCCGCCACATGGACAACCTGGAGCACGCCAAGTACGACGGCAGCCACCTGCGTTCGATCCTCGTCGAGCGCGACACATGGGTACTCGCGCTCCTGTACCTGGGTACCTTCGGCTCCTGGATTGGGTTCTCGTTCGCGTTCGGCCAGGTTCTGCAGATCAACTTCCTGAACACCGGGCAAAGCCACGCGCAGGCCGCACTGCACGCCGCCGAGTTGGCGTTCATCGGGCCGGCGTTAGGGTCGCTGGCCCGGATCTATGGCGGCAGACTGGCCGACAGGGTCGGCGGCAGCCGGGTCACCCTGGCGGTCTTGGCCTCCATGGCGCTGGTAACCGCATTCCTGGTCGCCGTCAGCACCCACGACGACCAGACGCCCGGCCGGACCACCGTGGCCACCATGATCGGCTACGTCGGCGGCTTTATGGTCCTGTTCATCCTGGCCGGGTTGGGCAACGGTTCGGTATACAAGTTGATCCCCTCGGTCTTCGACGCGCAGAGCCACCGGCTCGGCCTCTCCGAGGACGATCGCGGCCGCTGGTCGCAAGCCACGTCAGGTGCGGTGATCGGATTCGTCGCGGCGTTCGGCGCGCTCGGCGGCGTGGGCATCAACCTCGCACTTCGCCAGTCCTACCTCAGCACGGGCACCGACACCTTGGCCTATTGGGCCTTCCTGTTTTTCTACATCGCCGCTGCGGTCTTGACCTGGGCCAGGTATGTGCGCCGCCATGTGGCGGACCTCCCGGGCGCCGCAGAGTCGCAGTCTCACTCCCAGCCCGCCCGAGTGTGAGCCGAGCGGCAACGAGGGCAATGCGCAAGCAATTGCCAGGTAATGCGGCTGAAATCTAATTGGCATACACAGGTCATATGGACGAGTCTGGCTCACCACCGCTTACCGGGTACCGGATAGCGGTGACGTCGGCGCGCCGTTCCGAGGAGTTGTGCGCGTTGCTGAGCCGTCAGGGCGCCGAGGTTTCCAGCGCTGCCGCGATCAATATGATCGCGCTGCCCGAAGACGAAGAGCTGCAAAGCAATACCGAAGCCGTGATCGCCGATCCGCCCGACATCCTGGTCGCCCACACCGGCATCGGTTTCCGCGGCTGGGTGGCCGCGGCCGAGGGGTGGGGCCTGTCCAACCAGCTCATCGCGTCGTTGTCCAAGGCACGGGTCCTGGCCCGCGGACCGAAAGCAACCGGGGCGCTGCGCGCTGCCGGTCTGCACGAAGAGTGGTCGCCGAAATCCGAATCCTCCCAAGAGCTCCTCAGGTACCTGCTCGAATCGGGAGTGGCCGGCGCGCGTATCGCCGTCCAGCTGCACGGCGCCGCCGACGCCTGGGACCCGTTCCCGGAATTCATCGGGGGATTGCGCGCCGCGGGTGCCGACGTGGTGCCGATCCGGGTCTATCGGTGGAAGTCCACCGCGATGGGCGGCAACTTCGACCAACTGGTCACCGGAATCGCGCGACGCCAATTCGATGCGGTCAGCTTCACCTCCGCACCCGCCGCGGCAGCAGTGCTGGAACGCAGCCGCGACTTGAATATCGAAGACCAGGTGATCGAGGCGCTACGCACCGATGTGCACGCGATGTGTGTCGGCCCGGTGACGGCGCAGCCGTTGCACCGAAAGAACATTCCGACGTCGGCGCCCGAACGAATGCGGCTGGGCGCCTTGGCACGTCACATCGCCGAAAAACTTCCGCTGCTCGGATCGAGCAACGTGACGGCCGCGGGTCACGCGCTCGAGATCCGCGGAAACTGCGTGCTGGTCGACGGTTCGGTCCAATCGCTGTCCGGATCCGGGATGGCGGTGCTGCGCGCTCTGGCGCACCGTCCCGGCGATGTCGTCGCCCGCGGTGATCTGTTGCGGGTACTTCCCGGCAACAGCAACGATCCACACGCCGTCGACACCGCCGTGCTACGACTGCGAACAGCCTTGGGCGACAAGAACATTGTCGCGACGGTGGTCAAGCGTGGTTACCGGCTCGCGATCGACGAACCGGCGGTATCGCGGTGAGCCTGATTCTTGCCGCGCACGGCACGCGCCGGCCGGGCGGTGTCGCGATGATCGGCGACGTGGCGGCCCAGGTGAGCAGGCAGCTCGGCCGGACGGTGCGGGTTGCCTTCGTCGACGTCCTGGGACCCACACCCAGCGAGGTACTTTCCGCGGTCGGCGGCCACCGGGCCGTCGTGGTGCCGGCGTTCTTGTCCCGCGGCTACCACGTCCGCGGCGATGTCCCCGCCCACGTCGCGGCCAGCGGACATCCCGACGTCATCGTCACCCCGGCCTTGGGCCCGGGTGGGGAGATCGCCCGGATCGTCGCCGACCAGTTGATGAAATCCGGTTGGCGCCCAGGCGATTCGGTGATCCTCGGGGCCGCCGGAACATCGGATCCCATTGCCCGCGCGGACCTGCACACCACCGCGACGCTGTTGTCCGCGCTGACCGGGTCACGAGTCACCTTGGGATTTGCGGCCATTGGCGATCCGCATATCGACGAGGCAGTCGATATGGCGAGGGCCGACGGTGCGCGTCGCGTCGCGATCGCCTCCTACCTGCTGGCCGACGGCCTGTTCCAGGACAAGTTACGGAGCTGCGGCGCCGATCTGGTCAGCCGGCCGCTGGGGACTCACCCACAGCTGGCCCGGTTGATCGCGCGCCGATTCCGCCGGGCGGTACCGGTCGCGACTCGGCACCCGGTGCGCCGTTACCGGCCGGGCGCGCCGACGCCGGCAATGCTTGATCTTTGATCACGCACGGGTGATCCTGGCACCATGCCCCGTCGCGAAGAGCCATCGCGTGGGCTCCTCGATCCGGTCGCGAAGATGCTGCGGTTGCCATTCGGCACACCGGAATTCATCGACAGGATCATCACCGGTGGGGTCAACCAGGTAGGCCGCCAAACCCTCTACGTGCTGATTACCACGTGGGACGCCGCCGGCGGTGGCCCGTTCGCGGCCAGCGCGGTCGCTTCCACGGGGATGGCCAAGACGGCCGAGGTCGTGCAAAGCATGTTCATCGGACCGGTTTTCGGCCCGCTGCTGAAAATGCTGGGCGCCGACAAAGCCGCCGTGCGGGCGTCGTTGTGCGCCTCACAGCTGGTCGGCCTCGGCATCATGCGCTACGGCGTGCGCTCCGAACCGCTGCACTCCATGTCGGTGGACGCGCTCGTCGACGCGATCGGCCCGACAATGCAGCGATACCTGGTCGGCGATATCGGCTAAGCAGCCAGTCGCGCGATCTGGATTTCTCCGTCGTCGGTGACGCGCACCTGGTACACCGGCACCGACACCCGCGGGTCGTCCAGGCAGCTACCGTCGTCGAGCGCGAAAGCCTGCTTGAGGATGGGCGATTGGACGGCAGCGCGACCGCCCCGGTCGCCGACGATGCCGCGGGAGATCACGGCCGCACCGGAGAACGGGTCGACGTTGCCGAGCGCGTGCACCGACCCGTCGTCCAGACGGAACAGCGCCGCCTGGGAACCGTCGTCGAGCAGCACGCCGACGCCGCGACCCGGGATGAGGTGGTCGTAGGTGCACGCGGTGGTCCACACCTCAACGTCGTTGAGAATTGTCACGCTTCCTCCTGAACTCATGAACGGACCCGCGGCATGCCAATGGACACAGGGATTTTGCGTCCGGCATGCTCGGTGAATGTCACAGTCGAATCGACTTCGTCCGGCGCATTGACGAAGGAGACAAACCGCGAGAGCTTGTCCGGATCTTCGAGCACGCCCTTCCACTCACAGCTGTAGTTCTGCACGTGCCGCTCCATCGCGGCCTCGAATTCCTCGGCCAGCCCGAGGGAGTCCTCGCACACGACCTCACGCAAGTGATCGAGACCGCCGTCCAGGGAGTCGACCCACGGCGCGGTGCGCTGCAGCCGGTCGGCGGTGCGGATGTAGTACATCAGGAAGCGGTCGACGTAGCGGACCAGCGTCTCGGTGTCGAGGTCACTCGCCAGCAGCTGGGCATGCTTGGGAGTCATGCCGCCGTTGCCGCCGACATAGAGGTTCCAGCCCTTCTCGGTGGCGATGACGCCCACGTCCTTGCCGCGCGCCTCGGCACACTCCCGCGCGCAACCCGAGACCCCCATCTTGATCTTGTGCGGTGCCCGCAGGCCCCGGTAGCGCAGCTCCAAGTCGATGGCCAGCTGGACCGAATCCTGCTGACCGTAGCGGCACCAGTCGGTACCGACGCAGCTCTTCACGGTGCGCAGGGCCTTGCCGTAGGCGTGGCCGGATTCCATGCCGCCGTCCACCAGCCGCTGCCAGATCTGCGGCAACTGGTCCACCCGCGCGCCGAACAGGTCGATCCGCTGGCCGCCGGTGATCTTCGTGTAAAGCCCGAAGTCCTGGGCGATCTGCCCGATCAGGATCAGGTGCTCGGGCTTGATGTCGCCGCCGGGAACCCGCGGCACCACCGAGTAGCTGCCGTTCTTCTGAATGTTGGCCAGGAAGTGGTCGTTGGAATCCTGCAGCGCGGCCTGCTCGCCCTCGAGGATGTGCTCGGACCCGGTCGAGGCAAGGATGGAAGCGACCACGGGTTTGCAGATGTCGCAACCCCTTCCGTGACCGAACCGCTCCAGCAGGCCGGAGAAGGTACGGATCTCGGTAGCGGAGATGATCTCGAAAAGCTCCGCGCGCGACTGGCTGAAATGCTCGCACAGCGCCTTGGACTGCTCCACGCCCTCGGCTTCGAGCAGCTGCTTGAGCAGCGGCACGCACGACCCACACGACGTGCCGGCCGCGGTGCACGACTTGAGCGATCCGACGTCACCGCAACCATCGGCGATCGCGCACTTCAGATCACCCTTGGTGACGTTGTTGCAGGAGCAGATCTGTGCGGAATCCGGCAGCGCGCCGACGCCCAAAGCCGAAGCGCCGCCGCCGGATCCCTCCGGCGCGATCAGCGCGAGCGGGTCGCCCGGCAGCTCACTGCCGACCATGGGGCGCAGCACCCCGTAGCTGGAAGCGTCGCCGACGAGCACCCCACCGAGCAGAGTCTTGGCGTCGTCGGACAGCACCAGCTTGGCGTAGGTCCGGTTGACCGCGTCGTTGATGGCAACCTCGAGACAGTCCTCCGTTGTGCCCATCGCGTCGCCGAAACTGGCGACGTCGACGCCAAGCAGCTTGAGCTTGGTGGACAGGTCCGCTTCGGGGAACTCAGCGGCGCCACCCAGCAGCCGGTCCACCACGACCTCGGCGGAGGTGTAGCCCGGCGCGACCAGGCCGTAGCACCGTCCGTCGATCGCGGCGACCTCGCCGATCGCGTAGATGTCGGGATCGCTTGTTCGGCAAGACAAATCGGTCAGCACGCCGCCGCGCTCAGCGAGCGTCAGACCGGCCGCCGCGGCGAGCTCGTCGCGTGGCCGGATGCCGGCCGCGAAGATCACCGGGCCGGCGTCGATCTCCTCGCCGTCGGCCAGCCGTACCCGCGTCGACGTCGAACCGTCCGCACGCGGGGCGGATTCAATCGATTCGGTGCCCGTGCCGACGTGCACCGAAATCCCGAGTTCGCCGATCATCCTGGCCAGCAGCGCGCCACCGGCCTCGTCGATCTGCTGGGCCATCAGCCGCGGCATCATCTCAATGACGTGTGTTTCCAACCCGAACTGCCGCAACGCGTTGGCGGCTTCGAGCCCGAGCAGACCGCCGCCGATCACAACGCCGACCGCATTGTGACCGCCATCACGGGCACTCTCGGCGGCGGCGCGAATGGCGTCGAGGTCGTCCAGGGTGCGGTAGACGTGGCACGCGGGCAGGTCATGCCCGGGCACCGGCGGAACAAAGGCGTAGGAGCCGGTGGCCAGGACCAAGGCATCGTAGTCGTGCCGTTCGCCATCGACGGTCACCACTGACTTTGTCGCGCGGTCGATTTCGGCAACCCGGGCGTTGAGCAGCAACCGCACCCGCTCGTCACCCGCGTAGTCGTTACCGGGCAGTGCCAGCAGGCCTCGGTCCCAGCTTTCGGTGTAGGAGGTCAATCCAACGCGGTCGTAGGCGGCATCGGACTCTTCGGCCAAAACGGTGATCTGCCAAGACCCGTCGGCGTCGCGGGCGCGCAGCGCCTCGACCAAACGGTGGCCCACCATGCCATGCCCGACCACAACCAAGTGACGGGCAGCACACTGCGCGCGCGTGTCGGGGGTTGGGGTCATGCCACGAGATTAGGGGGCAGAAATTAAGGAAAAATCGCTCAATGTATCGCTCGTATGACGTGGGTCTCACACCTCACAACTTCCTGTGTGATGTGTGTTCGCTCCGGGCGAACGACCTGGTGGAACTTAAGCGTGGTCAACTCAAGTTTCTAGATGTAGCGGGCCGGCAAAGCGCCGGTCACAGCAAATTCACAATGAAACTCAAGGAAGCAAAGAGGAGACGACATGAGCAATCTCGCGTTGTGGTCGCGTCCGGCCTGGGACACCGACCGGCGGTTGCGCGACTTTTTCGGCCCTGCCGCGGCAACGGACTGGTACAAGCCAGTGACCAGCGGATTCAATCCTGCGGCCGAGATCGTGAAGGATGGCGACGACGCGGTTGTACGCCTGGAACTGCCTGGTGTTGATGTCGAGAAGGACGTCAACGTCGAGGTCGACAAGGGCCGCCTGGTAATCCACGGCGAACACCGCGACCAGCACGCCCAGGACGCAGGGGAAGAAGCCGGCCGTACTCTGCGGGAAATCCGCTATGGATCGTTCCGTCGGTCGTTCCAGCTGCCCGCGCACGTCACGGGTGAGGCCATCAAGGCGTCCTACGACGCCGGTGTGTTGACCGTGCGGGTCACCGGCGCTTACGCCGGAACCCAGGCGCAGCGCATCGCCATCACGAAGTAATCTCCAACCAAATCGGCCGAACGTCGAGTTGTTGGGTCAGAATTAGGGAATTCGCCCAACAACTCGACGTTGACGCCCTAGGCGAAGGCCTGATCGGCGTCAATTCCGATCACTCGCAACAGGTTTGCCACTTTGCGATCGAGGCTCTCGCCCACCTTGGTCACCTCGGGAATCCCGAGGCTGCCGAACGCGGCGCTGGGCTGATCCATCGAGAAGATCGCATTGCCGTCGGCGTCGGCGTGGATCAGCAGCCGTAATGGCGCGTACAGCAAGGCTTTCGGGTCATGGCGAATCATCGTTTCGGCGATCGTATGGTTGCCGAGCAGATACTCCACTGCCTTCGTCGTATGGCCGGCGAGAACAAAGAACGGCAGTCCGTCGATCTTCGCGTAGACCATCAGACCGTTGGGCGCGTTGGTGGCCGCGGCCGCAAGAACGTCATCCCAACCGCCACCGCGCTCGGCGATCTGCTGCATCACCGCACGGTCGACCGGCGGCGCGGCCTTCTCGAAAGCCGCGATAAAATCTTCGAATTCGACACCGGTGGCGATGTCGATGCGGTTCATGGTGTGCGAGGCCACACTGAATTCTGCCTTCATGGAGTACCCACCCCAGTGGTTCGGTGAATGAACTTGACGTTGTGAAGTATACGGTTCGGTGAATGAACCAGCAAGGCGTATCATGGACGCCGTGGCCCTTCCCCGCGAATACCCCAGCGAAAGCTGCCCCATCGCCCGGTCTCTGGAGATCGTCGGCGAGCGCTGGACCTTGCTGATCATGCGCGACGCCTTCTTCGGAGTTCGGCGCTTCAGTGACTTTCGCAACCACCTCGGCATCCCGAAAGCCGTGCTGGCCGACCGGCTGGCGTTCCTCGTGAAGGAGGAAGTGCTGGCCAAGGCGGACAGTGAGTACGAATTGACCGCCAAGGGCCGTCAGTTGTGGCCGATGATCTGGTCAATGATCAGCTGGGGCAACGAGAATTACCTTGAAAAGCCGAGCAGGCGAACCTATTTGCATGCGGAGTGCGGCGGGGTGATCGGGCAGGATCGCCGCTGCCAACGGTGCGATCAGATCCCCGACGTCGCCGACCTGATTGCGCACCCGCCGCGGCGCCCGCGCGATCCGCGTCGCGACGATCCGGTCAGTGCGGCGCTTCGGCGGCCGCACCGGATGCTGGAACCGATCTAGCCCGTCAGCCCCAGCGGGCCATCAACTCCTTGGCCCGGACGGCCAGCGCGGCCTGTAGGAACGGCCCGAAACTGATCCGGGCGACGCCCAGCGGGCCGAATGACTCCGGGTCGTCCCGGTCGGGCACCGCGATCGCATTGATCGGCAGCGGCAGATCAGTTGCCAAGCGCCGCAACGTCTCCGGGTCGTGGCGGCCCACCGGGTAGAGCACATCGGCGCCGGCGTCGGCAGCCTCGATCAGTCGCGCCACCACCCGCTCGACGCGGTCGGAGTCGTCCCCGTCCCTGCGCAGGAAAAGATCGGTGCGGGCGTTGATCACGACGTGGACCCCGGCCACATCGGCGGCCGAGCGCAACGCGCCTACCAATTCGGCATGCTCACTGGCGGACCGCAGTCGCTTGTTCTCGGAGTGCACGGTGTCTTCGATGTTCAGCCCAACGGCGCCCACGCTCAGCAGGCCTTCGATCAGACGCTGGGCCGGCTGCGCGTAACCGGACTCGATGTCCACCGACACCGGGACGTCGACGGCGGCGGTGATCTGGGCGACCCGGGTGAGTACATCGTCGAACGACATGCCCTCGTTGTCAGGTTTGCCGATCGAGTCGGCCATCGGATGGCTGCCCACGGTCAGGGCGGCGAATCCGGCATCCGTGGCAAGCCGCGCCGACCAGGCATCCCATACGGTCGGCAGCACCACCGGGTTGCCCGGCTGATGCAGTTCCAGCAATGCCCACGCGCGCCGCGCGGCTGCGTTCTGACCTGTCATGGGTGTTTGCTCCGCAATCTGGCCGAGTCTTCTCCTCCGACGTCGGTCGGGTGCGGTGGATAGTATCGAAACTCATACTGTGATCCGTGACACCCTCAGCCCTAGGAGATCGCTTGTCCACCCCCACTGAACTCGCCGAACTGCACGACCTCATCGGCGGCTTGCGGCGGTGCGTGAGCTCCTTGAAGTCGCGCTACGGCGACAGCCCGGCGATGCGCCGCATCGTCATTGACGCCGACCGGATCATCAGCGACGTCGAATTACTCGACACCGATGCTTCGGAATTGGACTTGGCGCGCGCAACTGTGCAGGACTACGGCGAAAAGATCACTATTCCCGACACCCAATACGACAGCGATTTCTGGCGCGATGTCGACGACGAGGGTGTCGGGGGTCACAGCAGGTCCTGACAGCCAAGCCCCCCGAAAATTCGGGGGCCCTCTCTGTGTACCCTTTCGACCAACAGCTTCGTTCAACAGCCCGTTCGAAGAGGAACACTTGATGAGCGCTCCCACGGCGAACCGTCCTGCGTCCGGTGTCTTTTCACCCACCCGCGCCCGCATCCAGCAACGGACCCTACGCACCGACCGGTGGTGGATGTCGCCGTTGCGGATCGACCTGGGATTCGCCGCATTCATCGTCTATGCGACGGCGCGCGCCTTCCAGCAGAATTACTTCTTCGTCCCGAAGTACCACTACCTGACGCCGTTCTACTCGCCGTGCGTCAGCAAGGCTTGTGGTGAGGCAGGCGACTTCTGGCCGCAGATCCTCCCGGACGTGTGGTGGCTGCCGTACGCGGCACTGTCGTTGCCGTTCCTGCTGCTGTTCCGGCTGACCTGCTACTACTACCGCGGCGCCTACTACCGGACGGTGTGGCAGTCGCCGACCGCCTGCGGGGTGGCCGAGCCCCGCGTTCACTACACCGGCGAGACCAAGCTCCCGCTGATCATCCAGAACACCCACCGGTACTTCTTCTACATCGCCGGCATCATCTCGGTGATCAACAGCTACGACGCGATCGTCGCGTTTCATTCCGACGAGGGACCGGGCGGCTTCGGCTTCGGTCTGGGCAACGTGATCCTGCTCGGCAACGTCATTATGCTGTGGATCTACACGCTGTCTTGCCACTCCTGCCGGCACGTGACCGGCGGGCGGCTCAAGCACTTCTCCAAGCATCCTGTGCGTTATTGGATCTGGACCCAGGTCAGCGTTATCAATACCCGGCACAAGATGTATGCCTGGATCACGCTGGGCACGCTGATGCTTACCGACTTTTACGTCGCGCTGGTGGCCAGCGGCGCAATTTCTGACCTGAGATTTGTTGGCTGAATCGCCATTTGGAAAAAATCAGAATTTAGCTAGCGAGGGATTTATGGCTGAGGTCGAGCGGCACTCCTACGACGTGGTCGTGATCGGTGCCGGCGGCGCGGGTTTGCGCGCGGTCATCGAAGCGCGGGAACGCGGCCTCAAGGTCGCGGTGGTGTCCAAGTCGTTGTTCGGCAAAGCCCATACGGTGATGGCCGAGGGAGGCGCGGCGGCGGCCATGGGTAACGCCAACCCCAAGGACAATTGGGCGACCCACTTCGGCGACACGATGCGCGGTGGCAAGTTCCTGAACAACTGGCGGATGGCAGAGCTGCACGCCAAGGAGGCACCGGACCGGGTTTGGGAGCTGGAGACCTACGGCGCGCTGTTCGACCGCACCAAAGATGGCCGCATCAGTCAGCGCAACTTCGGCGGGCACACCTATCCGCGGCTGGCGCACGTGGGTGACCGCACTGGGCTCGAGCTGATCCGCACGTTGCAGCAGAAGATCGTCTCGCTGCAGCAGGAGGACCAGGCCGAATTCGGCGACTACGAGGCGCGAATCAAGGTGTTCGCCGAATGCACCATCACCGAGCTGCTCAAAGACGGTGACGCGATGGCCGGAGCGTTCGGGTATTGGCGGGAAAGCGGCCGGTTCATCGTGTTCGAGGCCCCCGCGGTGGTGTTGGCCACCGGCGGGATCGGCAAGTCGTTCAAGGTGACCTCGAATTCCTGGGAGTACACCGGCGACGGACACGCGCTGGCGCTGCGGGCCGGCGCGACGCTGATCAACATGGAGTTCGTCCAGTTCCACCCGACGGGCATGGTCTGGCCTCCCAGTGTGAAGGGCATCCTGGTCACCGAGAGCGTGCGCGGCGACGGCGGAGTGTTGAAGAACTCCGACGGCACCCGGTTCATGTTCGATTACATCCCGGCGGTGTTCAAAGGCCAGTACGCCGAGACAATCGAAGAGGCCGACGCGTGGCTGCACGACAACGACAACAACCGGCGCACCCCCGACCTGCTGCCGCGCGACGAGGTCGCCCGCGCGATCAACGCCGAGGTGAAGGCCGGCCGCGGCACCGAGCACGGTGGCGTGTATCTCGACATCGCGTCGCGGCGCTCCCGTGAAGACATCCTCAGGCTGCTGCCATCGATGCACCACCAGTTCAAGGAGCTGGCCGGCGTCGACATCACCAGCGAGCCAATGGAAGTCGGACCCACCTGCCACTACGTGATGGGCGGTGTCGAGGTCAACCCCGACACCGGCGCGGCCACCGTCGCCGGCCTGTTCGCCGCGGGCGAGTGCTCCGGCGGCATGCACGGCTCCAACCGGCTGGGCGGCAACTCGCTGTCGGACCTGCTGGTCTTCGGCCGGCGCGCCGGGCTCGGCGCCGCCGACTACGCCCGCGCCCTGGCCAGCCGCCCGACCGTGCACGACGACGCCGTCGAGGAGGCGGCCAAGCGGGCGCTGGCCCCCTTCGCGGGACCGACGAACGGCGCCACCGCCGAGAACCCGTACACGCTGCAACTGGAACTGCAGCAGTCGATGAACGACCTGGTCGGCATCATCCGTAAGTCGGAGGAGATCTCCGAGGCCCTGCAACGGCTCACCAAGCTGCGCGAGAGGTTCAAGCACATCCACGTCGAGGGGGATCGCAAGTACAACCCCGGCTGGAACCTGGCCATCGACCTGCGCAACATGCTCATGGTCAGCGAATGCGTGGCCAAGGCCGCACTGCAACGCACCGAGAGCCGTGGCGGACACACCCGAGACGACCACCCGGGAATGGACTCGAACTGGCGCAAGGTGTTGCTGGTGTGCCGTGCCGGCGGCGGCGACGACGTGATTCCCGACGTCACCGTCTCCCGCGAGGACCAGGTCCCGATGCGGTCCGATCTGATGGAGCTCTTCGAGGTCTCCGAACTGGAGAAGTACTTCACCGACGAAGAGCTGGCCGACCACCCAGGACGGAGAGGCTAATGGGCTACGACGCGACGATGCGGGTCTGGCGCGGCGACGAAGCCGGCGGCTCGCTGGAGAACTTCACCGTCGAGGTCAACGAGGGCGAGGTGGTGCTCGACATCATCCATCGCCTGCAGCAGACCCAGACACCCGACCTCGCCGTGCGGTGGAACTGCAAGGCGGGCAAGTGCGGATCCTGCTCGGCCGAGATCAACGGCATGCCAAAGTTGATGTGCATGACTCGGATGTCGTCGTTCGACGAGGACGAGGTCGTGACGGTGACACCGCTGCGGACCTTCCCGGTGATTCGCGATCTCGTCACCGACGTCTCGTTCAACTACGAGAAGGCCCGTGAGATCCCGTCTTTCGCGCCGCCCAAGGACCTGCAGCCCGGCGAATACCGGATGGCGCAAGCCGACGTTCAGCGCTCGCAGGAGTTCCGCAAGTGCATCGAGTGCTTCCTGTGCCAGAACGTTTGCCACGTGGTCCGCGACCACGAGGAGAACAAGAAGTCGTTCGCCGGACCGCGCTTCCTGATGCGCATCGCCGAACTCGAAATGCACCCGTTGGACACCCGGGACCGCCGCGACGACGCGCAGGAAGAGCACGGCCTGGGCTTCTGCAACATCACCAAGTGCTGCACCGAGGTCTGCCCGGAACACATCAAGATCACCGACAACGCGCTGATCCCGATGAAAGAGCGGGTTGCCGACCGCAAATACGACCCGATCGTCTGGCTGGGCAACAAGCTGTTCCGCCGCTGAGCGCGGCCGTCACCTGCCGAGTCGGCTAGGTACCGAGGCGGCGGAACGCGCTGCGGTGGAAGACGATTGGCGCCACTTCGGCATCCACCGTCACCTCACTGACCCGTAGCACCACGATGGTGTGATCCCCGGCCGCGATCAGTTGCTCGATCGCGCTCTCCAGCCACAGGCCGGTGCCCTTGATGAAAACCGCGCCGGAGTCATAGGACACCGTCTCCATACCGGCGAACCTGTCCCCGGTCTTGGCGGCCAGGGTGCGTGCGGCCTCATCGTGCGCCTCGCCGAGCACGCTGATGCCCAGCATCGGCAGGTCCTTGAGCTTGGGCCAGGTGGTCGACGTGTTCTGCACGCAGAACGACACCAGCGGCGGGTCCAACGAGACGGGGACAAATGTACTGGCGGCCAGTCCCACCCGGACTCCGGACACCTCCGCGGCGATCGCCACCACGCCGGATGGGAAGTGGCCGAAGGCATCACGAAGTGTGGAGGGTGTCAGCTTGTTCATTGCATTCACTGGACTTCATTCGCCCCTTGAGCCGACGACGGATTCGCCTGTCCGACACTACCTGCCGAGTATCCGTGCGCGTCGGCCACATCCGGGTGCGCCCGCAGCCTGCTCTTCCAGGCGTTTCGACCGTAAACCGAGAAGATCGGGTCCGACGGGTTCTCGGTGGGTGTCCAGGACGTATCGGTGCGCGCCGCGAGTTCGCGCGGTAGCGACAGCACCGGGATCTGAGCGTCGAGCCGGGGATTGAAGAAGAACGGCACCGAAATTCGCTCGGCCACCTGCCCGCGCAGATTCACCCGGTGTTCGGTGGCACGCAGATAGCCGCCCGTCGCGACCTCGAGCAGCTCGCCGATGTTGACGATGAGCGTCCCGTCCCGCGGCGCCACGTCGACCCAGCCCTGCGAGTCGCCCGGCGCGGGATCGCCGCCGCCCCGTCGCACCTGCAGGCCCCGGCTGCCCGGCTCGGCCAGCAGCAGCGTGAGCACCCCGGAGTCCCGGTGCGCACCCACGCCCTGCGGGCTGGCCGCGCGGGCGGGATAGCGGATGACCTTGATCAGGGTGGCCGGTGTCTCGGCGAAGGCGTCGTCGAACACGTCGGGCGGGCTGCCCAGCGAAGCCGCCCAGTGCCGCAGCAGGGTGCGGGCCACCCGCGACAGCGCGGCATCCCAGTCGGCGATGATCGCCGGTAGCTCGGGCAGTGCCGCAGGCCACTGGTTGGGGCCCTGCAGCCAGAGGTAGTCGGGCTCGCCCGGCCCGCCGATGGGCGGACGTTCGGGCCCAATATCAATCTGCTCGCGCCAATCCACCTCGCCCAGGGTCAATTCGCCGCCCAGCCGGGTGTAACCGCGGAAATGCGGGCTGCGCACCATCGCCACGGCGTCCTTGTCGGCCTGCGGCAGCGCGAACAACTTGCGGGCCACTTCGAGCACCCGGGCGACCAGCGCCTGCGGTACACCGTGGCCGGTCAGATAGAAGAACCCGACCTCGTGAGCGGCCTCGCGGAGGCCCTCGCGCAACACGCCGGTACGGGCCGCCAGGTCCACCTCGGGCAAGGCGGTGACGCTCTTCACACCTGTCACGCTTCCATTATCGCCGCAGGTAGAGCGCCTGTCGAAGGCGTGAGCTGGCCCTTCCCAACCGGTTGGTTAATTAGGTAATGAAATCTAGCTCACAGTCACTTGCGCTCATGTAGTAGCCGATATATTTTTAGCGGTGTTACTGGTGGGTAACTTAGCCCAAGTACCCAACCAGGGCGTGGCATTCTCAACGAGGAGGAAAGTAGTGAGCCACTACAAAAGCAACGTCCGCGACCAGGTATTCAACCTCTTCGAGGTGCTGGGCGTCGACAAGGCGCTAGGCCAAGGTGAGTACGGCGACCTGGATGTCGACACCGCCCGGGAGATGTTGAACGAGATCAGCCGACTGGCCGAGGGGCCGATCGCGGAGTCGTTCGTCGAGGGCGACCGCAACCCGCCGGTATTCGACCCCAAGGCGCACTCGGTGACCTTGCCGGAGTCGTTCAAGAAGTCAGTCCGCGCAGTCCAAGAAGGCGGCTGGGACAAGGTCGGCCTCGACGAGGCCCTCGGCGGCGTGCCCGCGCCCAAGTCGCTGCTGTGGGCTCTGCACGAGCACATCCTGGGCGCCAACCCGGCGGTCTGGATGTATGCCGGCGGCGCCGGCTTCGCCAACATCCTCTACCACCTCGGTACCGAGGAGCAGAAGAAGTGGGCCGTGCTGTGCGCTGAGCGCGGTTGGGGTTCGACCATGGTGCTCACCGAGCCGGATGCCGGTTCGGACGTCGGCGCCGGCCGGACCAAAGCAGTGCAGCAAGAAGACGGTTCCTGGCACATCGACGGCGTCAAGAGGTTCATCACCTCGGCCGACTCCGGCGACGTGTTCGAGAACATCTTCCACCTGGTACTGGCCCGCCCGGAGGGTGCCGGTCCCGGTACCAAGGGTCTGTCGCTGTTCTTCGTACCCAAGGTCCTCTTCGACTTCGAGACCGGTGAACTGGGCGAACGCAACGGCGTGTTCGTCACCAACGTCGAGCACAAGATGGGCCTGAAGGCCTCGGCGACCTGTGAGCTTTCGTTCGGTCAGCACGACGTGCCCGCCAAGGGTTGGCTGGTCGGTGAGGTGCACAACGGCATCGCGCAGATGTTCGAGGTCATCGAGCAGGCCCGCATGATGGTCGGCACCAAGGCGATCGCCACCCTGTCGACCGGTTACCTGAACGCGCTGGAGTACGCCAAGTCTCGCGTGCAAGGCGCCGACATGACCCAGATGACCGACAAGGCCGCGCCGCGCGTGACCATCACGCATCACCCGGACGTGCGCCGCTCGCTGATGACCCAGAAGGCCTACGCCGAGGGTCTGCGCGCGCTGTACCTGTTCACCGCGACCTACCAGGACACGGCGGTCGCCGAGACACTGCACGGTGTGGACGCCGACCTGGCGGTCAAGGTCAACGACCTGATGCTGCCGCTGGTCAAGGGTGTGGGCTCCGAGCAGGCCTACGCGAAGTTGACCGAGAGCCTGCAGACGTTCGGCGGGTCCGGCTTCCTGCAGGACTACCCGATCGAGCAGTACATCCGTGACGCGAAGATCGACTCGCTCTACGAGGGCACCACGGCCATCCAGGCGCAGGACTTCTTCTTCCGCAAGATCGTGCGCGACAAGGGTCAGGCCCTGGCGCACGTATCGGAGCAGATTCAGAAGTTCGTCGACAGCGAGGCCGGTAACGGCCGGCTGAAGAGCGAGCGCGAGCTGCTGGCCAAGGCCCTGGCTGACGTCCAGTCGATGGCGGCCACGCTGACCGGCTACCTGATGGAGGCACAGCAGGACGTCACCAGCCTGTACAAGGTGGGCCTGGGTTCGGTGCGCTTCCTGATGAGCGTCGGCGACCTGGTCATCGGCTGGTTGCTGCAGCGCCAGGCCGCCGTGGCCGTGGCCGCACTCGACGCCGGCGCCAGCGGCACCGAGCGGTCCTTCTACGAGGGGAAGGTCGCGGTGGCGTCGTTCTTCGCGAAGAACTTCCTGCCGCTGTTGGCCAGCACCCGCGAGGTGATCGAGACGCTGGACAACGACATCATGGAGCTCGACGAGGCCGCCTTCTAAGCGGCTGGACTACAAGCAAAATCCCCCGTTTCCACGCTGAAGCGGGGGATTTTGCGTCTTTGGGTGCGATACGAAAAAGGCCGCCGCTGGATCCCCTCACTCCAGCGGCGGCCCTTTTCGTACGCCCGTCTTTTCATCCAGGCGTGGCTCCAGGGATGCCCCGTGTCGCCGTCGGGGTCGGGGGGTCAGACCACAACACGGGGCAATCCGGACATCGGTTACCCATCCCCCGGTGTTACTAATCAGCTGTGACGAACTTCATCCGTCACCGCGCTGGAGGGGCTCGCTGCGGCAGATGCGCAGGTCAAGCCTCCAAAATGGCGGCGACGCCCTGCCCGCCGGCCGCACAGATGGAAATCAGCGCGCGGACCGGACCCCCGCCTTTGCGCTCCGCCTTCTGCTCGGCGAGCTGCTTGGCGGCCTGGGCGAGAATCCGCCCGCCGGTGGCCGCGAACGGGTGCCCGGCGGCCAATGACGAGCCGTTGACGTTGAGTTTGGACCGGTCAATCGACCCGAGGGCGGCGTCCAGACCCAGCCGCTCCTTGCAGTACTCCTCGGACTCCCACGCCTGCAGATGCGCCAGCACCACCGAAGCAAACGCCTCGTGGATCTCGTAGAAGTCGAACTCCTGCAGGCTCAGCCCGTTGCGGGCCAGCAGCCGGGGCACCGCATAGGTCGGTGCCATCAGCAGCCCGTCCCGCCCGTTGACGTAGTCGACCGCGGCGGTCTCCGCGTCCACCAGGTAGGCCAGCGGGGGCAACGAATGATCGGCCGCCCACTGTTCGGTTGCCAGCAGGGCGACCGATGCGCCGTCGGTCAACGGCGTCGAATTGCCCGCCGTCATCGTCGCGTCTCCGGCCTTCACCCCGAACACCGGGCGCAGCGTGGCGAGCTTCTGCACACTCGAGTTGGCCCGCAGATTGTCGTCGCGGTACAGGCCCAGGAACGGTGTGACGAGGTCGTCGAAAAAACCTCGGTCGTAGGCGGCGGCCATGTTGTGGTGGCTGGCGACCGCCAATTCGTCCTGGTCGACCCGCTTGATCCCCAGCTGCTTGGCGGTGATGGCGGCATGCTCCCCCATCGACAGCCCGGTGCGCGGCTCGCTGTTGGCCGGGATTTCAACACCCAGGGTGGCGGGCAGCGTGCCCACCAGCTTCAGCCGTTGCACGTTCGACTTGGAACGGCGCAATTTGAGCAGGGTGCGGCGAAGGTTGTCGCCGAGGCCGATCGGCGGGTCGGAGGTGGTGTCCACCCCGCCGGCGGCGGCGACGTCGTAGCGGCCCGACGCGATGCCGTCGGCTGCGGCGATGGCCGCCTGCAGTCCGGTGCCGCAGGCCTGCTGGATATCGAATGCCGGTGTATACGAAGACAATTCAGAGCCGAGCACGCACTCGCGCATGAGGTTGAAGTCGCGGCTGTGCTTGAGCACGGCACCGCCGACGACCACGCCCAGTCCTTCGCCGCCCAGCCCGAACCGATCCACCAGCCCACCCAGCGCGGCGGTGAACATGTCCTGATTGGACGCCTCGGCGTAGGCACCGTCCGACCGGGCGAAGGGAATGCGATTGCCGCCCAGCACGGCGACGCGTCGGCGGGACTTCAAACTCGTCTGAGCAGCCTGACTACTTGCCTCAGAACTTGCAGGGGCCACGTTCATCTCCGGTTATCAGTTTGGGGGATTGGCCGTTGGGACCCATACTACCCACTGTTCTTACTCTGCAGTAAGTTCGTCCCCGATACGGTTGGCTTGTACGGCACTCAAGAAACGGAAGGCAGCTCAGTGGCTCCCAATCGTTCGTCCGATCTGTTCTCGCAAGTTGTCAATTCCGGCCCGGGATCCTTTGTCGCACGCCAACTTGGTGTTCCGCAACCCGAGAATCTGCGCCGCTACTCCGCCGGTGATCCGCCGCTGTCCGGATCCTTGCTGATCGGGGGCGAAGGCAGGATCGTCGAGCCGCTGCGGGCGGCGCTGGACAGCGACTACGACCTGGTTGGCAACAACCTGGGTGGTCGCTGGGCCGACCGATTCGGCGGTCTGGTTTTCGACGCCACCGGCATCACGGCGCCGGCGGGACTGAAGGCACTGCACGACTTCTTCACGCCGCTGCTGCGCAACCTGGGCCACTGCGCACGCGTCGTTGTGGTTGGCACCACACCCGACGCCGCCGCCAGCACCGACGAGCGGATCGCGCAGCGCGCGCTCGAGGGCTTCACCCGCTCGCTTGGTAAGGAGCTGCGCAACGGGGCGACCGTGTCGCTGGTCTACCTGTCACCGGACGCCAAACCGGCCGCGACGGGCCTGGAATCGACTCTGCGGTTTATCCTTTCGGCCAAATCGGCGTACGTCGACGGCCAGGTCTTCTACCTCGGCGCCGACGACTCCACCCCACCCGCGGACTGGGACCGGCCGCTGGACGGGAAGGTCGCCATCGTGACCGGCGCCGCCCGGGGCATCGGCGCGACGATCGCCGAAGTATTCGCCCGTGACGGGGCCCGCGTCGTCGCGATCGATGTGGAGTCGGCCGCGGAGACGCTGGCCGAGACCGCGAGCCGGGTGGGGGGCACTGCGCTGTGGCTCGACGTCACGGCCGACGATGCCGTCGACAAGATCACCGAGCACCTGCGCGACCACTACGCCGGGCACGCCGATGTCCTGGTCAACAACGCCGGCATCACCCGCGACAAGCTGCTGGCCAACATGGACGATGCCCGCTGGGACGCCGTCTTGGCCGTCAATCTTCTTGCCCCGCAACGGCTTACCGAGGGACTGATCGCAAACGGCAGCATCGGCCAAGGCGGCCGGGTGATCGGCTTGTCGTCGATGGCCGGCATCGCGGGCAACCGCGGGCAGACGAACTACGCCACCACCAAGGCCGGGATGATCGGCCTCACCCAGGCGCTGGCACCGGAGCTGCACGAGAAGGGCATCACGATCAACGCCGTGGCGCCGGGATTCATCGAAACCCAGATGACGGCGGCGATTCCGCTGGCCACCCGCGAGGTGGGCCGCCGGATGAACTCGCTGTTGCAGGGCGGGCAGCCGGTCGATGTCGCGGAAGCCATCGCCTACTTTGCCAGTCCAGCATCAAACGCGGTGACCGGCAACGTCATTCGCGTCTGCGGCCAGGCCATGCTGGGCGCCTAGGTTCAAGGAGAGCGCGATGAATCAACCAAGCGGCCTGCGGAACATGCTGAGAGCGGCCGCCGGGGCGCTGCCCCTGGTGTCCCGGACAGACCAGCTGCCCAGCCGCACGGTGACCGTCCACGAACTGCCGATCGACCAGACGAACGTGGCCGAGTACGCCGCGATCACCGGTCTGCGCTACGGCAACAACGTGCCGATCACCTACCCGTTCGCGTTGACCTTTCCGGCGCTGATGTCCTTGGTGACAGGGTTTGACTTCCCCTTCCCCGCAATGGGTTCGGTGCACACCGAGAACCACATCACGCAGTACCGCCCGATCGCGGTCACCGACACCGTCGGGGTGCAGGTGCACGCCGAGAATCTCCGCGAGCACCGCAAGGGTCTGCTGGTCGACCTGGTGACCGACGTCAGCGTCGGCACCGAGACCGCGTGGCACCAGGTGACGACCTTCCTGCATCAGCAGCGCACCAGCCTGTCCGACGAACCCAAACCGCCACCACAGAAGCAGCCCAAGCTTCCGCCGCCCAGCGCGGTGCTGCGCATCACGCCCGGCCAGATCCGGCGCTACGCCGTCGTCGGCGGCGATCACAACCCGATCCACACCAACCCGATCGCCGCCAAGCTGTTCGGATTCCCGACCGTCATTGCGCACGGAATGTTCAGCGCTGCAGCAGTATTGGCTAATATTGAGGCCAGGATTCCCGACGCAGCGCGGTACTCGGTCCGGTTCGGCAAGCCGGTGATCCTGCCCGCCACCACGGGCCTATACATCGACGAAAATGACCAGGGCAGCTGGGATCTCTCGTTGCGCAATATCGCCAAGGGATATCCACATCTGACCGGCAGCGTCCGGCCGCTGTAGCAGCCGGCTCAGCCGGCGCGTTCGTCGTGCTTCTGCACCCGAACGCTCAGCAGCCTTTTCAGTCCGTGTGCGCCGGTTGCGGTCAGCAGAAAAACTCCGAACAGCCACAGCGGCGGGCGGGCGAGTTCCCAGACGAAGATCGCGGCCCAGATCGGCGAGCCCTGGGTGACGGCGAGCACCCCGGCAGCACCGGTCAGCGAGACCGCCGGCACGTGCAGGTGTACCCCGGCAATCCAATTGATCGTCAGCACCAGCAGCGCGCCCGCTGCCGCACCGGTGGCCAGCGACGGTGTGAGCATCCCGCCGGCACCGCCGGCGCGCAGGAACAACGCGGTCAGCAGCGGCTTCAACAACAGGATCGCGGCCGCCGCGGACAGCGTCAGCCCGCTGGCCAAGCTGACCGTCAGGACGCTGCGACCGTTGCCCGGCAGTTCGGGCCACCAATGCGAGCAGATGCCCATCACCAGCCCGGCGCCGGCGAGCGCCGGGATCAGCACCCAGCTCCGGATCTGGCGCGCGGGGCGCGCCGCAGCCATCAGCCGGTTGAACGCCAGGCCCACCGCGAGCGCGACCGGGGCCATCAGCAGCCCGTGCGCGGTCAGCAGATACGTGGACTCCCCGATCGGCCAGTCCAGATTGGGCTGATCGCGGGTGATGGCCGAGCCGATCGCAACGGCCAGGCTGGAGGTGAGAAACGCCGCGCCTAGCGCCCTCGGATGCCAGGTGTTGAGCATGATCCGTACGGAGAACAACGCACCGGCCAGCGGCACGGCGTACACCGCGCCCAGCCCGGCCCCGGCCGCACAGGCCAGCAGGATCTCGCGGTCACGGCTCGACAGCCGCTTCAGCCATCCGGTCGCCAAATCTCCCAGCGCAGCGGCGAATTGGCGCGGAGCCCCCTCCCGGCCAAGCGATGCCCCCGAGCCGACCAGCAGCACCTGCAGCATGGCGTCGATGCTCCAGGACAGCCGCGGTATCGGCTCATGGCGGGCGATGGTGCCGGCCAGCGGTGGCACCTCGGCCCTGCGCCGCAGGATCCACCAGCCCAGTGCCGCCAGTGCGGCGCCGACCATCGGCCCCAACACCCGGCGCACCGGACTGCTGCCCGTGACCCCGGCCAGCAGGGTGCCGAAACTGTAGTTGTAAGTCAGGTGCTGGACGAAGCGCAGCACGAAGGTCGTCGACAGCCCGGCGATGCCGGCCAGCAGTCCCACGATGATGACCGCACAGAAGAAGTCGAAATTGCGGCCCGAGGTCCAAGCGCGCAAGCGGGGCACTGCACGAATCTAGCCCGGACCCGACGCTGTCGCCGCTAGGACGCGGGCCGCCGGGCTGGGCCGGCGTCCTGGTCGACAGGCACACCGCGCAGGCCGTGCCAGAACAGGTCGATCATCAGCTCGGCCGCCTCGTCGACGTCGATGTCTCCGGTGGACAGCTGGTTGGCCATTGCCTCACCCGCGCCCACCAACGCCACCGCCATCATCTGGTGCTCGGCGTCCGTGCGCGGCGTGCGACTGTTCTCCCGCACCAGGCCGGCCACCAGCTCGATGATCTGCTCCCGTCCTTCCCGCACGGTGTGGGCGAAGGCCTGCGAGCTGATCGCCTGGGTGTACATCACGATCCAGGACGCCCGGTTGGCGTCGATGTAGCGCAGGAACGACCCGATGGTGTTCCGCAGCAGGTCCCTTGGGCTTTGGGTGAAGTCGATGTCGGCACGCACCACGTCGATGAACCGGCTCAGCTCGCGGTTCAGGCAGGCGCCGAACAAGTCCTCTTTGGAGCCGTAGTACAGGTACAGCATCGGCTTGGAGATCTCCGCCGCGGCGGCGATGGTGTCCATCGAGGTCTCGTGGTAGCCGTTGACCGAGAACATCTGCACGGCGGCGTCGAGCATCTGCTGTTCCCGGACAGCGCGCGGTAGCCGCTTGGTACCACCTGCCATCGCTCTGCCCTTTCAAGCCCTTCGGGCACTGCCTATCTGACTCCAGGGTAACGATCGGGCGGCCGATCAGTGTCCGCACGCCTTGCTGGGGCCCTTCATGGTTGCCACCCGCACCAACGATTGGTCCACTGCTGCCGGCGCCAATTCGCCCGCAGCCAAAGCCTTTTCGAGCCGGTCCAGGACCGCGGGGACCTCGTCGGTGGTGACCCACAGCGCGACGTCGCTACCGGCCTGCAGCGTCCGCAGCACCGCTTCGGCCACGCCGAACCGATCGGAGATCGCGGCCATGCTGGACAGATCGTCGCTGAACACCGGGCCGTTGAAGGGTGGGGCCCCGTAACCGATGCCATCGCGCAGCAACTGCACCGCCGGCCGGCTCAGGCTGGCCGGGTCGTCGCCGGTCAGGCCGGGAACCTGCAGGTGACCCACCATGACGGCGACCGGTGTTGCGGTGATCAGCGTCCGGTACGGCACCAGGTCGACGTTCTGCAGGTCGCTCAGCGGTGGTGTGAGGACCCCGCCCTTGTGCGAATCACCGGAACCGTGCCCGTGGCCGGGGAAATGCTTGAGCACCGGCAGCACTCCGGCGTCTCGAAGGCCCTGCGCATACGCCCCGGCGTAGGCGGTGACGACGGCCGGGTCGTTGCTGAACGAACGGTCCCCGATCACGCTGTCGTCCGGTGCATCGGAGACGTCGACGACCGGTGCAAAGTCAATGGTGATACCCAAGTCGCGCATCTTCTTGCCGCGCTGCGCCGCCAGGGCGCGCACCTGCTCGGCGGTTTGGCTCTTGGCCAGCTCCCGGGGCGAGGGCGCGGTGCCGATCAGCGACTTCAACCGGGACACCCGGCCGCCCTCCTCGTCGACGCTGACCCCGAGCGGCAGCGGCCCCGCGTTGCCCGCGATGTCGGCCAGCGGGCCCTTGAAGATCCCCAGGTCCGTCCAGCTGCCGATGAAGATCCCGCCGACGTGGTAGCCGTTGACCACGGCGCGCGCGTCGTCGGCGTTTTTCACACCCACCATCAGCAGCTGCGCCAGCTTGTCACGGGTCGACAACTTGGCCGGCAGGGTCGTCGGGTCGGCGCAGACCCGCGGCGCGGGAGGTGCGGCAACCGTCTTGCTGGTCGTCGTCGACGCGGGGGGCCGGGCGGCGTCGTGGCCGCAGGCCACCACGAGCGCCGAGGCGGCGGCCAGCACGGCCAGGGTGCGCGGAAAAGCCATCGGGACATGGTGTCACGGGGGGCAGTCGCACCGGCGTGGCCCCACCGGGCGATCCGCCCAGCAAATCAGGAGCGCGGCAAATGCCGATTCAGCACACGTAGCCATCGCGAAGGCGGTTAACTTAGCCGCAAGCCCATTACCACGGGCAAGGGAGGAGTCGGCGATGACTGCCTTCACGCTGGCCGCGGCGGCGGGGATCGCGGCGGGCCTGGCAATCGGTGCCGTCGCGACCGTCGGTGTCACCCTCGCCGCCGAAGACCACACCGTGGTGCCGGCCCGAGCACCGTCCAGCCCGTCCTCGCACTACCTGGTGCAGTACGGCGACCGGTGCATCGGCGGGTATTGCCTGCCGTGCGACAACCCCAACGACTGCTTGAACCAGTTGCCGCCAGTGCCGGACGTGCCGCCGGACCTCCAGCCCTGACACGACTCACGGGCGCGCCCGACGGCGGTTCATCATGCGCTGCGGGCGCCGACCCGGTTAAGTTGGCCGCAGACCGAATTTGACTGGCAAGGGAGGAGCCAGCAATGACGGGGGTAACGCTGGCCGCTGTCGCCGGCATCGCGGCGGGGCTGATGATCGGTGCCGCGGCGACCGTCGGCGTCACGCTCACCGTCGAAGACCACAGCCGCGTGCCGGTGCAGACCCAGCCGGCCGCGCGGAGCCTTTCGGTGCCGTATCCGGTGCAGTACGGCGACCGGTGTTGGCACGGTCACTGCATACCGTGGCCATGACTCACGGCTCACGGGCCGGTGGGGGCCGTTCTGCTACGTTGGCTCTGGGTTGTCCTCCGTGACGACCGCGAAAACCCAAGGAGTCACCGATGAACCGGATCGTTGCGCCCGCCGGCGCGAGCGTGGTGGTTGGTTTGTTACTGGGCGCGGCCGCGATCTTCGGAATCACCCTGATGGTGCAACAGGACACGAAGCCGCCACTACCCGGGGGCGATCCTCAGTCGTCAGTGCTCAACCGGGTCGAATACGGCAACCGTAGCTAGCTCGGCGGCGACGACTCCGTCGGCGGCGCCGGCGGAATCGGCCCCGGGCTCCTCGGCTGCTCCACTGTCTCGGCGCTGGCTGTTCGGAGTTGGTGCGATTGCACTGGCGCTGGCGTTCGCACAATCCCCGGGGCAGGTTTCCCCCGATACGAAGCTCGACCTCACCGCCAACCCCCTGCGTTTCCTGGCCCGCGCGACCAACCTGTGGAACAGCGAGCTGCCGTTCGGCCAAACGCAGAACCAGGCCTACGGCTACCTGTTTCCGCACGGCACCTTCTTCTTGATCAGCCACCTGCTCGGCGTGCCCGGCTGGATGACGCAGCGGCTGTGGTGGGCGTTGCTGCTCACGGTCGGCTTCTGGGGATTGCTGCGGGTCGCCGAGACGCTCGGGATCGGCAGCCCGTCGTCACGACTGATCGCCGCGACCGCGTTCGCGCTGTCCCCGCGGGTGCTGACCACGCTCGGATCGATCTCGTCGGAAACCTTGCCGATCATGTTGGCGCCGTGGGTGTTGCTGCCGACGATCCTGGCGTTGCGGGGCACGACCGACAGATCGGTGCGGGCACTGGCCGGCCAGGCCGGGCTGGCGGTCGCGCTGATGGGCGCGGTCAACGCCATCGCCACGCTGGCGGGTTGCCTCCCGGCCGTCATCTGGTGGGCATGTCATCGGCCCAATCGGTTGTGGCGGCGCTACACCGCGTGGTGGCTGCTGAGCCTCGTGCTGGCGATGCTGTGGTGGGTCGTGGCGCTGATTCTGCTGCGTAACGTCAGTCCGCCGTTCCTGGACTTCATCGAATCCTCGGGCGTGACAACGCAGTGGGCATCACTCGTCGAGATGCTGCGCGGTACCGACAGCTGGACTCCGTTCGTGGCACCGACCGCGACCGCGGGTGCGCCGCTGGTGACCGGATCGGCGGCCATCCTGGCGACCTGTCTGGTCGCCGCGGCCGGGCTGGCCGGACTGGCCAGCCCCGGGATGCCGGCCCGCGGACGGCTGGTGACGATGCTGCTGGTCGGCGTGGTGTTGCTGGCGGCCGGCTACAGCGGTGGGCTGGGTTCGCCGCTGGCCCATCAGGTGCAAGCTGTTCATGGACGCCGCGGGCGCACCGCTGCGCAACGTGCACAAGCTGGAGTCGGTCATCCGGATCCCGATCGTGCTGGGCATCGCGCAGCTGCTGGGCCGGGTCCCGCTGCCGGGCACCGCGCCGACAGCGCAGTGGGTGCACGCGTTCGCCCACCCCGAGCGCGACAAACGGGTCGCCGCGACCGTGGTGCTGCTGATTGCGCTGACCGTGAGCACCTCGCTGGCGTGGACCGCGCGGCTCGCCCCACCGGGCACCTTCAGCGCAATCCCCCGCTACTGGCACGACGCCGCCGACTGGCTCAGCGCCCACAACACCGGCACGCCCACCCCCGGACGGGTGCTGGTGGTGCCCGGGGCTCCGTTCGCCACGCAGACGTGGGGCACCACCCACGACGAGCCGCTGCAAGTGTTCGGCAGCAGCCCGTGGGGCGTGCGCGACTCCATCCCGTTGACCCCGCCGCAGACCATCCGGGCGCTGGATTCCGTGCAACGCCTGTTCGCCGCCGGAATTCCTTCAGCCGGCCTGGCCGATACCCTTGCCCACCAAGGTATTTCGTATGTGGTGGTGCGCAACGACCTGGATCCCGAGTCGTCGCGTTCGGCGCGCCCGATCCTGGTACATCGCGCGATCGAAGGGTCACCGCGACTGGAGAAGGCGGCGCAGTTCGGCGAGCCGGTGGGGCCCGGCACGTTGCCGGGGTTCGTCGCCGACAGCGGCCTGCGCCCGCGCTACCCGGCTTTGGAAATTTACCGAGTGATCTACCGGGTGGGCTTCCCTGGTGATGGGGCCGGCAATCCCGGCGCGCCCTACTTCACCGACGTCGACCGGCTGGCCCGCGTCGACGGCGGGCCCGAAGTGCTGCTGCGTCTCGACGAGCGGCGCCGGCTGCTGGGCCAGCCGCCACTGGGTCCGGTGCTGATGACCGCCGACGCCCGGGCCGCCGGCCTGCCGGCGCCCGTCGTGACCGTGACCGACACCCCGGTGGCGCGGGAGACCGACTACGGCCGGGTCGACGAGCATTCGTCGGCGATCCGGGCCGACGGCGACACCAGGCACACCTTCAACCGGGTGCCCGACTATCCGGTGCCCGGCGCCGACCCGGTGTACGGACGGCTGGAACGGCGGGCGGATCAGCGTGTCGAGTTCGTCGTCGGACTCCACCGCGATGCCCGACGTCGCTCCGGCGACCTCGCCCGCCGCCGCGATCGACGGCGACCCGGCAACGGCGTGGGTGACCAACGCCCTGCAAGCCGCAGTCGGGCAATGGCTGCAGGTCAATTTCGATCACCCGGTGACCAACGCGGCGATCACCCTGACACCCAGCGCGACCGCCGTCGGTTCCCAGGTCCGGCGCATCGTGATCGATACCGCCACCGGCAGCACCACGCTGCGGTTCGACCAGCCCGGTAAGCCACTCACGGCGGCACTGCCCTACGGCGAAACCCCGTGGGTGCGGATCACCGCCGCCGGCACCGACGACGCATCCAGCGGCGTGCAGTTCGGCATCACCGACCTGTCGATCACCCAGTACGACGCCTCCGGCTTCGCGCACCCGGTCGATCTGCGCCACACCGTGCGGGTGCCCGGGCCGCCGCATGGTTCGGCGATCGCGGGCTGGGACCTGGGCTCGGAGCTGCTCGGCAGGCCCGGGTGCGCGGTGGCGGCCGACAGTGTCCGCTGCGCGCCGGCGATGGCGCTGGCCCCCGAGGAGCCGGTGAATTTCAGCCGCACCCTGACCGTTCCGGCACCGGTGTCAGTGACCCCGCGGGTGTGGGTGCGGCCACGGCAGGGACCGAAGCTGGCCGATCTGGTCGCCGAGCCGAATACCACTCGGGCCCAAGGTGATTCCGATACGGTGGACATCCTCGGCTCCGCCTACGCGGCTACCGACGGCGACCCGGCCACCGCCTGGACGGCGCCGCAGCGGGTAGTGCAACACAAGACCGCGCCGACGCTGACGCTGGTGCTGCCGCGGCCCACCGAGGTCGCCGGGCTGCGGCTGCTGCCGAGCCGCTCGACGTTGCCCGCCCAGCCGACGGTGGTGGCCGTCAACCTCGGCGACGGCCCGCAGGTACGAAAGGTCAAGCCAAGCGACGGTGGGACCGCCCAGCCACAAACCCTGTCGCTGCGACCCCGCGTGACCGACACCGTCACCGTCAGCCTGCTGGACTGGCAAGACATCATCGACCGCAACGCGTTGGGCTTCGACCAGCTCAAGCCGCCGGGGCTGGCCGAAGTCGCGGCGCTGGGCACCGACGGCAACCCGATCGCCCCCGCCGACGCGGAGCGCAACCGCGCACGCGAGATCGTCGTCGACTGCGACCACGGCCCGGTCATCGCGGTCGCGGGCCGGTTCGTGCACACCTCGATCCGGACCACGGCGGGTGCGCTGCTGGACGGCGAGCCGGTTGCGGTCCGCGCATGCGATCGCACCCCGATCGCGCTGCCGGCGGGGCAACAGGAATTGTTGATCAGTCCCGACGCCCAGTTCGTCGTGGACGGGGCCCAGCTGCCGACTGCGGGCGCCCTCGAATTGCCCAGCGCTACCGGCGTTTCGCCGGTTCCCGCCGCAACGGGCGCATGGGGTCCCGACCGTCGCGAGGTGCGGACCCCGCCGTGGGCCGCCCCCCGGGTGCTGGTCATCCCCGAAAGCATCAACCCGGGCTGGGTGGCGCGCACCAGCACCGGGGCCCGGCTGACGCCGGTGGCCGTCAATGGGTGGCAGCAGGGGTGGGTGGTCCCCGCGGGAGATCCCGGCACCATCACGCTGACCTTCGCGTCCAATTCGCTGTACCGGGTTGGTCTGGCGGTGGGCCTGGCGCTGCTGCCGCTGTTGGCCATGCTTGCGCTGTGGCGCCGGCGCGGGCGTTCCGACGACCCTCCCGCGCCACCATGGTCACCCGGGCCCTGGGCGGCCGTCCCGGTGCTGGCGGCCGGGGCCGTGATCGCCGGGGTGGCCGGGGTCGTCGTGATCGGCGGCGCCCTCGGCTTGCGGTACGGCATGCGTCATCGCGAGCAGTTGCGGGACCGCGCCACCATCGCGGCCGGTGCGGGCGGACTGATCCTGGCCGGGGCCGCATTGTCCCGCCACCCCTGGCGGTCGGTCGACGGTTACGCCGGCCATTCCGCGAATGTGCAACTGCTGGCCCTGATTTCGGTTGCCGCGGTGGCCGTATCGGTGATTGTCATGCCGAATCGCACGCCCGCTACGCACGACGAATAGCGTTTCCGGCGTTGGCTAGCCGTCTATCGGCTGGTTGACTGGATACGCGGAATGGTGTCACCGCCACCGTCCGAGGAGTTATGGCCATGGCATGGTTTACGGCGCCCGACTACTGGTTGGGCAGATTCGTGCTCGAGCGCGGCGTCGCGGCCATCTACCTGATCGCGTTCGTCGCCGCCGCGCTGCAATTCCGGGCACTCATCGGCGAGCACGGAATCCTGCCGGTGCCGCGGTATTTGGCGCGGCAGTCGTTTTGGCGAACGCCGAGCATTTTCCACCTGCGCTACTCCGATCGGCTGTTCGCGGGTGTGTCGTGGTTCGGTGCGGTGCTGTCGGCGGCCGTCGTCGTCGGCGCGGCCGATCTGGTACCGCTGTGGGCCGCAATGCCGATGTGGCTGACGCTGTGGGTGCTCTACCTTTCGATCGTCAATGTGGGGCAGGCGTGGTATTCGTTCGGCTGGGAATCCCTGCTGCTGGAAAGCGGATTCCTGATGATCTTCCTCGGCAACGATCGCGTGGCGCCCCCGCTGCTGACGTTGTGGATGGCGCGACTGCTGCTGTTCCGGGTCGAGTTCGGCGCCGGGCTGATCAAGATGCGCGGCGACCCGTGCTGGCGCGACCTGACCTGCCTGTACTACCACCACGAGACCCAGCCGATGCCGGGCCCACTGAGCTGGTTCTTCCACCATCTCCCCAAACCGCTGCATCGAATTGAGGTGGCGGGCAACCATTTCGCGCAGCTTGTGGTGCCGTTCGGGTTGTTCGCGCCCCAGCCGGTGGCTAGCGTGGCCGCGGCGGTCATCGTGGTCACGCAGCTGTGGCTGGTGATGTCGGGCAATTTCGCCTGGCTCAATTGGGTGACGATCGTCCTGGCGTTCAGCGCCATCGACGACTCCGCCGCGGGGCTGCTGCTGCCGATACCCGGGCATCCACCCGCGTCGGCGTCGCCGCTGTGGTTCGTCGGCCTGGTGGCTGCGTTCGCCGGCGGGGTGCTGTTCCTGACGTACTGGCCGATGCGCAACATGCTGTCCCCACGTCAGCGGATGAACATGTCGTTCAACCCATTTCATTTGGTCAATACCTACGGCGCATTCGGCACCATCGGGCGTACCCGCCGGGAGGTGGTGATCGAGGGCACCGACGAACCCCGAGTCACCGGGCAGACGGTGTGGAAGGAATACGAATTCAAGGGCAAGCCCGGCACGCTGCGCCGGTTGCCGCGCCAATGGGCCCCTTATCATCTGCGGCTGGACTGGCTGATGTGGTTCGCCGCGATCTCGCCCGGCTATGCCCAGCCATGGCTGAAGCCGTTCTTGCGACGTCTGCTGGCCGGCGACCGAGCCACCCTGCGGTTGTTGCGGCGCAATCCTTTTCCGGACTCTCCACCGCGCTACGTGCGTGCGCAGCTCTACCAGTACCGTTTCACCACACTGGCGGAGCTGCGCCGCGACCGGGCGTGGTGGCATCGCGCGCTGGTGGGCCAGTATGTTTCGCCGATGACGCTGCAGCAGACGACGGTACCCCCCACCGGCTGAGCCGGGGCTGTTGAAGCTAGAGCGTTTCGTCCAGCTCACCGAGCCGGTCGGTCAGCCGCAGGTTCTCGGAGTAATCCACCGGGCAGCAGATCAGCGAAACCCCGTCGTCGTCGAGCGCGGCCTGCAGCGTCGGCAGCAGCTCCGCGGCGCTGTTGATCCGATATCCTTTGGCGCCAAAGCTTTCCGCGTATTTTACGATGTCGGGGTTGGAAAACTTCACGTAGTAGTGGGCCCCGAGTTCGAGGTCCATCTTCCATTCGATCAGGCCGTAACCGCCGTCCTCCCAGATCAACACGACCAGCGGGATCTTCTCTCGGACGGCGGTCTCGATTTCTTGCGAGTTCATCAGGAAGGCACCGTCGCCCACTACGGCGAGCACCTTCGACTCGGGCCGGGCCAGCTTGACTCCGAGGGCTCCCGGCAGCGCAAAACCCATGGTGGACAAGCCATTGGAGACCAGGCAGGTGTTGCGTTCGTAGGTCGGATAGAGCCGCGCCATCCACATCTTGGTGGCACCGGTGTCGACCAGCACGACGTCGCTACGCCCGAGCCCGGCCCTTATGTCGGCGACGATCCGCTGCGGCGCCAGGGGGTACCGCGAGTCTTGTTGTCCCCGAGCGAATTCCTCGGTGAGCAGACCGGCGCCGGGCACTTCGTCAGCGTGGTTGACGCGGTGACCGGCCAGTGCGTCGGTCAGCGCGTCGAGCGAGGAGCTGATGTCGCCGATGATTCCGACGCCGACCGGGTAATGCATGTCGACCTCGGCCGGGAAACGGTGAATGTGGATGATCGTCTTATCGGCTTGCGGGTTGATCCGGACGGGGTCGAATTCCTGCAGTTCGTAGCCGACCGCGATGACGACGTCGGCGTTGTCGAACCCGAAGTTGACGTAGTCGTGCCGCATGAACCCGATCGTCCCGATGCTGTTGGGGTGGTCGTCGGGCATGACGCCCTTGCCGTGGAAGGTGTTGGCGACCTGGATACCGAATTCCTCGGAGAACCGGATCAGTGCCTCGCTGGCGTCGGCGCGCGCGGCACCGTGCCCGGCCAGCACCACCGGCCGCTTGGCGTTGCGAAGGATGTCGACCGCACGGGCCACCTGACCGGCCGCCGGCGCCTCCGCGTGGACCACGTTGCGCGGCAACGGGCTCAGGTCGTAGTCGGTCTCGTCGGCGTCGATGTGCTCGGGCACGGCCAGATACACCGCGGCCGGGCGTTCGGCCTCGGCGACCTTGAACGCTTTGCGGAACATCTCCGGGATGGCGCGCGCGGTGGGCACGCCGTCGGCCCAGCGGGTGATCGGGGCGAACATCGACACCAGGTCGACGTACTGGTGCGACTCTTTGTACTCGCGATCCTGGCCGACCTGAGCGGAGATCGCGACCATCGGCGTGCTGTTTGTGGTGGCATCGGCGACCCCGAGCTGCATGTTGATCGCACCCGGCCCCAACGTCGCCGAAACGACGCCGGCCCGGCCGGTGACGCGTCCGTACATCTCGGCCATGAATGCCGCGGCCTGCTCGTGGCGGGTGAGCACATAGCGGATCCGCGAGGACGCCAGCGCCTGCACGAACCTGATGTTCTCCTCGCCGGGCAGCCCGAAGACCACGGCAACGCCCTCATTTTCCAGGCACTGGACCATCAGCCGAGCGGCTGTACTCATCCGCCACCTCCCTCCTGGGAACGATAGTGGCAGGCTAGGTGTTGGACGTTTTATCCACCTTGAGAAAAGACAGCAAGCGGAGGATGCCAGCGTGTCGATCGCGACCATAAACCCGGCCACCGGCGAGACAGTCAAAACCTTCACCCCCGCGACAAACGATGAAGTCGATGCCGCGATCGCGCGTGCGCACGCGCGGTTCCTCGACTACCGGCACAACACGACCTTCGCCCAGCGCGCCGAATGGGCCAACGCCACCGCCGACCTTCTGGAGGCCGAGGCCGACGAGGTCGCGGCGATGATGACCCTGGAGATGGGCAAAACGTTGAAGTCGGCCAAGGGCGAAGCGCTCAAGTGCGCCAAGGGTTTTCGCTACTACGCCGAGAATGCCGAGAAGCTGTTGGCCGATGAGCCGGCCGAAGCCGCCAAGGTCGGCGCGAAAAGGGCGTACACCCGGTGGCAGCCGCTCGGCGTGGTGTTGGCGGTGATGCCGTGGAACTTCCCGCTGTGGCAGGCCGTGCGGTTCGCTGCGCCGGCGTTGATGGCCGGCAACGTCGGCCTGCTCAAGCACGCCTCCAACGTTCCACAGTCGGCGCTGTACCTGTCTGACGTCATCGCGCGCGGTGGCTTCCCGGCGGACTGTTTCCAGACGCTGCTGGTGTCGTCGAAGGCCGTCGAGGCCATCCTGCGTGATCCCCGGGTCAAGGCGGCCACGCTGACCGGCAGCGAACCGGCCGGCCAGTCCGTGGCGGCGATCTGCGGTGACGAGATCAAACCCACCGTGATGGAGCTCGGCGGCAGCGACCCGTTCATCGTGATGCCGTCGGTCGACCTCGACGAGGCCGTCAAGACCGCGGTCACCGCCCGGGTGCAGAACAACGGCCAATCCTGTATCGCTGCAAAGCGATTCATCGTGCACACCGACATCTACGACGCGTTCGTCGATAAGTTCGTCGAGCGGATGGAGGCGCTCAAGGTTGGCGACCCGACCGACCCGGATACCGACGTGGGCCCGCTGGCCACCGAGTCGGGCCGCGACGAGATCGCCAAGCAGGTCGACGACGCCGTCGCCGCGGGTGCCAAGGTCCGCGTCGGCGGTAAGACCCCCGACCAACCTGGCTGGTTCTACCCGCCGACGGTGGTCACCGACATCACCAAGGACATGGCGCTCTACACCGAAGAGGTCTTCGGACCGGTCGCCTCGATGTACCGCGCCTCGAGCATCGACGAGGCCATCGAGATCGCGAACGCCACCACTTTCGGCCTGGGATCCAACGCCTGGACCAACGACGAAGCCGAGCAACAGCGCTTCATCGACGACATCGAGGCCGGCCAGGTCTTCATCAACGGGATGACGGTGTCGTACCCGGAGTTGGGCTTCGGCGGCGTGAAGCGCTCGGGCTACGGTCGCGAACTCGCGGGCCTGGGCATCCGCGCGTTCTGCAACGCCAAGACCGTCTGGGTCGGCTAGCCGCTCGCCTCGGCGTTAGACGCTCGCCAGAGCCCGCTCGTCCTCCTCGGCGAAGGTGTCCTCGAGCTGTAACGGCGTGTAGTCGAGGTCGATCTCGCCGAGCGGGCGCCCGCGGGCGCTGGAGATGGTGCCGAACCGGCGCATGCCCTTGTCGGAGGCGTACTGCATGAATTCGTCCACCGACAGGCCGAAGGGCATCGGGTCGTACAGGGCGAAGCCCTCTTCGATCAGGCGCAGTCCCAGCGGCATCAGTTCGTTCATCCGCGTTTCGAAAACGCCCCAGTTGGCGTCGTCGGCGGCGACATGGCGTCGGCAGGTGAAGGTGCCCCACGCCATATGGCGCCGCTCGTCGTCGCCGATGCGCCGCACCAGCTCCTGCATGCCGGGCAGGATGCCGCGGTCCACGCAGATCTTGTGCCAGCCGAAGTAGCCGGTCAGCGCCAGCATGCCTTCGACCATGTGGTTGTAGGTGACCGACGCCCTCACCTGGGCGGCCGGTGAGGGATCGACTGTCAGCACGTCGAGGCACGCCGGCAGCTCCTCGTAGAAGATCGTGCGGTAGGTCGGGACGTCGTCGAGGTAGTAATGCAGGTCCTCGGTGATGCCGACCGCGTCGAGCCACATGCGGAACACCTGGACGTGCTTGGCCTCCTCGAAGGCGAACTGCGTCAGATACATCTCGTCGCCGAGCCGGCCCTCGGCCCGCATCGCGGCCATGAACGGCTGGATGTCCTGGGTCACCGATTCCTCGCCGGCAATGAACTCGGCGCACAACCGGGTCGCGTAGCTGCGTTCGTCGTCGGTCAGCCGTTCCCAGTCCTCCCGATCGCGGGAGAAGTCGATGTCGGCCGGGTTCCAGAACTTCGCATTGCCACCCGCAAACAGCTTGAGCGGCAAGCTATCCCAGTTCAGGCCGCCTTCGGCCATTGAGGCAATTCGTGTTCGGTTCATGTGACCTCCTCAGATCGCATCGGGGCTGGGTTAACGGAGGCATTCGGTGTTGCGGGCGATGCCGCGAACGCGGCGGCCAGCACCGCGACGATCCGCCGCACGGCCAGGGCCGGCTGCTCGGGGCTGGGCTCGTCGAGCCCGAGGATCGGGTCCAGGCCGCGCATGTAGGGGGCCAGCGCCAGGTGCGGAAAGATCAGCAGCAACAGCGAGAGCAGCACGTCGGTGTCGGCGTCTGCGCGCAGGTCGCCGCGAGTCTGGGCGGTGCGCACCAGGGGGCGCAGCACTTCCAGGTAATGCCGGTGGATGACGCTGCGCACGCTGATGCGGGCGTCGGTGTCGACCTCCAGGGTCGCGGCGGCGTGCAGCGAACGTTCCCGCGGATGCTCGGCGTAGTAGGCCACCCAGCCGTCGAGCAGCTCGGTGAGAAATTCGAAGAACGGCCGGCTCGAGTCGAGCTCGCGGATCAGGTCTTCCATGTAGACCCGCACCCGCTGGCTGCCGATGTCGGCGATGAACGCGAACAGGTCGCGCTTGTCCGCGAAGTACTGGAACAGGCTGCCCTTGGCGACCCCGGCCCGGCGCGCGATGACGTTGAGGCTGCCGCCGGAAAATCCGTGCGCCCCGAACTCGGCCTCTGCGGCCTCGATGATGGCTGTGCGACGAGCGGGGTCGACCCGCGCCCAAGTCACCGTCGGCATGACTCACCTCGCTTCAATGACCACTGGTCATCTTACGGTGAGCTACGTCACAGTCAAGGGGTGTGCCGACATTACGCGCGGCCAGCCGCACATTCGGCGGTGGTCGGGGCTGGGCTAGGGGCGCATCTGATACGCGCCATTGATCGGCTGGATGTGTTCCTTCCACACCTGGTCGTAGCGCGCCTGGTCGAACACCGGACGACGGATCATCCGCATCGCGAAGCGGGCTTGCGCGTCGGTCGTGGCGTGCTTGTCGCCCAGCTCGACGGCGTAGCTGTTGAAGTCGCGGACCAGCACGGCGAAGATCTCGTCGATCAACGCCTCGTCTACCCCGGACAGCGGGGCTTCCTCCAGGATCAGCTGGGCATAGGGCACCGTGGCGAACAGCTGGCCGACCCCGAAGGCGAAGTCAATGTCCTTCTGCTGCATCGCATCTGGGGTGGCGCTGGCTAGCATATCGGCCAGCACGTCGATCTGCTCACGCAGCAGCGCCACGTTGGGCAGATGCCGGAAGCTCTCGAACGGTGCGCGCCAATCGTGGAAGCGCACCTTGCCCAGTCCCCCGGTCGGGCCCTGGTCGAACAGGAACGAGTCGTCGGCGGCGTCGTCGCGGCGGCCGATCACCGGCAGTTCGCCGTTCGGCGCGAACAGGTAGTTGGGCATGAACTTGGCCAGCAACCCGATGTTGATGTGCACGGTGCCTTCCAGCCTGGGCAGCAGACCGATCTCGCGGGCCATGGCCTCGAACATGGTGTCCTTCTCGACGCCCTTGGCGGCGATGACATCCCACAGCGCGGTGATCACCCGCTCGCCCTCGCTGGTGATCTTCGCCTTGGTCAGCGGGCTGTAGAGCAGGTAGCGACGGTCGTTCGCCGAAGCGCTGCGCATGTAGTCGCAGGCGCGGGTGGCGACCAGCCTCATCGCGACCAGCCGCGCGTAGGCATCGGTGAGCAGGCGCCGCACGTGGGTGAAGTCGGTGACGACGGTGCCGTACAGGTAGCGGTTGGACGCGTGGGTGACCGCCTCGTACATGGCGTGGGTGCACATGCCGATCGCACCCCACCCGAGGTTGTACTTGCACACGTTGACGGTGTTGAGCGCGGCGTGGAAGGCCCCGGGGCCGCGGTGCAGGATGTCGGCCTCGGTGACCGGGTAGTCGCGCAGCGCGTAGTTGGCGACATAGTTCTGCGAGTTGACGACGTTCTTGATCAGCTCGTAGCGATCGTGCTGGGAGTCGGCAACGAAGAACACGTACTCGTCGGTGTCCGCGATCTTGCCGAAGGTGGACACCATCCGGGCGACGTTGGCGTTGCCGATGTAGTACTTCTCGCCGTTGGCGGTCCAGCCGTGCTCGGACGGCGTCAGGATCATGTCGGTCTGGTAGACGTCGGCACCGTGGGTCTGCTCCGACAATCCGAAGCCGAACACCTCGCCGGCGTCCAGCTGAGCCGCGGCCTTGCGCTTGGCGTCCTCGTTGTCGCTCATCCAGATCGGGCCCAGGCCAAGGGCGGTGACCTGGAAGGGATACCAGTAGTTCAATCCATAGAACCCGATGATCTCGGCGAACTCACTGATCCGGTAGGTGTCCCAGCGGCAGTCTTCCGAGGCGCCGTACTGCGACGGCGTCAGCAGGGAGGCGAAGATGCGCTCCCGTCCGACGTGGTCCAGGAAGTCGGAGTACCAGACCCGCGCGTGGTCGTCGGCCTTCAGCCGGGCCTTGCCCCGGGACTCGAAGAAGTCCACGGTGGCGGCCATGATCTCGCCCGAGCGACGGTCGGGGTAGCGGCGTTGCAGGTGGTTGGGATTGAGCAACATGACATGACTCCCAAGGGCTCGGAAACGGGCGCTGCTAGACGGTACGCCAATAGCGTGGCCGCCAGGGCAGCAATATTGCTAGCGATCCGGGGAAACTCATGCCGATGCGCATTCGGCCGTCCCCCGATCGGGGGACACAAGATTCATCACGCCTTCGAACCGATTGGTGGATGCGGGCGCGCGCGGATCTGTCTAGGTTGCAACCTGTAAACCCACGGTGGCCATCGCTAGTCACGGATCCGCAGAACAGAGACGTTCAAGGACGGGCTTTAAAGCCACGCGCAATCCGCGTTACCGAACACGTTTCTCAGGGAGACCCGTTGATGAATGCCCAGCCCCAGACGCATCGATTCCGAAACAACGCCAAAGCCGTCGCCGTCGGCAATCCCGCATGGCAGGCCGCAGCCGATAACAAGTTGCTGGACAACAGTGTTCGTTATGTCGGCAACGATCGGCTGGAGCGGCAAAGCGATGGCCACCGTTTCATCAACATGATTTCGTGCTCCTATCTTGGACTGCACTCCCACCCATGGGTTCTGGAAGGCGCTCACGCGGCGATTGATTCAGAGCAGACGTTCGCACTGTCCGCCTCTCGGCTACGTATCCGGTTCTCCATCATCGACGAACTCGAAGCCGGACTCTCGGCCCTGTACGGGGCTCGCTGCGTTTCCGCAATCTCCACAGCGGTGGCGAGCGCCGCAGTGTTGCCGCTGATCGCCTCGGGGCACTTGACCGACGACGGGGAACCGCGCGTCATGGTGTTCGACAAGCACGCCCACTTCTCGCTCAACTACGTCAAGCCCATCTGCGCCGACGAGGCACCGGTGTACACCTCTCCGCACAACGACCTCAACTACCTCGAGGACATGTGCAAAAGGCACAAGCGGGTCGCCTACGTCGCCGACGGTGCCTACTCGCTGGGGGGCATCGCACCGGTCAAAGAGCTGATGGAGTTGCAGGACCGCTACGGCTTGTTCCTCTTTTTCGACGAGGCCCACTCGTTGTCCATGCATGGCGAACGAGGCGAAGGAATCGTGCGGTCCATGATGCCCGAGCAGCTCAACCCGCTGACCATCATCGTCGCCTCGCTCGGAAAAGCCTTCGGCGCCAGCGGCGGGGTCATCATGCTGGGACCCGAGAAACACTACGACGTTCTCATGCGTTTCGGTGGCCCGCTGGCCTGGTCCAAGCCTGCGAACGCGCCGACCATCGGCGGTTGCCTGGGTTCGTTGCGCGTGCACAATTCACCCGAGCTGGCACAGCGACAGCAACAGCTGCGCGACAATGCCGCCCTCTTCGACAGCCTGATCTCGACCCCGCAGGCCGGTACCTTGACCCCGATCCGGCTCATCCGGACAGGCGAAGACGCCAAAGCGATCGGTCTGTCCCGAGAAATCCTCGAGCGCGGCTACTACACCTCGGCGGTCTTTTTTCCGGTCACCGCCATGGGCGAAGCGGGACTGCGAATCATGCTGCGATCGGACAACGACCCCGACGACATCCGCCGGTTCTGCGAGACCGTTAGCGAGTTGGCGGCGCTGGAATCACAAGTTCTGGTTGGCGTTTCAGCATGACCAGCCGAATAATGATGCAGAAGAACATCTTTAGAAGCATGCTGATGACGAGCGGGATCAGTCCGCGCCGCTACCGGGGAGCTCTGCAATCGGGCGCCGACGTATGCACCCTGGATCTCGAAGACGCGGTGCCGCCGGCCCGCCGCGAAGAGGCTCGTCGCCACGCGTCTCGGATATTCGCACGGCCGTCGACCGGGTGCGTACGTGCTTTGCGGATCAACAGCCTGCGCACCACCGACGGCTTGCACGACATCCTCGCCCTCGCCTACGGGGCTATCAGGCCCGACGCGCTGCTGGTGCCGAAGGTGAATTGCGCACAGGATTTGCTCATCTTGGAAGACATGCTGGGTGACCAGCTTACGGATGTCGGCTTCCTAGCGACAATCGAGACCGCGGCCGGCCTCTCCGCCGTTGAGGAGATCGCCAATGCCACGCCACGGGTGCGCGCGTTAGTTTTCGGAGCCGCCGACTTCGCGGCCGACTTAGGCATATCGATGGAGTGGGAGCCGTTGCTCTATACACGCTCGCGGATTGTCGCGGCGGCCGCCGCGGCCGGTATCCCGGCGATCGACGCGCCCACCTTCAACCTGGGCGACGACCTCGCGCTCAAGATCGATGTGAACCGGTCGCGCGAGCTCGGCTTCGGCGGCAAGGCCGCGGTTCATCCCCGGCAGGTGCCGCTGATCAATGAAGGCTTTACGCCGTTGCCTGCAGAGGTGGAACGGGCTCAACGTGTCATCGAGATGGCACAAGAGCGGTCTGGTCAGATCAGTGTCCTCGACGGGCAAATGGTGGGCCCGCCCATGGTTGCCGCCGCGCGACGTCTGCTGGCGCGGGTGAAAGCGGTTGAGGCACCATGCCGTAACCCCTCCGCCCTGTCGGCTCCCTGAATCGGCGACTAGGGAATGGGATTGGGCATGGATCAGATCAGTGCCTACAAGAAAGTTGGTGATCGGCGCTGGCGAGAGTCGCGTGGCCTCGTCTTCGAAGATGTCGAGGTTGGCGTCGTCGTTGAGCACCGTCCGGGCCGCACCCTGACCGAGGCCGACAACGTCTGGATGTCGCTGCTGTCAATGAACTTGCACCCGTTGCACATTGACAATGTCTACTGCGAAAGCACCGAGTGGAAGCGGCCTTTGGTGTCGAGTCTGGTCACACTGTCGATCGTCTCGGGCATGAGCGTTCCCAGCACCAGCGCCAAGGGCCTCGCCAACCTCGGCTGGGACAACATCCGCCTTGTTGCCCCGGTATTCATCGGAGACACCATCTACGCCGAGACCGAGTACCTGGACAAGCGGCTCTCTGAATCCCGCCCGCACCAAGGCATTGTCAGCTGCGCCACGCGTGGCATCAAGGCGGACGGCACGGTGTTTCTGACGTGCCAACGCAGCTTCCTGTTGCCCACTCGCGAGCATGATCTCGAAGGTCAGGCCGCGTACTGATGAGGAAAAGCGACGTGCACGACATTGACGCACGACATGTCGTTTTGGTCGATACCTACGCTGCTATCGGAACTGAACTGGCCCAAGGCTTCCGAAGCGCGGGGTACGTCCCGCTGCGCGTGCAAAGCACCCCCGAGGTGCCGATAGCGTTACGCGGTCAACCGGATGAGTACCCGTATGACGTCGACATCGTGCACCGCGGGGACTTACACAAGACGTTGGCCCGGCTGCTGCCCTTTCATCCCGTTGCGGTGGTGGCAGGCACCGAACCGGGAGTGGAGCTGGCGGACGCGCTGAGCGAAGCCCTCCATCCCCTCACGGGCGCACCGACCAACGGAACAGCGTTGAGCCACGCGCGGCGAGACAAGTATCTGATGATCGAGCGGATCAAACAGCAGGGTTTGCGAGGCGCCCGACAGATATTGGTGGACGACGAGGACCATCTTCGCCACTGGCACAACGAAGTTGGTCGCATGGTGGTCCTCAAGCCGCTGCGCAGCGCCGGCAACGATGGTGTCACCTGGTGCCGCAGCCCAGAGGACGCCGTGCAAGCCTTCCGGCAGCTCAACGGACGGAAAAACGTACTGTCGCAGTGCAATGACGGTGTGGTAGCACAGGAGTGCTTGGTCGGCACCGAATACATCGTCAACACGGTCAGCCGCGATGGATCCCACCATGTGTGCGACATCTGGGAGACGTATCGCATCAACGCAAACGGTGTCCCCGATCTTCTGGTTGCCTGGCGGCTGCTGCCGGCGAGGGGCGAAACGCGGGATGAGCTGGTGGTGTACGCGTGCGCCGTGCTCGACGCCCTCGGGATCCGGCACGGCGCGGGCCATGCCGAGATCAAGATGACGCCCGACGGGCCATGCCTGGTCGAGGTGGGAGCGCGAATTGCGGGCGGCACCCTGCCCGAGGGTGCACGCTTGGCCACCGGACGGTCGCAGGTCGAGTGGACAGTGGACGCCTACGTGCGACCCGAGCAATTCATCCGAAACAGCGGGCGGCCCTACCGCCTCCGCCAACACGTTGCGGGAGCCGCTATGGTCGCCCCGCGCAGCGGCACCCTGATCTCCTACCAAAGCCTGGAGGCCATCAAGGAGCTGGACAGTTTCCACGATATGCGGGTCCGGGTGGGTCCCGGCGAACAATTGCCGCTGACCACCAACGACCTGACCTACCCGATCTTCGTCAGGCTGGTGCATGAGGTCGGCGAAGTCGTGGCTCGCGATCTCTGGACGCTGCGCTACCTCGATGGCGTGAGCTTCTACGAGCTGGCCTAGAACGGAGAGCCACTATGTCGTGTTGTCACTGCCAAGCCGACGCAAACACAGATCGGACGGCCGACGGAAGCCTGATCGAGCTCTACCGTCGACTGCCCCCGACGGGCGAGCCCGAGCAGATTGACGCTTTTCTGCGGCCGCGGAGCTCGGTGCTGGAACTCGGCGCCGGCACGGGACGGATCGCCGACCCGCTGGCTCGACTCGGCCACCACGTCACCGCGGTCGACGACTCCGACCGGATGCTCGCCGAAGTTCGGCACGCGCGGACCGTGCGCGCCCGCATCGAGGACCTGCGCCTGACGGAGAGGTTCGATGCAGTCCTGTTGCCGACCAACCTGATTCACTACCCGGGCACCGACCTTCGACGGGCGGTGCTGGCCACGGTCGCACACCATCTCAAACCGGCAGGCAGGGCCATCATCCAGTGGAAGCCGCCGCCTTATTTCACCGCTCGACATGCAGGCTGGACGGAACGTAAAGCGATCGGTGACATGACGGCCCGGGTAACAGTCCACAGCGATCGCGGCGGGCGAGTCGAAGGCGAATATGCGTTGATCGTCGACGGCTCGGAATTGCGGCAGTGCTTTCATCTCGAGGTGCTGACAACCGAGGAGCTCCGGCGCGAACTCGACCTTGCCGGATTGCGGTTGCTCAACCCCAGTCCCGAATCGACGGAATGGCTCGAAGCGGCGCCCTTGCGGCGCTGACCGCTGAACCGAGAAAACAGCACTGTTGGTCTACGGTCGGGCGACCTAGCATCAGTCACGTGTCCGAACTAAATACCGCGCGTGGATCCATCGATACCGCTGATCTCGGCGTGACGCTCATGCATGAGCACGTGTTCATCATGACGACGGAAATCGCCGAGAACTACCCCGACGCCTGGGGCGACGAAGAAAAACGGGTGGCCGATGCCATCGCCCGGCTCAACGAGCTGAAGGCCCGCGGTGTGGACACCATCGTTGACCTCACCGTGATCGGCCTGGGCCGCTACATACCGCGGATCGCCCGCGTCGCGGCGGCGACCGAGCTGAATATCGTTGTGGCGACTGGGCTTTACACCTATAACGACATTCCCTTCCGGTTCCACTACGAGGGCCCGGGTGGGATGCTGGGCGGCCCGGAGATCATGACCGACATGTTCGTGAAGGACATCGAGGAGGGCATCGCCGACACCGGTGTCAAGGCCGGAATCCTCAAGTGCGCCACCGACGAGCCGGGCATCACCCCCGGCGTCGAGCGGGTGCTGCGCGCCGTCGCCCAGGCGCACAAGCGCACCGGGGTGCCGATCTCCACACACACTCACGCCGGCCTGCGGCGCGGCCTCGACCAACAGCGCATCTTCGAAGAGGAAGGCGTCGACCTGACGCGGGTGGTGATCGGCCATTCCGGCGACAGCACCGACGTCGGCTACCTCGAAGAACTCGTCGCCGCGGGGTCCTATCTCGGGATGGACCGGTTCGGCCTCGACGTGATCTCACCGTTCGAAGAACGAGTCGGCATCGTGGCGCAGATGTGCGAGCGCGGCCACGCCGACAAGATGGTGCTCTCGCACGACGCCAACTGCTACTTCGACGCACTGCCCGAAGAACTCGTGCCCCAGATGGCGCCGAACTGGCACTACCTGCACATCCACAACGACGTGATCCCCGCCCTGAAAGAGCGCGGGGTCACCGACGAGCAGCTGAACACCATGCTGGTGGACAACCCGCGGCGCATCTTCGAGCGACAGGGCGCGTATGAGTGAGCCGATCCCACCGATCGGTTCTCAGATTTCGGCGCTCGCGGAACTCGCCCCCGACGAGCCGGCGGTCACCTGCGACGGCCTGACCATCACCCGCGCCGAACTCGACCGGTCGACGAACCGGTTGGCCCGCGCCTATGCCGAGCGCGGCGTGGGCGTCGGCGACTACGTGACGATGGTGCTGCCCAACTCGGTCGAGTGGATTCAGGCCGCCGTCGCGTGCTGGAAGCTGGGCGCGGTGCCACAGTCGCTGTCGGCACGGTTGCCGGCCGCCGAGCTGCGGGGCCTGCTGGACTTGCGCCGGCCTGCGTTGCTGGTGGGCCAGGAGCACCGCGACAACCAAGTGTGCCAATCAATTTCACTCCCGACCCGACCCTGTCCGATGCCGGGTTGCCCGAAGCGGTTTCGCCGGTGTGGAAGGCGATGGGCTCGGGCGGCAGCACCGGGCGGCCCAAGCTGATCGAGTCCGGCGGCGACAGCCGGATACCGGCGGCCATCGGCTATCCGCTCGGCGCCCAAGAGGGAGACACCACGCTGATCCCGGTGCCGCTGTCGCACAACACCGGCTTCACCGCGGCGACGATCGCGTTGCTGATGCGCCAGCATCTGGTGCTGATGAGCCGGTTCGACCCGCACGGATTCCTGCGACTGATCAGCGACCATCGCGTGACGTTCCTGACGACGGTGCCGACGATCATGCAGCGGACGCTGCCGGTCTACCAGGCCGACCCGGAGTCCTACGACCTCTCCTCCATCCGGCGGTTCTGGCATCTGGCGGCGCCGTGCCCGCCGGCAATCAAGCAGGCGTGGATCGATCTGCTGGGCCCGGAAAAGGTGTGGGAACTGTACGGCGGCACCGAATTACAGGCGCTGACCTTCATCTCCGGTGACCAGTGGCTGACCCACCGCGGCTCGGTGGGCGTGGTCGTCGCCGGCGAGATGAAGGTGCTCGACGACGACGGCAACCCCTGTCCGCCCGGCGTGGTGGGCGAGATCTACATGCGGCCCAGTCCGGGCAGCGCGCCCACCTATCGCTACGTCGGGGCCACGGCGAAAAACCGGGACGGCTGGGACTCGCTGGGCGATCTCGGCTACTTCGACGCCGACGGGTTCCTGTATCTGTCGGACCGGCGGGTCGACATGTTCACCGTCGGCGGCCGCAATGTCTATCCCGCGGAGATCGAGAGCGCACTGTCGGCGCATCCGGATGTGTTGTCCTGCTTGGTCGTTGGCGTCCCCGACCCCAACGCCGGGGATCTGGGCCAGGTGCCTTACGCGCTGGTGCAGACGACCGACGACTCCACCCTGGACGCCGCGGGTGTGCAGGAGTTTCTGCGCGCCAACATCGCGGGGTACAAGGTGCCGCACACCGTCGAATTCGTCGACACACCGCTGCGCGACGACGCCGGCAAGGCCCGGCGATCGGCGGTCCGGGCCGAGATCATGGCTCGACAGCCGGCCGCAGAGGCGGGCTGACCGACCAGAAAGCACCAAGAATCCTCCAAGCCCCCGGCACCACGATGAGGGCCATGCAGATCGAGCCTTTGAGTACCGAGCTGGTCGAACGCTATCTGCGCTCACGTCACTTGCGGTTTTTCCGCAGCGACGACGGCGAGGAATTCATGATGGTGCTGTCCAATTGTGAGCGGGGCAAGCTGCACGTGAATCTGCGGATCAACGGGCTGCGGCCCGACATTTTGGAAATCTCCGTCAGCCCGGCCGGCTACTACCAAGCCAGCGAACGCCCGCGCCTGATGGAACTGGTGAACGAGTGGAATCGCGACAACCATTGGCCCAAGGCGTTTGTGCGCGAGACCGCTTCGCCCGGCCGCGTCAGTGTGGTCGGTGAGAGTGCTTACCTGCTGACCGACGGCATCCACCTGGCGGCGCTGGGTAACTTCATCAAGTCCACCGTCGAGTACGGGGCCGATCTGATCGAGAAGATCGAGCAGGCCATCTGCCTGCCGTCCGCGGACGCGCTGGAAGAGTGGATGGACCGCACCGGCTAGGGCGCGATCGCGTCCGCCTCGGCATCTATCCCCTCATCGGTTGGCTTCTCGCGTTTCTCCCAGCGGCGCAACGCCTCCCGGCATGGCGACTCAACCAGGCCGTAGCTCACCGCCGCGATCGCGAAGCCGAAGATCAGCGTCACCACCAACACCGTCGGCATGTTGCCGGTGAACGGGAACGTCCCGATCACCGGAAACACCATCGCCAGGGCAGCCAGGTGCCAGATGAACAGACCGTAGGACCAGCGGCCCAGGGTGACCATGCCGGCGTTGCCGAGCAGCCGGTGACCGGTGTCGACGCGGTCCAGCACCAACGGCGCGACCAATGCGAACGCGACCACCGAGCCCATCGAAGTCTTCACCGCGAACTGTGTCGCGGTCCCCGGAGTCAGCCCCTCCGGACCGGCCAACGGGGAAGCGGCCACCAGAAAGGCCACCAGCGCGACGGCGGCCATCGGCACCCGTCGTCGCGCCAACCGGTGTGGCAGCCCGATCGGGCTGTGCACCCACTCGGCCAGCAGCATGCCCGCGGCGAACCAGGAGAAGAAGGCCGGCGGCCAGTTCAGCGGGTTGCCCGATCCCGAGTGCCCGCCAAATAGCGGCAACCAGCCCCACGCCCAGCTGAGCACCGCCAGCGCGGCGATCACCGGCACCCGGGCGCTGACCGGAATGCGGCGGGCGAGTAACGCGAGAATCGGCAACGCCAGATAGAAGCTCACCTCGACCGCGAGGCTCCACATCTGGGTCAGGCCGCCGGTCAGGGTGAGCGGCACATAGATCTGAGTGAGCGTCAGGTTTGCCAGCCACACCGTCAGGCTGGCGTGATCCGCGTCGGGCAGCAGGGTGAGGATCACGACGACCGCCACCAGATAGGCCGGCATGATGCGGACAACCCGCGAGCGCAGGTAGTGGCCGGTGGGCGGCCTCTTCACTAAACCAAGCCCCAGATCCCGCGCCGCCGCCGCATGGCCCCGCCACAGCAGGAACCCCGACAGCGCGAAGAACACCGCCACGGCGAGGTCGAAGCGGCCGAACAGCCTGCCGTCGACACCGCTGGAGTGACCGGTCTGAAAGGCCACATGCGTAGTGACCACACCCATGGCCGCGCAGGCGCGCATACCCTCGACTGCGGGGAGGAAGCTGCGGACTCCACCCACCTGCTGGCTGTCGGTCACGATCACAGTCTGCCTGCGCAGTGTTACCTGCCGAATCGGGTACTGCTGTTAGGGTCAAACGGATTTGCCAAGAGCGTCAGGGAGGGCACGGCCACGTGAACCGAGCGGTCATGTTGCGGTTCGCCGCATGCGGAATCATCGGACTCGGGGCCGCCCTGCTGATCGCCGCGCTGCTGCTGTCGACCTACACGACCAGCAGGATCACCAAGATCCCGCTCAACATCGACACCACGCTGGTCAGCGACGGCAGCGGAACCGCGATCGACTCGTCGTCACTGTCCAGTGACCACGTCGTCGTCAACCAGAACGTGCCACTGGTTTCCCAGCAGCAGATCAGCGTCGAGTCGCCCGCCAACGCCGACGTGGTCACGCTGCAGGTCGGCACCTCCCTTCGGCGCACCGATAAGCAGAAGGACACCGGACTGCTGCTGGCGATCGTCGACACCGTCACGCTCAACCGCAAGACCGCGATGGCCGTCTCGGACGACACCCACACGGGTGGCGCCGTCCAGAAGCCGCGCACCTTCAACGACGAGAACCCGCCGACCTCGATCCCGGTGCGACACGACGGCCTGTCCTACCGATTCCCGTTCCACACCGAGAAGAAGACCTATCCGTACTTCGACCCGGTCGCGCAGAAGACCTACGACGTCAACTACGACACCCAAGAGGACGTCAACGGCCTGACGGCGTACCGCTTCAGCCAGAACATCGGTTACAGCGCCGACGGCAAGCTGGTGGCGCCGGTGAAATACCCGTCGCTGTACGCCGGCGACGAAGACGGCAAGGTGACGACGTCCGCGGCGATGTGGGGCCTGCAGGGTGGCGATCCGGCCGAGCAGATCACGATGACCCGCTACTACGCGGCGCAGCGGACGTTCTGGGTGGACCCGGTCTCGGGCACCATCATCAAGGAAACCGAGCACGCCAACCACTACTTCGCCCGTGATCCGCTGAAGCCGGAGCTGACGCTGGCCGATTACAAGGTCACCTCCAACGAGGACACCGTGGAATCTCAGGTGAACGCGGCCCGCGACGAGCGTGACCGCCTCGCCTTGTGGTCGCGGGTATTGCCGATCACGTTCACCGCGGTCGGCCTGATCGCGCTGATCGGCGGCGGAGTGCTGGCGTCGTTCAGCCTGCGGACCGAGAGTGCGCTGACCGACCCCGGCCTGAGCCGTGGCGACGAGGAGTTCTTCGGCCGCAGCGGGATCGAGGAACGGGTGCCCGGCGCCGAAGCCGAGACCGAGAAGCTGCCCACGCAGCGCTCCGAATCGCACGACGATCCGCCCGGCTCCGACCCGCCGCACGGCGATCCGCCCGAACCGGGCTCCCCCGAACCGAATCCTCCCGGCCCCCCCGACCGGGACTAGCCCGCGATCGCGCCGACGGTGACCGCGCCGTACCGCCGGGCGGTGTACTGGTCACTCCCCGGATATGCGCTGGTCCTGGCGCTGGTGGTGGTTGCGCCGCTGCTACGGCCGGGATACCTGTTGCTGCGCGACGCGGTGTCCACACCGCGCTCGTACCTGTCGGACACCGCCCTGGGGTTGACGTCTCCACCGCGGGCGACGCCGCAGGATTTCGCGGTGGCGCTGTCCTCGCACCTGATCGACGGCGGCGTCGTGGTGAAGGTGTTGCTCGTTACCGGGCTGTGGCTGGCCGGTTGGGGTGCGGCGCGACTCGTCGCCACCGCGCTGCCCTGCGCCGGCACGTCCGGCCAGTTCGTCGCGATCACGCTGGCGATCTGGAATCCCTATGTCGCCGAACGACTCCTGCAAGGGCACTGGAGTCTGCTGGTCGGCTACGGCTGCCTGCCCTGGGTGGCGACGGCAACGCTGAGGCTGCGCTCGGCCGAGGCCACAGGTTTTTTCGCGTTGGTGTTCTGGATCGCGCTGGCCGGACTGACCCCGACCGGGCTGATACTCGCCGCGACGGTGGCGCTGGTTTGTGTGGCCGCACCGGGTGCGGGCCGGCCGCGGTGGCTCTGCGCCGCGGCGACGCTGGGTGCCGCGCTGGTGGCGGCGCTGCCGTGGCTGACGGCCGCCGCGATGGGCCCGTCGTTGTCCACCCCCAAAGCGGCGAGCACGCTCGGGGTGCTGGCGTTCGCGCCGCGCGCCGAGCCCGGCCTGGGCACGCTGGCCAGCCTGGCCAGCCTCGGCGGGATCTGGAACGGCGAGGCCGTACCCAGTTCGCGGGCAACACTTTTCGCGGTGATCTCGGCGCTGGCGCTGCTGGGCGTGGTGGTGGCCGGGTTACCGACGGTGACCCGTCGCCCGGCGGTGGTGCCGCTGCTGGTTCTGGCGGCGGTGTCGGTGGCGCTACCGGCCGCGCTGGCCACCGGACCCGGACTGCACCTGCTGGCGGCGGCGGTTGACGCCGCACCCGGCCTGGGTGTGCTGCGCGACGGGCAGAAGTGGGTCGCGCTGGCGGTGCCCGGATACGCGCTCGCGGGCGCCGGCGCGGTGGTGACGCTGCGCAGGTGGGTGCCCCCTCCGGCAGACTTCGCCACGGCGCTGGCCGGCTGTCTCGCGCTGATCGCGGTTTTGCCCGACTTGGCCTGGGGTGTGGGGGGCAAGGTCGCGCCGGTGCACTACCCGCCGGGCTGGGCTGCCGTGGCCGCGGCAATCAACGGTGCGCCCGCGCCGGTCGCGGTGTTGCCCGCGGGCTCGATGCGGCGCTTCGCGTGGTCAGGTCCGGCGCCGGTGCTGGATCCGCTGCCCCGCTGGCTGCGCGCCGACGTGCTGAGCACCGGCGACTTGGCGATCTCCGGGCTGGTGGTGCCCGGGGAGGGCAACCGCGCCCGGTCGATCCAGCGGTTGCTGCTTTCCGGGCCTGCTCCGTCGGCGTTGGCCCCGGCCGGCCTGGGGTGGTTGGTCGTCGAATCCGACAGCGCCGGCGACATGGGTTCGGCCGCACGCACACTCGGCGCGCTCACACCGGTCTTCCACGATGAGGAGCTGACGCTGTACCGGGTCGGCGGTGGCACCGCCGGCGTGCCGTCGGGCCGACGCCAAGCCACGGTGATCGCGCACCTGGCGTGGCTGGGGATGCTGATCGTGGGCGCGGGCGGTGCGCTGGTCGCCGGAGTCCGGCGCCGAGTTAGACCACGCCGCTGACGAACTCGCCGGCTTGCACGGATTCCAGCACGGCGCGCATCGCGTCGGTGCTTTGCGTCCAGGAGAACTCGCCGCTGCGGGCCTGTGCCTTGGCGCCGAGTTGGTCGCGCAGCACGGGATCGCACAGCAGTTGTTCGAGGCGGTCCACCAGCTCGGCGCGGTTGTCCACCAATATCCCGGTCACCCCGTCGACGATCGAGTCGGACAGGCCGCCCGAGGACCGGTAGCCGATGGTGGGCACCCGGTGCTGTGCGGCCTCGACGACCGCCAGGCCCCAGCCTTCTTTGCGCGAGGGCAGCACATGCACCCAAGCGCCTTGCAGCACATGGTGTTTGGTCACGTCATCGACATGGCCGTGGAAGGTGACCGCGTCACTGATGCCGAGGCCCCGGACATGGTCGACCAGGCGCTGGCGCCACCAGCCATCGCCGACGATGTCCAGATGCAGCCCGGGTAGCCGCGGGCGCAGCTCGGCGACCGTTTCCAGCGCGTCCTCGATCTGCTTGTGCGGCACCAGCCGCGAGAGCACCGCCACCCGGGGCACGGCCGAACGCGGGCCGGACAGCGACCGGGCCGGCGCCTCGTCCAGGCCGTTGCGCACCACCGCGATCCGCTCGTTGTCCGCGCCCAGGGCGACCAGGTCGCGCGCCGATGGCAGCGACACCGTCAGGTATTGATTGCGCCGGTGCAACCGCGGCGACAACCACGACTCGACAAACCAGCCCAGCCGACCGAACAGCGGTCCGGCGACCGGCCACTGCTCGCGGTGGCAGTGGTGTACCAGCACCACCACGCGGCGGCCGTACAGCAGCCGGGAGCAAAACGGCAGACCATTTTGCGCGTCGACCACGACGTCGGGGCGCACGCGCCGCAGCGGCCCCAGGCCCAGCCGGCCCGCGGCCATTGCCAGCAAGGCCCACACATATACCGAGTAGCGCCCGCCCGCGCGGCTGATCCGCACGCCGTCGACGACTTCGCGGCGCGGGGCGCCCGGGTAGCGGGCAGTGCGCAGGGTGACCATGACGCCCGATGCGGCCAGCTGCGCGCCGATGCGCTGCAAGTAGGTTTCGCTGCCACCGCCCTGCGGGTGGCCGGTATCGCGCCAGCACAGCAGCAGGACGGATCGCAGGTCAGACATCAGTCGTCAGCCTAGCTGGCACGTCCGTAGGGTTGCCCGTTGTGGCGGTGACTGACGTGTTTGCGCGACGGGCCACGCTGTCGCGCTCGGTGCGGCTGCTGACCGAGTTCCGCTACGAACAACCGGACCCGGACCGGTTCTACGGCGGACTGGCGGCAGATACCGCGGCGATGGTCGGCGACCTCTGGCTGGCGGCTCGCGGCGAACCGCCGGCCGGACGCACCCTCCTCGACGTCGGCGGCGGGCCGGGCTATTTCGCGGAGGCGTTCGCCGATGCCGGTGTGCACTACCTCGGCGTCGAGCCCGATCCGAGCGAAATGCACGCCGCCGGACCCGCCGTCCGGCGGGCGGCGGACACGTTCGTCCGCGCGTCGGGCATGGCGTTGCCGTTCGCCGACGACTCCGTGGACATCTGCCTGTCGTCCAACGTCGCCGAACACGTGCCGCGGCCGTGGCAGCTCGGCGCCGAGATGCTGCGGGTGACCAAGCCGGGTGGGCTGGCGGTGCTGTCCTACACCGTCTGGCTGGGCCCCTTCGGTGGACACGAGACGGGCCTGACCCACTACCTGGGTGGCGAGCGCGCCGCCGCACGTTATGCCCGCAAACACGGGCATCGGCCGAAGAACAACTACGGGTCGTCGTTATTCGCGGTGTCCGCCGCCGCGGGGCTGAGCTGGGCCGAGAACACCGGGGCGTTGGTGGCCGCATTCCCGCGCTACCACCCGCGATGGGCCTGGTGGCTGACGTCGGTGCCGGTACTGCGCGAGTTCCTGGTCAGCAATCTCGTCCTGGTGCTTAAGCCCTCAGAATGAAACATGTTCTCGTTTTGCTTCGGCTTTAGTAGGGTGGCGCCATGGGTGACATTAAGACCGAATACGACAAGCTTTTCATCGGCGGCAAGTGGACGGAGCCGTCGACCTCTGAAGTCCTCGAGGTGCGCTGTCCGGCCACCGGCGAGTACTTCGGTAAGGCACCGGCGGCAGCGGCGGCAGACGTCGACGCCGCGGTCGCCGCGGCCCGGGCCGCATTCGACAACGGCCCCTGGCCCACGACGCCGCCGAAGGAGCGCGCGGCCGTCCTCGCCAACGTGGTCAAGCTGATGGAGGAGCGCAAGGAGCTGCTGAGCGCACTGCTCGCCGGTGAGACCGGTCAGCCGCCGACCACCATCGAGACGATGCACTGGATGGGGTCGATGGGCGCGATGAACTTCTTCGCCGGCCCGGCCGTCGACCAGGTCAAGTGGCGCGAGATCCGCAACGGTTCCTACGGGCAGACCATCGTGCACCGCGAGCCGATCGGCGTCGTCGGCGCGATCGTGGCGTGGAACGTGCCGCTGTTCCTCGCGGTCAACAAGCTGGGCCCGGCGCTGCTGGCCGGCTGCACCGTGGTGCTCAAGCCGGCCGCCGAAACCCCGCTGACCACAAACGCTTTGGCGGACATCTTCGCCGAGGCCGGTCTGCCCGAGGGTGTGCTGTCGGTGGTGCCCGGCGGTATCGAGACCGGTCAGGCGCTGACGTCGAACCCTGACGTCGACCTGTTCACCTTCACCGGCAGCTCGAGCGTCGGTAAGGAGATCGGCCGTCGCGCCGCCGAGATGCTCAAGCCATGCACGCTGGAGCTCGGCGGTAAGTCAGCAGCCATCCTGCTCGAGGACGTCGACCTGGCGTCGGCGATCCCGATGCTGGTGTTCTCCGGGATCATGAACACCGGGCAGGCCTGCGTGGGCCAGACCCGCATCCTGGCGCCGCGCTCGCGCTACGACGAAATCGTGGACGCGGTAAGCACATTCGTGCAGGCGCTGCCGGTCGGGCCGCCGTCGGACGCGGCCGCCCAGATCGGGTCGCTGATCTCGGAGAAGCAGCGCGCCCGCGTCGAGGGCTACATCGCAAAGGGCATCGAGGAGGGCGCCCGGCTGGTGTGTGGCGGTGGCCGTCCCGAGGGTCTGGACAACGGGTTCTTCGTGCAGCCCACGGTGTTCGCCGACGTCGACAACAAGATGACGATCGCCCAGGAGGAGATCTTCGGGCCGGTGCTGAGCATCATCGGATTCGACACCGAAGAGGACGCGATCAAGATCGCCAACGACTCGGCATACGGCCTGGCCGGCAGCGTGTGGACCACCGACATCCCCAGGGGCATCGAGGTCTCGGAGAAGATCCGCACCGGGACCTACGCGATCAACTGGTACGCCTTTGATCCCTGCTGCCCGTTCGGCGGCTACAAGAACTCCGGCATCGGCCGCGAGAACGGGCCCGAAGGTGTCGAGCACTTCACCCAGCAGAAGAGCGTGCTGATGCCGATGGGTTACACCGTCGACGCCTGACACTCCCGCGCCGAGCCATATCTACCGGCCCTGGAAGTGGGCGTCGCGTCGCTCGATGAACGACTGCACGCCCTCGGCGGCGTCTTCGCTGGCGAAGAGCTCGGTGACGACGGGGCGCAGCCGCTCGATCGCGGCCGCTTCCCCCTCGACACGCGCCGTGTGCGCCGAGGCCAGCGTGGCGCGCACGCCCAACGGCGCGGCGCGGTCGGCGATGGTGTGCGCGATGTCGCGGGCGGCGGCCAGGGCCGCGGCCGCATCGTCGGCCACCTCCTGGACCAAGCCAATCCGGTGCGCCTCGGCGGCGTCGAACTCGTCACCGGTGAGCAGCCAGCGCATGGCGTTGCCCCAGCCGGCCTCGCGCGGTAGCCGGATCGTCGCGCCGCCGAACGGGTAGATCCCACGCCGCACCTCGAGCTGGGTGAACCGGGTACCGGCGGCGGCGATGCGGATGTCGGCGGCGAGCAGCAGCTCGATGCCCAGCGTCATGCACCAGCCGTGCGCGACCGCGACCAGCGGCGTGGTCCACGCGCCGTCCAGGCGCCACGGATCCCGGCCGTCGTCGGGGAAGGGATTCTCCCCGGACGCGATGCCCGGGCCGACGTCGGCGAGATCCAGACCGGCGGTCAAGTGGTCGCCGTGCGCGAACAGCACTCCGGCCCGCACCGAGGTGTCGGACTCCAGCACCGCGTAGGCGCGGGAGAGGTCGGCGAGCATCGCGCGGTCGAACGCGTTGCGTTTGTGTGGTCGGTTCAGGCCGATCAGCAAAACATGACCGTCACGCTCCAGCGTCACGGTGTCGAGGACGGGAAGGATCTGACCAGTTGGGCTGTTGTTCGTGTGTGCCATGCCGCAGTCAATCCCAAAAACAGAAATTATGCAATACAGCATAATCCTTACGGTTTACTCAGCGTTAAGTTGAACGTGGGTAATGACGTAGATCACACATTCCCCAGGTCTGCGAGTTTAGTACCACTAACAACTTGCTTAGTAGATCAGTGTCTTATATGATTCTCAGCATAATCATGAGCCGCCGGCCCCGGCGCATGAACGCAGCACTAGGCCGGGAGAAAAATCATGTGGATCATCGAACTCAACGTCGCCGGCTATCAATTCACCCGCGAGGTGCGCGACCTGAAACGCCCGTCATTCCGGTTCAGCCCGCGTAATATGCACTGGCCGGTATCGCGGCATTCGCACGCTGCATGACGTCTGCCCCAGGAGGTACGAAAGTGCCGACCACAAGCCATGCCGCGCCGGAAGCCACACCGACCAAGCGCGTCGGCACCCGAACCAAGATGCTCGTCAGCGCCGCCGAAGTGATGCGCGAACGCGGCGCCGCCGGCGTCACCATCGATGCCGTGCTGGCGCGCAGCGGCGCCCCGCGCGGTTCGGTCTACTACCACTTTCCCGAGGGTCGCAACCAGATCCTGAGCGAGGCGCTGCGGTATTCGGGGGATTCGATCACCGCCACCATCGACGCCGCCGCCGAACAAGGCGCCAGGGCGTTGCTCCGTGAGTTCATCGAACTCTGGGAGCGTCTGCTGACCGATGGCGACTTCCTCGCCGGCTGCCCGGTGGTCGCGGCCGCGATCAGCGCGGACGAAACCGATCAGGACCTGACCACCGAGGCCGGGACGATCTTGGGCCGGTGGTGTACGGCATTGACCCGAGCGTTCAGCAAAGACGGATTCGACGACGACGACGCGGCCTCGCTGGCGGTGATGTCGATCTCCGCGCTGGAGGGCGCGATCGTGCTGTCTCGCTCGACCCGCAGCGTCCGCCCGCTCAGCCAGGTAGGCGAGCAGCTCGAATTCCTGATCAAGGCAAGGGAATTCGTTACCCGCAACGGGATCCCCGGCAAGCAGGACGGCTAACGGCCCAGCCGGGGAATCTCAGTCGCTTGCCGGTAGCGGCTTGACCTCTTTGAGCGCGAGCGCGGTCGCACCGATGCTCAGGCTCCCGGCGCCCGGCTTGGTCACCAGCACCTCGGCGCCGGCCTCGTCGACATAACGCTTTCCCATCACGGTTCCGTCGGAGAAAGCCGGGTCGAGTTCGCCCGAGCGCTCGGCGCCGATCGGCACCATCGGCACACCGCCGCAGCGCAGGTCGTCGAGGCTGTCGGCGCTCCTGACGACGATCACCTGGGTGTCACACACCTGGCTGGTGAGGCGGGTTCCGTTCTTGATCATTATTTTTCGTCCTCTGCTTACTACTCGGCCGGTGCGGCCTGCAATCCTTCGATGATCTCCCGGCGGAGCACCTTGCCCGTGGGTGTGGTCGGCAGCTCGTCGCGAAACACTACGCGGTCGGGGGTGCGCGAACCGCGCAAACTCTTGCGGACGTGCTCCCGCAATTCCTCGGGATCGGGGTCGACGCCGGGCCGCGGCACCACCACGGCAACGATCGCCTGTCCCCACTGCGGGTCTTCGACGCCGACCACCGCGACGTCGCGCACATGCGGATGCTCGACCAACACCTCTTCCAGCTCGGCGGGCGCGATGTTCTCGCCGCCGCGGATGATGGTGTCGTCGCTGCGCCCGCCGATGAACAGGTAGCCCTCATCGTCGCGCATCGCGATGTCTTTGGTTGGGAACCAACCGTTTTCGTCGAGCACCGAGCCGATTCCGGTGTAACGGCCGGAGACCTGCTCGCCGCGCACGAAGAGCTCGCCGGTCTCACCGGCCGGCAGCACGTTGCCCTCGTCGTCGCGGATCTCGACCTCGATGCCGGGCACCGGACGTCCGACCGAACCCAGCCGCCTGACGGCCGCCACTTCCGAAGCGGATTGCGCGGCGCGGTGATCATCGGGAGTCAGCACCGCGATCGTCGAGCTCGTCTCGGTCAGCCCGTAGGCGTTGACGAAGCCGACACCCGGCAACAGCTCGAGCGCCCGGCGGACCAACGGCAGGCCGACCTTCGAGCCGCCGTAGGCCAGGTTGCGCAGCGACGACAGCTCGTGGCCGCCCGTCTCGAGCACGGTGACGACGCGGTCCAGCATGGTCGGCACCAGCGTCGCGGTGCTCACCTGCTCGGCGCCGATCAGCCGCACCCACTCGTTGGCATCGAAGTTGGGCAAGTAGACCATCTTGCGGCCGGCGTACAGATTCGACAGCGCGGCGCCGACCCCGGCGACGTGATACGGCGGCACGCAGATCAGCGCCGCGTCTTGTGCGCCGGCCGAGTCGAATTCGACGGTTCCGGTGACATAACTGGTCAGGTTGTTGTGCGAGAGCTCGACGGCCTTGGGCTGCGACGTGGTGCCCGAGGTGAACAGCACGATCGCGACCGACTCCGGGTCGGCAAACTCCGCGGCGGGCTCGGCGCTGCGGGCGGCGGTCAGGAAGTCGTCGGAAAGCATCACGCGCTTGGACGACTCGCCGAGCATGTCCCGGTAGCGGCTGTCGACGATGACCAGGGGTTGCCGCAGCCGCTCGATCAGCGCCTGGATGCCCTCGGCGGACAGCCGGTAGTTGATCGGGGTGAAGGGCAGCCCGGCGCGTGCCGCGGCGAAGATCAGTACCGGCAGCATCGCGCCGCCGACGCCGACGTAGGCCACGTGCTGGGCGCCCGATTCCGCGATGACCCCGGCGCCGCCGTCGGCTAGATCGCTGAGCTCCTGCGTGGTCAGCCGCACGTCACCAGACACCACGGCGGTGCGATCGGCGTTGCTCGACGCAGCCATCTCAAGAAGCAAAGAAATGCTCACGCTTGCAGGTTCTCCGGTATCAACACGTTACAAAGCTGGCCAAAAGTGTCATGCTCGACTTCAGTTTAGATCACGCAACCATCTGGCGGCCCAGCGCCGTCGACCTGGGACAGCGCCGACGCCGAGGAACGCGCCGCCTCGCCTTGGCTCAGGTGCCGGTCCACTGGGGCGCGCGCTTCTCCGCGAACGCGATCGCGCCTTCCTTGGCGTCGTTCGACGAGAACACCGGAGCCAGCAGCTTGCCCTGCTCGGCGAAGAAGTCGTTCGGGCTCCAGGCGCGGGACTCGACGATGATCTGCTTGGTAACGGCGACCGCGAGCGGTCCGTTCGCGGCGATCTTTTCGGCCAGCTCGATGGCCGCATCCAGCGCCGCCCCCGGCTCGGCCAGCACGTTGACCATTCCCAGCGCATGCGCGCGCTCGGCGCTGAGGTTCTCACCGGTCAACGCCAGCTCCATCGCGATGGCCGACGGGATGCGCTGCGGCAGCCGCAGCAGTCCGCCGCCGCCGGCGACCAGGCCGCGCTTGACCTCCGGGATACCGAACGCCGAATCCTTGGACGCGACGATCAGGTCGGTGGCCAGCGCCAGCTCGGTGCCACCGGCCAACGCGTAGCCCTCGACCGCGGCGATCAGCGGTTTGGTCGGTGGGCGCTCGGTGAAGCCCATACCTCGGCCCTCGACAATGGGAAATTCGCCCCGCGCAAACGCTTTGAGGTCCATGCCGGCGCAGAACGACCCGCCGGCGCCGGTCAGGATGCCCACGGAAAGACCCGCTTCGCCGTCGAGCCGGTCGACGGCTTCGGCCAAACCTTTGGCCACCGCGAGGTTGACCGCGTTCTTGGCCTTCGGCCGGTTGATCGTGATGATCAGGATCCGGCCCCGTTGTTCGACCAGAACCTCGGGCTCGTTGGCTTCTTCGTTTCCAGTGCTCACGGTGCTACGAAGCTCCTTTGCAATCGGTGCATACCAGTGGTCCGACTGATGGTAGCCGCCGACGGAAATGGCATTGGCACCAGGAAAGAGTCGCGTTACCCCGACCCGACGTCGCGGCGCGAGCCAGCCGGGTCAGGCCGGCGCCATCGCGGCCTCGACGGGCGTCAGCTCCTCGGAAAGACCTGCGGCCCTGCGCAATTCGATGAAGTCGGCGACCATGGCCTCGGTCACCTCGTGCGGGTCTTTGACGGTGGCGCCGTCGGACAGCACGGAGATGTTGAGCTGATCGACATAGCTCCAGACGGTGATGTTGAGGCCGCTGCCGGCGGTCAACGGCCCCACCGAATAGATCTCGGTGACCTGCGCACTGCCGACCCGGCCACGCTCGCGGGGCCCGGGCACATTCGAAATCGGGATGTTGAGCACCTTGTTCTGTCCATCGCGGCTGGACGCCCAGCGGAAAAACGACTCGGTGGCCAGCGGTGGCATGTAGGCCGACCACCGGCTTATCAGTTCGGGGCCGACCAGGTGGAACGCCTCTTTGGCGGAGTTGGCGTTGTTGTGGCAGGCCTGCAGCCGGGCCAACGGGTCGTCGAGGTCAGTCGGCAGCGCAACCATCATCCCGGTGAAGTAGTTGCCCGATATCCGGTCCGGCGAGAAGTTGAAACTCGCCGGGACGGAGGCCAGCAGCGGTTCGGCCGTGCCGTCGTAGCGCAACAGCAAGGTGCGCAACGCTCCGGTGGAGATCGCCAGCACCACGTCGTTGATGCTCGCGCCGCGCCGCTTGCCGGTCTCCTTGATGTCGGCGAGCGCCAGGGTGGCCGTGGCGAAGCGGCGTTCGGGGGTGATCCGGTGGTTGATGAAGGTCGGCGGCGGGGTGAAGGGCATCGTCAGCTCCGGCGAGAGCTTGCGTGAACTGCGCCGGACCCGGCCGACCCCTTGCGCCGTATAGCGAATCGTGCCCGGCAGTTTGGCGAACTGCCGGAGGTGGTCGGTGAACGCCGAGCGCAGCAGCTGCGGCTTGGTGGGTGCGGGGTCGGTAATCTGGGGACCGCTCTCCGGGGTGGGCACCAGGTCCATGCCCCGGGCCATCAGGTTGGCCGACGCGACGCCGTCGGCGAGTGCGTGGTGGATCTTGCCGACCACCGCGACCCGGTTGTTGGCCAGGCCTTCGATGAAGTACATCTCCCACAGCGGGCGCTCGCGGTCCAGTGGGGTGCTGGCGATGGCGCCGATCGCGTCGTCCAATTCGCGACGCCCGCCCGGCTCGGGTAGCCGCCACGGGCGGATGTGGTAGCCGAGGTCCACCTCGCAGTGCTCCCGCCACATCGGGTGGTGGAACTTCCCGGGGATGTCGACGAGCTGATAAGTGAACGGCTCGAGCTTGTTCAGCCGGCCGCCGATCACCTGGCGGAAGGAGTCGAGGTCGAAGTCTCGGCGATTCGAGTCGAGCTCGACGACCGCTACCTTGATCGTGTGCATGTGCACGTTCGGGGTCTCGCTGTACAGCAGTACCGAATCCCAGCCGCTCAGCCGTTTCATCGCTGCCCCTTCCCCTCAAGGGGGACCTTACTCAGCAGCGAAGCTCAGATAACCTCTTTTGCCGTGATCTGCGCCTTGGCCCGGTAGATCTGGTTGAGGAACAGCGAAGTCGCATGGGCCGCCACGCCGGCACGCTCGCCGTCGATCAGGTCGAAGCCGTGTCCAGCCCCGGGTAATTCCAGGTAGCCGACCATCGAATGCGAGACGTCACGCAGCCGCTCGACGAAGCTGCGTGCCTGCTCGACGGGGATGACGCTGTCTTTGCTGCCGTGAATCACCAAGAACGGCGGGGCATTCCGGTGCACCCGGGTGATCGGCGACGCGTCGCGGAACACCTCGGGGTGGCGGGCGATGGACTTTTTGACCACCACCCGCTCCAGAAACTCGACGAACCGGTCACGCTCGGGGGTGGAGCGGTCCTCCCAGTCGTAGCGGCCGTAGATGCCGACCACTGCGTCCACCGAGCTGTCGGCGCCCTCGGGCAGCCTGCGCTCGAACGCCGGGTCGTCGGGGGTCAGTCCGGCCAGCGCGGACAGGTGCCCACCCGCCGAACAGCCTGCCACCGCAACGAAATCGCGGTCACCGCCGAACTTGTCGACGTTGGCGCGCGCCCACGCGATCGCGGTCTTGACGTCGGTGATGTGGCGCGGCCAGCGGTGATACGGCGCGACGCGGTAGTCGATCGCCAGGCACACCCAGCCCTGCTCGGCGAGCCGCGACATCAGGGCGGTGCCCTGCATCATGCTGCGGCCGTGCACCCAGGCGCCGCCCGGAACGAAGATCAGCACCGGCGCGGGGTGGGCCGGCAGATCCTTGCGGCGCCACACATCGAGCACCTGCGCGGGGTGGTCGCCGTAGTGGACCGCCCGGCGGTACAGATACCGACGCTGCCGCAACGCCTCCCAGATCGGCGGTGTCTTCTCGGCCGCCGGCCAGTCGAGATCGAGATCCGCGGCCGACACGACGCCCCGCAGGGCCGCGACGGAGACGTCAAGCGTGCTTTCCCGGTCCCGGCGGCGGGCGTCGTTGGTCCCCGGCGTCAGCCAGCCCTTCTTCAAGGCAGAGAAAGCCTCTGGTGCCTGCCGCGCGCCCCAGACGCCCATCGCGGTCACGCCACCCAGCGGTTCCAGGTGCTTACCCACCACCGGTAGCGAAGCGCCGGCAACGCTTAATGCCAGCGCATAGTCGGCGGGACGCGCCCGCAGCAACCACTTCAGACACGGTGTCATGCTCGGGACCCTCGCCGTCATGTAGGGGACTGTACCCCGGCGCCGTCGGGAGAAACTGACGTTAACGTAGAAGTTCGCGAGGTGCCGCGAATTCGCCCGGACAAATGTTTGCTGAATGGCGGAATTAGCGGTCTAGACGGGGTGTTTCTGTTCGCTGAGCGAGGTGCGCCGACGCCCCGCGGCGAGCCGGACCGTGTAGCAGATAGCGCTCGCCCCGAACATCACCGCGGTGAGTAGCAGCCACCTGCCCAGGAAGGGCTGCTGGGTTTGTCCGGTCGCCGCCTGGTAGGTGGGCCCACCCTGCTCGATGATGCCGGGCAGGAAGATCAGCAACGTCAAGCCTGCCCCCAGAGCCGGTACTCGAATGTAGTTGCGGGCGAGCACTTTTGGGTGGCTTCGGGCAGGTCGACTGCCCGCCGACAGCGCCCGGTCGGCCAGCGCGTAGAGCGGGAAGAACAGCAGATCGTGGGCGACGACCGCGGCGGCGAACCACACGGCGATGGACTGCCACCAGCTGCCGGGGTTCCACAGCGTCGCCGGCTTGAAGGTGGCCAGGATGTAGCCCAATAGTGCGAAGCCGGACACCATCGTCAATAGATGCAGTGGATGCGATCCGTAGACAGCGGTGAAACGCGTTGAGAGTCTTGACATCTCAGCCAGCTTCGAATTCGATGGCGGCCACCCATTTGGTGTTGTGCACACCGGGCAGCGCGGGAACGATGATCCGGGCCGGATAGCCGTGGTCCAGCGACAGGTCGGCGCCGTTGACCCGCAGGGCCAGTAGCGCATCGGGATCACCAATCTGGTTGGCCTGCAACGTCGCTTCCCCGAACGCGCCGCCCCGCTGCAGCGACACCACTCGCGCCGAGCGCGGCGCGGGCACGCCCGCGATGCGGGCCAGCTCGGCCAGCCGTACCCCGCTCCAGGTCTGTACGGTCGACCATCCCTCGACGCAGGCGATCGGCAGGCGAGCAGCGCTTTGCGGCATGCCGGCCAGCTTGGCGCGGTCCAGCATCACGACCGCTGGGCCGCCGCGCAGGGCCAATGACCAACTCTCGCCTACACTTTCGCGGCTGATGCCCGCGGCTGCGGCGGTCTTGTTGACCGGGAAATCACCGCGACCCCGCCCCCGGGGCAGCAGGAGGGCCGCACCTCGGGAGGCCCCGCCGACGGTCTGGCCGACGGTGAGAGCACCGATCAGCAGCACGCCGCTGCCGACCAATGCCAGGGCGCCGCGCCTGCTCATCGTCGGCTCGGCCGGATCGGCGGCCACCAGGCCATCGGGATCGGCGGGCTCCGGCCGGGTGTCGGCGCGGTTGGTGCGCAACACGTCGCGCAGCGACAGTGACCGCAACCCGGCGACCATGCGCGGCAGCTTGATTGCGATATGCATCAGAAATCCGGTGATGAAAACCCACGCTCCGAAGTAGTGCGCGTCGTAGAAGCTGAACCCGAAGATGTAGTCGTACTGGATGTTGAGCACTCCGGTGACGATCTCGAACAGGATCCCGCCGACGAGCATCAGCAGCGACAAGCGCTCCAGCAGCTGAGCAGCCGACCGAGCCGGCGGCCAGACGAACAGCCGCGGGATGACCGACCACAGCTTGGCCAGCACCACCGGGATGATCACCAACCCGAGCCCTACGTGGATGCCCTGGGTCAGCCGGTACAACCACGACGGGCGGGTGGGCCAGGCGAAGAGAGGCAGCCGTAGCCACCCGACGTCCGCGGGGATGGCCTGGCCAAGTTGCGGCGCATAGGCGATGTAGGACAACAGACCGGTGATCGTGATGAGGGGCAGTGCCACCAACAGCACCAGCCCGAACACCGAGGTCAGCCACGGGCCGCGCAGCGGGCTGCGAAAACGTCCCAGCCGCTGCACACCCGGCGGTGGGTGGCGGTCTAGCGCACGCCACAACTTGGCGGGAAACCCGTAGCCGCTCACGGCGCGGTCAGACTCGCGATAACCCGGCCGCCGATCAGACGGACGCCGGTCAGTGTCAAACCCACTTGCGCCGCCAGGGCGGCGGCACTGTCCGCACCGACCGACGCCCACCGGAACCAGGGCCCGACATCGTGGGCCGACTCCAGGCGCACCCAGCGCGCGCAGATACCGATGGTGTCGGCCTCGAACTCGGCCACGCAGCGGCCGCCGCGGCGCAGCAGCTCGGCGGCGCGAGCCAGGATCCGCCCTGGGTCCCCGCCGAGGCCGACGTTCCCGTCGACCAGCAGGACCGTCTGCCACTGGCCCATTCCGGGCAGCGGCTCGAAGACGTCGCTCAGCAGGGCCGGCGCCCCGCCGCGACCCGCCAACCGAATCGCGGTCGCGGACCGGTCGATGCCGAGCGCGGGTATCCCCCGCTCGAAGAGCCGGGCGACCAACCGCCCCGGCCCACAGCCGAGCTCGATCGTCGGCCCGCTGCACATCTGCGTGACGGCTTCGTCGAAGTCCTCGTCAACGGCGTCGGCCGATCCGCCGTTCGAGGGACATCGGGCGCCCAGCCAGCGGTGCGCCGGCAGCACCCGAACCTCACCGTCCGCATGACGAATCCAACATCGCTCGCCGCCAAGCGCCCGATCGTAGAGATGCCCCAGCATTTCACGTCCCTCGCGTCGTGCCCGACCAGACGACCCAGACCCGCTCAGTCCCGTGGGGACGGTGCGGCATCGCCGATATGCAGATGTCCACTGGTTACGCTAGCTTTTTGATCATTCGGATCGATACCCCGATCCTCTGTCGGTTAACCCAGCCGGTCAAGATCGGAGAATCGCGGCGGCGGGATGGTTCACCGGAGTGATTCGGTGCCGAAGTACGTCGGGATGGGTGTGGGAGTCGGGTAAAGGCGGGCGGGTATGCGGTGCCCGCGCATACTGGCCCGGTGCCAAGCAGCGACGTTCACCCAGATTTGCGCCGGATCGCGCGCATCGCCCCGCGACGACTGGTCACTCCCCGGACTTTGCCGATCATCCGCGGTTTGCTCGCGCTCGGAGCACGTCGCGCATCCGGCGACGCCGAGGTCATCACCCTGAATTCGGGAGCCGGCGTTCGGTTGTTCCGGCCCACCGGCGTCACCGAACCCGCGCCGGCGCTGTTGTGGATACACGGCGGCGGCTACGTGATGGGCAACGCGCAAATGGACGATCGGCTGTGTCGCGGGTTCAGCACCAGGTTGGGCATCACCGTCGCGTCCGTGGAATACCGGCTGGCGCCCGAACATCCATATCCCGCACCGCTCGAGGACTGCTATACCGCGTTGGCCTGGCTGGCCGGGCTTCCCGCGGTGGACCGCAACCGAGTGGCGATCGGCGGCGCCAGCGCCGGCGGCGGACTTGCGGCGGCCCTGGCCTTCCTGGCCCGAGACCGCAGCGAGGTCGCGCCGGTACTCCAGGTCCTCGCGTATCCGATGCTCGACGACCGCAGTTCGCTGACCGCCGAAAACACCAACTATCGCCTATGGGACACGCGCAGTAATCACTTCGGCTGGACGGCCTATCTCGGCGACGCCGATCCACAGGTCGCCGTCCCGGCCCGCCGGGATGACCTCAGCGGCTTGGCGCCCGCCTGGATCGGCGTCGGGACCCACGACCTGTTCCACGACGAAGACCTCGCCTACGCCGGACGCCTTCGCGCGGCCGGAGTGCCGTGCGACGTCGAAGTCATCCCCGGCGTCTTTCACGGCTTCGACATCGTTGCATCGAAAGCACAAGTGTCACAGCGCTTTTTCGACAGCCAGTGCGAGACTTTGCGGACCACCCTGGCATCGGCGGGCTAGTCCGCCGCGTAGGCGACCGTGCCGCCGATGACGGTCGCGGCCACCAGCCCGGCGTCCAGCTCGGCCAGCACCGCTGCGGGTGGCTCGGTCAGCACGCAGAGGTCTCCCGGCTGCCCGACGTCGATCGTCCTGATCCGGCTGGGGTGATCAGCATAGCCCAGAAACATCGTCAAAGCGTCTGGCGCCGAGACACATTCGCCGACGCCCAGGACGGCCCCACTGGGTGTGCAGCGCTGCACCGCGGCGCGCATCGCCGCCCAGGGGTCGCCGCGACCGAATGGCATGTCGGTCGAGAGCGCCACGCGCACGTTGGCCTTGCGCAGCGATGCGACCCGCCACAACGAGGAGTGTTCGGCCGCGGGAATCTCGGCCAGGTACTGATCGCCGCGCTCGGCAATGAAATTCGGCTGGGTCACCACCGTGAGTCCGAGCTCGGCGAGGTCGGCCAGATTGTCGTCGTCGACGGCCGCGGCGTGCTCGATGCGGTCGTGCGGATGACTGCCGGCGGCGCGCAGTGCCGCGATGGTCACCACCAATTGCGCTGCGGTCACGCAGTGCACGGCCACCGGCTGTCCGTCGGCGTGGTGGTCGGTAATCCATCCGGTGAGCGCCTCCAGGTCGAGATGGTGATCGTGCAGGATTTTCTTGCCCGGGGCCAGAAAGGACAGCTGTGGCCGGAACTCGCCGTGGCGATGCGCCACCAACAGCGACACCATGTCGTCCGCATCGAGATCCGGTGTGGCGTCGGTGACTCCGGTGACGCCGAGCGCGGTGAGACGCCGACTGAGTTCGGTGAGATCGGCGTGGTGACGCTGCAGCGCCTCGGACCACCGGTCGCTGGCGCGCAGCCGCCCATCGGGATGGTCGGCCATTCCGAGCAGGCGCAGTGCCGCGGAATTGAGGATCCACAGGGCCCCGCTGCGGTGCTGGACGCGGACTGGAATGCCGGGCAGCATCGCATCGAGCGCGGCGCGGTCCAACTCACCGGCAACGGATTCGTGGTAGCCGATCGCCCGGACCCATCCGTCGGCGCTCGGCATGGCATTCGACAGTGCTTGCGCCAGTGCATCTTTGGTGCGAACACGGGGAGGACCGAGCATCAGCGAGTCCAACGCAGCGGCGGCCGAACGCACGTGCACGTGATGGTCGTGCAGGCCGGGCAGCACGGTTCCGCCGCGCGCGTCAAGCACGCTCTCCCCGGGTTGGGCGACCAGGCCGTCGCCCACCTCGTCGATCTGCGCGCCGACCCGGATGTCGGTCATGGTGCCGTCCAGCAATATTGCCCGCTGAATCAGCATGGCAGGAGCCGCCTTTCGGCGACCAAACGGCGTACGGCGTGGTTATCGGCGCCCAGCTCCGCGGCCGGGCGTTGCGACGGCGGAGCGTGGGGCGGTAGCGCGGGGCATTCTGAGACAGGCCACCCGGTGGGCAGCGCCGCGTAGCCCGCGGCGGTCTCCGCCATCGACACGTGGATCAACTCACCGCCGCCGCGGGCCAGCGATTCGGTCACGGCCGAGGTCGCCTCCAGGCCCGTGAGGGGATCGGCGATGGCGTCCCCGCAGAACACCGGCCCGTCGGCGCCGGTGCTGACCAGGCCGCCCGCCACGGCGGCATCGTCACCGAATGCGGGCCGTGCGGGGTCCAGGTCATACCCGCTGATGCGCAGCCAGATTCGGCCCGCTCGCGGCACGATGTCATCTGGTCCCAGCCGGCGCCGGGCCAGCGCCGCGGGCCGCGAGCCTTCGATCACCACGTCGGCGGCCGCGAGCAGCTCACGCAGCTCGTCGGTCTGGCGGTCGAAATCGAGGCAGTAGGAAAGCTTTTCACCGTTCATCCAGTCGAAGAATTGGCGATTGCCGCCCCGGGTGCCGTCCGGGCGGCGTGGACTTTCGACTTTGACGACGGTGGCTCCGGCGTGGGCCAGCAGCTGGCCGCACAGCGGCCCGGCCCACATCGACGACAGGTCGGCCACCAGCAGGTCCGCGAACCTGCGCGCGGCCGCCCGGGTGCCCATCGGGTGTATCCGCGGCGGCGCGGCCGCAACCTCACCCAGGCCGGCCGCCGGGATGTCGAGCAGACTCGCCCGCTCGGTGATCGCGGACACGAGACATGTTGCGGCCCAATGCTGCAGCACCGGCCACGGGTCGACTGGCACCCTCTGGACCTCCAGCAGGGCGGGGACGGCGGCGATGTCGTCGGGGCGCGACAGCGTCACCGCGCACCAGCCGTCGCGCGCCGAGAGCAGCCGGGTGCCACCACCGGCCGAGATCTGCCCGCCGCGGGTCAACCCGAGCAATCCGGCCCGCCCCACCAGCAAGGTGCTCGCATCGACGGTGACACCCAGCCGATCGCCGACAGCGGCGGCGACCTGCTCGGCGCGCGCCAGCACCTCGGCGCGAGAGAAGTCGGGGTGCCCGCCGGGCACACCCGTCAGGTAGGCCAGCCCGCTGCTCCCCCATTGGGACGCCGCATTGCGCACCTGGACCATTGTCCTCCGGGTCAGAAGTGCAGCGCGCTGAATCGCCAGTCCAGCACCGCCCGGTCGGGTTCGTCGGCCGCGTCGCTGACCGCGTAGACCAGCGATCGAAGCCGCAGGATGCCCCCGTTGTCGGTGGGCGCGGCCGACTCGACGTGCAGCTCGCTGTACAGGGTGTCACCCTCGTGCACCGGCCCGGTGTGATCGCAAGACTCCCAGCCCAGCACCGTCCCCAAGTTCGGCAGCAGCCTGCTGGCCTGCGCGAGCGCCAGCCCAATGGTGTGTCCGCCGTACACCAGGCGGCCACCGGCGGAACGCGAGTCATGATGTGCCGCTGCGATGTTCAGCGTGAGCCTGGCCAATTCGGGAGCGTTGCTGACGACGTCGCCGCTGCTGTGCAGCAACGCAGGAGCCATGGCCGCATCGAAATGCGGTCCGGGAACCCGCTTTCGGAAGACGTCGCCGTCCCATTGCGCGGCCGGCGCAACGGCAGGCGGTGCCGAGTCGGCGCCGACGGTGGACAGATCATCGGCCGGCGCCCCGTCGGGATTCCAGCCCGGGCTCGCGGGCAGCATGGCGCAGCGGTGGAAGTCGAGCACCAATCGATCGGCCTGGTCGATCGTGATCATCCGCAGTGCGGCCAGTCCCGTCGGCGGACGGCCCGGCTTGACCGAGTTGGCGCGCAGCCCAACGACTTCGGTGCGGGTGTAGAGAGAGTCACCGATCACCGGGAACCGATGGAACGTGAGCCCGCGATAGAACAGGTTGGCTTTGACGCGCTGGGTGACCAGCGTGCTCTGCCCGATGGCGACATCGCAGACCAGAGCCGGATGCGCCAGCGGGCCGGGCGCGCCGATCACGGCGGCACACAGATCGGTGTCCAGGGCCAGTCGCAACCGGTCCCCCACGATCGCCTGATGAGCGGCGGCCATTCCCGCCGAGAGCGTCGCAACCGGTGCCCAGTCAAAGACCTGGCCAATCGAGAGGTCGTCGAAGTACGGTCCACCCTCGCGGATCCCCGCATACCCGTTACTCGTCACAACGCCTCATGCTGGCAGGCTGTCGAATCGAGGGTCAACGCAGGAGGGTGATCAGAGGTGAACGACGAAGAAGACATGCTGGTCGCCACGGTGCGCGCGTTCATCGACCGCGAGGTCAAGCCGACCGTCCGTGAGGTCGAGCACGCCAACACCTACCCCGAGGCGTGGATCGAACAGATGAAGCGGATCGGCATCTACGGCCTGGCCATTCCCGAGGAATACGGCGGGTCGCCGGTGTCGATGCCGGGTTATGTGCGCGTCACCCAGGAGCTGGCCCGCGGCTGGATGAGCCTGGCCGGCGCGATGGGCGGGCACACCGTGGTCGCCAAGCTGCTCATGCTGTTCGGCACCGAGGAGCAGAAGCGGACTTACCTGCCGCGGATGGCCACCGGCGAGGTGCGGGCCACGATGGCGCTGACCGAGCCCGGCGGCGGCTCCGATCTGCAGAACATGTCGACCACCGCGCTGCCGGACGGGTCCAGGGGCTTGCTGATCAACGGCGCCAAAACCTGGATCAGCAACGCGCGCCATTCCGGACTGATCGCGCTGCTGTGCAAGACCGACCCGAACGCCACACCGCGCCATAAGGGCATCTCGATTGTGCTCGTCGAGCAGGGGCCCGGTCTGACCATCTCGAGGGATCTGCCCAAGTTGGGCTACAAGGGTGTCGAATCCTGCGAGCTGTCCTTCGACGATTTCTCCGCACCCGCGTCGGCCGTCCTGGGAGACCGTATGGGCGAGGGCTTTTCGCAAATGATGAAGGGGCTGGAGACGGGCCGTATTCAGGTTGCGTCCCGAGCCCTGGGCGTGGCCACCGCGGCGCTCGAGGACGCGCTGGCCTATGCCCAGCAGCGGGAGAGTTTCGGCCAGCCGATTTGGAAGCATCAGGCCGTCGGCAATTACCTGGCCGACATGGCCACCAAACTCACCGCCGCCCGCCAGCTCACCCGCTACGCCGCCGAGCGCTACGACAGCGGCGAACGTTGCGACATGGAGGCCGGGATGGCCAAACTGTTCGCCTCCGAGATCGCGATGGAGATCGCCCTGAACGCGGTACGCATCCACGGCGGTTACGGCTACTCCACCGAGTACGACGTCGAGCGCTACTTTCGCGACGCGCCTTTGATGATCGTCGGCGAAGGCACGAATGAGATCCAGCGCAATGTGATTGCCGGGCAGCTGGTCGCCCGCGGCGGCATCTGAATCCAGCGCCCGACCACACCTTGTGCGCTATATTTGCCTGACTTGCGCACCAGCAAAGCGGCGCGGGAGTAAACCTGTTGGACCGAAAGAAAGTCGGTTGCCATGAGTTATCCCCCAGGGCCGTATGAAGGTTCCCCCGAGTGGCAGGGCCAGCAACCGGAATGGCAGGGCCAACCACAGCAGCCGGAGTGGCAAGGCCAGCCGCCGCAAGGCTGGCAGCAGCCACCACAGCCGGGGGGCTGGCCTGGCCAGCAGCCAGGAGGTTGGCCCGGCCAGCAGGAGCCGGATAACTACCTCGTCTGGGCGATTCTGTGCACGGTCCTGTGCTGCCTCCCGTTCGGAATCGTGTCGCTCGTCTACTCCAACAAGGTCGCCGGGTTGTGGTCGCAAGGCCGGTTCGGCGAGGCGCAGGAGGCGTCAAGCAACGCCAAGAAGTGGGCAATCATCGGCGCCATCGCGGGTGGCGTGACGTATGCGATCATCGCGATCTTGTACATCGTCATCGCCGTGGTGGCCGTGTCGAGCATCCCGTCGACGACGACCACCACATTCTCGGGCTACTGAGCAACCCTTTGCACACCAACGTAAGTCGCGTCCACTAATCCCCAGCGCAGCGCGGTATCGATGCCGACCGTGCGGCCGGACAGCACCAGATAGGCCGTACGCCAGCGGCCGATGCGGCGCGTGACGCTGACGGTTCCGCCGGCGCCCGGGATCAACCCCAGACTCAGTTCTGGCAGTCCGAAGAGTGAATCTTCATGGGCGTCAACCCATCCGCAGAATGCGGCCATCTCCAAACCGCTACCCAGCACCCGGCCGTGCACCTCGGCGCGGCAAGCCCGACCGAGCCGCGCGGTGACCGCATCGAGCGCCAGGGCCGGGCTGTGACGGGTGCGGGCCAGATGCGCGCTCGCGGGATCGGCGAAGGTGCCGAATTCGGCCAGGTCTCCGCCGCTGCAAAATGATGGGCCGTTGCCGCTCAACACAATCCCGGTCACCGACCGATCCAGTTGCGCGACGGTCAGCGCCTCGAGCAGCGCGGCGCGCGCGTCGGTGGAGAACGCGTTGTGACGAAGCGGGCGGTTGAACCTGATCCGCAGGGTGTCACCGACGCGCTCCGCCTGCACCGGATCGTCGATCTCGGGCATCCGCGCCGGGCCGCGCTCGTCGAGCCAGCGCGCGAATTCCGGACCGGACTGCAAGGTGGAGTAGGCCAGTGACTCCAACACCACACCGGCCAGCGTCGGGCCATCCGGCGCCACGGTGCGCAGCACGTCGTCGCACACGCTGCTGGCGTTCGGCCAGTGTTCGCAGCGCTTGCGCAGCTCGGCAAGGGTCTCGGGAACCGAGTCGACAGTGACCGCACGGCGGTCGTCGCAGGCATCCTCGGTCAGCGTGAAAGTCGCTACGTCCAGCCAGGATTGGCTTCGAGCGATCTCAGCGGCCGAGCCGACGCCGACGATCACGCCGGGCGGTGACGCCAGGCCGTCCTCCGGCGCGCTCGATGCTGAGTCCGCTAGCTGGACCACCCGGAACATCGGTCACACCGAATACTTCTCGATCAGCCCATTCTTGTAGAGCTTGCCCGTGTCGGTGCGCGGGAGCTGCGCCTCGAACGCGATCGACCGCGGGCACTTGAAGTGCGACAAGCGGTCTCGCAGCCAAGCCATCAGCTCGTCGGAGAACTCATCGGTGGCGTCGGCTTCATCGACGGTCTGCACGGCCGCCACCACCCGCTGGCCCATCTCGTCGTCGGGCACCCCGAACACCGCGGCGTCGAGCACCTTGGGGTGGGTGACCAGAAGGTTCTCTGCTTCTTGCGGGTAGATGTTCACCCCACCGGAGATGATCATGTGGTGGCGCCGGTCGGTCAGGTACAGGTAGCCGTCCTCGTCGAGGTAGCCGATGTCTCCGACAGTGGCCCAACCGCGTTTGTCGCGAGATGCCGCGGTTTTCGTTGGGTCGTTGAGGTATTCGAACGAATACCCGCCCTCGAAGTAGATCTCGCCGGCTTGACCGGGCGGCAGCTCGTTGCCGTTCTCGTCGAGAATGTGCAAGCCGCCGGCCATCGGCTTTCCGACCGATCCCGGGTGCGCCAACCAGTCTTCGGCGAAGATCAGCGTCGACCCGTGCGCTTCCGACGACGCGTAATACTCGTCGACGATCGGCCCCCACCAGTCGATCATCTGCTTCTTGATCTGCACCGGGCACGGCGCGGCGGCATGCATCACCCGCTTGAGACTGGACAGGTCGTACGAATCACGAACGTCTTGCGGCAGTTTCAGCATCCGGATGAACATCGCCGGCACGAACTGGCCGTGCGTTACCCGGTGCCGCTGGATCGCGTCCAGCGTCCCCTCGGCATCGAAGCGCTCCATGACCACCGTGGTAATGCCACCGGCCTGGATGGTCATCGACCACACCGACGGTGCGGTGTGGTAGAGCGGCGCCGGGCTGAGGTACACCGCGTCGGGGTCCAGCCAGAATCCGACCAGAGCCGACATCATGCCCGGCGCGTCCTCCGGCGGGACGTGCGGCAATTCGCGTTTGATGCCCTTGGGCCGGCCGGTGGTGCCCGAGGAGTACTGCAGCAGGTCGCCCTCGATCTCGTCGTCGATCGGCGTATCCGGTTGACCGGCAACGCATTCCGGGTATCGCTCCCAGCCCGGCAGATCACCATCGGCGATCAGCAGCAGCTCCGGCAGTCCACCCGGTAAATACTCAGCCAGGCCGGCGCAGGTGTCGCGCAGCGCCGCCGAGCCGATGATGGCCTTCGCGTTGCTGTTGTCGATGATGTAGGCCGCCTCGGCCGCGGTCAGGTGGGTGTTGATCGGCACGTAGTACAGGCCGCTGCGCCGCGCCGCCCACATGACCGCGTGGATGTGCTCGTTGTTCTCCATCAGGATCGCGACGCTGTCGCCCTCGCGCAGCCCCGCCTGACGGAACCGGTGCGCCAGCCGGTTGGCCCGCGCTTCCAGGTCGTCGAAGGTGACGACCGTTCCCGACGGGTACAGGATGATCGCCGGCTTGTTGGCGCCGAGATAGGGGCGGATCTGCATGCGAAGACTGTACCGCCGCCGAATTTGACGGGTGTCAAGTGGCCCGCAGACGGGGCCTCATCGGGAGTCAGCCGTGCGGTGCCTCAGAGATCTTGCTGTCCGGCTTGCCGAGCGTTTGGCAGTACGTCTGCGCGGACAGTCGCGTCGCCGAGATCTCGATATTGCTCGGATCGGTGCCGCTCTTGTCCTTCAGCATTTTGCTGACTTCTTCGTTCTGCTTCTTCTCGTCCTGGGTGGTGAAGTCCTTGCACTTGGTGTCACCGCCGGTGTTGATCACCTGCGACGCCGAGCATCCACTGAACAGAATTCCTGCCGCCGCAACCACAATCGTGAGCGCGGAGGTCGTTGTTGACTTCATCGTCGGCCTTTCAAGGATTCCGGTGTTAGCTATCTATACACCGAAGCGTGGGGTTCCAAACAACCCGCTGGAATGCAGAAAGTCACGTTTGCCGAGACGGATTATGCCGAGCAGACACAGAATCGCATGCCGCGGCGCAAGTCCGCGCGATTTTCTGTCTGCTCGCGGAGCAGAAAGGCTTAGTCCGCCTCGGACAGCCGCTGCTTGAGCGCCTCGAACTCGTCCTTGACGCCAGTGGGCAGCTTGTCGCCGACGAACTCGAACCACTCTTCGATCAGGGGCAGTTCCTCGCGCCACTCGGCCGCGTTGACCGCCAGCGCCTTGGCCACGTCCCCGCCTTCGATGTCGAGCCCGTCCAGGTCCAGGTCCTCGGCCGTCGGCACGATACCGATCGGGGTGTCCTGGCCGCCGGCCTGGTGCTCGATGCGGTCGACGATCCATTTCAGCACCCGGCTGTTCTCGCCGAAGCCAGGCCACAGGAAGCGGCCGTCGTCGCCGCGGCGGAACCAGTTGACGAAGAACACCTTCGGCAGCTTGGACTCGTCGGAGTTCTTGCCCAGGTCGATCCAGTGCTGGAAGTAGTCGCCGACGTGGTAGCCCAGGAACGGCAGCATGGCCATCGGGTCGCGGCGCACGGTCCCGACCTTGCCCTCGGCGGCGGCGGTCTTCTCGCTGCCCAGGGTGGCACCGATGAATACGCCGTGCTGCCAGTCCCGCGCCTGCGTCACCAACGGCACCGTGGTCTTGCGGCGGCCACCGAACAGGATCCCCGAGATCGGTACCCCCTGTGGGTCGTCCCACTCCGGCGCCAGGATCGGGCACTGCGACATCGGCGTGCAGTACCGCGAATTCGGGTGGGCCGGCTCGGTTTCCGTGTCGCGGAAGTACCAGTCGTTGCCCTTCCAGTCGATCAGGTGCTGCGGGTCGCCTTCCAGACCCTCCCACCACACGTCGCCGTCGTCGGTGAGCGCGACGTTGGTGAATACCGTGTTGCCCGCGGCGATGGTGCGCATCGCGTTGGGGTTGGACTTCCAGTTGGTGCCCGGCGCGACGCCGAAGAAGCCGAACTCGGGGTTGACCGCGTACAGCCGGCCGTCCTTGCCGAACCGCATCCACGCGATGTCGTCACCGAGGGTCTCGGCGCGCCAGCCCGGGACGGTCGGCTGCAGCATCGCCAGGTTGGTCTTGCCACACGCCGACGGGAACGCCGCGGCGAAGTAATACGCCTTGTTCTCCGGGGAAATCAGCTTGAGGATCAGCATGTGCTCGGCGAGCCAGCCCTCGTCGTGCGCCATCGCCGACGCGATGCGCAGCGAATAACACTTCTTGCCGAGTAGCGCGTTGCCGCCATACCCGGAGCCATAGCTCCAAATCTCCCGGGCTTCCGGGAAGTGGGTGATGTATTTGGTGTCGTTACACGGCCAGGGCACGTCTTTGTCGCCAGGTTCCAGCGGGGCTCCGACCGAGTGCAACGCCTTGACGAAGAAGCCGTCGTCACCGAGCTTTTCCAGGGCGGCCGTGCCCATCCGGGTCATCACCTTCATCGAGACGACGACGTATTCGGAGTCGGTGATCTCCACCCCCAGCTTGGGGTCGTCGGCGCCGAGCGGGCCCATGCAGAACGGCACCACCCACATGGTGCGGCCGCGCATGCAGCCGCGGTACAGCTCGGTCAGGGTGGATCGCATCTCGGCGGGGTCCATCCAGTTGTTGGTGGGCCCGGCGTCGATCTCGCGCTCGGAGCAGATGAACGTCCGGGACTCCACCCGCGCGACGTCGGACGGATCGGACAACGCCAGGTAGGAGTTCGGGTGCTTCTTCTCGTTCAGCCGCGTGAACGTGCCGGCCTCGACGAGCTGGTCGGACAGCCGCTGCCACTCTTCGTCGGAGCCGTCGGCGAAGACCACCCGGTCGGGCTGGGTCAGCTCGGCAACCTCCTCCACCCACGACAGCAGCCCCTGGTGATTCGTGGGCGCGGTTTCCAAACCGGGAATGGTCGCTGAGGTCATCGAACTCTCCTGAATTCATCTCCGTACGTGCGGGCACATTGTGATTGCGTATGCAGTAGCCCACACAAATATTGACATGGTGGCGTTAGCTACAGGTTATCGCGATCCCCTTGCTGGGGAAGGCCCGGGCGGGTATAAGCCTTCTCACATCAACGATTCAGAAGCGCCTAAAAGGTCAGGAATTGTCCGCATCCGCGCTCCTCGAAGCTGATTTAGGGGTTTTCTGCCCGCCAGCGTCCTCGGCGGGGTCATCGAGTTGAGGTATACCCGGTTCCCCGAGTTCTGCGCGCACCGCGTCCAGCGCGGCCGCAACCGTAGGCATTTCCCGGTCGCGGACCGCCGCGGCCTGTGCCGCCGCGATGGCATGCTCGCGCAGTTCGGTGTCGATGACACTGACCTGATCCGACAGCTGCGCGTTCTCCGCCTCGTCGCGAACGACCAGCCCGGTGGTCAGCAGCGTCTCGGCAGCCAGCACGCGCGTCGCGACCAGCTCCTCGGACACCGACCGCAGCGACGACGTCAGGTCGCCCACCCAGCGGTCCAGCAGCCCGCGGTCACGCAGCAGGGCGCGCAGATTGACCACCAGGAAGGTGACCGCCAGGCCGACCGCCACGCAGGCCACGGCGCCGGCGATCTCGACCGCCGGATCCAGCCGCCGGTCCACGCCGGCCACCAGCCGGGACAGCGTCAGCGCGACGCCCACCCCGAAACCGGCACCCAACAGCATCATCAGCCAGGTCTCCTGCCGCCGCGATTTCAGCGGCGGGGGCGCGGCGTCGACGGTCGGCAGCAGCTCGACGGGCGGTAGCTCGATCGGCAGATCCAGCTCGCGGGCGACGCCGTCGAGGTGCGTGGTGGTGCCTTCGTATACCTCGCTGACGACTTCGGCGGCCCGGCCTCGCGCGTGCGCCTCGAACCCGGCGATGTTCCGGCGGGGCAGGCGCGCGGCGTCCTCTTGCAGTTCGCCGCGTACCGACGAGCATCGGTTGACCGCGAAGTGCGACAGCTGAACTCGCGCCTGCTGGATCTGGCCGCGCAGCGTGATGGTGCGTTCGGATTTCGATTGCCGGCGCTCGCGCAGCGCGGTGCTGCGCTCCTCGCGCAGCGCGCCGACCCGGGCCTGCCGCCCGGCGCTGTCCGCATCGCGGTCGAACCGCTGCGCCACCGTCCGGAGCCGGGATTCCCAGGCCCGCAACCGATTTCGCCGCTCGACGTCGAAAACACCAAGTTGCCCCGAGACGACCTCGACCAGCTGGTCGACCTGCGGCTCACCCAGCTCGGGCGCGGCGGCCGTACCTATCCAGGGCACCTGGCCGTAGCGCGGCGCGTGGGCGGCCAGCATGTCGCGGTTGGCGTCGAGCACGTCTTGCCAGGCGCGGTGCACGTCGATCTTGGACACCACGCCGACCACCATGTCGGTGTGCTCGGAGGCGGCGTCCAGCAGGGCACAATCCGACTCGGTGAGTTCAGCGGCCGCGGAGACGACGAACACCACCGCCATCGGCGCCTCGCCGGGCTGCAGGTCCGTCGACTCGACGAATTTGTGCTCGGGCAGCCGCTCGCCCAGCGCGGTGGCCACCCCGGTCACGCCGGCCATCCACGGGCCCGTCACCAACACGACGTCGCGACGGCTGATCGCGGGCGAATCCAGCCGCGGCCCGATCGCCGCCACCAGTTCATCGACCTGGGCCACCGCATCGCCGGACGCCTTGCTGCTCACCATGACTCCTGGGTCCGCGACCACAGCCGCAGCGATCCTCGGGTGATGTCCGCACCGCAGGCGCGGTGCAGGTCGCTCGTCGATCCGCAGCCGAAACGCTGCCACCGCGCCGCCCGGGTCAGGTGTCCGGCCGGGTCGTCGCTGTGCAGATCGGCGGGGCCGACATCCAGCCCCGCCGCCTCGACCACGTCGACGGCGGCGGCCATCCGCGCGATCACCGTGTCGTCGCGGGACAGGAACCCGCTGACCTGCTCCCCGATCCCGGCGCGGCCGACGGACAAGGCCTCCAGCTCCGCGATGGCCCCGAGCACCCGCCGGTAGCGCACCTCAGCACCGAGAGCCGACACGGTGGCGAGCACCGCATCGACGCCACTGATCTGGCGCAGCAGGGTCCGGACCTGGGTCGGCGTGCCGCCTCGACGGACCGCGGCGATGCTCAACGCCGTGCCGAACAGGTCCAGGGTGTCCAGCAGCCGCAGCCGCGCGTCCGTCGGCACGGGATTATCGGCCGCCAGGAATCCCTCGAAGGAGCCGTCCAGGCAAGCGGGGTGGGCGGCCAAGGACCGCAACGCCGTCCACGACGTGCTGTCCAATCCGTCCAGCGCCGCAACGGCCAGCAAAGCGATCATCGGCTCGACCGGGACCCCGACGAGCTCGGCAAGATCGAGGCAGCGAGTCTGCGCGACCGCGAGCGGCCCGTCCCCGGCGCGGCCCGACAGCGAGCCGAGCAGATCGGCCTTGTTGAGCACCGTCACCACCGGGCAGCCGGCGGTCGCGATCGCGGCGGCGTCCTCGGGTTTGACCACTTCAGCGATCACATGGACGACGACATCGACCTCGCCCGGGGACGGCATCACCGTGATTCCCGACGCGGCCGCGGCGTGCGCCAGGGCGCGGCTCATGGTGCCGCGACCCACTCCACGGCGTCCGCGGACCGCCACCCGCAGCGGTGCCGCGGCTTTCTCGGCGATCGCGCTCACCCGCGCATCGGCGCATCCGGCAGCAAATCGTGCCAGCTCGTCGACGAAAACCTGGTTCCCCCGTACCTTCATTTCTTGCCTGCTCGATCCCGATTGGCCAGCTCCACAGGCCGGCGTTGTTCCCGTCGAATGCGGGGTCGTCGCCGGCGCCCGGCCCGTTTGCCGGGCAGTCGATCCAGCCCTACCGCATAGTGGCACTTGCGTCCTCGAGTTGCGAGCCACCGCTTATCTGTTACCAGTTGAAGGCAACTGTTGGGTATCAATCTGGACCAGGGGCGGCAACATCGGGGGTTCATGGGCCACCATGGACAAATGCATGCGCAACCCGGGGTCGGGACATGTCCCGATGCACCTGCGGAGGTGGGAGCCGGCCTGGAAACCGAAGAAGCCATGACGCCGGCGCCGGAGCCGCAGGGTTCGGGCGCCCCCGAACGGGGCTATCTGCCGGCCACGAGTTTCCGTTCCAGGCGGTCCAACCTTTCCGGCGCCCAGCGGGAGACCTGGGAGCGGCTGTGGCCGACGGTGGGCCGCTCCGAAATACCGAGCCGCTTCGAACCGTTGGACACCCGCGCCTGGTTTGGCCGGCAAGCGCCGCTGGTGCTCGAGATCGGCTGCGGCAGCGGCACATCGACGCTGGCGATGGCGCGCGAGGAACCTGAAATCGACCTGATCGCGGTGGAGGTCTACAAGCGGGGCCTGGCCCAGCTGCTGTGTGCGATCGACCGCGAGCAGGTGCGCAACATCCGGTTGATCCGCGGCAACGGGGTCGACGTGCTGCAGCATCTGATCGCACCGGGTTCGCTGACCGGGTTTCGTCTCTTCTTCCCCGACCCGTGGCCGAAGGCACGCCACCACAAGCGCCGCTTCCTGCAACCGGGCACAGTTGGGCTGATCGCCGACCGGTTACTCCCCGGTGGTGTCCTGCACGCCGCGACGGACCACCCCGGCTACGCCCAGCACATCGCCGAAGTCGGCGATGCCGAACCCCGGCTGTGTCGCGTCGATCCCGGCAGCCGGCTGCCGATCTCGATCATCCGCCCGACCACCAAGTACGAGATGAAAGCCCAAGACGTGGGCAGCTCCGTATCCGAGTTCATCTGGAAAAGGCGCTCAGAATGAGCCTCATAGAAGAAGCGACCGCCGGCGCGGAGACCGCCGGCGCACCGGCGGTGCCGTCCGGCGGCGACCTGGGCGGCCTTGATACGCCGCCGCGGCGCGTGCTGCTGATTTGGGATGCTCCCAACCTCGACATGGGTCTGGGCTCGATCCTGGGCCGTCGCCCGACGGCGCTGGAACGTCCCCGCTTCGACGCCCTCGGTCGCTGGCTGCTGGCGCGGACGGCCGAGGTCAGCGCCACCCGGCCGGGCGTCGTCGTCGAACCCGAGGCCACCGTGTTCACCAACATCGCCCCGGGCAGCGCCGACGTTGTTCGACCGTGGGTGGATGCCTTACGTAACGTGGGATTCGCGGTCTTCGCCAAGCCCAAAATAGATGAAGACAGCGATGTCGATCGGGACATGCTCGAGCACATCGAACTGCGGCGCCAAGAAGGGCTCGCAGCGCTGGTTGTGGCGTCCGCCGACGGTCAGGCGTTCCGTCAACCGCTGGAAGAAATCGCACGCACCGGGGTCGGTGGCGCGACCCCTGTCCAGGTGATCGGATTTCGCGAACACGCGAGTTGGGCGCTAGCGTCGGATACCTTGGACTTCGTTGACCTGGAGGACATCGAGGGTGTGTTCCGGGAACCGCTGCCGCGGATCGGCCTAGATTCGCTGCCCGACCGGGGAGCATGGCTGCAGCCGTTCCGGCCGCTGTCCGCGCTATTGACCGCGCGTGTGTGACACTGGAAAACCAATGCGCGGGTCGCTGTTAGTGATCCAGTAAGGAGCTTACGTGTTCGCCTGGTGGGGTCGAACCGTGTACCGCTACCGGTACATCGTGATCGGGGTCATGGTGGCTCTGTGCCTTGGCGGCGGCCTCTTCGGGATGAGCCTGGGTAAGCACGTCACGCAGAGCGGTTTCTACGACGACGGCAGCCAGTCCGTCAAGGCTTCGATACTGGGCGACAAGACCTACGGCCGTGACCGCACCAGCCACGTCGTCGCCACCCTCACCGCCCCCAGCGGGCAAACGGTTGACGACCAGGCGTGGCGAGACAAAGTCGTCGGCGAGCTCAACAAGCTGAAGAGCGACCACCCCGACCAGATCGTCGGCTGGGCCGGCTGGCTGGCCGCGCCGGAGAGCACGAACCCGATCATCAAGGGGATGGTGTCCCCTGACCGAAAGCACACCTTCGTCAGCATCCCGCTGAAGGGCGACGACGACGACACCATCCTCAATAACTACAAGGCCGTCACACCCGCACTGCAGAAACTCAACGGCGGCACGGTCCAGCTGGCCGGCCTGGAGCCGATAGCCAACGCCCTGACGGGCACCATCGCCACCGACCAGCGCCGCATGGAGGTCCTCGCGGTGCCGCTGGTGGCCGTAGTCCTTTTCTTGGTGTTCGGCGGCGCTGTGGCCGCGGGCCTGCCGGCGATCGTGGGCGGATTGAGCATCGCCGGCGCGCTGGGCATCATGCGGCTTGTCGCCATGTTCGGGCCGGTGCACTTTTTCGCCCAGCCGGTGGTCTCGCTGATCGGTCTTGGTATCGCGATCGACTACGGGCTTTTCGTGGTGAGCAGATTCCGGGAAGAAATCGCCGAAGGCTACGACACCGAGGCCGCCGTGCGACGCACCGTGATGACGGCCGGTCGCACCATCGTGTTCTCGGCGGTGCTGATCATCGCGTCGAGCGCCAGTCTGTTGGTGTTGCCGCAGGGCTTCGTGCACTCGCTGACCTACGCGATCTTCGCCGCGGTGGGCCTTGCCGCCCTGCTGTCGATCACGTTCCTGCCGGCGTGCCTTGGCATCCTCGGTCGCCACGTCGACGCGCTGGGCGTGCGGACCGCGTTCCGGGTACCCTTCCTGCGCAATTGGAAGTATTCGCGGGCCTACCTCAACTGGCTCGCCGACCGCCTGCAGAAGACCAAGACCCGCGAAGAAGTCGAAGCCGGCTTCTGGGGCAAGCTGGTCAACTTCGTGATGAAGCGGCCGCTGGCCTTCGCCATCCCGATCGCTGTCGGCATGATCCTGCTCGTCATCCCGTTGGGCAACCTGTCGTTCGGCGGCATGAGCGAGAAGTACCTGCCACCGAATAACGCCGTGCGCCTCGCACAGGAGCATTTCGACAAGCTCTTCCCCGGATACCGGACCGAGCAGCTGACCGTGGTGATCGAGAGCAACAACCACAGCAAGGTCACCGACGCGCAGGTTGCCGACATCCGCAACCGGATCTCGGGGATCACCGGGTTCACCGACAAGACGTGGGAGGAGCGGCCGTGCCCGACCATCGCCGGCAACCCCTGCGTCGCCGGGCCGAACGGGACCACGCAGCCCAAAGACGACTCGGTGCGGGTGATCCAGAACGGCCTGGTCAACAAGAACGATGCCGAAAAGAAGATCAGCGAACTACGGGCGATTAACCCACCGAAAGGCCTGACCCTGCTGGTCGGCGGCACACCGGCGCTGGAACAGGACAGCATCCAAAGCTTGTTCGACAAGGCTCCGCTGATGCTCGTGCTGCTGCTCAGCACCACGATGCTGTTGATGTTCCTGGCGTTCGGGTCGGTGGTGCTGCCGGTCAAGGCGGCGGTGATGAGCGCACTGACGCTCGGGTCGACGATGGGCATCCTGACGTGGATCTTCGTCGACGGCCACTTCTCGACATGGCTGAATTTCACTCCGACGCCGCTGATGGTGGTGGTGATCGCGCTCGTTGTCGCGGTGGGCTTCGGTCTGGCCACCGACTATGAGGTGTTCCTGGTGTCCCGAATGGTCGAGGCACGCGAACGCGGCATGTCGACCGCGGAGGCCATCCGGATCGGCACCGCGACCACCGGACGCTTGATCACGGCCGCCGCGCTGGTGCTCGCCGTGGTCGCCGGTTCGTTCGTGTTCTCCGATCTTGTGCTGATGAAGTATCTGGCGTTCGGTCTGATGGCCGCACTGCTGCTGGACGCGACCGTGGTCCGGATGTTCCTGGTGCCCTCGGTGATGAAGCTGCTCGGCGACGACTGCTGGTGGGCTCCGCGCTGGGCTCGGCGCCTGCAGAACAAGATCGGCCTGGGCGAGATCGACCTGCCAGACGAGCGCAAGCGGACCTCCGTCAACGGCCGGGCGATCCGGCCGCCGGTCGCCGCCAGCCTGGTCGCCGCGAAACCGCGGGTGCCGCACGACCCCACGCACCCCGGTGCACCGCCCGACCCATCGCGCGCGATCCGTCCGGGTCCGGCGGGCCAGCCTGAGCCTCGGCCCGCCGCCGACCTGCCGCCGAGTCCGAAGGCCGCCCGTGCGCAGGCGCGCCCCAGGCAGCCGACCGAGGCCACGACGACGCGCCTCTCGGTGCAAGCCAACGCCGAGGCCAACACCGCGCGGCCCCCGACGCCGACGCCCCCCGCGCCGCCGCCATCGGCCGGTCAGACCAGGGCCATCCCCGTCCCAGGGGGCCACGAGAGCAACAGCGACCCGGCCGATCCCACCACCGCGCTTCCGGTCATGCGGTCTGAGGGCAACGACCCCGACGCCGCCACCGAGAAGTTGAACGCGCGCGGCCAGAGCGATAACGGTGATAATCCGCGTCCGCGACGTCGCGCCGGCGGCGGGCTGTCGGCGCAGGATCTGCTGCGCCGCGAGGGACGACTGTAACCCGCTCGCGTCCTAGTCGGGCTTCTTCTGCGGGTGGTCCGGTTCGACCTCGAGAACGGCCGTGTGCTCGGCGTCCTCGGTCAGCTCGTTGGCTTCGGCGGCCGGATCCGGGGCGAGCAACACCTGTATCGCGTTGTTGAGGAACGCCACCGTCGGGACCGCCAGTAAGGCTCCGACAATTCCGGCCAGCACGCCACCGGTGGAAATCGCCAGCACCACTCCGAGCGGGTGAATCGACACCGCACGGCCCATCACCAGCGGCTGCAGCAGATGCGACTCGATTTGGTTGATCACGATCAACAAGCCGAGCGTGAGCAGCGCGTAGACGATCCCCTTGGCCAGCAGGGCGACCACCACCGCCACCAGCCCCGAGATCAGCGCACCGATCAGCGGGATGAAGGCCCCGAGAAACACCAGCGAGGCCAGGGGCAGCGCGAGCGGCACGCCCATGATGGCCAACCCGGTACCGACCCCGGCCGCGTCGGTGAAGGCCACCAGGGAGGTGGCCCGGACGTAGCCGATCAGCGATCCGTATCCGGCACGGCCGGCTTCCAGAACCCTGTCGCGAACGCCGACGGGGAAGATCTTGGCCACGTACTGCCAGATGTCGCGGCCGCCGTAGAGGAAGAAGATCAAGGTGAACAGCACCAGCACCGCGGCCGTAAGCAATTCGGTGATGGTGGCGGCGGTGGACAACGCGCCGCTGGTCAACTTCGCCTGATTGTTGTGTAGCGCCTGGATCGCGGCATTGCCCGCGTTGGTGATCTGTTCGCTGCGCAGATGCGCCGGCCCTTCGATCAGCCACCTGCGGGTGGTGTCGATGCTGCGGGAGACCTGCTCGGTCAGATCGGGCAAACCGACGACGAATTGGGTGATGACGAACGTGAGGATGCCGCCCAGCAGTGCGAAGGCGCCCAGCACCACCAGCGCGACCGCGCCGCCGCGCCGCAGGCCCCGCCGATCCAGCCAGTCCACGACCGGTACCAGCAGCGCGCTGATCATCAGGGCCAGCAGCACCGGGACGACGATGATCTCGAGTTTCTGCACCAACCAGAGGAGGGCGACCGCCGCGGCCAGGATGACCAGCAAACGCCATGCCCAAGCTGCGGTCTTGCGGACAAGGGGTTCGACCGAGGCGTCGTCGGTGTTTGCCGGCATCCGGCCAGCCTATCTGCCACTCCCTGTTGGGCGACTGCGCCAGCACGATCCGGTTACGAGGGCGACACGCACGGAGTTGCGCCTCGATTGCCGCGCCACCTGCGCGGTTACCCTAAAACACGTGCCGCACGACGCACCCATCCGCAACCTCCGCTTCCCGGGCGGCGGTGCATTCGCCCACGAGGGTGAGTTACCCGCGCCGACGCGCGGGGGCGAGACATCGCGGGGCAAGTACTGGTGGGTGCGGTGGGCGATCCTGGGTGTCGTCGCGATCGTGCTCGGCGTCGAGGTCGCGCTGGGCTGGGATCAGCTGGCCAAGGCATGGACGAGCTTGTTCGCGGCCAACTGGTGGTGGTTGCTCGTGGCGGTGGCGGCGGCGGCCGCGTCGATGCACAGCTTCGCCCAGATCCAGCGCACGTTGCTGAAGTCCGCCGGGGTGCATGTCAAGCAACTGCGTTCCGAGGCCGCCTTCTATGCCGCCAACTCACTGAGCACCACGCTGCCCGGCGGCCCGGTGCTGTCGGCGACGTTTTTGCTTCGGCAGCAACGTATTTGGGGCGCCTCGACCGTGGTGGCGTCCTGGCAGTTGGTGATGTCGGGCGTGCTGCAGGCGGTGGGCTTGGCGCTGCTCGGGTTGGGCGGCGCCTTCTTCCTGGGCGCGAAGAACAACCCCTTCTCGTTGTTGTTCACCCTCGGCGGCTTCATCGCGTTGCTGCTGCTTGCCCAGGCAGTGGCATCCCGGCCGGAGCTGATCGAGGGCATCGGCACCCGCGTCCTGTCGTGGTTCAACTCGGTTCGCGGCAAGCCCATCGACACCGGCCTGACGAAGTGGCGCGAGATCCTCATGCAGCTCGAGTCGGTCAGCCTCGGCCGGCGCGACCTCGGGGTGGCGTTCAGCTGGTCGATGTTCAACTGGATCGCCGACGTGGCCTGCCTCGCCTTCGCCGCGTACGCGGCCGGCGACCACGCGTCCATCGCCGGACTGACGGTCGCCTATGCGGCCGCACGCGCCGTCGGCACGATTCCGCTGATGCCTGGCGGGCTGTTGGTCGTCGAGGCGGTGCTGGTGCCCGGCCTGGTGTCCAGCGGCATGTCGTTGCCCAATGCGATCTCGGCCATGTTGCTGTACCGGCTGATCAGCTGGCTGCTCATCTCAGCCATCGGCTGGGTGGTGTTCTTCTTCGTGTTCCGCACCGAAAACCCGGGCGGCTCCGACGACGACCCGCCGACCGGTCCGCTGCCCCTGATCGAGCCGGGCCTGCGGCACTTCAACGATCCCGCCGTCGACGAGGCCGCGCTGCAGGGTCCGTTACCACCGCCCGACGCCAAAGGGGACGGCTAGCTGTGATGTCCAGGGAGGTTGTCCCTCCCGTTATCGGTGAGCCTGTGTGACAGGGAAGGCCTCCGGTTGTGAAGTGGAGCTGTCTAGGAACCGCTTCACTAACCAGGAGGCCTTCGTGTCCCACGCTAACGCTGCTCTGACCCCGCGCGCTCGATTGCGCCTCGCTCAACTGAGCGTCGAGTCTGGTTGGACCTACGCTGCAGCGGCCAAGATGTTCATGGTGGCCCCGCGGACGGCGAGAAAATGGGCCGATCGCTACCGCACCGAGGGCCCGGCCGGGATGGCCGACCGCAGCTCGAGGCCGCATCGCTGTTCGACCAAGACCAGTCCGCTGGTGATGCGGCGAATCGTCGACTTACGTTGGCGCAAGCGGCTGGGGCCGGTCCAGATCGCCGGCAGACTGGACATGGCGGCCTCGACCGTGCACGCGGTGCTGACCCGGTGTCGGATCAACCGCCTGTCTTACATCGACCGCGTCACCGGTGAACCGTTACGCCGCTACGAACACGCTCATCCCGGAGCTTTGATCCACGTCGATGTCACCAAGTTCGCCAATATCCCCGACGGCGGCGGTCACAAGTTCATCAGCCGAACACAAAGTAAACACAATGCCCAGCAGACCGCCCGCCGAACCGGCGACCGCGGTGGTCGTGCCGAGAACTGGCGTCCCAGAATCGGAATAGCGTTCGTGCACACCGTGATTGACGATCACTCCCGCATTGCCTACGCCGAGATCTGCACCGATGAAAAGGCAGCCACCGCCATCGGGGTGCTGCAGCGCGCAGTGGCGTGGTTCGCCCAGCGCAGCGTCACCGTTGAGCGAGTCCTATCGGACAACGGATCGGCTTACCGGTCGTACGCCTGGCGCGACGCCTGCGCCGAATTACACATCACCCATAAGCGCACCCGCCCCTACCGGCCCCAGACCAACGGCAAGATCGAACGATTCCACCGAACCCTCGCCGACGGCTGGGCCTATGCCCGCCTCTACGAGTCCACCGCACAGCGCGACATCGCCCTACCGAGCTGGCTGCACTTCTACAATCACCACCGAGCCCATTCCGCCATCGGAGGCAAGCCACCAGTCACACGACTGACCAACCTCCCTGGACATCACAGCTAGCCGACGTTGTTCTGCCGCGACGGGCCTGGCAGCGTGGCACCCGCCGCGGGCGGGGCCGAAGCGGGGGCCGGCGGATTTCCCAACCCGGCGCTGACCGGCGACGCGCCCGCGCCACCGGGCGGCAGAGCGGGCAGCCCACCAGCACCCTGCTGCATCATGCCCATCGCCTGCGGGATGCTGATCGGCAACTTGCACTGCGTCGACAGGCTGGTCAGGGGCTGCGCGATCGACGTCATGTCGGCGGCGACCTTGGGGTTGGACTCGAAGTAGGTCTTCAGCCCGGTGACCGACTGCGGACCGGCCTGCTGCTGCAGCATCGTGGTCATCGTCTGGTTGGTCTCCGGATGCGAGTCCAGGTAGTCGCCCATCGACTTGGAGACCGAACCGATCGTCCGGGCTACTTCACTGGCCGCGCACGGGTCGTTGGCACCCGTCGCCGGCGGCCCGGCCATCAGTGCGGCGGCCGCGGCGGGCACTGCGGCGGCGATCAACCCTGCAGCGAGCTTGCGCCGTCCGGTCGCAATGCCTGTCTTCATGCCTGAACTCTGCGACGGCTTGCACATTGAAATCGGCAAGATTAGGGGAGCTATTTTCAGCGCGCGAACCAACTAGTAGTTTAGTGGGCGTCAAGGGCATTATCGCGTACGTCAATTTATCCAAATCCGACATGATCAACGGCTGGGGCAAAGCCTTATCCTCAATTCCAACTGCAACGCAGTCTGGAAGTACAACACCTTTTCCAGAAGCCGATTCCACCGACCAGTGAAGCCTTCTTAACGCAAGCGCTCGGGCATCAGATCCGAAACCCGAAGATAATGCGCGATTATGCCCAGTGCGCATGCCGTCCGGAGCGGTCGCAGCAGCCTGCTCCATTGCCATTTCCATATAAGGTAGATTATCCACGATAAATCGGGTAAAGTTTTCTTTTATCGCCATGAAGCTTATCTTATGTAAAACCTCACGCGGCAGTCTAATTTGCGAAAACCGCGGATCAGTCGCAACGTACTCGTCTAAGTGTGAGGCGACATGCTCTGGCATTATTGGCTCGTCGACACCGAGTAGCGATCGCAAGCCCACTTCGTTACAAAATATATCCGCGGCCCTGCTCAATAATTGGCGAAAGCCGTGGACGAAGGTTTTGCGAAGGTGCGCATTCCTAATCGTTAGATGAGCGACTACGTTTGCTGCAACGTTCGTGTCCGCTTCGCTCGTCAACGGCAACTCCCGCAAAAATGCTAATTGCTTGCTGAACGAGTCCTCATACGCCGTGATTAAGTCATCAAGGGTCTGCGTACCGTCGTTCGAGGGTTCGGAATAAAAATGGCGCTCGGCCGCAACATCTGAAATCGCCGCTTTGTATTTCTTTTCTTTCTTGTAGACCCAAACCTTCGGCACCCTTCCAGTAGAGGGCGTTTCAAAAGGCCGCAACATCGACTGCGGGATGTGATGTTGTTTTCGTCCAGACATAATAAAACGTAGGCATGAAATCATCGTTGTTTTCTTGGTAGAACACAATATGAACTACCTCAATAGGTAAAAGATCATACGCCAAATTCAGATTTCTGGACGGTCTCGCCGCATTGGTGCCGCGAATCGCTCTGCTATTGAGAGCAATTCGGTTGTTCAAATCTGTCGGTTTTCGGAGGCATGAATGGCTGATCAACAACCTATCGCAATGTATTGTCTCTTTTGTGGGCAGCTTCAAAGCGTAAGAGTTCGAAAGCCACTCGGCCTTCAACAAAACGTATCGGTGCGCTGAATGTGGGAACTCATTTCGTGAATTGCGGTCCACATTCGAAGAACAGTCTTACCCCGATTAGAGAATCGTGATTTCGGGCTGCCGCGGGCACCCGGAATGACTGATGCTGGGTCCCCTCTTGCGCGGGGACGAACGGAGAAGGACAGCCTTGCCCCCTCACGCCGCCTCCAGCTCCGCCGCGTATTCCTTCGCGGTCTTTTTCAATCGCTTGCCGATATCCGACTCGCCAGCTCGGACGGCTTCGTTGGCTTGCTTGACGACCTCCGCCTCGATAGCGGCTGCGCGGTCGAGCTTGCGGTGCTGGAACATCCAGCGCGCGACCGACGCCCAATCCCACAGCGGACTTTCCGAGGTCACCTTGGCCACCGGCGGCGGGAAATTCTCCGCCCGCGTTCCCTTGAAATAGTTGGTCATGGCCGCGCGCGTGAGCCCCGCCCGCGTCGCCATGTCGGAGAGGCTGACCAGCGGATCGGGCTCGATGCGCTCCACCTTGGCGCCAGCTTTCTGCACCGCCGCGACGGCGGAGGCGATCGCCTCGGCGAGCGAGGGCGCTTCGCGCGCGAAGTCGACGATGATATGGCCTTTCTGAAAAGCGATGGTCGCGTCGTCGCAGCCGGCATCATAGAAGCGCGAGTCAAAATCTTCCGCCTCGGGATCGAGACCTGAAGCGATGATGCTGAACTCATGTGTATTCATCGTCGGCTTCTTTCTGGTGCGGGCAGCGGTCGACGGCCCGCTTGATCTGGCGCGCGTGGACTTCCGGATTTCTCGGGGTGCCGTTCACGGCAACCTGACACCCGTCGCGGTCGGCGTGCGGGCAAAACAAGCGGCCCCAATGGCCCATCTTGCGCAACGTCCACTTCTTGCCTTCGGCATAGGCGACGGCCGCTTCGACTTCCTTGTTCGGATGCCGGGACCTGGCGGCCATGCGGTGCCTCGCAGTATATGATGGTGTTAACAAATGTCAACAGGCATTCGCTTGCGCTTCCAGAGGCATCTTACCGTTCGTTACCGAGAGTTGCATTCGCGCGTGGTGCGCCGAGCGACCAAAGCCCTGGATTCCGGGTTCGCCCGCCTCTCGGCGGGCGCCCCGGAATGACCGGCGAGACTGGGTCCCCGCTTGCGCGGGGACGAACGGAGGGGCACAGCCTCACCCCCGCCCCTCACCCGCCCTCCGCCCGCTTCACGCGGGCGAAGGGCGCCCTCTCCCCGCTAGCGGGGAGAGGGAAAGAGCGACCACGGCACCAGCGGTCCGTCCCACAAGGCTGCGAATGCGCGGCCCGTCCCAGCCGCGCGCGGTGAGCGCCGTCACCGCCCAGACCAGCGCATCGAGCCGGTCGGGCGAGCGGCCGTCCGACAGACCGTCCGGGCCGAAGTCGCACAGCTCGTCTTCCAGCGCCGCCAACCCGGCGCCGACGTGCTTCACCTTGCCTTGCGCGTAGAGCAGCGCCACCGGCTCGGCGCGCACATATTTGCCGCGCGTCGCGCGCACCTGGCGCAGCGGCAGGTTACGGTCGATCTGCTGCAGGACGCTGCGCACCAGATCGCCGCCGAAATTCACCTCGGCCACCAGGCAGTCGGCCTGATGCTGTGCGATAAAGCGCCACCGCGCGCGCCGCCCAGCGCTCGGGCGCCAGCCCCTCGACGCTTGAATCCTCCAGCACATAGACGGTGCCCGCTTCGCTGATGCCCGCCGCCACGATGCCGCAGGCGGCGCTGCCTGCGCGCGCGGAGCCCGGCGGGTCGAGCCCGATGACGACGCGCATCAGCGCCGGCGCCTTCTCGACGCGCGCGGCTTCGATCGCGTCGCGCGTCCACAGCGCGTCGGCGCGCTCCTCGATCACCTCGCCGTCGATCTCCTGCCGCCCCAGCCGCGTGCCGGCATAGCGGCCGACCACGGCGTCGAGGAACGACGGCGCCAGGAAGCGCGCATTGGCGTGCGTGCCGGCGCGCGTCACCGCCGTGCGCGGGTCGGCGAGCAGGCGTTGGATCAGCTTGATCGGCCGCGGCGTGGTGGTGACGAGCTGGCGCGGATGCGCGCCCAGGCGCAGGCCGAACTGCAGCATGTCGAAGGTCGCGTCGGCGTGGCGCCATTTGGCCAGCTCGTCGCACCAGGCGGCGTCGAACTGCGGGCCCCGGAGCTGCTCGGGATCCTCCGCCGAGAAGGCGTAGGCGACCGCGCCGTTTTGCCATTCCAGCCGCCGGCGCGTCGCCGTCCATTGCGGGCGCTCGGCGCGCGGGGTGACGGCGAGCAGGCCGCTCGGCCCCTCGATCATCACCTCGCGCACGTCGTGCTCGGTCTCGCCCACCAGCGCGATGTTCATGTGCCGCTGCGTGGCGTAAGGCGCGTGTCCGGCGACCTGCGCGCGCACCCATTCGGCGCCCAGCCGCGTCTTGCCGGCGCCGCGCCCGCCCAGCATCAGCCAGGTGGTCCAGGGGCCGCCGTTGCGCGCATGGGCGCGCGGGACCTGGTGCGGCAGCGCCAGCGCGATGAAGTCACGCGCGAGGAACATCAGGTCGCGCGCCGGCAGCGTCGCCAGCAGCGTCTTCGTCCGGCGTGCTTGCGAAGTACGCCTCAATGCGCTGCGCAAGCGCGTCACGGAAGGCATCGAGATCGGCGGGCAGGTCGTCATCGTTTTCGGCTCCGGTGATAGGCAGACCGCATTGCATGCGCTGAATGCGCTGCAGGGTGACGGTGAGCGAAGACAGCGTGCGCGCGGTGCGCTCGGCGTCGAGCGGGCTTTGCGGCTCGGCATCGAGCATGGCGCGCATGCGCTCGACCGCGGCGAGCTCGGCGAGCGCGTCGCGATGCAGGCGTTCGATGGTGACGGGCGGGGGCGGCAGCGGTTCTTGCGGCGGTCCCTCGCGCGCAGAGCCCGCGTCCTCTTGCGCCGGCGCCGCGGCAGACTCCTCCCCTCCCCCCATTCGCGCAGCGAATGGCGGCGAGGGGTTGGGGGGTTCTTTCGATGCAGCAATACCCCCCACCCCGTCCGCCGTCGCTTGCTGCGCAAGCTCCGGCGGCCGACCCTCCCCGCCGCTTCGCGGGGGGAGGGTAAGGGCGGCTTGCCGCGCTTCGAGCGCCTCGGCTTGCGCGGCGAGCTTCACCGCCGGCGGCAGATCGCGCGGCGGCGGCACATAGCGCACCCAGCCCTCGCGCCTGGCCATGCGCTGGAAGGTGGTCTTGTGGATGCCGAAGTCGAGCGCGATGTCGGGGATCGAGTCCTCGGTGTGCTCGTAGCGGTAGCGGCCGTGGGCCAGCAGTTCGGGCGTGTAGCGGTAGCGCAGCGGCGACGGCAGGTGCGCCGGGCGCGCGGGCTTTTTGCGCGCCGGCGCGCATGCGGCCACGCGCGCTTTGCGCGCGCGAGCGTGTTTCGCCATGGGCGATGTCCTTTTCGATTGTCGGAAAATAAAAACGCCCGCGGGGCGCACCTCGCGAGCGTGCCTGCAGTCTAGGGGAGCAGCGTTACGCTGTCAATGATTTTGTTCCTACCAGAGCCGCCGCCGGAGCACCACGCTACCGCCCGCGGGGCGCATGCCGGCGCGCGCATGGGCGTCCGCCGAATTTGCAACGTATTGCAGCCCTATTTGCGCTTTTCAATCGACCTCGCTGCAAGCGCGCTCCGATCATGTTCAGCGTGTCACGGCGAGGGGAAGCCGCAAATGTCAAACCACAAATCGCTGCCGGCAACGCTGCTGCTGATCGCCGGCCTCGCCGCATCGTCGCTGTCGGGTGCGCGCGCCGACGACAAATGCCTCGCCAAGCCGAACGCGCCGGCGCCGAAAGGCCAGCATTGGTACTACCGGCACGATCGCGCCAAGCATCTGTGCTGGTATTTGCGCGAGCAAGGCCTGCCCGTTAGCAAGCACGCGCCGCACGCCGCGCAGCAGCCCGCGCCGCAAGCCGCCGCGCAATCGGCGGCGCCACCGGTTGCGCCGCCGCAAGCCGCGCCGGAAGCGCCGGCAACGGACGGCAATTTCACGACAGCGGCGGCGCCGGTGCCGTTCCTCGCCGCGATGGATTTGGCGATGACGACGTCTGCCGCGCGGCCCGCGGCGTCGCGTGCAGCCGACACGCTCATCGCAATCGGCCAGCGCGGGCCCGCTGCCGGTGAGCGCGCGCGTGACGACCGGCATGGGCGATCACCCGCCGCAGGCCGAGAGGCGTATCGCGACGAGCGCCGTCGATCCGCCGCCTCCCGCACGCGAGCGCGTGCGCCCGCCGCCGCGGCCTGCGGCTGCGCCGGCACCCGTTGCGGCCGCCGGCGAGGTCGATCAGGCCTTCGCGCTGTTCATGCTGTTGCTCGCAGGGCTGGCCGTAGCCGGTATCCTCTTTCACGTCGCGCGGCGACGGCGGCGCGCGTTCGAGGCGACCGCTTTCCGGCCGCCGGCCTGGGCGCGCGTGGTTGCCTTGAACGCGCCGACCCCGCGCGTCCGCGTGCCGCTGCCGCGCACACCCAAGGACGAGCCGGCGCAGCGTCCCGCCGCCGTTGCGCGCGCGCCCGCCGAGCACACCGAAAGGCTGGCGCAGGCACTGCAGCAGCTGGCGGACCGCCTGCGATCGGATCCGGAGACCGCGCCCAGCATCGTGCCGCGCCAGGCCCGGCCTGCCCCGCGGAGCGCTTCTGCCCGACTTCATCCCGAGCGGCTTCGGCCCGGCGACATCGCGACGCTCGGCATCGAGAAGCTGCGTGAGCAGCGCTAGAGGACGGTGGCGGATCGATTTGTGCCCGCGCGCAAGGGCTTCCGGCCATGGTGAAAGCGCGTTAACCGCCCTTTGCCCCGCCCCGAAATCCATTGACGTGCGGCCGAAAGCCGCGTATGAGCCCCCGGTTGAAACCGAAGTGTTTTTGGTTCTGCCTTGTTGCGCTGCCCCCGACGTGGGCGCTTCTCAAGACACCCTGAAAATCCGGATGTTTCGATTCGCCTGAAGCGGGAAGTCGCGTCGGGCGATGCACACTCACAACGCATGCAAAGGTAACAACGATGGCTACAGGTACCGTGAAGTTCTTCAACAACCAGAAGGGCTTCGGCTTTATCACCCCGTCCGACGGCTCGCGCGACGTATTCGTGCACATCAGCGCGGTCGAGCGCGCCGGCATGAGCACCCTCATGGAGGGCCAGCGCGTGACCTACGAAGTGGTCACCGAGCGCGGCAAGCAGGCGGCGGGCAATTTGCAGCCGGCCTGATCCGGCGCGCAAAGCGCCGCACGCTTCATGAACGCCCGGCCCTCAGCGCCGGGCGTTTTCGTCTCAGGTTGAATTTGGCCGATCGATTCTTCCGGTCATTCCGGGGCGCGCGCCAACGGGTCCGCACCAAGCGCGGCCCGATGATAAACTCCGCGAGCGAGCCCGGAATGCAGAGCGACATGCGGGAGCCGTTCGTGTGGCCCTGAATTCGGGGTCCGGCGCTTAAGCGCCGTCCCGGAATGACGATCCAGAATCCAGTATCATACCGGCAGCCGCAGGAGAGCCTCATGCCTCACAGATTCACCGTGGGCGCCAGCGTCTACTATAACGGCGGCACGATCGCGCCGGGCGCGCGCGGCGTCTACAAGGTGGTGCGCCAGCTTCCGGTCGAGATGGACAATCGGCTGCTCTACCGCATCAAGAGCGCAGCCGAGACCTTCGAGCGCACGGCGGAGGAGCATCAGCTCAACCGCGAGGATTGAGCCGCGGCCCGAGGCGGCGCCGCGTGCGGGCGGGGACTTCGCTTAGAACGCGCCACGCGCACGGCGCGCTCCCTCTCCCCATCCGAACTCGGGTATACCCGGGTTCGGCACTTAACATGGTCGAAGTCGGATATATCCGACTTCGACTGGGAGAGGTGAAGCGAGCCCGAGACACGGCTGACAAGTCAAGCAGTGCCGTGTTTATGCGAGCTTCAATGCGCACGCCGCCCGCGGCCCATGCGAGGCCGGCGGGCGGCGCTTGTCGCCAAGCCTACTTGCCGTCTTTCTTTTCGTCGCTCGACTTCTCGTCGTCGTCGCGCACGATGCGGTCGGGCGCGGCGATGGGCGTGCTCACCATCGCCAGCTTGCCGCTGGCGGCGGCGGCGCCCCGATCGTTGTGCGCGCTGTGCTGTTCGCAGGCGAGCGCCACGCCACCCGCGGCGAGGCCGAGCGCCGACGCCGCGACGACAGCATAAACCAGACGTTTCATTGCCGACTCCATGGTTGTGCCGGATGGCTATCCGGCACGCGCATGCTCCGGGCGCGCCGCGCCTTAATGAAGGCGGGCGAATAGAGCGGGCGTTAATTCGCGACGGCGGAGAATAGCGGCGCCATTAAAGTGGCCGCGCCAAAACGTCACAAGCACCGCCGTGCCGCCGGGATGGCGCTTGAGAAGTGACCCAAGCGGCGCCCTCCCCGTTCGTCGCCGCGCACGATCTCACCGCCTATGCGCGCCTCGGCCATCAGGCAATCGGGCCGATGTTGGCGAAAGAGCGCGCCAGCCCGCATCGGAATATTGTATACAATATTATGGCTGGCGCGATCTTGCCCGCGCGTTACAAACGGAAACACTACTCGCCATAACGAACCGTTATGCCCTGTCGGAACAGATGGGAAATCAATCGGGAAAAAAACAGGAAAGCAGTTCGACCGCGGCATGAGAATTCTATGGGAATTCTATAAAGATTTTAATGTGACTCTCAGTCTGATGTACAGACGCTATGGCGGTCAGCGTCACGCAAATGGGCGGCCGCGCTGAACGACGAATGTTTCGCTCCGCGCGCCACGCAAGGCGGAGCAACGCCCGTGCGCAGTGCCGCAAGCAAAAGCCCCGGGCGGGTGCCCGGGGCTTGCCGTTGTTCGCCGCGCGTGGGCCGCGCCAAATCAGAAGCGGTAGTTGAGGCCGGCGCGCACGATATTGGTGGTGAAGGTAACGTTGTTGGAGGTCGTGCCGCAGGCCGCGCCGCAATCGAAGGAGCCGAGATCGGCGTAGAGGTATTCGATCTTGGCGCTCCAGTTCGAGCGGAAGGCGTATTCGAGGCCGACGCCGGCGGTCCAGCCGATCTGCGTCGAGGAAGCGGTCGAGCCGGTGGTGGTCAGATCCGCCTTGACGTCGCCGAAGGCGGCGCCGCCGGTCAAATAGGGCAGCCAGTTGTCCCAGCCGGCATAGCCGATGCGTATGCGCGCGGTGCCGAACCAATCCAAATTGGTTTCGCAGGAGCCGCCGAGGCAGGACGTGTCGCCCTTGATATCGGCCCAGTCTATGTCGGCCTCGAAGCCCCACACCCACAGGCCGGTCTGAAAGTTGTAGCCGACGGTGGCACCGGCAAGATAGCCGCTGGGATCGGGGCTGACGGCGGGAATGTCCCAATCGGAAGTGCCGAAGCCGTAGCCGCCGTTGATGCCGACATAGAAGCCGGTCCAGTTGGCGGCGGCCGGCCCCACATAGGCGGGCGCCTTGTAGAGCGGGTGCGGCAAGTCGGCTGCCCGCGCGCCGAGCGGCGCTGCCAACAGGGCCGCGGTCATTCCGGCGAGGATCAATTTGGTCTTCATTTCTATCGGCCCCTTGAACTGCTCGAATCAGGTTACGGGCGGGCGATCACTCACCCGGTCTTGACGAACCATCTTTGTTGCGCGTGCGAATGCATGCAGCCCGCAAGCCCCGCACGCGGGTATTAAGATGCCGCTATCAGAGCGCAGGATGGTTAAAGGCCGGTTAACCATGAAAAGGGCCGGTAGCAGGGCACTTCTGCGCGCGGCTGCGGCCGCTCACCGGCGCGCATATGAGCGTTTGAAGAATCGCTTGCGGCGGTCGCCGCAAAGCAGCGCGGCATCGCCCGCGCTTTGCGCGCCCGCCGGCAGCATCGGCAAGGAAGCGCCTTGATGCAGGTCAAAGCCGGCGGCCACGGCCGGCCTAACATTTCCGGCAACAAGAACCGGGGGTTAGCATCATGCCGACAGAAACTGCGATCGTCGTCGCCGCGCTCGTCATCACTTTTGCGGTATTCACCGTGGCGATGATGTGGGCCGATTTCTACACGCGCGACTGCCGCACGCCGGGCGCGCAGTATTTCGACGGCCGCACCAAAGGGGGCTGAGGCGCGGCGCGCCTCACGCCTCTCGCGCCGCCAGCACGGCTTCGATCGACACCCGCGACCAGGGCGCGGTGCGGGCGCGGAAGGCCGTGTAGGAATCGTGGATCTTGGCCGTGATGGCGCTGCGCTTGGCCAGCTCCCCCAGCACGTCGTCGGCCTGCTGGCGCGCGGCCGCGACCAGATCGCCGGGGAACGCCGTCAGCTTGACATTGTGCTGCTTCACCAGCGCGGCCAGCGCCTGCGCGTTGAGCCGCTCCATCTCGGCCAGCGCATAATTGGCTTCCGCCGCGCAAGCGTGCTGCACGATCGCCTTCAGCTCCGCGTCGAGCGCCTGCCAGCGCTTGAGCGCCACGATGCATTCGCCGGTGCCGTTCGGCTTGTTGAAGCCGGGGTAATAGTAGAACGGCGCCACGCGATAGAGGCCGAGCGCGATGTCGGTGCCGGGGCCGACGAATTCGGCGGCGTCGAGCACGCCCGATTGCAGCGAGGTGAGGATTTCGGCCGGCGGCGTGGTCTGCGGCGTGGCGCCGAGCCGGCGATAGACCTCGCCGCCGAGGCCGAGCGAGCGCAGCTTAATGCCTTTCAGGTCGGCGAGCGCGTTGAGCTTGTGGCGGAACCAGCCGCCCATGCAGACGCCGGTATTGCCGCCCATGATGGGCTTGACGCCGAACGGCTTGTATAATTCGTCCCACAGCGCCTGCCCGCCGCCGGCGTCGATCCAGGCGACGTGCTCGGAGGGCGTCAGGCCGAACGGCACGGTGGTGAAGAAGGCGGCCGCCGGCATCTTGCCCTGCCAGTAGAAGGCGGCGGTGTGACCGATGTCGGCGACGCCGTTGCCAACCGCGTCGAGCACGCCGAAGGCCGGCACCACTTCGCCCGCGGCATAGACGGTGATGTCGATGCGCCCGCCCGACAACGTGCGGATGCGGGTGGCGATGCGCTCGGCCGACATGCCGGGGCCCGGCAGCCGCTTGGGCCAGGAGGTCACCATCTTCCATTTCTGCGTGGCGGCGCGCGCGATGCGGGGCGCGGCGACGGCGCCGGCAAGCGTGAGGCTGGCGCCGGTGACGAAGTTGCGTCGCGTGGTCATGGCGAACTCCTTTTTCGTTACGCGTGATCTTGTCCGAAAACCGTTTCCCACTTTTCGGGATCACGCGTGTCTTGGAAAGTGATCGAGCGGGCCGCGGCCGTGCCCGACATGCAGCGCGTCGCCAGCGGCGATGGCCGCGGTGACGTAGCGCTTGGCCTCGGCAACGGCCTCTTTCAGCGCAAGACCCTTGGCCAGGCCGGCGGCGATGGCCGACGACAGCGTGCAGCCGGTGCCGTGGGTGTTTTTGGTCGCAATGCGCTTGGCGGCAAAGCGGGTGACCTCGCCCTGCCCGACCAGGAGATCGACGCTGTCTTCGCCGTCGCCGTGGCCGCCTTTGATCAGCACATGGCGGGCGCCGAGCGCCAAAATTTCGCGCGCCTGGATTTCCATTTCGCGCTCGTTGCGGGCGAGGCTGGCGCCGGTGAGCGCGGCGGCCTCGTGCAGATTGGGCGTCACGATCAGCGCCGGCGCAAACAGCATCTGCGCAGCGCGCCGACCGCCTCCGGCGCCAACAGATAAGCGCCCGAGGTCGCCACCATGACCGGATCGAGCACGATGTTGCGCGCCGAATGGCGGTCGAGCGCGTCGGCCACGGCGGCGACGCTGGTTGCGCGCGACAGCATGCCGATCTTGACCGCGGCGATATCGAGATCGTCGAACAGCGCGTCGATCTGGGCGGCGATGAAGTCGGCCGGCACGTCGTGGATGGCGCCGACACTTTGCGTATTCTGCACGGTGAGCGCGGCGATGGCGGATACGCCGTAGACGCCGAGCGCGGCGAAGGTCTTCAGGTCCGCCTGCACGCCGGCGCCGCCGCTCGGATCGGAACCGGCGATGGTGAGGGCGATGGCGGTCATGCGGCGCCTCGCTTGGCGAGCGCGGCGTCCACCGCAGCGCGCAGCTCTCGCGCCGCCTGCGTCGGGTCGGAGGCCAGTGACAAAGCGGAAATGACCGCGACACCGTCGGCGCCGGCGGCGATGACGGCGGCGGTGTTGGCGGCGGTGATGCCGGCGATGCCGCAGACGGGAAAGCCGGGTTTGCGCGCGCGGATCGCTTGCGTGATGCGGGCGAGGCCGTCGGGCCCAATCGGCGGCCGCGTATTGTCCTTGGATGTGGTGGCGTAGACGCCGCCGATGCCGACATAGTCGATGAGCGCGAGCGGGGCCGCTTGCGCCTGCTCGACGTTCTGGATGGTAAGCCCGATGACGGCGCCGGGCCCGAGCAGCGCGCGGGCATCTTCGGGCCGCATGTCGGTCTGGCCGATATGCACGCCGTCGGCCCCCGCGGCGAGCGCAACGTCGACGCGGTCGTTGATCAGCAGCGGCACGCCGGCGGGCTCGAGCACCGCGCGAAGGCTGCGCGCCTCCTCGATAAAGGCGCCGGTGTCGGCGTGCTTGTCGCGCAACTGCACCAGCGTGGCGTGGCCCGCGATCAGGCGCGCGAGGTCGGCGAGCGTGCGGCCGCCGGAAACCGCCGGATCGAGCAAGGCATAGAGGCGGAGATCGGGCGCCATCAGTTCACCTTGGCGCGCGCGGCAAGCGTGGCGCCGTCGAGATTGTAGAGCGCGTCGACGATGCCGACTGCGAAGCTGCCCGGCCCTTGCGCCTGCCCGGCCGCGATTTCACCGGCGACGCCGAGGATGACCAGCGCGGCGGCGGCGGCGGCGAATGCATCTTGCTCGACCGCCAGGCAGGCGGCGACCAGGGCCGAGCCGGCGCAGCCCATGGCGGTGACGCGCGCCATCAGCGCATGGCCGTTCGCTATCGTTGCCTGGCGCGCGCCGTCGGTGACGAGATCGGTCGCGCCGGAGATTGCGACCACGGTTCCATTGCTGCGCGCGAAGGCGGCCGGCTCGTGCGGCGGCTTGCCGCCGGCAAGCGCTGAAAATTCCGCCCGGTTGAGCCGCACCACCGCGGGCGCCCGCATGAGCAGGCTGCGGGCGAACTGGGCACGCGCGGCGCTGCGG
>CAWFHQ010000007.1:0-534341 GCA_963815705.1 uncultured Actinomycetota bacterium
CCCGCCGACGCTGCACTAGTCGGGTTTGCGCCTTTCGGGCAACAATGGTGCATGGATTCGGGCCGCTTCCGCGAGTTGCTCAGTGCGCCCGGGCCGTTCGCGTCGGTCTATTTCGAGGACTCAGGGGACGACGGTGACCCCAGCCCAGGGCTCGCGCTGAAATGGCGCGTCCTGCGCGAAGAACTTCAGCTGCAAGGGGCAGACGAAACAATCATCGCTGCAATCGAGCACGCGGTCCTGCAACTGCGTTTGCCGATCGGCCGGGGTGGGCGCGCGGTGATTGCGGGCGCGACGGGGGTCCTGGTCAACGAGTACCTACTCCGGCCAACTGCTCGGCCGGTCGTCCGAGTGTCCGAATTGCCGTATATCGTCCCTGTCCTCGAATACGGCGTTACGCAGTCAGATTATTTGCTGGTGGTGGCCGACCGGTCCGGCGCGCTCATCACCAGCCACTTTGATGCCACGCGGCTTTCCGTAGCCATCGAAGCCGACGTTGCGGACCGGATCAGCGAACTCGCGCACGACACGCCGTTGCGCGCAGTGTTCTTGGTTGGCGATGGGGAGTCCCGGTCGAGTCTGCTCGCAGCGCTGCCGGACTCGATCCGGAAGCGGGTGACGTCGCTGCCGATCGCGGTCCGGCGCGGCGGATATGACTTCGAGGAGATTCAACGGGCCATCGACTCCACGCTGCTGTCGCAACGGCGCAGTGCCATGGACACTGCGGCAGCACGTTTCACCGACGAGGTCGACCGGCGATCCGGGCTGGCTGTCGAGGGACTCAGTGCGGTCTGCGCTGCCCTGCGTCAGGGAACAGTCGACACGATGATCATCGGCGAGATCGGCGACGCCACCGTGGTCGCCGACGAGGGCATGACCACCGTCGCACCGAGCGCCGACGTGCTCTTCGAGCAGGGCGCCGCTGCCGCTAAGACGCTGCATGCCGACGAAGCCCTGCCGCTGTTGGCGATTTCGGGTGGGGCGTCGGTGGTTCGCACCGATGAACGGATTGCTCCCGCCGACGGAATCGGCGCCATCCTCCGCTCCGCGCCGACGCCGCGTCAGGCTCGCCGCTGAACACTGCGGTGGCGGAGGGATTTGAACCCCCGGACGGTTTTAGCCGTCTCTCGCTTTCAAGGCGAGTGCATTAGGCCGCTCTGCCACGCCACCGCTGACAAGGGTAACGGGGCTAGTACCGTGGCCCGCATGCGCGCCATCGTCGCCGAGTCCTCCGATCAACTCCTCTGGCAAGAGGTACCCGACGTTTCAGCCGGTCCCGGCGAGGTGCTGATCAAGGTCGCCGCGGCCGGCATCAACCGCGCCGACGTGCTGCAGGCCGCCGGCAAATATCCGCCCCCACCGGGAGCCAGCGACATCATCGGCATGGAAGTGTCCGGCGTCGTCGCCGAATTGGGCTCCGGTGTCACGGAATGGGCTGTCGGACAGGAAGTTTGCGCGCTGTTGGCGGGCGGAGGCTACGCCGAATACGTCGCGGTCCCCGCCGCACAGGTGCTGCCGATTCCCGACGGTGTCGACCTGGAGGACGCCGCGGGGCTACCCGAGGTGGCCTGCACGGTGTGGTCGAATCTGGTGCTGACCGCCCATCTCGGCGAGGGCCAGCTGCTGCTGATGCACGGCGGGGCCAGCGGCATCGGAACCCACGCGATTCAGGTCGCACGCGCATTGGGCGCCCGGGTGGCGGTCACCGCCGGGTCCGAGGAAAAGCTGCAGACCTGCCGCGACCTGGGCGCCGAGATCACCATCAACTATCACGACGAGGATTTCGTCGCAGGCCTGCAGGAGTCCGGCGGCGCCGACGTGATCTTCGACATCATGGGCGCCTCCTATCTGGACCGCAATCTCGACGCCCTGGCCACCGACGGGCAGCTGGTCATCATCGGCATGCAGGGCGGTCTCAAGGGCGAGCTCAACATCGGCAAGCTGCTCGCCAAACGAGCCCGAGTCATCGGCACCACGTTGCGCGGCCGGCCGGTGACCGGCCCGAACAGCAAGGGCGAGATCGTGGCCGCGGTGACGGCGTCGGTGTGGCCGATGATCGCCGACGGCCGCGTTCGGCCGTTCATCGGCGCGCGCATGCCGATTCAGCAAGCGGGGGAAGCGCATAAGAAGCTGGTGTCGGGCGAAGTGCACGGAAAGATCGTCCTGGCCGTCTAATTCGCCGGCCGTCGAGTGTGCGTCCAGGGATTTGAGTGTGCGCCCAGGGCGGCCAGTGTGCGAGGTGGGCGCCGTCAGCGCACACTCAAGGGAATGGCGGCTTGCGCTCAGCCCAACGACGCCAGCGCGCGTACCAGCTGATCGACTTCGGCCATCGTCGAGTAATGCGCCAGCCCGACGGTCACCGCGCCGCCAACCTCGTTGGCGCCCAACACGTCGAGCACGCGTGAACTCTCGTTGGAGACGGCCAGAATTCCGTTGTCCGCCAAGCGCTGAACGACCCGCTCGGCGGGCACGCCCTGCAACGCGAAGCTGACCACCGGTATCCGCACCTCCGGGTGACCGATCAGCATCACCAACGGCAACGACCGCAACGAGACCATCAGGTAGTCGAAGATCCGGTTCAGATACGAGGCAGCCGACTGCATCGACACCGAGAGCCGCTCGCGCCGGCTGCCGCGCGCCGACTCGTCCAATGCCGCAAGGTATTCGATGCTGGCAACCACGCCGGCCAGCAGACCGAACTGATGCGCGCCCACCTCCAAGCGGGCCGGGCCGGTGGCATTGGGATCGGCAGCGACCGAGCTGAATGTGTTGATCAGCGCCGGATCTCGGAACACGATCGCGCCGATCGGCGGGCCGCCCCAGGCCAGAGCGTTCACCGCGACCACGTCGACCTCGGCTTCTTTGATGTCGAGCAGTCGGTAGGGCGCCGCCGCGGAATGATCGACGATCACCAGCCCGCCGACGTCGTGGATCAGCTTGGTCATTGCCCGCAGATCGGTGACCGTGCCCAACGTTCCCGACGCCGAGGTGACCGCCACCAGCCGCGTCGACTTCCCAATCAGGCTCTCCCACTGCCATGTCGGTAGCTCACCGGTTTCGATATCGACCTCGGCCCACTTCACCTTCGCGCCGTAGCGGTGCGCCGCCCGCAGCCACGGGGCAATGTTGGCCTCGTCGTCCAGGCGGCTGACGATCACCTCGTACCCCAGGCCGGCGCGCGAGGACGACGCCTCGGCCAGCGAGGACAGCAGGATCGCGCGATCGGCGCCCAGCACGATGCCCGCCGGGTCGGCGTTGAACAGATCCGCTACGGCCGTCCGGGCTGCGTCCAGCACGGCCGCGCTGCGCTGCGCCGCAGGGTGCGCACCCACGGTGCTGGCACCGGACCTGCGGAACGCCGTGGAGACGGTGGTCGCGACGGAATCGGGTATCAGCATCCCGGCCGGCGCATCGAAGTGCGCCCATCCGTCACCCAGGGACGGATGCAGTCCGCGCACCCGGGCGACGTCATAAGCCATGCCAGCCACCTTAGAGCTTCCGCAATTCCGCGAAATTGTGACGGTAGCGGGTGCCACAGACGTTAGAGCCAGCCGGTGGCTTCCCAAGCCAGGTCACCTGGCCAGCCATACTAGTCGAGTGGGGCTCTGGTTCGGAACGCTGATCGCACTGTTTTTGCTGATCGCCCCGGGGACAATCGTTGCGCGTATCGCCCAGCTAACGTGGCCAATCGCGGTCGCAGTTGGCCCGGCGCTGACCTACGGCGTCGTCGCGCTGGCGATCATTCCCTACGGTGCGCTCGGAATCCCTTGGAACGGTTGGACTGCGCTCGCCGCGCTGGCCATCGTGTGCGTGGTGGTGACGTGTTTGCAGGTGCTACTCGCCCGCTACCGCGACACCGACGCCGAGGCGCGCGGAATCCGCGGCTGGCCCGCGCTGGCAGTGGCCGCCGGTGTGCTACTGGGCGCGCTGCTGATCATGTGGGCGGCCTATCGCGGCATCACCCATTGGCAGTCGGTTCCCAGCACCTGGGATGCGGTGTGGCATGCCAACGAGGTGCGCTTCATACTCGACACCGGCCAGGCGTCGTCGACCCACATGGGCGAGCTGCGCAACGTCGAGACCCACCAGGCGCTGTACTACCCGTCGGTGTTTCACGCCCTGACCGCGGTGCTCTGCCAGCTCACCGGTGCGGCGCCGACCACCGGCTACACCCTGAGCTCGGTGGCGGCCTCGGTGTGGCTGTTTCCGACCAGCGCGGCGATCCTGACCTGGCAGCTGCTGCGCCCGGTGACGACCGCGGGGCGCACCGCCGCGGTCGCGGCCACCGCCGCGGCGCTGTCGGCCTCGTTCACCTCGGTGCCCTACGTCGAGTTCGGTGTGGCCGCGATGCCCAACCTGGCGGCTTACGGCGTCGCGATCCCGACGTTCGTCTTGATCACGTCGACGCCGCGGCATCGCGACCGCATCCCGCTGGCCGTGCTGGCGCTGGTCGGCGTGCTGTCGGTACACCTGACCGGCGGCTTCATCGTCATCTTGTTCCTGTTGGGCTGGTGGCTGCTGGATCTGGTGTGGCATCCGGTCCGCGGCCGGCTCGCCGACGCCGGAATCCTGGCCGCCACGGCGGTGCCCACCGGGCTGATCCTGGCGCCGCAGTTCATCGGGGTGCTCAAGCAGGCCGACATCATCGCCGGGCATGCGTTCCCCAGCTTCAAGAGCGCCAAGCAGGGCGTCATCGATGCGCTACTGCTGCACACCCGCCACCTCAACGACTTCCCGACCCAATACGGCCTGGTCGTGCTGGTCTACCTCGGCATGGCGATCCTCCTGTATCAGAGAATCTGGTGGCCGACGGCGGTCTGGGTAGTGCTGACAGTGGCGACCATCTACTCGGGGGCACCGTTTCACAATGCGGCCGGCGCCGCGATCGAGGAGTTCAGCCAGTTCTTCTACAACGATCCGCGCCGGCTGACGTCCGTGGTGACGATGCTGGTGACGCCGATGGCGGCCGTCGCGCTGTTCGGGGCGGTCGTGCTGGTGGTCGCGATCGCCAAACGAATCACCGGCCGGTTCAAGAAACTGCCCGCACCGGTCTGGGTCGCGACCACCGCGGCCCTGCTGGTGCTGACGACCGTATTCACCGCGCGGCATTACTTCTATCGACACCTGGTGCTCTTCGGCGACAAATACGACTCGGTGATGGTCGACCAGCGTGACCTGATGGCCATGGCGTTTCTGTCGAAACAGCCCGGAGCACACGACACCGTGATCGGCAACGCCAACACCGACGGCACCGCGTGGATGTACGCGGTGGCCGGCCTGCACCCGCTGTGGACCCATTACGACTATCCCCAGCAGACCGGGCCCGGGCCGCAGCGCTACGTCTTCTGGGCGTTCGCCAACCGCGGCGATTCCGATCCGAGGGTGGTCGAGGCAATCAGGGCGCTCAATATCCGGTACATCTACACCAGCGCGCCCACGGTTCGCGGGTTCGCTGTGCCCGACGGACTAGTGTCGCTGGATAAATCGAAGTCGTGGGCGCTGATCTACGACAATGGTGGGGCCAAGATCTACGAATGGCGCGGAAATGCCACACCGCCCCGCCCCTAGACGTACAAGAGGATGGTGACCGGATTGACTGACGGCAACGACGACGACGGCGTCGAGATCATCGGTGGCGTCGATCCGCGGATCATGGCGATTCGCGCCGCGGCCGACGACGACGAGGATTCCGACGACCGCTCCCTGACCGATCTGGTCGAGCAGCCCGCCAAGGTGATGCGTATCGGCACCATGATCAAGCAATTGCTCGAAGAGGTGCGTGCGGCACCGCTCGACGACGCCAGCCGCAAGCGACTGCGGGAGATCCACGCCACCAGCATCCGTGAGCTCGAAGAGGGTCTGGCACCCGAACTACGCGAGGAACTCGATCGCCTCACCCTGCCGTTCGACGAGGACGCCGAGCCGTCGGACGCGGAGTTGCGCATCGCACAGGCTCAGCTGGTCGGCTGGCTGGAGGGGCTGTTCCATGGCATCCAGACCGCGCTGTTCGCCCAGCAGATGGCCGCCCGCGCTCAGCTCGAGCAGATGCGCCAAGGAGCCCTGCCCCCCGGAATCGCGCGATCGGGCCACGTGCCCGGACATGGCACCGGGCAATACCTGTAAGCCGATAACGGTGCCTGCTCCTCATATCGAGACCAGCAACGCGTGGGTGGAATTTCCCATCTTCGACGCGAAGTCGCGCTCGCTGAAGAAGGCATTCCTGGGCAAGGCGGGCGGCACGATCGGTCGCAACAATTCCAACGTCGTCGTCGTCGAGGCGTTGCGCGACATCACCATGTCGCTGGAGCTGGGCGACCGAGTCGGCCTGGTCGGCCACAACGGAGCCGGGAAATCGACTCTGCTGCGCCTACTCTCGGGCATCTACGAACCCACCCGGGGCTGGGCGAAGGTCACCGGCCGGGTCGCGCCGGTGTTCGACCTCGGCGTCGGGATGGACCCCGAGATCTCCGGCTACGAGAACATCCTGATCCGCGGCCTGTTCCTGGGTCAGACCCGCAAGCAGATGCTGGCCAAGGTGGACGAGATCGCCGAGTTCACCGAGCTCGGCGATTACCTGTCGATGCCGCTGCGCACCTATTCCACCGGAATGCGGGTCAGGCTGGCGATGGGCGTGGTCACCAGCATCGACCCCGAGATCCTGCTGCTCGACGAGGGCATCGGCGCCGTGGACGCCGACTTCCTGAAGAAGGCCCAGTCGCGACTGCAGGGCCTGGTGGAGCGGTCCGGAATCCTGGTTTTCGCAAGCCATTCCAACGAATTCCTGGCCCGGCTGTGCAAGACCGCGATGTGGATCGACCACGGCGTCATCCGCCAGACGGGCGATATCGAAGACGTGGTGCGCGCGTACGAGGGTGAAGACGCGGCGCGACACGTCCGCGAGGTGCTGGAAGAGACCCGCGTGCAGGACAGGGCCGACAAACCACTAGCACCGCAAGCTTCCGGGGATGAGTGAATCCATCTTCGCCGTCGTGGTCACCCACCGGCGCGCGCAAGAACTCGCCACGTCGCTGGGCATGCTCAGCGCGCAGACCCGGCCGCCCGATCACCTGATCGTCATCGACAACGACGGGGGTGCCGATAGCCGGATCCGCGACCTGGTTGCCGCCCAGCCGATCTCGACCACCTACCTGGCATCACGCCGAAACCTCGGCGGCGCAGGCGGTTTCGCGCTGGGCATGCTACAGGCGCTGGCGCAGGGCGCCGATTGGGTGTGGCTGGCCGACGACGACGGTCGCCCGCAAGACTCCCAGGTGCTGGCCACGCTGCTGGCCTGCGCCCAGAAGTACGCCCTGGCCGAGGTGTCGCCGATGGTGTGCAACGCCGACGACCCGGAGCGACTGGCGTTCCCGCTGCGCCGTGGTCTGGTATGGCGCAGGCGCGCAAGCGAATTGCGCACCGAAGCCGGGCAGGACCTACTGCCCGGGATCGCGTCACTGTTCAACGGCGCGTTGTTCCGGGCGTCCACCCTGGACGCCGTCGGCGTCCCGGACATGCGGCTGTTCATCCGTGGCGACGAGGTGGAATTGCACCGCCGGCTGGTGCGGTCCGGCCTGCCGTTCGGGACCTGCCTGAACACGATTTACCTGCATCCGTGTGGATCCGACGAGTTCCGGCCGATCCTGGGCGGCCGCATGCACACCCAGTATCCGGACAACCCCACCAAGCGGTTCTACACCTACCGCAACCGCGGTTATCTGTTGTCGCAGCCTGGTCTGCGCAAACTGTTGGTTCAGGAGTGGGTTCGGTTCGGTTGGTTCTTCCTGATCTCCCGGCACGACCCCAAGGGTCTGCTGGACTGGATTCGGTTGCGCCGCATGGGACGTCGTGAGCAATTCGGCAAGCCTGGAGGACCCCGATGACATTCGTCGACGCCGCAGCACAGTCGCGGACCTTTACCCGGGCGCGGGGCGACCTGGTCGCCGGATTCCGCCGTCACGAGCTGTGGCTGCACCTGGGCTGGCAGGACATCAAGCAGCGCTACCGCCGCTCGGTGCTGGGCCCGTTCTGGATCACCATCGCCACGGGCACCACGGCCGTCGCGATGGGCGGGCTGTATTCGAAGCTGTTTCACCTCGACCTGTCGGTCCATCTGCCCTATGTCACGCTCGGCCTGATCATCTGGAACCTGATCAACGCCGCCATCCTGGAAGGCGCCGACGTGTTCGTCGCCAACGAGGGACTGATCAAACAATTGCCGACGCCGTTGAGCGTGCACGTCTATCGGCTGGTGTGGCGGCAGATCATCCTGTTCGCACACAACATCGTGATCTATCTCGTTGTCGCGATCATCTTTCCGAAACCGTGGTCATGGGCCGATCTGTCGGTCATCCCGGCGCTGGGACTGATCGTGCTCAATTGCATCTGGGTGTCACTGTGCTTCGGCATCTTGGCGACTCGCTATCGCGACATCGGTCCCCTGCTGTTTTCGATTGTGCAGCTGCTGTTCTTCATGACGCCGATCATCTGGAACGACGACACGTTGCAGCAGCAGGGCGCCGGACGCTGGGCGAGCATCGTCGAACTCAACCCGCTGCTGCACTACCTCGACATCGTGCGTGCGCCGTTGCTGGGCGCCCATCAGGAGCTGCGGCACTGGGAGGTGGTGCTGGTGCTGACCGCCGTCGGCTGGACACTGGCGGCATTCGCGCTGCGCCAATTCCGCGCCCGGGTGCCCTACTGGGTCTAGGTCGGCGACCGCGCAGGCTGACTGTGACGGCGCACGGCGGGTAGATTCGACACCGAACTCGAACACCGCGATGCCCGCCCGAGAGAATTGCGTCAGTGACCATGAAAACTCTCGCCGCAATCCTGGTTGCCGCAGCGAGTGTTATTGCAATTGGCTGCGTGAAGGCTGCGGCAGCTCCGACGCTTGACTCTTTTTTTGCCGGCCTGCCACCAGCGCTGGCAAGCGCAAATTCGGCGGATCAGGTGCGCGCCTCGCTCAATGCGGCACCGCCGGAGGTGTCGGTTACCGACTCAACGGGCCTCGACAACAGGCTCAATCTGCAGCTGCATCTTCCTATCCGGGAAGCGTCGTGGCTGATAACGACCTGGCAGCTCGAACGCCCTTACGCGCTAGCAACGGATCCCCATCAGCTCAACTGGCGCGTGGTGCTTTTCAAGCAGCAGGTGCCCGATCCGGACGGCGCGCGCATCGCGGTGGATCCGATCAAATTCGGCAATTGGACGATCAGCCCGCGTCTGGTGGGGCGGCCGGCGGGCGACCTACCGGATTTGGTGGCGGGTGCCTCCCCGGCCTACGACCTCGCGCACTATCCGGCCCGCGTAGTCGACGTCGACATTGTCGGGCAGGGTTCCTGATTGCCGGGTCGGTGCGGGAGCCGGGTAGCGAGCCCAGATGCTCACCCGGGCAAAGACGACGAAACTCGACGCCGGAACCCGTCGATGGAGGAATATGCGATCGTGAGCGACGTCTCGGTAATCGGTTGCGTTGGGACGTTGATCGTGGCGACCCGCGGTGCTCACGGCGCCGGCGAGGTCATGCTGACCGTGCGAGGGTCCAAGGAGGCTTTCCTCGCGCGGTCCGACGAACCGCTACCGAAGGGCACCGAGGTGTTGGTGGTTGAGGAGCGGGGCGCGCGGACGGTAGTCGTCGAGCCGTGGACTGGTCCTGGATTGACGACCGAAATTTCCTGATACACAACAGCGAACACCCAAGGAGTCCACACCATGCTCGGTTACAAAGTGCCCGCGCCCGACGAGGCGATGCTGATCTCCGGCGCCAAAGCCAAAGGCAACGCACCCTTCCGCGTCGTCACCGGCCACGGCGCCTTCGTCGTCCCGTTCTTTCGCAAAGCCCGATTCCTGACGCTGGCCATGTGCGAGTCCGAGGTCGGCGAAAAGTGCGTCACTCAGCAGGGCATCACCCTCAATGTGCGCGCGGTGATCGCCTTCAAGGTGGGCAACGACACCGAAAGCATCATCAGCGCCGCGCAGCGGTTCCTGTCCGAACAAGACCAGATGTCCGTGCTCACCGGCCGGATCTTCGCCGGCCACCTGCGCTCGATCATCGGCTCGATGACCGTCGAGCAGATCATCCGGGAACGCCAGAAGCTGGCCACCGAGGTGCTCGATGGCTCCAAGGAGGAGATGGCCCGGATCGGCCTGGCCGTCGACGCGCTGCAGATCCAGTCCATCGACGACGACGGGCTCGGCTACATCAACGCGATGTCGGCGCCGCACAACGCGGCCATCCAGCAGATGGCGCAGATCGCTCAGGCCCAGGCGAACCAGAAGGCTGCGGAGGCCGAGCAGGAGTCGCAGCGCCAGCAAGCCGAATTCGCCCGTCAGACCGCTGTCGTCAAGGCCCAGTACAAGGCCGAAGTCGACAAGGCTCAGGCGGAGGCCGCCCAGTCCGGCCCGCTGGCCGAAGCCGAGGCTCAGCGCGAGGTGCTGGCGATGCGCACCGAATTGGCGCAGCGCGCTGGCGAGCTGCGCCAGCAGGAGCTGGTCGCCGAGGTGGTCAAACCCGCGGAGGCCGAGGCCGAACGCGTCCGGATCCTGGCTCTCGCCGATGCCGAGAAGATGAAGATCCAGGCCGAGGCGGCGGCGTCGCACAACCGGGTGGCGCTGGACAAGATGCTCATCGACCAGCTGCCGCAAATCGTCGAGAAGGCCGCGATCGGCCTGTCGAACGCCAATCTGACGGTGCTCAATGGCGCCGAAGGCCTCGGCCAGGTGGCCGCCGGGCTGGTCTCGCAGGGCATGGCCATCTTCGAAGCGCTGCGCGGCGAGATCGTCGAGTACGACGACACGGAAAGCTCGCTGGTCCCGAACGGCGAGTCGCGCCAGTAACACGCTTCTCGGCGGCGCGAAAAACGCTGCCATCCGGTCGCGACGCGCGTGTATAAACGATGGAAAGTACTCGCCGTTAAGCGGTAGCGGCCGAGTTCGTGTGGTGCAACACTGAAGCACCACAATTCACCACCAGGCAAATTGCGGCGCTCCGCGACAAGAACGGGGCGCCACGGAAGGTCGACGGACGTGAGTAAAAAAGTCCAATCAGTGGCGGACGCGGCGCGGGAGAACCTCGCCGCGGAGCTGGATCGGCTGCGGCAGCGGCGCGAACTCCTCGAGGCCGAGGTCAAAAACGACCGCGGCATGATCGGGGACCACGGCGACGCGGCGGAGGCGATCCAGCGGGCCGACGAGCTGGTTGTTCTCGGCGACCGGATCAACGAACTGGACCGGCGGCTGCGGACCGGGCCATCGCACTCGGAGGAAGACGAAACGCTGCCCGGTGGCACCGAGGTGACCTTGCGATTCGCCGACGGTGAAGTCGTCAAGATGCACGTGATCTCCATCGTCGAAGAGACCCCGGTGGGCCGCGAGGCCGAGACGCTGACCTCCCACAGTCCGCTGGGCCAGGCGCTGGCCGGGCACAAACCGGGCGACACGGTCACCTACTCGACGCCGCAGGGCGAAAGCCAGGTTGAGCTGATCGCGCTGAAGCTGCCCCGCTAGCTGCCGCTGGGGCGAACCCGCCCTCGATAAACTCCCCCAATGCTTCCCCCAGAGTCCGACATCGCGCCGGCGCGCCTGAGTCTGACCACGCAAATCTCGCGCTTCGTCGTGACCGGCGGGCTGGCGGCCGTCGTCGACTTCAGCCTCTACATGGTGCTCTGGAAGGTCCTGGGCGTGCAGGTCGACCTGTCCAAGGCGACCAGCTTCGTGGTGGGCACCATCACCGCCTACCTGATCAACCGCCGGTGGACCTTCCAGGCCGCGCCGAGCACCGCGCGGTTCGTCGCGGTCATGGTTCTCTACGCCGTCACCTTCGCCGTGCAGGTCGGGCTGAACCACCTGTGCCTGGTGTTGTTGCACTATCGGGGGTGGGCGGCCCTCGTCGCGTTCGTAATAGCGCAGGGCACCGCCACGGTGATCAACTTCATCGTGCAGCGAGTCGTGATCTTCCGCATGCACTGACCCGTACCGCGCAAGCGGTACCCTCTTTGACGATGTTGAGCGCCGACTTTCCGACCACCCCGACCCGGCTGATGGGCTTTGGCCGCACCGCGCCGTCAGTGGCCCAGGTGCTCTCGACGCCCGATCCCGAGGTGATTGCCAAGGCAGTGGCCCGGGTGGCCGATTCCGGCGGCCGCGGCGTGATCGCGCGCGGGCTGGGCCGGTCCTACGGGGACAACGCGCAAAACGGCGGCGGCCTGGTGATCGACATGACGGTGCTCAACCGCATCCACTCGATCAGCGCCGACACCCAGTTGGTCGACGTCGACGCCGGCGTCAGCCTGGACCAACTGATGAAAGCCGCGCTGCCGTTCGGGCTGTGGGTTCCGGTGCTGCCGGGAACCCGTCAGGTGACCGTCGGCGGCGCGATCGCTTCCGACATCCACGGCAAGAACCATCACAGCGCGGGCAGCTTCGGCAGCCATGTGCGGTCGATGGACCTGCTGATGGCCGATGGCTCCGTCCGCACGATCACGCCCGACGGCCCGACTACCGCGGACGCCGAGCTGTTCTGGGCCACCGTCGGCGGCAACGGACTGACCGGGATCATCTTGCGTGCCACCATCGCGATGACGCCGACCGAAACGGCGTACTTCATCGCCGACGGCGTGGCCACCAAGGACCTCGACGAAACCGTCGCCGTGCACATCGACGGCAGCGAAAGCAACTACACCTACTCCAGCGCCTGGTTCGACCTGATCAGCCCGCCGCCGAAGCTCGGCCGCGCCGCCGTCAGCCGGGGCAGCCTGGCGAAGCTGGACCAGTTGCCGGCAAAGCTCGCCAAGAATCCGCTGAAATTTGATGCGCCGCACCTGTTGACGGTGCCCAACGTGTTTCCGGTCAGCGCCATGAACAAGCTGTCGTTCATGGCGATCGGCGAGGTGTACTACCGGTTGGGCGGAACATACACCGGCAAGATCGAGAATCTGTCGCAGTTCTACCACATGCTCGACCTGGTCAGCGGCTGGAATAATGCTTACGGGCCAACGGGTTTCGCGCAGCATCAGTTCTTGGTCCCGCCCGACGCGATGAACGAATTCAAGGCCATCATCGGTTGGATCCAGACCCGGGGCCATTATTCGGCGCTGAATGTTTTCAAGCTCTTCGGCCCGGGCAACCGCGCACCGCTGAGTTTCCCGATGGCCGGGTGGAACGTCGCGATGGACTTCCCCAACAAGCCCGGTGTCAACGAGTTCCTCAATGAACTCGACCGCCGGGTGCTCGAATTCGGCGGGCGGGTCTACACCGCCAAGGATTCACGCACCACCGCCGAAACCTTTCACGCCATGTATCCCCGCATCGACGAGTGGATCGCCGTGCGCCGCAAGGCCGACCCGCTCCGGGTCTTCGCCTCTGACATGGCCCGACGTTTGGAGCTGCTCTAAATGGTCCTCGACGCCGTAGGAAACCCGCAGACGATCCTGCTGCTGGGCGGCACCTCCGAGATCGGGCTGGCGATCTGCGAGCGTTACCTGCAGAACGCACATGCACGAATCCTGTTGGCCGCCATGCCCGGCGACCCCGGCCGTGACGACGCGGTCGCGCAGATGAAGGCCGCCGGTGCGCGCTCGGTCGAGCTGATCGACTTCGAAGCCACCGCCCCCGAGAGCCATCCCAAGATGATCGAGGCGGCCTTCGCCAACGGCGACGTCGATGTGGCGATCGTGGCGTTCGGCATCCTCGGGGATGCCGAGGAGCTGTGGCAGAACCAGCACAAGGCCGTGCTTGCCGCGGAGATCAATTACACCGCAGCTGTTTCCGTGGGAGTGCTGCTGGGCGAGAAGATGCGCGCCCAGGGCTTTGGCCAGATCATCGCGATGAGCTCGGCCGCCGGAGAGCGGGTGCGCCGGTCCAACTTCGTCTACGGCTCCACCAAGGCCGGTCTGGACGGTTTCTACCTCGGATTGACAGAGGCGTTGCGCGAGTACGGAGTTCACGTTCTGGTCATCCGTCCCGGCCAGGTGCGAACCCGGATGAGCGCGCATGTCAAAGAAGCGCCGCTCACCGTCGACAAAGAGTATGTCGCCAACCTCGCGGTGACCGCGGCCGCAAAAGGTAAGGAATTGGTTTGGGCGCCAGCAGCATTCAGGTACGTGATGATGGTGTTGCGACACATCCCGCGACCCATCTTCCGCAAGCTGCCCATCTGATCATGCGTAACGCACTGGCCAGCCTCGGCCAGATGTTCGCGGCGGTGGTGGTGGCCGTCGTCGTCTCGGTGATCTCGCTGATCGCCATCGCGCGGGTCCAGTGGCCCGCATTTCCGTCGTCGAACCAGCTGCACGCGCTGACCACTGTCGGTCAGGTCGGTTGCCTGATCGGGCTGGTGGGCGTCGGCTGGCTGTGGCGGCGGTCCGGCCGGTGGCGATTGCCGGCCCAGCTGGGCGGGCTGGTGTTCTCCTCGGCGTTTCCCGTCGTGACGCTGGGCATGCCGCTGGGGGCCACCAAGCTGTATCTGTTCGGCATCTCCGTCGACCAGCAGTTCCGCACCGAGTACCTGACGCGGCTCACCGACAGCCCCGCGCTGCACGACATGACCTATCTCGGGCTGCCGTCGTTCTATCCCCCGGGCTGGTTCTGGATCGGTGGGCGGGCCGCGGCCTTGACCGGGATGCCCGCCTGGGAGATGTACAAGCCGTGGGCGATCACCTCGATCACGATCGCGATCGCCGTCGCGCTGGTGCTGTGGTGGCGGATGATCCGGTTCGAGTACGCGCTGATCGTCACGACCGCGACCGCCGCGGTGGCGCTGGCTTACAGCTCGCCGGAGCCGTACGCCGCGATGATCACCGTGCTGCTGCCGCCGGTGCTGGTGCTGACGTGGTCGGGGTTGCGCGCCGGCGAGCGCGAGCGCGCGGGCTGGGCCGCGGTGATCGGCGCCGGGTTGTTCCTGGGCTTCACCGCCACCTGGTATTCACTTCTGTTCGGCTACACCGCCTTCACGATCGCGCTGATGGCGCTGGTGCTGGTGGTGTACCGCTGGCGGCGATCCGGGTTCAACGCCGCGCTCGACCCGCTGCGCCGGGTCGCCGTGATCGCCCTCATCGCCGCCGCCATCGGGGCCACCACCTGGCTGCCGTTCCTGGTGCGCGTGCTCCACGGCCCGGTCAGCGACAGCGGTAGCGCATTCCACTACCTGCCGGCCGACGGCGCCGAGTTGACCTTCCCGATGCTGCAGTTCTCGCTGCTGGGAGCGATCTGCATGATCGGCACGCTGTGGCTGGTCGTGCGCGCCCGTGCGTCCGTTCGTGCCGGGGCCCTGACCGTCGGCGTGCTGGCCATCTACCTCTGGTCACTGCTGTCGATGCTGACCACGCTGGCGCGCACCACGCTGCTGTCGTTTCGGCTACAGCCGACCTTGAGCGTGCTGCTGGTCGCCGCCGGAGTGTTCGGCTTCATCGAGGCCACGCTTGCGCTACGACACCGAAGCCGCGCGATCGTTCCGGTGGCCGCCGCGATCGGACTGACCGCCGCGATCGCGTTCAGCCAAGACATCCCCGACGTGCTGCGGCCGGATCTCACCATCGCCTACACCGATACCGACGGCCACGGCCAGCGCGGCGACCGGCGGCCGGCGGGCTCGGAGAAGTTCTACGCCGCCATCGACGCCACCATCGTGGGCGTCACCGGGAAGCCGCAGGATCAAACGGTGGTGCTGACCGCCGACTACAGCTTCCTGTCCTACTACCCGTACTGGGGCTTCCAGGGATTGACGTCGCACTACGCCAACCCGCTGGCGCAGTTCGACCTGCGGGCGGCGCAGATCAAGAAATGGTCCGATCTGAAGAGCCCCGGCGAGTTCATCCACGCGCTGGACACCTCGCCCTGGCCACCGCCGACGGTGTTCCTGATGCGCCGGGGCGCTAACAACAACTACTCGCTGCGGTTGGCCGAGGACGTTTATCCCAACCAGCCCAACGTTCGTCGCTACACCGTCGAGCTGCGGGCCGCGCTGTTCGACGACCCACGGTTCGCCGTGCAAAGCGTCGGCCCGTTTGTGCTGGCCATCCGCCGGCCGGTGGCCCAACCGGTAGCCGGCCGCTGATGGCCACCGAGACCTCGCGCGACTTGGCCGAAGAACTACCATCTACGTCCGTGAAGGGCGCGGGAGCAAGCCACCGGATCACTCGTGTCGTGGCGGTCGTCGCCGGTCTGCTCGGAGCCCTGCTGGCGATCGCCACGCCCCTGCTGCCGGTCAACCAAACCACCGCCCAGCTCAACTGGCCGCAGAACGGCAGCTTCGAAAGCGTCGAGGCGCCGCTGATCGGATATGTGGCCACCGAGCTGAACATCTCCATCCCCTGCCAGGCCGCTGCTGGGCTGACCGGACCACAGAACGCCGGCAAGACGGTGCTGCTGTCGACGGTGCCCAAGCAGGCTCCGAAAGCCGTCGACCGCGGGCTGCTGATCCTGCGCGCCAACGACGAGCTGGTGCTGGTCGTGCGCAACGTTCCGGTGGTCACCGCGCCGCTGAGCCAGGTGCTCAGCCCGGCCTGCCAACGGCTGACCTTCACCGCGCACGCCGACCGGGTCACCGCCGAGTTCGTCGGGCTGACTTTCGGGCCCAACGCCGAACACCCCGGCTCCCCGCTGCGCGGGGAGAAGAGCGGCTACGACTTCCGGCCGCAGATCGTCGGGGTGTTCACCGACCTGGCCGGCCCGACGCCACCCGGTCTGAGCTTCTCGGCGACCGTCGACACCCGCTACAGCAGCAGCCCCACGCCGCTGAAAATGGCCGCGATGATCCTCGGGGTGGTGCTGACCGCCATCGCGCTGATTGCGCTGCACATCCTCGACACCGCCGACGGCACCCGGCACCGTCGTTTCCTGCCGTCGCGGTGGTGGTCGATCGGCGCTCTCGACGCGGTCGTCATCGCCGTGCTGGTGTGGTGGCACTTCGTCGGGGCCAACACCTCCGACGACGGCTACATCCTGACCATGGCCCGGGTGTCCGAGCACGCCGGGTACATGGCCAACTACTACCGCTGGCTGGGCACCCCGGAGGCGCCCTTCGGCTGGTACTACGACCTGTTGGCGCTGTGGGCGCACGTCAGCACCAACAGCGTCTGGATGCGGCTACCCACCCTGGTGATCGCGTTGACCTGCTGGTGGGCGATCAGCCGCGAGGTCATCCCCCGGCTGGGCCACGCCGTGAAGACCAACCGGGCGCCGGCGTGGACGGCGGCGGGGCTGTTCCTGGCGACCTGGTTGCCGCTGGACAACGGGCTGCGCCCGGAGCCGATCATCGCCCTCGGCATTCTGCTGACCTGGTGCTCGGTGGAACGGGCGGTGGCCACCAACCGGTTGCTGCCGGTGGCGATCGCCTGCATCATCGGCGCGCTGACGCTGTTCTCCGGGCCGACCGGCATCGCGTCGATCGGCGCCCTGCTGGTCGCGATCGGGCCGCTGCGCACCATCATCCACCGCAGATCCAGACAGTTCGGGGTGCTGCCGCTGCTGGCGCCCCTTGCGGCCGCGGCCACCGTCACCGTGATCCTGATCTTCCGCGACCAGACCCTGGCCGGCGAAATGCAGGCGACCACCCTCAAGCGCGCGCTCGGTCCCAGCTTGAGCTGGTTCGACGAGCACCTCCGCTACGAGCGGCTGTTCATGGCCAGCCCCGACGGATCGATCGCCCGACGCTTCGCGGTGCTGGCGGTGCTGCTCGCGCTCGGCATCACAGTGGCAATGTCGTTGCGCAAGGGCCGAATTCCGGGCACCGCCGCCGGACCGAGCCGCCGCATCGTGGGGATCACGATCATCTCGTTCCTCGCGATGATGTTCACCCCGACCAAATGGACGCACCACTTCGGCGTGTTCGCCGGTCTGGCGGGCTCGCTCGGCGCGCTGGCCGCGGTCGCGGTGACGAGTGTGGCGATGCGCTCGCGCCGCAACCGCACCGTGTTCGCCGCGACGGTGCTGTTCCTGGTGGCATTGTCGTTCGCCAGCGTCAACGGCTGGTGGTATGTCTCCAATTTCGGTGTGCCATGGTCGAATTCATTCCCGGCGTGGCACTACGCGTTTGCCACCGCGCTGCTCGGGCTGACCGTGCTGGTACTCCTGCTGTCGGCGTGGTTCCATTTCATGTCCCCCGGCAACGGCCCGCCGAAAACCCGCATTGGGGCACGGATGGCCGTAATTGTTCAGTCCCCGTTGGCAATCGCGGCGTGGCTGCTGGTGACGTTCGAAGTCGTATCGCTGACGCTGGCGATGACCGGACAGTACCCCGCCTGGTCGGTGGGCCGGTCCAATCTGGAGGCCCTGGCCGGCAAGTCCTGTGGCCTGGCCGAGGACGTCATGGTGGAACAGGATCCCAACGCCGGCATGCTGTCGCCGGTGTCCGGCTCGGTGGGCGACGCACTGGGTGCCGGGCTGTCAGAAGCCTTCACCCCCAACGGTATTCCCGCCGACGTCTCCGCCGACCCGGTGATGGAGCGTCCGGGCGACCGCAGCTTCATCAACGAAGACGGCAAGACGACCACCAGCGAGGCCGGCACCGAGGGCGGCACCAGCGCCGCGCCGGGCGTCAACGGCTCACGCGCCCAGCTGCCTTACAACCTTGATCCTGCGCATACTCCGGTGCTGGGCAGCTGGCGGTCCGGCATCCAGGTACCCGCGATGCTGCGCTCGGGTTGGTACCGACTGCCTCCGCGTGACAAGGCAGGGCCGCTGCTGGTGGTGTCGGCGGCCGGCCGGTTCGATCCTCGCGAGGTGCAGCTGCAGTGGGCCACCGATGACGAGGCGGCCGCCGGACACCAGGGCGGGTCGTTCCAATTCTTCGACGTCGGCGCGTCCCCGGCATGGCGTAACTTGCGGCTGCCGTTGTCGTTGATTCCCGACACCGCCACCCAGGTCCGCTTGGTCGCCAACGATGAGGATCTGGCGCCGCAGCACTGGATCGCGGTGACGTCGCCGCGGATTCCAGCGCTGCGCACGCTGCAGCAGGTGGTGGGATCGGCGGACCCGGTCTTCCTGGACTGGCTGGTGGGTCTGGCGTTCCCGTGCCAGCGACCGTTCGGCCACCAAAACGGTGTGGACGAAACACCGAAATGGCGCATCCTGCCGGACCGGTTCGGCGCCGAGGCCAACTCGCCGGTGATGGACAACAATGGCGGTGGGCCGCTCGGTGTCACCGAGTTGCTGGTGAAGGCGACCACGATGGCCACCTATCTCAAGGACGACTGGTCGCGCGATTGGGGCTCGCTGCAACGTCTGACGCCCTACTACTCCAACGCCCAGCCCGCCCGTCTCCAATTGGGGACGGCGACGCGCAGCGGCCTATGGGACCCGGCTCCGCTTCGCCGCGGCTAGCTACAGCCCCGGCAGGCAATTGATGAACGGGATGCTCAGCGGCGCCGCCCAGCCATCGATCACGGTGTTCCCGAACACATGAAAGGAAAGCCGCACCATGGCTTTTGCAACGCCTCCGGCGGCGGCGGACCAGCTCCCTCCCAAATACCGGGGGCAACGTTCCCATGCCCCCAGACGACGCCGTACCAGGTGTGGCACTGCGCCATGTCCCAAGAAACATTCGTCCCCGGACATCCGCGACCGGTCTGCGGGTGAAGCCCGGTTTTTTCATCCTCCGGGCAACAGGTATATGGCCCGGATGCGCCGCGCGGTACCGGTCCGTCTTCTGGCACAAGTCCGTGTACAGATGGCGCAGAGCCGGACTGTGCCCGTGCGGTAGCGAGGGTGAGCCCCATTCCGCCGACCGCGACACCGGACAGCAGCACCCCGGCAAAGATCTTCTTGGTGGTGTGATTGTGTGACATCGCCTCGCGCCTCTTCTCGGACGTTGGATGCTGCCGATCGGCTGCTCGAATCAGCAGACCAGCGGCGATCCGCTACCGATCCCAAACACTCAACGGGTATTGCCGCGCGTCATTGGTAAGCATAGGCTTACGGTTCGTGGTGGCTTACCAATCCGCAGGCGACGCGTGGCTGGCCCTGGCGGACCGGACTCGTCGGGCCATCATGGAGCGGCTCGCGCATGGTCCGGCGGCCGTCGGAGAACTGGCCCGGGATCTACCCGTCAGCAGGCCGGCCGTTTCCCAGCACCTCAAGGTGCTCAAGTGCGCCGGACTGGTGCGCGACCGCGCGGCGGGAACCCGGCGGGTCTATCAACTCGATCCGACCGGCCTCGAGGCGTTGCGCACCGAGCTGGACCGGTTCTGGACGCAAGCCCTGGGCAACTACGCGGCCAAGTTCAACGAGATCGAAGGAGATGCGTCATGACGCAGCCGGGAATCCCGGAGATTCAGCACCAGGTGATCGTCAACGCCCCGATCGAGCGCGCGTTCGCCGTCTTCACCGAGCAGTTCGGCGATTTCAAGCCGCGCGAGCACAACCTGCTGTCGGTTCCGATCGCCGAGACTGTGTTCGAAACGCATGCGGGAGGCCACATTTACGACCGCGGCACGGACGGCAGCGAGTGCCGATGGGCGCGGGTGCTGGTTTACCACCCTCCGCACCGGCTGGTGTTCAGCTGGGACATCAGTCCGGCCTGGCAAGTGGAACCCGACCCGTCGCGGACCAGCGAGGTCGAGGTGCGTTTCACCGCGGAGTCCGAAAAGCGCACGCGCGTCGACCTGGAACACCGCCACCTGGAGCGGCACGGCGCGGGCTGGCAGTCGATTGCCGACGGCGTCGACGGCGAGGCGGGATGGCCGTTGTACCTGCATCGCTACGTCGGCCTCGTCGCTGCCGGAGCGGGGCAATGAATGCCGATTCGATGATGAGCATGGCCCACGCCGAACGGGCCGACCTTGCGGATTTTCTGACCACCCTGGCGCCGCAGGACTGGCAGGCGCCCAGCCTGTGTTCCAAGTGGACCGTCAAAGATGTTGTCGCACATGTGATCAGCTACGAAGAGCTTGGCACCCTGGGCCTGCTCAAGCGTTTCGCCAAGGGCTGGGTTGTCCGGGCGAACCAGGTGGGCGTCGACGAATTCGCGACGCTGAGCCCACAGCAGCTGTTGGCATTTCTACGCAACCACCTGCAACCGCGGGGATTGACCGCGGGTTTCGGCGGCATGATCGCCCTCGTCGACGGCACGATCCATCACCAGGACATCCGCCGCTCGCTGGGTCGGCCGCGCAGCGTTCCGGCCGACCGGCTCGAGCGGGTGCTCGGCGTGGTACCCGGTAACCCACGGCTGGGTGCCGGCCGCCGGATCAAGGGGCTGCAGCTGCGGGCCACCGATGTCGACTGGACGCACGGCCGCGGACCCGAGGTCACGGGCCCGGGCGAAGCTCTGCTGATGGCGATGTCGGGCCGCCGCGCGGCGCTGGCCGATCTCAGCGGCCCCGGCTGCGCCACTCTGGCCGCAAGGCTGCCCGACTAGCGGTTGCCCCTAACCCGCCCGTTGCACGGCCCCGCGTCCTCACCCGACAAGGGGCCGTCGCTTACCATCGGACCCCGTGCCCCAAGACGGTAAACAGCGATCGCAGCGGATCCTGCGTTTGGTCGCCGTCATCGCCGGGCTTGCGGGCCTGCTGTTGTGCCTCACCGTTCCGTTACTCCCGGTCAAGCAGACCACCGCAACCATCGCGTGGCCGCAGGGCATCGCGGACGGGCACGTCACCCAGATCACCGCACCCCTGGTGTCCGGGGCGCCGCGGGCACTCGACATCTCCGTTCCCTGTCCGGCGATAGCCACCCTGCCGGCCAGCGGCGGATTAGTGGTGTCGACGCTGCCGACGGGTGGCGTGGACTCGGGCAAGAACGGCCTGTTCGTCCGTGCCGACAAGGACGTGGTCGTCGTCGCGTTCCGGGACACGGTGGCCGCGGTGGCGAAGCGCTCGGCCATCGCCGCGGGCGCCTGCAGCGTGCTGCACGTCTGGGCGGACGCCGGCGCCGCGGGAGCCGATTTCGTCGGCATGCCGGGTGCCGCCGGCATCCTGTCGGCCGAGAAGAAGCCGCAGATCGGCGGAATTTTCACCGACCTCAAGGTGCCCGCCCAGCCGGGGCTGTCGGCCCGCGTCGACATCGACACCCGGTTCATCACGACGCCGACGGCCCTCAAGAAGCTGGTGATGGCGGCGGGTGCGCTGGCGGTGCTGGTCGCCATCATTGCGCTGGCCGTGCTGGACCGGCACAGCCGCGGCGGGACGCTGGTCAACTGGCGATCCCCGATCGCCTGGCTGTCCCGCTATCGCCCGCGTGAACATCGGGCCACGTGGTGGCGGATCGGCTGGGCCAGCTGGCTGGCCGACGCGGGTGTGATCGCGACGCTGCTGGTCTGGCATGTCATCGGCGCGACCTCGTCCGACGACGGCTACAACCTGACCATCGCGCGGGTGGCGCCGAAGGCCGGCTACGTCGCCAACTACTACCGGTACTTCGGGACCACCGACGCCCCGTTCGACTGGTATCTCTCCGTGCTGTCCAAGCTGGCCTCGGTCAGCACCGCGGGCGTGTGGATGCGGCTGCCGGCCACGCTGGCCGGGATCGCCTGCTGGCTGATCATCAGCCACTGGGGGCTGCGCCGGCTGGGACCCGGGAAGGGCGGCCTGGGATCCAACGCGGTGGCGGTGCTCACCGGCGGCGTGGTTTTCCTGGCCGCCTGGCTGCCGTTCAACAACGGCTTGCGCCCCGAGCCGCTGATCGCCCTCGGCGTGATCGCCACCTGGATGCTGGTGGAGCGCGCGATCGCACTACAGCGGCTGGCTCCCGCCGCGGTGGCCATCGTGGTCGCGATGCTCACCGTGACGCTGGCGCCGCAGGGGTTGATCGCCGTCGCCGCGCTGCTGACCGGGGCCAGGGCCATCGCGACGATCATCCGGCGCCGGCGGGCGACCGACGGCTTGCTGGCGCCGCTGGCCGTGCTGGCGGCGTCGCTGTCGCTGATCCTGGTGGTGGTGTTCCGCAGCCAGACACTGGCGACGGTCGCCGAGTCGGCCCGCATCAAATACAAGGTCGGGCCGACGATCGCCTGGTACCAGGATTGGCTGCGCTACTACTTCCTGACGGTGGAGTCCAACCCCGACGGGTCGATGGCGCGGCGCTTCGCGGTGCTGGTGCTGTTTCTCTGCCTGTTCGGCATGCTGATGGTGCTGCTGCGCCGCGGCGGGGTCCAGGGGGTGGCCAGCGGTCCGGCCTGGCGGCTGATCGGCACCACCGCGGTCGGCCTGCTGCTGCTGACGTTCACGCCGACGAAGTGGGCCGTGCAGTTCGGTGCGTTCGCCGGTCTGGCCGGCGCGCTCGGCGCGGTCACCGCGTTCGCCTTCGCCCGCATCGGTTTGCACAGCCGCCGCAACCTGACGCTGTACGTCACCGCGCTGCTGTTCGTGCTGGCGGTGGCCACGTCCGGTGTCAACGGGTGGTTCTACGTCGGCAACTATGGGGTGCCGTGGTACGACATCCAGCCCGTCGTCGCCAGCCACCCGGTGACGTCGATGTTCCTGGCGCTGTCGATCGCGACCGGCCTGCTGGCCGCCTGGCTGCACTTCCGCATGGACTACACCGGGCACACCGAGATCAAGCAGAGCCGGCGCAACCGCATCCTGGCATCCACCCCGCTGCTGGTGGTCGCGACGATCATGGTGCTTGGCGAAGTCGGCTCACTGGCCAAGGGTGCGGCGTTCCGCTACCCCCTCTACACCACCGCCAAGGCGAACGTCGCGGCGATCACTTCCGGTCTTTCGCCCACCAGCTGCGCGATGGCCGACGACGTGCTGGCCGAGCCTGACCCCAATGTTGGCCTGCTGCAACCAGTTCCGGGGAAGACGTTCGGGCCCGGCGGCCCACTCGGCGGTAGTAATCCGGTCGGGTTCAAACCGGACGGGGTGGGTGACGACTTGAGGTCATACCCGGTGGTGACCAAACCGGGCGTGGTGAATTCCGACGCGTCGCCCAACAAGCCCAACGCTGCCATGAGTGACTCCGCGGGCACCGCCGGCGGAAAAGGCCCGCTCGGGGTGAATGGTTCGAACGTGGCACTACCGTTCGGCCTCGACCCGGCCCGCACGCCGGTGATGGGCAGCTACGGCGAGAATTCGCTGGCGGCCACCGCCACCTCGTCCTGGTACCAGTTGCCTCCGCGCACACCGGACCGGCCGCTGGTGGTGGTCTCCGCCGCGGGCGCCATCTGGTCGTACAAAGAGGACGGCACCTTCACCTACGGGCAGTCGCTCAAACTGCAATGGGGTGTCGCCCGGCCCGACGGGACCACTGCGCCGCTCGCGGAGGTGCAGCCCATCGACATCGGGCCGGAGCCGGCCTGGCGTAATCTGCGGTTCCCGCTGACCTGGGCGCCGCCGGAGGCCAATGTGGCGCGCATCGTCGCTTACGACCCGAACCTGAGCGAGGATCAGTGGTTCGCGTTCACGCCGCCGCGGGTCCCGGTGCTGCAGACCCTGCAGCAATTGATCGGATCGCGGAACCCGGTGCTGATGGACATCGCGACCGCCGCGAACTTCCCGTGCCAGCGGCCGTTCTCCGAACACCTTGGCGTTGCCGAACTTCCGGGGTACCGCATCCTGCCCGATCACAAACAGACGGCGGCGTCGTCGAACGGATGGCAGGCCGGCGAGGCCGGCGGTCCGTTCCTGTTCGCCCAGACGTTGTTGCGGACCTCGACGGTCTCGACCTACCTGCGCGGCGACTGGTATCGCGATTGGGGATCGGTCGAGCAGTACTACCCGCTGGTGCCGAGTGATCGGGCGCCCAATGCCGTCGTCGAACAGGGCGTGATGACCGTGAACGGCTGGAGCCGGCAAGGACCGATTCGGGCACTACCGTGAGCGTCATCAACCACGAAGAACAGACAGCCGAGGGCGGCCGCCGTACCCGTGATGGCGTCCGGGTCACCCGGTGGGTTGCCACGATCGCCGGGCTGATCGGCTTCGTGTTGTCTGTCGCGACACCGCTGCTGCCGGTGGTGCAGACAACCGCGATGCTGAACTGGCCGCAGAACGGCCAACTGAACAACGTTACCGCGCCGCTCATTTCACTGAGCCCGGTCGACGTGACGGCCAGCGTGCCCTGCACCCTGGTCCGTAATCTGCCTGCCGACGGCGGCGTGGTACTGAGCACCGCGCCGAAGAAGGGCAAAGACGCCGCACTCAACGCGTTGTTCGTCGTCGTCAGCAGCAAGCGCGTCGACGTCACCGACCGCAATGTGGTGATCGCCAGTGTGTCGCGCGAGCAGGCAGCGTCTCCACAGTGCCAGCGCATTGAGATAACCTCCACGCGCGCAGGCACTTTCGCCACCTTCGTCGGGCTGACCGACGTCGCGGGCAAGCCACAGTCCGGCGGTTTCGCCGACCCCAACCTGCGCCCACAGATCGTCGGGGTGTTCACCGACCTGACCGGCCCCGCGCCACCCGGATTGAAGTTCTCGGCGACCATCGACACCCGGTTCTCCACCACCCCAACAACACTCAAGCTGCTGGCGATGGTGGGCGCCATCCTGTCCACCATCGTCTCGCTGGTCGCGCTGTGGCGGCTGGACCAACTGGATGGTCGCCGGATGCACCGGCTGATCCCGACCCGTTGGAAGAAATTCACCCTCGCCGATGCCACGGTGATTTTCGGGTTCGTGTTGTGGCATGTGATCGGCGCGAACTCCTCGGACGACGGCTATATCCTGGGCATGGCCCGGGTCGCCGACCACGCCGGCTACATGTCCAACTACTTCCGATGGTTCGGCAGCCCGGAGGACCCTTTCGGTTGGTACTACAACTTGCTGGCGCTGATGACCCACGTCAGCGACGACAGTTTGTGGATGCGACTGCCGGACCTGGTCGCCGGGCTGGTGTGCTGGCTGCTGCTGTCACGTGAGGTGCTGCCCCGATTGGGGCCCGCGGTCACGTCGAGCAAGGCAGCCAACTGGGCGGCCGGCTTGGTGCTGCTGACCGCGTGGATGCCGTTCGACAACGGTCTGCGTCCCGAACCCATCATCGCGCTCGGTTCGCTGATCACCTACGTGCTCATCGAGCGCTCGATGTGCGCGTCTCGGCTGACCCCGGCGGCACTGGCGGTGATCACCGCGGCATTCACCCTGGGCGTGCAGCCCACCGGTCTGATCGCGGTGGCCGCGCTGGTCGCCGGTGGCCGTCCGATCCTGCGGATTCTGGTGCGCCGCCATCGTGTGGTCGGGACCTGGCCGCTGGTGGCCCCGATACTGGCCGCCGGTTTCGTCATCCTCACCGTCGTGTTCGCCGACCAGACGCTGTCAACAGTGTTGGAGGCCACCAGGATTCGCACCGCGATCGGACCCAGCCAGGCCTGGTACACCGAGAATCTGCGCTACTACTACCTGATCCTGCCCACCGTCGACGGGTCCCTGTCGCGCCGCTTCGGGTTCTTGATCACCGCGCTGTGTCTGTTTACGGCGCTGTTTATCATGTTGCGGCGCAAGCGAGTTCCTGGGGTCGCCCGCGGGCCGGCGTGGCGGCTGATGGGCGTCATCTTCGGCACCATGTTCTTCCTGATGTTCACTCCGACCAAGTGGGTTCACCACTTCGGTCTGTTCGCCGCGGTGGGCGCGGCGATGGCCGCGCTGACCACGGTGCTGGTGTCGCCGAAGGTGCTGCGTTGGTCGCGTAACCGGATGGCATTCGTGGCGGCGGTGATGTTCGTGTTGGCACTGTGCTTCGCCACCACCAACGGTTGGTGGTACGTCTCGAGCTACGGCGTGCCGTTCAACAGCTCCATGCCGAAAGTCGGCGGAATCTCGATCAGCACAATATTTTTCGCACTGTTCGCGATTACCGCGGTGTACGCGACCTGGCTGCACTTCGTGGACACCAGCCATGGCCAGGGCCGACTGGCGCGCGCCCTGACGGCGGCGCCTATCCCGCTCGCGGCCGGCTTCATGGCACTGGTGTTCGTGGCGTCGATGGTGGCCGGCATCGTGCGCCAGTACCCCACCTACTCCAACGCCTGGGACAACCTGCGCGAGTTCAGCGGCGGCTGCGGTTTGGCCGACGACGTGCTCGTCGAGCCGGACAGCAACGCCGGATTTATGGCGCCCTTGCCGGGCGATTACGGCCCATTAGGCGCACTGGGTGGTGTCAACCCGACAGGATTCACCCCCGGCGGCGTACCGGAACGCACTCTGGCCGAAGCGGTTCGGGAGACGGCGGTGCCGCAGCCCGGCACCGACTATGACTGGTATGGGCCGACCAAGCTGAAGTCGCCGGGCGTCAACGGGTCGACGGTACCGCTGCCCTACGGCCTCAACCCCGATCAGGTTCCGCTGGCGGGTAGCTACACCACCGGCGCGCAACAGCAGAGCAGGCTGACCTCGGCGTGGTATCAGCTGCCGAAACCCGATCCCGGACACTCGCTGGTGGTGGTGACCGCCGCGGGCACGATCGCCGGCAACAGCATCCTGCACCACCACACCAACGGGCAGACCGTGGTACTGGAATTCGGCAGACCCGGTCCCGGTGGCTCCGTGCTGCCGGCCGGCCGGCTGGTGCCCTACGACCTGTACGGGGAGCAGCCGAAGGTCTGGCGCAACCTGCGCTTCGCCCGGTCCGACATGCCCGCGGACGCGGTCGCCGTGCGAGTGGTCGCCGAGGATCTGTCCCTGACCCCGGACGACTGGATCGCGGTGACCCCGCCGCGGGTGCCGGAGCTGCGCTCGTTGCAGGAGTACGTCGGCTCGACGCAGCCGGTACTGATGGACTGGGCGGTCGGGCTCGCGTTCCCGTGTCAGCAGCCGATGCTGCACGTCAACGGCGTCACCGAGATCCCGAAGTTCCGCATCACCCCGGACTACAACGCCAAGAAGCAGGACACCGACACCTGGCAGGACGGCGTCAACGGCGGCCTGCTGGGCATCACCGACTTGCTGCTGCGCGCGCACGTGATGTCCACCTACCTGTCGCATGACTTGGGCCGCGACTGGGGATCGCTGCGCAAGTTCGACACCATCGCCGACGCCCAGCCCGCCCAACTCGACCTGGGCACGGCAACCCGCACCGGTTGGTGGTCGCCCGGCCAGATCCGGATCAAGCCCTAATAGCCGCGCGAAAACGCTTGCATTGCATGAGTTTTGCAATTCAAGCGGTCGCAATTTGTCACCGGTCGAATAACCGCATTAATTGACGGTTGAGTAATTCATCGTAATTGGTTTAATTCGGGCGAATAACGGTCAATATCTACTCCGCTGTGATCCGAATAACACGGCGGAAAGTAGGCGATCCGATGCACACGCGTAAACGCTTAGCCGTATGCGGAGCGGCATTCACTGTGGCGATGTCACCGGTGGCGACCGCGGGGATCGCCACAGCCGGGGCCGAAGCCGGCACAATTGTCGTGTTGGACAGCAAGCTCAGGCGTTGCGATTTCAGCCTGGTGAGCATCGTGCCCATGGTGCCGCGGTCCGCGCTCGGCACCGGTCAAGCGATCGTTCATTCCACCGGCGGGAAAGCGGTCGCGGAGGTGCATCTGTCCGACGCGCCCGACCCGGGAACCCACTTCGACGTCGGCCTGATCCAGGAACCTCGGCCTGCGGCGGGCAACTGCGGCCCCGGGGATCCGGGCGTCACCTTTTCTGGCCTTGACACCGACGGGGCCGGCAATGGAACAGCGACCGTGTCGGACACCATTCGGCCGGGCACGACGGGTGTCTGGGTGATTATCGATCGGCCGAATCCGAACTCCCAGAACCCGGCGGAGTACTACACCTCGGAGTTCGTCGCGCCGGTATAAGAACCGCGGGCAGCGGGTGAGTGTGGTCGGCCGTCTGAGCTATTCGCCGCTATGGTGATGAGTCAGTTCCGCCTGTATTGCGTTGACGCGCTCACGCGCCTGTTCGTCGGACCGTCGTTGTTCGGCCGCGCTAACGACGATGGCATCCGAGCCCGGAAACACCGTTGCCTCGTGGTTACTGGCAAGCCAGTGCACCACATACGGCGGTGCGCCGTCTGCCCCACGCACCTCGGTGATCAGGCCGCGCTGATCCGCTAACTCGGTCGTAGTGCCCTTGAGCACGAGCCAGTCACCCACGTTGGCCTTCATCGTCGTCTCCTTAGTCAGTGACCACTCGGCCGATCATGCGCCCCGGCCCACCCGCTGAGCGAGGGCCATAAGTCACCGCCGACGACGCCTGCCCCGCGAAACTTGTGAACTGACAAATACCCCAACCGGACGGGACTTCGGTCCCTACCGTGTCACTCCCGTCGAATGCTCCTATGAGATGTCACGAGCCAGCATCAGATGGAGGCACGGCAGATGGATGCTTCACCGCAACCGCAGGCCAGGACACGCATGTTTGCCCGCGTACTCGGCCCTTTCCTGGTCATCGTCGATGTCACGGCCGTAGCACGCGCATCGGACATGCGCACGGTCCTTTCGGACTTCGAGGCTAGCCCGATGTGGTCGTGGGTGGCCGGCGCTTTCATCCTGGCGTTCGGCCTCGTCATCGTGGCAACCCACCAATACTGGAAGGGCGCCGCGGCGATCATCGTGTCCCTGATCGGCTGGCTAGTCACCCTGCGCGGACTGCTTCTTTTGGCTTTTCCCAAGGCATTCGCGTCGGTGGCCAACAGCATGATCGGCGCGCAGGGCTGGTGGATGGCGCTGTGTGTTGCATTCGCCCTGGTGGGGCTGTATCTGACCTACGTGGGCTGGGCTCCAGCCCCGCGCCAACCGGAGCCGCGAGAAGTGGGCGCCAGCCCGGATCTACCGCAAGCCGCCTGAGGGGTGGCGACATGACGGCCGCAGCAGAACACCTCCCACGCCTGACGACGGATCATCGGCAGGCGGTGCGTCGGGTGCTCGATGAAGGAACCAGCAAGATCCCCGCCGCCTCGCGCGCCGAGGTGCACGGCAACTTCGACACGTCGGCGGCCGTCGCGGAGGCAGCCGTCGAGGATATGCAGCACGTTGGGAAGCGGGGTGGCCATTCTGGTGGTGAAGCGCGGTCCTAACACCGGATCGCAGTTTCGATTGGACAAGCCCGTCATGTCGGTTGGCCGGCATCCCGCCAGCGACGTCTTCCTCGACGACATCACCGTCAGCCGCAGGCACGCCGAGTTCCGCAGGGAAGACGGCAAATTCCACGTCGTTGACCTCGGCAGCCTCAACAACACCTATCTCAACCGCGAACCTGTCGACTCCGCGCTGCTCAGCAGCGGCGACGAGGTACAGATCGGCAATTTCCGGCTGGTTTTTCTGACCGGGCCGGCCAAGGGCTAACAAGCCACTGGGCCGGTCGGCGCAGCGTCTTCACCCGGCGTCCCGGCTGTAATACCGTCGCGGGATGAGCGACTACGACGTAGAGGCCGTGGATCGGCTGCCCTTCTCCACCCCGGAAAAGTCGCACCGCTATCGCACGGACAGCTACCGGGGCGCCGTCGGCCTCAACTGGTACCTGACCGACCCCACATTGCAGTTCACCATGGCCTATTACCTGCAGCCGGACGAATTAGCGGTCGTAGAGCCACATTTGACGCGTATCGGTGAGCTGATGGGCGGTCCGGTGGCACGGTGGGCCGACGAGACGGACCGCAACCCGCCACGGCTGGAGCGCTACGACCGGTGGGGACACGATGTCAGCCACGTCGTCATGCCGGAGTCGTTCACGCAGTCCAAGCGCGCGGTGCTGGATGCCCAGCAGGCGCTGCGCACCGATGCGCGCGCGGCCAAAGTGAGCTCGGGGCTGGCGCTGTTCGCGTCCAACTATCTGCTCAACCAGGCCGACATCGGGATGGGCTGCGCGCTGGGCACCGGCGGTGGCATGGTCCAGTCGCTGGTGGCCGCCTACGCGCCGGCCGACGTGGCCGAGCATGTGCTGGCCAAGTTCTTCTCCGGCGAATGGGCGGGCGAGACGGCGCAGCTGCTGACCGAGCGCACCGGCGGCTCCGATCTCGGGGCGCTGGAGACGACGGCGACGCGCAGCGGCGACAGCTGGCTGCTCAACGGGTTCAAGTGGTTCGCGTCCAATTGCGCCGGAGAGGCCTTCGTGGTGATGGCCAAACCCGAGGGTGCTCCCGACTCCACCCGCGGCATCGCCAACTTCCTGGTGTTGCGCACCCGCCGCGACGGTTCGCGCAACGGCGTGCGGGTGCGGCGGCTGAAGGACAAGCTCGGCACTCGTTCGGTGGCCTCCGGCGAGGTCGAGTTCGTCGACGCCGAGGCGTTTCTGCTGTCCGAGAAGCCGACCGGCCAGAAGCTCAAGCGGGCCCATCCGACGGCAAGGGCCTGGGCCGGATGATGGAGCTGACCAACGCCGCGCGCCTGGGGATCGCGTTGTTCGGGCTGGGCAACGCGCGCCGCGCCCTGGTCGAGTCGCTGTGCTACGCGAGGCAACGGCAGGCGTTCGGCGGCGCGCTCATCGACAAGCCGTTGATGCGGCGCAAGCTGGCCGAGCTGATCGTCGACGTCGAAGCCGCGCAGGCAATGGTTTTCGACGGCACCGGGGCCGCCAACCATCGCCAGCCGAAGGTCATTCGGCAGCGCATCGCGGTGCCGGTCACCAAGCTCAAGGCGTGCCGGCTGGGGATCACCGCGGCCTCGGATGCGATCGAAATCCACGGCGGCAACGGCTATATCGAGACTTGGCCGGTGGCAAGGCTTTTGCGTGACGCGCAAGTGAACACGATTTGGGAGGGCCCGGACAACATCCTGTGTCTGGATGTGCGCCGCGGTATCGAGCAGACCCAGGCGCACGAGACGTTGTTGGCGCGGCTGCACGACGCGGTGTCGGTCTCCGACGACGACGAAACCACCGGCCTGGTGGCCCGACGCATCGAGGATCTGAACGCGGCGATCACGGCCTGGACCAAACTCGACAGCACCGTCGCCGAGGCGCGGCTGTTCCCGCTGGCCCAGTTCATGGGCGACGTCTATGCGGGCGCGCTGCTGATCGAGCAGGCCGCCTGGGAGCGGGAGACTCGCGGCGGTGAGCGCAAGGCACTGGTCGCCGCGTTGTATGCCCAGCGCTACCTCGCCGACCGCGGGCCGTTGCGCGGTATCGACGCCGACTCCGAGGCGGCGCTGGAGCGGTTCGATGAGTTGGTGGACGGGGCGCTGACGGTTCCTGCCTCGCCGGGGAGCGCTCCGCTGTAACCGGCCGCAAGACTGCGCGCCGCCGTCGGCGGGCCGACCCGCGACCATCTTCGTGGCCATCGCGACGCGATCCGCGGGATAGTCAAACGCGAGTGGAATGACTATCTTCGGCCGGCGGGCCGATGCTGACGAAACGGCCGCCAGTGCCCCCGCCCTGAGGAGACCGACGTGAGGGCCGACGGCTGTTCAAACAGGAGGCAGTGATGGACGACGATCGACGTCTGCGCGATATCCGCGACCCGGACGGTTTCGCGGACATCGGTGACTACGGTGTGTTGGGCGACGGGCGGGGTGTCGCGCTGCTTGCCGCCGATGGGTCGATCGACTGGTGGGCGGTGCCGAGGTTGGACTCCCCGCCCCCGTTCGCCGCACTGCTGGACCCGGACCGCGGCGGCCGTATCACGCTGCAACCGGCGGACGCGGAGACCACCACCGTGACGCGTCGCTACCTGCCCGACACGAACTTGGTGGAAACCACGTTCACGACGTCGACGGGGCAGGTACGCATCACGGACTGCCTGAACTCGGGCAGCGCGGGCGCGTTGCCGTGGAGCGAGCTCGCCCGGCGTGTCGATGGAATCAGCGGCTCGGTCGAGCTTCGTTTGGCGGTGATACCCGGTGAGGGTCTTCGTCGCTGGCAGCCGTGGGTCGACGACGATGAACGAGGCCCGATCCTGCACGCCGGGACACTGACAATGGGTGTGCGGTGCAGCAAGCAGATCGCCTTGACGGTGCGTTTCGATCGAGTCGAGGCAACTTTCGCGGTGGCCGAAGGTGAGCGCCGGATCGCGGCGGTGGTTGCAACGGATAAGGAACCGTTGTTTTTGTGCGGGGTTGATTCCATCGATGAGCGCATCGATCCCACGGCGCAGAACTGGCGGCGGTGGTCGAGGCAGGTGCAGTGGGCCGGCGCCGGCCGAGAACGGATTGTACGTAGCGCTCTGGCGCTGAAAACCCTGGTGATCGCCCGGACCGGCGCGGTCGCCGCCGCGGCGACCACCTCGTTGCCCGAGCGTGTCGGTGGTGCGAAGAACTGGGATTACCGATTCTCCTGGGTCCGTGACGCGGCGTTGACGATCGACGCCCTAGCGGTCCTGGGTTTGCAGGAAGAGGTGCACGCCGCCGTTGCCTGGCTGTTGAACGCCGTCCACGACAACGGGCCCGACATTCACGTGATGTACACGCTGGGGGGAGCCATTCCCGAAACCGTGCGGCGCCCCGACGTCCCCGGTTACCGAGGCAGCCGGCCGGTGATGGTCGGCAACGACGCGGCCTGTCAAACGCAGCTCGGCGTGTATGGCGACCTGTTCGGCACGGTCGCCGATTGGGTTTTCTGCGGCCACGTGCTCGATGTCGGCTCCGCCCGGGAACTAGCGGACCTGGCCGATCGCTGCGCGGACGTATGGCGCCGCGACGACGCGGGAATCTGGGAGCTCTACGCCGAAAAGCCCTACACCTTCTCCAAGATGAACTGCTGGCGGGCACTGGACGCCGCGGCCCGCCTCGCTCAAGCCGGGCACCTGACCGGCACCGGAAAGCGCTGGCGCACGGAAGCTCAACGGATCAAGAGCTGGGTCGGGCAGCACTGTTGGTCGGACACCAAACAGTCGTACACCTTTTACGCGGGTACCGAGGATCTGGACGCCTCGGTGTTGTTGGCCGCCGAATTCGGATTCGACCGGGGAAAGAAGATGTCGTCCACCATCGACGCCATCGGCGCCGAACTCGGCGTGGGTCCGCTGCTCTACCGATACAGCGGGGTTCGTGACGAGGAGGAGACCTTCACCGCCTGCGCTTTCTGGCGGGTGCACGCCTTGGCCTGCGTAGGGCGAGCCGACGAAGCGAGCCACCTGCTGAGAAGACTGGACTCGGTCGCCAGTCCGCTAGGCCTGATGTCGGAGATGCAGGTGGCGAGCACCGGCGAATTAATGGGGAACATACCGCAGGCATTGAGCCACCTCGCGTTCATCCGGGCGTCGGCCGCGCTGCAAAACATCGCACCGCGCCGTGGTGGCGAGAACCAGGATCCGCACCCGCCGCGGTGACAATCCACGCGCGGCGGTGAGCGGCAGGCGCGCCGGCTCGGCTCTTCACACCTTGGATCTTGCTGAGAGTTTGGGACTTCGCGGATGTCTGCGACACGAGCGGGTACGTCCGCCTGATACCCGGGATCGCGCACCAGTGGCCCGCCCGCCGGGCCCCGTGAACCCCGTGATGTGGAGTGATGCACAGTGTCTGACACTGTCGGTGATGTCCTGCTGGCCCGGTTGCGGGATTGGGGTGTGGATCAGGTCTTCGGTTTTCCCGGGGACGGCATCAATGGTCTGCTCGCCGCCTGGGAGCGTGCCGACAATAAGCCACAGTTCGTGCAGGCCCGGCACGAGGAGATGGCCGCGTTCGAGGCGGTCGGGTTCGCCAAGTTCTCCGGCGAAGTCGGAGTCTGCGTCGCGACCAGCGGGCCCGGCGCGATTCATCTGCTCAACGGCCTGTATGACGCCAAGCTCGACCATGTGCCGGTGGTCGCCATCGTGGGCCAGACCGAGCGCTCGGCGATGGGCGGCTCGTACCAGCAGGAAGTGGACCTGCTCACCCTGTTCAAGGACGTCTGCAGCGACTACGTGCAGATGTGCACCGTGCCCCAGCAGCTGCCCAATCTCATCGACCGGGCGATCCGGGTCGCGATCAGCGAGAGCGCCCCGACCTGCCTCATCTTCCCCTCCGACGTGATGGAGCTCAAGTACGAGGCGCCCGGGCACGCATTCAAGCAGGTGCCCTCCAGCCTGGGGCTCAGCGGATCGCGGGTCACCCCCGACGACGGCGCACTGCGGGCGGCCGCCGACCTGCTCAACGCGGGCGAGCGGGTCGCCATGCTGGTCGGGCAGGGGGCGCGGGACTGCGTCCAGGAGCTGACCCAGGTAGCCGATCTGCTCGGGGCGGGCGCGGCCAAGGCCCTGCTGGGCAAGGACGTGCTGCCCGACGACTTGCCGTGGGTGACCGGCTCCATCGGTTTGCTTGGCACGACGGCGAGCTGGCATCTGATGATGGACTGCGACACCCTGCTCACCGTCGGGTCCAACTTCCCGTACACGCAGTTCCTGCCCAAACTCGACCAGGCCCGTGCGGTGCAGATCGACCGGTCGGGCAAATGGATCGGGATGCGCTACCCCTACGAGCTGAATCTGGTCGGCGACGCCAAAGCGACGCTGCAGGCTTTGATCCCGTTGCTGCAGCGCAAGCCCGACCGGTCGTGGCGCGAGCAGGTCGAAAAGCATGTGGCGAAGTGGTGGAACACCGTGCAGCGGCGGGCGATGACCGATGCCGACCCGATCAACCCGATGCGGATCTTCCACGAACTGTCGCAGCGGCTGCCGGCCAACGCGATAGTCGCGGCCGACTCGGGTTCCTCGGCGAACTGGTATGCGCGGCAACTGAAGTTCACCGCCGGGGTGCGCGGGTCACTGTCGGGCACGCTGGCCACCATGGGCCCGGGCGTGCCGTACGTGATCGGCGCGAAGTGGGCCCACCCGGACCGGCCGGCCATCGCGTTCGTCGGGGACGGGGCGATGCAGATGAACGGCATGGCCGAGTTGATCACCATCGCGAAGTACTGGCAGCAGTGGACGGACCCCCGGTTGATCGTCGCGGTGCTGCACAACAACGACCTCAACCAGGTGACCTGGGAACTGCGGGCAATGGAGAACTCGCCGAAGTTCGAGGCTTCGCAGTCGCTGCCCGACGTCGACTACGCGGGATTCGCCCGCAGTCTGGGCTTACACGGCCAGAACATCGACGACGCCGCCGAGTTGGGCGGTGCGTGGGAACGCGCGTTGTCCGCCGATCGCCCGACCGTGCTGGACGTGCGCTGCGACCCCGACGTTCCGCCCATCCCGCCGCACGCGACCTTCGCCGAGGCCAAGTCGCTGGTCTACGCGGTGCTCGGCGGCGACGAGGACGCGGCCGGTTTCATCAAACAGGGGATCAAGCAGAAGGTGCAGCAGTACCTGCCCGGCGAAAAGAAGGGCGATACACGATGACGCTTGTGCGTGAGGCCCTGCACGATATTCGTACCGGCCGCTTCGAGCGCACCTTGTCCGCGCTCACGGCGGCCGGTGCCGCGGTCACCGCCGGGGAGATCTACTTCTCGCACGACGCCGCCAGCTTCGGCAACAAGATGATGTGGTGGCCGATCGTGGTGGTTCCCACCGCCATCCCGGCCGGCGCCGCCGGCGTCTTCTCCCGACGGGCGGCCCGCACCGTCCTGCCGGCGGCCAGCGCGGCGATCGTGATCAACGGGTTGCAGGGCTTCTATCTGCATATGCGCGGCATCAAGCAACGGCCCGGCGGCTTCACCAAATACAACATGGAATCCGGGCCGCCCGCCTTCGCGCCGCTGCTGGCGTCGCTGGTCGGTGGGATGGGTCTGCTGGCCGCGCTGTTGCGCCGCGAACACCTTCCGCTGCCCGGTGACGGGGAGGACACCTGATGCCCTTCCGCCCGAAGACGCAGCGCGCGATCACCCCGCAGGGCCGGGGCCGGTTCCCGGGGTTCGACGTGCTGGATCAGGCGCACATGTGGGACGACGTGACCGCGGGCGTGGTGCTCGCGCGCCTGACGTTGCCCAAGATGCTGTCGTTCTTCACCGCGCACGAGGTCGGCGTCGCCCAGCCGATGCTCGACCTGCTGCTGGGCCAAGACGGCGAGCCGCGGGTCCCGGTGCTACCGCTGATCGACGAGCGGCTCTCGAACGGCGAAACCGACGGCTGGCACTACGACGACCTGCCCGAAGATGGCCGGGCCTGGCGGGACACCTTGGCCCACCTCGACGAGGACGCGCGGGCGCGCCACCACGCCGGCTACGCCGAACTCAGCGTCGCGCAGCAAGCACGGCTGCTGCAGGACGTGGCCGACCTGGCGGCCAGCGGCGGGTCCTGGCACGGGTTGGCGGCCAAGCGTGTCTGGAGTCTGTGGACGCGGTACGCCTGTGCCGCGTTCTACTCCCATCCCTGGGCATGGAACGAGATCGGGTTCGCCGGCCCGGCCTACCCGCGCGGCTACCTCAACCCCGGCATCAACGCCGCCGAGAAATGGGAAGTCGCCGACCACCACGACGTCGACCCGATCCCGTTCGCCCAGCGCGTCGAGCGGGCCCGCAAAGCCGACGACGACCTGCCGGGCGGTCGGCCCGGTGAGTAACTACCGAACCATCCGGGCCCGCAACGAATCGGCCTGGCTGATCCCGAACGACGGTTCGCGGAGCAACCACCGGCTACGCGCCGACATGCGCCGCTACGACGAGACCGACGAGGTCGACGTCGTCATCGTCGGCGCCGGCGCCGGCGGGGGCACACTGGCGCAGCGGCTGGCCCGAAAGGGCTGGCGCACCGTCGTGCTCGACGCCGGACCCTTCTGGAACCCGGACACCGACTGGGTCAGCGATGAACGCGCCTCACACGGGCTGTACTGGACCGATCCTCGACAAATCGGTGGCTCCGACCCGGTCCCGCTGGGCTCCAACAACTCCGGTCGCGGTGTCGGCGGATCGATGGTGCACTACGCCGGCTACGTCCCGCGGTTTCACCCGTCGGATTTCCACACCTACAGCGCCGACGGCGTGGGTGCGGACTGGCCGATCAGTTACCACACGCTGCGGCCCTACTACGAGCAAATCGAAGCCGAGCTGCCCGTCGCCGGACAGGACTGGCCCTGGGGCGATCCGCACCGCTACCCGCACAGTCCGCACCCGGTCGGCGGAAACGGTCAGATCGCGCTGCGCGGCGCCGCGAAGCTCGGGATCGAGATGCGGGTCGGGCCGGTCGCCATCCCCAACGGCCGCTTCGGCAACCGGCCGCACTGCATTTACCGCGGGTTCTGCCTGCAGGGCTGCAAGGTCAACGCTAAGGCCAGCCCGCTGATCACCCACATCCCCGACGCACTGGCGCACGGCGCCGAGATCCGGCCCGACTCCCAGGTCGCGCGGGTGCTCGTCGACGACGACACCGGTCGCGTCACCGGCGTCGAGTACTACCACGCCGGCGTCGCGCACCGGCAACGCGCCAGCGCGGTCGTCGTCGCCGGCTACTCCATCGAGACCCCGCGACTGCTGCTGTTGTCGGCCACCAACCGTTACGAGCGCGGCCTGGGCAACGACCACGACCAGCTCGGCCGCAACCTGATGGTGCAGGGCGCACCCCAGACCGCAGGTCGGTTCAGCGACGAGATCCGAATGTACAAATCGCCGCCACCCGAGGTCAGTACGGAGGCCTTTTACGAAACCGACCCGGCCAAACCCTATAAACGCGGCTGGTCGGTCCAGACCGTCAGCCCGCTGCCGATCACCTGGGCCGAGCACGTCACCGCCCAGGGCCATTGGGGCACAACGCTGCGCGAATACATGCGCGATTACGTGCACTGGGCCACCCTGGGCGCGCTGTGCGAATTGCTGCCCCAACCAGACAACCGCGTCACTCTGGCCGACGAGAAAGATCGCCACGGTCTGCCGGTGGCCCACTTCGCCTACAGCCAATGCGACAACGACAGACAGCTGATCGATGCCGCCACCACCGTCATGCAGGACATCCTGCGCGCGGCGGGCGCCGAGGAGGTCATCACCATCGAGCGCTACGCGCACCTCGTCGGCGGCGCCCGCATGGCGGCCCGCGCAGAAGACGGCGTCATCGACGCCGAGCATCGGGTATTCGGCGCCGAGGGCCTCTACGTCGTCGACGGCAGCACCATGCCGACCCAGGGCTCGGCCAACCCCGCGCTCACCATCATGGCACTGGCCGCGCGCGCCGCGGACTTGATGGCCGACCACGCGGCGGGGCGCGGCCGGGCACGCGAGCAGTCAGGGGTCCGCCCGTGACCTGCGCCGGTATCGATGCGGTCGACGTCTCGACCTACACCGTCGAGACCCCCGAACCCGAGGCCGACGGCACCCTGACATGGGATGCCACCACCGTCGTCGTCGTGCATGTGCACGCCGGCGAGGCCACCGGACTCGGGTGGACTTACAGCTCCCCGGCGGCGGCCGCCGTCATCTCCGAGGAGCTGGCCGGCGTCGTCACCGGCTGGGATCCCTTCGACATCGCGGGCGCGTGGGAGGCGATGCGCCGCCACTGCCGCAACGTCGGCACCCGCGGGCTGGTCATGCAGGCGCTCAGTGCCGTCGATATCGCTTTGTGGGATCTCAAAGCCCGGCTGCATGACGAGCCGCTTTCAACGCTGTTGGGGCAAACCCGTCCGACCGTGCCGATCTATGGCTCGGGCGGCTTCACCTCCCTGGACGACACCCAACTCGGCGAACAGGTCGCGACCTGGCAGGCGGCCGGGTGCGCCGCGATGAAAATCAAGATCGGCCAGGACTGGGGCACGAAACTGACGCGGGATATTGACAGGGTGTGCCAGCTGCGGGAGCTGGCCGGCGATGACGTCGAACTCATGGTGGACGCCAATGGCGGCTACTCCGTGGCTCAGGCTCGCCGGGCCGGTGCCGCCCTCGACGACCTCGGGGTCAGCTGGTTCGAAGAGCCGGTCAGCAGCGACGACATCGAGGGCCTGCGCGTCGTCCGACACGCCCTACGATGCGACGTCGCCGCCGGCGAGTACGTATCCGACCGCTATGACGCGCGCCGGCTGGCGCCCGTGGTCGATTGCCTGCAACTCGACGCCACCCGGTGCGGCGGGTACACCGGCTGGCTGGCTGGCGCAGCGATCGCCGCGTCGCACAACCTGCAGGTGTCGGCGCACTGCGCACCCGCGCTGCACGCCCCGGTTGCCGCTGCCGTGACCAACCTGCGCCACATCGAGTACTTCATCGACCACACCCGGCTGGAGCCGAAACTGTTCGACGGGCTAACACCGGCGGCCGACGGCGCGCTCGCCCCCAACACGACCCGCCCCGGACACGGGATGGCGCTCGCCCCCAGCGCTAATCAATATCGCCGGTGAGCACCGTCTGGAAGAGGAAGCCATGACCAGCCGCGCAACGACATTCAGGCAGATCGAGCTGCTTCGCGCCGGTTGGGGGGCGGCCCTACTCATCGCGCCGCAACAGGTGATGAAGAGCGTCCATCACGTGAAGGTCGACAACAAGAGCGTCGTGATCGCCCGGATCCTAGGAGCACGCCAACTCACCCAGGCTGCCCTGTCCGGTTTGCGGCCCAGCCCCGAAGTGCTCGCCATGGGGGTGTGGGTGGACGCCGTACACGCGCTGACCGCGCTCGGGCTCGCCGTTGCGGACCGCTCCCGCGCCCGCGCGGGATTGACTGACACCGCTGTCGCGGGCCTATGGGCTGGGGCCGGCTACCGAGACCTGTTTCGCGGTGCTCCGACCACTGCGTCCCATCAACGGCGTCGGGATCGGCTGGCCCTGATCGTGCTGCGCGTCGCGCCCGGCGGGGCGTTCTTGCTCCAAAGAGTCAACGCCGATCGGGCGGGGCGGATCGGGACAACCGGCGCGGTAAGCGACTGATCACGACCGGGAGGGGGCAGCCATGGCTCACCTGTTCAGCGCCTACACGGAACTGGGGTGGACCGCGCTGAAGGCGTTTCTGCTGTTCACCGTCGCGGTCATCGGCCTGCGGCTCTCCGAGCGGCGGATCCTCGCCGAGTTCAACGTCTTCGATTTCGCGGTGACCGTCGCGGTTGGCGCGATCATCGGTCGCACCGCCACGTCGTCTACGACGTCGTTTGCCACTGGATTGGTCGCCCTAGTCAGCCTCCTGGTGGCACATCGCCTGGTAGCAGTGCTGCGGCGGCGCGGCTTGCTGGCTGGACTTCTGGACCGGCGGCCGTTGGTCCTGGTGGCCCACGGGCGCATGCAGGCGGCGGCGCTGCGATCCGCCGGTTTGACTCAGCGCGATGTATACCGACTGCTGCGTCAGGCTGGGCAGGCCGACCTCGATGCCGTCCAGTACGTCCTTTACGAAGAACTCGGCGGCATCACGATCGTGCGGGCCGACCGGCCCCGCGGTGAGGCGGTACGGGTCGGCCTCGCCGACGCCGGCATCGACGACGCGCTGTGACGTGGTTGCGTCCGACCGGCGGGCCCGATAGCGGTTGGCTCGACCCTGGTCCGCTGGCGAGTTGGTTGTCCGACTCGCGCTCGGTTGCTGGGCCTTGCCCACCACCTGCACTGCAACGGCCGCTTCAGCCGCCTGGGATGTCGCTGAGAGTTTCCCGTGCCGTGCGTGTTCGGGGACGGAAAGGGTACGCGGACAGAGACGCAAGATGAGCACCGCTGATCGGAGATGATCGATCTGTCTGACACCATCGCGGATATCCCGACGGGCACGCCGACCGTCGTCGTCGACGCAGCCCGCTGGCCGGTTCCGGCGACTTCACGCACCCGCCCGCCGTGCTCGGAGGCTTGATCGATGTCGCCCGTCACCCAAGGTCCCATGGGGCGTTTGACGTCCGGACTACGCCTGGTCAGCCGCAACCCGAGCCACTTCCGCAATGGCCGTTGGTTTCTCCTGGCCGACGGCGTGTTGTTGATCGCTTTGGGCACCGCCGGATTCGTCTCCGCCGCAATCCATCCCAACGCCCCACCCACCGGCGCCCCGGTCCTGGTACTCGCGTTGACGCCTTGGCACAGCGCGCTGCTATGCGGGTTCGGGGTGTTAGCCGTCCTCGGCGTTCTGCGGCGCCGCGCAGCGATGGCCGTGGCTGCGCTCAGCGCAGTGGTGTTGGTGGCTCTGGTGATCATCGGCGCGATCTTCGCGGCGCATCATGTGCCTGGACCGCTTGGCTTCGAACCGCGCGACATCGTGCTGCACGGCGTGCTGGCGATGGCGGATTTCGCAATCCTGTACTGGCTCATCCCCGACGTGCTGGAAGGGCCGGATTGGGTCCCGCGCCGGAAACTCGAAGTCAGCACCGCCGAGAGCCAGCCACGCCGCGGGCCGGGGCGGTCCCCTAAGGCCTGACGCCCCAATCCTCGCCGCGGCGGACGCTGCCGCACCCGAGCCGAGGGCCCCACGAACGACACAACCGCAACACCCTCACACAGAAAGAGGTCCTCCGTGACAGCCCCACAGAACGTCGTCATCACCGGAGCCAGCGCAGGGATCGGGCGTGCCGTCGCCCGCGCATTCGGCGCCAGAGGCGACAACGTCGCCCTGCTCTGCCGGGGGCAGGGCGGACTCAACGGTGCCGTCAAGGACGTCGAGGCCGCCGGAGGACAGGCGTTGGCGATTCCCACCGATGTCGCCGACTATGACGCGGTTGACGCGGCGGCCACCCAATTCGAGGAGGCGTTCGGACCCATCGATGTGTGGGTGAACGACGCGTTCACCTCCGTGTTCTCCCCGTTCCACCAGATCACCGCCGAGGAATACCGGCGCGTCACCGAGGTGAGCTATCTGGGTTACGTCTACGGCACCATGGTTGCGCTGAAACGCATGCGGCCCCGCAACCGCGGAACCGTCGTGCAGGTCGGCTCCGCGCTCGGCTCGCGCGCCATCCCGCTGCAGTCGGCCTATTGCGGTGCCAAGCACGCCATCAACGGATTCACCGAATCCGTACGCACCGAACTGATGCACGAGCACAGCGATATCCACATCACCGTCGTCCAGATGCCGGCCGTCAACACACCCCAGTTCTCCTGGGTGCTGTCCCGGCTGCCGAAACATCCACAACCGGTGCCACCCATCTACCAGCCCGAAGTCGCCGCTCGCGCGGTGCTATTCGCCGCCGAACACCCCCGCCGCAAGCAGTACTGGGTTGGCGCCAGCACCGCCGCCACCATCCTGGGCGAAAAACTCGCCCCCGCGCTGCTCGACCGCTACTTGGCGATGACCGGCTACGCCTCGCAGCAAACCAACGAGTCGGCGAGCCCTAACCGACCGAACAACCTCTGGGAGCCCCGCGATGCTGACGCCGGCGACGACTACGGAGCGCACGGTGCCTTCGACAAACGTTCGCTTAGCTGGTCACCCCAGCTGTGGATGTCCCAGCATGCCCGATCAGCCTCGATCGCCGCTGCCAGCGCCGTCGCCGTGGCCGCCATCCTGACCCGCGTGGGCCGCAACTAACGGCGACGACCAGGCCAGCCTGAGCGCAGCGCGAAAAGGCCACGGAGGCACTGCTAGGCGCCGCGGTACCTCGCCGACCGCGGGCCGCTGCGCGGTATCGACGCCGACTCCGACGCGGCGCTGGAGCGGTTCGATGAATTGGCGGACGGGGCGCTGGCGCTACAACACCAATAGCCACTCCGCTTCGGCGAAGCGCTCCAACCGAGTTCGTCTTAGAGTGATGCACATGGCTGACGAGCTGACGCCGCATTTCGAGGACGTGCAGGCGCACTACGACCTATCTGACGACTTCTTCCGCCTGTTCCTCGACCGCACCCAGATGTATACGTGCGCCTACTGGCTTGGCGGCGAGGACATGACGCTCGAAGAGGCGCAGATCGCCAAGATCGACCTCTCGCTCAGCAAGCTGGGCTTGCAGCCGGGCATGACACTGCTGGACCTCGGCTGCGGCTGGGGTGCCGCCATGTTGCGAGCCATCGAGAAATACGACGTCAACGTCATCGGCTTGACGCTGTCCAAGAATCAGGCCACCCACGCACAAAAGATGCTCGACGAACTGGACAGCCCACGTTCCAAGCGAGCGCTGCTCGAGGGCTGGGAGCGGTTTCACGAGCCGGTGGACCGGATCGTGGCGATCGGGCCGCTCGAGCATGTCGGCTACGACCGCTACGACGCCTTCTTCGAGAGGACGTATGAGCTGTTGCCGGCCGGCGGCACGTTCCTGCTGCACACGATCACGAAACTCTCGGAGAAGGAAATCATCGCGTCCGGCCTGCCGCTCACGATGAAGATCGTCGAGTTCGGCGACTTCATGCAGACCGAAATCTTCCCCGGCGGCGCCCTGCCGACCATCCAGATGGTGAAGGACCACTCGGCGAAGGCCGGCTTCAAGTTGAAGCGCCGCCAATCGCTGCAGCGGCACTACGCCAAGACCCTGGACGTCTGGGCCGCGGGCTTAGAGGCACACAAAAGCGAGGCCATCGCGATTCAGTCCGAAGAGGTCTACGAGCGGTACATGAAGTACCTCACCGGCTGCGCGGATCTCTTCCGCAAGGGCTACATCGACCTAAACCAATTCACCCTGCGGAAGTAGCAGCGGCATGCCGTCAACACCGGCCGCATCAGTACCAAAAAGGTTGGGATAGAACACTTCTCGAATGCGATATCGTATGTGATATCGCTTTTCCGAACGATGTGCCCCGAGGTTTCCCGGTGCCGCTGTGGCGGATGTGACGAAAGGTCGGTTAGACCGGGATCAGCCCGTGCTTGCGTCCCACGCGAAACCACAATTGCTTGTCGCGCAACAGCTTTAGCGACTTGCGGATCAGCAGCCGGGTCTCGTGCGGGTCGACGACCGAGTCGATGAACCCGCGCTCGGCAGCGGTCCACGGGATCGCCATGTTGAGGTTGTAGCCCTCGATGAAGTCCTTCTTGATCTGCTGCGCCTCGGGCGTCGTCGGGTCCGGGAACCGCTTCATCAGCAGCTGCGCGGCTCCCTCCGCCCCGATCACCGCGATACGCGCGGTGGGCCAGGCGTAGTTGAAGTCGGCCGTCAGCTGCCGGGACCCCATCACGGCGTAGGCACCGCCGTAGGACTTGCGGATGGTGATCGTCACCTTGGGCACGTCGGCTTCCACCACCGAGTACAGGAACCGGCCGCCGCGCTTGATGATGCCGTTGCGCTCCTGCTCGGCCCCGGGTAGGAATCCGGGTGTATCCACCACGAAGACCAGCGGGATCTCGAACGCGTCGCAGAACCGGATGAACCGGGCCGCCTTGTCGGAGGCTTCGTTGTCGATCGACCCGGCCAGGTACATGGGCTGGTTGGCGACCACCCCGACCGGACGCCCGTCGACCCGGGCATACCCGGTGATGATCGCCGGCCCGTGCTGAGCGGCGACGTCGAGGAAGTCGCCGTCGTCGAAGATCCGCAGCAGGATCTCGTGCATGTCGTAGGCCGCATTGTCGGAGTCCGGCACGATCGTGTCGAGCTCGAGGTCGCTCGGCGTGATCTCCGGCTCCAACCCGGGATTGATGATCGGCGGCTTGTCAAAGCAGTTCGACGGCAGGAATGACAGGAAGTCCCGCACGTACTGGAACGCCTCGGCCTCGGAATCCACCACCTGATGGATGTTGCCGTAGCGAGCCTGCGCGTCGGAGCCACCGAGCTCGTCGAGGGTGACGTCCTCGCCGGTGACCTCCCGGATCACGTCGGGTCCGGTGACGAAGAAGTAACCCTGGTCGCGCACCGAGACCAGCAGATCGTCCTGGATCGGCGAATAGACCGCTCCCCCAGCGCATTTACCGAAGATGAGGGAGATCTGCGGCACCAGACCGGACAGCGCCTCGTGACGGCGGCCCAGCTCGGCGTACCACGCCAGCGAGGTGACCGCGTCCTGAATCCGGGCACCACCCGAGTCTTGGATGCCGATGATCGGGCAGCCAACCATCGCGCACCACTCCATCAGCCGCGCGACCTTGCGGCCAAACATCTCGCCGACGGTGCCTTGGAACACGGTCTGGTCGTGGGAGAACACCCCGACTGGCCGGCCGTCGATCAGGCCGTGGCCGGTGATGCAGCCGTCACCGTATAGCGCGTTCGGGTCGTTCGGGGTCTTGGCCAGCGCCCCGACTTCGAAGAACGTGCCCGGATCCAACAGCGCGTGGACTCGGGAGCGAGCACTCGGGATACCCTTCGCGTCGCGCTTGGCGGCGGCCTTCTCACCGCCGGGCTCGTTGGCCAATTCAAGGCGAGCGTTGAGCTCAGTCAGCTTCTCGGCTGTGCTGTGGGGAGAAGGAACCGCCTCGGTACCCGTCACTACTTGCCTACCTCACTTGTCTGACTGGTTTGCGCCTCCACCTTATTCAGCACCCCGGCCAGGTGGGCACCCACCTTCGCGATGATTGGCTCGTCGATGGCCTGGATGTGCTCGCCACCGATCGGCACCACCTCCAGGTCCGCCACGAACTCGCCCCAGCCGCCGTCGGGCTTGCGGGTCGCATACCGCGGCTCGAACTCGATGACGTCATCGTGGTAGCGGTCCGCCATGTAGAGGGTCACGTGGCCGTCGTAGGGCTCAATCTCGACGGTCTCGAGCGCCCGGTTGTCCAGATAGGACGTCCGCTGATGCTCGACGATGCCACCCGGAACCTGCACACCGCTTTGCTGGACGATGTCCAACACGAACCTGACCTGACCCTCGTCATCGAGCTCTTCGAGCTGCTCGTAAGGGATCCCGGGGATCTCCACGTTGAAGGTGCGCTCGGCGAACTTCGCGTAACGGTCCCAACGCTTGCGGGTTTCCTCCTTGGTCTGCGGGATCTCCTCGCCGGCGCGCACCGTGTCGATCATCCCGACAAATCGCACGTCGGCTCCGGCTCGCTTCAACCCGATCGCACACGCATATGCCAGCGCACCGCCAAGTGACCAGCCGGCCAGGATGAACGGCTTGCCGTCGTTCATCTCCAACAGCTTCGGCACATACTGGGCAGCCCGCTCCTGAACGGTGCCCTCGACGCGCTCGAAGCCGTACATCGGAGTGTCCGCCGGCAGCCGGTTGAGCAGCGGTTCGTACACCACGGTCGAGCCGCCGGCCGGGTGGAACACGAACACCGGCACCTGCGAATCGTTCTGCGGGGCCCGCAGCGTGCGGACGAAGCCGTCGATCTGGCCGGCCTCGAAGTAGGCGCGCATCTTCTCGGCCAGCGCCTCGATGGTCTCCGACGTCAGCACATCCTCGGCGCTGATCGGACCCTCGGCACGCTCGGAAAGCCGTTGCGCCATCTTGGCGGCGGTGTCGTCGTCCAGCTTGGGCAGCGGGTTGAAGATGCCCCCCGGAGACTTTCCGGTGACGATCGCCCAGGTGGCGAAGGTGACCCGCTCGGCGGCATCGCGCGGCGGAACGTCGGAGTGCAGGGCCTTGGCGACCGCCTCGGAGTTCAGCGCCTCGGCTGCTCCGGCCAGATTCGGCTTGGCACCATTGGCCGCACCATTGCCCGCCGGGCCGGACGGATCGGTCGGCGGCGGCGGGATCGGCGCATCCGACTGCGGCGGAGCCGGCGTCGCCCCGCTGAGTATCGCGGCCTGCTCCCTGGCGATCTCATCGGCCGTCAGCGTCTTCTGATGCTCGGCCAGCTCCTGAACCTCGTCACGATGCTCGATCGCATACTCGATCAGCTTCTCGACGGCGTAGAGATTGGCGTCGCGCACGGCCGTCAACTGAATGGGCGGCAGGTCGAAGTCGTACTCGACCCGGTTCTTGATCCGCACCGCCATCAGCGAGTCCAGGCCCAGCTCGATCAGCGGCACCTCCCACGGCAAGTCCTCGGGTTCGTAGCCCATGGCCGCCGCAACGATCAGTCCCAGTCGCTCGGCGATCGTCTCACCAGAATCCGGTGTCCATCGGCCCATGCCGGCCGGCATGTAGCGGTTGGTCAAGCTGTCCGACAGCGTTTCGGCGTCTTCATCGTCGACGAGGCTCGCCGCGACAGGCGCGGCGGCCGTGTCGGCGTCGGAAGTCGCCGCCGCGATCTCCGTTCCGGCACCGACCGCGGCCGGCAGCACCGAAGCAGCACCACCCCGAGCGACCAACGCGTCGTAGACCAGCGTGAAAGATTCGTCGATACGGGCGTGTACCTGAATCGACGCGCCACCGGGGTGCCGCGTCAACGTCGTCACCAACCGGGCACCCAGGCCCGGCACCGCCCGCTGCTCCGAGGCCGTCAGCTGCGCGTCCGGCAGCACCGTCGTCGAAGCGGACCGGACCAGCGCGGCGAGGTCGGTCTTCTCCCGCGGCGCGTACTCCCACACGTGCCGGCCGTCCGGCAGCGCGACATGGTTGCCCGGCATCAGCACCGAGCTGTCGCCGGCGAAGTGCGCGTCCAGCCAGTGCTCTTTGCGCTTGAACCGGGTCGGCGGAATGTTGGCGTAGTCCTCGGGCCCTTTGGCGCGGCTGAACATCGTCCGGATGTCCAGGTCGTGGCCGTAGACGTAGAGCTGCGCCAGGGTCGACGTGATCGACTCGACCTCGTCCTGCTTGCGGGCCAGCGTCGGGATCAGCTGGGCGTCATGCAGGCCGGCGTCCGCGGTGGTCAGGCCCACCTGCATCAGCGCAACCGGATTGGGCGCGAGCTCCAGGAAAGTGGTGTGCCCGCTGTCTACGGCGTTGCGGACCCCGTGGGTGAAGTACACGCTGTGGCGCAGACCCTTTTTCCAGTACTCCACATCGTGGATCGGCTCGCTGCCCGGCTTGATGTAGCGGCCCTCGTGCACCGTCGAGAAGATGCCGGCGGTGGGGCTCATCGGCTTGATGCCCTGCAGCTCGGCGGTGAGCTCCCCGAGCAGCGGATCCATCTGTTGGGTGTGGCTGGCGCCCTTGGTCTGGAACTTGCGGGCGAACTTGCCCTCGGATTCGGCGCGGGCGATGATCGCGTCGACCTGTTCGGGCGGTCCGCCGATGACGGTCTGGGTGGGCGCGGCGTAGACGCACACCTCGAGACCGGGGAAGTCGGAGAACACCGTCTTGATCTCGTCGGCGGAGTACTCCACCAGCGCCATCAGCCGGATGTATTCGCCGAACAGCATCGCCTCACCCTCGCCCATCAGGTGCGAGCGCGAGCAGATCGCGCGGGTGGCGTCGCGCAGCGACAGGCCGCCGGCGAAGTAGGCCGACGCGGCCTCACCCAGCGACTGGCCCACCACCGCGGCGGGTTTGGCGCCGTGATGCTTGAGCAGCTCACCCAGCGCGATCTGGATCGCGAAGATGGTGACCTGGGTCGTTTCGATGCCGTAGTCCTGCGAGTCGTCGAGGATCAACTCGAGCACCGAGTAGCCCAGCTCATCCTGGACCAGTGCGTCGACCTTTTCGATCCACTCGGCGAAAACCTCGTCGCGCAAATACAGGCTCTTGCCCATCTTGCGGTGCTGCGCACCGAATCCGGCGAGCACCCACACCGGGCCATTGGACACCGGCCCGTCGACGCTGAACACGTTGGGTCGCTGCTTGCCCTCGGCCACCGCGCGCAAGCCCCTGATGGCTTCCTCGTGGTCGTGGGCCAGCACCACCGCGCGCGAGCGGCCATGGTTGCGCCGCGACAGCGACCGGCCGATCGACTCCAGCGACGCCGCCTGGCCTTCGGGGCTTTCCATCCAGTCCGCCAGCTCGGCTGCCGCGGCTTTCTTGCGCGAGGTCAGAAACGCCGACACCGCAAGCGGGATCAGCGGCTTGGTTGGCTCTGAATCTTCTTGTGCCGCAAGCTCTTCCAACGCGGCCTCTTTGAGTTCCAGCGCCTCTTCGGTCACGCCCGGCAGCTCGGGCTCTGCGTCGTCGGTCACAAATTCGTCGGTGATGATATTGCCGAAATCGTCGAAATTCAGCGAGTGGCCTTCGAGCCTGGGCGCCTCGGCCTGCTCGGCTTCGGCGGCCACCTCGGGTTCGGGTTCGGGCTCACGTTCGAGGACGTCGCCCGGCAACACCTCGCGCACCACCAGGTGCGCGTTTGCCCCGCCGAAGCCGAAGCTCGACACCCCCGCCAAGGCGTAGCCGCCGTAGCGCGGCCAATCCGTCGCAGTATCAATGACTTTCAGGTGCATGCCGTCGAAGTCGATGTAGGGGCTGGGCCCGGCGAAGTTGATCGACGGCGGCAGCTTGTCGTGCTGCAGCGCCAGCACCACCTTGGCCATGGCGGCCACCCCGGCCGCCGACTCCAGGTGGCCGATGTTGGTCTTTATCGCGCCCAGCAGCGCCGGCCGATCGGCCTGGCGTCCCCTACCCACCACCCGGCCAAGCGCCTCGGCCTCAATCGGGTCACCGAGGATGGTGCCGGTGCCGTGCGCCTCGATGTAGTCGACGTTGCGCGGGTCGATGCCGGCGTCCTTGTACGCCCGGCGCAGCACCTCGGCCTGCGCGTCCTGGTTGGGGGCGATCAGGCCGTTGGACCGGCCGTCGTGGTTGATGGCGCTACCGGCGATGACGGCCAGGATCTGGTCACCGTCGCGGCGGGCGTCGTCGATCCGCTTGAGCACCAGCATGCCGGCGCCCTCCGAGCGGGTGTAGCCGTCGGCGTCGGCGGAGAACGACTTGATCCGGCCGTCGGGTGCCAGCACCGCGCCGATCTCGTCGAAACCGAGGGTCACCGCGGGAGTGATCAGCGCGTTGACACCACCGGCAACCGCCACGTCGCACTCACCGTTGCGCAGCGCCTGCACCGCTTGATGGGTTGCCACCAATGAACTCGAACAGGCGGTATCGACGGCGACCGAGGGGCCGCGGAAGTCAAAGAAATACGACACCCGGTTGGCGATGATCGCGGTCGAGTTGCCGGTGATCGCATAGGGATGCGCGACGGTCGGGTCAGAAATGGCGAGGAAGCCGTAGTCGTTGTTGGTGAAGCCGACATAGACGCCGACGGCCTCGCCGCGCAGGCTGGACGCCGGGATGCGGGCGTGCTCGAGCGCCTCCCAGGTCATCTCCAATGCCATCCGCTGCTGCGGGTCGATGTTGTCGGCCTCGGTCTTGGCCACCGCGAAGAACTCGGAGTCGAAGCCCTTGATGTCCTTGAGGTAGCCGCCGCGGGTGCGGGCTTTCTTGACACGCTCGGCCAGCCGCGGTTCTTCCAGGAACTCCGACCAACGCCCTTCGGGCAGATCGGTGATCGCGTCGCGGCCCTCCATCAGGGCTTGCCAGGTTTCGTCCGGGCTGTTCATGTCGCCGGGCAGCCGGGTAGCCAGACCCACGATCGCGATGTCCACGCGCTCGGCCGGGCCGGTGCGCGTCCAGTCGACACCGTCGAGGTCGTCGTCGGGCCGTTCCGGTTCGCCCTCGATGATCCGGGTCGCCAGCGACTCGATCGTCGGATGCTGGAACGCCACCGCGACCGACAGCATCACACCGGTCATGTCTTCGATGTCGGCGGCCATCGCCACGGCGTCGCGTGATGACAGCCCCAGCTCGACCATGGGAACCGACTCGTCGATCGCGTCGGGCGACTGCCCGACGGCCTTGCCCACCCAGTTGCGCAGCCACTGCCGCATCTCGGGGACCGTCATGTCGGTCTTCTTGGCGGGCACCTCGCCGTCGGTCGCCGAGGCGGTGGTATCGAAGTTGTCGGGCAGGTCAGATTCTGTGTCAGCCATGGTTCCTGGATTCAGTCTGTTGCACTAGCAAAAGCGGTCGGGGACCCGACGCCGCTGCGGAGACTGCCGTCGAGGTAGGCCGCGCGGCAGGCGCGGTGCCCGATCTTGCCGCTGGAGGTACGGGGAATCGTCCCCGACTGCACCAGCAGCAAGTCACGGACGGTGACTCCGTGACGCACGGCGATGGCCGCGCGAATGTCGTCGGCGATGGGTTGGTAGTCCAGCTTGTGCGAGCCGGCCGCGCGCTCTGCCACGATCACCAGCTGCTCGGAGGTGTCGTCGGCATCGAACTTCAGCCCGGCGTGCGGGTTATCGAACACTTCCTGCGGCAGCTGGTTTGACGGGACCGAGAAGGCCGCGACGTATCCGGTGCGCAGCGCCTTGCTGGCCTCCTGAGCCGAATACTCGAGGTCCTGCGGGTAGTGGTTACGCCCATCGATGATGACCAGGTCCTTGATTCGGCCGGCTATATACAGGTCGCCGTTGAAGTAGGTGCCGTAGTCGCCCGTGCGTACCCACAGCCCGTCGTCCTCGGCTCCCTCGGCATGGGACTGGCTGATCCGCGACTTGAGGATGTTGTGGAAGGTCTCGGCTGTCTCGGCTTCCTTGCCCCAGTAACCGGTGCCCAGGTTCTTGCCGTGCAGCCAGATCTCGCCAATGTGCTCGTCCGGCACCTCGCTGGCCGACTCGGGATCGACGATGACCGCCCATTCATCGACCCCGATCTTGCCCGCGGATACCTGCGCGACGGCGCTCGGCGCGTCGCGAGACACCTCGACGAAGCGGTGGTTGTTCAGCTCGTCCCGGTCCACGTGGATGACCGTCGGTGCGGTGTTTGGCGGAGTGGTCGAAACGAACAGCGTCGCCTCGGCCAGGCCGTAGGACGGCTTGATTGCCGTCTCCGGCAGACCATAGGGCGCGAACGCCTCGTAGAACTTGCGCATCGATGCCGGCGATACCGGCTCGCTGCCGTTGAGGATGCCCTTGACGTTGCTCAGGTCCAGTGGCGGCTCGTCGTCGCGGGGCAGGCCGCGTATCGCGGCGTGTTCGAAGGCGAAGTTCGGTGCGGCCGAGAAGACGCCGCCGGTCTCGCCGGGCTTGCGCGCGAGTTCGCGGATCCAGCGGCCGGGCCGGCGCACGAACGCCGCGGGCGTCATGATGGTGAAGCTTTGACCGAGCACCGGCGCCAATAGCGCCGTGATCAGGCCCATGTCGTGGAAGAGCGGCAGCCAGGACAGGCCGCGGTCACCTTCGGTGCCCTCCAGGGCCTGCAGCACCTGCAGCACATTGGTGGGCAGGTTCAGGTGGCTGATCTGCACGCCCGTCGGCGTGCGGGTGGAGCCGGACGTGTACTGCAGGTAGGCGGTGGTGTTCTGGTCGGCGTCGGGCTCTACCCAGGTGGCGGCCACCTCGTCGGGCACCGCATCGACGGCAATGACGCGGGGCCGTTCCTTGGCCGCACGCGCGCGGATGAACTTACGGACGCCTTCGGCGGACTCCGTGGTGGTCAGGATCGTCGAGGGGGAGCAGTCGTCGAGCACCGCGTGTAACCGGCCGACGTGACCCGGCTCGGCCGGGTCGAACAGCGGCACCGCGATCCGCCCGGAGTACAGCGCGCCGAAGAAGGAAACCATGTAGTTCAGGTCCTGCGGGCACAGGATGGCGATGCGGTCACCGGGTTGGGTGACCTGCTGCAGACGTGCTCCCACGGCGCGGTTGCGGGTGCTGAAGTCGGACCACACGATGTCGCGCTCAACACCGTCGCGCTCGGTGGAGTAGTCGATGAATCGATAGGCCAGCTTGCTGCCACGAACCTTCGCCCATTTCTCAACGTGCTTGACCAAGTTCGTGTTCTCCGGAAACTTGATCTTTCCATTCACGATGAATGGGTTGTGGTACGCCATGCCGCCCTCTCCTGTTACACACTCGCCGGTCAGCTACTCCGGCGGTCCTAGTTGTCGGCCTCGCCGACGATTTCCTCTGCGCGGGCCAGCCCTCGTGCACGGCGCGAACGTGCGCCGGTCCGTGCGAGCTTCGACCCGGTCGGGAACCGCCAACCTCTTATCGCTCTTAGTTTTCTCTTAATGTTAGGCGTCGGCGCGCGGCAGACCAAATCTCAAGGTACCGCCGATTGCCCCCGGTACCGCCCACCTGACCGCTGTGTCCCCTTGCCCGGCTGCAGTCACCCGTGCTTGGGGTGTGGCGCGTTTTCGATGAGATTACGCGTCCAGGTCAACGTCCAATCCGTCGCCGTCAACCCGTCGAGGTTCCAGAACTGGGGGGTGGCGTACATGGCGTGGATCGGCTGGCCCGCACCGCCCGCCAGCGTGTTGAGTGTATTCGGCAGGTTCGCGACGCTGAACGCCTCGTTCGGGGCGGCGCAGATCAGGTCACCGGGTGCGCAGATCTCGTTGGTCTTGCCGTTCAGGTCGCCGAAGCCGCCGGGCCGCGCACCGGTCATCGTCAAACCGAGCCCGGACAACATCGGCACCTCGTGCAGGGTCACCTCGGCGCCCTCGCCCGGCGGGTTGGGCCCGACGTCGTTGCCCACGCCCTGCTGCCGGCGGCCGTCGGCGATCACCGTCACCCCGAGCACCAAGTCATCGTCAACGGGTCCGCGGCCATTGCCGATATCGCTGGCGAGGTCGCCGGCGATCACCGCGCCCTGCGAAAAACCCACCAGCACATAGCTGGTCAACGGGCACTTGTTGGTCATGTCGGTCAGCGCTTGGACGGCCGCGCGGGTGCCTTCCGCCCGGCTGTCGTTATAGGACATCTGGGTGTCGGCGCTCAATGGGTTATGGAACTGCGCCGTGTAGGGAACGGTGTAGGTCAGCACCCGCGAGGGCGGAAACTCCTGGCTGATCGCCCCGGTCAACTTGTGCAGCAACGCATTAGGAAACTGCACCGGGTTGAGCGGATCGTCCTGCGGGGACGACTCCCACGTCCCGGGTATCACCAGCAACTCGACGTCGGGGCAGGAAGCGTCCTGCGAAGCGGGCCGCGGCTTGTGCGGATGCGTTGTCGTCGAGGGCGGCGGCAGCACACCGGGCGGCACCGCGCTGGGCGGTGATTCGGTGCTGCGCAGCATCGTCACGACGGCCACGATGACCAACAGCACGACCCCTGCCATGGACAGCGCGGCCACCCAGGCGAGGATCCGGCGGCGCTTGCGCTGGGCGTTGGTGGTCATGGTCTCCTGCTAGCAGAGTCGGCGGGTCGCAGATCGAATACAGGCAAGCGGCCATACCGCCCTGCTGCATCCAATACACGGTACCGGCTCGGCGTGCGGCGCCGTCCGTACTGCAATCGGGGCCGCGTGGTTAGCGGATAGCTCCCACGATGTCGCCCGACATGGCGCCCAGCTGCCCGGACCACGAGCCCCAGCCGTTGTCGCCGCCGCCAGGGAAGTCGAAGTGGCCGTTGTGGCCGCCGTCGTTGCGGTACTGCGAATAGAACATGCGGCTGTTGCCCATCGCCTCACCGGCTTGCCCGATCATCGCGGCCGCATCGCCGCCCATGTTCGTCGGACTCCAGACCCATACCCGGGTGTTGTTCTGCGCGAGCAGCGCGGCGTGCACGTAGGGGTCGTGCCACTTCCACCGGCCCAGCTGCGGAGCACCCCACATTCCGTTGCCGTCCACGCCGCCGAACTGCTGCAGGCCGGCCAGGATCGCGCCGCCCGTGGTGGTGTTGGACGGGTAGAGGAATCCCGACAGCGAGCCGGCGAAGCCGAACCGGTCGGGGTGGAAGGCGGCCAGCGCCATCGCGGCATAGCCGCCCTGTGAAGCGCCCACAGCGGCGTGGCCGCCGGGTGCCAAACCCTTGTTGGCGGCCAGCCAATCGGGTAGCTCGCTGGACAGGAAGGTGTCCCACTGCTTGCTGCCGTCCTGCTCCCAGTTGGTGTACATGCTCCAGGCGCCGCCGGCGGGTGCCACCACTGAGATCCCCTTGCCGCCCAGTGTGCTCATCGCGTTACCCGCGGTCACCCAGTTGCTGACGTCCGGGGCGGCGTTGAAGGCGTCCAGCAGATACACCGCGTGCGGACCACCCGAAAGGAAGGCGACCGGGATATCACGGCCCATGGCGCCCGAGGGCACCATCAACGTCTCGTAACCCGCCGCTGCAGCCTTGCCCGTGATTCCCGCCGCCACGCCGCCGAATCCGAGTGTTAGCGCGGCGACGCAGAGCACCCGCAGAAGCGTTGACAAACCCCGCAAGCTACCCATGTCCGCCCTCCATCGTGTAGTCGCTGTGTTTGCACAGTAACCAGGGCCGAAGTAAAGCCGCCCCGCAGGGTAGTGAAACAGCTCACACATACCCAGGCAACGACAGACGGCGGCAACCCCTTGGGTTCCCGCCGTCTGTCGTAGTGCTCGGAGTGTTTAGGTGCCCTGAGCCGGGGCCGGGGCCGGGGCCGCAGTGGCCGGGCCGGCGCCCGGGGTGGCACCCAGCGCCGACTGCAGGTCCGGCAGCATGGCGTGCAGCTGCGCACCCCAGTACGGCCAGTCGTGGGTGCCGTTGGCGTCGAAGTTCCACACCGCGTTGTGACCGCCGGCCGCGTTGTAGGCGGCCTGGAACTTCAGGTTGCTGGTCCGCACGAAGCCTTCCAGGAACTTGGCGGGCAGGTTGTCGCCACCGAGGTCGGACGGCTTGCCGTTACCGCAGTAGATCCAGATCCGGGTGTTGTTCGCGACGAGCTTGCCGACCTGAAGCGACGGGTCGTTGCGCTGCCACGCCGGGTCGCTGGAAGGACCCCACATGTCGTCTTTCTTGTAGCCGCCGGCGTCACCCATGGCCAGACCGATCAGCGACGGGCCCATCCCCTGCGACGGGTCCAGCAGCGCCGACAGCGAGCCGGCGTACGGGAACTGGTCGGGGTGGTAGGCAGCCAGGATCAGCGCCGACGAACCGGCCATCGACAGACCGACGGCAGCGCTGCCGGTCGGCTTGACCTGCTTGTTGGCCGACAGGTACTGCGGCAGCTCGCTGGTCAGGAAGGTCTCCCACTTGTAAGTGGTGCAGCCGGCCTTGCCGCAAGCGGGCTTGTACCAGTCCGAGTAGAAGCTGGACTGCCCACCAACCGGCATGACGACGGCAAGGCCCGACTGGTTGTACCACTCGAAGGCCGGGGTGTTGATGTCCCAGCCGTTGAAGTCGTCCTGGGCGCGCATGCCGTCGAGCAGGTACACGGCGGGCGCATTGGCGCCACCGCTCTGGAACTGGATCTTGATGTCGCGGCCCATGGCCGCAGACGGAACCTGCAGGTACTCCACCGGCAGACCTGGGCGAGAGAACGCCCCAGCGGTCGCCGAGCCCCCCACGACGCCGATCAGACTCGACAGCAGGGCCGCGCCAACGGCTCCAACTACGAGTCGGCGTGGCATGCGTGCCACGGCGCCGCGAAACCTGTCAACAAACGTCATCCTTGCTTCCTCATCCTCTCGGCGCGCCCGTCATCGGGACGCGTCGTTGATTGGGGTCGAACTGCATGCGATCTCCGCGCAGCAGTGCTTCTGTAGTGAACCACACCAACCCGCGCCGGCTCTCATCGAGGAGCCTCCGCAAACCCCCACCGAGCGACGATTTCCTGGGATTTTCGGGCCGGACGTGGCGACCGGAAATGGCATTTCCGCATGTGCCGGACGGTGCACGCGCACAGGTGAACGTGTAAATGTGAATTTGCTGTCAGTGTCGGGATCCGGACTGATTGTGATTGATTCGAGATCGGCGAGATTTATCCACGCAATATTCACTCGCGCGGGGGCGGGGGACTCGGCTCGGGCACCGGAAGGCCACACCTGGCGAGCTCGTAGAGCGGGACCCGGTCGATCCGGTAGCCGGTGAATTCGAAGGAGTGCAAGAAGTTTGAGACGAACCGGTGCAGCGACATCGGGGCGCGCACCGACGCCAGCACCGCCTTGGTCTCGGGGCATTGCAGGGCCGCCACCGCCTGGGCGACCCAATTCGCGTCCAGGTAGCCCGGAATGCCCGGATACACCTTCACCCACGGGCCGTCGGCGATCACCCAGTCCGGGAAGAGGTTCTTGTCGTGCCCGATCCTGCCGTGGGTGAGGCGCTGCGTGTGCTGCGCGAGCGGGTTCGCCAACCCGATTTGGTCGATCACCCGGACGTCGAGCCCGACGTTCATGCCCAGCATGCCCAAGTTCGTGAAAAACACTGCATGTTGCGGCTTTTGCGGCGATTTGCTGTCAGGTGGGCTGCCCGGGGCGGGCGGGGGCTGCTGCAGCTGGGGCACGACGTCCCACTGAATGTAGTTGCCGGAGGGCAGCAACAACGCCCCGTCCGGAGTGTTGTCCAAGGCGGCCAGCACGGCCGCCATCCTGGGGTAATCCAGGTAGTCGGCGGCGGTCAGCGGGTGCGCGTGCCCGGTCGCCTGGGCATAGAAGCGGCGCTCGTCGACGATGCCGCTGTAGGTGACGTGGGTGGCGTCGTAGCCCATCCCCGGCGAGTTTGCTGACCACAGCGACCAGCCCGCGATGCCCAGCCAGAGCAGGCCGGCGGCACCGGCCAACCAGTATCCCGTCTCGCGGGAGAAGTCTTGCCCGTCGGGGATCATCACGGGGATGACGGCGAGCGGGGCCAGCAAACAAAATAGCGGCGCCAACAACACTCGCGCGTGCATGAAATCGCCCCCCTGGCGAGTCCAGTACAGCGCCTGCAGCAGCCCGCTCACAAGGACGAATGCCACCACCGCCGGCGGGCTCTGCACCGCGCGAGCCAGCCGGCCGTAATTGGGCGCGAGCATCGGGCGCAGGAACGAGGGACGGCGCCGGGCCGCCATCAGCAGCAGCCCCAGCGGCACCAGCAGCAGCACCGGCAGCCACACGGCGTAGGGCGAGATGAAGTTCGACAGATAGATCATGCCCTGGGACCACTTGTCACCTGCGGCATCCTTGGCCAGAGCCGTCCCGGGCACCAGCAAGCCGTAGTAGCCCATCCGGAAGATCTGGTAGGCCACCGGCAGGAACCCGCCGGCCACCACGATCAGCGCGCGACGGCGCCAGGTTCGGGCCGCGATCAGCATCATGATCAGGGCCAGCCCGCCCATCAGCGCCAGCTCCGGTCGGACCAGAACGCTGAACCCCGCGACGAAGGCCAGCAGGCCGGTGAACACCTCGTTGTCCGGCCGATTTCGCAGCGCCTGCGACCAGCGGACCATCATCCACCACAGCAACCCGAGATAGGCCAGGGTCAGCCCGCTCTCGAGTCCGGAGGTGGCGAAGTCACGCGCCGGTGGCAGCGCGATGTAGACCAGCGCTCCGGCGGGCAACATGATCGCGCGGCGCCCGCGCAAGCTGGGGGCGTAGAGGCGTCCGGCGCCCAGCATCAGCAGCGCCACGCCCAGCACGGAAAGCGCCAAGGCCAGCGTCAGCGCCACGTACTCCATGCGCACCGGCCCGCCGACCCAGCTTCCGACGTACATCAGGTAGGTCCAGGCCGTCGAGGTGTTCGCCTCGACCCGCTCGCCCTGGTTGAACACCGGCCCGTTGCCGGCCAGCAGGTTGCGCACCGTGCGCAGCACGATCAGTCCGTCGTCGGCGATCCAGCGCCGCTGCCACGCTCCCCAACCGAACAGCACCGCGATAATCGCGACACTGATCCACAGGCTGACCCGGGTCACGGTGTCGTATGGGAACGGCGGTCGGCCCCCCGGCCTGACGCCCGGCCGGCGGCGCATCAACTCGCGCTTGATGGCCTCCAGACCGGGGTTAGCCGAAGGCAACCGCGGCACCAACTGTTGCGATCCACGCTAGGAACAGCAGCTGCAACACCCGGTCCCGCAGCGCAATGTCTTCGGGTTCACCGGCCAGTCCACCGTCGACGTCGACCGCATAGCGCAGGATCGCGATCGTGAACGGAACCATCGAGACCGCGTACCAGGATCCCGAGTAGCGGTCGCGCTCGAACGCCCACATCCCGTAGCACAGCACCACCGCGGTGGCCGACATCGTCCAGACGAATCGAAGATAGGTGCTGGTGTAACTCTCCAGCGACTTGCGAATCGCCGCCCCGGTTCGCTCGGCCAACTGCAGCTCGGCGTAACGCTTGCCGGCCACCATGAACAGCGACGCGAATGCGGCCGTCAGCAAAAACCACTGGGACAGCGGGATATCGGTGGCCGCGCCCCCGGCGATGGCCCGGAGCAGATACGCCGACGACACGATGCAGATGTCCATCACCGCTTGGTGTTTCAGCCCGAAGCAGTAGCCCAGCTGCATCGCGATGTAGACGCCCATCACCACCGCGAGGTTCGGCGTGAGCCACCAGGAGATCGCCAGCGACGTGGTGCCCAGCACCACGGCCAACACATAGGCCAGCCATTCGGGCACCACGCCGGCCGCGATCGGACGGAATCGCTTGGTGGGGTGCTCCCGGTCGGCCTCGACGTCGCGGACGTCGTTGATCAGATAGATCGCCGAAGCCGCCACGCTGAACACGACGAACGCCACGCCCACCTTGGTCGCCACTTCGGCGTAGTCGTAGCGGACTCCGCGGCCGGCCGCGGCCACCGGCGCGGCCGCCACCAACACGTTCTTCACCCATTGCCGCGGGCGCATCGCCTTGATCACCCCGGTGATCAAGTTCGCCGGGGGTCGTCCCGTCGCCACGTCTTCACTCATTTCGGCCACACCTATCTCGACTTTCTATCGAGCCAGAGTGCAAGGCGGGCGACCGCGGCGCCGAGCGCCACGCCGAAAGCAACGTCGCTGGGATAGTGCACGCCCAGCAGTATCCGTGACAGCGCCATCGGCGGAACCAGCAGCGCCGGCAGCGGCAGCCCGGTAGCCCGGCCCATCAAGACGGCCGCGGCCGTGGTGGAGGTGGCATGCGCGGACGGGAAACTCAGTTGGCTGGGGGTGCCGACATTGACCGCGACGGCCGGGTGATGCGGGCGTTTACGGCGCACCACCCGCTTGATCAGCACAGCGGCCGCGTGCGCGACGAACGTGCCGCCGGCGGCCACCAGCCATTCCCGGCGTCGGCGCTCCATCAACAACGCACCGACCAGCTCCACGATCAGCCAACCGACGCTGTGCTCGCCGAAGTGGGACATTCCACGGGCGGTGGCCAACACCCCGGGCCGGTCGGCCAATGCCGACTGCACGGCCACCATCGCGGCGACTTCGCCGCGCGGCGCCGATTCAGGCATGTTGCGATTCTGGTTTGGTCGGCTGGCCTGTCTGCGGCAGTAGCACCGTCTCCCACTTCTGCTTGCTGGACAGCACCGGCAGCGCGCCCCGGTACACCCGGCGCATCTCGTCGAACCGGCTCAACAGCTGACGCTGGCGGCGCAGCGATTGCAGCAGCAGCGTGAACATCTTGCGCCGATCGCGCTGCCGGTAGACCACGCCGCACCCGTCGGCGGTGGTGACGGTGACACCGTCGACGGTGCACAGCCGGAACCAGCGCGCGTCCTGGGTCGGCACGTTGAACTCCGGTCGCTGATGACTTTCCGGATCGGCCTTGGTGGCGTTGTGCAATATGCCCCGGGCCAGCCGGTAACCGATGGACACCGGGTTAACCGGCGGCTTCATCGCCTTGCTCTGGTGCAACGGCGGGGGCAGCTCGCTGGCCGCCGGCAGCACGACGGCGTCCGGGTACTCCTTGCGCAGCCGATGCACTTCCGGCAGCCCCGATTCCAGAATCGAGAAGATGTGCTCCGGGCCGGCGAGGAAGTCGTCGATGGCCCTGTTCTGGATCACGACAGTCGAATATTCAAGGCACGCAAGGTGTTTCAGTGTCGCCTTGAGGTGGCTACGGACCAGGCCGGTGATGTCGCCGTCCCAGTGCATGGCCGCGACCACCAGCCGGTTGCGCAGGTGGAAGTAGGCCTGCCAGTCGATGGCGTCGTCCTTGTCGCTCCAGGCCATGTGCCAGATCGCGGCGCCGGGCAGCGTGACGGTCGGGTAGCCGTGCTCGCCGGCGCGCAGGCCGTATTCGGCGTCGTCCCATTTGATGAACAGTGGCAGCGGCTGGCCCAGCTCCTCGGCGACCTGCCGCGGGATCATGCACGTCCACCAGCCGTTGAAGTCGACGTCGATGCGCCGGTGCAGCAGCGCGCTGCGATCGTTCGTGTCGCCCAACGGGAATTCGGCGAAGTCGTGGTCGTACTCGGCATGCGGCGCGGCGGTCCACATGAAGTTCGACTGGTTGACGACCTCGCCCATGATGTGCAGGTGCGACGGCTCCTGCAAGTTGAGCATCTGACCGCCGATCAGCATCGGCGTCTTGGCGAAGCGGTTCATCGCCAGCACCCGCAGGATCGTGTCGGGTTCGATGCGGATGTCGTCGTCCATGAACAGGATCTGTTGGCAGTCAGTGTTTTTCAGCGCCTCGTACATCACCCGGCTGTAGCCACCGGAACCGCCGAGGTTGGGCTGATCGTGGATGGAGAGCCGATTACCCAGACCCGCGGACGCTGCCCGAAAGTCGGGGTGATCACGCACCTTGCGGGAGCCCTGGTCCGGAACGATCACCGCGCCAATTACCTTGTCCACCAATGGATCTGCGGTGAGGTCGGCCAGCGCATTGACGCAGTCGCCGGGGCGGTTGAACGTCGGGATACCGACGGCGATGTTGGCCGTGCCCGGAGCGGGCTCGGTCGCGTACCAGCCTCCGCTCACCAAAGTGACCGCGGTGTCGGTGGTGATGTCGAACCAAATCCAGCCGCCGTCCTCGAACGACTTGAGCGGCACCTCGATCTCGACGACGGCCGGCTGATCTTCGGTGCCGACGAACTGGCGGCCCTCCACGGAGATCCGCACCCCGGTGGCCTTGGTCCGGTACAGGTCGACGCGTCCGGTTCCGGTCAGCTCGACGCGCAGCACCACCGATTTGCAGATCGACCAGCGACGCCAATAGCTCGCCGGGAAGGCATTGAAGTACGTGGCGAACGAGACCTCGGACTCCTTGCCGATCTCCAGCGAGGTGCGGCCGGTCGCATGCGCACGCCGGGAGTTGGTGGTCGACTCCTCGAGGTAAAGCTTGCGCACGTCGAGCGGTTCACCCGGACGCGGCAAGATGATTCGGGACAGCAAGCTCACGGCACTCATCCGGGCGCGCCTTCCTCTTCGACTAGAGCGGCGCCGTCGCGCAGGTGTGGCGCCAGGGTGTTGTCGTACATGTTCAGTGCGCTGGCAATCGCCATATGCATATCCAGATACTGATAGGTGCCCAACCGCCCGCCGAACAGTACCTTCGAAGCGGCGGTCTCGGACTTCGCCCTCGCTCGATAGGCGGCCAACAGGGCACGGTCGGCCTCGGTATTAATCGGATAGTAGGGCTCATCGTCGTCCCCGGCGAACCGGGAGTACTCCCGCATGATCACCGTTTTGTCGGTCGGGTAGTCGCGCTCGACATGGAAGTGACGGAATTCGTGGATGCGGGTGTAGGGGACCTCGGGATCGTTGTAGTTCATCACCGGCGTGCCCTGGAAGTCGCCGACGGGTAAGACCTCGAGTTCGAAGTCCAGGGTGCGCCAGCCGAGCCGGCCCTCGGCGTAATCGAAGTAGCGGTCCAGCGGACCGGTGTAGAGGACGGGAGCGTCGGGGCTCTCGGCCCGCAGTTGGTCGCGGACTTCGAACCAGTCGGTGTCCAACCGGACCTCGATGCGGTCGTCGGCGGCCATGTTCTCCAGCCACGCCGTGTAACCGCCCACCGGCAGGCCCTCGTAGGTGTCATTGAAGTAGCGGTTGTCGAAGGTGTAGCGCACCGGGAGCCGGGTGATGTTGGCCGCGGGCAGTTCCCTCGGGTCGGTCTGCCACTGCTTGGCGGTGTAGCCCTTGACGAATGCCTCGTACAGCGGCCGGCCGATCAGCGAGATGGCCTTTTCCTCGAGGTTCTGTGCGTCGGCGGTGTCGATCTCGGCGGCCTGCTCGGCGATCAGCTGCCGGGCCTGCTCGGGGGTGAAGTACTTGCCGAAGAACTGCGACACCAGGCCCAGGCCCATCGGGAACTGGTAGGCCTGCCCGTTGTGCATCGCGAACACGCGGTGCTGATAGTTGGTGAATTCGGTGAACTGGCGCACGTAATCCCACACCCGCTTGTTCGAGGTGTGGAACAGGTGGGCGCCGTACTTGTGTACCTCGATCCCGGTCTGCGGCTCGGCTTCGGAATAGGCGTTGCCACCGATGTGCGGGCGTCTCTCGACGACAAGCACACGCTTCCCGAGCTGGCTGGCCACGCGCTCGGCAATGGTGAGGCCGAAGAATCCGGAACCGACGACGAGGAGGTCAAAACGAGCGGTCATCGGTTGCTTAGGGTATCTGACACCGCGGGCAGACCCTCATTTGGCGAGGCTGAAGCGCTGGCGTTCGGGCACATGAAGACTGGTTTGCCTGGACCCGAATCACACGTAACGCGCAGGGTCGCAATAACCTCACGATTCAATATCACCACTCTAGTAACACCCTTCTCACTCGTACCATCGACTCTGTGTGGTTCCCACCGGATAAGACCGGCAGGACACGCCGACGCAACCGATAGATTGAGGAGCCTTCCGTGCCGAACCGACGCCGTCGCAAGCTCTCGACAGCCATGAGCGCCGTCGCCGCCCTGGCAGTGGCGAGTCCTTGCGCTTACTTCCTTGTTTACGAGTCGACCTCTGGCAGCAAGCCGCCCGAGCACCACGAGTTCAAGCAGGCAGCGGTCATGACCGACCTGCCCGGCGAGCTCGTGGGCGCGCTGACTCAAGGCCTGTCCTCGTTCGGGATCAACCTGCCCCCGGTGCCCGCCCTTGGCGGTGCCGGTGCTGGTACCGGCACCACGGGCCTGAGCCCGGGCCTGGGATCTCCCGGCTTGGGCACGACGGGTCTGACCAGTCCGGGGCTCACCAGCCCGGGTCTGGGAACGCCCGGCTTGGGCACTCCGGGTCTGGGAACTCCCGGCTTGGGCACTCCGGGCCTGACGAGCCCGGGCCTGACGAGCCCGGGCTTGACGAGCCCGGGTCTGACGAGCCCCGGCCTGACGCCCGGTGCCGCGCCCGGTGCGCTGACGCCTGGTGTGCCGACTCCCGGCACGCCCACCACGCCCGGCATGCCGACCATGCCTGGCGCAGGTCTGAACCCGGCGCTTTCCAACCCGGGGCTGACCAGCCCGGCCGGCCTCACTCCGGGCGGCCTGGGTGCTCCCAGCGAGGTGCCGATCAGCGCACCGATGGACCCGGGTGCCGACGGCACCTACCCGATCCTCGGTGACCCGTCGACGCTGGGTGGCGCCTCGCCCATCGGCGGTACCGGCACCGGCGGCAGCAGCGGTGGTGGCGGGCTCGTCAACGACGTGATGCAAGCCGCCAACCAGCTGGGCGCCGGCCAGGCCATCGACCTGCTCAAGGGCGTGCTGATGCCGGCCATCATGCAGGCCCGCGGCGGCGCGGGTGCTCTGCCGGGCGCCGCAGGTGCGCTGCCCGGTGCGGCTGCGGCCCTGCCGGGTGCGGCTGCGGCTCTGCCGGGTGCCGCTGGCGCCCTGCCGGGTGCGGCCGCAGCGCTCCCACCGGCGCTGCCTCCCGTCTAAGACTTCGGGGGTCCTGTTACCTGACGGCACCGCAGAGGCACAACCTCTGCGGTGCCGTCGAACAGTCTCGGGTGCGGTTTTGGGCACACGGAAACTCGTGTCGCCTCATAAATAACACCAGAAACACACGTAACATCAGCTGGTGTCGTCCCGTAGGCGTGCGCCCACGACGTTGCTTACTGCAGTCGCGGCCACGGTCGTCATCGTTTCGGCGGTGGCGGACTTAACCCGCGACCGCGGCGCCACCGTCTCCGCGCCGCCCGCACGCGAAACCCAGCTCACCGAGCAACCCCTGATCGGGCTCGGAGGCGGCGTCACGGTTCGTGAGCTCACCCAGGAGACGCCGTTTTCTCTGGTGGCACTCACCGGCGACCTGGCCGGCACGTCGACCCGCGTGCGAGCGAAGCACCCGGACGGTTCGTGGGGGCCTTGGTATCAGACCGAGTACGAGACCGCAGCACCCGACGACAAGCCGTCGGCTAGCGAATCCGGCCCGACTGAAGGACCCCGCAGCACCGATCCGGTTTTCGTGGGGACCACCAAAACCGTGCAGATCGCGGTCACCCGCCCGCTCGACGCCGCGGTGACCCAACCGCCCGCGCTGCCGCCGTCGGACAACGATCTGGGATACCGGCCCGCCTCCAAGGAACAGCCCTTCGGGCAGAACATCTCCGCGATCCTGATCTCTCCGCCGCAGGCGCCGGCCAAGACGCAGTGGACTCCGCCGGCCGGCGTCCTGATGCCCGGCCAGGCGCCCGCCATCATCAGCCGCGCGGAATGGGGTGCCGACGAGTCGCTTCGGTGCGGTAGTCCGCAGTACGACAACGGGATTCGCGCCGCCGTCATCCATCACACCGCCGGCAGCAACGACTACTCACCGCTTGAATCCGCGGGGATCGTCAAGGCCATCTACACCTACCACAGCAAGACATTGGGCTGGTGCGACATCGCCTACAACGCGCTGGTCGACAAGTACGGCCAGGTGTTCGAGGGCAGCGCCGGCGGTCTCACCAAGGCGGTCGAGGGCTTCCACACCGGCGGCTTCAACCGCAACACCTGGGGTGTCGCGATGGTCGGCAACTTCGACAACGTGCCGCCGACTCCGCTTCAGCTTCGCGCCGTCGGGCGGCTGCTCGGCTGGCGCCTGGGCCTGGACGGCGTCGACCCCAAGGGCACCGTGACATTGGAATCCGCCGGCAGCCACTACACCACGTTTCCGGCCGGCGCGTTCGCGACGTTGCCGACCATCTTCACCCACCGCGACGTCGGGAACACCGACTGCCCCGGCAACGCCGCCTATGCGCTGATGGACGAAATCCGGGATATCGCATCCCATTTCAACGACCCGCCCGAGGAGCTGATCAAGGCGCTGGAGGGCGGCGCGATCTACCAGCACTGGCAGGAGATGGGCGGGATGAACAGCGTGCTGGGCGCACCGACCTCGCCGGAAGACAGCGCCGAGGGCGATGCCCGCTACTCCACCTTCGCCAAAGGCGCCATGTACTGGTCACCGGTGACCGGAGCACAACCCGTCACCGGCGCGATCTATGACGCCTGGGCCTCGCAGAGCTACGAACGCGGCCCGCTCGGCTTGCCGACCAGCGCCGAAATCCAAGAGCCGCTGCAGATCACGCAGAACTTCCAACACGGAACACTGAACTACAATCGCCTGACCGGGGAGGTCAACGAGGTCCTCGACGGGATCACCACGCCGCTCTCGTCACAAAACCCCAGCGCTCCGAGCGTCCCGCCGGAACACTTCTCGTTACCGACGCACCCGGACGCCTGACCGGCGGCCCCGAGCACGGCGCCGCGGCGCGTACTAGTCTGCGACCTGTGCCCGAGACACCGTATCTGAGCATCGATCTTGGTCAGGTGCGCAAGAACTTCCGGGCACTGCGCACCGCACTGCCCGGCGCGCAGATCCGCTACGCGGTCAAGGCGAACCCGGCCGAACAGATCCTGCGTCTGCTGGCGGCGGAGGGGTCCGCATTCGACGTCGCGTCGGTCGGCGAGATCGACAGCTGCGACAACGCCGGCATCGATGGCCGTCTGCTGACGTTCGGGAACACCGTCAAGAAGGCCGCCGACATTGCCCGGGCGTATGCGCGCGGGGTTCGGCGGTTCGCGTTCGACAGCGAGCAGGGCATGACGGCCGTCGCCGAGCATGCCACGGGCGCCGCGGTGGAATGCCGTATCGCACCGGACTTTCCGTCGTCGGTGACGCCATTCGGGCATAAGTTCGGCTGCGCCCCGGACGCGGCCGCGGGGCTGCTGGAGCGCGCCCGGCAACTAGGACTTCACCCCGAAGGCGTGTGCTTTCACGTCGGCTCACAGCAGCTGGACCCGGGGGCATGGGAGCTGGGAATACGTTCTGCCGCATCGGTTTTCGATGCAGTGGGAGAACTCAGCACGATCAATGTCGGCGGCGGCTACCCGCTGGCATATGCGGTCGGCGCACCCGATCTCGACGTCGTCGCCGACGCCATCACGGCGGCGCTCGCCCGGTATTTCGGCGCCGACCCGCCACAGCTGGCCGTCGAACCGGGACGGGTGATCGTGGGTTCGGCGGGCACGATCAGCTGCGAGGTGGTGTCGGTGCGTACCGGCACCGATGCCCGGCGCTGGGTGTACCTCGACATCGGCCGCTATGGCGGTCTGGCCGAGACGGAGAACGAGTACATCCGGTACCGGCTGCGGACCGACCGCGATGGCGATCCGACGGCTGAAGCGGTCGTCGCCGGGCCGACCTGCGACGGCGACGACGTGCTGTACCGAAGCTATCCACTCCCGGTGACGCTGCGAGCCGGCGATCGGGTCGAGATCGACGACGCCGGCGCCTACACCGCGAGCTACGCTTCGGTGGATTTCAATGGCTTTCCCCCGCTGCCAACGTATTTCACGGATTCGCCCAATGAAGGCCGTGAGATCGTCGAGTCGCTGGCGCCGGGTCTGACCCGAAGCTGGCACCTCGGAAAGGTCATCTGTGACGTGGACACCGAGTTCCAGAACCTGGTGATCGGCCGCACCCACCAGGGCGTCGCGTTGTTCAGCGACGGCGAACGGCAGAGCACGGAATTCAGCCAGCTCGTGTATCACGAGGCGCTGCTGGTGCCGGCGCTGCTGCTGGCCGGCGACATCGACCGCGTGCTCGTCATCGGGTCGGGCGAGGGCGTGGCCAGCCAGCTGGCGGTAGCGGCGGGGGCCACGCAGGTCGACCACGTCGACATCGATCGCCAAGCGGTCCGGCTGTGCGCGCAGCACCTCCCCTACGGCTACACAATGGACGAACTGCACAGAGCGGAAACAGGATTGGGCCCGATCGCCGTGCACTACTGCGACGGCTGGGAATTCGTCGGGCGATCCACCACGTCATACGACGTCGCGGTCATCGACCTGCCCGACGAGCGAACCGAACCCGCCCAACACAACCGGCTCTACGACACCGAGTTCCTGCAGCGCTGCCGCGACATCAGTCGTGTGGTCGTCGCTCAGGCCGGCTGCCCGACGCTGTGGCGCAGCGAGTCGCTGCACCTGTCCTGGCAGCGTTTCCGTGAAACCTTCGGCACCGTCCTCTATTTCGGCAGCGACGAGCACGAATGGGCGTTTCTTTCCGGGCTGGCCGAAACCTACGACAATCCCGTCGCGCTGATGTCGGCGCGATTGCCGACACTGCCGTACCGGCCCCGCACCCTCGACGCGGACTCGTTGGTCGCATCCACCATGCCGCCGAAAAGCCTGCGGGATCGTTAGAGAATCGCGACCGCCACCACGATGCCGAGCGCGACCTGCGCGGCGGCCACCATCAGTGCCTCATAGCTGAATTCGTCGGCGTGGAACAGCGCGTCCATGTCGATGCCGATCACCATTGTCGCGATCCGCATCATCACCACCTGGGCGATGATTCCCACCAGACCGAAGACCGCCGACCCCACCAGCCCTTCGACCAGCTTTCCGGACGACGAGTAGATCGCCAGCACCACGATCAGCGCCATGCTCACGATGCCGGCGGCGGACACCACGATCGCGTTCGGCTTTCCCGCGTTGACCATCTTGCGCAGCGGTCCGGGCGTGGTCAGGTCGATGGCATAGAACCCGACCAGCATCAGCACCAGGCCGACGATTGCGTACAAGATGATGGCACCCGCGCCACGGCCGAGCACCGCCCAATAGCCCTGGTCCCAATAGCCCGAATTCAGCGCCACGATGGTTTTTGTCACCGATCAACTCCGTTCACTTGCTCAGAGGTTCACTTCTGGGGGATCCGGTGTGGGACAAAGGCTGCGCCATCGTCGGTGATCAGTCCCGCGGTCTCGCGGATGCCGAGACCGGCCGCCGAATCGCCGACGATCCAGGCACCCAACGCGGGACGCATGTCGTCGAATTCCGGCAGCGGGTCCAGCAACTGATAGACGTATCCCTCTTCGCCGTAGACGCCGCCGGTGGCGGTCTCCATGCCCGCGCCGACGACGCTGATGTTCGCGCCTTCCCGCCCAAGCTTGGGTTTACGGACGTATTCGGTCAGCTCGTGCGGATCATCGATGTAGGCGGGCAATAGATTTGGGTGCCCGGGATACATCTCCCACAGCACACCCAGAATCGCCTTGTTGGACAGTAACGTCTTCCACAGCGGTTCGATCCACGCCGTCTGCGGCAGGCTGGACACCACGTGCTTGCCGAACTGGTCGTCGAGCACCCACTCCCACGGGTAGAGCTTGAAGACCGCGTGAATCTGCGACTCTTCCAGATCGACGAAGCGCTCCAGGGCGGAGTCCCAGCCGAGGTCCTCGATCGTCAGGCCGACGGTCTGAAAACCCGCCTCGGCCGCGGTCTCCTGCATATAGGTGGTCGTGATCTGGTCCTCACCGGTGGCTTCCACACCGGACCAGCTCAAGTGCAACTCGTCGCTGGGCAGCAGGTCCCGCAGCTGCTTCCAGCGGTCGACCAGCTGCTCATGCAATGAGTTCCACTGGTCGTCGCCGGGGGAAACGTCCTTGAGCCAATACCATTGCAGGATAGCGGCTTCCAGCAGTGTCGTGGGCGTATCAGCGTTGTACTCGAGCAGCACCGCCGGCCGTCGCCCGTCGTAACGTAAGTCGAAGCGCCCGTACACATGTGGGTCGGAGCGGCGCCATGATTCGGCGATCGGCTGCCAACTCCATTCCGGCAGACCGAAATCCGCGTAGCGCTCCATCAGGACTACCTGTTCGACGGCGCTCAGGCACATCGAATGCAGGAGTTCGACGTCGGCCTCCAGCGCCAGGATCTCGTCCATGTCGAACTCGTAATGGACCGATTCGTCCCAATACGGCCGGTCCCGGCCCCTCGCGCCGCGCGCGGGAGTCCCATACACCAGGCCCTGCGATTCCACGGTCGTCTGCCAGTTCGGCCGCGGCTGCTGCCTGACGCGCTTCACGAGCCGCTGCTCTTTCCGGGGGACGAGCCGCCCAGGCCGCCGCGCGAAATGCCGGTGCCCGACTTGGTGGTGATGTTGGCGCCCTTGGGTGCGACGGTCGACCCGCCGCTCGGCCTCGAACCCACCGAGCCCGAACTGCCGTAGTAGTAACGGTATTGGTGCCCGCCGAAATAGTAGAAGCCGTTGAGCCCCTCGGTATGCCCGGTGCAGTAGCTGTCCGGCACGACGACCGGCTGACCGTTGGGGTCTTCCTGGACACACTGGGCGGTGACGTCGGGTGTCGAGAGCATCCAATAGCCAAGGCCGGCCACCAGACCCACCACGCCGACGGCGGCCGCGGCGCCCATCAGCACCCGGCGCTGGTGGCGCTGTTTGGTCTCGGCCGCCAGGCGTGCCTCTTCGAGTTCCTTCTGCTTCTTGGCGTACTTGTCCCGCGCCCGCAGTTCGGCGGGCGTCGGCGGCCGCGGCTTGGTCGTCGCCGCATCCTGGAACTCGATGCTGCCGCCGGACGGGTACTCGTCCTCGGGTGCGGGTTGCTCGGCCTCGCCTTCGCCGGTGTGCTCAACCGGCTCGGACTTATCGTCCGCGGGCTCGCCGCCCTTCGGCGGCTCTTCGTCCGACGCCACTACCGGTCCTTATCGCCGCGGGCAGCGCCAGCACCCGTCAACCAAGCGAACACGTGATGGCGGATGGCGGGCACGCGGGCAGTCTGCCACATTTGCTACGGCTTCGGCAGAGGTCGGCACGGCCGCGGTCGGCTAGCCCCACCAACGTTCCAGGACGCGTCCCACCCCGTCGTCGCTGTTGCGCGCGGTGACCTCGTCAGCGGCGGCGAGTACCTCGGGGTGAGCATTGCCCATCGCCACGCCATGACCGGCCCACCGCAGCATCGGGAGGTCGTTGGGCATGTCCCCGAACGCCACCACCTGGTCGCTGACGATCTCCAGCGGCTTGGCGATCTCTTCGATGCCGGTGGCCTTGCTGATTCCCAGCGGCACTATCTCCACCAGCCCGTTGTTGGTGGAGTAGGTGATGTCGCCCTCGACGCCGACGTGCTTGGCGAGCTCGGCGGCCATGTCGGCGCTGCGGGCACCCGCCTGCCGGATCAACAGTTTGATCGCCGGCGCACTGAGCAGGTCGTCGATCGACACCTCGGTGTTGTCCGGGTTCAGCCACGCGTGCTCATAGCCGGGCGAACTGACGAACTGCGGGGTCGCCGTGTCGTGGGCGCTTCGACCGATCCGCTCCACCGCCAGGCCGGCACCCGGGATGACGCGCAGCGCGAGCTCGGCCAATTCGGCCAGGGCGTCGACGGGCAGCGTGCGCGCCGAGACCACCCGATCGTTGGCGGGGTCGTAGACGACGGCGCCGTTGGCGCACACCGCCATCGGCGCGAACCCCAGCTCGTCCACGATGGGACGGATCCAGCGGGGCGGGCGACCGGTTGCCACAACGAATTTGGCGCCGGCGGCAACGGCGGCGCGCACGGCGTCGCGAGTGCGCGGGGTGATGGTTTCGTCGTCGTCGAACAAGGTGCCGTCGACGTCGCACGCGATCAGCGCCGGCCTCGAAGTCGGCGCCGTCATTGAGCGGTCACTAAGCCGATCCGCCTGTCCAGCCGGCGCTCGTCAATGCCGTCCGCTTTGCGTCTCTCCCGGCCGGGTCACCCCGTCGGTCCCGTACCGCTGCGCCCGCTTTTGCAACTCGACCAGCCGGATCTCCTGGGAGACGTCCCGGTTCGGCGCGCCGCCGCCCAGCCGCTGCGGCACCCAGAACTCCCCCTTCGGGTGCGGATACTCCTCCTGCACCCGGTAGAGCAAGCCGTTCATGGCTTGGCGCAGCGCGGCGTTGAGTTGCTCGACGCTGCCGTGCGGCGGGATCGGTCTGCCGACGGACACGGTGATCGGAACCTTGTTGCGGAACACCTTCTTTGGATGGTCTTTCGGCCAAATCCGGTGAGCGCCCCAGACAATCACCGGGATGAGCGGCACCTGTGCTTCCAATGCAATCCGCGCTGCCCCGGACTTGAATTCCCTGAGTTCGAAACTGCGGCTGATGGTGGCCTCGGGGTGCGTCCCGATGAGCTCGCCGGCTCGCAGCCGCTGCACGGCTGACGCGAAAGCGTCGTGCCCGTTGCGGCGGTCCACCGGAATCAGCCTGGCGTGCTTGATCACATAGTCGACGGCCTTCACGTCGGCCATCTCGGCCTTGATCATGAAGTACATGCGCCGCTTCCGCTCCCGCGCGGCGAGCAGCGACGGTAGCCAGTCCAGGTAGCTGGTGTGGTTCTGCGCCAGCAGGGCACCGCCCCGTTGCGGAATGTTTTCGAGCCCGTGGAAAGTGAACTTGGTCCCATTCATCGCGACCAGCGAGGGAACGATCAACTCCCCGAACCGATAGAACGGCTCTGCCATGTCTTCTCCTTCGCCGTAAGGCTACTGGCGCGGGGTGCGGTTCGCTGCCCGCGCCGCCGCCTCGTCAGCCTCGATCTGAGCCGCCTCGGCCAATGTCGGTGCCGCCCCACCCAGCCGGTGTGGCACCCAATACTGTCCGGCCTGGTGCGGATACTGCTGCTGCGCCTCGTGGAGCAGCTTGGTCATCGAGTCGCGCAGCGCCTCGTCGGTCTGCGCGATGTCGTCGGCGGCCTGCAACGGCGGGCCGACCTGCACGGTGATCGGCACCTTGTGGCGGCCGAGGCGTCGCGGATGGTCCTTGGTCCAGATCCGTTGCGCACCCCAGACGACGATAGGGACGATCGGGACGTCCGCTTCGCGGGCCATCCGGGCGGCGCCCGTCTTGAACTCCTTGAGCTCGAAGCTGCGGCTGATGGTGGCCTCCGGATATACCCCAACCAGCTCTCCCTCGCGTAGGCGCTGCACGGCCATCGCGTAGGCGCCCGACCCGGCGTTGCGGTCCACCGGAATGGTGCCAGTGCGCTTGATCAGGAAGTTGACCACCTTCACCTGCTGCATCTCGGCCTTGATCATGAACCGCAGCCGACGGCGGCGGCGGCGCATGGCCAGCCCGGCCGGGAGCCAGTCGACGTAGCTGGTGTGATTGATGGCGACCACCCCACCCCCGTGCTGGGGGATGTTCTCGACCCCGCCGTAGCTGATCCTCGTGCCAAAGGCCAAGACGACCGCCTGCGCCAGCATTTCCAGGGTGCAATAGGTCGGCTCCGCCATCGGCAGCTACTCCGGCGCCCCCGCCGCTTCGGCCCGCCGAGCCGCCCGCGCGGCCGCCTCCTCGGCGTCGAGGCGCGCAGCATCAGCTAACGAAGGGGCGCCGCCGCCCAACCGGCGCGGCACCCAGAACGCACCGGCCGGGTGGGGTCCGTACTGTTTTTGCGCCCGCTCCAGCAAATGCTGCATCCGCGAATGCAGCAGCCCCCGCAACTCCGGCACGCCCAGTGTCGGTTCGATCGGCTCGCCGACCAGCACCGTGATCGGCACCTTCGGGCGACCGAGCTTTTTCGGGTGGTCCTTGGTCCAGATCCGCTGGGCGCCCCACACGATGTGCGGGACGATCGGCACGCCGGCCTCCACCGCCATCCGCGCGGCGCCGCTCTTGCATTCCTTGATCTCGAAGCTGCGGCTGATGGTCGCTTCGGGATAGACCCCGACCAGCTCACCGTCCTTGAGGTTTCGGACGGCCGCCTCGTAGGACGCGGCCCCGTCCTGCCGATCCACCGGGATGTGCCGCAGACTGCGCATGATCGGCCCGGTGATCTTGGAGTCGAACACCTCTTGCTTGGCCATGAACCGCACTTTGCGTCCGAGGCCCTGCTGGTAGGCGGGAAGGCCGGCGAAGGTGAAGTCGAGGTAGCCGGTGTGGTTGATCGCGACGACCGCACCGCCGCTGGTCGGTAGATTTTCGACGCCCGCGACGGTGATCTTCAGGCCCTGCATGCGCCAGATCGCGCGAGCGAGCAGGATCACAGTGCCGTATGCCGGTTCCACAGCTTGTCAGCCTAGTGCTACCGCCTGTGAGCCGCCTGAAGTGGTGAAAAGAGGTGATCGGTGACCTTCCCGTCGTCACAGCCGCCGGTGCCCGCGATCGTTGACGGGCTCGCCGACGGCCGGCCCGTGCGCGCGGTCTGGGTCAACGAGGAGGGCGGGGTGACGTTCCGGCTGGGCGCGGGCGGCTCCAGTCGCGAGTTCGTCAAGGTGGCTGACGCCAGCGGCACCGACTTTGCCGGCGAAGCACAGCGGCTGCGCTGGGCGGCCCGGTACGTGGCGGTACCGCAGGTGCTCGGGCTCGGCTTGGACTCGGGTCCAGACGGATACCGTGCCTGGTTGCACACCCGTGGACTGCCAGGCCTGTCCGCGGTGCACCCCCGCTGGCTGGCGGCCCCGGGCGTCGCGGTGCGTGCGATCGGCGCGGGGCTGCGCGAACTGCACGATGGATTACCGACGCGCACATGCCCTTTCGAGTGGTCGACGACCAGCAGGCTGGCCGCGCTGTCCCCCGCCGCGCGGTTACGCCTGGGCGAGCCGCCGCCGGTCGATCGACTGGTGGTCTGTCACGGTGACGCGTGTGCCCCCAACACCCTGATCGACGACGACGGTCGGTGCTGCGGGCATGTCGACTTCGGTGAACTCGGCGTGGCCGACCGCTGGGCCGATCTCGCGGTGGCGACGCTCTCGTTGGGCTGGAACTATCCCGGCCGGGCGTGGGAGGCGGAGTTCTTCACCGCCTACGGCGTGGAACCGGACCCGGCACGCATCGACTACTACCGGCGGCTGTGGCAGGCCTCGGATAGCACCTCAGCTAGCACCTCACGCTAAGCTCGAAGCGATTCACCGGAACCATTCGAAAGGCATTTGTGCAGGTCACGAGCGTAGGCCACGCGGGATTTCTGATCCAAACCCAGGCGGGCAGCATTCTGTGCGACCCCTGGGTGAATCCGGCCTACTTCGCGTCGTGGTTCCCGTTCCCGGACAACACCGCGCTGGACTGGGACGCTCTCGGCGACTGCGACTATCTGTACGTCTCGCACCTGCACAAGGACCACTTCGACGCGAAACACCTGCGCGATCACGTCAACAAGGACGCGGTGGTGCTGCTGCCGGACTTCCCGGTGCCCGATCTTCGAAATGAGCTGGAAAAGCTGGGGTTTCACCGCTTCTTGGAGACCAGCGACTCGATCAAGCACCGGGTCAGCGGGCCCAAGGGCGACCTCGACATCATGGTCATCGCACTGCGGGCGCCCGCCGACGGCCCGATCGGCGACTCGGCCCTAGTCGTTTCCGACGGTACGACAACGCTTTTCAACATGAACGACGCCCGGCCGGTCGATCTGGACACGCTGGCAGCCGAGTTCGGGCACATCGATGTGCACCTGCTGCAGTACTCCGGCGCGATCTGGTACCCGATGGTCTACGACATGCCGGCCCGGGCCAAGGAGTCGTTCGGCACCCAGAAGCGGCAACGCCAAATGGATCGCGCTCGCCAGTACATCGCCCAAGTGGACGCGACCTGGGTGGTGCCGTCGGCGGGACCGCCCTGCTTTTTGGACCCCGAGTTGCGTCACCTCAACGACGACCACGGGGATCCGGCCAACATCTTCCCCGACCAAATGGTGTTCCTGGACCAGATGCGCCGCCACGGGCATGGCGGTGACCGGTTCGGAGGCCTGCTGATGATTCCCGGTTCGGTCGCGGATTTCGCTGGCACGTACCTGAATTCACTACAGCACCCAGTGCCGCTGGACGAGGTGGAGGCCATTTTCACTACCGGCAAGGCGGCGTATATCGCCGACTTCGCCGATCGGATGGCGCCGGTCCTGGCCGCGGAGCGCGCCGGCTGGGCCCCCGCGACCGGCGAGCCGCTGCTGGAACCGCTGCGGGCACTGTTCGAGCCGATCATGCTGCAGAGCAACGAGATCTGCGACGGCATCGGCTATCCCGTCGAGCTGGTGATCGGCCCCGAGACCGTGGTTCTCGACTTCCCGAAACGGACGGTGCGCGAACGCATTCCCCACGAGAAGGTCCGCTACGGCTTCGCCGTCGCGCCGGAGTTGGTGCGCACCGTGCTCCGCGATCGTGAACCGGACTGGGTCAACACCATCTTCTTGTCCACACGCTTCCAGGCGTGGCGGGTCGGCGGTTACAACGAATACCTCTACACGTTCTTCAAGTGCCTGACCGACGAGCGAATCGCCTACGCCGACGGCTGGTTCGCCGAGACCCACGACGACTCCGCGTCGATCACGATGGACGGCTGGGAGATGCAGCGTCGTTGCCCGCACCTCAAAGCCGACCTGTCGAAATTCGGTGTGGTAGAAGACGGCACGCTGACCTGCAATCTGCATGGCTGGCAATGGCGGCTGGAAGACGGACGCTGCCTGACCACCCGCGGTCACCAGCTGCGGAGCCGCCGCACATGAGCGACACCTACGACGACGGCGCGGTGCAACTCGACCGCACGGCGATCACGTTGCGCCGCTACCACTTTCCGTCCGGCACGTCGAAGATCATCGCGCTGGACGCGATTCGTGGCTACAAAGCCCAGCCGCTGGGCTGGTTCACGGCCCGGTTCACCTTCTGGGGCGGTACCGACCCGCGCTACTGGCTGCCGCTGGACGTGCAGCGCCCACTGAAGTCGACGCTGATCACGCTGGACGTTCCGGGGACCCGGCCGAGTCCGGCGTTCACCCCGGCACGCCCTGACGAATTCCTCGCCCTGCTCGACGAGCTGCTGGCCCGGATCGGCTAGCGGTCTTCCAGCGCCGCCCGAGCGGCGTTGTAACCCGGGGTGAAGGTGATCCCCGGGCCACCGTGACAGCCCGCACTGCCCAGGTACAACCCCTTGATCGGAATCGGTTGACCGAGATAGCCTTTCGGCCCTGGCCGGTTGGGACCGATCTGATTCGCATTCAACAGGCCGTGGCAGTAGTCGCCGCCCGGGGCGCCGAACATCACACCCATATGCCGGGGCGTGAAGGTGGTGTGCCGGATGATGCTGCGCTCGAAATTCGGTGCGAGCCGGGTGATCTTGTCGATCACCCGCTGACCCATTTCGACCTTCGCCTGCCCGTAATCCACGTCGCCCTCGATCGGGAAGAACAGCGCGAACGCCGACGCGGCATGCTTGCCCTCGGGCGCCAGGTCCGGGTCGTTCTGCGACGGGATCTGCAACACGACCGTCGGATCGGCCGGAACAATTCCGCGCCGAGCGTCCTCCCACTGCTGCTGGACTTCTTCCGGCGTGCAGAACAGTCCGATCGAGGCCTGCATGGCCGGCTGATTGAGGGCCTCATACGGCGCGGCGAATTCGGGGGCCTCGTCCAGCGCGAAGTGCATCTGCAGGTAGCTGCCGCGGTGGTCGATGCGCGCGTAGCGTTCCCGGATATCGGCGGGCAGCGCCGCGGGATCGATCAGCTCGTTGAGGGTGACGTCCGGCGCAATACCGGAGACGACGATCGGGGCGTTCAACGTCTCCCCCGCCTCGGTGCGCACTCCGGTCACCCGCCCGTCGGCGACGAGAATCTCGGTCACCTTGGTACGCAACCGAACTTCACCACCATGGCTCTCCAGCACCTCGCGCAGATGCGCGGTGAGCGCGCCGATGCCACCGCGCAGCTTCTTCATCTGCATGGTGTCCCCGTCGGGAACGCCGAGTCCGAACGCGAGTGCCGCCGCGCTACCCGGCGTGGACGGCCCGCGGTAAAGCGTGTTGACGGCCAGTACGGTCATCGAGCCGCGGATCGCGCCGTGCTTCTCGCGGTCGGGCAGGTAACGGTCCAACACGTCGGTGACCGATCCGAACAACATGTCATCGATTGCGGAGCGCTCGAATTCATTTGTGGCACAGGCATACATCTCGTCGATGCTCTTGGGCGGCAGTCCGGCTTCGAATCGGCCCAACGCGCGGGTCGGCGCTTGGGCCCATCCCATCAGCCCTGCCATGCCGTTGACGGCGTCCGCCCCGTGCACCTCGTTGAGGTGGGTGAACAGCTTGATGGGATCGCTGTACTGAATCAGCGGATCGTCACCGATACCGCGCACTGCCACCGACATCACGTCCAAGTCGATCGTCGGCATGGCGTCCAGGCCCAGCTCGTTGACCACCTTGGACGAGGTCGGGAATAGCACCGAACCGGCGATCTCGAACTGGTACCCGTCGAAAAGCTCGACGGTGGAAGCCATGCCGCCCGCGTAGAGCTTGGGGTCCAGGCACAGGGTGCGCAGTCCCGCCTTCTGCAGCAGCACGGCCGCGGTCAGCCCGTTATGCCCTGCACCGATAACTATCGCGTCATAACCAGTCATATCCCTGCCCTCCGGAAAGGAGGCTCGCATGGCAGCAAAGTTTTGTCAATTATGACGAAACTTGACGAGCGGTCGCCGTGATCCAGGAGTCGGTGATCCCCGCCCGCAGCGACTCCAGCGCCGCGTGGCACACCCGGGCGAGCTCGCCCAAAGACCGGTCGTCGCTCTCCATCCAGACCTCCATGGCGCCGAACACCGCGGCGGCAATGCATCGCGCGGTCACCGCGGTACGCACCTGTTGGTCGGCCGTGCGCCCCGCGGTTCCGTTGACCCCGCGGCTACGGCGTTGCAATTGCGCCGCAATGGCATCGGCGAAGTCGGCCTGGACCTCCCGGATGTGGCGGACGATGCGCCCGGGGTCCAGCTCGTCTTGGCGCAGTGCGGCGATTTTGGTCACGGCGTCGACGTCATACGGGAACGAGAAGATGGCCGACTGCACCGAATCGATGATCGCTTCGTCGGCCGGCCTGGCGTGCAAGGCCGCGCGAAACCAGTGCAGCCCCGTGTAGTCCGCGAACAGCAAGTCGTGCTTGGAGCTGAAGTGGCGGTAGAACGTCCGCAGCGAGACACCGGCATCGGCGGCAATCTGTTCGGCCGACGTGTCTTCCACGCCCTGGGCCAGGAATCGCACCACGGCAGCCTGGCGCAACGCTTCGCGCGTGCGCTCGCTGCGCGCTGTCTGAGCGGGCCTGACCATTGCAGTAAGGTACCAAGAATTGTTGTGTCATTATTGACAAAACTTTGGAATGCGGGTGAGACTGCGCCAATGGCCTCCATCATCATTCACTTCTTGCTCGGGCTTGCCTGCATCGCCGGGATCATCGCATCCAACCGAAAGATCTACGCCAGACCCGAAGGCGGACCTTGGCTTTCGCCGCTGGAATGCGTGTATTACGCCGCTGGTATCGCGTCGATCGCGCTGGGTTATTGGTTCAACATCCACTTCGTGATGGCTGCGCACGGGCAGGGGAACCTGATCTCCGGGCCGGCGAGCTATCCGACCTTCCTGCGTGAGCAGTTCGCCAACCCGGCCGCAGGTTCAGGCAATCAGGACTACATGATCGCCAATGTCATTCTGATGCCGGTGTTTACCATCGTCGACGGCCTGCGGCGCGGGATCCGGCGCCCATGGCTGTTCTTCCTGTCCAGCTTCTTTACCAGCTTCGCGTTCCCGTTTGCCTTCTACTTCGCCACCATGGAACGGCAGCGCCGCCACGAACAGGACCGCGCGGCCGTCAACGCCTAAGACTTCGGTTCCAGCACCTCGGTACCGACGAATCCCACCAGCGCCTCGGGGACGCGCACGCTGCCGTCGGGGCGCTGGTGGTTCTCCAGGATCGAAACCAGCCAGCGCGTGGTGCCCAGCGTGCCGTTGAGCGTGGCCGCGATCTGTGGCTTGCCCTTGTCGTCCCGGTAGCGGGTGGCCAGCCGGCGGGCCTGGAACGTGGTGCAGTTCGACGTCGACGTCAGCTCGCGGTAGGTCTGCTGCGTCGGAACCCAGGCCTCGCAGTCGAACTTGCGGGCGGCCGACGAGCCGAGATCGCCTGCGGCCACGTCGATTACCCGGTACGGCACCTCGATCAGCGCCAGCATCTCGCGCTGCCAGCCCAGCAGCCGCTGGTGTTCGGCCTCGGCGTCGGTGGGCGTGCAGTAGACGAAGCCCTCGACCTTGTCGAACTGGTGCACCCGGATGATGCCGCGGGTGTCCTTGCCGTAGCTGCCGGCCTCGCGGCGGAAACATGACGACCAGCCCGCATACCGCACTGGGCCGCCGGACAGGTCCAGAATCTCGTCCGAGTGGTAGCCGGCCAGCGGCACCTCCGAGGTGCCCACCAGGTAGAGGTCGTCGGCCTCGACCCGGTAGATCTCGTCGGCGTGAGCGCCCAGGAAGCCGGTGCCGGCCATCACCTCCGGGCGCACCAGCACCGGCGGGATCATCGGGACGAAGCCGTTCTCGACGGCCAGGCGCAGCGCCAGTTGCAGCAGGCCGAGCTGTAGCAGCGCGCCCTGACCGGTCAGGAAGTAGAACCGCGAGCCCGACACCTTGGCGCCGCGCGCCATGTCGATCAGACCCAGCGACTCACCCAGCTCCAGATGATCCTTCGGGTTCTCGATCGCCGGCGGCTCGCCGACCACGTCGAGGACGGCGAAATTGTCCTCTCCGCCGGCCGGCACCCCGTCGATGACGACATTCGAGATCGCCATGTGTGCCGCGGTGAACGCCGTCTCCGCGTCGGCCTGAGCGGTCTCGGCGGCCTTCACCTGCTCGGCCAGCTCCTTCGCGCGCGCCAACAACGCCGGACGCTCGTCGGGCGACGCGGCGCCCACGCTCTTGCTGGCGGACTTCTGCTCGGCACGCAGCGTGTCGGCAGTCGAGATCGCGGCCCGGCGGGCGGCGTCGGCCGTCAGCAGGGCATCCACCAGCACCGGGTCCTCTCCGCGGCTGAGTTGGGAGCGGCGGACGGTGTCGGGGGCTTCCCGGAGCAGCTTGAGGTCGATCACGGCCGCAAGATTACTTTCGGTCCGGCACCGACCGCGCGCAGCATCCGCCAGAGCCAAACCCCAGGACTCACATCTGTAACGTTTGTCACGTTAACTCGAGCGTCCTGTCAGAATGGAGTCGATGTCGGACACGCTCGAGACGGAAGTCGCCGCAGCCAGCCCGCCCGCCACTGAGGCGGAGCAGCAGCTGGCCGCCTACCAGTTGCCGCGTACGTTGCAGGCGACCGCGACCAGGCGGGCACTGCTCCTGTTCGCGCTCGGCGGGCTGCTGATCGCCGGCCTGGTAACCGCCCTGCCGGTCGGCGGACCCGGGCAGGGCCGGCTTGCCGGCTACCTCGACAGCAACCCGGTGCCCAGCACCGGAGCTAAGTCCGACGCCGCGTTCAACCGCGCCAAGACCGGCGATTGCCTGATGTGGCCGGACGTCACGCCGGAGTCCGCGAGCATCGTCAAGTGCGTCGACGACCACAAGTTCGAGGTCGCCGAGTCCATCGACATGAGGACCTTCCCCGGCTCGGAGTACGGGCCCAGCGCCGCCCCGCCGTCGCCGGCTCGAATCCAGCAGATCAGTCAGGAGCAATGCGAGGCCGCGGTGCGCCGATACCTCGGCCCCAAGTACGACCCCAATAGCAAATTCAGCGTCAGCCTGCTGTGGGCTGGTGACCGGGCGTGGCGTCAGTCCGGCGAGCGCCGCATGTTGTGTGGGCTGCAGATGCCCGGCGCGAACAACGAACAGGCCGCCTTCAAGGGCAAGGTCGCCGACGTCGACCAGTCGAAGGTCTGGCCCGCCGGCACCTGCTTGGGCATCGACTCGACGTCCAACCAGCCCATCGACGCCCCGATCGACTGTAAGGCGCCGCACGCCATGGAGGTCACCGGCACGGTCAACCTGGCCGAGAAATTCCCCGGTGCGCTGCCCGCCGAACCCGAGCAGGACGGCTACATCAAGGACGCCTGCACGAAGATGACCGACGCCTACCTGGCGCCGATCAAATTGCGCACCACCACGCTGACGCTGATTTACCCCACCGTGTCGCTGCCGAGTTGGTCGGCGGGCAGCCGGGAGGTCGCCTGCAGCATCGGCGCCACCCTGGGCAACGGCGGCTGGGCCACCCTGGTCAACAGCGCCAAGGGTCAGCTGCTGATCAACGGTCAGGCGCCCGTGCCGCCGCCCGACATTCCCGAGGAGCGGCTCACGATGCCGCCGATTCCGGTGCAGGCGCCGGCCAGCCCGCCCGCGCAGTCCAACACTCCGCCGGAGATGCCGCAGGGCAATCAGCACCTGCCGCAACAACAGCCGGTAGTGACGCCGCCCCGGGCGACCGCGTCGCAAGCTCCGGCCACTGAGGCACCGCAGGATCAGCCGCCACCTCCGGCGGACGGTGGTGCGCCGCCGCCACCGGCCAACCAGGCGCCGCCACCCATGCCGGATGCACCCGCCCCGGGCGCGCCGCCCCCGCCAGCCGAGCCGGCGCCGGGCGGTTAGCCGGGTGGCCGTGCGGATGGATCCGCTGCGGTTCGACGAACTGGTCTCCGACGCACTCGACCTGATCCCCGCCCAGCTGGCGGCCGCCATGGACAACGTCGTCATTCTCGTTGAAGACCGCCACCACGACGACCCCGAACTGCTGGGACTCTACGACGGGGTGGCGCTGACCGAACGGGACTCCGACTACGGCGGATCGCTGCCGGACGCCATCACGATCTACCGGGAAGCGCTGCTGGACATCTGTGAGTCCGACGACGACGTCGTCGAGGAGGTGGCGATCACGGTGATCCACGAAATCGCCCACCACTTCGGCATCGACGACGACCGATTGGAAGAACTGGGCTGGGGCTGATATTCCGGCGGAAATCCGGGCGCGGCATCGTGGATTTGTCATCCCCTGGTGCTAGGAACGGCGTATGAGCGCAGATTGCCGCGAGTGCCGGGCAGGCTTGGATCACTGCCACGGCACCATCATTTGCCACTCATTGCGCCGTTCGGAATGCACCGAGCAGGACTGTGTCAGTCCCGAGCTGTTGGCGCACACGTTCGTCATCGACTGCGACGCCGTCGGCTGCAGCTGCACGGAATTGGTCGCGCTGGCTGTCTGATCAGCCCATCGGATCGGTGCTCGACCGAACCGCGTCGGCGACCGGCGTGGCCTTGGCCTCGCTGGGCTCGGGATAAAACGGCGGCGCCAGGGCTCCCCACCGGACACAGCTCCACCGCCCGTCGGTGATCGGCGCCAACACCACCGACTCGGCATTGGCCAGATGGTTGTCCAGTGCGAAGTCTGCGTCCACGCCGGCCAGCACCGCGGAAACCAGCCGGATCGCCGCGCCATGGCTGACGACGACGATGTCACCGCTCCACTCGTGGTAGTCGAGGTAGCGCATCCGCAAGTCGGTGAGCACCGGGACGTAGCGGTCCAACACCTCGCTGGCAGTCTCGCCGCCGGGCAACGGCACGTCGAGCTCGCCGCGATGCCATCGGTCGTAGATGGCATTGAACTCCGCGACCGCATCGTCGTCGTTGCGGTTTTCCAGCGCCCCGACCTGCACCTCGTGGATCCCGGCGACTTCGCGCGGAGCGACGTCGACCTCTGCGCCGATCACCGCGGCCGTCTGCGACGCCCGGTTGGCCACCGAGTGCGCGAGCAGCGCCGGCCGCCCGGCATCGAGAGCGAACGCCCGGGCCTGATCCCGTCCCGTCGGCGTCAGATCCGCCCCGGGGGGCCGGGTGTCCAGCCGACGTTCGACGTTGCCGAAGGACTGGCCGTGCCGCAGCAGCACCAACCGACCACCCATCGTTCAAATCCCCCCGCCGGAAACTTCGGTCTGTTCAGGTTTGCCCTCCCGCAGCCGCGCCAGCCAGCGCGACGCCTCGTCTGGTGGTGGTGGCCCTATCCCTGCTGCCGGGCCCGTCGGCCAGGATCCTAAATACCGCACATCCACACAACGTCGACGCAGTGCCTTGAGTGCCTCGGCGACGGCGTCGTCATCGATATGTCCGGCGCAGTCGGCGAAGAACTGATAGGTGCCGAGTTCGGTTCGGGTCGGCCGGGATTCGATTCGGGTCAGGTCGATATCGCGGATGCCGAATTCGCCCAGCGCAGCCAGCAGCGCGCCCGGCGCATTCTCGATGCGCAACACCACCGACGTCCGATCGGCTCCGGTGCGAACCGGCGGCGGCCCCGGCAGGCCCACCAGAACGAAGCGGGTACGGGCATTGAGTTCGTCGACCACGCCTTCGGCCAGGGCCGCGAGCTTCCAATGCGTGGCGGCCAGCGGCGAGGTCACCGCGGCGTCGGCCTCGCCCTCGGCCACCTGCCGGGCGGCGTCGGCATTGGAGTACGCCGGCCGCAGTTCGACGTCGGGCAGGTTTCCGGCCAGCCATCGGCGCACCTGGGCCGCGGCCACGGGAAAGACCGCCAGCGTCTTGACCTGGTCGGCGTTGCGGCCGGGTTTGACGACGATGCTGAACGCCACATCCAGCGTTGTCTCGGCGAAGATCTGCATTGGCGATCCGTTCGCCAGGCTGTCCAATGTCGGCACCACCGTGCCGTCGATCGAGTTCTCGATCGGCACGCACGCGTAATCGGTCTCCCGATTGCGGACCGCCTCCAGCGCCGCGGGTGTGCTGTCGATCGGCAATCGCTGGACCGGGCCCAGATGTTGGTCGGGGATCAATCCGGCGGACGTCATCTGCAAGAGCGCCGCCTCGGTGAAGGTCCCTTCGGGACCGAGGTAAGTGATGCCGACCACGACCACAACCCTAGTGGGGGCGATGCAAAAACAGACCTTGCTTCGACCTTCGATCTAATTTAATTTAGGCTTACCTAAGGACGGAGGAGAACGATGTTACCGCTGACCACCGCCGCGCCGACGACTGCCGAACGCATCCGCAGCGCCTGCGCCCGGGCCGGCGGGGCCCTGCTGGCGATCGAGCGCGACGACCCGGTGCCCACGCCGGTGCACCACCTCCTGCGCGACGGATCCTTCGCCGTCGCCCTGCCCACCCGCAGCGCGACCGACGGCCGGGTCTGCGGATCGCAAGCGTTGCTCGAGCTCACCGACTACGCGCCGCTGCCGCTGCGCGAGCCCGTCCGTTCGCTGGTGTGGGTCCGCGGCCACCTGCGGCAGGTCCCACCGGCCGAGATCAGCCCGACCCTCGATGTGATCGCCAGCGAGTGCCCACATCCGGCACTGCTGCAGGTCGATTCCCCGAAGTGCATGCCGCCCACCCCCGGCGATGAGCGGTACACACTGGTGCGGCTCGAGATCGCCTCCATCGTGGTTACCGACGCCACCGGCGCAGAGCCCGTCAGCATCGAGGACCTACTCGCGGCGCGGCCCGACCCGTTCTGCGAGATGGAGTCAAGCCTGCTGTGGCACCTCGACAGCGCCCACGGCGACGTGGTGGCGCGCCTGGTATCCCGGCTGCCGGCGCCGCTGCGGCGCGGCCAGGTCCGCCCGCTGGGACTCGACCGCTACGGCGTGCGGTTCCGCATCGAAGGCCACGACGGCGACCGCGACATCCGGCTGCCGTTCCACAAGCCGGTCGATGACATGACTGGGTTGAGCCAGGCCATTCGCGTGCTGATGGGCTGCCCGTTCATCAACGGCCTGCGGGCCCGCCCCTAGCCGATTCAGGGACCGGCGCACGCGTCTGGCGTTTGGCTGCACGTAAATTAGCCAGGTGAACGGCGATCGATCAGCACAACGTGGACGGCCTGAAAGACCGATCCCACCGCGGGAGTCGCGTCCCGAGGCGCCGCCGGTGCTGCGCCGCCAGAACAGTCCGCCATCACCCGCCGTCGACCCGACCGTGCCGATCCCGCGCGTCTCGCCGCCAAACCCCAACCGGCCGGCACCCGCGCCCGGCGTGCCGCGGATGCGCCGCAAGCGCAAAAAGCGTCGCTGGGGCCGGGTCATCGCGTCAACATTGCTGATCGGCTTGCTGCTGGCCGCGGCCGGCGTGCTGGGCGGCGGCCTCTGGCTGGACACGACACTGCATCGCAAGCCGGTTTTGGCCGACTACCCCGATCGGCCGGGGCCCGGCCGCGGCACCAACTGGCTGCTCGTCGGCTCGGACAGTCGCGACGGGCTGTCTGCCGAGCAGCAGCAAGACCTGGCCACCGGCGGCGACGTCGGGAGCAGCCGCACCGACACCATCCTGCTGATACACATCCCCGAATTGGGGTCGAGCACCCCGACGACGATGGTGTCGATACCGCGCGACTCGTACGTGCCGATCCCCGAGCACGGCAAGGACAAAATCAATTCCGCGTTCGCGATCGGCGGGGCATCGTTGCTGACCCAGACGGTGGAGCAGGCCACCGGCCTGCGCCTCGATCACTACGCCGAGATCGGGTTCAGCGGCTTCGCGGTTCTGGTGGACGCCCTCGGCGGCGTCACTGCCTGCCCGACCGCGCCGATCAGCGACCCGTTAGCCGGCGTCGACTTACCCGCCGGGTGCCAGCAGCTGAACGGTCGCAACGCGCTCGGTTACGTGAGGACCCGCGATACCCCCCGAGCGGATCTGGACCGGATGGTCAACCAGCGGCAGTTCATCTCGGCGCTCCTGCACCGCGCCGCCAGCCCGTCGGTCTGGCTCAATCCGTGGCGCTGGTACGCGGTGCCGCACGCCGCCGCCGCCGCGCTGACCGTCAACGAGGGGGATCACGTCTGGGACCTGGCACGGCTGGGCTGGGCGATACACGGATCCACCACCACGCTGACCGTCCCGATCGCCGAATTCAGCAGTAACGGCGCCGGCTCGGTCGTGGTGTGGAATCACGACGTGGCCGGCAGGCTGTTCGACGCGCTGGCCTCCGACGCGCCGGTGCCCTCTGACGCGCTCGACGAACCGTCGTAGCCATCGCGCTGGAGCCAACCTGTTCGATGTGGAGGACTTCGTCGCCCGCGAGGTCTCGCCGTCTAACCCCTGCCCCCGATGGTCCGCGTGTCTTCCAGCCAGGTCTTCGTACGGCCGGGGTGGTTGGTAGCAATCCAGGCCACCCCAACGTCCCGGCAGAAGTTCACATCGTCGTACCCGTCGACGGTCCAGCAGTACACGGCCCGGCCCTGGGCGACGGCGCGATCCACGAGTTGCGGATAGTCCTTCAGCGCGTCCAGTGAAGGCCCGACGGCAGTCGCCCCGACGGCGGTGGCCGCGCTGCTGGTCAGGTACCGGGCATTCCGGCCGAGTAGCACCGTCGGCAGCAGGGGTGCTGCTCGCCGTATTCGCCAGACGGCCGCCGCCGAGAACGACATCACCACCGCGCGCGACCGGTCGGCAGACGCCGGCGAGGCGATCCCGAAGCGGTGCAGCAGCGCCAGCACCTTGCTTTCGACCAGCGAGCCGTACCGCACCGGATGCTTGGTCTCGATGAAGATCTTCACCGGCCGGTTCCAGTCGAGAACCATCGATGCCAGGGCATCCAGCGTCAGCAGGCTGGTATCACCGTGCGTGCCGTCCGGTCGCCAGCTGTCGTGCCAGGCGCCGTATTCCAGCTCGCGCAGCTGGGCGAGGGTCATCGTGCTGACCAAGCCGGCTCCGGTCGACGTCCGGTCCAGCTTGCGGTCGTGCACACACACCAAATGGCCGTCGCGGGTCAGCCGCACGTCGCATTCGACGCCGTCGGCGCCCTCTTTGAGCGCGAGATCGTAAGCGGCAAGCGTGTGTTCGGGGCGAGACGCCGACGCGCCTCGGTGGGCAACGACAAAAGGATGCCCGGCGAGCACCTCGTCGGCCCACGTCATACCCCTATGCTGCCGGTTCCTCCCCCTTCAACTCAACCGGAGCGGCGGTGGGCTCGCCGTGAGCATCCGGGAGATCGGTGCCGACCACGACCCAGCGATGCGCGGGGCGTGCCACGGGCTTGCGTTCGAATCCCTCAAAAACTCGGGCGACAGTGGCCAGGGTCGCCGCCGCGAAAAGGTATCCGAACACCATCAGGACAGTGTTGTTCGCGATGCCTTGGGGGTCGGTGGCGAAGCTGGTGACAATCGCCCAGATCGAAACCGCGTAGCTGAAGACCCAAGCGATCCACCACTCGACGATTGGTCGCCGCACCCTGTCGTAGTGCTCTTCGATCGCGGCCAGCTCGATCACGTAGACCGGAGCCCACAGCAGATTGGCGAACGGTACGACACAGCCGGCCCACAACGCTGCGACCGAGCGATGATCGGCCAGGCGGTAGTGCGCGAACACCGCGGCGCGCCGCGCGATCAGCCACCGGATCAGGAATACGCCAGACGTGATCAGCGCCGCGAGCGCCGCCACGCTGGCCAAATCTCCGAACCAGTCCGCGGCGACCGCCACTATCGAGTTCAGCAAGGTTTTCCGGTTGAAGACCAACAGGACATAGCGGACGACGTACACCAGCGCCGCGCTCGCCAGCACGAGCACGCTGATGAACAGCGCGAGGCGCACGGCTGCCGCCGACGGGCCGGTTCGCGCCGAAATGTCGCCGGTGGCCGGGGACTGCTCGACATGGTCGGTCAAACCCCAACGCGGGATCATTCCGTAGCGGGGTGTGGGGCCGAGCGACCGTGGTCCCCGCCGCGCGGGGGGTGCGGCGCCGGGGCGCACCGCAATCCAGCGGAAACCCGGCGGCAACCGCGGCGGCGTGCGTTGCGGTGCGGCCGACCGAGTGGGCGACGGACCACCGTGGGTGCTCCACCGGGGGTCGGCGCCCGGCACATCCGCCAGGGGTGCCATCAGCGCGCCACGACAACGCGGGCACCACTCGCGGCGACGTTCGCGCACGTTCCACCGAGTGCCGCATTGGGAGCACACCTGGATCACCGGACCAGCGTAGCCCTGGCGACGATGCGGACCACCAAACGCGGCCCCCGCAGCAGCGGCGATCCCTCAGGTTTTCAGCGAGCGCGGGACACCCCGCAACGCCCCGCCGATACGAGGGCCGAAACGGCCGCCCAATACCGCGGATTCGCACGTGTTACCGGCGTCACAGCTACTTCCGGGCTATCCACAGTTTCCACAGGTTTATCCACATGGCGCTCGGGGTACACACGCAATCAATCAGCAACTTGCCGTTAACCCTGGCCCCAATTGTGGATAACGCCGGGCGTTTGTGGCGCGTCATCGACAGGCCCGACGAGCGGTCGAGCGAATGGACCGACCCAGTGCGCAGCAATCGGACCCACCCAGTCAGAACGCCAGATCACGCCTGGCCCAGAGTGGGACCGGTCGGCGACGGCCAGCACGAATCCGCAGCTCAGCGGGCCGTTGCGCGCGACATTTTCCAACCCCATCGCAAAGGGTTATGATCGCCATCACGAAAAATGTTGTGACTCACCTCACTAGGCTGAGGTGGCGACGCATGAAAGGCGATTGATGGCGACGCATTCGTTCGGTCCGGGTACACCGGCCCCGTCGAACTCGTATTCCGGATCGCCGTCCTGGAACCACAGTTACAGCATTGCGGCTTTGCGTGCCGGCCTGATCGCGTTGGCGTTGCTCGCGGTTCTCGCCCTCATTGTCTTGTCTTGATTTTTTTCCTCTTGAAACCCCTTCGAATGGGTACTCGTCCCCTCGGCTCATCGGGGTCGTCCTTGCGGCGCACGCGGTCATGGAGCAGGGTTGATTACGCTGAGCCTGCCGCGCGGCGGACTCCGTCCGAACGCGCGTTAAGACGATCATCGAGGAAAGGAATGCCGTGGCTGAATACACTCTGCCCGACTTGGACTGGGACTACGCAGCGCTGGAACCACACATCTCAGGTCAGATCAACGAGATTCATCACAGCAAGCACCATGCCACCTACGTCAAGGGCTTGAACGACGCCATTGCCAAACTCGAAGAGGCACGCGCCAACGACGACCACGCCGCGATCTTCTTGAACGAGAAGAACCTCGCCTTCCACTTGGGTGGGCACGTGAACCACTCGATCTGGTGGAAGAACCTGTCGCCGAACGGCGGGGACAAGCCAACCGGCGCGCTTGGCGCCGCCATCGACGACGCATTCGGATCGTTCGACAAATTCCGCGCTCAGTTCAGCGCTGCAGCCAACGGCTTGCAGGGCTCGGGCTGGGCGGTGCTGGGTTACGACACCCTCGGCGACCGGCTGCTGACCTTCCAGCTGTACGACCAGCAGGCCAACGTCCCGCTGGGCATCATCCCGCTGCTGCAGGTCGACATGTGGGAGCACGCCTTCTACCTGCAGTACAAGAACGTCAAGGCGGACTACGTCAAGGCGTTCTGGAACGTCGTCAACTGGCCAGACGTGCAGTCGCGTTACGAGGCCGCAACGTCGAAGACGAAGGGCCTGATTTTCGGCTGAGACCATCTGGGAGGGCTGGGGCGTCACGCGGATCGCGTGGCGCCCTTACCTTTACCTGGCCCCTATCGGCCGCTTCACAAAGGCATGCGCCAGTGGCCGTGTCGAGTTGCAACACGCCTATGCCGCAGGCATTCTTAGTTATTCGGGCTACCAGCGTGGTTACTTCGGACGAACACTTCGCGCGGAGGTCGAGATGGAGACTGGGTCAGGCCAGCCGATAGGGGTTGCCCCCTTCCACGCTCGTGGTGCCCTGAAAGGGTTTGTGATCTCTGGCCGTTGGCCTGATTCGACCAAAGAGTGGGCCCAACTGTTGATGGTCGCGGTGCGGGTGGCGTCCTTACCCGGATTGCTTTCCACCACAACGGTATTCGGCGCCCGCGAGGAGCTACCCGACGAGCCCGAGCCGGACACCGTCGGCCTGGTGCTGGCCGAAGGCACGGTGTTCGGCGAATCAGCAATCCAGCCAGGGTATTTCGCAGAACATCAACCCCCCGCCCTGCTGATGCTGCATCCCCCGTCAGAGACCACACCGTCGTTGCCGGAATGCACTGGAGCGGCCTCGGGATGCGTCCTGCTTCCGGGGTTACCGTATCTGGGATTAGAGCACCGCGCGGCGTGGGTCGAAGCCGAAGCCGACGGCACCATCACGTCGATGGTGAGCCGCGTCGGCGTCGACCCCATCAGCCATCCCGACACAGCAATTCTGGCAATGCTGCTTGCGGCATAAGGGATTTCAAACGATTTAGTTCGGACTCCGAATCCAGAGATACGGGCGTCCGAACTTGCGGGCCTTCCTGGCGTGCCCCGGATTTGCCCGCTAGCCTGGGACCGTTAGCGAAGGGGAGTAGCCCCTAATCGTCGTGTCGACATACTGGCGAACAGCCCGGCCGGCGAACCGATCCCAGCAGATCGGTGGGCGAGACCTTCGACCGGTGTTTGATGACCACGGTGGTTGTCAACGACGCGTCGAAAGGTCACCCGGATGCTTGCGGCGACACTCCTGAGTCTTTCAGTGGTCTTCCTTGCCGAACTCGGCGACAGGTCTCAACTCATCACGATGACCTACGCCTTGCGATTCCGATGGTGGGTAGTGCTGCCCGGGGTGACCATCGCGTCGTTCCTCGTGCACGGGGTCTCGGTGACGATCGGCCACTACCTGGGCGCCACGCTCCCGGCGCGCCCGATGGCCTTCGCGTCCGCGATCGCGTTCCTGATCTTCGCCGCGTGGGCCTGGCGCGAGGGTGCCGCCGCCGACGACAAAGCCGTCTCGACCGCCCCCGAGCCTCGCTTCGCGCTCCTGACTGTGGTGTCGTCATTCGCGCTCGCCGAAATGAGTGACAAGACGACGTTGGCGACGGTGACGTTGGCCAGCGATCACGACTGGGCCGGCGTGTGGATCGGTAGCACCCTGGGCATGGTCCTGGCCGACGGGCTGGCGATTGGCGTGGGCAGGCTGCTGCACCGCCGCCTTCCTCAGCAGCTGCTGCACGTATTGGCCGGCGTGCTGTTCCTGATGTTCGGCCTGTGGATGCTGTTCGACAGCGCACTGGGCTGGCCGCCGGTGGCCATCGCGGTAACCGCGGTGGTGGCGCTGGCCGCCGTAACCACGGCCGTGGCGCAAACTCTGCGCCGCCGTCACACGGGAGCTTCGCTCGCCGGGAGGTCCCCGGAATCCGTCTAAGGTGCAGCGGCACTCCTTCACACAAGCCAGCCGAGCCCGGCAGTCGCCCCCAGAGGTATCCCTGAGGGCCATTTGGTGCACCCTCGCCCTCTTAACACGCCCAAAATCCGACCCGACAGCAAAGTGAGCTTTCAAAGAGACCTCATAGACGGGTCGTTGCGAGATATTCGCCCGACACCATCCGCCGGGCGCCGCGCCGCCCATCGGCATGACGCTGAAGGACACCGACACCAGACTTGCTTTCTGCGGATAACCTGTGAGTTGTGTTCTCTTTATGGACACTGCCGTGATTTAGTTGGACGCTCGTCACGTGGGGATTCAGCGAACCTCAGGGACGCCGCGAGCGAAGCCGGCCTGGTTTGCACCTGGTTGTGGACACAAACTCTCGCTACCATGATCAGCAAACACGCATAGGTAATAGTTCACTTCTACAGCCCAGTGGAGGTCATATCGATGAGCACGACGTTTTCCGCCCGCCTGAACCGCTTGTTCGACACGGTGTATCCACCCGGGCGCGGGCCGCACACCTCCGCAGAGGTGATCGCGGCGCTCAAGGCGGAGGGCATCACAATGTCGGCTCCCTATCTGTCGCAGCTACGCTCCGGCAACCGCACGAACCCCTCGTCGACGACCATGGCCGCTCTGGCCAACTTCTTCCGCATCAAACCGGCCTACTTCACTGACGACGACTACTACGAAAAGCTCGACAAGGAGCTGGTGTGGATGGCCGCGATCCGCGACGACGGCGTGCGCCGCATCGCGTTGCGCGCCGTCGGGTTGTCTGCGCAGGCCCAGCAGGACGTCGTGGAGCGCGTAAACGAGCTGCGCCGCGCAGAACACCTCGACGCCTAACCGTCTACCGAAGCGCAGCCCGCCCTGAGGGGCTGCCGCCGGCTTGTTCCGATTAGGGTTGGCTCACGGATCGCGCACACGCGAGAGCGATAGTCCACGAGATACCGGGAGGCGGCCGGGAATGGGCCTGTTTCGCAAGCGAAAGAGTCGCGCGACGCGTCGTGCCGAAGTCCGTGCGATCAAGGCCCGCGCCAAGCTCGAGGCCAAGCTCGCCGCCAAGAACCAGGCGCGCCGATTCAAGGACGAACGTCGAGCCGCCGACAAAGTGCTCAAGGCCCAGGTCAAATCGCAGCGCGACAGCGACCGCACGGCGTTGAAAGTCGCCGAGGCCGAGCTCAAGGCGGCACGGGAGGGCAAGTTGTTGTCGCCGACGCGGATCCGACGGGTGCTGACGGTGTCACGACTGCTGGCGCCGATACTGACGCCGGTGATCTACCGGGCGGCGATGGCCGCTCGCGCGATGATCGACCAGCGTCGCGCGGATCAACTCGGGATTCCGTTGGCTCAGATCGGCCAGTTCTCCGGGCACGGCGCCCAACTGTCGGCCCGGATCGCCGGCGCGGAAAAGTCACTGCGGACGGTGCAAGAAAAGAAGCCCAAGGACGCCGAGACGAAGCAGTTCGTGGCCGCCATCTCCGAGCGACTCGCCGATCTTTCAGCAGCCGTCACCGCCGCCGAGAACATGCCGGCTGCTCGCCGCCGCGCGGCGCACTCGGCAATCTCGTCGCAGCTCGACGGCATCGAAGCCGATCTGATGGCTCGGCTCGGGTTGACCTGAAAGTAGTGTTCTGACATGCCATTCCGCGACAGGTGGATTTCGCGCGTTCTGATCAGCGTCGCTGCCGCCGCCACGCTCTACCTCGGCGCCGCGACCGCCACTCCCCCGGCGTGGGCGCACGTCCATGCCAGCAGTGACAACGCGGTCCGCGGCGCCATGGCGATCGTCACCTTTCAGGTGCCCAACGAATCCGACAAAGGTGCCGCAACCACGGCGCTCACCGTCACGCTTCCGGATGTCGCATCCGCGCGCACCGAAGCCATGCCCGGCTGGACGGCCAAGCTCGACCGCGACGCGTCGTCCGGCACCGTCAGATCGGTGACGTGGACGGCCGCGCCCAACGGCGGGATCGGAGTCGACCAGTTCGCGCTGTTCCGGATATCGGTGCAGCTGCCCGACACCGACAGCGTCAGCTTCCCGGCCACCCAGACCTACGCCGACGGGTCGGTCGTGAGGTGGGATCAGCAGCCGCTGCCCGACGGCAGCGAGCCCGAGCACCCGGCGCCCATGCTGACGCTCGGCGCTGGGCCCGCAGCCCCGCATGAACACCACCATTCGGGCATGCCAACCGGACACAGTGGCACATCGTCGTCCGCATCAGCCGACAACATCGCCCGCGTACTGGGTGGAGCCGCCCTGGTCGCGGCCGCACTGGGCATCGTCCTCGTGCTGGTCCGCCGCCGGACATGAGGCGGCTGGCCTTCGTCGCCCGGGCGGGCCTGCTGCTCGCCGCCCTGCTGTTGACCGCAACGCTGACCGCACAAGTCGCGGCGGCGCATGCCACCCGGGTGTCCGCCGACCCTGCGGACAATGCGGGTCTCGCGACCGGCCCGGCCCGGGTCAGCGCCACCTTCAATGAGCGATTGCAGACCACCTTCGCGACGATGACCGTCGTCGGGCCGGACGGCAACGTCTGGTCCATCGGGGACACCACCGTGCAGGGCGCGGTCGTCGGCGTGGGATTGCGCCCCCTTGGGCCGGCCGGCACCTACACGGTGAACTACCGGGTGACGTCCGCCGACGGTCATGTGGTGTCCGGGTCCTGGTCGTTCCGCCTGACGGTGGCCGGTACCGGCACCCCGGGGCCCAGCGCCGCTACCAGCGACACCGGCCGCGGCATTCCGGTCTGGCCATTTGTGGCGGTGGCCGTGGCGATCGTCGGCGCGGGCCTGTTGTGGACCATGCGCCGCAAGCCCTGACCGACCTGGTCGGCAAGGCGGGAATGCACGTCCTGGCATGATGGGTTCCGAGTAACTTTTGGTGGCGCTAGCAATGGCCGAGAAAAAGCTGCGAAGGAGCGGCCGCATGGCAGACCCTCAAGATCAACCCAACAGCGAATCCAATGGCGCAGCGACGCCGCCGGAGAAAACGCCCCCCGCCAAGGCCGCGAAAAAGGCGCCCGCTAAAAAAGCACCCGCCAAGAAAGCTCCCGCTAAAAAGGCCGGCGCGAAAAAAGCTCCAGCCAAGAAAGCGCCCGCCAAGAAGGCTCCGGCCCAAACCCCTGCGCCCACGCCGCCGAAACCGCCAGAGGCGCAACAGGATCCACGGTCCCGGATCGAGACCGATGGTGAAATTGCCACTGCCGCAAAAGATGCCGCGGCACAGGCAAAGTCGACGGTGGAAGGCGCAAACAACCCGGTCTCTGCCAACATTCCGCAGTCGGTAACCCGCCAGTCGTCGTTGTCACTGGCCGTTGCCGTCGCGCTGAGCCTGCTCGCGATCCTGCTGATCCGACAGCTTCGGCGCCGCTGATGGGCGTGTCATTCGAGGCGACCGCCGATCTTGTCGACACCATCGGCCCCGACGTACGCAGCTGCGATCTTCAGTTCCGCCAGTTCGGCGGGCGCACAGAATTCGCCGGACCGATCAGCACCGTGCGCTGCTTTCAGGACAATGCGCTGTTGAAATCTATACTGTCCCAACCGAGTACCGGCGGGGTGCTGGTGATCGACGGTGCCGGCTCGCTGCACACCGCGCTGGTCGGCGACGTCATCGCCGAACAGGCCCGCTCCAACGGCTGGGCCGGGCTGATCATCAACGGCGCGGTACGGGACGCCGCCGCGTTGCGTGGCATCGAGATCGGCATCAAGGCGCTGGGCACCAATCCCCGTAAGAGCACCAAAGCCGGCGACGGCGAACGCGACGTCGAGGTCAGCCTTGGCGGAGTGACGTTCATGCCCGGAGGGATCGCCTACAGCGACGACGACGGCATCATCGTCGTCTAGCCGCTAAGCCGCCACTCGCGCACGCTTTTTCGTGAATCGCAGGCCCTCGTCGGCGACCTTGCCACGCCGGATCATGCGCATGTCGAACAGGTAGTTCTGTTTGAGCCGCCACGGCGCGCGCGATCCCGATTTGGGAAGCAAGTGCATCGACCGCTGGAAGTAGCCCGGGCTGAAGTCCATGAACGGCAGCTCGTCGACGTCGCCGCCGGGATGCTGCGGCTCCACGTTGTCAAAGCCGTTGGCGTCCATGTAGTTCAGCAAGCGGCACACGAACTCGGAGACCAAGTCGGCCTTCAGCGTCCATGACGCGTTCGTGTATCCGAAGGTGATGGCGAAATTCGGCACTCCGGAGAACATCAGGCCTTTATAGGTCATCAGCGACGTCAGATCGAACGGCTCACCGTTCCTGGTGGGCTGCACTCCGCCCAGCAATTGCATGTTCAAACCTGTTGCGGTGACGATGATGTCGGCCTGCAGCTCCTCACCCGAGGTGAGTTTAATTCCGGTTTTGGTGAACCGGTCGATGGTGTCGGTGACGACGTCCGCCTTGCCGTGCCGGATGGTCCGGAAGAAGTCGCCGTCAGGAGCCAGGCACAGCCGCTGGTCCCACACGTTGTAGCTCGGCCCGAAGTGCTTCTCGACGTCGTAGCCCTTCGGCAGGCGCCGCTGGGCCATCGTCATCAGCAAGTTGCGCATATAGGCCGGGCGTTTCCGGGCGAGCTGGTACTGGAAGGTGCTGAACACGATGGCTTTCCAGCGATTGGCGATGTGCGCGAGGCGGTCCGGCAGCAGACGGTTGGCCCGCACGGCGAACGGGTCGACGCCGGGCAGTGAGCCGATGTAAGTCGGCGAGCGCTGCAACATCGTCACGTGTCCGGAACCCGAGTTCACCAGGGCGGGAATCAAAGTGATCGCTGTGGCGCCGGACCCGATCACGACGATCTTCTTGCCCGCATAGTCGAGGTCCTCCGGCCAATGCTGCGGATGGACGATCGTGCCCTCGAAGTCTTCGGCGCCGGGGAACGTCGGCGAATATCCCTCGTCGTAGTTGTAGTAACCGGTGCACGCAATCAAAAAGGAACAGGTCATTTCGCGCTGTTGGCCGTCGCTCTCGACTGTCACGGTCCAGCGGTTATCGGCGTCGGACCAATCGGCAGCCATGACGCGGTGGCGGTAGCGGATGTGTTGGTCGATCTTGTTCTCGACCACGGTTTCCCTGATGTACGCCTTGATGTCGGCGCCGTCGGCGATCGACTTCGCCGAGCGCCACGGCTTGAACCGGAACCCGAGGGTGAACATGTCCGAGTCGGACCGGATGCCCGGGTATTTGAAAAGGTCCCACGTGCCGCCCAGGTCGTCGCGGCGCTCCAGGATCGCGTAGCTCTTGGTCGGGCAGCGGTTCTGCAGATGCCAGGCCGCGCTCACACCGGAGATTCCGGCGCCCACGATGACGACGTCGAGGTGCTCAGTCATGAGGGCCACGCTATCAACGCCATGTCGAGCTAGTCAACACACTGTCGAAATTCTCAACCGTGTGTAAAGTAGCGGGCGTGACAACTGTCGGCCAGACTCGCGCACTGCGCGGCCGTCGTGCCCTGCGTCCGTCGGGCGACGACCGCGAGCAGGCGATCCTGGCGACCGCCGAGCGACTGCTCGAAGATCGTTCGCTCGCCGATATTTCGGTCGATGACCTGGCCAAAGGTGCCGGCATCTCGCGTCCGACGTTCTACTTCTATTTCAAGTCCAAAGAGGCGGTACTGCTGTCGCTGCTCGAGCCGGTCATCGCGCGTGCCGACTCCGAGTTCGACGGTGCGGTGATGCGGCTTCCGACGGACCCGCGCCGGGTGTGGCGCAACGGCATCAAAGCGTTCTTCACCGCGTTCAGCACACACCGTGCCGTGGCGCGTACCGCGACCGAGGCACTGGCCACCAGCTCGGAGCTGCGGACGGTGTGGGCGGGTTTCATGCAGAAATGGATTGACCAAACGGCCGCGATGATCGCCGCCGAGCGGGAGCGCGGCGCCGCACCGGACACCATCCCGGCCGCAGATCTTGCGACGTCGCTGAACCAGATGAACGAGCGCACGATGATGGCCGCGCTGTCCGGCGAAACACCTGCGGTCGAGGCGGAGCGAGTCGTCGACACCCTCACTCACATCTGGCTCAGCAGCATCTACGGCGAATCCGGCTAGTTGTCACACCCCGGTGCGAACATGTGTTCGTGCGGTGTGATGCGTCCATCCTGCACGCGGACCTGGATTCGTTCTACGCGTCCGTAGAACAGCGCGACGACCCGACCCTGCGGGGCCGTCCGGTGATCGTGGGTGGCGGAGTCGTGCTGGCCGCCAGCTACGAAGCGAAGGCCTACGGCGTGCGCACGGCGATGGGCGGCAGGCAGGCACGACAGCTATGTCCGGAGGCCGTCGTGGTCCCGCCGCGGATGCCGGCCTACTCGCGCGCGAGCGACGCGGTATTCGAGGTGTTCCGTGACGCCACACCGATTGTGGAGCCGCTGTCGGTGGACGAGGCCTTCCTGGACGTCGACGGCCTGTGGCGGGTCTCCGGCACGCCGGTCCAGATCGCGGAGCGACTGCGCGCCGACGTGCGCGACCAGGTCGGCCTGCCCATCACTGTCGGCATAGCCCGAACAAAGTTCCTCGCGAAGGTCGCCAGCCAGGAGGCCAAGCCCGACGGGCTGCTGCTGGTGCAGCCCGATCAGGAGCTGGCGTTCCTACGCCCACTGCCGGTGCGCCGATTATGGGGCGTCGGTGCGGTGACCGCGGACAAGCTGCACGCCTACGGCCTCACGACGGTGGCCGACGTCGCCGAGCTCAGCGAGTCGACGCTGGCCTCGCTGCTGGGCGTCGCGATGGGCCGCCAGCTGTATGCGCTGTCGCGCAATATCGACCGCCGCCGGGTGGACACCGGTGTGCGTCGCCGGTCCGTGGGTGCCCAGCGTGCGCTGGGCCGCGCCGGAAATCGCATGTCGGCCAACGAGATCGACGCCGTGGTGGTCAACCTGATCGACCGCATCACCACCCGGATGCGCGCCGCGCAGCGTACGGGTCGCACCGTGGTGTTGCGGCTGCGGTTCGACGACTTCACCCGGGCGACCCGCTCACACACCTTGGCCTGGGCGACGTCGTCGACGCAGCCGATCCTGGCCGCAGCCCGGCAATTGGTCGCGGCCGCGGCACCCGCGATCGCCCAACGCGGCTTGACGCTGGTCGGTTTCGCGGTGTCGGGTATCGACCGCAGCGGTGCGCAGCAGCTGATGCTGCCGTTTCACTCCGAATCGCTTGCGGTAGACGCCGCCGTCGACCAGGTCCGTCAGCGCTTCGGCAAGTCCGCGCTCACCCGCGGGGTGTTGATCGGCCGCGATTCGGGTATCGAGATGCCGCATCTACCTGACTGATGCCGTCCACGCCAGCAGCTTGTCGGCCGGCCACGTGTTGACGATCCGGTCGACCGGAACGCCGGCATCCAGCGCGCGCTGCGCGCCGTAGCCCAGGAAGTCCAACTGGCCGGGGGCGTGCGCGTCGGTGTCGATGCTGAACACGCAGCCGATTTCCAGCGCCAGGTTCAGCAGTCGGGTCGGCGGGTCGCGGCGTTCCGGGCGGGAGTTGATCTCCACCGCGGTGCCGTGATCGCGACAGGCGGTGAAGACCTTCTCGGCGTCGAACTTCGATTCCGGCCGGATGCCGCGGTTGCCGGCGACGAGTCGGCCGGTGCAATGACCCAGCACATCGGCATGGCCGTCGCAGACGGCGCGAACCATCCGACGGGTCATCGCCGCGGAGTCCATCGACAGCTTGGAATGCACACTGGCCACGACGACGTCGAGGCGTTCCAGCAGCTCGGGCTCCTGGTCCAGACTGCCGTCGTCGAGGATGTCGACCTCGATACCGGTGAGGATGCGCATCGGCGCGAACTTGTCCCGCAACCCGTCGATCACGTCGAGCTGTTTACGCAACCGCTCCGGCGACAGACCGTTGGCGATCGTCAACCGCGGCGAGTGATCGGTCAACGCACAGTACTCATGGCCCAGGGACGCCGCGGTGGCCATCATCTCTTCGATCGGCGCCGACCCATCCGACCAGTTCGAATGCAGATGCAGGTCTCCGCGTAGCGCAGCCCGCACCTCGCCGCCGCCGAGATCGGTTGCCTCGGAACGTAATTCAACCAACGCGTCGGGCTCACGGCCGGCCCAGGCCTGGGCGATCACTTTCGCGGTCTTGGGCCCGATACCCGGCAGCGTCTGCCAGCTGTTGGCCTGCCCGTGGCGCTCGCGCTCGGCGTCGTCGAGACCCTCGACGACATCGGCGGCGTTGCGATACGCCATGACGCGTTTGGGGTCCTGCCGGCTCCGGTCCTTGTAGTAGGCGATCTGCCGAAGAGCGACTACCGGGTCCATGGCTCCAGTGTGCCTGGCCAATCACCACAGCTGCCCGGCGATGAACCCGGCGAAAACCACCACGAAGCCGCCGATCTCGCCGACGATCAGTAGGGCCATCAGCACCCCGGTTCCCCGCACCGGCTTCTCGAATTGGTTGACGGTGTCGCGCCGCGCACCGTGGTCGATGTAGGCGGCGATCGCCGCGACGAAGAAGAACACCACGATCATCGCCGCCGTCAGGTTGACCCCCGTGGGCCAGGCGCTGAGTTCGACGAAGACCGCGAGCAGCAGCGTCGCGAACGAGTAGAGCAACGCCGCGCGGTGGGCGATGTCGACATAGGGGTGCGCGCGGTGATCGTCGGACGTCATGATCTGCCGGTACTTCCAGACTCCGAGCACCAATGCCAGCAAAAAGATCAGGCCGGCGGACAGCAGGGTGATCTTGGTGTCTAGACCGAGAGGCCCAACAGCAGTAGTCATGGTCGGCACGAGTTTAGTTGCGCTTCATAAATTTCGGCTAGCGTCGATGTCATGCGATTCGCGTTCAAAACCTCGCCGCAAAACACCACTTGGGCGGGCATGCTCGCGGTCTGGCAGGCCGCCGACGATATCGACGTCTTTGAGTCCGGGTGGACGTTCGACCACTTCTACCCGATCTTCTCCGACAGCAGCGGGCCTTGCCTGGAGGGCTGGACGACGCTGACCGCGCTGGCGCAGGCCACCCAGCGGCTGCGGCTGGGCACCCTGGTCACCGGCATCCACTACCGCCACCCCGCGGTGCTGGCCAACATGGCCGCGGCCCTGGACGTCATCTCCGGCGGGCGACTCGAGCTCGGGATCGGTGCCGGCTGGAACGAGGAGGAGTCCGGCGCGTACGGCATCGAACTGGGCAGCATCAAGGAACGGTTCGACCGGTTCGAGGAAGCCTGCCAGGTGCTGACCAGCCTGCTCAGCGAGGAGACCACCACCTTCGACGGCAAGTACTACCAACTCAAGGACGCGCACAACGAGCCCAAGGGTCCGCAGCGGCCGCACCCGCCAATCTGCATCGGCGGCAGCGGCGAGAAGCGCACGCTCCCCCTCACCGCGCGCTACGCGCAGCATTGGAATTTCGCGGGCGGGACGCCCGAGGAGTTCGCCCGCAAGCGCGACGTGCTGGCGGCGCGCTGCGCGGACATCGGCCGCGACCCGAAGGAAATCACCATGTCGGCCCATGTCCGCCTGGGCGAAGACCACGACTTCGGGCCAGTCGTCGAGACCGCGGCCGGGCTAGGGGCCGAGGGATTGGACCTGGCAATCGTCTACCTGCCCGCGCCACACGACCCCGCGGTCCTGGAACCGTTGGCTGAGGCGATGCGGGATTCGGGGTTGTGGACGGGCTAGACGCCAATTTTGGCGTTGCTGTCGGTGAAATGACGTCTCCGTGACGCCGAGCAAACCCGTCGTAAGACCGTGGGTAGATAGATCAGGTTGCTAAGCCCCGAAGAGCACCATCTCTTCAGCTGTTACCAAACGCTCCCGCTTAGCGGGGAACTCACGGCTCTTCACCGGGTGACGAAGCCAAGACCAGGCCATTCGCCCCACCCGCGAATTAGGTAATGGATTCATATGCACAGTGACCACTCCTGCGATCGGTCTGCCCCATCGTGACTCCGCTGTGACGAAGCACACAAGTCGTTATTACACACCCGCAATCTGGCAAACTGCGGGAGACGCGCCGAGTAATTATCGGCGTGTTTCTGGTGTGACGGGTGTGACTATTGAAGCGGCGCGGCAGTCGGCTTGATGGGCGTCGGAAGCGCGGTTGACCCCATCAAATACCGGTCCACCCCCGCGGCCGCGGCCCTGCCCTCGGCGATCGCCCAGACGATCAGCGACTGACCCCGGCCCATGTCTCCGGCAACGAAAACACCGGGCACCGAGGTCTCGTAATCGGGGCCGCGCCCGACGTTGCCGCGGTCGGTGAGCTTCACGTCGAGGTCGGTGAGCAGGCCCGGCTTCTCCGGGCCGACGAAGCCCATCGCCAGCAACACCAACTCGGCTTCGAGCTCGAAATCAGAGCCCTCGACCTTGACGAACTTGCCGTCCTGCATCGTCACGTCGTGCGCCTTGAGCGCGGTCACCCGCCCGTCCGTGCCGGTGAATTCCTCGGTGCTGACCGAGAAGATCCGTTCGCCGCCTTCTTCGTGCGCCGATGACACCCGGTACATCAGGGGGTAGGTCGGCCACGGCGTGGATTCGGCGCGGGCTTCCGGTGGCCGCGGCATGATCTCGAACTGGTGGATGGCAACCGCACCTTGCCGGTGCGCGGTGCCCAGGCAGTCGGCTCCGGTGTCGCCGCCGCCGATGATGATGACCTTCTTGCCCTTGGCGGTGATCGGCGGCTGCCCGTCGTCACCGAGAACGTCGTCGCCCTCCTGCACCCGGTTGCCCCACGGCAGGTATTCCATTGCCTGGTGGATGCCGTCCAAGTCGCGGCCCGGAACGGGCAGGTCGCGTGCGGCGGTGGCGCCGCCGGCCAGCACCACCGCATCGAAGTCGGCGAGCAGCTGTTCGGCGGTGATGTCGACTCCGACGTTGACGCCGGCCCGGAATTCGGTTCCCTCGGCCCGCATCTGGTCCAGTCGCCGGTCGAGGACGCGCTTCTCCATCTTGAATTCCGGAATGCCGTAGCGCAGCAGTCCACCGATGCGGTCGGCTCGCTCGAAGACGGTGACGCTGTGCCCCGCACGGGTCAGCTGCTGGGCGGCGGCCAATCCGGCCGGGCCCGAACCGATTACGGCGACCGTCTTTCCCGTCAGCTTCGTCGGCGGCTTCGGCTCAACGAAGCCTTCGTCGAAGGCGTGATCGATGATCTCCAGCTCGATCTGCTTGATCGTCACCGGATCCTGGTTGATGCCCAGCACACATGCCGGCTCGCACGGTGCCGGACACAGCCGGCCGGTGAAGTCCGGGAAGTTGTTGGTGGCATGCAGCCGCTCGATCGCGTCGCGCCACCGGCCCTGGCGTACCAGGTCATTCCATTCCGGAATCAAGTTGCCCAGCGGGCAGCCGTTGTGGCAGAAGGGAATACCGCAGTCCATGCAACGGGTCGCCTGCTCGCGCAGGGTGTCGTCGTTGAACTCCTTGTAGACCTCTTTCCAATCTTTCAACCGGAGCGGGACAGGCCGGCGTTGCGGCAGCTCCCGATGTGTGTACTTGAGGAAGCCGGTTGGATCAGCCATGCGCCGCCGCCATAATCGCCTTGCCGACATCGACGCCGTCGCGTTCCGCTTGGGCGATCGCCTGCAACACCTTCTTGTAGTCCCGGGGCATCACTTTCGCGAAATGCCGCTGCTGCACGTGCCAGTCGGCCAGAACCCGCTGGCCGACCGCGGAATCGGTGGCATCGACATGCGCCTGGATGATGCCGTGCAGGAAGTCCGCGTCTTCGGAGTCGAGCGCCTCGAGATCCACCATCTCGGCGTTGAGGTTCTCGGGCAGTTCCTCGTCGGGGTCGTAGACGTAGGCCACACCGCCGGACATGCCGGCCGCGAAGTTACGGCCGGTGCGGCCGAGAATCACCACCCGGCCGCCGGTCATGTACTCGCAACCGTGATCTCCGACACCCTCGACCACGGCGTGGGCACCGGAATTGCGGACCGCGAACCGTTCGCCGACCACGCCGCGCAAGAACGCCTCCCCACTGGTAGCGCCGAACAGGATCACGTTGCCGCCGATGATGTTTTCCTCGGCCACGTAGTCCTGCGGCGCATTGTCGGACGGCCGCACCACGATTCGGCCGCCGGACAGGCCCTTGCCGACGTAGTCGTTGGCGTCGCCGTACACCCGCAAGGTAATCCCCTTGGGCACAAAGGCGCCGAAGCTGTTGCCGGCGGAGCCGTCGAAGGTGATATCGATCGTTCCGTCCGGCAAGCCTTGGCCACCATAGGCTTTCGTCAGCTCGTGGCCGAGCATCGTGCCCACCGTCCGGTTGACATTGCTGATGGTGGTGGAGAACCGGACCGGCTTGCCGGAATCCAGTGCCTCACGGCTCATCACGATCAACTGCTGATCCAGCGCCTTGTCCAAGCCGTGATCCTGACGCGAGCTGCAGTACAGGTCCTGGTTCATGAACGCGGATTCCGGCTCGTGCAGCACCGGTGCCAGATCCAGCTTGTGCGCCTTCCAGTGGGCGCGCGCCAGCGTGGTGTCCAGCGCACCCACCTGGCCGACGGCCTCGCTGAACGTGCGGAAGCCCAACTGCGCCATATATTCCCGGACTTCTTCGGCGATGAACATGAAGAAGTTCTCCACGAACTCCGGCTTGCCGGTGAAGCGCTCCCGCAGCACCGGGTTCTGCGTGGCCACGCCGACCGGGCAGGTGTCGAGGTGGCAGACCCGCATCATGATGCAGCCCACCACCACCAGCGGAGCGGTGGCGAAACCGAACTCCTCGGCGCCCAGCAGAGCACCGATCATCACGTCGCGTCCGGTCTTGAGTTGCCCGTCCACCTGGACCACGATCCTGTCGCGTAATCCGTTGAGCAGCAAGGTCTGCTGCGTCTCGGCCAGCCCGAGTTCCCACGGAGCACCCGCGTGCTTCTGCGAGGTCAGCGGCGTGGCGCCGGTACCACCATCGTGGCCGGAGATAAGCACCACGTCGGCGTGTGCCTTGGACACACCCGCGGCCACGGTGCCGACACCGTTCTCGGAGACCAGCTTGACGTGCACCCGCGCCGACGGGTTGGCGTTCTTCAGGTCGTGGATCAGTTGCGCCAGATCCTCGATGGAGTAGATGTCGTGGTGCGGCGGCGGCGAGATCAGGCCGACACCTGGCGTGGAGTGCCGGACCTCGGCCACCCACGGGTACACCTTGTGCCCCGGAAGTTGGCCGCCCTCACCGGGCTTCGCGCCCTGGGCCATCTTGATCTGGATGTCGGAGCAGTTGGTCAGATAGTGCGAGGTGACGCCGAACCGCGCCGAGGCGACCTGCTTGATCGCGCTGCGGCGCCAATCCCCGTTGGGATCGGGGTCGAAACGCTTGACGTCCTCGCCGCCCTCACCACTGTTGGACCGGCCGCCCAGCCGATTCATCGCGATGGCCAGCGTCTCGTGCGCCTCGGCGGAGATCGAGCCATAGCTCATCGCGCCGGTCGAGAACCGCTTGACGATCTCGCTGGCCGGTTCGACCTCGTCCAATGGAACCGGGGGTCGCACATCGCCGCGGAACTTCAGCAGGCCCCGCAGGGATGCCATCCGTTCGCTCTGGTCGTCGACCAGACGGGTGTACTCCTTGAAGATCTTGTACTGGCCGGTGCGGGTGGCGTGTTGCAGCCGGAAAACCGTTTCCGGATTGAACAGGTGGTACTCGCCCTCACGGCGCCACTGGTACTCCCCACCCACCTCGAGTTCGCGGTGCGCACGCTCGTCCGGCCGGTCCAGATAGGCCAGCTTGTGCCGAATTGCGACGTCGGCGCCGATGTCCTCCAGCGTGATCCCACCGGTCGGGCAGGCCAGTCCGGTGAAGTACTCGTCGAGTATGTCCTCGGAGATGCCGATGGCCTGGAACAGCTGGGCGCCGGTGTAGGAGGCCAGCGTCGAAATGCCCATCTTGGACATCACTTTCAGCACGCCCTTGCCGGCGGCCTTCACGTAATTGTTCAACGCCTTGTCGCGGTCTTGCCCGGTTGAGAAGCCGTCGATGACACCGCGGTCGAGCATGTCCTCGATCGACTCGAACGCCAGGTACGGGTTGACCGCGGCGGCGCCGCAGCCGATCAGCATCGCCATGTGGTGCACCTCGCGGGCATCACCGGATTCGACCACCAGACCCACGTGGGTACGGGTTCGATCGCGTACCAGGTGATGGTGCACCCCGGCGACGGCGAGCAGTGACGGTATCGGTGCCATCTGCTCGTTCGAGTCCCGGTCGGACAGAATGATGACCCGGGCGCCCTCGGCAATCGCGGCCGACGCCTGCGCACGCACCTCCTCCAGCGCAGCTGCCAGCCCGGCGCCGCCATCGGCGACCGGGTACAGACAGCGAATCACCTTGGAGCGCATACCGTGTGGGCGCCCGTTGACGAGGTCGTCCGGATTCAGGTTGATCAGCTTGGCCAGCTCATGGTTACGCAGAATCGGCTGACGCAGCACGATCTGGTGGCAGGATTCTGCGTTCGGGCTGAGCAAGTCACGCTCCCCGCCGGTGGTGCCCTGCAGGCTGGTCACCACCTCCTCGCGGATGGCGTCCAGCGGCGGGTTGGTCACCTGAGCGAACAGCTGGTGGAAGTAGTCGTACAACATCCGGGGACGCTGCGACAGCACCGCGACCGGGGTATCGGTACCCATCGATCCCAACGGCTCGGCGCCGGTGCGGACCATCGGGGACACCAGCAGGTTGAGCTCCTCGTAGGTATAGCCAAAGGCTAACTGCCGCATGACGAGTCGATCATGCGCCATCCGCGCGTACTCACCTTGAGGCAACGAGTCGAGCGGGACGAGGTTGTTGTCGAGCCACTCCTGGTACGGGTGCTCGGCGGCCAGCTCGGCTTTGATCTCCTCGTCGGCGACGATGCGGCCCGCAGTGGTGTCCACCAAGAACATCCGGCCGGGCTGCAGCCGCATCCGCTGCACCACCGTCGACGGGTCCAGGTCCAACACCCCGGCCTCGGACGCCATCACGACCAAGCCGTCCTCGGTGACCCAAATGCGGGACGGGCGAAGGCCATTGCGGTCGAGCACGGCGCCCACGACGGTGCCGTCGGTAAACGTCATCGACGCCGGGCCGTCCCATGGTTCCATCAGCGACGCGTGGTACTCGTAGAAGGCGCGGCGGGCCGGGTCCATCGACTCGTTACGTTCCCAGGCTTCGGGAATCATCATCAGCACCGCGTGCGGCAGGCTGCGCCCGCCCAGGTGCAGCAATTCCAGCGCCTCGTCGAAGCGCGCGGTGTCGGAGGCACCCGGCGTGCAGATCGGGAACAACTTCTCCAGGTCGTCGACCGACCCGAAGACGTCGGTGTTGATCAGCGCCTCACGGGCCCGCATCCAGTTCTCGTTGCCGGTGACGGTGTTGATCTCGCCGTTGTGGGCGATACGCCGGAACGGATGCGCCAGCGGCCAGGACGGGAAGGTGTTGGTCGAGAAGCGGGAGTGCACGATGCCCAGCGCGCTGGTCATCCGATCGTCTTGCAGGTCAAGGTAAAACGCCTTGAGCTGCGGGGTGGTCAGCATGCCCTTGTAGACCATCGTCTGGCCGGACAGGCTTGGAAAGTAGACGGTTTCGCGGCCGGGGCCATCCTGGCCCGGGCCCTTGGTGCCGAGTTCGTGCTCGGCGCGCTTGCGTACCACGTAGCAACGGCGTTCCAGGTTCATGTCGGAGGCCCCCGCCATGAACACCTGCCGGAAGGTGGGCATCGCGTCACGCGACAGCGCGCCCAGCGACGAGTCGTCGGTGGGCACGTTGCGCCAGCCCAGTACCGTCAGGCCCTCGGATTCGGCGATCTTCTCCACCGCGGCGCAGGCTGCGGTGGCGTCCTTGGACGACTGCGGCAGAAACGCGATACCGGTGGCGTAGCTGCCCGGCGCGGGGAGCTCGAAGTCGACGACCTCCCGCAGGAACTCGTCCGGGACCTGAATCAGGATGCCGGCTCCGTCACCGCTGCGCGGCTCGGCGCCCTGGGCGCCACGATGTTCGAGGTTGACCAGTGCGGTGATCGCCTTGTCGACGATGTCGCGGCTGCGACGGCCGTGCATGTCGACGACCATGGCTACCCCGCACGAATCGTGCTCGTACGCGGGGTTGTACAACCCAACGCGCGTGGGCGTCATATGCACCTGCCTCTTCACCAGAACCTGCTGCGCGGCCGTTTTTCGTGGCTCCGACGGGGCTGCACCCGGAGGTAGCGGGCCGACCCCTTCGGTCTTTGTCGATAGGCTGTCTCCCAGACGGAAAATGATCCGATGAGGGAATCGTCCGTGCGGCGCTGAACGGTGGCGTGTACCCGGTCTCGACAAGTCGTAAAACGATATGACAAAAACCGCCTGACATGCCAACTTCGCCAAGTCTAACCCGGCAGGTAGCGGCAGCGTAAATTCGCTGCAGGCGACGACCAATGACGCAGGACAATGCGGTTGAACCGCCGAGAATACCCCCGCGACAGCGCAGACGCGGGCGAGTCGGTCTCCGGCCCCATCGCTGACCCGAGTTTGCTGTGACCCTGGCCGTACGCCGGCGCCCGGATGGGCGGCGTCACAATGCACAGCCACATCCGCACCAGAGGTCACGATAAGGCGAGGCAGCAATGCTGTCCGCGTCGCCCGCAGGCATGCCCGGCGGGTGCCCCGCCCGTCGCGCTGGCACCGCATGAGGGCCTTCCGAGTTTGCGCGATACTGAGAAGAGCACTGGACCGAATACTCCGGCACCGAGGAGCCCATGAACGAGCGCGACGAATTCCTGCGGGACCGTCTGCAGCCCGACCGGCCCAGCACGCCCACCGCGCAGCCGCCCGCAGCATTTCCCCGGCCGCAACAGCGGCCCGCCCCGCCGCCATCGTTTTCGCCTCCGTCGAGGCCCCCGGCGGCACCCGGGCCGCCCCGGCGCCAGCCACCGCCTGCGCCTGCGCGTCAGCGCGTCGCTCCCGCACCGCCGCGTCCCACCGGGGAGCCCCCGTCAGCCGCCGGGGCCGAACTTCCCGACCGCGGGTGGCGACGCATCCTGCGGCTACTCACCTTTGGTCTCGTCAACCTGGGTCCACCACCCGCGCAACTGGAAGACGCCCAATTCGAAGCAGCCATCCGAACCGGTTTCCGCGGCAACCACAAGGTCGGCGTCCTGGGTAAGGGCGGCGTGGGAAAGACGTCCGTCGCCGCCAGTGTCGGATCGCTGTTCGCCGAACTCCGCCATCAAGACCACGTGGTGGCGATCGACGCCGATACCGCCTTCGGACGGTTGAGCAGCCGGATCGATCCGCGGTCGACCAGCTCGTTCTGGGAACTGACCGCCGACAAGAACTTGGAGACCTTCACCGATGTAGCCGGACGGGTGGGCCGCAATTCGGTCGGCCTGCATGTGCTCGCCGGCGAGCCGGCGTCCGGTCCGCGGCGGGTACTCGATCCCGCGATCTACCGCGAAGCCGCGTCGCGGCTGGACCGCCACTTCACGATCTCGGTCATCGACTGCGGTTCGACGATGGATTCACCGGTCACCCAGGAAGTCCTGCGCGACCTGGATGCGCTGATCGTGGTGTCCTCGCCGTGGGCGGATGGGGCCTCCGCGGCCGCCCGGACCATGGAGTGGCTGTCGGATCAGGGCATGACGGCGCTGTTGCACAACACGATCGTGGTGCTCAACGATTCCGACGGGCACGCCGACAAACGCACCCGGGAACAGTTGGCCCGCGAGTTCGTCGATCACGGACAGCCGGTGGTGCAGGTGCCCTACGACCCGCATCTGCGACCCGGCGGTGTCATCGACGTGAGCCACGAGATGGCCGGCCCTACGCGGCGCAAATTTCTGCAGGCCACCGCGATGATCGCCGGGTATTTCGCCGCGAGCCCCGACCGTGCCCGCGACTCCCGGCCGGGTGGCGGCGAGAGCTGACGCTGCCGGACTTCAGGTGGTCGCAATGCGCGCCGACGGGTCGGCGATCGCCTCGATCTTGGTGACGACCGGGCCACGGATGGTCAACACGATGGCGGCGAACAGCCGGCGCTCGGCGAATGCGAGCACCACTGGCTGCCCGGCGGGTCCGCTGACCAGGGTGACGCCCGGCCACAGATAGCGCATCAGGTTGGTGGCCACCGCCTCCGGACCATGGTTGATCTGCGGCGGGGGCGCCGGGTCGGCCAGGACCGTACCCACCCCCCAGACCGTCGGGTCCAGCACGGCGGTCAGCGCGGCGATGTCGCCGTTCGTGCAGGCCGTGATGAATTTCTCGGTGACGAGCTGATGCTCGACGGAGGCCACTTCACTGCGCTTCGGCTGTGCCACAGTGAATTTCGAACGCGCACGCCGCGCCAGCTGACGGCAGGTGCCGACCGGGCGGCCCACGGTTTCGGCAATCGAATCGAACGGGACGCCGAACACGTCGTGTAGCACGAACGCGACCCGTTCGCCGGGACTGAGTCGCTGCAAGACTTCCATCAACGCGGTGCGCACCTCGTCGTCGAGAGTGACCCGATCGGCCGGGTCCAGGCTTCGCGATTCCGCGACCTCGGTGTCGAGTTGGCCATCGGCGGCACGGCCCAACCGCTCGTAGCGCATTCGCGCCGAGCGCACCTGATCGAGGCAGAGCCGGCTCGTGACGACGGTGAGCCAGCCGCGGATGTCGTCGATATCCTCGGGAGCAACTCGCGAAAGCCGCAGAAATGCCTCTTGCGCAACATCTTCGGCGTCACCGACATCTCCGAGGATTTGATATCCGAGATTGACCAGATAGGGGCGGTGCCGACGCCAGGCGTCGGCGATCTGGTCGGTTGGCGGCTGGGCTTGGTTCATAAATACATCGACGATCTGGTGCCGGAAAAAGTTACTTGGTACCGACTGTAACTTTCCCCGCTCCGGGCCCGTCGTTGATGAAGATCTTCGACCTCAGGAGGAAACATCATGACGATCGTCGTAACCGGGGCGACTGGCAATGTCGGACGCCCCCTCGTTGCCGAACTTGTCGCCGCGGGCGCCCGGGTGCGCGCCATCACCCGCACACCGAGAACCGCCGGGCTTCCCTCGCGCGCCGAGGCGATAGGCACGGTCGCCGACGCGCTGCCAGGAGCATCGGCGGTATTCCTCAATTCCCGCGCGCTCGGAGAAAATCTTGCCGCCGTCGTGGCCGAATGCCGGCGGGCGGGAGTCACCAAACTCGTTGCACTGTCTGCGATCAACGCCGATGACGACTTCTCGCGACAGCCATCGCGCTTTCGCGGCGACCGTAACAAGGAGGTCGAACAGCTCGCGATCGACTCTGGTCTGGCGTGGGTGAGCCTGCGGCCTTCGGTCTTCGCGACGAACTTCGCCGGGATGTGGGCCGCGCAGCTACGCGCCGGCGATACGGTGGCGGGACCTTATGCGGCGGCTTCGACCGCACCGATCGTCGAGAGCGACATCGCAGCGGTCGCGGCGCGGGCGCTGCTCACCGATGAGTTTGTCGGTCAGCGGGTTCCGTTGACCGGCCCGCAGGCGTTGACCAATTCAGAGCTTGTCGCGGTTATCGGCCGCGTGCTGGGACGCCCACTGCAGTACCGGGAAATACCTGCAGATGCGGTACGGCAACGGTTCATCGACTTGGGCTTCGGCGCCGGCTTCGCCGACGCGTACATGGGGATGCTCGCCGAAACGCTGGACAACCCCGCACTCGTCACTCACGACGTGGAGAAGATTCTCGGCCGGTCGCCAGTGTCCTTCGCGCAGTGGGTGTCCGAGCACCGCGACCTGTACACGAACTAGATACCGAAAAGGAGTTCTGAGATGTCCGAACCACGCCCGCCGCGCTACCTCAAACCGATGAACAAGATGATGATGGCGGTGCAACGGCTGGGGATACCGACCGGCCCCGCCATGGTCCTGACCGTGCCCGGTCGCAAGTCGGGTCAGCCACGCAGCACCCCGATGACGCCGTTCGAATTTCAGGGCGGCCTCTATGTTGTCGCGGGCTATCCCGGTGCTGACTGGGCGGCTAACGCCCGCGCCGCGGGCACCGGCACGCTGAGTCGGGGCCGACGGTCACGGAAAGTCCGGATCGTCGAACTGACCGCTACCGAAGCGCGGCCGGTGCTGCGGACATTTTCCGTGAAGGTGCCCGTCGGTGTGGCATTCGCGAAACGTTCGGGGATGGTGCGTGATGGAACGGCTGACGAATTCGAAGCACTGGCGGGCCGGCTCGGCGTCTTCCGATTCGATCCGACGTAATGGCCGCCGGGGTTTGGCGTACCCCAAAGGGCTGCTCGTGCACAGCTTCCCGCTGCCACCCGTCGCTGACCCAGACTCGGGAACCATGAGGGGGGCTAGGCCGACTTCGCGGCCTCACGCACCGGGTACCCGTTGCGTTCGGCCAGGGATCGCAATTGGTTGAGAGCGAATGCCCGCGGCCGGCCCGATTCGGGAATCACGACGCCGGCCCACAGCCCTTCCACGCCCGGCGACTCGACGGCATCGCGAGCACACGACCACCGGCGCGGGCACGCCCGGCACGAGGCGATGGCTTCGGCGTCGGGGGCTGTGGTCCAACGATCAGGGTCCTGCGTGCAGGCGCCGAGCGGGATATTGAACAGGGGCGTTGCGGTCATGTCGATCGTTCCTTCTGAAGGATTGCGTTCTGCGTCCTATGCAACGGAACGGTATAGCAAGAACCGCTGCAATGCAACAGTTTAGTTTCGGTACTGCATCGACAGAACGGACGTGAGCGGTGCGGGTCCCGGCGCGGCAGACCGGCATGGCGGGCATAACCACCCCTCTGAACTGGCAGTTTATGGCATCTGGCCGCGCCTCTTCCGGGCCGGGCAGACGGTTACGTAACCGTAGCGTTGAGTCGCATTCGGCTTGAAACGAAGGTGGGAAGGTGGGCATTCGACGGACAAAACCGTAGCAGTCGGGGCGTCGGAGTCTCCGGGCCAAAGGCGCGGCGGCTGGCCAGCGGGCCAAGCCGGTGCGTCGGCGTAGCGTTCCTACGGCCCGATGGTCAGGCTGTGATCCAAAACGTAGCGCCATGCGATAGGAATTTGAGGGGCGCGACGGTTAGGATTACAGCGGCGGAAGGTCCGCCCAGCTGCCCTCCATCGAGGAAATCCCGCAGATGCCCAGCGCCGAGTCGACTTCCGAGCTTGCTCTGCTGGTTGTGCACAGCGGCGATGCGTCGCATGCGATTGAACCCGGCCGGGGCGTGGTGACCATCGGTCGAGACCCTCAGGACGACGTGCGGATCGACCACCTCCAAATTCCCGGGGAGCAGCTACACGCCGAGCCCGTCGATGGGTCGTGGCGGATCGTCGACAAGGGGCCGAGCGGCATGTTCGTCGACGGACAACGGACGAGCTCCGTGACGGTCACGGGCAAAACGACGGTCCGGCTCGGCGATCCCAGCGCGGGCGACGTGCTGACATTTGAGATCGTCAAGCCGTCTAGTCCCGGTGGACGCGGCGCCGGACAAAACTCCGATGCCGGCGAACTGGATCCGGGCATGGTGCGCGCGGGCGCGGCCGCCGCCGCACGCCGGAGGGAACTGGGCGTCAGCCAGCGCAGCCTGGCGGCCGACGGCATCATCAACGCGGGCGCCCTGATCGCGTTCGAAAAGGGCCGCAGTTGGCCGCGCGAGCGAACCCAGGCCAAGCTCGAGCAGGTCCTGCAATGGCCCGCCGGAACCATCGCACGGCTCCGCCGCGGACAGCCCGACACCGGCGAAGCGCTCCCAGCAGCTGTCGAGCCTGACACCGCCACAGCGCCGACGGAAGCCCCGCACTCCGACGCCCCGGCATCGCTGATCGCGCAGGCCGTCGTCGCCGCGGTGGACGGCTGCGGCCTGGCCATCGCCGCATTGCCGTCGGCACGCGAGCCCGAATTCACCGAGCGGGCGGCACCGATCCTCGCCGATCTCCGCCAGCTCGAGGCGATCGCCGTTCGGGCCACCCGCATCAGCCGGATCACGCCCGAACTGATCAAAGCGTTGGGCAAGGTTCGCCGTCACTACGACGAACTGATGACGCTCGGGTCGACCGCCCCGGGCGCCCCGCTGGCACAACGCTTGTATGCGGCCCGGCGGCGGGCAAACCTTTCTACTTTGGAGACCGCCGAGGCGGCCGGAGTCACCGAAGACATGATCGTGCGTGCAGAAGCCGACGAAGCGCTGCCCGCCAATGTCGCCGACGCGATCGAAACGCTGATCGGCCACATTCACTGAGGGCGGAGCGCCGCTGCCTGTGCCGCAGCGCTCACCGCGCCAGGCCACCCGACGCGTGGTGGAAGCCCTTGCCTATCGCAAAAATTCGTGCACGAACCCCGGCCAGACGGCGTTACGCTTAACGGGCGGTTAAAACGCGACGCGCGACTTCAATGCGCTATAGGGCTTCACACGGAGGACTCACAAATGTCTGTATTTGCACAAGCCGCGAGACTCCTTGGCACCTTGGCCGGACTAGGTCAACAAGGCGCCGGCCTGGGCCTAGGTTTAAGTGGCGGCTCGGGATTCAGCACTGAATATATTGTGGGAAGTGCGACCAGCGCGGGCGGAGACCTCGGAGCCTCTGTGCTCACTCCGTTTGGCGGGAAGATGATAACCAGCTACATCAAAAGTCTTTCGCCGGTGCAACGAATGAACCTGACAAACCGCATGGGCGGCACGGCGGGCGCGAAGCAATTCGCAAAAGGACTCAGCATCATCGCCTGGACCATCACCATCGTCGACCTGATGGAGCTGACGATTGGATTCGGACCGCCCACCGAGGGCGCTGACCTCAAAGCCGGTTCGCAACAATTCTCCGCGCTCGCAGCACAGCTGACGTCGGCCCTGCCGAAAAACGAGAGCTGGGAGGGCTCGGCATCGGACGCCTACGCCGACCTAGACACGGCATTGCAGAACTTGGCACAGTCGATGGCTGCTCTGGACTCCCAGCTGGCATCCCTGGTGGAGAATCAGGCCGAATGGGTTACCCATGCGCGCTTTATCTTTGGGATTCTGAAGGATGTACTTTTGGCGGCCATGATCATTGAAATGATCATGACGCTGACGGTGCCCGCCCCGGCCGGCCCGATCGCGGCCAAAGCTTTCGCAATTGCCGTTGCCACGCTTGGGATCGGCGTTGCCACAACCTGTATTGGGACCGTGACGTATTTCTCGGTAACTAATGGACAAAAAGCCGAGGCTTTGGCCAATCAATACGCGGACCTTGCCTCGGGTACAACGCAAACGGGTCAGTTCGCCCAGGCGAAGGTGACTACCTCGGAACAGTCCACGGTTTCCAGCTTCGACGCCATTTCCAACAGCATGTCCGGCATGTCCGCTCTGTCCGCGATCCCGGCCCCCGCCGCGCCGGCGGCCAAAGCAAGCAACGGTTCGGAGGATGAGCGCTCAGCGCTGACCGCCCAGACGAGTGCGGGCGGGCCTCCCGCGGCCGGCTCGCCCGAAACACCGGCAACGCCGGATCCGACGACGCCGTCGACGCCCTCCGCCACCATGCCCAACGTGGCCCAGCTGTCCGCAATGTCGGGACAAGCCTCGAAGCTCTCCGGTCAACTGTCGCAGCCCGCGAACCTCGTCAGCCAGGCGGCGGGACAGCTGCAGCAGATGGTCCAGTCGGCTCAGCAGGGCCAGGGCGCCGCGGCTCCCGCCGAGGAGGCCGTCACCGAAGAGGCCGCGCTCGCGGGTGATGCCGCGGGCGCCGGGGCAGGCGTGGGCACACAGGGAGCTGAGCGTGCACCGGTCGAAGCAGCGGCGGGCGCGGAACGAGCGCAAGGACCGGGCCCGACCGGACGCATCGCCTGATGTTGGCTAGCCAAAACCTTTGCGCCCCAAGATTATAAAGAAACACAAACCAGGCATTAAGGAGCACGAGTCATGGCCGATGTAGCCGTCACACCAGCACACCTAGACACGCTGGCAGCAGCACAGGACCAGGCGTCGACCCAGGCCGGGACAGCGGCCTCGGCGGCCGACAGCCTCGAAGTCGATGTCTGGGTGGGCCACGGCGTGGCCAGCTGGTATTCAAATCTTGCCTTCACCAAGGCCGCGGCTGCGCGCAAGAGCACAGGCGAAGCCATGGGCAAGTCCTCCACCGAGCTCGCCCTGAAGCTGCGTACCGCCAAAAGCGTTTACCAGACCAGCGACGAGCAGTCCGGCAAGAATCTCAACAAACAGGTGCTCGATCGCTGACCATCTCCGGTCGCCAAGCCGGTCGTGAACGGTCGCGATGAAAGCGGCCGGTATCATCCTTTGGGCTATCACCGTCGTCGAAGTTCTGGAGCTGACGACGGGGTTCGGGCCGCCAGACGAGGGCGATGACCTCAAGGCTGGTGCGCAGCAATTCACCACACTTGCCGGGCAGCTGAAGTCGGCACTTCCGGACGATAGCTGGCAGGGTTCACGCTCGGAGGCCTACGCCGAGCTGGACACCGCACTTCAGAATCTTTCGCAGACGATGGCCGAACTGGGCCTGCAGCTGGCAACCCTCGTCGAAAATCAGGCCGACTGGGTCACCCACATGCGCTTGGGTTTTGGAATCTTGAAGGACGTACTTCTGGCGGCATTCGCCATCGAGATAGTCATGACATTTCTGCCTCCCCCGGCCGGTCCGGTACCCGCGCGGGCATTTGCACTGACAGTCTCCGGGCCTGGGATTGCAGCCGCCATAGGCTTTCTCACCACTTTGTGCACCTTCTCGTTCGAGAACGCGAAAAAGGCGGACGCGTTGACCAGCCAATACTCGGCATTGTCCGCGGCGACTAGGCAAACGGGTTCGTTCGCACAGGTAAAGGTGGCCACTGCGGGACAGTCGACAGTTCCCAGCTTCGAGGCCATCTCGGTCAGCATGTCCGAGATGGCGGCTGTCGCCTCGCCGGCCATCGCGACGAGGGGTTCGCAGGCCGAACGCGCTCCGCTCAGCGATCGGATGGGTGCCACTGAAAGCCCCGGAGGCGGTGCGCCCGAGGCGCCGACGACTCCCGCGACGCCGGCCACCATGCCAACCCTGGCTCAGGTGAGTGCAATGTCTGGGCAAGCCGCGAAACTCTCCGGCCAACTGTCGCAGCCCGCGCAACTTGTCAACCAGGCAACGGGACAGCTGCAGCAGCTGGTCCAAATGGCCCGGCAGGGCCAGGGGACTGCGGCGCCCGCCGAACAGGCTGCGACCGAAGAGGCCGCGCTGGCGGGTGGCGTCGAAGGTGCCGGGGCGGCGTTGGGCACACCGGGCGCTGAACGGGTACCTACAGATGGCGCGGCGGCCGGCGCTAAAGCCGCGCGGCAGCCAAGCCGCGCGGGGCGGATCGGGTAAACCGCGCCAGCGCACCCAAAACTTAAGCGAATCAACCTAATAGCGCATCACAAATTACACGAAGGAGCATCATCCATGGCCGACGTAGCCGTCGCACCAGAACACTTAGACAAGCTGGCCACAGCGCAAGATCAAGCGTCAACCCAAGCCAGGACCGCAGCCTCGGCGGCCTCCAATCTCGAAGTCGCGGTCTGGGTGAGCCACGGCGTGGTCAGCAAAGTCATTTGTTCTCCGGCCGTAAACCATTCCTTAATTTTACCCAAGAGTTAACCGTCAGCCAGCCGAATCTGTTGTGGGCGGGGAAATTTCGTGCGGCGACCAGGGTCGGTGCGGGGTTAAGCTCAACGTGCCGTGCACACCGATCAGTGCGACGGAATCAGCGAGGGCGAAGGGATGCACCGCCGTGAGTCGTTTTGCAGGTATTCATGATCTGGCTTACTGCTTTACGCGACTGCAGGCGGGAGGGGGCGCTGCGTATTCGGGGGACTGGGTTGGCCTGGGAGCGAACTTGGGCGCGCTCGCCGGGAAAGCGATGTGGTACGGCCGGAATCAAATCAAGGTCCTCGCCGACGCGTTGAAAGCACAGGGCACGAAGACGCTTCCGACACCGACGGCGATCGTGGATGTCGCGATGGTGGCGATCTCGGCGGTGGACCTTCTCAACGGATTCTGGACCCCCGACAAGGGCGCCTCATTCACCAGCGGCGCCGACAAATACGAGACCGTCTACCTCTACTTAGGTGAGGCCGCTCCGGACGTGCGGGACTGGAGCGGTGACGCGGCCACCGCGTACGCCGATGCGACCGCGGCGCTGCAGGCTCTTGTGCAGACGATGCAGGATCTGGATAAGAAGATGCAGACCCTGATGGCCGGCCAAGGCGCCGAGGTCGCCAAGGCGCACAACTGCATCGCGGTGACGTTGCTAGGTCTCGTCATCGCTCAGGGCATTGCCCTGGCCCTGTACCTGATCCCGGTTGTCGGCCACGAAGTATCGGCGGCGTGGCAGATAATCGCCGCCTTCGCGGCATGCGCCACGGTCTTAGCCTTCGAGATGTTCACGCTGTCCAATTCGCTGTCACTTGCCCACGAAATCCACTCGGTCGCCCTCGAGTACAGCGAGGTCGCCGAGAAGGCAATCCCGACCAGCTCGTTCGCCCGGATAGAGGTGAAAGGGGCGGAGGCGACCAACACCGGCGACTTCAAGGCCATTTCCGACAGGATGTCCGGCATGTCAGCCTTTTCCGGCGCACCGACGGTCGCCTCGTTGGCCCGCTTGGCGCCGGCGGCCGGTGATTCACAAGAGGAACGCGGCGTCCTAAGTGCTCTCGAGAGTGGTGGCGCGACTCCCGTCGAGGCCGTGGCGGCTGAGACGACGCCAGCGTCGGCACTGCCCACCCTGAGTCAGGTCACTCAAGCATCCGGGCAGCTCGCGCAGATGTCCGGACAAGTCTCGCAGCCGATGAGCTTCGTCAACCAGATGATGGGGCAGGTACAACAACTCGCCTCGACGGGTCAGCAACGCCCAGCGGCGCCCCCCGCCGACCAGCCCGCCACCGAGGAGGCCCCGGCGGGGGCGGCGTCGGGCCCGGCGGGCGCCGAGCGTGCGCCTATCGACGGCGCAGCAGCCGGGTACGAACCGGCGCAGGGGCCAGGCCAGCCGCAGCGGGTCCTTTAGACCAAGTAGTGCGGCAAAAACCGGTCCGAGTCAAGGCAATAGCGAGTAAAACTAACCGTTAAGGAGATTAGCCATGGCGCGTCTGAACGTCGACGAAAAGTATCTGGAGCAACTCGCAACGAAGCAGGGGCAAGCGGCCACCAAGGCGGAAGAAGCGGCGTCGGCTGCGGGCAATACCGAAACCGCGGTGTGGGTGACGCACGGCGTCATCAGCGGAAGCTCCAATGGTGCTTTTGTCACCGCTGAGAAGCAGCGCCGCGGTGCGGGCCAGAACATCAAGCAGCACGCGTCCGATCTCGCCGCGAAACTGCGAGTCGCCAAGCAAACGTATGAGGGAGTCGACGAGGATTTGAGTGCGAACCTCAACAAACAGATGCTCAATCATTGATCATGGCCTCTCCCCTCACCACCGGACTTGCGGGCCTCGACGACGTCGTCGGGGTGGAGGTGACTGTCGATGGCATGTTGGTGATCGCCGATCGACTACACCTCGTCGATTTCCCGACGGTGCTTGGGATTCGCCCCAACATTCCCCAAGAGGAGCTGCGGGACCTCGTCTGGGACCAGGTGCAACGTGACCTCACCGCTCAAGGAGTGCTGGACCACCAGGGCCAACCGCACCCGGCAGTAGCGGCGATGGTCGAAGTGCTCAGCAGGCCCGACCGCAGCCTGGAGTGCCGGTGGTGGCGGCGCGACCTCGGCGGCGTCATGATGCGTTTTGCGGTGTGCCGCAAGGGCGAACGCCATGTCATCGCGGCGCGCGACGGTGACCTGGTGGTGCTGCAGCTGGTAGCTCCGCAGGTCGGTTTGGCGGGCATGGTGACCACCGTGCTCGGCCCCGCCATACCCGCCATCGTCGAACCGCTGACGGGTGTAGCGCGCGAACTGGCCGGCTGCACCACCGCCGCCCAGCTGGTGCAGCACGGCGCGGCGCCCGCCTCGGCCCGCATCTACGCCGAGATCATCAGCGATCCGAGCAGCTGGGTGGAGATCGTCGCCGGCCAACGCCACCCCGGCGGCACGTCCACCCAGACCGAAGTCGCCGCCGGTCTCCTGGACTCGATGCACGGCAGGCTCGTGTCGCTCCCCCGCCGCGTCGGCGGTGAGTTGTACGGCACCTTCCTGTCCGGCACCCAAGAAAATTTGCAGCGCACGCTGGACGCCCTGCTGGAGTTCCTGCCGGCGGGCGCCTGGTTCGACCGAGCCGAAGCCTCCTACGCAGGCTGACCCCTAACCACCATCGATTGACGAGTTCAGAAAGAAGAAACCATGCCGGAATACGACGACCACGATGATCTGGCCGCCTTGGATTTCTCTGGGGTCGAGTCCGATTCCGAAGCGGTTGAAGAATCGGACGCGCTGGACTTCTCCTCCCCTGACGACAACGACGAGGAGTCGGACGTCGATGCGCTGCACGACTATGCGCCGAGCGAGCCCGAAGATACCGGTACAGACCTCGCCGCTATCGAGTCGCAGACCGACGCCACCCAGGAAGCGGAGGCGGACGGAGAAGAAGCCGCCCAAATGTTCAGCGTGACCAATCCTCCCGAGACGGTGTCGGTGTCGGCGCTCATGGACGGCAGGACCCAGCGCGTCGAGCTGTCGCCGAAAGTGACGAGCATGACCGAGTCCGAGCTCGCGGATGAGATTCTCGTCATCGCTGACCTGGCGCGGCAAAAGGGACTGGCCGCCCAACACAGTTACCTGCTGGAAGACGCTTCCCTGTCGGAAACCATGCGCGAGCTGGGGATGGACGGCAATGAGGTCGTGCGTGACTTCATGGAAAACGGCATCGGTTTGACGACGCCGGAGCAGGCCGCCGCGGCGCAGGCGGAGGTGTTCGCCACGCGATACGCGACCGATAAATGACGGCCAATCTGGCCGGTCTGTTCGAAAGCGCGGTCGGCATGCTGCCCGTGTCGGAGTCGCGGGCCTTGGATCTGTTCACCGAAATCACGAACTACGACGAGTCCTCCTGCGATGCCTGGATTGGCCGCATCCGCTGCGGCGACACCGAACGGGTGACGCTCTTTCGCGCCTGGTACTCGCGCACACATTTCGGGCAGCTGGCCGGAGCGGCCCAGATTTCGATGAACGCCGTGGGCGCGCGGCTTGGAATTGGCGGCCTGTACGGCGACATCACATATCCGGCCAACTCGCCTCTCGCGATCACCATGGGCTTCGCCGTAAGTGAAGCGGCCCAAGGCAATTTCGCGGACGCGATGGAAGCCGTCGAAAACACCCCGGCCACCGGCGCCGAGCACCTGCTGTCGTGGGTCAAGGCGGTGATCTATGGCGAGGCCCAACGCTGGACCGAGGTGATCGACGAGGTCAGGAGCGCCGGCAGATGGCCCGACGAGTTCCTGGCCGCCGCCGCCGGCGTAGCGCACGGGGTCGCAGCGGCGAACCTCGGCCTGTTCACCGAGGCCGAACGCCGGCTCACCGAGGCGAATGCGTCGCCGGCTGGTGAAGCCTGCGCACGAGCCATTGCCTGGTACCTGGCGATGACGCGCCGCAGCCAGGGGAACGAGGAAGCTGCGGTGGCGCTCCTGGAATGGCTGCAGACCACCCACCCGGAGCCCAGAGTCACTGCCGCGCTGAAGGATTCATCGTACCGTCTGGCGCCGACCAGCGCAGAACAGATCGCTGCCCGCACCGATCCATGGGACGCCAACACCGTCGTGGCCGACACCTCGGGCCGCGACAAGTTACTCGCGGAGGCGGAAACCGAGCTGGAGCGACAAATTGGGCTCACCCGGGTCAAAGAGCAGGTCGAGCGGTACCGGGCTGCGACACAGATGGCGCGCGTTCGCGCCGCCCGCGGCATGAAGGTCGCGCAGCCGAGCAAGCACATGATCTTCACCGGGCCGCCCGGTACCGGCAAGACGACGATCGCCAGGGTCGTGGCCAACATCCTCGCCGGGCTGGGCGTCATTCCCGAACCGAAGCTCGTCGAGACCGCGCGCAAAGACTTTGTCGCCGAATACGAGGGCCAATCGGCGGTCAAGAGCACCAAGACGATTGATCGCGCCCTGGGCGGTGTGCTGTTCATCGACGAGGCCTACGCGCTGGTGCAGGCGCGGGACGGACGGACCGACCCATTCGGGCAAGAGGCATTGGACACCTTGCTGGCCCGGATGGAAAACGACCGGGACCGGCTCGTGGTGATCATCGCGGGCTACGGCTCGGACATCGATCGGTTGCTGGAAACCAACGAGGGCCTGCGGTCACGCTTCGCCACGCGGATCGAATTCGACTCCTACTCCCCCGAGGAAATTCTCGAGATCGCGAAAGTGATTGCGGCTGCTAATGACTCGATGATGAGTTCGGAGGCTGCCGATAACCTGCTGCAAGCGGCCAAGCTGCTAAGTCAGCAGACGGTGCGCGGAACACCCGCGCTCGACATCGCCGGCAACGGTCGTTATGCGCGCCAATTGGTGGAAGCCGGCGAACAGTACCGCGACATCCGACTGACCCGTTCGGTTGACTTCGAATCCCTCGACGAGGACCGTCTACGTGAGATCAACGGCGAGGACATGACCGAGGCGATCGCCGCGGTACACGGACGACTCAACATCATCGAGTGATGCATGGCAGGGTTTCGGCTAACCACCAAGGTTCAGGTCAGCGGCTGGCGCTTCCTGCTTCGGCGCCTAGAGCATGCCATCGTCCGGCGCGACACCCGGATGTTCGACGACCCGCTGCAGTTTTATAGCAGATCCGTCGCGCTGGGTGTCCTCGTCTCGGTGCTCGTCGTGGTCGGCGCGCTGGCGATGGCGTACTTCAAACCGCAGGGCAAGCTCGGCAGCGGCAATCTGTTCGTCGACCGCGCGACTAACCAGCTTTATCTGGTGGTGTCGGGCCAGTTGCATCCCGTCTACAACCTGACTTCCGCCCGGCTGGTGCTGGGCAACCCGGCCGAACCGAAGGCCGTTAAGCCTGCCGAACTCAACAGGTTTTCCAAGGGCCAGTCCATCGGCATCCCCGGAGCCCCGTACGCCACGCCGGTGTCGACAGACACCTCATCGACATGGGCACTGTGCGACACCGTGTTCCGGGCCGACACTGTTGCCCCCACCGTGGAGACCTCGGTGTTAGCAATGCCGTTGGCCATCGAGACGCCGGCGATTGACCCGATCCTCGCGAGCGAGGCGCTGCTCGCGTCCTACGGAGGCAAGGATTGGGTGGTCACCGCCAAGGGCCGGCACGCCACCGATCTCAGCGATCGCCCCCTGACTTTCGTGGTCGGCATACGCGGGACCGCCAAGCCAAGCCCCCTGTCCACCGCCATGTTCAACGCACTGCCCAATGCCGGATCCTGGCAGCTACCGCCGATCCCCGGCGCAGGGGCGCCGAACACCCTTGGGCTCCCGGAAGATCTGGTGATCGGGTCGGTGTTACAACTGCAAACCACTTTGGGCACAAGATATTTCGTCGTGATGCAGGACGGCGTCGCGCCCGTGAACGCCAACACCGCCGCGGCGCTGCGCGCCAGTCAATCCTATGGGCTCCTGGTGCCCCCAACGCTGCCTCCGAATGCGGTCGTCCAGATTCCCGAACTGGTGTACAACTCACCACTTCCCGACGAACCGATCAAGATCGTGTCACGGCCGACAGATCCCACGCTGTGCTGGAGCTGGGAGCGCAAGCCCGGTGAACAGGCTCCCAGAACCGCGGTGCTGACCGGCCGACATCTTCCGATACCCGCTTCGGCGATGAGCTCCGGGATCAAGCAAATCCAAGGGCCCGCAGTCGTTTACACCGATGGCGGCAAGTACCTGCAGCTACAGTCCCCGGACCCTCGATACGGTGAATCTCTGTATTACGTCGACCCGCAGGGTGTGCGCTATGGACTGCCCGACGCCCAGACGGCCTCGGCGCTGGGCCTGGGCACGCCGAAGACCGCTCCCTGGGAGATCGTTCGCCTCCTGGTAGACGGTCCGGTGCTGTCCAAAGAGTCAGCCCTGCTGGAGCACGACACGCTGCCCGCTGACCCGAGCCCACGAAAAGCCCCGGCGGCAACACCCGGAGGGCCTTCATGACGACCAAGAAATTCACGCCCGCCGCCATGCGCGGTCCGCGGCTGACCCCGGGCGAGATCAGCCTCACGCCACCCGACGACCTCGGTGTGGATATCCCGCCGTCGGGTGTTCAGAAGGCTCTTCCCTACGTAATGGGTGTCTGCATGCTCGGCATGATCGCGATCATGGTGGTCACTGGCACCAGGCAGCTCTCGCCGTACATGCTGATGATGCCGCTGATGATGATCATGATGTCGATGGGCATGGTGGCCGGTCACGGTGGCGGCGGCAAGAAAGTGCCCGAAATAAATGCCGATCGCAAGGAGTACCTGCGCTATCTGGCCGGGCTTCGGCCCCGGGTGACGTCGTCGGCTAGCGCGCAGGTCGCATTCTTCGGCTACCACGCACCCCATCCCGACGATCTGGCGTCACTCATCGGCACACCACGGCAGTGGTCACGCCCGGCGAATGCCGACTTCTACGCTGCCACCCGGATCGGAATCGGTGACCAGCCGGCGGTAGACCGGCTGATGAAGCCGGCCGCTGGCGGCGAGCTGGCGGGCCCGTCCGCAGCGCCGCAGCCCTACCTCGAACCGGTCGCCAACATGTGGGTCGTCAAGTTCTTGCGTACCCACGGACTTATCCATGACTGTCCGAAACTTGTGCAGCTGCGCACATTTCCGACGATCGCGGTAGGCGGCGGCACGGCGGGCGCGGCCGGATTGTTGACCGCGATGGTCTGCCACCTCGCCGTCTTCCATCCGCCCGACCTGCTGCAGATCCGGGTGCTCACCGAGGACCCGGACGATCCGGATTGGTCATGGCTGAAATGGCTGCCCCACGTGCAACATCCGACCGAGACGGACGCCGCCGGACCGGTCCGCATGATCTACACCCGCCCGGATAACTTGTCTGACTTGGCCGCCCGCGGGCCGCATACTCCCGATTCACTTCCCAGCGGCCCGTACGTCGTGGTGGTGGATCTGACCGGCGGCAGGGCGGGATTCCCGCCGGACGGCAGGGCCGGTGTCACGGTGATCACGCTGGGCAACCACCGCGGCTCGAACTACCGCATCAGGGTCGGCGACGATGGAACCGCCGATGACCGCCTGCCCGGGCAGCAGTTCCGTCAGGTGACGTCGGTCGCCGACCGGATGTCGGCCCACCAGGCCGCCCGCATCGCCAGGAAGCTGGCGGGATGGTCTATCACCGGCACCGTGCTCGACAAGAAGGGCACGGGCATCCAGAAAAAGACGGCGACGGAATGGCACCAATTGGTCGGTGCCCAAACCGTCGAAGAGGTGGTGCCGGGACGTTGGCGGATGTTCACCGATACCGACCGTGATCGGCTCAAGATCCCGTTCGGTCACGAACTCAAGACCGGCAACGTCATGTACCTGGACATCAAGGAAGGAGCCGAATTCGGCGCCGGGCCGCACGGCATGCTCATCGGCACGACCGGGTCGGGAAAGTCCGAGTTTCTGCGCACCCTCATCTTGTCGCTGGTGGCGATGCACCACCCCGACCAGGTGAATCTGCTGCTTACCGACTTCAAAGGCGGCTCAACGTTTCTGGGGATGGAGAAACTCCCGCACACCGCCGCCGTGGTGACCAACATGGCGGAGGAAGCCGAACTTGTCAGCCGCATGGGTGAGGTGCTGACCGGCGAACTCGACCGTCGGCAGGGGATCTTGCGTCAGGCCGGCATCAAGGTGGGCGCCGCCGGAGCACTATCCGGCGTGGCCGAGTACGAGAAGTACCGTGAGCGCGGCGCCGACTTACCACCGTTGCCAACGCTTTTCGTCGTCGTCGACGAGTTCGCCGAGCTGCTGCAAAGTCACCCGGACTTCGTCGCGCTGTTCGACCGGATCTGCCGTGTGGGGCGATCACTGCGAGTGCACCTGTTGCTGGCCACCCAGTCGCTGCAAACCGGTGGGGCGCGCATCGACAAACTGGAGCCGAACCTGACGTACCGGATCGCGCTGCGCACCACCAGCTCTCATGAATCCAAATCGGTGATCGGGACCCCGGAGGCGCAGTACATCACTAACAAGGAAAGCGGTGTCGGATTCCTGCGGGTCGGCATGGAGGACCCGGTCAAGTTCAGCACCTTATATACCGGCAATACGTACGTCCCCACGACTCGGGCCGAGACAAACGGCGAGGGTAACGGGGCCGCCCCGCAGACCGGCCCGAAAAAGGTTCGCATCCAGCAGTTCACCGCGGGCCTGGTGCCCGACGAAGTGATGGTGTCGGGAGCCGCGCCGGCGACCATGCAGGGGGGGCACCTCCCGCTTGCGGGGGACGAAACGATGTGGGAGCCCCATCCGCTTGCGGAGGAGAGGAGCGGCGCTCATGAGCATTGAGGCAGAAGGGCGGGCGTTGCGCGAGGTGGTGCTCGAACAACTGAGCACGACCGAGTCGCGGGCGTACAAGATGTGGCTGCCTCCGCTGACCGACCCGACACCCGTGAACGAACTCATCGCGCGCGACGACCGCCAACCCCTGCGGTTCGCGCTGGGAGTCATGGACGAGCCGCGCCAGCACCGACAGGCAACGTGGGGGGTGGACGTTTCCGGGGCGGGCGGCAACATCGGCATTGGGGGTGCACCACAAACTGGGAAGTCCACGCTGCTGCAAACAATGATGCTGTCGGCCGCTGCCACCCACTCACCGAGGCAAGTCCAGTTCTATTGCATCGATCTCGGTGGTGGTGGGCTGATCTACCTCGACAACCTGCCACACGTCGGTGGGGTGGCGACCCGATCGGAGCCCGACCGCGTCATGCGCATAGTCGCGGAAGTGCAAGCCGTTCTGCGGCAACGGGAAACGATCTTCAAGGAGAACCGGGTCGGTTCGATCGCGGCGTATCGGCAGCTGCGCGAGGATCCGGACCAGCCCGTCGCGTCCGACCCGTTCGGTGACGTCTTTCTGGTCATCGACGGGTGGCCGGCGTTCGTCAGTGAGTTTCCGGATCTCGAATCGCAGGTTCAAAATTTGGCCGCGCAAGGCTTGTCATTCGGCGTCCACACCGTGATCACCACGCCGCGCTGGACGGAACTGAAGTCGCGGGTCCGCGACTACCTCGGCACCAAGATCGAGTTTCGGCTCGGTGACGTCAACGACACCCAGATCGACCGGGCGACCCGGGAAATTCCGGCGAATCGTGCGGGCCGGGCGATGTCGGCGGAAAAGCACCACTTGATGATCGGTGTGCCCCGGTTCGACGGCGTGCACAGCGCCGAAAATTTGGTGGAGGCGATGACCGCGGCGGTGAATGAGGTTGCCGCCCAACACACTGAGCAGGCGCCGAGGGTCCGGGTGCTACCCGAGCGGATCTACCTGTACGAGCTCGATCCGCACCCACCGGGCCCGGATTCCGACTACCGCACTCGCTGGACAATCCCGATCGGCGTGCGGGAGACGGACCTGTCGGTGGCGCACGCGCACATGTACTCCGCGCCACATCTGTTGATATTCGGTGCCGCCAAATCAGGCAAGACCCGAACCGCCCACGCCATCGCGCGGGCAATCTGTGCCCGCAACAGTCCAAAACAGGTCCGCTTCATGCTCGCCGACTACCGCTCCGGTCTGTTGGACGCGGTGCCGGACACCCATCTGCTCGACGCCGGCGCGATCAACCGCAACAGCACGGCACTGGACGAGTCCATCAAAGCCCTGGCGGTCAACCTGCAAAAGCGATTGCCACCGGCCGACCTGACCACCGCGCAATTACGGTCCCGCTCGTGGTGGAGCGGATTCGATGTTGTCCTTCTTGTCGACGATTGGCACATGATCGTGGCGGCCGCCGCGGGAATGCCGCCGATGGCGCCGCTAGCGCCGTTATTACCTGCCGCTTCGGATATCGGGTTGCACATCATTGTCACCTGTCAGATGAGCTCCGCATACAAGGCGACTATGGACAAGTTCGTCGGCGCCGCATACGGAGCGGGATCGCCCACCCTGTTCCTTTCCGGCGACAAGCAGGATTTCCCGTCGAGGGAGATCCAGGTCAAGCAGCGCCCGCCTGGCCAGGCATTTTTGGTCGCACCGGAGGGCAAAGAGGTCATCCAGGCGGCCTACTTAGATCCCCCAGAAGAAGTGCACGCAGCACCTCCAGGAGGCGGTTACGATTATCCAAGCGCCCAGTAGAACCACTGGACCTACCCCACGCTCCACGAACCGAGACTGCGTTGTCTAAAGGGTTCTTTTCCCCCAACTGAATTTTATTTCGCACCGAAGTAAAGAAGAGAAACTCGAATGCAACAAATGACGATTAACCCGACGGTTATCGGCCCTGGTTTGGCGGCCGCCGCAGTTGTTGGCGTACCGGCCGGCTTGACGCGATAGTCCAAAAGCACTCGCAGACAAGGGGACTGGATAGATGTTGTGGCACGCGATGCCACCGGAGCTGAACACCGCGCGACTGATGGCCGGAGCCGGTCCCGCGCCGATGTTGCAGGCCGCGGCAGGGTGGGAAGCCCTGGCGGGTGCCCTGGAGACACAGGCACTGGAGTTGTCCGCGGCCCTGGTATCCCTCAACGCGTCGTGGACCGGAATGAGCAGCGAGCGTGCCATCGCCGCTACGACGCCGATGGTTGTCTGGCTGCAGACTGCGGCACAACAGGCCCAGGAGCGCGCGATGCGGGCCACGGCGCAGGCCGCGTCGTACACCAAGGCGCTGGCGATGACACCGTCGCTGCCGGAGATCGCGACCAATCACATCACGAACGCCGTTCTCACGGCCACGAACTTCCTTGGCATCAACATGGTGCCGATCGGGCTGAACGAAACCGACTATTTCGTCCGAATGTGGAATCAGGCCGCGGTGGTAATGGATATCTATCTGGTCGAGACCATCGCGAATACGACTTTCGAGCCGCTTGCTCCCATTAAACCGATCCTGCAACCCGGGGTGGGCGAAGCAGTGACCACCGACGTTTCAGGCATGTTTTCGGCCGAGGGCTCCGAAGCGATTCCCGGGGTGCTGCGCGGGCTCTCGGAAGCCGAGGACGAAGTACCCGAGACGCTCCCTGAGGTCGGAACGCCGCTGGAGCCAGCTATGCCGTCGCTTGGCCAGCTAGGTCAGCTGGGCGGACCGATGCAGCAGCTCATGCAGCCGCTGCAGCAAATGACGTCGATGGCCGGCCAGACCGGCGGCATGGGTGGCCAGAACGGCGGTTTGGTCGGCGACAAGCTGGGCGGACTTGCCGGCAAGGAACACCCAAACGTAGGTCTGGTCGGCGCCAGCCCGCTTTCCACCCACCCGCTGGCGGGTGGGTCGGGGCCGAGGATGGGCATGGGGCTCATGCGCTCCGAAGCGCTGCCCGGGTCTGGCGGAACGGCACCCCGCACGTCGCTGATGAATCAATTTATCGACAAAACGTCGCAGGCCATGGCACCCGCAGGCGCCGGCGCGGGGTCGTCGGCGGCAGGTGGCGCGGCGCCCATGGGCATGGGTGGTAGTGCCGCAGCCCAGTCCGCAGCTGCCGCCAGGCCAGGCCTGGCCACCCCCACGCTGCTGGCAGCGCACCCGGACGACGGCGACGATGGCGACTTCGAACACGAGGACGACTGGTGAGCGCCCGCAAAAACAGACTTCCCGGCGGTCCAGGCCGGAAGACTTGCCATCACTTGGCGAGGAAAGCAAACACAGAAAGTAGTCCAGCATGGCAGAGATGAAGACCGATGCTGCTACCCTCTCCGCGGAGGCTAGCAACTTCGACAGGATCTCCGGTGAGCTCCAGCGGGTCATCCAGACCGTGGAATCGACCGGAGGCGAATTGGCCGGCCACTGGCGCGGCCAGGCCGGCGCCGCCGCCCAGCAGGCGTTGCAGCGCTTCCACCAAGCGGGCCAGGCTCAGATCAAAGCGCTCAGCGAAATTTCGCAGAACATTCACGGCGCTGGGATCCAGTACTCCTCGGCCGACGAGGAACACGCGGGTTCAATGTCCTCACAGATGAACTTCTGACCAATAGATAACCCCTTAGCAACACAAAGAAACGGAGCAACAATATGTCGGAACAGTCATGGAATTTCGCCGGTATCGAAGCGGGATCCAGCTCGATTGCGGGAGCAGTGCAAACCACCCACGGCCTTCTCGACGAGGGGAAGAGTTCCCTCGCCAAGCTGGCGGAGGCGTGGGGCGGCAGCGGCGCGGAGGCCTACCAGCAAGTCCAGCGGACTTGGGACAGCACCGCCACTGAACTCAACGCTTCGTTGCAGGCACTTTCGCAGCGGATCACCGAGGCCAGCCAGGCAATGGCTCAAACCGAATCCGGCGTCACGGGCATGTTCACGTAAAACGATGGCGTGCGGCGAAGCACGAGATTGGGCCACGTCGACCTAACGGGAGATTTAGGCTCTTCTCGTGCTTCCTCGCGTGATCGAGTTTGACGAAAGGGTTTGATGGCGGCCGACTACGACCGGCTCTTCCAATCGGTCGAGGGAACGGAAGAGCCGGATGAGGCCACGGGGCAGACGGGATTTGACGTCGATGCGCCGTCGGCGATGCCGTCCATGCCGATCCGCCCGCCCGAACCCAACGGCCATACCCCACCCCCGATGCCGATCAGCGTGGCGGAGCAATCTCCCTCCGCCACAACCGAACCGCCGCCGCCCCCGGTCGACTGGGCCCAGCCGAGCGCGCCGACCCGCCCCCCCATGCCGATCGACTTGCCCCGACAACCGCCCCCGGCACCACTGCAACCTGAGCCGGTAGCGCAGCCGAAGCCACCCCCGCCGGCCGCGGCCGAGTTACCTCCGCGACCACCACCGGGCGATCGGCCCCAACAGTCCCCACCGGTTCGGCCGGAATCGCCCGCGCCCCAACCAGTACCGCGGGAACAGGCGCCTCCTCCGCCTGCACGACATGCACGACGTGGCATCGGCGACGACGAGCCGGGCCCTCGTGGCGTCGGCCCCAGACACAGCCATCGCGCCGACACCCAACACAATCGGCGCGGCGCCTCCGAACAGGATCGGCCGAAACAAGTCGACCGCCCCGGCCACCCGCCGAGTCAGCGCGCCAACATACCGACACCGAACGGCGGCCCGGTACCGATTCCGCCGCCGGTGAAGCAGCGTAAACCGGGCGTGGCTCCTGCCGGACCCCCGGCGCAACGGCTCGCCGAGTCATCCGCCGCACGTGGCGCTTCCCTTCCACCGGACGCGGGTTCGGTCGCCACGGGCGAAAGCGGCGCGATAGATGCCGTTACCCATATCGGTGTCAAGCCTGCCAAGAAATCCGTCGTCAAACCGGTACCGCGTCGAGGTTGGCGACGTTGGGTGCATAAGTTGACGCGCATCAATGTGGGCCTGTCGCGCGACGAGAAACACGAGCTGGACTTGTACCGGCGAATTCGCCGCAGTCCTCGCGGTTCTCATCAGATCGCGGTGTTGGGCCTCAAGGGCGGAGTCGGTAAGACCACGCTGACGGTGGCTCTCGGCTCGGTGTTGGCGGAGGTTCGAGGCGACCGGATCCTGGCGTTCGACGCGGATGCGGGCTCAGGGAACCTGGCGGATCGGGCAGGGCATCGATCGGGTTCGACCATGGCGGATCTGCTTGCAACCAAGGATGTTTCGCACTACAACGACGTTCGCGCGCATACCAGCGCCAATGCGGTCAACCTTGAAGTGCTCGCCGCGGCGGAATACAGTACTTCCCCGCACACGCTCAGCGAAGCGGACTGGCAGTACGCGGCTGACGCGCTGTCGCGGTTCTACAGTGTCGTGTTGGCCGACTTCGGGGCCGGCTTGTCCGACCCGGCGGCGCGCGGTGTGCTCTCAACGGTATCCGGGATTGTGATCGTGACCAGCGCATCGATCGACGGGGCGCAGCAAGCCGCGGTCGCGATCGATTGGTTACGCAATAACTGCCATCAGGAACTGCTGAGCCGGGCATGTGTGGTCATCAACCACGTCGTGCCGGGAAAACCCAACGTCGCCATCAGCGACTTGGTCCGGCAATTCGGACAGCACGTACGGCCGGATCGGGTAATGGTGTTGCCGTGGGACAAACACATCGCGGCCGGTAAAGAGATTGAAATCGGTCTGCTCGACACGCTCTACAAGCGTAGGATTACCGAGCTTGCAGCAGCACTGTCCGACGATTTCGACAGGGGTGAACGTCGTTGAGCGCGCCCACCGCTAGTGCCGGCCCAGCCGCGGCTGCGGCGCCCGTCGGCACCAGTCCCGCCAGGCCCGCAACGACCCGGGTGACCATTCTTACCGGCCGGCGAATGACCGATGTCGTGTTGCCGTCGTCCACGCCGATAGAAACGTATATCGACGACACCGTCGCGGTGCTGACCGAATTGCTCGAAGATACTCCGGCTGACGTCCTGGCCGGCTTTGACTTCTCCGCCCAGGGCGCTTGGACTTTCGCCCGGCCCGGAGCGCCGCCGCTGCAGCCCGACAAGTCGCTCGACGAGGCCGTTGTCGTGGACGGATCGCTGCTGACGCTGGTGTCGGTCAGTCGTACGGAACGGTATCGGCCGCTGGTTGAGGACGTCATCGACGCGATCGCCGTGCTCGATGAATCGCCCGAGTTCGACCGGACGGCGCTAAATCGCTTTATTGGCATAGCGATTCCCATCGCGACCGTCGCGGTTACCGCCATCGCCGCGTTGGCGTGGTGGAACACCGGGCGTCACCTGTGGTGGTCGCTGGCGTTGGGCATCGCAGGGCTTTTGGCGCTGGTGGGCAGTTGGGTCGCCAAGAGGTTCTACCGGAACCTGAGCCTGTCGGAGAGCTTGCTGGCGACGGCCGCGCCACTGATCACCGTCGCTGCGGCGCTGGCCATCCCGCGTCCCCGCGGAGTCGCTGCGCTGGGGGCGCCCCAGCTCGCCGGGGCCGCCGCGGTTGTTTTGTTCTTGACGCTACTGACGCGCGGCGGGCCCCGCCGGCGTTCCGAACTGGCGTCGTTTGTCGTGATCGCCGCGATCGCGGTCACTGCGGCCGCCATCGCCTTCGGTTATGGCTGGCAGCATTGGGTGCCGGCCGGAGCCATCGTGTTTGGCCTCTTCACCGTCACCAATGCGGCCAAGCTGACCGTGGCCGTCGCCCGGATCGCCCTTCCCCCGATCCCCGCGCCCGGCGAGGCCGTCGACCATGACGAATTGCTCGATCCCGTTGCGGGCCAGGAGGTCAGCGACAAGGAAGCCCGGACCTGGCAGGCCATCATCGCCTCGGTGCCCGACTCCGCCACGCGGCTCACCGAGCGCAGCAAGCTCGCCAAGCGACTGCTGATCGGGTTCGTGACAGCCGGCACCCTGGTTCTGGCCGTTGGTGTGGTCACGGTCGTCGTGCGCGGACACTTCTTCGTGCACAGCCTGGTCGTCGCCGGCTTGGTCACGGCCGCATGCGGATTCAGGTCGCGTCTGTACGCGGACCGGTGGTGCGCGTGGGCGCTGCTGGCGGCGGCCGCCGCCATCCCGATAGGTGTCACTGCCCGATTGGTCCAGTGGTACCCACACAGCGCCTGGCTAGTGCTGACCATCCTCGCGGGCACCAGCCTGGTTGCGCTCGCCATCGTCTCGGCCACGGTCGGGATTCGGCGCGTATCGCCGGTGATGAAGCGCGTCCTGGAACTGCTCGACGGTGTATTGGTCGCCGCGATCCTGCCGATGCTGTTGTGGATCACCGGCGTCTACGACATCGTCCGCAACATCCAATTCTGACGAACGCGGAGGCGGCGAAAATTGCCGCAGCTCGGGCGGTGGAACATTCGGTAAAATTTCTCGTGACGGATACCCGCGCAGAGGAGATCGGCTGATGATCGAGCCCTTGGTCGTTGAGCCGTCCCGCCTGGAAACTGCCGGAAACACGTTGCGGGATCTGCCGATTCCGGTGCCACCGGCGCCGATCGTCGCGCCGGGCGCGGATTCCGTGTCGGCGGCTGTCAATGCGACATTGCCGATTATCGAATCACCGGTGACCGATGGGTTGCCCGCCGTCAAAGCTGCCCTCAGCAGGACGGGATCCAGCATCGCCGCCGCGGCCGGGATGTACACCGACACCGACCAGAGACTGGGTGACCACCTAACCCAAGTCCAGTTCCTTGACGCCGCGCAGACGCCCAGGGGCGGCGCATCGCCGGCGAACCCGGAGGGTACTTCGGCAGAGAAGCCCGGCGGCGATCCCGCAGACGAACCGGCGGACGGCAAGAAGCCCACCCCGACCAAGCCGACTCCGCAGCCCGCTGCGCCGCAACTCGATCAATTGGCGGGCCCCGCCGGGATGCTCGGACCCGTCATGCAAAGCATGCAAGGAGCGATGGGAAGCCTGCAGGGCATGCAGGGCGCCGGCGCCACACCGGCGCAACTCGCCGACAGCAACAAATCCGACCGATCCCCCGATGACCAGGCCCACTTGGTCGACGAGAAGAAGACCAACGAAGAGGGACAGCCCGAGGCGCCCACCGAAGGTGCGGCACCGGGGACCGAAACGTCGGAGAACGCTCCCGTTGCACCGCCCACGGTGGGCCCGGAGGCGACGCCCTCAGGGATCACCCTCTGAGCGGCTCCTCACTCATTGCCAAGGCGACAGCGCTCTAGCCATTGACCACTTAGTTATGCCGCTTTGGTCAGCGCTGCGTTCAGCAGGTCGGTGAGGTGTTTCCAATACAGCCAGTCCGCAACGGCCGAGCGCTGAGCGGCGGGGTCAAGCGCAGTGTGTGCCTGCGTGAGAAGGATGTCTTGAGCGTGCTCGGCGTAGGAGTGAAAGGCCCGCAGATGCGCGGCCTGGCGACCGGGTGATCGGCTGGCCAGAGGCTTCATCACGTCAAACCACAGCATGGGGCGCTGGTCGGCCGGCGGGCCGGCATCCTCGGGCGATTCCTGCAGGCTGATCTTTCCTTCGGCCAGCGACGCGGAGAACTCAGCCGCCGTCTCGGGATCGATCAGCTCTTCGGGCGCCCGATGCTGATCAGCCGAAAGCGTGGCATCCGCGGGCGCCGGTGGCAACAGGCTGACCAACCGCACATCGGTGGTCACCGCCAGGCGTTCGGCCGCCTCGGGATCCACCACCTCCAGACGCGATCGGCCGATCATGTCGCCGGTATCCGGGATGTCGTCCGCCTTCAGCACGATCTTGGCCGCGCCGGTATCTGAATTGGCAAGCTGGTCCTCGGTCGCGATCACTGCCCGCAGCTTGGTGTCGTGATGAGCCGCCCAACCCTGCACGGCCATCATGGGATAGGTCGCCCATTGGGCCCGTTCCGCGGCCGAGATCGCCTCATCGGCGCTGGCCATCTGCACCTGCTCGGGTAACTGAACCCCGTCCGGAATGTAGGCAATCCCATAGCTGTTCGCCACGACGATCGCGCCGTCGGTGGTTACCGCCGTCACCCAGAAGAACCCCAGATCGGCCCCGGCGCCACTCCGTGGTGCGTTCAACGCCGCCGCGATGCGCCGCGCCAACCGGACCGGATCGGATCCACCGCCCTGCCGGCGCGCCGCGTCAGCGGTGGCGGCGTCGGCGATCGCGTCACGTTCGGCGCGCGCTTTCGAAACCGGGATGATCGGCGTCACCACTACGGCATCCATCGACTCGGCCCGTTCGGCCGACGACGCCGGGTCCCCGGCGAGCCCGCCAATGCCGGCCGGGCGGGCGGACCGGTTGCTCGCTGCCGCCGGTCGTGTCGTGGCCGACGCGCTCGTTGGCTTCTGCCCGGCCGGAGCCGAACCCGCCCCGCCGCCCCGAGCCCCGCCGCGCGATCCGCCACCCGACGCACCCATCGGCCCGGCCGGCACGCCGCCCGGCGCGGCGGGCGCTGCCGCGGCCGTTTCTTCCGGCCGGGGCGCCACCGATGACGACATCAGCGACGCCGGAGTCATGCCCTTCCCGCGTCCGCCCGAACCGAGCGGTTGGGCCGATGCCGCCGGACTCAACGGAGCCGGTGGCGCGCCACCCGGGACGCCCGGAACGCCCGGTCCACCCGGGGCGCCCGGAACCGCGGGACCGGGCCCACCCGGCCTGGCGGCGGGCGGTACGGCCGGCTGTCCAAGGGGCGGCATCCCCGGAGGGGGCTGTGCGCCACCGCCCGGCGTGGGCATTCCTGGCGGTGACAGCGGAGGCGCCGCCGGCGGTGGCGCCACCGGCGCGGGCTGCGCAGGGCTGGGCCGCGGACGCTCCTCCTCGACGGGTGGCGCCGGGGCGGGTGGCGGTGTGTCCGGGAGTATGACCGGGGGCGGTGTCTTCTGGTCGAGCAGATCCTGCAGGGCGTTGTGGGGTGGTTTCCAGGACTTGCTTGCCACGATTCGCTCGGCGGTGCCGGCGACCACGCCGAGGTTTGCCCCGTACGCCATGCCGACCACCGTGTTGATCGCGGCGGTCCGTTCGGCGGCGTCCAAGCTGGAGTCGTTCTCGAGGGCGTTGATTTCCGTCTGGGCGGCCTCGACGTTGTCGATGATGTCCCACTTCGCCTGGGTGATTGAATCGGCAACGTACCGGTGCCAGGTGATAACCGTCGCCAGACCGTTTTGCAGCTTTTTCAGCTCATCGATGTTTGCACCGAGCTCGGTTTTGGCGGCGACGGCGGCACCGCCCGACCAGAATCCACCCTCGAAGATGTCGCTTTGTTCGTGCTGGCAGGTCTCCAGCACCTCGGTCAGCTTCCGCAGCACCTCCGTGTACTGCAGGGCCCGGTCGTGATAGGTGTCCTCATCGAGCTCCGGCCACGCGTCCGGGGCGAGCATCTGCTCGGCATAGCCACCGAGTGGCTTGGCGACGGCCATCGCCTACTCCTCGCCCGACGGCGCGGGCCAACCCATGGGCCGCTGGGGGGTACCGGAGATCATGCTTAGTAAGCGTAATCGAGGTTGAGCCAACCCAACTGCGGCAAATTTATCGCTTAGCACCGTCGGCGAGAGGCGGGGCGGGAAGCGCCAAACCGGTGGCCGCAGCAGGTTCCGCCTAGGTTAAGCCCAGGGTCTGTTTGAGCGAGCCTGCGATGCCGGCCACCATCTCGATGAGCTGCTCGTGTTCGGCGTCGATCGCGGCGGTCGCCGCAGCCTGCGCGTTGCCTATCGCCTCGTTGATGCGCTGTTCGACCGTGTCCGCACCCAGACGTAATAGGCCGTCCTCGATATGGAGACCGGTCATGCAGAGCCGCGCATTGAGGGTTACTTCGACGGTCTCGGATTCGTCGGTGGCAGTGAATGATTCGGTATTTGTCCGGTGCTGCTGGTCTTCAAGAGCCGACTGGAACTGCTGTGCGTGCCGCAGCGCCTCTGCTACCTGGGGATGCATCTCGGTGGTCATTGGAGTCCTTACTTGTCGGGTTGTGTCTTACGTGGGCGATTCCCGATGACGCCCTCGGTCCATGCCCGCTCCTCGGTGTAGAGCGATTCGTCGTCCGATTGCACCCGTTTGCCTTTGCCCTGATTTTGGCCCTGACCGGCTCCGCCCATCGGGGCCATGCCGCCACCCATGCCACCGCCCGCCGCAGCGCCCGCGCCGGGCGTCGGGCGGCCCGCTGCCGCGGCCCCGGGTGCCGCCCCGGCCGGCCGCGACGCCGCCTCGGAATCCACCGCGGGCTGCAACGGCATCGACGGCACGCCGCCGCCCCCGCCTCCCAACGACGCCGGTTTGAGCCCGCCTCCACCCGGCAGACCCGGTTTGCCCTTCATCGCATCTTTCATGGCGTCCGGCATGGCCGCCTGGTCCGGTGTTCCCATGCCGGCCCCCGGCATCGAGGGCACCATGGGCATCATGGGCGCGGCGGGAAGCCCACCACCCCCGTCACCGAACGGGACATCAATCGTCCCGTCCCCGGGCGCATTGGGATCGGGCGCATTGGGATCGGGCGCCGCAAGGCGTGTGGCCTTGGGTGGCGTCTTCGGATTCACCGGTACCAGGGGTAACGATGCGTTCGTAACATAGATATTAAGCGATGTCTCCGACTTCTGTTGGAGACTTTCGTACCAGCTAACCGCCATGTACAAATAATAGGGAGATGTCGTCGAGTAATACTTGTACCAATAATCGCATTGCGACACTTCGTAAGTCGTGGGATGCTCCGCCTCGACCGCCCACGTCCCGTCCGGGTTTCTCGACAATTCATCCCACATCACGCGGGCCTTTTTATGGGCGTCTACGACCCGGAGGGCCTGGCTGCCGAGCGTGACGCACAATTGCGCCATCGACAAAATCCACTGCCGGTGCAGCTCAAAATTATCCTCGACCAGCGAACTGGCGTCGCCCTCCCAGGAAGTGAAGGGCCGGAAGCGGTAGGTCTCCTTCTGGAATTCTCGCTGGAACGCATCCCATTCCTTGGCAAATGCCTTGAACGCCGTGCCCTGGTCGCCCGACTCGATTTCCGTCGCGGCCTGCCTGACCTCGTAGTAGGGGAATTCGAACGAGGCGGGCGGTGGCGGGGGCGGGGGCGGCGGTAAGTAGCCGTCGTCTGGGTCGCCGTTGATCGTCATCTGGCCGTTCCCGGAGCCCGGAGTGACCCCCGACGCCGAGGAACCGCCGTTTACGGCGTTGATGCCCTCGGCGCTTTCCTCGTCGACTTCTTCATAGGCTTTGGCCGCATTCCGGAGGGATTTCGCCAGAGCCTTCCACTCCCGCTCGCAGGCCCGCAAATAGAGCCGCAGCGAGTCGGCGGAAAGCGCGAGCTGAGTGGCAGCATCGTTGACGAACGACAGGAGACACGGTCCTGCCGGGTTGGTGGAAGGGATAAGCGGGAGCGCTGCCTCGATCTCCTCAGCCCGCGCGATGAGCTCTTCGTATTCGACCTTCAGCGTCTGTGCCATGTCGGCCCGTTCTCCTTATGCTGAAGTGAGCAAGGTCGGATATAGAAAGCGGCCGATCGCGAAACGGCGCGGCCCTGAAGTGCAGATGGGTTGTGCCGCAGCGTCACTCATCAGGCACCCCCATGGGGCGCGGTCCCGTCCAGCCACCACGAGCATCGGAGCGGCGCGCGCATCGATGCTCACGTTGCCCGCTGAGCCGACGCCATCGACAGCAGGATGCGGTGCAATCACCGACCACCCCTTTCGTATTGCCGGGCCATGCGGGCGACGCAGGGGCACGCTAACCGCCACCGGAGTAATCCTAATTCACCGAACAGGGCACACGTGCAGCAATTTGCGCTACCCATTCCGGCTCTTAGGCCCCGGAAATGCGTTGTCCTACAGGGACGTGGCCGCGCTGGATCGCACCGCGTCGTCCACCCGGAAGAAAACGCCGTCGGCCTGCAGCAGGCGACCCGTCCGGACATCGAAGAAGAAGGGCGCGAACCCGGCTAGCGCGAACCCCAGGGAACGCACGAGTTCCAAGGCCTCCTGACTGAGCATGCCGCCGTCGTACAGGGGCTCAAACGACAGCTCGAGTTGCAGGCCGACGCAACGGTCACGCACGGTTGCCGCACCGCCGTCGATCACATGTTTCTCGAATCCTTGAACATCGACCTTGAGGAAGGCCACGTCGTCCGGAAGCAGAACCTCCGCGGCTACAGAATCGAGCCGATGGATGGTCACCTCTTCGGTGCCGACATAGTTCGCGCTCGGCAAGACGTCGCGGTGGGTTTTCAGCATCGGCAACACCGAGCTGCTCTGGCCCGCGTTGCCCGCGACATGCATCGAAACCGCTCCGTCGTAATCGCCCAGCGCACACTTCCGACAATCCCAGAGCGGATCGTCGGCAGCCGATCGTTCCAGAATCGTGAACGGGGCCGCGAGGGGTTCGAACGAAGCGATGCGGCCTTCGAAGGCGGCTTCTCGAAGACTTGTGGCGTATTGTCCCGCGTTGGCGCCGACGTCGAGAACGACGGTGACTTGACGGGATTTGAGTTCGTTTACGAACTTGCGCCGCCAGTCCAATTCGGAGCGGTAGCGCTTCCCGCCGCCATCGGGAGGATTCGTGAACCACAGCAGACTCACCGCGTAACACTAACACCCAGTGAAAGGCGGTCCGCATCAACGATTTCGGTTCGTTCGAACCGAATGGCCGTGGCTACGGATCGCGCTAGGCTGGGCTCGGACATGAAACTCGACATCCATCTACAGACCCATTCCGACATAAGCGTGCACGGCGCGCACCGGTACGTCGGCGCGGTCAAAAGTGAAATCATGCTGCGCTGTACCCAGTCGCTCGTCACGGCGGTCAACCAAGTCAAGGGCGACGTCATCCTGCGCGTCTTCGACGATCACTCGGCACCGGAGCCTGTTGCGATGCTGCGCCGGATACTGGCGAAGTGCACGCACCCGGTGGAATTCGTCGAACTTACGGATCGCGGATACAACGCGTCCTGCCTGACATCATTTTCCGCAGCGCGGGACGATGGCCGCGACCTCGTCTATCTCGTCGAGGACGACTACTTACACGCGCCGTCGGCCATACAGGAGATGGTGGAGGCGCACGCGTTGTTCAAAGAGAAGTTTGGTGGACGAGAAGTTGCTCTGCATCCCTATGACGATCCCAAGAACTATTGGAGCCCGATATTCAGCCAGGAGAATTGCCGCGTTCTTTATGGTCCCCGCCGGCACTGGCGCACGAATACCCACACGACCAATACGTGCTGGATCGAAATCGAGACACTGAGAAGAAACTGGGAGCTATTTGACCGGCTCGCACGCTATTCGAGTACGCCCTACGGCATCACGCACCATATCTTCGAAGATTCCACGATCAACACGATCTGGCGGGAGCAAGTCCTGCTCTTTACGCCGATACCCTCGCTGGCCTTGCACCTCCAGTATGAGGAGCACCGAGATCCCTTCCTGGATTGGAAACCCTGGTGGGAAGCTTCGGCGTATTGACGCAACCCCGTGCCGTTCGGTACAGGTTCACGTATCTCGGGTTTCGTACAAGTCGCAGTAGCTTCGATCTCCTGCTGACTTGTACTGCCGATACAGCTTGAAACGTATGTCGCCCGCCCGCAGCAGCGCCAGGAGCCGCTCCAGACCACAGAAGAGGTCGCCATACTGCTCTTCGAGCACTGCGAGGTGCGGCCCGGGATCCACCGCTCGATTCGTGTGCGAGATCCGCAGCGCGAGAACGGAAAGCCGATCCACGATCGTGCCCGGCGTTTCGGTGTGTAGCGGTGCGGTCGGGTTGGGGCGGATGTCGTGCAGCAGGGTCGCGTCGATCTCCTCGATGGCCGCGTTGCGCCGGGCGTTGAGATCGTCAATGCGACGTTTCCTGCAAGCGACCTCGTGGTCACCGATGCCGGTCCGGCGAACGGCGTCTTCGTGATGCCACAAGCCGAAGTTCATCGCATGCAGGTGTAGCGCCTTCGTTGCGAGGCATTCGCTCGCAGAAGAGGTTTCGGGTTCCTTGCGGTGCCATGACGACACGATGTCGTGGAACTGTCGCACCGCAGACAGCAGCTCGCGTTCGGGAGCCTCGTCAGGCACGGCCACCGGTATGCCATTCCGGAGCCGCGGCGGAGTGTCGGCAAGCTCTCCGACGAGGCTTTCCATCGCGCTGAAAACGTCGTCCACGCTGATATCGGCCATGGTGACCCCGTAGACGTGCCGGTGGGGCGCGAACCTGAACCCCCATATTGCGGGTTGCGTCGGGCTGTAGAGGCCGACGCCCGGAACGCGTGCCAGGTCGGCGGCATGCAGCATGCAGGAATCAATCCCCACGAAAAGGTCCGCGTTGGCGACCATCCCGATCGCAACGTCAAGTGGCACCCCGAGATACGAAAAGACGCGGTCGCGCTCACGGCCCACATTGAGTTCCTCGTCCCCCATCCCGACAACCCAGGCCACAAAGTCGTGATGACGCGACAGAAACCGGTCCAGCAAGTCCACGAACCTGGTAACCGGCCACCGCTTCTTTATCCAGCTGGCGTCGGCGTGCACGGCGAGCACCTTTGCGCCCGCGGGCAGGGTGGCACGGATCGAGCGGACTTGCTCTTGCACGGACGGTGGCACGGGGACCGGCCGAGCGTAGGTTTCGATCCGAGCCGACGGATCGAACAGGCGCGCCAACTTGAACGTCAGGTCAGCCGAGTGCGGCACATCGCGGGGGACCACGACGTCGTAGCTGTCACCGGTGGGAAAGCCGATGCTGGTCGTGGGTGCGAGCCGTTGCCGGAGAGGGCGAACGAACACGTTCGACGGGACGTCCCACGGCACCGCGTTGATGAAAACGTCGACGGGACCGACCTCCGCTGCCAGGGTGTCGTAGTCGAAACCTCGATTCGATGGCGGTCCCAGCGCGGGTCCCACTGGAGGTGTCCCCGTGATGTCGACGAGGCGAGCATCCACCTCCCGGAAGCACAGATCGAACGCGATCTTGGGACAGAGCACCGTGAGCGGAGCGTCAAACATTTCGCCTAACGCCCGCAGCGTCGGCAACGTCAGTACAGAGTCCCCGATGAGCGTGGAGAAATAGACCGTAGGCCGTTTCGCCTGCAGCAGATGATTCAGCAGGCCATGCTCGACTCTTACCGAGTGCCCGTCCTGCAGAACCGTGAATTCACTCAACCTGACACCATCCTTCGCCAGAGCCTAAACCGCTCGGCGACCCCGTGGCAGCACCAAAATCAGCCGCCGTCGACCCGGGCCACCCGGCCGGTGCCATGGTGAAACACGAAGACGGCGGTCTTTGGTCTAAATATGCTCTTGGGCAAGTTCGTTCATCGCATCGAGCACCTCTGCCACGGAGATGTCCGCCATGGTGCCCCTATCGACATGCCGGTGCGGGCCGAATCTGAAGCCCCAGGTCGCGGCCCGCGTCGCACCGAACAGTCCGACGCCGGGAACCCGTGCCAGATCAGCGGCATGCAGCATGCAGGAATCAATCCCCAGAAAAAGGTCCGCGTTGGCGACCAAGCCCATCGCCAGGTCAAGCGGTAGCCCGAGCTGGGGGAAGATGCGGTCACCCCCACGACCAGCATTGAGTTCCTCGTGTCCCATTCCGACGACCCAGACGACGAAATCGCGGTGCAGCGACAAGAACCGGTCGAGCAGATCGATGAACCGGGTAACGGGCCACCTTTTCGCCGCCCAATCGGTGTCGGCGTGCACGACCAGCACCTTGGCCCCCGCGGGCACGGCAGCACGCATCGATCGTGCCTTTTCCAATACGGCTGGTGGGATCGGCACCGGTTGGGCGTAGGTTTCGATCCGCAACGAGGGATCGAACAGCCGCGCTAACTTGAACGTCAGGTCGGCGAAGTGACAGTCCTCTTTGGCGACGACGATGTCGTAGGCGTAGTCGGCGGGGAACCCGATAGTGGTCGCGGGCGCCAGGCGTTCCACCAGAGGTCGAACGACAATGCCGGACAACGAGTTCCACGTCAACGTGTCGATGAACAGATCGACAGGACCGATCTCCTCCGCCAGGGTTTCATAATCGCGGCCTCGGTGTCGTGACGGCGCCGCTGGGCGTGGTCCCGTTAAGGGCAATCCCGTGGTGTCGACGTGGCGGTCGCTTACCTCCCGGAAGCACAGGTCGAATGCCACCTTGGGGCAGATCAGTGTCACCGGGGCGGTGAACATTTCGCCTAACGCCCGCAGCGTCGGCAACATCAGCACGGAATCTCCGATGTTGGAGACGAAACATATCGCAGGCCTTCGCGCCTGCAGCATATCGCTTAGCGCGATACCGGCATTTCCCTGGAAATCGACCATTTTCGAGCCGAGCTTAACCCCGGCGGGTTGGCGATGTCGCAGCTTTCGATGGGGAGGGCAGATGCTTGTCAGACGCGACCTTCGCTATCGCGGTTTGGCTCAGATCAAGCCGACCGTGGTTTGCAGCGACCCGGCAAGGCCGGCCAGCGAGGCCATGAGCTCCGCCTGCTGAGCTTGCTGCGCAGCCGATGCGCCGGCCTGTGCTTTCTGCAGCGCCTCGTTGACGCGCAGCTGCACCGGGTGGGCGCCCAACCGCAGCAGCCCGTCCTCAATTTCGAGGCCGACGATGCAGCGGTGCCCGTTGATGGTCACTTCGACGGTCTCGGCTTCGTCTGTGGCCGTGAAGGTTTGGGTGTGTGTCCGGCGCATCTGCGACTCGAGGGCCGAACCGAACCGTTGCAACTGCTCGAGCGCCTGCGCCACCTGTGGGTGCGCGTCGGGAATCATGCCAAGAGTGCTCATCAGTGAAGGTCCTTAACCTTTGTTGAGTGTTGCGGCGTGGGCCGAATGACAGCCTCGGTCCACAACCCGGCCTGATTCTAAAGCGACTCGGGCGATCGCGCGCGTCGAGTTTCTGTCGGCCCGGGTCGGCCTCAGGAAGCAGTTCTGCCTGCCCCGGGCAAGGCCTGCTCGTAGCGATCTTCCTCGGGTGGGGCAATCGGCCGGATCGGCAATTGCCGATGCCGGGGCGTGCTAACCACGTTGTGCCGCAAGGCCACCCGGTCGACACCGGGGTGCCGGCCGAGATAGCTTGTCACGTTCGGCCACGCCACCTTCGCCTCGGGTCCGATGTGTGCGCCGATCAACTCTGCGAATTCCCGGAAATGCGGTCCAAGCGTGACGATCCCACCTGCGGCAGCCGCCCGGAGGGCAAACTGGGTGAACACCCGGGCGTCACCCAAGTTGACACTCGCGTCGACATCGTCGAACGGCATATAGACCGGATAGTGGCTCGCTGTCTCACCGACCAGCACACCCGCCGATCCGATCGGCAGCTGGCAGTGACGATCGGGGACCAGGGTCTGGCCTTGCAGCGCGGCGCGCTGACCGCCGGAGACACGGCAAAACCCGCGCCGCCTCTTCGGCTTGTCCGGTGTGGCGAGCAGCACCGTGGTCTGCGGTACCGTCCCCGCCGCGACGTGGACCCTGACGATGGTGTGGTCGGCGGGTGCGGCCCACCACACGTCCGGGCCGCCAGGCGCGGTGTAGGCGGTGGTGAAGCTGTTGCGGCCCTTGATCGTCGACCACTTTTCCCGTTCGAAGCCGATGTCTGTGGCGCGATCGAAATCGTCGAAGCTGCGCCCGCACACCGCGTCGATCCCGTGCCGGGCCAGCTCGTCGGCGATCCGGGTTGTCGATGCCACCAGATATCGGATCAGCCCCGCGGTCCCGGCGTCGCGTCGTCCAGCCGACTTGCGAGTCCGGCGCGGGTCGGCGCGGACGATGATCCAGGTCCGGCGGTGCGCCGGCGCTGGGTCAGTCCCGATCACCTGCTCGTAGAGTGTCACCACCTCCGCCGCCGCGGTCTTGGCAATGCGGTAGCCGGCCGACACGACGTCGACCTCCAAGTCGGGACAGTGCACCGACAACACCTGTTCGATCAGCCGGGTATCGACTACGTCGTCGGTGTGGGCCTGCCCATCGACGATGACCGTCGGGGTGAACGGCCGGGGAATGAGTTCGATGACCGCGACCAGGGTTTCGCCTTGCCAGCGCACGGCCACGTGGTCCCCCGGCTGAACGGTGGCGCCCACGACGGGCTCCGACGGCGCAGCCAGCGGCCGACGGCGTCGCACCAGCCACGCACAATAAGTCCCGATCCAGCCGGCCAGGCGCCGACCGCGAAAAGTGATCAGCGCGATGAGCACCGCTACCGCCACCAAAGTGGGACCCGCCCACATGTAGCGCGTGTGCAGAAACAGCAAGATGCATGCCGGAGCCAGCGCCGCCAGCCACCACGCGTACCCGCTGCTGAACCGTAGCCGTAGTGATCTCATCTTCGTCAGTGCCGTCGCAAGGCTCGACCGGCGAGCGCGGCCAATGCCAGCGCGAGGATGAGGCCCCCGACTGAAAGCGCCACGACCGTTATCGGCCCGTGGTCGGGGCCAGGCACCGGTACCGGAGGTTGGATTCGTTGGACAGGAAATGTGGTTGCCTCAGAACCAGCGGGAACATCCCACGTCAGCGCCGCTACCGCATCGATGGTGCCCGCACCGACGGCAACGTCGACTCCGCCTCCGGGATGTCGCGCGGTGGCCGTGATCCGGTGCATGATCTGCGCGGGCGTCAGGTCGGGGAACTTCTGCCGCAGCAGCGCCGCCAGACCGGATACGTACGCCGCGGCGAACGAGGTCCCGGCGATCGGCACCGGACCCTCCTTGCCGGACAACGCATCCACCGGCTCGCCGTCGGGGCCGAGCGCAATGATGTTGTCCGCCGCCGCTGCTACGCCGACCCAGGGTCCGTGCATCGAGAACTCGGCGGGTGCCCCGTCTTGGCCCACACCTCCGACCGCCAGCACCAACGGTGCATACCAGGCGGGCGTGACGATCGTCTGGACCCCCTGCCAGCCGCGGGGATCGGAAGGTATCGACAAATCAGGCGGCGGATTCTGCGCGCAATCGCCGCCGACGTTCCCGGTTGCCACGACGACCACAGCGCCCTTGACATTGACGGCGTAGTTGAGCGCCGCTCCCAGGCTGGACTCGTCGACCGCCTTTTTGACCTTGAAGCACGCCGCTTCGCTGATGTTGATCACGCCCGCCCCGAGATTGGCGGCGTGCACTACCGCGCGGGCCAGGCTGCGGATCGATCCGGCGGCCGGCGTCGCGTTGGGGTCGTTTTGGTTGTTTTGCGAGTCTTTCGGCTCGAAGGCCTCCGACGTCTGGCGCAGCGAAATCAGCCGCGCGTCCGGCGCGACGCCGACGAACCCGTCGGTGAGTGCGGGCCGCCCGGCGATGATGGACGCGGTGAGCGTTCCATGCGAATCGCAGTCGGATAGGCCGTTGCCGTCTGGAACGACGAAATCGCCGCCGGGTTCGGCCGGGACCCGTGGCGAGGCGTCGATACCGGTGTCGATCACGGCGACGGTGACGCCGGCCCCCGTCGCGAACTTGTGAGCCTGGGTAACGCCCAGGTAGGTGTTGGGCCACGGCGGATCACGAAAATTGGTACCCGGCACGGATAGTGGCGCCTTGCAGACGCGCTTCTGCTCCAGCGGCTGGTCAGGCCCAGTCACATCGGGTGGCACCGCGCCCGGATCGATCACCGGCGGAGCAACCGCCCAGGCGGGAGGTGCGCTAACCAATACGAGCGTTAGCGCCACCGTGATCAGGAAGATACGGTGCACCGCCGGACACTCCATTCGCCTGACGACCGCGCTGCCGTCGGCGCGCCACATGACGCCTACCGGATTTTCGGGCCTGCGTGCATCTTAAACTTTCCGGCCGCGTCGACAACGGGTTTCCGGCAACGCTGCCCACCTGGCGACCGAGCAACGCCGCGCGCGGCCGGCACCTGGTCAAAGCACTATCGGCACATGCTTTTCCGCGCACGCGCCCTTCACCGCCGCTACGACGTCTTGGGTGCGTAGCGTCTGCAGATCCTCCACCGTCACCGACCCTTTATCGACGCGATGTTGTGCGGCCACCCGCGAGTCCCGCAACCGCTCCGCGCGCTCAACGACATTGCGTGCGAATCGGCCGTTGTGCATGACATCGATGCCGTGCTGGCCGTCGGGGGCGCGGTAGCCGCGCAACGTCGCACATGCGGCTTTTAGAAATCCATGTAGCCCTACACCGGCCGGGCCTGCACCCGAGTGCGAATTGCTCAAGAAGATAATCCTCTGCTCGGGTAGCCGGAGGTTCAATTTTGTCGGGCGGAATGCATGTGCCGGGTTCCGGTAAGCTCACCCCGTGGCCGTCTTGGGTTGGAGATCCGCGCGCCAGCGCCTTCGCAGCGCTACCCAGGAATCCTTGACGATTCCATCTTTCGGCTCGTTCATCGATTGCACACCTTGGGTATTAGGCGGGCTCTGGCCACAAGAATTATCGAGGCGCACCGCCGAAACCGCGCCGCTCGCAAGCTATCTCAATGAGAACCTACAGCGAATCGTCAGGACCGCCAACGACGAGCTGGCGCTCATCGGCCGCACAACGCCGCACGGTTTCGCCCGACAGGCAACCGAGGCCCGCGTGATCGACGAGGCCCGCGCCCGCGCCGCGCGTCGAATCGAATCAACAGTCCGCCAGCTGCGGGCGATCACTAATGCGGCGAATACGGGCCACCAGCGTTCGCCATTCGGTGAGCGCTTCGCCGGCATCGATATCGGCGCGACGCAAGTGATACCCGCCGTCGCAAGTGTCGAACTCGCCCTTGACGCGCCGAACCCCAAGGCCTCCCAGCCGGGGGCGCCCAGTGACGGCAACCACCACGACCCAGTAAGAATTAACCCGGATGCAATCGAATCGCTAGCGGGTGACGGCGGCGAACCCCAGCCCTCCACCGGTCGGCATCGCGCTCCCGACGATCCCGAAGTCACCGGCCCCCCCGGGGCATCATGCGGCGGGGGCCGAGCCCGCCACCGAACGCCCGAACACACCAGCACCGCAGACCGCCGCGACGACCGCGGCGCCGCACGCACCGGTGCCGGAAGCCGCCCCGACCACCGAGGTCCCGGAGATGCGGTACACCGCTGAGCTCGCGGTCATAATCGAATTCGGCTGCCGCGATTCACTATTCGTGAACGTCCTCGCGAGGAGTGCGCATGCGCGAGCCACGCAAGCCTCGACTCGCGTGCCAAAAGCCCAATTCCGAATCCACCATCGTTGTCAAACGTCCGTGCTTGCCGGCTACAGGTACCCCAGCGCGCGCGACCACTCTGCATTAATGCGTTCTAATTCAGGAACCGACGTGATTTCCCCACAAAGAGCGCGCCGGTTAGCGTAATCGGCACGCAGGCAGCCGAAGACGCGCCGCGCCACCCGGCGTTGTAGACGGCGCAACGCCTCGGGATGCGAATCTCCGGTAGCACGGCGCTTCCCGTAGTAGATTTGCCCCGGCCCCGGAAGTCGGCTCTGGGTCAAAGCGACCCGATACAACGCTGTGTTGAGCTGCCGATTCCCCGACCGGGCCACCCGCACCCGCACCTTGGTACGCCCCGACCAACGCGGAAGCGGTGCGAGGCCCGCATACGAGGCGAATGCCGCTTCACTGCGGAAGCGCCCTACCCCTGCAGTCTCGGCCACCAGCTTGGCCGCTGTTAGCTCCGCACACCCAACAATATTCAGCAGCGAGGGGGCTTCGGCTCGCACCCGTGCGGCCAGACGTCTTTCCAGCGCGTTGATCTCTTCAGTGAGAGAGGTGATATCGGCCAGTTCATCGCGGGCCAGCAATGCCAACAGTCCCGGCTCAGTGGACAGCCACGCCCCGAGGTCACGACGAGGTTTCACCCGGTCCAGCGATGCGTGCTTCGGCGCGTGAGACGGATCCAGCTCGTGCACGCGCCACAAAAGTCGATTGATCGTGGCAGTCCGGTGCACGACTAGATCGTCACGGCGGTCCACCAACAACTTGAACTCGCGTGAAACCTCATCGTGGCTGGCTATGGGCAAATCCGGTTCGCGCAAGACCGCTCGGGCCACCGCCAGCGCGTCGATCGCATCAGATTTTCCCCGCGTCCGAGCTGAGGCGCGGGTCCGAGCCATCAGATGCGGTGGCACCCGCACGACTCGCTGACCAGCATCAAGCAACGCTTGTTCCAGCCGCGACGACAGATTCCGGCAATCCTCGATTCCCCACACCACGCCACCAGCGAATGTGTTGTGCGCCCAATCCAGCGCCTTAACGTGCCCCGCGGTCGTGGCCCGCACCGTAAGTTCGCCGGCCCGGCGACCGACGGCATCAACACCGACCAATGTGTAACTGGCCTTATGTGCATCGACACCGACCACAAACACGACCACAACCCAACCACCGCGTGCCCCCGATCCCGGCCGTCCGACGCCGACGCCGACGCGGCAGGCTAACGCCCTTCCACGTTAACCCGAGACGCCCAGGGCCAGCAGTACTGTAGACGGCCAGCCAAAGCGGCACTACTCCTCGAGAGCCCGGCCCCGGGCGCCGCGGATGTCGACCGTCCATGACGGTCCGTGGCCGACGAGTGGCTTGCGGTGCCGCACCGGACGCCGGCCGGTCCCTGGCGCCGAACGCCGACACGACGGTGTCTAGCTCGCACCGAAGGCGGCAATCGATGACCAAGCCGGACAAACGGCGATAAGGACCGACCCAGTGTAACTCCACGCAGCCGCTCCGAGGCAGGCGGTAATCGCGGTCTACCGCCACCGCCCTTACTAGAGATGGCTTCGCTGACCTAGATATACGCGTAGTCGGACGCGCGGCCACTGTTAAGCGTTCCCCCGGGACTGCCACCAGGCCAGCAGCTCCGCGGTGGCCTCCTCGTCACTCAACGGTCCGCGGTCCAGTCGCAGCTCTTTCAAGAATCGCCACGCCTCGCCGACCTGCGGCCCGGCCGGGATGTCAAGCAGCTCCATGATCCGGTTGCCGTCCAGGTCGGGGCGTACTCGCGCCAGATCCTCGTGGGCGGCCAGCTCGGCGATGCGCGCCTCAAGGCGGTCGTAGTTGGCCTGCAGCCGGGCGGCCCGACGTTTGTTGCGGGTCGTGCAGTCGGCACGCACCAGCTTGTGCAGCCGCGGCAGCAGTGGCCCGGCGTCGGTGACGTAGCGGCGCACCGCGGAGTCGGTCCACTTCCCGTCGCCGTAGCCGTGGAACCGCAGATGCAGGTACACCAACTGGGAGATGTCGTCGACCATATGTTTGGAGTACTTGAGCGCCCGGAGCCGCTTCCGGACCATCTTGGCGCCGACGACCTCGTGGTGATGGAAGCTCACGCCGCCGTTCGGTTCGTGGCGTCTGGTGTCGGGCTTGCCGATGTCGTGCAGCAGCGCCGCCCAGCGCAGCACCAGATCGGGACCGTCATCCTCCAGGGCGACGGCCTGGCGCAGCACGGTCAGCGAGTGCTGGTAGACGTCCTTGTGCTGATGGTGTTCGTCGATGGCCATCTGCATGGCGCCGACCTCGGGCAGCACGATCTCACCCATTCCGGTCTCCACCAGCACGTCGATGCCGGCGACCGGGTCCGCGCCAAGCAGCAATTTGTCCAGCTCGGCGGCCACCCGTTCGGCACTGATCCTGTCCAGCTGCGGGGCCATCTCCTCGATTGCCGTCCGCACCCGCGCGGCGACGGCGAACCCGAGCTGCGAGACGAACCGCGCCGCGCGCAGCATCCGCAGCGGGTCGTCACCGAAGGACACGAAGGGCGCGGCCGGGGTGTCCAGCACGCGTGCCCGCAGCGCCGCCAAACCGCCTAGGGGATCGAGGAATTCGCCCGACCCGGTCGACGTGATGCGCACGGCCATCGCGTTCACGGTGAAATCCCGGCGCACCAAGTCGTCGTCGAGACGGTCGCCGAACTTCACCTCGGGATTGCGTGACACCTGGTCATAGCGGTCCGCGCGGAAGGTGGTGATCTCCAGCCGGTAGTCGTCCTTGCCGACGCCCACGGTGCCGAATTCGATCCCGGTATCCCAGACCGCGTCGGCCCACCCCCGCACGATCTGCTGCACCTGCTGGGGACGCGCGTCCGTGGTGAAGTCCAGATCCCGGCTCGGCCGGCCCAACAATGCGTCGCGCACCGGACCGCCGACGAGATACAGCCCGTGCCCGGCGGCCTCGAACAGCGCACCCAGTCCGCGCAGCACCACGGCGTGGCGATTCAGGGCGACCGCAGCCGAAGTCAGCAGCTCTGCATCGTCGGCGGCTTGGGACACGTTCGATGAGCGTAGTCGCGTTGCTCCGGTAGCGACGCGGGCCGTCGCCGCGCCCGCACCAGCGGCGAGTATGTCCGGAAGACCAGCCCGTGCCAGCTACTATCGCTTGGGTGTCGGATGGCGAGCAAGCCAAACCACGTCGACGCCGGGGGCGCCGTCGGGGTCGTGGCGGTGTCGGTGCGTCCGAGAACGACGCCGATGCCAAAGTGACCGCCAACTCGGCGACGGGCAACAGGCGCCGACCGCGCGCACCGCGGCGGGTGCCGGAGCGGCTGCGTACCGTGCACGAAACTTCCGCGGGCGGGCTGGTCATCGACGGCATCGACGGCCCGCCCGACGCCCAGGTCGCGGCCCTGATCGGGCGCATCGATCGGCGCGGACGGATGCTGTGGTCGCTGCCCAAAGGGCACATCGAACTCGGCGAGACAGCCGAGCAGACCGCCATTCGCGAGGTTGCCGAGGAGACCGGAATTCGCGGCAGTGTGCTGGCCGCGCTGGGGCGCATCGACTACTGGTTCGTCACCGACGGCCGGCGGGTGCACAAGACGGTGCACCACTATTTGATGCGCTTCTCCAGTGGCGAGCTGTCCGATGAGGACCTCGAAGTCGCCGAGGTGGCCTGGGTGCCGATGGGGGAGCTGCCGGCCCGACTGGCCTACGCCGACGAACGTCGCCTCGCCGAGGTCGCCAACGAGTTGATCGGAAAGCTGCAGAGCGACGGTCCCGCCTCGCTGCCGCCGCTGCCGCCCAGCGCGCCGCGGCGAAACCCGCAGACACATTCCCGAACCCGCCATTCCGACGAACCCCCCGGTCGTAAGAACGGTCACGGGCCGGGGCCGTGACCGCACCGCGACTCTGCTGGGCCGGCTTGTTGCGCCTTGCCGCCGTGGTCGGCATCGTGGCCGGTTTTGCGGTGGTGCTCACCGGGCCGGTCGGCGTGCCTCGCGCAGCGGCCGACGAGCCCGGAGCGACGCCGTTTGTCCGCGTCCGCATCGATCAGGTGACGCCGGACGTCGTGACCACGACGAGCCCGCCGGTCGTCACGGTCAGCGGAATGGTGACCAACATCGGTGACCGCCCGGTCCGCGACGTGATGGTCCGGCTCGAACACGCCGCCGCGGTCAACGCGTCCGCCGCCCTGCGCACCTCGTTGGACGGCGCCACCGATCAGTACCAGCCGGCTGCCGATTTCCTCACGGTGGCACCCGAACTGCAGCGCGGCCAAGAAGTCGGCTTCACACTGTCGGCACCTCTGCGCTCGTTGGGCAAGCCGTCGTTCGGCTTCAACCAGCCGGGGATTTACCCCGTCCTCGTGAATGCCAATGGAACACCCGACTACGGCGCCCCCGCGCGGCTCGACAATGCGCGGTTCCTGCTGCCCGTGATCGGGCTGCCGCCGGACCGCGCCGATTCCCTGGAATCCGCGGTCGCGCCCGATACTTCGAAACCGGTGTGGATCACCATGCTCTGGCCGCTGGCCGACCTTCCCCGGTTGGCGCCCGGACAACCCGGTGGCACCATCCCGGTCCGGCTGGTCGACGACGACCTGGCCACCTCGTTGGGCGCCGGCGGCCGGCTGGACATCCTGCTGTCCGCGGCCGAGGTCGCGACCAGCCATGACGTCGACCCAGACGGCGCGGTCGGCCGGGCACTGTGCATGGCCATTGACCCGGACCTGTTGGTCACCGTCAACGCGATGACGGCCGGCTACGTCGTGTCCAACTCCCGCGACGGTCCCGCGCAACAACCGGGCACCCCGACCCACCCGGGCACCGGGCAGGCCGCCGCGGCCGGCTGGCTGAACCGATTACGTGCGCTGAGCAGGCGCACCTGCGTCGCGCCGCTGCCCTATGCGCAAGCGGACCTGGGCGCCTTGCAACGCGTCAACGATCCGGGGCTCAGCGCGATCGCCACCACCAGCGTCGGCGACATCGTCGACCACATCCTCGACGTCCAGTCCACCCGCGGTGCCACGCTGCTGCCCGACGGCCCGTTGACGGGCGGCGCGGTCGACCTGCTCAGTGCCAACAACAGCACGGTCGCGGTCGCCGCCGGCGACTTGGTCGCCCCGGACTCGCAGGCGTCGTCCGGGCCGGGCGTCGACACCGCACCCCGCCGGCTGTCCCCGCAGGTGGTGGTCGCGCCCTTCGATCCGGCGGTCGGCGCCGCACTGGCCGGGGCGGGCAATAGCCCCGGCGTCCCGACTTATCTGGACCCCTCACTGACGGTTCGGCTCGCGCACGACTCGAACGCCGCTCGGCGTCAGGACGCCCTGGGCTCGATGTTCTGGCATGCGCTGGATCGAGACGCCCCGCCGCGCACGCAAATCCTGGTCCCGCCGGCGACGTGGAACCTGCGGGCCGATGACGCGCAGGTCATCCTGACGGCGCTGGCCACCACCATCCGCTCCGGTTTGGGGGTGCCCCGACCGCTCGCGGCGGTGATCGCCGAAGCCTCGGCCGGCACCGACCCGCCGGCGCCGCTGGACGGCTCCGTGCCGGAGCGAGGCAAGTTCGGCGAGAACGTCACCGCCGACATCAACGGCCAAGCGGGCCGGCTGTGGAAACTGACGTCGGCGTTGAGCACCGACGAGCGCACCGGCCTGACCGGCGTTCAGTACACCGCGCCGCTGCGCGAAGACATGCTGCGCTCGCTGAGCCAGTCGGAACCGCCCGAGATCCGCAATGGGCTGGCCCAACAGCGGCTGGCGATCGTCGGTAACACGATCAACGACTTGTTCGGCGCGGTGACGATCGTCAACCCGGGCGGCTCCTACACCCTGGCGACCGAACACAGTCCCCTGCCGTTAGCCCTGCACAATGGCCTGGCCGTGCCGATCAAGGTCCGCGTGCAAGTCGACGCCCCGCCGGGGATGACCGTGACCGACGTCGGACAGATCGAACTGCCGCCCGGCTACCTGCCGCTGCGGGTACCGATCGAAGTGAACTTCACCCAACGGGTGGCCATCGACGTCACGCTGCGGACCCCGGACGGCACCCGGCTGGGCGAACCGGTGCGCATGTCGGTGCACTCGAACGCCTACGGCAAGGTGCTGTTCGCGATCACCCTGACCGCGGCGGCGGTGCTGGTGCTGCTCGCCGGGCGCCGGCTGTGGCACCGGTTCCGCGGCCAGCCCGACCGCGCCGACCTCGACCGCCCCGATCCGCCGCACCACCATCCCGCCGATGCTGGGCATGAGGTCGGCGGTCGCGTCGACGAAGAGCACCGAGTATGAAACCCGCCTACCGGCGGTCCCATCACCAGCAACCGCCACAGCGATCACAACCGCCACGGCCGCCCGGGCCGCCACCACCGGGCCGGATTCCGCCGCCAACGGGGCCGCTGCCTCCGGTGACGGACCTGCCCACGCGGCGCATCGAACTGTCCGACGCCGCGCTGGTGTCGCGATCGTGGGCGATGGCATTCGCGACGCTGGTCAGCCGCATCACCGGATTTGCCCGGATCGTGGTGCTGGCCGCGATTCTGGGTGCGGCGCTGTCCAGCGCTTTCTCGGTGGCAAATCAGCTGCCGAACCTGGTCGCCGCCCTCGTGCTGGAGGCGACCTTCACCGCGATCTTCGTGCCGGTGCTGGCACGTGCCGAGCAGAGCGACCCCGACGGCGGCGCCGCGTTCGTCCGGCGCCTGGTCACGGTGACTACGACGCTGCTGGTGTTCGCCACCGTGGTGTCGGTGGTCGCCGCGCCGCTGCTGGTCCGGTTGATGCTGGGCCGCAGCCCGCAGGTCAACGAGCCACTGACCACCGCGTTCGCCTACCTGCTGCTGCCGCAGGTGCTCGCCTACGGCCTCACGTCGGTGTTCATGGCAATCCTGAACACCCGCAACGTATTCGGGCCGACGGCGTGGGCCCCGGTCGTCAACAACGTCGTCGCGCTGGTGACCCTGGGGGTTTATCTGGCCGTCCCCGGTGAGCTGTCGGTCGATCCCGTACGGATGGGCAACACCAAGCTGCTGGTGCTCGCCATCGGCACCACGTTGGGCGTCTACGCACAGACCGCGATGCTCCTGATCGCCCTGCGCCGCGAGCGCATCAGCCTGCGCCCGCTATGGGGAATCGACGAGCGGCTCAAGCGGTTCGGCGCAATGGCCGCCGCGATGGTGCTCTACGTGCTGATCAGCCAGCTCGGCCTGGTGGTGGGAAACCAAATCGCCAGTACCGCAGCGGCTTCCGGCCCCGCGATCTACAACTACACCTGGCTGGTGCTGATGCTGCCGTTCGGCATGATCGGCGTGACGGTGCTGACCGTGGTGATGCCGCGGCTGAGCCGCAACGCGGCCGCCAACGACACCAAGGCCGTGCTCGCCGACCTATCGCTGGCCACCCGGCTGACGTTGATCACGCTGATTCCGATCGTGGCGTTCATGACCGTCGGCGGGCCCGCGATCGGTAGCGCGTTGTTCGCCTACGGCCACTTCGGCGGGGTCGACGCCGGATACCTGGGCGCCGCGATCGCGTTGTCGGCGTTCACGTTGCTCCCCTACGGGCTGGTGCTCCTGCAGCTGCGCGTGTTCTACGCACGGGAGCAGCCCTGGACGCCGATCGTGATCATCCTCGTCATCACGGCCGTCAAGATCGCCGGCTCGGTGCTGGCGCCCCACGTGGCCCACGACTCCCAACTGGTGGCCGGGTTCCTCGGGCTGGCCAACGGGCTCGGGTTCTTGACCGGCGCGATCGTCGGCTACTACCTGCTGCGCCGCGCCCTGCTGCCGGCCGGCGGCCGTCTGGTCGGGCTCGCGGAGATACGAACCGTCCTGGTGACGGTGGTCGCGTCGATGCTCGCCGGCCTGGTCGCCCACGTGGTCGACCGGCTACTGGGGCTGGCCGCGCTGACCGCGCACGGCGGCGCCGCCGGTTCGCTGCTGCGACTGTTGGTGCTGGGCTGCATCATGCTGCCGATCATGGTGACGGTCATGGTTCGCGCGCAGGTCCCCGAGGCGGTGGCGGCGATGGCAGCCGTCAGGCGCCGCATCGGCAGGGGCGGTGTCAGCCCGAGCGCGGCGCCGGGATCCCGCCCGGCGGCCATCGCACAGGGATCTTCTCACCGGCGCCCCGTCACGTACCCTGAGCAGAGGAATTCGTCCCCGCCGGGGGTTAATGCGGTCCAGGATCCGATCCGGCGCAGGCCTCCGGATCGAGCAGGCGACGCCCGGCTAGCGAAAGGACCGGAGGTGACCGACCGCCCCTTGGAGAGCGCCGCATCCGGCCCTGGGTCCGGTGCGGGATCAGGCGGCAACCTACCGCGGCCGTCCGCCGACGACTTCCAGCCCGACATTCCGGCCGAACGGAAGCCCGAATCGTCGGGACCACCCCCATCGGAGCAGCGCACCGGCGGTTTCGCCGGCGAGCCCGCTCGCGGGTCGATCCCGTTCGAGGCTCCCCGTGAGCGTGCTGCGGAATCATCGGGCGACGATGTGCACCTGGTGCCCGGCGCCCGCATTGCGGGTGGCCGGTACCGGCTGCTGGTTTTCCACGGCGGCGCGCCGCCCTTGCAATTCTGGCAGGCACTCGACACCGCGCTGGACCGGCAGGTGTCGCTCACCTTCGTCGACCCGGACGGGGCCCTGCCCGAGGACGTGCTGCAGGAGATCCTGTCCCGCACGCTGCGGCTCAGCCGGATCGACAAGCCCGGCATCGCGCGCGTGCTCGACGTGGTGCACTCCGACCACGGTGGCCTGGTCGTCGCGGAGTGGATTCGCGGCGGCTCGCTCCAAGAGGTGGCCGACACCGGCCCCTCACCCGTTGGCGCCGTGCGGGCCATGCAGTCGCTGGCCGCTGCCGCCGACACCGCCCACCGCGCCGGGGTCGCCCTGTCGATCGATCACCCCAGCCGGGTTCGAGTCAGCATCGAAGGCGACGTCGTGCTCGCCTACCCGGCGACCATGCCCGACGCCAACCCGGAGGACGACATCCGCGGCATCGGCGCCTCGCTGTATGCCCTGTTGGTCAACCGGTGGCCGCTGCCGGAGTTCGGGGTGCGCAGCGGGCTCGCGCCGGCCGACCGGGATGGGTCCGGCCTTCCCGTCGAACCCAACTCCATCGATCGCGACATCCCCTTCCAGATCTCCGCAGTTGCCGTGCGCGCGGTGCAGGAAGACGGCGGAATCCGCAGTGCCTCAACGCTTTTGAACCTCTTGCAGCAAGCCACCGCGGTAGCCGACCGCACCGAGGTGCTGGGCCCGATCGACGACTCGCCACCGCCTCCGACCCCACGCGCGACCGGGCGGGAGTACGCGACCATGGTGCGGCGACGCCGCAACCTGATGATCGGCGGCGTCGCGGCACTCGCGATCATCGTGGTCGCGTTGCTGGTGCTGGCCTCGATCGTGAGCAAGATCTTCGGCAACGTCGGCGGCGGCCTCAATAAGGACGAGCTCGGACTCAACGGCCCCGGTTCGTCGAGTTCGTCGAATTCGTCGTCGGCGAATCCGTCGCCGGCGGGCAGCATCGTCAAACCCACTCGGGCCACGGTCTTCTCCCCCGACGGGGATCCCGACAACGCGGGTACGGCCGGGCAGGCCATCGATGGCGACCCCTCTACCGCCTGGGCGACCGAGGTCTATACCGATGCCGTCCCGTTCCCCAGTTTCAAGCAGGGCGAAGGGTTGATACTGCAGCTGCCGAAACCCACCGTGGTCGGCCAGGTCACCATCGACACGCCCAGCACCGGCACCAAGGTCGAGATTCGCTCGGCGTCCACGGCTTCGCCCTCGAAGTTGGAGGACACCACGGTGCTGGCTCCGGCGTTCGCGCTCAAACCCGGCCACAACGTCATCCCGGTCAAGGCCGGCTCGCCAACGTCGAACCTGTTGGTATGGATCTCCACGTTGGGGACCACCAACGGCAAGAGCCAGGCCGGTTTGTCGGAGATCACCGTTCGAGCCGCATCCTGAGACTCACAGCCACGGCTACGAGTGAAGTGCCACACGACACCCCATTGGTTAGTGTCCGGCCGTGGGCATCGGCGGGTACATCCAGCAGGAACGCAGTGACGCCGAGCTGCTGGCCGCACACGTCGCGGGCGACCGCTACGCCTTTGGCGAGTTGTTCGGACGGCATCGGCGCCAGCTGCACCGCCTGGCCCGGCTGACCACCCGCAGTCCCGAGGACGCGGAAGACGCACTGCAGGACGCCATGCTGTCGGCGCACCGAGGCGCCGGCACGTTTCGGTACGACGCCGCGGTCGGCAGCTGGCTGCACCGGATCGTGGTCAACGCCTGCCTGGATCGGCTGCGGCGCACCAAATCCCACCGCACCGCACCCCTCGAGGACGTCTACCCGGTGGCTGACCGCACGGCTCAGGTCGAGACCGCCATGTTGGTGCAACACGCGCTGATGCGGCTGCCCCTAGAGCAGCGCGCCACGATTGTCGCGGTCGACATGCAGGGTTACTCGATCGCCGACACCGCCGCGCTGCTGGGCGTCGCCGAGGGCACGGTCAAGAGCCGATGCGCCCGTGCCCGGGTGCGGCTTGCCCAGCTGCTCGGCTATCTGGACGCCGGCGCCCACACCACACCCGACCACCCCGCCGGTCAGCGTTAACGCCGCTCGGGCGGACCGGGCGTGACCATCGGTCTGGGCATGACGGACACTGGGGCGGATGGGCGAAGCGGAAAACCAACCGGCGGATCACGATCCGGATCACCGTAATGCGGGAGCAGACCGCCTGCCGACGGTCGAAGCGCTCGCCGACCTGCAGGCCGGTCTGCTGGACGACCACGCCGCCGCCCGCCTGCGCCGGCAAGTTCGCGAAGACCCGGATGCCGCAAAGGCCTTGCAAGCTTTGAACCAGGTGCGCCGCGATGTCGCAGCCGCCGGCGCCGATCCGGAATCGGCACCCGAACCACCGCCCGAGGTGACCGCCCGGATCGCCGAGGCGCTGTGCGCGGCCGGTCCGGCCGGCTCGCCGAGCGTGGCCACCCACTCCGCGCGCCCGCGCATCCGCCGCACCCGGGTTGCCGCCGGTGCGGCCGGGGTCTGCGCGGTGCTCGCCGCGATCGGCTTCGGCACGGCCGCACTGCTCAACGCCCCCGCACCCACGCCGAGCACACCAACCACCGCCGAGCACATCACCGTGTCGACGCCGCCCATGGCGATCCCGCTGTCGGCGGCCGAAATCATCGGCCTGCTCGGCCGCGCTCCCGATTACGGGCCGCTGGGTGACCCGTCCCGGCGCGCGTCCTGTCTCGCCGGTCTGGGCTATCCCGCGTCCACGCAGGTGCTCGCCGCGCGACCGATCGAGATCAACGCCCGCCCCGGTGTGCTGCTGGTACTCCCCGCCGACACTCCGGCCGACCTGGCGGTCTTTGCGGTGGCGCTGAACTGCAGCGCCGCCGACACCGGGCTATTAGCCAGCACCCAAGTCCCCCGGCCTTAAAGTGGTGCCACGTGTTGCGCGACACCACCGGGAACACCCACGCCTACGCTGGCGTTCGACACGATTGAAGAAACCTGCATCTGAAAGGCTCGTATGACCGACTCCGCTCATGACACAGTCCACGACGTCATCGTCATCGGTTCCGGTCCGGCTGGGTACACGGCAGCCCTGTACACGGCGCGCGCACAGCTGGCACCGCTGGTCTTCGAAGGGACGTCGTTCGGTGGTGCGCTGATGACCACGACCGAAGTGGAGAACTACCCCGGCTTCCGCGACGCGATCATGGGCCCGGAACTGATGGACCAGATGCGCGAGCAGGCGCTGCGCTTCGGGGCGGACTTGCGGATGGAAGACGTGGAGTCGGTTTCGCTGGACGGCCCGATCAAGTCGGTCGTCACGGCCGACGGCGAGACCTTCAAGGCTCGGGCCGTCATCTTGGCCATGGGCGCCGCGGCACGTTATCTGCAGGTGCCCGGTGAGCAGGAGTTGCTGGGCCGCGGGGTGAGCGCGTGTGCCACCTGCGACGGGTTCTTCTTCCGCGACCAGGACATCGCCGTGATCGGCGGCGGTGACTCCGCAATGGAAGAGGCCACGTTCTTGACCCGATTTGCCCGTAGCGTGACGCTGGTGCACCGCCGCGACGAGTTCCGGGCGTCGAAGATCATGCTCAACCGCGCTCGCACCAACGACAAGATCAAATTCATGACCAACCAGACCGTGGTCGCGGTGGACGGTGAGTCGACAGTGACCGGACTACGGTTGCGCGACAACATAACTGGCGAAGAAACCGCGCTACCGGTGACCGGTGTATTCGTCGCGATCGGTCACGAACCGCGGTCGGCCCTGGTGCGCGACGCCATTGACGTCGACGCGGACGGCTACGTACTTGTCAAAGAACCCACCACAAACACCACACTGGAGGGCGTCTTCGCGGCCGGCGATCTGGTCGACCACACTTACCGCCAAGCAGTCACCGCCGCGGGCAGTGGCTGTGCCGCAGCCATCGACGCCGAGCGCTGGCTGGCGGATCAGGAAGATTCGGCAGCCGCCGGCGGAAAGACGGCGACTGGAAATGCGGACAATACTGATTTGATTGGAGCACCACGATGAGCGATGCCGAAAAAGCCGGAGCCACAAAGGAAGTCTCTGACGCGTCCTTCTCCGCGGACGTGTTGTCCAGCGATAAGCCTGTGCTGGTTGACTTCTGGGCGACGTGGTGTGGACCATGCAAGATGGTCGCGCCCGTTCTCGAGGAGATCGCGGCCGAGCGATCGGATCAACTGACCGTCGCCAAGCTCGACGTCGACGCAAACCCGGAGACGGCCCGCGACTTCCAGGTGGTGTCGATCCCCACGATGATCCTGTTCAAGGACGGCCAGCCAGTCAAGCGGATCGTCGGCGCGAAGGGCAAGGCGGCGCTGTTGCGCGAGCTTTCCGAAGCGGTTCCCAACCTCACCTAGCCGCATCTGCTTTGCGGCAATGCCCCGCCGTCTAGCCTGGGGTTTTCCCGAAATAGAGAAGGATCTGCGACAATACCGGTTAGCTGTAGTGCGTTTGTGAGCCTGTCAGTTTGTCCCGGAGGGCCCTTGGTATGTCGAGTCCGCGCCGCGAAAACGGCGACGCTCTGCGCTGTGGTGACCGCAGCGCAGCTGTGACCGAGATCCGGGCCTCGCTGGCTGCATTAGGGCTTCTCGACAACGCCGAAGAAGACTTGACCACGGGTCGGCATGTGGCCCTCGAAGTCTTCGATGCCCAGCTCGACCAGGCGGTCCGCGCCTTTCAGCAACATCGTGGCCTGCTCGTCGACGGCATCGTCGGCGAGGCCACCTACCGGGCGCTCAAAGAGGCGTCCTACCGGCTCGGAGCGCGCACGCTCTACCACCAATTCGGCGCACCTCTCTACGGTGACGACGTCGCGACGTTGCAGGCCCGGCTCCAAGACCTGGGTTTCTACACGGGATTGGTCGACGGACATTTCGGCCTGCAGACCCACAGCGCCTTGATGTCGTACCAGCGCGAGTACGGGATGTCCGCCGACGGCATCTGCGGCCCGGAAACCTTGCGCTCCCTGTACTTTCTGAGTTCGCGGGTCACCGGTGGCTCGCCTCACGCAATTCGCGAAGAAGAGCTGGTCCGGCGATCGGGCCCGCGGCTTTCGGGCAAGCGGATCATCATCGATCCGGGTCGCGGCGAGGACGACCACGGTCTGATCGCACACGGCCCGGCCGGTCCGGTCAGCGAAGCAGATATCTTGTGGGATTTGGCCAGTCGCCTTGAGGGCCGGATGACCGCCATCGGCATGGAAACGTTTCTGTCCCGGCCGACCAACCACAGCCCCTCGGATGCCGAGCGTGCCGCGACGGCCAACAACGTGGGCGCGGATCTGATGATCAGCCTGCGCTGTGAAGCCCAGGTCAGCCCTTCGGCCAACGGGGTAGCCTCGTTCCACTTCGGCAACTCGCACGGTTCGGTGTCGACGATCGGTCGTAATCTTGCCGACTTCGTTCAGCGAGAAGTGGTGGCCCGCACAGGATTGCGGGATTGCCGGACGCATGGCCGTACTTGGGACCTGCTGCGGCTGACGCGGATGCCCACCGTCCAGGTCGACGTCGGCTACATCACCAACAGCGGTGATCGGGACATGCTGCTCTCCACGCAAACCCGCGATGCCATCGCCGAAGGTATCCTCGCCGCGGTCAAGCGCCTCTACCTGCTCGGCAAGAACGACCGGCCCACGGGAACATTCACGTTCGCCGAGCTGCTTGCTCACGAATTGTCGGTGGAGCGAACGACCCGGCTCGGCGGCTCTTAACCGTTCTGCTTGTTCTGCAACGTATTTCCCGCCGTAGACCCGGCGCCGACCGGCTCCTGCAGCTGAGCGTTCGCCAGCAGGCGCTCCAGGGCGGCCTCCACTTCGGCTTTCCACCCCAGTCCCTTGTCCAGCTCGAGGCGTAGCCGCGGGAAGTACGGATGTGGTGCCACCACAACGAATCCCACGTCTTTCAAAAATTCCGCATCGATGATGCAGCGCTCCACCGAGCAGTCACCGAGCGACTCCAGCACCGGCCGAACGTCGGGGTCGGCGAGCTGCGGATCCAACGACTCCGAAGCCGCCGGTGTGCGGCCGAACGCTTCCAGCGCCCGGACCCCGCGGCGCATCAATTCGTCGATCACCCGGGCCAGCAGGCTGTGCGCCAAGTCGTCGGCGGCATGACCGAGTTCGATACCCATCGACGTCAGCAGCACCGCGTCCGCAGACACCGGCGCGGTAGGAAACCGATGCGCCCGCGGTACCGCTCCCGGCGGGGCGTACAAGACGTAGCCCAGGCATGGCGGATCCGTGTGGCTTTGCTCGTCGGGCATCGCGGTCGCGACCTGACCGCATGAACCCCACTCGAGCATGACCATCGAGAGCCACGCCTCTTTTTCGAATTCGGGGTCGGCGAGATGGTCCTGGTCGCCGAGGGTCGCCGGGTCTACCTCCCAGAAGACACAGCGGCGCGCGTGCTTGGGAAGCTGCTCGAAGGCCTCGAGCCGCAGGGGCGTGATTCGAGCAGACACTAGCCTCCTGGCTTCCGTGCGTACCGCAGCCCATTGCGCCAAGCCCGGCTGTCCCAGGCTGACGTGCACCACCAACCCCTCCAGGATAGGAGAGATTGTCGTTCTCGGGCCAGTGTTGGCCCGACCGCGCCGAGGCCGCCGCCGAAAGGCTCGAGCACCCGGAGCGACCGGTGTGCCGAATGCCTAAAAGGCTTGATGCACAAGGGATCTCCGTGCTTGAGGGGGCCAGACAAGTGCCGAAAACCCGCCCGGTGTCACAGTGACGTAATTACACGGTATGGCCGGTCATGCCTTGGGCGGGGCCATCGTGTCGATAATCCGCTGGAGATCCTCCACCGAGGCGAACTCCACCACAATCCTCCCCTTGCGCTTGCCCAGGCTCACCGTCACCCGGGTATCGAAGGCGTTCGACAGCCGATCCGCAACGTCTTGCAGGCCCGGCATCTGGATCGGCTTGCGGCGCTGTCGTGCCGGCGCCGCAGCGTCGCTGCGGTTGGCCAGTGTCACGGCTTCTTCGGTGGCGCGCACCGATAGACCCTCCGCGACGATGCGGCTCGCCAACTCTTCCTGCGCGTCGGGGCCGGACTCCAGCGACAGCAACGCGCGGGCATGGCCGGCGGACAGCACCCCCGCGGCCACTCTGCGCTGCACCGCGATCGGCAGTTTCAGCAACCGGATCATGTTGGTGATCAGTGGCCGCGAGCGCCCGATCCTCGAGGCCAGTTCGTCGTGGGTGACCCCGAACTCGTCGAGCAACTGCTGGTAGGCCGCCGCTTCTTCCAAGGGGTTCAGCTGGGCCCGGTGGATGTTCTCGAGTAAGGCGTCGCGCAGCAGGTTGTCGTCGGTCGTCTCCCGCACGATGGCCGGGAGGGTGGTCAGCTCCGCGGCTTGGGCAGCCCGCCAGCGCCGCTCCCCCATCACAATCTGATAACGCGCACCGCCCGGTGCTGGGGTGACCGCTCGCACCACAATCGGCTGCAACAATCCGAACTCGCGGATCGAGTGCACCAACTCGGCCAGTGCATCGTCGTCGAACACCTGGCGCGGCTGGCGTGGGTTGGGTTCGATGTCGGCCGGTGCGATCTCGCGGTACACCGCACCCATCGCGGAAGCGTCCAGCGCTGGCCCACCGATCAGGACGTCGGCGGCCGCATCCCCCATCCGCGGGCCAAGGGTCGCCGGTCCCGAGTCGCCCTCGGCGGGGCCGGTCGGGATCAGCGAAGCCAGGCCCCGGCCGAGGCCGCCCTTTTTGCGTAGTGGCTGCGTCATTGTCGTCCCTTCACGGATGGTGATTAGTCACGCTGCGCGAGTTCGCGACTCGCGTCGAGATAGCTCATCGCCCCGCGCGAACCGGGGTCGTAATCGATGATGGTCATGCTGTAACCGGGCGCCTCCGACACCTTGACGCTGCGCGGGATGACGGTGCGCAGCACCTTGTCGCCGAAGTAGCGGCGCACCTCCTCGGCGACCTGGTCGGCGAGTTTGGTCCGGCCGTCGTACATCGTGAGGATCACCGTCGTCACATCGAGCTGGGGGTTGAGATGCGCCTTCACCATCTCGATGTTCCGCATCAGCTGTGACACCCCTTCGAGCGCGTAGTACTCGCACTGAATCGGGATCATCACCTCCGGAGCGGCGACCAGCGCGTTGATGGTCAGCAGCCCCAGCGACGGTGGGCAGTCCACGAAGACGTAATCGAAGTCGAAGTGCTCGAGCTCCGCCAGCGCGGTGCGCAACCGATTCTCTCGTGCCACCATGCTGACCAATTCGATCTCGGCTCCGGCCAGGTCGATGGTCGCGGGAATACAGAACAGCCGATCGCTGTGCGGGCTGCGGCGCAGCGCGGACTCCAGCGTCTCTTCGCCGATAAGCACTTCGTACGACGAGGGCGTGCCCGCTTGCCGATCGGTGATGCCGAGCGCCGTGCTCGCGTTGCCCTGCGGGTCGAGATCAATGACGAGTGTCTTGAGTCCCTGCAGTGCGAGTGCGGCGGCGAGGTTGACCGCGGTGGTCGTCTTGCCGACGCCGCCCTTCTGGTTCGCGACGGTGAAGACCCGACGATGGCTCGGCCGGCGCAGTGGTGGGTACGTGGTGTGCAGCACCCGCATGGCGCGTTCTGCCGCGGCGCCGATCGGGGTGTCGTATTCGCTCGATGTTTCACGTGAAACATCCGCGGCGGTTTCGCTTGGCGCCTCGTCCGCGAGGGGTACCGACTCGTCCGGCGAGAGCGGCGGTGCGATGGGTGCCCCCGCCGAGTGCGGGCGCTGCACGCTTGGACCCGAGTCGCCGGACCGATCCCGGGGAGAGCTCATCGCTTTCTCCTGTCCGCCCTTGGTGCCGACCCGCGACGCGACCGCGCTGCGCGATGCGCTACCACCACGGTTGCGGGCGGACGCAAATAGCTCGCGCCACATGTCACCACCCTGACATCTGCTGCATCCAACGCGGCCATCCCACGCCGGTGCTCTTCGACTTCATCGGGAGCGCGCTCCCCCTTGATCGCAATCATCCGTCCGCCCGGCCGTAGCAACGGCATGCTCCACTTCGTCAACTTGTCCAACGCTGCAACCGCTCGCGACACCACGGCATCTCTTTCGCCGAGCCGCTCGCGTACCCACGGTTCTTCGGCGCGTCCGCGGACCACTTCGACGGTTAACCCTAGTTCCGCTACGACCTCTTTGAGAAACTCGCTGCGGCGCAGTAGCGGTTCGAGGAGCGCGACCTCTAGATCGGGCCGTGCGATCGCCAGCGGTATCCCCGGCAGCCCCGCCCCACTCCCGATATCGACAATCCGTTCGCCGCCTTCGAGCAGTTCGGCAACCGCTGCACTATTTAATAGGTGGCGGTCCCAGATGCGATCCACTTCGCGGGGACCCAGTAGTCCACGTTCCACTCCGGCCGTCGCGAGCGTCTCGGCATACCGCTCCGCGATCTCCAACCGTGGCCCGAAGATCTCGGCCGCCGCCACGGGCGCGGGACCGGGGCCCACACAGTCCGGTGCTTCCGCTCCATCGAAACCGCCGACATGTTTCACGTGAAACATTCCTCCGGTCTTCGGACCTACAGGGCGGGGCGAACTACACCGGTGTAACCCGGTCCCGACTAGTCGTGCAGGACGACAACGCGGCGAGACGGTTCGGCGCCTTCGCTCTCGCTGTGCACCCCGTCCACCGCCGCGACGGCGTCGTGAACGATCTTCCGCTCGAACGGCGTCATCGGCTTGAGCTCTTCGCGCTCGCCGCTCTCCAGCACCCGCCGCGCGACCTGGTCGCCCAACGCGGCAAGCTCCTCTCGGCGGCGCCGGCGCCAACTCGCGATGTCGAGCATCAGCCGGCTACGGACGCCGGTCTTCTGATGGACCGCCAGCCGGGTGAGCTCCTGGAGCGCGTCGAGCACTTCGCCGCCGCGGCCGACCAACTTCTTCAAGTCGTCGCTGCCGTCAATGCTGACGATGGCCCGGTTGCCTTCGACGTCCAGATCGATGTCGCCGTCGAAGTCCAACAGATCCAAAAGCTCTTCCAGGTAGTCGCCGGCGATCTCCCCTTCAGCGACCAAGCGCTCCTCCAGGTCCTCGCCTTCGGGGGCGCCGGCCTCTGCTGTCGCGGTGTCTTCTACTTCATCCTCGACCGCCACTGGGGTATCCAAGTCGCGTTCGGTGGTGTCAGCGTCCGTCATTTCTTCTCCCTCATCCATGGGTCCGTCCCTGTCTCATTCGGGTCACTCTCCGGAGACGGCCCGGTAAAGCTGTGGCGCTGTTGTCAGCGCTTCCGTCTCTTCGGTCGAGCCCCGGGTCTGGGTGTGCGGGTACCCGGACCATTCGTGCCGCCGGTTGTGTCCGGCTTGTCCGGTGCGGCGTCTTCGCCCCCGTCGCCGTCCGCTTCCGTCTTCGGCTCGGTGTCACCGCCGGCCGTCGACGAGCCGTTGCCACTCGCCGGCGTCGCCTTGCGCTTCGGCTTGGCTCCCGGCGCCGGCGCGTTGGAGGCACGGCGTTGCAGCACCTCTTGCTTCTTGGCCTCGTCCTCTTTCTCGATCATGTTGAAGACGTAGTGCTGCTGGCCGAAGGTCCAGATGTTGTTCGCAAACCAGTACAGGATGATCGCCAGCGGAAGGAACGGGCCGCCGACGACGACACCGAGCGGGAACACGTACAACGCCATTTTGTTCATCATCGCGGTTTGCGGATTGGCGGCGGCCTCCGGACTTTGTCGCGCCACCGATGCCCGGCTGTTGAAGTAGGTGGCGATGCCCGCCATGATCATCACCGGAGCGCCGACCAAGATCACCGAGGGGCGACTGAAATCGATGAAGGCATCCAACCCGGTGCGCTGCGTCATGGACGCACCGATCGGAGCGCCGAACAGATTCGCGTCCAGGAAGTGCCCGACGTCCGTCGGGCTGAACATGTAGTTACCCGTCGCCCGATTTTGGATGACCGACATCTGCGGCTGTCCGAAACCGCCCGTCGTCCGGTTGAACGAACGCAACACGTGATACAGCCCGAGGAACACCGGGATCTGAGCAAGCATCGGCAGACAGCCCAGGATCGGGTTGAACCCGTGCTCGCGTTGCAGCTTCTGCATCTCGAGCGCCATGCGCTGACGGTCCTTGCCGTACTTCTTCTGCAGCGCCTTGATCTGTGGCTGCAGCTCCTGCATCTGGCGAGTGGTGCGGATCTGGCGCACGAACGGCTTGTAGAGCAATGCCCGCAGCGTGAAGACGAGGAACATCACCGACAGTGCCCACGCGAAAAAGTTCGAGGGCCCCAGCAGCGCTCCGAACAGCTTGTACCAAACCCACATGATCCACGACACCGGGTAGTAGACGAAGTCGAGGCTAAACAGATCAAACGACAAAAGATTCACTCTCCCCTCGCGGCGCCGGGTCATCCCCGACGGCGCTGGTGTCTGCAAAGTCCACCCGGCAACCCCGGTGTTCCAAGGCACGTTCCGGTATCGGGTCCCATCCTCCCCGATGCCATGGTCCGCATTTGGCGAGCCGGGCTGCCGCCAGCCAGCTCCCCCGAATCAACCCGTATTCAGTGAAGGACTCGACGGCGTATTGACTGCAGGTCGGGATGAAGCGACATGTCGCCGGCCGCAGGGGCGACACCATGTGCCGGTACAGCTGGATCAGGAAAACCAGTCCGCGCACCACGGTCCTGCTCGCGCCACTTACTCCCGCGCGCGCCGGCGCCGTCACACTCACCGGTTCGTTCCCGCTCGTTCGGCGGCGCGCCGCAGCCCTTTGCGTAGCTCCTGCTCCAACCGGGCCGATGACACCTGCCGACTGCTGGGCAACGCCCGGATGACCACCTGGTCGCCTTCATGGAGATCGGTCAGCATGCCCCGCACGGCGTGGCGGAGGCGTCGCGACACCCGATGCCGGTCAACGGCCGAGCCGACTGATTTGGCAACAATCAACCCCACCCGCGGACCTTCGCCCGCTTCGAAATCGTTTCCTCGGCGCACATGCACAACGAGATCGGGCTGCGCCGTACGCATCCCGTGTTTCACTGTCGCATCGAATTCCCGTGACCGCCTCATGCGGTTGCGCGCGGGAAGCACCGCCAACAAACCTGTCGGTCAGATCAGGCAGATATCGCGCGGCGGCCCTTGCGGCGGCGGCCCGACACGATGGCACGCCCGGCACGGGTACGCATCCGTAAACGGAAGCCATGCACACGGGCACGGCGCCGGTTGTTCGGCTGGAAGGTCCGCTTCCCCTTGGCCACGGCGTTCTCCTCGTTCTGTCTCGCTAGAAGCTTTCCCGGCCGTCCGGCCGTTCACGTTTGGCTCAGCCAAATTGCTTCGTGACTCGGTCGGAAAGTGGTCCTGCTGCTGGCCGGCGCGGTCCCCGGGCACATAATTCCTGGGTCGCAGCCGTATCGCCGACTTTCGGGCGACTGTCTGAGGGTACTGACGAGCGTTCGCTGGGTCAAACTTGGCCTGCCCCAACGAACCCACTGATACCCAACATGAAATCTTTGGCTGCCGGTGGCGCCGACCAGCACGACTTCATCGTCAAGTCGCAACACGCCCCGGCAGACCCTAAAGAACCTGACTGGAATGCAACAGAACTGTTGGCAGCCGCACGGAAAACTGTTAGCTTCGGGCAATGCCGTTTCAGACTGGAGCGGCGCTCGACAACGAAGCATGATGGCGGATCTACTAGCTGTGCAGGCGACCTAGCCGGGATTGTCTCCAGCCCGCAGATCGCGAGCCGTCGCCGGTAGGTTGCGGCCCGCATACGCCTATCCTGTCCACACCTGTGTATAACTGTGTGGACAGTTGCTTTGTCGCCACGCGTGGTTACACTTCGACGTCGGACCAGGGAGATGCGTCGTTGACCGATGACTCCGGTTCGGGTTTCACGACAGTGTGGAATGCGGTCGTCTCTGAACTCAACGGTGATTCCGACGAAGATGGTGCGACCAGTAGTCGCACGACTCTCGTCAATCCACTGACTCCTCAGCAGCGAGCATGGCTGAACCTCGTGCAGCCACTCACCATCGTCGAGGGCTTCGCCTTGTTGTCGGTGCCGAGCAGCTTTGTGCAAAACGAGATCGAACGACACCTGCGCACCCCAATCACCGATGCGCTGAGCCGCCGGCTCGGACAACAAGTCCAACTCGGAGTGCGGATCGCTCCGCCTTCCGACGACGCCGACGATTCCCTGTTCCCGCAGGGGGACACCTTCAGCGAGGATATCGACGTACAAACGTCAAGTGACGCCGACGAGACCGACGAAAACGGTGAGGTCGTCGGCGTCGAGCAAAGTTGGCCGAACTACTTCTCCGAACGCCCACACAGCACCGACGCGGCCGCGGCTGCCGGCGGAACCAGCCTCAACCGGCGCTATACCTTCGAAACTTTCGTCATCGGTGCCTCCAATCGCTTCGCGCACGCCGCGGCCCTGGCGATAGCCGAAGCGCCGGCACGCGCCTACAACCCGCTCTTCATCTGGGGCGAGTCCGGGCTGGGCAAGACCCACTTGTTGCACGCCGCAGGCAATTACACGCAGCGGCTGTTCCCCGGCATGCGCGTCAAGTACGTATCCACCGAAGAATTCACCAACGACTTCATCAACTCTCTTCGCGACGATCGCAAGGTCGCATTCAAGCGCAGCTATCGCGACGTCGACGTACTGCTGGTCGATGACATTCAGTTCATCGAAGGCAAGGAAGGTATCCAGGAAGAGTTCTTCCACACCTTCAACACGTTGCACAACGCCAACAAGCAGATCGTCATCTCCTCTGACCGGCCGCCCAAACAACTCGCCACCCTGGAAGACCGGCTGAGAACACGATTCGAGTGGGGCCTGATCACCGATGTTCAGCCACCCGAACTGGAAACCCGGATCGCGATTCTGCGCAAGAAAGCACAGATGGAACGACTCGCGGTACCCGACGACGTACTCGAGCTCATTGCCAGCAGCATCGAACGTAACATCCGTGAGCTCGAAGGAGCTCTGATCCGGGTCACCGCGTTCGCGTCGCTGAACAAGACGCCGATCGACAAGTCGCTGGCCGAGATTGTGCTGCGCGACCTGATCGCCGATGCCAGCACCATGCAGATCAGTGCGGCGACCATCATGGCCGCCACCGCCGAATACTTCGACACCACTGTCGAGGAGTTACGCGGGCCGGGCAAGACCCGAGCACTGGCTCAGTCGCGCCAGATCGCGATGTATCTCTGCCGCGAGCTCACCGACCTGTCGCTCCCCAAGATCGGCCAGGCGTTCGGCCGCGACCACACCACGGTCATGTACGCGCAGCGAAAGATCTTGTCCGAGATGGCCGAGCGGCGTGAGGTATTCGATCACGTCAAGGAACTCACCACTCGCATCCGTCAGCGCTCCAAGCGCTGATTCGGGCCGCCGCGCGTCAAACTTTTTTCAAAAAACTTCTCGCGCATTTGTCACTCCAGCCACAGCCAAGCGATGTGCGCAGCGTTGTGTACAAACGTGCCAAACAACAGTGCAGCAATCGCCCTTGAAGTGCACGCCCCTGCCCATCCCCAACGGCCCAACATCGGCTGCACAGTTACCAACCCTGTCATCCACAAGCCGATCGCTCCGCTAGCTGCGCCGAGATGGACCTGTCCCCAAAATGCACAGGCCTTAATACTGGTACTGAGATCTCTCCATTGTTTCTTCTTTGAAGAACAGCCTTGGGGACGCCTCGTTACACAGCGCACACGAAGCTCTCGACCACTCGGCTTGTCGGCCTGCGCGATTAGCTTTCAAGATGGGCGCAGAAGCTCTACGGTTGTGATTCGACTCCCGTTGTGGACGTCGTGGCGCGTGACCTGCCATCGGCGTTCGTTACGGGGCCCCACGCTGGCGGGGCTGGAAGGCTAGCTGCCGGATTCGATCTTTGGGTAGGTGAAGGGACGCTATGGACGTGGCGACGACAACGGCTGGCCGCACCGATCTGAAGTTCCGCCTGGTCCGAGAATCTTTTGCCGAAGCGGTGTCGTGGGTTGCGAAGAACCTGCCGAGCCGGCCGGCGGTGCCCGTTCTTTCCGGCGTGCTGTTGACCGGCTCGGATGAGGGTCTGACGATCTCAGGATTCGACTACGAGGTTTCCGCCGAAGTTCAGGTTGCAGCCGAAATCGCGTCTCCGGGAAGCGTTTTGGTGTCCGGAAGGCTGTTATCCGACATCACTCGGGCGTTGCCGGACAAACCGGTCGACTTTTACGTCGACGGCAATCGGGTCGCCTTGACCTGCGGAAGCGCAAAGTTCTCGCTACCGACGATGGCGGTTGAGGATTACCCGACGCTGCCGACGCTGCCCGAAGAGACCGGAAGCTTGCCGTCGGATTTGTTCGCCGAGGCGATCGGCCAGGTCGCGATTGCCGCCGGCCGGGACGACACGCTGCCGATGCTGACCGGCATCCGGGTCGAGATCTCGGGTGAGAAGGTCGTTTTGGCCGCCACCGACAGGTTCCGTTTGGCAGTTCGTGAGCTGACGTGGTCGGCGCTGGCGCCCGACATCGAAGCGGCAGTGCTGGTCCCGGCCAAGACGCTGGCCGAGGCGGCCAAAACCGGCACGGACGGTTCCGATGTCCGGTTGTCGTTGGGCGCCGGCACCGGAGTCGGAAAAGATGGGCTGCTCGGTATCAGCGGCAACGGCAAACGCAGCACCACACGGCTGCTGGACGCTGAGTTCCCGAAGTTTCGCCAGCTGTTGCCCGCAGAGCACACCGCGGTGGCAACCATCAACGTCGCTGAGTTGACCGAAGCCATCAAGCTGGTTGCGTTGGTGGCGGACCGGGGTGCGCAGGTGCGCATGGAATTCGCCGACGGCATGTTGCGGCTGTCGGCCGGCGCCGACGATGTCGGACGCGCGGAGGAAGAACTTGCCGTCGACTTCGCCGGTGAGCCGTTGACCATCGCGTTCAACCCGACTTATCTGACCGACGGGCTTAGCTCGGTCAAGGCGGATCGGGTGTCGTTCGGTTTCACCACCCCGGGCAAGCCGGCGTTGCTCCGCCCGGCGTTCGATGCCGATAGCCATCCGATGGGCACCGGTCCGTTTTCCGCGTTGCCCACGGATTACGTCTACCTGTTGATGCCAGTTCGGTTGCCCGGGTAGGTGTACGTCCGGCATTTGGGGCTGCGCGATTTCCGGTCCTGGGCACACGCCGATCTCGAGCTCGAACCGGGCCGGACGGTGTTCGTCGGTCCCAATGGTTTTGGGAAGACGAATTTGGTTGAGGCACTGTGGTATTCGACCACTTTAGGCTCACACCGGGTTGGGACGGATGCCCCGTTGATCCGGGCGGGTGCCGATCGAGCAGTGGTGTCCACGATCGTGGTCAACGAGGGGCGCGAATGCGCGATCGATTTGGAGATTGCCGCGGGACGGGCGAACAAGGCTCGGCTAAACCGCTCGCCGGTGCGCAGCACGCGTGAGGTGATCGGGGTATTACGCGCCGTGCTCTTTGCTCCCGAAGACTTGGCCCTGGTCCGCGGGGATCCGGCAGACCGGCGTCGCTATCTCGACGAGTTGGCCACCGTGCGTCGCCCGGTGATCGCCGCGCTGCGCGCGGACTACGACAAAGTCTTGCGACAGCGCACCGCGCTGTTGAAATCATTGGCCGGGTCGCGGCATCGAGGTGACCAAGGCGCGTTGGAAACCCTTGATGTCTGGGATAGCCGATTGGCCGAGCACGGCGCCGAATTGATGGCCGCCCGCATCGATCTGGTGAACCAGTTGGCGCCAGAAGTGGAAAAGGCCTACCAGTTGCTGGCGCCGGCCTCGCGGCCGGCCGGGATCAACTATAAAACCAGCATCGACGGTTCAGGTAGCGAAGGTGAGGGTGACGCCGCGGGCAGCGACCGGGAATTCTTGGAAGCCGCGCTGCTCGCCGCGCTGGCTTCCCGGCGTAACGCCGAATTGGAACGCGGCGTCTGTCTCGTCGGCCCGCATCGCGACGACCTGGAGCTGCGCCTCGGCGATCAACCCGCCAAAGGCTTTGCCAGCCACGGGGAATCGTGGTCTTTCGCGATCGCGCTGCGGCTGGCCGCGTATGAATTGCTACGCGCGGACGGCAGCGAACCGGTGCTGTTGCTCGACGACGTGTTCGCCGAACTGGACGCAGCCCGCCGCAAGGCCCTGGCGGCCGTCGCCGAATCCGCGGAACAGGTGTTGGTAACCGCGGCGGTGCTAGAAGATATCCCCGCGGGCTGGGACGCTAGGCGGGTGCACATCAACTTGCAAGACGATGACGCCGGACGAGTCTCGGTGCTGCAAGCATGACCGGAACCGGAGACGACCCACCCGCCGAGCGCTCCGCACAGCCGAGCGACCTCAGCGGTATCGACTTGGTGCGGCGCACCCTCGAGGAGGCCCGCGCGGCCGCGCGAGCGCAGGGCAAGGACGCCGGGCGCGGGCGAGGAAGCAATCCCGTTCCGCGTCGTGTTGCCGGGCAGCGGCGAAGCTGGTCGGGTCCGGGGCCCGACGTGCGCGACCCACAACCGATGGGACGGGTCGCCCGCGACCTTGCGAAGAAGCGTGGTTGGTCGGGACGCGTCGCCGAGGGCACCGTGCTCGGCCACTGGGCGTCCGTGGTGGGCCATCAGATCGCCGATCACGCGACCCCCACCGCCCTCAATGAGGGGGTGCTCAGCGTGGCCGCCGAATCCACCGCCTGGGCCACGCAGCTGCGCATGATCCAGGCGCAGCTGTTAGCCAAGATCGCCGCAGCGGTCGGCAACGGCATAGTGACCTCGCTGAAGATCACCGGTCCGTCCGCCCCTTCCTGGCGGAAGGGGCCCCGGCACATCTCCGGTCGAGGCCCGCGCGACACGTACGGCTGACACGATTGGCTGGTTCATCGATATCGGCGATCCGCCGCCGGCGAGGCGCAAAAGTTCGCCCTCTCAGATCCGCGAGAACGAAACGGACCCCCATGACGCACGTCCGGACGCGGTGTCAATAAAGAAAATAAGCGCACGGCGCGTCCAGATAGGTAGAAACGCGCCCAGAAAATCGGTCCCGACCCCCGATGACGGTAGAGTGAAGTGATGCGACTGCTGCGGTGACTGGAACCGCCCGCATGAAACCCCGAGGAGAGCATTCCGACCGTGGCTGCCCAGAAGAAGAAGGCGCAAGACGAATACGGCGCGTCAGCGATCACCGTGCTCGAAGGCCTGGAGGCCGTCCGTAAACGCCCCGGCATGTACATCGGGTCTACCGGGGAGCGAGGTCTGCACCACCTGGTCTGGGAGGTGGTCGACAACTCGGTGGACGAGGCGATGGCCGGCTACGCCGACCGGGTCGATGTGCGCATCCTGGATGACGGCAGCGTCGAGGTCGCCGACAACGGTCGCGGCATCCCGGTCGCGATGCACTCCACCGGCGCGCCGACCGTGGACGTGGTGATGACGCAACTCCACGCCGGCGGCAAGTTCGGCGGCGAAAACAGCGGTTACAACGTCAGTGGTGGTTTGCACGGCGTCGGTGTGTCGGTGGTCAACGCGCTATCGTCCCGGCTCGAGGTAGACATCGCCCGCGACGGCCACGAGTGGTCCCAGTACTACGACCGCGCCGTACCTGGAACCCTCAAACAAGGTGAGGCCACGAAGAAGACCGGAACCACGATCAGGTTCTGGGCTGACCCCGACATCTTCGAAACCACCGACTACGACTTCGAGACCGTCGCGCGCCGGCTGCAGGAAATGGCGTTCCTGAACAAGGGATTGACGATCAACCTCACCGACGAACGCGTGACCAAGGACGAGGTCGTCGACGACGTCGTCAGTGACACGGCCGATGCGCCCAAGTCCGCCCAAGAAAAGGCCGCGGAGTCGACGGCTCCACACAAGGTCAAGCGTCGTACGTTCCATTACCCCGGGGGCTTGGTCGATTTCGTCAAGCACATCAACCGCACCAAAAGCCCGATCCAGCAGAGCATCATCGATTTCGAAGGCAAGGGCACTGGCCACGAAGTCGAGATTGCGATGCAGTGGAACGGCGGATACTCGGAGTCGGTGCACACCTTCGCCAACACGATCAACACCCACGAAGGCGGCACCCACGAGGAAGGCTTCCGCAGTGCGCTGACGTCGGTGGTGAACAAGTACGCCAAAGACAAGAAGCTGCTCAAAGAAAAGGACTCCAACCTCACCGGCGACGACATCCGGGAAGGCCTGGCGGCGGTGATCTCGGTCAAAGTCAGCGAACCGCAGTTCGAGGGTCAGACCAAGACCAAGCTGGGCAACACCGAAGTCAAGTCGTTCGTGCAGAAGGTCTGCAACGAACAACTCACGCATTGGTTCGAAGCAAACCCGGCGGACGCGAAAGTCGTTGTCAACAAGGCGGTGTCTTCGGCGCAAGCCCGTATCGCGGCGCGCAAGGCGCGAGAGTTGGTACGCCGCAAGAGTGCGACCGATCTCGGTGGGCTACCCGGCAAGCTGGCCGACTGCCGCTCCACCGATCCGCGTAAGTCGGAACTCTATGTGGTGGAGGGTGATTCGGCCGGCGGCTCGGCGAAGAGCGGCCGCGACTCGATGTTCCAGGCGATCCTTCCGCTGCGCGGCAAGATCATCAATGTCGAGAAGGCGCGTATCGACCGCGTCCTGAAAAACACTGAAGTTCAAGCGATCATCACCGCGCTGGGCACCGGCATTCACGACGAATTCGACATCACCAAACTGCGTTATCACAAGATCGTGCTCATGGCCGACGCCGACGTGGACGGCCAGCATATTTCGACGCTGTTGTTGACGTTGTTGTTCCGGTTCATGCGGCCGCTGATCGAGCACGGCCACGTGTTTTTGGCGCAACCGCCGCTGTACAAGTTGAAGTGGCAGCGCAGCGATCCCGAATTCGCCTACTCCGACCGCGAACGCGACGGCCTGCTGGAGGCCGGCCGGGCGGCGGGCCGAAAGATCAATGCCGAGGACGGTATTCAGCGTTACAAAGGCCTCGGTGAAATGGACGCCAAGGAATTGTGGGAAACCACTATGGATCCGTCGGTGCGGGTGCTGCGCCAGATCACCCTGGACGACGCCGCCGCAGCCGACGAGCTGTTCTCCATCCTGATGGGCGAGGACGTCGAGGCGCGCCGCAGCTTCATCACCCGTAACGCCAAAGACGTTCGTTTCTTGGATGTTTAAGACATCGAGACGGCGAGTTCTAGCGACCGAAGGAACACATGACTGACACCACGTTGCCGCCGAGCGACGCCGCGGGCGACCGCATCGAACCGGTCGACATCCAGCAGGAGATGCAGCGCAGCTACATCGACTACGCGATGAGCGTGATCGTGGGCCGTGCGCTGCCGGAGGTGCGCGACGGTCTCAAGCCGGTGCACCGCCGGGTGCTCTACGCGATGTTCGACTCCGGGTTCCGCCCGGACCGCGGTCACGCGAAATCCGCACGCTCGGTTGCCGAGACGATGGGTAACTATCACCCGCACGGCGACTCGTCGATCTACGACACCCTGGTGCGGATGGCACAGCCCTGGTCGCTGCGCTACCCACTGGTCGACGGGCAGGGCAACTTCGGCTCACCGGGCAACGACCCGCCAGCCGCGATGCGGTACACCGAAGCCCGGCTGACGCCGCTGGCGATGGAGATGTTGCGCGAAATCGACGAGGAGACAGTCGATTTCATCCCCAACTACGACGGCCGGGTTCAAGAACCGACCGTCCTGCCCAGCCGGTTCCCCAACCTGCTGGCCAACGGTTCGGGCGGCATCGCGGTCGGCATGGCCACCAACATCCCGCCCCACAACCTCACGGAGCTTGCGGAGGCCGTCTACTGGTGCCTGGACAACCACGAGGCCGACGAGGAAGCCACGCTGGCCGCGGTGTGCGAGCGGGTCAAGGGGCCAGACTTCCCGACGTACGGTTTGATCGTTGGCTCACAAGGGATCAACGATGCCTACACCACCGGCCGCGGCTCCATTCGGATGCGCGGAGTTGTTGAGGTCGAAGAAGATTCGCGCGGGCGTACCTCGATCGTCATCACCGAATTGCCCTACCAGGTCAACCACGACAACTTCATCACCTCGATCGCTGAGCAGGTGCGCGACGGCAAGCTGGCCGGCATCTCCAACATCGAGGACCAGAGCAGTGACCGGGTTGGCTTGCGCATTGTCATCGAGGTCAAGCGCGACGCTGTGGCCAAGGTCGTGCTGAACAACCTCTACAAGCACACCCAGCTGCAGACCAGTTTCGGCGCCAACATGCTGTCGATCGTCGACGGGGTGCCGCGCACGCTGCGCCTCGACCAGATGATCCGTCATTACGTCGAGCACCAACTCGACGTAATCGTCCGCCGCACCACCTATCGGCTGCGCAAGGCCAACGAGCGGGCCCACATTCTGCGCGGTCTGGTCAAAGCGCTGGACGCACTGGACGAAGTCATCGCCCTGATCCGCGCGTCGGAAACCGTCGACATCGCGCGGGTCGGCTTGATCGAATTGCTCGACATCGACGAGATCCAGGCCCAGGCCATCCTGGACATGCAGCTGCGCCGGCTGGCGGCCCTGGAGCGTCAGCGCATCGTCGACGACCTTGCCAAGATCGAAGCCGAAATTGCCGATCTGGAAGACATTTTGGCCAAACCGGAACGGCAGCGCCAGATCGTGCACGACGAGCTCGCCGAGATCGTCGAGAAGCACGGCGACGCGCGTCGTACCCGGATCATCGCGGCCGACGGCGACGTCAACGACGAGGACCTGATCGCGCGCGAGGACGTCGTCGTCACGATCACCGAGACCGGATATGCCAAACGCACCAAGACGGACCTGTACCGCAGCCAGAAACGTGGCGGCAAGGGTGTGCAGGGCGCCGGACTCAAGCAGGACGACATCGTCGCGCACTTCTTCGTGTGCTCGACACACGACTGGATCCTGTTCTTCACCACGCAGGGGCGGGTGTACCGGGCCAAGGCGTACGAGCTGCCGGAGGCGTCGCGGACCGCGCGCGGGCAACACGTCGCCAACCTGTTGGCCTTCCAACCCGAGGAACGCATCGCCCAGGTCATCCAGATCCAGGGGTACGAGGATGCGCCGTACCTGGTGCTGGCCACCAAGAACGGTCTGGTCAAGAAGTCCAAGCTGACCGACTTCGACTCCAACCGCTCGGGTGGGATCGTCGCCGTCAACCTGCGCGACGGCGACGAGCTGGTCGGTGCCGTGCTCTGCTCCGCCGCGGAGGATCTGCTCCTGGTCTCGGCCAACGGGCAGTCCATCCGGTTCTCGGCGACCGACGAGGCGCTGCGACCGATGGGCCGTGCCACGTCCGGCGTGCAGGGCATGCGATTCAACGAGGACGATCGGCTGCTGTCGCTCAATGTGGTGCAGGAAGGCATGTTCCTGCTTGTCGCCACGGCCGGTGGTTACGCCAAGCGCACCGCGATCGAGGAGTACCCGGTGCAGGGCCGCGGCGGCAAGGGAGTTCTGACCGTTCAGTACGACCGCCGGCGCGGCAGTCTGGTGGGTGCGCTGATTGTCGACGACGACAGCGAGTTGTACGCGATCACCTCGGGCGGCGGCGTCATCCGCACCGCGGCGCGCCAGGTCCGCAAGGCCGGTCGGCAGACCAAGGGCGTTCGGTTGATGAACCTGGGTGAGGGCGACACACTGTTGGCGATTGCACGCAACGCCGAAGAAAGCGCCGACGACGACATCGAGGAAATCGAGGGCGGCGAGGAGTCGGAGAGCTAGCTCGGCAGCGGTGCGGGTCGACCAGTGGCCTGCCAACGGGTATGGGCAATTAGACTCAGCCCGACCAGAGAAAATGCGAGTGCCACGGTCCGGTCGGGCAAGGCAGCAGAGGTAAGGAGTCTCCGGTGACCTCACCGAGCGAGCCGGGTGCCCCCAAGAAGGGCGACAGCCAGAACGTGGATGTTTCGGCCGAGCGTGCCGGTGCGCACCCGCGTGGGGCCCCCAACCCGGCAGGCCGTAGTCAGGAGGGCGGGGATTCGCCACCGTGGCAGCGCGGTGCCGCCCGGGCCGCCAATCCCGCAAACCGTCAGGGCGAACCTCCGATCGAGGCGCGGCCGCCCGGGCCGCCGTCCGGTGTTGACGCCCGATTGAACCGTTTCATCTCGGGTGGCAACACGCAGGGGGCTAGCGCGCCACCGCAGTCGAAGAGCCAGGAATTCGATGCGCCGGCCCGCGGCGCCGGGCCAACGCACGAGGCCTACGCCAGTGAGTTGCCGGATCTGTCCGGCGGGATTCCGCGGGGATCACAGCGTAAGACCGCACCTGAGCGCAGCCCGGAAACGTCACAATCGGCGCGCTCGACGGGCACCGAACCCCGGGAGAGTCGCGACAGCATGGTTCAGGTGTCGCGGCGAAAGGGAGGCCCGGTCCGGGCCAGCATGCAGATCCGCCGGGTCGATCCGTGGAGCACGCTGAAGGTATCCCTGATGCTTTCGGTGGCGCTGTTCTTCGTCTGGATGATCGCCGTGGCGTTCCTCTACCTCGTGCTCGGCGGCATGGGAGTGTGGGCAAAGCTCAACAGCAACGTCGGTGACCTGCTGAACAACACCAGCGGCAGCAGCGGAGAATTGGTCTCGAGCGGCACGATCTTCGGCGGCGCCGTGCTGATCGGCTTGGTCAACATCGTCTTGCTGACCGCCATGGCCACGATCGGCGCGTTCGTCTACAACCTGACGACCGACCTGATCGGCGGCATCGAAGTGACGCTGGCGGATCGGGATTAGTGCAGGTTTTGGGGTGGGGCGACGATTGCGGTAATCTCGTCGCTCGGCCGTACGCGTATACGGGCCTATAGCTCAGGCGGTTAGAGCGCTTCGCTGATAACGAAGAGGTCGGAGGTTCGAGTCCTCCTAGGCCCACAACCATGTGCCCATCAAGACGTTGTGTGAGACTGGCATTGCCGCTGGCGCTGATTGCCTTGGTCACGGTGGTGGTGCGGTCCCGACGCGGGGTTGAGGTCTGGCACGTGGCGGCAGTGGATCCCGCATCCGTTGACCGGCAAGAGGGGCCTTAGCTCAGTTGGTAGAGCACTGCCTTTGCAAGGCAGGTGTCAGGGGTTCGATTCCCCTAGGCTCCACAAATCAAAAAGGACGCGCTGCCGGATTGCTTACTCCCCCATAGATGTTGGCCCTCGCGGGTCGCGGGGCTCGGTTTTGCGCATCTGCTGCTGGGTGGTGAACCCCATCCACGGACGCGGCCGCTCGGGCAGCCGCCGAACCACGTCGACGACTAAGCCCAGCCGCTTAGTGCGATTGCCGTTGGCGTACGCCGACCTCGAGACCTACATATTGGGCGTAGCCGGCGCGGTGACGGTTTCACCGCATCCGGCAGCCGTCACGCTCAGGGTGGCGAAGGTGAGGAAGGCGGCGACAACGAGCTTGGTGGTCAGTCGAGACATGACTGCTCCGTTCATTCCGGCCCCCTTGGCCGAAACTCTAAGACGGGCCCCGGAGAGCTGGCCAGCTAGTCCACCGGAACGGATAGCGAACGAGCACAGTGCAAGTGGTGAATTCTCGTCTTGCTGTCCGACTTGGGGTCAGGGGCGAGGTTGCACGTCCACACTGGGCGGCCGCGGTGACGGTTCGGCGTTGTTGCGGTTGGTCGAGCGCCGGACGATGCTGAAGGCGGCCGCGCCGCCGGCCAGGACGACGACGACGGCTCCGGCGATCAGCAGGGGGCGCTTTCCCCGGCGGCGTTGGGATTTGCGCGCGTCCTGCAGTGCCTGCGGCAGGCTCGAGACAACCTCTTGCGCGGCGGCCAGTTCCTGGGCGAGCGTTTCCTGGGCCGCGGCGATATCGCGAGAAAGTTGGCCCTGGCGGTAGCGGCGACGCAACTCCGATGCCGTCGACTGCGTGGAATGGACCCCTAATCCGATGAGACCGCGTGTGACGTCCATCGGTCCCACTGCCGAGTAAGTCAGGCCCCGAGACAGTCGCTGCCTAGGGGTCAGCTGGGATTCCGCCTGCGCGCTCATCTGCCGCCTTTCTGTGCCGCCCGTGGAACCTACAGACTGCCACCATAAGAACACCGGCGCGCCTATTGCAGCGTGACGTCGGACTTTTCGGTCCCGGCTGTCCCGGCTGTCCCGACTGACACCGGGTGCGGGCCGGTCCGCGGGTAATGGCAGACTCTCGTGTCGTGACCAACAGCCCGCATCAGACTGCCACTGCCACACTGCACACCAACCGCGGCGACATCAAGATCGCCCTGTTTGGAAACCACGCGCCCAAGACCGTCGCCAACTTCGTTGGCCTGGCGCAGGGCACCAAGGAGTACTCGGCCCAGAACGCGTCGGGTAGTCCTTCCGGTCCGTTCTACGACGGCGCGGTCTTTCACAGAGTGATCCAGGGCTTCATGATCCAGGGCGGCGACCCGACCGGTACGGGACGCGGCGGCCCGGGCTACCAATTCGCCGACGAGTTCCACCCCGAGCTGCAGTTCGACAAGCCGTACCTGCTGGCGATGGCCAACGCGGGTCCGGGCACCAACGGCTCGCAATTCTTCGTCACCGTTGGCCCCACGCCGCACCTGAACCGGCGCCACACCATCTTCGGCGAGGTGACCGACCCGGAGTCGCAGAAGGTCGTCGATGCGATCGCGACGACGTCCACCGACGGCAACGACCGTCCGACCGACGCGGTCGTCATCGAGTCGATCACGATCTCTTAAGCCCGTCCGGTAACTAAGCCGGCCCGTAGCTAAGCCGGCCCAGCACCGTCTCGGCCGGCGTAGCCGGCCGTGGTGAGCGCGTCGAGCACCTCCAGCGGGTCGGCGCCCAGATCCCATCGGGAGAACAGCACCAGCTGCTCGTCCACCGTTTCGACTTCGAGGAAACGCACCTTGCGCCCGAGGCGACGGAACTCGGTGATCCGAATGATCTTGATGTCGGAGTGCTGTAATACCTGCGTCCGGCACCACCCCCGGATTGCCAGCCCGCTGGAGGTAATAGCCAGCTTTGGACGCGCGCGCCACGTCGCGCCCGCAAACAACAGCAGACCCGCCCCGGCAATCCCCGCCATGACCCGGCCCGGCGGGTCTGTGACCACGGTCACACTGGCGATAGCCATGAAAACCCCGCCAAGGCCACAACCAGCAACTCCCGCAGCACGCGGCTGCCACTGTGTTTGCTGCATACCGTCCTTAACCCCTCCCACCACTGCCGATGCAGTTATCCACATCAGCTATCAACAGTGGGGATAAATCACACGCGTGTGATTGGGTAGTCACAAGGTTGCTGGCTTAGCCGCGAATCGACCCCAAGATGAATTTATCCGGCATCCGATCTTGGTCAGTGCCAGCGCATCGTGAGCAACAAACCGGTGATCATGAAAGCGAACGCGATCGCGTAGTTCCACGGGCCCAGGTGCGCCATCCAGGTAAGAGCGGTCGGCGCCTGGCTTCCGACGGCGGCCAACTGGAACACCATCAGCCAAACCAGACCGATCAGCATGAGACTCACGAACAGCGCGACGAACCACACGCTGGACGGTCCCACCTTCACTTTCACCGGCGTCCGGCTGACCGCGGTGACGGTGAAGTCGTTCTTCTTGCGGACCTTGGACTTGGGCATGACTACCTCGGGATCACGGTGAACGGGACGGGGTGCAACGATAGCGGTTATAGCTACACGCAGGACTTGGCTACGAGATTAACCCACCTGGCCCCCCGACCAGGAAATTGGAGACTCGATGATCCGGACCCGCCGGTCGTCATGGCGCTACGGTGTCCCGCTGGTTTGCCTGCTGGCCGGGCTGCTGCTGGCCGCCACGCACGGGGTCTCCGGCGGCACGGAGATCCGTCGCAGCGATGCACCGCGCCTGGTCGATCTGGTGCGTGAGACGCAGGCCTCGGTGAATCGCCTGAAGGCCGAACGTGACGAGCTGGCCGGCAAGATCGACTCCACGCACCTGAGATCATCCGATGCCGCGTTGGCGGCCATGCTGCGGCGTTCGGCGGAGCTGGCCGGCGAGGCCGACATGAACCCCGTCCACGGCCCGGGCCTCGCGGTGACCCTCGATGACGCCCAGCGGGACGCCAACGGCCGCTTCCCGCGTGACGCCTCCCCCGATGACCTGGTGGTGCACCAGCAAGACATCGGGGCCGTGCTCAACGCCCTGTGGAGCGCCGGCGCGGAGGCGATCCAGATGCAGGATCAGCGGCTCATTGCCACATCGGTGCCGCGCTGCGTCGGCAACACGCTGCTGCTCAACGGGCGCACCTACAGCCCGCCGTACACGATCACGGCGATCGGCAATGCCGCCGCCATGCAAGCCGCCCTGTCCGCCGCTCCCCTGGTGATTCTCTATAAGCAGTACGTCGTCCGGTTCGGGCTCGGCTACCACGAGGACGTCAAGCCCGACGTGCAGATCGTCGGCCACACCGAACCGGTCCGGATGCATTTCGCGCAGCCGCTGGGCCCGATCGGCTACTGAGCAGTAGCCGGGGTTCGGCCGGGCGGTAACCTGACACGATGCGGATCCTGGTTGTCGACAACTACGACAGCTTCGTGTTCAACCTCGTGCAGTACCTGGGGCAACTCGGAGTCGACGCTGAGGTGTGGCGCAACGACGACGCCAGGCTCTCCGACGAAGCCGCCATCGCCGCGCAATTCGACGGCGTTCTGCTCAGCCCCGGGCCGGGCACGCCGGAACGCGCGGGCGCGTCGATCGACCTGGTCCGCGCGTGTGCCGCGGCGGCCACCCCACTACTCGGGGTCTGCCTCGGGCACCAGGCTATCGGGGTCGCCTTCGGCGCCACCGTCGACCGCGCGCCCGAACTGCTGCATGGCAAGACCAGCAGCGTCCACCACACTAATGTCGGTGTGCTGCAAGGACTTCCGGACCCATTCACGGCGACCCGCTACCACTCGCTGACCATCCTGCCGGAGTCGCTGCCGGAGGTGCTCGAGGTGACGGCCCACACCCGTAGCGGGGTCATCATGGCCGTGCGGCACACCGAATTGCCGATCCACGGCGTCCAGTTCCACCCGGAGTCGATACTCACCGAGGGTGGGCACCGGATGCTGGCCAACTGGCTGGCAGTGTGCGGATGGTCGCGTGACGACACCCTGATCCGACGGCTGGAGAACGAGGTTCGCTCCGCGGTACGGCCGCATTTCCCCGCCGACCCGGCGGCTACTGACCGAACTTCAGCGTGATGATGCCGTCCCGGTTGACCCCGGCGCCGGCCGGCGGGTTCTGATACACCACCTTGTGGGACTGGGACCCACCGGCGTCGACGTCGGCACCCTTGTCCAGCACCCCTGTCCAGCCCAGTGCGCGTAACCGCGGTTCGGCGTCGGTCCAGAACATGCCGGTCAGGTCGGGCATTACGAACTGATTGCCCTTGGACACCTGCAGCTCGATGATCGAGTCCACCGGGACCGTCTGGCCCTTGGCCGGATTGGTGCCGATCACTTCACCGGCCGGCCGGGGGCTGTCCACCGCCGCCTGGGTGATCTTGGTGAAGCCGTAGACCGTGAGGTTCTTCTGGGCGATGTCGACGGTCTGGCCCGCGACATCGGGAACCTGCTTGGTCTCGGGTCCCGAGCCAACGATCACGGTGATCACGTTGGTGATCGCCGACGTCTGGTTGGCCGGTGGGTTGGTCCCGATCACCTTGCCCAGCAGCTCCGGGGTTGACGGCGAGTTCGCCTGCTTGAACTTGGTGAACCCGGCGGCCTTCAGCTTGCTCACCGCGTCGGAGTAACTCAGCGAGGACACGTCGGGCACTTCACGTTGTTCGGGCCCGGTCGACACGTTGATCGTGATCTCGTCGCCGGCGGCGACCGACGCGTTGGCGCCGGGATCGGTACTGATCACGTGATCGGGTGGGATCGCCGAGTCAGGCTTCTGCAGCGTGCGTGTCTTGAAGCCCCGATTCTGCAGGGCCGCAACGGCATCCGCGGACACCTGGCCCCGCATGTCAGGGACTTCAACGTCGCGGGTCGAGCCGCCGAACGTGTTGAACGCGATGACGACGACGATCGTCAGCACCGCGAGCACGGCTACCGCGACGACCCAGCGACCGACCGGACCGCCCATACGATCGGGGTCGGTGTCGCTGAGGCGTTGGCGTGGCAGCGGGTCGGAGCGCAGACCCCCATGGCCCGGGCCGCTGGCCGCCATCAGCGAGGTCCGTTCGGCATCGGTGAATACCTTTGGTGCTTCCGGAGTCTCACCGTTGTGCACCCGAACCAGGTCGGCGCGCATCTCCGCCGCGGTCTGATACCGATTGTCCGGGTTCTTGGCCAGCGCCTTGAGCACGACGGCGTCGAGGTCGGCGGAGATGCCTTGGTGCCGCGTTGACGGGGGCACCGGGTCTTCGCGGACATGTTGGTAGGCAACCGAAACCGGCGAGTCACCGGTGAAAGGTGGTTCACCCGTGAGGATTTCGTAAAGCACACAGCCCAGCGAGTAGACATCGGAGCGGGCATCGACGGAATCGCCACGGGCCTGTTCCGGCGAGAGATATTGCGCGGTCCCGATCACGGCCGCGGTCTGGGTGACGGTGTTGCCGCTGTCGGCGATCGCCCGGGCGATGCCGAAGTCCATCACCTTGACCGCGTTGGTGGTGCTGATCATGATGTTCGCCGGTTTGACGTCGCGGTGGATGATGCCGTTCTGGTGGCTGAAATTCAGCGCCTGGCAGGCGTCGGCGATGATCTCGATCGCGCGCCGCGGCGGCAGGGGCCCGTCGTTGTGCACGATGTCGCGCAGCGTGACGCCGTCGACGTACTCCATCACGATGTAGGGCAGCGGACCAGCGGGGGTCTCCGCCTCGCCGGTGTCGTAGACCGCGACGATCGCCGGATGATTCAGCGCCGCGGCGTTTTGCGCCTCGCGTCGGAAGCGCAAGTAGAAGCTGGGATCGCGGGCCAGATCGGCGCGCAGCACCTTTACCGCTACGTCGCGGTGCAAGCGGACGTCGCGGGCCAGGTGAACCTCGGACATACCCCCGAAACCGAGGATGTCGCCCAGTTCGTAACGGTCGGACAGGTGCTGAGGGGTGGTCATTGCGGTGTCTCGTGTTTGGCCGGCGACAGGCTGGGCGTCGAGGGGTGAGCCCAGCTCAGTTCGGGTGGCCTGCTATGGAATCCAGAATCGCCTACCGCCCGGCGTTCCGTCCAATCAAGTCGCAAACTCGGGCCGGAACCGCTGGGGGTCTTGCTCGCCGGGGGCGTCCCGGTGTCGGTGACCGTCGGGGGCGGAGGCTGTTGCTGGCTATCGCCGCGGGAGTTGATCACGATGAGCACCGCGATGATGATCGCGAGCGCGCCCAGCACCCCGGCGGCCCACAGCAGCGCACGCTGTCCCGACGAAAAGGTGCGGCGGGCCGGTGGCGGACGATGACTACTCGTGGCCGGCCGCGATCGGCGCGGCGCAGCACTCCGCGCACTGGGCGCGGCGGTCGTCCTGGTCTGCGGGCTCGACGGAATGGCCGCCGGCGAGGCCCGTCCGGGCGGTGGTGACTGACTGGGCCGCGGGGGACGCCGGCCGGCCCGTACCGCGGCCACCGCGTCGGCGAACGGCCCCCCGCTGCGATAGCGCATGCCGGGGTTCTTGACCAGCGTGATCTCGATGAGTTCGCGCACGTTGGGCGGAAGCTCGGGCGGCAGCGGCGGCGGCGGTTCCTTGATGTGCTTCATCGCCACGGTCAGAGCGCCGTCGCCGGTGAACGGTCGCTTGCCGCAAACCACTTCGTAGCCAACAACTCCCAGCGCGTAGACATCACTGGCCGGTGTCGCGTCATGACCCAGCGCCTGCTCGGGCGCGATGTATTGGGCGGTGCCCATCACCATGCCGGTCTGGGTCACCGGTGCTGCGTCGACGGCCTTGGCGATACCGAAATCGGTGATCTTCACCTGCCCCGTCGGGGTGATCAAGATGTTTCCCGGTTTGACGTCGCGGTGCACCAGCCCGGCGGCGTGCGCGATCTGCAGCGCGCGACCCGTTTGCTCGAGCATGTCCAGGGCATGCCGCAGCGACAGCCGACCGGTGCGCTTGATCACCGAGTTCAGCGGCTCACCATTGACGAGCTCCATCACCAGGTAGGCGGTGCGGCCCTCCCCGTCCATCTGGCTTTCGCCGTAGTCGTGCACGGCGGCGATCCCGGGGTGGTTGAGCATCGCGGTGGTGCGCGCCTCGGCGCGGAACCGCTCGATGAATTCGGGGTCCTGGGAGAACTCCGCCTTGAGCACCTTGACCGCTACCCGCCGGCCGAGCCGGCTGTCCACCGCCTCCCAGACCTGGCCCATGCCGCCGGTGGCGATCAGGCGTTGCAGTCGGTACCTGCCCGACAGCGTCACACCAACTCGTGGGCTCATGGGCCCCCCTGCAGTGCGGCCTGGATGACGGCCCGTCCGATCGGCGCGGCGAGCGCACCGCCGGTCGCAGAAAGGCGGTCGGCGCCGTTCTCCACGAGTACCGCTACGGCGACCTTCGGCGTCTGCGCGGGCGCGAATGCGATGTACCACGCGTGCGGCGGAGTGTTGCGTGGGTCGGCGCCGTGCTCTGCGGTACCGGTCTTGGATGCGATCTGCACGCCAGGAATGGCCCCTTTCTGCTGTGCGTCCTTCTCGGCGCCGACCATGAGCTCTGTCAGCTTAGCGGCGATCTGCGGCGATACCGCGCGACGCTGCTGATAGGGCACCGTCGTGCTGATGTTGGCCAAGTCCGGTCCTTTGAGGCTCTCGACCAGGTACGGCTGCATCGTCACGCCGCCGTTCGCGATGGTCGCGGCGATCTCCGCGTTCTGCAGCGGGGTCAGTGCCACGTCCTTCTGCCCGATGCTAGACATCCCGAGAGCGGCGGCATCCGCGATTATCCCAACAGTCGATTCCGCGACCTGCAACGGAATCACACTCGGGCTGCTGTCCAGGCCGAACGAATGCGCCATACTGCGCAGGGCCTCGGCCCCGGTGGCCATGCCCAACTGGACAAATGCGGTGTTGCACGACTTGGCGAAGGCTTGGCTCAGCGACACGGTTGGTAGGTCGCCGCACGGGGCGCCGCCGTAGTTCTCCAGGGTGGCCGTGCTGTTGGGCAGTGGGATCGTGGGCGCGGCCGTCAACTGCTCGTTGTCGGTGGCGCCGGCCTGCAGCGCCGCCGCGGTGGTGATCACCTTGAAAGTGGAACCGGGTGGGTAGGTCTCCGAGATCGCGCGGTTGGTGAGCGGATTGTCCGGGTCGTCGCGCAGCCGCTGCCAAGCCTGTGCCTGCACCTCGGGGTCGTGCGAGGACAGCAGGTTGGGGTCATAAGACGGCGACGACACCATGGCCAGAATTTTGCCGGTGGACGGCTCCAGGGCCACCACCGCTCCCTTGCACGGCGGCCCGCCGCAACCCTGCTGCATCGCGTCCCAGCCGGCCTGCTGCATGCGGGGGTTGATCGTGGTGTCGACATTGCCGCCGCGGGGATCGCGGCCGGTGAAGAAGTCGGCCAGCCGGCGCCCGAACAGCCGCTCGTCGGAGCCGTTCAGCAGCGAGTCTTCGGCTCGTTCCAGACCGGAACTGGAATACCGCAACGAGTAGAAGCCGGTGAGCGGCGCGTACACCGCGGGGTTGGGGTACACCCGCAGGAAACGGAACCGGCTGTCGGTGGCCACCGAGTAGGCAAGCAGCTGTCCGCCCGCGATGATCTGGCCGCGCTGTCGCGAATACTCGTCGAGCAGGACCCGCTGGTTGCGCGGGTCGGCCCGCAGCCCGTCGGCGGCGAAGACCTGCGTCATGGTGGCGTTGAGTAGCAGCAGGACGATCAATGCCATCACGGTCACCGAGATCCGACGGAGAGAGGTGTTCATACCCGCTCAATCGCCTCGGTGCCGGCCACCGCGATCGGCGACGTGTCGCGTGTGCGCTGTCGCAAGGGGCGCCGGGCGCTATGCGAGATGCGCGCCAAGATGGCCAGCAGGATGTAATTCGCCAGTAGCGACGATCCGCCGTAGGACATCCACGGTGTGGTCAGTCCGGTCAGGGGAATGAGCTGGGTGACACCGCCGACGACGATGAACAGTTGGAGCGCCAGTGTCGACGCCAGACCCGCGGCCAGCAGCTTGCCGAAGCTGTCGCGTGTCGCGATCGCGGTGCGCAGGCCCCGGACGATGACGATGGTGTACAGCATCAAGATGCTGGCCAGCCCGACGAGTCCGAGCTCTTCACCGAAGGCGGCGGTGATGAAATCGGTGGACGCGGCCGGGACCGTGTCGGGCTGCCCGTTGCCTAGCCCGGTGCCGAAGATGCCTCCGGTGGCGAAGCTGAACAGCGACTGCACGCTTTGGTAACCGCTGCCGTCGGGGTCGGAGAACGGGTCCCACCACATCTGCACGCGAACGCGCACGTGCGCGAATATGAAGTACGCGGCAACGCTTCCCGCGGCAAACAGCGCGAGACCGATGACCACCCAGCTGAAGCGTTGGGTGGCCAGGTAGACCACCACCAGAAACGACGCGTAGAGCAGTAGCGATGTGCCGAGGTCTTTTTCGAAGACCATGACACCGATCGAGATCACCCAGGCCGCCAGCAGCGGTGCGAGGTCTCGCGGGCGCGGCAGCGTCATCCCCATCAGATGCTTGCCGACGCTGGTGAACAGGCCACGCTTGGCGACCAGCACCGCGGAGAAGAAGATCAGCAGCAGAACTTTAGAGAACTCGGCGGGCTGAATTGAGAAGCCCGGCAGGCGAATCCAGATCTTGGCGCCGTTCTGCTCGGACAGCGACGACGGCAGCAGGGCGGGGATCGCCAAGAAGACCAGGCCGGTCAGGCCAAAGATGTAGCCGTAGCGCGCGAGCTGTCGGTGGTCCTTGAGGAAGGTGACCACGAGCGCGAACGCGGCAACACTGACCAGGGTCCACAGCAGCTGTTGGGTCGCGCTGGCGTGATGACGACCGCTGAGCTCATTGCCGACAAGGTCGAGCCGGTGGATCATGACCAGGCCAAGTCCGTTGAGCAGCGCCACAATTGGCAGCAGCAGCGGGTCGGCGTAGGGGGCAAAGCGCCGAATGGCCAGGTGCGCACCGCCGAATACGGCCAGGAAGGCCAGCCCGTAGCCGGTCAGGCCCCAGCGCAGCCCGCGCTCCTGGTTGGCCTCGACGACGAGCAACGCGGCGAAGGTGATCGCCGCGGCGAAGCACAACAGCAGCAGCTCGGAGTTGCGCCGAGTAGGCAGCGGCGGCGTGACCGTGACCGGGGCTTGAACCTGTGTGGTCATGCAGCCGCCCGGCAGTCGATGCCCGGCTGAGGTGGGAGTGGCGGGAGCGTAGTCACCGTCTGGGTGGTGGTCGCGGGCGACGTGGGCGCCGGCGCTGCTGGGGGGGTGCTTGCGGGGGGAGTGCTTGAGGCGGTGCTATTGGGTGGGGTGCCGATGGAAGAAGTGGGGGGCGCTGTGACGCTGGGCGATGTTGTCCCGCTGGTCGCCGGGCTCGGCGACCCGGGCGGTGAGGTCGCGCGCGGCGGCGGGCAGGGCGGCAGTAAGTTGTTGGCCGACAATTCCTTCAACTGCGATTCGGCCTCATCAAGAGTCCCGGCGGGAAGCCCGGCCAGCACTTGTGCGCGTGCGGCAGGGCGCAGATCCTGCAATTGCAGCAGTCGGCAGTCGAGGTGACCACCGGATTGGCTGTAGCTGATGATCGATAAGTCGTTTCGTGAGTTGAGGCAACCAACCAAATAGGGCTCGTGCAGAGACATGCCCAGCAGCGACCCTTGAATCCCCTTCATGATCGACACCGTGCCGCTGTGTTCGGCGACGTAGTAGTTGCTTCGGATGATGGCCCGCCCGATGGCCAGGCCCGTGAGTGCCAGCAGAACCAGCAGCGTGACGACCATGAACGTCCGTCGCCACGCCCACCGGGGCGCAGTGGCCGGCTCCTCTTGTTGCACAACGCGTTTGGCGGCTTCTTTGCGAGGGCCAATGGCAGAAGCCCGGCCCGCCGAGGTGTTGGGCAGCGTCAGCTGGTCTTCTTCACCGGATACCGCGCCGGCCAGAATCGGCTGGGTCTGCCCGTAGTCGTAGTCGACGACATCGGCGACGACCACCGTCACGTTGTCGGGACCGCCGCCGCGCAACGCCAATTCGATGAGACGGTACGCACTTTCGGCAACGTCGGGAATCTGCAGCGCCTCGGCAATGGTCTCGTCGCTGACCGGATCGGACAGCCCGTCCGAGCACAGCAGGTAGCGATCGCCGGCGCGCGCTTCGCGCATGGTCAAGGTGGGCTCGACCTCATGGCCGGTCAGCGCCCGCATGATCAGCGATCGCTGCGGATGGCTGTGCGCCTCTTCGCGGGTGATCCTCCCCTCGTCGACCAAGGTTTGGACAAAGGTGTCGTCCTTGGTGATCTGGGCCAGCTCGCCGTCGCGCAGCAGGTAACCGCGCGAGTCTCCGATATGCACCAATCCAAGGCGGTTGCCCGCGAACAGGATTGCGGTAAGCGTGGTGCCCATTCCCTCGAGATCGGGCTCCATCTCCACTTGTGCGGCGATGGCCGAGTTACCGGAGCGCACAGCCGCATCGAGCTTGGCGAGCAGGTCGCCACCGGGCTCGTCGTCGTCGAGGTGAGCCAACGCGGCGATCACCAACTGGGACGCGACCTCGCCGGCGGCGTGGCCGCCCATGCCGTCGGCCAGGGCCAGAAGCCGCGCGCCGGCATAGACCGAGTCTTCGTTGTTGGTGCGCACCAGTCCGCGATCGCTGCGGGCGGCATATCGCAGGACTAGGGTCACGGGCGCAACTCGATTGCCGTCTTGCCGATCCGAATCGGCGTTCCGATTGGAACTCGTACCGCAGTCGTCACCTTCGCCCTGTCAAGGTAAGTGCCGTTGGTCGATCCTAGATCCTCCGCGTACCATTCCGACCCGCGTTGCGACAGCCGGGCGTGCCGGGTCGAGGCATAGTCGTCGGTCAGCACCAGCGTCGAATCGTCGGCACGTCCGATCAACACCGGCTGTCCGCTGAGCGTGATGCGTGCACCTGCCAACGCCCCTTCGGTCACCACCAGATAGCGGGCGGCATGGCCGCGCTGGCGGGACGGCAGCAACGTGCCGCGCAACGCCAAGCCGCGGCGGACCATGACCGCACCTGTTGGTGCGTAGATGTCAGTCTTCAAGATCCGGAGAACAGACCAGATGAATACCCATAACAGCATTAAAAATCCGGCACGCGTCAGCTGCAGTACCAGTCCCTGCATCTGGGCGTCCTTTCCGTCCTGGAGCCGCACCTCGTGAAACCAAGCAACGTCACGATACTTGGAGGGCGGTCGACGCGGGGCGAAGCACGGCAGCTTATGCCCGGTGCGTTCAGTGGATCCGAACGATGATCTCCGAGTGGCCCAAACGGATCACGTCGCCATCGGCCAACTGCCACTCTTGTATCGGCGCGTTGTTCACGGTCGTGCCATTCGTGGAGTTGAGGTCGGATAGCAGCGCGACCTGTCCATCCCAGCGGATTTCCAAGTGGCGACGCGAGACACCGGTGTCGGGCAGCCGAAACTGGGCGTCTTGTCCGCGACCGACGATGTTGGAACCTTCGCGCAGCTGGTAGGTCCGGCCGCTGCCGTCGTCGAGCTGCAGCGTGACCGCCGTTCCGGCAGCGCCATAACCGCCCTGGCCGTAACCGGCGTATCCACCGCCGGCCTGCTGGCCATAGTCGGGCGGCTGGCCGTACTCGGGCGGCTGTCCGTGCTCGTAATCGCGGTGAGCGGTCTCGGGGTAGCCAGCGCCGCCCGCGGGGCCATATCCACCGGCCGGTACGTTCTCCGCGTACTGCGTGTAGTCCCCGCCGGCGTACTCCTGCTGGCCGTAACTTTGACCGCCCTGCTGGTAACCCTGGTCGTACCCGCCCCCCTGGTCGGGGTAGGACGGCCGTTGTGGTTCGGGCGCACCCGGCGGCGGGTACCCGCCGCGCTGGTCCTGATAGCCGCCCTGCTCGGGGTAGCCGCCGCCGTAGCCCGGCTGGGCGCCGCCCTGTTGACCGCCGCCGGGCTGACCGTAGCCGCCGCCGCCCTGGCGGTAGCCCTGGTCGTAACCCTGCGCGCCTTGGTCGTAGCCCGGGCCGCCGTAGCCACCACCGGCAGGCGGACGCTGCTCATACGACGGCGGGTAGCCGCCCTGCCCCTGGTCGGGGTAGCCGCGACCCTGGTCCGGGTAACCACCCTGGTCCGGGTATCCACCCTGGCCCGGGTATCCACCCTGCTGCGGATAACCCCCTTGTTCGGGGTAGCCCCCGCGCTGGTCCTGATAGCCGCCCTGGTCGGGGTAGCCGCCGCGTTGTTCGGGGTAGCCGCCCTGGTCGGGGTGGCGCGGCGGCTGGTATCCGCCCGGGGGCGGGTAGCCGGCCTGCTCCTGCGGATATCCCCCGCGAGAGTCGGGTCCGCCCGCCGGCTCCTGGCCGCCGCGCTGGTCGTCTTGCGGACGCCCGTACCGCTCGTCGTAGTACTCGTCGCCGGGACGCCCCTGCTCCTGCCCGCGGTAGCTCGAGTTGTCAGTCATTGGTGGTACTCCTGGTTCTGCGCTGAACGCCTGGTTTGATTGTGGCCGGGCGGGATCGTTAACCGTCGGGCGGGGCTCGACATCGGGGTTGACAGCGCCGCGGGCGCGAAACTGTCCGGTATGCAGGTTCGGCAACTGCTCGAACCGAACGACGACATCACCATACGTTTCCCACCCCTGTTCATGGATATAGTCGGCCAGGTATCTAGCGAAAGCGCCCGACGTGAGATCCGGATCGGCGCCCACCTTCTCGAAGTCGTGCATACCGAGGGTAATGACGTATTCGTTAGGCGCCAAAAGGCGATTTCCCCGAAGGGGCCGCAGGCCGTCCTCGGCTTCGCGCCGCAATAGCGCCTCAACCTCTTGGGGGACAATGGATCCCCCGAACATTCGGGCAAATGCGTCGCCGACGGTCGACTCGAGCTTGCGCTCGATCCGCGCCGCGAGCCCCCTTTGGCTACTCACGTCTCAGCGCTCGCCCGCACTTGTCGCGGTGTATCGCCGGCGCAAGGCAAACGATTCACCCGCGTGTCGTATCACTCATGCATGGTATCGGGACACCGCGACGCTGCGTCACCGTGAGAATTCTGAGAATCGCATCCATGCAGGTCAGACCGGTTCGAGTGCGAGCTGGCGGGGTGCTGAACGGTCTCTGACGTGCCCGGGCGCGGTTAGGGCGAACGGCTACTACAGTGATATGGTCCATCGGTTGTTTTCCCGGGCGAGTGGCGGAATGGCAGACGCGCTGGCTTCAGGTGCCAGTGTCCTTCGGGACGTGGGGGTTCAAGTCCCCCTTCGCCCACAAAGCGGTTCGGTGGACCGCAGGCGCAAAGGCCACGAACTCTACGAGGGGTCGTGGCCTTCGCTAATTCCGCTGCACGGGGACCGGCATTGGTCGCGCCCGGCACCGGTGATTAACTGCAATCGTGCGCAGAAATCCAGAGCTGGCGCGACGCTTCTTCGATCGCTTCGAGCCAGTGCATGCGGTGACCTACTTCGCCCCCGAGGCTCGGGCGGCACTCGACGAGCTGGGGTACCGAGGCTTCTGGATGGGCTACTTCGCGGCCCGGTCCGCCCCGCTTGGCATAGCGCCGCCGGAACTGGTGACCGCCGTCTTTTACAACTTCTCCCCCCAACGTGTCGCCAAGGCCCTGCCGACGGCCTGGCAGATCGCCGGCCCGGAAGCCGCATTGCGGGCACGGCAGAACTCGGCGGTCGCGGCGTTGCGGCGCTACGGCTTGAAAGAAGATGAAAACGTCAGTGCCGCAGCCGAATTAGCTGGAAAGGCAGCGCGACAGGCGGCTGTCGACGGGCGACCGCTGTTCGCCGCCAATCGCGCGTTGCCGTGGCCGGACAATCCGCTGGCCGCGCTGTGGCATGCGACCACGCTGTTGCGTGAGCAGCGCGGCGACGGCCATGTGGCGGTGTTGACCGCATCCGGCATCTCGGGCCGAGAGTGCAACGTGTTGCACGCCGCGGCGGACCGCGTCCCGCGGGATTACCTCGCCCGTACCCGCGATTACGACGACACGGAATGGCATCACCACGAACAACGGCTGGCCGACCGTGGACTGCTGGACGCCGACGGCTCGCTCACCGCGGCCGGCCGGGAACTCAAGGACCACATCGAATCGAGCACCGACGCGCTCGGTCTGTCGGCGCTCGAGGCGCTCAGCGACGACGAGGTGGAGACGCTGTTCGGAGCGCTGACACCGATCACCCGAGCCGTGGTCGAGGGCGGCGACGTTCTGTCCGTTACCCCAATGGCGTTGCGCCGCGACGAATTACACGACGCCAGTGCGCATTTGAGCGCTCGCTAGCAGGTTTGGCGCTACGGATCACGCGGCAGCAGCCGCTGCTTCTGCTCGACGAATTCGTCTTGGGTGAGAATCCCCGCGTCGCGCAACGAGGCCAGTTCCCGTAGCTCGGCGGCGATGCCCGTGATCGGGCCGCCCGCCGGAGTCTGCGGCACTTCGGCTGCCTCGGCCGGCTGCGAGTCCTTCGGTTTGCGCCAGGGCACCCCGATCCGCTCCTGGCGTCCCGCGCCACCTGCGCCCGTGGTGCCGGCCATGGCGCGCCCGGCCATGCTCGCCAGGGCCATCTGGCTGAACAGGCTTCCCGCGCTGGAGCCGGTGGCTTGTGCGGCGGCCCCGACAGTCGCGGCCGGCAGCGCCGTGGTCATGGCGCGCAACTCGGGGGCCGCGGCCGCCCATCCCGGCGGCACCGACAATCTTCCGATCGGGTGGGCCTGGCCCAGGCCTGCGGCAACCGGGGACGGGCCTGGGCTGGTGATCACCGGAAATGGCGTCGGTGGTATCGGCGCGGAGCCCGGCCAGGTCTGTATGCCTGCCCAGCCACTGACGATGTCGTCGGTGTGAATACCGATGTAGTAACCAGCGATGTCGTACGGAAGAGCCGTGATTCCCAGGGTTGAGTCGGCGGCAAGTCCCGCTGCCCCGACTTCCGGGTCGACAAAAACTGCACTCAGGTCCGCGAGCAACCCCAGCAGGTTTCGCCCAAACCCCGGGAACGCCAGGTCCGGGCTCGCCAGATTCGTCAGCGCGTTGGGGACCGCGGAGAAGGTCTGCTGAATCGATGAGACCGCGCCCTGCGCATCACCGGCGCTGGTGTTGGCGGCTGCGCTGACCGCCGCGGCTTGGTCAGCGGGCCCGCTGGCGTTGGTGTTCGACGGTGGCGAATTGAATGGTTCCAGCCGGGTGGCCGACGCCGCCGCAGCCGCGTAGCTCTGCATGGCGCCGGTGTCCTGGGCCCACATCTCGCCGTACTGCGCGTCGGTGGTCGCGATCGCCGACGTGTTCTGTCCGAAGAAGTTGGTGGCCACCAGCGCGGCCAGCAGGCTGCGGTTGCCGGCGACCACCGGCGGGGGCACCGTTTCCGCAAACGCGGCTTCGTAGGCAGCTGCCGCCAAAACAGCCTGGTTGCCGGTCTGCTCAGCCTGTTCGGCAGCGGTTCTCATCCAGGACACATACGGAGCGGCGGCGGCGGCCATCATCGCCGCTGCCGGGCCCAGCCAGGGTCCGGCGGTCAGCTCGCCGATCGCCGACTCATACGAGCTTGCTGTCGAGTGGAGCTCCGCGGCCAGCGTTTCCCACGCCGACGCAGCCGCCAGCATCGGTCCGGAGCCAGGTCCGGCATAGATGCGCGCGGAGTTGATCTCTGGCGGCAGAACCGCGTAATCCATGTATCCCTCCGATCGAGCGGGCCCAGCTCTGGCGGCGTCGGTGAACGGCAAACGAACACGACGCCCTCGTCGGGCCCGGCCGGCTGCGTCAACTATTTTGCTCACGGCGCTGTCAGTTAGCTGGGAGGCCCCCGATTCCGCGATGCAGCCCCGATGCCCGCCTACGGGAATACCCAATTTACCCAGCTGTACTGGTACAACACCTTATGCCACGCGAGTAGCCGATATCCGCCGAATTCGCACGCTCGGCCCAGCGCTGCGTGAAAGTTTTAGCTGCCCGGTCAGGCCAGCGGGTGCTGGACATTCGTCGCAGTAAAGCCAGTTTGAAGTCGTCGTCGACCAGACGCCTGCTCAGCTGCTGGGTTGGGTCTGCGCCCAGCCCCTGACCTCGGCGGTTGCCGGGTCGGTGATCTCGTCGAACTCGGGGTGCTTCTTGAGCACCGTCTCGACCATCGAGCAGACCGCGACGACACGTTTGCCGGCGTCGCGCGCCCCGTTCAGCGCCGCCTCGACGAGGATGGTCGCCAGGCCCCGTCCGCCGAAGTCGGGGTCGACGACGGTGTGATAGAAAACGCGCTGGTTGCCGCGGTCTGTGTAGTCGGCGTGGCCGACGGTCTTGCCGTCGACGGCAATCGTGTACGTCTGGTGTCCGTCGGCGACGGTGGTCTCTGCGCCGGTCTTATCGGTTGTCATGTGGATTCCTTTCCTTACGGTCGGTGCGGTAGTGGTCGTGGCCGCAGCCGGGTGGTCGGCAGCGGCGGGGCGGGCAGTCGATTGACTGAGCCCCGGTAGCCCTCGACTGCGCCGAAGCGCGGGTCGGCGTCCTCCCATAGTTGGCGATAGCCGACGATCTCATCGTGGGTGCGCCCGACGAAGTTCCACCACATCAGCAGCTCCTCGGTGAACGGCGTACCGCCCAGCAGCACTACCCGCGCCGGCCGGTCTCCAACATTGCGCAGCCGCAGCATGGCGCTGCCCGGGCCTTGATACCCGAGCTCGGCGATTGCCAGGGGCGTGCGGCTCATCGCTACGGCGCCCACATCGCAGAGCACGCCGTGTTCGAAGGCCGGCTCGATGTCGAGGCACAGCTCAGTGTGGGCGTCGAGATCGATCTGGGCACCCAGCAGCGGGGCGAACGTAGGCACCGGCGAGCGGCTGCCGGCCAGCTCGCCGAGAAACACCCGCGCCACCGCGCCGGGCAGTGAGATCGAGTCGGGCACATAGTGAGCGAAGCCGCGTCCGGTATCGCGATCGGAGTCGGGCAGGGCGACCCACAGCTGGACTCCGTGCAGAACGGCGTCCGACTCGACCGATACCTCGGAATGACAAATCCCCGCGCCCGCGGTCATCAGATTCAACTCACCGGGCCGAACCAGAGCCTGCACTCCTGCACTGTCGCGGTGTTCCACTTCCCCACTGAACAGCCAGCTCACCGTTTGTAGTCCCGTATGCGGATGCGGGGGAACGTCCATGCGCGCAGCGGCGGGGCCGTAGTGGTCGATGAAACACCACGCGCCGATCAGCGAGCGCTGCCGTTGCGGCAGGGTGCGTTGCACCCGGATGGCCCGGGGGCCGCCGAGCGGAACTTCTCGCGGGTGTAGCACCTCGATGCCCGCAACCCGTGAAGCGCTGCAGGCGACTTCGGCCGGCGCGGTCTCGAGATTGCTCACCGTGCACCCTTCGTTGCGGGCGTGATACGGCCGACCGTACCCGGGGCCCGCCGGCCTACCTGCCCGGCGGCCGCAGCGCCCGCATGGCCACGCGCATGATCGGCTCGGGGATCTGGTCCTTCACCGACAGGGCGGCGTCGGCCGCGCGGGATCGCAGCGGGGTGCCCCGGCCGAAGATGCGGTTCAGCGGTCCGCCGGTCGGCTCGAGCACGACATGCAGCGGCGGGGTGCCCACGGCGGCGCCCAGCGCGTTCGAGATGACCATCCGCTGGATCTCGCTGGTGCCCTCAAAGATGGTGTACAACTTGGCATCTCGATACCACTTCTCGACCGGATGGTCGGTGATGTAGCCCCAGCCGCCCATGGTCTGGAGCGCGCGTTCGGTGGCCTTGATCGCGACCTCGCTGGCGGCGAGCTTAGCCATCGAGCCCTCTCCCCGCTCGAACACGACGTCGTTGGCCGCCATCCAGGAGGCCCGCCAGGTCAACAGCCGGGCGGCGTCGATCTGGGTGGCCAGGTCGGCCAACGGGAAGGCGATGCCCTGGTTGTCGATGATCGGTCCGCCGAATGCTTCTCGCTCGGTGGCATACGCCGTCGCGTACTCCAACGCCGCCCGCGCGATGCCGATCGCCTGAGCGGCGACCATCGGACGGGTTTGCTCGAAGGTGCCCAGCGTCGCCGAGCCGGAGCGCTGTCCACCGGCGACGAGTTCGCGGGCTTTGGCGAGCTTGTGTTCGAGCTTGTCCTGTCCGCCAAGCAAATTAGCGCCCGGAATGCGTACGCCGTTAAACCGCAACTCCGCGGTGTGCGACGCGCGGCAGCCCAGCTTGTCGAGCTTGCGCACCAGTTCCAGTCCAGGGCTGCCGCCCGGCACTACGAAGAGGCCTTGACCGCGGTGGCCGAGCTCCTCGTCGACCACGGCGTTGACCACGTGCACGTTGGCGATGCCGCCGTTGCCGATCCACATCTTGTGACCGTCGATGATCCAGTCGTCGCCGTCGCGGCGAGCTCGGGTGCGCAGATTGCGTACGTCGCTGCCGCCCGCGGGCTCGGAAATCGCGAGTGCGGCCAGTTTGAGATCACCTGGGGTGCCGAAACATTCGGGCGCCCACTGCAGCATCTGCTCCGGGGACGCGGCCTGGCCGATCGCCGAGAGCGCCAGTGCCGGCATCACAATCGCCAACCCGATTCCGGCGCAGCCCCAGAACAGCTCTTCCATGAACATCGGCAGCGACAGGCCGGTGGGATCGCCGATCAGATCGCGGTAAAACAGCGGGCTATAGAAGCCGCGTTCGGCCGCCTCCTCGAGGACTGGCCAGGGAAACTCCTGGCGCTGGTCGTAGTCCAGCGCGATCGGACGTATCACCGACTCGGCGAATTCGTGCGTGCGACGGGCGAGGTCGTGCTGCGCTACCGTCGGTGTCAGGTCGAACGTCATAGATGCACCTTTGCGTCGACGGTCTGATGTGCCGTCGCGATCGACTACCCCGTCGATTGGGTGAACAAACGTTCACGGTGCGCAGCGTGCCGGTCAGGCTGCCGAACGCGGGCCTACCTGTGCGATCGGCAGGTGCAGCACCACCGTGGGCGTTCCGATGGCCTCGTGCTCGCTGCGTGCCAACAACGCCGCGTTCTCGGGGAGCTGCCGGGAGCTGATCTCGCCGGCGGCGATGCGTCGCAGGATTTCGTGGGCTCGAGCAAGCTGCTCGCGCTTCCGGTACTGGCCGCCGGGAAGTTTGACGCCGGCCCAGACTCCGTATTCCTCCCGATGTGCGATCGCGTGCTGGGCGCACCGCCGCTGCTGTGCCAACGGGCAGCGACGCAGGCATTGGATCCGCGCCTCGGTGGCCGACCGCTCGTAGGCACGCGCCTTGGCCGCGCCGTCACCACTGTCGTCGTCGGGGTAGCCGAACCACAGCTCCGGGTCGGTTGCGCAGGGGTGTCCCATTTCGGTCTCCTTGTCTGGGATGAAACGTAGGCAAAAGCGTATATCTAATAGGCCGCCCCGTGCAAGAGAAACGTGACAGAAACGTATATACATAGCGATAGGGCCCGGCGTGTGTAATATCCGGCCTATGGCCGGAGCCCGCGGGTGAGCCGTGAATCGGCAGGTGCGGCCATCCGTGCATTGCGTGAGTCGCGCGATTGGTCCTTAGCGGAGCTTGCTGCCGCGACGGGCGTCAGCATAATGGGACTGAGCTATCTGGAGCGCGGCGCCCGCAAGCCGCACAAAAGTACAGTTCAGAAGGTTGAAAACGGCCTGGGCCTGCCGCCGGGCACCTACTCGCGGTTGTTGGTGGCCGCCGATCCGGACGCCGAGCTGGCCCGATTGATCGCTGCGCAGCCCCCCGAAACAATGTCTCCGCGAGGCGCCGGGGCGGTGGTCGTCGACCGACACAGCGACACCGAAGTGCTGGAAGGTTATGCCGAAGCCCAACTCGATGCCCTCAAATCCGTCATCGATCGGCTGCCAGCGACGACATCAAACGAATATGAGACGTATATTCTCTCTGTGATCGCGCAGTGCGTGAAGGCGGAGATGCTTGCGGCCAGCTCGTGGCGCGTGGCCGTGAACGCCGGCGCTGACTCGACCGACCGGCTGATGGAGCATCTGAAAGCCCTCGAGGAGACGCGCGGCGCTCTGCTGAAGCGGATGCCGACCAGCTTGAGCGCGCGTTTCGACCGGGCTTGTGCGCAGTCATCGCTGCCCGACGCGATCATCGCGGCACTGCTCGGCGTGAGCAGTGACGAAATGTGGGATATCCGCAATCGTGGGGTGATCCCCGCAGGGGTACTCCCCCGCGTCCGTGCGTTCGCCGACGCGATGGAGCGGCCGGACGAAGACAGCACAGGTCAGGACAGCGGCGAGGGGGACCGATGACCGACAGCGACATCGAGGCGTTGAGCCGCGCACATCAGTTGTTCGCCGGGAGCACCCAGCAGCCAACTCTCGACGCACCCTACCGCGCATCGAACCGAATCATCGCACGCAATGATGTTGTGGGACAGGACAATTACCAATCCAGGGTAAACCGAAGCCATGAGGCGCTGCTCTCGTCAGCGCGCACGGATACCGCGGCGGCGCGCGTCATCGCCGGTGCCCACCGGGACCGGGCGCAGGCGCGTGAGCTGACCAGGAACGTCCTCGACGAGGCGCGCGCCGACGCCGCCGCTCCCCCGATCACGCCGATTGCCCAGCGCGAGGCGATGCGCCGTCGGGCCGCGAGGCTTCGGGCACAACATGCACATGTGTTGGCCGCCCGGCTACGCGCTCGACGGCATTCGGCGGCGCTGCGGGTCCTGCGTTACCGAATGCTGCACCACCACGGTCCGGGATTGGCCGGACTGCGGCTGTCACCGCCGAGTAGCCGTGCCGGAATTGCGGTGCGCGCGGCGCTATCCCGATTGGGCCGGCCCTATGTCTGGGGCGCGACCGGTCCCGATCAGTTCGACTGTTCCGGGCTGGTCCAGTGGTCCTACGCGCAGGCGGGAATCCATCTGGACCGCACCACGTATCAGCAGATCAACGACGGAATCCCAGTGCCCCGGTCGCAAGTCAGGCCCGGCGATCTCGTGTTCCCGCACACGGGACACGTACAGATCGCGATCGGCAACAACCTCGTCGTCGAAGCGCCCTATTCGGGTGCCTCGGTACGGATCAGCCAGCTGGGCAACTACGTCGCGATTCGCCGCCCGATATGAGATTAGGTTGAACGTATGTCGGAACAAACCGGCCCTTCGCTAGCCGCGATTGCGGCGCGGCAGTCGGCGATGGCGACCCAGCACCGCTCGGTCGCCGAGGCAGACCGTGTGCTGATGGAGGTGCTGGCCAGTGCGCATGCCGCGATGCGGGAGAGCATCGCGCGGCTGGACGCAATCGCCGACGAGATCGAGCGTGGTGTTCCGCACCGGGCGAGCCTGGCCGTCGATAGTCCTATGGGCGCGCGCGAGTTTCAGAAGTTTCTGGTTGCCAAGCAACGTGAGATCGCGGCGGTCGTGGCGGACGCGCACGATCTCGATCGCGCGAAAACGGCTGTGCTGGAAAGCCTGCGGGACCAGTACGGCGCATCATCGGGCTAACGCCGGGGTGTTCATCCACAGCCGCATCGCGGTGAATTGTCGACGGCTTGGAGCCTCAGTACTGTCACCGGGCATGGAGGGGTCGCGACACCGCCCGCGTTGGGGCGCAGCGCCGTTTGGCTAGCCGATGTCGACGTATGACGAGCTGCTGGCCACAGTCAGAGCCGTGCGCGACCGCGCGGGCGACCCGAACGCGTGGCAGACCGGGTTGACGCCGACAGAGCTGGCCGCCGTGGTCACCCCCACGACACGTCCACAACAACTCGACGGGATCCTGGCCAAGATCCGCCAACAACATCCGGACATGTTCGGCCCCAACGCGACACCGGCTGGCCCTCCGCGGGTGCCGAATCCACCTCAGGGAGATCGAGAGCAGGGCGCCGCGGCCGAAGCCATAGCGGGTGCCGAAGCTGCTCTAGCACATCAGAATTCGGCGAGCTCTCAGCTCGACCTGCAAGTGATTTCGGCCATCATGAATGCCCATTTGCGGACCGTCGACGGCGCAGAAGCGTTGGGCGCGTTGCAGCGCGAGACCGAAGCCGCGGTGCAAACTCGATCGGACCTGGACACTCCGGCGGGAGCTCGTGACTTCCAGCGATTCTTGATCGGCAAGCTCAGAGACATCCGCGCGGTCGTGATGAACGCCAGCCTGGACGACACGTCGAAATCAGCACTGATGGCGGCATGGACATCGCTGTACGACGTCTCGAAGACCGTGCCGAGCGGTGCCGGCGAAAGCAAGCCGGCATCGGTGGTGGCCCCGGTTGCCGCACCCGTGCGCGACAGTGGTCAACAACCGCCTGACGCGGCCGGCGCCGGATGGGATCCCCTACTGGATCCGCTGCTGACCGACGATCCCGGACTGCTGGGCGAGGATTCGGGCCAGGGTCCGCGCGAGAGCGCGGCGGCTCCCACGATGCCGTCGTCGCTGCCGGGCATTCCCAACGTTGGGCTGGGGTCGACGCCCGGGCCGGGTTCGATGGCCGGCTGGGGCACGCCCAGCGGGTTGGCGCTTCCCGGGCGCGAGGGGGGCGGCGAAACCGATCCGGCGCTCGGTGGTCTGGACGACGAGGCCCTCGACGAGGACCCGGCCGATGACGAGGATGCCGACAAACGCAAAGACAACGACCACGGCCAGGACGTGTCAACGGCGGAATCACCGCCGGCGGGCCCGACGACGGTGACTTTGCCCGACGGTGAGATGGTGACGGCTGCCAGCCCGCAGCTGGCGGCGGCCATCCAGGCAGCGGTGGGCGGCGCGTCGATCCCGGATGCCTTCCATCAGCAGGGCATCACCATTCCCGCACCGGGAACCGCGGTGGCCAATCCGGTCGATCCGGTTCAGGTCGGACCGGGAGATATCGGGATTTTCACCGATCGCCATGCGCTGGCCCTCGGCCACAGCAAGGCCCTGCTGGATGGCCAGATTCAGCACATCGCCACCGTAAGCGGCGCGAGCTTTCTAGGCTGGGAGCATCCGCCGGCCGCGGCCACCGCGACCGCGCCGGCCAGGACCGACGCACCGACACCAACTCGGCCGGCGGCGACGCCGACCACGCGACAATAGTGAACTCGCCGGCCCGGCCGGCGGCGCAGGAACAGGAGACAGCGGATGGCAGATCGAATCCAGGTGGTGCCCGCGCACTTACGTGAAGCCGCTGCGCGTCACCAGGAAACCTCCGAGTACCTGCGCACCATTCCGTCGTCGCATGCCGCCATCCAGGAGAGCCTGGACTCACTGGGGCCGATCTTCGGTGAACTTCGCGACGCCGGACGCGAACTGCTTGACCTCCGGCGCCAGTGCTACGAGCAACAGGCGGACGACCACGCCGACATGGCGCACAACCTGACTGTGTCGGCCAGGACTTGGGATCAGCATGAACAAGATGCGGGCGGCCAACTCGGCCGCATCGTCGACGGCGGTCGATGACAGACGCCAATCCCGCGTTCGACACCGTTCACCCGAGTGGGCACATCCTGGTCCGCTCGTGTCGCGGCGGGTACATGCACAGCGTTGCGCTGAGTGAAGAGGCGATGGATACCGACGCCGCGACCCTGGCCCAGGGCATTCTGCTGACCGCGGATGTGTCTTGGCTCAAAGCGTTGCTGGAAGTTCGGGAGGAGATCGTGGCGGCCGGACACACCCCGTCGGCGGAGGTTCCGACCCCGCATGACCTCGATGCGGCGATCGAGAACCTGCTGGCGCACAAACTGCGCCGCCGCGACGGCGCGGACTAGCTCGCCGCGTCTAGATCAGCCAAGTTTTGGCGGCATCGGGATCCGGTGCGATATCGCCCGGTGGCTCGATGGGATTGGCGCCGAACAACTCTCGTGCGCGGCCGAGCATGGCACGCACCTCGTCGAGTTGCTGCTGCAGCGCAGAATCAGCCATGGGCTTACGCTACCGAGCCCGTCACACCCGCACAATTCACCTTTGGTAATGAGCGTTCGGCAGATATCGGTAGTCTGACCCGGTGGCGATCTTCGGTCGAAAGACGGCGCGCCAGCGCCTCCGGAGAGCTACCCGGGAATCATTGTCGATGCCGGCCTTCAGCTCTCCTGTCGATTGCACCCCCTGGGTGATCGGTGGGCTTTGGCCTGCCGAACTGTCGACGGCGACCGACGAAACCGCCACGCTCGCACAGTGTCTCGAGAAGGATCTGCAGCGAATCACCAGCAGCGCCAACGACGAGCTGAGGATGGTCAAGCGGTCCGGACTCACCGATACGGCCCGGCACGCGGCAGAGGCCAAAGTCATCGACGAAGCCCGCGCCCGCGCCGTGCGGCGAGTGGAATCGACAATTCGCCAACTGGACATGATGAAGGCGCAGATGCGTGCGCGGCGTCAAACCGCGCAGGTCGCGCGGCGTTATAGCGAGGCCGATATCGAGCGGACGCAAGTCATCCCGGTGGTCGCGGCGGCGGAGCCCGCAATCGCTGATCCGACGCTCGATCAGACGCAGGTGATCCCAGTCGTCGCGGCAGAACCCGTCGCCGACGAGCCCGCGGCCGCTGCCGCTGCCGCTGCCGAGGAGCCTGCGGCGGACGTGTCAGCCGATGAGGACGACGAGGCCAAAGCTTCGGTGGGCCGGCATCGGCTTCCGTCCGCGGCGGTCACTGCGGTCGTCGCAGTTCCGCCGGAGCCAGAGCCCGCGCCAGAACCTGAGCCCGCGCCAGAACCTGAGCCCGAGCCCGAGCCAGAACCTGAGCCCGAGCCAGAACCTGAGCCCGAGCCCGAGCCCGAGCCTGAGCCCGAGCCCGAGCCCGAACCGGAACCCGAACCGGAACCGGAACCTGAGCCCGAGCCGGAACCTGCTGAAGCTCCGGCGGTCTCCGTCGATACCGAATCCGACACGGAACGGCTGCACCGGCTGCTGGCGTTCGTGGTGCGCCAAGAACCACAGCTGAACTGGGCAGTCGGTGACCTCGCGGACGGCACGACGCTGCTGGTCACCGACCTCGCTCACGGCTGGATTCCGCCGGGGATCGCGCTTCCCGTGGGCGTGCGATTGTTGGCGCCGGGACGGCGCGCCGGCAAAGCCTCGGCGCTGCTCGGCGAGGCGACCCGGACCGCGACCTATACCCCCGGCGATCCGGTCGGCCGGTCGACAGACTTCGCCGAGACCGAGTCCTCGGTGCAGGCGCGCGAGCTGCCCGCAGTCGAAGACCTGGGGTGGGAGCTGGGTCGACTCACGCACTGGCGCGACGGAATACCACGGTTGGTACACACCCTGGCGAAAGCCGCCACTGCGGGAACTGGTGTCGTGGAAGAGGAAGCCGACCTGCTGCGGGTGCATCTCGACACCGCCCGCTACCAGCTCCTGAGCCAGTATCCGGACGCCGAGTCTGCGCTGCTGCTGAATTGCCTGCTACTGGCCGCGACCGAAAGCAGTGTCGCCGGCGACACCACCTCGGCCAACTATCACCTGGCGTGGTTCCAAAAACTCGATGAGCCGCCGGCCAGCCAGTGGACCACGGACCCGTCGGAGTAATCGGGCAGGCGCCGCTCAAATCCCCCAAATCGTGAATTGACGCTGGTTGGAGGGGTCGATGATACTGACATGGTGTCGGGGTCGGGCGGTCGCACGAATCTGAGCGATAAGGATCTCGTCGAGTCGGTTCTGCGTGAACTGAGCGAGGCGGCTGACAAGTGGGAAGCCCTTGTCGCGCAAGCCGAGACGATCACGTACAGCGTGGACTTGGGGGATATTCGTGCCGTGGCAAATTCCGACGGCAAGTTGGTTGAGCTGACGCTGCATCCGGGCGTGATGACCGGCTACGCCCACGCAGCGCTGGCTGACAGGTTGAACCTCGCGATCGCGGCGCTGCGCGAGGAGGCAGAAGCCGAGAATCGGGCGAGGTACGGCGACGAGCTGCACTGATGTCGGTGTCGAAGCAGCATCCTGCATCGACCGCCGAAAGGAGTAATGACCGTGCCACTCAATTTGTCCAACCGGGACCAGAATTCGGGGCACCTGTTCTACAACCGGCGGCTGCGTGCCGCGATCACCCGGTTTTCCGTCCGGATGAAGCACGACGACCGTAAACAGCAAGCGGCCGTGGCGCTGTCGATCGTGCTTGTGGTCATCGGCATCGGGTGGATGGCGCTGCTTCATGTCATGAAGCCGTCGGGGTTGGTCGGCCATTCGTCGATCATCGGCGACCGCGATACCGGCGCGGTCTACGCGAAGATCAACGGTCGGCTCTACCCCGCGCTCAACTTGACTTCGGCACGATTGGCGGTCGGGAGCGCGGGCTCTCCGACTTGGGTCAAAGCCAACGAGATCGCCAAGTATCCGACCGGCCCGATCATCGGGATTCCCGGTGCGCCGGACAGCTTGCCGGTCACGGCGAGCGCCGAATCGGCGTGGTCGGTCTGCGACGCCGCGGCCGCCCGCGGCAGTGGGACCGCTCCGGTGGTGACCTCCATCGCCGGCCAGCTCTCCCCCATCGGCCGGTCGGAGCCGATGGGCCCGAAGCAGGCCATCCTGGCGACCCACAAGGGCGCAACGTATGTGATCTGGCGAGGCCAACGCTCCCGCATCGACCCCGCGGACCGATCGGTGACATTCAACCTCGGCCTCGACCCCGGGGTGACCTACCCGATCGAAATCTCCAACGCCCTGTTCGACGCCATGCCCTCAACGGAACCCTTTGTGCTGCCTACGATTCCGGGTCGTGGGACCCCGTCGCGCTGGGTGCCGGGTTCGATTGTGGGCAGGGTGCTGGAAACCCGTGACGCCAGCGGCACCGTCAACGGCTTCTATGTGCTGCTGCCGGACGGCGTGCAGAAAATCACCGGCTTCGTCGCGGACCTCTTGCGGACCGCGGATTCAGAGGGTTCGACGACGCCTACCCTGGTCGCGCCCGACAAACTGATTCAAATCCCGGTGGTCGATGTGCTCGACGTCGACTACTATCCGTCGGAGAAGCTGGATTTCGTTGACACCGCGGCGAATCCGGCAACCTGCGTGGGATGGCAGAAGCAATCGGGTGATCCGCAGGCCAGGATCACGATCTTCACCGGCCGGGGATTGCCGGTTCCGATCGGCATGGATTCCCGCCTGGTTCGGTTGGTTCGCGACGACCGCGACCCCAATTCCGCTGAGGCGCAACAGACGTTGGTGTTACCGGGTGCGGCGAACTTCGTGACGACCACCAGCGGCGTCGCGACGGCCGACAGCCGGGAATCTTTGTATTGGATTTCACCGCAAGGTGTTCGATACGGCATCCAATCGGATCACGCGACCTTGCAGGCGCTGGGGCTGGATCCGCGGCTGGCTGTGCAAGCACCCTGGCCGATCGTGCGTACCTTCGCGACCGGGCCCGCGATTGGGCGTGACGCCGCCCTAGTGGCGCGCGACGCTGTCACCGGGGGCGGTGCCGTGGCGCCGATTCCCGATCTCAATGAACTGGCGGGCGGGGGTTAAGTAGCGTGTCCAAACGAGGTTTCGTCCGCGGCAGCCGCAAGCCGGCGCCGAACGTTCCTCCGGTGCGCATCGCGGTCGCCGCACCGTTGGCGTTGCCTGAGCGTGAACCCCGCAACATCCTGCTGATGATCGCGGTGCCCGCGCTCCTGGTGGGAATCATCGGCACCTTGGTGGTGATGTACGCGTCGGGGATTCGATCCCTGCAGTCGGGCTTCTTCCCGATGATCGGTCTGGTCGGGTTTGGGACGCTGATGTTCAGCGGGCGCTTCGGGCGAGGGCGCCGAATCAGCTGGGGTGAGCAAGAAAAACAGCGGCGCAGCTATCTGCGCCAGCTCGACGAGGACCGCGACGAGGTGCAACGCGCGGCGCAGGATCAGCGACGCAGTCAGCTCTTCGTGCACGGCGATCCGCAGAAGCTGGACACCGTCATCGGCGGGCCCCGGATGTGGGAACGGCGCCCCGCCGACCCGGACTTCCTCGACGTCCGCTTGGGGATCGGCACCCAGCAAGCCAGCGAGTCGGCGGTGTCACTGCAGTGGCCGGACGTTCCGATCGGTGAAGAGCTCGAGCCCGTAACCGGCGGCGCGCTAAGGGATTTCATCCTCGAGCAGAGCAAGATCCGGGGTATCGGCAAGGTTCTGAGCCTACGGTCGAAGCCCGGCTTCAGCTTCATCGGTGACGATCCGAGTGAACTACACAGCCTTGCCCGCTCGATCCTGTGCTCGCTGGCCGTCTACCACAGTTCCAGCGATCTCAAGGTCATGGTGGTGACGCGCCATCCCGAGTTGTGGTCGTGGATGGTGTGGTTGCCGCACTACCAGCACGACGAGATGTTCGACGCGTGCGGACTGCGCCGGTTGGTGTTCACCTCCCCCACCGAGCTGGAAGAGGCGCTCGACGCCGAGCTGCACCGCAAGGGCCGCGGGCCGTGGACGCCACCGGTGGGAATGAGCCCCACATCTATGCCGTCGCCCATTGAGTCCAGCACCGGCCTGGCGCTGGGACCGCACTGGGTGATCGTCGACGACAACGTCGGCACCCCCGAGCAATGGGAGGGCGTGACCGGGCAGAAGGGCATGGCCGGCATCACCGTGTTACGGCTGGCCACCCGCGCGAGCGTGGGCGTCGGGTTCGCCGACGACAGTGAGCGTTTCAGTCTCCGTGAAGGCAGGCTGACGCACCGCGGCACGTTCTACGCCGTGGCGGACATGCTCGCCGAGAGCACCGCCAACCGGTACGCGCGAGCACTCGCGCGCTGGTCCCCGATGAGTGCCGGAGAACTCTCGGAGACAGACAGCCAGGGCGGCGAACTGCTGCGCGCGCTGGGAATCAGCGATCCGCGGGAACTGGACGTCGACAGACTCTGGGGCGAGAGCCGCGGCCGCGGCGACCACAAGTGGGCGATGATGCCCGTGGGCGTCAGGCAAGGTGGTGAGCTGCAGAACGTTATCTTGCGCGCCAAAGACTTTGGCGGTTTCGGGTTTCACTCGGTGGTGATCGGGACATCCGGTTCCGGCAAGTCGGAATACTTCCTGTCACTGTGCACTGGGATCGCGTTGACGCACTCCCCCGAGACGTTCATCGTGATCTTCGTCGACATGAAATTCGAATCGGCGGCCCAGGACCTGCAGGGGTTCCCCCACGTCGCGGGCTCGCTGTCCAACCTGGGCAAGGACGACCGCCACCTGGCCGAGCGGATGCGTAAGGCAGTCAACGGCGAGATCGCCCGGCGTTACCGGCTTTTCAACGAAGCCGGGGCGCGCGACGCCAACGAGTATGAGGAAATGCGGCTCGCCGGGCGCGATCTGGAACCGGTACCGATTCTGCTGGTGATCATCGACGAATATCTCGAGCTGTTCATCCACCACCCGGAATGGATAGACCTGGTCATCCACATCGGGCAGGAGGGTCGCGGCTGTAACGTCTTCTTCACGCTCGGCGGTCAGCGGCTTGATCTGTCGTCGCTCAGTAAAGTCAAGAGCAACATCGCGTTTCGGGTGGCGCTGCGCGCCGAGACGGCGGAGGACTCCCGCGATGTGATTGGTAGCGACGCGGCGTTGCATCTGCCGTCGAAGGAGAACGGCTACGCGCTGCTCAAGGTGGGGCCACGTGACCTGGAACAGTTCCGCTGCTTCTACGTGTCCGCCCCGTTCGTGGTGCCCAAGCGGGTTGTCAACGTGAACAAGACGGTGGACGTCAGCTTTTCGCAGCCGCGGTCGTTGACCTGGGCCTACCAGCCGCTCAGCGAAGCGGACAGCGAAGCGCTGGCCGTCGCCGATGAGCCCGAGGAGCCCGACGAGTTCCTGTTCCACCCTGACGGGTTCCGGAAGAAGAAACTGGTCGACGTCATCCGCGAATCGCTGATGGCGCACAGCGCACGCCCGCCTCACCAAATCTGGCTGCCGCCTTTGGAAGTCAGCGAGCCGATGGACGTGCTGGTGGCCAGCTGGCGGCGCAAGCCGTGGTATGTCGACTACGGGCAGAACCCCGGCTTGGTGTTCCCGGTGGGCGTCGTCGACATCCCCGAAGACCACGCGCAGCGTGTGCACGCCATCGACGCCGAGATGGACAACATCATGGTGGTCGCGACCGCGCAGCGCGGCAAGTCAACGACCCTGATGTCGTTGATCACCTCGGCGGCGTTGATGTACCGGCCCGAACGCGTCACATTCTTCTGCATCGGGGCGTCGCTGTACCCGGTCGAAGAGCTGCCGCACGTGGCATCCGTCGTCAGCCAAACGGACAACGAGGGCGTGTCGCGAACCGTCGCGTCGATCGAGGGTCTGATCCTGGCGCGAGAGGCGGCATTCAAGCAGTACCAAATCGACATCTCCGAATTCCGCGAACGCCGGTTCGGGACCGAGCGGGGAGGCGGAACCGATCCCGCCGACAAGTTCGGTGATGTCTTCCTCGTCGTCGACAACTTCAGCGACCTGTACGACAAGGACTCCCCGATGGGAGACCGCCTGGTCACGATCGCCCGCCAGGGCTTGTCCTACGGGGTCCACATTGCGACCACCGCCACGGCGTGGCTGGTCGGGCAGAAACAGGCGCTGGTCAACGTGTCGAATGCGCGTATCCAACTGCGGCTGAGCAATCCCGACGAAACCCAGATGGGCGAAGGTCTCGAGCGCCGGAAAGCCGCCCGAAACACCCTGGACCGGCCCGGGTTCGGTGTCACCCGCGAGGGCCACGAATTGCTGGTCGGGGTGCCGGAGATTACGACGGCGACGGGTGAACGGGTGACAACGCGGCAACTCGGTGCCGTCATTGCCGAGGTGACCGGTGTCGGCCGGCTGGAGAAGTTGGCGCGACTGCCCGAACGGATCGAGCTGGCCCAGATCATCGCCGCGTTCGCGGAGACCGATGCCGCGTCGGACCCGTTCAACGTTCCCTTCGCCATCGGCGAAAGCGCCTTGCAGGCAACGTATTTGCCGACCCGGGTGGTGCCCAACATGTTGGTGCTGGGCCGCCAGGGGTGCGGCAAGACCACGACCCTGGCTGCCTTCGGACAGGCGGTGATGAGCCGGTTCACTCCCGAGCAGGCGCAGATCACCATCATCGATCCCAAGACATCGCTGATCGGGAAAATTCGCGGACCGCATGTGCGGGCGTACGCCTATACCGCCGACGATATCGATGCCGTGATGGAGGAATTGGCGGCGATGATGCGCGACCGTCTTCCCCCCTCGGGCCTGAGCCAAGAGGAGTTGCTTTCCCGGAGCACCTGGGACGGGCCGCACCAATTCCTGCTGATCGACGACGAGCAGGAACTCCGTCCGCATGGCGCAATCGGCAAGGCTGCCGCGAGCGCGCCGCTGTGGGGATTGATCGAACGCAGTCGCGAGATGGGCCTGCACGTAATTGCCTCGCGCTTGCCCGGAAACTGGGCGGGCATCTCGGTGACCAATCCATTCCTGCAAAAAATGACCAGTTCGCGGGCGCCGACCCTATTCATGGACAACGACCCGGCGACGGTAAAGGTGTTCGGCAGGGTGGGCGCTCAGCAACTGCCGCCGGGGCGAGGCTTGCTCGTCACTACCGACGGAGCGATCGAAGGTGTGCTGGTAGGAACGCCGGAATAGGCCGATCTTCGGCTCGGGGGCGGGGCGGCAGAAAAGGTGAATCGACACCTGGCAGCGGCCACCATAGAATCGGTCCATTCCGCGTGTTGTCGGCGGGCACAACTTGCCTGGTGGGGAGCCAGCCAAATGGGGTATACCCCTACGGATGCATCCGGGCATTGAGAAATACGGAGGGCAAAATGGCTGGGATCTTTGGAATGGTGCCGGGCGCCGTTGACTTGTCGTCGGTCACCGAAGGCGCGATCAGCGAGGAGATGTCGGCAACGACCGCCGCCGGCGCGGCAGCGCTGACCGGCGTACTGCCAATGGCGCCGGACGCCGATTCTGTGGAATTCGCCGCCGCGTTGAATGCTGCGGGAGGGGCCTACTTGGCAACCGCGTCCGAGCACGCCGGGCAGCGGTCCGCCTTCTCAGGCGCGCAAGGACTTGCGTCTGTCACTAACGTCGCAGCCGACGTAGCCAGCTCGAGCGTGCTTTAACCGAAGATGCCCGATCCCAGGTGGACAGGTCCGCCCGAGATCATCGCCCTGATCTTCGAGGCGGGCAACCCGGCGTCGGTGCTTGCCAACAACGCCGTGTGGGTCACCGAGACCACCAACAAGGAACTGGCGGCCGGCCTTTCCAGCGTCAACTCCCTGGCCACGGCGGCGCAATGGCAGGGCGTAGGTGCACTCGCGTCGATGGTTACCTCGACCGGCCTCAATGCCGGACTGCACACGCTGGTGGGCTGGACCGCGGAGAAGATCGGCGTCACGACGGCTGCCGTCGAGGCCTTCATGATCGCGCGGTCGTCGGTCATCCCATCAGTGGTGTCGACGACTAACCGGTTTGAGTGGCAAGGATTGCTCGACACGAACTTCTTCGGTCAAAACACCCCGGGAATCATCGAGCGGGATACCGAGTACTACGGCGAACACTGGCCGCACAATTCGAGCATCGGTTGGACCTACTCCGGTGCGCTGGCCGCGCTGGTCGCGGCGCTGGCCGTTCCCCCGCCCATCGCCCCGATGGGTGCCTCGCCTGCCGGTCCGGCGGCGGCGGCCTCGGCCGTGGCGCAGGCGGCCGCGGAGGGCGGCATGAACAACGCGATGCAAGTAGGTAGCCAAGCGACACAGGGTGCCGGTCAGGCGGCGTCCGCACCCGCCGAGGGCGGCAGCCAGCTCAGTTCACTCATGCAACAGCCGCTGCAAATGATCTCTGGCCTGACCGAACCGCTGCAGCAGGTCGTCAAGGCTCCGATGGATGCGTTCCAGGGGATGGCCAGCATGCCGCAGGGCTTACTTCAATCGATGACGAGCGCGTTTTCGTCGGCGGGCGGAGGCAATGCCGGAGCGGCCGGCGCTGCCGCCGAGCCCTTTCTGGCCGGGGCGGCCGGTCCCCTTGGCGGAGGGGCTGGCGGCGGCGGCGTGGGTGCGGGCGGCAGCTTCCCGGGCGCCGGGTTGACCAGCTACACCCGTCCGACCAGCAGTTTTGAGCCAGAGACCGGGGGCAGACCGACGAGCCTGCGTGCTGGCGTGCTCAATGCGTCCGAGCTACGCGGTCCCACCTCCCGGACGGGAACCGGGATGGGGGGTTCGGCGATGCCGATGTCACCGGCCGGCATGCTGGGGCACGGCAAGGAGGGCCAAGCCGACAAGGACGTCACCCGCGCTCGCGTGGTCGTCGGCGGCGACCCGACCGACGAAACCTAGTCGCGACCCTCCGCTATCTCTTATCGCCCGGGACCGGGCGGGCCGGCGAAGGCTTGGGCGATCTCCAGCCAGCGCTGCGCGTCGGGACCGTGCGCGGTGATGTCGAGGGCACTCAGCGGCCGCCGCTGGGTGACTAGGAAGCAGAAGTCCTCCGCGGCGCCGGTGACCCGCTGGGCGGCATCCGCCGGACCCCAGGACCAGGTGTCGCCGCCGGGCGCGCGCAGCTCGACCAGAAACGGCTCGGACGGCGGCACCAACTCGTTGACCACGAACGCGTAGTCGCGGGTGCGAACCCCCAGATGGGCGATCGAGTGCAGTCGCTCGGTCGGCGTCCGTTTGACGCCAAGCGCGTCGGCGACGTCCAGCCCGTGCGCCCAGGTCTCCATCAACCGTGCGGTAGCCATCGACGCCGGGCTCATCGGTGGCCCGAACCACGGCAATTTCCGGCTCTCATCCACCGTGAGCAGCGCGTCGTGCAACCGCTGCCGGGTGGTCCGCCAATCGCTCAGCAGCTCGTCCGGCGGTGTGGCGGCCAGTTCTTCGGCGCCCGCGTCGACAAAACCGACGGGGTCCTGCATCGCTTCGGCCAGCACCTCGGCGAAACCCGCCTCGTCGGTGACCGAGATCAGGGCGACCCGATCGGTCCACAACAGGTGCCCGATCTGATGGGCGACGGTCCAGCCCGGCGACGGCGTCGGGTCGGCCCAGCGCTCCGCGGCGAGCGGCGCGACCAGCACGTCGAGGTCGTCGCTCTCGGCACGCAGGTCGGCCACCATCGGCCCGGGATCCGCCATCACGACCTCCTTAGCGACTGCTCACCGGCTGACCGCGCCGGCCGACGAGACTGTGCACGACGAGCCCGGCCAAATACAGCGCCGACCCGAACATCACGAACGTGGGCGCCTGCCCGTCGGCGGGGATCACCATCGCCGCCACCGTGATCGAGACGATGAACGAGACCCAGAACAGCGCGTCCTGCACCGCGAACACATGGCCCCGCAGGGCGTCGTCGACGTCCATCTGCATCGCCGAGTCGGCGCACAGCTTGATCATCTGGCCGGTAACACCCAGGAAGAAGCTGCACGCCACCATGACCGGCAGCATCAGTCCCGCCCCGGACAGCTCGATCAACGCGGCCGCGATCAGCGCACCGTTCACCGCCGCGTAACGCCCCCAACGGCGCACCGCGGGCGGGGTCAGCAGGGTGGCGAGGAAGGACCCGAGCCCCGAGGCGGCGAAGAACACCAGCGCGATACCCAATCCGCCGACCGCCGGGTTCTTGGTGTGATGGACCAGCAACAGGATCACCAGCGAGTTGATGCCCACCACCATCCGGTGTGACGCCAGGCCGGACAGGGCGGCGGCGACAGTCGGCGTGGACACCACCGTGCGCGCGCCGTGCAGCCACCCCGTGATCACCGCATAGACGACCGATCCGTGGATCGCCCGCTTGGTGTCGTCCGGCCCGAGCACCCGGGGTCCGAACCGCAGGGACAGCAACAACGCGACCGACACCGGAATCAGCGCCGTGAGGATGATGACGGACGCGCCCCGATCGCTACCGCCGACGAACCACCGGGGTATGAGCATGAAGTTGGCGCCGAAGAAGGCCGCGATGGCGCCCGAGGCGGTGGCGAGCGAGTTCATCGTCACCACCTGTTCGCGCGGCACCACGTGCGGCAATGATGCCGACAGGCCCGAGGCCACGAATCGCGAGAAGCCGTTGAAGAGCAACGCCCCCAGCAGCAGCGGAATCTCGCCGGCGCGCACCGCCAGAATCGTGCCGATCACGATGATCAGGGCCAGCCGGCACACGTTGGCGCCGACCAGCACCCACCGCCGGTCCCAGCGGTCCATCAGCGCCCCGGCGAACGGTCCCAGCAGCGAATAGGGCAAGAACAGGACCGCGAATGCGAACGCGATCGACAAGGGGTCGGCCGCCCGGTCCGGGTTGAAGAGCAGCGCGCCGGCCACCGTCGCCTGGAAGAGGCCATCACCGAACTGACTCGCCATGCGCAGCGCAATCACCCGCCGGAAATCCGGCATTGCGCGCACCGACTGCCACAGTTCGACGGGTGCGCGTGAGTGCATCCGGGTTTGGTACACAGAACCGACTTCCACGTTTGGGCTGGATAAAGATGGTCGCACTCGACGTCGCTGTAATAACAGTACAAATATTTACGGGCGGCGTTTGTTTGTGCCGGGCGATGCTACGGGAGTGCGATGATGGATTGATGCCGCCGCCGGAAGATCCCGAAGACTACATCGCACCCGCTGCCCAGCGGGTGCGTGCGGGTACTTTGCTGCTTGCCAATACCGACCTTCTCGAACCGACGTTTCGGCGCAGCGTCATCTACATCGTTGAGCATAACGACGGCGGCACCCTGGGCGTGGTGCTCAACCGTTCCAGCGAGACCGCGGTCTACAACGTGTTGCCGCAGTGGGCCAAGCTCGCCGCCAAGCCGAAGACGATGTTCATCGGTGGGCCGGTGAAGCGCGACGCGGCCCTGTGTTTGGCGGCGTTGCGGATCGGCGCCGATCCGCAGGGTGTGCCGGGCTTGCGGCATGTGTCCGGCCGGATCGTGATGGTCGACCTCGACGCGGAGCCCGATGTGATTGCGCCGCTGATCGAGGGTGTCCGGATCTACGCGGGATATTCGGGCTGGACCATCGGGCAGCTCGAAGGTGAGATCGAGCGCGATGACTGGATTGTGTTGTCGGCGTTGCCATCTGACGTTCTTGTCGGTGCGAAGGAGGACCTGTGGGGGCAGGTCTTGCGCCGGCAGCCGCTGCCGCTTTCGCTGCTTGCCACCCACCCGATCGACGTCAGCCGGAACTAGCTCTCCTCCCCCACCTCCGTCGGCGCTGACTGCGACGACGTTTCATCAGCGTCACGTGCCAGCCTGCTCGCAATCATCGCGCAGACCACAAGTTGGATCTGGTGGAAGATCATCAGTGGCAGCATGGTCAGGCCGACGGTGGCGGCGGGGAAGAACACCAATGCCATCGGCAGCCCGGATGCCAGGCTCTTCTTCGACCCGCAGAACAGCAGCACGATCGCATCGCCGCGGTCCAGCTGGGCCAGTCGGCCGATCACCGTGGTGGCAGTCAGCACGACGGCCAGCAGCGCGGCGGCGACCACAGCAACCAAAATCAGTCGCCAGACGTCGACCCTGACCCAGATGCCCTGCACCACGCCCATCGAAAAGGCCGTGTACACCACCAGCAGGATGGACCCCCGGTCGACGACCTTGAGCACCGCCGCGTAGCGGGCGATCAACCCGGTGATCCATGGCCGCACCAGCTGGCCGGCGGCGAACGGCAGTAAGAGTTGCAGCACGATGTCGCGGATCGAAGTACCGTTCACCCGGATTGCGCCGGGGGTGTTCATCAGCAGCACCACCAGCAGCGGGGTCAGCACGATGCCGAGGATGTTCGACAACGACGCGCTGACGATGGCGGCGGAAACGTGGCCCCGCGCAATCGAAGTGAACGCGATCGACGACTGCACGGTCGATGGCACGAGGCACATGAACAGCACGCCGTGGTACAGGTCGATCGTTAGAACCGAGGGCACCAACACCCGAGCGGCCAGGCCCAGCAGCGGGAACAGCACGAACGTGGTGGCGAGCACCAGCAGGTGCAATTGCCATTGCCGGACGCCGTGCCAGGCCTGCTGCGGCGACAACCGCGCGCCGTACAAGAAGAACAGCAGCGCGATCGCGGACGTAGCGGCGGTCTCCGCGGCGTCAGCGGCGTCGCCGTGGGCGGGTAGGAGGGCGGCAAGCGTCACGGTCGCCGCCAGGGCCAGCAGGAATGGATCGAGGATCGTCGACAGGCGTGTGAGCATGGTGGCTACCGCACGGCGTCGTGCCGGCGGGAATTCCTCAGTGGCAGGACTGCGTGCAGGCGCTGCACTCGCCGGCGCAACGGGGTGCCGCTGCCTCCCGGCGCAGCGCGAAGCGGGCGCTTTGCCACGAGCCGGCGGCCAGCGTGCCGAGGGCGCCGGCCACGCAGACGATCAGCACCACAAACGCGGTGTGCGCGGCTGCGGCCAGTGCCACGACACCGCCGGCGGTCAGCATCACCGCGGCCGCCAACTGCGTCGGCGCCATGGCGCGCAACGCGAGCTGAGTGGCATTGGCGGTGTGGTTGTGCGAGAGCGACCAAGTCCCGAACCCGGCGGAAGCGACCGCCGCACAAACACACACCACCCCAGCGATCAGCATGGCCTCACAATACGAGCCCGATCATCGATCCGCGCGTCGGGCTCCACAGCGCTTGTGCCGGTGCCGAATTAGCGCGAGCCGAGGTTGCTGAAGTTCGGCAGCGGCGGCAGCCCAGGCACCAGCGCCAACAGGTTGGGCGTGAGCTGCGGGGAGGGCAGCTGGTTGGGCACGGCCAGCTGCGCGGGAAGCCGGGTCGGCGCGGCCACCGGCGCCTGCGCGGGAACCGCGGCAGGAGCGGGAGCGGCAACCGCCGCAGGCGCGGGGGCGGGTACCGCGGCGGGCGCGGGGGCGGGTACTTGCGCGGGAACCGCGGCAGGAGCGGGGGCGGGTACCGCGGCAGGAGCGGTAGCGGGCGCCTGCGCCGGGAGGCCGACTGGTGCAGCAGCCGGGGCCTGGGCGGGAGCGGTGGTGGGGGCCGGAGGGGCGGCCCCGGGCGCAGCCACCCGGAAGCCGTTGACGATGGCGTCGGTGGCGGGCGCGTCTGCGACGGCCACTGCACGGTCGGTGGTCACCGACAGTGACACCAGGTATGTGTCGTGGCCCGATGTGGCGAGGACGTGGCGGCGCGAGGTGTTCAGCGTCATGTCGCCTTCGCGGTAGGTGCCCTCGATAACCGACGAAGGGAAGCCGTCGAAATCGGCCATCGATGCGTTGGTGGACTGCCAGGCCAGAAGTTTCTGGCTGTCGACGTAGCCGTGGGAGATGGCTTCCTTGGGATCGAAGTTGCCGACCAGTTTGTAGACCACGACCTGCGCGTTTGAGGTGTAGACACTGCTGCCTTGCCGGTCCGCGATCACCGCGAACGCATCGGGCACATTGGGGTCGGGGACCTGGGTCCAGCGGGCCGGCACCGGCAGCGTGATGTCGAGCGCCTTGAATGCCTGCGGCTTCTGTGGCTCCAGCTTGACGCCCTTCGAACCGAAGTAGTCGCGCAGCGTTCCGGAGGCGGCCGGGGTGACGGTCTGCGGCGCCGGCGCAACCGCGGCGGCGTTAGGCGTGGCAGCCGGAGCTGCAGCGCTGTTCGGGGCGGCGAGGCTGGGCGGGGCGAACGGATTCGCCGACGGCGGGGTGGGGACGAACCGGTTGCTGTTGGCCGTACTTGGAGCGGCCGGGATGTACTGGTTCGCCGGCACCGGAACGATCGGGCCGGGTGGCATGGGAACGAGAGGATCGGCCGAGGCCGTAGCACCCGAAAATAGGGCGAACGCGATCACACTGGCGGCGAAACCGCCTGCGACTACGCGCCAGGGGGCGGCGATGTGAGTCATCTCTGTCGGTCCTTCCGAATGGCTGGTCCACCAGCATCCGCACGTATAGAGGCTGACTGTAACCAGAGGTCAAACGCACTGGACAGGGCCGAAATAGAGCTGGGACAAACCCCTGATCTGCGCGCAATGCAACCTTTATCAACCTGTGGCCGGCGGGCTCGGCAAGTCGGCCCTTATACGCTGTTCACGTGACCCAATCGCCGACCGCCTCGTCTCGGAGCAACCCAGCGGGTGCTCAGACGGAGTCCGACGCGCCGCCATTCCGTTACACCGCGGAGCTGGCCGGCCGGATCGAGGGCACCTGGCAGGACAACTGGGCGAGGCTCGGGACATTCAATGTGCCCAACCCGGTCGGGTCATTGGCGCCGACGGACGGCGCGCCGGTACCCGACGACAAGTTGTTCGTGCAGGACATGTTCCCGTATCCATCGGGCGACGGGCTGCACGTCGGGCACCCCCTGGGCTACATCGCGACCGACGTATACGCCCGTTATTTCCGGATGATCGGCCGTAACGTCCTGCACGCCTTGGGTTTCGATGCTTTCGGGCTGCCCGCCGAGCAGTACGCGGTGCAAACCGGCACCCATCCGCGCACCAGGACCGAGGCCAACATCGTCAACTTCCGCCGGCAGCTGGGCCGGCTGGGTCTCGGGCACGACAGCCGGCGATCCTTCTCGACCACCGACGTCGAGTTCTACAAGTGGACGCAATGGATCTTTCTGCAGATCTACAACGCGTGGTTCGACACCACGGCCGCCACGGCCCGTCCGATCGCCGAGCTGATCGCCGAATTCGATTCCGGTGCCCGCTGTCTCGACGATGGCCGGGACTGGACGACGTTGTCGGCGGGGGAGCGCGCCGACGTGATCGACAGCCACCGGCTGGTTTACCGGGCCGACTCGATGGTGAACTGGTGCCCCGGGCTGGGCACGGTGCTGGCCAACGAAGAGGTCACCTCGGACGGGCGCAGTGACCGCGGCAACTTCCCGGTCTTCCGGAAACGGCTGCGGCAGTGGATGATGCGGATCACCGTCTACTCCGACCGGCTGCTCGACGACCTGGACGTGCTGGATTGGCCGGATCAGGTCAAAACCATGCAACGCAACTGGATAGGCCGCTCCACCGGTGCTGAAGCGCTGTTCTCGGCGACCACGACCCGCGGCGACATCGTCGACATCGACGTGTTCACCACCCGCCCCGACACCTTGTTCGGCGCAACCTATCTGGTGCTGGCACCCGAACACGACGTGGTGGACGACCTGGTCGCCACCGCCTGGCCGGACGGCGTCGACCCCAGTTGGACGTACGGCGCCGCCACACCGGGGGAAGCCGTCGCGGCCTACCGGCGCGCGATCGGGGCGAAGTCAGACCTCGAGCGCCAGGAGAGCAAGGAGAAGACCGGCGTCTTCCTGGGCAGCTACGCGACCAATCCGGCCAACGGCAAACCGGTGCCGATCTTCATCGCCGACTACGTGTTGGTGGGGTACGGCACCGGGGCCATCATGGCGGTGCCCGGCCACGACCAGCGTGACTGGGACTTCGCCAACGCGTTGCACTTGCCGATCGTGGAAGTAATTGCCGGAGGCGAAATTTCGGAAGCCGCCTACGCTGGCGAGGGTGTGCTGGTGAACTCCGGCTATCTCGACGGAATGGATGTGGCGGCGGCCAAGGACGCCATTACCGCACGCCTGGAGTCCGAGGGCCGCGGCCGTGCGCGCGTCGAATTCAAGTTGCGTGACTGGCTTTTCGCCCGCCAGCGGTATTGGGGTGAACCGTTCCCCATCGTCTACGACAGCGACGGCCGCCCACATCCGCTCAGCGACGCCGCGCTACCGGTTGAGCTGCCCGACATACCGGACTATTCGCCGGTGCTGTTCGATCCCGACGACGCGGGCAGCGAGCCGTCGCCGCCGCTGGGCAAGGCAACCGACTGGGTGCACGTCGAGCTGGATCTCGGCGACGGCCTGAAGCCCTACAGCCGCGACACCAACGTGATGCCGCAGTGGGCCGGCAGCTCGTGGTACGAGCTGCGCTACACCGATCCGCACAACTCGGAACAGTTCTGCGCCAAGGAAAACGAAGCGTACTGGATGGGCCCGCGGCCCGCCGAGCACGGTGCGCAGGACCCCGGTGGCGTCGACTTGTACGTCGGTGGTGCCGAGCACGCGGTGCTGCACCTGTTGTATGCCAGGTTCTGGCACAAGGTCCTCTACGACCTGGGCTACGTCAGCTCTCGTGAGCCGTACCGCAGGCTGGTCAACCAGGGCTACATTCAGGCGTTCGCCTATACCGATGCCCGCGGTTCGTATGTGCCGGCCGACGAGGTGGTCGAACGCGACAACGGATTCGTCTACCCGGGACCCGACGGAGAGGTCGAGGTCTTTCAGGAATTCGGCAAAATCGGTAAGAGCCTGAAGAATTCGATATCTCCCGACACGATCTGCGACGAATACGGCGCGGACACCCTACGCGTGTACGAGATGTCAATGGGCCCACTGGAAGCGTCCCGGCCGTGGGCAACCAAGGACGTCATCGGCGCGCACCGCTTTCTGCAGCGAGTGTGGCGACTGGTGGTCGACGAGAGCACCGGCGGAACCCGGGTGGCCGACGCGCAGGAGCAGCTGGACACCGAGACCCTGCGCGCACTGCACCGCACCATCGACGGTGTAGCGGAAGACTATGCGGCCCTGCGGAATAACACGGCGGCAGCCAAGCTGATCGAGTACACCAACCACCTCACCAAGGCGCATCGCGACGCGGTGCCCCGGGCAGCGGTCGAGCCGCTGGTGCTGATGCTGGCGCCGCTGGCCCCGCACATGGCCGAGGAGCTGTGGTCGCGGTTGGGGCACACCACCTCGTTGGCGCACGGCCCCTTCCCGGACGCCGACCCCGCCTACCTCGTCGACGACACCGTCGAGTACCCGGTGCAGGTCAACGGCAAGGTGCGCGGGCGTGTGGTGGTGGCCGCCGACGCCGACGAGGACACGTTGAAAGCCGCGGCGCTGGGGGATGAGAAGGTCCAGGCGTTCTTGTCCGGTGCCGCGCCCCGCAAGGTGATCGTGGTCCCCGGCCGGCTGGTCAACCTGGTGGTCTGAGCGGCGACTACCGCCGGCCCGGCCGCAGCACCACGTCGTGGACGTGGCCGTCGCGCGGCGTCGCCACGGCCTGGGCGACGGCCGCGGCGACGGTCTCGGGCCGCAAGAAGTTGGCGGCGTCGTACTCGCCGCCCTCGAAAGCGATGAGGTCGCGTTGCATCTCGGTGTCGGTGCGGCCCGGAAATATCGTGGTGACCCGCAGGCCCGGCTCGTCGGCGCGCAGCGAGTCGGCGAACGCGCGCAACGCGAATTTGCTGGCCGAATACGACGCCATACCCGGTGAAACCGTACGGCCCGCCCCGGAGTTGATGAACACCACCTGACCCCGGGCGCTTCGCAGGGCGGGTAATAGCTCTAGCGTAAGAGCCACCGCACCAAAGACATTCACGTTGAAGGTGGCGCGCCATTCGTCGACATGCGATTCGGCGACCCGTCCCGGGACGGACAGCCCGGCGTTATGTACCAGCACGTCGAGCTCGTCGACGATTTCGCAGGCGGCCTCGATCTCGTCGGTGTCGGTCAGGTCCAGCGGGAAGGTGGTGGCGCCGAGCCGTTCCGCGACGGCGTCGAGCCGATCGGAGGGCCGACCGGCCAGCAGCAGCGTGTGCGTCGGGGCCAGCGCCGTGGCGATGGCGGAACCGATACCGCCGCCGGCACCAGTGATGAGTGCAGTTGGCATGTGGGTCAGTCTACGGACGTCACCAATGCCGTTGAAAAGCAGGTACTTTCACGCACGCTTGCGCGCGGGAGATTCTCCGCCCGCGGGGCCCGATGTCGGTTCGCCCGAGGCCAGGCGCTCCAGCGGCGCCAGTGCTTTGGTCAGCATGTTCAGGTCGGACTCGGGAAGCTGGCGCAGCATCGCGGCGAGCGCTGCGCGCCGGTTGGCGAGCGACTCGGCGTGCACGGCCCGCCCGCGCGGGGTGATGTCGACCAGCACGGCGCGCAGGTCGGACGGGTCACGGGAGCGCTTCACCAGCCCGATCTTCTCCAGCCGGCGGATCGCCACGGTCGTGGTAGGGGTCCGTACCCGTTCGTGCGCGGCCAGGTCCGTCATCCGGATCGGGCCTTGATCGAGCAGAGTGACCAGGATCGACAGCTGCGCCAACGTCAATTCGCCGGCGACTACTCCGCTCGGGTCGCCGCGGCGCAGTATCGAAAACAGCTTGGACAGCGCGCGGTGCAAGCCTTCCGCAAGCTCGGTCGCCTCGGCCGCGGTGGATTCGCTGTCCGCCATAAGTCGGCAGTCTAACCCGATATGGGTGACGTACAAGGTAGCTACGGCGACTATTTGTAGCCCGTCAAAGCACTTGGGACAGGAATCGCTGCAGCCGCTCGGTCTTGGCGGCCTCGAATATCTGCTCTGGCGGGCCGGATTCCACGACTTTGCCCTGATCCATGAACACGACGGTGTCCGAAGCCGACCGGGCGAAACCCATTTCGTGGGTGACCACGATCATCGTCATGCCGCCGGCGCCGAGGTCGGCGATGAGCTGGAGAGCACCCTTGACCATCTCCGGATCCAGCGCGGATGTCGCCTCGTCGAAGAACATCACCTCTGGAGCCATGGCAAGCGCACGGGCAATCGCAACTCGTTGTTGTTGGCCACCGGACAGCATGCTGGGGCGGGCACCGGCCTTGTGCTTCAGGCCAACTCGCTCCAGCTGAGTCAGCGCGAGCTCTCGCGCGGCGTCGGCGGACAGCCCGCGCAACTTGCGCGGTCCCAGAGCGACGTTCTTGAGGATGCTCAGATGTGGGAACAGATTGTAATTCTGGAACACCATGCCGATGCGCTGGCGCAGTTCGTCGGGATCGTCGTCCAGCACCGACCGCCCGTCGAGCAGGATGTCGCCACCATCGGGTTCGTGTAGTCGGTTCAGGGCACGCAGCAGCGTCGACTTACCCGAGCCAGAAGGCCCGATGACGGCCACTGTGCTGCCCGCCGGGGCGTCGAACGTGACGCCGCGCAGCACCTTTGTCCCACCGAGGGTCTTGTGAATGTCCCTGGCTTCCAACGAGACTGACGCCCGTGCTGCGGTGCCGGCGGTCATATCATGCCCTGGCCGAGTGTGGAGCTGACCATCGTCGCCGGGTCCTCCGACTCGTTGGCGGGACTGCCGCGGCGCAGCCGGATGTCGATGTAGTTCACCAAATGCGTTAACGGAACAGTCAATAACAGGTAGAACAGACCCGCGGCCACCAGCGGTGACAAATTGCCGGTCTGCGCGTTGAGGTCGCGGCCCACCTGAAACAGCTCTCGTTGCTGGGCGACCAGGCCCAGGAAGTACACCAGTGCCGAGCCCTTCAACAACGCGATGAACTGATTGACCAGAGCGGGCAGTACACGCCGGATGCCCTGTGGCACGACCACCAGCCGCATCGCGGCCGGATAACTGAATCCAAGTGCCCGTGCGGCTTCCAGTTGGCCGGCGTCGACGCTCTGGATTCCCGAGCGCAGGATCTCCCCGATGTACGCGGCGGCCATCAGCCCCAGCGCGGCGATGCCCAACGGATAGGGGTTGTTGTTGGTCAGCCCGCCGACCAGAGGTCCGATGCCCATGCCGATGATGAGGATGATCACCACTTCAGGCAGACCCCGGAAGATATCGGTGTAGATCCGCGCGGGCCAGCGTAGCCAGCGCGACTGCGACATTCCGGCCATGGCCAGCACCATGCCGAGCGCCAGCCCGATCACGATGGCGCTGTTGGTCAGGATCAGCGTGTTGGGCAGCCCGGTCGTGAGCAACGCGGGGATGGCTTGTTTGTAGAGATCCCAGTCCAGAAACTGGTCACGCAGTTGCGCGAGCGTGGATTTCGGGGCCGCCGGGCCCACCGGCTTATGGTGATTGCTCGCTGCGATCGCGGCGAAGTCCGGCAGCTGTGGAGTCGGCGCGCCTTTCGATCCGGGTTTCCAGCCCGGCGGCAGCGGCCGCGGGACCCACTCGGAATACAGCTTCGCCCAGGTGCCGTCGGCAATCACCGCGTCCAGCCCCGAGTTCAGGGCAGCGATCAGCGGCGGGTTGTCGTTGGCGACCGCGTAGGCGACGAAGTCGCCGGGGCTGAAGGCATTCGCGACGACCACCGCCGGATCGCCGGGCCGCATCACGTTGGCGGCCAGGGCCGCCGGCGCTACCCAGGCGTCGATTTGATGCGTCTTGAGGCTGCCGTACACGGTGGCGAAGCCGGGATACTTCACCGGTTGCAGGTGCAGGGTGTCGACGACGTAGGACTCCTCGACGGTGCCCTGAACGACCCCGATACGTTGCCCCTCGGCGAGATCACTGAAGTCCTTGATCGGTGATCCGGGCGGCACGATCAGCGCGTAGTAGCCGAAGTCGTAGCCGTTGGTAAACCCGACGGTGCGACGCCGGGCGGCCGTGGCTTTCACCGACGCCGAGCCGACGTCGAAGCGCCGCGACGCAACCTGGGCCAGCAGCGCGGAGAAATCCGTGCTGGCGAAACGGACTTGCAGGCGCAGCTTTTTCGCGATGGCGCCCAGCAGCTGATTGTCGAAGCCGCTGAAGGTGCCGGTGGCGTCGACGCAGACGGACGGCGGGGCGTCCGACAGCGTGCCGACGTTCAGGACGCCCGGCGTGCCGAGGCCTAACGCGTCGACGTTCACGGCGCTGAGCGGCTCGACGGTCGGCGTCGTGTGGTCGGCGTCCTGACCGACGCCGCCGACGTTGGCCAGGTCTTTCGGCAAGGTGGTCGCGCTCTCGGATCCGCCCGGCGCGCATTGGTTTCTATCGGCGAGCGCGGGTCCGGCCAGCACCAGGCCGCACACGATCAGGATTGTCGTGGCCAGTCCGAACAGCTTGGCGCCGCGCTTGGCGCGCGGGCTTTCGCACGGATTCATTACCGCCACGCTATCGACCGAACGGCAACTCGGCGCGATGAGAGCTGTACTAGAGCGCCATCGACGGCGCACGGCAGACCGCCTCGGACCCCGCCAGCACGCCAAGGGGCTCGGGCACGACTTGGCGGGCGTCGTCGGGTGCGGCGAAAACCCTGCGCCGGAACAGTTCGGCCAGCATGGTTTGCGCCATCAGGTAGGCGCGGCCGACGCACGCCGCGCGCGCGGCTTCCGGGTCGCGCCGCTGGATCGCCGACGTTTCGTCTTCGTAGTACGGCAGCATGTCGTCGCGGTTGTTCTGGTAGCTCATCCAGAACGCGTGGGGGATGAGGTCCTGCGAGGCACGGATGGTGGCGCGCAGTCGCGGACCCGCGTACTCGTCGTTGACGGTGCGCCGGTACTCCGCAGTGATTTCGGAAAAGACCCGGGAATCCTTCGCGGTGCGCAGCGAGCGCATCAGCGCGTCGAGCTGTCCCAGGATGCGCGGCGTCGGGTTGGTCGCGGCGCGTGCCGAGGCAATGCCGTTGAGCAAGCCGTCGAGTTCGTGATGCTCGAGGACCGTAGTTTCATCGAACCGCTCGACGAACGCACCCCGGTGATAGCGGGTCGACACGATGCCGTCGTGCTCGAGTTGGACCAGTGCCTCTTGAATCGGGACGCGACTGACTCCCAAGCCGAGTGCGATCTCGTTGCGGTCGACCCGGTCGCCGCTGCGCAGCTTCCCCGTCAGCACCAGGTTGAGGATGTGGTTGACAACCTGGTCCTTTTCTTTGACTCCGTATTTCTTCGGCATGAGTCTCTTTCAGGTCTGTTGCAGCTCCGCACCAGCGATCAGCGGAGGAAAGTTTCTCATGTATTTGCGCATTCGTTAAGGTGTTCGGCGGATGAATTGCAGGCGAACCCGAATTAGCGCGCGTCGCGCCAGCGGCACAATGCCTCGGCGGCGCTGAGGTCGTAGTCGGGACCATTGACGCCCACGGTCAGCAGCGTCACCCCCAATGCGGTCAGGCCTTCGGCGTTGGCGATCAACCCGTCGACGCCTTCGCCGCGGCGCACGCCGCTGTTGTCCTCCACGCCGGCCGACCTCTCGATGGTGGACGGGTCGCGCCCGACGGCGGCGCAGTGTTCGTCCAGCACGGCGGCCGCGGCCGGATAGCTGTCGACGGTGGTGAAGCCGTGCCAGATGTCGCCGTATTCGGCGACCAGTCGCAACGTCTTTCGCGGACCCTTGCCACCGATGAGTATCGGGATGTCGCGGGTCGGCGCGGGATTGAGCTTGGTCAGCCGCGACGTGATCCGGGGGAATGCGGCCGCCAGGTCGTCGAGGCGGCTGCCCGCCGTGCCGAATTCGTAGCCGTACTCGGCGTAGTCCTTTTCCTTCCAACCCGATCCGATTCCCAGGATCAGCCGGCCTTCGGAAATGTGGTCGACGGTGCGCGCCATATCGGCCAGTAGCTCCGGATTGCGGTAAGAGTTGCACGTCACCAGCGCGCCGAACTCGATGCGCGATGTCTGCTCGGCCCAGGCCGCCAGAACCGTCCAGCATTCGAAATGCGCTCCGTCGGGATCACCGTAGAGCGGGAAGAAATGATCCCAAGTGAAGGCGACGTCGACCCCGATGTCCTCGCAGCGGCGCACGGCGTCGCGGATGTGGCGGTACTGGGGGGCGTGCTGGGGCTGCAGTTGTACACCGATGCGCACGGGACGGGTCATGGAACCACCGTAGGAGCCGCGGCCGATCAGCGTGCGTCGAGTACCCCGCCCAACAGGCCGATCAGCGCTCGAGGCTGGTCGCTTTGCACGGAGTGCCCGGAGTTCTCGACAACGTGCGCCTGACGGAAATGCGTTGCGCGGCTTGCAAGTTCAGCGGCATCGTCGTCGGAGACAAACGGCGATGCGCCACCGCGCACCAGGGTGACGGGTGTGGTCAACGCGTCGACGTCGCTCCACAAATCGCCGAAGTCGGGCACGACGCGGATGGCGTCGTAGCGCCATGCCCAGTTGCCATTGTCGAGCCGGCGGGAGTTATGGAACACGCCGCGTCGCAGCGCCTTGACCTCGCGGTGCGGTGCCGCGGCGATGGTCAGGTCCAACATGGCCTGGAAGCTGGGGAACTCGCGCTCGCCGGAGACCAGTGCCACCGTGCCCTGTTGCTCGGTGGTCAGCTCGGCATACCGGTGTAACGCCGACGGGGTGACGTCGACGAGAACGAGTTCGTGCACCAGTTCCGGTGCTATCGCACCCACCCGGATCCCGGTCAACCCGCCCAGCGACATGCCCACGATCAGGTCGGCATCGGGGGCGAAGTCGCGGAGCATTGGTGCCACGGCGTCGGCGTTGTTCCGCGGCGAGTAATCGCCATCCTCGCGCCAGCCGGAATGACCGTGGCCGGGCAGGTCCACTGCCAGCGCCGGCACGCCGAGTCCGACGATGACGGTGTCCCAGGTGTGGGCGTTCTGTCCGCCGCCGTGCAGAAAGACGATTCGCGGGGCAGTGGCGCCCCATCGCAGCGCGCTGATTCTGCCGTTTGGCGTGTCGGCCTCGACCCGTTCTACGTCAGGCAGCGGACCCGTGACGCCGGCCTGCTCGGCGTTCTCGGACAGCAGCGAGAATTCGGACAGCCCGTCCAGTTCGTCTTCGGAGATCTCGGTCACGACCTTTGACATTAGAGGACATAACGGCGGCGAATACCGTGGAATCGCTCCCACATCGCGGCGCTGCGCTCCGCGGCACTCACCATGGCGGTGTCCGGCGGAAGCATGCGCGCGATGTCGTCGTGTTTGACCACGCGGGTGTCCAGCGCGGTGGGTTCGCCGTCCAGCATGTGGCGGTAGGTCAGGTTGCCCCGCTCGAAGCCCTGGGTGTCCAGCCAGTTGTGGACATTCGGATCACGATGCGCCATGACCAGCCGGATGCGCCCATCGCGGTCGGCTTTGGTGCGGCTCGGCGTGTAGCTCACCGGGCGGTAGAGGTAATCCATGCTGTTGAAGAAGACGCCCATGTTGGTGAACATCCACAGCCCGTCATGAGCGTCGAATTCGACGATCAGCGCCTCGTCGGGTGCCAGCTCCCAATACATGTTTGCGGCCGCGCGGCCGCGCTTGCTGTCCGCTTCGGTCGTGCCGACTCGGGGAAACGTGTTGGGATGCTCGGCGTCGACGCCGCCGTAGGTGAACGGAAACTCCGGCCAGTCAGACATCAGGCCGGTGACGAAATCGCCGGCCCATTCCATCGCCTCGGCCATGATCTCGGGGGAGGGCAGCGGTTTCGGGTGGGTCATGTCGACCCGCTCGATCCGCATCTGGGCAGGGAGCTCGTCCCACCGGTCGAATCCCTGGCGGATGAACAGCTTTCGCGATTGCTCGGTGGTGGGTAGCCAGTTGGGGCCACGCTCGGACCCGCCGATATAGATCTCGAATTCACCGTCCTCGCCGACGCTGAGTTGAGGGCCGAACAGGTTGGCCTCCGGTGTGTCGCCGAAGGGCTCGTGCAGCACGCCGTGCCCGCGGACTCGTGCGCCCTGCACGGTAACGTTGAAAAACCGTGCGGTGCCTAGGTTTCCGCACAGTCGGTACATCGACCGCCCGTCGATCCAGGCCTGCTGATAGGTGAAGTCGGCGCAGTCCCCGCCGAGCTTGCGGGTCGGGCCGGTGAAGGTGTGTAGCACCGGATAGTGGGTGTCGCGCGTCTCGAGCGACAGATCGAAAGCCTGGCCCAGGTTCTGCGTCAGGAAGCGGAACGCGTCGACACGCTGCACCCTCGAGGTGGCGTTGGCGTCTTTGAACACCTGGTCGCCCGCTCGCTGCAGCTGTGCACAGAACTCGCTCCACGCTGTGCGCAGCGCTACGTCGTCAGCACCGTCGCCGAAAGCCATTGTCACGCACCCAATCTGTCCAGCATTGCCCCGACGTACGCGCAGGCGCGCCGGGCGGATTCCAGACGCCCCTCGTGCTCGATTCGGGGTCCGATCAGTTCCAAGTCGAACCCATGTGAGTAGCCCGCGGCAAGGGTTTGAGCGACGAATTCTTCGATCGGAATCGCGCCGTCGCCGGGAACCGCCCGGCCGGGCAGCGCGCGATCGCCCAGTACATAGTCGCTGAGCTGGACGAGCTCGGTACGCGGCAGGGCGCGCTGCACCATCGCCTCGAAATCGCCTTCGGCCCAACAGTGAAACAGGTCGATGCAGATACCCAGCCCGCTCATCTCGGCCAGCGTGACAGTGTCGCGCAGCGTATGGGCGAGATGCAGATCGGCATAGAGGCTGGAGGCGTTTTCGACGGCCAGCGCCACACCGGCCTGCTTGGCATGCGTCACGCAGGGGGCGATCATCGCGGCGAACCGGTCGGCGGCCTGACCCCAGGTGAGGGTGTCCCGGCCGCCGGTGAGCAGGTACACCATGCGTGCCCCCGCGCCGGCCGCGGCGTCGATCACCGGCAGCAGTGCATCCCGCGCGGCCCGCGGGTCGCTGGTCAGCCGGCCGCCGGCGAACAGGTGATAGACCGCCTCCACGGTGTAGCTGGTGCGCTGCAACAGCTTTGGAAGCTCGGGGTCGAGCAGCTGGCTGTCCAGGATGCTCAACCGGGATACGCCCAGTGCTGCCCAGTGCTCTTGCAGCTCTGCCAACGCGGCACCGTAGAAGGTGACGTTGTGCACCGACAGACGCGGGTGGGCCGCCATCGTGTCAGCCACGGTTCTCGATCGCGACGCCGAATCGCTCGCGGAACGGCTTGAATTCCGCGTGCAGCGCGTCGAGGTCTTCGCCGATGTCGATCAAAAGCTGAGTGGAGTAGCGGAACTTGCCGTATCGGTCACCGCGATTGTTGGCCAGATAGCCGCGCATCGCGGATTCGGCGTCGGGCGTGACCTCGCGGCCGCAGAACCGGTAGTAGCGCTGCACGGTCGCGACGGGATCGGCGATGAAGTCGGTGTAACGGATGTGCAGGATGCGCGGGTCGTCCACCATCGGATTGCTCATCGTGTTGGCGATGCTGGCGCGGGTCATCTCCAGGTGCTTCTTCGCTTCGGCGTGCAGGTCGACAGGGCCGACGATGCCTTCGGCGATGTCAGCCATCATCATGGTGCGCGACGCCGCAACCTGCACCGGGTCGCGGTGCAGCCAGACCAGGGTGGCGTCGGGATAAGCCTCGAACATCTCCTTGAGCCGGAAGCCGTGAAAGCCCTTCAGCACCCAGTATTTTCGCGGCCGCCGGTATTGCAGTTGTTGCAGCATGGCCTTGTGCAGCCGGTACTGGGCCGCGGGATCGGTGGCCAGACCGCCGACCAGTGACTGCATCGGCACCCGCCACCACGCCGTCGGTGTCATCACCCGGAAGTCGAACGCCCAGGTGCGTTCGTCCTCGGGTAGGCCGTTGCCCAGCATGTCGTTGTAGGGATGGCTGTGCAGCCATTTGGGCATCTTGCCGTTGATCTCGCGCCAGTCGGAGTCGGCCTGCTCGCGACGGGGGTCGTCGGGGCCGGCCAGCCCCGGCGGCGGCGACGGGTACATCACCTCCCAGAAGCGCAACGCCCGCGCGTGTGGATCGACGGACATCAGCGCGTGCATCAGGGTTGTGCCGGAACGTGGTTCGCCAGTGACGAACATCGGCGCCTCGACAACTTCGTCGCCGATCGGGTACCGGTTGCGGTCCTCGATGAATTCCAGCCGCGATGTCAGTAACCATCGGCACATCCGCGCCGCTTCGCGGGTGCCGTCGGCGTCCATGCCGAGGCCGTTCAGATGGCCGGCGGCAACGGCGAAGCGCCCGGGCAACGTGGGGTCGCCGTAGTCGTGTAATCCGGTCTCCGCCTCCGCGGCGCCCAGCAGCTCGGCGGCGTCCAATCGGGCGCTCACGAATGGTCTCCGCACAGCCGCATCAGTTCATCCTCTGCCGCAAGGACATTGGCAGCCGACGACGCAGCGTACGTCAGGCCGGCCATGGCTCCGTAGTCCAGAATCTTGGGGACCCGCAATCCCGCGTCCACGTAAGTTTTGATGATCTTCGCGACCTCTCGGGGTGTCCCGTGTGGCACGACGGCAAGCAGCATCTCGGGCTGCACGTTGTCCAGGAACGCCAGGATCCGCTCACGGGTGAGCACCGCGGGGTCGATGTCTTGGAACCCACGCCAACTTTCGCCCATCGGGTGTTCAAACCCGAAGCCGCGCAGTATCTCTGCCGACACCTGCAGTAGAAATGCCTTGACCAGCGGAGCCTGCAGGATCTCTTCCAGGGCGTCGTCATTCGCGCCGATCAGGCACACCTGCATGAAGCCCGGCGTGATCGCCATCGGATCGCGGCCGGCACGCTCGGCGGATGTCCTTACGGCCGAAAGCATCTCGGCATAGTGCTCCGGGGTCCAGGCCCCGGCGGGCCACCAGCCATCGGCGTGACGGCCGGCGATGTCGAGCATGCGCGGGCCGCTGGCGCCGATCCAGATCTGCGGCACGCGGCCCTGGTACGGCTCGGTGTCCATGCGCGCGTGATGCAGCGTGTAGAACTGCCCCTCGAAGTCCACCGGCCCGTCGCTGTCCCAGAGCAGCCGGATCACCGTCAGCGCTTCCTCGAAACGGCTGACCGGTCGCGAGAAGTCGAAGCCGTACGGCAGGGTGTTCTCACTCTCGCCGCTGCCCAGGCCGAGGATGAATCGGCCCTTGGCGAGATGGTCGATCGTCAGCGCCGTCTGGGCCAGCAGGGCGGGGTGGCGTCGCACCGTGTCGACCACCGCGCTGACCAACGGCACCCGTTTGGTCAGCACGGCGGCCGCGGCCGCTACCGACAGGCCGTCGAGATGGCGATGTGGTGACGGCGACGCGGTGGCGAGATCGGTGAATTCGGGCGTCCAGATCGAGTCCGGCCAGAAGCTGACCATGTGATCGGGCAGCCAGATCGAGTGGTAGCGCCCGCCGTCGAGCTCGGCGAGCCGGGACAGGTCGAGGGGCAGGGTGGTGCGCAGGAAAGCGGCGGGCTGAACTTTCATCCGTGACTGGGACCTGACTCGTCGATGAAGGGTGCTGCGCGTAATGCTAAGCGACTGCACAGCAGATCGTTCACGGTATGGCAGGTGCACAGCGCTGTGCTGACGAATTGAGTGTGAGGCCACGCGTAACCGTCAGCGCCCACGAAACGAGTGTGGGGCGAGGCCGCGCAATGCGACCCCGCCCCACACCCGACAAAAGCGAACTAGCCCTCGGCGATGAACTCCTCGAGCTGCGTGCGTGCGACGTCGTCGGGCAGCTGCTTCGGGGGGCTCTTCATCAGGTAGGCCGACGCCGGGATCACCGGTCCGCCGATACCGCGGTCCTTGGCGATTTTGGCCGCCCGCACCGCGTCGATGATGACGCCCGCCGAGTTCGGCGAGTCCCACACCTCGAGCTTGTACTCCAGGTTCAGCGGCACGTCACCGAAGGCGCGGCCTTCCAGCCGCACGTAGGCCCACTTGCGGTCGTCGAGCCAGCCGACGTGGTCGGACGGGCCGATGTGCACGTCCTTCGTCTTGAACTCACGCTGCAGGTTGGAGGTCACGGCCTGCGTCTTGGAGATCTTCTTGGACTCCAGCCGCTCACGCTCGAGCATGTTGAGGAAGTCCATGTTGCCGCCGACGTTGAGCTGCATGGTGCGGTCCAACTGCACACCGCGGTCCTCGAACAGCTTGGCCATCACGCGGTGCGTGATCGTCGCGCCGACCTGGCTCTTGATGTCGTCGCCGACGATCGGGACACCGGCGTCGGTGAACTTCTTGGCCCACACCGGGTCGGAGGCGATGAACACCGGCAGCGCGTTGACGAACGCCACGCCGGCGTCGATCGCGCACTGCGCGTAGAACTTGTCGGCCTCCTCGGAGCCCACCGGCAGGTAGGACACCAGCACGTCGACCTTGGCCTCACGCAGCACCTGGACCACATCGACGGCTTCGGCGTCGGAGATCTCGATGGTCTCTGCGTAGTACTTGCCGATGCCGTCGAGCGTCGGGCCGCGCTGCACCGTCACATTGGCCGGTGGCACGTCGGCGATCTTGATCGTGTTGTTCTCCGACGCGAAGATCGCCTCCGACAGGTCGAAGCCGACCTTCTTGGCGTCCACGTCGAACGCGGCCACGAACTTCACGTCGCGTACGTGGTACTGGCCGAAGTTGACGTGCATCAGACCGGGCACGGTGCTGTTCGGGTCGGCGTCGTAGTAGTACTGCACGCCCTGAACCAAGGAGGACGCGCAGTTACCGACGCCGACAATGGCGACTCGTACCTCGGCCGACGCCTCCGGCGCGTTGTGCTGATTCATAGGGCGTTCTCCTTACCTCAATTACCTATGTCTTGGGGGCTTACTGATTTCGTGCGCGGTTTATGCCTGCTCGGTGAGCCCGGGCGCCGCCCGCTCCGCCGCGATGAGCTCGTTGAGCCACTTCACTTCGCGCTCACTGGACTCGAGCCCGAGTTGATGAAGTTGCCGCGTGTAGCGGTCGAGTGAATTGCTGGCCCGCGCCACGGCGTCACGCAGACCTTCCCGGCGTTCTTCGACCTGCCGGCGGCGACCTTCGAGGATCCGCATACGAGCCTCCGCCGGAGTGCGATTGAAAAACGCCAGATGCACGCCGAAGCCGTCGTCGGTGTAGTTGTGCGGACCGGTGTCGGCCACCAACTCGCCGAAACGCTGGCGACCCTTCTCGGTGAGCTCGTAGACCCTACGGGCCCGCCGGACCGGAGTACCGGCCGGCGCCGCGTTCTCGGCGATCAACCCATCCGCCTGCATGCGGCGCAGCGCCGGGTAGAGCGAACCGTAGGAAAACGCGCGGAACGCGCCGAGTAGGCCGGTCAGCCGCTTGCGCAACTCATAGCCATGCATCGGCGATTCGATAAGGAGGCCAAGGATGGCGAGTTCCAGCATCGAATCACCTCCTTTGCATCACTGGTTACGACGGGTCGACGCCTCGCGAAATAGTATCGCTCCGATATATTAGGCACAACACCAGCCGGTGTTGGCATGCCGTAAATCACCAAGACCGGATTGATCAGACGGCGCGGGCGCCGCCCTCAGCTGGAGGGGTAGGTCACTCGCTTGACGGTGCCGTCACCTGCGAAATCAATCGATCCGCCGCCGTAATCGCTGGAGACGTACACCGACAGGGTCAACGTTCCGGGGGCGGTCGGGTCCTTGGCCGGTTCGATGATCAGGTACGTCGACTTGACGTCGGACGCTTTGATGCCCACCGTCTCGGGGGCCCCGCGCATGATGCCGACCGCAGCCTTGACGTCGAACTTGCCCAGGTCCGCCGCGACGGCCTTGGAGTCGGTCTTGGGCGAGGTGGTCGGGTCGCCCCAGCCGCCGCGATAGTCGTAGTCCAGCACCCGGCGGTCGTCGGACGGGTCCGGGCGATAAATGCTGGCGTAGGTGGGGTAGACGAGCAGTCGGTAACCGATGGTGTCGCCGAATTTCTGGCGGGCCTGCTCCAGCAGGCCGGTGAGCCCGCCGAGCGACTGCAGTTGCTTGGGCGGGGTCAGCACCACGGCCGCGACGCCGTCCGGCTTGGCGCCCGGGTCGCTGGTGAAGTCCAGCGGTGAGCTGGTGTTCCCGTACAGGCCCCAGCCCAGGCCCATGCCGAATAGCACCGACACCACCAACGCGGCGATCGCGATGCCTCTGGCGGGAACTCTCGGCAGCACCGTCGACTTTGCCGCGCGCAGCCGCGGCGGCGTGCTGCCCTGCAGGTCCGACACCAGGACCTTCAAATCACCCAGCGTCACGGCATTGGTGGCCTTGCTGACGCGCTCGCGGTGTTCCTCGCCGGACAGCTCGCCGTCGCCGAGCGCGTTGTCGAGCACCGCACACGTGTCTTGCCGGTCAGTGTCTTTGGCGCGGGTTGCGGTTGTCACCCCGCCGCCGAGTGGTGCGCCCAGCCATTTCGCCATGGGGAAGATGGTAGAAGTCACCTGTTGTTACCGCGGCGCAGCGGTGCCGACAGCGTTGGTTGCGTGTCGGCGGTGCCGACGGCGACGTACTCTGGTGAACGTGCGACTGCAGCGACAAGTGGTGGACTACGCGCTTCGGCGCCGCTCACTGCTGGCCGAGGTCTACTCGGGCCGCACGGGTGTGTCCGAGGTGTGTGACGCAAACCCCTATTTGCTGCGCGCCGCGAAATTTCACGGCAAAACCAGCCAGGTGATGTGCCCGATCTGCCGCAAGGAGCAGCTCACTCTGGTGTCCTGGGTGTTCGGGGATCACCTGGGTGCGGTGTCGGGTTCGGCTCGCACGGCAGAAGAGCTGATCATGCTGACGACCAAGTTCGCCGAGTTCTCGGTCCACGTGGTCGAGGTGTGCCGAACCTGCAGCTGGAATCACCTAGTCAAGTCGTATGTGCTCGGCGCGGAACGCCCACCCAAGGGGACCCGCGGCCCGCGAACGGCACGCAACGGCGCCCGCACGGCCATTGAATAACGAAGGGCGCCACGATCAGTCGTCCGATGACCCGAACGGGTCGGCGACTGAGCGTATGGGCACGGAAGCCAATCCCGATCGTCAGGACGATTCCGGCCGTCGGGCGCACCGCGCCGACGGCGGGACCCGGCGCCGGGTCCCTCCCGACGACCGGCAGACGACGATCCTGCCGCCGGTCGTCGATGACCGGTCGCCTCGGCGGTCCGACCCCATCGACGAGGTCAGGGCCGCACTGGCCGGCCCGGCGTCCAAGCCGCGCGACGCGATCGACGAAGTGAAGGCCGCCCTCGATGGCCGGTCGAGCACCCCGCCGCGGCGCGACCGCCCGCTCTCGGGTCGCCCACCGGAAGGCCCCCCGCCGCCACCGCCTCCACCTCGAAGGCCCGGCCCGGCCGGCGACCCCGACGTGCCGAGCCACCGGGCTCCCGGGCAGGGCGTGGACTGGAGCTGGGTCGACCAGATCAACTGGCGGTGGGTGCGGCGCGCGGCCTACCTCACCGCGGCGGTCCTGATCCTGTTGCCGATCGTCACCTTCACGATGGCGTATTTCATCGTCGACATTCCCAAGCCGGGCAACATCCGCACCAACCAGGTTTCGACGATCCTGGCCAGCGACGGCTCGGAGATCGCGAAAATCGTTCCTCCCGAGGGCAATCGGGTAGACGTCAACATCAACCAGGTGCCGGTGCCCGTCCGCCAGGCGGTCATCGCCGCCGAGGACCGCAACTTCTATTCGAACCCCGGCTTTGACATCACCGGCTTCGCGCGAGCCGTGCAGAACAACCTCTTCGGCAACGGCGATCTGCAGGGCGGGTCGACAATCACGCAGCAATACGTGAAGAACGCGCTCGTCGGCTCCGCTCAGCACGGATTCGCCGGTCTGCTGCGCAAGTCCAAGGAACTCGTCATCGCCACCAAGATGTCGGGGGAGTGGTCCAAAGATGAAGTGCTGCAGGCCTACCTGAACATCATTTACTTCGGGCGCGGCGCCTACGGGATTTCGGCGGCGTCCAAGGCCTACTTCGACAAGCCCGTCGACCAGCTCAGCGTTTCCGAGGGAGCGCTCTTGGCGGCGCTGATTCGCCGGCCGTCCTCGCTGGACCCGGCCGTGGACCCCAAGGGCGCCGAGGCTCGCTGGAACTGGGTGCTCGACGGCATGGTGGAAACCAAGGCCTTATCGGCGAGCGATCGTGCGGCACAGACATTTCCCCAGACCGTCCCGCCCGATCAGGCCCGGGTGCAGAACCAGACCACTGGCCCCAACGGCCTGATCCAGCGTCAGGTCACCAAAGAGCTGATGGAGCTGTTCAACATCGATGAGCAGACCCTGAACACGCAGGGCCTGCAGATCACCACCACGATCGATCCGAAGGCCCAGCAGGCCGCCGAGAAGGCGGTGTCGAAATACCTTGACGGGCAAGACCCCGACATGCGCTCGGCCGTGGTGTCCATCGACCCGCACAACGGCGCCGTCCGCGCTTACTACGGCGGCGCGGACGCGAACGGCTTCGATTTCGCCCAGGCCGGGCTGCAGACCGGATCGTCGTTCAAGGTGTTTGCGTTGATCGCCGCTCTCGAGCAGAACATCGGCTTGGGCTTCCAGATCGACAGCTCGCCGCTCACGGTCGACGGCATCAAAATCACCAACGTCGACGGCGAGAACTGTGGCACCTGCAATATCGCCGAGGCGCTGAAGATGTCACTGAACACCGCCTACTACCGGCTGATGCTCAAGCTCAAGAACGGACCCCAGGCCGTCGCCGACGCCGCGTTCCAGGCCGGCATCGCCAAGGGTTTCCCCGGCGTTCCGCACACGCTGTCCGAAGACGGCAAGGGCGGCCCGCCTAACAACGGAATTGTACTGGGCCAGTACCAAACTCGGCCGGTCGACATGGCCTCGGCGTATGCCACGCTGGCCGCTTCCGGCGTGTACCACCCGCCGCATCTGGTGCAAAAGGTGGTCAACGCCGATGGCCAAGTGCTTTTCGACGCCGGCAACTCCGACAAGGGCGCCGACCAACGCATCGACAAGGCGGTCGCCGACAACACCACCGCGGCCATGCAACCGATCGCCGCCTATTCGCGGGGCCACGCCCTGTCGGGCGGCCGGGCGTCGGCGGCCAAGACCGGCACGGTGCAGCTGGGCGACACCCAAGCCAACAAGGACGCCTGGATGGTCGGCTACACCCCATCGTTGTCGACGGCGGTGTGGGTGGGAACCGTCCAGGACAATGTGCCGCTGGTAACCGCTTCGGGCGCAGAGGTTTACGGCTCAGGTCTGCCGTCGGATATCTGGAAGTCGACGATGGACGGTGCGCTGAAGGGTACCTCCAACGAGACCTTCCCCAAGCCGACCGAGATCGGTGGCTACGCGGGTGTACCCGTCGCGCCCCCGCCGCCCCCGCCGCCGTCGGAGACCGTCATCCAGCCGACCATCGAGGTGGCGCCGGGCATCACCATTCCGGTCGGACCGCCCACGACGATCACTGCGGCACCGCCGCCCCCGCCCGGAGCGCCGCCGGGACAGTTCGGACCGCCGCCATTCGGGCAACCGCCGCCGTGACCGGCGCTCGGCAGCAGAGCGCCACCATTTCCCCGCGGACGCTGGCCGACGATCTGCGCAGCGTCGACAACCGCGATTGCCCCAGCCACACCGACCCTTTGGGCTCCGCGTTTGCCGACGCCATCGGCGGTCCGGTGGGCCGGCACGCGCTGATCGGCCGCGCCCGATGGATGACGCCGGTGCGGGTGATGTTCATGATCGCCCTGGTGTTCATGGCGCTGGGCTGGTCGACGAAGGCGGCCTGCCTGCAGAGCACCGGTACCGGCACCGGGGACCAGCGCGTCGCCAACTGGGACAACCAGCGCGCCTACTACGAGTTGTGCTACTCGGATACGGTGCCGCTGTACGGCGCGGAGTTGTTGAACAAGGGCATGTTTCCGTACAAGTCGAGCTGGGTCGAAACCGACGCCGGCAACACACCGCAGATTCGCTACGACGGCAAGCCCGCGGTGCGCTACATGGAGTATCCGGTGCTGACCGGGCTCTATCAGTACGCGTCGATGGCGCTGGCCAAGACCTACACCGCGGTGAGCAAGCTGGCACCGCTTCCGGTGGTCGCGGAGGTGGTGGTCTTCTTCGATGTCGCCGCGTTCGGGCTGGCGCTGGCCTGGTTGGCGACCGTGTGGGCCACTGCCGGCCTGTCCGGCCGCCGCATCTGGGACGCGGCGCTGGTGGCCGCCTCGCCGCTGCTGATCTTTCAGATATTCACGAATTTCGATGCGCTGGCAACGGGATTCGCGATGGGTGGGCTGCTGGCCTGGGCGCGACGCAAACCGGTGCTGGCCGGCGTGCTGATCGGCTTGGGCGCCGCGGCCAAGCTGTATCCGCTGCTGTTCTTGGGCCCGATGCTGGTGCTGGGCATCCGGACCGGCCGTGTTCGTGCTCTGGTCCGCACGGCGGGGGCCGCGGTGCTGACCTGGGCGCTGGTGAATCTGCCTGTGCTGGTGCTCTTTCCGCGGGGCTGGTCGGAGTTCTTCCGGCTCAACGCCCGACGCGGCGACGACATGGATTCGGTGTACAACATCATCAAGTCGTTCACCGGCTGGCACGGTTTCGATCCGAAGCTGGGCTTCTGGGAGCCGCCCACGGTGCTCAACGCGGTGGTGGCGGTGTTGTTCGTCGCGTGTTGTGCGGCAATCACTTACATCGCGTTCACCGCGCCGCACCGGCCCCGGGTGCCGCAGCTGTTATTTCTGGTCGTCGCCGCGTTCCTGTTGACCAACAAGGTGTGGAGCCCGCAGTTCTCGTTGTGGTTGGTGCCGCTGGCGGTGCTGGCGCTGCCGCATCGACGGGTGTTGCTGGCGTGGATGACGATCGACGCGCTGGTATGGGTGCCGCGGATGTACTACCTGTACGGCAACCCGAATCGTTCGCTGCCGGAACAGTTTTTCACCACGACGGTGTTGTTGCGCGACATCGCTGTCGTCGCGCTGTGCGTGCTGGTGATCCGTCAGATCTACCGGCCTGACGAAGATCTGGTGCGCTGGGGGGGACGCGTGGACGACCCGGTGGCCGGGCCGTTCGACCGCGCCCCCGATGCGCCGCCCGGATGGCTGCCCGACTGGCTGCGTCCGGCCCGGTCGCGGCGGTCGGCCGCGCCGGCGCTCCCACTCGACATCGACACCGAACTCGAGACGGCAACAAGGCAGGCGTAGATGCTGGTCGCAATCCCGTTGTTCCCGCGCTTCACCGCACTCGACGCCGTCGGGCCTTACGAAGTGCTGCAACGCATTCCGTCGATCGACGTGACATTCGTCGGACACCGCCGCGGTGAGGTGCGCACGGAGAACGGCATGCTCGGCGTCGCCTGTGATGCCAGCTTCGACGAAATCAGCGCGCCTGACGTGGTGGTGGTGCCCGGCGGCATCGGCACCCGCCAGCTGATTCACGACGAGCCGATCCGGGCCTGGCTGAAGGCGGTACACCCGACCACCACATTCACCACCTCGGTGTGCACGGGTGCGTTGTTGCTCGCCGCCGCGGGACTGCTCGACGGGCTGACCGCGACTACGCATTGGCGGGCCGCCGATCTGCTCAACGAGTTGGGCGCACGCTACGTGTCCGACCGGGTCGTCGAGCACCTACCGCAGCGCATCATCACCGCCGCCGGGGTGTCCAGCGGCATCGACATGGCCCTGCGGCTGACCGAGCTCCTCGTCGACCGAGAGGCCGCGCAGGCCGCCCAGCTGCTCATCGAATACGACCCGCAGCCGCCGTTCGACTCCGGTGCGCTCGCCAAGGCCGACGACGCGACCAAGGCCCGGGCCGAGGAATACCTGCGCCAGCGGCAGTAACTTCTCGGATTTCTCGGCCGGCCGGTCGTCCGGTACCCTGGGGCGGTTGCCGACGCAGGCGACTCTCCTGCCACGGATCGACCGTGGCCGTACAGACCAGAGGAGGTGGTGAGGTTTCCATGCGTCCATACGAAATCATGGTCATTCTTGACCCCACACTTGATGAGCGCACCGTTGCTCCGTCCCTGGAGACGTTCCTCAACGTCGTCCGTAAAGACGGCGGAACCGTCGACAAGGTGGACATCTGGGGTAAGCGCCGGCTGGCCTACGAGATCGCCAAGCACGGCGAAGGCATCTACGTGGTCGTCGACCTCAAGGCAGAGCCGGCCACGGTGTCCGAGCTCGACCGTCAGCTGAGCCTCAACGAGTCGGTGTTGCGCACCAAGGTGATGCGCACCGACAAGCACTGAGCCGGGTAGCGCGCACGCTCCCCGGCCGTCGGCGCCTTTGCGTAGGCTCAGCGAGAACATGCTCATGACCGTTTACCGTCCCTAGGCGAGAGCCAGGATGGACCCAGGAGGACACAGTGGCTGGTGACACCACTATCACCGTTGTCGGAAACCTGACCGCCGACCCTGAACTGCGGTTCACGCCGTCGGGTGCCGCCGTCGCGAATTTCACCGTGGCGTCGACCCCTCGGATCTTTGACCGCCAGAGTTCGGAATGGAAAGACGGTGAAGCGCTGTTCCTGCGCTGCAACATCTGGCGGGAAGCCGCCGAGAACGTCGCGGAAAGCCTCACCCGCGGGTCGCGGGTGATCGTCACCGGACGGCTCAAGCAGCGCTCGTTCGAGACCCGCGAAGGCGAGAAACGCACCGTCTTCGAGGTCGAGGTCGACGAGATCGGGCCCTCGCTGCGCTACGCCACCGCCAAGGTCAACAAGGCCAGCCGCAGCGGCGGCGGAGGAGGCGGCTTCGGCAGCGGCGGCGGCTCCCGTCAGGCGCCCCCGGCACAGGCAAGCAGCGCTCCGGCTGACGACCCCTGGGGCAGTGCCCCGGCATCGGGCTCCTTCGCCGGCGGCGACGAAGAACCGCCGTTCTGACGGCAACCAACACAAGACCAGTAGCAAACGGAAAGAAAGAAACACATGCCCAAGTCCACGAAACGGCGCCCGGCTCCGGAAAAGCCGATCAAGACACGGAAATGCGTCTTTTGCTCGAAGAAGGGCCAGCCGATCAACTACAAGGACACCAACTTGCTGCGCACCTACATCAGCGAGCGCGGCAAGATCCGGGCCCGTCGTGTCACCGGTAACTGCGTGCAGCACCAGCGCGACATCGCGATCGCGGTGAAGAACGCCCGCGAGGTGGCCCTGCTGCCCTTCACATCGTCGGCGCGCTAACCGCCGCACGCCCAACCGAAAGTACGAAAACGATGAAGCTGATTCTGACGGCCGACGTCGACCATCTCGGTACCATCGGCGAGACTGTCGAGGTCAAAGACGGGTACGGCCGTAACTTCCTCCTTCCGCGCGGCCTGGCGATCCTCGCCTCGCGCGGTGCCCAGAAGCAGGCCGACGAGATCCGACGGGCTCGCGAAACCAAGGCGGTGCGCGATCTTGGGCACGCCAACGAGATCAAGACGGCGATCGAGGCGCTCGGGCCGGTCCCGCTGCCGGTGAAAACGGCGGCCGATTCCGGCAAGCTGTTCGGCTCGGTGACCGCCGGCGATGTCGCCGCGGCAATCAAGAAGGCCGGCGGCCCGAATCTCGACAAGCGCATTATTCGGTTGCCCAAGTCTCATATCAAGGCGGTCGGCACCCATTCGGTCGCGGTGCATCTGCACCCCGAGATCAATGTCGACGTTGCGCTCAACGTCGTCGCGGATAGCTAACTCAGCACTGTTTGTTGACATCCGGCGGCTGCCTTAAATCGGCGGCCGCCGGATTTTGTTCTGCCGCGAGCGCGCCGAGCGGTTCCGCTGTGGATGGCCCTCGTGTGTCGGGCTGGCGAACTATTTCGGTGACGTCGCCGAGTGGGCCCCTTAACCCCCCCGTAACTCAGCGAAAATATGGCCGAAAGCCAACACGCCCGGCGCAGTAACCTGCGACGACACGCCGAAGAGATTCTTCTCCACACCAAATCACCCTTTGTGTACGACCCTTATCAGCAGGGATGTCGCAGCGCCGCGTTTTAATCCACAGGTTCTCCACACCCCACTCAACACAGGTGTCGATGGATATGCACACACGATGCACAACCTTATGAACAGCGGCCCTTTCAAGTGCGGCCCAGCAACGCTTACGGTCTTCCAGGCGCGAGGCTTACGGGTGCTTGGTTCAGGGGTGTGTGAGCGTCCGGACCTACGCTGCGAGTGTCGGTCATCGAATGTATGTTCGTATCATGTTGCAGAGGGAGGCGAGAGCCCGTGGCGGTCGTTGATGACCTAGCGCCCGGCATGGACGCTGCACCGCCCAGCGAGGAGTTCAGCCGTCAGCCACCGCAGGATCTGGCCGCGGAGCAGTCGGTGCTGGGCGGGATGCTGCTGAGCAAGGACGCCATCGCCGATGTGCTGGAACGGCTGCGGCCTGGCGACTTCTATCGCCCCGCACACCAGAACGTCTACGACTCGATTCTGGATCTGTACGGGCGCGGGGAGCCCGCCGACGCGGTGACCGTGGCCGCCGAACTGGACCGCCGCGGGCTGCTGCGCAGGATCGGCGGAGCGCCGTATCTGCACACGCTGATCTCCACGGTGCCGACCGCTGCCAACGCTGGATACTACGCGGGCATCGTGGCCGAGAAGGCGCTGCTGCGCCGCCTCGTGGAGGCGGGAACGCGGGTCGTGCAGTACGGCTATGCGGGTGCCGAGGGCGCCGACGTGGCCGAGATCGTGGACCGCGCGCAGGCCGAGATCTACGACGTCGCCGAGCGGCGGTTGTCGGAGGACTTCGTTCCGCTCGAGGATCTGCTGCAGCCGACGATGGACGAGATCGACGCCATCGCCTCCAGCGGCGGCATGTCCCGTGGCGTGCCGACCGGGTTCACCGAACTCGACGAGGTGACCAACGGTCTGCATCCCGGACAGATGATCATCGTCGCGGCTAGACCTGGAGTGGGCAAATCGACCCTTGGATTGGATTTTTTGCGGTCGTGCTCGATCAAGAACCGGATGGCGAGCGTCATCTTCTCGCTGGAAATGAGCAAGTCCGAGATCGTGATGCGGCTGCTGTCGGCCGAGGCGAAGATCAAGCTGGCCGACATGCGTTCGGGCCGAATGAACGACGACGACTGGACCCGGCTGGCGCGGCGGATGAGCGAAATCAGCGAGGCGCCACTGTATATCGACGACTCGCCGAACCTGACCATGATGGAGATCCGCGCCAAGGCACGCCGGCTGAAGCAGAAGGCCGACCTGAAGCTGGTCGTGGTCGACTACCTACAGCTGATGACCTCGGGCAAGAAGCACGAGTCACGCCAGGTCGAGGTTTCCGAATTCTCGCGTCAACTCAAGCTGTTGGCCAAAGAGATCGAGGTGCCCGTGGTGGCGATCGCTCAGCTGAACCGTGGTCCCGAGCAGCGCACCGACAAGAAGCCGATGCTGTCCGACCTTCGCGAGTCGGGATCGCTGGAGCAGGACGCCGACATGGTCATCCTGTTGAACCGGCCGGATGCTTTCGAGCGCGACGATCCGCGTGGGGGAGAGGCCGATTTCATTCTGGCCAAGCACCGCAACGGCCCGACCAAGACGGTCACCGTCGCCCACCAGCTGCACCTGTCGCGCTTCGCCAACATGGCACGGTAGGTACCCGCGCGTGCCCCGGCTGGGTCAGCGGAAGCGGATATGCGACGTCGCCAGGCCGAAGATCTTCCGGCCGCCGGACTTCGCGGCGACAATGACGACGCCGGTGCGAGTTGCCGGGTCCAGCGACTTGATCCGGCCGCTGTATTCGATGTCTGCACCCTCGGCGGCCGACACGATCACGGGCTGGGACAGCCGCACCGCGTAACGGGTCACCGCACCGGGATCGCCCGACCATGCGGAGGCGAATGCGGCACCCAAACCCATGGTGAGCATTCCGTGGGCGATCACATCGGGCTGCCCGGCCATTTTGGCGAGGTTCTCGTCCCAGTGCAGCGGGTTGGCGTCGCAGGCCACGCCGGCGTAGTTCACCAGGTCGCCGCGAGAGAGTCGGGCGTGGTGCACGGGTAACTCGTCGCCGACCTTCACGTCATCGAAGGTCGGCGTCCCGGGGGTACGGGTCGGATCTTCTTGGGCGAGCCGAACCTCGCCCGCGGGGCGCACCGTCTTCTGGTATGCCGCATCGGCATATTCGATTCCGGCGAGGTTCACGTCATGCATCATCACTTGCTGCGCGGTCGCCCTGATCGCCGGATCGACATCCTCGGAAGTGACGCCGACGACGGTGGTGTGCAGCGTGTGCACCCGCTCGCCGGCAGTGTCGGTGAAGGTGTTGGTCACGGTGATCAGGTCTCTGCCGGCGATCCGGCGCACCGATGACAGCTCGACGTCAATGTGCAGTTCGTCGCCGGCGACGATCGGTCGATGCTGCTCGAAGACTTCTTCGGTCTGCAGGTACATCTCGTAACCGATGACCACCGATTCGAACAGGTGCCGATTGGCTGCCATAGCCGGGGCCGACGTGAATGTCAGCGGTGCCACCACGTCCGAATATCCAAGCTCAGCGGCAGCGGCGACATCCCAGTGCGCGGGGTGATAGTCCTGAACTGCACGGGCGAACTCGCGTACCTTCTCGCGGCCGACCTGGTATGTGCCGTCGATCTGGTAGTAATGGCCGACCCGCGATTCGAGCATCGACGTTTCTGCTGCTGCGGTCATGAATTGCCCAACTTTTCTACCGGCCTGTTCACGGAGGCCGACCAACGCACCCTAACGCGTGGACACCAGCCCACTGGACGCCGCGACGCCTCGCAGCCGTCGACAACGCCGAGCCCGGTGATGTCGATTTGCGCAATACCCCGGACGTGACTGCGGCAATGCGGTCATCCTGCCCATGTCATCGAAGTGCGGGCCAGTTTCGCGCTAGATACCTTGAAGCGCTAATTTTCCTGGGTGATGTCTTCAGGTGCCGGCGCTCTCGCACGGTGGATTGCTCCCTTGCTGACTGTTGCGGCCGTTGCCTACGTGGGTATCTCCGCCAACCCAATGCCCGCCCCGACGGTGCGTTTGGTCGCTGACGGGAATCCGTTGGCCGGAGCGCCGTTCTACGTCAATCCCACGTCTGCGGCCATGCGGGCCGCGCAGGGCGCCGACCCGCCGAGTCCGGAGTTGATCGCGATCGCCAACACGCCGCAGGCGTACTGGGTCGTCCCAGGCGGTTCGGCAGGCACGGTCGGCAAGTACACCGGCGACGCGCAGGCCGTTGGCGCCATCCCGGTTCTGACGCTGTACGGAATCCCCCACCGCGACTGTGGCAGCTTCGCCGCGGGTGGCTTGGCGTCGGCCGACGACTACCGCGGCTGGATCGACGGCATCGCTGCCGGCGTGGGGGCCTCGCGGGTGGCGATCATCGTGGAACCCGATGCGCTCGCCATGGCCGACTGTCTGTCGGGCGATCAGCGCCAAGAACGCTTCGACTTGATTCGCTACGCCGTCGACACGCTGACCCGGGATCCGAACGCGGCCGTATACGTCGATGCTGGACACCTGCGCTGGCATAGCCCCGAGGACATGGCCGCCCGGCTTAACCAGGCCGGGGTCGGCCACGCGCGGGGTTTCAGCGTGAACACCGCGAACTTCTTCACTACCGAGGACGAAATCGGTTACGGCGAAGCTATTTCGGGGCTCACGAATGGTTCGCACTACGTGATCGACACATCGCGCAACGGTGCCGGGCCAGCGCCCGACGCCGAGCTCAACTGGTGCAACCCCAGCGGCCGAGCACTGGGCCCGCCGCCTACCGCAGCTACCGCGGGCGCGCACGCCGACGCCTACTTGTGGATAAAACGTCCCGGCGAATCCGACGGATCATGCGGCAAAGGCGATCCGCCGGCGGGCACCTTCGTGAACCAGTACGCCATCGATCTGGCCCGCAAGGCGGGCCAGTAGTCGGGGCCTCAGTCCTCCATTGGCGCTTCACGCCGACGAGCGGCTGGCGGGGTTGTGCTGTAGAAAGTGCGTACCCGAAAGCCCTGCCAAGCAGCGAGCGGGATTCGACTGGCTGAGAAGAGAGGGCCTGATCGTATGCCTGCATGGAGACGCCGTGACGCGACAAACAACGGTGCCACGACTGACGCTGGCCGCAGCGTTGCCGTAGAAATCGAACTCGAGGTCACTGAGCCGACGGTGCTTGACCCGCGCGAAATCATCGGTGCGCATCGGTCGCGCATTCATGTCGTGGCGGTCGACAAAGGACCAGTGAGCTTGTCGTACTCGGCGGCGGTCGTCGGCCGGGCGGACCCCGAGCCGGTCAGCGATATCGACGCAACCACGTATCTGCGGCCGAGCAGATACGCCGAAGCCGACAAGTTCTTCGGATTCGCGGCCACGGAATTCCAGCAGTACGGCACGTCGGTCACCTTGCTGGAGAGAGTCTCGTCGTGGGTCGGCACCCGATTGAGCTACGTCCCCGGATCCAGCGATCCGATCGACGGGGCCACCGAAACGTTGCTCGCGGGTGCAGGTGTCTGTCGCGACTATGCCCATCTGGTTGTCGCGCTGCTGCGCGCGGTCAACGTCCCGGCCCGATTGGCGGCGGTGTATGCACCTGGATGTCACCCGATGGATTTTCACGCTGTGGCCGAGGCGTTGATCGACGGCGTGTGGCGGGTCGTCGACGCTACGTGCTTGGCCCCCCGGCAGTCCATGGTCCGCATCGCCACCGGCCGTGATGCCGCCGACACCGCGTTCCTTGACAACCACGGGGGTGCGATCACCTTGCAGAACATGACAGTCACCGCGGTTGTCGACGGTGAGCTGCCCAAGGACTCGGTCGAGCAACTCGTCAGTCTGCAGTAGAGGCGAATCGCTGGTGCACGTCGTGGCCACGTAACGTCTGCGGCCATGACCGTTTACGCGTTGAACCTCTTCGACATCGCCGACGCAGACGAGTACCGCGCCTACTCACGACGTTCACCCGCCGAGGTGGCGCGGCATGGCGGGCGGGTCGTTGCGCTCGGCAGTTTCCAGCGCGCGGTTGTCGGCGACGTCGATCCGCGTCAAGTGCTGATACTCGTGGAGTGGGAATCGCGGGAGGCGTTTGACAGTTACTGCAACGACCCCGAACTGGCTGATCTGCATGCGCATCGCGAGAACGGAACATCGGGATACATCTGGCACCTGTTCGACCGCCTCGAGGACCTCAGGCCGGTGCTGAGTCGATAATCGACTACCGCACAGGCACGTTCAGCGCGAACCGCCTCGCGACGAATGGCCGTGCTAGAAGCCCGTTTTCAGTATGAAGTAGCGGGTCGCTGCGCCCGCACCTTACGCAGTCGGCGAGCATCTGCATTGTCCAGCGGCGGCAGGGCGTCTCGGTTCATGAAAAGCGTTCTATCGCAGTCGAAGACAACTCCTACCCGCCGCACGTGCTAGTGTGGCCCGGGATGCCCGTCGGCATCCATTCAGAATGAGAGAAGTTGAAGGTATGGCACAGGGAACTGTGAAATGGTTTAACAGCGAAAAGGGCTTCGGTTTTATCGCTCCAGATGGCGGCGCAGCAGATGTGTTTGTCCACTACACAGAAATTCAGGGAAACGGCTACAAGTCGCTTGAGGACAACCAGCGAGTTGAGTTCAATATCGAGCAAGGGGCCAAGGGTCCGCAGGCAGTCGGGGTAACCGCCGTCTAGTGTGAGCTTTTCTTCTTGTGGGCTGGTGGGTGGTTTCCCGCCAGCCCACAGCACGTTGAGGGGGTTGTCGGGCCCAATTGCACCGGGCGACGTCTTTCCTGACGCCCGCGTGTAAGATTGGTTGGTAAGTCGTTCGTGTTGGCACTGGCACCGTAGACGTTTTTGTGTGTAGATGCGCAGGTCACGAATCGATCCCCCTTAGCCCGACAGACAGCGTTGCGCTGAAACCGAACCAATTTAAGGACCCCGCTCCATGAAATCGTCGGATTTATTTTCACATCTCAACGAGCCCGAGGTCGTGTCCCACACAGGTGGTGATTCGGAATCGGTGCAGCTTCCTGCTTTCTCCGATCGCCCCAACAGCGATTCCGCCGCCATCGGCCGCACCCGGAGCGCGGGCGCCACGACCGACGACGGTGACGGCCGAGGGTGATGTAGGGCACTCAGACCTTGAGATAGCCCTTGTCGGCAGGGATTTGGGCGGCGGTGACCAACGAGGACGCATCGCTGGCAAGCCAGACCACAATGTCGGAAATCAGGTCGGGGGCGGCCAGCGAATCGGTCGGCAGCGCACCCGGTGAGAAGCTGTGGATGTAATGCGGGTGGTCTTGGAAGACCTGGTACATCGACAGGTCGTTGCCCATCGGGGTGTCGGTGCCGTAGGGGTGCACCGAATTGACACGGATACCGAATTCGCCGAGTTCGACCGCCAGCGAGTTGGTGAGGCCGACCACTCCGAATTTGGTTGCGCAGTAATGGCCGCAGCCCGGGACGGCTTTGATGCCTGCCGCGGAGCTGATGTTGATGATCGACCCGCCATTGCCGGCGGCGATCATCGGGGGCACAACGGATTTCATCGTGTTCCACAGCCCGGTGAGATTGGTATCGAGGGTCTCCTGCCACTGCTGAGCCGAAATCTCCCACACCCGACCCCAATTCAGCACGCCGGCATTGGCCACGACGATATCGAGCCGTCCGAACTGTTCGACCGCATTCGATACCACTCGCTGCTGTCCGGCAAGGTCGCGGACGTCGACCTCCTCAGCAAGGATTTTGCGGCCCTCCCCCTCGACCAAGCTGACCGTCTCGGCGAGGTCTTCGGGTGCGGCCGGGGGATAGCCGTTGTGTTCGGCAACCGGTGCGCACGCGTCGATCGCGACGATGTCGGCACCGGCGCGGGCTAGCCGGATGCAGTGTGAGCGGCCCTGTCCGCGGGCCGCTCCCGTGACGTAGGCGACCTTCCCGACTAACGGGGTGGCGGTTTCGGTCATGCCGATATCTCCTCTGCTTGCGGCGCCGGCTGCGGCTCAGCAACCGGTCGGGTCCGAAACTCGTAGTTCGTCAACGGCGATCGCCGGTGAACCGACGCGATGCGGTGATGGTGTGCGGGCGGTGATAGATGGTATCGCGCTGCGAGTTCACGAATAGGTGAAAGGGCCTGAACTTCGAAATCGGCGGTTTGACCAGGCATCAAGCGGGTATTTTCACCGCACAGTTCGAGTAGGGGGCCTTGAAGATGGCGGCAATAGAGCAGGGTCGTGCACGGTGCCCGCGGTGTGCGGCATTTGCTGAATATCGGTTCCTGGAAATCGGCGGCGACAAGCTCGAGTACGAGGTGCGCTGCGGTACCTGCGGCCACGTTCACTCCGAGGTGACGCCCGTGTCGGCCAACCCGGCGGCGGCAGCGTAGACCAGCCACTCGACCGCGGTAACGAATTCGGCCACAATCAATCCCGGCGCGTTGACGCGTGGTTACCTCCCGAGGAGGCCTCATGACCGATGACGACTTCAACCGTCGCAACATCGAGGAGTTTCGCGCCAACCATGGTCGGATCGGCGGGCAGTTCGAGGGGGCGCCGGTTCTGTTGCTGCACACCACCGGCGCGCGCAGCGGTGAGGAACGGGTGAGCCCGATGATGTACCTCGCCGACGGCGACCGCTATTTGGTCTTCGCCTCGGCAGCTGGTGCCGACCGCAACCCTGCGTGGTACTGGAACCTCGTCAGCCACCCCGACGCGAGTATCGAGGTCGGTGACGAGCACTTGAATGTGCACGCCGACGAAGTCAAGGACGCCGAACGCGACGAGAAGTACGCCGAGCAAGCGAAGCGGTATCCCGGCTTCGCCGAATACGAACGCAAGACGACACGCACCATCCCCGTCATTTCGCTGCGCGCGACCTGACCCCACGATGGATGAACCGGTGCTCGACGAGCGCAGGCACGACCGGGCCGGGTAACGCCGGCACAGTCCGCTGCCGAGCATTGATAAACGGCACATATCGAGCCATAGCAACCCAATCTTGGACATTTCTCGCCACGTCGGGCGAATCTAGAAGGCGATGGGCAAAATAACCACTAGCCAACTGAGCGTCAGGAGTATGAACATGACCACCTGGTCGACAACCGGGGCACGGTTCGGGCACCGACTGGCGTCGCTCGCCATCGCGGGTGTCGTGGCCGCCGCAATTGTCCTCATCGCCAACATCAACCGGCCGACGGTGGCGCTGACTTCGGCCGACTCGGTCGACATCGTGCCGGGCGTCTCGATCACCCCCGCACCGGGCTGGACGGTCGCGGACCGGGGCCCCAACTGGGTGGCACTGTCCAACGCGAACTCCAGCGCGCAGCTGCAAGTCGCGGTCAAACCCGCCAGCGGGACCGATCTCGTCGGCATGCTCCAGGCCGATATCAATCAATTGAGCGGGACATCGGCGGCGGGCTTGATCAACGTCAAGAACTTGAGCGCGCCCATCACGAGAACGGTGCCGGGAGCCAACTTTCAGCAGGAGGCATTCATTAACTACACCGCGGACGTGTCAGGTCCGCAGGGGCCGATTCCCGTGATCGGCACGTTCAACGAGCTGTTGAACACCTCGAATCGGCAGACGGCCTTCATTGACTTCAGGCAGAACAACAACGCGACAACTCAAGTCGACAATGACGGCGGATCGATGATCGATTCGATGCGCTGACGGCCTATTTCGCGCGCCGGTGGGCGACGATGCGTCCGCCGCGCGAGGGCGCGTAGACGACCTGGCGCGCCCGGGGTTTCTCCGGCCGGGCGCGGCCGGGCGCGAGGCGGTACGTACGCAGGATCTCACGGAGGATAATGGTGGCTTCCATCATCGCGAAGCCGGTTCCGAGACAGCGGCGGACACCGGCGCCGAATGGTAGCCAGTTCGCCGCCGTGGCGGAACCGTCGAAAAACCGTTCAGGCCGGAAGATTTCGGGATCGGCGTGCTGACCGGGATCGCCGTGTATCGGTCCGATGCCCGGAAACACGGTGTGGCCGGCCGGGATACGGTAGCCGGCCAATTCGACGTCCTGGGTGACTACCCTCGCGACGGCGTAAAACACCGGATGTAGCCGCATCGACTCCTTCAAGACGGCATCGAGATACTTGTCGTCGTCGGTTTCGGCGGCGGCAAAGACCTTGTCCTGCAACACGGGATCATGCGCCAGGTCATGTAGCGTCCAGGCCAACGTGGTGGCGGTGGTCTCGTGACCGGCCAGCAACAGGGTGACCATCTGGTCGCGCAGCTCGGCATCGGAGAGCCGGTCCTCATCGATCGGGGGGGCGATCAGCTGAGATAACACGTCGCCGCGCGTGGCGGTGTCCGCGGCACTACGGCGCTCCCGGATCTCCGCGTAGAGTAATTCGTCGATGCGCGCCAACAGCTGACCGAATCGTTTCCAGGGTCCGAAACCCTGTAGCGGCGTGACCAATTCGGCCAAGTACACCACCGCGGGTGCGGAAACGAGGCCGGAGAATGTGCGACGAATCTCCTCGAACCGAGGCCCCTCGCTGACACCCAAGACCACCCGCAAAATCATTTCTAACGTGACCGCGTTCATGCGCGGCTGCGCCGCGAACGGGGTGTCGACCGGACACTGCCGGACTTCTTCGGCGGCGAGTTCGCTCATCATGTCGCGGTAGCCGCGCAGCGCCGCGCCGTGGAAGGGTGGCATCAGGAGCTTGCGAAGCCGTTGGTGGGCAGCCTCATCGGTGGTCACCACGGAGTGTTCGCCCATCACGCGGCGTATTCCCGGGAGTCTTCCTTCGCCGGCGTGGAAGGTCGTCGCCTCGCCGAAGAACACGCGCCGATTCAGTTCGGGATTACACAGCAGGACGGCGGGCCGGCCAGTACCGAAACCGCGATGATGTCGCCGTAGCGCTTGCGCATCAACGGCGTGATGCGGTGCCGGTAGGGGAACAACGCGGAGTGCACGACGCTGGGCAATCGCGGACCGGGCGGTAACGGCAGCTGCGCCAGACGATCGGTCACGGCTGGCGTCGTCTGGCTCATTCGGCTCGCCCAAACGGTGCGGACATCAGCGCCTCCTCGGGGCTTCGACGCCCACCCAGACTACCGAGCATCCGCCACTTGCGAACCTCGAGACGACAGCGCCCCGCACCCCCCGCATCAGTGCGGCTGGGCAAGCCTGCCCATCTCGGTGTAGATCGATTCCCGCAGCTGGTCCTGAGGCAAATCGTGCAGTCCGGTCGCCGAGCGCACGAACGGCTCGAACAGCCGCCAGCCCAGCAGCAGCGCGATCGCATTCGCCGCGCCGAGGCGGGCACTGTCGTCGTTGTCGTGCTGGGGCCGGATGCCCTCGAGCAGCCTGGCGGCGGCGGGAAAGCTGGACTGCAGTTGACCCGCCGGATACCCGTCGAGCAGGGCCCGCGCGATAACCCGCAAATGGCGCGTGGTGGCCGTGTCGATGTCGCTCGGCGACGCCTCGCCGTTGGTCATGGCGGTCAGGTTGGCGGCCAGGTGATCGAGTACCGCGGCGACCAGCTGCTCCTTGGTGCCGAAATGGCGGAAGACCAGGCCGTGGTTGACGTGGGCCCGGGCGGCGATGTCGCGAATCGACGCTGCCGCCGGCCCGCGCTCGGCGAACATCTCCGCCGCGCTGTCCAGGATCGCGGCGACCACTTCGTCGCGGCCGGTCGGGACAGATTCCTCCGCTGCGTTGAGGCTTGCGCTGCGTGTAGTCATGTGTCTACACTACACTGTAGTCGAACGACTACAGACCTGGATGGCAAAGAGAAGGCGGGCTTCCTTCGGGGGTTGCTGGTCGCGGGGTACCAGCAACCTCTGAACGAGGCCCGCTTTCGCGCGCTCACGAAGCAGCCGGTGAGCGCGTCCACCGGAGCCGACGTAACCCCGCCCAAGAGCGGGTCGGAGCCGATGGAAGGCGGGCCGATTAGCTGACCAGACAGAGCAGCTTTCGGCCTGTCCACCACGCAAGCGTCTCGGCGCCCGCAGCCCGGTTGGCCGACCTGCCCGCCCAGGCGATGTAGCCGTCGGGACGCACCAACACCGCCGGACCGTCGTCGGTCCGCTCTGCCTGGGGGAGTCCGGCCGCGTCTATCCACGGCGCACCCCGCTCACGAATGAAAATGAAACCGGGCAGACGTTGCAGCTCGCTGATTCGCCCATGCCGCAACGGAATTTGCGTCGCTCGGGTGCCCACCAAAGGACTCTCGCCCCTACCGGGGGCATACCGCAACGTTGTACCGGCGAAGCTGCCGGCAATCGCATCACGAACCCGGGGAATGCGAAGTAGCCGGGGTGCCAGCATGTTTCGTAGTCGACGCGCGACGGCGGACCGCAGCGTGATGCCACGTGCCATCAGGCCGGACTGCAGCAAGACCCGCTTACCGATCGGATGACGTTCGTCGTGGTAAGTGTCGAGCACCGCGTCGTCGGCGCCGGTGAGCACCGCGTCGATCTTCCACGCGAGGTTCGCAGCGTCCTGAATACCGGTGTTCATGCCCTGGCCGCCCATGGGGGAGTGGACGTGTGCGGCATCCCCGGCGAGAAACACGCGACCATGGCGGTACTGCGCGACTTGGCGTTCGTCGCAATGGAATCGGGACCTCCACCCCACCTCGAGCAGTCCGGGGTCAGGGTCCATCGCCCGCGCCAGGATGTCGGCGATCTCGTTCTCGTCGACGGGCTCGCCGTCGGGCAGCTGATTGTTGCGGTCCCAGACCATTGCGCGGTACCAGGCCCCGCTGGCGTCGCGGTCGTCGTAGGGGGCCAGGAACGCGAACTCGTTGCGAGTGCTGCCCAGAGTCAGACCTCGTCCGGAGGGGCCGTGCGCGAGCTTGACATCGGCAAGAACGATCGACGAAAGGATCGTCCGGCCGGGGAAATCCGCGCCCACCAATGTGCGCACAGTGCTGTGCGCGCCGTCGGCGGCGATCAAATACTGTGCCCGCCACCGGATATGGTCGCTCGCACCGTCGCCGTGTGGTCGTACGGTCACGGTCACGCCGTCGGTGTCCTGATCGAGGCCGACGACCTCGACGCCGCGCTGGATGTCGGCGCCTTGCGCGATGGCATAGTCGGCCAGCGTCCGATCGACGTTGGTCTGCGGGGTGATCATCGCGAATTGGTGGGGCGAGTCGAGGTGCGTGAGGTCGATGCGGGCACCACCGAAAATCGTGACTCCCGGTGCGTGGTGTGAACGCGCCAGGAGGTCCTCGGCGACCCCCCGGGCGTCGAGGGCTTCCAGCGTGCGGGCCATGGTGGCGAAGGCGCGGCTGGACGGGTTGATCGTGGGCCACCGCTCGAGCACGGTGACGGAGCGGCCCGCGCGCGCGAGGTCACCGGCGGCGGTCAGCCCCGTCGGCCCGGCGCCGACGACGAGAACGTTGACATGGTGGGTCGTCATCGTGCCACCGCCTCCGGATGTGGGTACCAGCGACGGATGTCGTCCGGTGTCGCGACGGCTGCGCGATTGAAAACGAAGCGGCAGCCGGGCTGTGCGGTGTGTGCGGCGTTGACGATCGACTCGAACAGCAGCGTGTTGCTGGCGATCAGTCGCACGCCGGCGCCGATGAGCACCGCGTCGTATCGCTTGGCCTGAAGCCATTGGCGGGCTTTGCCGGCACCCGCCTCGCCGAAGTCGATCAGGCAGTTGTCGACGTCGTGGCCTGCGGCGCGCAGCGCCACGACATTGTCGTTGTTGGCGGCGCGCAGCTTCTCCCTCGACAGACCGGGGAATTGCGCGAAGTCGGGTGAGGAGTAGTCGATCACGTCGGGATCGAGTCCGATCTGGATGGCGGTGACGGCCATGGCTGAAATCCCCCGGGGTATTGACTTCAACAGTTGTTGAACTCAAACGGTAGGCCGCGGCGCGTGCTATGTCAACAATTGTTGAATACACTGCCCGCATGCCGTCCAAAACACGGGATGGAGAGGCCACGCGGTCGACGATTCTGACCACCGCGCGGTCGCAATTCGGAACCCATGGCTTCGAACGCACTACCATCCGTTCGGTGGCCGCGGCGGCCGGCGTCGATCCGGCGCTGGTGATGCACTACTTCGGCAGCAAGGCGGAGCTGTTCGCCGCGGCCTCGCGATTCGAGGTCAAGTTCCCCGATCTCTCCGGCATTGCCCCCGACCGCGTTGCGGATCTGCTGCTGCCGGTGTTCATCGGCGTCTGGGGACCGCAGGGGCCACTGCTGCCGATGCTGCGCGCGGCCGCGACCAACCGGACCGCCGCGGACGCTCTGCTCGCGGTGTTCGTCGACCAGGTGGCCCCGGCACTGGCCGCCGTGGTCCCCGACCATGCTGGCGAGCGAGCAGCCCTGGTGGGATCGCAGCTTCTCGGCCTCGCGACGGCCCGCTACATCTTGTGTCTCGCGCCGTTGGCCGGCATGGACGACGCACGACTCGTCGAATGGCTGCGACCGGTTTTCGTGCATTACCTCTCGCATCCGGCACCATGAGCTGATGCATCCCTTTCGGAAAGCGGTCGAGAACCGCGACGAGGCGGCCATCCAGGCAATGCTTGCCGACACCGTCGTGTTCACCAGCCCAGTGGCGTTCAAGCCGTACGTCGGCAAGCCGATCACCGCGGCGATCCTGCGTGGTGTGCTGCGGATCTTCGAGGACTTCCATTACATCCGCGAGATCGCCGGTAGCGACGGTCGTGACCATGCCCTCGTGTTCGAAACGACCGTGTCGGGCAAGAAGATCACCGGTTGCGACTTCCTGCATTTCGACGAGGACGGCCTGATCGACGACTTCATGGTCATGGTGCGTCCGCTGTCGGGGGCGACGGCGCTATCCGAAGCGATGGGCGCCCAGTTCGACCGCATTCAGCAGGAGGCCGTGGAACTCGCCTCGGAACTGGCCTAGCACTCGCCGAGAAGTTCGCCACCGCCTGACGGCGGCCGTTAGTTGAGGACCGCAGCGAGGATTCCGACGCCTCCCGTGTCGGCCTCGCGTCGCAGCACGGTGGTGGCCAAGTCGAACTTCACGCCGGGAATCGTCTCGTTGACGAATGGATTGCCGGTCCACCAGGTGATGCGGCACACCCGGAGAGTGATCCGCCAGCCGCCGGGAGTGCGCACCAGCGCGTCGTCGTACCAGCCGCTGCCGTCCCAGAGGGGGTTGCCGGCGGCGGCCTCGCGCACCAGCCGCCAGCCGCCATTGCAGAAACTGTGCGCGCGGTCGCCGTCGACATGGACGACATGGGTGGACATCGTGTGCTGAGTGGAATCGAAAGCATCATGGAACGCGGCGAACTCGGACTTGAACCGTTCGCGATCCGTCCAGCGCGACCTCGGGCCGTAGTCGGCGTCCACATCCTCGGCGAAGATCCGGTCGAATAGTTCCCATCGCTGGCTGTCGACTGCCAGCCCATAGAGATTCACCAGCTGCGTGATCGCCACAATGTCGCTGTCGGCCATGGTCCTCCTTTGGGTCCGCGCAGCTCATTGTCGGCCTCCCGATTGCGTGGCGGGCACAAACGGCGGCGCCGACGTGTTGCGATACGCATGTGGGTGAACCACGAAGGGAGACGCCGGTGAAGATTCGCTTCGGGGTCGGATTGGGTGCGGACAGCGCTCCCGATCAGCTCGGCGGCATCGTGGATCATCTCGAGGCCAGCGGGGTGGACTCGCTGTGGTTCTCCGAGCTGGTGTACGCCCCGGCGGTGGATCCAGTTGTCGGCATGGCCTACGCACTCGCCCGGACGACTCGGTTGAAGGTAGGCACGTCGGTGGCGGTGCTGCCGGGACGCCATCCGGTGCTGGTGGCCAAACAGCTGGCGTCGCTGGCGGCCATCGCGCCTAAGCGAGTTCTTCCGGTCTTCGGTTTGCGTTCGGCGATCCCGGCCGAGCGCGAGGTGTTCACGGTCCCGGATGGCGAGCGCGCGGCGGTCTTCGATGAGTCGCTGCGGGTGCTGCGTTCGGCGCTGGCCGAGGATCCAGCCAGCTACCACGGCCGCTACTTCACGGTCAGCGGAGCGGTGATCACACCGAAACCATCTCCCCCACTGGATATTTGGCTGGGCGGCTCGGCGCCGGCGGCGTATAAACGCATCGGTACGTTGGCGGATGGCTGGTTGGGCAGCTTCCTTACCCCGGATGAGGCACGGGCCGGGCGCGAGGCCATCGAACGTGCCGCGGAACAGGCCGGGCGGAAAATCGAGCCGGATCACTTCGGTATTTCGTTGGGCGTAGCTGACGGTGAGCTGTCGGCAGAGTTGGTGGCAGCTGCCCGCCGGCGCCGGCCGGACGTCGACCCGGGTGACCTGATCGCCGCGGGCTGGGATCAGCTGCACCGCCAACTCGACGGCTACCTGGATGCCGGATTGACGAAATTCGTCATCCGGCCCGCCGGGAGGGGGCCGCTGGCGGGCTTCATTGATCGTTTCGTCGCCGAGCTGGGCGGTCGGCAGAACTGATCACCGCTTAGTCTCCAGAAGTGACCATCCCCTACGACGTGGCGCTGCATGAGCGGATTCGTGACCATCTAGCGGCCCACGACCGTCGTGTGGTGAGCGATCCGACCAAGCGTCACGCCGCGGTTGCGGTGGTGTTGGTCGATTCGGAGGTCGGGGAGGACCGGGTGGATCCGGTGTCGGTGGAGGCCTGGAACGACGGGCGCCCGATGCCGGCAGCGGATCTGGACGGCCGCATGGTCGACGTGTCCGGCGGTGCCGCGTTTCTGCTGTGCCGCAGGGCTTCTCGCCTTACCTCGCATGCGGCGCAGTGGGCACTGCCCGGAGGCCGCTTGGATCCGGGCGAGACCGTGGTCGACGCGGCGCTGCGGGAATTACACGAAGAGGTGGGGATCGAACTGCCCGACTCGACGGTGTTGGGCCTGCTCGACGACTACCCGACGCGGTCCGGATACGTCATCACACCGGTGGTGATTTGGGGAGGCGGACGGCTCGATCCCCATCCCGCCCCCGACGAGGTCGTGGCGGTGTACCGGGTGGGGCTACACCAGCTGCAACGCGATGACTCGCCGCGGTTCATCACCATCTCGGAGAGCCCGCGACCGGTGGTGCAGATCCCGTTGGGAAACGACCTCATCCACGCACCTACCGGCGCGGTGTTGTTGCAGTTGCGCTGGCTGTGCCTGGAAGGACGCCAAGATGCGGTCGATCAGCTCGAGCAACCGGTTTTCGCGTGGAAGTAGCTATCTGACAACCCAATCGGTACTGGGCGCGCACAGACACCGACTCGATCTAGCCAGATACCGACGCCCGGGGCAAGATAACTGAGCAACGTAGCGGCTGATCGACCTCAGGAGTGCCAGATGACGACTTATGCGTTCGACCCGGAAATCGCTGCGGTGGTTCCACTTCTGCCCGACCTCCCGGGCGACGATCCCGTGGCCATCCGGGCGGCGTTGTCGGACATGATCGCTCAGTTTCCCCCGCCGGACACCACCGGAGTGCAGATCGAGGACGGTGAAATCCCGGGACGCGACGGCGATCCCGCGGTGCCGATCCGCATCTACCGGCCCGACCAGCGCAGCGCTCCGGCAGCGGTGTACAACGTGCACGGGGGCGGATTCGTCGCCGGTGACCTGGAAACCGAGCACGCCTTCAACGTCATTCTCGCGCGCGAACTCGGCGTCGTCGTGGTGTCCGTTGACTACCGGCTCGCACCGGAAACACCGTTCCCCGGTGGGCTGGAAGATGTGTACGCCGGGCTGGTCTGGATGGCGGCACACGCGGACGACTTAGGTATCGACCCGCAACGCATCGCGATTCAGGGCACCAGCGCCGGTGGCGGGCTGGGTGCGGCGCTGGCGCTGCTGGCGCGTGACCGCGGCGGACCGCATATCGCGTTCCAGTTTCTTTCCGTGCCCGAGCTCGACGACCGACTCGCCACCGCGAGCATGACCGGCTTCATCGATACCCCGCTGTGGAGTCGCCCCCGAGCGATTGTCAGCTGGGACTCTTACCTGGGGCCCGGGCGCGCCGGCACCGATGACGTATCGATCTATGCCGCGCCGTCCCGCGCGACCGATTTGGCGGGATTGCCGCCCGCATATGTCTCGGTCATGCACTTCGACCCCCTTCGCGACGAAGGAGTCGCCTACGCGCTGGCCATGCTTGCCGCGGGCGTGAGCGTCGAATTACATTTGTTTCCCGGCACTTTCCACGGCTCCATGTTGATCCGAGACGCGGCGATCTCGAAGCGTGAGGAAGCGGAGAAGATCGCAGTGCTGCGTCAAGCGCTCGCACTGTAACGCAGCGATCAAGCACGCAGAGCGAAACTAGCTCTGGCGGTGACTATCTCGTCGCAGACGTACTGCCCGGCTTGCCGCGGCCGCCAACGCCAGCGCGGCCATCACCGCGAGGATCGTCGCGTCGGCGGTGGCGGACCCAACGGTGCTCAACAGCATCGGCAGGCCGAAACCGAGGTAACTCACGGTGTAGAAGATTCCGGTGAGGCCGCCGCGCAGGCGTTGTGGCGCAGCGGCTTCCAAGTCAATCAGGCCCTCGCGGAGCAGCAGGCCGGACGCACAGCCGAGAATCACCAGCAGGAACAAGCCCACGCCCAACGGCATCGTGGACGGCGCCGCCGCGGTGACCGCGTAGCCGAGCGCGGCCAGCACGGCGCCAAAGGTGCCGGCTCGGGGTCCCCAGCGACGCGCACGGGCGACCAATTGAGTGAGCCCGCTGACGCCGTTGGCAATCAGCGCGGCGGACCCCGCGGCGAACGGGGCCGCGAGCCCGGTATGCACATGGGCGGGGATCGTGACGAATGCGAGAGTCGCCGAGGAGTACACCCACGGCGACAGCGGCAGCGCCCAACTCAGCGCCCGCCGGATATCTTGACGCTCCGGCACCGACTGCTCGCGGCCAGGTGCGGCGACCGACGCGGACACGGCTGCGCGCTGGGCCGCCACCACTGCGACGCCGGTCGACAGCACGACAAGTGTGGCGGCGATTGCGAACGACTCCCGAAGCCCGGATTGGACCACCGAGGCGATCACGCCGGAGGCGAACGGGCCGATCGCGAAACCGGCCGTCAGGACCGCACCGGCGACCGCGGCGCCACCCGGGCCCTTCATATCCGAGGCCCATGCGGTGCACGAACTGATCACCAGCCCGACACCCGCGCCGACCACTAAACGGCCCCCGAGCAACACCCCCGAATGCTGCGACAGCAACATCGCGCCGGTGCCCGCCAGCGAAGTGATCGACCCGGCCCAAGCGACCGACTGCCGCCCAAGCACATCCGAGGCACGGCCGCCGACGAGCAGGCCGGGCAGCAGGCCCACCGCGTAGATACCGAAGATCGCGTCGAGCGTGGCCCTGCCGAGATGCTGCCGATCGCTGATCGCGGGGATCAACCCGGCGAAGTGGTTGGCGGCCCAGCCGGTCGCCAGCAGGACGGCCAACACCGCGGCGAATAAGAGCTCGGATCCGTCAGATTCACCGCGCTCGTCACGTCCATGCGGTTCCACCGGCGCCGGGCGCACCCGCCGGGGTGCTGCCACAGTCGACCTGAACACTGAATTCCTCCCCAGTCTCTGCGCGCGGTTAATCGACGAACTCTGCGTTGCGGTGATCGCGGCCACAGCGTTCTGCCTCGACGTGCGCCGCGAAAATTTGCGCCGCAACCCCGTTGACAGACGACGCCGGTCAAGCGCTTATTCCCGGTTGCGCTACAACGCCGGTTGTCACTCGAGAAGTCTGCGCTGCGGACGCGGCGGTAGTGCTGGTCGGCGCTATCTGCGCGGGCGCAGTACGGGTGTCACCAGCTCACCGGTGTTCAGGTAGCTGTCGAGGTTGCGGATCGCCAGCAGCGCCATCGCCCGGCGTGTTCGGGCTGTTGCGCTGCCGATGTGCGGGAACAGCACGACATTGTCCAGATCGAACAGCGCCGCAGGCACATTGGGCTCATCGGCGAACACGTCCAGCCCCGCTCCGGCCAGCGCGCCGCCCGCGACCAACTCCACCAGCGCGTCCTGGTCCACCACACTGCCGCGCGCAATGTTGATCAGGTAGCCCTCGGGACCCAACGCCTCGAGGACGCTGCGATCGACGAGATGACGAGTCCACTCATCGCCGGTGGTAGCGACGACCAGCACGTCGACCGACTCGGCCAACTCCAGCGGCGACTCCGCGTAGCGGTATGGCGACCCGTCGATTCGGTGTCGGTTGTGATAGGCGATGGCACAGTCGAATCCGAGCAACCGGCTGGCGATAACCGAGCCGATACGGCCCAACCCCAGGATGCCGACCTGAAGGCCACTGACGTCCCTGGCGTAAGGGAATGGGCCCTCGCGCGCCCACCGGCCCGCTCGCACGTACCGGTCGGCCGCGCCGAAGCGGCGCAGTGTCATCAGGATCAGCCCCAGTGCTGTATCGGCAACGGTGTCCGACAGCACATCCGGAGTGTTGCTCACGCCGATACCCCGTTGGTTGGCCGCCTCCAGATCGATCAAATCCACTCCTGCCCCGTTGCTGACAATCACCTCCAGATTGGGCAGGGCCGCAATGGTTTCGGCGACGACGCCGGGGCGGCCCGAGGTCACCACGACGCGAATCTGCGACGCATGCCTGGTCAGGAACTCCGCTCGCTGCGGACCCTCAGGGAAGGTGGGGATTTCGTAGCGCGCAACCAGCTCGGCTTCGAACGTGGGCTCGAAGTTGTTGCCGATCCGCAGCACGTCGTTCGTCTTCTTGACCGTCACGCTTGCATCATCTCCCAAGTCATCCCGGTTGGCGGCGCCGAATGGTCAACAGACAAGCGGCGGTAAGCAACTGCCAGATGGTGATCGAGTACACGCTTCCGCGCTCCCACGCCCCGTTGGGCAGCAGGTTTGTTTTTGCCGTCGCCGAATTGAGCATCAACACGATCATGCACAACAGGCCCAGGGCCGCAAGGAGTTTGGAGACGCGGCGGTACCAACGCCGGCCGGCACCCACCCGAATGGCGGCGACTCCGGTCAGAATGGAGGCGTTGCCTCCCACAATCGCCAGTACAGCGCCGACGATGTGTACCTTGCCGCTGTGCACTGTCCCGATCACGATATTGCCAACCGCATTCACGGCAACTGTGCCCAAAAATAGGCGGGCCCTTCGATTGTCAGGGACGCCCACAATCAGCGATGCTCCGAGAAAGAACAGAATGCCCTGCAGGTAGAACGCGGCATGCATCAAGAAAGCGCGCGGCGAGTAGACCATCTGGCCGTGAACCAGCGTGCCGCTGGAAACCCCGAGATCGCTGATGGAGTTGTGCCCGTAGCTGTAGCCGGGCTCAAAGCCCGCGGCGGCGACCGCCTCGAGGACCAGGTAACCGATGGCCGCCGCGATCCAGAGAGCTGCTCCACGCGTTGTGGCCAAGTTGGGCCGAACCTCCCGGGCAGGGCGGGCCGAAGCCCCCGCCGTAGCTCAATCTTGCCCAGAATGCTGTCACGCAGGGCCGACTACCCGCACAATGACGCGATGCCCACCGCTGACGGCGCCCGTCGATTCCTGTTGGCTACCGCATTGCTGGCTGCGCTGGTGGGATGCGGCGGTCACCCAGGGAACAACCGCACTACAGGCGCAGGCGGCGACGTTGCCAATCCGATCGAGATCGGCAACGGCCGGCAGCTCTATCTCGAATGCCACGGAAAAGGCGGGCCGACAGTCATTTTGGAATCCGGCTATCACAACTCGTCGGATCCCTGGAGTCAATCCGACGTGGCCGCGCCGGCGGTAGGTCCCGGCGTGCTGCCCGCCCTCGCCGATGACCATCGCGTCTGCGCCTACGACCGGCCCGGTACCTTGCGCTTTCCCGATCCACCCAGCATCACCGACCGCAGTTCACCGGTGGCAATGCCACGCACCGCGCAGGACGTTGTCCAGGATTTGCATGCGTTGCTCGCCGCCGCACACGTTCCGGGCCCGTACATTCTGGTCGGGCACTCGCTGGGCGGGCTGTTCGTTCGGCTGTATGCCCAGACCTATCCCGACCAGGTGCGAGCGCTGGTGTTCGTCGATGCCTTTCCCGTCGAGATACCGAGCCTGATGGGATCGGACTGGCCGACTTATCGCCAACAGTTGGACCAACCGTTGCCGCAGTTCGCGAATTCGCCTTCGTTCGAGGTAATCGATATCGACAAGAGCGTCGCTCAGGTTGCCGCGGCCCCGCCCTTCCCGCCCGTCCCCACCGTGGTGCTGACGAGGACCGAGCCGTTCGCGATTCCCGGTACCGTCCCAGCCGAGCAGGGCGAGAAGCTGGAACAGGCGTGGCGAGAGGCCACGGCCGATCTGATCGCGCTGCGGCCACAGACGCCACACATGATTGCAACCGGCAGCGACCACTTCATCCAACTCCACCAGCCCGACTTGGTTGTTGCCGGCGTCCGGCTGATGATGCAAAGGTCTACCCCGAACCGCTGACCCACCGCTGCGGCATACTCGGCCCATGACCGTGCTGTTGGCGGTGGTCGCTGTGGTCGAATTCGCCGGCCTCATCGCGCTCGGAGTTCTGCTCATCGTGTCGCGACGGCAGCTGCACGGAGCACGCGCCGCGCTCGAGCGCAGCCGCCGCAGCAGTGGCCGGCGCCGACGGCGCCGCGGAGTTGCGCCTTTTGCGATCAGAACCGCATTCAAGACGGCCGATTCACTGCTGACGAAAGGCGTCGGCGCCACGGTCCGCAACTCGGTCGAAGACCTCGCGGGCTGGGCGCAGGTGGAACGGCCGGACCTCGCCAGACTCACCGCCGACGGCGATGTCGTGATCGCCTTCTCCGACATAGAGAATTCCACCGCGAACAACGAGGCCCTGGGCGACCAAGGATGGGTGAAGGTGCTGGAGAGACACAACAGGCTCATCCAAAAATTCGTCGACGACCACGGCGGCCACGTGGTGAAGAATCAAGGCGACGGATTCATGATGGCCTTCGCCGATCCCGGCCAAGCCGTGCTGTGCGGTATCGGCGTGCAACGCGCCCTGCTGGAAAACAGCGACCGCTGGGAGGGCATTCGCGTCCGAATCGGCATCCATGTGGGACCGTCGGTCAGGCGCGGCGACGACCTTTTCGGGCGCAATGTCGCGATGGCGGCGCGGGTTGCCGGACAAGCCGATGGCGGCGAGATCCTCGTCAGCGAGGCGGTGCGCGACGCGATCGAAGGCACACCCGGTATCGAGCTGTGCGCACCTTGCGAGGTTGAACTGAAAGGCTTACAAGGAACTCACAATCTGTATCCGGTCAAGGTGTCCGACTGACCTCGTTTTAAAAGAACGTTCCGGCATGGGGTGCTTGGCGAACCGCGAACAGCTGGTCGGCCACGGCCAGCGCCGCCGGATCCTCGGCCCGGGCCCGCCCGGCCACCGCGAGGCTGTGCCAGGTCGTGCCGCCCAGCAGCACGGCACCCAGTCCCTCGATCCCGATTTGGAGGTCGCCGCGCCGGGTCGTCGGTTCGGCTCCGTCTCCGGTGATCGTGAAGGTGGCCGAATTCTTCGGCAGCAGTGGGTCATTGACAGCGACGGTGACTGCGCCTTCCCCGACGTATGTCCGTGCGGTGAGCGCGCTCTCGGCATCGACGACGCGCAGCCACGTTTCGTCATGTACCGCGGTCACCTTGACCGCCCGGCGATCGACGAACAACGAGGGCAGCGGGTCGTCGACAGGCATCATCCAAAACATCACTCGGTCAACAAGATCCAGATCGAAGAGGAAACGCATCAGCCCCAGATAGGCGTCTGTGGTCGGTGCAAAGAAGTCCTCGACGACGACGGTGCGCTGGTCGCCGACGAACCACCGGTCGGTGTCGATGGGGCGGTAGCGGGCGAAACCCGACTCCGCGCCGGGCTCACCGTGCGCGACGACATACCAAGCCCCCGAGGATGCTTCGGTGCGAAGTCGTAGACCCTCCCACCACACCCCGGGACGGTCGATGGTGCCCGGCCGGGATGGGCGATTCGTGTCATAGATCCGGGGCAGGATTTCCCAGACTTCGGCGGCGCCGAGCAGTCGCACCGGTCCACCGGATCCGACACCGGGCCGAAGCGCCGCCCGCGCGGTTTGAATCTCCACGCTCTGCATGGAACTCGCCACTCCGTAGCCGTACCGTTCATAGATCGTCGCCTCCGATGCCCGCAACGATGCGACCACCTCACCCCGTGCCGCGATGTCGCCCAACTGGTGACGTATCAGAGCAGTGGCAATGCCTTTGCGGGTGAACGACGGCAGCACTCCGATGTGTGTCACGGCAGCATGGCTCACGATGGCTCCGCCGGGCAGGGTCAATGTGCTCGTGACGGCGTCCGCGGTCCCGACCAGTTGTCCACTGACGAACGCGCCGACGGTACGGCCGGGGTCGAGCAGCTTGGTGATCTGGCCGGGCGGCAGGTCCGACATCGGTGGAATGCCAACCATGGCGGCGCGAAACACGTTAGCCGCAGCGATGAGGTCGTCCTCGCTCTCGAGAACCCGGATCTCGGTGGTCATTCCGCCATCATGGCGCATCGGCGCGGACTAGCGTGGGCGCCCGACGGAAGGAGCAGCACATGCTGGGCCACCTGGGCATCAACGTGCCCGATCTCTCAGTGGCGAAGCGTTATTACGACGCACTGATGCCCCTCGTCGGGTTCGAGCCGTACTTCGACACCGACGAGGAATTTTCCTACCACCCCGCTGACAACAAGCCCGGCACGTTCCTGTTCTTCTACCTGGCGGGCGAGCCCGGTCAGTACTCATCGCAGCGCAGCGGCCTGCAACACCTGGCGTTCATGGTGCGGCGCCGTTCCCTGGTACACGCCGTACACGACCACATCGCTTCGGTCGGCGGCAGCGTCATTCACCCGCCGCAACATTTCCCGCAGTACCCCGGGCACTACTACGCCACCTTTTGGTACGACCCATTCGGCATCAAGCTGGAAGCCGTCTGTCACCACGACCGCGACTAGCGCCGGCGCTGTATCCGATTGGTGCGCAACGTCACCCGATCGGGGTGATCCCCGCGTTCGAGATCGTGAACCCGTGACCCGGGGAGGTGGTGCAGGTGATTCCATCGGGCTTCGATGTGCAGCTGAACGGACCGATGCCGACGGTTTGGTCGTAGGCAAGGGTTGGCGTGCCCTCCCCGGGGTTGCCGACACAGGACACACCGGTGCAACTGGTGACGACTCCGCCGGTGGACAGGTGCACGGACTGCGGCGGCGAGTTGGTCTGGCAATAGGCTTCGTCGGAGATGCCGGGATCACGTTTGTAGTTGATCTCGCAGCTGATGTTGCGTGAGGGAGACAAGAAGGCGCACATCGACGCCGTGCAGGCCGGGTTGTCCGCGGCAGCTTGCGGGATGCCCACGCAGCAGCCGACGACGACGAATCCGATTGCCGCGACGACTACCCGCTTCATGGCGTCAAACCTAGCGGATGGGCAGCCCGGTCAGCGCCCGCGAAATCACCAGGCGCTGGATCTCGCTGGTCCCCTCGAAGATCGTGAAGATCTTCGCGTCGCGGTGCATTCGCTCCACGGGGTAGTCGCGGGTGTAGCCGTTGCCGCCCAGGATCTGGATGGCCTCGTCGGTGACATACACCGCGGCCTCGCTCGCCACCAGCTTGGCCATCGAGCCCTCCGCGGAGTCGAAGTTCTGGTTGTTGCGGGCCATCCAGCCCGCGCGCCACACCAGCAGACGAGCGGCGTCGACCCGGCTCTTCATGTCGGCCAGCTTGAACGCCACCGCTTGGAACTCGCCGATCTTGCGGCCGAATTGCTCACGCTGGCAGGCATATTCGAGCGCGTACTCGTAGGCGGCCCGGGCCACGCCGACGGCCATCGCGCCGACGGTGGGCCGGGTGCGCTCGAAGGTCTTCAGTGCCGCCTGGCCTCCCGCGGAGGTGCCGGATTTGACCCGCGCGATCCGGGCTTCGAACTTCTCGTGGCCGCCGAGAATGCAGTCCTCGGGCAGCCGGACGTTGTCGAGGACCACCTCGGCGGTGTGCGAAGCGCGGATCCCGTGCTTCTTGAATTTCTGACCCTGAGCCAGACCCTTGGTGTCGGGTGGGATCACGAATGAGACCTGGCCGCGCGTGCCCAGCTCGGGATAGACCGACGCCACGATGATGTGCACATTGGCGATACCGCCGTTGGTCGCCCAGGTCTTGGTGCCGTTGAGGACCCACTCACGTGTCGCCTCGTCGAAGCGGGCGCGGGTGCGGATGGCACCGACGTCGGAACCCGCGTCGGGCTCCGACGAACAGAACGCACCGAGTTTGGGGTCGCCGGGCGTACCGAACATCTCGGGTAACCACTGGCCGAGTTGCTCGGGAGTTCCGTTGCCCGCCAACGCCGCTGCGGCCAGCCCGGTCCCCATGATGGAGAGCGCAATGCCGGCATCGCCCCAGAACATCTCCTCGAACGCGGTCAGAAAGCCCAGGCCCGTCGGCTCGGCGGCTTGCTGTGCGAAGAAGTCAGGGGAGTAGAGCCCCACCTTCGCGGCCTCCTGGATCACCGGCCATGGGGTTTCCTCTCGTTCATCCCATTCGGCCGCGGCGGGGCGGATGGTCTCGGCCGCGAACTGGTGCACCCAATCGCGCACCTCGATCACGTCGTCGCTCAGTTGCATTGAGAAAGTCACGGTATCGCTCCTGGAATATGTTGATGCTCAACGGCTTCTGGGGTTGGTGTGCTGCGCGAGGACGCTGACCGTCTGGGTGACCCAGGCCTCGAAGTAGCGGTCCTCATCGACGTTGCCCGGCAAGCGGCCGGACAACGCCTGCAGCGTCGCCGCGTAGGACAGGGAACCGATCGCCACGGCGGCGGCGGCCTCGGGATCGGGAATGCTGGTACGGCCGGAGCGATTGGCTGCCGTCAGCTCGTCGGCGAACCGCGCATAGGCGTTGTCGGTGATGACCTGCCACGTCTTCTCGTCGAGATCGCCGACTTCTTCAGGCTCGCGCAGCATGACCTTGAGCAAATCCTCGCTCTGCTTCAGGTTGCTCCAGATCAGTTGGCCTGCGGTGCGTACCGTCTGCTCGACGCTGCCCGGTTGCCCGGCGTCGAACTGCTCTCGCGCGGCCACGATGCTGTCGATCCGGTGGGTGACCGCGGCCTCCAGTAGGTCGCGCTTGGACGCGAAGTGTTTGTACAGTGCGCCCGATCCCGGAGCGAGGCCGGACGCTCGCTGGATATCGGCCACCGACGTCGCCGCATAGCCCTTCGCGGCGAAGAGCTTCAGCGCCTCCGCCAGCAATCGATCGCGTCCCGAGTCGGCCACAGTGAGAGAGTACTCACTCACCACGGGGATGGCAAACGCTGGTCCGGGGTTTGGCCCTATCCGCAGGTGGTAGCCGGAAGGGGTGGCGGTGCGCAATGCTGGGACCCGCGGAGTCGCAGGTTCCCGGCATCGGGCCCGCGCCCCCGGATCAAGCACCGACGGAGGGATCGAAGTGAACGAAGAGCAACGCAACGCGATGGCGTCGGGGCGTGGCTTTATCGCCGCGCTGGACCAGAGCGGCGGCAGCACGCCAAAAGCCCTGAAGCTCTACGGGATTGAGCAGGACGCATACGACAACGACGAGCAGATGTTCAACCTCATCCACGAGATGCGTGAGCGCCTGATGGCGAGTCCAAGCTTTTCCGGCGAGAAGGTACTGGCAACGATCCTGTTCGAGCAGACCATGGACCGGGCCATCAACGGCGAGGAAACCGCGGCGTTTTTGTGGAAGCAGAAGCACGTCGTCCCGTTTGTGAAGGTCGACCAGGGGCTCAGCGATGCCGAAAACGGTGTGCAGCTGATGAAGCCGATGACAAAGCTCGACTCCCTGTTGGAGCGGGCCGTCGATAAGGGCATCTTCGGCACCAAAATGCGCGCGTTCATCCAAGAGCCCAACGAGGCGGGCATCAACGCCATCGTCGACCAGCAATTCGAGTACGCCGACAAAATCGCCGAGCGCGGGCTGATGCCGATTGTCGAGCCTGAGGTCAGCATCAAAAGCCCCGACAAGCCCAAGGCGGACGGCCTGCTGGTGGCGGCGCTGCGCACGAAACTCGACGAGCTCCCCGGCGACAGGCAGGTCATGCTCAAGCTGACGTTGCCCGACGAAGACAACCTCTATGCGCCGCTGATCGAGCACCCCCGGGTGCTGCGGGTGGTCGCGTTATCCGGCGGCTACAGCCTCACCGAGAGCTGTGCGATCCTGGCTCGCAACCACGGTCTGATCGCGAGTTTCTCGCGAGCGCTGACCGAGGGCCTGACCGCCCAGCAGACGGACGCCGAATTCGACGCCAAGCTCGGCTCGAATATCGACGAGATCTACGCAGCATCGATCACATAGCCGCTGCCCACGGCGCACGCCGGCGTGACGCGCACTAATGTGCAAACCATGGCTCCGAAGCTGCCCTCGCCGAAGATCTTCCTTGACTGGCCCGTCATCCGTCAGCTGCGTGCGGGCGACATGTTCGGCCGCGGGCCGGCGGTGACGTCCAAGCACACCCGCGCGATGACCCCGCGCACCACGACCGCCGACCGGGTCGTGCAAAGCGTGTGCCCGTACTGCGCGGTTGGGTGCGGCCAGCGGGTGTTCGTCAAGGACGAGAAGGTCGTTCAGATCGAAGGTGATCCCGACTCGCCGATTTCGCGCGGCCGGCTGTGCCCCAAGGGGGCGGCGAGCGAGCAGCTGGTCAACTCGCCGGGCCGGCAGCTCGAGGTCCTCTACCGCCCCCCGCGGGCGACCGAATGGCAGCGCCTCGAATTGGACACCGCCATCGACATGGTGGCCGACCGTTTCCTCGATTCCCGCCGCCACACCTGGCAGGACATCGACAAGAAGGGCAACCTACTGCGGCGCACCATGGGGATCGCCGCACTCGGCGGTGCCACGCTGGACAACGAAGAGAACTACCTGATCAAGAAGCTCTTCACCGCCGCGGGCGCGATCCAGATTGAGAACCAAGCCCGTATTTGACACTCCGCCACGGTTCCCGGTCTGGGAGCCTCCTTCGGGCGCGGCGGCGCCACCCAATCACTGCAAGACATGGCCAACGCCGACTGCATCATCATCCAGGGCTCCAACATGGCCGAATGCCATCCGGTGGGATTCCAGTGGGTTGAGGAAGCCAAAGCCCGTGGGGCACGGCTGATCCACGTCGATCCGCGCTTCACCCGCACCTCGGCGGTCTCCGACAAGCACATCCCGATCAGGGCGGGCTCGGACGTGGTGCTGCTCGGTGCGCTGATCAACCACGTGATCAGCAACGACCTGTGGTTCAAGGAATACGTCGTCGCGTATACGAACGCGGCCACGCTGATCAACGAAAACTTCAGGGACGCCGAAGAACTCGGCGGCCTGTTCTCCGGCTTCGATCCCGAGACCGGGCAGTACGACCCGTCGTCATGGGCGTACGCCGAATCCGACGGGGGCCAAGTCGAAGGTCCGGGCGGCGGCCACGAGCATGGCGCGGACGCCTCGGCACGGGCCGCGGGCGACGAGCACGGCGGCGCCGGCCCGGCGCTGGCGCACGCTCAGGTGCTGCGCGACGACACCCTGCAGCATCCGCGGACGGTGTTCCAGATCCTCAAGCGACATTACGCCCGCTACACCCCGGAGATGGTCAAGAACATCTGCGGCATCAGCATCGAGGATTTCGACTATCTGGCCAGTTCCATCGTCGAGAATTCCGGCCGCGAGCGCACCACCTGTTTCGCCTACGCCGTCGGGTGGACGCAGCACACCCTAGGTGCCCAATTCATCCGCACCGCAACGATTTTGCAGCTGCTGCTGGGTAACGTGGGCCGTCCCGGCAGCGGCATCATGGCGTTACGCGGCCACGCCAGCATTCAAGGCTCCACCGACATTCCCACGCTGTTCAATCTGCTGCCCGGCTACCTGCCCATGCCGAAGGCCGGCACGCACGACACGCTTGCCGACTACCTCGACGTGGTCGGGTCCAAGCAGCAGAAAGGCTTCTGGGCCAACGCCGACGCGTACACCGTCAGCCTGCTCAAGGCGTGGTGGGGGGATGCGGCCCGGGCGGACAACGATTGGGCCTACGATTACCTGCCGCGGCTGTCCGGACCGCACGGGACCTACCAGACCGTGATGGGCATGCTCGACGACGAGGTGGAGGGCTACTTCCTGTTGGGCCAGAATCCGGCGGTCGGCTCCGCCCACGGCCGTCTGCAGCGACTCGGTATGGCGCACCTGAAATGGCTTGTGGTGCGCGACCTTAACCTCATCGAGTCGGCCACCTGGTGGAAGGATGGTCCGGAGATCGCATCCGGGGAATTGGAAACCGAGAAGATCGAGACCGAGGTGTTCTTCTTCCCGGCGGCGTCCCATGTGGAGAAGGCGGGATCGTTCACCCAGACGCAGCGGCTCTTGCAGTGGCGGCACAAGGCCGTCGAGCCGCCCGGCGACTGCCAAAGCGAATTGGCCTTCCTCTATAAGCTGGGCACCCGGATCAGGGCGCGGTTGGCCGGATCGACCGACGAGCGCGACCGGCCGCTGCTGGACCTGACGTGGGACTACCCGACCGACGAGCACGGCGACCCCGACGGTGTGGCGGTGCTGGCCGAATACAACGGCTGCCACCTCACCGGGCCCGACGCCGGTAAGCCGGTGTCGTCGTTCACCGAGCTGCGCGCCGACGGGTCTACCGCCGGCGGCTGCTGGATCTATGCCGGGGTGTACGCGAACGCCACCAATCAGTCCGCTCGCCGGGTACCGCACGGCGGAGCCGGCCCGAGCCAGTCGGAGTGGGGTTGGGCGTGGCCCGCCGACCGACGGATTCTGTACAACCGCGCCTCGGCCGATCCCGACGGCAACCCGTGGAGTGAGCGCAAGCGCTACATCTGGTGGGACGCGCAGCAGCGGCGCTGGGTCGGCCACGACGTGCCCGACTTCGTGGTCGACCGGGCGCCGCACAGTCGCCCCGAACCCGAACTCGGCGGCCCGGCCGCGCTGGCCGGCGACGACGCGTTCATCATGCAGGCCGACGGCAAGGGTTGGCTGTTCGCGCCCAAGGGTGTGGTAGACGGGCCGCTGCCTACGCACTACGAGCCGCAAGAGTCGCCGGTCGCCAACGCGCTGTACCCGCAACAGCAGAACCCCGCGCGAATCATCTTCCCGCGCAAGGACAATCTGAGCGCACCGAGCGCCGGTGACCCCGGCGCCGAGGTGTACCCGTACGTGTTCACCACCTACCGGCTCACCGAGCACCACACCGCCGGCGGCATGAGCCGGTGGCTGCCCTACCTCTCCGAGTTGCAACCGGAGATGTTCTGCGAGGTCTCCCCGGAACTGGCCGCCGAGCGCGGGCTGCAGCCCTACGGGTGGGCCACCATCATCTCGCCCCGCGCGGCGATCGAGGCGCGGGTGCTGGTCACCGAGCGGATGACCCCGCTGAGGATCGGCGACCACACGGTGCACCAGATCGGGCTGCCCTACCACTGGGGTGTGGGCAGCGACGCGGTGGTGAGCGGGGACGCGGCCAACGATCTGCTGGGCGTGACGCTGGATCCGAACGTGCAGATCCAGGAGTCCAAAGCCGGGTCCTGCGACATTCAACCGGGCCGCAGGCCGCAGGGTGCGGCACTGTTGCAGTTGGTGGCCGAGTACCAGTCTCGCGCGGGCGTCACGGTCGAGACGGACAATGTACGAGTCACCGAAGCCGTCTGGGACATCATCGACCCGCCGCGCGGGAAGCACAGAAGGGGAGCCGATGGGGCAGCTGACCGGACCGACTGACCCCGCCGCCGACGCCGGGTGGGTAGATGCCAAGCCGCGCAAGGGTTTTTTCACCGATACCTCGATCTGTATCGGATGTAAGGCCTGCGAAGTGGCGTGCAAGGAATGGAATCGCAACCCGCACGACGGCGACCTCGAACTGCTGGGCTCGTCCTACGACAACACCGGTGCGCTGGGGGCGAGCACCTGGCGGCACGTGGCATTCATCGAGCAAGGCCGCGACCGCATCGAGGAGGCACGCGAATCGGGCCGGGCGTTGGTGAGCCTGGGCATGCCGTCCCTGCCGCCCGATGCCGCGGACACTCGGGCAGATTCGAAGCCGCCGGACACCCCGGAGTTTCGCTGGCTGATGTCGTCCGACGTCTGCAAGCACTGCACGCACGCCGGCTGCCTCGACGTCTGCCCGACGGGGGCGCTGTTCCGCACCGAGTTCGGCACCGTGGTGGTGCAGGACGACGTGTGCAACGGCTGCGGAACGTGCGTGGCCGGCTGCCCGTTCGGGGTGGTCGAGCGCCGCAGCGACGGCACGTACGCCACACCGGCGGAACGGCCCGGCCGCCCGCAACAGGAGTTCGTGACCGGCGTCGCCCAGAAGTGCACCCTTTGCTACGACCGCCTCATCGAGGACCAGATACCCGCGTGCGCACAGACCTGCCCGACCACCTCGATCAAGTTCGGTGACCACGACGACCTGGTGGACACCGCGCGCGAGCGGGTCGCGCAGCTGCATGCCGAAGGACGCACGGAGGCAAGGCTTTACGGCGCCAACGAGCACGACGGCGTCGGTGGCACCGGGTCGGTCTTCTTGTTGCTCGACGAACCGGAGGTCTACGGCCTGCCGCCCGATCCGCGGGTCTGCACGGCTGACCTGCCGACCATGGTCAAGCGCGCCGGCATGGCCGCGGCCGGCATGGTCGGCGCGGCCGCGTTGGCTTTTTGGCGGAGCCGGTGAGCACCTCCGAATTCGACAGCTTCCGTCCGCCGGAGCCCGAGGGCGGCAAGCGACGGAAAGGCAAGCGCGCGGCCCGTCGCGGCGGTGGCGACGGTTCACGCGAGATGCCGATGGTCCCCGAAGCCGAGTTCACCTCGTATTACGGGCGTCCGGTGGTCAAGCCCGCGCCGTGGGGACACGAAGTGGGCGCCTACCTGTTCCTGGGTGGCGTCGCCGGCGGGTCTGGTCTGCTGGCGGCCGGTGCCCAGCTCACCGGGCGAAAAACGTTGCGCCGCAACACCAGACTGTCCGCGTTGATTGCGGTGTCGCTGGGCGCGGTCGCGTTGGTGAAAGACCTGGGCCGGCCCGAGCGTTTCGTCAACATGCTGCGGACGGTCAAGCTGACCTCGCCGATGAGCATTGGCTCGTGGATTCTCAGCCTCTTCAGTGCGGGCATCGGGGTTGCCGCGGTCTCCGAGATCGACCGGATGACCGGCGAGCGAATCCCGTTGGGCCCGTTGCGGCCCGCGCTGCGCGCCGCGGAAGGACCGTCCGGATTGGAAGCCGGACTCTTAGCGGCACCGCTCGCCGTCTACACCGCGGTGCTGCTGACCGACACCGCGACCCCGACATGGAACGCCGCGTATAGAGACCTGCCGTTCGTTTTCGTCAGCTCGGCGAGCCTGGCCGCGTCGGGATTGGCGATGATAACCACCCCGGTCGCCGAGGCCGGGCCCGCCCGCAAGCTCGCCGTCATCGGCGCGATCGGTGATCTGATCTCCGCCAGGTTCACGGAGTTCCGGATGGACCCGCTGACCAGAGAACCGCTGCACCACGGCGCGCCCGGGCGGTTGCTGGCATGGAGCGAATGGCTGGCTGCCGCAGGCGGTTTGGGCGCGCTGCTGGGCGGGCACCGCCGCGATGTCGCCGCCCTGTCCGGCCTGACGCTGCTGACGGCGTCGGCGATGCTGAGGTTCGGTTTCTTCGAAGCGGGCAAGGAATCAGCCCGCGACCCCCGCTACACGATCGAGCCGCAGAAACGTCGGCTGGCCGCACGCCGTGCCGCGGGCATCACGGACGACTCGATCACGACCGCTGACTAACGGACCTCGATGCCCTCGCCCGCGACGGTGTGGCCGATCACCGGGTGACCGGGTAACTCGCCGACGACGAGCAGGCCGCCCGAGGTTTGCGCGTCGGCGAGCAGCAGCAGGTCGTCCTCGGTCACGCCGGGGCCGGGACGCAGCTGCGGGCGGACCCAATCGAGGTTGCGCCGAGTTCCGCCGGAGACGAAGCCGTCGCGTAGCGCCTCGCGTCCCGCATCGAGCACCGGCACCGCGGCGCGGTCGATAACGGCGCCCAGCTTTGACGCCCGGCACATCTTGTACAGGTGGCCGAGCAGCCCGAAGCCGGTGACATCCGTGGCCGCCCGTACACCCGCCGCGACCGCGGCCTCGGCGGCGTCGCGGTTGAGCCGGGTCATCGTCGCGATCGCCTCCGCGAACACCTGACCGGTCTGCTTGTGCCGATTGTTGAGCAGCCCGACACCGAGCGGCTTGGTGAGGGTCAGCGGCAGACCGGGTTGGGCGGCGTCGTTGCGCAGCAATCGGTCCGGGTCCGCTACACCGGTTACCGCCATGCCGTACTTGGGCTCCGGGTCGTCGATGGAGTGGCCGCCGATCACCGGGCAGCCGGCCTCCGAAGCCACCGCCAGCCCGCCGCGCAGCACCTCGGTCATCAACTCGAGGGGCAGCACATCACGCGGCCAGCCGACCAGGTTGATCGCGACCACCGGGCGTCCACCCATCGCGTAGACATCGGAAAGCGCATTGGCCGCGGCGATCCGGCCCCAGTCGTACGCGTCGTCGACGACGGGTGTGAAGAAGTCCGCCGTGGACAGCACCGCGAGATCGCCCACCAACACCGCGGCCGCGTCGTCGCCGTTGTCGAGGCCGACCAGGACGTTCCCGTTCGTCTGTCCGACCAGGCCGCGGACCGCTTCCTCGAGCTCGCCGGGCGGGATCTTGCAGGCGCAGCCACCGCCATGGGCATAACCGGTGAGCCGCGTCTGCGTCTGGGTCATGCCACGAGCCTACGAGGAGCCGGCAGGCTCACACTCTGCCCGCCTCGCACCGACAACTGTCAACGTCGTCACACCCTTCTTCGCGTGTGCGTCCCGGGCGTTAAGTGCGCACACTCAACGCCGTGGCCGCACACTCAACGTCGTCACAGTTGTCGCTCTGAGGCGGGCGCGACCAACACCGCCCCGGCGTCGGCGCTGACCAAGCTACGTTGTGCATGGAGGCGTTTGGGTTCCTGGTGGTCCTCCCGGTCTTCAAAACCGGTGAGATCGAGTATCTCGGTCTGGCGGGTTCGATTCCCGTCCGCCTCCGCCAGCCGTGGACCGAGGAGGTCGAGGAGGCAAGTGACACAGGTCGACCCGCGCCGCCAGATTCCGCGCACAGATCAATTGCTTTCGCTTCCGCGGGTGCAGGAGGCGCGAAACCGGCTGGGCGAGCAGGCGGTCAGAGCCGCGGTGCGCGACATCCAGGACCGGGCCCGCCGCGGCGACTTGCCGCCCGATCAGGTGCAGGATGCGGTGCTGGCGGCCCTGGCCGCGCACCGGAACACGAAGTTGCGGCCCGTTCTCAACGCCACCGGTGTCGTCGTGCACACCAACCTGGGTCGTGCCCCGTTGGCCGCGAGCGCGATCGACGCACTGGTGTCCGCGAGCGGCTACGTCGACGTGGAACTCGACCTCGCCACCGGCACCCGATCCAAGCGCGGCATTGCCCTTCGCCAAGCACTGCTGGATGCCTGCCCAGCGGCCGAGGACGCGCTGGTGGTCAACAACGGCGCCGCCGCGCTGGTGCTGGCGACCACCGCGCTGGCGGCCGGCGGCGAAGTCGTGGTGAGCCGCGGCGAACTGATCGAGATCGGCGCCGGCTTCCGGCTGCCCGACCTGATCGCCTCCACCGGTGCGCGCCTGCGCGAGGTCGGAACCACCAACCGCACCCACCTGAAGGACTACGCCGACGCGATCGGGCCGCACACCGGATGCGTATTGAAGGTGCACCAGAGCAACTTCCGGGTGGAGGGATTCACCTCCGCCGTCACGGTGTCCGAGCTGCGGGCGCTGGCCGCCAAGAAGCGGGTGCCGTTGGTCGTCGACCTGGGCAGCGGGCTGCTTGCGCCCGACCCATTGCTGGCCGATGAGCCCGACGCCGCCACGACGCTGTCCGAGGGCGCCGATGTGGTGACCGCCAGCGGCGACAAGCTGCTCGGCGGGCCGCAGGCGGGCATTGTGCTCGGCCGCGCGGAGGTGGTGACGCGGATGGCGCGGCATCCGCTGGCGCGCGCGGTCCGTGCCGACAAGCTCACCCTCGCCGCGCTGGAGGCGACCGTCCGGGCCGGCACATCACCGGTGACGCGAGCCCTGCACGCCGACGCCGAGCGGCTGCGGGCGCGGGCTCAGCGTCTCGCCGAGGCGGTCGGCGCCTCCGTCGTCGCGCACGACGGCCGGGTCGGTGGTGGTGGAGCCCCGGGCGTGCCGTTGCCCGGCTGGGCGGTCCGTCTCCCCGAGGCCGCGGCCGCCGCCCTGCGCGCGGGCGACCCCGCGGTGCTGCCGCGGATACACGACGGTGCCTGCCTGCTGGATCTGCGCTGCATCCCCGAGTCCGACGACGATCGTCTGCTGGATGCGGTCCGTGCCGCGTTGGCAGGAATGCCCGGGGCGGACCGCTGAGCACCCACGTCTCGCACGTTCTGGCCACCGCCGGCCACGTCGACCACGGCAAGAGCACCCTCATCCGCGCCCTTACCGGCATGGAGCCCGACCGGTGGGAGGAGGAGCGGCGCCGCGGCCTGACCATTGACCTCGGCTTCGCCTGGACCACGCTGGCGTCGGGCCGCGAGGTGGCCTTCGTCGACGTGCCCGGACACCAGCGCTTCCTGGCCAACACCCTGGCCGGTCTCGGCCCCGCACCGGTGGTCTGCTTCGTCGTCGCTGCGGACGACGGTTGGCAGGCGCAGTCCAGCGACCACCGCGACGCGCTCGCGGCGCTGGGAATCCGGCACGGCCTGATCGTGATCACCCGCGCAGACCGAGCGCCGGACCGCGCCGCCGCGGTTCTGGCGCAGGCCCGCCACGAGCTAGCCGGCACCGGGCTGGCTGATGCGCCCGGTGTCATCCTGTCCGCGGTCGACGGGACCGGGCTGACCGAGTTGCGCGCCACCCTCGACCGTGTCCTGGGGCAGCTGCCCGCGCCCGAGCGCACCGCCCGGGTGCGGCTGTGGGTCGATCGCTCCTTCACAATCACCGGCGCGGGCACCGTCGTGACCGGAACGCTCGCGGCCGGCACGGTGGCTCGCGGTGACCGGCTGGAGCTGCTCGGCGCGGACCAGCGGCAGTCGGTGGTGACCCGCGGCCTGCAGAGTCGGGGCCGGCCGTATCCGACGTTGGGGCCGGTGGCGCGGGTGGCGCTCAACCTGCGCGGCGTCTCGCGCGATGTCATCCATCGCGGGCACGCGCTCGTCACGCCCGACGCGTGGCCGAGCACCGGCACCGTCGACGTGCGCCGCACTACCGGCGGTTCATTGACCGAGGCACCGGCACAACTCGTCGTGCATGTCGGCACCGCGGCGGTGCCCGCGCGGCTGCGGCCGTTCGACGACGACCATGGCCGGCTCACGCTCGACCGGCGCCTGCCGCTGGTGCTCGGCGACCGATTGGTGCTGCGCGACCCGGGTGGTCACCGGGTGCTCGGCGGTGCGCTGGTGCTCGATGCCGACCCCCCGGTGTTGCGGCGGCGCGGCGACGGAACCCGCCGGGCCGCATTCCTGAGTGGCATGAATGCCGCCGGCGACGTCGGCGCCGAGGTGGCCCGTCGCGGTGCGGTACGGGAGAGCCACCTGCGCCGGCTGGGGCTGCTGTCGTCACCGGACGCGATACCGGCGGGAGTGCGGGTGCTCGACGGCTGGTGGGTGCACGGCGCGACGTACGACGCCTGGCGGCAGCGCCTGCGGACCGCGGTCGAGGAGCTGCATACGCGAGACCCGTTGGCGGAAGGGCTATCTCGTGGTGCCGCGAGTTACCTGCTGGTTCTGCCGGACGAGTCGCTGCTCGACGCTGTCGCCCGCGACGCGGGACTTGAGCAGCGGGGCGGCCACATTCGGGTGGCCGGTGCCGGCGACGATCTCGGTCCCGCCGAGGCCGCGGTGGCTGAATTGGAAGGGCGACTGAGCGCCGAGCCCTTCCACGCGCCGGAGGTCGACGACCTGTCGGCGCTGAAGCTCAGTGGCCGCGAACTGGCCGCGGCCGAACGTGCCGGCCGGGTGCTGCGGCTGCGCGACGGGGTGGTGCTGTTGCCCACCGCACCGGCGCTGGCAATGCGCGAGTTGGCCCGGCTGGATCAGCCGTTCACCACGAGCCAGGCGCGCCAGGCGCTGGGCACCACGCGGCGGGTGGCGATTCCGTTACTGGAACACCTCGATGCGCGCGGCTGGACCCGACGACTGGATGCCGGTCATCGCGAGGTGGTGCGCCGATAGCCGCAACGCAACGCGAATTCCATTGCTCAGCATTAAGGAGGTCGGCGAGAGTGATCATTGTCGTCGGTGCGGGGATATGCGGGCTTGCCGCCGCCTACGAGTTGGCACGGCGCGGCGAGCCGACGGTCGTGTTCGAACGCGGCGAGCCATTCGCCGAACAGTCCGCCGGACTGGCGCGCATCTTCCGCATCGCCCATCGGCGCGCCGCGCTATGCAGGCTCGCCGTCCAGGCGCGCGCCGGCTGGCAGCGTTGGGAGAGTGAGCTCGACGCCGGGCGACTGCTCGGTTCCGAAGGCTTCGTCGTGGCAGCCCCACCCGAGGAGACCGCAACGGCGATGACCGAGGCCGGCGCCCAGTTCTCCTGGCTGGACCGCCGCGAGATCGAGGCCCGGATCCCCTTCGTCGAAGCTCCGTGGGAGGCCGGGATCTTCGATCCGCTCGGCGGCAGCCTGCGTATCCGCCGTGCTCTGACTGCCGTCGCGGCCCGGGTCGAGATCCGGCCCGGCCGGGTCGTCTCGCTCGCCGACGACGGCTCGGTCCGTTTGGCGGACGGCACCGTGACGCGCGGCGACCAAGTCCTGGTTTGTGTGGGAGCCCAGACACCAGAACTGTTGGGTCCGGTCGATGTGGAGTTCGCCCCGCATACGCGGTTCACCTACCAGGGCGCCGACGCCACCGGCGCCGCCTGCCTGGTCGCACCCGAGGGCTACGGGTTGCCGCTGGGCAGCACGGGCCGCTGGGCGTTTGGTCAGGAGATACCGGAACCGGCCAGCGTGCGCGCTCTTTTCCCGTCGCTGTCCCCGGTGGGCCAGGTGGACTGCGTCTCGGTTCGCGCTCCCTGGCTGGACGCGGGAGGCGATGGGTGGATGGTGTGGCGCCGCGGCCGCGTCGTTGCATTCGTCGGAAGCAACCTGATGAAGTTCGGCCCCTTGCTCGGCGAACTACTCGCGCAGGCCGCCCTCGGCGACGGCCTGCCCAGCGAGTTGGTTCTTGTGTGAATCATTGGCGTACCGCGCTGCGGTGATCCGGCAAGCGACCGATGGGCGATGATGGTCGCGAAGCGGCAGTCGCTCAGTGAGGGAGCCCAACATTCGCGCGTTGAGAAAAGTCAGGCTGCCGATGCGGGTGTTGTCCTTGCGCACCATCGTCATCGTCGGGCAATTAGGCGTGATCGCCGTCGTCTTCACCCTGGGCGTATGGGTGTGGGTCGGCGTCACCAACGACCAGTACAGCCAGCTCGATCGCCGCCTGGACTCCGTGAGCAGCCTCGGCGACATCAACACGCTGCTCAACAGCCCGCGGCAGAACACCCCCGACCGGCCCACGCCGGACGGCAACCTGGTACGCACCGCACGCATCGGGGGCGTGACGGCGTCGCTGCCCAGCAACATCGTCTTGCCCAAACTCGCCAACGGCTACGCCAACACCACCATCAACGGCGTGCAGTACCGGGTGCGTACCTTCGAGGCGGGTCCGGCCTCGATCGCGCTGGCCGCCCCGCTCGCCCAGGCGCAGCATCGGATCAACGAACTACACCTGCGGGTGCTGTTCATCTGCGCCGGCGTCATCGGCGGCACGTTCCTGGTCGGCTGGGTGATCTCGTTGATCATGGTCAATCCCTTCCTGCTGCTGGCCCGGCAAGCCCGCGCGATCAACGCCCAGTCCAGCCCCGACGAGGTCCAGGTCCGCGGTGTGCGAGAGGCCGTCGAGATCGCCGAAGCCGTCGAGCAGATGCTGGCCCGCATCGGCAACGAGCAACAGCGCACCAGGGCAGCACTCGAATCGGCACGCGACTTCGCCGCCGTAGCCTCACACGAGCTCCGCACCCCGCTTACCGCGATGCGCACCAACCTGGAAGTGCTGTCCACTCTGGAGCTGGCCGCCGAGCAGCGCCAGGAAGTCATCGGCGACGTCATCCGCACCCAGAGCCGCATCGAAGCAACGCTGACGGCGCTGGAGAGACTGGCGCAGGGCCAGCTGACGACCGTCGACGACTTCGTTCCCTTCGACATCACCGAACTTTTGGATCGTGCCGCGCATGACGCGCTGCGCATCTACCCCGACGTGGAGGTGGCGCTGGTGCCGTCGCCCACCGTGTTGATGGTGGGACTGCCCACGGGCCTGCGGCTGGTGATCGACAACGCCATCGCCAACGCCGTCAAACACGGGGGTGCTTCCAAGATTCAACTCACCGTGAGCAGCTCGAGCGAAGGTGTGGAAATCGCGATCGACGACAACGGCACCGGCGTTCCCGAAGAGGAACGCACCGCGGTCTTCGAGCGCTTCTCCCGCGGGTCGACGGCATCGCGATCGGGCTCCGGGCTGGGACTGGCGCTGGTCGCCCAGCAGGCCGAATTGCATGGCGGAAGCGCATCCCTGCACGCCAGCCCGCTGGGCGGGACGCGCCTTCTGTTGAACCTGGCCGGTGATGGTCGCGGCCCCGCCTGAGCCAATACATTCCAAATATATGGCGGGACAAAAGGTTTAGGGAAAACCGAGGTCTGCTATTGCAGCCCGTTACGAATTCGTCACAGCGCGACCAAAAGATTTGCATTCCATATGCGCACGGCTGGTCCGGTTGACCCCCGCCGATAGCGCACATACCTTCGAACAGAAGCCAGGCGTACCCCAGCCGAACAACGGAGTTGGTGAATAACGTAATCGCCTGTGTACCAGCCTGTTACGCCGATGTGAACTATCGCAGGCCGGGGCAAATATTCTCCAACGTGCCCACCCGAACTCAACGAGCGAGGTACTGATGCAACTCATCGAACAGCCCGAACGGTACGCAACCAAGCGTCGATCCGCATCTTTGAAGGACCGGCTACGCCCGGTGCTGCGCCACGACCTGTCCTCGTCACTCGTGGTCTTCTTGGTCGCCCTGCCGTTGTCACTGGGAATCGCGATCGCTTCCGACGCACCGGTACTCGCCGGCTTGATCGCCGCAATCGTCGGTGGAATCGTGGGCGGAGCGATCGGCGGCTCGCCGCTGCAGGTGAGTGGACCCGCGGCCGGCCTGACGGTCGTGGTGGCCGACCTGATTAGTCAATTCGGCTGGAAAATAACGTGTTTCATCACCGTGTGCGCTGGAATCATGCAGGTTCTGTTGGGGTTCAGCCGGGTTGCGCGCGCCGCCCTTGCCATCTCGCCGGTCGTCGTGCACGCGATGCTGGCCGGAATCGGCATCACCATCGCGCTCCAGCAGGTGCATGTACTACTGGGTGGGGCGTCCAAAAGCACGGCCTGGAGCAACGTCATCGAGCTTCCTCACCAAATCATGAATGCACATCGGCCCGGAGTCCTGTTGGGCCTGCTCGTCATCGGCATCATGATCGCCTGGCGATGGGCTCCCGCCAGAGTGGCCGCCGTTCCCGGTCCACTGATGGCGATCGTGGTGGTGACGATCGTCTCGCTGGTTTTTCCATTCCAGGTAGCCCGGATCGAGCTGGATGGGTCGGTGCTCGAGGCGCTGCAACTGCCGGGCATTCCCGACGGAAATTGGGGTGCTGTCGTCATCGGCATCATTACCGTGACACTCATCACCAGCGTGCAGAGCCTGCTGACAGCGGTGTCGATCGACCGAATGCACCATGGCCCACGAACGGACTTCAACCGCGAGTTGATCGGACAGGGTGCTTCCAACATCGTGTCCGGGGCGATCGGCGGCCTTCCCATCGCCGGCGTCATCGTGCGAAGCGCGGCCAACGTCAATGCCGGCGCGAAAACCCGCGCCTCGACGATCCTGCACGGCTTTTGGATACTGCTGTTCGCTCTTCCGTTTGCGGAATTGGTGGAACAGATCCCGAGCGCCGCACTCGCGGGTCTGCTGATTGTCATCGGGATGCAGCTATTGCAGCCGGCCCACATTGAAACAGCTTTGAAGACCGGCGATTTGACCATCTACCTGGTGACTGTCGTGGCCGTCGTATTCCTCAATCTGCTGCACGGTGTGATGATCGGATTCGCCCTGGCCATCGCCCTGACCGGGTGGCGGGTGATCCGTACCAAGATCGAGGCCACGCCGGCAGGTGACGAATGGCGGGTAGTCGTCGAGGGAGCGTGCACGTTCCTTGCCCTGCCACGGCTCACTCGGGTTTTGGCGTCGGTTCCGGAGCGCACCACGGTCACCGTCCACCTACTCGTCAGCTACCTGGATCACGCTGCGCACCAGGCGATTAGTGATTGGCAGCGGCAACATCACGCGACGGGCGGGACGGTGGAGATCCACGGGGCGGTGGAAATGGGCCGCCGCTCGAGCCCGGTCGACGTGGTTCCGGATCGGGCCTAGCGAAGTCGCCGCGACCTGACACGCCATATCAACAGGGTTGACACGTATCAGCCAGATTGATATTAATTAGACGATGATCGACCCCACACCGCCGCCCTGGCTCAAGCCCATGAACAAGGTCATGATGGCCATGCAGAAGGTCGGCATCGCCACCGGACCGGTGCGGGTGCTGACGGTGCCCGGACGTAAGTCGGGCGAGCCGCGCAGCACGCCGGCAACTCCGTTCACCCTCCACGACGGCCTCTACGTCGTCGGTGGTTACCCGAAGGCGGACTGGGTGCTCAACGCTCGCGCCGCCGGCGCGGGAACCGTTACCCGGGGCCGCAAGTCGCAGCGGGTCAGCTTCGTCGAACTCAGCACGGAGCAAGCGCGCCCGGTGTTGCGAGTGTTTCCGGAGAAGGTGCCCACCGGAGTCGGGTTCTTCAAACGCTCCGGGCTGGTCACCCAGGGAACCGCCGACGAATTCGAGGCACTCGCGGGTCGCTGTGCCGTGTTCAGGCTCGACGTCATCCCCGCGGGCTGACCCGCGTCACAGGCGAACCAGTTCGCGTTCCAGCACTTTCAGGACGAAGTGCCGGCCGCGGTGGCAGAGCACCGGCCCGATGTCATCGTGATGGATCTGCGGATGCGGCGGATCGACGGCATCGAGGCGACGCGCAGGCTCGCCGGCGGCCCGCCGGTGCTTGCCCTGACGACGTTCAACGAGGACGAGTTGCTCTCGGGCGCATTGCGCGCCGGCGCCGCAGGGTTCGTGCTCAAGGACTCCTCCGCCGAGGAGCTGATCCGTGCCGTGCGCGCCGTCGCCAGGGGCGACAGCTATCTAGATCCCGCGGTCACCTCGCGGGTGCTCACCACCTACCGCAAAGCGGCCGAGGTACCGGGCGGGACCGACATCTCGGAGCTGACCACCCGCGAGCTCGACGTACTGACCTTGATCGGAAAAGGTCTCTCCAACACCGAGATCGCCGACGAACTCTGCATCTCGGGTGTCACGGTGAAAAGCCACGTCGGCCGGATCTTCGGCAAGCTCGGCCTGCGAGACCGCGCCGCCGCGATCGTCTACGCCTACGACAATGGGATCGTCGCGCCGCGATGACAGCGGCAGCTCTACAGCGGGGCCTGGTCGGTCAGGTTGAGCATGACGTAGGCAAGGCAGAACAGGAAGTTCAGGACAAGCAGAATCATCCCGGCAAACATCAGCGAGCGGGTGCCCTGACGCTGTAGGTGTCTGCGTTTCGCGTTGCGCTCGTCACGCTTTATCCGGGTCGCAATGAGGGCGAAGTTCACATCGGTCACTTCTTCGTCGGTGACCGGCATGCCCGCGAGCATCTGCTGCAGGCGAACGGGGCCGGTGTCGACACCCACGTCCGCGAAAGAGCGGCACAGCCGCCGCGCCCGCCGCTGTCCGACGATCTGATATCGCATATGCAACCGGTATGGCAGCTGTCCTCGTTCGTCACCACAGGGATTCGACGCGGTCGTCACAAGCCGGAAGTCTAGACCCGTTGCGGCCCTTTCGGGGGCCCTCGCCGATTAAATTGGTGCCGCCAATTCAATCGGGTTCCGGTATGCCCCCGGTCATCCGATCGGATGCCGGTAGGTCGAGATAGCGCTCGAGATTGCGGTGCATGTTGATCACCCGACGCTCCTCGCCGGAGAGCACAACGTGGGTGAATCCGGGTTGGTGCATGCCGCGCTGTAAGCCCGGGAGGACTCGGATGTCCTGGGTGAGTACCAGGCCCGGTTCAGCTTCCCCGGCGCTCATGCGAACGTCCGTCGGCTTGTTGCGCGCCGCGCTCGGCGGCATCCGGGTCATCAAGAACATGACCAACTCACCGTTGTCGGGATCCGGGCCGGGGCGCGAGCACATGATCGTCAAGTGGTCGGCGTTGGCCAAAAACGTCATGTTCGGGAACACGTTGTACTGGTGCAGCCGGGTGATCCGGTCGGTGTCAGCCCAGTCGAGGCTCACTCCCCGCGAGGCCGCGAAATCCCGGGTGCGGGCCGCGATCGCATCCTGGACCGTCTGCCCGGGCTGGAGTTCATCGGCGCGCAACGGTGTGCCTTCGGCCACGCCCATCAGCGCACCTTGGGTGTATACGTAAGCGTCCCAGACCTCTTCGTCGCTCAACGCGCCGTCGAAGCGCGGGCTTTGCACACCATATGGCTGGTCGGACTTGCCCGTATGACCCCAGATCTGTTGTGGTGCATGGATGTCGTCGACGCAGCGCAGCAGTTCGGGATGCAAGGTCTGGATGTGGTAGGTCTCGCTGTAGCCGTCGGCGATCGTCTTCCAGTTGGCCTCGACCTCGACCGTGAGAGTCGCATAGCACCGGAAGTCCTCCAGATGACACCAAGCGATGTCATCGGGCACCTCCTCTAGATACTCGAGCAGCGGCATCGCATTGACGTCGAGATTGGCGAAGACGAGCCCTTGCCAGCTTTCGACCTTGGCCGGCACCAATGGGAAGTCCGACATGTGCAACGCGCCGAAGCCCTTGCGGTTGGGCACCCGCTTGAGCGTGCCGGCCAGATCCCAGGTCCAACCGTGATAGCCGCATTTGAGCTCGCGCAGTCCGGAACCCGATCCCACGCACAGCGAGTTGCCCCGATGGCGACAGGCATTCTGGAATGCGCGCAGCACGCCGTCGTCACCGCGGACGATCAGCACCCCGTATGGGCCGCAGCGGTATTCGAAGTAGTCGCCCGGCTCGGCGACGTGGTCGACCATGCAGGCGACCTGCCACACCCTCGGCCACATTCGTTCGATCTCGAGTTGTGCGAATGCGGGAGAGTAGTACCGCTCGGCCGGCACCAGCGTCGGACTTTGGGGTGGGGTGCCGATCGCATCCTCGTCCCGGGTGCGTGCCGGATTGCCGGCAGCCGCTGTCACTGACGGAGCTCTTAGCGCGCTCCGCGCACCAGGCGGCCGGGCCGGGCTCCGGTGTCGACGTCTTTGCGACGGGTCACGGTTCCACTGACGATGGTCGCCGCGTATCCGCTTGCTCCCTGCAGGATCCGGTTGCCGCCGGCCGGCAGGTCGAACGCCATCGCCGCGGGGTGCAGCGTCAGCGCGTTCATGTCGATGACGTTGAGGTCGGCCTTCTTGCCCCGCTCGATGGTGCCGCGATCGGTGAGACCGAACAGGTGAGCGGTATCGCGAGTTTGCTTGCGGATCACGTACTCCAGCGACAGCTTCTCGCCGCGGTGCCGGTCCCGCGCCCAGTGCGTGAGCAGGAAGGTGGGATAGGAAGCGTCGCAGATCATCCCGCAGTGGGCGCCGCCGTCGGAGAGCCCGAGCACGCCGGCGGGGTGCAGCATCATCTCGCGGATCGCGTCGTGGTTGCCCTCGGCGTAATTGAACAGCGGCAGCATCAACATGGCGGTCGCGTCCTGTTCGAGCATCAGGTCGTACAGGGTGGACAGCGGGTCCTCGCCGCGGGCCTTGGCGATGGCGGCAACGGTGCGGTCCGGGGCGGGCTCGTAGTCGGGCGGATTGCCGAGTGAGTACAACCGTCTGAGCGAGTGCTGCACCAGGGCGAACATCCCGTCGAACAACAGGGTCGGGTCGGCGGGCAGGTCGTCCTCGGAGAGGATCGCGGCCTTCACGGCGGGGTCGGCCAGGCGCTGCGCGAGTTCCTCGCGGCTGCATTCGGCCTTCAGCCGGCGGTAGGTGGGCCGGTGGCTGAAGCCGTGGTGGCCCTGGAATCCGATCATCATGCCGAACGGGCGTGCCGCGACCTGTGGGTACAACCGACTGCCCGCCGCGTGTGCGTCGGCGGAGAGGTCAAGCATCTCGCGCCACAGGTTCGGATCGGCGTCCACCTGGATCAGGGCGAACGACACCGGCCGGTCGATCTCGCCGCTCAACCGCCGCATCCAGTCCAGTTCCTTTTTGGGCGCGACGATGTCCTCACCCGCGGATCCCTGCGGAGCCAGCTCGAAGACGGCCTGGCCGCCGGCTGCCATGGCCCGCCCGAGGCCGAACAGTTCGTCCTCGGCCGCGTACGTGCCGGGGACCGGTTCGCCATCCATCGCGCGGTGCCCCATCGTGCGCGACGTCGAGAAGCCGAGCGCGCCGGCCTCGATCGCTTCGGTGACCAGCCGGCCCATTGCCTCGATGTCCTCGGGGGTGGCCGGCTCATTACGTGCGCCCCGCTCGCCCATCGCGTAGGCGCGGATGGCGCCGTGGGCGACCTGGCTGCCCACGTCGATCGAGTAATTCTGCTTGCCGATCGCGTCGAGGTACTCGGGGTAGGTTTCCCAGCCCCAGGTGATGCCCTCGGTCAGCGCGGTGCCGGGGATGTCTTCGACACCCTCCATCAACTCGATCAGCCACTTCTCACTGCCGGGCCGCACCGGTGCGAAGCCGACACCGCAGTTGCCGGTGACGATCGTCGTGACACCGTGGCCGCTGGAAGGCTCCAGCAAACTGTCCCAGCTCACCTGGCCGTCGTAGTGGGTGTGGATGTCGACGAAGCCGGGAGCTACCACATGCCCTGTCGCGTCGATGGTTTCGGCAGCCTCGCCGCCCATCTCCGGATCGTCGGCACCGCGGCGGACAACGTCGACGATCTGGCCATCTTTGATGCCGATGTCGGCGCGGTAGCGCTCGGCGCCAGTGCCGTCGACAACCGTTCCACCGGTGATTTTGAGATCGAACACGAGTCTCCTCCGAGTCTGTTCGGGGTCGCCATGGGCTGGCTGGCCAGAGATGGTGGACGCGAGACCGGGGTGCGCCCGGTCTCGGTCGCCGATTACGCTACGCCCCGGAGCGTAAATAGTGAAGGCCTTCGCGAGAGTTGAACGAATCCTCTTGCCGCGTCGTGGTCCGCATTGTGTGCATCGGTCGCCCCTACGCGTTGCGCACCACAACGGCCCCAGGATTGAATTGCCTTCAGCGACTTAGTTCCACGCTGCGCGGCAGTACGGAAAGGACGGTGGGCCATGGAGCCCGCTGATCGCGATCGCGAGCCGCAGGATCGGCCCGCCGAAACACAGCCCCGCTTCGGCGCACTCACCCGGCGCGGCGCGCTATTGGGAATGGGCGCGGTGGCCGGCGTCGCCGCCGTGGACGTGGGCGGGTTCGCCTATGCGGGCGGATGGCTGCGACCCGACGCGCTGACCCCACCGCGCTTCGCCGATCGCTTCGAACACGTCTTCGGCCGCCACGAGGGGTTTCGGCGCAATCACGCCAAAGGCCTCAGCGCGACGGGATCGTTTGCGAGCACCGGGGCAGGCGCGGCCATCTGCCGGGCAGCGGTCTTCCAGCCGGGGAGCGTTGCGCTGATCGGCCGGTTTTCCCTGGGCGGTGGTCTGCCCGACCAGAGCGACAAGCCCGACACGGTCCGCGGACTGGGGCTGGTGTTCCAGACGCCCGACGGCCAGCAGTGGCGCACCGCGATGGTCAGCTTTCCGGTCTTCACCGACCGCACTCCGGAAGGGTTTTACGAGCGGTTGCTCGCGTCCAAACCCGTTCCCGCCACGGGCAAGCCCGACCCGCAGAAGATGGCCGCATTCCTCGATCGGCATCCCGAGACGCTTGCGGCGATGAAAATCATCAAGCAGACACCGCCGAGCGCGGGCTTCGCGGACAGCGCGTTTCACGGTCTGAACGCCTTCTACTTCACCAACAGCGCCGGCGCGACCGTCCCGGTGCGCTGGTCGTTGGTTCCCCAGCAAGCCGGCGGTCAGGCAGCAGCAGCGCCGGTATCGGTCGGCAAGGATTACCTGTTCGACGACCTGATCCACGCGGTGGCGCAGCGGCCGCTGGCGTGGAAACTCAATCTGACCATCGGTGAGCCGGACGATCCGACCAACGACGCCACCAAACCCTGGCCGCAGTCGCGGCGGTCGATCGACGCCGGCATCATCACCATCACCGGGGTGCAGACCGAGGAAGCGGGCAACGCGCGCGACATCAACTTCGACCCGACGGTGCTGCCCGACGGCATCACCGTATCCGACGACCCGTTGCTGGCCGCGCGGTCGGCCGTCTACGCACGCTCATTCACCCGCCGTGCCGAGGAGCCCAAGTCGCCCAGCGAGGTCAACGTCCGACAGGTGCTGTCATGACGGGCGAGAAGGTCGCAACAGCAGGCGCGTCAACACGTTTCACGCTCCCGTCCCGGATTCTGCACTGGACGATGGCGCCAATGGTCGTCGCGCAGCTGCTCATTGGCGTGATCATGATCGCGTCGCTGAGCTATTACCCGCTGCTATTGGCCATCCACCGGCCTTTGGGTGTGGCGATCCTGATTTTCGCGATCGTGCGGCTGGTGAATCGGCTTACCCACCGCCCGCCGGCGTTTTTGGCCACGATGAGCCGTGTCGAGCGGCGCATCGCAACGTGGTCGGAATACGCGCTTTACGGCTTGCTTCTGGTCCAGCCGGTGATCGGATGGGCCACGCTGTCGGCGGCCAGGCTCCCGGTCACCCTGGTGGCGCGGGTACGCCTGCCCGGCATCGCGCCGGACAACCTCGATCTGTACGCGGTGCTGCGGGAGTGTCACGGGGTTTTCGCCTTCCTGCTGTTCGCGGCCTTTACCGCGCACATGTGTGCGGTGCTGTTTCACACGCTTGTGCTGCGGGACAGGCTGATCGATCGAATGGCACCGTGGCCCGCTAAATCCCCACCCCCGCAGTAGAAACGATGTTCGCATGACCGCTGCACCGATGGCCGTGCGAACATATCGACATGACGAGTGAAAAGGACCTCACCGGCCTTGTCGTTATCGATCCGTACAACGATTTCATCTCCGAAGGCGGCAAGGTATGGGATCGCCTCAAGGATGTCGCGCAAGCCAACGGATGCGTCCCACATATGCGCGAAACCCTCGACGCCGCACGAGCCTCGGATATCCGCGTCTTCTACGCGCTGCACCGCCGGTACCGCCCGGGCGACTACGAGACCTGGAAGTATGTCGCACCAATTCAGCGCGCCGCATGGTCGCGCAAAACCTTCGAGTTCGGAACCTGGGGTGGGGAGCTGCATCCCGACTTCGTGCCTGCGCCGGGTGACATTGTCGCCCAAGAACATTGGTGCTCCAGTGGGTTCGCCAACACCGATTTGGATCTACTGCTCAAGAAGCACGGAATCCATCGACTGATCGTCATCGGCCTGATCGCCCACACCTGTGTCGAGGCGACCGTTCGGTTCGGCGCCGAGCTCGGCTACGACGTCACGATGGTCAAGGACGCCACCGCGAGCTACTCCGACATTGAGATGCACGCTGCTCTCGAAGTCAATATCCCGAACTACGCCAGCGCGATTCTCACCGCCGACGAAGCCGTCGCCAAGATTTCGGCATTAGGCCGCTAAAGTTCGGTGCGCTCAGACGGGCCCTTCAGCCCCGCTTTGGTCTGGTGCGCGCGCTGGGCGTTGCGCGTGCGCCGAGGTCGGCGACACGCCGATGGGCTCCGCCGTGAGCGCACACTCAAAGCCGTTGACACACAGTCGAAATAGCGACGGCAGCGCTCAGCTTTTGCGGTTCAAGGACTCCACGATGATTTGCGTGGTCAATTCCGCGCGCCGGCGCGAATACTGCCGCGCGTCAGACAGGATCGGATATACCACGCCACCGACAATGGCGTCGGCCGCCGACTCGGCGGTGTCCGCGTCGATGCCGTCGGCCAGCAGCCTGGTGCGGACGCTGTCGTGCAGCGGCAAACTGAACCCGGCGCGCAACTTGACCGCGGTTTCCTCGTGCTCCATACACGCGACGGTCAACGTCCGGAGCATGGCCGAGCCGCGCTCGGTGGTCAGGGTCGCGGTGAGCTTGCGCACCCAGCCCATCAGGTCGGCAGTCAGATCGTCAGTGTGATCGACCGACGCGAGAATCTTGTCGGCATCCTCGAGCATGACATCGGCGACGAGCGCCGGGCGGCTGGGCCACCACCGGTAGATCGTCTGCTTTCCCACACCGGCCCGTGCGGCGACCGCCTCGATCGTCAACCCGTCGAACCCACGCTCGAGAAGCAGCTCACGCGTGGCGGTGACGATCGCCGTGCGTGACTTCTCGCTGCGACGCCTTGGAGAGCCGGCCCGCGGACTCGCCTGAGTGAGATCGGTTGGCATCTGGTGATCCTCGTCTCTGCGGTCCATCGCCGTCCTCGCCGCGGGGATCCGGGCGGCTTTACATCTCTCGATCGGCCCCGGTAATCTGCCACAAGACGAGACGGTTCGTCTTGTGAAACGAAAGGATATCAGCCGGTGCGGCCGAAGCCCATGTTCGCCAGTGCGCGGCCCCGGTCATGACCCTGGGACTGACCCCGGAGCAGCAGGATCTCAGCGAAGCCGTCGGGCAGTTCGCCGCCCGACACGCCCCGATCGCCGCAACGCGCGAACATTTCGACGCCCTTGCCGCGGGGCAGCTTCCCGAATGGTGGGATACCCTGGTCGCCAACGGCTTTCATGCCGTTCATCTGCCCGAGCACCTGGGTGGCCAGGGCGGGCGGCTGATCGATGCCGCGTGCGTGCTGGAGTCGGCCGCGAAGGCGCTGTTGCCCGGCCCGCTGCTCCCGACCGTGACTGCGGGAGCCGTCGCGCTGCTGGCCGATCCGCCGTCGAGTTCCGAATCACTGGTCCGCGAGCTCGCCTCGGGCACACCCGCCGCGACCGTCCTGCCCGACGACGCGGATTTCCAGGCAAGCACCGACGATCAGGGATGGCTGATCACGGGCAGCTCGAAGGTCACTGCGGGTGTGGGTTCGGCGCGGGTGATCCTGGTCGGCGCGCGCACCGCCGGTGGCGAGGTGATCTGGGTGACCGTCGACACCGGACAGCACACTGCGACAGTCGAATCCGCGCACGGTACCGACCTGGTCGCCGATGTCGGGGTGCTGCGGCTTGCCGAGTATCGCGCGGTCGAGTCTGACGTTCTGACCGGGATCGACGAAGACCGCGCGGCAGGTGTGGTCGTGGGTCTGGTGGCCAGCACGACCGCCGGTATCACCCAGTGGTGCGTCGACGTCGTCACCGCACATCTGCGCACCCGGGAACAGTTCGGCAAGGTGATCGGGACCTTTCAGGCCCTGCAGCACAGTGCGGCGATGCTGTTGGTCAACAGCGAGTTGGCCACGGCGGCGGCCTGGGATGCGGTCCGTGCCGCGGACGAGCCGCCCGACCAGCACCGCCTCGCCGCGGCCGGGGCGGCGGTCATCGCCGTCTCGCCGGTGCCGGACCTGGTGCTCGACGCTCTGACGATGCTCGGCGCCATCGGTTTCACCTGGGAACACGACGTGCACCTGTATTGGCGGCGGGCCATCAGCCTGGCGGGATCGATCGGCCCGGCCAGTCGCTGGGCCCGGCGCCTGGGACAACTGGGCTGCACCCGGCAGCGCGACATGTCGGTCAATCTGGGCGACGCCGAATCGGATTTCCGGTCCTGGGTTGCCGAGACGTTGGATGCGGCCCTGCAGTTGCGCAACGACAAACCGGCACCCCACGGCGACTATGAGGACCAGGCCAGCGGGCCGCAGCGCACGTTGATCGCCGACGCCGGTCTGATGGCGCCGCACTGGCCGGCGCCGTGGGGCGTCGATGCGGGTCCCCTTAAGCAGCTCATCATCGACGAGGAGTTCGCCAAGCGCCCCGCGCTGGTCCGGCCCTCGCTGAACATCGCCGAATGGATCCTGCCGTCGGTCCTGGCCGCTGCGCCAAAAGAGTTGCAGGAGAGCCTGATCCCGGCCACGCAACGTGGCGACATTCACTGGTGCCAGCTGTTCAGCGAGCCTGGCGCCGGTTCCGACCTTGCATCGCTGGCCACCCGGGCGACCAAGGTCGACGGCGGCTGGCAGATCAACGGGCACAAGATCTGGACGTCATTGGCGCAGTACGCTGACCTCGGCGCTCTGCTGGCGCGCACCGACCCGGAGGCCAACAAGCACCGCGGCATTGGCTATTTCATCCTCGACATGCGATCCCCCGGCGTTGAGGTGCAGCCGATCAAGACGGCGACCGGACATTCGCATTTCAACGAGGTCTTCCTCGACGATGTCTTCGTACCCGACGACATGCTGCTAGGCGGTCCAACCGACGGCTGGAGCCTCGCGATCGCCACCATGGCCGAAGAGCGTTCCGCCATCGGCGGATACGTCAAGTTCGATCGTGCTGTTGCGCTGCGCCGTTTAGCGTCCGAACCCGGTCCCGAACGCGATGACGCTGAGCGGGCACTGGGCGAACTCGACGCCTACACCAACGCCATCAGGGCACTCGGGGTGCGCGAAACCATTCGGCTGCTGGACGGGCAGCCATCCGGTCCGGCGTCGAGCATCGCCAAGGTTGCGATGAACGTGCTGCTGCGGCGCACATTTGAGGCCACGCTGCGCCTGACCGGACAGACAGCCATGGTCGCCGACTCTGAACCCGCGGTCGTCGAGCCGTATTTGCACTTGCCGGCCGAGCTGATAGGCGGCGGAACTAGAGAGATTCAGCTGAACATTATCGCGCAGATGATTCTCGGCCTGCCCCGCAAGTAGACCTCGAAAATAAGGACACACCATGGGATTACGCGGAGAGGCCGCGATCGTCGGATACGTCGAGCTGCCACCCGAGCGGCTGAACAAGGCCTCACCCGCGCCCTTTGCCCTCGAGCAATGGGCAGAGCTATCCGCCGCGGCACTCGACGATGCGGGACTGACGGGCGATGTCGTCAACGGGATCGTCGCCTCCCACCTCGCCGAGTCCGAGATCTTCGTCCCCTCCACGATTGCCGAATACCTCGGCGTAGGAGCACGATTCGCCGAGCACGTGGATCTTGGGGGAGCGAGCGCCGCGGCCATGGTGTGGCGGGCGGCCGCGGCCGTCGAACTCGGGATTTGTGACGCCGTGCTGTGCGCACTGCCGGCCCGCTACATCACGCCGTCGTCGAAGAAGAAGCCCAGGCCGATGGTCGACGCGATGTTCTTCGGTTCGTCGAGCAACCAATACGGCTCTCCGCAAGCCGAATTCGAAATTCCATACGGAAACCTCGGCCAGAACGGGCCCTACGGTCAGGTGGCGCAGCGTTATGCGGCGATCTACGGCTACGACGAGCGGGCGATGGCCAAGATCGTCGTCGATACGCGCACCAATGCCAATCACACTGACGGCGCGATCTGGAAGGACAAGCCACTCACCGTCTCTGACGTGTTGGCCAGCCCGATCATCGCCGACCCGCTGCACATGCTGGAGATCGTCATGCCGTGTGTCGGGGGCGCCGCGGTGGTCATCGCCAACGCCGACATAGCCAAGCGTTCGCGCAATCGCCCGGTGTGGATCAAGGGATTTGGCGAACATGTGCCATTCAAGACGCCAACCTATGCCGAGGACCTGCTGTCAACGCCGATCGCGGCGGCTGCCGACACCGCCTTCGCCATGACCGATCTGACCCGTGAGCAGATGGACATGGTGTCGATCTACGACTGCTACACGATTACCGTGCTGTTGTCGCTCGAGGACGCGGGCTTCTGCGAGAAGGGCACGGGGATGGAGTTCGTCGCCGACCACGACCTGACCTTCCGGGGCGATTTCCCGCTCAACACCGCCGGCGGTCAGCTCGGCTTCGGCCAAGCGGGATTGGCCGGCGGCATGCACCACGTCTGCGATGCCACCCGCCAGATCATGGGCCGCGCCGGAGCGGCGCAGGTCGCCGACTGCAACCGGGCTTTCGTGTCCGGCAATGGCGGGATCCTTTCCGAGCAGACGACGCTCATCCTGCAGGGAGACTGAGGACCCATGGTGACATTCGATCGTCCGATGCCCGTCAAAACGCCTACCACTGCGCCGTTTTGGGATGCGCTGGCCCAGCATCGCATCGTCATTCAGTACTCGCCGTCGCTAGCGGCGTATGTCTTCTATCCGCGGGTACGCGCACCGCGCACGCTGGCCGACGACCTGGAATGGCGCGAGATATCCGGTATGGGGACGTTGTATTCGTTCACCGTCGCGCATCGGCCCGTGAGCCCGCATTTCGCTGACGCCGTTCCGCAGCTGCTCGCCATTGTCGAATGGGATGAGGGCCCAAGGTTTTCCACCGAGATGGTCAATGTCGAACAGGGCGACCTCAGCGTCGGCATGCGGGTACGGCCGGTGTTCTTCGACTACCCCGAACACGACGTGACGATGCTGCGTTACGAGCCGGCCGAATAACGCCGAGCGCCCGGCTAGCCGGGCCCACGAGTTCGAGTGCCCGGCTGGCCGGGCGTTGGGCGTCAGAAGTCACTTCAGCTGCTCGGTGGGAACGTCGTAGCGCTCCTGGTAAGCACGCACCCGGTCACGCACTTCGCCGGCATCCAGGCCGGTGTCCGACCAGGTGTAGCGGCCGCGGCCGCCGTCGCCTGGATGGGCGGCCAGAAAGTCGCGCATCTTCTGCTCGGTCTGCGGTCGCAGCTCGCGGCCCAGCTTCTGATAGATGCCGCCGATCGTGCGCAACGGGTCCTTCATGAAATCCGTGAACTGCACGTCGATCATCCGGCCCGCGGGGACAACGCCGCTGTCGCGCATCGCCATCCCGCGTTCGAGGCCGACGACGATTTCCTCATACGACTGCGCCGCGCACTCGGCGATGCTCGTCTCGTCGCTGCCCATCCGCCGCAAGTGATTGGTCAGCGCGGCAATCGACGAGATGACGTTGAGCGGATCGCGGTGTGTCTGCACGATCAATGCGTCCGGGTATTCGGCGAGTAGCTTGTCGAGCTGCCACAGGTGTGCCGGCGACTTCAGCAGCCACTGCCCGGGAACGCCAGACTGCAGGTGCTGCAAGAAGATTCGATGGAACCGGTAGGCGCCGGCGTGGTCTGCGTCATACATCAGCCAGCGGTAGTAGCTCGGCAGACGGTACTGAACCGAGAAGATCATGCTGGTGAATTCGCTGGCCGTGATGCGAACGCACTCCTGGCCGACGAGGGCGCCCATCGGATGAAATGCCAGGAATCCGGGGATGATCTGTTCGGACATTTCGATGGTGGCCTGCGTTTGCGCGATACGCGGATCGGTCTGATAGGTCTCGGGCTGCGGAACCGGACACGGCGCGTCGACCTCCCAGGTCAGCGGTGCACGCAGCTCGGGATCCTGGGCCAGCAGGTCGTAAAGGATCGTTGTCCCGGTGCGGGGCTGACCGACGATGAAGATCGGCGAAGTGATTGGCTTGTCGGCGATTTCGGGGTGCTCCTTGCGCCATGCGATCACACCGAGCCGACTGGTCAGGGCGCGGATGATGTCGAGGTAAGCGACCTCCACACCGATCGCCGATAGCCGCGCCTCGTTGACCAGGCCGTCGGTGACCCGCTCCAGTCCGGCGCGCCAGCCGGTGTCGCCGAAGTCGTCGCTGCCGACCTGTTCGCAGGCGGCGGCGATGAGAGTGTCAGGGTTGAACCGTTCCTGCAGCGTCATGCCGGCTCCCCGCCTTCCCGCACCGACACCTTGACGTCGGGTGGCGTGGGGTTATCCAGCCAGCGCACGATGACGAAGCCCCGATGCCGGCCACCGGTGTCAAGCCAATGCCCAAACCCGAAGTCCTGTGCGGAGATCGCGATACGCACCCGCCCGTCGGTGTCCGGCTGCACGGCGCGATTGGTCACGGAACTGTGCCGGCGCCGCGGCTCCAGGCACTCGTGCCAGACGCTTTCCAGCGTGACGTTCCAATACCGGGTATCGGGCGGCTCGATGTCGAGCACCAGCGCCTGCCCGGGATCGAGCCGGTAGGTGCCCATCATGTACAGGTTGTCGGGCGTGGTGTCGGCCGCACCCAGATCGGCGGCCTCGGCGGTCAGCAGCGTGTTCGGCTGCTGTAGTAGCTCCGGCTTGATGGTGCGGTGCAGCGTGGTGAGCTTCATCAGCGACCACGCCATCGCGGTGAACTGCTCGGCCAGTTCGCTGTCGGACAGCGCGGTCACCGGGTCGGGGTCGAGCGCCTCGATCCGCATGGTGGCCGGCTCTTCGGAATCGCGATCACCGATGTACTCCCGAACGACCACCGACGACGCGTCATCGGGGATCTGTATCCACTGCGCGCCGCCGAGATCGGCAGGCTCGTCGGCCGAGAGCACCAGTGCGAACTCACCGGCATTCAGGTCCAGGTTCGTGTCGCCGACATAGTTGGACATGCGCCGCGGAGTCAGGCCGGTGCCGGCCAGGATCTGAAATCCGAGGTACGCCGTGGTGCCGCGGGTGCCGGTGATCCGGTAGCGCCGATCGCCGCGGATCATCGCCAGGAAGTAGTTGCCGTCGGGGTTGGGTCCGCCGATCATCCGGGTGTCCGAACACATATCGAAGAAGGCCGGGCGCGCGGTGTCGGCCTCGACGGCCATTTGCGAACACAGCGACGACACCCGGGCGATGACTCGCAGCCCCTCGAGGAGCTCGCGCTCGGATTCGGCGTCCTCGGTCACGATCTTGGTGACGTCGGTGATCATCTGCTGGAAGAACTGCCAAGCGGCCAGCGCCTTCGCCGGACTTTGAGTCATAGTCTTATACTTAGACTATGTCTCAGGCGTTGTCTAGCACCAGTTCGCCCGCGGAACGACGACGGGCGGCCACCCGAGGGCGCATCGCCGCGGTCGCCGCGCAGCTGGTGGCCGAGCATGGCTTGGCCGGGGCAACCGTGGACCGCATCGCCGATGCCGCCGACATCAGCCGAGCGACCTTCTTCCGCTATTTCAACTCCAAGGAAGACGCGGTCGCCGAGGGTGTGAATGTGCATTGGCTGAACCGGATCACCAATGCGCTGGCCGTTCAGCCGCCCCAGCTTTCCGCCACTGACGCGGTGGTGGGAGCTTTTCATCACCTCGCACTGGGCTTCACCGAAATCGAAGACCAGGTACGCGAATTGGCCACGCTCACAAGGTCATCCGAAACGCTCGACGCGTGGACACTGCACATCTACGTCCGATACGAATCGGTCATCGCCGAGATGGTCGCACCGCGCATGCGCGAGTCAACTCCCGATGATCCGCGGCCGCGCCTGCTCGGTGCGCTGGCAATGGCCACGGTCCGCATCGCGCTGGACGACTGGCTGCGCCACGGCGGATCGCTGCCCGACCGAGTGAGTCAGGGCCTGGCCGCGATCGCTCTCACTGCTACGAACTAGATTGCGGCGCTGGCCATTTCAGGACGCTGCGGGCTGTTCCGCCCAGAATCCAGGTCTTCTCGTCGTCCGACAGCGACGCGGCGTCGCTGATGCTGAACAGCGTCTCGGCCCAGGTGGCGCGGTGCCGGGTCATCGTGTAGTCGCTGGCCCACATGACGCGCTGGGGTCCGAAGGCGTCCACCGCGCGGCGCAGCTTCGGTTCGAGGTCGGCGAACGGGTAGGGCTCGGTCGACAGAAACGATGCCGCGTGTGCCCACTTATAGGCCACGTTGGGATAGTTCGCCATCGCGACAGCGTCGTCGATGCTGGCTTGGCCGCGCGGCGCGTCGAACGCGGCGCCGCAATGATCGATCACGAATTGGACGTCGGGAAAACGCTGCACGTACTGCGCCAAGTGCGGAACCCTCCCGGGGCAGGTGACGAACATCGGCAGACCATGGGCCCGTGCGGTCTTCAGCAACCGATCGTGACCACCCTCTTCGAACACCGCGCCCTCGGCAGGGGTGAAGACCGTGGTGCGCAGGGCCTTGAACCCGGGCGCGGCCGTCAGCGTCTCAACCCAGGATTCGATGCCGGGATCCGTCGGATCGACCCGCATCAAGAAGGCGAACCGCTCGGGATGGCGTATCGCTGCCGCCTCGGCGTTCGGCCCGACGGTGCGAAAGGCGCCGTTGGACAGGCGATAACCCGGTAGCAGCGCCCCGTCGTCGGCCGGACGGTCGAACTCGTCGAACAGCACGGCCGCAATGCCCAGGGCATCCATGATCGCCAGCGTGACCTCGGTGCCGAGCATGTTGGCGTGCACCTGGGCGTCGACGATGTCCATCGAATTGCTCCTATCCGGCGGTGCACTCAGACGGGAGTATGCCAGTGCGGTTGCAGCTAGGTCGACGAGCGCACGATCAGGTGCGCGATGTCGTCGAGCTCACCGGCAGGCGGGACGGGGTATCCCAACCGTTCCAGCAGTGCAGCCAGCGCGATGTCGGCGACCGCGCGCGGATCGAATTGCACAGTGGTCAACGGTGGGCTGCTCACCACACCCATGGGGCTGGCGTCGACGCCGATGACGGCGAGGTCGCGCGGGCAGCGCAACCCCGCTTCGTGAATACCGTGCAGGACGAGGCAGGCGATCTCGTCACTTTGCGCACACACCGCGGTCACGCCGTCGCGCACCCAGTCGCTTACCACATCTGCGGCGTTGTCCACGGTCACCTCGCCGACGGTCAACGGTGGCAACCCACGCGACCGCGCCGAGCGCACGACGCCCTCGATCCAGTAGTCGCCGAGGGCCCGCCATTTCTGAATTCCGGTGTAGGCGAACGCGATCCGCCGGTGACCGCGCGACACCAGATGTTCGACCCGCATGTCGCCGACGGCGAGGTGTGGATCTGCGAGTGCGGGCAGTGTTCCGATTGCGATGTTCGGTATGCCGGCCGCCTTCACCGCGCGCGCGGCGGCCGCGCTGAGCGGGAACAGGCTGGTGACCGCGATCGGGTCGAGGTTCTCGATCGCATCCACGACGTGCTGATCGTCGTCGGTCTCGAAGATCTGTACCTGCAGCAGGCCCAGGCGCGTCAGTTCGGTGGTCATCCGGCTGCCGGCCTGCATCGGCATCTCGCCCACGGCCACGTACGGCACCACGTACAGAACCACGCCGCTCTTACCCCGGGCGAGGTTGCGGGCGGCGAGGTTGGGCCGGTAGCCAAGTAGCTCCGCGGCGCGGTGCACCGCCTCCCGGGTCTTCGCCGAGATTCTGCGGCCCTCGGCGTTGTTCAAGACGTAACTGACCGTCGCGGTCGACACGCTGGCTAAACGAGCCACATCGGCGTTGGTGGGCCGCACCGCCCTATTCGTCTTCGGCTCGGGCCCTGCCATGACCCATCGTGGCACGCGCCGACGATCGGCAGCGAAGGATCCCGCAATCCCACGTGAAGACCGGCGGCATATAAAGATGGACTAATAGTCACTGGATACCCAGTCGCGAGGCGTGGTCGTTTATCGACGTACGAGCGGTATATTTCGGCTATAGCGGCCCTTTGACTTCCCAGAAGCAGCGATGCAGGGCGTTGACTCTGTGACTAAGATCATTGTCTACTAGTCGCTGCATCCGAGGAGAGCGGCATGAACAAAGACGACCTGATCCTGATCAGCGTGGACGACCATATCGCCGAACCGGCGGACATGTTCGACGCGCATGTTCCGGCGAAGTACAAAGACCTCGCCCCGCGGGTGGTCCTCGAGCCCGACGGTGTCCAGCAGTGGTACTACGGCGAGATCCGCGGGCGCAACATGGGCCTGAACGCCGTCGCCGGGAAACCCCGCGAGATGTACAACATCGACGCCTCGCGGTACGACGAGATGCGGCCGGGCTGCTTCAACGTCGACGAGCGGGTCCGCGACATGAACGCCGGCGGGCAGCTGGCCGGGCTGAACTTCCCGAACTTCACCGGCTTCTCCGGCCAGGTCCTCAACCAGGGACCCGACCGCGACGTCAACCTGGTGATGATCAAGGCCTACAACGACTGGCACGTGGACGAGTGGTGCGCGGCCTACCCGGGCCGGTTCATCCCGTGCGGCATCCTGCCCTTATTCGATGTCGCCGAAGCGGCCAAGGAAGTCAAACGGCTGGCGGGCAAGGGATGTCACGCGGTGACGTTCTCGGAGAATCCAGAGGCGTTGCAGATGCCCAGCATTCACACCAAGTACTGGTATCCGCTGTTCGAGGCCGTCTGCGAGAACAAAACGGTGCTGTGCACGCATGTCGGGTCCGCATCGCGATCTCCGCAGGTGTCGACGGACGCCCCGCCCAGTGTTCAGATGACGGCGTCGTCGATGATGAGCATGTTCACTTTCACCGAGCTGATCTGGGCCGAGTTCTGGGCCGACTTCCCGCAATTGAAGTTCTCCCTCACCGAGGGCGACGTCGGCTGGATACCGTACTTCCTGTGGCGGGCCGAGCACGTCTACAACCGTCACTCGGGCTGGACACTCGCGGAATTCCCGCCCGGCTATCACGGACCCAGCGACGTCTTCAAGCGGCACTTCTACACCTGCTTCATCAGTGACAAAGTCGGCGTGCACAACATGGACTGGTTCAACGAGGACATGCTGTGCTGGGAATCCGACTTTCCGCACTCCGACAGCAATTGGCCATTCGCACCGGAGGACATCGTCGCGACGATGGGCCATCTCGACGACGGTGTCATCAACAAGATCACCCACGAAAATGCCATGGCCGCTTACTCATTCGATCCGTTCCGGTACATACCGAAGGAGCACGCCCGGGCCGGTCAGCTGCGTGCACAGGCCACCGACGTCGATGTGGTCACCCATGTCGGTCGCCAAGCCAGCCAGCGCGACCGCGACGCGTGGACCCGGATGACGCAGTTCGCCCTGCAGGCGCAGGCCACGGCGCAGGTACCGGTCGAGGTCACCGGCATCGCCGGCCGCGCCACCACCCTGGGCAATTGAGCGTGGCGCCCCAGGCACCGTTCGCGGACTGGCGTGTGCTGGAACTGTCCAACGGGATCGCGGTGTCGTACTGCGCGAAGATGTTCGCCGACGCCGGCGCCGATGTAGTCAAGATCGAATCCCCGCAAGGTGATTCGCTACGCGGCTGTTCAGCCGGAGGCCCACCCGGGGCATTGTTCGGATACCTGGCGGCTGGCAAGAAATCGGTGGTCCGTCGTGACGATGCGGAGATCGGCGCGCTGTTGGCCGGCGCCGACATCGTGCTGGCCGATTTGACCGACGGCTGGACGCTGGACCACATCACCGCGCACACCAGTCCGTCCGCGGTGGTCGTCACCGTGACACCGTTCGGCATGACGGGACCCTACGTCGACGACCAGGTGGCCGCCAACGAGTTCATCCTGCAAGCGTTGTGCGGTTCGATCTCCGGCCGGGGCTGGCCGGGCGACGAGCCGGTGCAGGCCGGCGGGCGGCTCGGGGAGTGGTTGGCGGCTTCGTTCGCCGCCCCGGTCGCCGCCGCCGCGGCCCGCCACGCCGCCCGGGGTGGCCGCGGCGAAATCATCGACGTCTCGACCTATGAGGCGATGGCGATTGCGATGGGCGGGCTTTCCGCTATGTCGGCCAGTGTATTGGGTGCGGATTCCCTTCTGCACCAACGCAGTCTGGAACTGCCGTCGATCGTTCCCACGGCCGACGGCATGGTCGGCTTCTGCACCATCACCGCTCAGCAGTTCCAGGACTTCCTGATCATGATCGATCGCGCCGACATGGTCGACGACGCCGAGCTGGCATCGTTCGTCGGTCGAGTCGAGCGCCGCGACGAATTCCTCGGCATGGTCACGCAGTGGACCCAGACCCGGACCACGCAGGAGATCGTCGACCTCGCGGTGGCGTTCCGTATTCCGGTGGCGCCGATCGGCGCGCCCGCCACGCTGCCAACGATCGACCATTTCGTGCAACGGGGCGTGTTCGTCGAATCCGAGGCCGGAGTGCTGCAACCCCGGGTGCCGTATCGCAGCGATGCGATCGCGACGCGGCCGCCCGGACGGCCTCCGGAGCTGGGTGCCGACAACGGCGGAGTGCACTGGCCACCACGGCCCGGCCGGCCGAAACTTGCCGACGTGGGCGCACTTCCGCTGTCCGACATCCGGATAACCGACTTCACCGCATTTTGGGCCGGCCCGGTCGCCACCCAATTCCTCGGTGCGCTGGGCGCCGACGTGATCAAGCTCGAGGGCGTTCGCCGTCCCGACGGTATGCGGTTTTCCGCGGGCCGCCCAACCGACTGGGATCAGTGGTGGGAGTGGGGCCCGGTCTTTTTGTGCAGCAACAACAACAAGCGCGGCATCAGTGTAGAACTCAGTACCGAAGCCGGTCGAGCGCTCGCGCTGGAGCTCATTGCCGCAAGCGATCTGGTCATCGAGAACTTCTCTCCCCGGGTGATGGAGAACTTCGGTCTGCAATGGGATGCCGTGCGCGCGGCCAATCCGCGTGCCGTGATGGTCCGGATGCCGGCGTTCGGTCTCGACGGCCCGTGGCGCGACCGCGTCGGCTTCGCGCAGACGATGGAGCAGGCGACCGGGATGGCATGGATGACCGGACATGCCGACGGGCCGCCGGTGATCCCGCGTGGTGTGTGCGATCCGATCGCAGGGTTGCATTCCGCGTTCGCAGCCGTTGCGGCGCTGGTGATCCGCGACCGGGAAGGGGCCGGCATGCACGTCGAGTCCACGATGGTGGAGTCGGCGCTGAACGTGGCCGCCGAAATGCTGCTGGAGTACTCGCGCAACGGAATTCAGATGCGCCGGCAGGGAAATCGGGGTCCCGGTGCGACTCCGCAGGGGCTGTACCGCTGCCAGGGCGACGACGAATGGGTCGCGCTGGCCGCGTTGACCGACGCCGCGCGCGAAAATTTGGCGGCACTCGTCGACAGGCCCGAACTCGGTGCCGACGAGGCCGGCTGGCGTGAGCGGGCCGACGAAATCGACAAGCTGATCGCGGATTGGACCGCGCGGCACCCAGTGACCGATGCGGTCCGCACCCTGCGCGCTGCGCAGGTACCCGCCGCGCGGGTAACGGAGGCGGCCGCGCTGCTGACTGACCGGCAGCTGCTCGCCCGGGGATTCTGGGAAACCGTCGACCACCCTGTCGCCGGATCCTTCCTTTGCACCGGAATGCCTTTCACCTTTGTCGGGAAGCCGAGGCGGTGGATTCGCCGCATGTCGCCGTTGTACGGGCAGCACACCCGCGAGGTGTTGACCGGCGTACTGGGGAAGAGCGAAGAAGACCTGGCGAAGTTGCGGGCGGCGGGCGTAACCAGCGCCCGGCCGGCGGGTTTGTGACATGGCCGTCACGCTGTGCGTCCCACCGCGAGCCGGGGAATTGTGTGCGCCGGTGCGGTTCCTGGTGCGGAAGGACTCCGTCGTGATGGAACTGACCGCGCGGCACCGGATTACCAGCGTCGAGTGGGACGAGCGAGAGCATGCGGTGGCAATGGTCGTGGAGATCACCGACCCGCAAACCGCACGGCCCGTCGACGTGCGCATCGACATCGTCGATGCCGGCACGAAACCCGACGACGTGCGGACAACGATGATCGGCACCGTCGATCGCGACGGACGGCAATGCGATGTACTGGGCACCTATTTAGGGGTAGTAGCAGATGAAAACTGAAGAGCCGCAAGGGTGAGCGCCGCTAAGCGCACAGCGGCGATCGTCGGGGTGCACAACACCCGGCAGGGGCGCCGCCTGGACGGCGAAACGTCACGCGGCCTCGCTATCAAGGCGATTCTGGGTGCGCTCGACGATGCCGGTCTGACCCTCGACGACGTCGACGGCATCAGTGCGAGCCCGCACTCGACCGCGTTGATCTACGACCTGCGTATCGGCCCGGCCTGGCAGGGCCTGGCCTTCGGGGTCGGCATGATCACCGAGGCGGTCACCGCCATCGAGCACGGCATGGCCGACGTCGTGGTGCTGGTCGCCGCCCAGGCCGGCGAATACCGAGATCACGAGGCCACGGCGCCATGGACCAGGCCAGAGAACGAATTCGTCGCGCCGTGGGGAATGTTCACCACCGCCGAGTTCGCGCTCATTGCCCGACGGCACATGCACGTCTACGGCACCACGCGCGAGCAGCTGTCCATCGTGGCGGCGACCATCCGCAACAACGGATCGCAGAACCCGGAAGCCGTTTACTATCAACGCGGTCCGTTCAGCCCGGACGACATCACCGCATCCCGGCCGATCGCCGACCCGTTTCACCTGCTCGACTGCGCCACCACCTCCGAAGGCGGCTGCGCGCTGGTGGTGGCGAACGCAGAAAAGGTCTTAGAATAGTCGGCGCGCCGGCCGATCTACGTGCTCGGCAGCGGCGCGGACTTTCACGGCCCGTCGTATCAGCACCCACCGGCCTGGGATCTCGCCGGCCGCCGCGGTGATCACGTGAATGGCGTCGTCGGGCGACGCGCGGCCGAATGCGCGTTCCGGCACGCCGGAATTCGGCCCGACGACGTCGACGTGCTGGAACTCTATGATCCGTTCTCGTTCGAAATCATCCGTCAGCTCGAGGCTTTCGGCTTCTGCGGCGGCGGCGAAGGCGGGCCATTCGTCGCGGACGGCCACATCGCCATTGACGGCAGTCATCCGATCACCACCGATGGAGGAACGATGTCCTTCAGCCACGCGGGTGCCAATCCGCAAATGATGCAGCGGGCCGTTCGGGCCGTCCAGCAGTTGCGTGGTGAGGCGGGCGCGCTCCAGGTACCCGACGCGCATATTGCGTTCTGCAGCAACGGGGGTGCGGGCGCATTGTTCACCACGGTGCTGATCGTCGGAGATGAGCCGCGATGACTGCCGAATCGCTGCAACCGCAGGCCGGTCCGCTGCCGCACGCGAGCAGTCAGGTCAGCGTGCCGTTCTGGCAGGGATGTCAATCGGAGGAGCTGCGCTATCAGCGCTGCGATGCGTGCGGCCTGGCCAACTTCCCGCCGACCGAGCACTGCCGCCAATGCCTTTCGGCCGAACTGCGGTGGGCGAAGAGCGGCGGTGCCGGCGAGATCTACAGCTGGACAGTGGTTTACCGCCCCGTCACACCGGAGTTCGAACCGCCCTATGCGCCGGCGATCATCACGCTGGATGAGGGCTACCAGATGCTCACCAACATCGTGGGTGTGGCACCCACAGATCTGGCGATCGGCATTCGGGTGTGCGTGCACTTCCACGTCGTTGGCCCGGACCTGACGCTGCCCTACTTCACCAGTCAGAAATAGCCAATCGTGAGTCCCCGGCGCACCACCAACGGCCTACCGGTGACGGCCTACCTGGTGCTTGGTGTGCTGGCGGCCAACGACGAACAACTAACGGCCGGCGAGATCAAGATGCGCGCCGAGCTGAGCGTGGGCCACTTCTATTGGTCACCGTCGGTCAGTCACGTGCGACGCGAACTGAACAGGCTGCTGGCACAGGGGATGGTCAGTGAGATCGGCGCTCAATCCGGCAAGCGCGCGATCACGTTGTACCAGACCACGGATTCCGGGCTCGATGCACTTCGCCGTTGGGTGCAACACTTTCCGGGCGACGATCAGGTCGTCATCAAGCACCCCGTCATCCTGCGCACCTGGCTCGCCCGGGGTGAGGATCCCGAACGCGTCGTCGACACGCTTGACCGCCATCTCGAGGCCACCCGGGCCCGGCTGGACGAGGCGCTGTGGTCGCGGCAGCGCTCCCGCGAGCTCGGCATCAGCGACGACCCGGACCAGCGCTTCTCGTTTGCCGTCCTGGATTACGCCATCCGTGGGTTGTACGCGGAGATCTCGAACATCGCGCAGCTGCGCGACGAGATCGCCAGCGGCACAAGCCGAGATCCCGTCAAGCGGGTGCCACGGGCGAAGGGGCAGATCCGCCGTCGGACACCAAAGACCTAGCCGCATTCCGGTAGGTCGTGCCACGTGGTTCGCGTACCCACAGGGTCTCACCGTCGCCGATGGCCGTTGCCTGGGCGATCAACTCGCGCTTGAGCACCTTGTGCGTGGCGGTGCTGGGCAGGTCGGTGGCGATACGCACATAACGTGGCCGCGCCTTGGGGGACAGGTCGGGCTGCGCGCCGAGGAAGGCTTCGAACTCATCGGGGTCGAGGGTCTGACCCTCATTCAGCACCACGGCGGCCATCACCTGGTCACCGACATGGCCGTCCGGGACGGCGTACACCGCGACGCGGTTGATCACGCTGTGGCGCAACAGGATTCGCTCGATGGGTGCCGCGGCCATGTTCTCGCCGTCCACCCGCATCCAGTCCGCGGTGCGGCCGGCGAGGTAGATCCATCCGTCGGCGTCGCGGTAGGCGAGGTCGCCGGACCAGTACATGCCGTGACGCATGCGTTCGGCGTTGGCCGCGGGGTCGTTGTAGTAGCCGGTGAAGAAGCCGGATCCGGCGGTGTTGACCAGCTCGCCCACGGCCTCGTCGGCGTTGGCGAGCGCGCCGGTGGCGTCGAAGCGCGCCACGGCGCACTCGGTGATGGTGTCGCTGTTGTAGATCGCGATCCCGTCGATGCCCCTGCCGATCGAGCCCTTCGGGGTGCCTTCTTCGCGGATCACGATGACCGCGTTCTCCGTCGAGCCGAAGCCGTCCTCAACCTGGACGCCGAATCGGCGCCCGAATTCTTCGATGTCCTTGTCGTTGGCCTCGTTGCCGAATGCCACTCGCAGCGGGTTGTCGGCGTCGTCGCCGCGTTCGGGGGTGGCCAAGATGTAGGCAAGCGGCTTGCCGACGTAGTTCATGTACGTCGCGCCGTGGCGGCGGACGTCGTCGAGGAAATTGGTCGCCGAGAACTTCGCCGGGACGATCGCGGCGCCGGAGACCACCGCGGGTGCCCATCCGGCGACGACGGCGTTGGAATGGAACAGCGGCATGGACACGTAGCAGGTGTCCTGTTCGGAGAGGGCGAAGCGCTGGACCAGGTTGGTGCCGGCGAACATCGCCATCAGGTGGGATACCTGAACGGCCTTGGGATTTCCGCTCGTGCCCGAGGTGAAGATCATCATGAACGCGTCCGTCGCGCTGACTTCCCGATGCGGAACCAGTTCGCCGGCCGCACCGATGAATTCAGCCCACTGTGGTGTGGAGGTGTCGAGGATCTGGGTTCCCTCGACGTCCAACCCGTCCAGCAACGGGCGGTGCTCGGCGTCGGTGATCACGAACTGGCAGTCGGCCCGCCGGACGTCGGCGGCCAGCGCCGCACCCCGCCGGGTGTTGTTCAGGCCGCACAGCACATAGCCGCCCAGCCCGGCCGCCGCCATCTGGTTGAGCATCTCGGGGGTGTTGCCCAGCAGAGCGCCGACGTGCAGCGGGCGTTGCGGATCGGCAGCGCCGATCAGGGCCGCGGCCCGCGCGGTTGCCTGCTCCAGGTGCTGGATCCAAGTCCATTGCAGCCCATAGTGTTTCACGGCAACGTTCGGATCGGACAGGCGCCGTCGCAGGAATGCCTGCATCGTGTCGTCAGTCATCGAGATTCACCTTAACTCTGCCCATCCCTACGAGACGAGACGGTCCGTCTTATCTTAGCGGGTGGCTCACGTCTCGATAGGTCCGGTGGTTCCCTACCCGCCCACCATCATCAGGCCGCCGTCCACGGCCAGCAGCTGCCCGGTGATGAAGCCCGACCCCGGGCCGGCCAGGAACACCAGTATGGGGCCGACATCGCGCGCCGGATCTCCCAATGTCCCGCCGAGCGGAATCATCATTTTCATCTGCTGGTCGATGAGTGCCGCGGCCTGCGGTCCGAGGAAATCTCGCAGCCGGTCGGCTCCCGGCGTCTGCACCGCGGGTGCCAGGGCGTTGACGGTGACATTGTCGGCAGCCCAGGCTTTGGCGGCCGATCGCGTCCAGGCCTGCACCGCTCCTTTGGTCGCGGCGTAGACAGCCGAAATCGGGCTGCCCATAACGGCTTCGGAGGATCCGAAATTGATGATCCTGCCGCCCTTGGGATCTTGGTCCTTCATGACGGTGTAAGCAGCCTGATTGGTCAGGATGGTCGCCTTGATGTTGGTGTCCAACAGGAACGAGATGTCGTCGGCGCCGATATAGCCTGGTATCCCAGCTTGCCACAGCCCCGCGGCGTTCACCAGGACATCCAGTCCGCCAAGCTGTTCGGCGGATTTTCGGACCATCGCCGAGACGGCGTCGGCGTCACGCACATCGCACTGTATCCAGGTGGCCGCAAGGCCATCCGGCGGCGGAGTCTGGTGATAGGTCGCGGCGACGTCGGCCCCCGCCGCGGTGAGCACTCCGACGGCGGCGGCACCGATACCGGTCGCTCCACCGGTAACCAGGATTCGTCGGTCTTTGAGCGCTGGTAGGTCTGACATGGCCGAAACGCTATACGGCCAGCGCAGCAGCCACTACACCGCCTGGAACAGTGAGTGCGCTATGTGCGCACCGCGATTGTCGACAACAGATCGGCGAGCCGCTCCGGCCGGTCCACCATCGAGAATGTCCGCGCGCCGTCGATGACTTCGAGGCGGGCGTTGGGGATCGTCGCGGCGAGACGCCGACCGTCCTCCTGTGCAAAGAACACGTCGTCGGCCGACCAGGCGACCAGAGTGGGCTTGTCGATCTCGTGCAGCCGGGCGGCGACGCCGGTAGCGACCTCCGTGCGCAGCGACAGGGTGAACTGGCGCAGGTCTTCTGCGATCGCCGCGTCGCTCAGTGCCGGGCGGACCCAGAGCTGGGTCAGGTGGTCAATGTTGCTGTGCGCCAGTCCATCGAAGGCACGCTTACGCACCAGCGGTACCCGCACCGCCTGGATTGCTGTCCGGAACAGCGGCTTCGTTTGGGCCGCCAGGATGAGCGGCTTGAGGATTGGAGGCGGAAAGTGTTCGAACGCATCGCAACTCGTGAACACAAGTCCGCCCAGCCGCTCGGGATAGTGAACGGCCACGAGTTGGGTCACCAAACCGCCGGTGTCGTTGCCGACCAGCACCACGTCCTCGAGATCCAGCGCGGCAAGCACATCGGCCACGACGCGCGCCACTCCGTAGATGGTCTGGTCGGCGCCGCGGCGCAACGGTTGTGTGTGCGCGCCGAAGGGAAAGGTGGGGGCGATGCACCGCAGGCCCAAGCCGGCGAGGCGTTCGCCGACCTGACGCCAGAGTTGTCCACCCATCATGTAGCCGTGCACGAACACGACTGGCCTGCCGTTTTCGGGTCCGGTTGCTTCGTAATGGATGGTTCCGGCACTAATGTCGATCGTCGACATAGAGGACTCCTACTTCAAGAGATACATTTACAAACAGGCTGTCTGTTCGTAAGTTACCAACAGGTTGTATGGAAAGCAAGAGACGGACCCAGGAAGAGCGCTCCGCGGCGACCCGCGACGCGCTGATTTCGGCCGCCCGTCGGCTGTGGGGCGAACGGGGCTACGTGGAGGTGGGGACGCCGGAGATCGCCACGGCCGCGGGCGTTACCCGCGGGGCCATGTATCACCAATTCGCCGATAAGGCAGCCTTATTCAGGGAAGTCGTCGAGGTCGTAGAGCAAGACGTGATGGCCCGGATGGCCACCCTGGTCGCCACATCGGGAGGCGCAACACCCGCGGATGTCATCCGCGCGGCCGTCGATGCCTGGCTCGAGGTATCCGCTGATCCGGAGGTCCGTCAGCTGATTCTGCTGGACGCACCCAGCGTGCTGGGCTGGGCGGGATTCCGCGACGTCGCCCAGCGGTACAGCCTGGGGATGACCGAGCAGATGCTCAACGAGGCGATCAAGGCGGGCCAGCTGGCTCGGCAACCGGTGCGGCCGCTGGCGCATGTGCTGATCGGCGCGCTCGACGAGGCGGCCATGGCGATCGCGACCTCCGAAGATCCCAAGCGTGCCCGCCGCGAGACCCGCCAGGTACTGCAACGGCTGATCGACGGAATGCTCGCCACTTAGATCATTGCGCAGTGCTGCCCGGATCGTTGGGGTGTGTCGTTAGCGGAGTCACCCCGACCGTCATCCACTTGTGCAGCGGCATCGTTGCCAGGATCGATTGAAGTTCGGTTTCGTCGGCGGCTCGAAAGAGGCCCCACGTACGCCATACTCCGGGTTCGGCAGGGGGCTTCCACAGTCGCAGTAAGTGTCCTTGCCTCGCCAACTCGGCGGCCCGTTGTTTTTCAGCGGCTCTGGTGGCCTCCACTTCGCTGTCGGGAGTGCCCTGTGGAACATTGGTAACCAGATCAGTCAGGAATTCCACGCGTTGATCATCCCCCACCCAGGCGAATTTTCAGTCGATGCGAACCCGAGCGACTCCGGCGATGACGCCCTGGATCAGTCGGTCGAGGTGTTCGGCGCTCTCGACAACAGGCTGACCCGCAACGAACGTCATCATCACCCCGTTGATGAACGTCATGGTGGCGATCGCCTGGTCCTCGATCAACGCCGCATCCGGTGCGTTGTCGGCGGGATGCCATTGGGCGACGACATCGCGCGCAAGCGCGTACAGGCCCTCCGCGGACTCACTGAGGGTGGCCGCCAGGTCGGGGTCACGGCTGGCAAGCAACATGATCTCGTAGCGCGCCTTGGCGCGGGTGAGCCAGGGTTCGGCGGCCACATACATGACAATGCGGGCCAGGCCTGCCGTGCCGGCGAATTCGGTTGGCCGATCGTCGGCGAGTTCGGTCATTGACGAGAGATCCGCGACATCGAGTTCATTTAGCCGAGTAGCGATTGCGTGCAGCAGCGCTTTGCGGGTCCGGAAGTAGAACGACGTAGTACCAGCCGGCACATTAGCGCGTTCGTCGACTTTGGGATGGCTCACGCCGTGGACACCGTCGCTGCCCAGCAGTTCGATCGCGGCGTCGGTCAGCTGTCGACGCCGCTCGGGTGCGTTGTGCTTCCTGCGTGCACTGGTCGTCATGGCGACCTCGATTTTATGAGCGATTTAGAACTGACCACAGTTTGGCGCGGTGGGCTCGCCGTTGAAGCGCGCCGCGATCCATTGCATGGCCGGTTCGCCGTCGACGAGCATGACCAGGCCGTGGTTGATGATCAGCTTGTTGAGGAACGGTGGTTCCTCGTTGGTGCGGAATTCCACGTCGGCGCCCTGGGCGCACCAGTCGCGACCCAGCTGATTGGCCGCGGTCCACGGCACCAGCGGGTCGTAGCGGTTGCTGTTGATCAGCACCGGCGCGTTGGGTTTGTAGCGCCCGATCCGCTGGTCTTCGAACAAGGTCTTGAACGGCTCCTCGTTGACCAGTTGATTGATGTCTTCGGTGAAATACGGCTGGAGATGGCGAAACATGAAATCCAGCAAGGTCTGACCTACGCACTGGCGCGACGCCGATTCGAGCATCGCCAGCCCTCGAGGCGTCATCTTGGAACGGATGACGTCGGCGAACTCCGGGTATTCGGCCATCACACCGTTGAGGGCGTAGCCGACGACGCCGACCAAGACGCTGCCGTCGGCGTAGGGCAGCAGTTCCTTCAGGTTGGCCGGCGGTGCGCCCGCGTACGTGCCCACGATGTGCAGCTCCGGGGCATACGACGGCGCCAGTTCGGCTGCCGACGCGGTTGCTCCGCCACCTTGCGAATAGCCCCAAAATGTCACGGGCCCTTGCGCATCCAATGACGTTCCGGGCAGGTGCATCGCCGCTCGAGCGGCATCGAGCACGGCCTGCCCCTCCGCTACGCGGCCCACATACGTGTGCATGGACGCGGTGCCCAGGCCCTCGTAGTCGGTCATCACGATGGCGAAACCACGGGCAACCATCGTGGCGACGAACAGTTCCTCGTAGTTGAACATGATGTCCCAGCCGCCCGAATAGTGGATGCCCTGGTTGAACATTCGCGATGGAGCACACTGATTGCCCTGGCCCTGCGTTCCGGGCGCGTAGCTGATCAAGGGCCGCGGTCCCTTGCCCGGCCACGCGTTGTAGGGCTCGAAATAGGTTCCGGTGACCGCGATCGGGTTGCCCCGAGTATCGGTGCTGCGGTACATGATTCGGGTACCGGTGGCCATGATCGCGCCCAGCTGGCCGGACGGCTCCAGCACCAGCCGCGACGGCTCGGTGCGGATCAGGTCGCCAGGCCGGCCGGGCGGCAGCGGATCCGGCGGGGTGTAGAACTCGGCGTACCGCGGCTCGTCCCCACCGTCCGCGTGCGCATTACCGCCGCCGATCAGCGCCGAACCGAGCACAACCAGGATTGCGAAGATTCCCCCACATCGGCGCATCACGAAAAGGTAACAACGGACCGGCCGGCAGCGGAAGAGGAATCTCTAAAATTTTAGAGATTAGTTCCCGGTTGCCGCTTCAGCGATGGCTCTGGGTGAAGAACTGCCAGATCGTGCCGGTGGCGTCGAGCGCGGTGGACGGAGCCGGAATACCGGCGACCCGCTCGGCGAGTGGACTCGGCTCGCCGCCCGGCCATTGGTGTCCCGCCCCGGCCACCGAGATCAACTCCACGGTGCGTCCGTCGGCACATCCGGCCGTTTGGGTCATCACGTCTCCGGCGGTTGTCGACGTCGGCGAGCCGCACGCGTCGATGGAACGCCAGGTCGCATTGACCGCTTCCGCCGATGGGCCGTCCACGCGGGGATTTCCGTTGGCGGCGAACGCTTTACCGGGACCGCCGTTGTAGGGGACCCGGTCGTCGGCCGTGCCGTGGATCTGCAGAACGGATGTCGGGCGCGCCCCCGCGCAGCCCGTCAGCAGGGTGCCCGCGACGGGAGCGATCGCGGCGAAGGTATCGGTCTGGCACCCCAGTCGAAACGCCATCATCGCCCCGTTCGACATGCCGGTGACGTAGACGCGGGCGCGATCGACAGGGATCTCCTGCTCGATGGCGCCGACCATGGCGGTGATGAATCCGACGTCGTCGACATTGTCGTGCTGGGGCTCGCCGCAGCACGTGCCGGCATTCCAGGCTCGGTTCAGACCGTCGGGGTAGGCAACCAGGAAGTGGCCACCGTCGGCTGCACCGTCCCAGTGATAGGAACGCTCGGCCTGTGCGCCGTTGCCAAAGCCGCCGTGCAGCATCACCACCAGTGGGACCGCATCCGTCAGACCTTGCGGCCGGTACAGGTGAAAGGACCTGCTGGCCCCGCCCGCCTCGATGGTCTGGGTGGATTGCCCGACCGGGATCGATTGAGAACCGGGCGTTCCCAACGCGTGTCCGCCGCCGAGGCATCCGCCGAGCACGACAACCAGAGTCCCGAGAACGCACACGCTCAGCGCGCGGATGTAGCCGGATCGCATGACGCCATCGTGGCAGGCTCTACGGTCTTTGACAAGTAGCTTGTCAATCTGGACTCGGATGGCACACTTTGTGCTCATGCGACGTGTTGTGGATGCCGACTGGAAACCCACCGTGCCTGCACTGGTGAATCTTGTTGCCGCATCGGGGGCGCCCCGCTTGAGAGCGGCTTTCGCCGCAGCCGGGCTGGACGGGATCCGCCCCGCGCAGGCAGTTGCCTTGGTACCGCTGGCAGCGGGCGGACTGCATGCGTCGGATTTGGCCGATCGGCTCCGGGTGAGCCGGCAGGCGGTGGCCCAGGCGGTAGCCGCCCTGGAGCGACATGGGTACGTCAGTCGAGTGCCCCACCCTGTGGACGCCCGTGCCCGGATCATCGAGCTGACACCACGCGGTGAGCAGGCACTCCGCGTAATGCGTTCCAACGCAGTTGGTTTGGAGAAGAAATGGGAACAGGTGCTAGGTAAGGAGCGACTTGGAGAATTGCGCGCGACGTTGGTGATGTTGTTGTCGGCGGAATCCGACGCGTGACGTCCTACTGGCGAATCGAGGCGTTTCTACCGGAAGGGCGGCGGTTGTGCACCCGGTCAAAGAGGCGGTGAGTTCGGCGGCGCAGGCAGGGACTACGCAAATCTCATTGTCCCACAAGGGAACTAGAAATGGGCCGTAGCGCTGTCTTGATTCGTCGTTTGAATGCCTCGTCGAAACGGTGATAGGTGTTACGCAGCGTGTGCCCCGGCCAATGGTCGCCGATGAGCTCAACGGGTAGCAGCGGGTCGCGCTGCAGATGCTGAACGACGGCGATCGATAATGCGAACTCGTAGGTGAAGGTTTCGGGTGAATCGTCGCGTCTGCTCGTCTTGAGCGCAACATCCATCGCCTCGATGAGCGTCCTGGCATCGTCTGTCCACGGATCGAGGGAAAAGAGCAATCGCATCTTGTCGGCGGACATGTCGGTCGCCGCGCCGTGGAAGTGGGTGCACTGCTGGTCCAGCACCGCCCGCGATGTCGGAAGCCGTTGCGGGTCAAGGTTGTCCGGACGTATCCACACGCCTTCCCGAAGCTCCGCGAGGTGCAGGGCTGTCGCTGCTTTCCGAAGCTCGAGGCGATCGGCCGCAGACCGACGATCCAGGGAGACGATCGCCAGTTCCCATGTTCCGTCCCATCCGGAGACCGGCACGTCGTCGATCCGGGAGGCCTCGTCGACACGCTGGCGGCGTTCCAACAAATGCCCGGTGAGTGCGTAGCAGCCATCATCGGCGGTGAGTTCGCCATTGGAGACCATCCGCCATAGGCAGGTGCGGGCCGCGCCGGCGCTGATGCCGAATTGGGAGGCGACCGCGATCAGCTCCGCGACCGTGAGACGGGGTTGGTCGGCGCCCAATAGAGCCGTGGCGAGCACCGAGCGCGCGCTGAGCGGTCGGTTGCCGATCAGGTCGCTCACGTCGGGTTGAGGTAGGGCGGGCACGATGACAACGGTATCACCAAATCATTGACGCGTGATTCCCATAGTGTGATACTGGCACGCATGGGTTCCTCGACGAAGTCGTTGGTGGCCGATGATGTGGAGATCGTTCGGCGCATCCTCGCCCATATCGACGCCGGCACCACCGATGAGGGTGTGGCTTGGCGTGAGCCCGTCGAAAACTATTTGAACCCAGGTCGGTTCGCCGACGAACTCCGGTTGCTGCGCACGATGCCGAGCGTTTTCGTTCCCTCGGCCGCTATTCCGAACCCCGGCGATCACGTCGAACGAACCGCTTTCGGGGTGCCACTATTCGCGGTGCGGGGGCGCGATCGACGGGCGCGCGTGTTCCGCAACTCCTGTCGGCATCGCGGCTTTGCCCTTGTCGATGACGCCGGGTGCTCGCAGGCGCTGGTGTGCCGCTACCACGGCTGGACATATCGGCTGGACGGATCGCTCGCGCATGTGCCGCACGCCGACGCATTCCCCGACCTGGACATGTCGGCCCGCGGTCTGGTCGAGGTCACCAGCCACGAGGTGGACGGATTCGTCGTCATCGGTGCACTGGACCCGGTGGGTCCGCAAGACCGTGCCGATGACGCGATGGGCTGGCTGACCGATGGGACCCCGTGGCGGGACAAGCTCGTGCCGGCGGAGCGGCTCGTGTATGTGGATTCCACACCGCGAGCAATGAACTGGAAGGTGCTCGTCGAGCAGTTCCTGGAGGGCTATCACATCCGCTCGACTCACAAGGACACCTTCTACCCGGTGCAGTACGACGACCTCAACGTGGTCGAGGCGTTCGGACCGAATAGCCGAATCACCTTCCCTTACCAAAATATTGAGCGACTTCGCGACCGTCCGGAGACATCCTGGACCATCGGTGCGCGGGTGACCTATCTGTATCAGCTGTTCCCCAACGTCATGATCGCGACGTTCCCCGATCTGGTGAGTGTGGTTGTGGTCGATCCGGTCGACGTCGACCACACCACGATGACCACTTATTCGATGGTCAGGCCCGAAGTCGCCGCCCGGCTGTCGCCAGACGCCGGACCGACCGACCCAGTAGGTCAGGGCAGCTTCATCGCCCGCGGCTTGGTGGAGGACAACGAGATGTCGGCAGGTGTACAACGCGGGTTGCACGCGGGCGCCAACGAGTTCGTGGAGTTCGGACGGCACGAGAGCGCGATCGGGCACTTTCATGCCACCCTTGATGAGCGCCTGGCTCAATTGGCTACAGCTATTGCCTGACTTCAGGAATCGAATGGTGCCAGCCGCACCGCCAATGGCAATCCACAGCGAACCAGCAGCCCGAAGCGCCCGCCCGGCACCGCAGCTGCTTCGGCGCGGATCATGCCAACGAGTTCACGCTTGAAATCACCTCGCGGGTAACGGCGCAAGACTTCCTCGACGTTGCCGGGGGCGATGTCCCAGATGCGCAACCCGGCGCCGTCGGCCATCGCTCCCCATTGCAGGTAGCAGCCCATCGGCCCGTCGGTGTCGACGTTGATTCCCGGTGTTGCGTGCGCACAGATACCGTCGGCGAGCAGCTCCGCGCGTTGGTCATCCACACTCGCGGCCTGCGCGCAGGCAAGCATCCGGTCGGCACTGCCGAGCGTGAAATCGCGGTCGGCCGTTGGGTTGACGATGCCGTAGTCGTGCAGCAGTGCCCCGCAATAGAAGAGCTCGGCGTCCAACTCGCACCCATCGACCGCCGCGAGCGCGTGCCCGAACAGCCAGGTGCGGTAGGAGTGGCCCAGCAGGGCCGGTGGCAATTCCGCACATGCCTCTTCGGCCTCCCGCGCGAACCTCGAATCGGGGACCCGCAACGTATCCAGATCGACGTTCGCGGCCGCCGCGGGAATCCGGCCCAGTGCCAGCTTGATCCGTCCGACGGCGTTCGTCCATTGCCCCACCGCGGTTGCGAGTACGAGACGGCGCCGCTCCGCGCGTGACAGCTGACCACCGGTGCGACGTGCCCAACCGAGGCCGCCAAGGCGGTCCAGATCGGGCGTAATCGCAGCCAATCTCGTTGCCGCTAAGGCGTTCTGAGGAAAACGTCGTTGAGTGTGACGGTGCGAAGGTTCCGCTCTTTGATGGTGTCGATGAGTTGCGGATAGACGTGCGTGACGGGCAGGTGATTGAGGTGACCGATCACGATGGACTGCGGGGTGAAGTACTCGTCGATCATCTTGAGGATGTATTCCTCGGTGATCAACGTCGAGTCCGACAACGAACCCGACCATAGGGTGGGAACGGTGTAACCGAGGTCGGCGGCCACCACGTCGACCGTGGCGTTGCGCTTCGCATAGGGCGGCCGGTAATACGGTTTCGCGCCGACGCCGTAGGTCTTCTTCAGAAACTCGTCATTGCGCTTGAGCTCTTCTTCGACCTTGCTCTGCGGCACCGTCGTCAAATCCGGGTGCGACCAGGTGTGGTTGCCCAGCTGGATCTGCCCGGACTCCACCAGCGGCCGCAGCAGGTCCAGATTGTCGGTCCACGAGTTGTAGATGCCGTTGACGAAAAATGTCATCCGCGCGCCGGTGTCCTTGGCGAGCTGCGTGTAGGCGCGCACGACGTCGCTGTTGACCCCGTCGTCGAGGGTCAGCGCGAGCAGGTCGCCGTCGCCGGGGATCTTCATCAGTGCCCCACCACCCGGGAGCGGGATGCGATCGCTCAGCGGCGGGGGCGGCAACAATCCGGCCGGCGAAGGCGCGGCAGGGCCGGAGGTCACGGGTGAATTCAGGGGCGCCTGGGCAAAGGTGCGCGGTTGTGGGTCAACGATCAGGCGTGCCGCGCCTACAGCGGCAACCGTGGCCGCGGCAAGCGAGCCGAGAAAACGACGGCGCTTCATCTCCTCCACGGCACGGCCCCGTTTGCGGTGCGGTGGCCGAGAGGCGACCCCGTGTACGGGTCTCCTACCTTGCCGAACTTCGCATCCACAGCAGCGAACCGTACCATCACCAACCCCAATATGTCGGTTTCGTTACAGGAGGGTCAGCTGTGAATTCTCGACGAAAATGGCGTGGAGCTGCGCAGGTCACGATGCGGTCACGACGCGCTATCGGATCAGTGCGGTTCCCCGCTGCCCCACTGCGGTAGCTGCACCGGCTCGACTTCTGGGGTCCCCAGCGTCGAGGCGAGCCATGGCAATGACGCGTCGAACGCCTGGGCGGCGAAGGGCCAGTCGTGTTTGCCCGGCTGGGTCACCACCGTGCAGCTGATCCCGTTGGCGCCGGCGATGGCGCACAGGGCGTTGGCGGCGGCGTCTTGGCCCTCCGGGTTGGCCGCGGTGGTACTGACGAGGGCGGGATTGGTCGCTTGCGCGACGCTGTGTGCGCCGGGCGGTGCGGGGATGTCGAACCATCCCGACAACCCGGTGTAGCGGCCGTGTCGAGTCATCACGGTGAGCGGGTCGAACTCGGTCCAGGCGGCGGTATTGCCGCCGAACAACTGGGCGATCGTCTGGTCCTTGCTGCCGATATTGGGCCGGAAATCGCCGGCGATGTCTACGAACGCGCTGAACAACTCCGGATGCATGACGCTCAGGGTGACGGCGCAGGTGCCGCCCATCGACCATCCGGCGACGCCCCAATTCGCGCGGTCGGCGCTGACCCCGAAGTTCGAGACCATGAACGGCACCACGTCTTTGGTCAGGTGATCGGCGGCGTTACCACGGCTGCCGTTGACACACTCCGTGTCGTTGTCGAACGAGCCGGTGGGGTCGACGAACACGAACACCGGGGCGAAACCGTGATGGCGGGCGGCGAAGCCGTCGATGGCGGTGAAGGCACCACCGGGCCCTAGCCAGTCGCGGGGGAGATTGAACGCCGAGCCGATCATCATGACCGTCGGCAGCCGGGGCGGCGGGTTGGTGTTGAACCAGGCCGGGGGCAGGTAGACGAGTTCCTGGCGGTGCGGAAAGTGGGATTTGTCGCCGTCGATGTTGACCGGCACCACGACGCCCTTGTCCGGCTTGGTCCCGGCGACCTGCATCGCGGTGACCTGCAGCCGGTCGATCTGATCGGGCAACGGCTCGGAAGTCAGCTGATTCCATGCGGCGAGCACGGTGGGGAAATAGCCGACCCAAAGGTTCAAGGACATGCTCGCGCACAACACACACAGCGGGACCGAAAGAAACGCGAGCCCGCGACGCCACCAGCGGGCGCCTTTCCACCCCAGCACCAGCACCCCGGCGGTCAATCCGCTCATCGCGATCCACAGCCATAAGGATTTCGGTGCCGGGTCCCCGGCCACCCCGAGCGAGGCGATGTACCAATACGCCAGCGCGGTCACCGCGGCCGCGGCGATCAGCGCCACCGGCAACGCGCGCGCGAACCAGCTCCGCCGGCGCCAGTCGATCACGATCAGCGCGACGAGCAACGCGAGTGCTTGCGTCGCAAGCGGCAACCAGCCGTGCAGCAAGGACAGTTGTCCGAGGAATTGGGGCAAACGTGCAGACCTTAAAGCTATGGAACCGGTAGGCCAGACCAACTATCCCATATCGCCCGTCGGGATCGTGCTCGCGAAGGACCGCAAGCGCAGGCTGTTACCGACGACGAAGACGCTGGAAAAGGCCATCGCGGCGCCCGCGAGCATCGGGTTGAGCAGGCCGAGCGCGGCGAGCGGGATCGCTGCGACGTTGTAGCCGAAGGCCCAGAAAAGGTTCGTCTTGATCGTGGCCAGCGTCTTGCGGGAAAGCCGGATCGCGTCGACGGCGCCGCGCAGGTCGCCGCGCACCAGTGTCAGGTCGGCGGCTTCGATCGCCACGTCCGTGCCGGTGCCCATCGCGAGGCCCAGATCGGCGGTGGCCAGGGCGGCGGCGTCGTTGACCCCGTCGCCGACCATCGCGACGACCTTGCCGTCGGACTGCAAGCGCTGAACCACCGCGACCTTGTCGGCGGGCATGACCTCGGCGATGACGTGCGCGATTCTCAGCTCGCCGGCGATGCGGTCCGCCACGATCTCGTTGTCACCGGTCAGCAGGACCGGCGTCAGGCCGAGCCGCTTGAGCTGCCGGATGGCCTCGGCGCTGGTGGGCTTCACGGTGTCGGCGATCACCAGGACCCCGCGGGCGCTGCCGTCCCAGCCCACGGCGATGGCGGTTTTGCCTTCGCTTTCGGCGCGAACTTTGGCCGCCGACAGCGCCGGGTCCAGGTGCTGCGACCAATCGGCGAGCAGGGACTCACGGCCGACGACGACGGCATGTCCGTCGACGATGCCTTGCACCCCTTTGCCTGCTGCGTTCGTGAAGCCTTCGGGCGCCGGCAGGGAACCGAACTCCGCGCTGGCGGCCTTGGCGATCGCCTGGGCGACAGGGTGTTCAGACGCGCCCTCCAGTGCTCCGGCGTACCGCAGCAGCGTTGCACGGTCCGCATCGGGCGCCGTGATGACGTCGACGAGCGTCATCTTGCCGGTGGTCACGGTGCCGGTCTTGTCCAGCACGATCGTGTCGACCTTGCGGGTGGACTCCAGCACCTCGGGCCCCTTGATCAACACGCCGAGCTGGGCCGCGCGACCCGTCCCGACCAACAGCGCGGTCGGAGTGGCCAGCCCCAGTGCGCACGGGCAGGCGATGATCAGCACCGCGACCGCGGCCGTGAACGCCGCCGCGACCGGGAATCCGGCGGCGAGCCACGCCACCAGGGTGGCCACGGCAATCGCGATCACGACCGGAACGAAGACTCCGGAGACGCGGTCCGCGAGCCGCTGCACGTTGGCCTTGCCCGATTGGGCGGCCTCCACCAGCTTGGCCATCTGCGCCAGCTGGGTGTCGCCGCCGACCCGGGTGGCACGCACGACGAGACGACCGCCGGCGTTGACGGTGGCGCCCGTGACGGCATCGCCCTCGCCGACCTCGATCGGGACGCTCTCGCCGGTCAGCATCGAGGCGTCCACGGCCGACGAGCCGGCGACGACGATCCCGTCGGTCGCGATCTTCTCGCCGGGACGCACGACGAACTCGTCGCCGACTGTGAGCCGCTCGATCGGGATGCGGGTCTCGATGCCGTCGCGCAGCACCGCGACGTCCTTGGCGCCGAGCTCCATCAGAGCGCGCAACGCGGCACCCGCGCGCCGCTTGGCGCGCTTCTCGAAGTAGCGGCCGGCCAGGACGAACAGGGTCACACCGGCGGCGACTTCGAGGTAGATGTTGCCGGCGCCGTCGCTGGGCGCGACGGTCAGCGTGAAGCCGTGGTGCAGGTGCGGCTGGCCGGCCGTCCCGAAGAACAGCGCATACAGCGACCACAGGAACGCCGAGAGGGTGCCGATCGACACCAGGGTGTCCATCGTTGCGGCACGGTGTTTGAGGTTGACCCACGCGGCGGCATGGAACGGCTGGCCCGCCCACACCACCACCGGTGCGGCCAGGGCCAGTGACGCCCACTGCCAGTAGCGAAATTGCAGGGCGGGGATCATCGCCATCGCGATCACCGGGGTGGCCAGCACTATCGAGGTGATCAGGCGGGTACGCAGCGATGCCAGCTCGGGGTCATCGGCCTGCGCGGCGGGGTCCTCGTGCTGTTGCGGCAGAACGGCGATGTAGCCGGCCTTTTCGACCTCGGTGACCAGCGACTGCGGGTCGTATCCCGCCGGAACGGTGACGCTGGCCCGCTCCATCGCGAAATTCACGGTCGCTGTCACGCCGTCGAGTTTGTTCAGCGCCTTCTCCAGCCGGGCCGCGCAGGAGGCACACGTCATCCCGGCGATGTCCAGCTCCACGTTGTCGACCGCGCTCGTGGTCATGACACTCCTTCCCAAATACCCCCGGGGGGTACACAAGTTCTGATTCACTTATATACCCCGTGGGGGTATATCCGTCAAGGCCGTGTCATCGCCAAGATGTCAGCACGATTGTGCCTGGTCGGCGACCGTGGGTGTGTGGCCGGGCGTCCGACGCTCATCGCGCCTCATTGCCGGAGGTGCGAACCGCCGCCGATGTACCACACCTGGCCGGTGATCCACTCGGCCTCCTCGGAGAGCAGGAACGTCGTGATCGCGGCGAGGTCGTCGGGTTTGCCCAGCCGGGTCGTCTTGCCGAACATCAGGAAGGCCTGCTGCAGCTGTTGGTCGTTCTGCCGTTCCTGGGTCTCACCCATCACCAGACCGGGCATGACGCCGTTGCTCCTGATGTTGTGCTTGCCCCAGTTAACGGCGACGTGGCGGGTGAGGTGGTTGACGGCGGCCTTCGAGGCGCCGTAGGCGACATGCTGCGGGTCGCTGCCGAGCGCGGCGCCGGAAGAAGTGTTCACGATGCTGCCACCGCCTCCCTCCAACAGGTGGGGGAGGACCGCTTGGATCGTCCGGACGTAGCCCAGCAGGTTGACGTCGAGCGTGCGCTGCCAGACGTCCATTCCGGTATCGAGGATCGTAGTGTCGCGCCCGAGGTTGTCCTCCGAGAGATCCGCGCCGACGTTGTGCAGCCCGTGAATACCACCAAACTCACCGATGGTCCGATCGACGAGATTCTGCACGGACTTCGCATCGGCGAGGTCGAATTCGATCGCAATGGCGCGGCCGCCGGAATCGGTGATCTGTGCGGCCGCCGCAGCGGCGCCGTCGATGTTGATATCGCCGATGGCCACCCGGGCGCCCTCGGCGGCCAGGCGTTTGGCGGTGGCCGCGCCGATCCCGGTGGCGCCGCCGGCCACCAGGAAGGTCTTGTCTTCCAGGCCGCGCATCAGACGTATCCGACGCCGATGTCGACCGAAACCTGGGTTGCGGTAACTAATCTGGATTGGTCGGACGCCAGCCACGCGACCGCGTCGGAGATGTCTTCCGGCTCCGCGATGCCTTCGGGCAGCAGCGGCTTGTGCAAGCCGCGCAGATGTGGATAGTCGTCGGCGGCCGATTGCAGCGCCTCGCGCATCCGGCCGGTGCCCATCGGAGTGGAGACCGCTCCCGGGTTCAGGCTGTTGACGCGGATGTTGTACCGGCCGAGCTCGGCGGCGAATGCACGCGCCATCCCGACGATCGCGTGTTTGCTTGCCGTGTAATGGATCATGAACGCCTGCATCTTGATGCCGGCGGCCGATCCGATCAGAATGATCGACCCGCCGTGACCGCCGTCGACGATGTGATGCGCACCGGCCATAACGGTGTTCCAGGTGCCAATCACGTTGGTGTCTATGGTGTCTCGGAACGCCTGCGCGGTGATCTGATCCCACGGGGCCGGGCAGCAGATTCCGGCATTGGCGACGATGACGTCCAGCCGGCCCAGCTCGCCGACGACCTGTGCGGTAACGACCTTTCGGCCGCTAGCGCCGACGAGCCACGCTGTCTCCGCCAGGTCGTCGGGTGTCGGCGAATCATAGGGAACGCTCGACGGCAGCGGGCCGGCGATATCCACCGCGATCACATCGGCACCTTCGGCGGCCAGCCGCACGGCGTGCGCCCGGCCTTGCCCGCGTGCGGCGCCGGTCACCAGTGCCACTTTCCCTGGGATCAGTTGGCTCATCGGGCCGTTGAGTTCCTTCCTCGTCAATCGCGCGCGATCTTGTCGAGCGGGTTGGACCGTTCGAGCATGCCGTAGGTGTGTTCGCCATCCCACGTATAGCGCACGCCGGCCTGCTGCAGTGCGGGGAAGCTCGGCATCTCCTGCTTGAGCGCGTGCATGGAGTACATGTCGTCGTCGTGATGGATGTCGTGCGTGGAAAACACGGTCTGCCCAGCGATCTCGACGATTCCGTCGGCGGTCTCGAGCACCAGCGAAACGTCCTCGCCCGGCGGTTGCAGCCGGGTCAGCCACGGTGCCTGCACCACCCGTGCCGCGATCAGGGCGCCGTCGCCGGTGAAGACGAACCCCTCGTTGAAGGTCGGTTCGCCGTCCGGCCGGGGTGGGTAGGCAATGTAGCCGAACGCCCGCCCACTGCCGAACACCGCCGACTGCCACGAGTGGCCCCAGAATCCGGCGAGCTTGCGCACTCCGGTACGACGGATCCGCAGGCCGCTGCCGGTGAACGTGTGGTCTTTGTCGGCCGCGCGGAATTCACCTGTGGCGGTGAACAATTGCTCGTAGCGCGGCCCGCCCATGATGGCACCCACGGCGGTGGTCTCGAGCTGTGTGCCGGCGTCGGCCTGCAGCGCTCCTTGTATCCAGGGAGGTACGGCCATCTTCGCTTCGACCCGGAAACCGATGTCGACCGACGGGCCCGCCTTCTCGCCGTCGACCAAGTCAGCCGACGACGTCTGCACCGCCGGCCCGTCATATGCCATCGTCCAGGTGTCGAAGGGCTCGATGCAGCGGAACACCAGACCCCCGGCACCCAACACGCTGGCGCGCCCGTCGGGGCCCTCGGTGGGCAACGACGGCCCGTTGGTCCGTAGCCGGTAGACCCGGCCGTCGGGAAAAGCGACATTGACTTGAACGTCGTGAGAGTCCCAATTCGCGCCCACCGCTTCGATTCCGATGCGCGGCAAGCCGATCTCGCCCCGGTCGTCGACGACCCAGAAGCTCACCGAGTCGCGCATCTCCGGGTCCTGCGGTCGCTGTGCCAGCAGGTATTCGCGTGCCGGATCGATTCCCCCGGTCAGGTCGACAGCCATCGAATGTCCTTTGCTTGTAGGCGTTTCAGTGCGACGTCCACCGGCGCGCACTGTCCACGTAGCGGGCGAACCGCGGCCGCACCTCGTCGAAATCGATGCCGAACTCCTCCGGGTCGGCGTGCGAGCTCGGCTCACGTTCAGCGGCAGCGTGCGTCCACCAGCTTTGCATCTGTGCTTCGAACTGCGCCCCCACCGGGGCGTCCAGCCACGCGTACAGGCCGGTGACCTCTCCGATCGGATCTTCCTGCATGGCGCGAAAGTCGATGTCGTAGAACCGATCCTCGGCGCCGTCGGCGCGAAACCGCAGCGCTCGCTGCATGCCCAGCGACCAATGCTCGACGTTGAGCCGCCCGATGTAGCCACGGTCGATCTCGGAGCTGAATGTCCCGATGATGTCGGCATACAGATCGGCGACGGACAAGATGACATCGGTCGGATCGCGATGCGTCATCACGAACCGCGCGTCTGGGAACACCGCGTCCAGGGCGTCGAGCCACAACACGTGCGACGGGCACTTGAGGCGCCACGGACGGTGCGGCTCACCCCACGCCAGCAGCTTCATCACTCGGCGCTGATACCGCAGTGTCGAAGCGAGGTCGGCGTGTTGAACCAACCACGTTGAATACGAAGGGATCTCCGCGAAGGACTGGAAGATGTGGGACTTGAAATCCAGCGCCATCAGTTCGTGGCATTCCATCGGCCCATGCGTGTCACCGGGGACGTGGCGGCGGGTGCCGACCATCTCCTCCTTGTCGGTCGGGATGCGCGGGTCCACGCCCTGCACCGTGGAAGGCGGCGGACAGGGCTGCGATGATTCCCATCGCCGTAGATACCGCACGTCGGGATCTTGCGCCAGCAACATCGACAGCGCGGTCGACCCGGTCCGCGGTAATCCCAGGCCGATCAGCGGCGCGGTGATCGGCACGTCGTCGATCTCCGGGTGCCGGCGATACCAATCCTCGACCTGCAGGCGCTGCGACAGATAGCCCACAATGCGCTGATGCAGGAACGCTTCGCCGTGGTCGTTCAGCCGCGCCTCGTTCCGCAGCGCCCCCAGCAGGATGTCGAGACCTTCGGCGTAGGAGTCTTCGCCGAAGTCGGCCAGCCCGGTCTGTGCGCTGGCCTCGTCCATGGCCTCGGCGGTGGTCAGCACGGCCGGGTCGCTCCGAAAGTCGTTGCCGCCATGGCTAACCCATCCACTGGCCGCCGGCGACATCGATGGTTTGGCCGCACATGTAGTCGGCGGCCTCCGAGGCCAGGAATGCGACCATGTTGGCGGCTTCCTCGGGCAGCGAGGCCCGTCCCAGTTGGACCTGGTTGGTGATCGCCTCGCGGATCGCGCCGCGCCCGGCGCGCTGCTTGTCGTCCTGCGGATCGAGCAGGTACTGGCGCATCTCGGGTTTGATCATGATGCCCGGAGCCACGCCCAACACATTGACGCCCCGCGGTGCGACCTCGTGGGCGAGGTTTCGGGTGAAGCCGATTACCCCGGCCTTGCACGCGTTGTAGACGACCAGACCGCGTTGCTGAATGCGGCCGCCGACCGATCCGATGTTGATGATCTTTCCCGAGCCCTGGGGAAGCAGGTGCTGCAGCGCGGCATGTGCGCCGTACATCATCATCGTGAGGCTGCCCAGGACGGTGTAGTCGATCTCCTCTTTGGTCTGGTTCTCAAAGGGGCCGGCGGCGACCATCACGGGATTGTTCACCATGATGTCCAGGCCGCCGAGTTCGTCATGGGCCTGTGTGACCGCGCCGTGCACCTCGTCCCAATCGGACATGTCGGCCTTGACGGGGATGGCTCGCACACCCCAGCACTGCTCAACCTCCTTGGCACGGCGCTCGACCTTCTCGAAGGTCCGGCCGATCAGCGCCACGTCGGCGCCGCAGCCGGCCAGCCGGTTCGCTATCGCTTGGCCCAGGCCGTCGCCCCCGGCGCCGGTCACGAAGGCTTTCTTGCCGGACAGGTCCATCAGCTCGGTCACCCGCTTGCCGATGATGTGCTCGGGCAGCCGGTCCAGTCCCAGCAATTGCACCCAGTCCTGATCGTCGCGCAGCGTCATCGCCGATCTTCCTTTCCGCCGCTCGACTCGATTCGCCAGCCAGACCCGCTCGGCATCGCATCGGGGGCGCCATGCCCACATCGCCGACCATATGGCCGGATCGGGGCCGTCAGGTAATACCAATTCGGGAAACCAGTCATGCCGGTTTTGTATGGCTGGTAGATCTGGAAGCGATGGATACCCACCGGCTCAAGTACTTCCTGCGGATCGCGGAGGAAGGCTCGATCTCGCGCGCGGCCACGCTGCTGGGCATCGCCCAGCCCGCGCTGAGCCGCCAGATCCGGCTGCTGGAGGAGGACCTGGGCATCACGCTGTTTGAGCGGACCCGCCGCGGCGTGCATCTCACCGAAGAGGGCGAACGATTGCGGTCGTCGACGGCCGCGCCGCTGCGTCAGCTGGAGCTCGCGGTTCGCTACGCCGGATCACCGCTGGCGCGCATTGAACGCGGACTGCTGTTCGGCATGGTGCCCACCGCCGCCGGTGTACTGGCCGCGCCGCTGCTGGCCAGCCTCGGCGCGGCGTTTCCGAACGTGCACTTCCACCTCGCCGTCGCCGAAACCGACGATCTCGTGCAGCGCATGCTCAAGGGTGCGATCGACCTTGCGGTCGTCAATCCGGTCTCCGACGACCGGCTCTTCTATCGCAACCTCCTCGTCGAGGACCTCGTCCTGGTCGGTGGGCCCGCATCGGATCTCTCGCCGGCGAGCCCCGCTCGTTTCACCGATCTGGCGGCACTGCCGCTCGTCATGCCCAGTGCGCAGACCGGCATCCGCAATACCTTGGAGAACACCGCGCTGCGCTTGAAAGTCGCTATCACGACCCGGTTTTCGACGGATTCGCTGGAGGCCTCGAAACATCTGGTCGAGGCGGGCCTGGGATATGCGGTGCTGCCGCCGGCGGCATGTGCCGCCGAGGTCGAGGCCGGACGGCTGCGCAGCGCGCCGATCTGCGAGCCCGAAATCAATCATCAGCTGGGTGTGGGCGCGACCGCGGCCCTGGAGCTGCCGCGCGAGTTCGCGACGAAGATCGGGATCCTGCTGCGCGAAGAGGTCGCGCGGCTGACCAAATCCGGCTTTTGGCCCGCCCGTTTCGTGCCCTCGCCCGTGTGGGATCCGAACATCCCGGAGCCGCAAGACTAGGCGGGGCTACGCTGCCGGATAGACGGAAGGAGACATCATGACTGTCGTCATCGTCGATGCGGGACCCCATCAGGTAAGCAGGTCGGTTGACGTGGCCGCGCCGGCCGCGGAGCTCTACGAGTGGGCTGCCGATCCCCGGCGTCATTCCGAGCTGGACGGATCGGGCACTGTCCAGGGCAACATCAAAATGCCGGAGGCATTGGTTGTCGGGTCGAAGTTCTGCACGAGCATGAAGATGCTGGGCGTGCCGTACCGCATTACCAGCACCGTGACCGAGCTGAAGCCGCACGAATTGATCGAATGGCGCCATCCACTGGGGCATCGCTGGCGCTGGAAATTCGAGTCCCTGTCACCGACCCTGACTCGGGTCACCGAGACGTTTGACTATCGCGACGCCGGTGCGTTGAAGAAGAAACTGAAGTATTACGAGCGGATGGGGTTCGCGAAGGGCAACGCGTCGGGTATCGAAGCGACATTGACCAAGCTGCGCGATCGCTACGCCGCGACTTAGTGAACGTGAACGCGGCCTGAATCGTGGCTCCTTGACGAGGACCAGCCCCGCCCACCGAAGGACTTCGTCGATGACCGCCAGCCGCACCACCACAGCAACGCAACCCGTGTCGGAATCACTGATCCGATTGGGCCACTTGATCGGTCGTTACGGCCTGGTCGTCGTCTTGGCCTGGATTGGGTTCGGCAAGTACGTGAAGATGGAATCCCGGGTACTGATCGAACATAACCCGCTGATGAGCTGGGTCTACGACGTATTCAGCGTCACGACCGTGGCCCGCGGGCTGGGCACGATGGAAATCGTTGCCGCACTTCTCATTGCGTTGCGCCCGGTATGGCCACGCGTGTCGGCGATCGGAAGCGCGTTGGCTGTGGTGCTGTTTATGGGGACGCTGAGCTTTTTGTTCACCACTCCCGGCGTGGTCTCGACCCACGCCGCCGGTCTGCCCGTGCTGTCGGCACTGCCGGGCCAGTTCCTGCTCAAGGACCTGGTGCTGATCGGCGTGGCGTTATGGACGCTTGGCGACGCGCTGCGTGAACAGCGTTCCCCGGATAAGGCTTTTGGCTGAACTCAGCGCGGCTTGGTAGGTCGCCGGCGGCAGGCTGTCCGCCTGCTCCGACAGCCCCCGGGTCAGCGCGCAGATCGCTTCCACCGTCGACCGGGTGTCGGTTTCGGCGGACAGCGTCCCGCGTTGCCGGGCATCGTCGACGATCTCGAAGACGACGTCGCGCAACGCCTCGGATCCTGGTGATTGCGCCGTGCTGGCGGCGCGCAGCGCCCGCAAGAAGCCGGTCAGGTACGGATAGTCGCGAACCAGCCGAGTCGACTCGTCGAGCACCGCGTCTACTCGGTCGTTGACGTCGTCGTGCTGTGCCGCTGCCGCGCGCAGCCGCGGTGCGACGATCTCCTCGATCTCCTCGCCGGTCGCGTTGAGCAGCTCTGCCTTGTTCGGAAAGTAGTGGTACAGGCTGGAGCTGGTCATATCCGCGGCCCGGGCGATCTCGCGGATCGTCGCCTTCGCGTAGCCGACCTCCGCCACACATTTCATCGTCGCGACGATGATGCGGCGGCGGGTCTCTGCGCCGCTAGCGCCGACGGGGCGGCCCAGCTGAGTCACGGTTCGTCGCGGCGGCGTACTCGCGTGCCGATCCGGATGCGCCACGTCCGCCTTCGCCGCGTCAAGTAGTAGTCCGCGGTCAAGCTCTCGCCGAGCCGCCAGCCGCGCCAGCTGGCCAGCAGGCACAGACCTGAGCCGACGGCAATTCCCGCCAGTTCTCCCTGCGGCGTCAGACCATAACGGGAGAGCAAAACCACGGTACCGCTGGCCGCCACCGCGGGCGTTGCGTAAAGAGTATTGCCTCCGAAGATCGCCGGCGTGCGGTTCACCGCCAGGTCACGCAGCGCTCCACCGCCGACGGCGCTGATCGTGCCGAGCAAAATCGCTGGGAGCCACGTCAATCCGGATGCCAATGTTTTCTCCGCGCCGGCCACCGCCCAGGTGCCCAACGCCAGCGCATCCACGACCGGATAGGTCAGCGACCACAGCCGGGAGCGCAGCGGTATCAAAAACGCGACCGCCGCTCCCACCAGGGCAACCACCACGTAGAGCGTGTCCGTCAATGCCACCGGCGGCCCGTGCTGCAACAGGGTATCGCGGATCACGCCGCCGCCAAGGCCCGACAAAATCGCCAGCGCTACGAATCCCACTGGGTCCATTCGGAATTCGCGCGCCACCACGCCGCCCAGCACGGCATTGACGAACACGCCGGCCAAATCGATCGCACGCGAGAATTCCCCCAACGCGAGGTTCACGGCCGCTCACCTCCGGGATTGCTTGGTCGGTCAAATATATTCGACGATGTACTGCGCCCGCGGTCGAAGGGTGGGCAACTATGCGCGCGAGGACACAGCTGGGCCGCCCCGTCGGCGCCAGCGGTGCAGAGACGCGTCGGCGCATCATCGTCGCGACGATGAAATGTGTGGCGGAGGTCGGCTACGCGAAGGCGACGATCCGGGAGATCGCCCGGATGGCCGACATGACCAGCGCCAGCCTCTACAACCACTTTCCGAACAAGTCCGAACTGATCAAGGCGGCCATCGCGGCCAGAACCGACACGGCCATGCCCCGGCTGCGACAGGCCGCGCAACGCCCCGGCGACATCGTCGACCGAATTGAAGCGGTGCTCGACGAATCCGGACGACTGATGCGTGAGTACCCGGACCTGGCCGCCTTCGAGTTCGCGATCCGGGCGGAAACCATTGCGGCCCCGGACCGCCGCAAAGCCCGCGGAAAGCCGAGGAATCCCGGGTTCGAGGCCTTCCGCGAAATCATCGAGGGCGTGGTCGAGGACGCCCGCCGGCGTGGCGAGCTGGGTGACCATCCCGATTCGCGGGCCGTGGTCGCGGCGATCTACGCGCTCGTCTACGGCCTGACCGAGGTGGCAGCCACGCTGCCGCCGGAGGACTACCACGCCGCGCTGAGTTCAGCGAAGGTGCTGGTCAGGGGTGTCATGTTCGACCAGCAGCCCGGATGTCCTTGATACGATCAAGCGATTGATTATAGGGTCGGTTCACGAAGAGCGGAGTCGGGACTTGACCGAGACTGTTGGGTGCGCGTTCGATGTCGACGCGCTGCGGCGCAAGTATGCCGAAGAGCGCGCGCGGCGGTTGCGCCCCGACGGGATCGACCAGTATGTGGAAATCGCCGGTGACTTCGCCCGCTTCGCCGAAGATCCATGGGTCGACCAGGAATTCACCCGCGAGCCCCGCACCGACGAGGTTGACGTGGCGATCGTGGGCGCCGGGTTCGGCGGGCTACTGACCGGGGCGCGGCTACGCGAGCTCGGTGTGAAAAGTGTGCGGTTGATCGACCGAGCCGCCGACGTGGGCGGCACCTGGTACTGGAATCGGTATCCGGGGATCGCCTGCGACGTCGAGTCCTATGTGTACATCCCGCTGCTGGAAGAACTCGGCTACATCCCGGCGGACAAATACGCCAAGGGCGCGGAGATCTTTGCCCACTGCCAGCGCATCGCGCAGCAGTACGACCTGTACCGCGACGCGTGCCTGCGCACCGATGTGCAGGAAATCCGTTGGGATGAGACGGAATCCCGCTGGGTCATCCGCACCAACCGGGGCGACGAGATGCGGGCCAAGTTCGTCTCGATGGCCAACGGGTATCAAGCCAAACCCAAACTGCCCGGGATTCCCGGCCTCGGGTCGTTTCGCGGTCACACCTTCCACACCAGCCGCTGGGATTACGGATACACCGGCGAGAAGCTGGAGGACCTGTCCGGTCTGCGGGTCGGGATCATCGGCACAGGCGCGACCGCGGTCCAGTGTGTGCCGCACCTGGGTGCCGCCGCGCAGCAGCTCTACGTCTTCCAGCGCACGCCATCTTCGGTTGACGTGCGCGCCAATGCGGCCACAGATCCCCAGTGGGTCAACACATTACAGCCGGGCTGGCAACGCCGGCGCATCCAGAACTTTCAGATCCTGACCGCCGGTGGGCAGGCAGCCGAGGATCTCGTCGCCGACGCCTGGACGAGCATCACCCGCAAGCTACCGGTGATGCGTCACGACGGCGACGGGTCGGTGGACCCCGAGCAGCGCGGCCGCGAGATCGAGCTCGCGGACTTCGCCAAAATGGCGGAGATCCGCGCCCGCGTCGACGAGATCGTGGCCGACCCCGCCACCGCGGAGGCGCTCAAACCCTGGTACGGCTACTTCTGCAAACGCCCCTGCTTTCACGACGAATATCTGCAAACCTTCAACCGCGACAACGTCACCCTCGTGGACACCCACGGTCGCGGCGTGGAGCGCATCACCGAATCCGGTGTCATCGTCGACGGAGTGACCTACGAGCTCGACTGCCTGATCTTCGCAACGGGCTTCGAGGTGGGCACCGACTACAGCCGCCGCACCGGGTTCGAGCTGATCGGCCGCGACGGCGTGACCCTGACCGAGCGCTGGAACGACGGCGTGCGCACCTTCCAGGGCTTGTGCGCCAACGGTTTCCCAAACTGCTTCATCGAAAGCATCTCTCAAGCGGGGTTGACGGTGAACTTCCCGTACCTGCTTGACGTGCAAGCCAGCCATGCTGCCTGGATCATCGCCTGGGCTCTCGAACACGGCGCCACCGAGGTCGAGGCGTCGCCGGCCGCCGAAGCCGGCTGGGTCGACATGGTGGTTGCCCGGTCGACCGCGACCGCCGAGCGCGCTAAGACCTGCACACCCGGTTACTACAACCGCGAGGGCAAGGCGGACGCCAAGACGCGACAGGGCAGCTTCTTCTTCGGCACGCCTACCGAATACGCCGACATCCTGGAGGACTGGCGGGCGCAGGGAGCTATGGCGGGACTCGACATTCGCGGCGGCGAGGTCGGACCGTGAAATATCTGCTCGGCCGGATCCGGGCGGCCACCCGGCGCCGCCGCTCACCCAAGGTAGCGATCATCGGCGCGGGCTTCGGCGGGCTGGGCGCGGCGGTCGCGCTGCGCCGGGCCGGCATCGACGACCTGGTGATCCTCGAGGCCGACGACGGCGTCGGCGGAACCTGGAGGCGCAACACCTACCCGGGCGCCGCTTGCGATATCCAAAGTCACCTGTACTCATTCTCGTTCGCGCCCAACAAATCCTGGAGCCGGACCTATGCTCGCCAGCCCGAGATTCTTGCCTACCTGGAGTCGGTGGCCGACGACTTCGACCTGCGACGTCACCTGCAACTCGAGACCAGCGTGCGCTCCGTGGAGTGGAATGCGGATACCTGGAGCTGGGACTGCACGATCGAATGCGCCGGCCACACCAGCACACTGAGCGTCGACGTGGTGGTGTGCGCGGTCGGTCTGTTCGGGTCGTTGAAGGTTCCGGACATCGCGGGCTTGAGCGATTTCAGCGGCTTCGTCATGCACTCGGCACAGTGGGATCACGACATCGCGCTGGCGGGTAAGAAGATGGCGGTGATCGGCACGGGCGCCAGTGGGATACAGCTCGTTCCCGAACTGGCGAAGGCCGCGGCGCAGGTGACGGTTTTTCAGCGCACACCGCCATGGATGGTGCCCAAAGACGATCGACCTTACAGCGCAACAGAATTGGCGCAATTTCGGCGCAATCCGCTGGCGGTGCCCCGCACCCGCTGGCAGATCTGGAAGTTCCAGCACGACAACACCGCGACCTTCGCCGACGACCCGGTGGTCGCGGCCCGCAGTCAGGTTGCCACGTCGTTTTTGGAGCGCACCGTAGCCGACGCGGGACTTCGGCGTGCCCTGACCCCGGACTATCCGTTCCGTTGTAAGCGGGTGCTGCTCGGTGACGACTACTACCGGGCGCTGCAGCAAGACAACGTCGCGCTCGTCACGGACCCCGTCGAGCGGATCACCGAGACGTCGGTCGTCACCGCCGCGGGCGAGGTCGTCGACGTAGACGCGATCGTGCTAGCCACTGGATTCGAGACGTCGCGGTACCTGTCGGGTATCGACGTGGTCGGGTGCGGCGGGCAGCGCCTGCACGAACAATGGGGCGACGATCCCAGCGCTTACTTGGGTGTCGCGGTGAGCGGCTTCCCGAACTTCTTCATGTTGTACGGGCCCAACACCAACCAAGGCGGCAACTCAATCGTCTACATCCTGGAGGCCGGCGCGCGACTGGTGGCCAGCGCGGTGACCAAGCTGGCGCGTCGAGGCGGCTATCTCGACGTACGTCCCGAGGCGGAAAAGCGGTATAACGACCGGCTTTCCGTGGACCTGGAGCGCACCATCTGGACCCAGTGTGACAGCTATTTTCGTTCGCCGACGGGCCGCATCGTCACCCAGTGGCCGTACACCGAACTGGAATACGCGCGCCGGACCTGGCGACTCCGACCCCGAGACTGGCTGCACCGCCCCGGGGCGTCCCCGGCCAGCGGGCGAAGGCTAAGCGACGCCGAAATCGGTTATCCCGCGGATCAATTCACCGGTGGTTAGGGTGGCTTCTGCGTGATCGCATCCAGCGAATCCTCGCGCCTGGCCCATCGCGCGGCCATCTGCGAGCACTAGTGTTCAATGCAACTGTTGCATAGTGCTATAGTAGCAGTGGGTTTCGACCGAATCGACTCGCAGCATGCGTTGTGGGGCCGCCCATTTGGGGCTCAAGCCGCTCTCATGTTACCCACGAAGGGAACTGACGACTCAGTCGATGCGTCGCTGACCCGTGTGGCCCCGATTGGGTGATTCCCCATGTGGAGTGGAAAGGACGGCAATCGTGAAGATAGTCAAGAACGTTCAACCTCCCGCTGGATTGAGCAGGCTGCTGTTGCGGATACCGATCTATTTCTACCGGCTCGGCCTGGGGTGGTTGTTCGGCGATCGCCTGATGCTGCTCAATCACATCGGACGAGTCTCCGGTAAGCAGCGTCAGACCGTCTTAGAGGTGGTCACCCACGATCCCGCCGACGACAGCTTTGTCGTCGCGTCCGGGTGGGGACCCTCCGCGGCCTGGTTCCGCAACGTTGTCCACACACCAGAGGTCAGCATCCAGGTCGGCAGACGCACGATCCTGGTCAGGGCCGTACCGCTTCCCGAAGACGAGGGAGCCGACATCTTCGCCAAATACGCGGCGCAACACCGCACCGCTGCCAAACATCTCCTCCCGCGTCTGATGGGATTTGCCGTCGACGGCTCCGACGCAGACTTCCGGGCGGTCGGCCAACGAATGCCCTTCGTCCGATTCGTCTACCGGGGCGCCTAGGGATGCGGCCACCATGGGGACATCAGTCGCGATAGCGCCGGACGTGGTGGTCGCCACCGATCGGTTGACACGCCGTTTCGGGAACCGCCGCGGAATCACCGATGTCACGTTCGCGGTCACCCGTGGGGAGGTCTTCGGATTTCTGGGTCCCAACGGTGCCGGGAAGTCGACCACCATCCGCCTAATTCTCGGTCTATACCGCCCCAGCTCAGGTCACGCGTCGGTGTTCGGCCTCGACCCGCGCCGCGACGGTGTCGCGGCGCGCCGCCGGCTCGGTTATCTGCCCGGTGAGCTCGCCTTGTTTCCGCGGCTGACCGGCCGGGCGATTCTCGATCGCGCTGCACACATCCGCGGCCACCGCGATCATCGCTACCGAGACGAGTTGATCGACCGGTTGGGGGCCGAAGTCGACCGGCCGGTGCGCACACTGTCCAAGGGCAATGTGCAGAAGATCGGGCTGATCTTGGCCTTCGCCCACCGACCTGAGCTGCTGGTACTCGATGAACCCACCTCCGGGCTGGACCCGCTGTTGCAGGACGAGTTCACCTGTCTAGTACGTGAAACCGTCGCCGATGGGCGCACGGTGTTCCTCTCCTCGCATGACCTTGACGAAGTCCAAAGCCTCGTGGACCGGCTCGCCATCATCAAGGAGGGCCGCATCGTCGTCACCGATACCGTCGAGCACCTGCGCGCCAGTTCCCCCACGACGGTCGAATTGCGCTTCACGCGCCCCGTCGATCCGACGTCGTTGCAGCGGATGGCGACGGTTCGGGTGCTGTCTCATGACGCTACCCGGCTGCGGTTGTCGGTCACGGGGCCAATCGGGCCGTTGCTGCGGGTTGCCGCCGACCTCGAACCGGACGACATGACCGCACGCCCAGCCGATCTCGACGAGCTGTTCCTGACCTACTACCGCACCGGCACAGACGAGGCGGACTGCCATGTCCGTTGACGTCATCTTGCTCGACCTGCGGCTGCGGCGCCGACTCATCATCGGTTACACGCTGGGCATGGCGGCTTACGCCGCGATCGTCGTCGCGCTGTACCCATCGTTCAAGAACGACGCCGGCCTCAACCAGCTCAGCAAGAACGGATCCACTGTTGCCGCCGCGCTCGGCGCCTCCGGCACGCTTACCGATCCGCCGGGATGGTTAAGCGTCAACCTTTACGCGAACTTCGTCCCGTTGATCGTGCTGTTAGCGACGATCGGCTACGGCGCCTCATGCATCGCCGGCCAAGACGAGGACGGCACCCTTGGGCTGGTTGCGGCTATGCCGCTGACCCGCAGTGGAATCACCGTCGGCAAGCTTGCCGCCCTGGTTGTTCACGCGTTGCCCGTGCCGATCGTCACCGCGCTGTGCGTGGTCGCCGGCCGCGGCGTTGACCTGAACATCGATGCTGGCCCCCTGCTAGGCGTCACCGCAGGTGTGACCCTGCTCGGCCTGCTATTCGGCACCCTTGCACTGCTGATCGGCGCGATCACCGGCAGCCGCGGCATGGCAGTAGGAATCACGTCCGCGGTTGCCGCGATCACTTACCTCATCAGCTCGCTCGCGCCAAGCGTCCACTGGCTGCGCCCCGCCCGGTACGTATCTGCATTTTTTTACGCCGTCGGCGACAACCAGGTCCAACACGGACTACCGCTTACCTGGGCGGGCGTACTGGTCATCAGCACCGTGGTCCTGGCAACGGCCGCAGTGATCGCCTTCGATCGCCTCGATGTGCACTGAGCACACACGTGAACTGTCATCACCCGATACCGGACCTGGGCCGGATCTGGCGAGCGTGACCGCGCGGCGGCAAGATTGCGATAGCCAGATCGGAGGTTGGCGCAAGCGATTAGTCCGTGCGAAGCTCGCCGGCTCGCTGTTGTACCTGGCGCGTACCGTGATGACGGCCTTCGGCGGAACCCGAACGGATCCGGCACTTACCAGCATCGCCGAAACCTGCGTCGACGACCCACAACTGGTGATCGACCTTAGGCGATGGTGGGCTATCGGGCGGGATCGTCCGCGACCTCGATGTCGCCGGCCGCGGCCGCGGCGCGCAGTTGATGAAAGTCGTCGAGGGACTTGTCGGCGTAGTTGTACGACCATTCGGCGACCGCATCGTGCACTGCGGTACTGGTGCCGACGTACCCGCGCAGTATCGACGCGTTCGCGCTCTGCGCGTGCGCCCGAGCCAGCAGCACCGCGCACGCCCTGACGTACTCGGCGAACGTGGCAGGCGACATACCTTCGATATCGATGCTGCCCTTCATGTCGTGGAACTGACGAACGTAATAGTCGCGGCCGTCCTTGCGGGTCGTCCCGAGGAACACATCCGACATCGCCTGCAGGATCAACTGACCGTCGGTGACGCGCACCCCCTGACCTTTGGCCTCGACCGCCGCGGTCAGCGAGTCGGGCTGGCACCAACCGCCATATTCTTCGAGCACCGACCGGGTGGCTTCCTTGATCTGCAGGATCAACGGCGCGTCGTCGGGGCCGACCAAGATGACCAAGTAACAACGGGTGCCGACGCTGCCGACGCCGACCACCCGTAACGCGAGGTCGGTGACTCGAAAGTGCGACAGCAGCAGGGCGATGTCAGCCGGGACCGCGGTCAGATACTCCTGGATCGACTCCATCAACGGGGCTTCGACGTCCTCGTCCACGTGCTGCAGCACGGGGGGTGCTTCCCGCAGGCGTGGCGTCCCGCCGGGCCCAATCTCGGTGATCTGCTTGAACACTCGTGCCGAAGTCCTGGTGCGCGCCCGGGATATCGTTTTCTGAATCACTGCCTGCAGGCCCTTGGAAACCGCCCCGGTGTAGTGCTCGGGTTCCACCCGCAGGTAGTAACGGTCCAGGACGTCCATTTCCTCGAGCATTGCCTGCAGGCTGGTTTGATATCCCACGACTGCCTGTTCGACGCATCGGCGGATGGCCTTGGCCGGATACCCCGCATGACGGCCGCCGATGATCGCGCTGGTGATCAGGCGCTTGACGTCCCATTCGGCCGGTGCCACCGCGGCCTCGTCGAAGTCGTTGAGGTCGAAGACGATCGAGCGGTGCGGGGCCGCGTACAAGCCGAAGTTGGAGACGTGTGCGTCACCGCAGCACATGACTTCGATCCCGCTCGTCGGGCTCGCGGCGAGGTCGGCGGCCATGACCGCCGCGGAACCTCGGTAAAAAGCGAACGGGTCGGCGAGCATTCGGGCGAACCGTAGTGGTACGAGTTCGGTTAACCGGCCGGCATTTTGGGCGACGAGGATTTCCGTGGCGGATCGCGTCACGGGAGTCAGCTGTGCGAGCGAACGCCGCGGGGCGGTCTTGCGCAGGGCCCGGCCGCGCGCCACGTCCTGGCCCGGGACTTCGAGATCGATCAAGCGATCACGCAACATCCGTTGCGGCATTTGCTCAGCATACGGAGCGGAGTCGTGGGCGCGCTGGTCTAGCTGCCGGCGGCCACCCGGGCCCGCTCGGTCATCGAGGCGATCACCCCACCGTCGTTGAGGATGTCGGTACCGGTGAGGTAACCCGCCTTGTCACTGGCACAGAAGGCGAGTAGCTCGGCCATCTCCTCCGGCTTGCCCCACCGCGGCACCGCGGCGTTGGCGACCATCGCGCCGGCGCCGGCCTGCTCCTCGAGCCTGCCCATCTCGGTGTCGATGGACCCCGGAGACACCGAGACGATGCGCAATCCCCGCGCGTTGAAGCGCTCGGCCTGCGACTGGCTGTACCACTTCACGAAGCTCTTGCTCAAGGCGTAGGCGATTCCGGATCGCGCATCCTCCGGGGCGATTTCGCAGGCCGTCATCATGGCGTCCATGAATGCGTCGACATCGGTAAGTGCCAGCGGGAATTGTGCTGTCGGAATCATTTCCGCGGGCAACATGTGGGCGGCCATCGATGCGACGTTGACGATCACCGAGTCCTCACCCGCTGCCGCGTAGAACTCCTCATCGACGTTGACGGTGCCGATTGCGTTGGTCCGCATCACGTAGTCGGCAGCGCCCATGCTCGGGCTTACCCCCGCGGTGTGGATGACTGAGGCGATCGTCCCGAGCTTGTTCGCCGTTTCCAGCAGGTCGGCGACCGCGCGCCGCTCGGTGACGTCACCGTTGACGACCGTGGCAGTGATCCCGAGGTCTTCCAGGGTTGTGGCCGCGGCAGTCAGCCGGTCTTGCCTGACATCGCAGAGGACGACGGTGTGGTCGCGGCCGACGATCTTGGCCGTCGCCAGACCCATGCCACCCGCACCGCCGGTGATTACCGAGACTCGATTCATACCTGGACCGTATACGTAGCCCCACGAGCAGTTGGTTCGTGCTACGCCGGGAGTGCAGGCTCCTCTGCCGGATGGTGGGGATGACCGGCGTGCCGGATGGCTGTCCCGATGAACGGCGCCCGCAGGGTGGCGGCCAGGTGGCGGCGGTTGATGATCAGCGCGCCGATGGCTATCGCGGCGTAGACGCCGCAGAGGACGAGCCGTGCCGGGGTTGAGGTGAGCGGGAACTGAATGATGAACAATCCCAACAGCGTCCAGGCGGCAGCTCGGGGGAAGCGCAGCGCCAGGATCACCGCGACACCCATCAGTGTCTGGGTGGCCGTGAGCAACACTTCCTCGATCTGACGAGAATCGAGCACCAGGGAGGAGCTACCACCGCCCAGCAGATGGGCCAGCGGCAGCGATCCGATCAGCAGCGTCCACTGGTTGACCTTGGACGAGATCAGCGTGGCGATGGCCGCTGTGCCCTTGCCGCGGCTGGCGAAGATGGTCGCGATGATGAACTCGGGTGCCTCAGAGGCCAACGGGGCGAGCCACTGCACCAGCAGGAACCGGTCGATGCCCAGCTCGGTGCCGGCCGCGACGAGATTGTCGGCGAACGGTTTGGCGCACAACAGGATCACTGCCCCTGACACCGCGAACAGGCCGACGACGACAACGCGGCGACTCCGGTCCGACAGCTCGCCCAGCGCGGCGGCGGTACCGACCAGATCGGGTTCTTCGACGTCGCCGTGGCTGACCTTGTACAGGTAGAAACCGAACCAGGCCAGCAGCGCCAACCCCAGCGCGAGGTGGATCTCGCCGCTGGCCGGTATCGCGAATGCGGCCACTCCGGCGATGAGCAGGAACCCGAGTTCGACACGATTGGCGGGCTCCAGCGCCAAGCCGCTGGTTTTGCCGGCGCCGGCCCTCCGCGCCACCAACATGCTGACCAACACCACGACCGGCCACCCCAGGCCCATCAACAGCCGGTTGGACCCGGTCATGTTGGCCGCCGCGTACTGCGTGTAATCCGGGTTATGGCCCGACACGTACGCGTAGTAGAGGTCGACGGCGTATTCGGGAAGCACTGCGACCAAGGCGAGCACCGCGATCGCCAAGCCGCCGGAGACGTCGATTTGCGCGGCCTCGGCGGCCCACGCCAGCAGGAAGCTGGCCGACACGACGGCGGCACCGAAGATGAGTAGGGCGGCGACCGGATCTGGGTGCAGGCCGATGACGCGGACCACGACCGCCGGGGCGATGAATAGCGCGGTGGTCACCGCCGAGCGGGAGAGAGTTCGCCGCGGCGAGCGGGACGCCGTCGGAATCGAGGCGGCGGGCCTGTCAGTGGCGAGCATCGTCATCTTTCACTTTGGGTGCCGATCATGAATGGCTTACTGGGCTCGCGGCCGTGGCTTGACCTGCTCGCTAAAGATACCCGCTTTACCCCTGTCCAGCAAACGTTGTGAGCGCGCCAACCAGCGCCGTCAGCTCGGTTATATTTGCTGGCCAGAGCCACCAATCTCAAAAGTTAGGCTCAGCTAACTTCAGATTATGGCAAACCGATCTAGCGATCTTGCGGGACTCCGTGGGCTTTGGGATAGGTTCGGGGGAGTGTTCGGTGACGCGTCCGTGAAGCAACCGGGGAACGTCAACATCCACTACGACGCATTGCTGGAGTCCGCGGTTCCGCACGACGCTCGGCGGGTCCTCGACGTCGGATGTGGCGACGGTTTCCTCTCCGCGCGCCTGGCTCGCCGAATTCCTGACGTCACCGCGCTGGATCTTGACGGGCCCGTCCTGCGGCGCGCGCAGGCCCGGTTCCCGTCGGCACCGGTCCGCTGGACGCACGGCGATGTGATGACGGCCGACCTGTCAGGCTTCGACGCCGTGGTCTCGAACGCCGCCCTGCATCACCTGGCCGACACCGGTGCTGCACTTCGACGGCTGGCCGACCTGCTGCGGCCCGGTGGCGCGCTGGGCGTGGTCACCTTCGTTCGGCCGTCGCTTCGAAACGGACTGTGGCATGCGACGTCATGGGTCGCGTGCGCCGTCGCCAATCGCATCAAGGGCAAGTGGGAGCACAGCGCGCCGATCAAATGGCCGCCGGCGGCAACGCTGCACCAGTTGCGCACCGAGGTCGGCGCGGCACTTCCCGGCGCCAGCATTCGCCGACTGCTCTACGGTCGAGTGCTGATCGCCTGGGACAAACCGCTGAGCGGTTAGTGGTTCGGCCCCATCGCCGCGGCCGCGGCCTGGGCGAAAAGTTCGACAATCTGCTTGCGCGTCAGTGAAGCCGTCAATTGCAGGGCGGCGCGCATGTCCTCACCGACCATCCACGTTGGACCATTGGTCAGGTTCTCGAAAGCCTCCGAGATCACGTCGTCCACCGAGGCGGCACCCTCGGGCACCGCGTCGGGCGAACTGATATTGCCGCGGCTGTATTCGAGTTCGCGTAAGGCGGGCGTGTTGGTCTTGCCCAGAATGAGCCCCAGGACGTCGACGCCCTTGGCGTGCAATTCCGCCCAGAGTGCTTCGGCGAAGACCATGTCGAATGCTTTCGTGGCGCCGTAGGCGACCATGTTGGGTCCCCCGGCCAATCCCGCGCCGGATCCGAAGATGACGATGCCGCCGCTGCCGCGCTCGACCATTGTGGGGGCGAAGTGATGGCACAGCTGCATCGGCACCATGCAGTTGCGCTGCACCATCGCCTCGGCGGCCTCGATCGGATTAGCAAGGAAGGGTTCGTAATTCGGATCCGCACCCGCGCAGTACACCAAGAAACCGATCTCCAGGTCGCCGGTGGCTTCGGCGACTGCGGTGGCCGCGTTCGGCTGGGCGAGATCGATCGCGAGAGTGCGGGTTTGGGCAGACGTTCGAGATTCGATCTGGGCCGCAACCTGGTCGAGCATCGCTTGGCGGCGGGCCAGCAGCACGACGTTGACACCGCGTTCGGCCAGGCCCGCCGCGAATGCCGCACCCACGCCGTCGGAGGCGCCGGCCACGAGTGCCCACGGCCCGTATTTGGTTGCGAATGTCACCTGAATGCTCCTGCTCCGTTACGGGCCGAACGTCGTGATGCGAACCTGGGTGAACCGGCGTCGTGCGATGCGCCAGCCATCGGCGGTCCGGACGATCTCATCGTCGTAGAAACCCCATGCGTTGACGCCGGATTGGTTGTCCCCGAACATGATTACCGCGTCGATGTAAGTGCGGGCCGATGCTTTATCGCCATCGAGTGTGATGGCCTGGTTGGTCAAGCGGTGCAGGGTGTGGCCCGCCATCGCGTGCGTCGTGTCCATGAAGTCGGTGACCGCGTCCACGCCCTGCCAGGTGCCGATCTCGCCGTAGTCGAGTTCACAGTCGTCGGTGAACACGGTGCGGAACAAGGGCCAGTCGCGACGATCGATCCCGGTGGCGTAACGCACGAGCAGATCGGAGATGTCCTGACGGTCGTCTCGTTCGGTCATGCGATGTCTCCGTTCGGATGGACCACGATGCGAGGCGGCCCGTCGGACCGCCGGGTTTGGTCGAGTGCGTCGGGAACCTGGTCGAGGCCGATGACCTTCCCGACGCTGGGCAGCGGATCCAGCTGCCCAGACGCGACGGCGTCGAGCGTTCCGTACCAGTCCTGGGGGTGCGGTCCACCGCCGAATTGGATTGTGACGCCTTGGCGGGTCGCGGTGGTGATGTCCAGGGTGTCCCCGGTGTACCAACCGCCCGCGCAGTAGATACGAGTGGACATCTCGGCGGATTCGACGAGATTCTGGATCAGCCCGGCGGCACCGACGCACTCGAATACGACTGCCGGGCCGGGCAATCCGCGTTCGGCGCGAACCTCTCGGAATGCCTCGAACGGCGACTTCTCGGCGGGATCGACGACGATGTGCGCGCCGAAGCGATCTTGGGCGAGTGCGCGACGATCGGCGTGAAAGTCCGCGACGATGATCGGCTCGATGCCGCGGGACGCCAGGGCAGCGACGGCCGACAGGCCGATCGCCCCCGCGCCGATGACGAGGGCGACCTCGCCCTCTTGGACATTTGCCGATCTCACGTAGAACTCGCCGACCGCGAAGGCATCGACCAACGCGACGGCGTCGTTGGCGACGTCACCGGGGACGGCTTTGGCTGCAAGCTCCGAAATCACCAGCAGCTCACCGAAACTCCCCTGCGCCTCGGGATGCTGGCCGATGATCCGCACACCGCCGGCGCCACCGTCCACCAGGCGTATCGGGATCGACGTCACCCGCGTGCCCACGGCGAACTGATCAGAGCAGCCGGGCCCGTGCGCAATGACCTCTCCGACGAATTCGTGTCCGAGCACGATGTCGCGATCCGTGTCATACAAGGATCGTCCGGTCGGATCGTCGATCGCGAGTTCCGGGTGGTCCATGAAATGCACATCCGAGGCGCAGATCGCGGTGCTGAGCGTGCGCAGCAACAACTCCCCGGGCCCGGGCTCGGGGTCTGCGGTCTCGCGAACCGTTAGCCGACCGTCTCTCAAAACCACAGCGCGCAAGGCGTCTGCCTCATTTTCTCGAATAATCGAGTTAATCTGTCGAATGTTCGCTATAACTGTAGGAACCGGTCACAAAGGAGTCAAGCCATTCGCGGATCCCCCTCGGCGCCGACCGCGCGGGTGCTCGACGTCGTCGAGCTGCTGGCGCGGTCCGGAAACACGCGGATGCGGTTCTCCGACATCGTGCGTGAGCTCGACCTGACGCAGGGGACGGTGCACGCGATCCTGAAGACACTGTGCGATCGGGGCTGGGCGAGCCGGGATCCCGTCGCGAAGACCTTCTCCCTGGGCCCGGCGCTGGCGGTGGTGGCCGCGCGGATGGACACCGCTCGGCCGCTGGCCCACGCCGCGCGTTCCGCGGCGCTGCGACTTTCGCGTGAGGTCGGCTATGCCGGATCGGTCGTCGAGCGGTTCGGTGATTCGTTGGTAGTCACGGCTTTTGAGGGCGATCCCGCCACCCAGCCCGCGGGCATTCCGGGTGATCGCATCCCGTACACACCGCCGTTCGGCGTCGCGTTCGCCGCCTGGGACACCGACGAACAGCAGCGCGCGTGGATTCGCCGAGGTGCCGGCAACAGTGCCGATCGCACCGAGCGCCTGGAACACGTCTTGACGCACACCCGCGAGCGTGGGTTCGACGTCGACTGGACAACGCCGGCGCTGGCCCAGGCCGTTCAGGTGGTCGGCACGTTGGACAGCAACGAGATGCCGACTCCGGTGCGCCACATTCTGGACCAGCTGCTCGTCGAGTTCACCACCATCGGCTTCCTGTCCGATGACAACCCCGGTCGTCGTAAACAGCCCGTAGTGACCATCGCCGCACCGGTTTTCGACCATCGCGGCCACGTCGCCCTGATGGTTGCCGTGCATCCGCTGTCTCCGCTCAGCGCCCGGCAGATCCAGGTCATTGGGAGAAAGCTCACCGAAGAAACCACGGCAATCCGCGAAGCTCAGCAGCATCCGGCGGTAGTGGACCTCGAGGAGCACAGCGGCGCGCATCGTCGTCGGGCCTAAGCTTTTCAGGTGGCGGCGGAAGGCGAAAAGCGATGGCAGATCACTATGTGGTGGACGATCTTGCCGGATTCGTCGTCGGTGCCGAGCCGTCGGACCTGCGCGAACACCCGCGGGCATTGCTCAAACGCAACGTGCTTGACAGCATCGCCTGCGCCGTCGGTTCACTCGACGGCGAGCTCATCGCGACGATCCGCGAGCACACCACCCAGTTCAGCGGCGTCGCCTCGGCGACACTCGTCGGCGGTGGCCGCGCCTCGGTGGATCAGGCGGCGTTCTTCAATGCCGTGCTGGTGCGCTATCCCGATCTGCTCGACACCTATCTGACCGTGGGGGGCCTATGCCACCCGGCCGACAACTTCGGAGCGGTTCTGGCGGTGGCCGAGCACGTCGGCGCCACGGGGGCCGATTTCCTGCTTGCCCTCGCGGTCGCCTACGAGGTCCAATGCCGGTTCAGCGCACAGGTTCCCGTGATGGCGCGCGGCCTCAACCACGCGCTGCAGCTGGCGATGTCGGTCGCAGCCGGGTCGGCGAAACTGCTCGGGCTGGACGCCGAACGCACCGCTAACGCCATCGCCGCCGCCGCGGCCGACAATGTGTCCCTGGCCGCGGTTCACGCCGAGCCGGTGTCGAACTGGAAAGGCATCTCACCGGCCATCACCGGCATGCGCGCGGTGTACACGACCATCTTGGCCGGCCGTGGGATCACCGGGCCCAAGTCGTTGTTCGACGGCCCGCACGGACTCGTGCAACTCTTCGATCAGCCAATCGATTTCAGCACCGCTGACCGCGCGCTCACGTCGGTCGAGCAGACCTATCTCAAGCAGTACTGCGCGCTGATCCATGGACAGGCCATCATCGACGCGCTCTTGGCGATCCGGTCCGACAACCGGCTGCGCGGCGACGACGTCGCACGGGTGACCATCGAGGTCTTTCAGAGCGCGTACGACATCGCCGGCGGGGGAGCGTACGGCAACAAAGACCATCCGCAGACCAAGGAACAGGCCGACTACAACCTCAAGTACCTCGGCGCGGTCGCATTGCTCGACGGTGGGGTGGGTCCCGAACAGCTCGAGACCGAGCGCGTTCTGCGTAGCGATGTCCAGGAGTTGCTGGCGCGGGTCGACGTCATCGCGGCAGCCGACCTGACCGCGGGCTACCCGCAACGCACCGGGACTCGGGTGCATGTCCTCACTCACGACGGACGGGAATTCACCGGCGAGGAAAGCGATTACGAGGGGTCACCGACGCGGCCGATGTCGTGGGGGCGCGTCGTGGACAAGTTCGGATGGCTCGCCGAACCTTTCTGCGACGACGCGCTGCGGGCCGACATCATCACTGCGGTCGAACGCATCGACGAGCGCCCCATTACTGAGCTCACGGGTCTGCTGGGCAGGGTGAGCTCGGTGCCGCAACGACCGCGCAGCCGACCGCGGTTCTAAAACCACACCCGGTAGTGGTGCGCGCGCCCTCTTGCATCGTTTGCTGCCCGCGTTGAATGATCGGCCATGCGCAAAGATCGCGGCATCAACCGCTGGGAGTTGGTCACCTGCGCGCTCGCGGGCCATGTCACGTACGCGCCCGATGAGCAGGCGCTTGCCGACCGGCTCAGCGGCACGACCGGACTGGGCGAAGTGTGGCGGTGTCTGCGCTGCGGGGAATTCACCGTCGGCGCACCCCACGGCCGGGGCCACGCCGAAGACTCTCCGATGATTATGCGCGGCAAGGCTTTACGACAGGCCATCATCATTCGTGTGCTCGCGGTCGAACGCCTGGTCCGGGCGGTGGTGATCGCGCTCGCGGCGTATGCGGTGTGGACGTTCCGCGGCGCGCGGGGCTCCATTCAAGCCACCCTCGATCGCGACCTGCCGATTTTCCGGGCCGCCGGATTCAAGGTCGACCAGATGACGGTCGTGCACGAGCTGGAAAAGGCGCTGGCCGCGAAACCTTCCACGTTGGTGCTGCTGACCCTGATGCTGATCGCCTATGCGCTGATCGAACTGCTCGAGGCCGTCGGCCTGTGGTTACTCAAGCGCTGGGGCGAATACTTCGCGGTGATCGCCACCTCGGTCTTCTTGCCGCTGGAGATCCACGACCTGGCCAAGGGCATCACGATGACCCGCGTGGTCACTTTCAGCATCAACATCCTCGCGGTGATCTACTTGCTGCTCTCCAAGCGGCTGTTCGGCCTGCGGGGCGGCCGCAAGGCCTATGACGAGGAACGCCGCGGCGAGCAGCTGCTCGACGTCGAGCGGGCCGCCATGACGACATGACGTTCACGGCTTGGGGCTGATGAATACGCCCTCGGCCTCCACGGTGACACCGTCCTCGTCGGCGATGTGGCCGACGGAGTACGTCTTGACGCCTTCGGTGCGTTCGACGTGCGCTTCCGCCCGTAATGGGCGGCCGAGTGCGGTGCGGCGCCGGTAGCGCAACGTCAGGGTGCCGGTGAAGGCAGGTTGGCCCGGCTGGTGGGCGGTCGCACCCAGCACGTGGTCGAGGATCAGGGCAGACACCCCGCCGTGCACGTGCTCCGGCGGGCCCTCGTACGCCGCGCCGAGGGTGAACTCCGACCACACCAGTCCGTCCGGTTCGCGATGGAGCACCAGCGGTGGGGCGAGCGGGTTGCGCAGACCGACCACCGCATTGCCCCACGCGATCGTCTGGCCGTCCGAGGTGAGCTGCACGCCGAAGGTTCCCGGCCGTGCTGCGACGCCCAATTCGTCCGCGGCACTGTCGATTTTGGCCTTTGCCGCGGCCACCGTCGCGGGGTCGGCTTCGGTCCGGATGCTGAGGTCGACGAGCCGACGGATTGATTGGGCCAGCGGACCGTAAATCGATTCGAGCCGTCGGGAATCAGTGCAGAGCATCTCGTCAGACATATAGGCAACCTAACAGTCAGCCGGAACGGAATGGGATGCGCACGGCGACGGGGACCGCGCACATGTGGCAGACTGGAAGCGATTGCCGCCAATGTTGGCGGACTTCCATTGTGACAGCGCCATTTTCGATGGTTCCGGCGCCGCGTAGGTGTGACGAGCCCGCAGCGACGACCGCGAGTGTGTGCTAAGCCACAAACCGCATTATCGCGGCGTTTACCCGCTTGCTGCACACTTGTAAAACAGCTGCGGTCCAATTGACAAGTCGGCTGACTAGGCCGACGGAGGAGGGGTCCGACTGTGGCAACACTGCAGACCTTGATCAACCAGGGCTCTACCAACCTCGACGTAGTGGGCCCGATCAAAGCGCGCGCCTGCGACGCCTTGCATGCTGTGCTCCGGAGCAGGTCACGCGAGCAGACAGCTGACTCGCGCGTCATGCGCCCGGGCGCGGAGCGCTGCTGAATCCCTGACCGGGTCGATACAATCGCCGGCGATGCCAGTGACCGGCGATGGGAGTTCGAGTTGCGCCCGAGCGGATCGCGGTGACGATCGGCGTCATTTGTGCAATCCCGCAAGAGTGGGCTTATTTGCGCAGCGTCCTGTCCGGCGATGACCCCGAACGGATCGGACACACCACCTTCGACATCGGCGAACTCGACGCATATCGGGTGGTGCTGGCGGCGGCCGGTATGGGCAAGGTCAACACCGGGCTGGTGGCCACGCTGCTGGCCGACCGATTTCGTTGCCACACAATTGTTTTCACCGGGGTCGCGGGCGGCCTGGATCCGCAGATGCAGATCGGTGACATCGTCGTCGCCGACCGCGTGGTGCAGCACGACTTCGGGGTCATCGAAGACGAGCGGTTGGCGCCGTATCAGCCGGGACACGTCCCGTTCATCAACCCGACCGCCCGCTTCGGCTACCTCGTGGAACCCGAACTGATCGACCGCGTCAAACGCCGTCTCGAGGGATTCACCCTTCCGCCGCTGCCGGCTGCGGCCGGCGGCACGGGTGCCCCGGCGCGGATCAGCTACGGCACCGTCTTGACCGGCGATCAGTACGTGCACTGCGAGTCCACCCGCACCCGGTTGCACAACGAGTTTGGTGGCCTGGCCATCGAGATGGAGGGCGGTGCGCTGGCTCAGGTCTGCGAAGCCTTCGACATCCCCTGGCTGGTGATCCGCGCGGTCTCCGACCTGGCCGGCGTCGACTCCGGCGTCGACTTCAATCTCTTCGCGCAAGAGGTCGCCATCAGCTCGGCGAACGTCCTGTTGCGCCTACTCCCGGTGTTCAGCTGATCCATATCCGTGTTCGACGTGTTTGGATTGGCGTATGGCTGATCCGGATCCCGAAGGCATTGTCAGTGCTACCCGCGCAGTCTCGGCCAGTGCCGAGCGAATCTTCGAACTGATCGCCGAGCCGTCCAGCCAGCCCAGCTGGGACGGCAACAACAACCTCGCGTCGTCTGCTCCGGGGCAGCGCGTCCACGGCGTCGGTGATGTGTTCAAGACGACGTTGACCAACGGTGCCGTGCGGGAGAACCACGTCGTGGAATTCATCGAGGGCACCAAGATCGCTTGGTGTCCAGCCGAACCCGGAAAGCAGCCGCCCGGTCACCTGTGGCGCTGGGAGCTCAGCGAGATCAACGCCACCCTGACCACCGTCACGCACACTTACGACTTCACCGCGCTGACCGACGCGAAGCGGCTGGAGAAGGCACGTTCGACGACGCCCGAGATGCTTCGCGACTCGATGGACAAGCTCGCCATGCTGGCACAACGCTCCGAGTAGAGCGCTACGGTCACCACATGGCTCTCCCACCAGCAGGAAACGACCGCGCCGCCATCATCACCGGCGCATCATCGGGCATCGGCGAACAGTTCGCCGGGATACTGTCGCGGCGTGGCTATCGGGTTGTGTTGGTAGCCCGCAGCGCCGACCGCCTCGACGAGCTCGCTCAGCGGCTGGGGCCGCACGCGCACCCGCTGCCCGCCGACCTGTCCGATCGATCCGCGCGGGCAGCGCTGCCGGACCGGGTCGCCGCACTCGGCCTGACTCCGGACATCCTGATCAACAACGCCGGGTTCTCGACACTCGGACTCGTCGCGAAATCGGTTCCCGAGCAAGAAGTCAACCTTGTCGAGGTCGACGTGGCTGCCGTGGTCGATCTATGCAGCAGGTTCCTGCCCGGAATGGTCGACCGCCGCCGCGGCGCCGTCCTGAACGTCTCGTCGGTGGCCGGCTTCGGTCCGCTGCCGGGCCAAGCGGCCTACGGCGCCGCCAAGGCGTTCGTGTTGTCCTACACCCACAGCCTGCGCGGCGAACTGCGCGGCACCGGGGTTACCGCGACGGCGCTGTGCCCGGGGCCGGTGGACACCGGATTCGGTGAAGCTGCCGGCTTCGACAAGCAGGAAGCCGAAGCCGCCCTGCCGCGGATCATGTGGATTCCCGTCGACAAGGTCGCACAGGCCGGGATCGACGGGCTGGCCGCCGGCAAGGCCGTCGTCGTCCCCGGTCGGGTCAACCGGATCGCGGCGGCGTTTTTCCGGATCGCGCCACCCGAATCGCTGTTGCCGCTGCTGGCGCGCAGTCACCCGGCTTTCAAACACGACTCGTAACGGAACTGAGCTTCAGCCATTTTTGGCGCGCACCCACTGGAACGTGCCGAGGTTTTTCACCCGAACGCTGACCAACCCGTTGTCTTCCAGGATGTCGCCGATTTCGTCTTCGCCGAACACATGCGCCCCGACGTTCGGCAGTAGCTGCCAAAGCCGCGCGGCACGCCCCGCGGTCGGGACCATGATGGCCAGCCGCCCGCCGGGGCGCAGCACTCGCGCCATCTCGGCCAGGGCGGCCGACGGATCCGGAACCAACTGCAGGACGGCCATCGACACAACCGCGTCGACTGTGTCGTCGCGCAGCGGAAGTCGTTGTGCGTCAGCCCGAATGAAGCCGACGTGCGGGCCCGCCTCGTTGCGGACGGCCCGGGCCAGCATCGCCTCGGAAATGTCCACGCCCAAGGCCAGTCCGTCCTTGCCCGCCGCGTACGCCAGCGACGCGGTGACGGTGCCCGGACCGGAGCCGACATCCAGCACGGTCCCGCCCGGCGGAATGTCCAGCCACTCGGCGGGGTGTTGCAATGCGGCGATCAGCCGTCGCGAGAAGGCCTGGGCGTTGTCGTAGAGCATCGACCCGATGGGCGATGCCCACGCCGCCTGGATCGGACCGGTGTTCTTCGGGACGTCCTGCGATTCGGTGCCGAGCAGGTCGAGATAGCCCTTGCTGGCGTCCGGATCCGCCGGCGGATCGGCAAGCAGATCCAGCGCTCGGCGCAATGCGGGCGGAAGCGAGACGTGCACGTCAGTCATGCGTACTCCTTCGATCAAATGCCAAGCTGTACGCCAAAATCCGGGACCCGCGACGCTGACAGTTCCCCCAAGGCAGCCTACGCGCGGCCGCCGCGCACCTCGACCCGCCGAAAATGTGGCCTTCGTTAACGCTTGACGACGGCGTGCTCGCGCACCAGAGCGTACAGCCGCCAGTGGCCCGGCACGCCTTTGAGTGCGCTCTCGCCGCGGTCGGTGAACCGGTGTCGCGACCCGGTGACGATGTCGCGCAGCGTCGAGGAGACCAGTACCTCGCTGGGGCCGGCAAGGGCGGCGACGCGTGCGCCGATGTGCACAGCCATGCCGGCGATATCGTCCTTCACCGCACCGCCGCGCACCTCCACTTCACCCGCGTGGATTCCGACCCGCACCTCGATCCCCAGCATCCGCACCGCGTCGACGATGGCGTCCGCGCACGTGATTGCCGCGCTGGGGCTGCTGAACGTGGCGACGAATCCGTCTCCGGCCGTGTTGACTTCGCGGCCGGAAAATCGCTGCAGTTCGTGGCGCACGATGGTGTCGTGATTGTCGAGCAGATCGCGCCACCGGTCGTCGCCGAGCAGGGCGGCGCGCTCGGTCGAGCTGACGATGTCGGTAAACACGATCGTGGTGAGCAGGCGTTCGGCATCCGAGCCGCCGCGCACGCCGGTGATGAACTCCTCGATCTCGTCGAGCATCGGCGCGGTGTTGCCGACCCAGTACAGGGCGTCTTCGCCGGGTAGCTCGACGAGGCGCGCTTCGGCGATGTGCTCGGCAAGGTAGCGACCATGCTCGACGGGGCTGAACTCGGAATTGTCGCGATGCAGGATCAGCGTCGGGGCGGTGATTCGGGGCAAGGTGTCGCGGACGTCGGACTGCCTGAGCTTCGTGATGAAGATGCGGGCCATGCTCGGTGAGGCGGCCCGGTTGCCCGTGTGGTCCCACCACGCGCGGAATGCGTCGTCGCTGGCGACAGAGGGAGCGATGATGCCGAGCATGTCGAAGCCCTGCTCAACGGCATCCGGTTCGACTCCGACGGTCGTATAGGCCTCGGCGGCGCTCTCGTCGGTGCCGATCGGGTAGTCGGGCCCGCGAAGCGTCCGTGCCGCACCGTTGAAGATCACGAGGTTGCTCACCCGCTCGGGAAATTCCGCGGCCAGCACGAGCCCGGCCAACGACGTGAAACCGGGGGCGAAGATCGTCGCCCGCTCGCATCCGACCGCGTCCATGACGGCAATCGCGTCCTGCGCCCAGAATTTCGGCCCGATCATGTCCAGCGAGGGAACCCGCGACGACAAGCCGATGCCACGCTGGTCGAACCGGATCACTCGGCTGAAGGACGCAAGCCGACGGTGGAAGCGGTACATCGACGGCTCGCTGTCGACACAGTCGATCGGAATGAGGGGGCCCGGCAGCACCAGCAAGTCGATTGGACCATCGCCGAAGACCTGATAGGCGATGTCTATCTCGCCGCAACTGGCGTACCGGAGCCGTGGAACCGGCGCCACGGTTACAGGCTAATGCAGGGCTATGACAAGTCCCCGATGATCGGGACCAGATAGCGGGCGGCGTACTCCCGGACGGCGGCGTGATCGGTGATGTCGAGCCGGTCGGTGGGGAAGACGATGATGCCGAGCGCGACGCGCAGCAAAATGTCGGCGATGTTGGCCAGGTCGGCATCGGGAATATCGGCCCCGCATCGGCGCAGGGTGTGGGCGATTCCGCCGGCGAACTGGCCGATCGGGAAGACGTGCGATCGGGAGAACAGGCCGAACAGCTCCGGCTCGCTTTCCACGATCCGGGAGTACAGCGGCGAATCCTGGACCAGGCGGACACCCAGCGCGAACGCCTCGATCACCGCTTCGGCCGGAGTGCAACCGGCGGTTGCCCGGTCCAGGGTGGAGAAGAAGAGCTCACCCTCCCGCCGCACCACCCGTTCGACCAGGTCATCCTTGGTGGGAAAACGCCGGTAGATGGTGCTGCGGCTGACCCCGGCACGGGCCGCGACGTCCTCGACGTTTGCCCGGCGCACGCCGTAGGTCTCGAAGACCGCCCGCGCGGTGTCCAAGATGGTGCGGTCGATATCGCTGATCTCGGCGAGATTGCCGTCAAGGCTGCGGCTCTGCATGGATCACGACCCCCACGGCAATCTCGGCGCCCAAATGCTAGCTTTGAAACAAAGATACACTTTTGTGTCAACGCTTCAGGGGAGGTGGGCATGACCGCCCAGAATGACCAGTTGGCCGGCCCGACGGCCGGCGCTCGTTTCGACACCGGCGTTCGGGAAGCGGTGCCTGTCTTGGTTGAGGGGCCGATCGACGACGAGGTCGCCGACGCCGCGCCGCGACTGGGGCCCGATTCCCTGATCTGGAAGTTCTACGGCGATCACCGCACGCAATTCTTCGGGTTCCAGCGCGTCGCAGGTGTCGAGAACTGCATCGAACAGCTCGCCCAGGGGGTGCTGGATCACTCGGTGATCTTCAGCGACACGCTGGGCCGGGCCAAGCGAACCGCACCGCCGTTGATGAACACCGTCTACTCCGACGACCCGCACGAGTGGGGCCGCAAGGTGCGCGACTTCCACAAACCGATCAAGGGCACCATCAGCGACGGCTCGAGGTATCACGCCCTGAATCCCGAGTTGTTCTATTGGGCGCACGCCACTTTCGTCGACCAGGTCATCTACAACACCGACATGTTCATCCGGCGGCTGTCGGACGCGGAGAAGGAACAGATCTACAACGAAGGCAAGCTCTGGTACAGCCTCTATGGAGTCAGTGGGCGCGGCCAGCCGGAGACCTACGCCGACTTCCTCGCCTATTGGGACGACATGCTCGAGCGGTTCGTGCCGCATAAGACCGTCCTGTACGGCACCGGCTACATCCGCAAAGGGATTCCGGGGCCGCGGTGGATACCCAAGGGAATCTGGAAGATCCTGTCCGCGCCGCTGAATGCCTACACCCGTCTCGTCCTGGTCGGAACGATGCCGCCCCAGATGCGCGACGTGTGCCAGATGGAATGGGATGCCAAGAAGGAAAAGCGATTTCAGCGGTTCGCTGCGGTCGTGCGCGCGTTGAATCCGGTGCTCAACCGGCTGCCGCTCTCTTTCCTCTACACGCCGTGGGCGGTGACGGCATGGCGCCGGGCGGGCGTCGACCCGCGCCGGCTGCACAACCACGCGGCCTAGCCGATCCGCAGCAGCCGTTCGGCGTTGATCGCGCGCGATCCAACGCCGATTCCTGAGGGCCTGGCCACGGCTCAAGCGGAAACGGGTGGTTACCCCGCGGTAGATCGGGGCATTACGCTACGTCAGTCCAAGCGTGAGGAGCATATCGATGCAAATGACGGGCAATACCGTGCTGGTCACTGGCGGCGGCAGCGGCATCGGCCGCGGTTTGGCGGAGTCGTTGCACCGACTCGGCAACCAGGTGGTGATCGCGGGCCGTCGTCGTGAGCTGCTGCAGGCCGTCGTCGCGGCCAACCCCGGCATCGACTTACCTGTCACTGGACCAATCCGACGCGGCCGACGTCAGACGGTTCGCCGTCGAGCTGACAGACCGCTTTCCGGAATTCAACGTCCTGGTCAACAACGCCGGGTATTCAGCGCGTCGAGGACCTCACCGCCAGCAACGTCGGCCTGTCGGAGCAGAGCATCGCGATCAACTTGTTGGGCCCGATCCGGCTCATCTCGGCATTGCTCCCGGCGCTGTTGCGGAAGCCGCGTTCGGCGATCGTCAACGTGACGTCGGGCTTGGGATTCATGCCCAGTGCCCTCACACCGACCTATTGCGCCACCAAAGCGGCGCTGCACTCCTACACCGAGTCGCTGCGCTTTCAGCTTCGCGATACCGCGGTCCAGGTGATCGAAGTTATTCCGCCGCATGTGCAGACCGGGTTGCAGGGCGAGCGCGGATTCGACCCGAGGGCGATGCCGCTGGATGACTACATCGCCGAGACGATGGCCTTGTTGCAGTCCCAGCCGGAGGCGGACGAGATTGTGGTGGAGCGCGTCAAGGCTTTCCGGTTCGCCGAACGCGACGGCACCTATCACGACATCTATCCCGCCTTCAACGAGGCGATCACGGCCTGGCTGGGTAGCCGGGGCGACTGAAAACCCTGCTGTCACATAGAATTCGCCGCGGCATGGGCCAACGTTCAGTCGTTGTATGCCCGGTGCGGCGTGAGCCTGCGTGGCGGTCGCGACCGGCATGCGACAGGATCGAGGTCATGGCCGATATCGACTTTTCGCTGTTGGACGTCCCGAGATCGGCGCCGGCCGAAGACCCCGAGGCCTTTTTGCGTGCCGCGATCGCCTGGCACTTCGGCGAGGACACCGGCTCCGCCTTTTGGCTGCGGACCGCCAAGACGCTGGACTTCGACCCGTTGACCGATATCAAGACGTTCACCGATCTGCGGCTGTTCCCGAATCTGCTCACCGACCTGCGCAATGTGCCGGTCGAGGACCTGATCCCGCGGGGATACGGCTCACCACCACCGGTGCCGCAGATATTCGAATCCGGTGGCACCACCGGCGCTCCGAAACGTACTGCGCAGCTACCGGATTGGGTCGCACAAGTCATCGCATGGCAGACCGAGGACTTCGCCACCGGCGGCTTCCAGCGCGGCCGGGGTTTTCTGTGCCTGATGCCGAGCGGCCCACACGGTGTGGGCTACTTCTCGCGGCTGGTCGCCGAGCGGCTGGGCTCGGCGTTTCACGCGATCGACATCGATCCGCGCTGGGTGAAGAAGATCGCCGCGCGCAATGCCGCCGGGGAGGTGGCGGCCTACGTCGACCACGTCCTCGAGCAGGCGGTGCACGTTCTGCAGACGCAGAACGTCGCGAACCTGCATGCCACCCCGCCGCTGCTCGAGGCGATCGCCCGCAACGACGACCTGGTGGACTTGGTGAACGCCAAGATCCGCTACCTGTTGCTCAGCGGTGCGCACGTGGATGCCGACACGCTGGACTTGCTGCGCGACATCTTCCCCGATACGACGATCACCATGGCATTCGGCAGCACGATGATTCTCTCGCAGGCGGTCACCCGAATCGACGGCGACGCATTCGTTTTCGATCCGCGGACACCGTACGTGGTGTTCCGGGTCGTCGACCCCGACACCGGAGAGCAAGTGCCCTACGGGCAGCTCGGCCAGGTGGTGATGAACCACATCAGCAAAGGCATGTTCCTGCCGAACAACTTAGAACGCGACATGGCGATCCGGATGCCCGGGCCCGCAGGGCAACTCAGCGATTCGGTCAGTGCGGTACGGCCGGTAGCCACCTTCGAGGGTGAGGCCGTGATCGAGGGCGTGTACTGACGTGCCCAGCGAGACACCAAGCGTCACTACCGCTTTAGTGTTGATCGACGCACTCGGACCCACCGGCGAGTATCGCACCCGCAATCGTGAGATTGTCACCAGCACAGCCGGCGTGCCCGTGGCCGAGTTGAGCCTGGTGCCACCGCTGTATGTGTCGCGCACCCTCAGCGCGCAGCGCAAGGTCGTACCGCTGCCGGTGGTGCAGCGTGAAAAGGCTTTGGCCGGCGCCGCCGACATCTTCTCGACCGCAGTCATCGGCGGCCTGGACTTCGACGCGTATGTCGAACTGGCCAGCCGGATTTCGGGAGTTCCGATCGCGGTCACCCGTGCCGGAGCCCGCAGCGTGGCCGACGCCGTTGCCCACGCATTCGACGCGGTGCGCCCGGCGCAGCCGATCGGCGCGGCCCGCGACTGGCGCGAAGACCGCACCCGCGACGGCAGTGCGGTCTGGACCCGGCGCGGCGAGGTGTTCGCCGTGCACGCAGCGGGAAACGGCCCGGGCGTGCACGGCCTGTGGCCCCAGGCGCTGGCGCTGGGCTACCGGGTCGCGGTGCGCCCGTCGCGGCGCGAGCCCTTCACCGGCCACCGACTGGTCAACGCCCTGCGCCAGGCGGGCTTTCGGCCCGAAGACGTGGTCTTTCTGCCTACCGATCATGCGGGAGCAGACGAGATCATTCGATCGGCCGATCTCGCCATGGTGTACGGCGGCCAGGATGTCGTGGACAAGTACGTCGCCGATCCGACGGTGATGGTGAACGGACCGGGCAGAGCCAAGATCCTGATCACCGCCGACCGGGATTGGCGCGACTACCTCGACCTGATCGTCGACTCGATCGCCAACATGGGTGGCATGGCGTGCGTCAACACCACCGCGGTGCTCTATGAGGGCGACCCGGCCCCGCTGGCCGCGGCGATCGCCGAACGGTTGGCGACGATCGAACCGTTGCCCACCGAGGACGAGCGGGCGATCCTGCCGACCCAGCCAGCCGCGTCGGCGCAGGCGCTGGCGGACTATCTGGCGATCAGGGCCGCGGGCACCACCGCGGTACTCGGCGCCGATCAGGTCGTCGCCGCATTGGGTGACGGCTATGCCGCGCTGCGTCCGGCCGTGCATCTGTTGACCGAGCCCGATGTCGACAAGCTCAACATCGAACTGCCGTTCCCCTGTGTGTGGGTATCGCCGTGGTCGCGCGCCGCCGGCCTAGGCCTGTTGCGACAATCCTTGGTAGTCAACGCGATTACCGGTGACGACGACTTGATCGACGGCTTGCTCGGCGAACCGACGATCAGCAACGTCTACCGCGGAAACCATCCGACGTTCTTTCGCGCTCCCGAAATCCCGCACGACGGATTCCTGGCGGACGTGTTGATGCGCAACAAAGGTTTCATTCGGGACTAGGAGATGAACATCCGCAACGCCGTCGTGCCTTTGTAGTCGACGTACTGATCCGGCAAATCATCGTTTAGCCAGGACCAGGGGTTCAGGCTGTGCGCGTGGTCTGGTAGCTGTAGGTTACGAGTCACGAAGCGTTGGGAAAGCAGCGCTGCACCAGGACTCGGCACGCCATCTCGGTGAATGCGGTGTGAAGGTGAACTTGATTACCCAGGCCTTTAAGACGGCGACAGACCGATTGGCCAACCCTGCGCGGGTGTCGGACCCCGACAAGCTGCGTGGCGTGGTTTCGGGCAAGACGGTGCTTGTCACCGGCGCTTCGTACGGAATCGGCGAGGCGACCGCCCGCAGGCTGGCCGCGGCCGGAGCGACGGTGCTGGTCGTCGCCCGATCGGCCGAACGGCTCGACGACCTTGCCGCGGCGATCAACGCGGGTGGCGGGCACGCGGTCGCCTACCCGACGGATCTGAGCGACGAGGCCGCCGTCCACGTCCTGACCAAGCAGATCACCGAGAATCACGGCCCACTCGACATCGTGGTCAGCAATGCCGGCAAATCGCTGCGCCGGTCGCTGCACCATCAGTACGACCGCCCGCACGACTTCCAGCGCACCATCGACATCAACTACCTGGGGCCGATCTGGCTGCTGCTGGGACTGCTCCCGGCCATGCGGGAAAACGGTGGCGGCCACATCGTGAACGTGTCGAGCGTCGGCGTGCGCGTGGTGCCGGGTCCGCAATGGGGCGCCTACCAGGCGTCCAAGGGCGCTTTCGATCGCTGGCTGCGCAGCGTGGCGCCGGAACTGCACGCTGACGGCGTGAACGTCACGTCGGTCTACTTCGCGCTGGTCCGGACCCGGATGATCGCACCGACGCCGATCCTGGGCCGCCTTCCCGGGCTGTCGCCGCAGCAGGCCGCCGACGCCATCGCCAAGGCGATCATCGAACGCCCGCGCACCAACGAACCGCCCTGGGTGTTTCCGGCCGAGCTGGCGTCGGTGCTGCTGGCCGGACCGGCGGATTGGGCGGCCCGGTTGTGGCATCGCCGCTTCTTCTCCGATTCCCGCGGTCGAAAGGACGAGGAATGACCGACGGTGTGGTCGCCACGACGGCCCGGGCGTTGGTGTCGTCTCGGCTGCTGAGTGTGCCCACACCGATCGCGGCACTGAGGCTTATCCGCGAGGTGTATCGCGGTGGCACGAATCTGTCCACGCTGCCGGCCCTCGCGGCGGCGCGCTGGCCGGAGCGCACCGCGATCATCGACGACGACGGGGCGCTGAGCTACCGCGAGCTGCAGGCCAAGACCGAGGCGCTCGCTCGTGAGCTTGTCCATGACGGTGCCGGCCCGGGCGAGGTGGTCGGGATCATGTGCCGCAACGGCAGCGGCTTTGCGGCCGCCGTATTCGCCGCAGCCTTGGTCGGAGCCGACGTGGTGCTGGTGAATACGGAGTTTCGCACCACCGCCCTCGCCGGCGCATTGAGCGCACATCAGGTCACAACAATGTTCTGCGACAACGAGTTTGCAGCGCAGATCCGCGATGCCGCGCCGTCGGTCCGGGTGATCGATCCGGCGACCGTGCAGATCCAGCCGGGCGCCCCGCGACCGCGCGTCGTGGAGTCCGGACGACTCATTCTGCTGACCTCGGGGACCACCGGCGTGCCCAAGGGGATTCCGCGGATGCCGCGAATGAGTTCGGGCGTCGGCGTGGGCATGACGATTCTCGAACGCACCGGGCTGCGGGTCGGATCACGAATTGCGGTGGCGGTACCGATGTTTCACGGTCTGGGACTGGGCATGTTGATGCTCACCGTCAGCCTGGGTGGCACGGTCCTGACGCATCGGCGCTTCGATGCCGAGCAGACTCTCGCGCAGGCATCGCTGCAGCGCGCCGACGCAATGAGCGTGGTCCCGATCATGCTGGCCCGCATAATGGATCTGCCGCAGCGGGTGCGGGCGCGAAACCCGTTGGCGTTGCAGGTCGTGATATCCAGCGGCGATCGGCTCGATCCCAGCCTGGCGCGCCGGTTCATGGACTTCTACGGCGACATCCTCTACAACGGCTATGGCTCCACTGAGGTCGGGATCGGTGCTTTGGCAACACCTTTCGAGCTGCGCCACGCGCCGGACACGGTGGGCCGCCCCGTTGCGGGGTGCCCGGTTCGCATCTTCGACAAAACCGGCAGGGCTGTCGGGCCGCGCGTTACCGGCCGCATCTTCGTGGGCGGAGACCTCACGACCCAGGGCTACATCGGCGGCGCTGACAAGGCCGTCATCGACCAGATGACCAGCACCGGCGACATGGGCTATCTGGACAACTCGGGCCGGCTCTACATCGTCGGCCGCGAGGACGACATGATCGTCTCCGGCGGTGAGAACGTGTATCCGAGGGCGCTGGAAAATGCGCTCGCCGAGCATCCTGACGTGGCCGAGAACGCGGTCGTCGGGGTGCCTGACGAGCAGTTCGGGCGTCGACTGGCCGCATTCGTCGTCGCCCGCACGCAGCGCGACATCGATGTGACGGCGCTACGGGAGTACCTGAAGGACAAGGTTTCTCGTTTCGAACAGCCCAGGGACATTCACATCGTCGACAGCATTCCGCGCAATCCCGCCGGCAAGGTCATCCGCAAGGAACTGGCGACTTAAGCGTCGGGCTCGTCGTCGGGTTCGCCTTCGAGCTGGATGACACCGATGGTCTTGTTCAGCCAGTTGGGTGCCAGCCACGAGATCGCGGTTGCTCCTGCCGTCGCGCCCACCACGCCCGACCAGGCGACCGGTCCCAGCGGCGTGCATCCGAAGAACTGGCTGACCACCGGGGTTTGAATGATGCCGACCAGCACGCCCGCGCTGCCCAGCGCGGTCGCGACGACAAGCGGGCTGTGCTGGCGCGCCAGCAGTGTCTGGGCGAGCTGTGTTGTCACCAACGCCGCCAATCCCATTGTTGCCGTGCGACGTTCGCCGCCCGGCGTGTAGCGTCCGATGCCCCAGGCCGCCGTCGCACCCGCGGCGGTGACGACGCCGCGGGTGACGATCTGACGCATCAGCGGCGCGTCGAGGGAAGGCGTGGGCCCGGTCAGCACCGCGAGTCTGTGTGCGGCGCGCGCATTTTCGGCCTGTTCTTCGTTTTCGTACTCGGCTTCGTCGGGTTCGACATACTGCGACGTGACGGCAACCGCGAGCGCGGGGAACATGTCGGTGAGCAGGTTCACCAGCAGTAGTTGACGGGTTCCCACCGGCGCGCGCCCCTGGCCGAATGCGGTCCCGATGATCGTGAACAGCACCTCGCCCACGTTGCCGCCGACCAGGATCGTGACAGCATCGCGAACACCGGCCCACATGCTGCGGCCCTCGACCAGCGCGTCGAGCAGCACGGACAGATCGCGGTCGGTCAAGATGATGTCGGCGGCTCCCCGGGCGGCCGACGATCCTCGACCGCTCACGCCGATTCCCACGTCGGCCATCCGGATCGCGGCGGCGTCGTTGGCGCCGTCGCCGACCATCGCCGTGACCCGCCCACAGCGCTGCAGCGCGGCCACGATCTGCACCTTCTGTTCTGGGCTGACGCGGGCGAAGACCTGGACGTTGGCGACGAGTTTGGCGCAGGCGTCCTCGTGAAGGCCGGCTAGGTCGGCGCCCGTGACGACGCGGGCATCCGCCGGCAGTCCCAGCTGCCGGGCGATTGCCCGCGCGGTGATCGGGTGGTCGCCGGTGATCAGCACCACCTCGCGGCCGGCGGCGTGCAACGCCTCGATCAGCGGGCGCGACGATGCCCGTGCGGTGTCTGCCAAACCGACGTAGCCCAGCAACTCGAGGTCCTGTGCGGTGGCGTCGACGGCGTCGGCATCGGTCTCGGTGTCGTGCGTGGTCCCGTTGGGCCACGGGCGCCGAGCCACCGCCAACACCCGCAAGCCTCGCTCGGCGAGGCTGCGTACCACCGACTCCGCATGCGCAAGGTCGGCCTCCCGGTGGGTGAACCGGCAGCGGGGAAGAACCACCTCCGGGGCGCCCTTGAGCATCAGCACCGGCGAGTTCGCGTCGGCGCTCAGCGTGCCTATCGCGGCGGCGAAGCCACGGCTGGACTCGAACGGTACTTCGGCGAGCAACTGCCAACCCGAATTGTTCTTGGTGAGAAGGAAACTCGCCGCGGTGATGATCGCCTCGTCGGTGGCGTGCGCGTGGCCCTGTCCGTCTTGGGGCTGCGTGGACGCCCATGCGGCTGCCCGCAGTACCGCGGCCGATCGCGGATCTTCCGCCTCGGGGAATGGATCGCCCGGACGGGCATCGTGCGGCATGGCGCACAGGACACGCAGCCGGTTCTCGGTGAGAGTGCCTGTCTTGTCGAAACATACGGTGTCGACCCGGCCCAGGGCTTCGATGGTGCGTGGCGAGCGCACCAGCGCTCCGCGCGCCGTCAGACGCTGGGCGGCGGCGAGCTGGGACAGCGTGGCCACCAGCGGCAGACCCTCCGGCACGGCGGCCACCGCAATCGCGACGCCATCGGCGACGGCCTGACGCAACGACGAGCGGCGCAGCAACGCCAGCGCGGTCACCGAAGCGCCGCCGGCAAGCGTCATCGGCAGCACCTTGCTGGTGAGCTCGCGCAGCCGGGCTTGGATGCCGGCCGCCGTCTCGACGCCTGCGACCGCGGAGATCGCCCGGTGCGCGGCGGTATTGACCCCGGTGGCCACGACGATCGCGCGGGCGCGGCCCGCGACGATCGTGCTGCCCTCGAACAGCATGCTTGCCCGCTCGGGATCGTTGACGGCGACGGGTTCCACCTGCTTGTCCACCGGCAGCGACTCTCCGGTGAGAAATGATTCGTCGACCTCGAGGTCGTCGGCCACCAACAGGCGAGCGTCGGCCGGCACCACCTCCGGCGCGGCCAGGTCGATGACGTCGCCGGGCCGCAGCGATTTGGCGGACACCGTCGCCGTACGGGTGGCGTGTTGGGCCGCCTCCAACCGGCGTCGTGTGGTGGCCACCGCCGGGACGACGACGCGGCGCACCAGCTGATCCTGCTCGGCGAAAAGCTCGGCGGCTGCCGCTTCGGCCCGTAACCGCTGTGTTCCACCGGTTATCGCGTTGACCGTCATGACGCCGCCGACCAGGAGCGCGTCGATGTTGCTGCCGACGATGGCCGACGCGGCCGCGCCGACGGCCAGAATCGGGGTCAGCGGGTCGGAGAGCTCGACCCGGGTCGCCGAAGCCAGCCGCGCCAGGGTGTGCAGTGGGCCGCGCAGTCCGTCGAACGGTGGGCTGTAGGACAGGTCGTCGAGGCGGCGACGCCAGGACGGCGTCAGGGTTTCCACCGCCAACGGTCGCGAACCGCCGGCCAGCCGTGAGTACACGATCTCGGGATCCAGTGCGTGCCAGGCGGTGAGCGGCTGTGGGGTGGGGTCGGGAAGGCGCAGCACCCTGCCCGCCGAGAGGGTTCCGGCCACCAGCGCGGTGGCCGCGGCGGCATTGACCGGATTGAGCCAGCGGCGGAAGCTCACCGGGTTGGTGGGGCGCTCTTGGTCGCTGCCGGTGACCAGTAGCAGCCCGGCCAGCGTCGTGCCGCCCTGGGCGAGGTGTACTGCCGATTGACTGGCCGAGCGGGCTACCGGAATCGCGGACAGGATCCGAACCGCGTCGGCCAGGTCGGTGCCGGTGATGATGTCCGCGGTCCACGCTGTGGCGGCGCGTGGATCATCAAGTGCCACACCGACATCGGCGATTGCCAACGCGGCCAGCGTATCGGTCGAGGCAAAGTCGCGGTGCACCGCGGTGATCAGCAGCACCGGTCCGCGATCGGTCCGCAGGTCACGCACCACACCCAGCAGCGGCGTGCCCGGCGGATGCGTCGCACCGACGCTGGCGGTCAGATCCTCGGTGCCGGCCACGTGACGCAAGACCACCCGGGCTCCGGTGCGATTCGCGGTCTGCAGCAGCGGGATCGCGTACGGGTCGACTTCCCAACCGACGTCGACCGTGCCCACGCGTTCGCCGTCGACCACCAGGTCGGCGCTTTCCAGGCCCTGCGCTGGCGTGGCCGACGGGCCTTGTACCGGAACCCATCTCAGATGCGCACCGGTGGCGGGCAACTCGTCGGGGTCGGGCTCCGGCGCCTCCTCACCATGCAGCAGCGCATCGGCGACCTCGTAGACCCGGTCGTCGTCCCAGCCGGGGGCCTCCCCGGTCGATTGCAAGACTGCGCGGTGATCACCGCGCAGCGCCGCGCCGTCGATGACGACCACTTTCACCCGGTCCAGGCGGCGCAGCGCGCCCGGGTCGAGGACCAGCTGTCCGCCGTTGGCGAGCCCGCGACCCAGCGTCGACGCGAACGCCTGGCGGCCCATGTGCGCGGCTCTGGGCACCCCGGCCTCGATCGCGGCGGCGGCGTCTTCGGTGCCGCCCCCGGCCACCAACGCACTGGCCGCGGCGATCAACGAGCCGTTGGCTGCCGATTCGGCATACGCCTCCACCGGCCCGGCCATGGAGCCTTTCTCGGTGTCCATCGCGGCGTCGACGGCACCGCCGACCACCACGTGCGAGGCTTCGCCCGCTGCGGCGGCGGCCCAGCTGTGCCGGGGTGCCTGCGACTGGGCTCCGGCGGATGAGATGACCGGGACCACCGGAGCCTGCGGTCGGTCGGGCGAGGCCAGGTGCGGCTCACGCTCGCGCCACACGCGACGGTGCGCCGCCGCCTCGTTGATCTGCAGGGTCCGTTGCGTCATATCGAGCAGCGGCGTGCCGAACGCTTGGGTCAGCCCGTTGGCCGCCGCCGTCGCTGCCGCGAGGGCGACGTCGGTGCCCACGCGACCCAGTCGCGACTCCAGGATCGCCACCATGCGCGGTTGATGATTGATCAGAGCGGCCGCTGCTCGGGTGGTTTGCGGCGCGGCCGGCAGTCGCGTCACCCAGCCGGTCACCGCGGCGGTCACCGCGACCATGTCCATGGCGGCGGCGGTGAGCGGCACCAGAATCGCCAGCGGGTTACCCGGGTCGGCGAATGGCGCGGAAATCGGAACGTCCGACTTCGTGGAAGCCAAATCGGCGGCAATGGCCGCGACCGTAGTCCGCACGTCGCCCACGACGGCTTCGTTGTCCGCGTCGTCGGCGAGTTCGACGACCAACCGGCCCAGGGAGCCTTCGACGTGGGCCTCGGCCACTCCCGGGATCCGGCGAACGGGCTCCTCCACCACCGCGGCGTATTCGTACCAGCGCGAGAACGGCAGCAACGGATCGAGGTCCAGGTGTACCCGTTGCCCGCTTTGCCAGCGCACCGGAGGCCTGATGTGGCCGGGGGAGCCGTTGGAGGAGGCGGTGTTGATTCCGAGTGCCCGGCCCGTGGAATTGGCCATCGACTGCACGACAGGGCCGGCCAGTTCGACTACGGGGCTCGCCAGGAGCTGCATCGCACCCGCGGCGCCGGCCGCGGTGGACACGCCGGCCTTCACTATCTGGGCCGCCCCGCCGGTGACACCAGCGACAACGCTGGTTACACCCGGAATCTTCATTCAGTCATCCTTCAGGTACGTCTGTCGCGCTAATAATCCTGGGGTGCTGGGGACCTGTCCACATATGCGCCGAAGGCAGGCCGTGCGACGACACCAACAATTCTGGTGGGTGGGGATTCGCCGGGTGAGCAGCGGGTGTAATCGCGTCCCTTTGGCGCAGTTTACCGGCTGGAAGGCAAATCAAAGGTCGCGAACAATGCCGGGTCGAGAAAGACCGTAATGGCGGCGACGCCGGGGTCGCCGGGGGTGATGACGTGTATCGAATGGGCCCGCATGACACCGTCTTCGGCGCGGCGGTACTCGGCCACGGCGGGTTGGGCATTCGCGGCTGTCGGGACCATGACAATGTCGCCGGCCGTCGTAAATGCCCGTGCGGCAAGGAATTCCATCACGGTATCCCGGCCGGTGAACCACACAGGCAGCGGCGGCATTTCGAGTTTGACGTCGGTTTGCAGCAGCTCCGTGAGTGCGGCCATGTCGGCGTTTTCAAATGCCGCGCAGTAGCGGTCGAGCAATTCGCGGCGTTTGGCATCGTCTGGCTCGGCCGCGTCGTCTTCGGTGGGCGAGACCTCGGCGAGGCGGGCCCGCGCCCGCTGTAGCGCGCTGTTGACCGAGGCGGGTGTGGTTTCCAGGAGTTCGGCGACCTCGGCGGCGCTGAACTGCACGACATCACGCAGAATCAGCACGGCCCGCTGACGCGCGGGAAGCTCCTGCAGGGCCGTCATCACGGCCAGCCGCACACTGTGCCGCGCCGTCACCGTGTCCTCCGGCGTCGCGAACGCGCGCGCGTCGGGGATCGGCCCCAGCCACTGATGGGTGCCGGCGCCGCCGCCGAGATCGGTATCCGGGTCAACCGAGCTGTCACCCAAGCCGGCCGGCAGCACGCGCCGGGCACGGTTCTCCAATGCACGCAGGCACGCCGTGGTGGCGATCCGGTACAGCCAGGTTCGCAGCGCCGCGCGCTCCTCGAACGCCTGATAACCCCGCCAGCCACGCAGGTAGGTCTCCTGGACGAGGTCTTCGGCGTCGTGCACGGAGCCGAGCATGCGGTAACAGTGCGCGATCAACTCGGCACGAAACGGGGCCGCCCGCTCGATGAAATCCTCCTGAGCCGGCACGGTCGCTCTCCCATCTCGGCCTCGGTCTCGGGTGGCCCGAAACGCTACTCCAGTACAGAGACATCGGGGCGGCGAAATTCATCGGTCTTGCGGCGATGAATTCGGGCGATGCGCCGTATCTCAATTGGTGCAGGAGTTCACTGAGAAAGCGAGACGAACATGAACCAGACCCAAGCCGGCAGCCTTGCCGGCACCACCGCGATCGTGACCGGGGCGAGCCGTGGATTCGGTCGCGCCATCGCGACCGCATTGGCGAAAGCCGGCGCCGAGGTCGTCGGTGTCGCGCGCAACGCCGCCCTGCTCGACGAGGTCCGCGGTGAACTCGGCGACGCCTTCATCCCGGTTGTCGCCGACGCCGCCGATCCGGCCACGGCGAGCCAGCTCATCGACAAGTACGACCCGCGCACCCTGGTGCTGTGCGCCGGGTCCGCGCCGCGCATGAGCCCATTGCAGGATCAGAGCTGGGCAACCTTCAGCGCCAACTGGAATGTCGATGTCGCACAAGCGTTTCACTGGACCCGCCACGCGCTGCAGCGCCCTTTGGCGCCAGGCAGTTCGGTGATCCTGATGTCCAGCGGCGCGGCGGTCAACGGGTCGCCACTGTCCGGCGGCTACGCGGGCGCCAAGGCAACCGTCAGATTCATCGGCAGCTATGCAGCCGGGGAGTCGGACCGGGCCGGCCTGGGGATCACCTTCGTCTCGGTGCTGCCGCGGTTGACGGCGGTCACCGAGCTGGGCGCGGCGGCCGCAGCTGCCTACGCCGAGCGGCAGGGCGTCGACGTCGACACCTTTGTCTCCTCGACGGGACCCGCGCTGACCGCCGAGCTGGTCGGCACGTCGGTGTCGGCTATCGCCGGCGGCGAGCCCGGGCAACACGGCGCCTACCTGCTCACCGCAGCCGGTCTGTCTTCATTGACCTGAAGATGAGCTGAAGCTGACCCGACCGAAATCGAAAGGCGGACAACGCAATGAACACACCACCGATCGTGTCGGCCCAGGAGTGGGAGGCCGAACATCAGCGACTGCTGGTCAAGGAGAAGGAGGTGCTGCGGGCCCACGATGCGTTGGCGGCCATGCGGCGGCGCATGCCGTGGCTGGCCGTGGACAAGCCGTACGAATTCGACGGGCCCGACGGCACGGTGAATCTGTTGGGGCTGTTCGAAGGCCGGCGTCAGCTGATCGTCTATCGCGCCTTCGTCGGGCCCGATATCGACGGCTGGCCCGACCACGGCTGCCGCGGCTGCTCGATGATCGCCGACCACATCGGAAACCTCGCCCATCTCAACGCCCGCGACACCACATTGGTGTTCGTCTCGCGTGCGCCGCAGCCGGGCATCGAGCGGCTGAAGGCCCGGATGGGCTGGCAGATGCCGTGGTACACGATCACCGACGGCTTCGACGTCGACTTCGGCGTGGACGAATGGCACGGCACGAACGTGTTCATCCATGACGGCGAGCGGGTTTACCGCACCTACTTCATCAACAATCGGGGCGACGAGGTGCTGGGCAACACCTGGAGCTTCCTGGACATGACGGCGCTGGGGCGCCAGGAAACCTGGGAGGACTCGCCGCAGGGATACCCGCAGACCGCGCCGTACGAGTGGTGGGACTGGCATGACGCGTATGGCCAGCACGAGCCGTCGCGATGGTTTGGCGAAACCGACCCGAACGATCCCAACGACCAACGGCCGCCACGCCGCGACTGAACGGATCGTCTAATTGCCCAGAATTGGGACCACATAACACGAAAGCGCGGTAGCCGTCGGACGGCTACTCGCGCATTGTTCGGGTGAGGAAGAATTGGTTACAGAATTCGGTGGTGTGCCCTGTCGACCTGGTACCCGGCCGGGAACGACTTCTCGATGACCTGCAGCTGGTGGTCCACCCTGGACTCCAGCTCGAGAACTACACAGCTATCGCCGAGGGCTTTTGCTTCGAGAACGATGTACCGCTGACCACAATCGGTGATCGGGTCGCCCGAGTGCAATTTCTCGACCGGCACCGACTCCGGAGTTGCATCTGCCTCCATCCATGACACGGTAGGTCAATTCCGGGAGTGAGGGAATAGACCGCTACGTGGTTCCGGCCTGCCGCTGCTTGAAAAACACGCTCACCCGGGAGATCAGGCCGCCGGTGTCTTGCTCGAAGAGGATGCATTCGGGCCACATGGTCGCGACGCCGTCGATCTCGAATGTCTCGCACAGCTCGGCGTAAGACACTCGGGAGTCCACGTGTGAGACCCGCTGCACGTGCAATCGATGACCCTTCAGATTGGTGCATACCTTGCGCAGGTAGGCGACATAGTGCGCCTTACCCTCGACGACATCGCAGAACGGCCCCTCCCGGGTCAAACCTTCCTCGGCGATGGTGTCGGCCAGTCCATCCCAGTCGTGAGCGCCCAGGCATTCCAGGTAGCGCTCGACCACTTGACCTTGCGTGCCCATGTCTTCTCCGCTCGCTTCTGGGTCCACGGTAAGCGGGGCGTGGTCGCAAGGCTAGGTTCTCTCTTATGAGCTGGTGGACCGTCCACGCCGACCGGACGCTGAGTGAGCAGGTGCCCGCGCCGCCCGACGCGGTGCGCGACTTCTACGTGGACCTGAACAACATCAAGCTGGTGCACCCGCTGATCGTGTCCGTGGAAACGGTGTCCCGCAGCGAAACCCAGGATGGCTACCAGCAAACCTACCGGGTCGTCGACCGAATTCCCTTGGGGCCGTTAACCATACGGATCACTTATCAGGCCCGGCTGCGAGTGCCCGTCAGCGGCGCCGTACTGACCGAGGCCGATCAGTCACCTGGGGTGCGGCTACGTGGCACGGTGAGTTTCGATCCGGCAGTCGGCGGCACCCGGGTCACCGAGCGGATAGGTTTCACCGTTCCGCGGCTATTGGCCGGGGTGACCATCCGCGAGGGGGTCAAGGCGCACGTGGAAATGCTGGCCGGCATCCGGAGTCACTTCGAATCCGCTTGACCGGACGCGCGATGATGGATCGTTGCCTGCGACGTCAAGGAGGTTGCAATGAAGTGTCGTGCCGCTGTGCTGGACGGGGTCGGCAGGGACTGGGAGATCCGCGAGGTTGAGCTCGATCCGCCCCGCGACGGTGAGGTCCTGGTCCGGATGGCCGTTGCCGGCATCTGCCACTCCGACGACCACCTCGTCACCGGCGACGTGTTGCCGACCCCCGAGGTGCTGGCGTCAACCGGTATCCCTGAGCCGGACTGGTTCCCGATGCTCGGTGGTCACGAGGGCGCCGGTGTCGTCGAAGAAATCGGGCCCGGCGTGACGTCGGTGCGGCCGGGGGACCACGTGGCGATGTCGTTCATTCCCGCGTGCGGCAGTTGCCGGTTTTGTGTGAACGGTCAGAGCTACATCTGCGACGCCGGCGCAAGCCTGTTCTCCAGGGAGATGCCCACCGACGGAACCTGTCGCCGGCATCTCGGCGACGAAAACCTCATGGCTTACGGTCAACTGGGCACATTCGCCGAATATGCGGTGCTCACCGAAAGGTCCGTCATCAAGATCGATGACGCGATCCCATTCCATGCGGCGTCGCTGGTGTCGTGCGGCGTCAGCACGGGCTGGGGCTCCGCAACGGTGACGGCGGGCACCGAACCCGGTGACACCGTCGTAGTCATCGGTACCGGTGGTGTCGGGATGAATGCCCTGCAAGGGGCCCGCGCCGCTGGCGCAACCTATGTCGTCGCGGTGGATCCCGTTGAATACAAACGGGATTCGGCCAAGATCTTCGGTGCCACGCACACCGCCGTCTCCGCCGAGGAGGCAATACCGTTGGTGGCCGACATCACCGCCGGCGTCATGGCCGACCGGGTCGTCGTGACCGCCGGCGTTGTCCACGTGGACTTGATCCCGTTGTCCATGAGGCTGCTTCGCAAAGGCGGGACGTGCGTGGTCACCGGCATCACCCCCTACAGCGAGCCCATGGTTCCGCTGATCCTGCAGGAGATGGTGCTGTCGGCCAAACAACTCAGGGGAGCGCTCTACGGCGGGATGAATCCGCGCACCAGCGTGCCGTTGCTGTTGTCGATGTATCAGGCAGGTGCATTGAAGCTCGACGAGTTGGTCACCCGCCACTACCAACTCGACGAGATCAACGAGGCGTTCGTCGATCTGCGCGAGGGCCGCAACATCCGCGGAATCATCGACTTCGCCGGTCTCTAACCAACGCGGCCGGGCGCCAAAGTCGCCCGCAGCTCCCGCTTGAGCACCTTGCCGTAGCTGTTTCTCGGTAGCTCGTCGACGAATTCGTAGCGTTTGGGCCGTTTGAAGCGGGCGATGCGCCGCAACAGATGCGCATCCAACGCCGCGGGGTCGACCGCGCCGACGATGAACGCGACCACCACCTCACCCCACTCAGCGTCGGGTGTGCCCACCACGCATGCCTCGGCGACGCCGGGGTGCTCGAGCAGCACCTCCTCCACCTCGCGGGGATAGATGTTGCTCCCGCCGCTGATGACGACATCCTTCGACCGATCCCGCAGTGTGAGAAAGCCGCGCGCATCGAACGAGCCCAGGTCGCCGGTGTAGAGCCAGCCGTCTTTGAGCGTGGCGCGGGTCGCGTCGGGATTTTGCCAGTATCCACTCATGACCGCGTCTCCGCGGCAAACGATCTCGCCGATCTCGCCGACGGGCGCCGGGTGGCCGTCGGTGTGCAGCACCGCGACCTCCATCCCCGACCGCGCATAACCGACGGAACCCAGAATCGCGTCGTCGTCCGAGTCGTGATCGACACCGCGCAACCCGGTGATGGTCATCGGTGACTCGCCCTGCCCATAGATTTGCGCGAAGATCGGGCCGAATGCCGTGATCGCCTTCCGCAGGCTCTCGACATACATGGGCCCGCCGCCGTAGACGATCGTCTTGAGATTGGCCGGGCGGGCGCGGCCCGTATCGACCAGCCGTTGCACCATCGTCGGCGCCAGAAATGCGCTGGCGGTTGGGTGGTGCTCGCAGAGATCGAGGAACTCGTCGGGATCGAATGCACCCGACTCGGGCACCACCTGGCGGGCGGCGCGCAGCACGTACGGCAGCACGTAGAGGCCAGAGCCGTGCGACATCGGTGCCGCATGCACGAGGCTGCAGTCCTCGTCCGGAGCGTCGATGTCGGCAAGATGCGCGACCGTCATCGCCGTGAGGTTGCGGTGCGACAGCATCGCGCCCTTCGATCGGCCGGTGGTTCCGCTGGTGTAGAACAGCCACGCCAGCGCCGCCGGGTCGGTGCGCGGCGGCGCCGACGGGGCGACGCGGAGCCGCCGTGAATAGTCCTCGGACTCAATGATTTCCGTTGGTGTCGTGGCAATCGATGCGAGCTCGGCGCCAATCGTCGATGAAGCGAACACCTGCGACGTATCCGCATCGTCGAGGATCTGCACCATCTCGCGCGGATGCAGCTTGTAGTTGATCGGGACGACGACGCACTCGGCGGCCCAGATCGCGAACATCAATTCGATGATCTCGGGACGGTTCTGGGCGGCGATGGCGATACGAGCACCCGCACCATGCTGTTGCCGGATCGACGCGGCCAGCCGCAATGCCCGGTCGCGCAACTCAAGCCACGTACACACGCGGTGATTCCCGTGATACACGGCGCCGCGATCGGGGAACCGCCCCGCGGCCTGATCGAGCATCGCAAACAGATTCATCGCTCGATCCACTGCGATGACAACGCGAACTCCGAAAGATACTTCGTCGAACTCCATCCGCCATCGACGACGATCGTTTGGCCGTTGATGAAACTTCCGCCCGGCGAGCACAGGAAGGCGACGGTGCTGGCGATATCGTCGATGCTGCCCAACCGCTGATGCGGGGTCATCTCCGTGTTCATCTTGCGGAATCGCTCGTCTTCCAACCGCTTTTCGACCATCGGCGTCACCGTCACGCCGGGCGCGACGGCGTTGCAGCGGATGCCGGATGCGCCGTACTGGCAGGCGATGTGGGTGGTCAGCGCGGTCAGCCCGCCCTTGGCGGCGGAGTAAGCGCCGCCACGCAGGCCTCCGATGACCGCGAATGTCGATGTCACATTGATGATTGCCGATCCGGGTGCCATGTGCGGCAGCACGTCGCGCGCCAGCCGAAACGGCGCCCGCAGCATCACACCCAGGAAGTAGTCCAGGGTCTCGTCGTCGGTTTCGTGCAGCGGCTTGGGACTGCCCACTCCGGCGTTGTTGATCAGGAAGTCGATGTGGCCCCACCGGTCGACCGCGAGGTCCACGATGCGTCGCGGCGCGTCATCATCGGTCAGGTCGACAGCGAGTGTCGCGACGCGATCCGGATCGTTGATCGCCCTTTCGAGCTCGGCCAGCCGATCGGGGTCGCGGCCGGTGCCCACGACCGCCATGCCCATCTCGGCAAGCTTTGTCGCGCAGCCCAAGCCGATACCGCTGCTTGCTCCCGTGACGATTGCGACCTGCATTTCAACCATCCTTAGTCAGCGACGCCCGGATCTGATGTTTGAGTATCTTCCCCGCGTCGTTCTTCGGCAGGGCAGCCCAGATCACGACCTGTTCTGGTGCCTTGAATTTGGCGACCCCCTTGCTCACCAGCAGCGCAAGCAAACTTGCGACATCCGGGCTCGTCGCACCCGCGGGGACGATGACCGCACAAGCCCGCTCTCCGGTGCGCTCGTCGGGCAGCCCGACGACCGCGATCTCGGCGATGCCGGGATGGTCGGCGAGCAGGTCCTCGACCTCCTTGGCCGAGATGTTCTCACCGCTGCGGATGATGACGTCCTTGGCCCGGCCAGTCACGACGAGGTACCGGTCATCGACCCAGCGCCCAAGATCGCCGGTGCGGAAAAAGCCTGCGGCATCGAAAGAGTCGGCGCCGTCTTGCCGATGACGGTAACCCAGCAGCATCTGGGGGCCGCGCACACAGATTTCCCCGTCACCGGCGGGCGCGGCTTCGTGCGGGACGAGTTTGATCTCGGCGATCCCGGGCCTGCCGTCGGTGTCTGCCGCGCAATCGGCTTCGTCTGGCCTGGGCGCGCCGACGGTCGCGACGGGGACTTCCGTGCAGCCATACACCCGGGTGACCACCGCGTGGTCGAAATACTGTGCGGCACGGCGGATCAGCGACGGCGATACGGACGCACCACCGCAGATGAACACCTTCAAGTCGGGCAGTCGGGTGTCGGTGCGCTCGGCGGTAGACAACAGTTGTGCCAGGAATGGTGTTGCCCCCGCGATGTGGGTACACCGCTGCGAGTTCATCAGTGCCACCGCCTCGGACGGATCCCATCGGTCCATCAGCACCGCGGTCGTGCCCAGCAGCAGCGGGCATTCGAACGCATATATCGAGCCGCCGATATGGGCGACCGGTGACGGGACGAGGAACGTGTCGCCCGCCGCGATCATCCAGTGGTCGCGAATCTGACAGATCAGGGCGTGTATCGAATTGTGACTGTGCAGGACGCCTTTCGGGCGGCTGGTGGTACCGGAGGTGTAGAGGATCATCCGCACGGAATCGGGATCCAGCGGCGGAAGGGGTGCGAAATCGGGCGCCTGCTCCAGCAGGGCCCGGTACGGTGTGTGCGAACCGGCGTCGCCGCGCAGCACTACCACCGCCGGCGCCGGGCTCAGTGTGGCCGTTACGCGTTCGAGCATCGCCGCGTAGTCGTGGCCGCCGTATCGGTGCGGGACGAAAACCATTGCTGTATCGGCGTCTTCGAGGATGAAGCGTAGATCGTGGTCGCGCAGGGACGGCAGGATCGGGTTCACCACCATTCCGGCCAGCGTCGCAGCCAGATAGATGACGGCGGTCTCGTGCCAGTTCGGCAGCATGAACGACACGACGCTGCCCGTCGGCATGCGCGACAGCAGGGCGGCCGCAAGTGCGCTTGCCTGCGTGTATAACGTGGCGCAGTCCAGTCGAATATCCTTGTCCACCAGAACTGTTCGCTCAGGCGATATTTCCGCGGCCGTGCGCAGGGAATCGGCCAGCGTGGTCTGCACCCACAGCCCGCGGCGGTAGGCCTCGGCGGCGTGTGCCGTGTCCTGCGGGGCCCGGGCGATCACCTCAACCGGCCTGACCGGTTACGCGACGCATGGTCATCGCGTACCGAAACCTGGACGACAGGTGGGTGTTGATCGTTACCTGGGCCACCTCGCCGTCGGAGGTCGTGTAGGTGCGCCGCATCTGGAGCGCGGCCGTCCCCGCAGCCACGCCCAGGCCGTCGGCCAGTTCAGGCGATAGCAGGACGGCGGCGATCTCTTGGTGCAACGCGGCGACGCTCACGCCGAACAGATCCTCGATCAACGGAAAAATCGGGCCGACATGGCGATGCAGCAGCCTGCCGACCGCGGCGAAACTCCGGCTGATGTAGTACTCCGTTCGGCACATCGGCACCGACGCGCCGTCGGCTTGACGGTAACCGCGTACCGATAGCCACTGGGTGCCGACCTCGAGTCCGGTCCGAGCGGCGAGGTCGTCGTCGATCGTCACCATCGCGTTGGATTCGATGGTCAGCTGCGCGCCGGCCGCGAACGCGAGGAGGTCGTCGATCGACATCGCGTCCTGGGCATAGGAACTCGACGCCGGCCGGGGAACTACCCGGGTGCCCGCCCGCGGTCGAGACGCGACAAGATTGTCCTCTCGCAGCCGGCGCAGCGCTTCGCGGACGGTGTAGCGGCTCACCGCGAAGCGCTCGCACAGTTGGTGCTCGGTCGGCAGCTGCGAGCCCACCGGGTAAACGCCGTCGACGATCTCCTTACGCAGCGTGCGTGCGATCTGTAAGTAGCGGTGGTCGCCCGCGATGGCCTGGGGCATCAGCCGCCGCCCCTTGTCGGGCGCAGTGCCAGCACGCTGCCGTCGCCGTCGGCCGAGATGTAGAGCGTCCCGTCGGCCGCGGCGGTGATGCCGGCGAATGGGCCCTGAGGTCCGGAGAACGGTGGCATGCCGCGCAGCGGCTTGGGCGTCACGCCCGGCGGGGGACCGACCGGCAGCCCGGACGCGATCGTGCGCCGCGCGTGGCCGGCCAGATCGAACGCGATCAACTCCTTGGCGCCCGCATCGACAATGTAGAGCACTCCGCTCTGGACCAGAATGCCTTGCGGGCGTTGCAGATCGGCGATCACGGTGTCGATCCTCGACCCGTTCACCCTGACCACTCGTCCGGCTCCGGCCTCGGCGACCAGACAGGCCCCGTCGGCATCGATCGCGACGCCGACCGGCTCACGCAGATCGGTCGCCAGCACCTCGGTACGCCCCGACTGCAGCGACAGCACCCGCCCGGTGCCCAATTCCGCAAAGACCACCCCGCTGGGGCTCAGGGCGACGCCATAAAGCTGGTCGAAACCGTCTGCCAGCACGTCGCTTTCGCTCGCTTCCGGCCGGTAACGGGCGACCTGGCCGCCCGACGTCGTGACGACGAACTCGCCGGGTCCGCTCGCAACAACGCCGCGCAGGAATCCGGGATAGCCGGGGCTGAACAACATTCCCGCGGTGTGCAAGGACCCGTCGGGCAGCGCGACGTAGAAGTACGTGCCGTCGGCGATGTAAAGTTGTCCGTCGTGGCCGACCGCGAGGTCCATCGGCCAGTTGAGCCCACCCGCCAAAACGGCGTGTGCTGTGCCATTTGGCGATATCTCGGTGATCTCGCCGGTGAAGTTGGATACGAACAGCCGGTCGCCGACGAAGGTGCAGTTGTCCAGCCCCGGATTCAGCTGGGCGAGCAGCTGCTGTTCGCCGCTGCGAGGATCGATGCGCAGCACCTGACCGCTCGCCACCTGCGTCGAGACGAGGTAGCCTTGCGCGTCGAACTTGACCGAGTCCGGTACGCCGAGATCGCCTGCGACACATTGCGGCTCGCCGCCGTCGGGGTCGATGCGCCAGATTTCGTTGGCGCCCATCACCGGGAAATACAGTAGGCCGTCCGGGCCGACCTCCATCGCATTCGGTGAGGGCACATTCTCCAAGAGCACCCGCGGCGGTCCGCCCGCCAGGTCGAATTCCAGCAGCCGTCCGCCCGCACGGCATTCACCGATGAACAACCGGCCCGCATGGATGGTGATGCCGTTGGCCGACGGAACGTCGTCACGCAACACCCGCGTTCGACCGCTGGTGTCGCGCACGCTGACCCGACCGTCCATCACCTCGGTCGCGTACAGGTTGCCGCTGGCATCGAACGCGACGTCGTCGGGCGCCACGATGTCACCGCCCTTGGGGCTGGCGGTCACCAGTTCCCCGGTGCGGTGATCCAGCGCGCTGATCTGACTGCCGGTCACCTGGGCGATGTAGATGCGACCGTCCGGGCCGGTGCGCAAACCGTTGGCGCCGAACAGCCGACTTGGCGCGGTGACCCGTTCGAGTTCCCAGCCCTGCGCGACTTCGATGGGGTGTGCCCCGGAGTTCGGGGGGGCATACCGCGAGAGCTGCGTTGAGATGGCCATACCTCGCCGAGGTCCTTCCGTCAGCCGTTTGCGCTGGACGTTATCAACTCCCCCTAGTCCAGACAATAGCCGGGGATACCTCGCGGCTCGACCTTGACAGCGAAGTCCGCTGATCGGAATAGTGTTCTCCAAAGGACAGAATGCCATATTTTGTCCGGACAAATAGGCAATGGATCCCGTCGCCGACGCTTGGCGGCAGGTGGAAGCAGGTCATGGACGATCACGGGGATCACGGGGATCTTCTAGGGCTCGACGGTCGCATCGTGGTGGTTTCCGGCGCCGGCGGGGGCGGCATCGGCACGACCGTGGTGGCCATGACCGCCCGGGCCGGGGCCACGGTGATCGCGGCGAGCCGGTCGAAGGAAAACCTCGACGAGCACATCGCGCCGTTGGCACAACAGGGGCTGGCGGTGGTGCCGGTCGCGGCCGACGCGTCAACCGACGAGGGCATTGCTACGGTGATCAACCACGCGCGCCGCGCCGATGGCAGCTTGTACGGGCTGGTCAATATCGCCGGTGGCGCACAGCCGTCGACGTGGATGCCGTCGACCCGGGTGACGCGCAGCGATTGGCGCAAGATCTTCGCCGACAATCTCGAAACGGCATTCTTCATGAGCCAGGCCGTGGCAAGTGAACTCGTCGCGCAGCGACAGCCGGGGTCGATCGTGTCGATCTCCTCGATCAGCGGCATGAACACCGCGCCGTTTCACATCGCCTACGGAACAGCCAAGGCCGCGATCACCGCGATGACCCGCACGATGGCCCTCGAGCTCGCCGTGGCGGGAATCCGGGTCAATGCCGTGGCGCCCGGCGTCACCGAGACCGCGGCGTCGCGCACCTATGTCGACGAGGACCCCGAGCGGGACCGGCAGGCGATCGCGATGGGTCGGCGTGGTCGGCCCGAGGAGCAGGCCGGTGCCATCCTCTTTCTGCTCTCGGAGATGTCGAGCTACATCACCGGCCAGACGCTGCTCGTCGACGGCGGGCTGGACCTCAAGTGGAGCCATCTCGGCGCCGACAACACGTCGCTTTTCCTCAAGGACGAATCGTTCCGCGCGGCGATTAGGAGGATGTGATGACCGACCTAGCCAAAGGCGTGAATTCCGAAGCGGCCGAGGAACTATCGAAACCGATGACGATCGGCGTCGAGGCATACATCTCCGAGGACTATGCCCGCGCCGAGCGCGACAAGCTGTGGCGCAAGGTCTGGCAGCAGGTCGGCCGCGTCGAGGAACTGCCCGAGGTGGGCAGTTACCTGACCTACGACATTCTCGACGACTCGATCATCGTGGTGCGCACCGGCAGCAATGAGTTTCGCGCTCACCACAACGTGTGCATGCACCGCGGCCGCCGGCTGGTCGACATCCCGGAGGGCGCCAAGAACGCCTGTGCCCGAGCGCGAAAGTCATTCGTCTGCGGCTTTCACGGCTGGACCTACGGTCTCGACGGAGCGTGCACTCATATCCGCGAACAGCAGGACTGGCAGGAAACGCTCACACCAGACAACACCCATCTTCGACCGGTCAGAGTCGATACCTGGGGCGGCTGGTTGTGGATCAACATGGACCCCGACTGTGAGCCGCTGGCCGACTTCTTGTTCCCCGCCGCGAAGATTCTCGACGCATTCGGCCTGGAGAACTTGCGCTACAAATGGCGCAAGTGGCTGTCCTTCGACTGCAACTGGAAAGTCGCGCTGGAGGCCTTCAACGAGACTTACCACGTCTACACGACACATCCCGAGTTCAATAAGTTCGGCGAATTCAAGGGATGGGCGAAAGCGCAAGGCAAGCACAGCCACATCGGCTACGACGCGCCGGCGGACATGGAAACCACCAAGTCCAAGATTCGCCTCGGCATCGGCGCCGATCCGCGGGTGTCGACCGCGGAGATGCAGGTGTACACGATGGAGGAAACCAACGCCACCACCACCCAGACCCTGGTGAACGCCGCCAGGCGACTGGTTGACGAGTTGCCCGAGGGAACACCGGCCGACAAGGTTCTCGAGCACTGGCTGGCGTCGGCGCGTCGCGACGACGAGGGCCGCGGCGTGATCTGGCCGACGATTCCCGCCGACATTCTCGGGCAGGCCGGCACCGCCTGGCAGATCTTTCCGAACTTCCAGATTGGGCAGGGCCTGACCAGCGCGCTGTGCTACGGCGCGCGGCCGCACCCCAGCTACAACCCCGACAAGTGCATTTTCGAGGTGTCGGTCTTCGAGCTGTACCCGAAAGGCAAAGAGCCCCAGACGGAATGGGAGTACACACCGGTCGGTGACTCCAGGTGGCGGTCGGTCCTGCCTCAGGATTTCTCGAACATGGCGGCCGTGCAGCAGGGCATGAAATCGCTGGGCTTCGCGGGCACCAAGCCCAATCCGTACCGCGAACGCAGCACCGTCAATCTGCACTACCAATTATCGAGGTACATGGGTACCGGCGAACCGCAGGAGCTTTGAAGATAGATGACAATGTTCGAGACATGCGGACCAACGCAGACGCCGGACGACATCGATATCGACGCGTTGCGCGAAAAGTATCTATTCGAGCGCGATAAGCGGCTGCGTCCGGAGGGCTCGAAGCAGTACCTGGAACTCAAGGACGACTTCGCCGAGTTCGCCGAGGTCGATCCCCACACGCCGGTGACGCCGCGCACGCCGATCGACGAGGACATCGACGTGGCGGTACTCGGCGGCGGCATCACCGGACTGCTGGCGGGCGCGTACCTGAAGAAAGCGGGCGTCGATGACGTGCACATCATCGAGATGGGCGGCGATTTAGGCGGGGTCTGGTACTGGAATCGTTTCCCCGGAATCCAGTGTGACAACGACGCCTACTGCTATATCCCGATGCTGGAGGAACTCAACTACCTGCCGTCGAAGAAGTTCGCCGATGGCGCCGAGATCTACGAGCACTGCCGTCGCATCGCAAAGCATTTCGGGCTCTACGACGGCGCGATCCTCTCCACCCAAGTTCGCGCGGCACGTTGGGATGACGAGATCAAGCGCTGGAGGTTGAGCACCAACCGCGGTGACGACATTCGTGCCCGGTTCGTGGTGATGGCACAGGGCTCGTTCAACCGGCCCAAGCTGCCCGGTATCTCCGGGCTCAAGGACTTCAATGGACACATGTTCCATTCCGCCCGTTGGGATTACGATTACACAGGCGGGGATGCCGACGGCGGACTGGACGAGCTGCGTGACAAACGTGTGGCGCTGGTCGGTACCGGCGCGACCGGGGTGCAGCTGGTCCCGCACCTGGGTCGAGACGCCCAGCACCTCTTCGTGTTTCAGCGGACGCCGTCGTCGGTGGACTTGCGCGGGAACGAGCCGACCGACCCGCAGTGGGCGGCGTCGCTGCAGCCGGGCTGGCAGGAGAACCGCAAGCGCAACTTCCACCGCTGGTCACCGTTGGGCGAAGGTGCGGTGTTCGACGAGCCGGATTTGGTCTGCGATTTCTGGACCGAACTCGGGCGCAACCTGACCGCGCGGATCGCGGCTACCGACGATCCCACGGCACTGACCATCGAGCAGATCATGGCCATGCGTGAAGAAGAGGACTACAAGGTCATGGAGCGGTTGCGGCGGCGCGTCGAGGAGGTCGTCGACGATCCGGAGACCGCCGAAGCGCTCAAACCGTACTACCGGTTCATGTGCAAGCGGCCCTGCAGCAATGACGAATACCTGCCGACGTTCAACCGTCCGAACGTCACGCTGGTAGACGTGGCGGAATCGAAAGGCGTGGAACGGCTTACCGAGAAGGGGATCGTCGCCAACGGCGTTGAGTACGAAGTCGACTGCGTCATCTTCGCCAGCGGTTTCGAGATCACCACGGACATCAGCCGTAGGTACGCAATCGATGTGATCGAGGGTCGCGACGGCCTGTCGCTCTTCGAGCACTGGCGCGACAGCTACAAGTCACTGCACGGGATGACCAGCCGAGGCTTCCCTAACCAGTTCTTCACCGGCTTCATCCAGGGCGGCGTGGCAGGGAACACCACCGCGATGCTCGAGCAACAGGCCGAACACATCGCCTACATTGTTTCCGAAGCAATAGCGCGTCGTGCGGCGACCGTCGAGCCGAGCCAGGAGGCTCAAGACGACTGGGTCAAGACGATCCGCGAAACCTCAATAGACGCGACTGAATTCGCGGTCTCCTGCACGCCCGGCTATTACAACAATGAGGGCGGCGGTGGCGGCGAAGGCATCCGCTCGGCCATCGGCGATCCCTACATGCCGGGCTTCTACGCATTCGACGACCTGCTGAAGGAATGGCGCGCCAAGGGTGATCTCCATGGCCTGGTTCTTGGAAACTGAATGCCTGACTTGAGATTCGACAGTCGAGTCGCCGTGGTGACCGGAGCCGGCCGCGGTTTGGGCCGTGCGTACGCGCAACTGCTCGCCTCGCGGGGGGCGAAGGTGGTCGTCAACGACGTCGGCGGCAGCCTCGACGGCGAAGGGGTCGACGCCGGTCCGGCCGAGCAGGTGGTCGCCGAGATCACCGCAGCCGGGGGCGAGGCTGTCGCATGTAGTGCGTCGGTTGCGACCCGCGAAGGCGGAGAAGCGGTCATCGCGACCGCGCTCGAGCACTACGGCGGCATCGACATCCTGGTTCACAACGCCGGCAACGTCCGTCGCAGCTCGCTGAAGGAGATGAGTTACGAGGACTTCGACGCCGTGCTCGACGTGCATTTGCGCGGCGCGTTCAACGTGGTGCGGCCGGCCTTTCCGCTGATGTGTGAGGCTGGCTACGGCCGCATTGTGCTGACGTCATCGATCGGTGGCCTATACGGAAACCACAACGTGGCCAACTACGCGGCCGCCAAGGCCGGCGTGATCGGATTGTCCAATGTCGCCGCGATCGAAGGCGCCGCCGAGGGCGTGCAGTGCAACGTGATCGTGCCGGCGGCGGTGACGCGCATGGCGGAAGGCATCGACACCTCGGAATATCCGCCGATGGGTCCGGAACTGGTTGCGCCCGTGGTGGGTTGGCTCGCGCACGAGGCCTGCTCGGTGACCGGTGAACTGTTCATCGCGTTGGCGGGTCGGGTGGCACGGGCCGTCATCGCGGAGAGCCCTGGCGTGTGCCGGTCGTCGTGGACGATCGAGGACGTCGGCAGCCATCTGGATGCGATTCGATACGTCGAGGCGCCACTCATTTTTCCGGTCGTCCCGGATGGACATAACCAGCACATCCGCTACAGCTTCGAGCTGGCTCACCGCTCGAACGACCAAGGAGCGCTCAATGGCTAGCCCGACCGGCCCGATGGCCGGTGTGCGCGTGATCGATCTCACCGCGATGGTGATGGGACCGTACTGCACGCAGATCATGGCCGACATGGGCGCCGACGTGATCAAAGTCGAGCCACCCCAAGGGGATAACACCCGCTATATCTCGGTGGGTCCGGCGCCGGGCATGAGCGGCGTGTTCGTCAACGTCAACCGGGGCAAGCGCAGCATCGTGCTGGACCTGCAAACCGACGCCGGAGCGCGTGCGTTGCGCGCTCTCATTGAGACCGCCGACGTGTTCATCCACTCGATGCGCGCCAAAGCGGTCGCCAAGCTCGGCTTCAGCTACGACGACGTCACCGCGATCAATCCCGCGATCATCTACACCAATTGCTACGGCTACGGGCGACGTGGACCCGATCACGACCGCCCCGCCTACGACGACACGATCCAGGCCGAGTGCGGCCTGCCGGCGGTGCAACAGCAATTGACCGGCGAGGCCGATTACGTCGGCACCATCATGGCCGACAAGATTGCCGGGCTGACGGCGCTGTACGCGACGACGATGGCGTTGTTCCATCGCGAGCGCACCGGACAGGGTCAAGAAGTCGAGGTCGCAATGTTCGAAACCATGGCCTCGTTCATGCTCGTCGAACATGCCAACGGTGCTCTGTTCGACCCTCCCCTTGGGCCTGCGGTGTATCCCCGCACCGTGGCACCCAACCGCCGCCCGTACCGCACCAGCGACGGCCATATCGCCGCGTTGATCTACAACGACAAACACTGGAACGCCTTCATGAAAGCCGTGCAGCCACCGTGGGCCAGCGAGCTGTATTCGACGTTGGAACAACGTGCTCGCGAGATCGACACCGTTTACGGGCTGGTGGCCGAGACGATGAAAGAGCGTTCCACCGCCGAGTGGTTGGTGCTGCTGCGCGAACTCGAGATACCGGCCGCGCCACTGAACACGCCGGGCGCGCTCTTCGACGATCCGCATCTCAACGCCGTCGGCATGTTCGAGACGGTGGACACCCCGCACGGACCGGTCCGCTTCCCGGGCGTACCTACCTGGTTCTCGCAGACACCGGGTCGCGTTGCCGGGCCGGCGCCAGAGCTCGGCGCCCACACCGCAGAAGTGCTCGCCGAAATCGGCGCGAGCTGGGGGCACGCCCCCACAAGTGGGAGGTACCCCCACCCGCTTGCGGGGGATCACAAAATCACCCCAAATACCCAGCCAGAGCACGATTTTGCGACTGCTCGCGAGGGAAAGGAACTTTGACCATGGCCGTGCCCGTCTACAAACGCATTCTCGACCTGTTCGAGGCTGAGGGGGTGAATACGCTGTTCGGTATCCCGGATCCGAACTTCGTGCACATGTTCGCCGAGGCCGACGCTCGCGGGTGGTCGGTGGTCGCACCGCATCACGAACTGAGCGCGGGGTTCATGGCCGAGGCGGCGTCGCGTATGACGGGTAAGCCCGGCCTGTGCATCGGCACGCTCGGCCCCGGCATGGCCAACATTGCCGGAGCGATCCAGTGCGCACTCGTCGAGAACTCACCGGTGATCTTCCTCGGCGGCCAGCGGGCCCGCGTCACCGAGCGGCGGGTGCGACGCGGCCGCATCCAATTCGTCCAGCAGGAACCTCTTTTCGCCGCGTCGGTGAAGTACAGCAGCTCGATCGAGTACGCCGACCAGACCGATGAAATCATCCACGAGGCGATCCGCCGGGCGATGTCCGGCACACCCGGTCCGGCCTACATCGAGTACCCGTCGCACGTCATCCTCGAGGAGCTCGACGTGCCGGATCCGCTGCCGCCCAACCGGTATCGGCTCGTCAACCAGACCGCGGGTGAGCGCGAGGTGGCCGAAGCGGCCAAACTGATCCGTGCGGCCCAGAGCCCGATCCTGTTGGTCGGACACGGGGTCCACACATCGCGCACCGGTGCGGCGGTCAGGGAGCTGGCCGACCTCATGCAGTGCCCGGTGATCCAGACCTCCGGCGGCACCTCGTTCATCCCGGGACTGCAGGAGCGGACATTCCCCTACTTGTTCTCCCCGGCCGCCAACGAGGCAGTCGAGGAATCCGACCTGTGCGTCGCGCTGGGCACCGAACTCGGTGAGCCGATGCACTACGGCCGGACCCAGCATTGGGCCGCAAACGATGCGAACCGCAAATGGGTGTACGTGGAGCAGGACCCGACCGCCATCGGCGTCAACCGCCCGGTCGACGTGGCGCTGGTCGGCGATCTGCGCGGTGTCGTGCCGCAGCTGGTCGAGGCGCTTAAGGATTCTCCGCGCAAACCCGCACCCGCGCTGGGGGTCCTGATCGAAAAAGATGCGAAAGAGCTTGCGGACGTGGCGGAATCGGCACCGTCCGGACGCTCGCCGATCCACCCGGCGCGCTACGTCGTCGAGGCCACCAGGGCATTCAACGAACTCGAGAACGGCATCATGGTGCGCGACGGCGGCGCGACCGTGATCTTCGGTTGGACCTACTCGCAGGCCAAGCCGCGCGACGTGATCTGGAACCAGAACTTTGGCCACCTGGGCACGGGTCTGCCGTACGCCGTCGGCGCCTCGGTCGCCGAGGGCGGCAAACGCCCGGTCATGCTGCTGACCAGTGACTCGGCCTTCCTGTTCCACATCGCCGAGCTGGAAACCGCTGCGCGGCAGAACCTGCCGCTGGTGTGCGTGGTGGGCGTCGACCACCAGTGGGGCTTGGAAGTGGGCGTGTACAAGCGCACGTTCGAGCAGCCGTCGCCGCAGCCCGGCGTGCACTGGAGCAAGGACGTCCGGATGGACAAGGTTGCCGAGGGCTTCGGCTGCCACGGCGAGTTCGTCGAGAAGGAAGAGGAGATCGGCCCGGCGATCGCTCGCGCCTACGCCAGTGGCAAAGTCGGTGTAGTGCACGTGTGCATCGATCCGAAGGCCAATTCCGAGGAGATGCCGAAGTACGACCGATTCCGGACCTGGTACGCCGAAGGCACCCAATAAGGCCCACACCCAGTAAGAAAGAGATCGATCTGATGCGCGAATACCTGAAGTTCTACATAGACGGACAGTGGGTCGACCCGGTGCGACCCAATACTTTCGACGTGGAAAACCCGGCAACGGAACAGGTTTCCGGGAAGATCTCGCTGGGTTCGGCGGCCGATGTCGACGCGGCGGTAAAAGCCGCCCGGCGAGCCTTCGCCAGCTGGTCGCAAAGCACCCGCGAACAGCGCCTGGATCTGTTGCAGGCCATCCTCGCCGAATACCAGAAGCGTGCGGACGATCTCGCCGAGGCGGTCACCGAGGAAATCGGGGCGCCGCCGTCACTGGCTGCCGGGCCGCAGGTCTTTCTCGGAATCGGCCACCTGACCACCGCCATCGATGTGCTGAAGAACTTCCCGTTCGAAGAACAACACGGCGCGACGCTGATCGCCAAGGAGCCGATCGGTGTCTGCGGTTTGATCACTCCCTGGAACTGGCCGATCAACCAGGTCGCGGTCAAGGTCTACCCGGCGCTGGCCACCGGCTGCACCGTCATCCTGAAACCCTCTGAGGTCGCGCCGTACTCGCCCTACATCTTCACTGAGATCTTGGCTGCCGCAGGCGTGCCGGCCGGGGTGTTCAACCTGGTCAACGGCGACGGCGCGGGCGTGGGTGTGGCCCTGGCGAGCCATCCTGACATCGACATGGTGTCGTTCACCGGTTCCACGCGCGCCGGTATCGAGGTGGCCAAGAATGCCGCCCCGACCGTGAAGCGAGTGACCCAAGAGCTCGGCGGTAAGAGCCCCAACATCGTTCTCGACGACAGTGGCTTTGCCGAGGGTGTCAGCGCCGGCGTGGCCAACATGATGCCTAACTCCGGGCAGAGTTGTAACGCGCCGTCGCGCATGCTGGTCCCGAATTCGCGGATGGCGGAGGCCATTACCATCGCGCGTGCGGCAGCCGAGAAAATCCACGTGGGCAACCCCGACGAAGCGAGGGCGATCGGGCCGGTGGCGTCGAAGGCACAGTTCGATAAGGTGCAGCGCCTGATCCAGCAGGGCATCGACGAGGGCGCGACCGTGGTTGCCGGAGGCCCGGGCCGGCCGGTGGGGCTGGACAAGGGTTACTACGTCAAGCCGACCGTCTTCGCGCATGTCACCAATGACATGACGATCGCGCGCGAGGAGATTTTCGGTCCGGTGCTGTGCATCCTCGGCTACGACGACATCGACCAAGCCGTCGAGATCGCCAATGACACCGAGTACGGTCTCGCCGGCTTTGTTTCGGGAGCCGACCTCGACAAGGCTCGTGAGGTTGCCCGCAAGATCCGCGCGGGATGGGTGACGATCAATCACGCATTCGACCTGACCGCGCCATTCGGCGGCTACAAGCGCAGCGGCAACGGTCGCGAGTGGAGCGAGTTTGGCTTCCACGAGTATCTGGAAGTCAAAAGCACCCTCGGCTACGCGCCTGGCGAGGCCTGAAACTTTCGGCCGAAATCCGTACGCACCACAGCGGAAAACCGCTGCGTGTCCTCCACCTGATCCCGGGGCCCCGCCCCTAAGCTTGCTGTGATCAAGAGGAGGGGCGACGACGTATCGGCAGCAACTACCGCGCCGGACAGCAGGGTGTTCAGGGCGCGCTAAAGGCGAGCACTGAGCCGGTCGGGGAGCACCCCGCACCGGCACGTTCTGGTCGGCGTAGCCGGTGGGTAGCCCCGGTGCGCCGGGCCGGGCGGCTGGCGATTTGGGATAAACCCGAGCGAGTCAGCGGCATTCCCGCACTTGATGGACTTCGCGCGATCGCTGTTGCGCTGGTGCTCGCCGACCACGGCGGCATTCCCGGCATGAGCGGTGGGTTCCTCGGCGTCGACGTCTTCTTTGTGCTCAGCGGATTCCTGATCACTTCGCTATTGCTGGACGAACTGGGACGCACCGGACGGATCGACCTGACCGGGTTCTGGATTCGCCGTGCCCGCCGGCTGTTGCCGGCGCTGGTGTTGATGGTGCTCGCCGTGGGTGCGGCCCGCGAACTTCTTCCCGCCCAAGCGCTTAACGGGTTACGCGACGACGCGATCGCGGCATTCCTATGGGTGGCGAACTGGCGCTTCGTCGCGCAGAAAACCGACTACTTCACCCAGGGCGCACCGCCGTCGCCGCTGCAGCACGCCTGGTCGCTCGGCGTCGAGGAGCAGTACTACTTCGTCTGGCCGGTCCTGCTGATCGTGGTCACCCTGCTGCTGGCGGCACGGGCCAAGCGCTACTTCATGCGGGCCACCGTCGGCGGGGTGCGGTTCGCCATCTTCGTGATCGCCACGCTGGGGGCACTGGCCTCGGCGGCGGCCGCCATCGTCTTTGTCTCCGACACCACGCGTGACCGCATCTACTTCGGCACCGATACCCGCGCGCAGGCCTTGCTGGTCGGCTCGGCGGCAGCGGCTCTGCTGGTGCGGGATTGGCCTTCGCTGAACCGCGGCTGGTGCATGATCCGCACTCGGTGGGGACGGCGGGTCGCCCGCGTGCTGCCGGTCGTCGGCGTGGCGGGGCTGGCGGCGGCGGCGCACTACGCGACGGGCAATGTCGGCGATTTTCGCCATGGCCTGCTGATCGGTGCTGCGATTGCGGCCGTCTTCCTGGTCGCCCCGGTGGCGCTGGAGCAGCGCGGGCTGATCGCCCGCATTCTGGCCGCGCCCCCGCTGGTATGGCTGGGCACCATTTCCTACGGCATCTATCTGTGGCACTGGCCAATCTTTCTGGCGCTCAACGGCGAACGCACCGGATGGGCCGGATTCCCGCTGTTCGCGGCGCGGTGCGGGCTCACGCTGGCTGTGGCCGGCGCATCGTATTGGCTGATCGAACAACCCGTCCGCCGCTGGCGGCCGGCCCGGGTCGCGTTGCTGCCGCTGGCTGCCGCCACCGTGGCCAGCGCCGCGGCGATCACGTTGCTGGTGATTCCGGTCGGCACCGGAACCGGTCTACGTGAGAACGGCCTGCCGCCGAGTGTTTCGGCGGTCGCGGCGGTGTCCCCGGCGACGCCGGGCGGCAGTCGCCCGGTCGGGCCGCGAAACCCCAACCGGCCGTTCACCATTTCGGTATTCGGTGATTCGATCGGGTGGACCTGGATGCACTATCTTCCGCCGACGCCCGGATTCGCGTTCCTCGACCACACCGTCATCGGATGCAGTCTGGTCCGCGGCACACCGTATCGCTACATCGGCCAAACCCTGGATCAGCGATCGGAATGCGACACGTGGCCGCGCAGATGGGCAACGCAGATCAGCCAAGACCAGCCGGATGTCGCGCTGCTGATCATCGGCCGCTGGGAAACGGTGGACCGTGTCAACGAAGGGCAGTGGACCCACATCGGTGATCCGACCTTCGACGCGTATCTCAACGCCGAGCTGGAGCGAGCACTGAACATCGCGAGCGCCAGCGGAGTTCGAGTGGTGGTCGCCACCGTGCCGTACAGCCGGGGCGGCGAGAAGCCGGATGGCCGCCTGTACCCGGAGGACCAGCCGGATCGGGTCAACCAATGGAACAGCATGCTGCGCAAGACGGTTGCGCAGCACCCGAATGTCCAGATACTGGATCTGAACAAAAAGCTTTGCCCCGACGGCGTTTACACCGCCAAGGTCGACGGCATCAAGGTACGCAGCGACGGCGTCCACCTCACCCCGGAAGGGGTCAAGTGGCTGACGCCCTGGCTGGAAGAGTCCCTGCGCTAGCCGCCTAGTCGTCGGTGCGGCAGCTGATTTCCATGCTGTCGCTTTCCCGGACCAGGAAATTGAAGCTGGTGTAACCGTTGGCGGGATCGCGAACACGATCGAGATAGGGCGCCATGTCTGACGAGCTGGCGTTGTCGGCGATGACCAAAGCGCCTGTGGTAAGCCGGGGCTCGAGCAGCTTGATGACCGGAAGATAGAGGTCCTTCCAGCCGTCGAGCAAGACGAATTCGACGGGCCCGTCCACGGCCGCCAGCGTGGTCAGCGCATCTCCTTCGAGAATGGTGATCACGTCGTCCAAACCGGTCTCGGCGAACGTCTTCTTGGCCGCGGCTATCTTGCTCGCACTGAGTTCCGTGGTCACCACCCGCCCGACGCCGTTGTCGCGCACTGCCGCCGCGAGATGAATGGCCGAGATACCGAACGACATTCCGAATTCGACAACGGTCGTCGGCCGGGTCGCTCGGATCAGCGCGTACAGCAGCCGGCCGGCCTCGGGAGTCACCGGGATGTAGAACTCGCTCATCGCCTCGGTGCGTTCCGCTGTGGTCATCGGTCGATCGAACTGACCATGCCGCTCGCGCAGCAGCGACATCTGGCTCTTCGTCTCGGTGTACATCCGGTCGAGCACGGACTCGACCCGAGGGTCTTGCAGGGTTGTGGCCATGCCCATGAGGGTATGCCTCGGCGGCGTTCACCCGGACAATGACCGGCTATCGGTAAATGTGACGCGGGCCACGCCCGCCGTAAAGGTATTGCTAAGGCGTTTGACGAGCGGCGGGTGGCAGTGCCAGCATGGACGGGCAAGCACCTCGGTAGGTGAGGCGTCTGCACGGACACAGGCCACTGACCCCGAACGTCGAGAGACGCCCCGGGTCAGGACAGCTCTTCCCGGACCCAAGGGTTGAGCCCAAGTGGCTTCTGGACATCATCCAGATACGCCGTGCAGTGCCGAAGCTCCGACGAGAGGGGTGCGGCCGGCGGGCTGATGGCCCGGCATTCGTCCTCTCCCGCGTGTGATGTGACGACACCCTCGTGTGTCATGGCCGTGAGGAGGTGAGGGCGAGATGAGTCCCGGCGATAGTTCGTATCCGAAATCCATCTTGATCCGATCCGGTTCCGGCGTTTCTTTCTGCTGACGCAACTCCCTGGATTTCGCTGTCCCACCACCGTATTGACGGTGGTGTCATCGGCGAATGCTTGGGCGCACTTGGCGCGCTAACGAGCCGATCGGGCTTCCGGTAAGGGGAAGGCCATGACTTTTGTTGTTGCACAACGTATTCGCGGACTTGGAAAGTTGCGCGGACGGTCGATGCTGCGTGCGGGTCGGCTGCTGACAATCAGGTTGTGCGCCGTGCACATCCCGACGCCCGAAGAGCGGGCAAACCTGTATGTGTCGCGGATGCCGACCGCCGTGCTCTCGGCCGCGCCGGGCGGCCAGTCACCGGGCAGTGTGGGCAACCACCGGTGATTCGTTCCGCCACGCGGTCCCAGCGGCGGGCGGGGGGTTGGCAGCCCGCCGCTGGGGCGCGTTGAGCACCCGATCTGTGTAGCCCCGATCTTGAAGATAGCGAGAGTCCCATGACTTCGATTTCCACTCGGCCGCATGGCGTTCCCGTGCTGGACTCCGCGCACACCGGCGACATCGTCGGAGCGTTTGGCCGTATCGGGCGCGACGGCGCCGGCACGTTCAGTGGCCGGTGGCGACGGTTGCGCACACTGATGGTCATCACCGGCCCAGGACTGATCGTCATGGTGGGCGACAACGATGCCGGCGGCGTCGCGACCTACGCACAAGCCGGCCAGAACTACGGGATGAACCTGCTGTGGACGCTGGCATTGCTGATTCCGGTGTTGTACGTGAACCAGGAGATGGTGCTGCGCTTGGGCGCTGTCACCCGAGTTGGGCACGCGCGCCTGATCTTCGAGCGCTTCGGAAAGTTTTGGGGCGCATTCAGTGTCGGCGATCTGCTGATTCTGAACGCCCTGACGATCGTCACCGAATTTATCGGCGTCGCGCTGGCGTTGGGATTCTTGGGCTGCCCGAAGATCGTGGCGATTCCTGCCGCTGCCGTGCTGCTGTTCGCGGTGGTGGCTGGGGGCTCGTTTCGGCGTTGGGAGGGGCTGATGTTCCTGCTGATCGCGGTGAACGTCGTGATGATCCCGATGGTGCTGATGGTGCATCCGAGTCTGAAAGTGACTGCCGCCGGGCTGATGCCGCGCTTCCCGGATGGACTGGACTCCACGGTGCTGCTGCTGATCATCGCGATCGTGGGTACCACGGTGGCGCCATGGCAGCTGTTCTTCCAGCAGTCCAATGTGGTGGACAAGCGCATCACCGCACGCTGGATTCCTTACGCCCGGACCGATTTGATCATCGGCATCGTCGTGGTGATTGTCGGTGCGACGGCGTTGATGGCGGTCACCGCCTTCGGCCTGGCCGGAACCAGCGACATCGGCAACTTCACCGACGCCGGCGCGGTTGCCAGCGGCCTGGGTCACCACCTCGGCAACACGGTGGGGGTACTGTTCGCGATCATCCTGTTGGACGGATCGTTGATCGGGGCCAACGCAATTGGGCTGGCCACCACCTACGCCATCGGTGACGCCATGGGCAAGCGGCATTCCCTGCACTGGAAGATCAGCGAGGCGCCATGGTTTTACGGCGGCTATGCGCTACTGCTCGGTGCGTCGGCCGCGGTGGCGTTCAGTCCCGATCACATCCTCGGGCTGATCACCCAGGGCGTGCAGGCGCTTGCCGGTATCCTGTTGCCCTCGGCGACCGTGTTCCTGGTTTTGCTCTGCAACGATCGGGCGGTCCTGGGGCCGTGGGTAAACACGTTGCGGCAGAACATCGTTGCGTGGGCCATCGTTTGGTCGTTGGTGCTCCTGTCGCTGGCATTGACCGCGACGACGTTCTTTCCGGGTCTGTCCACAGCGACGATCGAGGGCGGGCTCGCGGCCGGCGCTGCGGTCGGCCTGTTCGGCGGCGCCGTGGCGCTCATCGGCGACCGGGGGTACAGCGACACTCGCGCGGCCAAATTGGGCACGCCAGTCGGTCGTGGAGAACGCCCGGCTCTGCGCCGGCAGGATCAGAAAAACTGGCAGACCCCGAATCTGAGTTCTCTTGCGCGCCCGGCCCTATCCCCGATCCGCCGTACCGGACTGCTGATCCTGCGCGGCTACCTCGTCATGGCTGTCGTATTCGTGGTGATCAAGGTGGTTCAGGCCGGCATGACCTGACGATCAGGGCGAACCGTTGGGCAGCAGAACAATTTTGCCGTGCGTGTGCCGGCGTTCGAGTTCCTCGAAGGCGTCGGCCACCTGCTCCAGCGGAAAGGTGTCGGCGATGTCGAAATCGACGGCACCGCCCGCGATCAGGCCAGCAATCTCGGTGAGTACTTCCGGTGTGGACGCGTCGGTGCTGCCTTCGGTCTTGGCGCCGACTTCGCCGGCCTTCTGGAACGAGATGATCGTGTCGATGCGCTCCGGTGCCACCCCGAGATCCACGGCGAGCTGGACGTAGTCCGGGCCGAATAGGTCGATGAACGCGTCGATTCCGTTCGGCGCCGCCTCGCGCAGGCGCTCGGCCAACCCGTGGCCGTAGGTGATCGGGATGACGCCGTGTGCACGCAGCCACTCCGCGTTGCCCTCTCCAGCGATGCCGAGCACTCGTGCCTTGTGCAGGACCAGCAGTTGGACGACAAGACTGCCGACACCCCCGGCGGCCGCCGACACGACGATGGTCTCGCCCGGCTGCGGCGCGACCGCGCGGACGGCGGCGTATGCCGTCGCGCCGACGACGTAGAGCGAACCCGCTGCTTCCCAACTCAATTGGGGAGGCTTGCGGATCAGCTGATTTGCCGGAACGGCGGCATGGGTGGCATGGCTTGATCGCCGGAAGCTGAAGCCGAGAACCTCGTCGCCGACCGAGAATTCGGTGACCCCCGGTCCGGTCGCCGTCACCACCCCGGCCAGGTCGCTGCCCTCGCCGGAGGGAAACGTGGCGGGGAACATGTCACGCATCGCTCCCGATCGAATGGCGGCCTCTCCGGGGTTGATCCCCGCCGCACGAACCTCGACGACCACCTCACCCTCGCCAGGTGTCGGCATTTCGATCTCTCCCAGGTACAGCACGTCACGGTCCCCGTAACGGTCGAACCGCACAGCGCGCGCCGCTGCAGCCGTCATGTCGATCTCCTTACCGCGCGAATCGAAACTTTCTGCCCCGCCCCTGAGGATAGGCGCGAACCGGCGCCGGTCGATTGGTGTGTGCGCGTATGTTCATATGCGCTGACCTTGTTTCCCAATGGAAGGAGTGCCCATGGTGTGTGCCCGGATGACCGTCACCGGCTGGGCCGTCGCCACCATTGTGGTCGGCATCGCGATCACCGGCTGCGGCAACAGCAGCAAGACTTCGGCGCCGCCATCCACCAGCGCCGCCGGTTCGACTTCGGCCGCCAAACCGTCGCCCGGACATCCCCCGGATTACAGCGCGTTGCTGATCCAGCCCGGCGATCTGGGCGGCGGAGACTTCACCGCACCGGAACCGCCCGTGCTGAATTTCAATGACACGACCGGCGTCGCGCAGCTGTTCGTCAATGCCGACAAGAGCCGGCGCATCGGGGACACCATCTTGGTGGTCGACAATCCCTCGGTCGCGGCGGCCGCACTGGAGAACACCAAAACGAATTACGCGAAGAAGGTCAGCGGTACCTGGCAGCCCGTCGACGTCGGCTCCAACGGTGCGATGATTTCGGGCACGTCGCCGGATAATTCGCAAGCCATCGCCGTGTTGTTGTTCACCGAGGGCAGGGCGCTGGTCAACCTGGAATTCGACAGCGCGCCAACCGACCCGATCGATCCGGGCATCGCAACCGACATCGCCCGTAAGCAAGCCGCCGCGGTCAAGAACGGTTTGCACGATTAGCCTTTCGGGCTAGACCAACCCGAGCAGCCACAGATCCGACACGTACTTGTCGATCAGCGCCTCAGACAGGTGCGGAATATCTTTGTCCGCACCAATTTTCGCTTCCTGCACCGCGCCGCGGAACACATCCGTCGGAGCCGGCGCCCCGCGCAGCGGCGCCTCGGGCTTGCGGTAGACGTCGAGCAGAGGCAGTACCGAATGCTGACGCTGCTTGTCGGGCAGGGCCCGAAGCGCCGTCTCGAACCGGCTGAACCACTCGTCATGGTCGTCGATGCGCCGGATGCCGTGGCCGGCGGCGATCAACCAGTCCACGAACACATCCAGCGAGACGCCATCGTCGTGCGGATTCATCACGTCGAAGGACCGGTAACGTCCGGAATCCTGCGCGGCCGTTGCCGTCTGCTCGCCCAGCGTGGTGACCGACTCGGCCACGAAGTCGGCGGGCAGGCCGTCGTAGTGCGCCACCGCCCGGTTTCCATGCGCATCGGTTTGATAGAAGGAGGACGGTGCGATACCGGTAACCAGCAAGCTGAATATCAACCGGGTGAACGCATCCGGCACGTTCAGCTGTCCGGCGTACTGGCTGTGCGCGAGGATCATGTCGGATCGGAACACCGCAACCGGCAACCCGCACAGGTCGTGCGCCTCACGCAGCAGCACCTCACCGCCCCACTTGCTGTTCGCGTAACCGTTCGCGTAGCTGTCGTCGATCGGGCGGACGGGGCTGACGGTGCGGATGTCACCGTCCTCGGCGAACTTCGCCGCATCGACCGACAGGGCCACGGCGACGGTCGACATGTAGGTGACGGGCTTGATCCGCGTCGTGATCGCCAGGCGAATCAGCTCGGCGGTGCCCACGACGTTGGGGCCGAACAACTGGTCGTACGGTAGCACGTGGTTCACCAGCGCGGCCGGGTGGACGATCATATCCACGTTCTGCGCTAAGTGTTCCCAAGTCGCCTGGTCCAAGCCAAGATTCGGCTCCGCGATATCGCCGACGAGCACCTCGAGGTGTTCGGCGGCCAGGGTGCGGAACCGCTGCAGCAGTTGTGGATCCCCGCTGTCGAAAACCGCCTCGAGCCGCTTGGCGGCGGTCTCGGTGTCGGTGCCGCGGATGACGGTGACGAGTTTTCCGCCGGTGTCGGCCAGCCGCTCGAGCCATTCCAGGGTCAGGAAGCGGCCGAGGTAGCCGTTGGCGCCGGTAAGCAGAACCGTGTGTGGTGTGCCGGTCGCACGCGGCAGCGTCGGCGCCGCGGCCAGGGCATCGGCGTCGATGAACTTGTCCAGGGTGAGCTCGGACGCGCGGGCTTCGGTCGCGCCGCGGCCGTGAATGGTCGCGAACGTGGGCCGCTTGGATCCGGATTCACGTTCGGATTCAACATATTCCGCGAGTTGTCGCAGATCGGAAGCCGGGCTGATGATCTGGCCCACCGGGACTTGCACGTCGAAGATGTCGTGCAGCAGGTTGGAGAAGGTCAGCGCGGACAGCGAGTCGCCGCCGAGTTCGAGGAATTGGGTATCCGGGTTCGGCGGCCCGCCGGGTAAGCCCAGCAACGCCTGGGCCGCGCGGGTCAGCGTATCGATCACGGGGCGGTCCGCCGCCCCCTCGCGCAGCGCCCGCAGTTCAGCTGTCCGGGTCGCGGCGAGTTCGGCGTAGAGCTCCTCGAGCCGCTCGCCGTAGTGCTCCTTGAGCTTTGGCCGCAGCAGCTTGCCGACACCCGACAGCAGGCCGTTGTCCTCGTTGAACGGCTCGGACTCGATCAGAAAGTCCACGGGCACTTCATAGGACTGCAGCTCGGCGAGTTTGGCAGTGCGGCGCAGGGATTCGTTCAACGCGGCCTTGAGGCCGTCGGCATCGCCGGCGAACCGTTCCTCGGCTTCGGCGGTCGGCACCACGACGGCCAACAGGTAGGGGCGCTCGCTGTTGCCGTAAACGAAGATCTGGCGGACCAGTGCGGCGCTGCTGAAAACAGCCTCCAGGCGTGCCACGGCCACGAATTCGCCCTGCGCCAACTTCAACACGTTGTTGCGCCGGTCCACGTAGACGAGACGATCGGGCCCGATCTCGGCCATGACGTCGCCGGTTCGGTAGTAGCCGTCGGGGTCGAACGCATTCGCCGTCACATCGGGTCGCTTGAAGTACCCGTTGAAGGCGGTCAGCGATTTCACCAGCAGCTCGCCCCGCGGATAGGGCTTGTCGGTGTGGAAGTAGCCCAGTTCGGGCACATCGACGAGTTTGTAGTCGGTCACCGGCGGCCGGGTGACCAGACTGTCCTTGAACACCATGCCGACCTCGGTCAGGCCGTAGCCGTCGAGCACGTGGACGTCGAGGCAGGACTCGATGAAAGCCTTCATCTCGGCGGCCAACGGTGCGGTGGTGGAGAAGCTGGTAATCACTCGTCCGCCCAGAACCTGTTCGCGTAGTTCGGCTTTCGCCTGCGCGTCGGCTTCCGCGGGTTCGGCGCCCTGGGCGGCGAGGCGCTCCACCGCAGTTTGGTAGCGCTGGTACAGCATCTCGACCACCCGCGGCACCATGCCCATTTCGGTGGGGCGCACCAGATTCCAGTCATCGAACAACGTGGACAGGTCGCTTTCGGGCACGAAGTAGCTGGTGCCCCCCGCTTGGAACGCCGATGACAGCGGTATCCGCCCGCCGACGTGATTGAGCGGCATGAAGTTGACGTTGAATACCGGTATGTCCGCGAATTCGGGATAGAGCTCGTTGGTCCACAACTTCAAAACCATGCGCTCGGTGTACATGGCGCCCTTGGGCAGACCGGTGCTCCCCGAGGTGTACATGATCATCGCCAGTCGCTCGTCGGTTTCGCCGGTGTACCACGGCTCCGGCGGCAGCGTGCGGCCACGCTCGACCAATTCCTCGAAGGTCTCGATGGTCACCGCCAGGCCGGCGTCGGCCAGCTTCGCCTGGGCGCGCTCCAGGTTCTCCCGAAGGTCGTCAATCTCCGGTCGGTAATCGAAGACCACCAGGCGCCGTAGCGAGGTGCTGCCCAGCGCTGCATCGACGGCGAGGTCGAGGTACCCGGCCCCGGTCGCGAGCACTTGCGGTTCGATTTCGGCAACGATCGGCTGCAGCCGGGCGGCCGTTGCGTTGTGTTGCAGCGGTACCGCGACCAGGCCGAGGTACCCCGATACCAGGTCGATCGTCAGGTACTCCGGGCTGGCGAAACCGAGAGTGGCGACCACATCACCCGGTTTGACCGGGTTCGCCGCATCGTGGCGCCACGCCGTGGCGACGGCACGTACGTTGGCCCACAGATCGCGGTAGCTGATGGTGTCGAATCGATGCAGCAGTCGGCTGGTGGTGCGGCCGGTCGCGGGATCGGTCGTCAACTCACGTGCTCGCCAGCCCAACGCGGGGCGATCCGCGTAGCCCTCGGCGAACATCTCGAGAATCTGCGGAAGTCGAAGGCCGGGCTGGCGCGCCGCGGCCTGCAGCGCGGCGTCCGGCTTGGCGTTCTGGTACTGCTCGTCGGTCGCGGTCAGCGCGAGGATGCGTTCGGTAACTCGCTCCCGCGGCGTGGCCTTTGGGCCCACACGTGTCCCGTTCTCGCGCTTCGCCTCAGTAGTCATGCCCAGCCTCTCGTTCGGACGACCCTCTAGCGCAAACCTTCCGCCCGCTGCGAGTCTTCCACCCGATCACTGTGACCGTAGCCACACGCGTCAGCCAGTGCGGCATCACCGCCGCGTCACAGATTTGCTGGTGCCGGTCTAGCCGGGACTGTTACGCCACGACCTGGATGGGGTCGCCGACGTTGACGTTGTTGAAGTACCACGCCGCGTTGTCCGGACTCAGGTTGACGCATCCGTGACTGACGTTGGCGTGGCCCTGCGAGTCGACCGACCATGGCGCCGAGTGCACGTAAACACCGCTCCAGGTGACGCGGACCGCGTACTGCGCGGTGATCTTGTACCCCTCGGGCGAACTCAGCGGGATGCCGATGGTCCGCGAGTCCATGACCACGCTGCGTTGCTTCTCCAGGGCGGTGAAGATGCCGATCGGCGTCGGGCGGCTGGGCTTACCCATCGAAGCGGGCATCGTGCGCAGTATTTCCCCGTCCCTGCTGACGGTGAAGGTGTGGCCGGAGATGCTGGCCACACCCAGGAATGCGTCGCCGGTGTCGAAGCCGGTTGTCAGTTCTTGCACGCCCACCGAAACGTGGCTGTGGGCGGGCCAATACTGGTTCGGAACCCATTGCACGACATTGTTCTCGGGCCACTCGAAGTGTCCGGTGATGTTGTTCGGTGCGGCGACGTGGATGGACCGCTCGACGGCGGCCCGATCGGCCACCGGCGCCGTGAATTTCACGACGACCGGGTGCGCAACTCCCACCACCGCGCCAGCGGCCGGCAAAATCGAGGCAATTGCGGGGACTGGTTCGGGTACCGGGACTGCGGCGACCGCGCGGGAACCGGATCCCATCACGCCCAAGCCCGTGATCGCGACCATAACAAATAGATAACGAACCCCACGACGCATGGCGTCCACCCTCCGAGATGGTGCGATCAACACGACGATATCCTACTGGCTGTCTGGCCATTACGGCTTTCAGCAAACAATGACACTCCCGCCCGGTCTGCACGATATCGATCCGATCACCGTTCGATCCCGTCACGGGCGGTTCTCGGCGAGGGAGCGGATATGACGCCAGAGGATCACCACACCCGGCCGCGAGCAGGCTCGGCGGCGTTGGTGCTGATCGACATGCAGCGCGATTTCCTCGATCTCCCGGGCGGGGACGCCCCGATGCCGGTTTCGGGTACCGTCGCAGTGATCGGAGCAATTGCCAAGTTGGCGAGAGCGTTCCGGCAGCGCGGGCTACCGATTGTGCACGTGGTGCGGCTCTATCGGCCGGACGGGTCGAATGTCGACCTGGTTCGGCGGCGCTCGGTTGCACAGGGGGCGCGAATTGCGTTGCCGGGCAGCGCCGGTTCGCAGATCGCCGTGGAACTATTACCCAAAGCCGTTGAACTGGACCATGAATTGCTGTTGGGTGGCGGCTTGCAGGAAGTGGGAACCGCCGAGCATGTGATGTACAAACCGAGGTGGGGTGCCTTCTACGACACCGCGCTTGAGCGACTGCTACGTGAAAGCGGCAGCGATACAGTGGTCTTCGCGGGCTGCAACTTCCCGAACTGTCCCAGGACGTCGGTCTACGAGGCGTCTGAACGCGACTTCCGCATTGTGTTGGTGTCCGACGCGATGTCGGGTGTGTACGACCGGGGACTGCAAGAGTGCCGCGCCATCGGCGTTGCGGTTCGCGACTTGTCACAGACACTGGATTGGCTGGCGGGCTAGCAACGCGTTAACCTCAGCGGAATCGGTGCCGCCAGACCGAGGAGGTGCGGGTGCTCTTCCGTCAACTGGAGTACTTCGTCGCGGTCGCCCAGGAGCGCCACTTCGCCCGGGCCGCCGAGAAGTGCTACGTGTCGCAACCCGCGCTGTCCGCCGCGATCGCCAAGCTGGAACGCGAGCTGAACGTCACGCTGATCAACCGCGGGCACAGCTACGAAGGGCTCACCCCCGAAGGGGATCGACTGGTCGTGTGGGCCAAGCGGATTCTGGCCGAGCACGATGCGTTCAAGGCCGAGGTACACGCGGTACGGTCGGGGATCACCGGAACGCTTCGGCTGGGCACCGTGCCCACCGCGTCGACGACGGCGTCCCTGGTGCTTTCGGCCTTCTGTTCGGCACATCCGTTGGCCAAGGTGCAGATCCATTCCCGGTTGGCCGCCACGGAACTGTATCGGCGCTTACGCGAATTCGAACTCGACGCCGCCATCGTGCACACGTCGCACGACGACGCACACGATGTGGACCTGGTGCCGCTCTATGCGGAGCACTACGTGCTGCTGTCGTCGGCGGAGATGTTGCCGTTGGGCGCATCGACGCTGCGCTGGCCGGATGCCGCGCGGTTGCCGCTGGCCCTGCTCACCTCCGACATGCGGGACCGCCAGATCATCGACGAGGCCTTCGCCGGCCACGGCATCACCGTCACCCCGCAAGTCGAGACCGACTCTGTGGCTTCGCTACTCGCGCAGGTCGCCGTCGGCAACTGGGCGTGCATTGTTCCGCACACCTGGTTGTGGACGTCGACACTGAGCGGAGAGATCCGCGCGGTCGAAATGGTCGATCCGGTGGTGAAAGCCGAGATCGCGCTGGCCACCAATGCCGCGGGGCCCGGATCGCCGGTCGCCCGTGCGCTCGTCGCCTCCGCACAAAAGCTTTCGCTCGATGAGTTCTTCAACGCCGAGCTACTCGGGGTCACGCACCGGCGCTGACCGCGGACTTCCGGGTAGCCGCGCTGGTCGGGTTGAGACTCGCCAGATGTCCGCTCTCCACCCCGGCCGCCGGGTCGAGTTCGCAGTCGATGATCGACGGCCCGTTCGACGCGATCGCCTCGGTCAGCGCCGCCTGCAGATCGGCAGGGGTAGTGACGTGGTATCCCTTGCCGCCGAACGCTTCTGCGATCAGTTCGTGACGGGCACCGGCGTTCAGCACGGTAGGGGCCGGGGCCTCTCCGGTGGGATTTTCGTCGCCGCGGTAGACGCCGCCGTTGTTGAGGATGACCACCGTCACGGGCAGCCGGTAGCGGCAGATGGTCTCGATCTCCATACCGCTGAACCCGAACGCGCTGTCACCCTCGATCGCGACGACGGGCCTGCCCGTCTCGACGGCCGCGGCGATCGCGTAGCCCATGCCGATACCCATCACGCCCCAGGTACCGCTGTCGAGGCGGTGCCGCGGCAGCTCCATGTCGATCACGTTGCGGGCCAGGTCCAGTGCATTGGCTCCCTCGTTGACCACGTACACATCCGGATTCGCTTGCAGCACTAAGCGAATGGACCCGAGTGCGTTGTAAAAGCGCATCGGGTGTGGATTTTCGGCGAGGCGCTCGCGCATCTTGGCGTCATTGAGCGCTCGGCGATCGGCCAGCTCGTCGGTCCATTCCGTCGCCACGTTGACCGGATGGGTGGCCAGTCCGTCGCGCAACGCAAACATCACCGACCCGATGTCGCCGGCCAGCGGCGCCTCGATCCGCTGGTTGCTGTCGAACTCCGATGCCGCGATGTCGACTTGCACGAACTTGGCGTCGGGCGACCATTGCGGTGACTCCCCGTGGCCGAGCAGCCAATTCAACCGTGCACCGATCAGCAACACCACGTCGGCACGGGCGATGGCCAGTGAGCGCGCGGCCGCCGCGGACTGCCGGTGTGAATCCGGCAGCAGCCCCTTGGCCATCGACATCGGCAGGAACGGAATTCCGGTGGTCTCGACGAAATCCCGAATCACGGCGTCGGCCTGTGCATACGCGGCGCCCTTACCCAGGACGATCAGTGGCCGGCGTGCCCGCGCGAGCACGCGCAGCGCGCGATCGACCGCTTCGGGTGCCGGCAGCTGGCGGGGCGCGGGGTCGATGACCCGCCAGACGCTCTCGGCTCCGGCCGCGGCAGCCATGGCCTGGCCGAGCACCGCGCCCGGGATGTCGAGGTAAACCCCGCCCGGCCGGCCGGACACGGCGGTGCGAATCGCACGCGCCACGGCGAGCCCGATGTCCTCGACCCGGTCGACCCGGTAGGCGGCCTTCACGAAAGGCCTTGCGGCATTGAGCTGATCCAGGTCCTGGTAATCGCCGCGCTGCAAATCGACCAGCGTTCGGTTGCTTGACCCTGAGATCTGGATCATCGGGAAGCAGTTCGTGGTGGCATTGGCAAGGGCGGGCAGGCCGTTGAGAAATCCGGGCCCCGACGTCGTCAGGCACACCCCGGGGCGGCCGGTGAGAAAGCCGGCGGCAGCGGCGGCATTGCCGGCTGACGTCTCCTGCCGGAAGCCGATGTAACGCATGCCCGACGCCTGAGCGACACGCGCAAGGTCGGTTATCGGGATGCCGACGATCCCGTAGATGGTGTCGATGTCGTTGGCCTGGAGGGCATCGACGACCAGGTGGAAGCCGTCGGTCAGCTCAGTGTCCTCCGACCCCTCCGGCGCTTCGTCAGATGATGCCGAAAGTGTGGTCATGTCCCGACTCCTTGTGTCTGTCGCGTGTTGTCCACCACTGTGGTCCGGGTGCCCCGGCGGTGTCCAAGACCAAGCCACTATGCAGCGATTCACCCTGGTTATCGACCGCTGGTCAGCGGCGAGCCGCACTCAATAGCTTCCGATTATCGATCCTGAGCGGAACAGTATTGGACGAACGCGGCGGTTTCTCGGCATCGTGCAAGCAGGTGCTGTACACATTCGAAAATGCGGAAGGACCACGGCGATGTCTGACTCGATCACCCAAGCGCATGAGGCGGAGTTGACCGACGAATCCCCGAGCATCGCCGATTTGGTCGCCGCGGCGGCATTGCGCAGGCCGGAGGCACCGGCGCTGGTCGCCACCGCCGATCGCACGCCGGTCGGCTACGGCGAGCTGGTCCGGCTGGTTGACGACCTGGCCGGGCGGCTGCGGGACGCCGGCTTGCGGCCGGGAGACCGGCTCGCGCTGCGGTCCGGCAGCAATACGGAGTTCGTCGTCGGTTTGTTGGCGGCGTCGCGCGCGGGGCTGATCGCGGTTCCGCTGGATCCGGCGCTACCCGTCGGCGACCAGCGTGCCCGCAGCGAGGTCGCGGGCGCGGGTGTGGTGCTCGTCGATGGCGCGGGGCCCGGCGACGGGCAGGGACCGGGATTGGCGTGGTGGACGATCGCGGTGACCATCGGCCGTGACGGTGCCCCGTCGTCGGTCAACCTGGAGGCCGCGGCCGCGCCGAATCGAGACGTCTCGACACCCGAGGGGCTGCACGACGACGACGCCATGATCATGTTCACCGGCGGGACCACGGGCATGCCGAAGATGGTCCCGTGGACGCACGCGAACATCGCCAGTTCGGTGCGGGCGATCATCGCCGCCTATCAGCTGGGTCCCGACGACGCGACGGTTGCGGTAATGCCGCTGTACCACGGCCACGGTCTGATCGCCGCGCTGCTGTCGACGCTGGCATCCGGCGGGACGGTGCTGTTGCCCGCGCGCGGGAAGTTCTCTGCGCACACCTTCTGGGACGACATCGCCGCCGTCGAGGCCACCTGGTACACCGCGGTTCCGACGATTCACCAGATCTTGTTGGAGCGCAACAACACTGAGCAGACAGACACCGGACGGGCGGCGTTGCGCTTCATCCGTAGCTGCAGCGCACCGCTGACCACGGAAACCGCCCAGGCGCTGCAAGACACTTTCGGCGCAACGGTGGTGTGTGCGTTCGGGATGACCGAGGGCACTCATCAGGTGGCCACCACGGGGATCGATCAAAATGAAAACCCGGCGCAGACAACCGGTCTGGTCGGGCGGTCGACCAGTCCGCAGATCCGGATCATCGGGTCTGACGGACAGTCCCTGCCTGCCGAGTCCGTCGGCGAGGTCTGGCTGCATGGCCCGACCGTGGTGCGCGGCTACCTCGGCGACCCGGCGATCACCGCCGCCAACTTCACCGACGGCTGGCTGCGCACCGGCGACCTGGGGTCACTGTCGACGGCGGGAGATCTGAGCATCCGGGGGCGGATCAAGGAACTCATCAACCGTGGTGGCGAGAAGATTTCGCCGGAACGCGTCGAGGGGGTGCTGGCCAGCCATCCCGGCGTCTTGGAGGTCGCGGTGCTCGGGCTGCCGGACAAGATGTACGGCGAGACGGTGGCCGCGGTGATCGTCGCGCGCGAATCGGCTCCGCCGAGCCCCGAGGAGCTGACGGAGTTCTGCCGGGAGCGGCTGGCGCCTTACGAGGTGCCTACCACCTTCCTGCAGACCAGTGAACTGCCGCACACCGCCAAGGGTTCGCTGGATCGTCGCGCCGTGGCCCAACAGTTCGGCGGAGCCTAACGCCCGCGAAAGCAGCGCGAGAAGAGCCGTGCGGCAAGGGCTATCGAGACAGCCTCAGGGTGCCGACGACGTCACGTTTCCCCAGGCGGCGCGGGCGCCCGAATCGCCGACTCGGTAGGTCTGCACCAGGGTGGCCACGGCCGCGATGACCACCAGCACCCCGACCACGGCGTGCAGTGTGAGTTTCATGTCCACTCCGCGCGCCTCACGAACGTGCAGGACGGCCAATACCGTGACGGTCGCCGCGAGCGCCGCCACGATGTAGATCAGGGTTGAGCCGAGTTGCTCGTGGTTGGTGAGCGCCGGCGTCGGCGCACCGACGCGAGCCGACAACCAGACGCCCGCGCTGGTCGTCAACGGGGTCAAGACGAGGGTGCCCACCGCCAGCAGCAGAACCAGCCAGATCAGCCGGCGCCGCGCCGCGGGCCATATCACACACAGGATCGCCAGAATCGCTGTCAGCGGACCTAGGACGACGACGAAATGATTGAGCAGGATATGGGCGGGCAGCCCGTTGAATGTCGACATACTTTAATCCGGGCTCCCAATCTGGCTGATTATCAGGTGCTTTCAAACAGTAGCCTTCAACCGGGTCGCAGCGGACTCCGGCATGGCTTCGTAGCGGGCAAAGGAACGGGTGAACGACGCGGCCCCGTGCGCCAGTGAACGCAAGTCGATCGCGTACCGGGTCAGCTCGACCTGGGGTACTTCGGCTCGCACCACCGTTCGGTCCTGGCCCGCGGTGTCGGTGCCGAGCACCCGGCCGCGACGGCTCGACAAGTCGCCCAGCACCGCGCCCACGAAGTCGTCGGGCACCAGCACCGAAATCTCGTCGATCGGCTCGAGCAAGGTCACCTTCGTCGCGGCGGCGGCCTCCCGCAACGCCAGCGAACCAGCCATCTGGAACGCGAAGTCCGACGAATCCACGCTGTGGGCCTTGCCGTCGCGCAGGGTGACCCGGATGTCGACCACCGGGTAACCCGCGTGCACACCCTTTTCCATCTGCGCGCGGACACCCTTCTCCACACTCGGGATGAACTGTCGCGGTACCGCTCCGCCGACCACTTTGTCGACGAACTCGAATCCGGAGCCCTCCGGCAGCGGCTCCACCTCGATGTCACACACCGCGTACTGGCCGTGCCCGCCGGACTGCTTGACGTGGCGGCCGTGGCCTTTCGCCTTGCCGCCGAAGGTTTCCCGCAGCGGGACGCGCAGTTCCACCGAGTCCACGGTGACTCCGTACCGGTTGGCCAGCGCCTCGAGGACGACGCCGGCATGGGCCTCACCCATGCACCACAGCACGATCTGGTGCGTTTCCTGGTTCTGCTCGATCCGCAGCGTCGGGTCCTCGGCGGCCAACCGGCCCAGCCCGACCGACAGTTTGTCCTCGTCGGTCTTGGCATGCGCCGCAATGGCTATCGGCAGCAGCGGCTCGGGCATGGCCCACGGCTTCAGCACCAGGGGCTCGGCCTTGTCGGAGAGCGTGTCGCCGGTTTCGGCGCGGCTCAGCTTGCCGATCGCGCAGATGTCGCCGGCCACCACCGCGGGCGCGGGCCGTTGCTGCTTGCCGAGCGGAAATGAGAGCACCCCGATGCGCTCGTCTTCGTCGTGGTCGGGGTGGGTGTTGCCGTTGCCGTTGGGCTCGCCGAAGAAGGACGAAAAATGGCCCGACACATGCACCGTCGTGTCGGGCCTGATGGTCCCGGAGAACACCCGGACCAGGCTCACCCTGCCGACGTAGGGGTCCGACGTCGTCTTCACCACCTCTGCCAACAACGGCGCTTCGGCGTCGCAGGCGAGTTGGGTGTGCGGGGCGCCGTGCGGCGTAAACACTTCCGGTAGCGGATGTTCCATCGGAGACGGGAAACCGCGGGTGGCGACCTCGAGCAATTCCAGGGTGCCGACACCGGTGCCGCTGCACACCGGGATCACCGGGAAGAACGACCCCCGGGCGACGGCGCGCTCCAGGTCGTCGATGAGCACGGCCTCGTCGATCGACTCGCCGTCGAGATAGCGGTCCATCAGGGACTCGTCCTCGGATTCCTCGATGATGCCTTCGATCAGCGTGCCGCGCGCGTCCTCGATCCGGTCGGCATCCGATGGATCCGGCGGCTCGACGGTGCGCGTGCCGCCGGAGTACTGGTAGCGCTGCTGCGACAGCAAGCCGATCAGTCCTTCACACGATGGTGCGCCGGTCGGTAGGTAGAGCGGTAAAACCTTGTCGCCGAACGCGTTTTGCGCCGCCAGCAACGCTTCGGAATAGTTCGCGCGGGCGTGGTCGAGTTTGGTGATCACCACCGCGCGGGGCATGCCGACCTGGCTGCATTCCTGCCACAGCGACTTGGTCGGCTCGTCGACGCCCTCGTTGGCGGCGATCACGAACAGCGCGCAGTCCGCGGCGCGCAATCCGGCTCGCAGCTCGCCGACGAAATCGGCGTATCCGGGCGTATCGACCAGGTTGATTTTGATGCCGCCGTGCGACAGGGAGGCCACCGCAACGCCCACCGACCGCTGCTGGCGGATTTCGGCGTCGTCGTAGTCGCAGATGGTGCTGCCCTCGGTGACCGAGCCCGGCCGTGTCAGCACCCCGCCCGCGACCAGCAGAGCCTCGACCAGTGTCGTCTTGCCGCCTCCCGAGGGGCCCACCAGGGCGATGTTGCGAACATCGCCAGGACAGTTCGCGGTGGGAGCGGCTCCCGTGCCCGCCGAAGCGTTCGCCTTGTCCGCCATGACCTTCCTCCACTTCGCTCGGCCGGCCACGGTGTGTCGCAGCTCACAGAACGTATGAAGCAACCTTTCTCCCAACTGCCGCCCAACACAAGGCCACAATTGCGCGCTGCAGCCCGCCTGGTCAGGCGTGCCAGCTCGACCAGCGGTGCACCGTTATCGCGATGACCGGGCCGTTCAGCGAAACCGATTGATACTGAAGGTATTTGGCACGCAACATCCGGTAGGCGGTGTGCATCGCCTCGCCGTCGTAATGGACGGCGGCGTCGCCGTCGGCCCGGACCCACCACAACTGCGTCCAATCGTCGGCGTAATGGTCGACGAGCAGGCTGACCCGCGCGTTGCCGGCGATGTTCGCCAGCCGGCGCAGCCGCAGCGTGCTTTTCGGTTTCGCGTCGATTGCCGTGTACACCACGTCGCGGCCGTCGGGGGAGTCCTCGTCGAACGCGAAGACCACCGGCACCAGGTGCGGTTCTCCGTCGGGCGAGCTGGTCGCCAGTCGCGCCACCGGGGACCGTGCGAACCAGGCCTTGGGGTCGAATTCGCCCACCGTGCCAGCTTAGGGGGCGTAATCACTCACCAGCGATTGGTGAGGCCTGAACTAGCTACCTGCATTACGGTGAGGTACACAAATTTGTGCGGCCCAGACGTAGAGGCTGGGCCGCTTGTGCTTCGCACCCCGATGCAGGGAGGTACGGGATGGGCAAATGGCACCACCGCTCAGTCTGGCGGTCATGGTTGGTCAGTGTGCTGGCTGTGGTCGGACTGGGCCTAAGCCTGACCACGGTGCCGGCGGCTGCGTCGCCGCCCACGCCGGGGCTGGGCGGGTTCCGCGACGCGCCCATGTTCCCGCTGGACCCCGCGGCGATCGCCGCGCAGGTCGGACCGCAGGTCGTCAACATCAGCACCAAGTTCGGCTACAACAGCGCGGTGGGGGCCGGCACCGGCATCGTCATTGATCCGGGTGGTGTGGTGCTGACCAACAACCACGTCATCTCGGCCGCCACCGACATCAGCGCGTTCGACGTCGGCAACGGTCAGACGTACGCCGTCGACGTGATCGGCTACTCCCGCGCCGCGGACGTCGCGGTGCTGCAGCTTCGGGGCGCGGGTGGCCTGCCCGCCGCCGCGATCGGGGGCGGCGTCGCCATCGGCGAGCCGGTCGTCGCGCTCGGCAACACCCACGGCCAGGGCGGAGCGCCCAGCGTGATACCCGGCCGGGTCGTCGCACTCAACCAGACCGTCTCGGCCAGCGACACCCTGACCGGCGCCGACGAGACGCTGGGCGGGTTGATCCAGGCCGACACCGCGATCAAGCCCGGCGACTCGGGCGGGCCGCTGGTCAACAACGCCGGGCAGGTGGTCGGCTTGGACACGGCCGCCACCGACAGCTACAAGATGTCCGGCGGCCAGGGCTTCGCCATCCCGATCGGCCACGCGATGGGCGTCGCCGGTCAGATCCGGTCCGGAGCCGGTTCCAACACCGTGCACGTCGGCCCCACCGCCTTCCTCGGCATGGGCGTTGCCGAGAACGGTGGCAACGGAGCCCGGGTCCAGCGCCTGGTCCCCGGCGGTCCCGCGGCAGGCACCGCTATCGCACCCGGTGACGTCATCATCGGCGTCGACAATGTGCCGATCAACGGGCCCACCGCGATGACGGACGTGCTCGTCCCGCATCACCCCGGCGACACCATCGCGCTGCACTGGCGTTCCGGGGCCGGCGACCAGACCGCGAACGTGGTCTTGGGGGAGGGGCCTCCAGCCTGATCCCGACCCGCGTACTTGCTGACCGGCGGCCAATTCGGTTGCCGGGTCGGCGAATTAGCTGCGTGATTCCGATCGGCCCGCCTCGGGTACACGTGGCATCGTGGAATTGATGAACGACGCAACCGACGCCGTTGAGCACGATCCCGCGGGAGGGAGTCACGTCGAAGGGGGTGTAGTCGAGCACCCCAACGCGGAGGACTTCGAGATCGCGGCCTCGCTGCCGGCCGATCCGACCTGGTTCAAACACGCGGTCTTCTACGAGGTGCTGGTCCGGGCATTCCTGGACGGCAATGCGGACGGGTCCGGTGACCTGCGCGGCCTCTTGCAACGACTCGACTACCTGCAGTGGCTCGGGATCGACTGCATCTGGCTGCCCCCGTTCTACGACTCGCCGCTGCGTGACGGCGGCTATGACATCCGCGACTTCTACAAGGTGCTGCCCGAGTTCGGCACGGTCGAAGACTTCGTGGCTTTGCTCAACGCGGCGCACGAGCGGGGGATCCGGGTCATCACCGACCTCGTGATGAACCACACCTCGGATTCACACCCCTGGTTTCAGGAGTCACGGCACGACCCCGACGGCCCGTACGGCGACTTCTACGTGTGGAGCGACACCAGCGAGAAATACACCGATGCACGCATCATCTTCATCGACACCGAGGAGTCGAACTGGACCTTCGACCCGGTCCGCAAGCAGTTCTACTGGCACCGGTTCTTCTCCCACCAGCCGGACCTGAACTATGACAATCCGGCCGTGCAAGAGGCCATGATCGACGTGCTGCGCTTCTGGCTCGATCTCGGGATCGACGGGTTCCGGCTGGACGCGGTGCCCTATCTGTTCGAGCGTGAGGGCACCAACTGCGAGAACCTGCCGGAGACACACGCGTTCCTCAAGCGAGTCCGCAAGGTCGTCGACGACGAGTTCCCGGGCCGGGTGCTGCTGGCCGAGGCCAATCAGTGGCCTGCGGACGTCGTCGAATATTTCGGCGAAGCGACCACTGGCGGCGACGAGTGCCACATGGCGTTCCACTTCCCGTTGATGCCTCGCATCTTCATGGCGGTGCGGCGCGAGTCGCGGTTCCCGATCTCGGAGATTCTCGCGCAGACGCCGGAGATCCCCGACATCGCGCAATGGGGGATCTTTCTGCGCAACCACGACGAGCTGACGCTGGAGATGGTCAGTGACGAAGAGCGCGACTACATGTACTCCGAGTACGCCAAGGACCCGCGGATGAAGGCCAACGTCGGGATCCGGCGCCGGCTGGCACCGCTGTTGGACAACGACCGCAACCAGATCGAGCTGTTCACCGCGCTGCTGATGTCGCTGCCCGGCTCGCCGGTGCTGTACTACGGCGACGAGATCGGCATGGGCGACGTCATCTGGCTGGGTGACCGCGACGGGGTCCGCACCCCGATGCAGTGGACGCCGGACCGCAACGCCGGTTTTTCTCAGGCCAACCCCGGCCGGCTGTATTTGCCGCCCAGCCAGGACTCGGTTTACGGCTACCAGGCCGTCAACGTGGAAGCCCAGCGCGACACCTCGACGTCGCTGCTCAACTTCACCCGCGTGATGCTGGCGGTGCGTCGCCGGCACGACGCCTTCGCCGTCGGCACATTCGAGGAACTCGGCGGATCGAACCCGTCGGTGCTGGCGTTCCTGCGCCAAGCACCCGACGACGGCGACATCGTGCTGTGCGTCAACAATCTGTCGCGGTTCCCCCAGCCGATCGAGTTGAACCTGCAACATTGGAGCGGCCACACGCCGATCGAGCTCACCGGGCAGGTGGAGTTCCCCCGCATCGGCCACCTGCCCTATTTGCTGACACTGCCGGGACATGGGTTCTACTGGTTCCAGCTGTGCGCATCGGAGGAGAACGCATGACGACTCAGTCAGCCAAGCTTCCTTGGACCGAATGGCTGCCACAGCAACGGTGGTATGCCGGGCGCAATCGCGAGCTCTCCAGCGCCGAGCCCGCGCTGGTCGTTTCACTGCGCGACAACCTCGACCTGGTGCTCGTCGACGCCAACTACACCAGCGGTGCCCCGGAGCGTTATCAGGTGCTGGTCGGCTGGGACACCGAGCCGGTCATCGAGTACAACACCGTGGCCACCATCGGCTCGGCCGACGACCAGACCGGTTACGACGCGCTGTACGAAACCGACGCACCCAAGTTTCTGCTGTCGCTGATCGACACGGCCGCCTCCCGTGATTCCTCCGGGACCGAAGTGGCGTTCCGCAAGGAGCCGGATGTCACGCTTCCGCTGGACGCCTATCCGCGGGTCGCCGACGCCGAGCAGTCCAACACCAGCGTGATCTTCGATCGGTCGGCCATCTTCAAGGTCTTTCGCCGGGTCAGCCCGGGTATCAACCCCGACATCGAGTTGAACCGGGTTCTCGGCCGCGCCGGCAACCCCAACGTCGCCCGACTGCTCGGCACTTACGAGATCACGGGTGCCGACGGGGCCGAGGACACGGCGTGGCCATTGGGCATGGTTACCGAGTTCGAGTCCAACGCCGCCGAGGGCTGGGCGATGGCGACCGCCAGCGTTCGCGACCTGTTCGCCGAGGCTGACCTGTACGCCTACGAGGTCGGCGGCGACTTCGCCGGTGAGTCCTATCGGCTCGGCGAGGCTGTCGCGTCGGTACACGCCACCCTGGCCGAGGCCCTGGGAACCGCGCAGTCCACCTTTCCGGTGGACAACGTGGTGGCACGGCTGGCGTCGACCGCGGCGCTGGTTCCCGAGCTGGCGGAGCATGCGGCAACGATCGAACAGCGCTTCGGCAAGCTCGCCGGCGAGACCATCACCGTCCAGCGCATTCACGGTGATCTGCACCTGGGGCAAGTGCTGCGCACCCCCGAGAGCTGGTTGCTGATCGACTTCGAGGGTGAGCCCGGCCAGCCGCTGGACGAGCGGCGGGCCCCGGATTCGCCGCTGCGTGATGTGGCCGGCGTGTTGCGGTCGTTCGAGTACGCCGCCTACGGGCCATTGGTCGACCACGGGGGCGACAAGCAGCTGGCCGCCCGCGCCCGGGAATGGGTCGAGCGCAATCGCACCGCCTTCTGTGACGGCTATGCGGCCGCATCGGATACCGATCCACGAGACTCGGCGCCGCTGCTGGCCGCCTACGAACTCGACAAGGCCATCTACGAGGCCGGGTACGAGGCGCGGCACCGTCCGGGGTGGCTGCCGATCCCGCTGCGGTCCATCGCCCGGCTCACCGCGGTCGAGTAGGCCTCTGCGCCCGCCGCGGGCGTCTGCAAGCATGTCCGTGTGGCAAATGAGATTTTCGACAGTGAAGCTCGATTGTCGTGGGTGCTGGCCGGGCTGGCCGGTGTCCTGGGGGCGACGGCTTTCACGCACTCGGAGGGGTACTTCGTCACCTTCATGACCGGGAATGCCCAGCGCGCGGTGCTTGGATACTTCCGGCATGACGTGCTGCTGTCGATATCGGCGGGGGTGCTGATGCTGTGCTTCGTCACCGGTGTGGTGGTCGCGTCGGCGTGCCGTCGGCGCTTCTGGTCGGCGCATCCGCACGGCCCCACCGTGCTGACCACCTTCAGCCTGATCGCCGCTACCGCGATCGACGTGGTCGACGAGGGCTGGCAGGAGAACATGCTTGATTTCGCGCCAATCATGTTGGTGGTCTTCGGCGTTGGCGCGCTGAACACGTCGTTCGTCAAGGACGGCGAGGTATCGGTGCCGTTGAGTTATGTGACCGGCACGCTGGTCAAGATGGGACAGGGCATCGAACGCCACATCGCCGGCGGTACGGCGGCGGAGTGGCTCGGCTACTTTCTGCTGCTCGCCAGTTTCATGCTGGGTGCCGTGGTCGGTGGCTGCATCAGCCTGCTCGTCAATGGCACCTGGATGCTGGTGGTCGCTTCCGGCGTGTGCGCGCTGACGACCGGCATCACTTATTTCCACATGGACCGGCGCGCCGTCCTCGAGTAGTCCCGGTCAACTAAAAGCATCGGCAGCAGCGCTGACCGTGCGCTGCTGCCGATGCTCGTTTGGGGTGTGTCAGGCGTCCCTAGCCGGCGGGAGCGGCGGCAGGAGCGGCAGGAGCGGCAGGAGCGGTGGGCGAGTTGAGCACCTGCAGCATGTCCGGCTTCATCGCCATCAGCTGCTGGTTCCAGTACGGCCACGAGTGCGTTCCGTTGGCCGGGAAGTTGAACACACCGTTGCGCCCGCCTGCGGCCACATAGGTGTTCTGGAACTGCTCGTTGGTGCGCAGCGTGAGGCCCTCGAGGAACTTCGCCGGCATGTTGTCGCCGCCGAGGTCGCTCGGTGTGCCGTTACCGCAGTAGACCCAGACCCGGGTGTTGTTGGCGACCAGCCGCGGAATCTGGAGCATCGGGTCGTTGCGCTTCCACGCCGGGTCGGTGGACTGACCCCACATGCTGCTGGCGCTGTAGCCACCCGAGTCGCTCATCGCCAAGCCGATCAGCGTCGGCCACCAACCCTCGGACGGGTTGAGGAAGCCCGACAGCGACGCGGCGTAGGGGAACTGCTGCGGGTAGTAGGCGGCCAGGATCATTGCGGAGCCACCCGACATCGACAGTCCCACCGCGGCGTTGCCCGTCGGCGAAACCTCCTTGTTGGCCTGCAGCCATAGAGGCATCTCCTGGGTCAGGAAGGTCTCCCACTTGTAGGTGTAGGTCTGGCCGTTGCTTGCCGACGGCTGGTACCAGTTGCTGTAGAAGCTGGACTGGCCGCCGACGGGCATGACCACCGACACACCGGACTGGTAGAACTCTTCGAAGGCCGGCGTGTTGATGTCCCAGCCGTTGTAGTCATCCTGCGCGCGCAGACCGTCGAGGAGGTAGACCGCGTGCGGTCCGCCGCCCTGGAATTGAACCTTGATGTTGCGGCCCATCGACGGTGATGGAATCTGCAGGGTCTCCACTGGAAGACCCGGCTTGGAGAACGCCCCCGCAGTCGCCGAGCCGCCGACACCAGCGACCAGACCGGACAACAGGGCAGCGCCTACAACCGCGATAGCCAGCCGGCGCGGCATGGTTGCCGCAGCGCCACGCAACTTCTCAACGAATGTCATAGCTCTTACCCATCCCAACTCTCATCTGCCGCCTTACGCGGTGGAATCCGTTCTTGGGGAGTCAAACACAGCGGGAGAGGTGAATTCGTTTGCCGCGGCCGGGGTGGCAGGTCGCGGTTAGTTAACGATTGGGAGTCGGCCGGGAATCGTCTCATTCAGGTCACGATTGGCTCTCGGAACCGTGCGGCCTCTTGCGCCACCAAACGGTCCCGCGAAATCGACACCAGCGCGCACACTTGCGGCGTGTCGTCACGCTAACGTCGATTTCGCGGGTTGGTGGTCGGTGGCAACCGCGCTAGGCGACCAGGCGGCGCAAAACCGTTGAAGCCGTGGCGATTCCAAGTACTGCCGCCACGATCAACACGACGAGGTCCAGCGGGTTCAGCGGGGTGCCGATCAACAGCGCACGCAGGGCGTTGACCTCGTAGCTCAGCGGGTTGACGGTGCTCAGCACGCGCAGCCACGAGGGCATCACGTCGACCGGGTACAGCGCGTTCGACGCGAAGAACAACGGCATAGTGATGGCCTGCCCGATACCCATCAGGCGATCGCGATTGCGCACCAGCCCGGCCAGCGTCATCGACAGGCAGGCGAAGAACGCGGCCCCGAGCATCACCGTGGCCATGGCCGCCAGGATTCGCAGCGGGTTGACGGTCAAGCCGACACGCATCAGATACGCCAGCGCCAGCACGCCGACGACCTGGGCGACCGAGCGCACCCCGGCCGCGAAAGCCTTGCCCGTGATCAGCGCCGACGCCGGTGCCGGTGTCACCAAAAGTTTGGCCAGCACGCCGGCATCGCGATCCCAAATGATCTGTATGCCATAGAAGATCGAGATGAACAGCGCCGACTGCGCGATGATGCCCGGCGCCAGGAAGGCCAGATACGACACCGATCCGGTGTTGATGACGTGCAATTTGCTGAACGTCGTCCCGAAGATCAGCAGCCACAACGCCGGCTGCACCATCCGGGTGACCAGCTCGGTGCGGTCGTGCTGCAGCTTCTGCAGTTCGACGATCGCGAACGCGCCGATGCGGCCGAACGTTGCACCGACCCGTTGCCATCCGCGCGGTGCGCGCACCAGCGTGGCTGCCGGGGTCTCGCAGGTGTGATCAACTTGCACGGCTGGCAACCGTTCTGCTGGAACGGATTTCGCGGAAGTCGGATGGTTCGGAAGGCGTGTCGCCGCGCAGGTCCGAAGATGCGTAGTGACGGAATACGTCCTCGAGTGTGGCGCCGGGCGACACCTTGGATACCTGGGTCTTCAGTTCGGTGGGAGTGCCCACGGCGCGCAGCTTGCCGTGATGCATCAGCGCGACTCGATCGCACAACGCGTCGGCTTCCTCCATGTAGTGAGTGGTCAGCAGCACGGTCATGCCGTATTGGGCCTGCATGCTCTGCACCTGCGACCACACGCCATCGCGGGCGATCGGGTCCAGCCCGACGGTCGGCTCGTCGAGCACCAGCAGCGACGGGCGGTTGACCAGTGCCTGCGCCACCTCGAGGCGGCGCACCATCCCGCCGGAGTAGGTGCCCGCCAGCCGGTCGGCGACGTCGAGCAGCTCCATGGCGCCCAGTGCCTGCTCGACGCGGTCGGCACGCTGGGCACGCGGTACGCCGTATAGCCGGGCGAACCATTCCACGTTCTGCCGGCCGGTCAGCGCGGATTCGATCGAAAGTTGTTGCGGGACATAGCCGATGTTGCTGCGGATGTCGATGGTCTGACGCCCGGAGTCCAGCCCGAAGATGCGCAGTTCACCGTGCTGCACGGGGGTCAGCGTGGTCAGCATCCGCACCAGCGTCGTCTTTCCCGCGCCGTTGGGTCCGAGCAGACCCATCGTTTCGCCGGGCCGCACCTGCAACGTCAGGTCGTCGACGGCGGTGAACCGGCCGTAGCGGAAGGTCAGGTGCCGGCAGTCGATCGCCATCGGTAATTTCGTCATGATCGTCTCTCCTGTAATCTGCGGGCCACCGTGTCGAGGACCTCCAACCCCTTTGTCAGAGAATCGATTTGGTCATTGTTTAGTTCGTCCAGCACCTCGGACAGCAGCACGCGCCGGGCGGCCCGCGATGCATCGACGATCTGCTGGGTCGGCTCGGCGAGTCGTAGTTGGCAGGCGCGACGGTCGGTCTCGTCGACGGTCCGGATCAGCAAGCCGCTGGCCACCAGCTTGGAGACCATGGTCGAGGCGGTATTCGCAACCAGCCCGAGTTCTCCTGCCGCGGCGCGGACCGAGATCCCCGGTCGCCGGCCGATCAGCCATAACAGCTCCGCCTGCGACTCGGTGAATCGCGCGGAGTCGAATCCCTGACCGACGGACCTGCGCAACTGGCGGCGGAATCGGCCGACGACGCCGAACACCTCGGCGACCAAGTCAGTACGTGCGCTCATTGCTTGCATATATAGCTCTGTTTACGAGCTATATGTGTGTGCCAGCTATGCAGGGCTTATATCTGGGCTACTTGTCGAGACGGTGCAGCATGACGTCGGTCACTTTGCCGTCATCGACGCTGGTCGTCATGTAGCTGCAGAACGGTTGGCGGCGGCGATCGGTCGGCGAGCCCGGATTGAGCAGGCGCAACCCGGTCGACGTCGTGGTATCCCACGGGATGTGGCTGTGCCCGAAAACCAGCACCTCGCTGTCCGGGTACAGCCGAGACATCCGGGCTTCGCGGCCGGCCGAAGCGCCGGTTTGGTGTACGACCGTGAAGCGCACCCCCGCCAACGTCGCATCCGCTCGTTCCGGCAGTCGCGCCCGCAATCGAGGCCCGTCGTTGTTTCCCCAGCATGCGACCAGCCGGGCGGCCCTGGATTCCAGCTCATCCAGCAGCTCGAGCGCTATCCAGTCGCCGGCATGTACGACGACGTCTGCCGTCGCGACTTCCTCCCACACCCGTGCGGGCAGATCGCGGGCGCGGGTCGGGACATGGGTATCGGCAATCAACAGCAGCCTCACGAGTTCTATGCTTACCCGCGAGCAGAGGAGAAAGCATGCGCACCTTCGAGTCAGTCGCCGACCTCGCCGCCGCCGCGGGCGAGACCATCGGGCAAAGCGACTGGGTGACCATCACTCAGGAAGACGTCAACCTCTTCGCGGACGCGACCGGCGATCACCAATGGATCCACGTCGACCCGGAGCGAGCGGCGGCCGGTCCGTTCGGCAAGACCATCGCCCACGGCTTCATGACCCTGGCGCTGCTGCCCCGGCTGCAACACGAGATGTACACCGTCAACGGCATCAAGCTGGCAATCAACTACGGGCTGAACAAGGTTCGTTTCCCCTCACCGGTGCCGGTGGGTTCGAAGGTGCGGGCGACCAGTTCGCTGGTTGGGGTCGAGGACCTGGGCAACGGCACCGTGCAGGCCACGGTATCGACCACCGTCGAGGTCGACGGATCGCCGAAGCCGGCCTGCGTGGCCGAAAGCATCGTTCGCTACATTTCCTGACGGCGGTTAGAACTCGGCGATCGAGTGCTCCAGTCGTTCGGCCAGCCGGGTCTGAGCTTCCGCGCGCCGCGTCGGTATGTGCTGGGACGGGAAAGGCGTTGTCACAGGCTGGTATTCACGCAGCGTGCGGCGGGCCACCGTCATCTTGTGTAGCTCGGTGGCGCCGTCGGCGATGCCCAGCGACTCCGCGGCCACCATCATCTTGACGAACGGCATCTCGTCGGAGACCCCGAGCGCGCCGTGCAGATGCAGAGCCCGCTGCGCGACATCGTGCAGCACCTGGGGCATCGCGACTTTCACGGCCGCGATGTCGCGGCGCACCTTCTGGTAGTCGTGGTGCTTGTCGATCAACCAGGCGGTGCGCAGCACCAGCAGCCGGAACTGCTCGATCTGGATCCAGCTGTCGGCGATCTTCTCCTGCGTCATCTGGAAGTCGGCCAGCTTCCCGTGCCTGGTCTGCCGTGACACGGCGCGCTCACACATCATGTCGAAAGCCTTGCGGGCCAGCGCGATTGTGCGCATGGCGTGATGGATGCGGCCGCCGCCGAGGCGGGTCTGCGCGATCATGAACGCCGAGCCTTCACCGCCCAGCACGTGGTCGGCGGGGACGCGGACGTCTTTGTAGCGCACGTAGCCGTGCGAACCGTGCTTGCCAGACTCGCCTCCGACCGCGACGTTGCGGATGATCTCGATGCCCGGGGTCTCGCCCGGAACGATGAACAGCGACATCTTCTCGTAGGTGCGGGCTTCGGCGTTGGTGACGGCCATGACGATGAAGAACGACGCGTGCTTGGCGTTGCTGGAAAACCACTTCTCCCCGTTGATGACCCAGTCGTCACCGTCGCGGGTCGCGCTCGTCACGAACATGCCGGGATCGGAACCGCCCTGGGGTTCGGTCATCGAATAGCAGGAGGTGATCTCGCCGTCGAGCAGCGGCTGCAGGTAGCGCGCCTTCTGCTCGTCGGTGCCGAACAGCGCGAGGATCTCGGCGTTTCCTGAGTCGGGTGCCTGGCAGCCGAACACCGACGGCGCCCACCGCGAGCGCCCGAGTATCTCGTTGAGCAGCGCGAGCTTGACCTGGCCGTAGCCTTGGCCGCCGAGTTCGGGCCCCAGATGCGCGGCCCACAGGCCTTGGTCCTTCACCTGCTGCTGCAACGGCCGCAGGATGCTCATCATCTCGGCGTTGTTTTTGTCGTACGGATCAAGGGCGACCAGATCGAGCGGTTCTAGCTCGTCGACCATGAACTTTTCGACCCAGTCCAGCTTCGCCTGGTATTCCGGGTCCGTTTCGAAGTCCCACACCGTGGCCAACCATTCCCCGGTACGTCGTCGCACCGGCATCGTCGAAGGAGCTACCTCATCGTAAGTGGGGCGTGCAACGGAGCCGAGAGCGGAGACTCGATTAGTGCAGCTTGGGCAGGACGTAGTCGCGGTAGAAGTTGATGGCGGCGATGGGGTCGCCCTGGGGGAAGTGCAGAAACGGGACGGCGCCGGCGTCGAGAACCCATTGCACGGCAGTGATGTGGGTGGCGGCATCGATGCCGACCGTCCAGTTGGCCAGCACCTTCTCGATCGGGTTCGACTCGGCGGCACGCTGAATTTCGACCGGATTGGGTTGGTCGACGGCCCCGGCGGTAAAGCGCCACAAGGCCGCCGTCCGGGCGGCCTCTTCGCTATCGCCGACGACGGCGAACAGTTCGGCGCGCTTGCCCAGACTTGCGGGATCGCGCCCGGCGGCGTGGGCGCCGGCGCCGAGCGCGGCCAGCAGTTTGGGGTTCGTCAGATCGCGGGATTGGGTGATCCAGCCGTCGCCGTATTGCCCCGCCAGCCTTGCGCTTTTGGGCCCACTGGCCGCCACGAAGATGGGCGGCGGGGTCGGTGGCAGGTCGTAGAGCTTCAACGAATTGGTCTGAAAATAGCGGCCCGCGAACGAGATTCGCTGACCGCTCCACAGCTGGTGGATCAGCTCGATCGCCTCGACCAGCCGGTCGTGACGCTCGGCGTACTTGCCGAACGTGTTGGTGGTGGCCTGCTCGTTGAGCCGCTCGCCGGTCCCGAGTCCCAAAAACACCCGGCCCGGACTCAGGACCGCCAGCGAGGCAAACGCCTGCGCCACCGTTGCTGGGTGGTAGCGGTAGGTCGGACAGGTGACGCCGGTGCCAAAGGAGATGCGGCTGGTGCTGTTGCCCACCAGCGCCAGCGTCAGCCATGGAAACATCGAGTGGCCCTCGTTGTCCTGCCAAGGCTGGATGTGGTCGCTGGCCCAGACGTACTGAAAGCCCGCATGTTCGGCAGCCTGGGCCTGCGCTACCAGCTGATCGGTGCGAAATTGCTCGTGCGACAAGGTGATTCCGACACCCTTGGCTGCCGGTGGCGGCGGATTGGTAGGCGGGCCGTGGTGATCGCGCGCGCACCCGGCGGCCCATGCGCCGGCGCCGAGCACGCCCGCGCCCGTCGCGATCTGCCCGAATGCCCGCCGTGAAAGTCCCGTCATCGCGTCGGAGTACCCGCCACCTCACCGTCACACCCGGGCCGTTTCGTGTTCATTCCGCATGGTAGCCACTAGCCTGACGTCATGGCCCCCCAGGCACGTCCGGCGCGCAAAGCCGACCTCTGCGACCTCTCGGCCACCCTGAGCCGGGCCTTCTTCGACGACCCGGTGATGGCCTGGATATTTCCCGAGAGCATGACGCGGACCACGCATCTGGCCCGGATGTTTTCGGCCATGACGCGGCACCATCATCTGCCTCGCGGCGGCGTCGAGGTGGCTCATGACGGGGCCGGCACCGGGGCGGCCGCCCTGTGGGATCCGCCGAATCAGTGGCAGGAATCCCGCTGGGCGCAGTTGGCGATGACGCCCGCATTTCTGCGGGTGTTCGGCCTGCGGACGGGGATGGCGCGCGGCATCCAGGAAATGATGAAGCGCATACATCCCGAAGAGCCGCACTGGTATCTGGCCGCCATCGGCAGCGACCCGTCGGTGCGCGGCCAGGGCTATGGGCAGGCGTTGATGGCCTCGCGGCTGGACCGCTGCGATGCCGAGCATTGCCCGGCGTATCTCGAGTCGAGCAAGCCCGAAAACGTGCCTTACTACCTGCGCTTCGGCTTCACCGTCACCCAAGAGGTCCCGCTACCCAACGGCGGCCCGCCGCTGTGGGCCATGTGGCGGGAACCCCGCTAAAGGTCAGGGGCTGCTTCGCCATCCGGCGATACCGATGGCGATCATGCGCAGCTGTTTGGTGGCGGTACGTCGGATGTCTTCCAGCGCCTCGGCGGACTGGGCGTCTTCGATCGCCTCGGCGATCACGATCATCGAGTTGACGAACAGAGTCGCCAGCACGTTGAGGTCCTCGGTGCTCCACTCGTGCAGCCCGGGGAAGCGCGCCAGGTCGGTCGCCAGCTCGGAGGTGATCAGCCGGATCTCGGTGCGGATCGCGTAGCGCAGCACGCTCAGCCCGCTGTTGCGCTCGCGGGCGATCAGACGCCAGTGCTCCCGTCGATCGGCGACGCTGGCGATCAGGATTTCGACGGACGACTCGATCACCCGGTTCGGGTCGAGCTTGCCGGCGCGGGCGTCGCGCAGGGTGTCGCGCAAGCTGCGAAACGACTCGTCGATGAGCACCAGCCCGAGGGCCTCCATCGACTCGAAGTGCCGATAGAACGCCGCGGGCACGATCCCGACCTCGCGGGTCACTTCGCGCAGGCTCAGGGCCGAAAAGCTGCGGTCCTGCAGCAACTTGAGCGCGGCGGCGATGATGGCGCGCCGGGTCGCCTCTTTGCGCTCTTCGCGCGACGGGCTTTCCCGGGAGCGCTCGCGGCTAGACCGGTGCGAACGTGAGCTAGGAGTACGACCGTTCACTATGTGAAGCCTACCACAGCGCTGCAGAAATCCTTGACTAGCTGCGGAGTTTGAGAGGACGGTGTACATATGTTCACTCAAAGAAGTCAGACCTCGCGTCGCAGCTTCGCCAAGACTTTCCGGGACCGAATTCTCGGCTCCGACCTGGTTGACCTGCTCACCGGCCCACACGGCGTCGACCGCTACACCGAGCTGGTCGCGCCTACCTGGACGCGCAGCGAAGCCCGCGCCAAGGTCATCGACGTGCGCCGCACCACGCCGCGCAGCATCACACTCACGCTTGCTCCGAACGAGAGCTTCACGTCCAGCCACGCCGTAAAGGCCGGTCAATACGTCAACGTCACTCTCGACATCGACGGGCGACGGCACACCCGTTGCTATTCACCGGCCAACATAGAAGGCAGCACGACCCTCGAGTTGACGATCGGCCGCCACGACGGCGGGCTGGTGTCGAACTACCTCTACGAACAGGCCCGCCGCGGCATGGTCGTCGGCCTGGCCGGTGCCGGCGGCGACTTCGTCCTGCCCGCGCAACGGCCGCGGCGGATCCTTCTGGTTTCCGGCGGCAGCGGCATCACGCCCGTCATGGCGATGCTGCGCACCCTGGTCGCCGAGGGCCACGACGGGGAGATCGCGTTCGTCCACTACGCCCGCACCCAAGCAGAGGCCTGCTACCGCGACGAGCTGAGCGCGATGCCCGGCGTGCGGGTGCTGCACGGTTACACCCGGTCCGGCGGCGGCGACCTCACCGGCCGCTTCGGGCCGAAGCATCTGGCCACCGCCATGCCCGCACCGGATGCGGTATTCGTTTGCGGCCCAACCGCTTTGGTTGCGGCGGTCCGCGAGCACTGCGACAACGTGCACACCGAGAGCTTCGTGCCGCCGGTGATCACCGCGCCGTCGAATCCGTCAGGTGGCCGAATTGCCTTCGCGGACAGCGGAGTTGACGTCATCGACGACGGCCGCTCGCTGCTGGAGCAGGCGGAATCAGCCGGCCTGATGCCGGAGAGCGGATGCCGGATGGGCATCTGTCACACCTGCACGCGCCGGAAGGTCTCCGGCACCGTGCGCAGCCTGACCACCGGCGCGGTCTCGACCGCCCCGGACGAAGACATCCAGATCTGCGTGTCCGTCCCCGTCGGGGACGTCGATCTCGCCCTTTAAGCCCACCAACCTTTAGGAGGAGGAGCTATGTCACCCGACAAGATCACCCTTACCCCCGAGCAGGCCGACGCGTTCGGCCGTGAACTCGACGCCATCAGGGATCGCGTGATGGCCGACCTCGGCGAAGTAGACGCCGACTACATCCGCCGCGTCATCAAAGCGCAGCGTGCGCTGGAGGTCGGCGGACGAGCGCTGCTGTTCCTGCCGCCGGCCTGGCTGCTGGGAACCGCAATGCTGGGGGTGTCGAAAATCCTGGACAACATGGAGATCGGCCACAACATCATGCACGGCCAGTACGACTGGATGCGCGACCCGAACATCTCCGGCCGCTCATTCGAGTGGGACACGGCGTGCCCGGCCGACCAATGGCGGCACTCACACAACTACATGCACCACACCCACACCAACATCGTGGGAATGGACCGCGACATCGGCTACGGCATCATCCGGATGAGCGAGGACCAGCGCTGGACGCCGTACTTCCTGGGCAACCCGGTCTACGCGTTCCTGCTGATGGCGCTGTTCCAATACGGCGTCGCGCTGCACGAACTGGAAACCGAGCGCATCCGCTCCGGCGAGATCCGACTCCGCGACAAGCGCGAGGTGCTCAAGGCCATCTGGAAAAAGACCAAGCGGCAGACGCTCAAGGACTACGTGGCGTTCCCGCTGCTGGCCGGACCGTTCGCGCCGTTCGTCTTCACCGGCAACCTCACGGCCAACCTGATGCGCAACGTGTGGTCGTACATGATCATCTTCTGCGGCCACTTCCCGGACGGCACCCAGGAATTCACCGTCGAGGAGACCAAGGACGAGTCCCGCGGCCAGTGGTACTTCCGCCAGGTGCTGGGTTCGGCCAACCTGACCGGAGGCAGGCTCTTCCATCTGCTGTCCGGCAACCTGTCGCACCAGATCGAGCACCACTTGTTCCCCGACATGCCGGCCCGCCGGTATTCGGAGATCACGGCCGAGGTGCAGGAGATCTGCGAGCGCTACGGGATCCCCTACAACAAGGGCCCGCTGCTGCAGCAGTTCGGCACCGTGGTGCGCAAGATCGTCAAGCTGACGTTCCCGGACCCGGGCAAGCCGTTATCGCTGCTGCCGAAGATCAAGGCCGACAAGCCAGCCGACCGCGAGGCCGTCGCAGCCTGACTCCCGCCCCGGGTAGGGGACAATGGGCCGGGTGGAGTGGACCGGTGCACGTTATGCGGACAACCCGACGGTGGAAGCCTCGACGTGGATCGACGCCGACCCGGCCAAGGTCTGGAACCTGATCTCGGATATCAAGCTGATGCCCACGTTCAGCAACGAGTTGCAGTCCGTGGAGTGGACCGGCGGCGCCGATCGGCCCAAGGTCGGTGCCCGCTTCGTCGGACACAACCAGCACGACGCGTTCGGCGAATGGAGCACCACCTCGCATATCGTGGCCTGCGACCAGTCGCGGGAATTCGCCTGGGCGGTCGGTGATGTCGAATACCCGTCGTCGATCTGGCGGTTCCGGCTGGCACCCCGCGATGGCGGTACCAGCCTGAGCTACTGGATGCAGATGGGCCCGGGACGCTCGGGGCTGTCGGCGGCGATCGACTCGATGCCGGACAAGGAAGAGAAGATCGTGTTCGTGCGGATGCGCGAGTTCGAGACGGCGATCGGCAAGACCCTGGCCGCAATCAAGAGGCTGGCCGAACACGGGGTGCGCTGATGCGTACCGCGACGACGGTCGAATTATCCGGCGGCAGTGACGAAGTCGCCCAGGTGGTGACGCTGGCCGTCGAGGCGGAAAAGCTGGGTCTCGATGTGTGTTGGGTTGCCGAGGCGTGGGGTGCGGACGCACCGTCGGCGCTGGGCTACCTCGCGGCGCGGACCGACAAGATGCTGCTGGGCTCCGGCATCCTGCAGGTCGGCACCCGGTCGCCGGTCCTGCTGGCGCAGACCGCGATCACGCTGTCCAACCTGTCGAACGGGCGATTCTTGCTGGGGCTGGGCGCCTCGGGTCCCCAGGTGATCGAGGGCCTGCACGGCGTCTCGTTCCGCCGGCCGTTGGCCCGAACCAGAGAAACCGTCGACATCGTGCGACAGGTGTTCGCCGGAGGCAAGATCTCCTATTCCGGCAAGGAATTTCAGATCCCTCGCCCCGGCGAGGCGGTGCCGATGCGGGTGTCGAATGCTCCGCAGCACGCCATTCCGATCTACCTGGCCACGCTCTCACCGGCGATGCTGCGGTTGACCGGGGAGATCGCCGACGGCTGGCTGGGCACCAGCTTCGTCCCGGAGGGTGCGGACGAGGCCTACTTCGCCCACCTCGACGCCGGTCTCGCGGCTTCCGGTCGCACTCGCGCGGACCTCGACATCTGTCAGGGCGCCGAGGTCGCGTTCGCGGCCGACGAGGACGAACTGAACGGCATGATCGCCGGCCGCAAAAAGGAGCTCGCCTTCAGCCTCGGCGGCATGGGCTCGTCGAGCACGAACTTCTACAACCAGGCCTACAGCCGACAGGGCTGGGCCGAGGCCGCCGCCGCGGTGCGCGAACGCTGGCAGGCCGGGGACCGCGACGGCGCCGCAGCGCTGGTGACCGACGACATGGTGCTGGGCACCACGCTGATCGGGACCGAGCAGATGGTCCGCACGCGGCTCGTGGTGTGGCGCGACGCCGGCGTCAACATCGTGCGGCTCTATCCCGCCGGCGACACGCTGGCCGCCAAGCTGGAGACGCTGGGCCGGGCGATCGAGCTGGTCCGCGAGAGCTAGTGCACGTCTGTCTTCACCGAGAAGTTGTGATCGGTAGCGACGCCCAGGGCCTGAAATTGCTGCAATAGCCGCGCGGTGGGCGTGGCATTGACGGGGAGAAGCCATGTACTGCACAGTCATTAAGGGAGTCGTAGCAGCTATCTTCGCGCTTAGTTCAGTGGGCTTGGCCGCGGCCACTGCTCAGGCAGAGCCAAGCCTCGTGCCGCAGTCGCCAGGCCCATTCGCCACAGACAACTTCACGGTCCCGCACGACTGGTGCCCGGGCCAACCGTTGCCGATGCCCGACGTCCGTTGGGACATGAGCGTCTGCCACCACTGGTACTGGGTCGCCGTCGGCGGCACGGGTAATGTTGGCCAATTCGTCTGGGAGGGTGCCGCTCCGCGACGGCCTTTAGGGCCGCCCCCGTGCTATGGAGCCCCGATCTGCTTGCCTGGTCTCTAGTTCTTAGGACAACGCTGTAGGTGCGTCCGATACCTTGACCACTTTCGCCTCGGGCCGCTCCGGCACGCCGTCGGACAGGAACCACCGGAACGCCAGGTTGCCAAGCGGATAGCCCAGCGTCGTCAGTGAATTCGGGTGGGCGGTTATCTCGCGGGACAAAACGATCGTCACCGAGCCATCGCTATTGAGTGCTGCGCTGTGGTTGTTGAGGGAGGAACGGGCATCCTCGTCGCCGTAGGTGGCCATGAACTGGTTCCACACCACCAGGTTCCAGAACCGGCACGACGGCGGCCGATGCGTGATCACCAGGGCTTCGTCGTCGTCGAGCACGAAACTACCGTAGGCGTAACAGGCGTCACGCGCCGACCAGCCGAAGTTGGCGTCGGGTACCTGATAGGGATCCGCGAATTGGTTTGCGGCATGGACAGTTTCGTGGCCCAGCCCGTGTTCCTCGTCGGCGCGTGTGCCGACCGGCAGTGGCACGATGGCAAACATCATGCGCATCCACGCCGCCGCGGCCCGCAGGCTGGCCGCGGTCTCGGCGTCGCCATGCCGGATCGGGTCGGCCTCCTCGAGCGCCTCGATATGCCACGTCACCGGACGCCCGGTCAGCGGGTGGGCTTGATAGTCGCGGGTCATCAACACGGCCGCACCGGGCGTCGCGGGGAAGTCGAAGGCGAAGTTGCCGTCGGCGTCGATGTCGAGATCGGTGTCGCGGACGATCGCGACGATCCGATCCGACCACGCGCCCGGCGACGGTTCGTTGTAGGCAGTCACCGAAAAGTACACGCTGTCGCCCTTGTTGCCGCTGATGCGATAGCGCCGCTTCGGATCGACCGGGCAGATGAAGTAGTACGCGTCGGTGTTGTCACCGCCCCACCGGCGATCGCGACGGAACGGGGTGTTGACCGCGACGAACTGGGGACGGCCCGGTTCGGGAAACAGGTAGGTGTCGAAAGCCACTCCCAGGGTGGTGGCCAGCATGCGGTAGCCGTCGGCGATGTGACGGTCGTCGGTAACCGCGCGGTCGCCGTCGGTGAAGGAGCTGTCGAGCTCTCCAATGGTGGCCAGCAGCTCTTTCCACGCGGCCGTCGATTCGTGCGTCATGCGCTGATTCCTTTCAGGAGCAACGTGGTGGTGCGGTCCACCCAGGTGTTGTCGAGGTCGTCCGGGCGGGTGAGCAGGCCGATCAGTGTGATGCCGGCGATCGCTTCGGTGAGTTCGGCGGCGGTCGCGTCGGGCCGGACCTCGCCCCGGACCGCGGCCCGATCGAGCAACTCGGCGAGGCCGCCGCCGATGATGCCGGCGAACCGCTCCAGCAGCGCCGAATGCAGCGTCGGGTCTGCTGCCATCTCCCCGACCAAGCCGGGCAGTGCCGCCCTGGCGGCCGGCGTCGTGAGGAAAGACATTGCCCGGCGGACCATTTCGTGCAGATCCTCGGGCAACGACCCGGTATCGGGAATCTCGGTCGCGGCGCCGATCGGGAAGACCGCCTCGTGCACCAGGTGCGCCTTGCTGGGCCAGCGGCGATAGATCGCGGGTTTGCTGGTGCCGGCCCGCTCGGCGATGGCGGAGACCAACAGCCCGGGATAACCCGTGTCGGCGAGCAGCTCGACGGTGGCGCGCAGCACCGCAGCGTCGATACGCGGGTCACGGGGCCGGCCAAAATCCACTACCATTACGAAACTCAGAGTAACATAAGTCGCCGTGAACGTTCGTCTTGATGACCTAGCCCAGCCCCAGTTCAGTGCCGAGGGCCAGCAGATCCTCGACATGATGGCCATGATGGCCCCGCAGTGCCCGTTGGATGCCGACGCGCTGCACGCCCAGGCCAGCGCCGACACCGGCCTGCACGACTTCGGGCCCGACGACTACCGCGAACGCCTCGACGTCTACCTCGCCGCGCTGCGCGAGATCGACGGCCTGCACACCGCCGGAGTGGTGAACTTTTACGGCCAGTTGCTGCAGCTGCTCAAGAACCGGCTGCTGTTGACCGACCTACTGAATCGGCATCCCGAGATCGACGACATCGAACTGCGATCGCCGGTGGTGATCGCCGGGCTGCCCCGCACCGGCACCACGCACCTGCACAACCTGCTGGCCGCGCCGCCCACCTTCCGCACCATGCCGTACTGGGAAAGCGTGGAACCATTCCCGTTGCCGAATGAGGTTGGTGTCCAACCGGATCCGCGCCGGGCGCGGATGGACGTAGCGGTCGGGGTGGTCAACATGGTGATGCCGCATTTCCCGCTGATGCACGAGATGACCACCGATCACGTGCACGAGGAAATCCAGCTGCTGGCCAACGACATTTCTACGATGCTGTTCGAGACGCTCGCCGAGGTGCCGCGGTGGCGTGACTACTACCGGGCCCACGACCAGACACCGCACTACGAATACCTGGCCACTCAACTCAAGGCGATGCAGTTTCTGCGCGGAGGACAGCGCTGGCTGCTCAAGTCGCCCCAGCATCTCGAGCAGGTGCGGGTGCTGGACCGGGTTTTCCCCGACAGCATCGTCGTGTTCACCCACCGCGACCCGGTGCCGGTGGCGCTGTCGATGATCGCGATGATCACCTACTCCGCGCGCATGCACCGCTCGCCGGTGCCGGTGGAACAGATCGCGAACTCCTGGATCGACCGGCTGGATCAGATGCTCTCCGCGTTGGTCCGCGATCGTGACGCCATCGGTCCGCAGCGCTCGATCGACATCCGGTTCACCGACTTCATGGCCGACGAAGCCGGTGTGGTCGAGCGGGTGTACGCCCTGGCCGGCGAACCGTTCACCGATGAAGCAGGTAAGGCAATCGCCGACTACCTGGCGGGTCACCAGCGCGGACGATTGGGAAACGTTGAGACGTCGTTCGAAATGTTCGGACTACAGGAGAAGGCTCTGCGCGAGCGGTTCGCGCCGTACGTGGAGCGGTTCCTGAAATAGGCTCAGTGCGCTAGCTTTTCAAGCATGGTCACTATGCCCGCGTTGGACGGTGTCGAACACCGGTACGTAGAGCTCGGCGACGGCGTGACAATCCATGTCGCCGACGCCGGTCCGGCCGACGGACCGGCCGTCATGCTGGTGCACGGCTTCCCGGAGAACTGGTGGGAGTGGAACCAGCTGATCGGGCCGCTGGCGGCCGACGGCTACCGGGTGTTGTGTCCGGATTTGCGTGGTGCGGGCTGGAGTTCGGCGCCCCGCTCGCGGTATCTGAAGGTCGAAATGGCCGAGGATCTCGCGGGCGTGCTGGACAACTTGGGCATCGAGAAGGTGAAGCTCGTCGCCCACGACTGGGGCGGGCCTGCCGCGTTCATCATGATGCTGCGCCATCCGGAGATGGTGACCGGCTTTTTCGGACTGAACACGGTGGCGCCCTGGGCGAAGTTCGATCTGGCGGCGGTCCGCGACCTCTGGCGATTCTGGTATCAGGTTCCGATGTTGTTGCCCGTCATCGGGCCCCGAGTGATCAGCGATCCCAACTCGCGGTTTCTCCGAATGCTGGGTTCATGGGTCGGCGGCGGGTTCTCGTTGCCCGAGGAAAGCGTCCGGCTGTACGGCGAATGCATGCGCCAGCCCGGACATGCCGAGGCCGGTTCGCGGTGGTATCGCAGCTTCCAGACCACGGAGATGCGCAGCTGGCTGGGCGGCGAGTACAACGATCTTCGCGTCGAGGTACCGGTCCGTTGGCTGAGCGGTACCGAGGACCCGGTAATCACTCCGCGGTTATTGGACGGATATGCCAATCACATAAGCGATTTCGACGTAGAGCTGGTCGATGGCGTGGGCCACTGGATCGTCGCGCAGCGACCAGAACTGGTGCTGGATCGATTGCGAGCGTTTCTGAAACTTTGAGTTACTCGACGCCGATCGTGACTTCGGTCGACTTGATGAACACCGTCGCGGGCTGACCGACCGCCAGCCCGAGGTCGAGTGCGGCATCTTTGGTGATCGAGGATGTGACGACCTGATCGCCGCCGTCGAGCTTGATCTTCACGACTGCCATCACGGTCCCCAGATCGACCGCGCTGATGGTCCCTTTGAGCTGGTTTCGAGTCGATAGCCGCATCGCAGTCCTCCGTGTCTTGGGGTGCGACGAGCCTAGCCCGGAGACCGGGCCTATTGGCGAGGACCGAGCAGCGCGATGGACGCGTCCACGGCCGGTTCGACGATCTCGCGGACGGGGTGAGAGTCTTCCACGGCGAGCGCGGTCAATTCGCGCAGCCCGCCGAGCAGGATCACGGCCAGCGGCGCGGTCAGCGGTGGTAGGTCGGCGCGCCGGAACCCGGCGGTGGCGCTGAGGTCGATCAGTAGGTCGGACAGCAGCTGCAAGCCGCGGCGCTGGACGGGGCGGCCGACGGCTCCCAGCGAGGGGAGTTCACGAATCCAGCTCAAGGTGATGGCCGGCCGGGCTTCGATATACGCGACGTAGGCCTCGACGGCCTGACGGATCTGCTGGTGCCAGTCGTCGTCGGGATCGACTGCGGCGGTGATGCTCTCGCCGAGCTTTTCGATGTCGGCGGCCAGCAGCTCGAGGAAGCATTCTTCCTTGCTGGCGAATTGGTCGTAGAACGTGCGCTTGGACGTGCGGGCATGCCGCACGACGTCGGCCACGGTGCTGGCGCGGTAGCCGCGTTCGCCGATCGAGCTGGCGAGGCCGTCGAGCAAACGAAGCCGAAACGGATCGCCGACAGCCGCGTCGTCAACCGCTGCGATCACCGTCGTCACGGATGGCATTGTCGGCGGCCCTTTCGATGGATGCACCCTTGTCAGGCTCGGTACTACAGAGTACCGTACCCAGAAAGGTCTGTGGTACACCGCGGTACCAACCCGTAGCCGGGGGCAGATGTTGGGAGTAATGACGCCATGAGCGAAGTAGTCACCGCCGCACCGCCGGCCTCCGCAGTCCGGTTGCCCCCGGCGGCCCGGCTGCCAAAGATGTTGCAGGGACTTGGCTTTGCGATGTCGCGGCGCTCGATGATGCGACGACTGTCACGCCGCTACGGGAGTGTCTTCGCGCTGAACCTCCCGATGTTCGGGCGCGTCATTTTGGTCAGTGACCCGCAGCTGGCCAAGCAGATCTTCACCACCAGCCCAGAAGAACTCGGCAACATCCAGCCCAATCTGAGCAGATTGTTCGGCTACGGCTCGGTATTCGCGCTCGAGGGCGACGACCATCGCCGCCGGCGACGGCTGCTGGCGCCGCCGTTCCACGGCAAGAGCATGAAGAACTACGAGGGCATCATCGAAGAAGAGGCGCTGCGCGAGACCGCCGACTGGCCCGAAGGCAGGCCTTTCGCCACGCTGTCGCCGATGATGTGGATCACGCTGAACGCCATCCTGCGCGCGGTCTTCGGGGCCGACGGCGCCGAGCTCGACGAGCTGCGCCGGCTTATCCCGCCATGGACCACCTTGGGCTCGCGCCTGGCGGCGCTGCCCAAGCCGAAACGGAACTACGGCCGGTTCAGCCCGTGGCACCGGCTGGACGAGTGGCGTCGCCAGTACGACATCGTCATCGGCAAGCTGATCGCGGCCGAGCGGGCGGACCCGAACTTCGCCGATCGGACCGACGTGCTCGCGCTCCTACTGCGCAGTAGCTACGACGATGGTTCCACCATGTCGCACAAGGAAATTGGTGATGAGCTCCTCGCCTTGCTAGCCGCGGGGCACGAAACCACCGCGTCCACGCTGGCGTGGGCATTCGAGCGGATCAGCCGGCACCCGGAGCTGCTGGCGGCGCTCGTCGAGGAGGTCGATAACGGGGGCAATGAGCTGCGCCAAGCGACGATCCTGGAAGTCCAACGGGCAAGGACCGTCATCGATTTCGCCGGTCGCCACGTCTACCCGGAGACGTATCAACTCGGTGAGTGGGTGATTCCGCGCGGTTATTCGATCATCGTCGGCATCGCGCAGCTCCACGACAATCCAGACGTGTTCCCTGATCCCGGGCGCTTCGACCCGCAGCGCTTCATAGGAACGAAACCGTCAGCGCTATCCTGGATTCCGTTCGGCGGAGGGACTCGCCGTTGTGTAGGGGCGGCATTCGCCAACATGGAGATGGACGTGGTGCTGCGAACAGTATTGCGCCACTTCACTATTGAAACCACAGACGCACCGGACGAGCGCTGGCACTGCCGTGGGGTCGCGTTCACCCCGAAGGACGGCGGCCGGGTTGTGGTGCGGCGGCGCTGAAGGCTGGTTACTGGCTGGCCGATGCGCGCCGCGGCAGCTTCCAGCCGGGCCGGATGTAGTGGCAGGTGTATCCGCTGGGGAAGCGCTCCAGGTAGTCCTGGTGCTCGGGCTCGGCTTCCCAGAAGTCGCCGGCGGGACTGACCTCGGTCACCACTTTGCCGGGCCATAGCCCGGAGGCCTCGACGTCGGCGATGGTGTCCAGCGCGATTCGTTTCTGCTCGTCGTCGGCGTAGAAGATCGCAGACCGATAGCTGGTGCCGCGGTCGTTGCCCTGCCGGTTTTTCGTTGTCGGATCGTGGATTTGGAAGAAAAACTCCAGCAGCGCACGGTAGTCGGTGGCAGTGGGGTCGTAGCCGATCTCGATGGCCTCGGCGTGCGTGCCGTGGTTACGGTAGGTCGCGTTGCGTACGTCGCCGCCGGTGTAACCGACGCGGGTCGAGACCACACCCGGCAGTTTCCGGATCAGGTCCTGCATTCCCCAGAAACAGCCGCCGGCGAGGATCGCCTTTTGGGTGTCTGCCATTTCTTGTCCTCCATAACCGGCCAGAACTCGGGCCTGATCAAGCCCAGGTTACACTCCGCCGATGAGCTGCAACGGCGCCGCGAAACCGCAATCCCAGGCCGCGCTATGAGCGCCCCTTCGTTCTCGCATAGCGAACTCGCCACCGCCTTCGACAAATTCGAGCAGACGGTTGCCCGGGCGGCCGAGACCCAAGACTGGGATGCCTGGGTCGAGCACTACACGCCCGATGTGTTGTACATCGAACATGCCGCGGGCACCATGCGCGGCCGCGACGAGGTCCGTGAGTGGATCAAGCGGACGATGAGCACCTATCCGGGTAGCCACATGGTTGCCTTCCCGTCGCTGTGGTCGGTCATCGACGAGCCGACCGGGCGCATCGTCATGGAACTCGACAACCCGATGCGCGATCCCGGTGACGGCAGCGTCATCACCGCGACCAACATCTCGATCATCACTTACGCCGGCGACGGCCTGTGGCGTCAGCAGGAAGACATCTACAACCCGCTGCGCTTCGTGCGGGCCGCGTTGAAGTGGTGCCACAAGGCGCAAAAACTCGGCACCCTTGACGAGGACGCCGCGCGGTTCATGGAGCAGTACGGGGGCGCCCAGTGAGCGCGAAACCCAAACTTGTGATCGGCGCCAACGGTTTTCTGGGCTCACACGTGACCCGCCAGCTCGTCGGCGACGGCGCGCAAGTGCGGGTGATGGTGCGCGAAGGCGCCAACACCCGCTCCATCGACGACCTTGAGCTCACCCGGTTTTACGGCGACGTGTTCGACACCGCCACGGTGCGCGAAGCGATGGACGGCGTCGACGACGTGTACTACTGCGTCGTCGACACCCGTGCGTGGCTGCGTGACACGGCGCCGCTGTTTCGTACCAACGTGGAGGGACTGCGCAACGTTCTTGATGTCGCCGTCAACCAACCCCTGCGCAAGTTCATCTTCACCAGCACGTACACGACGGTGGGCCGACGGCACGGTCACGTGGCGACCGAAGACGACGTGATCGCCGACCGCGGGCTGACTCCCTACGTGCAATCCCGGGTCCAGGCCGAAAACCTGGTCATGCGCTACGTCGCCGACGCCGGCCTGCCCGCCGTCGCGATGTGCGTGTCAACGACTTACGGCGACGGAGACTGGGGCGGCACCCCGCACGGCGCCTTCATCGCGGGTGCGGTATTCGGCAAGCTGCCGTTTCTGATGAACGGGATTCAGCTGGAAGTGGTCGGCGTCGACGATGCCGCCCGGGCGATGATCCTGGCCGCCGAGCACGGCCGCATCGGCGAGCGCTACCTCGTCTCCGAACGGATGATGGCGTTGAACGATTCGATCCGGATCGCGGCCGACGAGGCCGGCGTCCCGCCGCCGCAACGCGCGATTTCAGTCCCGATGCTCTATGCCCTGGCTGTGGCGGGAACCGTGAAGGCCAAGCTCACCGGCACGGACGCCCAACTCAGCCTCGCGTCGGTGCGGATGATGCGCGCCGAAGCCCCCGTGGACAGCAGCAAGGCGAAGCGAGAGCTGGGCTGGCAGCCACGCCCGATCGAGGAATCGATCCGCGAGGCCGCCCGGTTCTGGGCCGCGATGCGCACCCCCCGAACGAACAGTCCGGCCGCGCAACCCGAATAGGCACGGTCGGAATGGACCGGATACGCGTCGATTTGAACGGGCCGCCGCAGACGATGCTGGCGACGCTGTACGCCAAAGCGCTGGACGCCGACGCCCCCAACTCGATCCTGAGCGATCACTACGCCAAGACCGCCGTGGCACGCATCGACTACGACTGGGCTGCAACGACTATCGATGCACGGACCGCTCCGTCGGTCGCTGTCCGCAGTGCGCATTTCGACAATTGGGCTCGCCAGTTTCTGGCCGTGCACGACGAAGCCGTCGTGCTGCACGCGGGGTGCGGCCTGGACTCCCGGGTGTACCGGCTGGATCCGGGTCCGGGCGTGCGGTGGTACGACGTCGACTACCCCGAAGTGATCAGTCTGCGCGAACGGGTCTATCCCGGCCGCGCCAACTACCGAATGCTCCCGGCCTCGGTGACCGACCCGTCCTGGGTGGTCGAGATACCGGCCGAGCATCCCGTGCTGTTCCTCGGCGAGGGCCTGACGATGTACCTGACGAAAGACGACGGGCTGGCACTGCTTCGTCGTGTCGTCGATCGATTTCCGTCGGGCGAACTGCAGTTCGACGCGTTCAACACGTTCGGCATTCGGATGCAGGTGATCAATGCCGTAGTCCGTCGCTCCGGTTCGAAGCTGCGCTGGGGTATCGACGGGCCGAATGAGATCGTTGACGCCGTTCCCGGGCTGCGGCTACTGGCATGGGAATCGGTCTTCGACAGCTACACATTCGAGATGGTCTCACCGTTCGTACGCTGGGTAGGCAGAGCGATGGCGGCGGTGCCGGTATTGCGAACGATGGCGCAATACCATCGCTACGCATTCGGGCCGGCGCAGCCCGGGAAGTCCTGAGCGCCTGCCGGTGTTGCACTCGTACGTCTGAGGAGGAACAAGCATGACTCACAAGGAAGTTTTGGAACCGAACGCCGGGCACCCGATCACGATCACGCCGGCCAAAGGGCGGGTCCAGGTTCGCGTCAACGGCGAGCTGGTCGCGGACACCACTGCGGCACTCGAATTGCGGGAAGCCACTATTCCTGCGGTGCAATACATTCCGCTGAGCGACGTGGCCCAGGAACGACTGACCCGTACCGAGACCGTCAGCTACTGCCCGTTCAAAGGCGACGCGAGCTACTACGCCGTGACCACATCGGCCGGTGACACTGTCGAGGACGTCATCTGGACCTACGAGCAGCCGTATCCCGCGGTGGCCGAGATCGCCGGGCACGTCGCGTTCTACCCCAATAAAGCCGACATCAGCGTCGTCGCCGACTAGGCCTGGGCGCAGGAGCTATTCGCCCAGAAATTTGGCGTATTTGCGGGTGTCGCCGTATTCGCGCATCGAGACGATGAGCCCGTCGCGGGTCTCGAAGATGCACACGAACGGCATGTCGTACTGCTCACCATCGGAGTTGGTCCCGGTGGCGTCGGCTTCCACGACGACCGTGTCTCCCTCGTTGATGCAGCGGAGCAAATCGATGGTGAGCTCGACGGACCGTTTGCGCTTGTCGGTCGCGCGCCGCAGGGCCCGTTTGTCGTAGGAATCGCGGGTGAACAGGCTCCAATAGGTGAAGTCGTCGCTCAGCAGCGCGAAACCCTCATCGAGGTCGCCATCCTCGCTCAGGCTCTGAAGGAACATCCAGGCCAGCTCGGCATTGGGAGCATCGAACGGCGTCATCACATCGTAATAGTGTCTTGGCAGGTAGTGGGCGGTCAATCAGAGCGGAATTCCGGAGTCGTCGGTGAAGAGCGCGCGCATCGTGACGTTCCCCGGGGCGGTCAGCTTCGGGCACACGCTGGCGCCACTTCGCCGGGGACCCCGAGACCCGTGCTTTCGCCTCCCGGGTGACGGGACCATCTGGCGGACCAGCCTGCTGCCCAGCGGACCCGTCACCGCGCGCATCAGCCGCGCGGCGGTCGACGCGACGCACTGCGAGGCATGGGGCGGTGGCGCGCAGGAGTTCGTTGAGCGGTTGCCCGCACTGCTGGGTGCCGACGACGATGCCTCGGACTTCGTGCCGACGCACCCGACGGTTGCCGCGGCGCACGGCCGTGTCCCACACCTGCGACTGGGCCGCACCGGGCAGGTGCTGGAAGCCCTGATCCCGGCGATCATCGAGCAGCGGGTGTCCGGTGCTGACGCCTTCAGGTCGTGGCGGGTGCTGGTGTCCAAGTACGGCACGCCGGCGCCGGGCCCGGCACCGGCCGGCATGCGGGTGCTGCCGGCGGCCGAGGTCTGGCGGAACATCCCGTCGTGGGAGTTCCATCGCGCCAATGTCGATCCACGGCGAGCCCAGACCGTGGTCACCTGCGCGCGCCGGGCGGACTCGTTGGAACGGCTGGTGACCCGGCCGGCGCAGGCACGTGAAGCGCTGACCGCACTGCCGGGAGTCGGGGAATGGACGGCCGCCGAGACCGCGCAACGGGCGTTCGGCGATCCCGATGCCGTTTCGGTGGGGGACTACCACGTCCCGAAGATGATCGGCTGGACCCTGGCGGGCCACCCGGTCGATGACGACGGCATGCTCGAGCTGCTGGAACCGATGCGACCGCATCGCCACCGAGTTGTTCGCTTACTCGAAGCCAGCGGACTGGCCTACGAGCCGCGCCGCGGCGCACGACTGCCCGTCCAGCAAATCCACGCCCTCTGACCAGCCGGTGTTTTCGAGCTAGGTCTTCGGGTACTCGTCGTGAATCGACGGATACGAATTGCAGGGAGCAATCGATGACTCAGTTCACCATTCCGGGATTGACTGACAAGCAGGGTGCGCGGCTCGCCGAACTGTTGCAGAAGCAATTGAGCACCTACAACGATCTGCACCTGACGCTGAAGCACATTCACTGGAATGTCGTGGGCCCCAACTTCATTGGCGTGCACGAGATGATCGATCCCCAGGTGGAAGCGGTACGGGCCTTTGCCGACGACGTCGCCGAACGCATTGCGGCCCTTGGTGCTTCGCCCGAAGGTACCCCGGGCGCTATCATCCGCGACCGCGCATGGGACGACTATTCGGTTGGCCGCGACACCGTCCAGGCACACCTGGCGGCGCTGGACCTGGTCTACAACGGTGTGATCGAGGACATCCGCCAAGCCATTGACGAGACAGACGAACTCGACCAGGTCACGCAGGATCTCTTGATCGGTGAGGCCGGGCACCTGGAGAAGTTCCAATGGTTCGTCCGCGCCCACCTGGAGAGCGCCGGCGGCAAGCTGAGCCACGGGGGCAAGAAGACCGAAAAGGGCGCTGCCGAGACCGCGCGGCGCAAGGCGTAAAAACCCAGTTCATAGTAATCGGTCTCATTCTTTGGGTGCCGTATTCGGGGCGCCGTTGTTGGGCGCGAGGATGTTGATCCGGTCGCCCACGGCGAGCCGTCCGGCCGTGTCGGCATCGACGAGTTGTCGATTGTGGATTACCGACACGGGGAGGTGGCCGGCCGGCCAGTCGAGATCGCCGAGAGCCCTTCCGACCGCGGCGGAATCGGGCGACAGCGTGTGTTCGACGATGCAGTACCCGTCGAGCTGGCTTCGCGGGTCGTGTTCGGCTTTTATGGCTTGCGGGTCGGCCCATTCGGCGGCTTGACGGCTGGCCGCGACTTCCGGTTGGACATCGGTGATGCGGGCCCCGACCGCGCGCAGCACATCCTGATTGGTCAGCCAGCCTTGAACGCGCCGGGCCTCGGTGTCGATGACCGGCAGTCCGTCGCGGCCGTAAAGGACGAGCTGGCGCAGGGCTTGGGCAAGGCTGTCGTTGGCGAATAACGCCTGCGGTTCGCGGATGCGGGTCACGGGGCCGAGTAATGCTGCCCAATCCCGGTCGCCGTCGACCGTTGGCCGGGTCAGATCGAGGGGCGCGGCGAAGCGGTGCATGGCGTCGGCCGCGGTGAGGTCGGCGAACGCATGACTCGGGATGGGGCGGTCGATATCGATGCCTCGCCGCAGCAGTTTGGTGGTGTAGATGGTGCCGTAGGAGATCCCCCGGGAGACCGTCGTGCCAACCGCTACGGCCAGCATGACCGGCAGGGTGAGGGTGAAGTCCCCGGTCATCTCGACCGTGCTGGCCAGGGCCGTGAGCGGGGCGCGCGCGGCTGAGGCGAACACGGCACCCATGCCGACGATGGCGTACAGCGCGGGATGCCCGACGGCCGTGCCGATTGTGTGCTGGACGATCAGCCCGAAAGCCATCCCGGCGGTAGCCCCGACGAACAGGGAGGGAGCGAATACACCGCCCGAGCCGCCGATTCCGATGGTCAGGCTGCAGGCCAGCATCTTGCCGGCGGCGAGGATCACCAGGAACCACAGCGCGTAGTGACCGGCGAAGGCGGCGTACATAACCGGGTAGCCCACCCCGTACAACTGAGGCAGCGCGAGTAGTAGCAGGCCGAGCACGATCCCACCGACGGCCGGCCGCGCCCAATCCGGACGCTGGCCCCATACCCGGTCGCATAGATCCTCGGTCTTGTACAGGATGTTCTTGAACAGGATCCCGAGCAGTCCGGCGATTGCCGCGAGGAGCGCGACCAGCAGGTAGTTGGCGATGTGGTTCAGCTCGATGCCTTGGGGAAGCTGGGTGAGGAAGGGAGCTGAGCCGAAGAAAACCCGGGCAATCACGTCGGCAACCATCGACGACAGCATGATGGTGAAGATCGCTTCGATGGACAGTTCGCGCAGGATCAATTCGACGGCGAAGAATACGCCGGTGATGGGGGCGTTGAATGTGGCTGAGATGCCGCCCGCGGCGCCGCAGGCCACCAGCACCCGCAGCCGGTTTTCCGGCATTCGCACCCACTGACCGAAGCTGGACGCCAGCGCCGCGCCTATTTGTACGATCGGTCCTTCGCGACCGACCGACCCGCCGGTGCCGATGCAGACCGCCGAGGCGAGCGCTTTCACCACCGTCACCTGGGGACGGATGCGACCGCCGTTCTCCGCGACGGCGATCATGACTTCTGGCACCCCGTGGCCCCGAGCCTCGCGAGCAAACCGGGAGATCAGCGGCCCGTACAGCAACCCGCCGATGACCGGGATGACCGCGTAGAACGCCACCCCCAGCCAGGGCAAGTGGTCGCTGGCCACCCAGCCCTGCTGGCCGAATTCATCGTGTCCGGTCGCTAGCCAGGTGAAGCCAAAGATCAGGTAGCGGAATGCCACCGCGCCGAGCCCGGCGCCGACCCCCACCACGATCGCCACGCAAAACAATCCCAGGCGGTTTGCGCGCAGCCAGCCGGCGAGCTGCCCCACCGCATCGGATACCGGCCGCGACACCCCGATGGGATCAGCGGCCGACTCGTTTTGCCCCATCCGCTTCACCCTTCCCCACCGACCTTCTCGCTTTGCGTTCCAGGATCGGGCATGCCGCGGCGACCGTCCACTTCAGCAAATATTGCCTATCCAAACTATCGGCTGCCGCCCGTTGTGCGGCAGGTGGGTCAGCGCAGGGCCAACCCACCGTCCGTTCGGCGCTACCCGGGCAATCCCGAGGCGACCCGGCCGGGCTGCCGGTTGTCGTCAGGGAATAAGCGGACTCCGGTCCGGTTATATGGGTAGTTCGAGAATGAAGGAGGTCGATATGCCTGCCATCACCGCAGACACGTTGACATTGCCCCGGGTGAGCGCGGCCAGTCCGCAGCAGACCGAACGACCGGTCCGATCGGTCAGCACCGGTCCACGTGGGTACGAGGGCGAGGGATTCCCGGTCGTCCGGGCATTCGCCGGGGTGAGCACGGCGGCCCTGGACCCGTTTGTGCATATGGACCAGATGGGCGAGGTGAACTACCAGCCGGGGCAGCCGCGGGGTACCGATTGGCACCCGCACCGTGGCTTCGAAACCGTCACCTACATGATCGACGGCAAGTTCGCGCATCAGGACTCCCACGGAGGTGGCGGCCTGATCACCGACGGTGCCACGCAGTGGATGACGGCCGGTTCGGGCATCCTGCACATCGAGACCCCGCCCGCGGAATTGGTCGAAAGCGGCGGTGTCTTCCACGGCATCCAGCTCTGGGTGAACCTGCCGAAGAAGGACAAGTTCGCACCGCCGAGGTATCAGGCCATCGAAGGCAACGATGCCAGGTTGCTCGCCTCCGACGATGGCGGGGCGCTGGTCCGCATCATCGCCGGTGAGATCGACGGTCACCGCGGGCCCGGTGCCACTCACACGCCAATCACGCTGGCGCACGCCACGATTCAAAGCGGGGCCAGGCTCAACATTCCCTGGCCGCGCGATTTCAACGCGCTGGTGTATGTGTTGTCCGGGAGTGGATCTGTTGGTCCGATCGAGCATCCGATTCACCAGGGCCAGTTAGCTGTGCTCGGGCCCGGCGACCGGATCAGCGTGACGGCTGACGCCGCCCGGGGATCGTCATCAATCTCGGCAATTGATGTGCTGTTCCTGGGCGGACAGCCGATTCGCGAGCCGGTTTTCCACTACGGGCCATTCGTGATGAACTCGCGAGCGGAATTGATCCAAGCAGTCGAGGACTACCAAGCGGGAAAATTTGGCAATATTCCGCCAAATGCTTTAATGCCGCATCACGCGGGTGGCACACTTTAACGGTGCCGTCAACGGCGAGGCGCCGGCCGGGCCGTCCACCCGCCGCCAAGGCTGACGAGACGCGCAAGAGAATCTTGCGCGCCGGGCGAATCGTCTTCAGTGAGCGCGGCTACGAGGGAGCCACCTTCCAGGCGATCGCGGTGCGTGCCGATCTCACCCGGCCGGCCATCAACCACTACTTTTCCAGCAAGCGAGTGCTGTATCGGGAAGTGTTGAGCCAAACCACCGAACTCCTATTCGGCGCCGGTATTGCGCAGGCGGACCGCGAGACAACCCTGATGGCGCGGCTCACCGGGTTCATCTCGGCGGCGGTGGCTGTGAATTCCGAGCATCCCTCGGCCTCGGCGTTTTTGATCGGTTCGATTCTGGAATCCCAGCGCCACCCGGAATTGAGCCAATCCGAAAACGACGCGATACGGATTTGCCGGGAGTTTTTGACGCGGGTGATCAACGACGCAATCGCGCAGGGGGAGTTCGCAACCGACATCGATGCCAATGCGTTGATCGAGACACTCCTCGTGGTGCTGTGCGGTGCCGGGTTCTACGCCGGTTATGTCCAGAGCTACCAGGAAATGCAGGCCGTCACCGGCATGCTGGGCCAGTTGCTGGACGGCGCGCTGTTTCGGTCCGGGGCCTAGCCCGGGTAACCGGGACGCTCGGGCGCGCAGTGAGATCGCGCACAAAGCGTATAGGCTAACTAACTTATTCGGGTAGCATGGCCCGAGATGACTGATCTCGACGATTCCTCCTCGTTGCAGCCCCCACTACCACCCTCGCTTCGGACCGCGGGTGACTCGTGGGCCATCACCGAGCTCGTCGGCGCCACTGCGTTGAGTGTCGCGGCCGCGCGCGCCGCGGAGACGGCTGGAACCGACCCGCTGATTCGTGACGAATTCGCCTGGAAACTGGTGTCGCCCGCCGGACACGCGTGGGCCCGGCTGACCGATCCCGAGCTGGCCTGGCTGGACGGCGACGTGCAGGGGCAGCGGGCGCATCGCCTCGGCATCGACTACCAGGCCGTACGCACGCACTTCTTCGACGACTACTTCGCCGACGCCGCCCGCGACGGGATCCGGCAGGTGGTGATACTGGCCGCCGGCCTGGACTCCCGGGCCTATCGGCTGGATTGGCCCGTCGAGACCGCGCTCTACGAGATCGACCAGCCCAAGGTGCTGGAGTACAAAACCGCGATTCTGGAATCGCATGGCGCGGTGCCCACCGCCCGTCGGCGCACGATCGCGATCGATCTGCGCGAAGACTGGCCCGCGTCGCTGACGGCGGCCGGATTCGACCGCACCCAACCGACGGCATGGCTGGCCGAGGGCCTGTTGCCGTATCTGCCCAGCGATGCCCAGGACCGGCTTTTCGAGATGTTCACCGCGCTCAGCGCGCCGGGCAGCCAGGTCGCTATCGAGGCGTTCGGCATGAACTCGAGCAGCAACACCAACCGCTGGCAGCGGATGCGCGATCGGCTCGGCCTGGACGTCAACGTCCAGGCGCTGACCTTCCACGAGCCCGACCGAACGGATGCCGCCGACTGGCTGACCGACCACGGCTGGCAGGTGACAGTCGTGAACAACCGGGAAGAGATGGCCCGGCTGGGCCGCGCGGTCCCCGAAGACCTGGCCGACGATGCCGTGCGCAGCGCGCTGCTGCGGGCGCGTTTCGGCGGACCAACCCACTGACCCAACGAGACACGACAAGACCGGGAGCACGCAATGAGTTCACTGCGCACACATGACGACACTTGGGACATCAAGACGAGCGTCGGTAGCACCGCGGTCATGGTGGCCGCCGCCCGGGCGATCGAAACCGAGCAGCCCGACGCGCTGATCCACGACCCCTACGCCAGACTGCTGGTGAACAACGCCGGGGCCGAGATCATCTGGGAGGCCATGCTCGACCCTGACGTCGTGGCCAAGATCGAAGCCATCGATGAAGAATCCGCCGCTCGCATCCACCACATGCGCGGCTACCAGGCGGTGCGGACCCACTTCTTCGACTCGTACTTCGCCGATGCCGTCGCCGCCGGGATCCGCCAGGTAGTGATCCTCGCGTCGGGACTGGATTCGCGCGCGTATCGCCTGGACTGGCCGGCCGGCACCACCGTCTACGAGATCGACCAGCCCCAGGTGCTGGACTACAAATCCTCCACACTGGCCGAAAGCGGCGCCACCGCTTCCGCCGATCGTCGCGAGGTAGCCATCGATCTGCGCGAAGACTGGCCGGCCGCGCTGCGTGCCGCCGGCTTCGACCCGGCTCAGCGCACCGCCTGGCTGGCCGAGGGACTACTGATGTACCTGCCCGCCGAGGCGCAGGACAAGTTGTTCACCCAGATCGGCGAGCTGAGCCCGGCGGGCAGCCGCGTCTCGGCCGAGACCGCACCCACGCACTCCGATGAGCGGCGTGAGCAGATGCGGGAACGGCTCAAGAAGGTGGCCGACGAGATCGGCATCGAGCAGAGTGTCGATGTCGGCGAGCTGATGTATCGCGACGAGCACCGCGCGAACGTCGCGGACTGGCTCAACGACCACGGCTGGCGCGCCACGGCGCAAAACTCGCTGGACGAGATGGACCGCGTAGGCCGCCGGGTTGACAGCGTCGAGCTGGACGATGACAAGGACGCCTTCTCCGACTTCGTGGTCGCAGAGCGCCTGTAAATGCCGCGCACCGCGGACGACTCCTGGGACATCGCCACCAGCGTCGGGGCGACCGCGGTGATGGTCGCGCTGGCCCGTGCCGCCGAGACCGGCAGCGCTGATCCGCTGATCCGCGACCAGTTCGCCGAGCCGCTGGTCTCGACGCCCGAACTCGAGGGTGTTCGCGAGCAGGTGGCCGCGTGGTGGGCCGGCGCGGAAGACGACGACGAAGCCGAGGACGAAGACTTCCGGGTCCGGTCGCAGAACATGATCGACTCGCAGGCAGTGCGCACCCACTTTTTCGATGCCTACTTCGGCGCCGCCGCGCAGGCTGGTATTCGGCAGATCGTGCTGTTGGCCGCCGGTCTGGACTCCCGCGCCTACCGCTTGGATTGGCCGGCCGGCACGATCGTTTATGAGATCGATTTGCCCAAGGTGCTGGAGTACAAGACCAAGACGCTGGCCAACCACGGTGCCACACCGATCGCCGACCGGCGGCCGGTGCCCGTCGACCTGCGCCACGACTGGCCACAGGCGTTGCGCGACAATGGTTTCGACGCGAGTCGGCCGACCGCGTGGCTGGCCGAAGGGCTGCTGCCGTTCCTGCCTGCTGCGGCGCAGGAAGCTCTGTTCGTCGCGATCGATGGGCTGAGCGCATCGGGCAGCCAGGTGTCCGTCGAAAACTTCGGCATCGACCCGGACAGGCGCCGGGAAGCCGAGGAGAGGTTCGCCGAGTTGCGCGCCAAGCGCGAAGCGCGCGGCGAAGACACCTCGTTCAACCCATTCGACCTGTGGTTCGAGGATGGGGAGCGGCCCGACTGTGCGGACTGGTTCGCGGCTCACGGCTGGACCACCGGGGCGGTCGACGGGCACGAAGAGGCGCTACGGCTGGGCCGGCCGTCGCAGCCCGAGAGCCGACCGTTCGTCGTCAGCTATGTGACCGCAACCAAACCCTGACCAGGCGGTCTGGCCACATCAGTGGCGAGACGGCTCTTTGTCAACGAGTCGATCGTTGGCGCCTGCCGGACTTCGTTTACTGCCCACCCAACCGGATGGTTAGGATCGCGGTTATCGCCCATGAGTGTCCACGCACACAGTTGTGGGCATCTCCGGGAAGGTGCGAGAAGGGAAGACAGCGATGACTACCGAATCGGTTGCACCAAAGACATCCGAGTCCACCAACGGGGCCGGGGCGGCCCGGCCCGTCGATATCCCCGCGACGGTGGCCCGGCTGCGCCAGACATTCGCCACCGGGCGCACCCGTGACCTGGAGTGGCGCAAGCGTCAGCTGCTGCAGCTGGCCAAGTTGATGGAAGAAAACGACGCCGCGATCAACGCCGCGCTTGCCGAGGATCTGGACCGCCACCCGTTCGAGGCGTTCATCGGCGATGTCGCCGGCACTATCGGCGAGGCCAAGTACGCCGCCAAGAACGTGCGCAAGTGGACGAAACGCAAATACCGCCTCCTCGAGGCGGCGCAACTTCCCGGCCGGGGCTGGATCGAGTACGAGCCTTACGGCACCGTGCTGGTCATCGGCGCCTGGAATTACCCGTTCTACCTGACCCTGGGTCCGGCGGTCGGCGCGATCGCCGCCGGAAACGCCGTGGTGCTCAAGCCGTCGGAAATCGCGGCCGCTTCTTCGCACCTGATGGCCGAGCTGGTGCCGCGCTATCTCGACAGTGATGCGATCGCGGTGATCGAAGGCGACGGCGCGGTAAGCCAGGAGCTGATCGCGCAGGGCTTGGACCGGGTGATGTTCACCGGTGGCACCGAGATCGGCCGCAAGGTCTACGAAGGCGCGGCGCCGTACCTGACCCCGTGCACGCTCGAACTCGGCGGCAAGAGCCCGGTGATCGTCGCGGCTGATGCCGACGTGGACGTCGCGGCCAAACGGATCGCCTGGATCAAACTGCTCAACGGCGGGCAGACGTGCGTGGCGCCCGACTACGTGCTGGCCGACGCGAAGATCCGCGACGAACTCGTGAGCAAGATCAGCGCGGCCATTACGAAGTACCGCTCGGAGGGGCCGACCGGGATGCGGGTGGCCAACCAGCGCCAGTTCGACCGGCTCAGCGGTTACCTCAAGGGCGCGGGTGGCAAGGTCAGCGTTGGCGGCGGCTGTGACCCGTCGACCCTGCGCATCGAGCCGACGGTCGTCGTCGACCCCGACGTGGACGGCCCGCTGATGACAAACGAGATCTTCGGACCGCTCCTGCCGGTGATCACCGTCCAATCCCTGGACGACGCAATACGTTTCGTCAACGCACGGCCCAAGCCATTGTCGGCGTACCTGTTCACCAAGTCGCGCGAAGTCCGCGAGAAGGTGATCAGGGAGGTTCCGGCCGGCGGCATGCTGGTCAACCATCTCGCCTTCCAGGTGTCGACGGCCAAGTTGCCGTTCGGCGGGGTCGGCGCATCGGGAATGGGTGCCTACCACGGCAAGTGGGGCTTTGAGGAGTTCAGCCACCGCAAGTCGGTGCTGACCAAACCGACCCGTCCCGACCTCTCCAGCTTCACCTACCCGCCGTACACGGAGCGGGCACTGAAGTTGGCCCGCAGGCTGTTCTGACACACTGGCCCGGCAACTTTCGAGAGCCGACCACAACCTTTGATTTCTCAACGCAGAGAGGAACCTGATGCCCGGAGTGCAGGATCGCGTCATCGTCGTCACTGGAGCCGGTGGAGGGCTCGGGCGTGAATACGCGCTCACCCTCGCCAAGGAGGGCGCCAGCGTCATCGTCAACGACCTCGGTGGAGCCCGCGACGGCACCGGCGCCGGCCACAACATGGCCGACGAGGTGGTCAAGGAGATCAAGGACGCCGGTGGCCGGGCAGCCGCCAACTACGACAGCGTCGCCGAGCAAGCGGGCGCCGAGAGCATCATCAAGACCGCGCTCGACGAGTTCGGCGCCATCCACGGTGTGGTGAGCAACGCCGGGATCCTGCGCGACGGCACCTTCCACAAGATGTCGTTCGAGAACTGGGACGCCGTGCTCAAGGTGCACCTGTACGGCGGGTACAACGTCATTCGCGCCGCCTGGCCGCACTTCCGGGAGCAGAGCTACGGCCGCGTGGTCGTCGCCACCTCCACCAGCGGACTGTTCGGCAACTTCGGCCAGACCAACTACGGGGCGGCCAAGCTCGGGCTGGTCGGCCTGATCAACAGCCTCGCGCTGGAGGGGGCCAAGTACAACATCCACGCGAACGCGGTCGCCCCGATCGCGGCCACCCGAATGACCGAGGACATCCTCCCGAAGGAAGTGCTGCAGAAGCTCACCCCGGAGTATGTGGCGCCGGTGGTGGCCTACCTGTGCACCGAGGAAAACCCCAACAACGCTTCGGTTTTCGTGGTCGGTGGTGGCAAGGTGCAGCGTGTCGCGCTGTTCCAGAACGACGGCGCCAACTTCGACAAGCCGCCCACAGTGGACGACATCGCCGCGCAGTGGGACGAGATCACCGACCTGTCCGCGGCAAAGAAGGCCGACTTCAAGCTGGGATAAGGCCGGGCGACCGGGGTGGTCAGCGAGTCAGGCGAGCAGCGCGCCGCGTAGGCGCTCTACGTCGGCCTCGCTGATAGCCGAGTCGCGCAGGTAGGCGTTCAGCGAACCGAATTCATCGTCGATGGTGCGGTGCGCGGCGGCCAGGTACTCCTCGCGGACGCCGAGAACCCCGTCGGACAGCCGTGCCTCGGTGAAGGTCACCACCTCCGGGGTCAGCTCGGTGTCGCTGCGCTGCGCGATCATCTCCGAGATCTGCGTGCGTAGCTGTGGTACGGCGTCGTTGCTACGCAGGAAGTCGGCGAGGATGGTGTCGCGATCGATGCCGATCGTTTCCAGCACCGTGGCCACCACGAAGCCGGTGCGGTCCTTGCCCGCGAAGCAGTGCGTGAGCACCGGGCGTCCGGCCGCCAGCAGCGTGACGACGCGGTGCAGCGCGCGCTGCGCTCCGTTACGCGTTGGGAATTGCCGGTATTCGTCGACCATGTAGCGGGTGGCGGCCTCGTTGATGGAGAGCTCCGACTCGCCGGAGCCGCCCTCGCCGGTGCGCAGTTTCTGGAATGCCGCTTCGTGCGGAGCCTGCCCGTCGGTATCGGACTCTTCGGCGCCGAGATCGGGGAAGGGCAGCAGGTGGATCTCGACGCCGTCGGGCACCAATCCCGGTCCGCGGCGGGCAACTTCGCGGTTCGCGCGCAGGTCGGCGACGTCGGTGATGCCCAACTGGCGCAACGTTTCGCGGCCGTCATCGTCGAGCCGGCTCAGCTCGCCGGACCGGAACAGCCGTCCGGGCCGAAGCGCGGGCGCGCCGTCGGCGACATCGCGAAAGTTCCACCCGCCGGACAGTTCTCGCAGAGCCCTAGTCATGTGGGGTCACCGCCGCGGCGAAAGTGGATTTCTCCCGGCCGATTTCGGTACGCGCGATCGTTCGCATGTGCACCTCGTCGGGTCCGTCGAAGATCCGCATCGCGCGATGCCAGCCGTAGAGGCGGGCCAGCACCGTGTCGTCGCTGACGCCGGCGGCCCCATGCACCTGGATCGCGCGGTCGATGACGTCGCAGGCCACTTGCGGCGCAACCGCTTTGATCTGCGACACCAGGAGATGGGCGGCCTTGTTGCCGTGCTGGTCGATGGTCCACGCCGCCTTTTCGCAGAGCAGCCGAGACTGGTCGATTTCGTTGCGGGACTTGGCAATTGCTTGCTGCACCAGGCCCTGGTCGGCCAGCGGACGGCCGAACGCGATGCGGGTGTTGGCTCGGTGCACCATCAGGGCCAGGGCGCGTTCGGCGCCGCCGAGCGCGCGCATGCAGTGGTGGATGCGGCCCGGTCCGAGCCGGGCCTGGGCGATCGCGAAGCCGCCGCCCTCTTCGCCCAGCAGGTTGGTGGCCGGTACCCGGACGTTGTCGTAAACGATCTCGCAGTGCCCGTGCTGGTCCTGCCAGCCGAACACCGGAGTCGAGCGCACCACCGTCACGCCCGGGGTGTCCATCGGCACCAGGACCATCGACTGCTGCTGGTGGCTGGCCGCGTCGGGATTGGTGCGGCCCATCACGATCAGGATCTTGCAGCGCGGGTCCGACGCGCCTGAGGTCCACCACTTGCGGCCGTTGATGACGTAGTCGGCGCCGTCGCGCACGATGGCCGTCTGGATGTTGCGGGCGTCGCTGCTGGCGACCGCTGGCTCGGTCATCGAGAAGGCGCTGCGGATCTCGCCGGCCAGCAACGGCTCCAGCCACTGCTTGCGCTGCTCCTCGGTGGCGAACAGGTGCAGGGTCTCCATGTTTCCGGTGTCCGGCGCCGCGCAGTTGACCGCCTCGGGGGCGAGCTCCAGGCTCCAGCCGGTCAGCTCGGCCAGTGGGGCGTATTCCAGGTTGGTCAGCCCCGACTCGGCCGGCAGGAACAGGTTCCACAGGCCGCGTTCTTTGGCCTTGGTTTTGAGTTCCTCGATGACTGGCGGAACGGTGTGGTCGTCGGGGCCGGCCTCGTGGCGGTAGCTGTCGTAGGCGGCCTCAGCCGGAAAGACATACTCAGTCATGAAGTCGGACAACCGCTTGTGGTAGTCGGTGGCCTTAGCCGACATCGCGAAGTCCATGACCGTCACGATAGGTCACTGTCCGCGGGCCTTCGCGAGCAGACGCAGAATCGCATGCTGCAGTGCGGATTCGTGCGACTCTGCGTCTGCTCGCGGTAGACATGGGTCATGACCGACGCCGGCGAAGCCCGTACCCCGTTCCCCCCGTTCACGTATGAAACGGCACTGCAGAAGGTCCAGGCCGCCGAAGACGCCTGGAACACCCGCGACCCCGAAAAAGTCAGCCTGGCCTACACCCCCGACTCGCAATGGCGAAACCGCGGCGAGCACGTCGTCGGCAGGGCCGCGATCGTGGCGTTCCTGACCCGCAAGTGGCAGCGCGAACTCGACTATGCGCTGCGCAAAGCGCTGTGGGACTTCCACGACAACCGGATCGCCGTGCGGTTCCAGTACGAGTGCCACGATGACACCGGCCAGTGGTATCGCAGCTACGGCAACGAACTGTGGGAATTCACGCCGTCCGGATTGATGGCGCGCCGCGAGGCCAGCATCAACGACGTGCCGATCGTGGAATCAGCACGGCGCTACTTCGGGCCCAGGCCGGCATCCGAACACGGCCAAGACATCCCGCTTTGGTAGCGGCCGCTAGGGTGTTCAACTCAACGGAGTTCGCAACAAGGCAGTTGAGCTAAGGAAAGTAGATGTACGCGCCATGACAGATGCGCAGACGACGATCGGGGTGGTCGCTGAGTCCGGGACCGATGAGCGGCGTGTTGCGCTGGTACCCAAGGCGGTCGCAGCCCTGGTGGGCAGCGGTGTGGCGGTGGTGGTCGAGGCCGGCGCGGGTGCGCGGGCTTTGCTTCCCGACGAGCTCTACACCGAGGCCGGCGCCACCATTGGAGATGCGTGGGCCGCCGATATCGTCGTCAAGGTCGCGCCGCCGACGGCCGCCGAGGTCGGCAAGCTGCACAGCGGTCAGACCTTGATCGGCTTCCTGGCGCCCCGCAATGCCGAGAACTCGATCGGCGCGCTGAAGTCGGCCGGTGTCCAGGCGTTCGCACTCGAGGCCATCCCGCGCATCTCCCGCGCCCAGGCGATGGATGCGTTGTCGTCACAGGGCAACGTCTCCGGCTACAAGGCCGTGCTGCTGGCGGCGTCGGAGTCCACCCGGTTTTTCCCGATGCTGACGACGGCGGCGGGCACGGTCAAGCCGGCCACGGTGCTGGTGCTCGGGGTGGGCGTGGCCGGGCTGCAGGCGCTGGCGACGGCCAAGCGGCTCGGCGGGCGCACCACCGGGTACGACGTGCGTCCCGAGGTGGCCGACCAGGTGCGGTCGGTGGGGGCGCAGTGGCTCGAGGTCGGCATCGACGCGGCCGGTGAGGGCGGGTACGCCCGCGAACTCACCGACTCCGAACGCGCCGAGCAGCAGCAGGCATTGGAAAAAGCGATCAGTGGATTCGACGTCGTGATCACCACGGCGCTGGTCCCGGGCCGGCCCGCGCCGCGCCTGGTGACCGCCGCCGCGGTGCAAGCAATGAAGCCCGGCAGCGTGGTGGTCGACCTGGCCGGGGAAACCGGGGGCAACTGCGAGCTCACCGAGCCCGGGCAGACGGTCGTCCGCCACGACGTCACCATCGCCTCGCCGCTCAACCTGCCGGCGACGATGCCCGAGCACGCCAGCGAGCTGTACAGCAAGAACATCACCGCGCTGCTGGAATTGCTGATCAAGGACGGCCAGTTGGCGCCTGACTTTGACGACGAAGTCGTCGCGGAATCGTGCGTGACTCGAGAGGACTCCTAGATGTACAACGGACTGCTGGAAAACCTGGCGATCCTGGTGTTGTCCGGATTCGTCGGGTTCGCGGTGATTTCCAAGGTGCCCAACACGCTGCACACCCCGCTGATGTCCGGGACCAACGCCATCCACGGAATTGTCGTGCTCGGCGCGCTGGTGGTGTTCGGCGAGGTCGAACACCCGTCGATCGCCGTGCAGATCGTGCTGTTCGTTGCCGTTGTCTTCGGCACGCTGAACGTCATCGGCGGCTTCATCGTCACCGACCGGATGCTGGGCATGTTCAAGGGCAAGAAGAAACCGTCGGCCGTGAAGGCCGACAAAGCGGAAGTGCCGGCGGCGAAATGAACTACCTGGTCACCGTCCTTTACCTGATCTCGTTCTCACTGTTCATCTATGGGCTGATGGGTCTGACCGGGCCCAGGACCGCAGTGCGCGGGAACTTGATCGCCGCAGTCGGCATGACCCTGGCCGTCGCGGCCACGCTGGTGATGATCCGCCACACCACCCAGTGGCCGCTGATCATCGGCGGCCTGGTGGTGGGTGTGGTGCTCGGCGTCCCGCCGGCGCGGCTGACCAAGATGACCGCGATGCCGCAGCTGGTGGCGTTCTTCAACGGCGTCGGTGGCGGAACGGTCGCCCTGATCGCACTTGCGGAGTTCATGGAGACCAGCGGCTTCTCGGCCTTCCAGCACGGCGAGTCGCCGACCGTGCAAATCGTGGTGGCCTCGCTGTTCGCCGCGATCATCGGGTCGATCTCGTTCTGGGGTTCGATCATCGCATTCGGCAAGTTGCAGGAGATCATCTCCGGCAGCCCGATCGGCGTCGGAAAGGCACAGCAGCCACTGAACCTGCTGCTGCTGGCCGCAGCGGTCGGCGCGGCGGTGGTCATCGGCCTGGACGCGCATCCGGGCTCCGGCGGGGTGTCGCTGTGGTGGATGGTCGGCCTGCTGGCCGCCGCGGGTGTGCTGGGTCTGATGGTGGTGCTGCCGATCGGTGGCGCCGACATGCCGGTGGTCATCTCGCTGCTGAACGCGATGACCGGGCTTTCGGCCGCAGCGGCGGGCCTGGCGCTGAACAACACCGCGATGATCGTGGCCGGCATGATCGTCGGGGCGTCGGGTTCGATCCTGACCAACCTGATGGCCAAGGCGATGAACCGGTCCATCCCGGCGATCGTCGCGGGCGGCTTCGGCGGCGGCGGAGTGGCGCCCAGCGGTGCCGGCGCCGGCGACCGGACCGTCAAGGCCACCTCGGCCGCCGATGCCGCGATTCAGATGGCCTACGCCAACCAGGTGATCGTGGTGCCGGGTTACGGGCTGGCCGTCGCGCAGGCGCAGCACGCCGTCAAGGACATGGCGTCCCTGCTGGAGAAGAAGGGTGTGACGGTGAAGTACGCCATCCACCCGGTCGCCGGCCGGATGCCCGGGCACATGAACGTGCTGCTGGCCGAGGCCGAGGTGGACTACGACGCGATGAAGGACATGGACGACATCAACGACGAGTTCGCCCGTACGGATGTCGCGATCGTGATCGGCGCCAACGACGTCACCAACCCGGCGGCCCGCACCGATGCGTCCAGCCCGATCTACGGCATGCCGATCCTCAATGTGGACAAGGCCAGGTCGGTGATCGTGCTCAAGCGGTCGATGAATTCCGGGTTCGCCGGTATCGACAACCCGCTGTTCTACGGCGAGGGCACCAGCATGCTGTTCGGCGATGCGAAGAAATCGGTGACAGCGGTCGCCGAGGAACTCAAGGCGCTCTAGCCCGCGTTGCGCGGTAGCGCCGCAACCACGGGACCGATCCACACGCTGAGCAGACGGCGCAGTTCGGTCACCCCGCCGGTCGGCGGAGACATGATGAACGACTGCAGAGTGCGCAACACAATCTGCAGGATGTCTTCGATCGCAGCAGGTGGAAACGGTGACCAATCGACGTCGAGGCGGTCCAAGATCGAATGTCCCAACACGCGGGCGGAGTCGTTTGTGACGGTGACCTGTTCGGCGAACGCCGCGGTGCGCGACGCCCGCAGCATCAGGCCGATATAGGGATCTTTGGGCAAGCGCTCCAGGGTCAGGCAGATGCCCTCGATCAGAGCCGCAGCCGGGTCGGTCATGCCGTGCAGCGCCGTCGCGAGGTGGTCCATGAAGTCGGCGGTCGCGTCTTGAGCCGTCGCCTGTAGCAGCTCGTCGGTCGAGGCGAAGTAGTGATAGATCGTCTGCCGCGTCACGTTCAGGGTGCGCGCGACATCGGCCAAGGTGATCTGGTCGCCGCGCTCGTCGATGGTTTGGCGGGTGGCCGACAGGATGCGGGCCACCGCCTCTTCATCGCTGGCCGGAACGCTGCCGCCCCATCCACGGGTCCGCACACCGCGACGATAGCCGACGCGCGCGTTTTCCCCTGGTCATACGTCTTGTAAACATCTGTATGATCGGTGGGGTTGAAGGAGACGACATGAACACGACGACGTGTCCGTTCGGGGAGAATTTCGATTTCACCGACCCCGACGTATTGCTGGCGGGCCTTCCGGTCACTCAATTCGCCGAGCTGCGCCGCACCGCCCCGGTCTGGTGGAACGCACAGCCCGAGTCGATCTTCGACGACGGTGGCTACTGGGTGATCAGCCGCCACGAAGACGTCAAGGCGGTCTCCAGGGACAGCGAGCTGTGGTCGACCAACCGCAAGGGCGCGGTCATGCGCCTTCCCGACGGGGTCACCGCTGATCAACTCGAATTGACAAAAGCCTTGCTGGTCAACCACGACGCGCCCGAGCACACCCGGCTGCGCAAGCTGGTATCGCGGCTGTTCACACCGCGCGCGACTAGCCAGCTCGAAGAGAAGCTGGCCGGGGCGGCGGCCGACATCGTGCGCACCGCCTCGCTCAAGCAGGACGGCAACTTCGTCGACGACATCGCGATGAACCTGCCCCTGCTGGCGATCGCCGACCTGATCGGTGTGCCGGAGGCAGACCGCGCGAAGTTGTTCGACTGGACCAACGCGATCATGAACACCGACGATCCCGACTTCGACAGCGATCCCACCGTCGCCAACGCCGAGCTGATGGCCTACGCCTACAACATGGCCGACGAGCGGCGCCGCTGCCCGGCCGACGACATCGTCACTCGTCTGATCGAGGCCGACATCGACGGGGATGCGCTGGGCGACGTCGAATTCGCGTTCTTCGTCATCCTGCTGGCCGTGGCCGGCAACGAAACCACCCGCAACGCCATGACGCATGGGATGAACGCGTTCCTGGACAACCCCGATCAATGGGAACTGTTCAAGCGGGAGCGGCCGGCCACCGCGGTCGACGAGATCATCCGATGGGCCAGCCCCGTGCATTGCTTCCAGCGCACCGCACTTGCCGACGTCGAACTCGGCGGTGTCACGGTTCGGGAAGGTCAGCGCGTGGGCCTGTTTTACAGTTCGGCCAATTTCGACGAGGAAGTCTTCGCAGACCCTTTTCGATTCGACATTTCGCGCAATCCCAATCCACACCTGAGTTTCGGTGGCAATGGGGCGCACTACTGTATCGGTGCCAACCTGGCCCGCATGGAGATCAAATTGATCTTCGATGAGCTCGCTGAACAGTTACCCGACATCACCAAGCTCGCCGAACCGCAGCGACTCCGGTCGGGCTGGATCAACGGAGTCAAACGCCTCGACGTCGCCTACCGGTCTACGTAGGCGGATATGCGGGCGGCGGGTATCCCTGGCCGTTCTGGACCCCGCGCAAGCCCCAGCTCAGGTAGTGCATAAAGAACTCGATTTCGTCGCTGGCGCCATAGTCCGGACTCGGGTCCACTGGGCCCACGCTAGTTTCGGCGACGTCGTGCCGCGTGGGGACCGATGCCCGGACCGGATGATTGGTGGCTGGCGGCCCGTGCTACCGGGACGAGCGCGCCCAGTCCGAATTACCTTGCAGCGCAAAGCGAATGTGAAATATAACGATCACACCGGCTGGCCCGCAATGCGCCTTCTGGGCGGGCGGAACCGTGATTTGTTCGCCGACGCGAAAAAGTCTGCTCGCGACGTGTCTAGACGGGCGGGTAGGCCGGCGGCGGGTAGCCGTTGCCGTCCTGAACCCCGCGCAGGCCCCAGGTGAAATACTTCATGAAGAATTCGATCTCGTCGCTGCCGTCGTAATCCGGACTCGGATCCATCGCCCCACCTCCGTACTCGCGACTAGTTCAAATAATGAAGTCTAGTCGCATCCGGGCCGGTGCGACAGGCGGCCGAAACGCATCGAGGCCTTAAACTGTCCAACCAGTTGATTGGTACTTTGCTTAAACCGGGCCTGGATCCAAGCCCATCAGGCCCCGCTGGCAGCGACGATAGTGAGTAGAGATGTCATCCGACAGCATCACCCGCAACGGGTTAACGCGCCGCGAGGAGTTGCTGGCAGTCGCCACCAAGCTGTTCGCCGCGCGCGGATACCACGGCACCCGGATGGATGACGTCGCCGACGTCATCGGCCTGAACAAGGCGACCGTCTACCACTACTACGCCAGCAAGTCGCTGATCCTGTTCGACATCTACCGCCAGGCCGCCGAGGGCACGCTGGCCGCCGTGCACGACGACCCTTCGTGGACGGCCCGCGAGGCGCTCTACCAATACACGATTCGCCTGCTCACCGGCATCGCCAGCGATCCCGAGCGCGCCGCAGTGTACTTCCAGGAGCAGCCCTACATCACCGAGTGGTTCACCGAGGAACAGGTCGCCGAGGTCCGCGAGAAGGAAGCCCAGGTCTACCACCACGTGCACGGCCTGATCGACCGCGGGATCGCCAGCGGCGAGTTCTACCAATGCGACTCCCATGTGCTGGCGCTGGGCTACATCGGGATGACGCTGGGCAGCTACCGGTGGCTGCGGCCGAGTGGGCGGCGCAGCGCCAAGGAAATCGCCGCCGAGTTCAGCACCGCGCTGCTGCGGGGGCTGATCCGCGACGAGGCGATCCGCACGAAATCTCCCCTCGGGCCCCCGAAGGGGTAGGACGACTCAGATCGCGGGCTTCAGATGCTTGTCGAGGAAGGCGAGCTGGTCGGCGACCACCCGCTCGAAGGCGTCGTCGACATAGATCGCGAAGTGCCCCTCGGGGTAGGTCCGCACCTCGCCGCGGGGAGCCTTGGCCGCGTGGCGCAGGGTGGCATCCGCGGGCGCCAGCGAGTCGTGCTCGCACACGCAGAACAGGATCGGGCAGCCGATCTTCGCGGTGAGCAGGCCGGGCCGGTAGGTGAAGACGCTCATCGTGATGCGCGCGGCGATCTCGTTGCGAAGTTCGACGCCGTCGGGAACCAGCCGCAGGTAGCCCGCGTAGGAGTCGGGCGTATTCATCAACGCGACGTCCCCGGGCCTGCCCGCGGTCGCGATCATCACGGGGGGCCGGCCCAGCCGGGCGCCGATAACGTCGCGAATCGCCCGCACGGTGATGCGCGCGGTGGCCAACGGGTTGGAGATCGTGCGCGCCGACGCGATGCCGTCGGTAAACGGACATTGCGCGACGACGGCGGCGATTCCCGGCAGCCGGGCTGCCGTGGCGATCACATGACCACCGGCAAAAGACGTGCCCCACAGCGCAATTCGATCGTGGTCGATCCCGTCGAGGCTGCGCGCGTAGGCCACGGCGGCGGCCCAGTCGGCCAGCTGCATATCGATGTCGAGAACTTGGCGCGGCTGACCTTCGCTGTCGCCGAAGTTGCGGTAGTCGAAGACCAGGCAGGCGTAGCCGGCCGCGGTGAACCGCTCGGCGTAGGCATCGAGTCGCATGGTGCGCACCGCGCCCAGGCCGTGGGCCATCACCAGAAGCGGCGGGGCGCCGGCACCGGCGGGTCGATAGAGCCATGCGCTGATCCGGTCGGCACCGGAGGTGAATTGGACATCTTCGCGCTGTGTCATCGGCGTTTCATTCTGCCTGGCCGCAGTTAAGTCCGGCCGCGTAGGCGCCCCGGAAGTTATGGACTAGTGTCTAGAAAAGTTTGCCAAGCTTCAACGGACGGAGACTGTAGATGGCGATCCGCGTCGCGCATGTCGGTACCGGAAACGTTGGAGGCCTGGCCCTGGCCGAACTCATCACCAACCCACAGTTCGAACTGACCGGCGTGTGCGTGTCCACACCGGAGAAGGTGGGCCGCGACGCCGGGGAACTGTGCGGCGTCGGCCTGGACGCCCGCACCGTCACCGGCATCGCTGCGGTCAACGACCTGGACGCCATCATCGCCGCCAAGCCCGAGTGTGTCGTCTACTGCGCGATGGGCGACACCCGGCTGCCCGACGCGATGGCCGACGTCATGCGCATCCTGGCCGCCGGCATCAACGTCGTCGGCTCGTCGCCCGGGCTGCTGCAATACCCGTGGGGCGTGATGCCCGACAAGTACATCGCTCGCGTGGAAGACGCTGCCAAGCAAGGTAATTCGAGCATCTTCATCAGTGGTGTCGACCCGGGATTCGCCAACGACCTGATCCCGTTCGCGCTCGCCGGGACGTGTCAGCGCATCGAGCAGGTGCGCTGCATGGAGATACACGATTACGCCAGTTACGACGGCGAAGAAGTCATGAGCTACATGGGCTTCGCCCGGCCGATGGATGAAATCCCGATGCTGCTGCAGCCGGGCATTCTCAGCATCGCCTGGGGAACCGCGATCCGTCAGCTGGCCGCCGGCCTCGGCATCGAGGTCGACGAGATCGCCGAGTCCTACCAGCGCGAACCGGCGCCCGAGGATTTCGACATCGCGATCGGCCACGTGGCCAAGGGCACCGTCGCCGTGCTGCAGTTCGAGATTCGCGGCATGGTCAAGGGCCACCCGGCCGTCGTCATCGAGCACGTCACCCGACTGCGGCCCGACCTGCGCCCCGACCTGCCCCAGCCCGCCTCCGGCGACGGCTCGTACCGCGTCGAGATCACCGGCGAGCCCTCCTATGCCGTCGACATCATTCCGAGCAGCCGCAAGGGCGACCACAACCACGCCGCGATCGCCGGCGCCGCGGGCCGCGTCGTCAACGCCATCCCGGCGGTGATCGCGGCGCCGCCGGGCATTCGGACCACACTCGATTTGCCGCTGGTAACCGGCAAAGGCCTTTACGCACCAAGCACTTTGGTGACCACCTAAACGAAAGGAGGCCCTCACGTGGGTCGGGTAGACGGCAAAGTTGCACTCATCAGCGGCGGTGCCCGCGGGATGGGCGCCGAAGATGCGCGCCTTCTCGCGGAGGAAGGCGCCAAGGTGGTGATCGGCGACATCCTCGATGACGAGGGCAAGGCGCTGGCCGACGAGATCGGCGACGCCGCACGCTATGTGCATCTTGACGTGACGCAGCCCGACCAGTGGGACGCCGCGGTCGCGACCGCGGTCGGCGAATTCGGGAAGCTCAACGTGCTGGTCAACAACGCCGGAACCGTCGCGCTCGGCCCGCTCAGGAGCTTCGAGCTGGCCAAGTGGCAGAAGGTCATTGACGTCAACCTGACCGGGACGTTCCTGGGTATGCGGGTGGCCGTCGACCCGATGATCGCGGCCGGCGGTGGCTCGATCATCAACGTGTCGTCGATCGAGGGCCTGCGCGGCGCGCCCATGGTGCACCCGTACGTGGCGTCCAAGTGGGGCGTGCGTGGGCTGGCCAAGTCGGCGGCCCTGGAGCTGGCACCGCACAACATCCGGGTCAACTCCGTGCACCCGGGCTTCATCCGCACTCCGATGACCGCCCACCTGCCGGAAGACATGGTCACTATTCCGCTGGGCCGGCCCGGGGAAGTGCGCGAGGTCGCGACGTTCGTGCTGTTCCTGGCCAGCGACGAGTCGTCCTATTCCACCGGCAGCGAGTTCGTCATGGACGGCGGGCTGATCACCGACGTGAACCACAAAGAGTTCTAGGCGCTCACGAACCCCACGTTCGGCCCGTCGGCGCGACCGGCGGGACCGCCAATGCTTGCGGAATGTTCAGCTGTTGGCGGTGGACAGTGCTCGCGGCTCGGATTAATGTGCGGTGCACCCTGGGCAAGGCTCGGACGGCAGGGTGCCGGTGGCGATTTCGCCTGTGCCAAAGCACATCAGGACTGCTTGCCCCTGTCGGTACCCAGATCGCAGATGTAAAGTCACGTTGCCGAAAGTGGCCCGGACGGTAGACGGTGACGGAGGTCTCGCCGATGGCTCGTGTTGCAGTGGTCACCGGAGGCAGCCGGGGAATCGGTGCGGCAACCTCACTAGTGCTCGCGGAGAATGGGTTTCGGGTCGTTGTCGACTACCGGTCCAGTGCCGGAGAAGCCGACGAGGTGGTAGGGGCTGTGGCCGCGGCCGGCGGCGAGGCCGTGGCGATTCGGGCCGATGTCACCGAACCCGACGATGTCGCCGCAATGATCGACGAAACCGAACAGCGTTGGGGCGGAGTCGACGTGCTCGTGCACAACGCTTTGATCCCCTACGCTGTCACCTCGTTCGCGGATCTGACCTGGGAGCAGCTCGGCGGCAAGGTGGAACGAGAACTACACGCCGCCTTCTTGCTGACGAAAGCTGTTGTGCCGGGCATGGTTTCCCGTGGCTACGGACGACTGATCTATCTCAGCACGGGTCTGTCGCGCCGGCCCCGCGACGGCATGATCACGCTGGGTACCGCGAAGGCGGCGCTTGACCAGTTCGTTCGGTACCTCGCACTCGAGCTCGCGCCCCATGGCGTCACCGCAAACCTGGTCTCTCCGGCCACGGTGGGCGAAACAAAGTCGAATGAGCTGTTGGCCCCCGATGCGGTGCGTCAACTCGGCGCAACCAACCCCATGGGGCGTCTGGTGCGCCCCGACGAGGTGGCCAAGACGGTGGCTTTCTTGGCGAGTGAGGATTCCGGCTTTACCACCGGCCATTACCTGGAGATCAACGGCGGTCTTGCGATGGATTGAAATGAGTTCCTTTGCAACGGGACTCACTGGACCGGAAGGGGGCGTAGCCCGTGCTGACGATCGATCTGGCTTATGTCGGTCGTGGTATCCACGAGGAGCTCGTCGCCCATGTCGCCGAGCAGGAAGGCTATTACGAGGACGAAGGCGTTCACGTCGCCATCCGCGACGGGATCGGCTGGGATGTGGAGCGACTGCGTCGTGGCGCGGTGATCGGCCTCGGCCGGACGCTGTTGTCACGGCTCACGGACGGGATCGGCTGGACGGCGCTCGGCGTCAACACAGATCATCCGCTGTTCTGGTTCCTGGGCGGTCCCGATGTGACGTCCTTGGAGGATCTGCGTGGGCGGCGCCTGGCCGTCCACGCCCCTACCAACCCCCCGGGCACTTTCGCCCGGATCGTCCTGCGTAAGCACGGCTTGGACCCCGATCGCGACCTGGAATGTGTCGTACGGCATCCGGGCGACTACCAGATGGACCTGCGACGGCTTCGGGACGGCACGATCGATGCCGCCTATGTCGGCAGCACGCTTTCGCCCGAACAGGTCGCCGAGGAAGAAGGGTTCCACCTGCTGGCCTGGGTCGGCGATTACTTCCGGATCCCCACCGTGGGCGTCGCGGTGGACCCCGCCCGCATCCCGCTGGACAGTCCCGCCCTGCAGGCGCTGGTGCGTGCCAATCAGCGCGCGCTGCGGACCGTGGCCGAACAACCCGGCCTGGCGGTCGACTACATTGCCGGATTCCTCGACCGGCTCACGCGTGCGGAAGCCCAGCTGCATTACGAGCGCTACATCCGCCCGTACTTCACCCCCGACTTCCGGGTGGACCTCGCCATCGCGCAGCAAGCGATCGACGCGGTTGCGGCCGAACTGGGGGTGGCCTCGTTGGCTGCCGACGCCATGTATGCGCCGGCCTCGTCGTGACGACCGCGCACACCCGCGGCGCGGCCCGTGTCACGTGCCGCCGCGATCGGTACCTGTGGACAGTGCTATAACCGCGAACATGCCAGGCAGCCTTGCGGACCTGAGAGGGGTTGTCGGGTCCAACCACATCGTCACCGACCCCGACGTGCTGTCCGGGCGCAGCGTCGACCACACCGGCCGCTATCGGGGCCGTGCCAGTGCGCTGGTGCGGCCGGCGTCGGCCGAGCAGGCCGCCGAGGTGTTGCGGGTGTGCCGCGACGCCGGAGCCCACGTCACCGTGCAGGGCGGCCGCACCTCGCTGGTGGCCGGCACTGTTCCCGAACACGACGACGTGCTGCTGTCCACCGAACGGCTTTGTGCGGTAAGCGATGTCGATACCGTCGAGCGCCGCATCGCCGTTGGTGCCGGAGCCACGCTGGCCGCCGTGCAACACGCCGCGATCGGGGCGGGCCTGGTGTTCGGCGTGGACCTGGCCGCCCGCGACACCGCGACCGTCGGCGGCATGGCCTCGACCAATGCCGGCGGGCTGCGCACGGTCCGCTACGGCAACATGGGCGAGCAAGTCGTCGGCCTGGACGTGGCATTGCCCGACGGGTCGCTGATGCGCCGGCACAGCCTGGTGCGCAGCGACAACACCGGATACGACCTGCCCGCTTTGTTCGTCGGCGCCGAGGGCACTCTCGGTGTCATCACCGCGCTGGATCTACGGCTGCATCCCACGCCGTCGCATCGAGTGACGGCGGTCTGCGGCTTCGACGATCTCGACGCGCTGATCGCCACCGGCCGCACCTTCCGGGACGTGGACGGGATCGCCGCGCTGGAGCTGATCGACGGCCGCGCCGGCGCGCTGACTGCTGAGCATCTCGGCTTTTCGGCACCGGTCGAGGCGGACTGGCTGCTGTTGGTGGAGCTGGCCGCCGATCACGATCAGACCGACCGGCTCGCCGACCTGCTCGCCGACGCGCCGATGTGTGCCGAGCCCGCGGTGGGGGTGGATGTTGCTGCGCAGCAACGACTATGGCGGGTACGCGAATCGCTGGCCGAGGTGCTCGGCGTGTACGGGCCGCCACTGAAGTTCGACGTCTCGTTGCCCTTGGCGTCCATCGCCGGCTTCGCCGCGGATGCGGTCGCCTTGATTCGCGAGCGGATCCGCGACGCCGTGCCGGTGTTGTTCGGCCATGTCGGTGAGGGCAACCTGCACCTCAACGTGCTGCGCGTGCCGCTCGACCAGGAGAAGGCGTTGTACGGGCCGATGATGGACCTGATCGCGGCGTGCGGGGGCAATGTCAGCTCCGAACACGGCGTCGGCAGCCGCAAGCGGGCCTACCTCGAAATGTCAAGGGAAACAATCGATATTGCTGCAATGCGGTCGGTCAAGACCGCGCTGGACCCGACCGGATACCTGAACGCGGCGGTGTTGTTCGACTAGTCGGCGGCCGGTTTGATCCCGACGGCGTGGCGCAGCTGCGCCAGGAACTGCTCGGCGTCGTCGCTGCGAACGATGTAGTGCGATATCGCGATCCGGATCACGGTCGCAGCCTTCACCGCGGAGTTGGGTCCGGGCAGGTGTCGTTGCAGACCGTCGCGCATCTGCGGGATGACGTGGGCGAACTCGGCGATGGTGTGCTCGGGTTCGACGTCGACCATGCGCACACCCGAGTACGAATGCTGGTACTCGACGATGAATCGCAGCACGGCGTCCAGCTTCTCGTAGCCCTTGAGCCCCGCGGTGGCTTTCACCAAACCGCTTTCGAACAGCTGGCGCTCGTACTGCGAGAACGCGGACAGCAACTCCTCCTTGGACGCGAACCAGCGGTAGAGCGTGGGGCGCGAGACCCCGGCCTGGGTGGCGACTTCGGACAGGCTGAGTTTGGTTTTGCCGTTGCGCCCGAGCACCTCGGCGGTCGCCAGCAGGATTCGCTGACGCGTCGAGGTGTCCTCGGTCATGGTCATCGCCCCGGCCGGATGGGTCATATCTGAAACTTTACGAAGTATTGCCGAACTAGCCACATTTCTTCCGCTCCCCCGTCAGGCTTTGGCCGGGCGTCGTCGTACCAGCACGGACTGCTGGATGGCGCCGACAGCGCCTTGCTCGTCGAACAGCGTGCCGATCGTCGTCCCGATTCCGTCCGGCCCGTAACTGGTTTCCGCGCGAATACCGACCCAGTCACCGTCGGGCACCCGAAATACGTGCACGGCGAGGTCGGTGTTCAGAAACGTCCATTTGGTGATGTCGAGTTTGCTGCCGATGCCGTTGGCGCAGTCGGCCACCGCGAACAGCCTTTCCAGCTGCGTCATGTTCTCGCCCTGGACCACGTCGGCGGTCGGCTTGATCCACGATTCGCCGGGGCCCGGGCTCAGCGGCTCGGTCAGCCAGAGCCACTCCAGGCTGTGCACGTAGTTGCGGTCCCACTCCTTGGCCTTGAGATTGCGGTTGCGCGCTTCGGCCCTGGGCCGGGGCAGCTCCGCGGCCGCATGCGCCACCGCCCGGGTGTCCTGCTGCTGCAGCCGCCAACCGCTGGCGCGAGCGACCGGGCGGGGCTGGCCATCGGGGCCCAGCGCCAGCATCTCCGCGGTCACCAGCTCGATCTGTTTGCCGCCACGCTGCAGCTGCGAACGGACCCAGAGATCTCCCTCGGACGGCACCCCGCCCAGCAGGTCGATGACGACCCGGGACAGCCGGGTGTCGTCGCGCTGCTCGCACCGCTCCAGCGCCCGGGCCAGCAGCGCCGACACCGGACCGCCGTGCTGGATCGCCGCCGACCAGGTGCCGCGCGCCAGGTCGGTCGCCCGGAACTTCTCCCCGAACGCGTCGGCGTCATCGATCAGCTCGTAGTAGGAGTCGGTCACGTGTCTACCTCTCGGGTGTCTCAGGGCAGCCCGGCGCCGGGCGTGGCGACCTGCACGGCGTCGAGCCGCGAGAGCCGGGTGCCCACCAGGCGCTGAGGGTAAGCGTCGGTGCTCGACAGCAGAAACAGGATGCGGCGTTCGGGGCCGCCGAGCGTGCAGGCGATGGCGACCCGATCGCCCATGTCGATGCGGTCGGTCACGTCGCCGCCCTCGACGATCCGCTCGAATTGGTGAGCCAGCGTCATCGACGTCCACACGCCGCCCTCGGCGTCCAGGGCGATGCCGTCGGGCGGTCCGTCCAGGCCGTCGGCGAAGATCCGCCGATCGTGCAGTGCGCCGGCGTCGTCGATGGCGAACGCGGTGAGCCGCCGGCCGATCGATTCGGCGACGATCAACGTCTTGCGATCCGGCGTGATGACCATCCCGTTGGGGAAGTCGAGGTCCGCCGCGACGACGGTGGCGCGGTCGTCGGGATCGAGGCGCACGATGACGCCGCCGGAGAAGGCCTGGGACCCGATGTAGGCCCGCCCCGCGTCGTCGACGACCATATCGCCCAGATTGGCCGGTACCAGGCCGTTGAGATCGGCGATCTGGACCACGGTTTCCCCGTCGTAGCGCAGCACCCGCCGGTCTTCGGCCGAGGCGATCAGCAGCGACCCGTCGGGACGGAAACCCAGGCCCGACGGCGAGTGTCCGGGCAGCGGCAACGTGGTCAGCGCGCCACCCAGGGTCGAGGTGTGGACCGCCTCGCCGAGCATGTCGGAGAACCACAGCAGACCCTCGAACCAGCGGGGGCCTTCGCCGAAGCAGAACCCGTTGGCCAGCGGCTCGGGGATCATCCGCGCACACCCTTGGGCAAAGATTCCGCTTTACAAAACACCGCAGAAGTGTCATGCAATGGCGGCGCTGGTGTCAATCCGTCGCCCGGGCGAGCTCGCGAGCGACGGCCTCGTGGTAGGCGTCGATCCTGGCCGGGTTGGCCTGTTCGAAGAGCCGATCGGGCAGCGGGGCGTGCTTGGGCGCCTCAATCGTCATGGTGCGGGAAAACAGCGTCATGTCCTGTCCCGGCCTGCTGAACCGGTAGGACACCGTGATGCGGCCCTCCAAGCCCCCGCTGCCTTCGCGGTCATGGCCCAGGCGTCCGATCGAGGTGAACACGAACTGGATGGGCCGCACCGCGACGGCCAGCTGCCAGCTGAAGATCCGATCCCCGTCGGGACCCGCTTCCTCCCAGGTGTCGCCGACCTTGAGCGGCAGCGGTGGCAGTTTGCCGATGTGCGCGCTGCCGGGATAGGTCTTTGTCCAGTTCTGCGGGTTGGTGACGAAGTCGTACACGGTCTCGGCGGACTGGGTGAACGCGGTCTCTGACGTGGTCGTCACGATGCCCAATTGTGTTGCCTCTCTGCGCTTTCCATTGGCCTATTCGGGCCCTGCCCGCAGTGCCCGCCGGAGTCTTGTTAGCCAAGCTTTACAAATCCTACTCAAAGTGTCACGCTGAGCCGGAAGCCGCAAGCGCGAGAAGTGGAGTGCGATTTGACCACGGAATCTGAGCAGACTGAGTGGACCGTTCAGGGCCTGCTGGATCTGTTTGACGTGCAAGCCGACGGGGACGACCGGTTCACCGGTGACACCGGCATCGCCGCGGGCGACGAACGGCAGGTGGTGGAAGGCACTCAAGTGCTCGCCCAGGCGATTGTCGCCGTGGCCAAACGATTCCCGGACAAGTCGGTGCGCTCGGCACACGCGGTGTTCTCCCGTGCCGTGGTCGTCGGGCCGCCGATCGAGCTCGTCATCGACGTGGTGTCCGAGGGCCGGTCCACCGCGACCGCCGTCGTCGCCGTGCATCAGAACGGGCGGCGCTGCCTGAGCATCACGGTGCTGGCCGACGTTCCCACCGACGACGTCATCCGCCACCACCTGCCACGACCCGACGTGGCCGCCCCGGCCGATGCGCACCCCTCGCCGATGCCGATGGTCGGACGGGAGCTACGCCTGGTCGATGTCCTCGACGTCAACAGCCCCGACGAGGTCGGACCGCCGGAGCTCCACGCGTGGTTGCACTACGACCCGATCCCGGCCCGGGACGACCTGGCCAAGGCGCTGCTGGCGTACTTCACCGGCCATCTCGGGATCTCCACCACCATGCGCGCGCACCCGGGCATCGGCACCGCCCAGGCGCACCTGACCGTGTCCACCGCTCCGATGAGCATCTCGGTCGCCTTTCACGAACCGGTCAGCTGGAGCGGGTGGCTGCTCTACACGCACGAGAGCACCCAGGTCGGCGCCGGAATGTCGTATGTGCGCGGCGCCGTGCACTCGGAGGAAGGCGAGCTGCTGGCCTCCTTCGCGCAGGAGGCGCTGATCCGGCCGCTGCGCACCAGCGACACCGCGATCGACTCGCGCGCACGCTTCTGACGGCTGGGAACCTAGATGCGCTTCACGATCACCCACCCGATGCATAGCCACCCCTACAACCCTGAGCTGGTCAGTGGGGACGGCATCGGGAAGGTGGCCGCGGCCACCGAAGCGGCGGGCATCCACGGTTTCGGCTTCACCGATCATCCCGCGCCGTCGCAGCGTTGGCTTCAGGCCGGCGGACACGATGCGTTAGATCCTTTTGTCGCATTGGGTTTCGCGGCGGCCACCACGTCCACGCTGCGGCTGATCCCCAACATCGTGGTGCTGCCGTATCGAAACCCGTTCGTGGTGGCCAAATCCGGGGCCACCCTGGACCTGCTGTCCGGAGGCCGCTTCACGCTTGCGGTCGGCGTGGGCTACCTCAAGCGTGAGTTCGCTGCGCTGGGCGTCAGCTACGACGAGCGCGCCGAGCTTTTCGAGGAATCCCTGCAAGTGATCCGGGCGATCTGGACCGGTGACGACATCACCTTCGAGGGAAAGCATTTCAGCGCGCGCGGCATCACGGCGCATCCGCGGCCGGTCAGCAGCCCGCATCCGCCGATCTGGATCGGCGGCAACACCTCGTCATCCCGGCAGCGGGTAGCGCAGTATGGCGACGGCTGGTGCCCGTTTCCCGCGCCGCCGCAGCTGGCCCAGACCGCCGGCACGGCGTCCATCACCTCCGTGGAACGCCTCACGGAATGCATCGAGGATCTTCGGCGCCGCTGCGATGCGGCGGGCAGGGATTGGTCGGCGATCGACATCACTTTCACCAACTTCGACGGCGGCAGCATCACCGACGACGACTTCAACGCCGACGCCTACCTCGAGGGCCTGGCGAAGCTGGAGAAGCTGGGGGTCACCTGGGTGAGCATCCACCTGCCCGGCGACAGCATGGCGCACACGCTCGAGACTCTGGACCGTTTCCGTACGCTGGTGATCGACGCCGCCTAGTTGGATCAAAGACGACAATGGACTTCTCCCACGTCGACCTCTCGCCCGAGGACCAGGAATTCTACGACCAGACCCGGGCGTTCGTCGCCGAGCACGTCACCGACGAAGTGCGTCGGCGTGATCGTCAGACTGGCGAAAACTTCAGTGAACAAGTGCATTTGGCGCTGGCTGAAGAGGGTTATCTGACATCGGATTTCAAGCTGGAGTCCGAAGGCGGATTCAATCCGGTGCGCCGGCGCATCTTCCACCTCGAGATTGGTCGTGCCCACACGCCGTGGTTCCACTGGGGCACTACGGCGGTCGTCGCGCGGTTGGTGAAGCAATTCGGCGCGGCCGAACTTGTCGACGCGGTACTTCCGGGCGTGCTGTCCGGTGAAATCCGGTTGTGCCTGGGCTACACCGAGCCCGACGGCGGCTCCGACGTCGCGACCTGCAAGACCCGAGCCGTGCGGGAAGCGGATGGGTCGAGCTGGGTCATTAATGGCTCCAAGATGTTTACCTCCAACGCGCAGAACGCCAAGTATGTCTTCCTGCTCACCAACACCGATCCGCAGGGGCGCAAACACAAAAACCTGACCATGTTTCTGGTGCCGCTGGATTCCCCGGGCATCGAGATCCAGGGCATCCGCACGCTGGACGGCGACCGCACCAACATCGTGTATTACAGCGACGTACGGGTCGATGACCTCTACCGGATCGGTGAGGTCAATGCCGGCTGGACGGTGATGCGGTTCGCTCTCGACGCGGAACACGGCATTACCGATGCTGAAGACCATGGCCTGCAAAACATTTCGATGATGTCAGAGCACGGCCACCTGATGGCCGAGGCGGCCGACGGAGTCGTGGCGATCCTGGCCACGCCCGGTGCGGACGGGCGGCGCCCGATCGATGACGAGTCGCTGAAATACCGGCTTGGGCGCAGCTTGGCGCGCATCGAGGCGGCGCTGTCGACTCCCGGAATGTACGGACGCGTGGCGCTCATTCAGACAATGCGGGACGTCTCACCGGAATTGATGGACATGCTGGGGGCAGCATCGGCATTGCCCACCGATACAACGGGTTCCGCGGACGACGGCGCTGTCGAGTTCATCTTCCGGCATGGCATACCCGCCGGGATCTACGGCGGCACCATGGAGGTCTTCCGCAACATGATCGCCCAGCACGAGCTGAAGCTCGGACGCCCTAGCTACGGCGGTTGAGCGCAGAGTCCCGCTGTCCTGCCGCCGGACTCACCGCCATACTGTTGGGCCTGCTGCTCCGTTGAATCGACGGCAGAAAGGTGGGCCGCGCGGTGGCCGTCCTGGTGGCCTTTGGCTCGTTCCTCACCACTTTGCTGGGCGGTTATGCGGCGCTGCGTATCGGCTCCTACCGTTACCTCGTGCTCGGCTTGGCCGCCGGGTTGATGCTCGGCGCGGTGAGCTTCGACCTGTTGCCAGAAGCGTTGAGCCAAGGCGGTTGGCAGCTGTTCGGTATCCCTACTCCGCTCGTGGCATTCGTTCTCGGCTTTCTGGTGCTGCATGTCATCGAACACACCGTCGGTATTCACCGCGGCCAACGGCCGAACGACGCGGATATCTCGGAAGCGCCCAGCGTTGGACTGTTGGCGGCATCGGGGTTGGTGGGCCACAGCGTCATGGACGGATTCGCCATCGGTGCCGCATTCCAGGCGGGGGCGGGGGTGGGAGCAGTGGTCGCGGTAGCGGTGATTGGCCACGACTTCGCGGACGGCTTCAACACCTACACCATCACCTCGATCTATGGAAATGACCGCCGCAGGGCGCTGACACTGCTGACCGCTGATGCCGTCGCGCCGGTTGTCGGTGCGGCTCTCACGCTGATCATGACGATTCCCCATCGCATCCTCGCGGTCTACCTCGGCTTCTTCGCGGGATTCCTGATGTATCTGGCGAGCGCCGACATTCTGCCGAAAGCACACACCGGGCATCGCACCGCTGCGACCCTGGCATGCACCCTCGCCGGGGTGCTGTTCATGTTTGCGATCGTTGCGTTGGCGCACTGAGCGGCAGCTCGGCCAGCACGTCCACCCGCGCGTCGTCGAAACTCAGAAAGCCTTTGATGGGAAGGCTTTCCGGCGGCGGATCCGGATAGCTCCAGGCGATGTCCTCGACGACGTCGCCGTCGATGACGGCGGACCAATACGTGGCGAAGCCTTTGTAGTTGCAGTAGCTCGACGTGTCAGAGCGTTGCAGCAGGTCGGTGCGCACTTGCGCAGGATCGACGTAAAGCCTTGGCGCGAGCGCAGTCTCGAAAACGATCACGGTGTCGTCGGTGTCGACCAGCGTGGAGCCCGCGACGCTGACGCGCAGGCGCCGCTTGGTCGGACGGCAGTCGACGCGGTGGTATGGATTGGGCGGGTAGTGAACGAGTTCGCGGCCTTCCTCGAGCCAGGTGTCGACGGCATCCCACGGCACGTGAACGAAACCCGGTGCCTCCGGTTCGGGTTCGGCGGGTAGGTCGCCCACCTCGTCGGCGCGGAACAGATAGCTCAGCGGCCGACCCTGCCGGTGCACCATCAGCACCTGCTCGGTGTCGATCACCGGGCGCCCGTCCCGCAGCGCCTGCACGCGGCGTTGGTGCGGCTCGATGTAGACCACGTCGCCGGGCAGCGGGGGAGAGAACCGTCCGGCCGGATCGCTGCTGAGGGGTCCACGTCCGGCCACCAGAGTCATGGTGCCCAGGTTAACGCCGTCGTTCCGTTCGGTTCGCTTAACGGCGTCGGGTTACCTCGCGATCGGGGGCGTGTGTGCGGTCCGATTGAGCCACGGAGTAGGAACTTAGCCATGGCAGGACCGGTAGCAGGCCTCAAAGTCGTCGAACTCGGAGTGTGGGTGGCCGGGCCGGCCGCCAGCGGCATCCTGGCCGACTGGGGCGCCGACGTCGTCAAGATCGAGCCGCCGACCGGCGATCCAGGCCGCATGTTCGGCCGGATGCTGGGCTGCGACCTCGGCGTCAACCCGCCGTTCGAGCTGGACAACCGCTCCAAGCGCAGCATCGTCTTGGACCTCACCACCGACGAGGGCCGGGAGACCGCCTTCGAATTGCTGGCCGACGCAGACGTTTTCGTGACCAACGTCCGTCCCGGTGCGTTGCAACGCCTCGGCCTGGACTTCGAGTCGCTGTCGGCCCGCAACCCGCGCCTGGTCTACGGCCTGATCACCGGCTACGGCCAGACCGGCCCCGACGCCGACCGGGCCGCCTACGACGTGGCCGCGTTCTGGTCACGCGCCGGGGTGGCCCACTTGCTCACCCGGCCCGGCCAGACGCCACCGTTCCAGCGTGGCGGCATGGGCGACCACTCCGCCGGCATGACCCTGGCCGCGGCCATCTGCGCGGCGTTGCTGGCCCGCGAACGCACCGGGGCCGGTCAGCTGGTGAGCACCTCGCTGTACCGCCAGGGCGCTTACACCGTGAGTTTCGACCTCAACACCTATCTGCTGACCGGCCAGCCGATCGCGATCGGCCAACGCGAAACCATGGGCAACCCGTGCATGAACAACTACGCGGCCGGCGACGGACGGCGCTTCTGGATCGTGGGCCTCGAAGGTGACCGGCACTGGCCGCCGCTGTGTCGCGCAGTCGGGCACCCCGAATGGCTCGACGACCCGCGGTTCAGCGATGCTCGCGCCCGCTTCGAAAACGGTGTGGAGCTGATCGCCGAGCTGGACCAGATCTTCGCAACCCGCTCACTGGACGAATGGGCGGAGGCTTTCGCTGCCGAACCGGACTTCTTCTGGTCGCCGATCAACTCGATCGAAGATGTCGTGGCCGATGAGCAGTTCCACGCCGCGGGCGGCATCGTCGATGTACCCGACGGAGAGTCCAGCGTCTCGATGGTGGCCACCCCGGCGGATTTCCACGGCACACCGTGGGCGCCCCGCTGGCCGGCCCCCGAATTAGGGCAGCACACCGACGAAATCCTGGCCGAACTGAAGGCCCGTCGCGACGCCTGACCGCTTCGGAGAAGCTTTACAAATTTCGCCAGAAGTGTCACGCTGTGCCATGAGCCGCGTCACCCGCAGGATGAGGCGGCGTCAGCCCTTGAGAAGCCCATGACAAGCGCTGCAGTCAGATGCCGTAGAGCCATTGCACTCCGCGGTGTGGCGGTGAGGAACGGATTTGATGGTCACTCCGACGTTCGACATCAGCCAGAGCCGGCGGGTTGGCGCTGAGCAAGCAACCCGGGGCAACGGCGAGTGTCTGCGATATCGACTGGACGTGGTCGCGGGCAGCGCCGTCGACGTCGTGCACTCGGCCGGGGGATGGCTCTACGACCGGGTGATGGCGGGCTGGGAGGTGACCGTGCTGTTGCCGGACAGCTGCGACACCCGGCCGCTGCGCATCCTCGGGGTGGGCGTGGTCGACACGGAATCGGACTTCGTCCCGACCGCGATGGGCTCGACGAGCCACACACTGGCCGTCAGCGCCGAGGCGTTCAGCGCGGATACCCGGGTGCGCGACAAGGTGCTCGAATCCCTGGGCGACCGGCTGACCGAAGTCGCGCTGTGGGGCGAGGGCTGGCCGTTGGGAGTGAACCGCGGGATGACCCGGGCGCAGCACGTGCTGTCCGCGGCGGCGCGCAAGTTCAAGGGCTACGCGCTTGCGGCAGCCGGGATACCGTCCGCGTTGGTCGAACCGACCGAGACGCTGCTGTGTGAGGCGAACTATCCGCGGGTCGACGCAGAGCTGGTCCGGCTCGACTGATGAAGAAGTACTACGGCCACACCCTGCTCTACCTGCACGAGACGATCTCGCTGGGATCCGGAGCTGCCGCCCGCTTCACCGAGGTTTTCGCCGACACCTACCAACCGATGATGGACGAGCTCGGCGCCCGGCTGTTCGCGATCTGGGAGGCCACGCCCTACAACGGTCACTGGCCACAGGTGACCGTCATCTGGGAGATCGACGGGTTCGCCGACTACGCCAAGATCGGGGCGGCTCAGGCGCCCGGTGGCAGTCACGAGGCCGCGGCCGGCACGTGGTCGGCATTTCTGGCCGAGATCGGCGCCTCGGGGGAGGGCCGAATCATGTACCCCGGGCCCAGCACCAAAACTCTTGCCCAGCTGCGCGAGGCCAATTTCGCTGCGACGCTGGTGATTCAGGAGATCATGCAGACCAAGCCGGGACGTCAAGACGACTACATCCGCGAGCTGGAACGGCTCTATGTCCCGTGGTCGGAGCGCACCGGGAAACGCTGGCTGGGTTCGTTCACCACCACCTTCCGCTACAACGAGGTCATCCACTACTGGGCGCTGGACGGCGGCTGGGACTGCTTCGCCAACCACTACCCCTCGTGGAAGGAGAGTCCACCGTCGGAGATCGTCACCTGGATGAGCGTGGCGCCGGCGTTGCGCGACGGCTGGGAAGACTCGATTCTGCAGGCCCTACCGCCCTCCCCGCTGCAGTGACGGCCCCGACCTCTGACTTCGCGTACGACCCGTTCAACGCGGACGTCATGGCAAATCCGTTGCCGTACTACCGAACTCTGCGCGACGACCATCCGGTCTACTTCATGCCGCAGTGGGATACCTTCGCGCTGTCCCGCTTCGACGACATCTGGCAGGTTCTCGAAATCAACGACGGAACCTTCGTCGCGTCGGAGGGAACCCTGCCCGCCGCGGCGGTGCTGGCCAAGCACAACACCGGACCGGTCGAGGATCCGCCGTTGCACCCCTTGCCGTTTCACGCGGTGTTCGACGCCGACCTGTACGGCGAGATCCGTCGCGCGCATTCGCAGCCGTTGCGGCCCAGGTCGGTCGCCGGGCTGGAGGCCAGGATCCGCGAGTTGGCCAACGAGCGCCTCGATCTGCTGCTGCCGCAGGGGTCGTTCGATCTGACCCAGGACTACGGCGGCATCGTGGCGGCCTCGATGGTCTGCGACTTACTGGGCATATCAACCGAACTCGCACCACAGGTGTTGGCGGCGGTCAACGCCGGTAGCCTCGCCGCGCCGGGTGAGGGCGTCGACACCGCACAGGCCCGCCCCAACTACCTCGAATACCTGATACCCGTAGTACAAAGGCGCCGAGCCGACCAATCCGGCGGCCCGCTTCCGGTGGTCGACGGGCTGCTGGGTTACCGGCTGCCCGACGGCAGTGCCCTGAACGACGTCGAAACCGCCACTCAGATGTTGTGCATCTTCATCGGGGGCACCGAAACCGTGCCCAAGATCGCTGCCCACGGACTCTGGGAGCTCAGCCGGCGGCCCGACCAGCTCGCAGCGGTGCGTGCCGATCCCGCCGCCAACGTGCCGGTGGTCCGGGAGGAGATGCTGCGGTACTGCGCGCCCGCGCAGTGGTTCGCCCGAACGGCGCGCCGGCCGTTCACAATTCACGGCCAAACCATCGAGCCGGGCCAGCGCGTGATCACGTTGCTCGCTTCGGCCAATCGCGACGAACGCGAGTACCCCGACCCCGACGAGTTCATCTGGAATCGGCCCATCACCCGCTCGCTGGTGTTCGGCCGTGGCCAGCACTTCTGCATCGGCTATCACCTGGCCAGGCTGGAAGTGGCTGTGCTGGTACAGGAATGGCTGCGCAGGGTGCCCGACTTCGAGATCAAGAGCCAGGGCGCCACCCGCCTGCCGTCCAGCTTCCAGTGGGGTTGGAACCAGATCCCGGTGGAGGTTTGACGTGTGGTCCTACCGGATCATCGCCCCGTATGTGTTCGAGCGCACGTCGATCGCAGACAAGACTCCCGACAGCCTGGCCGACGGTCAAGTGCTGCTGCGGTTTCTGGCCGCCGGGGTATGCGGCAGCGACCTGCCCGGCTTTCGGGGCGCCAAGGGCAGGCTGCCGGGCGACGACGGGCCAAGCGCCGCCGAGAAAGACGGCTTTCCGATCCACGAAGTGGCCGGCGAGGTGATCGCCAGCCGGCATCGGCAGCATCGCCCCGGCGATCGCGTGGTGGGCTGGGCCTCCGGCTTCGACGGGATGATGGAGCGGGTGATCAGCGATGGCGACGGGCTTGCGCCGTACGACCCTGCACTCACCGCCGCTCAGGCGGTCGGGCTGCAGCCGCTGGCGTGTGTCCTCTACGCCTGTGAGCAAATGCCGGACCTGGCCGGCCGGCACGTCGCGATCATCGGCCAGGGCTCGATCGGGCTGCTGTTCTCCTACGTCGTCAAAGCGGCCGGCGCCCGGTGCGTCACCGGTGTCGACCCCGTCGACCGGCAAAGCCTCGCAACAACATTCGGTGTCGACGACGTGGTCCGCGCGACCAGCGACCGGTGGGTCAGTCAACTGGCGCCCGCCGACCGCGCCGACATCGTGATCGAGGCCGTGGGTCATCAGGTCGCCACCCTGGGGCACGCCGTCGAAGCCGCCGCGCCCGGCGGCACCGTTTTCTACTTCGGCGTCGCCGACGACGAGGCCTACCCGATTAACATGCGTGTCATGCTGCGCAACAACCTGACCCTGAAATCCGGTGTGACGCTTGACCGGCGGCGGGTGCTCGAGCTGGCCGGCAAGTTCGCCGCCGAACACCCCGAACTGCTCGGCTGCTATCTCACGCACACCTTCGGCATCGACGACGTGCAGGGTGCATTCGACCTGGCGTGCCGGCCGGTTCCCGAACGCGTGAAGATCGCGATCGCGCAGTGAGCGTCTTTCGTGGGGTGTTGGACAAAACCGCCCCGATCTGGGGCGGGTGGATCACCGGCCCGACGCTGATCGGACCGGAGGAATTCGCGCGCGCCGGCTACGACTACGTTGGCTTCGACGCCCAGCACGGCTACCTCGACGACGCCGATATCGCCGGCATGCTGCGGCGCCTCGAACAGGTGCCCATCGCGACCGCGGTGCGGCTGCCCAATGCCGACCCCGCGCCGATAGGCAGGGTGCTCGACGCCGGCGCCGACGCCGTCTTCATCGCGATGATCGAGTCGGCCGATCAGGCCGCGGCGGCGGTGGCCGCCACCCGCTACGCCCCGGCGGGCGTCCGCAGCTTCGGCCCGCTGCGCTCCAGCCTAGGGCTCGATCCTGCCGCTCACGAAGCGCGGGTGAGCGTCTTTGCGATGATCGAAACCGCCTCGGCGCTAACGGCTCTCACCGACATCTGCGCGGTCGACGGGCTGGCTGGAATCTATATCGGACCCGCCGATCTGGCGATCTCGATGGGCCACGCCGCCGTCGGATCGACGAGACACCCCGAAGTGCTCGACGCGATCGTGCGCATCCATCGAGTCGCCACCGAAGCCGGACTGGTCACCGGGATCCACGCCAGCGAGGGCAAGACCGGTCATGCCATGGCGCAGCTCGGTTTTGCGATGATCACGCTGGCCGCCGAATCGCAGGCGTTGCGGCGCGGAGCGATCGAGCATCTACGCGAGGCGACCGGACAGTGACCGACGACCAAACGGCGATTCGCGAACTTATAGCCGGCTATGCGCTCGCCCTTGACGCAGGCGAGGTTGATGCGTGCGTGCAGCTGTTCACCGCCGACGCGGAATTCATGGTCTATGGACGCTCTTTCGCCGGACACGAGGGGATTGCCAAGATGTTCCGAGATGCGCCCCGCGGACTGCACATGACTGGTGTCTCGCGCATCGACGTCGGCGCTGACGCCGCGACCGCACGCTCGCAGGTGCTGTTCGTCCGAGCCGGCGACCTGCACCTGCGGCCGGCTCTGTACGACGACGACCTGGTCCGCCGCGACGGGCAGTGGCGTTTCCAGCGGCGGCGTTGCCAATTCATCACCAGTTACGGCCTGTCCGATAGCCCCGAGGTGCCGTCATCATGACGGTCGCACTCGTCACCGGCGCCGCGGGCGGCCAGGGCTGGGCTATCGCCAAAAGGCTTCGTGAGCAGGGGTATTCCGTGGCGGCCTGCGACCGGCGGGCCGATGACGTCGTCGCCGCGGTCGGCGAATTGGGTGACGACGAGGTGATCGCGATCGAACTCGACGTGACCAGCGAAGAGCAGTGGCAGACCGCGGTGGAAAAGACGGTGGACCGATTCGGGCTACTGAGCGCACTGGTCAACAACGCCGGAGTACTGCACCGCGCCGCCTTGTCCGACGAGACGGTCGAAGATTTCGAAAATGCTTGGCGGGTCAACTGTCTGGGTGCGTTCCTGGGCATGCGCGCCGCGCTCGCTGCGCTGCGGGAGGCCGAACACGCGGCCATCGTCAACATTTGCAGCACGGGAGCGATCCGCCCGTTCCCCGCGCACTGCGCCTACGGATCGTCGAAGTGGGCGCTGCGGGGTCTGACCCAAACCGCGGCGGCCGAACTGGCCCCGTCCGGTATCCGGGTCAATGCGGTGTTTCCCGGACCGATAGCCACCTCGATGCTCGACGAGGACACGCAGGCCCGGTTGACGGCGACGGCGACATTCGGGCGGCTGGGGCAGCCCACCGAAATCGCCGATGCCGTGGCCTTCCTGGTGTCGGACGCGGCGTCGTTCATCACCGGTTCGGAGCTGATCGTCGATGGTGGGCAATGCCTGCAGATTCGATGAGGACGACATTGTCGGTGGGCATCATCGGTGCCGGGCCGGGCGGGCTCGCGCTGGGAATCCTGCTGGCCCGCTCGGGTTTTCACGACTTCACCATCTTCGACCGCGAAGACGACGTCGGCGGCACCTGGCGGATCAACACCTATCCGGGCCTGGCTTGCGACGTGAAGTCGCATCTGTATTCGTTCTCCTTCGACTTGAATCCGCACTGGTCGCGGCTATGGTCCGGCCAGCCCGAGATCCTCGCCTACTTCGAGCGCTGTGCCGACAAATACGGACTGCGGCCCCACCTGAAACTACGCACCGAAATCCGCACGGCGCGTTGGGTGCAGGACTCTCAGCAGTGGTGTCTGACCACCGGCAGCGGCGAACAACACTGCTTCGATGTGGTGGTCTCCGCCGTCGGGCTGTTCACCCGGCCGCTGTTTCCGGAGCTCGTGGAGCAGGAGCCGTTCACCGGAACCGTGATGCACTCGTCGCGATGGGACCATTCGGTCGAGCTCGGGGGCGCACGGGTGGCCGTGCTGGGCACCGGGTCGACGGCGTCGCAGCTGCTGCCCGAATTGGCGAAGGTGGCCGGCCAGGTGTACTCGGTGCAACGCTCGCCGACGTGGATTCTGCCGAAACCGGACCGGCACTACACCCGACGGGAGCGCTGGGCCTTCGCCCATCTGCCGTTCGCCAAGAAGCTGTACCGAACCCGGCTGTGGTTGCGCAGCGAATCCAACATCTCGGTGATCGAGCATGGCAGCGAAAAGACCCAGGATTTCACCGGGATCGCCCTTGGCCTGCTGGAAAAGACCGTTGCCGACCAGGAATTGCGGCAGAGGCTGACTCCGGATCACCCGATGGGCTGCAAGCGGCTGGTGTTCTCGTCGGACTACCTGCCGGCGCTGACCCAGCCCAACGTCGAAGTGCTGACCAGTCCCGCGCGATACCTGCGGGCCCGATCGCTGGTCACCGAGGACGGCACCGAACGCGAAGTCGACGTCGTGGTGTGCGCCACCGGCTACGCCGCCGCCGACTACCTCGGCCAGCTGGATGTGTCCGGGGAAGGCGGAACGACACTGCGCGAGGTCTTCAGCGATGGGGCGCATGCGTATCTCGGCATGGCCGTTCCCGGATTCCCGAACTTCTTCATGCTGTACGGACCGAACACGAACGTCGGCTCCAACAGCGTGATCTTCATGCTGGAAGCTCAGGCACGCTACATCGTGCGCGCGCTGAAGTACATGCGGCGCAAGGGCAAGACGTATGTGGCGGTGCGGCCGTCGGCGCTGGCGCAGTTCATCGCCAAGATCGACCAGTGGATGGTCGGCACCGTGTGGACCACCCAGTGCAGCAACTACTTCCGCGCCGCGAATGGGCGCGTGGTCACGCAGTGGCCGCGCAGCGCGCGTAGCTTCTGGGAGATGACGCGCAGGTTCAAACCAGCCGACTTCATGTTCTCCCGCCGCCCACAGAACGCCGTGTTCGCGGCCGACGGCGAGGCGGTCATCGCGCCCCAGCGGTCGAGTCGATGACGGAATTGGACGGCGCCGCGCGCCTCGATCCCGCGCTGCGCGCGGTTGCGACCACCCGAACGGCCTTCTCCCCGGAAGCGATCGAGCTGATGCGCGGGCCGTTCGACCTGCGCCGCCGGGACGCCGCCCAAGTCACCGACCTGCCTGGCGTGCAGATCAGCGAGGACAACGTGCCGGGTGCGGTTCGGGTCCGCATATATCGCGGCGGGCCGTCGCCGGCACCGGTGGTCGTCTACTGCCACGCGGGCGGATTCACGCTGGGCAACCTCGACACCGATCACCGGCAGTGCGCCGAACTCGCCCGCCGCGGCCGTTGCACGGTGGTGTCGGTCGATTACCGGCTGGCCCCGGAGCACCCTTATCCGGCCGCGCTCGACGACGCGATCGCGGTGCTGAATTGGGTGGCCGGCAGTGCGGCGGAATTGGACGTCGACGCCGCGCGGCTGGCCGTCGCGGGCAGCAGCGCCGGGGGCACCCTGGCCGCATCCATGGCGCAGCGGGCCGCCGACGGGTCGCTGCCGCCCATCGTGTTCCAACTGCTGCACCAGCCGGTGCTCGACGATCGCGCTACCGCATCGAAAGCGGAGTTTCGCACCAGCCCGGCCTTCGACAGCGAGGCCGCCGAACTGATGTGGAGCTACTACCTGGGCGAAGGATCACCGGATGCCGTGCCGGCGCATCGCACCGAATTACGCGGGCTGCCAACAACTTTGATCACCTGCGCGGAAGTCGATCCGTTCCGCGACGAAGCGATCGACTACGCGCAGCGGCTACTGCACGCCGGCGTCTCCACCGAACTGCACGTCTTTCCCCGCACCTGCCACGGCTTCGATTCACTGCTGCCCGACTGGTCGGACTCGCAGCGGCTGTTCGCGCTGCAAGGCAACGCCCTGCAGCGCGTCTGGTACGGGATCTGAGCCCACGCGGCGGTGGCGCCCCGGTCCAGGACGTTTGCCCCTACCATGGGTGTTCCGAGGCGCCGGACAATGACCCGTTATGAAGATCACCGGCTTGCAGGTCGTCCCCTTCGAGACATTTGTCGATCGAATCTCGTTCGGCCAGTTGACTACTGACTACCGCGTGGTGCAGACCGTGACCAAGGTGCTCACCGACGAGGGAGCTGAGGGTTACTACTTCGGTGGTCACTTCCACGGCGATCAGGATGGGCTGCTGCCCGGGGACCAGGCGCTGATAGCGCAATTCCTGAGCCCTCTTCTCACCGGCCAGGATCCGTTTGACCGGGCGGAGATCTGGCGGCAGCTCTGGGCGGCGAAGCTGCCGGAGAACGTTTGCAGTGTCATCGATCTGGCCCTGTGGGATCTGGCGGGTCGGGTGACCGGCCTGCCCGTGCACAAGCTATTGGGCGGCGCTCGCGAGAGGGTCAGGGCCTATGCAAGCAGTTTCAACAATCTCGGTAGTCCGGACGAATATGCGGCCCACGCCGTCGAATGCCAGCGTCAGGGCTATCGCGCCTACAAGATCCATCCGTACCACTACTGGAATCCCGCGACACGTCGGACCGCCCTGCCCCGGCCGTCCTATGTCGAGTGGGATCTCGGCGTGTGCCAGGCAGTTCGGTCGGCTGTGGGTGACGAGATGGTGCTCATGTTCGACCCGTGGGGCACCTACCACAACTACGACGACGCCCTACGCGTCGGCCGGGAGCTGGAACGGCTGGGCTTCTACTGGTACGAACACCCGATGCCGGAGTACCGGGTCGAGTCATATGCGCGGCTCGCCGACGAACTCGATATCCCGATCTGCTCACCCGAAATCGCCGAGGGCGGTGTCTATACCCGAGCGGACTGGATTCTGCGCCATGCGTCCGACATCAGTCGCATCGACGTCTTGCGCGGAGGTATTACCGGGGTCATGAAGCTGGCCGGCATGTGCGAGGCGGTCGGCATGCGCTGCGAGCTACACATGAGCGGCTTCGGGAACCTGCAAGTCCTGGGTGCCACCAGCGAAGACGTTTGCGAATATTACGAGCGTGGCCTCCTCGGGCCCGGGGTCCGTTACGACACCGCCCCGCCCTATCTCGAAACACCGTGCGACCCGCTTAGCCCAGACGGATTCGTCGACCTACCACTGGCGCCCGGACTCGGCTACCAGATCCGTTGGGACTACATCGAAAGTCATCGTCTTCCCGACAGCGCGGTGGAACCCATCGCACCCCTGCACCCGAGGTAACAGCCGCAGATCACGGATCGGCCAAACCAACCCCGTTCGGCACCGCAAGCCGGACCTGAAACATGTTGGAATACCAGCATGGTTACAGGCCCGCTGATCCCGCCGGCACCAGAGCAGCTCACCAGCAGCGACTTCCCGGTGCTGTGGCCGGTGGGCACCAGATGGGCTGACAACGACATGTTCGGTCATCTCAACAATGCGGTCTATTACCAGCTGTTCGACACCGCGATCAATGCCTTCATCACCATCGGCACCGGGCTGGAGCCGACCTCCATGCCGGCGCTGGGTGTCGTCGCCGAGTCGGGCTGCCGCTATTTCTCCGAACTGCAATTCCCGCAAAGCCTCGAGGTGGGCCTTGCCGTGACACGGCTGGGCCGCAGCAGCGTCACCTACCGGCTGGGCGTGTTCGAGTCCAAAGAGGGCTCGAAAGAAGGTCGAGTGCCGCGGCCGGTCACCGCGCTCGGGCATTGGGTGCACGTCTACGTCGACCGGGCCAGCCGCAAACCGGTCCCGATTCCCGACCCCATCCGGGCCCTGCTGTCGACGGCCCGCGTCGATGAGGAATCGGGCTAGAGCCCGAGATAGCGCCCTGCGCTGGGGCTTTCGCTTGCCCGGCTATGCTTCGCCAATGCCCGTTTTGAGCAAAACCGTCGAGGTTGACGCCAACGCCCCCGCCGTCATGGCCATCGTCGCGGACTTCGAGCGGTACCCGGAATGGAGTGACGGGGTCACGGGCTGCTGGGTGCTTGCCCGCTATGACGACGGCCGCCCCAGCCAGCTGCGCCTGGACGCCGCCTATCAAGGCTTCGAGGGCGTCTACATCCAGGCCGTGTACTACCCGGGCCCGAACCAGATTCAGACCGTCATGCAGCAGGGCGAGCTGTTCAAGAAACAGGAGCAGCTGTTCAGCGTGGTGGAAATGGGTGCCGCGAGCCTGCTGACGGTGGACATCGACGTCGAACCGTCGATGCCCGTGCCGGCGCCGCTGGTGAAGTTGATGCTGAACAACGTGCTCGACCACCTCGCGGACAACCTCAAGCAGCGCGCCGAGCAGCTGGACGCCAGCTAGCGGCAACCCCCGCTAACCGAAAATTCCGGCCCCGTTCAGCATTTCGGTCAGCCGCTGTGCGGCGTCGGTGAATTGCCAGACCGTGTGCTCGATCACCGCGGGCGTATCGCGGCGGCGCAGCGCGGCGATCAGCTGCCGGTGATTCTCGACCGCGGCTACACCCCACTGCGGGTCGCCGGCGTACACCAGCACCGGCATATAGCGCGCGGCGTTGAGCAGGAACCAGGCGAGTTTGATCCGCCCGCTGGCCTGGTTGAAGACGCGATGGAACGAGAATTCGATCCCCGCGATGGTTTCGGGGTCACTGGAGCCGACGGCCGCCGCGAGCGAATTGTTGATGCGCTCGAGCTCGTCGATTCCGGTCTCGGTGATGTGGTCGGTGGCCGCCTCGGCCAGTTCCCTGGCGATGGTCGCCTGCAGCCAGAAAATGTCGTCGATGTCTTGCCGGGACAACGGCAGCACCACGTGGCCGCGGTGCGGCTCCAGTTGCACCATGCCCTCACCGCGCAGCTTCAGCAGCGCCTCGCGCACCGGTGTGACACTGACCCCGAGTTCGGCCGCGGTCTCGTCGAGGCGTATGAAGGTGCCCGGGCGCAGTGTCCCCGACATGATCGCTGCCCGCAGGTGGCCCGCGACCTCGTCGGACAGCTGCGCCCGGCGCAGCTGTCGCCGCCTGCCGTGGGGTCGCGTAGACAGAGGTACGTTCACGTGGGTGGCCAGGGCTTTCGGGGCGATTTTCAGGGTGTTTTCAGGTTGTAACGGGGCTTGTCATCAGGGCGGTAAGGCCATAGTGTGACCCACACAACACTATGTTTTATCAAATATCAACCTGTCGCAAGCGGTGCGCGAGTGAAGGGACGGCATTAGTTGACCGCGCAACTTGCTAGCCACGAGACACAAGCATCGCAGCCGTCACACCCGAACGAGCAGCCGTATCTGGCCCGGCGCCAGAACTGGGTCAACCAGCTCGAGCGGCACGCGCTGATGCAGCCGCAGGCCGTCGCGCTGCGGTTCATGGGGCGCACTTTGACGTGGGCTGACCTGCGGCGACGGGTCAGCGCGCTGGCCGGATCGCTGAGCCGCCGCGGGGTCGGCTCCGGCGACCGGGTGATGATTCTGATGCTCAATCGCCCGGAGTTCGTCGAGGCGATGCTGGCCACCAACTTGCTCGGCGCGATCGCGGTTCCGCTGAACTTCCGGCTCACCCCGTCCGAAATCGGTCTTCTGGTCGAAGACTGCGAGGCGCGGGTCATGGTCGCCGAAGCCGTGCTGGCTCCGGTGGCCACCGGGGTCCGCGACATCGAGCCGCTGCTCGGCACGGTGATCGTGGCCGGCGGCGCGAGCGACGACAGCGTGCTCGGTTACGAAGACCTGATCGACGAGCCCGGCGCCGCGGCCGAGCCGGCGGACGTCCCGAACGACTCGCCCGCCCTGATCATGTACACCTCAGGCACCACCGGGCGTCCCAAGGGCGCGGTGCTCACCCACACCAACTTGACCGGGCAGACGATGACCGGGCTCTACACCAACGGCGCCGACATCAACAACGACGTCGGCTTCATCGGTGTCCCGCTCTTCCACATCGCCGGGGTCGGCAACCTGCTGGGTGGGCTGCTGCTGGGTCTGCCGACGGTGATCTATCCCCTCGGTGCGTTCGAACCGGGCCAGCTGCTCGACGTGCTGGCGGCCGAGAAGGTCACCGGCATCTTCCTGGTTCCCGCTCAATGGCAGGCGGTCTGCGCCGAGCAGCAAGCCCGTCCCCGTGACCTGAAACTGCGGATCATGTCGTGGGGCGCCGCCCCCGCTCCGGATGCGCTGCTGCGGGAGATGTCGGCGACGTTCCCCGGCACCCAGATCCTGGCTGCGTTCGGGCAGACCGAGATGTCCCCGGTCACCTGCATGCTGCTGGGCGAGGACGCGATCCGTAAGCGTGGATCGGTCGGCAAGGTGATCCCGACGGTAGCCGCCCGGGTGGTCGACGAAAACATGAACGACGTGCCGATCGGCGAGGTCGGCGAAATCGTCTATCGGGCACCCACATTGATGAGCGGGTACTGGAACAACCCGGAGGCCACCGCGGAGGCGTTCGCGGGCGGCTGGTTCCATTCCGGCGACCTCGTCCGGATGGACGAGGAGGGCTACATCTGGGTGGTGGACCGCAAGAAGGACATGATCATCTCCGGCGGCGAAAACATCTACTGCGCCGAGGTGGAGAACGTTCTCGCTGGTCATCCCGGCATCGTCGAGGTCGCCGTCATCGGCCGCGCCCACGAGAAGTGGGGCGAGGTGCCGATCGCGGTCGTGGCGATCATCGAGGACGGACCCCGGCTCGACGACCTGGACGAGTTCCTGAACGAGCGGCTCGCGCGCTACAAGCACCCCAAGGCGCTCGAAATCGTCGATGCATTGCCCCGCAATCCGGCCGGCAAGGTCCTCAAGACTGAGCTAAGGGTTCGCTACGGAAACGCGGACGCAGCTCAAAAGCAGGCTACTTCAAGGGATTTCACGGCGGGGGAGGAAACCTGATCGAGACTGTAACGTTTGCCCACTGTTGACGAAGGGTTAATTGTGCAGATGCGGTTCACACGTGCTTGGCCATCGGGTACATTCCTGTGGTCTCCGTTACTACTTGCCAGTAGGGAGTCGGTGGTCACACATGTGGGTCCGGGGCAAGGTAGGGGTACCCCCAGCCACCCAGCGACGTGGGGTGGGGGGTCCCCCAGCCGCGCAGTGGCGAGGGGAGAGGCGTGCGACATGATTCGCGGCGCCGCGAGGCGGGCGGTGCCGGCGTGAGGGGGCAGTGGTGACGACGTCGTCGCGTCCGCACTTGGTCGGCTACTTGCGCGACCAACTGCAGACACCGCTGACCCTGATCGGCGGGTTCTTCCGGATGTGTGTCCTGACCGGCGGGGCGTTGTTCCGGCGGCCATTCCAGTGGCGCGAGTTCGTCTTGCAGTGCTGGTTCATCATGCGGGTCGCGTTCCTGCCGACGGTCTTCGTCTCGATCCCGCTGACCGTGTTGCTGATCTTCACCCTCAACGTGCTGCTGGCCCAGTTCGGTGCCGCCGACTTGTCGGGCGCCGGCGCGGCGATCGGCGCGGTCACCCAGCTCGGCCCGTTGACCACGGTGCTGGTGGTGGCCGGCGCCGGATCGACCGCAATCTGCGCCGACCTGGGCGCGCGCACCATCCGCGAGGAAATCGACGCGATGGAGGTGCTCGGCATCGACCCGATACACCGGCTGGTGGTCCCCCGGGTACTCGCCGCAACCCTGGTCGCCACGCTCCTCAACGGCTTGGTCATCACCGTCGGGCTGGTGGGCGGCTACCTGTTCGGGGTGTACCTGCAGAACGTCTCGGGTGGTGCCTACCTGGCCACCCTGACCACGATCACCGGCCTGCCCGAGGTCGTCATCGCGACCATCAAGGCCGCGATCTTCGGTCTGATCGCCGGTCTGGTCGGCTGCTTCCGCGGGCTGACGGTGCGCGGCGGCTCCAAGGGCCTGGGCACTGCCGTCAACGAAACCGTGGTGCTCTGCGTCGTCGCGCTGTACGCGGTGAACGTCGTGCTGACCACGATCGGCGTGCGATTCGGGACGGGGCACTGACATGACAACCGGTGCCGTCTTACGCGCCCGCTTCCCCCGGGCAGCCGAAAACCTCAATCGCTACGGCGGCGCAGCCGGCCGCGGCCTCGACGACATCGGCCAGATGGCCTGGTTCGGAGCGGTGGCGCTCGGGCACATCCCGCACGCGCTGCGCAACTACCGCAAGGAGACCTTGCGGCTGATCGCCCAGATCGGCATGGGCACCGGCGCGATGGCCGTGATCGGCGGCACGGTCGCCATCGTCGGCTTCGTCACGCTGTCCGGTAGCTCCCTGGTCGCCATCCAAGGGTTCGCCTCCCTGGGAAACATCGGCGTCGAGGCGTTCACCGGCTTCTTTGCCGCACTGATCAACGTCCGCATCGCCGCCCCCGTCGTCACCGGCATCGCGATGGCCGCCACCGTCGGCGCCGGCGCCACCGCCGAGCTGGGCGCCATGCGGATCAGCGAAGAGATCGACGCCCTGGAAGTGATGGGCATCAAGTCGATCTCGTTCCTGGCGACCACCCGGATCATGGCCGGGCTCGTGGTGATCATCCCGATCTACTCGATGGCGATCATCATGACTTTCCTGTCCCCGCAGATCACCACGACGGTGATCTACGGACAGTCCAACGGCACCTACGATCACTACTTCCGGACGTTCCTGCGCCCCGATGACGTGTTCTGGTCGTTCGTGGAGGCCATCCTGATCACGGCCGTCGTGATGATCACCCACTGCTTCTACGGCTACAACGCCGGCGGCGGGCCCGTCGGTGTGGGCGAGGCCGTCGGTCGCTCGATGCGCTTCTCACTGGTCTCGGTGCAGGTTGTCGTGTTGTCCGCCGCGTTGGCGCTCTACGGCGTCAACCCCAACTTCGCCTTAACGGTGTAGCGCCATGACCCGACCCGGAAAGATCAACGCAGCGCGGACGCCGCCCTACAAGTTGGCGGGCGTCGGCTTGCTGGTCGTCGGTGCGCTGGTTTTCGTGATGGTCTACGGGCAGTTCCGCGGCGACTTCACACCGAAAACCAAGTTGACGATGCTGGCCGCGCGGGCCGGGCTGGTGATGGACCCGGGCTCGAAGGTCACTTACAACGGGGTCGAGATCGGCCGGGTGGACACCATCACCGAGATCGTCCGCGACGGTAAGCCGGCGGCCAAGTTCATCCTGGACGTCTACCCCAGGTACCTATCGCTGATCCCGTCCAACGTGAACGCCGACATCAAAGCGACCACGGTGTTCGGTGGCAAGTACGTGTCGCTGACGACGCCGCAGAACCCGTCGCCGCAAAAGCTCAGCGCACAGTCGGTCATCGACGCGAGGACGGTGACGACGGAGATCAACACGTTGTTCCAGACCATCACGTCGATCTCGGAGAAGGTGGATCCGGTCAAGCTGAACCTGACGCTGAGCGCGGCCGCGCAGTCGCTGGCCGGCCTCGGCGACAAGTTCGGGCAGTCGATCGTCAACGCCAACGCCGTGCTCGACGACGTCAACCCGCAGATGCCGCAGATCCGCCACGACATCCAGCAGCTCGCCGGCCTCGGCGACACCTACGCCAACGCCTCGCCGGACCTGTTCGACTTCCTCAACAACGCCGTCGTCACCTCCCGCACGATCAACCAGCAGCAAAAGGATCTGGACCAAGCGCTGTTGTCGGCGGCCGGGTTCGGCAACACCGGTGCGGAGATCTTCGAGAAGGGCGGGCCGTACCTGGCGCGCGGCGCCGAGGACCTGGTGCCGTCGGCGCAACTGCTGGACACCTACAGCCCGTCGCTCTTCTGCACGCTGCGCAACTACCACGACATCGAGCCCAAGGCCGCCTCCTTCCTCGCCGGCAACGGGTACTCGCTGAACGCCCACACCGAGGCGCTCTCCGGTCTTGGACTGCTGGCCAACCCGGTTTCGGCGGTAGCCACGATCGCCAGCCTGGTCGGCGGCCTGGCCGGCGTGGTCGGTGGAGCGCCGAACCCCTACATCTATCCCGAGAACCTGCCCCGGGTGAACGCCCGCGGCGGACCGGGCGGTGCGCCGGGTTGCTGGCAGCACATCACCCATGACCTCTGGCCCGCACCCGAGTTGGTGATGGACTCCGGCAACAGCATCGCGCCGTACAACCACCTCGACACCGGTTCGCCCTACGCGATCGAATACGTCTGGGGCCGTCAGGTAGGGGATAACACGATCAACCCATGAAAATCACCGGTACGCTCGTCCGACTCAGCATCTTCTCCCTGGTGCTGCTGCTGTTCACTGTGATGATCATCGTGGTGTTCGGTCAGATGCGGTTTGACCGCACCAACGCGTATTCGGCGGAGTTCAGCAACATCAGCGGGCTGCGGCAGGGCCAATTCGTCCGCGCCTCCGGGGTGGAGATCGGCAAGGTCGACTCGATACAGCTGACCGACGGCGGCAAGCGCGTGCGGGTGAAATTCAACGTCGACCGCTCGGTTCCGCTGTATCAGTCGACGACGGCACAGATCCGCTACCTCGACCTGATCGGCAACCGCTACCTGGAGCTCAAGCGTGGCGAGGGCGAGGGCGCCGACAAGGCGCTGTCGCCGGGCGGATTCATCCCGCTGTCGCACACCTCGCCGGCACTCGACCTCGACGCGCTGATCGGTGGTTTCAAGCCACTGTTCCGGGCGCTGGACCCGGAGAAGGTCAACACCATCGCGACCGCGCTCGTCACGGTGTTCCAGGGTCAGGGCGGCACCATCAACGACATCCTCGACCAGACCGCGCAATTGACGAGTCAGATCGGCGAGCGGGACCAGGCCATCGGCGAGGTGATCAAGAACCTGAACATCGTCCTGGACACGACGGTCCGGCACCGCCAGCAATTCGATCAGACCATCAACAACCTCGAGGTGCTGATCACCGGACTCAAGGACCACGGCGACCAACTGGCCGGCGGGACCGCGCACATCAGCAACGCCGCCGGCACCGTCGCCGACCTGCTTGGCGAGGACCGCGCACTGCTGCACAAGACCATCAACTACCTGGATGGGATTCAGCAGCCGCTGATCGACCAGCAAGATCAACTGCAGGACTACCTCAAGAAGGTGCCGACCGCGCTGAACATGATCGGGCGCGCCATCGGGTCCTACGGCGACTTCGTGAACTTCTACGCCTGCGACATCACGTTGAAGATCAATGGTCTGCAGGGCGGTGGCCCGGTCCGCACGGTCCGGCTCTTCCAGCAGCCGACGGGTAGGTGCACGCCGCAATGAGAACGCTGGAACCCCCGAACCGGCTTCGGATCGGCCTGATGGGCATCGTGGTCACGGCGCTCGTGATCGGCGTCGGACAGAGCTTCACCAGTGTCCCGATCCTGTTCGCCAAGCCCGCCTATTACGGGCAGTTCACCGACTCCGGCGGAATCAGCACCGGCGACAAGGTGCGCATCGCCGGCATGGATGTCGGCAAGGTGGAGGCCCTCAAGATCGACGGTGACCACATCGAGGTGAAGTTCTCGATCGGCACCAACACCATCGGCACCGAGAGCCGGCTGGCGATCAAGACCGACACCATCCTCGGTAAGAAGGTCATGGAGATCGAGGCGCGGGGCTCCCAACAGCTACGGCCCGGGGCCACGCTGCCGATCGGCCAGAGCACGACGCCCTATCAGATCTACGACGCCTTCTTCGACGTCACCAAGGCAGCCTCCGGCTGGGACATCGACACGGTCAAAAAGTCGTTGCATGTGCTTTCCGAGACCATCGACCAGACCTACCCGCACCTGAGCGCAGCGCTCGACGGTGTCGCCAAGTTCTCCGACACGGTCGGCAAACGCGACGCGGAGGTCAAGCATCTGCTTGCCCAGGCCAACCAGGTGGCCAGCGTCCTCGGCGACCGCAGCGAGCAGGTCGACCGCCTGCTGGTGAACGCCAAGACGCTGCTGGCCGCATTCAACGAACGCGGACAAGCCATCAACGCGCTGCTGGGCAACATCGCCGCTTTCTCGGAGCAGGTGAAGGGCCTGATCAACGACAACCCGAACCTCAACCACGTGCTGGAGCAGTTGCGCACGATCAGCCAGATCCTGGTTGAGCGCAAAGACGACGTGGCAGCGGGTCTGACCGAGGTCGGCCATTTCCTTCCGTCACTGAACGAGGCCATCGCGTCGGGACCGTTCTTCAAGGTGGTCCTGCACAACCTGGCGCTCTACCAGATCATCCAGCCGTGGGTGGACGCCGCGTTCAAGAAGCGCGGCATCGACCCGGAGAACTTCTGGCGCGGTGCCGGTCTGCCGGAATACCGCTGGCCCGACCCCAACGGCACCCGGTTCCCCAACGGTGCACCGCCGCCGGCGCCGCCGGTGCTGGAAGGCACCCCGGAGCATCCCGGGCCGGCCATCCCACCCGGGTCGCCGTGCTCGTACACGCCGGCCAACCCCGGCGGCAACGTCACCGTCGGCGACGAGGGTCTGCCGCGGCCGTGGAACCCGCTGCCCTGTGCGGGTGCCGGCGCCGGTCCGTTCGGCGGCCCCGGCTTCCCCGCGCCGGTCGACGTCGCGGCGTCACCGCCGAACCCCGACGGTCTCCCGCCCACTCCCGGTATTCCGATCGCCGGGCGCCCGGGTGATCCGCCTCCGAACGCTCCAGGCACACCGGTGCCGCTGCCGACGCAAGCACCGCCCGGCGCGCGTACCGAGAACCTGGCGCCGGCCGGTCCGGTCCCGCCCCCGTCGCAATTCGCGCCGGGTCTGCCGCCGGGCCCACCGGCCCCGCCCGGACCGGGGAACCAGTTGCCGGCACCGTTCATCAATCCGGGCGGATCGGGCGGTAGCGGTGTCACGGGAGGTAGCCAGAATTGAGCACCATCTTTGACATCCGCAACGTGCGGCTACCGAGGATGTCCCGGACGACGGTGATCATCGGGTCGCTGGTGGTGGTCGTGGCGCTGGTCGTCGGCTATGTCGGTTACCGGCTGTTCGAGAAGTTGACGAACAACACCGTGGTCGCCTACTTCCCGGCGGCGAACGCGCTCTACAAGGGCGACAAGGTCCAGATCATGGGCCTGCGGGTCGGCGCGATCGACAACATCGAGCCGGTCGGCGACAAGATGAAGGTGACGTTCCACTACGAGAACAAATACAAGGTTCCCGCCAACGCCTCCGCGGTGATCCTCAACCCCACCCTGGTGGCGTCCCGCGCGATCCAGCTGGAGCCGCCCTACAAGGGTGGGCCGGTGCTGAACGACAACGCCGTGATCCCCGAAGAACGCACCCAGGTGCCGGTCGAGTGGGACGAACTGCGCAACAGCATCACCAACATCATCTCGAAGCTGGGTCCCACCAAGCAGCAGCCGACGGGGCCGTTCGGTGAGGTCATCTCGTCGTTCGCCGACGGTCTGGCCGGCAAGAGCAAGCAGATCAACACCGCGCTCAACAGCCTGTCGTCGGCGTTGAACGCATTGAACGAGGGCCGCGGCGACTTCTTCGCGGTGGTGCGCAGCCTGGCGCTGTTCGTCAACGCGCTGCACCAGGACGACGCGCAGTTCGTCGCGCTGAATCAGAACCTGGCAGATGTCACCGGCCGGCTGGCGAGCTCCGACGGCGACCTGTCCAATGCCATCCAGCAGTTCGACAGTCTGCTGACCACCGTGCGCCCGTGGCTGAACAAGAACCGCGAGGTGCTGTCCACCGACGTCAACAACCTGGCCACCGCGACGAACACGCTGCTGCAACCCGATCCGCTGAACGGGCTGGAGACCGCCCTGCACGTCCTGCCGACGGCCGCGGCCAACATCAACCAGATCTATCACCCGTCGCACGGTTCGGTGGTGGCCATTCCGGCGATCACCAACTTCGCGAACCCGATGCAGTTCATCTGCAGCTCGATTCAGGCCGGCAGCCGGCTCGGCTACCAGGAATCCGCCGAACTGTGCGCGCAGTACCTGGCGCCGGTCCTGGACGCGATCAAGTTCAACTACCTGCCGTTCGGCGTGAACCTGTTCAGCACAGCCGAGACGTTGCCCAAGCAAGTCGCGTACTCCGAAGATCGGCTGCACCCGCCCAACGGCTACAAGGACACGACCGTCCCCGGGATCTGGGTGCCGGATACGCCGACCTCGCACCGCAACACCCAGCAGGGCTGGATCGTGGCCCCGGGGATGCAGGGCCAGCAGGTCGGGCCGATCACCGCGGGCCTGATGACGCCCGAGTCGCTTTCCGAACTGATGGGCGGCCCCAACATCGAACCCGTTCAATCGAACCTGCAGACCCCGCCGGGGCCGCCGAACGCTTACGACGAGAACCCGATCCTGCCGCCCATCGGGCTGCGGGCTCCGACGCCGATCCAGCCGCCGGCGCCGGGACCGGGCGTGATTCCCGGACCTGTCGCTCCGACGCCCGCACCGGTCGGGGTCACGGCACCCAATGCCGGCGGTCCGCCGGTGGCGGCTGACTTCGGGGGTGGCCAGTGAGGCCGATGCGCGCGGCGAGCGCGCTGATCCGACACCGGGCCTGGCAGGGTCTGGTGCTGCTGGTGATCGCCACGGTGCTGAGCTCCTGCGGGTGGCGTGGCATCTCCAACGTGGCGATCCCGGGCGGCCCGGGCAACGGGACGGGGGCTTACACCGTCTACGTGCAGGTGCCAGACACCCTGGCGATCAACGGCAACAGCAAGGTGATGGTTGCCGACGTGTTCGTCGGCTCGATCAAGGCCATCAACCTGAAGAACTGGGTGGCCACTTTGACGCTGGGCATCAAGGGCGGCGTCAAGCTACCGAAGAACGCCATCGCCAGGATCGGCCAGACTTCGCTGCTGGGTTCTCAGCACGTGGAGCTGGCCGCCCCGCCGAATCCGTCGCCGGAGATGCTGAGGGACGGCGACACCATTCCGCTGAAGAACTCGTCGTCGTATCCGACCACCGAGCAGACGCTGGCCAGCCTGTCGCTGATCTTGCGTGGCGGCGGCATCCCGAACCTCGAGGTGCTGCAGAACGAGGTCTACAACATCTTCCACGGGCGAGGGGAACAGATCCGGTCCTTCCTGGGCAAGCTGGATACCTTCACCACCCAGCTCAACCAGCAGCGTGACGACATCACCCACGCGATCGACTCCACCAACCGGCTGCTGGTTTACGTCGGTGGGCGGTCGGATGTCCTCGACCGGGTGCTGACCGACATTCCGCCGCTGATCAAGCATTTCGCCGACACCAGGAACCTGCTGATCAACGCCGTCGATGCGGTGGGCCGGCTCAGCGGGTCCGCCGACCAGTACCTGTCGGAGGCCCGTGCGCCGCTGCACACCGACCTGCAGGCACTGCAATGCCCGCTGAAGGAACTCGGCCGCTCGTCGCCGTATCTGATCGGCGCGCTGAAGCTGATCCTGACGCAGCCGTTCGACATCGACACCGTCCCGAAGATGTTCCGCGGTGACTACGTGAACATCTCGCTGACGCTTGACGTGACCTACAGCTCGGTCGACAACGCGTTCCTCACCGGAACCGGATTGTCGGGCGCGCTGCGGGCACTCGAGCAGTCCTTCGGCCGCGACCCGGAGACGATGATCCCCGACGTGCGCTACACGCCGAACCCGAATGACGCGCCCGGCGGCCCGCTGGTGGAAAGGGGGGACCGGAATTGCTGACTCCGTTCATTAGACGCCAGCTGTGGCTGTTCGGTGTCCTGACGGTTGTCTCGCTGCTCGTACTCGGCATCTACTACCTGCAAGTTCCGAGCCTGATGGGGATCGGCCGGTATTCGCTCAAGGCCGAGTTGCCGGCATCGGGTGGGTTGTACCCGACGGCCAACGTGACTTATCGGGGCATCACGATCGGCAAGGTCACCGGCGTCGAGCCGACCGAGCATGGCGCCGAGGCGACGATGAGCATCGACAGCCACTACAAGATCCCGGTCGATACGGTCGCCAACGTCCATTCGGTGTCCGCGGTCGGTGAGCAGTATCTGGACCTGGTCTCGACCGGGAACCCCGGAAAGTATCTCGCCGACGGACAAACCATCACCAAGGGCACGGTGCCGGCCGAGATCGGGCCGGCGCTCGACACCGCTAACCGCGGGCTCGAGGCGTTGCCGAGGGACAAGATCGGCAAGCTGCTCGACGAGACGGCGGAGTCCGTCGGCGGCCTGGGCCCGGCGCTGCAGCGCCTGGTTGACTCCACACAGGCGATCGTCGGCGATTTCCGGACGAACATCACCAACGTCAACGACATCATCCAGAACTCCGGCGGGGTACTGGACAGCCAAGTGAAGTCGGGTGACGCGATCGAGCGCTGGGCGCGCAACCTGAACACGCTCGCCGCGCAGGCCGCGCAACGCGACAGCAACGTGAAAAGCATTCTGTCCCAAGCGGCGCCGACCGCCGATCAGGTCAACGAGGTTTTCAGCGACGTGCGGGAGTCGCTGCCGCAGACGCTGGCGAATCTCGAGGTGGTGTTCGACCTGCTCAAGCGCTACCACACCGGGGTGGAGCAGGTGCTGGTGTTCCTGCCGCAGGGTGCCTCGATCGCTCAGACGGTGGCCGCGCCATTCCCGAACCAGGCCGCACTCGACTTGGCGCTGTCGATCAACCAGCCGCCGCCATGTCTGACCGGCTTCATTCCGGCCCCGGAGTGGCGGTCTCCGGCCGACACCAGCATGGCGCCGTTGCCGTCGGGTACCTACTGCAAGATTCCGATGGATACGCCGGCCAACAGTGTGCGTGGGTCGCGCAACATCCCGTGTACGGATATCCCCGGCAAGCGGGCGGCGACGCCGCGCGAGTGCCGCGACCCCAGGCCGTACGTGCCCGCCGGAACGAACCCCTGGTTCGGGGACCCGAACCAGATCCTGACCTGCCCCGCGCCGGGAGCGCGATGCGATCAGTCGGTGCGCCCCGGCATGGTGATCCCGGCGCCGTCGATCAACAACGGCATGAACCCGGCACCCTCGGACCGCGTCGCGGGGACGCCACCGCCGACCAGTGACCCCTTGACCCGGCCCGGGTCCGGTACCGTGCAGTGCAACGGACAGCAGCCCAACCCGTGCGTCTACACTCCCACCGGACCTCCCTCAGCGGTATACAGTCCCCAGAGCGGTGAACTGGTAGGGCCCGACGGTGTCAAATACTCCGTCGAAAACTCGACCAAAACAGGAGACGACGGATGGAAGGAGATGCTGGCGCCAGCCGGCTGAACCCACCACCGATGTCGATGATTAGTCGTCTGCGTCGGAGACGGCCGAAGATTCGCCAGGAATCGGACGCCGCCGCCGACGAGAGCAACACCGAGGTGACGACCGCGGATTCAGCAGAATCCGAGGTCGGCACCGACCAGACCAACACCGAGGTGACGGTCGAGGATTCGACTGAGGCCGAAACCGAAGCCACCCCGGAAGCCGAAGCCGCCGAACTGCCGGAGGCCGAAACCGAAGCCGTGCCGGCGGCCGACGATGCCGAACAGCCTGAGGCCGAGGCGGACGCCGATGCCGCCGGCTCCGGGCGCCCCCCGTCGGGTCTGGGCCGCGCGTGGCTGGCCGGCATTGCCGCCGCCCTCGTCCTGCTGGCCGGTGGCGTCGGTACCGGAGGCTACTTGGCGCTGCGGTATCACCACGAGAGCCAGGCAATCGCGCGTAACAACGCCGCGGCGCTCAAGGCGGCGATCGACTGCGTTTCGGCGACGCAAGCGCCCGACACCAGCGCGATGATCGCCAGCGAACAAAAGATCGTCGAGTGCGGCACCGGCGCGTTCCGCGAACAGGCCATGGTGTACACCGGCATGCTCGTTCAGGCCTATCAGTCGGCGAACGTCCACGTTCAGGTCGCGGATGTGCGGGCAGCGGTCGAGCGCAACAACAAAGACGGCTCGATCGATGTGCTGGTGGCAATGCGCGTGAAGGTGGCCACCGACCAGTCGCAGAACGAAACCGGCTATCGGCTGCGGGTGAAAATGGCGATCGACGAAGGCCAGTACCGGATAGCCAAGCTCGACCAGGTGACGAAGTGACGGTGGTGGTCGAGGACACTCAGACCACGGCCACCCAAGTGTCATCGGAGAATGCCTTGGCGCCCTGGCATATTCGCGCCTGCGCGTTCGCTGTCGACGTCCTGCCCGCCACGGCCGTGGCGACGACGATGGCGTTGGTCGCCGTGACTGTGTCACGGCACCCAGTTTGGTGGTGGGTGTGTGTCGCGGTCGGCGGGTTGGCCATCCTGCTGACGTTGGCTAACCGGTTGGTGCTGCCCGCCGTCATCGGCTGGAGCCTGGGACGCGCGCTATGCGGAATCGCGGTGGTACGCAGCGATGGCGAGGTCGCCGGGCCGTGGCGGCTGCTGCTGCGGGACCTGGCTCACCTGCTCGACACCGTCTCGGTGGTGGGATGGCTTTGGCCGCTGTGGGATTCGCGGCGCCGCACCTTCGCCGACATGCTGCTGCGCACCGAGGTGCGATCCTGCCGGCCCGAGCGGCCGCGGGCCGATATCCGGCGGTGGACGGGCATCGCGGTGCTCACCGCGGCCGGGCTGTGCCTGGCCGGCGTCGCCGTCAGTTACGCGGTCGTCTACTCCCGCGACCGGGCGACCGATGAAACGCGGGCACAGATCGCGATCCAGGGACCGAAGATCGTCGTGCAGATGCTGACGTACGACCCGAAGTCGCTGCACGACGATTTCACGCGTGCCCAGTCGCTGGCGACCGACAACTACCGGGGTCAGCTCAAGGCTCAGCAGGACATCGTCCAAAAGGGAAACCCGGTCATCAACGAGTACTGGGTGACCGACAGCTCGATCGAATCGGCGTCGCCGGACCGGGCGACGATGCTGTTGTTCATGCAGGGGCGGCGCGGCGCAGCACCCGAGGAGCGGTACATCACCGCAACCGTCCGCGTGCAGTTCGCCAAGGACGGCGCCGGCCACTGGCGCGTCGACGACCTCGCCGTGCTGACCAAACCGAAACCGCCGGGGAACGGAAAATGAGTCCCCGCCGCAAGTTTGAGCCCGGACAGGGAGCGCTGCTCGTCGCGATCGACCCGGTGACGCTGCGCCGGCCGTGGGGGTTGCCGCTGGCGAGTTCGGTCGCCGGGGCGTTGATGGCGGTGGCGATCACGTTGTCCACCCTGATGCTGATCTCGCATGAATCCCGTGAGCGGGCCGCCTCTAGGAACCTCGAGGTGCTCAACTACGTGACGGGGTTCATGACGGAGTTCACCTCGCTTGACCCGTTTCACGCCAACGACTACGTCATGCGGGTATTAGCCCAAGCCACAGGCGATTTCGCCAAGCAGTATCACGACAAAGCCAACGAGATCCTGCTGCAGGTCGCCCGGGCGGAGCCCGCCAAAGGCACCATCCTCGGTGCGGCCGTGGAACGGTGGAACGACGACGGCAGCGTCACCGTGATGGTGGCGACCGAGGTCACGTCCAAGTCGCCTGATCAGAAACAGGTATTCGAGAACACCAATCGTTGGACGGCAACTGCTACGCGGGAAGGGAATCAGTGGAAGATAAGCAACCTGCTGCAGGTGATCTGACTGCCGAGGCGGCCTCCGTGGAGGCCGTCGAGCACGACGAAAGCACCTCCGCGGCAACCGAAGTCACCACGGAAGCCGCCGAAGCGACCGACGGCGACGCGGCGGATCAGCCCGACGGTGAGGCTGAAGCGAACGCCGAGGAGACCGACGAGTCCGCGACGGCGACCGAAGAGAGTGGCCGCCGACGGCGCAAACTGCTGGCCGGGAAAGGGATGGCCATCGTCGTGGTGGTGGCGGCCCTGCTGTTCGTCGGCTCCGCGGCGTTCGCGGGAGCGACCATGCAGCCCTATCTGGCGGACCGCGCGACGGCGGCGACCAAGCTCATCGTGGCCCGCACCGCGGCCAACGCCATCACGACGCTGTGGACCTACACGCCGGAGGACATGGACAGCCTCGCCGATCGCGCGTCGGGCTACCTCAGCGGTGACTTCGAGGCGCAGTACCGCAAGTTCGTCGACGCTATCGTGGCCCCGAACAAGCAAGCCAAAATCAGCAACAGAACCCTGGTCACCGGCGCGGCGGTCGAATCGCTGGACGGTTCGAACGCGGTTGTCATCGTGTACACCAACACCACCTCGACCAGCCCGCTGACCAAGAACATCCCGGCGCTGAAGTACCTGTCCTATCGGCTGTTCATGAAGCGCGCTAACGGGCGCTGGATGGTGACCAGGATGACGACCGTGACCTCGCTGGATCTGACCCCGCACCCTTAGACTCACCCCGTGGCCACGTCGCCGGTATCCGAGCGATCGACCGTTGCGGCATTGCTGCTGCTGACCTTTGCCACCGGCCTGGCCGACTCGATCAGTATCTTGGTCCTCGGCCACGTGTTCGTCGCCAACATGACCGGCAACGTGATCTTCCTCGGCTTCTGGATGGCCCCGCGAACCAGCATCGACCTGACCGCGGTGTCGGTGGCGCTGCCCACCTTCATCACCACCACCATCCTGAGCGGCCGGCTGGCCCGGCATTTCGGTGACCGGGCCCGGACCTGGATCACCACCGTGCTGACGGCGGAAATCGTACTGCTGGTTACCTTGTCGATCCTGGCCGGCGCGGGTGTGCTGCACTACCATGACAACACCAAACTGATCATGATCGGTTTCCTCGCGGTGACATTCGGTCTGCAGCACTCGAGTGCGCGTCAGTTCGGAATCCAGGAACTCTCCACCACGGTGTTGACGTCGACGATCGTCAGTCTCGGTTTGGACAGCCGACTGGCCGGTGGCACGGGTGAGCGCCAAAAGCTGCGCTTCAGTGTGGTTTTCATAATGTGTGCCGGTGCTTTTCTCGGAGCGACGTTGTCGCGGTTCGTCATCGCGCCGGTGTTCACGCTGACGGCAGCCGTGGTCGCGGTCAGCCTGCTGATCTTCCGGTTCGGGGCGGCCGAGGCGAAAGTCGCTGCCTCGGAAGATGTCTAGTAGACGTTTAGTTGAAGGCCAGCCAGCTGGGCAGTGCCCGCTCATGGGAATCGCAGAGCACCTGCCGGGTATCGCATGACCCCCGCGGTGAACCCGCACCGGCCCACATGCCGCCGGTGTCGCGGCGCAGCACGATTGCCGACGATCCACCGCCGTCCAGCAGCACCGCGGTGTCGCTGCCCAGGCCGCGGAACAGGTCCTGCATGTTGTCCGGCGTGTAGCTGCCACCCTCGAAGATGTACATCTCGTCGCGCTGCTTCACGTAGGCCAGGGCCGTTCGCGCGGCGCTGGGTCCGCCGTCGTGCAGCTGCTGCGTCTGGCCGGGGCCGAGCAGTCCGATCCCGGACACCGCGACGAATTTCTCGTTCTTGTTGAGCAAGTCCGCCACCACCGGGGTGGCGGCGTCGTAGTCGTTCTTGGTCCGCGGCCAGACCACATACGGCGCGCCGCCCGTCGGCAGGATCATCGTCGTCAACGAGGACCAGCTCTCGCCGCCGCCCGAAAGCCCTTGCTTGCCGGGGTAGGCCACGGTGCCGGTGACCGCCTGGTTGGCGCGGCCCTGTCCATTGGTGTTGTCGACGAACGCGCCGAGCGGTGAGCTGCAGCCTGTCTGGCGCCACGCACCGGCCTTCTGCCCGCGCACGTCGAAGAAGTTGGCGTTGATCGCGATCGTCGGCTGGCCCATCCGCTGCCATGCCTGCAGCGGGGCGTACAGCTCGGAGGCTTGCCACAACCCCTCGCCGGTGCGGGCCCCGGGGTTGTTCTCACAGCGCGCCTGGTCACCCCGATGCGTATCGACCAGCAGGTGCGGCGCCAGGCGCCCCGCCGCATTCTTGATGATCATCAGGTGGCCGCCGTTGTTCATCTCGTACCAGCGACCGCTGGCGTCCATCAGCGGCGTGGGGTGGCCGGGGCCGAAGTTGTAGACCAGATACGAGCCCTTGGTGGCGCCGATTGCGCTGGCCAGGAGTTCGCGGGCGTCAGCGGCGTGGGCGACGGGCGGTCCGATCATGGCCGTCAAGATGGCGCAGCCGAACATGGCCGTGAGGCCGGCCGCCAGTCGGCGCAACCCGGCGCGTCGTGTCAGCACGGCAGCCCTTTCGGCCCTGATGTGGATGCAACATACACAGCATCAGTCACACTAGCGCCACTGTCAACATTAATAACAAACGTGTGACACTTGGGCTGCGCCCGAATTACGTTTGGTCGCTTACGCTTTCGGGATCCGGTTCGCTCGGGCTCGCGTCGCCTGGTTCGCCCGAGTTTTCGTGCTTGCCCGTGCGCGCCTTGTGTTGCGATTGGTGCGCCTCGGCGATCGCCATCTCGACGGCCCCGGGAATCCGGTGGAACCCGCTGCGGTCGTAGATGCGCGTGACGATGCCACCCACCAGCAGACCGATCACCAGCCCGATCGACGTCATCAACAACGCCTGCGAGAGGCCGGCCTCCCCGGCACCGTTGAGATACACCAGCGATCGCACGCCCAGGAACACCTGGTGCATCGGCTCGAATTCGGCCAGCCACCGGAAGAACGGCGGCACCGCCTCCAGCGGGACCGTGGCGCCCGCCGACGGCAACCCGAGGATCACGAAAACCAGCATGCTGAACAGCAAGCCCATCGAACCCAGCACCGCGATCAGCGAGCTGGACGTCACACCCACCGCGATGATCGCGAATACGCCATACGCCCACAATTGCCAGCCGAGCGCAATGGGCATGCCGAGTCCATGGGCAATGGCCATATAGACGCCCGACGTCAGCAACGCGAGCACCACCATGATTCCCCACTTCACCAACAAGGTGCGGAAGCGGGAGATGTTGGCCTGCTCGGCGAATCGATACACCGGACCCCATTCGGCCGGCACATAACCGAGCAATGAGTCCACCAGGGTGGACACCACGATGCTGCCGGTAAAGCCGCCCAGCAGCAACAACAACGCGTAGTAGAACGCCGACAGCCCGTTGCCCGTGCCGTTGGGGAGCGGGTTGTACACGGCCGTCTTGATGTCGATCGGGCTGGCCAGTCCGGACTGCGACGCGCCGGTCAACGGCGCCCCGCCGGTCTCCTGTGCAACCTCCGACGAAAGATACTGTCCCACTTTGGTATTAGCGGCGGCCATGGCCTGGCTCAGGGTCTGCCCGGCGATGCCGGCAGCCAATGTGCCGGCCCGCTGGTTGGTGAAGATCGTGACCGAGGGCCGCTCCGCCTTGGTGGGAGTGACGGCGCTGGCGCCGAACTCGCGCAAATTCGACGAGAACGTGGGTGGAATCACCAATTCGCCGTAAACCTGTGCCCGGTCCAGCTGCCGTTTGGCCTCGTCGTGGGAGACGACCCGAAGGTCGAACTTGTTCTTGTCCAGAGCGGAGAGCAGGCCATCGACGATTTTCGGCCCGGCGGTTCCGGCGTCCTCGTTCACCACGGCGATCGGGAAATGGCGCACGTTGGTGCTCGGATTCAAAATGCCACCGAGATACAGCGCACACAGCGCCGACATGAGGGCCAGTGTGGCGCCGACCGGCAGTGCCCAGAATTTCACTGTTCTGAGTGCTCTTACGTTCCGCTTCGGGTTCGGCACCGCGTGCCGCGGCTGCACTTTCGACATGCCGGCTCCTGTCTGTCATGCCTACTCTATTTGGTCTAGCCGCCCAGCTTTGCGTGCATCTCCCAGATCAGCAGGTCCGTCGGCTCGCTCGCCGTCAGCCGTGGACCATCGGCGTCCGTGAGCCGGGCCGCGTCGCCTTCGGACAGCTCGCCGGCACCATCGAGGGTGAGCCGGCCGCGCGGCACGAAGACGTGCAGAAACGGGGCGGCGGGCGCGGTGATGGTGTCGCCGGGTTGCAGCCGCGCGCCGTGCAGTGCCGCGCTGCGGTTGTGCAGAAAGATGGCGGCATCGTGCCCGGGGATGCCGGAGGCGAGGATCACAAGTTCGGCGCCGATGTGGCCGATCTCATGCTGCTGGTAGCCGGGGGGGATGCCGGTCTCGTCGGGGATCACCCACATCTGAACGAAATGCACTGGCTGCGTTGAGGAATCGTTCTTCTCCGAATGCAGGATTCCGCTGCCCGCCGACATGCGTTGCGCGAGGCCCGGATAGATCACGCCGTGATTGCCGGCGGAATCCTGGTGTGTCAATTCACCTTCCAGCACCCAGGTCACGATCTCCATGTCCCGGTGGGCATGGGTATCAAAACCCGCATCCGGTGCCACGACGTCGTCGTTGTTGACCACGAGCAACCCGTGGTGGGTGTTGTCCGGCTCATAGTGGTCGCCGAACGAAAACGAATGCCGGGATTTCAGCCACGGCGTCGTGGTGACCGCCCGGTCAGCCGCGCGCCGAATCTCGGAGTTGGCAGGCATGACTTCAGCGTAATCACGAGCGCCGGTCAGGCCACCCCGGCGCCGAGCAGGCCCTGCGCGCGCGTGAGCGCGGCTTCGAGTGCGACCAGCGTCAATCCCGCCGAGCCACCCAGATGGATCTCGATCTGGTATTCCGGTTGCCCGTCCTGGGCGAAGACCGGCAGAACGACGAATTCCGTTGATGCCAAGTCTGTTTCGAGCGAGTCGGTAATCGATTGCAGTGTCACCATGGTCATCAGGGTGGTGAGTTGCCGGGTGACCTGCGCGGTCGGCTCCAGCGACGCAAGCACTCCGGCCAAGCGGTTGTGCAGCGATTGATGGGTGTCGTCGAACCGCCATGCGCCGTAGCCACGGGCCCGGATGTCGGCGAGTACCCGTTGATGCTGCGCGATTTCGGTGCGGGTCAGGCGTGGCGTCACCCGCTGAAGCCAGGCCGCGACAAAATCGTCTGCACGCCAGGCCATCGCGACCAGCCCGAACGGCGGATCGATCGGGAAGCGCTGGCCGACGGCATGTTCGCCGTCCGTACCGTGCCCGACCGCGTCGATCGTGGTCAAGTGCCGGCCACCGATCTTCGACATCGAGCAGCCCGCGCCGAGGGTGTCGTGCAGATAGGCCAGGGCATCGCGCCCGCGGTCCAGGAGTGGGAACTGCGTCCGCAGCCCGTGCACCAGGCCGAACAGCCCGCTGCCCAGGCAAAAGCGGCGGTCTCCACGTCGCGTGACCCAGGACCGGCGTTCCAGCTCGGCGAGCACCAGGGCGCAGGTCGAGGTGCTGATCGCGCAGGCCTTCGCCAGCTCCGCCGAGGTTCGGCCGTTCGGTGAATCCGCCAGCGTGGCAAGCACGTCCATCACCCGCGAAGTGGGCGGTGACTTGGCGGTTGACGTACCCATGCCCAGCTCCCTAGCATCCGTCCAAAATGTAAGAATAGCCATCCTAATATTAGGAGAAAATCGTGCTGAAGGTGGGAGTCTGGGGGCCGGGCTCGATGGGCATCATCGCCCTGCGAGGCGTGATCGACCACCCCGAGCTGCAACTGACCGATCTCGTCGTCCACAGCGACGCCAAAGCCGGACGCGACGCCGGAGAGCTGTGCGAAATCGCACCCGTGGGCGTGCTGGCCACCCAGGACCCGGCGCCGATGCTCGCCGGTGACGCCGACGTGGTGGTGTATGCGGCCGGCGCCAACCTGCGACCGCTGCAGGCCGTCGAGGACATGGTGTCGATCCTGCGGGCCGGGAAGAACGTGGTGTCGTGTTCGGTGGTCCCACTGGTCTTTCCCGACGCCGTCGACGGGGCCTTCACCGATCCGCTGCGCCGGGCCGCGCTGGACGGCAAAGTGTCGTTCTTCACCACGGGCATCGACTCCGGATTCGCCAATGATGTTCTGCCACTGGTCCTTACCGGAGTATCGCGGGTCATCGAATCGGTGCGCGTGACGGAGATGTTCAACTACGCCACCTACCCGGACCGGGCCGCGGTGTACGAGATCCTTGGATTCGGCAAGCCGCCGGAGTATCAGGCTTTCGCCGCCCAGCCCGGAATCTTCACCTTCGGCTGGGGCCCGGTGCTGCACCAGCTCGCCGCGGGGCTGGGCGTCAAGATCGACAACATCGAAGAGAACAACGAACGGATCCCCGCCACCGAGTCGTTCGACACGCCCACCGGGCACATCGCGGCCGGGACGATCGCGGCGATGCGCTCGACGCTGACCGGGTATGTCGGGAACAAGCCAACTTTCGTCGTCGACCACGTGACGCGCATGCGCGACGACATCGCGCCGGACTGGCCGCAACCGCACATCTGTCTGCCGCCGAAGGACCTCGGCTACGGATTGGCTTCCGGGCGCGGCGTGTATCGCGTCGAGATCGACGGCTCCCCGAGCATGCGCTGCGAATTCGAGATGGCCGAGGACCATGACCACGATCTGGGTGCGCGCATCGCGGGCTCGTCGCGCATGGTCAACGCCATCCCCGCGGTGTGCGCGGCCGCGCCCGGACTGCTGTCCGCGCTCGACCTGCCACTGATTACCGGTGCCGGCCTGCTCCGTCCGGTCGAAGGACCGTCACCCGACAGCCGCCTCCTTTAGACGTGGCCGCGGCTGCTTGGACGGGCGTTGGTCTTGCGTCGCCGCGCGGTGCCGGCTGGTTGCCTTGCTGTTCAGCCAGCAGGCGAGGCCACCGACGAGCAGGCCGATCGCGACGCCAACGTCCGGGCGCTGCCCGAGCATCAGCCAGGTCAGCACCGCGGCGGCCGCGGGAATGACGGCGAACAGCATCGCCACCGCCGCCGCGCCGTGCACGCTGATGGCGCGCAGGTAGAGGCTGACCGCCAGCGTGGCGTTGAGCAGCACCATGCCCGTCACCGCGACGGCGGCTTTGGCCGTGTCGTGCACGGCGAACGGCGTGAGCATCGCGAGCGCCGCCGCGGGCAGCAGCGCGACGGCATTCTGCACCGCGCTCATGGCACGGAAGTCGACACCGGCACAGAACCGCTGTTGGTACACGCCGCCGGCCGAAAGGCCAAGCAGCCCAGCCACAAGCAGTAACATGACCGGGTCGACCCCGTGCGTGCCCAGCAGCCGTCTGGCGCATGCGGCGAACACCGCGACGACACCGAGGACCAGCGCCGCGATCCGCAGCGAGCCCAGTGGCTCGCGCAGGAACATCGCGCCCAGGATCGCGGTGGTGACCGGATTCATCGCGATCACCACCGCACACAGCACTGCCGACGCTCCGAGCAACAGCGCCTCGTAGAGGCAGCAGAACTGCACGGCCTGGATCAGCAGACCCGCGACGATGACATGGCCGAACTGCGCACCCCGCGGCCACGCCGATTTGGCCAGCACGGCCCAGGCCGCCAGAACGATTGCGGCTAAACCGAATCGCAGCACCAAGACGGCCATCGGGGTCATGGCGGCTACCGCGAGCGCTCCGATTGGGTAGCCGATCGCGTAGAACAGCGTCACCGCCGAAGCGGTGGTCAGGGGCATGCGCGGCAAGTGCATGCCCCCATACTCGCCAACCCCCACCGATCCCGTCCAACGATTTTTGGCAATCGCAATCAATCGCCAACGCTTATCGGTAGGTGGTTCATGCGCGAGTAATTCCCGCCCCGCTGTTGAAGCATTGATCATTTATGCTGATCGAACTAGGGTGCTGGCATGGCCCAGGTGCTGGACATCGCGCCGCTGCGCAGCCTCGTCGCGGTCGCCGATTGTGGCGGATTTCACCGGGCCGCCGCCGCGCTGCACCTCAGTCAGTCCGCGGTCAGCCAGCATCTGCGCAAAATCGAGGGCGTGGTCGGCGAGCCGGTGGTCCGGCGTTCCGGGCGGGGCGTCTTGTTCACCGAAATGGGTCAGCGGGTGCTGCGGCATGCGCGCACGATCTTGGCCGCGCACGACGCGGCGCTCGATGATCTCGGTGCGACCGAACAGAGGGTGCTGACGGTCGGTGCCACCGAGCACGGCGCGGACGTGATGCTGCCCGCGTTGACCAGCGTGCTGGCCGAACGGCTTCCCGACCGACGGCCACGCTTCCGGCTGGACCGCAACGTTTCTCTGGCCGATGCGGTCGACCGCGGGCTGGTCGACCTGGCGATCATGCTGGACGGATCGGGGCTGGATCGCGCCAATGCGTCGGGAATCGTTGCACTGCAGTGGGTTTGCGCGCGGACTTTCAGCGTCCGACGGGATGATCCGCTACCGTTGGTGATCTATGCCGAACCGTGCACATTGCGCGAGCCGGCCTTCGCGCTGCTGGAAAAGCAGGGCGTCGAGTACGAGATCGTCGCCGAATGCGGTGATCTGTCCGGTCTTTACGCCGCCGTTCGGTCTGGGCTCGGGTTGGCGCTGTTACCGAAGATCGGCAAGCTTCCCGACGGATTGTGCCCGGCCGAGGGACTGCCGGCTCCCAACACTGCCTCGATACTGGTACGCGGCCGTTCCGGCTTGGATCCCGATCTGCTGGGAACCGTCGACGACGCGGTGCACGATGTGCTGGCCGCCGAAAAGTAAAGGCCGACTTCACGAATCGCGGCTGGGGTAGGTCGCGGCGGTCAGTTCGAGGATCTCGGCGCGGTCCGCGGGCAGGATGAAGCCGGATCGGATGGCCGTGTCCAGCGCCGAAGTGAAGCTGTCCAGATACTGCGCGCAACCGCCCGGGTATAGCCGGCGCACAGTCGCCTCGTCGAAGGGCTCCCCGGAGCCGAAGATCGCCGACATCACGTTCTCGGCGTCCGCAGCCAGCGCGCCGTTCCCCGAGGTCCGGGCCAGCGGCACGTCCACCCATGGCGTCCTGACGCCGCCTTGCGCGAGACCGTTCGGATCCAGAATCGGTTGTGGCAGTTCGGTTTCGCCCATCTCGATGAGCGGGGCGGTCGGCGCCGCCGCACCGGTGCGCACCCATGTGGTGAGCGCGGCGATCGCCGCCTGTACGACATAGTGGTGTTGCGGGGAGAAGTTGATGTAGTGGTCGAGTTGCTGGCCCATCAGCATATTGGTGGGCGCGTAGGCGGCCACGATGTCCTTCAGCGGCGCGGAGCCGGTGTCGATGGGCGCCACCTGGATCGTGTAATTGTCGGCGTGCGCGGAGCCGGGAATCTCCCAGACCCGTAGCCACTGGTTGTCGGGCTGCCTGGCGAAGTAATAGCCATGCCGCACCGCGCCGAACAGGTCGGTTTCGGTGATGATCGCGACGAGCGGGACGCGCAGGTCGGGACGGAAGGCGACCGCTTGCGGTGTGGTGGACTGCAATTCGTCGAAGATGGAACCGCCGTCCAGTGGTGCGGCGGAAGCGAATCGGGAATGCACCAGGAAGCCGTCGTAGCTCTGTGCGAGCGGGTCGACGGCATTGACGTAGGTGGTGAGAAACATCGCCGACTGCGATTCGCCCAGGGCAACAACGTGTTCCGCGCGCAGTCCCCGTAAGACACCACCGTCGCCGGCACTCCTCACGACCGTGGACGTCTGGGAAAAGATGTCGTAGCAAAACGCGTCGCCCGGGTGACTCAGTGCCGCGTACCGCGTCGCATCCTGGCTCTTCAACGACATGTCGGCACCCAACAGGCTGGCGCCGCCTTCCACTCCGACCTGCTGCCCGGAGACCGCGACATACGCGTAGCCGGCGCGGACGATCTCGCGGTGCGCCATCATCCAGACCGCCGGAGCGTCGATGCCGCCACTGACGTTGAGCCACTCGACCAGCACCGTCCCGTTGAACCGCGCGGGATCGGCCGGCGTCAGCGCCACGATCCGGGTGGTGTAATCGGCAGTGCCGGAAGGTGCTACACGCCACCGGCCGTCGGACCCCAACTCCGAGGTCGGAGCGTAGGAAGAGGCCGTACCGGAGACGAAGAACTCCTCCGCGACATAGCCCAGGTCGCCAATGTCGAAGCCGCCCAACAGGAAGAATGGCTTGCCGGGCACCGGCGTGATGGTGGGGGACTCCGTCATGGGCTAAACCCTTCTCACCGGTCGGCGGCTGTCCCGTCACAGGGATTGGGGCAGCCCGAACTTCGTGAACAATGCGTCGTCCAGGAATGCAACCACATGCGACACCCGGTTGTTGCGCACATCCAGCACGTGCAGCTGAAACGGCACGTGCTGATCGCCGGCTCGCATATACATCGCCGCAGCGGGTTGCCCGTTGGCGACCAGCGGAATCATCCGCATATCGCCCGGCAATTCGGCGGGGCACTGCTGGTGAATCAGGGCGATGATGTCCGGCGCGCCCTGGTACCAACCGGTGCACGGCGGCATCTCCCAGACCGCCTCGGCGGTGAACAGTTCCACCAGCCGGTCGATGTCATAGGACTCGAACGCGGCGATGTAGCGGGCCAGCAGGTCTTGGGCTTCGGTCGAATCCGGCGCCGCGAGGCGGTCATTCGCGCTGGGCCCCACGGATTCCAGCTGGGACCGGGCCCGCTGCAGCAGGCTGTTGACCGCGGTCGTGGTGGTACCGATCGCGTCGGCCACTTCGGCGGCCTTCCACTGCAGCACCTCGCGCAGCAGCAGCACCGCGCGCTGCCGGGGTGAGAGATGCTGCAGCGCAGCGACAAACGCCAACCGCACCGACTCGCGCGAGCCCACGATGACGGACGGGTCGGCCGAGTCCTCGGTCAGGTCGGGCAGCGGCTCCAGCCAGGGCACCTCGCGGCGTTCCACCAGCTCGGCGGTCGGATCCGAGCTGGGGCCGCCCAGCCCGGTGGGCAGCGGCCGTCGGGTCCGGCCCTCCAGCGCGGTCAGGCAGGTATTGGTGGCGATGCGGTGCAGCCAGGTTCGTATCGAGGACTTGCCTTCGAACCGGTCGTAGGCCTTCCAGGCCCGCAGCAGCGTCTCCTGCACCAGGTCTTCCGCGTCGTGCAGGGACCCGGTCATCCGATAGCAGTGCGCCAGCAATTCGCGGCGATACGGCTCGGCATGTGCCGAGAAATCGCCGTGACCCCCGCTCGCGGCGGGGAGTTCTGCGTCGTCGGGGTTCTGTGCGAGCAAGCTCACCCGTCCGAGCCTACGCAGAGCCTCAGACCATAGCGCCCCAGGAGCCATTACGCTGCCCCTAATGACTAGGACGCTCCATGACCCGCACTGAACGGAATTTCGACGGCCTGGGCGGCGTGCGCATCGTGTACGACGTCTGGACGCCGGATTCACCGCCGCGAGCCGTGGTGGTGCTGTCCCATGGTCTTGGAGAGTATGCCCGGCGCTATGACCACGTCGCCAAGCGCTTCGAAGAGGCCGGGCTGGTCACCTACGCGCTGGACCATCGCGGACACGGCCGCTCGGGCGGCAAGCGCATGCTGGTGCGCGACGTCTCCGAGTACACCGCCGACTTCGACACCCTGGTCGGTATCGCGACGCGCGAACATCCCGGCCTCAAGTGCATCGTGCTCGGGCACAGCATGGGTGGCGGGATCGTCTTCGCCTACGGCGTCGAGCGCCCGGACAATTACGACCTGATGGTGCTGTCCGGGCCGGTGGTGGCCGCCCAGGATCAGGTGCCCGCGGTGGTGGCGTTCGCCGCCAAGGTCCTCGGTGCCGTGCTGCCCGGCGTGCCGGTGCAGGACCTCGACGTCAACGCCATCTCCCGTGATCCCGAGGTGGTGGCGGCCTACCAGGCCGACCCGCTCGTCTACCACGGAAAGATCCCGTTCGGGGTGGGCCGGGCGATGCTCGAGGTCGGCGAGACCATGGCGCAGCGGGCACCGGCACTGACCGCGCCGCTGTTGGTGGTGCACGGTGAGTGCGACCGGCTGGTGCCCGTCGCCGGCAGCCGCCGACTGGTCGAATGTGTGGGATCCACCGACGTCACGCTGAAGGTCTACCCGGGCCTCTACCACGAGGTCTTCAACGAGCCCGAGCGCGACCAGGTGCTGGGCGATGTCGTCTCTTGGATCACCGACCGGCTCTAGGCTCCGCCACCAAACCATGTCGGATCGCTCCCGTATTTTGGCGCTATGACCGACGACAAAATGTTGGCTCGCATCGCCGCGCTGCTGCGTCAGGCCGAGGGCACCGACAACGCGCACGAGGCCGATGCCTTCATGAGCGCCGCGCAGCGGATGGCGACGGCGGCGTCCATCGACTTGGCGGTCGCCCGGTCGCATGCGTCCAACCGTTCGGAGGCGCAGGCGCCGACCCAGCGGACCATCACGATCGGAACGGCCGGCACCAGGGGGTTGCGGACCTACGTGCAGCTCTTTGTGCTGATCGCGTCGGCCAACGACGTGAAATGCGACATAGCATCGAATTCGACGTTCCTCTACGCCTACGGGTTCGCCGAGGACATCGACGCCAGCCACGCCCTGTACGCCAGCCTGGTCGTCCAGATGGTGCGGGCATCGGATACCTATCTCGCCTCGGGTGCGCATCGACCCACCCCGACGATCACCGCCCGGCTCAACTTCCAGCTGGCCTTCGGGGCCCGCGTCGGTCAGCGGCTGAGCGAGGCGCGCGAGGAGGCCAGGCGCGAGGCCACCGAGGACCGCAGGCGTCGGCCCGGCACCGCTATCGCCTTGCGAGACAAAGATGTTGAGCTGCACGACCACTACCGCAGGGCGTCCAAAGCGCGCGGCACCTGGCAGGCCAACCGAGCGACGGCCGGGTATTCGTCGGCGGCGCGGCGCGCGGGCGATCGGGCCGGGAAGCGGGCGCGGCTCGGAAACAGTCCCGAGCTGCCCGGAGCGCGGAGCGCGCTGGGGTCGTGACAGCCGGGGATTCGCCGAAGCGGGATTCCCAGCGCGCCAAGGTGTACGCCGCCGAGGAGTTTGTCCGCACGCTGTTCGACCGTGCCGCTGAGCATGGATCCTCGGCCCTGGAGTTCTTCGGCACCCAGTTGACGCTGCCGCCGGAGGGCCGATTCGGCTCCGTTGCGTCCGTACGGCGCTATGTTGACCAGGTGCTTGCACTACCGGCGGTACGGGAGCGCTGGCCCGAGGTGTCGCCGCTGCGAGTGCGATCACGACGGGCCGCCACCGCAGCGCACTACGAAAACCATGATGGCGCGGGCATTATCGCGGTCCCCGACCGTGACACCGCCGACTGGGCGCTGCGCGAGCTGGTGGTGCTGCATGAGGTCGCGCATCACCTGTGCCAGGTGCAACCGCCACACGGACCGGAGTTCGTCGAGACGATCTGCACGCTGGCGGAGCTGGTGATGGGACCCGAACTTGGGCACGTGCTGCGGGTGGTGTACGCCAAAGAGGGTGTGCGGTGGGCGAACTAGGCGAACTAGGCGACCCGGACGCCCGGGCACGGGACATCGAAAGCCAAATGACCGACGACGAGCGATTCACACTGCTGGTCGCGGTGATGGGGGTCTCGGAACTGTGGCCGCTGCCCGATGACCGCATCCCGCCCGGCACCCCGATGAGCGCCGGGTATGTGCCCGGAATCCCCCGGCTCGGTATCCCGGCGCTGCGGATGAGCGATGCCGGTCTCGGTGTCACCAATCCCGGCTACCGGCCGGGTGACACCGCCACCGCGCTGCCGGCCGGGTTGGCGCTGGCCGCCGGTTTCGATCCCGCTCTCGCCCGCGCCGCTGGAGAGGTGATCGGGCGCGAGGCGCGCAGCCGTGGGTTCAATGTGCAACTGGCCGGCGCGATGAACCTGGCCCGCGACCCGCGCAATGGCCGTAACTTCGAATATGTCTCGGAAGACCCGCTTTTGACCGCCACGATCGCCGCGGAATCGGTCAGCGGGATTCAGCAACACGGTGTCATCTCGACGGTCAAGCACTATTCGCTGAACTGCAACGAGACCAACCGGCACTGGCTGAACGCGATCATCGATCCCGACGCGCACCGCGAATCCGACTTGCTGGCCTTCGAGATCGCCATCGAGCGATCGCAACCCGGCGCGGTGATGACGGCCTACAACAAGGTCAACGGTGACTACGCCTCGGCAAACGGGGTGTTGATCAATGACGTGCTGAAAGGCGCCTGGGGATACCGCGGTTGGGTCATGTCGGACTGGGGTGCCACACCCAGCTGGGAGTGCGCGCTGCACGGCTTGGACCAGGAATGCGGTGCCCAGATCGACACCGTGTTCTGGCAAGCCGAGGCGTTCACCGGTCCGCTGAGATCGGCCTACGCCGACGGCCGGTTCCCCAAAGACCGCCTGTCGGACATGGTTCGGCGGATCTTGCGGTCGATGTTCGCGGTCGGAATCGACCGGGACGGTGCCGCGGGTGGGCCTATCTCTAGGCCGGATATGGCCGCGCACAACCAGATTGCGTTGCAGATCGCACGGCAGGGAACCGTGCTACTACAGAACCGTGGGGCGCTGCCGCTGGCGTTTCCCGCCCGCATCGCCGTCATCGGCGGGTACGCGCAGTTCGGTGTGCCGACGGGCTGCGGGTCGAGTGCCGTCGTTCCCCCGGGCGGCTACGCGCACGTGGTCCCGATCGGGGGGCCGGGCCTGACCGGCGGTACCCGAAATCTGTACCTGCTGCCGTCCAGCCCGGTCGACGAGTTGCGGAAGCAATTCCCGAACGCGCAAATCGAGTTTGATCCCGGCCTCAACCCGGCGGAGGCGGCGCTGGCCGCGCGGCGAGCCGACGTCGCGATCGTGTTCGGGATCCGGATTGAAGGCGAGGGATTCGACAGTGCGGACCTGTCGCTGCCGTGGGGTCAGGACGCCGTGATCGCTGCGGTGGCGGCCGCGAACCCCAACACCGTCGTGGTGCTGGAGACCGGCAACCCGGTGGCCATGCCGTGGCGAGACGCGGCGAACGCGATCGTGCAGGCGTGGTATCCGGGCCAGGCCGGTGGCCAGGCGATCGCGGAGATCGTTGCCGGCCAAGTGAATCCGTCGGGGCGGCTACCGATCACGTTCCCGGTGGACCTCGATCAGCTACCGCGCCCGGAGCTGACCGACCTCGGCGCGCCGTGGGGGACACCAATCACGATCGACTACTTCGAAGGGGCCGAGGTCGGCTATCGGTGGTTCGCCGCCCGGAACCAAACGCCGTTGTTCGCGTTCGGTCATGGCTTGTCCTACACCAGTTTTGACTACCGCGACTTGGCGGTCACCGGCGGTGACTCCATTACCGCGAGCTTCAGCGTCGTCAACACCGGCGATCGCAGCGGGGCCGACGTCCCACAGCTGTATCTGACCTGCGCCGGTGAACAACGCCTGCGGTTGCTGGGCTTCGAGCGGGTCGAGCTGGACCCGGGCGCGACGTGCCGGGTGACCATCGCGGCGGACCCGCGCCTGCTCGCCCGTTACGACGGCAGTGCCCGAAGTTGGCGGATCAAGCCGGGCCGCTACACGGTGGCGGTGGGTGCCTCGGCGGTCGCATTAGGGCCGGCGGCCGAGGTCGAGCTGGCCGGTCGTGCGTTCGCGCGCTGATTGGCAATTCGAACGCAACGACCGGCCTGCGGGATTACTTGACGGGCTGCAGTGCTTCGCCGCAGGCGCAGCGGTAATCCTCGTCCGCGCCGGGGCAGTGGCATCCGACCTCGATGCGGACGCGACACCCGCATCCCTCGTGACCGCAGGTCAGCAGAGTCCCCTCGTCGTAGTGCGCCATGTGAATCACCCTCGTCGTTAAGGGATTCCGGTGGATTCACCGCAATCCGGTGGTTACCTTCCTCTGGTTGCCCGCGGAGCGGACCGCCATGATCAATATATACCCCATACGGGTATCTGGTAAAGGCACTGCGGGTGTCTGTTATCGATCGGATACGTGACCAGGTGCTACGGCGATCTGGAGCGCTCGCGGCTAGCGTGGATCGCATGACCCAGAGACCCACCCCGCAAGATGTCGATGCCTTTTTGGACAGCACAGTCATCGGTGACGATCCGGCGTTGTCCGCGGCGCTGGAGTCCAGCAACGCGGCCGGGCTGCCTCAGATCGCCGTGTCATGGCAGCAGGGCAAGTTCCTGTCCGTGCTGGCCGGTGCCATTCAGGCACGCCGCATTCTCGAAATCGGCACCCTCGGTGGTTTCAGCACCATTTGGCTGGCACGTGGGGTTGGCCCGCACGGGCAAGTGGTGACATTGGAGTACGAGCCCAACCACGCCGAGGTCGCCCGGGCCAACCTGCAGCGCGCCGGTGTCGCCGATCGGGTACAGGTGGTAGTCGGCGCGGCGCTGGAAACCTTGCCGACCGTAACCGGCGATCCGTTCGATTTGGTGTTCATCGATGCGGACAAAGAGCACTATGTCGAATACCTGCAGTGGGCGGTCAGGCTGGCCCGCCCCGGCGCACTCATTGTGGTGGACAATGTTATTCGCGAAGGCGGGATCCTGTCGCCGGAGTCAGATGACGCCAAGGTGGCCGCGACGCGAGAGACGTTGCAGGTGATGGGCGAGCACTCGCGGCTGGACACCGCGGTGATTCAGACGGTCGGCGCCAAGCATTGGGACGGCTTTGCGATCGCGTTGGTGAAGTAGCATAAGCGCCTGCGATTTTCGTTGCTGGCGCCGTGTGACCAGGCGTAATCTTGAAAAAGATGGATGGTTTGCAGTCCGCTCAAAAGGCTTGCTGCATAACAGAAAGGTCACAAAATGAGTACAGTCCATTCATCAATCGATCACCACCCGGACTTGTTGGCCCTGCGGGCACGCTACGAACGCGTCGCCGAGTCGACGAGTGCGCATTTCACCTTCGGTCTGGCCCTGCTGACCGGCCTGTATGTCGCTGCGTCACCGTGGATCGTCGGATTCAGCGGGACGGCATCGCTCGCCACGTCTGACCTCATCGTCGGGATCGCGTTGGCGTTCTTGGCATACGGGTTCGCGACGGCACTGGACCGGGCGCACGGGATGACCTGGACGCTGCCGGTGCTGGGCGTGTGGGTCATCGTCTCGCCATGGGTCGTGCCGGGCGTCGCGCTGACAGCCGGCATGATCTGGTCGAATGTCGTCGCCGGTGTGTTGATGACGTTCTTGGGTCTCAACGCCACCTACTTCGGCATGCGCACGCGCGCAGCGGCTACGCACGCATAGCGGCGAAACCCGCTGAGCCAGGCAGCAATTCACCCTGCCCGGCCGGTTGATTTCGGCCCGGGCAGGGCTGCGTCGGCTTACCCGCAGACGGCGCCGATCGCGGCCGAGCTGACCAGCTTGACGTACTTGGCCAGCACGCCAGTCTTATAGCGCGGCGGTGGAGGGGTGAAACCCTCTTGCCGAGAAGCGAATTCGTCCGGGTCGGCCACCACGTCAAGGGTGCCGCCCGCGACGTCGAGCCGGATCCGGTCGCCGTCGCGCAGGAAGGCGATCGGCCCCGCGTCGACCGCCTCGGGCGCGACGTGTCCCACGCACAGGCCGGTCGTTCCGCCGGAGAACCGGCCGTCGGTGAGCAGCAGCACGTCTTTGCCGAGCCCAGCGCCTTTGATCGCGCCGGTGATGGCCAGCATTTCACGCATCCCGGGGCCGCCCTTGGGGCCTTCGTAACGGATCACCACCGCGTCGCCCTTGGTGATCGTGCCGTCCTCGAGTGCATCGAGCGCGGCCCGTTCTCCGTCGAAAACCCTTGCGGTGCCTTCGAAGACGTCCGAGTCGAAACCGGCCGACTTGACCACCGCGCCCTCGGGTGCCAGGGACCCGCGCAGGATGGTGATCCCACCCGTCGGGTGGATCGGGTCGCTCATCGCGCGCAGCACCTTGCCGTCCGGGTCGGGCGGGTCGATGGCGGCCAGGTTCTCGGCCAGCGTTTGGCCGGTCACGGTCAGGCAGTCGCCGTGCAGCAGCCCCGCATCCAGCAATGCCTTCATCATGACGGGGACGCCGCCGATGTGGTCGACATGCGACATCACGTGCCGGCCGAACGGCTTGACGTCGGCCAGGTGCGGCACCTTCGACCCGATCCTGCTGAAGTCGTCGAGCGAGAGCGCGACTTCGGCCTCGTGGGCGATCGCCAGCAGGTGCAGCACCGCGTTGGTCGAGCCGCCGAACGCCATCACCACCGCGATCGCGTTCTCGAACGCCTCTTTGGTGAGGATGTCGCGGGCCGTGATCCCGCGGCGCAGCAGCTCGATGACGGCCTGGCCGCTGCGCCGGGCGAACCCGTCGCGGCGGCGGTCGGTTGCCGGGGGCGCGGCGCTGCCGGGTAGCGACATGCCCAGCGCCTCGGCGGCGCTGGCCATCGTGTTGGCGGTGTACATGCCGCCGCACGCGCCTTCGCCGGGGCAGATCGCCCGCTCGATGGCGTCGACGTCCTCGCGCGACATCAACCCGCGTGAGCACGCGCCCACGGCCTCGAACGCGTCGATGATCGTCACTTCGCGCTCGCTGCCGTCGGAGAGCTTGGCCACGCCCGGCAGGATCGAGCCCGCATAGAGGAACACCGACGCCAGGTCCAGGCGGGCGGCGGCCATCAGCATGCCGGGCAGCGACTTGTCACAGCCGGCCAGCAGCACCGAGCCGTCGAGGCGTTCGGCCTGCATGACGGTCTCCACACTGTCCGCGATCACCTCGCGGGACACCAGCGAGAAATGCATGCCCTCGTGACCCATCGAGATGCCGTCGGAGACCGAGATCGTGCCGAACTCCAGCGGGTAGCCGCCGGCGGCGAAAACTCCCTCCTTGACCGCCTTGGCCAGCCGGTCCAGCGAGAGGTTGCATGGCGTGATCTCGTTCCACGACGAGGCGACCCCGATCTGCGGCTTGGCGAAGTCTTCGTCGTCCATGCCTACCGCCCGCAACATGCCCCGGGCGGCGGTTTTCTCCAGACCGTCGGTGACGTCACGACTGCGCGGTTTGATGTCGGGGCTTGCCGAGTCGGTGTGCAGGGCCATTGATCAAGTATGCGCGGCCCTGACAAGCGAATTTTCACCGGTCATACCCTGCTGGGGTATAGGGTATCGTGGGGGATTGACACGCCGCTGAAGCTGGATGCGTAGCCGGGAGGGTTTTGACGCCGAGATGACGACTCCACACGGATATTCGCAGCAGAAGGACAATTACGCCAAGCGGCTACGGCGCATCGAGGGTCAGGTGCGTGGCATCGCCCGGATGATCGAGGAAGACAAGTACTGCATCGACGTCCTCACCCAGGTCAGCGCCGTGAACAGTGCGCTGCGGTCGGTGGCGCTGAACCTGCTTGACGAGCACCTCAACCACTGCGTGACCCGCGCCGTCGCCGAGGGTGGCGGCGACGCCGACGACAAGCTTGCCGAGGCATCGGCCGCCATCGCGCGTCTTGTTCGTTCCTGATCGGTGACGTAGTTGAGACCGATGTTGCGGCCCTAACTCGGCCGAGCCCGTTGTTGCGGTGCGTACGGTAATGCAGTGTGATCGCATTAGGCACGACAACCCAGGAACTGGGGAGCCCGGCCGACACCGTATCCCACGCCATGACCGCCGAAACCGGAACAGCCGCCGCCACCGCGCGAACGTGGACACCACGGATCGCTGCGCAGCTCGCGGTGCTGGCGGCGGCGGCATTTATCTATGTCACAGCCGAAATCCTGCCGGTCGGCGCGCTGTCCGCGATCTCCCGGGATCTACACGTCAGCGTCGTCTATGTCGGAACCCTGCTGACCTGGTATGCCCTGGTCGCGGCCCTGACGACGGTTCCGCTGGTGCGCTGGACCGCGCATTGGCCGCGCCGGCGCGCGCTGATGCTCAGCCTGACCTGCCTGACGGTCTCCCAGGTGATCTCGGCGCTGGCGCCCAACTTCGCGGTACTGGCCGCGGGCCGGGTGCTGTGCGCGGTCACCCACGGCCTGCTGTGGGCGGTGATCGCCCCGATCGCCACTCGGTTGGTGCCGGCCAGCCACGCGGGACGCGCAACGACGTCGATCTATGTCGGGACCAGCCTGGCGCTGGTGATCGGTAGCCCGCTCACTGCGGCGTTGAGCCTGATGTGGGGCTGGCGGCTGGCGGTCGTGTGTGTCACCGCCGCGGCGGCCATCGTCACGGTCGCAGCCCGCGCGATGTTGCCGGAAATGGTGCTCACGGAGGGTCAGCTGGCCTGTGTCGGCCCGCGGTCGCGCCACCACCGCAACGGGCGATTGATCACGGTGAGCTTGCTCGCGATGGTCGCGGTCACCGGCCATTTCGTTTCCTATACCTACATCTCGGTCATCATCCGCGACGTCGTAGGCGTGCGCGGGCCCAACCAGGCCTGGTTGTTGGCCGCCTACGGCCTGGCCGGCCTGCTGTCGGTGTCACTGGTGGCGCGGCCGTTGGACCGCCGGCCGCGGAGCGCCGTCATCCTGTGCATAGCGGGATTGACCGTCGCGTTCGTGGTGCTGACCGCGCTGGCGTTCGGCGACCGCACCACCACCGTGGCGACCGCGCTGATCGGGACGGCGGCGATCGTGCTGTGGGGTGCCATGGCCACCGCGGTGTCGCCGATGATGCAATCCGCCGCGATGCGCAATGGGGCCGACGACCCCGACGGGGCGTCCGGTCTGTACGTCACGGCGTTTCAGGTGGGCATCATGGCCGGCTCACTTTCCGGTGGGTTGCTGTACGAGCACAGCGTGGCGACGATGCTGACCGCGTCGGCGGGTTTGATGGCTATCGCACTGGTCGGCATTGCGGCCAACAAACGGGTGCTGGACGTTGCCCCGTCAAGCTCACTCGATTCATAACTTGGCAGGTCATAGCTCTGAATTGCGCCCCTGAGCGGTGCCGCGTCCAGCGCGGATTAGATAGCTGGCCGCGCCGCTGTGCCACACTGGGGTCCAGCAACTGACTGGAGGGATGCATATGTCGGGCTGGACGAGGGCAAGCCTCTTCGCGGCTCTGAGCGCAGCCGGCGTCGCCGCTTCGCTGGTGCTGGGCACCGGCCCCGCCGTCGCGGATCCGGAGCCGGCTCCCGGCGATCCCGGTGTGGTTGCCGCGCCCGCGGACCCGCCCGCGCCGCCCCCGTTCGAGCTGCCGCCGTTACCGGGGCTGCCGCCTCCGCCGCCCCCGCCGGGTGATCCGCTGGCACCGCCGCCCCCGCCCCCGTGGGCGCCGCCGGTGGCAGTGCCGGCCGCCGCGGGTGCCGCCGACGGACAGGACCCGACCCCGTTCACCGGCGCGGCGCCGTTCGGGACGCCCTCGTTCGTCCCGAAAACCGGCTCGATGGTCGGGGTCGCGCAGCCGATCATCATCAACTTCCCCGGCCGGGTTGACGACTCGGGCGCGGCACAGGCCGCCGTGCATGTGTCGTCGATCCCGCCGGTCCCGGGCAAGTTCTACTGGATGACCCCGACCCAGCTGCGCTGGCGCCCGCTCAACTTCTGGCCCGCCAACACCGCGGTGAACATCGACGCCGGCGGCACCAAGTCCAGCTTCCGGACGGGAGACCAGCTGATCGCCACGGCCGACGATGCCACGCATCAACTGACCGTGACGCGCAACGGCACCGTGGAGAAGACCATCCCGATGTCGATGGGCATGACGTCCGGTAACCACCAGACCCCCAACGGCACCTACTACGTGCAGGAGAAGATGCCCTCGGTGGTGATGGATTCGTCGACCTACGGGGTCCCGGTCAACTCGACCTACGGCTACAAGGTGACCGTCGAGCTGGCCGTCCGGTTCGACAACGTCGGCGACTTCGTGCACAGCGCCCCGTGGTCGGTGGATGATCAGGGCAAGCGCGACGTCAGCCACGGCTGCATCAACATCAGCCCCAGCAACGCCAAGTGGTTCTTCGACAACTTCGGTACGGGCGATCCCATCATCGTGAAGAACTCCAGCGGTGGCTCGTACAAGAAGAACGACGGCTCTAGCGACTGGATAACCAACTAGCGTTCGCCCCCCGAGAAGGGGGCTTTCGCTTGCCCGGCGATTATGTATAGCATCATACATATCCTGTTTGAGGCCTGGTAGATGGGGTGCCGATGCGAAGTCCACGCGAGCGGATGGTCATTTCGGCTGCGCTGTTGATCCGGGAACGGGGCGCCCACGCCACCGCGATCTCCGACGTTCTGCAGCACAGCGCCGCGCCGCGCGGCTCGGCCTATCACTACTTCCCCGGCGGACGAACCCAACTGCTCTGCGAGGCGGTCGATTACGCCGGCGATCACGTCGGCGCCGTCATCGAGGCGGCCGACAGCGGTCTTGACCTGCTGGACACCCTGATGGACAAGTACCGCCGCCAGCTGCTCGACAGTGACTTCCGGGCCGGCTGCCCGATCGTGGCGGTCTCCGTGGAATCCGGTGACGAGCAGGACCGCGAGCGGATGCTCCCGGTGGTCGACCGGGCGGCAGCGGTGTTCGACCGCTGGACCAGCCAGATGGGGCAGCGCCTGATCTCCGACGGCATACCGGCCGAGCAGGCCCGTGAGCTGTCGGTGCTGATGACCTCGGCGCTGGAGGGCGCCATCGTGCTGGCCAGGGTGCGGCGCGACGTGGCGCCGCTGGATCTCATTCACCGTCAGCTGCGCAACTTGCTGCTGGCGGCCTTGAAAAAGTAATCCGAAAGGAAGTCCCACGATGGCCGCTGAGTGGCAGTCCACCGCATGCATCCTCTGCGAATGCAACTGCGGCATCGTCGTCCAAGTCGAAGACCGCACGCTGGCCCGAATCCGCGGCGACAAGGACCATCCGGCGTCGCAGGGCTACACCTGCAACAAGGCGTTGCGGCTGGACCATTACCAGAACAACCGCGCTCGCCTGACCTCGCCGATGCGCCGCCGCGCCGACGGCACCTTCGAAGAAATCGACTGGGACACCGCGATTGTCGAGATCGCCGAGGGATTCAAGCACATCCGCGACGCCTACGGCGGGGACAAGATCTTCTACTACGGCGGCGGCGGGCAGGGCAACCACCTGGGCGGGGCATACAGCGGCGCCTTCCTGAAGGCCCTGGGGTCGAAGTACCGGTCAAATGCGTTGGCGCAGGAGAAGACCGGTGAAGCGTGGGTCGACGGGCAACTCTACGGCGGCCACACCCGAGGCGAGTTCGAGCACGCCGAAGTGTCGGTGTTCGTCGGGAAGAACCCGTGGATGTCGCAGAGCTTCCCCCGGGCCCGGGTGGTGCTCAACGAGATCGCCAAGGACCCCAACCGGTCGATGATCGTGATCGACCCCGTCGTCACCGACACCGCGAAGATGTCCGACTTCCACCTGCGGGTGCGACCGGGTACCGACGCGTGGTGCCTGGCCGCCCTGGCGGCGGTGCTGGTTCAGGAAAACCTTTGCAATGAGGCATTTCTCGCCGAGCACGTGCACGGTGTCGACACCGTGCGCGACGCGCTGCGCGACGTCTCGGTCGCCGACTACGCGCAGCGTTGCGGGGTGGACGAAGAGCTCCTGCGCACCGCGGCCCGGCGCATCGGCACCGCCGAGAGCGTCTCGGTGTTCGAAGATCTCGGAATTCAGCAGGCACCCAACAGCACGCTGAGCTCCTACTTGAACAAGCTGCTCTGGATTTTCACCGGCAACTTCGCGAAAAAGGGTGGCCAGCACCTGCATTCGTCGCTGGCGCCGTTGTTCAGCACCGTTTCGGGCCGCACACCCGTCACCGGCGCGCCGATCATCGCCGGTCTGGTGCCCTCCAACGCGGTGCCCGAGGAGATCCTCACCGACCACCCGGACCGGTTCCGGGCGATGATCGTCGAAAGCGGCAATCCCGCCCACTCGCTGGCCGACTCGACGGCGTGCCGGGAAGCGTTTCAATCACTGGAGCTGATGGTGGTCGTCGACGTCGCGATGACCGAGACCGCGCGACTGGCCCACTACGTGTTGCCCGCGGCATCGCAATACGAGAAGACGGAAGCCACGTTCTTCAATTTCGAGTTCCCGCACAACGGCTTTCATCTGCGCCGGCCGCTGCTCAAGCCGCTGCCGGGAACGCTGCCCGAGCCGGAGATCTGGGCCCGGCTGGTGCGGGCGCTCGGGGTCCTCGACGACGCCGACCTGCGGCCGCTGCACGAGGCCGCCCAACGGGGCCGCGAGGCTTACGCCGAAGCGTTTCTCGCCGCCGTCGCGGGCAGTCCGACTATGGCGCGCCTGGTTCCGTACGTGCTTTACGAAACACTCGGGCCGACGCTGCCCGACGGGATGGCCGGGGCGGCTGCGGTGTGGGGGCTGGCCCAGAAGACCGCGATGACTTATCCCGACGCCGTGCGGCGGGCCGGCCACGCCGACGGCAACGCACTGTTCGACGCCATCATGAACAGCCCGTCGGGGGTCACCTTCACCGCGCACAACTACGAGGACGATTTCGCGCTGGTCACCCACTCCGATCACAAGATCGCCCTCGAAATCCCGGAAATGCTGCACGATTTGCGGGCACTCGCCGCCACGCCACCGCAACTGACCACGTCGGAACTGCCCATCGTGCTGTCGGTGGGCGAGCGCCGCGCCTACACCGCCAATGACATATTCCGCGACCCGTCCTGGCGCAAACGCGACACCGACGGGGCGCTGCGCGTCAGTGTCGAAGATGCGCAGAACCTCGGACTCGTCGACGGCGCTCGGGCGCGGATCACCACCGCGGCCGGCAGCGCCGAGGCGACCGTCGAGATCACCGAGACGATGCTTCCCGGACATGCGGCTCTGCCCAACGGTTTTGGGCTCGACTACGTCGGGGATGACGGCCGAACCGTCATCCCCGGCGTCGCCCCCAATGCGCTGACGTCAACCGGGTGGCGCGACTCCTACGCGGGAACGCCCTGGCACAAGCATGTGCCGGCCCGCATCGAGGCCCTCGCCGCCGCCGGGCTCAGTTCCAGATCCTGACCCGGCGCTGGGGTGTCAGGAACAAGGCGTCGTCCTCGGCCACGTCGAAGGCTTCGTAGAAGGCGTCCAGGTTGCGGATGACACCGTTGCACCGGAACTCCGGCGGCGAGTGCGGGTCGACCGCCAGCCGCCGGATCGCTTCTGCCGAACGGGATTTGGTGCGCCACACTTGAGCCCAGCCGTAGAACACCCGCTGCACGCCGGTGAGGCCGTCGATCACCGGGGCGGGCTCGCCGTTCAGTGACAGCTGGTAGGCCAGCAGCGCGATGGACAGCCCGCCGAGGTCGCCGATGTTCTCCCCGACCGTGAAGGCGCCGTTGACGTGGTGGGCGCCGTCGAGTTCCCGGGGGATGTACGCCTCGTACTGCTCGATCAGCGCCTTGGTGCGGGCGCCGAACTCGCTGCGGTCGTCGTCGGTCCACCAGTCGACCAGATTGCCGTCGCCGTCGTATTTGGCGCCCTGATCGTCGAAGCCGTGCCCGATCTCGTGTCCGATCACTGCCCCGATGCCGCCGTAGTTGGCGGCGTCGTCGGCCTGGGCGTCGAAGAACGGCGGCTGCAAAATGGCCGCGGGGAAGACGATCTCGTTCATCCCCGGGTTGTAGTAGGCGTTGACGGTCTGCGGTGTCATGAACCATTCGTCGCGGTCTACCGGTCCGCCCAGCTTGGCCAGCTCGCGGTCGTGATTGACCGCGTACCCGCGCCGGTAGTTGCCGTACAGGTCGTCGCGGTCGATCACCAGGGCGGAGTAGTCCCGCCACTTCGCCGGGTAGCCGACCTTCGCGGTGAACTTACGCAGCTTGGTCAGCGCGCGCTCCCTGGTCTGCGGCGTCATCCAGTCCAGGTCGCTGATGCTGACCCGGTAGGCCTCCTGCAAGTTGTCCACCAGCGCGTCGATACGGGCCTTGGCATCCGGCGGGAAATACCGCTCTACGTAAAGCTTTCCGACGGCGTCGCCCATCAGGCCCTCCACCAGCGAGACGCCGCGTTTCCAGCGGTCGCGGATCTGCTCGGTCCCGGTCAGCAGGCGGCCGTAGAAGTCGAAGTCCGCGGCGACCATGGCGTCCGTCAGCCAAGAGGCACGGGCACGGATCAACCGCCAACGCGCCCAGCGCTTCCAGTCGTCGAGGTCTTCGCTGTCCCACAGCGCCGCGAAGGCGGTCAGGTAATCGGGCTGGCGCACAACGACTTCCGCGACACCTTCCGGACTGCTGCCCAACGCGGTGACCCAGCCGGTCCAGTCGAAACCCGCACCTTCGGTCTGCAGCTGCGCGAAGGTACGCAGGTTGTACGTCAGATCGGCGTCGCGGCGTTTGACCACATCCCAGTGCGCGGCAGCAAGTTTGGTCTCCAGCGCCACGATGCGGGCCGCGGTGTCGGCGTGGTCGCTCGCATCCCCGCCGTACACCAGGCTGAACATGCGGGCGATGTGTCCGGGGTAGGCCGCGAGGACCGCGGCGTGCTGCCCGTCGCGGTAGTACGACTCGTCGGGCAGCCCGATGCCGGACTGGTTGACGTGCACCAGGTAGCGGGTCGAGTTCTTGGAGTCGGTGTCCACGTAGACGCCGACGCCGCCGCCCACCCCGGTGCGCTGCAGCGCGCCGACGGCAGCGGCCAGGGCCGCCGAATCGGCGGCGTTGTCGAGGATGGCCAGCTCGTCGTGCAGCGGTTGGGTGCCCCGGCGCTCGACGGCGTCCTCGTCGAGGAAGCTGGCGTACAGGTCGCCGATGCGCTGTGCGTCGCTGCCGTGGGCGGCACCACTCTCGCTCGCTTCGATGATCAGGTCGCGGACCTGCTCCTCGGCCTGGTCGAACAGGGTGCGGAAGGCGCCGTCGGTGGCCCGGTCCGGGGGAATCTCGTAGTCGGCCAGCCAGCGACCGTTCACATAGCCGAACAGGTCGTCTTGGGGACGGGCATTTTCGTCGATGTGGCTCAGGTCGAGGCCCGAGCGGGTGGCCGCATACGTCACCCTGCCATCCTTACCATCTTCCGCGTGCCGGCCGCCTGCTGCGCCGACCCCGAGCGGCGGCGGGGTAACCTCGCGCCCATGCCTGAGGCCGAACAGACCGAGCCGGCGGCCGACGAAGACGCGCAGGACGCCGAGGCCAGCGCGCCAGAGGCCGACGACGCCGACGATGCGGTCTTTTCTCCGTATGGCATCGCCTCGGCGGTTCTCGGCGTGCTGTCGGTCGCGGCGATCGTGCTCGTCGCGATCATCTGGTCCGACCACCGTGACGAGTCGGCCGAACGCACCTACCTGAGCCGCGTCATGCAGACCGCGGCCGACTGGACCGGCGTGCTGATCAACATGAACAGCACCAACATCGATGCCAGCCTGCAGCGCCTGCATGACGGTACGGTCGGCGAGCTCAACAGTGAGTTCGACGCGACGGTGCAGCCCTACCGGCAGGTGGTCGAGAAGCTGCAGTCGCAAAGCAGTGGGCGGATCGAGTCGGTGGCGATCGAGACGGTGCACCACGACCTGGACACCCAACCGGGTGTCGCGCGGCCGGTCGTCACCACCAAGCTGCCGCCGTTCGCCACCCGGACGGATTCGGTGATGCTGGTCGCGACGTCGGTCAGCGAGAACGTCGGCGCCAAGCCGCAGACGGTGCACTGGAGCCTGCGCCTCGATGTCTCCAACGTCGACGGCAAGCTGATGATCTCGCACCTGGAGTCGATCCGATGAGAAACCTCTGGCGGCTGCTGGCCTTCGACGTGCTGGCGCCGTTGGCCACGATCGGCGCGCTGCTGATGATCGGCGTCATCCTGGACTGGCCGCTGTGGTGGGTGTCGGCGTGCTCGGTGCTGCTGGTGTTGATCGCCGAGGGGGTGGGGATCAATTTCTGGCTGCTGCGCCGTGATTCGGTCAGCGTCGGCACGGACGACGAGGCGCCGGGTCTGCGCTTGGCCGTCGTCTTCCTGTGCACGGCCGCCCTGTCGGCCGCCGTCCTGACCGGATACACGCACTGGACCAGCACCGACCGCGACTTCAAAAAGAACTCCCGGGACGCGGTCCAGGTCGCCAGCGGGATGGCCGAGGCGATGGCCTCGTTCACGCCGAGCTCCCCGACCAGCTCCATCGACCGGGCCGCGGCGATGATGGTGCCCGAGCGCGCGGACGCGTTCAAGCAGCAGTATCAGAAGTCCAGCGCCGATCTCGGGCAGCGCAATGTCACGGCGCAGGCCGCGACGCTGGCGGCCGGCGTCGAGGCGATCGGCCCCACGGCGGCCAGTGTTGCGGTCATCCTGCGGGTAACCCAGAACATTCCCGGTCAGCCGCCCAGTCGGGCGGCACCGGCATTGCGGGTGGCGCTGGTCAAGCGGGGCAGCGACTGGCTGGTGAACGACGTGCTGCCGATCAACGCCCGCTGACGAATCAGTTGGAGTCTGACGCGGGTGTCGACTTCACCTTCACGAACCGGTCCGAGAGCCGGCGTATCCGGATCATCAGGGCGGCCGACGGGCTGACGCTGCCGTCGAGGTAGGTGGCCAGGTCCTCGGGCGCCACCCCGATGCGGGCCGCGAATTCCTGCTGGGCCAGGCCGGACCGCTCGATCAGCAGCCGCACATGGCGCGCCACCTCGGCGCGTTCGTTGGCCTCCAGGTGGGTGCGGGCGCGCTCCAGCACCTCCCACAGCGCCTTGGAGATGCCGTACGGGCGGGTGCCCTCGAGCACTTCCTCCACCTGACGGGCGGTGCGGCCGAACGGGTCGCGTTTCAGCGCGGCGGCGATGCGCTTCCAGGTGTCGATTTCGCCGCCTTGCAGCGCCGAGCGGATGGCGGAGGTCGGCCAGAACTCGACCGGCTGGTCGAGATCATGGGGACGAGGTTCCGCGGCGGGCTGGGGCGGCGGGACGCGTCGTCGGTCGGCTGCCAACGTCACCTCGCCTCCTCCAGCATCGCGACGGCCACCGATAGGCAGCGCTGCCTGACTTCATCCCAGTCTGCCTTGGCCTCCGGTTCCGACCAATGATCGTCAGGCAAATCGGAAGGATGCGGATCCGCGAGTTGACGGACCAACTCCGACGCGATCCATTGCTGCCTGGGCGGTTGACAACAGTAATACCTGTCCATTCCGGCCAGCACCACTGCAGCCGTTTCGGGTTCTAATGTGTCGACCATGTCAGCAAATTCGGCATAATCGCGGCTGCTGTTACGGCACATGATCAAGTAGCCCTTGAGACGCAGTGTCTCCGCACCGGTGGGGACCTGCAGCCGATCGCCGGTAGGCAATTGCACGTGGGTGGTTTCCACCGGGCTGCGACGCGCGAATTGCGGCCGGTCGCCGGATTTGGCGCCGGCCTCGAGCGCGTCGATGGCAACCGACAACCGCCCCCGCCACAGCGTGACGGGATGCACCGGCCGGTCGCCCCACGCCATGGCTCGGGCGATGCCGTTGCGCGACGCCAGGCCGTCGACCAGCTTCTTGGCCCCGGACTGTGCCCGGTTGGGACCGTCGGCACCCACCGCGATGCTGACGGCGTCCTCGCCGATGTTGACCTGGTGTGGAATCTGTCCGGGCCCCTGGCCGCGGGGTTCCTCGGAATCCTCGCAGCTGCGCCCACAGCCGGTGAAGGCCAGCGGATCGGCCACTGTGATGGCGTCGGGCGCCAAGTGCTTGAGCTTCGCGGCCGACTTGAGCACCATCCGCAGGTCCGCGCTGGGCGCGGTAAGCGCCGAGATGTCGTCGGGTATGACGACGACATCGCCGAGGTCGACCTCGGGCAGCGGCCGGTCGAAGTCGACCGACGGCAGGACACGGCGCAGCCACGCCGGCAGCCACCAGTTCCACTGGGCGAACATCGCCATCAGCGCCGGGACCAGCACCAGCCGCACCACGGTGGCGTCGACCGCGATCGCCACGGCACACGCCACCCCGATCTCGGCGACCAGCGGCATGCCGGCGAACGCGAAGCCGATGAACACCGCGATCATGATCAGCGCGGCGCTGGTGATCGTGCGGGCGCTGGTGCTCACGCCGTAGGCGACCGCATCGAGGGTGTTGCCGGTGTGCAGGAAGCGTTCCCGAATGCGGGTGAGCAGGAAGATCTCGTAGTCCATCGACAACCCGAACGTCATCGCCAGCACCAGCGGGGGAACGGTGCTATCGATCGACGTGATGTGGGCGAAGCCGAGATCCCTCAACCAACCCCACTGGAACACCATCACCAGGCTTCCGTAGGCGGCGGCGACCGACAGCAGTGTCATCAGCACGCCCTTGAACGCCAGGAACACCGAGTGGATCGAGAGCAACAGCATCACGAACGCGATGGCCGCGACGAAGAGCAACACCAGCGGCTCGGTCGCCGACACCCGGTCGTCGAAGTCCTTGATCAACGCCGTCGGGCCGCCGACGTCGACGCGCGCCGTTCCCTCGCTGGGAACCTTGGGTAGCTGGGCGCGCATCCAGTCGACGGATTGCCGGGCGCCCATGTCCTCGGGATCGACCGACAACACCGCGGACAGCAAAGCGCTGCTGTTGTCGTCGGCGAATTGCGGCGGGGTCACCGAGAGGATGTCGGGGGCCTGCGCCATTCGCTGCCGGATCGCGGCCAGGGTCTGGGTGTGTTCGGGTGAGGACGCACTGCCGTCGGGAAAGCTGACCATTACCTGGATGGGACCGAGCGCGCCGGGCCCCAGGGCTTGAGATGCCCCGGCGACGCCGGCGCGGATCTCGTGCGAGGAGTCGAACTGGCGCAGCAAGCTGTTGCCCAGCACCATCGATGCCGCGGGTGCGGCCATGACGAGCAGTACCGTCGCCGCCGCGATTGAAGATATCCACGGCCGGCGCATCACCGATCCGACCCAGCGGTTCCAGAACCGGGACTGTGTGCTCTCCGGGCGGCGCGACCAGTGCAGCAGCACCGACCTCTTGGCGGCGGCCCGGCCGAACGTCGCGAGCGCCGCCGGCGTCAAGGTCGTCGAGGTCAGCATGGCGACCGCGACAGCCAGAATCGCGCCGGTGGCCATCGATTTCAGCGCCGGGGTGTTGATCAGGTAGATGCCGGTGAGCGAGGCGACGACGGTCATCCCGGACAGCACCACCGCCAGCCCGGAGGTGGCCATCGCGGCGTCTACCGCTTCGCGATGCTGGCGCCCGCTACGCAGTTCCTCGCGGAACCGCATCAAGATGAATAGCGAATAATCCACGGCGAGCGCGATACCGAACATCGACACCGTCGAGGTCACAAACACCGACATCGTGATGTAGGCGGATAAGAAGTAGACCAGGCCCATGGTCACCACGACCGTGCAGACACCGAGGGCCAACGGTATCGCCGCGGCGGCCAGCGAGCCGAACACCGCGAGCAAGACGATCAGGATGATCGGCAGATTCCAGCGTTCCGCCTCGGCGATGTCATGTTTGGTGTTTTCCGCCGCGGCCGCGGACAGCGCGCCCTGCCCGATGACGTAGAGCCGCACCCGGCCGTCCGCGGTCTGCCCGGACTGGTCGCCCTTGACGCCCACTTTCTGGCGTAGCCGCTTGGCGATGTCGCTGGTACCGGAGTTGCGGGAGTCGAGCCGCAGCGTCAGTACATAGGGCCGGTCGGGTTGCGGCGGGCGCTGGGTGGGGTTGGGTTTCTCCGTGACGCCGGGGAATTCGCCGGCGATTTGCCGCAGCTGCGCCACGGCGTTGTTCATGTCGTCGTAGCTGGCATCGGGGCGTGGGGCAGCGACGAGCGCGAGCGAGGACGCCCCGAGGTCGTGGTACTGATCCTCGAGCTGATCGTGGACCTTCAACGACTGCGAGCCCGACACCTCGAAGCCACCGCCGGTGAGATTCCCGGACTGCGTCATGGCCAGATAGATCGCCGGGACCAATGCCAGCAACCAGCATGCGAAGACCAACCAGCGGTACCTGCGCAGGCTGCGGCTGAGGCGCATCATAAACTGCTGGATTTCAGGCTCCCCGAGTATCTCGCTTACGCGTGGTGGCGACGATACCGCAGCAGCCTATGCATTAGTTCGGCTTAACGAATTCGTGAGCTGCGCAGACGGCTCCGTTGCCAAGCCGCGGCCAAGTCGTTGCGAACCGGTGACCAAGCGGGATCTCGGTCACACCGGCTGGCAGGGCGCCGGCCCGAATGGCAGGATGTCGCTGGGCCGAGCGGGGGCAGGGGAACTCCGCAATCAAACCGGCCGTCTATCGGAGCAGCTGGCACTGCGCCGCAACTCGGCAGCTTTGGCAAATCGTGAGGAGTTCAGGCATGAAGACAGGCATTGCGACCGGACGGCGCAAGCTCGCTGCAGGGTTGATCGCCGCCGCAGTGCCCGCCGCGGCCGCCGCACTGATGGCCGGGCCGCCGGCGACGGGTGCCAACGACCCGTGCGCGGCCAGTGAAGTAGCCCGGACGATCGGTTCGGTCTCCAAGTCGATGGGCGACTACCTGGACTCGCATCCGGAGACCAACCAGACGATGACCACGATGCTGCAGCAGCAGGCCGGTCCGCAGTCGGTCACCGGGCTGAAGACCTACTTCGAGTCCAACCCCAAGGTCGCCGCCGACATGACGTCGATCGCGCAGCCCCTGACCAGCCTGTCGACGCAGTGCAAGTTGCCGATCAGCATCCCGCAGGCGATGGGCATGATGCAGCAGGGTGCTGGTGGGCTGCCCGCTCTGCCGCCCGGTGGCGCGGGCGCGTCGCCGGTCAGCGCCGGGTTGGGAAATCCGCCGGCCCCCGCTTCGGCCCCGCCCGCGGCGGGTGCCACGCTGCCAGGCCCGTCGCGGCAGAACAACGTCGGCTAGCTGTGATGTCCAGGGAGGTTGGTCAGTCGTGTGACTGGTGGCTTGCCTCCGATGGCGGAATGGGCTCGGTGGTGATTGTAGAAGTGCAGCCAGCTCGGTAGGGCGATGTCGCGCTGTGCGGTGGACTCGTAGAGGCGGGCATAGGCCCAGCCGTCGGCGAGGGTTCGGTGGAATCGTTCGATCTTGCCGTTGGTCTGGGGTTATCCGGCTAATCTTGGCGCGGTTTCGGCTGTTGAGCGGTGCAGTTAGTCGGCTTTTGGTTTTCGTAGGCGGCGGAGTTCTTCTTCGTGGCGGCGCACGGTGGTAGCGAGGGCGTCCATCGCGATACGGAGGTGGGCGATTTCGGTGGTGAGTCCGGACAGGGTGTGTGCTTCCTTGCCGCGGGCGCGGTGTTCTTCGATGATTCTGCGTAGGTCGGAGTTGCGGTAGAGGGTGGCTCGGCCGAGTCCTGTGCGTGCAGCGATGTCATCGAAGGTCACTTGTTGTCCTGCGAGAATGATTGCGGCGCAGGCGTCTTCGACGTGTTGTCGGCGCTGTTGAGGTGTCATCCGGTTTGTGTCTGGCTGATGTGGGCGTCGAGGCGTGCGATGAGTCGGCGGTGGCGTTCGGCTTCGCCGGTCCAGCCGCGGGCTTCGGCGTCACGGGCCAGGGTTTCGGTGTCGGCGCGCTGTGCGGCCAGGACGGGCAGGTAGCCGGTATCGGTGCGGAAGTTGGGGCAGTGTTCACAGATATTGGCGTAGGCGCATGGGCCTTGGACCTGGGCGCGGATGCAGAAGCCACCGGCGAGGCGGGCCTTGACCGCCGGGGCGTGCTTTCCAGTCGCCGTCGACGATCGGCAGTGAGACGCGTCCCTGAGGTGGCTCGGTGGGCAGGGTACCGAGATGGGCCTTCGCGGCGGCCAAGGCCCGCTCGTATTCGGTGCGCACGGTCGAGTCGAATAACCGTCCGTAGCGCAGACTCATCTCGGCCGAGACATGGCCGAGCAAGGCCATCAGGCTCTGCAGGGAGACACCGGCGTTGACCAGTGCGGTGGCGTAGGTGTGGCGCAGTTGGTGCGGGGTGATGTGCGGCAGGCCGGCATCGGTAGTAACGCGGGTCAGGACGTCGCGAAGGTGATCGACGGTCAGGCGCCGACCGTGGTGGGTGAGCAGGTAGTCGGTGGGTCGAGCCGTCCGCGGGTTGGGCAACGGCCGTCCGGACGATCGGTGGGCGACGATACGATCGATCAGCGCGACGGTTTCCTCGTCAAGGGGCACCATGCGTTCGGTGTTCAGCTTGCCCAGCGGAACCTTCAGCCACGCGCCTTGGCCGGGGATCTCGTGGACGCTGTCCAGTTCCAGGTCGACGAGCTCACCGATGCGCAAGCCGGTCGCGCGTTGCAGCAGCAACGCATCAGCGGGCAGCCGCTCGGGCCAGGTATGCAGAGCTTGGGTCAGGCGCCGATCCAGGTCCGGGGTGAGGTAGCGGGGCAACGCCCGGGGCAGCTTGGGGATGTCGGAGCGAAACACCAAGCGCCGCAGCGGTGCTTCCGGCCACCCCCATTCGGCGATGTCGTTGAGTAGGCAGTGCACCGCCAGGATCCGGCCGCGACGCTCAGAGGCTTGAATCGGTGCGCCGGTGCGCGAGTTCATCGCTTCGGCGGTCGCGGTCAGGTAGGTCTCGATGTGGCGGCGGCGATCCAGGCTCAGCCAGACTCGCGTAGTGCCGGGTCAACCGCGGTCAGATGCGCGGCGAAGTGGTTGAGCCTGGTCGCCGTGCCGGTGACGGTGCCGCGGCTATGTGTGGCGGTCAACCGATCGAGGTAAGCCACAAACGAGCTCCGCAGTGCCGGAGTAGCGTCGCGCATCCGTTGCGGTAAAGCTCTGCCGTAGCAGGCTGGTCGCGTTGACCGGCTGTTCGGTGAACACGCCGAGATGGAACATGCACCTGCCGGGCGGTATGGGTGGCACTGCTGTAATGACGACTGGGTTTCCCTGCGCCGTGTCGCGCTGCGCTTGCGTGCCAGCAAGTCGTCGAAGTCGTTGTCGGTCAACGTATCCAACCGTCGGCCGGTCTGGATGAGGAGCCGGCCGATCACCTGCGATGCCGCCGCGCTGCGGGTGCGTTCAGTGAAGCCGAGTTCTTGCGCGGCGCCCAGGAACCGGGCCAGGTCTTTGGCTAACGGCCCCGGTGGCAGATGCCGCCAGAACACGGCCAGTTTGCGGTGGATCAGGTAGTCATAGCCGGGCCGCAGATACCCCGCCAACATCAAGAACGTCACGAACGAGCGGGTGGGATGAGACACCGTCAACCGCGCCTCAAGCGGCTCCCCGGCCCATCGCTGCGGATCGGGCCAGCGCCGCAGGAACATTCGCGCGGCCGAGCCAAGGTTCACACTGATCAAACCCAGCCGGCCGCAGTGCTCTTCGTAGGCGGCGAGCAGGTCGACCTCAGGAACGGGCGCGTAAGCGAGCACGGGCGGCATCGAACTCCTCACGCAGAAACGTTGGGGCCAAATGGATGTAGGCGGCTGCGGAATCGACGTGGTCGTGACCCATCAGCGCTTGGATCACCGACAGGTCGACCCCTGCCTCGGCCAGTGCGGTGCCAAACGAATGCCGTAACGCGTGTGGATGTCCCGCCGCGACACCGGAGCGCTCGCGGTGATACCGGAACACCGTGCGCAGCCCCGCAGGGGTGAGCGGCTGTCCGCGATGGGCGCCCTTGGCGACGACGAACAGTGCATCAGCGTCAGTTTCGGGGCGTTCAGCCAGCAGATAGGTTTGGATCGCGCCGGCCACGTCGGTATCGATCGGCACCGACCGTTCCTTGCCGCCCTTACCGAACACCCGAACCCAGCGCCGCGCGATATCGACATCGCTGACCCGCAGCCCAAGCACCTCCGCCGACCGCAGACCCGACAACAGCATCAACCCACCGATCGCACGATCGCGCCAACTACGAAAGCTGCCCAGCAGCGCCGCAGACTCCTCCCGCGACAATCCTCGCGGCAACCGACGCGGCTCACGGACCCGCAACTGCGACCGCGACTTCGGCTTCGCCGTGTGCGCCAACAGCCCGGAACGCTCACTGCGCGAACGTAATCGGGCCGCCCGCCCGCTACCGACCGGGCTACGCGCATCCGGGTCACGCATCTCCCGGAACGCAAACAAGCTCGAAATCGCCGCCAACCGCCGATTGATCGTCGCCGGCGCATACCCCTGACTGCGGCCGTCGCGGATCGAGTACACATTGCCTCCCGGCCGGCCCGGCAACGTCGCCTCCCGACACGCAGTCAAGAACCGCAGCAGCACATCAACATTCACGTCCGCCAGGACCAACTCCTCATCTTCGAGCCACCGTGAGAACGCCAGCAGGTCATAGGCGTAGGCCCGGCAGGTCCGCGGCGAGAAATGACGGTCCGCCAGATACCCCAGGAACTCGTTGACCAACCCGAACCTGTCCGCCGCGGTCCCGCGCAACTGCCAGACGCCGTGGTCGTCGACAGCCACAGAGAGTTCCTTTGTCATGAGATGTAGGTATCTCATCCGGCTACGCCACGGTCAAGAACCGCAGGAAAACGGCGTGTCGAGGTCAGACCAACATCACTATTAGCCGGTTAAGAGTG
>CAWFHQ010000008.1:0-493481 GCA_963815705.1 uncultured Actinomycetota bacterium
TCAATCGGTAGGGATCTGTGCCGCGATGGTGTTCATCAACGCGGTGTAGCGGCGCAGTTCCGGGTCGCGGCCGGGTTTGCCGCTGCTGATCAGACCGGCGGACAGGTTGCGCTCGGGGTCGACCCACATCGCGATGTTGCTCAGACCGAGATTGCCGAATGCGGCCGGCGCGTTGCGCCCGAACGGCCCCCATCGATTCGTGCCGAGGATGAAGCCCGTGCCCCAGCGGGCCGGCATCAGACCCACCGCGAAATCCGGCCGCAACCGTCGGGATTCGGCGACCGCGCCCCGCAATGTTTCCGCCTGTAGTACCCGTACACCGTCGAGTTCGCCGTAGCGGCGCCAGATTTCGGCGAAGCGTGACATCTCGTCTGCCGTCGAGATGGTGTTCGATGACGGGACAACGGTGGTCAGATACCCCGTGGTGTTCGTGTACGGGATCATCTCGTGCACGGTTCCGCCGATCGCCTTACGGAAGATCTGGGCGATCACCGGCGGCAATGGCCTGCCGGTGGCGTGACTCGGCGCGACGAGTGGGACGTCTTCCTTGTCGACGCCGAAGTTCGTCCACCGAAAGCCCAGCGGGTCAAGGATTTCGGCGGCCAGGATTTCGCGAATGTCCTTGCCGGCGGCCGCGTAGACGATCTCGCGCATCAGCGGGCCCCAGGTCAGCGCGTGGTAGATGTGCACCAGGCCCGGCCGGTACAGCGGTCGCAGCTTGGCGAGCTGCTCCTGCGCGTACTCGTGGTCGTCGGCGCGTTTCAGGTCCGGTTTAGGTCCCGTCGCAAACGGGACGCCCGCGCTGTGGGTCAGCACATGCCGGATCGTGGTGCGGTCCTTGCCGTGGCTGGTGTAGCTGGGGATGAACTCGCAGACGCGGTCGTCGAGCGAGAACACCCCGCGTTCGGCGAGCATGTGCACCACGGTCGCGGTGATGCCCTTGGACGCCGAGTACACGCAAAAGGGTGTGTCGGTCGTGACGGGGACCTTCTCGGCGTCCGGCGCATCGGTGGGCGCGTTGCCCCAGCCGTGGCCGATCGCGCGGTTGAGCACGACGCGACCCCGATGCCGGACGCACAACTGGATCGCCGGGTGCATGCCGGCCTGATACCAGTGGCGGGCGGCCTGCCAGATGCGTTCGACGGCGGCGTCGTCGATCTCCGAGCGGTCCTCATCGCCTACCGCGGTGACTGAGTCCAAGTCGGCCGGGACACGGATCTTGCCGTCTGCAGTCATCGTTGCCACCCCCGCGAGGGTACGTGGGGCCCGGCTACTCCCCGGTGAACTGCGGCGGACGCTTGGCGAACGTCGCCGATATGCCCTCGGTCAGGTCTTTGGACGGCAAAAAGGCCGCGTTCCAGGTGGCGACATAGCGCAGGCTCTCGGAGACCGCGGAGATGCGCTGTTGGTCCAGCACGTCCTTGATGCCGTAAACCGTCAGCGGCGGGTTGGCGGCGATCTCCGCGGCCGCCGCATGCGCCGCGGCCAGGGTCTTGTCGGCGTCGTCGTACACGTCGTTGACCAGGCCGATTTTTTCGGCGCGGGCCGCGTCGATGTCCTTGCCCGTCAATGCCAGCTCCCGCAGATGGCCGTCGTTCAGGATCAGCGGCAGCCGGGCCAGGCTGCCGACGTCGGCGACGATGGCGAGTTTGACTTCGCGGACCGAGAACTTGGCGTCGGCGCTGGCATAGCGGATGTCGACCGCGGAGATCAGGTCGACGCCGCCGCCGATGCACCACCCGTGCACCGCGGCGATGGTCGGGGTGCGGCAGTCTGCCACCGCGGTGATCGCGCCCTGCATGCGCTTGATCTCGGCATGGAAGTCGGTGCGCGGGCGGGCCAGCGCACCTTCGGCCAGCACCCCGGCGAACGCCCCGCCCATCGCGGGCACGTCCAGGCCATAGCTGAAGTTCTTGCCCGATCCGGTGATGACGATGGCACGCACGTCGCGGTCGGCGTCCAGGGTTGCGAACACCTCCGGCATCTCCGACCAGAAGGCGGGCCCCATCGCGTTGCCCTTACCGGGTCCGATCAGCGTCACCTGCGCAACGTGGTCTTTGATCTCGACGGTGACGGATTCGTATGTATCGCCCATATCGAGACCGTAGCGTGGCGGATATGCCTCGTGATTTGCGACCCGGACCAGATTCTCCACCGGCCGACGAACTGCAGGGCGCCGAAGACACCCTCGGGGTGCTGCAGCACGTGCTGCACACCATCGCCGGCGACGACATGGCGCGGCAGACGCCGTGCTCGGAATACGACGTGACCCAGTTGACCGAGCATCTGCTGAAATCGATCACCGCCATCGGCGGCATGGCGGGCGTGGAGTTCCCGCAGCTCGAACCGCACGACTCGGTGGAACGGCAGATCATCGCGGCGGCGCGGCCCGCCTTGGATGCTTGGCATCATCGGGGCCTGGACGGCAACGTGCCGTTCGGTAAGGGCGAGATGCCGGCCAAGTCGGCGTGTGGCATCTTCTCGATCGAATTCCTGGTCCACGCTTGGGATTACGCGAAAGCCGTGGGACGCGACGTCGACGCGCCGGAACCGCTGGCCGAGTATGTGCTGGATTTGGCGCACAGCACCATCCGACCGGAATTCCGCGGCACCGCCGGGTTCGACGACCCGGTCGACGTGCCCGCCGATGCGAGCGCCTTGGACCAACTCGTCGCGTTCACCGGCCGCAACCCGGCCGGCTAGCGCGCCACTTCCGTCGAACGTGCGGCCAGCTGCACGCTCGGGGCCCGGAGCTACACCCGCTCTAGGTAGAAGTAGTAATAGCGGCCATTATCCCGGACACCCTTGCCGTTCATGATGCCTATCACGGTGTCGTCGTCGACCGTCTTGAAGTGATCGTGCACGGGCTGGCCGTCGTAGACCATCGTCGCGGTGATCTCGCCGCGGAAGTCCTCGAGCCACAGGCTGGCCTCGCCCTTGCCCATCTCCTTGTTGGAGAACTTGTTTCCGTCGGCGTCCAGGCAGACCAGCGGCTGGACGTCGCGGGCGGACTTGAACGTCTTGCCGTACCAGCCGGCCTTCTCCAGCTGCCCGTTCATCATGTGGCCGGTGGCGAACTCGCCGCCCTTCCACTCGCCCATCATGCCGTCGATGGTCGCCGGCGTAAGGCTCGCCCAGAAATCGTCGAGCTCGGCGTCGTCGATCTTGTCGCTGCGTTCCTTGAACTCATCGAACTTCTTGCGGGCAAGGCTCATTCGTCAGACCTCCGTGTGTGCAATCCAGTCGCGGGCAAACGCCAGCAGCGCATCGTTTTCTTCCGGCGCACCGATGGAGACGCGGGCCCCGTCGCTGCCGTATTGGCGAACGACAATCCCCGCGTCGGCCGCCTGTGTGACGAAGTCCTGGGTGCGGGCTCCCAACGGTAGCCAGACGAAGTTCGCTTGCGACGGCGGCAATGTGAACCCGGCATCGCGTAACTGCGCGCTCACCCGAACCCGGTCGGCGACCAGGGCGTCGGTGCGGGCCAACAATTCGTCGGCTGCGTCTAGCGACGCGATGGCGGCGGCCTGCGAGATGCTCGTGACGGAGAACGGCACGAATACCTGGTCCAGTGCGGTGATCAGATCCGGGTGGCCGATCGCGTAGCCGATGCGCAGGCCCGCAAGTCCGTATGCCTTCGAAAAGGTCCGCAGCACAACAACATTGCGCCGAGAGCGGACCAAACCCAGGCTGTCGGGCTGCATTCCGTCACGGATGTACTCGACGTACGCCTCGTCGATGGCGATCACGATGTGTGGCGGAACGGCCTCGACGAAGCGGGTCAGCGCGTCCGGGTCGACGACCGTGGACGTCGGGTTGTTGGGGTTGCAGACGAAGATCAGCCGGGTGCGTTCGGTGATCGCGGCGAGCATCGCGCAGAGGTCGAAGGTGTGGTCGGTCAGCGGCACCTTGATGGCCGTCGCGCCGGCGACCTGGACCTGCGGCGGGTAGAGCTCGAAGCTGCGCCATCCGAAGATCACCTCGTCGCCGGCCGAGGCGGTGATCTGAACAAGCTGCTGGCACAGGCTGACCGAGCCGGCGCCGATGGCGACGCGCTCGGGTTCGAAACCCGAACCCAGATGCTTGGCCAGTGCGGCTTTGAGTTGAACGCAGCCGTTGTCCGGGTAGCGGTTGATGATGTCGGTGGCTTGCGCAATGGCGGCGCGGACACTGGGCAGCGGGCCGAACACCGTCTCGTTGCTGGCCAGTTTCATCGAACCCGGCACCGTCTTACCAGGAACATAAACTGGCAGCCCGGCCAGCTCTGGCCGTAGGCGGGCAGTCATTTCGACAGCATATGTCCCCGCTGTGTACGCTATGCCTCCGGCGGTTCAGGGACGCCCGCACTGTGTCGGGTACCCTCAGGAAGTCCAAGGGAGGCGTGCCAGAGCGGCCGAATGGGACTCACTGCTAATGAGTTGTCCCCCTTAAAGGGGACCGGAGGTTCAAATCCTCTCGCCTCCGCTGAGTCCTTTCGAGGACAACACAACTGAAGACCGGCGCCCGTAGCTCAACGGATAGAGCATCTGACTACGGATCAGAAGGTTGGGGGTTCGAATCCCTTCGGGCGCGCTTCTTGAAGCGCTAGGCGTCGCCGTCGGCGGCGTCGCTCTCCTTGGACTTGTCCGGCATCGGCCCAACCGTGGCGATCATCGGGACCTTCAGCGTCTTTCCGCCGGCGATCGGCAGGTGGATCGCGAAGAACACGATCTTGAGCTCCAGGCTCACCTGCCGCATGGGCTGCGCGTACAAGTCGAAGCGCATGTCCCGTAACCGTGCCAGGCCGCGTTCGAGCCGACTCATGGCCATGCACCTAGTTGCTCGGCTTCTCGGACCGCTATGGGCGTGGATTGAAGGGCCCGCGAGTCGGCACGGTGACCGTTTGGGTAACCGTGCTGGTTTCCGTGCTCGGTGACACCGTGACTGTGCTCGGCGGAACAGTAGTCGGGTTCCTCTGGGTAGGGAGGCACGTCAGGAGATGGTAATCCGGTCAGGACTCGTTGCCGATCTGGGTCAGCGCACGCTCGAACAGGTGGACCGTGGCCGCGTGGAGCTGATCGCCAACCTCTTTCTCGGCCTTGCCGGCACACGCGCGGGCCAGCGTGCCCTCGATCACGATGCCCAGCTTGAAACAGGCCAGCACGGTGTACCAGGTGATGTGCGACAAGTCGCGGGTGGTGTTGGCGGCGTAGCGCTCGAACAGCTCGTCGGTGCTGGCCAATCCGTCCTGTCCGCCCAGGGCATGGCTGAACACACTGGATCCGTCCGACTGGCGCCAGGTGGCCAGCAGCCAGCCCAGATCCAGCAGCGGGTCACCGATCGTGCACATCTCCCAGTCGACGATCGCGACCACGTCCGGCCCGGTGCGGGAGAACATCACGTTGGCGGCGTGGTAGTCGCCGTGCATGATGCCGGGCGTCCACGTCGCCGGACGGTGACGTTCCAGCCAGCTCGACACTTCCTCGATGCCCGGGATCTGCGGCCCGGGGTAGCCGTCGTACTCGCTGTAGGAGTCCAGCTCCGAAAGCCAGCGCGGGACCTGGCGCTCCAGGAAGCCCTCCGGCTTGCCGAAGTCGGCGAGACCCACCGCGACGTGGTCGACGGCACCCAGCTTCGCCAGCGCATCGGCCATCGACAGGCCCATGCCGTGCCGCACATCGGCATCGCCGGCATGCAATGGCGCCAGTCCCTCGCCGGCGTTGAATCCGTCGACCGGGTCCATCAGGTAGAAGACGGCGTCGCCGAGCACACTTGTGTCGTCGCACACCGCGATCAGGTGCGGGTGCGGCACATCCGAACCGGCCAGCGCCGCAAGGACTTTGGTTTCCCGCAGGATCACACTGTTGCTGCGTGGACGCAGGTGTCGTGGTCCGCGCCGCAGCACATAGGGCCGTCCGGACCTGACGAACCGCAGCATCACGTTCTGCGTTCCGCCGGTGACCGCGCAAACATCCTGCAGCGGGCCCTCGCCGAGTCCCCGCCCGGACATCCATTCCGCGACGGCGTTCAAGTCCACGTGCTCCACGTGGTGTGAACCTACTCTGCGAGCGCTGCGCCCTTGGGTTTCGGTGTGTAGCGGACCTCCTTGCCAGCCTGTGGGACCTCTGGGAAAACAGCCGAAGTCACCCTTCGCGCGTGCCGGGAGGTGTCCGCGGCTGGAAGAATAGTGAACGCAACCGACTATCAGGGTGGAGAGGGCTGGCGATGCCGCGTACCGATAACGATTCCTGGGACATCACTCAGAGCGTGGGAGCCACCGCGCTCGGCGTGGCGGCGGCCCGCGCTGCCGAGACCGAGAGCGAGAATCCGCTCATCAACGACCCGTTCGCGCGGGTCTTCGTGGACGCCGCGGGCGAGGGGATGTGGAGCATCTACGCCGATCCCGCTCTACTGGCCAAGGCCGTCGAAATCGAACCCGATATGCGCACCCGGCTCCAGCTGATGATCGACTTCATGGCGACCCGCACGGCGTTCTTCGACGAATTCTTTCTCGGTGCGGCCGACGCCGGTGTCCGCCAGGTGGTCATCCTGGCCTCCGGTCTCGACGCACGCTCGTGGCGACTGCCGTGGCCCGACGGCACGGTGGTGTACGAACTCGATCAGCCTAAGGTGCTGGACTTCAAAACGGGTACGTTGAAAGCCCACGGCGCGGACCCGACGGCGGAACTGGTCACCATTCCGATCGATCTGCGTCAGGACTGGCCAAAGGCATTGCAGGATGCGGGCTTTGACCCGTCGAAGCCGAGCGCCTGGTCCGCCGAGGGGCTGGTGCGTTACCTGCCGTCGCAGGCCCAGGATCTGTTGTTCGAGCGCATACATGCGCTCAGCGCGCCGGGTAGCTGGCTGGCGTCCAACGTTCCCAGCCAAGGGTTTACCGATCCCGATCGGGTACGCCGGCAGCGAGAAGACATGCAGCGCATGCGCGCAGCGGCCGCCAAGCTGGTCGACACCGAGATCACGGATTTCGACGACCTCTGGTACGCGGAGGAGCGCACCCCGGTCGACGAGTGGCTGCGTGAACACGGCTGGGAGGTGGCGGCCGCGACCTTCCCGGAGTTGATGGCACGCTACAACCGCACCGTGCCGGAAGGCTCCGACGACGCCATGCCGCCCACCCTCTACGTGTCGGCGCAGCGACGCCACTAGGGCGTACCACCGACCATTTCGACGGGCACCCTTCGGTATTGGTGCGCGCCGCCCGGCTGCCGGAAATCACGACGACGGAATTGGCCGAGCTGATTGCGGACGCGTGGCTGTCCCGGGCCTCCAGGAGACGGGCCGCGGAATGGCTGGCCGGTCATTCGTAGTGCTCAGGTCGTTGCTTTCAGGGGTCCACAAGTTGGCCACGGCGATGTTTAGACACGGGTCTAACGGGTATGGTTAGGCATCGGGAAAATCCTTCTCGAACACAACGGAGGTCACCATGCGTGGCAGCGGAATCATCGGCACGATTGCTATTGGTTTGGTTGCTCATCGGCGTTTTCGCGGCATGGCAACGCGATTACTTTAAGAACGGGCAAACAAATGCGTCATCCGTGGGCACCATTGCGGTGACTGTGATCGCTGGGCCTTTGAATTACTTTGGCGTCAATCCGAAAGTCGCGGATTGCCATGTGCCGCAACCGAGTTCAATGCCGGCGAGTAGCATCTAAGCCCCTCGCTCTAAGGAAATTGTCATGGTCGTCTTGGGAATCGTTCTCCTTGTTCTCGGATATTTTTTCGCACGTACCTATGCTGTAGCACGATTGGCATTGTCCTAATCGTCATCGGCGCGGTGCTGTGGATCCTTGGCTCGGTCGGCCGACCGGTCGCCGGTAGGCGGCGCTGGTACTAGGCACCGCTGAGCAGGCTCGCCTGCTGTTTCACAGGACACACAAAGGAATGTCATAGCGGCGGCCCAGTCGCGCGCGGATACTGGAACCTGTGACGCAGCCTCGAACCTCCGTAGAGCGCGTTGTCATGTGCCGTGCCGACGGCAATCCGATCAACGTGTTGGTCGTGGACGACGAATCGGTCTTGGCCGAAATGGTGTCGATGGCGCTGCGGTACGAAGGCTGGAACATCGCGACCGCCGGTGACGGATCGTCGGCCATCGCGTCGGCCCGTGCCCAGCGACCCGACGTGGTCGTGCTCGACGTGATGTTGCCCGATATGAGCGGGCTCGACGTATTACACAAACTGCGCGAAGAGAATCCGCAGCTGCCGGTGCTCCTGTTGACGGCCAAGGACGCGGTGGAAGACCGCATCGCCGGGTTGACCGCGGGTGGCGACGACTATGTCACCAAACCGTTCAGCATCGAAGAGGTCGTGCTGCGGTTGCGCGCGCTGTTGCGGCGTACCGGAGTCACGACGGTGGACAGCGGAGCGCAGCTCGTGGTCGGCGATCTGGTGCTGGATGAGGACAGCCACGAGGTGACTCGTGCCGGTGAAACGGTCTCCTTGACCTCCACCGAGTTTGAGCTGTTGCGGTTCATGATGCGCAATTCCAAGCGGGTGCTGAGCAAGGCGCAGATTCTCGATCGGGTATGGAGTTATGACTTCGGCGGGCGATCCAACATCGTCGAGCTTTATATCTCCTACTTGCGCAAGAAGATCGACAACGGCCGCGACCCGATGATCCACACGCTGCGCGGTGCGGGTTATGTCCTCAAGCCAGCCCGCTAGGACACGGCGAGTCTGGTCGCTTCGGCTGCGGCTTTTGGTCGGGCAGGTCGTCGTGCTCGCCCTGGTCTGCGTCGGGATCACGGCGGCAACCGAGCTATCGCTGAATCATCACTTGGTGCGCCAGCTCGATGGGCAACTCGGTGGGACCTCGCACCGCTCGGCGTTGATGTACCCCGAACCGAACCGCCCCGGCTGGGAGCACCACCAGCACTCCTCTTACCCGCGGCCAGGCCCGGGCCCGCGGTTCCTCGATGCTCCGGGCCAGCCGGCGGGCATGGTCGCCGCAGTCGTCAGCGATGGTAAGACGGTCGACGCCGGCTACCTGACCAGCATCGGTTCCCGGGCCGCGCTGAGCGACAAGGCCCAGAACCAATTGGCGGCGATCGCCGGTAGCCGCCAACCGGTGACCCTGGATCTCGACAGCCTCGGCCGCTACCGTGTCGTCGCGGCCCCGAGCCGGCGCGGCGGCGACATGATCGTCACCGGCCTGTCCATGGCCGACGTCGACGCCACGCTGCTCCAAATGCTGGTCATTTTCGGGATCGTCACCGTAGTCGCATTGGCCGCAGCGACGATCGCCGGGATGGTGATCATCAGGCGAGCGCTCGCGCCGCTGCGCCGCGTTGCGCAAACCGCGCGCCGGGTGTCGAACCTGCCGTTGGACCGAGGCGAGGTCGAACTGCCGGTACGGGTTCCCGAATCCGATGCCAACCTCTCGACCGAGGTGGGCCAGCTCGGGTCGGCGCTGAACCGGATGCTCGACCACATCGCGGCCGCGCTGTCGGCACGGCAGGCCAGCGAGACCCGGGTCCGTCAGTTCGTCGCCGACGCGAGTCACGAGCTGCGCACACCATTGGCCGCGATCCGCGGCTACACCGAACTCACCCAGCGCATGGGCGACGACCGCGAGGCGGTGGCACACGCGATGAGCCGCGTCGCTTCCGAGACCGAGCGGATCACCCGCCTCGTCGAGGATCTGCTGCTACTGGCCCGTCTGGACTCGGGTCGGCCGTTGGAACGCGAACCGGTTGACCTGTCCCGGGTGGCGGTCGATGCGGTCAGCGATGCGCACGTCGCGGGACCGGATCATCAGTGGGAGCTCGACCTGCCCGAGGAACCTGTGGTCGTGGTCGGCGATGCGGCACGGCTCCACCAGGTGTTGACGAATCTGCTTGCCAACGCGCGCATCCACACCGGCGCGGGCACCGTCGTGACGACGCGGTTGAGCACCGAACCGACGCACAGTTTGCTGCAGGTGATCGACAACGGCCCCGGCATTCCGGCAACGCTGCAGTCAGAGGTTTTCGAGCGGTTCGCCCGCGGCGACACCTCGCGCTCCCGCAAGGGGGGCAGCACCGGGCTGGGATTGGCGATCGTCTCCGCCGTCGTCAAGGCGCACAACGGGACGATCACCGTCAACAGCTCGCCCGGTCACACCGAGTTCACGGTGCGGTTGCCACTCAACGGGTGGCAACCGCCCGCAAACTCATCTAGCTAGTGCAGGTGACGTCGATCTCGAAGGGCTTGTTCACCGGTTGCGTCGGATTGGCCATGTCAACGCCGGTGGCAGTCCCGGTGATCTTGTAGCTGTTGCCATTCTTGGTCGCCGAGGCATTGCCGCCGCCGCCCGCCGCGGCGTACGCGAGCGTCACGCCGTTGACGTTGCCCAGCCCGACGGACGTCACCGCGGGCGGGTTGGCGTCGGTCAGCACCGCGGCGATGCCGGTCGCGGCCCCGCCGATCGCGATGTTGACATTGCCGCCTACCGTCGTGCACACGACCGAGCCGCTTACATTCTGGTCCTTGCCGTCGATGATCACCTTGGTGCCACCACCTCCGCTGGCACTGGCGGAAGTGCTTGCGCCCGACGAGGACCCGCTCGAACTTTTCTTGTCGCTCGAACAGCCGGATATACCGGCGACCAGAATTGCTGCTCCGGCCACCGCGACCGTCAGTTCACGCTTCACTTGTTCTCCTTTGCCCGATCGTTGCGGTCCTCAACATTGAGGGCCGTCACCGCAGTATGCGGGTTTGCCGGTCCGCACAAAAGGGGTTGCGACAAATTGTTTCGTCTGGGTTAACCTGTCTCCTCTCGCCATGTCCTTTCGGGCAAGGTGCATTAATGGCAAGGTATTGCCGGTGGATCACAAACCTCCCACCGCGGTCATCGAGTCGGCGCATGGCGAACATGCCCTGCCCTGGGATGACACAACGGATTTCGACAATGCCGATCGTGGATTCATCGCGTCCTTGTCGCCCTGCGTCATCAAGGCGGCCGACGGACGTGTGGTGTGGGACAACGATGTCTACGCCTTCCTCGACGGTCCCGCGCCCACCTCGGTGCACCCCAGCCTGTGGCGCCAATCGGGGCTGAACGCCAAACAAGGCCTGTACGAGGTGGTGCCGGGCATCTATCAGGTCCGCGGCTTCGACCTCTCCAACATCAGCTTCATCGAGGGCGACGCCGGGATCATCGTCATCGACCCGCTGGTGTCCACCGAGGTAGCCGCGGCGGCGCTGGACTTCTACCGCGCCCACCGCGGCGGCGACCGCCCCGTCGTCGCGGTGATCTACACGCACAGCCACGTCGACCATTTCGGCGGCGTGCTGGGCGTGACCTCGCAGGCGGACGTCGATGCGGGCAAGGTCGCGGTGTTGGCGCCGGAAGGGCTTCACCGCGCATGCCGTGCAGGAGAACGTCTACGCCGGACCCGCGATGACCCGGCGGGCCACCTATATGTACGGCACCCTGCTGGAACGCGGACCCCAGGGGCAGGTTGGTTGCGGGCTTGGCCAGGCCCCATCCACCGGCGAGGTCGCCATCATCGTCCCGACCATCGACATCCGGGAGACCGGCGAAAAGCACACGATCGACGGTGTGGAGATCGAGTTTCAGATGGCGCCCGGCACCGAGGCTCCCGCCGAAATGCATTTCTATTTCCCACGTTTCCGCGCGTTGTGCATGGCCGAGAATGCCACCCACAATCTGCACAACCTGCTCACCTTGCGCGGCGCCCTGGTCCGCGACCCGCACGCCTGGGCGGGTTATCTCACCGAAGCGATCGACACTTTCGCCGGGCGTTCCGATGTCGTGTTCGCGTCCCATCACTGGCCCACCTGGGGACAAGACAGCATCGTCGAGTTTCTGTCGCTGCAGCGCGACCTGTATGCCTACCTGCACGACCAGACATTGCGGCTACTCAACCAGGGCTACACCGGGGTGGAGATCGCCGAAATGTTCCAGATGCCACCCGCTTTGGACCAAGCGTGGCATACGCACGGTTACTACGGGTCGGTCAGCCACAACGTCAAGGCCGTCTACCAGCGCTACATGGGCTGGTTCGACGGGAATCCCGGCCGGCTGTGGCCGCATCCGCCGGAGGCCCTGGCGCCCCGTTATGTCGAGGCGATGGGCGGGATCGATCGCGTCGTCGAGCTTGCCCAAGCGGCATTCGACGCCGGTGATTTCCGTTGGGCCGCGACGCTACTCGATCATGCGATCTTCACCGACAGTGATCACGGCGCGGCCCGCGCGCTGTATGCGGACACCTTGGAGCAACTGGGCTACGGCGCCGAGAATGCGACGTGGCGCAACTTCTTCATGAGCGGCGCAACCGAATTGCGCGACGGGAATTTCGGCACCGCCACTACGGCCACCTCCATGTCGATGCTCAGTCAGCTGACGCCGGAGCAAATCCTTGACAGCCTTGCCATTAGCGTCAACGGGCCGCGCAGCTGGGACCTCGATATCGCCATCGACATCTCGTTTGCCGATCTGGCGGTCAACTACCGGCTCACCCTGCGCAACGGGGTGCTTGTCTACCGCAAAGTCGCCGCCGACTCTGCCTCGGCGGCCGTTACGGTCAAGCTGGACAGCAAGTCACGCTTGTTGAGGGTGGCGATGGGCGACTTCACCTCAGCGGGGCTCGACATCTCTGGAGACCGGTCGGCACTGCAGACGTTGCTGGATGTGCTGGACAAACCGGACCCGAGCTTCAACATCGTCACACCCTAGGCGTCACATCCGCCGTTGCGCGACAGCCGAGCCGGGTCACGCGACGTCGATGACGACTTTCCCCAGGACCTTGCGATCGGCCACATGCCGCAATGCGGCCGGGGTCTCCGACAGCGGGAATCGCGCGCCGATGTAAGGACGGACCGTGCCCGCGGCGAACATCTGCGCCAACTCTTCGATGTCGCGGACAGCCTCATCGGGGTAGTCACTCATGAAGGTGCGGATCTCCATACCCCGCACGCAGATATCTTTGAGCAGAATGAGATTGAGTGGAATCGCCGGGATTGTGCCCGCCGCATAGCCCAGGGTGACGAAGGTGCCGCCGCGCGCCAGACCGCGCAGCGCCGGCTCCGCGTACGCGCCCCCGACCGGATCCAGCACCACTCGGGCGGCATCCCCGGTGAGTTCGCGGATTCGTGTCTTGAGATCCTCGCGGTCGTAGTCGACGGTGGCTTCGGCACCGCGCTGCCGGCACAGCTCCAGTTTCTCCGGGCTCGACGCGGCGGCCAGCACGCGAGCCCCCATCGCCACGGCCAGATCAACGGCGGCCAAACCCACTCCACCTGCCGCGCCCAGCACCACGACCCAATCCCCTTCTGTCACAGCGGCGGTCGAGCGCAAGGCGTGATACGCAGTGCGGTAGGTGACGCCGAAGGCCGCAGCCGATGCGAAGTCCGCGTCGTCGGGCACCAGCGAGGCCTGAGTCGTGTCGAGCAGCGCCTGTTCGGCGAACGCTCCGAAGGTGGTTCCGGCTACCCGCTGGCCTGGACGAAACGGCGCGCCATCACCAACGGAGATCACCTCCCCGGCAATCTCGTTGCCCGGTATGAATGGCGGTGGAATCTTGATCTGGTACTTGCCCGCGATGAACAGCACGTCGGGGAAATTGACTGCCGCGGCGTGGACCCGCACCAACATCTGGCCGGGCGCCGGGACGGGCTCGGGAACATCGTCGAGCACCAAACTCTCCGGCGGACCGTAGCTTCGGCAGACAACGGCGCGCATCAATTGACTCCCAATCCGTTGAGACAGAACCGCACCACATGTGCGATGTCGTCGGGCCCGGGCCGACTGGCCGAGCCCACGTATCGGCGCATCGTCGCAGCCGTGCAGCAGAACACCGCCTCGACGTCGCGTTCGACGTCGTTACTGCCCAGCGCCGCAACCGGTTCGACCAGCAGGTCTCGCAGCGGCCGCAGCATCTGCTGGTCGACCGCGCGCCAGTCGGCCGACATCTGTCCGGCCGCAGCGCGGCTCTTGCTGATCAGATGTGGTTCGGCCACTTGCGCGAGCGTGCCCTCGATCCAGCGGGCGATCTTGTCCTGCGGCTGCCGCTCCTTGGACATCTGGTGTTGAAGGTAGGAGACGACGATCCCGACCCCGCGTTCCATGACGGCCAGGATGAGTTCGTCCTTGCCGGCGAAATACCGATAGAACGCCTTGTTCGACGAGCCGGCCTCGGCGACGATGTCACTGACGCGAGGCGGCTCGGGCGCGACCCGTTCCATTACCCGCACCGCGGCAGCCAGGATGCGTTCGACCTCCTCGGTAGCCTCGCGTTGCCGGTCGTCCAGGGCGCGTTCGACGGCCGCGGCGACCCTGTCCGTCATGGCGAATGTGGTTGCGCGGGAACGCTACCGACGAGGGCGCCGTACTTTTCCCGGGCCGCGGCACGCCGAACTTCGAGCATTTCACTGGGCCAGTCGCCTTCTTCGGCGTCGTACCCCTTGAGCAGCATCCGGGCCAGATTGACCTTGTGTGCCTCGGTCGGGCCGTCGGCCAGACCGAGCGCGATGCCGCCCAACAACACGTTGACCAGGGGCAGCTGATCGGTAAGCCCGAGCGCTCCGTGCACTTGGATGGCCCGCAGCGCAATCGATTTCAACACCTGCGAAGCAAGGATCTTGCAGGCGCCGATCTCGGCGCGCGCACCATGCTCGTCGCCGCTGTCAATCAGCCACGCGGCGTGCAGCACGGTCAACCGAAACGGGATCAGCTCGGTATAGGAGTCGGCGACGAACTCCTGCACCAGCTGCTTGTCTGCTAACGAGCTACCCTGGGTGAAACGGCTTTTCGCGCGCCGCGACATCATCTCGACCGCGCGTTGCGCCATCCCGATGGAGCGCATCGCATGGTGCAGCCGCCCGCCGGCCAATCGGGTCTGCAGGATCAGGAAGCCCTGACCGGGCTCGCCGAGCAGCGCGTCTTGAGGCACTCGAACCCCGTCGTAGTGCACCAGGGAATGCCCCGGTTCGTGCGGGTCCGCTCCCACCAGGTGGTGGTTGGCTTCCAGGATCAGGCCTTCGGTGTCGGCGGGGATCAGGAACGTCGAGGCGCCGCGATGGACGGGAACGTCGGGATCGGTGATCGCGACGACAATGAAGAACGACGCGACAGCGGCGTTGGAGGAGAAGTACTTTCGTCCGGTGATCACCCATTCGTCGCCGTCGCGGACGGCGCGGGTGGTGAACACGCGCGGATCGGCACCGCCTTGCGGCTCGGTCATCGAGAAGCAGGAAAAGATCTCTCCGGACAGCAGCCGGGACAGGTAGCGGTCCTTCTGATCCTGTGTCCCGAAGCGGGCGATGATCTCCGCGTTGCCGGTATCGGGCGCTTGGGTGCCGAAGACGATCGGCGCCCACGGGCTGCGGCCCAGAATCTCGTTGATCAACGTCAGCTTGACCGCGCCGAAGCCCTGGCCACCCAGCTCCGGGCCCAGATGTGGTGCCCACAAGCCATTGTCCCGGACCTGCTGCTTGAGTGGATCGACGATGCGCCGGCGCTCGTCATTGAGCGGCAGGAACTCGCAGCCCGGGAACAGCACCTCGAGCGGTTCCACCTCTTCGCGCACGAACTCGCGAACCCAGGCGAGCTTCTTCTCGAACTCCGGCTCGGTAGAGAAATCCCAAGACATTCGAATACTCCTACCTTTTAGGGAATTCCGCCGTCGGTCCGCAGAATCGAACCGGTCGTGAAACTGGACGCGTCGGACGCCAGGAACAGTGCGGCGCCGACGATTTCGCGCGGGTCGCCGGCGCGTTTCAAGGAGAGGTGACTGAAGTTATTGTCCCCGCTGAGATCCCACGCCTTGCTGACGTCGGTCAAGTAGGGCCCGGCCATCAGCGTGTTGACCCGTACCGTTGGCCCGAACGCCTGCGCCAGTCCTTCGGTCATCGCGTTGAGCCCGGCCTTGGCGGCCGCGTAGGGAATGATGCCGCCGTTCGGGCGCAGCGACCCGGTGGAGCTCACGTTGATGATCGACCCGCTGCCCGCGGCGACCATCCGCTCACCCACCAACGCCGATAGCCGAAACGGCCCTTTGAGATTCAGGTTCACCACCGCGTCGAACAACTTCTCGGTGACGTTGCTCAGCTTGTCGTACAGCGGCGACATGCCGGCGTTGTTGATCAAGGTGTCGACTTTGCCGAACCGTTCGTAGGTGGCGTCGACCAGTCCGTCGAGTTGGTCCCAGCGTCCGACGTGCACGCCGTAGGGCATGGCGGTGCGTCCGGTCTCGGCCTCGACTTCCTTGGCCGCGGCCACGCAGTTGTCGAAGTTGCGGCTGGCGATCACCACGTCGGCGCCGCAGTGGGCGGCGGCGAAGGCCATCTCCCGTCCCAGTCCGCGGCTGCCGCCGGTGATCAGCACCACGCGATCGGTGAGGTCGAAAAGTTCGTCGGCGTAACCCATTTCAGCGCGCTCCCGAAGGCAGGTTGTGCGCCATCTCGGCCGCCGTCGCGATGAGCTGAAGAATCATCGGTCCGAACGCGCCGGTGATCTTCGGGTCGACCTTTCCGGTCCGCACGCCGGCAGCGTACGTCTTTTCCAGCACGATGCCGAGTTTCCAGTTGGCCAGCACCAGGTAGTAGTCGATGTTCTCGGTGGAAAGCCCGCTGACTTTCTCGTAGTGACCCAGCAATTCGCTGCGCGTCGGCATCCCGGCCATGTCCAGATAAAACCCGTCAGCCTTGGGGTTTTCGCCGTCGTAACCCAGCAGCGCCCAGGCGAGGTCCAGGAGCGGATCGCCGACCGTCGTCATCTCCCAGTCCACGATCGCGGCGAGCCGAGCCTGGCTCCCGTGCGCGAACATCACGTTGGCGAACTGATAGTCGCCGTGCATGATGCCCGGCTTGTACTGCGCGGGACGGTTGCGGCGCAGCCAATCGGCGGCCTCGTCCAGGCCGGGCAGGTCGCGCACCTTGTAGGAGTCGAGAAACGCCAGCCAACGATCGACCTGCCGATCGTGGAATCCGTCCGGGCGGCCAAAGCCCTCGAGTCCTTGGCCGCGCCAGTCGACCCGGCCCAGCTTGGCGGCGCCCTCGACGAGTTCGAACGCGAGCCCGCGGCGGGCGTCCAGGTCGGTGTCGAACGGTGGCTGCCAGCCGCCGTCCATCGGGCTCCAGCCGTCGATCGCCCGCATCACGTAGAACGGCATGCCGAGCACGGTGCCGCTGTCGTCGGCGGCGATCAGCTCGGCGTGCGGTACATCGGTGCCGGACAGTGCCCGCACCAGCCGGATCTCGCGCAGCAGGCCGTCGATGCGGGCCGCGTCCGCGCGGGGGCCGGGCATTCGCAGCACCATGCGCTCGCTGCCGCGCGCAATCAGATACAGCGTGTTCTGCGAGCCGCCCTTGAGCTGCTCCAGCAGCGGTTCCTCGCCGCTTCCCGGAGCGTCGTTGGCGTCTAGCCATCGACCCAGAACACCCGGGTCCAGTTGGGTTTCACCAGCAGTCGTCATTGTCCGCACACCCCACTCTCTGAGTGGAGAATAGCATTCTCCGTGGATACCGCTAGTCCGGCTTGTGCGCGGTGAGCAGGAACCCCGGCACCCTGAAGTGCCCGTCGTTGTCGTGTTCGGCATTCGGTAACTCGGCATCGAGTGCGGCCGCGTTGCCGTAGATCTTGGCGGGGCGAACCTCGTCGACCTGCCACAGCGTCGAGACGGCGTCGCGCAATCCGCTTTCGGTGAAGCCACGCGGGCCGGGCCGACCGTCCTGTTCGCCCAGCGCCCCGGCGGCGAACGCCAGGATGTAGAGCACGGCCCCGGGGGTGGCGGCCCGAAAGATCGACCGCAGATAGCCCTGGCGGCCCTCGGGCGGCAGGGCGTGGAACAGCCCGCTGTCCAGGATGGTGGCGAAGCGGTCGTCATAGCCGCTGAAGTCGGTGACGTCGGCCTGCGCGAAAGTCGCTGTCGTCAGTCCTTGTTCGGTGGCGGCCGCGGCTGCGGCCTCGACCGCGGTCGCGCTGGCGTCCAGCCCGACGACGGTGTAGCCGCGCGCGGCGAGGGCCAGTGACAGGGCCGCGTGGCCGCAGCCGGAGTCCAACACATCGCCGCGGACCTTGTCTTGATCGATGAGCACCGCCAGCTCGGGCTGCGGCCGCCCGATGCTCCACGGCGGTGGTGCCTCCTGTCGGTAGGCGGCGTCCCAATCGATGCTCGGCTGGGTCATCTGTCCTCCTCGAGATCGGGCCTCTCCCTCTTGCAGATTAGGAGACGGCCGCGCGCCGCGGCAGGGCGCGATGAGAAACTGCGAACCGGCCGCCACTCACCACCCGACGACTAGGGAGAAACATGCAAGTGCTTCTGGTCCGGCATGCGTTGCCGCTGCGCAGCGAACACGGCCAGGGTTCCGACCCGGACTTGTCGGAAGAGGGGGTGGCCCAGATCGCGCGCCTGCCCGAGGCGCTCGCACGGTTCCCGATCTCCCGGGTCATCAGCAGCCCCCAGCGGCGCGCCGTGCAGACCGCCGAACCGGTCGCGGCGGCCCGGGAGCTGTCCGTCGAGATCGACGAGCGCTTCGCCGAATACGATCGCGACCTTCCCGTGTACATCCCCGTCGAGCAGATCCGTCAGGAAAACCCGAAAGAGTGGGAGCGACTGGCCCGGGGCCATCTGCCCAGCGCGGTCGACGAAGACGCATTCCGGGCGCGAGTGACGGCGGCGGTGGACGATCTCGTTACGTCCGCCGATCCCGAAGACACCGTTGCGGTGTTCAGCCACGGCGGGGTGATCAACCTGTTGCTGCACGAGATCCTCGGGACGGCGCGGCTGTTGTCGTTTCCCGTCGACTACGCATCGGTGACTCGCCTGCTGTACTCGCGGACCGGCCAGGCGACCGTGGCGGGAGTCAATGGGGTCGAACACGTGTGGGACCTGTTGCCGCGTAATCAGCGATGGTAGACAAGTTCGGTGACTTCGGCTGATCGCCTCGACGGGCTGGACCTGCCCGCGCTGGACCGGTACCTGCGTTCGCTCGGCATCGAGCGCGACGGCGAATTGCGCGGGGACTTCATCTCCGGCGGCCGCTCCAATCTGACATTCCGGGTCTACGACGACAAGACGAACTGGCTGGTGCGGCGTCCACCGCTCCACGGGCTGACCCCGTCGGCGCACGACATGGCCCGCGAGTACAAAGTGGTGGCGGCTCTGCAGGACACGCCCGTTCCGGTGGCCCGCGCAATCGCGCTGTGCGAGGACGACTCGGTGCTGGGCGCGCCGTTCCAGATCGTCGAGTTCGTCGCCGGGCAGGTGGTGCGCCGCCGCGCTCAACTGGAGGCCTTCAATCACACGGTGATCGACAAATGCGTCGACGCATTGGTCCGGGTGCTCGTCGACTTGCACAACGTCGACCCGAATGCGGTGGGACTGGCCGACTTCGGCAAGCCCAGCGGCTATCTGGAACGTCAAGTGCGCCGCTGGGGCTCGCAATGGGAACTGGTGCGGCTGCCCGACGACCATCGTGACGCCGACGTCGAACGACTGCATTCCGGTCTGCAGCAAGCGATTCCGCAACAGAGTCGCACCTCGATCGTGCACGGTGACTACCGGATCGACAACACCATCCTGGACGCCGACGACCCGACGCGGGTGCGCGCCGTGGTGGATTGGGAGCTCTCGACGCTGGGGGATCCGTTGTCCGACGCGGCCCTGATGTGTGTGTACCGCGACCCGGCGCTGGATTTGGTCGTCAATGCGCAAGCCGCCTGGACGTCGCCGCTGCTACCGACGGCCGACGAGCTGGCCGACCGCTACTCACTGGTCGCCGGCATACCGCTGGCGCATTGGGAGTTCTACATGGCGTTGGCGTACTTCAAACTCGCTATCATCGCCGCCGGCATCGACTTCCGCAGGCGCATGTCGGATCAGGCCAGCGGCAAAGACTCCGAGCACATGCCCGAGGTGGTCGCGCCGTTGATCGCCCGCGGGCTCGGGGAGCTGTCCAAGCTGCCCGGCTAATGCCGCGGCGCCGCCGCGTGGTGTTTCTTGGCTGCGCGACGCAGTTGCAGCATGCGCGCGGTGCCGACGGACACGGTGAGCAACCCGCCGACCACGGCCGCCAGCAGGATGGCCACCCCCAGTGGCAGGCGCCAATGCCAGCCCAAGAACTGGAACGGCGTCGACGTCGTGTTCTGGGTAATGAAGATCAGCAACAGGATCAGGATCAAGAAGCCCGCGATCAACGCCGTCCACAGGGCGCCGGCTCGGGTGAACCCGATGGCCGGTTCGCTGGGTTTCGCGCCGGCATGGGGCGGTGGGGGAGGCGCTGGGGGAGGTCCCGAAGCGGGCTTTGGCGGCGGGTTGCCTGGCGAGCCAGGGGGGTTGCTGCTCATATATCCATCTTTGTCCCATCCTGCGCAGAATGAAACCAAACCACGCAAACCACCTGCTTCATGGCAACAGCGCCTGGCCGCTTCTGCCGTTAGTGTCAGCGTTATGAGGGTGCTGCGGCGCGTGCACCGCGCGATCATCCCGGCGGCAGTGTGCGTTGCGGCCACCTGCCTGGTCGTGGCCTGCAGCAATGCCGATCCGCTGGCACCGGAAATGCGCAGCATGAAATCCATCGTCGTCGGTTCCGCCGACTTCCCGGAATCCCAGATCATCGCAGAGATCTATGCACAAACGTTGCAGGCCAACGGTTTCGATGTCGGACGGCGAATGGGCATCGGCAGTCGCGAGACGTACATCCCGGCGCTCAAAGACCATTCCATCGATTTGGTGCCGGAATACGTCGGCAATCTGCTGCGGTACTTCGCCCCCAACTCGACCGCGACCATGCTCGACGCCGTCGAATTGGAGCTCTACCAGAAATTGCCGGGCGACCTGTCGCTTCTGACGCCGTCACCGGCCTCCGACACCGACACGGTCAGTGTCACCAGCGGAACCGCCGCCGAGTGGAACCTCAAAACCATCGCCGACCTGGCCGCTCACTCGCCGGAAGTGAAATTCGGGGCGCCGTCGGCGTTCGAGAACCGCCCGTCCGGCTTACCCGGGCTGCGGCAGAAATACTCGCTCAACATCAGTCCCGGCAACTTCGTCGTCATCGACGACGGTGGCGGCGCGGTGACGGTGCGCGCGTTGGTCGGGGGAAAGGTCACCGCGGCCAACATCTTCACCACCTCACCGGCGATCCCGCAAAACCATTTGGTGACGCTGGAGGACCCCGAACACAACTTCGTGGCCGGCAACATTGTGCCGCTGGTGAATTCGCAGAAGAAGTCCGATCACCTCAAGGTGGTCCTGGATGCGGTCTCGGCGAAGCTGACCACCGAAGGCCTGGCCGGGCTCAACGCGGCCGTGGCGGGCAACTCCGGCATCGATCCCGACCAGGCTGCTCGAAATTGGGTGCGGGACAACGGCTTCAACCATCCGCTTACCCAATGACGGCCAGGCGGGGTGTGACGCGTTGATCATTTTCGACAATGTCAGCAAGGTATTCGCCGACGGGACCACCGCCGTCGATCGGCTGAACCTGGTGGTCCCCAACGGCAAGCTGACGGTCTTCGTCGGTTCCTCCGGAAGCGGCAAAACCACAGCGCTGCGGATGATCAACCGGATGATCGAGCCGACCTCGGGCACCATCACCGTCGACGGGGCGGACGTCTCGGCCGTCGACCCGGTGAAGCTGCGGCTCGGAATCGGCTACGTGATTCAGCACGCCGGGCTGATGCCGCATCAACGGGTCATCGACAATGTCGCGACGGTGCCGGTGTTGCGGGGGCAATCCCGCCGGGCGGCCCGCAAAGCGGCCTACGAGGTACTCGAACGCGTCGGGCTGGACGCCACGCTGGCCAACCGTTACCCGGCGCAGCTCTCCGGCGGCGAACAACAACGCGTCGGTGTGGCACGCGCACTGGCCGCCGATCCGCCAATCCTGTTGATGGACGAGCCATTCTCGGCCGTCGACCCCGTGGTTCGCCTCGAGCTGCAGAACGAAATACTGCGCCTGCAAAGCGAATTGCACAAAACCATCGTGTTCGTCACGCACGACATCGATGAGGCGCTCAAACTCGCCGACCAAGTCGCGATCTTCGGACGAGGCGGCGTGCTGCAGCAGTACGACGAACCCACCGAACTACTTTCGCGGCCGGCCAACGATTTCGTGTCCAGATTCATCGGTCTAGGCCGTGGCTACCGGTGGCTGCAGCTGATCGACGCGAACGGCCTGCCACTGCACACCGTCGACACCATCCCCGCCAGTGGGCTGACCGATCGTTCGCTCACCGATTGGGTGGTCGTGGTCGACGACCACGGCCTGCCACTGGGCTGGATCGACGGCGACGGCCTGCGGCGGCACAGTGGCGGTGTGTCGTTGGCCGACAGCATGAGCGGCGTCGGTGCGTTGTTCCGGCCCGGTGGCAATCTCAGCCACGCGCTGGACGCGGCGCTGTCGTCGCCGTCGACTGTGGGGATCGCTGTCGACGACGACGGCAAGGTCATCGGCGGGGTCCTGGCCGCCGACGTGCTGGCCGCGGTCGAATCCCAGCGGCGGAGCTGACCATGCACTATCTGCTCACGCACCTGGGCGACGCCTGGACGCTGACCGTGATCCACCTGCGGTTGTCGTTGGTGCCGGTGCTGATTGGACTGCTGATCGCGGTACCCCTGGGAGTGCTGGTGCAGCGCCAACCGATGGCGCGGCGGCTGACGACGGCGACCGCCAGTGTGGTGTTCACCGTCCCGTCGCTGGCGCTGTTCGTGGCGCTGCCGGTGATCATCGGAACCCGCATCCTCGACGAGGCCAACGTCCTCGTCGCGCTGAGCGCCTACACCACCGCGCTGATGGTGCGCGCGGTGCTAGAGGCGCTGGACGCGGTGCCGGCGCAGGTCCGTGACGCCGCCACCGCGGTCGGCTACTCGGCCGTCAAGCGAATTCTGAAAGTTGAACTGCCGCTGTCGATTCCGGTCATGGTCGCGGGGTTGCGGGTGGTCGTGGTGACCAATATCGCGATGGTCTCGGTGGGTTCGGTGATCGGGATCGGCGGCCTGGGGAGCTGGTTCACCGAGGGGTATGCGACCGACAAGAGCGATCAAATCCTGGCCGGCATCATCGCGCTGTTCGTGTTGGCCGTCGTCATCGACGTGTTGATCGTGCTGGCCGGCCGGGTCGCCACGCCCTGGTCGCACGCGGGTCCCACCGCGCGCCGGCGATCGGTGGTGGCCCCGGTGGTCGGTGGTGCGCGATGAACTTCGTCGCGCAGGCGGTCTCTTACCTGCTCACCGCTGACAACTGGACCGGACCGGTCGGTCTGGCGGCACGCATCTTGGAGCACCTGGAGTACACCGCCGTCGCGGTGGGTGCCTCGGCGCTGATCGCGATCCCGGTCGGGATGATCATCGGCCACACCGGCCGCGGCACGCTGCTCGTCGTGGGCGCGGTCAACGGGCTGCGCTCACTGCCGACCCTCGGGGTGTTGCTGCTGGGTGTGCTGCTGTTCGGGCTGGGGCTCGGGCCGCCGCTGGTTGCCCTGATGCTGCTCGGTGTGCCGTCGCTGCTGGCCGGCACCTACGCGGGCATCGCCAACGTGGACCCGGTGGCGGTCGACGCCGCCCGCGCGATGGGCATGACGGAGGCCCAAGTGCTGCTGCGCGTCGAGGTGCCCAACGCGATGCCGTTGATTCTCGGCGGGCTGCGCAACGCGACGCTGCAGGTGGTCGCCACCGCGACTGTGGCAGCGTATGCCAGTCTCGGCGGGCTGGGCCGGTACCTGATCGACGGGATCAAAGAGCGTGAATTCCAGCTCGCTCTGGTCGGTGCGCTGATGGTGGCCGCGCTGGCGCTGATCCTCGACGGTCTGCTGGCGATGGCGGTCTGGGTTTCGGTGCCGGGCACCGGAAGGTTGCGCAGGCCTCATCGGCGGAACAATGTGACGGTGACCGCACTTGCCTACCAGCCTGCCGCGGCCGGTGGGCACGTCCTACGGTAGGGAGTGTGAACAGCCCCTCTGACCCGACCCAGCGCGTCTGGAACGCGATGCTTACCTGGCGCGCGCCGGACATCTCCCGCATGGAATCGGTGCGAGTACAGGTGTCCGGCAAGCGAATTAAGGCCACGGGCCGCATCGTTGCCGCGGCTACCACCACGAACCCGGCATTCGGCGCCTTCTACGAACTACAGACCGACGAGAGCGGAGCCACCAAGAGGTTCGGGCTGACGATCACCCTCGCCGAGCGGGAACGCCAGCTCGCGATCGCCCGCGACGAGGAAAACATGTGGATGATCACCGACCACCAGGGCGAGCGACGCGAGGGCTACAACGGCGCACTCGACGTCGACGTGGTGTTCAGCCCATTCTTCAACGCGCTGCCCATCCGTCGTCTGGGGCTACACGAGCGGGCCGAAACCATCACGTTGCCAATGGTCTACGTCAACGTGCCCGAGATGACCGTCACCGCGGCCACGGTGAGCTACATCGGACAGGGCGGCCCGGACGGGATCAAGTTGCGTTCCCCGGTCGCCGACACCACCGTGACCGTCGACGCCGAAGGGTTCATCGAGGACTATCCCGGATTGGCAGAGCGGATCTGATCACCTGGCCCGCCCGGCCGCCAGCGGCCAGTTCGTTGCGCCAGTTCGGCGCGCCGATCACGACGGCGAAGATGTCGGAGCGCGGGAAGTTGTCGTAACGCGTTCGCGCTGCGTGACCCGCCTCGACGAGCTCGGCCACCGAGTTGTCCCAGTCCAGCGAGTCGCGGGCGCGACTCAGCAGGTCGATCATGCGGTCGACTGCCTGCAGCAGATGAACCGAGTTGCTTTCGCACATCGCGCGCACCAGCTCCGGGGCGCTGCCGGCCACCCGGGTGGCGTCGCGGAAAGAGCCGGCGGCCAGCGCGAAGGCCAGCGGGATCTCGGCGGCCGTCACAGCTAGCGCCTCGGCGAGCAGGTGCGGCAGATGTGAGATGGCAGCCGCGGCAGCGTCGTGCTCGTCGGATTTGGCCGGCACCACCACCGCGCCGCAATCCAGCGCCAACGTCATCACCATCCACCACACCACCGGGTCTACGTGGTCGTCGACGCTGATCACCCATGGAGCCGCCGTGAACAATCCGGCGTGCCCGGCCGCCCAACCCGAGCTTTCGGTGCCGGTCATCGGGTGACCGCCGACAAAGCGGTCCCGCAGACCGGCCGCGACGACCTCGTCGAGCACCGCCGTCTTGACGCTGGTCACGTCGGTCAGCGGGCACTTCGGGGCCAATTCGCTGACGTGGGCGAGCATCGCCGGCAGGGCCGGCATCGGTACGGCCAGCACGATCAACGCGCCGGTGTCGGCGGCGCGGGTCAGCGTGTCGGTGAGCTCGGTCGTGGCGTCAAAGCCGTCGGCGAGCGCTCCGTGCGCGCCCTCCACCGAGCGGTTGTAGCCGAACACTTCACGGCCGGCAGCCGCGGCCGCCCGCATTATCGATCCGCCGATAAGTCCCAACCCGAGCACGCACACCGGGGTCCTCGTCGCAGTCCAAGCCACAGTCCAAGGTTGGCACAGTTGGATGGACAATGGGGGCCGCAGGTCTCCTCGCGGGTGTGCGCCTTCTGGTCAAGCGGCCTGGTCAGCGACTAGCGTAGGCGCCCATGGGACGAGAGCGGGCCGCAACGCAAGGCCCGTCCGTGGATACACCGGACGGCTTTGGCGTCGCCGTCGTTCGCGAAGAGGGCCAATGGCGTTGCTCTGTGATGGCCCCCAAATCGCTGACGAGCCTGGCTGCCGCCGAGACAGAATTGCGTGAACTGCGTAGTGCGGGAGCGGTCTTTGGGCTCCTCGACATCGATGACGAATTCTTCGTCATCGTGCGTCCCGCACCGTCGGGAACCCGGCTGCTGCTCTCGGATGCGACGGCGGCACTGGACTACGACATCGCCGCCGAAGTTCTGGACAACCTGGACGCCGACATCGATCCCGAGGACCTGGAGGAAGCGGATCCGTTCGAAGAAGGCGACCTCGGGTTGCTGTCCGACATCGGGCTGCCCGAGGCGGTGCTGGGCGTCATCCTCGATGAGTCCGACCTCTACGCCGACGAGCAATTGGGCCGCATCGCCCGCGAGATGGGCTTCGCCGACCAGCTGTCGGCGGTGATCGACCGCCTCGGTCGGTGATCGCAAGCGCGGCGAAGCCGGGCGCGGCGGGTCGCCGCCGTCGCGGTCGGTGAGGACTGACGAAGATCTGATCCGGGCCGCGCTGGAGGCCGCCGCAACCGCGGGCCCCCGCGATGTGCCGATCGGTGCGGTGGTCGTTGCTGCCGACGGGACCGAACTTGCGCGTGCGGTGAATGCCCGTGAGGCCCTTGGTGATCCGACCGCGCACGCGGAAGTCGTGGCGATGCGCGCGGCGGCCACGGTGCTCGGTAACGGGTGGCGGCTGGAGGGAGCCACGCTGGCCGTCACGGTCGAACCTTGCACGATGTGCGCGGGTGCCCTGGTCCTGGCGCGCGTCGCGCGGCTGGTGTTCGGTGCGTGGGAACCCAAGACCGGAGCCGTCGGATCGTTGTGGGACGTGGTCCGCGACCGCCGGCTCAATCACCGACCGGAGGTCCGCGGCGGTGTGCTCGCCCAGGAGTGCGCCGCGCCGCTGGAGGAGTTCTTCGCCCGCCAGCGATTGGGGTGAGCGGGCGCTGGTTGGGTAAGCTGCTCGGCGGTGGCGTGTCCGAGCGGCCTAAGGAGCACGCCTCGAAAGCGTGTGACGGCTAAAACCGTCCGAGGGTTCAAATCCCTCCGCCACCGCCAAACAACCGGCGAGAAATCGCAGGTAAGACGCCTACCGTTCGCGTTTGCTATGGAGCCTCGCCAGCGCGGGTTGGCGCCATTTCGCGTAAGGACCGGCCGTCTAACGTGAACGCGAGCCGTCCAGAGAGGTGTCCAGGGTGACCCTTCGCTGGGGTGTGCCCTAGCATCCGCCCCAAGCCCAGCACGTTCACCCCCGGCGGAGACCACCAGCGATGCGCGGGTATGCCGTAGATCGTGTGGGGCTTGATATCGCTTGGGGTGGAGAATCTTTGGGGCCATCCACTTTGGTGGTGCGACGCACATCGGCATTCGTGGGGTGTTCAAAGAGGCGGGTCCACTACATTTTGGTGTACCGGGCCATGGCGAAGCTGTAGAGACCGTAGGTGATGATTCCCAGGCTGGCGAGGATCAGGAGTATCGCTCCGTAGGGTTGAGCGCCGAGTGATTTCAGCGCGCCGTCGAGTCCTGTGGCTTTGGCGGGCTCGGAAAGACTTGCGGCGACGATGACCAGTACGCCCGCGCCGATGATGACGAAGCCTTTGGCGATGTAGCCGATGAGGCCGAGTCGTCGCACCAAGTCGCTGGGGGTGCCTTTGAGATCGTCAAGAAAGTTACGGCTGGCTCCCTTGTAGATGTGATATCCGCCGACGGCGACGATGATGAGGCCTCCGACGATCAGTACGACAGTGCCGATGGCGGTGTGCATGAGCCGAGCACTGAGGCCAGAATTCTGGTCGCCGGTGGATTTCCCTGCATTGCGGGCGAATCCGAGGGTGGAGTAGGCGAACCCGAAATAGACGACGGCCAGCGAAAAAGCCTTCGCTCGGTCCAGAATCTCGGACATGGTGCCCTGAGTTTTCGGGTCGGTCGAACGGCCGAGAGCTGTTTCGGCGAGCCGCCACAAGGCCATGGTCAGTAACGCGATTACGGCAGCCCAGAGCGCGATGATGCCGCCCGGTTTGATCGATAACGCAGCTAACGCTCCGGATTGATCGGCGCTGCCGCCGCCGGTACCCAGCGCGATCCGGATGGCGAGGTAGCCAATGATGACGTGAAGCAGGCCGCTGACGACATACCCGGCTCGGGCGGCGCGCTCGAAGATGCTGTTCTGGGCGATCTGTATCGCGGCGCTCGTCACATCCCCGCCGGACCGTGGGTGTGTGGACACGCTCTAGGGCGGGTGTTGGTGTCGCTAAGCAGGGGCTGAGTCGCGGTGGCGAGGTGCGCCGGGTTTCAACGTGACCCGGCTGTGGGTTGTGGTTCGTCGTGGGCGGCCGCGGTGGCGTCGGAGGTTGGGGACGCCGGATCTAGCGTGTCTGCGCGGTCCCACTGCTCGTTGAGGTGCTCGCGCGAGGTGACCGCTTCACCGCGGTGCAAGGCAGCTTGTTGTTGCAGGCCGGAGGCTTGGGCCGCTTTAACGTCGGCTTCGGCTTGGGCGGCGCGGGCTTTGGCGGCAGTCTCCTCGGCGAGGGCTTCGCGTTGTTTGACGTGCAGTGTTTCCTGCTGGGCGTCCTGGCGGATTTTGTCTGCTTCGACGTGGCGATGTTGGTTGCGTTTGTTGCGTGCCACCCATGTGAATCCTGCGACGAGCAGGATGGCCACGACCACGGCGATGACGATCAAAACGATTGTGCTAGTAGTCATGTCGGCTCCTTACTTTGGTGAAGCGGTGTCGATGGTCGCGTTGCGGCCAGCCCTAGTTTCGTCTGGCCCGCGCGGCGAGTAATCATGAGCCGTCGACCGGATTGGCCGACGTGCAGCGGGTTAGTAGTAGTGGCGGCGTCCGCCGACGGCGTGTCCCGCCCGTCCCGCCACCAGCAGTATCAGGCCGACGACGAGCAGGATGACCCCTAAGACCAAAACGATATGGGCGAAGGCGAAGGTCGGGACGAGGCTGGGGAGGAGCAGCCCGAGGACGATGAGGATAATTCCGGCAACGATCATGGGTGTTGACCTAGTTTCGACGGGTGTGCAGAAATACAGGGGTAGCGGGGGTCAGTGTTTGAAGACGTCTTTGACTTTTGCTCCTGCCTGTTTGGCGTTGCCCTTGGCCTGATCGGCGCGGCCCTCGGTGCGCAGGCGGGTGTTGCCGGTGGCGCGGCCGAAATACTTCTTGGTGGCGCCTTTGGCGGCTTCGGCTTTGTGGGCGAGCTTCTTAGCGATGCTCATTGCGGATTCCTTCATTTTTCGGTGATCCCAGACCGCGGTGGCGGCTGAGCGATATCAACCGACGCGGGTTATTTACGGGGCTACGTCGACGTGCCTGTGATCGATGGTTTGCCGACGACGCGCCCAGCGGCCGAGCAGGGAAGCCCTTTCCCGGGCGGGACTAGCTGGCGTCGAATCCGACGTCGAAGCGGTGTGCGTGCCGGGTTGGCGTTCAAGTAGTTGGGCGCGGTCACGGTTCACGAATGCCGTCTCGCGCTGAGAGCGTGCAAGCCCGCGTCGGGCATCGCGCCCACGGTTCGCGGTGCGCCGGGCGCCGGCCAACAGCACACTTAGACCGAGCAACCCCACGGCGCCGACCACGATCCCCGATAGGAACAACGTCCCAGTCGACCCGGTCACGTGATAACCCAGCACGGAGAAGTTCTCCGCCAACGGATGAGTGCCCCCGGCATTGCCCAGCACCCCGACGGTCCCGACAATCACGGCGACTAACAGAACAACTAATCCGACGATGACCAGCATGGTGAAGCCTCTAATTCCGGTGCTAGAACTCCAGTACACACCCAGGTAGGAAGGCTGTCAACACCGTTGACCAACACTATTGGTCTACAGTGTCGGACGGAAGGGAAGTGCTGCCTCATGAAACTGCCGACTGGTCTCGATTTGACCGCTGACGGCCCGGGCCCGTCCGTCACAGCCGGCGGTTCAGCTGGCCGCCAGATCACCCGGGCGCTCATCCTGCAGACCGCGTTAGGGATCGTCGACAGCGACGGTGTTGATGCCCTGTCCATGCGCCGTCTCAGTGATGCGGTGAATCGCGATACGACGGTGCTTTACCGGCATCTACCCAACAAAGCCGCCGTCCTCGACGGCGTCGCCGAACTCGTCCTCAGCCAGCTCTCGGTTGACACCACAGACCCCGACTGGGCCGCGCAGTTGCGCACCGTCGCCCACGACTTCCGGCGGCTCGCACTCGCACACCCCAACGTCGTGCCGTTACTGGTGACCCGCCCCTTAGCCACACCACTTGGACAACGACCGCCCGGAACGCTACGACCCCTTGAAGACGTCCTTACCCTGCTCATCGCCGCCGGATTTCCTGGCGAGGACGCCCTCCATATCTACCGGGTTCTATTCGCCTACCTGCACGGCCACGTCGTCAATGAACTGCAGGAGATCGTCGAACGCCCCGAAGAAACAGACCACGTCCTGCGGCTCGGTCTGCACCGACTGTCGATCACCGAATTTCCCCACCTACGCGCCCTCGCAGCCGCCCTCGCCTCCTATGACGGCGGGGCCGAGCTCGACCGAGGCCTCGACCTGCTCCTAAACGGGCTCGCCGAAACCCTCACCCACCCCGACGGAACACCCCGAACCACCTGAGCCACACCGACGGATCGCAACGTTTCTGTTCAGAGCCGGACACTAGCGCGAGTGTCGCAATTGCTGCGGCCCCGGCGAATATCAGTTGTCACCGCGGCTTTCTTGTCGATTCGAGGTATTTGTAACTCGCAATCCTATTTACTGTGACCCAACTCACGCGCTTGTTGCCGACAGTGCGGTTGGTGGGGCAGTGAGTGTAGGAGGGGCAAACCGATGAAGTGGTTGGCGGCATGGTGGGGTCAGGCCGACCATTTCGATTGGCTGACAGGCTATTTGCAAGCCCACGGGCTGGGTGCAAACACTCGCAGGCTGATGGCTGGGGTGGCCGCCTCGTTGGTGCTGGTGCCGGCCAACGTGTGGTTGAACCATGCCCTGGTGTATCGGCCTGTGGCGCTGGCGTATTCGGTCCTGGCTGCCGTGCTGGGCCTGGGCATGGCGATGCTCTGGTTGCGCGGGTGGCCCACTCGGCGCCAGTCGCTTTTCTTCATTCTGACCGGCAGCGTGCTTATCGGCGTCGGCTGCTTGTGGCAACCCCAGCCGCTTGTCGGCCTGATGGCATGCTCGGCTCTGGCGGTCACCGGCGGCTACCTCGCGTTCTTTCACACCGCCAAGTACATGGCGCTGAACTTTTGGATAGCCAGCGCAATTGGGGCCTGGCAAGGGGTGCGTCTGGCCGCCGCGGGGCAAGCGATGCTGGCTTTTACCGGCTTTTTTCTGGTTGTGGAACTCAACGTGATCGTTCCGCTCGCCATCCAGATCGTCGTGCGCGCACTCTGGCTTGATTTATTGAGCGCCAACCGCGACCCGCTGACCGGCCTGTTGAATCGGCGAGCCTGCTATCGGGCTATCGTCGGGCGGATGCTCGTCGGCTCCAACCACATGTTTTTGGTGGTGGCCATGGTGGATTTGGACCGCTTCAAAAAGCTCAACGACACCCACGGACATGCCGCCGGCGATAAGGCGCTCGTCGCGGTAGCCGGCGCCTTGAACGCCGCCTGCGGCGCTACCGCCGTGGTCGGTCGCATCGGCGGCGAGGAATTCTTGATCGCCGACATCGTGAGAGCCGAACACAAGCCCGGGTGGGGTCGGCAGCTCTGTGACGCAGTGGCCGCAACCAACGCCTCCGTGACCGCTAGCGTCGGAATCGCCACCCTGGCGTTGCGCACCATCGTTACAGACCAGGCCGACCAAGCGTTTCGCCAGTTGGTTGCCCACGCCGACAACGCCATGTACGAAGCCAAACGGTGCGGGGGCAATCAAATCCGCCACCACCAGGTCGTTGCCTGAGCCTGCGTGCCCCGGTCCGGATCAGCGGCGACGTCGCCGGGCGACCAGCTTGGCGAACTCGACGGTGGATCGGCGGACGGATTCGAGTTCCAGTGACACCAGCAGCGTGTCCACCATCGCGAACGGCAGCGTGGTGGCGACCGCCCCGCGGCCGTACTCGATGTGCCAAGAGCCGGGATGAATGGTCAGGCCCCTCGCGTGGCCCTTCTCGAGGCAGGTGTGTTCACCGGGCAGCAGCGTCATGGGTTTGGTGTCGTCGGTCTCGAGATCGTATGAGTCAATTCGGCCGGCCATCAGGAACTTGTGGATCTCCACTCGCTTGTAACGGCCCGAAAAGCCTTGTGTGCCAGTCGGAGAACCGAAAATCACGATGTACTCGCGAGGGCTGAAGTAGAGAAAGCGGACCTTGCCGAGGATCCCGCCGGCCTTGCTGCCCACCCATCGGCCAGGTGTCGGATCGACGAGGTCGGGATATTCGTTGGCGAGCAATTGGATTGCCCGCGTGATCAACTCGCCTCCCTCCAGCGGCAGGCCGACGACTTGTTCGGCGATCTTGTGCAGCGAATCCGGGTCGATTTTGTACGACATCAGCCGACCTGCCTCACTTGCGCACCAGCCCCTTGGATCGGATGACCCCGAGGTCGAAGTGGGTGAGCCAACCGGCGGGCTAGCCCAGCCCGCCGGTCAGCCCCCGAGCCGCCTGGGCTTCGCCTTCCCGGTAGGGCCTGCCATCGGGCATCAGAAGGTCGTGGAACCAAACTTTCGGCGGCGTCGTGTACGGGTGATTCCACGAGTCCCACGGCAAGTAGGTCTGGGTCTTGCCGGCCACCAGACCCCAGTTGATCGCACCTACGTTGTGGCGCTTGGCAATTGGCAGGATCCCTTCGATGGTGCTGCCCTGGGACCGAGCCATGTATTCGGTGCAGATGATCGGCCGCCCCATTGACGCCAGTTCGTTGATCTTCGACTCGAACTCGGCCGGTTTGCCGTAGTTGTGGAAGGTGATCACGTCAGCATTGTCGAGCTGAATGGCGCTGATTGGGCTACGACTTCCCGGGTCTCCCCAGGATCCTTGCCACACACCGCTCGTCAACGGCTGAGCCGGATCAACTGAGCGTGCCCACCGGAACACCTGGGGAAGCAGGTCGGCGACGCGCTGCAGCTTGTCTGAGCGCTCCACCTTGCGATATTCCTTCGCGGGATTGTCGGGTTCGTTCCACAGGTCCCAACCCAAAACCCGGTCGTCATTGCGGAACTGCCTCAAGACTCCGGTGACGTAGTCCTGCATGACCGGGATGTAGCGGGGGTCGCCGAGGCGTTCGGCACCCGGGCTCTGCACCCAGCCGGAGTTGTGCACCCCCGGTACCGGCGCATGCTGCGGGCCGGACTTGGGGAACGGATCCCAACAGGAGTCGAACAATACGAACAGCGGCTTGATGCCATGGCGCGACGCGATGCCGACGAACTGGGCGAGACGGCTTTGGAAGCCCTGGCGATCGGCGGCCCACAACTGGTCGTGGAGGAAGACTCGCATCGTGTTGAAGCCGAGTAACCTGGCCGCACCCAACTCGCCGTCGATGCGTTGAGGGTCATAGGTTCCCGGCTGAAACATCTCCAGCTGATTGATGGCGGTCGACGGGATGTAGTTCGCACCGACAAGCCAGCCCTGCGCGCGATACCAGGCGTTGGCGCGGCCGGCCGACCATCGGCCTGCCTCGGCAGATGCGCGCGGCGCTTGGGCCAGAGCCGCGCCCGCCGCCAGCAGCAGTGGCAGCGTCATGGCCGTTCGGCGGTTCACGAAGTGACACTAATTTTCCCTTGTCCTACAGGAGGTTCGACGCGCCGATTGCAATCATCTGAGGTTGGTAATTGTGACCTGATCGTGATCCGGCGCTAGCGAAGCTTGCGCCCGGAGTTGTCTTGCAACAGACCCGCTGTGGTGGCGGACTTTTCGGACGGGGGCACACCCGTGGCGGGATCGCGGCCGAACGGCGCTTGGGGATCAACCGGAATTCCGGGATAGCCGGCATAACCGGCCGTCGCGGCCGGTGCGGCGGCATCGCCGTCGGTGACTGCGCTGGTTCCCGCTGGTGCCGATGAAGTCTCGGCCCAGGCCGCAACGGCGTTCGCGGCAGAGGCCGCCCAGTTGCTGGCTGTCCTCAACGCGGCACATACGGAACTGGTGCGCACAGGCACCGTGCTGGTCGACGTTGCCCGGGTCTACTCCGAGACCGACGCCGCCGCGGCCGCCAGATTGCAGGAGATCCGCCCGCAGCTCGACTATCCGCTGGCCGGTTAGGCGCGCGGCGGGACAAATTCGCGCGGCGCAAACGGTGATATCTCTTCTAACTTCCCGCCCGAGGGCGCGATACTAACGAGATGTCCGATCGCAACGTGCTCGGCGGCTTGCTACAGCCGTGCGGCACCGAGCCTCTCACCGGTTACTACCGCGACGGCTGTTGCTCGAGCGGGCCCGAGGATGTCGGCCGCCACACGATCTGTTCCGTGATGACCGCCGAGTTTCTCGAGCACCAGCGTTCGATCGGCAATGATTTGTTGACGCCGGTTCCCGAGTACCGGTTTCCCGGCTTGCTACCCGGCGACCGCTGGTGCGTCACCGCCCTGAATTGGCTTCGGGCTCATCGCGACGGTTGTGCCGCCCCGGTGGTGTTGGCCTCCACCCACGAACGCACCCTCGAGGTCGTGCCGCTCGAAGCGCTGCTGGAACACCAAGTCGACGTTCCCGACGACTTGGCCAACTTGTAGGGCTCGCGATCTGCGGTTCGATGCGTGAATATTCGACACCTGGTCGAGGAGGCGGTCGCATGGGCTCTGCGGGCCCCGACATCGCTGACATCGATTTCGACGATCTCACCTCGCCGCAACTGACCGATGTCCAGCGTCAAATACTGGAATTCACCGAGGCCAAACAGGTCGACTTCGACATCGACCGGATGCTCGCGGAGGCCGTCGAGCAAGCTGGTGCCGACGACCTGGACGACACGGACGGCTTCGGGGACCGCCTGAGGGCGCATGTCGCCGCGATCGAAGCCGACCAGGGCCTGCGGCAGCTCAGCCGCTCGACATTGCGGGAGCGAGTGGTTCGCCTGCTGCGAAACCGGTTGTCGCTGACCGAGCTCGTCAAGCGCTACCCCGAGATCGAGTCGATCCCGATCGAGAAGCCCATCGTCGTTGTCGGGATGCCGCGGTCCGGCACCACCCATCTGGTGAATCTCATTGCCGCCGACCCACGCCGCCGTGCGCTGCCGTATTGGGAGAGTCAGGAACCGATACCAGCGCGCGGCGGGGGCCCCGACATCTTCGGGGTTGACCCGCGCTATGCGCGCGCCAAGGCCGAACACGATGCCCTGATGGCCAGCGCCCCGGTAGTCGCCGCCATGCACGACCGGTTCCCCGAGGCGATCGAGGAAGAGGTCGAACTCCTCGACCTCGACCTGGCCGGCTACGTCCTGGAATGGCATGCCCGCGTGCCGGATTGGCGCGACTATTACCTCGCCCTCGACCAAACGCGGCACTACGCGTATCTGAAGAAGGTCTTGCGGGCGCTGACCTTTCTGCGCGGCCCGCAGACCTGGATCCTCAAGAGTCCCCAGCACTGTGAGCAACTCGGCCCGTTGATGGCGACCTTTCCCGACGCGACGGTGGCCTTCACCCACCGCGATCCCGTCGCGGTGGTGCAGTCGGCGATCACGATGATGGCCTACTCCGATCGGCTACGCCGGACGAGCATCGATCCACAGTGGCTATTGGATTACTGGACGGATCGGGTGCACCGGTTACTCAGCGCATGTGTCCGCGATCGCGAGCTGGTGCCGGCCGAACGCAGCATCGACATCAACTTCCACCAGCTCAACGGCAACGAAATGCCGCTGCTCGAAGAGCTTTACCGGCGCGGAGGGGTCGAATTGACACCTAAGGTGCGTAAGCGGTTCCAGCAATACCTGGCCGGAAATCCGCGCGGCAAGCATGGCCGTATCCGCTACGACCTGCAACGGCACTTCGGCATCTCGGCCGACGACCTGCGCGGGCGGTTCGGCTTCTACTTCGACCGGTTCGACGTTCGCCCCGAATGAGGAGCATCGATGGGTAGCCAAGACTTCGAGCCGGTCTATCGCAGCAGGCCGGGCGCTGATGGCCTGCGGCCGGCGGCTGCCGAGCAGGCCGAGCAGATCGCGCCCGGACTGTGGTGCTCGCCGGGCCTGTCGAATGCCTATCTGCTGACCACCGACGACGGCCGCGTGATCGTCAACACGGGCATGGGCTTCGAGGGCCCGGTGCATCGCGCCAACTTCGACGCCGTTGATTCCTCACCGGTGCGCTACATCATTTTCACCCAGGGGCACGTGGACCACGTCGGCGGCCTGGACAGCGTCCGCGACCCCGACACAACCGTTGTGGCCCAGGCGAACTGGACACATTGGCGAGACGACAACGAACGCCTGATCCCGTACCGCGCCAGCCGCAGCGCTTTCGCCTTCAAGGACACCCTGGCGTCGGGTATCCAGGCCATTCAGCGCCGTCTCGGCAGCATGCGGCTGCCCGCCCAGAGCGTTCCCACCGTCGACCTCGACTTCGAAGACACGCTCACCCTCGACGTCGGCGGCCGGCGACTGGAGCTGATCTCAGTCCCGGGCGGTGAGACCACCGACTCGTTGGTGATATGGCTGCCCGACGAGCGAATCTGCCTGTGTGGAAATACGTTTGGCCCGATATTCGGGCACATTCCCAACCTTGTCACGATGCGCGGCGACCGCTACCGTGACGCCCTGACCGCCATCGCGTCGGTCGAGCGGGTGCGCGATCTCCAGCCGGAACTCCTGGTGACCGGTCATTTCGAACCGATCGCGGGGCAGAAGCGCATCCACGCCGAGCTCACCCGGCTGCGCGACGCCATCTCCTACATTCACGACCAGACCGTAGCCGGGATGAACGCCGGAAAAGATGTCCAGACCCTGATGAGTGAGATCGTCCTGCCCGCGGAATACGAAGTGGGCCAAGGCTATGGAAAGGTCTCCTGGGATGTGCGGGCGGTGTGGGAGAACTACTCGGGCTGGTTTCACCACCGGTCGACCACCGAGCTCTATCCCATCGGGTTCGACGCCGTCGGCACCGACGTGGTGGAACTGGCCGGAGCCGATGCGCTCGAGGGCCGAGCAAGAGCACACCTCGCCGAGAACCGTCCACTGCACGCCATCCACCTTGCCGAGCTTGTCGCCGCCGCGCAGCCGGACCATGCGGGGGCACGCGAAGTGCTCAGGGAAGCGCACCAAAGCCTGCTGGACGGAACCACCAACTTCTGGGAAAGAGCTTGGCTCTCAAGACAAATTGCGACCAACTCGTGACGGCACGGTAAGGACATCACTGTGGCATTCGCATTGCAACCCAAGGACTTCTACCACACCGGCATCGTGGTGCCCGACCTCGACACCGCGATGGCCCGGCTCAGCGCACTGGCCGGCTACCGGTGGATCACCCCGCTCAGCTACACGTTGCCCTTCCGCACCACCGAAGGGGTTCGCGACCTGACCTCGACGATCGTCTATTCCGTGCAGAGCCCGCACCTCGAACTGGTCCAGGAGGTTCCGGGCACGCCCTGGACACCCGCACCGGGCAATTCCGTCCACCATGTCGGCTATTTCACCGACAACCTCGCCGAGACCGCACGTGCATTGGAGAGCAACGGCTTCAGCTTCGAAATGACCGGAGCAATACCGGACTCGGAGTTCGGGATGTTCGCCTACTACGTCGACGCGTTCGGCACCCGCATCGAGATCGTCGACCGCGCGCTGTTCCCCGACTTCGCCGCGTTCGTCGAGTCCATGGCCGCGCCGGGCCCCGACGGAGCCTGACATGGCACTGACGGTGCTGCGCTTCAACTTCGCCTCGCCGCACGGAGAGCCCCGCACGCAGAGCAAGCTCTTATCCGCCGCCCTCGAACTGGCGCAATGGGGTGAGTCCCATGGCATCACGTCGGTGAGCGTCGACGAGCACCACGCCACCGGCCACGGCTGGAGCTGCAACCCGATCATGGCCGCGGCGATGTTCCTGGCGCGCACCTCGACCATGATCGCCAGCGTGGACTGCGCGCTGGGGCCGTTATGGAATCCGGTGCGGCTCGCCGAAGACATTGCGCTGGTGGACAACATGAGTCGCGGACGGCTGCACACCACCGTGGGCCTGGGCTACCGAACCGTCGAATACGACTCGCTTGGCTTGGATTTCGGCCAGCGCGGCAAGCTGATGGACAGCCTGGTGGAGCGGATGCTGTCGGTCTGGTCCGGCGCCGAGGCGGACGCGGGAATTTGTACCGGTACCTGGAGCCGGCCGCATCCGCCGCTATACGTCGGTGGCGGTGCGCGCGCCACCGCTCGCCGCGCGGCCCGGTTCGGGCTGCCGCTCAGCCTGGCCGACCATCTGCCCGACATCGCCGCCTACTACCGCGAACTGTGTTCTGCTGCCGGCATCAAGCCCCTGATCCTGATGCCCGGGCCGATCAACCGCGGAATGATCTATCTGCACGAGGATCCCGACCGGGCCTGGGCCGAACTCGGGGAGTACATCCTGTGGGAAGCAGTCACCTACGGTGAATGGTCAACCGACCAACGATCCCTGATGCACCTGCCCGGCGTTCAAACGTTGGACGAGGTCAGAGCATCGGGGCGCTACCGGTTCCTGACTCCCGATGAGTTGATCGCCGAAATCCGGGACAGCGACGATTTCGGACCGCTGGTGCTGCACCCGCTGGTCGGCGGCATGCCCGTCGACGAAGCATGGAAATCGGTCCAGCTGTTGACCGACACCGTGCTGCCCGCGCTCGGCTGAACTCACGGCACGGCCGTCGAGTACAGCCACGAGTCGGTTGGGACTCAGGCGGTGCGGCGCTGCTCGAGCCAGTCGGCCAGCGAGCGCCCGGCGTCCAGGACATGGCGTTCGGCGATCGTGCGGGCCCGTTCGACGTCCTTGTCACCGAGTGCGTCGAGTAGGTCCTGGTGCTCGTCGAGCGAATGTTTCTCGTGGTCGGGAAACAGGGTGAGGAAGTTACTCGGAACCACCCGAGCGGCCTGCTTGATCTGCGTCATCAGCCGCGGCGAGTGGGCGGCGCGGTGGATCTTCTGGTGGAAGTGCCAGTTGGCCTCGCCGATGCTGTCGTCACCGGAGCGCGCGACCACGTCGGCCGCGAGTTCGCGCAGCATGTTGAGCTCTTCCGATTCGATACGTTCGGCGGCCCACGCGGCAGCCTGTCCGGTAAGCACTCCGAGGATGGTGAAGCTGTCCATCACATCGGTGGGGCTGATGCCGATCACGGTGACACCGCTGCGCGGCGCGACCTGCACCAATCCCTCGAAGGAGAGCTCCAACAGCGCCTCGCGGACCGGAGTCCGGCTGGTCGCGAACTCCTCGGTGATGGCGTCGAGGTCGATCCGGGCGCCGGCGGGCAGGGCACCGGTCAGGATGCGGTCCCGGAGTTCGCGGGCGGCCCGTTCGCGCACCGTGCCGGAGATGTCGATCCCCGAAATCGAAGCCATCCGAGCATGCTACCAAACGCCACATCCTACATTTGATATCTGAAATATCAGATGTTAGGTTTCGGACATGGCTGATCGACGACAAGACAAGATGGCCCTCGTTGCTTTCATGCAGGCGGGCAGCACTTCGGTGTACGCCGGATCGTGGCGGCACCCGGCGACCGAACACGGCTACCTCGACGCTGCGTACTACGCCAAGATCGCCCGTCAGCTCGAAGAAGGCTGCTTCGATCTGATGTTCTTCGACGACCGGCTCGCGATGCCCGGGGTGTACGGGGGATCGGTGGCCGAGGCGGTGTCCTACGGTGCCCGCCCGGTCAAGCTGGACCTCAGCATCGTGCTCGGCGTGCTGGCCCAGGCCACCTCGCGCATCGGACTGGGCGCGACCTACTCGACCACCTACTACCAGCCGTTCCACGTCGCCCGGACCTTCGCCACGCTGGATCACCTGTCTGGCGGCCGGGCCGCCTGGAACGTGGTCACTTCCGTCAACGACAGCGAGGCGCAGAACTTCGGTGTCAGCGCCCACCTCGGCCATGACGAGCGCTACGACCGCGCCGACGAGTTCATGGACGTGGTCGCCGGGCTCTGGGACACCTGGGAGGACGGTGCGATCCTGCATAACCGGGCGACCGGGCAGTACGGCGACCCGGACAAGGTGCACGAACTCGGGCACGTGGGGCAGTACTTCTCGTCGCGCGGGCCGCTGACCGTGCCACGTACCCCGCAGGGCCGACCGGTGATCATCCAGGCCGGCTCTTCGGGCCGTGGACGCGAATTCGCCTCCCGCTGGGCGGAATTGATCTTCACCGGGGATCCGGGTATCGAGGTCGCGCGCAGTCACTACGCCGACCAGAAAGAACGAATCGCCGATGCCGGACGCGATCCTGCCGCAGTACGGATCTGCCCGATGGCCTACGCTGTGGTGGGCGAGTCCGAGGCCCACGCCAAGGAGCGCGAAGCTCTGTTCCTCAACGAACTGGTTCATCCCATGGCATCGCTGACACTGTTGTCGGAGTTGATGAATTACGACTTCGCGCAACACGATCTGGACGACCCCGTCACCGACGAGCTGATCGCGTCGGTCTCCGGAATTCGCGGCCTGGTACAGAACCTGCGCACCCACATTTCTTTCGAGGGCGGCGGACGCCCTGTGACCGTGCGCGATTTGGCCGGCCATCGCGCGACGCTGCTGCAGGGCCCCCGCTTCGTCGGCACCGGCGAACAGGTTGCCGATCAGATGGCGGACTGGTTCGAAAGCGGAGCCTGCGACGGCTTCGTCCTGGCGGCAACGCATCTGCCCGGCGCATTCGAAGACGTGGTGCGGATGGTGGTTCCGGAACTGCAGCGACGTGGCCTGTTCCGCACCGAGTACGAGTCCTCGACGTTGCGGGGACACCTTGGGCTGCAACGGCCCTCGAATACCCGAGTGGGTGCCGGTGCGAATGCTTGACGGCGTGCGCGTGCTCGACCTCGCCACTTTGGCCGCGGCCCCACTGGTCGCGACCTACCTGGGCGAGTTCGGCGCCGACGTGATCAAGGTCGAAGACCCGCGAAACGGCGATCCGATCCGCGGTTGGGGCAATCAGCGCGAGGATGTCGGGCTGATGTGGAAGTCCTTGTCGCGCAACAAGCGAGCGATCACGCTGGATCTGCGCTGCGCCGAAGGCCAGGCGCTGGTGCGCCGCCTGGTCGAGCACGCCGACGTCGTCATCTTCAACACGAGGCCGCAGACGTTGCGCAAATGGGGCCTGGATTACGAGAACCTACGCGCGGTCAACGACCGGATCGTGATGCTGCACATCACCGGATACGGGTTGACCGGACCGAAGAGCGAACGCCCGGGCTTCGGCACGCTCGGTGAGGCGATGAGCGGATTCGCTCACATCACCGGGCCGGCCGGTGGGCCGCCCACGCTGCCGCCGTTCATGTTGGCCGACGGCGTCGCCTCGCTGAACGCCACCTACGCGGTCATGATGGCGCTCTACCACCGCGACGTGCACGGTGCGCCGGGGCAGCTGATCGACGTCAACCTGATCGACCCGCTGGCCCGGCTGTTGGAGCAGACCTTGCTGGGTTACGACCAATTGGGTTTGGTTCCCGAGCGTGCCGGCAATCGCTGGGACATCTCGGCTCCGCGCAATACCTACCAAACCGCCGACGGACGATGGCTTGCCATGTCCGGCAGCTCACCGGCATTGGCGCTGAGGGTGTTTCGCGCGATCGGCCGAGACGACCTGCTGTCCGACCCCGACTTCTCCGACCCCCAGCGGCGGCTGGCGCGCGCCCGCGAGGTCGATGCCGTGGTCGCGGATTGGGTTGCCACCAAGACTCTTTCGGAGGCGATGGAGACTTTCGAAGCTCACGAGGTCGCCGCCGCGCCGGTCTACGACATCCGCGATCTGGTCGCCGACGAGCAGCTGACGCACCGCGAGGTGTTCATCTCGGTCGAGGATGACCAGCTCGGGCAGATGACGGTGCAGGCTCCGGTCCCGCGTTTCTCGTCGGCATCCGGAACGGTCGGCCACCTCGGACCCAACCTCGGAGAACACAACGCCGAAGTCTACGGCGAGCTACTTGGCTTGACTCCCAACGAGATTGACGACCTGCACGCCCGCGGCGTGTTGTGACAGAAGGAAATTGATGACCGGTCTACTTCGTCGTTCCGAACTCGCGGTGCCCGCGAGCAACGACAACATGTTCGAGAAAGGTGCTCAGTGCGGCGCCGACCTGGTGTTCCTCGACCTCGAGGACGCGGTGCCCCCGACGTTCAAAGAAGAGTCGCGCGTCAAGGCGATCGCCGCGCTCAACGACATCAACTGGGGACGCACCGCGCGCGCAATCCGGATCAACGGCCTGGACACCCAGTGGTGCCACGACGACGTCATTGACGTCGTCACCAAGGCCGGCGAGAACCTCGACACCATCATCATCCCGAAGGCACGCACGGCACGCGATGTCTGGTGGGTCGACGTGCTGCTTACCCAGCTGGAGTCGAAACTTGGTCTGAGCAACCGGATTCGGCTCGAAGTTCTGATCGAAGAAGTGGAAGGCCTAGCGAACGCGGAGGAGATCGCAGCGGCCAGCCCGCGGCTGGACGCCTTGATCTTCGGTGTGGGCGACTTCTCGCTGTCGCAGGGTGCACGGGTCGACACCAACTTCGTCCCGCTCGGCGAATACCCTGGTGAATTCTGGGCTTACGCGCGCAACAAGGTGATTGTGGCAGCGCGCATCGCCGGCATCGACGCGATCGACGCGCCATATCCCGACTACCGGGACCTGTCGGGTTACGAGCGTGACGCGCGACGTGCATCGCTGCTCGGCTACACCGGCAAGTGGGCCATCCACCCCGACCAGGTACCCGTCGCCAACGGGGTCTACGCACCGACCGCCGATGAGATCGCCCGCGCCGAAGCCAATGTCGCGGCCTACCGGGAGGCGGAGGCCAAGGGTCGCGGGGCGGTGGGGGTCAACGGCGTGCTGGTCGACGCCGCCCACGTGAAGCAGGCGGAGCAGACGCTGGCTCGCGCCGCGTTGATCAACACCGAAACTTGCGATACCTGATTGAGGGCGTCTGTGCCGGGGTAGTCCGTGATTGATCAATTCAACGGACGCCCAATAGAAGGGGGCAGGACGTGATAGTCCTCGGCATCATTCTTGTGGTCATCGGTTATTTCGCCGCAATCCCGATTCTGGAAACGCTCGGCGGCATCCTCGTGCTCGTCGGTGTGGTCTTGTGGATCCTCGGGGCGGTCGGGCGTCCCGTCGCCGGCCGCAAAGTGTGGTTTTAGCGGCGTTTTGGCTTGATTGCTCATCGGCGCCGATTGTGCGTTGACGGCGCCCAGGCTGCACAAATCCCGCCATGGATGCACACTCGAAGCCGGGTGCTGATCTGCGTAACACCCTCTCGATCAAGGGGCGTGATCATTCGATGGCCCAGATACTGTTCGTCGTCACCGCAACGAGTTACTGGACGCTGAACGACGGCACCCGGCACCCGACCGGTGGCAACCCCCGGCGGCACCGTGCCTGCGTTCCGCCGCAGAGCTGCGCAGCCCAATCCAACTCGCCAACGCCCGCCTGGACGATTACGACGCCGTCTATTACCCCGGCGGCCACGGCCCGACGGAAGACCTCTGGCGCGACGCCGACTCCGGGCGGCTGGTTGTCGCCGCCCTCGCGTCGGGCAAGCCGTTGGCGATCGTCTGCCACGCACCGGTTTCCATCCTCGCCACCCGCCGCGACGGAAAGTCTCCCTTCGCGGGCTACCGCGTCACCGCGTACACCAACGATGAGGAGGACGCCGTCGGCCTCCGCGTGAAGGCGCCATTCACGGTCGAGGACGAACTGGTCAAGTTGGGTATCGACTTCGTCCGGGGTGAAATGTGGAAGCCGTTCACGGCGGTGGACCGCAATCTCTACACCGGGCAGAATCCCGCCTCGGCGGCGCCGCTTGCGGAGCAGATCCTCGAAGCGTTGCCGCGCTGATCGACAGCCGTCTCGACCAATAGGCAACTTTCGAATCCGATATCACGGGCGATATCGCATTGACGAAATCGCGTGGTGGTTGTGATTGCAGATTAAGTCACCGGACCCTCCCCGAGGCGGGAGTATCAACTACTTGCGATCGGCGGTCCGAGGATATACCGTCGGCCCGACGGAGTCCTACGGACAGGAGCGGTCATGCCTCGATTTCCCAAGCCGTCGGAGGGAAGCTGGACGCAGCATTACCCCGAACTGGGCACCGATCCGGTGTCCTACGAGGACTCCATCAACCCGCAGATCCATGAGCTGGAGCGGGATGCCATCTTCAAACGTGCCTGGCTGAATGTCGGTCGGGTGGAACAGGTTCCGCGTAAGGGCAGCTACTTCACCAAAGAGCTCAAGGTCGTCAACACCTCAATCATCTTGGTGCGCACGGGCTCTGGCGAGGTCAAGGCGTATCACAACATCTGCCGGCACCGCGGCAACAAGTTGGTGTGGAACGACATGCCACTCGAGGAGACCAGCGGTGTGTGCCGGCAATTCACCTGCAAGTACCACGCCTGGCGATACGACCTGGACGGCAACCTGACCTTCGTGCAGCAGGAGGAGGAGTTCTTCGATCTCGACAAAAGTCGCTACGGGCTGGTGTCGGTGCACTGCGAGGTCTGGGAAGGCTTTATCTTCGTCAACTTCGCCAAGCAGCCCGAGCAGTCGCTGCGTGAATTTCTGGGGCCGATGGTGACGGGGCTGGAGGGCTACCCGTTCGACAAGCTGACCTCGCGGTGGTGTTACCGCTCGGAGGTGAAAGCGAACTGGAAGCTGTACATGGACGCGTTCCAGGAGTTCTATCACGCGCCGGTACTGCACGCGAACCAGTCGCCGACCGCGTATTCAAAGGCGGCCGCCGAGGCGGGATTTGAGGCCCCGCACTACCGCTTGGACGGTCCGCACCGGCTGGTGAGTACCTCTGGTGTGCGGGCCTGGGAGATGCCGGACGAGATGCGCAAGCCGATGGACGACATCTGCCAGAGCGGGCTGTTCGGGCCCTGGGCGAAGCAGGATTTGGGGGAGATGCCGGCCGGGCTGAACCCCGCGAAATGTGATCCGTGGGGGCTGGATTCGTTTCAGCTGTTCCCCAACTTCGTCATGCTCTTCTGGGGCCAGGGCTGGTACCTGACCTACCACTACTGGCCGACGTCGTACAACAGCCACGTCTTCGAGGGCACACTGTATTTCCCGCAGCCGCGCACTCCCCGCGAGCGTGTCGCCCAGGAACTGGCGGCGGTGACGTTCAAGGAATACGGCCTCCAGGACGCGAACACGTTGGAGGCGACCCAGAGCATGATCGAGTCGCGGGTGATCGACAAGTTCCTACTCAACGACCAGGAGATTCTGCTGCGTCATCTGCACAAGGAGACCGCGGCCTGGATCGAGGACTACCGCCGTACCACGGCGGGGGTGTGACCGCGATGTCTCCCGTGCTGCCAACTGAATTCGCCGACCTGGAGTCGTTTTCGGAGTGGTGCCTGCCCACCGAACCGCAGCGCTACGCCAAGCGGCTGGCCAGCTCGATGGTCGAGATGAAGGCCTTCTACGACGCGATCACCCCCCGCGCGGAGGAAGCCCTGTCCTACTGCGACAAGTTCCCCCTCGACGACCTGCCCGAGGATGTCCTGAACCTGATGCACCTGCTCTACTCGATGATCATGGTGTCGTTTCCGGTGGAGTGCTGGAAGCAGCCGCGGGTGCCCGACTCGGGGGCCTCCACCCTGGACTGCGTGTCTGAGCCCGTTCCATGAGCACCGTCCTGCGGGCCGCCCGCTGGGCGGACGTCGACGCCGGCAAGGTCCGCTCACCGGCAGTCGTGCTGATCGACGGCAACCGCATCACCGCTATCAATCCCGAAGGGCCACTGCCGGATTCGGCGACCGTCATCGACCTCGGGGACGTCACGCTGCTGCCGGGCCTGATGGACATGGAACTCAACCTGCTCATCGGCGGCCCCGGCGGGCCCGAGGGCTTGCCCGCCCCGATGCACGGCGTTCAAGACGACCCCGCGTATCGGACACTGCGTGGCGCCGTGAACGCGCGCACCACGCTGGAGGCCGGATTCACCACCGTGCGCAATCTCGGGCTGATGGTCAAGACCGGCGGCTATCTGCTCGACGTCGCGCTGCAGCGGGCCATCGACCAGGGCTGGCACGCCGGCCCGCGCATCTATCCGGCCGGTCACGCCGTGACACCCTATGGCGGACATCTGGATCCCACGGTGTTCCAGCGGCTGGCGCCGGGAATCATGCCGTTGTCGGTCGCCGAGGGTATTGCCAACGGTGTACCCGACGTAATCGCGTGTGTTCGCTACCAGATTCGCCACGGCGCCAAGCTGATCAAGGTGTCGGCATCGGGCGGGGTGATGTCGCACAGCACCGCCCCGGGCGCCCAGCAGTATTCCGACGCGGAATTCGCCGCCATCGCCGACGAAGCCCACCGCGCCGGGGTGCGAGTGGCCGCGCACGCCGTCGGCGACTCCGCGATCCGCGCGTGTATCCGAGCCGGGATCGACTGCATCGAACACGGATTCCTGGCCACCGACGACACGATTCAGATGATGGTCGATCACGGCACCTTCCTGGTCTCCACCACGTATTTGACCGAGGCGATGGCGATCGACCGGATCGCACCCGAGCTGCGCAAAAAGGCGGAGGAAGTATTCCCGCGCGCAAAAGCAATGCTGCCCAAGGCGATTGCCGCCGGCGTGCGTATCGCATGCGGCTCCGACGCACCGGCGATCCCGCACGGCCAGAACGCCAAAGAAATCGGGGCCCTGGTCACGCGCGGCATGACCCCCATGCAAGCGATCCGGGCAGCCACGGTGGTGGCCGCCGAACTCATCGAGGCCGACCACGAGCTGGGGCGCCTGGCGCCCGGCTACGTTGCCGACGTCATCGCCGTTCCGGGAGATCCCTCCGGCGACATCGCCACCACGCTGGAGGTTTCATTTGTGATGAAGGATGGCCAGATTTACAAGACGGCCGCGGCCTGACGACCGGCAGGAGACAGGCATGGAACTCACCGAAAACATCCTGTGGCTGCTCAAGCAGGCCTTCTACTTCTCGCTGACCACCGTTAACGACGCGATCAGTGTGCACGGTGTGAGCACGGCGCAGATCGGTGTGCTGCGCCAGCTCTCCAACGAACCGGGCCTGTCCGGTGCCGAACTGGCCCGGCGCCTGCTGATCAGCCCGCAAGGCGTGCAGCTGGCTCTCACGGCACTCGAGCGGCGCGGCCTGGTGGAACGAAAGCAGGACCCCCAGCACAAGCGCATCCTGCGGGCCTACCTGACCGATCGGGGGCGAGGCGTCGTGGCCGAGGTTCTCAATGATGCGGTGGCGGCTCATGAAAAGGTGTTCGGCGTCCTCAGCGCCGACGAGCAGGAGACCCTGCGCGAATTGCTGGGTCGGGTGGTCGAAAAGGGCACCGGGCACGAGCTGACCCAGCGCGATATATCAACTACTTGAGATGAATCGCAAGTAGTTGATACTCTGGGTGCATGCAGGACTCCCGCGCGACGTCGTATGCGGGGCCTGCCGACGACGGTGCTGTCACCGAAAAGGTGACCATCGAACTGGATCGGAGGACCACCACGGTGGCCTACTCGGCGGGGAACACCTTGCTGCAGACCGCGCGCATGGCGGGCCTGTCGCCGCCGTCGTCGTGCGAGGTCGGCTCCTGCGGAACATGTATGGCCCGGCTGACCGAGGGATGCGCGCGGATGCTCAACAATGACGCGCTCGAAGACGACGAGGTGGCCGACGGCTGGGTGCTGACCTGTCAGGCCCTGCCGACAAGCCCGACGGTACGGGTGGTTTACGAATGAACAGGGTTGCAGTGGTGACCGGAGGCGCCTCGGGCATGGGCGAGGCGACCTGCCACGAGTTGGGCCGCCGGGGGCTCAATGTCGCCGTGCTCGATATCAATGAGCAAGCAGCGCAACGTGTTACCGAAGATCTGCGCGCGGCCGGGACCACGGCCATCGGTGTCGGTGTCGACGTCACCGACCGGGCCGGCGTCGAGCAGGCGTTCGCCAAAGTTCGCGGCGAGTTGGGGCCGGTCTCGGTGCTGGTGACCAGCGCGGGGATGTTCGGGTTCTCCCCATTCGCCGAGATCACCGCGGAGTCCTGGTCGAAGATCATCGACGTCAACCTCACCGGCACGTTTCACTGCTGCCAGGTCGCGCTGCCCGACATGGTCTCCGCGAAATGGGGCAGGATCGTGATGATTTCGTCGTCCAGCGCCCAGCGCGGGTCACCGTTTGCCGCGCACTACGCGGCATCCAAGGGCGCGGTCATCACCCTCACCAAGTCGCTGGCCCGCGAGTACGCCGCATACGGGATCACCGTGAACAACATTCCGCCCTCGGGCATCGAAACCCCGATGCAGCACCAGGCGCAAGCAGCGGGATACCTCAAGTCCAACGAGGAAATCGCCAGCAATATCCCATTAGGGCACTTGGGCACCGGAGCCGACATCGCCGCGGCGGTCGGGTTTCTCGCCTCGGAAGAGGCAGGCTTCATCACCGGCCAGGTTTTGGGTGTCAACGGCGGAGCGGTGATGTGACGACGTGGTTCTTGAAAGCGCCAAGACACAAGGAGGTTCAGATGACGCGAGAGGGTAGGCCCCCCGAGGGTTCCTGGACCGAGCACTATCCCGAACTGGGCACCGGCGCTATCTCCTTCGCCGACTCCACCTCGAAAGAGTTCTTTGAGGACGAACGCGAAGCGGTCTTCAAACGCGCCTGGCTCAACCTGGCCCGGGTCGAAGAGCTGCCCCGCATAGGCAGCTACGTCACCAAGGAAATCGAGGTCGCGCGGGTCTCGGTCATCCTGGTCAAGGGGCGTGACGAACAAATTCGCGCCTTCTACAACGTCTGCCGTCACCGCGGAAACAAGCTGGTATGGAACCACTTTCCCGATGAGGCGACCCGCGGGACGTGCCGTCAGTTCACCTGCAAGTACCACGGCTGGCGCTACGATCTCGACGGTGCGCTGAAATTCGTGCAGCAAGAATCGGAGTTCTTCGACCTCGAAGTCGCCGACTACGGCCTGAGTCCGGTGCACTGCGACATCTGGAATGGCTTCATTTTCATCAACCTTGCCGCCGAACCTCGGCAGAGCTTGCGCGATTTCCTGGGCCCGATGATCACCGGCCTGGACGGCTACCCCTTCGACAAATTGACCGAGCGCTACGAGTGGGTTGCACACAACAACAGCAACTGGAAAATCTTCGCCGACGCGTTCCAGGAGTACTATCACGTGCCGTCGCTGCACCCCCAACAGGTGCCCCCGGAGGTGCGCGACCCCAAGGCCGGATTCACTTGCGGCCATTTTCAACTCGACGGGCCGCACCGGTTGGTGTCGACTGCGGGACGACGCCGCTGGCTACTGCCGCAGGAGTTCATGTATCCGATCGAGCGGGTCACCAAGAGTGGGCTCGTCGGGCCCTGGCGCACTCCGGACATCGGTGAACTGCCGGCCGGGCTCAACCCCGGTGGCATTGAGCCATGGGGAATCAGCAACTTCCAGATCTTCCCCAACACCGAGATATTGATCTATGGCGGCTGGTATCTGCTGTACCGATACTGGCCCACCTCTCATAACACGCACCGGTTCGAGGCCTACACGTACTTCCACCCCGCGCGCAGCGTGCGTGAGCGCATCGAACACGAAGTCGCCGCAGTGGTTCTCAAGGAATTCGCGCTGCAAGACGCGGGCATGCTCGGCGGCACCCAGGCCGCGCTGGAGTACGGCATCGTCGATGAGTTTCCGCTCAGCGACCAGGAGATCCTGGTGCGCCACCTGCACAAGGTCGTCGTCGACTGGGTCGAGGCCTACCGTCGCGAAAGTACCCCGACACCAGCGGGGGTATGACTATGCCGGATCCCTTGCTGCCCACCGGGTTCGCCGAGCTGGAGAGCTATGCCCGGGTTTGGTGTCTGGCAGGAGAAACCGAACGCTGGAACGCGCGGGTGGCCAGCACGATGGCCGAAATGCACGAGTTCTACGACGCGTTCTTCCCGCGGCTCGAAGAGGCCATCGACTACTGCGACAAGTTCACGCTCGACGACCTGCCCGACGATGCGCTCAACCTGCTGTACATGATCTATTCGCTGATCATGGTCGCCATGGCCGTGGAGGTCATGCACCAGACCGTCCCGACCGACTCCGCCGATGCGGTGATGATCCGAACCGACGAACCCGTGCCCTAGAGATCACCAGACCAAACGGAAGGACAGACCATGAGTCTGCTCACCATCACCAAGCTCAGCGACTCCGTCGGCGCCGAAGTCACCGGCCTGGATCCCGCCCACCTGACCGCCGACGACCCGGTCGGTGAAACCATCCTGGATGCGTTGGAGGACAACGGTGTTCTGGTCTTTCGCGGGCTGCATATCGACCCCGAGGCCCAGGTCGCGTTCTGCCACCGTCTCGGCGCCATCGATTACTCCTCGGATGGTCATCACCCGGTCGCCGGCATCTACCCGGTCACGCTGGACAAATCAAAGAACTCCTCGGCGGCCTATCTGAAGGCGACGTTCGACTGGCATATCGACGGCTGCACGCCCACCGGCGACGACTATCCGCAAAAGGCCACCGTCCTGTCCGCTAAGCAGGTGGCCGAGCGCGGCGGCGAAACCGAATTCGCCTCCTCCTACGCGGCCTACGATGCGCTGACCGACGACGAAAAAGACCGGTGCGGTGCGTTGCGCGTGGTGCACTCGCTGGAAGCCTCCCAGCGGCGGATCACCCCGAACCCCACTGAAAAGCAGTTGGCGCAGTGGCGGTCCCGCCGCACTCACGAACACCCCCTGGTGTGGACGCACCGCAGCGGCCGTAAGTCGTTGGTGCTGGGCGCCTCTGCCGACTACGTGGTTGGCATGGACCTTGATGAAGGCCGCGCCCTCCTGGCGGAGCTGCTTGACCGGGCCACCGTGCCCGCCTTGGTCTACAGCCACAGCTGGTCGATCGGCGACACCGTCATCTGGGATAACCGCGGTGTACTGCATCGGGCCGCGCCCTACGATCCCGGCTCGCAGCGCGAAATGCTGCGCACGACCGTGCTGGGTGATGAGCCGATCCAGTAGACCCAGGTGACCAACCAGCACCCGCCGCGGCTGACCCCGCTGCCTGCCGCAGAATGGGACGAGCGCAGCCGTCGCGCGATCGCCTCACTGATACCCGCCGAGCGCGCCAATCCCGCGGGAGCCGGCAATATCTTGTCGACCCTGGTACGCCATCCCGATCTGACGCGGGCGTACCTGCCGTTCAACACCTACCTGCTCAACGGCTCCACGCTCTCGCCGCGCACACGCGAGGTGGCTCTGCTGCGCGCCGTGCACCGGCGTGGCTGCGACTACCTGTGGTCTCATCACCTTCCGATCGCCCACCGGGCGGGACTGAGCGTCGGCGAAATCGACGCTATTCGCGATGGGCAACTCGCCGACGATGCCGACCAGTCGGTGCTGGCCGCGGTGGACGACCTGATTGATTGCGGCACGGTCGCCACGCCCACCTGGGATGAGTTGGGCCGCCACTTCACTGACGACCAACGCATGGACCTGGTGTTCACCATCGGGGGTTACTGCCTATTGGCCATGGCGGTCAACGCCTTTGGCATAGAAGATGAGGAACTGTGACACCGTCTTCGTCAGAGACCGAACTGTTCAGATCCACCGCTCGCGCGTTTCTTGACCAGCACGCGACGTTGACCCACCAACGCGCGCTACGCGCCGAGGACCGTCCTGTCGACGCCGCGTGGTGGAAACAGGCTGCCGAGCTGGGCTGGGCCGGGTTGCTGGTGCCCGAGAAGCTCGGCGGCGGCAGCGTTTCCGGCAGTGGACTGCACGACTTGGTGGCCATCGCCGAACTGACCGGGCACACCGTCGCACCGGGACCGCTGCACCCGGTGAGCACCGTGCTGGCCGGCCTCGTCGACGCCGACAACCATGTCGATCACGCCGAAACCATCCAGGCACTCGCCTCCGGTGCGACGGTGGCGACATGGGCGGTCGACGAACCCGGGCGCCCGTTCGACCCGGCTCGCACCGCGCTTACCGCGACGGCCACCGCGCGGGGCTATCGTCTCGACGGCGTCAAGGACCGCGTCGAGGCGGGCGCCGAGGCTGACCTGCTCCTGGTCACCGCCCGTGCCGAAGACGGCCTGCGCCAGTTCCTCATCCCCGCCGGCACTACCGGCGTCACCGTGCGCCCACAACGCTGCATCGATCTGGTAAAGCGTTATGCGCGAGTGGAATTCGACGGTGTCACTGTCGATGGGTCGGCGCAGGTGGGGTCGCTCGCCGACACACCAGACCTGATCGAACGGCAAAGCCAAGTGGCCATGGTGCTGCAGTGCGCCGAGACGGTCGGAATCCTCGAGACCGTGCTCGCGCTGACCATCGAGTGGACTCGCGACCGCTACAGCTTCGGCCGACCGCTGGGCTCCTATCAGGCGATCAAACACCGGCTTGCCGATATGACCATGTGGCTGCACGCCAGCCGCGGCGTCACCGCCCGGGCCGTCGAGCAGGTGGCCACCCGTGCCGCCGATGCAGCACTGTGGGTCAGCGCGGCCAAGTCGTACCTCGGCGAACACGCCGGCCCGTTGGTGCAGGACTGCGTGCAGCTGCACGGGGGCATCGGCGTCACCTGGGAACATGACTTGCACTTGTTTCTCCGGCGAATCACCCTGTACCGCGGCCTGTTCGGTACACCGAGCGAGCATCATCAGGCCATCTACCGCTACGTCAAGAACGAGGGGCCGGCCGCATGACCGAGACGGCAGCCGAATTCGCCGCCCGGGCACGGGCATGGCTGGCCGACAACATGCCGCGCCTGGATCCGAACTCGCCACCGAAAGGCCTTCGCGATGACGAAGGCGCGTGGCAGCGCGCCCGAGAATTGCAGCAACGCCTTTACGCCGGTGGATTCGCCGGGATCTGCTTTCCCCGCGAGTATGGGGGACTCGGCCTCGACGTCGCCTATCAGAAAGCCTTCGACGCCGAGACGGACGGGTACGAGCTGCCCCTGATTCTCAACGTCCCCACCTTCACGATCTGCTGTGCAACCCTGCTGGACGTCGGCACCGAGGACCAGAAACGCCAACATATTTCGGCGGCCCTACGCGGCGAGGAGGTTTTGGTCCAACTGCTTTCGGAGCCCGGTGGCGGCTCGGACTTGGCCGGACTGATCACCCGCGCCGAACACGACGGCCAGGGGTGGGTCGTCAACGGCGCCAAGACCTGGAGCACCAGCGCCTTCGCCGCGGACTACGGGCTGCTGCTGGCCCGCACCGATCCGACGGTGCCGAAGCACGACGGGCTGACCATGTTTTTGATGCCGATCCACGCACCCGGGGTGACCCTGCGGCGTATCGAGCAGGTCGACGGCTCCAACGAATTCTGCGAGGAATTCTTCGACGGACTGCGCTTGGACGACTCCGCGGTTGTCGGTGAGGTCAACAACGGCTGGGACGCTGCGGGAAGACTGCTGTTTCACGAACGTCGTGCCGTGGGGCAGGGGTCGGAGTTCGCCAGCGGCCGCGGCCGCGAGCGGTCGGAAGATTCCTACTCCGACTACTTTGCCCTGGCCGAGGCGGCGGGTAAGGCCGATGATCCGTTGACACAGGACAAGATTGGCCGGGTGCTGGCCCGCAGGATGGTGCGCGACGGTCTGGTCGAGCACGTCGCCGGCGCGATGCGGGACGGCACCCTACCGCCCGCCGCCGGGTCGATCATCCGGCTCTTCCACTCCGATGTGACTTTCCTGCAGGTCGACACCGCGCTGGATATCGTCGGCGCCCTTGGTGTCGTCGACGACGACCATGAGTTGCTGAAAGTCGGGGAGCGCTACCTGTCCCGCCAAACCGTCGCGCTGGGCGGCGGCAGTGATGAGATGGCCCGCAACGTGATTGGTGAGCGAGTCCTGGGCCTGCCTCGCGAATACGCCGCCGACCGCGGGGTGCCGTTCAACCAAGTGCGGCACAACAAGGCCCGGTAACGAGGGAGGCACCTCGGCGCTTAGTCGAGAAATCTGTTCGGTCAATCGCCAGTCAAGCTCGGCCACGCACCAGGTTCAGTCGATGGTGTGGACGATCAGCACGTCTGTCTTGGCCTTGCGGGAGACTTCGGATGGAACTGATCCCAGCAGCCGCCCGGCGACGCTGCTGAGTCCGACGTTGCCGATGACCAGCAGTTCGGCACTGACCTCCTCCGCCAGCTGCACCAGCGCGGCGATGGCGGCACCGACGACCGACTTCTCCTCTACGTTCTTGGCCCCGGCTTTGCGCGCCCGGATCGTGGCCTCCCGCAGGATTGCGTAGAAGGGGGCCTCGCCCACCAACCGGTAGTCCTCGCCGTGGGTGCTCCCCGGTGGGATGGCGTAGCGGCCCTTTTCCTCGGGGACGGGCAGATGCGCCGTCGCAACGATCAATTTCGCGCCGTGATCAGCAGCGATCGCGCCTGCGCGATCCACCGCACGCAGCGACGACTCCGAGCCATCGGTGCCGACCACGACTGTCTGATAGGCGCTCATATCCCAGCAAGTGTAAACCCGACGGGCTGTGGTTTACAGCTTCACTTTCTTTTCCAGTGCGGGCTCTTGACCGCTTCGAGGGCGTCGGTCACATAGCGATCCAGCGGCTGCCGGTTGGACGACCGAAGTACCCACTGCTGGAAAGCGAAATCCGCTGCGCCGAAGGCGAGTTGAATCAGCAGCCCGGGACGCATGTCGGTGTCGGGGTTGGTGCCCATGCGCTCGGCGATGAGCTTCATCGCCCGCTCCTTATCGGCGGGCGTGTGGATTGTTGCCCTCTCCAGCAGGCCGGGCGCGACCAGCAGGGCGGCCCGCCACTCCTCGCAGTCGGCGCGGTCGAACGACCGGGTGCGCGTGACGATGGCATTGATCAGTGCGACATCGGGCGACTCGCTGGCGGGCCGCCTTTCCAGATGGTTGACGATCGCGGCACCACCATGGCGCACGGGCGCCAGCAGCAGCTCCTCCTTGGTTGGCACATACCGGAAGAAGGTGCGCGGCGAAACGCCCGCGGCAGTGGCGATCTCCTCCGTCGTGACAGCGTCGTACCCGCGCTCGACAAACAGCCGGAACGCCGCCCGCCGGATATCGGCGCGGATCTGTGCGCGCTGCCGATCCCGTAGCGAGCCGCCGGTCACCGGAAGCAGCCGATCCCGCCGTCGACGTGAATGGTCTGCCCGGTGATGAACGTGGCGTCGCTGCCGAGCAGGAAGGCCACCAGCGCTCCGACGTCGGTGTGGACGTCGCCGATGCGCTTCATCGGAACCCGGCCCACCGCCTTCTCGTACTCCTTGGGCGCGAACGATTTCCAGAACTTGACACCGTCGGACTCGGCGAACGGGCAGATGACATTGACGCGGATGTTGTCGCGTCCCCATTCCAGCGCTGCGACCTTGGACAGGCCACGGATGCCTTCCTTGGCGGCGGCGTAACCGCCCCACTTGGGTTCACCACCGGTTCCCGTCCCCGAGCCGAGGTTGACGATCGACCCGCCGCCGGCGTTGACCATCAGCGGGTACACGGCCTGCATGAGCAGGAAGGTCGCGCGGGGGCCGACGTCGTGGCCGAGCGCGAAGTCCTCGAGGGTGATGTCGACGAACGCCTTGGGCTCGTTGGTGGCGATGGCATTGTTGACCAGCCCGTGCACCCCGCCGAAGGCATCGACAGCGGCCGCGGCGATCCGCGTCGCGCTGTCCGGGTCGCGCAGATCGGCGACCAGGCTTTCGACCGGGCCCAATTCTTTGAGCTCAGCTGTTGTCGCTTGCAGGACGTCGGCCTGTATGTCGACCAGCAATACCGAAGCACCGCGTTCGAGCAATGCCGTCGCGGTGCCCTTACCGACGCCCTGGGCGGCACCGGTGACGATCGCGACGTGCCCGCGCATCGAATCGGGGTGGCTGTAGCTCATGTGACGGGTCCCATCTGCAGCTGAACGCCCCGGTGCATCTCGTAGGTGCTACGCGCCCCGTCGGGAAGCTCGATGAACTCCACCGGCGTCCCATCCGGGTCCCTCACGAAAAACATTCGGACTCCGCCGATTTCGAACGGTTCCTGGTCGGGGGTATAGCCGGCATCGGTGACGCGGCGGTAGGTGTCATCGAGATCGGTCACCGACAACGACACATTGTGGATCCCGGTAACGCCCCGCCGTGCGGGCTCGCGCTCCGGCGGGTTGGCGCCGAGCGACAGCAGCTCGATCATCAACCCGCCCAGCGAGCCGCCGACCACCCGGCCTTCCTGCTTGCGGGTCGCGTGCAGCACCGCGTCGAAAGGCTCTCCGGAGACCAGGGATTCGAAGACAACGTCCATACCGAGCAGGTCCCGGTAGAAGGTCAGCGCGCGGTCCATGTCGGTAACGCCCACGACAAGGTGGCAGAAGGACACATCATCGAGGACACTTTCGCCGGTCACGACGGCTTCGTGAGATTGGGAGCCGGGCGCCCGGCGAACATCGGCAGGTCGAGGTAAGTCTTGATGCCGGGCTCGGCGGCGCAGACGTCGGGAATCGCGTTGATGCAGTGGTTGGCGGTGACCACGACGCCAGGGTTCTTCACCAACCCCTCTTCGATCGTCTCCGGTTGCAGACCCTTAAAGGTGAGGCTGACATTTGGGTCACCCGTGATCTCCACTTCGAAGCGCTCGCCGCGCCCCTCGAAATTCCATGCAGGGTCCAGGTTTTCCTCGCCCATCAGCCAGTTGACCGCGGCCGTGATGACGGGCTCGCCATCCACGAGGGCCTGCCAGCGGAACCGGCGCGCGGCCACGGTGCCGACAGTGATCGGGAAGGGGGCGTAGTCGATTTCGGAGGTCGCCACCGCAACGTCCTGGATAGTCCTGATGTTCGGGTCGATACGGAACCCCATGTGGTCGGCGATCATTCGCACCGACTGCTTGAAACCCGCCTCGAGGAGGCTTGCCATCGGCCCTCCCATGGCTTCCTCCGGGGTACCGCCGAATCCCATGATGTGGCGCACCACGTCCGGCGCGTTGTAAGTGCGGATGTCGGAGAACTCCTCGGCACGGACGTGGGTGACCGCGGACGATAGCGAGGAAATCATGAGCGGGAATCGCTCGGTGATGCCGCCCGGGTGGATGCCCGAACCATGCAGTGTCACACCGCTTTCCACCGCTGCGTCAGCGACGGCCTGATGCCGTGCGTTGCCCGGATCGGGGTATACCCAGCCGACCGGGGTGACCACGTTCTTGCCGGACCGCAGGATCGCGATGACCTCGTCGTCGTTGGGCACCAGCGGGCTGTACATGACGCAGTCCGCGTCCAGCGCGAGGATCTCGTCGATGCTCGAGGTAGCGGTGACGCCCAGGTCTGTAGACCCGATGATCCGGCCGACGTCGACGCCATTCTTCTCCGCGCTGTGCACCCAGCAGCCCGCCAGCTCGAGCTGCGGGTGGTTGAGTACGCATCCGATGGCGGCCTTGCCGACGCCGCCGGTCGCCCATTGAATTACGCGAAGCTTGGACGAACTGCTCATCGTTGTCCTTTCGATTGCACGCCTTTACACGCCAACGACCGAAATGGCACAGTATGACCCGCTGGCAGTGACTGTCAACAATTGCTTCGGGTAGGAAGGCCTGTTCATGAGCGACCTCGACGGCAAGATCGCGATCGTCACCGGAACCAGCCGCGGCGTGGGTGTCGGCATCGCCCATGAGCTGCTTCGCGCCGGCGCCACGGTCATCGGCTGTTCGCGCTCACCGCTGGACACCATCCCCGGCATCGAACCCCAATGGGCGCCACGTGCTTCGCAACGAGTCTGCGATCAGGGCGACTGTCGCTCGATCGACTCGTTCGTCGCCGACGTGGTGGCCACCCACGGTCGGGTCGACATCCTGGTGAACAACGCGGGCGGCACCGTTCCCGCACCGCACGTGGAGAGCATTCCCGAACTCGTGCAACGCATTCAGGGCGCACCGCCGAGCGACGACGACTACGAACGGACCGCGCTTTTCCACGCGTTCGCGGTGCAGATGAACCTGATCAGTCCGCTCTGGTTCGCCATCCGCGCGTATCGGCAGATGTCGGTTCAGGACGGCGTCGGCTGCATCATCAACATCTCCAGCGGCGCGGGGCACCCGGCGGGATCGCCCACCCTGGTCTCCTACGGCGCGGCCAAGAGCGGCCTCAACCATCTCACCCGATCACTGGCCGAGGAGTGGGGGCCGAAGGTCCGCGTCAACTGTGTGGCACTGGGCCCGACGATGACCGAGAACTTCCGGTCGTTCGTGTTGCCGAAAGACGATCCCAACGGCGAGAAGTATTTCGCCGCCGTTCCATTGCGCCGCGCCGGCGAGCCCGCGGAGGTCGGGCGGGTCTGCGTATTCCTGGCCGGCGGGCAGGCCGACTTCGTCAACGGCACGACCATCGAGTGCGACGGCGGCATGCTGCCCGGCGTGCTCTACGACGCGGGCCTCAAGACGATCACCGATTTGTTGTAGCAGGGGTGTCTTGTGCCGCCGCTTGGATGCCGGTGAGCAGCATGTCGAGGGCACGGTCGAAGTCGTCGCCCATGGTCGAACGCTGGCTGGTCTGCGCCAGCGCGGCCAGGTGCGGGTGCTCGGTGCCGGCGAGGTCGCTAATCCGCTTGGCGACCACCGCATTGGACTGTTCACGGTCGGCTGCCGCAAACGGGCCGGCCAATTCGACTTGGGCAGCACCCATTACGAGACTGAGCACTCCGCGAAATGCGGCGAGCACATCGATGTCGCTCAGACCCGCGCGTCGCAGCGCTTCGACGAGGCGTTCGGCGGGAACGTAGCCGGCGGCCGATACGGTCCGGCGCGTCAACACCAGTGGCGCGGCGTTGGGGTGCTGACGCACTCCCCGCCAGATGGCGGTTGCGATGGCTTTCACGTCGGAACGCCAATCGTCGGACCGGCGGGGCAGGCGGACACCGGCGAGCACCGCTTCGGCAACGAGGCCTTCCAGCTCCTCGCGGTCTTTGACGTAGTTGTAGAGCGTCATTGGTCCGGTACCCAGTGCGGCCGCGAGCGATCGCATGCTCAGGCCCGCGAGCCCGTCCTTGTCGACGATCTGGATCGCCTGCGCGCGCACCTCGGCGAGCGTGAATCGTGCCCGCATGTAACGGCCGGCCTCCTCGTTCGGGTGAACCCGTTGACACGTACAGTGTACGTAAGCTAGAACGTACACTGTACGTATTTATGGAAGGATCTCACATGACCGCTGCCTACGACACCATCAGGGTGTCCTTCATGTCACGCGGTACCCGTTGTGCAGCCTGGCTCACGCTTCCCGACGGCCCTGGCCCGCATCCTGGGCTGGTGTTGGCTCATGGCCTGGGCGCTACGCATGGCATGTTGCTGTCCCAATACGAGCAGCACTTCGCCAAATCCGGCGTAGCGACTCTCGCGTTCGACTACCGATACACGGGGGAGTCCGACGGTGAACCGCGGCAGCAATTCAACATGCGTGCGCACCGGCAGGACGTTGAGGCGGCGTGCGACTATCTGCGCCGACACGTCAGTATCGACGCTGCCCGGCTGGGCCTGTGGGGGACCAGCCTGGGCGCGCTGCACGTGCTGCAGGCGGCGGCGCGCGGCGTCGACGTCGCGGCGGTGGTGGTGCAATGTCCGATCGTGCACGGGCCGGGAACGCTACGGCAAAGCGGCATTCTGCATTCCGTGCGGCTCACGCCGGCGATCATCGCCGATGCCATCAGCCGGTTGCGGAGAGCCGGCCGAACGTATATCCCCATCGTGGGCAAGCCCGGCGGCCTGGCCGCGGTCACGGTCGCGGGTGCGCTGGACGGCTGGTATTCCACCGTCGAACCCGGGTGCACGTTCGATAACCGGATGGCGGCGATGGACGTGCTCGGCATCGCGCCGAGCAGCGCGAAACGCGGGGCAGCGAAAATCAAAGCGCCGCTGCTCGTTTGCGTATCGAGTCGGGAAACCTTGATGGACCCGCGCCACGCCGAAGATGTTGCCGCTGCGGCACCGCGCGGAGTCGCGCGGAACTACGACGGCGATCACTTCCAGATCTATCACCCGCCGCTGCTGGGTGAGCTGCTCGCCGATCAGACTGCCTTTTTGCAGGAGCACTTGGGTGTCCGAGTCGGCTAACGCGTTGCGGTACAACGACACGAGGCTCGCCGAGTCAGCTCTGGATATCAGCGCGGCGCAATGGGCAGAACCGAGCCTGTGCACCGAGTGGACCAATCACCAGGTGCTGGCCCATCTCGTCATCGGCTATGGTGTCGCGCTGTCCTCGGTTGCCGTGAGCATGCTGCGGCATCGCGGCTCGTTCGACGCCGCGAACACCAAACTGGCCCAGGACCTGGCGGCGCAGCGCAGTCCAGAACAATTGCTCGGCGACTTCATGGCGCTGGCGCGCCGGCCCCGAGGAATCGGCCGTCTTTTCCCGAGGCGGCTGCTGTTGGGCGACCACGTCATCCACGAACTCGACATCACGTACGCGTTGGGTAAAGAATCGGCGGTGCCCGTATCGACCGTCGCCGCAGTGCTGAACACCCAGGTTCAGGTGCCTAACCCGTTCGTCCCGGCGGCCGCGCGAGCCCGGGGTCTGGATCTGCTTGCCAGCGATGCCGACTGGTCTCATCGCGCCGACGGACCCACGGTCAGCGGACAGGCGGCCCACCTCGCATCCGTCCTCGCCGGAAGACCCTGGGGACTGCAGCACCTGCGCGGTGACGGCGTCGCGGTACTTTCGTCTCGGATGTGATGGCTTAACGGCACCAGGGCAGGGAGATTCACATGAGCGGGTTGGAACCTACTTCCGAGCAGTTCGCGGCGCTGGCCGCACGACCGGCCGATGCACCGGTGGTGATGGTCAACCTGTTGAAGTTCAAGCCCGAGGGTGGCCTTGCGCGCTATGCCCAATACGGGCGCGAGGTCGCGCCGCACCTCGAACGCGTCGGGGCCACCGTGCGCTATGCGGGAGGAGCAGCTTCGGTGGTCATCGGCGACGGCGAACGGCCTTGGTGGGATGCGATTCTCATCGTCGAATACCCGTCGCCCCAGGCCTTCATCGACATGGTGACGAATCAGGACTACCTCAAGGTGCACGAGCATCGCGCCGCCGCTTTGGAGCGCGGGGACCTGATCGCGACCTCGACGTGGTCCGTCGCAGAAAACTGACTCCCGGGAGTCCAATGGACTCTTGACCCTGGGACCTATGGCCACTAGATGCCCGTGGTCGATGCGGCTAGCGTCGTGCCAGACAAGCAACAGCCAGGAGGCGGGTCTTATGGTTGCCCACGGTGTTCGAGAATCGTCCGCTCATGCGTGAATTCCACGTTCCCGCAACCTTCACCGTCGGAGAGCGCGACAGCATCGTCAGCAGTGTGTACTCCCACGAGCGGGACGACCCCGATCATGTGATCTTTCAGCGTCTCGTCAACGGTGTGTGGACGGATGTGACCTGCGCCCAGGCCGCCCAGCAGGTCCGGGAAGCCGCGCTGGGTCTGATCGCCGAGGGCGTCAACGCCGGCGACCGCGTGGCGATTTTGGCCGGCACCTGCTACGAGTGGGTCATTCTCGACTACGCGATCCTCTCAGTGGGAGCGGTCACCGTCCCCATCTACGACACCTCGTCGGCCGAGCAGGTCCGCTGGGTGCTGGAAGATTCGGGCGCGGTGCTGGTGATCACCCAAACCGATGCCCATGGCCAACTGGTCAAGGAGCTGAGCACCGAGCTGCCCGCACTGCGTAAGGTTCTGCACCTCGAGACAAGCGGGCCGTCTGCGCTCGAGGAACTGTCCGCTTCCGGGAAATCGGTTGACATCGGGCTACTGGACGAGCGGCTGGCGGGGCTGCGAGCCGCCGATCCGGCGACGCTTATTTACACCTCGGGCACGACGGGCCGGCCGAAGGGCTGCCAGCTCACGCACTCCAACCTCCTCTACGAGACACGCGGTGCCGCGGCATACTTCCCGACGCTGCTGCGCACGGGAGAACGGATGCTGGTGTTCCTGCCGCTGGCCCACGTGCTGGCCCGCGCGTTGTCGATGTCGGCTTTCGCAACGAAGGTCACCACCGGCTACACGGGTGACCTCAAGAACCTCGTTCCGACGCTGGCTGCCTTCAAGCCGACTGTCGTGGTGTCGGTGCCCCGGGTCTTCGAAAAGGTATACAACACAGCCGAATTGAAGGCGCATGACAGCGGTCGGCGGTCAATTTTCGATGCGGCCGTTCGCACGGCGATCGAGTGGAGCATGGCACTGGACACCGGCGGCCCGGGTCGGCTGCTGCGGGCCAGGCATGCACTGTTCGATCGGCTGGTGTACGGCAAGTTGCGCGCTGTGCTCGGCGGTGACTGCCATGCCGCGGCCTCGGGCGGTGCCCCGTTGGGCAAGCGGTTGTGCCACTTTTACCGCGGCGCCGGCCTGACGATCTACGAGGGCTATGGCCTCACCGAGACCAGCGCCGCGATCACCCTGAACCAGATCGGTGAAGAGCGGCTCGGCACGGTCGGAAAGTTGTTGCCCGGCAACAGCATGGCGATCGCCAACGACGGCGAGGTGCTGGTGCGCGGTGGCGTCGTGTTCAGCGGGTATTGGCACAACGAGAAGGCCACCGAAGAAGCGATCGTCAACGGGTGGTTCCACACCGGCGATCTCGGGTCGACCGACGACGACGGTTACCTGTCGATCGTCGGCCGCAAAAAGGAAATCATCGTCACCGCGGCCGGCAAGAACGTCGCCCCGGCCGTGCTCGAAGATCAGTTGCGGGCTCACCCGCTGATCAGCCAGGCGATGGTAGTCGGGGACAACAGGCCTTTCGTGGCCGCGCTCATTGCGATCGACCCGGAGGGTTTCGACGTGTGGAAGCAACACCACGGGAAGGAAGTGACCGCCTCCGTCGCGGAGCTGAGCGACGACCCCGATCTGGTCAGCGAGATCGACCTGGCAGTCAAACAAGCCAATCAGACGGTGTCGCATGCGGAATCGATCCGAAAATTCCGTATCTTGCCGGTCGACTTCACGGTGCTCACCGGCGAGCTGACTCCGACCCTGAAAGTGAAACGAAACGTGGTGAGCGCACGGTTCGCCAACGAGGTCGACGCGATCTACTTGAAGCGGTGACCCGAGGTCGCCGTCAAAGCTTGTAACCGATGGCACGCAACAAGGCGTGGCGCTCCGAGACGTCTCGGTCGGTCTCCACTCCTAGCGGGGTCTGTCCGTCGATAACTCCGGCGATGCCGCGGCCGCGCGGGGTCACCGCGACGATGACTTCGACCGGATTGGCTGTGGCGCAGTAAATTCCGCAGACTTCGGGCACTGCCTTCACCGGGTTGAGCACGTTGACGGGAAAACCCTCGCGCAGGAATATCACGAAACTGTGTCCAGCCGCGATGGCGAGGGCGGCGTTGGTCGCCAGTTCGACCAACTCGGCATCGTTGCCGGTGCGGCGAACCAGGCGGGGTCCGGATGCCTCACAGAAAGCCAGCCCGAACCGTAGCGATGGACTCACCCCGACGAGGGCCTCGTGCAGGTCTTCGACGGTCTTGATGAAGTGAGCCTGACCGATCACCACGTTGACGTCTTCTGGCTTGTCAACGCTCACCACATCCCAGGACAGCGACGTCGTCGTCACAAACCCATGCTGCCACGGCGACCACCGGTTTGGCGATCAACCAGCCCGCTAGCAGCGATGTTCTCCGAGTGCCTTCGCTTCGCACCTCGGGCGCGGTCTAATTGGGGGATGGAACTGATGAGCCCCACCGACTCCGTATTTCTGCTGGGCGAATCCCGTGAGCATCCGATGCACGTCGGTGGCCTGTCGTTGTACGAGCCACCGGCAGGCGCCGGCCTGGAGTTCGTGCGGGAGTTCTACGACAGCTTGGTCGCCCAGCAGGATTTCCAGCCGACCTTCCTCAAGCGTCCGGCGACCTTCTTGGGCGGGATCGCCAATCTCGGGTGGTCCTACGACAAAGATCTCGACATCGACTACCACGTCCGGCGCTCCGCGCTGCCCTCTCCGGGGCGGGTCCGCGATCTGCTCGAGCTGACCTCGCTGTTGCACAGCAGCCTGCTCGATCGCCACCGCCCGCTGTGGGAGGCGTACGTGATCGAGGGGCTCAACGACGGCCGCTTTGCGATCTACACGAAGATGCACCACTCGCTGATCGACGGCGTCTCGGCCCTGAAGCTGATGCAACGCGCACTGTCCAACGACCCTGACGACACCGAGATTCGGGCACCCTGGAGTCTGCGCAAACCCAAACGCAAGTCCGCGCCGCCGTCGTCCCGGCTGAGTTCGTTGATGCATACGGCGGGATCCCTTGCGGCACTTGCCCCGTCGACGGTGTCCCTGGCCCGTGCCGCGCTGTTCGAACAGCAACTCACGCTGCCGTTCGGAGCCCCGCGCACCATGCTCAACGTCAAGATCGGCGGCGCCCGCCGTTGCGCCGCGCAGTCATGGTCGGTGGACCGCGTCAAGAACGTCAAGAACGCGGCGGGGGTGACGCTCAACGACGTCGTGCTGGCGATGTGTTCGGGTGCCTTGCGCTACTACCTGCTGGAGCAGGACGCCCTGCCGGACACACCGCTGTTGGCGATGGTCCCGGTGAGCCTGCGCCGGGAGGACGAGGCCGACGCCGGCGGCAATCTGGTCGGAGCCATCCTGTGCAACCTGGCCACCGACATCGAGGATCCCGCCAAGCGGCTGGAGACGGTGAGCGAGTCGATGTACAAGAACAAGACGGTGTTTTCCCAGCTGCCTCGAATCCAGGCGTTGGCGCTTTCCGCGGTGAACATGAGTGCGCTGGCGATGGCGGCGGTTCCCGGATGGGTGACATCGACGTCGCCGCCCTTCAACGTCATCATCTCGAACGTTCCGGGACCCCGTGAGCAGCTGTACTACGGCGGTGCCCGCCTGGACGGCAGCTATCCGCTGTCCGCGATCCTCGACGGCCAGGCGCTGAACATCACCCTGGTCAGCAACGCCGATAAGCTCGATTTCGGTCTGGTCGGATGCCGGCGCAGCGTCCCGCACTTGCAGCGACTGCTCACGCACCTGGAGTCGTCGCTCAAAGACCTGGAACGCGCCGTCGGAGTCTGAGCCCGGTGCCCAAGCTCAGTGCGGGCGTGTTGCTGTATCGCATCCGCGACGGCTTCGTCGAAACCTTGATCGCGCATCCGGGCGGCCCGTTTTGGTCCCGCAAGGACGATGGGGCGTGGTCGATTCCCAAAGGTGAGTACACCGACGGTGAAGATCCCTGGGGCGCGGCGCAGCGCGAGTTCTGCGAGGAGCTGGGCCTAGCCGTTCCGGACGGGCCGCGCTTCGACCTCGGCGCGCTGAAACAACCCAGCGGCAAGGTGGTCACGGCCTTCGCTGTCCGGGGCGACCTCGACGTCACCGACGCCCGCAGCAACACATTCGAGCTGGAGTGGCCGAAGGGGTCGGGCACTATGCGGGAGTTCCCTGAAGTCGATCGGGTCGGATGGTTCCCGGTGGCGCAGGCGCGCAGCAAATTACTCAAGGGACAGCGGGCCTACCTCGATCTGTTGATGGCGCATCCAGACTTGGCGGGCTGCACCGAAGGGGCTTGACGAGCGGAGGTATGTTCCAGACATGGAGACGCTGCGAACACCCGACGAGCGATTCAACGACTTACCAGACTTCCCTTATGCCCCAAGGTATTCCGAGGTTGCTGACAATGACGGCGGCACGCTTCGGATCGCTTGGGTGGAAGACGGGCCGCAAACTGCCGATCCCGTTCTGATGCTGCACGGCGAGCCGTCCTGGTCGTACCTGTACCGCAAGATGATCCCGATGCTGGTCGCTGCTGGGCACCGAGTCGTGTGCCCCGATTTGGTCGGTTTCGGCCGTTCGGACAAGCCGACCCGCCGCGAAGACCACAGCTACGTCCGCCACGTCGAATGGATGCGGACGTTGGCCTTCGACGTCCTCGATCTTCGGAACGTGACCCTGGTCGGTCAGGACTGGGGCGGCCTGATCGGATTGCGTTTGGCTGCAGAGCAACCCGAGCGGTTTGCCCGGCTGGTCGTTGCGAACACCGGGCTGCCCAATGGAGACCAGCCGATGGCCGACGTCTGGTGGCAATTCCGCGAGGCCATCACAACGGTGCCGAGGCTGAACATCGGCTCGTTCGTGCAGTCGGGTTGTCGCCAGCCGATGAGCGACGAGGTGCGGGCGGGATATGACGCGCCGTTCCCCGATGACGGATACTGCGCCGCGCCGCGCGCCATGCCTGCTCTGGTACCGACCTCGCCGGACGATCCCGCGTCGCGGGCGAACAAGGCCGCCTGGGCGGCGCTGTCGGAAAGCCCGACGCCGATGCTGGTCGCGTTCAGCGACAGCGACCCCATCACCGGGCCGATGGCCGAGATCTTTCAGCGGGAAATGCGTGGCGCGCAGGGCATCGACCACCCACTGATTCGCGGCGCCGGGCACTTCTTACAGGAGGACGCCGGCGAAGAGCTGGCCAACCACATCGTGGAGTTTCTGCGCCGCTAAGTGCGCCCGCGCCGCCGGCTACGGACGACGAGAACGATCACCGTTGCCGCGATCACCGCGAGCACGAATCCGGCGAACAGGATCGGCTCGATGGGGATGACGACGTCGCGGTCGACGTAGATCACCTGCCGGTAGGTGTCGTCGTTGGCGGCGTTGCCAAATGTGAAGTCCGAGGAGATTCGTTCCGGCTTGGCGATGTTCACCTGAAGCTTGGTCAGGTAGCCGCCGTGATTTGCCGTCAATTCGCGCAGCAGTGGGTTCTGGACAGCGGCGGAGATGTTGCCGGCGAACTGAACTTGGACGGCCTGGGCCGCGGCATCGGCGTCGGTGCGCTGCTGTCGATGATCGGACAGCGTGAAGATCGTGACTTGTTGTGGGCCCGTGGCGGCGGCCGAAAGTCGCATGGGATAGACCAATTGCGTCGACGGGAAGGTCATCCGGACCGGGTTGAGCCCGCCCACGATGGGGTCCGGACTGGTCAGCCGGATCGCGACGAACGACCAACCGTCGCGTACATAAGGGCCCAACGCTTCCGACACGGCCGGACGGATGGCATAACCGTTGTCGTCCAACCATTTTTGCAATCCGCTCAGGTCACCACCCGCCAGCGTGGTGGCCTCCAGCGGCCCGAGGTGGACCTGGTTGACCACCGTGGGTCCTCGGGGAGCCGCGGCCTCGAGGGGAGTGTGGGCAGCCGAACCCGGCTGCCCCAGCACCCAGTGCCGGCGCTGTTGGACGCGAGGGGCGGTGAGGGTGTCCAGCTCGGTGAATGTCGCCTTGTCACCCTCCGTCACGGTCGCCGGTGTGGGGGTGGGCACCACCAGGGCGACATTGTTCGTATCGGCATTCAGGGCGAGCTGCATGACGATGGTTTCGCTGGACCCGTCCCATTGCGCCAGGGCCACTTCGCGGTTCATGGCGGCCTGGCCGCCGACGGGAGGGACCACCGCACCGCACGCGCAGGCGTAGCCCGGAGTTGCGATGACCACATTGGTCAGGGTAGCCAGGAAAGTAGCTGCCAGACCCAAGCCGCACGTACGGGACATCTTCATGGTGCACATGCTAGTTGCTGGCGTGCGTGCGGTCACCCACTTTGAACGGTGAATCAAGGTGCGGCATGCACAATGTGAGCATGACGACTGCGCCGATTCAGCAGCCCCCCGAAGCCGCCGACCAAGCCGAATCGCAAAAGTTGCTGTTCGGATTCCTCGACCCGGCCAATCGGGCCGACCCGTATCCGCTGTGCGCACAGTTTCGTGACCGCGGGCCGATCCTGTTGCCCGACGCGCACCTGGCCGTCTTCTCGACTTACCGCGACTGCGACGACGCCCTGCGGCACCCGTCGTCGAGCAGCGATCGGATGAAATCGACGCATGCTCAAGAGCAGGTGGAAGCGCAGATCCGGGAACTCACCGCCGCCGGTGCGCCACCGCCCGCGCAAGTGCCGCCCGGATTTCTGTTCCTCGACCCTCCCGATCACACGCGGCTGCGCAAGCTGGTCAGCAAGGCGTTCGCGCCGAAAGTGGTCAATGCGCTGCGGCCCGACATCAGTGTTCTGGTGGCCGGAATGCTCGATGGGATCGCCGAGAAGGGGTGCTTCGATGTCGTCGAAGATTTCGCCTATCCGCTGCCGGTGGCGGTCATCTGCCGGCTACTCGGTGTGCCCCTCGACGACGAGCCGCAATTCAGCCACGCGTCGGGACTGCTTGCGCAATCGCTGGACCCGTTCGTCACATTCACCGGTTCGGCCTCCGATGGTCTGCAGGAGCGCCTCGATGCCGGATCGTGGTTGCGGGAGTACCTGCACGGCTTGATCGATCGGCGGCGCTCGCAGCCCGGCGACGACTTGATGTCGGGTCTGGTCGTGGTGGAGGAGTCCGGTGATCAGCTGACCGAAGAGGAGATCGTCTCGACCTGCCTGCTGTTGCTGGTCGCCGGTCACGAGACCACGGTCAACCTGATCGGTAACGCCATCCTGGCGATGCTGCGGCAGCCGTCGCACTGGGCTGCGCTCGGTGCCGATGCCAACCGCGTCTCGGGCGTCGTCGAGGAGACCCTCCGGTATGACCCGCCGGTACAGATGGTTGGCCGAATTGCCCTCGACGACATGACGATTGGGGATGTCCAGGTGCCCGAGGGCGACGTGATGATGCTGCTGCTGGCCGCGGCGCATCGGGATCCCACCGAGTTCGATCGGGCCGACACCTTCGACCCAGATCGGGGAGCATTGCGGCACTTGGGGTTTGGGCGAGGGATTCACTACTGCCTGGGCGCGCCGCTGGCGCGAATGGAAGCCAGCATTGCCCTGTCGGAGGTGGCGGCGCGTTTTCCGCAGGCGCGGCTGGACAGCGAGCCGCAGTACAAGGCGAACGTCACGCTGCGGGGGCTATCGGAGCTGACGGTCGCGGTGTGATCTCGGGTGGCGAGTCGGACAGCGCGGCGCCTTTAGTGACCCGGGCCCAGCTTGGGGGCGAACTGCGGGCAGTAGTAGGTGACGGAAGCGGCGATGAAGAAGGCGGACTGATTCCGGTCTAGACCGGAGTGCTGATTGAGGTATTGGTACGCGCCCTCTTGATAGTCGAGCATGTCACACACCTCCTGGGCATCCTCGATCACGGCGGCATCCGGTGCGTTGACCCCGATCCCATTCGCACGCACCTGTCTCAGGAAGTCATCCGTTGGAGTTGCATGTGCAACCGGGGTTGCGCCTCCCAAGGAAAGCGCAATAGCCGCCAAGATTCCAATGGCTATGGGCATCTTCCCGGCCGCCGCAGCAGCGTTCATTCGTTCACTTCCTTCCGAGGGGTGCATTAAGGATCCACTTTCACCGCCGGTCCCGCAACGGAACTTTCGACTAACGTGCACGGAACGCCACCCGTTTCGCGGAACGTAATCGGCCGCCCCTTCTATCCGAGGCCCGGCACGATATCGCCGAGCCTGAAGGTGACCGGTTGCTCGAGTTGTTCGTAGGTGCACGAGCGCGGTTCGCGGTCGGGGCGCCACCGGCTGAATTGGGCGGTGTGGCGAAACCGTCGACCTTCCATGTGGTCGTAGCGGACCTCGACGACCCGCTCGGGCCGCAGCGGGACGAAGGAGAGATCCTTGCCGGCGTTCCACCGGGACGTTTCGTTTTTCCGCGGGGTGCGCTCACCGGCTTCGTGCGCGGCCCAGTTCCACGGGTGGTCATCGAAGCTCGTGACGAGTGGCTGCAGTTCGGTGAACAGCCGCCGCCGTTCGGCCATCGGAAACGCGCCGATCACGCCGACCGACGCGAGCTGGCCGTCGTCCTGGTAGAGGCCGAGTAGTAGCGACCCGATCGTGTCGCCGCCCGACTTGTGCACCCGGTAGCCCGCGACCACGCAGTCGGCCGTCCGCTCGTGCTTGATCTTGAACATGACGCGCTTGTCCGGCTGATACGTGACAGTCAGCGGCTTGGCGATGACGCCGTCGAGACCGGCCCCCTCGAATTCCTCGAACCATTTCTGTGCGGTGAGCAGATCGGTGGTCGCCGGCGTGACGTGAAATGCGGGCCCGGAATCGGCCAGCGCCCGGACGAGCGCGGCGCGCCGCTCGCTGAACGGCTGCCGGGTGTAGTCGTCGTCGCCGAGGGCGAGCAAGTCGAACGCGATGAAGGAGGCCGGCGTCGTCTCGGCGAGCATCCGCACCCGCGAGTCGGCCGGGTGAATGCGTTGTTGCAGCGCCTCGAAGTCCAAGCCGTGATCGGTGGCGATCACGATCTCACCGTCGATCACGCAGCGCTCCGGCAACTCCGCCTGGGCCGCCGCGACCAACTCGGGGAAGTAGCGGGTCATCGGGCGCTCGTTGCGGCTCCCCAGCTCGACCTGATCGCCATCGCGGAAGCAAATGGACCGGAATCCATCCCACTTGGGCTCATAGGAGGCGTCCGGGGGGATCGATCGCACCGACTTGGCCAACATCGGCGAAACGGGCGGCATGACAGGCAAGTCCATTGGTTCATTCTGACGTGCGGCGTGCTGGAATCGATTCATGGCTGCGGCAGCAGAAGAGCTCGACGTCGACGGCGTCTCGGTGCGGCTCTCCAACCCGGACAAGATGTATTTCCCTAAGCTCGGATCGCAGGGCACCAAGCGACGGCTCGTCGAGTACTACCTCGCCGTGGCGGGCGGCCCGATGCTGGACGCACTGCGCGACCGGCCCACCCACTTGCAGCGTTTTCCGGACGGCATCGATGGCGAAGAGATCTACCAGAAGCGGATACCGCAGCATCATCCCGACTACCTGGAGACCTGCCGGGTCACCTTCCCGTCGGGCCGGACCGCCGACGCGCTGATGGTGACTCACCCGGCGGCCATCGTCTGGGCGGCGCAGATGGGCACGGTCACGCTGCATCCGTGGCAGGTGCGCTGCCCCGACACCGAGCACCCCGACGAGCTGCGCATCGATCTGGATCCGCAACCCGGTGTCGGGTTCGAGCAGGCACGCTCGGTTGCGGTCGACGTGCTGCGCCCGTTGCTCGACGAGCTCGGCCTCGTCGGCTACCCCAAGACCTCCGGGGGACGCGGGATTCACGTGTTCCTCCGGATCGACACCGACTGGGACTTCATCGCCGTCCGCCGGGCAGGCATCGCGCTGGCGCGCGAGGTCGAACGCCGTGCGCCGAACGAGGTGACCACGTCGTGGTGGAAAGAGGAACGCGGCGAGCGCATCTTCATCGACTTCAACCAAAACGCCCGGGACCGCACCATGGCCTCGCCGTACTCGGTGCGACGCACTCCGATCGCGACCGTGTCGATGCCGTTGACGTGGGACGAGTTAGCCAGTGCCGATCCCGACGATTACACGATGGCGACCGTGCCCGACCTGGTGTCGGGCCGCGAAGACCCATGGGCCGGAATGGAGGAAAAGGCTCAATCCCTTACCCGATTGCTGGACATGGTCGAGGCTGATCAAGAGCGCGGCCTGGGCGATATGCCCTATCCGCCGAATTACCCCAAAATGCCGGGCGAACCGAAACGAGTGCAGCCGAGTCGGGACACCGACCTGACCAGGAGAAACAAGTCGAATTGAATGAAGGCAGTCGATGGGTGTGCACGCCGGTACCGATTGATTTCTGCAATTGCCATCCGTGTGCGTGCCAAATTCTGGCATTCTGACGTCAAATACGTCGCGTATGTCCGTGGTAGGGAATTACTCGGGCAAGGCGACGACGGCCGCGGCGGCCAGGAACGAATGGAGTGGTCATGTCTGGTCTGAAGAGCAAGCTCATCCCCGCGGCGATCCTTACCGCTGCCGCGACCGCGGGGTGTACGACACCTGTCACGATCGACTGCGGCACCCTTACCTGCTCGCTGTGATGATCAACTCCTGACGGGCGAGGAGCCTGTCGGCAGAATCATCATCGTCATCGGGAACTTCAGCATTGCGCTGCCGCCGGAGATCGTGCAGTAGACGACTTCCATTTCCAGCGGCGTTTGGCGTATGGGCCGGGTTTCCATGTCCAGGCGAGGCTCGAGGTAGTGCGGGGTCGCAAGCCACTTGAGGCTGCGTTGGACCGACTCGACCAAGTTCATCTGTCCGAGTCTACGCCTGCCGTGAAAGTTGTTGCTGCGCAATATTTTCACGCAAACGATGCAGCGCTGGCAGGTCGGGAAAGCCCCTGACGCGTGATCACGTTGCTTCCGGCGACAGCACGTCGGGTAGGTCGAACCGCAGCAACGCATCGATATCCATGAAGGCCACGATGCGACCGATACCGTGCGACGCGAGGGTCAGTACATGCAGGGCGTGCAGGCGATGCTGTCCGTCAGCGGTCGCCGGGTACAGCGCAACGGCGGGTTGCCCGTTGGCCGAGGTGCGTATGACTGGGGTATTGCCGAAGGCGCGCATGCGAGCGCCCAGGAAGGCGCCGATGGCCGCGCTGCCTTCAAACCATGTGATGAACGGTGGCATCTCATAGCGCGCGTCCTCGGTGAGTACTGCGAGCAGTTCATCGACGTCCGCGTTTTGAAATGCGGCCACGTACCGGTCAAGCAGGTCACGCTGCCGCTCCTCGGTTGGCTGCGCAAGCGAGTCGCTGTCTGCGGGCAGGCGTGCACGAGCACGCTGCAACGCACTGTTGACTGCGGCCACGCTCAGATCGAGTAGCGCCGCGACTTCGGCTGCAGGCCAACCCAATACATCGCGCAGAATCAGCACCGTCCGCTGCCGCGGCGGAAGCAGCTGCAGCATGGCCACGAAGGCCAATCGCATGGTTTCGCGGGCAGCCACCACGGTGGCGGGGTCGCTCGTCGTGGCGGCCAGCAGCGAATCGGGGGCGGGCTGTAGCCATGTCAGCTCCGGATCACCGGGGCGAACGCGCGCGGTGGGGTCGCCGGCCGGCGCATGCAGGTCCGACGGCAGCGGGCGGCGCTTGCGGCGCTCGAGGGCTTTCACGAAGGCGCGAGTGGCGATGCGATACAACCATGTGCGCAGCGACGAGCGGCCTTCAAACCGCTCGTAGGCTCGCCACGCCTGCAAGTAGATGTCCTGCACGACTTCTTCGGCATCGTCGACCGATCCGAGCATGCGGTAGCCGTAGGCGATCAGCTCGCGCCGAAACGGCGCGGCCAGCCGCGCGAAGTCCTCACCGCCGCTGTCAGTGGTGGTGCTCATGACGGTCGGGCGCCGCATAGGTGTCGTGCCATGGCCATTCGTTGATGTAGCGCTGCCGGCCCAGCGGGGTCAGATCCAGGAACCGGTAGGTGCTCAGCATGACATCAGCACCGACACCGTATGCCGAATAGGTGTGAAACACCTTGCCGCCATCCTGGACGAAGACGCTCACCCCCTGCCCGTCGGCACCGTCGACGGCGATGTAGTCCAGCCCTTCGCGCACCAGGGTGGCCTTGTCCTTGTAGTTGTATTCGATCGCGGTGTTCGACTCGTCGTTGCTGACGTGGAAGTCGTAGTTGAAGTCGCTGCCGTGCGACGAGTACCAGGGCAGACGCCATCCCATGCGAGCCTTGAACTGGCTGAGCCTCGCATACGGCGCACGCGACACGAGCGCCAGTGTTGTATCTGCGCCCTCGTTGAGATGGATCGGATCGGGCATGTCGTCCACGGCGAACGAGCAACTCGGACAGCCTTCGTCGATGTCGTGCAGCCACATGAAGTGGTAGATGATCAACTGGCAGCGGCCCTCGAATAGATCGATCAGCGCCACCTTGCCGTCCGGGCCCTCGAATTCATAGTCCTTGTCGATGGCGACGGCGGGAAGTGCACGGCGCTGCCCGGCCAGCGCGGCTAGCTGCCGGCTGGCGGCTTTCTCCTTGGCCAACAGGTCCAGGCGCGCCGCCAGCCATTCCTCGCGTGATGTGATGTGCGGGATTTGCATTTTGACTCCTCTCCTAGGCATTACTGAGGTGGCCGCCGGTGGAAACTCATCGCGGTGGCGTGAGATCGACCGTGATAGGAGCCGATCAACGTCGCGCGCGTCACGACTGGCGGTGCGGCCAGCCGCGCGGCGAGTTCGCGGTGGAATTCGTGGTAGGCGGCACTGTCGCCGAATGGGTCGGCAGTACCGTCGAAGGCCACGATGTGCATGAATCCAACCCCGTCGTCGAACATCAACACCTGATACTGGACTCCCCCGTCATCGCGGGCAGCAAGTTCGTTCAACACGTCTTCGATCAGCTCGCGGTTGCGTTGCGAAGCTTCCTTGGTCGTGACGTACTGCACCACCGCGGCTCTCATCACCGCAATCACCTCCACCAGTACAGAGGCCCGATGGCCACCACACTCATCGCCCAAGTCGGAAGGGTCGATGGTGGCAGGCCCGATCTGTTGCCGAACCGAGGCCGTCCCGCCCGCTGTGGCGATGGTCGCGGTATCCGCGATGAGTTCGGCGACTCGCATCCTCCATATCGATGAAGGCTCGCTCGGCGGGCCGCATGCAGCAGAAACCCGGAAGGAGCCAGGAGGAGAGATGAACGACCTACTCGAAACCGCCGTCAGCGCGCACGGTGGCTTGGACCGATGGAATCAGATCAAGTCCATCACCGTCGACGCCTCCATTACTGGGGCGCTGTGGCACGTCAAGGGCAAAGTAGATGCGGTCAAGGACGTTCGTTGTGAGGTGGACACCAAACGGCAGCTGCTCACGATGGACTTCGCCGGTCAAGACAAACGGTCCGTCTTCGAGCCCCCCGCGTGGTCATCCAGCGCCGTGACGGCACGCTCATCGACGCACGCGACGAGCCGGAGAAGTCGTTTGATGGGCACCAGCTCGAAACACCTTGGGATGATCTTCATCTGGCCTACTTCACCGGGGAGGCGCTATGGACCTATCTGAATACGCCGTTCCTCTACATCTGGCCCGGGTTCACCACCGAAGAGATCGCCGCGATCGAGGTCGACGGTGAAACCTGGCGGCGGCTGAAAGTGACATTCCCCGGACGCATCAAAAGCCACACCCGCGAACAGATCTCGTGCTTCGGCCCCGATGGGCTGCTGCGCCGCCATGACTTCACCATCGACATCGTCGGCGGGGCGACCGGGATGCTCTACGCCACCGACTACCGTGACGTCGACGGCATCATCATCCCCACCACGCGACGAGGCTACGCGTGGCAAGGCGACTACCAGCGCATCCCCGAGCCACTGCTAGTCGCCATCGACATGGGCGAGATCACCATCCGCTGACCTCATATCGCGACTGTTCCCGGAGAAGATCATGAAACCCAACGACACCGCACGCCTGCTCATCGGTTCCACACCGGCGACGTTGGTAACGGTCAATCGCGACGGCAACCCGCAAGTAAGCGTGGTTTGGATGGCACCAATTTCCCGCAGCCCGACGACCACCCGGATACCTGACCCGCATCACGATCGAAAGGGTCGGCGGCGTCGGGCCGTGGGCATCCTGACGGCAGCACAAGCAATCTGTCCCGAATCAGCTCAACCAAAACAGATAGCCAACCAAAAGGAGTTACTGCGATGACAACACCGCGGATTGTGACGCCGCAGGAATGGCAGGATGGGTGGCAGCGACTGCTCGTCAAGGAAAAGCAGATGACCCGCGCGCATGACGCGCTTGCTGCGGAGCGTCGGCGGATGCCCTGGGTCTCCGTGGACAGGCAGTACACTTTCGCAGGGCCGGACGGGACGATGAGCCTGCTGGACCTGTTCAGCGGGCGGCGTCAGCTGATCATCTACCGCGCATTTTTCGATCCGGGTGTGCACGGCCAACCGGAAGGCACGGCCGGTGTCGAGCGCGGCCGTGCCTGCGTCGGGTGCTCAATGTTCGCCGACCATGTCGGCAATCTCGCGCACCTCAATGCCAGCGACACCACGCTCGTATTCACCTCGCGCGCGCCCCAACCCGACATCGCCCGGCTAAAGCAGCGGATGGGCTGGAAAATGCCGTGGTACACCATCACCGATAGCTTTGACGCCGACTTCGGAGTCGACGAGTGGGCAGGCACGAACGCCTTCATCCGCGACGGCGCCCGGGTACTCCGCACGTATTTCATTACGGGTCGCGGGGGCGAGGCTCTGGGTAATACGTGGGGTTTTCTCGACATGACCGCGCTGGGGCGGCAGGAGAGCTGGGAGGACTCTCCGCCGGGTTACCCGCAGGGGCCGCCGTATGGTTGGTGGAGGCGGCACGACGAATACGACGACGCCCCAGCAGCACCGGCCGAGGCGTGGAAGGCGCAGGTAGCACGCCCTACGGCGGCCGATTCTCCCGGCGCGACCCGGGGCGGCGGCGATCGCTGATATTGAGCGCTGAGCGCTGTATGCGGTCGAGCACGAGCCAACCTAATCGATTTCTCATCTTTTTGCGGATCCGCGATCGTCCGCCGAAAAGCTGAGAAATCGCCGCGGAAGTGAATCCGGTGCAGCACCCGTCCCCGGCTGCCGATTCACGAAGGTGAACGCCGTTAATTCACTCATCCATTACCTTGGGCTACGCGAGCATTCCGGTCGTCGGTGGCTAACTAGGACTGCGCCGGTTGCGGCACGAATCCCCGCTGATGCGGCATTGGTGCGCGTTCGCGTGACGGCAATATCCAGGCGGCGACCAGTGCGATCAGCGCACCTGCCGCGCCGGCTACCGGCGCCGGCCCCGCCGGGCCACACAGCACCATGTAGCCGAAGGCAGAACCGACGACGAGCAAAGCCGAGTGGAGCAGTGTCCAGTGCAAGATCGAGCGCAGCCGGAAGGACAAAGTGATGCCGAGCAGCAGCGCAACCACGTGACCAACGGCGGTGAAGTCTGCGCTCAAGGCTGCGGCGATGGCGTTGCCAAGCCACCAACCGATCCAGATGGGCCGCCAGCGTGGCGGGATCGACGCCGTGAGCGCTCCCAGCACACATACAGCGCCATAACTCATCCCCACATCGGTGGCACGCGCCAGGGACATCGGCAACCACCCGGCCGTAAGCGCGGTGGCCAGCCAGGCGGCGACGGCCAAGGTCGCACCAATGTGGCCGAGTGCGAATGCGATGACCAAACCCCTACTGCGCCAGATCAGTTCGCCCAGGGCCAGCAAGCACACGAGGCCCGGCAGCCAAAACAGCACATTGCCGCTGTCGCTGATAAATGCGCTGCCGACCAACGTGACCACGTGGCCGTGCGCCAGGTTGTGCAAGTTGGTGCTCATCTCGCTCACCGCGACATCGTGAGTGTGCGGACCGAGCGCCGTCAGCAAGAAAGACACCCCGACCAGCACGACCACATACACGACGGTGGCAGGCAACCACGCCGCTAGGAACAGCACCCACGATCTCACCGTCGTCCAACCATTTTCACCGCGAAGCACTGGGGTTACCCCTTCGTCGGTGTTTCGGGTTGCGATAGGCGGCCAATCGCCGTCGTGCGAGTCAACAGCCATGTCAGACATGCCTATTCCCCCTCGCCTTGTCGATAACCATTGTGACGGAGCCGGAGCGGTGCGATGGGTGAGACCAATCACAGTCGCGGGCTAGCAGGTCAGCGATCGTTTCCCGGCGCACCAGTGGTCGAGGCCGGCCGTCGGCGACGGCGATCAGTGGCGGACGGCCTACCAAGTTGCAGGCGGCGCCCATCGAATAGTGATAGGCGCCAGTGCAGGCCACCGCCAGTAGATCGCCGGGGTGGATGTCGGTGGGCAGCTCGACGTCGCGTGCGATCTCTTCCCCGGCCCCGCAATGCCGGCCCAGTTCGTCGATGAAGGCACTCAACGGCCAGATTGCGTGGTCGAATTGCGGGCGCGGTCCGTGCCGAGGTGACGGACGCAGCTCGAACAGCGTCATGCTTCCAAGTTGGGGTCTGCGGCGGCGTCGTGCCTCGCTCTTAACGAATTTTTCACACCTGGGTGATAAATCTTCACGATTTTCACGACGGCGGACCGCGCTAGGACATCGAGCACCCCAATTGATGTAGTTCGAGCAGCTGGCGGCGCTGTTCGAAGGCGCGACCGCGATGGCGACTTCACTCAACGACACCGCACCCGGCGTGCATGCCCGTACGGCCGCAGCCACACTGATCGACGCCTCGTTGAACTCTTGACGACCTCGTCCCGGGGCTGTTAGACATGGCCTGCGTCACTTATTGGGCGATCGCTCAAATAGGACTCGGTGGAGGTTGCCATGGGCCGGATGGACGGCAAGGTCGCATTCATAACCGGTGCGGCACGCGGGCAGGGCAGAAGCCACGCGGTTCGGCTCGCGCAGGAGGGGGCCGACGTCATTGCCGTCGACATCTGCCGGGACTTCGCGAACTCCCCGGCAGCTGGCGCGACGCCCGAAGACCTGGACATGACCGCCGGGATGGTCAAGGACGCCGGGGGCCGCGTCGTGACCGCCGAAGTCGACGTGCGTGATTTCGACGCACTGAAGGCCGCCGTGGACAGTGGCGTCGAGCAGCTCGGCCGCCTTGACGTCATCGTGGCCAACGCTGGTATCGGGACCACCGCGGGCAGGCTGCACAAGGCCAAAGAGGCGCTGTGGCAAGAGATGATCGACGTCAACCTCAGCGGGGTGTGGAAGACCGTGAAAGCCGGCGTTCCGCACGTGCTGGCCGGCGACCGCGGTGGTGCGATCATCCTGACGTCCTCGGTCGCCGGGAACAAGGCCTATCCGCACGTTGGCCACTACGTCGCTGCCAAGCACGGTGTCATCGGCCTGATGCGGTCGTTCGCCGTCGAATTGGGACAGCACATGATCAGGGTCAACGCGGTCCTGCCGACGCACGTGGGTTCGCCGCTGCTGTTGAACGAGGCCACCTACCGGGCTTTTCGGCCGGAACTGGAAAACCCTGGGCCGGACGATCTTGCGCCGGTATGCCAGAGCTTTCACTATCTGCCGATCCCGTGGGTGGAACCCGAAGACATCAGCAACGCAGTGTTGTTCCTGGCCTCCGACGAAGCGCGCTACATCACCGGGGTGGCGCTGCCGGTGGACGCCGGCAGCTGCCTGAAATAAGGGAAAGCATCGATGACTGTCACGAACGACACCGAGGTCTACTACGACCCATACGACGTCGGCATCAATGCCGACCCGTATCCGACCTACGCGCGGCTACGCGAAGAGGCCCCGCTCTATTACAACGAGCAGTACGACTTTTGGGCGGTATCACGGCATTCCGATGTCGAGAGCGGGCTGGCCAACTGGGAGACGTTCTCGAACCGTCGCAGCGACATTCTCGAGTTGGTCCAGTCGAAATTCGATATGCCCCGTGGCGTCATGATGTTCCAGGATCCGCCCGAGCACACGATGCTGCGCGGGTTGATGTCGCGGGTGTTCACGCCGCGACGGATGGCCGAAATCGAGGACCAGATCCGGCGGTATTGCATCCGCTGTCTGGATCCACTCGTCGGGTCGTCGGGCTTCGACATCATTGCCGAGCTCGCGTCGATGATGCCGATGCGGGTGATCGGAATGCTGTTGGGAATCCCGGAGTCCGAACAGGTCTCGGTTCGCGACGCCAATGACGCCAATCTGCGCACCAAACCGGGAGCGCCGCTCAAGGTCGCCAACGCCGACTCCATCGCGGACGGCCGGATCTATGCCGACTACGTCGAATGGCGATCGAAGAACCCGTCCGACGACCTGATGACGACCCTGCTCAACGTCGAGTTCGACGACGAGGACGGGGTGCACCGAAAGCTGACCCGCAAAGAGGTGCTGCACTACACCCAGGTGGTCGCCGGTGCGGGCAACGAGACCACCGGGCGGCTGATCGGCTGGCTGGCCAAGGTGCTCGCCGAAAACCCCGACCAACGCCGGGAGATCTACCGGGACCGGTCGCTGCTGAACCGTACCGTTGACGAGACATTGCGCTTCGAACCCACCGGCCCGCACGTAGCGCGGTGGATGGCAAAGGATTTCGAGTGCTACGGCACCACCGTTCCGGCGGGCAGCGCGATGCTGCTGCTGTTCGGCGCAGCCAACCGCGACCCCCGCCGATACACCGATCCGGATACCTTCAACATCCATCGCGACAACATCTCGCACATCACCTTCGGAAAAGGCGTGCACTACTGCCTCGGGGCAAACCTGGCCCGCCTGGAGGGACGCGTCGCGCTGGACGAGATGCTCAACCGCTGGCCGGAGTGGGATATCGATTACGACACAGCACAACTCGCATCAACCTCGACCGTGCGCGGCTGGGAGAGACTGCGGGTCGTGTTGCCCTGAGCCGCTTGGCTCAGCCCCGCGCGCCGCGGTCTCGGCGGGCCTTGGGTTCCGGCATTTCGAACCGGTCCAGGAGGCGGTTGACCAGTGCGACCGCCGCGTCGTGGCCGCCGGAGGAACCCAGTCCCTCTTCCAAGATCAGGGTGCGTCCTATCGAGGCGATGAAGACCGCGATGGCCGCGGGCGGGAATTCGTCGGTATCGATGTCATGTTCGCGGATGATGAAGTTCAGCGCGGTGATCTGCTGCTCGCGCCACCGGTCCGACCACGCGGCGATCTCCGCGCGAATCTCCTTGCGGTGGTTGGCAAGTCCCATGAACTCCAGCAGCAACCGGGTGTCCTTGGGCTCGATGAGGGTGTCCCAGAAGGCGTGCAGCGGGCGGTCGGAAGACAATGCCGTCTGCTGGCGCTCCAGATAGACGGCAGCGCCGCGGCGGAAGACGGCCAGATACAGCTCGTCCATCGTGGGGAAGTAGTAGTGCACCAACGCCGGCTTGACACCGGCTTTGGCGGCGACCCGGCGCGACGTCGCCGCGGCATAACCCTCCTCGACCATGATCTGACTCGTCGCGGCCACCAGCATGTCGCGCGTCGTGGAGTCGCGCGCCTTCGGTCGCTCGGATGCGGTCACAGTCCGGTCATATCACACCGCCGGTTCGGCGACCATGTCGAAGAACGCGGCACCGGAGTCTGGGATGCGATTCTGCTTGAACACGTTGACCGCGTATGAGACCAGAATCATCGAGTAAAGCAGGTGCAGCAGCCGTTCGGCGTCCTCTGGTAATTCGTTGATGTCGAGGGCATTCAGGTGGGCGATCGCGTCCTCGGCTCGCGAAGCGATGGCGTCATAGAACCTGACGAGTTCGTCGTAGGGCTTCGATAGCCGCGCCTCGTAGCGTTGCGCCCGGGTCGGCAGAGCCCAATCTGCGACAAAAGGTTCGAGATCGGCGAAGCCTTCCGGCAGTGCCAAATTGATCATGACGACTCCCCGGACTGGTAGGCGTCGACCGTGTCACGGATGACCGCGTGGAACTGTCGGATGAGCAATTCCTGGTCGGACAGGTGGAAGGTGTTCTGCGCTCGCGTCTTCAGCGCCGAGTGCGTCGCTTCGATGGTATTCACATCCTGCATCGCGAACTCGATTGTGCTGTCGACCACCAACTCCTGCGCCAGCCGGTCCCGCGCGCTCTCCGGCGGTACGAAGTACATGTCGATCTCGTAGATGTGCGAATCGACGGTCTCCGGCCAGTAGGTGTAGGTGATGTAGTAGCCGCGCGCCCAGATCTGGATCGAAATGTTCGGAAAGACCCAGAATTGGTCGTTGCCCCACGAGGCGATGTTGCCGCGGTTGAGAAAGCCAGACTCCCCCAAGCCCCCGTTGTCGAGACCGATATCGGGAACATCGTCGGGCCCGAAAAGCCCGGCACGGAACAGTTTGTAGACCCAACGCTGGTCTTGTCGGGCGGGTCCCGCGGTGCCGGGGTCGCGCGGCGGCAGCGGCGGCGGCCCGGGAACCGAGGTCAGCATGTGCGGCCGGAACAGTTCGTAGTGGTAGGAGTCGACGGGCGGCACCATCTTCTCGGCCTTTGAGACGTCGGGATCGATGAAGCGCCCATGCACGTACGGCGGGTGGTACCACTCGCAGACCGAGTCGACGGCCAGTTTCCAGTTGCCGTTGATCCGGGTGGAAAAGCCGTAACGCTGCGTCATCTTCTCGAACGGATACGACTCGATAGCGAGCAGCCCGTCGCCGAGGAAACTCCGCAGCGGCAACGGAACTTGTCCCGGTTTGGAGGCGAGGTTGATGAAGATGAACCCCGCCCACACCTCGCAGTGCACCGGCGGCATGCCCAGGCTGCTCTTGTCGAGGTCGAAGAATTCGCCTTCATTCGTGATGTGGTTGACCTTGCCGTCCAGGCCGTAGCGCCATCCGTGGTACTTGCAGGAGAACGCGCGGCAGGTGCCCGATGACTCCTCGCCGGGGTGCTCCTGCCAGACGACCTTGTTGCCGCGGTGGGCGCACACGTTGTGGAACGCATGCACGGTGTCATTGAGGTCGCGGGCGATCACGATCGAGGCAAGGCGGCCGGGCAGGTTGCGGGTGAAGTAAGAGCCTTTGCGCGGTAGGCGTTCAATACGTCCGACGCACAACCAGTTTCGCTCGAAGACTGCCTTGCGTTCGGCGGCGAAGAACTCCTCCGAGATCGAGTCTTCGTAGTTGACCGGGCCGGTACCCAATTCGGGGTAGTCGGTGGTGAACTTGCCCCGGCCGGTCGACAGCCGTTGCTGGATGCTGGTCACGAGGGAACTCCTTCACTGCGCTGGCCGCCGTTGGCCGACGTCGACCAGGGCTCGGAGTCCCATGCCCGATCCAGCGGGGCCATCTCGCCGCCGAACGGGAAGAAGGCCCGCTGTGCGTAGGTTTCCCGCGCCAGACCGTGGCCGAGTTCATCGAGGAACGCCCGCTTGAGCGGGTTGGTGAACAGCTGGCGTGAGTAGCGCAGCGTCAGTGGCGGGCGCTTGACCAGTTCGCGTGCGAGTTCCCAAGCCCGGTCCAGCAGTTGGTCCTTGGGCAGCACCTCGTTGACGACGCCCCACTCCTTGGCCTCCTGGGCGCCGAGCTTCATACCGGTCAACAGGAAGTAGCGGGCGCGGGTGTGGCCGGCCAGGAAGCTCCAGATGACGTGTTGGCCGTCGCCCGGCACCTGACCGCGGGGGAAGTGGGATGCGTCCTGGAAGTAGGTGTCCTCGGAGGCCAGGACGATGTCGCCGAGCAGTGCCACCTCGGAGTGGATGTTGCACGGCCCGTTGACCGCGCTGATCACCGGAACATCGACGTCGAGTACGTTGGTGATCAGGTGTCTTGCATACCAAGCCTTTTCGTCGAGCTTGACCAGGCCGCGAGTTCCGGGCATCAGCAGATACTCGGGCTTGTCGACCAGGTCGCCGTTGGGCAAGCGCCCCCAGTTGGCGTTGTAGTTCTCGCCGGTGCCGGTGTGGATCAGGACTTTGATCTCGCGGTCTCCGGCGATGTCGGCGAACGCATCCGACATGTCGTCGTGTGCGCGCCAGTCCCACACCAGGCTGCCGCCATTGGTGTGGCATTGCATGAACAAGATTCCGTCATCGGTGAGTTCGAATCGGTAGTTCGCATACCGATCCTGGTATTCGTTAAATCTCGTCCGCTTTGCCATTGAGTTGTCTCATCTCCGCGGTGGTGAAAGTGGCGCCGACACCATTTGAGCGATCGCCCAAATGGGTAGCTGCCATGCTTGCACCTCTGCCAGCAGCGGTCAAGGCTCAGCGGCCGTGCAGCAGGGCTACCACCGGTGCGAAGGATTCGATCTGCGATTGCTGCACCGTGACGTAATTGACGCCGAGGCTGTCGCGGCGCGAACGCAGCAATTCCCCAACGCTTTCCGGCGTGCCGATCAGGACGTTGGGGTGGTTGCGCAGCAGGTCGGCCGAGATGCCCGTCGTCTTCGCGATGTCGGCCAACGCCGTCTCGGGATCGTTGGTGATCTCGGTGAAGTACGGGGAACTCTCGACGTCGAGTTGGCGATAGCGGACACCGGCCGCGGCCGCTACGAAGCCGATTCGACGCTCGGCGACCGCCTGGGGATCGAGGCCGTCGGCATCGCGTGCCACGAACGGAACGCTGGAAATGCTGACGATGTCAGCCTCGCGGCCGGCGAGTGAGAGCACGCGTTGCCCACCGCCGCCGATCATGATCGGCGGATGCGGACGTTGCACCGGCCGCGGCCGTCCCGCATACCCACGCACCTGAACGAATTCGCCCGAGCAATCCAGTTCTGCGCCCTCCCAATGGGCCCTGATGAGCGCGACGACCTCGGCCAGCTTGGAGATTCGGCGACCCGGACGGTCGAATTCGAGTCCCATCGCGCTGTATTCGACTTCGCTCCAGCCGGCCCCGATGCCCAACTCCAGACGGCCGTCGGAGAGCAGATCAAGCGTCGCGGCTTCCTTGGCCAATACCGCCGGCACGTGATAGTCGATACAGAACACCCGGCAACCGATGCGCAGCGTCTCCGTGTGGGCGGCCGCCGCCGCCATCGCAGCAATCGGGGCAAGGTCCTGGCGAGGGGTGCGCGCGGCTCGCTGCGCGGGTCCCGGGCCGAGATAGTGATCGGCGAGGAAAAGCGTTGAATAGCCCAGATCTTCGACCTTGCGGACGGTATCGCGCCACTCGTGCCCGCCGGAGGCGTTGGTCGCTTGCACCGCGAAGCGAAACGGAGGCCGGTCCATAGGCTTGACCGTAATCGATACCGGGTGATAGGCATGTGAAGCCAACCGTTTGAGCGATCGCTCAGGAAAGGTGGAGGTCGGCTTGAGCGCGAAGACAGCGGTCGTGACGGGCGGTGCCTCGGGGATTGGCCGAGCCGTCGCCGAGAGGTTGCGCAGTGACGGATTCCAGGTGGCCGTCCTCGATCTCACGCCCACCGACGACGGGTTCGGCCACGTCGCCGACGTCACCGACCGTGCGCAGGTCGACGCGGCGATATCTGCGATCCGCGACGCATTGGGCCCGATCCTGGTGCTGGTCAATGCCGCCGGGGTGGAGGGCTTCAAGAAGTTCCTGAGCATGTCTTTCGAGGAATGGTCGAAGGTGATCGATGTGAACCTGAACGGTGTGTTCAACACCATTCAGGCGGTACTGCCCGACATGGTCGAGGCGGGCTGGGGACGCATCATCAACATCTCGTCGTCCAGCACGCATTCCGGTCAGCCGTTCATGGCCCACTACGTGGCGGCGAAGTCCGCGGTGAACGGGCTGACCAAGTCGCTCGCGCTGGAATTCGGCCCGAGCGGGATCACCGTCAACGCCGTGCCACCGGGATTCATCGACACACCGATGCTGCGCAGCGCCGAGAGCCGGCATCTACTCGGCGGAACCGTGGAGGACCACATCGCTCGCACGCCGGTTCGCCGGGTGGGCAAGCCGGAGGATATCGCCGCCGCGTGTGCGTTCTTCGCTTCCGAGGAAGCCAGCTACATCACCGGGCAGATCCTCGGCGTGAACGGCGGTCGCAATACCTGACGCTGATGCCAGGCCAGATCCCGAGAGATCCAAGGAGTTTGATGTACGACAGGGACCAACTTTTCATCGACGGGAAGTGGGCAGCGCCGGCTTCGGGCCAGGAGGGCGCCATCTCGGTGCAATCCCCGCACAGTGAGGCCGTCATCGGCCATGCGGTGTGCGCGGGACCTGCCGACGTCAACCGCGCGGTAGACGCCGCACGGGCGGCGTTCGACACCGGGCCGTGGCCACGCATGCAACCGGCGGAACGGATCGAGGCAATCACCCGGCTGGCCGGCATCTACCAGGAGCGGCGAGCCGATATGGCCGCACTGATCTCGGCCGAGATCGGAGCTCCCATCAGCTTCGCCAAAAGGGCGCAGGTTCGGCTGCCGCTGACCATGATGTCGGCGTTCTGCAACTTCGCCGCAGGCTACGAATGGCAGGAAGAACGTCCCGGCCTGTACGGCAAGAACATCCGGATCCGCAAGCTTCCGGTGGGCGTCGTCGCCGCGGTGGTGCCGTGGAACATGCCGCAGTTCCTCACCGTCACCAAGGTGGTGCCGGCGCTGTTGGCCGGCTGTTCGGTGCTGCTCAAGCCCGCGCCCGAGTCGGTGCTCGATGCCCAGCTGCTCGCCGATCTGGTTGCGGCAGCTGACCTTCCGCCCGGTGTGTTCAACGTGCTGCCCGGGGGCCGGGAAGTCGGCGAGCTCGTGGTGCGGCATCCCGGCGTCGACAAAGTCTCGTTCACCGGCTCCACGGCCGCCGGCCGGAAAGTCGCCCTTGCCTGCGCCGAAGGGCTCAAGCAGGTGAGCCTCGAACTCGGCGGTAAGTCGGCGGCCATCGTGCTCGACGACGCCGATCCCGCGGCCACCGCCACCGGCATCCAGATGGCCAGCCTGGCCAACAGTGGCCAGGTCTGCAATGCGCTGAGCCGGATCCTGGTGCCCGAGAAGCGCAAAGACGAATTCGTCGACGCGTTGGCCGCCGGGATGGCGTCGATGACCGTCGGCAACCCGGCTGATCCCAACACCCAGATCGGCCCGCTGGTGGCGCAACGCCAGCAGGAGCGGGTCCGTGGATATATCGAATCGGGCAAAAGCGAAGGGGCACGGCTGGTTATCGGTGGCACCGAGATGCCCGACGGCCTCGACACCGGATGGTATGTGCGCCCGACACTGTTCAGCGACGCAACCAACGACATGCGGATCGCGCGCGAAGAGATCTTCGGCCCGGTGCTGACGGTCATTTCCTATCGTGACGAGGACGAGGCGATCCGGGTGGCCAACGATTCCGAGTACGGGCTGGCGGGATCGGTGTTCACCGCCGACGTCGAACGCGGGTACGGCGTCGCGGCCCGGGTCCGGTCCGGCACCTTCGGCGTCAACGAGGGCTACATCATGGACCCGGCCGCACCCTTCGGCGGCGTCAAAAACAGTGGATATGGCCGGGAGCTCGGAACCGAGGGAATCGACAGTTACACTGTGAGCCAATCGATTTCGACAGCCGGCGCAAGCAACTGACGACGCCGAGCGTGAAGCTGGCCGCACGCTCGGCCCGTCGCGGTCGCGCCGCGAGCACCTAGGTCCGAACCCCGCCCTTGCCTTTGCGGCCGGGTCCACCGCAGACTGGCCTGTGCGCGATCGCGAGCGCGCGTTTCTAGATCGGAGCTTGAGTGAGCGATCTGAAAGGCATCGACACCACCGTCACGCCCAGCGGGGCCGGGTGCGTGGAGTGTGAGCAACACCAGGGATGGTGGTTTCACCTACGCCGTTGCGCCCGATGCGGCCACATCGGCTGCTGCGACCAATCGCCGGGCCAGCACGCCACTGCCCACGCCGAAGCCGCCAAGCACCCGCTGATCGCCAGTTTCGAACCCGGCGAGCATTGGTTCTACGACTACCGGGACCAACAGTTCTACGACGGCCCGCCGCTTGCGCCACCGGAACATCATCCGCTTGGCCAATCGGTGCCAGGACCTGCCGAGCGCCTGCCCGCCGACTGGCAACAGCGGCTGCATTGACGCCGGTGGATCAACAATCCGATTAGGAACGTCCCGGCCGGGGAATTGTCCTGGTTACCTCCACAGATAAGGAAAATGGCGTGGCTCCGAGTTTCCAGGACATCATTGCGTCCAAGTATCTGCTGTTGACCACATTCACCAAGGACGGCCGCCCCAAGCCCACGGCGATCTGGGGTGTGCCAGAGGGCGACAAGCTTCTCGTCATCACCGACGACGGCTCATGGAAAACCAAGCGGATCAACAACACACCCCGCGTCACGATCGCCAAGAGCGGGGCCTTGGGCAAACCCAAGAGTGACGAGGTCGAGGGCGTCGCCCGCGTCCTACCGAAGTCTGAGACGCGGCGGGTCTACAACGCCGTGCTCAAGCGCTACTGGTATCACGCTCCGTGGTTCTACGTGCACTCGATCGTGCGCGGCGGCATCGACAAGGTGCACGTCGGCCTCGAGATCAAACCCGCCGCTTAGCAACGCTTCCCGCGGCTCTGATGCCCAGTCTCGCCGAGCGCCCCGCCAGCCGGGCCTGAGAGTTCGAGCGCCCGGCCAGCCGGGGGCTCGGCGAGCACAGCGGGCACAGCGGGCACGGCGCAAAGCGCCGCGGATAGGGTTGACCCGTGGCACAGGAACCGACCCGGACATCGTCGTCGATCTTGGCACTTGTCGCGGCGGCCCGCGTCGGCGTCGGAGCCGCGATGCTGCTCGCGCCGGACCGATTCTTCAAGCCGGACTCGGGTACCGAGACGCTGCTGATGCAGACGATCGGGATTCGGGACCTCGTCATCGGGTCGGGCGCCTGCGCCGCGTTGTTGCGCGGTGGCGACGGCGAATTCCGGCGCTGGGCGGCTGTGGGCCTGGTCAGCGACAGCGCCGACCTGCTGCTCGGGCTGCGCAGCCGGCCCCTCGTCGGTGCCAAGAGTGCGTTGATCGCCACGCTGGCGCCCGTGCCGTTCGTCGGCGCCGGCGTGCGCGGCTTCGTGCGCAGCTTGACAAAGAGCAGGCAGCCTTAGCTGCTGGCGCTGCGCAGGGCGTCAATCGTGTCGGTCACGGTGTCCCGCGGGTCCCGATAGGTGATGCCGAGCTCTTTCTCGCTGGGCGAATCGTCGGATGCCGGCATCTGGGTGTAGTACTGCATCCCCGCTGAGGTGAACGGCGTATCGAAGGGGAGAAATCGCCCAGCCCTATCCAGCACCGCCCCCGCGACGCGCAGCGCGGCGTCGGGAATCGGAACGGCGACCATCGGCGTCTCGGCCACCTGGCCGAGCAGGTTCGCAAGGTCGGCGGCGGGAACCCGATGACCGCCGGCGGTGTAGCGCCGCGGTCCGCGGCCGGGCTCGAGCAATGCCGCGTGCACCGCGGCCAGGTCGCGGACGTCGACGATCAGCCAGGCCGCGCTCCGCCCGGGGATCGCGTGCATTTGCAGGGCCGCCCGGACACCTTCGCCGGCCTCGCCGTATTGGTTGCCGACCGGCGGCCCCAGGACCATGCCGGGATAAGTGATGCTGACCGGCGCACCCGCGTCCTGCAGACCCCGCGCATAGATCTCGACCTGCGCCTTGGAGGTTCCGTATCCATCCGCCCCGCCGACCACCGGCAGGTCCGCGGTCAGCGTCTCCAGGCCCGGACGGAACAGCGCGGTGAAGCTCGACACGTGCACGATCGGGTCCAGACCGAGTTCGACCGCTTGGCCCAGCACGTTTTGAGCGCCCTGCATATTCGTGGTCAGCATCTCGTTGGTCTGACGCGGATCGGTCGCCACCAGAGCGGCGCTGTGCACGACGGCGTCGCATCCCTGCAGGGCTTCCCGTACCGAGACGCGATCGATGATGTCGCCGACGGCGTAATCCGACACGTCGACGCCCAGCTGGGCGACCGAGGTCTGCAGCCGATCGGGATTGCGCACCAGGAACCGAACCGAGTGCCCCGCGTCAGCGATGACCTTGGCAGTCCACCCACCGACAAATCCCGTACCGCCCGTTATCAGAATTCGCACGCAGCGATTCTGCAAGGCTTGTTGCCTGCGCGGCAACCAGGTGGGCGTTAACTACAGGTGACTGGCGACGAAGTTCGCGGCTTGGCCCGCCATCCCGTTGACGACATACGACGCGTGCGCCGCGCCGTTGTCGCCGCCGCCGCAGATCGGATCGCCGGGAGCGCACAGCTGCAGCGTCTTGGGCTGGTACAGCGGGCCGATGGCGATATCCGGTGCGCCGTAATGCTCGAGGAATTGGTTCGACGGTGTGCCGAAGAGAATGACGGCGGCGACGTGGTTGGCGACGTCGGGTGACATCGGCGCGGGCACCGAAGCAGCGGGAACACCCTTCGGTACGGCCGGCGAGGTGACGAAACCGGCCACCGCCGCGCCCTGCGAGAAACCGCCCAGCACTTCCCGGGTCTTGGGGCAGCTCGCTGCCATCGACTCGATGTGCGAGCTCGCGTCCCGAATCCCGTCGATGAACGTCGCCGGGAAGTCGGGGTTGCCGAAGTCGCTGCTGGCCGGGTAGTTCACCGGGTACACCGCGAGCGTCCGACCGCCGATCTGCCCGCGCAGCGCGTCGATGAAGCCGCTACCGATGCCGCCGACACCAGCCGGCTCGCTGGTGCCGCGGGCAAACACCAGGTCGACGTCGGGACATGGCTCGGCACTTGCCGATGGCGCGTGGCCGCTGAACGGCACGGCAGCCGTCATCAGCGCGGCTACCCCAGCGGCCGCCGCAAGCCTGCGCGTCCGGCTATTGATCACCTTCACAATGTTCACCTTCATCCCAACTGTCGCGTCCGGGTCTCCCCTTTACCTGTATTCGATACAGGTGGCGACAAGGATTGCCCAAAGCTCGCATTCTCAACCGCTACCGGGGAACCAGGCGCATAACCGGAATCTTGCGGCCGATCGCCACGGTCGCGGCGCGGTAGTCGCTGTAGCCAGGGTACGAGCGTTCGGCGAGGCCGTAGAGCCGAGCCCACTCGGCGGGATCGGTGACCTCGGCGGCCACGAAGCCGTCCCCGCCCAACTCACACTCGGGGTGCGCTTTCAGGTTGTAGTACCAATTCGGGTGCGTGCTGGCGCCGAAGTTGGAGGCGATCGCAATCACGTCGCGACCGTCGTGGAAGTAGGAGACCTGGGCCTGACGCGGCTCACCGGTCTTAGCGCCCGTCATGTGCAGCGTCGCCGACGGCACAGCAAACATTCCCCAGGACACTTTGTCGCGGGACACCCGCATCAGCCACGGATCGGACTTCGCGGCAATGTGCTGTGCGAGGAACTTCCCGGGCCTACTGCGAGCAAACTTCGTCATGGTGCGGTTGAATGCCGAAACGTGGCGCTCCGGGTCGACATGGGGTAGCGGCATGACTCGACGATAATCCCGCCCCGGGGCGCGCGGGTAGCTCCCGCGCAACCAGCGTGCTGACCCGCTCGGGTGCCAGAGCCCGTCCTGCCGTCCCCACAAAAGACAACCAGCAGGTTTACCGGCGTCTTCAGTAAACCCGCTGGTCGAGAGTGAGAGCTATTTCTTGAAGGCGTCCTTCACCTTCTCGCCGGCGTCCTTCAGACTGGACTTGGCCTGATCTCCACGGCCCTCGTTCTTGGTGTCGTCGTCGCCGGTGGCCTTGCCGACGGCTTCCTTCGCCCGGCCGCCGAGGTCCTCGATTTTGTTCTTGATCTTGTCTTCGGTACTCATGCGCTTTCGCTCCGTCCTCGTACATTGTTGTTATCGGTCCGGCTACCCGAACGGGTGATTCCGAAACACCCGGACCGGGATCCGCTCCCGGCCCGGCCGAAGATTTCGCACGGGCCGCCGCGGTCAAGCCGGCAAACAACGACCTCGCCCGGTCGACATGGGATGGATCACAATGGATCCCATGAGCACTGGAGCGGTGGTGGCGATAGTCGTCGTGCTGATGCTGCTGGGCCTCGGCATCGTGATCAATCAGCTGCTTCGGCTGCGCAAGTTCCTGAATGATTCGCCTCCCGAGCCTTTGCCTGGTGCCGATGTCGGGGAGTCCCCGGAGCACGATCCGCCCAAGTGACTTCCAGGCCTCTGCTCGACTGATAGCTTCGTTCTGGTAATCGCACCTCATCGTGGAGGAGCCGCTCCGGCGGTTGCTGCCCGATGCGCACCAGGCCCGGGGGCACCATGACACCGTCGACTCTGCTCGTCACCGACGATGGCCTGCCCCGCGGCGTGTCTGGCGCCGCCGATCCGCATTTCGCGAATGTCGTCACAAAATTTGCGCAGCAGTTCCCCGGGCGACGGTTCGGCGGGGGAGCCCTGTCCGTCTATGTCGACGGCGTTGCGGTCGTCGACGTCTGGACCGGGTGGTCGGACCGGGCCGGCACGCAGCCTTGGACCGCCGACACCGGCGCGATGGTGTTCTCGGCGACCAAGGGCATCGCGTCGGCGGTGATTCACCGGCTGGCCGATCGGGGCTTGTTGTCCTACGACGACCCGGTCGCCGAGTATTGGCCGGAGTTCGCGGCCAACGGCAAGGGCGACATCACGGTTCGCGATGTGCTTCGGCACCGATCCGGTCTGTCGCACCTGCGCGGCGTCACCAAGACGGAGTTGATGGACCACCTGGCCATGGAGGCGCGGCTCGCCGCCGCGCCCGTCGACCACCTGCGCGGTGTGCAGGCCTATCACGCGCTGACGTACGGCTGGCTGCTGTCCGGGCTGGCCCGGGGGGTGACGGGCAAAGGCATGCGCGAGCTGATCCGGCAGGAGGTCGCGCGTCCGCTCAACACCGACGGCCTGCATCTCGGCCGCCCACCGCAGGGCTCGCCGACCACACCCGCGCAGATCCTGATGCCGCAGAAGCGAATAACGCGGACCCCACTGCTCAACTTCGTCGCACCGAGGGTGGCCAACATGCGGTACTCCGGAGCGCTGGGCGCGATGTACTTCCCCGGGATCATGTCGCTGATGCAGGGCGACACCCCGTTCCTGGACGGCGAGATCCCCGCGGCCAACGGCGTGGTCACCGGCCGCGGTCTGGCCAAGATGTATGCGGTGCTGGCCAACGACGGCCGCATCGACGGCAAGAAGTACCTGTCCAAGGAGTTGGCACGCGGGCTGGCCGGGCAGGCGCGAATCAAGTGGCCGGATGCAAACATGGTGGTGCCCATGCCTTTTCACCTCGGCTACCACGAGTCGCCGGTGCCCGGTCTGTTGCGCGGGTTCGGCCACGTGGGTCTGGGCGGGACGCTCGGCTGGGCCGACCCCGAGGTTGGCGGCTCGTTCGGATACGTGCACAACCGGCTGTTGACGACGCGGGTGTTCGACATGGGTTCGTTCGCGGGGTTGGCGGGTCCGCTGCGCTCCGCGATGGAGGCCGCCCGTCACCAGGGCCCGGTCGAGGTGCCCCAGCTCGGCGCGACCTACGCCAAACCCGCCCGGCGACGGGCGGCCGCGCCGGCCAGAGCCGCGTCGGGGGACTAGACCTTCGCGAAGCCGCGGGGGAGCGTCAGCGGAAGATCGGCGTAGGTGGCGATGCCGGGCGCCGCGGCGACGACGGCGGGGATCGCGTTGAGGGCCGGCACCGCGGTCATGATGTGGCCGAGGTCCATGAATTCCTCGAGCGTCGTGGCCTCGAAGTACGGCGGCGGCAGGAAGCCGACCCTGGTCGTCACCGTCGGCTGCCCGTCGATCTGGATGACCCAGCCGTCCTGCTCGATCTTCCAGTCCGGCTCGAGGGTCTGACCCTTTTTCCACCGGACATTGAGGTCGATCAGGGTCTTGCCGTTGACGATGCCCTGCCAGCTGATGTAGGTACCCGCGACGTGTCCCGCGGGGATGGTCCAGGACGCCATTTCGAGGTCGGCCGTGGTTTGGGCGAACTCGGCGACGCAGCGGACCTCGTCGAGTTCGACGCCGAGCGCGTCGCCCACCAGCCGGACGGCTTCGCCGAAGATCGCGGTCCCCTTGGCGGCCATCGCCGGCAGGTCCGGGTGGTCGATCGGCTGGCCGAAGCCCACCGGCCGCTCGGTCTCCGGCGAGTCGTAGAACGTCGTGTCGGCGGCTTCGTTGACGGTGACCTTGTCGACGCGGTTGCACACCATCGCCGAGACGATGGCCAGCAGCTCGGCGAAGCCCGGGCTCACGCCGGAGCCGAAGATCGTCGACCCGCCCTTCTCGCAAGCCTCGAGGATCCGGTCGCGGCCCTCGCCCAGGTTGTGCCCGGTGATGAAGGACGCCGTGGTCACCACGTTGACACCCGCGGACAGGATGCCGACCAGCTCGTCGACGTTGATCCACATCGGGTTGTAGACGACGCAGTCCGGTTTGAGCGCGAGCAGCGCGTTCACGTCGTTGGTCGCGGCGACCCCGAGCGGAGCGATGCCCACCAACTCGCCGGCGTCACGCCCGACCTTCTCCGGTGACCAGGCAAAGCACCCGACCAGTTCCAGCATGGGGTTGTCGGCGATCGACTTGAGCGAGCTTTTGCCCACGTTTCCGGTGTTCCACTGAACGACTCGATAATTGTTTGGCACTCGCTCAGCATAGGGGTTCTTAGTGGGGCTTAGTAGGCGGATTCGGAAGCCAAAATCTCGGCCAGAAACGCGTCCGCCGGCGGCCGGTCCAGGCGGGCGCGCACCCAACGGCGGATCCGTTCGCGGGTTTCCCGGGGCTCGGTCGTGTCGGCTCCGACGATCACCGCGGTCTGCGCCCAATCGTGATCCCAGGCGGCGGATTCGGTCATCGGCCGCGCTTCGGCGTCGACCAGGGGAAGGTTCGCGTGGCCATCGCCATCCAGAACACCGGCCCCGCTGATGGCGCCCGACTGCAACCGCACCGGGACACCGGTGGCCGGGCCCGGCCCGACGATCGCCGCCCGCACCACGGCCGCTACCCCCGCCTCGACGCTCCAATCGACGGTGTCCTCGCCCGCATCGAAGATTGCGGGGGGCACTGCGGTCCAGTTGACGGATGAGACGCCCCTGGCGATCAGAGTCGCGCTTCGGGGGCCCGCGTCGGCGCCCGCAGCCAGCGCGTAGTCGTCGCGACGCCCGCTCGGCGCAGCTGGCACCGTATCCGAATCATCAAGAGCGGCAAGCAGTTCCGTCCACACATCGTCGTCCACACCGATCTCGTCGGCAAGCCCGGCGCCCGCGCGCACCAGGTCCGCGATCCGCGGATCGTCGCTGCGGAGATGGGTGAACAACGCCGCGGCATGCGGCGCCAGCAGGCCGGCCACATCCGAATCCAGCGTGTCGTCGGTGAAGAAGCCCTGCGCACCGACGGTCAGCAGCGCGATCTCGACGTCGAGCAGCGCACGATCCAGGCCGGCGATGCCGTCCTGGCGGCTCGCCGGCCACCAGCGCCGCAGCCAATGCCCGATGGCCAGTCGGCGCAGCGGGTCGACCGACCCCGGCACGATGTCGACGCCGGTGAGCTCGATGCTGGTCGCGCCGTCCACCGCATCCGCGGCAGCAGCCAGCGCGACATGTCCGGCTTCGCCGAACACCCGCCAAAGCCAGTCGGCACGGGACAGATCGGTGAAGGTGATCTGGGCTCGCCCGTCGCCGGGTGGGTCGTCCACCGTCCAGGACAGCACGGCGCCGCTGACTTCCAGCACCGCGGCCAGCGGCGTCTCGGCGCTGACCGGGCCGAGGGTCCAAAGGCCGGAATCGGCAACCAATTTCATCCGGCCACCTGCAATTCCAGCATCGCCTTGATCCGTTGGCGGTGATCGAGGCTCACCGAGCGAGCGACCCCCTCCAACAGCGACCGCATCTCGTCGACGTCCTCGCAGGGCTCCTGCCACACGTCGCGCCCGTGCAGCCGGGCCCACAGGCGGCTCAGGTAGGGCGGCGCATACGCGGCCAGGTCGTCGACCACCTGCCGCTGTCGAGGGTGGATCGGGGCGCCCTCGGCGAGGTAGCGCCGGGCGTGCAGCACGTACGCCTCCTTGCGCAGCCGCGCCTGGATCTGTGCTGCCAGCGCGTAACGGCTTGCCACGGTTCGGTCCAGCGGCGCCAGCTCGACCGCGACCTCGATGCCGGCCACCAGCGTGGCTTGCTTGTCCTCGGACAGCAGCCCCCACGGCGCGCAGGCGCGGTCGACTTCCTCTTCGCAGAGCAACGGGATGTCGGGCAGGGCGTCGCGGTCCAGGGCGCGGCGCAGCGTCGCCCGGACCCGGTCCACCACAGTGCGATCCAGCGGGCGATCGCTGTCTGCCCAACCGGCGATGGGCGGGCGGTCGTTGCGGCGCAACCGAACTCAGACCCATGTCGACGATCGACCAGGGCAGCTCCGCCGATTCGACACGGGCCAGTGCGCCGAGGTTGTACGGGGTGGTGTCGCTGATCATGGCCGACCAGACCCGTTGCCGGGCCGTCGCCGCGCGATGTCCGTGGGCGGGGCCGAGCACCGTGGAAAGCTCGGCCAGGAACGGGCCCGTCACCGTCTCGCCTGCCCGCACGTCAGCCCAACTGCGTTCGAGCTGACCGGTCAGGGTGGCCACGACATCCGCACTGGCCACGTACTGATGCAGCACTTCGATCGCGGTACGGTCGCGGCCCTGGTGAATCTCGCCGAGCAGGGTGGCCGCGGTCTCGCGATCCTCCGGCGCCGGTGCGCCTTTGGTGACCGCGAGCTCAAAGCACACCGGGAAGTAGAGCTCCTGGGCGTTTCCGGTGCGGATCCGCTGCCGGCGGCGCTCGAGTTTGAGGACCGCGAACCATGCTGCGGCGCCGCGCAATTCGGATGCGCTGCCCACGATCAGTTCGTGCATTGCCGCAGCGGTCTCAGGGGCGACCACCGGGGCCGAATACAGCGGGTTGGACCGCAACCGCAGCACCAACGGGTCGATGATGCGCTTGACGGTCCGGGTCAGCGGTCCGCCGTCGTCACTGCTGAGCACCTCGACGCCGGACCCGATCGCCCGCCACGCCGCCTCGATCACCGACCGGCGTGGATGGCCTGCCGCCACGGCGGTGGCCAGCTGCGGATCCGCACTCATCAGCACAGGATAGGGGCATTGCCGCGATACCGGCAGCCAAAAAGTTGGGTTCGGTAGCCGGTGCGCACCGCGACCCTGGATGCATGAAGAAGCTGAGGAGATTGCTGGCCGGCGTCATGCGTTTCGCGTTCTGGCGGCCTCGCAACGACGAGGGGCGTACCGTCGGCGTCGGCACCGTGCGCAGGGTCGCCGGCCAGCGGCAGGTTTTCATCGAAGTAGTGGCCGTATCGGGCGAGACGTTCATCGGCAGATTGGCGCGGTGCGAGGACGATCCCGACGTGTCGATGCTGCGGCCCGGCCTCGTCGTTCTGGTGGCCTTCGATCCCGCTGCCCGCGAGGAGCTTTCGCTGCCCGACGATGTGTTGGCAGTTCACGCGTCGTGGCTGGCCGCGGTCTGAGTGCTAGCGTGCGCCGTCGACTGCGAAACTGACCAGCGCGGCCCAATACAGCGGGCTGGCTGTGCGGTCTCCATCGCGCCAGCGCCGCATCTGCTCGCGCTGCCATTCATTCACCGCGCAGCCCGCGTCGGCGCCCTCGTGCGCGCGGTCGACGGCGGCGACGACGTCGCTCATCGGATCGGCATCCGTGCCGGCGAATTGGCGGTAGGCGGCCGTGGTGGGCAGCGACCACAGCGTGGCGGTGACCAACTGTGCGCCACCCAGAATCATCGCCGCCACCAGACCGGTCGCTTCGTCGAAGCGATAGTCGCCGCCCGATCCGCAAGCCAGCAGGGCGACCCGGGGAGGCATCGGCAACCGCAACGCCATCAGGTCCGACGCGGTCAGCGGACGGTGGTCGCCGATGGTGTCGGCGACGCCGGGAGTCGTCGCCGTACAGGCCAGGTGCAGGGCCGCGCGGTCGGCCTGGGCGGCGTGATCTGGCTGCGCGTCAGCAGAACTCGCGTGGCCGACGTAAAGAAGCCGGCTCGGGTGCTGCGCCAGCAAGTTGGCCAGCCAGGTGCGGTCGGCGTCCTGACGGCGGAACAGTTCGACTGCCCTGCCGACTCCGGGCAACACCGCCTGGCGTGTCATCAGCTCGGCAAAGTGTTGCGCCAAACGCGTTTCCGGTGACGGCCTGCCCAGCACCGATCCGAGCGCGGAGTCGGCGCGCTGCCCGGGCACCCGCGGGTCGAGGACCAGGACCGGCGGGCCAACGTGGCGGGCATCCCATCCGGTCGGTGTGCGCGGAGCGTGCACGATGTTCGCCGGCACCGCCATCAGCACGTCGACCAGCTCCATCAGCCGATGGCCGTCGGTGTGCTCGCTGATATCCGCGAGTTGCCAAGGGATCCGGGCTGCGACCCGACCGCTGGCCGTGATGGCGTCCTGTCGAGCGCGTACCAATTCCTCCTTGCTCGGGCCCGATGTCGGCACCGCCAGCAGCCCCCAGGGGACGCGCGCCAGCCGAGCGCTCGGGGCCACGAACAGCGTTGCGCGCGGCGAGCTTACGCACTCCGTCAGCAGCTGCCAGCCTTGCGTGCTGATCAGCAGCACACCCAGGATGTAGGCGACCGTGAGCTCGGTGTCCGGGCTCGCGAAAGGGCCGGTGGCCAAGGCCCGTTCGATGGCGTCGCGGCGGCTCTCGCTGCCGTGCGGCTCCGGTATGGCGTCGGTCAGCTCTTCGAGGGCCGCCAGCAGGATCGGTTCCTCCACCACCCAGGTGACGGTCCGCGACGGCTGCCCCGCGATTCGCAAACTCGCGTAGGTGGCGATCCCGACGTCGGCGTAGCGCAGGACGAGAGTGAGCCGGTCCGCCTCGCTCATGGCCAGGTCGACCAGGCGGGTTCGGCGGCGGTGACATCACGCCCGTAGCGCTGCAGCGCCAGCGCGCGATAGTGACTCATGATCGGCGGACTCTCGGGCTGCATCTGCAACGGCGGCAACGGCCCGAGCCGGGTGAGCGAGCGGCCGGCACCCGCGGGTGGGCCGGCTGCGGCCAGCGCGGTGGCTGGTTCCGCCTCCGTGTCGACGACCACCGTGGCGGTGGCCGTCGACGCCCATTCGCCGATTGTCGGCCGCTGCGGATCTGTGTCGAAAGTGCCTCGTGCGCTGTGGTATTCGACGAGCTCACTGATCAGCTGGGTGTTCTCCCATTCGTATGCGACGGCGAAGGCGCCGGCCAGGATGGGTGCCGAAACGGTGGTCGCCCAGCGTGCTCTCGCGTCGGCGTCGGTGATCGAGAACCGCACCGAGTCGACCGCAAGCGCTGCCGGGACCTTGAGCTCGGCGGCCTGTTCGAGCTTGGTCATCGCGCGCCAGTATTCGGGGGTGCCGACCTCGCCGTGCAGGATGCCGAGTCCCTCGGCCTGCCGGGCTTCAGTTTCCTGCAGCGTCTCGTCGGGATCGCCCGAGCTGTCGAAACCGAGGTCCGCCAACGCATCCGCGCGCCAAACGGTGCCGAGGTGACTGTCCAGCTGGGCGTACTGCAGCCAACTGCTGCGCGGCGACGAGTCCAGGAGCTCGCGGGCCTGCGCGATCAGCTCGACCGCGTCGGCGAATCGGCTCCAAAAGATCGCTATCCAACTGCGCTGCAACAAGATACGGTGCAAGTGCAACGGCTTGCCCAACTCGCGCCATCCCCGCTCGGCATGCTCCCAGCACTCGTCCGCGCCTTCCAGGGCGCCGGATCCCAGCCGGGTCAGTCCCATGTACAGCCAGCACCGCGCGACGTCGTGTGCCCGCTCATAGCGCGCGATGACGGGGTAGGCCTCGGAGACCAGCTGCTCGGTCGTCGCGTGGTCACTGACCAACCAGCGCGCCGCCGCGCGCTCCAATTGTGTTCTGGCCTCCGCTAATTCCCAACCCCGCGCGTTGGCCCTGGCCCCGGCGCGACGCAGGTGCGGTTCGGCTTCGCCGAGCCGCCCGGTCTCGACGCAGAATCTGCCGTACGCGGTGGCCGCGGCTATCCGCAACTGGTCGTCGATTTCGGTGTCGCCGAGGCGGTCGACCGCCCCGAGCACCCGCTCCCACAACGGAACGGACCGCACGTGCAGGTCGTCATCGCACAGCGCGCTCGCGCACAGCACCTGTGCATGGATGACCAGGCGGGCGTGCTCGTCGGCCAGTTCGGGGAACACGTCGTCGGCCTGGCTCAACTCGGCCAGCGCGTGCTCGGCGCCTTCGTGATCGCCCTGGGCCGCGGCCACGCCGGTCCGCAGGAGCTGGGCCCGCCGCGAATAGCGAGCGATCATGTGCGCGATGTCGGAATCCGACATCTTGACCTGGCTGGCCGCTTCCGGCATCGTGCCGGACATGATCCCCGAGTAGATCGCCAGGCAGTCGCCGAGGCGCCGGATACACTCGTGCACTCCGTCATTCGCGCCCCGCGCAAGGTAGATCTCGCCCAGCTGAGCGAAGACTTCCAGGATGAGGTCGTCGCGATCCTCCTGCTCGATCTGCGGCACCAGGGACAGCAAGAGGTCCCGGGCGCCGGTCTCGTCGGCGACCAGTGCCAGTTGGCGGGCACGCTCTAAATCGCCGGAGATCGACACGGCTGCATCATAAATCCATTTGCCGGGGGTCTGCCCCGGACAGCCCGGTGCGGCGGACGTGTGAGTGAAGCACGTCCGCCGCCCGGAGTAAAACCGATTAGCCGCACGTCACCTTGATGCTGAAGTCCTTGGTGATCATGCCGGCCATCGGGTTCTTCAGGTCGGCGCCCTGCGCCTGCCCGGTGATGGTGTAGGTCTTGCCGTCCACCGCCACGTTGGCCGACCCGACGTTGGCACCCATGTTGCTGGCGACCGACAAGGCGTTGCCGTCCACCACAAGTGCCAACGACTCGACCTTCGGGGTCGCTTCGTCGGTCATCACGACCGCCAGCGCCTGCTGCGCACCGCCGGTGGATCCGCTACCGATGTTGATCTTGCCGCCCTGCTTCACACAGGTCACCGAGGACGGGTTGACGCCCGCCAAGTCGGTGCCACCGACCTTGATCTGAGCACCGCTCCCGGAGGCGACGCTAGGGGCGGTGCTCGACGCCGGGCTGGCTGTGTGGCCGCCGCTCGAGCAGCCCACCACGGCCGACGCGATGCCAAGAGTTCCGATCGCTCCCACGAGAAGACGCTTCACTGGTGATTCCTTCCTTCGTACGCCGCCCCGTTGGCGTCGTCATGCGGTCAGTACAGAACGCCGGAGTTGCTACCGATCCCAATTATTTGGGTGCAACCGGTAGGCTCCGTCGACATGGCCCGATGAAGGGAGACACCCGATGGTCGCCGTGAATTGGTTGGAAAAGACTGAGGCACATGACTTTCCGGCAGCCGCCGACTACCTGGACCTCATCGCGGACCCGTCCACCGTCAAGAAACTGATTAAACAGCTGCAGGGCGGAACCGTGACGCACAAGAAGGCCAAGGACATCCTGCGGGCCGCGCAGCTAAGCCTGTTACCCGTCGATAACCCGCACGTCGCCGCCGATCTCACCAAGATCGAAAAAGGCGTTGCGCTCTCGCCCATCCTGCTGGTGCGCGGCGACATCGTGACCGGTCTACCGCTGCAGATCGCCGACGGCTACCACCGCGTCTGCGCGAGTTATCACACCGACGAGAACACCCCCATACCCGTTGTGCTCGCGACACTGAGCCAGGGCAAGTGGGACGGCGGCACCCGAGAGATCGCTGCGCCGGGCGCAGTGCTTGAGTGTCACTGTGATTGAGATCCAGACCGTCGGTGCGGTGCGGGTGTTGACCCTTTCGGCAGGGCGCGTCAACGCCCTCGATGTGGAAGTGCTCGAGGAGCTGACCCGCTCCTTCCATGAACTGCAGGATTCGGGCAACGGACCGCTGGTCATCACCGGCGCGGGACGGGTGTTCAGCGCCGGGGTCGACCTCAACCGCGTGGTCGAGGGCGGTAGCGACTACACCGATCGGTTGGTTCCAGCGCTGTCCAATGCGTTCGATGCGTTGTTCAGCTTTCCGTGGCCGACGGTGGCCGCCATCAACGGTGCCGCGATCGCCGGGGGGTGCGTGCTGGCGTGTGCCTGCGATCGCCGCCTGATCGGTCCCGAGGCGGGGATCGGGGCAGCCGAGGTCCGCGTCGGCGTCTCGTTCCCGGTCGCCGCGCTGGAAGTCATGCGTTACGCCTGCGGAGATCACGCCGAGGAAGTGCTACTCGGCGCTCGCACCTACACGGGGAGCGACGCCATCACCCGCGGGCTCGCCCACCGCGTCATCGCCGACGATCTGATCGAGGCGGCGGTCGCGGAGGCCGCAGACCTGGGCGGCATCCCGGTCGAGGCCTATCGCGACACGAAAGCCCAGCTACGGGCGCCGGCCGTGGCCCGGATCCGTCAGGGTGGCGCTACCGACGCCGACGTTCGCCAGCTGTGGGGTGCGGACGAGACGTTGCAGCGCATCGCCGCCTACGTGCAGAGTCTTCGGCGCCGCGACTGATCACTCGTCGAGCGCGACGCCGCCGCGGGTGCGCCTGCGCCGCATCCGGTGCGAGCCCTTGCCCTCCGGCCGACGGTTACGCAGCCCGCCGCTGGGTTCCTCGGAGTCGTCGTCGGCCTCGCCGGCCGACTCCTCGGTCGAGGGTTCCGGCTCGGTCTCGGCGCTTGCCGCGGTCGCTTCGGGTTCTTCTGCGGGCTCTTCCGCCTGGTCCGGCTCTGTTTCCTGCGCCGTGACGGCCTCGGCCTCTTCGGCTTCGCCGGCCTCGGTGTCCGCTGCCTCGGCCTCGTCGGATTCTGCGTCCTGCGCGGTGTCCGTGGCTTCCTCGGTGTCCGCCTCGTCGCCCTTCTTGCGGAGCAGACCACGCCGTTTGGGCTTCTTCGCCTTGATCGGTTTCGGCGGAGGCGGCGGCAACTCGGCGACAAACGACAGGTAGAAGGCGAAAACCCCGAGCACGCCGATCGCGGCGGCAGCGCCGTAAATGCCGAACAGATACTGTCCGGCGGCGTCCAGGTTGAGCCAGATCTCGCTGATCGCGGTGCCGATGATCAGCACCCCGGCCAGTACGTGGGCCACGATGGACCAGAGCCGGAGCGTCAAGGCCAACTGCGGGACGCCCAGCTCCGGCTTACGGGTCCGTAGCAGGGTGAACACCACAGGCAGCGCGGCCAGGGCAAACAGCACTCCCGAGCCGATGCGGCCCGCCATCCCCAATGCGCGTGGTGTGTCGCCCATCAACTCCGACCAGCGGGGTAACACGCAGAGGAAATAGAGGAGGCCGGCACCGATCGAAAACAACAAGTGCCACGGTATGGCGACCTTGCGCCCCATACGCCTCCCTCATACTGGTGAGCCCACGTCAGCCTAGAGGCCGAGTGCACCCGACTTGCGGAGGATGCGGGATTTGAACCCGCGAGGGCTGTTAACCCAACCCGCGTTCCAGGCGAGCGCCATAGGCCACTAGGCGAATCCTCCGTGGCAATGGTAGCGGCTGGGTCAACGCGGAATGTCCCGCGGCCGTCATCGGCGGATGCGAGCAGGTATTAGACTCTCGGTGGACCCCGCGCGGCGTCTATCCTGTGAACTCCCCCAGGGCCGGAAGGCAGCAAGGGTCAATGGGCTCTGTCGGGTGCGCGGGGTCCCCTATGTGTGGGGCCGTGCGATCAGTGCGTACGCCGGTAGTCGGCCCGTCACCCTCCGGCGTTCGACAGCGAAAGGGCCCCTGGTGGCGTTCGATTCCCTCAGCCCCGAAGAGCTCACCGCACTGCACACCCGCAACCAGCAGGACTACGCGGAGCTGCAGGCCAAGAAGCTGCACTTGGATCTGACCCGCGGCAAACCGGCCCCGGAACAGCTCGATCTGTCCAACCAGCTGCTGAGCCTGCCCGGCGACGACTTCCGCGACGCCGAGGGCACCGACACCCGCAACTACGGCGGCCTGCACGGCCTGCCCGGACTGCGGGCCGTCTTCGGGGAGCTGCTCGGCATTCCGGTACCCAACCTGATCGCCGGGAACAACTCCAGCCTGGAGCTGATGCACGATCTGGTCGCCTTCTCGATGCTGTACGGCGGCGTGGATTCGCAACGGCCCTGGAAGGACGAGCCGAGCATCAAGTTCCTGTGCCCCGCGCCCGGGTATGACCGACACTTCGCCATCACCGAGACCATGGGCATCGAGATGATCCTGGTCCCGATGCGCGACGACGGCCCGGACGTCGACATGATCGAGGAGCTCGTCGCCGTCGACCCCGCGATCAAGGGGATGTGGACGGTGCCGGTGTTCGGCAACCCCACCGGCGTCACGTACTCCTGGGAAACGGTTCGCCGGCTCGTGCAGATGCGGACGGCGGCGTCCGACTTCCGGCTGTTCTGGGACAACGCCTACGCGGTGCACACCCTGACGCACGACTTCCTGCGCCAGGTCGACATCCTCGGGCTGGCCGCCACGGCCGGCAACCCGAACCGGCCGTACGTCTTCGCGTCGACGTCGAAGATCACCTTCGCCGGCGCGGGCGTCAGCTTCCTGGGCGGATCGCTGGGCAACATCGCCTGGTACCTGCAGTACGCGGGGAAGAAGTCGATCGGCCCGGACAAGATCAACCAGCTGCGGCACCTGCGCTTCTTCGGCGACGCCGACGGGGTGCGCCTGCAGATGCAGCGCCACCAGCAGATCCTGGCGCCGAAGTTCGCCCTGACGTTGGAGATCCTCGAGCAGCGGCTCGGCGACTCCAAGATCGCTTCCTGGACCGAGCCCAAGGGCGGCTACTTCATCAGCCTGGACGTGTGGCCCGGCACGGCACGCCGCACCGTCGCGCTGGCCAAGGACGCCGGTATCGCGGTCACCGAGGCGGGTGCGACGTTCCCGTACCGCAAGGATCCGGAGGACAAGAACATCCGGATCGCGCCCACCTTCCCGTCGCTGCCGGACCTGCGCGACGCGGTCGACGGGCTGGCGACCTGCGCGCTGCTGGCGGCTTCCGAGGCCCGGCTGGGTGCCGCGGCGCCGAGCGTGAACTGACGGCGTTGTGTGTGCGCTGACGGCGCCCTACACGCACACTGGAAGCCGCTGATGCACACCCGATGCTCTCGTCACCGCGCGCCGGTAGCCTGCTGACCGTGGCTCTCTACCGCAAGTACCGACCGGCAACCTTCGCCGAAGTGGTGGGGCAGGAGCACGTCACCGAGCCGCTGTCCATCGCCCTGGAAGCCGGCCGGATCAACCACGCGTACCTGTTCTCGGGGCCGCGCGGCTGCGGAAAGACCTCGTCGGCGCGCATCTTGGCCCGGTCGCTGAACTGCGCGCAGGGGCCGACGGCCAGCCCGTGCGGGGTTTGCGATTCGTGCCAGGCGCTGGCGCCCAACGCGCCCGGCAGCATCGACGTGGTGGAGCTCGACGCCGCCAGCCACGGCGGCGTGGACGACACCCGCGAGCTGCGTGACCGCGCCTTCTACGCGCCGGCGCAGTCGCGCTACCGGGTGTTCATCGTCGACGAGGCGCACATGGTGACCACGGCGGGGTTCAACGCACTGCTCAAGATCGTCGAGGAACCGCCCGAACACCTGATCTTCATCTTCGCCACCACCGAGCCGGAGAAGGTGCTGCCGACGATCCGGTCGCGCACCCATCACTACCCGTTCCGGTTGTTGCCGCCCAAGACCATGCGTTCGCTGATCGGACGGATCTGTGAACAAGAAAGTGTCGTCGTCGACGACGCGGTGTACCCGCTGGTGATCCGTGCCGGCGGTGGTTCGCCCCGCGACACGTTGTCGGTGCTGGACCAGTTGGTCGCCGGGGCCGACAACAACCACGTCACCTACCCCCGGGCGTTGGGGCTGCTGGGCGCCACCGACGTCGCCCTGATCGACGATGCCGTCGACGCGCTCGCCGCCGGGGATGCCGCGGCGATGTTCGGGGCGGTCGAATCGGTGATCGACGCCGGCCACGACCCACGGCGCTTCGCCACCGATCTGCTGGAGCGGTTTCGCGATCTCATTGTGCTGCAGGCAGTTCCGGATGCGATCAGCCGCGGCGTGGTGGACGCGCCGGAGGACGTGCTGGACCGCATGCGCGACCAAGCGGCCCGAATCGGCGCGGCGACGCTGACCCGGTACGCCGAAGTGGTGCAGGCCGGGCTGGGGGAGATGCGCGGTGCGACCGCACCTCGGCTGCTGCTCGAAGTGGTCTGTGCGCGCCTGCTGCTGCCGTCGGCCAGCGACACCGAATCGGCGCTGCTGCAACGCATCGAGCGCATCGAGACCCGGCTGGCCATGTCCATCCCCGCCGCCGAAGCCGCGGCGGCGGCCCCGCCGCCAGCGGCCACAGCACCGGTGGCCGCAACACCGCGCTCGCCATCGCGGCCGTCGGCACCGGCCCAACCCACGGCCGAACCCGTCAGACCCCGTCGGCAGGCCGCGGCACCCGAGCCGGTGAGCGAACCGCCGCCGCCTCCACCACCTGCACCGGAGCCGGTCCCCGAACCAGCTTCTGCCCCAGGCGAACTCAACGCAACCGCAGTGCGAACGATGTGGCCGACGGTGCGCGACAAGGTGCGCCAGCGCAGCCGCACGACCGAGGTGATGCTGGCCGGCGCCACCGTGCGCGCGGTAGACGACGACACGCTGGTCCTCAGTCACGCGTCGGCGCCGCTGGCCAAGCGGCTGTCCGAACAGCGCAATGCCGACGTTATCGCCGAGGCGCTCAAGGACGCGCTGGGCGTCAATTGGCGGGTGCGGTGTGAGGTCGGGGGACCTGCGCCCGCGGAAGCGGCGCCGCCGCCCGCCGAGGAGGAACCTCCGGTAAACGTCGCTGCCGCTGCGGAATCCGCGCAGCGCGACGAAGAGGAACACATGCTGGCCGAAGCCGGCCGCACCGATCCGTCGACGCCGCGCCGCGACCCCGAGGAAGTCGCACTGGAACTACTGCAGAACGAGTTGGGCGCGCGCCGGATCGACGGCAGCTAAGGCTGCCACCAGGGCCGCAGCGGCAGGCTGTCGGCACCGCGCCGCTCGACATTTGCGGCCAGCACGTGATGAAGCTGAAGGTTGTTCTGCTCGAACGCAACTCGTGAAGCCGCCATGTACAAACCCCACACCTTCGCGATCGGCAGGGAGACCTCGGCGACCGCGGCATCCCAGTGCTCGACGAGGTTGCGGCACCAGTCACGCAGCGTCATCGCATAGTGATGGCGGAAGTTCTCCGCGTGCAGCACTTCGAAGCCGCATTCCTGGATCTCGGTCAGGATGCGCCCCGAGCCGGTCAGCTCGCCGTCCGGAAAGACGTAACGGTCGGTGAATCCGCCCGCGAACGAAGTCTGCTTGTTGTCGTGGCGGGTGATGCAGTGATTGAGCAGCAGGCCGCCGGTGCGCAACTTCGACTTGAGCAACTCGAAGTAGGCCGGGTAGTTCTTGACTCCGATGTGCTCGGTCAGCCCGATCGACGAGACGGCGTCGAACTTGGCTTCGGGCACATCGCGGTAGTCGCAGTGGCGGACCTCGGCCAGCGCGGAGAGCCCCTCGTTCTCGATCGCGTGCTGTGCCCACTTCGCCTGTTCGCCCGACAAGGTGGCGCCGATCGCCCGGACACCGTGCCGTGCGGCGTAACGCACCATGCCGCCCCAGCCGCAGCCGACGTCGAGCAGCCGGTCGCCCGGTTGAAGCCGCAGCTTGTCGAAGACCAGCCGGTACTTGTTCTCCTGCGCCTCCTCCAGCGTCGCGTCGGCATGCGGATAGACCGCGCAGGTGTAGGTCATCGATCCCCCGAGCACCCATTCGTAGAACGCGTTGGAAACGTCGTAGTGATGGTGGATCGCCTCGGCATCACGAGTCTTGCTGTGCAGCAAGCCATCAGCGACCCGGCGCCACCGCGGCGGCGTCTCCTGCGGCGGCGGCGGGATCGGCAGAAAATGCTCGATGCCGATCGACCGGACCACCTGCGCCAGCGTCCGCGCCGACGGCCGCTTGAAATCCACCCGGTCGGCCAGCATTTTGATCAGCTCGTACGGGTCGCCCGGGTGCACGCCGTAGGTCTGCAGGTCGCCCGATATGTAGGCGCGGGCGATGCCGAGCTCGCCGGGCGCCGTTGCCAGATAGGTAGCACCGCGCGGTGAGCAAAGGTCCAGGCCCAGCGCGGCGGCTTCGTTTCCGGCGCTGCTGCCGTCATACGCCGTGAACTTGAGCGGGCAGTCGACGGTTGCGGTGAAGATGGCCAGCACCTCGGCCATGGTCAGCTTGCCCGTAAGGGTGCGGTCGGGCTCTCTGGTCGTGGTCATCGCCGTTGCACCGCCTTTGCGTAGAGATCGAGCAGACGAGAGTCGGGATCGTAGGATTTCTTGACCGTCTTGTAGGTCTCCCCGCCGTAGAGCTCGTTAAACTCTTCGCGGGTGTAGTAGGAATCGGAGTACAGCGACTTGTGCCCGTCGAGCTCACCGACCTTCGCCTCGATCGCGCGGTTGGTGACCCCCACGCCGTCACCGGCGGGCACCGAAGACCAGAACCCGATGTTGACGTAGCTGTGGTCCGGCGGTATCGGATACAGCGGCCAACTCCCACGATCGCGTAGTCGCAACGGGCACAACCAGATCGGTGTGATCGGCACGTTGCCCAGAAACCACTCCAAGAATTCGCAGGACTGTCCGATCGGCACCTCGACGTCCTGGACCACGCGTTCCCGTGCCGGGCGTCCGTTGCGGGTCTCGATCCGGTCGGACACACCGAAGCGGCGATCTAAGGCGACCAGCTTGGAGTAAAAGCTGCTGCGTCGGTAGCGGCGCGGCCACCAGCGCCGCAGCCGGGGGTTTTGCACGCCGAATGCCCGTGAGCACCAAAACCAATCGGTGTCCCAGCGCCAGAAGTAGTCGTGCATCGTCAGCCGGTCGTCTTTGGTGTGTTCCACGTCGGCGTGGTCGTGCTGCATCGACCGGTAGTAGATCTTTTTGCCGGTGTAGTCGCTGACCGGCCCCGGTGTGGTGGTGCGTCTGCCCACGCACAGGTAACTTTCGTCGGGACTGAAGACCACGCCGTCGAGATAGTCGACCGGGGTGCCGCCCTGCCCGCCGGTGTCGATGATGCGCTCCATCGCGGCGACCAGCTCGGGCAACGAGTGGAATCGGATGTGCCGCAACGCCACAAACGGTGCAGCGGGTTCCAGTTCGATCTGCAGTCGCGTCGAATAGCCCAGTGTTCCATAGGAATTAGGGAAAGTACGGAACAAGTCGGAGTGCCGGCTACGCGATGCGGTGACCAATTCGCCAGCGCCGGTGAGGATATCCATCTCCAGCACCGACTCGTGCGGCAGGCCATTGCGGAACGATGCCGACTCGATGCCCAGGCCACTGACCGCGCCGCCGAGGGTAATGGTCTTGAGCTGTGGGACTACCAGCGGCGAAAGGCCATAGGGAAGGGTCGCCGCCACCAGGTCTTCATATGTGCACATGCCGGCGACCTCGGCGGTGTGTGCTCCGGGATCGACGCGCAGCACACCTGTGAGTCCGGAGGTGTCCAGGCCGCGCCCATCGCGTTTAGTGCGGGCGCGGAACAGATTTGACGTAGGTTTGGCGAGCCGGACCGCGGACGTTACGGGGATGGATCGATAACTCGCCACCAACCGATCGACGCCCGACGTGTGAGCCGAGAGTGCAGATCCTGAACCTGGCACCAGATATACCCTAGTCTTCGACAACACCCCGTGCATCCGCGCGCGGGCGGCATCACAACAGAGGAGTCGCGCCTGATGGCACAGGTCAGCGCAGCCAGCACCGTCTTGATCAACGTCGATCCCGCGGCCACGCTCGCCGCGGTGGCGGACTACCAGAACGTCCGCCCGAAAATCCTGTCCCCGCAGTACAGCGAATACCAGGTGCTGCAGGGCGGGCAGGGCCAGGGCACCGTCGTCAAGTGGAAGTTGCAGGCCACCAAATCACGTAGCCGCGATGTGCAGGCCAACGTCGACGTCGCTGGTCACACCGTCATCGAGAAGGACGCGAATTCGTCGATGGTCATCAACTGGACGGTGGCCCCGGCGGGCCCCGGCTCGAGCGTGACCGTCAAAACCAGCTGGACGGGCGCGGGCGGCGTCAAGGGCTTTTTCGAAAAGACGTTTGCGCCGTTGGGGCTGAAGAAAATTCAGGGCGAGGTGCTGGCCAACCTGAAGAAAGAACTCGAAAGCTAGGCCTCAGCGCGGCGTCACCCTGGTTTCCAGCAACAGCTTGAGTTGTTTGCCGTACGCGCTCAGCGAATCGGCGGTCAACATCTCGAGATGTGTGCTGTCGACGGAGTACGTGACAATTTCCCCGGCGACATAAGGCCGCCAAACCCGTTGCTGGGACCGGGCCGCCCGCCCGGTTCGCTGTCCTCGCCGCCGTGACGTCGGTCGGGGGCCGCTGCCGTTCTCGCTTCTCCCTCGGGCCGCGGAGAAGATGACCATGTCGCCGTCGAATACGCCGGGTTCGTGCTCGGCCAGGTGTAGCTGGTTCGTCGTGACGCTTTGCGCCATGAACTGCAGCAACTGCTGGGGCGGAAGCGGGAAGACGGCCCCTTGCTGCCGAGCCAGTTCCTCGGCTTGCCGGTAGGTAAGGGGGCCGGACCGCTCTGGAATGTCGATGCGGTTGGTCCGCAGAATGTGTTCCAGGACTTGGCTTTCGTCCAACCCATGATTCTTTGCCACCGCTCGGTTGGCGCTGAGCTTCGCGATGAACTTGTGAGCGCTGAATGCCGGGTCGAGCAGTACCAGGCTTTGGACGACACATCCGCGCCGCTGAAGCTCGACGGCGAGTTCGTGCGCGACGACGCCGCCGAACGACCAGCCGAGAATCTTGTATGGCCCGTCGGGATAGCGGGCCTGGATCCGGTCTGCGTAGTTTGCCGCCATGGTGCGAATCGAGGCAGCCTCGGTTTCGCCGTCTTGCGGGATTTGGTTGATCCCGATGATCGGGCAATCCAGATAGTTGCCAAGGGCCCGATACGCCCAGCTCAGTCCGAGGCCGTCGTGAATGCAGCACAGCGGAGCGCCGGTGCCCTCCTGGAAGACCTCGACCGGGATCACCTCCGACGCGCTGTCGTGGCCGCCCAACTGCTCGCTCAGGCTGCGGACTGACGGGGCATAGAACATGGTGCGTACCGCGAGGTGAACGTCGAGCGCCGCGTTGACCGCCGCGATCACCCGCATCGCCGAGAGCGAATCGCCGCCGAGGTCGAAGAACGAGTCGTCGACCCCGACCCGCTCGATGCCCAGCACCCGTGCGTAGATGCCGGCGATGACCTGCTCGGTCTCGCTTTGCGGGGCCTGGAACGGCGTGGTGGCGAATACCGGTGCCGGCAGCGCCTTGCTGTCGATCTTGCCGGAGGAGGTCAACGGGAACTCCTCGAGCACCACGATCTGCGCCGGCACCATGTACTCGGGCAACCGCGCACCCAACCGCTGGCGGACCGCGCTGATCTCCATGTTGGTGTTGGGGCTGTTGGCGTGGGCGCCGCGGTGGCGGGCCCCCGCGCTGGGCAAGTAGAGGTCGGTCAGCCGGGCGCCGGGCTCGGCGGGGGTGAGGAAGACGGCGTCGAGGGTGCCGGGGTCGGAGCCCCAGGTGACGGCGACGCGGTAGCCGGCGTTCTCGCCGAGCCGGTGCAGCTGTTCGGGCGTGACGGTCTCGGGCGCGGCCGGAGGCGGGGTGAGCGCGTCGGCCAGCGGCAGCCCGTCGGCCAGCGCCTGTTCGATGCGGACGTCGGCGGCCAGTCCGGCGCGCGGGATCTCGGTGATGCGTACTGCCGCGGGACGTCGCGAGGCCAAGCGGGCGTGCAGTCCGAGCAGGCCCGCGCACTCGGTCCACGTCCAGGTGGGTGCGGTAGCGACGGAACGCACCGACGCCGGGGCTTTGCGGATGACGACGTCGTAGCGGTACCGGTTGAGTTCGTTGTCGGCCAACCCGCGTTTGACCTGGATGTCGAGTCCGGCCGCGGCCGCGTGGCCGGCCGCCCAGGTAGTGAAAAAGTCTGGCGCCAGCATTAATTCGGGTTCGCTGACCACGGCTCGGTGCACCCGTTGCCGGATCTCGGCGGCGTCGGCGGTGGTGGTGCGCGCGAGCGCAACTCCGGTTTGGAAGGCGTCTTGCAGGGTGTGGTTACGGATATCGCCGATGAACAGTGCGCCGCCGGGGGCCAGCAGCTCCATGGCGCTGTCGATCACGTCGGCCAGATATCCGCCGCTGGGGAAGTACTGGACGACCGAGTTGACGATGATCGTGTCGAAGTAGCCCAGCGGCAGTCCCTCGGTGACGTGGGCGGGCCGGGCGAGCAGCCGGACCCGATCACGCCACGGGATCTGCAATCGCTCCAGCGAGCGGGCGAGGTTGTCGACGGCCACCGCCGACATGTCGGTCGCGACATAGTGCTCACAGTGCGGGGCGATCTGCGATAGCAGCAGCCCCGAACCGGCGCCGATCTCCAGCACCCGCGTCGGCCGCAGGGCCATGATCCGATCCACCGTGGCCGCGCGCCACTCGAACATCTCCTCGAGCGGGATCGGTTCACCGGTGTAGCTGCTGTTCCAGCCCCGGAAGTCCATGCCGAACTGCGGCACCGCGTCGCGGCCGTCGTACAGCTCGTCGTAGACGTCTTGCCACTGTCCGACGATTTCGGCGGCGTGGTCGGCGGTGGTCTCGTGCTGCAGGGTGATGTAGGCGATCAGGTGGTCGCCGGCGTTGCTGTGGTGCACGGTGGTGACGGCCTGCGTGACCTGCGGGCAGGCCAGCAGGGCGCTTTCGATTTCGCCGAGTTCGATCCGGTAGCCGCGGATCTTGACCTGGTCGTCGGCGCGCCCGACGTACCGGAGCTGCCCGTCAGCGCCCCAGCAGACCAGATCCCCGGTGCGATACATCCTTTGTCCAGGCGCTCCCGCGCCGGCGAACGGGCACGCGAGGAACCTCGATGCGGTCAGGTCCGGTCGGCGCACATAGCCGCCCGCCAGCCCGGCGCCGGCCACATACAACTCACCGACCACGCCGGTCGGCACCTGGCGCAACCGCTTGTCCAGCACGAAGAACGCGAGATGCGCCAGCGGACCACCGATGGGGCTGACACTGCTGTCGACGTCGCCGTCGACGAGCTCCCGGAACGAGGCGTGCACCGTCGTCTCGGTGATGCCGTACATGTTGATCAGCCGGGGCGATCCCGGATGACTCTGCAGCCAAGTCCGAAGGCGTTGTGGTTCAAGGGCTTCGCCGCCGAACACCACCGTTTGAAGTTTCAGCTGTCGCGCCAGCTCGGGCTGTAGCGTATCGGCGGTTTGCAGCGCGTAAAACGCCGTGGGGGTTCGGCTCAGCACGCCGACGTGTTCGGCGGCGAGCAGCGCGTGGAAGTCCTCGGGCGAGCGGGCCACCGATTCGGGCACCACCACCAGCCGGCCGCCGTGCAGCAGCGCCCCCCAGATCTCCCAGACCGAGAAGTCGAAGGCCAACGAATGGCACTGTGTCCAGACCTGTTCCATCTCCAGCTCGGCCTCCAGCGAGTGCAGTAGCTGGGTGACGTTGCGGTGCGGGACGGCTACACCCTTGGGAGTGCCGGTGGTGCCCGACGTGTAGATCAGGTAGGCGATGTCATCGGCTGCCGGTGTCGGCAGCGGGGTGCTCGGGTAGCCGGGGATGCGGGGATCATCGACCGTGATGACCGCCAGGCCGTACCCGTCTAGCCGGTCGGACAGTTCGGCGGTGCTGATCGCGGCGACCGGCTTCGCGTCGGCCACCATGAATCCGATCCGGGCATCGGGGTGAGCCGGGTCGATCGCCAGATAGGCCGCCCCGGTTTTCAGCACCGCCAGGATCGCGATGATCGCCTCGGTGGAACGGGTAAACAGCAGTGCCACGGACTGTCCCGGGCCCGCCCCGTGCGCGGCCAGCAGGTGCGCCAACCGGTTCGCGTCGTCCTCGAGTTCCCGATAGGTCATCGACAGGCCCGCGAAGGTCACGGCCAGAGCCCGGGGGGTAAGCGCTACTTGCTCGGCCCACCGCGCTGGGATCGATTCCGCTGGGAAGGCGGTCCGACTCAACACTTCCCGGTTGCCCCAGCGATCGAGCTGCGCGTACTCGTCGGCTTCCAGGAGATCCGTCGACGACAGTCGACGGGTGGGGTCGGTGGTGACGGCGACCAACACTCGATGCAGCCGCTCGATCAGGGCGCTGATGGTGGCCGTGTCGAACACGTCGGTGCGATATTCGACCGTCCCGCCGATCCCGGCGGGCTCACCGGTGTCGCTCCAATGTTCGGCGAGGTGGAACACCAAATCCATTCGGGCGGTGTGGGTATCCATCGGCACCGGGGTGACCTGCACATCGTCCAGGGCCAACCCGGAAGCGGGATCAAGTTTGTGTCCCAGGACGCTCTGCCAGGCCAGCATCACCTGGACCAGCGGGTGATGGGTCAGCGATCGAGCGGGGTTGATCCGCTCGACGAGGACCTCGAAGGGCACGTCCTGGTTTTCGTAGGCGGCCAGACTGCGCCGTCGGACCTGGCCAAGCAGCTCGGCGAAGGTGGGGTCCCCGGCCACCTCGATGCGCAGCACCAGGGTGTTGACGAAGAAGCCGACCAGCTCATCGAGTGCGGGGTCGCGCCGTCCGGCGATCGGGAAGCCAACTGCCACATCGGAACTGGCGCTGACCGCCGACAACAGCACCGCCAGAGCGGCCTGGATCACCATGAAACTGGTCGCGTTGTGCTCGCGCGCCACCTCGCGGATCCGCTGCTGCAATTCGGCGGGCCACTCCAGCGCCACGTTGTAGCCGCGATAGTCGGCAACCAACGGGTAGGGCCGATCGGTGGGCAGCTGTAGCCGCTGGGGCATTCCGGCCAGAGCGTCTTCCCAGTAGGCCAGCTGGGCGGTAATCGGGCTGTCGGCGTCGGCCAGATCACCGAATTGGGTGCGTTGCCAAAGCGTGTAGTCGACATACTGCACCGCCAACGGCGCCCGTTGCGGGTCTTGGCGCTGTCGTCGAGTCCGATAGGCCTCACTGATATCCCTGGCCATCGGCGCCAGCGACCAACCGTCAAAAGCGATGTGGTGCACCACAATCCCTACGACATGATCCTCGGGCCCAATCGAATAGATCTGCGCACGAATCGGAATCTCGGCCGACAGATCGAAGTGGTATTCCGCCAGCGCCACCAGGTCGGGCACCATTTGGTGCGGCGCCAGCGACACCACCGCGTCGCTGCCGCGCCGCCACAATCCGGGCGCGGCGGGCAGAACTTCCTGGTAAGGCACACCATCGATGTCGACGAAGATGGTGCGCAGCGATTCGTGGCGGGCGATGACATCGTCCAGAGCCGCGTCCAACGCCTCGACATCCAGTGCCCCGCTGATCCGGAACGCGGTCGGCATGTTGTAGGTCGCCACCCCACCCTCGAAGCGGTAGAGGAACCACAACCGGGATTGAGCGAAGGACAGCGGAACCAGCGCGGGCCGCGGACCGGCTACCAACGGCTTACGCCGCCCGGATCCGTCTGTGCCGATGCGCGGTGCCAGCGCGGCGATGGTGGGTGCGTCGAACAGGGTGTGCACTTCGAGGTCGGCGTCGAGTGCGGAGTTGATGGCGGTGATCAGGCGCATCGCCGAGAGGGAGTCGCCGCCTAGGTCGAAGAAGGAGTCGTCGGTGCCGACGTGTTCGATACCCAGGACGTGGGCGTAGATGCCGGCCAGGATCTCTTCGACGGCGTTGGCGGGTGCGCGGTAGTGATCGGCGTCGCGATAATCCGGTGCCGGCAGGGCGCGGGTGTCGAGTTTGCCGTTGGTTGTCAACGGCAGGGTCTCGAGCGCCACGATGGCGGCTGGCATCATGTAGGCGGGGAGCTTGTCGGCCAACGCATTTCGTAGCGCGACCGGGTCGGCGGTTCCGGTGACATATCCGATCACACGGGTGGTGCCGACCGCGTCTTCGCGGGTGATCACCGCGGCTTGTTCGACGCCGTCCAAACTGGCTAGTGCCGTTTGGATTTCGCCGAGTTCGATGCGGTAGCCGCGGATCTTGACCTGCTCGTCGGCGCGCCCGACATAGTCCAGCTGCCCGTCGGGATGCCAGCGGACCAGGTCGCCGGTGCGGTACATCCGGGCGCCACGTTCACCGAAGGGGCAGGCCACAAACCGCGATGCCGTCAATTCCGGCCGGCCCAGATACCCGCATGCCACGCCGTCGCCGGCGACGTACAGCTCACCCACCACGCCGATGGGCACCGGGCGCAGCCAGCCGTCGAGCACGAACAGCGCCGCGGTCGAAACCGGCGCGCCGATGGGCGCCGCTCCCGACCCTGCGGTCAGCGGCGCACTCATCGAGGCGTAGACGGTGACTTCGGTGGGGCCGTACGCGTTGATCACCACCCTGCCATCCGCCCACTGGTCCACAACATCGGCGGGGCAGGCCTCCCCGCCCAGCAGCACCGCCACCGAATCCAGCTTTTGTGGGTCCAATGCCGACGCGGCCGAAGGGGTTTGGGTCAGGACGTTGACGCCTTCGTCGACCAGCAGGTTGTGGAATGCGTCGGGTGAGGCGGTGACGGACTCCGGCACCACGACGACCCGTCCGCCACCGATCAGGGCGGCCCAGATCTCCCACACCGAAAAGTCGAAGCCGTAGGAGTGGCATTGCGTCCAGACCTGAGCCAGCGGCAGGTGTGCGGGTGTGGAGCTGGCCAGGTGGGCCAGGTTGCGATGTGTGACCGCAACACCTTTGGGAACACCGGTGGTGCCCGAGGTGTAAATCAGGTACGCGATATCGTCGGGCGATGGCGCCGCCGGCGCGGTGGCGGGCTGGCTGTTCACGGCGGGGTCGTTGATGTCGATGATCGCCAGATTGTGTCCGTTCAGTCGTGGACGCAGGTCGGTGGTGGTGAGCGCGGCGATTGGGGCGGCGTCGGCGAGCATGAAGCCGATCCGCGCGTCGGGCAGGGCCGGGTCGATCGCCAGGTAGGCCGCCCCCGTCTTCAACACCGCCAGCATCGCGATGATGGCCTCGGCCGAGCGCGAAAACACCAGTGCTACACACTGTCCCGGACCGGCGCCCTGGCCGGAGAGCAGGTGCGCCAACCGGTTAGCGGCCTCATCCAGCTCCCGGTAGCTGTGCGAGCGCCCTTCGAAGCTCACCGCCACCGCGCCCGGGTCGCGCTGCACATGTTCGGCGAACAACTCCGGGATCGACACCGGGGCCGCCGCGTGCCGGGTCAGCACCGCCCGGTTACCCACCACATCCATCAGGGCCTGTTCGTCGGCGTCCAACAGCTGAATCGACGACAACCTGCGGGTGGGGTTGGTGATCATGGCCAGGAGCACGTCCTGCAGCTGCTCAAGGAGTGCGTCGATGCTGTCGGCGGCGAAGACGTCGGAGCTGTATTCGACCCGTAGGCCGAGCTCAGTGCCGGGCATGGCTTGCAGGGTCAGCGGGTAGTGGTTGTACTCGCGGGCGGTCATCTCGCCGATCGCCAACCCGTCGACCCCAACCAGGTTGGCGGTGTCGACGGGGTAGTTCTCGAACACGAACAGCGTGTCGAAGATTTGGTCGTGGCCCGTGACACGGTGGATTTCGGATAGCGCCAGATGCTGGTGCTCGAGGGTGTGGTTGTTGGCGCGGTGCAGTTGGTCGAGTAAGTCGGCGGTAGTGGTCAGCGGCGTGCAGTTGGCCCGCACCGGCACGGTGTTGATCAGCAGCCCCACCATCGCGTCTGCGCCGGGAACCTCCGTCGGCCGGCCGGAGACCGCGGTGCCGAAGGCAACGTCGTGCTGGCCCGTCAGCCACATCAGCAGCTGCGCCCAGCCGACCTGCAACACGGTATTGACGGTGGTGTGGTGTGCACGAGCCAGCTCGCTCAGCGCCCGCGTCGTCTGCTCACTGACCCGAGATGTTTGCACTCCTCGCCGCCCCAGCCCAACCCGCGCGGGTGGGCCTACCAGGGTGGGAGTCTCGAAGCCCGCGAACACCTTTCGCCACGCCGCGTGGGCGGCATCGAGGTCTCGTTCGGCCAGCCAGCCGACAAACCGGCGGTAGGGCGTGGGCGCGGGCAGTCGCTGCCCGAAATAGCTGGCGAAGATCTCCTGCGCCAGGATCGGCAGCGACCAGCCGTCGAGCACGATGTGGTGATTGGTCAGCACCAACCGATGGCGCTCTTTGGCGGTACGCAGCAACGCGACCCGGAACGCCGGCGGCTCAGTCAGATCGCAGACCGCGGCGCGTTCGGCGGCTGATACTCCCTCGACCCGTTGAGCATCCTCACCGAGCTCGACGTATTGCCACGCCGGCTGCGGATCGGCCGGGATGACCTGGATCGGCTGGTCGAATTGCCGGCAGAATCGCGCGGCCAGGTTGGGATGGCGGCTGACCACGGTGTGCACGGCATTGCGCAGCCTGTCGGGGTCCAACGGTCCGGTGATGGTGATGTCCAGCTGCATCGCGTAAACGTCGTCGGTGTTGCCGTGGGTTGTGTTGGCGTGGAACAACAGTCCCTGCTGCAGCGGAGTGAGCGGCAAGATATCGGCGATGCGCTCGCGCCGGCACAGCTCGTCGATCTGCTGCTGGTTCAGCTGGGCCGGCTCGATATCCGACGGGGTCAGCCCGCCGCCGCCGCGGTGGACGTGAGCGCAGATTCCGGCCAGGGCGTCAAACCACAGTTGGCTGAGCCGGCTGATCTGAATGCTGTCGATGCTCGAGGGCGCCCAGGTCCAGGTGGCGTGCAGGTGTGGGCCGGTGTCGGTGTCCAAGGTGCTGGCGTTGAGTTCCACGGTGTGTCCCAACGGCATTGGGATCGCGGAGGACCCCGCCGCCATCAAGAGACCGTCCTGGCTGATCTGCCAGAGTGCGTCGGAGAGCTCGGTCGCGCCGCCGAGTCGCCCGAGGTAGTTGAACCCGATCACCGGGTCGGAGCCGGTCAGACCCACCTCGGGGTTGAGGTATCGGAGCAGCCCGTAGCTGAGGCTGTCGGGCAGCGCGCGCAGTTGCTCTTTGGCGTCTTTGACCACCGCGCCCAGCGCGGACTCGCCGGCGACCACTTGCGCCCAACTGAAGCCTGTAACTTTCAGGGCCACCGGGTATTTGGTGGTGAACCAACCCACGGTGCGTGATAGGTCGACGTGGGGAGCCAGCTCGTCGTGCCGGCCGTGGCCTTCGACGTCGATGCCGATCGGTGAGCCGGTGCCCAAAAATTCCGCCCAGGCCAATCCGAACGCGATCAACAGAATGTCTTGCACGCCAGCGTGAAACGCCGCGGGTACCTCACCCAGCAGCATCCGGGTGGTCTCGGTGTCCAGTTCTACCGACATCTGCCCAGCACTGGCGTAGGTGTCGAGCTCGGGTTGGGGCGCGGACAGCGCGCCCGGCACTGCCACCACCTGCCGCCATGCGTCGGCGTAGTCGACGACCTGCGCGGCGCTGGCGTGCTCGGCCAGCAGCGACGACCACCGGGCAAACGAGGTGCCGCCGGCGGGCAGCGCGACGGGCTGTCCGTTGTGATGCTGACCCCAAGCGATATTGATATCTTCCAGCAGGATTCGCCACGACACCGCGTCGATGGCCAGGTGGTGAATGATCAGCATGAGCTGCCGGGTGGAGGTAGCCCACACCGCGCTCAGCATCGTCCCGTTCGCCGGATTCAACCGCGCCCGCGCCTCGGCCAGTGCGTCGTCAGTCAGCTCGTCGACGGTGTTCAGGTACGTGTGGGCATCCGCCGAGCCAACCTCGGGCACCTGTAGCGACCATTCGTTGTCGACACACAGCCGCAGCATGGCATGTCGGTCCAGCAATGCCTGGAGAACCACCACCACGTCGGCCTCGGTCACGTCGGCGGGTGCCTTTACCACCATTGTCTGGTTGAACTGCTCGACCGGACCCTCGATGCTCTGGAGCCAGCGCATGATCGGGGTGGCGACCACCGGCCCGATGCCCTCGTCGACTACGCCGCTGTCACCGGGGGCGACGGTGGCTACCAGAGCCAGGCGGGCCACGGTCTGCTCGACGAAAATGTCACGGGGACGGCACAACACGCCGGCCGCTCGCGCCCGGGCCACGACTTGCATCGACAAAATACTGTCCCCGCCCAAATCGAAGAAGGAGTCGTCGACCCCGACTCGCTCTACGCCGAGAACGTCGGCGTAGATCCCGGCCAGGATCTCCTCGGTCGCGGTGCCCGGGGCCCGGTAGCGGTCGGCGTCGCGGTATTCCGGCGCGGGCAAGGCGCGGGTATCGAGTTTGCCGCTGACCGTGAGCGGAAGCGCGTCGATCAGCACCACCGTCGACGGCACCATATACGGCGGCAGCCGGTCGGCCAGCGCCGTGCGTGCCCGTGCGGGGTCGGCGGTGCCGGTGATGTAGCCGACCAGGCGAGTAACGCCGGGGCGGTCTTCGCGGGTGACCACCACTGCTTGATCCACGCCATCCAAACCGGCTAGAGCTGTGCGGATTTCGCCGAGCTCGATGCGGTAGCCGCGGATCTTGACCTGCTCGTCGGCACGTCCGAGGTAATCCAGTTGCCCGTCGGCCCGCCAGCGCACCAGGTCCCCGGTGCGATACATCCGCGATCCGGGCCCGCCGAACGGGCAGGCGATGAATCGCGACGCGGTGAGCTCAGCCCGGCCTAGGTATCCGCATGCCACGCCGGCACCGGCGATATACAACTCACCGACCACACCGGTGGGCGCCGGGCGCAACCACGCATCAAGGACAAACAGCGCGGCAGTCGGTACTGGCGCGCCGATCGGAACCACGGCCGTGCCCGGCGTCAACGGCGCGCTCATCGATGCGTACACGGTGGCCTCGCTGGGGCCGTAGGCGTTGATCACCACGCGGCCTTTCGCCCATTGATCCACCACCTCGGCCGGACAGGGCTCCCCGCCAAGCAGCAGCGCCGCTGATTCCAACCGCTGTGGAGCCAATGCCGCTACCGCAGAGGGAGTTTGGGTGAGAACGTTGACTCGTTCGGCGACCAGTAGGGCGTGGAAGTCTTCCGGCGAGGTCGTCACCGACTCCGGCACCACCACGAGTCGCCCGCCGCCGAGCAGGGCGGCCCAGATCTCCCACACCGAGAAGTCGAACGCATACGAATGGCACTGTGTCCACACCTGCGCCACCGGCAGCTCTTCGGGCGTCGACCGCGCCAAGTGGGCCAGGTTGCGGTGCGTGACGGCCACACCCTTGGGAGTGCCGGTGGTGCCCGACGTGTAAACGAGGTAGGCGATGTCCTCGCCCGACGGCGCCGGTAGCGACGTGCTGCGCTGGGCCGCCACGGCGGGGTCGCCGATATCGATGACCGCAAGGTCGTGCCCCGCAAGCCGTAGGCGCAGGTCCGCGGTGGTGACCGCGACGACCGGCGCGGCATCGGTGAGCATGAACCCGACCCGCGCGTCGGGCAGTGCGGGGTCGATCGCCAGGTAGGCGGCGCCCGTCTTGAGCGCGGCCAGCATCACGATGATCGCCTCGGTCGAGCGCTCCATCAGTAGCGCCACACAATGGCCCGGACGCACACCATGAGCAGTCAGTAAGTGCGCCAATCGGTTCGACGCCTCGTCGAGGCCCCGATACGTCAGTGAGCGGCCTTCGAAGGTGATAGCCACCGCCTCGGGTTCGCGCGCCACGTGTTCGGCGAATAGCGCAGGGACCGACAACGCGGCGGGTGTCGGCCGGGTCAAGACCGCGCGGTTACCGATTTCGTCGAGACGGGCGTGCTCATCGGCATCCAACAATTGGATCGAGGAAAACCGGCGGGCTGGGTCGGCGGTGATGGCTTCCAGAACCCGCTCGAACCGCTGGACCAGAGTGTGGATGCTGTCGGCGTCGAACACGTCGGTGCGGTATTCCACCGTCCCGGAGATTCCCGCCGGCTCGCCGGTTCGGGTCCAACGCTCAATCAGTGAAAATGCCAAATCCATTCGGGCGGTGTGGGTATCAATCGGCAGCGGGTCCACCTGGACATCGCCCAATGTCAACCCCGAGGCGGGATCCTCGTCGTGCAGGTTCTGCCAGCCCAACATCACTTGGACGAGCGGGTGATGCGTCAGGCTCCGGGCGGGGTTGAGGCGTTCGACGAGGACCTCGAACGGCACGTCTTGGTGTTCGTAGGCGGCCAGGCTGCGTTGCCGGACTTGGGCCAGCAGCTCGGCGACGGTGGGATCGCCGTCGACCTCGACGCGCAGCACCAGGGTGTTGACGAAGAAGCCCACCAGCTCATCGAGGGCCGCGTCGCGGCGCCCGGCGATCGGGAAGCCCACGGCCACATCCGAATTCGCGCTGACGGCCGATAGCAGCACCGCCAAGGCAGTCTGGACCACCATGAAGCTCGTCGCGTTGTGCTCGCGGGCCAGTTGGCGCACCCGCTGCTGCAATTCAGCCGACCACTGCACCTCCACGGTGGCGCCATGCTGATCGGCCACCGGCGGGTAAGGCCGATCGGCGGGAAGGGTTAGGCGGTCCGGCATTCCGGCCAGGGCGTCTTCCCAATAGGCCAACTGGGCCGCGATCGGGCTGTCCGGGTCGTCGATCCGGCCGAACTGGGCGTGCTGCCACATTGTGTAATCCGCGTACTGCACCCGCAATTGCGCCCAGCGGGGTGGTTCTCCCACACGCCGCGCTGCATATGCCTCGCCCAGATCGCGCACCAGCGGGGCGACCGACGAGCCGTCGGCGGCGATGTGGTGCACCACGCCGACGAGCATGTGCTCGTCGTGGGCAAGGCGGAAAAGTGTCGCCCGTATCGGTATTTCGGCGGTCAGGTCGAACGTGTAGCGCGCCGCGGCGTCGATCGCCTCTTCTCGCTTCGCCGCGGGCCAGCGCCTGGAATCGACTACTCGCCAGTCGAACTCGGCGCGATCGGCGGCCACCACCACTTGCTGGGGGATGCCGTCGGGCGCCACGAACAGTGTTCGTAAGCTCTCATGGCGCGCGATCACATCGGTGAGTGCGTCAGCCAGTGCATCGACATCAAGACGACCGGAGAGCCGCAGCGCGACCGCCATGTTGTAGACCGGGGACGGCCCCTGCAACTGATCCAGGAACCAGAGCCGCGACTGAGCAAACGACAACGGCACCACCGCGGGTCGCACCCCGGCCGCCAACGGTTCCAGCCAGCCTTGGCCCGAACCGATGCGGGGAGCCAACCGGGCGATGGTGGGTGCGTCGAACAGGGTGTGCACTTGCAAGCCCGGGTCGAGTCCCGAGTTGATCACGGCGATCAGGCGCATCGCCGAGAGCGAGTCGCCGCCCAGGTCGAAGAACGAGTCGTCGACGCCGACCTGTTCGACACCGAGGACCTGGGCGTAGATGCCGGCGAGGATCTCCTCGATGGCGCCGGCCGGGGCGCGGTAATTCGCAGCAGCGCCTTGATATTCGGGTGCGGGCAGCGCGCGGGTGTCGAGCTTGCCGTTAGGTGTCAGCGGCAGTGCTTCCAAGACGACCAGCGCGGCCGGCACCATATAAGACGGCAGTCGCTCGGCCAGCGCGCTCTGCAATGCGGACGGGTCCGCGGTTCCGGTGATATAGCCGACGAGACGGGTGGCGCCGGGGCGGTCCTCGCGGGTGATGACGACGGCCTGCTCGACGCCGTCGAGGTTGGCCAGAGCCGTTTGGATTTCGCCGAGTTCGATGCGGTAGCCGCGGATTTTGACCTGCTCGTCGGCACGCCCGACGTAGTCCAGTTGCCCGTCGGGCCGCCAGCGCACCAGATCGCCGGTGCGATACATCCGGGCACCGGGTTCACCGTAGGGGCAGGCGATGAACCGGGGCGCCGTCAGCTCGGGGCGACCGATGTATCCGCACGCTACTCCCGCGCCGGCGACGTACAACTCACCGACCACCCCGGCCGGTACCGAGCGCAACCAGCCGTCGAGAACAAAGACGGCCGCGGTCGATACGGGTGTGCCGATTGGGACCACGGCCGTGCCCGGTGTCAGCGGCGCACTCATGGAGGCGTACACGGTGGCTTCGGTGGGGCCGTAGGCGTTGATCACCACCCGCCCGGGCGCCCACTGGTCCACCACTTCGGCGGGACAGGCTTCCCCGCCGAGCAGCACCGCTGCCGACTCCAAGCCCTGCGGAGTCAACGTGGCTGCAGCCGAGGGAGTTTGGGTGAGCACGTTGACGTGTTCGGCGACCAGCAGGGCGTGGAAGTCTGCCGGCGAGCTCGTCACCGCCTCGGGCACCACCACCAAGCGGCTGCCGCCGAGCAGGGCGGCCCAGATCTCCCACACCGAGAAGTCGAAGCCATACGAGTGGCATTGCGTCCACACCTGCGCCACGGGCAGCTCGGTGGGTGTTGATGCAGCCAAGTGGGCCAGGTTGCGGTGGGTGACGGCAACGCCTTTGGGGACGCCGGTGGTACCGGAGGTGTAAATCAGGTACGCAATATCCTCGGGCGACGGTGCCGGTGGCGGGTCGGCGGGTTGGATGTCGACGGCGGGGTCATTGACGTCGAGGACCGCGAGGTCATACCCGTGCAGCCGCGGGCGCAAGTCCGCGGTGGTGAGTGCGGCGACCGGTGCCGCGTCGGTGAGCATGAACCCAATCCGCGTGTCGGGATGAGCCGGGTCGATGGCCAGATAGGCCGCTCCGGTCTTGAGCACCGCCAGCATAGCGACGATGGCCTCGGCCGAGCGTGAAAACAGCAGTGCCACCGACTGTCCCGGGCCGGCCCCCTGATCGGCCAACAGATGCGCCACCCGGTTGGCCGCCTCGTCAAGCTCGCGGTAGGTGAGCGAGCGGCCCGCAAAGCTCACGGCTACTGCTTCGGGAGCCCGCGCCACTTGCGCGGTGAACAACTCCGGAACCGACACCGCTGCCGGGGCGGGTTGGGTCAGCACCTCTCGGTTGCCGATCTCGTCGAGGTGTGCGTGTTCGTCGGCGTCCAGCAGCTGGATTGAGGAAAGCCGTTGTGCCGCATCGGTGGCCATGACTACCAACACCCGGTGCAGGCGGCCGATCAGCGCCTCGATGGTGTTCGCGTCGAACAGGTCGGTGTCGTATTCGACGCGAAGCCCGAGTTCGTCACCGGGCATGGCCTGCAGCGTCAGCGGGTAGTGGTTGTATTCGCGGGCGGTCATCGCGGTGATGGCCAAACCGTCGGTGAGCACGGCGGACGTGTCGATCGGGTAGTTCTCGTAGACGAACAGGGTGTCGAATAGCTGGTCGTGCCCGGTGGCGCGGTGGATTTCGGTGAGCGCCAGGTGCTGGTGTTCGAAGGTGTGGTTGTTGGCCCGGTGCAGTTGGTCGAGTAAGTCGGCCGTCGTCGTGGCTGCGGTGCTGGTAGCCCGCACCGGAACGGTATTGATCAACAGGCCCACCATCGAGTCGGCGCCGGCCAGCTCCGCCGGGCGGCCGGAAACCGCGGTACCGAAGGCGATGTCGTGCTGGCCGGTCAGCCACATCAGCAGCTGCGCCCAGCCGGCCTGCAACACGGTGTTGACGGTGGTGTGATGTGCGCGCGCCAGCTCACCCAGGGCCCGGGTTGTCTGCGCTGACATCGATGAGGTGGCGACGCCGCGGCGTCCCAGCCCTACGCGGCCCGGCGGACTCACCAGCGTGGGGGAGTCAAAGCCGGCCAACGCCTTACGCCAGGCCGCCTCGGCGGCGTCGACGTCGCGTTCGGCCAGCCAGGTGAGGAACCTGCGGTACGACCCGGCCGCGGGTAGTCGCTGCCCGTAGTAGCTGGCGAAGATCTCTTGCGCCAGGATCGGCAACGACCAGCCGTCCAGCACGATGTGGTGATTCGTCAGCACGCACCGGTGCAGGTCTTCGCCGGTGCGGATCAACGCCACCCGGAAGGCCGGCGGGGCGGTGAGATCGCAGACCGCGGCGCGTTCGGCGGCGCAGACCTGCTGAATCGTCTCTTCGGAGTCCAGGTCGCAATACCGCCAGGGCACAGCGGGATCGGCGAGCATGATCTGAACCGGCTCGTCGAACTGTCGGCAGAACCGCGCGGTCAGGTTGGGGTGGCGGGTGATGACGGTGTGCACGGCTTCACGCAGCAGGTCTGGATCCAGCGGACCGCTGATGGTGATATCCAACTGCATCGCGTACAGGTCGTCGGCATTGCCGTTGGCCGTGCTGGCGTGGAACAACAGCCCCTGCTGCAGCGGGGTGAGCGGCAGGATATCGGCGATACGCTCGTGCCGGCACAGCTCGTCAATCTGCTGCTGGTTCAGGCGAGCCGGGACGATATCCGACGGAGTCAGCCCGCCGCCGCCACGGCGCACGTGTGCGCAGATCCCGGCCAAAGCCTCAAACCACAGCGCGCTCAGGCGGCTAACCTGGTCGTCGTCGAGGGCCGAAGTTGCCCATGTCCACGTCGCCTGCAGGTGTGGGCCGGTATCGGCGTCGATGGTGCCGGCGTTGAGTTCTACCGTGTGCCCCAACGGCATTGGGATCACGGAGGCTGCGGCCGCCACCGACACGCCGTCCCGGCTGACCCGCCATAGATCGTCGGACAGCTCGGCGGCACCAGCGCCGAGTCGCCCAAGGTAGTTGAACCCGATCGCGGGGTCGGCCCCGGCCAGATCCACCTCGGGATTGAGATAGCGCAGCAGCCCGTAGGTCAGGCCGTTGGGTAGTGCGCGCAATTGTTCTTTGGCGTCTTTGACCACCGCGCCCAGCGCGGCCTCACCGGCGAGCACCTGTGCCCAACTCATGCCGCCCATGCGCAGCGCCACGGGGTATTTCGTGGTAAACCAACCCACCGTCCGCGACAAGTCGACGTGGGGAGCCAGCTCGTCGTGTCGGCCGTGACCCTCGACGTCGATGCCGATCGGGGAGCCGGTGCCCAAGAACTCGGCCCAGGCCAATCCGAACGCGATCAGCAGAATGTCTTGCACCCCAGCGTGAAACGCTGCAGGCACCTCTCCCAGCAGCATGCGGGTGGTGTCGACATCCAATTCCGCCGACATCTGTCCCGCACTGGCGTAGGTATCGACCTTCGGCTGGGGTGCGGGCAGTACGCGCGGCACCGCCGCCACTTCACGCCACGCATCCGCAGACTGCGCCACCGCTGCGGAACGGGCGTGCTCGTCGAGCAGCGACGCCCACCGGGCAAACGAGGTCCCTTGCGCCGGCAGTACCACGGGCTGCCCGCTCCGATGCTGGGCCCAGGCGATATTGAGATCCTCCAACAGGATTCGCCACGACACCCCGTCGACGGCCAGATGGTGAACGATCAACACCAACTGGGACGTCGAGGTAACCCACAGCGCGCTGACCATCGTCCCAGTCGCCGGATTCAACCGGGCCCGGGCTCCGACGAGCGCCTCATCGGAGAAGATCTCGACGGAGTGAAGACAGCTGTGCGCATCGACCGACCCGGTCTCGGGCGCCTGTAGCGACCACACCCCGGCGCCGTCGATGTCGACGCCCAACCGCAGCATGGCGTGCCGATTCAGCAAGGCCTGCAACATGGCCGCCACGTCGGTGTCGGTCGCTCCGGCGGGTGCTTGCACCACGATCGTCTGATTGAACTGCTCGATGGGGCCGTCCACGTTCTGTAGCCAGCGCATGATCGGGGTGGCCACCACGGGTCCGAGGCCCTCGTCGACCACGTCGCTGTCGCCGGTGTCCACGCTGGCCACGCGGGCCAGTCGGGCGACGGTCTGCTCGACGAAAATGTCGCGCGGACGGCACACCACCCCGGCCGCCCGCGCTCGGGCGACCACTTGCATCGACAGGATGCTGTCGCCGCCCAGGTCGAAGAAGGAATCGTCGATGCCGACGTGTTCGAGGCCGAGGACTTGGGCGTAGATGTCGGCCAGGATTTTTTCGATGGCGTCGGTGGGGGGGCGGTAGTGATCGGCGTCGTGGTAGTCCGGTGCGGGCAGAGAGCGGGTGTCGAGTTTTCCGTTGACGGTCAGCGGTAGCGCGTCGAGGACCACGACAGCAGACGGGACCATGTAGGCCGGGAGTTGCTCGGTCAGCTGGGCACGTATCTGGGTGGGGTCGGCGGCGCCGGTGATGTAGGCGACAAGGCGGGTGGCGGCGTGGTCGTCGCGGGTGATGACGACGGCTTGCTCCACGCCATCCAAACCGGCGAGGACTGCTTGGATTTCGCCGAGTTCGACGCGGTAGCCACGGATCTTGACTTGTTCATCGGCGCGGCCGAGGTAATCCAGTTGCCCGTCGGGGCGCCAGCGGACCAGGTCCCCGGTGCGATACATCCGGGTGCCGGGTTCGCCGTGCGGGCAGGCGACAAACCGCGACGCGGTCAATTCGGCCTGGCCGAGATATCCGCACGCCACTCCAGCACCGGAAACGTACAATTCGCCGACCACCCCGGCCGGTACCGGGCGCAGCCAGGGATCGAGGACGAACAGGGTCGCGGTGGCCACGGGTGCGCCGATGGGTGCGGCGCCCGACCCCGCTACCAGGGGTTCGCTCATCGAGGCATACACCGTGGCTTCGGTGGGGCCATAGGCGTTGACCACAACCCGGCCAGGTGCCCACTGATCCACCACTTCGGCGGGGCAGGCCTCACCACCGAGCAACAGCGCCACGGATTCCAACCCGCCTGGCGCCAATGCGGCTGCAGCCGAGGGTGTTTGGGTGAGCACGTTGACGTGCTCGGCGACCAGCAGGGCGTGGAAGTCTTCCGGTGAGGTGGTCACCGATTCGGGGACGACGACCAGGCGGCCGCCGCCGAGCAGCGCGGCCCAGATTTCCCACACCGAGAAGTCGAAGCCATAGGAGTGGCACTGCGTCCACACCTGCGCCACGGACAGCTGGGTTGGCGTTGACACTGCCAGGTGGGCCAGGTTGCGGTGGGTGACCGCAACACCTTTGGGAACCCCGGTGGTGCCCGAGGTGTAAATCAGGTACGCGAGGTCGTCGGGTGTCGGCGCGGGTGGTCGGTTCGTGGGCTGGCTGTCGACGGCCGGGTCGTTGATATCGATGACCGCCAGGTCGTACCCGTCCAGTCGCGACCGGAGCTCGGCCGTGGTCAACGCGGCGATCGGGGCGGCGTCGGTGAGCATGAAGTCGATGCGGGCGTCAGGATGGGCCGGGTCGATCGGCAGATACGCCGCACCGGATTTGAGCACCGCCAGCATCGCGGTGATCGCTTCGGCCGAGCGCGAAAACAGCAGCGCTACGGACTGTCCCGGGCCGGCGCCGCGGCCGGCCAAAAGATGGGCTAACCGGTTGGCGGCCTGATCGAGTTCTCGATAGCTCAGTGAACTGCCCTCGAATGTCACCGCCGCCGCGTCCGGGGTTCGCCGCACGTGCTCGCCGAACAACTCGGGCACCGACACCGCCACCGGAGCGGGCAGCGCCAACATCGTGCGGTTGCCCAGAATATCCAGCTGCGCGATCTCGTCGGCGCCCAACAGCTGGATCGAGGAAAGCCGCAGCGCCGCATTGGTGGTTATGGCCGCCAGCACCCGCTGTAGCCGACCGATCAGTGTCACGATAGTTCCGGCATCGAACACATCGGTCCGGTATTCCACCGTCCCGGAAATCCCGTCGGGCTCTCCTTCTCGGGTCCACCGCTCGGTCAGCGAAAACGACAGATCCATTCGCGCGGTATGGGTGTCGATCGGCAGTGGGGTGGCTTGTACATCGCCCAAGGCCAGTTCCGTGGGTTCGGTGTTCTGCCAGCCCAACATCACCTGCACCAGCGGGTGATGGGCCAGGGATCGGATGGGGTTGAGGCGTTCGACGAGGACCTCGAAGGGCACTTCTTGGTGTTCGTAGGCGGCCAGGCTGCGCTGCCGGACCTGCGCCAACAGCTCGGCGACGGTCGGGTCACCGCCCACGTCGACCCGCAGCACCAGGGTGTTGACGAAAAAGCCGACCAGCTCGTCGAGTGCGGGGTCGCGGCGTCCGGCGATCGGGAAGCCCACGGCCACATCTGAACTCGCGCTGACAGCCGATAGCAGCACCGACAAAGCGGCTTGGACCACCATGAAGCTGGTGGCGTTGTGCTCGCGAGCCACCTCGCGCACCCGCTGCTGCAACTCGGCCGGCCACTGCACGGCCACAGTTGCCCCGTGTTGGTCGGCCACTGGGGGGTAAGGCCGATCGGTCGGTAGCGCTATGCGCTCGGGCATTCCGGCCAGGGCATCCTGCCAGAAGTCCAGCTGGGATGCGATCGGACTGTCGGCATCGTTGAGATCACCGAACTGCGTGCGCTGCCACAGGGCGTAATCGGCGTACTGCACGGGCAGTTCGGACCACTCCGGTGCCTGCCCTCCGCATCGGGCGGCGTACGCCTCGGCCAGATCGCGCACCAGTGGCGCGATCGACCAGCCGTCGGCGGCGATGTGGTGCACCACTCCCACTAGCACATGCGCATCATCGCTGACGCGGAAGAGTGTTGCCCGCAAAGGGAGGTCGGCGGTCAAATCGAATGGGCGACCGACGGCGGCGTCGATTGCCTGGTCGAGTCGGGCCGCGGACCAGACGCTGGAATCGACAATTTGCCAACCGAATTCGGCCCGATCGGCAGCCACCACCACTTGCTGGGGTACGCCCTGTGGCGCCACGAACAGCGTTCGCAGACTTTCATGGCGTGCCATCACGTCGCCCAGCGCGGCGGCCAGCGCGTCGACATCCAGCCGGCCCGACAGCCGCAACGCCACCGCCATGTTGTAAACGGCAGACGGCCCTTGCAACTGATCCAGGAACCATAGCCGCGATTGGCCGAACGACAACGGCACCACCGCGGGCCGCTCGAGAGTTATCAGCGGCTCTCGGTGACTCGCCTCTGCATCAAGTTGGAGTGCCAACTGGGCGACAGTGGGTGTGTCGAAGAGCCTGCCCACCTTCAGATCAGCGTCGAGGAGCCTATTGATCGCAGCGATCACCCGCATCGCCGACAACGAATCTCCGCCCAAGTCGAAGAAGGAGTCGTCGACCCCGACTGGCTCGACGCCGAGAACGTCGGCGTAGATCCCGGCCAGGATCTCCTCGACGGCGGTGGCCGGCGCGCGATAGTGATCCACATCGCGGTAGTCCGGTGCCGGCAATGCGCGGGTGTCGAGTTTGCCGTTGACCGTCATCGGCAACGCGTCGATCACCAGTACCGCGGCCGGCACCATGTATGGCGGGAGCTGCGCGGCGAGCTGGGCAAGTACCAGGGCGGGGTCGGCGGAGCCGGTGACATACCCGACGAGGCGCTTGGTGCCGCGGTGGTCCTCGTGGGCGATCACCGCCGCCTGCTCCACCCCTTCGAAACTGGCTAGGGCCGCTCGTATTTCACCGAGTTCGATGCGGTAGCCGCGGATTTTGACTTGTTCATCGGCGCGCCCGATGTACTGCAGCTGCCCGTCGGCACCCCACCGCACCAGGTCGCCGGTGCGATACATCCGTTGTCCGGGCGCTCCCGCGCCGGCGAACGGACACGCCATGAACCGCGACGCGGTCAACCCCGCCCGGCGCCAATACCCGTGTCCCACGCCGCGGCCGGCCAGATACAACTCGCCGACCACCCCGATGGGCACCGGGCGCAACCAGCCGTCGAGCACAAAGAAGGCCGCCCCCGATGTCGGCGAACCGATCGGTATCACAGCGGCTTTCGCCGTCAGGGGTGCACTCTTGGATGCCCACATCGTCGTCTCGGTGGGGCCGTAGACATTGATCATCGTCCGCCCGGGCGCCCATCGATCCACCACCTCGGGTGGGCAGGCCTCCGCACCGATCACCAACGCAGCCGATTCCAAACCGTCGATCGAAAGCGCCGCGACCGCGGACGGGGTTTGGGTGAGCACGGTGACGCGTTCGCTGACGAGTAAGTCGTGGAAGTCCTCCGGTGAGCGGGTCATCGGCTCGGGCACCACCACCAGCCGTCCGCCGTGTAGCAGGGCGCCCCAGATCTCCCACACCGAGAAGTCGAAGGCATACGAGTGGAACTGCGTCCACACTTGTTCCGCTGTCAGCTCCAGCCCGGTTTCCAGCGAGTCGAACAGCTGGGTGACGTTAGAGTGATTGACCGCAACGCCTTTGGGGACACCGGTAGTACCCGAGGTGTAGATGATGTGGGCGACATCGTCGGGCGCCGGCATCGGCAGCGCGGTGGCGGGTTGGGCAGCGACGGCAGGGTCGCGGATATCGATGGTCGCCAGGTCGTACCCGTCGAGCCGTGCGCGTAGCTCGGTGGTGGTCAGCGCGGCGATAGGCGCGGCGTCGGTCACCATGAACGCGATCCGCGCCGCGGGGTGGCCCGGGTCGATCGGCACATAGGCCGCCCCGGTCTTCAATACCGCCAATATCGCGACGATGGCCTCGGCCGAGCGCGGAAACAGCAACGCCACCGACTGTCCCGGGGACGCTCCCCGGTCGGCGAGTAGGTGTGCCACCCGGTTGGCCGCCGCGTCGAGCTCGCGGTAGGTCATCGAACGGCCGTCGTAGGTGATCGCCACGGCATCGGGGGTACCCGCGGCTTGCGCGGCGAACAACTCCGGAATCGATGCGCCAATCACATTGCCGGCCAACACCTCCCGGTTGCCGATCTCATCGAGGCGGGCGTGTTCGTCGACGTCGAGCAGGTCCATCAACGACAACCGGCGGGTGGGGGCGGTGGTGGCGGCCACCAGCACTCGCTGCAATTGCCGGATGAGCATGTCGATGCTGTCGGCGGTGAAGACCTCGGTGTCGTATTCGAGACGCAGGCCGAGTTCGTCGCCGGGCATGGCCTGCAGCGTCAGGGGATAGTGGTTGTTCTCGCGGGCGGTGTACCCGGTGACAGCCAAACCGTTGACGCCGAACAGGGCGGGGTCGACGGGGTAGTTCTCATAGACGAACAGGGTGTCGAAGAGTTGGTCGTGTCCGGCGGCGCGGTGGATCTCGGCCAGTGCCAGGTGTTGGTGCTCAAGCGTGTGGTTGTTGGCCTGGTGCAGTTGGTCGAGCAGGTCGGCGGTGGTGGTGGCCGTGGTGATGGTGGCCCGCACCGGAACGGTGTTGATCAGTAGGCCCACCATTGAATCGGAGCCGGCCAACTCGACGGGGCGGCCGGAAACCGCGGTACCGAAGGCGATGTCGCGTTGACCGGTCAGCCACATCAGCAGCTGCGCCCAACCGGCCTGCAACACCGTGTTGATGGTGGTGTGATGCACGCGCGCCAGTTCGCCCACGGCCCGCGTCGTCTCCGCGGATACCCGAGATGTGGCCACCTCTCGCCGGCCGAGCCCGACCCGGCCGGGCGGGCCCACCAGGGTGGGGACCTCGAAGCCGGCGAGTATTTCGCGCCAGGCCGTCTCGGCGCTGTCACGGTCTTGGTCCGCCAGCCAGGTCACGAACCGCCGGTAAGGCGGGGGTGCGGGGAGCCGCTGCCCGTAGTAGGTAGTGAAGATCTCCTGCAACAGGATTGGCAGTGACCAGCCATCAAGCACGATGTGATGGTTCGTCAGCACCAACCGGTGCAGGCCTTTGGCGGTGCGGGTCAACGCGACCCGGAATGCGGGCGGGTCGCTCAGGTCGACAACCGCCGCGCGTTCGGCGGCGCACAGTCGCTGGATCTGTTCCTCGGTATCGACACCGTCACCGAGTTCGACGTATTGCCAAGCCAATACGGGATCGGCCGGGATGACCTGGATTGGCTGGTCGAACTCCGGGCAGAATCGGGCAGCCAGGTTTGGGTGGCGGCTGACCACGGTGTCGACCGCTTCGCGTAGCCGGTCGGGGTCGAGCGGGCCGGTGATGGTGATGTCCAGCTGTACCGCATACAGCTCGCCCAAATCGCTCAAACCGTGGGTATTGGCGTGGAAAAGCAGACCCTGCTGCAGCGGAGTCAGCGGCAAGATATCGGCAATGCGGTCTCGCTGGGACAGCTCGTCGATCTGCCGCTGGCTGAGCCGGGCAGGGGTGATATCCGACGGCGTCAAACCGCCGCCGCCGTCGCGGACATGCGCGCAGATCCCGGCCAGGGCGGCAAACCACAATTGGTTCAGCCGGCCGACTTGCTCATCGTCGAGCGCTGAGGTTGCCCAGGTCCAGGTCGCGTGTAAATGCGGGCCATCGACCGTGTCGAGAGTACCGGCGTTGAGTTCTACGCTGTGCCCCAACGGCATTGGGATCGCCGACGCTACGGCGGCTACCGACACACCGTTCTCGCCGATCAGCCACAGATCGTCAGAGAGCTCGACCGCGCCGGCACCCAGGCGCCCGAAGTAGTTGAACCCGATCGCCGGGTCGGATCCGGCCAGATCCACGTCGGGATTGAGGTAGCGCAGCAGCCCGTAGGTCAGGCCGTCGGGCAGCGCGCGCAGTTGTTCTTTGGCGTCCTTGATCAGCGCGCCCAGCGCGGGCTCGCCGGAGAGCACCTGTGCCCAGGACAGGCCGCCAAGGCGCAGGGCCACTGGATATTTGGTGGTGAACCATCCCACGGTGCGCGACAAGTCCACATCGCCGGCCAGATCGTCGTAGCGCCCATGTCCCTCCACATCGATGCCGATCGGTGCACCGCCGGCATCCAAAAACTCGGCCCAGGCCAGCCCGAACGCAATCAGCAGAATGTCTTGCACGCCAGCGTGAAACGCCGCAGGCACTTCACCCAACAACATCCGGGTGGTCTCGATGTCCAGATCTACCGATAACCGGCCCGCACTGGCGTAGGTATCCAGCTCGGGCTGGGGTGCGGGCAGTGCGGCCGGGGTCGCGGCCACCTGCCGCCACACCTCCGCCTGAGCTACGACCTCGGGAGTACGAGCGTGCTCATCGAGCCACGACGCCCACCGCGCGAACGAGGTTGCCGGTGCCGGCAAGGCCACCTCTCGCTCACCGCAATGTTGGGCCCAGGCAAGGTTGATGTCTTCCAACAGAATTCGCCACGACACCCCGTCGACGGCCAGATGATGAATGATCAACACCAGCTCACCGATCGGCGCCACCCATAATGCGCTGAGCATTGTTCCGGTGGCCGGATTCAACCGGGCCCGCGCTTGGACCAATACGTCATCGGACAACTCTTCGACGGTGTGCAGGCAGCTGCGCGCGTCCACCGAGCCGGGCTCGGGCACCCACAACGACCAACTCCCGGTGCCGTCTTCGTCGACGCGCAGCCGCAGCATCGCGTGTCGATCGAGCAACGCCTGCAGCACCACCACCACGGCGGCTTCGGTCGCCGCGACGGGCGCCTGAATGGCAACCGTCTGGTTGAACTGCTCGACGAGACCCGCTCCACCTTCCAGCCAGCGGATGATCGGCGTGGCCAATACCTCGCCCACTCCCTCGTCGACAACACCGGCCTCATCCGTCGCGACACTGGCTACTCGGGCCAGCCGCGCCACGGACTGTTCAACGAAAATGTCGCGCGGACGGCACACCACTCCGGCCGCGCGCGCCCGCGACACCACCTGCATCGACAGGATGCTGTCCCCGCCCAGGTCGAAGAAGGACTCATCGACCCCGACTCGTTCCAATCCCAAGACGTGGGCGTAAATCCCGGCCAGGATCTCCTCCACGGCGTCGGTGGGGGCGCGGTAGTGATCGGCGTCGTGATACTCGGGCGCGGGCAAGGCGTGGGTATCGAGTTTGCCGTTGACCGTCATCGGCAACGCCTCGATCACCACCACCGCCGACGGCACCATATACGGCGGCAGCCGATCGGCCAGGGCGGTGCGCGCCTGGGCGGGGTCGGCGGTTCCGGTGATGTAGCCGACGAGGCGTTGGGCGCCTGGACGGTCCTCGCGGGCGACGACGGCGGCCTGCTCCACTCCCACCAAACTGGCTAGGGCTGCCCGGATTTCGCCGAGCTCGATGCGGTATCCGCGGATCTTGACCTGCTCGTCCGCCCGGCCGAGGTAGTCGAGCTGCCTATCGGGACGCCACCGCACCAGGTCCCCGGTGCGATACATCCGGGCGCCCGGACCGCCGAACGGGCACGCCATGAATCGCGACGCCGTCAGGCCCGCTCGGTTTACGTACCCGCACCCCACCCCGCGGCCCGCCAGATACAGCTCGCCGGCCACCCCGACGGGTACCGGGCGCAACCACTCATCGAGAACAAAGAACGCCGCCCCCGTCACCGGTGACCCGATCGGCGGCGCGCCCGAACCGGTTGCGAGCGGTGCGCTCTTGGATGCCCACATCGTCGTCTCGGTCGGGCCGTAGACGTTGACCATCACCCGTCCGCGCGCCCACCGATCCACCAGGTCGGCCGGGCAGGGTTCGGCGCCGATCACCAGCGCCGTCGACTCCAACCCCAGCGGGGAGAGCATCCCGACCGCCGACGGGGTCTGGGTGAGGACGGTGACCTGCTCGGCGACGAGTAGGGCGTGGAAGTCTTCCGGTGAGCCGGCCACCGCCTCGTGCACCACCACCAAGCGCCCGCCGTGCAACAGCGCGCCCCAGATCTCCCACACGGAGAAGTCGAAGGCATACGAATGGCACTGCGTCCATACTTGTTCCGGGGAAAGTTCCAGACCCGCCTCGAGCGAGTCGAACAGTTGGGTGACGTTGTGATGAGTGACCGCAACACCTTTGGGCATGCCGGTCGTGCCCGAGGTGTAGATGATGTGGGCGATATCGTCGGGCGACGGCGCGGGCGGCGCGGTGGCGGGCTGGGCGTCGATGCGCGGGTCGTCGACATCTATGACCCGCAGGTCGCACTCTTCTAACCGCGACCGCAGCTCGGCGGTGGTGATCGCGGCGATCGGCGCGGCATCGGCCACCATGAACTCGATCCGCGCCAACGGATGGGCCGGGTCGATCGGCAGGTATGCCGCACCCGATTTAAGCACCGCCAAGATCGCGATGATCGCCTCGGCGGAACGCGAAAACAGCAGCGCGACGGACTGTCCGGGACCCGCCCCTTCGGAAGCCAGTAGGTGCGCCAACCGGTTGGCGGCCGCGTCAACCTCGCGGTAGGTCATCGACCTGCCCTCGAAGGTGACCGCCACCGCCTCCGGGGCCCCGGCCACCTGCGCGGCCCACAGCGTCGGAACAGATGTCCGCGTCCCCGGCCGGGTCAGGACGGCGCGGTTGCCGAATTCGTCGAGGCGGGCGTGCTCGTCGGCACCCAACATCTCGATCGAGGAAAGCCGCTGTGCCGCATCGGTGGTCATGGCCACCAACACCCGATGCAGCCGCTCGATCAGTGCCTCGATGGTTCCCGCGTCGAACACGTCGGTGCGATATTCCACCGCCCCGGAGATCCCGCCGGGCTCGCCGGATGCGGTGAAGCATTCGGTCAGGGAGAAGGCCAAATCCGTTCGCGCGGTGTGGGTATCGATCGCTAGCGGGCTGGCCCGCACGTCGCCCAATGTCAGGTCGGCCGGTTCGGCATTCTGCCAGCCCAACATCACCTGCACCAGTGGGTGATGCGCCAGGGATCGGGCGGGGTTGAGCCGTTCGACGAGGACCTCGAACGGCACGTCTTGGTGTTCGTAGGCGGCCAGGCTGCGCTGACGGACCTGAGCCAACAATTGCCCGACGGTGGGATCTCCGGCTAGATCGACGCGCAGCACCAACGTGTTGACGAAAAAGCCCACCAGTTCGTCGAGAGCGGGGTCGCTGCGCCCGGCGATCGGGAACCCCACGGCCACATCGGAACTCGCGCTGAACGCCGACAACAGCACCGCAAGAGCGGCCTGGACCACCATGAAGCTGGTCGCATTGTGCTCGCGAGCCACCTCGCGCACCCGCTGCTGCAACTCGGCCGGCCACGCCACGACCACACTGGACCCGCGCTGATCGGACACCGGCGGGTAAGGCCGATCGGTGGGCAGCGGTAACGTCACGGGCATCCCGGCCAGTGCGTCTTCCCAATAGGCCAACTGCGACGCGATCGGGCTGCCGGGATCGTCGAGATCACCGAATTGCGTGTGCTGCCAGAGCGTGTAATCGGCGTATTGCACCGGCAATTCGGCCCAGCTCGGTACTTCTCCCGCACACCGGGCGGCATACGCCACGCCGAGATCGCGCACCAGCGGGGCGATCGACCATCCATCGGCGGCGATATGGTGCACCACGCCCACCAGCACGTGCTCGCCCTCGCTGAGGCGGAAAAGCGTTGCTCGCAAAGGAATCTCGGTAGTCAGGTCGAAGGTGTAGCGTGCCGCCGCGTCGATAGCTTCGTCCAGCCGGGCCGCCGGCCAGCCATCGGAATCAATCACCTGCCACCCGAACTGGACCCGATCAGTGGGCACCACCACTTGCTGTGGGGTGTCCTCGACCGCCGGGAATACCGTCCGCAGGCTCTCATGACGAGAGATCACATCGGCGAGTGCGGCATCCAGTGCGTCGGCATCAAGGCGGCCGGAAAGACGCAACGCCACCGCGATGTTGTACGCCGCGGATGGTCCCTGCACCTGGCCCAGGAACCACAACCGCGATTGGGCGAACGACAACGGCACCACCGCGGGCCGGTCGAGAGCCACCAACGGTTCGAGCCTGCTCTGGCCCGTCCCTATGCCGGGTGCCAGTTCGGCGATCGTGGGAGCCTCGAACAATGCCCGCACCGAAAGTCCGGCATCGAGCGCGTGATTGATCGCGGCGATCGCCCGCATCGCCGACAGCGAGTCCCCACCCAGATCGAAGAAGGAGTCCTCGATTCCGACCCGCTGCACGCCCAGGACCTGGGCGTAGATCCCGGCCAGGATCTCCTCGACGGCGGTGGCCGGCGCGCGGTAGTGATCCGCATCGCGGTAGTCCGGCGCGGGCAGGGCGCGGGTGTCGAGTTTGCCGTTGACCGTCAACGGCAATGCGTCGATCACCAGAACCGCGGCCGGCACCATGTATGGCGGGAGGTGCTCGGCGAGCTGGGCACGTACGAAGGCCGGGTCGGCGGTTCCGGTGATGTAGCCGACCAGACGTTTGGCGCCGGGATGGTCCTCGCGGGCGATCACCGCCGCCTGCTCCACACCTTCCAAACCGGCTAGCGCAGCGCGGATTTCGCCGAGTTCGATGCGGTAGCCGCGAATCTTGATTTGTTCATCGGCGCGCCCGGCATACTGCAGCTGTCCGTCAGGGCCCCAATACATGAGGTCGCCGGTGCGATACATCCGCGCTCCGGGCTCCCCGAAAGGGCTGGCGACAAACCGCGCCGCGGTCAACCCGGTCCGGCGCCAGTACCCGCAGCCCACGCCGGGCCCGGCCACATACAGCTCACCGACCACCCCGGCGGGTACCGGCCGTAGCCACCCGTCCAGCACAAACAAGGCCGCGCTCGACACCGGCGAACCGATCGGGACGACACCTGCCCCCGCTGTTAACGGTGCACTCTTGGCCACATAGATAGTGGTCTCGGTTGGGCCGTAGGCGTTGATCATCACCCGCCCGTCCGCCCAGCGGTCCACCACCTCGGCAGCGCATGCTTCGCCGCCGATCACCAATGCCGTCGATCCCAAGCCGGCAGGGGAGAGCGCCGCCACCGCTGAGGGCGTCTGGGCCAGCACGCTGACTTGCTCTGCGACCAGCAGGGCCTGGAAGTCCTCGGGCGAGGCCGTCACCGACTCCGGGACCACCACCAGCCGTCCGCCGTGCAGCAGGGCAGCCCAGATTTCCCATGCCGAGAAGTCGAACGCATAGGAGTGGCACTGGGCCCACACCAGTCCCGGTGGTAGGCCGGCATCCAGTGAGTCGAGCAGTTGGGTGATGTTGTGGTGGGTGACGGCCACGCCCTTGGGGGCACCGGTGGTGCCGGAGGTGTAGATGATGTGGGCGATGTTGTCGGGCGCGGGTGCCGGCGGTGCAGTGCTGGGCTGGGTGTCGATGCGCGGGTCGTTGACGTCGACGACGACCACGTCCTGCCCGTCGAGCCGGTCGGCCAGTTCGGTGGTGGTGATCGCGGCGATCGGTGCGGCATCCGCGAGCATGAACCCGATCCGCGCCGCGGGGTGGGCCGGGTCGATCGGGAGATACGCCGCGCCGGTCTTCAACACCGCCAAAATCGCGACGATGGCGTCGGCCGAACGGGAAAATAGCAGCGCCACAGACTGTCCCGGGCCCGCTCCCTCGCTGGCGAGGAGGTGGGCCAACCGGTTGGCGGCCTCGTCGAGTTCGCGGTAGCTCATCGAGCGGCCTTCGAAGGTCACCGCGACCGCTTCGGGGGTGCGCGCGACTTGCGCGGCGAACAAAGCCGGAACCGACACCTCGGTCGCGGGCCGGATCAACACCGCCCGGTTACCAATCTCACCCAGACGGGCGCACTCACCTCCATCCAGGACGTCCACCGACACCAAGGAGCGGGTGGGGTCGGCGGTCATGGCCACTAACAACTGCTGCAATCGCTCCGCTAAATCTGCGACGTCAAAATTCGAAAATGGCTGCCCGGCACCCGCGGTGGTGAGAGAAAGCTGGTCACCGAATCCGAGGAAGAACAGCCCAAAGTGGCCTACCGGACCAAAAGTCGTAAATGTCACCGTGGCGGGAATATCAGCCAGGTTCAGGGTAAGTCTGTTCGGGATGAAGTTAACGACGACCCGATTTGCCGCCTGACCCGAGCCGCGAAGGTCACCGTCGCCTTCGAGAACGTGCACCGGAAACCGCTGATGTTGCAACACTTCTCGCATTCGCGCGTCAACATGTTCACAAAAGTCGGCAACCGTCGACGCCGGCGACGTCTTCAAGACCAGCGGCACAACCCCGGCAAGCATCCCAGGTAACGTCTTGGACTCTGGACTCACTCGCCGGCCGACCGGGAAGTCGAACACCACCTCTGAACCGTCAGCGGACCAACTATGCGCCAAAAGTGCGCACGCCGCGGTGATGACCGAATGCCGACGCACGCGCAACGCTTTTGACAACTCTTTGATTCGGCCGACCACGGACGGATCGAATTGAACTGGCGCAGAAGGCCAATACGGATCCCGCTCGCTCGCGGCTTGGGGCAACCGATAATCCGATCCGCTTTCCGAAGGAAGATTCCTAGACCAATAGGCCCGATCTTCGAGATAATCGGTGGACGCTTCATACTCCAATTCGCTGCTGACCAGGTCCTGTAGCGAGCCAAAGAAGGCCGGAGAGATGGGCGTGCCGGAAGCAAGTGCAGAATAGACAACTGCAATCCGACGGGCAATCAGCCCAATACTTAATCCGTCGGCGATTATGTGATGGCTGCATGCGAACCAGTAGTATTCGTCAGACCGCGTTCGGCACAATGCGAATTTGAACAGCGGGCCGCTGAATGGCATCGGCGTGCGTTGTATCGACGACGCTATCTCACGCGCTTCCTGCACGGAATCACGCGAGCCCCTCAAGTCATAGAAGTCCAGCTTGACATCTGGGTCATCGATCGCCTTTTGGAAAACTTGGCCATCCACCTCAAAGAAAGCGGCTCGGCACGGCTCGGCCTCATACAATGCTTTGCTGATTGCCAGTTCAAGCAAATCGGGATCGACCGGGCCCTCGATTCGGGCGGACAGGCTGAGCTGCCACTCCGTACCCGAGTGACCCGCTTCCTGCGCAAGCCAAATATCCAACTGTCGGCGCGTCAGCGGAAGGGCACGGGCGTCAAGTTCCATCTGACCGCCCCTACCGAAGAGGCTTACGGTTCAACGGCCTTGTCGGGTGCCGGCTGCTATGGAGTCTGTGGTCACAAATCGGCCGAATGTCGTTCGCGGCGGTAAAAACACGCAGCGCGGTTCGCTTCGCAGCGAACCAGCCAGCCCCGTGCGGGAACATCGGCGAAGGCCTACCCTCGGCCGTCCTGCCGGTCGTCGTTGACCGAAACGAAAAGGCTGTCGTTGTCGTCGTCGGCGAATCGATACTCACACGTTCTCCCAACCATGTCTAATCGACATGAGTGGAACAAACCCTAGTGGACTCCAACAGGGTCTGTCGGGTTTCGAGCAAAGTTGCCGATGTTAGCTAGGTGTTAGCGATGATTTTTTGCGCCGCCTAGCTCGGATTCCACGAAATTATCTGGGCCACAATAGATCTGGTCGCCTAGCAATCTCGAGCCAGGGGCCTGTGGAATCTCGGTTACGCTACCGCAGCAGTTCGCCGCTACCCGAATCAACCGCGGCCCGGCCGCCGCGCCGCGCAGCGCCGGCGTCGGCAACGTCAAATTCAGCGCGCCTGACCCTGAGTGGCCAGGAAGCCCGCGACACCGCGGACCAGCGCGTCGGCGTATTTCTGCCGGCCATCCGGAGACTCCATCAGCGCCGAATCGATGGGGTTCTTCATGTTGCCGCACTCCACCAGGATCGCCGGGTACTGCGCCAGGTTGAGACCGGTCAGGTCGGAGCGTCCGTACAGACCGTTCTGGCCGATGTAGGTGGCCGGCGGGATACCGGCGGCCTGCATCTGGTCGCGCATGATCCGCGCGTACTGCACCGAGGGGCCGGCCTGCACCTGGTTGAGCGGCGGGGCCGAGTAGTTGACGTGGAACCCGCGCCCGGACGGTGGGCCCCCGTCGGCGTGGATGCTCAAGATCGCGTTGGGCCGCAACGAATTGGCCACGTTGGCTCGCTCATCGATACACGGACCCAGTCCGGTGTCGTTACCGCGGGACAGCGCGGTCCTGACACCCAGTGCCGTCAGCGCGGCGCGAACACGCAGCGCGGTGTCCCAGGTGAACGTGTGTTCCTGGTAACCGCTGTTGGTGGCGGTGCCGCTGGTCTGGCAGTCCTTGGTGCCGCCGCGGCCGGTGGTGACCTGCCGGCCGATGGACGCGTCATTGGCGCCGTTGTGACCGGGGTCGATGAAAACGACCATGCCGGCGATATTGGACGGCACCGCGGTCGCGGTCGGAGCGACCGCTGTCGACGCGGCAATCAGTGCGCCGACCGCCAATTTGATTCCGACACGCCTGCTCAGTCGTAGATCCACGGCGCAAAGGTAGCGCCGCGCGGTCTACGCTGGGTGTTTCGAATCGCCCGACATCCACAGGCGAAACCAACTCGAGACCAAGATGCGAGGGGATTGTCATGCAACCCGGAGGCGACATGTCGGCGCTGCTCGCCCAGGCGCAGCAGATGCAGCAAAAGCTAATGGAGGCTCAGCAACAACTCGCGAACGCCGAGATCCGCGGTCAGGCCGGCGGCGGCCTGGTCGAGGCCATCGTCAAAGGCAGCGGCGAGGTCGTCGCGGTCAAGATCGATCCATCGGTCGTCGACCCCTCGGATATCGAGACCTTGCAGGACCTGATCGTCGGCGCCATGGTCGACGCTTCCAAGCAGGTCACCCAGATGGCACAGGAGCAGTTGGGATCGCTGACCGCCGGCCTGGGCGGCCCACCGGCTCCGCCGGCCCCGCCGACTCAGATTCCGGGGCTCTGACCCACCTCGATGTTTGAGGGACCGGTCCAGGATCTGATCGACGAGCTCGGCAAGTTGCCGGGTATCGGGCCAAAGAGCGCGCAGCGCATCGCCTTTCACTTGTTGTCGGTCGAACCGCCGGACATCGACCGCCTCACCGCCGTGCTGTCGAAGGTCCGTGACGGCGTTCGCTTTTGCGCGGTGTGCGGCAACGTTTCCGACGGCGAGCGTTGTCGGATCTGTGCCGATCCGCGCCGGGACGGCTCGCAGGTGTGTGTCGTCGAGGAACCCAAGGACGTCCAGGCCGTCGAGCGCACTCGCGAATTCCGCGGCCGTTACCACGTCCTGGGCGGTGCGCTTGATCCGCTGTCCGGCGTGGGCCCCGATCAGTTGCGGATCCGCGAGTTGCTGAGCCGCATCGGCGAGCGCGTCGACGGTGTGGACATCACCGAGGTGATCATCGCGACCGACCCCAACACCGAGGGGGAGGCGACGGCTACCTACCTGGTCCGGGTGCTGCGTGACATCCCCGGCCTGACCGTCACGCGAATCGCGTCCGGGCTGCCGATGGGCGGCGACTTGGAGTTCGCCGACGAGCTGACACTGGGGCGCGCGCTCACCGGCCGCCGGTCCATGGTCTGACCGGTAGACCCCGTCACGTCGTCACGACGGCGAAGTTATCGCTGGCGGCCCACGCCTCTTCGAACGTCGCGATCCAAACCTGCTCATCGCGGCCCAAGGGCACGCCGCTGTCGTTGAGGTGCACTACACCGGCTCCTGCGTCGATGCCTATGACAACGACGAAGTGGTTTTCCTTGGTGCGGTTGCCCGGTTTGTTCCAGATGACTTTGTCGTTGACCCCGACGATCACCTTGCGTCCCTGATCAAGGTCGCGCACCAGCGCATCGGTGTCGGGGTGGACTACGTCGGCGTGGATGCCGTAGTGCGCCAGCAGGGGCGCCAGGTCACGGTTGCTCGTCCTGCCGCCGCGGTGGTAGATCGGCCCGGGGTGGGCGGCGCTCGGGATGTTTTCAGCCGCGGCGGTGATTTCGTCCTCGCTGGGCTCGTGGCCGCTGATCTGGCCGATCACATCGGCCGCCGCCATCTCCCCACAATCGAAATCCTGTTGCTGGTAGCGCCAGTAGGGCGCGGCGGCGGCCGGGTCGCCATGCATCCCGGCGCTGGTGTGTGGGGCGGGCATACTCGGGGCGGCGTTGGCCACGCCGGCGAATGCGACCACCGCGGCCACGCTCAACGCAGCCGCGAGCGCGAGCTTGGTGCTGTTGGGGTTGATCACGGGCTAACGCTGGGTGACGGCCCTAAAAGGATCCTTGTTGCCCAGGTAAGACTCTCGCGTCAGCGAGCCGCCAGTCGCTCCCGACGCAACAGGTCCACCTCGGGCAGCTCCAGCGGTGCCAGCTGACCCACCACCTTGCTCAGCAGCAGGTCGGCCAGCTCCGGGTTCCGGGCCAGACACGGTCCATGCAGGTACGTCGCCACGACGCTGCCCTGAATCACACCGTCAAAACCGTCGCCGAGCCGGTTGCCGGCCCCCTTGACGACCGCGCCGAGCGGAGCGGCGGCGGGGCCCAACACGGTGCCGCCGCGGTGGTTTTCAAAGCCGGTGAGTTGCTGGGTCAGCCCGGCCAGCAGCGGCTTGCTCACCAGCTCGCCGATCTTGCGTGCGTCCTGCGGGGAGGTTGTCGCGTCCAGCATGCCCACACCGTCGACCCGCTCCCCGGACGACGTCTCGTACCAGTGCCCGAGCACCTGGACGGCGGCACAGATCGCCAGCACGGGTGCGCCGCGCTCCGCGGCGCGCTGCAGGCCCGGGTACCGCTGCAGGTGCCGGGTGGCCAGCCGCTGCGCGTAGTCCTCGGCGCCGCCGAGGGTGTACAGGTCCAAGGACTCGGGTACCGGGTCGGCCAGCGTGATCTCCACGATCTCGGCGGCGAAACCGCGCAGCCGGAGCCGTTGGCGCAGCACCACCGCGTTCCCGCCGTCGCCGTAGGTGCCCATCACGTCGGGCAACACCAATCCGATCCGAATTGTCGAGTCAGCCATGCCGTGCCAATGCTCGGTGCAGCTGCAGGAAGGCGGTGTAGTTGGCGACGACCTCGACTCGCCCCGGCGGGCAGGACGCGATGGCCGCCAGGGTGTCGTGGACCAGGGTGTGTTCGACGCCCGCGTACCCCAAGCGCACCGCCAGGTCGGTGCCGCGTTCGCCGGCGGCCACCACGGCGGTTTCTTCGAAGTGCTCGAAACGCACGTCCCACAACCACGACAGGTCCTCCCCGTCGGGCACCTGCCCGTTGACCGAGATCACCACCCCGGCCGCGTGCTTGTCGACCATCGACAGCGCTTCCTGCCAGCCGGCCGGGTTCTTGGCCAGCAGAATCCGCGCCTCGTGCCGGCCGATCCGCACGGTCCGATAGCGGCCGGCGACCTCGTCCACCCCTGACACCGCCGCAGCAGCAGCCGTGGGGTCGGCGCCCAGCGCGACGGCGGCCGCGACGGCCTGGGCGGCATTGCCCCGATTCACCGCGCCGGGCAGGGCCAGCCGCATCGGCAGGGCCAGCCCGTCGGGCCCATACAACGTGTCCTCGTCGAACCACCACTGCGGACTGGGCCGTTTGAAGTCGGCGCCGGTGGAATACCAGTGGCCCTGGTCGCGGACGATCACCTCGCCGCTGCGCGGGCAGCTGACCGAGTCGTTCGCCCACCCGCCGCCGGCGGCCACCCACACCACGTTCGGGCTGTCGTAGGCGGCCGAGGTCATCAGCACGTCGTCGCAGTTGGCGACGACGACCGCGTTCGGGTGGCGGGCCAGGCCGGCCCGCAGCGTGCGTTCGATGACGTTGATCTCCCCGACCCGGTCCAGCTGATCGCGCGACAGGTTGAGCAGCACGACGACGCTGGGCTCGACGGCATCGGAAACATGCGGCACATGCATCTCGTCGACTTCCAGGGCCGCCAGGCCGGCGCTGCGGTCGGCGGCCAGCGCGGCCACCAGGCCGGCGTCCATATTGGCGCCTTCGGCGTTGGTGGCTACCGAGCCCAACGTGCCCAGGGCGGCCGCGGTCATCCGGGTGGTCGTGGACTTGCCGTTGGTGCCGGTGACGACGACCGTGCGCCGTCCCGCGCCGAGCTGGCGCAGGATCGAGCGGTCCAGCGCGATTGCGACCAGGCCGCCGATCATCGCCCCGGCCCCGCGTCCGGTGACCCGCGACGCCCACCGCGCGCTCGCTCCTGCGGCGAGGGCCAGACGTGCCCGGGTGGTGACCACCCGCGCAGTTTAAGGGCGACCGCAAGTTCGGTGCTTTTTGCCATCGCGAGTTAAGTGCCGACACGAATGCGCAGCGACCGGGTGATGTCGGTCAGGCATGTCATTCTCAGTCCATGAGGCCCATACATCCGACGCCATGGGGCCGGCCGGCGAGCGATCCGAATGCGGGTTGGGCCGTCATCGACGTCGAAACCTCGGGTTTTCGGCCTGGTCAGGCACGGATCATCAGCCTTGCGGCTCTCGGACTCGACGTCGACGGCCGCGTCGAGCAATCGGTCGTCAGCCTGCTCAACCCCGGGGTCGACCCCGGTCCGACTCACGTGCACGGGCTGACCACCGCGATGCTCGAGGACCAGCCGCAGTTCGGCGACATCATCGGTGACGTCATCGAGGTGCTGCGTGGCCGCACGCTGGTGGCGCACAACGTCGCGTTCGACTACGCATTCCTGGCCGCGGAGGCCGAGCTCACCGGCACCGAACTTCCCATCGACACCGTCATGTGCACCGTCGAGCTGGCCCGGCGACTCAATCTCGGGGTCGACAATCTGCGGTTGGAGACCCTCGCCGCGCACTGGGGTGTGACCCAGGAGCGGCCGCACGATGCCTTCGACGACGCATTGGTGTTGACCGGGGTTCTCGCGTCGGCGCTCGAGCGGGCACGCGAACGAGACATCTGGCTGCCGGTGCGTCCGGTCACCCGGCGCCGCTGGCCCAACGGCCGGGTGACCCACGACGAGCTGCGCCCGTTGAAGGCGCTGGCTTCCCGGATGCCCTGCCCGTATCTCAACCCCGGGCCGTATGTCCGCGGTAGGCCGCTGGTCCAGGGCATGCGGGTGGCGCTGGCCGCCGAGGTGCGGCGCACGCACGAGGAGCTCGTCGAGCGGATCCTGCACGCCGGGCTGGCCTACACCGACGTCGTCGACCGCGAGACCTCGCTGGTGGTCTGCAACGAGGCCGCCCCCGAGCAGGGCAAGGGCTATCAGGCCCAACAGCTGGGGGTGCCGGTGGTGTCCGACGCGCAGTTCATTGACGGTGTTGGCGCCGTCGTCGGCGGCACCGACATGGAGGAATTCGTCGACGCCACGACGGCCGACGACCAGCTCGCGCTGTTCTGACCGAGCCCTTGTAATCACTACGCTCGTAGTGATAGCGTCGGGTCATGACAACCACTACAGATGTAGTACACCAGAGATCTTGGTGGAAGGCGTATCGCCGGCATGGCTACCTCTTCCGAGAAGCGGCCATGCTCACCATTTCGCTCGGGTTCGCCCTGCACCTTTACCGGGTCATCTTCGGCGACGTTCTCACCCTGCAGCACGCGGCAACGCTGACAAACGACAGGATCCTGCTCGTCCCGATGACGTATGCCGGTGTCGCCGGCATCCTGGTGTGGCGGCGCGTCCGGTTTTCCAACAGACGGCATCGGGCGCTGTTCACGGGGTCGGTGGTCTACATCGCCGGCAGCGTGCCACTGCACATTTACCTCGACTACGTGGTCAAGGACCTCACGTTCGTCACCTGGTTTCCGATGTGGTTCAGCTACCTGCTCTTGATCGTCGTCTACCCGGTGTTCCTGACGATGTTCTGGCGGCTGCGCTACACAGACTGATGCCACCAAACCCGGAACGCCGCGCGCAGATCCTCGACGTAGCGATCGATGTCCTTGCCGACGCAGGAGTCGGGGGTCTGACCCATCGGCAGGTCGACGAACGGGCACACGTGCCCGCAGGCACCACCTCGAACTACTTCCGAACGCGCCAGGCACTGCTCGAGGCCACCGCGGCCCGCACCGTCGACCTGCACTGGCAGCGGGTCGAGGTATTGCGGACCGCGGTCGGACCGCTCGATCGGGACGGCGTCAAAGCGCTTATGACACAACTACTCTCAGTCCCCGACGAACAGTTTCGCCGTTACACCCTGGCCCGGTTCGAGCTGTTCATGGAGGGCACCCGCCGGCCGGAACTGCAGCCGTTCCTGAAGGACCTGCAGGCCGCCGCGGTGAAGTCTGCCACGCTCATCTTCGAGGCGGCGGGTTTCTCCCCGACGCCGGAGCAGATGGACGAGCTGAGCCGGGTGCTCAACGGCTACGTATTCAGCAGCCTCACGATCCCGGGCGCCGACAACCCGGCCGGGCTCGTGGACCGGCTGCTACACGCGTTCTTCGACGCCTAGCGGCGCTATCCGCGCGACGCGCGGTTGACCGCCGACACCACGGCGCGCAGCGACGCGGTAGTGATCGACGGGGCGATGCCCACACCCCACACCGTGCGGCCACCCACGGAAGCCTCCACATACGCCGCGGCCTGTGCGTCGTCGCCGGAACTCATCGCATGCTCGGAGTAGTCCAGGACGGCGACGTCGAACCCGAAGCCTCCCAGCGCGTGGACGAAAGCCGCGAGCGGGCCGTTACCGGAGCCGCTGATCTCGGTCTCGGTCCCGTTGATCTTGACGGTCGCGGCGATCCTGGTGGTGCCGCCATCCTCCTCGGAGGCATCGACCCGTTGCTTGATCCGCTCCAGCGGCATGATCGGCGCCAGGTATTCCTCGGAGAACGCGTCCCACATCTCCTTCGGCGACACCTCACCGCCTTCGCCGTCGGCGATCTTCTGAATCACCTGGGAGAACTCGATCTGCAGCCGACGCGGCAAGGCCAGGCCGTGGTCGGCCTTCATGATGTAGGCAACCCCGCCCTTGCCGGACTGGGAGTTGACCCGGATCACCGCCTCATAGGTGCGACCGACATCGCGCGGGTCGATCGGCAGATACGGCACCTGCCAGAGCATGTCCTCGACGTCGGTGTCCGCGGCATCGGCGTCGGCCTTCATCTGGTCCAGGCCCTTGTTGATGGCGTCCTGGTGGCTGCCCGAGAACGCGGTGTAGACCAGATCGCCGCCGTACGGATGCCGCTCGGGCACCGGCAGCTGGTTGCAGTACTCCACCGTCCGGCGGATCTCGTCGATGTTGGAGAAATCGATCTGCGGGTCCACGCCGCGGGAGAACAGGTTGAGCCCCAGCGTCACCAGGCACACGTTTCCGGTGCGCTCCCCGTTGCCGAACAGGCAGCCCTCGATCCGGTCAGCGCCGGCAGCAAAGCCCAATTCGGCTGCGGCTACAGCGGTTCCGCGGTCGTTGTGCGGATGCAGGCTCAGGATCACCGACTCCCGGTTAGCCAGGTTGCGGCTCATCCACTCGATCGAGTCGGCGTAGACGTTGGGGGTAGCCATCTCCACCGTGGCGGGCAGGTTGAAAATGATCGGATTGTCCGGCGTCGGCGCGATGATCTCGCCGACGGCGTCGCACACCTGCTTGGCGTACTCCAATTCCGTTCCCGTGTAGGACTCCGGCGAATACTCGAATCGCCATTGCGTGTCCGGGTATTTGGCCGCCTCTCCGACGCACTTGCGGGCGCCCTCGGTCGCGATGGCTTGCACCGCGGCCCGGTCGGCGCGAAATACCACGCGGCGCTGCAGGATTGACGTCGAGTTGTAGAAGTGCACGATCGCCCGGTGTACGCCCCGGCACGCCTGGAAGGTGCGCTCGATCAGCTCCGGCCGGCACTGCGTCAGCACCTGGATGGTGACGTCGTCGGGAATGGCGCCGTCGGTGATGATTTCGCGGACGAAGTCGAAGTCGGTCTGGCTGGCCGACGGGAATCCAACTTCAATCTCCTTGTAGCCCATGCCAACCAGCAGGTCGAACATGCGGCGCTTGCGGGCCGGGCTCATCGGGTCGATCAACGCCTGGTTGCCGTCGCGCAGATCCACCGCGCACCACAACGGGGCGCTATTGATGACCCGGTCCGGCCAGGTGCGGTCGGCGATCTCGATGGATTCGACTTCCTGGGCGAAGGGCCGGTATCGGTTCACCGGCATCGACGAGCCGCGCTGCGGATTCCACGCGGGCTGGTCAGGTCGGGGTGGGCCCGCGGGCTTTTGGACGGTGCGGGCCGAGGTGTATGCGTCGGGGTTGGTGTGCTGGGAAACGTTGTTCACGGTAGTTGCTCCGGGGATGTCATAGGGACTTCAAACCGGCGCATGGTGAACACCCGCGACGGGAGGCCGGTCTGGATCAGACCCCGTCGCGGCGTCCGAGAAGGAGCACCCGCTGCACGGTGTGAACTCTACCGCGATCAGCACGTAGGCGGAAACTACGCCGCAACGAGACCATAACCGCAGGCTGTGACGGTCGCCATCGCGCCGTAAAACCAGATGCGCCGCCACGTATTCTGTTGTGAACTTGAAGCACGTCTGTGGGGCGGAAGGGCAGGCAGAGAAACAGTGGCGCTCGTCGTACAGAAGTACGGCGGATCCTCGGTGGCCGACGCCGACCGGATCCGCCGTGTCGCGGAACGCATCGTGGAGACCAAAAAGCAGGGCAACGACGTCGTCGTGGTGGTTTCGGCGATGGGCGACACCACCGATGACCTGCTGGATCTGGCCCAGCAGGTGTGCCCGGTGCCGCCGGCCCGCGAACTGGACATGCTGCTGACGGCCGGTGAGCGCATCTCCAACGCGCTGGTGGCCATGGCGGTCGAATCGCTCGGCGCCCGTGCCCGGTCGTTCACCGGCTCGCAAGCCGGTGTGATCACCACCGGCACCCACGGCAACGCGAAGATCATCGACGTCACGCCGACCCGGTTGCAGTCCGCGCTCGACGAAGGCAACGTCGTGTTGGTCGCCGGCTTCCAGGGCGTCAGCCAGGACAGCCGGGACGTCACCACGCTGGGCCGCGGCGGCTCCGACACCACAGCCGTCGCGCTGGCCGCCGCGCTGCACGCCGACGTCTGCGAGATCTACACCGACGTGGACGGCATCTTCAGCGCGGACCCGCGGATCGTGCCCAACGCCCGCAAGCTGGACACCGTCACCTTCGAGGAAATGCTCGAGATGGCCGCCTGCGGCGCGAAGGTGCTGATGCTGCGCTGCGTGGAATACGCCCGCCGCTACAACTTGCCCGTACATGTCCGGTCGTCGTATTCAGACAAACCGGGCACCGTCGTCGTCGGATCGATCAAGGACATAACTATGGAAAGCCCCCTGCTAACCGGAGTTGCGCACGACCGCAGCGAAGCCAAGGTGACCGTCGTCGGGATTCCGGACATTCCCGGGTATGCGGCCAGGGTCTTCCGGGCCGTCGCCGAGGCCGACGTGAACATCGACATGGTGCTGCAGAACGTCTCCAAGGTCGAGGACGGCAAGACCGACATCACCTTCACCTGCTCGCGCGACAGCGGGCCCACCGCGGTGGCCAAGCTGGACTCGCTCCAGGACCAGATCGGCTTCACCCAGCTGCTGTACGACGACCACATCGGCAAGGTGTCGCTGATCGGCGCGGGAATGCGCAGCCATCCCGGCGTTACCGCGACCTTCTGTGAGGCGCTGGCCGAGGTGGGCGTCAACATCGAACTGATCTCCACCTCCGAGATCCGGATCTCGGTGCTCTGCCGCGACACCGAACTAGACAAGGCCGTCGTAGCGTTGCACGAGGCGTTCGGGCTCGGCGGCGAGGAAGAGGCCACGGTGTATGCGGGGACGGGCAGATAGATGGTTGCCATAGGCGTAGTAGGCGCCACCGGTCAGGTGGGCCAGGTGATGCGCAATCTGCTCGACGAGCGCGACTTCCCGGCGACCAGCGTGCGGTTTTTCGCGTCCGCCCGCTCGCAGGGCCGCAAGTTGGGATTCCGCGGCCAGGAGATCGAGGTCGAAGACGCCGCGACGGCGGACCCGACCGGCCTGGACATCGCGTTGTTCTCGGCCGGCAAGACGATGTCGCTGGTGCAAGCCCCGCGGTTCGCGGCCGCCGGGGTGACTGTGATCGACAACTCCTCGGCCTGGCGTAAGGACGCGGGAGTGCCCTTGGTGGTGTCCGAGGTCAACTTCGCCCGCGACGCCGCCAACCGGCCCAAGGGCATCATCGCCAACCCGAACTGCACCACGATGGCCGCGATGCCGGTGCTCCAGCCGCTGCACGCGGAAGCCGGGCTGCGCCGGTTGGTGGTGTCGAGCTATCAGGCGGTGTCCGGTAGCGGGTTGGCCGGTGTCGAGGAGCTGGCGAGCCAGGCGCGCGCGGTCATCGACGACGCCGAGCAGCTGGTGCACGACGGGCGGGCACTGCACTTCCCGGCGCCGAAGACCTACGTCGCGCCTATCGCCTTCAACGTGCTGCCGCTGGCCGGATCGTTGGTGGACGACGGCTCCGGGGAGACCGACGAGGACCAGAAGCTGCGTTATGAGAGCCGCAAGATCCTCGGCATTCCCGATCTGCTGGTGAGCGGGACCTGCGTGCGGGTTCCCGTGTTCACCGGGCACTCGCTGTCGATCAATGCCGAGTTCGCCCGGCCCCTTTCGCCGCAGCGGGCATGCGAACTGCTCGGGGCGGCACCCGGCGTGAAGCTTGTCGACGTGCCGACGGCCTTGGATGCCGCCGGAGTCGACGAATCGTTGGTCGGCCGGATCCGCCACGACGAAGGCGTACCGGACGGGCGGGGCCTGGCGCTGTTCGTCTCGGGGGACAACCTGCGTAAAGGTGCGGCGCTCAACACCATTCAGATCGCCGAGCTGCTGGCCTCGGAATTACACTCGGCATTGTGATCCGCGGGTGAGGTCCACTCACACTCGCCTCGGTACGCGGTACTCGCTGTTGGTCGCGTCGGCAGTGTGTTTAGTTGTCTCACAATCTGTTTGGGTTGCGCATGCCGATCCGCCGGCGCCGACCCCTGGGCCGATCGTCGCGCCGCTGGCACCGGGTCAGGTGCTTCGAATCGGTCCGACTGCCGGAACGGGCACGGCCACACAGGATTACGGTATCGGCGCCACGGATCTCTGTGAATTTCTGGAGTTTCCCACCGAACTGCTGCAGGTCTGCGGCGACAGCTTCGCCGGCCAGGGCGTGGGGTTCGGCGGCTGGTACTCGCCGGTCGCGTTGCACGTCGACACGGGGTCGGTCGATGATCCTGCCGGAGTGCGCTACACCGGCGTCACCGGGATCAGCAAACCGTTGCTGGCCGATCCCACGCCCTCGGGAGACTCCCAGCTGCCGGCTGGGGTGGTGCAGATCAACCGGCGCAACTACCTGATGGTGACGACGACGAAGGACCTGAAGCCGCAGACCTCGCGGCTGGTGTCGGCCGAGGCGGCGCGCGCCGAATGGCAGACCGTCCCGGGGTCCAAGCGCGACGGCTCCTACCAGGGCGGCTCGCAGACGCAGATCAGCGGCTACTACGACCCGATCCCCGCCCCCGATTCACCGAGCGGGTGGGTGTACATCGTGGCCAACAGCTTCACCCGCAGTCAGCCGGTGGTGCTGTATCGGGTTGCGCCGCAGAACTTCACCGACCGTTCCCGCTGGCAGGGCTGGGCGGCCGGGCCAGGAGGTGGCTGGAACAAACCGCCGACGCCGTTGTGGCCCGACCAGGTGGGGGAGCTGTGCGTCCGGCAGGTCGAGGGCAAGACGGTGTTGTCCTACTTCAACGCCGGCAACGGCAATATGGAGGTCCGGGTAGCCGACGATCCGACGTCGCTGGCCGAGGCTCCGGTGACCACGGTGGTGCAGCATGACGAGTGGCCCGAGCCGGCGGAAAGCCTTCCGCCACCGACTGACAACCGGCTCGCGCAACCGTATGGCGGATACATCTCGCCCGGCTCCACGCTCGATGAGCTACGAATCTTCGTCAGCCAGTGGGACACTCGCGCCCGGGTAGCCGCGCCGTATCGGGTGATCCAGTTCGCGGTCAACCCATTCAAACCGGAGTAGGCGGCAGTGATTGGGCCCAGGCGCTAGGGGTGTGGTGTGGGCGGTACCGGCATCGTAGGCGTTTGCTGAGGACCCATCGATCCGCCGGGCCCCATCCCGCCGGGTCCCATCATCCCGCCGGGCCCCATCATCCCGCCGGGTCCCATCATCGGGCAGGTACCGTCACGGCCACCGTGGTAACCCCGGTGCCAGCCATAGTGGGAGCCCAGGAGGAGTCCCGAGAAGAAGATCACCGCGACGACGAACACGATGCCGGCGACGATGACCACCCACGCCGCCACTTGGCCCAGACGACTAGGCGCGCCATGTCGATCATCATTCCCTGAGTGACCAGTGACGTTGCTCGGTTCGGCGCTGGATGCAGGTGTTTGCGTCATGCTCCGAACGATGCCATGCGTATACCCGAGGGGGGTAGGGACTTTTTGCCCTAGAATGTGCGTCGCGTATCTGGTCAGCTTGGCAAAGGCTGCCGCAAGAAGGCGGTGACCCTACGTTTTTGCATGGCAATATCGTCTCGGAGGGATGTGGCGATGGCGAGGCTGACGCGGCGGGCGACACTCACCGCGCTCGGTGCGATTGGAGCGGGCAGTGCCCTGGGTCTGGGGTATGTCGTTCGCAGCATCTTTGAACTGCCTTCGACGGCAATCCGCCTCACCGACGGAAGCGGTTTTATGGGCGCGGATCACATGGATATGAGCCGCTATATGGAGATGTTCATGCGGCACAACGAAATCACCCGTTTCGTGGAGGACATTCCCGGCGGCGTGCGCACCACCACCGAATCGAAGTCCCCAGACCTCACCGCACAGCTACAAGCGCACGTCTCAAGCATGTACGCCCACCTCGACCAAGGGACCGAGATCAGCTGCATGAGCCAAAGCCTGCCCACTCTTTTCCGTCGTGCCGGCGGCTACCGTCGCCAGCTCACGGTTACACCTACGGGTGTAATCGCCGAGGAGACCGCCGACGATCCTGTCCTCACCGACGTCATCCGTGCGCACGCGCGGGAGGTCACCGGCTTCGTCCAAGACGGTATGCCCGCGATGATGCGAGGAATGATGGGACCCGGCGGCATGATGGGACCCGGCGGCATGATGGGACCCGGCGGCATGATGGGACCCGGCGGCATGATGGGACCCGGTCACTGAGCGGCCGCGGTGTGGCAGGCGGCCATTCATCACTCAGCCAACCCATCCAGGACCGCATAGCGGCTGCTCGGCGATTTGTGGGCATCGCAGAATGCCTAACCCACACCGGGGATGTTCTCGGGTACGCCGAAATCGCCGCCGCGCTCGACCCGCAACGCGCCGAAGCCGTTTATTCGTCGTAGGTAATGCGCTACGGTTTCAGCTAGTACGTTTAGCGGCAGGAAGTGATCAGTACTCGGGCGATAAGACTATGCCACTGAGTCTGAGGTGAGAGCGAGGATTTGATGTCGTCAGGAGCTAAAAAGCGGATTTCACTCCTTGGCGCTGCTGCTGTGTTCGCGGTAGCGGTCGGGTGCGCTGGCGGTGTCGCCGGTTGGGCCACCAGTACGGCGACGGCGACTGGTCAGTCCATCCCGGCCGCTCCGCCAACCACTTCCACACCGCCTCCGCCTTTCACCCAGCCGGTGTCGCCAAACGACGGGAGCAACCAAGACCGCGGCGGCGGGGCCGGAGGTGGTATGGGGTGAGCCTCGATCGGCCGCCTCATAACCCGAAGCTCCATTACTCCCGATCGATTCAAGCGTGCTATGTGGCCGCCGAATATCGTGAGGGGCTTGATTCAGTTCGTTGCCAACACCCGAGAGTGGATTTCGTCACCCACCTCGCGTAAACAATTAACGACGGGATGCTAAAGCTCCCCTAAACCGTTGTGTGCTCGACTACCATTCGGGCGATGAATTCTCGGGACCCGGCGCTGGAATCGGTCCGGGATAGTCATCAATCCCTGTGACCACGATTTCTCGCTTGGCAGGCGCAATGTGATTCCGCTGACGCGCGGAAGTCGGTTCGCGGTCAGCTCGCATGAGGCGGACTAGCATGTCGTCGCGGCGGTTTCGCCAGGTAGGGCGGGGTTTTCGGCTCACAGCTGCTATATAAGTAGCGCATAGCCATAACTATTGTTTACCCCCGCATCATGTGTCTCATGAGTGAAACATCTGAAACCCCCACTGTGCGGTCCTCGACCGCAACTGCGCCGGCAGAGCCGGTGGTACACAGGCCCGCCAGGGTCTTCCAGGCGGCGGCATGGGTCGCCATTGTCGCCGGGACCGTGTTCGTCATCGCGGTCATCTTCTTCACCGGCTTCTTGCTCGGCAAGTCCTCCGGACACCACCACCACGGCCACCACCACAAGCACCATGCGATGGTGCATCCCCACCGATTCGGTGGTCCGGGTGGGCCGGGCGGCGGCCCCGGTGGCGGGCCCGGCGCGAACCAGCCGGGTGGGCCTGCGTCCGTGGCGCCCGGCGCCCCGGGGCCCAGCCAGATCCCTTCGTCGGTCGCTCCGTCTCGCACGCCGTAGGCGCAGCGAGGCGACAGACCTCAACCCTTCAGATGCTCACGGGGTAAAAGGAGGATCCCCGGGGGGCCACAATTCAAGACCCAGTAGCCCGGCGCTCGGGCGAGCGCCGGGCTACCAGTGGTTCAGCGATAGCACCACCCAGATCGCGTTTGAATGAATTCACAGCAACTTTGTTGCCGGAAACTGTTGCAGCAGTTGCATTCAGGGGCAGTATCGAGACATGAGTGAAACACCTGAACGCGCAACTGCCACGGCTCCGCCACCGCAGCGGGTCAAGCCGCCCAAGCTCTACGCCGCCGCAGCGTGGGTGGTGATTGTTGCCGGGATCGTCTTCATCTTGTCGGTCGTCTTCTTCTCCGGCGCCATGATCTTCGGATATCACCACCACTACTGGCACCATCACCACGGCATGATGTTCAAGCCGGGCGGCCCTGCAGGCCCGGGACCGTGGCAGTACGGCGGACCGGGCGGCCCCGGGATGATGCCGTCTTACCCGTACGGTCCGCCGGGATATGGTCCGGGCGCCGGCCCCGGTGGTCCGGGTGGGCCCGCGTCCCCATCCGCCAGCGCCCCGAGCCCGGCTCCTAGCCCCGCCCCCGGACCGCGCCCGTAACTTCCAAGGGCACACGTGCCGCGCGACTTGCAGCCCGTCGCCCCGACAGGGGTGTCGGGCTGTTTGGTTTTGCGACTGAAGGTGCTTGATGCCGATTCGGGTCCACACTGGGTGGGTACACGTCGCACTGCCCTCGGATTCAGCCCAGTTAGCGAGGAGATGGCCAGATGACGGAGCGCTTCACCACGACCGACGCCGGCATCGCTGCACCCAGCGACGACCAGTCGTTGACGATCGGTCCCGACGGTCCGATCCTGCTGCAGGACCACTACCTGATCGAGCAGATGGCGCAGTTCAACCGGGAACGCATCCCGGAACGGCAGCCGCACGCCAAGGGTGGTGGCGCCTTCGGTCATTTCGAGGTGACCAACGACGTCAGCAAGTACACCAGGGCCGCGGTGTTCGCGCCCGGAACCAAAACCGAGATGCTGGCCAGGTTTTCGACCGTGGCCGGCGAGCGCGGCAGCCCAGACACCTGGCGGGATCCGCGCGGATTCGCATTGAAGTTCTACACGACCGAGGGCAATTTCGACATGGTCGGCAACAACACGCCCGTCTTCTTCATGCGCGACCCGCTGAAGTTCCAGCACTTTATCCGGTCCCAAAAGCGGATGCAGGCAACGAATTTGCGCGACCACAACATGCAGTGGGACTTCTGGAGCCTCTCGCCGGAGTCCGCGCATCAGGTGACCTGGCTGATGGGCGATCGCGGGATCCCGAAGAGCTGGCGCCAGATGAACGGCTACAGCAGCCACACCTACAGCTGGATCAACGCCGCCGACGAGGTCTTCTGGGTGAAGTATCACTTCATCACCGATCAGGGTGTCGACTTCCTGACGCAAGAGGATGCCGACCAATTGGCCGGCGAGGACGGCGATTACCACCAGCGCGACCTGTACGACGCGATCGAGTGCGGCGATCACCCGAGTTGGACGCTCAAGATGCAGATCATGCCGTTCGAGGAGGCCAAGACCTACCGGTTCAACCCGTTCGATCTGACGAAAGTGTGGCCGCACAGCGACTACCCGTTGATTGACGTCGGCAAGATGACGCTGGACCGCAACGTCACCGACTACCACACCGAGATCGAACAGGCCGCGTTCGAGCCGAACAACATGGTGCCGGGCACCGGGCTGAGCCCGGACAAGATGCTGCTTGCCCGCGGCTTCTCCTATGCCGACGCGCACCGCGCAAGGCTGGGCACCAACTACAAGCACATCCCGGTCAACACACCGCATGTGGAGGTGAACAGCTACTCCAAGGACGGCGCGATGCGAATACACAATGTGTCGGATCCGGTCTATGCGCCCAACTCCTACGGCGGGCCGCAGGCCGACCCGGCGCGCGCGGCCGAGGTGCGATGGATGGCCGACGGCCAGATGGTCCGCGCCGCGTACACGTTGCGTTCCGACGATGACGACTGGGGTCAGGCAGGCACCATGGTCCGTGAGGTCCTCGACGATGCAGCCCGGGACCGGTTGGCTCACAACATCATTGGACACGTCTCCAAGGGCGTCAAAGAGCCGGTGCTGTCGCGGGTCTTCGAGTACTGGCGCAACGTCGACCCTGATCTCGGTAAGAAGGTCGAGGAGGGCGTCCGGGCCAACGCGGGTCAGTAGGGCCTTCGGGAGTGGCAACGGTGACGAACGTCGAGTAGTTGGGTGGATTTAGCGGCGTTCGCCCCAACTACTCGACGTTCGCCGCGAGCCGTCGCCCTGGCATGATCAAGATTCATGATGCGGATCCCCGCTGTAGTGGTAAGCGTCGGTCTGAGCTTGGGGGCGGCTGCAGGCGTCCCCGTTGCGGCCGCCCATCCCTCCGATCCCGGCGTGGTGTCCTACGCGGTTCTCGGCAAGGGGTCGGTCGGCAACATCGTCGGCGGACCGATGGGGTGGGAGTCGGTATTCACCGAGCCGGTCCAGAGCTTCTTCGTCGACCTTGCCGACTGCAACAACTGGGCGGACATCGGGCTACCCGAGGTGTACAACGATTCCGACCTGGCGTCCTTCAACGGGGCCACCGCGCAGACGTCGCCCAACGATCAGACACATTTCGTCAAGCAGGCGGTGGGCGTATTCGCCACCACCGACGCCGCGGCCCGGGCCTTCCACCGGGTGGTGGATCGCACCGTTGGCTGCTCGGGCCAGACCACCGCGATGCACCTGGATAACGGGCAGACGCAAGTGTGGTCATTTGCTGGCGGGCCGGCAACGGCAACCGACGCGAACTGGACCAAGCAAGAAGCCTCCACCGATCGCCGCTGCTTCAATCAAACCCGGCTGCGTGAAAATGTGTTGCTGCAGGCGAAGGTTTGTCAGGCTGGCAACGCGGGACCCGCGGTCAATGTCCTGGCCGGGGCGATGCAAAACGCGCTGGGGCAGTAGGACGGTGAATTGGGTATTCAGGTAAGCCGTGCGCCGACAACCTGCGGGAACGGGAATATGTCGGGGCCATCTGGAAGATGAAGTGACGGCGGCTATCGTTCGGATAGCTGCCCAACAAGGCGCTCGGCGCGCGTGGTCGGGCCCGGAGGGATCGTGATATGACGCTCGCCGCTATCACCGCCGCGGCCTCGCAGCTCGACGCCGCCCGCCCGGCCGACTCCGAGTTGAGCACTTCCGAAGAAGCCGCCCAGTACATCGCCGACGGTTGTTTGATCGATGGCCCGCTGGGGCGCGTCGGCCTGGAATTGGAGGCACACTGCTTCGACCCGGTTGATCCCTACCGCAGGCCGAGTTGGGGCGAAATCACCGAGGTCATCGAGCAGCTACCGCCACTGCCCGCCGGAAGCGCGGTCACCGTTGAGCCTGGAGGGGCGGTCGAACTGTCCGGCCCGCCCGGGGACGGTGTCATCCCGGCCATCGAAGCGATGGACAACGACCAGGGCGTGCTGCGCAAGGCCTTCGCCAACGCGGGCCTGAGTTTGGTCTTCTTGGGCGCCGACCCACTGCGGGCACCCAAGCGCGTCAACCCGGGTGCGCGCTATCGCGCGATGGAGGAGTTCTTCGCTGCCAGCAACTCCGCGGAAGCGGGTGCGGCGATGATGACGTCGACGGCCGCGGTTCAGGTCAATCTGGACGCCGGACCGCGGGCCGGATGGGCGGACCGGGTCCGGCTGGCGCACGCCCTGGGGCCCACGATGATCGCGATCGCGGCCAACTCACCGATGTTGGGCGGCGAGTTCTCCGGTTGGCAGTCCACCCGGCAGTGGGTGTGGGGCCAGATGGACTCGGCGCGCTGCGGGCCGATCCTGGGTGCCAGCGGCGTCGACCCCGGCACCGAGTGGGCACGTTACGCGCTCAAAGCCCCGGTGATGATGGTGCACAACCCGGAGGCCGTCGCGCTCACCCATTACGTGTCGTTCGCCGATTGGACGGATGGTTCTGCGCTGCTCTGCGACCGCCGGCCCACCCTCGCCGATCTCGACTATCACCTGACCACGCTGTTCCCGCCGGTACGCCCCAGGCAGTGGCTGGAAATCCGCTACCTCGACAGTGCACCGGATGAGTACTGGCCCGCTATCGCGTTCATGCTGGTCGCTCTGCTCGACGACCCGGTTGCCGCCGACGCCGCCGCAGCGGCCGTCGAACCGGTGGCCACCGCCTGGGACAACGCCGCCCGGCTCGGTCTCAGTGACCGGCGCCTGCACGATGCCGCCAACTCCTGTGTGGCCATCGCGGCGCAGCAGGCGCCGCCCGAACTCACCGACGCGATGGAGCGGCTGATCCGCACCGTCGAACAGGGCCGATGTCCCGGCGACGATTTCTCCGACCAGGTAATCGACCACGGCATCGCGGCAACGGTGTCGCAGCTGGCGCAAGGGGGCCTGTGACTTTCCGGGAACGGATTGCCGGCGACCTCGAGCGGGCGCGCACGCGCACACTGCGGCTGGTCGACTTCGACGACGCCGAACTCCGTCGTCAGTACGACCCGTTGATGAGCCCGCTGGTGTGGGACCTCGCGCACATCGGTCAGCAGGAAGAGCTGTGGCTGCTGCGCGGCGGCGACCCGAACCGCCCGGGCATGCTGGATCCGTCGGTCGAAGGTCTCTACGACGCCTTCGAACACTCCCGTGCCAGTCGCGCCGATTTGCCGCTGATGTCTCCGGAGCAAGCCCGATCGTATTGCCGCACAGTGCGTTCCGCCGCACTGGATGCGCTGGACGCATTGCCCGAAGGTCCCGCCGGCGACCGCGCGGCCTTCGTCTACGGCATGGTGGTCAGCCATGAGAATCAGCACGACGAAACCATGCTGCAGGCATTGAACCTGCGCACCGGCGCCGCGCTGCTGCGCGACCCCGGCGCCTTGCCCGCGGGCCGGGCCGGCCTGGCCGGAACATCGGTGCTGGTGCCCGGCGGCCCGTTCGTGCTGGGCGTCGACGCCACGAGCGAACCGTTCTCGTTGGACAACGAGCGCCCCGCTCACATCGTCGACTTGCCGGCGTTCCGGATTGGCCGGGTCCCGGTCACCAACGGCGAGTGGCAACAGTTCGTCGACGACGGCGGCTATCGCGAGCCCGGCTGGTGGTCCCCGCGCGGCTGGGAGCACCGCCGCAGCGCGGGTCTGGCCGCGCCGCAATTCTGGGGTTCCGACGGGCGCACGCGCACCCGCTTCGGCTACATCGAAGACATTCCGGTCGACGAGCCGGTGCAGCACGTCACCTACTTCGAGGCCGAGGCGTACGCGGCCTGGGCCGGCGCGCGGCTGCCCACCGAAACCGAATGGGAGAAGGCGTGCGCCTGGGACCCCGCGACCAACACCCGCCGCCGCTACCCGTGGGGCTCCCAGGAGCCCTCGGGCGAGTTCGCAAACCTGGGCGGCACGGCGCTGCGTCCCGCACCCGTGGGCGCCTACCCGGGCGGCGCGTCGGCCTACGGCGTCGAACAGATGCTCGGCGACGTCTGGGAGTGGACCAGCTCGCCGCTGCGGCCGTGGCCCGGGTTCGTCCCGATGATCTACGAGCGTTACTCGGAACCGTTCTTCGACGGTGACTACCGGATCCTGCGCGGCGGATCGTGGGCCGTCGAATCGGCCATCCTGCGGCCGAGTTTCCGCAACTGGGACCACCCGATCCGTCGTCAGATCTTCTCCGGTGTCCGCCTGGCCTGGGACGTCCCCGACGCCGAGGGTTCCGCCTGATGTGCCGTCACCTCGGCTGGCTCGGCGCCGACGTCAGCGTCTCCTCGCTGACGCTGGATCCACCGTTCGGCCTTCGCGTGCAGTCATATGCTCCGCGCCGCCAGAAGCACGGCCTGATGAACGCCGACGGTTGGGGTGTCGGGTTTTTCGACAGATCTTCCGAAGGCGAGGTGCCCCGTCGTTGGCGCAGTCCGGCGCCGTTGTGGGGCGACACGTCGTTCGACTCGGTCGCGCCCGCGTTGCGCAGCCACTGCGTGGTGGCCGCGGTGCGTTCGGCGACCGTCGGCATGCCGATCGAGGGCAGCGCGACCGCGCCCTTCACCGACGGCCACTGGCTGCTCTCCCATAACGGCGTCGTCGATCGCACCGTGCTGCCCTTGACGTCGACGGCCGAATCCGTTTGCGACAGCGCGATGTTGGCGGCCACCATTTTCGCACTCGGGCCCGACGTGCTCGGCGAGACCATCGCGCAGATCGGGGCGCTCGACCCCGATGCCCGGCTTAACGTATTGGCCGCCAATGGATCTCGCATGCTGGCCACCGCGTGGGGCGACACACTGTCCATCCTGCGCCGCGACGACGGCGTAGTACTGGCCAGTGAGCCCTATGACGACGACTCCGAGTGGGAGGACGTGCCCGATCACCATCTTGTCGAAATCACCGCGCAAAGCGTGACGATGACCCCGCTGGACGAGCCGAAAGGATCTTCATGACACTGTCGCTGTCCAACCATCTCGCTGCCGACTCGGCGTACCACGCTTTGCGCCGTGATGTGTACGACGGGCTGCAGCGCACACCGAAGACGTTGCCGCCCAAGTGGTTTTATGATTCGGTGGGCAGTGAGCTCTTCGACCAGATCACCCGGTTGCCGGAGTATTATCCGACCCGGGCCGAGGCGGAGATCCTGCGCGCCCGCTCCGTCGAAATCGCATCGGCAAGCAAGGCCGACACTCTGGTCGAACTGGGCAGCGGGACGTCGGAGAAGACCCGGCTGCTGCTGGACGCGCTGCACAGCCGCGGATCGCTGCGCCGGTTTGTGCCTTTCGACGTCGACGCGAGCATCTTGTCGACCGCAGGGGCCGCCATTGCGCAGGAATACGCAGGTATCGAGATCAACGCTGTCTGCGGCGATTTCGAGGAGCACCTCGGCGAGATCCCCGGCGGCGGACGACGCCTGTTCGTGTTCCTCGGGTCGACGATCGGCAATCTCACTCCCGGGCCGCGCGCCGAATTTCTCAAGTCCCTCTCGGAGGTCATGCAACCCGATGACACCCTGCTGCTGGGCACCGATCTGGTCAAGGACACCGGTCGGCTGCTGCGCGCCTACGACGATGCCGCCGGGGTGACGGCCCAGTTCAATCGCAATGTGCTCGCCGTGGTCAACCGGGAACTCGACGCCGATTTCGACGTGGACGCCTACCGGCACGTGGCGCGCTGGAACGCCGACGAGGAACGCATCGAAATGTGGCTGCGGACCGAGCGGCCGCAGCGGGTCCGCATCGGTGCCCTCGACCTGACCGTCGAGTTCTCGGCGGGAGAGGAAATGCTGACCGAGGTATCGAGCAAGTTCCACCCGGGTGGGGTGAGCGCGGAACTGGCGGGCGCGGGATTGCGTCGCGTTCGGTGGTGGACTGACGCCGCAGGCGATTTCGGGTTGTCGTTAGCGGTCAAGTGAGCAACGGCGGATCGCTGGCCGATCGATGGCGGGCGGCCCGCCCACCCGCCGCGGGATTACACCTGGACAGTGCGGCCTGCTCGCGGCAGAGTTACGCGGCCATTGACGCTGCAGCGCAGCATGCCCGCCACGAGGCCGAGGTCGGCGCATACGTGGCGGCCGAGGCCGCGGCGCCCGCCCTCGACGCCGGGCGCGCCGCGTTCGCCGCGCTGACCGGGATGATCGACGCCGACGTGGTGTACACCACGGGTTCGCTGAACGCCTTGGATCTGCTGCTCGGCAGCTGGCCCGCCGAGCGCCGGACGCTGGCCTGCCTGCCGGGCGAATACGGTCCCAACCTGGCCGTGATGGACGCCCACGGATTCGAGTATCGGCTGCTGCCGACCCTCGAGGATGGCCGGCTGGCGCTCGACGACGCGGCATTCGCGCTGGAGGCCGACCCGCCAGATTTCGTCCACCTGACCCCAGTGGCCAGCCATAGCGGTGTCGTGCAACCGATTTCGATGCTTGCGCAACTGTGCCGCGAATTGGGGTTGCCGTTGGTTGTCGACGCCGCCCAAGCGCTGGGCCAGGTTGACTGCACGGTCGGCGCCGACGTCACTTATTCGTCGTCGCGCAAGTGGATCGCGGGTCCGCGCGGGGTGGGCTTTCTGGCGGTTCGACCGGACTTGACGGAGCGGCTACATCCGCGGCTGGCGGCACCACAGTGGTCCCAGTCGTTCTCGGTGGCCCAGCAGCTCGAATTCGGTGAAGCTAATGTTGCCGCGCGGGTTGGGTTTTCGGTGGCTCTCGGCGAGTATCTCGCGTTCGGGCCCGAGGCGCTGCGTGCGCGCCTGACCGAACTCGGCAGCATCAGCCGAACGACGCTGGCCGACGTACCGGGGTGGGCTGTGGTCGAAGAGGCCGAAGAGCCAAGCGCGATCACCACTTTGGCCTCGGTCGATGGTGCCGACCCACAGGCGGTGCGGGAATGGCTGCTCGCCGAACGGCGGATCCTGACCACCTACGCCGGCGTACAGCGGGCGCCGCTGGAGATGACCGCGCCGAGGCTGCGGATCTCGCCGCACGCCGATACCACCGCCGACGATCTGGAAGGCTTCGCCGAAGCGCTGATCGCCGCGACGGCCGCGACTGCGAAGTAACCCCGACTGGCATGACCGCCTTGACTTGGCTCGGCGTACCCGGCGACGAACACGCCTGGACCGCACTGGGATTCGCTGTCGAAGACCGCACTATCCGCATCGGTCGGGTTCGTTGTGCGCTGACCGACGACCGTGGCTGGGGATTCGACGAAATCTACGCGCAGCCCGATGTTCTCGGCGTACCGACGGCGGTCCACCCGCCGGTCACCGGGGCGGTGCACCCCTGCGGTGTCACCCATGTCGACCACGTGGTCTACACGGTGGGCGAATTGGACTCGGCCATCCCCGCTCTCAGTGCGGTGTTGGGCACCCCGCCGCGCCGACGCTTTCATCCGCGTGGTCCGAAGGGACCCGAGATGGCGTTTTACCGCGCCGGGGAAGGCTTCATCGAGGTGGTCGCCGCCGGCGTCGAGCCGGCGCTGATCGGGCTGGCGTTGTGGTCCCCCGACCTGGACGCCACCGTCGCGGCGATCCGTGCCGCCGATGGTCCGATCGGCGATCCTAGACCCGCGGTGCAGGGCGGGCGCATCGCGAGTGTGTGGCAGGGCCACCTGGACTGGGGCCTGGCCATTATGGGGTCGTGAGCTAGCCTCAGGCCTTGTGTGCCGTCAGCAGATAGGCGGGCATCTTCACCCGGCCCTTCTCGTCGCGCTCGTGTGGCGGGAATTCGAATGGCGCGTCAGGGATCTGGACGGCATTCGACAGGATGTAGGCGGGCCGAATCTCGTCGATCTCCCAGTACTTGCTCACCGCGGCGCGAAGTTCGTCCTCGTCGACCTCGTTGGGCTTCGGCTCCATCTCGGCGGGGAACGCGCCGTTGGCGAATACCAGCACGAAGTAGCTGGCGCCCGGAGCTGCCGCCTGGTGCACCGCGCGCAGGTAGCCGTCGCGACCTTCGACCGGCAGCGAATGAAACAGCGTGCTGTCAACCACGGTCGAGAACCGTCCGTCATAGCCACCGAATGCTGTGATGTCGGCTTGGACGAAACTGGCCGAGGTCAGACCGCGCTCTTGGGCAGCTTTGGTGGCCGCCGCGACAGCAGTGGGCGTGAGGTCGACGCCGACCACGGTATAGCCCTGGGCGGCCAACGACAGTGAGAGCTCGGCGACGCCGCAGCCGGCATCGAGCACATCGCTTCGAAATTTCCCTGCCGCCACGAGTGCGGCCAGTTCGGGTTGCGGCTCACCGATATTCCACGGCGGCGGGCCCTCGAAGTGGGCCTGCTCCCGATACGCGCTGTCCCAGTCCATTACCTCGTCGGGTGTCATGGATCCAACCTACCTTTGGCTAGCAGGGCCAGGTATGTACCGGTTCGTTGGCGTGCATGTGGTCGCAGTACCGGCGCAGCATTTCGGCCAGGGCCGCGGGCCGTGTCATGCCGCCGTCCTGCAGGGCGCGGACCGTGGCCACCTGCCAGGTCGAGCCGTTGCGGCCGGTCTTGGCGCGGCCCTCGATGACACCGAGGAAACGATCGCGCACCTCCGTGTCGACACCCCATCGGCGCAGTCCTTCGTGGGCTATCGGCAGCAACGTGTCGAGCACCAACTCGGCCGCCGACACCTCACCCAAATCGGGCCAGTGCAGTCGGGCGTCCATGCCATGGCGAGCGGCCAACAGGAAATTGTTATGCGCCGCAGCGAAACTCATTCGCGTCCACAGCGGGTGCTCTTCCTCCGACAAGGTGCGCAGCGTGCCGTAGTAGAACGCGGAGTTGGCCAGCATGTCGATGACGCTGGGCCCGGCCGGCAACACCCGATTTTCCAGCCGCAGGTGCGGACGCCCGTCGACGACGTCGTACACCGGCCGGTTCCAGCGGTAGACGGTGCCGTTGTGCAGGCGTAGTTCGGAAAGGTGCGGAATGCGTCCGGCCGTCAGCTCGGTGACGGGATCCTCGTCGGACAACTCGGGCAGCAGGGACGGAAAGTAGCGGATGTTCTCTTTGAACAGGTCGAGGATCGAGCTGATCCAACGTTCGCCGAACCACACCCGGGGCCGCACGCCTTGGGTTTTGAGCTCCTCGGGCCGGGTGTCGGTGGACTGTGCGAACACTTCGATGCGGGTTTCCGACCACAGCTGATGGCCGAAGAAGTAGGGCGAGTTGGCGCCCAGCGCCAGCTGCGGGCCGGCTATCACCTGCGCCGCATTCCAGTTGGGGGCGAAGTCGTCCGGAGCAACCTGCAAGTGCAATTGCATACTGGTGCAAGCGGATTCGGGAGCGATGGTGACCGCCTGCCAGCTCAGCGGCTCCGGTCCGGAGATATGGATCGGGATATCCTCGCCACGCGCGTTGAAGATGGACTCGTTGAGCGCGGCGTACCGGGTCGAGTCGCTCATCCAGCCGTCGTTCGTCAGATGCTCGGGCATCAGCGTGGGCAGAATGCCGATCATCACGATGCGGGTGCCGCGCGAGCTGGCCTTGGTCTGCGCATCGTTGAGGCTGGTCCGTATTTCCTCTTCCAGATCCAGGCCGGTATGTCCCGGCAGCGGACGGGGAGGCACATTGAATTCGATGTTGTAGGCGCCTAATTCCTTCTGGTACGCCGGATCAGCGATGGCATCCAGCACGTACCGGTTCGACATGGCGGGCTGATAGTCCGCATCGACGAGGTTGCATTCGATCTCCATGCCGGTCAGCGGCCGGTCGGAGTCGAAGCGCGACTCGGCGAGCATCGTCTCGAAGACGTCGAGACACAGCTGCACCTTGCGCCGGTATTCCCGCCGTTGTGCGCGGTCATACGTGGTGCGTTTGACCTCGTCGCCCACATCGCCGATGCAACAGGGTTGCCGCCGGGAACGCAAGAGCGACGCGACCGATTGCGCCGTCGGGTACGTGTTCGGTCGCAGTGGAATGGAGTCGGTTAGCTGCGGATCTGGTGGGTCGGTGCACCATCATGGACGATGGCATGACGTGTCAGGACTTCACGACGAAGGAGACAGGTGGCCGAGTTCGTCGCAGCTATCGATCAAGGCACCACCAGCACCCGCTGCATGATTTTCGATCATGACGGCGCCGAGGTCGCTCGTCACCAGCTCGAGCACGAGCAGATCCTGCCCCAGGCCGGCTGGGTCGAGCACAATCCGATCGAGATTTGGGAACGCACCTCATCGGTGCTGATGTCGGTGCTGAACACCGCGAAGTTTTCGACGAAAGATATTGCTGCGCTCGGTATTACGAACCAACGCGAGACCACACATGGTGTGGGATCGGCACACCGGACGGCCCTACTACAACGCGATCGTTTGGCAGGACACTCGCACCGACCGGATCGCGTCGGCGCTGGACCGCGACGGGCGTGGCGACGTGATCCGCCACAAGGCGGGCCTGCCGCCAGCAACCTACTTTTCCGGTGGGAAGCTGCAATGGATCCTGGAGAATGTCGACGGGGTGCGTGCGGCCGCCGAACGCGGCGACGCGCTGTTCGGAACCCCGGACACCTGGGTGTTGTGGAATCTGACCGGCGGTCCGCGGGGCGGGGTGCACGTCACCGACGTGACCAATGCCAGCAGGACCATGCTGATGGACCTGGAAACGCTGGACTGGGATGACGAATTGTTGTCGTTCTTTTCCATCCCGCGCGCGATGCTGCCGGCGATCGCACCGTCGTCGCCCGAGCAGCCCTTTGGCGTCACGTTGAGCGACGGGCCCGTGGGCGCCGAGGTGCCGATCACCGGAGTGCTGGGCGACCAGCACGCCGCGATGGTCGGACAGGTGTGTCTGTCGGCGGGGGAGGCGAAAAACACCTACGGCACCGGCAATTTCCTGCTACTCAATACCGGCGAGACCATCGTGCGGTCCGACAACGGCCTGCTGACTACGGTCTGTTACCAGTTCGGGGCCGCCAAACCGGTCTACGCGCTGGAGGGGTCGATCGCGGTGACCGGCTCGGCGGTGCAGTGGCTGCGCGATCAGCTGGGCATCATCAGTGGTGCCGCGCAAAGCGAGTCGCTGGCGCGCGAGGTTCCCGACAACGGTGGGGTGTATTTCGTCCCCGCGTTTTCCGGATTGTTCGCCCCCTACTGGCGATCCGATGCGCGTGGTGCGATCGTCGGGCTGTCGCGGTACAACACCAATGCACATCTGGCCCGCGCGACGCTGGAGGCGATCTGCTACCAGAGCCGCGATGTAGTGGACGCCATGGAAGCGGATTCCGGTGTGCGCCTTGAGGTGCTGAAGGTCGACGGCGGGATTACCCAGAACGAGCTGTGTATGCAGATTCAGGCCGACGTGCTGGGCGTGGACGTGGTGCGGCCGGTGGTCGCCGAGACCACCGCACTGGGCGCCGCCTACGCGGCCGGTTTAGCAGTCGGGTTCTGGTCCGATCCGTCCGACCTGCGGGCCAACTGGCAGGAAGACAAACGGTGGACGCCGACGTGGGACGAGGACAAGCGCGCCGTGGGGTACGCGGGTTGGCGTAAGGCGGTCCAGCGCACGCTGGATTGGGTCGACGTCTCGTAGCGAAGTGCCCGCCGGTGTATTGCCGGCGGGCACTTCTGCGCAGAAACGGTCAGTCCTCGCCGAGGATGCCGTAGACCTCACGTCGCGCATTGTTCAGGATCTCGATGATGCGCTGCTGCTGCTCGGCGGTGCCGGTGTGCGCGGATTGCGCGACCGCGCCGAACAGCTGGCCGATGGCCGCCCGCAGGTTCATCTGAGCAGGGTCGGCGCCTTCGGCGATCTCGTCCCACGGTGGGGTTTCGACCTTCTCGGCCGCCGCGCGTCCCTCTTCGGTCAGCTCGAAAAGCCTCTTGCTGCCGTCGGTTTCGTTTGCCGTGATCAGACCTTCGTCGTCCAGCAGCTGTAGCGTCGGGTAGACCGACCCGGGGCTGGGCTTCCAGATTCCATTGCTGCGCTCGGCGATCTGCTGGATCATCTCGTAGCCGTGCATGGGCCGTTCGGCCAGCAGTGCCAGGATGGCCGCCCGCACGTCACCGCGCTTGCTGCGACCGGGGCCGCCGCGACGCCGTCCGCCGCGTCGTCCGCCTGGACCGAAGCCGAACCCGGGGCCGAAGCCCGGACCGAAGCCGGGGCCGAAGCCCGGACCGAACCGGGGGCCAAAGCCCTGATCGCCGGCCTGGTCGCGAAGGTTTTCGAAGAATTCCCGTCGAGCCTGCCGCTGGGCGCCATGCAGGGCGCGCCGTTGTCCGGGGCCGTGACCGTGGCCGAAGCCGAATCCGGGGCCAGGGTGACCGCCGAACGGTCCGTCGGGGGGAGTGAATGGGTTGCTCATTGTTTGTAGTCCTCAATGTTCTCGGGGTAGCGCACTGTCTGTACGCTTCGGAATATCACGATATATCGGAAACGATCGCGATGCAACGTCCGATTCCGCCGCAGACTCGTCGGGCGCCTGTCTCGTCGGTCTGAGCTGCGTGAACCGGATGTCACCGCGGCTCGTTTGTATGCGGCGGGGTACGGGTACGGACTTCGTGATGAACGCAAAGAACCCCAACGTGACGTTCGACGGGCATACCCACCGGGCCACCGAACCCGCACAGGGCGACAGCGGCCCGGACCGGCCAGCATGGCCGTGGGTGAACTGGGGGCTGGCGTTGTCGACGGTGCCCGCCGCCGCGATCGTCATGCTCTTCGCACTCGGGGCTGTGATGAGTACCGATGGCTGCACCGGCCGCAGCTGCCCGAACCTGGGCCGCGGGGGGATCGATTTCGGCGTCGCGTTTTACGGCGCGCCAGTAGTGGCCTTCGTCGTCATCCTCGTCACGTTCTTCACGGCCAAGCGCCGGGGTGGCATTGCGGTGCCGTTGTTCGGATGGGCGTTGCTGGTCGTCGACGTGGCGTTGATGGCAGCTGCTGTCGCGAACTAGCGGGGTCGGTAACTAACGTGGCGGCGAGAAGCCACCCGGTTGCTGTCCCTGCGGCATGGCCGGCGGCGGCGCGGGCCATGCCGGCGGCCCGCCGGCCGCCCACGGGCCGGGCGGTGGTCCCGTCGGGCCCGGCGGCATAACAGGGCGCAGTCGCGCCAGCTCGCGACGGTGTCGTTCGGCCAGGACGGCGGCCAGCACCAGCTCCGGCGGGGCGCCGGGCGGAGGCGGCGGGGCGATCCGCGACACCACATCACCGGCGATTCGGTAGGCCATCTGAAGACGCAACTGGGGGTCGAGTTGTCGTGCCCGGGAGAGGAATTGGCGCGCGACTTCGGCTTGGCCGGGATCGAGGTTCGACAATTGCAGCGAGGCCGCCCACCACGCCAGCGACGGTGGCATCGCGGGCGGCGGCCCCAATCGCGGTCCGCGCTCACTGACGACGACTGTGCCGGCGAAGATATCGCCGACACGCTTGGCCTTCGGCGACAGAATGCTGGAGATGACGGCCGGGCTGCCCGCGAGCATCCAGATCTCCACCACCGACGCCAACGCGCGAAAAAGGGCCTGCCGGAAGCGTTCTGGGCCGCCGTCGTCGGACACCACTCGCAGGCCCATGACGATCTTGCCGACCGACCGTCCGCGGGTGGCCGTTTCGAATGCCATCGGATACCCGACCATCACCAGCACGGTGAAGATGATCAGGACGGCCCCGCTCAGCGCGCTGTCGAATTGTGTCAGCGTGGCCGCCCACAGCATCAGCCCGACCAGGTACAAAAGGAAAATCACCGTGATGTCGATCAGCGCGCTCAGGGCGCGCACCGGCAACTGGGCGATCTGCACGTCCAGCACCACCGCATCCCCGGTGACCACCTCCGACATAACACCGAACGGTACAGGTTCGCCGGGTGTGCCCGGCTGCGGTCGGCGACCTCTAAATTGCGATTAGGCTGCGCACGTGGACGTCGACGCATTCGTGCTGACCCATCGCGGTACCTGGGACCGGCTTGACCAGTTGATCAAGAAGCGCCGGTCGTTGACGGGCGCGGAAGTCGACGAACTCGTCGAGCTCTACCAGCGAGTGTCCACCCATCTGTCGATGCTGCGGTCGGCGTCGTCGGATTCGCTGATGATCGGTCGGCTGTCGAGCCTGATCGCGCGGGCCCGGTCCGCGGTGACCGGTGCCCATGCGCCACTGAGCAGCACGTTCACCCGGTTCTGGACGGTGTCCTTCCCGGTGACCGCCTACCGCGCGTGGCGGTGGTGGTTGGGCACCGCGGTGGTATTTTTCGTCGTCGTGGCGGTCATCGCCTGCTGGGTGGCGACCAACCCCGAGGTGCAGTCCGCGGTCGGAACACCCAGTGACATCGACCAATTGGTCAATCACGACGTGTCGTCGTACTACAGCGAACACCCCGCGGCGGCGTTCGCGCTGCAGGTCTGGGTGAACAACTCCTGGGTGTCCGCCCAGTGCATCGCGTTTTCGGTGCTGCTGGGACTCCCGATTCCGTTCGTGCTGTTCCAAAATGCCGCCAACCTAGGGCTGATTGCGGGCCTGATGTTTCAGGCCGGCAAGGGCGACATCCTGCTGGGCCTGCTGCTTCCGCATGGGCTGCTGGAGCTGACGGCGGTATTCCTCTCCGGGGCAGCGGGGATGCGGCTGGGATGGTCGGTGATATCGCCCGGCGACCGGCCCCGCGGACAAGTGCTCGCCGAACAGGGTAGGGCCGTCGTGTCGGTCGCCGTGGGCCTCGTCGGTGTGTTGCTGATCTCCGGATTGATCGAAGCATTGGTGACGCCGTCACCGTTGCCGACGGTTGTCCGCGTCGGTATCGGAATCATCGCCGAGGCGGCGTTCTTGTCGTATGTCATCTACTTCGGGCGCCGCGCCGTGCAAGCCGGGGAGACCGGTGATATCGACGATGCTCCCGACGTGATTCCCACTGGCTGAGCAGCGATCTCGAAGACTACAGCCGCCCAGTCGCTTTCATCGCCAGATAGCGGTCGGCAAGGGCGGGTGCCAGTTCGGTGGGCGGGGCGTCGACGACTTCCACACCGCTTTGGCGCAGGCGCGTCGCGATCGCTCGGCGGTCATTGCGGGATCGTTCGGCGGCCGCGGCGTCGTAGACCGCCGCCGCATCCGCACGCCCGGTAGCCATTTGGTCCACTCGCGGGTCAGAGACCGCGGCGACCATCAGATGGTGTTTGGACGACAACTGCGGTAACACCGGCAGCAGACCCTCGTCCAGGGCGGTGGCGTTGAGGTCGGTCAGCAGTACTACCAGTGACCGCCGCCGGGTGCGCCGCGCAATGGCGGCAACCATTGCACGCCAATCGGATTCGACAAGCGTCGGTTGCAGCGGTGCCATCGCGTCGACAAACTGGGCGAGCAGTTCGGTGCGCGATGCGCCGAACACAGCAGCCCGGCTAACCCGGTCATGGGCGAGGAAGTCGACATGGTCGCCGGCCCGCGACGCAAGTGCGGCCAGCAGCAGAGCGGCATCCATGGACCAGTCCAGTCGGGGCCATCCCGCGGGGTCGGCAGCGGTCGGGTCCACGCCGACACGGCCCGCCGCCATGCGTCCGGTATCGAGCACAATCACCACCCGCCGGTCGCGTTCGGGCCGCCAGGTGCGGACCATGACGTCGGCGCGACGGGCGGAAGCGCGCCAGTCGATCGAGCGCACATCGTCGCCGTCGACATACTCACGCAGCGAGTCGAATTCGGTTCCCTGTCCGCGGATCAGCGTTGGCAGCAGCCCGTCGATCTCGCGTAACTTGGCAAGCCGCGACGGCAGGTGCTTGCGCGACAGGAACGGTGGCAACACCCGGACCTGACCGGGCACCGGCTGCGAGCCCTGTCGTCCCGCCAACCCGAGCGGCCCGATCGATCGGGCGGTGACCACCGCCGCACGCTGGTCGCCACGGCGGACCGGTCGCAGCTGAGTCTGGACCCCTTGACGTTGCCCGGCAGCGATTTTGACGGCATGAATGCGTGGTTCGGCCCGGGCGCTGGGCGGCCAAGCGTCGCGGATCTGACCGCGGAAGCGGCGTGGGCCGTCGTTGTGGATCTCCAGATTCACGTCGACCGGTTGGCCGAGCCGGGCGGAGCTGTCCGGTGAGCGGACATAACGCAGTCTGCGAGTGCTGGCTGCCAGCGCGATATCGACGGCGACCACGGCCGCGAGTGCCGCCAGCAGCACCTCGAAAACTCTTGCCGGCCAGGGAGACAGCGCGATCGGCAGGATGCAGATCAGCGCTACCAGGCCGGTGCGTCCGGTCAGGATCACTAGCGGGGCACCGGAACCGACGCCAAAATGCCGTCGAGCACTCCGTCGGGCGTCGCGCCCTCGAGCTCGGCTTCGGGGCGAAGCATCACCCGGTGCCGCAGTGTCGGGCGGGCCATCGCCTTGATGTCGTCGGGAGTGACGTAGTTGCGGCCGGACAGCCACGCCCACGAACGCGCGGTGCCCAGCAGGGCCGTCGCGCCACGCGGTGACACGCCCAGCTGTAGGGCGGGGGAGGAGCGGGTGGCCCCGACGATGTCAACGATGTAGCCCAATACCTCGTCGGCGATCAGAACCTGTTGCACCGCTTGGCGACCGGCCGCCAGCTCGGTGGGGCCGGCCACCGGCTTGATCGCGGACAGGTCGCGGGGATCGAATCCGTGTGCGTGCCGGCTGAGGATGGCGATTTCGGAATCACGTGGCGGCAGAGTCACATTCAGCTTGAGCAAGAAGCGGTCGAGTTGGGCTTCCGGCAGCTGGTAGGTGCCCTCGTATTCGATGGGGTTCTGGGTAGCGGCGACGATGAAGGGGTCCGGCAACATCCGGGGTTCGCCGTCCACGCTGACCTGACGCTCCTCCATGGCTTCGAGCAGCGCGGCCTGCGTTTTGGGCGGGGTGCGGTTAATTTCATCTGCCAGTAGAAGATTGGTGAATACCGGACCTGGCCGGAACGCGAACGCGGCGGTGCGCGCGTCGTACACCAGCGAACCGGTGACATCGCCGGGCATCAGGTCGGGCGTGAATTGCACCCGCTTGAATTCCAGTTGCAATGCCGCGGCCAGCGCCCGGATGAGCAGCGTCTTCGCCACTCCCGGAACACCTTCCAAAAGCACGTGCCCGCGACACAGCAGCGCGATCACCAGGCCGCTGATCACGCCTTCCTGTCCGACGACGGCCTTGGCGAGCTCACCGCGCAACGCCAGCAGTGCATCTCGCGCCGAGTCGGCGAGCGGGGATTGTGCGGTAGGGGTTTGTGTCACGAGTTGGTGACCTGCCTTTCGATTTCGTCGAGAGCACGGGCGAGTTGGAGCAAGTCGCCGTCGGTGGCCGGCGGTGGGCCGAACAGTTGGTGGGAAACAAAACCCGCGTCGATCCCGGTGCGCTGGGCGACGGTGATCACCACCGCCTGCGCTTGTGCACCGGTTCCCAACCCGAGCCTGGGCAGCAGCCGCTGCAGTGTCGCGGTGCGCAGTGCCGCCGCGGCGCGATCGCGTGCCCGGCGGGACCGGTACAGCCGGCCGCGGCCCTCCACGGTCTCCGACGCGCGTACCACGACGGGCAGGTCCTCGGCCACCAGTGGGCCGGGGCGGCGACCCTTCCACAGGGCAACCAGCAGCACGACCACCCACAGTTGCCAGACGATCCAGTTCACATTGTCTGGAATGAGATCGAAAATCGACGTCGCGGACGTTGTTTCGCCTTCGATGTGGTGCGGCGCATACCAGATGAGGCGGGGCCGGTCACCCGCGAGGTTCATCGCCAGCGCGGCATTGCCCGCCTGTGCCAGCGCCGCGTTGGTCATGAAGTCGCTACTCCCGACCGCGGTGATGGTCCGCCCGTTGTCCCGGAAGCGGATCAGCACCCCGTCGTAACAGCGGGTGATGACCCGGCTGTCTTTGACGTCGAAGGTGTCGCTTGGCCCGAATCGAACCGAGCCGGCTCGAGTGGCCTCGCGCAGCGTGCAGTTCGGGTTGCTGTCAAAGCTGCTGGCGCCGGAAATGCGCACGCCGGGCAGCAGTGCCTCGCGTGTTCGCGCGGTCGGTTCGACCAAGAGCAGGTCGCCGGGTGCCTTGGCCAATCGTTCCAGCATTTCGTCGGTCAGGTACTGGCTTTGCGCCACCAGGATCAGCGTGTCCGGGCGGGCTGCCTGTTCGACGTCGGCGATGCTGTTGGCCGCGACAACGTCGACACCTCCGTCGCGCAGCAGCGTCGCCAGCGCGTGGGCGCCGTCGGGTCCGGTGGAGCCCGGATCCATGCGAGCACCCGGCCGCGGTGCGGTCAGGTAGGCGCTGATCCAGGCGATCATCCCGAGCACAACCAGCGTGAGCACCACCCCGCGCCACGACCGCCGTCGTCCGGGGGTCGCGACTGAGGGACGGGACGCGATCGTGGTCATCACCGCACCTGCGCCCATGAGTCGACCGTGGCGTGATGCCCGGCCGCGGATGCGGCCGCCGGCGCCCGCATCCGCAAGTGGTCGTCGAGGTCGACGATCATCTGGTAAGCGGACTGGGTGCCGGGCACCTCACCGTAGGTGACATCATTGAACGCCGTTGCCGCCTGCGATAATTCGTCGGTCAAATGAGGCAACGCCTCGCCGGCGTCGCGCGCCAGCTCGTTGGCGGTGCGGCCAGGTGCCGGATTCAGTACGCCGGTCTCTTCGAGCTGGCGGGCGATGGCGCGCAACCGATGGCGAATCGCCACAGTCCAATTCCCCTCCGCCGCATAGCGTTCCGCGGTTTCACGGTGTTGGGCCGCCGTGAGCTGGGTGGCTTCGAATAATTGATAGTCGCCGCGGCGTCTGCTGCGCATGGTGCGGCGGGCGATCTGGATGGCGACCACCACCGCGATGGCCAGCACGGTAAGCAGCACCGCGGTGGTCAACCACCCGCCGGGTATCGATGCGGTCTGCTGCAGCAGCCGGTACAACATTTCGTTGATCCAATCGAGGATCTGTTGTGTCGCGGACGCCTTGGTATAGATCGGTTTGCCGAGCTCGATCTCGGCGGCCTGGTGTGCGGCATCGCGGTCGATGTCGATAGAAGGCACTGTTGTCCCCGCTCAGCCCTTGAAAGGCCGGGTCAGCCACAGGTTGTCGGTCGATGCGGCCGCGTACGGTCCGCTCGCCGCGCCGGACTGCAGCACCAGATCGAATGCCTCGGCACGGATTCGGCGGTCGGTGTAGAGCAGCACGATGACGCCGGCATTGAACGGCGCCGTGATGATCTGGCCGATCGCCGATCCGATGGACGTGATCGCGGTGCCCAGCAACAGGATTCCGGTGGACGGCATTCCGGCCAGCATCACCTGACCGACAATGCTGAACGGCGCACTGATCGCGCCGGAGACAACCCCCGTCACGATGAACGTCAGAACCCGGATGCCCAGCACCCGCCAGAAGCCATTGCGAAGCAGCGCAAAGGATCTGGTGATCGCATCGAGGACTGGTAGCCGCTCCAGCACGATCAGCACGGGAGCGAAGAGCACGACCATGTACAGATACACCATCAACGCGATCACAGCGAAGATGAGCGGGACCCCCAACAGCACCGCCGCCGCCCCGTTACCGATCGCCGCGATCAAAGCGATGATCACCGCGGTCAGCCCGAACAGCGCCGCGACGACGGCAGCTTCCAGCAGCGCCAGGCCGAGCAGGGGAAGCAGCCGCCCACGAATCCTGGCCCACGTTTCGCCGATCGTGATCGGCGAGCCGAATACCGCGCGTCCGACGATGACGGTGAGCATTCCGGACAGCAGCATGCTGCCCAGCCAGGTGACCAGCACGCCGACCCCCATCGACCCGAACCACGCGCCGACCACTCCCCAATTCATTTCTTCTGATCGATCGCTGGTGAGCCCGCCGAAGGCAGCGACCGGCCCCACGGTGGCGATCAACGAAATGATCTGCATGACCACAACGACGATTGTGGTCAACCCCAACGTGGCCTTCGGGTTGGTGCGGATGTAGCCGACCGCGCCGTTGAAGATGTCGCTGAGGCTCAACGGCCGCAGGGGGATGATTCCGGGTTTGATCGCTCCGGGGGCCAGCTGGGGCGAGCCGTAGTGCGGGCCGGGCGAGGGGCCGTACCCGGGCGCTCCGTATCCCGGTGGCGGGCCGTAGCCAGGTGGCGCTCCGTATCCCGGTGGCGCTCCGTATCCCGGTGGCGGCCCATAACCAGGGGGCGGCCCGTAGCCCGGCGGGGACCCGTACCCAGGTGGCGGGCCGTAACCGGGTGGGGGACCGTACCCGGGCGGCGGACCGCCGTAGGCGGGCGGCGTGCCATAGGCCGGTGGCAAATAGCTGTCGGGTGTCGGCCCTCCCGGTGGGGGGCCAACTGGATAGCCAGGCGGTAGCGCGCTCACCGTGTCCAGCAGCCGTCGTCGTTGGTCATGGGCTCCATCCTGTCGGCGGTCGGGGCTTTTCTCAATCTTCCCCACTTTCCCGTCGCGCCCCGCTGGCCTGCGCAGTCTCCGCACCGTTCGGGCGGGTAGCGTCTCTGAGCATGGCGGAACTCAAAGCGCGGCTTCGGGCGGACCTGACCGGGGCGATGAAGTCCCAGGATAAGTTGCGGACCGCGACCCTGCGGATGTTGCTGGCCGCGATCCAGACCGAGGAAGTTTCCGGCAAGCAGGCCAGGGAACTCTCCGATGACGAAGTCCTGAAGGTGCTGGCCCGGGAATCCCGCAAGCGCGGTGAGGCCGCCGAGATCTACACGCAGAACGGTCGCGGCGAGCTCGCCGCGACCGAACACGCCGAGGCGCGGATCATCGACGAGTACCTGCCCACTCCGCTCACCGAGGCCGAGTTGGCTGATGTGGTCGACACGGCCATCGCCCAGGTTGCTGAGACGATCGGCGAGCGCCCCGGCATGAAGCAGATGGGACAGGTCATGAAGGCCGCGACCGCTATCGCGGCCGGAAAGGCCGACGGCTCCCGGCTCTCGGCAGCGGTCAAAGAGCGGCTTTAGGCTCGCGCCGCGGGCCGTTTGCGTCCGTCGGCACCGGGTATCCGGTCTGCTATCACCAAGTTCGGCGCGCGCATGACCAGTTCCGGTGGTTCGGCGGCGGGTGGGCGGTCAACGCCGACTTGCCGACACCGGCCGGCTTCGCCGGGGCGACGCAGTTCGTGCGCCCCGAAGACGTGGCCGAGAGTATCCCCTGCGGCCCGGATCTGGACGCGATCGTGGACGCGGTCCGGCCCTACTGGGAAGCCGGCTTCACCGACATCGCGCTGATTCAGATCGGCGGGCAGACGCAAGAACTGTTCCTCAAAGAAGCGGCGGAACCACTGCTTACGGCGCTGCGGGCGGCATCGCCTTAGCCGCGCCGTCTAACCGTGAAGGAGAGCTAATGTCAAACGAATTGCAAGGCAAAGTAATCGCCATTCTGGCGGCCGACGGCGTGGAGAAAGTAGAGCTCGAGCGGCCGCGCACGGCAGTGAAACAAGCCGGCGCCCAGGTCGAAGTCCTCTCGTTGAAGGCGGGCGAAATCCAGGCGCGCGAGCACGATCTCGAACCTGCCGGGCGATTCACGGTCGACCGTGCTGTGGCGGACGCTTCGGTGGAAGAGTTCGACGGCTTGGTACTGCCGGGGGGCACGGTGAACCCCGACAAGCTGAGGATGGACGCGACGGCTGTGGCATTCGTCCGCGACTTCGTCGGATCGGGAAAACCGGTCGCAGCCATCTGCCACGGGCCGTGGACGCTGGTGGAGGCCGGTGTGGCGGCCGGGCGGACGCTCACCTCTTATCCGAGCATTCGCACCGACCTGCGCAACGCGGGCGCGCGCGTCGTCGACGAGGAAGTCGTTGTGGACGGCAATTTGATCACCAGTCGCTCTCCATCGGACCTGCCGGCATTTTGCGCGACCTTCATCAAGCAATTCGCGCACGCTACAACGAGTTAAGTCGCCGGCGGGCGGGGTAGGCGTTTCAACGCGTCGTTTGTGGGCATTACCCACAACATGCTGCCGTGATCACCACGGCGATCACCCGAAAGGCCCACTGTTGACGAGCACGCTCCCGGTTACCGACGACGTTCTGGCTGTGCCGACGGTGTATCAGCCACAAGACGATTCCCGATTGCTGGTTAGCGTAATGCAATACAGTGGTCTGATTCCCGGCCGTCGAGTCCTGGACCTGTGTACTGGAAGCGGGTACGTCGCGATTGCCGCTGCCGAAATGGGTTGTGCCAGTGTCACGGCATTCGACATCTGCCCGCACGCAGTGCACTCCAGCCGTGGCAACGCGGTCGTCGCGGGAGTCGACATCGACGTCCGGGAAGGCTCTTGGCTCGCCGCCCTGAGGTGCGCGCCATTCGAGGTGGTGGTGGCTAACCCGCCCTACGTGCCAACTCCGCCGGAGGACGACATCGACATGGTCTCATCGGGAGTGGGCCCGTCATGGGCGTGGAATGCCGGTTCCGACGGGCGGCGGGTGCTGGACCCGCTCTGCGCGTCGGCGTCAAACCTGCTGTGCGTCGGCGGATCCCTGCTGTTAGTACAGTCGGCGCTGGCCGGCGTCCACCGTTCGCTGGAGTGCTTGCGATCGACCGGATTGGACGCTGAAGTTGTTGCCTCCGAACGGGTTCCATTCGGTCCCGTCCTGACGCAGCGGGCGGGCTGGCTCGAGGAGATCGGCCTGGTGCGACGCGGCTGCCGGGAAGAGGAGCTGGTGGTGATCCGGGCGGACAAGCCATGACGGGAACGCGGGTACGTGTGGTACCCAAAGGCCCGATTCTGGTATCGGGCCCCGTGCGTATCGAAATCGACGGCGGCGGTGTCGTCGAGTCCGACCGGTTTATGGTGGCCATCTGCACCTGTGGGCGGAGCAAGGAATACCCCTTATGCGACACTAGCCACCGGCGCTGCCGGCACGTCGAAGGCGTTGGCCCAGAACCTAAATGAGCGGTCGTCGCAGCGACGTCTGGTCCTGCTTCCAGGACGTCATGATGTTGTCCGCCAGGCGATCTTCGACCACGGTGAACGCGCGCATGCCGAAAACGATGTCGCGGTCCAACTTCGGTTCGTGGGCGACGAGATCGCCTACCACGTCGAGGCGTACCACCTGTTCATGTACGGCGTCGGCCTCGACGTGCTCGCGGTAGAACGCGACACAGGCCGGTGGTGCGTCCATCCGCTCGAGCGCCTCGGCCATACGCCGGGAGCCCGGCGACGACGTGATCTCGGTGGCGGCGAAATGCCCGATGGCCGCGCCACGCAGCCATCGGTGCAGGCCGAACAGCGACATCAGGTTGACCACGGCGAGCGCTTCGGCAGGGACGGCGTCGAGGTAGCCCAGATAGGTCGGTTCCAGATCGGCCGCTGCCAGCAGATCCGCGAAGAGCTGCTGGTGTACTCGGTGGGCAAGACCTGCGCCGTATTCGTCGAATTCGATTGCCACGAATGCCGCCTTGGCGCCGCCCGTCAGCCGGGGAATGGCCCAGGCATGCGGATCGCCCTCCTTGAGGTGATACATCGATCGATGCACGAAGTATTCGCGCATCTGCTGCCAGGTCCCGGTGTCGCGCAAGTAGTACGACGGCCCAGTGCCGTCGACGGGCTCGACGGAAATCGCTTCCATCTCCGCCGCCGAGGTGCGGTCGGGTTGGATCGGACCGACGTCGCGGCGCACGCCCGCCAAAAAGGCACGCTCGAGTTCGGCGCGCAGATGCAGCAGGTCGGGGTTCCATTCCCAGGTGGGGTCCACGCCCGCAAAACCCCGGTAGTGCAGCTCGTAGCACATGCACAGGGCCAACTGCAGGTCGAGGCCGTAGGGATCCGAATCGCGTACGGATGCTCCGATGCGCGCCAGATGATCCCCGGACGGAGGCCCGGTCAACGCGCGACACACAGCCGTCGACAGCGGTCCGTGTGCTGCCGGTAGGGCGGGTTCGATGCAGATCGACGCGCGGGTCACGTCGTTGGAGATACCACGAACGGGGACGCCGCAAACGGTGTTCGCGGCGTCGGCTGGGCGCCTTCTAGCGGCCGCCGGACCAGTCATCGACCCCGGCGGGCGCTGTGGGTAGCCGAAAGGTGATGTCGACGATGGTTCCGGTTGGGCTGCTGTCGATTTCCATCGTGTCACTGATGGCGCGCATCAGGATAAGGCCCCGTCCGCTGTGGCCCGGGTCGATCGCCGGCGGTTTCCAGGAGCCGTGGTCGGTGACGCGGGCGTGGACCTCGCCGTCGACGGTTTTGACCTCGAGCAGTGTTGTCCCGAGGCCGTGCCCGCGGTAGGCGTGTTCGACGCAGTTGGTGCACGCTTCGTTGACGACCAACACGATGTCGTCGATCAATTCGTGCGCGACGTCGGCGGCCCTGAGCCAATCGGCCAGCCGATGCCGGATGGTGGCCAATTCGTCTGCGATAGCATGGGTTTCGATGCGCAGCGGCGCCAACTGGTGCCGGTATATCACCATCGCCACGTCATCATCGTAGCCCGCTGCCGGGGACAGCTCGCGAAGCACGACGTTGGCGACGGAGTCCAGCGGCGACGTCATTGTCTCCAGCAAAACATCTGCGGCGCGTGTTATTCCGTCATCAAGCGACTCGTGTTTGCGTTCCACCAGTCCGTCGGTGAACACCATCAGCGTCGAGCCGGACGGCAGCCGCCGGGAGATTTGCGGGCGAGGTTCGTCGCGAAGCACCGCGAGCGGCACCGACCTGCCGTCGTTCAACACCGAGGTGCCCGCAGGCCCGGCGAGCACAGGGGGCATGTGACCGGCGTTGCTGTACTCCAAGACTCCGGATTCGGTATCCAGGATCGCCAGAAAAACGGTGGTGCAGTAGGCATTCGGGATGAGCGACGCCGCCAAGTCGAGTTGCTCGAGCAACACTGCGGGTTGGGCACCGTTGATCAACAGCGCGCGCGCCGAGCTGCGCAGCTGACCCATGATCGCGGCGGCCGGTAGACCCCGGCCTACGCAGTCGCCGACGACGATACCGATGCGGTGGTCGCCGATCGGCAGTACGTCATACCAGTCGCCGCCGATCTCTAACGGCGGGACCGCGGGTTCGTACCGTATCGCGAAACCCGGCGGTGGCTCCATCGGCGGCAGCAACGCGCGCTGTAACGTCAGCGACGTCTCGCGGGCACTCTCGAATTGGCGCACATGCTGCATGGCCAAACTGAGATGTCCGATCAGCACCGTGACCAAGAGCCGATCCTCCGCGCTGACCCAGCGCGGGACCGAAAGCTCCAACCACAGGGCGAGGTCGCCGCTGCCGGAGAGCACCGCGACCAGCCCTTGCGCCTTGCCGGGCTTGTTCGGCCGCTCAACGGTTTTGGCCGTCAGCGGAAGCTGGTGGCGGGCATTCTGAAATGTGTCGCGCAACCAGGGATCCATTCCGCGCCAAGTCGTTTCGTCCGGCTCGCCCGCCACCTGAACGGTGGGCTCGCCGTCGCCGGCCGGCCAGGTCACGGCGATCACGCGCTGTACGCCGATCGCCGTTCGGCATTCGTCGAGGGTGATCGACAGTAGCTCGGCGACGCTTTTGGCAACTGCCACCGCGGTGGCCAGGCGCAGAACAGCACTCTCCCGGGCGGCGAATGCCCGTTCCGCGGTGACGTCGCGAATCGTCCCCACGTAGACGGCTTGGTCGGTGTCGGTTTCTTTGACTGCATTGATACTCACCATGACCCAGGCAAGATGCCCGTCTCTGTGCCGTATCGGTGTCTCGTACTGGGTGCCACCTTCGCTCCGGGCCCGGGATTGGTGTTCTCGCGCGGTCTTCTTGTCGACCAGCCAGGGGTGCGGCCACCGGTAGGGCAAGCCCTCAGTGGGGTAGCCGAGGATCTCGATGAAGGCGTTGTTCATCTCGATGATCGAGCCTTCATGATCGGCGACGAAGAAGCCCTCCTGCAACGAATTCACCAGGGCGGTACGGAATTTGTGGCGGTCGGCGAGCCCGTCGGCGCGGGCACGCTGCTCCGCGTAGCGTCTGGTGCCGTCGAGAAATCCGCGAGTCGCGACATCGAGCGGGGCCAGCGTTTGCAGCAGGAATTCCAGTGCGACCGGTGCGTCGATTTGAATGTCCTCGGACAGTTCCAGGATCAGCCGGACGTGGTTCTCGATGATGTCGAGCATGCTGATTTGTTCTTGCAATGCCCGACGCCCGAGCTCGTGGGCGACGGCCAGGATGTCGTCGTCGCGCGCGTCCAAGTAGGTCCGCAGCGCGGCAATGTATTGAGCGTGAAATTCGTCCGCGTCGGTCATGTCGAGGCTCCCCGGTGCCGCGCGGCGAGCACCATGGCGTCGTCGGTTTCCTTCGCGTGTTTACCCAGAATGTCGTCGGCTATCACCGCCGCCGACGCGGCGAAGTCGATGTGGTCCAGGTGATCCTCGGTGACCCCATCGCTGGCTAGGACGATCAAGTCGCCGACCCGAAGTGAAACCACCTGAGCAGGCCTGATTTCCGGGATGCGGTAGCCGACGATACCGGCGGCAAGGCGGGCACTCGATCGGATGTGGACACCCGTCACATCCTTGGAGACGAGGTGGGCACTGACATTGCCCACCCCGGTCCAGGTGAGCGTTTTGGCCGCGAAATCCACCCGCGCCAGGGTCATCGCGACTCCTCTGGTCCCGCCCAGCACACGGTGGCAGAGCTGGATCAAGACTTCGAGCCGCTCGCCGGCGGCCCGCTGAACCGCGTCGACGGCGCGCATCGCGGCGGTCGCGGCAGCGGGACCATGACCAAGCCCGTCGATCACACCGAACAGGGCGGCATCGTCATCGATGCCGATCGCGATCTTTTGGTCGCCGCTGGTATTCTCCCCCGGTAGCGGGCGTCCCGCGTTCGCCCACTCGATCGGCCCCATTCGACCGTTGTTACGCACGGTCGGGAACCCATTTCCACATTTCGACGACCGCTCCCTTGCCGAGTGCGGATTCCACGATCAGCCGGTCCATCAAACGGCGCGCGCCGGGCAAGCCCATGCCCAGGCCGCGACCCGTGGAGTACCCGTCCTCCATTGCCCGCTCGATGTCGGCAATGCCGGGTCCGTCGTCCTCGGCGCGCACCACCAACGCCTCGCGGCCGTCCCGGTCGGCCACCCAGAGGTGGACGGTGCCCCGACCCGCGTAGCTGGTGATGTTGCGGGCGATTTCGGAGATCGCCGTGGCGATCATGGTGACGTCGGTCAGCGAGAACCCGAGGTGTTGTGCCAGCTGATGTCCCGCTTTGCGGGCGGCGACGATGTCGTCGGGATTATTGATGTCGACGACAACGTCAGCCGCCACCATCGCGCCCGATCGTAGATTTCCCAAGTCCCCGTTGGCGATTCAGCAGCGCGATGCCTTCTTCGAGGTCCAGGGCGGTTTTCATGTCGTCGAACGCTAGGCCCAGTTGGACCATCGCGAAGGCCACCTCTGGCTGCAGGCCGACGATCACGGTGTCGGCGCCGCGCAGTCGGGTCATGTGCGCAATCGTCCGCAGTGACCGGGCGGCGAACGAATCCATCACGTCGATTGCGGTGAGGTCGACGATGATGCCTTGCGCGCGGAACCGGCTGACTCGCTCCATCAGGTCGTGCCGGAGCCGTTCGGTGTCGGAGTCGGTGAGCGCGGCCTGCACCGACGCGATCAGAAACGCGCCCTGCTTCAGAATTGGTACTGGCATCAGGTGCTCTTGTGGTGGTTGTGGTGGTTGTGGTGGTTGTGCTCACCCGGTCTGCTCGCCGGTGCGCGTGACTTCGTAGCCCAGCAGGCGCTCGGCTTCCTCGATTCCGCCCTGTAGGTCACCGACCGCGTTCATCTTCGACAGGTCCAGGCCGATCGTCACCAGCGTCAGGGCGATCTCGGAGGACAGGCCGGTGATGATCACGCTCGCGCCCATCAGGCCGGACGCGTCGACGGTCTGCACCAGGTGGTTGGCCACGGTCGAGTCGATGGTCGGCACACCGGTGATGTCGATGACGACGACTTTCGCGCGGTTCGCGCGGATGGCTCTCAGCAGTTGTTCGGTAACCTGGCGGGCGCGCTGACTGTCGAGTACACCGATGATCGGCAGAATCAGCAGCTGCTCGCGCACCTGCAGCACCGGAGTCGACAGCTCGCGGATCGCTTCCTGCTGCTGGCGGATGATGCGCTCGCGTTCCTGCACGAAGCTGACACCCACGGTATTGGCGATGCGGTTGGCGGCCGGCTCGTAGGCGTCCAGAACGCGGTTGAGCATCTCGAACTCGGTCTGGTACTTCTCGAACAGCGAGCGGGCCAGCACGTCGCGCAGCAGCAGCACGATGCCGAGCACCTCGTCGGTCTCCACGCCTCGCGGGATGATGCGTTCCGAGAGGTCGCGCGCGTAAGCCTGCAGTGCCTCGACGCTACCAGTCTCGAGCACCTCGACGTAGTTGTCGTAGACGGCGGTCGCCTCCGAGAACAGCTCCTCAGGGGTCATCGCGGTGAGCAGTTCAGCCTCGGTGATCCGGCGCGCCCACTCCTCCCGCAGAACGGTGCGATTTTGCCGCAGATGCTGCACTAGCTGCGGAAGCAGACCTTCGCTGGAGATACTGGCTATGGTGCCGGTGCTGCTGGAATCTGACATCTGGCCTCCCGTGTGCCGCGTCGCGCTCCGCAGTGCGCAGGTTCTATGGGGAGACTAGCCTGATTGGACGCGGGGCAGGTGTTGAGGTCTTCTTCTTCTCGCAGTTCGCAAGGCAGGTTAGGCTTGCACCACATTTAAGGCCCGGACGAAGGATCGCCATTGTCAGCTCCTGATTCGATTACCACGTTGGTTGCGGACCACGATGGGGTGTCCGTGGTCAGTGTCAGCGGTGAAATCGATTTGGTCACCGCTCCGGCACTGGAGCAAGCCATCGGTGCGGTCGTTGCGGAAGGGCCGACGGCGCTGGTCATCGACCTCTCCGCGGTGGAGTTTCTCGGCTCGGTCGGGCTGAAGATCCTGGCGGCGACCTACGAGAAACTCGGCAAGTCCGCGGAGTTCGGCGTGGTCGCGCGTGGTCCGGCGACCCGACGCCCGATTCACCTGACCGGTCTGGACAAGACGTTCCCCTTGTACCCGACGCTCGACGACGCGTTGACCGCCGTGCGAGACGGCAAACTCAACCGCTGACGTCACCGCATCAGCGAAAAGTTGCGCCAGAAGCTCACCAGGCTGTCGGTGCCGCCGAACAGTGTCGTGAAGTTCGTCGAGTCGACCAGGACGATGTCGCCCGCGCGCCGGCCGGTGGGTGGCATCCAGATCAGCGCATTGAACTCGGTGTTGCCCGCGGCGGTGAACGGATGGGGCCTCGTCGGGTCGATGCGTTGACGGCCCAGCACACGTAGGCCTTCGCCCTCGGGCGCCGTCAGCTCGTAGTGCGGCAGGTGCGGGTGAAAGTTGAACGTCGTGACGTTGTCGAGCAGTCGGGGCGTGTCCAGATCCCGGAACCCGGTGAGCGGCGCGATCTGATCGGTGCCGTCAACGACCGCCGGCCTCAGCCCCCACGTGTTGTGGACGGGAACGTCCAGCGCCTCCATCAGGGAGCGCGTGTATTGGCTGAACCGCTGCTGGCGCGGCACCAGCGGGTCGCCGTGGTGCAGGTACTCGATTTGACGCTGCTTGGCATCGTCGGTGAAGCCGACGTCGTGATGAGGCGCCAGCAGCAGGCAAGTTCCCTCCCGCTGTAGCCAGGCCCCGATCGCGGAGATCTCGTCCGGCTGGGCCTGTTCCTGTGCGAGCACGTGGTCGAGCCCGAACACCATCAAGGTGTCGGTGTCGGCCAGTACCCGTTCGTCGATGGGCAGGTGGTAGCCGGCCTGGTCGATGCGCTGGAAGACCGCGACCGGATGACCGGTCAGCTCGCCGGCCAGCTCCTGAAAGTGCAACGTCGAGCGGTGGAACAACTCCAGGGTTCCGGCGATGCCTTGCAGGAAGTGCGCCTCGTCCCACTCCGCGGTCTCGTAGTTCGGCCAGGCCACCCTCCGGACTTCGGTCATCGTGGAGAACCGGTTGTCCATCGCGGCAGGATCCCGCTGCGCTTCCCACGGATAGCTCCAGGTCCAGTAAATGCTGACGCGACGGCGCCCCGGCGTGTACTTGCGGGGAACGTGGGTCTGGTTATAGGTGCGTGCGGGCGTACTCATGGTGTCTCGGTGAGTGCGGCGAGGTATCGAAGGCCGTTGAGGCCCGGAAGGAAGAAGTAGGCGCCGCCGGTGAGCGTGGTGAAGGCGGGCAGGCCCTTGAGAACCTTGCGGATGGGACGTTTCGGGATCTTGAATTCCATTGTGCCGTCTTGTGTTCCGCAGATCGGGTCGTGCTCGTTGCCGAGCTCGTGGAAGTTGCGGTCGTTGATCCAGACATTTTGCGCGAACTCGAATTGGCGCACCAGGCTGGCGCAGATGATGAACGCCGCGATGCCCCGGTCCGCGCCGTCGTCGTCGGCGCCCTCGGGAAGTGCCTCGCCGTAGGTCGCACCGCGACGGATCATCCGTCGCCTGTTCATGTTGACGGCCGTGTCGCGGGGGTTCAGCCGACGCATGTGGCACCCCAACGGCACGGCGTACCCGAACGGATCCATCTCTTTGTAGTTGAAGTCGTTGTTGCGCAAGGGGTCCGCGCCGAGCTCCGGGTTGTCATGCGTAGGCGCGAGGACCAGCGGCGCGCCACTTCGCCACCTGCCCATCAGCTTCGCGGCGAGAAGGTCTTGCTCGTCGGATGTGCCCGCCTGCTCGTCGAGGTAGCCGCGAAACGCGCCGACGTGCTCCTGCAGGCGGCGGTATGCCATGTAGCTGCCATTGCGCGATAACTCTTCTGGTTGAGGCGCATTCGCGACGACGCCTTCCTCGTCGGGATAGCCCAGGATGAATTCTCCCGCCTTCAGCGGCCCGCCCGAACCCGGTGTGGGTTCTTCGCCGCTTCCCTCGATCACCGGCTGGGACAATCGGTCCCGGAAACCGAAATGATCGTGGGCGTAGTCAAACGGCGGCGTCGCGTTCAAGTCGAGACGCGACAGCACTCGCACCCCCGGACACCGCGCGACCAGTTCGGCGTGCACCGCGGTGCAGCGGTGATGCTCGGCGTCGTTGCGGGCGAACAGGATTGCGATCGCGTGCAGATCATCGCCGGCCAGGCCGCCAGCCCAATTATCGGGGTGGTTGGAGCCGGTGTCGCCCAAGATGTCGGCACGCGCCGCCATGCCTTCCCGGAACGCATCCGGGAAACTGGCCAGCGAATCCTCCGAAACGCCCAGTGCCCGCAGGCCATTCCAGGTAAAAGCAAGCGTGATCCAGCGATCTTGGCTGTCCATCGTCTTGCGGGCGTCCGATGCCGATTGGACTTTGTCCATCAGTTCGGAAAGCCATGCCCGGCCCCCAGCGGCGTCGCCGAACGACAAAAACTCGTAGCGCCCGGTCATCGCGGGCGTCCGTGTCACCAGGATGTGCTGGATATTGTCGAGGTCAAGCATCATTGCATTTGGTCGAGCATGTCGGAGAACGCGGCCTTGAGCCGGAGCGCCTTCTTGATCTCGTCGGCGGTGACGTACGGGTACTCCCCGTATTCGAGAAAGCTGGGGCATTGGTGGTCGCGCACAAACTTGATGAACGCCTCGGGGTTGGTCTGCCAATCCTCGGGAAAGCCTTCGAGATTGGTGAAGACGGTGGTGACGCCCGATTGCGAGAACAGCTTGATCGCGTCTTCGGTGTACTTGTCGAAGTCGGTGTCGAAGATCCCCTGGTATTGGAAATGCAGCCCGGAGCCGACGTCGAACAAGACCCAGCGCAGATAGTGCAAGCGGAGCGGGGCAAGCAGGTCCGGGTGATCGGCGATGGCGGCCTGAATTACGTTGCCGTACTCGCGGATTGCGTCCTCGCGTCCAGGCTTGACCTTGGCGATGATCGAGAACCCGTAGCAGGCAGGCGTTCTCGGGAAGACGGGGCCGTATCTGCCGCGCTGGAGTTCTAAATAACCGTCGGCGGGAATGGCCATCGCGGCGGGTTTGCTCCAGTGGTGATCGGTCGCAGGCATCTTGCTCTCCCTTTGCTGGTTATGTGATGGCCTGGGCCAAGGCCACATATCCTTCGAAACCGAGCGACAGACGGGGCGTGCGCGGACCGCGAGTGTCGTCCACGGCACTATCGTTGCACCGTTGAGAGGGCTGTGGGTAGCTATTTCGGGGTAGTCCTACAAACTAGGAGACGCATTCGGTGCGATGATCACGGACATGGATGTCGACCACCCGGAAGGCGACCAGCGATGGGATCGCGATACGCGCGGCGAAACCGAAACCGAGCGGCTCGACCGCAACTGGAACAGCCTGCTTCAGGAACTGCGCGTGGTGCAGACCGGCGTGCAGCTGCTCACCGGCTTCCTGTTGACGCTCCCGTTCCAACAGCGGTTCGACGTTCTCGATGACGACATGCGGATGGCGTATCTCGCGACAGTGGGATGTTCGGTGGGTGCAACGGTGCTGCTGATCGCACCGGTCGGCATTCATCGGCTGCTATTTCGGCGGCATCGCCTGCAGGTGCTGGTGTCGGCCGCGCACCGGTGCGCCTACGCCGGCCTGGCGCTGCTCGGGTTGGCGCTGACCGGGGTGACGGTCATCATCTTTGTCGCGGTGGCCGGAACGACGGCGGGGTTGATCGCGGGGGCATGTGCGCTGGCGATGTTCGCATCCTTTTGGTGGCTCTTGCCGCTGTCGCTGCGCACGCACGGCATGTAGTCAGCGGCCGGGCGCCAGCGCCGCGATGCGGGAGCTGCCGCCGCTCGGCACCCCGATGCACGGGACCCGGCCTGCGGGCAGGCGAAAACGCGAAACTCGACGCATTTTTCCAGTCTTTGAACCGGATGCACCCTCTCAACGTGAATCGTATTAATACAGAACAAGTTTCGGGAGGGGTCTGAGATGGATCACCCGGTTGACCATTCGCGTACCACCCGTCAGCATGCCGGTGAATCGCTGAAAAACTCCGCCAATATCCCGGGGTTGGCCGCGGTGGCGGGCGCTGTGACCGCCCTGGCTCTTGGCCTGTATGAATTGGCTTTGGGCGACGTCCGCATTGGTGCGTTAGCCGCAATTCTGGCTGTCGTCTTCGGCGTTGCCGGCTCGAATTGTCGTGTGCGCAATTTTTTTCTGCTGGACCAGTGTGGGGGGCCTCGGAACGGGGTACCGCCTGTGCCACGGGGGAGTACATCGGACGTGCGTCATCCCGGCCGCTCAGCAGGAAGGTATGCCCATGAAGACCGCAAGCGATTACGACGCGCGCCGGGTGACCGACGTCGAGAACCAGGAACCATCCGAGCTGCGCCAGCTTGATCCCAAATTGTCGGGATCATCCACGGCAGTCGTCGACGAGGACCCCAACGATGTGCATTTCTTCGAGCTGCCCGGCGCGGATTTGTCCGGTGAAGAACTTTCGGTGACGGTGATTCCGCAGCGGCCCGATGAATTCACCTGCTCGAGCTGCTACCTGGTTCAGCACCGCCACCGGATGGTCCTGTCCAGCTCGGGGCTTCCCGTTTGCATCGATTGTGCGTAGTGCGTTTGGAATACAATCGAAGAATGTACGGCGTTTTAGTTTTTGACGGCCGGTGTGGGGTGTGCACTCGGGCCGTGAATGCACTAGCTCGGTGGGATCGGTCGGGCATGCTGCGCATCGAACCGATGCAGACCCCCGGGATGGCCGACAGGCTCGGCGTCACCGACGACCGAATGTTGAAATCGGCGTGGTGGCTGGACTCCTCGGGCGCGATCTTGGATGGGGCACACGCCATGAATGCCGCCCTGGCCGTGGCGCTGGGCACGCGCCTCCCGCTCTGGATCTACCGCATCCCCGGCGTCGGCGCGCTGCAGAACGCCATCTACCACTGGGTGTCGGCACACCGCTATCGCTTCCGCGGTGCGACGCCGCTCTGCGAGGCCGAGCCTGAGCGATGCGCGTAGTCGCCACCCCAATGGCTTGAGCCGCCCACCCGGATTGCCCGCGCCGCGCGCGTTCCGCGCGGCCTTAGCCGCGGTGTACGCGCTCGCCTATCTGGTCGGCGGCGAGCGCCGGATGCTGCGATTGATACGCCGGTACGGACCGATCATGACGATGCCCATCCTCAGTTTGGGCAATGTAGCGATTGTGTCCGACCCCGAGCTGGTCAAGCAGGTTTTCACCGCCTCGCCCGAGGTCCTGCTCGGCGGGGAAGGGGTGGGACCCGCGGCGGCGATCTACGGGTCCGGATCGATGTTCGTCCAGGAGGAGCCCGAACATCTGCGGCGGCGCAAGCTCTTGACGCCGCCACTGCACGGCGCGGCGCTGAGCAGTTACGTGCCGATCATGGAGGAGTCAGCCCGCGCGGCGTTGCGCAGCTGGCCCGTTGACCGTCCGTTCCAGATGCTGGAGGCGGCGCGGTCGCTGATGCTGGACGTGATCGTCAAGGTCATCTTCGGTGTCGACGATCCTGGTGAGGTGCGGCGACTGGGCCGCCCGTTCGAGCGATTGCTGAATCTCGGTGTCTCCGAGCAGTTGACGGTCCGCTACGCGCTGCGGCGGCTGGGCACCTTGCGGGTGTGGCCCGCACGGGCGCAAGCCAACCGAGAGATCGATGACATCGTCATGCCGCTGATCGCCCAACGGCGAGCCGATCCCCGTCTCAACGAGCAGCTCGACATTCTGGCATTGTTGATGTCCGCGCGTGGGGATGACGGAGAACAGTTGTCGGACAACGAGATCCGTGACGATTTGATCACCTTGATGCTGGCCGGCCATGAAACCACCGCAACCACACTGGCCTGGGTCTTCGACCTTCTGCTGCATCATCCCGATGCGCTACGACGGGTGCGGGACGAAGCCATCGGCGGTGGGGAAGACTTCACCACCGCGGTGATCAACGAGACGTTGCGAATACGGCCACCGGCGCCGTTCACGGCACGTGTTGCCGCGCAACCCTTTCTCGTCGGCGGCTACCGCATCGACGCCGGAACGCGGATCGTCGTCCATATCATCGCCATCAACCGCAACCCGCAGACCTACGCATATCCGAACGAGTTCCGCCCCGAGCGCTTTCTCGGCAGCCGGCCGCAAACCTACGCCTGGGTCCCGTTCGGCGGCGGTGTCAAACGCTGTCTGGGCGCGAGCTTTTCGATGCGAGAGCTGATCACCGTGTTGCACGCACTGCTGCGCGACGGCGAGTTCAGTGCCGTCGACGAAAGGACGGAGCGGATAGTGCGGCGCTCGATAATGCTTGCGCCCCAGCATGGAACCCGAGTGCGGTTTCGCCCCCGTACACCGGGCGCCGTCTAGCCCTGCGACCATTCCCGTCCGCATATCCGGCAATGCCGGGTCACTGTCGACCACTCCGATTCGCCCTCGACGGGTTGGCGAACCAGATGGGTGGATCGATCGCCGCAACCCGGACAGGTGCAGGTCGCTAGATACGGCTCGACGGGTTGCCGGTTCATCAGGTGCAGGTTTTCCGCCCGTGAGAACGGCACGATCGCCAGACGCTCCGGGCGGGGGGCGGCTTTTGGGGTGTCGAACCACAACAGGCCGCAGACCACCATCGCCACTGCTCCGAAAACAGCCGCGATGACCAACGGGATGTTCCATGGCCAGTTCGGCGGGATAGGGGTCAGCGCGAGAAACAGCAGCACGGCGGCGGCCAGGAAACTGATAATCGTGCCGGGCTTGGCGAATCGATAGCCGCCGACCTGCAGCGCCTCCCAAACGGCGATCTCCTGCTGCCGTTGTGCGATCTCTAAAAGAGTTGGGTGGTAAGGGAATTCGTTGTCAACCAAAGAATCGGGGAATTTGGTGACGCGCTCGTGCATCCCCCGCTGCTTGGTGTTCGGCCTGACCAATGCCATGCAGGCCAAGCTTAATGCGGGGTGCCCATCCCGGCGAGGCGACAACGAGGACCGACGTGCGTCCTAGTTTGCGATCCGGTCGTTGCGCATTTGCCCGGCGTCTGGGCTACGACCTCCGCTGGATTTGCTGAAGTGAAGCGAGACATCGATTCCTGGGGCGGCCGGGCGCAGCGGTCACATCGGCTGCTGGGGTGAATCGGGTGCGGGGTTGTCAGTCGGCGCAGCGCCCGGTGGCCAGAGTCTCGTCCGCATCGCGGCGGGGCAGTGTGGGCCGGCCATCTTTGGCGCACGGCGCACCACTCTTAGCCGGACCGCCCGGGATTGTGAATACCCCTGAACTCTGACAGCAAATGCCGCCCTAAACCGGGAGCGCATGGCAAAGATCGCTGCGACGGCGTGTAAACGTGGTCGCAGGCCATATTCCGATGATTTCTCAGCGGTGGCTCAGCTACGAATCTGTACCGTCGGGCGCTGTGAGCAACACCGGGCCCTGCACGGTTACGGGGTCACGATGTGCCTCGGTCGACGAATTTCGATGCGCGACTGTCGAGAGACCTTCGCGGACTGGCTCCGTGGGCCGTGAATGCGCGGCGTACAGCCAGGCAGGCGCCGCCAAGGTCGGCGGCCTTTCAGGGAGTTGAATAGTGACTGCGTTGTTGGATTTTGCATTGCTGCCTCCGGAAGTTAATTCGGCGAAGATGTACGCGGGTGCGGGTTCGTGTTCTTTGCTGGTGGCGGCATCGGCGTGGAAGTCGTTGGCGGTGGAGTTGCGGTCCACGGCGTTGTCGTATGCGTCGGTGCTCTCGGCGTTGACCGAGGAGGAGTGGCATGGGCCGGCCTCGGCGGCCATGGCGGCTGCGGCTGCCCCGTATGTGGCGTGGATGAATACCACCGCGCTGCAAGCCGAGCAGACCGCGAGTCAGGCCGAGGCCGCGGCGGCCGCCTACGAGACGGCGTTTGCGGCCATGGTGCCCCCGTTGCAGATCGCGACCAATCGTGCGCAGCTGGCCGAACTGGTGGCCACCAATTTGATCGGGCAAAACACCCCGGCGATCGCGGCCACCGAGGCCCAGTACGGCGAGATGTGGGCCCAGGATGCCGCCGCGATGTATGGCTATGCCAGCACCTCGGCGCTGGCCACCGATCTGACCCAGTTCTACCCACCCGAGACGATCACCGATATCGCCGGGTTGTCGGAGCAGTCCGCGGCGGTGGGCCAGGCCGCCGCCGACGCGGGCGCTGGTCAATCCACGCTGTCGACGTTGATGGACACGGTGCCCGGCAACCTGCAAGACCTGGCCTCTCCGTCCTCGACGACGACGGGGGCGTTGTTCGACATGAGCGGATGGAATCCGTTCGCCCCCGGCTCGGCAAGTGACACCACCGGGCTCAATGGCGTCCTCAACGCCTTGTTCGGCATTGATACCGCGTTCGGGCAGTTCGTCAACGCCAACATCTGGAACACCACCTTTGGGTCGGGGTTCTATCTGCCGAGCAACTTCTTGGGCACCGCCGCTGACTTCATCGGCCTGAGCCAAGTCGGCGGAGCTGTCGCTGAAGTCAGTACGGGTGTGGCCGACAGCGCGGCCGCAGCGGCCGCGACCGAAGCCGTGGCTGGGGCTGCGGGCAACTCGGTCTCCGCGGCCCTGGGCACCGGCGCGTCGGTCGGGCCCCTGTCGGTCCCATCGAGCTGGGTAGGCACACCGCGCCTCCAAGCGTCCTCGGCACTGAGCGCCACGCCCATGTTTGCCTCACCAGCAGCAGTGGCCGCCGGCATGCCCGGCGTCCCTCTAGCCGGCATGACCGGCAGAGGCTACGGCCGCCAGGTCCCCCAATACGGCTTCAAACCCAGCTTCGTCGCACGCCCACCCGCCGCCGGCTAGCGAGGAGGCTTCCGGTGATCCCGGCATTGGATTTCGCGGTGCTTGCACCCGAAGTCAACTCCGGTCGCATGTATGCGGGCGCGGGCCCGGGCCCGATGTTGGCAGCCGCGTCCGCCTGGAACGGGTTGGCCGCCGAATTACGCTGCACAGCAATGGGTTATGGCTCCGTGCTGTCGGAATTGAATGGCCACTGGGATGGCCCGACATCGGCCAGGATGATGGCCGCGGCGGTGCCATACGTGGCATGGCTTGATGCCACCGCGGGCCAGGCCGAGCACACCGCGGCACAGGCCGAGGCCGCCGTGGCTGCCTACGAGGTGGCGTTCACGGCCACCGTGCCGCCAGCAGTCGTCGCCGCCAACCGCGGCCGGCTGATGATGCTGATCGCGACCAACATCCTGGGCCAGAACACTCCCGCGATCGCGGCCACCGAGGCCGAGTACGCCGAAATGTGGGCTCAAGACGCCACCGCCATGTACGGCTATGCGGCCGCCTCGTCGGTCGCCGTCGAACTGACCCCGTTCGAGCCGCCCCGGCAGACCACCTGCCCCGGCGGGCTCGCCGCCCAGTCCGCCGCGGTCACCCAGGCGGTCGGCACGCCCGCCGGTACCCAGCAGGGCACGCTGTCGCAGATGATCTCCGCGATGCCCAGTGCACTGCTGGGTGGGTGGAACCCGTTTGCACCCGGCTCGGCGAGTGACACCACCGGAATCAATGGCATCCTCAACGCCATTTTCGGCACCGACACCGCCTTCGGGCAGTTCGCCAACAGCAACATCTTGAACACCATCTTCATGTCGGCCTTCTATATGCCCTCTCGATACCTCGGCACCTCGACCAGTCTCACGAGCGTGAGTCAACTAGGTGTACCCAGCCCGACGGCCAGCAGGGGGGAGGGGCTTGCGGGTGCGCCTGCCGTGCCGACGGGTAGTGTTGGGGCACTGGGGAATTCGGTCTCGGCAGGTATAGGCCAAAGCGCGTTCGTCGGTCCGCTGTCGGTGCCGCCAGGCTGGGCCTCGAACGCGCCTTCGCCCAGCCCGCTGGTCCCGCCGTTGGGGAAGGCGCCGATCGTGGTGCCGGCGTCACAGGCAGGGAGCACACCTCCGATACCCCTGGCCGGCAACATGGGCGCCCAAGGCGATGGCCGCGCCATTCCCCAATACGGCTTCAAACCCACCTTCGTGGCGCGCCCGCCGGCCGCCGGCTAGCGCAACTCGTTGGTCAGCTGTTTCCCGGACCGGCGTCACGCGAGGCCGGGTCGTGCTCGTTCGAAGCCTCGGTGTCGTGCTCTTGGCCCGGATGGCGGCCCGGGCGCTGGGGCAAGACGATGAGCAGCACGACGATGACGGCCGCGATTACCGCCGAGGCCAGAGGTCGGCTCAGGTTCAGGCCGCCGTGGTCGACGGGCTTATCGAGGAAATCGCCGACGGTCGCGCCGAGGGGCCGGGTCAGGATGAAAGCGACCCAGAACAGGGTGACGCGCGAGACGCTCGTCCAGTAATACATGGCAGCGACCCCGACTAACGCAACGCCGAAGACCAGCGCGCCACCTTCGTAACCGAGCCCGCCGTCGTCGGCGAGCCAATCGCCCAGGGCGGTGCCCAGAGTCTGCGAAAAGGTGATCGTGGCCCAATAGAACGCTTCGACCTTCGGCGTCGAGACGGTATTCACCGACACCGTTCCCTCCGACCAATGCCAGAGACCAAGGGTGGCCAACAGGCAGAACAGCAGCAGAAGCGATCCGCCCGCGTAGCCGATCCCCAGCGAGCGGTCGGCGAAGTCGGCCAACACGGTGCCGAACGTCGTGGAGGCGACGATCGTCAGCCAATAGAGGCTCGCGTGGAAGCGCTTGGCAAGAATCTGCGCAACGACAAGTGCGACCAGGGCGAAGCCGAAAAGTGCCACACCGGCCAGGTATCCCCAATCCAGCGTCATCGTGACGGTATCGCCGCCGGTCTCGCCGAGCGTCGTGGCTAAGACCTTGATGACCCAAAAGCCAAGAGTGACCGCCGGCACCTTGCTCAACGCGTGTTTCGTCATCTCGCTCATGGGTGATCACCTGTCGATAGGTCCGTTGGTGGCCATCTTTATGCGTGGAACAGCGCGCGCCGGTGTGTGCCGGTGCTGGCTCCATACTTCCTGAACCGAGTTGAGAGGACGCTGAGAGCCGGGGACCTCAGTGTTTCCTCAGCGTTCCCGTGCCATGGTGGTCCGATGGGTGACGCGACGGTGTGCAAGGAACTCAGCAGGTGAAGGTGCTGGTCGTCGAGGACGAGCCGCGGCTGGCGGCGACGCTGACGATGGGCTTGCGCGCCGAGGGATGTGTGGTGACGACTGCCGACAACGGTCGCGATGGGTTGTGGGAGGCCACTGAGAACCGTTTCGACGCAATCATTTTGGACATCATGCTGCCGGGTTTGAGCGGCTATGAGGTGCTGCGCCGCATGCGCACGGCCGAGGTGTGGACACCGGTGTTGATGCTTACTGCCAAGGACGGCGATTATGAGCAGGCGGACGCGTTCGATTTGGGCGCCGATGACTATCTGACCAAGCCGTTCTCATTCATCGTGCTGCTCGCGCGGTTGCGGGCACTGGTTCGCCGTGGAGCGCCGCAGCGGCCCATCGTGTTGACCGCCGGCACGTTGTCGCTCGATCCGGTGCGGCGCGTCGTGCGGCGCAACGACGACACGATCAGTTTGACGCCGCGCGAGTACGGCCTGCTGCAGTATCTGATCCGCAACAAGGGTGCCGTGGTGAGCAAGACCGACATCCTGCAAAACGTGTGGGATGCACACTTCGACGGGGACGACAACGTCGTCGAGGTCTACGTCGGTTATCTGCGGCGCAAGATCGATATCCCGTTCGGCACCAACACCATTGAAACAGTCCGCGGCGTCGGCTACCGGCTGGACGCCGAGGACGACGCCGACGCGACCAGCGGGAGCTGAACGACGACCGCGGTGCCGCCGCCGGGACGGTCGTCGATGTGCACGCTACCGCCGTGTGCGGCCACGATTTCGAACACGATCGCCAGTCCCAGCCCGGTGCCACCGCCGCCACGAGAGCGGTTGGTGTCGAGGCGAACGAACCGCTCGAATACCCTTGCCCGATCGGCAGGCGGGATCCCTGGACCATCGTCGGTCACGGTCAGGCACGCTCGACCGTGCTCGGGGCGGACCGCCACCTCTACCCGGGAAGTGGCGTGTCGCGCCGCGTTGTCAACGAGGTTGCGCAGCACCCGCGACAGCGCGCCGGAGTCGGCTGCCAGCCGCGTCGGAGCAAGATCGGCATGCACATCCAGCGTCGTCTCGCGCCGCAGTCGAGTGACCTCGGTGCCGGCCAGATCGTCGAGGTCCGTGTCGGCGCGGCGCAGCGCCAGCCCTCGCTCGTCGGCACGGGCCAACAGCAACAGGTCGTCCACCAACGCCTGCATCCGCCGCGCTTCCGGCAATAGCGTGTCGGCCGCGAGCCGAGCGTCGAGCAGATCGGGGTGGGCGACACCGACTTCCAGGGCCGAGATCACCGTGGACAGCGGGCTGCGCAGTTCATGGGATGCGTCCGCGATGAATCGACGTTGGGCGGCTTGGCCGGATTCGAGGCGGGAAAGCATCTGGTTCATTGTGGTGGCCAACGTGAAGATCTCATCGCGGTGCGAAGGTACGGGCACCCGCTCTGCGAGATCGGAGGCGCTTATATCGGCAACCCGGGTGCGAATCGCCTCTACTGAACGCAGTGACCGTCGCACCAGAAAATAGGTGGCCAGGGCGGCCGCCGCGATCACCAATGGCGCGGCTGCTGCCAGGCCGAGCGCCACCGTGAACACCGTGGTCTCCACATCCTCGGTGCCGGCGCCGACAAGTACGACGTAGCGCCCCGACGGCGTCTCGAGCGCCTGCCCGGATACCCGCACATCGCGTATCCCGACCGCCACTATCCCGGTCCGCGGGGTACTTCCGATCGTGTCGAGCGGCACCAACGGGCGCTTGGGCGCGGAACTTGACTCGGACACCGGATGGCCGGCGCCGTCGAGTATTTGTACAGCCACGATGCGCTGTCCGGTGGCCAACAGGGGCGGATCGAGATCGGGAGTGGTTTCTGACTGCAACGCCTTGGTGATGTCGTGCAGGCGGCTCACCGCCGCGTCGTCGACCGCCGAAAGCAAAGCGAAGTACAACACCGACAGCAGGATCAGACCGGCCACCGTGAGCGCCACCAGCATGACCGTGGCCGACACCAATGCCGACCGGGCCGAGATGCTCCAGACGCGCGGGCGTAACAGCCTCAGTGTCCATCCTCCGTACCGCTCGATGTCAGGTCCATTCTGAGGCCCGTGCCGCGGGCAGGCGACCAGGCATGGACTACGAAGTCCGCGGCTCGATTAGTGGAGCGCCGTCGACAGATCCGTCAGCCGCTGCCTCTCGGTGGCCGGGTCCGGCGTGCGGGCGCGCAAGGCTGCCAGCACGCTATCGATCTGTTTGTCCAGGGTGTGCCACGCGTTTTGGTCCAACGGCTTGAGCCGGGGCTCGTCGTCGTCCCATGCGGTTTCCAGGTCTGTGATCCGGGTCTTGGCACCGGCCTGGTCGCCGGCACGCAACTTGGAAAGCGTGTCCTGGGTTATGGATTGGAATTTGGCCACCTCGGCGGGCGGGAAGGCCGAGACGAGTTGCCCGGGCCGGACGGGGGCGGTGATCGCAGGAGCGGCAATCGAATCCGCCTCCTCGTCGCTTTCCTCGGCGCCGGAGTGATGGTGGCCGCCCCAGACCAGCAGTGCCCCGGTGACGACTGCGACCGCCGCGTAATAACCCAGCATCAGCCGCTCGCGCGTGGCAGTCGTGGTGGCGGTCGCAGCGCGGGCTTGGCGGTCGTCGCTGATGACATCGCTGCGGCTGACCATCAGGTACGAGACCGTGGCGACGATCGCGCCCAAGAAGATCGCGCTTGTAATGGCGGTTCCCCATCCCAAGCCGTGGTTGGTCGGTGCGGAGGCCAACCAGTCGCCGAGGTTGGCGCCCAGCGGGCGGGTCAGAATGTAGGCCAGCCAGAAGGACAACACGGGGTTGGCGCCCGCCCGCCAGCCGATCGCAATCGATGCGATCAGGCCCGCCGGCAGCAGCACCGAGGTGCCCGGCCCCCAGCCGGTGAGCTGCAACGTCCAGTCCCCGACCGCGGTGCCCAGGGCGAAGGTGACCAGCACCGCCAGCCAGTAGAACAACTCCCGCGGCGTCGTGACGATGCTGTGGATCGACAGGGTGCGCTCCCGGGCGTACCAGACCGCGAAGACGACGGCCAACATCGCCGCGAACACGGCGGTGCTGACCGCCAGCGGTAGCCGCAGCTTGTCGGTCAGGATGTCGGTGTACAGCGTGCCCGTGATGCTCAGCACGACAACCGCCAGCCAGTACACCATCGGCACGTAGCGCTTGAGGAGCAACTGCAAGCTCAAGACCACGCCCAGCGCGACGGTAAAGATCAGCGCCGTCACGCTAAGGCCAAGGCCCACAGTGGTACTGATCCAGTCCGCGAAGCTCTCCCCGACGGTCGTGCACAGGATCTTGATGACCCAGAACCACAGGGTGACCTCAGGAACCTTGCTGAGCATCACGCGGGGAGTGCTGATGGCTGCGGAATGCGTTGTCTGACTCACAGCGCCAGACCGTACAGATTCGTCGCTGAGGTAACGCTGAGAAATTATCTAGTCGAGCCACGACAGCTGGCCATTGATGATGGTCGGGGTGGCGGGATTTGAACCCACGGCCTCTTCGTCCCGAACGAAGCGCGCTACCAAGCTGCGCCACACCCCGCTTGAAGCCACGACAGCGTATCGCACCCGCCCGTCGACTCGCTAAACCGCTGGCTGCGGGCTACGTCCAACTGCAGGTGCGCTCGAATTCGACCAGCGCCTCGGTAGGACCGGTGAGTTCGAGCCCCTGCGCGCCGACCCACTCGTCGCTGAAATAGGTGTCGGCGTAGCGGTCGCCGCTGTCGGCGATCAGTGTCACCACCGAGCCGCAGCGGCCCTCGGCGACCATCTCGGCGAGCAGGCCGAAGGCGCCCCACAGGTTGGTGCCCGTCGACGGCCCCACTCGTCGTCCCAGCACGGCGCTGACATGGCGGGCGGCCGCGATCGACGCTGCGTCGGGCACCGCGACCATGCGGTCGACGACGTCGGGCAGAAACGACGGTTCGACCCGAGGCCGGCCGATCCCCTCGATACGGGAAGACCCGGGCATCACCAGGTCGTAGCGCTGTTCAGCGTAGGCGGGAAAGAACGCGGAGTTCTCCGGGTCGACGACGCACAGCCCGGTGGCGTGCCGCCGGTAGCGGATGTAGCGGCCGATCGTCGCGCTGGTCCCGCCGGTGCCCGCGCCGACCACGATCCACTCCGGGATCGGGTACTTCTCCTCGCCCATCTGCGCGAAGATCGACTCGGCGATGTTGTTGTTGCCGCGCCAGTCGGTGGCGCGCTCGGCGTTGGTGAACTGGTCCATGTAGTGGCCGCCGGTCTCTTGGGCGACGCGCTGCGCCTCGGCGTACACCTCGCCGGAGTTCTGCACGAAATGGCAACGGCCGCCTTGTGATTCGATCAGCGCCACCTTGGAGGCGCTGGTGCTCGCCGGTACCACGGCGACGAACGGCAGCCCCAGCAGGGAAGCGAAGTAGGCCTCGGATATCGCCGTCGAACCCGACGACGCCTCGACGACCGTGGTGCCCTCGCCGATCCAGTTGTTACACAGCGCATACAGGAACAACGAGCGCGCCAGCCGGTGCTTGAGGCTGCCGGTGATGTGCGTCGACTCGTCCTTGAGATACAGCGCGATGTCGGCGTCAGTGCCCCAGGCCGACGGCAGCGGGTAACGCAACAGGTGGGTGTCCGCGCTGCGACGGGCATCCGCCTCGATCAGCCGGATCGCATTGTCCGTCCAGCTGTGCGAGTGGCTGCGGACCGCGATCCGGGTCCGATCGTTCAACGCAACGATGCCGCGGGCTGCGAGCGGCCCCGGTTGCTGCTGGAGTCTCGCCCACCCGTCGGGGCGGCAATCAACGTCAGCAGGGTCGCTTCGGGCCGGCAGCAGAACCGCACCGGCGCAAACGGGGAGGTGCCCAGCCCGGCCGAGACATGCAACTGCATGTTGGCGCCCCAGCGTGACGGTCCCTTCGCCCGGGTGCGGTCCAGGCCGCAGTTGGTCACCAGCGCGCCGTAGAACGGCAGGCACAGTTGCCCGCCGTGCGTGTGTCCGGCCATCACCAGCTGGTAGCCGTCGGCGGCGAAGCGATCCAGCACGCGGGGTTCGGGGGAGTGAACCAATCCCAGCCGCAGATTCGCCGCGGGGCTGGCCGGGCCCGCGATGGTCTCGTAGCGGTCGCGGTCGATGTGCGGGTCGTCCACGCCCGCAGCGGCGACGTGCAGGCCGCTCACCTCGAACTCGCGGCGAGTGTGGGTGAGGTCGAGCCAGCCACGCTCGGTGAACGCCGCCCGCAGATCTTGCCAGGGCAGCGGTTCGCCCCGCACCCGGTGCGACGGGTTCGTCAGGTAGTTCAACGGGTTCTTCAGGCGCGGCCCGAAGTAGTCATTGCTGCCGAAGATGAAGACACCCGGCCGCGACAGCAGATCCCCGAGTGCCTGGACGACCGCGGGCACCGCTTTGGGGTGGGCCAGGTTATCGCCGGTGTTGACGACCAGGTCGGGCTCCCAGCCGGCCAGCTCGCGCAGCCAGGCCTGCTTGCGGCGCTGGTTGGGCATCATGTGCAGATCGCTGATATGCAGTACCCGCAGCGGCGTAGAACCCGGTGACAAGACAGGCATGGTTATCTCGCGCAGGACAAAGGCATTGCGCTCGACGACCGCGGCGTAACCGATGCCGGCGACGGTCGAACCGACCGCGACAGCGCCGGTGCGGATCAGGGCGGGCAAAACATCAGCCATGTACGCAGCCTAATACCGGTCGTGGACTCAGGAGCGTGTGTCGCGCCTCCGCGCGCCTACGGAGGCGGCTGTCCGGGCGGCGGCGGAGGCGCCAGCAGCGGAATGGTGATCGGCGGCAGCCCCGGGATCTCCACCACCTGCGAACCGATCGGCAGCGGCGCGCCATCCGGCGGCGGAGGAGGCGGCGGCGGGATGCCGTTACTGACCTGAATCGTGACGACCGAGCCGGGAATCGTATTGCCGGTAGGCGACGTCCCGACCACCTCGCCCAACTTCGCGCTGCTGTTGACCGAGTTGGTTTGGTCGGCGACCTGGAAGCCCGCGTCCTTCAGTCGCAAGCGCGCCGCGTCCACGTCCATGCCGGCCACGCTCGGCACTCGTGAGCCGGGTGCCCCCTCGACGTAGCGGGGATCGGTGGGCGGCAGTTTGACGTCGCCGAAGCTCAGGGCGATCGGCTTCATCGCGGTGAACCAGGTGCGCGCCGGCTCGTTACCGCCGTACAGGTCGCCTTCGCCGCAATGGCGCAGCGGGGACGAACACAGGTCCGTCGGCGTGGTGGAGTCGTCATAGATGTAGTTGGCCGCCGCGTAGTGGCTGGTGAACCCGATGAACCCGGAGGAGCGGTGGGCCTCGGTGGTGCCGGTCTTACCAGACACCGGCAGGTCCCATCCCGCCGCGCCGGCCGAACCGGCCGCGGTGCCGCCGCCCGTGGCGTCCTTACTCATCGCGTTGGCCAGGGTGTTGGCCAGGCCTTGGGGCACCACCTGATCGCAGGTCTGGGTGGTCACGGCGACTTCATTGCCGTTGCGGTCGATCAACTTGTCGATCGGGTTCGGTGGGCACCACACACCGCCGGAGGCCAGCGTGGCCACGACGTTCGACAGCTCAAGCGCATTCACCTCGATCGGCCCAAGGGTGAACGACCCGATGTTCTGCCGCTTGACGAAGTCGGCCAGGCTCTCGTTGCTGTCCGGGTTGTAGTCACGGGCGGTGCCGGGATCGGCGTAGGACCGCAGCCCGAGCTTGACCGCCATGTCCACCGTGCGCGTCACCCCGACCTGCGAGATCAGCTTGGCGAACGCGGTGTTGGGCGAGGTGGCCAACGCCTCGGTCACATTCATCGACCCGCGGTAGTTGCCGGCGTTGACCACGCACCAGGTGTCCTTGGGGCAGCCCTTGGCCCCACCGCTACCCAGACCCTTGGACTGGAACCGCGACGGCACGTCGAGGGTGGCGTTGATGCCCATCCCCATGTCCAGCGCGGCGGCCGTGGTGAAGATCTTGAACACCGACCCGGCGCCGTCGCCGACGAGGGAGAACGGCTGCGGGCGCATGGTCTGGCCGGCGTCGATGTCGAGGCCATAGGTGCGGTTGCTCGCCATGGCCATCACCTTGTGCGACGTCTTGCCGGGCTGGATCACGCTCATCACGCTGGAGATGCCGGGCAGGCTCGGACTGGCGAACTTGTCGATGGCCGTCTTGACCGGGATCTGCACATCCGGGTCCAGGGTGGTGCGGATCAGGTAGCCGCCGCGGGCCACCTGTTCCTTATTGATCCCGGCGCGCGACAGGTACTCCTGGACGTAATCACAGAAGAACGCGCGGTCGCCGGCCGCGATGCAGCCCCGAGGCAGCTCGTTGGGCTGCGGCAATATCCCGAGCGGCGTCGCCTTGGCGGCGCGCAACGCGTCGGTCTCCTGGGGCAGGTTGTCGATCATCGTGTCCAGGACCAGATTCCGCCGGGCCAGCGCACCGTCGGGGTTGGTGTACGGGTTGAGCGTGCTGGTCGACTGCACCATGCCCGCCAGCAGCGCCGCCTGCTGCCAGTTCAGATCCGACGCGTTGATGCCGAAGTAGGTCTGCGCTGCGTCCTGCACCCCGAACGAGCCGTTACCAAAGGAGACAAGGTTGAGGTAGCGGGTCAGGATCTCCGGCTTGGTGAAGGTCTTGTCGAGCGTGAGCGCCATCCGGATCTCGCGCAGCTTGCGTGCCGGGGTGGTTTCGACGGCAGCGCGCTTTTCGGCATCGGTCTTGGCGGTGACCAGGAGTTGGTAGTTCTTGATGTATTGCTGCTCGATCGTCGAACCGCCCCGGGTGCCGACGTCGCCGGACGCGTAGCCGGCCAGCCCGGTCAGCGTGCCCTTCCAGTCCACCCCGTTGTGCTCGGCGAATCGTTTGTCCTCGATCGAGACGATCGCCAGCTTCATCGTGTTGGCGATCTTGTCGGTGGGCACCTCGAAACGGCGCTGTTCGTATAGCCACGCGATGGTGTTGCCCTTCGCGTCGACCATCGTCGAGACGGCGGGCACCTGCCCCTCGAGAAGTTGGGCCGAGCCGTTGGCGACCACTTCGGAGGCGCGGTTGGACATCAGTCCCAACCCGCCGGCCATGGGGAACATCAGCGCCGTGGCGACCACACCGGCCAACAGACAGCACCCAGCAAGCTTAAGAATCGTGAGAGCTGCCGGCGGGCGGTCTGACATGCGTACTACATTAACCGGCCCCTGTCGCCCGACGCGCTGTCGATCCGCACAGCGGATCTAGATCATGTGACCAGCGGCTTTGCTGAGGATGGGGACGGGAAGTTCTCGATCGCGTTAGATGTCCGCCACCCAAACGGGGTAGTCAATCCCATGGCTGCGCCGACGCTCTATGACAAGACGGCACGCCCGTCCCAAAAAAAGCGTTATCAGACTGTTGCGCAATTGGCCCCTGGCCACCTAACTTATACAGACGGTGAGATTCAGGTAACACCGATCCGCACAGTGTGGCGTGGGCCGCAACAACGGTCTGCCACCCGAGGAGGGCGGTCGTAACTTACGACCGGGAGGAAAGGGAACAGCTCGTGTCAGGAACACGACCGGCAGCACGCCGAACCAACATCGCGGCAGCACAGGGGGTGCTGCACAGTGTGGACGCTGAAGAACGAATTGCCTGGGTGTCGAGAGCGCTATGTAAGACCACTGACCCCGACGAACTCTTTGTTCGGGGCGCTGCCCAGCGTAAGGCAGCGGTGATTTGCCGCCACTGTCCTGTGATGCAGGAATGCGGAGCAGACGCGCTGGACAACAAGGTCGAGTTCGGCGTCTGGGGCGGCATGACCGAGCGGCAACGCCGGGCATTGCTCAAGCAGCACCCCGAGGTGGTGTCTTGGTCCGATTTCTTCGACAAGCGAAGGAACCGCGGCGTCAGCTGACGCTTTGACCGCTGGTGCGCCGGCTCGATCCGGAGCACTGATAGGCCGAAGCTCATTATTACTTTACTGTTACAACGCTGGCTGGATTTGGCGCACGTTCAATAACGACTCTGACGCGAACTTGCTTGTGCGCGATGGCAATTCGCAGACGTAGCTGGGCCGGTGGGCGATCGTCGCCAACCGGCCCAATTTTTGGCAGGTGCTCAGCGGCCCCCTGAAAGGGCCCGCATCGTCCCCGACCGGGCCCTTTTGGCGGGTGCTCAGCGCTCCGCAGCGTGGGCATCGCCGACCGCGGTGATCTGATCGGCGAGCGCACGCAAGGCTTCCAGGTCGGATACGTCGAACGGCAGCGACGGAACGCCCACGACCGGCACATTCGGGTTCGCCCCGGTGAATCGGGACAGCAGCCGGATCTCCCGCTTGGCGGTCTGGCCCCGGTCGGCGTGAATTGTGAGCACAGCCATGGCCAACGAAGCGGCATCGGGGTCTGCGTCAGACTTCAGCGACTCGATACCGTCGATTGCCCGCTCCACCGGCAGTGAGCACAACAACGGATGGGTGCGGTTCAAGATGAGGCCCGCCAGCGGCATGCTCTCTTGCGACAGCCGGTCGACGAAGAAGGATGCCTCACGCAGCGCGTCGGGTTCGGCCGCCGACACCACCACGAACTGGGTCCCGCGCCGTTTGAGCAGCGAATAGGTGCGATCCGCCTTCTCGCGCCAACCGCCGAACGTGGCTTCCAGTGATTGCACGAAAGATGCAATGTCACTGAGCAATTGCGAACCCATAATGGTGGACAGTGCCTTCATCGCCAAACCCATTGCGCCGGTGACCAATCGCCCGATGCCCCGGCCCGGTGCCAGCAGCAACCGCCACAGTCGGCTATCCATGAAGCTGCCCAACCGTTTTGGCGCATCCAGGAAATCCAGCGCATTGCGCGACGGTGGAGTGTCCACCACGATCAGATCCCAACGGTCCTGCGCCAGCAATTGGCCGAGTTTCTCCATGGCCATGTACTCTTGCGTGCCGGCGAGCGACGTCGCCACGGTCTGGTAGAACTGGTTGTTCAGAAGCGCTTGTGCCCGGTCTGGGCCGGAGTATTGGATGACCATTTCGTCGAAGGTGCGGCGCATGTCGAGCATCATCGCGTGCAGCTCGCCGGAGACCTCGGGCGCCAGCGGGACCCGCTGCGGGGTGTTGCCCAGATCGTTGACCCCCAGCGCTTGGGCCAGTCGTTTGGCCGGGTCAATAGTCAAAACACATACGGTGCGACCATATTCGGCCGCGCGTAATGCCATTGCCGCCGCGGCGGTCGTCTTGCCCACGCCGCCGGCGCCGCAGCACACCACAACGCGGTTTGCGGTGTCGGCCAGGATTGCGGCCATATCAAGCGTTTTCGGCGTGATGCTCATCGAACTCCTTGCTGTGCAAGCGATTCCGACAGTTCATACAGGCTGCCCAGGTCGACACCATCGGAGATTGCGGGCAACTCCAGCCGCGGCACCTTCAAGGCGTCGAGCTGTTGCGCGGTCTCGGCGCGTGCCGTGATCCGGGTGGCGTGCTGGATGGTTTCGGTCAACAAGCCGGCAAAGTCGTTGTCGCTGAGCTCGATTCCGGCTGCCTTCAAACCGGCACGCACCGAGTCCGCGTCGACATCGCCTTCGGCGGCCTTTGCCAGATCGCCAGGCCTCAGATGCACCGGGATGTTGCGATTAACGATGACGCTGCCGATCGGCAGGTCTAGCTCGGAAAGTTCCTCGATGGCTTCCATGGTTTCCTGCACCGGCAGGGTTTCCAACAGAGTCACCAGATGGATGGCGGTCCGGTCGGAGTGCAGCAACTTGACCACACCGTCGGCCTGCGAGTGCACCGGACCACCCTTGGCTAAGTCGGACACCGCCTTCGTGGTGTCCAGGAAGCGTGCGATCCGACCCGTCGGTGGTGAATCGACAACTATTGCGTCATAGACCGGCAGCTTGTTCTTGTCGACGCGCACCACCGCCTCCTTGATCTTGCCGGTGAGCAGCACGTCCCGCAGGCCCGGTGCGATTGTCGTGGCGAACTCGACCGCGCCGATCCGGCGCATCGCGCGTCCGGCGAGACCGAGGTTGTAGAACATGTCGAGGTACTCGAGGAATGCCGCCTCGATGTCGATCGCCAGGGCGTTGACCTGGCCGCCCCGTTCGGCGGTCGCGATCTTGACCTCTTCGTAGGGCAGCGGCGGAACGTCGAAGAGTTGCGCAATGCCTTGCCGACCTTCGACTTCGACGAGAAGGACTTTGCGCCCGCCCGCTGCCAGGGTCAGCGCCAGCGCTGCCGCGATCGTCGATTTGCCGGTCCCGCCTTTGCCGGTGACGAAGTGCAAGCGGGCTTTCGACAGGCGTGCCGGCCAGCCGACGGCAGCGTTGCCGCTAGAAGTGGTTGCCACCATCGCATGCTAGCCCGAGCCCTGCGTGGTCCCCGCCAATCGGGTAGCAACATCGGATTGCGGTCTACCGGGCTGGCCATTGTGGTTCAAGCCCGACCGATAAGCTCGCGTCATGAGCCAACCGACCCCTTGGGAATACGCCACGGTTCCGCTGCTGACGCACGCCACCAAACAGATCCTCGACCAATGGGGCGCCGACGGTTGGGAACTGGTGGCTGTGCTGCCCGGGCCCACCGGCGAGCAACACGTCGCTTACCTGAAGCGCCCCAAGTAAAATGGACTCGGGCACGTGAATGCTTCGGCCCGGCTCGGGCGACTCGGCGTTGCGCTTCCGGAGTTGGTTGCGCCGCTGGCGTCTTACGTTCCCGCGGTGCGGACCGGCAATCTGGTTTACACCTCGGGCCAGCTGCCGATAACGGACGGCAAGCTGGCCGGCGCCGGCAAGGTCGGCGCCGAGGTGAGCCCCGAAGAAGCCAAGGCGATGGCGCGGACCTGCGTGCTCAACGCGCTGTCGGCGGTGGACTCGCTGGTGGGCATCGACGCGGTGACCCGGGTGGTCAAGGTCGTCGGGTTCGTCGCGTCGGCTCCCGGCTTCAACGGCCAGCCCGGCGTCATCAACGGGGCCTCCGACCTGCTCGCCGAGGTGTTCGGCGACCAGGGCGCGCATGCTCGCTCGGCGGTGGGCGTTTCCGAGCTGCCCCTGGATGCACCCGTCGAAGTCGAGTTGATCGTGGAGGTCGGCTAACGGCCGTGACCGAGACCGCTGAGCCGCTGACCCATCCCGCATACGGCAGGTTGCGGGCGGTCACCGACACTGCCTCGGTTCTGCTGGCCGACAATCCCGGCTTGATGACGCTGGACGGCACCAATACCTGGGTGTTGCGCGGTCCACGCAGCGACGAGCTGGTCATCGTGGATCCTGGGCCCGACGACGACGAGCACATCGCCCGGATCGCGTCGCTGGGCCGCATCGCCTTGGTCCTGATCAGCCACCGGCATGGCGACCACACCGATGGCATCGACAAGCTGGTCGAGCTAACCGGCGCGACCGTGCGCTCGGCGGGCAGCGGGTTCCTGCGCCGCTTCGGCGGTGAGCTGGTCGACGGCGAGGTCATTGATGCCGCCGGCCTGAAGATCAAGGTGATGGCGACGCCGGGCCACACCGCGGATTCGCTCTCGTTCCTGCTGGAAGACGCGGTCTTGACGGCTGACAGTGTGCTCGGCCGCGGCACCACCGTCATCGACAACGAGGACGGCAGCCTGACCGATTACCTGGAATCGCTGCGTCGGCTACGGGGTCTGGGCCGGCGCACGGTATTGCCCGGGCACGGGCCCGATCTGGCCGACCTCGAATCCGTCGCCACGGGTTACCTGACGCACCGCCACGAGCGCCTGGAGCAGGTGCGCGCCGCGCTGCGGGATCTGGGCGGTGACGCGACCACCCGCCAGGTCGTCGAACACGTCTACGTCGACGTCGACGAGAAGCTTTGGGACGCGGCCGAATGGTCCGTGCAGGCGCAATTGGACTATCTGCGGCAGGAGTGAACGCCCGCGCTTATCGCGCTCGGCGAGCCAGCCTCTCGGAGTCCGAGATCAGCACGCTCTTGCCCTCCAAGCGGATCCACCCGCGGTGGGCGAAATCGGCGAGCGCCTTGTTGACCGTTTCCCGGGAAGCGCCCACCAGCTGGGCGATCTCCTCCTGCGTCAGGTCGTGGGTGACCCGCATCGCGCCACCTTCCTGGGTGCCGAAACGCTGGGCGAGCTGCAGCAGCTGCTTGGCCACCCGGCCGGGCACGTCAGTGAAGATGAGGTCCGCCAGATTGTTGTTGGTGCGACGGAGCCGTCGGGCCAGCACCCGCAACAGTTGCTCGGCGATTTCGGGGCGATCGGCGATCCACGCCCGCAGCGCGTCGCGGTCCATCGATACCGCGCGCACCTCGGTGATCGTGGTGGCGCTCGAAGTCCGGGGTCCCGGGTCGAAGATCGACAATTCGCCGAACATGTCCGACGGGCCCATGATCGTCAGCAGGTTCTCCCGGCCATCGGGTGATCGGCGGCCGATCTTGACCTTCCCCGAGACGATGATGTAGAGCCGATCGCCTGGTTCCCCTTCCGCGAAAACGGTGTGTCCACGCGGGAAGTCGACGGGTTGTAATTGCTTGGTCAGTGCGGTGACTGCGCCGGGTTCAACCCCTTGGAAGATTCCTGCCCTTGCCAGGATCTCGTCCACTTTGCCCTTCAGCTTTCCAACGAAGTGATATGGGTGCCGGCCTAGCCCGTGTGACGAGTCTAGAGGTAGGCCAACGTGCCAACGCTACACACGATTGACGTGTCTAGTCCCATCAAATTGCGGATTGGCGCCTGAATGCGCGCGTATTCGCATCGGTACTGCGCGCGCGGGGGGCTCGGTGAAGGCGGTCGCGAGCAGCGACTCGGCGCGATGGCGACCGCTGGGCGGTGAGGCAAGCGCGAGCTGCTGGGCCTGGCGTCGATGCAGGTATTCCAGCGCCTCCGGCATCCCTTCGCGCGCCAGCGTGTGCATATCCATCGCCTGCGCCTGATGCAGAAATTCGTCGACATCGGTCGCCGTGATCGACTCACGGGCGAGCTCCTTTTCGAGCCGCCCGAGGCCGAGCGCAGCGAGCATCAGCAGCCCCGGTATGCAAGCCACCAGCAACCACAACACAAGGAGAGTAAACATGCCCAAGGTCTCAGCGAGATCACGAAATCAGTACTCTGTCGTAGGTGACAGTGGCAAGGCCGTCCGGGCGCGCGAAATCGACGCCCGCCGCGCCTGATTCCGGACTTGCCCGGCGCTGGTCTTCCGAAACTCGAGTCGGTTTGGTGCGCCGCGCGCGCCGGATGAATCGCACACTGTCCCAAGCGTTTCCGGACGCACATTGCGAGCTCGACTTCAGATCACCGCTGGAACTCACGGTGGCCACCATTCTTTCGGCGCAAAGCACCGACAAACGGGTGAACCTGACAACGCCGGCATTGTTCACGCGATACAAATCGGCAGTGGATTATGCACAAGCCGATCGCGACGAGCTGGAAAACCTCATCCGCCCCACTGGCTTCTTCCGCAACAAGGCGAGTTCGCTGATCGGCTTGGGGCAGGCCCTGGTCGAGCGTTTCGACGGCGAGGTGCCGTCGACCATGGACGAGTTGGTGACGCTGCCCGGGGTCGGGCGCAAAACCGCCAACGTCATCCTGGGGAACGCGTTCGACATCCCCGGGATCACCGTCGACACCCATTTCCAGCGGCTGGTGGCCAGATGGCGCTGGACCGCGGAAAAGGACCCGGTCAAGATCGAGCACGCCGTCGGCGAACTGGTCGAACGCAAGGAATGGACCCTGCTGAGCCACCGCGTGATCTTCCATGGCCGCCGGGTGTGCCACGCGCGCAAACCGGCGTGCGGCGTCTGCGTGCTGGCCAAGGACTGCCCATCGTTCGGCCTCGGCCCCACCGAGCCGGCGCTGGCCGCGCCGTTGGTGCAGGGCCCCGAAGCCGAGCACCTGCTCTCCCTGGTCGGGCTGTAACACGGCCGGGACGTTGACCCCGAGAACTCGCTGGACCATCGCGATCTTGGCGGTCGTGGTGGCGCTGACGGCCGCGTTGGTCGCGCAACTGCGCGACGAGTCATTGACGACCGCGCCGAGCCGGTCGTCGCCCGATCGCGAACACCGCGACGCGGACACGCCGGCGGCGCTGGCCGGGCCGCGGGCGCGGGCCGACCTGCCGCCATGCCCCGCACCGGGCAATGGTCCGGGCCCCGCGGCCTTGCAGGGTGTGGTGGTCGACTGCGCCGGGGACGGATCCACCGTCGACGTCGCTCGGGCCCTGGCCGGACGACGGGTGGTCATCAACCTGTGGGCGTATTGGTGCGCGCCGTGCGCGGCCGAACTGCCTGCGATGGCCGAATATCAGCGACGCGTCGGGTCCGATGTTGTAGTGGTGACCGTGCATCAAGACGAGAACGAGACCGCCGCGTTGCTGCGGTTGGCGGAGCTGGGTGTTCGCCTCCCGACCTTGCAGGATGGGCGGCGGCTGATCGCCGCAGCACTCAAGGTCGCAAATGTGGTGCCCGCGACGGTGGTGCTACGACCGGACGGTAGCGTTGCGCAGACGCTGCTGCGGGATTTCGTGAGTGCCGACGAGATCGCGGCCGCGGTCGGAAACGAGGCATGACCGAGCTCTGCGGCCCGAAACAGGCTGGGCAAGTGGACCCGACAAGGAGGCGCCGGTGAGTGCTGGGGGTGCCGCCCGCGCACAGGGGACGGTTCCCCTCACGCCCGACGTCTGCCCATCCTGGTTACGTCCGTTGCTGGACAACGTGGGTCAGATGCCGGACGCCTACCGGCGCCGGTTGCCGGCCGACGTACTGGCCATGGTGACTGCGGCCAGGACAGCATCCACCCACCGCGACGACCGCGAGGCCGCTGTGCTGGTTCTGTTTTCGGGTCCCGAGTCCGGCACGGCCGACGGCGGCGTGCCCGCCGACGCCGACCTGTTGCTCACAGTGCGGGCTTCGTCGTTGCGGCACCATGCGGGCCAGGCGGCATTTCCCGGCGGTGCATCCGATGAAGGCGATCGCGGGCCGGTCGCCACCGCGCTGCGAGAAGCTCACGAGGAGACCGGGATCGACGTCACCCGGCTGCACCCTCTGGTCACGATGGAAAAGACATTCATCGCGCCGTCGCAATTTCACGTCGTCCCGGTGCTGGCCTACTCGCTTGATCCCGGACCGGTCGCCGTGGTCAACGAGGCCGAAACGGCGATCGTATCGCGGGTTCCGGTGCGCGCCTTCATCAATCCGGACAACCGGCTGATGGTCTACCGCGGCGACCTCGGCAACCGTTGGGCCGGTCCGGCGTTTCTGCTGAACCAGATGCTGGTTTGGGGATTCACTGGCCAGGTGATCTCTGCGGTGCTCGATGTCGCCGGCTGGGCAAAGCCCTGGGACACCAACGACGTACGTGAACTCGACGACGCCATGGTGCTGGTCGGCGAGCAGGGCGGTGCGCGATGAACTCGATGACCCCGTCCCAGTGGCTGGATATCGCCGTTCTCGCCGTCGCGTTCATCGCGGCCATCTCGGGCTGGCGTTCGGGCGCGGTGGGTTCCCTCTTCTCGTTTATCGGCGTGCTGCTGGGCGCGATCGCCGGTGTATTGCTGGCGCCCCACATCGTCAGCCATATCGCCGCGCCGCGCGCCAAGCTGTTCGGTGCACTGTTCCTCATTCTCGCGCTCGTCGTCGTGGGTGAGGTCGCCGGCGTGGTGCTGGGACGGGCCGTTCGCGGCGCAATCCACAGCCGCACAATCCGAACCGTCGACTCGGTCATCGGGGTGGGGGTGCAGCTCGTCGTGGTGCTCACGGCCGCGTGGCTGCTGGCGACGCCGCTCACCCAGTCCAAAGACCAACCCGAGCTGGCGGCCGCGGTCCGGGGTTCGCGGGTGCTCGCCGAGGTTAACGACATCGCACCCGCCTGGCTGAAGACGGTCCCCAAACGCCTTTCGGCACTGCTGAACACCTCGGGGCTGCCCGCAGTGCTGGAGCCGTTTAGCCGTACCCCGGTGATCCCCGTCGAGTCACCGGATCCCGCGTTGGCCAGCAATCCGGTGGTGACGGCCGCCGCGCCCAGTGTCGTCAAGGTACGCAGCCTGGCGCCTAGCTGCCAGAAAGTGTTGGAGGGCACTGGATTTGTCATCGCGCCCGATCGGGTGATGACCAACGCGCACGTGGTGGCCGGGTCCAGCAGCGTCCAGATCTACGCCAGCGGTAATCCGTTGGACGCCACCGTGGTGTCTTATGACCCGTCGGTCGACATCGCGATTCTTGCCATCCCGAACTTGCCGCCGCCGCCAATGGCTTTCAGCGAAGCCGAGGCGAAAACCGGTGCCGACGTGGTGGTTCTGGGTTATCCCGGCGGGGGCAACTTCACCGCGACCCCGGCCAGGATTCGTGAGGCCATCAAGCTCAGCGGACCCGACATCTACCGGGACCCGAAGCCGGTTACCCGCGACGTCTACACCATCAGAGCCAATGTGGAGCAAGGCAATTCGGGTGGACCGTTGATCGATCTGAGCGGTCATGTGCTCGGCGTGGTGTTCGGCGCTGCCGTAGACGATCCCGACACCGGGTTCGTGTTGACGGCCGGTGAGGTCGCGAGTCAGATGGCCAAGATCGGTGCCACCCAACAGGTGGCGACCGGGAACTGCGTCAGCTGATCCGGCGTCAGTGCACCTGCTCGAAAAACCTCATCAAGTGTTTGTTGATTTCTTCTGGGGCTTCCTCGTGGCTGTAATGCCCTGCGCCGGTGATGGATACGTAGCGGCCTTGCGTCGCGTAGCGCTGGCTGTGGTCGACCGGGTCGGCCAGCACGTAGGGATCGGCGTCGCCGCGCAGGTGTAGCAGTGGCACGCCGAGCTGCCGGGACATCGATTTCATGAATCGCCGTCCTTCGCCGCGCACCTGGCTGCGTACCGCCCAGCGCTGATATTCCAATGCGCAATGCGCCGCCCCGGGAATCTGGATGGCCGTGCGCAGGTAACCGATGGTCTGCGAGAAGTCCTCGGAAGCCACCCATTTGGCGGAGCTGCGGCTGCTGACGAGGCGTTCGATCTCGGCACCGTTGTCACGGGTCAGCAGGCGCTCGGGCCACAGCGGGAGTTGATAGCGCAGCAAGGTCGGCAATAGCGCGGAGCCCTGATCGCGGCGCGTCAACGTCGATCGCCGCAACGCGGCCGGGTGCGGCGAGCTGATCAGCGCGATGGCACGCACCAGCCGTGAATGCAGCAGCGCGGTGGTCCAGCAGGATAAACCGCCGTCGGCATGGCCGACCAGCGTTGCCGACGAATGCCCAAGCGCGCGAATGAGTCCGGCCGTATCGCCGGCGAGCGTCCAGCCGTCGTAACCGCGGGGTGGCTTATCACTACCGCCATAGCCGCGCAGGTCGACCGCGACCACTCGGGCATCGGTCAGCCCGCGTAGCTGATGACGCCAGGACCACCAAAACGAACCGAAACCGTGCAGCAGCATCACCAGCGGTCGTGCCGCGGCCGCGGCGGGTGCGCCCGGGCCGGTCGGCAGCGCCTCGACGACATGGAATCGAATACCGTTGGCGTGCACGTCCAAATGGCGCCACGGCCCGTCGATGCGGACCACCGACGGATCTGGTGCTGCCATCTACCAACCTGAGGGGTCGGTGGGGGTGCCGTCCTCGGCCTTGGCGTGCTTACCGGGCGCGTCGGTGAGCTGCTTGCTCGCGGCGGCAGCCTTGTCGCGGCCCGGGGTGAGCGCGGTACGCGTCTCCTTGACCGATTCGATGGTCTCGCGCGGTCCCCGGATGCGCCGCACCTTCAGATAGCCGAACAGCGCCAGCACGGCCCCGACCACGACCATGATCGCGAAGACGATCAGGAAGGCCACCCAGCGCCACAGCCAATTGTCGAGCAGCTCGGCAAGGAAGAAGAAGAAAAAGAATGTGGAGTAGAACAGCACCACCAGAGCGGCGATGAAGAAGACGCTGCCGGTGAGGCCCTTCTTGACGTCGCGGACGATTTCGGCCCGGGCTAGCTCGACCTCGGCACGCACCAGGGTCGACGCCTGAGTCGTCGCGTCTTTGATCAGGTCACCGATCGACGGCTCGCCGTGGCTGGCATGCGGGTCGGCCAACGGAATCGTGGTCAGCGTGCTCGGCACACCATTGTTGCGATCCACTTTGCTCACAGGCGGTCCTCTCGGTTCGCTGTCGTCGCGGTTCATGTTGCCATGCGCTGCGATGCCAGACGAGGCCAGTCGAGGTCCGCGAGGCCCGGCAACCAACCGATCCGGCCAATTGCCCGGAGCCGCCATTCGCACAGCAAGAGGGGTCCACGGGTGATCATCTAGACTGGCGCAGCTGTTCTCCGACAGCCGGCCAGTGATGGGAGTTACGCATTGCAGACCGCATATCGGTGCTTTGTGGCGGTGCTGGTGGCCGTGCTCGTGGTTCAGCCGGGTTTGCCTGCAAACGTCGCCGCCGCCGACGACCGGGTCCCCATGGGTGGCGGTGCGGGCATCGTCATCAATGGCGACACGATGTGCACCCTGACGACCATCGGCGGCGATGCCGCCGGTGAGCTGATCGGATTCACCTCAGCGCACTGCGGTGGCCCGGGCGCTCAGGTCGCCGCCGAGGCCGCCGAAGGCAGAGGTGTGCTGGGAACGATGGTTGCGGGCAACGACGCCCTGGACTACGCGGTGATCAAGTTCGATCAGGCCAAGGTGGTGCCGTTGGCCAACTACAACGGCTTCGAAATCAACGGCGTCGGTCCGGAACCGGTGTTCGGTCAGATCGCGTGCAAGCAGGGCCGTACGACGGGCAATTCGTGCGGCGTCACCTGGGGGCCCGGCCAGGATCCGGGCACGATCGTCATGCAGGTCTGCGGCCGGCCCGGTGACTCCGGGGGGCCGGTGACCGTCGACAACCTGCTTGTCGGGATGATCCACGGCGCGTTCAGCGACAACCTGCCGACCTGCGTCGTCAAGTACATTCCGCTGCACACCCCGGCGGTGGTGGTGTCGTTCAATGCGGTGCTGGCCGACATCAACGCCAAGCACCGGCCCGGCGCGGGTTTCGTCCCGATACCGGCCTGAGTTATTCGGCGCGCCGGCCTTACTTGGCCGCTCTGATCGCGTCGAACACGCTGGGATCGAGCAGCGTCGACGTATCACCGAGGGCGCGGTTCTCGGCGACATCGCGCAGCAGCCTGCGCATGATCTTGCCGCTGCGGGTCTTGGGCAGCTCCGGCACCACATGGATCTCGCGTGGCTTGGCGATCGGCGAGATCTCCTGTGCGACGTGAGCACGCAGCTCGTCGAGGGTCCCTTGGTGCGCGTCGTCGCTGTCGCACAGGACGACAAATGCGCAAATCGCCTGGCCGGTGGTGTCGTCGGTAACCCCGACCACCGCCGCCTCGGCGACACCGTCATGGCCGACGACCGCCGACTCCACCTCGGCGGTGGAGATCCGGTGCCCGGAAACGTTCATCACGTCGTCGATGCGGCCCAGCACCCAGATCGCGCCGTCGGAATCGAAACGGGCGCCGTCACCGGCGAAGTAGAAGCCTTGGTCGGCGAATTTGGACCAGTAGGTGTCCCGGTACCGCTCGGGGTCACCCCAAATGCCGCGCAGCATCGATGGCCACGGCTGGTCCAAGACCAGGTATCCGCTGACGTTTTTGGCGTCGTCGCTGTCGGGCTGCAGCAGGTCGCCATGGTCGTCGACGATCTTGGCCGAGATTCCCGGCAGCGGTGTCATGGCCGAACCGGGTTTGGCCGCAGCGACTCCCGGCAGGGGCGAGATCATTGCCGCACCGGTCTCCGTCTGCCACCAGGTGTCTATCACCGGGATGCGACCCGCGCCGAAGACCTCGCGGTACCAGCGCCAGGCTTCCGGATTGATCGGTTCGCCGACCGATCCCAGTAGCCGCAAGCTAGACAGGTCGTGGGCGTCGGGAATCTCGCGGCCCCACTTCATGAACGTCCGGATGAGGGTGGGAGCGGAGTAATAGATTGTGACGCCGTATTTTTCGATGATCTGGAAATGACGGTGCTGGTCCGGGCTAGCGGGTGTGCCCTCGTAGAGAACCTCGGTGACGCCGTTGGACAGCGGACCGTAGACGCCGTAGGTGTGCCCGGTGACCCAACCGATATCGGCGGTGCACCAGAACACGTCGCGTTCGGGCTTGATGTCGAAGGCGTAGTAGTGCGTGTAGGAGCTCTGAGTGAGATAGCCGCCGCTGGTGTGCACGATGCCCTTGGGCTTGCCGGTGGTGCCCGACGTGTAGAGCAGGAACAGCGGCTGCTCGGCATCGAAGGGTTGCGGGCTGTGTTCGGGCGACGCGGAATCCACGACATCGTGCCACCACACGTCGCGGTCGTCGTCCCAGGACACGTCAATTCCGGTGCGGCGCACCACCAGAACCTTCTCGACGGGGCTGTCCCCGTCCGGCCCGGGCGCCACGGCTTCGTCGGCCGCGTCCTTCAGCGGCGCGGGCATGCCGCGCCGGAACTGCCCGTCGCTGGTGATCAGCACCTTGGCTTGGGCATCGGAGATGCGGGCGCGCAGCGCCTTCGCGGTGAACCCGCCGAATACGACGCTGTGCATGAGGCCCAGCCGCGCGCAGGCCAGCATCGAGATCACGGCTTCCGGGATCAGCGGCAGGTAGATGGCGACGCGGTCACCGGCAACCAGGCCGAGATCGGTCAACGCATTGGCCGCTTTGCAGACCTCGGCCTGCAGATCGGAGTAGGTCAGGCTGCGACTGTCGCCGACCGGCTCGCCCTCCCAGTGAATCGCCACCCGATCGCCGAGGCCGGCCTCGACGTGGCGGTCCACGCAGTTGTAGGCGACGTTGAGCTTGCCGTCGGCAAACCACTTGGCGAACGGCGGTTGCCAGTCCAGCACCTCGGTGAACGGCGTTGCCCACGACAGCCGGTTGGCCTGCTTGGCCCAGAACGCCAGCCGGTCCTGCTCGGCTTCGCGGTAGAGGTCCTCACCGGCGTTGGCCTGCTCGGCGAACTCCGCCGGCGGCGGGTACGAGGACGGGCCTTGGGTGTGTGTGGCGGTCACTGGCTTGTCTCCTGTGTCGAGGGCCGGGGTTCGAGCTCGTCAACCGTCTGAGAGCCTAGCCCCGCCAGTTGAACCCGCGCTTCAATCGGGGGTAAACCGAGTTGTCATGGCGCATAATCACCGTTGTGCCGGAACCTCGCGGGCAGCGCGCCCGCCGTCTGTTCCTCAGCTTTGCTGCGGCCGCAACGAGTTACGCGGTCGACGCCGTGCTGGGTCCGCCGGCAGGGGCCGTGCCGGTCGAGAGCGGCGACCAGGCGACACCGTGCTGGGCGGAGCAGGTAGCCGTGACCCCATCCCCAGCCCAAGGGGCTGTCGGCCACCGGGCGCTCACCCTGATATTCAGCCTCGCCGGCGGCGCCGAGCCGTGCACGCTCACCGGCTACCCCGCGGTCGAGGCCGGCGCCGGCGGGCCCGATATTCACGCCAAGCCCACGCTGCGGGGTTACCTGGGCGGGTTGCCGAGCGATGCCAATGTGCCGCCCACTGTCACCTTGTCCATCTCGACGCAGGGGCAGGCCATCGTGGAGGGCATGGCGATCGACGGCAAGGGCAACCCGTGCCCCGGCTATACCGAGCTGCGCGTCAGTCCGCCCGACACCACCATGGTGTTCACCGTGCCGGCCACCATCGATGCCTGCGAATTGCAGGTCCATCCCATCACCACCGGCCAATAACGCCTAGGGACTGGCCTTCTCCAGGCAATAGACGACCGGGGGAGTGGGATAGCTGATTCCCCTGACGTCCGGCGGGCAGTCAGACGTGTCGGTGCTGCCGTCGATGCGCTGGACGACCCGGATTTGTCTGGTCACGGTGTCACTGCAGCTGCCCGTGCTCATCGTCGGATGGTTGGGGTCGGGGCCGACCCGGTAACACAGGCCCTGTTTGAGGTTCAGGGCGAAACACAGGATGGTGGAGTCGTCGGTGTACCGATCGTAGATGGAACCCTCGCGTTTTCCGTCGGGGCACGTCGCCGACGATCCGCCTTTGGCGGCGAGCTGGTAAGTATTGTCTGGATAGGCGCAGTCGTTGTTCGGACTTGAACTGAATGACTCTGAGCGATAAGACATTTGGGTAATACACTCGCCAACCCGCATTGCCGTGTGCTGTTGGTGTTTGGCTAGCCGCGACACGCCCGCGGCGAGGTTTCCAAAGATCCCGAACGCGAGCACGACCCCGCCGATCGTGATGAGTGCGGTGGACGATTTACTCGCGCGGTGCGGCGGCGCGACCGGGGGCGGATATCCGGGAGAGGGCGGGCCCGGATAGTTCGTTGGCGGCGGACCCGGATATCCCATCGGCGGCGGTCCCGGTGGGTAGGGGTAGGCGGGCGTTCGGGCGCGACTGCGTCTGTGCTCCCATAGGCCGATCAGCAGACAGGTCAATCCGATCAGGGGAATGCCCAGCGCGAAGGTCAACTCGCCCGCGACGTAGGCGGCGCCGCCCGAGGCGAGAACCGTAACCCCATGGCGAAATCGTAGATTGTCGACATCGGATGACGCACTTCACCGGCGGTCCTTTTACGGTCGACGCGGCCGCAGGCCCTAGGGTCGCTGTCATGCGTTGGATGCGGGGCAGGCCGGTTTGGCCGGCTTTCGCCGCGGTCATCACGCTCACGGTCGCGTCGTTGGCCGGTTGCGGTGGCGGCGTGCTGAGCCCCGATCTGGTGGTGGTCAACGGCGGTGAACCGCCCAACCCGCTGATCCCGACCGGCACCAACGACAACCTTGGTGGGCGGATCCTGGATCGGCTCTTCGCCGGCTTGGTGTCCTACGACGACGACGGCAAACCGTCGCCGGAGGTGGCGCAGTCGATCGAAACCACCGACAACATCAACTACCGGATCATTCTCAAACCCGGCTGGAAGTTCACCGACGGGTCGCCGGTTACCGCACATTCGTTCGTCGACGCGTGGAATTACGGCGCCTTGAGCTCCAATGCCCAACTGCAGCAGGACTTCTTCCGCCCGATCGACGGATTCGATGAGGTCGCCGGCCCGCCGGGTGACGGAAAGCCGACCACGATGTCCGGCCTGCAGGTGGTCAACGATCTCGAATTCACCGTGCGCCTGCGGGCGCCGACCGTCGACTTTACGTTGCGACTCGGCCATGGCGCGTTCTATCCGTTGCCGGACACGGCTTTTCGGGACATGGCGGCATTCGGGCGCAATCCGGTTGGCAACGGCCCCTACCGGCTGGCCGACGGTCCCGATGGGCCGGCCTGGGAGCACAACGTGAAGATCGACTTGAAACCCAACCCCGACTACCGCGGCAACCGCAAACCCCACAACAAGGGCCTGAGGTTCGAGTTCTACGGCAACCTGGACACCGCCTATGCCGACCTGCTGTCCGGCAATCTCGATGTCCTGGACACGATTCCGTCCAGCGCGTTGACGATTTACCAGCGGGACCTGGGCGGCAACGCCGCCAGCGGGCCGGTCGCGGTGAGCCAATCGCTCGACACGCCATTGCGGCTGCCGCACTTCGGCGGTGAGGAGGGCCGGCTGCGCCGGTTGGCGTTGTCGGCGGCCATCAATCGCCCGCAGATCTGTCAGCAGATCTTCAACGGCACCCGCAGCCCGGCCCGCGATTTCACCGCCCGATCCTTGCCGGGCTTCGACCCGAATATCCCGGGCAACGACGCACTGGACTTCAACCCCGAACGGGCGCGGCAACTCTGGGCACAAGCCAACGCGATCTCACCATGGAGCGGGCGCTACGCCATCGCCTACAACGCCGACAGCGGCCATCAGGAGTGGGTGGACGCGGTGGCCAACAGCATCAAGAACGTGCTGGGCATCGATGCCGTCGGCGCGCCGCAGCCCACCTTCGCGGGGTTTCGCACCCAGATCACCAACCGGACCATCGACAGCGCGTTCCGCGCCGGCTGGATCGGTGACTATCCGTCGATGATCGAGTTCCTCGCTCCGCTGTACGCCACCGGTGCGGGATCCAATGACGTCGGATACTCCAGCCGGGAGTTCGACGCCGGGCTGGCGGCCGCCGAGGCCGCACCCAGCCTGCCGCAGGCGGACGTGCTCGTCAACGTTGCACAGCGAATCCTGTTGCACGACATGCCCGCTGTGCCGCTGTGGTACTACATCGCCGTGATCGGGTGGTCGCCGGAGGTCAGCGACGTCAAGGTCACGTGGAACGGGCTGCCCGACTACGAGAACATCGTCAAGGCCTGAGCCATGGGGTGGTACATCGCGCGAAGGATCGCCGTCATGGTGCCCGTCTTCCTGGGCGCCACGTTGCTGATCTACGGCATGGTGTTCCTGCTCCCCGGTGACCCACTGGCCGCGATCGCCGGGGACCGCCCGCTGACCCCGGCAGTGGCCGCGCAGCTGCGGGCGCGCTACCACCTCGACGATCCCTTCCTGCTGCAGTATCTGCACTACCTGGGCGGCGTCCTGCACGGTGACCTGGGCCGCGCCTATTCCGGACTGCCCGTCAGTGCCGTTCTGGCACATGCATTTCCGGTCACGATCCGGCTGGCGCTTATCGCGTTGGTCGTGGAGGCGGTGTTCGGGATCGGGTTCGGCGTGATATCCGGACTGCGCCAGGGTGGGCTGTTCGATTCCACGGTGCTGGTCACCGGCCTGATCATCATCGCGATCCCGATCTTCGTGCTGGGGTTTCTGGCCCAATTCGTGTTCGGGGTCCGGCTGGGTATCGCGCCGGTCACCGTCGGTGAACGGGCGACGTTCGCGCGCCTACTGTTGCCCGGAATCGTTTTGGGCTCAGTGTCATTCGCCTACGTGGTGCGGTTGACGCGTTCGGCGGTGGCCGCCAATGCGCACGCCGACTATGTCCGCACCGCGACGGCGAAAGGTTTGTCGCGGCCACGGGTCGTGACCGTGCACATTCTGCGTAACTCGCTGATCCCGGTGGTCACGTTCCTGGGCGCCGACCTGGGTGCGCTGATGGGCGGGGCCATCGTGACCGAAGGCATCTTCAACATTCACGGTGTCGGCGGCGTGCTCTACCAAGCCGTTACCCGGCAGGAGGCGCCAACCGTGGTGTCGATCGTGACGGTGCTGGTGCTGATCTATCTGATCACCAACCTGCTGGTCGACCTGCTGTATGCGGCCCTGGACCCGAGGATCCGCTATGGCTGAACACTCTGGCTTTTGGGGCGAGGCCTGGCGCAGGTTGCACCGCCGTCCGAAGTTTGTCGTCGCCGCTGTCCTGATCCTGCTGATCGTTCTCGTCGCACTGTTTCCGGCGATGTTCGCTCATGCCGATCCCACCTACGCCGATCCCAGCCAAAGCCTGCTCGCCCCCTCGGGGGCGCACTGGTTCGGCACCGACCTGCAGGGCCACGACATCTACGCGCGCACCGTGTACGGGGCGCGAGCCTCGGTGACGGTCGGGTTGGGCGCCACGCTGCTGGTGTTCGTCGTCGGCGGGGCGCTGGGGGCGCTGGCCGGCTTCTACGGAGGCTGGCTCGACGCGGCGGTCTCGCGGATCACCGACGTGTTCTTCGGGCTGCCGCTGCTGCTGGCCGCGATCGTGCTGATGCAGGTCCTGCACCATCGCACGGTGTGGACGGTGATCGCCATCCTGGCCTTGTTCGGTTGGCCGCAGGTGGCCAGGATCGCCCGCGGCGCGGTGCTGGAGGTACGAGCCAGCGACTATGTGCTCGCGGCTAAGGCATTGGGGTTGAGCCGATTTCAGACCCTGCTACGGCACGCACTGCCGAACGCGGCGGGTCCGGTGATCGCGATGTCCACGATCGCGCTCGGGGCATTCATCGTCACCGAGGCCACGCTGTCCTACCTCGGCGTCGGGCTGCCGACCTCGGTGGTGTCGTGGGGCGGTGACATCAATCTCGCGCAGACGCGGCTGCGGGCCGGTTCGCCGATCTTGTTCTATCCCGCGGGCGCACTGGCGATTACGGTGCTGGCCTTCATGATGATGGGCGACGCCCTGCGCGACGCGCTGGATCCGGCCTCGCGAGCGTTTCGGGCATGAGCACCATGGAATCGCCGCTGCTGGAGGTCGAGGGCCTGGAAGTCAGGTTCGGCGACCACGACCCCGCGGTGAGCGGAGTCGATCTGAGCGTCAAGCGCGGCCAGACCGTCGCCGTGGTCGGCGAGTCGGGATCGGGAAAATCCACCACGGCCGCCGCGATCCTTGGGCTGCTTGCGCCCGGTGGCCGGATCACGGCCGGCCGCATCACTTTTGACGGGATTGACATCACCTCCGCTGACCGCCGGCTGCTGCGGTCGATCAGAGGCCGTCGCATCGGCTACGTACCCCAAGACCCGATGACCAACCTCAACCCCGTCTGGAAGGTCGGCTTCCAGATCTCAGAAGCGTTGCGGGCCAACACCGATGGACGAAGGACGCGCCAGCGGGCGGTGGAACTGCTCGCTCAGGCCGGCATGCCGGATCCGGCGAAGCAGGCAGCCAAGTACCCGCACCAGTTGTCGGGCGGCATGTGCCAACGCGCGCTGATCGCCATCGGGCTGGCGGGTCACCCGCAGCTGCTGATCGCCGATGAGCCGACGTCCGCGCTGGACGTCACGGTGCAACGGCAGGTGCTCGACCATTTGCAGCGCCTCACCGACGAACTGGGCACCGCGCTGTTGCTGATCACTCACGATCTGGCGCTGGCCGCCGAACGTGCAGAGCGGGTGGTCGTCGTCCATCGTGGAATAGTGGTGGAATCCGGTGCCGCACAATTGATCCTGCGTGACCCGCAACACGAGTACACCCGGCGGCTGGTGGCCGCTGCCCCGTCGCTGACGGTCCGCAGTTCGGCGCCGGCACGGCCGCGGGCCGCCACGGGCGCCGACGACATCCTCGTCGCCGGCCAGCTGACCAAGGTTTACCGGGAGTCGCACGGTGCACCCTGGCGGCGGGCACAGTTGCGCGCCGTCGACGCCGTGTCGTTCCGGCTGCGCCGGGCCAGCACGCTGGCCATCGTCGGGGAATCGGGTTCGGGCAAATCGACGGTAGCCCGCATGGCATTGGGCCTGCTCCAACCTACCTCGGGCACAGTCGTTTTCGATGGCACCCAGATCTCCGACGGCTTGAGCCGGGACGCGATGATGGCCTTTCGGCGGCGGGTGCAGCCGGTGTTCCAGAACCCGTACAGCAGCCTGGATCCCATGTACTCGGTGTTTCGCGCCATCGAGGAACCGTTGCGGATCCACCGCGTCGGCGACCGCAAGCAACGGGAGCATTCGGTGCGCGAGCTCGTCGACCAGGTGGCGTTGCCGTCGTCGGTGCTCGCCAGGTTGCCGCGCGAGCTGTCGGGCGGCCAACGCCAGCGGGTCGCGATCGCGCGGGCGTTGGCGCTTCGCCCCGAGGTGCTGGTGTGCGATGAGGCGGTATCGGCGCTCGACGTACTGGTGCAGGCACAGATCCTGGAGCTGCTGACCACGCTGCAGGCCGAGCTGGGCCTGGCCTACCTGTTCATCAGCCACGACCTGGCGGTGATCCGGCAGATCGCCGACGACGTCCTGGTGATGCGCGCCGGGCGGATCGTGGAAGAGGCGGCCACCGAGGAGCTGTTCACCAGGCCCGGCCACGAGTACACGCGTCAATTGCTGGAGGCCATTCCCGGCGCGTCCGCGCCTCCCCGATAGGTTGGCAACCTGTGACGGCAGACCCGCTAGCCCCGCTGATGGAGCTCCCCGGCGTCGCCGAGGCCAGTGACCGGGCCCGCGACGCGTTGGGTCGCGCGCATCGGCATCGCGCCAACCTGCGGGGCTGGCCGGTCACCGCCGCCGAAGCCTCGTTGCGGGCGGCGCGCGCTTCGTCGGTGCTCGATGGCGGCCCGGTGCGGTTCGAGGACTTAGCCGACAGCTCAGGGGTCAACGATCCGGTGTTCGGCGGAGCGCTGCGAGTGGCCCAGGCGCTGGAGGGCGGCGGGGGAGCGCTGGTCGGCATCTGGCAGCGGGCTCCGTTGCAGGCGCTGGCCCGGCTGCACATGCTGGCCGCTGCCGACCAGGTCGACGACGACCAATTGGGCCGACCGCGGGCCGACCCCGAGATCGGGCCGCGTCTCGAGCTGCTCGCCGAGTTGGTGTCCGGCCGCACGCAGGTGCCGGCGCCGGTGGTCGCCGCGGTCGCGCACGGAGAACTGCTGACGCTCAGGCCCTTTGGCAGCGCGGACGGTGTGGTGGCACGCGCGGTGTCTCGGCTGGTGACTATCGCCAGCGGGCTGGATCCGCACGGATTGGGTGTGCCCGAAGTGAGCTGGATGCGCAAACCTGGCGACTATCGTGCTGCCGCAAGCGGATTCGCCGAAGGCGCGCCGCGCGGTGTCGGGGCCTGGCTGGTGCTGTGCTGCCGGGCGATGCAGGCCGGCGCGCAAGAAGCGCTGTCGATCGCCGAGTCGTTGCCGGGCAAGAGTTGAGCGACAGCCGGGAAACGGGTCCGGACATGTAGAGCGGGCGGCGTTCCGAAATATTCGGTCCGCCGCCCGCTAGCACGGAACTCGGTTACCAAGCGTGCATCTGTGGGGCTGCGTGGGTGGCCTCGGCGATCTTGCGACGCTTCAAGTTACAACCCCACCCAAAGGGCTGCTCATACTTTCTGCTTTTTCGCAATTACGCAGGCCCGCAACACTTCTGCCATTATCGCGGCTATGACTCCGCGTGGGTGCCGGGTACCGTGCTGGGCGCCCGGGTCGGGAGAACGAACCTTCTCTTCCGGATCGATCTTGGCCTTACCGGGCTTCCGTGGTTCCTTTGTACTACTAGAGCCTTAGCACAGCAAGGGGCAATTGTGCGAATGTTGCGAAGCGGTATCGGATCGAACGCTTGGCAATGTTTGCTGGCACTGCGGCGCGGCGCTAGAACGCGAAGCGGCGTAGCAGCGAGTAGGTCACCGCGCCGGCGGCCAGCGCGGTGATGCTCACCGCGGCCGTGGTGGCGATCGCGGCTCCCGACGGCGCCGGAATCCGGTCTCGCAGCGACACCGGTCGCGAGAAACTCAGCACGGGCCAACCGCGTTCGCTCGCCTCTTTGCGCAAACCTCGGTCCGGGTTGACCACGGTCGGATGCCCGACGGTCTCGAGCATCGGCAGGTCGGTGATCGAGTCCGAGTAGGCGTAGCAGTGTTCCAGCGGGTAGCCCTCGCGGGCGGCCAACTCGCGGATCGCCTGGACCTTGCCTTCGCCGTAGCAGTAGAAGGCGACCTCGCCGGTGTACTTGCCGTCCTCGACGACCATCCGGGTCGCCATCGCGTGCGTCGCCCCGAGCGCGCGGGCGATCGGGGCGACGATTTCCTCGCCGGAGGCGGAGACCACGACGACGTCGCGGCCGCACAGTTTGTGCGCGGCGATCAGGTCCGCGGCTTCCGCGAACACCAGTGGAGTCACGATGTCGTGCAGCGTTTCGTTGACGATCGACTGGACCTGAGCGGCGTCCCAGCCGGTGCACATGTTGGTCATGTGGGTCCGCATGCGGTCCATCTGGTCATGATCGGCACCAGAGAGCAGGAAGATGAATTGGGCGTAGCTGGACTTCAGCACGGCCCGGCGGTTGAGCAGTCCCTGGTCGAAGAACGGTTTGCTGAACGCCAGGGTGCTGGACTTCGCGATGATCGTCTTGTCCAGGTCGAAGAAGGCCGCGGTGCGGGCGTGTGGGGTGCCGGTTGCGGCAGTCTGCGCCGAGGTCAGCTGATGCGCGTCCGGGTCGGAGACGGTCACCGACACAGCATAGGGCGGTCGGACAGCGAGTCCGCGAGGTTGCCCCCGAAATGCGGTTTGAACAGGGCGTAACGGACGAGGCTAACGGTGTTTTTGCGGCTCAAAGTGTTCTTCTGAAAAAAACCGCCACTTGCGGCACTCCCCACTGTCGTGTGTATAGTAAGCATTACTCGGCCTGAACCGAGGGTGTATCAGCCCGACCCCCCGGGGCTGATGCACGACGACCTCCGCCTCCTCCCCCCCTGGCGGGGGTCGTCCCTTTTCTGGGGTAATTTACCCGGCATTCAGGTCATTTCGCACAGCTTCCAATGCGTTGCGGGCACGGTGTTATCCATCGGGCGGGAATGCGGCGATTCGATCGTTTTGTGCACACTTTCGTCTCTCTCCACAAATCCGGCTTTGAGACTGGTGTCCCATCCTGAGCTGCCCGCACGGTGGTGAGGTGACCACCACTACAGGCACCGAGGCGAGAGGTTCCGCGGGTGTGTTGGCGGTGCTGACCGACGCCAACCTGCGTGACGAGCTGGACCGGGTGGCCGCGGCCGTCGGTGTTCGAGTGGTCCACGTCGGGGTTTCGGCGGTGGGGAGGAAAATCTGGTCGGCGGCCGCGGCGGTGGTGCTCGATGCGGCGGCCGCGGAGCGCTGTGCGCGTGCGGGGATGCCGCGCCGCGGTCACGTCAGCGTGCTGAGCACCGCCGAACCCGCGCCGGCCAGCTGGGCGGCCGCCGTTGCGGTCGGCGCACATCACGTCCTGAGCCTGCCCGGGCAGGAACATGAATTGATCCGCGAGCTCGCCGAATCCGCTGAATCGATTCGAGATGCCGGATTGCGCGGCGACGTCGTCGCGGTGATCGGGGGGTGCGGTGGGGCGGGCGCGTCGTTGTTCGCGGCCGCGCTGGCGCGGGTCGCCACCGAGGTGCTGTTGGTGGACCTCGACCCCTGGGGCGGCGGCGCCGATTTGCTGCTCGGCGGTGAGACCACACCAGGTTTACGCTGGCCCGACTTGGCATTACAGGGCGGACGCCTCAACTGGTCGGCCGTGCGCGACGCACTACCGCGTCTGGGCGGCATCAGCTTGCTGTCCGGGACCCGGCGCGGCTACGAGCTGGACGCCAGACCCGTGGACGCCGTCATCGATGCGGGCCGGCGCGGGGGAGTCACCGTCGTATGTGATCTGCCCCGCCGTCTGACCAACGCCACCCAGGCCGCGCTGGATGCCGCGGACCTCGTCGTCGCCGTCAGCCCGTGTGACGTTCGGGCGTGCGCGGCGACCGCGGCGATGACCCCGGTGCTGGCCACGATCAATCCCAACCTCGGCTTGGTCGTTCGGGGCCCATCGCCGGGTGGATTGCGGGCTGCTGAAGTCGCCGACATCACCGGGCTGCCGCTGCTCGCGTCGATGCGAGCTCAGCCGCAACTCGCCGAGCAGTTGCAACACGGTGGCCTGCGGCTGGGACGGCGATCGGCGCTGACGGCCGCGGCCCGCCGGGTGCTGGCGGTACTGCCCCGCGCGGGATCCGGACCGAAAGCCAGGGCGGCGTGAGCGGTTCGCTTATCGAGCGGGTACGCGAGCGGCTGGCCACCGAATCGGTTCCGCTGGGAGCTTCTTTGAGGCCCAACGTGGTGGCCGCCGCGATTCGCGCCGAATCCGGCGGGGTGCTCGGCGATACCGAGGTCCTCGCGAATCTTCGGGTGCTACAGACCGAACTGACCGGCGCCGGCGTCCTGGAACCGCTGCTATGCGCGGACGGCACCACCGACGTCCTGGTCACCGCGCCCGACGCCGTGTGGGTCGACGATGGAAACGGCTTGCGACGCAGCCACATCCGGTTTGCCGACGAGGCGGCCGTGCGGCGGTTGGCGCAACGGCTGGCGTTGGCCGCCGGCCGACGCCTCGACGACGCCCAGCCCTGGGTCGACGGCCAGCTGACCGGATTCGGCGCCGGCGGGTTCGCGGTCCGGCTACACGCGGTGCTGCCTCCCGTGGCGGCCGGCGGCACCTGTCTGTCGCTGCGGGTGTTGCGGCCGGCCACGCAGGATCTGGCGGCCCTGACCGCGGCGGGCGCGATCGAGCCCCGGGCCGCGGCGTTGGTGGCCGACATCGTCGCGGCCCGGTTGGCCTTCCTGGTCTGCGGCGGCACCGGCGCCGGCAAGACGACTTTGCTGGCGGCCATGCTGGGCGCGGTATCCGCGGGCGAGCGGATCGTGTGCGTCGAAGATGCCGCCGAATTGGCGCCCCGCCATCCACACCTGGTCAAGCTGGTCGCGAGGTGCGCCAATGTCGAAGGCGTGGGCGAGGTTCCGGTGCGCCAACTCGTCCGGCAGGCGTTGCGGATGCGGCCCGACCGAATCGTCGTCGGGGAGGTCAGGGGCGCAGAAGTGGTCGACCTGCTGGCAGCGCTGAACACCGGGCACGACGGCGGGGCGGGCACGGTGCACGCTAACAATCCGGGCGAGGTCCCGGCCCGGCTGGAGGCGTTGGGCGCACTCGGCGGTCTGGATCGCGCCGCCTTGCACAGCCAGCTCGCCGCGGCGGTGCAGGTGCTGCTGCATGTCGCCCGGGATCGACGGGGTCGGCGCCGGCTCGCCGAGATCGCGGTGCTGCGCCAGTTCGACGGGCGAGTCCGGGCGGTGACCGTGTGGCGCGCGGAGCGGGGGATGACCGACGACGCGGACGAACTACATTGCCTGCTGCGAAGCCGGTTGCCGGCATGAACGGACTCACGGCCGCCGCGTTGCTATTGGCGTTGGCGCTCTTGGTCTTTCCTTCGTCACCGCGGCCGCGACTCGCCGCGGCGACGCCAGCACGCCCACGGGTCAAGGTCGGGATGCGCGGGGCGGGCTGCCTCATCGCGTGCGCAGCCGTCACGGCCGCGGCGTTGCTGCCGCTGACGACGGGCCTGGCCGCAGCGGTGGTGGTCGGCACGGCGATCTTGCGCTACCGCCGCCGACGGCACACCCGGCGTGCTATCGAGGAAGGCCGGACGCTGGAAGCCGCGCTCGATGTGTTGGTCGGCGAACTGCGCGTGGGCTCGCATCCGGTGCAGGCGTTCGGAGTAGCCGCGGACGAAACGGTTGGAGCGGTCGCCCTGTCGTTGCGCGCCGTCGCGGCGCGGGCGCGATTGGGCGCCGACGTGACGGCCGGCCTGCGCGCCGCGGCACAATCGTCAGCTCAGCCGACGCATTGGCATCGACTGTCGGTGTGCTGGCAGCTCGCCAGCGATCACGGCTTTGCGATCGCCACCCTGATGCGTACCGCACAACGCGATATCGTTGAGTATCAACGATTCTCGGCGCGAGTCAGCGCGGGCATGGCCGGGGCCCGTGCCACCGCGGCGATACTGGCCGGCCTGCCGGTGCTGGGAGTCTTGCTGGGCCAACTGATCGGGGCCCGCCCACTGGGTTTCTTGCTGGGCGGGCAGGCCGGGGGATGGCTGCTGGTTGTCGGTTCGGTGCTGGGCTGCGGCGGGCTGCTGTGGTCGGACCGGATCATCCGGCGTGCGGGAGGCGGGGCGTGAGCACCGCGGCGGTGTTGCTGGCCGTGGCATTGCTGATCGGTCCCGGCCCGACGGTGGTGCGGGCGCGCGCCGGGACAACCGTTCGCGCGCAACGGCTGCGGCCCGGGTTGGCCGAAGCGCCGGCTCATCGATCCGACCCGCTGGCCGTCGCGTCCAGCCTGGACGTACTGGCCGTGTGCTTAGAGGCCGGCATGGCCGTGTCGACCGCGGCGGCCGCTACCGCAGCATCCGCGCCACCGAAGCTTGCGCGGGTGTTGCGGCGGGCCGCTGATCTGCTAGCTCTAGGCGCCGATCCGGCTGTCGCATGGGCGATCTCGCCAGAGGCTGCGGTCGACGTGCAGACCGATGCGCTACTGCGACTGGCGCGGCGGTCTGCATCATCGGGCGCGGCGCTGGCCGGTGGCGTCGCCGAACTGGCCGACCAGTCTCGTCACGACGCAGTGCACACCGCCGCGGCGGCCGCCGAGCGGGCCGGGGTGCTGATCGCCGGACCACTCGGACTGTGCTTTCTACCGGCGTTTGTCTGCCTGGGCATTGTCCCGGTGGTGGCGGGGCTGGCCGGAGATGTTCTGCAGTCGGGCTTGCTGTGAAGCCGCAACAGAGGGGATGCATTGATGATCAACACGTTTCGCGTATTGGTGGCGCGGATGGTGCTCTTGGCCACCGACGAGTCCGGGATGTCGACCGTCGAATACGCTATCGGCACTATTGCCGCGGCCGCCTTCGGCGCGATCCTCTACACCGTCGTCACCGGCGACTCAATCGTGTCGGCATTGACCAACATCATCGGTCGCGCGCTCAACACCAAGGTCTAGCCGGCTGTGCCGGTTCGAGCACCGTGGAAGCGGCATTGGCAATCGCTACGCTGGCCGTCGTGCTGGTGCTGGGCCTGGCCGGTATCACGGCGGTGTCGATGCAGGTCCGCTGTGTCGATGCCGCCCGCGAGGCCGCTCGACTGGCCGCGCGCGGTGACGAACGTTCAGCGGTCGACGCGGCGCGTCGCATCGCACCCGGCGGAGCGCGGGTCCAGGTGCACCGTGACGGCGACTTCCTGGTGGCGACAGTCGTCGCACACTCAAACGTATTGCCAACGTTGGATATTCGGGCCAGTGCGGTGTCGGCGGCGGAGCCGTCGGGATGATCGCGGCTCGGCGACCGTGCTCGCGGCGGCGATGCTCGCGGTGCTCCTGTGCGTCACGGGTGCTGGCGCATACCTCGGATCGGTGGTGGTGGCACGCCATCGCGCGCAGGCGGCTGCCGATCTGGCCGCGTTGGCCGCCGCGGCGCGGTTGCCTTCTGGAGCCGGTGCGGCCTGCGCCAGAGCGAGCGCGGTGGCCCGCGCGATGCGGGCCGACGACGTCGGCTGCCGGGTGGACGAGCTTGACGTCGTCGTCACCGTTCACGTGGCGGTGCCGTTTGCCGGGGTGGCCCAGGCCGCCGCGCGGGCCGGGCCCGCCGACGCGGCATGATCAGCCGTTGTCGCCCGGGTCTTTTGGCAGTCCGGCGCCGGCGAGCTCCTCGTCGCTGGGCAATCGCAGCGAGACCAGCCCGACGAAGGTGTCCGGCTCGAGTTCCACTCGGTTGGCCGTCACGTGCACCGGCACCCAATTGCCGTCGACGCCGCGCATCCGCAGCACCCGGCTGGTCGTTCCCTTGTCGAATTCCTCGGTCATGGCTGACATCTGGGGCACGTCGTCCGGATGGACCTTGGGCCTGTCCTTATCGGAGCCCCGCCAGTCGTAGAAGGCGCAAGGCTCGTCGAGCCATTTCAACAGGGTCCAGTTGTTGAGGTCGACGAGTGCCCGGTGAACTCCGGCCTGCCGCAGCCCGTCGAGGATTCGCAGGGCCAGATCGTCGGTGGAGACCATCGGGCCCTTGAGTTCGGCCCGCCAGTTCATCGCCCGTGCGATCAGGTGGTCCCGGCCGTCCGGCCCGGGCTCCAGCGCGCTGCGGCCGATGAAACCTATCCGGATGGGATTTCCCTGCCAATCGGTGAGATCCCAAGTGCTGCAAATTGTTTGACCCGGCTCGGCCTTGACGGCCATCGCAAGCACTTTGGTTTCGTTGGGATTGAGGTCGCGAGAAGGAAGGTCTTCGGCAAACGCTCGGCCGAAGGTGACTTCGACTTCGGGGTTCTTGCCGCTGATGGCCAGTGACTCCCGGGTGTCGGTGGCCACTCCAAGGGTCAGGTCCCACTTCAGCGGGCCCGCGGTTGGCCGCTCGGGCGGTTCGATGTCGGCAGGGCCGGTCCATACGTGCACGCCGTGGATACAGCCGTCGGACATCACCACCGGTTCCGTCCGGATCACGCGATCGTGCTTGGGAGTGATGCTGGTCAGGCTCTGACCGCTGCGCATCGACTCAGCGATCGCGGTCCGGACCGCGGCGAGATGGGGACTGCGGCGGAGGAAGGTCGTGATGGGGACAAGGTTCTTGAGTTGCCGCCCCTGAGCTACCACGGCGGGTTCGTCCCCCAGTGTCTCCACGAGCAACCAGTCGTGGGCCATGCGGTCGATTTTAGGGCTCCGACGCGGATCCGGGGTTGCTCGGGCGCGCCGTCCGAGCTCCAGCAAATCCCGTCACGGCACCAGTTCGGATCGCGGCAATTCGCCGCCAGGGCCGGCCAAGTTACTGATAAGTTTGCAAACAAGATCTCAGCCTTGGTAGTTTTCTGCTCCGGCCGTTGGTCGCGCTTTGAGACAGCACGCTGGCGTTTCTTCAGCCAACAGGAAACGCATTCAGCGGTTGTTCTATGCACTTCCGTGGAGGTCGACCGTCGAGGGGTCGGTCGCCGTCCTTCGGGTAGCTCAGCGCGATCCTCCCGGTAACTCCGCAAGCACTAGTCGCAGCACCTGGACCGCGCCCGCTTTATCCAACGGGTCGTTGCCATTGCCGCACTTGGGGGACTGCACACACGACGGGCAGCCCATCGGGCATTCGCAGGCCTCGATAGCCGCTGCCGTGGCACTCAACCAGGTGCGGGCCTGTCGGAAGCCGCGTTCGGCGAATCCCGCCCCGCCCGGATATCCGTCGTAGACGAAGACACTGGGCTCACCCAGCGGGCCGAGCGCGGTGGACATCCCGCCGATGTCCCCGCGGTCGCAGCTGGCCACCAACGGCAGCAGTCCAATGGCAGCGTGTTCGGCGGCGTGCAACGAGCCAGGAATCCGCGTTGCGTCGACCCCGTTGCGCGCCAACGCCTCCGGCGTGACGGTGTACACGACCGCGGTGGTGTCGAGGACGTGTTCCGGCATGTCCAGCTCGATGAAATCGATGACCTCCCCGGAAAGACGACGGCGCAGGTAACCCATGACCTGGTGGGTGACCCGGACCGGCACCACGCCCAGGGTGACCGGACCGAAAGTCGATTGCTCGCCGCTGCCGGTGACCGTGATATCGGTGATTTCGCGGGCGTACGTCGCATAGCCGGGATCCTCGGCGTGTACGAAGGCCATTCCGCCCTCGAGATCCAGCGAATCGACGACGTAGCTGTCGCCCTGGTGCAGATATACCGCCCCCGGGTGGACCGAGGCGGGGGCCTGACCGACCCCGGTGCTGCCCAGCAGTCGCCCGGTATCGGTCTCGACGATGACGATCTGGCCGCCCGCCGAGCCCCGGATGTCCACCGCGCCATGCGGTTCTAGACCGGGCACGGGGAAGTACTTGCCGTTGCGCCGGCGCAACAGCCCGTCGTCGACCAGCCCGTCGGCCACCTGAACGGCGCCCAGCTCCCGGACCTCCGCCTCCTCGAGAGGCAATTCTGTTGCAGCGCACAGTAGTTGGGGCCCGAGAATGTAGGGGTTGGCCGGGTCGATCACCACCCGCTCGACCGGCTTGTCCAACAGCGCCGCGGGATTGTGCACCAGATACGTGTCCAGCGGATCGTCGCGGGCGATCAGCACCACCAGCGCACCCTGCCCGCGCCGGCCCGACCGGCCGGCTTGCTGCCAGAACGACGCAACCGTCCCGGGAAAACCGGCGAGCACCACCGCATCCAGGCCCGCGATGTCGACACCCAACTCCAGCGCGTTCGTGGTGGCCAAGCCCCGCAATCGGCCCTCGGCCAGCGCGCGTTCCAGCGCGTTGCGGTCCTCGGCGAGATAACCGGCCCGGTATGACGCCACTGTGTGCGACAGCTCCGCGGCGACGTCGTCCAGCCGCGCTTGGGCGCCCAGCGCGGTCAATTCGGCCGCGCGCCTGGAACGAACAAAGGTGAGGGTCTGGGCCCCCGCGGCGATCAGATCGGCCATCACCCGCGCGGCCTCGGCACCGGCGGAGCGGCGCACCGGGGCACCGTGCTCGCCGGTGATGTCGGTGCGCAGGGCGGGTTCCCATAACGCCACGGTGCGAGCACCTTGCGGGGAGCCGTCTTCGGTGACCTCTTCAACAGGCAGGCCGATGAGTTCGGAGGCCGTCGTGCCAGGCGAATCCGTCGTCGCGCTGGCGAAGATCACCGTCGGCGCGGCGGAATAGCGCGCGCACAGCCGCAACAGGCGGCGCAGCACCATCGCCACGTTCGAGCCGAAGACGCCGCGGTAGTAATGACATTCGTCGACGATCACGTAGCGCAGGCCGCGCAGCAAGACGGCCCAGCGCGGATGGTTTCGCAAAATGGACAAATGGATCATGTCGGGGTTGGAGAACAGCCATCGGGAACGCTCGCGCGCGAAGCGGCGAACCTCGGCGGGGCTGTCGCCGTCATAGGCGGTGGGCGCGACGTCGGCCAGTCGGGGGATGGCCGACGTCAGTGCGTGCGCGGTCCGCAACTGGTCGTGACCAAGGGCTTTCGTCGGCGACAGGTACAGCACCCGGGCCAACGGATCCGTCGCCAGCGCATTGAGAACGGGCAGTTGATAGGCCAGCGACTTGCCCGACGCCGTACCGGTGCTCACCACGACATGACGGCCGGCATGGGCCAATTCGGCGGCCCGTGCCTGGTGTGACCACGGCGTGCTGATACCCCGGTCGGTCAAGGCTTGGACGACGTCGGGTTCCGCCCATTCCGGCCAACTACGGGGCCGGCCGGCGCGGGCCGGCAGCTCCGCGACGTGGCGCAGCGGATGCTCGTCCGGCGCGGTACCGGCGAGCGCCACGGCCAGCAGGTCGCTGCCGAAACTCGCCACGTCACACCCTCCAAGAATCAGTCAGGGACACAAGTCTGTCGCCGACGCGATGAACATGATTGACTGTTTGCGGTCGTAGCTTCTGTGTTCGTGTCAAAACTTCGCAGGATCGACGTTGCGACCCGCGGTTCCTGCGAGGTTAACGGTCGGGTGAAGTTCCGACGACTCCGTGAGGTATGGCGGTGACAACGGGCCCGGAGCACCGAAAAGCGGTGCTCCGCACCTTGAAGAAAAGGAAAGATCGAGAAATGCCACAGGGAACTGTGAAGTGGTTCAACGCGGAGAAGGGGTTCGGTTTCATCGCTCCTGAAGATGGTTCCGCGGACGTTTTTGTCCACTACACGGAGATCCAGGGTTCGGGCTTCCGCACCCTCGAAGAAAATCAGAAGGTCGAGTTCGAGATCGGCCACAGCCCTAAGGGCCCCCAGGCCACCGGAGTCCGCTCCGTCTAAATCGAGCAGATTCTGACGAAAACCCCCCGTGCAATCCGCCTAGCGGGTTCTGCCGGGGGGTTTTCACTATCTATTCACTGCCGCGCAACCCGCACCCGGGAGTGGCTGACCCGCCACGCCGGACGCCGCGCCGAATGCCTCGAAGCGGGGACGGACGACCTGGCTTACTGTCGGTGTGGTGAGTCAGCTTTCCTTCTTCACAGCGGAGGCGGTGCCGCCCGCGGTCGCCGATCTGTGCGGAGTGCTGGCGGCTTCTGGCCAAATCGTGACGGTGGGCGGAGCCCAGGCCCGTGGCGCCCGGCTTTCGGTGGTCGTGGATCAGCTCTGGCGCGCCACGGCGCTGGCCGACATGATCGACGAGGCCGGCTTGATCCCCGAGATCGGCCGCACGGACGAGGACACACCCCTGGTGCGGACGGCGGTCGACCCGTCGTTGACCGCGATCGCCGCCGAATGGACCCGCGGCGCGGTCAAGACGGTGCCACCGCGCTGGCTGCCCGGCCCGCGCGAGCTGCGGGCGTGGACAATCGTGGCGGGCACGCCCGAAGGCGATCACTATCAACTGGGTCTGGATCCACACGCTCCCGACACCCATTCACCGCTCGCGTCGGCCCTGATGCGGGTCGGGATCGCACCCACCCTGATCGGTACCCGCGGCGGGCGCCCGGCGCTGCGGATCAGCGGCCGTCGCAGGCTATCGCGGCTGGTAGAGAACGTGGGGGAACATCCTGACGGCGCCGAAGCGTTGGCGCTGTGGCCCCAGGTTTAGCCGCGCGACCCGGGATATGCGAGCGGACCGGAGTGCGGATCCGCAGGCGCGCGGCGCAGCACCCGCCACTGCGGTTTGGCCGTCGCTAGGACCTGCGTTTTCGGAGAGTCGGTTTGCGTCGGCCCGCCTCTGGGTGCGAAATTGTCAGGTGCCCGAACGGGAAGGAACGCCGGCGTATCTGAAGTTCAGCGGAATTTCAGACGTCTGCCTGTCATTCTTCCTGCAGGGCGGTCTCGAATGGAGACCGAGAGAGAGATGGAGCGTAAGCGCAGGTGGCTGACCCAACATCAGGCCGCGACAACAGCGGCAATGGCAGCCGGAGGCGACTTGTTATCGTCGAGTCGCCGACGAAAGCGCGCAAACTCGCGGGCTACCTGGGCTCCACCTACATCGTCGAGTCATCGCGAGGGCACATCCGCGACCTGCCCAGAGCCGCCGCCGACGTGCCCGCCAAGTTCAAGTCGGAGCCCTGGGCCCGGCTCGGAGTGAACGTCGACGCCGACTTCGAACCGCTCTACATTGTCAGCCCGGAGAAGAAGAGCACGGTCACCGAGCTCAAGGGCCTACTCAAGGACGTCGACGAGCTCTACCTCGCCACGGATGGTGACCGCGAGGGCGAGGCCATCGCCTGGCACCTGATGGAAACGCTCAAGCCGCGCATCCCGGTCAAGCGGATGGTGTTCCACGAGATCACCGAGCCGGCCATTCTCGAGGCCGCGCAAAACCCCCGCGACCTCGACATCGACCTGGTCGACGCGCAGGAAACCCGTCGCATCCTGGACCGGCTGTACGGCTACGAGGTCAGCCCGGTGCTGTGGAAGAAGGTGGCGCCCCGGCTGTCGGCGGGCCGGGTGCAGTCCGTGGCCACCCGCATCATCGTGCAGCGCGAACGCGACCGCATGGCGTTCCGCAGCGCGTCCTACTGGGACATCGTCGCCCAGCTGGACGCCAGCGTGTCCGACGCGAACGCGCAGCCGCCCACCTTCACCGCCAGGCTGACCTCTGTTGACGGATTGCGGGTCGCCACCGGCCGTGATTTCGACTCGCTGGGCACGCTGCGCAAGGCCGACGAAGTCACAGTGCTCAACGAAGCACGGGCCACGGAGCTGGCCACAGGATTGCGCGGCGCGCAGCTGTCCGTGGCCTCGGTCGAGGAGAAGCCCTACATCCGGCGCCCATACGCGCCGTTCATGACGTCGACGCTGCAGCAGGAGGCCGGCCGCAAGCTGCGCTTCTCGTCCGAGCGGACGATGAGCATCGCCCAGCGGCTCTACGAAAACGGCTACATCACCTACATGCGTACCGACTCGACGACGCTGTCGCAGTCGGCGATCAGCGCGGCGCGCACTCAGGCCAGTCAGCTCTACGGCGACGAATACGTGTCCCCGTCGCCGCGTCAGTACACCCGCAAGGTCAAGAACGCCCAGGAGGCCCACGAGGCCATCCGCCCGGCGGGTGAGACCTTCGCGACTCCGGATGCGGTGCGCCGTGAACTCGACGGCGACGAGTTCCGCCTTTACGAGCTGATCTGGCAGCGCACGGTGGCCTCGCAGATGGCCGACGCGCGCGGGACCACGCTGAGCTTGCGGATCGCCGGTGCATCCAACGACCAGCAGGTGGTGTTCTCCGCGAGCGGCCGCACCATCACCTTCGCCGGCTTCCTCAAGGCCTACGTGGAAACCGTCGACGAATTGGCCGGCGGCGAGGCCGACGACGCCGAGCGCCGGCTACCCCAGCTCACCGAGGGGCAGCGGTTGGCCGCCCTCGAGCTCACCCCCGACGGCCACACCACCAACCCGCCGGCGCGCTACACCGAGGCCTCGCTGATCAAGGCGCTCGAGGAGCTGGGGATCGGCCGCCCGTCGACGTACTCGTCGATCATCAAAACCATCCAGGACCGCGGCTACGTGCACAAGAAGGGCAGCGCGCTGGTGCCCTCGTGGGTCGCGTTCGCCGTAACCGGCCTGCTGGAGCAGCATTTCGGCCGACTCGTCGACTACGACTTCACCGCGGCGATGGAAGACGAGCTCGACGCGATCGCGTCGGGCAACGAGCAACGCACCAACTGGCTCAACAACTTCTACTTCGGCGGTGACCACGGCGTACCCGACTCGGTGGCTCGCTCAGGTGGGCTCAAGAAGCTCGTCGGCGTCAACCTCGAAGGCATTGATGCCCGAGAAGTCAACTCCATCAAGCTGTTTGACGATGCACAGGGCCGCCCGGTCTATGTCCGGGTGGGCAAGAACGGGCCCTACCTGGAGCGCACGGTCGCCGGCGACGATGGTGAGTCAAAGCCGCAGCGCGCCAACCTCAACGACTCCCTGACCCCCGACGAGCTGACGCTCGAGGTAGCCGAAGAGCTTTTCGCCACACCGCAAGAGGGCCGCTCGCTGGGCGTGGATCCCGAAACCGGCCACGAAATCCTGGCCAGGGACGGTCGTTACGGACCGTATGTGACCGAGGTCTTGCCCGAGCGGCCCCCGGAGGACGGTGATGCAGCCCCGGCGAAGAAGGGCAAGAAGCCCACCGGTCCCAAGCCCCGCACCGGCTCGCTGCTGCGCACCATGGATCTGCAGACCGTGACGCTCGAAGACGCGTTGAGGCTGCTGTCACTGCCCCGGGTGGTCGGTGTCGACCCCCAGTCGGGCGAGGAGATCACCGCGCAGAACGGGCGCTATGGCCCATACCTGAAGCGCGGCAACGATTCTCGTTCGCTGGCGACCGAGGAGCAGATGTTCACGATCACGCTCGACGAGGCGCTGAAGATTTACGCCGAGCCGAAACGCCGTGGCAGGCAAGCCGCATCGGCCCCGCCTCTGCGCGAGCTGGGCAATGACCCGGCGTCGGGTAAGCCAATGGTGGTGAAGGACGGTCGATTTGGCCCGTATGTCACCGACGGCGAGACCAACGCCAGCCTGCGCAAGGGCGATGACGTGGTGTCGATCACCGACGAGCGGGCCGCCGAGCTGCTGGCCGACCGGCGGGCCCGGGGTCCGGTGAAACGGACCGCGAAGAAGACCACCCGCAAGGCCCCGGCGAAAAAGGCCGCCAAGCGCAGTTAGCGCCCGCGTGATCACATAATTTCGCTGGATACTTCTTCGGCGATGGGCTGTGGGGCCGAAACTGTCGGGGGGACAACCAGATTCAGTGGGCGGGCCAGCTGAGTGGGCGCGGCTCGACCGCGTAGCTCGACCACCTCGCCGACATCCCAGCACAACGCCTCGGCGTCCAACGCGCCACTGACCGCGATCGCCGACGCCAGCACGTGGCCGGCTTCGAGTTTGGCCAGCTCGGTCAGCCGCGCCGCCTCGTTGACCGGGTCGCCGATCACGGTGTACTCGAAGCGGGCCAGCGCGCCGATATGGCCCGCGATGGCCCGGCCGGAGGACACCCCGATGCCGAACTCGGCCACGCCGATCACCGGCAAGAGCTCATCGTGCAACTCACGGGCGGCCGCCAGTGCGCCACCGGCGGCGTCCGGATGCTCGATGGGTGCGCCGAAGATGGCCAGCGCGGCATCGCCCTGGAACTTGTTGACGAAGCCGCCGTGGCGGCCGACGGTGTCGACCACCACGCGGAAGAATTCGTTGAGCAGGTGGACCACCTCGGCGGGCGGTCGCGTCGCGGCCAGCTGGGTGGAGCCGACCAGGTCGACGAACAGCACCGCGACGTCGCGTTCCTGGCCGCCCAACTCGGTGCCGCGCTCGATCGCCCGGCGGGCCACGTCTTCGCCGACGTAGCGACCGAACAGGTCGCGCAGCCGCTGCCGCTCGGACAGGTCGCGGACCATGTCGTTGAATCCGGCCTGCAACAGGCCCAGCTCGCTGGCGTCGTAGATCTGCATGTGCGCGTTGTAGTTACCGCGCTGCACCTCCGAGAGCGCCCACCGCAGCTGGCGAAGCGGGTCGGCGATCGACATGGCCACCAGCAGGGTGCTGATCAGACCGACGGCGAGTGCCGTCAAGGCCAGCAACAGGATGGGGTTGAACAGGGTCTCCGGCGCGGCGTGCAACAGCGAGGCCTTGTCGGCCGCCACGGCCAGCACGATCGCCAGCAGCGGCACCGCGGTGGACAGCATCCAGGTCAGGAGCTGGCGCAGGATGACGCCGGGCGCCTTGACGTTCTCCGGCACCCCGCTGCGCAGGGCCGCGACCGCCACCGGCCGCAATACTCGTTCGGATTGCAGGTAGCCGATGATCGCGGTGGCCGCCGCCCCCAACGCGGTCGCGACGGTGACGATGGGCGCCGCGAACCTGGCCACCGACCAGCTGGCGACGATGAACACCACACCGCCGATACACCAATACACAACGGTGCTCAGGGTGCGGTAGTACGGCATGCGCAAGGCGCGGCTACGCGCGAGTTCGGTGGCGGCCGGGTCGGCCTCGGCGAGCATGTTGTCGCGGCGCTGCCAGCGGAAAACCGGCATCAGCAGTTTGAGGTTGACCACGACGCCGACGAGGAACAAGACGACCAACGAGCCGGCGAAGATCGCCAGGTTGAGCGTTGGCAGATCCTGCAGTTGAATACGATCCGCGGGGGGGAGGCCATAGCGCAGGAACCCGAGCACGAACAGGGCGCCGATGATGTCGGCCTGCAGCATGCTCAGCGAGAACAGCGGCCACGGGGTGCGCACAACCCACCGGACGAACGCACCGATTCGCCCGGGCAGAGCACCCGGTGTTGCCACCAACCCACCGTATCGGTCGGCAGGGACTAGCCGGTAACCCTAAATCGCTTCGGCAAGTCGCCCGGTCCTGGCGAAATGCCGGGAAAGATCACGGAATTGTCGCGATACGGTTGCCAGGCGGTAGACGTCGGTCTGTCTCACTACTGTTGCCAGTGATGTCCGGAGTGTTTACGCGGCTGGTAGGCCAAGAAGCGGTGGAGGCCGCGCTGCTTGCGGCCGCGCGCGCCGCCCGCAGTGATCCCGGTCACAGCAATGGGGACCACGGGACTATGACACATGCGTGGCTCATCACCGGTCCGCCTGGTTCGGGGCGCTCGATCGCGGCGGTGTGCTTCGCGGCCGCGCTGCAATGCACCTCTTCTCCTGAGGACGGGGGCCCTGGCTGCGGGCGGTGCCGGGCCTGCACGACGACGATGGCCGGCACCCACGCCGACGTCCGGCGGGTAATCCCCGAGGGCCTGTCCATCGGCGTCGACGAGATGCGCGGCATCGTGCAGATCGCGTCGCGGCGCCCGACTACCGGACACTGGCAAATCGTGGTGGTCGAGGACGCCGACCGGCTGACCGAAGGTGCGGCCAACGCGCTGCTGAAGGTCGTCGAGGAACCGCCGCCGTCGACGGTGTTCCTGCTGTGCGCGCCGTCGGTGGATCCCGAGGACATCGCGGTCACGCTGCGGTCCCGGTGTCGGCACGTCGCACTGGTGACCCCGTCGACCGATTCGATAGCGCAGGTGCTGATCGACAGCGACGGGCTGACCGCCGACACGGCGAGCTGGGCGGCGTCGGTCAGCGGTGGTCACGTGGGGCGGGCGCGTCGGCTCGCGACCGACCCGGAGGCCAGGGAGCGACGCGAGCGGGCGCTGGGACTGGTGCGCGATGCTGCGACCCCGGCGCGCGCCTATGCCGCCGCCGAAGAATTGGTGGTCGCGGCCGAAACCGAGGCGGTCGTATTGACCGCCGACCGTGCCGAGGCCGAGACCGAGGAGCTGCGGACGGCGCTGGGGGCCGGGGGCACCGGTAAGGGCACCGCCGGGGCGATGCGCGGCGCCACGGGCGCGATCAAGGATCTCGAGCGACGGCAGAAGTCGCGCCAGACCAGGGCATCGCGCGATGCGCTGGACCGGGCGCTGATCGACCTGGCGACCTACTTCCGGGACGCGCTGGTGGTCTCGGCGCAGGCGGGCGGGGTGCGGGCCAACCATCCGGACATGGCCGAGCGGGTGGCGGCGCTGGCCGCTCATGCCGCGCCCGAGCGGCTGCTGCGCTGCATCGAGGCCGTGTTGGAGTGCCGCGAAGCGCTGGCGGCCAACGTCAAGCCCAAGTTCGCCGTCGACGCGATGGTGGCGAGCATCGGGCAGGAACTGCGGGATTGAAATTGAGCGCGCGCGCCCGCCTGCCGTAGACTCGTGCCGCCCAGCTAGAGGGTGCGCCGCCTTAGCTCAGTCGGTAGAGCGATTCACTCGTAATGAATAGGTCGGGGGTTCGATTCCCCCAGGCGGCTCCATCAGATCCCACAGTGAGTTGGATCACCGTCACCCCAGATTGGGGCAGCCTTTCCCGCGTTTCCGTGTTGCAGCTTTCAGTCATCGGGTCGGAAGGTGACTCCACATTTAAGCGAGGCTGACATGGATTCTCATTACCCAATCGGTGAAGCGGTGTGGATCGCCGCGGGCATCATTATGTTGCTGGCCTTCGGCGACGCTTTGGTCCTGTTGGCTCTCGCGTTGGCAATCGCAGCTATGACCACCGCGTGGTGGACCTACCGCAAGGTCCAGCAGCGCGAGCTGGCCAGCGATGCGGGTCTGGCCCCGGTGACCCGGCTACGCCCGGCATCGGCGATTCGGCGCGAGCCGAAAAGCGCTCCGGCACAAGCGCCGTGGCGCGGCCCTAGCGCCGCTTAGTCGCAGCCCGCATTAAAACCCTGGCGCTCTAAAGTCTCGTCCAGGGGAGTGGCGAGTGACAGGGTTGACGATGCTTCGGGTGCTCATTTGCGGCGTGGTGTTAGCCGGAATCGTCTGCACGCCAAGCGATATCGCCTCGGCGAGTGGACCCGCGGGGTGGTGGCAGGTGCCCCTCGACGCGGCGCCAACCAAGATCGACCGCAGCTTCTCGTTTGTGACCTATGACTGCGGAAGCCAATCGCCCATCAGGATTGTGGGTGAGGACTTAACCATCACGCTGAGCGGGACGTGCGGCGAGGTCGACGTCAGCGCTGCCCCAACACGGTGAACCTGCAGTAACCCGGGGCGCAGCAACGACATCCGGGGACCCGGCGGCATACAAATCGGGCAGCGGTTCGGCGCGCGGCTCAGGCCGGCGCGAGGAAGCCCACCGGCCCCGACGCGATGCACAAGGCCAGCGCGGTGGTGTTGGCCCGAACCATGATCGCATTGCCGGCGCCCGGCAGCCGGGCGTAGACCCGGTTGAGTCCCGGATGCACCGGAACCTTGACGCCGGGCCCCTCCGGCAGCGAGACCGTCACCGAGCCTTCACTGTTGGCCAGATAGTTGAATTCGACGGTCCAATCGGCGGGCAGTAGCGGCCCGTCGAGCACCATCCGCGCCGGCTTGTCCGGCTGGGCGAAATAGCCGCACTGCGGCATCGGCCCGGGTTTGATGGTCCGAATCCAGGTGACTCTCGCCGGGATCAGGCGCCCGGAGCTGTCGAACATTCGCAATTGTGTTGTTGCCGTGGCGAATTCCGGTCTGTCCCGTAGCAGGGCGAACATGTGGCTGGCCAGATTCTCCGGGTAGGCCACGCGCTGCAGTATCAGCGGGTCGACCTCCTGATCCAGCAGCGGATCAGCCGAATTCTCATGTGCCGCAGCCAAACTGGCCTGGGCATTGCGCAGATACGCCTGAGTGGGGTTGTCGCGCCAGCTGGTCAGAAAGGTCGCCGTCGAGTACAGGCTGCCGGCCACGAACAACGCGGCCAAACCTGTTGCTGCCACGGCGCGTTGCGGCGACGCGTCCAGCCAGCGCGCGCCAAGCGACCGATTCGGCGCGCAGAGCCCGACGGCGGCCAGCAGCGCCAGTACGACGACGAGATCCGGCAGATAGCGCAGGGTTTGGGCGAGTTCCAGCGCGGTCAGCTTCGACGAGCGCATCAGATAGATCGGCACCTGGCACGCCACGGCGTAGCCGGCCGCGGTCAGCCACACCGGGCCGATGCGCTGCTTGCGGAGCAGCGTCAGCGCCAGCGCCGCGATCAGCACCAGCCAGCCCACCGCCATCGCCAGCGGCGGCGGAGCGGCCCACGGCGAGGCCGGCGCCCAGCGGTCCCAATGCCAGGGCCCGCCGGCCAGCCCCGGCACGATGCCGTGGGTGATGGACCGCCACAGCAGATCCCCGGTCATCTCGAGGTCGGAACTCCACCGCTGCTGATTGACCACCGCGAGGTAGATCGCCACCCACGCGACCGTCAGGATCAGCGACGCGACCCACAACCTCGAGGCCCCGCGCCAGGCCGTCAGCAGCGCGGACCCCTCACCGCGCACGTAGCAGAGCAGGGCGGCCACCGCGAACGCGACGAACGGGATCACCGCCGCCTTCTCGAAGAACAGCAACCCGCCCAGGTACACCAGCAGGCCGGTCAGCGCGTAGCGCTGGTTGCCGGTGCGCACCAGCAGCACCGCGTCGGCGCACACCCAGGCCAGCGCCGCCAGCATCGGCAGCGAGTTCAGCGCCGCCGCCCACCACGCGAACCCCGGCACCCCCAGCGGTGTGAATAGCGCGAATGTCAGCGGGATCAGCAGCACGCGACGCCAGCCGAGGATCACATACAGCGCGCGCAACAGCGCCAGCGAGGCCAGCAGCTGCAGCACCACCAGGCTGATCGCGGGCCCGGTCCAATCCAGCGGAGCCAGCCGGATCAGTACGCCCGCGATAAGGAAGGCCGCCGGCATCACGTGGCCGTCGTGGTCGTCGAACAGGTACGACGGCGACAGCAGGCCCTCGGTTCCGGCCTTCCCTATCAGGATCAGGTCGTCCCAGTAGAAGTAGCCGCCGAATGCCAGCACCGCGCGTACCACCAGCGCGACCACGATCAGCGCGGCCGCCGCGATGGCGACCCGCGGCATCCGGGTCATGGCGGCGGGCATGGTTATTTTTTACCGGTCGGTATGGTGGGCCGGTGCACGCACTGGTTACGGGGGCAGCCGGATTCATCGGATCCACGCTGGTCGACCGCCTGCTGGCGGACGGCCATTCGGTGGTGAGCCTGGACAATTTCGCGACGGGCAAAGCGAGAAACCTCGAGCATCTGGCCGACGATTCCGCTCACGTGTTTGTCGAGGCGGACATCGTGACCGCGGACCTCAACGCGATCCTCGACGAGCACCGCCCCGAGGTGGTGTTCCACTTGGCGGCGCAGATCGACGTTCGTCACTCGGTGACCGAACCGCAGTTCGACGCGTCGGTCAACGTCATCGGGACGGTGCGGCTGGCCGAGGCCGCGCGCCGCGCCGGTGTTCGCAAAGTCGTGCACACCTCGTCGGGGGGATCCATCTACGGCACGCCGTCGCAGTACCCCACGCCCGAGACAGTGCCGACCGACCCGGCATCGCCGTATGCCGCCGGCAAGGTGGCCGGCGAGATCTACCTGAACACCTTCCGGCATCTGTACGGTCTGGACTGCTCGCACATCGCGCCGGCCAACGTCTACGGCCCGCGCCAAGACCCGCACGGCGAAGCGGGCGTGGTGGCGATCTTCGCGCAGGCACTGCTGTCGGGTAAGCCGACGAAGGTGTTCGGGGACGGCGGCAAGACGCGCGACTACGTGTTCGTCGACGACGTCGTGGCCGCTTTCGTCAAGGCGTCCGGGACAGCCGGCAGTGGGCAGCGTTTCAACATCGGCACCGGAATAGAGACTTCCGACCGGCAACTGCATACGGCGGTGGCGGAAGCCGTCGGGGGCCCCGACGACCCAGATTTTCATCCGGATCGGCTCGGCGATCTGAAGCGGTCATGTCTCGACATCACCTCAGCGGCAAGGGTTTTGGGCTGGCGGCCGCAAGTTGACCTCAAAGAAGGCGTGTTTCGCACGGTCGAGTTCTTCCGGCACGCCCAGGCCGGCTAGCGCGCCTCGGGCGCCTGTGCGCCCTCCAGCGCAACGGCGCGGGCAAGGCGCGCGTAGCGCAACTCCAAGTCCTTGAACCGCATATAGGTGCTCAGCGTGGTGAAGCTGAACGCCATGATCAGCGCATAGAGCATCAGGTCGGTGCCGCGGCGCACGCCGAACCAGTGCGCGACCACGGTGGTGTCGTCGGGTCGCAGCACGGCGTAGATGCCGGCGAGCACGAAGAAGACGTAGCCGACTTTGACCCAGGCCTTCGACCGTGAGCTGCGGCGTGACCACAGCAGATAAATCAACAGCGCGATGATCGACCCGATCAGCAGCACCTGGATCCAGTTCATCTTTCGGTCCTTTTCATCTCGGAATCCTCCCGCGGAGGAACCCGTCGAAAATGATGTTGACCCCGTTGAGTAGGGGCTGGCCTTTCGACTTCGAGTATTCGGTGTACAGCACCTCAACCGGCTGTTCGACCACGCGCCAATGGTTTTCGGCGACCAGCATGATGAATTCGTTGGCGTGACTCATGCCGCTCATCGTGATGTTCAGCCCGTCGGCGACCGTCTTGTTGAACACCCGCAGCCCATTGTTGGTGTCGGTCAGGCCAAGTTGGCGACCGCGCGGGCTCAGCCGCGCGGCGGTCTGCAGCACGATCCGCTTCAGAAATGGTGGCCGGCTGCTCTCCTGCCCGCCGAACCGCGTTCCGATGACGATGTCGACGTCTTCGGCGACGAGCCGGTCGATCATCGCGGCCACGTCTTTGACGCGATGCTGCCCGTCGGCGTCGAAGGTCGCGAAGACCCGTGCTCCGGGCTGCTTGCGGGCGTACTCGACGCCGGTCTGAATGGCCGCACCCTGACCCAGGTTGACCGGATGGCGGACCAGGTGAGCCCCGGCCCGCCTGGCGATCTCGCCGGTGTCGTCGGTGCTGCCGTCGTCGACGCACACGACGTGGTCGAAGACCGAACGCACATCCGCGATCACCTCACCGATGACCGTGGCTTCGTTGTAGGCGGGAATGACGATCCAGGCGCCGGGATAATCCGTTTCGATGTTCACAGGGTAGCCAGGATCAGCCGGTTAAGTGCCCGGCGCGCGCCAGGGCCATCAGGTGGACGCCGATTCCCACCAGCGGTCCGCACAGCAGCGCGACCACGGTGCGGGTCTCCAGCGGCAGCGGCAGCAGCAACAACAGTCCAGACGCCGCGGTGGCCCCGACCCACCCCAACGCATACGCCCGATGCAGCGCGGCGGCCACCGCGGCGGCACCGGTGAGCGTCAGCACCGCGATCGATAACGCCGCGCCCGTCAGCCAAGCCAACAGCGCGCCGCTGGCGTCGTACTGCGACCCGAAGGCGACCCGCAGCAGCCACGGGCCCACCAGGCCGGCCGCCAGCACCCCGATAGCGCCGATGCCGCCGATGATCGCCGCCGGCGCCAGCAGCGCCCGCAGTCGGTTGCTGCGCTCGTCCACGAAGTGTGCGATCAGGTTGCCCTGCATGGCGGTCAACGGGACCAGCAGCGGCGCGCGGGTCAACGTCACGGCCAGGATGATCACACCGCCTTGTGTCCCAAGCGCATTCGACGTCAGCTTGAGCAGAACCGGGAATCCCATCACCAGAATCGCGCTGGCACCGGCCGCGGTGATCGAATGCGCGGTGCCCCGCAAGAACGTCGCGGTGTCGCCGGGCGTCAGCAGCCGGGCCGTCGCGCGGGCCGTGGGTGAGGCCGCCAGGATGATCAGCCAGGCCACCGCACCGGCCACCGTCGCCCACAAGAATCCGGTCAAGCCCCAGCCGAGCACGAACGTGGCCGCGGCGACCGCCACCCGCATGACGGCGTCGGTCACCATCAGCGCGCCGTACCGGGTCCACTGATCGGTGCCGGCCAACATGCCGAGCAGGGTGGCGTGCAGACAGAACCCGGCCAGGCCGACGGCCAGCAGCGCTACCGACAGCCAGCGTTGTTCCACGAACACCCGCCCGCCCCACAGCGGTGAGCTGCCCGCGATCACGACGGCCGCCGCGACGCCGACCATCGCGGCGACGCGCAGCGGGTGGTTGCGCGATTCGGGACTGGGCAGCGCGTCGATGTAACGCGTGGCGCGGACCTCCCGGGTGGTCTCCTGCAGCAGGCCGAAGGCGGCGCCGGTGACCAAGCCGAACGCGCCCCAGAACACCCCGAACACCGAGAAGCCGCTCGGAGCCAGGTCACGAGCCGCCAGATAAATCACCGCGTAGCCACACACCGCGGTCAGCGCGGTCGCGGTGCCGACCCGGGCCATGCTGCTGCGCGCGACCGGCCCCTGGGACGCTCCCGCGGGCCCGGCAGCGCCCAGGGGGGACGCCGCGCCGCCGACTTCGGTCACCGGGGCGGCGCATTCGGCAGGCTGCCCCTAAATACCGCGAGTATCGCCACAATTTGAAAATAGTAAGTGCGCCGCTCGGATGGCTGGCGGCGACGACCGGCTTCGCCCTAATGTGGGCGGCTGTCGGGAAGGACTCATGGCCGCCGCTCGCATCTTCGGGATCTCGCTGCTATTCACCTTGGCGGCCCTCGCGCTCGGTTACGCCCACGGCGGGCTCAATGCCCTGTTTCTCTTGGTAGCCCTGGCCATTCTCGAGGTGTCGTTGTCCTTCGACAACGCGATCATCAACGCCAGCGTGCTGAAGCGGATGAGCTCGTTTTGGCGGCAGATGTTCCTGACCATCGGGATTTTGATCGCCGTGTTCGGTATGCGCCTGGTGTTTCCGTTACTGATCGTGTGGGCCACCGCGGGTATACACCCGATCCGCGCGCTGGACTTGGCGCTCAATCCGCCGCCGCATGGCGCACTGGAATTCCCGGACGGCTCGCCCAGCTACGAAAAGCTGGTGCTGGCCGCCCATCCGCAGATCGCGGCATTCGGCGGGATATTTCTGCTGATGCTATTTCTGGATTTCGTCGTTTATGACCGAGACATCAAGTGGCTCAGGTGGATTGAGGTCCCTTTCGCACGTATTGGTCGTCTCGCAGAGGTCTCGGTGGTGGTCACCGGCGTCGTGCTGATTCTGGTCGGCACGCAGTTGACCCACTCTCGCGACGAATGTGCGACAGTGCTGACGGCCGGGCTGCTGGGCCTGGTGACGTATCTGATCGTCAACGGTCTGGCCCAGGCATTCAGGCCGACGGAAGTCGACGGCGCGGCCTCCGCGCCGGTGCTGGCGACGGGCAAGGCCGGCCTGACGCTGTTCCTGTACCTCGAGGTGCTGGACGCGGCGTTCTCGTTCGACGGGGTCACCGGCGCCTTCGCGATCACGTCGGACCCCATCATCATCGCCCTGGGCCTCGGGCTGGTCGGCTCGATGTTCGTCCGGTCGATCACGATCTACCTGGTCCAGCAGCAGACGCTGGACCGCTACGTGTACCTGGAACACGGCGCGCACTGGGCGATCGGCGCGTTGGCGGTGATCATGCTGGTGTCCATCGAGGAGCGGTATCGGATTCCCGAGGTCGCCACCGCTTCGGTGGGCGTCGTCTTCGTCGGGGCGGCGTTCGGGTGGAGCGTGCTGCGCAACAGGCGCGCTGCCAAGGCCGCCTGACCCTTGCGGCTATGCCTCGATCTGCCCGGCGATGCGCCGTTCGATGCTGGCCCGCGCGGGAGCGGGCAGCACGATCAGGCCGTCGAGCTCCTTGCCGGCCCGCGCGTAGGCGTTCTGCCGCTCCTCACGGGTGGCTCCCTCGTCCTGCGCCAGGTGCAGCAGGTTCTGGGCCCGGGCCAGCCGTTGCTGCTCGTCCTCGGAGAAGTCGCTGCGGCGCCGGCGAATTGCCTCGGCCTCGGCGATCTCGAACGCGCTGATGTACTCGTGGACCGCATCGCGGTAGTCCACTTGTGCGGCGCGATCGCCGGCGAAGTCCTCGGGCCGCTCCGGCCGCAACAGGTCCGCGTGCCGCTTCGCCTTGTGGAAGGCGATGGTCAGCGGATCGCGCATATTCGTCATCAGCGGGAAGTCCAGCAATTTGGCGATATCGACCTCGTACTCCAGCCACTGCGCATCCGTACGATCATGTGCCGCAATGAGTTTCGTGAGGTCCCGCCGGGAGCCTTCTTCGTCGTCGCGCGCCCGCCCCTTCGCTTGAGCGACGGCGATCTTGGTCTGCTGCTTCAGCCGGTACCGTTCCAGCCGTCGCTGCGCCCGGCGCTCATTGGCGGCGGCCACCGCCCTGACGCCAGTTCCGATCGCACCCGCGAACGGGAAGATCAGCCACCAGAAGTTCGAGGCGAAATGCAACACCGGGGTCACACCGCCAGGATGCCACCGAGAATCCCCGAGCGGGGCGGGCGCGGTTACGCCAGAAGCGTTAGTGCCCGCCTTCTTTGAACCTCGCGATGGAGCGCTCCACCTCCGCCTCGGCTTCGGCGCGACCGACCCAGTCCGCCGCCTTGACGTACTTGCCCGGCTCCAGCGCCTTGTACTGCGAGAAGAAGTGCTTGATGACGTCCAGCTCGTAGGACGGAACGTCGCCGATGTCCTGGATGTGGTCCCAGCGGTGGTCGCCGGCCGGAACGCACAACACCTTGTCGTCACCGCCGGCCTCGTCGACCATCTTGAACATCCCCACCGGCCGCGCCTCGACCAGGACGCCGGGGAACACCGACTCGGGAAGCAGCAGCAGCACGTCCAGCGGGTCGCCGTCCTCGCCGAGGGTGTTCTCGATGAACCCGTAGTCGGTGGGGTAGGCCATCGACGTGTACAGGTAGCGGTCCAGCTTCACCCGCCCGGTCTCGTGATCGACCTCGTACTTGTTCCGCTGGCCCTTCGGGATCTCAATGACCACGTCGAATTGCACTGTCTCGGCTCCTTTGAAGGGAAGTAAATCCGGGTGGACCCGGGTAGGTCGGTTGCGTCGCGGATCACCCTAGTCGAGCGGGTTGCGGCGGATTCGGCAGAATAGGACCAAACAGTCAGGAGAGTGATGGGTCGTACTCGCTGGCGGAAATCCACCCAGGTGTTCGTGGGATTGGCCGTGGTGGCGTTCGTCGCAGCCGTGGTGGCCGCGGCCACCTTCTTCACCACGGGTGGGCACGGCAGCAGCAACGCGCACGTCCCCGTACCACCTCCGCGCGCACCGGTCGTGAAGCCGGGAATGGTGCCCGTCGCCGACACCGCCGAGACGCCGTCGGCTGCTGGGCTGGCGGCGGTGCTGGCGCCGGTGGCGGCCGACCCCAATCTGGGCCGGCTCGGGGGCCGGGTCACCGACGCCGCCACCGGAAAAGAGCTGTGGCAGGTGGCCGACGACCTGCCGTTGGTGCCGGCGTCTACCAACAAGGTTCTGACCGCGGCCGCGGCATTGTTGACGCTGGATCGTCAGGCCCGCATCAGCACCCGCGTGGTGGCCGGCAGCCAGAACGCCCAGGGGCCGATCGTGCTGGTGGGTGCGGGCGATCCGACGCTGTCGGCCGCACCACCGGCCGTCCCGACCTGGTACCGGGGTGCGCCACGGATCAGCGACCTGGTGGAGCAGATTCATCGCAGCGGCATGACGCCGACGGCCGTGCAGGTGGACACCTCGGCGTTCACCGGCCCGACGATGGCGCAGGGCTGGGATCCGGCTGACGTCGACAACGGCGACATCGCGCCGATCGAGTCGTTGATGATCGATGCCGGACGCATCCAGCCGAGCACCGTCAACTCACGGCGGTCCAAGACTCCGGCGCTGGACGCCGGGCGGGAGCTGGCCAAGGCCCTCGGAATGGATCCCGCCGCGGTGACCGTCGCCTCCGCCCCGTCCGGGGCGCGGCAGCTGGCGGTGGTGCAATCGGCGCCGCTGGTCCAGCGGCTCGGCGAGATGATGGACCACTCCGACAACGTGCTGGCCGAATGCATCGCCCGTGAGGTGGCGGCGGCGATCAATCGGCCGCGCAGCTTCGCGGGTGCGGTCGACGCGGTGACCAACCGGTTGAGCACCGCGCACATCGACACCGCCGGCGCCGCGCTGCAGGATTCCAGCGGACTCTCGGTCGACGACCGCCTGACGGCCACGACGCTCGACGGCACCGTGCAGGCGGCCGCGGGGCCGGACCAGCCGTCGTTGCGGGCGCTGCTGGATCTGCTGCCGATCGCCGGCGGCAGCGGGACGCTGGCAGAGCGCTTTCTCGACCAGGCCACCAATCAGGGACCGGCCGGCTGGTTGCGCGCCAAGACCGGCTCGTTGACCGCGACCAACTCGCTTGTCGGGGTCGTCACCGACCGCAGCGGACGCGTGCTCACGTTCGCGTTCATCTCCAACGCCGCCGGCCCCAACGGACGCAACGTGATGGACGCCCTGGCCACCCGGCTGTGGACTTGCGGGTGCACATGACCGCGCCATCCGACCTGACCCTGGGGACCGCCGTCGACTGGCGGTTCGCGGCGACGGTCGGCAGTCGGCTTGCCCGGCCCGGACCGCCGGCCAGCGACTACACCCGCGGTCAGGCGATTGACGAGCTGGCCAGGTCGGCGACCAAAGCCGAACCACTGGTACGCGACGTCACGGGCCTGGCCACCAGCGGCGAGGTGCCGGCGGCGCGCATCGTCGACCGCGGCGAGTGGGTTCGCGCCGCGGCGGACTCGATGCGGGTGATGACGCGTGGCACCGAAAAGCCGCACGGGTTTCTCACCGGCCGGCTCACGGGCGCGCAGACGGGTGCCGTGCTGGCGTTCGTCGCTTCCGGGATTCTCGGCCAGTACGACCCGTTCGCCACCGACAAACAGGGCTGCCTGCTGCTGGTGTATCCGAACGTCATCGCCGTCGAGCGTCAGCTGCGGGTCCAGCCGGCCGACTTCCGGCTGTGGGTATGCCTGCACGAGGTGACGCACCGGGTGCAGTTCACCGCCAACCCCTGGTTGCCCGACTACATGTCGGACGCCCTGGCGTTGTTGACCCGCGACGCCGGCGACGACATCGGGGAAGTGGCCGGCAGGCTGGCCTCCTACGTGCGCAACCGCGGCCTTCCGACGTCCGGCGCCGACGGTTCCGCGTCGGGGATCGTCGGCCTGGTGCGCGCCGTGCAGTCCGAGCCGCAGCGCCAGGCCCTGGATCAGCTGCTGGTGCTGGGCACCTTGCTGGAGGGGCACGCCGACCACGTCATGGATGCCGTCGGGCCGAAGGCGGTGCCATCGGTGGCCGCCATTCGCGATCGATTCGACGACCGTCGTCATCGCAAGCCGCCACCGCTGCAGCGCCTGATGCGCGCCCTGCTGGGCCTGGACGCCAAGCTCAGCCAGTACACCCGCGGCAAGGCGTTCGTCGACCACGTGGTCGGCCGGGTCGGAATGGAGCGGTTCAACACCGTCTGGACGAGCCCCGAAACGCTGCCGCTGCCCCCCGAGATCGAAAACCCTCAGCGATGGATCGACAGGATTCTGTAGGGCAGCTGCGCGCAGCTGTCGAGGCGTTCGCCAAGACCTATCTGGTCAGCGGGGACGACCCGTGGTGTGTGGCGCTATCGGGCGGGCCGGACTCGCTGGCGCTCACCGCCGTCGCGGCCCCGCTGCGGCCCACCACCGCGCTGATCGTGGACCACGGCCTGCAACCCGAATCGGCCGCTGTCGCCGAAACCGCACGCGCCCAGGCGGTCGCATTGGGATGTGTTGACGCACAAGTGGTTTGCGTACAAGTCGGCAGCCCGGTTGGTCCGAACGGTGGTCCCGAGGCCGCGGCGCGCGCGGCCCGTTACGCCGCGTTGAGCGCCTACCACCACGGGCCGGTGCTGTTGGCCCACACGCTCGACGATCAAGCCGAGACGGTGCTACTCGGGCTGGGCCGCGGCTCCGGAGCCCGCTCGATGGCCGGGATGCGCCCGCATGACCCGCCGTGGTGCAGGCCGTTGCTGGGGGTGCGGCGCGCCACGACGCATGCCGCGTGCCGTGAGCTGGGCCTGACGGCGTGGCAGGACCCGCACAACAGCGACCGGCGCTTCACCCGGACCCGGCTGCGGCACGAGGTGCTGCCGCTGCTCGAGGACGCGCTGGGCGGCGGGGTGGCCGAGGCGCTGGCCCGGACGGCGACGGCGCTGCGGGAGGACACCGAGTTCATCGACGCGGTTGCGGCGCAGGCGCTGCCCAGCGTTCGGGCGGACTCCGGGCTGCGGACCCAGGCTCTGGCCACGCTGGCCGACCCGGTGCGGCGCCGGGTGATCCGCGGCTGGCTGCTGGCCGGCGGTGCGACCGGGTTGACCGACAAGCAGATCCGCGGGGTGGATGCGCTGGTCACCGCGTGGCGCGGGCAGGGCGGGGTGGCCGTCGCCTCCGACTTGCGGGGCGAGCGGCTGATCGCGGGGCGGCGCGACGGCGTCCTGACCCTGTGGCGCGAGCCCGTATAAAAGTCCGCAATTGTCGCCGCCGTTGGTTGTTCGGCCGCTGACATGGCACGCTGTGGGCGTGGCCCAGATCTCCTCGGCGATAACCCCCGAGCAGCCCGTGGACCTGTACCCGGGGGATATCAAGTCCGTGCTGCTCACCACGGAGCAGATCCAGGCGCGCATCGGCGAGCTCGGCGAGCAAATCCGCGACGACTACCGGGACTCCGTCAGCGAGACCGGGCAGGATCTCCTGCTGATCACCGTGCTCAAGGGCGCCGTGATCTTTGTCACCGACCTGGCGCGCGCGATTCCGGTGCCGACGCAGTTCGAATTCATGGCCGTCAGCTCGTATGGCTCGTCGACGTCGTCGTCGGGCGTGGTGCGCATTCTCAAGGACCTGGACCGCGACATCAACGATCGCGACGTGCTGATCGTCGAGGACGTCGTCGACTCGGGCCTGACGCTGTCGTGGCTGCTGCGGAACCTGAAGAGCCGCCATCCCCGCTCGCTGCGGGTGTGCACGCTGCTGCGCAAGCCCGACGCGGTGCGCGCCAACGTCGAGATCGCCTACGTGGGCTTCGACATTCCCAACGACTTCGTCGTGGGCTACGGCCTGGACTACGACGAGCGCTACCGCGACCTGTCCTACATCGGCACCCTTGACCCCAGGGTCTACGAGCAGTAGCCGAGCTAGTCCAGCTCCCACACCGCGGTCACCGAGAAGCTCACCGTCTGCTGGCCCGGCTCCAGCGGCACCGGGGTGGCCATCGCTCTCGGTGGCGCCGCCGGTGCCCCGGCCATCGGCGAGCCGCCGGTCGCCTCCGAGATGGACAGCACATTGCCCAGCCGAAGCCCGGACAGCTGGGCGTACTGGTCGGCGCGGTTCTTGGCGTCGGTGAATGCCCGTGCCCGCGCGTCCTTGACCAACTGCGAGTCGTCGGCGATCGAGTAGCTGACCGAACTGATCCGGGTGGCATCGCCGCCGGTACTGACGATCAGCGCGAGCATTCGTGATGCGGCGTCGGTCGGATGGATCCTGACCCGGATGGCGTTGGTGGCGCGGTAGCCGGTGATGGTGGCGGTGCCGCCCTGCTCGGGATTGGTGTATTGCGGCTGCAGCGTCACCTCGGTGGTGCTGATGTCCTTGCGGTCCAGGCCGGCACCGACGAGCGCATTGATGACCGCCTGCTGGCGGTCATTGGTCTGGTTCATCGCCGCGGTGACGTCTGGAGCGCTGAATTCGATACCGACGTCGGCGGTCAACGTGTCCGGCACACCTTGCACTTGCCCCGATCCCAGCACGGTGACCTGACGCGGATTTGCCCCCGGCGCGGGAGCATTGTGGGAATCACACGCCGTTACCGTGGTCAGGGCCAGACCGGCCGCGGCCGCAGCGATCGACCAGCGGACAAACCTCGGGGCGCTTCGTGCGATCGGCATGCCTGGCACCCTAGCCCTTTGTGGGTTCGCCGCTCCAGGATTGCTCATCGTCTTGTCGTCGCGGGCGCCGTCAGTCAGTTGGTGGCTGCGAATCGTTTTGCGTGAACACCAGTTTGAAATCACCGCGACGTCGCGACGACCTAAGCGGCCGGTCCGCCGGAGCCCAGTCCGGCGCAAGATGCTCCCTGCCTTCTGAGTTTCGTTGACATACGCGCATTGGACCGCAGCGATTTCCGAAGCGATCACGATCGGCAGTGGTGTTCGGCAATTGTGTCCAGCAGTTGACGCGCCTTCGCGGGCGAAGCATAACCGCTATCGGGCCCGCCACCGGAAAATTCATACCACCCTCCAATCATATTGTTTTGCAAAATCTTTCATGCAGAAAACAAATGTCGCAGCGTGTCCGATTGGCAATATGAACAGTTATCGACTCGGCAATGAATTGGCCAGTCTGGGGCTGTCATCTCTGGACATACCGCATCTAACGTGGCCAGTCGTCTGATTCAGGAGCCGAACCATGGCTGCTGAAAGTTGGTGAAATAAAACAGCTTTTGAGGAGGAGATGTGTCTTTTTTGAGGGCGCAGCCGGAAGTGCTGGATGCAGTTGCCGGCGAGCTGCATAGCGTCAATGCGGCAGTGCGGGAGGGGAGTTCGGCTGCGGCGACACCGACGACGGGGGTGGTCCCGGCAGCTGCTGATGTGGTTTCGATATTGATTGCGGCACAGTTTGTTTCGCACGCGCAGCTGTTTCAGGAGATCAGCGCCGAGGCTGCCAGGGTCCGAGAGCAGTTGGCGACAATGCTTGGCATCAGTGCCGGTTCGTATGCCGCCACGGAGATCGCCAACGCCACCGCGGCCGGCTAGGCGAGGACACCAATGCTGGATTTCGCACAGTTGCCGCCGGAGATCAACTCCACGCTGATGTATTCGGGGCCCGGCCCAGGTGCTGGCCGCCACAGCGGTCAGCCGACGGCGCCTTAGGTGCGCGGCTCCTCGGCCGTCGGATTCGGCATCAGCACTCGCTGTTGTGTCGTGATCTGGAAAGGGTCCAGAGATTGCGGCTCGCCCAAGGCCTCGCGCACATCTTCCGGTGTTATCAGGCGGAGTTCGACTTGTACCCAGGTCGCGCTGAGGCCGAATGCATGAGCCGCGCGCCTGGCCTCTTCGGCATCGGGGAAGTCGTCGGCGCCTGCGCGCCCGCCGGCTCCGTACCAGCGGCCCTTGGTGACACCGCAGGCATCCCGCAATTCTTCAACGGTGATGTCACGGTTCAGGGTCGCCTCAAGCAGGCGCCTCAATTCCCACCCGGCAGCGTTGGTTCGTGGCACTCGACCAGAGTATCCCGATGCCAAAACACGGTCAAAGCGTCCTGAGTCGCGAGGTCACAGCCCGAAACTAGAACCTATTGCCGAAGACTAGACAGATATTCCTAATTTATGACATAGTGTCCGCAAGTACGACAACACAAACCAAGAAGCGTCCTGCCTGTGCCGGTTCCCGGCATCACGGTTCGTATCAAGAGGAGAAGACACATGTCGTTCGTGACCACGGTGCCGGAGCTGCTGTTAGCGGCGGCCGGCCAGCTGCAAGCGATTGGCTCGGCCGTAAGTGCGGCCAACGGGATCGCCGCATTCCCGACGACCGGGGTGATTCCGGCAGCAGCCGATGAGGTCTCGGCGATGACGGCGGCCAGGTTCTCTGCTTACGGCCAGCAGTACCAAGCGATCAGCGCCGAGGCCAGCATGATCCACGAACGGTTCGTCGACTCCCTGAGGCTTGGCGCGGACTCCTATGCGACCACCGAGGCCGCCAATGCGACGCAGGCCGCGGGCGGCCACGTGGCGCCCACCAGCCCGCAATGGCACGGGGGCGGCTATGGCAGCCACGCAACGCCGTATGGACGCGGCAACTATGGTGCCCAGGCGGCGCCCGCCGCCCCTGCCGAGCGTGTCGCACCTGCGCATCCGGCGCCCACCGTGCCGGCCCAGCACGTTGCGCCCGCGCGCCCGGCGCCAGCCCAGCACGTCGCTCCCGCGCAGCAGGTCGCGCGGGCGGACTTGGCGCCCAGCGCGGCGGTCCAGCATGTCGCGCCCGGGCAGTTGTTGCCTTTCGCGCCCCAGCACCGGGTGCCCCTCGCGGCCGGCGCCCTGGCGCCCGCAGCACCTGTCAACCCCACGCCCGCCATCTCGGCAGTGGCATAGAACCAACCAGCGAAAAGGGCATGAAGTGATCGAATTCGGTGCATTACCCCCAGAAATCAACTCCGGCTTGCTGTACGCGGGCCCGGGATCAGCGCCGATGCTGGCCGCAGCGACGGCCTGGCAGGGGCTGGCCGCGGAGCTGCAATCGACTGCGACCGGCTACGGGTCGGTGATATTGGAGCTTGCTGACGCCGGCTGGCAGGGCCCGTCGTCAGCAGCGATGGCCGCCGCCGCCGCACCCTATGTGGCCTGGATGCACAGCACCGCCGCGCAGGCCGAGCAGGCGGGGATGCAGGCGGCGGCGGCCGCAGCGGCACACGAGGCGGCTTTTGCCGCTGTCGTGCCTCCGCCGGTGATCGCCGCCAACCGGTCCTTGCTGATGATGCTGATCGCGACGAACTTCCTTGGTCAAAACGTCCCGGCGATCGCGGCCACCGAGGCGCATTACGGCGAGATGTGGGCCCAAGACGCCGCCGCGATGTACGCCTATGCCGCAGCTTCGATGGCGGCGAGCACGTTGACTCCGATGGCGGTGGCGCCGCCCACCACCAATCCGGCCGGGGTGGCCGGCACCACCGTCGCGGGCGCCCAGGCCGCCGCCGCCAACGCGGAGGGTGCTGCGCAAGGGATGGCCACTCAAGCGTCCATGGGGCTTCCCTCAGCGCTCAACTCCTCCGCGTCGTCACTGCTGAGCGGCTTCCAATCCGGTATCAGCGGGTTTTCCAGCCTGCTCGGCGCCCCCCTCAGTCAGGGTGCTGGCACGAGCGCGCCGGGGCTGGGTGGGATGGCCGCATCCAGTGCGGGTCTGGCGACACCGATGCAGGCACCGGGGGCGGTCCCTCGGTTAGCGATGCCCGGGATGGAACGTCTGGTTCCCGCCCACCCGATAATGCGCGAGCCCGAGATGCTCGCGCCGGCCCGGCTGATGCCGGCGGCGGCGATGGGTCAGGCACCTTCCGTCGGCGGTCTGTCGGTGCCGTCGAGCTGGACCGCTGCAACCCCGGAGGCTGCCGCACCGGCCGCCGCGCCATTGACGAGTGCCGGCGCGCCAATGCTGGCTCCGCGGAGTATCCCCGCGAGTCAGGTTGGGGGTCTGGAGATGCGCGGCTTCGGCGCTGCCATGCCATCTCGCGCAAGCGTATTGCCGCGCGTGGTCGGATGACGGGAGGAGGAGAAGCTCTCTCGACTCAGCGTTAACCAATCATCAGAACTGACAACACGTTTCGAAGGAGACATGTAATGACCGCACGTTTTATGACCGATCCGCACGCGATGCGGGACATCGCGGGCCGCTTCGAGGTGCACGCCCAGACCGTGCAGGACGAAGCCCGCAAGATGTGGGCGTCCTCGCAGAACATCGCCGGCGCCGGTTGGAGCGGACAGGCCCAGACGACCTCGTACGACACCATGGGCCAGACCGATCAGGCATTTCGCAACATCGTGAACATGCTGTACGGAGTGCGCGACGGACTGGTCCGCGACGCCAACAACTACGAGCAGCAAGAGCAAGCCTCGCAGCAGATCCTGGGCAATTAGCCCACCCATCAATCCTCTACAAACAGGAGACGTTTAACGATGACGATCAACTACCAATTCGGCGATGTCGACGCCCACGGCGCCACGATCCGCGCGCAGGCCGCGTCCCTGGAAGCCGAACACCAGGCCATCGTTCGCGATGTGCTTGCCGCCGGAGACTTTTGGGGCGGCGCCGGGTCGGCTGCGTGCCAGGAGTTCATCATCCAGCTGGGCCGCAACTTCCAGGTGATCTACGAACAGGCCAACACCCACGGGCAAAAGGTGCAAACTGCCGGCAGCAATATGGCCACCACCGACAGCGCGGTCGGGTCTAGCTGGGCCTAACCGCCTAGGGCGTGACGAGAATCTTGCAGTGCCGCTCGGGGTCGGCGAGGTCGTCGAAGGCCGCGCCGACCCCGTCCAGGCCTACCTCGCCGGTGATCAGCGGGCCGACGTCGATCTCGCCGTCGGCCAGTGAGCGCAGTGCTTCGGAGAACTCCTCGGGGCCGTAGGCCAGCGAGAACTGCACATTGATCTCTTTGGCAATCGCGAAGAACGGATGGAAGGTGTCGCACTCCATGCATACTCCGGCGACGACCAGACGGGTGCCCGCCCGTGCCCGCAACAACACGTCGTCGATGATGCCGGGCACTCCGATCGCCTCGAATACCACCGCGGGTTTGACGCTGTCGAACGGCGAACCAAGGGCTGCGTCCAGCGTCTGGTGGGCGCCCATCGCGGTGGCCAGCTCGCGTCGCTTCGGCGAGAAATCCGATGCCACAATGCTTTCCACGCCGCGCGCGCGAAGGGACGCGATGATCGCGATGCCGATCGGGCCGCATCCCAGCACCAGGGCGGTCTCGCCCGGGTCGATGTTCGACTTGTTGACGGCGTGCAGCCCCACCGCCATCGGCTCGGTCAGGGCGGCGTGTTTGTGGTCAAGGCCGTTGGGGATGGGCAGCAGCAGCGGCGCCGAGAGCAGCATCCGCTCCGCATAGCCGCCGATCGTGTTGTTGCTGTAGACGATCGGTTCCACGCCCTTGGCGGACAACAGCACCGGAATAGACGTGACGATGGAACCGGGCGGATAGGTGTCGGTGTCGGGACCAGCTTCGAGCACCTCGGCACTGAATTCGTGGCCCATGAAGATGTCGTGCGTCAGGTCGACGTCCATGCCGCCCGAGCCGCGCGCCACCCGCTCTGTCATCTCCAGCACCTGCTGACCGTGCGCGGCGAAATGCAAGTCGGAGCCGCAGATTCCGCAGGCCCGAATGGCGACTAGCACCTGGCCGGATTCGGGTACCGGGTCGGGGACGTCGTCGCGGTAGACCATCCGGCCGTCGCGCAGCACCGAGGCGCGCATCACTTCACCGCGCCTTCCTGCTCGCCGACATGCTCGGTGATGGCTTTCACGACGGCCTCGCCGGCGCGGCTGATCAGTTGGTCGCGATGGTCTTTGGCCCAGTCGTGCGAAGACCGCGGCGCCGCCAGCTGTCCTTTGAAGTGGGGAATCACCTTGCGGGCCATCAGGTCATAGGAGTGATACGTCGCTTCGGGTGAGGCCCAATCGTGACCGAGCATCAGCAGTGTTCCGAAGCCGCCCGACCGTTCCAGCAGGTCTTCGATGTGCGCTATCGCGTCGTCGGGGGTGCCGATGCAGCAATTCCCTTTAGCCGCATAGTCTTCGACGAACTCGTACGGCGTCTGCGAGCCCTCGACGCTGTTGGCCAGTGGGACGAATCCCGCCGCGCCGAAGTATTTCGCGAAATCCTGGAGCCCGTAGGTGCAGTCGTTGATCGCCTGCTCGCGGCTATCGGCGATGTGCATGATGGACAGCACCCGCCAGCCCGCCCGGTCCGGTTCGGCCCGGCCGGCCTTGGCGGCCTGCTCGCGCACCACATCCCAGGTGGTTTCCAGTGCGGCGTAACCGCCGGGCACCGACATCGACAGCGACAGCAACGACGTGCCCAGCGCGCCTGCCAGCCGTGGCCCGGACGGCGAAATCATTGCCGCCGTGGAGATTTCCGGATAGGGCCAGGTGTACGGGCGGATATGCAGTTGCGCGTCGCGCAATGTGAACCAGTCGGTGTGGCGGTCGATTCGCTCGGTGGGCCCGGCGCGGAACAGCGCGAGGATCGCTTCCAGCGACTCCTGCATCATCGGCCGCTGATCGACCGGGTCGATGCCCATCATGTAGGCATCCGACGGCAGCGCCCCGGGTCCGGTGCCGAACATCACGCGGCCGCGGGTCAAGTGGTCCAGCAGCACCCAGCGGTCGGCCACCATCAGCGGGTGATGGTAGGGCAGCGAGACCACGCCGGTGCCCAGCCGGATGTGCTTGGTCCGTTCCGCGGCGGCCGCGATGAACACCTCCGGGCAGGCGATCAACTCGTAGCCACCGGAGTGGTGCTCGCCGAACCAGGCTTCGTCGAACCCCAGGCGGTCCAGGGCAACGACGCGTTCCATGTCGTATTCCAGTGCGACCGTTGGAGATTGGCCGATCGGGTGAAATGGTGTGATGAAGACGCCGAAACCAAGCGGTGCGTTCACCGCAGCTCCAATCCGTTGAGAAATTCCAGCAATAGTGAGTTGACCTCGTCGGGCCGTTCCTGTTGTAGCCAGTGCCCGGCGCCCTCGATCAGCACCTGGCGGTAGGGGCCGGAGATGATCTCCGCCGAGCGGTCGGCGGGGGCGAATGCCAGCACGGGATCGGCTGTGCCGCCGATGAATAGGCAGGGCACCGAAATTTTCGTGCCGGCGTGGGCGGCGGTGATCTCCCAGTTGCGGTCGAAATTGCGGTACCAGTTCAGGCCGCCGGTGAACCCGGTGCGGGAGAACTCACCGATGTAGTGGTCGAGCTCATCGGCACTGATCCAGTCCGGTAGCACGTCGGCGTCGGGCAGCCGATCGATGAAGCCCTCCGGGCCCGGGGCGATCATGCGCATCGCGGCGTCGTGATCTCCGGGGGCGGCCAGCCCGCCCATGATGCGGCGGATGAACCGGGCGGGTTCGGCATTGAGCTCGGCGTCGGCGACGCCGGGCGCCTGGAAGTACAGGATGTAGAAGAAGTTCTCGCCGAATCTGCCGCGCCACACCTGGGTCGGCGGCGCCTTCGAGCGCGGCGTGGGCGGGACACTCAACCCCACGACCGCGGCGACCCGGTCGGGGTGCAGCAGGGGCGCGGTCCAGGCCACCGGGGCACCCCAGTCGTGGCCGACCCAGACGGCTCGCTCGGCGCCGACGTCGTCGAGCAGGCCGACGATGTCGGTCGTCAGCTCGCGGATGTTGTAGGCGTCGATCGCATCGGGGCGGGAGGAGCCGCCATAACCGCGCTGGTCGGGTGCCAGCACGTGGTAGCCGGCCTCGACGAGCGCCGGGATCTGGTGTCGCCACGAGTAGGACAATTCGGGAAAGCCGTGGGCCAAGACCACCACTGGCGCACCGCGATCGCCGGCTTCGACCACCTTCAGCCGGACGCCATTGGTCTCTACTAACCGTTCGGTTGATATGGGCACCAACACACCAAAGCACAACCCCTGTGGCGTGAGAAGTATTGAGTGGAGTTGAAAATGGCCGTTCACTTCGTGGCCGGGTCTGGTAGATATCGCGGATACGACAGCTAAGGAAAGCGGGTGGACACGGCATGAGGCGACTGGACCACATCGTGTTGTGGACGAAGAATCCGCGGGCATCGATGGACTTCTATACGAAGGTGATCGGACTCACGCCGGTGCGGTTCGAGGAGTTCGAAGCCGGAGAAGCGCCGTTTCCGAGTGTCCGGGTGAGCGAGGACTCGATCATCGACCTGTCGCCGATGGCCACCAGTGCCGCCAGCGAGTCGCTGACCAAGGTCGCGGGCAGTGCCGGACACCCGGTCAATCACGTCTGCCTGGCGCTGTCGAAGTCCGAATACGAGGCGCTGGATCGGCGTCTGCAGCAGGCGGGTGTGGACACCAGCGCCCGGTTGGACCGCAGCTACGGGGCCCGGGGGTGGGCACCGCACATCTACTACTTCTCCGATCCGGACGGCAATGTGCTCGAAGCTCGCTATTACGACGAGTAAGGCGCCCGCCAACTTGATCATGGCTGCGCAGTGTCATCCCAGTGTGGCCTCGCCGTCCCCGAACTCAATTTGCGGTGCTCTAGGTCGCATCGGGAACCGCCCCTCGTTGGTATAGCGGTAGCCTGAACTTTTCCAGCTGCGTGTATCGGGGAAGGACCTGGCCGAAACGGCCGATGATTGATGAACCGGAAAAACGTGATTCGCATCGTCACGGCGATCGCTGTCGTAGTGGTGCTCGGCTGGTCGTTCTTCTATTTCAGCGATGACACCCGCGGTTACAAGCCCGTCGACACCTCGGTGGCGATGTCCCAGATCAGCGGCGACAACGTCAAGAGCGCGCAGATCGACGACCGTGAGCAGCAATTGCGGTTGACGCTGAAGAAGGGCAACAGCGACACCGACAACTCCGACAAGGTCATCACCAAATTCCCCAACGGTTATGCCGTCGACCTGTTCAACGCGCTCAACGCGAAGAACGCAAAGGTTGCCACCGTCGTCAACGAGGGCAGCATCCTGGGCGAGCTGCTGGTGTACGTGCTGCCGCTGCTGTTGCTGGTGGGCCTGTTCGTGATGTTTTCCCGCATGCAGGGCGGCGCCCGCATGGGCTTCGGATTCGGCAAATCGCGCGCCAAGCAACTCTCCAAAGACATGCCCAAGACCACGTTCGCCGACGTCGCCGGCGTCGACGAGGCGGTCGAGGAGCTCTACGAGATCAAGGACTTCCTGCAGAACCCGTCGCGATACCAGGCGCTGGGCGCCAAGATCCCCAGGGGCGTGCTGCTCTACGGGCCGCCGGGAACCGGTAAGACGCTGCTGGCCCGAGCGGTTGCCGGTGAGGCGGGGGTGCCGTTCTTCACCATCTCCGGTTCGGACTTCGTCGAGATGTTCGTCGGTGTCGGTGCCTCGCGGGTCCGCGACCTGTTCGACCAGGCCAAGCAGAACAGTCCGTGCATCATTTTCGTCGACGAGATCGACGCGGTCGGGCGCCAGCGCGGCGCGGGTCTGGGCGGCGGTCATGACGAACGCGAGCAGACGCTCAACCAGTTGCTGGTCGAGATGGACGGCTTCGATCCACGGGGCGGGGTCATCCTGATCGCCGCCACCAACCGGCCCGACATTTTGGACCCGGCTCTGCTGCGGCCAGGACGCTTCGACCGCCAGATCCCGGTGTCCAATCCCGATCTGGCGGGCCGGCGCGCGGTGCTGGAAGTGCACTCGAAGGGCAAGCCGATCGGCCCGGACGCCGATCTCGCGGGGTTGGCCAAGCGGACCGTCGGCATGACCGGTGCCGACCTGGCGAACGTCATCAATGAAGCAGCGCTGCTGACCGCGCGCGAGAACGGCACGGTGATCACCGGGCCCGCCCTGGAAGAGGCGGTGGACCGGGTGATCGGCGGCCCGCGCCGCAAGGGCCGGATCATCAGCGAACACGAGAAGAAGATCACCGCCTACCACGAGGGCGGCCACACCCTGGCGGCCTGGGCGATGCCGGACATCGACCCGGTCTACAAGGTGACGATCCTGGCCCGCGGCCGCACCGGCGGTCACGCCGTCGCCGTGCCCGAGGAAGACAAGGGCCTGCGCACCCGCTCGGAGATGATCGCCCAGCTGGTGTTCGCGATGGGCGGGCGCGCGGCCGAGGAACTGGTATTTCGCGAGCCGACCACCGGCGCGGTGTCCGACATCGAGCAGGCCACCAAAACCGCGCGCGCGATGGTCACCGAATTCGGCATGAGTTCCAAGCTCGGCGCTGTCAAATACGGCTCCGAGCACGGCGACCCCTTCCTGGGCCGCACCATGGGCAACCAGGCGGACTACTCCCACGAGGTTGCCCGCGACATCGACGACGAGGTCCGCAAGCTGATCGAGGCGGCGCACACCGAGGCCTGGGAGATCCTTACCGACTATCGCGATGTACTCGACATCTTGGCCGGCGAGCTGCTGGAAAAAGAAACCCTGCACCGGCCCGAGCTGGAGCAGATCTTCGCCAACGTCGAAAAGCGGCCCCGGCTAACGATGTTCGACGATTTCGGCGGCCGCATCCCGTCGGACAAGCCGCCGATCAAGACGCCCGGCGAGCTGGCGATCGAGCGCGGCGAGCCGTGGCCCCAGCCGGTCCCCGAGCCGGCCTTCAAGGCGGCCATCGCGGCGGCCAGCCAGGCCGCCGAGGCAGCGCAAGCGGAGGCCGATAGAAAAGCCCACGGCCCCAACGGTTCTCACGATGGTCAGGGCGCCGGCGATCGCGCAGCGGCGCGCCGTCCCACCCAGCCGGACTACGGTGCTCCGGCCGGCTGGTATGCGCCCGGATGGCCCCCGCCGCCACCGCAGCAGCACCAACCGCAGGGGCACCGGTATCCGCCTCCGCCGCAGCCGCATTGGCCTGCGCCGGCCCCGAGTTATCCGGGCCAGCCGAGCCGGGGCCAGGGTCAGCCGTCGTACCCGCCCTATCCGCCCTACCCCCCGCCCGGTCATCCCAGCCCGGATCCGGAAAAATCCCCTGACCAACCGGATGAGGATGTAAGCCGGTCCAACCCGCCGGCCCGCGGCTGACGAACGGAGATTTCGATGGCCTTACCGGGTTTGGGGCCGGATACCCGCAGCGCGCTGGATCGCGCAAGGGCGTTCGACCAGCCACGTGCAGAGGCGGCGGTCCGCGAGTTGTTGTACGCGATCGGTGAAGATCCCGATCGAGATGGGTTGCGCGACACCCCGGCCCGCGTCGCTCGCGCGTACCGGGAGATGTTTTCCGGTCTCTACACCGAGCCCGACGCGGTGCTTAACACCATGTTCGACGAAGAGCACGACGAGTTGGTGATCGTCAAGGAAATCCCGCTGTACTCCATGTGCGAGCATCACCTGGTGGCGTTCCACGGGGTGGCCCATGTCGGCTACATCCCCGGTACGGAGGGCAGGGTGACCGGCCTGTCGAAAATCGCTCGGCTGGTTGACCTTTACGCCAAGCGGCCGCAGGTGCAAGAGCGGCTGACCAGCCAGATCGCCGATGCCCTGGTGAAGCGGCTCGACCCCCGCGGGGCGATCGTCGTGGTCGAGGCCGAGCACCTGTGCATGGCGATGCGCGGTGTCCGCAAGCCCGGTGCCATCACCACCACTTCGGCGGTGCGCGGCCAGTTCAAGACCGATGCTGCCTCTCGAGCCGAAGCGCTCGACCTCATCCTGCGTAAGTGAGTTCGCTGCCTGTGCAGGTTGTCGGGGTTGTGAACGTCACTGACGACTCATTCTCAGATGGCGGGCGCTACCTCTCCGCCGACACAGCTGTCGCGCACGGCCTGGCCTTGGCTGCTGAAGGCGCGGCGATCATCGACGTCGGCGGTGAGTCGACCCGGCCCGGTGCCACCCGGATCGACCCTCGGGTCGAGAGCTCCCGCGTCGTTCCCGTCGTCAAAGAACTTGCAGCCCAAGGTATTACCGTGAGTATCGACACCATGCACGCGGAGGTCGCTCGGACCGCCCTGGAGAACGGCGCGCGGATCGTCAACGACGTGTCCGGCGGGCGGGCCGATCCGGCGATGGCACCGCTGGTGGCCGAGGCCGGTGCGCTGTGGGTGTTGATGCATTGGCGATCGGTGTCGTCCGACCGCCCGCACGAGGCCCCGCACTACCGAGATGTGGTGGCCGAGGTTCGTTCGGAACTGCTGGCCGGTGTCGACGACGCGGTGGCCGCCGGCGTCGACCCGGCCAAGGTGATCATCGATCCCGGGCTCGGATTCGCGAAGACGGGACAACACAATTGGGCGCTGCTGCATGCCTTGCCCGAATTGGTGGCCACCGGGGTGCCGGTACTCCTGGGTGCCTCGCGGAAACGGTTCCTCGGTACGCTGTTGGCCGGACCGGACGGGTCGCCCCGACCGCCCGATGGGCGCGAGACGGCGACCGCGGTGATTTCCGCGCTGGCCGCCCTCTACGGGGCCTGGGGTGTGCGAGTGCACGATGTGCGGGCCTCGGTCGACGCCCTCAAGGTCGTCGGTTCCTGGACGCAGACAGAGCGGGACTGATAGCGATGGCTGACCGAATCGAGTTGCGCGGCTTGACAGTTCATGGCCGGCACGGAGTCTTCGAGGCCGAGCGGACCAACGGGCAGGAATTCGTCGTCGACATCGTCGTCTGGATCGACCTGGTCGATGCCGCGGCCAGCGACGACCTGGCCGACACCCACGACTACGCCGCCCTGGCGCAGCGGGCCGCCGACATCGTCGCGGGCCCCCCGCACAATCTGATCGAGACGGTGGGAGCCGAGATCGCCGATCACGTGATGGACGACGAACGCGTACACGCCGTCGAGGTGACGGTGCACAAGCCGCAGGCCCCGATACCGCAGAAGTTCGCCGATGTCGCGGTGGTGATCCGGCGGTCGCGGCGCGGCGGGCGCGGTTCGGTGATCCCCGCGGGCGGAGTGTGATGACGCGCGTCGTACTGTCCATCGGCTCCAACCTGGGGGACCGGCTGGCGCGACTGCAGTCGGTCGTCGACGGGCTCGGTGACGCGCTGCTGGCGGTCTCGCCCGTCTACGAGACCGCCCCCTGGGGGCGCGTGGAGCAGGGTCCGTTCCTCAACGCGGTGCTGATCGCCGACGACCCGGCCCGCGACGGCCAGGCCTGGCTGCGCCGGGCGCAGGAGTTCGAGCGGGCAGCCGGCCGGATTCGCGGCGAGCGCTGGGGCCCGCGCACCCTGGATGTCGACCTGATCGCCTGCTACTCCGCGGACGCGGAGGTGATCAGTCTGGACAACAACCTGACGCTGCCGCACCCGCTGGCCCATCTGCGGGCCTTCGTGATGGTGCCCTGGCTGGCCGTCGACCCGGGTGCTCAGCTGACCGTGGCCGGAGGGCCCCAACCCGTCGCCCAGCTGCTGGCCGAACTCGACCCCGCCGACCAACAAGCCGTCCGGTTGTCCGCCCAGACGCTCGAACACCCGGCGAAGTCCCCAGCCGATCCGGAATCGAAGAGCTGATGGGGCCGACCAGGAAACGTGACCTGACGGCCGCGGTGGTCGGCGCTGCGGTACTGAGTTTCCTGCTGATCAAGGTGCTGTTCCGGTGGTTTCCGCCGATCACGGTGTGGACTGGTCTGTCACTGCTCGCCGTGGCCATCGCCGAGGCGCTGTGGGCGCGCTACGTGCGGGCCAGGATCGCCGAAGGGGAGGTCGGTGATGGGCCGGGGTGGCTGCACCCGCTCGCGGTGGCACGCACCGTGGTGATCGCCAAGGCGTCGGCGTGGGTGGGCGCCCTGGTGTTGGGCTGGTGGGTCGGAGTGCTGGTGTACTTCCTGCCGCGGCGGTCCTGGCTGCGGGTCGCCGCGGAGGACACCACCGGAACCGTGGTGGCCGCGGTCAGCGCGCTGGCGTTGTTGGTCGCCGCGCTGTGGTTACAGCACTGCTGCAAATCTCCGCAGGATCCGACCGAGCACGGCGAGGGGGCCGAGGGGGCCGAGGGAGCCGAAGGCTAGGGCGTCCGCCGAGGTTGCGGACCGCCCTCGCAGGGCGGACGAGAACGACCGGGCAGTTAACGGCGATTAATCACCGAATTAACCCAGGTGAGAATCGCCGGAGTCGCGCGACACGCTGGATGACGTCGCACAGGTACAGTTTGGCCATGACCGTTCTGTCCCGCGGCGCCCGGGGTCGGCGCGGCGGCCGCAGGCCGGGGTGGGTGCTCTTGACGGCGTTGCTGGTCCTCGCGATGGGGGCCAGTTCCGCACTGGTTTTCACCAATCGGGTGGAACTTCTCAAGCTCGCTGTGATCCTGGCGCTGTGGGCCGCAGTCGCCGGTGCTTTCGTGTCGGTGCTTTACCGCCGGCAAAGCGACGCCGATCAGTCGCGGGTGCGTGACCTGAAGCTGGTCTACGACCTGCAGCTGGATCGGGAAATCTCGGCCCGCCGCGAGTACGAGCTGACCGTCGAGTCCCAGTTGCGTCGCGAGCTGGCCTCCGAGATACGCGCTCAGGCCGACGACGATCTGGCCGCGCTGCGCGCGGAAGTGGCCGCGCTGCGGACCAGCCTGGAAATCTTGTTCGACACCGACCTCGAGCAGCGGCCGGCACTGGGAACCATGGAGACCGATACGCCGCCCGCCCGCGCATACAGCGACTGGGACCGCAACGGTGAAGCCGCGGGAGTCGACTGGGTCACCAGCGATCGGGTCACCTCCGTCCGCGAGGGCAACCCGGTGGACTCCGCTGAACCCCGCACCGACGAATCCGCGATCATCGACGTGCCCGAAGTGGGGGTACCTCCCGCTAGCGCCGCTAGTGGGGGACCGCTGCTGCCGCCCCGCGCACGGGAGCGGGCCCGGTACCAATACGAAAGCCACCAAGAGCCGGCCTACCCGCCGCCGCAGGCTCAGTATCCGGAGACTCCGCCGTACGTGGCCCCGCAGGAGGTCCCGTATCCGCCCCCGCCGATGCCCGCCCCGGCGGCGGCCGAGCAGCGATTCGAGCCCCAGCACTGGCAGCCACACCCGCAGCAGGTGCCGCCACCCGGGCCACCACCATCACCGGAGCCGCAGCCCGGATCGGTGCGGCCCGACTGGCAGCCGGTTCTCTCCGACGGGCTCTGGCTGCCGCCGGGAGCCTTCGGCAGCAACTGGGCGGGCGGCGATTCACCCGATGCAGCCGCCGAACCGTCAGGCCGACGCCGGCGCTCCCGGCATTCCAACCCCGAGGAGCCGTTCGAGGGCCCGCCGGTCGAGCCCGAGCCCCCAGCGCCAGCCGGCGAATCCGGCCGTCGGGCACGCTCCCGCCATTCCGCGGAGTACCGGGACTATTCCGTCGCGAACTTCATCGGACCGAACGAGCCCGGCGCAGTGCCGCCACCCGCAGCTGCGACCGCGCCGCCACCGCCACCCCGACTCGCCCCCGCGCCGCATCCGGAGCCCGCACCCCGCCACCTTGGCGCGGACTCCGGGCCCGACGGGCTGGACAGCGCGGGTGAGGGCCCGCAAACCGGCGGTCAGTCGGTTGCCGACCTGCTGGCGCGGCTGCAGGTGCAGCCGTCCGGCGGTGGCCGGCGTCGTCGTCGGGAAGGCTGAGCTGGGACCTTCCTCACATTGGGTCAGCGTCACCGATCGACTAAAGTCTTAGTGACCGTCCGGTACCCAGCACCTGGGACTGGAACGAACGAATAAACATTGTGAGGTCGTCTGCGATGGAGCAGTTCGACGGTTTGCGCCCGGCCCGGCTCAAGGTGGGGATCATTTCGGCAGGCCGGGTGGGTACCGCCCTGGGTGTCGCGCTGGAGCGCGCCGAGCACGTCGTGGTGGCGTGCAGCGCCATCTCCCACGCGTCACGGCAGCGGGCGGCCCGCCGGCTGCCGGACACCTCGGTGGCCGCACCCCAGGATGTGGCCGCCGCGGCCGAACTGCTGCTGTTGTCGGTTCCCGACAGCGAACTCGCCGGCCTGGTGGCCGGGCTGGCCGCCACCTCGGCGGTGCGACCCGGCACGATCGTGGTCCACACGTCGGGCGCCAACGGGGTCGGCATCCTCGCGCCGCTGATCCAGCACGGCTGCATACCGCTGGCGATCCACCCGGCGATGACGTTCACCGGCTCCGACGAGGACATCAGCCGGCTGCCGGACACCTGCTTCGGCATCACCGCGGCCGACGATGTCGGCTACGCGATCGGGCAGTCGCTGGTTTTGGAGATGGGCGGCGAGCCGTTCTGCGTCCGCGAGGACGCCCGCATCCTCTACCACGCCGCTCTGGCCCATGCGGGCAACCACATCGTGGCGGTGCTCGCCGATGCGCTCGACGCGTTGCGGGCGGCGCTGCGGGGCAGCGAACTGCTCGGGCAGCAAGCCGTCGACGAGCAGCCCGGCGGCCTCGCCGAGCGCATCGTCGGGCCGCTGGCCCGAGCGGCGCTGGAGAACACGCTGCAGCGCGGGCAGGCCGCGCTCACCGGTCCGGTCGCCCGCGGCGACGCGGCCGCGGTAGCCGACCATCTGCACGCGCTGGCGCAGGTCGATCCGGAACTGGCCCAGGCCTACCGGGTGAACGCGCTACGGACCGCACAGCGCGCACACGCTCCCTCCGACGTCGTCGAGGTGTTGTTGCGATGAACGCGATGACGGCCCGGCCACCGGCCTTCAGGCCGGGCGAACTGAACGTCTACCCGGCGCCGCGCGACGTGTCGGACGTCAGCCGCGCGCTGCGGCACACCGGCCGCCGGGTGATGTTGGTGCCGACGATGGGCGCGCTGCACGACGGGCATCTGGCCCTGGTGCGCGCCGCCAAGCGCGTGCCCGGCTCCGTGGTGGCGGTTTCGATCTTCGTGAATCCGTTGCAGTTTGGTGCTGGGGAAGACCTCGACGCCTATCCCCGCACCCTTGATGACGACCTGGCGCAGCTGCGCGGCGAAGGCGTCGAGATGGTGTTCGCCCCGACCGCCGCCGCGATGTACCCCGACGGCCTGCGTACCACCGTGGCGCCCGGTCCGCTGGCCGCCGAACTCGAAGGCGCTGCTCGGCCAACACATTTCGCCGGCGTGCTGACGGTCGTGTGCAAGCTGCTGCAGATCGTGCGTCCCGACCGGATCTTCTTCGGCGAGAAGGACTATCAGCAGCTGGTCCTGATCCGGCAGATGACCGCCGACCTGAACATCGACGTCGAGGTGATCGGCGTGCCGACCGTGCGGGAATCCGACGGGCTGGCGATGTCGTCGCGCAACCGCTACCTGGACCCCTCCCAGCGCGAGTTGGCCGGGACGCTGTCGGCGGCGCTGCTCGCCGCCGTGCACCGCTCACCGGCGGGCGCGGACGCCGTGCTGGACGCGGCGCGCGCCGTGCTGGCCGCGGTGCCCGCCATCGAGGTCGACTACCTGCAGCTGCGCGACGCCGGGCTGGGCCCGCTGCAGGCCAACCGGCCCGGACGCGTGCTGGTTGCCGCCCGGCTGGGCAACACCAGACTGCTGGACAACATCGCCATCGAAATCGGGAACGCCGGCACCCAAGGGCTGACAAGCCTGGAGCCCACCGGGCCGGACGGACGTGTTGAATCACCTTGGAGGAACTGATGTTACGGACGATGCTCAAGTCGAAGATCCACCGTGCCACCGTCACGCAGGCCGATCTGCACTACGTCGGCTCGGTGACCATCGACGCTGACCTGATGGAGGCGGCCGACCTGCTGGAGGGCGAGCAGGTGACCATTGTGGACATCGACAACGGCGCCCGGCTCGTCACCTACGCGATCACCGGCGAGCGTGGCACCGGCATCATCGGAATCAACGGTGCTGCGGCGCATCTCGTGCATCCCGGCGACCTGGTGATCCTGATCGCCTACGGCACGATGGAGGACGCCGAGGCGCGTGCCTACCGGCCGCGCGTCGTCTTCGTCGACGCCGACAACAAGCAGATCGACCTGGGCAGCGATCCGGCATTCGTGCCCGACGATGCGGCCGAGTTGCTTAATCCCCGGATGGGCGCGCGATAGCCGTGCTACTGGCGATCGATGTCCGCAACACCCACACCGTCGTCGGGCTGCTGTCCGGCGCCAAAGAGCACGCAAAAGTCGTGCAGCAGTGGCGGATCCGCACCGAGTCCGAGGTCACCGCGGACGAATTGGCGCTGACCATCGACGGCCTGATCGGCGACGACTCCGAGCAGCTCAGCGGAGCCGCGGCCCTGTCCACCGTTCCGTCGGTGCTGCACGAAGTTCGCGTCATGCTCGACCAGTACTGGCCGTCGGTGCCTCACGTGCTGATCGAGCCCGGCGTGCGGACCGGTATCCCGCTGCTGGTCGACAACCCGAAAGAAGTGGGCGCCGACCGGATCGTCAACTGTCTGGCGGCGTTTCAGAAATTCGGGAATGCCTGCATCGTCGTCGACTTCGGATCGTCGATCTGCGTCGACGTGGTATCCGCCAAGGGGGAGTTTCTCGGCGGCGCGATCGCGCCCGGCGTGCAGGTCTCGTCGGATGCCGCCGCGGCCCGCTCGGCCGCGCTGCGCCGGGTCGAGCTGTCCCGGCCCCGGTCGGTGATCGGCAAGAACACCGTCGAATGCATGCAGGCGGGCGCCGTGTTCGGCTTCGCCGGGCTGGTGGACGGCCTGGTGGGGCGCATCCGCGAGGACGTCGAGGGCTTTTCCGGCGACGACGTGGTGGTGGTGGCCACCGGCCACACCGCGCCGCTGCTGCTGTCCGAGCTGCAGACCGTCGCCCATTACGACCAGCACCTGACGCTGGACGGGCTGCGGCTGGTCTTCGAACGCAACCGGGACACCCAGCGTGGCCGGCTGAAGACCGCACGCTGAGGTTCTCCCCGCGCTGAGCGTGCGTACTGGGCGTCCTGGCCGCACACTCGAAGCCACCAGCGCACACTCGACGCCTGCGGCGGACCCGGCGCCAAGTCCTTTAAGCTGGCACGTCGTGAGTGCCGCCTCAGACAACGGAGCAGACCTCCCCGAGCAGTTCCGGATACGCCGGGACAAGCGCGCTCGGCTGTTGGCCGAGGGGCTTGACCCTTACCCGGTGGCCATCGAACGCACCCACACGCTGGCGCAGGTCCGCGCCGCCTACCCCGACCTGGCCGTCGACTCCGCGACCGATGACATCGTGGCAGTGGCGGGCCGGGTCATATTCGCGCGCAATTCCGGCAAATTGTGTTTCGCCACGCTGCAAGACGGTGACGGCGCCACCCTGCAGGTAATGATCAGCCTGGACAAGGTCGGCCAGGATTCGCTGGATGCCTGGAAGGCCGACGTCGACCTCGGCGACATCGTCTACGTGCACGGCAACGTGATCAGCTCACGACGCGGCGAATTGTCGGTCCTGGCCGATTCCTGGCGGATCGCAGCCAAGTCGCTGCGGCCGCTGCCGGTCGCGCATAAGGACATGAGCGAAGAATCGCGGGTGCGCCAGCGCTATGTCGACCTGATCGTCCGCCCGCAAGCGCGCGCGGTGGCACGCCAGCGAATCGCCGTTGTCCGCGCGATACGCAACGCACTGGAACGGCGCGGGTTTCTAGAAGTCGAAACGCCAATCTTGCAGACGTTGGCCGGTGGTGCGGCAGCTCGGCCGTTCATCACACATTCCAATGCTCTTGACATCGATCTCTACCTGAGGATCGCACCGGAACTGTTCCTCAAGCGATGCATCGTCGGTGGATTCGACAAGGTCTTCGAGCTAAATCGGGTGTTCAGAAACGAAGGTTCTGATTCGACGCATTCTCCGGAATTCTCGATGTTGGAGACCTACCAGACGTACGGAACGTATGACGATTCGGCAGTCGTCACGCGAGAGCTTATTCAAGAGGTGGCCGACGAGGCGATCGGTACCAGACAACTGCCGTTGCCAGATGGCAGTGTCTACGACATAGACGGAGAATGGGCGTCGATACAAATGTATCCGTCGTTGTCTGCGGCGCTCGGTGAAGAGATCACACCACAGTCGTCGGTCGATCGGTTACGTGCCATCGCGGACCGGCTCGGTGTCGAGATTCCCGACGACCGCGGCTATGGGCACGGAAAGCTCGTCGAGGAACTGTGGGAGCATGCGGTGGGCAATACGCTGACGGCGCCGACGTTCGTCAAGGATTTCCCTGTCGAGACAACACCTTTGACTCGACAGCACCGCAGCATCCCGGGTGTGACCGAGAAGTGGGACCTCTATGTGCGCGGCGTTGAACTCGCCACCGGGTACTCGGAATTAAACGATCCCGTGGTGCAGCGCGAACGATTCGCCGAACAAGCGGTCGCCGCCGCGGCCGGCGACGACGAGGCCATGCCGCTCGATGAAGATTTTCTCGCCGCACTCGAGTATGGGATGCCGCCTTGCACTGGAACGGGAATGGGTATCGACCGGTTGTTGATGACTTTGACCGGACTGTCAATTAGAGAGACAGTTTTGTTCCCGATTGTTCGACCGCACTCCAGCTGAAAGCCGAACACCCTGTGTTGCGCTCAGATTGAGTATGCTGCGTTCATATGGCAGATTAGTGACCGGGGAGTGGGTCCAAACTGCCCAGCAACTGCTCAGGAAGAACGCGAGGGTAAGCTAATGGCGAAAAAAGTCACCGTCACCTTGGTCGATGATTTCGACGGTTCAGGCGCCGCCGACGAAACTGTCGAATTCGGGCTTGACGGGGTGACCTATGAGATTGATCTTTCAACGAAGAATGCCGCGAAACTCCGCGGTGACCTGAAGCAGTGGGTGGCTGCCGGCCGTCGCGTCGGGGGTCGCCGTCGGGGGCGTTCCGGATCTGGCCGCGGTCGTGGGGCGATCGATCGCGAGCAGAGCGCAGCGATCCGCGAATGGGCCCGCCGAAACGGGCACAACGTGTCGACGCGCGGCCGCATCCCGGCAGACGTCATCGACGCATTCCACGCCGCCACTTAACAAAGCTTTAACCGGCGCCCGGCCGTAATTTCTGGGCGCCGGTTCTGTTTTCGCTGGCGGCGTAATAGTCGCCGGCGCCCGGGGGAAACGATTTGGTGGTTCGTCTCGTTTCTTCAGCTATGGCTCAGTCATCACCGGGGGATTCGTCAGGCGCAGCCGAGCAGGCCCGAACGGCGAGGCACCGCAAGGTTAGAACCCTGACGGGCCGACCATTACAGTGGACACCAGGTACGCACTGTCGGCCCGTTTGCCGACAACGATGAAGTACCGGGCGAGGGAGAGCAGGTAACCACCGATGTTCGAAAGATTTACCGACCGTGCCCGCAGGGTGGTCGTCCTGGCCCAAGAAGAGGCCCGGATGCTCAACCACAACTACATCGGCACCGAGCACATCCTGTTGGGTTTGATTCACGAAGGTGAAGGCGTCGCGGCGAAGTCGCTGGAGTCGCTTGGCATCTCGCTGGAGGGCGTCCGTAGCCAGGTCGAAGAGATCATCGGCCAGGGGCAGCAGGCACCGTCCGGGCACATCCCGTTCACCCCGCGCGCCAAGAAGGTTCTCGAGCTGAGCTTGCGCGAGGCGCTGCAGCTCGGCCACAACTACATCGGCACCGAGCACATTTTGCTGGGCCTGATTCGTGAGGGCGAGGGCGTGGCCGCCCAGGTGCTGGTCAAGCTCGGCGCCGAGCTGACCCGGGTGCGCCAGCAGGTGATTCAGCTGCTGAGTGGCTACCAGGGCAAGGAGGCCGCAGAGGCCGGGACCGGAGGCCGCGGCGGCGAGTCGGGCAGCCCGTCCACGTCGTTGGTGCTCGACCAGTTCGGGCGCAACCTGACGGCTGCCGCGATGGAAGGCAAGCTGGACCCCGTCATCGGCCGCGAGAAGGAAATCGAGCGGGTGATGCAGGTGCTGAGCCGGCGCACCAAGAACAACCCGGTGCTGATCGGCGAGCCCGGCGTCGGGAAGACCGCCGTGGTCGAGGGCCTGGCGCAGGCCATCGTGCACGGCGAGGTGCCCGAGACGCTGAAGGACAAGCAGCTCTACACGCTGGACCTGGGATCGCTGGTCGCCGGTAGCCGCTACCGCGGTGATTTCGAGGAGCGCCTGAAGAAGGTGCTCAAGGAGATCAACACCCGCGGCGACATCATCCTGTTCATCGACGAGCTGCACACCCTGGTGGGTGCCGGTGCCGCCGAGGGCGCGATCGACGCCGCGTCGATCCTGAAGCCCAAGCTGGCCCGCGGTGAGCTGCAGACCATCGGTGCCACCACGCTCGATGAGTACCGCAAGTACATCGAGAAGGACGCCGCCCTGGAACGCCGCTTCCAGCCGGTGCAGGTGGGGGAGCCGACGGTGGAGCACACCATCGAGATCCTCAAGGGTCTGCGCGACCGCTACGAGGCCCATCACCGGGTGTCCATCAGCGATAGCGCGATCGTGGCCGCGGCTACCCTGGCCGATCGTTACATCAACGACCGGTTCCTGCCGGACAAGGCCATCGACCTGATCGACGAGGCCGGCGCCCGGATGCGGATCCGACGGATGACCGCGCCGCCAGACCTGCGTGAGTTCGACGAGAAGATCGCCGACGCGCGCCGGGAGAAGGAATCGGCGATCGACGCCCAGGACTTCGAGAAGGCGGCCAGCCTGCGGGATCGCGAGAAGCAGCTGGTCGCTCAGCGGGCAGAACGCGAAAAGCAGTGGCGTTCAGGCGATATGGACGTTGTTGCCGAGGTGGACGACAATGAGATCGCCGAGGTGCTGGGTAACTGGACCGGCATCCCGGTGTTCAAGCTCACCGAGGCCGAGACCACCCGGCTGTTGCGCATGGAAGACGAGCTGCACAAGCGGATCATCGGCCAGGTGGACGCCGTCAAGGCCGTCTCCAAGGCGATCCGCCGCACCCGCGCCGGGCTGAAGGACCCCAAGCGTCCGTCGGGTTCGTTCATCTTCGCCGGGCCCTCCGGCGTCGGTAAGACCGAGCTGTCCAAGGCGCTGGCCAACTTCCTGTTCGGCGACGACGACGCGCTCATCCAGATCGACATGGGCGAGTTCCACGACCGGTTCACCGCGTCGCGGTTGTTCGGTGCCCCGCCGGGATACGTCGGCTACGAGGAGGGCGGTCAGCTCACCGAGAAGGTGCGACGTAAGCCGTTTTCCGTGGTGCTTTTCGACGAGATCGAGAAGGCGCACCAGGAGATCTACAACAGCCTGTTGCAGGTCCTCGAGGACGGCCGGCTCACCGATGGCCAGGGCCGCACGGTCGACTTCAAGAACACCGTGCTGATCTTCACCTCGAACCTGGGCACCTCGGACATCTCCAAGCCGGTTGGCCTGGGCTTCACCCAGGGCGGTGGTGACAACGACTACGAGCGGATGAAGCAGAAGGTCAACGACGAGCTGAAGAAGCACTTCCGCCCGGAGTTCCTCAACCGCATCGACGAGGTCATCGTCTTCCACCAGCTGACCCGCGACGAGATCATCCAGATGGTCGACCTGATGATCGAGCGCGTCGGCAAGCAGCTCAAGAGCAAGGACATGGCGATGGAGCTGACCGACAAGGCCAAGTCGTTGCTGGCCAAGCGTGGGTTCGACCCGGTGCTGGGTGCTCGCCCGCTGCGGCGCACCATCCAGCGCGAGATCGAGGACCAGCTCTCCGAGAAGATCCTCTTCGACGAGGTCGGGCCCGGCCAGGTCGTCACCGTCGACGTGGACAACTGGGACGGCGAAGGCACCGGCGAGGACGCGGTGTTCACGTTCACCGGAGCGCACAAGCCGCCGGTCGAGCCGGAACTGACGAAAACCGGAGCGCACGCCGCTCCCGACAACCAGTAGCACGACAGCAAGCGGGTGGTTAGTCTCTGACCGGACTAACCACCCGTTTTGCTGTGCTGAGGGCTAAGGGGCTCACCTGTGCTGATCGTCACCACGAATGACCTTCCGGGCTGGGAGATTCGGCGCGTCTGCGGCGAGGTGTTCGGACTGACCGTCCGCTCGCGCAATGCTTTCGCTCAATTCGGTGCCGGACTGAAGTCGATGTTCGGCGGCGAGCTGGCGGGGATGACCAAGAATCTCGCCGACAGTCGCAACGAGGCGATGGGGCGGCTGATCGCCGAAGCGCGCACCCGCGGCGGCAACGCGATCGTCGCGATGCGGTTCGACACCACCGAGATCGGCGACGTGTGGACCGAGATCTGCGCCTACGGCACGGCTGTGGAGGCGGTGCCGGTCACGGATGCCGCGAAGTACACGGCCAGCCAGCTCGGCTACGGCGGACAGCCGCAGCAGTAACTGTTGTTCGATCATGCAGTCCGCTTAGACTGACGACTGTTATCGACGGGCAACGGAATCTGGTGAAATTCCAGAACGGTCGCGCCACTGTGGAAAGTCAGACCCGGAACCCGTCACCAAAGTGGGACGCGTCATTCCCAGAAGGAGTCAACAGTGTCCAGTTCCGAGACGACCGGCACCCGCTCGATTGATCTGTCGGCGGCAAGTGCCGCGCTCTGGTTGGCGGCAACCGCCTTCCTGGCGCTGTTGGCGATCTACTTCGTCGGCGTCGACCAGGGCGCAGTGTCGCTGTTCGGCAGCGACTCGCATGTGCACGAATTCGTGCACGATGCGCGCCACCTCCTCGGCTTCCCCTGCCACTGACCCGGCGTGGAGAAGCGTCTGATCGGACGCGGGCTGCTGGCGGGCGCAATCGGCGCGGTGCTGGCATTCGTATTCGCCCGTTTGTGTGCCGAACCCGTGATAGCCCGCGCGATCGACTTTGAAGACGGTCGAACCGAGGCCGAAAATTCCCACGGTGTGCACGAGCATGGCGCCGAGCTGTTCACCCGCGGTGTGCAGTCCACCCCCGGCCTGGGCTTTGGCGTGCTGATTTTTGGTCTCGCCATGGGTGCACTGTTCGCAGTGCTGTTCTGCGTCGTCTATGCCCGCACGGCGCGCCATGCGGAAAGCCCTGCGCCGCAGCAACTTTCGCTGCTGCTGGCGGCGGGGGCCTTCGTGGCGGTGTACCTGGTCCCGTTCGTGAAATATCCGCCAAACCCGCCCGCCGTCGGCCAGTCCGACACCATCGGGGCGCGCACCGGCTGGTATCTGGTGATGGTGCTGGCGTCGGTGGTGCTGGCGATCGGGGCGGTGGGGCTGGCCCGTCGACTGGTTGACCGATTCGGCGCGTGGAATTCACGGCTGCTCGCGGCCGGGGCTTACCTGGTCGCCGTCGTGGTGGTGATGGTGCTGCTACCGACGGTGGACGAGACGCCCGAACCGTTGCGCGACACCTCGGGTGCGATCATCTACCCCGGCTTTCCCGCCGATGTGCTCTGCGAATTCAGGTTGCTGTCGTTGGGCACGCAGCTGCTGCTGTGGGTGAGCATCGGCCTGGTCTTCGCGACACTCGCGGGCCGGTTGCTGGGCGAGCGGTCCGAGAGCCGACGGGTATCGAGCATCGCGGCGTGACCGAGGTCGTCCGGCTCACCCTGGTGTCGCACGCGATGACCGACGCGATGGCAGCCGTACGCTTTCCGGGGGACGAGCCGCTCAACGAGAACGGCCGTCGACAGGCCGAAGTCGCTGCGGGCCTTGATATCCCCGGGGGCCGTCACCTCGCCGCGCCCGAGCAGCGCGCCCGCCAAACCGCGGAGCTGCTGGGCCTGGACGCCACGACCGAGCCGCGGCTGGCCGACCTCGACTGCGGACGCTGGCGCGGACAAACACTCGATGCCGTGGCCGCGGCGGACCTCGAGGTGTGGCTGACCGAACCGGCCCGGGCGCCGCACGGTGGGGAGTCCATCGTCGACCTCACCGAGCGGGTGGCCGGCTGGCTGGCGTCGTTGATCGAAGGCTCGTCGCGAACCGTTGCGGTGACCCATCCGGCGGTGATCCGGGCGGCGATCCTGCTGGCTCTCGACATTCCGCCGAAGTCGTTCTGGCGCATCGACATTGCACCGGTTGGCCGGACCACGATGCATTACCGCAACGACGGCTGGACGCTGCGGCTGCAGTGACTACTGCGGCGCGACCAGCGTGAACGCCCGTTTGGCGACCTGCAGCATCCAGCCGGTTACCTTCGGGCCGTGATCGCGCGGCCAGTTCAGCTGGAAGCTGACGACCCACGGCTGCTGCGTCTTGTCCACGGCGTACCAGCTGAAGGTCAGATCGCCCGGCAAGCCACCGGCTTTCGCGCCGATGTACGGCCAAACGTTTCGGTCCAGCTGGATACCCGAAACGGCGGACAGGATCTGCTTGACGGGTGCGGCCTCGCCGACCGCGTCGGCTTGCAGAGCCGCGTGGACCCGGCAGATGTCCTCGGCGCTGCCGTACCACTCCGCTCCGTAAGCCGAGGCCGGGGTGTGGGCACGAGTCGGATCAGGTTCGTAGGGAGCCGAATTCGCCTGTGCCAGTAGCTGGGCGCGGACCTGCGGGGTCGCGTTCTGCCACTGGCTGCGCAGATCCGGTTGGCCCCAGCCGATGGAGAACAGCTCGTACATCGTGGGGAACGGAGTCATGCTGGCCGGATCGTGATGGCCGGCCGTGGCGAGCGCCTCTTCGATGGCGTGCGTGCCCATTCGTTCGATCAGCAGGTCGGTGGCCATGTTGTCGCTGTTGGCGATCATCTTCGCGGCCGCGGCGCGCACCGAAACGTGGTCGCCCGGAGCAAGTCCCAAGCCCGACGAGCCCACGGCCTTGCTTTTCTCGGTGACGGTCAACTGATCGTCCCAGGACACCGTGTGGTTGTTGACCGCGCCGGCCAGGGCGTGCAACACGTAAAGCTTGAAAATCGATGCCAGCGGCAGAGATTCGCCGGTATTGGTGCCCATCACCGGATCGCAATGGCCGTTGTCGACCTTGGCGACCTGGTAGGAGTACCGGGCACCGGTCTTGCTCAGCGTGGCGTCGATGTCATGCCATGAGGTGATCGTCGGCGCCAGCGTCTCGAGCTCGAACCGATCAACGCGCCCAACGTCGTCGGTGTGAATCCGGATGTCTTGGCGCGCGCCGTAGGACGAGGTGAGGTGCAGCGTTGCCACGCTGGCGCTGATGTCCACCCCGTCGAGGGTGAAGGGGCGGTCCCACCAGAGCTCTTCCATGGTGGTTTCGACCGACTCCACCTCGTCGGGCGCGGCGAGTGTGCGAACCCCGACCGGGCCGATCGGCCAGTCCGAGTTGAGCATGTCGATGGTCTGTTGGGCCCGCAGCCCGGGAGGCGTCCGGGTGTCGATCGCCCGTCCGGCGTTGGCCGCGTTCGCCTGCGGTGACGGCGACGGGGAGCAACCCGGTGCCAGGGTCGCAACCAGTGCGGCGGCCGCGGTGACGGCCAGCACGCGCTGCCGCGTCAAACGTCGCCTACTCAGTCGGCTTGCTCCCGGCCACGTCCATGACAACCTCGAATTCCAGCAGCGACGCGCCGGTCGCCACCGGGTTGGCACGCTGACCAGCATGGGCTTCGACGGCGGGCCCACTCGCCCACGCCTGGAATGCTTCATCGGACTCCCAGTGTGTCACGACGAAATAGCGGTTCTCACCCTTGACCGGACGCAGCAGCTGAAAGCCGAGGAAGCCGGGTTGGTTGTCCACGGCGTGTGCGCGATGGGCGAACCGCTTCTCCAGCTCAGGGCCAGCGTCGGCGGGTACTTCGATGGCATTGATCTTCACCACTGGCGGCATGTTCGCTAGGCTACCCCGTCCCCTGCCCTGTCCTGCTCCTGGGCGGGAGACGCAAGATGGTGCTATGCCCACCGATCTGTTGACCGCTCATGGCGGGCACGGTGAGCCGTTGATCTTGGTGCACGGCCTGATGGGCCGCGGCACCACCTGGTCGCGTCAGCTGCCGTGGCTGACCCGGCTGGGCACCGTCTACACCTACGACGCGCCGTGGCATCGCGGCCGCGACGTCGAGGATCCGCACCCGATCAGCACCGAGCGCTTCGTGGCCGATCTCGCCGATGCGATAACGACATTGGGGGTGCCGGTACGGCTGGTGGGACATTCGATGGGCGCACTGCACTCCTGGTGTCTGGCCGCCGAACGCCCAGAATTGGTCTCGGCGCTGGTGCTCGAGGACATGGCGCCGGACTTCCGTGGTCGTACCACCGGTCCGTGGGAGCCGTGGTTGCATGCACTTCCGGTCGAATTCGACACTGCGGAACAAGTATTCAACGAATTCGGGCCGGTCGCCGGCCAGTATTTCCTGGATGCCTTCGACCGCACGGAAACCGGTTGGCGGCTACACGGCCATACCTCGCGATGGATAGAGATCGCCGCCGAGTGGGGCACCCGGGACTACTGGACGCAGTGGCAGGCGGTCCGGACGCCGGCACTGCTGCTCGAGGCCGGCAACTCGGTCACTCCGCCGGGCCAGATGCATGCGATGGCGAAAAAAGATTCTCCGACAACATATTTGGCAATTCACGCAGCCGGCCACCTGATTCACGACGAAGCGCCGCGGGTATACCGCCAGGCGGTCGAGTCGTTCTTGACCGCCCGCACCGGCTGAGGCGCTACCCCTCGCCGGCCAACGCAAACAGGCCATCCGCGGTCTGGGTCACCAGGCCGTCGGCAAGCAGCGAATACAGCGCCCGGTCGCGCTGTGCGGTATCGGTCAGCCACGCCACGTCCAGCTGGGCCCGGGTGACCGGAAAGTCGCTGAGGCGCAAGACGTCCAGCAACAGACCACGGACCTGACGGTCGGTGCCCGCGTAGGTTTGAACGCGGCGCGCCGGGCCCTGCGCCGGGGGATAGCCCGCAGCTCGCCAGGCGCACTCGCTGAGCGGGCATAGCCCACAATGGGGCGCTCGCGCGGTGCACACCGTGGCACCCAATTCCATCAGTGCTACCGAAAACTGAGGCGCCGTATCACCTTTCGGCAACAGCTCCGAGACGTCGGCATGATCGCGTGTCGCGGACGGCGCACCGGCATCGGCCAGGCCGTGCACGGCGCGCGCCACCACTCGTCGCACATTGGTGTCCACCACCGGTACCCGCTTGCGGTAGGCGAAGCACGCCACGGCACGCGCGGTGTAGCTGCCGATACCGGGTAGCCCTAACAGGATTTCGACGTCGTCGGGAACGACGTCGCCGTGATCACGCGCGATGACGATCGCGCATTCGTGCAAGCGCTTTGCCCGCCTCGGGTAGCCCAGCTTGCCCCAGGCCCGCAGCACGTCGGCCGCGCTGGCCGCGGCGGTCGCCGACGGGGTGGGCCAGCGTCGTACCCATTCCGTCCAGATCGGCAGCACCCGGGCCACCGGCGTCTGTTGCAGCATGAATTCGCTGACCAGGATCTGCCACGCGTCCACATCCGGTTCCCGCCAAGGCAGATCGCGGCGCGAGCGTTCGTACCACCCCAGAAGTTCATTCGCCGGGATTTGCCCCCGGCTAGTCATCGGCGCCCGCGGCACGCCAGAATGTGACCCATGCCCAACTCCAATCCGGTATCCGCATGGAAAGCACTCAAAGAGGGTAACGAGCGATTCGTCGCCGGACAGCCTGCGCACCCGAGCCAGAGCGTCGAGCACCGCGCCAGCCTGGCCGCGGGTCAAAAACCCACCGCGGTTGTGTTCGGTTGTTCGGACAGCCGGGTGGCCGCGGAGCTCATCTTCGACCAGGGTCTGGGCGACATGTTCGTGGTCCGCACGGCCGGGCAGGTGATCGACTCGGCGGTGCTCGGGTCCATCGAGTTCGCGGTGACGGTGCTCGACGTGCCGCTGGTCGTCGTCCTCGGCCATAACAGCTGCGGCGCCGTCAAGGCCGCCATCGGCGCGGTCGACGATGGTGCGATACCAGGGGGCTTCGTGCGCGACGTGGTGGAGCGGGTCGCGCCGTCGATCCTGATGGGCCGCCGTGACGGCCTGAGTCGGGTCGACGAGTTCGAGGCACGGCACGTAAGCGAGACGTTGGCGCAGCTCGCGTCGCGTTCTGCCGCCATCGCCGAGCGGGTTTCGGCAGGGACGCTGGCGCTCGCCGGGGTCACCTACCACCTCGCCGACGGGCGTGCGGCGTTGGTCGACCACATCGGCGACATCGGCGAGTAGGGCGGTTTTCGCCCCAGCGCTGCGGGGCCACTAACACGGGCCTAACATGCTCGACGGCCAGCTAACATCGCGACACGCCGAGTCGGATCGAGCAAATCGGCGTGACCTGGACTTACGGTGAGATCGTGCTGGATCTGGAACCGCGTGGCCCGCTACCCACGGAGATCTATTGGCGGCGCAGGGGGCTGGCCCTGGGGATCGCGGTCGTCGTAATCGGCATCGCTGTCGCCATTGTCATCGCCTTCATGGGCAACAGTGCGGGCGCCAAACCCGCCAGCGTCAACAAGGCCGGCTCTGGTCAAAACACGCCGGCCGCGCCCCCGCCGCAAGCGCCGCCCCCGCCGGGGCAGGAGGGTGTCACTCCGGTGCCGGCGCCGCAGGGGCAGAACCCCGAGTCCGTGACGCCAACCGCTGCGGTGCAGCCGCCGCCGGTGCTGAAGGAGGGCGATGACTGCCCCGACTCGACGCTGGCCGTCAAGGGCCTGACCAACGCTCCCCAATACTTCATCGGTGACCAGCCGAAATTCACGATGGTCGTCACCAACATCGGGCTGGTGGCCTGCAAGCGGGACGTCGGTGCCGCTGTGCTGGCCGCCTACGTCTATTCGCTGGACAACAAGCGGCTGTGGTCCAATCTGGATTGCGCGCCGTCCAACGAGACCCTGGTCAAGACCTTTACGCCGGGCGAACAGGTGACGACGGCGGTGACCTGGACGGGGATGGGATCCGCGCCGCACTGCCCGCTGCCGCGGCCGGCGATCGGCCCGGGCACCTACAACCTGGTCGTCCAGTTGGGCAATCTGCGTTCGCTCACGGTTCCGTTCATCCTGAATGTGCCGCCGCCCCCGCCGGGGCCGGTGCCGGGTCAGCCGGCGGTGCCCCAGCCCGAGGCCCCGCCCGGGGTTGCTCCCGGTCCCTCGCCTGCCGGGTAGTTGGTTCGTTAGCTGAGCGGGTCGGCGATCGTCGACTCCGCCAGCTGCGACAACCCTTCCCGCACATGGCGGGCCCACATCGCGCCGATGCCGTCGACCGATTGCAGGTCGTTGGCGCTGGCTGCCAGCAGACCCTGCAGTGTCCCGAAGTTGCGGACCAAGAGATCCACGTGGGCGAACTGCAGTCGGGGGATACCGGCCATCGCTTGGTAGCCACGCGGGCTCAGCGCCGAATCCTGCGCCTCCGTCGTCGTCGGATATCCGAAAACCTTTGCCAGTGAGGTGATTTCGAGCAACTCGGTGTCCGACAACGAGTCCAGCTCGTCAAGCGTGGCGGTAATCTGCGCATCCGATAACGGCTCGGGGCTGGCGTGGTAGTCGCGCACTATCAATCCCCGGGCGATGTCGTTGCCGCCCAGCAGCTCCTCGAGCTGCAGCCGCAGCTGGCGCCCGTCGGTGCCCAACTCGACGACGTCGTAGTCGATCACCAGCCCGATCCGCCGCACCAGCTCGAGTCGCTGCACCACGGTCATCACGTCGCGCAGCGTGACGAAGTCTTCGATCTCGGCGCGTGACAGCAGCCTGCTGACCTCGTCGAGGCGGGTCTTGTAGCGCTCCAGGGTCGCGATGGCCTGGTTGGCTCGCGACAGGATGGTGGCGGAATCGGCCAGCACGTGGCGTTCCCCGCCCACGTAGACGGTGACGATGTTCATCGAGTGGCTGACCGAGATCACCGGGTGACCGGTCTGGATCGCGGCCCGTTCCGCCGAGCGGTGCCGGGTGCCCGACTCGTCGGTCGGTATCGACGGATCGGGAACCAGCTGCACGTTGGCCCGCACGATGCGGCTGGCGTCGGTGGACAGCACGACGGCTCCGTCCATCTTCGCCAGTTCGCGCAACCGCGTCGGGGCGTAGCGGACATCCAGAGCGAAGCCGCCGTCGCAGATGGCTTCGACGTTCTCGTCGTTGCCGAGCACGATCAGCGCACCGGTGCGGCCGCGCAGAATGCGCTCCAGGCCATCCCGGAGCCCGGTGCCCGGTGCCAGGCGGGCGATCGTCTCACGCAGCGTCGGACGCGTCACAGCCTGTCATTCTGCTACGCCAGGGCCCGCGGTGTCGCAATGTCTAGCCGTTCGAGGCCATAGGGCCCGCTGCTGCGGTGGTCGGCGATGTCGACCATGTGCTCCAGCGCCGCGCCGATCGTGGGTGCGCTCAGCGCCCGCATGCCGCGCGGAACGGCGTCGCATCCCGGCGGAATCAGGGCGATGGTGAACCCCTGCCGTGCGGCTTCGGCGAGCCGCCGGTCCATCCCGCTGACCCGGCGCAGATCGCCCGCGAGACCGACCTCGCCGACCATCACCGCGGTAGTCGGCAGCGGCAGGTCGGTCAACGCCGAGGCCAGCGCGATCGCGACCGCCAGGTCCGAGGACGGATCGGTCAACCGCATGCCGCCCACGGTGGACAGGTAGATGTCGTTGGCGGCCAGCGGCAGCTTGGCGTGCTTTTCCAGCACGGCGGTGATCATCGCGGCGCGGGAGTGATCGATCCCGCTGACCGCGCGGCGCGGTGAGCCGGCGTTCGGCGTGGCCAGCAACGCCTGGACTTCGCCGATCAGCGGCCGCTTGCCGTCCAGGGCGACCGTGATCGCGGTACCGGCGACCGGGGTGGGCCGCTGATCCAAGAACAGGTTTGACGGATCGGCGACGCCTTCAATTCCATTGTCGTGCAACATGAAACAGCCGACTTCGTCGGCACCGCCGAATCGGTTCTTGATGCCGCGGACCATCCGCAGCGAGCCGTTGCGGTCACCCTCGAAATGCAGCACGACGTCGACGAGATGTTCCAGCGAGCGTGGTCCGGCGATCGCCCCGTCCTTGGTGACGTGGCCGACGAGAATCAGCGCGACGCCGTCGGCCTTGGCCGCGGCGGTGAGCGCGGCCGTCACCGCGCGCACCTGGGTAACCCCGCCGGCGACGCCGTCGGACTCGGTGGTGGACATAGTCTGCACGGAGTCCACGATCACCAGTGCGGGCTTGACCGTCGCGATGTGCTCGATCACGGTGTGCAAGTCGGATTCGGCGGCCAGGTAGACCTCGTCCGACCCGCAGCCGATCCGGTCCGCGCGCAGCCTGATCTGGCCCGCGGACTCCTCACCGGAGATGTACAGCGCGCGGCGCCCGGACTGCGCCCACAGGTGGGCGACCTTGAGCAGCAACGTCGACTTCCCTACGCCCGGATCACCCGCCAGCAGCATCACCGAGCCGGGCACCACGCCGCCGCCGAGCACCCGGTCGAACTCGTCGATGCCGGTCGCGCGGTGCTGGCTGGCGCCCGGCTCGATGGAACTGATCGGAACGGCACGCGAGGCCCCGTTTATCGAACGACGGCCGGCGCCCACCGCGCTGAGCACGGCTACCTCATCGACGGTGCCCCAGGTGCCGCATGCCAGGCAGCGGCCCACCCATTTCGCGGTGACGTGTTGGCACTCCGAGCAACGGTATTGCGAGCGCGCATTTGCCACGTCATGACGGTATCCGGCGGGGCCGACAAGCCCCGCTGTGACACGGCCGTTTAGGCCTCCGGCGGCGCCATTCCGGCGGAAATCGGCACCTGCAGGCTGGCCTGGCCGGCCTTCTCAAAGGTGAAGGTGAACTTGTAGCTGAGGCCGTTCGTGATGGGCTTGGCCAGGTTGACGGACGCCTTGGCCGCACTGTTGGGGTTGAGCGGGCCCGGCGCCACCTTCTGGCCTTCCGGCGTACCGATGAACAGCATCCCGCTGGGCGGCAAGCTGGGGTCGCCGGTCACCGTCACGGCGCCGATGTCACTGGTGATGCCCAGCAGCCGGTCCGCGACGTCCGGCGACTGATTGATGGCCACCAGGACCAGGTCCACGTTCTTGCCGGGTCGCAGATAGGCACCGGACTGCGAAGCCTGGATGCGGACGTCGCGCAGCGCCACGTTGTTGATCACGACTTTGTTGCCGTTGACGGCGGGCTCCTGGGTGGCCATCTGCGAGATCTGCCCGGCACCGCAACCGGTGAGCACGGCGGCGGCCGCCGCGGCCAGGCCGACGACAGCGACTCGGGCGCGAAGGCGGACCGCGGGGCTGGTCTTGAAGCGGTTCACTCGATGCCTCCTGGGCTCGGTCTGGCTGGTCAGGGCGAGTCGTGGCACGGTGACAGCGGGGTCAACCGTGCAACTATGCACAGTAGTAGGAACGTCGTTCCGGCGGTAGCGCAGGTGGCAGACCAGCACCGCAGCGCCGTCGGCGGGGGCGCCGCGGTGGGCCAGCGGGGGCATTGATAGTGTGAGCTACTGCACGTCTTCTCCCGTCTGTCAACCCCTATTGAGCGCGCGTTGTGGCCCCTGACCTGCACTGTTGCTTCGCGTGTGTTGGACCGCCGTGCTAGACTGAAGTAACGAAAGGGGCTCTAATCAGATGATCTTCAAGGTCGGCGACACCGTTGTTTATCCACACCACGGTGCTGCGTTAGTCGAGGCGATCGAAACCCGCACCATCAAAGGGGAGCAAAAAGAGTATCTCGTCTTGAAAGTTGCGCAGGGTGACCTGACCGTTCGAGTTCCCGCAGACAACGCCGAATATGTCGGCGTCCGCGACGTCGTCGGACAAGAAGGCCTGGACAAGGTCTTCCAGGTATTGCGCGCCCCGCACACTGAGGAGCCGACCAACTGGTCGCGCCGCTATAAGGCAAACCTGGAAAAGCTTGCTTCCGGCGACGTCAACAAGGTTGCCGAAGTGGTCCGCGACCTGTGGCGTCGCGATCAGGAACGCGGCCTGTCCGCGGGCGAAAAGCGCATGCTGGCCAAGGCCCGGCAGATTCTGGTCGGTGAGTTGGCGCTCGCCGAGAGCACCGACGATGCCAAAGCGGAGACCATCCTCGACGAGGTTCTGGCCGCCGCTTCCTGAAGGCCCTGAGCTCAGGTGGTCGGGGGCACAGTTGTCGCAGTGGTCCCGGCCGCGGGGTTGGGGGAGCGGCTGCGCGCCGGTATCCCGAAAGCATTCTGCGAACTCGACGGTCGCACTCTGCTGGAGTGGGCCGTCGCGGGTCTGCTGAAATCGCGTGTCGTTGATCATGTCGTGGCGGCGGTACCCGCCGATCGCATCGAGGCGGCCAGGCAAGTCCTAGGCTCGGCAGCCACCGTCGTGGCCGGCGGCGCCGGGCGCACCGAATCGGTCAATCTGGCTTTGTCCGCCGTGCCCGGCGAACCGGAGTTCGTCCTGGTACACGACGCCGCCCGGGCACTGACTCCACCCGAATTGATCGTGCGGGTGGTCGACGCGTTGCGGGCCGGGCACAGCGCTGTGGTGCCCGCGCTGGCGCTGCATGACACCATCAAGGCCGTGGATGCCAACGGCGTGGTGCTGGGCACGCCGGAGCGGGCCGGGCTGCGGGCGGTGCAGACGCCGCAAGGGTTCGCCACCGAACTGTTGCTGCGCGCATACCAGCGCGCTGCCGGCGCGGTTTTCACCGACGACGCATCCCTGGTCGAGCACGTCGGAGGCCAGGTTCAGGTGGTCGACGGCGATCCGCTGGCATTCAAGATCACCACTGCGCTGGATCTGCTGCTGGCCCAAGCGATTGTGCGCCAGTGAACGAGTTGCCGCGGGTCGGTGTGGGCACCGATGTACACCCGATCGAGCCAGGACGGTCCTGCTGGTTGGTGGGGCTGCTGTTTGCCGATGCCGACGGCTGCGCCGGTCACTCCGACGGCGACGTGGCCGCGCACGCGCTGTGCGATGCCGTGTTGTCGGCCGCCGGGCTGGGCGACATCGGGGCCGTGTTCGGGGTCGACGATCCGCGGTGGAAAGACGTCAGCGGTGCCGACATGCTGCGCCACGTCGTCGATTTGTTGTCGGAGCACGGCTTTCGGGTCGGAAACGCCGCCGTGCAAGTGATCGGTAACCGGCCGAAGATCGGTCCGCGGCGCGCCGAGGCGCAGCAGGTGTTGTCGGATCTACTGCGGGCGCCGGTATCCGTCTCGGCGACCACCACCGACGGGCTGGGCCTGACCGGGCGGGGCGAGGGTTTGGCGGCGATCGCGACTGCCCTGGTTGTCGCGCGCGCATAGCCCCGCGAGCTGTGGTCGGCCGAGCTGAAGTAGCAGGTAAGCTGGCACGTCGTGACCGATCGCCCCCCCATGCGGCTCCACGACACGGCAGCTGGCGCTGTGCGTGATTTCGTTCCGCTGCGCGACGGGCACGTCTCCATCTACCTGTGCGGCGCCACCGTTCAGGGACAGCCGCACATCGGGCACGTTCGCAGCGGCGTGGCCTTCGACATCCTGCGACGCTGGCTGATCGCGCGTGGTTACGACGTCGCGTTCATCCGCAATGTGACCGACATCGACGACAAGATCCTCAACAAGGCCGCTGCCGCATGCCGGCCGTGGTGGGAGTGGGCGGCCACCTACGAGCGCGCGTTCACCGCCGCCTACGACGCCCTGGACGTGTTGCCGCCGTCTGCGGAGCCGCGAGCCACCGGCCACATCACCCAGATGGTCGAGTTAATGGACCGCCTGATCGAAAATGGTCACGCGTATGCCAGCGGCGGCGATGTGTACTTCGACGTGCTCAGCTACCCGGAGTACGGGCAGCTGTCCGGCCACAAGATCGACGACGTCCATCAGGGCGAGGGCGTCGCCACCGGTAAGCGCGATCAGCGCGACTTCACCATGTGGAAGGGCGCCAAGCCCGGCGAGCCGTCATGGCCGACGCCCTGGGGCCGTGGCCGCCCGGGCTGGCACCTCGAATGCTCGGCGATGGCGCGAACATATCTGGGGCCCGAATTCGATATCCATTGCGGTGGCATGGATTTGGTATTCCCACATCACGAAAACGAAATCGCTCAGAGTCGTGCGGCCGGGGATGGGTTCGCCCGCTACTGGCTGCACAACGGGTGGGTGACGATGGGCGGCGAAAAGATGAGCAAGTCGCTGGGCAACGTGTTGTCCATCCCGGCGATGCTGGCGCGCGTCCGTCCGCCCGAACTGCGCTACTACTTCGGTAGCGCGCACTACCGATCGATGCTCGAATTCTCCGAGACCGCCCTGCAGGATGCGGTGAAAGCCTATGTGGGAGTTGAGGAATTCCTGCACCGGGTGCGTGTCCGCGTCGGTGGCGTCGTCCCCGGTGAGTGGACGCCGCGATTCGCCGCGGCGCTCGACGACGATCTCGCCGTGCCGATCGCGCTGGCCGAGATCCACCAAGCTCGCGCGGAGGGCAACCGGGCACTCGACGCCGGCGACCATGAAGGCGCCTTGCAGCAGGCCGGCGCGATCCGGGCGATGATGGGCATCCTGGGCTGCGACCCGCTCGACGAACGCTGGGAATCGCGCGACGAGACATCGGCCGCCCTCGCGGCCGTCGACGTGCTCGTCCAAACCGAACTGGAAAGTCGCAAACAGGCACGCGAGGAGCGCAATTGGGCTCTGGCAGACCAGATCCGGGACCGACTCAAGAACGCCGGCATCGAGGTCACCGACACCGCCGACGGGCCGCAGTGGGAACTGCTGGCCGGTCCAGAAAAATAGGGGTCAAATAGATGGCCGGCAACTCGCGGCGCCAGGGGGCGATTCGTAAATCCGGCACCAAGAAGGGCCCGACCGTAGGTTCGGGTGGCCAACGGCGTCGCGGCCTGGAGGGCCGCGGTCCCACGCCGCCGGCGCACATGCGCCCCAACCATCCCGCTGCCAAGCGCAGCCACGCAGACGCCGCAACGCCGGCCGGCCAAACGCACCGACGAAACCGAAACGGTGCTCGGGCGCAACCCGGTGCTGGAATGCTTGCGCGCCGGGGCTCCCGCGACGGCGCTCTACGTCGCGCTCGGTATCGAAGCTGACGAGCGCGTAACCGAATCCGTCACCCGTGCCGCTGATTTGGGTATCGCGATCCTGGAAGTGCCGCGCTCCGACCTGGACAAGATGACCACCAACCATCTGCACCAGGGCATCGCGCTGCAGGTGCCGCCGTACAACTACACCCACCCCGATGACCTGCTCACGACCGCTCTGCAGTCACCGCCGGCGTTGCTGGTCGCGTTGGACAACATCTCCGATCCGCGCAATCTCGGCGCGATCGTTCGCTCGGTGGCGGCCTTCGGTGGCCACGGAGTCCTGATACCGCAGCGTCGTTCGGCGTCGGTGACGGCGGTGGCCTGGCGTACCAGTGCCGGTGCGGCTGCCCGCATTCCGGTGGCGCGGGCCACCAATCTCACCAGGACACTGAAGAATTGGGCCGAACGTGGGGTTCGGGTGATCGGGTTGGACGCGGGTGGCGACACCGTGGTCGACGACATGGACGGCGCCGACCCGCTGGTGGTGGTCGTCGGCTCGGAAGGCAGGGGGCTGTCGCGATTGGTGCGGCAGAACTGCGACGAGGTGGTGTCCATCCCGATGGCTGGGCACGCCGAGTCGCTGAACGCCTCGGTGGCCGCCGGGGTGGTGCTCGCCGAAATCGCGCGCCAGCGCAGGAGTTAACCGGATTGCCCGGTTGGCGCGCGCGCATTGGTGCGGTGCTGAGCGCCATCGCATTGCTGGTGTCGCTGCCGGTGTCGCTGCCTGTTTCAGAGGCGCAGGCACCTGGATTCGACCTGCAGGCCCACCGCGGCGGGCGTGGTGAAACGACCGAGGAATCGCTGCGCGCATTCGCCAAATCACTCGAACTCGGCGTCAGCACACTCGAACTCGACATCGTCATCACCAAAGACGGGCAACCCCTGGTATGGCACGATCCGGCGATCGAAGCCGAGAAATGCGTCGACACCCGGCCCGCGTCTCCCGGCGATCCGCAATACCCATACGTCGGAAAGCTGGTGCATGAGCTGACCTTGGCGCAGATCCACACGCTGGACTGCGGCCGCCTACTTGCCGAGTTTCCTCGCGCTGAAGTGGTGCCGAACAACAAGATAGCGACTCTCCTGGACGTCTTCGCGCTGGCCGACTCGTATCGCGCGGCGGTGCGCTACAACATCGAAACCAAAGTGGAGGCCGACAAGCCGAGCAGCTCGGCCGAGCCCCAGCAGTTCGTCGACGCGATCCTGGCTGCCGTCAGCTCGGCGGGCAAGGTCGATGCCGTGGAGATTCAGAGCTTCGACTGGCGAACCCTGCCGATGGTGCACCGGGCCGAACCGTCGATTCCGTTGGTGGCCTTGTACAACGAGCGGACCTGGGTGCCCGAGTCGCCGTGGCTGGCCGGCATCAACGCCGCCGCCGTCGGAGACCCGATGATCGGGGCGCTGCTGGTGGGCGCGAACATCGTCTCACCCAGATACCAGCTGGTCACCGGCAAGCCGTATGTGGATCACGCACATATGTTGGGGCTCAAGGTCATTCCGTGGACCGTCAACGATGCCGGGGAGATGCACGAGCAAATCGGCTACGGAGTCGACGGCATCATCACCGACTATCCCTCGCTGCTGCGCGGCGTGCTGGCCGACCTGGGCATGCCGTTGCCGCCGGGTTCTCGCCATGTCTAGGTAGCGATCCCTGGAATACACCGTCTCGCACGTCAACCGCGAGGGCACGGTGCTTGGCCCCCGTGCGGCCGTAGCGCTGCGCCACCGCCGCTGCGATGTCCATCGAGAGCACGACATCCGCGAACAGGACAGTGACCGGCTTGTAATCCGCGGGGCCTGGGGATTCGACCAGCTTCCAGGCCGCTCCTAAAAGCGGGTTTCGCCGATAAGTACCGCCGCGCGGCGATATGCGCGATTATGGGGGGAATTGACGGCGTAGGAGATGGGTGGATGGTTAGCCCGCTCAGTGAGGCCAGCGGCCGGTGTGGGTTGTGCGGTAACGACCTGCGCGCCAAGGCGCGCTTCTGCGATGTGTGCGGCTCCCCGGTCACGCCAACACCGGCCAGCGGCGAACACAAGCAAGTAACGGTGCTGTTCGCCGACGTGGTCGGCTCGATGAAGCTCGCGGCCGCTTTGGACGCCGAACGGCTACAAGAGATCATGAACGAGATGTTCAACCGTGCGGCCGCGGTGGTGCAGCGCTATCACGGCACCGTCGACAAATTCACCGGTGACGGCTTGATGGCGCTGTTCGGAGCCCCGGTGGCCCTGGAGGATCACGCGCTGCGGGCGTGCGTTTCAGCCCTGGAGATCCACGCCGTCACCAAAGAGCTTGCCGCCGAGGTGCTCGGCCGCGACGGCGTCACCTTGCAGATCCGGGTCGGGTTGAACTCGGGCGAAGTGATCGCCGGCGAAATAGGCTCCGGCCAAGGCAGATACACCGCCATTGGCCATCCCGTCGGAATGGCGCAACGCATGGAGGCGGCCGCCCGTCCGGGCGGAGTCATGTGCTCGCTCTCCACTGCACGCCTCGTGGAGGACGCCGCCCGGCTCGGGCCCGTCGAAGATGTTCTCGTCAAGGGCTCCGACGCGCCCGTGCCCGCGCGACAACTCCTCGCCATGGAATCCGAGCGGCTGGTGTTGGGTCGCCAAGAAGGCCTGATGCTGGGCCGTGATGCGGAGATGCGCCGGTTGCGGAGTCTATTCGACGCCCATCGTGGCTGCCTCGTCGGCATTGTCGGTCGCCCCGGGCTGGGCAAGAGCCGCCTGCTCAGAGAATTCACCGCGATCGCTGCGAGTCACGGCGCCGACATTGTCGTCACCCGCTGCGAAGCCCACACCAGCACGCTTGCGTTCCGGGCCTTGTCGCGGCTGCTGCGCGCCATGTTCAAGGTGGAAGGGCTGGGCGCCGGCGAGGCCCGCGAACACACGGCCGCGCAATGCCCAGGGCTGCTCCGGCCGGACTCCCCTGACGCGCAGATCCTGTTCGAGGCCATGGGCATCGCCGACACCATGTCACCTCACCTGCAGGTCAGCGCCGATGCCAGGCGCCGCCGGCTGATCGAAATGCTGGCGGGCGCCGTTCGGGCACGCTCCACTCGAACCGTGTTCGCACTCGAGGATGCCCATTGGATCGATGAGCAGAGCGACAACGTACTTGCTGATTTCGCCGCCACACTCGACGGGACGGCGTCGATGTTCGTCACGACCTACCGACCGGAGTTCCGCGGTGCGCTGCACCACCGATCGAACCCGACGATGACGCTGCAGCCACTGACCGAATCGATTTCGGTCCGGCTGGTCGGCCACCTTCTCGGGGACGACCAGTCGCTGGGGAGGCTGGCCGAGCGAATCGCAATTACGGTGGCGGGCAATCCATTCTTCGCCGAGGAGATTGTTCGCGACCTTGCGGGCCGCCGCGTAATCTCGGGCAGTCGGGGTGGCTACCGCCTTACGGGCGATGTCGACAAAATCGCCGTTCCCGCCACGGTGCAAGCGGTGCTTGCCGCCCGCATCGATCGGCTGCCCGCGCCCGCGAAGTCGATTCTGAACGCCGCGGCGGTAATCGGTAACCACTTCGATGTGGACACACTGCACGCACTGTTGCCGGAAACGATGTCGACGCGCCTGGCCGAACTGGTCTCGGCCGAGTTGATCGATCAGATCGAATTCGTTCCGCGACAACGATATTGCTTTCACCACCCGCTGGTGCGCACCGTCGCCTACGAATCACAGCTGAGCGCGATCCGCGCACAGGCCCACCGCCGGCTGGCCGCCGCGATCCAGGCCCGCGATTCGGGTGCCGTCGACGACAATGCGGCATTGATCGCCACCCACCTGGAGGCGGGCGGCGAATTTGTCGATGCTTGCCGCTGGCACCTGCGCGCCGCGGAATGGCTTCGGCCGCGCGGCATCCCAGCGGCGCGCGCAGAATGGGAGAGCGCACGCCGTATCGCTGACGGCTTGGCCGACGACTGCGACGGCGTCACCGGCATGCGAATCGCACCGCGCGCAATGCTACTTTCTACCGCGCTTTATGTCAGCGACGCCGATGGCACCGACGATCTATACCAAGAGCTTCGGGATCTCACCATGCGGTCCGGCGACTTGACACCGCTCGCGCTGGCGACCGCCGGACGCATCTGGTCGTTCAGTATCAACGATGTCCGGGTTCCCGAGGCCGTGGCGCTGGCATCAGAGCTCGACGACATGGTCCGCCGCATCGTGTGCGATGCGCCGACGAAGGCCATAATCTTCAATGCGCTAGCCTTTATTCGGTTCGCCAACCGTGAATTCGACGCCGCGTTGCGGGCCATCGACGCGATACTGGCACTGCCCGCCGATGTGCCCGCGAACGAAACGGTTGCGGCGCAAATTCTTCGCGGAATTGTCGGCATCTGCCTCGGCGACTCCGATGAAGGCACACGGGATTTCCGCGACGGCTTTGAACAAGCACATACGCTCGGTCCCCTCAACTACGCGATGTTCTCGTATTATTCGGGGACCGTTGCGGTGTTGGGTATGTGCAAGGCCGATGAATTGGTCGACAACACGCGGGAGGCGTTGCGAGGCGCGGAATCCCTGGGCGACGTCAGCTGCATGATCGCCACGCTGTGGGCTCATGGATCGGTCCTGCTGCGCGCCGAGAACACGTCGCACGACGAGGCGATCGATCTGCTTGACCGCGCCCGGGTCCTGATCGAGGAGCATAAGCTGCATCACCTCGGGATGACGAGCATTGCCGCCGATCTGGCGATCGATGCCGCCCACAAGGGGCGAATCGACGAAGCAATCAACAGGCTCCGTCCCACGTTTTTGCAGCACTTCGAGACTGGCAGTCGAGTCTTCGTAGGCTATACGGCCGAGGCACTCGTAGAGCTGCTCGTTGACCGAGGATCCGTCGACGATCTCGCCGAAGCGCACGGAATCGTTGACAGGTGGCAGGCGCATCGACCTGGCATCGTGGCAACGGATCTGTGGTGGCTGAAATCCCGCGCGCTGTTGGCCAGGGCGGAAGGCAACGCCGACGACTACGTCGAACTGTCGAAGACGTACCTCGAGTTCTGCGAGAAGCTCGATGCCCGCGGTCGGCTGCCCGGGGCGCACCGAATGGCCGATGAATCCCTTGCGCCACGGCAGGGCTGAAGGTGGCGACGATCCTCGCGTACACCTCGCCGGCACTGGGACACCTGTTGCCGATGAGCGCGCTGCTGTCGGAGCTGTCGAGCCGTGGCCACAGGATTCATGTGCGGACACTGTCCACCGGCGTGGAGATCGGGCGAGAGTTCGGCTTCGCGGCGGACACGATTGATCCGCGGATCGAGGCGATCGAGCTCGAGGACGGGGAGGAAGCCAATCCCCGGGCCGCGCTCAAGCGTGGTGTGGCGGCTTTTGGCCGCCGTGCCGTGCACGAAGTCGCCGATCTCGGGGACGCGATAGCGCGTGTTGGTCCAGACGCATTGCTCGTCGACGTCAACTGCTGGGGGGCTCTGTCGGCGGCCGAGGCCGGTGACATCCCCTGGGCATCCTTTCTGCCGTACACGCCGCCGCTGCGGTCGCCCGGCGTGCCACCGTTTGGTCCGGGTCTCAGGCCGTTGCCCGGCGTGTTGGGGCGGCTGCGCGATGCCGCCGTGCGCTTTGCGGTGGTGGGCTCAATGGAGAAGGTGATGCTGCCACCGATCAATAAGATTCGGGCCGATCTCGATTTGCGGGCGGTCGCGTCGATGGACGAGTTCTTGCGCCGCGCCCCGCTGGTGCTGGTCGCCAGCGGCAAACCGTTCCAGTACCCGCGAACGGATTGGGGTGATTCGGTGCAGCTGATCGGGCCCTGCGTGGTCGACCCCGGGCCGCATACCGTCCCGAGTTGGCTGGCCTCGATCGACCAGCCGATAGTGCTGGTTACAACATCATCGGAGAAACAAGCCGACACCGGCCTGGTCCAGACCGCGCTGGTGGCGCTGAAGGACGAGCCGGTGCATGTGGTCGCAACCCTGCCGGCCGGGCGATTGGACGAAGTAGCCTCGTCGCGCAACGCGACGGTGCTGCAATTCATCCCGCACGGCTTGGTGCTGGACCGCGCGGTCTGTGCCGTCACGCACGGCGGGATGGGCGCAACTCAAAAGGCGCTCGCCCGCGGCATACCGGTGTGCGTCGTGCCATACGGGCGCGACCAACTCGAGGTCGCGCGGCGCGTCGAGGTGGCCCGGTGCGGGACCCGCCTGCCGGCAAAGAAACTGTCACCGTCGCGGCTGCGCAGCAAAGTGCGGGAAGCGATGACGATGACCAGCGGTGCAGAACGGGTGGCAGTTGGCTTCAACGTCACCGGCGGGACTGCCCGCGGTGCAGATCTCTTCGAGCAGCGCCTGCTCGGCCTCAGCGTCGGCTGAACACTATCTTCCGAAGCTCAATGAATTCTGTCGATGCATCCGTCGCGCTAAGGAAGCGCGCTCTCTGCCAGCACGTCGGCGGCCCCTTCCCGCTGATCAATGCCCTCTGGACGCCTGCGGTCGTTGGCGCGGGCGGCCCGCCACATGATGGCCGGGCGCAGCAGCCGCGTTGACGGGTCGATGAGTGAGGTCACCCTCACGAACTGATTCACGGCGACGGTGTCGTATTCGGCTGCGGTGAGCACGCGGTCGACGTATTTGTTGAGCAGCCGAGCGACCAGCGTTGGTGAGCCGTCGGTTTCGGGCAAGCTGAGGTCGGGGTTGGTCGACAGCTGCCAGGCCTGACGGATCGGCGCCGCCGCGGCGTCGAAGAAGCGCCGCGCCAAAGCCTTTGTGCCGCAGGCTAAGCAGTCGCGCAGCGCCAACGCCTCTAGCGCGGCCACCGTCATCCCCTGACCGTAGATCGGGTTGAAGCTGCAGATCGCGTCGCCGGTGACCAGCAGGCCCTCGGGGAAGCGGCGCATCTTGTCGTAGCGGCGCCATTGGCTCGACGGCATCCGGTGCCGCGCCGGCTCGCCGATGGGCTCGGCCGCTTTGATCGCGGCAAGCATGTGGGCCGGTGCACAGTCGGCGACGAACTCGCACATGCCCGCGAAGTCGTCCGGCGGTTGGTGACCCGCGATACCCATCACGGTGAACACCCAGGTGTCGTTCTCGCAGTGCAACACGCCCAGCCCGCGGGGCCGGCCCGGCACCAACCCGACGATGCAACCGAGTTCGTGCAGCGCATCCGGTTCCATGCGCAGCGCCTGGCTCGCGTAGGTCACATGGACCACGACATGATCCTCAAGCGGGCGGCCGTAGCCCAGGCCGTCCAGCCAGAAGGGCGTGCGGGCGGCGCGCCCGGTGGCGTCGACCACCAAATCGGCGCTCAGCGTGGTGTCTTCGCGGGTGCGACGGCTGACAACCCGTGCACCGGTGATGCGGCGGTGGTCGCGCGTCGCCGTCAACGCTACGACGTCACACTCGTCGAGCAGCGTGACATTGGGTATGTTGCGCAGTCGCGCGCGGACATGATCCTCCAGAAAGGGCCGGGTCACCAAGTAAGCGGTGAACGAGGCCGCGCTGCCGGTGCGCACCATTAGGTGCCCGCCCAGGTTGTAGTACAGCTGCGATAGATCTTTGCCGGCGAAATAGTGCGCGCCGTCGCGGACCAATTCGTCGAGGATCCCAGGGAAGAGTTCCTCGATGACCTGGGCGCCGCGTGCCAGCAGGCCATGGAGATGCCGGCCCTGCGGCACGCCGCGGCGAGGGGCGCCGGCGTTGGGAAGGGTGTCGGGCAACGCGTCGCGCTCCACCACCGTCACCGTGTCGAAGAAGTCGGCCAGCGACCGCGCGGCCAGCAGACCGGCCATGCTGGCTCCCAACACCACCGCGTGATTGCCGATCTTCGCCATAGCCCACGCTCCTCGCCGAGTCGTTACCTGACGAAAGCCATGCTCGGTGCCCGCGATCGGCGCCGACAGCGTAGTCGAGTACTCCACTAGTGCCGGCGGAAGGCACACGAGCGCACCGAAACGCCGATAAATCGGCCCGCCAGGTGCCGCCGCACCGTTATAGTCGCCGCGTGATCGGCGGCGACCCGCTGACTGGGCGTGACAATGAATTGCGGATCATTCACCGCGCCTTGAGCGGGGCTGGAAAGCACTCCGGCGTGGTGATCGCCGGAGCCGCCGGCGTGGGCAAGACCAGGCTGGCCCGCGAAGTGCTGCACCGCGCCGAGGCGTCCGGTGAGCGGACAAAGTGGATCGTCGGCACCGAATCGGCGTGTGCCCTGCCGCTCGGGGCGTTCATCGGCTCGCTCGGCGAGGCAATGTCGGATCCGCTGGCAAACGTGCGCCGAGTGATCGACTCGTTCGTCGCGCAACAGCGTCAGGATCGCGTGGTGCTTGGGGTCGACGACGCCCACCTGCTGGACGCGTTGTCGGCCCTTGTCGTCCATCAGCTGGCGCAGTCGGGCGGGGCCCGGCTGGTGGTCACGATGAGGACCGGCGGTGCGGAGCCCGACGCCGTGACGGCGTTGTGGAAGGACGGGCTGTTGGCCCGCCTCGATCTCGAACCTCTTTCCGCCGCCGTAACACGCGAACTGATCGAGAGCACGCTCGGCGGTCCGGTCGATGCCCGCAGCGCGGCTCGGTTCCAATGGCTGACCGGGGGCAACACCTTGTTTCTGCGGCAGCTGCTGAGCGATCAGATAGCGGCCGGGCGGATGCGGAAATTGGCGGGGGTGTGGATGTGGGACGGTGACGTCGCGGTCTCGGCGAGCCTGTCCGACACGGTCGCGCGCCAGATGGGTCGGCTCAGCCCCGGGGTGGCACTGGTGGTCGACACGCTGTCGCAGTGTGAGCCGTTGGCCGTCGATGTGCTGTGCGATCTGGTGCGCCGCCGCGACCTGGCGGTCGCCGAGAGCATGGGCCTGGTGAACGTCGAACGCACCGGTGGCGGCCTGATGGCCAGGCTCGCGCACCCGCTGTTCGGCGAGCTTCGACGCGCGAGCGCCGGCGAGATGTATTTGTCGGGAATCCGGGGCAGGCTGGCGACGCGGCTCGCAAAAGACGGTGACGCCGAGATGCAGGCCACCGTGCGCCGTGCGCTGCTGAGGCTCGAGTCGGACCTTGATCCCGAGCCCGAGCTGTATCTGGAGTCGGCGCGACATGCCATGACGCTGCTGGATCTGGACCTGGCCGACCGGCTCGCCACGGCGGCCACCCAAGCCGGGGCCCCTGGGGCGGCCGGGGTGCGGGCAATGAACCTGGTGCTGCTTGGACGAGGCGAGGAGGCTGAGACGGCACTGCGCGATATGGCTGATGCCACCCTGCCTGACGGCCATCACTGGGCGACGGTGCGGGCGGCCAACCTGATTTGGATGCTCGGCAAGCCCCAAGCCGCGGCGGTGATCCTGGAAGGTCTTGTCGGCGCTCCCGAGACCCCGGCGCAGGTGGCGGAGCGTTTGGCCGTGCAGGCCTGCCTGGACGCGGTGTCCGCGCGCTGCGGACTCGCCATCGAAAAGGCACGGGCCGCACTGGATTTCGAAGCGCTGCCGGGCTTTCACGCTATGATGGCGTCGCTCGCGCTGATCATGGCGATGGGGGCGCTGGGGGAGGTCGATGAGCTCGCGGGCGTGGCCGAGCAGGCGCTGCAGCGCGCGACGACGTCGTTTCAGGCGTCCCACATGCGGTTCTGGTTCGGGGCCGTGTATGGTCGCGCCTGCCGGTTGAACGGGCGCATCGACGAATTCGTCAGCGCGGCCGAGCAACTGGCCGACTCGGCCCGCGATATTCCGGGGCTGGCGTATGCGAACCTGGCCTTCCTGTTGGGGAACGCCGACCTGGTTCGCGGCGCCGTCGCCGACGCAGCACAGCTGTTGCACGAAGCGCTTGCCGGGGTGGAAAGACATGCCGTCACAACGGGTTTGCGTGCGGCGAGCTACTTCGCCCTGGCCGAGGCGCACGCCAAGCTAGGACAGCCCAGCGAGGCGAACGACGCAGTCACTGAGGCGCGGTCGTGTGTGCCGCCCGACTTCTTGTTCATGCACACCGCCCTCTCGCTGGCCAGCGGGTGGGCGATGGCAGCAAGCGGCCGTCTGAGCGAGGCTGTGGCGAGCGCGCAGCAGGCGGCGCAACTTGCCCGCGACCGCGGCCAGCCCACCCACGAGCTGGCCTGCATACAGGCCGCGGCTCAGTGGGGCGATGCCTCGCAGGCGCCGCGGGCACGGGAGCTGGCCGAGGCGTTGTCGCTGCCGCTGGCCGATTCGGTTGCATTGCATGCGCGGAGCCTGCTCGCGGGCGACGGCGAGGGCCTGCTGGCCGCGGCGGCGGCGTACCGGCGAATCGGCGATCGCGCCGCGTCCGCCGACGCGGCGGCGCAGGCCTCCGTCGCGTTTGACAAGAGCCGGCGGCATCGGCGCGGACTCTATGCGGCGGCGTTGGCCAAGGAATTGGCCGATAAGTGTGGTGGTTTGTGCACGCCGGCGCTGCGGACTCCGACGGGTCTCAAGCTGTCGGGTCGGCAACGCGATGTCGTCGAACTCGTCGTGGCCGGCCTATCCAACCGGCAGATCGCCGAGAAGCTGGTGATGTCGGTGCGCACTGTGGAGGGCCACGTCTACCGGGCCTGCCAGCGGGTCGGGGCCCAGTCACGCGAGGAACTGGCGTCGATCGTCAGGTCCGGACCGGGCGACGGCGGGGCAGGCTAACGCGCCGCAGCTGCGCATAACTCCGGCTCGCTGAATCGAGTAGTCGACTACGCGTGCGGACGAACCGAACTCGGCCATACCGTGCCTTCGACAAAAGGAGTTGGCATGGTCGAGATGCTGGAGAAATCCGAAGTCGGGGCGCACTCGCTGGCCCCGAGGAATCCGCTCCCGTATTGGCGCCAGGTCAAGGCGGTGCGCTCGTACATCGACGGTCTGCAGACGCTGGTGGACGCCGGCGGCCCCATCACACGGCTCGTGCTCGGACCGAAATGGCTGTTACCCAACGTCGTGCTGATTGCCAGCCCGCAAGGTGCGCGTGATCTGTTGGGCCGCACCGACGAAGTCTGCGACCGGGGCCGTACCCGCACCATGGTCGAGATGCACGCGCTGATGGGCGGCAACCTACTCGATCTTCCCCACGAGCGCTGGCTACCGCGGCGACGCACGCTCCAGCCGATGTTCACCAAGCGTCATGTGTCGCGCTATGCGGGAGACATGGCCGCGGCGGCGCAGTCCGTCACCGACGGTTGGCGCGACGGCGCAGTCGTGGACCTCGATGTGGAGTGCCGGAAGCTGACCCTGCGTGCACTGGGGCGCTCGGTGCTCGGGGTGGACCTCGATGAGCGCGCCGACGAGGTGGGCCGTGCACTGCGAGCTTCATTGACATGGGTGGCCGACCGGGCGGCGCGGCCAGTGAACCCGCCGCGCTGGCTGCCCACCAGAGGCCAGCGCGCCGCGCGCCGGGCCAACGACACGCTGCACCGGCTGGCGGCCGAAATCCTGCACGCGGTTCGCGTTGACCCCGACCGTGATGCCCCGTTGGTACGCGCCCTCATCCAGGCGATCGATCCGGAGAGCGCCCGGCGGCTGACCGACGACGAAATCTGCCACGAGCTGGTGCTGTTCATGCTTGCGGGTCACGACACCACCTCCACCACCCTGAGTTACGCGTTGTGGTCGTTGGGGCACCATCGCGACATCCAAGAACGGGTACGCACCGAGGTCGTTGCCCTGGGCGAGCGGGCGCTGACCCCGGATGACGTTCCCGGACTCGGCCTGACCGTGCGGGTGTTGCATGAGGCGTTGCGGTTGTGTCCGCCCGCGGCGGGGACGATGCGCTCGCCGACCCGCGACATTGTGGTGGACGGGCACCTGGTCGAGGCCGACACCATGGCACTCGTGAGCTTCTATGCGCTGCATCGCGACGCCGCACTGTGGGAGGAGCCGCTGCGATTCGATCCGGACCGGTTCCTTCCGGAACGGTCCAAGGGTCGAAGCCGTTGGCAGTACCTGCCGTTCGGCGGCGGACCGCGCTCGTGCATTGGCGATCACTTCGCGATGCTGGAGGCCACGCTCGCATTGGCGACGATCGTGCGCGCGGCCGGCATCGAATCGCTGGACTCCGACTTCCCGCTGGATACGCCCTTCACAGTGGTCGCTGCGCGACCCATCCGTGCCCGGGTGCGGGGCGGAACCTCAAACCCCGGCAACACCAACGAAATCAGAAGGAGAAACCAATGAAGTATGTAGTGGCGTGGACGTACCGTCTGAACGGTACGGCAGCAGAGAACGATGAAAGCTTGCGACGGGGTTTGGCCGCCTACTCGAAGTGGTCGCCGCCGCAGGGCACCACGTATCACCAGTTCGTCGGCCGCGTCGACGGCGGTGGCGGGTTCGCCGTGGTGGAAACCGACAATCCGGCCGACTTAGTCGAGACCACAAGCCAATTCGCCACCATCTTGGATTACCAGATCTATCCCGTCGTCGACATGGCCGACGCTGCGCAGGCACTGCAGCAGGGCGTGGAGTTCAGGGACGCGGTCGGCTGAAACGGCCGGCGGTTACTGGGCCGAGCAGACGCAGACTCGCACAAAAGGGGTGGAAAAAATACGAGTCTGCGTCTGCTCGCCCGCCTTAGAGGCCGAGCAGCCGCGCAGAACCCCACAGCGCGATCACCGCCACCAGCAGGGCTGGGGGTACGGTGCACAGCCCGAGGCGGGTGTACTCGCCGACGCCGGCTTCGACATTGTGCTGGCGAAGCACCCTGCGCCACAGCAGGTTTGACAGCGAACCGACGTAAGTCAGGTTGGGCCCGATGTTGACCCCGATCAAAACAGCCAGGATCGCGACCGGACCGCTGGCGGCGACCAGCGGCAACAGCACCAGCGTTGCGGGCAGGTTGTTGACGATGTTGGCCAGCACGGCCGCCACCGCGGCGATGGCAAGCAACGCCGGCAGCCCTGACCCGTGCGGCAGCACGGCGGACATCACCCTGTCCATTCCGTTCAGCGTGACCGCTTGCACCACGACACCCAGCGCCAGCACGAACACCAGAAACGAGACCTGCACCGAGCGCAGGATTTCGGCGACGGTGGTGTGCCGGCGCCGCAAGCTGCGTACCGCCAGCACCGAGGCGCCGGCCAGCGCCACCCACGCGGGGGCGACTCCCAGCGGCTCGGAGAACGCGAACCCGGCCAGCGTCAGCCCCACGACCACCAAGACGAACACCGGCGGTCGCGGCGCCGGCCCGAGCTGTTCCGGATTGGGCGCCACGCGCAGATCCCGGGCGAAAAAGCCGCGGAAGACCAGATACAGCGTGGCGACGGTGGCCAGCCACGGTAACGCCATCACCAGGGTGAACTCGGTGAAGGAGATGTTCGCGAGGTGAAACGCCAGCAGGTTGGTCAGGTTGGACACCGGAAGCAGCAGCGAGGCGCCATTAGCCAGATGCGCCGTCGCGTAGGCGTACGGGCGAACCGGGGTTCGCAGCCGGCGCACGGCGGCCAACACCACCGGCGTCAGCAACACGACGGTGGCGTCCAAGCTCAGGACGGCGGTGATGCAGCCGGCGATGATGAACACGTGCCGCAACAGCCCGTGCGAGCCGCGCGGTGTCCGGGCGATCGCCGCGCCCGCGGCCTCGAACAGGCCTTCGTCGTCGCACAGCTTGGCCAGTACCAGCACCGCGCCCAGGAACGCGACCACCCCCGACAAATCGGCAACCTGCTTGGCCGCCTGATGAACCGGGATCGCGCCGATCGCGACCACAATGAGGGCCGCCGGAACCGCCGCCAGCGCCTCCGGCCAGCCCCGGGGGCGCGCGACCGCGAACCCCAGAACCACGGCAAGCAGCAACAGCGAAACGATCAGAGCCAACGTGTGGACCGCTTCACATCCAAGGGTTTTCGCGTCGCCACACCGTCGGCATGTGCAGCGCGACACCGTCGCGCGCGGCCAGCTCGTCGAGAATGCGGATGGACACATCCAAGTCGTCACCCGCATACGGCAACGCCCGCAACGGCTTTGACAGTGGGCGGAAGAAGTCGTCCCAGTGGATGAGGATCACCCGTCTTGCGCCCACCGCTTGCACGGTCTCGGCCCAGTAGTCGAGCAGGTATGACCGCCGCTGCAGACCCAGCTGGCCGACGGACAGGTAGACCGCATCGGCGCGATGGGCGGCAAGCGCGCCCTGGACGAAGCCGGCGCTGCCCTGAATCAGCAGTCGCTTATCCGATGGTAGGTGGTGGATCAGCGTCGACCACGACTCCCCGCAGCGATAGGCCGACACCTTCACCGGTGGCACCAGTGGCGCGTCGATCACGCCGGGGTACCGGTCGGGCGGACAGTGGTGCGACGCTACAAGCGTTACGTCGAAGGCGCCCAATCGAATTGGTTCGCCCGGGACCGCGACGACGAGGCGGTCCTCCGGTAGGCCATGCCCGCGCCCGACGTTGGCCGCCGACTCGCCGCCGACCAGCTGCGCGCCGGTGCGGTCGGCGACCAGTGCGGAATCCATCACGTGGTCGACGTGGGTGTGTACCGGAATGACGGCCGACAGCCGCGACACCTTGGCCCGGGCCAGGCAGCCGTCCACGCGAGCCGGTGACGGCGACAGCTTGCCGGCCGCGACCTGCGCCAGGCTGGGGCGGGAGAAATAGCCGTCGGTCATCAGCGCGGACGACCCGTCGTCGATCAGCAGGGTCGCCACACCCATCCACGTCGCCGAGAGCCCACCGGCTTCGGCGGCCGGCACGTCGAACCGGTCCGAGTACCGCCCGATATCGGGGCGACCGAGTCGCAGCCGCATCAGCAGAACGCCCTGAGGTCGACGCCCGCGGCCTTGAGCTGATCGCGCACCGCGGTCGCGATCTGTACCGCGCCGGGCGAATCGCCGTGCACGCAAACCGATTCCACCGTGACGGCGATCTGGGTGCCGTCCACCGCGGTGAGGAGTCCGGAGGACACCATGGTCAGCACGCGCTCCGCGATAGCCGCCGGGTCGTGCAGCACCGCGCCCGGCTCGCGACGGGACACCAGCTGGCCGTCGGGTCGGTAGGCGCGATCGGCAAACGCCTCGGCCACCGTAGGTAAACCGAGGCCCGCTGCCTCGTCGAAGAACGCCGAACCCGCCAGGCCCAACACGGGCAGCGTGGCGTCCACCGAACGCACCGCCTCGGCGACGGCAGCGGCCTGCTCGCGGTTGGTCACGATCGTGTTGTACAGCGCGCCATGGGGTTTGACGTAGCAGACCGCCGAGCCCGAGGCGTGGGCGATCGCCTGCAACGCGCCGATCTGATACACGACGTCGGCGACCAGGTCCTCGGCAGCAATGTCGATGAAGCGCCGGCCAAACCCGGCCAGGTCGCGATAGCTCACCTGTGCGCCGATCCGCACTCCTCGCTCGGCGGCGCTGCGGCACACCCGCAGCAGGCCGGCCGGATCACCGGCGTGGAAACCGCACGCGACGTTGGCACTGGTGACGATCCGCAGCATCGCGTCGTCGTCACCGAGACTCCAGACGCCAAAGCCCTCGCCCAAGTCGGCGTTCAGGTCGATACCGGCCACCTGCCTAGCTTATGGCGTCGATTTAAGCGCTGGCCTCTCGCCGTCGGCCCAGCAGCCAGCAAAATACATAGATCAGAAACGAGATCGTTGCGACGAAAACCGACACCGGGACACCGGGCGCCAGCGACAGCACAATCCCACCCACGGCGGCGATTTCGGCAAAGATCACCGAGGCCACGATGGCCACTGCCGGTGAGGCGACCACCCGGGCGGCCGCGGCCGCCGGTGTGATCAGCAACGACATCACCAGCAGCGCGCCGACGATCTGCACGGCCTGAGCGGCCACCACGCCGACCAGCGCCGCGAACACGATGCCCAGCGCCCGCACCGGCACCCCGCGGCCGGCCGCGACGTCGGGATCGACGGTGGCGAACAGCAGCGGCCGGTAGCACGCGGCCAGCACGGCGATCACCAGCAGGCAAACGAGCGCCAGCGTCGCCAGTCCGGTGTAGCCCACGCCCACGATCTGGCCGGTGAGCAGCGCGAAACTCGTCGTCGTGCGCCCCGGGTAGAGGTAGATGAATAGCACCGCCAGGCCCAAGCCGAAGGCCAGCACCACCCCGGTCACCGAATCGCGCTCCCGGGCCCGCTGACCGAGGATGCCGAACAGAGCTGCCGCCACGGCGCTGCCGATCAGTGCGCCCAAGCCGACCTGGAATCCGATCAGCAACGCGAAAGCGGCGCCGGTCAGCGACAGTTCGCTGGATCCGTGCACCGCGAACGACATTTGGCGCATCACGATGAACGGACCGATCAGCCCGGCCACGAGTCCCAGCAGCGCGGCCGCCAGCAGCGCCTGCTGGACGAAGTCGTGGTTCAGCAGGGCGGCGGTGATGTCGAAGGAGAACAGATGATCCAGCACTTCGGAGAGCTGGTTGTTCATAACGCGTGCCCGCTGTCGTCGCCGATCACCACGTAGCGGTCTTTGACCTTCACCACCTGGATGTCGGCCCGGTACAGCGTCGACAGCGTTTCGGTGTTCATCACCTGCTCGACGGAGCCGATTCTGAATCGGCCGTCGACGAGATACAGCACCCGGTCGACGTACGGCAGGATCGTGTTGATCTCGTGGGTGACCACCATGACCGTGGTGTTGGCCTCTCGGCGGCGGCGGTCGATCAGCGCGGCGACCAGCTTGGCGTTGGCCGGGTCCAGAGCCAGTAGCGGCTCGTCGCACAACAGCAGCATCGGGTTGCTGGCCAAGGCCTGGGCGATGCGCATCCGCTGCAACTCCCCACCCGACATCAGCCCGACGCGCACATCGGCCAGCGGCTCGCCGTTGACCTGTGCCAGCGCCTGCCGTACGGCCGCGCGGCGGCGGGCCCGCTCGGCGGACCGCAACGGCATGACGCCCCAATGGTTTCCGTCGATGCCCAGTCGGACCAGGTCGCCCCCGACCAGCATCACGTCGCGGTCGATCGGGCGGTGTTGCGGTACATAGCCGATGTCGCCGCTGCCCGAGGTGACCTCCTTGCCGTCCACCAGCGCGGCGCCGGCGCTCAGCAGCTGCTGCCCGAGTAACACCTTGAGCAGCGAGGTCTTGCCGGTGCCGTTGGGACCGAGCACCGCGATGAACTCACCCGGCGAGACCGACAGGTCGAGGTCGTCCCACAGGATGCGGTCGCCGAACGCCAACCGGGCACCGATGAGCGAGATGGCGGGTGGCTGCGGGTCGACCGTCTCGACCGCTTGGTCAATTACGGGCATTGTTCTCACTCGATAGCAGCGCGGCTTGCAGCTGGTCGACGGTGTTGCGCTGCCAGCTCAGATAGTCGGCGCCGTCGGGCAGCGTCTCGGTCACTTGCATCACCGGGATCCCCGCCCGTCGGGCCGCATCCTGCAGGCCGTTGATCGCGGGTGTGGACGTCTGCGGGTTGACCAGCAGCACCGCGACCTGGTGGCGGTTGAACAGGTCGAGGACAAACGCCATGTCGGCCGGTGCGGGATCGGTCCCGTTCTCGTTGGCCGACATGAAAGCGGGGGGAGTGCGATTCACCAGGCCCGTGGCCTTCAGCAGGTAGAACGCAACGGGTTCGGTCGCGACGACGGAGGTGCTGGGATACCTGTTGGCCAGAGCCCGTTCCGAAGCGGCGATGACGTCGGCGTCGCGGCCGAACCCGGCGGCGTTGGCCCGATAGTCGGCGGCGTTGTCCGCGTCGATGGCCGCGAGCCGGTCGGCGATGGCGTTAGCGACGGTCTTGGCGACGCCGAGGTCGTAGAAGACGTGCTCGTTGGGCGGATTGCCGTTGTCCGCCTTACCCACGAACGAGTAGGCGTCGACCGCCTTGATGTTGGAATGGCCGGTCAGCACCGAAGTGACCCACGGGTCGTAGCCGCCGCCGTTGTAGATCACCAATCCGGCGTCCATGACGGCGGCGGCGTCCGAGGCGCTGGCCTGGTAGGTGTGCGGATCGATAGTGGCCCCGGACAAGATCGACTTGACGCTGACATGCCGCCCGGCGACGGCGTGCGCAACGCTGCCCCACACGTCGGTGGAGGCCACCACGGTGGACCCCTGCAGATGCGCAGAACCAGGGACGCCGCAGCCCGTGATCACGGTCGCGCCGACCAGGCAGGCGGCCAGGGCCGGCAGGGGGCCCGAGAGCCGACGTCCGCCATTGACTTGTGCCATCTCGTCCCATCAGCGCCGCACGCAGGTGTGTTTTCCGGTGGCTGTCCCGCCCGCCGACCCGTGATATTAATGAAAATCGTTTCCATTAGAAAGTAGCAGATCGCGGCCGCTTATGCGCAGTCGAGGATGCGCTGTAGCGTCACCGAGCGTGAGTCCCACCCCGCGCCGGCGTGCGACTCTGGCGTCGTTGGCGGCCGAGCTCAAGGTTTCCCGCACCACCGTCTCGAACGCATTCAACCGGCCGGATCAGCTCTCGCCCGACCTTCGCGAACGTGTACTCGCTACCGCCAAGCGGCTGGGCTACGCCGGCCCCGACCCGGTGGCGCGCTCGTTGCGCACCCGCAAAGCCGGTGCGGTCGGTCTGTTGATGGCCGAGCCGCTGACCTACTTCTTCAGCGACCCGGCGGCGCGCGATTTCGTCACCGGGGTGGCGCAGTCGTGCGAAGAGCAGGGGCAGGGGCTGCTGCTGGTCGCCGTCGGACCCAGCCGGAGCCAGGAGGATGGCCAGGCCGCGGTGCTGGCCGCCGGGGTCGACGGCTTCGTGGTGTATTCGGTACGCGATGACGATCCCTACCTGCAGGTGGTGCTGCAGCGGCGCGTGCCCGTCGTGGTGGTCGACCAGCCCAAGGGCCTGTCCGGGGTGTCGCGGGTGGGCATTGACGACAGGGCGGCGATGCGCGAGCTCGCCGAATATGTGCTGGGGCTGGGGCATCGCGAGATCGGGTTGCTGACCATGCGGCTGGGGCAGGACCGCCGCCAGGAACTGGCGACCGCCGAGCGGTTGCGCTCACAGACTTTCGACGTGCAGCGCGAACGCATCGCCGGGGTGTGGGACGCCATGCGGGCCGCGGGTGTGGATCCGGATTCACTGACCGTGGTGGAGAGCTACGAGCACCTGCCGACGTCCGGCGGCGAGGCGGCCAGGGTGGCGCTGGAGGCCAATCCGCGGATCACCGCGTTGATGTGCACCGCAGACATTTTGGCGCTGTCGGCGATGGATTACCTTCGGGCGCACGGTATTTACGTGCCCGGTCAGATCAGCGTCACCGGATTCGACGGTGTGCCCGAGGCGATCAGCCGCGGCTTGGCCACGGTGTCGCAGCCGAGTCTGCAGAAGGGCCATCGGGCCGGGGAACTACTGCTGAGCCCGCCGCGGTCCGGCCTGCCGGTCGTCGAGCTGCTGGACACCGAGCTGATCCGGGGCCGTACCGCCGGTCCGCCCGTCTAGCTCTGGGTGGACTCCGTGTCGCCGATCAGCAGCCGCACGGCCAGGTCGAGGCGCTTGCTGACGTCGGTCGCCGAGGCGCGCCGGGTCAGCCACGCCAACAGGTTCGACAACCACACGTCCGAGATCACCCGGGCGATGTGGTACTGGTCCTCGGTCGGCTCACCGTCACTCATCGCGCGCGCGAACATGCTGTCGATCAGCTTCTCGACCTGGTCGACCTCGCTGGCCGCCGACGCGTCGGCGAAAACGTAGGCGCGTGTCATCGCCTCGGTGAGCAGCGGATTGCGCTGCATCGCGCGGTTGAGCTTGCCGACCATGAAATTCAGCCGCTGGAACGGAGTGCCGCCGGCCATCGCGGAGCGGTCGGTTTTCGCGTCGATGCGGCCGAACTCCCGGCCCAGGGCCGACACCAGCAGGTGCACTTTCGATGGGAAGTAGCGGTAGAGCGTCCCGACCGCTACGTCGGCTCGATCGGCCACCGCACGCATCTGAACTGCCTCGTAGCCGCCCTTCGACGCGATCGCCATGGTGGCGTCCAAGATGCGCTTACGACGCTCCCGTTGTGCCTCCGAACCAAGCTCGGACTCAGCCAGAACTGCCACGTTCATGACCTCGCGTGGCTGCGAGTCAGAGACGTGGCCAGAGTTAATGTTCGCCGGCGACATCTGACGGGTTGCTCCTCTTTCGGGCGGTTCGTTCGCAAACGATACGCAAGCCGAGTGTGAATTTCCCACCTCCGTCCTGCCGGGGCAGCGAGTTGTCCTGCTGTGATGGCGTTCGACTTGACGGTCGTTCGCTGGCACTATTAGAACACGTTCTAGTGGGCTGTAGCGCCCCTAATGGTCACGTTGAATCGAGCACGCGGAGGGCCCCAGGTGGTAGCGACCGTCACTGATGAACAGTTCGCGGCACGCGAGTTGGTGCGCGACTGGGCCCGAAACACGACCTCCGGGCCGGGTGGGACCGCCGCAATCCGCGAGATCGAGCAGGGCTGGGACAAGGGAGAGATCGACGCGTGGCGGCCGGTGTTCACCCGTCTGGCCGACCTCGGCCTGTTCGGTGTCGCCATTCCCGAGGACTCCGGCGGGGCCGGCGGCAGTATCGAGGATCTGTGCGCGATGGTCGAGGAGGCGGCCAAGGCGCTGGTGCCCGGGCCGATCGCCACCACCGCGCTGGCCACGGTGGTTCTCTCCGAGGCGGGCACCGATCCCGAATTGCTGTCCGCGCTCGCCACCGGCGAGCGCTTCGCCGGGCTGGCGCTCGACGGTGACGTGCAGTTCGACAGCGAGTCTTCCCAGGCGTCGGGCACCGTCGATTTCGTGCTGGGCGCTTCGAACACGGTGCGCGGCGGGGTGCTGCTGCTGCCCTCGGACGGGAAGTGGGTCCTGGTCGACACCGGCAGCGACGGCGTTCAGGTGGAGCCGTTGCAGGCCGCCGACTTTTCCCGGCCACTGGCACGGGTGGTGCTGACGTCGGCGCCCGCGACCCCGATCGCGGAGTCGCGGGAGCGGGTCGAGGAGCTGGCCGCGACGGTGCTGGCGGCCGAAGCGGCCGGCATCACACGTTGGTCGCTGGAGACCGCCGTCGCTTACGCCAAGGTGCGCGAGCAGTTCGGCAAGCCGATCGGTAGCTTCCAGGCCATCAAGCACCTGTGCGCGGAGATGCTCTGCCGCGCCGAGCAGGCCGAGGTGGCCGCCTCAGACGCGGCGCGCGCGGCCCGCGCCGCATCGGATTCCGGGGAGGCCGACCAGTTCTCCATCGCCGCGGCGCTGGCCGCGAGCGTCGGCATCGCTTCCGCGAAGGCCAACGTCAGGGACTGCATCCAGGTTCTCGGCGGCATCGGCTGCACCTGGGAACACGACGCGCATCTGTATCTGCGCCGCGCACACGCCATCGGCCGGTTCCTCGGCGGCGCCGAGCGCTGGTTGCGTCGCATCACCGCGCTGACGCAGGACGGGGTGCGCCGCCGGCTGGGCATCGACCTCACCGAGGTCGAGGGTCAGCGAGCCGAGCTCGCCGCGACCGTCGCCGAAATCGCCGCGCTGCCCGCCCAGAAGCGGCAGGCGGCCCTCGCCGATGCGGGGCTGCAGGCGCCGCACTGGCCGAAGCCGTACGGGCGCGGGGCGTCCCCGGCCGAACAGCTGCTGATCGACCAGGAGCTGGCCGCGGCCGGAGTGCAGCGACCCGATCTGGTGATCGGCTGGTGGGCGGCGCCCACGATTCTCGAGCACGGCACGCCAGAGCAGATCGAGCGCTTCGTGCCGGCCACCACGCGTGGCGAATTCCTTTGGTGCCAGCTGTTTTCCGAGCCGGGAGCGGGCTCGGACCTGGCATCGCTGCGCACCAAGGCGGTACGTGGGGACGGCGGCTGGTTGCTGACCGGGCAGAAGGTATGGACGTCGGCGGCGCACAAGGCGCGCTGGGGTGTGTGCCTGGCGCGCACCGATCCCGATGCCCCGAAACACAAGGGCATCACCTACTTCCTGATCGACATGAAATCGCCCGGCATCGACATCCGGCCGCTGCGCGAGATCACCGGCGACTCACTATTCAACGAGGTGTTCCTGGACAACGTGTTCGTCCCCGACGAGATGGTGGTCGGCACGGTGAACGACGGCTGGCGGCTGGCTCGCACCACGCTGGCCAACGAGCGGATCGCGATGGCGAGCGGGACGGCGCTGGGCAACCCGATGGAAGAGCTGCTCAAGTTGCTGGCGGCAAGGGATCTCGACGTTGCCGAACAAGACCGGCTTGGGCGGCTGATCGTCTTGGCCCAGACCGGCGCGTTGCTGGATCAGCGCATCGCCCAGCTGGCGGTGGGCGGCCAGGACCCCGGCGCGCAATCCAGCGTCCGCAAGCTCATCGGTGTGCGCTACCGGCAGGCGCTGGCCGAATTCACGATGGACGTCGCCGAGGGCGGCGGCCTCGTTGACCGCCGGGCGGACGGCGACCGCGCGGTGTTCGACTTTCTCAACACGCGCTGCCTCACGATCGCGGGAGGCACGGAACAGATCCTGCTGACCGTGGCGGCCGAGCGGCTCCTCGGCCTGCCGCGTTAGCGAAATTGCCGTCCAGGCTGTCGATTCCAACGATTCGCAGCCGCAGGCGCAATCTCGGCGACGGCTCGGGTCCGCTAAGGGGCTTTTGGCCGTGCAGAGCAGGACTTATGGCCGCTGACTGTCGACCGCCGTGCTCCTAGCGTTGTCATCGTGAGCCATAACGTCATAATTTTCGTCGTCGTCGCCGCCTTCCTGGCCCTCCTCCTGTTGGGCGCCTCGATCCGGGTGGTGCAGCAGTACCAACGCGGCGTGCACTTTCGCCTCGGCCGGGTGATCGGGGTTCGCGAACCCGGTTTGCGGTTGATCGTCCCGATCGTCGACCGTCTAATGCGGATTTCGATGCGCATCGTGACCATGCCGATCCAGTCGCAGGGGATCATCACCCGCGACAACGTGAGTGTCGACATCGCCGCGGTTGCCTACTTCCGCGTCATCGATGCCCGCAAGGCCGTCGTCGTCATCGAAAACGTCAGCACCGCAATCAATCAAATCGCCCAGACCACCCTGCGCAACGTCGTCGGGCAGCACTCCCTCGACGAGGTGCTCTCGCAAACCGAGAAGATCAACGGCAGCATTCGCCAGATCCTCGACACCACCACCGTGGAATGGGGTGTGGAGGTCACCGTGGTCGAACTCAAGGACATCCAGCTTCCCGACAGCATGAAACGCGCGATGGCGCGCGAGGCGGAAGCCGAGCGCGAAAAGCGCGCCAAAATCATTGCCGCAGAAGGTGAAGCGCGCGCGGCCGCAGCGCTCGGTGATGCGTCTGACACCATGATGAAGCATCCGCTGGCCTTACAGCTGCGCAACCTGCAGACGCTGCTCGAGCTGGGGGTGGAGAAAAACACCACCATCGTTTTCCCGGCCCCGCTGATGACCGCGATCGGGGAACTCACCAGCTTCCTGACGCGGGAGACGAGCGCCTCCAATATCCCTGCGCCCAGCGGCTTGCCCGGCATCCCCGCCGCGAACTGACCCGAAGGGTGGGCAGGGCGCTGAGCATGTCGGTTGTGTTCTGGGCGCTACGCCGCCGTTTGGCGGCTCGCACCGCCTACAACCGCGCGATTTCGCCTCGGTCGTTAGCGGCGATCAGGAGAACGTCGTCTGGGCGCAGGTGCTCGGCGAGGTGGTGTTGATCCCGCTGTAGACCACCTGAATGTGGGTGCAGGTGATGACGTTGACGTCGGTCTTGGGCTGGCCGGTCGACCAATCGGTCGAGTCGATGCGGCCGGTCGTCTGGTACTTGTCCGGCGGGCCCTCGCCGAAGTAGACGGTGGTGATCTCGTCGGTCCCCATTGATTTCATGACCCGCTCGTATTGGCCGTTGGCGTGGGCGTCCAGGTAGGCCATCCGGTTCGACGACCGGATCTCCATGGTCTGGCGCGCCCAGAGACCGGGTGGAAATCCGATCACCCCGTCGGGAGTGCGCACGTCGGCCCCGGCGATGAAATCGCAGTGGCCATCGGATTTGAAGCAGTTGAGGAACGTATGCGTTTCCAGCTGGTTGGGGCCGTCCAGCGGGAACAGCGTGGTCGCCGTGTTGCTCGCCGCCCAGGAGCTCGGAGCCGGCAGCAACGTCGCCATCAATCCGACGGTTGCCAAGCTCATTACCGACCGCATCATCGGCGCTTCCTTCCGTCGGAACCCTCGAGGGAGAACTTAACTCCGCGACTAATCGTCGTAGGTGACTTCTACCGAATCAGATTCCGGGTGAGATTGACAGGCCAAAATTAGCCCCTCATCCAGGTCCTGCTGCTCGAGCACGTCGTTGACCTCCATGTTCACTTTGCCGCTGCGCAGGGTGCAGGCGCATGCCCCGCAGTGGCCTTCCCGGCAGGAGAACGGCGCATCCAGGCCTTTGGCGAGCAGGACGTCGAGCAGTTTGGCGCTGCGCGGCCACGACACGGTGTGGGTTTCGCCGTCCAGCTGCACCACCGCGGTGGCCGGCGGCTGGTCGCCCTCGTCGGTGTCCTCGATCGTCACCGCCGCGAACGGATCGGAATCCAGCGACTTGAATACCTCGATATGCACCTGTGGTGCAGGAACTTTCAGCGTCTCGAGAGCTTGACGCGACGCGTCCATGAACGGGCCGGGCCCGCAGATGAAGGCCTGCCGGTCGGTGAAAGGTGCGGCCACCTTCGCCAGCGCGGCCGCGCTCGGCAGGCCCTGCAGCGACTCCAGCCAGTGCAGCACCGTGAGCCGGTCGGGATACTTGGCGGCCAGCTCGCGCAGCGCATCGGCGAAGATCACCGAGCTTTCGTCGCGGTTGGCGTAGATCAGCGTCACCTGCCCGCTGCCTTCGGAGAGCGCCGACTTGCAGATCGACATGACCGGGGTGATGCCGCTGCCCGCGGCGAGCAGCAGGAAGTCCTGGTCGAGCGTCTTCGGTACGAAATTGCCCGACGGGGCCAGTACGTGGATCCGCATGCCTTTGTGTGCGTTGTCGCACAGCCAGTTGGACGCGTAGCCGTCCGCGGTTCGCTTGATCGTGACGGACAGGGCGTCGTCGGTGAACGGCGAGCTGCACAACGAGTAGCAGCGCGCCACCGAACCGGTACGGTCGCTGGGCACCCGCAGGGTCAGGAACTGGCCCGGTGCGTAGCGCAGCCGCTCCGGCGGGATCTCCGGGTCGCCCGACGCGTCCGGCACCGCGAACACCAGCGACCGCGCATCGTCGGTCTCGTCGACGACCTCGGCGATCTGCAGTTCAAGGACGTGGTCGCCGAGCGGCTCGTCCAGATCCGCTTCCGTCAAGACCCCAGCCTCCCTTTCGTAACAACTAGAACATGTTACAGAAAACCCGATTTATATCGCTACCAGGCGCAGGAATACCCTGCTCGACACAAATCGGAACGTGTTCTAGTCTGCTGTGTAAGTCCACTGAGTAAGTCTGGCCCAGGAGGCAAAGGTAAGTGACGTCCATTCAACAGCGTGATGCGCAGTCGGTGTTGGCGGGGATCGACGATCTGCTGCCGAAGATCCGGGAGCGCGCTCAGGCGACAGAGGACCTGCGCCGGCTGCCTGATGAGACCGTTGCCGAGCTCGACGAGGTCGGGTTCTTCACGCTGCTGCAGCCCGAGCAGTGGGGTGGTCTGCAATGCGATCCCTCGCTGTTCTACGAGGCGGTGCGGCGGATCGCCAGCGCGTGTGGTTCCACCGGCTGGGTCAGCTCGATCATCGGCGTACACAACTGGCACCTGGCACTGTTCGACCAGCAGGCCCAGGAGGAGGTCTGGGGCGAGGACCCCAAGACCCGGGTCTCGTCGTCGTATGCCCCGATGGGCGCCGGCATGGTGACCGACGGCGGCTACCTGGTCAACGGATCCTGGAACTGGTCGTCGGGCTGCGATCACGCCACCTGGGCGTTCCTCGGCGGGCCCGTCATCAAGGACGGCCGGCCCGTCGACTTCGGCAGCTTCCTGATCCCGCGCAGCGAGTACCGCATCGACGACGTGTGGCATGTCGTCGGCCTGCGTGGCACGGGCAGCAACACCGTCGTGGTCAAAGACGTCTTCGTGCCGCGGCACCGCTTCCTGTCCTACAAGGCCATGAACGACGGCACCGCGGGCGGCTACCAGAACAACACCGCTCCTGTCTACAAGATGCCTTGGGGCACAATGCATCCCACCACCATTTCGGCACCGATCGTGGGGATGGCCTACGGCGCCTACGACGCACACGTCGAGCACCAGGGCAAGCGGGTGCGGGCCGCGTTCGCCGGTGAGAAGGCCAGGGACGACCCGTTCGCCAAGGTCCGCATCGCCGAGGCGGCCAGCGACATCGACGCCGCGTGGCGTCAGCTGAGCGGAAACGTCGCCGACGAGTACGCGCTGTTGTCCGCCGGCAAGGAGATCCCGTTCGACCTACGCACCCGCGCCCGCCGCGACCAGGTGCGCGCCACCGGCCGTGCGATCGCCTCCATCGACCGGCTGTTCGAGGCGTCCGGCGCCACGGCTCTGGGCAACGACCAACCGGTGCAACGGTTCTGGCGCGACGCGCACGCCGGCCGGGTGCACGCGGCCAATGATCCCGAGCGGGCTTACCAGATCTTCGGGAACAACGAGTTCGGGTTGCCGCCCGGCGACACCATGGTCTAATCCATGACCGCGACCGAGGAATTGACGTTCGAGTCCACCTCGCGCTTCGCAGAAGTGGACGTGGATGGGCCGCTGAAGCTGCACTACCACGAGGCGGGCGTGGGTAACGAGCAGACGGTGGTGCTGCTGCACGGTGGCGGTCCGGGCGCGGCGAGTTGGACGAACTTCTCGCGCAATATCCCGGTGCTGGCGAGGCAGTTCCATGTGCTGGCCGTCGATCAGCCCGGGTACGGCCACTCCGACAAGCGCGCCGAGCACGGCCAGTTCAACCACTACGCGGCCCGGGCACTCAAAGGCCTCTTCGACCAGCTGGGTCTGGGACGTGTTCCGCTGGTCGGCAATTCGCTGGGTGGAGGCACCGCGGTCCGGTTTGCGCTCGACTACCCGGACCTCGCCGGGCGCCTGGTGCTGATGGGCCCCGGTGGGGTGAGCGTCAACCTGTTCGCCCCCGACCCGACCGAGGGCGTCAAACGGTTGGGGAAGTTCTCCGCCGAGCCCACCCGCGAGAATCTCGAGGCGTTTCTAAGGGTGATGGTCTACGACCAGAAACTGATCACCCCCGAGTTGGTCGAGCAGCGCTTCGCGTTGGCCAGCACGCCCGAATCGCTCACCGCCACCCGGGCGATGGGAATGTCTTTCGCCGGAGCGGATTTCGAGCTCGGCATGATGTGGCGCGAGGTGCATCGGCTGCGCCAGCCGGTGCTGCTGATCTGGGGCCGCGAGGACCGGGTCAACCCGCTGGACGGTGCACTGGTCGCGCTGAAGACCATTCCGCGTGCACAGCTCCACGTTTTCGGGCAATGTGGGCACTGGGCGCAGGTGGAGAAGTTCGACGAGTTCAACAAGCTCACCATCGATTTCCTGGGAGGTGCGCGATGAGCATTCGCTCTCTGGGCTACCTGCGCATCGAGGCCACCGACATGGCGGCCTGGCGCGACTACGGCCTGAAGGTTCTCGGCATGGTCGAGGGCAAGGGGGCCACCGAAGGTGCGCTGTATCTTCGGATGGACGATTTCCCGGCCCGGCTGGTGATCGTCCCCGGCGAGCAGGACCGCCTCATCGAAGCAGGCTGGGAATGCGCGAACGCCGCAGGCCTGCAAGAGATCCGGAACCGGCTCGACGTCGAGGGCACGCCCTACAAGGAGGCCACCGCCGCCGAACTCGCCGATCGCCGGGTGGACGAGATGATCCGGTTCTCCGATCCGTCCGGCAACTGCCTGGAGGTCTTCCACGGCGCCGCCCTCGAGCACCGCCGGGTGGTCAGCCCGTACGGGCACAAGTTCGTCACCGCCGAGCAGGGTCTGGGACACGTGGTGTTGACGACCCGCGACGACGAAGAGACATTGCACTTCTACCGCGACGTGCTGGACTTCAAGCTGCGTGACTCCATGCGGCTGCCGCCGCAGGTGGTCGGCCGGCCCGCCGACGGAGCGCCGGCCTGGCTGCGGTTCTTGGGCTGCAACCCGCGCCACCACAGCCTCGCCTTCATGCCCGGAGAGACCCCCAGCGGCATCGTGCATCTGATGGTCGAGGTCGAAGAAGCCGACGACGTCGGGCTGTGCCTGGACCGTGCGCTGCGGCGCAAAGTGCCCATGTCGGCGACGCTGGGCCGCCACGTCAACGACCTGATGCTGTCCTTCTACATGAAGACCCCCAGCGGATTCGATATCGAATTTGGTTGTGAGGGAAGGCAAGTCGAAGACCACGATTGGATCGCCCGGGAGAGCACCGCCATCAGCCTGTGGGGTCACGACTTCAGCGTCGGCTTCAAGGGTTGATTTCGAGGCCGACCATGACTACCGCGCCGATCGACCCGCGCACGTTCCGCAGCGTGCTGGGTCAGTTCTGCACCGGGATCACGATCATCACCACAGTGCACGACGATGTCCCGGTCGGCTTCGCCTGCCAGTCTTTTGCCGCGCTGTCGCTGGACCCGCCGCTGGTGCTGTTCTGCCCGACCAAGGTGTCGCGATCCTGGAAGGCCATCGAGGCCAGCGGCCGGTTCTGCGTCAATATGCTGACCGAGAGTCAGAAGCACGTCTCGGCGCGATTCGGATCCAAAGAACCGGACAAGTTCGCCGGGATCGACTGGCACCCTTCGGAACTCGGCTCGCCTATCATCGACTCCTCACTCGCCCACATCGACTGCACGGTGGCATCCGTACACGACGGTGGCGATCACTTCGTGGTGTTCGGTGCGGTGCAGTCGCTGTCGGAGGCGCCCAAGATCAAGCCGCGGCCGCTGCTGTTTTATCGCGGCGAATACACCGGGATCGAACCGGACAAGACGACGCCGGCCCAGTGGCGCGACGACCTGGAGGCGTTTCTGACCACCACGACGCAGGACACCTGGCTCTAGCGTTGTTCGCACCCCTGGCGCAGCTGGATGTTTTGGCAGCGCCGGAATTGGGAAAAACGATTCGGCATGAACTCGCCCGGCTGCCGCGGCATTGGTGAATTCATTGCGCGCGCAGCTCGGTGATGGGTTCCCGGTGGCCCGTTGAGGGGGCGGGCCACCGGGCCGATCCGTTTCTACGGATCCCCATATTAGACATATATCAAACAAGCGCAGGATGCGCTGCTTCAGGCGGATTTTTCTGGGCAAATGCTGATAGGTGGTTACGCCCGTCAGCAGTGTCTTGGCGATCGCTTCCTGATTCGCCGCCGGCAGCTGGGAGAAGTCGGTGACTACATGAAGTCAAGTGCCTCGACGGTCGCGATCGGGCCCTCATGCGTTGGCCGGTTCGCGCCTCCGATGACATAGATCGTGTTGCCCACCGTTGCCACCACCTCCGCGTGCCGTGGCGTCGGCATCGGGGCCAACGTGCTCCACTTCCCGTCGGCGATGTCGTACATCTCGACCACGTTCAGCACCATCGCCGGTTCTTCACCGCCGACGGCCACGATTCGGCCGTCGATGTAGGTGGCGCCGTAGCTTCCGCGCGGTGTCGGCATACCGATCAACTTGGTCCATTGCCCGGATTGGGGGTCGAACCGCTCTAAAGCCGCGGAGTTCTTGTCCGAGGACAGGAACCGCCCGCCGATCGTGTACACATAAGTGCCATCCGACACCGCGGCCAGGTGCTCGCGCGGGGTTGGCATGTCGGCGGCGTCTGTCCAGGAGCTGCCGTCGAAAACCTCGGTCTGCGGAACGAGCTGCTTGGCGTTCTGTCCGCCCACGGCGACGAGTTTGTCACCCACCACCGCCGCGGCCGGCGCCACCCGAGCATGCGTCAGGGGTGGTAACTCGACCCAGTTGCCGCCGCGCAAGGCGAACACCTTGTTAGACCCTTGGGCGATGCTGTCGGTCGTGCCGCCGAGCACCACCACCTCGCCGCGGTAGGTCGCCGCCGCCGCATGGTGCAGCGGGATGGGCAGCGGCGGGCCGGTTTCCCAGGCTCCGGTCTTCGGGTCGAAACTCTCGACGGTCTGCAGGGCGACGCCGTTGCGCAGGCCGCCCATGATCCAGATCTTGTCGTTGAGCACGGCCCACGCCGTCATCAGCCGGGCAGTCGGTGCATCCGGCAGGGAACGCCACTGCGAGGCCGGCTGGATCTTTCGTGCCGGCAGTTTCAGCACTTCCGCCGTCGAGATCGCCTGGCTATCTGCGATAGCACTCGATCCGCCGATCGCATACACGGACTTCTCGACCGCCGCGACGGCCATGCCGTGCCGCGCGGTCGCCATGTCCGGCAAACCGCCCCACGTTTTCGTCATCAGATCGAACACCGAAACGCTCTTGAGGACTTGCCCCCCAAACACACCTCCGACGGCCACCAGCCGTCCGTCGGCGATGGCAACGCCAAGATCACTGCGCGCCTGGGGGAGTCCGGGCAGGGTCGTCCAGGTCTTCGCGACCGGGTCATACGCCTCGACATTCACTTGGTCGGAGTCCCCGGTGGTGCCGCCCACCGTGTAGATGAGCTTTCCGTCCGACGCTGCGGCGAGCAGCTGCCGCGGCGTCGGTATCGGTGCGCCGAGGCTCCAGGAAGTGCCGTCGAAGACCTCGGTGGTGTTCAACAACGTACCGTTGGCGTCGACACCGCCCGTGACGACGAGGCGGTCGCCCACCACCGCGGCCGCCGCTGCCGCCCGGGGTTGCAAGAGATGGGGCAGCTCCACCCAGCGACTGTTGATGACCCGCCAAACCTGGTCCGTCGCAACCTTTTTGCCGCCAACGGTCTTCCAGCCACCGAGCACGACCGGGTTTCCCTGCCAGTTGACCGCCATCGCGCGCTGCACGGCAACGGGTAGATCGTCGCCACCTTTCCAGCTGTCGAGGACGGGGTCATAGCCCTCTTGTATGGCGGAGACGGTGCCGTCGCTGCGAATCCCGCCGAAGATCCAGATCGTGCCGTCGACCTGCGTCGTCGCCGCCGCAACACGCGACACGCGGTCGTTCGTAATCGGCTTCCACTCCACCGGCGCCTGGGTCGTCGGTTGGCTCGCGACGGGCTTTTTGTTGTTGTCGGGTGCAAGCCCGAAGTAGAGGCCGCCGACGACCAACAGCACGACCAGGACGGCAGCACCACCGACCATCGCGACGCGGTTGCGTTTCTTGCCCGGCTCGGCGAACCACTCCCGCGCCTTGACCAGGAACGGCTTGCGCCAAGATGGCGGGACCGATCCGGATGACGCGGGTTGCCCGGGACCGCCCGGCGGGCTCATTCCCGAGCCGCCGCCCGCCATTTCCGTTGCCTGTCCCGCCGGTGCCGATCCGCCGACCAACGCTTGGGTTTCTCCGTTGTGCACGCCGCGCAAGATGCTGGCCGCTTTGGAGAACTCGTCCTGATCAGGCGGCTGTAGACCCGGCGAAGCGCCCCCGACGATGTCACTGAATGGCCTGGTGGCGCTCGCCGGATCTGCCGCCGGTGGGGCTGATTTCGGCACGGTCGACGTGGTGCGGTCCGGCGCGTGTGCCGCGGTTCCGGAAGCGACCGCAGTCTCCGGGGATACGTTCGGTTGTTTGTTCCCCGTGCGTGCTGCGTCGGGCCCGGTGCTGGTGATCGCCATCGAATCGGGTCGCAAACCGTTGAGGCGCTGGGCGGACTGCAGTTCGCGGCCCCACTCCTCCGCGGACGGGGGCCGTTCCGCCGGATCGATCGCCATCGCATGCTCGATCGCCAAGCAGACCGCGTCCGGGATTCCTTCCGGACGCATGTCCGGGATCTTTGTCGTACTGATGCGCAGATACTGCGCGACCAGGTCCTCGTTGTTCTTGCGCTCGTGGGCGGCACCGCCCGCGATCAGCGCATAGATCGTGGCGCCCAGCGAGTAGACGTCGGAAACGACCGTGCCCGGGGTACCGGTCATTACCTCGGGCGCGGTGTAGTCGATTGTGCCGGAGAAGAACCCGGTCGCGGTTTCGTAACCACCTTCGATGTGGGCAATCCCGAAATCACTGAGTTGCGGCTCGCCGTAGTCGTTGAGCAGCACGTTCGCCGGCTTGATATCGCGGTGCAAAATACCGCTTCGGTGCGCGGTTTCCAGTGCCCCGCATAGCTTCACAGCGATCCGCAAAGTCTCGGGCCAGGGCATTGGCCCCTCTCGGCGCAGCCGTACCGCCAAGGAATCCTCGCCACAATATGGCATCACGATGTATGGTCGGCCACTTGCGGTTACGCCGACGCGCAGGATGTTGAGAATGTTCGGATGCCCCGAGAGCCCGCCCATCGCGTAGCCCTCACGCAGAAAACGCTCCTGGCCCTCGGCGTCGATATGCGTCGGCAGCACCTTGATTGCGACGTTGCGCCCAAGGGCGGTCTCGTAGCCGCGATAAATCACCCCGGCGCCGCCCCGGGCCACTTGGCGCGCGTCCTCGAACCCAGCGGAGGCCAACTCTAATATGAGGCCGCTGGGCTCCGGCGCTGATGTGTCGGTCGGGGGTCCCACAGTCATTATTCTTGTCGCTCAGCTTTCCCTGAGATTGCCGAAATTCGCGAGCTCAAGAGTATCGCTCGTCACCTCCTTGGGGACACGAATCCGCGATGCGCAATCAGGCTGTGATCCTGACCGGCTCTGTTCGTGCCGAGCCCGAACGCGCGAAACGACCACTTAACGGCAGGCGACAAGGGCCGAACTTGCTGAAATAGAGGGCCTCGACCGTGGCGATGGGACCCTGCGCGTGCCGTCAGCCGAACGGCACCAGTGAGGCATGAATTTGATCCAAACACCTTCTCACTCCTTGGGTTTCCTGTTGGTTTACCCTCGGCCAGAATGGACCTATGACACTGGATCTGACCGCGTACTTCGACCGCATCAACTATCGCGGTGCCGTCGAACCGACCCTCGATGTGCTGCAAGGTCTGATGACTGCTCACACGCAGGCCATCCCGTTCGAGAACCTCGACCCGGTGATGGGCGTGCCGGTCGATGATCTGAGCCCGGACGTACTGGTCGACAAGCTGGTTCACCGGCGCCGGGGCGGCTACTGCTACGAGCAGAACGGCCTGATGGGTTACGCGCTGGCCGAAGTGGGCTTCCGGGTGCGCCGACTGGCCGGGCGGGTGATCTGGATGCTGCCGCCGGGCGCGCCGGTACCGGCCCAGACCCATACGGTGTTGGCCGTGACGTTCCCCGGCTCGCAGGGGTCCTATCTCGTCGACGTCGGCTTCGGCGGCCAGACCCTGACGTCTCCCATTCGCTTCGAGACCGGCAACGTCCAGCAGACCACGCACGAGCCCTACCGGCTCGAGGACCGCGGCGAAGGCCTGGTGCTGCAGGCCCAGATCCGTGGTGAGTGGCAGTCGCTGTACGAATTCACCACCCAAACCCGCCCGCAGATCGATCTGAAGATGGGTAGCTGGTACGTTTCGACAAACCCCGCCTCGCACTTCGTGACCGGCCTGATGGTCGCACTCGTCAGCGACGACGCCCGGATCAACCTGTCCGGCCGTAACCTGGCCATCCACCGCGACGGTGGGACCGAAAAGATCGTTCTCGACGATGCGGGCGCGGTCGTAGACGCCCTTAGCGATCGGTTCGGAATCAATATCGGCGATGTCGGCGAACGCGGGGTGCTCGAAGAGTGCATCGCCAATATTTTCGACAATTGAGCGCCCTCTGCGGCCGAAAATCGGGTTCCCCAAAATGGAAATCTGACAAATCTTGGGGCACCGTTCCGGTGTTGCTACCAGGCCCCGAGCAGTGACAATTGGGCCGATAGTGGCCCGATCGTGATCTCCGCCATAGCGAACCGGTGCGGCGAATAGCACATGCGCCGATTAATCTGTCCTACCGTGAGTCGGGAACTCTGCTTGGAGGACGTTGTGCCCACTTCGGGCGCTGTAGACCCCTTCGCTTTGCGCGCGGGCGCCATCACCGTGCCCGAGGGTTTGACGTTGACCTCGTATTTTGACCGCAACCGGGCCGAGCACGGCGACAGTCCGGCATATCGCTTCCTTGACTACTCGCAGGAACCGGATGGCCGGCCGGTAGTGCTCAGCTGGAATCAGCTGTGGGCCCGGGTCTGCGCGATCGGCGCCCGGCTGCAGCAGGTCACCAAGCCGGGGGATCGCCTGGCGATCCTCGCGCCGCAGGGCCTCGATTATGTGGCGGCGTTCTTCGGTGCTGTCTATGCGGGCAATATCGCGGTCCCGCTCTTTGCGCCGACCATGTCGGGGCATGCCGAGCGGTTGGCTGCGGTGCTGGCCGACGCCCGGCCCGCCGCGGTGTTGACCACGACCGCCGTCGCGGAGTCGGTTCGGACGTTCATCCGGACGCTGGCGCCCAACGAGCGACCGCGGATCATCGCGGTGGACGCACTGCCGGAGACGCTCGGTTCGACGTTCACCGGCGCGATCCTCGACACCGACGACATCGCCTACCTGCAGTACACGTCGGGCTCGACGCGGTCACCGGCCGGCGTGGAGATCACCCATCGATCCGTCTACACGAACGCGATGCAGATGGTCATGACCGGTGCGCTGGATGTGGACGTCCGAACGGTGAGCTGGCTGCCCCTCTACCACGACATGGGCTTGATGATGATCATGTTCACGGCGTTCTTCGGGGCGCAGGTCACGCTGATGGATCCCATGGCGTTTTTGCGCCGGCCCTACCGCTGGATCAAGCAATTGGGTATCGAGGCGACCTACGGGCGTACCTTTGCGGCGGCGCCGAACTTTGCCTTCGAGCTGACGGCCGAGCGGGGATTGCCCCCGGCGGGCGAGACCCTCGACCTCAGCAACGTTGTCTGCATCCTCAACGGGTCCGAGCCCGTCACCATGTCGGCGATCGAGAAGTTCACCAACGCGTTTGCGCCCTACGGTCTGCCCGCGAACGCGGTCAAGCCGTCCTACGGGATGGCGGAAGCGACGCTGTCGGTGGCCAGCATCTCCCAGGACGCCGCGGCGAGCGCCATCTTCCTCGACCGCGAACAGCTCGGCGCGGGCCGCGCGGTCATCGTTGCCCCCGAGGATCCGGGCGCTGTCGCCCAGGTGTCGTGCGGGCAGCCGATCCCCGACCAATGGGTAGTGATCGCCGATTCGGACGGCGCCGAGGCGCCCGATGGCACCGTGGGCGAAATCTGGTTGCAGGGCAACAACATCGGTCGCGGATATTTCGGACGCGAGGACGAAACACGACGCGTGTTCGGCAACAAGCTGCAGGCCCGGCTCGACCCGGGCAGCCACGCCGAGGGCGCCGCCGACAACGGCTGCTGGTTGGCGACCGGCGATCTCGGTGTCTACGTCGACGGCGAGCTCTACCTGACCGGCCGGATCAAGGACTTGGTCATCATCGACGGCCGCAACCACTATCCGGTCGACATCGAGACCACGGTCAGCGACTCTTCGTCCGCCATCCGCACCGGCTATGTCGCCGCGTTCTCCGTTCCCGCCGACGTGCTCGCGTCTCCGGATGGCGGCTCCGGCGAGCAGCTGGTGGTGATCGCCGAACGGGCAGCGGGCGCGGGTCGTACCGATCTGAGTTCGGTCGCTGATACCGTGCGGGCGGCTATTTCGCGTAACCACCAGGTCCGCGTCGCCGATATGCGACTCGTGGCCGCCGGCACCATTCCCCGCACTACGAGCGGCAAACTCGCCCGCAGCGCCTGCCGGGCCGAATACCTCGCCGGCAAGTTCAACCGCTGACCGACAGCCAGGGCCCCATTCGGCGCAGGGCTTCTTCGATGTCACTCGTCGGTCCGGCGAACGACAGCCGGACGAACCTGTTGCCCTGCTCGGTGTCGAAGTCGATACCGGGAGTGATCGCAACCCCGGTGTCGGCCAACAACTTTGCGCAGAACGAGAGCGAGTCGTCGGTGAAGTCCGAGACGTCGGCGTAGACGTAGAACGCCCCGTCGGTCGGTGCCAGCCGGTCGATGCCGATTCCGCGCAGCCCGTCGAGCAGCAGCGAGCGGTTGACCGCGTAGTGGTTCAGGTTCCCGTCGGCTTCGGCGGTCGATTCCGGGGTGAACGCCGCCACCGCGGCGACCTGCGACAGCGTGGGCGGGCAGATGGTGAAGTTCCCGGTCAGGCGGTCCACCGCGCGACGTAACTCGGGTGGCACCAGCAGCCAGCCCAGCCGCCAGCCGGTCATCGCGTAGTACTTGGAAAAGCTGTTGACCACCACGGCATTTCGCGATGTCTGCCAGGCGCAGCTGGTCTGCGGGGCTCCCTGGTAGACCAGTCCGTGGTAGACCTCATCGCTGATCAGCCGCACGCCGGAAGCGTCACACCAGGACGCGATCGCCGCCAGCTCCTCGGGCGGTATGACGGTTCCCGTCGGATTGGCCGGGCTGGCGACGATGACGCCGCGTACCGGTGGGTCGAGATCGGCGAGCATCTGCGCGGTGGGCTGGAATCGGGTTTGTGGACCGCACGGGATCTCCACCACCTCACATCCCAACGCGGACAGGATGTTCCGATAGCACGGGTAGCCCGGACTGGCCATTGCCACCCGATCGCCGACGTCAAAGCACGCCAGAAACGTCAGCAGGAACCCTCCCGAGGAACCCGTGGTGATCACCACGGCGTCGGACTCGACGGAGATACCATGCAGGCGTTGGTAATTCGCCGCGATCGCGGCGCGCAGCTCCGGAATGCCCAAGGCCACGGTGTAACCCAGCTGGTTGCCATGCAGGGCGGCCGCCGCGGCGGCACGCACCGGCTCGGGGGCGCCCACGCTGGGCTGGCCTGCCGAGAGGTTAACCAAGTCGCCGTGGGTGCGCCGACGCTCTGCGGCCGCCAGCCAGACATCCATCACATGGAATGGCGGGATGCCGGCGCGCAGCGCGACGGAGCCGTTCACGACGTCTTGAGCACCTCGGATTCCAGTTGACGCAGCACCTCTCGCGGCGAGCCGAGCAGCTGTGCGCTGCCGTGCGCGCGTTTGAAATAGAAGTGCATGTCGTGTTCCCAGGTAATCGCTATGCCCCCGTGCAGCTGGATGCCCTCGCTCGTCACAGTACACAGCGCCTCGGTGGCGGCCAGCCGAGCTGTTGCGGCGTTGGTGGGAGTGGGGTCGCTGCATGCGTCGGTCACCACGGCCTTGGCCGCGGCGATCGCGACATACAGATCGGCCATCCGGTGCTTGAGTGCCTGGAAGCTACCGATCGGCCTGCCGAACTGCACTCGGCTCTTGGCGTATTCGACGGTCAGCTCCAGACAGCGCTCGGCGGCCCCGATCTGCTCGGCCGAAAGCAGGATGGCCGCGATGTCGGCCAGGCCGGGGTCGGGGCCCAGCGTGACGGTGTCCTCGGGCCGGACCCGGGCCAGCCGGCGGGTGGGGTCCATCGTGGTCACGGGTTGCGCGTCGAATCGGGTCCATCTGCTCAACCGGCCGTCGTCGACGGCGACGACGACGTCGGCGATGTCGCCGTTGATCACGTAGTCGGCGTCGAGGACCAGCGCCCCGATCGAGCTGCCCTCGGCCAGCGATTCCAGCGTTTCGGCATCCGGCTCGGGTGCGGCCAGCAGCGCCAGCTCCGCCAACGTGGTGCCCAGTAGCGGGGACGGCACCAATGCGCGGCCAAGCTCTTGCAGAACGGTTGCGGCGTCGGCTAATTCACCGCCGGCCCCGCCCAGCTCCTCGGGTATTACCAACGCGGCGGCGCCGACCTGCTCGCACAGTAGCTGCCATAGCGCTTCGTCGTAACCGCGCTCGGACTCGATCGCCGCGCGGACCGCCGCGGGGTTGGCGTGTTTGGTGACCAGCGCAGCGACGGTTTCGGCCAGCAGCTCGCGTTCTTCACTCACAATGCCTCCAACACTCGGCGCCGGTGCGCCTCCGGCGTTCCCCAGGCCGATCGCAAAGCCTGCACCCGTAGCAGCCATAGTGACAGGTCGTGTTCCTGGGTGAAACCGATTGCGCCGTGCGTCTGCAACGCCGAGCGGGCGGCCAGCAGACCGGCGTCGGACGCCGCGGCCTTGGCCGCGCTCACGTCGCGCGCGGCGGCGCTCGTGTCATCGGCCAGCGCCAGCGCGGCGCCGTACACCAGTGGGCGCGCCAATTCGATCGCGATGTGCACGTCGGCCAGCTTGTGCTTGATCGCCTGATACGAACCGATCACCCGGCCGAACTGGCTGCGCTGCTTGGCGTATTCGACGGTGTCATTCAGCAGCGCCTCGGCGGCACCGACCAGCTGCGCGGCGGTCGCCAAGGCCCCGAACTCGTAGGCGCGCTTGATATCTGCCTGCCAAGCCTCGCCGCTCGCCGCCACGTCATAGAGGCGCCGGCTGGGGTCGACCGACCGGTGGGACTCACCCGCGGTCGCCTCGCTGACGCCCTTGTCGCCGGCCAGCAGCACCAGTCCGGCGACCTCGGCGTCAACGGCGCGCGGCGTGTGCGGCGGCAGCGCGACCGTCGCGATCAGTTCACCGGACGACAACTCGGCGCTGCGTTCGTCGCCGGCGAGCAACACCGGCGCCACGGCGATGGATTCGGCGACCGGGCCGGGCACACACCAGCGTCCGAGGCGCTCGAGCGCCACCACCAGGTCCACCGGGTGGGCGTCGAGGCCGTCGAATTTCTCCGGCACGACCAGCGCGGTCACGCCGAGGTTGGCCAGCTGCTCCCACACCTTGCGGCCGGGCGCGATGTCTCCGTCCGACCAGGCGCGCAGCGCGCCGGGCAGGTCCGCCGCGCCCAGCGCCGCGTCGATGCTGGCCGCGAAGTCGCGCTGCTGTTCGTCGAGCGCAAATTTCACTTCTTGCCTCCGGACTTTTCGCGCGGCAGGCCCAGCAGCCGCTCGGAGATGATGTTGCGCTGAATTTCGTTGGTGCCCGCATAGATCGGGCCGCCCAGCGCGAACAGCAAGCCATCCGTCCACGGCCCGGCAAGCTCGCCGTCGGCGCCCCGGATGTCCAGCGCGGTCTGATGGATCGCCACGTCGAGGTCGGACCAGAACACCTTGGTCACCGACGATTCGGCGCCCAGCTCGCCGCCGGCTGCCAGCCGGGTCACCGTGCCGAACGTCTGCAGCCGGTAGGCCTGAGCCTTGATCCAGACGTCGGCGACGCGGTCTCCAAGGGCATCGGGGGACCCGCTGTCTTTCCAGAGCTGTACCAGCCGTTCGGCGGCTGCCATGAAGCGGGCCGGGCTGCGCAGTGACATTCCGCGTTCGTTGCTCGACGTGCTCATGGCGGCGCGCCAGCCGTCGTTGGGGGTGCCGATGACATCCTCGTCGGGGACGAAGACGTCGTCGAGGAAGATCTCACCGAAGCCGGTGTCACCACCCAGCTGCACGATGGGCCGCACGGTGACGCCGTTGGCCTTCAGGTCGAACATGAAGTAGGTCAGCCCGTTGTGCCGCTCCGCTGAGGGGTCGGACCGAAACAGTCCGAAGCCCATCTCGGCGAACGGCGCCCGCGAGCTCCAGATCTTCTGGCCGTTCAGTAGCCAGCCGCCCTCGGTCTTGGTCGCGGTGGACCGCAACGATGCCAGGTCGCTGCCGGACTCGGGCTCCGACCAGGCTTGCGCCCAGATCTGTTCGCCGCTGGCCATTTTCGGCAGTATTCGGTTCAACTGCTCGTCGGTGCCGTGCGAGAACAGCGTCGGTGCCAGCATTGAGATGCCGTTGGCGCTGGCCCGGCCCGGTGCTCCGGCGCGGAAGTACTCCTCCTCGTACACCACCCAGTGCAGCAGCGGCGCGTCGCGGCCCCCGTACTTCTTCGGCCAGTTGATCACCGACAGGCCGGCGTCGAACAGCACCTTGTCCCAATGACGGTGCTGGGCAAAGCCTTCTGCATTGTCATACGACTCCGTCGGGATCGACTCGGCGTTGGCCGAGAGGAATTCCCGCACTTCGGCCGCAAACGCCAGCGTCTCTTCGTCTAGTTCCAGATCCAATTCAGGCCAACTCTCGCAGTTGTGGTTTGACCACCTTGCCGCCGGCATTGCGCGGCAACGCGTCGACGAAACGCACCGACCGTGGTGCCTTGAAATTCGCCAAATGCTCTCGGGTATAAGCGATGACCGACTGCTCGTCGAGGCTGGCGCCCGGCCGGGTCACCACGAACGCGCGTCCCACCTCACCGAGGCGCTCGTCGGGAACTCCGATCACGGCGGCGTCGGCCACCCCAACCATGCGGGCCAGCACCTGTTCGATCTCGGCGGGGTAGACGTTGAATCCGCCGCAGATGTACATGTCCTTGAGCCGGTCGGTGATACGCAGGTTGCCGTCCTTGTCGAGGACGCCGATGTCGCCGGTGTGCAGCCAGCCTTCGGCGTCGATGGCCGCGGCGGTGGCCGTCGCGTCGTCCAGGTAACCCAGCATCACATTGGGCCCGCGCAGCAGCACCTCCCCGGATTCGCCGGGAGCCGCCGAGTCGATGCGCAATTCGAAGCCGGCGAACGGACGCCCACACGTGGTGGCAACGGTCACGGCGTCGTCGTCGGCGCGGCAACTGGTGCCCATGCCGTTGGCCTCGGTCAGGCCGTAGGCGGTCAGCACGATGTCGATGTCGAGCTCGGATTGCATGCGCTCCACCAACACAACCGGAACGGTGGCCGCGCCGGTCACCGCGAACCGCAGCGAGCTCAGGTCGTAGTCGCGGCGTGCCGGGTGATCCAGCAGCGTCTGGTAAATCGTTGGCGGCCCGGGCAATACGGTGATGCGGTGCCGCTCGATCGCCTGCAGTGCGCGCAGCGGATCGAAGGTGAGATGTGGGATCAGCGTCGCACCGGTTTGCAGGCAGGCCAGGATGCCGGCCTTGTATCCGAAGTTGTGGAAGAACGGGTTGATGCACAGGTAGCGGTCGTCACTGGTGATCTTGCCGTTCGCGGCCCACGACGCCGAGGCCGACAGCGATTGCCGGTGCGCGCACAGCACACCTTTGCTGCGGCCGGTGGTTCCGGAGGTGAACAGGATGTCGCTGACGTCATCGGGGACGACGGCGCAGGCACGAGCGATCACCGCGTCGGTGTCGGTGCCGCGCTCGATGAACTCGTCCCACGTTCCGTCGTCGGCGTCGATCGGAATCCGGACGATGTGCCGCAGCGCGGGCAGTGCGGCGCGGTCCAGGTCGGCAAGGCGATCGTTGCCCAGGAATTGGCCCATCCCGAACAACACCGGCGCGCCGGTTCGCGCCAGGATGTCGCTGGCCTCCGAGGTGGTGTAGCGGGTGTTCAGCGGCACCATCGCGGCGCCGGCATGGTGAATCGCCAGACAGGCGATGACCCAGTGCCAGGTGTTCGGCGACCACACGGCCACCCGATCGCCATGCTCGACGCCCAGCGCGATCAGCGCCGCGGCCGCGCGGTGTACCTCGTCGCGCAGTTCGGTGGCGGTGAAGGACCGGTCGTCGGTGATCAACGCGGTCTGGTCGGGGAATTGGTCCACGAAACGATCCAGCGCCGCGGGCACGGTGCGCGGATCGTTGGTCATCGGGATACTCCTAACAAAGCAAGTGCTTGGTAGGTTAGCCTACAGGGCATGCAGGACGTCGAGGAGTTCCGGGCGGAGGTCCGCGGGTGGCTCGCCGACAATCTGGTCGGCGAATTCGCAGCGCTCAAAGGACTTGGCGGCCCCGGGCGCGAGCACGAGGCATTCGAAGAACGCCGGGCATGGAATCAGCATCTCGCCGCGGCGGGGCTGACCTGTCTGGGGTGGCCGGTCGAGCACGGCGGCCGGGGGCTTTCCACCGCGCACCGGGTGGCGTTCTACGAGGAGTACGCCAAGGCCGATGCTCCGGACAAGGTCAACCACTTCGGCGAGGAGTTGCTCGGCCCGACGCTGATCGCGTTCGGGACACCCGAGCAACAGCAGCGTTTCCTGCCGCGCATCCTCGACGTCACCGAGCTGTGGTGCCAGGGCTATTCGGAGCCGGGCGCCGGCAGCGACCTGGCCAACGTGGCGACCACGGCCGAACTCGACGGCGACGAATGGGTGATCAACGGCCAGAAGGTGTGGACATCGCTGGCCCACCTGTCGCAGTGGTGCTTTGTCGTCGCCCGCACCGAGAAGGGCTCCAAACGGCACGCCGGACTGTCGTATCTGCTGGTGCCGCTGGACCAGCCGGGCGTGGAAGTGCGACCGATCGTGCAGATCACCGGCACCGCGGAGTTCAACGAGGTCTTCTTCGACGACGCCCGCACCGAGGCCGGCCTGGTGGTCGGCGAGCCGGGTGACGGCTGGCGGGTCGCGATGGGGACGCTGACCTTCGAGCGCGGCGTCTCGACGCTGGGGCAGCAAATCCGTTACGCCCGTGAGCTTTCCAATCTGGCCGAGGTCGCCCAGCGCAACGGCGCCGCCGACGACCCGTTAATGCGGGAACGGCTGACCCGGGCTTGGACCGGCCTGCGGGCCATGCGCAGCTATGCGCTGGCCACCATGGACGTCGAGCAGCCCGGCCAGGACAACGTGTCAAAGCTGTTGTGGGCCAACTGGCATCGCGATCTGGGCGAGCTGGCGATGGACATCATCGGCAAGCCCGGCCTCACCCTGGCGGACGGTGAATTCGACGAGTGGCAGCGACTGTTCCTGTTCACCCGCGCCGACACCATCTACGGCGGATCCAACGAGATCCAGCGCAACATCATCGCCGAGCGGGTACTCGGCTTACCCCGGGAGGTTAAGGGATGAGTTTGGCCGAAGCGCCGAAAGAGATTGCCGGACACGGGCTCTTGACCGGCAAGGTGGTTGTCGTGACCGCGGCCGCTGGCACCGGGATCGGCTCGGCGACCGCACGCCGGGCCCTGGCCGAGGGTGCCGACGTGGTGATCTCCGACCACCACGAGCGGCGGCTGGGGCAGACCGCCGAAGAGCTGTCCGCGCTGGGCCAGGGTCGCGTCGAGCACGTGGTGTGCGACGTGACGTCCACGGCTCAAGTCGACGCGCTGATCTCCTCGACCACCGCCCGGCTGGGACGGATCGATGTGCTGGTCAACAACGCCGGCTTGGGCGGCCAGACGCCGGTGATCGACATGACCGACGACGAGTGGGACCGTGTCCTGAACGTGACGCTGACGTCCGTACTGCGGGCCACTCGCGCGGCGCTGCGGTACTTCCGCGAGGCACAGCACGGCGGGGTCATCGTCAACAACGCAAGTGTGCTGGGGTGGCGGGCGCAACATTCGCAGTCGCACTACGCGGCGGCCAAGGCCGGCGTAATGGCCTTAACCCGTTGCAGCGCAATCGAAGCCGCCGAATACGGGGTGCGGATCAACGCCGTGTCGCCGAGCATAGCCCGGCACAAGTTCCTGGAGAAGACGTCGTCGTCCGAGCTGCTGGACCGGCTTTCGGAAGGCGAGGCGTTCGGGCGGGCCGCCGAGCCGTGGGAGGTAGCGGCCACCATCGCGTTCCTGGCCAGCGACTACTCCAGCTATCTGACCGGTGAGGTCATCTCGGTGTCGAGCCAACATCCGTAATCTCGACTGGCCAAGCAAGCGCTTGGTTGATACTCTGGTCGGGTGGACCGAGTGACCGGTCAGGCGAACAGCCGGCGAGACGAGCTCTTGGGCCTCGCCGCGACCATGTTCGCCGAGCGCGGTCTGCGGGCCACCACCGTGCGCGATATCGCCGATGGCGCCGGCATCTTGTCCGGCAGCCTGTACCACCATTTCTCTTCCAAAGAGGAGATGGTCGACGAGTTGTTGCGCAGTTTCTTGGACTGGCTGTTCGACCGCTACCGCGAGATCGTGGACAGCGAACCCAATCCGCTGGAGCGGCTCAAGGGGCTCTTCATGGCGTCGTTCGAGGCGATCGAACATCGGCATGCGCAGGTCGTCATCTACCAGGACGAAGCCCAGCGGTTGCTGTCGCAGCCCAGGTTTTCCTACATCGAGGACATGAACCGTCAGCAACGCAAGATGTGGGTCGAGGTGCTCAATCAGGGTGTCGACGAGGGCTACTTCCGGCCCGACCTCAACGTCGACCTCATCTACCGCTTCATCCGTGACACCACCTGGGTGTCGGTCCGCTGGTATCAGCCCGGGGGGCCGCTCACCGCAGTGCAGGTGGGTGAGCAATATCTCGCCATGGTGCTTGGCGGGATCACCAGAGAAGGAGTCTGAAAATGCCCCGTGTCGGCGACGATGCAGAGCGAAGCGATGAGGAGGAGCGACACTATGGCTGAGGCGTACGTCATCGATGCTGTGCGTACCGCGGTCGGCAAGCGCAACGGCGCACTGGCCGGGATCCATCCCGTCGACCTGGGTGCTCACGCGTGGCGCGGCCTGCTCGACCGGGTCGACGTCGACCCCGCCGCCGTTGAGGATGTGATCGCCGGCTGCGTCGACGCCATTGGCGGACAGGCAGGCAACATCGCCCGGCTCTCGTGGCTGGCTGCCGGCTATCCCGAAGAGGTCCCCGGCGTCACGGTGGACCGGCAGTGCGGTTCCAGCCAGCAGGCGGTTTCCTTTGGCGCACAGGCGATCATGGCGGGTACGGCCGATCTGATCGTGGCCGGCGGCATGCAGAACATGAGCTGGATCCCGATCTCGTCGGCGATGACGGTCGGCGAGCAGTTCGGCTTCACCTCGCCGACCAACGAATCCAAGCAGTGGCTGCACCGCTACGGCGATCAGGAGATCTCGCAGTTCCGCGGCGCGGAGATGATCGCCGAGAAGTGGAATCTGTCGCGTGAAGAGATGGAGCAGTACTCGCTGACCAGCCACGAGCGCGCATTCGCGGCGATCCGCGGCGGCCACTTCGACAACGAAATCATCACCGTGGAAACCGAATCCGGGCCGCTCCGGGTCGACGAGGGTCCGCGCGAGTCGACGCTGGAGAAGATGGCGGGCCTGAAGACTTTGGTCGAGGGGGGCCGGCTGACCGCGGCGATGGCCAGCCAGATCGCCGACGGTGCCAGCGCCGTGCTGCTCGCTTCCGAGCAGGCCGTCAAAGACCACAAGCTGACGCCCCGCGCCCGCATCCACCACATCAGCGCCCGCGCGGCCGACCCGGTGTTCATGCTGACCGGCCCCATCCCCGCCACCCGCTACGCGCTGGAGAAGACCGGGCTATCGATCAGCGACATCGACACCGTGGAGATCAACGAGGCGTTCGCGCCGGTTGTGATGGCGTGGCTCAAGGAAGTCAAGGCCGACCCGGAGAAGGTCAACCCCAACGGCGGCGCGATCGCGCTGGGGCACCCGCTGGGGGCTACCGGCGCAAAGCTGTTCACCACGATGCTCAACGAGCTCGAGCGCATCGGCGGCCGCTATGGGTTGCAGACGATGTGCGAGGGTGGCGGCACGGCCAACGTCACGATCATCGAGCGCCTGTAACCTGTTTCGCGGCGGCGTTGAGTGTGCGTACTGGGATTCGGGTGTGCGTCCTTGGCGGCGACACGCCGACGAAGTAGCCCGTGAGTGCACACTCAAAGCCGTGCCGTAACCCTCGGCGGACTACTCGACGAACGCCGATGCCGCTTGCAGGTGCTCGACGGCCTCCCGCACGATCGACTCGATCAGCTCGGCGCATGACGGCAGGTCTTCGAGAATGCCGGCGACCTGTCCGGACGCCAGCACCCCGGCTTCGGTGTTGCCCTCAACGAGCCCGGCTTTCAACAGCATTGGGGTGTTCGCCGCCATCACCACCTGAGACCAGGTCATCTCCTTGCCGCGGCGCATCGCCAGGCCGTCGGTGATCATCGATCTCCAGGTCATCTGCGACATGTGCTTGAACTTGCCGGCGTTGCGCACCGCGGCGGTCAAACCCCGTACCGGCGAGCCGCTTTCCAGCTTCTCGACCAGCCCGGTGCGCAGCACCCGGTGTGGCATGCCGTCGACGCGTGTGGTGACCACCGTGCCGTCCAGCGCCGACTCCAGATAGCGGCGCTTAACCGCCTCGGGCACAGTGGAATCCGAGGTGAGCAGAAACCGGGTGCCCATCGCGACACCGGCCGCACCGTAGGACAACGCCGCCGCCAGCCCGCGCCCGTCGAAGAAACCGCCCGCCGCGATGACCGGGATGCCGGTGCCCTGCACCGCGTCCAGCACCGACGGCAGTAGCAGCGTGGTCGCGACGGGTCCGGTGTGCCCACCGCCCTCGCCGCCCTGCACGATCATGGCGTCGGCGCCCCAGCTCGCGACCTTGCGCGCATGCTTGGCCGCGCCGATCGACGGAATAACCACCACCCCGGCATCTTTCAACCGGGCGATCAGCTCCTGCTTGGGCGCCAGCGCAAACGACGCCACCTTCACGCCCTCGCGGATCATCAACTCGACTCGATCACCGGCGTCGGCGGCGTCGGCGCGCATGTTCACACCGAAGGGCTTGTCCGTGGCGGCTTTGACCTTGCCGATGGCCGTCGCCAGCTCGTCCAGCGTCATGGTGGCCGACGCCAAGATGCCGAGCCCGCCGGCGTTGGCCGTGGCCGACACCAACCGAGCTCCGGCCACCCAGCCCATTCCGGTTTGCACCACCGGATGCTCGACGCCGATCAGTTCGGTCAGCGGCGTACGCAGCTTCATGACCGTATCTCGCGGTCGCGCAAGGCTTTCGGGTCGATTCTCTCGCGGATCAGGCGTAGTTCGTCGTCGGTTGGCAGCCGGGTCTCTTCGGCGCCGTCCAGGCCGTGGATCTCAAACGACGTGTTCTCCTGGACCTCCTCTGCCGAGACGCCGGGATGCAGGCTCACCGCCCGCATGGTGCGCTCGGGCCCGCCGAAGTCGAACACGCCGAGGTTCGACACCACCCGATACGTATTGGCGAAACGGAACGCCGGATTGTCGGTGTCCACGTTGTCCCAGCCGACTCCGCAGACGATGTCGACCTTCTCGCAGAACACCCGCTTGGAGTGGTTGCCGACCCAATAGCTGGTCGCGTGGTTGATGGCATTTCCGGGCGCACCGCGGACCCCGAACATCTGCCGCTTGGGTTGCTGCAGCGGTCCGAACGCCGAGATGTTCTGATTGCCATAGCGGTCAACCTGATTGGCGCCCATCACCACGTGGCGACGACCCCAGGCCAGTGTCTCGAAGACCCGGCTAAACGGCATCCACCCTTCGACGTCACCCGGGGCGCCGAGTGCCGGCGTGTCGGCCAGCAGCTGGGCTTCGCCGTCGGTCAGCAGGATGTCGGGGGAGAATGTCAGCCGGGCCAGCCGCGCGCCGACCGAGGCCATGTTCGTCATCGGGCTGACCATGATTTCGCCTGCGTTCCTGAACAACTCGGCGCAGGCGACCGCACACACTTCGGCTCGGGTGCTCACTTCGACGCCTCCTCTGCGAAAGTGCGTACGGCGGCCTGATATTCGGCCTCGCCGCCGGAAAGGTAGGTCGCGACGAACTGCTGCCAGCCCTCTTCGGTCGAGGCGGCCTCCGCGTAGTGCCGCTGGAATTTCTCGTCGCGGCCGTAATCCGGTGCGGCGGTGGTGAAGTGGGCACCGTTCGGAGCTTCCACCACGCCGTCGACCATCATCCGGTTCACCAGCAGTGCTTGCGGTGGCACGGCCTTGATCAGCTCTTGGGTTGACACCACCCGTTCCACCGACAGGTAGCGCTTTTCGGCGGCCATCAAGAACAGGTCGTCGAAGTAGGGGTCGATGCCGGTGTAAGCCGCATTGCCTTGGCAGTCACCAAGATTGAGGTGCACGAACGCCGCGTCCAGGCGCAGTGCCGGCATCGCGATCAGCGTCTCGTGTCCACCGTCGGGTGCCGTATACGGGCTGGTCACCGTCGCCAGCTCGCCCTGCCAGAAGTCCAGCACCGAGCTGCCCAGCCCGGCGCGGATCGGCAGGAACGGCAGCCGCTGGGCTGCGGCCTGCAGACCGCAGCGCAGCATGCCCTCGTCCATCTCCCGGGCCTCGATCGCTCCGGCGCTGCGCGCCTTGGCGAACCACGGGTCATAGAAGGGCGGCGAGTCCAGCGATACGAAGCCGTAGTAGACCCGCTTGACTTTGCCTGCCGCGCAAAGCAACCCGAGGTCGGGTCCGCCGTAGCTGACGACGGTCAGGTCCTTGATATCGGTTCGCAGCATGGCACGCACGAATGCCATCGGTTTGCGCCGCGACCCCCAGCCGCCGATGCCGATGGTCATGCCGCTGCGCAATTGCGCGACGGCGTCGTCGAGAGTCGTTCTCTTGTCGCTCACGCGTCCTTGCCCTTCGTCGTACCGGCGAACGCGTCGCGGTGCTCGTCGGACACCCCGGCGAGGTTGAGCTCGAACGTAAAGCCTTGTTCCATGCGGTAACTCGAGTTGACTCGTTGCACGTCGATCAAGTTCAGCGCTTCCTTGGCCGCGCGGATCACGCGGGTGTCCTTGGCGGCGATGTCGCGGGCCACGCGCAGGGCGGCCTCGTCCAGCTCGTCGCGGGGGACCACCTCGTGCACCGAACCGAAGTGGTGCAGGGTCGCGGCGTCCACGGTGGCCGCGGTGAAGAACAGCCGTCGCATCATGTGCTGCGGGACCAGTCGCGACAGGTGGGTGGCAGCACCCAGCGCGCCGCGTTCCACCTCGGGCAGCCCGAAGGTGGCGTCGTCGGAGGCCACGATGACGTCGGCGTTGCCGACCAGGCCGATGCCGCCGCCGACGCAGAATCCGTTCACCGCAGCGATCACCGGAACGGCGCATTCGTAGACCGCGCGGAACGCCGCGAAGCAGCCGCGGTTGGCGTCGATGAGTGCGGTGAAGCCCTCGGTGCGCTGCATCTCCTTGATGTCGACGCCGGCGTTGAATCCGCGGCCTTCCGCGCGCAGGATCACAGCGTGGGTCTCGGGATTGGCCCCGGCGGCCGTGATCGCGTCGCCGAGTTCGAACCAGCCTTGCGACGGGATGGCGTTGACGGGCGGGTAGTCAACGGTGACCGCGACTATGCCCGGTTCTGTGCTGGTGGATGTGATGGTCAATTGGCACTTCCTCGTGAAATTGAGGCCGACTACCTAAGCAAGCACTTGCTTGGTACGCTAGCACAGTGACTCGCGCCGAAGCAGCCGCCGCCATCAATTTGGGATTGGCCGGGCGGGTGGTTCTGGTCACTGGCGGCGTTCGTGGCGTAGGCGCCGGAATCAGTGCGGTTTTCGCGGAGCAGGGCGCGACCGTGATCACCTGCGCCCGCCGTGCCGTCGAGGGCTTGCCGTATGAGTTCCATGCGTGCGACATTCGCGACGAGGACGCGGTCCAGGCGTTGATCGACACGATCGCCACGCGGCATGGACGGCTCGACGTCGTCGTCAACAATGCGGGCGGATCGCCCTACGTCCTGACGGCGGAGTCCAGCCCCAAGTTCAACCGCAAGATCATCGAACTCAATCTCATTGGTGCACTACTGGTTTCGCAGTGCGCCAACGAGAAGATGCAGGCCCAGCCGGATGGCGGGTCGATCGTCAACATCTGCAGCTTGAGCGGCCGGCGGCCGTCCCCGGGCACCGGCGCATACGGGGCGGCGAAGGCCGGGCTGGAAAGTCTGACCCAGACGCTGGCGGTGGAATGGGGACCCAAGGTCCGGGTGAACGCCTGCGTGGTCGGTATGGTCGAAACCGAGCAGGCCGACCTGTTCTACGGCGACGCCGAGTCGATCGCCGCGATCTCGAAAAATGTGCCACTGGGCCGGATGGCCAAGCCAGAGGACGTCGGTTGGGCCACAGCCTTTTTGGCGTCCGACGCGGCGTCCTACATCAGCGGTGCCTCGTTAGAGGTGCATGGTGGTGGCGAGCCGCCGCACTACCTGGCCACAACGAACGCCAGCGCGATCAAGTAGAGGAGACAGGAAATATGGGCGTGGTCGACGGCCGTGTCGTCATCGTCACCGGAGCGGGCGGCGGTATCGGTCGCGCGCATGCGCTGGCCTTCGCGGCCGAAGGCGCGCGCGTCGTGGTCAACGACATCGGCGTGGGTCTGGACGGATCACCCGCTAGCGGCGGCAGCGCCGCGCAGACCGTGGTTGACGAGATCACCGCTGCCGGTGGCGAAGCCGTCGCCAACGGGTCCAACATCGCGGACTGGGACCAAGCCGCCGCCCTTGTCCAGACCGCTGTCGACACGTTCGGCGGCCTGGATGTCGTGGTGAACAATGCCGGCATCGTGCGCGACAGGATGATGGCCAACACCAGTGAGGAAGAGTTCGACGCCGTCATCGCCGTGCACCTCAAGGGACACTTCGCGACGATGCGCCACGCTGCGTCGTATTGGCGCGGGTTGTCCAAAGAGGGCAAAACCGTTGACGCACGGATCATTAACACCAGCTCGGGTGCGGGCCTGCAGGGCAGCGTCGGGCAGGGCAACTACAGTGCGGCCAAGGCGGGCATCGCGGCGTTGACGCTGGTCGCCGCCGCCGAGATGGGCCGTTACGGTGTCACGGTCAACGCGATCGCGCCGTCCGCCCGGACTCGCATGACCGAGACCGTCTTCGCGGAGATGATGGCCACGCAGGACCAGGATTTCGACGCGATGGCACCGGAAAACGTTTCGCCACTTGTCGTTTGGCTGGGCAGCGTCGAATCCCGCGACGTCACCGGGAAGGTCTTCGAAGTCGAGGGTGGCAAGATTCGCGTCGCCGAGGGCTGGGCGCACGGCCCGCAGATCGACAAGGGGGCGCGCTGGGATCCCGCCGAGCTCGGGCCCGTCGTCTCCGACCTGCTGGCCAAGTCCCGGCCGCCGGTCCCGGTCTACGGGGCCTAGCGGCGAGCTAGACCGGATCGCAGATCACGACCGGGATCACCCGATCGGTCCAGGACTGGTAGTCGTCGAAGTTGGAGTACATCGCCACCAGCTTGGGCCAGTACTCGTCGCGTTCTTCGGCGCTGGCGTCACGCGCCTGCAGCGCCAACACCTCGTCCTTGATCTGCACCGTCACTTTGGGATTGGCCTTGAGGTTGAGGTACCACATCGGGTGCTTGTCGCGGCCACCCTGGGATGCGACCAGAATGACGCGGTTGCCGTCGCGCAGGTAGAGCAGCGGGCTCACCCGCGGTTCACCGGTCTTGCGGCCCGTCGTGGTCAGCAGCGCGACCGGGCTGTTCTGGAAGACGCCGCCGAGTTTCCCGTTGCTGCGCTTATAGATCCAGGTGTTGCCCTTCGACATCCACTTGATGAAGAAGCCGACCACGGGCGAATTGAGGGATTTTGGTTTTTCCATGCGCTGTGCGTTCCTAACGGCGGACGAAGGGGTGAAACCGGACCTTGATGTGGTGGATTTCTGCTTGTCCGCTTGGACTTTCAGCGGGGATCACGAATGTCTCGTCAACCCGCGCGGCGACGCGGCGGCCGCCGAACGCCGCCTTGGTCAGCACCACGTAGGCGGCATGCACCTCGTCGCCGGTGATGGAATAGTCCGGCGGTGTGGTGTCGGCGAGGAAACGGTACTGCGGGCCGCGATTGAGGCTGCGCCGCAGGTGGTTTCCGGAGAAGCCGTTCTTGATCCCCTGCTCGATGCGGGTGCATCCGGGCGCAAACGGAACCGCGTCGCCGTCGTGGCTGACGAGCGCATCGATGTATGCCTGCGCCGCGGCGACGCGGTTCTCCTCGGAGACGAGCACAGCTGGTGCTAGATGCGCTCGATGATGGTGCCGGTGGACAGCGCGCCGCCCGCGCACATCGTGATCAGCGCGGTGGTCTGATCCGTGCGCTCCAGCTCGTGCAGCGCGGTGGTGATCAACCGGCTGCCGGTGCTGCCCACGGGGTGGCCCAACGCGATCGCCCCGCCGTTGACATTCACCTTGGCCATGTCGGGGTTGTGCACCCGCGCCCAGGACAACACCACCGACGCGAAGGCCTCGTTGATCTCGGTGATGTCGATGTCGCCCATCTTCATGCCGGCCTTTTCCAGCACCTTGGCGGTCGATTGCACCGGGCCGTCCAGGTGGTAGTACGGCTCGGCACCGACCAGCGCCTGGCTGACGATGCGCGCGCGCGGCTTCAGCCCCAGTGCTTTGGCCTTGTCCTCGTCCATCCAGAGCACCGCCGCCGCGCCGTCGGAGATCTGCGACGACGTACCCGCCGTGTGGATCCCACCCTCGATCACCGGCTTCAGCGATGCCAGGCCCTCCAGCGTGGTGTCGCGCAGGCCCTGGTCGCGCGTGACGACATGACGATCGGCGGTCGGCTGCTTCTGCTCGTCGAGCACGGGGGCCTCGATGCCACTGATCTCACGGTCGAACCGGCCCTCGGCCCACGCCTGCTGTGCCTTGCGCTGCGAGTCGAAGCCGAGCTGGTCGATGTCTTCGCGGGTGATGCCGCGCCGTTTGGCGATGCGCTCGGCGGCGGTGAACTGGTCAGGCAGATCGATGTCCCACGACGCGGGCCGAAGGATCCCACGATCGGGGCCGGCGTTGGCGCCCAGCCCGACGCGGCTCATCGCCTCGATGCCGCACGCGATGCCGACGTCGATGGCACCCGCTGCGATCAGGCCCGCGATCAGACCGTTCGCCTGCTGGCTGCTGCCGCACTGGCAGTCGACGGTCGCCGCGCCGACGTGCTCAGGCAGGCCGGCGACAAGCCAACTGACGCGCGTGATGTTGTTGGACTGCTCGCCGAACTGCGTGACGCAGCCGCCGATGACTTGTTCGACGTCGCCGGCGTCGATGCCGGCCTTCTCTACAAGAGCCCTCTGCGTGGCCCCCAGTAACTCGGTGGCGTGCAGACCGGATAGCCATCCGTTCCGCTTGCCGATGGGGCTGCGTGTTGCTTCGACGATGACAGGGTTACCCATTCCGTCAGGCTAGAACACGTTTCATTACTCTGACAAGCGAGGATGGTGACCTGCCTTTTATCTGCGCAGGAGCCATGTTTTACTGGCACTAGAACACGTTGCAATTGAGGAGCGCATAGACATGGCACCCCCCAACATTCCCTCCGACTTCGACTTCCTTGACCCCGACGTCAACCTCGCCGGGCTGCCCGTGGCGGAGCTCGCCGAGCTACGCAAGGCAGAGCCGGTCCACTGGGTTGACATCCCGGGCGGTTCGGGCGGCTTCGAAGACAACGGATACTGGATCGTCACCAAGCATGCTGACGTCAAGGAGGTGTCGCGCCGCAGCGACGTCTTCTCAAGCTGGCAAAACGGCGCCATCCCGACCTGGCCGCCGGAGATGAAGCGTGAGCAGGTCGAATTGCAGCGCAGCGTCATGCTCAACATGGACGCACCGCATCACACCCGGCTGCGCAAGATCATCTCCCGCGGGTTCACGCCACGGGCCATCGGACGGCTGGAAGCCGAACTGGCCCAGCGCGCCGAAAACATCGCCAAGACCGCGGCGACCGAGGGCACCGGCGACTTCGTCGAGCAGGTGTCGTGCGAGCTGCCGCTGCAGGCGATCGCGGGCCTGCTCGGTGTTCCCCAGGAGGATCGCGACAAGCTCTTCCGCTGGTCCAACGAGATGACCGGAGGCACGGACCCCGAGTACGCCACCGTCGATCCCGCGCAATCGTCGATGGAACTGATCATGTACGCGATGGCCATGGCCGATGAGCGGGGTAAAAACCCCACCGACGACATCGTCACCACGCTCATCCAGGCCGACATCGACGGCGAGAAGCTCTCCGACGACGAGTTCGGCTTCTTCGTGGTGATGCTCGCGGTGGCCGGCAACGAGACCACGCGGAACTCGATCACCCACGGCATGATCGCGTTCGCGAACAACCCCGATCAATGGGAGCTCTTCAAGAAGGAGCGCCCGGTCACCACGGCCGACGAGATCATCCGGTGGGCCACCCCGGTATCGGCGTTCCAGCGCACCGCCAACGAGGACATCGAGTTGGGCGGCGTCTTGATCAAGAAGGGGCAGCGGGCGGTGATGTCCTACCGGTCGGCCAACTTCGACGAAGAGGTCTTCGAAGACCCGCACAGCTTCAACATCTTGCGCGACCCGAATCCGCACGTCGGCTTCGGCGGCACCGGCGCCCACTACTGCATCGGCGCGAACCTGGCCCGCATGACCATCAACCTCATCTTCAACGCGGTCGCCGATCAGATGCCGGACATCAAGTCGATCGGCGAGCCCGAGCGGCTACGGTCGGGATGGCTCAACGGCATCAAGCACTGGCAGGTCGACTACACCGGAAAGAGCGCGGTTAACTCCTGATGGATTTCGATCTCACTGCAACGCAGCAGGCTGTCGCCGATGTGGCCACGTCGGTACTCGAAAAGGACTTGGGCTGGGACGCTTTGGTCAGTGGGGGCGTGACGGCGCTGCCGGTGCCCGAACGTCTCGGCGGCGACGGCGTCGGCCTGCCCGAGGTCGCCACGGTGTTGACCGAGGTGGGCCGGCACGGCGCCATCACGCCGGCACTGGCCACGCTGGGTTTCGGCGTGGTGCCGCTGGTGGATCTGGCATCCGACGAACAACAGGACCGGTTTTTGGCCGGCGTCGCCAAGGGTGCGGTGCTGACCGCGGCGCTCAACGAACCCGGCTCGGCGTTGCCCGACCGGCCCGCAACCACGTTCGCCGATGGGCGGTTGTCGGGCACCAAAGTCGGTGTCGCCTATGCCGAACAAGCGGGTTGGATCATCGTGACGGCCGACAGCGGGGTCGTCGTGGTGTCACCGAAGGCCGACGGTGTGGAGCTGGTCCGCACTCCGACATCGAATGGTTCTGAGGAGTACACGGTGACGTTCGCCGCGGTCGCGGTTCCCGACACCGACGTGCTGGCCGGTGCCACCGCGCGCCGGGTCAATGAGCTGGCGCTGGCGGCGATCGGCGCCTTCACCGACGGGCTGGTGGCCGGTGCGCTGCGGCTGACCGCGGACTACGTGGCCGGGCGCAAGCAATTCGGCAAGCCGTTGTCGACCTTCCAGACCGTCGCCGCGCAGCTGGCCGAGGTCTACATCGCGTCGCGCACCATCGATTTGGCGGCGAAGTCGGTGGTTTGGCGCCTGTCCGAAGGCCGGGACGCCGACGACGACTTGGACGTGCTGGGCTACTGGATCACGTCGCAAGCACCGCCGGTGATGCAGATCTGTCATCACCTGCACGGCGGCATGGGGATGGACATCACCTACCCCATGCACCGGTACTACTCCACGATCAAGGACCTGGCCCGGCTGCTGGGCGGGTCATCTCATCGTCTCGACCTGGTCGGAGCGCAATGTTCATAGATCTGACTCCCGAGCAGCGTCAGCTGCAAGCGGAGCTTCGCGAATACTTCTCGAATCTGATTTCGCCCGACGAGGCGGAAGCGATGGAGTCCGACCGTCATAACGACGCCTATCGTGCCGTGATCCGCCGAATGGGCCAGGACGGCAAGCTCGGCGTGGGATGGCCAAAAGAGTTCGGCGGTCTGGGCTTTGGGCCGATCGAGCAGTCGATCTTCGTCAACGAGGCGCATCGGGCCGACGTGCCACTGCCCGCGGTGACGCTGCAGACGGTCGGTCCGACCCTGCAGCGGTTCGGCAGCGACCTGCAGAAGAAGAAGTTCCTGCCGGCCATTCTCGCCGGCGAGGTGCACTTCGCAATCGGCTACACCGAGCCGGAAGCCGGTACCGACCTGGCGTCGTTGCGTACCACCGCGATTCGCCACGGCGACGAGTACATCGTCAACGGACAGAAGGTCTTCACCACCGGCGCCCACGACGCCGACTACATCTGGCTGGCCTGCCGCACCGACCCGGAAGCCGTTAAGCACAAGGGCATTTCGATCCTGATCGTCGACACCAAGGACCCCGGCTACTCCTGGACGCCGATCATCCTGTCCGACGGTGCCCACCACACCAACGCGACGTACTACAACGACGTGCGGGTGCCCGCCGACATGCTGGTCGGCGAGGAGAACGGCGGATGGCGGCTGATCACTACACAGCTCAACAACGAGCGCGTGATGCTGGGACCGGCGGGACGTACCGCCGGCATCTACGACCGGCTGCACGCCTGGGCATCCAAGCCGGGTGGTGACGGTGTCACGCCGATCGATCACCAGGACGTCAAGCGAGCGCTCGGTGAGATCTACTCGATGTGGCGGATCAACGAGCTGCTCAACTGGCAGGTCGCCGCGGCCGGCGAAGACATCAACGTGGCCGACGCCGCATCGACGAAAGTCTTTGGTACCGAGAGTATTCAGTACATCGGTCGGCTCGCCGAGGAGATCGTCGGCAAATACGGTAACCCGGCCGAGTCGGACACCGCCGAGCTGCTCGAGTGGCTCGACTCGCAGACCAAGCGCAACCTGGTGATTACCTTCGGTGGAGGCGTGAACGAAGTGATGCGCGAAATGATCGCTGCGTCCGGCCTCAAAGTGCCGAGGGTGCCCCGATGACCGACGCGAACGACATCAAGGAACGAGTCGCAGAGATCACGGCCACCGTCGTGGCCAAGTCTCGCGCGGCCCGGGATCCGGTGAACCAGCCGATAATCAACAATTGGGTGGAGGCGCTGGGCGACCGCAACCCGATCTATGTGGACGAGGCCGCCGCCAAGGCCGCCGGCCACCCAGGAATCGTCGCGCCACCGGCCATGATCCAGGTGTGGACCATGTTCGGTCAGGGTGGGGACCGCCCGACAGACGATCCCATGGGTCCGATGATGAAGCTGTTCGACGACGCGGGCTACATCGGGGTGGTCGCGACCAACTGCGAGCAGACCTACCACCGCTACCTGCAGCCCGGGGAGCAGGTCACCATCGCCTCCGAGATGCGCGACGTGGTCGGGCCCAAGCAGACCGGGCTCGGTGAGGGCTGGTTCATCAACCAGCACATCACTTGGCGGGTCGGTGACGAGGATGTCGCCGAGATGGCTTGGCGCATCCTCAAATTCAAGCCGCGCGAGTCCACGGATGATGCCGCGTCGTCTGCTGTGCCCGCCGATCTTGATCCCGACACCATGATGCGGCCGGCGTTGTCGCGCGACACCGCGTTCTTCTGGGAGGGCGTCGCGGCGCACGAGCTGCGCATCCAGCGGCGGCCCGACGGCAGCCTGCAGCACCCGCCGGTGCCGGCGGTGTGGCAGGACAAAGAACAGCCGGTCGACTACGTGGTGGCCGCTGGCACGGGCACGGTGTACAGCTACGTCGTGCACCACGCGCCCAAGGTGCCCGGGCGCACACTGCCCTTCGTGATCGCTCTGGTGGAGCTTGACGAAGGCGTGCGCATGCTGGGCGAGCTGCGGGGGGTGGACCCCGCCGAAGTGGCGATCGGAATGCCCGTTCACGCAACCTATATCGACTTCCCGGCCGGCGAGTCCGGCCCCCAGTGGTCCCTCTACGCCTGGGAGCCCCATTCATGAGCGCACCCGTCATCGAAGTAGGCACGACGCTGCCCGAGCTCAAGCTCTACGGCGATCCCACGTTCATCATCTCGACGGCGCTGGCCACTCGGGACTTTCAGGATGTGCACCACGACCGGGACCTGGCGCAGGCCAAGGGTTCCAAGGACATCTTCGTCAACATCCTCACCGATACCGGTCTGGTGCAGCGCTTTATCACCGACTGGGCCGGGCCGACCGCGCTGATCAAGTCGATCGGGCTGCGCCTGGGGGTGCCGTGGTACGCCTACGACACGCTGACCTTCTCCGGTGAGGTAACCGCCGTGGAGAACGGGCTGATCACGGTGAAAGTGTTGGGCCGCAACAGCCTTGGCGACCATGTGATCGCGACGGCCACACTCACGATTGGGGACGCTTAATGCTGTCGGGTAAGGCGGCGATCGTCGGTATCGGTGCGACCGACTTCTCGAAGAACTCCGGTCGAAGCGAGTTGCGCCTGGCGGCCGAAGCGGTCCTTGACGCGCTGGATGACGCGGGCCTGAGTCCTTCCGACGTCGACGGGTTGACCACCTTCACGATGGACACCAATACCGAGATCGCGGTCGCGCGCGCCGTGGGGATCGGCGATCTGAAGTTCTTCGCCGAGACTCACTATGGCGGCGGTGCGGCCTGTGGAACCATCCTGCACGCGGCGATGGCCGTCGCGACCGGTGTGGCCGATGTCGTGGTGGCGTACCGGGCGTTCAATGAGCGGTCCGGCATGCGTTTCGGTCAGGTGCAGACCCGGCTAGTGGGAAATGCTGGCGTGCAGGCTGATTCGACAGCTGCCGACAACTCCTTCTCGTATCCGCACGGGCTGTCGACGCCGGCCGCGCAGGTCGCGATGATCGCTCAGCGTTACATGCACTGGTCCGGCGCGACCAGCCGCGACTTCGGCGCAATCTCGGTGGCCGATCGCAAGCACGCCGCCAAGAACCCGAAGGCTTACTTCTACGAGAAGCCGATCACCATTGAGGAGCACCAGAATTCGCGGTGGATCGCCGAGCCGTTGCGGCTGCTGGACTGCTGCCAGGAGACCGACGGCGCGGTCGCGATTGTGGTGACGTCGGCGGAGCGGGCCAAGGACCTCAAGCAGCGTCCGGCCGTCATCGAGGCGGCGTCGCAGGGTGCCAGCCCCGACCAGTACACGATGGTCAGCTATTACCGCCCCGAACTGGGCCTGCCCGAGATGGGTGTGGTGGGTCAGCAGCTCTGGCAGCAGTCGGGCCTCTCGCCGGCCGACATCCAGACCGCGGTGATTTACGACCACTTCACCCCGTTCACTCTGATTCAGTTGGAGGAGTTGGGTTTCTGCGGCAAGGGTGAGGCCAAGGACTTCATCGCCGACGGCGCTGTCGAGATAGGCGGACGGCTGCCTATCAACACGCACGGCGGCCAACTCGGCGAGGCCTACATCCACGGCATGAACGGCATCGCCGAAGGCGTGCGGCAACTGCGGGGCACATCGGTGAACCCGGTGCCCGACGTCGAGCACGTCCTCGTCACCGCGGGAACCGGCGTGCCCACGTCCGGCCTGATCCTCGGCTAGCCGTTGATCTGCCGAGCGCCCGGCCAGCCGCGCGTTCGGGGCTCAATGTGTGGCTAGCCGGGCGCTCGGCGGCTGAAGTGACGCCGATGGTATGGCATGCGACGCTGCGGCGATGGGCGAGCCGTTTGTCGGGACCGAAGCCGTTGCGTTGGGATTGCTGACCAAGAGTCAGTTGGAAACGCGCCACGTCCGGCTGTTTCGAGGCGTCTACATTGATCGCGAAACTGATCTCACGGCCGCGGTGCGAGCCAAGGCCGGGTGGTTGTGGACTGGCCGCCGGGGAATTGTGGCGGGGTTCTCGGCGGCCTCGCTGCACGGAAGCAAATGGGTCGATGACAGAAGAGCTGTGGAGCTGATCCACGACAACCACCATTGCGCGGCGGGGATACAGCTGCATAGAGACGTCGTCGAGGCGGACGAAATCGAAATGATCGGCGGCGTAGCCGTTACATCACCGACGAGGACAGCGCTGGACCTCGGCTGCTGGTATCCGACGATGGCCGCAGTGGCAGGTATCGACGCGTTGGCGAGAGCAGCTGAAGTCAAGGCGGCGGATGTCGAGCTGCTAGCCCTCAGGTATGCGGGACGCCGAGGCATCGCGCGCGCACGCCGGGCCGCGGACCTATTCGATGCCGGGGCGCAGTCGCCGAAAGAGTCGTGGCTTCGCGTCGTGCTGATCGAGGCCGGCCTGCCGCGGCCGCGGACACAGATTCAGGTGCTCGACGAGTTCGGCAGTGTCTTCGCGTATTTGGACATGGGGTGGGAAGACGTGAAAGTCGCTGTGGAATACGACGGTGATCACCATCGCAGCGATCGCTCGCAGTACAACTGGGACATTCGGCGGCTAGAAAGGCTGCAACGTCGCGGGTGGGTCCTCGTCCGGGTGGTCGCTGGTGACCGGCCAGCCGACATCGTTCGCCGGGTTCGCGCAGCGCGTGCTGGCCGAACCCCCGGCTAGCCGGGCGTTCGAACCCTTGGGCCCGGCCGGCCGGGCGCTCGGCGCAGAAGCGGGAACCCTAGGCTGGGACCAGCTCGACGCCGGACAGCACTACCGCGTTGTCGCGCGAAGGCGCGACAACGCTGGCCAGGAAGCGGTTGTCGTCTTTCCAGATGCCGACCCTGAGCGTTTCGCCGGGGTACGCCACACCGGCAAAACGTGCGCCGTAAGCGGCCACGGCCGTCGCGTCGCCGTCCAGCAGCGCGTCGACGATGGCCTTGCACGTCATGCCGTAGGTGCACAGCCCATGCAGAATCGGCTGGGGAAAGCCTGCGGCAGCGGCGAATTCGGGATCGGAGTGCAATGGGTTGCGGTCGCCGCACAGCCGGTAGAGCAGTGCCTGCTGCGGCAGGATCGGCACGTCGACCTCGAGATCGGGAGCCCGATCCGGCGCTCCGTCCGACGACCCACCCCCTGAAGGCCCGCGATCACCGCCGAATCCGCCTTCACCGCGGGCGAAGATCGACCGCCGCTGCGTCCACAGCACGGTGCCGTCCGGCGCAGAGGCCGTCGTCTCGCTCCAGATCACTGCGGCCTTGCCCTTGTCCCAGATATCGGTGAACCGGGTGACCGCCTTGGCGGAGCCCGACGGCGGTAACGGCCCGGGCACTTCGATCCGCTCGCTGGCGTGCAGCACCTTGCCCAGCTCGATGTCGATGCCGGGGAACTGCACCGTCGGCGGCTTGGTCATGTGAAAGGAGGCCGCGACGTTGCCGAACGTCGGCAGCACCTGCGGAGTGTCATCGATCAGATAGCGCAACTCGCGCGGGTCCATCGGGTCGCCGCCGGCACCAAGCCCCAGGTGATACAGCTGGATATCGCTGCTGGCCCAAGAGAATTCGATGGGTTCAAGCTCAGCGGCCAGCGCGACTTCTACATCGATCGGCATATCAGTTCTCTCCTGCGATGTGCAGTGCGGCGAGGTACCCGAAGGTCATCGCCGGTCCAATGGTGCCGCCTGGGCCCGGGTAGGTGTGCCCCATCACCGGTGCGCTGACGTTGCCCGCGGCGTAGAGGCCGTCGATGATGCTGCCGTCGTCGCGTAGCGCGCGGCCGTGGACGTCGGTGCGGATACCGCCCTTGGTGCCCAGGTCGCCGGGCACCATCTTGGCGGCGTAATACGGTGCGTGGGTGAGCTCGCCCAGGTTCGGGTTGGGCTTGTTGGTGGGGTCGCCGTAGTACTTGTCGTAGGCGCTCTGGCCGCGGCCGAAGTCGTCGTCGACACCCGCGCGGGCGAAGCCATTGAACCTGGCCACGGTTGCGCTGAACTCGGCGACCGGCAGGCCTGCCTTGGCGGCCAACTCCTCGAGCGTGTCGGCCCGGATGATGACGCCGGACTCCATCCACTTGGTCGGAATACGTTGCCCGGGCTGCAATCCCGCGAAGATGTAGCGATCCCGGTACTGCTGGTCGAACACCAGCCAGGCGGGAATGTTCTCGCCCGGCCCGGGTCCCTGGCCGAATTCCCCGCCGTACATGTGGTGGCAGGCCTCGACGTAAGGCATCGACTCGTTCATGAATCGCTTGCCGGACATGTTGACGATGATCGACCCCGGCGAGTTGCGCTCGGACAGCGCGAACCACGGCGCGCCGACCAGCGGCACCGTCGGACCCCACCAGGCGTCCTCCATGACATCCAGTGCGGCGCCGAGCTTTTCGCCCGCGATGATGCCGTCGCCGGTGTTGGCCTTGGCGCCGACGGTCCACTCGGTGGTAATCGGTGCGCGCTGGTACTTCACCCGCATCTGCTCGTTGTGCTCGAAACCACCGCTGGTCAGGATCACTCCTCGCCGCGCCCGGAGCAGCTGCGGCTCGGCGGATTCCGACGCGCCGGTGTCGCGGACATAGACCCCGCGCACCGCGCCGTCTTCGACATACAGGTCGGTGAGCGCGGTGTTCAGCCGGACCGGAACCCCGGCCTGCTGCAACCCCATCCGCAACGGGCCGATCAGGGCACGGCCCATGCCGACCAGGTTCTTACCGGTTGCCTTCGCCCACATCGTGCGGGCGCCGACTTTCAAACTGCGCAGCACTCCCCGCGGGTGCCGCTTGAGCATGTTCAGTCGCACGTAGTCCTGCTGCATCACAACCACATTGAGTGGCACTTTGCCGTACGCCGGCTCCAGCCCGTCCTCGTCGGGACCGAGCTTGCGTGCGTTGAACGGCTTGGGCTCGATCGAGCGCCCCTCCGCGCGGCCGCCCGGCGCCTCGGGGTAGTAGTCCGAGTAACGCGGCACCCAGCACATCTTCAATGGCGTGTGCTTCAGCACAAACGACAGCATCTCGGGTCCGCGCTGCAGATAGGTGTCGATGCGCTCCGGCTCGACCACCTTGCCGACGATGCCGTGCAGGTAAGTGCGGGCAGCCTCAGGGGTGTCACGAACGCCGTCACGCTGGAGGACCTCGTTGTTCGGGATCCACACGCCGCCGCCGGAACGAGCAGTGGAGCCGCCGAAATGCGGGGCCTTTTCGATGACTACTGTCGAAAGGCCTCGGTGCGCGGCGGCAAGGGCAGCCACCATGCCGGCTCCGCCGCTTCCGACCACGACGACGTCGTACTCCTGCGCTGTCATGTAGAACACGTTATAGAATTGCCCGGGCTGGCCGCTACCGGCCCGGTCAAACGGACGAGGGGACTTCGGTAAATGCTCAGTGTTGCGACCCGCGACGAGCTGGCTGCCGACCTGGCGCAGGCCGAACGCAGCCGTGTGCCGATCGCCCCGCTGACGTCCGCCCACCCGGATATCGATGTCGTCGACGCGTATGAGATCCAGCTGATCAACATCCGTCAGCGGGTCGCCGAGGGCGCCCGCGTGCTGGGCCACAAAGTCGGTCTGTCCAGCAAGGCGATGCAGCAGATGATGGGTGTCGACGAGCCGGACTACGGGCATCTGCTCGACGAGATGCAGGTGTTCGAGGAGACCCCGGTGAAGGCGGACAAGTACCTGTACCCGCGGGTGGAGGTCGAGGTCGGCTTCATCTTGTCCGCCGACCTGCCGGGCGCCGGCTGCACCGAAGACGACGTGCTGGCTGCCACCGAAGCCTTGGTGCCGTCGATCGAGTTGATCGACACCAGGATCACCGACTGGAAGATCGGGTTGTGCGACACCATTGCCGACAACGCCTCGTCGGCGGGTTACGTGCTGGGTAAGGCTCGGGTGTCGCCGGCCGACGTCGATGTGAAGACGATCGACGCGGTGCTGACCCGCAACGGCGAGGTGATCGCCGAGGGTCGCAGCGACGCTGTGTTGGGAAACCCGGTGACCGCGGTGGCCTGGTTGGCTCGCAAGGTGGAAAGCTTCGGGGTGAGGCTGCGTAAAGGTGACGTAGTGCTTCCCGGTTCCTGCACCAAGGCGATCGATGCCCGCCCCGGTGACCAGTTCGTCGCCGACTTCACGGGGCTGGGTTCAGTTCATTTGTCGTTTGAATAGGCTCGGATTAGTTTTGAATCAGTCGATTTAAGGCTTCGAAAAAGGAGCATCATGCCGTCGAAGGCAAGCGTCGCCATTGTCGGGTCGGGAAACATCAGCACCGACTTGCTCTACAAGCTACTGCGATCGGAGTGGCTGGAACCGCGCTGGATGGTGGGGATCGACCCGGACAGCGAAGGCCTGGCGCGGGCCCGCAAGCTGGGTTTGGAGACCACCCACGAGGGGGTCGACTGGCTGCTGGCCCAGTCCGAGAAGCCCGACATGGTGTTCGAGGCCACCAGCGCCTATGTGCACCGGGATGCGGCGCCGAAGTACGAGGCCGCCGGCATCCGGGCCATCGATTTGACGCCGGCCGCGGTGGGCCCGGCGGTCATCCCGCCGGCCAACCTGCGCCAGCATCTGGATGCCCCGAACGTCAACATGATCACCTGCGGCGGACAGGCGACCATTCCGATCGTGTACGCGGTCTCGCGAGTGGTACAGGTGCCCTACGCCGAGATCGTGGCGTCGGTGGCGTCGGTGTCTGCCGGCCCGGGCACGCGCGCGAACATCGACGAGTTCACCAAGACCACCAGCAGGGGCGTGCAGACCATCGGTGGTGCCGACCGCGGCAAGGCGATCATCATCTTGAACCCGGCCGATCCGCCGATGATCATGCGCGACACCATTTTCTGTGCCATCCCCGAGGACGCCGACCGCGACGCGATCGCCAAATCCATCCGCGACGTGGTGGCCGAGGTGCAGACCTACGTGCCTGGATACCGGCTGCTCAACGAGCCGCAATTCGACGACCCGTCGATCAACTCCGGCGGGCAGGCCCTGGTCACGACGTTCGTCGAAGTCGAGGGTGCCGGCGATTACCTGCCCCCGTACGCGGGAAATCTCGACATCATGACCGCGGCGGCCACCAAGGTCGGCGAAGAGATCGCGAAGGAATCCTTGACCGCAACGGCGGGAGGAGCACAGGCATGAGTACCGACATCTTCTTCAACCCGGTCTGGGATGTCCGCATGACGGACACCTCGCTGCGCGACGGATCACACCACAAACGCCACCAATTCACCAAGGACGAGGTCGGTTCGATCGTCGCGGCCCTCGACGCGGCCGGGGTGCCGGTGATCGAGGTGACCCACGGCGACGGACTGGGGGGCTCGTCGTTCAACTACGGCTTCTCGAAGACCCCCGAGCAGGAGCTGATCAAACTCGCCGCCGAGACGGCCAAAGAAGCCAAGATCGCATTTTTGATGCTGCCCGGGGTGGGCACCAAGGAGGACATCAAAGAGGCGCAGGACAATGGCGGGTCGATCTGCCGGATCGCCACGCATTGCACCGAGGCCGACGTCTCGATCCAGCACTTCGGTCTGGCGCGCGAGCTGGGCCTGGAAACCGTCGGGTTTCTGATGATGGCCCACACGATTGCGCCGGAGAAGCTGGCCGCCCAGGCCCGCATCATGGCCGATGCCGGCTGTCAGTGCGTCTACGTCGTCGACTCGGCCGGCGCCCTGGTGCTCGACGGCGTCGCCGACCGGGTGAAGGCGCTGGTTGCCGAGCTCGGCGACGACGCCCAGGTCGGTTTCCACGGGCACGAGAATCTCGGGCTCGGTGTGGCCAACTCGGTTGAGGCCGTGCGCGCGGGTGCCAAGCAGATCGACGGCAGCGTGCGCCGCTTCGGCGCCGGTGCGGGCAACGCGCCGGTCGAGGCCCTGATCGGGGTGTTCGACAAGATCGGCGTCAAGACCGGTATCGATTTCTTCGACATCACCGACGCCGCCGAAGACGTGGTGCGCCCGGCCATGCCGGCCGAGTGCCTGCTCGACCGCAACGCGCTGATCATGGGCTACTCCGGGGTCTACTCGAGCTTCCTCAAGCACGCCGTCCGTCAGGGCGAGCGCTACGGCGTCCCGGCTCACGAGCTGTTGCACCGGGCCGGCCAGCGCAAGCTGATCGGTGGCCAGGAAGACCAGCTCATCGACATCGCGCTGGAGATCAAGCGCGAGCGAGACGGCGGCACCGCGGTCGTGCGCTGACTGCCCCCGCGCACAGTCCGGGCACAGCCCGGGCACAGTTGGCGCGGGTAATCTGACCCGCATGAGCACATCCAACACACGCGGCCTTGGGCGCCGCGGACTGTACGGCCTGCTCGCCGGGGGGCTATTAACTACCACCGCCGCAACGCTGATCGCGCTGCCCTTGGCGGGCACAGCCAACGCGGATCCGTGCAATCAGACCGTGGGTCAGTCCATCAACGCGTACCTAACGCGGCATCCCGACGTCAAGGCGCAGCTGTCCGCCAAGTCTCAGGCGGAGGGCGGCGGCCCCAACGTCATGGACTACCTGAGTCGGCATCCCGATGTGCGGCAGCATCTGATCGACCTGTCGCAGCAGTGCACCTCTTAGCGATCGGGCCTCGTCGGCAAACGTAAGCGGCGACGCGCGGGAATGTTCGCCATTGACGAAAAAGTAGAACACGTTCTAGCGTCTAGGCGTGTTCTCTGATCCCCTTGCCTCCGCGATCGCCGAGGCCGAAGAGTTAGTCGCCGCCGCTCCCTTCATCGAGACCGAAGCCGACCTGCTCGAAGGACTGCAGTATCTGGCCGGTGGCATCTCGGCCTGCATCCATATGGCCGTCGACTACGACCGCGACCATCCCTTCCTGCAGTCGGGCACCGGGCCGTTCACCAAGATGGGTCTGGACAACCCCGACACGCTGTACTTCGGGACCCGTCTGCACGCCAACCATGACTACGTGGTCACTGGCCGGCGCGGTACCACCACGGACCTGAGCTTCCAGTTACTCGGCGGCGAGTACACCGACGACAACGTGCCCGTCAGCCAGGCCGCGTTCGACGACCGTGAACTCGAGATCGCAGCGGACGGCAGCTTCGAGTGGCGGGTGCGCCCGACGAGCAACGGTCAGCTGGTGATGCGCGAGGTGTACGGCGACTGGTCGGCGCAACGCGGCACGCTGGCGATCTCCCGGCTGGACACCGCCGGCACCGCGCCGCCGCCACTGACCCGCGAGACCATCGAAAGGCGTTATGCCACAGCGGCAAAGCAGCTAGTGCAGCGAATCAAGACCTGGCTCCAGTTCCCGCAGTGGTTCTATGACAATCTCCCGGTCAACACCATGGTGGCACCGCGGCTGACCCCGGGCGGACTGTCCACCCAGTACTCGTCGGTCGGGCATTGGGATCTGGGGCCCGATCAGGCGCTGGTGATCACGATCCCGGTGTCGGATGCGCCGTACCTCGGCTTCCAGTTAGGCAGCCTGTGGTACATCTCGCTGGACTACATCAACCACCAGACCTCGCTGAACAACACTCAGGCCCAAGCGGATCCGGATGGCAAGGTTCGCATCGTCGTCGCGGATGGGAATCCGGGTGTTACCAACTGGGTCGAGACCCTCGGCCACCGACGCGGCTATCTGCAGTTCCGCTGGCAGCGGGTGTCTCGCCAGCTCACCGACGCCGACGGACCCACGGTCGAACTGGTCGACCTCGGGGCGGTGGCGAGCAAGCTGCCCTATTTCGACTACAACAAGATTTCCGAGGACGACTGGCGTGCGCGAATTTCACTGCGCCATCAACAAATTCAGGCAAGGATGCTGGGATGACGAAGTTGCTCGACGGCAAGGTTGTGGTGATCAGCGGTGTCGGCCCGGGTCTGGGCACCACGCTGGCACACCGGTGCACGGGAGAGGGCGCCGATCTGGTGCTGGCGGCTCGCACCCCAGAACGCCTGGACGACGTCGCGAAACAGATCGCCAACGCCGGCGGTCGTGCGGTGACGGTGCCCACCGACATCACCGACGACGACCAGGTGAACAACCTCGTCAATGCCACGTTGGAGGCCTACGGCAAGGTCGACGTGCTGGTCAACAACGCGTTCCGGGTGCCGTCGATGAAACCGTTGGCCGGCACCACGTTTCAGCACATCCGCGATGCGATCGAGCTCAGTGCGCTCGGCGCGCTGCGGCTCATCCAGGGCTTCACCCCGGCGCTGGCCGCGTCGAACGGTTCGGTCGTGAACGTGAACTCCATGGTGATCCGGCACTCACAGGCGAAATACGGTGCCTACAAGATGGCCAAGTCCGCGCTGCTGTCCATGTCGCAGTCGCTGGCCACCGAACTGGGCGAACAGGGTATTCGCGTCAATTCCGTTGCACCCGGCTATATCTGGGGTGACACCTTGCAGGCCTACTTCAACCATCAGGCCGGCAAGTACGGCACCACGCCCGAGCAGATCTACGAGGCCACCGCCGCCAACTCCGACCTCAAGCGGCTGCCCACCGAGGACGAGGTGGCCTCGGCGATTCTGTTCATGGCCAGCGACCTGTCCAGTGGTATCACCGGACAGACCCTGGATGTCAACTGCGGGGAGTACCACACCTGATGGCGGAGCGCACCGACGTCGGCACCGTCGACGACCTGCACGCGTCGGCAACCAAGCTGGTCGGGCTCGACGACTTCGGCGTCGACGACGACAACTACCGCGAAGCGCTGGGTGTGCTGCTGGACTCCTACCGGCGTGACGCCGGCCTAACCGCGTTGGGCAGCAAGATGAATCGGTTCTTTCTGCGCGGCGCGCTGGTGGCCAGGCTGTTCTCCGAGTCCGCGTGGAAGCAGTACCCGCAGCACGTCGGCGTCGGCATCGAGCAGCCGATCTTTGTCACCGGGCTGCCGCGCACCGGCACTACGATTTTGCACCGGCTGCTGGGGGCGGACCCGGTCCATCAGGGCCTGCACTTGTGGCTCGCCGAGTTCCCGCAGCCGCGTCCGCCTCGCGATACGTGGGAATCAAACCCGTGGTACAGCCAGCTGAATGCGCAGTTCAACCAGCATCACGAAGAGAACCCGGAGTACACCGGTCTGCATTTCATGGCCGCCTACGAGCTGGAGGAGTGCTGGCAGCTGCTGCGGCAGTCGCTGCATTCGGTGTCATACGAGACGCTGTCGCACCTACCCGGCTACGCGCATTGGCTGTCCGAGCAGGACTGGACGCCGTCGTATCAGCGGCACCGTCGCAACCTTCAGCTAATCGGGCTCAACGATGCCGAAAAGCGTTGGGTGCTCAAGAATCCCAGCCATCTGTTTGCGCTGGACGCGCTGATGGCGACCTACCCGGACGCCCTGGTGATACAGACCCACCGGCCGGTGGAAACGATCCTGGCGTCGATGTGCTCGTTGGCGCAGCACACCGCCGAGGGATGGTCGACGAACTTCTCCGGAGCCCAGATCGGCGCTGACGCAATGGAAACCTGGTCGCGCGGACTGCAGCGGTTCAACACCGAACGCGCCAAATACAACCCCGCCCAGTTCTACGATGTCGACTACCACGATTTGATCGCCGATCCGCTCGGAACGGTTGCCAACGTGTACGGTCACTTCGGCATGACGCTGACTGACGATGCACGAAAGGCTATGGAGGACAGCCACGCCGAGAGTCAGACCGGCGCCCGCGCTCCGAAGCACAAGTACTCGCTGGCCGATTACGGGCTCACCGCTGAAGAGGTCAAGGAGCGGTTCGCCGGGCTATGAGCGACTGGTCCGTGCCGAGCCGTCATCAGCCGTCGATTCGCTGATCTCCAAACCACACGCCGTCGGGAGGTCCGATCGCGCCGGCTTGTTCGCGGGCCGAGGCCAGCTCGGGTGAGGCCGCGAATTGCGTTGAGTCAGTCGCCGTCTGGTGTCGAATCCAAATAGCCCTCGGCGACCGCATGTTCGATGCTGTCGCTCAGCCTGGGACAGGACCTCGTCCGTGCGGTGTCGCCGCCGGACTCGCGCACCTCGGCAAAGTGGGCACAGCGCTGCGACGCGTCGGCATTCCATTGCACCGCAGTGTGTCCCGGCCCCAGTCTGCGCACGGTCACCGTGACGTGGCAGAAGCGGCAATCCACCGGCTGCAGACCTGACGTGAGATAGCGCTCCCGATCGGCCCGGCTGGCCTCACTGACGGCCGCCGCGCGCTTCGGGTCGTTGGCGAAATCTCTTGACTTCGACCAGGTTCCAGACCCGCCGTTGCCAGCGGGCTTGTCCTCGTGGTCGTGGCCGTCGCCATGCAGTAGCAGCATCGACCGAGCGAGCCGATCGACGTCGGGAACCGCCGGCTGATCGTCAGACATGTCGTCAGTGTTGTTCGACTGGAACTTCTTGCGCCGCAGGGGCTTCGGAATCCTGCGTCTTCAGGTTCTCGGCGACCTCGACGTTCCAGTGTTCGATGGCGCGGGTGGTGTCCACCTCGATCTCGAAGCGCTCCACCATTTCCGGCTCGACGTCGGCGGCATCGACATAGAACTGCTGATACCAGCGACGCAGCTGGTACACGGCGCCGTCCTCCTCGACCAGCAGTGGGTTGTCGATCCTGGTCTTGTGCTTCCAGATTTCGACGTCCTGCAAGAAGCCCTTGCTGACACCCTCGGTGAAAACCCTGGACAGCTTCTCGGTCATCTTTTCGTCCATGCCCTTGGGCTTTTCGACGATGACGCCCCACTGCAGAACGAACGAGTTCTGGGTCACCGGGTAGTGGCAGTTGATCAGAATCGACTCGGCCTTGTAGCCGCCGTAGCTGTTGTGCAGCCAGTTGATCATGAACGACGGACCGAAGTAGGACGCTTCGGAATCCAGGTGCGCCTCGCCGTACGAGGTGCCCAGATCGTTGACGTCCGGCCGACCCACGTTGTGCAGGTATTGCGAGGCGATGTGGCCCTCGAAGACGTTCTTGAAGTACGTCGGCAACCCGAAGTGGATGTAGAAGAAATGCGCCATATCGGTGACGTTGTCAATGATGTCGCGGCAGTTGGACCCCTCGATGAGGATGCTGTTCCACCGCCACTCGGTCCACTCGTCGCTGTGGGATTCCGGGATGTCCGGAATGCGCACGGCGGGGTCCGGCGGGTTGTTCTCGTGGTCGTGCCAGACGAACAGCAGGCCACCGCGCACGTCGGTCGTCCACGACCGGGTGCGCGCCGTTTTGGGTGTCCGCTTCGCGTACGGCACCAGCTTGCACCGGCCGTCGCCGCCCCAGCGCCAGTCGTGGAATGGGCACGCGACCTCGTCGCCCTTGATGGTGCCCTCGGACAGATCCCCGCCCATGTGGCGGCAGTAGCCGTCGAGGACCTTGATGTCCCCCTGCGAGTCTGCGAAGACCACCAGCTTGGTGCCGAAGGCCTCGACGGAATGCGGCTTACCGTCCTGGAAGTCCTTTGCGACGCCCAGGCAGTGCCAGCCGCGGGCGTATCTGGTCGGCAACGCGCCGGGATCGATTTCCCGGATGCCGACCGCTTTGGTGTCGGTAGTCACCTGTCACCTCCAACTTTCTGCCCTCTAACTAGAACACGTTACAGTTTTGTGGCCCCCACGCGCAATGACAGCGGGTCTAACCACGGGATATTCATGCTGGGGTATATCTAGACGATGCCACTGTTTGCTTTCGAGGGTCGGGCGCCACGTATCGATCCGACGGCTTTCGTAGCGCCGACAGCGACCCTGATCGGCGACGTCACCGTCGAGGCCGGGGCGTCGGTGTGGTTCAACGCCGTGCTACGCGGCGACTATGGGCCGATCGTCGTGCGGGAAGGCGCCAATGTGCAGGACGGGTCGGTGTTGCACGCGCCGCCGGGGATCCCAGTCGATATCGGACCGGGTGCGACGGTGGCCCATATGTGCGTCATTCACGGGGTTCACGTCGGTTCTGAGGCACTGATCGCCAACCACGCCACCGTTCTCGACGGCGCGGTGATCGGTGCGCGCAGCTTGATCGCAGCCCATTCTCTGGTGACGGCCGGCACGCAGATTCCGGCCGGCATGCTGGCGGTCGGCGCACCGGCTCAGATCAAGGGCCCGATCGCCGGAACCGGCGCCGAGATGTGGATCAACCTGAACCCGCAGGCCTACCGCGACCTGGCGCAGCGGCATCTCGCCGGGCTGGAGCCGATCTAGCCGCGCGCCGACCAGGCCGCCAGAACTTCCTAGACCTTGCGGGTATTGGCGGCAGCGCGGTCCATCTCCCAATAGGCGCGCAGGGCAACCAGTTTGCCCTCGTCATTGGCCTTGTACGTGAAAACGCCCTCGGCCGTTGTCTGGTACTCGCCGGTCGTGATGAGGATGTGGCCGACGTTCGCTTCCTCGTTGCCGCACTGGTAGGTCTCGCGGAAGAAGAACTCGATCTTCGTGGTGGGGGCGATGGCCTGGTCCCAGAACGCCGAGATCGCGTCGCGGCCCCGGTGTCCTTTGCCGTCGGGGTCGAACGCCGACGGTCCAATGGGATCCTCGACGATGGCGTCCTCGGTGAACGCCGCCAGCCAGGCTTCCTTGTCCCTGGCCCCGACCGCCTCGCGCGAGCGACGGCCGGCCTCATGGGCCGGGTGCTTCGTCTTCTCGGCGTGGTTCACGCGCTTACCTTTTCGGGCTTGTCAGCACTGACCACCCACATGGAGTAGTACTGCGAACCGCCACCGTAGGCGTGCCCCAACGCTTTTCGGGCGTTGGGCACCTGGTGGTCGCCGCCCTTGCCCATCACCTGGATTGCCGACTCGGCGAAACGAATCAGGCCCGAGGCGCCGATCGGGTTCGACGAGAGCACGCCGCCGGACGGGTTCACCGGGAGCCGTCCGCCGATCTTGGTCTCGCCGGCTTCGGTGAGCTTCCAGCCCTCGCCCTCGGGGGCAAATCCCAAGTTCTCCAACCACATTGGCTCGAACCATGAGAACGGCACGTAGATCTCGGCGGCATCGATCTCGTCGATCGGGCTCTTGATGCCGGCTGCTTTCCACAGTGCGGCGGAGGCGTCGCGCCCGGCTTGCGGGCTGACCTGGTCGCGGCCCGAGAACTGCAGCGGCTCGGTGCGTAGCGCGGTGGCATGGATCCAGGCCACCGGTTGTCCCTGTGCCAAGCGGGCTTCGGCGATTTCCTCGTTGCCGATGACGACCGCGGCTGCACCATCGGAGGACGGGCAGGTCTCGTCGTAGCGGATCGGGTCCCACAGCATGGGGGACTCCATCACCTTTTCCACGGTGATGTCGGGCTGGTGTAGATGGGCCAGCGGGTTGCGGGCGCCGTTGAGCCGGTCCTTGACCGCGACGATGGCACCGATGTTCAACGGCGCGCCCGAGCGGCGTATGTAGGAGCGCACGTGCGGGGCGAAATAGCCGCCCGCGCCGGCGCCGACCGGCTTGATGAAGGGGATCGGAATCGACAACGCCCACATGGCATTTGATTCCGACTGCTTCTCCCAAGCCATCGCCAGCACGCGCCGGTACTTCCCGGACTGCACCAGGCTGGCGGCCACCACCGCGGTGGACCCACCGACCGAACCCGCGGTGTGCACCCGGATGAGTGGCTTGCCGGTGGCGCCCATGGCATCGGCCATGAACAGCTCCGGCATCATGACGCCCTCGAAGAAGTCCGGCGCCTTGCCGACCACGACCGCGTCGATGTCGTCGAAGGTCGAACCGGAGTCTTCCAGCGCCCGGTCGATCGCCTCGCGCACCAGGCCGTTCATCGAAACGTCTTTGCGCTTGGCTACGTATTTGGTTTGCCCGGTACCCAGTACCGCGGCGAGGTTCGCACCTGCACCGGCCATCAGTTCTTTCCTTCCATGACCGCGACCAGGTTCTGTTGCAGCGCAGGCCCGCTGGTGGCGTGCGCCAGCACCCGGTTCGCAGAACCATCCCAGATGTGTTGTGCGGCAAAGCCGATGCGCTCGAGACCTGCAACGAACATGGGGTTGGCCGACAGCGCACCGCCGGACGGATTGACTTTCGTCTTGCCCGGGATCCGGATGGCATCCGCCAGGATCAGGTGCTGGTGGGTGAACGGCGCATGGATCTCGGCGACGTCGAGATTGGCCGTGTTGTCGCCGGTGGCGATCTTGGCCGCCGCCCGGGTGGACGGCGAGCTGGTGAGATCGCGTGCACCCAGCACCGGTGTTTCGATGCGATGCTCGATTCCGGTTATCCAGGCCGGGTTTTCGCGCAACTCGCGGGCGCGGTCGTCGGCGGCGAGCACGATCGCGGCCGCGCCATCGGTGATCGGTGCGATGTCGTGGCGTCGCAGCGGGTCCGCGAAGAAGGGCCGGTCGAGCAGGTCCTCGACGTTGACCGCCGACTCCACCTTGTCGACCCGGCGGGCGTTGGCGAATGAATCGAACGCGACGCGGGCCATCTGAATGTCGGTCCACTTGCCGGAGTCAAGCCCCATCCGGGCTTGCAGCCCGGCCATCGACACCGAGTCCGGCCACAGCGGGGCGACGGTGTAGGGGTCGGTCTGCCGCGACAGGATCTGACGCAGAACCCCGGCCGAGGACTTGCCGAAGCCGTACACCAGCGCGGTGTCGACCTCGCCGGTCAGGATCTTGATGTAGGCCTCGTAGAGGGCCCAGGCTGCGTCCATCTCGACGTGCGACTCGTTGATCGGCGGAACGGCGCCGATCGAGTCGATAGCCGAGATGAACGAAAATGCCCTCCCGGCAAGGTAATCGGACGATCCCGAACACCAGAAGCCGATGTCGGTCCTGGCGATACCCAGATCTTCGTAGAGCTGGGCGAAGCACGGTATCAACATCTCGACACCGTTGGTGGTGCCGTCGGTACGGCGGACATGCGGGGCGTGGGCAAACCCGACCACCGCAACATTGCGTTCGCTCATGTGTAGGCAGGCCCTTTACAGGTGGTGCTTGTAGGTGTCGTACTCGGCGTCCGGCTCACCGGTAGGCCGGAAGTACTCGATGTTGTCGATGCCAAATCCCCACTCCTCGCGGGGCCTCCAAACCGCTTCCACCCGCATGCCCATCCGCACCTCGTGCGCGTCGATGTCGGCGACGAGATGCAGGAACGGGATGTCGGCCCCGTCGAGCAGCACATAGGCTGCGACATACGGCGGCTTGATGCGCTGGCCCTGGAACGGGATGTTGATGATGGCGAACGTCGTCACGGTGCCCTTGTCCGGCAGCTCGACGAATTCGGTGGTGGGCTGGCCGGTGGCCGGGTCCGCGCCGTGCGGCGGGAAGTAGACCTTGCCACTCTTGCCGGTCTTGGCGCCCAGCAGTTTGCCTTCGGCGATGGCCCGCAGGTAGGCGCTTTCCTCGTGCGAGGCGGTGTGCTGAATGGTCAGCGAGACCGGCGTGACGATCATCGTGACCGGGTCCTGGTCGCTGGCGGGTCCCTCGGGCTCGGCGTCCTCACCGAGCGCGAAGTAGGCGATGTCGGTGATAGCGCCCACCGTCTCGTCGGCCCAGTGCGCATGCACCCGCGCGCCGGTCTCGATCTTGTCCGGTTCGCCGGCGTCGACGGCGTGCATCAACGGGGTGTCGGCACCGTCCAGCTTGATCAGCGCCCAGGCGAACGGCCGGTCCAGCGGCTGGCCCTCCAGCGGGTCGGGCTGCCAGGTCCATGACACCACGGTGCCGACTGAAGAGACCGGTACCATCTCGCCCAGCGGTTCGTAGGTAACCGGGTCGTATTCCGCGGGTGGCACATGCACCCGGCCATCCGATCCGCGGACGCCGAGGACGCGGCGCTCACGCAGTGCGGTGAAGAACTTGCCCAGCGTGGTACCGACTGAACGGGTGTAGTCGAACGCCAGAGTTAACGGCGCCGAGAGAGGCGGCTCGGAGTGATCGATCGTGGTCGGGCCGCTCGAAGTGGCTGTCACGCCATCGAGTAGAACAGGTTCTAAGAACCGATTCAATATCGGGTCCGGTTCGGCCAGGAAAGGCGGAGAAATGAAGCTGGGTCTGCAGCTGGGATATTGGGGCGCTCAGCCGCCGGAGAACCACGCGGAGCTCGTCGCCGCGGCCGAGGAAGCCGGATTCGACGCCGTGTTCACCGCCGAGGCGTGGGGCTCCGACGCCTACACACCGCTGGCCTGGTGGGGCTCGTCGACGCAACGGGTGCGGCTGGGCACGTCGGTCGTTCAGCTCTCCGCGCGGACCCCAACGGCGTGCGCGATGGCCGCGCTGACGCTCGACCACCTGTCCGGCGGCCGGCACATTCTCGGACTCGGGGTGTCCGGACCGCAGGTCGTGGAGGGCTGGTACGGCCAGTCATTCCCGAAGCCGCTGGCCCGCACCCGCGAGTACATCGACATCATCCGGCAGGTGTGGGCCCGCGACGCGCCGGTGACCAGCGACGGCCCGCACTACCCGCTGCCGCGGACCGGGGAGGGCACCACGGGCCTGGGCAAGCCGCTCAAGCCCATCACCCACCCGTTGCGCGCCGACATCCCGATCATGCTGGGCGCCGAGGGGCCGAAAAATGTGGCGCTGGCCGCTGAGGTCTGCGACGGCTGGCTGCCGATCTTCTACACGCCGCGGATGGCGGACACCTACAACGAGTGGCTGGACGAGGGCTTCGCCCGCCCGGGCGCACGCCGCAGCCGCCAGGACTTCGAGATCTGCGCGACGGCCAACATCGTCATCACCGAGGACCGCGCCGCGGCATTCGCGGCCATGAAGCCCTACATCGCGCTCTACATGGGCGGGATGGGCGCCGAGGACACCAACTTCCACGCCGATGTCTATCGCCGGATGGGTTATGCCGAGGTGGTCGACGACGTCACCAAGCTGTTCCGCAGCAACCAGAAGGACAAGGCCGCGGAGATCATCCCCGACGAGGTCATCGACGACGCCGCCATCGTCGGCGACGTTGACTACGTGCGTAAGCAGATCAAGGCATGGGAGGCGTCCGGCGTCACGATGATGGTGGTCTCCGGCCGCTCTTCCGAGCAGGTCCGGGACCTCGCCACGCTGATCTAGCCAGGGGCTTGCCCCGTCAATAGAACGGGTTCTAGATTGACCGGATGACAGCCTCGCAGCACACCATCGCCGGCACGGTGATCACCATGCCGGTACAGATCCGCCAGGCAAATCAGCACATGGCGATGTTCTCGGTAGACGCCGACGCCGCTGAGCACCTGATCGGCTACAGCGGCCTGCAGGTCTGCCGCTACCTGCCGGGGCGCGCGATCGTCGTCCTGATGCTGATGCACTACATCGACGGAGACCTGGGCCAGTACTACGAATTCGGCACCAGCGTGATGGTCAACCCGCCCGGGTCGACCGCGAGCGGTCCACGGGCCCTGCAATCGGCCGGCGCGTTCATCCACCACCTGCCCGTCGACCAGCCGTTCACGCTGGAAGCGGGAACCAAGATCTGGGGCTACCCGAAAGTCATGGCGGACTTCGCCATTCGAGAGGGCCGTCAGTTCGGGTTCGACTGCACGGTTGACGGCCAACTGGTGATCGGCATGGACTTTCTTCGCGGCCTGCCGATTCGGCTGACCCCGCGCCAGCAGGCGCAGCGCAGCTACTCGCACCGCGACGGAATCACCCGCGAGACCGCCTTCGAGCACACGCTGGACGGCGTGCGGACGCGGCTGGGTGGCGTGCGCGTCCGGCTGGGCGATCATCCATACGCGAAAGAGCTTGCGTCGCTGGGTCTTCCGAAGCGCGCGATGTTGTCCAGCTCTGCTGACCAGGTTCAAATGACATTCGGCGACGCCCAGGAGATCTCATGACGGTGACCAAACCCGACGTCGACCTGACCGACGGGACTTTCTACGCCGGTGACTCCCGGTCCATCTACCGCTGGATGCGGGAGAACGAGCCGGTCTTCCGGGATCGCAACGGGCTGGCAGCGGCCTCGACGTATCAGTCCGTCATCGAGGCCGAGCGCAACCCCGAGTTGTTCTCGAACGCCGGCGGCATCCGACCCGACCAGCCGGGCGTCGAGATGATGATCGAGATGGACGATCCGCAGCATCTGTTGCGCCGCAAGCTCGTCAACTACGGGTTCACCCGCAAGCGGGTGAAGAACCTAGAGGCCTCGATCACCTCGTTGTGCGACACGTTGATCGACGCGGTGTGCGAACGCGGTGAGTGCGACTTCGTCTGGGATCTGGCCGCGCCACTGCCGATGGCGGTCATCGGGGACATGCTCGGTGTGCGCCCGCAGGAACGCGAGATGTTCCTCAAGTGGTCCGACGACTTGGTCAGTTCGTTGAGCAGCACCGCGGCCGAGGCGGATGTCCAGGTGACCATGGACGCCTTCGCCGCGTACAGCCAATACATGATGGGCATGATCGAGAGCCGCAAGAAGGAGCCGACCGACGACCTGGTCAGCGTGCTCGTGCACGCGGAGGTCGAAGGTGCGCGGCTGGAGGACCACCAGATCGTCACCGAGGTGCTGCTGCTGCTGATCGGCGGCGACGAGACCACGCGGCACACGCTGTCCGGAGGCACGCGGCAACTGCTGCGGCATCCCGATCAGCACCAGCGTCTAGGGGCAGATCTGAGCTTGCTGCCCAACGCAATTGAAGAAATGCTGCGTTGGACGGCGCCGGTGAAGAACATGGCACGCACGATCACCGCCGATACCGAGTTCCACGGCACCCAGCTGCTCGAGGGCGAAAAGATGATCCTGCTGTTCGAGTCGGCGAACTTCGATGAGAAGGTCTTCGAGGAGCCGGAGAGCTTCAACATCGAGCGCTACCCGAACAACCACCTCGCGTTCGGCTTCGGCACGCACTTCTGTCTTGGCAACCAGCTTGCGCGGCTGGAGTTGTCGATCATGCAGACCCGGCTGCTGGAGCGGCTGCCCGACATGCGGCTGGCGTCTCCGGACGCGGCTCTGCCGTTGCGGCCGGCCAACTTCGTGTCCGGCCTGGAGAAGATGCCGGTGGCGTTCACCCCAAGCGCGCCGCTTTCTTGATCCCTTTGCGCCGAGCGTGCTCTGAGGGCGGGATTTAGGCGATTTTTTCGCCCTGAGAGCACGTTCGGCGCGACCAGGCGGCTGCCACTCGGCGCAGAATGCCGCCCGGCACGTCCTCCGCGGTGACGCGGACGACGATCCAGCCGAGCTCCGTCAGAGCGTCTATGCGCGCGATGTCTCTGTTGAACTGTCTTCGATCGGTCCGATGATGATCGCCCTCGTACTCGACGGCGACTTCGATTTCCTCCCAACCCATGTCGAGCACGGCGACAAGCTCCTCGTACTCGCCGTGGACGCGGATCTGGGTTTGCGGCCGTGGGTAGCCGGCGTCGATGAGCAACAGCCGTAACCACGTCTCGCGGGGTGATTCCGCGCCGGCATCAACCAGCTTCAGTGCTTGCCTAGCGCGCCTTATGTTGCGATGCCCTTTGTAGCGTTCGGCGAGTCGTTCGACGTCGGCGATATCAACTCTGGTCGCTCGAGTGAGCGCGTCGATGGCCGCGACGGACCTGCCGATCGGCCAGCGACAGGCGAGGTCGAAGGCGGTTCGCACCGGGGTCGTGGTCGACACGCCGTCGACCAGCTGTGTCTCATCGTCGGCGACTCGATCCAACCAGGTGCGAATTCCCGGCGGCGGACGACGGTGTTGATACAGCAACTGCGCCGGCGCTTGATGGCTGACCCACTTGGCGCCGTGCAGTGCCGACGCAAACTGTCCCGCGACGACGCCGCGCCGCCGGGACCACAGCCAAGCCGCGTGAGCACGCACGGTGGGAGTGAGGATCGTGCCGTTTGGGACGTAGACGTCGGGATGGACGGCGACGAATCGGCTACGCAGTTCGTGGCGGGTCACTGCGCCCGATGCGCGCGCTTCGCTGCCGATGAACGGTTCTCCCATGCGGCCAGTGTGCCGTCGGGCACCGACAGCCGCCGAACGTGCTCTCAGGGCGAAAAAATCGCCTAAATCCCGCCCTCAGAACACGTTCGGCGCAAAAGCGCGGCGAGGGAGGGTAGGCGCCAGTCGAGCCAGGGTAGGCGTTAGCGGTTCTGGAAGTTGGGCTTGCGCTTCTCGGCGAATGCCCGCGGGCCTTCCTTGGCGTCGTCGGACAGGAACACCTTGATACCGATCTGGGTGTCGATCTTGAACGCGTCGTTCTCGTGCATACCCTCGGTCTCGCGGATCGCCCGCAGAATCGCCTGCACGGCCAGCGGGCCGTTGTTCTCGATGAGCTCCGCGATCTCGAGCGCCTTGGTCAGCGCCTGCCCGTCGGGCACCAGGTGCCCGATCAGCCCTATTTCCTTGGCCTCGGCGGCGGTGATGTGCCGGCCGGTCAGCAGCAGGTCGCAGGCCACGGTGTAGGGGATCTGCCGCACCAGCCGCACGGCGGAGCCGCCCATCGGGTAGAGGCTCCACTTGGCCTCCGAAATCCCGAACTTGGCGCTCTCGCCGGCGATGCGGATGTCGGTGCCCTGCAGGATCTCGGTGCCGCCGGCGATCGCGGGGCCTTCGACGGCCGCGATCAGCGGTTTGGTCAGCCGACGGCCCTTGAGCAGGGCGTCGATGCGTGACGGGTCGTAGCTGCCATCCTTGAACGAATCGCCCGGCGGCTTTTTGGTTGCTGACTTCAGGTCCATCCCGGCGCAGAAGTAGCCACCGGCTCCGGTCAGGATGCAGCAGCGGATGTCGTCGTCGTTGTCGACGCGGTCCCAGGCCTGCACCATGATTTCCATCATTTCCGTGCTCAGCGCGTTGCGGGCGTGCGGTCGGTTCAGCGTGACGATGAGCGTGTGACCGCGCTGCTCAACCAGCGCGTCGGGTCCGGATTCAACGTTTGCTGGCGCCTCGGCCACGGCTACCGCCTTTCCCTCCACATCGGGGATGAACTTGTCAAGAAATGTAACACGTTCTAATTTGGTGGCCGTGGCCCTGAATATTGCCGATCTTGCCGAGCACGCCATCGACGCCGTGCCTGACCGTGTAGCCCTCATCTGCGGCGATCAACAGCTGACCTACGCCGAGCTGGAGGAGAAAGCCAACCGTCTCGCGCACTACCTGGCCGAACAGGGCGTGCAGAAGGACGACAAGGTCGGCCTCTACTGCCGCAACCGCATCGAAATCGTCATCGCGATGCTCGGCATCATCAAGGCCGGCGCCATCCTGGTGAACGTCAACTACCGCTACGTCGAGGGCGAGCTTCGCTACCTGTTCAACAACTCCGACATGGTTGCGCTGGTCCACGAGCGCCAGTACTCCGACCGGGTTGCGAACGTGCTGCCGGACACCCCGAATGTCAAGACGATCCTCGTCGTGGAGGACGGCAGCGACGACGACTTTGCGCGCTACGGCGGTGTCGAGTTCTACTCCGCGATCGCGCAGAGCTCACCGGAGCGCGACTTCGGCGAACGCAGCGCCGACGACATCTACCTGCTCTACACCGGCGGCACCACCGGATTCCCGAAGGGCGTGATGTGGCGCCACGAGGACATCTACCGCGTGCTGTTCGGTGGAACCGACTTCGCGACAGGCGCATTCATCTCCGACGAGTACGACCTGGCCAAGGCCGCCGCGGCCAACCCACCGATGGTCCGCCACCCGATTCCGCCGATGATCCACGGCGCCACCCAGTCGGCCACCTGGATGTCGATCTTCTCGGGCCAAACCACCGTTCTGGCACCGGAATTCAACGCCGACGAAGTCTGGCGCACCATTCACGACCACAAGGTGAACCTGCTGTTCTTCACCGGCGATGCGATGGCGCGACCATTGCTGGACGCGCTGCTGGCGCACCAGGACGAGGGCAACGAGTACGACCTGTCGTCGCTGTTCCTGCTCGCCTCCACCGCGGCGCTGTTCTCGCCGAGTATCAAGGAGAAGTTCCTCGAGCTGCTGCCCAACCGGGTCATCACCGACTCGATCGGATCTTCGGAAACCGGGTTCGGGGGCACCAGCGTCGTCGCCAAGGATGCGCCGCACAGCGGCGGCCCGCGCGTGACGATCGACCACCGCACCGTCGTCCTCGACGACGACGGCAACGAGGTCCAGCCGGGCTCCGGAGTCCGCGGCTTCATCGCCAAGAAGGGCAACATTCCCGTCGGCTACTACAAGGACGAGAAGAAGACCGCCGAAACCTTCAAGACCATCAACGGCGTCCGCTACGCGATCCCCGGCGATTACGCGACGGTAGAAGAGGACGGATCGGTCACCATGCTGGGCCGCGGCTCGGTGTCGATCAACAGCGGTGGGGAGAAGATCTACCCCGAAGAGGTCGAGGCCGCGCTCAAGGGCCACCCCGACGTCTTCGACGCCCTGGTGGTCGGGGTGCCCGATGCCCGCTACGGCCAGCACGTGGCCGCCGTGGTGCAGGCACGGCCCGGAACGCGGCCGGCGCTGTCCGAGTTGGACAGCTTTGTGCGTGCCGAGATCGCGGGATACAAAGTGCCGCGCAGCCTTTGGCTGGTCGACGAGGTGAAGCGCTCGCCCGCCGGCAAGCCCGACTACCGCTGGGCCAAGGAACAGACCGAGGCGCGTCCGGCCGACGATGTGCATGCGGCTCACGCAACTGCGTGACCGATTTCGTCAAACGCCACTCGGGCGCGCCTACCGGCTACTTCGCCTGGGAAGCCGCGGGACTGCGCTGGCTTTCGTCGGTCGAGGCAGGCGTGCCGTGCGCGCAGGTCGTCTCGGTTGACGCCACGAGCCTGATCCTGCGCCGCCTCGAATCGGTGAACCCCGACCCGGACGCGGCGCGCATCTTCGGCAGCCGACTGGCCGTCACGCACGACGCGGGCGCTTCGGCGTTTGGCGCAGGGCCCGGCGGCTGGGACGGGCCTGGGTTCTTCGGGCCGTTGTCGCAGCCGTTGCCGATGTCGCTGCGGCCCCATCAACGCTGGGGTGACTTCTACGCCCAGGAGCGGCTGGCCCCGATGCTGGAGCTCGCGGCGGCTCAGCTCGATGCGTCGGCCCGTGCCGTGATCGACTCCGTTATCGCGCGTTGCCGCGCGGGCGATTTCGACGACGACGACCGGCCGGCCCGGCTGCACGGCGATCTCTGGAGCGGCAACGTGATGTGGACACACGACGGCGTGGTGCTGATCGACCCGGCCGCGCAAGCCGGTCACCGCGAGACCGACCTGGCGATGCTCGCACTGTTCGGCTGCCCGCACTACGACGACATTCTCGCGGGCTACCAGGAGGTGCGGCCGCTACAACCCGGCTGGCGCAACCGTATCGGGCTACACCAGCTCTTTCCGCTGCTGGCGCACGTCGTGCTGTTCGGCGGCGGGTACGCGGCGCGGACGCATGCCGCCGCTCGCGCCGCGCTGGCCGCCTGATGCCCCGCGGCTACTGTTGAGTGGCGATGACGATCGATGTGTGGCTGCAGCACCCGACTGCGCGGTTCCTGCGCAGCGACATGCTGGCGTCCCTACGGCGCTGGACGGGTGGGTCCATACCGGATACCGACATCCCCATCGACGTCACGATCGCGGCGATGGACGCAGCCGACGTCGGCTTCGGCCTGCTCAGTGCCTGGCGTGGCCCCAATGGTCAGGACCTCATCTCCAACGACGAGGTCGCCGAGTGGACCCGGTTGCACCCGAACCGATTTGCCGGTCTAGCGACCGTCGACCTCGATCGTCCGATGCAGGCGGTCCGTGAGCTACGGCGCCGGGTCGCCGAAGGGTTCGTCGGCCTGCGGGTGGTGCCTTGGCTATGGGACGCGCCGCCCACCGACCGCCGTTATTACCCGCTGTTCGCTGAATGCGTCGAGGCTGCCGTCCCGTTCTGCACCCAGGTCGGTCACACCGGCCCGCTGCGGCCCTCGGAGACCGGACGCCCGATTCCCTACATCGACCAGGTAGCCCTGGACTTTCCCGAGCTGGTGATCGTGTGCGGGCATGTCGGCTACCCCTGGACCGAAGAGATGGTGGCCGTCGCGCGCAAACACGAGAACGTCTACATCGATACCTCCGCCTATACCGTCCGGCGGCTTCCGGAAGAACTGATCCGGTTCATGAAAACCGGTACCGGACAACGCAAAGTCTTGTTCGGCACCAACTACCCGATGATCACTCACGAGCACGCGTTGGCCGGGCTCGACGAACTCGGGCTCAGTGACGAGGCTCGTCACGACTTTCTGCACGGCAACGCCGAACGCGTATTCAGACTGGAGGCAAACAGGTGAACGGTGCGCAGGCTCTGATCAACACTCTGGTCGACGGCGGGGTTGACGTGTGCTTCGCCAACCCCGGCACCTCGGAGATGCACTTCGTCGCCGCCCTGGACACCGTTCCGAAAATGCGTGGCGTGCTGGCCCTTTTCGAAGGCGTCGCCACCGGCGCTGCCGACGGATATGCCCGCATCGCCGATCGGCCGGCGGCAGTGCTGTTGCATCTCGGCCCCGGATTGGGCAACGGCCTGGCGAACCTGCACAACGCGCGACGGGCTCACGTGCCGATGGTGGTCGTCGTCGGTGACCACGCCACCTACCACAAAAAGTACGACGCCCCACTGGAATCCGACATCGATGCGCTTGCGGGCAGTGTCTCGGGGTGGGTGCGCCGCACCCGTACCGCCGCCGACGTCGCGCTCGACGCCGTCGAGGCCATCGCCGCGAGCCGGGCGGGTTCGCAGATTTCGACGCTGATCCTGCCCGCCGACGCATCCTGGTCCGGCGGCGCCCAACCCGCCGCTGCGACGCCGGCGCAACCGACGGGCGCGGACCCACTGCTGGCGCCCGAGATCGCGGAGCTGCTGCGATCGGGTGAGCCGACGGTGATCATGGTGGGCGGTGACGCCACCCGCGCCCGCGGGCTGGCCGCGGCGGTGCGGATCGCGGAGGCAACCGGGGCCCGCGTGATATGCGAGACCTTCCCGACGCGCCTGGAGCGCGGTGCCGGCGTCCCGGCCGTCGAGCGGTTGGCGTACTTCGCCGAGGCCGCCACCGCGCAACTCGACGGTGCCAAGCATCTGGTGCTGGCCGGCGCCAAGTCGCCGGTGTCCTTTTTCGCCTACCCGAACATGCCCAGCGACCTGGTGCCGGCCGGCTGCGAGGTGAAGGCGCTCGCCGCGCACAGCGGTGCGGCCGACGCGCTCGTGGCATTGGCCGACGAGATCGCGCCGGGCACGGTTGCCCCGGTGGCCGCAGCGTCGCGCCCGCAGCTGCCGACCGGCGCACTGACCTCCGCGTCGGCGGCCGACGTGATCGGCGCGCTGATGCCGGAACGGGCGATCGTCGTCGACGAGTCGAACACCTCGGGCCTGCTGCTGGCGCAGACTACCGCCGGGGCGCCCGCCCATGACTGGCTGACGCTGACCGGCGGAGCGATCGGCTACGGCATCCCCGCCGCGGTGGGTGCGGCCGTGGCCGCCCCGGACCGGCCGGTCCTCTGCCTGGAATCGGACGGGTCGGCGATGTACACGATTTCGGGTCTGTGGACTCAGGCGCGTGAGAACCTCAACGTGACCACCGTGCTGTACGACAACAGCGCCTACGACATCTTGCGGATCGAGCTGCAACGCGTCGGCGCCGGATCCGCTCCCGGCCCCAAGGCGCTGGATCTGCTCGATTTATCGCGTCCCACAATGGATTTCGTCAAGATTGCGGAAGGCCTGGGGGTACCCGCGCGGCGCGTGAGCACCACCGAGGAGTTGGCCGATGCGCTGCGCGACGCCTTCGCCGAACCCGGGCCGCATCTGATCGACGCTGTGGTGCCGTCAATCACGGGTTGAGGCGATTCCATCAATAACGCGCCAGCACGGGAAGCCGGCTGACGAGCCAGTCCGTCACCGTGTTGGCGACCTCGACGCCGGTTTCAAAGCCGCCGTCGTGGACTTCGGCCGCCAACGCCACGCCCCATTGCCCCGAAGGCGTGGGCAGGATCCCGAATTGCCGGACCAGATATTCGCCGTTCATGCCGGGACCCCAACCCCCTTTTGCCGCAGAGCCATTGGCGGCCAGGCCCCATCGATGATCGGGAGTAAGGGAACTCATGAGCTCGATCACATCCCCGGCGCCGGGGATCAACGGCAACTCCGCGGCGAACCGTGCTTGCCGCTGCAAAGTCCACTCCGTCTGGCCAAATGCCGTGAAACCGCGCCGAAGCCGCCGTGATTCGACCACGGTGGCCGTGTCGCCGCCTTCGGCGACGACACCTTGAACCTTGCGTGCCGCGTCCACCGGCTCGCCCAGCAGTGACCACAATTGCTCGGATGCGCGATTGTCGGATTCGGTGATGGCCTTGACCGCCGGCTCGCGGGCATTGAGCCAGTCGCTGCGCAGCGCCGCAATCGCCAGCGGCACTTTGATCGTCGACCAGGCGACGCCCGACCACCACCTGCCCAGGGAATAGGTCCGGTCCGGACGCGCGATCGCCACACCAATGTCGGCCGGTACCGTGTCGGAAAGCTGTTCGAAGCTCGCTTCCAGTGCGAGCTCAAGGGGCCGCGCATTCATCGGGTTACCGGGGTATCGGCCATACCCGATCATCGCAGTCCACACCCTCGGCTGCCAACTGGCGCTTGAGAACCTTGAATGTCACCGTCCGCGGGAGATCCGCGCAGATCCTGACGTAAGACGGCCACTGTTTGGGTCCCAGGTCGGGCTGCTCGGCAAGGAACGCCCGAAACTTGTCGGCATTGAACTCGGCACCCTGCGTCATCACCAACGCGGCCATCACCTGGTCGCCGACCGCGGGATCGGGGATCGCGTACACGGCGACCTCGGTCGCGTCGGGGTATCGCTGCAATACTCGCTCGATCGGGGCGGCACCGAGATTCTCACCGTCGACCCGCATCCAATCGCCAAGCCGCCCAGCGAAGTACGCGTATCCGGCCTCGTCGCGATAGGCGAGGTCACCGCTGTGGTAGACCCCGCCGGCCATGCGCTCGGCCTCGGCGGCCGCATCGTTGTAGTAACCCTCGAAACGGCCCGGCCCGGTGGTGTTGACCAGCTCGCCGACCACTCCTACTCCGCAGGACTTGCCGGTTTCGGGGTCGACGATCTCGAGCCCTTCGGTCAGCGGCCCCAATGCGCCCGGTGGCGTATCGGGCGTGCGGGCGATCGCGACGCCGCCTTCGGTCGACCCGAACCCGTCCTGGACGACGCACCCGAATCTGCGGCTGAACCGTTCGATGTCGGCGGGAACACCCTCGTTGCCGTAGACCGCGCGCAGCGGGTTGTCCGCGTCATCGGGTTGTTCCGGCGTGGCCAGGACATAGGACAGCGGCTTGCCCACGTAGTTGGCGTAGCTGGCGCCGTAACGGCGTACGTCCGGTAGGAATCCAGACGCAGAGAACTTATGCCGCAGCGCCATTGAACCCTGACACGCCGCCGCCACCGCCCAGCCGACCAGAACCGCATTGGAGTGAAACAACGGCATCGACACGTAGCAGACGTCCTCGCGGCCGAGGTTGAACCGCTGCGCCATCGTCGTTCCGGCGATCGCGACCTTGCCGTGGCTGCACTTCACCGCCTTGGGTTCGCCGCTGGTGCCCGACGTGAAGATCAGCATGAAAAGGTCTTCGGCCGAGGCGGACTGGAAACTCAGCTCGACGCCCCGATGCGCGTCGACCTCGGCAGCCCATTGCGCGGAATCGACGTTCAGGTGGTCGATATCATCCAGCGGCGCAGCAGATTTGGAGTCGGCCAGGACCAGCTGGCAGTCGGCCCGGCTGATGTCGCGGGCCAGTGCCTCGCCGCGGCGCACCGGGTTGAGGCCGACCGGCACAATCCCCGACATCCCGGCCGCCGTCAACATCGCCGAGAAGAACGGCGTGTTCTCCAGCAGCACGCCGACGTGCGGTGGCTTGCTCGGGTCGAGGCGCTCGCGCAGCGTCGCCGCAATCGCGGCACCGTGTTGCAGGTGATCGCGCCAGCTGGTGAACGAATCCTCGAAGTAGACGCCCCGGTCGTCGATCTCTGCCAGTGGCTCCAGCAGTTTGGTGACCGTGGGATCGGGAGGAATCACGAAGCTAGGCAGGAGTTTCCGCCAGCTCACGACCGATCCGGCGGAGCTGCCCGGTGGCACCGCCCAACGCGAACTCGGTCTCCTTCGCGGCCAGGAAGTACCGGTGCGCCGGGTGATCGGTGTCGACGCCGACGCCGCCGTGCACGTGCACGACGGTGTGCGCGACCCGGTGTCCGGCGTCAGCGGCCCAGAACGCGGCGCTGGCCACGTCGATCTCGGCGGGGATGTCTTCCGAGACCTTCCAGGCCGCTTGGGTGAGCGTCAACCGCAGCCCTTTGACGTCGATGTAGCCGTCGGCCAGCCGTTGCGACACCGCTTGGAAGCTGCCGATCGGGCGGTCGAATTGCTCACGCTCGCGGGCGTATTCGGCCGTCATCTGCAACCCGCGATCGAGCACCCCTAGTTGATACGCGGTGCGGCCCAGGGTGCCGAGGGTGCCGAGCCAGGCGGCCACCTCGCTGCCGCCGACCTTCCGCGCTTCGCCCACCGCGACGCCGTCCAGCGCCAGGTGCCCGATGCTGGTGCGGCCGGTGGTCGCCAGCGAGGTCACGCTGACGCCCGGGTCATCGGCGGCGACAAGGAAAACAGCTGTGCCGGAATCGGTTTCGACAGGAACCAAGAAGGCGTCCGCGACGGGGCCGAAGCCGGCCTGCGTGCGGGTCCCGGTCAGCTGGTAGCCGTCACCGGAGCGGGTGGCCTGCACGGGTCCCTCACCCATCTCGCCGTCGAGGGCGACCGTCAGGATCTTCTCGCCCTTGACCGCCGGCACCCCCCAGCCCTGCTGCAGTTCCTCGGAGGCGAACCGGGCCAGCACTCCGGCGCCCAGCATCACCGACTCCAGGTACGGCACGGCGGCCAGCTGGCGGCCGAGCGCAACGAGGATCGCGACCTGCTCGAGCGCACCGAAACCGTCGCCGCCCAGCGCGGACGCCGATGCGCTGGTGAGGATGTCGGCCTCGATCAGCTTCTGCCACAGGGCGCGGTCAAACCGTTGCTCGAGCCCGTCGAGTTCGCGTTGATGCTCGGGCGTGCACACCGAGTCCACGATCGTGTCGACCAGGCCGCCGAGGTCGCTTGCCGCTTCGGTTGTCGTGAAATCCATTCCAATGCTGTCCTTTGAAAGTAGCGAGCTGCGCTCAGCGGTTCCGGGGCAGGCCGAGGGCGACCATGCCGATGATGTCGCGCTGCACCTCGTTGGTGCCGCCGCCGAAGGTCAGGATCAGGCAGGCCCGGTGCATCCGCTCGACCCGGCCGCGCAGCAACGCGCCCGGCGAATCCTGGCGCACTGTTGCCGCGGTGCCGAGCACCTCCATCAGCAGCCGGTAGGCCTCGGTGGCCAGCTCGGTGCCGAACACCTTGGCCGCCGACGCATCAGCGGGCGATAGGGCCTCACTCGCCGCCGACGCCAGTTCCCAGTTGATCAGCTTGAGAACCTCGACCTTGGCGTGCACCCGGGCCAGGTTCAGCTGCACCCACTCCGAGTCGATCAACCGCGCCCCACCGACGTCCTTGGTGTTCTGCGCCCATTCGCGAACCTCGCGCAGGGCCAGGAAGATCGGTTGCGCCGACACCAGGGCAACCCGCTCGTGGTTGAGCTGGTTGGTCACCAGCTTCCAGCCGCCGTTCTCCTCGCCGATCAGGTTGGTCACCGGGACCCGCACGTCGGAGTAATAGGTGGCGCTGGTGTCCACACCGGCCATGGTGTGCACCGGTGTCCAGGAGAAACCCTCGGCGGTGGTCGGCACGGCCAGCATCGAGATGCCGCGGTGCTTCTTGGCTTCGGGGTTGGTGCGCACCGCCAGCCAGACCCAGTCGGCGTAAGCGATCAGGCTGGTCCACATCTTCTGGCCGTTGATGACGTAGTCGTCGCCATCGCGTACCGCGGTGGTGCGCAGGTTGGCCAGGTCGGTGCCGGCACCGGGCTCGGAGTAGCCGATCGAGAAGTGCAGCTCTCCGGCGGCGATCTTGGGCAGGAAGAACTTCTTCTGCTCGTCGGTGCCGAAAGCCATGATGGTCGGTGCCACGCTGTTGATCGTCAGGAAGGGCACCGGCACGCCGGCGACTGCGGCCTCGTCGGTGAAGATCAGCGAGTCCATCGGGGAGCGGTCCTGGCCGCCGTACTCCTTGGGCCAGTTCAGGGTGAGCCACCCGTCTTTGCCCATCTGCGCAACGGTGTCTCGGTACGCGTTGCCGGTTCCGACCTCTCCCTGCGTGGAGCTAAGCGCCTCGCGGCGCTCGGGGGTCATGAGCTTGGTGAAGTACGACCGCAGCTCGCGACGCAGCTCCTCCTGTTCAGGGGTGTAACTGATGCGCATTCCAGCCGTCCTTTTGGGTTAAACGTGACAAGCGGCTATTCGACCAACGGCTACCCATTCGTCTTCCCGGTTGTAACACGTTCTAGTCTGGGAATCCAGCGACCGTTTCCTCAGACGCACGTGAGCCCTATGGTGGAGCTACATTCTGATGGGACATGGAGCCAGATCCGGGCCAGCTTCAAGGAGGATGCCGTGCGGGTGATCGTCGATCGTGACCGGTGCGAAGGTAACGCGGTGTGCTTGGGAATCGCGCCGGATATCTTCGACCTGGACGATGAGGACTACGCCGTCGTGAAGCTCGATCCGATTCCGTCCGACCAAGAAAATCTCGCCGAGCAGGCGATCGCCGAGTGCCCGCGCGCGGCGTTGCTGCGCGAAGACTAGCGGCGAGGGACTCCGAAACTAGAGGTATTCATAAATTGACTAGCAGCACGAACGCGACCGATCTATCCGGGAAGGTCGCGGTGGTGACCGGTGCGGCCGCGGGGCTGGGCCGCGCCGAAGCGCTGGGCCTGGCACGCTTGGGCGCCACCGTGGTCGTGAACGACATGACCGCCGCGCTGGATGCCTCGGACGTCATCGACGAGATCAGCGCGGCCGGCTCGAAGGCCGTTGCGGTGACCGGTGACATCAGTCAGCGCTCCACGGCCGACGAACTGGTGTCCTGCGCCGACGGGCTGGGTGGACTCGACATCGTGGTCAACAACGCCGGCATCACCCGCGACCGGATGCTGTTCAACATGTCCGACGAGGAATGGGACCAGGTCATCGCCGTGCATCTGCGTGGGCACTTCTTGCTCACCCGCAACGCGGCGACCTACTGGCGCAGCAGGGCCAAGGACGCCGGGGGATCGATCTTCGGCAGGATCGTCAACACCGCGTCGGAGGCCGGACTGGTGGGTCCGGTGGGGCAGGCCAACTACGGCGCTGCCAAGGCGGGCATCATCTCGCTCACCCTGACCGCGGCGCGGGCGCTCGGTCGCTACGGGGTGTGTGCCAACGCGATCTGCCCCCGCGCGCGCACCGCGATGACGGCCGACGTGTTCGGTAGCGCACCAGATATAGAGGAAGGCGGTGTCGACCCGCTGTCGCCCGACCACGTGGTGAACCTGGTGCAGTTCCTGTCGTCCCCGGCGGCCGCAGAGGTCAACGGCCAGGTGTTCATCGTTTACGGGCCTCAGGTGACATTGGTCTCGGCCCCGACGGCGGAGCACAGGTTCATCGCCGACGGCGCCGCGTGGGACCCGACTCAACTGAGCGGCGCCTTGCGGGACTACTTTGCTGGTCGCGATCCAGAACGTAACTTTTCCGCGACCGCGTTAATGGAGCAATAGCGGCATAATACTGTTTCTCGGGGGGGAAATCCGCTAGTAGAACGTGTGTCAGATTGGGAATACCGCAAGGGCGCTGACCAGGACAAATTAACGCTTCGGGCAGAGATAACCTGTTCATTGACACGGTGAACTTCTTCTGAGTTAATATGATCCGGCTCACACGGAGCCGGGTGCGACCGAAGACAACGCAAAGGCGACGCACAGGCTTCGCCGTGAGCAGCAAAGGGGGGTGCCGCGTTGATCGAACAACTTGCGGTTCCGGCTCGTGCTGTCGGCGGGTTTTTCGAAATGATGATCGATACGGCCCGCGCATCTGTCCGGCGGCCGTTCCAATTCCGCGAGTTCCTGGATCAGACGTGGATGATCGCGCGCGTGTCGTTGGTCCCGACGCTCTTGGTGTCCATCCCATTCACCGTCCTGGTGGCATTCACCCTCAATGTATTGCTGCGCGAAATCGGCGCGGCCGATTTGTCCGGCGCCGGAACGGCATTCGGCACCATCACGCAGCTGGGCCCGGTGGTGACCGTGCTCGTCGTCGCTGGGGCCGGCGCCACCGCGATCTGCGCCGACTTGGGCGCCCGCACCATCCGTGAAGAAATCGACGCGATGCGGGTCCTCGGCATCGATCCGATCCACCGGCTGGTGGTACCCCGCGTCCTGGCGTCGACCGTTGTCGCACTGTTGCTTAACGGTTTGGTGTGCGCCATCGGTCTGTCCGGTGGGTACGTATTCTCCGTGTTTCTGCAGGGCGTCAACCCGGGCGCATTCATCAACGGCCTGACCGTATTGACCGGACTGCGCGAGTTGATGCTTGCGGAGGTCAAAGCGCTGCTCTTCGGCGTGATGGCCGGCCTCGTCGGGTGTTACCGCGGCCTCACCGTCAAGGGTGGGCCGAAGGGCGTCGGTAATGCGGTCAACGAAACCGTCGTCTACGCGTTCATCTGTCTATTCGTCATCAACGTGGTGATGACGGCCATCGGCGTGCGGTTCTCGACGAAGTGAGCACGCGATGAGCTACGACCTGACTTACCGGTTCCGCAACATCGCGGCCAGACTGCAAGGCCCGATCGACGACTTCGGCGAGCAGGCCCTGTTCTACGGCCAGACCGTGCGCTACGTCCCCAATGCGCTCACCCGGTACCGCAAGGAGACGATCCGGCTCATTGCCGAGATGACCCTGGGCGCGGGTGCTTTGGTGATGATCGGAGGCACGGTCGGCGTCGCGGCATTCCTGACCCTGGCCTCCGGTGGGGTCATCGCCGTCCAGGGCTACTCGTCCCTGGGCAACATCGGCATCGAGGCATTGACCGGCTTCCTGTCGGCGTTCCTGAACGTGCGCGTCGTCGCGCCGGTCATCGCCGGCATCGCGCTGGCGGCGACGATCGGTGCCGGTGCCACCGCCCAATTGGGTGCCATGCGGGTGTCCGAGGAAATCGACGCGGTGGAATGCATGGCCGTGCACTCGGTGTCCTACCTGGTGTCGACTCGGCTGATCGCCGGCCTGGTGGCGATCATCCCGTTGTATTCGCTGTCGGTGCTCGCGGCGTTTTTCGCCGCCCGGTTCACCACGGTCTTCATCAACGGACAGTCGGCCGGTCTCTACGACCACTACTTCAATACGTTCCTCATCCCGTCGGACCTACTTTGGTCGTTCCTGCAGGCCATCGTGATGTCCATCGCGGTGATGCTGGTCCATACCTATTACGGCTACAACACCAGCGGTGGGCCGGTAGGCGTGGGCATCGCGGTCGGTCAGGCGGTGCGGACCTCGCTGATCGTCGTGGTCGTCATTACCTTGTTCATCTCGCTGGCCGTTTACGGTGCGTCCGGTAACTTCAACCTCTCCGGGTAAGGGGGACGATGTCAGACACCGGATCGCGACGCACGACTGTACGGCTGGCAGCGGCGCTGCTGGCCAGTTTGTTGGTGGCGTTTGCGGTGCTGACATACCTCTCGTACACGGCGGCTTTCGCGTCGGTCGACACGGTTACCGTCGCGGCGCCGCGGGCCGGGCTGGTGATGGACAAGGGCGCCAAGGTCAAGTACCGCGGCATCCAGATCGGCAAGGTCACCGACATCAACTATGCGGACGACCAGGCACGGCTGACGCTGGCGATCAACAGCGACGACATGCACTTCATCCCGTCCAACGCAACGGTGCATATCGCGGGCAACACCATTTTCGGCGCCAAGTCGGTCGAATTCATTCCGCCCCAAGCGCCTTCGCCGACGTCCCTGCGTCCTGATGCGCACGTGCAAGCCTCCGCGGTGCAGCTGGAAGTCAACACCCTGTTCCAGTCGCTGATGAATCTGCTGCACAAGGTCGACCCGGTCGAATTGAACGGGACGCTGAGTGCCTTCGCCGAAGGCCTGCGTGGTCATGGCGACGACCTGGGCGCGCTGCTTTCAGGTCTGAATACCCTTACGCGACAAGCGAACCCGAAGCTGCCGGCGCTGCAGGAGGACTTCCGCAAGACCGCCGTCGTCACCAACATCTACGCCGACGCCGCCCCGGACCTGAACACCATCTTCGACAACCTGCCCACCATCAACAAGACCGTCGTCGACGAGCAGAAGAATCTCAACGACACGCTGCTGGCCACGATCGGCCTGTCCAACAACGCCTATGACACGTTGGCGCCGGCCGAGCAGGACCTGATCGACGCCCTCAACCGGCTGCGGGCCCCCATCAAGGTGGCGTCGGATTACTCGCCGGAATTCGGTTGCCTGTTCGCCGGTATCGAGCGAGGCATCAAGGAGTTCGCCCCGTTGCTCGGTGTTCGCAAGGCGGGCCTGTTCACGTCGTCGAGCTTCGTGTTGGGCGCGCCGTCGTACACCTTCCCGGAGTCGTTGCCGGTGGTCAACGCGTCCGGCGGTCCGAACTGCCGGGGATTGCCGGACATTCCGACCAAGCAGACCGGCGGGTCGTTCTACCGGGCACCATTCCTGGTCACCGACAACGCCAACATCCCTTACGAGCCGTTCACCGAATTGCAGTTCGACGCACCCTCGACGCTGCAGTTCTTGTTCCACGGCTCTTTCGCGGAACGGGACGACTTCTGATGGCGAGTTCGGAACTGCCGTCGCACCGGTCGATGGTGATCAAGGTCAGCGTCTTCGCGGTGGCGATGTTGTTGGTGGCCGCGGGGTTGGTGGTGGTCTTCGGCGACTTCCGGTTCGGCGACGAAAACACTTATCACGCAACGTTTATTGACGCGTCTAAGTTGAAGGCCGGCCAAAAGGTTCGCATTTCCGGGGTGCCGGTCGGTTCGGTGGACGGCATCAAGCTCAACCCGGACAACAGCGTCGACGTGGCTTTCGGAATCGACAGCCGCTACACCCTCTACTCGTCGACGCGGGCGTTGATCCGCTACGAAAACCTGGTCGGTGACCGGTTCCTCGAGATCACGTCGGGTCCCGGGGAGCTGCGCAAGCTGCCTCCGGGCGGGACGATCAATTCCCAACACACCCAGCCCGCACTGGATCTGGATGCGTTGCTGGGTGGGCTGAAGCCCGTGCTCAAAGGCCTGGATGCCGACAAGGTCAACACGATCAGCAGCGCTGTCATTGAGCTGTTGCAGGGCCAGGGTGGAGCGTTGTCGAACGTGCTGGCCGACACCAGCGCTTTCTCGACGGCGCTGGGCCAGCGCGATCAGCTCATCGGTGACACGATCACCAACCTGAACACGGTGCTGGGCACCATCGACCAAAAGAGCGCGCAATTCTCGGCCAGCGTGGACCAACTGCAGCAGTTGATCAGCGGACTGGCCAAAAATAAAGACTCGATCGCGGGAGCAATTCCACCACTGGCGTCGACAACGACGGATCTTACTGAGTTGCTGAAGAATTCACGCCGGCCGCTGCAAGGCATCCTGGAAAATACCCGGCCGCTGGCCACCGAGATCGACAACCGCAAGGCCGAGGTGGACAACGACGTCGAGCAACTGGGCGAGGACTATCTGCGCCTGGCCGCACTCGGCGCCTACGGGTCGTTCTTCAACATCTACTTCTGCTCAGTGACCATCAAGATCAACGGACCTGCCGGCAGCGACATCCTGCTGCCCCTCGGTGGTCAGGTGGATCCCAGCCAGGGGAGGTGCGCTTTTGTCAAATAGCCCAAAGCGTGAACGCGATCCATTGCGCACCGGGATCTTCGGCGTGGTGCTGGTTGTCTGCGTCGTGTTACTCGCATTCGGTTACGCCAACTTGCCGTTCTACCCGCAGGGCCGGGTGTACGACGCCTACTTCAGCGACGCCGGCGGGATCTCGCCCGGCAACTCCGTTTACGTGTCGGGCTTCAAGGTCGGCAAGGTGGCGTCCGTCGGTCTGGCCGGAGACAGCGCAAAGGTGACGTTCTCGGTGGACCGGCACGTCGCGGTCGGTGATCAGTCGCTGGCCGCGATCCGCACCGACAGCATCCTTGGCGAGCGCTCGATTGCGGTGACTCCGGCCGGTCATGGCAAGGCGACCACGATTCCGCGGAGCCGCACGACCACCCCGTACACGCTGGCCGGCGCGCTGGAGGACCTGGGCCAAAACTCAAGCAACCTGAACAAGCCCCAGTTCGAGCAGGCTTTGAACGTGCTCACCGACACGCTGCACGGCGCCACCCCGGAATTGCGCGGCGCGCTGGACGGGGTGACTTCGCTGTCCCGCACCCTGAACCGCCGTGACGAGGCCCTGCAAAGCCTTCTGGCACATGCGAAGTCGGTGACATCGGTGTTGTCCGACCGCGCCAACCAAGTCAACAAGCTGGTCGACGACGGCAACGAGCTGTTCGCCGCGCTCGACGAGCGCAGCGCCTCGCTGGGCCAACTGATCTCGGGCATCAACGGTTTGTCAGCACAGATTTCCGGCTTCGTCGCCGATAACCGCAAGGAATTCGGCCCCGCCCTGAGCAAGCTCAACGATGTACTGAGCAATCTCAACGAGCGCCGCGACTACATCACCGAGGCTCTGAAACGACTGCCCACCTATGCGACAGAGCTCGGCGAGGTGGTCGGTTCCGGACCGGGGTTCAACGTCAACGTCTTCGGCGTGATCCCGGCGCCGCTGCTTGCGGCGATGTTCGACTTCTTCTATCAGCCGGGCAAGCTGCCCGCCAGCCTCTCCGACTACCTACGCGGATTGATCCAGGAACGCTGGATCATCCGGCCGAAGTCACCATGATCAAGCGAATCGCCGGCAGCCGCGGGCTGCGCAACACCACCATCATCGCGCTGGTCGCGGTGCTGGTGGGGGGCGTGTATGTGCTTTCGACGCAAGCGAATAACCGGACCATCGTCGGCTACTTCACGTCTGCGGTCGGGCTCTATCCCGGCGATCAGGTCCGCGTCCTCGGCGTGCCGATCGGCAAGATCGACTCGATCGAACCACGGCCGTCGGACGTCAAGATCACCATGACGGTCCCCAAGGACGTGAAGATCCCGAAGGACGCCAGGGCCGTCGTCATGTCACCGAACCTGGTGGCGGCGCGGTTCATTCAGCTCGCCCCGGCATACACCGGCGGGGCGGTGTTGCCCGATGGCGGCAGCATCGACCTGAACCGCACCGCGGTCCCGGTGGAATGGGACGAGGTCAAGGAAGCGCTGACCCAACTGGCCGTCTCGCTGGGCCCGACGAGCGGATCGATGCACGGGCCGTTGGGCGCGGCGATCAACCAGGCCGCTGACACGTTCGACGGCAAGGGCGAGTCGTTCCACAACGCACTGCAGGAGCTTTCGCAAGTCGCTGGGCGACTGGGGGATTCGCGCGGCGACATCTTCGGCACCGTCAAGAATCTGCAGGTCCTGGTCAACGCGCTGTCGGCGAGTAACGAGCAGATCGTGCAGTTCGCCGGAAACGTCGCCTCCGTCTCGCAGGTCCTCGCCGACAGCTCGCGGCATCTAGACAACACCTTGGGCACTCTCAATCAGGCACTGTCCGACATCCGCGGGTTCCTGCACGAAAACAACTCGACGTTGATCGATACGGTCAATCAGCTCAACGATTTCAGCAAGACATTGAGCGACCAGAGCGACAACATCGAACAGGTGCTGCACGTCGCGGGCCCCGGTATCGCCAACTTCTACAACATCTACGACCCGGCGCAGGGCACGCTGAACGGTCTGCTGTCGATACCCGAATTCGCCAACCCGGTGCAGTTCATCTGCGGCGGTTCCTTCGAAACCGCCGGCGGTCCGCGGGCACCCGACTACTACCGGCGCGCCGAGCTGTGCCGCGAGCGGCTGGGGCCGGTGCTGCGCCGGCTGGCAGTGAACTACCCGCCGATCATGTTCCACCCGCTCAACACGATCACGGCGTACAAGGGCCAGATCATCTACGACACCCCGCAGACCCAAGCCAAGGCGCAGACGCCGATTCCGCAGCTGACCTGGGTACCGGCCCAGGGTGCTGCGCCGGCCCCCGCCCAGAACCCGGCCGATCTGCAGGCCCTGCTGGTGCCGGCTGCTCCGCAGGCCGTGCCACCGCCGGGGGCGCCGGCTGGCGCTAACGCACCCGCACCCGCTACGGGTCCAGGCCCGGGCTCCGCGTTCGGGCCGCTACCGGGTCCGGCGCCCAACCAGGGGCCTTCCGCTGGGTTGCAAAATGGTCAGGGGTCCGGCGGATGAGGCGAATCTTGTTGCGCGGCAGCGCATTGGCGGCGGGTGCCGCGCTGTTGGCCGGTTGCCAGTACGGTGGACTGAACTCCCTTTCGATGCCCGGCACCGCCGGCCACGGTGGCGGCGCATTCTCGGTTACCGTCGAAATGCCCGACGTGGCGACCCTGCCGCAGAACTCACCGGTGATGGTCGACGATGTGACTGTCGGCAGCGTCGCCGGTATTTCGGCCGAGCAGCGCAGCGACGGATCTTTTTATGCCGCACTGAAACTGGCACTGAACAAAAATGTCGTGTTGCCGGCCAATGCGACTGCAACCGTCGCGCAGACATCGTTACTGGGTTCGCTGCACATCGATCTGGCTGCGCCGAAGGGCAAGCCGGCGACCGGCAGGCTGACTAACGGATCCAAGATCTCGGAGTCCAACACCGGCCGCTTCCCCACCACCGAAGAGTTGTTCTCGGCTCTCGGTGTTGTGGTCAACAAGGGCAATCTCGGTGCGCTGGAAGAGATTACCGACGAGACTTACCAGGCTGTGGCGGGCCGGCAAGACCAGTTCACCGGCTTGGTCCCCCGGCTGGCGGAACTGACGTCGGGACTCAACCGGCAGGTCGGCGACATCATCAACGCGGTCGACGGTCTGAACCGATTTTCCGCGAACCTGGCGCACGACAAAGACAACCTGGGCCGGGCGCTGGACACCCTGCCTGAAGCGTTGCGTGTGCTCAACAAGAACCGGGAACACATTGTCGAGGCGTTCGCCGCGCTGAAGAAGCTGGCGACCGTCACCTCGCACGTGCTGTCAAAGACGAAGGTGGACTTCGCCGAAGACCTCAAAGGGCTGTATTCGGTCGTGAAGGCGCTCAACGACAACCGGAAGAATTTCGTCACGTCGCTGCAGTTGTTGTTGACGTTCCCGTTCCCGAACTTCGGTATCAAACAGGCGGTGCGCGGCGACTACCTCAACGTGTTCACCACCTTCGACCTCACCTTGCGCCGGCTCGGTGAGACGTTCTTCACCACCTCCTATGCACTTGATCCGAACATGATGCACATGAGCGAGATCCTCAACCCGCCCGACTTCTTGATCGGCGAAATGGCCAACCTGTCCGGACAGGCGGCCGACCCGTTCAAGATTCCGCCCGGCACGGCAGGTCAGTAGGGGCAGCGCGAATGATAGACAAGCTCACCAGAATTCAGCTCTGGATATTCGCGGTGATCACCGCGATCACGCTGACGATCATGGCGATTTTCTACCTTCGACTGCCCGCCACATTCGGCCTCGGCACCTACCTGGTCAATGCCGACTTCGTGGCCGGCGGCGGCCTTTACAAGAGCGCCAACGTCACCTATCGTGGCGTCGCGGTCGGCCGGGTGGAGTCGGTGGGGCTGAACCCCAATGGCGTCACCGCCGAAATGCGGCTTAACAGTGGCACTCCCATTCCGTCGAATGTCACCGCGACCGTGAAGAGTGTGTCGGCTGTCGGTGAGCAGTACATCGACCTGGTGCCGCCGAACAACCCGGCATCGGCCAAGTTGCACAACGGATCTCGGATCGATCGGGCCAACACCCGAATCGGTCAAGATGTCGCCGATCTGTTGAAGCGGGCGGAGACGCTGGTCAACAGCCTCGGTGACACCAAGTTGCGAGAACTGCTGCACGAGACGTTCCAGGCGGCCAACGGGTCGGGCCCAGAGCTGGCCCGCCTGTTGGAATCGGCCCGGTTGCTGGTGGACGAGGCCAACGCCGACTACCCACAAGTCTCACAGTTGATCGATCAGGCGGGCCCGTTCCTGCAATCCCAGATTCGCGCCGGCGCCGACATCAAGTCGCTTGCCGACGGGCTGGCTCGATTCACCTCCGAGGTGCATCAAGCCGACCCGCAGCTTCGTTCGACATTGGCCACCGCGCCGGGCGCGACCGACGAGGCGAGCACCGCGTTCTCCGGTATCCGCCCCAGTTTTCCGGCGCTGGCCGCAAGCCTGGCCAACCTGGGCCGGGTCGGCGTGATCTACCACAAGTCGATCGAGCAACTTTTGGTGGTCTTGCCCGCCTTGTTCGCCGCGATCACCACGGCCGCGGGCGGTGCCCCCCAGGATGAAGGCGCCAAGCTGGACTTCAAACTCGACCTCAACGACCCGCCGCCGTGCGCTGTCGGCTTCCTGCCGCCGCCGTTGATGCGAACGCCGGCCGACGAGACGCTGCGCGAGCTCCCCAGAGACATGTACTGCAAGGTCGCTCAGAACGATCCCAGTACCGTGCGTGGCGCACGTAACTATCCCTGCCAGGAGTTCCCCGGCAAACGGGCCCCGACAGTTCAGCTATGCCGCGACCCGAGGGGCTACGTGCCGGTTGGCCGCAACCCGTGGCGCGGTCCGCCGGTCCCGTACAACACGCCGGAAACCAATGGGCTAAACACCCTGCCGCCCAACAAGTTCCCCTATATTCCGCCGGAAGCGGAGCCGGATCCGGGTACTCCGATCGTCGGTCCGCCCCCGCCGGGTGTGGTGCCGGGGCCGGGGCCGCTGCCCAACCACCAGCCCGCCTACGCTCCGCCGCCACCCAACGACAGCGGGCCGCCGCCGGGCAACCCGTCGTGGATGCCGCCGGGCGTTCCGCCGGTGCCGCCGCAGATCCCGTATCCGAAGTGGCTGCCGCCACCGGCAGCCCCAGAAGCGCCCGCGCCGGCACCCGGGCCCGGTCCGCAGGCCAGCGGTCCCGCGTACACCACCTATGACCAAACCACCGGAGCCTTCAGGGACCCGGCAGGAGGCACTGGTATCTTCGCGGCCGGCGCGAACACGTCCAGCGCCGAGAATTGGGTGGACCTCATGCTTGATCCAAGGCCGATGTAGTGGCCTCTGTAGTCAACGGCGAACAAACCACGACCCAGCGTGCTCGTCGCCGGGCATCGCGTGCGGCGGGCCCGGCGTCGAGCGAGTCGAGCGCGGCCACCGCGGTCGCGCTCGAGGCTCCGGCCGAGCCGAGGAAGCCGGCGGCCAAACGCGCGAAAACCCTCAAGACGGTCAAGCCGCCACCACGGCGCCGGCCGAGCGGGGTCAAGGTCGCCTGGGTTTCGTTCGCCGCCGCGTTGTTGGCGATTGGCGCGCTGGCCGGCTGCCTGGCCTTCATGCTCGTCCAACAGGGGGACGCCGAAGCCAAACAAGCCCGCGATCAGCACTTCGTCGACACCGCCACGCAGACGGTGGTCAACATGTTCAGCTACAAGCAGGACAACATCGACGACAGCGTCAACCGGTTCTACAACGGCACCAGCGGACCGCTGCGAGGCATGCTCGGCGCCAACAACAACATCGAAAATCTCAAGGCTCTGTTCCACTCCACCAACGCGACCTCGGAGGCAGTGATCAACGGGTCGGCTCTGGAAGGCATTGACGCAGTTACCGATAACGCTTCGGTGCTGGTGTCGGTGCGTGTCACGGTGGCCGACATCGACGGAGTTCACAAGCCGTCCATGCCCTACCGGCTCCGGGTCATCGTGCACGAGGATGAGCAGGGCCACATGACGGGTTACGACCTGAAGTACCCCGACGGGGGCAACTGATGCGATTGCGCCGGTGGCTCATCGTCATCACGGGATACCTTGCGGTCGCTGGCATTGTCGGCTTGTCCGCGGCGGCCGGCTGGTTCTACTGGGAACGGGTGGAGATCCGCGGCGAGCAGGCGGCACGCGCGCTGCTGCCGCAGCTAGCCGCCAAAGAGGTGCCCGCGGTTTTCGCCTACGACTATCAGACCGTCGAACGCAGCCTCGCCGATGCGTATCCGATGCTGACGCCTGACTACCGCCAGGAGTTCCAGAAGAGCGCCAACGCCCAGATCATTCCCGAGGCGAAGAAGCGCGAGGTGGTCGTCCAGGCCAATGTCGTTGGCGTTGGGGTTATGTCGGCCAAGCGGGATTCGGCGTCGGTGATGGTGTACATGAACCGCACCGTGACCGACAAGTCGCGGCAACCGCTTTACGACGGCAGCCGGTTGCGGGTGGACTTCAAGAGGATCGGCAACAAATGGCTGATCAACTACATCACGCCGATCTAACCCGATCTGCTCAGTAGCAGATCGCAATGTTGTTGCACTGCAAGGGATAACGCTGGACCGGGCTCGGCGGCGGCCCGGTCATCTGCAGCGAGAACGGTGTCTTTTTCATCGCGGGTTCCATCCCGCAGACGGCACCGTGCATGGTGGTGTGGGTGCCGCTCATCGTTTCATCACTGAACGCAAAGGTTTCGGTGGATGGAGCGGTGCCACCACCCGGACATGAGACACCGTTCGCCTTGTCGACCTTGAAACTCCATAGCATGCTGGACATCCGGGCCCGGCCGCTGAAGTTCTGCAGCTTGTCGGCAGCGCTGATCTGTTCGGGCGTCGAACTCACGATGTTCAGCGCACATTGCATCGCGAAAACGATCGGGTCGGAATAGTCGTTCATGTTTCGGGTTCCGGACGGTTGATCGCACAGCGCCGAGATTGTCCAGGTAGCTCCCGAGACGCCCGCCTCGTTGTAGGTGTAGGTGCCGTCGGCCGGTGGTCCGACCGCGCGCGCCGGATTGCCCGACTCCAGCGCGATTCCGATTGCCACTGCGGAGAAGACGCCGGCCCCTGCGGCAAACGCGCGACGGATTTTCACAGTGCCCTCCCTTCGGGCCTTCCCTGCACGCTGCATCGAGTATCACAGCGTTTCGAGGTCAACACCATGGGTCCGCCGCCGCTATTTCGCGTCCGGCGGATGCGCCTCGGCGAGCGCATCGAGAAATGACCGCGCCCAGCGGTCCACGTCATGAGCGAGCACCTGACGTCGCAACGATCGCATCCGGCGGCGGCCCTCGTCGGCCGGCTGGTTGAGTGCCGCCTCGATCGCGTCCTTGACCCCTTCGAGGTCGTGCGGGTTGACCAGGTAGGCCCGCCGCAGTTCGGCTGCGGCGCCGGTGAATTCGGACAGAACGAGCGCACCGCCCAGATCACTGCGGCAGGCGACGTACTCCTTGGCCACCAGGTTCATCCCGTCCCGCAGCGGGGTGACCAGCATGACGTCACTGGCCACGAAGAACGCGATGAGTTCGTCGCGGGGAACCGCGCGATGGATGTAATGCACCATCGGATGGCCCACTTCGGCGTATTCGCCGTTGATGTGGCCGACCTCGCGTTCGATGTCGTTGCGCAGAATCTGGTAGCTCTGCACACGTTCGCGGCTCGGCGTGGCCAGCTGGACCAGTACCGTGTCGTCGCGTTTGACGCGGCCCTCGGCGAGCAGCTCCGAAAAGGCCTTCAACCGGACGTCGATGCCCTTGGTGTAATCGAGCCGGTCGACGCCGAGCAGGATCTTGCGCGGGTTGCCCAGGTCCGCGCGGATCTCTTTGGCGTGGCGGCGGATATCGCGGTGGCGCGCTGTCCGGTCGAGAGCGCCGGAGTCGATGGAGATGGGAAAGGCGCCCACTCGAACGGTGCGGGATTCCAGCTGCACCTCGCCGAACCGTGACCGCACGCCGACGGCTCCACGCGAGGTGTTGGCTCCCACCAGTTGCCGGGATAGGAACAGGAAATTCTGTGCCCCACCGACCAGATGGAATCCGACCAGGTCGGCCCCGAGTAGACCCTCGATGATCTCGGTGCGCCACGGCAACTGCATGAACAGCTCTACCGGTGGGAACGGGATGTGCAGGAAGAAGCCGATGGTCAGGTCCGGCCGCAGCGTACGCAGCATCTTCGGGACCAATTGCAATTGGTAGTCCTGAACCCACACGGTGGCGCCGTGGGCGGCCGCGCGGGACGTGGCTTCGGCAAAACGTTGGTTGACCTCTACGTAGCGATCCCACCATTCGCGGTGGTAAGTCGGTTTGACGATGACGTCGTGGTACAGCGGCCACAGCGTCGCGTTCGAGAACCCCTCGTAGTATTGGGCGACGTCGTCGGCGGACAGGCGCACCGGGTAGAGGTGCAGCTCGTCTTGGGCGATGGGCTCATCATCGAAGTCGATCTCATGGTCGACAACGCCCGGCCAGCCGACCCAGGCGCCGCTGCGGCGTCGCAGTAACGGCTCTAGGGCCGTGACCAACCCCCCTGGGCTGCGCTTCCAGGTTGTGCTGCCGTCGGGCAGCCGCTCCAGATCAACCGGCAACCGGTTGGCGACCACCACAAAGTCGGAATTCCCGAAGTGTGACGCCTTCTTCGAGTTCTGGCCTCCCCGGGGAGCCATTTATGCGTCGAGTTTCGCCGGTCCAATACCAAGCATGGACAAGAAAACGCGGCACTCGTCGGCGTCGTTCGCGTATGCGGCGACGACTCGCCTGGCCTGGTTTGCGGTGCTGTCGGCCAGGGGCTCGAAATCGCCGATTTCGCCAGGATCAGATTTTGTAGGCATGACACAACTCTATGCGACGTCGGTATTCGACCGCAGCCGTCTGGGGCGGTGCGGGCTCAGCCCGCCCACGGGACCCGGTTTGTCGCCACCCGCACCTGGCGGAAACTTATGCGCAGCCATTCGTTCATATAAGTAAAGTGAATTGTTAACTAATTCAGAATTCATCTCGGATGAGATTCGATCTTCGGCATCGCACCTGATGTCAAGCAAAGGGCTGGACTTAAATCAGAAGGTACGCATTCAACACATTCCAGGAGGCCGATTCCGCAGGGCGTTCTGGCGAACGTTTGCGGTGGCGGCGGCGGCAGGCGTCCCGCGGGGTGCGTGCCGGTCCCAATTGACGGTCGAGTAAGACCCTTATGTGGGCCAACGCAATTCGCGGTCAGCAGTGCGACGTGGAAGGATGTCGTCACATGGTGGTGCGGCTGGATCGCTTGGCCGGAGCCCGCGGCGCGGCGTCCCTGTCTGTCTACTGACTGCTGTCCAGTTGTTCAAAGGCAAACCGGGATGCCATCGCGACAAGGGCATTATCCTAAGCCACAGCACACCACATTTTGGCGTTGCGGTGATGTCGAAGACTTCGGGAGAAGAACAATGGCTCTCACACCGGCCGATGTTCACAATGTCGCGTTCTCCAGGGCGCGCGTTGGTAAGCGTGGCTACAGCGAGCAGGAAGTCGATCTGTTCATCGACCTGGTTGAGCAAGAGCTGATTCGCCACATCGAACAGGACGCCGAGCTTCGCCACCGCAACGCCGAGCTGCGCAACCGGGACGGGGGGCTCAAGAAGCGGGAAGCCGAGATTGCCCGGCGGGAAGCCGTGCTGGACGAGCACGAATCCGAAGTCCGCAGGCACGAGGCCGAAATTCGCAAGCACGAAGACCAGATCCGCCACCAGGAAGCTCAGCTGGCCCACCGGGGGACGCCGCTTCCCCAGCAGGTCGCCCAGCTGCGCTATCGGGAAGCCCAGGTTGCTCAGCGCGAGGCCCACTTCGCCCAGCACGAGGCCGAGGTAGCGCAGCACGAAGCAAAGCTGGTCCAGCGCGAATCCGAGCTTCGCCACCGAGAAGCCGAGCTCAACCAGTGGGGGTCCGAGCTTCGTCAGGCGGCAACCGAGATGGAGCAGCAGGAAGCGCAGCTCGCCGGGCGGGAATCGGAGCTCGAACACCAGGAAGCCGAACTGCACCACTTGCTGGAGCAGCCGCACGCGGTCGCTTCCGGCGCCAAGGCCGCAACCGGCCAGATGGCGCGACAGCAATTGCGGGCCGTGCCGGCGCCCGCCGCGGTCAACGGGGCGGGGCACCTGGAGGAGACGCGTACGGTCGCCGCGGTGTACGGGCGCCACGACATGGAACGGATGGCGATCCGGGCGGTCACCGACACGCTCGGCAATACGCTGACGGAAACGGTGCACGAGCGGACCCGCCGGAGCGCCCTCGAGAATGCCACCCCGGCGGTCGCCTCCGAGCAGTCCACCGAACTCGACCAATTGAAGGAAGAGAACGCGGAACTTGCCCGCTCGCTGCGTCTGCTCAAATCGGCCGCCGCGCTGCTGGCGGCCGCGCTCGACGGCCCGTAGCTCGGCTGGGGCGTCCGACCCAACTCGGACCCGCTTACACACTCGCCGTAATCTGTAAACAAGGCGATTCAACGACGAACGAGGTAGGCGGAATGACAGTCTCCGAACAAGCCGACGCCGCGGCGGCCAACTCCAACTCCAAGGAGCTGGTGGTCTACGAGACCCTCGACGAGGGTCGCATCGCCCGGATTTGGCTTAACCGGCCCGATGCGCACAACGCGCAGAGCCGCGGACTGCTGGTTCAGCTCGACGAGGCGTTCGGCCGGGCCGAGGCCGACGACACCGTTCGCGTGGTGATCCTCGCGGCGCGTGGCAAGAACTTCTCCGCCGGCCACGACCTGGGCTCCGAGCAGGCCCTCGCGGAGCGCGCACCCGGACCGGGGCAGCATCCGACCTTCCGCTCACACGGCGCGACCTACGAACCGATCATGGAAAAGCTGTACCACCAGGAGTGGCATTTCTTCTTCGAAAACACTTGCCGCTGGCGCGATCTGCGCAAGATCACGATCGCCCAGGTACAGGGCAACGCGATCTCGGCCGGCCTGATGCTGATCTGGGCGTGTGACCTGATCGTCGCGGCCGACAATGCGAAGTTCAGCGACGTGGTCGCCGTCCGGCTGGGCATGCCGGGCGTCGAATACTACGCTCACCCTTGGGAATTCGGTCCGCGCAAGGCCAAGGAGTTGCTGCTGACCGGTGATTCGCTGGATGCCGACGAGGCGTATCGGCTGGGAATGGTATCCAAGATTTTCGCGGTCGACGAATTAGAGGAAAAGACACTGGAATTCGCACGGCGTATCGCCGAGCGGCCCACGATGGCGTCGCTGCTGATCAAGGATTCGGTCAATGCCGCCTCCGACGCGATGGGTTACACCGAGGCGTTGCGGCACGCGTTCCATGTCCACCTATTGGGGCACGCGCACTGGGCGGCGTTCAACGAGAACAGGTGGCCGGTCGGCCAGCCGCCGCACGTCGAGGACTGGCGCGACGCGAAGCCGACCAAGGTCGCTCGCCGCGATACGCCGTAGCACCTACCGCACTCGTCGGAGGCGCTGCTCGATCTGCCCGCCTCAAAGCGACAAGTTCGTCGTTGCGGTGTGGGGCAACCCCTTTGTCGCTCGGAGGCGGGCACATCGGTGTCCGCTGCCTAACGAGACCGGGGGTAGCGATATTCACCGCGGGTGCTGCATGCTTCTATACCTAGAACCTGTTCCAGTTTGAGAGGGCCCTCGTGCAGCTATCTTTCGAAGACCGGACGTATTTGATTACCGGCGGCGGCAGCGGAATCGGCAAGGGCGTGGCCGCCGGGCTGGTCGCGGCCGGGGCCTCCGTCATGATCGTCGGCCGCAACCCGGACCGTCTGGCGGGCGCCGTCGAGGAGATCAAGCCGCTGGCCGCCAACGGCGGCGCGATCCGCTACGAGCCCACCGACGTCACCAACGAGGACGAGGTGGCTCATGCGGTCGACGCCGCTACGGCGTGGCATGGCCGGCTGAACGGCGCGGTGCACTGCGCGGGCGGCTCGCTGACCGTCGGGCCGATCACCCACACCGATTCGGAGGCGTGGCGAAACACCGTCGACCTCAACGTCAACGGCACCATGTACGTGCTCAAGCACGTCGGGCGTGAATTGGTGCGCGGCGGCGGCGGCTCGTTCGTCGCGATCTCGTCGATCGCGGCCAGCAACACCCACCGTTGGTTCGGGCCCTACGGCGTCACCAAGTCGGCCATCGACCACATGATGATGCTGGCCGCCGATGAACTCGGGCCGTCGTGGGTGCGGGCCAACAGCATCCGCCCGGGCCTGATTCGCACCGATCTCGTTGACGCGGCCGTTATTCAGTCGCCGGAGATCAGCGGCGACTACGCCCTCTGCACCCCGCTGCCCCGGGTGGGCGAGGTCGAGGACGTCGCCAACCTGGCCATGTTCCTGCTCAGCGACGCGGCCACCTGGATCACCGGGCAGTGCATCAATGTCGACGGCGGCCACATCCTGCGCCGCGGCCCGGACTACTCCTCGATGATGGAGCAGATGTTCGGCGCCGACGCGCTACGTGGAGTGGTCTGAACCAGGAGGAACAGATGAACAGACTCGAGGGCAAGCGGATCCTGGTGACGGGCGCCGCGTCCGGGATCGGCCAAGCGACCGCGCTGCGGTTGCTGAGCGAGGGTGCCAACGTCGTGGCGGCCGACATCTCGGCCGACGGTCTGAACAACACCCAGGCCCGCGCCGACGAGGCCGCGACGGCGCCGCGCCTCACCACGATGGCGCTCGACGTCGGTGACGAGGACTCGGTGATCGACGGTGTGTGCTCGGCCGTCGAGCAGCTCGACGGCCTGGATTCGCTGGTCAACGCGGCGGGCATCCTGCGCGCTTGGCACACCCACGAGACCACCCTCGACCAGTGGAATCAGATCATCGCCGTGAACCTGACCGGTACTTTTCTGGTGGTCCGCGAAGCGCTGCCGGCGCTACTGGCGAATTCGCGCAGTGCGATCGTGAACTTCAGCTCGACCTCTGCGTCGTTCGCCCACCCGTACATGGCGGCCTACGCCGCGAGCAAGGGCGGAATCCAGGCCTTCACGCATTCCCTGGCGCTGGAATACGCGAAGGACGGTCTGCGCGCTGCGTGTGTGGCGCCCGGCAGCATCAAGTCGGGGATCACCGATGCCACCGGCGGATACATCCCGAAAGACGCGGATTGGTCGCTGTTTCCCAGGCTGATGCCGATCCTGCCGACCACGACGGAATCCAGCGGTGCGGGGATGGCCGAACCCAACGCGGTCGCCGGTGTGATCGCCATGCTGGTGTCCGACGATGGAGCCTGGATCACGGGCACCGAAATTCGGATGGACGGCGGCACGCACGCCTGAGACGTGCCTAGTTAACGCAAGGCACTCCGCCGCCGTCGATCGGCTTGCCTTGATCGGGCGTCGGATAGGTGCTGGTGCCGTAGCCGGAATAGCCACTGCTGCTCTTGCTTGACGTCGTGGTGGTGGACGACGAAGACGTTAAGGAATCGTCCATGGATGCGTCGATGGTCGGCATCGAGTAGTTGGTGTCGACGGTCACGCGGATGTGTCCGGGCTGCAGACTGGAATCGGGTTGTTTGGGTGTATCCAGACCGAGCAGGCCGGCGATGTTCTGGGCGTCGGTTTCGGCGCCCGCGCCGTACTGGATGGTCGTGGAGTTCGGATCAAACCAGTTGCGGTCGCGGGCTTGAACCGAGGTGTAGCCGTACTTTTTCAGCGCGCGCGACACCTGGCTGGCGAGACCGCTCATGCTGCCGACGTTGACCACGTCGACGGCGGTGGAGGGATTGGGTTTGGCGGCCGTCGTCGGCGACGAGCTTGTCGAGCTGTCGACGCCGATCGCCGACGCCACCTCGGCCTTGATCGCGACCGGGTCGATGATGTTGACGTCCTGGCCGTTGATGTTGTCGTAGCGGACCACTGGCAGGGTCCGGAATTCCACCTGGTTTGCCGCTGCGCTACCGGCGATTTCACCAATCCGGCGGAACATGTCCTCGTCCCAACCGGACGACAACACGACGTCTTTGCGGGCCACCGCCATCAGGCTCTTCATCTTGTCCAGGTTGGTGAACGTGCCCGAATCCTGCAGCTCCCGCATGACTGACGAAATGAAGGCTTGCTGGCGGTGGGTGCGGTCCAGGTCGCCGTTGTCCAGGCCATGACGTTGCCGGACGAACGCCAGCGCCTCTGAGGCGTCCAGTCGCTGCGGGCCGGCGGGGAAATCGGCGCCGGAGTAGGAGTCGGAGACGGCGTGGTTGAGGCATACGTTGACCCCGCCCAAGCTTTGCGCCAGATCGTAAAAGCCCGCCAAGTTGACCTCGGCGAAATAGTCGATCGGAACACCGGTCAGGCTTCGCACCGCGCGCAAGGTCGCTGCCCGGGCGGCCTCGCGGCCCTTCGTCTCGAGCTCCTTTTGGCTGCTCATCCCCTGGTTGACCAGCTTTTGGGCGACGTACTGCTTGGTCAGCCCGTAGGCCTCTTTGATCTTGATGTGGTTGTACCCCGGGACACCGTTGAACGGCACCCAGTCGTCGCGGGGGATCGAGAAGGCGACCACTTTGTTGTCGGCGCCGACGTGCACGAGGATCAGCGTGTTGGTGTTGTAGCCGCCGTCATCGGAATCGCCCGCATGCAACTGCTTGAGGATCGAATTGGGGAGGTCGTTGCCGTCCTGGTCTTTTCGCGAGTCCAGGCCGATCAGCAGGATGTTCATGTTGTCGCCGCTGGACCGCGGATCGTCGGCGCTCAGGGCTTGCGAGACGGTGATGCCGCCCAGCGCCCCGTGCGCCACGTAATAGCCCGCTCCGGTCATCAGCACCGCCGCCGTGGACACCAGCGTCATGAACGCCCGCGTCACCCCTCTTCGGAGACGCGACGTTTGGCGAACCGCTCGATGGCGGTGATGCGCACCGCCGGAGCGTGCCATCAGAGACCTCGACCCTTAATCCGCGCACCACTGGATACCGCATCAGCGGTTTGCGGTGATGACGCGAAAAGCATGAGGTCAAGTATGCGATAGCTTGCTGTGAAGCCCCCAATCAAGACCGCCCGGAACGGGTCACTGTGGCCCTTCTCACGCCAGAGAATCGGTCGAAGCGCCGTCGGCAATCTTTCCGCTACCAGCATGTTTTGGCTAAGATGCGCCGAGCTTGGGGTCCGGAAGCGTCGCGGGCAGGTCTCAGGAGGAAAACGTGGCTGCCGAGATCGATCCCAATCCGTCACCGGACGGAGACAATGCCGATCCAGAGGTGCCTGAGCACGGCTTACGGCGACTCTGGCAGCGGACCCCACCAGGTCTACGGACGGTATTTCCCCTCGCATTGTTGGTGGCCGTCGTGGTCGTCGGCTTCTACAACTGGGTACGGCCGTCGCGGGATGGTTGGTCGCACCTGCCGGACCGACTCGTTTGCCAGGTGCAGTCCGGGACCGTCCCGCCGCCTGCAACAAATGTGGCCTACCGTCTCGCCAACAACGGCGCCGACATCCGGACGGACCTCGGCACACACGCCAGGCGCACAGCGCCCGACACCGTCGAGATGACGCTGAACCTAACGAATTCGGTATCGACAACGCGTTCGTGAACCCAGCGCTCACGGTTTCATCTGAGCTCGGCGCGCCGTCCGGCGAGCCGGTGACTTACGCGTTGCAGATCTGCCACGGCTAACGAAAGCTGTTGCAGCCGAACGGCTAACGCACCTCTACAAGATCCTCGCCCGAGTGGTAGAAGATACGAATATTCGACCCGGTGATGATTTCGGCGAGGTACACGCCGATCGGTTCAACTTCGTAGTAGTAATGAGCGTAGCCGTGGTTATCCAACGCCATCGCACACGTCACGCCCGGTGCGCCGCACCTTTGCTTGGTCGGCAGCGCGAGCACTGCGATCACGAGCATTACGACGATTCCGACCAAGACAGGGGCTTTGTTCACTTTGTGCCTCGTTTGCACGGAATTTGTCACCGATGGAGTCTAAGCGCAACATCGAGCAATCCCGGGGAAGTAGGGTCTCACAGCTATGACGCGTGCAATCCCTGACAACCCAACGCCGCCGCAGACTCGGGTTGAGGTGCTGGGCAACGTCGGGCCCAACTGGTTCGCCTCGGTCATGGGCACCGGGATCGTCGCTATCGGCGGAGCCACGTTGCCGTTCCATGTGGTGGGACTGCGCGCGTTTGCGGAAGTGGTTTGGGTGATCGCCGCCGTGCTGCTGGTGGTGCTGGTCGCCTTGGTCGGCGGTCACTGGCTACGTCACCCGACGGTGGCCCGCGGCCACGCCCGCAATCCGCAGATGGCCCATTTCTATGGGGCCGCGCCCATGGCGCTGATGACGGTCGGCGGGGGAGCCATCGTGGTCGGCAAGGATCTGATCGGCGAGTGCATCGCCTTGGACCTGGACTGGGTGCTGTGGACCGCCGGCACCCTCGGCGGGCTGTTCACCGCGGTCAGCATTCCGTATCTGATGTTCACCCAGCACGACGTCGAACCCGATGCCGCATTCGGCGGCTGGTTGATGCCCGTCGTTCCGCCGATGGTGTCGGCCGCGATGGGGGCGTTGCTGCTGCCGCACATACCGGCGGGCACCGGCCGTCAGACCATGCTCTACGGCAGCTATGCGATGTTCGGGTTGTCGTTGCTGGCCTCGTTGAACATCATCGCGATGATCTGGAGCCGACTGGTGCTGTACGGCACTTCGGGCACGGCGCGGGTGCCGACGTTGTGGATCGTGTTGGGTCCGCTTGGCCAATCCATCACGGCCGCAGGACTTCTCGGGACGGCAGCGTTGCACGGCTCCGTCGACCACGACGTGGCCGAGGACATGAACACGTTCGCAATTCTGTACGGAGTGCCGGTATGGGGCTTCGCGGTGTTGTGGATCGCGCTGGCCACCGCGCTCACGGTGCGTACCTTGCGACACGGGATGCCGTTCGCCCTGACGTGGTGGAGCCTGACGTTCCCGGTCGGGACGTTCGTGACCGGGACTTCGCAACTCGCCGCTCACACCCACCTGTCCGCATTCAAGGTCGCCGCGGCCATCGCCTACGCCGGCCTGCTCTTCACCTGGTTGCTGGTGGCCGTCCGCACCATGCGGGGCAGCCTGCGCGGCAATCTGCTCAAGCTGCCGCCGAGCAGCGCACCGATCAAGGCCAGCAAGGGGCACGTGTCCTGAGGACCGAAGATCGCTGTGACGTGCGCGATGCAATGATGAACAAATATTAGGTTGTCGCGGGAACGATTCCGCAGGAGGTCGACGATGGCCCACTCGCTGGATGCGCTCGTCAAGCAGGGCGAGGGCGAACAGGATGCGGTCGATCTCGGCGACGGGATCTTCATGTCCCGCAACATCGCCAACAGTTACTTGGTGACGACGGCCGATGGTGACGTGTTGATCAACACCGGCACCGACTTCGAGGCGAATGCGATCAAGACGCGGTTCGCCCGTGTGAGCACGGCACCGTTGCGGGTCATCACCTTCACCCAGGGTCATCCTGACCACGTCGGCGGATGGGATCTGTTCAAAGCTGTCGGGGTGGAGACGATCGCCCAGGCAAACCACCCGGACGTGCGTGAGTACTGGCGACGTCTGCATCCCTTCTATGCCCGGCGCATCATGGCACTCTGGGGTGCGGTGATGGACGTCGACGCCCTGGCGATGACGCTTCCGCCGGAACCGGTACTCACGGCCGCCTTCATCGACAACCACGCATTCGAACTCGGCGGGCGGCGCTTCGAGCTGTACTCGACACCCGGCGGCGAGACCACCGACGCCCTCGTTGTGTGGATGCCCGAGCATCGCACCGCCTTCATCGGCAACCTGATGGGGCCGTTCTTCGGCCACGTCCCGAATCTCTACACCCTGCGCGGCGACAAGATTCGTAGCGCCATGACCTTCCTGCACTCGCTGGACCGGGTCATCTCGCTGGCCCCCGAAACGCTGATCAACGGACACGACGTGTTCCGCGGGGCCGACTCGCTACACCAGACCATGACCAAGGTGCGTGACGCGACGGCGTACCTGCGCGACCGGACGATCGACGGCATGAACGCGGGTCGCGACCTCTGGACGCTGATGCGTGACGTCGCGCTTCCGCCCGAGCTGGCGCTGCCGCAGGTGCACGGCAAGGTTCCCTGGATCGTGCGGGCGATCTGGGAGGAGCACGTCGGGTGGTTCCGCTACGAGTCCACCACCGAGCTGTATGACACGCCACCGTCGGCGGTGTGGCAGGACATCATCGAATTAACAGGTGGCACAGGCGCACTCATTGATCGCGCGCGTACTCATGTCGAGCAGGGGCGGGCACTGCAGGCATTACATCTCACCGATATCGTGCTCAACCACTCCGCCGACGATGCCACGGCGCTGCGGGTGAAAAAGCTTGCGCTCGAGGGGCTTTTGGAGAACAGCGGCCGCGAGAACTTCAGTGAGGTGCAGTGGCTCGAGCAAGAGATAAAAAGTGCCACGACAAAGGATTCGAATGAGGCCTGAAAATCTTTACCACACCGGCATCGTCGTCGACGACCTCGACGCAACCCTGGACTGGCTCACCAAAGCCGCGGGCTATCGGTGGACGGATGTCGTCGAGGTAGACCAGGTGGCCCAGACGCCCGACGGCGAGGTCACCATCCCGATGCGGATGGTGTATTCCGGCGAAGCGCCCAGATTGGAGCTCCTGCAGACGGTTCCGGGCACGGTGTGGGTTCCGGCGGATTCGGGTGTACACCATCTGGGTTACTGGTCCGACGATGTCGAAGCGGACCTCGCGGCACTGGAAGCCAACGGCGCGGGCTATGAGGTCAAGTCATACAACCCGGACGGATCCGGGACGCTGCTGTGGGCGTACTGCAAAGGTGCGACGGGGCCTCGCATCGAACTGGTGAGCCGCGCGATGGAACCGTTCATCGAATACTGGTGGTCCACTGCTGCCGACGAGACCTAGTCCGCCGCATGCAGGTGCTCCCGGCAGCCGAACGCCCATGACCGGGCCGGAGGCACCCCCCGTTTTGATACGCCGGCCCGGCGGGTAGGCAACGGTGATTTGGCCCGCAACGGAACGGAGGCAACTCATGCGTGCTGAAGAAGGCGACGAAACCGTCGGCGATTACGCCAGAGAAGGCAAGCAAACGCACGACAAGATCAAGGAAGTGCAGCGAGCGGGAAGCCCCTTGGGACGAGTCGCCGCGTGGGTCGCCAAGCTCCTTCGTGGCGAACATGATTCCCCAGGTGGCAACGGCTGATCGAGGTCGTCTTACGATCTCCTGATGACGACGGCTCCGGAACAGTTCTCCACCTCGGGGATGGGCGGCGTTCGCATCGTCGCCGACCGCCAGGGCGATCCGCTGTCGCGGGCCGTGGTGTTCTTGCACGGCGGTGGGCAGACCCGGCGCTCATGGGGCCGGGCCGCCGCGGTGGTCGCCAGACGTGGCTGGCAAGCCGTCACGATCGATTTGCGGGGCCACGGCGAATCCGACTGGTCCAGCGAAGGCGACTACCGCGTCGTCAGCTTTGCCGCCGACGTCCAAGAGGTGCTGCGGGGCCTGCCTGAAAAGCCGGTGCTGGTGGGCGCCTCGCTGGGCGGATTCACCTCGATGCTGCTGGCCGGGGAGATTTCGCCCGGCATCGCCAGTGCCGTCGTTTTGGTCGACATCGTGCCCGACATGGAGCAATCCGGGGCGAATCGCATTCACACCTTCATGTCCGACCGGGTGAAATCGGGATTCGCCTCGCTTGAAGAAGTCGCCGACGCGATCGCCGAATACAACCCACACCGGCCCCGGCCAACCGATCTGGAGGGGCTGACCACCAACCTGCGCCGCCGCGGGGATCGTTGGTATTGGCACTGGGACCCCCAATTCATCAGTGGCACTGCGGCTTTTCCGCCGTTCGAGGTCACCGACGCCGATCGCATGCACACCGCCGTCGAGGCGATCCTGCGCAGCGGTGTGCCAATGCTGCTGATTCGTGGCCAAGTGAGCGACCTGGTCAGCCAGGAGCGCGCCGACGAATTTCTCGCACGCTTTCCTCAGGTCGAGTTCACCGACGTCCGCGGTGCGGGACACATGGTCGCCGGCGATCGCAATGACGTTTTCGCCGGAGCCGTCCTGGATTTCCTCTCCCGCCACGTCGACGCGGGATAACGCCGCCGCCATTGTGCGCACTGCACCGACGCCATTGCGGAGGCCTTGTCTTGGTCCCTAATATTTGTTCCTGACGGACAGCCGCCGACGTCGGATTGTCGGCATAACCGAATGGATGGCCGATGACGACCGACGCCGAACTGCGTGACCGCGTGGCCCGCCTTGAAGCCCGAGCCGAGGTCCTCGACTGCGTGCAGCGCTACGCGCGGGGCATCGATCGGCGTGATCGGGAGCTATTGCGCTCGGCTTATCACGACGACGCGGTCGACGATCACATCGGATTCGTCGGCCCCGTAGAGGATTTCATCGACTGGGCGTTGGCGTATCACTCCACTCAGACGCGGCATCAGCACTACCTGCTCAACCACACCGCGGAGATTGACGGCGACCAGGCGCACGCCGAGACCTACTACCTGTTCGTCGGGACCGATCGCGAGCCGGCCAACCACATGACCATCTCCGGCGGCCGCTACGTGGACCGCCTGGAGCGGCGTGACGGCCGCTGGGCGATCGTCGACCGAGTGTGCGTCGCCGAGTGGATCGTCGACTCGACGAATCTGATCAGCCAGGAGGTCCTCGCGATGCTCACCGGCGTCAGGGGCGCTGCGCACGACCGCAGCGACCCCTCCTATATCCGCCCGCTGAAGGCGACCCGGGCCAGCGCAAACATGTCATAGTCCTCTGACCTGCGACAAGCCGTGATGGGCTGGTAGCATCCTGGCCCGACAAGAGGAGAGCGGCGTGGTTAGAGCGCGGTTGCGGGGGCTAGGGCTGTTCGCTGCCATGGTGATGGCGGCGACGGCGTTTGCGAATACGGCTGCGGCGGAGGCGCCGCCGATGCCGGGCGTGCAGGTTGATGATGAAAGTGGCAGGTGCACGGCGGGTTTCGCAGCGCAGGGCAACGATGGCGGCTATTACTTGCTGACCAGCGGACACTGCGACGCGCACGACGGGTCGGTATGGACTTACGGTGAGAGCGTCCCGCTCGGGAGCATCACCGCCAGTGAGAAAGAAGGCGACAAGCGCGACGCCGCCATGATCAGGCTTGTCCCCGCCATCGGTGTGCCGGTCGGCGGCGTCGGCGGCAGGCCGGTTCGGGATGTGTTGGCCCGCAACCAAATTAAGATGGGTGCGCCGTTCTGCAAGTTGGGTGCGGTCACGGGGGAGACCTGCGGCACGATCACCGGCATCGACGGCGACGTGGTCGAAGCCAGCGTGTTCAGCCTGGGCGGCGACAGTGGCAGTCCCGGCTACGTGGAGAACGACGACGGCACCGTCAGTGCCGTTGGGATCTTGATGTCTTCGCCGGACGGTGACGACAACACCACGTACTTCACCCTGGTGCAGCCGCTGCTGGGCAAGTGGGGAATACGAATTCTGCCCTGATGCGCGCCGGGCAAACGGCCCCGTGCGAGCGGTGGTTTCACCGAGGTTGGTACTGGGTACAAGCCGGATCGGTGTCTTGCCTACGGACGGGTGGTGACCGGTAGGGTCCGTAGGTGTTGACACAGGCGAACGCGAAGGTAGCGGCACCAGCAACACGAAGGAGTGGGCGGTGAAACGTGGGATCGTGATCGGCACGGCTGGCGTGGCCATGGTGGTCGCAAGCTGTGTCGGCTGTTCCAGCAACAAGTCCAATACCGGCGCGTCGAGCACGGCAGCAGCGCCGTCCGGCCCGCAGGTCATCGTGGACGGCCAGAAACAGAACGTGACGGGTCCGGTCACGTGCACGCCGGCCGGCGACAACATCAACATCGGAATCGGTGACGCCAGCGCCGGCGTTGGCGCGGTTATCAGCAACGGTAACCCGCCGATCGTTCATGCCGTCGGGCTGGGCAACGTCAACGGCATCGCGTTCGGCTTCTCCGACGCCGCGCCAAACCAGGGCAGCAATGCTGGAGCCGCGGTGGACGGCAAGAACTACGCCATCAAGGGCACCGCGACCGGTACCGACATGAGCAATCCGCAGCAGCCGCAGGCGGTAACCAAGCCGTTCGAGCTGGACGTGACCTGCCCGTAGCGCGGGCCAACTAGACATCATCGGGGCCCAAGCCCCAGAGGGGACGCAGCTATGTCTTCGAGGAAGCGTGTCGGCGCGATGGCGGTCGCGGCGGGGCTCAGCCTTTCCGCGCTGACGTTGAACCAGGGATTGGCCAACTCGGCCCCGCTCGACCCACCGCCTTGCCCGGATGGCAACTGCCACGGTGGTCCCGGTGGACCGCATGGCCCGTTAGCACCGGAGACCACGGCGCCCCCGCAGACCAGCGCCGCGCCCTCAACCACCGCCGCGCCGCAGACCACTGAGCAGCAGAGCCCGCAGACCACCGCGCCGCAAACCACGGCGTCGCAGAGCGCTCCCACCACGACGACGCCGGCCCAACAGACCACGACTCCGCCGGCCACTCAAACGACGACGCCGGCCGAACAAACCACCACGGCACCGAGTGCGCAAACCACGACGCCGGCCGGCAGCCAAACGACGTCGCCGTCCGAACAGCGGCCCACCCGGGCGCTGGTGGCGCCGAGCACCCAACCGCCGCACGAGCCCTACCAGCCGCGTGGCACCTATCTGACGGCCACCGCCGACATCGGCGGTCCGATGGACTCATCCGTCGGCTTCAGCATTGTCGGCCACGGTGCGCCGCCTCCGCCGCCGCCGCGGGGCTGGGGCTGGAACGACGGCCCGCCTCCGGGCCACCCGCCGCCGCACTGGCAGGGCCCGCCGCCCCGGGGCGGCTGGGACGGTCCGCCGCCTCCTGGTGGCTGGAACCGCCCATGGGCCGGGCCGCCGCGTGATGTGGCTTATGCACGCGCCGACTTCGGGCCGTTCGCCTACAACACCTTCACCGTCGTTCCGGTCTTCAACTGGCAGTTCGGCGGTTGGGGTTACTGGTTCTTCGGTGTGTGGGTCCCGCTTTACTGACGGCAACAGGGACATCCCGTAGTTGGAGCGACGATTCGTCAGGCTGGGCCGCGACGGCGGCCAGGTGACCATCGAGTTGATCAATTCCAAGACGCTCAACATCTTGGGTAGTGGCGCCATCGAGGAACTGACCCGCGCCTTCCACACGATCAGCCAAGACAGCGACGTCCGGGTCGTGGTGCTGCGCGGGGCGGGGGAGAAGGCGTTCATCGGTGGCGCCGACATCAACGAGATGGTCGACCTGGACCGGTCCACCGGCGAGGTCTTCATCCGCCGGCTCGCGGGCTTGTGTGAGGCGATCCGCGAATGCCCCGTGCCCGTCATCGCCCGCCTTGCGGGTTGGTGCCTCGGCGGCGGCCTGGAAGTCGCGATCTCCTGCGATCTGCGAATCGCGGAGTCGGAGGCCAAATTTGGCATGCCGGAAGTGGCAGTCGGAATTCCCTCGGTGATTCATTCGGCGCTATTGCCCGCGCTGATCGGGGCATCGCACTCGGGCTGGCTGTTGCTGACCGGCGAAACGATCGACGCCAGGACGGCGGCCGGCTGGGGGCTGGTCCATGAGGTCGTCACGGCCGAAGAACTCGACGGCCGCATCGGCGAACTGACCACGAAACTCAGCGGCTACGGCACGTACGCGGTTCGCCAACAAAAACGACTCCTCAACAAATGGTTCGACATGACCTTGCACGGGGCGATCGAAGACAGCATCGAGCAGTTCGGTCTGTCATTCCTGACGGGGGAGCCCCAGCAATACATGCGGGCGTTCCTGTCCCGCAAAAGCGGCAAGAGTTAGTCCCGGCGCTGTTGCTAGGCGTGAATGGATCAGCTCGCGTTGAGCGTTGGGCAATCCTCGTAGCGAGCCGCATCAATGTATGCGTCCGCGCGTTCCGCGGCCTCATCTGTGCCTAGCCCGGTCAGGTCGGAATTATTGGCATTTTCCGCAGTACTGACAATCTGCCGACGTGACCAACCCTGTGCCAGGGCGGCGCAGATCATCTTTTCAGTCTGCTTTCTGTGGTTGGGCCAGTCGGGAGCGAAGGTAACCTGGTCGGCGTGAGCCTTGGCGATTGTGTCGGGCGTTGTAGCCACGCCAATTAGCGGAATCAACAGCACCATCGCTGGAAACAGCTTCTTCATGGGCGCCGAACGTACGCGCGTTGACCGAGAGTTAACTGTGTTGTCACTGTGTAGATCTTTGTGCGGGTTCGCACTCGTGGACCCGTACAAACGTGAATCACGCTGCATTGAAACATAGTTCAGCTAAGTAACTAGCGCGTCCTGGCGGTCCCCAGAAGCCGGCAAATAGCGCCACGGTGTTGACCGGGACTTGTCACAATGTCGTGACACTCTCAAACTGGTTGATATGCGGGACCGCGAGACGATCGACTCCGAATTGCGGCGCATCGCGCTCGGCCGCCGATCGGTCCACGAGCAGGGCGGGCAGTCGTCGTCGCGAGAGGTCGACGAACTACTCGACGAGCTCCTGGCCCACAGCGCGGGGGCGTCTCGCACCGACGCGGTGACGACGGGTGAAGTCGTGTTCGTCCCCGATACCTGGTCGCGCGGCGACAAGACCGGCACCACGCCTCGCCGGCGTCAGGGTGTGCTGCGCCGCTTTGGCTTTTTGGCGGCGTTGCCGCTCTCTCTGGTAGCCGTCGTCGCCGCGGTGGTGGTGATATTCGCGGTGCACCACCAGGATTCGTCGGAGCATTCGGCGGAAGCGCAACCGACGGAGACCCCACCGTCGGCCGCGCCGCCCAAACCTGTTGCGCCCAAAGCCCCCGCTCCGCGGATCGACATCGCCGACGTGGCCCTCATCACGGCGTTGAAACAGGAAGGCGTGCCGGTTCCCAGCCAGGAATACGTGATGACCCAAGGACACGCAGTCTGCGACTTCCTGGCACATCAACCGAATTTCGCGGATGCGGTCGGATTCGTGCAGCGGTCGTCGATATGGGACGCGAACCAAAGCGCCAGCGTCACCGCGGGTGCGATCGTCGCGTACTGCCCTCAGTCCCAACCGGCAACCCCGGACCAGATGCAGCCGGCCTATCAGGACACTCTTTCCGACCTGCAGGCGATCGAAGGGAAACTGCAAGGCATCCAGGACGATCTGCACGGTATCCAGGGAGGTCTGGAAGGCATCCCGGGCCACCCGTAATCCAGGATTGACCTGTTGAAACAACCATGATCGCGATGTTGAACCGGCCCGAGATGCGGAATCACATTTTGCGTAATTCGCTGAGATTGCCCCGGTATGTGTCAGGTGTGCCCAAGGCGTGCCCAGTAAGGTCTGTGATTGACAGCGAAGCTTATGGCGCGCGCATCGTTCGACTGGAGGACCTGGGAGCGGAGCACTGGGCGCCCCATCCTGGTGGCCGTTCTCCCTCGGTGCGCCGCACGGGCCGACAAGTCCCAAGCCACAAGCTGCGGAAGAGCTGACCAGTCTGGCGCATTGTCCGCTTGCCGGAATTACGAATAAAAGTAGTCGATTTTTCACGTCCAGCAGCACGACTGTCGTTAGCATCGATGTGGCACACAACCGCGTTCGCGGATTGGGGGGCATCAGTGGGAATTGCCCGAAGGGGTTCCGCTCATTCCCATCTGGCGGGGAGCGGTGCCAAATGACCGTGATAAATGGACGAGTCATCGCCGATCCGCCGGATGCGGGTAGCTTCGCCGGCCACCGTGTGTTGGTGACGTGGTCTGCGCCGTCGAGCAGCGACGGCGACGTCGCGGTCCCGGGCGCGGCAAGCGCGCCCATTGCCGCTGACGACAAATTCTCAGTCGATGTTCCCGACGGGGTCGGCGTGGAGGCGGCCATCCTGGCGCCGTCCGGTGTGGTGTTGTCCCGTACCAACCTCAAAGCAGATCAGCTAACCACGGCGGTCACCCTGACGGCGCGTCCCGCCAGCGGCTACGTCGTGCGCCCGTCGGACGATCCACGGTTGGGGACGATTCCGCGGTTGACCGGCAGGGTCATCGACCGGCGGGGCGGGGTGGTGCCCGGCGGCGTCGCGGTGGTGCTGTGGGGCGTGGACAACGACGGCGTGGCCACGCCGTTGGTCGCGGTGGACACGCAGAGCGGCGGATACTTCGGCGCACCATGGCCGGACCGAGAGCTGGCCAGCGCCTTCGGGAGCGTCGCCGGCGGGGAGCACCTGCCGATCCCGCTCGAGTCGGGCCGCTTGCCGACCCGCGTCATTCTCGTGGTCGACGAGCTTCCCGAGGACGCATCATGCGACTGCCACGCCGTGCCGCCGAGGGCACCTGACCAGGCCGATCTCGTCGCCAACCCGAGCGCATTCAGCCAGGACCTAGGCGGACGCTGCGTCAACCTCACGATGCCAAACCGGGTACTGGAGGAGTATCACCACACTCTCGTCGTGCGCAGCACCGAGCCCGACGTGCGGCCCATAACGATCGGTCAGCCGCCGCGCGTGCCACCGAAGGTGCTGACGGCGCTGCAGGAAGTAGTAACCAAGACGGCACTGCAAGCCGCATCCGACAATCGGGCGCCGGCGATGCGCACTTCCTCCGCCCCGCTGGAAACCGGGTCGCCGGACGGCGACGCTTTCCTACAGAAGCTTGACGCCGCTGCGGTCGGCCAGCTGCTTTCCTCGCCCGAGTCATTGAGCATCGACGCGCTATATGCGGCGGGTCTGGCATCGGCGACTCGGGAGACTCTGCGCCTGCTCGACATCGTGCGCGGCGTCCAACCGGTTCGTACCGACCTCGACGGCACACACGCCATCGACTGGGACGACACACCGACGGTGTATGAGGCCGTGACCGTAGCCATCGGCCATGTGCTGCACTTCCGCCAGGTCTGGCGAGCGGACGGTTATTCGCTGGGCGATCTCGTGCACTCGATTCCTCTTGCACCCGGCGAGAAACGCCAGATCGCAGTTTTGGACTGGGAACGACAGACGACGGCGGCCCGCAGCGAACAGCTGGAGTACGAGGAGACGCTGTCGGCTATCGCCGAACGCGACCGGGACATCAACGAGATCGCAGGCAGCCACCTCGAGGAACACACCGACGCCGGCTCTGACTCGTCGACGTGGGCCGCGGGCGGCGGTATCGGCGCAGGTTTCATTGGGTCGGGTTTCGGCATCTTCGGCGGCGTCGCCGGAGGCGCGAGTGGAGCAGATTCGTCGAGTTGGCAGGACTCCGCGCGCAGCCTCACCGCAAATTCGCTGCAGCAGCTGTCCGACCGCACCAGCCAACGTGCGTCCGCGCTGCGTGACGAGCGCTCGACTGTGGTGCAGACCGTCGCACAGGACGAACAGGTCAGCGCCCAAACCGAAGTCATCGCCAACTACAACCACTGTCACGCCGTGACAGTGCAGTATTTCGAGGTTCTGCGGCACTTCCTGGTGACCCACGAGTTGGCCAGCGTCAGCGAGTGCCTATTTGTGCCACTGCCGATGCTGCCGTTCGACGCCGCCAAGGCGCGCCGCTGGAGGGCGACGTTGTCGTACTATCTCCGCGATCAGTCGCTGCTCGGTGGCTTCGACGCGGTGGACCGCATCGCCTCCAACTGGGTCGGGGCGGATTTTCCGGAGCACCGCTATTCGCAGGAGCCGCCAGAGGTCATCGAGGGTGAGTTGCGGGTGCGGTTCGTGATCCCCCGCCCGCCGGACGACAAAGACGGCGCTTTCACAGCCACTCAGTGGAATTGGCTCATCCCGTACCTGTCCACCGCCCCGCTGATGCTCTTCAACCTTCAGCTCGCGGCGCTTGTGGCCGCGCAGCGCGACCTCTACTTTCGCGACCACGTGGCCCCCGGCATCGCCGAACAGTTGATGCACCATCTCAAAGTCGCATATGTGACGCGTGCCGGCGTGCAGATCCCGGTGCCGATGGAGGCGACGCTTGTGTCGCGGTACGACGAGAACATCGCGCTGTATGTGAGCCTGCGGCCGGCGGGCGCGCTGGCACCGCTCCCCAGGGAAGAGATTGCGCGGCTTCGCATTTGGTTCGACGGGCTCGCCCTGCCGCCGGACGCGCGGATCATGGTGGAGTCCGGCCGGGCGCGGTACGACACCGCGCATTTGCGCCATGTGCTTTTCGACGCGCCACGCATCAACGCAGACCTCGCGCGCGCAACCGAGATCGTCATTCCGACGCCGCTGGATCCCGAGGAGCGCCGCGACCCGCGGGCGGAGGACCGACGACTGGCGGATCGGCTTCTTCGCCACCTCAACGAGAACCTTGAGTTCTACCATCAGGCGATCTGGCACGGAATGGATGCCGCCCGGCGCTACCTGCTGCTCGACGGCATGATCGCGCCCCAGGCGGGCGGCCGCAGCGTCGCCAGCGTGGTGGAAAACACCCTCATCGGGATCGTCGGCAACTGCCTGGTGATGCCGGTGACGCCCGGTATCCATCTCGACCCCACGTTGGTGCCCGACCCTGAAACCGGGGAACTGGTCGATTTGGTGCATGCATTCGCCCCCGACCCACCCGACCCGGTCCGAATCAGCGTCCCCACCCGCGGCGTCTACGCCGAGGCGGTCATGGGCGCCTGCGACTCCTGCGAAACCATCGACGACACGAGATTCTGGCGATGGGAGGAATCGCCCGATCCCGACAATCCCACCGTGATCGCGCCGCTGTCGCTGGACAGCCGGGTGGCAAGCGAGCCGGATCTGACGCCGACACCGCTGCCGCCGTCCATCGTCAACATTCAGGCGCCTGCCGCGCTGCCCGACCCGCTAGGTCTGCAGCAGGCGCTCGAGGTCCTGGGCCGCTCGGACATCTTCCGCGACCCCACCGGTTTGGCCGGGACGCAGCGCAACGCCCTGTCCGCGTTCAAGGGCGTCATGGATGTTGCCAAGTCGCTCGGCGGGACCGCCGCGAAGCTGGCCCAGCAGCAGGAGATCGGCCGCAACGTCGACCGCACGCTGGATCAGATCACGTCGGCCCGGGCAGCCGGGCTGCTCACCGACCAGCAGGCCAACGAACTGGCCCACACTGCGTTGCAGGGTCTTGTTGGCCAGCCACCGGTCACCCAGACATCGCCGGTGCACGACCCGGCCGTCAGCAAGGCGATCGATGCGGCCACCCAGTCCCAGCAAGGGACGGTCAGCGTGGCGACGCCCGATGAGACGGTGCAGGCGAGCTTCGACGGGACGGGGGCCGACGACGTCGCGCTAGGTGCCGTACCGACACCGCAGTTCACCAACAGTCTGGACAGCTGGGTCAGTGGGTCGTTGGTGCAGGACGGCCCCACCTTCGCCGGACCGCCGCCACACAAATTCGTCGTGAAGTCCCCGATCACTACCGTCGCGGCGCTGCGCAACACCGCCCCGATGGGTGCGATTGTTGATGCGGGGCAGGGTAACTACGTTTGGCTCGACAACTGGGACGCACTGGTCTCGCTTGGCCGCCTTCGCATCGATCCCGCAGTCGCTACGAGATTCCAGCTGTATCTGCGGCTGCGGCTGTGCTACCCGGCCGACGCTCGTCACCTAGATCGACTGATCGGCACCGGTGCGCCGAACCCGCCGAAGCTGCCGGTCGTGGTGATCGCCCACGGCGTCTTCGACTCCTGGAACCCGCTCCCGGTTCTGACGGCCGGGACGGCGCACACAGTTCAAACTCCTGCTGGTCCGCAGCAGATCCCGTCGGCCAACACCGCCGCAATCGACGAGAAGTCCAGTTACCTCGGATACGAATACCTACAGGCGGAGTTGGCGCGCCACGGCATCGTCTCGGTGTCCGTCGACGGCAATTTCGCGAACTTCTTCGGGTGCGGTGTGCAGACCCGAGCCGACCTCATCCAGGCGGCGATCGACCAACTCGTCGCCGCCCACAACGCGTCCACCGGGCTGTTATCCGGCAGACTCGATCTCGGTAAGTTCGGGTTGATCGGGCACTCCCGCGGCGGGGACGGCGTCGTGCAAGCCGCCAAACAGATCCGCGGCTCCGGCGTGCCTCCCGTGTTGGTTCTCGCCGTCTCCGGGCTAGCGCCGAGCGACCTCAAAGGTGGCGACGTGCCCGCGGTGCGGCCGACGCTGACCGCAAACGAGGCCGGCTTCTACTACCTCCTCTACGGCGCGCTCGACAATGATATCTACGGCGGCGACGGCGCTTCGGGCCCGGTGGGCACCGGCTTCCGCCAGTACGACCGGGCCGACTGCCAGAAGGCTTCGACCTACCTCGAACGCTTCAGCCACAACGGATTCAACACTGTGTGGTTGGCCGATGGTAACGACACGAACGACCCACGGTGCCGCGGCGGTAATGAGCACCAGAAGATGGCCGTGGAGTACATCGGAGACCTCATGCGCTGGAAGCTCAAGGGCGAACCGTTGGGTGGCCGTTTCGACGGCCGAACTGCCAACTCGCTGGGTGAGCGCGCCTCACTGCAGTGGTCGTTCGGCACGACGCTGAAGGTTGTCGACGACTTCCAGAATCCGTCGTTCACATCGCTTGGCGCGCCGCGCACCATGCCGGCGTCGGCCCGGGTGGAGGAGATGGGTGATGCGCAGATAAGCGCCGGTCCGCCACCGGTCACGATGGACGAGCACACCCCACACCAAACCAAGGTGGTGCACGTCGACCGGTCGGGCGCCACCGCGCCTGGCACCCGCTTCTTGAGCAGCGACATCCCCGCCACCCACAAGGACTGGGCCAGCTTCGATCTGCTGCTCGTCTCCTTGTCCGGCTGGTATGACCCCACCTCCGACGCCACCGTCGCCGCGGCGCCTTTGCCACGAGTGAAAATCACGCTGACCGACACCGCCAATAAATCCGCGATCGTCGACTGGAACACGTACGGCAAGACCCGGCCGAATCGTCCCATCCGGAAAAACGCGCACGGAAACGATGTGTGCCTCATGCCGCTCGAGACTGTCCCGGTGCCGATTAAGGCCTTCACCGGGATCGACCGCCGCGCGATCAAGTCCATCTCGTTCGACACCGATCCGGCGGACACCACCCACCTGTTCCTGGACAGCATCGCGCTGGTGAAGCGGTAGGAGGCGATCTGCCATGGACGAGGAACTTCTCGTGACCGGAGGGCTCTTCGAACTGATCGAGGACCCCGATCACCCGATCCGCATCTGGGCTGTGGGCTCGGGGTTCAAGCATGTCGGCGGCGGAATCACTGCCGCCGTCGGGGAAGTGCCGGTCGAGCTGGTCGTGAACTATCCGGACGGCAGCGGATTCTCCGGTCTGCTCGCCACCACCCCACCCGACGGTGCACGCCTCCGCGTCGGCTGGGCGGCCGACACGATGGCCGACACCGATGTCGTCTTCACCAGCCCACCGAACGCCTAGGAGCCCGAGTATGCCCGCTCTGCCGGGGACACTGACCGGCCCACCGCACACCGACTGGACCGGGTACCGCGTCGTCGCCTCCTATGGCGTAGAGATCGACGACGTCAAGGTACCGGGCTCCGTCGCCACCACGACCCCGAACGACGGCAACTTCACGCTCGCGCTGCCTGACGGCTATGTCGGTCCGGTGACTGTACGGGCCAGCGCTCCGAACGGGGTCGAGGTTGCCTCAACCTCGCTGGCGGCCGCCGCGCCCTTGCCCGCCCACCTCGACCTGCCCGCCACGCCCGTACCAGGCATCGTGGTGGCGCCCACCAGCGATCCGACTGCTGGCCGAATCATCCGGCTGGTCGGTCGCGTGCTCGACCCTACGGGGGCCGGCTCGCCGGCCGGTCTCTTGGTGCTTCTCTGGGGTCGGCTGGACGGTGCTCCAGCGGTCCCGGTGGTCGCCGCCCAGACCACCGACGGTGGCTACTTTGCCGACGACTGGCCCACCGACGTGTACGTTTCCGCATTCGGCACCGTCGGCCCGAGCGACGCAATCCCCGTACCGCTGCAGACCGACGGACGGTTCCCGCGAACAGTCGTGTTGGTCACGCCGACAACGATCGAACCCCCGCCTGCCGCGGGAACCGCGGACTCCGAGTGCGACTGCGACACCGCGACACCCCCGCGTAACCCTGGGCAGGCTGAACTCACACAGGACAGCGCCGCATTCTCTAGTGATCTCGGAGCAGGTCGCTGCGTCGACCTGACCGTGCCGAATCGCACTGTTGAGGAATTGCGATTCCATGCGGTCGTGCGTACGACTGAGCCGCAGATCAAGGGCGTGCCGCTGCCGTCTCCGACCGGTCTGCCGCCGCACCTGGTCCAACAGCTGCAGCAGCTCGCAGAGCCGATGGCAAAGCGCGATGCGGCCCGCCGGGCACCCAAGCTATTGCTCGACGCCGCGACGGTGACCGATCAGCTGCGCACCGGACTTGGCGCCTCCAGCCCGACTGTCGATATGCTGCAGCGCGCCGACATCCTGAGCAGACTCAAGATGATCGGTGAGCTTGTCACCGCGGTCGGCCCCGCCGTCGCGGGACGGTTCACACCCGACGCGGACCATCGCTCGGCGTGGGATGACCAACCGGAGATTTACCAGGCCACCACCGTCGCTGTCGGACACCTGCTAACCATGAAACAGGTTTGGCGGGCGGACGGGTATTCCTTGGGCGACCTTCTGTACTCGCTGCCGCTCGCACCGGGACAGACCAAGCAGATCGCCACGCTTGACTGGGACCGGCGGGAGACCGCGATACGCCAGGCAAGCCGTGCGGAAGCAGAGCAGGTGGCCGCTTCCCTGAGCCACGACCGCGACATCTCCGAAATCATCTACTCGTCCCTGGCCGAGCATGACCACGGCTCGTCCTCGGCGAGCGTCCAGGCGGTCGGCGGTGGAATCGCCGGTTTCATCGGCCCGGTCATTTTCGGTGGCGGAGGTGGCGAATCGAGCGCGCACTCCGAAGCACACGCTTACAACGCGCGCGACGTCGCGTCGAGCATGCTCAATCAGGCGCAGGACCGTACCGCCCAAGCCGCGAACAGCGTACGGAGTCAGCGAGTGACCACCGTTCAGTCGGCGCGCCAGGGCGAGTCCCTAACCGTCCAAACCGAGGTGGTATCCAACCACAATCACTGCCATGCCGTGACGATGGAGTACTTCGAAGTACTGCGTCACTTCCAGGTCTCGGTCGAGGCGGCTGACGTCCAGGAATGCCTGTTTGTCCCTCTCGCGCTCGACACCTTCACGCCGGCCAAAGCGTTGCGCTGGCGCGACAGCCTCAACTCCGCCCTGTCGCGGACTGATCTCGCAGGCGGATTCGACGCGATCGCCCGAATGCTGACGAACTGGACGGACGCCGACCTCCCGCTGGGGCGATACGCCGACGAAGAGGTCACTCAGCTCGATGGAGAATTGTGGGTGACCCTCGATCTCCCCCGACCGGCCGACACCGCCGACGGCGGATTCGACTCGGGCCAGTGGGGAATGTGGGCGGCATTCTTGCCCGACACCGCTCAGAACGTGTGGAATGCCTCACTGGGATTGGTGCCACCTGAGCGCCGCGACACCGTGTGGACACAGCGCCTCGCTCCGGCACTTGCGGCGCGCATCGTCTCAACGCTCGAACTGGACCTTGAACTCGACGGTGGGGCCAGCAGCACGTCGGTGCTAGTTGAGCCGACGCTTGTCAGCACATGGGCCCCCGACCAGAACCTGCTAGTCAGCGTGCAGCCGCAACTCGGTCCAGGCGTGTTGCGCAACCGCATTACCGGCCTCACGGTGTCACTTGGTGCGACGCTGCCTCTCGGCGCGAAGTTCGTCGTACGTACCGCGTCGATGCAATACCGCACCGACCACCTCAGCCACGACCTTGTCAACGACGCCGCCGTCGACGAGGAAATCAGCGCCGGGCTCGAAGCGCACGTCCCGGTCCGGCTGGACCGAACTGAAACGCGCAATCCCCGGCAGGAGGACACTGCGCTGGCCACGAAACTCCTCGCCCACCTCAACGAGCGCATGGAGTACTACCACCAGGCGATTTGGCGCGCGATGGACGCGAACCGCCGATACCTTTTGCTGGACGGCTTCCTGGCGCCCAACGCCGGCGGCCGAAGTGTAGCGAGCGTGGTCGAGAACCGACTCATCGGCATCGTGGGCAACTGCTTGGTTCTGCCGGTCGTACCAGGCACCCATCTCGACCCGCAATGGCAAAGCAGCAAAGAAGAGCGAGCGTCCTTGCGCGACCTCTACAACGTCGATCCTCCACCGCCGAGGCGGATCAGCGTCCCGACCAAGGGCATCTACGCGGAAGCCGTGCCGGGTGCCTGCAACAGCTGCGAGAAGAAAGACGACACCCGGTTCTGGCGATGGGAGGAAAGCCCGAACCCCGACCAACCGACCGCCATCCAGGCGATCTCGACGGCTAGTCGCCGCACTGCGCCCGCGGGCACCTCCGCCGATGCATTCCCGACACCGATCGTCGGCTACCAGCAGGTGCCGTCCGCTCCGGACCCCACCGGACTCGCGGCCGCGCTGAAACTCATCGGCACCCCAAACCTTTTCCGCGACCTGACCGGCCTCGATCTGACCCAGCAGGCGGCCGCGCAGGCATTCAGCAGCGCGCTGGACACCGCGCAGTTCTTCGGAACACAAGCCGCCGGCCTGGCGCAGCAGAAGTTCCAGAACCAAACCATGGATCGCAACCTCAAACGGATCCAAAATGCACGGGACCAGGGCCTGATCTCCGCCGACCAGGCCAACTCGCTGGCACGAACTGCGCTGCAGGCCTCCGCCGGTGCAGCGACCGCCAACGATCCGCCCCCGAGCAGCAGCCCTGCCGTACGCCGGGCCATCGAGCGGGCGGCCAGTTCCCCGAACGGATCCGTCACGGTTACCAGGCCGAGCGGGACAGTGTCGGTAACGAGCGGGGACCGCTCGGCCACCGGACCGCTGTCGTTCGACGTCGACCCCCCGCTGGTGGCGATCGCCCAGCCGAGTCCCAACACCTGTTGGGCCGCAGCCGGTGCGATGCTGACCAGCTGGCTGCGTCGCACATCGCTCACAGTTACCGCAGCCGCAGACCAACTGGGCGGCGGGTGGCGAGCCAAGCTCGACGCCGACTATCCGTTGTCGTCGGCAGAGGTCGTGAGCTACACCGGCGCCCTCGGGCTGGTGTCCGAGCCGCCAATGGACTACTTGCCACGCGGCATCCTGCGCCTGCTGCAGCAGCATGGCCCGTTGCTCGTTATCGGTGACGACGCCATCGACGGCGACCATTTGGTGCACGCCCACATCGTGGTCGGCTTGCGGGGCGACGGCTCCCCGGACGGGACGAGCGTCCGTTACGCCGATCCCGTCGACGGCGGCACGCACGAGGAGTCGTTCACCACCTTCCTGAATGAGATCGACGCCTCCGATGTGGTGGCCACGAACCTGGGTGTCATGCATTTCTGAGACGCCTACTGGCGGGGTGCGATGACCTTCGACGGCCCGGATCGTCAGTAGTTCGTCTGCAGCCGAAAAGCGTTGGCGCTCTTATGTGCGCGAAAGCTCGGAGCCCCCAAGCTCGGAGCCTCCTGTCAGGATTGAACTGACGACCGCTCGCTTACAAGGCGAGTGCTCTACCACTGAGCTAAGGAGGCTGGGTAAATCGGCTGCAAGCTTAACGGGTCACGAGTCGCCGTCGATGATGCGTTGTGAGGGCACCGGCCGTGATGGCGAGCGGCGTGGCCGGCGGCCGGGCAGCGGTATGCGGTCGGCGATGTTGCTCAGCGGGTTGACCACCATCGTGAGTGCCATGACGGCGTCCTGCAGAGTGGCGATGGCAGGCTCCAGCGCCTCCATCCCCGGCGTCAACCGGGCCAGGGTGTCGGCGACGTCGGCGAGCTGGTCGAGCGGACCATGTTTGGCGGTCAGCTTGTCGATCAGACCGCCTTCGGAAAGCAGTCGGTCCGCCAACCCATCCTCGGACAGCACCCGTTCGATCAACCCGTCCTCGGACAGCAGCTGATCGGCCAGCCCACCCGGCTGCAGCGCGCGCTTTAGGCCGCCACCCTCCGCGGTCAGGCGATCGACCAGACCGCCCTCCGACATCAACAGGTCGACCACGCCGCCCGGGCGCAGTAACCGGTCGACCGGCCCGTCGGGCGCCATGGCGCGCCCCAGCGGTGCGTCGTCGTCCATCAGCTTGGCCAGTCGATTGGCGCGGATGATCGCGTCGTCGATTCCCAGCATGGAAGTTACGGCGTTGGTACCGACCTGTCCGCCGTCGCCCAGCGATCGCTTCGCCACCCCGACTGCCGCGCTGGCCAGGTTCAGGCTCGCTTCCGCAGCCGCAAGGCCGGCCCGCGCGGGTGCGGTCGCGACGGTAACCATGCTTCTGGCGAAGTCCATGACTTCGAGTCTATGCACGACGCGCCCCAAAAAACGGGGACCGGTCCAAGGCGATGCGATGTTTCCTGGCAGACTGTTGGCAGATGATGCGCACCCAGCTCACAGGAATTGCACAATAATTGCACAGGCAATGTTCAAGCAAGGGACGGATGTAACGAGATGACAGTGGCGAGCCAAGGCGAAACCAAACCGGAGGCACGCGTCCTCGTCGTCGACGACGAGGTCAATATCGTCGAACTGCTTTCCGTGAGTCTGAAGTTCCAGGGATTCGAGGTGGCCACGGCGACCAACGGTGCCCAAGCCCTGGATCGCGCCCGCGAAGCACGGCCCGACGCGGTGATCCTCGATGTGATGATGCCCGGAATGGACGGCTTCGGGGTGCTGCGCCGGCTGCGTGCCGACGGGATCGATGCCCCGGCGTTGTTCCTGACCGCGCGCGACTCCTTGCAGGACAAGATCGCGGGCCTGACGCTGGGCGGCGACGACTACGTGACGAAGCCGTTCAGTCTGGAGGAGGTCGTCGCCCGGTTGCGGGTCATCTTGCGGCGAGCCGGCAAGGGGGGTGCCGAAACGCACAACGCCCGCCTGACGTTCGCCGACATCGAGCTGGACGAAGAGACCCACGAAGTGTGGAAGGCCGGCGAACCCGTGTCGTTGTCGCCCACCGAATTCACGCTGCTGCGGTACTTCGTGATCAATGCGGGGACGGTGCTGAGCAAGCCGAAGATCCTCGATCACGTGTGGCGCTACGACTTCGGCGGCGACGTGAATGTCGTCGAGTCGTACGTGTCGTATCTGCGTCGCAAGATCGATACTGGGGAGAAGCGGCTGCTGCACACCTTGCGCGGGGTGGGCTATGTTCTTCGGGAGCCCCGCTGAGCACCCACTCGGCCACTCGGCGAAAGTAGCAATCGGTGGCGAACAATACGGAAACGGCCACACAGGTTCGGCGTGGATTGCCCCTACGGGTGGGGCTGGTCGCGGCCACCCTGGTTTTGGTGGCCTGCGGTCTGGCGGCCTCGGGCATCATGGTCACGTCGATCCTGCGGCACAGTCTGATCAGCCGAATCGACCAGACGCTGCTGGAGGCGTCGCGCGGCTGGGCGTTGGCGCCGCGGCGGCAGTTGACGGCGTCCTCTTTCGAGGGCCCCGACCCGGGCCGGCCGCCGTCGAAGTACTACGTGCGCGGCGTCGGCACGGACGGCAAACCGTTCACGGCCATCAATGATCGCAATGCCGAACCGGCCCTGCCGCCCGACAGCGACGTCGGCCCCAACCCGACCACGCTGCCTTCAATCAGCGGTTCGGATATTCAGTGGCGAGCGGTGTCGGTGCGAGGGCCCAACGGCCTGACGACCGTCGCGATCGATCTGTCCGACGTCCAGCACACGGTGCGCTCACTGGTGTGGTTGCAGTTCGGCATCGGCGTGGCGGTGCTGGTGGTGGTCGGTATAGCCGGCTTCGCGGTGGTGCACCGCAGCCTTCGGCCACTGATCGAGGTCGAACAGACAGCCGCCGCGATCGCGGCGGGACAACTGGATCGTCGTGTCCCAGAACGTGATCCGCGGACCGAAGTGGGCCGACTTTCGTTGGCGCTCAACGGAATGCTTACCCAGATTCAGCAAGCGGTGGCGTCCTCGGAGTCCTCGGCCGAGACGGCCCGCGGCTCGGAGGACCGCATGCGCCGGTTCATCACCGACGCCAGCCACGAACTGCGCACCCCGCTGACCACCATTCGCGGTTTCGCCGAACTATATCGGCAGGGCGCCGCGCGCGACGTGGCCATGTTGCTGTCGCGCATCGAAAGCGAAGCCAGCCGGATGGGTTTACTGGTCGACGACTTGCTGCTGCTGGCGCGGCTGGACGTGCAACGCCCGCTGGAACACCATCGCGTCGACTTGCTGGCGCTGGCCAGCGACGCCGTGCACGACGGGCAGGCGATCGACCCCAAACGCACCATCTCGATGGAAGTTCTCGACGGCCCCGGCACCCCCGAGGTGCTCGGCGACGAGCCCCGGATCCGCCAGGTGCTGAGCAACCTGGTGGCCAATGCGTTGCAGCACACCCCGGCAACCGCGGACGTCATCGTTCGGGTCGGCACCTCCGGTGACGACGCGGTGATCGAGGTGGCGGACAAGGGTCCCGGCATGAGCCAACAGGATGCGTCGCGGGTGTTCGAGCGGTTCTATCGCACCGACTCGTCCCGGGCCCGGGCCAGCGGCGGTACCGGACTCGGGTTGTCCATCGTCGACTCGTTGGTGCAGGCGCACGGCGGCAGGGTGACGGTGCGAACCGCGCCAGGGGAGGGCTGCTGCTTCCGCGTCAGCCTGCCGCGTGTCAGCGACGTACCCGCCCAGGTTGGCTGACGCCTACGCCAGCTGCGCCAGGGCCGCCTTGATCCTGGCCTGTGCTTGATCGAGCGATTCCGTCGACGGGTTGCGGTCGACGTTGGCGAAGCCGAAGTCGCTCAGGCTGCGGGTGGGGAACACATGAACGTGTAAGTGGGGCACTTCGAGTCCCGCGATGATCACGCCGGCTCGTTCGGCCCGGAACGCCTTGCACACGGCCTTGCCGATCAACTGGCTCACCGACATCACGCGGGCGAACGCCGGGTTGTCAACGTCTTGCCACTGATCGATCTCGGCGCGCGGCACCACCAGCGTGTGGCCTTGTGTCATCGGCTCGATCGTCAGGAATGCGACGACGTCGTCGTCCTCATAAACAAATCGGCCGGGGAGTTCACGGTTGATGATCTTGGTGAAGATCGACGCCATGGCCCCAGCATAGGTTTGGCGATCGCACGACCCGGAGTCAGTCCTCCTGGCCGAACTCCATCACGTCGAGGTTCCAGTACCCACGCATGTTGGTGATCAGGCCCGCGTCGTTGACCTTGTAGGTGAACACGCCGCGCACCTTGCTGGTGATGCCGCCCTCAAACTTGCTCTGCAGCACCAGAATATGAGCGATCTCGTCGGGTGTGCTCGACGGGAAGGTCTCCTCGCAGGTGATGGTGAGCTGGTTCTTGGCGATGTTGTTGTCGAAGAACTCGCCGACGGCTGCTTTGCCGCGCACACCGGTGCCGTCGGGGTTGGTGACGGACTTGCCGATCGGGTCCTCGATGACGACATCGTCGGTCATCAGTGCCAGCCAGCCGTCCCGGTCTTTTCCTTGTGCGCAGCGCCACGACGACTGCGACGCGGTCAGTGCCGGGGATTGGGCGGTTTGGGTCATGGATATCTCTCCTGTCACTAGATCGCGCACGCGGCGCGTGCGCCCTCTTCGGTTGCCTTACGAATGAGCCCCAGGCCGCTGCAATCGCCCGCGGCATGCACCTCGGTGCCGGGCATCGCGGCTTTGAGCTTGTCGAACAGCGCGGTGTCGGGCTCGACCGATCCGGCGATCACGACGCTTTCGGCGGGCAGTTCTCGGGGGGGCCCGCCGACGGGTGTGAACGCCACGGCCTGCGTCGTGATGCGGTCGACGGCGGCGCGGACGTGCACGGTGACGCCGAGGCGGTCGAGTCGATCCATGTGTTCAGTCTTGCGTTTGTTGCCCACTTCTGGGGCGATGTCCTTGCCGGCCTCGAGGATCGACACCAGCCGGCCCCGGCCTGCCAGAAACTCTGCGAGTTCCAGGGCGACGAGGTCGCCGCCGATGATGACGACCCGCCGGCCGAGCGGCATCCAGGCGCGGGTGGCAAGCCGGACCGCGCCGGGGCGCACCAGCCGCTGCCGCCAGCCCGCCAACAGCGAGGCACCCAGCCGTTGCCAGGCTGGATCGGTGGATTCGGCGTGGCCGCTGAGCAACTCACGCAACTCCGGTCCGGTGTGCACGTGTGGCAGGTCGGCTCCCGGGATCGACGGCACAGCGACGTGGCCACCGGTGGCTACCACCACCGCGTCAGGCGCGTGCGCGACGACATCGTCGGCCGAAACAGTATGGCCCAGATGCACTTTGGTGCCACTCAGCCTGATCTCCTCGCGCAGATAGCTCAGGAACGGCTGGTTTTCCGGATGCAGCACGGATGCCCAGCGCATCGCGCCGCCGAGTTGGCCGGCGCGTTCGTAGAGCGTGACGCGGTGGCCGCGCCCGGCGGCCACCCGGGCGGCCTCCAAGCCGGCCGGTCCGCCGCCGATCACCACGACGCGCTTGGCGCGCCCGGCGTGGGGTGCCGCCAATTCGCGTTCCTTGCCGGTGCGGGGGTTGACGGCGCAGTCGACGGAAAAGCGCTGTTCCATTGCGTCAATACAGTTTTCGCAGGAGATGCACTTGCGGACGCGGTGCGCCTGGCCGGATTGCAGTTTGCGCGGCAGGTCGGGGTCGGCCAGCAGCGGGCGTCCCATCGCGATGAAGTCCGCGCGCCCGTCGGCCAGGATCTGCTCGGCCCGTCCCGGGTCATGGATCCGGCCGACGGCGATCACCGGCACATCGACCACCTGCTTGACGGCCGCGGCGGCGCCGACGTTGAGTGCGTCGCCGTCGTCGGCGGCGTTGACCATCCCGGTGACCAGCCGGTCGATCACCCCACCGCTGACGTGGAAAGCGTTCACCCCGGCGGCTGCGAGTTCGGGTGCCATTCGGGCGGTTTCGTAGATCGGCCGTCCACCGGCGACCCGTTCGTAACCGGAGATGCGCAGGGTGATCGGCAGCGCGTCGCCGACCTCGGACCGAATTGCGGCCAGCGCCTCGAGCACCACTTGCAGCCGGCCGCGCGTGGAGTCGCCCCGATAGTTGTCGGTCCGCCGATTGCGTTGTGGGGCAAGGAAAGAGCCCAGCAGCATGTAGCCGTGCGCGGCGTGCAGCTCGATACCGTCGTATCCTGCCTCGGCAGCACGGCGCACCGCGGCCTTGAACAAGTCGAAGACCTCGCAGAGCTGTTGCTTGCTGATCTCGCTTGACGGCCGCCCGGTGAGATACGACGGGATCACCGACGGCCCCAACGACGTGACGCCGAAGATCTCCGGCCCCAGGCCGTCGGGCCCGGCGTGCACGATCTGGGGCTGGATCTTGGCCCCGTGTTCGTGCACGACCTCCACCAGCGCCCGATGGACGTCGACCGCCTCGTCGGTACCCAGATGCAGGCCACCGGGAGTCTCGGGGTGGTGATGGTCAACCCCGGTGGCGCCCAACGTGATCAGCCCGACCCCGCCACGGGCGCGCGCCGCGAAGTAGTCGCGGGTGCGCTCGGAGGGCAGCCCGTCCGGGGTGCCATACATCGTCTCCATCGGAGACATGACGAGCCGATTGCGCACCGTCATGGCGCCGATTCGTCCCGGCGCCAAAAGGTGCGGAAAGGCGGTCACTCGCCGACCATGCGCCTCGCAGTGGGTCGGCTTACCGATCGGCGTCGGTGAACCGGATGACGCCGCGAATGTTCTTGCCGTCCAGCATGTCCTGGTAGCCGTCGTTGATCTGCTCCAGCTTGTACTGGCGGGTGATCATGTCGTCCAGGTTGAGCTTGCCGGCCTTGTACATCGACAGCAGCTGCGGGATGTCGTACTGCGGGTTGCCGCCACCGAAGATGGTGCCCTGCAGGTTCTTCTGCATCAGGGTCAGCATCGCCAGGTTCAGGGTCACATTGGTGTCCAGCAGGCTGCCGATGGCGGTCAGCACGCAGGTGCCGCCCTTTTGGGTGATGTTGAGGTAGTTGTCGATGTCGGCGCCGAGCAGCTCACCGACGGTGACGACCACCTTGTGGGCCATCAGGCCGTAGGTGACCTCGGCCATGCCCATCAGCGCGGCGTTGATGTCGGGGTAGACGTGGGTGGCGCCGAACTTGAGCGCTTGATCGCGCTTCCACTCCACCGGGTCGATCGCGAAGATGTAACGTGCACCCGCGTTGGCCGCACCCTGCAGCGCGGCCATGCCGACACCGCCGACGCCGACGATGGCGACGTCTTCACCCGGCCGGATGTTGGCGGTACGGACCGACGAACCGTAACCCGTGGTGACACCGCAGCCGACCAGGGCGGCCACCTCGAACGGCACCGACGGGTCGATCTTCACCACCGAGCTGCGGTGCACGACCATGTACGGCGAGAAGGTGCCCAGCAGTGTCATGGGGAAGACGTTCTGGCCGCGCGCCTGGATGCGGAAGGTGCCGTCGGAGACCGCGGCGCCGCCCAGCAGGCCGGCTCCCAAGTCGCACAGGTTGCGCATGCCGGCCTGACAGGTCGGACACTGCCCACAGGACGGGATGAAGGACAGCACCACGTGGTCGCCCGGGGCGATGTCCTCGACGCCGGGTCCAACTTCGGTGACGATGCCCGCACCCTCGTGCCCACCGAGGACCGGGAACCCGGCCATCGGGATGCCGCCGGTGACTAGGTGATGGTCGGAGTGGCACATGCCCGCCGCTTCCATCTGGATCTTGACCTCGTGCGCCTTTGGGTCGCCGATTTCGATCTCTTCGATGGACCACGGCTGGTTGAATTCCCAGATCAGCGCGCCTTTTGTCTTCACGTTGGACCTGACCCCATTTCGCCTTTGAAATTGACTGCCCGACCCGATCTCGTCCGGCAGCGGTGGTGACAAGTGCCACACGGCACCCTTGTCGCGCCAGCATAGCGCTTACAACAAATCAAATGCTTGGTTGGGTGCGCTCCGGCTCACCAGATCGGAGACGGTGCTTCCCCGATCGGGTAGTAGCCCGGCAGCTTCTCGCCGGCGATGCTGCGTTCGATGCGCTTCTGCATGCCGGCGCTGAGATCGCCGGACTCGATGAGCTTCGCGAACATCTTCGCGACGTGTCCGAAATCGAAGAAGTCACGCTGCCACTCGATGAGGCCTTCGTCGTTGAGGCGGAACCAGCTGCCGCCGATGCCGTAGATCTCGTCCTGGGTGCCGTCGGTCTTGTTGACGATCTGCTTCCAGAAGCCGACGATCTCGCCCTGCTTCTCGTCGATGAGCACCTTCTGGTACTCGTAGACCCAGTTCTCCAGGCCCTCCATCTCCAGGCCGAGCGCGACATCGCGGATCTCGTCGACGCCCACGCACATCACATCTTCCTTGGGGCCGATGTTCCAGCCGTAGGTCGCGTCTTTGGTGTAGAAATCTGCCAACGGCTTCCAGTCGCCGGCTTTTTCACAGTCCTTGTTGGCCTGCAGCCAGCGGTCAACCCATGCCTCGAGGTCTTCGCGCGAGTGTGACGCTTGTGACGCCATTGTCAGTCTTCCTTCTCTTTGATGAATAGTGCTTGCGTTGGGCACATATCGACCGCGCGCTCGACTTCATCGCGGGCGTCTTCGGGCGGTTCGGGGTCGAGGATCTCGACCTTGCCCCGCTTGGGCACCCGGAAGTAGTCCGGCGCCTCCAGTTCGCACATGGCGTGGCCTTGACACAAATCCAGATCCGCTTCGACTCTGAATCCGCCCATCGGACTTACTCCTTACGCGTTGCGCTTGCGGTAGCGCGCCTTGGCCGGCCGGGCAAGCTGCACGACCATCTTGGAGTGGTCGTTGTGGTAGCTATCCGCAGGCTGTGCCATCTCAAACTCATACTCGCGCAACAGAACCGAGAAGATCGCCTTGATCTGCATCTGTGCGAACGCGGCGCCCACGCAGCGGTGCCGCCCCGCGCCGAACGGAATCCAGGTCCACCGGTTGACGATGTCGGCTTGCTCGGGCTTGTTGTAGCGGTCCGGGTTGAACCCGTCGGGGTCGGGGAAGTCCTCCGGGATCCGGTTCGAGATCGCCGGCGACGCCGCCACGAAGTCACCCTCGTGGATAGGAAAGCCCTGCACCTCGAATTCGCCCTTGGCGACCCGCATCAGGATGATCAGCGGCGGGTGCAGGCGCAGGGTCTCCTTGACCACGTTGTCCAGCTTCGGAATCTGGCGCAGCGCATGGAAACTCACCTCCTGGCCGTCGGCGTAGAGCTCCTCGAGCTCGGTCAGCACCTCGGCGTACACGTCGGGATGGCGGATCAACTCGATCAACGTCCACGCCGAGGTCCCCGAGCTGGTGTGGTGCCCGGCGAACATCAGCGAGATGAACATCCCGGTGACCTCGTCCGCGGAGAATCGTGGATTGCCCTCCTCGTCGCGGATCGACACCAGCACGTCGAGCATGTCGCGGTCGGCCTTGTCCTTCGGCGGGTTCGCGATTCGCTGATCCATGATCTCCTGCACCAGCGCAACGAGTTTGACGCGCGCCTCGTCGCGAAGACGGAAGCTCTCGATCGGCAGGTACGGGTCGACGTAGCAGAGCGGGTCGGTGCCGCGCTCGAGCATGTGGTAGTACTCGGCGAACCGGTGGTCGAGCTGTTCGCGGAACTTCAGCCCGATCAGGCAGGCCGTCGAGGTGTAGATGGTCAGCTCGGCGAAGAAGTCGAGCAGCTCGATCTCACCCTCGTCGCCCCAGTTGGCGATCATCTTCTTGACCTCGCCCTCGATGGTGGCGGCGTGGCCCTTCATCTGCTCGCCGCGCAGCGCCGAGTTGTGCAGCATCTCCTTGCGCCGCTCGGGGCTGGCGTCGAACACGACGCCCTTCCCGAAGATCGGTGTCATGAACGGGTAGGCCTCGGCTTGGTCGAGATCCTCGTCGGCGGAGCGGAAGAAGAACTCGTTGGCTTCGGAGCCCGACAGGAAGATGACGTGCTTGTCGACCAGCTGGAACCAGCCGACGTCGCCGCACTCGTCACGGATGCGCTGCATCAGGCCGATCGGGTCGGTCCGGAACTCCTCGAGGTGTCCGTGTTCTTCTTCGCCGCCGGACACCCGCGGCACGATGGCTGTTGTCATTTGCTCACTCCTCACCGGCGCGCGGGCCGCGCGCCGCATCGTCGTTTCGCGAAGTCATGACGGCATCCCCTCTTCGCCGAGTGCGAGCTGCTGGCGGTCTTTGTTGTCGGCCAACGGGGCTTCGGGCTGAAGCTCCATGTTCGCGATGTAGCCACCGCGCGGTGTTTCGGCGACGAACGTGATGGCACGTCCCAGGTCCGCCGCGCGCAGGAAGTAGTCGTGGCGGGCCTGACCCCACTTGGCCCAGTCCTCCAGGGCGGGGCCGATTTTCTCGGCCGGCAGGCTCCAGCCCATCGACGTCTTCGTCGGGCCGGGGTGCACGATCGAGGCGCGTACGCCGGTGCCCTCGAGCTCCATCTGGAAGTTGGTCACCATCGCGACGAGCGCGGCCTTGGCCGCTCCGTAGGCCCCCATGTGCGGTCGTTGGCGCAGGGCCACGTCGGAGCCGACGAAGATCAGGTCGCCGCGCTGGCGCTCGAGCATGCCCGGCAGCACCGCGGCGGCGAGCCGGTTGGCGCCGACGACGTGGATCTGCAGCTGCGACTCGAACTCGTCGGTGGTGATCTCGGCGAGCTTGCCGAAGTAGGTGTCACCGGCGCCGGCCACCAGCACCTCGATGTCGCCGAGCGCATCAACCGCTTGTGCGACAAAGGATTTCACCGAGTTCGGATCGGTGACGTCCAGGTGGAATCCGACCGCCTCGCCACCTTCGGCGTTGATCTTGCCGACGATGTCGTCGAGCTTCTCGACTCGGCGGGCGCCCAGGGCGACCGGGAAGCCATGAGCCGCGAGTTCGATGGCGGTGGCTTCTCCGATACCGGAGGAGGCGCCGGCCACGATCGCCGGTCGACGTTCGGGCAGGGGAGCAAAGCGAGGCATCAGCGGGTCTCCACGGTGATGGGTAGGTGAGCGAATCCGCGGACATTGCTGGAGTGGACGCGGACGGCGTTGGCCTCGTCGGCTTGATATCCGCGGATTCGCTTGAACAACTCGGTGAGCGCGACCCGGGCTTCCATCCGGGCCAGGTGGGCACCGAGGCAGAAGTGCGCGCCGCTACCGAAACTCATTAACTTGGAACCGATATCGCGCCCGATCACGTAGTCGTCCGGGTTGTCGAACACCCGCTCATCGCGATGGGCGGAACCGGGCAGCAGCAGAACCACGTCCCCGTCGGGGATCGTGGTGTCGTAGAGGGTGAGCTCGCCGGACACGGTGCGGGCGAGGATCTGGCTGGACGTGTCGTAGCGCAGTGTTTCCTCGACCCACAGCGGTACCAGCTCGGCGTCGTCGTAGACCGGTGCCAGCTGATCGGGGTTCTTGTGCCCCCAAAATGCAGCGTTGGCAAGCAATTTGGTGGTTGTCTCGTTACCGGCGATCACCATCAGGAACATGAAGCCGAGCACTTCGTCGTCGGTGAGCCGGTCGCCGTCGATCTCGGCCTCCAGCAGCGCGGTGGTCAGATCGTCGGTGGGCTGGGTGCGTCGCTCGGCCACCATCTGCTGGTAGTAGACGATCAGGTTGATGGACGCCTCGACGGCCTCCGGCGGCACGTCGGTGACGCCCTCGTCGCGGTGCATCACGCCGTCGGCCCAGGCCCGAACCTGGACGCGGTCCGCCTCGGGGACGCCCATCAGCTCGGAGATCACGTCCATGGGCAGCTTGCCGGCGAACTCGTCGACGTAGTCGACGACGGCGCCGGATGCGGCTTGTTCGAGCATGGCGTCGAGGTGCTTGACCGCGATCTCGGTCACCCGCGGCTCGAGTTCGCGGATGCGGCGCGGCGTGAAGCCCTTCGACACCAGAGTGCGCAGCCTCAGGTGGGCCGGATCGTCCATCGCGAGGAAGCTCATCGTCTTGCTGGCGTGCGGGCCGCGCGACGCCGGGTCCAGCGAGACGCCGAACTTGTTGGAAAGCGTTGTGCTGTTGCGGAATCCCTGCAGCACGTCTTGATGCCGCGACAGCGCCCAGAACTTCAGTTCTTCGTTGCGATACAGCGGCGCATCGTCGCGCAGCCGCTGGTAATACGGATACGGATCTTCGTGGAAGTCATAGTCATAAGGATCGAGGACCAATTCGTGGTCTCCAACGTGGACGGTCATTTAAGTTCTTGTCTCCTGGCTCGTCTCCCCGGTGCCGGGCAGGATCAGACTCACCACATAGGCCAGCCGGTCGGCGATCTGGTGATAGGTGAACTGGCCACTGGCGGCTTGCACCAATGCGCCGAAGAACGTCATCTCGAGGGCGGACACCGTGCCGGCGTCGGCGCCGGGGCCGATGGCCGTCGCGATGCGGCGGTGGATCTCCGCGCCGATCCGATCACGTGCGGCGCCCACCGCGGGATCGGCACCACCGCCGAGCAGTGCGATCGTGCACGCCGCCCCGACCTCGGGCTCATCGGCGACCACCAAGGCCAGATGGCGCAACACCTTGTCCACCCGGACCGGCATCGGGTCGTTGACGTCGGTGAAGAAGGGGACCTGTTGGACCAGGTCCAGGTACACCTCGGCGATCAAGTGGTTTTTCGACGAGAAGTAGGTGTAAGCCGTGGCCGGGGCAACTTTGGCCCGGGCCGCGACGGCGCGCACCGTCAGGTCGGCGTACGACTTCTCGCGCAGGGTTTCGATGCCGGCGGCGAGCACCTTGCGGAAGGTCTCCTCTTGGCGGCGATTGCGCGGCGCCTGACCGGTAGGTTGCTCGGCCTGGGCTGTGACCGTAACCAGGGCATCGCTGGACACATGTCCAAGCTATCTGACGGATGGGATGCGAAGCAAGCCCGTCTGCTAAATATGCGGTTCAATAAGCGGGTTTGCTGCGGCCCGGGGCCTTATGCGAGATCGGCTCTTGCACCACGGATGGCCCGGCGGCTATGGTGCGATGGGGCATTATCGGACAACTGTCCATTCTGCACGCGATGGATTTTGCCCCTTGCAGTTGCCACGCATAGACGGGAGCGAGAGATGGCCTTGTTGGCCGACGGCGTGAGTGAACTCTTCATCGACGGCAAGATGTCGGCCGGCAGTGCCGGTACCTTCCCGACTATCAACCCGGCGACCGAGGAAGTACTGGGAGTCGCGGCCGACGCCGACGCCGAGGACATGAGCCGGGCGATCGATGCCGCGCGCCGCGCATTCGACGACACGGACTGGTCTCGCAACGTCGAGTTGCGCGTGCGGTGTGTGCGGCAGCTGCGCGAGGCGATGCAGCTGCACCTCGAGGAGCTGCGCGACATGACCATCGCCGAAGTCGGTGCGCCTCGGATGCTCACCGGAATCGCTCAGCTCGAAGTACCGGTCAATGACCTGGCGTTCGCGGCGGATACCGCCGAATCATACGAATACAACCAGGATCTCGGCCAGGCATCGCCGATGGGTATCCCCACCCGGCGCACCATCGCCCGTGAGGCCGTTGGTGTCGTCGGCGCCATCACACCGTGGAACTTTCCCCACCAGATCAACCTCGCCAAGATCGGGCCCGCGCTGGCCGCCGGAAACACCGTCGTCTTGAAACCCGCCCCCGATACCCCCTGGTGTGCCGCCGTGCTGGGCGAACTCATCGCCGAGCACACCGACTTTCCGCCCGGTGTGATCAACATCGTCACGTCCAGCGATCACAGCGTGGGCGCGATGTTGTCCAAAGACCCTCGGGTGGACATGGTTTCGTTCACCGGGTCGACCGCGACTGGCCGCGCCGTGATGGCCGACGGCGCCGCGACCATCAAGAAGGTCTTCCTCGAGCTGGGCGGGAAGTCGGCGTTCATCGTCCTCGACGATGCCGACCTGAGCGGTGCGGTGGGCGTGGCCGGGTTCTCCGTGTGCATGCACGCCGGGCAGGGTTGCGCGATCACCACCCGGCTGGTGGTGCCGCGGGCGCGGTATGACGAAGCCATCTCGATCGCGGCCGCGACGATGGGCGGCATCAAGGCCGGCGATCCCACCGACCCCAGAACCATTTGCGGTCCAGTGATTTCGGCGCGCCAGCGTGATCGGATACAGGGCTATCTCGACTCGGCGATCGCCGAGGGCGGGACGTTTGCGTGCGGGGGAGGCCGGCCGGCGGACCGCGAAGTCGGTTTCTTCATCGAGCCCACCGTGATCGCGGGGCTGGGCAACGACGCTCGCTGCGCGCGCGAGGAGATCTTCGGCCCGGTCCTGACGGTGATCCCGCACGACGGCGACGACGACGCGGTGCGCATCGCGAACGACTCTCCATACGGGTTGTCGGGCACGGTATTCGGCACGGACCCGGAGAGGGCAGCCAGGGCTGCCGCGCGGGTCCGCGCCGGCACGATCAATGTCAATGGCGGCGTGTGGTATTCGGCCGATGCGCCGTTCGGCGGGTACAAGCAGTCCGGAAACGGTCGCGAGATGGGTCTGGCCGGTTTCGAGGAGTACCTGGAAACCAAGACCATTGCGACAGCGGTTTAACTAGAGGAGCTCGCAAGCATGAGATTTGAAAACAAGGTCGCCATCGTCACCGGATCGGGCGGTGGCATCGGTCAGGCCTACGCGGAGGCGCTCGCCCGTGAGGGCGCCGCGGTCGTGGTAGCCGACATCAATGCGGAAGCAGCCGATGGCGTAGCCAAGCAGATCTCCGCCGACGGCGGCACCGCGCTGAGCATCCCGGTCGACGTTTCCGATCCGGAGTCGGCCAAGGCGATGGCCGATCGCACGCTGGCCGAGTTTGGCGGGATCGACTACCTCGTCAACAACGCGGCGATCTTCGGGGGCATGAAGCTGGACTTCCTGCTCACCATCGACCCCGAGTACTACAAGAAGTTCATGAGCGTCAATCTCGATGGCGCGCTGTGGTGCACCCGCGCGGTGTACAAGAAGATGTCCAAGCGCGGCGGCGGCGCGATCGTCAACCAGTCGTCCACCGCGGCCTGGCTGTACTCGAACTACTACGGTCTGGCCAAGGTCGGCGTCAACGGCTTGACCCAGCAACTCTCGCGGGAGTTGGGCGGCCGCAACATCCGGATCAACGCGATCGCACCCGGTCCCATCGACACCGAGGCCAACCGGACCACCACGCCCAAGGAAATGGTGGACGACATCGTCAAGGGACTCCCGTTGTCGCGCATGGGAACTCCCGAGGATCTGGTCGGCATGTGCCTGTTCCTGCTGTCGGATGAGGCATCGTGGATCACCGGGCAGGTCTTCAACGTTGACGGCGGACAGATAATACGGTCATGACAGATCTGAAGCTGGGATACATCGGCCTGGGGAACATGGGCGCGCCGATGGCCACCAAGATGACCGAATGGCCCGGCGGGGTAACGGTTTACGACATCCGGACCGAGGCGATGACGCCACTGATCGAGAAGGGCGCCGGCATTGCCGACAGCGTCGCCGACGTCGCCGCCGCCGACATCATCCATATCACCGTGCTCAACGACTCCCAGGTGCGCGAGGTCGTCGGCGAGTTGGCCACCCACGCGAAGCCCGGCACCGTCATCGCAATCCACTCGACGATCAGCGACACCACCGCCGTCGAGCTGGCCGCCGAACTCAAACCGCAAGGCATCCATGTTGTCGACGCGCCCGTCAGTGGTGGTGCAGCCGCCGCGGCGAAGGGCGAGCTCGCCACGATGGTGGGCGCCGAGCGCGAGGTGTACGAGCGGATCAAGCCGGCATTCAAACACTGGGCGGCGATGGTCATCCACGCCGGCGAGCCCGGCGCCGGGACGCGAATGAAGCTGGCGCGCAACATGTTGACGTTCACCTCGTACGCGGCGGCGTGCGAAGCCATGAAGCTGGCTGAGGCGGCGGGGCTGGATCTACAGGCGCTGGGCCGGGTGGTGCGCCACACCGATGCGCTCACCAGCGGGCCGGGGGCCATCATGGTGCGTGAGGACATGAAAGACCTTGAGCCGGGCAACTTCCTGTACGAGCCGTTCTTGCACACCCGCGGCCTGGGGGAGAAGGATCTGAGCCTGGCGCTGGGTCTGGGCGAAGCCGTATCGGTTGACCTGCCGCTTGCCCGGCTGGCGTATGAGCGGCTGGCTGCCGGCCTCGGGGTACCGCACACACAGAAAGAGTCGTAATGGACGAATTGCGCCGCAAGGGCCTCGAAAAAATGAACGAGGTCTACGGCTGGGAGATGCCAAACATCGAGGGCGACGCGTACTTCGACCTGACCGTCGACCACCTGTTCGGCACGATCTGGAGCCGACCGGGTTTGTCGATGCGCGACAAGCGAATCATGACGCTGACGGCGGTCACCGCGGTCGGAAGCCGCGACCTGGCCGAGATCCAGATCAATGCGGCACTGCTGAACGGGGAACTCACCGAGGACGAGCTCAAGGAGATGGCGGTCTTCCTCACCCACTATCTCGGGTTCCCGCTCGGTTCTGCGCTCAATGGGGCGGTCTCAGCCGTCGTGGCAAAGCGCAAGAAGGCCGCCGCGAAGGGTGCCGGCGAGGACAAAAAGGCCAACGTGGATGCCGCGCTGAAGATGCACTCTGGGGACAAGCCCGCCGGCTAGACCTCAGTGGGGCTGGCTGCCTTTGGGCATCACGTATTCGGAGGTCGGCCCAAATACGCCGTTGACCGTTGTTCCGCCCTGGATGATGCCCGGTGCCATTGCCATCATGCCTTGCGGGAAGCCGAATCTCGGCTTGGTCAGTGCGTCGAGCCGGGCCACTTCCTCGGCGCTGAGGTTGACGTCGACGGCGCGGAGGTTGTCGTCGAGCTGCGAGAGTCTGCGTGCCCCGATGATGATCGATGAGACCGCACGCTGTGCGTGCACCCAGGCCAGTGCCACGCTGGCTACGTTGGTTTCGTGCGCTTTGGCGATGGCCTCGAGTTCGTCGATCAGCGCGTAGGTCTTGTCGTTGAGGAAGGAATCGACCATCGCACCGCGATCGGCGTTGTGCTGTCCCGCATTTCGCCGGGTGTACTTGCCGCTGAGCACGCCACCTTTCAATGGCGACCACGGCGTGATGCCGAGGCCGAATTCGCTGGCCATCGGAACAAGCTCCTGTTCGACGGTGCGTTCGAGCAGCGAGTATTCGATCTGCAGGCCGATGAATGCCGACCAGCCGCGGAAGCGGGCGATCAGGTTGGCCTCGACGATCTTCCATGCCGGGGTGTCCGAGACGCCGATGTAGCGAACCTTGCCGGCCGCAACGAGGTCGTCGAGTGCCGCCATCGTCTCCTCGATGGGGGTGTTCGTGTCCCACATGTGCAGCCAGTACAGGTCGATGTAGTCGGTTTGTAGGCGCCGCAGCGAGTTGTCGCACGCGTTGACCAGCGATTTGCGGCCCGCGCCGCCACCGTTGGGATCGCCGGGATACAGGTTGCCGCTGAACTTGGTGGCGATCACCATGCGGTCGCGCCGCGCTGCGTGGCGCCCGATGTGGTCGCCGATGATTTTCTCGGAGTGGCTCCGGGTGTAGAAGTTGGCGGTGTCGATGAAGTTGCCGCCGAGTTCGGTGTATCGATCGATGATCTGTTGGGACTCTTCCACGCTGGTGCCCCAGCCGAGGTCCTCTCCGAATGTCATCGCGCCCAGGCACAGGGGGCTGACGCGCAAACCGGACCGCCCGAGTGTCACGTATTGATCCAGCGTCATGATGCCCACTTCCTGGTAGATTGTTCGAATATGAGCTTGTTCATTTCTAAACTAGTTCACGACTGAACGATCTGGCAAGTCGATGTCTGCAGTTGATGCGGCCAAGATCTGGTCACTGAACTATCGGGTGCTGCTCTCGGTCATCTCGTGCGCCGAGGCCAATATCTGCGCGCTGGGGCTCGAGTCCAAAGAACTGTTCCTGCTGGCCGAGATCGACGAACATCCCTACCCGGCCGAACTGGCCGCGACGCTGAGCATGCCCAAGGCGACGGTGACGCTTTACCTGAAACGGCTTGAGGCCGCGGGGTTCGTGACCCGCGAGATCGACCCGTCCGATTTGCGGCGCCATCGACTTCTGCTGACCGGGCCCGGGCGTCAAGCCGCCAAGAACGGCCTGGCGCTGCTGTCCGACGAGTTCAACAAGCGGCTGGGACGTCTGAGCGCAGCGCAGCAAAAGGACCTCAAAAACCTGCTCGAGAAAATTCTGTAACGCGGTGACGCTAGTCTGACCTGTCGTGCGCGTTCTGGTGATCGGCTCCGGTGCCCGTGAACATGCCCTGCTGCTGGCCCTCAGTAGAGATCCGCAGGTCACGGGGCTAGCCGTTGCTCCCGGCAACGCCGGCACCGCCCGGCTGGCCGAGCAACATGACGTGGACATCACCTCCGGCGAGGCTGTGGTTGCTTTGGCACGCGAGGTGCGCGCCGACCTGGTCGTCATCGGCCCCGAGGTTCCGTTGGTGCTCGGTGTGGCCGACGCGGTGCGCGCCGCCGGCATCGTCTGCTTCGGGCCCAGTAAGGATGCGGCTCGCATCGAGGGATCGAAGGCATTCGCCAAGGAGGTCATGGCGGCCGCCGGGGTGCGGACCGCGTCCAGCGAAATCGTGGACAATCCGGCGCATTTGGATGCAGCCCTCGATCGTTTCGGCCCGCCCGCCGGGGACCCGGCTTGGGTGGTTAAGGACGACTCCCTGGCGGCCGGCAAAGGCGTGGTGGTGACACCGGATCGGGCAGTCGCCCGCGCCCACGGTGCCGGCCTGCTCGAGGCCGGGCATCCCGTGCTGCTGGAGTCCTTTCTCGACGGCCCCGAGGTTTCGCTGTTCTGTGTGGTCGACGGCAAGACCGTGGTGCCGCTGCTGCCGGCACAAGATTTCAAACGGGTGGGTGACGGCGACGCGGGCCCGAACACCGGTGGCATGGGTGCCTACGCGCCGTTGCCGTGGCTTCCCGACGACGTGTACCGGGAAGTGCTCACCGCGATCGTGGAACCCGTTGCGGCCGAGATGGTTCGGCGTGGCTGCCCATTCTCTGGGTTGCTCTATGTCGGCCTCGCCATGACCTCCAACGGGCCGGCGGTGGTCGAATTCAATTGCCGCTTCGGCGATCCGGAGACCCAGGCCGTCCTGGCCCTGCTGGATTCGCCGCTCGGCCAGCTGCTGCATGCCGCCGGAGCCGGGGAGCTCGCCGACTTCGGCGAGTTGCACTGGCGGGACGGTGCCGCCGTGACCGTCGTGCTGGCGGCCGAGAACTACCCCGGGCGTCCCCGGGTAGGCGACGTGATCGCCGGGTCCGAAGCCGACGGTGTGCTGCACGCCGGAACTACGCGTCGCGACGACGGTGCGATCGTCTCTTCGGGCGGCCGGGTGCTGTCGGTGGTGGGCACCGGCGCCGACCTGTCCGCGGCGCGCGAGCACGCCTACGAAATTCTGCGCTCAATTCGGTTGCCGGGCAGTCATTTCCGCAGTGACATCGGATTGCTGGCGCAAGAGGGCAAGATCCACGTCTAGAAGGCCACGGCTTGGCCGTCGCGACGCGGATCACTGGCCGCAAGGTACCCGTCATCGAGGCGCCAGATCGCCTGGCAGCTGCCGAATGCGTTGTAGTCGTCCACGGTGAGCAGGTCGTGACCGCGCTGCCGCAGCGCGTCGAGCGTTGACGGCGGAAAGCCCTGCTCGCAACTGACCTGCATTCCCTGCACCCAGCGGAACCGCGGGCCATCGCAGGCCGCCTGTGGATTCTGGCCGTAGTCGGCGATGCGAACCAATACCTGCACATGGCCTTGGGGTTGCATCGGACCGCCCATCACCCCGAAGCTCATCACCGGCGCCCCGTCCCTGGTCACGAAGCCGGGGATGATCGTCTGGTAGGGCCGCTTATTCGGCCCGACCTGATTTGGATGTCCTTGAGCTGCAACGAAACCCGCTCCGCGGTTTTGCAGTGAGATGCCCGTGCCCGGCACCACCACACCCGACCCGAACCCCATGTAGTTCGACTGGATCATCGACACCATCACGCCCGAGGCGTCGGCAGCGGTGAGATATACGGTTCCCCCGTTCGGGCTGCCCGCCGACGCGGGCTTCGCCCGATTGCGGTCGATAAGTGCGGCCCGCTGCCTCAGATACTCCGGGTCCAGCAGGTCCTCGGGGCGCAGCGGCATGTGGTCGATGTCGGAGACATAGGCCTGCGCGTCCGCGAAAGCCAGTTTGAGTGCTTCGATCTGCAGATGCACACTGTCGCCGGAATCGACTGGCAGCGAGGCCATGTCGAAATGCTGGAGGATCCCGAGCGCGATCAATGCCACAATGCCCTGCCCGTTGGGCGGTATCTCGTGGACGGTGTAGCCGCGGTAGCTTCCGCTGATCGTGCCGACCCAATCGGCCCGGTGAGCGGCGAGGTCGCTGGCCCGCATCGCGCCGCCGTTCGCCGTCGCGTGCGTGTCGAGTTGGGCCGCCAACTCCCCGCGATAGAAGGCCTCGCCGTTGGTGGCCGCGATCTCTTCGAGTGTGGCCGCATGCGCGGGAAGCCGAAACAGTTCACCGGCTTTGGGTGCCCGCCCGTCGGGCAGGAACGCCTCGGCGAACCCAGGCTGAGATGCGAACAACGGCACCTGTGCCTCCCATTGCTGTGCGATGATCGGTGAGACCGGAAAGCCGCTGCGGCCGTACGAGATCGCCGGCTCGAAGACGCGCTCGAACGGAAGTCTGCCGAATTTGGCGTGCAGCTCCACCCATGCCGACACCGCTCCCGGCACGGTCACCGAGTTCCAGCCCAGCGCGGGAACACCGTTGTCGCCGAAGTACTCTGGCGTCCACGCCGCCGGCGAGCGACCAGATGCGTTCAGGCCGTGTAGCTTCTTGCCGTCCCAGACGATGGCGAAGGCATCCGAGCCGATGCCGTTGGACACCGGCTCCACGATGGTCAGCGTGATGGCGGTGGCGATCGCCGCGTCGGCGGCGCTGCCGCCCTCGGCGAGCATCCGCAGCCCCGCTTGGGCCGCAAGCGGCTGTGATGTGCACACGACGTTTGGCCCGAGAACGGGCTTTCGCGGCCAGGCGTACGGGAAGTTCCAGTCGAAGGGCGCAGTCACCGTCGGATCGTTGCACGCTTTTCGACGCAGCCCCAACGCCGGATGTTCTAAAGCCAGGCATAGTGCGGTCGCGAAGTTGATATCGCATGCGCTATCAACTTTTGGAGTGGAGGCACCGACTCCTCGGCGGTGCTGAAGGGGCAGGTGTGACAGCGCTTTTAGCAGTACCTCAGGCCGTCAGCAGCGGTGCCATCCAGGTCAGTTCGGCCGGCAGCTGCGAGCTCCAGAACGCCGGGTTGTGCCCCCCGGGCGAGAAACCACCGGCGGGCGGGTTGGGCAGCTGGGCGATGAACTGCTTGGTCGCGTCGTAGAACGGATCACTGTCGCCGCAGTCGATCCGGATCGGAATCGACGCCAGCGCCGGCATGCCGAACACCGAATTCGCCGCGAAGTCGTCGGGGCCGTCGAATGCACCGGGCGCGGCCGCCCCCGAAGACATCCACAGCGCCGGGCTCACGGCGCAGATCGCCGCCGTGCGTCCGGGTCCCAGTCGGCCGCCGAGCAGCAATGCGCCGTAGCCACCCATCGACCAACCCAAGAACGCCACCCGCGAGGTGTCCAACCGCTGGCTGTCCAACATCGGGATCAGCTCGCTCAGCACCATCGCACCGGAGTCCTCGCCGGAAGCCCGCTTGTGCCAATAACTACCGCCGCCGTCGACGGCGACGACCGCGAATGGCGGTAGTCCGGCATTGACGGCCTGAGCCAGTCCCTGCTCGACACCGCCGGCCATCACGGTGGCCGCGTCACTGCCCTTGCCGTGCAGCGCGATCACCGGCCGCAGCGGTTTGGTCTGGCCCGGCGGCCGCGCGATCGCCCAGTTGGTCGAGATCCCGCCGCGCGCCGCGGACACGAAGGAGCCGGTCGTCATGGTCGGCGCCGGGTCCCCCGAGGGAGCCGGCTCGAGCGGTGCGATGGGCGGCGCCAGCGGAACCTGCGTGCTGGCCCTCGATACCGGAATGCTGCGAGATGTTGTGGTGTGTAATACGTTGTCGAGCGCAAAAGCGCCCGCTGCACCTATTGCCGCACTGGCACCAAGTCCGAGCACGGTGCGGCGGCTCACGTCGGGCATGCGGGCCATCATGCCATGGGCGTTTAGCGGAAATGGCAATGCAGTACCACTTTGGCTGGCACGATGGCTACTCGTGACTGCAGCGGTGACTCCGAAAGGAGAACGTCGACGGTATGCGCTGGTGAGCGCTGCCGCCGAGCTGCTTGCCGAAGGCGGGTTCGAAGCGGTGCGGCACCGAGCGGTCGCACAGCGGGCCGGTCTGCCATTGGCGTCCACTACGTATTACTTCTCGTCTCTGGACGACTTGATCGCACGGGCGGTCGAACACATCGCGATGATCGAGGTGGCTCAGCTGCGAGCGCGGGTCAACGCGCTGTCCCGCCGGCGCCGCGGGCCCGAGACCACCGCCGAGGTACTGGTTGACCTGCTGGTGGGTGACCTCTCCGATCAGACACTCGTCGAACAGCTGATATCGCGATACGAGCGGAACATCGCCTGTACCCGCCTGACCGCGTTGCGCGAAACCATGCGCCGCAGCTTGCGGCAGCGTGCCGATGCCGTCGCCGAGGCGATCGAGCGATCCGGCCGCGCCGTGCGTATCGAGTTGATCTGCACGCTGATCTGCGCGGTCGACGGTTCGGTGGTTTCCGCGCTGGTCGAGGGCCGCGATCCCCGCACCTCGGCAATGGGCACCGTGATCGACATCATCGACGTGCTCGCACCCATCGACGAACGACCGGTGCGGATCGACCCGTCACTGCCCCGTCAGCTCGGCAGGCAGTGACGGCGTCACGATGTACCCGCTGGCGAGGTCTCCGTAAATCGTGATGCGGGCCGGGCAGCGCTGGGAGTACAGCGCCACGTAAGCGCAGACCACGGCATCGACCGGGTCTTCGGCGCGACGCAGGTCGCTCTTGCGCTGCGCAGTCGTCACCTGTTTGCGCAGCGCGACCCAGTCGTGGTGATCGGCGACGCGCAACGGCACGTCGGCGTCGGCGAGCCGCTCGATGCCGTCCATCAGCAGCAACAGCTCGGATTTGAGCCGCTCGAGGGTGCGCCCGGGCTTGGCCTTGTATTTCAAGGTCCGCTCCAGCCGGAACAACGCGACCGTCGCCGCGTGCGGGTAGACCTCGATCGCGCGCCGCACGGTCACCGACCGTGGATCCATGTCCAGGCCCAATGTCTCGGCCAGCCGCGCCCCGCGCGGACCGTCGGCGAACTCGGGCTTCCCGGTGTTGGCCGGATGCGCGCCGGCTTCGAACCTGCGGAAGTCACGGTTGAGCGCGGTCTCGGCCGGGCGCTGACCAGTGGGGTTGTTCACCACCAGCGGGGCGTCGAACCCGACCACGCAATCCCCGTGCAGGTAAGGGCGCAATGCCGCCACGATTTCGTCGTCGTCGCGGACCGCGCCGGCGCTCACCAGATCACCCTCGGAGTCGACGACGGCGACACCGGTCGGGTTGCGGGTGCCCCAGGCGAGGTCGACGCCGGCGAAGTACATCGGGCACATTGTGCCGCGAAACTGCAACTAACGGCTTCGCTAGTCGGGAAATGCGTTGCCAGTCGCAGTCTCGCGGTCGATAAGCTGACCCAGTGAGCATTCCGAATGTGTTGGCCGCCCGGTACGCCAGCGCCGAGATGGTCGCGATCTGGTCGCCGGAGGCCAAGGTCGTCGCGGAGCGGCAGCTGTGGCTGGCCGTGCTACGGGCACAAGCGGAACTGGGCGTCCCGGTACCCCAGGAGGCGATCGCCGACTACGAGCGGGTAGTCGGCGACGTGGACTCATCCTCAATCGCGGCCCGGGAGAAAGTGCTGCGGCACGACGTGAAGGCTCGCATCGAGGAATTCAACGCGCTGGCCGGTCACGAGCATGTGCACAAGGGGATGACCAGTCGCGATCTGACCGAGAACGTCGAGCAGCTGCAGATCCGGCGGTCGCTGGAACTGGTTTTCGCCCACGGGGTGGCGGTGGTCGCGCGGCTGGCCGAGCGGGCGGTGACCTATCGCGATCTGGTGATGGCCGGACGCAGCCACAACGTCGCCGCGCAGGCCACTACGCTGGGCAAGCGGTTCGCCTCGGCGGCCCAGGAGACCCTGATCGCGTTGACCAGGCTGGGAGAGTTGATCGACCGCTACCCGCTGCGCGGCATCAAGGGCCCGATGGGCACCTCGCAGGACATGCTCGACCTGTTGGACGGCGACCCGGCCAAGCTCTCCGACCTCGAAGGTCGTATTGCCGACTTCTTGGGCTTTGCAACGGTTTTGACCAGCGTCGGGCAGGTGTATCCCCGGTCGCTGGACCACGATGTGCTCTCCGCGTTGGTGCAGCTCGGCGCCGGACCGTCGTCGATGGCCCACACCATCCGGTTGATGGCCGGGCACGAACTCGTCACCGAGGGATTTGCACCGGGGCAGGTCGGGTCGTCGGCGATGCCGCACAAGATGAACACCCGCAGCTGCGAACGAGTCAACGGGCTCCAGGTGGTGTTGCGTGGCTACGCCTCGATGGCCGCCGAGCTGGCCGGTGCCCAGTGGAACGAGGGCGACGTGTTCTGCTCGGTGGTACGCCGAGTTGCCTTGCCGGACAGCTTCTTTGCCATCGACGGTCAGATCGAGACGTTCTTGACGGTGCTCGACGAGTTTGGCGCCTACCCGGCGGTGATCCAGCGCGAGCTGGACCGCTACTTGCCCTTCCTGGCCACCACCAAGGTGTTGATCGCGGCGGTACGCGCCGGGATGGGACGTGAGGCTGCGCACCATGTGATCCGCGAACACGCGGTGGCAACCGCGTTGGCGATGCGAGAACGTGGCGCCGAACCCGATCTGCTGGACCGGTTGGCGGCCGACGAGCGGCTGCCACTGGACCGTGCGGCGCTGGACGCCGCGCTGGCCGACAAGAAGGCGTTCACCGGGGCCGCCGGTGACCAGGTCGATCAGGTTCTTGCGATGGTAGACACGCTGGTGGGGCGCTACCCCGACGCGGCCAAATACACCGCGGGCGCGATCCTGTGACTCTCGCTGCCGCACTCTCCGGCATCGACTTCACCGATCTGGACAACTTCGCCAACGGTTTTCCGCACGAGTTGTTCGCCGTGCACCGCCGCGACGCGCCGGTCTATTGGCACGAGCCGACCGACAACACCCCCGACGCAGAGGGCTTTTGGTCTGTCGCGAGCTACGCGGAAACACTTGCGGTGCTGAAGGATCCGGTGACGTACTCATCGGTGACCGGCGGCGCTCGGCCGTTCGGCGGGACGTTGTTGCAGGACCTGGCCATCGCGGGCCAGGTGCTCAACATGATGGACGACCCGCGGCACTCACAGATCCGGCGACTGGTCAGCTCCGGGCTGACCCCGCGGATGATTGGTCTCGTCGAGAACGACCTGCGGGCTCGGGCGCGACGGCTACTGGATGACGTGGTACCGGGCGAACCGTTCGACTTCCTCGTCGACATCGCCGCCGAACTGCCGATGCAGATGATCTGCATCCTGCTGGGAGTGCCGGAGTCCGAAAGGCATTGGCTGTTCGAGGCCATCGAGCCTCAGTTCGACTTCGGCGGCTCGCGCAAGGCGTCGCTCTCTCAGCTGTCGGCTTCAGAAAGAGATGCCGCGGCCAGCTCTAGGATGTACAGCTACGGCCAGGAGTTGATCGCGTCGAAACGTGCCAACCCGACCGACGACATGTTGTCGATCGTCACCAACGCCGCCCTCGATGACGTCGACGCGCCTGCCTTGTCGGATCTCGAGCTGTACCTGTTCTTCAGCCTGCTGTTCAGTGCCGGCGCGGAGACCACCCGCAACGCGGTTGCCGGCGGGCTGCTGTCGCTGGCCGAGCATCCGGACCAATTACGGTCGCTTCGAGCGGATCTCGGCATGCTGCCGACGGCGGTCGAGGAGATGGTGCGGTGGACGTCGCCATCGCCGTCCAAGCGGCGCACCGCCACCCGCGACGTCGTCCTGGGCGGGCGGTCGATCGAAGCGGGGCAGAAGGTACAGATCTGGGAGGGCTCGGCCAACCGCGATGCCGATGTGTTCGACCACGCAGACGAGTTCGACATCGGGCGAAAGCCCAATCCGCACTTGGGCTTCGGTCAGGGCGTGCACTACTGCCTGGGGGCGAATCTGGCGCGCCTGGAGCTGCGGGTCCTGTTCGAGGAGCTATTGTGGCGGTTCGGCGCCGTGCGGGTGGTACGGCCCGTCGAATGGACGCGAAGCAACCGCCACACCGGCATTCGGCATCTGGTCGTGGAACTACTCGAGGCCTGAAACCGGGGATTAGCGCGCGCGAAGCGTGATCCCCGCCGAGCGCAGTTCGAGGGCCGCCAGCGCACGGATCGTGAAGGGATCCTCGCGACGCCACCCCCCGACGGGATCCGCGCTGACGGCCGCCAGCTTCCCCGGCGCACGGTTGGTCAGTGCCCGCAGCGCGAGCAGCTGTTCGCCGGCCGGGGTGGCGGCCAGGGCGGTCACGGTCAACTTGCGCCGGAAGAACCGGAGCCGCAGGTAAAGCCACGGCGCCGTCGCGACGAGGATCGGCGGTGCGACGACCGCCAAGGCGAGCAGCACCGCGAGCCAGCCGGCCGTGGTGTCCAGCTCGTGTAGAGCGCCCGCGATGTCGACGGCGGCCTGGCTGGCCGAATTGAGTGGCTTGCTGACCGTATCGCCGACGACCGGAATGTGTTGCGCGCCATGACCCGCTGAGGCGAGGTTGCCGGCGATGCTGTGGGTGCCGTCCTCGACTTGCCGGCCGGCTTCGGCGATCGTCGAGATGGCGTCGTAGACGGCGGTGCCGACAAGCAACCAGATGGCCGTCCACACGACGATGGCGGCATCGCTGAACAGCTGGGCCAGCAATCGGCCGGGCGTGGTGGCGTAGGGCAAAAAGCGCGATCTCATAACCTTGATCCCAGCACAGCTCCCGGCCCGGGGTGGGCTTCCCGATAGGCTGGCCCGATGCGCCCTGCACTGTCCGACTACCAGCATTTGGCCAGCGGCAAGGTCCGCGAGCTGTACCGCGTCGACGAAGAGCACCTGTTACTGGTCGCCAGCGACCGGATCTCGGCGTACGACTTTGTCCTGGACAGCACGATCCCGGACAAGGGCCGCATCCTGACCGCGATGAGCGTGTTCTTCTTCGGCCTCGTCGACGCCCCCAACCATCTGGCCGGGCCGCCGGACGACCCACGCATCCCCGATGAGGTGCTGGGTCGCGCGCTGGTGGTGCGCCAGCTGGAGATGATGCCGGTGGAGTGTGTGGCTCGCGGTTATCTGACCGGCTCGGGACTGCTGGACTATCAGGCGACCGGCAAGGTCTGCGGCATCGCGCTGCCGCCGGGGCTGGTCGAGGCCAGCAAGTTCGCCGAGCCGCTGTTCACTCCGGCGACCAAGGCCGCATTGGGTGACCACGACGAGAACATCGCCTTTGACCGGGTGATCGAGTTGGTGGGCGCGGTAGCCGCCAACCAACTGCGCGACCGCACGCTGCAGATCTATGTCCAGGCCGCCGATCATGCGTTGACGACTGGAATCATCATCGCCGACACCAAGTTCGAATTCGGCACAGACCGCGAGGGCCACCTGCTGCTGGCCGACGAAATCTTTACCCCGGACTCCTCGCGGTACTGGCCTGCCGACGATTACCGCGTGGGGGTGGTTCAGACGAGTTTCGACAAGCAGTTCGTCCGCAATTGGCTCACCAGCCCCGAATCCGGCTGGGACCGCTACGGCTCGGAACCCCCACCACCGCTGCCGGAGGACATCATCGCCGCCACTCGCGACCGTTATATCAATGCCTACGAACGGATTTCCGCTTTGAGTTTCGGCGACTGGATCGGCCCGAGCGCATGACGGAGTCCGATACCCAGACCCCGTCACCACCGGTAGCCAAACGAGTCGAGACCACGCGCGAGCATCATGGCGATGTATTCGTCGATCCGTACGAGTGGCTGCGCGAAAAGTCGAACCCCGAAGTCATCGCCTACCTCGAGGCGGAAAACGACTATGTCGACCAGAACCTCGCCCACCTTGAACCGTTGCGGCAGAAGATTTTCGACGAGATCAAGGCTCGCACCAAGGAAACCGATCTGTCGGTACCGACCAGGCAAGGTGACTGGTGGTACTACTCGCGCACCTTCGAAGGAAAGCAGTACCGCGTTCAGTGCCGTTGCCCGGTAACAAATTCCGATGACTGGGACCCGCCGGTTCTGGATGAGAACACCGAAATGCCGGGCGAGCAGATTCTGCTGGATTCGAACGAAGAGGCGGACGGGCACGACTTCTTCGCACTGGGTGCCGCGCTGGTCAGCCTGGATGCCAATCTGCTGGCGTACTCCGTCGACATCATCGGCGACGAACGGTACACGCTGCGGTTCAAGGACTTACGTACCGGCGAAAAGTACCCCGACGAGATCACCGACATCGCGGGTGGGGTGACGTGGGCGGCCGACAATCGCACCGTGTACTACCTGACCCTGGACGACGCCCACCGCCCGGACAAGGTGTGGCGGTATCAGTTCGGTTCCGGGGAACCGTCGGAATTGGTGTATCACGAAGCCGACGAACGGTTCTGGCTCGGGGCGGGCCTGAGCCGAAGCGAGTCGTACGTTTTCATCGCCTCGGGTTCGTCCATCACCTCCGAGGTCCGCTACGCCGACGCTGCGGACCCGCAGGCTGAGTTCACTGTCGTGCTTCCACGCCGTGTTGGTGTCGAATACTCGGTGGAGCACGCGGTGATCGGGGGACAGGACCGATTCCTGATCCTGCACAACGACGGTGCGGTGAACTTCACGCTTACCGAGGCGCCGGTCAGCGATCCCACGCAGCAACGCACCCTGATTCCGCACCGCGATGACGTGCGGCTCGAAGCTGCGGATGCCTTTGCCGGCCATCTGGTGATCAGCTACCGGCGGGCGGCATTACCACGAATCCAGTTGTGGCCCATTGGTTCCGACGGTGACTACGCGGAGCCCGAGGAGATCGCGTTCGATTCGGAGCTGATGTCGTCGGGCCTGGGCGGCAATCCGAACTGGGTTTCGCCCAAGCTGCGGATCAGGGCCGGTTCTCTCGTCACGCCGTTGCGGGTCTACGACATCGACCTAGGCACCGGTGAGCGCACCCTGCTGCGTGAACAACCGGTGCTCGGTGACTACCGCCCAACCGACTACGTCGAACGGCGCGACTGGGCACTGGCCGCCGACGGCACCCGGATCCCGGTATCGATCGTGCACCGTGCCGACCTCGAATTTCCGGCGCCCGCACTCATCTACGGCTACGGCGCTTACGAGATATGCACAGATCCAACCTTTTCCATCGCGCGGTTGTCGTTACTGGACCGGGGCATGGTCTTCGCTATCGCCCACGTCCGCGGCGGGGGAGAGATGGGCCGGCTGTGGTACGAGCACGGAAAACTGCTGGAGAAGAAGAACACTTTTACCGACTTCATCGCGGCGGCACAGCATTTGGTGTACACGGGAGTGACGCGTCCACAGCAGCTTGTGGCATTGGGCGGCAGTGCGGGCGGGCTGCTGATGGGTGCGGTGGCCAACCTGGCGCCGGATCTGTTCGCCGGAATTCTCGCCCAGGTTCCGTTCGTGGACCCGCTGACCACGATTCTGGATCCCTCGTTGCCGTTGACCGTCACCGAGTGGGACGAATGGGGAAATCCCTTGAGCGACAGCGAAGTCTACGCATACATGAAATCGTATTCGCCCTACGAGAACGTCGCGACCAAGGAATACCCCGCCATCCTGGCGATGACGTCGTTGAACGACACCAGGGTCTACTACGTGGAGCCGGCCAAGTGGGTTGCCGCGTTGCGGCATGCCAACGCGGGCGGCAACCCGGTGTTGCTCAAGACACAGATGGCGGCGGGCCATGGTGGCGTCAGTGGTCGGTACCGGGGTTGGCAGGAAACCGCATTCCAATATGCGTGGCTGCTAGCGGCTGCCGACGGCAACCGCTACGGCGGCGGCGAGGAAAACGATCTCGGTGGCGGTGCGCAGGGGTAGCCGCGTCGTCATCGACTTGGGCGGATTGGGCATCCGGGCCGCGTAGACGTTGGCGGGGAACATGGCCAGCATCAGCAGCAGCAGGCACACGGCCGCTGCGGCCCGGGTGGCGGGAAGCAGCAGCCCCCCGGCGCCCAGCAGCTCCAGCGCACCGGTGACGGTGACGAGCAGTCCGGGCGCGGGCAACCGGGGCGGGACGATCGCGATCAGGTCGCGGCGCATCGGCGGCGCAAAGTGCGCGATCCCGGTCAGGACGAACATGGCAGCCAGCCCGACGGCGATCGCCGCGGTCCAACCGGTGAGGTAACCGACGCCGAGCCGGCCGGCGAGCCCGGCGACGATGCTGCCAAGCAGCAGGGTGATCAGCGGAGCCATCTCGATCTCCAATCTAGACAACGACAAGATCGATACCCAAGCTAGACTCCTATCTAGTCAATGTCAAGTTGGATCGGTATGCTCGCCGCCATGGACCGCCCGAATTACCACCACGGTGACCTGCGCACGGTGATCTTGAGCGAAGCCGCGCACTTGGTGGCCGAACGCGGCGCGGACCGGATGTCGCTGCGCGAGCTGGCCCGCGACGCGGGCGTGTCACATGCCGCGCCGGCTCACCACTTCGTCGACCGTCGCGGCCTGTTCACCGCATTGGCCGCACAGGGTTTTCAGCTGCTGGCGCAGGCGCTGAAAAGCGCTCGCGGTCACTTCGCCGACGCTGCTCTGGCCTACGTGCGGTTCGCTCTCGAACATCCCGGCCACTATCAGGTGATGTTCAACAAGTCGCTGCTGGACGTCGCGGACACCGAACTGGCCGCCGCGGAGGCCGCGGCCGGTGCCGAGTTGGCGCGTGGCGTGGCGACGCTGCGTGATCCCAAAGCGCAAGCCGACCCCGAAGGTGCGCAGTTGGCGGCATGGTCACTGGTGCATGGCTTTTCGACGCTCTGGCTCAACGACGCGGTCAACGCTCAGGTCAAAGAGGCCGACCCAATGGAAACCGCGATGCGGATCGCGACGCTGCTCTTCGAAAAATAAGCCCGATCAGTCAGCCAGCGCTTCGGCGGGTTCCGGGTCTGCTTCCGGCTCCGGCCGTTTCGCGCCATCAAGCGGCCAATCCGCTTCGGGCCCGCCTCGTGAGTCAGGATCACGAAGCTCAGCGGCATCAGCATGCCGCCGCCGACACCTTGTATCACCCGAAAGATGATGAGCAGCATGATGGTTGGCGATATCGCGCACAGCAGCGAGCCCAGCATGAACAGCAGGACCGAACCCATGAAGAGGCGTTTGGTGCCGAACCTATCCGCTGCCCACCCGGTCACCGGGATCACGGTCGCAAACGCCAGCATGTAGCCGGCCACCGTCCAGGAGACGACCGCCTGGGTGGAATCGAAATGAGTGACGAAGGTGCCCCTGGGCGACCGCGACGACGGTGCTGTCCAGAATCGCCATCAAGCAAGCCAGCCCGCACACCAAGACGGTACGCAGCAGCTTGGCGTCGAGCTTGTCGGAATAGTCACGACCGCCCACAGCCCCATGTCCGGTGGAACCGATGGGCACCGCGACGTTCGCAATCTGTAATTTCCAGGCAAAATCGCTTGTCGACGGTTCAGCGGCTTGCGATGTACGTGCACTCGTCATCTTCTCGACACCTGCCGAATCAATACTCAAGATGATTTCTACGACACCATGCGCAGATAGCAACGGTGCTGTTCAGGGGGCTATCGTGGCTATTCTGCGGCTGTTTGAATCGCCGGCTTTTTTGGCAGAAATGACGCCGGGATGATGGTAAATGCCACCAATATCATCGCGACCACGAATACGGATGTATAGGCATGCGAAAGGTCGTGCAGCAGATTAGCGGAAAATCCGGGCGCGAGTGACTGGTGTGGTATTTGTGACGGATCAATCGGAACGCCGCTGATTGCGGCCTTCTGCTGTAGCGCCGCAAGCTTGTTCGCCGCGACGATGTCGTCGCTCCGGTCGAATTGGTTGGTCAGGACCATCGCCATCAGCGCGGTTCCCACCGACCCGCCCACCTGATGGCTGACGCTCATCAGCGTCGTACCGCGGGCGATCTGGTGCGGCGCCAACGCCTGCACCGATGCCACCGAGAGCGGCATCATGGTGCAACCCATCCCCAGGCCCATGATCGCCAGTGCGACCAGCAGCGTGGGTGCATACCGCGCGTGCGCGGCCACACCGAAAGCGAACGTGCCCAGGCCGGCGATGATCAGCGCGATACCGACCAGCACGAACTTGCCCGGTCCCTGCCTATCCACGAGCGGACCGGCCAGCCGCATGGTCAGCATGGCGCCGAGCCCCTGCGGGATCAAGTGCACTCCGGCTTGCAACGGCGTCTGGTGCAGCACCTGCTGGAAATAGCTCGGGAGCAGCAGGCCCGCGCCGAAGAAAGCGGCGGCGAACAGCAGCATCGTCACATTGGCCCGGGTGAGAACCGGGTTCTGGAACAGATGCAGGTCGATCAGCGGGTGATCCACGCGGCGCAACGCGTGCACGACGAACGCGCCGATCAGCGCCAGGCCGATTGCCGCCGGGATCAAGACGCGGCGATCGGCTACCGTCCCGCAGCGCGGGACCGACGACACCGCGAACAGGAACGTCGCCAGTCCGGGCGAGAGCAGCAGCCCGCCGATGACGTCGAACGTTTCCGACCGAGCGGGGTGATCTCTGGGGAACACAATGCCCGCGGCGACGAATGCCGCCAGCCCGACCGGCAGGTTGATCAAAAAGATCCACCTCCAACTGGAGGTGTCGATCAGCCAACCGCCCAGGATTGGGCCGGCGATCGGGGCGAGCAGCATCGGGATGCTCAAAATCGACATCAACCGGCCGAGGCGCCCGGGGCCCGCTTCGCGCGTCATGATCATGAACCCCAGCGGCATCAGCATGCCGCCGCTGACGCCCTGCACCACACGAAAGATGATGAGCTGCAAGATGGTTGACGCTAGCGCGCACAACAGTGAGCCCAGCACGAATGCCACCACCGAGCCCATGAAGAGACGTTTGGTGCCGAACCGGTCGGCTGCCCATCCGGTCAGCGGGATGACCGTCGCCAACCCGAGCGTGTAGCCGGTCATCGTCCACGCGACGACAGCCTGGTTGGATCCGAACTCGGCGATGAAGGTGCGTTGCGCGACGGTGACGACCGTGACGTCCAGGATCGCCATGATCGTGGCGAGCAGGCAAACGCCGGAAATCCGTAACAGTTGGGCGTCGAGCTTGTAGGGATAAATACGTTCCTCGGCACCCAACAGCTCAGCAGGGGCGGTGGGCAGCGCGGCATCGCCCGCTGCGGAACGGGCCTTCTCCATGGCGTTGCTTAGCATATCGAACCGATTTCCCAACCTGACGCTGGTACGCATTTGCTGTCGGCGTGCCGGTGTGCGGCGGTCGCCCGAGGCGTGTCGCGCCCTACGCGCTGTGATCCGGTCGGCGGCCCAACTCCGTTGCGCGAAGGCCGTATCCAGCCTCGGGTGACATCTGGCATACGCGTCGATATACGCCTGCCGTCTGCGTGTCCTTCACCATCCCGACACCTGCGCTCGTCAAAATGCGGGTGTGTCTGGAAAACTGATCGTCTCGGTCTCAGGGATAGGCGAGCGCACCCTGGACGACGTCGAGGCGTTCTGCGCACAAATGGATTCCCGCAAAGTGCCTGTTTCGCTGCTGGTGGCTCCGCGCCTATCCGGCGAGTACCGGCTTGACCACGATCCGCGCACCGTCGAGTGGCTGACTGCCCGGCGGGCCGGTGGCGACGCCATCGTGCTGCACGGCTACGACGACGCGGCGACCAAGAAGCGGCGTGGCGAGTTCGCCATCCTGCGGGCACACGAGGCCAACCTTCGGCTGATGGCTGCCGACCGGGTGCTCGAACACCTCGGGCTACGTACCCGGCTCTTCGCCGCACCCGGCTGGACCGTCTCGCCGGGTGTTGTCAAGGCATTACCGGACAACGGGTTTCGTCTGCTGGCTGATCTACATGGAATCACCGACCTGGTCCGCCACACCACAGTGCGTACCCGCGTACTCGGCATCGGAGAGGGGTTCCTCACCGAGCCGTGGTGGTGCCGCATGGTGGTGCTGTCCGCCGAGCGGATCGCCCGTCGCGACGGGATCGTGCGAGTGGCGGTCGCGGCCCGTCAGTTACGCAAACCGGGTCCGCTGCAGGCGATGCTGGACGCCGTCGACCTGGCTTCGATGCACGGGTGCACGCCGACGGTGTACCGCTGGCGATCCAGCAAGGCGATTCTCGACGCGGCCTGACTAACCATCTGATTAATCGCTTGGTTGGGGGCATTACCCTGATGCGGCATGAGCGATTCTTCGGCGGCAGGCTTCGCCGCTGACGCGATTGTTGTCGGGGCGGGGCTGTCTGGCCTGGTGGCCGCCTGTGAGTTGGTGGACCGCGGCTTGCGGGTGCTCATCCTCGATCAGGAGAACAGCGCCAACCTCGGTGGGCAGGCATTCTGGTCGTTCGGTGGTCTGTTCTTTGTCGACAGCCCCGAGCAGCGTCGGCTGGGCATTCGGGACAGCCACGAGCTTGCGCTGCAGGACTGGTTGGGCACAGCGGCTTTCGACCGGGAAGAGGACTACTGGCCACGGCAGTGGGCGCACGCCTATGTGGATTTCGCGGCCGGGGAGAAGCGCAGCTGGCTGCGCGACCGGGGTCTGAAAATCTTTCCGTTAGTCGGCTGGGCCGAGCGCGGCGGGTACAACGCACAGGGGCATGGCAACTCGGTGCCGCGGTTCCACATCACCTGGGGCACCGGGCCCGCCCTGGTCGACATCTTCGCGCGTCAGCTGCGCGATCGCTCGACTGTCCGTTTCGCCCACCGTCACCAAGTCGACGAATTGATCGTCGAGGGTGACGCGGTGACCGGCGTTCGGGGCACCGTGCTGGAGCCAACGACCGAATCGCGCGGCGTGCGGTCATCACGAAAGGCCGTGGGGCAATTCGAATTTCGTGCGTCCGCTGTGCTAGTCACCAGCGGCGGCATCGGCGGCAACCACGATTTGGTGCGCAAGAACTGGCCAAAGCGGATGGGCCGCGTGCCCGAGCGAATGCTGAGCGGGGTGCCGGCACACGTGGACGGCAGGATGATCGGCATTTCCCAGCAGGCCGGTGCCCGGGTGATCAACCCCGACCGGATGTGGCACTACACCGAGGGCATCACCAACTACGACCCGATCTGGCCGCTGCACGGCATCCGGATCATTCCCGGGCCGTCGTCGCTGTGGCTGGACGCGGCCGGCAATCGGTTGCCGGTTCCGCTTTATCCCGGCTTCGACACGCTGGGCACGTGTGAGTACATCACCAAATCCGGGTACGACTACACCTGGTTTATCTTGAACGCCAGGATCATTGAGAAGGAATTCGCGCTGTCCGGGCAAGAGCAGAATCCCGATCTGACCGGGCAGAGCGTACGCGCGCTGCTACGTAACCGGGCCAGTTCCGGCCCGCCCGGACCGGTTCAGGCCTTCGTCGATCGGGGTGTGGACTTCGTCAGCGCAGATTCGTTGCGCGAGTTGGTAACCGGCATGAACAAGCTGCCCAATGTGGTTCCGCTGGACTATGCGACGGTGGAAGCCGAGGTCACCGCCCGCGATCGCGAGGTGGCCAACAAGTTCAGCAAAGACGGTCAGATCACCGCGATCCGTGCTGCCCGTGGATATCTGGGCGACCGGCTGGGCCGGGTGGTGGCGCCGCACCGGTTGACCGATCCGAAAGCCGGGCCGTTGATCGCGGTCAAGCTGCACATCCTGACGCGAAAGACGTTGGGCGGCATAGAGACGGACCTGGCTGGGCGGGTTCTCCAGGACGACGGCACCCCGCTGAACGGGCTCTATGCGGCCGGCGAGGTGGCCGGGTTCGGCGGTGGCGGCGTGCACGGTTACCGGGCCCTGGAGGGCACGTTCCTTGGCGGCTGCATTTTCAGCGGCCGGGCCGCCGGCCGCGGCGCCGCCGACGACATCACCTAGCCACATTGGGGGGCTCGGCGTCTAGAAGGTGACCCCATTTTCTTCGGGCAACACCTGGAAGTCGGTGTCGGTCATCTCGGTGAAACGGCCGTAGTAGATACCTCGCGCATCGGGAGCGACGATGCCCTGGTGGATGGGCACCGCGCGCGCCGGAGCCACCGCGCGCAGGTAGTCGATGGCCTCGGAGATCTTCATCCACGGGGCTGCCGCCGGCGCGGCCAATACATCCACCGGCTCGTCGGGCACGAACAACGCGTCGCCGGGGTGCATCAACCGGGCGCGGTGGTCGCCGTCGCCGACCAGATACGAAAGGTTCTCTATCACAGGGATTTCGGGATGGATCACCGCGTGTCGCCCGCCGAGCGCCCGAATCGTCAGTTCACCGATCGTCAGCTCGTCGCCCACGTGCACCGTCTGGAAGGGTGCGTCCAGTTGCGCCGCGGTTTGCGAGTCGGTGTAAAGCGCGGCATCGGGGTTGGCCTCGATCAGCGCCGGCAATCGCGCCGGGTCGACATGATCCGGATGCTGGTGTGTGATCAGGATGGCGTCCAGCCCGGTGATTCCCTCGAAACCATGCGCGAAGGTCCCGGGATCAAAGAGCACGCTAGTGTGGTCGAACTCGGCAAGTAGGCAGGAATGCCCGAAATGCGTCAGTTGCATGTCTACGATTGTGCCCTGACGGGGGTGGTCGTGTGCGGGTAGTTTTCGCGACGATAGTGGTCGCCGGCGGGCTGGTAGCTGCCCTTGTCTTCGTCGTCCCGGCACTGGCCGAACCGGAGACCTGCCCGCCCGTCTGTGACCAGATCCCGGCCACCGCGTGGATACAGCAGCGCGCCGTGCCGCTGAACTCGACATACAACTGGCCCGCGCTCGCGGGCCTGGCGGCACAGGTGACGGGGATCGGGGCGGGCCCGCGGTTCCGGTTCGAGGAGCTGTGTGGCGCGCAGCCGCTGGCCCAGGACCCACGCGCCTCGGCGGTCGCGGCCCGCGCGACGGTGGTCCACCCGGACGGCCAATGGCAGCTGCAGGCCCAGATCCTGCACTGGCGCGGCGACACGGCCCGCGGAGGCGCGATCGCGTCCTCGGTGTTCAGCAATGCCGTCGCGGTGCTGCGTGGCTGCCAGCGGGGGGCACCGTTGCAGTCGCCGTCGATCACCACCGACGAACCGAACCGGATGGCCGCCGTCATCAGCGGGCCGGTGATCATGCATACCTACCTGGTCGCACACGTCGCGAGCAGCACGATCAGCGAACTGACCCTGTGGTCTCCCGCGCCGCCACAGGTGCCCTGGCCGTCGATGGCAGACACCCAGGCGCTGGACTCGCTGACGGCGCCGCTGTGCGAGGCCTATATCGCCTCGTGCCCGTGAGCCGCACCCGGTACCTGCCGCCGGTAGAGTTGGCGCCGACAGAGATCCGACAGGAGGAACGCCGGTGGCGCGGGTGATCGTTCATGTGATGCCCAAAGCGGAGATTCTCGACCCGCAGGGTCAGGCGATTGTCGGCGCGCTGGGCCGACTCGGACATCCCGGGATCTCAGATGTCCGTCAGGGCAAGAGGTTTGAGCTCGAAGTCGACGACACCGTCGACGACACCGCGCTCGCCGAGATCGCGGAATCGCTGTTGGCCAACACCGTGATCGAGGACTGGACGATCAGCCGGGAAGTGTTGTGACAGCTCGGATCGGCGTCATCACCTTTCCCGGGACGCTCGACGACGTGGACGCCGCCCGTGCGGTGCGCCGCGTCGGTGCGGAGGCGGTGAGCCTGTGGCACGCCGACGCCGACCTCAAGGCAGTCGACGCGGTCGTGGTGCCGGGTGGGTTTTCCTACGGCGACTATCTGCGGGCCGGTGCGATCGCCCGATTCGCCCCGGTGATGTCCGAAGTGGTGTACGCGGCGGGCCGTGGTATGCCGGTATTGGGGATTTGCAACGGTTTTCAGGTGCTTTGTGAGACCAGGCTGCTGCCCGGGGTGCTGGCCCGCAACGCGGGTTTGCACTTCATCTGCCGCGACGTGTGGCTTCGGGTGGCATCGAATTCGACGGCGTGGACCTCGCGCTTCGAGCCCGACGCCGACCTGCTGGTCCCGCTGAAATCGGGCGAGGGCCGCTACGTGGCACCGGAGAACGTGCTCGACGAGCTCGAGGGCGACGGCCGGGTGGTGTTTCGCTACCACGACAACGTCAACGGCTCGATGCGTGGCATCGCCGGCATCAGCTCGGCCAACGGCCGCGTGGTGGGGTTGATGCCGCACCCCGAGCATGCCATCGAAGCTTTGACCGGTCCCTCCGACGACGGTCTGGGGTTGTTCTATTCAGCGCTGGACGCCGTCCTCGCCGCCTGACGTACTCTGCGCGGGAATGCCTGCGGCACTGCGTAATTCGGCGAAGGCATTGGTCATGGCGTCGGTCGCTTCATGGGGGTCTTTGAACGTCTGGTCGTCGGTGAGCACCGCGATCTGAAGCCCGTCGGCGTAGCTCCACACCGTTATGTTGACGGGTGCGCCCGGTGAGAGCACCCCGGTGGAGTAGATCTCGGTCACCGTGGCGCCGCCGAAATGCCCGCGCTCGCGCGGTCCGATCACGCTGGATACCGCCACGTTCATCAGCTTGTTCGGCACGTCGTGACGGCTGAGCCAACGGAACGCGGCCGGGGCGAACGCTGTCGGCAGGTAGGCCATCATCCGCCCGTAGAGTTCCGGGCCCATGATTTCGTGGTCCTCTTTGGCGATCCGGGTCGCCAAAGAGACCAGTCGCGCCCGCTCGGCGGGGTCGGCGACGTGTACCGGCAGCGAAATCATCAGGCCGCTGATCTCGTTGCCGGTGATGCGATCCGACTTGTCGGTCGCGGTGGGCACCGAAGCAATGATCGGGCGTTCGGCTTGGCCGTCATAGTCCAACAACAGCGTGCGCAATCCGCCGGTGGCTATTGCCAGCACCATGTCATTGACGGTGATACCCAACGCCTTGGCGGTCGCTTTGACCCCGGCCAAGGGCAGGGTCGTGCTGGCGAATCGCCGCTGCGGGGACACCACGTGGTTGAGGAACGTCGATGGTGCGTCGAACGCGTCGGCCAGATCCGGGTGATCCCCGCGCTCCCTGGACCGGCGGCGTACCCGGCTCATCCCCACCGCGGCGTCTTTGAGCAGCCGGGGCAGCTCGGCGATTTGCCGCGCATGGTCGCGCGCGGCCGCGCGCAGCAGCTCGCCGTTAGTCGCGGTGGTGCCCGCCTCGTCGTTGTCGCGCTCGTCGGTCACCGGGCCCTCGAAATCCATCGCGCGCGCCAGCAGGTTGACCGAGGCGACGCCGTCGGCCAACGCGTGGTGCACCTTGCCGATCAACGCAAAGCGGCCGCGGGCCAGCCCTTCGGCGAAGTGAAACTCCCACAGCGGGCGGCCGCGGTCCAGCGGCGTGGAGGCCACCCGTCCGATGACCTCGTCCAGTTCGCACCGGCCACCGGGGGCGGGCACCTGCACACGTCGCAGGTGGTAGTCCAGGTCGACGTCGCAGTCCTCTTGCCACATCGGGTGGTGGAGCTGCCATGGGATGTCGACGAGCTTGTAGCGCAACGGTTCTAGCAGATGCAGCCGGCGGCGCATATGGTGCCGGAAGGCCTCGAAGTCGAACTCGCCGTCGAAGTCGGACGGGTCGAGTATCGCCACTTTCAGCGTGTGCGTGTGCAGGTTGGGCGTCTCGCTGTACAGCAGCATGGCGTCCATGCCGTTGAGTCTTTTCACCCGCCACCTCGCCGTGTCGACGCGACCTGAAAACAAACCATGCCGCAGTGATTCCGTGTTTGCTTCGGGTCAGCCCAGAATGGGGAACCGGCGCTGGCCGGCCAGACGCTTGAGCGCGGCTTCCATCACCGAACGCACGTGTGCGTCCACCTCGTCGATGTCGGGGTCCTTCCCGAACCGGGCGACGATGTCGATCGGCTCGAGCACCTCGGTGACGATTTTGGACGGCAGCGGCAGGTTCGGCGGGAAGATGACGCTGAGGCCGAACGGGAAGCCGAAGCTGACCGGCAGAATGTCCATGCGGGCTTTGGTGATTCCCAGTTTGCGGGCCAGCCAGTTGCCACGGGTGAGGAACAGCTGGGTCTCCTGGCCGCCGATCGAGACGGTAGGCACGATCGGCACTCCGGCCTCGATCGCGGTCCGCACATAGCCGGTGCGCCCGTTGAAGTCGATGTTGTTCGCGCTCAACGTCGGCCGGTACGAGTCGTAGTCGCCGCCCGGGAAGACCAGCACCACTGCGCCCGAATGCAGTGCGGCGGCGGCATTTTCGCGACTGGCTTCGATAACGCCCACTCGACGCAGCCAGCCGTCCAGTGGCCCCATGAACACGCCGTAGTGGGCCAGGGTGTACACCGGCCGGTCGTACCCGAATTTGTCATAGAAGGCCGTCGCGAAGATCAGTACGTCGGGAGTGAAGATGCCACCGGAATGGTTAGACACCACCAGCGCCCCGCCTGCCGGCGGAAGGTTGTCCAGCTTTCGCACTTCGGCCCGAAACCAGCGGTTGACCACCGGGCCGACCGTGTTCTTGACCTGCTCGGTAAACGCCGGATCCCATTTGGCGGTTTCGCGATTTTCTGCCTCTGCGTTGCCCATGCGATTCCCCCGCGGTTGTGTTCCTGCCAGTATTTGCCAGCGCGAGGCCGTTCCCCCAGGGCACACCGCTTGTGACATAGGGTACTCTCAGTTTGGGAGAATGTCATATCCGTTTGCTGTGGGCTACCACGCATCGGGGGGGAAATGACCGAAGATGTTCTGGTTACTGGTGGTTTCGGGTTGGTCGGCTCGCAGACCGTGCGCCAGTTGGTTGCCGACGGCCACCGTGTGGTCGCGACCGACCTCGGCACGTCTGCCCAGCGCAAGGCGGCGACGTCGTTGCCCGCAGGAGCCGCGCCGTACTGGGCGGACCTGACCGACCCGGCTGCGGTCGACCGCCTCGTTGCCGAAACGGCCCCGGCGGCGATCATTCATCTGGCCGCGATGATCCCACCCGGGATCTATCGCCACCCGAAACTGGCCCGGCGGGTCAACGTCGACGCGACCGCGGCGCTGTTGAACGCCGCGAGGGCCAGCCCGCGCCCGGTGCGTTTCATCCAGGCCTCGAGCAACGCGGTGCACGGCTCCCGCAATCCGCGCCGGCACCGCGAGTGGTTGCGCGCGGGTACCCCGGTTCGACCATCGGACCTCTACGGTGCCCACAAGGTCGAGGCCGAGCAGCTGGTCCGGTCCTCGGGTCTGGACTGGGCGATCTTGCGTCTCGCCGGTGTGATGAGCGTCGATCTGGGCGCCATGCCGCTGAGCATGGACGCACCCTTCTTGGAAAGCGCCTTGCCGACCGACGGACGCATTCACACCGTCGATGTCCGCGACGTCGCGGTCGCGTTCTCGGCGGCGACGACCGCGGATGTGGTCGGTGAGATCCTGCTGATCGGGGGCGACGAGTCGCATCTGCTTCGGCAGTCAGATGTCGGCAAGGCGCTGGCGGCCGCCCGGGGTCTGGTGAACGTTCTGCCCGAGGGCCGGCCGGGTGATCCCGACAGCGAAGACGACTGGTACGTGACGGACTGGATGGATACCGCACGCGCGCAGCAGGCTTTGCGTTTCCAGCGCCATCCCTGGCCGGACATGCTGGCCGAGATGCGCGCGGCGGCGGGATGGCAGCGCTATCCCATGCGGCTGGTCTCTCCGATCGCGCGCCAGTTTCTCAAACGCCGTGACGCCTACCGGAATTCGCCCGCAGGCTTTGCGGACCCCTGGGGCGCGATCCGCGCCGAATTCGGCGAGCCCCGGCCCGACGGCAACTGATGCCGCTGCGTCCCTCAGCCGGCGTCCAGCAGCAACGGCTGCGCTTCGCATTCGGCAACCGAGCCCAGCTCGGCGAAGAACTCGATCGCTGCGGCGATGCTGTGGTCGATGTATGTGGCGAAGTCGTCGAAGGCGACGGGCTCCCGGATCTTCCGCGAGCTGCGCGCGACGACGCCGATCCGCTGGGGGTCAGAGGATCCGCGGACGGTCACGACGACGTCGCGGTTGTCGTGATTCCACGCATCGGCAAGCTCCGCCAGCTCCGCGTCGTCGGCGGCGGGGAAGAAGCAGCCGGGAGTGACTTGAATCGTGAACTCGTCCCCGTGCCAACGGGAGATCCCGAGGTGGACGTGCAGCCGCCGCGGACGGGTGTTGGCGACGTAGAAGAATTCGCCGTCGTGCTGGCCACGGAAATACCGGCTGCCGCGGGTGCACAGGTAACGTTCGATCAGGTTTGCGGACAACGCTTCAGTCGTCATGAAATAAATGATGAGGCCTGCGGCTTTGTGGATCCTTTGAGCCGAGCAACGCGTCGCCCAAGAATCTGGTGAGAATTCGCTGAGTTTGTCACGAACCAGTCACGCGCTGGCAGACGAACGGTATCGCCGCGAACGCGGTGCCCTGCAACGGAATACGTTCGAGCTTATCAGGGAAGTACACGCACCGGAACGTTCGACCAGCCCGCGACATTCTGCATACTCACCCGTTCGCAGTCGTCCCAGATCACCTCGTAGCGGGGCATCAAGTCCAGCAGCTTGTTCAGTGCGATCGCGCTTTCCAGGCGGGCCAGCGCGGCACCCAGGCAACTGTGCACGCCGTACCCGAAGCCGAGGTTCTGTGCCTCGGTGCGATCACGGTCGATGTCGAACTTGTCGGCATCCGTGAAGGCATTGGAATCTCGGTTGGCCGAGCCACCCAACAGGAATACCGGCTTGCCCGCCGGAATCGTGACGCCGTGCAGCTGAACGTCTTTGAGCGAGCAGCGGACGTTGTACTGCGCCGGGGCTTCGTAGCGCAATACCTCCTCGATCGCGGCCGGCACCTTGCCGCGATCGTCGAGCAGCTTCTGCCACTGCTCGGGGTTGCGCGCGAACTGCACGACCGCATTTCCGACCAGCTTGGTGACGGTCTCGGCGCCGGCGCCACCTAGAAGCGTTGCGAATCCGGTGATTTCGAGGTCGTTGAGCTGTGTGGTGCCGCCGTCCTCGCGCTCCACCTCCGCGGCGATAAGACCGCTGAGCATGTCGCCCTGCGGCGCTTTCCGACGTTCCTGGATCAGGTTGTAATAGAACGAGCCGATCTGGGTGACCGCCTCCCAATTGGCGTCGCCCATCTCGATCTGTCCCGGTTCGCGGTGCAACGAGGTGTCCACCCAGTGACGGATTTGCTGCCGGTGCTCGGCGGGCACTCCAAGGACCGTGCTGATCACTTCTACGGGAAACAGCGCGGAGAAGTCGGCGACCACATCGAACCGGTTGGGATCGATCCGCGACAGGTGGGACTCGATCAGCTCGGTGACCGTGTCCTTCAACGAGGTGATCGCACGGGGGGTGAAGACCTTGTTGACGAGACTACGCATCCGCCGGTGCTCCGGAGGATCCATGAAGATCATCGACCTCGAGTCCTCCGGGAGATCGTTGTTCTTGACCATGGCCAGATCGATCCCGCGCGCCGAGGAATACGTCTCGTAATCCTTGAACGCGGCGCTGACGTCCTCGTGGCGAGTCAGCGCATAGAAGTCGTGTTGTTCGTCGTAATAGACGGGGGCCTCTTCTCGCATCCGCCGATACGTCGGATACGGGTCGGTGAAGAACTGCTCCGAGAACGGATCGAAGACCAGTTGCGCGGTTGCCACGTGTCCTCCTCAACCCTCAGCAAGGCGTGCTGAGCACCTGCTTAGCATTAGCGCCCGTGCCCGGTCAAGGCTTAGTCGCGGGCATTGTTGCGACCGGTGGTCTCGTCAATCGGTCGCGCTAGCCTTCGTCGTGTGACGCTCAAGTGGTCGGCCGGCCGCTTACCTCGACGAGCGTGCTGCTCGACGCATGTCGTGACTCGACGTACAACGCCAGGAGGGCCGAAGATGGGGTTCGCGGTGCAACGGTTCGACCATATTGTGGTCAATTGCAACAATGTTGAGGCCACCGCGGCTTGGTACGAGCGTGTTCTCGGGATGAAGCGCGAGACGTTTGGCCCGGCCAACAGAACTGCGCTGAGCTTCGGAAATCAGAAGATCAACCTGCGACCCCTCGGTGCGCTTGCCGACGACCCCGATTGGTTCACCGGGTCGGTGGAAGCGGCGGGTTCCGAAGACCTGTGCTTCATCACCGAATCCAGTCCCGACGAGGTCCGCGCCCACCTGCAGGCCTGCGGAGTCGACATCACCACGGGGCCGGTGACCAAGACCGGCGCGCTGGGGCCGATGACCTCGCACTACTGCCGGGACGTCGACGGCAACCTCATCGAAATCGCCGTCTACTGACCGCTTTCGAGCGGATGCAGCGCGGGCAGGTTGACCACGATGGCCTCCTGGCTGCTGCGCGCGATCACCACCTCCGCAATCGTTTCCGGGTCGGGGTTCTCTTCCCGGTGCGGCAGATACGGCGGGATGAAGACGTAATCGCCGGGCGCGGCCACGATGCGCACCTCTTGGGTACCGTCGTGAAACACGAACTCCGGGTGGCCGCTTCGCACATAGATCGCGGTCTCCGATTCGCCGTGATGATGGTTGGACGAGACGGTTGCCGGTAGCGCGTGGGTCTCACCCATCCACAGCTTCTCGGCGCCGACCGACTTGCCGCTCAGCGCCGCAAACCGCCGCAGTCCTTCCGATTGCGCGGTGTCGGCGCTGATGTCCGACGCCTTGATGTGGTGGACGCGGCCCCGCGTCACCTGTCGTTCGGCGTCGGCGAAATCAGGGTGAAATCCGTCCGCGGTGGCCACTCGCGCCCCTCTCACAACTATCGGTCGCCCGAATCCCGGTAGGCCTCAAGGAGTCTCAGCCACAGCTCACTGATCGTCGGGAAGCACGGCACCGCGTGCCACAACCGAGCGACGGGTACCTGGCCGGCGACGGCGATGGTGGCCGAGTGCAACATCTCGGCGGCACCCGGACCGACCAAAGTCACACCGAGCACATAGCGCTGATCCTCATCGACCACCATACGCGCCCGGCCGCTGTAGCCATCGGCGTACAGCTTGGCCCCCATGACGACATCACCGATTTCGATGTCCACAATGCGCACCCGATGACCGGCCTGCATAGCCTGCTCAGCCGTCAGTCCGACGGCTGCTGCCTCGGGATCGGTGAAGAACGCCTGCGGCACTGCATGGTGATCAGCCGTTGTGACATGTGCGCCCCAGGGCTCGGTGTCCAGCGGCGTTCCAGCGGCACGGGCCCCGATCGCCGCGCCGGCGATGCGTCCCTGATACTTGCCCTGATGGGTCAACAACGCCCGATGATTGACGTCACCCGCCGCATAGAGCCAACCATCCTTGACGGCTTCCACCCGGCAGGTGTCGTCGACGTCAAGCCAGCTTCCCGGGGCCAGTCCCACCGTGTCCAAGCCGATGTCGTCCGTCAGCGGCGCCCGGCCCGTCGCGAAAAGTACTTCGTCAAACTGCAATTCGCCGCCGTCGTCCAGTTCGACGGTCACCGGCCCTGCCGGGTCGGGCCGGCGCAGCGCCCGCACCGAGACACCCATGCGCACATCCACACCCGTGTCGATGAGCCCGCGCCCGATGAGCTCGCCCACAAAGGGTTCCATCCGTGGCAACAGGCCGGACCCACGCACCAGCAGCGTCACCGAGGACCCCAGTCCCTGCCATGCCGTCGCCATTTCGACCCCGACTCCGCCAGCGCCGACAACCGCGAGGCGGCCCGGGACGTAGCTGCTGTCAGTTGCTTGACGGTTAGTCCATGGTCGGGCCTCGACGACGCCGGGCACATCGGGCAGCGCGGCCCGGCTCCCGGTACACACAACCACCGCGTGCCGGGCACGGAGTGTGACTTCCTCACCGCTTGCTGTCGAAACGGTGACCCGCCGAGCACCCGTCAACCGGCCGTGCCCGCGCACCAGCGTTGCGCCGATTCCGGCCACCCAGTCGGCCTGACCGGTGTCGTCCCAGTTGCTCACGTAGCGGTTGCGACGGCCGAATACACCGGCGGGGTCGATCGACCCAGTGACCGCCTCACGCGCGCCGTCGACGCGCCGCACGTCGGACAGGGCGAGGACCGGGCGCAACAGCGCCTTGCTGGGGACACAGGCCCAATACGAACATTCGCCGCCGACCAGCTCGCGTTCGACGACCGCGACGCGCAAGCCCGCGGCCCGGGCGCGCTCCGCGGCATTCTGTCCGATCGGTCCCGCGCCGAGTATCACCACGTCGACTTCGTTGCTGGACGCCATAGTTCGGAATTGCCTCGCTTTCGGCTTAGTCTGTCGAGCTGCTCGGGCGGTCACTTGAGCGCTGCCCAGTGGCCAGTTGCGCGGCCAGCTGGCGCAGGTCGCTTGCTACGAGGGTCGGCTGCGGCAGGCCCTCGACCCGCAGTGGGGGGTTGCCCGGCCGCGTGATAAGAGCGGTGCCGAACCCGACGTTGTGCGCGCCGAGGAGATCCCACACGTGCGCGGCCACCATCATGCAATCGTCGGGCGCCACGCCGAGCACCTCGCACGCGTGCAGGTAGACCGATGGTGACGGTTTGAACGCGCGACAGGATTCCACGCTGAGCTGCTGGTCGAAAAGCCCGCCGAGCCCGGCGTTGTCCAGTGGCGTCGGCACGCCGGGGCGGTGTGGTGAGTTCGTCAGCGTGACCAGGCGAAAACCGTTGTCGCGCAGCGATGTGAGTGCCTCTGCGGCGTCGGGGTGTGCCGGCATCGTGCGCATCTGTTCTTGAAGACGACCGACGTCGGCGTCGGTGATCTGGACCCGATGGATATCGGCCAGCATGTGTAACACCCCTTGGCCGAGGGTGAAGAAGTCCACGTAGCAGTCGGCCAGGGTAGCCGTCATCGAGTACATGACGAGCTGGCCGAACCATTCGCGCAGCACCCGCTCATCACCGAACAACTCCCCGAAAAGCGGTGCTATCGACTCGATATCGATCAGCGTCTCATTGACATCGAAGACAAGTACAGATGGTGTCGCCGTCATGGCTGTCCCTCGGCCTTCTTGGGATCCGGAATGTCCGGCCGTAGATATCCGATCAGACATAAGCAAATCAACACCATCGCGATGACCGGCCATCGCAGAGCCACAAGCGCGGCTGATGCGAAGACAAAGATCGTGATGAAGGATCTCATCCGCAGCACCCTACGGAGACGATGCGAAACATCCTCGTGGGCAGGACGATCGACCACGTCGGTGCACAGCGCGATATAGGTGATGTTGACCAGGACGAAAATGGAGGCATACAAGACCACGGGCGCAGCAGCCAGCCTACTGTCGGCGATCCACTCGGTGGTGAACGGAATCAGGGAAACCGAAAAGAGGTGGGCGAAATTGGACCACACCAACCGCGGCGTTGCCGTGTCTGCATAACCGAACAGGTGGTGATGGTTGACCCAGACAATCGCGATGAACAGATAGCTGACCACGTAGCTCAGACCGGTCGGCCACAGCGGTACCAGGGCGCTGAAGGTGTGGGCGCTCGGTGGCTTCAGTTCCAGCACCAAGATGGTGATGATTACCGCGAATACGCCGTCGGAGAACGCCTGTACTCGTTCCGCACTGGTTTTACGCACCGCCACCCCAACCTCCCGCGTCTCGTTCAGTTCCCCGGTGGAGTTTTCCCGAGCACCTCGTCGGTGTCGAGTCCGCGGTCCACGCCGTGCGGAATGACGGTTTGGCCGGGCTCGAGCTGCAATTGAGTGCCATCGAGGTAGACATCGATCTTGTCGGGTTCGAAGGACACCAGATTGCTCACCCGACCCACCTCCGTCCAGGCGTTGACGTAGGACCAGGCCGCACGTTTGCGGTCGCCGATGTCATAGTAGGAGGCGATGCCTTTGTAGGGGCAGAAGGTTTGTCCCTCAACTGGTTTGAGTCGCTGATTCATCGATATCCTCGCGTGGCACGTACCAGCGGGGCGCGAAGCCGGATTCGTACAGCGCCAATGGGTGCTGCGTGTCCGCGATCACGCAATCGCCGTCTCTGACCACGAGATGCCGTGACGTAGAGCGGATGTCGATGCGATGGTAGGTATCGGCGGCGTGTCCGACGATGCGTTCGTCTTCTTCGTAGAAGGCTTCCATGGCGCGCCAGGCGAATGCCACCCGCCCGTCCAAAACCGCGGCGTGTTGCGGCAGCCCAGTGTGCTGCCAAGCGCTGCGGTTGGCCTGTTGCTCCGCGAGCGTGACGGTGAACCACCGGGTGTCGCCCAGGTCTTTATGCTGCGTTACACGGTCCTCCGGGATGAGAATTCCCTCGACGATGTCGCCCCGTGGGAAGTAGGCCACCGGGTAGCGTCCCGGCTCGTGGAGCAACACCACGTCTGCGCTGTCGGCGATCCACCGGTCCGCGAAGCGCACCCGCATGCGGCGGCGCAACGGCTCCGCGAACAGCAGGCGCGACGGCATCGGCTGCTCGGTGAGGAAGTGGCCGACCGACCCGGTCGCAAGCGGACCTTGCTGCCATGCCAAACCCATCGTCGTCCCCTCTCCGCAACGAAACTGGTTATCAGAGACCGCTTTAGCGGACCCGGTATTAGTCGATGACTACGACCATTTTTCCGCCGGCTTCTCCGGCCTCCATCACCCGGTGCGCCTCGTGGATCTGGTCGAACGAGAAGACGTGGGATGGCTTGGCATCGAGCGTGCCCTCGGCTACCTGCCGGGCAATCTCCGCAAGCGGCACATCGGACAGCGGGAAGCCGGGAGTCCCAAACACGAAGCTGCCGAAGAAGCTGAAGTTCACGCCGCTGGCCATGCGCGCCAGCGGGTTGAAATCCCCGATGGGCGCGAGGCCGCCCAGCCATCCCGCCAGGCAGGCAGTACCCCCGACGCGCAGCATGTCCAGCGAATCGAGGATGGTGCTGTTTCCCACGAGGTCGAGGACCGCGTCGATCTGCTTGGCCTCGGCGATGTGTGCGGCAAGGTCGGGCCGTTCCACCTCGACGCGAGCGGCGCCGAGGTTTTCCAGCATGGGAAAACGGTGCTGGCTGCGCGCCGTGGCAATGACGTTGGCTCCCGTGATGACCGCCATCTTGAGCGCGGCCTGGCCCAACGCCGATGTCGCGCCGCGGATTACCAGCGTCTGCCCCGCCGTCAGCTTGAGATTGCGGAACAGGCAAGTCCACGACGTCGCATAGGTTTCCGGCAGCGCAGCCAGCTGCGACCACGGCAAATCGGATTCGATGAGAGCAACGTTGGCCGCGCGAACCCGGGTGAATTGGGCGTAGCTGCCGTTGATCGTTCGCCCCAAACCACCCATCAGCGCTGCCACCTTGGCGCCGACCGGAAACTCGCCGCCCGGGCACGAATCGACGATGCCGACGCATTCGATGCCGCTGACTTCGGCCGCTTCGGCCCACTCGCCGCGGCGCATGTGTATTTCGGCGTGGTTGATACCGAAGCCCTTTACTGCGATCACCACTTCGCCGTCTTTTGGCAGCGGCTTGGGGATTTCGGTGTAGACCAAGCTGTCCAGTCCGCCGAACCCCTTCAGGATGATTGCCCGCATGCTCTCCCCGCCGGATTGTTCGCGGACGATGGCGGGAGAGGTGGGCAGTGCGGTGGCATCGCTGGTGGTGCTCATGAACTGCCTCTTTCCAAATCGTCAGTCCGGGTTTGGCTATCGACACACCCGGTAATTATGGGCCGCATGACCCATAATTATGGGCTAGTTGGCCCAAAAATGTCCAGAGTGCCTGATGAGCAGGTCAGGACTCGCGGTGTTGCCGAGCTGGCCTGGAACGCCGTTTGGCGGTCCTCGGATCGGCTGCGAAGGAGCGCACGTAGTCGACGGCGGCATTGACTGCAACCCGCAAGGGCTCGGCGTCACCAGTGGCGTGCGTGATCATCGCGCCGCCCTGGTGTGCGATGACCAGCGAGGCTGCCAGGTGCCACGCGTCGGCGTCGGGGCGCAGACCGCCGCGCTGGCGCATCGCGGTAAGGCCGGTGTGGAACAGCTCGAGCCATTGGTCGTAGCCGCGCGCGAGGTCGTCGCGAACTTCGTCGTCGGCATCGATCAGTTCACCGGCCAGTGAGCCATAGACGCATCCGCCCAGCCGATACACGGTGTCGATCTCCGCGACACACGCATCCGCCCACGCTTGCAGCGCCTCGATGCTGTCGAGCGCGCCGAGTCGCGGCTGGGTGTGAAACTCGATGACGTCGTCGCGGCGCGCGGCGATGACCTCGCGGGTCAGGTCGCGTTTGTCGCGGAAGTAGTGTGAGATCTGCGATCCGCCCACCCCGGCGCTGCTACGCACTTCGTCGATGCTGGTGTTGGCCACGCCGCGCTCGAACATCAGCCGGGCGGCGACATCGATGATGCGGGCGCGCGTCGCCTGTCCTTTGCGGGTCAACCGCGGCTTGCCGTGTTCAGTCACCTTGCCGCCCTTGGCTTCGCGCGTCGGCCCCGGGAACGTCGTGGGGGCCGCGGCGTGCGCTCATCGGGTTCGGCGGCAAACATTCGCAGGTAGTTGACCGCGAACCGGGTGGCGTTGGCGTGCGGCCACTCCGCTCGGTAGGTGAAGGCCAGTGTTGCTCCGCCTTGGTGAGCGCCGATGATGACGAGTGCCAGCCGTCGTGGATCGGCGTCCGCGATCAGGACTCCGTTGTCCTTCATCCGCTGGATGGCCGACTCGAGCAACTCCACCCATTGCCAGTAGCCCGCCGCCAGGGTGGCGCGGGTTGCGTCGTCGGACTTGGCCAGCTGCGCGGTCAGTGCATGGTAAGTGGGTGTGCCACTGGAGGTTCCGATGCGTCGCAGGTAGCGCATGTTGAGATCGATCCATCGCTCGAAGTCGTCGAACGAGTCCAGGTCCCGTAGCTGGGGCTGGCGATGGAAGTCGAGCACCACGCCGATCTGGCGCCTGATCACCGCGCGAATCAGGGCGCTCTTGTCGGCGAAATAATGGGCGAGCTGCGAGCCGCTGACCGACGCGGCCTTGCGCACGTTCTCCATGTTCGAGGCCGGCCAGGCCTTCGGTGACGATCAGGTGGGCGGCGGCCTGCACAATCCTGTCGCGGGTGGCCCGCCCCTTGGCGGTCAACCGTTGTTCGTCCCGGACATCGGGATGGGCCATCGCGTCAGGCTAACCCGCGAGCACCGCCGTTTTTGGGATCTACAGCCCATTGCCGGCTGCGCCGCCCGCGGGCTGCGGTCAGGCGGGCACGCGGTCTGCAAGGAAGTTGCGGATCAGCTCGGTGACTTCGTCGAGTGCGGACTCCAACAAGAAGTGCCCGCCGTCGAGCAGATGAATCTCCGCGTCGGGGAGGTCCTCGGCGAAGGCCTCGGCCCCGGCGGGTCCGAAGATCTCGTCACCGCGGCCCCACACCGCGAGCAGCGGTACCCGGGTGGCGCGAAAATACTCGTGCACTTGCGGATACATCGGTGCGTTGGTGGCGTAGTCGCGGAACAGCTTTAGTTGCACCAGGTGATTGCCGGGCCGGGACAGCAACGCGTAGTCGTGATGCCAGCACTCGGGGTCGACCAACGTCTCGTCGGCCACGCCGGTGAGGTACTGCCAGCGGGTCGCGTCCAGGCCGAGGAATTGGCGTACCGGAGCCTCGGTCTCGGCGGTCGGCTCGGACTGGTAGGCGCGCACGACCTTCCAGAAGCTTTCCACGAAGCCGGCGTCGTAGCCGTTGCCGCTTTGGCTGATGATCGCCGTAATCGCGGACGGGGCGCGCAGCGCCAACCGCCAGCCGATCGGGGCGCCGTAGTCCTGCACGTACATCGCGTAGCGGTCGACACCAAGGCTGCGCAGCAGGCCCGCGGTCAGGTCGGTCAGCGCATCGAAGGTGTAGTCGAACGCGTCGACGCCTGGCGCGTCGGAGAGCCCGAAGCCCAGGTGATCGGGAGCGATCACGTGATAGCGGTCGGCGAGCCTCGGAATCAGCTGCCGGAACATGTACGAGCTGGTCGGAAATCCGTGCAACAGGACAACCGCGGGAGCCGCCGCGTCGCCGGCTTCCCGGAAGAACAGCCGATGGCCGTCGACGGTGGCGTAACGATGGTGGACAGCGGGCATTGGACTCCTCCTGCGCCACGTGGGTCTGGACAACCGCCAACCCACCTGCAATTTTGGGATGTACATCCCAGTATGCATCAAAACCACCGGCTCGCAATAGCCCCCGCTGCAGTTGACCACGGGGCCAGCCGGGAATATTCTGGGTCGATTATCCCAATCCTGTGCCGCGTCGAGGAGCATTCGTGCCATTAATGACCGGTATGACGTTGCAGATCGACGGCGGCGAGCCGCTGATTTAGGCTCTCTCACACGGCCAAAGGAGAAGCGATGGGCAGGCTTGTTTCGGTAAACGTGGGCATGCCCAAAGATGTGCGATGGCGCGACAGAACCGTCTACACCGGAATCTGGAAGACGCCGGTCGAGGGTCCGGTCATGGTGCGACGTCTCAACATCGACGGTGATGGTCAAGGCGATCTCGGCGGCCACGGCGGCGAACAACGCGCGGTCATGGTGTATCAGTCCGAGTCGTACGATTTCTGGAAGGCCTACCTGGATCGCGACGACCTGCAACCCGGTCACTTCGGCGAAAACTTCACCATCACCGGATTATCCGACGATGAAGTCTGCATCGGTGACCGCTACCGAATCGGCGAAGCGGAATTCGAGGTCACCCAGCCGCGCGTCACCTGCTTCCGGATCGGGTTGCGGCTGGACGAACCGGAGATGCCCAATCTGCTTGTCGCCCAGCACCGTCCAGGCTTCTACTTCCGCGTCATCACCGAGGGTCGCGTCCAGGCCGGCGACGATATCGTGCGGACCCGCCGCGGCCGTCACGAACTCAGTGTCGCGGACGTCGACGCCCTGTTGTATCTGCCAAACCGCAACGCCGAAACGCTTGGCAAGGTCGTCGACGTTCCGGCGCTGAGCCCGGGCTGGCAGCAGTCCTTCCGCGACATGCTGGACTCGGGGGACCAGCCGGCGCCGCACCGCCGGGGTCGAACCGGGGTGGAACTGGATTCCGCCCGTTGCGGGTCAGCGCAGTACACCGGGAAAGCCCGCAGGTGATGTCTATCGGCCTGCAGGCCGACGACGAGGCCGCGCTGCCGCCGGCACTGCCGGGGCAATACCTCACGGTGCGAATCCCCGGGGCCGGCGATCCGGTACCGCTGCGCAGCTACTCGCTGTCCTCGGCGGCGGGCGATTACCGCATCAGCGTCAAACGCGAAGACCACGGGTTGGTGAGCCGGTGGCTGCACGCGCACATCGAACCCGGGTCGATCATCGAAGCCGCGGCCCCGCGTGGCGATTTCTACCTCATCGACGACGACCGGCCGGTGGTCATGATCTCGGCGGGTATCGGTGTGACTCCGGTCTTGGCGATGTTGCATGCGCTGGCCGCGGCCCGCAGTAGCCGCGACATCTGGTGGCTGCACACCACCCGCAGTCGCGAAACCCAGGCTTTTGCAGCCGAAGTCACGACTCTGATCGAGTCGTTGCCACAGGCTCGACAACAGGTGTTCTACACGCAGACCCAGGGGCGTTTGGGCCAGCCGGCCGTCGCGGCTCTCGGGCTGCCGATTGACGCCGCGGCATACCTTTGCGGCCCAACCCAATTCATGACCGACATGCGCGACGCCCTGACCGTCGCCGGACTCGACGGCACGCACATCCACAGTGAACTCTTCGGTGCGCTGCCACCGATCAATCCCGGGATCGTCGACGGCGCCCCGCGCAAACCGCCACACGCGCCGCCCGGGCCGCCGGGAACCGGGCCGTCGATCACCTTCACCCGCAGCGGACTTACCGTCAACTGGTCCTCGGACTACGGCAGCATCCTGGATATCGCGGAGGCGTGCGATGTGCCGACGCGTTTCTCCTGCCGAAGTGGTGTTTGCCATATGTGCGAGACGGGCGTGGTCGCCGGTGCGACCAGGTATGTGCAGCCGCCATTGGAAGCACCTGGCCCGGGCAGCGTGCTGATCTGCTCGGCAGCTCCAGAGAGCGACCTGGTGCTGGACCTTTGATCGACCGACACCAAAAGCCTTGCGTCAGACCGAAATCGCGCGCTGGCCGCCAGTTGCATTCAACACCGCACCATTGACATAACTGGCATCCGCGGAGGCAAGAAAGAGGACCACACCCGCGATCTCAGTCGGCTCGGCGGGCCGGTTCAACGCGGTGGTCGCCGCGACTGCTTCCAGCATGCCCGGATAGACCGCGACACCGGGCGTGTCGGTCGGCCCGACCGCGACCGCGTTTACCCGAACTCCCGACTTGCCGAACTCGTCTGCCCACACCCGTGTCAGCAGTTCCACCCCGGCTTTGGTGGCTCCGTAGATGCCCGCTCCGCTGGCCGGCACCGACGCGGCAACCGTGCTCAGATTGACCACCGTGCCGTGCCCGCGTTCGATCATCCCCGGCACCAACTGCTGGACCAGGATGTAGGGGGCACGCAAATTGACGTTCACATGCTCGTCGAAAGTCGCGTCGTCGGTGTTCACGGTTTCGTCGAACTTGTAGATCCCGGCGTTGTTGATCAACACGTCGACCCGACCGGCCTCGGCGGCCAACCGTCGCACGTCGTCGGCGTTGTTGAGATCCGCGGCAACGAAACGTGCTTTGCCACCGGAATTTTGGATGTCCTGCACGAGCTTGGCGCCGCGTTCGGCACTTCGCCCGTGTACCACGACCTCGGCGCCGCGATCAGCGAGTTCCAGCGCGATTTCGCGGCCGATGCCAGACGTGGCGCCGGTTACCAATGCAGTCGAGCCGGCGAATGTTGTAGCCATCGGACCTTGCCTCCACGCGAGAAGTTCACCAACCCTCTGCTCAGCAGCGGCCCGACGCGCTTTATTCCTAAGTGCCCAGCGCGACCGATGCCTCTGCGGTGTAGCACAGGAACGTCAGGGTCTCCTGCAGATACAGCTGCACGGAGTCGGCGTCATGGCTGGTGTAACCAATCGAGACGTCGGTGCCAAGCTGCAGATCGAAGTCACCGCCACGGGTGGTCAGCACGAATGCACCGTCGATGGCGGGCGCCCAGATGATGTCGCCGTTGACCAGGCGGTTGATGTGCTCGAGGATCGGATACCCGTGCTCGGTCGTCTCGCTGACCTTGGTGTAGATATCGGCAGACAGCAGAACCGAATAGGGGCCGTCGACGCCGGCCAGCCTGAGCTCGGACAGCGCCTGGGTGATGATGTCTGGAATCGCGCGAGGGTCGTCGGGCAACATCAGCGCGGGGTTCGAGCTGCAGCTGCGGATCCCGTCAATCGACGCGGCGGGGTACCCCTCGAAGATGGCGCGATCCTCGACGAAGGCCAGCTTCTTGGCGGCGCCTTTGACCGGATCCCAGTCGGAGTCCTGTGAGCCGCGCTCGACGTCGTCGATCTCGTCGCGAGACAGGGTGAATGGAACCCGCAGGCGGACAAGCGGTTTGCTGGCGCGCAGGTGCGCGACCACGCCGTCGGAGGGTGCCTGCACGTCGACCAGACGTCCCGTGCTGACGGCCGCGGTAACCGGACCGCCGGGCTCGCTGACGTCGACCACCCGACGCCCGGCGATGTGCCGTTTGAACGTCCGCGTCGCCTCCAATTCGATTTCTGCCCAGGCGACGTCGGTGATCGGTGCCAGATCGCGGTAGAGGTTGTTCTTCACTGGGTGGTTCCTTTCAGACTGCCGATCGAAAGTGCGCCGTCATCAGCGGTGGATGGGGCCGGTCGCTCCGTCTCGAGTGGCGCGGGAAGGGGTGGTGGATCGTCGAGGAAGTCGATGGTGGGGGAGAAGAACAGTCCGCCGGTGACGGCGGTGGAGAAGTCCAGGATGCGGTCGGTGTTGCCGGGCGGGTCGCCGATGAACATGTTGCGCAGCATTCGTTCGGTGAGTTCCGGTGTGCGCGAATAGCCGATGTAGTAGGTGCCGAACTCGCCGGCGCCGAGTTCGCCGAACGGCATGTTGGCCCGCACGATCTTCAACTCGTTGCCGTCGTCGTCTTCGATAACGTTGAGCGCCACGTGCGAGTTGGCCGGCTTCACGTCGTCGCCGAGTTCGATGTCTTCCAGCTTGGTCCGGCCGATCACCCGTTCCTGCTCGGTAACCGACAGTGCGTCCCACGACGAGATGTCGTGCACGTATTTCTGTATGTGCACATAGCACGAGCCGGCGAACTCGGGATCCTCGTCGCCGATGGCGGTGGCGCTCACAGCGATTGGGCCGTCGGGGTTTTCGGTGCCGTCCACGAAGCCCAGCAGGTCGCGGTTGTCGAAGAATTTGAACCCGTGCACTTCGTCGACGACGGTCACCGCGCCGGCCATCGACTTGAGGATGCGACCGGCGAGTTCGAAACACACGTCCATCGTCTCGGCCCGCACGTGGAACAACAGGTCGCCGGCAGTGGCGGGCGCGGTGTGCCGCGGTCCGCTCAGCTCGATGAACGGATGCAGTTCGGCCGGTCGCGGTCCGCCGAACAACCGGTCCCACGCGTCGGAGCCGATCGAGGCGACCACCGACAGATGCTTGCCCGGGTCGCGAAAGCCGATGGCACGCACCAGCCCCGAGAGGTCCGGCAGTGCGTCGTGCACGGTCGCTTCGCCGCCGTCGTCAATGGTGACCACCAGAAAGATCGCGGCAGGCGTCAACGGCGCGAGGATGGGCTGTGGCTGAACCGGAGGCACTCTGGTGACCCTAGCGTGAACTGCATGGTCACGGACAGCCATGATGGTGAACATGTCGGCCAGCGCCGCAGGCCTCTGCGAATTCATCGACGCCTCTCCATCGCCGTTCCACGCCTGCGCCACGGTGGCCGCTGGGCTGCTCGCCGGCGGGTACACCGAGCTCCGGGAAACCGACCCGTGGTCTGCTGAACCGGGTCGCTACTTCATCGTTCGCGCCGGTTCACTGGTCGCCTGGAACGCGGCCGACTCCACCGGCGCCTTCCGGATTGTCGGTGCGCACACCGACAGTCCGAACCTGCGGGTCAAGCAGCATCCGGACCGGGTGGTGGCCGGCTGGCGGGTGGTGGCGCTGGAGCCCTATGGGGGAGCCTGGCTCAACTCTTGGTTGGACCGCGATTTGGGGATCAGCGGCCGGTTGTCGGTGCGTGACGACTACGGGCTGGATCACCGGCTGGTCCGGATCGACGATCCGATCCTGCGGGTGCCGCAGCTGGCCATCCATCTGGCCGAGGATCGCAAGTCGCTGACGCTGGACCCGCAACGACATGTCAACGCGGTGTGGGGCGTTGGCGACGAGGTGAGTTCGTTTGTCGGCTACGTCGCCGAGCGCGCCGGGGTGGCGCCGGACGACGTGCTGGCCGTCGACCTGATGACGCACGATCTCACGCCGTCGTCGGTCATCGGTGCCGACGCCAGCCTGTTGAGCGCTCCCCGACTGGACAACCTGGCGAGTTGCTACGCCGGCCTGCAGGCGTTGCTCGCCGCCAAGCCACGCAACTTCGTGCCCGTGCTGGTCCTCTTCGACCATGAGGAGGTCGGCTCGTCGTCGGACCACGGCGCGCAGTCCGACCTACTGAGCACCGTGCTGGAGCGCATCGTGCTCGCTGCCGGTGGCAGCCGGGAAGACCTGCTGCGGCGGCTGCCGGCGTCGATGCTGGCCTCGGCCGACATGGCACACGCCACCCATCCCAACTATCCGGAGCGCCACGAGCCGGGCCATCTGATCGAGGTCAACGCCGGACCGGTGCTCAAAGTGCACCCCAATCTGCGCTACGCCACCGACGGACGTACGGCGGCCGCCTTCGCGCTGGCTTGCCAGCAGGCCGGGGTGTCGCTGCAGCGCTACGAGCACCGGGCCGACCTGCCCTGCGGTTCCACGATCGGGCCGCTGGTGTCGGCTCGCACCGGCATCCCCACCGTCGACGTCGGCGCCGCGCAGCTGGCCATGCATTCCGCGCGGGAGTTGATGGGATCCCACGACGTCGCCGCCTATTCGGCTGCGCTGCAAGCATTTTTGTCGCCGCAATAGTCGGCTAGCTCGGTCAGGCATAGAGTCGACCGGTATGACACTCAAAGTGGAGATGGTCACGTTCGACTGCGGCGATGCCACGAAGCTAGCCAGTTGGTGGGCCGACCAATTCGGAGGCACCACACAGGAACTGATCCCGGGTGAGTTCGTTGCGGTGATGCGGCCGGACGGGCCGCGGTTGGGATTTCAGAACGTCCCCGATCCCACGCCGGGAAAGAATCGCGTGCACCTCGATTTCGGTGCCGAGGACGTCGACGGCGAAGTGTCGCGGCTGACGGCAGCGGGAGCCACCGAGATGGGCCGTCACCAGTTCAGCGAGAACTTTCGCTGGGTAGTCCTGGCCGACCCCGAAGGCAACGCGTTCTGCGTGGCGGGTCAGTAACTCGATATCCCGTCCAGCAGCGCGTGGACGAGCCCGTCGAATCCGCCCACGCTGTCGCCCGAGCGCGTGAGCGCGTGCAAGAGCAGCGTGCCGACCAGTGCATGAGCGACGGCATCGACATCCGCACCGGCGCGCAGCTCTCCGTCGTCGACCGCTTGGCGCAGTCGCGTCGTCAACCCGGCGAGCTGCGGGGCGCTCAATTGCTGATAGAGGTCCTCGCCGTCGCCCGGGCGCGCGGCGGCCGCGGCAACGAGAGCTCGCACCAAGGCGGCATTCGGTGGCTCGGCCAAAAACTCGGCGTGTTCGTTGAGCCAGGCCCGCAGATCGGCGCGGATATCGTCGGTCTGGGCGACCGGAAACGAACCTGATCGCCCGTAGGCCTCCAACACCGCCTCGGCGACCAGTGGTGCCTTCGACGGCCACCGCCGGTACAGCGTCTTCTTGCCCACCCGGGCGCGGGCCGCAACGCTTTCCATCGACAGCTCGGCGTAACTGCCGCTGGTCAGCAGCTCGCGGGTGGCGTCGAGAATCGCGTGATGCACCCGGCTGTCGCGTGGACGGCCGATCCGCTCGGGGGGCACTGGCGGCTGATGGCCGGGTTGGGCTACCTTCATCGCCAACAGCTTACGATACGATACGTGTCGTTTCTATGAAAGGACTCCCCGTTGAGTGTTCCTTCGTTGTCCGTGCCGAAGACCTGGGACGAGATCACCCCCGAGTGGATGTCTGCGGCACTGGCCGCGGACTTTCCCGGCGTCGTGGTCGACGCGGTCACCGTTGAGCTCCGCGACGACGGCACCAACCGGCGTGCCCGGCTGGGTGTGACCTACCAGGCCGGTGCCGGTCCGGCGACGGTCTTCGTCAAGGCCGCCGACCCCGCGCACAAGGCACTGATCCGCCTGACCAGCGGCATGTTCCACGAGCCTCGACTGTTCACCTGCGGGGTGGATTTGCCGTTGCAGCACCCCGCCGTCTACACCGCGCTGATCGACGAGGCCGATTACGACTTCATCTTGGTCATGGAAGATCTCCGAGCCAAGGGAGCCGACCCTCGCGACGGGACCCGGCCTTACACCGTCGAGCAGGCGGCGACCGGGGTACGCGGCCTGGCCCGGATGCATGGCCGGTTTTGGGGTGACCGCGTGCTGCGTGAGCCGGCGCTGGGATGGCTCGAACCCTTCCTGCCCTGGGACGGCATGCAAGCGGCACCGTTGCCCACCGCTCTCGAGCGCTTGGGGGATGACGCTCCCACCGAGGTGACGTCGTTGACGATCGACATCCTCATCGACTCGATCTGGAAGCCGTACATCGCAACGCTGACCACGTCGCCGCAGACCTTGCTGCACGGCGACCCCCATATCGGCAACACTTACCTGCTGCCCAGCGGCGAGGTCGGTTTCCTGGATTGGCAGGTGGCACGCCGGGGCAATTGGTCGCTGGATCTGGGCTACTTCCTGCAGGGCGCCCTGACCGTCGAGGATCGGCGCCGCAGCGAGCGCGACCTGCTTGCGGAATACCGGGACTCACTGGGGTTGCCGGCCGCCGAGCTGCCCAGCGCCGAGGAGATCTGGTTGCGCTACCGGGCTTCCGTCGCCCACGGGCTGACCCTGTGGCTGGTCACCGCCAGTGCCGGTGAGTGGCAGCGCACGGATGTCTCTGTCGCACTGGCGCAACGGTATTCGTTCGCCTACGCCGACCTCGACCCCTTGTCAGCGCTGGCCGAGATCGCCGGTTAGACGCAGCTCGGCGGTTTCGTGTGGCCGCCGGGGTGCGACGTCGCCCTAGACTGTCTGCGTGACTGCCTCCGGAACAGGCGCCCGTACTCACGTGGCGGACACCGTCGAACACGCGGCCGCCAGCCCCGACCAGCCGCAGCCCTTCGCTGAGTTGGGCCTTAAAGACGACGAGTATCAGCGGATTCGCGAGATTCTCGGCCGCAGGCCCACCGACACCGAGCTGGCGATGTACTCGGTGATGTGGAGCGAGCACTGCTCGTACAAGTCGTCCAAGGTTCATCTGCGCTACTTCGGCGAGACCACGACCGACAAGATGCGCGCGGCCATGCTGGCCGGCATCGGCGAGAACGCGGGTGTCGTGGACATCGGCGACGGGTGGGCCGTCACGTTCAAGGTCGAGTCGCACAACCACCCGTCCTACGTCGAGCCCTACCAGGGCGCGGCCACCGGCGTGGGCGGCATCGTGCGCGACATCATGGCCATGGGCGCACGACCCGTCGCCGTGATGGATCAGCTGCGATTCGGTGCCGCCGACGCGTCGGACACCCGCCGGGTGCTCGACGGCGTGGTCCGCGGTATCGGCGGCTACGGCAACTCGCTCGGCCTACCCAACATCGGTGGCGAGACCGTCTTCGACGCGTCCTACGCGGGCAACCCGTTGGTGAACGCGCTGTGTGTGGGGGTGCTGCGCAAGGAGGATCTGCACCTGGCTTTCGCCTCGGGCACGGGCAACAAGATCATCCTGTTCGGTGCGCGCACCGGCCTCGACGGCATCGGCGGTGTGTCCGTGCTGGCGTCGGAGACCTTTGGCGGCGACGAGGGCGGTGGCCCCGGCCGCAAGAAGCTGCCCTCGGTGCAGGTGGGCGACCCGTTCACCGAGAAGGTGCTCATCGAATGCTGCCTCGAGCTGTACGCGGCCGGGTTGGTGATCGGCATCCAGGACCTCGGTGGTGCCGGATTGTCTTGTGCGACTTCAGAACTCGCATCCGCTGGCGACGGCGGCATGCGCGTTGAACTGGAGACGGTCCCGTTGCGGGCGGCCAACATGACCCCCGCCGAGATCCTCTCCAGCGAGTCCCAGGAGCGGATGTGCGCGGTGGTCGCCCCCGAGAACGTCGAGGCTTTCCTGGCGGTGTGCCGCAAGTGGGAGGTGCTGGCGACGGTCATCGGCGAGGTCACCGATGGTGATCGGTTGCGCATCACCTGGCACGGCGAGACCGTCGTCGACGTGCCGCCGCGCACCGTGGCGCATCAGGGCCCGGTGTACGAACGCCCGGTGGCTCGCCCCGAATCGCAGGACGCCCTGAACGCCGACCGGTCCAGCAGCCTGCCCCGTCCCGTCACCGGTGAACAGCTGCGTGCGACTTTGCTTGCGCTGCTGGGCAGCCCGCATCTATGCAGCCGTGCCTTCATCACCGAACAGTACGACCGATATGTGCGCGGCAACACCGTGCTGGCCGAGCACGCCGACGGTGGTGTGCTGCGCATCGACGAGTCGACCGGCCGCGGCATCGCGCTGTCGACCGACGCGTCGGGCCGCTACACCAAGTTGGATCCCTACACCGGAGCCCAGCTTGCGCTGGCCGAGGCCTACCGCAACGTCGCCACCACCGGCGCCGTCCCGGTCGCGGTGACCAACTGCCTCAACTTCGGGTCGCCCGAAGATCCCGGGGTGATGTGGCAGTTCGCTCAAGCGGTCCGAGGACTCGCCGATGGCTGTGTGGCCCTGGGGATTCCAGTGACCGGAGGCAACGTCAGCTTCTACAACCAAACCGGATCGGTTGCGATCCTGCCCACCCCGGTGGTTGGAGTGCTGGGCGTGATCGACGACGTCGATCGACGCATCCCGACCGCCCTGGGCACCGACCCGGGCGAGACCCTGCTGCTGCTGGGCGACACCCGCGACGAATTCGACGGCTCCATCTGGGCTCAGGTGACCGGCGACCATCTGGGCGGGCTGCCGCCCGCGGTCGACCTGGCCAGGGAGAAGTTGCTGGCCGAGGTGCTGAGCGCGGCATCACGCGACGGGCTGGTGTCCGCCGCCCACGACCTGTCCGAAGGCGGGCTCGCCCAGGCCATCGTGGAATCGGCGCTGGCAGGTGAAACCGGCTGCCGCATAGTGCTTCCCGAGGACGCCGATCCGTTCGTGACGCTGTTCTCCGAGTCGGCGGGCCGGGTGCTCGTGGCGGTGCCACGCACCGAGGAGAGCCGGTTTCGTTCCATGTGCGAGGCGCGGGGACTCCCCGCCGCCCGCATCGGCGTCGTCGACCAGGGCTCGGACGCGGTGGAATTTCAAGGCTGGTTCACGGTGCCACTGGCCGAACTGCGCGCGACGTCCGAAGCGGTGCTGCCGCGATTCTTCGGTTCAGCGGCCGTCTGATCGGCCGGGCTGTTCAGGGGTTGATGGTGTTGTCGCCCAGTTGGCGGCCCCACACGTAATCCACCACAAGCGGTGAACCGACCTCAAAGTGGTTGTAGGGGGCCATGCTCGCGCCGGTATCCATGACGAGATAGGGAGCAGGCCAGAGCTCGCGGGTAATCGACTGCCAGCATCCCGGTCGCCCACCCGGTCCACCCCTGGCGTTGGTCCGCGGCAGGTTCTCCGGATAGATGTACGGATTAGTCGCTCCCGCAATGGAACCCGACGAGTGAGCCCCCAATGCGTAGCCGTTGTCGCCGAGCGCGTTGTGGATCTTGGGTGCGACATCGTTGAAATTCCTTATGGTGCAAAAGATCTCGGGGCTATACTCGTCCAGCAGTTGGGCGCTGGGAACGAGATCGGCCGCCCCGCGCGACAGGTACGGCCCGCTTCGGCCGAACACGTCGGCGCCGCTGTTGCCCAATCCCGCCGCCGCCAGCAGCGCCGCATCCAGATCGCCAAGCTGGCGGTTGAGTGTCCGCGCGGTGGTCACCGCGTGCTCGAGCGCATTCAACAAGTCCGGCGCGGCGTCGGCGTATCTGTCGCCCAGCGCCGCCAAGCGCGCGACGTCGAAGTGGAGCTGGGGCATTTGTGGGTTCAGGTCGTCGAGAATCGCGTTGCCGTTGACCAGCGAAGCACCGAACTTCTCGCCTAACCCGGTCAGCGCCTGCGCCGCCGCGGACAGCGTCAGGTTCACCTTGACCGGGTCGACCTTCTCGGCGATCGAGGTAATCGTCTCGAACAGGGAGTTGAACTCCGTTGTCGCCGACGTCGCGTCGATCACGGTGGACGGTGTAATCGATTGCCGCGCAGGGTGCTTCGGAGAGCTCAACGCAACGTACTTGTTGCCGAACACCGTGGTCGCCTTCACTTCGGCGGCCACATTGGCCGGAATCATGCTGACGTACTTCGGCGTCACGTCCAGCAGCACTTGAGCGGCCGGCTTGCCGTCCCGGGTGATCTCGGAAATGCCGGACACCCGGCCGATCTCGACACCGTTGTAGGTGACCTTGGAGCCGGGATCCATCACCAAACCCGCCCGGGCAGCCACCATGGTCAACTTCGTTTTCGGTGTGAGGTCTCCGCGAAACTGGGAGTACAGGACCAACCCGAGGAGCCCCATGACCACGATCGTCACGAGGCCGAGGGTCTTGTACGGTGGCCCGCGGCGCGGATCCATCAGTGCGCCTCGACGGGACCGGCTGCTCTGGCCGTCGGGGGAATCGGGGCTCGTGAACAGCGTGGCCTCGCGGGTTTTGTCGGTGTTGTTGCATAGGGTGCGGTCATGTTCGGCCGTCGCTTTCCTTGTAGTCGAGTGGGTCTGTTGTGAGGCGGGCGTATGTGTTTCGGTTGCGGCCCACCGCCCGCCAGCATGTGGCGTTGGCGGCGTGTGTCGATGCGCACCGGGACCGGGTGAAGACGATCCAGGTCAAGCGACAAGGGCGGCGCTGGGCACTGGTGCTGTCGTGTAGCGACGTCCCCACCGGCCCGCTGCCTGTGACTGGTCGTCAGGTGGGCGTTGATGTCGGCATCGTCAGCTTCGCTACCACCAGCGACGGGGAGAAGACCGACAATCCGCGCTGGGGGCGCGCTTCGGCGGAGCGGCTGGCCGCCGCCCAGCAGCGGCTGGCTCGGGCACGCCGTGGCGGGAATAATCGTGCAGCCAAACGGGAATCCGTCGGCGCGCGGCACCGCAAAATCGCCAACCAGCGCAAGGACTTTCATCACAAGCAAGCGCGGCAGCTCGTTGAGTCCTACGACGTGTTGGTGGTGGAGGATTTGTCGATCGCGAACATGGTGCGCCGGCCCAAACCGGTGCCTGACAAAGACAATCCTGGCCAATATCTGGCCAACGGTGCCCGGGCGAAGTCCGGGCTGAATCGTTCGATTGGTGACGCTGGCTGGGGCCAGTTCGTCTCGATACTGCGCGCCAAAGCGGAAGAGGCTGGGCGGGTCTGGATTGAGGTCGATCCCCGGCACACCTCCGATGGGTGTGAGCGCTGCGGGCACGCAGCGCGTGAGAACCGCGTCACGCAAGCGGAATTCGTCTGCCAACGCTGCGGTCACACCGCACCGGCAGACGAACATGCCGCACGCAACATCCTGCGGGTCGGACTGGCCCTTCACGCTCAAGCAGCGTGAGAAGAAGCTGGCGGCTTCAGCCGTCGGAGAAGTCACGATTCTGAGACCCTAAGGTATGGCCGCCCGCGATAGTGCCGATCCGGCCAAGACGCGTCGGGCCCTGACGGCCGTTGCGGACTGGCTGCGCGACGAGACCCGCGAGGCGCCGGATCGCACCACGCTGGCGACGGCGGTGCGGCTCACCGCGCGCACTCTGGCCGCAGTGGCGCCCGGCGCCAGCGTCGAAGTCCGGATCCCGCCGTTCGTCGCGGTGCAGTGTGTGTCCGGGCCGAAACACACCCGCGGCACACCGCCGAATGTCGTCGAGACGGATCCGAGGACCTGGCTGCTGATGGCCACCGGGATGTTGACGCTCGACGACGCGAAGACGAACGGATCGCTAACGCTATCGGGCTCTCGAGCGGGTGAAATTGACCACTGGTTGCCCTTGTTCGATGTGGGCTGAATATAACTCTGAACTGCAGGTTTAGGGTGACACGCCGATAACTTCTGCGGTCAACACGCCCAACAGATTGGTCCGCGGGCCTTACGTGCCCGTAAACTCCGTGGCGTCACCACTCTCTCTAGGGAGCCGCCCACCGTGACCGTCCAGGAATCCGAGCAGGACCTGAACTCGCCCCGCGAAGAGTGCGGTGTATTCGGGGTTTGGGCCCCGGGCGAGGAAGTCGCCAAACTCACCTACTACGGCCTGTACGCGCTGCAGCATCGCGGCCAAGAAGCCGCCGGTATCGCCGTCGCCGATGGATCTCAGGTACTGGTCTTCAAAGATCTCGGCCTGGTCAGCCAGGTGTTCGACGAGCAGACGCTGGCGGCCATGCAGGGCCACGTCGCCATCGGGCACTGTCGCTACTCCACCACTGGCGATACCACCTGGGAGAACGCCCAGCCGGTGTTCCGCAACACCGCCGCCGGCACCGGGGTTGCCTTGGGGCATAACGGCAATCTGGTCAATACCGCTGAACTTGCCGCACGCGCGCGCGACGCGGGGCTGATCGCCAAGCGGTGCCCGGCTCCGGCGACGACGGACTCCGACATCCTGGGCGCGCTGCTCGCGCACGGCGCGGCCGACTCCACCCTGGAACAGGCGGCGCTGGAACTGCTGCCCACCGTGCGCGGGGCCTTCTGTCTGACGTTCATGGACGAGAACACGCTGTATGCCTGCCGCGATCCCCATGGGGTGCGGCCGCTTTCGCTTGGACGCCTGGACCGCGGTTGGGTGGTGGCCTCCGAAACGGCCGCGCTCGACATCGTCGGTGCCTCGTTCGTCCGCGACATCGAACCGGGCGAATTGCTGGCGATCGACGCGGACGGCGTGCGGTCCACGCGCTTCGCCAACCCCACGCCGAAGGGCTGTGTCTTCGAATACGTCTACCTGGCCCGGCCGGACAGCACCATCGGCGGTCGATCGGTGCACGGCGCTCGGGTGGAGATCGGCCGCCGGCTCGCCCGCGAATCCTCGGTGGACGCCGACCTGGTGATCGGCGTGCCGGAATCGGGCACCCCGGCCGCGGTGGGATACGCGCAGGAGTCCGGAATTCCCTACGGGCAGGGCCTGATGAAGAACGCCTACGTCGGGCGAACATTCATCCAGCCGTCGCAGACCATCCGCCAGTTGGGCATCCGGCTGAAGTTGAACCCGCTCAAAGAGGTGATCCGCGGTAAGCGGCTCATTGTCGTCGACGACTCGATCGTGCGGGGAAACACCCAGCGAGCTTTGCTGCGAATGCTGCGCGAGGCCGGCGCCGTCGAGGTGCACGTGCGGATTGCCTCGCCGCCGGTGAAATGGCCGTGCTTCTACGGCATCGACTTCCCGTCGCCGGCCGAATTGATCGCCAACGCCGTCGAGGACGAGGACGAGATGCTCGAGGCGGTACGGCACGCGATCGGCGCCGACACGCTGGGCTACATCTCGCTGCGGAGCATGGTCGCCGCGACCGAGCAGCCGGCCTCACGCCTGTGCTCTGCCTGCTTCGACGGCAGGTATCCGATCGAGCTGCCCAGCGAGACCGTGCTGGGCAAGAACGTCATCGAGCACATGCTCGCCAACGCGGCGCGCGGCGTCGAGCTGGGCGATCTTGCGGCCGATGAGGTTCCCGTCGACCGCTGACGGAATCCACTTTAGGTACTTCAAAGACGTTTGATACCGGCGCGAAGCGCCTACCGGTAGCCTTTATCGCGATGACCGATCCCGGAAAAAGCCCCGGAGAAGAACCGGGCAGCCAGGGCATTACCTACGCGTCGGCCGGGGTGGATATTGAAGCCGGTGACCGCGCGGTCGATCTGTTCAAGCCACTGGCGGCAAAAGCCACCAGAGCCGAGGTGCGTGGCGGGCTGGGCGGATTCGCCGGATTGTTCGCGTTGCGCGGCGACTACCGCGAGCCGGTGCTTGCGGCCTCCACCGACGGCGTCGGCACCAAGCTGGCGGTCGCGCAGGCGATGGACAAGCACGACACCGTCGGCCTCGACCTAGTGGCGATGGTGGTCGACGACCTTGTGGTTTGCGGCGCCGAGCCACTGTTCCTGCAGGACTACATCGCGGTCGGCCGAACCGTGCCGGAGCGACTGAGCGCGATCGTCGGCGGCATCGCCGAGGGATGCGTGCGGGCGGGGTGCGCACTGCTGGGCGGCGAGACCGCCGAACACCCCGGGCTGATGGAACCCGACCACTACGACATTTCGGCTACCGGGATCGGCGTGGTGGAGGCCGACGACGTGCTGGGACCCGATCGGGTCAAGCCCGGCGACGTCATCATCGGGATGGGGTCCTCCGGCTTGCACTCCAACGGATACTCGTTGGCCCGCACGGTGCTGCTGGAGATCGATCGGATGAACCTGGCCGGCTACGTGGAGGAGTTCGGTCGCACCCTGGGCGAAGAGTTGCTGGAGCCCACCCTGATCTATGCCAAAGACTGCCTGGCGCTGGCCGCCGAAACCCATGTCCGCACGTTCTGCCACGTCACCGGTGGCGGACTGGCGGGCAACTTGGAGCGCGTCATCCCGCACGGGCTGACCGCCGAGCTCGACCGCGGCACCTGGACGCCCGCGCCGGTGTTCGCGATGATCGCCCAGCGCGGCCGGGTCACCCGCGCGGAGATGGAAAAGACCTTCAACATGGGCGTCGGCATGATCGCCGTCGTCGCACCCGAAGACACCGACCGCGCCTTGGCGATATTGACCGCACGGCATCTGAGCTGCTGGGTGCTCGGGATTGTCTGCAAAGGCGGAAAAGAAGGCCCACGCGCAAAACTGGTGGGACAGCACCCGAGATTTTAAAAGCCTGCGTCTAACCGGGACCAACATTGTGCCGATGCACTGAGCATCGGCACCGAGCGAGTTCTAGCGGCGCCAGTCGTCTTCGTTGTCCAATGAGCCGTCGGCGTCGTCCAACTCGTCGGATTCGCCATCACCCGTACCGGACAGCTCTTGCTGAAGCCGCTGAAAATCGGTCTGCGGGGAGCTGTATTTAAGTTCTCGAGCAACCTTGGTCTGCTTTGCCTTAGCCCGGCCGCGGCCCATGGGGGAACCCCCTCGCGCAATAAACGGAGCGGCCTAACAAGTTAGGCGGCTCCGATCTCTTGGTGTTTTATCGTCCTGCCGACAGTTTACCGTGCCTCGCGGCTAGGCGTCGGAAGGGCCCTGCTCGCTGTGGCGGACTTCGTCGCCATTATCTCGTACCGCCCCGCAGCCGCTCGACGGCCAGACGCCCTGCGCCGATCTGCTCGGTCGGCGGCAGCGAATCAGGGTCGATGACGGCCGCGACCGAGGCCGCCGCGCCGGTCGCCAATTCGGTGTCGGCCGGTAGCCCCCGCTTGAGCAACGCGAGCGCGATCGGCCCTAGATCCACATGGTCGACCACGGTGCCGAGGCGTCCCACGGCCCGCCCGCCCGCGAGCACCGCGTCACCCGTGGACGGCCGGTCCACCGAGCCGTCGAGGTGCAACAGCGCCAGCATCCGGGGCGGTTTGCCCAGGTTGTGCACCCGAGCGACGGTTTCTTGGCCGCGATAGCAGCCCTTGTCCAGATGGACGGCTCCGACACCGGGACCACCGATCCAGCGCACCTCGTGCGGAATCGTGCGCTCGTCGGTGTCGACGCCAAGGCGCGCACGCACCGCCGCGACCCGGTGGGCTTCGTAGGTCCACACCCCGGACGGTCGCACGCCCGCCTGTGCGAAGCGGGTTTGCCAGTCGGCCACCTGGCCGCGCGGCACCAGCAGGTCCAGTTCAATCTGACCGGCGCCAGCGGCGGGCATCCGCCGCACAAAGCCACCACCGGCGAGCGGAACTGCGACCAACTCGTCGGGCAGAACGTCCAGGCCAAGCGTGTCGAGCACCGCCCGGTCGGCCAACCGCGGCCCGATCAGCGACAAGACCGCCGTGTCGGCGGCGGCCGGCGTGACGTCGGACCAGAACACCATCTTGCTCAGGTAGCTCAGCAACGGTTCGCCGCGCCACGGTTCGGTGTCGAGGTAGGTGACGCCGCCCAGCTCGGTCTGCATCCAGTGGTCCTCGACCCGGCCCTGGCCGTCCAGGCTGAGATTCGGCGTGCTGGCCCCATCGGGGAGCTCGCTGACGTGTTGGGTCGAGATGTTGTGCAGCCAGGTTTGCCGGTCCGCGCCGGTCAAGGTAAGGACCGCGCGGTGCGAGCGGTCCACCAGCACTGCGTCGGTCTCGGCGGCGCGCTGCTCGCCCAGCGGATCGCCGTGGTGCCAGATCGCGCCGGCGTCGGGTCCGGAATCGGGTGCCGGTACTGCGTTCACAGGTCAACTCTACGGAGGCCCGCACACTGGCGAGCGTGCGAGTGTGTCTGCCCGGCTAGGCTCTTTCGGCATGGCAGGTCAGACGGGTGTGATCGTCACTCTTGACGGCGAAATACATCCGCCCGGTACGCCTCTGCTGCACGCCGACGATCTCGCCGCGGTACGCGGTGACGGCGCCTTCGAGACACTTTTGGTCCGCGACGGCGGGCCCTGTCTGGTCGAGTCGCACCTGCAGCGGCTGACCCAGTCGGCCAAATTCATGGATCTGCCCGCGCCGGACCTTCCGGCTTGGCGGCGCGCGATCGACCTCGCCACCCGGCAGTGGACCGCCGGCTCGGCCGACGAAGGCGTGTTGCGGTTGATCTACAGCCGGGGTCGCGAGAGCGGTTCGGTACCCACCGCGTATGTGATGGTCAGCGGTGTGCCCGAAAGGGTGGCCGCGGTTCGCCGCGACGGGGTTGCCGCGATCACGCTGGACCGCGGGCTACCCGCGACCGGTGTCGGCGAAATGCCATGGTTGCTGGCCGGCGCCAAAACCCTGTCCTACGCGGTGAATATGGCCGCCTTGCGGCACGCCGCCCAGCAGGGCGCCGGTGACGTCATCTTCATCAGCTCGGACGGCTACGTCCTGGAAGGCCCGCGCTCGACGGTGGTGATCGCCACCGATTGCGACGCGGGTCCATGCCTGCTTACGCCGCCGCCCTGGTATCCGATTTTGCGCGGCACCACGCAGCAGGCCCTGTTCGAGATGGCGCGGAACAAAGGTTACGACTGCGACTATCGCGCGCTGCGGGTCGCGGACTTGCAAGCTGCCCAAGGGATCTGGCTGGTATCCAGCATGACCCTGGCCGCCCGCGTGCACACGCTCGATGGTCGCCGACTACTTCGATCGCCAATCACCTCGGAGTTCGCCGAGCTGGTCGACGCTGCCATCATCAGTGATCGCTGAGCGCTGAATTGTGTTGTCGGCTCGCGGAACGGCGGGTACGGTCGGCCGTACACAGGGAAGGAGGTGGTCCGCGAAATTGATAGCTTCATGGACATGTGAGGTGGCTACGCGCTAGCTGCAATGGCTCGGAAGAGCTAGCGAACTTACGCGCGCTGGCGAATTCCCCGTAGCCACCCGGCCCCCGAGCTTCCCGGTCTGTCCAACCGGGAGCTGTGCTCGGGGGCCGCTCCATGTC
>CAWFHQ010000009.1:0-240592 GCA_963815705.1 uncultured Actinomycetota bacterium
CTAGTGGAGGTGGGCTGCCTGCTGGTATTCGGGCCGAATATCGGCGACAACATCGTTGCGGCTAAGGAGGCGATCGAGGAGCGCTTCCGGGTTCCGGCGATCAGCGTCACCGGCTCCGACCTCGCGCTCGGCGAGTGGATATTCGCATTTCCCATGGGCTCGCACTACGACGAACCTATCTTCTGGACTGATCTCCTGGTGAAACGCAATCTCAACGATGTGGGAATCCTGATGGAAGCGTCGTTGGTCGGAGAGTCCTACGTCGCTAATTTCCAAAAAGCCTGCGCACGGCGCGGGATTCGGATCGTCGGTGTTGAGACGATCGCGCAGACCGCTCAAGACGTCAGTAGAGCTGTGCGGAACCTTCGCGAAGCAAACGCCCAGGCTCTCGTTCACGCAGGCTTCGGCTTCGGTCTGGTCTTCGTGAATCCTGCACTCGAGGAGCTCAATTGGGATCCTCCGCGATTCGCCGGCACCGCGTTCGAGAACGCGTGGATCAACCCGGTCATGTGGCAGGCGTTCATGGGCTGGACGGGCGTGGACCAATACGACGAGGGCAATCCAGTAGGACAGCAGTTCCTCGATGAATTCGAGAAACTCCACGGGCGCCGGCCGGAGTACTGCGTCCCGGTGGTGAACCGCGATGTTGCCGTGACCGTTCTTCAGGCGATCCAGGATGCGCAGCCGCTCAGTCCGCGTGGCGTGAAGGAAGCCCTCGAGCGGGTGAAGTCGGTTCCAGCGGCCTCCGGAGCTCCCGGTACTCGGATCTCCTTCGGGAATTGGACTCGCCGAGCGTGGATGGGTTGCGGATACCTTGTTGCTCGCGAACTGGAGCCCGACGGTGTCAGCTCGCGCCTTGTGGATCGCTTCGGCGAGATCTGACCGTGGTACCGACGCGCAGCGTCGTCATCACCGGCGCTTCGCGAGGGCTGGGTCTCGCGTCTGCCAAGCGGCTCTACGACGAGGGCTGGACGGTGGTCGCCGCGATGCGCTCAGTTAAGACGGGTCTCGAAAATCTACGGGCGGCCACCGGTGCCGAGGATGGCGACACTCGTCTCGTCGGGGTGCAACTAGATCTGACCGACCCCGCATCTGTCGAAGCGGCGGCTGAGTCGATTCTCGCAACGGTCGGAGCACCCTACGGATTAGTGCACAACGCGGGCATCTCAGCCGCCGGAATGGTCGAGGAGACCCCACTCGAAGTGTGGGAGCGAATGTTTGCGACCAATATCTTTGGCCCGGTCGCGTTGACAAGGGCCCTCCTGCCATCGATGCGTGCCGCACGGCGGGGGCGTATTGTGTTGATCTCCAGCCAGGCGGGCGCACGTGGGATGCCCGCTACTGCAGCATATTCCGCGGTTAAAGGTGCTATGGAACGGTGGGGTGAGTCCATGGCAGGCGAGATCGCTGCGTTCGGAATTGGGGTTACCATCTTGGTGACGGGAACTTACGACACCGATATCATCACCGATGCGGGCGCGACGGATGCGCGCGATCTGGCTGGTCCTTACGCCGCACACCACAGCACGATGGACAAGCGTGGACGGATGGCGATCAAGCTGTCGGCCAAAAGCCCGCAGCGCTTTGCCGAGCGCCTGAGCCGGGAACTCGACGGCAGCGCACCGTTCGTGCGACGAGCTGTCGGCCCCGACGCACGAATGGTCATGGTCATGACGCGATTACTGCCGTCGAAGGTTCTTCATCACGCCTTCCGAGTGTTGTTGGGGATTCCGAGGTTTGGCGCGATACAAGACGTGACCATTATCGAGACGTGCGAATACAGATAGAGGAGGCGCTACGAATGACCAGTGAAACGCGCTTTGAGCACAGGATGCTCGTCAATGGGAAACTGGTCGAAGGTCGAGGCGGTGCGTTCGCGAACATCAATCCGGCCACCGAGGAACTTCTCGGTGAGGTGTCGGATGCCTCTTGCGAGAACATGACCGCGGCGATCGATGCGGCGCGCGACGCCTTCGACAGCACGGACTGGTCGACGAACCATGTTCTCCGTCAGCGCTGTCTGATTCAACTGCAGGACGCACTCGAGCAGGAACGGGAAGAGTTGCGCGAGGAGCTCATCCGCGAGGTGGGGTGCCCCCGGTCAATCACGTACGGCCCGCAACTAGATGCACCATTGGCGGATGCCTTGCGCTTTCCCGCGTCCCTGATCGACACCTATCCGTGGGAGCTATCGCTCGGGGACGCCGTCATATCGGTGACCGGGGTCAACACCACGCGCCAAGTGTGGCGTGAAGCGGTGGGTGTTGTGGGAGCCATCGTGCCGTGGAACTTCCCGTTTGAGGTCACCATCCAGAAGCTGGGCCAGGCGCTCGCAACCGGCAACACAGTCGTCCTGAAGCCCGCGCCGGACACGCCCTTCAACGCAACACGATTGGGCCGGCTCATCGCTGAGCACACCGATATTCCGGCGGGAGTGGTCAATGTCGTTACGGCGTCCGATCACCTTGTCGGCGAGCAACTGACGGTGTCACCGAAGGTCGACCTCATCTCGTTCACCGGTTCGACCGCTGTGGGCAGACGGATCATGGAGAAAGGCGCCGCCACGATGAAGCGCCTGTTCCTCGAACTCGGCGGAAAGTCAGCCACAATCGTGCTTGAGGACGCCGACCTCGACTTCGGATGCATGATGGGCATAGCTCCCTGTGTGCACGCTGGCCAAGGTTGCGCGAACCCCACCCGCCTGTTGTTGCCGCGGTCGCGCTACGACGAGGGTGTGGAGATTCTCAAGGGCATCTATCGGGGTGTGGCGTCGGGTGATCCACAGGACCCGGCCACGATCTGCGGTCCGGTGATCTCGGACCGGCAACGCGGCCGTATTCGGGCCTACATCGACAAGGGGATCGCCGAAGGGGCAACTCTCGCGGTGGGTGGGTCCGAAACACCCGACGGCTTGGACAAGGGCTTCTTCATCAAGCCCACGCTATTCGTTGACGTGGACAACTCGATGACCATCGCGCAAGAGGAGATCTTCGGCCCGGTGCTGTGCGTGATCCCGTACGACGACGAGGCCGACGCGGTCCGAATCGCCAACGACAGCCCGTACGGCCTCGCGGGCAACGTGATGTCGGGATCGACGGAACATGCGTTGCAGATCGCCCGCCGACTGCGTGCCGGCTTCATTGGCATCAACGGCACGGCTGGTTACGGAGCCGACACACCCTTCGGTGGATACAAAGCGAGCGGCATTGGACGGCAGAACGGCACGGCGGGTTTCGATCAATACACCGAGATCAAGTCGGTTGCCTTCCCGGCCGGGCCAAGCTGATCGGCGTGCCAAACGCATACAACGGCCACGGATGCGATTCCGCCACAACACAATTCGTGGAAGTGATCCCATCCGCCTGCGCCACGGCGGCCAGTGATTCAGATGGAGGAACACATGACTGAGGACTTGACGGATGTCGACTTCTTCCGCGACGGTCGACTGACCAGGGATCCGTATCCGTTCTATGCAGCCCTGCGCGACAAGTGTCCGGTCGCGAGCGAGGCCCGCTACGGCGTCGCGATGGTCACCGGTTGGCAAGAAGCGGTCGATGTGTACAACGACGATTCAACCTTCTCGTCCTGCATCTCGGTGAGTGGCCCATTCCCTGGCTTCCCCGTGCCATTGGACGGCGATGACATCACCAACTTGATCGCGGAGCGCACCGCGACGCACTCCCGTTCAACGATCAACTGCCGACACTGGACCCGCCCACACACACTGATCACCGCGCGCTTTTGATGCGCCTCATCACCCCGAAACGGCTGAAGGAGAACGAGGATGCGATGTGGCAGCTCGCCGACGACATCCTCGACGACTTCTTGAAGGCCGGGAAGGGTGAGTTCATCGCGGACTTCGCGCAGCCCTTCACACTGCGTGTCATCGCAGATCTGCTTGGTGTACCGGAAGAGGACCGCCCTGACCTTCTCGACAGGCTCGCCCGCGGGACGCACGGCAGCGGATTCGGGAACGCGGATAAGGCTCTGGCCACGACTCCGCTCGAGTACTTGTACGACATCTTCGCGACGTACATCGAGGACCGCCGAGCGGAGCCACGGGATGACGTTCTGTGCGGTCTCGCGACAGCGACATTTCCCGACGGCTCCCTTCCGGAGATCGGGGATGTCGTACGTGTGGCTACCAACGTCTTCTCCGCCGGCCAGGAGACAACCGTTCGACTTCTAAGCACGGCATTGAAGGTCATCGGGGACAATCCTGACGTCCAGGCAGGCTTACGTGCGGACCGCAGCCTACTGCCAAACTTCATCGAGGAGGGCTTGCGGTTCGAAGCGCCGGTCAAGGGCGACTTCCGATTGTCCCGAGTATCCACGAGGATAGGCGACACCGCTATCGGTGCCGGGACCACGGTCATGGTCCTCAACGGAGCCGCCAACCGTGACCCACGCCGTTTCGATGATCCGGATACCTTTGACCCCCAACGAAAGAACGCCCGCCAGCACCTTGCGTTCGGGCGTGGAATCCATAGCTGTCCTGGCGCTCCGCTGGCGCGTGCCGAGACTCGCGTCGGCCTCGAGCGACTTCTCGACCGCACATCCGACATCCGGATCGCGGAGGTCGAACACGGCCCCGCCGGTGCCCGGCGATACCGCTACATTCCGACGTACATCCTTCGCGGGCTGACGCAGCTACACCTGGAGTTCGACGTCCGATGAGAGTGACTGTCGACGATGATCGTTGCCGCGGACACGGTATGTGCCTGACTTTGTGCCCTGAAGTCTTCGAGATGACCGACGATGGCTACGCCGTGGCCGATCCTTCAGAGGTACCCAGAGAGTCTGAAGACACGGCGAAGGAAGCCATTGCCAACTGTCCCGAGCGGGCGATCGTCGCTAGCGATGACTGAGTCGGTAGTGCGCCACCCGAGGAGATCGTCGAAACGGTATGCGGTATGTGGATCCGCGCTCAACTAAGGAGGTCTGAATGGCTGGAAAGCTCGACGACCAGTCCGGACATGGGACCCGGCGGTGCTGGATACGGATGGAGCAAAAGGATATTCATGGAATACATCGAACAGATGAGTTTGGCACTTGCGCCGCAGATGATTCGAGTCAACGCAATCCATACGACCAACTGCAACACCGGCCTCCTCCAGAACGACGGGATGTACAACTTGTTCCGTCCGGACCTCGCCGCTGAGGGGAGGAAAGCAACCCGCGAGGACGCCGAGCCGCTCTTCACGCTGTTCCAAGCGATGCCGATACCGTATGTCGAGCCCGAGGACATGGCCAACCTGGGTGTTTTCCTGGCCAGCGAGGACAGCCGCTACATCACCGGCCAACAGATCCGCGTCGATGGAGGGTCACTTCTCAAGTGGCCCAACGGCCCCGGCGGTTAGAAGCACTACTGTCCAGATTCGCCTCGCGCGCTTCGAGTTTCTCGATTGCGTCCGAGAGCCCGACGCTGGCCTCCGCCGGTCGGCCCTGTAATGCCATCGGTGACGGAAGAACTCACTTCGCAGGCACGGTGAACTACTGCTCGCGCTGTACGAGTGGCGGGACCGCCACGTTGACCGTGGCTATTGGTTTGTATGGTGCGATGGCTGCGAGGAAATCGCGGCCGCGGACCGGATTGGCCGTTGCGAGACTAGAAGCCGCCCGCGACCCGCACCACCGCGCGGCCGGAATACCTTCCGGCGCGGACCTCGTCGAGCACACCGACCACGTCCTTTACGTCAACGTCGTGCGAGACATCCGAAAGGTGCTGCGGTTTCAGCGAACCGCCCAGCAGCTCCCACAACGCGCGCCGCGGTCCGATCGGCATCAGTACCGAGTCGATGCCCAGTAATGCCACACCGCGCAAGATGAACGGCATCACGGTGGTCTGCAGTCCGGCGCCGCCGGTCAGTCCGCTGGCGGCCACGGCGCCGCCGTAGCGCACGGTGCTGAGCACGTCGGCCAGGGTGGCCCCGCCGACACAGTCGACTGCGCCGGCCCATTTCGTCTTACCCAGCGGTCGCGGCTTGGCCTCGGGATCTTCGGGTAGCCGGCCGATGACCTCGTCAGCCCCCAGCGCCCTCAGCCGCTCCGCTGCATCGCGCTTGCCGGTCGATGCGACCACCTGATAGCCCGCTGCGGACAGCAGATCGATGCTCACCGATCCGACGCCGCCCGTTGCGCCGGTCACCAGGATCGGCCCGTCCTTGGGCGTGATGCCGCGCTGCTGCAGAGCCTGAACACTCATCGCGGCGGTGAAACCCGCGGTGCCGATGGCCGCTCCGTCGCGCGGACTCAACGTGCCGAGTTTGACGACCCAGTCTGCGGGGACCCGCGCGTACTCGGCATAGCCGCCGTGCCTGCCGGTGCCGATCTCGTAGCCGTGAGCCAACACCAGGTCACCGACGTTGAATTCGTCGGAGTCCGATGACACCACCTCGCCGGTGAGGTCGATGCCGGGCACGATCGGATAGTCACGCACCACACCGCCTTTCGGCGTCAGCGCCAGCGCGTCCTTGTAGTTGACGCTGGAGTAGTGCACCCGGACAGTGACTCCACCGGCAGGAAGCTCGGCTTCCTCCAGCGTCTCTACCGCCGCCCGGATGCCGTCGTCGTCCAGCCGCGCGACCAGCGCCTGAAACTTGTCCATGGGCTTCGAGGCGGCCGGATCTTTGATGTCCTCGGTGGCATTGATCTGGTCCTTTGGCACTGAATCTCCTTGACTAATAGGGAATTTCGACGTTGGCTTGTCCTGGGCAGTTTGCTAAGGCGTACTTCACCGCTGCCCCCCAATCCGGCACGCACGTCCGACGAGTCGGCGAGGCGCAGCCGTTCTGGGCGCAGAGTGAGGCACATGACGTGGCCGCGGAAGCGGTCCTCGTCAGCCGTGACCTTCATCCGCAATCGCCTTCGACGAGATCGAACTCGAGGCACCGACAACCCCACCGTGGTCTTCCCTGTCGCACATAGAACTTAGCAGTTATTGATAATTGGTATAGTCGCTTTGACGTGTACGGAGCTTATCTCAATACAAGAATGCTATCGTCGTAAAAGGAGAGCAATGTTCTCATGTCCGAGTTCCGTCTGAGGTGATGCCGAACATGCTTGTAGGTTGGGCGAGGATGAGTACCTCGGATCAGTGGCGGCGATGCCGATATGGTGGGTGTATGCCATTTCGTCGCGCATACGATCCTGCGGACGTGACTGCATGCGGTTTCCCCTCTCGGCGGTGCAGTGGGAAGCAATGTAGGGATGTTCGGCGATGAAGAATGGCCGCAGTAAGGCTCCCGGCGACGCGCCCCAAGGGGCTCTTCAAGGCAATGGAGTCGGTAGCACTTGGCAGGAACGGGCCATCGAGCGCAGGCTCGGCGACGCGCGGGCGCGCGCGGTCGATCGCAGCACGCGCTTTACGGCGACAGCCCTCGAACTCGTCCAAGAGTCCGGGCACGCCAATTTCACGTTACAGACGCTGGCCGATCGCGCGAACCTCAGCTTGCGGACGTTCTATCAGCACTTCGCCGGCAAGGACGAACTTCTGCTGGCTCTGTATGAAGACGTTACTGCGCAATTCACCGAGGCGATACGGGAGAGGGTCGAAGCGGCTGATGGCCCGATGGCGCAGCTGGAGGCATGGTGTAAGGGAGTGCTGTCACGGCCCGGTTCCTCGCACGAAGTGGGGGGTCGGCTCGTACTGATCTATAACTTGAGCCTCGAGATGGATCATCCGGAGGCATTCGCCAAAGTATGGGAACCGCACCGCAAGCTGTTGACAGAGATTCTGACTGCGTGTTCGCAAGCGGGCCAAATTCGAGACGATCTCACCCTAGAGCAATTGACGTCATTGTTGGGCTACACATTAACTTCTCTTGGGCAGTTCAACGCGTTGCACGAGGGGATGGACGGAACTCGCCTGACCGAAGAGGTTGTGTGGTCCTGGTGTCGCCAAGCGATCCTCCCTTCGGTGGCAGCGCGCGGAGACGATTCGCCCACCGAGCGTTCGACCAGTATTTAGCTTTGCACCGGGGGTCGACGTAAAGCCTATTTCACGCCTGTTTGGAAGCCGGTTATCGACGCATTGTCTGGTGATCGACGGCTACGGGCCCGACGTGTGACGATCTGCCGATTCTGAGAGCCGCTGCGCGGCCAATTCTCGAAGCTCGCCGGATTTGATTTTGTCGCTGCCTGTTAGCGCGATGTCATCCTCGTGGAGGAAAAGCACATGGCGCGGCACCTTGTAGCTCGCCAGTCGCTCTCGCAAATATCCGCGAATCTCTTCGGCTTCGACGTTCGCGCCGTCGTGCGGCACGACACAGGCGACGACGATCTCTCCGAGCGTGCTATGCGGCAGACCAACGGTCTTTGTCACCTTCACAGCTGAGTGCTTCGCCAGTACCTCGTCCACTTCGAGCGGTGAGACATTCGCACCGCCCGTCTTGATGATATCCGTGAGTCTGCCCTCCCAAAAGAGTCGACCGACCTGGTCGAGGTACCCTCCGTCGCCGGTGCGGAAGAACCCTTCTGCGTCGAGCGTCTCATCCAACGGTGTGCCGATATAGCCCAGCATGAGTGTGGGGCCTTTGACGCAGATCTCCCCGCTCTCGCCTCGCGGAATCACCACTGCGCTAAGTGGATCCACAATTTTGAGTGTCACCCCCGGCAGCGCCACCCCCCAGCTATCAGCGTGAACCTCGCGCGGCGTGTCGACTTCAACCATGGTTGAGAAGGTGAATGTTTCGGTATTTCCGTAAGCACGATCGGGAACGAACCGTTCGATGGTCACGGAGGGGTGCCGAACGATCGGCGTGGTCACGTCGGCAAACCGCATACTGCTCAGATCGGCAGTGTGCCAATTGGGTTCGGCTTCGACTTGCGCCCACTGGTGCGGCCAGGCGAACGGATAGTTAACTCGCTCGGTGGCCATCAGTGAGAGCGCCTCAGCCGCCGCGAACGTCGGCTGCAGGACGAGGCAACCGCCGGACGCGAGCGTAGCGCCTAGCGACATCACGAAATTGCCGGACCAGAAGTAGCCGTTCGCCGACCAGCAACGGATGTTGTCGTCCGGCCCGAACCCACACACTCTTCGGAAGCGCCACATTTGAATGGCGACACCGCGATGCGCGCTGAGGACGCCTTTTGGTTTGCTCGTGGAGCCCGACGAGAAGAACAGCACTCCTGCGTCGCTTGGGCGCACCGCCTCCGCCGTCGCGTGAATCAATTCGCGCGGTTCGTCGTGTCCGCGGGCGAGGAAGGCGTCCCACGTGTCGATGCCGGATGGCGCATCGCCGATCGTTGCGAGATGGCGGAGGAACGGGAATCTGGCGGATTGCAGTGGGCCGCGGCCGGACCTGCCGATCTCGGGCGCCAGCTCAGATAGGACCGCCGCGAAGTCCGTCTTCAACACCTCCCGCTCGAACAACAGCACCGCAACGCTTGCGGCGTTGAGTAGGTCTTCGAGCTCCGCGGAAGTCGAGAATGTGCTGAGCGTGACGGCCACGCCTCCGGCGAGCGAGATGCCGAAGAACGCCGAGAGCCACTCCGGACGGTTCGTCATCAAGACGCCGACGCGGGTGTCCTTGCCGACTCCGCTCGCGCGCAACGCACACGCCACTTCGATTGCCCGCTCCCACAGGTCGGCGTACGTCCAGCGGGTAATGCCGTCAGCTGAGCGGAAAGCAAGAGCTTCGCGGTCCCCGTACATTGATGTCACATCGCGCAGAAAGCCGGGAAGCGTCAGCGTCCCGAGTCCCGGCTCGTCGCTCAACGACGGGCCGGACACGATCGAAAGCGATTGCGCTGGGTCAGAGTTCACGTGCAGGCCTCGCGTCACGTCGGTAGCTCGACCTCGGCGATGCAGCTCACGAGTTCCTCGCCGTTCTGGTTGGTCAGGCGCAGCTTCACCTGGACGAGCGGCATTCCCCACGTCGAATCGGCCTCCTTGCCTATGATTTCGGCGTCGAAGTACGTCACGTCGCCCTCGAAAGCCGGACCGCGGAAGTCGGCCTTACTGTGTCGGACCATCCCCTCGTGGCCAGCCCAGTACGCGAGATAATCGGTGCACCACGCGCCCATCGTCGCGCCGTAGCCATATGCACGTGCCATGCCGACTTCGCTGGCCCTGTCGGCGTCGATGTGACCCCGCGACGGTCCTAGATAGAGTCCGTCACGCTTGCGGGGGTCGATGAACGCATCTTCCTCGTCGAACGCGAAATCCTTACCGAAGCCCGGATCCTGGTAGACCCATGGATCCTCGACGTCGGGCGGCGTGACCCATTCGAATGCGCCCCAGATGTTGAAGACGAATGCGCGGTATTCAGTCGTGAAGGTCGCGATGCTATGAGGACCGATGACACGACGCGGCAGGGTGTCGCCGACCTTTACTTCATCGAAATGCGGTGAGACACCTAGCCGGTTCGACTCGAGCCAGTCCCGGCGAAGCCTCTCGACTCCTTCAAGCTCGAGCTGTGTCCAACGCTTGATGTCGCCGAGTTGGCTCTCGAACATCCCGCGTTTTTTCGCTTCTTCGTACAGGTAGCGGATCGCGGTTGACCGCTCGCGGGCGACGAGGACTCCGTTCTGGTTGGTGTGGATGGTGTCACCGCGCGAAAACATGGTGGGCCCAGCGAATTTGGTCTCTACGACTTTGTAGTCATGGAACCGTCGTTTCTGAAACAGCTTGTCCCCCGGGCGCACCGGGCAGCCGTAGAACCACCATTCCTCTCCGCCGAAGATGAGGTGGCTGTTCGGAATGTGCCCCACGCAGGCAGGTCCTGCGCCGTGTCCGTAATCCAGTCCGACTGCGATGGACTGCGGCGCGATCAGGCCGCCGAACTTCGAGTCGCGCGCGAACCGTTCGTCCCAGTGGAGCGGATTGGGGTAGTCCATCGCCATCACCCAGCGGCGAATGTCTGAAGAGCTGCACGGATCCCACAGTTGGCCGCCGCCGATGGGCTGTCCCACCCGATGATCGACGTCGGATAGATCCAGCTCGACGAGCGGCGAATTGGCGCCTGCGGCGGCCGGCTTCCTGGCCATGATGTTCTCCTGTTCAGCGATGGGCGTTGGGATTGACGATGCGTCGCTGCCTAGTCGCCGGGACGTCCTGGTCGGGCACAACGAACCGCGATTCGTTCGGTGGACGTGTCCCCTCGATCGATGGACACAAGCCACTCGGCGGGGGAGCGAAGACGCTCCGATGGGCAAACTTGATTAAGCGTTTTCAACTGGCGTCGGGCCTTAATGGGCAAACTGCCGGACTGGCTGTCCGGCGACCCTCTTTTGTCATTTTCACTTTCCAAGCACCGATATCGACATTCGCCGCTAATCATGGATGTTGCTATCTGCCTATCATGATTGTCAAGAATCGCCTACGTTGACTTTCGCCAATAGAGAACGTTATTCTCGCCCCGACACCTGCGATGGAGATGGGGCCCGGGTTGCTGTTAGAACTCGACGATGACCAGCGGTTTTGGCGCGAAACCGTCCAGGAGGCAGTGTCGAAGCAGTGTCCGCCGTCCCTTGTTCGGCAGATCGCTGAAGGTGGCGCTGAAGCTGGCCCGCTTTGGAAGTGCTACGTCGATCAGGGTTGGACGGACCTCAACAGCACTGAAAACTTCATCGAGCTTGCCCTCGTCCTAGAGGAACTCGGGCGTGCGAGCGATCCAACGCCTTACTTGGCGTCTATGACCCAGTTCGCGCCTTTGGTTGGCGACCGGTTCGACCCGACGCGCGTCGGCTCCGCGGTGTACGCCGGCGTCACCGCACACCGCGACCGTGAGGGGTGGGTTCTAGACGGCACAGCTCATTTCGTCCTTGACGGAGACCGCGCAGACCGGCTTGCAGTGGTCACTACAGCCGGAGTATTCGTCGTCGACGCCAGTGAGGTGACTGCTCGTCGGGCCGACATCTTCGACCCTGTTCTGCACGCGGCGGACGTACAGTTCGCGGGCGTGCGCGTCCCCGAAGAGGATCGCGTCTGCACCGACGCCGAACGGGCTTGGCACATTGCCCTCACCGGGATGGCGATCACGACTGTCGGAGCGTGTCAACGCATCGTCGACCTCACGCTGGAACACCTCAAGCAGCGCTACCAGTTCGGAGTCCCGATTGGCTCGTTTCAGGCGCTCCAACACAAGGCCGCGGACATGCACGTGGCGATCGAGCGAGCTCGTGCGTTGTCATACTTTTCGGCTCTGACCATCACCACTGACGATCCACGTCGCCGTCTGTCCGCCATGATGGCCAAAGCCGCAGCGGGTGATGCCCAGTCGCTGGTCGTGCAGCACGGCATGCAGTCCTTTGGCGCAATGGGATTCACCTGGGAAAACGATCTGCAGTTCGCCATCAAACGCGCGAGAGCCGGGGAACTGATGTTGGGCGGCGCTGCGGAGCATCGGGCACTTATCGCGAAGGAGTACCGTGCAGCTGACTTTTGATGACGATGTCGAATCGTTCAGGTCTGAGTTCTCGGCATTCCTTGACGACAACCTGCCGACCGAAGCCGACACATTCGACCGTCCGCGGTCGGTCTCGCATATGCCGACGTGGGCTCGGAAGTGGCAACGCCTGCTGTTCGACAACGGCTGGTTACTGCCCGCTCAGCCTCCAGAATTCGGGGGGCGCAACGCAACCGTGCTTCAGCAATTCGTCCATCTCGATGAACTGTGTCGACGACGCATCTACCACAGTTTCAACCCGCAGGGCGTCAATATCGTTGCAGCATCGTTGATCACGTTCGGAACCCCCGAGCAGCAACAGCACTGGGCGTTACCGGTGCTACGCGCCGAAATGACCGCTTCGCTCGGAATGAGCGAGCCTAGCGCGGGTTCTGACCTCGCATCATTGCGGACGCGCGCCGTCCGCGATGGTGACGTCTTCATCGTCAACGGCCAGAAAGTGTGGACGTCGGGCGCACACGACGCCGACTTCCTGTTGGCATTCGTTCGCACCGACCCGGATGCCCCCAAGCACAAGGGAATATCAGCGCTGATCATTCCGACCAAGACCGAGGGCGTGGTGTGCCGACCGTTCCCAGACGTCGCCAATCAAGACAACCTCGACTTCAATGAGGTCTTCCTCACCGACGTCCGCGTCCCAGCCGAGAATCTCGTCGGAGGGCTGCACCAAGGATGGATGGTGGCCAATGGGTCACTCGGGCACGAGCGGACGATGATGTGGCTCATGCTGGCCGACCGGATTGACAATCTCATGGCCGACTGCCGACCCCGCAACGATGTCGAACGTGATCGGTTCGCGTCGACAATCATTGACTACCACGCCCTTCGGGCGATGGGATCAGCAGCATTGGGTCGTGCCGCGCGCGGAGAACAGGACACCGCATCTATTTCCGTGCTTAAACTTTTCGGCTCTGAAGCGGAGATGCGCGCAGCGGACCTCGCACTGAGTTCGGTGGGCATTGACGGCTTGCGGCATCCGGTGACCGAGCGCTATGAGCACATGAATCCCGATGAGTACTTTGCGAGCAGATTTGAGCGATATACGCGTGGTCTCGCGGCAACCATAGCTGGAGGGACATCTGAGATTCAGCGAAACATCATCGCGCAACAAGTACTTGGGCTTCCACGCGCCCCGAAGCGCGACTGACGACCAATTTGCCGTCGAAGACGGTGCAGAGACGGATGGGAGGACTCATGGTTGACGCGAAGTGGGATGCGATGACCTGCGTCCAGGTGAAAAGGCGGGCGAACATCGTCGAGGTTCGCCTGAATCGGCCAGAGAAGATGAATGCCATCAACAGCACCATGGAGAAGGAGTTCTACTCCGTCCTCGCGGACTGTGATCGCATGGACGACGTGAAGTGCGTCGTCCTCACCGCCGAAGGTGCCAACTTCTCTTCTGGCCACGACGTTCAGCAGGTGGCGGCCGAGACCATCGGTGGTCAGGAGCCGGCGACGATTCAGGACAAGTACTGGGTCCATACCGGTGATCTCCTTCCGCCATGGCGGTTCTCGAAGGGGCTCATCGTCGCCGCCAAGGGCTATGTGGGACCTCATGCGAACACGTTCCTTCTGGCGGCCGATGTCGTAATTGCTGCGGACAACACCCGCATCAGCTGGGAGGAGTCGAAGGTCGGCGTCGGGGCGCCCTACGGCCCGTATGCATTGATGCCGTTCCACTTTCCCATCCGCGTCATGAAGCAGCTGTGGATGACGGGTGGCTGGATGGATGCGGACACTGCTCGACAACTGTTCTACGTCAATCGAGTTGTCGCACTGGGTCAAGAAGAAGAGATGGCGATGCGCTTCGCCGGTCAGATCGCGCGGATGGAGACCGGGGACTTCGTGGCCAACAAGCGCGGTACCCATCGCCTCTATGAAGCGGCGGGGCTCTCGGCGATGGTCGATGTCGGTCGCGACCCCTACGTCCCCAGCGCCGAAGCCGCAGTGGCCAAGGAACACCACCTTCGGCTCATACACGAGAAGGGCGTGAGAGCCGCTGTGCGCGAGCGTGATACCGGCTGGGATGACGAGGTGAGCCAGATATGAGCAGCAACGAACTGATAGAGATCAAGATGCCGACTGCCAAAGAGATCAACGCGACCATCCAGGCGCACTGCGACACGTTGAGCGACCACGACAAAGAAGGCTGGCTGGCCTTGTGGGCCGACGACACCGTCCTGGAAGATCCGGTGGGGGTGGATACTTACCGCGGAATCGAGGGCTTGCGAACGTCGTTCTGGAAGCTCGTCGACGAGCTCAGCCCGATGAAGCTGTGGCTCGAGCGCGACGTGATCGTCTGCGGTAACGAGGCCATCGCCATCCTCCAGGGTGTCGTGACTCGCGAGGGTGCGATGCAGCACGTCGGTCCTCTGGTCGATCACTTCACCTTCAATGGCGAAGGGAAGATCACGATGATGCGTGCCTTCTGGAAGTACGACTGATGTCGGCCTGCGATCGATCCCGAGGAGCGTGCGGTGGGCTGGGAAGCTGACCTGCGTGCGCAGGAGACGTTGCCTGCCATCGTGAATCGGATGGCGACGGCGGATCCGCATCGAGTGTTCGTTCAGACCACCGTCGGCGCATCCGCAACCTGGGAACAGGTGCAATCCTCGATGCAGGAGTGGGCGGCCCGGTTCCTCGAGTTGGACGTGACATGCGGTGACGTCGTCGTGACCATCGTTGACTCGGGCCTGGAGTCCCTGACCGCCTGGCTGGGATTGGCGAGCCTGGGTGCCATCGAGGCGGCGACGAACCCCGAATTCCGGGGCCGCATGCTGGCCTATGCCATAAACAACTGCCAGCCCGAATTGCTAGTCGTGGCTGCGCAATACCTGCCGTTCGTCGACGCGGTTGCCACGGAACTGACGACGGTCAAGCGGGTGCTCGTCGTCGATGACGACGGCCAGCACTACGGGCCCACCGAACTATGCGTCGTCACGGTAGAAGCGCTCCAACCCGACATCGAGGCCGCCCGTAGCCAGATGACGGAGCCAGGGCCGCACGACATCGCCTGCATCACCTATACCTCCGGTACGACGGGTCCCTCGAAGGCGGTCCGATTGCCATGGGGCCAAATTCATTCAATCAACCTGGGCACCTTCCCGTTCGACGATCTCGAACCGTCGGACGTCTTCTACTGCACCACGTCGCATGCCCACTTCGGGTCGAAGTCGATCCCGTACCACGCAGCCATGGTCGGCGGACAAGTCCTCATCAAACCTCGTTTCACCCTCAACGCCTTTTGGCAGGACGTCACCCGCTTCGGAATTACCACCGGGATGCTAGTCGGATCTATGGCAGACATGTTACTCCGCAGCCCCGAAAGTCCTTCTGGGCCAACGTCGCTGACGAACTTGTTCATGGCCCCGCTGGGCGCTAGCTATCGGCAGTTCAGCGAGCGTTTCGACGTTCGCATCTGCACCGTCTACAACAGCACCGAGGGCGGCGTGGCGATACGTTCGGGCTGGAATCCCTTGAACGAACGAACATTGGGTCGCCTGCGGGAAGGTTATCCCGGGTTCGAGGTTCGGCTGGTGGACGATCATGACTTCGAGGTCCCCGACGGAACCCCAGGTGAGTGCATCGTGCGTGCTGGCGTGCCGTGGGTGATGAATGCCGGCTACTTGAACAACGACGCCGCGACGGCATCGGCGTGGCGCAACGGTTGGTTCCACACCGGCGATGCGCTCATTCGCTCCGCCGATGGTGAATACGTGTTCGTCGACCGGCTCAAGGACGTGATCCGGCGCCGCGGCGAGAACATCTCGTCCTTCGAGGTGGAGGCTGACGTGATGGGCAATCCCGACATCGTGGAATGCGCTGCCGTCGCGGTGCCGGCCGATACCGTCGAAGACGAGATCTTGCTGTTCGCCGTGCGAAGTCCTGGCACCTCCATCGGTCCGGCCGACCTGTGCGCAGATCTCGAACGCCGGATGGCACGCTTCATGGTTCCCCGCTACATCGAGTTCCTCGATGAACTACCGAAAACCCAGGCAACCCAACGCATCATCAAGGCCGAACTCCGTCAACGCGGACTGGGCACTAGCACCTGGGACAGACAGGCGAAGGAGCGGACCAGATGACGACAGGTGAAACGAACGAAGAGGCCCGCTGTCCCGTTGGACCCAGCGGTCCGGATTCCCTTGCGGGCGTGTCCTTCATCGATCCAGCCGTACAAGTGAAGCCCTACCCCTACTACCGCGCGCTGCGCGATGGTGATCCGGTTCACTTCGAAGAGAGTCTTGGCATGTATCTGGTGTCGCGGCACGAAGATCTCATGACCGTGCTGCTCGATCCGATCGTCTTCTCTCAGGAGCTGGGCTACTACAAGCAGATGGCCCAAGGCCATCTGGAGGCGATGAAGGACATTCTTGTCAACGAGGGTGGCGGGTTCTTCCCCGATGTCGCCAACATCGATCCCCCGCGGCACACCCGCGTGCGCCGGCTGTTGTCACAGGCCTTCAGTAGGCGTCGTATGAGAGCCTTTGAGCCGCAGTTCGAGTCGCTTGTCGACGAGCTCATCGACGGCTTCGTCGAGAGCGGCGAGGTTGACGGCCTGCACGATCTCGCGATGCCGATGGCGATCGCCTTCAGCATGCAGCAGTTGCAGGTCGACGATCTGGACATGGCCACCATCAAACGCTGGGGCAGCGCCTATCTGTCGCAGTTCAGTCTCACCAACACCCGCGAGCAGATGGTCGCTGCGGCGCATGAGCTCAGCGAGATGCAGACCTATCTGATCGCCCTGGTTCGCAAGCGGATCGCGGAACCCGAAGACGACATGCTCTCCGACATCATCGCCGCCCGTACCCCAGACGAAGAACCCTTGAGCTTCGAGGAGCTGGTGGCGACGGCACGGGCGCTGCTGATCAACACCCATGATTCGATGTCGACGGCGTTCTGCAACATCCTGTTCAAGGTGGCGACGGATTCGACGATCGCCGAACAGTTCTACGCCGCCGCCGCCGATGACGCGCGCATGGGACGCTTCGTCGAGGAACTGCTGCGGCTCGAGGCCCCGGTCCGGGCCCTGTCCCGCGTCACGACAGAGCCAGCCACCCTGGGCGGCACGCCGTTGCCCAAGGGTGCGCATCTGCTGATTCTCTTCGCCTCGGCCAACGATGACGACACGGTGTTCGACTGTCCCCGCCAGTTCGACGTGGACCGTGTCAACCTCCGCAAGAGCATGACCTGGGGTGCTGGCGTTCATCTGTGTCTAGGCATCGCTCTGGCCCGCATGCAACTTCTGGTCGCAGCGAGGCAAACAGCAAGGCGGCTAGGGGATCTCAGCTTGGCGGTCCCGATCGAGGACATCCGCTACCTCCCCAACGCCGCTCTGCTGGCCATGGAAAGCCTTCCCCTGGCATTCACCCGGCCCACCGCACAGTGACTTTCAGAGAGGTTCATCGATGACCTGCGAGCCCACGGACACACCGGTGGCCGAGGAGCTGGATATCCCGGCGCTGCGTGATAGGTATCGCGAAGAGCGCGAACGCCGGATCCGCCCCGAGGGCCAGGAGCAGTACGTCGCCTCAGCCGACCAACCGGCGGTAGCAGGCGATGGCGACCCGTACCTGGCTCGGTCCGCACGCCCACCGGTGAGCGAGGACGTCGACGTCGTCATCCTCGGCGGAGGTTGGGCCGGCGTACTGGCCGGCTACCACCTTCGGAAGGCGGGCGTTGAGAACTTCCGGATCGTCGAGCAGGCAGGCGATTTCGGTGGCGTGTGGTATTGGAATCGGTACCCGGGACTGTCCTGCGACAACGACTCCTACTGCTACCTACCACTTCTCGAGGAAATGGAGTTCGTGCCGTCGAAGAAGTTCGCCGACGGCCGTGAGATACGAGAGTACTGCCAGAGCGTCGCACGTCGCTTCGAACTCTATCGAGGGGCGCTGTTTCACACCTGTGTCGAGGCGCTGCGTTGGGATGAGTCGAGCAACAGGTGGCATATCGCGTCGGATCGGGGCGATCAGCTCCGCGCCAGGTTCATCGTCATGGCGCTAGGTCCGATCAACACCCCAAAGGTTCCGCGGATCAAGGGAATCGACGAGTTTAACGGCAAGATGTTTCACACCGCCAGGTGGGAATATGACTACACCGGAGGCAGCCAGGATCGACCCGTCCTCGACAAACTGAAGGACAAGCGAGTCGCCATCGTCGGCACCGGCGCCTCAGCCATACAAGCCGTTCCGTTCCTCGGCAGATACGCTAAGCAGCTCTACGTTCTGCAACGCACCGCCTCGACCGTCGACGAGCGGCACAACACCCCCACCGATCCCGAGTGGCTGGCAACCTTGCCGCCGGGTTGGCAGCGCGAGCGCCAAATGAACTTTCACCGCTCTGCGATCGATGGTCTGATGCCCGGCGAACAGGACCGGATCTGCGATATCTGGACGGAAATCAACAGGAACCTGTCGGCCGAATTCGATGCCGCCGGTTGGCCACAGTCCCCCGAGGAATTCCTGGCCAAGCGCGAGGTGATGGACTACCGCGTCATGGAGCGCCTGCGGCGCCGGGTCGACGCCGCGGTGACAGACCCGCGGACCGCGGCCATCTTGAAGCCGTGGTACCGGCACATGTGCAAGCGGCCGGCTTCGAGCGACGAATACTACCCAACGTTCAACAGGCCGAACGTTACGCTTTTCGACGTCGCGCCAACCCGAGGGGTCGAGCAGCTCACCGCTCGCGGCTTCATCCATGACTCCGTGGAGTACGACATCGATTGTTTGATCTTTGCCAGCGGTTTCGAAGTCTCCAGCGACCTTTCGCGACGGTGGGGGATCGCGACGATCGAGGGTCGCGGTGGTCGATCCCTCTACGATCATTGGGCGCACGAGTTCCGAACGTTGCACGGCATGATGACCCACGGTTTTCCGAGCCAGTTCTTCATGGGCTTCTTCCAGGGTGGATTCAATGCCTCGACCACCGAGACGTTCAACAATCAGGGCCGCCACATCGCGTGGATTATCGGCGAGGCACTCGGGCGCGGCGCCTCCGCAGTCGAGCCAACTCTGGAAGCCCAGGACGCCTACGTCGATCACATCCGCGAAATCGCCATCGATACTTCGGCATTCGTTCGGGAGTGCACGCCCGGCTACTTCAACAACGACGGACAAGAGGTCGCGAACGACCGGGGTGTGCTCCAGCCCAGGTCCTACGCCGGCGAGTTGTACGGCTTGGGGTTCTACGCCTTCGAGACGCTGCTTGCGGACTGGCGGTCAAAGAACGATTTGTCGGGCTTGGTGATCGAATCTTGAAGTGAGAAGGTTCTGCCTCCCCGGTCCCGTATCGAACTCTTGCCGTCCAGGCGTAACCCGGGACATGCGCACGACTGTCACGTACCGGATTTCAAGCGGGACGGGCGACTGACCCTGGGACGGCGAGAGGGGCCGGCAGCCGCGGAACCGCGCACCCCTTCGGCGAAGATTCGGGCTCCGAGCTCGATCTGAGCACGAATCTCGGCCTCGGGGGTACCGAACCAACGCGGGCCGACGGTCGTGGTGAAGATAGTGAAATTTGCAAGCAGCTCGGCAACAGTGACGGGATCAACGTGTGGGGTAACTTGGCCGAGTTCTTGGTAGTGGGAGACGCCGTTGGCGATCACCGACACGCGCAGTTCGTGATTCGGACGCATGACCCGCAGCGAGAACGCGGGGTCAGATAGGGCGCGTCCCGCGATGTCCCAACCCGGCACCGCGTCATCGCGCTCGTGGACCAACAGCCGTGTCAGAAAGAGTTCTTTGACGAAATCGACGAACTTGTCGGGCAGGGACTCCATGACCTTGTCCTCTGCTTCGCCGACGCCGTCCGCAATCTGACGCGACACGACCTGTTCGAAGATGCCTTGCTTGTCGCCGAAATAGTGAAAGAGCATTGACTCCGAGCAGCCCGCACGTCGGGCGATCTCCTTCGTCACTGCCGCATCAAATCCGTGTTCGGCGAATACTTCCGCCGCCGCCTCCACTAGGGCGCGCTGCTTCCCATCTTTGTCTCGGACGCGTTTCGCGCCGTTACTGGCCATGGGACACAGTAACGCGACGGTTGCGGCGGGAGGCAACGCTTATCAAGCGACACTTGACAATGGTGGTGCATCGCCGTTGAATGCGTCGACAATGAAGATGAATGCGGCGGTGCTATGGGACGTCCACGAAGAGTGGAGTGTCGAAGAGATCGAACTGGACGGTCCCAAAGAGGGCGAAGTGCTGGTCTCCTACGAGGCGACCGGGTTATGCCACTCCGACCATCACGTTCGCCAGGGTGACCTTCCACTTGCAGTCCCGCTGGTAGGAGGGCACGAGGGGGCTGGCGTCGTCCAAGAAGTTGGACCAGGTGTTCGCGATCTGAACGTTGGCGATCATGTGGTGGGCTTGTTCCTGCCGGCGTGCGGGCGATGTCGTTGGTGTTCGACCGGTCACCAGAACCTTTGTGACCTTGGTGCCCAGATGGCCACGGCCACGCAACTCGACGGCGGCTTCCGACGTCACGCCAAGGGACGAGACATCGGGGCGTTGGCATGGCTCGGCGCCTTTGCGCAATACGGAACTGTGCCGGAGAGCTCGCTGGTCAAGATCGACGAGGACCTGCCATTGAGCAGGGCATGTCTCGTCGGGTGCGGCGTGACCACCGGCTGGGGTTCTGCGGTAAACACTGCGGGAGTCAAACCAGGCGACACCGTCGTGGTGATCGGATGCGGCGGCATCGGCAGCGGCGCGATCCAGGGTGCGCGGTTGGCGGGTGCCGAGAAGATCATCGCTGTGGACATCGCAGAGGGCAAGCGGGACGTGGTGTCTCAATTCGGAGCAACTCACTTCGTGACATCGATGCCCGAGGCGACGGCCTTGATCGCTGATCTAACGCGCGGCGTAATGGCCGACTCCGCCATTGTCACGGTCGGTCTGGTCGAAGCCCCGATGATCGTGGACGCACTTAACATCGTCAGCAAGAACGGCGCCGTCGTGATTACCGCGCTGGGGTCGATGCTGGATACGACGGCGACCCTGCCGATGTCGATGGTCGCCATGCTGACGCTGTTTCAGAAGCGGCTGCTGGGAAGCCTTTACGGCCAAGCAAACCCGCGTGCTGACATCCCGCGACTGCTCAGCTTGTATCGCGAGGGCAAGCTCTTACTGGATGAAACGGTAACCGCGGAGTACAAACTTGTCGAGATCAACAGCGCTTACGACGACATGCTCGCCGGCCGGAACATTCGCGGTGTGGTCATCCACGAACATTGAAATCCCGAACTGAACGTTTAGTCCAGCGCGACCCGCGGTCCGGGTGTGAACACGGCTGGGATCTTGCGAAACCCTCGGGTCACCGAGTTGCCCTGAAAGATCGATTCGTCGTCTAGCGCGGTGTAATCGGGCATGCGCGCCAGCACTTGTTCCACACCGATACGAAACTCCAGGCGCGCCAGGTTAGACCCTATGCAGCGGTGGACGCCCGCGCCAAAGCCGAGATGCCGATTACCCTCGCGATCGAGGATGCACTTGTCGGGGTCGGGGAATTCGCGACTGTCACGATTGCCCGACGCGTAGTTGACCACCACTGATTCGCCCGGGCACAGCTTCTGCCCACCGAGTTCGACTTCCCTGGTCACCGTCCGTGGAATGCCGTGAATGGATCCGGCGAAGCGGACGAACTCCTCGATAGCGGTGGCCATGATCTCGGGCTTGCGGATCAGTCGATTCCGTTCTGCGGGGTGAGTGCCAAGATAGTGCAACGCGAATGACATTGCGCTGGCAGTGGTTTCAAGTCCAGCTTGAACCAGCAACACGGCGTTCGACACTACGCTGTCGAACCCGAGCTCGACTCCGTCGATCTCGGCCGAGAGCAGGACGTCGATCATGTCATCTTGCGGATCCTGGTCCATCCGGGTTCTCACTGCATCAGCGATGTGCTGGTAGAGCCCACCCCATGCGGTCATGCGGATTTCGTCGGTGGGCCCGTTGAGTGCGGTTTCAGTCAGCTCTATGCACAATGGGACATCGTCGACGGGCATGCCGAGCACGTACTTGAAGAACACGATGCCGGGCTGCTGCCAAGCGACCATCGCCAAGTCGCCGCGACCGTTCTCGATGAACTCGTTGATGAGTGCATCAGTCTCGGCACGGATCTGCGGTTGCAGCTTCTTCATTCGGCCAGGGGAGAAGTAGGGGTTGAGGACCTTCCGTAACTGCTGTTGCCGCGGCGGGTCGAGTCCTATCACGATATCGCCGGTCGACTGCTGTGTACCATTCAGATTGCTGGAGAACGTCTCCCAGTCCCGCAGGACCTCGTAGCACTCGTCGTAGCGCAGTGCCACCCAGGCGCCCTCGTCGCCCATGGCGAAGAATGGGGAGTCGGTGTGCGCAAAGGCTGTTCTGTCGCGCATGAGGGAATACAGCTCGTACAAATATTCGGGATCGTTGAAATCCTCGTGGCGGAGATCGAAATTCTCGGCGTGGTCCTCTAGCGACTTGGGCACTGGGGCGTAGTCCTTCTTCTCTTGTCGCAATCATGACGTCGGTGTCGCGGACCACTAAGCATTCATGCTGCAGCGGTCAGCCCCGGGCAGATTCATGCGTCCAAAACCCGCGTCGTCGCACGATAGATCGCGAGGGAAAAGGAGTCAAGTGACACTCGATAAACTAGCCGCGCGCTTATCGAGCGTTACTTGACAACCTTCATGGGCGCTCATAGTGTCCGTGGAGGTGGGACTGGTCGCCGGACTCATTTCCCTACGCAACAGTCCCTTCCGTAGTCGGCCGACGATTGCACAACCGCTCTAGGGAGGATTCCGTGGAACAAGATCTGCAGTGGCTCATCTCGGTTGACGATCACATCATCGAGCCGCCGAACGTCTGGGTCGACCGCGCATCCGCTGCCGACCGCGATCGTGTGCCGCACGTCGAACGCATTGACGGTGTGGACACATGGGTCTACGAGAGGCACCGCGCGACCGTCATGGGCATCCTGGTGGCTGCCCATCAACACCACGACGACTACTCGCCGCTGCCGGTCAACTACGACGAACTACCAAAGGTCTACTACGACCCACTGGCCCGAATCCCCGACATGGACGCCGATCACGTCATAGCCGGGTTGAACTTTCCTTTCTTTCCGCGCTTTTGCGGGCAGGTGTTCTCGCAGGTTCAGGACCGGGAGCTTGGTCTGAAGTGCCTCACCGCATACAACGACTACATCATCGACGAGTGGTGTGCGGCAGCGCCGGGTCGCTACATTCCGATGATCATCGTGCCGTTTTGGGACACCGCACTGGCCGTCGCCGAAGTGCACCGGTGTGCAGCCAAGGGTGCGAAGGCGATCGCATTCTCGGAAAATGTTCACGCGCTTGGCTTCCCGTCGATCCACTCGGGCGAGTGGGATGGATTCTTCGCGGCAGTGAACGAAACGAAGATGCCGCTCTGCACGCATATCGGGTCGTCGTCCGTCAGTCCAAATACGTCTCCCGATGCGCCTTTCGGCGTTCAGTCGGTAAACATTGGTCTCAACCTGGCCCACTCCACAACAGACTGGCTCTTCTCAGGCAAGCTGCAGAAGTTCCCCGATCTCAAGATCGTGCTGTCCGAAGGTGGCATCGGGTGGATCCCGTACTTGCTCGAGCGAGCCGAGCACGTCGCTGCCGAATATCGGTATTTGCGCGCCAACAACTGGACGATTGACCCGGCAACGATGCGCATGAGCCCAGTCGCCACGGACCCGGCCGTCTTCCCGGAGTCGCCTCGCCAGTTGTTCCGCGACCACATCTACGGCTGCTTCATTGAGGACGAATTTGGCGCTGCCAACCTCGATTACATCGGCGTCGAAAACGTGATGATCGAAACCGACTATCCGCACACAGACAGCTTGTGGCCGCACTCACTTGAGGCCGCGCACAAGAGTCTCGAGGGTAGATCAGACGCGGACAAGTACAAGGTGCTGCAGGGCAATGCGCGGCGCGTCTTCAACTTTGAGCCTGCACCGTATCCGGTGGCGAACTAGCGGTAGCCGCGCTGCGCACGGGCTTCGCTCGATAGACGGGCTCGACCGGGACACGAAAGGAACAGCGTGGCAATCCGCCAATACGAGAACTTCATCGACGGCCGGTGGACCAGTGATAACGCCGGCGCACTGATAGATGTGATCGACCCGGCCACCGAAGAAGTGGTCGGCCGCGTTCTCGACGGCGGCGCCAAGCAAGCTGTCATGGCAATCGAAGCGGCGCGCCGGGCATTCGACGAAGGTCCTTGGCCGTGGATGTCAGTGCGCGAGCGCTCGAAAATACTGAAGCGTTTCAGCGAAATAATGGAGTCGCGGCACGACGAACTTCGCGAGCTCATCGTGTCCGAGATCGGCTCAGTGGGCTTCCTGACCGACTTCCTGCAGGTGGGTGGAGCGATCGAAGCATCGCACTACTACAGCGATTTCGTCGAGCACGATGTCTCCTGGGTCGAAACCCCGGGAGCGCCGACGGTTTTACCTACCGGGCTTGGCGGTACTGTCGTCGTTCGTGAACCTGTCGGAGTGGTCGGCGTGATCACACCGTTCAACTTCCCTTTCTCAATCAACCTGCAAAAGTGCTTGCCAGCGCTGGCTGTCGGTTGCACCGTCGTCTTGAAACCACATCCGTGGACACCGATGAATGCGCTGGAGCTCGCCCGCATCGGCGAGGAAGCCGGCATACCGGCGGGTGTCTTCAACGTCGTGGTGGGTGGCGCTGATGTGGGGGAGGAATTGTCGACGAATCCCCTCGTCGACATGATCGCGTTCACGGGGTCGACAGCGACCGGCAAGCGCATCCGGGAGGTTTCGGCGCGGACGATGAAGCGGGCCCAGCTGGAATTGGGCGGCAAAAGTGCCCACATCGTTCTTGACGACGTCACTGAATCCGAGGTCGCCGGTATCGGTTTCGGTCAAGTGCTGATGCATTCGGGACAGGCATGTGTTGCTGCATCGCGCTTGCTATTACCGGAGCACTTACTCGATGCCTACGTCGAGGGCGTCAAGGCGATGGCGCCTCACCTGACCATCGGTGACCCGCGCGATCCAGCCACGGTGGTCGGTCCGCTGATCCGTGAACAACAGCGGCAGCGGGTCGAGGGCTATGTGCAGTTAGCACTCGACGAAGGAGCCACGCTGGTGGTCGGCGGCAAGCGTCCGTCCCACCTGAGCAAAGGATTCTTCTATGAACCAACGGCATTCATCAACTGTCGCAACGAGATGCGGATCTGCCGGGAAGAAGTTTTCGGCCCGGTGCTGACGGTCCTGACCTACCAGACTCAGGAGGAGGCGATACGGATCGCTAACGACTCCGACTTCGGGCTCGCGGGGGTAGTCATGACGCGCAATGCTGCACGTGGCTTCAACGTAGCGCGCCAAATCCGCACCGGCACAGTGATTGTGCAGTGCTGTGGCGGTGGTCCGAGTGATCCTGGTACTTCTCCGGGCAACGGTGCGGGTCCAGGCTGGTCTGTGCCCGCGCGTGGAATGTTCAACGGCGGTGGCCCGTTCGGTGGTTTCAAGCACAGCGGCCTTGGCCGTGAGCAGGGCCGCTGGGGCTTCGAGGAGTTCACCGAGATCAAGTCGATCTCGTTGATGTAGGGCTTCAGCTCGAATGGGCACCGAAATCCTGAAAGGTTGACTGTCGTGCTTCACGATGTTCGGGTGCTCGAGCTATCCCTTTTCTCGCCTGACGCGCTCGGCGGACACCTCGCCGACCTCGGTGCCGAGGTGATCAAGATCGAACAACCCGGGGGTGGCGGGTTCCGTGGTGAGCTCTTTCCGTCTGACAATGTGCAAAACCTCCAGTGGAACCGCGGAAAGAAGAGCGTGACGCTCAACTTGAAATCGGAGGAGGGGGCCGCGATCTTTCGGCGCCTTGCCGCAGAGGCCACAGTGCTGATCGACGGTCTGCGGGCCGGCGCCGCCGAGCGACTCGGCCTCGGCTACGACGATGTCGTCGAACTCAACCCGACAATCGTCTATTGCAGCCTCAACGGAATGGGTAGCTACGGCCCGTACGCGAAGCTCCCCACGCACGGGCTGTCCTTCGACTGCTTCGCCGGCCTGAACCCGCCGCTGATCCAGGCCGACGGAACACCGCGGCTCTCGGCCGGCGCAACCGGCACCACCGGTGTGTTGGCCGGTCCGCTCTACGGTGCGATCGCGGTTCTGGCTGCACTACACAGCGCGCGCCGCGACCAGAAACCGCAGTATGTCGAGGTCTCTCAAGTCGACGCCGCGATCGCATGGAACTTCCAGAAACTGACGGCCCTCGCCAATGACCTGTCCGGCTACTCAGACAATATGCATGCATCCCTCCGGTATCAGTACTACGAGACCAGCGACGGCAACTACGTGGTGTTCAACGCGTTGGAAGACAAGTTCTGGCAAAGGTTTTGCGAAGCCGTAGACCGAATGGATCTGTATGAACCCGGCCGCGCGCACCTAGGCGACGATCCGCAAACCGACGAACGCCTGCGCAGTGAACTCACCACACTTTTCAAGAGCCGGAGTCGTCGTGACTGGATTGACTTCTTCATAGCCACCGATATCGCTGGTGCTCCGGCCTTTGAAGGCAGCGACTTACTTGACGACGAACACGTCAAAGCACGCGCCATGGTGTACGAACCGCCCGCGACGAGCCGGCCGCATCTGCGGCTGATCGCAACGCCGATCAAGACCAAGCCAGACCGTCCATTCGCCGCGGCACTTCCGCCGACCGTCGGGGCGCACACCGACGAGGTACTCACAACGCTGGCGGGCTGCGATGAAGTAGTACTTGCCCGGTTGCGGCGCGAGGGAGTGATCGGAGATTAGTGGGCGATGAACATCCTTCAGGGTCTGCGGATCATCGAGATCGCCGACGAGATCGCCGGGCCTTATTGCGGCAAACTGTTTGCCGATGTCGGCGCCGAAGTGATCAAGGTCGAGTCACCAGACGGCGATCGGCTTCGTCGCAGGGGTACGGGGCGGCGCCCGGACGGCGACGGGGCTTTGTTCACATTTCTGAACGCCGGAAAGCGCTCGGTCGTGGGGGTTTACGGTGAACCGCACGTTGACGATCTGATCGCAACAGCCGACATCGTGATCGATGCCGGAGTCGATGGCCGGATCGACCACGACGAAATGTTGTGTCAATCACCCGATTTGGTGATAGCCGTGTTGTCACCGTTCGGCCTGACAGGCCCGTATCGAGATAAGCCCGCAACAGAGTTCACATTGCAGGCCGAAAGCGGAACCATGGGTCTGCGGGCCCGGCCGGACCAACCTCCCTTGCAAGCGGGCGGCCGCATCTTCGAATGGGTCCTCGGTAGCTATGCAGCTGTCGGTGCGATGGCTGCGTTTCTGAGCGCCCGTGCCGGACGCGGCGGCGAGATCATCGACTGTTCGTTGATGGAAGCCTGCCATCTCAGCGCCAGCGGATTCATCGACCTGTACTACGCCCTCGCCGGCAGTCCACCAATATCGGCTCCGCCGAGAATGACCGAACTGCCGTCGATCGAGCCGACGGCCGACGGCTGGGTCGGTTTCAATACCAACACCCATCAGCAGTTCGAGTCCTTCCTGGTGATGATCGGGCGTACCGATCTCCTCGAACACGATGCGGCCTGGGCGTCGGCTCCGACGCGGTATGAGCGGACGGAGCAGTGGAACAAGATTGTGCGGGACTGGACTACTCAGCGAACCACCGCCGAGATCGTGGAAGTCGCTTCCGCGCTTCGGATTCCGGTTGCGCAGGTCAACAATGGGCGTACTGTGCTGGACCATCCGCACTTCAACGCGCGGGGCGTATGGGCCGCGAGCGCCGACCGATCATTCACTCATCCGCTCCCGCCCTACCGGATCGATGGCACACGGCCGGGCGGAGAGCCGAAGATTGCGCCACGGCTCGGTGAGCTCGACGCGACAGCACTTCTCCCGAAGCCGCGCACGCCAGGAACTTCGGTGTCAGCAGCGAATCTGCCGCTGGCTGATATACGCATCATCGACGCCACCGCCTGGTGGGCCGGGCCTTCATCAACCCACATCTTGGCGGCGTTGGGCGCCGAGGTCATTCACCTGGAGTCAGTTCAGCATCCAGACGGCGCACGGATGACCGCTGGAGCATTCATGGACCAGCCCAGCTGGTGGGAGCGCTCGGCCATGTTCTTGGCCACCAACGCCAACAAGAAAGGGTTGACGCTCGACCTGTCGTCTCCAAGAGGCCGTGAGTTGTTCTTCCGGCTTGCCGAAAAAGCCGACATCGTGGTGGAGAATTACTCTCCGCGCGTCTTCGAAAATTTCGGCATCACATGGGAAGCGCTGAGTTCAGTTAACCCGCGGCTGATCATGACTCGTATGCCCGCTTTCGGTCTGGACGGACCGTGGCGGGACAACGTCGGGTTCGCGCAGACTATGGAGCAGATGACCGGAATGGCCTGGGTGACCGGCCACGAATACGATCAACCGCGCATACCGCGCGGACCGTGTGACCCGTTGGCGGGCATGCATTCCGCTTTCGCAATGCTTGTTGGCCTGAGTCGGCGCGAACAGACCGGTCATGGCTCTTTCATCGAGGTATCCATGGTCGAGGCGGCACTGAATGCCGCCGCTGAGCAAGTCATCGAGTACACCGCCTACGGCACCATCCAATCGCGACTAGGCAATCGCAGTAGGGACGCTGCGCCTCAGGGTCTGTACCCATGTCGCGGCCACGAGCAGTGGTTGGCTCTCTCCATCGCGTCTGACGAGCAATGGGTCGCATTAAAAGGCGCGCTTGGCCAGCCAGGCTGGGCGGATGATCCCTCGCTCGACACGCACGAAGGGCGCTGGCGTGCGCACGATTTGATCGACAAACATCTGGAGCAGTGGGCCTCTGGGCAAGACAGCGCCGACGCAGCGGCCATGCTGTCGGCGTCTGGGGTTCCTGCTTCGATGCTTTACGACGCGCGGTTCAGCCCTCAACACCCGCAGATGGTCGCGCGTGGCTACTTCGAACATTTGAATCACTCGATCGTCGGTCAGCACCAGGTCCCGACTATTCCATTTAAGTTCCGCAGCGTCGATCGTTGGTGTCGGTCGCCGGCACCCACGGTCGGAGAACACAACGAGAACATCTTGAAGGAGCTGCTCGGATTGGACGAAACGGCGATCGAGACGCTTACCGATGAATCTGTGATCGGCACTCGGCTCAAGGGCATCGATTGAGCGGATGCTTTCAACCCTCGAATCGAGATCGGCTGCAGGGGAGAGGAAACGATGCGTGTACGCATAGAGCGTGACGCCTGCCAGGGCCACAGTCGATGTGCAATGGCGTACCCCGAGATCTTCGACATGGATGACGACGCCAAGGCATTCGTCCATGTCGACCACATCCCTCCGGAATGGGAAGACAAAGCGCGGATGGCGGTCGCGAACTGCCCTGAGCGGGCCATCAGCATCGACGAATGACCCACCGGTTGGGCTTCAGTTAGACGGCAACTCGTCGATCAGTCCCGCATTGAAGACCCGGATTCGGTTCTCGGTGATCGGTGGCGTGTAAGTGGTCTGTTATCGACGTCGCCATTGCGTGACGTTGAGGTTGGGCAGCAGCGGTTTCGTTAGTGACCCTGCCGCCGTCGGGACGTCGATCGCTACGGGCCAGCGATCGGCGTTGATGCCATCAACACCTTCGACGTATCCGCAGGTCGCGTGGCGTCGTTTGGCGTCATTTCGCGTCGTCGATTTCACTGTTTCCGCAGCTCAAGCCGTTTTATGAGCCTGGTTCGATTCCCGGCAGCTCCACTGGAAAAGGGCCGCCCTGAGCAGCGCTTTGTCTTTCCTTGCCTGGCAGACATCAACAGGTCGTCAACGTCGGCGTCTCAGGTATCAACGACATTGTGGTCGACTCAACGGCAGCAATCACCCAACGGGCTCGCAGTGGATGCCATGAGCATCGATCAACTATCGCTTCGCATCAGCCGTAGGCGAGAAGTTGGCGTTAAGCCAGAAACGACATCAGTTCGCGGCTCCTGCGCAACCCGCGGTAGAGGATGCTTCCGGTGCCGCTCGATCAAGTCTTCAACATCCTCGCGCGTCATGCGCCAGGTGCGACCGACTCGGTACCCCGGCAATTCGCCACGCATCTGCCGCCGCCACACCCGCGCCGCCCCAGAATGTCGCCGTCGCAAGCATATTGGCGCCAACGAACAACAGCGCGGTGATTCTTCGCATTTATTTCCTGACGCATGATTTCTGCCACAAATAGGGTTGAGAACGTACCAAGGTAGTGAACGAACTCGGCTATAAATACGCTGACAGTTAGGCAAGTCACATACCACGTAATTGTGAAGCCCAGCTCCACACGCGCTGCTCAGGGTAGCCTTTCTCTTTGCGGCATTAATCCTCGGCGACAAGGCCTTTCACTTGCTGGTAGTAGATGACCTTGCCGCCGCCACCCCAATTACCTTCGGGGATTTCGTGAATCAGCGTCCAGACGTGAAATGCCCGCGGGCCCTGAGGCTCGATTCCAGCCGCGGCACACACCGCGGTGTGCACGTCGGCGGTGAGCTGTTCTTTGCGGTCCTTGTCGAGTGCGCCCGCGAATATCGTCAGGTCGACCCGGAACCGGGGTTCGCCGGGCCCGCGGCCACCGACCGAGAGCTCGGACGGCTCCATCGCGTGCAGGTACACCAAGGTGTTGTCGCGCAGAAACGGTGTGTCAGGGGCACGTTCGGCGCGTAGCAGCGCGGTGACCAACTCGTCGGTGAGCCGGCTCAGTGCCTGCTCGTCGACCGAGTCACGCACGAACGTCAGATCGATCATCGGCATTGCCAACCGCCTCCTTGCTCAGAGCTTCCGCAGGCCTCGCACGACCTTGACGTATGGCGCGGTCGCGGCCGCGCTTTTGCGCATACTCGGTTGAATCGCCCCGGCATTGCCCACGACGAGGTAACGCAGGCCATGGTCGCGGAACTCCGCCATCTGTTCGATGACCTCATCGGGCATGCCCACCGCGAACAGTTCCTGGACGAGCGACCGCGGAACCTTCGCCGCGTAGGACAGCGCGGTCTGCTCGTCGATCAATTGCGGAATCAGATCTTGGACTCCGGTGAAGTCTGCCCCCAGCGGATGCTGCGCACCGTGGCGTTCCCAGTCTTTGGCGGGGGAGTTGAGCGTGAAAACCTTGGCGATATCGGAGTCGACGACCTCATCGATCTCGTCGCGGGACCGTCCGGTCACGATGAACCGAATGAGGGCTGGGGTGATGGCCTGCGGGTCGCGTCCGGCATCCGAGGCCGCCGCGCGCACGATCCCGAGTTGCTCACCGTATTCGGTCGCACGGGTCGTTCCGGGGAACCAGCCGTCGGCATATCTGCCGGTGGCGCGCATCATGCGGGGCCCGTGGGCGGCGATCCAGATCTCGGGCCACTTGCCCTTGTACGGCGGAAGCGCGAAAGTCGCGTTGTGCAAAGGGAAGAACGGCGAGTCGCGGGTGACCAACTCGCCGCCGGAATCCCAGAGCGCTCGGATGGTGGCCACCGCTTCCTCGAAGCGTGCCACCGGCTTCGACCAGTCGACGCCATAGGGCGCGTTGCTTTCCCGCTCACCGGTTCCGATGCCCAGGACCGCCCGGCCCTTGGTCAACAGGTGCAGCGACGCCACGGCCTGCGCGGTGACGGCGGGATTGCGGCGGCCGGTGTCGGTGACGGCCACGCCCAGCCGCATCCGGCCCTTGTTGCGCCCTGCCAGGTAGCCCAGCATCGTCCACGGTTCCAGGTGGGCGTCCATTTTGGGGATGATGCGGGCGGCACCGACGTGCTTGGTCGTCCACATCGAGGGCGGCAGCACCGAGTTGAGGTGGTCGGCCACCCAGAAGGAGTCGGCCCCGCAGGCCAGTCCGGTCAGGTAGTCGGCGTGGATCAAAGGCTTTGGGCCGAAACGCGAATTGATCGTGTTGTGCATGACGCCCACGCCGAAACTGCCCATCGATATCCGCTCCTTCGGGCCGCCGGCCACAGACTAGCCGATCGGCTACCCTGGACGATAAATGATCGATCGCGGTTCATCAATGGCGTGTTTTCTGCGATCGCCTTACCGGGTTAATCGACGATCAGCCGCGACAATGGCTTGATGCTTCGTGTGCGCCTGGTTCTCTCGCTGGTGGTGGCCGTCGGACTGATCGCGATTCCCACGGCGGCAATCGCGCAGGGTGGTCCCGACGTGCCGCCCGTCAGCGACGCGGCGCGCGCGGCCGGATTCGTCGACGTCCGCACCGTCGTTCCGGACGCCGTCATCGACCTGCGCTACGCGACGACGAACAACTTCACCGGGACGCAGTTGTATCCCTCCGACGCCCGGTGCCTGGTGCACCAATCCATGTCTGGCGGCCTCGCGAATGCCGCGTCGGCGCTGCGGCCCCAAGGACACCTACTGGTGTTCTGGGATTGCTACCGGCCGCACGACGTTCAGGTCAGGATGTTCAACGTCGTCCCCAACCCCGCTTGGGTGGCACGGCCCGGCCAGTACGCGCACAGCCATGAGTCGGGGCGGTCGGTCGACGTCACATTCACCAGCGTGCAACCGCAGTGCCCACCCGAACGCCACGCGGGCGGGCTCTGCCTAGCGGACATGGGTACCGACTTCGACGATTTCTCCCCACGCGCAACGGCATTCGCGACCCAGGGCGTCAGTGCCGACGCTCAGGCGAACCGGGCTCGGTTGCGCGACGCGATGAAGTACGGCGGATTGTCCCCGTATTCCGGTGAGTGGTGGCATTTCGACGGTCCCGGCGCCGGCGTCGACCGTCCGATTCTCGATGTCCCCGTCGATTAGTCATCTCATATAATGAGACACTGGTTTCATATTGTGACCGACCGCCGGTAGGCTTTGCGTCATGAACGCCGAACGCCAGGCCAGCTACACGCACGGACATCACGAGTCGGTGCTGCGCAGTCATCAGCGGCGCACCGCGCAGGATTCCGCGGGCTACCTGCTGCCGTATCTGGAGCCGGGGCTGTCGCTGCTCGACGTGGGGTGCGGTCCCGGGACGATCACTGCGGACCTTGCCGCCACGGTGGCGCCCGGATCGGTCACCGCCGTCGATCAATTCGCCGATGTGCTCGACCGGGCCCGCGCAGAGGCCGATCAGCGCAATCTGTCCAACGTCTCGTTCGTGACCGCCGACGTGGATCGGCTCGACATCCCCGCCGACACATTCGACGTCGTACACGCACACCAGGTGCTGCAGCACGTCGCGAATCCGGTGCGGGCACTGCGGGAAATGCGCAGAGTGTGTAAGCCCGGCGGAATCGTGGCGGCTCGCGACGCCGACTACGCGGGCTTCGTCTGGTACCCACGCCTTGCGCCACTGGACTTTTGGCGCGATATCTACCAACAGGCCGCCCGTGCCAACGGCGGCGAACCGGACGCCGGCCGGCGGCTGCTGTCGTGGGCGCTGGAAGCGGGATTCGACGACGTCACACCCACCGGAAGCCTCTGGTGCTATGCCACCCCCGACACCCGCGAATGGTGGGGCGGAATGTGGGCCGAGCGGATCCTGCATTCCGACATCGCCCGCGACATGCTGCGGTATGGCCTCGCCACCACCGCGCAGCTCGAGGAGATCTCCGAGGCATGGCGGGAGTGGGCCGCGGCGAAGGACGGTTGGCTAGCGATCCCACACGGCGAAATCATCTGCCGCGCATGACTTGACGCTCGGGGCGTTCAGTCCAGGAACAGGTCCGCAATGGGCTGCTCGCCGCCGCCGTACCGGGACAGATCCGCGACCCCGGCCGATTGCAGCACGTCGGCGTCGATGTGGCAGTTGCCGGTGGCTTCCCGGGCGGGCCGAGAGATGATTTCGACGGCGGCGTCGGCCATGATCTCCGGGCTGCGCGACGACTCGGCCAACCGGTCACCGTCGGCCATGTTCGCCACCGCGGCCGTAGCGATATATGTTTGCGGCCAAAGGCAATTTACGCCGATGCCGTCGTCGGCGAATTCCGCCGCCCAGCCCAGCGACAGCAGCGTCATCCCATACTTGGACAGCGTGTAGGCCGGGTGGGCGCCCAACCAGCGTGGGTTCATGTTCACCGGTGGCGAGATGGTGAGCACATGCGGGTTGGCCGATTTCTGTAGATGGGGCACGCACGCCTTGGTCAGCAGGAACGTGCCGCGCAGGTTGACCTCCTGCATCAGGTCGTACTTCTTGGCCGACAGCACGGCGGTGGGTTCGGTCGCGATGGCGCTGGCGTTGTTGACGCAGACGTCGATGCCGCCGAACCGCTGCACCGCGGCCTCGACCACCCGTTGCACGTCCGCTTCACGGCGCACATCGCCGACGACCGCCAGCGCCTTGCCGCCGGCGGCCTCGACCTCGGCGGCCGCGGTGTGCACCGTTCCGGGCAGGCGGGGATGCGGGGTGTCGGTCTTGGCCAGCAGCACCACGTTGGCGCCCTGCCCGGCAGCGCCGATTCCTATCGCGAGCCCGATGCCCCGGCTGCCGCCGGAGATCACGACGGTACGGTCGGCGAGCTTCTTGTCAGCCATTCGTCTCCCTTTGTCCAGGTCAGCGCATGGGATTGGCATTCTCTTTTTTTGCAAGTACGTTATTCATCGATGGATAATACGGCCCACACTCCCTCCGGTATCCCGCTGCAGCCCGTATACGGGCCGGCGGATAGGAGCGCGGAGCCTCCGGCGCCCGGGGAGTTCCCCTTCACGCGGGGCAACTTCGCGTCCGGCTATCGCGGCAAGCTCTGGACCTTCCGGCAGTACTCGGGATTCGGCACCGCCGAGGAATCCAATCGCCGTTACCGCTACCTGCTGGATCAGGGCGGGACCGGGCTGTCGGTGGCGCTCGACCTGCCCACCCAGTGTGGGTACGACTCCGACGACCCCGAGTTCGGTGAGGAGGTCGGCCGGGTCGGCGTCGCGGTGGACACCCTGGCCGACTTCGAGATCTTGTTCGACGGCATCCCGTTGGACAAGCTCAGCACGAGCATGACGATCAACGGAACGGCGGCGATCCTGCTGGCGTTCTACGTCGCCGCCGCCGAGAAAAAAGGGATACCGCGCTCGAAGCTGACCGGGACCATCCAGAACGACATCCTCAAGGAATACGCCTCGCGCGGAACCTGGATCTGGCCGCCGGAGCCGTCACTGCGGTTGATCGCCGACACCATCGAGTTCTGCGCGGCCGAGGTTCCGAGGTTCAACGCGATTTCGGTGGCCGGTGCGCACTTCCGCGATGCCGGGGCCAACGCGGTGCAGGAGATGGCGTTCACCCTGGCCGACGGGGTGACCTACTGCGACACCGTGGTGGAACGCGGCCGCATGACGATCGACCAGTTCGCACCGCAGATCTCATTCTTCTTTTACACCCACGGGGACTTCTTCGAGGAGATCGCCAAATACCGTGCAGGGCGCCGGCGTTGGGCGACGATCGTGCAGGAGCGCTATGGGGCGACGACGGCCAAGGCGGCGATGTTCCGCTTCGGCTGCGTCTGTGGTGGCGCATCGCTGTACGCGCCGCAGGCCCACAACAACATCGTCCGGGTGGCCTACGAGGCGATGGCCGCGGTGCTGGGCGGTGTCCAGTCGATGTTCACGGCGGCCTGGGACGAGCCGTTCGCCCTGCCCACGGAGGAAACCACCACGCTGGCGCTGCGCACCCAGCAGATCCTGGCGCACGAAACCGGCGTGGGCAGCGTCGCCGACCCGCTGGGCGGCTCGTATTTCGTGGAGGCGTTGACCGATGCCACCGAGGCTCGCATCATCGAGATCATGTCCGACCTCGAGCGGCATGGCGGAATGGTCCATGCCATCGAGGACGGTTACCTGCAGGGGCTGATCGCTGACGAGGCGTTCAAGATCCACCAGGACGTCGAATCCGGCGCTCGACCGGTCGTCGGGGTCAACCGGTTCGTGACCGAGCAGCTGGAACACGATGTCGTCACCTATGAGCTCGACGCCGAAGGCCGCGACCTTCAGCTGAAACGGCTCTCCAAGGTAAAGGCCGAAAGAGATTCGGCGACAGTCGCATCCAGTCTTGCGGCATTGTCGCGTGCCGCCGAAGGAAACGACAACCTGATGCACATGTTGATCGACTGCGCCAACGCGTACTGCACGGTCGGGGAAATGGTCTCCGCGCTCAAGGCAGTATGGGGCGAATTCCAGCAACCGGTGGTGTTCTAAGTGGCCGTTCGCGTTCTGGTTGCCAAACCCGGCTTGGACGGGCATGACCGCGGCGCCAAGATCGTCGCGCGCACGCTGCGTGACGCGGGATTCGAGGTCATCTACACCGGCATCCGGCAGCGCATCGAAGACATCGCCTCGATCGCGGTCCAGGAAGACGTCGCCGTCGTCGGTCTGAGCATCTTGTCCGGTGCGCATCTGGCGCTCACCGCGCGCACCGTCGAAGCGTTGCGCGCCGCCGACGCCGCGGACATCGCCGTCGTCGTCGGTGGAACGATCCCGCACGCCGACGTCCCCAAACTCCTTTCTGCCGGTGCCGCCGCGGTATTCCCCACCGGGACACCGCTCGACGCACTAGTGCGCGAAATCCGTGCACTGACCGGCACCCCCGAACCCGTCACGGAGGAACCATGCGCGTCGGAGTGATGATCGGCGCCGAGCGTGGCGACATGGCCCGCAAGGTGGACAAGCTGGCCGCCGATATCGAATGGGCCGAATCCGCGGGTCTGGACACCGCGTGGATGCCGCAGGTGCCCAACGACTTCGACTGCCTGACCATGGTGTCGCTGATGGCCGCGCACAGCTCGCGCATCGAGCTCGGGACCGCGGTGGTGCCGCTGCAGGCCCAGCATCCGATCGCCCTTGCCCGCCAGGCGCTCTCGACGCATGCGGTGGCCGGTGGGCGGTTGGCGCTGGGTGTCGGACCGTCACACCATTGGATCATCCGGGACATGCTCGGCTTGCCGTACGAGAAACCGGCCGCCTACACCCGCGACTACCTGCAGGTGCTCAACGCCGCCATTTCCGGGACGGGATCGGTTGACGTCGAGAATGATTCGTTCACGGTGCACAATCCGATGGCGATCGGGGCCGATACCCCGATGCCGGTGTTGGTCGCCGCGCTTGGGCCGGTGATGTTGCAGATTGCCGGCGAACTCGCCGACGGCACCGTGTTGTGGATGGCCGACGAGCGCGCGATCGGTGATCACATCGCACCGAAGATCACCAAGGCCGCCGCCGATGCCGGTCGGCCCGCGCCGCGGATCGTCGCGGGCATCCCGGTATGCCTTTGTGCGCCTTCACAAGTCGAGGAGGCCAAGGAGCGGGCCAACCGCATCCTGGGTGAGGCCGAGGTGTCGCCCAACTACCAGAACCTGCTCGACCGTGGCGATGCTCGCGATGTAGGCGATCTGTGTGCGGCCGGCGACTCGGAACAGATTCTGTCGCGATTCCGCTCTTTCGCCGACGCCGGCGTGACCGACCTGTCGGTGCGGCTGCTGCCCATCGGTGACAACCGGGATGAGCTGGTCGCTTCCAAACGCCGGACGCGGGAGATGATCGCTGCGCTCGCAACGGAACTGCGGTGACGTCCAGAGGGCCGCTCGCGGGAATCCGTATCCTCGAGGTCGGCACCATGCTGGCCGGCCCCTATGCCACGATGCTGCTCGCCGACCTCGGCGCCGAGGTCACCAAGATCGAACCCCGCGGCGGTGAAATCTCCCGCAGCGTGGGCGCCGCCTACTTCGCCAGCCTCAATCGCAACAAGTCCAGCATCTGTCTGGACCTGAATTCCGATGCGGGACAGCGACGGCTGGGCGAGCTGGTCGCCGAATCCCACGCACTGCTGGTGAACCTGAAGCCGTCGGCCATCCGCCGGCTAGGGCTCACCTACGACGAGCTACGACGGTACAACGAGCGGATCGTCTGCGTCGCGATCACCGGATTCGGCCTGCACGGTGGCGATGACCCGGCCTTCGACTATGTGGTTCAGGCGGGCTTCGGTATCGCCGCACTGACCGGCGATCCGGACGGCCCACCGACGCTGCCCGGGTATTCGTCGGCCGACAATTCCACCGGAATGACTGCGGCGCTGGGACTTTTGGCAAAGATCATCTCCGGCACCGGTGGGCAAGTCGATGTGTCGCTGCGCGATGTCATGCTGTCGCAGCTGAACTATCACGCGTCGGCCTACCTCAACAACGGCGTCGAGCCGCAGCGCAGGCCGAACGGTGCCCACTCGTATTACGTTCCGGCCCAGCTTTTTCCGACTGCCGACGGCTATCTGGCGCTATTCATCACCCATGACGGATTCTGGAAATCCTTTGCCACCGAAGCAGGTATCGGCGGCTTCGACACCATGGCCGAACGGGTGGCCCGCCGTGACGAGGTGCTCGCCATCGTCACCGCGATGCTGGCGACCGACACCGCCGCGAGCTGGGAACGGCGACTGAGACCCCTGGGGGTGCCCGCCGCGGCGGTGCGCACGCTGCCCGAGGCGCTCAAAGCGACGCCGGAAGTGATTGTTACGGCAGGCGATTTCCGTCTCGTCGGCTCTCCGATCCACGTTTCCGGGTATCGGCCCGACTATCGGCCGCCGCCACAGCTTCCCGAGGGATAGTTTTGGCGGCCGGGCGAAGCGAGCCGCACACTCGGGGTCGAAAGTGAAGCTGGCCGCACATTCGCGGCTATCAGACCCGGCAACCCGCCGATTACGTCACGCTGCTGCCACCCATCGGCGGCGAATTCGCCGCCGGGATAGACCAACTCGAAGAGCTGGGCCCAGTGCTGGCCGAGCTCTAGTTATGGTGTGTCACCGGCGGGCACAACGGCCGACACCACTAGCTGCAGATACGGGCGGTAGAGATTTACTCCGTCGAGTTGACTGCCGAGCGTGACACCGTCGTTGACGGCAAGAATGACGCGGGCCAGCGCATCGGCCGGCATCGTGAGCGACGCCCCCAGTCTCGCCACGTTTTTGGCGATGAATTCGGCCAGCGAGCGGATTGTCTCCATTCGCTGCGTGGCGAGTCTGTCGCGCGCCTCCGGGCACCGCAGCAAAAACAACGTGAGCTCGTAGTTGAGCGCAGCACGGTTCGGATCGCTGCTGGCTTGGCTCCACCGATCGGCGAGTTCGTCGATATCGATGTCGCTGAGCCGTCGGAAGGACTGGATGACCTCGGTGAAGCCGTCGAGAAACCGCTGCCGTTGACGGTCGGTCACCGCAAGGAACAACTCTTCCTTTGCACCGAAGTGGGAGTAGATCGCGCCGCGGGTGTACCCGGCCGCGTCGGCGATGTCCTCGAGTGCGGCCCCGCTCAGGCCCTTGCGCGCGAAGATTTCCTCTGCGGCATCCAATAAGAGGCCACGCGTGTGCTCGAGGCGTCGCTCCCTGGTCCACCGTTCCGCCACCGACCCATCCTCCCACATCGCAGCGCGCCTGTGGCCCCCCGTACCTCGGGATCCATCGAAATAATCTGTCGCACAGGTCTATTCACCACCAACCTCAACAATCGGAACGGCTTCTCGGCGGTGCCACTCTCGATCGGAAGCCCGCTGGCCCGGACCAGAAAGTGTGATGTGAACCACTTTAATACATACTTGTATATCTAATACAGCAATGTATACGGTGACACCCGTCACACGAAGCGGGAGGCCACAGTCGCCGGTGGATTCCGCTCGCGTCCGACCATCACCACGATGAGGAGATCGGCATGAGCCAAGTGACACAGCCAGGACAGTGGGTGCAGCGAGATGCAGGGTTGGGGCTCGACCGGCAAGACCTCGACGCCTTCAATATGGCGATCTCGACCGACCGCTACACCTCCCGCGAATACGCGCTGCAGGAGCACGAGCGCATCTGGATGCGGGTCTGGCAGATCGTCGGCCGTGTCGACGAGCTGCCGAAGGTCGGTGATTGGAAGCAGTACCGGATTCTGAACCAATCGTTCGTGATCGTCCGCGGTAAGGACGAGAAACTCCGCGGATTCGTCAACGCCTGCCGCCATCGCGGGAACACCCTGTGTAATGCCGCTGCCGGAAACGCCAAGCGCGGCTTCCTTTGCCAGTACCACCTTTGGTCATACGACCTGGAAGGCAAGTTGCGCGGGATGCTGCGGGAGAACCTCGCCGGCCCGATCGACAAGAGCGAAAACTCACTGTTGGAAGTGCCCGTCGAAACCTTCGGTGGATTCATCTTCCTCAACCCGGATCCAAAGGCGCAGCCGCTCAGCGACTTTCTCGGTCCCGAAGTTATTGAACTGCTCGCCCCGTACCACCTCGACGACATGGTTACCGTGATGAACGTCCGAGAGTCCCTGGAGTGCAACTGGAAGGTCGTCATGGACGCCTTCGAGGAGGGCTATCACATCAACGGCATCCACCCGCAACTCCTTAGCGTGCTTGTGATCGATCCGACGACCGCCCGATACCGGTTCTTTGAAAACCACAGCGTCGCGGTTGCTCCGTTCGAGGTAAAAGGCGCCAGTGCAGAAAAGCAGATCGAGGGCATTCTGAATCTGCCGGACACGTTCCCCTCGACCGTGGCGGTCATCCCGCGCTTTCAGGAACTGGTCGCCGAGTACCGGGCGCCGGACAGCTCGGTCGAGTTTCCCGACGGTGTGACTGCGCGCAGGCTGCTTCAGCGGGCGACCCGCGACACCCTGACCGGCATGGGTCTGGACGTCGGCGGTCTCACCGACGACCAGATGAGCGACAACCAGGGCTGGATGCTGTTCCCCAACTACTTCATGACGGTCCGCGCCGGCGAATGTCACGTCATCATGGCGGTGCCTCATCCGGACGGTGACCCCAACCGGTGCATCTGGCACGTCAGCAGCTACATGTACCTGCCACCGGAACACCGCGACGCCTTCAGAGTCCCGCTGACCGAAGTCGACGAGCCCGGTAGCTACAAGTACTTCGAAGCGCTGCAACAGGATTACGAGCAGATGCCGCGACAGCAACTCGGTCTGCGCAACAGCAGGCTCCACCACATGTCGCTGGTGAAAGAGGAAGTCGTCATCGGCCACTACCACTCCGTCGTCGACCGCTACATGGCCGATGGTGTCTGAACCGGGAGGGAGTCCAATGAACATTGACGAACGCATCACCCACCACCGCCGGATGGCCGAGGCCTACCGCGACGCCTACCTGCACCAGGGAGTCCAGGACGGCGAAGCGTTCGCCGACGCTTGGAAATTCGCCGACGACGGTATCTACGTCTCGCCTTATTTCACCGGCGATCAGGTGTTCAAATTCAGTGAGTTCCCCGAGGACACCGCACGTGCTTCGGCGATGGAGGCCAAGGCCTACTCGCTGACCTTCCCGGACTGGAAGCCCGCCGACTTTACATATTGGCCGGCTGAAAACGGTGTCGTCATGAAAACCCGTTGGGGAGGCCACACCAAGGACGGCATCGAGATGGGCTTCTACTCATACAGTTTCATCGAGACGAACGATCAGGGGGAGTTGACGCGCTGGGAGACCCACGTCAACGACGAGTACAACTCCTTCCTGGACGTCGCCATCGGTGTGCATGGTCCGTTCCACGGGACTGGCGAGTACGTCGAGGCGCTCGAACGTTGCCTGGCGAAAGCCGGGGTGTCGGTGTGAAGGTGTTGCAGAAGGTCGAGGATGTTATCGGCTTGCACACCGGCCGAGCGCGCACTGTGCTGCAGTACTGCACCGTCACGAAACGTCTGGTCGACGAAGGGAAGAAACCGGGCTTCTCGGCGGGCAGTTGGGCGCCGCTGGCGGAACTGGTCGCCGTCGGAGAGTTCGAGCGAGTCGGTGCCTTCAGGGAGGTGATGACGTGGCCGGACTATGTGGAATTCCTCACCAGCTGGGCCACAACGTCGAAGTGGGAGTGCTCGTTTAAACACATCACGGAGTCCGGCGGTCGCGTGTTCCTTGAACTGGAGGAGCGGAGCGAAGTAGGCGATTTCAGCAGCGTGGTCAACTCGCTGTCGGTCTACGAGTTCGCCGACGACGACAGGATTCGTCACATAGACCTCTACCTTCAGATGACACCGCCGCAACCCGAGATGTTCAAAAGCTTTGAGGGAGTGGAACTGCCTTAGTGAATCGACGATCCAACGGCTATCTCGCCGCGATGCGAGAGGAATGTCCGCTGCGGCGCGAGCGGCTCCACGGCGTGGTACTTCCAGACCCGGGGCCTCTCACCTCCTCCCAGCAGCGCGCGGTGGCCCGAACCGCCACCACGTTAGGATTGCCCGGGTGATGGACCTGAAGCGCGTCGGCGACGAACTCGAAATCACGGCGCTACTGCACAGATACGCCCGCGCCGTCGACACCAAGGACTGGGATTTGTACCGGTCGGTGTTCACCGAGAATGCCCACATCGACTACTCCTCAGCGGGAGCCCCCGCGGGCCCCCGCGACGAAGTCGCCGAATGGCTGGCGCAGGGATTCGCCGCGATTCCGATGTCCATGCACTACATCACCAACGTGGAAATCCTTGGTCTCCAAGCTGATGTCGCGACCGTGCGCGCGATGTTCTACAACCCCATGACGTTGCCGGGCATGTCGGACCTGAGCTATTGCGGCGGCTACTACCACCACGAGCTGGTACGAACGGCCGACGGCTGGCGCAGCTGCAGCCTGCGCGAAGAAAACGTCTGGTTCGTCAACCCACCAACGGGCTGATCTGCCGCGCTACGGCAGCTAGGCGACCCTACCGCGCGGCGAGTTGCTTCTTCTCGTAGAGCCGCGCCCACTCAGCCCGTGGCCGTATCGACACGTCGACGTCAGCACCTTTGGCGCGCAACGCCTTAACGCTGGCTTGTTCGCGCGGGGTGCGGGCGAACGGATCCCAGCCGAAGAACCGGCAGGCATTGCCCCAGGTGATCTTGTTGATGTCGGAGTCGTCGGCGCCGGCGGCGTTCAGCTCGGCCAGCACCTGCTCGGGCGCATCGGGCCAGAAGCAGTCCGAGTGCGGGTAGTCGCACTCCCAGGCGATGATGTCGATGCCGATCTCGTGGCGCAGCTTCAACGAAGTCTTATCGGTGACATAGCAGGCCAGCGAGTGTTCACGAAAGACGTCGCTGGGCAGCTTGTCGCCGAAGTCGCGCCGCAGCCACTTCTGGTTGGTGTAGTGGCGGTCGCTGCGGTCCAGGTAAAACGGAATCCAGCCGATACCGCCTTCGGAGAAGGCGAACTTCAGATCCGGATAGTTGCGCATCGCGGGACCCCACAGCAGATCCTGCGCGCACATCGCCGACACCTGAGTGGCCAGAATGATCAAGTTGTCGATCGGCGCGTTGGGCGCCATGCTGATCGCCCCGAATCCGGTGCCGATGTGCAGACACATCACCACGTTCTCTTCGGACAGGGTCCGGAATACCGGACCCCAGTAGTCGTCGTCGTGGTAGCTCGGAAGTCCTTCCAGATGAGGCAGTTCCGGCATGGTGACCGCCCGGCAGCCCTTGGCCGCGACCCGGCGGATCTCGGCGCACATCCCCTCGGGCGTCCACGTCGGCAGGATCGCGATCGGGATGAAGCGATCGGGATATGAGCCGGCCCACTCGTCGATGTGCCAGTCGTTGTAGGCCGACACCATGACCAGGGTGACGTCTTCGCGCGTCATGTTGAGGTGCCGGGCCGAGAAGCCGGTGAACGTCGGGAAGCACATCGAGGCGAGGATGCCATTGCGGTTCATGTCGCGAACACGTTCGTGAACTTCGTAGACGCCGGGCCGCATTTCGGCGAAACCGGCGGGGTCGCGGCCCCATTCCTCGGGCGGCCACGACACCACCGCGTTCAACCCGCTTACGCCCTGTGGCCTGCCTTGGTACATCCACTGGTCGACGCCCTTGTCGTCGACCACGACGATCGGGGCCTCGGCCTTGTACTTGGCGGGCACGTGACGCAGGAACATGTCCGGCGGCTCGACCACGTGGTCGTCAATGCTCACCAGGATCAGGTCGTCGACATCCATCAGGCTTTCCTCTCCCACACGGCGGCGCAGCCGAATTCGGCTAGCCGTCGCACTCGGTCGTCGTCGTCAGCAGCCGGGGGATCGGCACAGGATCCAACTGCAACGCATCCGACATCGTCAACTGGCCGGCGTTGGCGATCATGTTGTCCAGGACGGCCTGGAGGTCGTCGCCTTCGATCTCGTAGATGGCGACGTATGGGCCTTCGCCGTTGACCGGCCGCAGCCGTCGCGCCGAGACGAATCCGTCGAGAGCCACGAGTTCAGGCAGATGGACTTCGTCGTACCAGGTGTTGTACTCCTGGTCGCGTTCGGGCGAACTGGGTCGACTCTCCACCAGGATGATGCCCTTGGCCATCGTCGCCACCTCTTTCGTGACTATTCGTAGCGCACCGTGACGGAATCCGTATCGGGTACGCCCTGGCACGTCAAAATGTAGCCTTCGTCCACTTCGTCGTCGTCGAGAGCGTCGTTGATCCGCATGGTCGCGTGCCCGCTCTCGAGGCGGGCCATGCACGTGCCACAGTTGCCGGCCTCGCAGTTGAACGGGGGATCCAGCCCGGCCCGGCGTGCGCTCTCCAGGAGCGTTTCGCCGGGAACCAGGGGCACGGTTGCCTTTTTGCGTTCCAGGTAGATCGTCACCGTGCCGGGATCGGCACCGTTCGATGTGGGATCTGCCACCCTTGGAGTCTCCTCGATTGTCGCGGTGACCGCCGCGCGCTGGAACGCTTCCGGTCCCACCGTGGCCGCCCCGCCCGTACTTGCGTTCTTCAGTATAGAGAATACTATTCTCACTAAGCGATAGCATCTTCTCTACTGCGCCGATGTCGGGTCAGCCTGGCCTGCGGGGAAGGACAGGACGTGACCGAGCCGGCTGCGCTCGTGTTCGAGGAACGGCAATTCAGCCTGCCTCAGCTCGACACGCTGGCCAACAGTCTGGCCGCGGCCCTGCGCAAAAGCGGTGTCACCGCGGGCCAGCGGGTTGCCGTGATGTCGTCCAACCGGCCGGAGTTCGTCGCCGTCCTGCTGGGCATCTGGCGGCTGGGCGCCACGGCGGTGCTCATCAGCCCCGCCTGGAAGCACGACGAGGTCGACCACGCGCTGGCCCTGACCAGCCCCAGCCACGCGGTCGGGGACCATCCCGTGCTGTCCGGGCTGATGCCGATGCTGCACTTGGACGAACCGGTCACCCCGGCCGAGCCGATTCCGATGTCGCGACTGCCGCGCGCCGATGCGGTGCTGGTGTTCAGCTCGGGCACCACCGGTTTACCGAAGGCTGTTCGGCACACCCACGCGGCCCTGTCCGACGCCGTGCGGCACTGGCGCGACGCTCTGCAACTCACCCGGCAAGACCGAATTCAGGTCGCCACACCGCCGTCGCACATCCTGGGCCTGCTCAACATCGTCACGGCGCTGCGCACCGGCGCCTGGCTGCGGCTGCATCCGCGCTTCGACATCGACCGGATGCTGCATCACATCGAAAAAGACCGCATCACAATCGAAATGGCGGTCGCGCCCATCGCAATGGCAATCGCCTCACACCCGACGCTGGAGTCGTACGACTTGTCGTCGCTGCGCTTCATCATGTGGGGCGCAACGCCGGTCAGCGCCAGCGTCGCCGAGACCGTGACCCGGCGCACCGGCGTCGGTTGGGTTCCGGCCTACGGCACCACGGAACTGCCGGTGATCGCGTGCAATCCGCTGGACAAGGCGCGGCTCGACACAGTCGGGCGTCCGGTGCCGGGGGTGGAGCTCCGGGTCATCTCGCTGAAGACCGGCCAGCCGGTCGGCCCGGGGGAGGTCGGTGAGATCCAGGCGCGGTCGACCTCGCTGATGGCGGGTTACCTGCCGGCCGAGGCGACCGCTGAGGCGATGTGCGACGGCTGGTATCGCACCGGGGATGTCGGCTGGCTCGATTCCGACAATTGGCTCCGGATCACCGACCGCCTCAAAGAGATGATCAAGGTGCGCGGTTTTCAAGTCGCGCCCGCCGAAATCGAGACGGTGCTGCACGGTCATCCCGCCGTCAAAGACTGTGCGGTGTTTGGAGTTCCGGACGGGATCAACGGCGAAGCCGTCGTTGCCGCGGTCGCCACCCGGGCTCCCACCGACATGGAGGCGGTCGCCGCAGACCTGACCGCCCGGGTGGACGAACGGCTGGCGTCCTACAAACACCTGAGCCGGGTCGTGTTCGTGCCTGATATTCCTCGCCTGCCGTCGGGCAAGGTGCTGCGCCGAGTGCTGAAGGAGCGCTATGGATGTACGTCTGACAGCTGAACAGCAACAGTTGCGTGATGCCGCCGCGAAACTGGCCGACGATCTGGGGCCGGCCACGGTTGCTGACCTCGCCGACGACAGTCGAATCGCGCGTCTGGACAAGCAGACTGCGGCGACGGGCTTCAGATCGCTGCGCTCCGACGGTGCCTCCGGCGTCGAAGTCGCGATCGTCGCCGAGGAATTCGGGCGCCGGTTGGTCGACACGCCGTTCCTCGGCCCGGTGCTGGCCGACGACCTGGCGCACCGCATCGGCGCCGATGCCGGCGGAGCCGTGCCGACGACGGTAGCCGTCAACGACCGCGCGATCGACGCGCGAGGCGCCCGTCGGGTGTTGTCGCTGTTCGGCAATACGGTGCTGGCCACGGACCTGGGTGCCGTGCGCGACAGCGCCGATTTGACCAGAGCCGCAGCCGAATTGAGCGGATCTCCGCAGACGCTTGGTGAACTTTCCGACGAGGCGGCGGCCCGGTGGTACGCGCTGGCGCTGGTCACCACATCGGCGGACCTGGTCGGAATCGCCCGGGGCGCACAGGCCGTCGCGTGTGACTACGCGAAGATTCGCGAGCAGTACGGCAAGCAGATCGGTTCATATCAGGCCATCGCCCACCTGCTGGCCGAAAGCCTTGCCCTGATTGAAGGTTCGGTCAGTGTGCTGCGGCATGCCGCGTGGGGCATCGACGAACTTGAACCCGAGCAAGCCGTCCGGGCCGCCCAGATCGCGAAGGTCTACTGCGCGCGTGCCACCCGAACCGTCTGCGAGACCTCGGTTCAGGTACACGGCGGCATCGGCAATACCTGGGAGTGCATCGCGCATGTCTACCTGCGCCGCGCCCTGACATCGACAGAGCTGTGGCCCGTCACGTTGAAGGAGATCGATCTTGGACTTTCGTGACTCTCGTGAAGAGGCGGCCTTCCGGGAGCGCCTGCGCACCTGGCTGTCGGCGCACGCCAAGGAATTCTCCGGCTCGGGCGACGAGTATTGGGCGCGCATGGCCGACTGGCATCGCGCCCTGTACGAGAACGGCTTCTTCGGCCTGTCCTGGCCTCGCGATTGGGGTGGGCAGGACCTGGCGCCGGTGTACGACGTCATCGTCGACGAGGAGCTGGTGCGTGCCGGTGCACCGCCGCGGCCCAGTGTCGGCTATCTGGTGTACGGCATCGGCGCGCATGGCGACGACGAGCTCCGGAAACGCTTCCTGCCCGGCATCATCAACGGCACCGAGCGCTGGTGCCAGGGCTTCAGCGAACCCGGTGCCGGCTCGGATTTGGCGTCGCTGACTACCACCGCCACCCGCGAGGGCGACAACTATGTCGTGCACGGGCACAAGATCTGGACCAGCTACTCCGACGTGGCCGACTGGTGTCTGCTGCTGGCCCGCACCGATCCCGATGCCAAGCGACACCGGGGTTTGTCGGCGTTCGTGATCGCGATGAAACAGCCTGGCGTGCAACAGCGTCCGCTGCAGATGATGAACGGGGTCACCAACGAATTCGGTCAGGTGTTCTTCGATGGCGCCACGGTGCCGGCGGACCGGATGGTAGGTGCGCCCGGCGACGGGTGGGCCGTGGCGATGACGGTCGTCGGACACGAACGCGAGCCCTCCACCCTCGGCTACGCCGCGCGCTACGGCAAGCTTGTTCGAGAGCTGTTGGCGCGCAACGACGGTGAGGTGTCCGAGGAGCTGGCGTGGGCGGCGATCCAGTCGGATATGCTGACTCATCACGTGCGGCGGCGGCTGTCCGAACAGCTGGATGGGGTGTCACACGGGTCGGAAGGCTCGCTGGACAAGTTGCTGATGACCTGGGTCGAACAATCCGTGGGGCACGCCGCACTGGCGGTCGCCGGTACCGGTGATCCCGATCTGCTCAGCGCCTACCTGTACAGCCGCGCGCAGAGCGTCATGGGCGGGACATCACAGATACAGAAGAACATCATCGCTTCGCGAATCTTGGGATTGGGAGTCTGACGTGTACGACATGCCTGTTGAAATCGACGTCCGTGCCGACGGTGCACTGCGCATCATCACGCTGAACCGGCCGGATTCGCTGAACTCGGTCAACGACGACCTACACTCCGGGCTCGCGCGGATATGGCAGCGATTGACCGATGACCCCACCGCCCGCGCGGCGGTGATCACCGGTGCCGGCAGGGCATTTTCGGCCGGCGGCGATTTCGGCTATCTCGAGGAACTCGCGAACGACGCCGACCTGCGGGCCAAGACCATCCGGGACGGACGTGAGATCGTGCTGGGCATGGCGCGGTGCCGAATTCCGGTGGTAGCGGCGGTGAATGGCCCCGCCGTCGGCCTGGGCTGCAGCCTGGTCGCGTTGAGCGACATCGTCTACATCGCCGAAGCTGCCTACCTGGCAGATCCACATGTCCAGGTGGGGTTGGTGGCCGCCGACGGCGGACCGCTGACCTGGCCGCTGCACATCAGCCTGCTGCTGGCCAAGGAATACGCGCTGACCGGCACCCGGATCAAAGCCGAGCGCGCCGTCGAACTCGGACTGGCCAACCACGTGGCGGCCGACCCGGTGGCGGAGGCAATCGCCTGCGCCAAAAAGATTTTGGAGCTGCCCCAGCAGGCCGTCGAGAGCACCAAACGGGTGCTCAACATTCATCTCGAGCGTGCGGTGCTCGCCAGCCTCGACTATGCCCTCTCGGCCGAGAGTCAGTCGTTTTTGACCGAGGACTTCCGGGCCAACGTCGCCAAGTTCAACGCGTCGAAGAACTGAGCCGCAGTTGCGGCTCAGTTCTTCGACCGGGGTGTGACTAGCTCTTAGCCGCAGCCTTCTGGCGGGCCTCGGCCGTCTTCTCAGCACCACGCGCCGCCTCGGCCTGTGCCTCTTTCTTGGCCACGTCGCGTTGTGCCTGCGCCTTGTCCTGCTGGGCGCGGCCTTCATTGCGAAGACCGTCGTGATTGATCAGGATGCCGACGATCTCCTTGGTCTTCCCGATCGCGTCCTCGATGACGCCCTTGATGCCTTCCACGAGTCCGTTGTCGCGGTCACTCATGATGGAGCTCCCTTCGTCAAGTTGTCGGTCTCCACACCGCCTACCCCACGAGGCCGGCCGAGCAACGCATTAACCGGAGCCGCTTGTGTGGCATCGGTCACCCCGCCCGGTCACCAGCGGGAACGTCGGGCTCAAAGATCGTGGTGCCGCAAAAAGTCCCGCATCACGTCGTCGAAGTGCTGCGGCTCCTCGATGAAAGGCATGTGCGAACTCGACTCGAACAACTCGAACCGCGAGTTCTTGATGCGCTGATGCATTTCCCACATGTGCTCGTGGGCGCATTCGTCGTACCTGCCCGCGACGACGAGGGTCGGCAGCGCGATCTCAGTCAACCGGTCGAATACGTCCCAGCCGCGAATGGTCCCGACGATGTGAAAGTCGCTGGGGCCGAACAACGTTTCGAAGCTCTCGGCGCCCATACGCATGAACGCGTCCTGGAGGTCGCGCGGCCAGGGGCGAACACGGCAGAGATACGTCTCGTTCCAGGTGCGGATCGCGTCCTGGTATTCGAAAGAGTGCGTCGTACCGGCGGCTTCGTGTCGGTCGATGGCGGATTGGGTGGCCGGGTCGAGATCGCGCTTCAGCCGGGCCACCATGCTGGAAAACGCGGGTATGGACGCGATGCTGTTCGAGATGGTCACGCTGGCCGCGGCCGACGGGACGTCGAGGACGTACTGCTGCGCCAGCATGCCGCCCCACGAGTTGCCGAACAGATGGAACCGATGCAAGCCAAGAGCCTGAATGACGGCATTCATTTCGGCGACCGAGCGTTCCATCGTCCAAAGTTCAGGGTTCGACGGGCATTCGGAGTTTCCGCAACCGAGCTGATCCCAGAAGATGACCTCGCGCTCGTCGGCTAAACGTTCCAGCGAAAGCAAGTAGTTATGCGGTACGCCGGGCCCGCCGTGAATGGCAAGCAGCGGAAGACCCGGCCCACCGCCGACGCGCTTGAACCAAACATTCCCGCCCGGGACCGCGATGGTCCCCTCCGATTGAGTCATTGCTGGCCGCCGCCTCCTACGTCTGATGAGCAGTGTCCGCGGATGGCACGAAATCGTAGTCCGCCGGCCTTGCGGCCAGGCCGTGACGCGAATTTCGCCGCGAAAGTGCGACTTGCGACGCGTATACCGAGTGCGAGCGCCGGTAGTTGCACTCTCGCGGGTTGATGGGCGCGCGCCCGCGTGGCGGTCAGACGATCCGAACCCTATGCCCTTGCAACTGCCACTCTCGGAATGAGAGAATATTGTTCTCGTGTCCATGACGATCGCCGACCTAATTGCCGGAGCGCGCAACGGATCTCCGCGCGCCGTGGGTCGGCTGCTCAGCCTCGTCGAAGGCGAACGGCGCGACGAGGTGCTGGCCGGCATCGGCCCGGCAAGCGGGCTCGAGGTGCGTGTCGTCGGTATCACCGGTCCGCCAGGCGCGGGCAAGTCGACGACGGTCGCGGCCCTCGTCGGCGCCTACCGCGAGCGTGGCTGCCGGGTGGCCGTGCTGGCCGTGGACCCGTCGTCGCCGTTCAGCGGCGGCGCGCTGCTGGGCGACCGAATTCGAATGGCCGCTCATATCAACGACTCTGACGTGCTGATCCGCTCGGTGGCGAGCCGGGGTCATCTCGGGGGTCTGGCCGCCGCGGTGCCGGCGGCGATCCGCTTGCTGGGTGCGATCGGTTACGACATGGTGCTGCTGGAAACCGTGGGGGTGGGGCAGTCGGAGATCGAGATTGCCGCCGTCGCCGACCCCACCATCGTCATCCTCAACCCCGGGGCGGGCGATGCCGTCCAGGCCGCCAAAGCGGGCGTGCTGGAAGTCGCCGACATCGTTGCGGTCAACAAGGCCGACCGGGACGGCGCCGAACAGACCGTGCGGGACCTGCGGGCCGAGACGAAGGCCCCCATCGTCAGCCTCGTCGCCGCTCGGGGTGAGGGGGTCACGGACCTCGTCGCCGCCATCGACGACCACCACCGCACCGACAGCCGGGATCGGCGGGTGGCTCGCGCCCGCGCACAGATCCTTTCCCTGGCCCAAACCCAGCTGCGGAGCCAGTCGGATCTCGACGGGCTCGCGGAATCGGTGGTCGACGGTCAGGACGACCCGTATTCGGCGGCCGCGCGGCTGCTGTTACGCGCAGGTCAGGGCCAGGACTGATCCTGGCGTGTCCCCCAATCGGGGGAACGGGCATTCATCCGGATTGCGGCCCGATCGGCGGAGGTTCGGCCCGCGCAAACGGCCTAACTTGACTCTCGTATCCACGACGAGTTAGGAGACACCGAAGATGACTCGCACACCTGAACTGTCTGGGGCACGGTTGCGTGAGCAGCTGGAGCTGTACCGCCAAATGTGGGTCTTGCGCCTGCTCGACATGGCAGTGGAGGAGTTGCGGATCGACGGTCGGCTCAACCAACCCGTGCAGGCCGCATTCGGTCAAGAGGCAGTCGCCATCGGCACCGCCGCGGCACTTCGTCCCGGCGACCTCATGACCACCGGCATAATCCACCTGCAGCACGCCCAGCAGATCGGCTGCGCGCTGCCGCTGGGCCCGGCCATCGCCGCGTTGATCGGCCCGGGTTTCGGCCCTGACAGCGACGAGGAAGCGCCGTTCGTTGCTTCCGTTCGTGGGTTGTCTTCTCTCTCAGGCGCTTTGCAGCAGTCACCGCTGCTGGCCGTGGGACACGCGTACGGCAAGCAACTGATGGACGACGGCTTGGTCACGGTGTGCGTCATGGAAACGCGGGACGCGAAATCCGCGGACTTCGCCGAGGCCGCACACATCGCCCTGTCCTGGCAGCTTCCGGTGGTGTTCATCGTCGAAAACGCACGTCAGGAAACCAACGCGGGCGAGTGCCACGGGATGCCGGTGGTCTCTGTCGACGGCAACGACGTTGAGGCGGTGCGTGACTCCGTCGCCGGCGCCGTGCGATGCGCTGCCGCGGGCGGAGGTCCCGTTCTGGTTCAGGCGGTGACCCAACGCACGAATGGTGTGTCCTCGGTGGACCCGCTGGTCTTGGAAAGGGAGCGGCTGGTCGGCAACGGCATCAGTGCCGGCCACCTGTACGAGGTGGAGCGCCGGGCTCGCCACCTGGTCGCCGAGGCAGAGGCCGTCGCGAAGGCCATGCTGTGGGAAAAGCAGCCGGCGCCGACTCGGGAGCCCGAAGCGTGGCCTGCTGCTAGCTGAGCAGACCTTGCCGCATTGCCTCGGCGACAGCAGCCGCACGATCGCTGACCCCGAGCTTCTCGTATAGCCGTTGCACATGCGTTTTGACCGTGGAGGGCGCGACGAACAGCTCGGCTGCGATCGCGGGGATGCTTTGACCGCGAGCGATCCGATTGAGCACCTCGCGCTCCCGAGCGCTGAGGACGGGAGCCGTCGGTTCTGCTCGCTGCCGAATCTGGGCAGCAAGGCCTCCAGCAAGCGAGGGCGCCACCACGTCGTTTCCGCTCGCGCAATCGAGCACGGCCTTCACGATCTCGCTGCGCGTCGAGTCTTTGAGCAGAAAGCCCGCGGCGCCCTGCTGCAGCGCTTGATACACGATCGCCGACTCGTCATGGGCCGACAGCAGCAGCACGCGCGTCGGCAGTTCGTTGCTTCGCACCGCCGCGGCCACTTGGGCGCCATCCATGCCGGGCATCCGGAAGTCGAGCAACGCGACGTCGGGACGGTGCTGCTTGATCAGCTCCAGCGCCTGCGTGCCGTCGTCCGCCTCGCCGACGACGTTCACCTCACCGCTCAGCGCGAGCGCGCGCACCACGCCCTCACGGAAAAGCGGGTGATCATCGCCGACAACGACGCGGACCTTCTCGGGCGTTGCTGCGCCGGCCATGGCGGACAGTCTAGCGGCTTGCCGCACCAGCGCGGATTGCCACGACGGACCACCTGATGCGGGTTTTGCCACTTAGCCCCGGGGCGGCGAGCACACATGAGTACTGTGTTCGCGTGGCGGATACCAGCGACGCAGAATTGCAACGGGTACGCAGGGTTCACCAGCTGCGCTCGTATCGAATTGCGTCAGTGTTTCGAATCGGTGTGCTGGGGCTCATCGTGGCCGCCTTTGTCGTGGACACGCCCAGGTCAGAGTGGGCGCAGCAAACCTACTTAGTCGTCTTATATGGATTCGTTGCGCTCTGTGCCGTGGCGCTGGCGTTTTCTCCTTCCCGCCGATGGGTTGGACTGGGCGCCGGGGTCGGCCGGCTGGAGCCCTTTGCTTTCACCACCATTGACGTGGTGGCGTTGACGGGCTTTCAACTGCTGTCCGCCCAAGGCATCTATCCATTGCTGATCATGGTGTTGCTGCCGGTCCTGGTGGGCTTTGATGTGTCGTCGCGGCGGGTGGCGGTGGTGCTGGTTATCACACTCGCCGGCTTCGCAGTCGCCGGGATTCACGACCATGTGCTGATGGGTCCGAAGCGTTGGACGGATACCGTTTTTCTTTTCGGGCTCTATGCGTTCCTGTGTGCCACCGCATTCGTGGTCGTCCGTGTTGAGGAGCGGCACGTGCGGTCGGTCGCCGGCCTGAGCGTGCTGCGCGAGGAGTTGCTCGCTCAGACGATGACGGCGTCGGATGTGCTGCAGCGCCGGATTTCGGAGTCCATTCACGACGGACCGCTTCAAGACATCCTGGCGGTGCGCCAGGAACTCGTCGAGCTGGAAACCGCACTCCCGGGCGACGAGCGCGTCGAGCGCGCGCTGGCCGGTCTGCAAGTCGCGTCACAAAGCTTGCGGCAGGCGACTTTCGAGCTGCACCCGGCAGTGCTCGAACAGGTCGGCCTGGGAGCCGCGGTGCATCAGTTGGCCTCCGATGCCGCGCAGCGTTCGGGCATCGAGATCTCCACCGACATCGACTATCCGGGCCGCAATGAGATCGACCCGATCGTCTTCGGTGTGGTGCGCGAATTGGTGTCCAATGTCGTGCAGCACTCGCACGCCCGTCGGGCATCGATCACGCTCGGCGTCACCGACCACAGATGTGTTCTGGATGTGGTCGACGACGGGGTGGGATTCAATACCGAGACCATGGCACGCCGACTCGGGGAGGGCCACATCGGGCTGGCGTCGCATCGGGCCCGGGTGGACGCCGCCGGCGGCGTGTTCGTTTTCCTCGACACTGCGGTCGGCACTCGCATCTGCGTTGAAGTGCCGCTGAAGTCGTGAACCGCTACTGCAGGTCGACCGATTTCCCGGTGGCGGCGGCGTAACCCGCACGGTATCCGAAAACCATTGCCGGACCAATGGTTCCGCCGGCGCCGCCGTAGGCACGGCCGGTCGCGCCGGCCATCGTGTTACCCGCCGCGAACAGGCCTGGGATGGGTTCCCCGTTGACGTGCAGCACGCGGCCATCGTGGTCGGTGCGCGGGCCACCCTTGGTGCCCATCGCGCCGATGCACACCGGCACCGCGTAATAGGGCGCGGTGTCGATCGGGCCGAGTGTCTTTCCGGCGGCGGTGGTGGCGCTGTCGTCGCCCCAATAGCCGTCGTACGCACTGGAACCGCGGCCAAAGTCGGGATCAGCGTCCGCCGCGACATGGCGGTTCCACTGGTCGATCGTGCGGATCAGGCCCTCGGCGTCGATACCCGTCTTGGCGCCCAGTTCGCCCAGGTCCGCGGACTCGCAGAACCAGTCCGGAACCGGCTCCCCGGGCGCGATGCCCAGAAATCCATAGCGCTGCAGGTGAACTGAATCGAAGACCATCCATCCGCGATCGTTGACGTACCCGCCCCGGGGATCCAGATAGTGGAACGCGCCGGCCATCGAGTTGTAATCGCAGGCCTCGTTGACGAATCGGTGCCCGGCCTGGTTGACGATGATGCTCCGCGGCCGAGTTCGCTCCAGCCGCACGCTGCGGCTGCGCTGGTGGCCCTCGATGGTGTCGTCGGGGATTTGCACGATCGGCACCCACCAAGCTTCGCCCATGTTTGCCAGATCCGCGCCGTGTGCCATCGCCATGCGCAGCCCGTCGCCGGTGTTGTTCGGCGGGGAGACCGCGCCGTGCATCGGGCCGCGCAGGAACGCTTGCACCAAACCCTGATCCCATTCGAAGCCGCCGACACCCAGGACGACTGCGCGGCGCGCGCGCACGTTGATGCTCTGCCCGGACAGTGCGATGCGCACGCCGGCGATTTCGCCGCCTTCAGCAATGAGTTCCTCGGCCCGGGCGTTCGTGTGCGGTGTGACTCCAGCGTCGAGTAAGCCCTTGAGCAGCCCCGCAATTAGCGCGGTGCCGGCGACGCACAGGTCGCTGCCCTCCTCGATCGCCGCGTGCAGGCGTGCCCGGGTTTCGGCGTCGAAACCGACGTTGGACCAGTCGGCGGGAAACGAGGTGATCCGGCTGCCCCACTCGCCGATTTGGTTCAGGTCGAACGGTCCCGCGCACAGCGACCGGCCTCCGGTCGGTTGTCCGCCCGGCAGCTCCGGCCGGTAGTCGGGGAAGCCGGCGGCGATCCCGAAACGGAGGCCGCTGTGCCCCTCGACGAATTCCAGCATGGTCGGTCCGGTCCGCACGAACGTTTCGACCAGAGCGTCGTCCATGGTGCCCAGGGACTGCGCGCGCAGGTACTGCAACGCGGCGTCTTGAGTCAATTCGCCGTCGGGAGAACGGTTATGGGCGGGAATCCACACGACGCCGCCCGAAACCGCGGTGGTCCCGCCGACGGTCGGGGCCTTCTCGAACACCTCGACGGAGGCGCCGGCGGCCACCGCGGACAGTGCGGCGGTGAGCCCGGCCCCGCCAGTGCCGAGCACGACGACATCGGCTTCGGAGTCCCAAGACATCAACTGCTATCCCTTCAGCTCAGCAGTTCGGACAACTGCTTGGCGGCTTTGACGACTGACTCCCTGCCGCGCATCACGACGTCTTCCCGGTGGGAGATGAGGTTGATGCAGGTCGGTGGGGACGGTGCTGGGCGGTGGACCGCCACCGCCAGGCCGTACGTATTCGGTTCAATCTCTCCGTAAGTCGTCACCCAGCCACGCTCGCGCGCCCGTGACACCAGCTCCCGCTCGCCGGGGCGCGGCGGAAGGCTTGCGAGCAAGGCGATTCCGGCGGCGCCGCGGTCCAGCGGATACCGGCTGCCCTCGTGGAAGGACAGTTGGTAGGCGACGTGGCTCGGCACGATCACCGCGATCGCGACCTGTTGATCGCCCTCGGCGACGAGCAACGACACCGTGGTGCCCAGATCGTCGGCGAGGGCACGCAACGTCGGCAGACTCAGTTGGCGCACATTGCGGTCGAACGACGCGCCGAGTACCGCCAGGCCGGCGGCGGGCCGGTAACGCCCGTCTTCTCCCTTGGCCACCAAGCGGAACTGGGCCAATGTCGACAGCAGGCGATAGGCGATCGTCCGGTGCACTCCGACCAGGTCGGCCAGCTGCTGCACGGTCAGCCCAGTCGGGGAATCCGCGACCATTTGCAGCGCGGTGATTCCCCTGGCCAGCGTCTGCGAGCCGGTACCCGAACCCGTCACAGCCTTGACAGACCTCCCTGCGAGAGCGAAGCTCTAATATATAACGCACGTCAGTGTGCGATATTCGCACATCAGGTAAGTCTAAAGCGAGAACCAGATTTCCACCAGTAGTGGGCAGAGAGGAACCGTGGCCGAGTTCGAGAGCATCTGGAGCGATCTCCAGGGCGTCGCGTTTGAGCAGGGCTATCTCAACGCCGGGGGAGTCAAGACCCGCTATCTGCGGGCCGGTGATCCCGGTAAGCCGGTACTGATGCTGCTGCACGGATCCGGCGGCCACGCCGAGGCCTACGTGCGCAATCTGGGCGCGCATGCCGAGCATTTCTGGACCTGGTCAATCGACATGCTGGGCCACGGGTACACCGACAAGCCGGGCCACCCGCTGGAAGTCGCCCACTACGTGGAGCACCTGATGGCCGTGCTGCGCACCATCGGGGTGGACCGCGCCTACCTCAGCGGCGAATCACTCGGCGGCTGGGTGGCCGCCCGTACCGCGGTCGACCACCCGGATGTGGTTGAGCGACTGGTCCTTAACACCGCAGGCGGCTCCCAGGCCGATCCCGTGGTGATGCAACGGATCATCACGCTGTCCATGGCGGCCGCGCAGGACCCGACCTGGGAAACGGTGCAAGCACGCATCAAATGGCTGATGGCCGACAAGTCCAAGGATTACGACGACCTGGTCGCCAGCCGCCAGCGGGTCTATCGCCAACCGGGATTCGTCTCCGCGATGAGCGACATCATGGCGTTGCAGGACCCCGAGATTCGCGCACGCAACATCCTCGGCCCGGACGAGTACGGGTCGATCATCGCGCCGACGCTGGTGCTGTGGACCAGTGACGACCCCACCGCCGACGTGACCGAGGGACGCCGCATGGCGTCGATGATTCCGGGCGCGCGGTTCGAGGTGATGCCCGGTTGTGGCCACTGGCCGCAATACGAGGACGCCAAGACCTTCAACCAGCTGCATCTCGACTTCCTGCTAGGCCGCTGATGGGAACCGACGGGCACCAGGCACCAGGGCCAGATGTCGACGTTGTCATCGTCGGCGCGGGCCCGGTCGGTCTGACCCTGGCCAATATCCTTGGCCTGCAAGGTGTCCGGACGCTGTTGGTCGACGAACGCGACACGCTCATCGACTACCCGCGCGGGGTCGGCCTCGACGACGAGTCGTTGCGGACCTTCCAGTCGATCGGCCTGGTCGACCGCGTCCTGCCGCATACGGTCCCGAACCAGATCCTGCGTTTCTTCGACGGCAAGCGCCGGGTGCTTGCCGAAATGGCCCCGCCCGATGCGCGTTTCGGTTGGCCGAAACGCAACGGGTTCGTCCAACCGCTCGTCGACGCCGAATTGCTGGCCGGTCTGGACAGATTCGACTGTGTCGAGGTGCGCTGGAGCCGGCCGATGACGGGCTGCAAGGAAACCGCCGACGGGGTCACGGTCGAGCTCGGCGGTGAAGGGGCCGGCACCACGGTGCGGGCCCGCTACGTCGTCGGCTGCGACGGCGGCCGCAGCATGACCCGGCGGGTGATGGGCGTGTCCTTCGACGGGACGACATCGTCGACGCGCTGGCTGGTGGTCGACATCGCCAACGATCCGCTGGGACATCCGAACAGCGAGGTCGGTGCCGACCCCGAGCGTCCGTACGCCTCGATTTCGATCGCACACGGAATTCGCCGCTTCGAGTTCATGATTCACGCCGACGAGACCGACGAGCAGGCAGAGGATCCGGCGTTCCTGGAGCAGATGCTGGCCCGCATGGTGCCGCAGCCCGACCGGGTCGACGTGATCCGGCGCCGCGTGTACACCCATCACTCGCGAATCGCCGGGGCGTTCCGCAGCGGCCGGCTGCTGCTGGCGGGCGACGCCGCGCACCTGATGCCGGTGTGGCAGGGGCAGGGCTACAACAGCGGTATCCGGGATGCGGCGAACTTGGGCTGGAAGCTGGCCGCGGTGGTCAACGGTCGGGCCGGCGATAAATTGCTGGACAGCTACGACATTGAGCGCCGCAAGCACGCGCGGGCCATGATCGATCTTTCCACCATGGTGGGCCGGGTCATCTCGCCGACCAACCGTCGCGTCGCCACCGCGCGCGACGTGCTGGTGCGTTCGGCGTCAATTGTGCCCACGCTCAAGCGATATGTGCTCGAGATGCGATTCAAGCCGATGCCACGCTACGAGCATGGGGCCGTCGTGCACTCGGTGAATCCCAAAGCGCGCACCGAATCGCCCGTCGGGACGCTGTTCATTCAGCCACGGGTCGATACCCGGACTCAGCAAGATGTCCTGCTGGACGATGTGCTGGGCCCAGGGTTCGCCGTGCTGTGCTGGAACAACAACCCACGCAGGATTCTCGGCGACGAGGCCTTTGCGAAGTGGAAAGCGCTGGGCGCACGGTTTGTTGCGCTGCGGCCGTTGACTCAGCTGCACTGGCCCGGGCACGACGATCCGGATGTCATCATCGTGGGCGATCGCACCGGTGGGCTCAAATCCTGGTTCGACGTGCACTCCGAATCGGTGCTGTTCCTGCGTCCCGATCGCTGCATCGCGGGTGCCTGTATCGCCCAGCTCTCTCCCGAGCTCAGCGCATCGCTGCTGGACGCCCTCACGCTCATCCCGGGAGGGGGTGATGTCGACAGTGGCAATGGCTCTGTGCTGTATGTCCCACAGCCCGCTCCTGAATCTTCCGGGGCCGTCGCGGGACCTGCTTGACGACATCGAAGGCGCCATCGCGCAGGCTCGGGAATTCGTCCGCGATTACGATCCCGAACTCGTCGTCATCTTTTCTCCGGATCACTACAACGGGTTCTTCTACAAGGCGATGCCACCGTTCTGTATCGGCCTGAACGCCAACGGAGTTGGCGACTACGGCACGCATGCCGGTCCGCTGGATGTTCCGACGGACCTGGCCTCGCAGTGCGCGGAGGCCGTGCTCGACGCTGGCATCGACGTGGCGGTATCGGCCAGCATGGACGTGGACCACGGGACCGTCCAGCCGCTGGAGAAGCTGTTCGGGGACGCGCTGGCGCGTCCCGTGATACCGGTCTTCATCAATGCGGTCGCGGTGCCGCTGGGGCCGTTGCACCGTTGCCGGGCACTGGGTGCCGCCGTGGGCAGCTATCTGACCACTTTGGACAAGCGGGTCCTGGTGATCGGATCCGGTGGACTCTCGCACAGTCCGCCGGTGCCGACCCTGGCGACCGCGCCTGAAGCCGTCCTGGAGCGGATCGTGCAGGGCCGGCCGATGACGCCCGAGCAGCGGCAAGCCAGGCAGATCGCCGTCATCGAGGCGGCCAAGGCCTTCGCCGGTGGCAACAGTGATCTGCAACCTCTCAACCCGGCGTGGGACCACCGCTTCCTGGAGATCATCGACGGCGGCCGGCTCACCGAGTTCGACCTCTGGTCGAACTCATTCGTGCTCTACGAGGGCGGTACGTCCGCGCACGAAGTGCGCACGTGGATAGCGGCTTTCGCCGCGCTGGAAACCGCGGGCGAGTATGAGACGGCGCTGCGCTATTACAAACCGGCCGAGGAATTGATCGCCGGGTTCGCGATCAGGACGGCGATGCCGACATGACCGGTGCGGACATGAACGGCTTCGATCACGTCGTCGACGTGTTGATCGTCGGGTCCGGCGGTGGCGGCATGGCCGCCGCCCTGACCGCGCATGCGTCCGGACTGGACACGTTGGTGGTCGAAAAGTCCTCCTATTTCGGCGGTTCCACCGCCTTGTCCGGAGGCGGCATCTGGGTACCTGGCGCGCCCTCGCAACGCCGGGAGGGCTATTCGCCGGATCCCGAAGGCGTGGTCGAGTACTTGCTCAAGATCACCGAGGGCTCGGTCAGCGAGGCGCGCATCCGGCAGTACGTCGAGTCGGCCCCGAAGATGCTGGAGTTCCTCGAAGGGCTTTCCGGATGGTTCGAATTCGTCTGGAAGCCCGGCTATGCCGATTACTACCCGGAACTGCCCGGTGGCTCGGAACTCGGTAGCACAATCAATGTCCCGGCCATCGATCTACGGAAGCTCGGCGCCGACGAGAAGACGCTGCTGCAGCCGCTGGCGCTTGCTCCCCGGGGAATCTGGCTGGGCCCCAAAGACCTTCGGACCTTCTACCGAATCAGGCAGTCGTGGGCCGGCAAGGGCGTGCTGGTGAAACTGATCTGGCGGATGGTCAAGGCGAGGGTCTTCAACGAGCGGATGGCCGCGATCGGACAGTCGCTGGCCGCACGGCTGCGGCTGGCGATGCGAGAGAGCGGCATCCCGCTGTGGCTGGACGCTCCGATGACCGAGCTGATCACCGACACAGGCGGATCGGTGACCGGAGCGGTGCTCGAACGGGACGGCGCCAAGCAGCGGATCGGCGCGCGCCGAGGCGTCATCCTGGCTTCCGGTGGCTTCGATCACGACCTTGCCTGGCGCAAGGAGCAGCTTCCTGTTGTGGACCAGGACTGGAGCTTCGGCAACCCGGCCGCTATGGGCGACGGTATCCGCGCGGGCCAAAAAGTGGGCGCGGCAACCGATCTGCTGGACGAGGCGTGGTGGTTCCCGGCCATCCAATGGCCGGACGGCCGAATGCAATTCATGCTCAACGAGCGAATGATGCCGGCCCAATTCATCGTCAACGGCGACGGCAAGCGCTTCATCAACGAGGCCGCCCCGTACATGGACTTCGGCCACGCCATGATCGACGGCCAGCAGTCCGGGGTCACCCATATCCCATGCTGGCTGATCACCGATCACCGATCCTTCAACCGCTACGTCGTCGGCGGCCACCTGCCGATCCCGAAAATCCCCGGCGCTCCGGTGCCAACCGGCCGCAAGGTTCCGTCGGCCTGGCTGGAATCCGGCGTGGTGAAAACGGCGACCGACTGGGACGAAATGGCCGGAAAGATCGGCGTCCCGGCAGCGCAACTTCGGGTAACCGCAGCGCGTTTCAACGAGCTCGCGCACGAGGGTCACGACGACGATTTCAACCGAGGGGACAGCGTTTACGACAACTATTACGGCGATCCGACCCTGCCCAACCCCAATCTGTATCCGCTGGGTGACCCGCCCTACTACGCGTTCCGAATCGTTCTCGGCGATCTCGGGACCTCCGGTGGTCTGTTGACCGACGAATACGCCCGAGTAGTACGCCCCGACGGCACCGTCGTGCCCGGGTTGTACGCGGTGGGTAACACCTCCGCGCCGGTGATGGGCCGCAGCTATGCGGGCGCCGGGGCGACCATCGGTCCCGCCATGACGTTCGCCTTTGTCGCCGCGAAACACCTTGCCAGCCAGGCCTAGTCTCTTGAGGAGGTAACAATGAAAATTTCACTGTTCTACGAGTTCGCTCTGCCACGCCCGTGGGTGCCGGATGACGAACATGTCATGTTGCAGGAATGTCTGGACGAGGTGGAGAGCGCCGACCAGGCGGGGTTCTCCACCGTCTGGCTGACCGAGCATCACTTCCTCGAGGAGTACTGCCATTCCACCGCGCCGGAGATATTCCTGGCGGCGGCCAGCCAGCGGACCAAGAACATCCGGCTCGGATTCGGCATCATGCACCTGCCGCCCCTGGTGAATCACCCCGCGCGGGTGGCCGAACGCATTGCCACCCTTGACCTGCTGTCCAACGGACGCGTCGAGTTCGGCACCGGCGAATCCTCCTCCGTCGGTGAGCTGGGCGGGTTCAACATCGATCCCGCCGACAAGCGCGCGCAGTGGGAAGAGGCGCTCGAGGTCTCGATCCGATGCATGATCGAAGAACCCTTCTCCGGGTTCGAAGGTCAACACGTCCAGATGCCGGCCCGCAACGTGGTGCCCAAGCCGCTGCAGAAGCCGCATCCCCCCGTGTGGGTCGCCTGCACCCGGCCGGCCAGCGTGCAGATGGCCGCCCAAAAAGCCATCGGCGCTTTGAGTTTCGCCTACACCGGTCCCGGGCCGCTGACCGAGCGGGTCAACGGCTACTACAAGGAGTTCGAGGAGAACGGTGTGCCGGTCACGCCGCGCGATCAACCCGAACATCCTGGCCATCGGCGGTGACCTGTCGATGATGGTCGCCAAGACCGACGAGCAGGCCCTGCAACGCCTCGGCCAGGGCGGCGGATTCTTCTCGTTCGGCATCATGCACTACTACATGACCGGTGTGCACACCCCCGGGCGGACCGGGGTGTGGAAGCGCTACCTCGAAGAGGTGGAAAAAGACCCGACGCTGGCCTACGGCCCCGGCCGTGGCGCGATCGGATCCCCGGCCACCGTGCGCGAATTCCTGCGCGGCTACGAGGAGAGCGGCGTCGACGAGATCATCCTGCTGCTCAATCCGCGCAGCCACGAAGGCACCATGGAGTCCATCGAGCTGATGGGCAAAGAGGTGCTGCCCGAATTCATCGAGCGCGATAACAAGGCGGTGGCTGAGAAGGCCAAACGCCTCGAGCCCGTCATCGAGAAGGTCGAGGCGCGACGGCCCAAGTCGACCGCGCCGAAATTCGATGAAAACTACTCCTTCGGCGGCCTGCCCACCGGTCGTGGCGGTAAGTTCACTGCCAGCGAGATCCCCGAGGCCATGGCGGAGATCAACGAGGGCCGCGTCCAGGCGGCGCAGCGCGCAAAGGAGGAGCGCGGCAAATGATTGCGGAAGGCCCCTGGATTTAGGAAGAGCGTGGGCGAAATCGACGAGCTATGGCGATACGACGGCCGCCGCGCGGTGGTGACCGGATGTGCGTCGGGCATCGGCGAACATGTAGTGCGACAGCTCACCGAACTCGGGGCCGAGGTCGTCGGGCTGGACAAGCGCCGACCGTCGTTCGAGGTCAACGAGTTTCATGACGTCGACCTGGCTGACCCGGAGTCGATCGACGGCGCAATAGCGTCCATCGGCGGGCGTGTCGACGCGCTTTTCAACGTCGCCGGTGTCTCCTCCGGGATCGGCAACCCGACGCTGGTCGCCACGATCAACTTCCTGGGTCTGCGGCAGGTGACCGAGGCGCTGGTTCCGCAGATGGCCGCGGGGTCTTCCATTGTGAGCGTGTCCTCGCTCGCGGCGGCCGCCTATCGCGAGCATGTGGCGGCGGTGGCGCCGCTGCTGAAAACCACGACCATGCAAGAGGGCATCGACTGGTGTCAGGCCCACCCCGACGAGTTGGGCAACGGCTACCAACTGTCCAAAGAAGCGATCATCCTCTACACCATGCGCAGCGCCACGACCTTGGGCGCCAACGGCATCCGCATCAACTGTTCCGGCCCCGGGGTTACCGAGACCCCGATCCTTGATCAGTTGCGGACGGCGTACGGACAGGGCTTCCTCGACGACATTCCCAACTCCCTGGGTCGCGTTTCCGACCCCGCCGAGCAGGCCGCCGTATTGCTCTTCTTGAATAGTCGTGCAGCCAGCTACATCACGGGACAGATCCTCTGGGTCGACGGCGGAAACGTGGGCGCCGCGATCGCCCGTGAACTCGAGGAAGGACGGGCCCATGGCCGACTTGACTGATTTTCGGCGGGTCGCGAGTGACGTCTCCAATTGGGGGCGGTGGGGGGACGACGACGAGCTCGGCACCTTGAACTTCATCACCGCGGACAAGGTCGCCCAAGCCGCCAGCCTGGTCAAGCATGGCAAAGTGTTTCCGCTCGGCGTCGACTTCGGCGCCTCCGGTCCGCAGGGCGCCTTCGAGTTTCGGCACAACCCGGTGCACATCATGACCGTCGACGGCGGCGATGTGAACACGCTGGCCAAGTACGGGCCGAGCTGGCCGAGTAATCCGTTGGCCCAGCAGCTGAGTAGCTACATGACGGCCGACAACCCGTTCCGCTTCAACGACGACATCATCATCATGCCGTTGCAGGCGGCAAGCCAGTGGGATGCGCTGTCCCACGTCTACTACGACGATTACCTCTACAACGGGTTCCCGGCGGATTCGGTGACCAGCTTGGGCGCCTACCACTGCGGCATCGACAAGGTTGACGTCAAGGGCATCACGTCCCGCGGTGTGCTGCTGGACTTGGTTCGCCACCGGGGGGCCGACGTCTTCCTCGAGGCCGGAAACCCGATATTCCCGGAAGAACTCGACGACGTAGTCCGCGCGCAGGGCGTGACAATCGGGCCAGGCGACATCGTGCTGATCCGGACCGGTTGGTGGACAAGCTTTCTCATGACCGGGAACAAGACGGAAGGTTATTCCGGACTGGACTGGCGATGCGCCCAGTGGCTGCACGATCACCAGATCGCCGCCGTGGCCGCAGACAACCTTCAGGTCGAAGACCTGGAATCCGGAGTCGAAGGGATCACCCTCCCGCTGCATCTGCTCTGCCTGCGCGACATGGGGATGATCTTCGGCGAATACTGGGATCTCACCGCGCTGGCAGCGGACTGCGCGGCCGACGGCGTCTACGAGTTCCAGCTTGTCGCTCCGCCCCTGCGGGTGGTCGGTGCAGTCGGTTCCCCGGTCAACCCGATCGCGATCAAGTGATGGACTTTGCGCGCAAGACCATTTTGGTGGATGGCCTTACCACCGGCTACCTAGAGGCCGGCGAAGGCGATCCGGTGGTGCTCCTGCACGGCGGCGAGTTCGGTGCCAGTGCCGAACTCGGTTGGGAACGGAACATTTCCGCGCTGGCCGCGAACTATCGGGTGCTGGCCCCGGACATGCTGGGGTATGGAAGCTCGGCGAAGGTGATCGACTTCGTCGACGGCCGTGGGATGCGGATACGGCACGTCGCCCGCTTCTGCGAGGTGCTCGGCATCGACTCGGCGCATTTCGCCGGCAACTCCATGGGCGCCATCAACCTTCTCAACGACACCACGTCGGAGGCGCCGCGGCTGCCGGTCCGTAGCTTGATGATCATCTGTGGGGGCGGAGAGATCCAGCAGAACAAACACTTTGAGGCACTGCAGGAGTACGACGCGACGTGGGCGGCGATGCGGAGCATCGTCGAGGCGCTCTTCTACGACGCCGGCTATCCGGCCGACGAGGAATACGTGCGGCGCCGCCATGAGTCGAGCACCGCGCCGGGGGCGTGGGAGGCGGTGGCCGCGGCGCGTTTCCGCCGTCCGGGTTCGTCGCGGCCCCCGGCCCCGCCGACCACGCGAGCCTACGAACGTATCGGTGTGCCAACGCTTGTCATCGAAGGTGGAGAGGACAAGCTGCTACCGTCGGGCTGGGCCGCCGAGATCGCCAAGCAGATTGACGGCGCCCGCTCGGCGGTGGTCGCCAACGCCGGTCACTGTCCACAGATCGAGCAGGCGTCGACGATCAACGATTTGCTGCTGGATTTTCTCGGCGCCGCTTCTTAGAACACGTATTCCAACCGGGTCTGCATCCCGGCCACTTGGTGGTAGGTGTTGTGGCAATGCATCCGCCACACGCCGGGGTTGTCGGCCACCAGGACGGCGAGGACCTTCTGTTTGGGCAGCACGATCACGGTGTCCTTGCGGGCGCCGAGAGATCCGTCGGGGTTGATCAGCTGGAATGTGTGCCCGTGCAGGTGGATTGGGTGATACATCATCGTGGTGTTGTCGAACGTGATCGTGGGCCGTTGACCCTGGTGAACGTGTAGCGGATTGGTCCTGCTGTAGGGCTCGCCGTTGATCATCCAGTCGTACTGAACCATGTTGCCGCCCAGGACGACCGGAAGGTCGAGACCCGGTTCGGGCCGGCTCAACATGGCCGACGTTGCGGCGGTGAACATGTCGATAGTGCCCACGCGCTTGGCGAGTTCGGCCGGTTGGAACTGCGGATCGGGCGGGCTGCCTTGTCCGGTGGACAGCAGGGCACGCGCCAGCGAGCCTTTACCCTCCGCGAGCGCGACCAGTGGGAAGACGCCGTCGGCGGCGGTCACGATGACGTCGTACCGTTCGGCCATCCCGATGAGCAGGGCGTCTACCTGCCTGGGCACGACGCGGTAACCGTCGGTGTGGGTGACCGTCATGGTGTGGCCGGCCAACGCGACGCGAAATGCGGTGTCGGAACCGACGTTGATGAAACGGATCCGGATTCGCTGGCCCGGTTTCGCGTTGAAGCTGGTGGGAGCAGCGGGAATTCGGCCGTTGATCAGATAGTACGGATAGAGGATGTCTCCGGCGTCGCCGCCAAGCAGGTCGCTGTTACCAACCTTGGCCGTCGGCATCGCGGCCGCCGACGTGGTCGGGCTCGTCGGGGTTGTTGACGTCGTCTCGGTCGTGGACGTGGTCGACGTAGTGGACGTCGAGGTCGTCGAGGTGGTGGGGGATGACGGGGTCGTCTCGGGTGCGGCGGGCATGTTGGACATGCTGGGCTTGTTCGGGTTGGTGAGCTCCTCGTAGAGCTGCTGCGGGCTCTTTCCGACGCCGTCGGTCCAGTCATCAAGGACCACAACCCATTCGACGTCGTAGTCACCCTCAGTAGGGTCCTCGACGATAACCGGCAGGTAGAGACCCATGTCTTCGTCGAGGCCTGTGTGCGGATGGGCCCAGTAGGTTCCCGAATTCGGCACGGAGAACTGGTAGGTGAATTCTTGGCCGGCCTCGATGTTCGGTGTGGCCGGCTCCGCGCCATCCATGTTGTTGCGCAACGCGATACCGTGCCAATGCACCGATGTCGGATGGTCGAGTTTGTTCGAGACCTTGACCACAAGCTCGTCGCCGACGGTAGCCCGGATCAACGGCCCGGGGAGCTTGTCGCCGAAGGCCAGCGTCCGGACGACCGGCCCGCCCAGGTCGATCTGCGCCAGCTGCGGAGTCAAACTGGCGGTCACCGTGCGGCCGCTGTGGGGCCGCGCCGCTTCCGCGGCAGCGATCGCGTCCGCCATCTTGGTGGCACTGCCCGGTGCCTGGGACTTGGAGTGGCCGCAGGCCGCCAGGGTCAATCCACCCGCGATACCGGCTGCCATGAAGCCGCGCCGGGTAAGCCGCGCCCCGTCGATCCGAACCCCACTGGTGGGTAGCGGCATTAATCGCTCCTTGTCGTCGGTCGATACGTGCCCGGCGAGTTATACCGTGCTAGGGAGTTAGCCAGAACGCAACCATTGACATATAGGAGTGTTGCCCTTCCTCAGCGGGCCTAGGCCCGGGAAGGTATCCAGTCGCTGAAGTTGGTGGGGTAGACGGTCACTTTTTCGCCGTCGATGGGGACGATGCTGCGGTCGTCGAGCACCGCACCGTAATAGCGGGCATCGGGGTCGGTGACCACCTGGCGGGTATCACCAGTTGCCGCAAACCAGGTCCGGATGAAGTCGTCCATGCCTTGCTTTTCGGGGCCGGCGATGTTGATCACCCCGTTGGTCGGATCGCCGGTTGCCGCGCGGGTTACGGCGGTGGCGACATCCGCGGACGCAATGGGCTGGAATGCTCCGTGCGGCGCGCGGACGGTGTCGCCATCGGCCAGCGAATCGGCAATGCCGCCAACGAATTCGAAGAACTGCGTTGCCCGCACGATCGAATACGGAGATCCCGATTCCACGAGCACCTTTTCCTGGGCGACCTTGGCCCGCATGTAGCCGCTGTCGGGCGACCGCTCGGCTCCGACGATGGAGAGTGCGACGTGGTGCGCCACGCCGGCGGCGCGCTCAGCCTCGAGGAGGTTGCGGGTGGAGGTGGTGAAAAACTCCAGCACGTCGTCGTCGGCCCAGGACGGTGAGTTGGACACGTCCACCACCGTGTGGACGCCGGCGACGGCCTCGGCGACGCCTTCGCCGGTGATGGAGTTGACACCCGAGCGCGGCGACGCCGGTACAGCTTCGTGGCCCAGCTCGGTCAGCATGGCGACAACCTGCGATCCGATCAACCCGCTCCCGCCGACTACCAAAACCTTCATGAGTATGCCTTTCGAGTCTCCTAATGGACTGCCGTATTCAGCATGGCGTGTCCGCTGTCTGGCCGGAACCCCCGCTAGGCGAAACGCCGGGCGATCCCCTCGTCGGTGCTGGCCACCGAGTAGCAGGCCGCGGTGGAGATGATCGTCGGTACGACGAGCGCGAGCGCGTGACGGCAAGCCATGACGAATGCGCCGTTGGGGGTCGTCAGCCAGCCGATCGGAAGGCGTGCCAGGGTGACGGCAAGCCATGACGCGGCGACCGCGAGGAACAGCGTTCCCACCGTGGCGACCTTGATCGACCGCAACGCCAACTGCGTTGGCTCGGCGGTATTGGCCAGCGAGCGGTTGAGGTTTTCGTGCGGATGTAGACCACCACGAAATCGAGCAGGATCATCAGCGCGCAGAACGTCACGATCGTCCCCGTCAGCCAGAGCGCGGGCCAGTGACCGAGCACGAAATGCAGGTAGTCGATGCTCGTTTCGCTCATGATCAACGTCGTCGCCATGGCCGCGCCGAAGGTCAGCCACCCGCCGAGGTCGGCGAGGAAACAGTAGGCGCGGATGTCCGCGGGGTCCTCCTTGGGCACCTTGTTCACCGCGTGACTGGCAAGCATCCAGCCCAGTCCGCCGAACAGCGCGGTCGTGCCTGCCGCGAGCATGCCGGTCGCCAGATCGCCCTGGGTCCAGGCGACCGCGCAGATAACCTGGCGGTCGCCGCTGTCTGGCGGGTGAGTGCCGCTGATGAGGCTGAACAGAAAGCTGCTGAGCATCAGGATCAGCACCACCGATGCGAACAATGCCAGGGTGTGCACGTCTTCTCGGCTGCTGCGGTCGAACAGCAACGCGATTGCGGTGATCAGGAACCCGCCGAGCACACCGGCGAGCTGCGACGTCGACGCCGATAGTTTGCTGTTTGAGCGCGTCGAACATTGCCTTAAATCAACTGCTTGACTTAAACCCATGGGCGCCGATTAACTCGTCGTGTGGTTAACGAATTGGATGGCAAGGTCGCCATCGTCACCGGCGGGGCCTCGGGCATCGGCCGCGGCCTCGTGGAGCGCTTTGTGGCCGAGGGGGCGCGGGTCGTCATCGCCGACGTCGAAACCCAGCTAGGTGAGGCCCTGGCCGCGGACTTAGGAGCAAGCGCTTTGTTCCAGAAGACCGATGTCTCCGATCCCGAACAGGTGGGGGCGCTGGTGACCGCCGCCGTCGAGAAGTTCGGCGGACTGCACGTCATGGTGAACAACGCCGGGATTTCCAGCCCCCTGCGTCGATTGCTCGACGACGACCTCGCCGATTTTCACCGGGTGATGGGGGTCAACGTGCTGGGCGTGATGGCGGGCACCCGAGATGCCGCGAAGCACATGGCCGAAAACGGTGGCGGCGCGATCATCAACATCACCTCGATCGGCGGCATCCAGGCCGGCGGTGGCGTAATGATCTATCGCGCCTCCAAGGCGGCCGTCATTCAGTTCACCAAGTCGGCGGCAATTGAGTTGGCGCGCTACGAGATTCGGGTCAATGCCATCGCACCGGGCAGCATACCCACACCGATATTGGGGAAGTCGGCGGCGGGCATGGATCCGGAAGAGCTGCAACGGTTCGAGGCGCGGATTCGCGCGGGGATGCGCGACGACCGCCCACTGAAGCGCGAGGGCACGCCCGATGACATCGCCGAGGCGGCGCTGTATTTCGGAACCGACCGGTCGCGCTATGTCACCGGAACCGTGCTGCCGGTGGACGGCGGGACGGTGGCCGGCAAGGTCCTTCCGTCCAAGAAACGCGAGGGATGACCGCTCGAGGTTGTGCCCGACGAACGATTTAAATCAAGCGCTTGACTTAAACAGGACCGGAGGGTTGACTAAGCCAATGACCACGGCCAGGAGCGTTCGCACCGAACGCGCCAGCTCCACGCAGGAGGCGATCCTGGTCGCGGCCGAGCGGCTGTATGCCGAGCACGGCGTGTTCGCGGTGTCGAACAGGCAGGTCAGCGAGGCCGCGGGGCAGGGCAACAACGCCGCGGTGGGCTACCACTTCGGCACCAAGGCCGACCTGGTGCGCGCCATCGAGGAGAAGCACCGCGGACCTGTCGAGGAGTTGCGCGAGCAGATGGTGTCCGAGCTGGAAGCATCGGGCGGGTCGGGCGAACTGCGAGCCTGGGTAGCCTGCTTGGTGCGCCCACTCACCGATCACCTGGACGACCTCGGCAACCCCACCTGGTACGCGCGCTTCGCCGCGCAGGCGATGACCGATCCGGCCTACTACAACATCGTCGTCAAGGGTGCGCTGAGCTCGCCGTCGCTGGTTCAGGTGGTCGACGGCTTCAACCGCTGCCTGCCCAACCTGCCGGCCGTTGTGCACTTCGAACGCAACATCATGGCCCGAAACCTGCTGATGCACACCTGCGCCGATCGCGAACGTGCGCTCGCCGCAGGCGCTGCGATGGCCCAACCCTCCTGGCGGGCAGCCGCATTCGGCCTCATCGACGCGATCGTGGGCCTGTGGCTGGCGCCGGTAACTCCGTACGAATGAAGAGCATGCTGATGAAAGTGACTGTCGATCAGAACATTTGCGCATCCTCGGGTAATTGCGTGATGAATGCGCCCGAGGTGTTCGACCAGCGCGACGAGGACGGCGTCGTCGTGCTGCTCAATGAGCACCCGTCCGCCGAGCAGACCGAAGGGGCGCGCCAGGCAGCCGCGGCGTGCCCTGCGCAGGCCATCTACATCGAGGAATGAAATGTCAGATGCACTGACGAGCACGACAACCGAGGCCGTTTCCGAGATTCCGGACTATCCGATGGCCCGCAACGAGGGCTGCCCATTCGCCCCACCCCCGGATGTCATGGCCCTGGCGCAGGAGCGTCCGCTGTCCCGGGTTCGGATCTGGGATGGCAGCACGCCGTGGCTGATCACGGGTTACGAGCAAGTGCGCGAGCTGTTTTCCGATTCGCGAGTCAGTGTCGACGACCGGGTGCCCGGCTTCCCGCACTGGAACGAGGGCATGTTGTCGACCGTGCACAAGCGGCCCCGTTCGGTGTTCACCGCCGACGGCGACGAGCACACCCGCTATCGACGGATGCTGTCGAAACCGTTCACCTTCCGGCGCGTGGAAGGTCTGCGGCCGACGATCCAGCAGATCACCGACGACCACATCGACACGATGTTGGCCGGCCCGCAGCCCGCGGATATCGTTGCCGCCGTTGCGCTTCCGGTCCCATCCCTGGTGATCAGCCAGATGCTCGGCGTGCCCTACGAGGACGCCGAGATGTTCCAGGAGCACGCCTCGATGGGGCTGGCGCGCTATGCCACCGGCGCCGATACCGCCAAAGGTGCGATGAGCCTGCACAAGTACCTGGCCGCGCTGGTCGAAACCAAGATGGACAACCCCGCCGAGGATGCGATCTCCGACCTGGCCGAACGCGTCAAGGCCGGCGAGCTCAGCGTCAAAGAAGCCGCGCAGCTGGGCACCGGACTGCTGATCGCCGGGCACGAGACGACCGCGAACATGATCGGGCTCGGAGTGCTTGCCCTGCTGGAGAATCCCGACCAGCTCGCCGTCATCCGCGACGCCGAGGACCCGAAGATCCTTGCCAACGCGGTGGAGGAGTTGCTGCGCTACCTCAGCATCATCCAGAACGGCCAGCGTCGGGTCGCGGTCGACGACATCCATATCGCCGGTGAGACGATTCGCGCCGGCGAAGGCATCATCATCGACCTGGCCCCCGCCAACTGGGATGCCAACGCCTTCCCCGAACCCGACCGGCTGTATGTGCACCGCGCCGGGGCCGACCGCAACGTCGCTTTCGGTTACGGCCGCCACCAGTGCGTGGGTCAGCAACTCGCACGGGCGGAACTGCAAATCGTGTTCCAGACGCTCGCCCGTCGGATCCCGACCATGAAACTGGCCGTGCCGATCGAAGAGATCCCGTTCAAACACGACCGGCTCGCCTACGGCGTCTACGAACTGCCGGTTACCTGGTAAGCGAAATTCATTGAGCAGCCCGATGATCACTCTTCCAATGCCGATCCAAATGGAGGGTCAATAATGTCAACGCCGACAACCACCGCTTCGCTCTACCCGCCCGGAGGCTACGGCGCTCCGAAGGATCGCCGCGGCCACGCCGCAGACAGCGATGTGGGCCTGCCGCAAGGGACCGTGGTCTTCTCCGCCGACAACCACATCTCGCTGGCCGACGACATCTTCTACGACCGTTTCCCGGACGACCTCAAGGACAAGGCACCGCGGATCTGGTACGAGGACGGCGCCTACCAAGTAGGGCGCAAGGGGCAGTCGTTCTTGCCGGGCGACTTCAGCGCGGTGCTGATGCAGTACGACGACCTGCCCGGAGCGGCCAGCACCAACATCGAGGCCCGGATCCAGGAGTTGCACGACGACGGGGTGGAGAAGGAATTGGCCTTCCCCAACGCGATACTTGCGCTGTTCCACTACCCCGACAAGCAACTTCGTGAACTCGCGTTCCGCATCTACAACGAATACATCGCCGAGCTGCAAGAGCGCTCCAACGGCCACTTCTACGGTGCCGGGCTGATCAACTGGTGGGACCCGCAAGGCACCCGCAAGACACTGGAAGAGCTGAAATCGTTGGGGCTCAAGACGTTCCTGTTGCCGCTGAACCCGGGCAAGGACGACGACGGCAACCCGATCGACTACTCGAGCACGTCGATGAACGCGGTCTGGGACGAGATCGAAGCCTCGGGCCTGCCGATCACACACCACATCGGCGAAACCCCGCCCAAAAGCCCGACCGAGTTCAACAGCGTCGTGGTCGGCATGATGATCAACATCGACGGATTTCGGGAAACGTTCGCCAAGTACATCTTTGGTGGCATCCTCGACCGGCACCCGGCGCTGCGCCTGGGCTGGTTCGAGGGCGGCATCGCCTGGGTCCCGTGGGCGCTGCAGGACGCCGAGCACCTGGTGGCGTCCTACCAGCACATGTTCAACCGGCCGCTGGAGCACGACGTGCGTTACTACTGGGACAACCACATGAGCGCATCGTTCATGGTCGACCCGCTGGGCTTGGCGCTGATCGACCAGATCGGGGTGGACAAGGTGATGTGGTCCAGCGACTACCCGCACAACGAAAGCACCTACGGCTATTCCGAAAAGTCGCTGAAAGCAGTTGTCGACGCCGTTGGGCCGGCGAACGCGGCGAAGATCGTCAGTGACAACATCACGAAGTTCTTGGGTCTGTAGTGACGACGTTCGCGCAACTGGACACCAGCACCGGCAATGGACTGGTGATTCCCGAAACACCCGACTTGGGTCGCCTACGTCGCGAGACCGGGGCCCGGCTGCGGTCGGCCATGGCCGACCGCGGCGTCGACGCGATGATCCTGCTGGGCAACAACGCCGTGGTCTACGCCACCGGTGCCAGCTGGCCGCTCGGCGACGCCGGCCTGTCCTACGTCGAGCGACCGGTGGCCGTGGTGGTCGCGAACGACGAGTGGCCGCACCTGTTCCTGCCGTTCCGCGAGGGAGCGTCGCAGGAGTCTGACTTGCCCGCCGATCACTTGCACGGGCCGGTCTATCTTGAATTCGATGAAGGCGTAGCCGATTTCGCACGGACGATTGCCGGCCTGATTCCGCCCGGAGCGGTGATCGCGGTCGACGAGTGCACCGGCGCGATGTCTCGTGCCGCGAACCTGTTGTTCCCCAACGGTGCTCCCGTCGACGCAGCGGCCATCGTCAGCGCGGCCAAGTCGGTCAAGACCCCGGATGAATTGTCGTGCATGCGCACCGCGATCCGGATCACCGACGAAGCCATGGTCGAAGTCCAGAAGCAGCTGGCGCCCGGAATCCGTCAGATCGATTTGTCGGCAAGCTTTTTGCGCCGCGCCTTCGAGTTGGGGGCCACCGCCAGCATGCTCGAACCGATCTGGCAGGTGATGCCGCCGAGCAAGGCCGAGGGCGTGTGGACCACGCACGGCGACTTGGCGCTGCCATTGCTGACCACCGAGCGCGAGCTGGTCGAAGGTGACGTGCTGTGGACCGACGTCAGCATCACGTATCAGGGCTACTGCTCCGACTTCGGGCGCACCTGGATCGTCGGCCGCGACCCGTCGCCGCGCCAGCAGGCGCAATTCGACAAATGGTTCGAGATCATGAGCGCGGTGCTCGGTGTCGCCAAGGCCGGTGCCACCGCCGCAGATCTGGGCCGGGCCGCCATTAAGGCCAACGGCGGCACCAAGCCATGGCTGCCGCACTTCTACCTGGGCCACGGCATCGGCGTCAACGCTGCCGAAATGCCGATGATCGGAACAGATCTCGGTCAGGACTTCGACGAGAATTTCGTCCTTCAATCCGGGATGGTGCTGGTTCTGGAGCCCGTGGTGTGGGAAGACGGCACCGGCGGCTATCGCAGCGAAGAGGTCCTGGTGATTACCGAGGAAGGCTGGATTCGTTTGACCAACTACCCCTATGACCCCTATGGCAACTGAAGTCCTGCCCGACGAGCGCACGCTGCGCTTGGGGCGTCGCCAGCGGGCGCTAGAGCAAATGGCGGCACACGATCTCGACGTGTTGGTCCTTGGCCGGCAGGCCAACGTCCGTTACGTGACCGGGGCGCCGCAACTGTGGGTCGCCGGTACCCGGCCGTTCGGTCCGACCTGCGTGCTGGTGCGGGATACCGGTGCGGTGCATCTCCTCAGCACCTGGGACGAGGGCATTCCCGAAGACATCCCGCACGAGAACCTCTACGGCATCTCCTGGAATCCGATGAACACAATGGCGGCGTTGGGCCGCATCGACGGTGCGGCAATCGCCCGGCGCGTCGGAACCGATGCGCTCTCACCGGTTTTCGCCAAGCTGCTGCCGACCGCGTTTCCCAATGCGCAACTGGTCGATGGGGAGCTGGCCATGCGGGCCGCCCGCCGGATCAAGACGGCCGAGGAGATCGCCGCGCTGCGGGAATCCGTCGCGGTGGCCGAATCGGCTCTGGCAGCCGCGGTCGCCGAGTTACGGCCCGGCGTACGCGAACAGGTGCTGGCCGGCGTCTTGCTGGAGGCCTCGGCGGCCGGCGGCGTGAGCACTCCGTCGAATCAAGATGTGGCATGGGTGACTTCGCGTACGCACCCGTGGCGACGTGCCGACGGTGACGGTCGTATCCAGGACGGCGATCTGGTGGCATTCTCCGCCGGAGTCCTGGCGGGCGGCTATGTCGGTGAGGTAGGACGGACGTGGCCGGCCGACAGGAAGCACGCGCCCAACGGCGCCGCGGCCCTATACGGTCGCTGGGAGAGCCTGTGGGCCAAGCTGATCGCCGCCTGCCGGCCTGGTGCGGGAGCGGGCGAACTGCTTGCCGCCTACCAGGCGGCCGGGGAACCGGAGCCGCCGATGCCGGTGGCCCGCGGCCTGGGCATGGGGTTCGACCCACCCGTCGTCTCCAAGCACCTACCCGCGACAGCGGCAGAGGAGCGTCTGGAGCCCGGGATGGTGCTCGCCGTGACGGGCTACGTGTGGGAAGAAGGAGTCGGCGCGGTGTTCGGGCGGGAAGCGGTCCTGATCACCGCCGACGGCTCCGAAGTGCTCACCGCGAGCCCGTTCTGGCAGCCCTAGCCATGCCAAACCCCACGGAGCCGGCAGCCGAAGAGATCATCCGGTACCACAAGGACGCCAAGACGCGGATCGCCACGATCACGTTCGACCGGCCGGACTACCTCAACGCGCCGACCATCGCCGCACGCCTGCGCTACGCGGAGTTGTTGCACCAGGCCAACATTGACGACGACGTCAAGGTCCTGGTGGTTCGCGGAGCCGGCGACGACCTCGGCTCGGGCGCCGATCTGACCGAAGTCATGCGGGTGCGCGATGCGGCGGACCAAGCCCCACGCCTTGCCGAATACCGGATCGACCCCGATGACGTCAGGTATCCGCCGCAAGGCTCATTTCGCAACGGCGCCAGCCTCGGGCAGTGGTACGCCAACCCGAACTCCGGCATCCGCGGCCTGCAGGACTTCAAGAAGATCAGCATCCTCGAGGCGAAGGGCTACTGCTACGGCTGGCACTTCTACCAGGCGGCCGATGCCGACTTGGTCATCTCCAGCGACGACGCGCTGTTCGGGCATCCGTCGTTTCGGTATTACGGCTGGGGCCCCCGCATGTGGTGGTGGGCGCAGACGATGGGCATCCGGAAGTTCCAGGAAATGGTGTTCACCGGGAGGGCTTTCACCGCCGCCGAGATGTACGACTGCAACTTCCTCAACAGCGTGGTGCCCAGGGACCAACTCGAAGCAGAGGTAGCGAAATACGCGCAGGCCTGCGCCCGCAATCGCCCCACCGACACGGTCTTCATGCAGAAGGTCTTCTTCGAAATCATGAAGCAGTTCCAGGGCGAATATCTGGGCAGCATGCTCAGCGGCGTCTTCGAGTCGATGGGCGCCCATGTCCGCCCGGATGCGGGCGACGACCTGATGCTCGACGACGCGATGAAACAAGGTCTGGGCAAAGCGGTCAAAGACAACGACGACAAGTTCCCCGCCGAATGGGCGTTGAGCAAGAAAGCTCGCAAGAAGGCGCGCTCCGGTAAGGACGCCACAGCGAAGAGAAAGAAATAGTGGCGCAGCACCGCGTCGAACCCCCGCTGGCCGGCTACACGGTGATCGATTTGTCCACCGGTATAGCGGGCGCCTACTGCACCAAGTTGCTCGCCGACGGCGGCGCCAGCGTCGTCAAAGTCGAATCACCAGAAGGTGATCCGCTGCGCTCGTGGTCGGCCTCGGGTGCCGCCATCCCGGCCGACGGTGACGGTGCCCTGTTCAGCTTCCTGGCCGGCGCAAAACACAGTGTCGTCGCCGAGCCCGCCGAGGACGCGGACGCCGAACTGGTGGACCGGCTACTGGCAGCGGCGGACGCGGTGGTCTGGTCTGCCGGTTCGAAAGTCGCAGAGCATCCGAACTTTACGCCGCGCGCCATCCACGGCCGCCACCCGCATCTCACGGTCACGGCGATCACGCCGTTCGGGTTGGAAGGCCCCTGGCGAGACCGCCCCGCGACCGAGTTCACGCTGCAGGCGTGGTCGGGAGGAATCGTCGGGCTCGGGCGTGGCGAGCAGGAGCGGGCACCGGTCTTCGTCGGTGGACAGGTCGGCGAGTACCTGGCCGGAGCCTACGCAAGCGCGGCCACCTTGACGTCGCGATACCGCCGAATCGAGGGCGGGGCAGGAGAACTGCTGGACCTGTCGATGCTCGAAACCCAGATCCTGTGCCTCACTTATTACCCGGTCACCTATTTCGAGGTGCTGGGCCGACCATGGCGAGACGCCCGACGCCCGACGGTGCCCGGTGTGGCTCAGGCGAAAGACGGCCTGGTGGATCTGGGGTGTGGAACGGCGCAGCAATGGTTCGACTTGTGCGCGATGGTCGGCCACCCGGAGTGGATCGACGAGGAGTCGCCGCTGTCGATCACCGAGCTGGCCAACGTCTACGCCGACGAGATCTTCGCCTGGCTGGCCGCCACCCCGGTCGACGAAATCCGGGAACTGGCTACGGCATTCCGGATTCCCAACGCGCCCGTCGCCAACGGTGCGAATGTCACGTCGTTTGATCAGTTCGTCGAGCGCGATTCCTTCGTCCGCAATCCGCGCGACGGCTTCTGGCAGCCGAGTCACCCGTATCGGATGCGGCCCGCGCAATTGCGTCAACCGCATCCGGCGCCGCGGCTCGGGGAGCACACCGAGCAGTACCGCGCCGCGAATCTGTCGCCACGGCCCGCACCGGCCGGCGTGGCAAAGCCGCTGCCGTTCAGCGGCCTTCGGGTGTTGGACGTGACGACGTTCTGGGCGGGCCCCTGCGGCACCCACTTCCTAGCCATGCTCGGTGCCGAGGTGATCCACGTCGAATCCACCCGTCGTCCGGATGGCACTCGGCTGATCGCCGGTATACCGATCACCGAGGACCAGTGGTGGGAGAAGTCACCGATCTTCGAGGCCCTGAACACCAACAAGAAGGGCCTGACACTCGACCTGCAGAGTGTGCGCGGCCGGGAACTGTTGCGTGAGCTCATCGCGACGTGTGACGTGGTCGTGGAGAATTTCACGCCGCGGGTGCTGGACCAGATGGGTCTGGATTTCGCTGCTATTCAATCGATTCGGCCGGACGTGGTGATGGTGCGGATGCCCGGCTTCGGCCTCGAAGGGCCATGGCGCGACAACCCGGCATTCGCCTACGTCATCGAATCCGCGGCCGGCGTAAGTTGGCTCACCGGCTACCCGGACCGCACGCCGTATGACCCGTATTCGATCGGTGACCCATGCGCGGGTGTGCACGCGCTCAACGCGATACTGCTGGCGCTGGAACACCGCAGGCGCACCGGCGAGGGTGTGTTCGTCGAAGCCGCGATGGTCGATGCGGCACTGAGCATCTCCGCCGAACAGGTCATCGAATACTCGGCATACGGTGCGCTGCTGGAGCGCGACGGCAACCGGGGACCGACGGCCGCGCCCCAGAACCTCTACCGCAGCGCCGACATCGACGAATTCGGCCGGCTGGACAGCTGGGTCGCCATCGCCGTGGCAACCGACGAGCAGTGGCAGAAGTTGTGCCGGGCGCTCGGATCACCTTACTGGGCAATCGATCCCGAATTGGCCGCCGAGACGGGTCGGCGCGCGCAACAGGATTGCATCGACGAGCACCTCGCTGCCTGGTGCGAGAACCGCACTCGCGACGACATCGTCGCGACCCTCTGGGACGCCGGCGTTCCAGTGGCCAAGGTCCTGCAACCGCATCGGCAGACCGAGCTGCAGCAGCTCACGTTTCGCAACTTCTTCGAAGAAGTGGGGCATCCGGTGAACGGGCGAGCACGGCTCAGCACCGTGCCGATGAGGTTCTGCAGCGGGCCCGAGCGGTTTCACGCCAATCCCGCACCCACACTGGGACAGCACAACCGCGAGTTGCTGGTCGAGTTGGGCTTGACCCCCGCGGAGATAGCGACGCTGGAAGCCAACGGAGTCATCGGCCGGGCACCCGCGATGGGGTCAGGCTAGTGCTTCCACCCCTCGGCGGCCTGGTCGTCGAAGGTGTGGTCGATGCGTTCGAACCTGCGCTGGACCGAGGCCCGGGCCGCCTCGTGCGGCAAGATGTAGAGCCGGTTGGCCGCAATCGCGTCGGCGGTCAGCCGCGCCACGGCGTCGACCGACACCGTTTCGTCCTGCGTCGGCGGAAGCGGTCCGAACGCACTCGTCACGTCGGGTGCTGAGGCGAGCCCGTAATCCGCGCCGCGAATGCGTTCGGAGTTGGAGACCAGCTTGGTTTCCACGACCATCGGGCAGAGCACCGAGACGCCGATGCCGTTGTCCTTGACCTCGCGGGCCAGGGTCTCGGCCAGGCCGACAACGCCATACTTGGCAACGCCGTACGCCCCGAGGCCGGCATTGGGCACCAGCCCGGCAAAGGACGCGGTGAAGGCGATGTGGCCACCCTTGCCCTGCTCGATCAACTTGGGCACGAACGCCTCGACGGCGTGGATCGAACCCCAAAGATCGATATCGATCACCCAGCGCCAGTCCTCGTGGGTCATCGCCACGAGCGGACCGGCGACAACGATGCCGGCGTTGCTGAAAACGATGTCGACCTGGCCGAGCAGGCGGAATGCCTCATCCGCGAGGTGAACCATCTCCTCGAGATGGCGCACATCGCACGTCACGCCGTGGGCGTCGACCCCCTCGGATTTGAGGCGCGCGACGGCGTGCTCCAACGCGGACTTGTCGACGTCGGCCAGCACCACGCGGGCTCCGCGGCGGGCGAACTCGGTGGCGGTGGCCAAGCCGATTCCGCTTGCACCGCCGGTGATGACTGCCCCGCGTCCTTCAAATCCGTCCATGGATTCCGAGCGTATTACCCCCCGATCCGAGGACGCGATCGCGGTCCAACCGGGTGGTGGGCGGATGTGAGAGATCCCATATTGATAGGACACTAACTATTAGGGCACTATGTATGCATGGCCAGTCTGACCGCCCGCGAGATCGACCCCCTCGCCCTCGAGCGCCAGGTGTGCTTCGCGCTGTCGACCACCAACCGGGCGGTCTTGGCGGTGTACCGACCTCTACTCGAGCCGCTCGGCCTGACTCATCCGCAATATCTGGTGATGCTGGCGTTGTGGGATCACCGCAAGTCGCCCGGGGCGGACCACTCTCCGCTGTCGGTCAAGCAGATCGCCGCCGCGCTGCAGCTGGATTCGGCCACGCTGTCGCCGATGCTCAAACGCTTGGCGGGACTTGGCCTGATCACTCGCGCCAAGAATGCCGTCGACGAGCGCACTACCGATGTCAGGCTCACCGAACGCGGAATCGCCTTGCGCCAGCGTGCAGTGGAGATTCCGCCCGCCGTCGTGGCGCGTCTGGGCGTCGAGCTGGCCGAACTCGAGAACCTGCATCAGGTTCTCACCCGGATCAACGCGGCCGCCGTGGCCGCCGGTGCTTTGCAATCCTGACACCCCCTCAAGGAGCCATCATGACCGCCGCGAAACCCAATCTCTGGCAGTACATCGGCTATTCGTATGGCCGGCGCCTGCCCGACTCGATGCGCAGCTGGGTCGCGCGCGATCTGGCCGGCGATGGAGCCGTCCGCCGGCACATGCTCCGGTGGGCAATACCGCCCTTGTTCGTCCTTGCTCCGCTGTGGCTGCTGCCCGCCTCGCTCTACGTGCACACCGAGATGACAGCGCCGCTCTACATCTGGGCGCTACTGATTTCCCTTGCCCTGAACAAGGTTTGGCGCCGCCACCGACTGGCGGACCACGGATTGGACCCGAACCTGGTCGACGTGATCAACCGCCGCAAGCAGGCACGGATGCACGAGGACTACATCCGCCGTTACGGGCCGCGACCCGAATCGGCGGAATGGCAGAACAACAGCAGCCCGTTCTAGGGGCTACTTGAGGCAGCTGCCCGCATCGATCGGCAGCGTCACGCCGGTGATGTAGCGGGAGTCGTCGGAGGCGAAGAACAGCACCGCGTTGCTGATGTCGATCGGATCCACCCACGGAATCGGCAGGGTGTGGAACATCTGACAGATCGGCGCCATGTCGTCGGGGCCCGGGTTTTCCAAATCTGGGCGGAACATCTTCCACGTGCCCTCATTCATGATCATCCCGGTGCTGACATGGGTGGGATGCACCGAGTTGACCCGAATCATGTGCTGTCCCAGCTCGACGGCGAAGGAGCGCATGATGCCCACCACACCGTGCTTGGCTGCGACGTAGTTGCCGCAGTGGGGGTAAGCCTTGAGGCCGCCAACCGAGCTGGTCAATATGATCGAGCCGCCGTTGCCGCCCGAAATTAGATGCGGCACACCGGCTTTCACGGACTTCCACACGCCCGACAGGTTGATGTCAATCATTTCCTGCCAGTCATGTTCACTGCACTGGTCCAGGGTGTCGCCGCCGTTACCGATGCCGGCGTTGGCCACGATGATGTCCAGCCGGCCCAACTGCTCCACACCGGTGTCCACCGCAGCCTTCATCGCGTCGTAATCGCGGACGTCGACTTCGGCCGTGAAGATTCTGCGGTTATGACCCTTGACGAGATCGGCGGTCTCCGCCAGATCCTCGGGCGTCGCCGCCGGGATAGTGGTGTTCTCCACAATGGGCTTGCAGACGTCAATCGCGATGATGTCGGCGCCTTCTTGCGCCAACCGCACCGCGTGGCTGCGGCCCTGACCACGCGCCGCGCCGGTGACGAAAGCAACTTTGCCTTCAACACGTCCAGTCATCGCTACCTCAATTCGTTGATCGAACCGGCATGTCTCAGCGGAGAACGGCCGGCATCATGTCCCATCCCCGCACGGTGGATGTGGGGGAACGCTTGCACTCGGAAAGGTCGACGTCCCAGTCGGGGAAGCGCTTGAGGATCTCCTCGAGCGGGATGATGGCCGCACTGACTGTCACGGGTAATCAATCGCCTCTCGCCGGGACCACGTGCGCCCCATTCCCAGGGGTGCGGGGAGGGTGCCGCCACTGAACTCTGTCATCACCCGCCAACGGGTGTCAACGTCGAATCCGTTTTGGCTACTTGCAATTCTAGATATTAGAGAATCTGATTCTCACCAGGCAAATCACGTGCGTTATTTGCTCAGTTCAGTTGGGGCGAGAAGGGCTCCGCGCTGGGGAGTGTTAACCGACGAATCCGGATGAGCAGAAGTCCCACACCTCGTCGGCGCTGATCGGGTGGATCGTCGCGTCGTCGGAGCCCCCGCTGGACTGCGCGATGAACATGACCGTCTGCATTGTCATGGCGGCTATCCGCCGGGGATTGAGTCCGTCGCGCAACTTGCCTGCGTCGCAGGCCGCTTCCATGAGCTCGGTCAGCAACGTCACCAGCGGCGCATGGGCGATCTTGACCTCGGCCGGGTGTGTCACCAGCAACCGTGGTGCAAAGTCGGTGAACAGCGGGCGCTTGGCCGCGGGGTCCGGTCGCGAGGCCTCGTACAACAGCTCGATGGCGACTTGGAGCCGCTCGAGCGGGTCGGAATGGCTTTCGGTAGCGGCCCGGATCTGGTCGGCCGACCGGCTCAGCGCGTCTTCGAACAATGCGAGCAGCAGTTCGTGCTTACCGTCAAACTGCAGGTAGAAGCTTCGCAGCGACTGGCGGGAGCGGTCCACGACCTCCTGGACGGTAAAGTCCGTGCTGCCCTTTTCGATGATGATGGCCTGCGCCGCGTCGAGGAAGCGCTGAACGCGCTGCGCCGCACGCAATTTCGCAGTTTTGATGGATCGCTCGACGGCGCGCTGCTTCCAGGCCGGCTCTTCGCTTGGGTTGCTCACGGAAGGCTCGGAGGATTGCCGCGAGGGGAGAACATGGTTGGACTCTACCGGAGAACGCCGTGACATCGCTGCGCTCGACCCCCTCACGGAACATGTGTCGGAGATTGTAACTTTCTTGCCACGAGAATACTATTCTCCTAGACGTGTGTATAGAAGCGGAATTGCAAGAGTGAACCGCGCCGTCGGCGGAAACCCGGATCTACCGACGTGCTACGCGCTGGCGAATCTCATGGGAGTGCTGTGCAGCTGACGTTTGACACCGATGTCGAGGAGTTCCGCGCGGAATTCGCGGCTTTCCTGGACGCGAATCCTCTCGACGCGGCGGTGACAGGCGAGCGGCCGCAGTCGAGTTCGGACATTCCGGAGTGGGCCCGCCGCTGGCAACGGCTGCTGTTCGACAACGGGTGGCTGCTGCCCGGCAATCCACCGGAGTTCGGTGGGCGCAACGCCACGCTGCTCCAGCAATACGTGTACCTCGAAGAGTTGTCGCGCCGGCGGATCTATCAAAGTTTCAATCCGCAAGGCGTGGGCATCATCGCCGCCTCGTTGCTGTCGTTCGGCACTCCCGAGCAAAAGCAGCGTTGGGTGGTGCCGATTCTGCGTGCGGAGATGACCGCGTCGCTGGGCATGAGCGAGCCCGGCGCGGGCTCCGATCTTGCCTCGCTGAAGACGCGCGCGGTACTCGACGGGGACCACTTCGTCGTCAACGGACAGAAGGTGTGGACGTCGGGTGCCCATCACGCCGATGTTCTGTTGACGTTCGTGCGCACCGATCCCGAGGCGCCAAAACACAAGGGCATCAGTGCTTTACTGATTCCGACCGACACTCCCGGTGTGGTCCGCCGTCCGTTCGCGTCGGTGGGCGACATCGAAGACATCGACTTCAACGAGGTCTTTTTCACCGATGCGCGGGTGCCGGCCGAGAACTTGGTGGGGGAGCTCAACGCGGGCTGGCGCGTCGCGACCGGTTCGCTCGGTCACGAGCGCGCCATGCTGTGGCTGGACTACGCCGACATGCTGCACGCGTTGACGGTCGAGTCCAGGCCCGCGGGCGCGGTGCAGCGCGACCGCTACGCCACTTTGGTGATGGATTGCCACGCGATGCGGCTGCTGGGCTCGGCGACCTTGGCCAAAGCCGCGCGCGGCGAAGAGGACGTGCCCGCTCAGTCGGTGCTCAAGCTGCTCGGTTCGGAGGCGATGCAACGCGCCTGCGAGGACGCGCTCAACGCCAGGGGGGGCGACGGACTCGTGCTGCGTGGGGTCACCGCCCCGTTTGCCCCACTCAATCTGGACAGCCACTACGGCAGCTGGTTCGACCGGTACACGCGCACCTTCGCCGCGACCATTGCCGGCGGCACTTCCGAAGTTCAGCGCAACATCATCGCCGAACGAGTCCTTGGGCTGCCCCGCGGTTAGCAGTTGTTCGTGGCGGGATTGTCCAGGCACCGCTGCAAACGGCCCGGATCCTGGGAGTCCATCCAGGAGTAGTAGCCGATCGCGATGAGCCCGGCCACGATCGCCACCGTCCCCAACACCATGCCGGCTATCGCGGCCCGGGGATTCGTCGCCTCACCGCGGCTGGCTCGCCGCCGGGCGATGTCACCGGTCAACAGCGCGGCGATACCCAAGGGCACCCCGATCAGCAGCCAGCAGGTGGCGAGCGCCAATCCGCCCAGGATCACCGAAGCGACGCCGGCCTGATTTCGGGGCTCTACGGGATAGCGCATGCACGCCAATTCTAGGCAGTGCGCTTCCGCGCGCGTACCCAACTGCTACAGCTGCACCAGCCGTGGGGCAGATCCGTTGGCCCGCAACGCCGCTCCGGCCTGTCCGGTCAGTTCCCGTGCGCTGCCGAGCAGGCTGTCCAGAATCAGCGACCGTTTGATGTGGCAGTGCAGCTGGTGTTCGGCGGTGAATCCGATACCGCCGAGTACCTGCTGGCAGTGACGCGCCGCGGTCAGCGCCGCTTGGCCGGCCGCCGCCTTGGCCAGCAAGCTGGCCAGGTCGTCCGGATCGTCGGATGCCGTGCCGGCGCCTTGCAGGGTCGCCTCGGCGCCCTCGATCGCGACGAGCGTCTCGGCCAGTCGATGCCGGATCGCCTGGAACGAGCTGATGTGGCGGCCGAACTGGACACGATCGAGGGCATGCTGGCGCGCTAGCGCCAGCATCGCGCGGCTGGCGCCGACCAGCCACCAGCCCAGTGCCCGCCGCCCGGCGGCGAGCCCGACCTGCGCAGCTGAATCGCCTTCTGCGACGGGGTGTATCGGTAACTCATCGTCGATCGCCGAACTCGGAATGTCGTCGCGTTTCCACACCACCCAGGACCCCCCCGCGAACGGAAGCGGGGTGACTCCGCCCGGTGCTTTCCCGGCCGCGCGTAGCACCACGTCGTTCAGCACCGGCGCATGCGCACCGGTTTCGCCGAGCAGCCGAAATACCAGAGGGATTGCGAAGTCGGGGATTTCGGCCAGCATGTCGTGCCAGCCGAGGTCGGTCAATGCCGCGTCGAGCTTGGCGCCGGAGGCGGCGATCATCGACGTGCGTACCGACTCGGCCAGCAGCTGCAGTTCCTCGGAGTCTGTCGTCAGATCCACGGGTCTACTCCTTCCCGAGGTCGAGGAGCCGGCGGGCGATGATGTTGCGCTGAATCTCGGCGGTACCGCCGTAAATGGTCGACGCGCGCGAGTACAGATACTCCGAGCGCCAGGGCGTTTCGTCGAGCTCCAGGGTGCCGGGCAGCAGATCGCGGACCGTGTCGTAAAGCCGCTGCTCGGCCGAGGCCAGCAACACCTTGTCTATGGAGGTGTCGGGACCGAGGCGCGCCCCGTCGCGCAACCGGTACTGGGTGGCGCGGGACCGGCAACGCAGCGTGTGCAGCGCGAGATACGCTGCGCCCAGCTCGTATTCGTCGTGGCTGCCATGTTGGCTGCCGTCGGAGACCTCGGCGATGAGCGCATCGAATCGGGAGTAGAGATAGGCGATCCGCTGCCAAAAGCAGGTGGAACGTTCGAAGGGGAGCAGGTCCATCGCGAGCCGCCAGCCGTCGCCCGGCTGGCCAAGCATCCGGCTCGCCGGGATCACCACATCGTCGTAGTACACCTCGCAGAACTCGTCGACTCCGTGCATCGTGCGCAGCGGGCGGACGGTGATGCCGGGGGTGTCGAGGTCGACGAAGAACGCGGTGATTCCGTCGTGGCCGGGCCCAGTGCGGGTGAGCAGGATGCAGCGGGTGGAGAACTGGGCGAAGCTGGTCCAGACCTTCTGCCCGTTGACTATCCAGTTATCGCCCTGCTGCGTGGCGCGAGTGGTCAGCGACGCCAGGTCGCTGCCCGAACCCGGCTCGGAAAAGCCTTGGCACCATTGCTCTTCACCGCGCAGCAGCCGCGGCACCATTTCCGCGGCGAGTTCTGCGGGGGCGTAGTCGATCATCGTGGGTGTGAGCACCTCGAGCATGGAATACGGGCCGGGCTCGGCCAGCCGACGGCCCACCACCTCTTCGCCGACGATCGCACGAAGCACCGCGGGCCCGCCCAATCCGCCGACCTCTGTCGGCCACCCGTAGCGCATCCAATCGGCGTCGTACAGCGCCCGGCTGACCCGGAGGAATTGCTGCATATGGCCCTGCAGCGAGTGGTCGGGCCCGGGGGTCAGGTCGTGTTCGTCGAGCCACGCGCACAGACCGGTCCGGAACTCCTCGACATTCACGGCGTGGGGCGGCCGATGGCGTGCGGGCGCCCGGAGTCGTGCACGCCGCTGCGGCGAATGAACGTCATGGCGCGGGTCTTCAGTCGCCATCCGTCGACGGTCCGCGAGTAGGTGTCGCGGTAGTAGCCGATCCGCATGTCATGCGTGGACCCGTCGATGAAGCACAACGGCTGGGTGCCGCTGGCCGAATCACCGTCGATGTTCTCGACCAAGGCAGTTCCGGTGAGGAACAAGCCTTTTGGCGCGGCGGCCACCAATTCCGGGAACTTGTCCAGGCCGTAGGTTGAGCCGAAGGCGCTGTAGGTCCCGTCGGGTGTGAACACCCCGATGAGCCCCTCGATGTCTTCTTGGGTGATGGTGACGGCGTAGCGGGCCAGCAACTGCTGAATCTCGACCAGGTCGTCAGTTCTGGTTGGCTGATTTATCGACATAGACCTTGCCGCCTTTCATGACAAAGCTTACGTTGCGGGTAACGGTGATGTCTTCCAACGGATTTCCGGGTACCGCGATGATATCGGCGAGTTGGCCCGGCGCCAGCCGACCCCGGTCGGGCGAGTTGATCAGCTCGGCCGCGGTGGTCGTGGCCGCCCGCAGCACCGCCAACGGCGACAGGCCCCATTCGACCAGGGTGACAAGCTCGTCGGCGTTCTTGCCGTGCGGTATCGCCGGCGCGTCGGTGCCGACCGCGATCTTCACGCCAGCTTCATAGGCAGCCAATATCGAGGTACGCGACTTCGGGAACATCTCGGCCGCCTTGGCCTGCAGCGCGGGCGGAGCGTGCGAGACATCCATCGCCTCGGCCAGGCGCCGGGTGCTCACCAGGAAGGTGTCGTGCTCCACCATCATCGCGATCGCGTCGTCGTCGATCAGGAAACCATGCTCGATGCAATCGATGCCGGCCTCGACAGCGTGCTTGACCGCCTCGGCGCCGTGCGTGTGCGCGGCGACGCGCAGCCCGCGCCGGTGCGCCTCGTCGACGATCGCGCGCAGCTCCTCGTCCGAATAGTGCTGCGCGCCAGGCGGACCGGTCAGTGACATCACCCCGCCCGAGCAGCAGACCTTGATCAGCTCGGCACCATGTTTGATCTGGTAGCGCACCGCCTTGCGGATCTCGTCGACACCGTTGGCGATGCCCTCTTCGACCGTGAGCTCGAGTGCGCCCGGCATGAACGCAGCGAACATGGTCGGGTCCAGGTGCCCGCCGGTGGGAGTAATCGCGTGTCCCGCAGGCACAATCCGCGGGCCGTCGATCCAGCCCGCGTCGATGGCCTTGCCAAGGGCGACGTCGAGCAGGTAGCCGCCCGTCTTGACGAACAGCCCCAGGTTGCGCACGGTGGTGAACCCGGCGCGCAGCGTGCGACGGGCATTGCCGACCGCGCGCAGCACCCGCGTCGGCGGATCATCCTGAACCTGGGACAGGCCGGGCTTCTCCCCGCGCCCGCCCATCAGGAGGTTGACCTCCATGTCCATCAAGCCAGGCAGCAGGATCGCCTCGCCGAGATCGATGATCTTGCCCTCGGGATCGCCCCCGACGCCGACGATCCAGTCGTCCTCGACTTTCACGATGCCGGGCCGAAGGATCTCACCGGCGTCGACGTCGAGCAGCCCGGCGGCCTTGAGCGTGAGCACCGCTTAGATCACCGGTTCCCGAAGCACTTCAACCCACGCCGCGCCGCTGTCGGGGACGCGCGGCTGCTTCCATGCCTCGATGGGGAAAGACACCATCACCAACGACTGCATGATGTGCATCAGAGTCTTCGCATCCTCCGGCAGGTCGTCGAGCGGGTACTTGTCACAGTACTCAATGACCGCAGGCAGCAACGGGAACGCGACATCGTAGAACGCCTGCATCTCGAGCATCGTCGAGGCCAGCCGCTTGGCGTAGCGCTCGGGCTCGGTGGCCAGATCCCACTCCAAATAGGGCTCCAGGGCCGAGAATTCAGACGGTAGCGACATTGCGCTGGTGCTCCTTCACGAAATCAGCGGTCGTCTTGTGCAGGTGACGGATCAAGATTTCTTGGTCACACAGCAGGAACTCCTTGACGGCCCGGGTGCCGATCATGGTCTGGGTAGCTTCCAGGGTGTTGGCGTCCTGCAGTGCGTACTCCTTGAACGTCACCGCGGCCAACTCCTGGGCCAGGCGTTCGCGCGCATTGCGCGGCGGCACGAAATACAGAGACGACTCGAAGATGTGTTTGTCGACCGCAGTGGGCCAGTAGTGGTAGGTCAAGTACCAGCCCGGCTCCCAGATCAGCAGCATGAAGTTCGGGTAGAACAGCCACGAGTCGATGCCCCACTGCGGCACCCGTTTCACGTTGACACCCGGAGGAAGCTCAAGCTTTTCGATGATCTCCGGCTTGTCCCACGGACCGAACAGTCCGCTGCGTAGCACCTGGTCCAACGGCTTGACCATTGACATGTCCGGGGGCGGCGCCTGACCACCCCAGGTCGACTGCAGGTTGTGCGGGCCTGCCAACTCGTAGTGCAGCGCCTCGTAGCCGAACTTCTGGATCTTTGCGGCTTCTTCCTTGGTGTACTGCCCCTGGTGCAGGATCGGCGCGTGGTAGAACTCGACGAACGCGTCGATGAACAGCTTCCAGTTGCTGCCGACCTCGGCCCGATAGGAGTAGGTCTCGGTCATCTCGCCGAACGGGTAGCCCTCGATGCTCTTGGCCAGCGGCCCTAGATAGTCGGCGAGCGGCGCCGCGTTGTCGTCGAAGTTGATGAAGATGAAGCCTTCCCACACCTCGCAACGGACGGCCGCCAGGCCGAAGTTGCCCTTGTCGAGGTTGAAGAACTCGTCTTCTTGTTGGACGAAGGTCAAGTCACCGTCGAGGCTGTAGCGCCAGGCGTGGTACTTGCAAGTGAACTGCCGGCAGGTGCCGGAAGTCTCTTCGTTGGGAAAGTCGTTCCACACCAACTTGTTTCCGCGGTGCCGGCAGACGTTGTGGTAGGCCTTGACGGTCCCGTCCTTGGTCTTGGTGATGATCACCGAGGTGCCCTTGCCGGCCGACGGCAGTTCTCTGGTGAAGTAGCTGCCGGTCCGGGGGAGTCGCTCGACCCGGCCGACGTTGAGCCAGGTCTTCTTGAAGACCGCCTCGCGTTCGGCCTCGAAGAATGCCGGATCGATTGAGTCGGTGTAGTCGACCGGCGCGGTGCCCAAGTCGGGGTAGTTTTCTGTCCAGCTGCCGGCGGCTGGCTTCGGGAAGTGCGGCAACTTTCTTACCTCTCTTGTCAGTGCTGGTCGGCGTGTTCGAGCTGGATGCCAAAAGTGTTGAAGGCCATGGCCAGCAGGGTGTAGCAGCCGACCGTGAAGACGAAATCCATGCGTTGCTGGTCATTGAGGCGCTCGCCGAGCGCCGCCCAGGTCTGGTCGGACAACTGCGATTGCTCGTCGAGCTCGTCGACACCGGCGATCACCGCGCGATCGAACGCGTCGTCGGCCTCACCGCGTTGGACCGCCGCGATCTGATCGTCGGTGATTCCCTCGTCCTTGGCCATGCTGACGTGGTGTGACCATTCGTAGGCACATTCGCGACGGTGGGCGACCCGCAGGATGGCCAGTTCGCGGATGCGCGGCGGCAGCGTGGACGACATCAACAGGTGAACGTTGAACCGAAGAAACGCCTTGGCCAGCGCCGGGTGGTGAGCCAGCGTGGAAAGCGCATTGTTGGTGTCCGCGCCGCGCATGGCCGAAAGTGCCTGATGGGTAGCCTCGTCCCACTGATCAGCGGGGAGCGGCGGCAAGCGCATCGGCGGTATCCTCTCGGCGAAAGAGAATCAGATTCTCATTTACAACTAACAGACTTGCACGATTCGCTCGGTTGGTCAATGCCAGCGGGTAGTGAGCCGCGGCTGGCCGAGTCGCAATCCGCACCGCAACGGTTTGTCGGCAGTCCCGGCGGCGCCATCCGGCCGCCTCTATAACAAATTTTTGGTTTGTTCTTCGGACGAATGCCTGGTGCAGGCATTTTCGTGATCGTGTAGTCGCACGTGAGAGGGCCATCCGCGCCAAGATGAGGTATACCGGAACAGTATCCGCATTTGTCCGGACGGCCCTGTGGATGTTGATTCTCAAATGGCGAGAAGATAGTTTTCAGAGGTAGCGGGGCGAGCCGACAGCCAACGTCCTGGAAGCAGACTGCACCTGGATCCGATGGAGAGGGAAGCTCATGAACAAAGAAGACATGATGCTGATCAGCGTCGACGACCACACCGTCGAGCCACCCGACATGTTCAAGAACAATCTGCCGAAGAAGTACCAGGATGACGCACCTCGCCTGGTGCACAACGATGACGGCTCGGACATGTGGAAGTTCCGCGACACGGTCATCCCGAACGTGGCACTGAACGCGGTCGCCGGCCGGCCCAAGGAAGAGTACGGAATCGAGCCGACGGGCCTCGATGAGATCCGGCCCGGTTGCTACAACGTCGACGAACGAATCAAGGACATGAACGCCGGCGGCATTCTGGCCTCGATCTGCTTCCCGTCGTTCCCGGGCTTTGCGGGGCGGCTGTTCGCCACCGACGACCACGACTTTTCGATCGCGCTGGTGCAGGCCTATAACGACTGGCACATCGACGAGTGGTGTGGCGCCTACCCCGCGCGGTTCATCCCGATGGCGATACCGGTGATCTGGGATGCCGAGGCCTGTGCCGCCGAGGTGCGCCGCGTTTCCAAGAAGGGCGTGCACGCGCTGACCTTCACCGAGAACCCGGCCGCGATGGGCTACCCCAGCTTCCATAATGAGTACTGGAACCCGCTGTGGAAAGCCTTGTGCGACACCGACACCGTGATGAACGTGCACATCGGATCCTCGGGCCGGCTGGCCATCACGGCACCCGATGCGCCGATGGACGTGATGATCACCCTGCAACCGATGAATATCGTGCAGGCCGCCGCGGACCTACTGTGGTCGAAGCCGATCAAGGAGTACCCGGACCTCAAGGTCGCGCTGTCCGAAGGCGGAACCGGCTGGATCCCCTACTTCCTGGAGCGCGCCGACCGCACCTACGAGATGCACTCCACCTGGACGCACCAGGACTTCAAGGGCAAGCTGCCCAGCGAGGTCTTCCGCGACCACTTCCTGACCTGCTTCATCAGCGACAAGGTCGGTGTGGCGCTGCGCAACATGATCGGCATCGACAACATCTGCTGGGAAGCCGACTACCCGCACAGCGACTCGATGTGGCCGGGTGCGCCGGAGGAGCTGTGGGATGTGTTGTCGTTGAACAATGTTCCCGACGACGAGATCAACAAGATGACCTACGAGAACGCCATGCGGTGGTACTCGTTCGACCCGTTCACCCACATCCCCCGTGAACAGGCGACGGTCGGCGCGTTGCGCAAGGCGGCCGAGGGACACGACGTATCCATCAAGGCGGCGGGCCACCAAAAGGACACCCGGGCGGGTTCGTCGTTCCAAGACTTTGCCGCGAACGCGAAAGCCCTTTCAGGCAACAAGGATTGACCCGCTACCGGACGAGTTCGCGCGCCGGTGCATGAACTGACCTAAGGAGATCCAGCAGTGCCCGGCGGTGGAATGAATTTCGAGCTGACAGACGACCAGGAGCTGATCCGCAAGTCGGTCGCCGAGCTGGCACGGAAATTCGACGACCAGTATTGGATGGAAAAGGACCTCGCGCACGAGTTTCCAACCGAGTTCTATCGCGCTATAGCCGACGGCGGCTGGCTTGGCATGACGATTCCGACCGAATACGGCGGCCATGGCCTCGGAATCACCGAAGCCACACTGCTGCTCGAAGAGGTCGCCAGGTCCGGCGGTGCGATGAACGCAGCCAGCGCGATCCATCTGTCGATCTTCGGCATGCAGCCGGTCGTCGTGCACGGCTCCGACGAACTCAAGGCGCGCACCTTGCCAACGGTCGCCAATGGCGATGTGCACATCTGCTTCGGAGTGACCGAACCCGGTGCCGGGCTTGATACTTCGCGTATCACGACGTTCGCCAAGCGCGACGGAGACCGCTACATCGTCAATGGCCGCAAGGTATGGATCTCCAAAGCGATGGAGTCCGACAAGATCCTGCTGCTCACCCGCACCAAGAGCTACGACGAGGTGGCCAAAAAGACCGACGGGATGACGCTGTTTCTCACCGACCTCGATCGCAGCCGTATCGATATCCGCCCGATCCGCAAGATGGGTCGTAACGCCGTCAGCTCCAACGAGTTGTTCATCGATAATCTCGAAGTACCGGTCGAGGACCGAGTTGGGGAGGAGGGCAAGGGATTTCAGTACATCCTCGACGGCCTGAATCCCGAGCGGATGCTGATCGCGGCCGAGGCGCTCGGTATCGGCAGGGTGGCGCTCGAGAAAGCGGTGAAGTACGGCAACGAGCGCGAAGTCTTCGGCCGGCCGATCGGCATGAACCAGGGTATCCAATTCCCCCTCGCGGATTCGCTGGCCCGGCTCGACGCCGCCGAGCTGATGTTGCGCAAAGCGACCTGGCTCTATGACAACGGCAAACCCTGTGGGCGCGAGGCGAATACCGCCAAATACCTGTGTGCCGATGCCGGCTTCACTGCTGCGGACCGGGCTTTGCAGACTCACGGCGGCATGGGCTACGCGGAGGAGTACCACATCACGCGCTACTTCCGTGAGGCCCGGCTGATGAAGATCGCGCCGGTCAGCCAGGAGATGATCCTGAACTTCCTGGGATCTAACGTCCTGAAACTGCCGAGAAGCTATTGACGTCCCCCGACGACCCCGTGCTGCTGTCCGACGACAGCGAAGGGGTACGCACGCTGACCCTCAATCGGCCGCGGCGCAAAAACGCGATCAGCCCGCAGCTGTGGATTGCGTTGCGGGATGCGCTGCACGATGCCGGCCGCGACCGCAGCGTGCGGGCGCTGGTGATCACCGGTGCGGGCGGGGCCTTTTGCTCCGGCGCCGACATTGGGATTCCGGACGACATTCATCCGAAATACAAGCTGCAGCGGCTGACCGATGTGGCGCTGGCGTTGCACGAACTTCCGATCCCGACGGTGGCCAAGGTGACGGGCGTCGCGGTCGGCGCCGGATGGAACCTGGCGCTGGGCTGCGACCTGGTGGTCGCAACCCCGGAATCGACGTTCTCCCAGATCTTTTCCAAGCGGGGTCTGTCGATCGACCTCGGCGGTTCCTGGCTGTTGCCGAAACTTGTTGGCCTGCAACAGGCTAAGCGGCTGGCGCTGCTGGCCGAGACCATCGACGCCGCGGAGGCTTTCGCCCTGAACCTGGTCACCTGGGTGGTGTCCGCCGGGGAGATCGACGCCTTCGTCAAGGACCTGGCCGACCGGCTCGCGGCCGGTCCGCCCATCGCGCTGGCCCAGACCAAGGCGCTGTTGAACGAGGGCGCTGACCGCACCCTTCGCGACGCGCTGGCCAACGAGGCGCGAGCCCAGATCGGTAACTTTGCGACAGCGGATGCGGCGGCCGCCTATGCCGCCTTCAGCGAGCGACGGGAGCCGTCGTTTACTGGCCGGTGGGCGCTATCAAAATCTGACGAGGATTCGGAGTAGGGATATGCGGGAAACGGTCATCGTCGAGGCGGTGCGTACGCCTGTCGGGAAACGCAATGGCGGGCTGTCGGGCATGCACGCCGCGGACCTGTCCGCGATCGTGCTCAACGAGGTCCTGGCGCGTGCCGGTGTGGGGCCCGAGATCGTCGACGACGTGATCTGGGGATGCGTGTCGCAGGTCGGCGATCAGTCCAGCAACATCGGGCGCTACGCGGTGCTGGCTGCCGGCTGGCCCGAGAGCATCCCCGGCACCACGGTCAACCGGGCCTGCGGTTCCAGCCAGCAGGCCCTCGACTTCGCGGTGCAGGCGGTGATGTCGGGCCAGCAAGACGTCGTGGTGGCCGGCGGGGTCGAGGTGATGAGCCGCGTTCCGCTGGGTTCCGCCAGGGCGACCGGCATGCCCTACGGGCCGAAGGTGCTCGCCCGCTACGACGACTTTTCCTTCAACCAGGGCCTTTCGGCCGAGATGATCGCCAAGAAGTGGGGCTTCTCCCGCGGCCAGCTCGACGAATTCTCCGTCCAATCCCACGAACGGGCCGCCGCGGCCCAGGACAGTGGCGCCTTCACCGATCAGATGATCCCCGTCATCACCGACGACCAAGCCATCGTCGCTGCGGACGAGGGCGTGCGGCGGGGGAGCACCGTGGAGAAGCTGGGCGCACTCAAGCCCGCGTTCGCCGAAGACGGCGTCATCCACGCCGGCAACTCCTCGCAGATCTCCGACGGTGCGGCCGCGCTGCTGGTGACGACCTCGGAATTGGCGGTCGAGCTGGGGCTGACCCCGATCGTGCGGTACCGGGCCGGGGCCGTCACCGGGGCGGATCCGGTGCTCATGCTCACCGGCCCCATTCCGGCGACCGAAAAGGTGCTGAACAAGGCGGGCGTCTCGCTCGCCGAAGTGGGCGCCTTCGAGGTGAACGAGGCCTTTGCGCCGGTCCCCATGGCGTGGATTGCCGAGACAGGCGCGGACCCGGGCCTGGTCAATCCGCTGGGCGGCGCCATCGCGTTGGGGCACCCGCTGGGCGCCTCCGGTGCGGTGCTGATGACGCGATTGGCCCACCACATGCGCGATAACGGCATTCGCTACGGGCTGCAGACCATGTGCGAAGGCGGGGGCACAGCCAACGCCACCCTGGTCGAATTGGTCGCGTAGCACCGACCAAAGAACTTCTTAAGAGTCCGGCTGAGACCCTTGTCACAGCGGGCAAACCTACCTACTGTGTGTTCACTAGGTTGGTTCGGCCTGTCAATCGGTCAAAGGAGTCCGGTGCCCGACGCACGGCGTTATGACACGCTTCTCGCCAAAGGTGAGGACCGCAAGCAGCGGATCCTCACGGTCGCGCAACGGCTCCTCACGCGCAACGGCTGGCGCAACACCACATTGGCCCAGATCGCCGGTGAGGCCGGCGTAACCCCCGCGGGGCTGCTGCATCACTTCGAGTCCAAGGAGCAGTTGCTCCACGCGGTCCTGGACGCCCGCGATCAGGACGACGATTCCCACGCCGACCGGTCCGGCGACCTGATGGCCCAGATCTCTGCGGTCGCCGATCGATTTAGCCGGGCGCCCGAATTGGTCGGCACGTTCACGGTGCTGCTGGTCGAGAACATCCTTCCCGACGCCCCATTGCACGATCGGATGCTGGCGAGACACCGCGAAGCGGTCGACATCGTCGCCCAGCTCATCCGCAATGGCCAGGCCGATGGCCGGTATCGCGCAGACGTAGACCCCACCATCAAGGCAGTGGAAATACTCGCCTTCGTCCACGGAATGGAAACCACATGGTTACTCGATCCTTCGATACCGCTGACCGAGGTGTTCAAGCAGTACGCCGAGACGCTGGCGCGGGACTTCGCGCCGCCCCAGAAGCCCCTCAGCACGACATGAGGTATCGGCTCGACGTCGTCGCCTCCTGCGTGGTCGACGTGGTGCGGTTCGCGGGGGGATGGCTGTTCGACCGGTCGATGGCCGGCTGGGACGTCACCGTCCTGCTCACCGATCTGGCCGACCACCCCGATATTCGGCCACTGCAGATCATCGGAGCCCGCACTCTCGACCTCGAACACGCCCTCGCGTCGGTCGAGGATCGTCCCCGTCCACAGGCCCTGGCGGCCGCGGCGGATCTGGTGGGCTGCGATTCGCGGGTGCGGCAAGGTGTCTTGCAAGCCCTCGATCACGGGGTCACTGAGGTCACGCTGTGGGGGGACACCTGGCCCGCCGAGCTCGACGGCAGCGTCGGCCTGGTCCAGCACCGGCTGAGCATGGCCGCGCAGATGTTCAAGGGCAAGGCGCTAGCCGCAGCTGCCATACCGCAGTACTCGATCGGTCAGGCCGAAAACTTCCGGAGCGGGCTGCTGGCATGCCCGTCGGTGGCCGCCGATCTGGTCCCGGCCAGCTGAATCACACCTGCGCCGGCCGGCCCGAACGAGGGACCTTTTCGGCATGTCTCATACCCGACCGCGACACCCCGTCGTTGACGACAATCAAGCCGTGTGGAAATCTAATACTCATCTCTGAGAGGATCATTCTCACTGCTGAGATTCGAACGGAGCAAGATGGCGAACGACTTCTCCAAGTTGGACTTCTTCCGCGGCAAAGAGCTCATCGCGGACCCGTACCCGTACTACGAGGCGCTGCGGGAGCAGTGCCCGGTGACCCGGGAAGACCACCACGGCGTCACGATGGTGACCGGTTGGGACGAGGCCTGCGCCGTGCTCAACGACGCCGCGACGTGGTCCTCGTGCATCTCGGTGACCGGCCCGTTCCCCGGCTTTCCGGTGCCGCTCGAGGGCCTGGGCAATAGTGACATCACCGACTTGATCGAAGAGCATCGCGACGAGCTGCCCTTCAGCGACCAGCTGCCCACGCTTGACCCGCCGACCCACACCAACCACCGCTCGCTGCTGATGCGGTTGATCACCCCCAAGCGCCTCAAGGAGAACGAGGACGCCATGTGGGCGCTCGCCGACGAGGTGCTCGACGAGTTCCTGCCGCCGGGCAAGGGCGACTGGATCAAGGGCTTCTCGAGTCCCTTCACGCTGCTGGTCATCGCCGACTTGCTGGGCGTGCCGATGGAGGATCGCGACAAGTTCGTGAAGGGCATCGCCGAGCACGCGGGTGGCGGCATCGGGGGCACCGGCAAGGAGTCGCTGTCGCACAGTCCGCTGGAATTCCTCTACGGCCTCTTCTCCGACTACGTCTCCGACCGTCGCCGCGAGCCCCGCGAAGATGTGCTGACCGGTCTCGCGACCGCCACCTACCCTGACGGCTCGACACCGGAGGTCGAAGACGTCGCCCGCGTTGCCGCCAACGTCTTCTCCGCGGGCCAGGAAACCACCGTGCGGCTACTCGGCGCCGCGTTGCAGACCCTGGGGGAGCGTCCCGACATTCAGGCGCAGTTGCGCAAGGACCGCAGCCTGATCCCGAACTTCATCGAAGAGTCGCTTCGTCACGAGAGTCCGGTCAAGGGCGACTTCCGGATGAACCGGGTGCCCGTCAACGTCGGCGGCGTCGACCTGCCCGCCGGCACCACCGTGATGATCGTGCAGGCGGCGGCCAACCGCGATCCGCGCAGGTTCGACGACCCCACCACGTTCGACCCGGCTCGCAAGAATGCCCGCCAGCACATCTCGTTCGGGCGCGGCATCCACAGCTGCCCCGGTGCGCCACTGGCGCGGGCCGAAACCCGGGTGGCGATCGAGCGGCTGCTGGACCGCACGACCGATATCAGGATCAACGAGGATATGCATGGGCCGGCGAATGACCGCCGCTATCAATATGTTCCGACGTACATTCTGCGTGGCCTGACCGAATTGCACTTGGAGTTCACGCTGGCATGAAGGTCTGGGTAGACGACCAACGCTGTCGCGGTCACGGGATGTGCCTTACCCTCTGCCCGGACGTGTTCAGCCTCACCGACGACGGCTATGCGGAGTCGATTACCTCCGACGTCCCAACGGAATTGGAGGCGGCCACGCAGGAGGCCATCGAATGCTGTCCCGAGCAGGCCATCAGCGAGATCAAAGACGAAAACTGACACAAGCAAGGAGATTCAGTGCCTAAGGGATACGTCATCCTCACCGAGGCCATCAAGGACCCAGAGGGCATGAAGGCTTACGGCAAGGCCGCCGGTTCGGCGATGAGCGGCGCCACGATTCTTGCGGTAGACACCAAGCCCACGACCATCGAGGGCACCTGGCACGGCGATCAGACCGTGGTGCTGGAATTCGAATCGGTTGATGCCGCGCGCGCGTGGTACGAATCCGAGGGCTACCAAAAGGCGGCGAAACTGCGCCAGGCGGCCGCCGATTGCAATGCGGTGATCCTCTCGGGGTTCTAGATCCCTTCGGCCGCAAGCTACTCCACGATGGAGATCGCCTGGCGAGGGCATTGACGGACGGCCTCGAGGACGTCCGCCTCGATCTCCGGGGTGACTTCTTCCTGGTGGACGGTCAGCATGTCGTCGTCACCGAGCTCGAAGATCTCGGCATTGATGCCCATGCAGACACCGTTACTTTCGCAGAGTCCCCAATCGACCTCGATCTTCTTCGTCATTGCGACCCCCTTACCGAAGGACCTTGACGGGCACGTGCTTCCAGCCCGCGACGTTTTGCATGGTCACTCGCTTGCACCCGTCCCAGTCCACCTCGTAGCGCGGCATGAAGTCGAGGAGCTTCTCGAGGGCGATCCGGCTTTCCAGGCGGGCCAACGCTGCGCCGAGGCAGCTGTGGATCCCGTACCCGAGGCCGAGATGCTGTGCCTCGGTCTGGTCGCGCTCGATGTCGAACGTGTCGGCGTTGGTGAAGGCATCGCTGTCACGGTTGGCCGCGGCGCCGCAGAGGAACACCGGTTTGAAGGGCGGGATCACGCCGCCGCTGACATGCGCTTCCTTGAGGGTGTAGCGGACGTTGTATTGGACCGGCCCCTCAAAGCGCAGTAGCTCTTCGACCGCGCCCGGGATCTTGCTGCGGTCGTCCTGCAGCTTCTGCCACTGGTCGGGATGACGGGCGAAGATCACCGCGGCATTACCGAGCAGCTTGGTGACGGTTTCGGCACCGGCACCGCCCAAAAGCGTCGCGAATCCGGTGATTTCGATGTCGTCGAGCTTGCGGGTCGTACCGTCCTCGCAGGGGATCTCGGCCGTGATCAGCCTGCTGATCATGTCGTCCTGTAGGTCGCCGCGCCGCTCTTGGATGAGGCCGAAGTAGTACATCGCGGTGTCGATGTTGGCCTGCATGCCGGCTTCGCTGATCTCGATCTGGCCCGGTTCGTGGTGCAGGCTGGTGTCGATCCAGTGCCGCACTTGCTGGCGGTATTCCTCGGGCACGCCGGCCATCCGGGTGATGACCTCCACCGGGAATGGGCCGGAGAAGTCCTGCACGACGTCGAAGTTGTCCGGATCGCAAGCACCCAGGTACTTGTCGATCACCTCGTGGATAGTCTCCACCTGCGAGGTGATCGCCCGTGGGGTGAACGCCTTGTTGAGCAGGCTGCGCATGTGGCGGTGGTCCGGCGGATCCATGAAGATGATCGACTTCTGCTCGGGGGATATGCCCCTGCGGACCATCGCCAGGTCGCAGCCCCGCGCCGAGGAGTAGGTTTCGAAGTCCTTGAACGCGGCCGCCACATCCTCATGACGGGTTAGTGCGTAGAAGTCTTCTTTCTCGTCGTAATAGAGCGGAGCGTCCTCGCGCATCCGTGCGTAAATGTCGAACGGGTTGTTGTAGAACTCGTCCGAGTACGGGTCGAAGACGACTTTCGGTTTTGTCACTGCGGACTCCTCCGTGACGCGATGCGGGGCTGGACCTTTACGGTTGAATGCCTGACTGTAACGCTAACGGTAGCGGGTTCGAGGCGAACCGAAAAGAACTGTAGGGCCGTCATCGCAAACTTTTTCCAACAATGTTGACGGCATTGATGACATTGTCGAGCGCGCCGAGATCGCTGCCGAGTTCTTCAGCGATATTGCGAACGACTGCGACGTCTTTGTCTACGAATTCGCCGGCCACCTCGATAAACGACGCGATGGAACCGCTCGCGGCCACAATGTCCAGGACCCGGCTGGTAGCGCTGCCACGCGGCAGCGCACCCAGCACCGTCGCCTCGGGCAGGCCCATTTGCTCGCCCAGGCGGATCGCTTCGGCGAGCAGCCCGATGTGGCCGGCGAACAATGCGTTGTTAACCAGCTTCACTTTCTGACCCGCGCCGCATGGGCCGACATGCAGAATCGGGTCGCCATAGCAGCCCAATACCGGCCACACGCGTGCCACTGCGTCGTCGGCACCACCCACGAAGAGCGTGAGCTTGCCTGCCGCGATGTCGTGCGGGCCTCCGCTGACCGGCGCGTCGATGACGGCGAGATGGGCGCCGCGGGCGGCGATGGCGTCGATCGTCGACGGACTCGCGGTGGTGTGCACCACCAGGGCCGAGCCGGACGGGATGGTGGCCAACAGAGTGCCGTCCAGGCAGACCTGCCGCAGTTGTTCGTCGTTGAATACGCAGAGCAGCACGACGTCGGCGTGTGCCACGGCGGCGGCCGTGTCGTGCGTGACGGCCGCGCCGAGCCGCTTGAGGTCGCGCCGGCTTTCGGCGGTGCGGCCCAACACCAGGACGTCATGCCCGGCTGTGACAAGACGCGCCACCATGGGGCCGCCCATCCGCCCGGCGCCGATGAATCCGACTCTCATCGGGGGTGATCCATCAGGGCCAGCGCGGCATCGGCCGCGTCCAATACCGCCCCCGCGGGGGCGGCGGCCTGATCCGCGAGGTCGACGATCAGCCGGACGTCCTTCTGCAGCAGCGTGCCCGCCAGGCCGGCCAGGCGGTCCAGGGTGCCCTCGTTGCCAATGACATTGAGCGCAAAGCTGTTTCCGCTGCCTCGTGAGACGACCTCGGTGAGCCGCTCCGGGGAAATGCCCAACGACTTCGCCAGCGCGAGGGCGGTGGCTGCGGTGCCCAGGTTGGCGGTGAACATCAGATTGTTGAGCAGCTTGGTGGTCTGCCCCGAGCCCAGGTCGCCGAGGTGGACGACCGGATCGCCGTAGGTTTCGAACACCGGACGGCAGCGTTCGACCGCGTCGGCCTCGCCGCCGACCATCACCATCAGCCGACCCTCGGCGGCCGCGGGGCCGCCGCCGCTCACCGGAGCGTCGATCACCGAAGCGCCTTTACTTTCAGCCTTTTTCGCAAGCTCCTTGCACGTGTTGGGATGCACCGTGCTGTGCACCGCGATCACGCTGTCCGGCTTGAGTCCCGCGAGTAGCCCGCTCTCACCGTTGGCGATTTCCTCGATGTCGGCCTCGCCGACCACACAGAGGCACACCAGGTCGCTGGCCGCGGCGAGTTCGGCGGGTGACTGGGCGACCTGGGCCGAGGTGTCGGCGAATGGCTCAACCGACGCGGGCCGGCGTGCCCACAGCGTGGTGTCGAAGCCGCACTCGATGATCCGCCGGGCCATGGGTCCGCCCTGACTGCCCAGCCCGATGAATCCCACCCGCATCAACCGGCCTCCTCTTCCTCCGCCGAGGTAGCCACACATTCCTCGACAAACGCGAGCACCGTCGAGTGGTAGTCCGCGGCGGTGTGGCCGAGGCTGATGTTGTGCCCCGCCTCGGGTTGCCGGTGCAGGGTGAAACGAGGCGCGGCGGAGAACATCGCGGTGATCTCCTCCACCGCTGAATCATCGGTCTGCCAAACCTTTTCGTGCTCGGCGATGCTGAAGTGCACCGGCACCCGCACGGCTGGGGCCAGCGTAGGGAAGGTCTGACGTGCCCAGTCCGACACCATCTGGTCCTCGTAGGCGGGAGCCGTCGGGGAAACCGTGACCCCGGTGAGGATCTCGGGCGGATACAAGTGCTCCGGGTGCCACAACAGCTCGCGTAGCCCGGACGGACGGCGTTCGCGCGTTGCCGTCTTCAGCATTTCGCGGGCCGCGGGGTGATAGTGCCGGCCGGTGCCGGCCAATTCGATGCCGAGCAGATCGGCACCGCGCTCGTCGGCGGCCATCCGCATCGTCAGTTCGCATCCGCCCGAATGGCCCATCACGAATATGCCTGCACCGCTTGGTCGTTCGCCGATGATGCGATCGACCGCTCCGTAAGCCAGGTTAACGCGCTGATCGCCCTCGACCATCGCCTCGGGATAGGGCGCCGAACTGCCATAGCCAGGCCGGTCGAGGGCCACCACGGTGAATCCCGCTGCCGCGCCGGTCCGTAACAGCGAATACGACGGGTGGCCCGGGCAGTCGAAATAGACCGCGGTCGTGCCGCCGCCGTGAATGGCCACGATCACGGCCTTCGGGTCGGGTGCTTCGGCGACCACCGCCGACATCGGCACCCCGTCGACGATTACCAGCCGGGGACGCGGCGCGGTGCTCATGTGTCGGCCCGCAGCAGCAGCACGCCGCTGGGCGTGAGGCCGCCGCTGCTGACCACGCCGACCCGGGCGTCGACGACCTGGCGGTCGCCGGCCTCGCCGCGCAGCTGGGTGATGGCCTCGTGCAGCAGTCCCATGCCGTGGGTGCGGCCGTGGGAGAGCTGGCCACCGTGGGTGTTGAGCGGCAGCTGACCGTCACGGGCTATGTTCTTGCCGCCGTCCAGAAACTCTTTGGCCTCACCGATTCCGCAGAAGCCGAGGGCCTCGATCCAGGACAGGCAGTTCATCGTGAAGCCGTCGTACAGCTCGGCCACGTCGACGTCCCCGGGTCGTAGCGAGGTGCGCGTCCACACGTGCGCGGCTTGGCCCAGCACCTGGGGCTCATGGGTGAGAGTGCTCTGGTCCCAGTCGATACGCTCGATGATCTGCGTGCCCACCGCTTCCACCAGTACCGGCGGCTTGGCCAGGTCGCGGGCGGCGTCGACGGCGGAGACGATGACGGCGATCGCGCCGTCGCAGGGCACGTCGCAGTCGTACAGCCCGAACGGCGTGGTGATGGGCCGCGCGTTCAGGTAGTCGTCCATCGTCATCGGGGTCCGGTAGATGGCCGTCGGGTTGAGTTCGGCGTTGGCACGCTGGTTCAACGCGATCCAGCCGAGTGTCGCTTTCGTGGTGCCGTAACGGTGAAAGTGGCGCTGCGCGTTCATCGCCAAGGTGTGTGCCGCCGAGGTGGCTCCAAATGGCATCTGCCAGCCCGACATCCGGCCCATCGACGGGGCGATCTTGCCCTGCTTCATCAGCTCGCCGTGGGTGGCTTCCCACAGCGTCCGGAAGCAGAGCACGTGGCGCGCCAGGCCGCAGGCGACCGCAAGCATCGCGGCGATCACCGAACCGCCCGGGCCGAACGTCTCCATGGCGCCGTTGTGCCATGTCGGCCGAATACCCAGCGCGGCCTCGAGAGCGGTCACGCCGCCCTCCCCGAATCCGCCGACATTGATCGCGCCGGGGTAGGTGGACAGGCCGTCGATGTCGGCGTACGTCAGGCCGGCGTCGGCGATGGCGGCCTCACACGCCTGCACCGTCAGGGACAGCGGCAGTGCCATCAGTCGCCGCCCGATCGGTGACATGCCGATCCCGGTCAGCGCCACCTTGTCTTCGAATTTCTCCGGGGTCAGCATTGGGCGCACGTGTTCGCCGAAACGCTCCGGCGCTATCTCGTCGGCCGGCAGTGCAGCGGGCTCGGCGTTCGGTACCGGGCGGAACAGCGGAAACCACACGTCCTCGACCTGTTCGAAGACAACCTCGACCTGCTGACCGAGGTCGAGCTGAGCGGGGTCGCAGTCCACGATGTTGGTGGTCAATCGAACCCGGGGATCTTCGGCGATCGCCACCTGCGCGATCACGTAGGGCGCTACCAGCCCGGGCAGACTGAACCGCTCGTTGATGGTGAATCCGGCGAGCGTCGCCTTGCCGGATACCGCGCGCACCCCGATATCCAATGAGCGGCAATAGCGGCACACCGGCGCCGGCGGATGGATCAGGGATTCGCAGGATTTACATTCCTGCAGCCGTAGCTTTCCGTCGGAGCCCGAGGTCCAGAAGAATTCGTTCTCCTGCGTGACCAGGGGCAGTGGGCGGCCCGGTGCTGCTGACACGTCACCTCCGCGAGTCGAACGGCGCCGGGATGCAGCTTGGTAGGCCCGTTATACGAATCGGAGAATTACGTTATCACTGTCCAGCAGACGTAATCCAGACGCGTTGCAATGCTCGTGCTGCATGTCCGGTGGGGTGGGCGCCTGCCGTCAGTACGGCACCCAGACGCCGTTGAAATAGGCACCCCATTGGTGAAAGCCGACACTCCACATCGGATCGTTCGGTGACCACGAAGGCCGTAGGGGAGGCGGCGGCACATCCTGCCCGGCGAATGACGGCGCGTAGGGCGGCGAGGGCACGTACCACGCTGGCGGCGCCGTTGGCTGTTTGCACTCGCCGGTCGCCTCATTCCACGACATGTTTTGACCGCACTGCGCCGAGCTGACACCCGGCGTCGCGATCACCGCAACCGCCATCGCCACGAAGACCACCGCGATGGCGGCGGTCAAACGACGAACAAACCAGCTCATGGTGGGCCTCCCATTGGTCCATCCCGACCTTTGCTTCGTTCCAGCTTATTTCGTTGACGCCGCCACGACCAGGTAAGCAACATCCGGGGGCGGCACAACATCGAGCCCGACCACCCGTGCCATCTCCGATCGGCTGGGCGTTATGCTCCAAACGTATATCAAGTACTTCACACTGGGAGGGCTTGTTGCTCGACGCGGAGAAGATCCTGATCACCGGGGCGACGGGCAAGATCGCGTTCCCCATCGCGCGTGCCCTGGCCGCGGCGGGAAACGAGGTGTGGGGTGCCGCTCGCCTGAAAGACCCCGCGGACGGCGTAAAACTCATCGATGCCGGCATCTTGCCCGTCGCGCTGGACATCAGCACCGGCGACTTCTCCGGTCTCCCCGACGATTTCACCTACATCTTCCATGCGGCCGTGGATCCCGGCGCCGACGACTGGAGCCGCTGCATCGAAACGAACGCGCAGGTGTCCGGCGAATTGCTCCACCACTGCCGCGCCGCCAAGGGTTTCGTCTTCTGCTCCACTGGCTCGATCTACGCCTACCAGGGCCAGCGACCTTTGGCCGAGAGCGATCCGCCGGGGGTGCCGCTGCGGGCGAACTACAGCATGTCCAAGGTTGCGGCGGAGGCGGTTTGCACGTGGATCGCCAAGCACTATCGGATACCGCTGACCATTATCCGGATCTGTTCGACGTATGGCCCTCAGGGCGGCGCCCCCGCCGATCGTCTCGATGCGATGCTGGCGGGCAAGCCAATTCGGCTGCATCCCGACAAGCCGAACAACTACAACCCGATCTACGAAGACGATTACGTGGAACTCGGCATCCGGGCCATGGAGGTCGCCGCGGTGCCGCCGGTCGTGGTGAACTGGGCCGGCAGCGAGACGGTCAGCGTCGAGGACTACTGCACGTTCATGGGTGAGCTGGTCGGTGTCGAGCCGATCTTCGAATACACGCCTGCGGCGCACACACCGTTGTGGCCGGACGTCACCCACATGCACGAAGTACTTGGCCGAACGAAGGTGCCGTGGCGCGAGGGCTTCCGGCGCATGATCGCGGCGCGACATCCGGAAATTCCGCTGCCCCAGCATGATTCGACGAGACCTTAAGGATGTACGCGATGCAGCTTCCCGGCACGCCATCGGACGAGGTCGCGGATATCCTCGCCACCGGGCGTGGAGAAATCACCACGCTGTTCGTCTCCATGGCGACTCGTCATCCTGACGGAACGGACGCCGACTACCTGCGTTGGCACACCCTGGATCATCGCCCGGAGCAGCATCGGCTGGCCGCGGTGCGGGCATCGTTGCGGCTGGTGTCCACACCGGCCTGCCGCGCCGCGCGTGCGCTCAGCGATGGCCCGCTGGACGCGGTCGAGCACGTGATGACGTACTTCTTCAGCGACGCGGCCGGACTTCGTGATTTCAATGAGCTGTCGACGGCCCTCGGAAATGCCGGCCGCAAACTCCCGTTGCTGCCACCGGTGGAACGTGGCGTGTACGAGGTCCGCAGCCGGGCTGCCGCACCCCGGGTCAAGGTCGGATCGGACGTGCTGCCCTGGCTGCCGGTGCGAGGTGCGTTCCTGTTGGTCGAGCGGGGTTCGGCGTCGGTGGATCCGCTGCTTGAGGTCGAGGGTGTCGCCGGTGTCTGGTCCGCGCTGTCGCGTCGGGTCGACGCCAATTTGGCGAGTGCTCAGGGGGATCAGTCGATCACGTATTGCTTTCTCGATGACGACCCGGTCGCCACCGCGGAACGGTTGCGGCCGGTGCTGAGGGCGCGTTGGGCCGAGTCGGACGTCGAACCCTTATTCGCCGCACCGTTTTTCGCGGTGGTGCCCTATGAGTGGGATCGGTATGTCCCGTAAGCAGTGGGCCGCATGCGCATCGGCCTGATGGTTGGCTCGGACAAGGAGCGCCCGCGTGCCGACCGGCTTACCGGGCTGGTCGCCGATGCCGCCGCGGCCGAAAACGGTGATTTCACCTCATTTTGGATGCCGCAGGTTCCCGGCTACCTCGACGCGATGACCGCTGTGACGCTGATCGGGCAGGCAACCGATCGCATCGAAATCGGCACGGCGGTCGTCCCGATTCAGACCCGCCATCCGATGATCATGGCGCAGCAAGCGTTGACCATCCAGATCGCGTGCGGCGGGCGGTTCACGCTCGGGATCGGGCCGTCGCATCATTGGATCGTCAATGGTCAGCTCGGATTGGATTACCAGCATCCGGCGCGCGTGATGCGCGACTACCTCGAGGTGCTCGACGCGTCGTTCGCCGGGCCTGGGACGGTCGACGTCGACAATGGCAGCTTTTCCGTGCACTCGCCGGTGGATGTGACGGACACCTATGCGATTCCAATTCTGTTGTCCGCGTTGGGGCCGTCCATGCTGCGCCTCGCGGGGGAGCGGGCCGGCGGCACGGTGCTCTGGATGGCGGACGAGCGGGCGATCCGCGACCACGTCGTTCCGCGCATCACCGCGGCCGCTACCGACGCGGGACGGCCCGCGCCGCGGGTCGTGGCCGGTGTGCCCGTCGCACTCTGCTCTGACAGCGAGGCGGACGATGCTCGCGGCTACGCCGGCGAGGTGCTCGGGCACGCCGATTTCTCGCCGAACTATGTGCGACTGCTGGAACACGGTGACGCCCGGGACGTCGGCGACACCATGGCAGCGGGCGACGAGTCGGCAATCCTCAACCGGCTGCGCAGCTATCGCGACGCGGGTGTCACCGATCTGGCGGCACGAATTGTCCCGTTGGGCAAGGACACAACCCAACGGATCGACTCACGACGCCGGACCCAGGAGTTTCTGTCGTCCCTGTGCCCCGCTTTATGATCGCCGTAATCATCGCGAAGGCAGACCCAGCACTCGCTGGGCGATGATATTGCGCTGAATCTCCGAGGTGCCGCCCGCGATGGTGCCCGCGTAACTGCTGATGTAACGGCTGAACCGGCTGGCGGTGAAAAGGCCTGGGGCGTAAGGGTTGTACGGCGCGGTGAGTACCGTGTCGCGCAACCCGTCGACCCCGGCCGCGTCCAGCGCATGCCGCAGTGCGCTCTGTTCGGCCTCCGAACCGAAGACCTTCAGCACCGACAAGCCCGCGACGTCTGCCTCCCCGCGGGCCGCCCGGCCCAGCGCCCTGGAGCCGAGCAGCCGCAGCGCGTAGTAGTCCATCGCGATGGTGGCGTAATGGTCGGCGTTGACCTCGTCGACCGGCCGGTAGTCCTCGAGAAGCTGCTCGAGCCGGTTTGCGAAGGCCATCCACATCAAGGTGCGTTCGTGACCGAGCGAGCCGTTCGCGACCTGCCAGCCGCCACCGAGCGGGCCGACAAGGTTTTCCGCGGGTACCCGGACGTCATTGAAGAACACCTCGTTGAAGTCCAGATCGTCGCGGTCGTAGACCGAGGCGAAGGGACGACACACCACCCCGGGAGTGTCGGTGGGAATCAGCAGCGCACTGATTCCCTTGTGCCTGGGGGCGTTTGGATCGGTGCGGACGAAGGTCAGGATGACGTCGGCATCGTGGGCGCCGGAGGTCCAGACCTTCTGCCCGTTGACCACGAAGTGTTCGCCGACCAATTCCGCCCGTGTTCGCAGGCCGGCCAGATCAGAGCCGGCTCCCGGTTCGCTCATTCCCAGTGACGCGGTCATCTCGGCGCGCAGAATCGGCACCGCCCAGTGCTGCTTCTGCTCGTCGGTCCCGAAGGACAGCAGCGACGCCGCGATGATGCCGACGCCTTGGGGATTGAAGCAGTGATAGATCCGACGCCGCGACAGCTCCTCGCGGTGCACGAATTGCTGCAGGATATTGGCATTGCGGCCGCCGAATTCGGGTGGGTTACCGGGCAGCAGCCAGCCGTGCTCGAACTGGAGTCGCTGCCAGCGGCGCGACCACTCGGGTACGTGCGATGACGAGGTAGCCGGTTCGGCGGCCTGTGCCTGCGTCGGCAGATGCTCGTCGAGAAAGCCGGCGAATTCCGCGCGAAAAGCTTCCACCTCGGCGTCAAAAGTGAGTTGCATGAATGCTACGAATCAGAGCGGGGAATGCTCAACGCGTGAAGCCCCATTCGGCTTCGTTGTCTTCGGTTTTGAGGTGCTCGGCCGGATCCTCTGCGTCGGCAAGTGGTAGATGGGAGGCACTGGTTCGGCGTTCACCGACCTCGGTGATGGCGTGCACCGGACAGTCCCACAGCGCCCGCATGACGTCGTCGCGATCCGCCTCGGCCACCGTGCCATCCCCGATGAGGGCCGCGTATCCCCAGTCGTCCAGCGAGAAGTATCCGGGCGCGTGCTTGGCGCAGATACCGAAGCCGTCGCAAACGGTGCGGTCCAGGCGGATTTTCATGCGTGCCTCACCGCTTCAGCCTCATACGGTCGGTCGGCGCGAAATGCGCCGCCGCTGCAGTCCGGACAGGTGCCGTCGAGATGCGCGCTGACTTCGGCCGGAAATTGATCGAGCAGGCTGGCAGCCACATTGGTGGCGGCGTCCAGCGTCGCGCAGGCGCCGCGCCCGCGCAGCAGCACCGACCAGCGGCGCAATCGGTCGACATCCTCCTTCGTCGCGACGCCGTCGCGCAGCGCGCCGGCCGCGGCAGCCATCGCCGCGGTCCCGTTGAAGCACGATCCACATTGCCCGGCATTTTCGCGGTCGAAGTAGGCCAGCACCGACGCCGCAACCGCGACGGGGCAATCGTCGGTGAGCACCGAGACCGCACCACAGCCCAGGCCGCTGCCGAGGCGTCGCATCGTCTCGTGGTCCAGCGTGGTCTCCAGCACGGTACGGTTGAGCAAGCCGGCGAAGTACCCGCCCATCAGTGCGCCCCGCACACCCTCAGGGGAAATCCCATGCAACGCAAGCAATTCGGTGAACGCCAGGCCGTAGGGGAGCTCGTAGAGAACCGGCGGCTTATCGCCCCCTGTGATCGTGGCCAAAAAAGTACCCGACGACAGCGGCGTGCCCCGCGAGCGGAACGCCGCCGAGCCGTTGCGCTGCAGGTAGGGCAGATTGGCCAGCGTCTCGACATTGCTGACCAACGTGGGCCGTTCGTCGACGCCCGCTTCGAACGGGCGTGGCGGCTTGTCCGTCGGCTTGGCCGGGCCGCCGTTGATCATCCGAACCGCGGCGGTTTCCTCGCCGGCCACGTATCCGGATTGAACGGTCACCATGCGGACCGCGACGCCGCCGAGGGTGCCGGGATCGAGCTCGCCGAGCGCCGTTTCGACGCTGTGTGCCGACTCCGGGTCGGACACATACACATAGGCGCGGTCAGCGGCAACGATCGCCGCGGCCAACCGCAATCCGTCCAGCACCAGGTGCGGGCGGTTGCGTAGCAACCAGCGGTCCTTGATCGAAGCCGGTTCTCCCTCTTCGCCATTCGCGATGACGACGGGGACGCCGGCGTCCGCTATCAAGCGCCCATTGTCGCGCACTGTCCGCAACTTGACCGCTAGCGGGAAGGCCGCGCCGCCCCGACCGACGAGGCCACTGGCTTCGACCTCGCTCAGCAACGCATCGGTGTCGGCGAGCGGGCGATAACCGCCGAGCCGCCGATAGTCCGCGAGGTCCTCGCGGGCCCGGCCGGCTTGCTCACTCAGCAGCCGCGGCGTGCACCCAGGAAAGGTGGCGGTGATGACGGGCGTCGACTGGGTGGTGTTCACAACTGGCCTGCCATCGTGTTAGTTAGGCTTGCGCCCATGCGAACTGCGGTGGTCCGTGTCAACGTCGACCCGGAAGGCGTGCTCACGCCCGCGCAACTACGTGACGGCATGGCAGCACTCCTCGAGCTCACGGCCAAGGCCGGAGCCGGCGTGGTCGAGAACGACCTCGCGTCCATGCCGGTCGGCCGTCGTGAAGTCGAACTGCTCATCGCGGCCGTAGACGGTGACACGGCCATAGAAATCGCAATCGAGTTGTGCACCACAGTGTTTGGCACTACCCCGGTCCCGGGCGTGATCACGTTTGTCAGCCGGGGGACCGACGACGACGCGCACGGTGTGCTGTCCGCGTTCGGCCTCACTGGGGACATCGTGCGCACGCCCGGCGACGACGGATTCGACATCGTCCATGTGACACTGCGGGAGGCCGACCTCGAACGCATTCCGGAAAGCCGGGTCCACACGGCGCTGGAAGCGTCGCTCAACTGTGAGGTCCACATTCGCACCGTGTAGCGCCATTACGAGCCCAGGAACTCAAGAATCGCGGGCGCCGCCTGCACCCAGGTGTCGAACATGTTGAAGTGTTTCACCCTGCCCGCTGCGCGGTCCTCGGAGGCGCGCTCCCAGGCGTCCTCGGGCCACGGCGGGTCGATGAGCTTCGATCCCTTGATCAGGCAGCTGACTTCCAGCGACGTCCGCTTGGGGTGATCCATGTCGTTCTCACCGCCACGAATGATCAACGTGGGGACCTTGATCCGGTCGAACATTTCGTCCTCCACGCCCGGAATCGTCTGCCCCGGCTTGGAAACGAATGCGTTGAGCCAGCGCAGCATGAGCTTGAGAAACTCGTCTTTGTCGAAGTCGAGGAACCGCTGCTTGTTGGCCGGGTTTTCCTCGATGCGCTCGCGCCATTCGGATACCTTCACCACGCCGTCCATGCCGGTGCCGCGCACCGCGAGAATACTGGGGATGACGTAGAAGGAGCCCAATACGAAGCTGCCGTAGATGCCGCCGACGATGTTCCACACCACCAGCTTGGTGACCATCTTGGGGTAGAGCATCGTGGTCAGCATGGAATCCCTTGCGCCGCCGGAACCTCCGGCGAGGATGCAGCGTTCGAAGCCCAGGCCCGTCACGAGCTTGTGCAGTGTCTCGGCGCGCATGTGGGACTCGCTTTGCCCGTAGAACTGCACATCGGAGGCGCCGCAATTGGGCCGGTCCCACAGCAGCACCCGGTAGCCGCCCGCGGCCAGGGCCTCCGCGAGTGGACGTAAACCTTCGATTTCCTTACTGAACCGGCCGCCCGGCGTCAAGGCAATGAGATCGCCCGCATCCCCGAGGATTTCGTAGACGACATTTCCCCCGTTGATCTCGATAGAAGGCACGCGATTCTCCTGTAGTTAGGCCTGGACCAGAACGTCGTTGCCGACGACGCGCACCGGATAGGTGCGGATGCTCCATTCCGGCTTGACCGCTGTGGTGCCGGTTGCCAGCTCGAAACCCCATTGGTGCCAAGGGCAGTAGATGTATTCCAGGTCGCGCACCATGACCGCGTCACCCGGAGCGGTCTCGTCCACGATCGTGCGTCCCCGGGGTCGTCCCGAACACAGCGGCCCGCCTTGGTGGGGGCAGTAATTCGCGATCGCGTAGAAGGTGCCGTTGACGTTGTAGACCCCAACGCCGTGACGTCCGATCGGAACCAGCTTGTGCGTCCCCGGCGCGATCTCGTCTACCGTGGCGACGACATGCTCGCGGCCCTGGGCAAGACGTGGCTCGGGCCGTTTGGTTTCTTCCGTCAATTCAGAGCACCCGGGTCTGACCCTCGAGGACCGGGACGGTCTCCGGCAGGTGATAGGTGGCGATGCCGTTTTTGTACATCACCGCGTCGCGGGCGTGCTTGGGCAGGTGCTTGACCAACCAGCGCGGGTCATCGAATGTCCAGTGCGGGTAGTCCGACGAGAACAGCAGGATCTTCTCGCACTCCATCCATTCCAGCGCGCGGGTCAGCTCTGTCTTGTCCTCGGGGTAGTCCAGCGGCTGGGTGGTGAATTTGATGTGGTCCTTGACGTATTCGGACGGCTTGCGCTTGATGTCCACCCAGGACTTGCGTGCTGCGTAGATCGCGTCCATCCGCCACATCAGCGGCAGGATCCAGCTGAACGCGTGCTCGACGAACACGATCCGCAGCGTGGGGAACCGGTCGAAGACGCCGTCGAAGATCAGGCTCATCACCTGGTTCGCGGCCAGCAACGAGTAGGTCACCATGAAGTCGTGGTTGTAGCTGGGGAATCCCACCGGCGGGATCGGTAGCTCGTCGAACTGGCTGCGCGATAGGTGGCAGCTCACGGTGATGTCGTGTTTGGTGGCGGCCGCCCAGATCGGGTTGTATTTCGGGTGGCCCCAGGACGGCCGCGGCTCGGCCTTGATCAGGATCTGCGCCATGAACGGGTGCCCGGCCCATTTTTCGATCTCGCGCGCGGACTCGTCCGGCTCCTCGATGGCGCAACAAATCGAACCGCGCCACCGCTCGTGCCAGTTGTTGTGGCTGTCCAGCCAGTGATTGGCCTGCCAGTCGTTCAACGCGCTCGACATCGCGTGCTGCGCTTCAGGAATGCGAGCCGGGTACGCGGCAGGTTCCAGGATCGCGATGTCGGAGCCGGCCTCCATGATCAGCTGGCGGAACGCCATGTCCGGGTCACTGCACGGGAATTCGCCGTTGGACGGGAAGGAATCCACGCGCATGGCGTAGGAGTGCGCGTAGTCGGGGGCGTCGTAGTAGATCTGTTCACCCACCGCGCGGGTGAGGAAGTACTTGCTGCGCCAGGGCTCGGGAATGTATGGGACGAGCTCGCCGCGCTTGGGCGCCGGGTGGACATCCGAATCGACGCATCGGACGGCTATGCGCTCGGTAGCGGGAACCCGCTCCTGCGAATGGGTCAACGTCATCTGGGTCTCCTCAGTCTGCCGCGTTACTTCTACTGTGCGCTTACCCCGGCGGGGATGTCTATGCCGTAGAGCTGCGCCGCGTTGCGCCAGCACAGCTTTTCGCGCTGTTCGGCGGACAGGGCGCTGGGCAGCTTCTTGACATCACCGCACTGCCAGTGTGGGTAACTCGAGCCGAACATCACCATGTCGTCCTTGCCGGTGAAGCTGAACCATTCGCCGGCGAACTCGGTGTCACCGGGACCGTCGAGGCTGCCCTGCACGAAATACACATGACCGGGCAGGTAGTCGCTGGGGATCCGCGGCGCCCACGGCGTCTGCTCGAGGTGCGGGCGGCCAAAGGTGTCCATCCGCCAGATGAACGGCGTGATGAAATCCGCGGCGCCGTCTCCCCAGACGAACTTGAGGCCGTCGAAGCGCTCGAACACACCCTCGGCGATCATGTTCATCAGGTGGTAGAGGTAGTTCAGCGCCATGAAGCTGACGTACTGCTCGTAGGTGCGGGTGTTGCCGTTCGGCGTCGGCGGAAAGGCGATTCCCGAGCCGACTTCGATATGCGCGGCGACGGGAAGGCCGGCGTCGACCGCGGCTTCCCACAGCGGCCAGAACTGCGGTTTGCCGTAGACCTCGCGGGATTGCAGCGGAACGCCGATCTGAACCACGCGCGGATGCCCGCGCCATTTCTCGATCTCGCGCAGCGCGCCGGTGATGTCGTCGGGGTTCACCCGGATGGTGCCGCGGAACCGCTCGCCGAACTGACTGGACTCCAGCCAGTTCGCCACCATCATCTCGTTGTGCGCGGCATGCAGCGCGCTGCCAAGGTGCCGGTCCGGCATGATGCCGCGGCCCGCCGGGTGCAGCACCGCAACGTCCACTCCGCGCTTCGAAAACAGTTCATTGGCAACGAATTCCGGATCCGAGCCGGGGTACTGGCGATCGGGGCCCTCGGTGTTGGGCGCGTACTCGCCGCCCGGTGCGCCGTACCAGTCCATCTCGTAATCGGGGAACCCGCGGCTCTTGAACGGCTCCCGCAGCGTCTTGCGCAGCGCCTTGTTGGACGGGAAGAAAATGTGCACGCTCGCGTCGATGAGCGGTGTGCTGGTCCCGTCAGCGTGTTCGATCACAACAGCCACCCTTCGTTTCCGGTAGCCAAGGTGAGCCAAACCTGGTCATAAGATAGATAATCTAACATTCTTGTCAGCAGTCGATCAATGGGTTTCCGGTAAGCGTCTCGGTTAACGATTTTCCCTGGTAGCTGCTGGTATTGTCACCATCAGAGCAATCGTCGTTCTTCAATCCGGATAATACCATTCTCAGCCCTGGTTGGAGAGTGGCTTTCCGCGGCGGTGCGATTGCCTCGCCGCCGACGGCCTGCTATGCGGCCGTTACAGAGTCGGCGAGCAGTGTCACGTCGGCTCTATCGAGTCCCGCCATCGTCGACACCACCGACGGTGACGCCGGCTGCCTTTTCGAACTGCTTGATGACGGTTGTGAAATCCGAGTCGGCGCCTTCGTCGAGTGCGGCTCTCTCCCAGAGCCGGCCGATCGTCTCGGCGACATCGACCGGCACGCCGAGCGCGTTGGCTTCATCGAGATAGAGCCGGACGTCTTTGACCATCAAGCCGGTGGCAAAGCCGTAGTCGAAAGTGCGAGACAGTATCGCGCGCGGAAACTTGTCGCGACTGGCGCTCGTTCCGCCCGACCCCGCGTTGAGCACTTCGACCATCACGGCCGGGTCGAGACCGGCCTTGACGCCCATCACGACGACTTCTGATGTCGCGACCAAGACGTTGGCCGCCAGGATGTTGTTGGCGAGCTTCATCGTTTGCGCCGACCCGGGTTTCTCGCCGATGTAGAACGGGCGGCCGATCGCCTCGAGTGCCGGTCGTATGACGTCGAATTCGTTGCGCGGGCCGGACACCATGACGGCGAGCGCACCCTTTTCGGCTCCACCGACACCGCCGCTGACCGGGCTGTCCAGCGCGGCGATGCCCCGTCCGGCCAGCAGGTCGTGGATCTGCGCGGCGGTTCGGCTGCCGACGGTTGACAAGTCGACATAGCGCTTGACCCGCGAGCCCTCGATCACACCCGCGGCCCCGGTGGCGACCTCGAGCGACACCGCCGGCGACGGGAGGCTGGCCAGCACGGTTTCCGCGCGATCGGCGACCTCTTTGGCCGACGATGCGGCCCGCGCGCCGAGCGAGACGATGCGGTCGAGTGCCGTGCTGCTCGTGTCGAAGGCGATGACGTCATTGCCTTCGCCGATGAGGCGGGATGCTATGGGAAAGCCCATGTTTCCCAACCCGATGAACCCGATCTCGGCCACGGCCGCTAGCCCTCGTCCGCGCTCTGGTCCAGTTCGGCGAACACCTCACGCGCGATCCGGAAGCTGTCGACAGCGGCCGGGACACCCGCGTAGATGGCCACCTGCAGAAAGATCTCGCAGATCTCTTCGCGAGCGACGCCGTTGGTCAGCGCTCCCTTGATGTGTGTTCGTAATTCGTTCGGCCGGTTGAGGATCGGGATCATCGCCAAGTTGAGCATGCTGCGTGTCTTGCGGGGCAACCCGTCTCGGCCCCACACTGCGCCCCAGCAGTACTCGGTAACGAGATCTTGCAGGGGCTTGGTGAATTCGTCGGCGTCGGCCAGTGCCCGGCTGACGTATGCCTCGCCGAGCACCGCGGAGCGGATTTCCAGTCCCCGCTGGTATGTTTCGCGATCCAAAGGTCTTCTCCTTAGCGGCTGATGCCTGCGTTTTACAGGCGTACGACGACGGTCTTGGTGGCGGTGAACATGTCCAGGGCTTCATAGCCCTTCTCCCGGCCGTACCCGGATTTCTTGAAACCTCCGAACGGTAATTCCACTCCGCCGCCGGCACCGTAGGTATTCACGTAGACCTGGCCCGCCCGGATTTCGGCGGCGAGCCGATGCGCGCGGGAAAGGTCGCTCGTCCACACCGCCCCGAGCAGCCCATACTGTGTCCCATTGGCCAGCCTGATCGCCTCGTCCTCGTCGAAGAATCTGTTCACGGTGAGCACGGGGCCGAAGATCTCCTCTTGCGCGATGGTCTCCGCGGGGTCGACATCGGCGATCACCGTGGGCGCGAAGTACGCGCCGTCGGCGAGCTTCGGGTCCTGCGGTGGTGCGCCGCCGCACAGTATTTTGCCCTTGACGTTGCCGCCGACCATCGACTCCACCCGCTGCTGTTGCTTGCGGGATACCAGCGGCCCGAGATCGGGGTCCTCGAGCCCCGCCCCGATCGTCGCCAACTGCAGCCGCCGGCAAACCATTTCGATCAATGTGTCGTGAACGGAGTCATGCACCAGCAGCCGCGATCCAGCCGAGCAGGTTTGACCGGCATTCTGCAGGATCGCCTTCGCGATCGACTCCGCGGCACGCTCCAACTGCGCGTCGGCGAACACGATCTGTGGCGATTTGCCACCCAGCTCCAGGGTGGTGGGCGCGACGCGGTCGGCGGCAGCGTGGGCGATCAACGAACCGATCTGGGTGGATCCGACAAAGCCCACGTGGTCGACATCGGGGTGTGCCGCCAAGGCGGCGCCGGCCTCGGCACCGATCCCGGTCACCGCGTTGAATACCCCGGCCGGCAAGCCGGCATCAATTGCCAGCCGCGCTAATTCGACTGTGGTGCGCGGTGTTTCGTCGGCGGGCTTGGCCACGGAGCAGTTGCCCACGGCGATCGCGGGGGCCACGGCGCGGGCCAGTAACTGCATCGGGTAGTTCCAGGCGACGATGTGCCCGGTTACTCCGAACGGCTCCCGTCGGGTGTAGACGTGCAGATCCGTTGTCAGCGGGATGGTTTGGCCGTAGTAGGAGTCGATCGCGTGGCCGTAGAAGCGGAAGTAGCGCGCGGCGACGCGTGCATCGGCGCGCGCCTGGGTCAGGGGCTTTCCGGTGTCTTCACTTTCGATTCGGGCCAACCGGTCGTGGTTTTCGTCGATCAGATCGGCGATCCGCGTCAACAGCGTGGCCCGCTCCTCCGGTGATGTATCCCGCCATCTTTTCGACGCCGCTGCGGCGGCCCGGACGGCGCGATCGACCTCGTCACCGCCGCCGCGCGCGACCGGCCCGAGGGATCGTCCGGTGGCCGGGTCGATGTTGTCGTACACGTCCGCGGAGGCCACCGATTCGCCGTCGATGAAGGACTGTGTGATGGTCACGGTGACCCCTTGACTTCGTTCGTCGTGCCAACGGTTAGCTAGACGCTAGTGAATAGTTGCATCAGGATGGCCGGTGCCGAAAGGGAGTGACCATGACGCGAGCCAGCAGCGACGTCTGGGAAGTGATGTCGACGGCGCGGACGATCCGGCGCTTCACCGGCGAGCCGGTCGACCACCTCACGCTGGCGCGCTGCCTGGAAGCGGCCCGGTGGGCTCCGTCGGGCGCCAACGCGCAAGGCTGGCGTTTCGTCGTGCTGCGCTCACCCGAGCAGCGGGCCGTTGTGGCCGAGGCTGCGGCCCACGCGCTGGAAGTGATCGAGCCGGTCTACGGAATGACGCGGCCCGCCGACGATGACTTCAGCCGGCGTGCCCGTACCTACCGGGCGACTTACGAATTGCATGATCGGGCGGGCGAATTCACCTCGGTCTTGTTCGCGCAGCAGCACTTTCCGACGGCATCCGAACTGCTGCTCGGCGGATCGATCTTTCCCGCCATGCAGAACTTCCTGCTGGCCGCTCGGGCCCAGGGCCTCGGGGCGTGCATGACCAGCTGGGCCTCCTATGGCGGCGAGCAGCTGCTGCGGGAAGCCATCGGGGTGCCCGAGGGCTGGCTGGTTGCCGGCCACATCGTCGTCGGGTGGCCCAAGGGTAAGCACGGTCCGGTTCGTCGCCGCCCACTTGCCGAGTTCGTCAATCTCGACCGCTGGGACGAGTCCGCCACTGGTCTTTTTGCAGCTCCTGCGGGCTGACCGGCGAACCAAGCCGGCACGTCTCGGTTAGCGCTCATCGATACGTCATACGCCGAATCCGAGATTATTACTTCCAGAAGGGAGAATGGTATTCTCGCGAGGGCGGCGACGACAGGAGGCGGCCCCGATGCTGTTGGAGTTCGATGCTGATCAGCGACTGTGGCAGGACACGGTGCGCGACGCCGTCGCAAAGCAGTGCCCGCCCTCGCTGGTGCGAAGCGTGGCCGAGGATGGCGTAGACCCGAGCCCGCTGTGGAAGTCGTATGTCGACCAGGGCTGGACCGAGCTGAACGATTCGGACAGCGCTGTGGAGCTGGCCATCGTGCTCGAAGAGCTTGGCCGCGCAACCGATCCCACTCCGTTCCTGGCGACGATGAGCCAATTCGCACCGCTTGCGGCGGACCGGTTCGACCCACACCAGTCGGGTACCGCGGTGTACAGCGGGGTCGCGGCGCACCGCGACGCCGAGGCCTGGGTGCTGGAGGGAACGGCGCGCCACGTCCTCGACGGTGATCGCGCGGACCGGCTGGCCGTCGTGACCGACGCGGGGGTGTTCCTCGTCGCGTCCAGTGAGGTTTCGGCCCGGCGCGCGTCGGTGTTCGACCCGGTGCTGCACATCGCCGACCTGTCGTTCGCCGCGGTCCGGGTGCCCGAGAGCGACCGGCTCACCGTCGACGCGGAGGGCGCGCATCATCTTGCGCTGACCGGCATGGCCATCACGATGGTCGGCGCCTGCCAACGCATCCTCGACCTCGTGCTCGAGCATGTGCGTAGCCGCCAGCAGTTCGGTGTCGCGATCGGCTCCTTCCAGGCCGTGCAGCACAAGGCCGCCGACATGCACGTCGCGGTGGAACGCGCTCGCGCACTGGCCTACTTCGCCGCGTTGACGATCGCCGCCGACGATCCCCGCCGCCGGCTGGCCGCCGCGATGGCCAAAGCGTCGGCAGGGGAGTGCCAGTCACTGGTGTTCCGGCACGGCTTGCAGCTGCACGGTGCGATGGGCTTCACGTGGGAGAACGACCTGCAGTTCGCGCTGAAACGGGCCAAAGCCGGCGAGCTGATGCTCGGCGGCGCCGCCGAGCACCGGGCGCGGATCGCGGAGGAATACCGTGCAGCTGACTTTTGATTCCGATGTCGAGGAGTTCCGGGCCGAGTTCTCGGCGTTCCTCGACGAGAATCTGCCTCCCGCAAGCGAAACGCTCGAGCGTCCCCGATCGGTCTCGCACATGCCGCAGTGGGCGCGCGACTGGCAGCGGCTGCTGTTCGACAACGGCTGGCTGCTGCCCAGCCAGCCACCGGAATTCGGCGGACGGAATGCAACCGTCATTCAGCAGTTCGTCTATCTCGAAGAACTCAGCCGCCGTCGGATCTACCACAGCTTCAACCCGCAGGGCGTGAATATCGTTGGAGCTTCGCTGTTGTCGTTCGGCAGTGACGAGCAGAAGCGGCGCTGGGCGGTGCCGATCCTGCGCGCCGAGATCACCGCCTCCCTCGGGATGAGCGAACCCAGCGCGGGCTCCGACCTGGCCTCGCTGCGCACTCGCGCGGTGCTCGACGGCGATCACTTCGTGGTCAACGGCCAGAAGGTGTGGACCTCGGGCGCCCACGACGCCGACGTCTTGTTGACCTTCGTGCGTACGAATCCAGATGCGCCGAAGCACAAGGGAATCAGCGTGCTGATCATCCCCACGGACACCCCCGGAATCGTGCGCCGGCCTTTCCCGTCGATTTGCGGTGCCGACGACCTGGATTTCAACGAGGTGTTCTTCACCGATGTGCCGGTGCCCGCGGAGAATCTGGTCGGTGAGCTCGACCAGGGGTGGCGGGTGGCCAACGGATCGCTCGGGCACGAGCGCACGATGATGTGGCTGGGTTTCGCCGATCGACTCGACAACATGATTTCCGACTTCCAACCCAGCACCGAGGTCGAGCGCGACCAGTACGCCAGCACGATCATGGACAAGCAAGCACTGCGGTTGTTGGGTTCGGTCGCTTTGGCGCGCGCCTCGCACGGCGAAGACGACGTGGCCGCGATCTCGGTGCTCAAGCTGCTCGGGTCCGAGGCCGAGCTGCGGGGGATGGAGCTTGCACTGCACTCCGCGGGATCCGACGGGCTCGTTCACCCGGGTCTGACCGGACCGTACGCGCACATGAACCTCGATCACTACTTTGCCAGCTGGTTCGAGCGTTATGCGCGAAGCTTTTCCGGCACCATCGCCGGCGGGACGTCGGAAATTCAGCGCAACATCATCGCCCAGCGCGTGCTCGGTTTACCCCGCGGCTAGCGCTGCACGCGAACATTCGCGCTGGCTTCTAGACCGGGTCGAATTTGGTGATCAGCCAGTTGCCGTTGACCCGGGTCAAACTCACCAGCACGCTGCTCGAGGCCATCGAGGGGTCGGGGTTGTCCTTGCTGGTTGTGCTCTGGTCGACCAACACCAGCACGACGGCCGAGTCGGGATGTAATTCCTGAACCGCCGCCCCCAATACCCGAGCGTTGGTTTTCAGTGCCTTCTGTTTGGCTGCCGGAGCCACGATCTGTTCGGTGAACTGGTTGTAGTACGACAAGAAGTCCCCGGACAGGTGAGACTTGGCGGCGGCGAAGTCTTTGTCGAGTGTGTCGGGTGAGTAGGACAGCAACGCGATAGTTCCGTCGGACGCCGAACTGATGACTGCGTTCGCGACGCTGGCGTCGGTTTGTTTATCAGGCCGGTACTGCTTGAAGTACAGCCACGTCGCCGTGCCGCCGGATATCAGCAGGAGCGAAATCAGAATAACGGGAACGACTTTCACCTTGCGCCGCGCGCGTTGCTCGCTACGTTCACTGCTTTTCGTTTGCGTGGAAGAGTCGTCGGCAGCGTCGACGCTGCCGTTGTCCTTGCTCATGGAATGAACTCCACTTTGGACATCTTGTATTGCCCACCGTCTTCTGTGACGGTCACTCGGAGCCGCCATCTGCGGGGTTCGTCTTTGGCGCCCGCGGCATTGGTGATCCGCGATGTCGCCGCGACGAGCACCAACGCGGAATTCCCGTCAATCGATTGCACGGCCGCCGCATTCACGGTTCCCTGGGTGACCACTTTGGACTGCTCGACCACGGTCGTGAAATCTTTTGCGCGCTGCTGGAAATCGTCCCTGAACTGGCCGGTCGAGCTGTCGATCACCCGCTGCACGTCCTCCTTGGCCCGATTGAAGTCCAAGGAAGTCATGTTGACGACACCTTGTCTGGCCCCGGCAGCGAAGTTCGCGATGCGCTGGTTGTGCTCCGTGATTTCATGACGCTGCCACATCATGTATCCGCTGGCCCCGATGAAGGCGCAGGTGAGGATGATAGCGGCCGCTTTCCACGTCACGGACAGCGATGGCAACCGCAGGCGTCGCCGGGCGCGGGCCGACTCGGATTCCGATTCTGCGTCTTCGGGCGTTTCGTCGGAGACTTCTTCCTCGGTCTCCGCTTCGTCGGCGTCGGTTACGTCTTCGCCGGTTACTTCCTCGTCCTCGTTGGTCTTCGCCTCGGCGGTATCGGTTGCGTCCTGCTCGGCGTCCCGGGCTTCTTCGGTGGTTTCGGTGGTTTCGGTGGTCTCCGCCTCGGCCTCTGTCTCAGCCTCGGCCTGCACTTCGCGCCGGAGCCGGGCGGCACGGGCACGGGCACGCGCCGCGGCAGCCAGTGCTTCGGCTTCGGCGGCTTCCGCCTCGGCTTCCGCGATCAACGCCATGGTGTCGGCTTTCGATGTGGCCGGGTCTTTCGGCGGTTTCTTCGCCTCAGCCATCCTGCTTACTCCCCATCGCTCTCATGAGCGACCGGCTCTTGTACGTCTCACGCGGCTACCATCGCATGAGCGAGAACGGGTAAGTGTTGGTGCCCCCTGGTGCGCCACCGCAGCCCGTGTCGAACGTTGAGTCGACCTGACCCGTCAGCGTCACCGCATCCCACGAATACACGTCATGCGACGGAAAGAATTGGACCACGCAGCGCACACCGTCGGGCACATCGACGGTCATGGTGTAGCGGCCGTTGGACAGGTGAGCGTCACCCCGGTAAGGCGCCGCTTGCCCGTTGGGTTGCGGAGTCGCGTAGACGTTCAGGCATCCCGGCGCTTTAGGGGTGCACGGGTTAAGCGACCAAATCCAACTGTGGCCGGGATCCCGGTTTGTGTCCAGCCTGTAGTTGCCAACCAGCGTGTCCGCGTGGGCGGTCGGCGTGACAGCCAGCGCGGCCGCGGCAAGCGCAAGGCTCGTTGCGAAAGTCTTCATCGAGGCGTCTCCCATCTCTGCACGCGCTTGGCCTGAATATAGAGGGCCGCCGTGCTGAACAGAGCTACTCGGAAAAATTGGAGCAGTCAACAGCCGGTTCGTCGAGCCCCTAGTCGATAATTGCGGCTTCCTTGCGCTCGGTGACCGGTCGGGCGAGTTCCTGCTCGTTGCAGATGCGCTGCAGCTTGTCGAGTGTTTCGTCGAGACCGGCGCCGACGGTGGGGCCAGGGGTGAACGTGGCCGGCAGTTTGCGCATGCCCTGGATGACGCCGATGCTCTCGTAGTGGACCGCGCCGTCGGGATCGCAGCGGTAGTCGGGCATCCGGTCCAGCACCGCGGTCAGCATGGACTTGAACACTGTGCGCGCCACGTTCGATCCGACGCAGCGGTGCACGCCGATGCCAAAGCTGAAGTGCCGGTTACCTTTACGGTCGAGCACAACGTTGTCCGGGTCGGCGAACACCGACGGGTCGCGATTGGCCATGGCCCACGAAATCCACAGCCGCTCACCCTCTTTGAACTGGTGTCCGTCGAGTTCGGTGTCATCGGAAAACGTCCTGCCGTCGCCGGGGGCGGGGGTGAAGAAGCGCAGGAACTCCTCGGTCGCGGGGTCGAGCAGAGTGTCGCGGTTCTTGGACAGCCGCTCGCGCTCTTCGGGGTTCTGCGAAAGCCATTCCAGTGAGTGGGCGGTCAACGCGGTCGTGGTGTCGAAGCCGCCACCGATGACCAGGCCGAGGTTGCCGAGAATCTCCAGATCCGGGGCCGGCTCGCCGTCAATCCGCATCTGTAGCAGCCCATTGACGATGCCGGGTCGCGGATTCTCGCGAATCTCGTGCATGTTGGTGACCATGTCGAGGCCCATCTCCCGGTGCATCGCGGTGACCCGCTCGATGTCGGGGGAGTGTTCGGGGGTGTAGACGGCCGCGTGAACCGGTTCGCTGTAGAGGTTCCACTTCTTCAGTGGAATGCCCAGCATCGCCAACGTGAATACCGCGGGGACGATGTTGGCCAGGTCGTCGACGAAGTCGATGCTGCCTTCTTCGATCTTCTCGTTGAGGCAGGCGCGAGTGATGTCGTGGATGAACGGTTCCCAGCGCTTGACCGCGGCCGGCGACAAATAGGGATTGAGCACGGTGCGATAAGTGCGGTGTTCGGGCTCGTCCATCTCCAGGATGCCGCCGCGCACCACGCTGACCCTGCTGGCGGTCGGAATCGAAATCCCTTTGTAGCCGCGGCGTTCGTTGTTGATGTCGTGGTCGTTGGAGACGGCGGGACAGCGGGCGAGCTCGAAGACCTCGTGGCTGCCGGCCGCGACCCAATGCCCGCCATAGGTCTCGGTCCACGCCATCGGGCACTTGGCGTGCATCTCCTCGGTGATCTGCTTGAACTGCGAGCGGTACTCCGCGTTGTGCCGGTCGAAGTGGTACTGCTGCTTCTTGCGCTCGCCGTCGCTCACGACATCGTCGACGCTCAAAATGCTGTCTCCCTTTAGCTTTCGTCCGTGATCATGATCGCCTGCTCGGGGCACGAATGCGCCGCCTCGCGAACCTGGTCCTCCTGGTCGGCGGGCACCAGCTCGTTGACGGCCGACGAACTGCCGTCGATGTCACTGAGCTGGAATGAATCCGGCGCAATCATCGCGCACAGGGTGTGGCCCTGGCAGCGTTCTGAATCGACCCAGACCTTCATGATGTCTCCTCCGGGGCTGTGGTGCGGCCTTAGGTGTTTCGACCGCCGTTGACACCCAATATCTGGCCGGTGATGTAGCCGGCTTCCTCGGATACCAGGAATGCGCATGCGGCCGCGATGTCTTCGGGCTTGCCGATCCGGCGCACCGGGGTGCGAGCGATGGTCTCGTCGATGTCGCCGAGATAGCCGCGTTGCTCGGCGCTGCGCAGCATCGGGGTGTCGATGAAACCGGGTGGCACCGCGTTGACGGTGATGCCGCTCGGGCCGTACTCGAGCGCCAGCGACTTGGTGAGTCCATTGACCGCGGATTTGGCCGCGACATAGTGAGACATATAGGGAGCGCCGGAATGAGTGCTCGACGACGAGATGTTGACGATGCGTCCCCACCCGGCCTCGACCATGTCGGGCAGCACCGCCTGAATCATGTGGAAGACCCCGTGCAGGTTGACGTCGATGACACGCTGCCAGTCCTCGAACGTGATGTTGCCGAACCGCTTGAATCCATCCAGGCCCGCGGCGTTGACCAGAATCGCCACCGGCCCCAGTTGTGCGCGGATCGCCGACAGCGCGGCGTCCACCTGGGAACGATCCGTCACGTCGGCGGTGAAAGACAGCTCGGCGTCCGACGGCCTGAGATCGATGGTCGCGACGTCAATGCCGTCGGCGCGCAGCCGATGCACGACCGCCAGACCGATCCCGGATCCGCCACCGGTGACCACCGCGGTCTTCATGCCAAGGCCCTTAAGGTAGATGCGGCCGTCTCAGTCACAAAGAATCTCCTTCGCAATTATGAGAACCTTACTCTCATGCCGAAGTGGCGTGCAACATAACCATGAAACACCCCACAGCCTGGGCTGAAAACCTTCGCAGGGTATCGTCTTCGCCGTTGCGGCACTGGTCAGCCGTTCCTATGACTTTCTTGAATTCTCGAGACACGAATGTAAGATTCGCCCCGGAAGAGAATGAAATTTTCGTGACCGTCACCACAAGAGGAGCCGAATGCCAGCGCAGGTCACAGTGTCGGACGTCGCGGAAACCGCTGGCTCGGGGGTCCGGCGCCGACTGTTGATCGACGGCAGTCTCGTCGCCGGACTCGAAGGTTTCTTGGAGCGCAAGACCTTCGCCGTTCCGGTGATGGGAGGCAATCAATGAGGCCGCTGGAGGGCATTCGCGTTCTGGAAGTCGCCATGTACGGGTTCGTCCCGTCCGCGGGCGCCGTGTTGGCCGAATGGGGCGCCGACGTAATCAAAGTCGAGCACGCGGTGACGGGCGACCCCCAGCGTGGACTCCGGCAGACCGGCATGTTGCGCGTCGAAGGCGATCCGAATCCCAACATCGAGCACGCCAACCGCGGCAAGCGCAGCCTCGGACTCGACATGTCGGTTCCCGAAGGTAAGGAAGTGCTCTACGAGTTGGTCCGCCGCTCGGATGTGTTCTTGACCAGCTTCCTGCCCGGCGCCCGGCAGAAGTTCGGCATCGACGTCGACGACATCCGGGCGGTGAACCCGTCGATCATCTACGCGCGGGGCAGCGCGCTCGGGCCGCGCGGTGAAGAGGCGACCAAGGGCGGCTACGACATGACCGCCTTCTGGTGCCGGGCCGGAACAGCCGCCACTATCACCCCGATGGGGATGCCCGGCATGATCGCGCCGCCGGGACCTGCCTACGGCGACACCATCTCCGGGACCAACCTGGCCGGAGGCATCGCGGCGGCATTGCTCAAGCGCGAGCGCACCGGCGAACCGTCCGTCGTCGACGTGTCGCTGCTGGGCAGCGGACTGTGGTCGATGGGCCACACCGTGGCATTGACCAAGCACCTGAACCAGCGACTGGAAGCACCGCCACCCGGCGTGCACGGGGCGCCCAACAACCCGTTGGTAGGGCTGTACACGACATCGGATGGCCGCTACATCTCATTCGTGATGATGCAGCCGACGAAATTCTGGGCCGATGTCTGCCGGCACGTTGACCTGCCCGAGCTGGCCGACGACCCGCGGTTTGCCACCGTCGAGCAGATCACCGCGAATACGGCAGAAGCAGTTGAGATCTTGACCAAGGTGATCGCAACCCGCACGCTTGCCGAGTGGAGCGAACGCTTTGCGACGCTGGCCGGGCCCTGGGCACCGGTGCAGGACACGTTGCAGGCAGCCGAGGACACTCAAATCCGGGCCAACGAATATATGGTCCGCGCAGGCGAACTCGAGTTGGTCGCCAACCCCGTTCAGTTCGACGTCACCGCGCCGCATACCGGACCGGCACCGGGATTTGCCGAACAAACCGACGAGATCCTGCAGGAATTGGGATTCGACTGGGACCGCATTATCGAACTCAAGACGGCAGGCGCCGTCACGTAACACCCTCACTTAGAAGCGGAGCAGCCCTCAATTGTCTAAGCCGTATGTCACGTCTGTTCGGACCCGTCCGCCCGATCCGGGTGCGTCGGCTAAAAGTCGTTCGATAACGGTTGCGCGATTTTTGCTCCACCCGGACGTGGCATGAGTCACAATGTCCGGACGCTTCTCCCGCGACAGAACGGAGGACTGGCGTGAGGAAGGCAAGTGCTGCCACGCCGGCGATCGATGCTGAATTTCGGCTGTCCGCCGGGCATTTCGTAGTCGGCGGCATCCACTCGGGATCGTTGGTTGAGCCGAATTTACCTCAGCCGGTGCACAACAACAAGACTGTCGGTCTCGTAACGTTGGGAAGGTCTGCGGTCGATGGCAATTAAGGGCCCAGACCACTGGTCAGCGGGATTGCCTGCGCTGAAACTGAAATGGGACATCTCGGGGCCCATGCAGGCGGTCGGAGCCTTGTTCGCAATGTCGGCCGACGCGGTCAAGTTCGTGTTCGTCCGGCCGTTCCAGTGGCGGGAGTTCTTGGAGCAGTCCTGGTTTGTCGCGCGGGTGGCGCTGGCTCCCACCCTGCTGGTAGCGATCCCGTTTACCGTCCTCGTCAGCTTCACGCTCAACATCCTCTTGCGCGAACTGGGCGCGGCTGACCTATCCGGTGCCGGTGCCGCGTTCGGTGCGGTCACCCAGCTCGGCCCGTTGGTCACGGTTTTGATCGTGGCGGGCGCGGGTGCTACGGCAATGTGTGCGGATCTTGGGTCGCGAACAATTCGCGAAGAAATCGACGCGATGGAGGTGCTGGGCATCAACCCGGTGCAACGGTTGGTTACCCCGCGCATGTTGGCTTCTGGGTTGGTCGCCTTTTTGCTCAACAGCCTGGTCGTCATCATTGGCGTCCTTGGCGGCTACGTCTTTTCGGTGTTTGTGCAAGACGTGAATCCCGGCGCGTTCGCCGCGGGTATCACCTTGCTCACCGGCGTGCCCGAGGTAGTCATTTCGTGCGTCAAGGCAGCCCTTTTTGGCCTCATCGCCGGCTTGGTCGCCTGCTATCGGGGCCTGTCGATCACCGGCGGGGGCGCTAAGGCCGTTGGCAACGCGGTAAACGAAACCGTGGTTTATGCCTTCATGTCCCTGTTCGTCGTCAACGTGGTCGTCACCGCGATCGGCATCAAGATGACGGCGAAGTAGGGGCTGCCAATGGCGCTGAGGGCTGTGTATCCGCGATTGAGCCGCCAATTCGAGAAACCGGTTGCCTCGTTGGGCCGGATCGGCGACCACACCCTGTTTTACGGTAGAGCGCTCGCGGGAGTACCCTTCGCAGCTACCCATCACGGGCGTGAAGTCGTTCGACTGATTGCCGAGATCAGCATGGGCGCAGGCACTTTGGCGATGATCGGCGGAACCGTCGTGATTGTCGGCTTCCTGACGCTGGCGGCGGGCGGCACACTGGCCATTCAGGGTTACACCTCACTGGGCAACATCGGCATCGAGGCGCTCACGGGCTTTCTGTCCGCGTTCATCAACGTGCGTATCGCGGCACCGGTGGTCGCCGGGATCGGTCTGGCGGCCACCTTCGGCGCCGGGGTGACTGCTCAGCTGGGTGCCATGCGGATCAACGAAGAAATCGATGCGTTGGAGAGCATGGCCATTCGGCCGGTTGCCTATTTAGTGAGCACCCGAATCCTGGCGGGAATGATCGCTATCACGCCGTTGTACAGCGTCGCCGTAATCCTGTCGTTCATGGCCAGTCAGTTCACCACGACGTTCTTGCTCGGACAGTCGCAGGGTTTGTACCAGCACTACTTCAACACGTTTCTGAACCCGATCGACTTGTTGTGGTCGTTCCTGCAGGCCATCATGATGGCGCTCACCATCCTGCTGATCCACACTTACTACGGTTATTTCGCGTCGGGGGGGCCGGCCGGTGTCGGCAACGCGACCGGTAACGCGGTGCGCACCTCGCTGATCGTCGTGGTGTCGGTAACGCTGCTGATCTCGCTGTCGATTTACGGTTCCAACGGCAACTTCAACCTGTCCGGATAGGAGGCAGACGTGACACAGAAATTCGGTCCGGGCCCCTTCGACCGGTCTGAAGCCGCCAGTAACGCGTCTCCTGTCGCCGCGTCACCTGGGCGCCATTTCGGTGCCCAGTCCTACGCGCGCCCGCTGGCGGGCGTGGTCACCGTGGTCATTGTCGTCGCCATCTTCGCCGTGGCGGTGGGTCTGTTTCAGGGCTCCTTCACCGAAACCGTGCCGGTGACCGTGATTTCGCAACGCGCCGGCCTGGTCATGAACCCGGACGCCAAGGTCAAGATGCGCGGCGTGCAGGTGGGCAAGGTCGCCTCGATCGAATCGCTGCCCAACGGCGAAGCGGCCATTCACTTGGCGATGGACCCGTCGCAGTTGCACTTCATTCCCGGCAATGTGCTCGTCGACATCGCGTCATCGACGGTGTTCGGCGCGAAGTCCGTCCAGCTGGTAGAACCTGCCCAACCCTCGGCGCAGCGGCTGCACGGTGGCCAGACGCTGCAGGGCCAGCACGTCATGGTCGAAATCAACACGGTGTTCCAGCAATTGGTGTCGGTTCTGTCCCACATCGACCCACCGAAGCTCAACGAGTCACTGGGTGCACTGGCACAAGCGTTCAGTGGTCGGGGCGCAAAGCTTGGCCAATCCCTGAGTGACCTGGATTCGTTTCTGGCCAGGCTGGAGCCAAGCCTTCCGGCGTTCAGGCACGACCTCGAGGTCCTACCCGCGGTGTCCAACGCCTATGCCGACGCGGCGCCGGACCTGGTGAGGACCGCCTCCAACGCGACCCGGATCAGCAAGACGATTGTCGACGAGCAGAACAACCTGGATGCATTGCTGATCAGCGCGATCGGCCTGGCCGACATCGGCAACGACGTCTTGTCGGCGAACCGCCAACCGCTGACGGATGTGATGCATCTGCTGGTGCCGACCACCGATCTGCTCAACGAGTACCACGAAGCGCTCACCTGCAGTTTCGCCGGGCTCGTACAGATTGGGCACGGTGCGCCGTTGTCGGAGCCGAGCATCAACATTTCGGCGAGCCTGACGTTGGGCGCCGAGCGTTATCGGTATCCGACGAACCTGCCCAAGGTTGCGGCGACGGGTGGCCCGCGGTGCGTGGGTCTGCCGAAGCTGCCGTTCAACACGAACCCGCCGCAATTGATTACCGACATCGGCGCCAACCCGGGAGGGTACGGAAACCAACAGACGTTGCTCAACTCCGACCTCCTCAAACAGCTGTTGTACGGGCCGATCGCCGGCCCACCGCGCAACCCGGCTCAGATCGGACAACCCGGATGAGAACGCGCTCTACGCTGATCAAGTTCGGGATCTTTGCGGTCGTGATGGCGATCCTTACCGCCTTCCTGTTCTTCATCTTCGGCCAGTACCGGACGGGTTCGACGACCGGGTATTCGGCAGTGTTCACCGACGTGTCGCGTCTCAAGCCGGGGCAGTCGGTGCGGGTCGCCGGGATCCGGGTGGGCACGGTCGATAGCGTTTCACTGCGGCCGGACAAGAAAGTTGTGGTGAAGTTCGACGCGGATCGCAACGTCGTCCTCACCGAGGGCACCAGGGCGGCGGTCCGCTACCTCAACCTGGTGGGCGATCGCTACCTCGAACTCGTCGACGGTCCAGGCTCGACCAAGCATCTGCCGGCCGGCGGTCAGATTCCCGTCAACCGCACCGTGCCGGCGCTTGACCTCGATCTCTTGCTCGGCGGACTGAAACCCGTTACCCAGGGCCTGAATGCGCGCGATGTCAACGCGCTAACCTCGGCATTGTTGCAGGTCTTCCAGGGTCAAGGTGGGACCCTGGAATCCCTGTTCGCCAAGACGACGTCGTTCTCGAATGCCTTGGCTGACAACGATCAAACCGTGCAGCAACTGATCGACAACCTCAACATCGTGGTCGGCACGGTTTCCAAGGACGGCAAACAGTTCTCCGGCGCGATCGATCGCCTCGAGCAGCTTGTCAGCGGGCTTTCGAACGATCGCGACACCATTGGGTCCGCAATCGATGCCCTGGACAGGGGAACCGCCTCGCTGGCAGATCTGCTGACCAGCGCGCGACCGCCGCTGTCCGGGACCATCGCTCAGTTGAATCGGCTGGCACCGATACTCGATAACGACAAGGACCGCCTCGACGCCGCAATCGGGAAGGCGCCAAAGAACTACCGCAAGCTGGTTCGACTCGGCGTAGCCGGCTCCACCATCCCTTACTACCTCTGCCAGTTAGCACTTCGCGGCACGGATCTTCAGGGCAAGACGGTGCATGCCAATGTCTTTAGGTCAGATGCGGGAAGGTGCACGGAACCCTAATGCTTAAGTATCGCGGAGGTGGCCGGGTAAAGGCCGGATTCATCGGCGTCGTCTTAGCGGTGCTGATCATCCTGGTGGGCTTGTCGCCCGACCGGTTTGTTTCATGGGCGACCATGGTCCGGTACCAGGCGCTGTTTTCCGAAGCCGGCGGCATTGCGGTGGGCAACCCGGTAATCGTGTCGGGGATGAAGGTCGGAACGGTGTCGGATGTGTCGCTGCACCACGGCGACGCTCTGGTGACCTTCACGACGAAGGGCGACGTCCTGCTCGGGTCGGAAACCACCGCGCACATCCGCACCGGCTCGCTGCTGGGCGAGCGGATGCTGACATTAGAGTCCACCGGCAGCGGCACTATGCACCCGATGACTCTCATTCCCGTCTCGCGCACGTCCTCGCCTTACTCGTTGACGGAAGCGGTCAGCGACCTGACATCGGACACCGCGGGCACCAACACCACGGCGCTGAATCAGTCATTGGACACGCTGTCGGCGACGCTCGACCAACTCGCACCCCAAATGGGTCCGGCCTTCGACGCACTCACCCGGCTATCACGCACTCTCAATAGTCGTAACAAGAACCTGGGCGACCTCTTCAAGAGTGCCGCCGACGTCACCGGTGTTCTCTCCGAACGCAGCCAGCAGGTCAACAAGCTCATCCTCAACTCCGACTCTCTGCTCCAAGTCCTGGTGGCGCGGCGACAAGAGATCGTGGACTTGCTGGCCAACACGTCGGTGGTGGCCAAGCAGCTGACTGCCTTGGTGCACGACAACGAGGCCACATTGGCTCCGACGCTGGAGAGACTGAATAGGGTGACCGGGGTTCTGGAGAAGAATCGCGACAACATCGCCAAAGCCCTGCCGGGTCTCGCCAAATTCGAGATCACGGTCGGTGAGGGCATCTCCAGCATGTACGCGTACTCGGCGTTCGTCCCGAACTTCCTTGCCCCGCAGATCTTCCAACCGTTCTTCGACTATCTCTGGGGATTCCGCACCTTCGACACGTCCAAGGGTCCCGGCTTCCCTTCGCCGGTACCTCGGTCGCTGCTTCCCTTCCCGTACAACGCTATTCCGACGTGCCCTGGCTGTACGTTGGGCGGCAGGGTCGGAGGATCGCAGTGATCTCCCGGATGCCGCGCGGCAGGCTGGCGGCCGTGGCGGCGGTTGTCCTGGTCGGGCTGATCGTTGCCGGCGCTGCCGTGCTCGTCCGTAATACGTTCTTTGGCCCACGGACGATTACGGCCTATTTCACCAGCGCCACCGCGATCTATCCCCATGACGAGGTGCGGGTATCGGGTGTCAAAGTCGGCAACATCGAATCGATTCAGCCGCAGGGCACACAGGCAAAGATGACCCTTGAGCTCGATCGCGATGTGCCCATTCCGGCGGACGCGAAGGCGGTAGTAGTCGCCCCGAATCTGGTGGCCGCCCGCTACGTCCAGCTCTCACCGGCGTATCGCGATACCGGGCCGGTCATGCACGACGGGGCAGTTATACCGGTCGAACGGACCGCGGTGCCGGTCGAGTGGGACGAGGTCAAAACCCAGTTGATGCGGCTGGCAACGGATTTGGGACCCAAGAGTGGGGTATCGGGGACATCCGTGGGCCATTTCATCGACAGTGCCGCCAATGCTCTCGACGGTAACGGCGACAAGCTTCGGCAAACACTCGGTCAATTGTCAGGAGTGGCCCGGATCCTCGCCAACGGCAGCGGCAACATCGTCGACATCATCAAAAACCTGCAGACCTTCGTCGGCGCGCTGCGGGACAGCAACGTTCAGATCGTCCAGTTCAACGACCGCCTGGCCACGCTCACCAGCGTGGTCAACGACAGCAAATCCGATCTGGACGCGGCGCTGACAGATCTGTCGACGGCGGTCGGCGAGGTGCAACGATTCATCTCCGGCACTCGCAACCAGACCAGCGAGCAGATTGCCCGGTTGGCCGACGTGACGCAGAACCTGGTCGATCACCACATGGCTCTGGAGAACATTCTGCACGGCGCGCCGAATGCGCTGGGCAACTTCTTCAACGACTACAACGCCGACACCGGAACGATCGTGGGAGGGTTCGGGCTGATGAACTTCGCGAATCCCACGTGGGGCGGCCAGCTTCTGCTGTCCGCTCCGGGCTGCGACCAAATCGGCGCCATCGAGAACGTCACCGCGGTCGAATCGGGCAAGCTGTGCGCCCTGTTTCTCGGTCCCGGATTGCGACTGCTCAACTTCAACAACTCGCCACTGCCCATCAACTTTATTCTGCAGAAGTCCATCGACCCGTCCAAGATTCTCTACACCGAACCACGCCTGGCACCCGGTGGCGAGGGCCCGAAACCCGGACCACCCGAGACTCCGCCCGCGGTGTCGGCCTATACCGGCCTGCCGGGTGATCCGGTGGGACCGCCGGGGGCGGTGCCACCGGAGCGGATACCGGGCGCGGCGATGCCGCTGCCGCCCCCGCCGTCGACACCGATGCCACCACCACCGGCGTCGAGTGTGTCAGACATGCTGCTGCCGGCCGAAGGGCCACAGCAATGATCGCCCGGGTTGCGGTTCGGCGGGTGTTCGCCGTCGGTTGTTGCGTGGTGTTCACGGCGACGGGATGCGCATTCCACGGCCTGAATTCACTGCCATTGCCCGGTGCGGTCGGACGGGGGCCCGGGGCCAACATCTACCACGTCGAACTCCCGAATGTCGGGACGATGGAGTCGAATTCGCCGGTGATGATCGACGACGTCGTCGTCGGCAGTGTCGGCACCATGAGGGTGCAAGGCTGGCACGCCGACGTCGAGATCTCGGTCAAGCGTGATGTCGTCGTCCCGGCGAACGTGGTAGCCACCGTCGGTCAGACCAGCCTGCTGGGCTCGATGCATGTGGAGCTCAATACGCCGCTCGGGCAGTCGGGAAGCGGACGGCTGCAGCCGGGCGCCACCATCCCGCTGAGCCGGTCAAGCGCCTACCCGTCGACCGAGCAGACGCTGTCGTCGCTGGGCGCGGTTGTCAACGGCGGGGGATTGGGACAGATCGGGGAGGTCATCCACAATTTCTCCGCCGCCCTGTCCGGGCACGAAGGCGCCGCGCGTGATCTGCTTACTCGCCTCGACACGTTCGTGGGGACGCTGGACCAAGAGCGGGACAACCTCGTCGACTCCATCCAGGCGCTGAATCGGCTTACCGGCACTTTCGCCAACCAACGCGACGTTCTCACCGAGGCGCTGCGCAAGATACCGCCCGCCCTCGATGTGCTGATCAAGGAGCGCCCGCGGCTGACGGCGGCCCTGGATCACCTTCGCGTGTTCAGCAACACGGCCACCAGGCTGGTCAACGACGCTCAGGACGACCTGGTCAAGAATCTCCAAAACTTGGAGCCGGCCATCAAAGCGCTCGCCGATGTGGGACCGGAGTTCGGCATGGCGATCGCGGCGGGGTTCGTGTTCCCGTTCACCCAGAACTTCGTCGACCGAGCGGTCCGAGGTGATTACTTCAACCTGCACGTCGATCTGGATCTCTCGATTCCACGGCTCAAGAAGGGATTGCTGTTGGGGACCCACTGGGGACAGCTCGACGAACCAGTGGTACCGGAGCCTGGGGACCCGTATCGGATGAATTACACACTTGATCCGTTGCATAACCCGCTGAGACCACCGTGGGTCGATCCCAATGCGCTGCCGCTGCCCGGCCCGCCACCGGGTGCGGTTCCGCTCCCTGGGCCGCCGCCGGCACCGGTGCCTGATGCGGGTCTTGGTCAAGTGCCGCCGGCAACGGCACCGACGGGAGGTGGCGGATAGATGCTGACGCGCTTCGTTCGGCTCCAGCTGTGGATTTTCACGATCGTCGGGACCCTCGGCGTGATCGCAATGGTCATCTTCTACATCCAAGCGCCGACCCTGCTGGGCATCGGCCGGATGACGGTGACGCTGGAGCTGCCGGCTACCGGCGGCCTGTACCAGTTTTCCAATGTGACCTACCGTGGGGTTCAGCTCGGCAAGGTCACCTCGGTGGGTTTGACGCCGACCGGTGCGAAAGCGACGCTGTCCCTTAACACTTCACCTAAGGTCCCCGCGGACCTGACGGCGCAGGTGCTCAGTGTCTCCGCGGTAGGCGAACAGTATGTGGACTTGCGGCCCAAAACCGATTCGCCGCCGTACCTGCACGACGGCTCGGTCATCGCCGCGCGCGACACGACGATTCCGCAGGCGGTCGGGCCGATGCTCGAGCAGCTCAATGCCTTGGTCGGCAGCATCCCGAAGACCAAACTCGGCCAATTGCTGGACGAGACCTTCCAGGGCTTCAACGGTTCCGGTTACGACCTGGGCTCACTGATCGATTCCACGGAGACGCTGTCCCGCGACTCCAACAGCGTCGTCGATCGCACCAAAGCCCTCACCGAAGACACTGGGCCACTCTTGGATACCCAAGCACGCACCACCGATTCGATCAGGACGTGGGCACGTAGCTTCGCCGGGATTTCGGATGTGTTGGTGGACAACGATTCCCACTTCCGCACTATCCTGGAAAACGGTCCGGGGGCTGCGGACGAGGCGTCCCGGCTGCTCGAACAAATCAAACCGACGCTGCCCGTGTTGCTTGCCAACCTGACCACGATCGGGCAGATCGGCGTCACCTACCACCCCTCGATCGAGCAGCTGCTGGTATTGCTGCCGTCGTCGGTTGCTATCGAGCAGGCTGCTACGGGCGAAAACCATCCCGACGGCAAGGCCGTCGGCGACTTCGCACTCACGATCGACGACCCGCCTATTTGCACGGTCGGCTTCATGCCGCCCAACACATGGCGGTCGCCGGACGACCTGAGCGACATCGATACACCGGACGGGTTGTATTGCAAACTCCCGCAGGATTCACCAATGGCGGTTCGCGGTGCGCGCAACTATCCCTGCATGGGTCACCCCGGTAAGCGCGCGCCTACCGTCGAAATCTGCAACAGCGACAAGCCGTTCATGCCGCTGGCGATGCGCCAGCACACTCTCGGCCCCTACCCTCTGGATCCGAACCTGCTCGCCCAGGGCGTCCCGCCCGACGACCGGATTACGGGCAACGACAGGATCTTCGGCCCGGTTGGGGGAACGCCGCTGCCGCCGGGAGCGGTGCCGCGTGGAACACCGGCGGGGCCGCGGGGAGAAAATCCACCACCGGACACGGTTGGAGCAGCTGTACCGCCCGTGCCGTCGTCGGGACCGAGGCTGGCGCCTATCTCGCCAATGTCGGCTGACGTTCCGGCTTTTGCCCCACTCGACGTCCCGGCACCCGGAGAGCTTCCCGCGGCACCCCCGCCACCCGCTGCGCCAGCACCACAGGATCAGGTCGACGGTGGACAGCCTCACGCTGCGCCAAGCTCGTTCGGAGGCAACGCATCTAAGCCCGCGCCGTCGATCGTCGTGGCAAAGTACGATCCGCGCACCGGTCGGTATGTCGGTCCGGACGGGAAGTTGTACCAGCAGTCGGATCTCGCGACCTCTCAGGCGCCTAAAACGTGGAAGGACATGCTTCCCACTTAAGGCCGTCTGCGGCTGGGCCGGCAATGAAGCGCCGACCCGCCCGGTCAGCTCAGCTGGTCCAGGCGCAACGGCATTGCGATATCAAGCCACTGGTTTTGCCCGCAGGCCCCGCTTGGGCCGACCGTCTTGTCCTTGCCGGAGAGCGTCCGCGAGCCGATTTGAAATCCACCATTGTCGTTCACTGGGAAGAATGAGAAGGTCTGCTGTCCGGGGAACGCGGTGCCGTCTTCGCACCGCTCCCAATTCGGTACTTCGCGCTTCACCTTCCACATCTGCCCATCATTCATATATAGGGCCGCGCTCCAGCCCTGGTCGCTCCTCACCGTGCCGTGGCATTCCTGGAATGTGTCGCACGTCGAGCTGATGGTCCATGTTTGGTAGACCGTCGGCTCGCCGAAGTATTGGTCATTTCTCTGGGCCCAGTCGCCGATGGACGTAGCGCGGAATGTCCCGTTGATGGCCACCTCTTCCTTGGTTGTCGCCCGGGCTGTGGAGGCAGTGCCCAAACCGCCGAATACGGTGGCAGCCACCAGCGTTGCGGTGGTGAGTGCTTTAGCTGAACGCATCAGGTGCTCCTCGAAGCGCATAATCCGGCAGTGCCTCTGGCAGCTTTTCGCCATCGGTTTGCGGCGTTCTCGAGCGATGACGTTACACCGCTTCGGCCGACCCGGTAACGGTTAGAACAAAGATTTGCCGCGCTCATCCAACCGGGTCGAATTTCGCGATCAACCAGGAACCGTTGATCTTTCTCAGCATGACCAGCACGCTACTTTCGTTCTTCGCGGGATCTTTCTTCTGCATGCTTGCGGTGGTCTGGTCGACGAAAACCAGCACGACGGCCGAATCAGGATGCAAATCCGAAACTGCGGCCCGAATCACCTTGGCGGTCGCCGTCAGTTGCAACTGCTGCGCCGTGGGCCCGACGATATTTTGGGTGAATTTGCTGTAGTAGGCCAAAAACTCGCCGGTGAGATGTGATTTCGCGGTGGAGAAATCGCGATCCAAATGGTCGTAGGAATACGACAACACTGCTACGGCGCCATCTGACGCCGCCCGGATTGCCCGGTGTGCCGCCGCATCGCCGACCCGCTGATCCGGCCGGTACACAATGAAGTACACCCCGGCAGCAACTCCCACGGCGACAAGGACCAACGTTGTCGCGACTATCGAACGCCACCTTGCCAAACACCTTCTGGCCCTGCGCCGGATCGCTCCCAGCCGGCGCAAGCGTGCCGATCCCTCGTCAGCGGGCGGAATTTCCAGCCCGTCAACTGCTGCTTCGGTGCTGTCCAGCGACGAGTCACGCTCGACAATCATGACAGGTAATCAACTTTCGACATCTTGAGCTGACCGCCGTCGCGGTCCAGACTGACACTGAGCCGAAACAAGGCCGGTGGGGGTTTGGCGTTATCCGGCCCAGTGGCATCGGTTTTCGCCGTCACGAGCACGACTCCCGAATTGTCGCTCAACGACTCGACGGCGACGGCTTCCACGGTGACCTTGCTGCCGACCTTCGAGTCCTCGGCCTTCTTGACCATGAGGAGTGACATCGCGGACAGTTGGCTGTTGAGGTCGCCCGTCGAGGCATCGATCATGCGCTGGACGTCCTCCTTGGCATGATCGGGGTCAACCGACATCAGCGTCGTGATCCCTTGCCGGGCGGCCGAAGTGAACTCCGCCGCGAGCTGCCGATTATGCAATGTGGTGTGGTGCTGCCGCAGCATGTAACCGCTCGCGCCGAGAGAAGCGGAGGCGACCACGACGCCGACGCCGACGGCTATTGATTTCCGCCCCGGGCGGCGGAGCCACCGCGGACGCCCTGGGCGACGCGGCAGCCGCCGTTTCCGGGTCGGATTTGCGGGGCGCTGCTCGGCATTTCGGGACACGGCGGCGTCGTCCGCGTCCCCGGTTTCCGCTGCCCGGCGCAGCTGTGCGAGGCGCGCCCGAGCCGCCTCAGCGCGCACTTCAGCCTGGGCAACTTCGTCTTCTGCGTCTGTTTCCGAGGCGGGCACTGCGGCGCCGGAGTCGACCGCGGAGCGCGACTGTGGTTCGCCGGGATCGGTTACATCCCCCGCGTCACCACAATCGTCGGCGTCGGGCCCCTCCGGATCGTGCACGGAGAAGCAGCTTATCACTTCGGCCTGGGCTCAAAGCCCTAGTCTCGCAGCTGCCTTCGTCGCTCTTACATGCGGAAATGCCCGCTCGTCAGGAAACGGGGCGCAGTTGCGTTCGGGTGGCTTGGCGCGGATGGCCCCATTTGCGCAGGCGATCTTCTCCAACCAGGAGAATTTTCTTTTCAGGTGTGGCAAAGTAATCGGGTGCGAATAATCGTGGCCCTATTTGCCGCGTTGCTCGGCGCCGGTGTGCTGGCCGCGCCGCCGTCCTCCGCCGGGCCCACCGTCTGCGACTACCCCGACTGCACTCCGGGCATCATGGCGCATCAGGTCCTCGGAGCACCGTGTGACAACACCACCTACTACGCCTTCGGTGTCACGGACGGTTATGTCTCCTTCGCCTCGCAGCCCGGACGCCTGATGTTCTGCGGTTCGCCGAGGAGATATCAGCCGCGCTGGTTCCGGTCACCTCCAATGGCGGGAGTCAAGGACGAAGGCGCCAACTGCCAGAATTACCAGAACTACGTCGCGCAGTCGCCCGATGGCCTGTTCCTGATCTGTTTTGCCCACGACGGCATTATGAGCTGGGTCCGCGCCGACACGTAGCCTCCCTGTTCTTCGGCAGTGGGTCAGTCCGAAGCCGGGTAATTTGTCGGCGGCTTTCGGGCACATGGGACTTCAAGCTGACTCAAGACTCTTATCGGTCAGTCGGAAAGAGTTAGGATTCAGCCGGGGCGATGTTAGGGAGCCGATCGCGATGCAGATCCTGAATTTCAGTAGCGGCCAGCGAGCTATTCGCTCCAGCTATGTAGCTGCAGCGGTCGGCATGGCCATCGCCGTCCTGCCCATCGCCCCGGTCGTGCTGCTGGGGGCGCCGTCTGCTCGCGCTGACACCGGCATCGATGGTTACGTTCGCTGCGTAGGCGGCGACGCGAAGCCCCCGCCGCCGGGGGTAGATGCAGAAGTTTGGTTTCCCAGCGTTCATGTGATCGCGAACGATCTCGATTCTGGTGTTCCTTCTGACCAAGTAGCCCGGATTTTGGTGGGTATGGGCGTCAAGCCGAACGATGCCGTTACCCGAGTGCAGTGCTTTCTCGCCAACCAACCCCGCGGAGAAGGGCATTGACGCGGTCAGGAAATCGGGTATCGAACGCCAAGACCGTTGACCTGACAGACGAGATTTCCAAACTGACCCACTACCTGGTTGTTCCCTCAGCTGGATGACTTCGGCGCTTCCTGACGCAAACCGAGCAGGCGCCGGATCATGTCGGTAAGCCGCGCGAGCAGTGTGTCGTCGTCAATGTCAGCGACCAGCGGGTGCATGACAGCTGTGCTGATCGCCCCGGAGAACATGGCCGCCTCGATCCGCCCGTCTAACCCGGCATCGCTCAGCAGCACTCGATACAGCCGATCCATAAACCGTTGAAGCGGCTTGTGTTCGGCCAGCAATCGCACCACGACGGGATCGAACTGCAGCGTGCGCACCAACCGGCGGTCGCGAACCGCCATTTCGACCACGCGTTCCAACAGCGCATCGCGGGCCTGCGGCCCGTCGCCGTATGCCTCGGCTTCCTCGAGCGCCGGAAGCAGCCTGCCGAGTTCGCGTTCGGTGACCGCGATCACGATCTGGTCCTTGGTCGGGAACTGATGGTACACAGCAGCTTTCGTGATCCCCACGGCGTCGGCGATCATCTGCAGCGACGTACCGCTGACGCCGTGCTGCGCGAACAGATCGAGCGCGGCATCGAGTACCCGCGTCCGGGCAGGGCTGTGCGCGACGACCCTCAGCTCCCCGTCGGTGACCGGCTGCCGTGCTGTTCCCACTCAACGAGACTAGACGACGCCTATTGACCGAGGCTAGCCGGTCGGCTAGCTTCGTTGACTAGCCGAATGCAGCCATGTGGTTTCGTGCTGAAGGGAGTCAGCGATGTCCGACATCGACGGGGGCGATACAGGGGCGTCCCGAGTTGCGCTGCGGCGCGCCGACGGCGAGGTCATTCTGCTGTGGACGTTACCTGTTGCGGTGGTCCTCTGGATCGCCAGCTTCTTCCTGTTTCCCGGCTTCAATCCGCCGATGTCGCCGACGATGCCGGCGGAGCAGGTCGCCGCGTTCTACCGGGATCCGGGCCACCTTCCGCAGATCCGGTACAGCATGATCGTGTTCAACTGGTTCGGCGTGTGCCTCGTCCCGATCCTGGCTCTGATCGTGCTGCAGATCCGCCGGATGGCACATCGGACGCCGATCTTCTCCTACGCGATGCTGGGTTGCGTGGCCGGCGGTCCGACTCTTTTTCTCGTCGCCAACGTCTGCTGGCTGCTGGCCGCCTTCCGCCCGGAGCGGAGTCCGGAGCTGACCCAGCTGCTCAACGATTTCGGCTGGATCACCTTCACCATCGTGGTCCCGTTTCTGATCGGCCAAAGCGTGATCCTCGCTCTGGCAATCTTTTTCGATGATCAGCCACGTCCGGTATTCCCCCGTTGGGTGGCTCACTTCAACCTTCTGGTGGCGGCCGCACTGGTGCCCGCTGCCTTCGTTGGCGTGTCGTTGACCGGCCCGCTGGCGTGGGACGGCTTCCTGTCGTTCTGGGTGAAAAACGTTGCCATTGCCGTCTGGATCATCGTGATGGGCGTTGTCTTGGGCCAGGCCATTTATCGCGAGCGTGCCGAGAATCGCGGGCACGGAGAAGAACTGGTCAACGCATGAGCGCGGTGATCACACCGCCGACGCCCCCGGCCGCGCCGCCCCCGGGCCCGCTGTATCGGCGGATCGCCTGGCACCTGTGGCACGGGCCCAAGCGCGAGCTGTGGCTGGCTTGGGGGGTACTCGTCGTCTTCTACAACTTCTTCTTCCCGATGTTCTTCATCGTGGCGCAAGTCCAGCCCCCGCCGGAACCCACCTGGGATCTCACGACGCAGGTCCACTGGTTCTCCGAACGCCACCTCGGCATACCCGTTGGCTTTGGCATTATCTTCGCCATCAGCGGCATGATCGCCATCAACAATGCCCTCATTGCGTATTCGATGCGACGCATGTCGGTCAGCCGCGCGTTCGGATATTCGTATCTGATCATCTACTCGCTCAGTGCGGTTCCCGGAATGCTGCTGCTCTGTATCGCGCTGATCGTCGGCACGCTGCGACCAGAGCGCGACCCCGAAGTGATCGGTTGGCTCTACGACTTCGCCTTCTTGTCTTTCGACGGAACCATGGGAGTCTTCCTGATCGGCTCGCTGATCTGGATGGTCGCCATACTGCTCGACAAGAATCGGGTGTTCCCCAAATGGTTCGGCTATCTCAACCTCTGCAACGCGCTGACCGAGGTCGTCGTGGCGCCCTGCTGGATCTTCCGGCGTGGTGTGTTGGCATGGGACGGCGAGATCGCTTGGTGGCTGGACATGGTCGTGTTCGGCATCTACCAAGTCACCTTCATCGTCATGTTGTTTCAGATGATCCGCCGCGAAGACTTCAGTACCGGGCCGCTGCCGGACCCGCCACGGAAACAGACAGCCGATCGAGCAGCTGCCAAGGCGGCGGCCTGATGTCCGAACTCAGCGAAGCGACCAAGCCAGCCAGATTCGTGCCGGGCCAGCCCGACATGTGGGCCTTCGTGTTGTTCGAGACACTGGTCTTCACCGCATATTTCGGCTTCTACCTGTTCTTTCGAGCCCGAAGTCCCGAGCTGTTCTTGCACTCCCAGGCGCACCTGGACCTGCGTATCGGCGTCTTCAACACCCTGGTCTTGCTGCTCAGTTCCTGGTCGGTGGCGCGTTGTGTGCAATCGTCGCGCGCCGGTGCCTACCGGGCGGCGCTGCGAGACGTGTTCATCACGGTCGCATTCGCCGCAGTTTTCCTCTTCTTCAAGGTGTTTGAGTGGGCGCGGCTGGTCCACACGGGAAACGGGTTCGGCAGCAACGACTTCTTCACCTACTACTTCTTTCTCACCGGGATCCATTTCGTTCATCTGCTGATCGGCTTCGTCGTCCTCGGTGTCATCGTTTACCAACTCCGAAGCGCGGCATCGAGATCGCGGGCATCCCAGGAAATCGTCGAAACGTGCGCCACCTACTGGCACACCGTCGACTTCCTCTGGGTGCTCATCTTCGCGCTGCTGTACGTGGTGAGGTGAGGCGTGAAATTCAACAAGAGGCTGCTGGTGGTGTGGGTGATCCTGGCGTTGCTCACGCTCGGCTACCTGTGGATAGACCACACGGTCGACGGGTCACTGAAATCCAGTGCGGTGGTGACGTCGGCCGTCATCGTGATCGCACTTATCAAGGTGCGCATCATCTTTCGCGAGTTCATGGAGGTGCGAAGCGCTCCGGTTCTGCTCTGCCGACTGACCGACGCCTGGGTGGTGGTGATGGCGGTCGCGATGCTCAGCTGCTATTTCGTCGGAACGCAGATCCGCTAGTACTCGCCCAAGTGTGGTTCAGCCCACGGGTGTGACCGCATTCGCGGTCGTGAACGACAGGTGCAGTTCGTTCAGGCCGCGCAAGATATACGTCGGCTCGTAGGTGTATCGACGGTCAGCGGCCGGCCCGTGGTGGGCTTCGTTGATCGCGATGTGCGGCATCCGATCCAGGATGCGCTCGATGGAGACCCGGCCTTCCACGCGCGCGAGCGGTCCGCCCGGGCAGGAGTGCACGCCGCGGGCGAAGGCCATGTGTTCGCGGACATTCTTGCGGCGGATGTCGAACTCGTGCGGGTTTTCGAACCGGCGCGGGTCGCGATTGGCGGCCCCCGGTAGCACCATGACAACGGTGCCCGGGGCTATATCGACCCCGCCGACCGAGGTCGCCCTGCGGGCCAACCGGCAGTCGCTCTTGACCGGGCTGTCCATGCGCAGGGATTCCTCGATGAACCCGGGAATCAGGCTGCGGTCGTCGCGCAGCTGCTGTTGTACATCGGGGCGGTCGCCAATCACCTGGAGTGCGGCGCTGAGCAGCTTGGCCGTGGTCTCCTGTCCGGCGGCGAAAAGGAACGTGGCCGAGCGGGAGATTTCGATGACCTCGGGTGTGGATCCGTCTGGATATTTCGCTGTCGCCAGTGCGGTCAGCACGTCCTCGCGCGGATTGCTGCGGCGATCCTCGATGTAGGAACAGAATTTGTCGTCGAGCCACTCTAGTGGGTTGATGCCGACCGATTCGTGGTCAAGTGCCCCGACCCGAGCGCCGGGACGGTCGGCTCCCAACACGGAACGGAACTCTTTGTGATCCTCCTCGGGAACGCCGAGCAGATCGGCGATCACCAAGGTGGCGAATGGCTTGGAATACTCGGAGATGAACTCGCACTCACCGGTGCTGAGGAACTCGTCGAGTTGGCGGTCGGCGAGGCGCCACATGAATTCCTCGTTGTGCTTCAGCCGGCTCGGCGTCAGCAGCCTGCTCAGCACCGACCGGGCCTTTGTGTGGTCCGGCGGATCCATCGTGACCATGTGCTCGTTCATCGGAAACGAACTGCGGTGCTGATCGATCAGCGGGCTGATGTCGTCGCCCTCGACTTGGAACGGCAGCGGCGGGAACGGCCCGCCGAGCGCGACGATGTTGGAGAACGTCTCGGGGTCCTTGTAGACCTCGGTGGCCTCCTCGTAGCCGGTGATCGCGACAACCCCGTAATGCGGCAGGCGCAGCACCGGGTTCCGGCTGCGCAGGTGGTCGAAGTAGGGGTGCGGATCTGGGACCAGAGACTGATCGGTGAAGAAGTCGATCGAGTCGTAGTTGCTCATCGGATTGTGTCTCCCTGGGCTGGGTTTACCGGTGACGTTCGGCGGCATGCGGTAGCGCCGCCCGATTTCGAGAATCTGCTGAGCACCTGCTTAGCACGGCAGTAATGTCGTGGTCAAGGACACGACGCCGTGCCGCGCTACGATTCCCGTGGTCGGCAGGCGAGTGCGGACAGGACGGAGAGCGGCATGACATCGGCCCGCAGGATCGGGGCGCCCGACGCCAAGAACCGCGGCCTGCTGCTCGACGCGGCCGAACAATTGATGATCGAAGAGGGCTACGCCGCCGTCACGTCGCGCCGCCTGGCGAACAAGGCAGGGCTGAAACCTCAGCTGGTGCACTACTACTTCCGCACCATGGAGGAGCTGTTCCTCGAGGTCTTCCGCCGCCGCGGTGAAGAAGCGCTTGAGGTGCACGCCCAGCTGATGCAGTCGCCGCAGCCGCTGTGGGCGGTGTGGCGATTCGGCACCGATCCCGCATTCACCCGAATTTCCATGGAGTTCATGGCGCTTGCCAATCACCGCAAGGAGATGCGGGCCGAAATCGCTTACTACGCCCAACGATTCCGCGAAGAACAACGGCAAGCCGTGACGACGGCGCTACAGAAGTATGGCGTGGCCCGAGAAGAAATGCCGCCGGTGGTGGTTGCAGTGCTCATGTCCAGCTTGTCGAGATTCCTGGTCCTCGAACAAGCGGTGGGTATTTCCGCCGGGCACGGCGAAACCGTCGAACTAGTCGAAAGTCACCTGCGTCGCCTCGAAGGCGAGCCGCAACCGATCCCAGGGGTACCGAAGACGTGGGTGGTTCACCAGTTCCGCAGTGAGCAAAGCACGCCCTTGAGGCCATCCTTGGATACGACGACGACGCCGTCCACCGCCAGCACGCAGTGAAGCCCCGGCGTGCCGGGCTCGGTGCCCGTGCTCGCCACGACCATCGCGTAATCGTCGGGGTCAGTCATGTCCACATCGAAGGTCCATGGCTTGCCCGGGCCGAGATCGACGTCGACGTGGGGTGTGAACGAATAAGGGTTGTGGCTGTAATCGGAGAATCTTGCCGGCTGTTGGTCCAGGTAATAGATGTCCGTGTAGATCGGATTCTCCGCGGTGACAGCGTACTTGACGTGATGCATGACAGGGCCGGCGGTCGGGTCGGCATGGGCCAGCGGAGTCCGCACAACCAAACCGGCACCCACCAACAGCACTGCCACTGTCATCGCCGATCCGATGCCCAGAAGTCTCTTCACGCTGGTACTCATGTCGCTCCTCCGGCGGCCGGGCGCGGCTTGGCGTTTCGGTTCATTACCCGTTCTGCGGCCTGCCAGTGCGCGTCGGCAACCCACAGCCGTGCAAAGGATGCTATCGCCTCATCAGGCGAAACACCGCTGATTACCCGTTTTATCTCGGCGGCCGGCTGGCGGGCGAGCGAGGTGGCAATCGAACGCCAGCCCTCTTCGAACGAGGCGCGCGGCAACACCACGTCCACCAACCCCATCCGCTCGGCCTCGGCAGCGTCGACCGTCTTTCCGCTGCCCGCCAAAAGAAGTGCTCTGCTCTTTCCGACCAGCGCGGCCAGTCTCTCCGCGCCGCCCCAGGCCGGCATGATTTCCAGCGTCACCTGATTGAACGCAATCTTGATGTCGCTTGCGGCAACCCGGATGTCGGCGGCAACGGCTACTTCGGCACCACCGCCGAAGGCATGGCCGTTGAGCGCGGCGATCACCGGAGCCGGGAAGTTCGCCAGTTGATCGCAGATCGTCCGCATCCGCTTTGCCATCGCGGTGGCGTCCTCGACGGTGCGCAGCGCGCTGAGCTCCTTGAGGTCGCCGCCCGACACAAACGCCCGGTCGCCGGCACCCCTGATCACCAGGGCCTGGGCGCCCGCTGCCGCATCGAGTGCCTTCTCCAACTGGTCCATGGTGTCGAGCGCGATCGCGTTGCGCGCGTGGGGGCGGTCGATCGTGAGTACCGCCAACCCATTGTCGAGCTCCAAATCCAGCATGCGTCTTTGCTCCTCGAAGAGCCGTCGATATTGGCATTCTCGTGCGGCGAGAATAGCATCATCGCTGCAGGCTGAACGGGTTTGTTCATCAAGGATAGAGGTGGCCCAGTGCAGAACCGAATCGTCGCGGCGATCGCCGCGGTGCTCGCTGTAGCCGGCCTGGGGGCGTGCACGTCGCGGCCACCAACCCAAATCGCTAGCACGGCATCGGTAACCGTCAACGGCAACGACGCGAATTTCCACGTCGTGAAGTGCGGTCAAATCGGGTGGACTCGGACGATCGATATCGGCGGCAACTTTGCCGGAGCCAAGGTTGTCATCGACGAGGGGGCGCAACCGGCGACAGCGCAGTCCGTGCGCATCCAAAATCTTGGTGGGTTCACCGGGATGTACTCCCGGGGCGGTAGCAGCAGCGCCGACATGAGCATGAGTGGAGACAAATTCACCATCACCGGCACCGCCAACGGATTCAACACCGACAAGCCGAATGAAGCGGCGTCTGCCGAATTCAAAATCATCGCCACCTGCTGACCAGTAGCACCCGCTAGCTGCTGGGGCGTGTTGCGGTGACGACCCGTAGGAGAATAGTATTCTCACAAAACGCGAAGGAGGATTCCATGGGTCAGTTGTCGCATCGGGAAGACGTCCCGTTTCCAATCTTTGACGCGGATAACCATCTTTACGAGCCGCCGGAGGCGCTGACCAAATTCCTGCCCAAGGCGTACCAGGACTACGTCCAGTACGTGCAGGTCAACGGGCGGACCAAGATCGCGATCCGCGGCCAGATCAGCAACTACATTCCCAACCCGACTTTCGAGGTCGTCGCGCGGCCGGGTGCCTGGGAGGAGTACTTCAAGTTCGGCAACCCGGACGGCAAGACCAAGCGCGAGCTGTTCGGTGAACCGATGCGGGCGATCCCGGCGTTCTTCGAGCCCGGCCCGCGCCTGGAGAAGATGAACGAGCTGGGTCTGGACCGCACCCTGATGTTCCCGACGTTGGCCAGCCTCCTCGAGGAGCGCTTGTCGGACGACCCGGTCGCGATCCATGTCCTGGTCCATGCACTGAACGAGTGGCTCGACGAGGTCTGGGGCTTCAACTACCAGAACCGCATCTTCACCACCCCGGTCATCACGCTGCCGATCGTCGAGAAGGCGATCGAGGAGCTGGAGTGGGCGGTCAAACGCGGTGCGCGCTGCATCCTGGTCCGCCCGGCGCCGGTCCCCGGCTTCCGCGGCCCCCGGTCGTTCGCACTGCCCGAGTTCGACCCGTTCTGGGAGCGGGTCGTCGAGCACGACGTGCTGGTCGGCATGCACTCCAGCGACAGCGGCTACTCCCGGTACACCTCCGAGTGGGACGGTGCTGACCAGGAGATGCTGCCGTTCCAAACCAATGCGATGGGCATCCTGAACGAGTGGCGGCCGATCCAGGACTCGGTGGGCTCGTGGGTGATTCACGGCGCGCTCTACCGCCATCCGAAGCTGAAGGTCGCGATCGTCGAGGCCGGTTCGAAGTGGATGACCCCGCTGCTCGACGGCCTCGCTGAGGTCTTCCGGAAAGCCCCGGAGGCTTTCCCGAGCGACCCCGTCGAGATGGTCAAGAACCGGATCCACGTCAGCCCGTTCTTCGAGGACGGCATCGATGATCTGGTCAACCTGGTCGGTGTGGATCAGGTGCTGTACGGCTCGGACTGGCCGCACCCGGAAGGGCTGGCGGAGCCGACGTTCTACGTCAACGCGCTGTCTCACCTGTCCGTCGACGACCAGGCGAAGATCATGGGCGGCAACCTCGCCCGGCTCGTCACGGTGTGACAGACACGCAACTGTGGGAGACCATCCCCGAGATGGTCTTGAGCGCGGCGGACCGCTTCGGCGACGCGGAAGCAGTCGTCGACGGTCCGCTGCGCTTCACGTTCACCGAAATTGTCGAGCGAATTCGTTGTGCCGCAGGCGCATTCGCGGACCTCGGTGTCGGCAAGGGTGACCGGGTCGCCCTCTGGGCGCCCAACTCCGCGGAGTGGATCGTCGCGGCGTTCGGTCTGCTCACCGCGGGCGGCGTGCTGGTGCCGGTCAACACGCGGTTCAAGACGGAAGAAGCGGGCGACATCATCGCCCGCAGTGGAGTGAAGGCCGTCCTGGTGCAGAAGGGATTTCTGGGCCAGGACTACATCGCACCCGCGGGGACACCGGTCATCGATCTGAAGTCCGACTTCCTTTCCAGCGGTTCCCCGTTCGAGCGGGCGGTGAGCGGCAGCGACATCTCGGACATCATCTTCACCTCGGGCACGACCGGCCGCCCGAAGGGGGCGATGATGAATCACCGCCAAACGCTGCGCATGTACGAGGAGTGGGCGACGCTCGCGGATTTGCGCCGGGGTGACCGCTACTTACAGATCAATCCGTATTTCCACACGTTCGGCCTCAAGGCGGGACTCATCACGTCTTTCCTGCGCGGCGCGACGATGCTGCCGGTCGCGGTGTTCGACGTCGACACCGTCGTCGAACTCATTGCGCGCGAAGGCATCACGATGCTTCCCGGGCCGCCGACGTTATACCACTCGTTGCTGACGGTGGGGGACAAGTCCAAGCTGTCGACGTTGCGGGCCGGCGTTACCGGCGCCGCTGACATTCCTGTCGAGCTGGTCCGTCGCATCCATGACGAACTGCCGTTCCAGACGCTGATGACGGGCTACGGACTCACCGAGGCCGGCAATGTGACCCTGTCCCTGCCCGGCGATTCCTTCGAGGACGTCGCCACGACTGCGGGAGTGCCGTGCGAGGGCGTCGAGGTGCGCATCGCCGACGACGGCGAGGTGCTCGCCCGCGGCTACGGCGTCATGCAGGGCTACCTGGACGACGCCGCGGCCACCGCGCAAGCGATCGACGACGACGGCTGGCTGCACACCGGAGACCTGGGAAACTTCACCGACACCGGGCGCCTCCGCATCGTCGGCCGCAAAAAGGACATGTTCATCGTCGGTGGCTTCAACGCCTACCCGGCCGAGATCGAGGGATTCCTGCTGAGCCACCCGGCCGTCGCGCAGGCGGCAGTGATCGGTGTTCCCGACGAGCGACTCGGGCAGGTGGGCAAGGCTTTCGTTGTCCGGGGCGGTGATGTCGGTGCCGACGAATTGATCGGCTGGTGCCGTGACCGCATGGCCGGGTTCAAGGTGCCCCGCGCGGTACAGTTCCTTGATTCACTCCCACTCAACGCGACGGGAAAGGTGATGAAGGACCGACTTCGATGATCAACGGCGATATTCACTCGATGGTGATTGCGTCGGACTATCGAGTCCCGGATCCGAGCCGGGTGTGGCCGCTGCTCGAGCGCAACAGGGCCGCCCTCTCCGACATCGGCGCCCATCACGTTCTGGTCTATACGTCAACGCACGACTACGGCCGCGTACTGGTGATGATCGGTTTGCACAGTCGTGAGCCGATCGTGGAATTGCTGCGATCGCGGGTCTTCTTTGACTGGTTCGACGAGGCGGGCGTCGACGACATCCCCGCGGTGTTCGCCGGAGAGATCATCGACAGATTCGTCCCGGCGCCTCCGTCATCTCCAGAGGTGCCCGGGGTCGTGGTGGCAGCTATCGCGTCGGTCGACGACGTGGCGGCGCTGACCGCGGGCGTCGACTCGGCGATGGATAGGTTTACCGCGGCCGGCATCCGAAAGACTTGGGTATTCCGGGCTTTCGACGACAACCACGAGGTATTGATCCTGCAGGAGTTCCCCGACGAACAGAGCGCGCGGCAGTGGATCGAGCACCCCGACGCCGCGGCCCAATGGATGTCGGGTGCGGGAGTGGGGCCGTACCCGCCGCTGTTCGTCGGTCAGTTCTCCAACATCATGCGCATCGAAAGCTAAGTGAGCCGACCGATCGATGTTCGTCTGCCTGTGTAACGGAATCACCAGCCAGACAGTCACGGATGCGGTCAACGCCGGGGCATCGACGACAAAGGCAGTCGCCCACGCCTGCGGGGCGGGCGCCGACTGCGGGCGCTGTCGGCGAACCGTCCAGGCCATACTCAAATCGTCGAAGCCGAACCCGGCCTAGACCCGGTCCGGGTCTCTTATCAGCGGCGCCTGCTGCCGTCCGGCGACATCGGTTGAACGAGTTCGACCAGGAGGGGCGGAATCTCCATGCGCGGCAAGACCACCTCGACGAGCACCATGCGGTCCTGTTGCCCGGCCGCCGCGGTCAACGCGTCGTCGAGTTCGCCATAGGTTTGCGCGCGGAACGCGAGGTGATCGACCACCCCCAGCGCGTTGGGGATGTCGGTCCAACTCCAGCTGGCGATGTCGTTGTAGGGGGCCGTCTCCCCATGGATCGCCCGTTCGACCGTGTAGCCGTCGTTGTTGACCACGACGATGACGGGGGACAACCCTTCGCGAAAGAAGGTGCCGAGTTCCTGCACGGTCAGTTGCGCGGCACCGTCACCGATCAGCAGCACCGTCCTGCGGTCCGGGTGCGCGACCGCCGCGCCGAGCGCCGCGGGCAACGTGTAACCTATTGAGCCCCAAAGGGGTTGGCCGATGAATGTGACGCCCTTGGGGAGCCGGTGGTCGGCCATACCGTAGAAGGAGGTGCCCTGATCGGCGAGCACCACGTTCCCCGGTGTCAGCGCGTTGCACAGCCGGTCCCACACCATCTCCTGAGTCAGGGGCTGATCGCGTGTGGGCGGTTGCGCTCCGGCTTCGAGCTCTTGGCCATCGGGTGACGCCACCGGTGGTGAGCTGATCCCGCGCCGCACCAGGATCTCGGCCAGCGCCCCGAGCGCGGCGCCCATTTCCAGCGGCGCGAACACGTGGCCGGCCACAGTGCTCTGATATTGCCCGACATCGATGGTCCGGGCCGCTTCGATGTGCTGGCTGAAGAAGCCGCTCACCATGTCGGTGAATACCACCCCGGCGGTGACCAACACGGGTGCGTCTTCAACCGCGGCGCGCACCGCCGGTGCGCTGGCCGCGCCGGCGTAGATCCCGAGGAAGTTGGGTGAGCTCTCGTCGAGCAGGCTCTTTCCCCACATCAGCGTGGCGTAGGGCACCACGTCGGCGGTCAGTAGTGCCTCGAGCTCTTTGACGACCTGCAAGCGGTGGACCAGCAGGTCGGCCAGCACGGTCAACCGGTGGTCGCCGATGAGCTCGCGCGCCGCGTCGACGAACATCGACAGCGCGCGAGGGCTGGTGCCGCCGGTGTAGCGGGGCAGCGGTGCTTCGGGGGGCTCGGTGGGGAAACGTGCCACGTCGGTGGACAGCAGGATGTAGCCGGGCCGCTTCTGCTCGCGCACCTCGGACAGCACCCGGTCGATCTCCCGGCACGCCGTTGCCGGCATGAGATTGGCTTGAGCACAGGTGATTTCGCGGCTGATGCGGAAAAAGTGCTCGAAGTCGCCGTCGCCGAGCGAATGGTGCAGCGCCCGCCTGGTCCCCTGGGCGTCCTTGGAGGGGCCGCCGACGATATGCACGACGGGCACATGCTCGGCGTAGCTGCCGGCCACCGCATTGGTCGCGGAGAGTTCGCCCACTCCGAATGTCGTTACCACGGCTGACATTCCGCGTAGCCGTCCATACCCGTCCGCGGCGTAGCCGGCGTTCAACTCGTTGGCGTTGCCGACCCACCGAATTCTCGGATGCGCGACGATGTGGTCGAGGAATTCCAGGTTGTAGTCGCCGGGAACGCCGAATATCTCCGAGACGCCAAGCTCGGCGAGACGGTCCAACAGGTAGTCACCGAGGGTGTAGACGGAATCCGCGGAACTCGCGTCGGGCGTGGTATCAGTCACGAAGTCGACGGTACGCTCGGTCGAATTCGCCTCCGGCCGGACGCCGTTTCGCTATCGTGCGGGCCATGGCGATCAACGAAACCCGCGAAGTTGTTATCGAAGCCAGCCCGCAAGAGATCCTCGATGTCATCGCCGATCTCGAGTCGACTCCCGAGTGGTCGCCGCCCCACCAGAGCGTCGAGATTCTCGAGCGGGGCGCCGACGGGCGCCCCACCAAGGTCAAGATGAAAGTTAAAGCCGCGGGCATCACCGACGAGCAGGTGATCGAGTACACGTGGGGCGACAACGAGGTGAGCTGGACGCTGGTCAGCTCCGGTCAGCAGCGGTCACAGGATGCGTCCTACAAACTGACGCCCGACGGCGATGCCACCAAGGTCAAATTTCAGCTCAGCGTCGACCCGGTCGTCCCGCTGCCCGGATTCGTGTTGAAACGCGCCATCAAGGGCACGGTCGATACCGGCACCGAGGGCTTGCGTAAGCGGGTGCTGCAGGTGAAGAAGGGTAAATAGCCGCCGTGACCAGCGGGGGGCCGCTGGCCGGGGTCAAAGTCATCGAACTCGGCGGCATCGGACCCGGGCCGCACGCGGGGATGGTGCTCGCCGATTTGGGTGCCGACGTGGTGCGGGTGCGCCGCCCCGGTGGGCTGACGATGCCGGCCGAGGACCGCGACCTGTTGCACCGCGGCAAGCGCATCGTCGACCTGGACGTCAAGACGCAGCCTGGCACCCTGCTCGAGCTTGCCGCCAAGGCCGATGTGCTGCTGGACTGCTTCCGGCCCGGCACCTGCGAGCGACTCGGCATCGGACCCGACGACTGCGCGGCGGTCAATCCGCGGCTGATCTACGCCCGGATTACCGGCTGGGGACAGGACGGGCCGCTGGCTTCGACCGCGGGCCATGACATCAACTATCTGTCGCAGACCGGAGCGTTGTCGGCGCTGGGCTACGCCGACCGGCCGCCGATGCCGCCGCTGAACCTGGTCGCCGATTTCGGCGGCGGTTCGATGCTGGTGCTGCTCGGTATCGCCGTCGCGCTGTATGAGCGGGAACGGTCGGGCAAGGGTCAGATAGTCGACGCCGCGATGGTCGACGGGGTCAGTGTGCTGGCCCAAATGATGTGGACCATGAAGGGAATTGGCAGCCTGCGCGACAAGCGGGAATCTTTTCTGCTCGACGGCGGCGCCCCGTTCTACCGCTGCTATGAGACCTCCGATGGCAAGTACATGGCCGTCGGCGCCATCGAGCCGCAATTCTTCGCCGCATTGCTCAGCGGACTCGGCCTGTCGCCGGACGAGGTGCCGAGTCAGCTCGAAATCGGTTCGTACCAGCAGATGTACGACGTCTTCGCGCAGCGGTTCGCCGGCCGGACGCGTGACGAGTGGACCGAGGCTTTCGCCGGCACCGACGCCTGCGTGACGCCGGTGCTGACGTGGAGCGAGGCCGCCACCGACGACCATTTGAACGCGCGGTCGACGGTGATCACCGCCCACGGCGTCGAGCAGGCCGCACCCGCTCCGCGCTTCTCCCGAACACCGGCCGGGCCCGTCGGGCCGCCGCCGGCCGCCACCACGCCGATCAACGAAATCAACTGGTAGCTAATAACTACCCCGAACACGTTCCGTGCGTGGGGCGGGGTTGCTAGGTTGAACTCAGTGGCTGTAAAGGCAACACGTGAATTCATAGTGGATGCGCCGCTTGACGTGGTCATGGGGGCGCTCGAGGATGTCAACGTGCTGGAATCCTGGTCGCCGCTGCATAAACGGATCGAAGTAATCGACCGTTATCCCGACGGCCGCGCCCATCACGTGAAAACCACCATCCGGATTTTCGGCCTCGTCGATAAAGAAGTCCTGGAGTATCACTGGGGCCCGGACTGGGTGGTGTACGACGCCAAAGGGACCTCTCAACAGCACGGCCAGCATGTCGAGTACAACCTCAAACCCGAGGGTGTCGACAAGACGCGGGTGCGGTTCGATATCACCGTCGAACCGGCGGGGCCCATGCCCGGATTCGTCGTCAGGCGCGCAATGGAAAATGTCCTCAACGCCTCGGTGAAGGGGCTGCGCGATCTGATCATGGGCGGCGGTTCGGAAAAGGCACCGTAATTTTCGGTTCACGAGGGTCGGCGATTGCTAACTTGTAGGCAGTGGCCATACGCGCATCGTCTGAAATTGTCATTGAGGCGCCCTCGGAAGTAATCATGGAGGCGCTGGCAGACATGGACGCCGTGCCCTCTTGGTCGCCGTTGCACAAGCGGGTCGAGGTCGTCGACCGATATCCCGACGGCCTGCCGCACCACGTGAGAATGACGATCAGAGTGAGCGGCATCGCTGATACCGAAATCGTCGAATATCACTGGGGCTCCGACTGGATGGTCTGGGATGCGCAGAAGACCGCCCAGCAACACGCTCAGCATGGCGAATACAACCTGCAACGTGAGGGCGACGACAAGACCCGGGTGCGGTTCAGCCTCACGATCGAGCTCAAGGCGCCCCTGCCAGGGTTCTGGGTGAGGTCGGCCGGCAACAAAGTCCTCGACGCCGCGCTGGAGGGCTTGCGAAAGCGCGTGATGGGTGACAAGGATCCTAAGCGGTCTTGAGCGCGGACAGTCTTTTGATCGCCTCATCGAGAGTGTCGTCGCTCTTGCAGAACGTGAAGCGCACCAAGTGATTCCACAGATCGGCATGCGGCGCCGCCGGATCGCAGAATGCCGACATCGGAATAGCGGCCACGCCAACCTGTTCCGGTAGTGCCGCGCAGAACTTCGTGCTGTCGTCGTACCCAAGTGGACGTGGGTCGGCGCAGAGGAAATAAGTGCCGTAGCTGTCGTGCACCGCGAAGCCGATGTCGGCGAGGCCCGCGGCCAGCCGATCTCGTCGGGCTTGCAGCGAGCGCCGGAGTTCGGCCACCCACGCGTCCTCGGTGTCCAGCGCCAGGGCCACCGCGGGCTGGAACGGCGCGCCGCCGACGTAGCTCAGATACTGTTTGGCCGCACGCACACCGGCGATGAGTTCCGCTGGGCCGCAAGCCCACCCGATCTTCCAGCCGGTGCAGTTGAACATCTTGGCCGCGCTGGAGATGGTGATGGTGCGTTCGGCCATGCCGTCGAAACCGGCCAGCGGCAGATGGCGATGGCCTTTGGGAGAGGTGAACACCAGGTGCTCGTAGACCTCATCGGTGATCACCAAAAGGTCGGCCGCCACCGCGATCTCGGCGATGGCCTGTAGTTCGGTCGCGCTCAGCACGGCGCCGGTGGGGTTGTGCGGCGAGTTGACGATCAGCGCCCGGGTCGCTGGTGTGACCGCCCGCCGCAGGGCGTCGGTGTCCAGCGCGAATCCGCGGCCGTCGGTGACCATCGGTACGGCCACGCGGCGCGCGCCGGCCATCGCGACCACCGGTGAGTAGGAGTCGTAGAAGGGCTCGATCAGCAGTACCTCCGCGCCGGGCTCGACCAGGCCGATGACCGCCGCGGCAATGGCCTCGGTCGCCCCGACCGTCACCAGCACCTCGGTGTCGGGGTCGTACTCGATGCCGAAATGCCGCTTGCGCTGTGCCGCGATGGCGTGGCGCAGCGGCGCGATCCCGATCCCCGGTGGGTACTGGTTGGCACCGTCGGCGATCGCGTCTTGCGCGGCCTTCAGCAGCGCCGGGGGTCCGTCCTCGTCGGGAAAGCCCTGACCCAGGTTCACCGCGCCGATCCGCGCGGCCAGCGCCGACATTTCGGCGAACACCGTGGTCGCGTAGGGCCGCAATCGCGACACCGTCATGGTCGTCGAGCTTATGCGGGGCCGCCGAGTCCCTACGCCGCGAGTGTGCGGCCGGCCGCACATTCGCTCGATGCCGGGAGTAGGCACTGACCGGTGCAGACTTGCCCAACCAACAGGTTGGCCGGGAGCCCCTGTTAGGGTGCAGAGAGACGGACCCGAAACCCCATTTGTGAACAGGAAGTCGACATGTCCGAAGAAGCCTTCATCTATGAGGCCATCCGCACACCACGCGGGAAGCAACGCAACGGATCGCTGAACGAGGTCAAGCCGCTCAACCTGGTCGTAGGCCTGGTCGACGAGCTCCGCCGGCGCAACCCCGACCTGGACGAGAATCTGATCAGCGACATGATTCTCGGTGTCGTATCCCCGGTCGGTGACCAGGGCGGCGACATCGCCCGCACCGCGGTGCTGGCCGCGGGACTGCCCGAAACCACCGGCGGCGTACAGCTGAACCGGTTCTGCGCCTCTGGTCTTGAGGCCGTCAACATCGCCGCCCAGAAGGTGCGTTCCGGCTGGGACGACCTGGTCCTGGCCGGCGGTGTCGAGTCGATGAGCCGTGTCCCGATGGGCTCCGACGGTGGCGCCTGGGCGACCGACCCCGAGACCAACTACCAGATCGGCTTCGTCCCGCAGGGCATCGGCGCCGACCTGATCGCCACCATCGAGGGCTTCTCCCGTGACGACGTCGACGCTTACGCGGCCCGTTCGCAGGAGAATGCCGCCGCCGCCTGGTCGGGCGGTTACTTCGCGAAGTCGGTGGTGCCGGTGCGCGATCAAAACGGTCTGGTCATCCTCGACCACGACGAGCACATGCGGCCCGGGTCCACCGTGGAGAGCCTCGGCAAGCTGAAGACCGCCTTCGACGGCGTTGGCGAGATGGGCGGCTTCGACGACGTGGCGCTGCAGAAGTACCACTGGGTCGAAAAGATCAACCACGTCCACACCGGTGGCAACAGCTCGGGCATCGTCGACGGTGCCGCGCTGGTGCTCGTCGGTTCGGAGGCCGCGGGCAAGTCGCAGGGTCTGACCCCGCGGGCGCGCATCGTGGCCACCGCCACCAGCGGTGCCGACCCGGTCATCATGCTCACCGGCCCGACCCCCGCCACCAAGAAGGTGCTGGACCGTGCCGGCCTGACGATCGACGACATCGACCTATTCGAACTGAACGAGGCCTTCGCGTCGGTCGTGTTGAAGTTCCAGAAGGACCTCAACATCCCCGACGAGAAACTGAACGTCAACGGTGGCGCCATCGCGATGGGCCACCCGCTGGGCGCCACCGGCGCCATGATCACCGGAACCATGGTCGACGAGCTCGAGCGCCGCAACGCGCGTCGCGCGCTGATCACGCTGTGCATCGGCGGCGGCATGGGCGTCGCGACCATCATCGAGCGAGTCTGAGGAAAGAGCATGCCAGAGAACACCATTCAGTGGGACAAGGATGCCGACGGCATCGTCACCCTGACGCTTGACGACCCCACCGGGTCGGCGAACGTCATGAACGAGCACTACGCCGAGTCGATGCATAACGCAGTCGAACGCCTTGTGGCAGAGAAGGATTCGATCACCGGTGTGGTCATCACCAGCGCGAAGAAGACCTTCTTCGCCGGCGGCGACCTGAAGGGCATGATCCAGCTCGGCCCGGAAAACGCCGGCGAGGCGTTCGACACCGTCGAGTCGGTCAAGCGTGACCTGCGCGCGCTGGAGACCCTCGGCAAGCCCGTGGTGGCCGCCATCAACGGCGCCGCGCTCGGCGGCGGCCTGGAGATCACGCTCGCCTGTCACCACCGCATTGCCGCGGACGTCAAGGGCCTCGTCGTCGGGTTCCCCGAGGTGACGCTGGGCCTGCTACCCGGCGGCGGCGGGGTGACCCGCACCGTGCGGATGTTCGGCATCCAGAACGCGTTCATGAACATCCTGTCGCAAGGCACCCGGTTCAAGCCCGCGCAAGCCAAGGAGAACGGCCTGGTCGACGAGCTCGTCGGCTCTGTCGAGGAGCTGGTACCCGCGGCGAAGGCGTGGATCAAGGCCAACCCCGAATCGCACACCCAGCCGTGGGATGCCAAGGGCTACAAGATGCCTGGCGGCACCCCGTCCAGCCCGGCGCTGGCCGGCATCCTGCCGTCGTTCCCGGCGCTGCTGAAGAAGCAGCTCAAGGGTGCGCCGATGCCGGCGCCGCGGGCCATCCTGGACGCGGCCGTCGAGGGTGCGCAGGTGGACTTCGACACCGCCAGCCGCATCGAGAGCCGCTACTTCACCCAGCTGGTCACCGGCCAGGTCGCCAAGAACATGATCCAGGCGTTCTTCTTCGACCTGCAGGCCATCAACGGCGGCGGTTCGCGACCCGACGGCATCGCGCCGGTCAAGATCAACAAAATCGGCGTGCTCGGCGCGGGCATGATGGGCGCGGGCATCGCGTACGTCTCGGCCAAGGCCGGCTACGACGTGGTGCTCAAGGACGTCAGCCTCGAGGCCGCCGAAAAGGGCAAGAACTACTCGGAAAAGCTTGAGGCCAAAGCACTTCAGCGTGGCAAGACCACCGAGGAGAAGAGCAAGGCGCTGCTGGCACGCATCACGCCGGCCGCTGACCCCGCCGACTTCAAGGGCGTCGACTTCGTGATCGAGGCCGTCTTCGAAAGCCAGGACCTCAAGCACAAAGTGTTCCAGGAGATCGAGGACATTGTCGAACCCAACGCGCTGCTCGGGTCGAACACCTCGACGCTGCCGATCACCGGTCTGGCGACCGGCGTGAAGCGGCAGGAGGACTTCATCGGGATCCACTTCTTCTCGCCGGTCGACAAGATGCCCCTGGTCGAAATCATCAAGGGCGAGAAGACTTCTGACGAGGCGCTGGCCCGGGTGTTCGACTACACGCTGGCCATCGGCAAGACCCCGATCGTCGTCAACGACAGCCGCGGCTTCTTCACCAGCCGCGTCATCGGCACGTTCGTGAACGAGGCGCTGGCCATGCTCGGTGAGGGCGTGGAGCCGGCAAGCGTCGAGCACGCCGGCTCGCAGGCCGGCTACCCGGCGCCGCCACTGCAGCTGTCCGACGAGCTCAACCTGGAGCTGATGCACAAGATCGCCGTCGCCAGCCGTAAGGGCGTCGAGGACGCGGGCGGCACCTACGAGCCGCACCCGGCCGAGGCCGTCGTCGAGAAGATGATCGAGCTCGGCCGTCCTTCGCGGTTGAAGGGCGCCGGCTTCTACGAGTACGTCGACGGCAAGCGCACCAGCCTGTGGCCGGGTCTGCGGGAGACGTTTAAGTCGGGCTCCTCGCAGCCACCGCTGCAGGACATGATCGACCGGATGCTGTTCGCCGAGGCGCTGGAAACCCAGAAGTGCCTTGACGAGAATGTGCTGATGACTACCGCCGACGCCAACATCGGATCGATCATGGGCATCGGGTTCCCGCCGTACACCGGTGGTAGCGCGCAGTTCATCGTCGGCTACTCCGGCGCGGGCGGTACCGGCAAGGAAGCCTTCGTGGCCCGGGCCAAGGAACTGGCCGCCAAATACGGCGACCGCTTCCTGCCGCCCGCTTCGCTGACGTAACGGTTGCCGCGAGCTGGGGGCACCTCCCGCTTGCGAGCAGACGCAGAATCGCGTTGTGCGGATGCTCCGCGTGCGATTTTGTGTCTGCTCGCGCTCGAAAGGTTAGGCGCGGCGCTGGAAGAGGTAGTAGCGCGCCGGCGTTTGCTCGCGGTCCAGCTGCCCCTCGTTCCCGGCGGACAGCAGCGTCCAGGAGGGGGCGAATCGTCGTTCCATTTCGGCGGGCTCGACGCCTCGCACGCCGAACCTTCCGCCGGGCAGGAACGCGACAATGAACAGCCGTGCATTCGGCGCGGCTACCGCACTGACCTCGCGAGCGTAGGCATCGCGGTCGTTGTCGCTCATGTTGTGCAGGCAGCCGTTGTCGACGATCAAACCGAAGTTCGTACCGATCCCGGTCTGACTCAGTCGCGTGACGTCGGCCCCGACGAAGTCGACCGGCAAGTTGCCGGCCTTGGCCCGCGCCTTGTCGAGAGCCTTCGGCACAAAGTCGACGCCGGTGACTCTCCACCCGTGCTGTGCAAGGTAGATCGACGAGTCCCCGGTACCGCATCCGAGATCAAGGGCTGATCCAACGGGCAGCGGGGGCGTGTCATGGGTCCCTTCGACTAAGTCCTGCAGATTTGGTGCGATCGGATGACCGTCCCACGGGGTAAAGCCGATGCGGTAAAAGACCCGAAACAGGGTGTGCTTGGAGGCCATGCCCCAACCGTATGCTTAAACAGCGCTAAATTGCGGCGGCGATCCGGCGCCATTGCTCGCGCGGGAAGGCCTGCGGGTCGGCCAGCAGCACCTGGACGCAGACGTGGTCGGCGCCGGCAGCACGATGCTCGTCGACCCTGCGCAGAATGGCGTCTTCGTCGCCCCACGCGATGATCGCGTTGAAAAGCCGATCGCTGACCTGTGCCACATCGTCTTCGGAGAACCCGCTGCGCAGGAGATTGTTGGCGTAGTTGGGTAGCGCCAAATAGGAGCGCAGCCAGTCGGTTCCGACGCGGCGGGCCTCATCCTCGCTATCGGTGAGGATCACCGTCTGCTCGGGTAGCAGCAGCGGACCTTCGCCCAAAGTCGAACGGGCACTGGCGGTGTGCTCGGGTGTGACCAGGTAAGGGTGTGCGCCGCGGGCGCGGGTGGCCGACAAGTCCAGCATCTTCGGGCCGAGCGCGGCGAGCACCCGGCTCCCGGTGGGAACCGGCTCCGGCGCGGCATCCAGTCCGTCCAGAAACGCGGCCGTCGCGGCCAGCGGTTTGCGGTATCGCCCGGGCTCACCGGCGTCGATCAGCGGTGCATGGCTGACGCCGATCCCCAACAGGAAGCGGTCCCCGTGCTCGGCGGTCAGCGCGGCATAGCTTTCGGCCACGTCGCCGGGCGTATGCATCCAAAGGTTCAGGATCCCGGTCGCGATGATCGTGCGCTTGGTGGCGCCGAGCAGTCGGGCGACCGCGTCGAACACCTGCCCGCCGACATCCGGAATCCACAGTGCCGTGAATCCCAGATCGTCTAATTCTGCTGCCGCGTCGGCGGATTCGGCTGGGTCGCCATAGCGCAGTTGACTGCTCCAAATCCCGACACCGGCAAGCTCCATCGCAGATCGTTCCTTTCGTGGCAGGCGCCCTTGGTTCGCTGCCGACATTGTGTCAAACGTCGATTTCGGCGTACTCCTTGTACTCCATCGAGTCGTACAGACGGGCGCCGTTGCTATTCATCTTGGCGATGGCTCTGCTGAGACCGGCGGGGAGCACCGAGATCAGCCGGGCGGCGCGGGTCAGCGCCCAGACTCCGGCCCGCGAGCCCGGGACGATGGTCTTGGCGGCCGCACGTGCAAAGGTACGGCTGCGCCGTACCGCGTCGGCCATCGCCCGTTCGTAGGCCGGGAATGCTCGCGTGTAATCGCCTTTGGCTTCTGCTAATTCTCCCGCCAGCACATAGGCGCCCAGCACCGCGATGCTGGTGCTGCCGCCGACCGCCGGACCAGGGCAGTACCCGGCGTCGCCCACCAGTGCCACCCGCCCACGCGACCAGGTGTCCAACTCCAGCTGGATGATCGAGTCGAAGTAGAACGTCGGTGCGTGGTCGAGCTCCGCGAGCCAACCGTCCACCGCCGGATCCATGCCGGCAAAGGTCGTCCGCAATAACTCCTTCTGCCGCAAGACATCTCGGTAGTCATGTTGGAGTTCCTCCTTGCTACGGAACATGAACAGCGCTCGCGCGTCATCGAGGGGTTGCGCGGTGTAGATCCCCGCCATCCGGCCGGCGCCCATGTGCACGGCCATTTCCCCATTGCGGGCAAGCGATTTCGGGACCGACTCCACCGCCAGGTAGCCGCCGAGGAACCTGGTGCGCCCGGCGTCATCGCCGAAGACCAGGCGCCGGACGTTGGAGTGCAGACCGTCGGCGCCGATGACGACGTCGAACGTGCGTGGCTTGTTGTGCTCGAAGGTGACGTCACCGTCGGGCGAGACGGACGTGATCGAGTCGCCGAAGAGGTACTCGACATCATCGCGGCCCGCGAGGTAATAGGCCTCGCTGAGGTCATCGCGCATGATCTCGACATGTCGGTCGGATGACGCGCCGAAGACTTTCGTCAGATCGATGTGCGCCGGCCGCTGAACGCCCTCGCGGTACATGGTCAGCTCGTTGGTCCCGGTGGCGAGCGCCTCGATCTGAGGCAGCACGCCCATCTTTGCCGAGATCTCCATGGCCGGGCGGAACAGGTCGACGGCATGGCCACCGGTCTTCCGTAATTGGGACGCGCGCTCGACGATCGTGACATCGAATCCGTGGCGGGTAAGCCAGTACGCCAGCACGGGGCCCGAGATGCTCGCCCCCGAGATGAGGATCCGCATATCGACCTCCTTCGAGTTAGGTGACCCTAACATAGCACTTACCTATCGGTAAGTCAGCTAAAATTTTCGGGTGACGAGACCGCGGTCAGATACCCGTGCGCGCATCCAGGAGGTCGCCCGGGAGCTGTTCCTTCAGCACGGCGTGCAGCGGACCAGCCTGCAGGACATCGCGGACCGGCTGGGGATCACCAAACCGGCGTTGTACTACCACTTCACTTCCCGCGAAGAACTGGTGCGCAGCATTGTGATGCCGTTGATCGAAGACGGCGAGCGGTTTGTCGACGAGCAGGAGGGCCGCCGCGACATCGATGCCCGCGAATTGCTGGAGGGCTATTTCGATTTTCACTACCGGCACCGTGAGTACATCGTGCTGGTGCTCACCGAATTGACGATGCTGGCCGACCTCGGCCTCATCGATAAGGTGCTGGCGTGGCGTGATCGGCTGGGCAAGTTGGTGTTTGGATCGCGGCCAACGCTCGCACAGTCCACTCGCGCGGTGGTGGCGTTCGGCGGCTTGCAGGACTGCTGCCTGCAGTTTCCGGACACTCCGTATCAGGCGTTGCGCGCGACCTCGGTCGAAGCGGCGCTGGCGGCGCTGGGTGTGTAAACAGGCACACTGCTGCCGCTAAAGTTGTTGCAACGGAGCCTGTTACGCCGTGCTCTGGTCCTGGGCATTCTGCTGGAAGATGTCGCCGGAGGTCTGGCTGTTGTCGTTGACGAAGTTTTCGTCGCCATTGTCGTCGACGTTCACGAAGCGGGCGCCGGATGGCCCGGACGCCGCGTGGGTTACAGGGTCTCCCAGGTGTGCGCCGCTGAATAGTACGAGTGCCGCGACAGCGCCCGCGCCGGCCAAAATCACTTGGGTCACCGTCTTTGTCATGCATTCATTTACCTTCCTGTTGCCAGGCGCAGGCTGGGTCGTTCATATCGATCTGCTGTGAGCGAACGATGCATCCCAGTCCATTCCGGCCGACCTGGTGGACAGCTAGAGTCGCTGACTATGCGCTTTGGTCTTTTCATTCCGCAGGGCTGGCGGATGGATCTGGTAGGCATCGACCCCGCGAAACACTGGGCGGTGATGCGGGACCTGGCGGCATACGCCGATGGCAGCGCCTGGGACTCGTTGTGGGTCTACGACCACTTCCACACCGTCCCGATGCCGAGCGCCGAAGCGACACACGAGGCCTGGTCATTGATGTCGGCCTACGCCGCGACCACTTCGCGGATCAAGCTCGGCCAGATGTGCACGGCGATGAGCTACCGCAATCCCGTTTACCTGGCCAAGGTGGCGGCCACTGCCGACATCATCTCCGGCGGCCGCATCCAGATGGGTATCGGCGGCGGCTGGTACGAACACGAATGGCGCGCTTACGGTTACGGATTCCCGTCGGCCGGCGTGCGGTTGGGCCGGCTGGATGAAGGCGTGCAGATCATGCGTGACGCCTGGCGCGACGGCAAAGTCAGCCTCGACGGCAAGCACTACCAGGTCGACGGCGCGATCGTCGAGCCGAAGCCGCTGCAGGACAACGGTATTCCGCTATGGATTGCCGGCGGGGGCGAGAAGGTGACGCTGCGCATCGCGGCGAAGTATGCGCAGTACACCAATTTCACGCCGGAGCCCGAAGCGTTTGCCCACAAGTCGGAGGTGCTTGCCGAGCATTGCCGGGACCTGGGCACCGACTTCGATGCCATCTTGCGCTCGGCCAACTTCACCGCCATCATCGGCACCTCGGACGCCGAGGTCAAAGACCGCCAGCAGCGGGTGCGTGACAGGTTGGTCAATTATGTGCCTGAGGCCCTCGCGGATTCGATGACCACCAGCCTTCCCGACTCGGCGACAGGGACGACAGAACAGGTGGTCGAGCGGCTGACCAAGATCCGCGACCTCGGCTGCGAGTACGCGATCGTCTACTTCCCGGAAGCCGCCTACGACAGGTCCGGCATCGAATTGTTCGAGCGCGAAGTCATTCCCGCGCTGAGCTAGGGCGCGCTCAGATGTCGGTGGTGGTGTACCGCGTCTTGACTGGAGGGGCGGCCAGCAGGGGAGGCAGCTGTGTCACCTTGCCCTCGCCGGCGCGAAACGCGCGGTAAGCCTCGTCGTCGTCGACCGTCTCCCAGATTTCGTAAATGAGCCAGTGCGCTTCGTCGTCCTCGTCGACCAGCACGTCGGTGCGGACGTTTCCGTTGAATGCCCGGGTGTCTTGCAGAGTTCGGCCCATCAGCTCGCGCCCCGCGGCGACCTCGTCGGGCTTGAATTTGAGCTCAAGTATCACCGTGACCGTCATAGCGCCAAGATATCGCCCGCCCGCGATCAACGAGCGTGCGGCACCGATGCGGCCTATGAGAATGCCATTTCCACTTTTCGGAAGGCTGTTATACGGTTCAGTCAGCATAAATCTTTTCACGGACGACGGAGGACCCCCTCGATGCAGAAGGCACTCGCTCCCGAGATTTCGACCTGGCCTGAGGAGAACCCGCAGCTCATCGGCAGTCGGTGCGGTGATTGCGGCGCCACCACCTTCCCCGTGCAGGAGCGGTGCCCGCGGTGCAGCGGCGGGGCAATGAGCGACGTTCTGTTGCCGCGGACTGGCACCGTGGTGGCGTGGACCACCCAGGGATTCCCGCCCGGGGCTCCCTATGCCGGCCCGACGGGCAAGGACTTCGTGCCGTTCGGTGTGGGCCTGGTCCAGCTCGGCGACGTGATCCGCGTCGAGGGGCGGCTGACCGAGAACGACCCGGCCAAACTCCAGTTCGGCCAGGAGGTCGAGCTCACCATGATGCCGTTCACCACCGATGCGGACGGCAACGAGATCATCACGTTCGCTTTCCAGCCGGTCTAGATAGAGGAGCCTGAGATGACTAACGATGTAGCCATCATCGGCGTGGGCCTGCACCCCTTCGGCAGGTTCGAGAAGACGGCGATGCAGATGGGTGCCGAAGCCATCCAATTCGCCCTGACCGACGCCGGTGTGGAGTGGAAGGACATCCAGTTCGGCTTCGGCGGCAGTCACGAGGTGTCCAACCCGGACGCGGTGACCCGTTTGGTCGGGCTGACCGGCATCACCTTCACCAACGTCTTCAACGCCTGTGCCACCGCCGCCAGTGCCATTCAGCAGACCGCCGACACGATCCGGCTGGGCAAGTACGACATGGGCATCGCCATCGGCTTGGACAAGCATCCGCGCGGGGCCTTCACCGACGACCCCGCCAAGCTGGCACTGCCGCAGTGGTACGCGCAGAACGGGCAGTTCGTCACCACCAAGTTCTTCGGGATGAAGGCCAACAAGTATCTGCACGACCACAACATCTCCCAGGAGACCCTGGCACGGGTGGCCAACAAGAACTTCCGCAATGGCGCGCTGAACCCGAATGCGTTCCGCCGCAAGGAGATTTCCGTCGAGGAGATCCTCAACTCGACCGTGCTCAACTACCCGTTGACGCAGTACATGTTCTGCGCGCCCGACGAGGGCGCCGCGGCCGTCATCATGTGTCGCGCTGACATCGCGCACAAGTTCACCGACAAGCCCGTGTACGTGCGCGCCTGCGAGATCCGCACCCGCACGTTCGGTGCCTATGAGGTGCATGCCACCTTCGCGCCTCTTGACGAGGACGTCTCTCCGACGGTGTACGCGTCCAAGGCGGCCTACGAGGCCGCGGGCATCGGGCCTGAGGACGTCGACGTTGCCCAACTTCAGGACACCGACGCCGGCAACGAGGTGATCCACATGGCCGAGACGGGCCTGTGCGCCGACGGTGAGCAGGAGAAGCTGCTGGCCGACGGCGCGACAGAGATTCACGGCTCGATGCCGGTGAACACCGATGGCGGATTGATCGCCAACGGCGAGCCGATCGGGGCATCGGGGCTACGGCAGGTGCACGAGCTGGTGCGTCAGCTGCGCGGCGAGGCGGGCGATCGGCAGGTGCCCGGCAACCCGCGGGTCGGATTGGCGCAGGTGTACGGTGCTCCCGGCACTGCGTCGGCGACGATCCTGTCGCTCTAAGTCCGCGAGGCGCCCGCACCTGCTGGGGGTTAGTTCACGGTCGGCTACGCGACGTATTCGGGTAGTGGAATGTCGTCGCGGAATTCGCGCCGGACGACCCAGTCGGGCAGCCGCGGAATGTTCAGCAGTTTGGACGCCTGATTGCGGGTCCACAGGCCCAGCGCCGTCTTTGGGGCGAACGTCGCGGCGAATCCGCGCGCCGATCGCTGCCTGGCCTCAACGATCGGACGTAGCCGCCGCTCATAGCGACGAAACGCGTCCTGGTGATTGGCTCCTGCGCGATTGAGCTCGCCCGCCAGTGTGTAGGCCTGCACCATCGCCAGCCCCGCCCCCTCGCCGGCCAGCAGCGAAACCGCGGCCGCGGCGTCACCGATGAGCGCCACTCGGCCATCCGACCAGTGGTCCATCACGATTTGGCTCACGCGGTCGAAGTACACATCGGCGGCCCCGTCGAGTTTGCGCAGTATCCCCGGGCATTCCCAGCCCGCGTTGCCGAAGACCTGGTGCAGGGTGGTCTTGGCCTGCGACACATTCAGTGGATCGGAGCCGCTCATGTGGTCGGTGGTGAAAACGAAAAGAAAGAGGGTCTTGTCGCCGCGCATCGCGAATCTTGCGATCATGCGCCCGGGCATGGTGTAGGCGAGGTAGACGAGTTCATCACGCGGCTGATAGCCCTCGGCTTCGAATGCCGCGACTCGGTAGCCGAGATCGGTCTCAAATCGAGATTCGGGGCCAAATACCAAATCCCGCACCGGCGAATGGATGCCGCCCGCGCCGACGAGCAGGTCGAATTGTCGTGATCGGCCGCGCTCGAATGTGACCCGCACGCCCGAGTCATGTTGTGTGATGGCCGAAACGCTTTCACCGAACAGGGTTTCGGCACGGTGGTCGATACAGCGATAGATCATGGCCGCCAGATCGCCACGGGGCACCGTGGCGAACCGGCCACCGAGGTTCCGCCGGAACAACTCAGCCGAAAAGCCCCCCACCTTTCGCGAATGCTGGTCGACCAGTCGCACCTCCTGTACCGCATATCCGGTGGCGTGCAATTCGTCGGCAAGTCCCATACGTTCGGCAACGGCATACCCGCCACCCCAAAAGTCCACGACGTAGCCGCCCGTGCGGAGCCGCGCCGCTTTTTCGATCAGGGTCGGCTCGTGGCCATAGCGCCATAGCCAGTAGGCAAGCGTTGGGCCGGCGATCCCTGCACCCACAATGGCGATCTTCATGCGCGCCCCTCTCCGGCGGATGGAGTTGGGATTATTATAGCACTATGCAATAGTTGCACTAGGACGTATAGCTCACTGCGCGGGCGGCCGGCGGGCGCGTCGATCCTGTCGCTCTAAATCGCCGGTCCCAGAAGGTCATCCGCATCGCGGATGATGTAGCCGTAGCCCTGCTCGGCCAGGAAGCGCTGCCGGTGCGCGGCGTATTCGGCGTCCAGGCTGTCACGGGCCACCACCGAGTAGAAGATGGCGCCGCCGCCGTCGGCCTTGGGTCGCAGCAGCCGGCCGAGTCGTTGCGCCTCCTCCTGCCGCGAGCCGAACGTACCCGAAACCTGCACCGCCACAGAGGCTTCGGGTAAGTCGATGGAGAAGTTAGCGACCTTGGACACCACCAGCGTCGATATCTCGCCGGTGCGGAAGGCGTCGAACAACGCCTCGCGTTCCCTGGTCTTGGTGGACCCCTGGATCACCGGGGCGTTCAGCTCGGCGCCGAGCTCGTCGAGCTGATCCAGGTAGGCGCCGATCACCAGGGTCTGCTCGCCGGGGTGTTTGTCCAGAATCGACTTGACCACAGCGATTTTGGTGTGCACCGTCGAGCACAGCTTGTAACGCTCTTCGGGTTCGGCGGTGGCATAGAGCATTCGCTCGTTGTCGGTCATGGTGACCCGGACTTCGACGCACTCCGCCGGCGCGATCCAGCCCTGCGCCTCGATGTCCTTCCACGGGGCGTCGTAGCGTTTCGGGCCGATCAGGGAGAACACGTCACCCTCGCGGCCGTCTTCGCGGATCAACGTGGCGGTGAGGCCAAGCCGTCGTTTGGACTGCAGGTCGGCGGTCATCCGGAAGACCGGCGCCGGCAACAGATGCACCTCGTCGTAGATGATCAGTCCCCAGTCGCGGCTGTCGAAGAGTTCCAGATGGCGGTATTCGCCCTTACTGCGGCGGGTGATCATCTGGTAGGTCGAGATGGTGACGGGCCGGATTTCCTTACGCTCGCCGGAGTATTCGCCGATTTCCTCCTCGGTCAGCGAGGTGCGCGCGATGAGTTCGCGTTTCCACTGCCGGGCGGCGACGATGTTGGTGACCAAGATCAGCGTCGTCGCACCGGCTTTCGCCATCGCGGCCGCGCCGACCAGCGTCTTGCCGGCGCCGCACGGAAGCACCACCACCCCGGAGCCGCCGGCCCAGAACGAGTCCGTGGCCATCCGCTGGTAATCGCGTAGCTCCCAGTCATGCAGTTCCAGGCTGATCGGATGTGACTCGCCATCGACATAACCGGCGAGATCCTCTGCGGGCCAACCGATCTTGAGCAGCATCTGCTTGACCCGGCCACGCTCACTGCCGTGCACGACGACGGTGTCGTCGTCGATCCGGGCACCCAGCATCGGCGCGATCTTCTTGTTGCGCAGTACTTCCTCGAGCACCGCGCGATCCAGGCTCACCAGGGTCAGGCCGTGCACCGGGCTTTTGACCAGTTGCAGCCGGCCGTACCGGGCCATGGTGTCGACGATGTCGACCAGCAACGGCTGCGGCACCGCGTAGCGGGAGAAACTGACCAGCGCGTCGACGACCTGCTCGGCATCGTGGCCGGCAGCGCGGGCGTTCCACAGCGCCAGGGGAGTAATGCGATAGGTGTGCACGTGTTCGGGTGCGCGCTCGAGCTCGGCGAACGGCGCGATGGCGGCGCGCGCAGCGTCGGCAAGCTCGTGGTCCACTTCCAGCAGCACCGTCTTGTCGGACTGCACGATCAATGGTCCGTCAGACATTTAGCGCCACTCCTCCTCATTGCGCGCCGCGCGCTGCATCGTCATGGCGCGCATGTCATCCATTATCGGCTGTCGGCCGACACCACCGACGTGATGCGGTGGATCGCGAAGTCACGCAGCCGTCCCACCGCCGAATCGAAGGCCACCAGCTGCCCGCCTCGAATGGTGATCGGCGACACCATCCGCTGGCTGGCCACCCCCGCGGCATCGAGGTAGCCGATCACCAGCGTGTCTTGGTTTTTTGCCGCGTCAGCCAGCAGCGACATCGCCACCGCCGGGTCGACGCGGCTGTTGCCGAACGGCGCGGTAGTCACCTTGCGCAGCACCGAGACGACCGCGTTCAGTGTCTCGTTGTTCGGCCGCGGCGACGCGCGGTAGGGCCGACGTTGCTGCGGCGTGGGCACCCGAGCCCGCAACGGGCGGACGTCGACGATGGCGCCGGTGGAATCCTCAGCGGCCGGGGCGAAGCCCACGGCCCGAAGGACCGCGAGCATCTCGGCGATCGGCGCGGGCGACACCGCCACCGTCGGCGACAGGGCCCGCAGCTGCAGGTCCTCGCCCGCGGCTACGGCCTGGGCCAGCAGTGCGGGGTCTTCGCAGCGCACGAACGATGCCGCCATGCCGATGCGCAGCTGGCCGTGCCGACGCGCGACGTCATCGATGAGATATGTGAGTCCCTGCGGCACCGGTGTTTTGGAGTGGGCGGCGAAAAATGTGTGCATCCAGTCGCGGGTTTTGCCGACGTCGAGCGCGTGCCGGATCGACTGTTCGCTGATGCGGTACACCATCGCCGCACCGGCTGATTCGACGTTGGCCACCGTCGCCAGTTCGTCGGCGAGATCGCGTTGCAGCGGCCCGGGCACCACAACGGTCAGGTCGGCCTGCATCAGGAAGTGGTCGATCGGTTTGGGCAGTGCCCGCGCCATGGCGTCGACCGTGGCAGAGAAGTCGACGGTTTCGGTCAGCAGCGCGCGGCCGGGAGTGCTGATCGCTCCGCGGCCCACCAAACCGAGCGCGTGACCCTCGGCCAGCAGATCGGTTACCGGTCCCGGCTGCAGACGCCTGCTCCAGCGCGGACGCCGCCAGATCAGCGCCGCCGACGCCGTCGCCGCGTCGACACCGGCGCCCACAGGCAGGTCGGCGAGCAAGCCCAGCAGCAACCGCCGGTCCAGCGGAGCCGCCGTCGAGTACAGCGATTCAGACAGGGCCGCATATGGTTTGCCATCCGGGCCGCGGCCGCCGATCAGCGCCGGGCGGCCCGGAAGTTCAAGCCATGCGCTGGCCAGCAGGTGCCACCGCTCGGCCGCGGACATCGCGGCGAAGCGGTCGGCGGCCACCGTCGGCGCCCAATACAGGCCGTCGCCGTTCTCCGGTTCCGGATCGGGCGTCCCGCTGGCGATCAACCCGGCCGCGGCCGCGACTTCGAGCACCAGGCCCAGCCGCTGCTCGCCAATGCCTGTTGTTTTGGCCAGCCGCTTGACTTCGCGAACTCCCAGACCGCCGCTGCGCAGCTCGGAAACCGGTGTGGTGCCGAGGCTTTCCAGCAGCACGTCGAATTCACGCAGCAGGTCGATGACGGCTCCGGCCGCCGAGGCGTCAACGTCGCCGGATGTGGTGGTGGACACCACCGGGTCGGGTGCCGTCAGCTGCATCGGGCCCGGCTGCTCGCCGCGCAGCACCTGCGCGACGTGTCGGGGCAAGATCACCGTCTCGGCATCGACCCGTCGCAGCAGGCCCATCGCCAGCAGTTGCGGAACCGGCCGATCCGCGGGGGCGCCGGGCGCGGCGTCGCGGGTGCGCCCCATCGGAGATCCTTCGAGCAGCTTGTCCAGGACCTCCTGCTGCGCCTGGGTGAGGCCGTCGATCAGCTCCGAAATCTGTTCGCCGGTGCGCGAGGTGTCCTCGAGCGTCACCTGGCCCGGATGCCAGGGCAGCGCCATGCCGGCGTCGGCGGCCAACCGCGTCGCGGTGTCGCCCCACACCAGGGCGCGCTGCCGCAGATCGTCCAACGCGTCGATCACGTCGGGCTCTGGGGCCCGGTCGTCGATCAGTGCCAGCAGCTTCGGCGTCGGCACCCCAGCGGTGTCCGCGTGCAGCACCAACAGTGCGTCGAGTACCGCCAGCCGCAGGAAGTCGAGCTCGTCGGTGGCAGCCTTGACCGACTGTCGAGCCCCGGCACGCGCGGCCAGGGCCGCGATGTTGCCGGGTGGCGGCTGGGCAAGGTCTGGCCGTAGTTCCAGCAGTCGGATCAGCCGCTCGTCGGGCAAGTCGGCCAGCCAGGACCCCAGCGGGATATCCGGGGTGTTGTCGGTCATTTGCTGACCAGCGTAAAGCAGCTCCCGGATCCCCAGGAGGCGGCGATGACGCACCGCAGGTACCGCCGGTCGGCCGGGAAGAGCCGAGCATTCCGACTAGGGTCACGCGCGCGTACGCGACCTGTCAGAATGGAGGGCGTGGCTGACAGCAACGAGGGCAAAACCAGGTACGTCGACAACGGCTGGCCGGCGACGGACCCCGACGATCACGCGGTGAGCGAGCTTGCGACCGATCGCACGGGTGCACTGTCGCCGTTCGGCGACTTGGTGTTCCCGCTGCCCTCCGACGACCTGCCCTACGTCCACCCGGTCACGGTCGTCAACCGGTAGGTATCGCCGGGATGGCTGGGGCATCCGGGGCGTCCAGGCCTGGGAAGGCCTGGCAGTCGGAGGAATCCCGCCCGGACGCACTCTCGCACCTCGACGAACGGGGAGCGGCGCACATGGTCGACGTCACCGAAAAGGGAGCCACCAAGCGCACCGCCGTTGCCGCGGGTTCGTTGCGGACGTCAGCGCAAGTGGTGGCGCTGATCTCCGGCGGTGGGTTGCCCAAAGGCGATGCGTTGGCTACTGCCCGGGTGGCGGGCATTCTGGCGGCTAAGCGCACCAGCGACCTGATCCCGCTGTGCCACCAGCTGGCGCTCACCGGAGTCGACGTGGATTTCACCGTTGGCACCTCGGATATCGAGATCGTCGCGACGGTGCGCAGCACCGACCGTACGGGTGTGGAGATGGAGGCGCTGACCGCCGTCAGCGTGGCCGCGCTTACGCTTTACGACATGATCAAGGCGGTTGACCCGGCGGCCCGTATCGATGACGTCCGTGTGCTCCGCAAAGAGGGTGGCAAGACCGGAAATTGGGTGCGCTGATGAGTGCCCGATCCGCACGCATCATTGTCGCCTCGACTCGGGCATCGGACGGTGTGTACACCGACGAGTGCGGGCCCATCATTGCCGAATGGCTTGAGCAGCATGGATTTTCGGCTTCCGACCCGGAAGTGGTCGCCGACGGGAACCCGGTCGGCGAGGCACTGCGCGGTGCGCTCGACGACGACGTCGACGTCATCCTCACTACGGGTGGCACCGGTATCTCGCCGACCGACACCACCCCGGATCAGACCGTGGCGTTGGTGGACTACATGATTCCCGGCCTGGCCGACGCCATCCGCCACTCCGGGCTCCCCAAGGTGCCGACTTCGGTGCTGTCGCGCGGTGTGTGCGGTGTGGCCGGCCGGACCTTGATCGTCAACCTCCCGGGATCGCCCGGCGGCGTACGTGACGGGCTGGGGGTGCTTGCCGGCGTGCTCGACCATGCCCTCGACCAGATCGCCGGCAAAGACCACGAGCGATGACGGTCGTCCTGCGCGCCGCGATGACCGAGCAGCCGATCTCTCTGGATGAGCATGAAGAGCTGGTGGGCCATCGCTCGGCCGGAGCCATCGTCGGTTTCGTCGGCATGATTCGCGACCACGACGAGGGACGCCGGGTGGTGCGGCTGGAGTACTCCGCGCATCCGTCGGCCGCACAGGTGATGGCGGACGTCGTGGCCGAGGTCGCCGAGGCGTCCGGCGGCGTGCGCGCGGTCGCGGCCAGCCACCGGATCGGTGCGCTGCACATCGGAGAAGCGGCACTGGTGGCCGCGGTCGCCGCCGACCACCGACAAGCGGCATTCGCCACCTGCGCCCTGCTGGTCGACACCATCAAGGCGCGGTTACCGGTGTGGAAGCACCAGTTCTTCGACGACGGAACCGAGGAATGGGTGGGTTCGGCCTAGCGCCGGATTCGACCCGGCGCGCGACGCGTCAGTTGACGGGAGCCGACAGCGCCAGCGAGTCCAGCGCGTCGTTGCCGTTGACGTCCTCGCCGCGGATCGCGTCCCACACTCGTTGCGTGTAGCCGACCTTCGAGGCCTGCTGCGGTGCAGCGGGCGCATCGTTCGCGTCGCCGGGAGCCGGCGGCAGGTCGGCGGGGAGCGCGCGGGGGGCGGCGCGTCCGCGGGAGGCGGCGCGTCGGCGGGAGGCGCGGGCGGCGGAGCGTCCGCGGGAGGCGGCGCGTCGGCGGGAGGCGCGGGCGGCAGCGCGTCCGCGGGAGGCGGAGCATCAGCGGGAGGCGCGGGCGGCAGAGCATCGGCGGGCGGCAGGACATCCGCGGGAGGCGCCGGCGGCGTCAGGTCTGCGGGCGGGGCGGGTGGCACGTTCTCGGGGGGTGCCGGTTGGTCGAACGAAGCCAGCTGCACCGGTGCGGGCGGGTCAGCGGGCGGCGGAGGCGGCGGGGGAGCGTCCGGCGGCGGCGCGTCTGCCGGTGGCGGGGCCAGGGGGGCCGGCTCGCCGTTGAGGCCTGGCACGTCGAAGCCGGCCGGTGTCGGAAGAACCTCGCGCGGGGTGGGACCTGACAGCGGACCACCACACGCCGGCCATGCGCCACGACCCTGAGTCGCGAGAACCCGCTCAGCGACGGCAATCTGCTGTTCCCGGGTGGCCAGTTCAGCCGACGGGGCGTATTCGCCACCGCCATGCGACGACCAGGTGCTGGCGTTGAACTGAACGCCGCCGTGGTAACCGTTCCCGGTGTTGATTCCCCAGTTGCCACCCGATTCGCATCGGGCTACCTGATCCCATTCGCCATCCGTGGCAGCGGCTGCTTGACCAGCCATAGCGATGCTGCCGCCACCAAGAACCGCCCCGGTAAAGGCGATCTTGGCGACGCTGATGTTGGATGTCGTGGGCTTGCGGTGACGTCCACTCATACGCGCCGAAAGTTCCTCTCTCTGCACGCCTACGAGGTCAGCTGTCGGGTTCGGGTAAGAGAGGCCACCCGGCCGGCGCGTCGTCCCGAAGGAGCCAACACCGGCTTCACCCCAAGGAGTCGCAAGCGACTCCGATCCGTTCACGGTGGACCGGTGGGTCCCCCGTCTCCATCCACTTACGGTGTCCCCCGCCCATTGGATGGAGCTCGGCGCGATGGGTAGGGGAGGAACGCCACTCGGTTTAGCCTGGCGAGCCTCCGGAGACGGTAGCCCGTTCTGTTGACCGCGTCACTTTCTACGCAACGCGGCGTTTCCCGCACCGACATCTTCGAAAGCCGCAGGAACACCTGTGATTTGCGCAGGTCACTATCGCCCGATATCCGGCCGTGTCCGCGCCGTTATCATTCCGTTACGTGAGCTATCTCACACAATCAGCCGCCGGCGAACGGCGGTAACACATCGATCGTGTTACCCGACCGCAACGCTTTGGTTTCGTCGCGAACCGCGATGCCGTCGCAGAGATAGGAGCATCGGCCCAACACGGTTGCGAGGCGGGTACCCGGAACGGCGAGTCTTTCAACCAACCCGGCCACCGTGGCGCCCCGGCGCAGCACCACCGTTTCCGATTCGGCTCCGGCGGCCGCGCGCGCGGCGGCGAAGTAGCGGATCGTCACCCGGATGCCGTCCGCATCGACGGGGAGCTCAGCCACCGATCGCGCTCATCGGGCGGTCGGGCTGGATGAAGTTCGGATCGTTGATCCCATGGCCGGCGGGCTTGCTCCACATCGCGGTGCGCCAGGCCGCCTCGATCGCGTCGTCGGTCGCCCCACCGCGCAGCAGGCCTCGCAGGTCGGTCTCGTCGGCGGAGAACAGGCAGCTGCGGATCTGGCCGTCGGCCGTCAGCCGGGTGCGATCACACGTCGAGCAGAAGGCGTGCGACACCGAGGCGATGACACCGAACTTTCCGGCCGGCGTATTCGGGCCGGTGTCGGCCAGCCAAAGCTCGGCCGGCGCGGAACCACGCGGGGCCGGGTCCGGACGCAGCCGAAAGTGCGGCCGCAGCGCCGCCAGCACGTCGTCGGCCGTCAGCGCGGCCTCCCGGCGCCATTGGTGCCCGGCGTCGAGCGGCATCTGTTCGATGACGCGCAACTGGTAGCCGTGCTCGAGGCAGAACCCCAGGAGTTCAACGGCATCCTCGCGGCCGGTGGCGGGATCCAGCACGGCGTTGACTTTGACCGGCGTCAGCCCCGCTGCCTTGGCGGCGGCCAGGCCGGCCAGCACGTCAGCGAGCCGGTCCCGGCGGGTGATCGCTGCGAAGCGATCCCGGTTCACGCTGTCCAGTGAAATGTTGACCCGATCCAGCCCTGCGGCGGCCAGCCCAGCGGCCCGGCGCGCAAGCCCGACCGCGTTGGTGGTCACCGAGATCTCCGGACGAGGCCGCAATCCGGCCGCCGCGGCGACTACCTCTTCAAGGTGGCGGGACAACAGCGGCTCACCGCCGGTAAAGCGCACGCTGGTCACACCGAGCCGGGTCACGGCGATATGCATCAGGCGGGCCAGCTCGTCGGGGCGCAGCAGCTGCTGGCCGGGCAGCCAGTCCAGGCCTTCGGCCGGCATGCAGTAACTGCAGCGCAGGTTGCAGCGATCGGTCAGCGACACACGCAGATCGGTGGCGGCCCTGCCGTACGTGTCGAGCAGCGGGCCCTCGGTCGGCACGTCCGCGGCGTCGAGTGGTGGGCCGCTCGTCAGGCTCGGGACCGTCGGCACACCCAGTGCGGTCAGCGTCATGCGGGCACCCGTGCGAGTGGGGCCGGCGACCCGACCGGAACGATCTCCTTGCCCAGCGGCATCAGCGACACGGGGATCAATTTGAGGTTGGCCAGCGCCAGCGGAATCCCGATGATCGTCACCGCCATGGCGGCCGCGCTCACCAGATGACCGATCGCCAGCCAGATGCCGAACAGCACTATCCAGATGACGTTTCCGATCATGGCGCCGGTTCCGGCGGTCGGCTTGTCGACGATGGTGCGTCCGAATGGCCATAACGCGTACGAGGCGATGCGCAGCGACGCAAACCCGAACGGAATCGTAATGATGAGCAAGAAGCTGACAAGCGCCGCGACCAGGTATCCGACGGCCATCCAGAGGCCGCCGAATACCAGCCAGATTATGTTCAGAATCAGGCGCATATCTCCTCCAGCAGTACTGCCAGCGTAGCGAGTAACGAGGAAACGGGGGTGCTTGCCGGCCAACCACCCGAGTAGGATCTGAATCCGCATCGCGTCCTGCACAGGCGGGACGCTTCTTGTGTGTCCATTCCTAGTTATTCCTTCAGACAAGCAGGTGAGACCAGTGCCGACCGGCAAGGTTAAGTGGTACGACGCCGAAAAGGGGTTCGGCTTCCTGTCACAGGAAGAGGGCGAGGACGTTTACGTCCGCTCGTCGGCGTTGCCCGAGGGTGTGGAGGGCCTCAAGGCGGGGCAGCGGGTGGAGTTCGGCTTGGCTTCGGGCCGGCGCGGACCGCAGGCGTTGAGTCTCAAGCTGATCGATCCGCCGCCCACCCTTGCCAAGACGCGCCGCGAGATACCGGTCGAGCACAAGCACGGGCCCGATGAGCTGCACGGCATGGTCGAGGATATGATCACGCTGCTGGAGAGTGCGGTGCAGCCGGAGTTGCGGAAGGGGCGTTACCCCGACCGCAAGGTGGCGCGTCGCGTCTCCGAAGTGGTCAAGGCCGTGGCCCGGGAGCTCGACACCTAACTCGGATCGAGTACCGCGTCTCAGTTTGGGTACTCAATCCTCCCGATAGTCGTGTAGCGAGGAGGCTGCGATGGCACAGCAGGCGCAGGTCACCGAGGAGCAGGCGAGAGCTCTCGCCGAGGAGTCCCGCGAAAGTGGTTGGGATAAACCGTCCTTCGCCAAAGAGTTGTTTCTCGGCCATTTTCCGTTGGAACTGATACACCCGTTCCCCAAACCGTCGGACGCCGACGATGCGCGCACCCGCGAGTTCCTCGCCAAGGTGCGGGAATTCCTGAACACCGTCGACGGCAGTGTCATCGAGCGCGATGCGCAGATTCCCGATGAATACGTCAAGGGCTTAGCCGAATTGGGTTGTTTCGGCATGAAGATTCCGTCCGAATACGGGGGACTCAACATGTCGCAAGTCGCCTATAACCGGGCATTGATGATGATTTCAACGGTTCACCCCAGTCTCGGCGCGCTGCTCTCGGCGCATCAGTCGATCGGAGTGCCCGAGCCCCTGAAGCTTGCCGGTACCGACGAGCAGAAGCGGAAGTTTCTGCCGCGCTGTGCCGCCGGCGCCATATCGGCCTTTCTGCTCACCGAACCGGACGTGGGTTCCGATCCCGCACGGCTGGCCGCTACCGCGACGCCGGTCGACGACGGGCAGGCCTACGAACTCGAGGGCGTGAAGTTGTGGACCACCAACGGCGTGGTCGCTGAACTGCTCGTGGTGATGGCCCGGGTGCCTAAGAGCGACGGGCACCGCGGCGGCATCAGCGCGTTCGTGGTCGAAGCGGACTCGCCCGGGATCACCGTGGAGCGACGCAACAAGTTCATGGGACTGCGCGGCATCGAGAACGGCGTGACCCGATTGCACGCGGTCCGGGTGCCCAGCGAGAATCTGATCGGGCGGGAAGGCGACGGCCTGAAGATCGCTCTGACCACGCTCAACGCCGGGCGCCTCTCGATCCCCGCGAACGCGACTGGGTCGTCCAAGTGGGCGCTGAAGATCGCGCGCGAATGGTCCGGCGAGCGGGTGCAGTGGGGCAAGCCGTTGGCCAAACATGAAGCGGTGGCCCACAAGATCTCGTTCATCGCCGCCACCAACTATGCGCTCGATGCCGTGCTTGAACTTTCGGCCCAGATGGCCGACGAAGGCCGCAACGACATCCGCATCGAGGCGGCGTTGGCCAAGTTGTGGTCCAGTGAAATGGCCTGCATCATCGCCGATGAGCTGTTGCAGATCCGTGGTGGCCGTGGCTATGAAACCGCGGAATCCCTAGCGGCGCGCGGTGAGCGCGCGGTACCGGCCGAGCAGGCGCTGCGCGATCTGCGGATCAACCGCATCTTCGAAGGATCCAGCGAGATCATGAAGCTGCTGATCGCCCGGGAAGCCGTCGATGCCCACTTGAGCGCCGCCGGCGACCTCGCGAAACCTGACACGAAGTTGCGGGAGAAGGCCGCCGCGGCGGTCGGCGCGAGCGGCTTCTATGCAAAGTGGTTGCCACAGCTGGTTTTTGGCGAAGGACAGCGACCCCGTGCCTACAGTGAGTTCGGTCCGTTGGCCTCCCACCTGCGGTTTATCGAACGCTCCACCCGCAAGCTGGCCCGCAACACCTTCTACGGGATGGCACGCTGGCAGGCGAAGCTGGAGCAGAAGCAGGGATTCCTGGGACGCATCGTAGATATCGGTGCGGAGCTGTTCGCGATGTCGGCGGCGTGCGTGCGCGCCGAGGGGCAGCGCGTCGCGGATCCGGTGCTGGGGCAACAGGCTTACCAGCTGGCCGGTGTGTTCTGTCAGCAAGCGACGTTGCGGGTTGAGGCGCTGTTCGACGCGTTGTGGACCAACACCGACAGCAGTGATGTGCAGCTGACCCACGATGTGATGCAGGGCCGGTACAGCTGGCTGGAGGACGGGATCGTCGATCAGTCGGAGGGCACCGGGCCGTGGATCGCGCACTGGGAAGCGGGCGAGTCGACCGAGGCCAACCTGGCTCGGCGGTTTCTGACGGTGTCCGCGTCGACGGGCTCAGTCGCCGAGTAGCAGAATTGTCGCCATGGCCACCTACGTTGCCGGTGCCGGCGAATTCACCCGCGACACCAACTACATCACCACTCGCATCACCGCCGACGGACGCGACGGCTATCGCGTCGAGCCGGGGCGGTATCGGCTCGTCGTCGCTCGCGCCTGCCCGTGGGCGAATCGCGCGATCATCGTCCGGCGATTGCTGGGCTTGGAAGATGTTCTCTCCATTGGTTTTTGCGGCCCCACGCATGACCAGCGCAGTTGGACGTTCGACCTCGACCCGGGTGGCGTCGACCCGGTCCTGAAGATCCCGCGGCTGCAGGATGCCTACTTCAAGCGTTTCCCCGACTATCCCAAAGGGATTACCGTCCCGGCGATCGTCGACGTCCCGACCGGCGCGGTCGTCACCAACGACTTCGCCCAGATGACTCTGGACTTGTCCACCGAATGGACCGCCTACCACCGTGACGGCGCGCCCGAGCTATACCCCGAGCGGCTGCGCGGCGAGATCGACGAGGTCAGCAAGCGGATCTACACCGAAATCAACAACGGGGTATACCGGTGCGGTTTCGCCGGCTCGCAGCAGGCTTACGAGGCCGCCTACGACCGGCTGTTCACCGCGCTGGATTGGGTGAGCGATCGCCTGACCAACCAGCGATACCTGGTGGGCGACAACATTACCGAGGCCGACGTGCGACTCTTCACCACGCTGGCCCGCTTCGATCCGGTTTACCACGGGCACTTCAAGTGCAACCGCAGCAAGCTGAGCGAGATGCCGGTGCTGTGGGCCTACGCGCGTGACCTGTTCCAGACGCCGGGATTCGGCGACACCGTCGACTTCGTCCAGATCAAACAGCACTACTACATTGTGCACGCCGATATCAATCCGACCCGGATCGTGCCCAAAGGCCCGGATCTGACCAGCTGGCTCACCGGGCACGGCCGGGAAGCGCTAGGGGGCAAGCCTTTCGGAGATGGAATGCCTCCCGGACCGCCGATCGCCGCCGAGCAAGTGCCGGCCCTTTTCTGAGCTCGAGCGTCGACTTGTTGGGCGAAATCATGCCGCTTTTGCCCAACAACTCCACGTTCGGCGTGTCAGAGCGGGCAACCCGCTGCGAGCAGGGCAGTACGGGTGCGTGCCACGACGACGTGGGGCCGGTGTCGCAGCATGTCGGCGCTCACCCGGATGATTGTCCAGCCCCGGTCCTGAAGTTCGGCGAGTCGATCGATGTCCCTGGTTCGCTGCACTGGGTCGATCCAGTGTTGCGCGCCGTCGAACTCGACACCGACCTTCCATTCCTCCCAGCCTATGTCGATGCGCGCAATTACCGCGGCCCAGTCGTTGAGCACCGCGATCTGGGTTTGCGGCCGCGGCAATCCACCGCCGAGGAGGGCTAGGCGAGTCTTGGTTTCGTAGGGTGATTCGGCGCCGCCGTCGCACATCAGCAAGGCCTGTCGCAACTGCACCAACCCGCGCACGCCCCGATGCCGGGCGGCCAGGAGTTCGATATCGGCTGGCTTCAACTCGGTTGAGTGCATCAGCGCATCCAGCCGAATTACCGCTGCGGTCAGACCTTTTCGTCTGCCTAGGTCGAACGCCGTGCGGGCCGGGGTGGTCAGACCGATCCCGTCGCGCACACACGCTTCATCCTCGTCGAGTGAGTCGCTATGCAAGATGATGCCGCATGCTTTGTCTCGACTGCGCCGGTTCAACTCGGCCGGCAGCCAATCGTCGATCCATGCGGTGCGATGTAGCGCCGCCGCGGACATGCCCGCCAGTGTTGCCGAACGTCCTGACCAAAGCCACGCAGCGATGGCCCGGGTCACGGGCGTCAGCTTCTTGCCTCGCGGGATGTACACGTTGCGATGAACGGGTTCGAAGTCGGTCCGCAATCGATGCGGCGTGACGACTCCGGCTGCCAGCGCTTCAGTTCCTCTGAACGGCCACTCCAGCGGTTTCATGCCGACACAGTGCTCCGCTGTACCGACACCGTCGGCCCAACGTCGACTCGTTGCGCCAAAAGGGCGCTAAACGGCGCAAGAAGTCGACGTTCGACGCTAAGAAACTAGCCGCACGGACCATTCCGCATGCGGCACGTCGTGCAGTTCACCTGCCGGGTCGACCACCAAGGTCAGTAGTTGCACCACTATTCCGGTCAGCCGTCCGCGCTGGGGGTCGACCGACGGGATCGTGACGGCCAGCCGGGTGCCCGGACGGAACATGGTGCTCGCGGTGTTGGCGGGGTCCTCATACACTTGCAGCAGTCGCCACGGTGCGCGTGAAATCGCCTCGGGGACAGAGAGTTGCACCGGATAGTTGTCGCTGACGCGCAGCTCGCCCTGAGCCTGCGGTTGCTGACAGTCGTCGAGATTGAGCACGTTGCAATAGAGGTAGGGCCCCACCCGGATCAAGTGCCCGTGCGAATACGCGCTGATCTCTGGCCGCTGCGGGCCGGGCTTACGCAGGAGCCACCACGTGCCGACTCCAGCTCCCACCGCGAGCATCGTCACCACGACCGCAAGCAGCACGGCCACACCACGTTTCACTGCGGTGCCGCCGCGGTCATGCCGCTGTCGCGGGGCGTGCCTTCCTGCTCGACCATCACCGGCCGGTTACCTCCGAGGCCCGGGATCAACGAGTTGCCGCGGAAGCTGACGACCGTCTGCGCCAGCCCCAGGATCAAAATCGCACTGACGGCCGTGAAGCCTACCCACAGCTCGGTGTACACCAACACACCCAGCGCGCCGCCCAAAACCCAGGCCAGCTGCAGCGTCGACTCCGAACGTCCGAATCCCGACGCCCGGGATTCCTCGGGCAGGTCGTCTTGCAGCGATGCGTCCAGCGACGCCTTCGCGATTGCACTGGCCCCGGAGGTGATCAGGGCGGCGATCGCGGCCGCCGCCAGGGTGCCGGCCACCGCGGCGGCCAAGGCAACCGCGCACACCGCCACGGTGCAGCGCACCACCAGCACGGCGGGCCTGCCCAGTTTCAGCCGAGCCGTGGTGAAGTTACCGGCGAAGTTACCGATCCCGGCCGCGGCGCCGATGATGCCCAGCATCGCGAGCTGAGCCCACCCGTTGGCTTGGTGGGACTTCGCGACGAACGCGGGATACAGAAACAGGAAGCCGACCATCACCTTGATGGTGCAATTGCCCCATAGCGACGTAATGATGTTGCGGCCCAACGGCTGTCGAAGTGCCCCGCCGACTTTCTTATGCCAGCTCCGCCGCAGCGGTTCACTGTCCTGGCGATAGCTCAGGGTGGCGGGGACCTCACCCGCGGTCACCTCGACCCAGCGCGGTATCCGCATCGACAGCATCGCACCGGCGATCGTGACCGCGACGACGACGAACAGCGAGCCGGGCAGTTTGAACAGGTGCGTGCCGACGAACTCGACGCCGCCCGCGATCGCGCCGCCGACGATGGTGCCGCCGAGCAGACCGAACATGGTCAGCCGGGCGTTGACCCGCACCAGGTCGATGGTCGGCGGCATCACCCGCGGTGTCACCGCGCTGCGCAGCACGCTGAACGACTTGGAGAACACCATCATCGCCAGCGCGCACGGATAGAGCACCCACGACGGGAAACTGCCGCTGGCGCCGTCGTAGTTCATGATCAGCAGGACTGCCAGCGCGGTGCGCAGCCCGAATGACAGAGCCAGCGCGACACGGCGGCCGTGCTGCAAGCGGTCCAGCGCCGGACCGATGAGCGGGGCGATCACCGCGAAGGGCGCGATGGTGATCAACAGGTACAGGGCAACTTTGGACTTGCTCTCCCCGCTGGCCGCCGCAAAGAACAGCGTGTTCGCCAGCGCAACGGCCATCGCGGAGTCGGCCGCGGAGTTCGCGACCACCGGCCAGGTCAGCGCCGTCAGGCCGGACTTGTCGGCGCCATCGGCAGTGGCCGCACGCTGGACCATCCAGTACATCCGGGAGCCCATCTCGCGGCTGCGCAGGGCCGCGGCGCGGGTGACGGTGATCCGTTCGCCGGGGGAGGGGCGACGCGGGGGTGGGGTGTCGCGGTCGGGTGGTTTCTGGCGACCCAGCGGCGGGAGATAGCGATTGGCGCTGGGCGGTGGCGGTGGGCGGCGCGTGCGTCGATTGTCCGCGTCGTCGGTGGGGTAGTTAGCCATGCCAGGATGCGGATTCCCCGATCCATTGCGGGGCCGGCGGCCCGGGTTGGAGCCCACACGGCCCGGATCATCACGCCGCCGTCCAGACACGAATCAATTCTGTCTTATGCCGGGGGGCAACCGGGCGTGGCTCGCCAACCTAGTATTGGAGACGCGATGCATGGAGAAGACAATGTGACCGGACCCAGCGAGGAATCCGCCGTGGCAACCGTGGCCGAGTGGCCCGACGAGTTGGCGGCGGTGCTCACGGGTGCCGTCGACCAGGCCAGGGCGGCCGTCGTCGAGTTCAGCGGGGCGGACGCGGTCGGGGACTACCTGGGCGTCAGTTACGAGGACCCGAGTGCAGCCACCCACCGATTCTTGGCTCACCTGCCCGGCTATATCGGGTGGCAGTGGGCCGCCGTCGTCGCCGCCTACCCCGGCGCTGACCAGGCCACGATCAGCGAAGTTGTGCTGGTCCCGGGGCCGACGTCGTTGTTGGCGCCCGATTGGGTGCCCTGGGACCAGCGGGTGCGACAGGGGGATTTGAGCCCCGGCGATCTGCTGCCACCGGCGGCGAACGACGAGCGGCTGGTTCCCGGTTTCACCTCCAGCGGTGACGCGCAGGTCGACGAGACCGCCGCCGAGGTCGGGCTGGGCCGACGTTGGGTGATGGGCCTCTGGGGCCGCGCCGACGCTGCCGAGCGATGGCACACCGGTGACTACGGTCCCGACTCGACGATGGCGAGGTCCACCAAACGAGTCTGCCGCGACTGCGGCTTCTTCCTGCCGCTGGCGGGATCGCTGGGCGCGATGTTCGGGGTCTGCGGCAACGAACTGTCGGCCGACGGACACATCGTCGACCAGCAGTACGGCTGCGGTGCTCATTCCGACACGCCTGCTCCGGCGGGCAGCGGATCGCCGATGTACGAGCCGTACGACGACGGCGTCCTCGACGTCATGCAGCCGCCGGAGCCCCCGGCAGAGCCGGCCGAGCCGGCGGCAGAGGTGCTCGAGTCCGTGGCCGAATCGTCGGAAGCAACGGCGGAGCTCCCGGCAAACGTGCCCGAGCCCCCTGCGGAGCCGCCCGAGCCGCCGGCAGACGTGGCCGAGCCGCCGGACTAGGCCGGGTTTTGCGGGCAACCGCGTGTAGCAGGATGTTGAGTTGGCGGAAAACCTGTCCTGCAAATATCGAGGCTAGGCTATCTGGGCAACCGCTTGTTCAAAATATTGGTTGTAGGCTAGGTAGACCGATTTTTTCCCGGTCCGTTCCAGGAATTCCTCGAATGCCTTGAATTCGTGCTCTTCGGCTCCTGGATAATTGTACATCTCATCAAATACTATTACGGTGCCTGATACGATATTATCGCCCAGCCGGTCGAAAATTTCCTTCGTGGATGCATAAATATCGCAATCGACATGCAAGAAAGCGATGGGAGTAGATTTCAGAATTTGTTCTTTGAATTGTGGAAGGGTCTGATCAAATAGTCCCTTTACCAGGCTTACATTATGGAGAACCGGTGGCATCCACCCATCGATGTTAACCCGAAAAGTACCTTGAGGGACTGAAATATCGGGGCGAGCCCATGCTTCAGGAAGCCCGTCAAAGGAATCGAATCCCCAGATCTGCTGCTCCGGATTGAGCGCGGCAATAAAATTGATGGTTTTCCCCGTACACACGCCCATCTCCAAAAATGCGCCGCGAAGCGTAACATGGTCAGAGCCGAATTTGAGCACAGCAGCATCTGTGTTTAGAGCGGCGGCCTCGCCAAAGTACTTTGTCGCCATTGCCTGCGCCGCCGGCGAATCTCGAAAGTCCTTGTCCTTGGGGTAAAAGTTGAGAACCTGACGCCCTTTGTGCCATTCATTGCTAACGGTGGGCATCTTTACCAATTGATCCCAGTTGAATCCTGTGCTGTGCGCATGGTCTGATGTCATCGTTGTCTCTCTTCGGGTTACTGCGAAGCGGTCACTGAGCAAGGCTTATTGTTCGGGCGCAGCTTTCTCTGCGGCCGTTTTGAGGTTCGCCGGCGAGAGCGCGTTCACCGACATGTTGGAAAAAGGCGCTGACAACGTTTTCGGCGTGTCGGCTCTCGACTAGCCGGGTGCCCTGGCCGTGCGGCTCGAGCCCGTAGCACCAGATCGTCCGATTGGTGTTAACCCGGAACGCTAGCTTCCTACTCGGAGTGATCTCGACGACCGTGGCGGTCGTGGGCCAGAACATGCGGAAGCGCCGGTTGAGGTTCAGCGTGCGGGTGCCCGGGCGCAGTGGGCCGAACGACTTCATCCAGCGACACTACGGACTGCACTGCGGTATGCGCTGGAAGTCGGAGATCAACGCCCAGACTTTCGCGGCCGGCGAGCTACTTGTGGTCGAGAAAGGCTTCCAGACCCGTCTGCGCGCCACGCACGCCACGGCGGGCACCCACTAGCTGCAGCAAGAATATCGACGTCCCCAGCACGCCGGTTCCCAGCCCGGCCAGCGCCACCGGACGCCAACTCTCCAGGGCGGGAACAAGAAACGCGGCGGCCGCGGCGATCACCCAGCCGACGGCGCCAATCGTGATGAACGGCCACGCCTGCAGCAGCGCGGGCGGCAGCGGCGGCGGCTCGGGACTATGGCCAGGTTCGGCGCTCATCGCGATAAATCTAACCCGCAGCCGATGCCGCCGCGGCGGTGGCCGTATCGGCCGATGGTCCTGGGCCACCGTTCGACGTTTCTCAGCGCGAATTCTCATGTTCCGATGTAACCTCGCGCCATGCCTGACAGCGATGCGCGGCTGGCGGCCGACCTGTCGTTGGCGGTAATGCGGCTTGCGCGCCAACTGCGGTTTCGGAATCCGTCCTCCCCGGTGTCGCTCTCTCAACTGTCGGCATTGACAACCCTGGCCAACGAGGGCGCGATGACACCCGGCGCTTTGGCGATTCGCGAGCGCGTCCGGCCCCCGTCGATGACCCGGGTGATCGCTTCGCTGGCCGACGAGGGCTTCGTGGACCGCACCCCACACCCCGTCGACGGCCGGCAGGTACTGGTGTCGGTCTCCGAGTCCGGCGCCGAATTGGTCAAAGCGGCCCGGCGCGCCCGCCAGGAGTGGCTGGCCGAGCAGCTCGCGACGATGGACAGCGATAAGCGCGCCACCCTTCGCGAGGCGGCCGACTTGATGTTGGCGCTGGTCGACGAAAGCCCGTGAGCCCGGCCCTGGATGTCCAGGACGTCGATGATCCCGACGACCCGCGGCTCGACGATTTCCGCGACCTGAACAGCATCGACCGGCGCCCCGATCTGCCCACCGGCAAAGGGCTGGTGATCGCCGAGGGTGTGCTGGTCGTGCAGCGAATGCTGGCGTCCCGGTTCACCCCGCACGCCCTGCTCGGCACCGAGCGCAGGCTCGGCGAGCTCGAAGACGACCTGGCCGGCGCCGGGGCACCGTTCTATCGGACCTCGGCCGATGTCATGGCCCAGGTGGTCGGATTCCACCTCAACCGCGGGGTGCTGGCCGCCGCGCGTCGGGTGCCGGAGCCGACCGTCGCGCAGCTGGTCGAGGGCGCGCGAACCGTCGCCGTGCTCGAAGGCGTCAACGACCACGAGAACTTGGGCTCGATCTTCCGCAACGCGGCCGGGCTCGGCGTGGACGCGGTCGTGTTCGGCAGCGGCTGCGCCGATCCGCTCTACCGGCGCGCCGTTCGGGTGTCCATGGGGCATGCGCTGCTGGTCCCGTATGCCCGCTCCGCGAACTGGCCCGCCGACCTCGCGGTGCTGAAAGAGAGCGGATTTCGGCTGCTGGCGATGACTCCGGACGGCGAGGCGTGCGCGCTGGCCGAGGCGATGGCGGCCGCACGCGACGACCGCGTTGCGGTGCTGGTGGGTGCTGAAGGGCCGGGGCTGATGCCGGCCACCCTGCGCTTGAGTGATGTGCGGGTGCGCATCCCAATGTCGCGCGGCACGGACTCGCTCAACGTCGCGACCGCCGCGGCGTTGGCGTTCTACGAGCGGGTTAGGCTCGGCGAGTGAGCGACAAACTCGGCCCACGCACCCAGTCTGTGCCCTGGGCAACGGGTTTGACGGTGGCGGGGTTTGTCGCCGCGGTGACCGGCGCCGCGATTGTGGTGCTGAGTCTCGGGCTGGTCCGGGTGCACCCACTGTTGGCCGTCGGGCTCAATGTGGTCGCCGCGGGCGGACTGGCGCCGACGTTGTGGGGATGGCGGCGCACGCCGGTTCTGCGTTGGTTTGTGCTGGGCGCGGGAGTGGGCGTGGCGATCGCGTGGGTGGCGGTGCTCGCGCTCACCCTGTCGTAGCTAGCGCTGTCCGCCCGAGCGCACCCCGAGCAGCACGTCCTCCCAGGCCGGAATGACCGGCTTGCCCCGGCGGCTGTGCACCGGCGGTTCCCGAGTCGGGGCGGGCGCCGACTCCGCCGATGCCGGCGCTGCCGGCTCTTCGAACTCGACGTGGGCCACTCGGGCCAGCGGCCGCAGCGGACGCTCGAAGTTGGGGTCGATCAACTCACTGGCTCCGTCATCGATCGCGGTGACCGTTCCGCCGTGGGCACCCGGAAGGAAGCAGAAATGCGCCAGGTTGTCGGAGCGACCGACCTTCCACGCCAACTGCACCGTCCAGCGGTTGTCCTCGTTGCGCCACGCGTCCCAGCTGAGTCCGCCTGGGTCCAGGCCGCGCGCGACCAGTGCGGTGCTCACGGTCTCCAACAGGGTCATCACCGCGGGGCCATCGACAAGCACGGGATGCGCGGCCGTTGCCAGCTCGGCGGCGCGGAAACGCTCCAGCAACACCGGGTGGGCGAACCGCCGGACCCGTGAGATGTCGGAGCCTGACGCCGCGGCGACCTGCTCGACGGAGGCGCCGGCCCGGATCTTGGACTGAATCTCTTTGGGACTCAGCATGTTGGTGACTTCGATGTCGAGGTGCGGTTGCTCCGGCGGTGCTACTCCCTTCCGCACAAGGTCCCGCAGTCGATCGTCGGCCGCCAGCTTGAACTGCTCCGCAGGGCCATCGCCCTCGCAGATGATGTATTTGCTGTCGGCGTCGAGCCCAACCATTTTGAGTTCCCGCATGGCATCTCCTCGCAGGCTTTGTGCAGGTCAGCGACGGCCTGTCACTGTGCCGCACTCTAGTCCAGCTAACGCCCACAACCTGTGCTGACACGCTGGGCGGTTTGCGCGACGATGGCCGGCAAGTTAAAGCCGTTCGACGACCCAGTCGACACACTGCGTCAGGGCGGAGACGTCATCGGGGTCGACCGCGGGGAACATCGCGACCCTCAACTGGTTGCGGCCGAGTTTGCGGTACGGCTCGGTGTCGACGATCCCGTTAGCCCGCAAAGCCTTGGCGACCGCCGCCGCGTCGACATCGTCGACGAAATCGATCGTGCCCACCACCTGGGAGCGCAGCGCCGGGTCGCTGACGAACGGCGTGGTGTAGGGCCGCTCCTGCGCCCACGAGTACAACCGCTGCGACGAGTCGGCCGTGCGCTTGACCGCCCAGTCCAGTCCGCCGTTGCCCAGTATCCAGTCGATCTGTTCGGCCATCAGCGCCAGCGTGCCGATCGCGGGTGTGTTGTACGTCTGGTCCTTGAGGCTGTTGTCGATCGCGATCGGCAGCGACAGGAAGTCGGGAACCCAGCGGCCGGACCCGGCGATGGCCTCGACCCGGGCCAGCGCGGCGGGGCTCATGATGGCCAGCCACAGGCCGCCATCGCTGGCGAAGTTCTTCTGCGGCGAGAAGTAATAGGCATCGGTGTCGCTGATGTCGACCGGGAGCCCGCCGGCGCCGGACGTCGCATCGATGACGACGAGCGCGTCACCCGAGCCGGCCGGGCGCCGGATTGGGACCGCGACGCCGGTCGACGTCTCGTTCTGCGCCCACGCGATCACGTCGACCGACGGGTCGGTCTGCGGCTCGGGTGCGCTACCGGCGTCGGCCTTGACGATGATCGGATCCCCGACGAACGGGTTGTTGGCGACCGCCGAGGCGAACTTCGAGCTGAACTCGCCATAGGTCAGGTGCAGCGAGCGCTTGTCGATCAGCCCGAACGCGGCCGCGTCCCAGAACGCGGTCGCGCCGCCATTGCCCAAAATGACCTCGTAGCCGTCCGGCACGGAGAAAAGTTCCGAAACCCCCTTGCGCACCCGGCCCACCAGGTTCTTGACCGGCGCCTGCCGGTGCGACGTGCCGAACAGCGCGGCCGCGGTGGTGGTCAGCGCCTGTAGTTGTTCGGGTCGGACCTTGGAGGGGCCGCACCCGAAGCGGCCGTCACGGGGTTTGATGTCAGCGGGGATCTGGAGCTGGTCAGCCATGCTCCTCAGGGTAGTGAGCGGACCGGCCAGGGTGATGGGGCGGCCCGTTTGTTCGGCGTCAGCAGCGGCTACCTAACGGGTGACGACGGCCACCGAGTGTGAGCCGGGCCACAGCGGGCCACTGACCACTGGTCAGGCAACAGTGTCCGCGAAGGCTCTAGTCAATTACCGGTACCTGCGGTACCGTTTAGACACACGACGTCCAAATGTAAACCTCGTTGGGGAGGGCTTGGATATGGCTAGGACGCGAATGGTCCGGCGTTGGCGCGGCAAGATGGAAGTCCGCGACGACACCGAGTACGTGAAGATGCTTGCCACACTGTCTGAGGGGTCGGTGCGGCGTAACTTCAACCCGTATACCGACATCGATTGGGAGTCACCGGAATTCGCCGTCACGGAGAATGACCCGCGGTGGATTCTGCCGGCGACCGACCCGTTGGGCCGCCACCCCTGGTATCAGGCTCAGTCCGAAGAGCGCAAGATCGCGATCGGCATGTGGCGCCAGGCCAACGTGGCCAAGGTGGGGCTGCACTTCGAGTCGATCCTGATCCGCGGCCTGATGAACTACACGTTCTGGGTGCCGAACGGATCCCCGGAATATCGGTACTGCTTGCACGAATCCGTCGAAGAGTGCAACCACACGATGATGTTCCAGGAGATGGTCAACCGCATCGGCGCCGACGTTCCGGGCATGCCGCGGATGCTCAAGTGGCTCTCGCCGTTGGTTCCGCTAGTGGCCGGGCCGCTGCCGGTGGCGTTCTTCATCGGAGTACTCGCCGGCGAGGAACCGATCGATCACACCCAGAAAAACGTTCTGCGCGAAGGTAAGTCGCTGCACCCGATCATGGAACGGGTGATGGCTATCCACGTGGCCGAGGAAGCGCGGCACATCTCGTTCGCGCACGAGTTCCTGCGGAAGCGACTGCCGCAACTGACCAAGAGGCAGCGGTTCTGGACCGCGCTGTATTTGCCGCTCACCATGAAGATGTTGTGCCGGGCAATTGTGTTGCCGCCCAAGTCTTTCTGGCGTGAGTTCGGCATCCCGCGTGAGGTCAAGAAGGAGCTGTTCTTCCGGTCGCCGGAATCGCGCAAGTGGCTCAGCGACATGTTCGGTGACGTCCGCATGCTGGCCTACGACACCGGCCTGATGGAAAACCGCTCCGCGCGGCTGATGTGGCGGATCTGCAGGATCAACGGCAAGCCGTCGCGTTACCGCAGCGAGCCGCAGCGCCAGCACCTGGCCGCTGTTCCGGCCGCGTAGTCACTGCGAGTTCCTTTATGCCGCACGTTATTACCCAGTCGTGCTGTAACGACGGGTCTTGTGTCTTCGCCTGTCCGGTGAACTGCATCCACCCGTCGCCGGATGAGCCGGGCTTCGCGACGACGGAGATGCTCTACATCGACCCGGTCGCCTGCGTGGACTGTGGCGCGTGCGTGAGCGCCTGCCCGGTTGGAGCGATCGCGCCCGACAACCGGCTGGAAAGCAAACAGCTGCCGTTCGTCGAGATCAACGCCTCGTTCTACCCCGAGCGACGGGCCGACATGAAGCTGCCCCCGACGTCGAAGCTGGCCCCGGTGATCCCGGCCGCCGAGGTGCATGCCCGACGTGAGCCGCTGACCGTCGCGATTGTCGGGTCGGGGCCGGCGGCGATGTATGCCGCCGATGAACTGCTCACCCAGCATGGTGTGCGGGTCAACGTCTTCGAGAAGCTGCCTACGCCTTACGGTTTGGTGCGCGCAGGGGTAGCGCCCGATCACCAGAACACGAAGAAGGTGACCCAGCTCTTCGACCGGGTCTCCCGTGATCGCCGCTTCCGCTTTTATCTCAACGTCGAGGTCGGCAAGCACCTCAGCCATGCCGAGTTGCTGGCCCACCATCACGCCGTGCTGTACGCGGTCGGAGCGCCCGACGACCGCCGCCTGGACATCGACGGCATGGGCCTCCCGGGAACCGGGACCGCCACCGAGTTGGTCGCGTGGCTCAACGGGCACCCCGACTTCAGCGCCCTACCAGTCGATCTGCGCCACGAACGCGTGGTGATCATCGGCAACGGCAACGTCGCCCTCGACGTCGCTCGAGTGCTCACGGCGGACCCGGACGACCTGGCCCGCACCGACATCTCCGATCGCGCACTCGAAGCGTTCCGCAACTCCGCGGTCCGCGAGGTCGTCATCGCCGCCCGGCGCGGCCCGGCTCACTCGGCATTCACGCTGCCCGAATTGATTGGCCTCACAGGCGCATCCGACGTCGTCCTCGACGCCGATGACCACAACCTGGTGGCACGCGATCTCGCGGGCGCCCCGGACACGTTGACCCGGAACAAGCTGGAGATCCTGAGCAAGCTCGGCGACGCTTCGCTTTCGGGAAACCGAAACCGCCCACGCGTCCGGCTGGCCTATCAGCTCACGCCCGCGCGCGTGCTGGGCGAACAACGTGCGGCCGGCGTGGAATTCTCGGTGACCGGCACCGACGAGATCCTCCGGATCGATGCCGGCCTGGTGCTGACGTCGATTGGCTACCGCGGCAAGCTGATTCGTGACCTTCCGTTCGACGAGTCGGCGTCCATCGTCCCGAACGACGGCGGCCGGGTCGTCGATCCCGACTCCGGTGCAGCAGTGCCCGGCGGCTACGTCGCGGGGTGGATCAAGCGCGGCCCCACCGGATTCATCGGCACCAACAAGTCGTGCTCACTTCAGACGGTCCAGGCCCTGGTCGCCGATTACAACGCCGGCTCGCTGACCGGCCCGGTGACCAAGCCGGACGGGTTGGACAAGCTGGTGCGCGCACGGCAACCCGACGTCGTCGACTCCGCCGGATGGGGCGCCATTGATGCCGCGGAGATAGCCCGTGGCATTGACGACGGACGGCCGCGCAACAAGTTCACCGATGTCGCCGACATGCTCGCGGCAGCTGCTACCGCGCCACCGGCGCCGCCCCTGCGACGCCGGCTGTTGGCCCGGCTGCTCGGCTAGCTACCCGCTTGCGCCGGACATTGCCGCTTGGATCTCTTCGGGGCTGACCTCACGCACTGGCTGTCCCAGCGACCAGTGGTGGCCGAACGGGTCCGCGACCATGCCATAGCGGTCACCCCAGAACTGATCGTCCAACGGGGTTACCACCGTGGCTCCCGCGTCCAAGGCCTGCTGGAACTTGGCGTCGACGTCGGTGACCGTCAGATGGATGGTCACCGGAGTACCGCCCAGTGCCTTCGGGGTCATCGACTTTCCCCCAGACATTTCCGGGAAGTCGTCGTTGAGCATGACCAGGAACCCGTTGATGCGCACCGCGGCGTGGACCAGCTTGCCGTCCGGGCGGGGCACTCGACCCAGCTCGACGGCACCGAAAGCCTTGACGTAGAAGTCGATTGCCGCCGCGGCGTCGTCAACGACGAGGTGCGGTGACAGTGCGGGTTCGATGTTGATGGCCATTGTGGTCTCCTTGTTGTTGCTCTCGCGCGCCCAGCCCCGTGCGAGGCTCGGCTCACAGATAGTGACTACCCCCGCGACAGAAAATCATCGCGGCGAGACCCATTCAATCGCCGGGCACCGACAACTGAGCCGGAGCAACTCTCAGGCGTGAGCGAGCAGCCGGTCCCAGCCCTCGACTGCCTCCGGGCTGCGCGGGGCCGGTCCCACATAGATGGCCGACGGGCGCACCAGCTTGCCGAGCCGCTTCTGCTCGAGAATGTGGGCACACCAGCCCGCGGTGCGCCCGCAGGTGAACATCGCCGGCATCATGTTGGCCGGGACCTCGGCAAAGTCCAGGATGACCGCGGCCCAGAACTCGACGTTGGTCTCGATGGCCCGGTCCGGGCGGCGCTCCCGCAGCTCGGCCAGGGCCGCCTGCTCGAGCGCGACCGCGACCTCGTGGCGCGGCGCGCCCAGGCGCTCGGCGGTCGCGCGCAGTACTCGTGCCCGCGGGTCTTCCGCGCGGTAGACCCGGTGCCCGAATCCCATCAGCTTGTCGCCGCTGTCCAGGATTTTCTTGACCAGGCCACGCGCGTCGCCGCTGCGCTCGACCTCTTCGAGCATCGGCAGGACCCGCGCCGGCGCGCCACCGTGCAGCGGCCCGCTCATCGCTCCGATCGCTCCCGACAACGCCGCTGCGACGTCGGCGCCGGTGGATGCGATCACCCGCGCGGTGAAGGTCGAGGCGTTCATGCCGTGCTCGGCGGCCGACACCCAGTAGGCGTCGATGGCCTCGACGTGCTTCGGGTCGGGCTCGCCCTGCCAACGGGTCATGAACCGCGCTGTGACCGTCTGGCATTCATCGATGACCCGTTGCGGAACGGCCGGCTGGTAGATGCCGCGTGCGGACTGCGCGACATAGGACAGCGCCATCACCGATGCCCGGGCCAGCTGGTCGCGGGCGGTGGCTTCGTCGGTGTCGAGCAGTGGCTTGTAGCCCCAGATCGGCGCGAGCATCGCCAGGCCCGCCTGCACGTCGACGCGGACATCGCCGGTGTGGATCGGCAGCGGGAACGGCTCGGCGGGCGGCAGGCCGTGGCCGAATCTGCCGTCGACCAGGAGCCCCCAGACGTCACCGAAGGTGACCTGTTGACTCACCAGGTCTTGGATGTCGACACCGCGGTAGCGCAGCGCGCCGCCGTCTTTATCCGGTTCGGCGATCTCGGTGGTGAAGGCGACCACGCCTTCGAGGCCGGGGACGAAATTTTCCGGTACCAGAGTCATAGCAAAATTCTTGCACCTCGCCTAGGGACGGACGCTACCGGCCGGTAGCGACCGCCGGTAGCGTTGGCCCGATGGCAGGACCAGATGACGATCACCTGCACCGGATGCGCGCGGAGTACGGGTCAGCAGAGCGCGACGGCAGTCCCGACCTCGACGCTTCCTGGCTCGATGACGGTTGGCTTGCGTTGTTGCGAACGTGGATTGAAGACGCCGAACGTTTCGGGGTCGCCGAGCCCAACGCGATGGTGCTCGCGACCGTCGCGGACGGCAAGCCGATGAGCCGTTCGGTGCTGTGCAAGAGCGTCGATGAGACCGGGATCACCTTTTTCACGAACTATGACTCGGCCAAAGGCATCGAGCTGGGACAAACGCCGTATGCGTCGGCGACCTTTCCCTGGTACCTGCTGGGGCGGCAGGTCCACATCCGGGGCACGGTGACCAAGGTCGACCCGCAGGACACCGAGGACTACTGGTCCAAGCGGCCGCGCGGCTCACAGCTGGGGGCGTGGGCCTCGCAGCAGTCTCAGCCGATCGCGTCCCGTGCGGCGCTGCTCGATCAGCTGTCCGAGGTGACCGCCCGCTTCGCCGATTCCGAGCACGTCCCGGTGCCGCCGGCTTGGGGCGGGTACCTGATCACGCCCGAGGTGGTCGAATTCTGGCAGGGGCGGGAAAACCGGCTGCATAACCGCATTCGGGTCGTCGGCGATCACGTCGAGCGTCTGCAGCCCTGATCACAATCGGCGCATAGCTGTGGGGCCTAACACCGCACGCCAAGGCGGGTTCACCAGCAAGAAAGCCGCGTGCTCAGTGGACCTGACCCCGGGCAGGCGCGTCGTCGCGATAACGACTACCTTCAGCTGTACGCACCTAGTCAGGGGCAGCCATTCCAGCCAGAGCGCAAAGGGGTTCTCGTGGCCGACACCGACGACACCGCAACTCTGAAGTACCCAGGCGGTGAGATCGACCTAACGATCGTCAACGCCACCGAAGGAGCTGACGGTATTGCTCTCGGTACCCTGTTATCGAAGACCGGCTACACGACGTTCGACAACGGCTTCGTCAATACCTCCGCGTGCAAGAGTTCGATCACCTACATCGATGGGGACGCGGGAATCCTGCGCTACCGCGGTTACCCGATCGATCAGCTCGCCGAGAAGTCGACCTTCATCGAGGTCTCCTACTTGCTGATCTACGGCGAGCTGCCCACCGCCGACCAGCTGGCCGATTTCACCAAGCGGATCCAGCTGCACACGATGCTGCACGAGGACCTGAAGCGGTTCTTCGACGGCTTCCCGCGCAATGCGCACCCGATGCCGGTGCTGTCCAGCGCCGTCAACGCGCTGTCCGCCTACTACCCGGATTCGCTGGACCCGATGGACAACGAGCAGGTCGAGCTGTCGACGATCCGGTTGCTGGCCAAGCTACCGACGATCGCCGCCTACGCCTTCAAGAAGTCGGTCGGCCAGCCGTTCCTCTACCCGGACAACTCGCTGTCGCTGGTGGAGAACTTCCTGCGCATGACGTTCGGGCTCCCCGCCGAGCCCTACCACGCCGACCCCGAGGTGGTGCGGGCACTGGACATGCTGCTCATCCTGCACGCCGACCACGAGCAGAACTGTTCGACGTCGACGGTTCGGCTGGTGGGGTCGTCGCAGGCCAACCTGTTCACCTCGATCTCCGGAGGCATCAACGCGCTGTGGGGGCCGCTGCACGGCGGCGCCAACCAGGCCGTGCTCGAGATGCTTGAGCAGATCCGCCAAAGTGGTGATGACGTCGGTGAATTCGTCCGCAAGGTGAAAAACCGCGAAGAGGGCGTCAAGCTGATGGGCTTCGGCCACCGCGTGTACAAGAACTACGACCCGCGGGCGCGGATCGTCAAGGAACAGGCCGACAAGATCCTGGCCAAGCTCGGTGGCGATCCGCTGCTGGACATCGCCAAGCAGCTCGAAGAGGCCGCGCTGACCGACGACTACTTCATCGAGCGCAAGCTGTACCCCAACGTCGACTTCTACACCGGGCTGATCTACCGGGCGCTCGGATTCCCGGTCCGGATGTTCACGGTGTTGTTCGCACTGGGCCGGCTGCCCGGATGGATCGCGCACTGGCGTGAGATGCACGACGAGGGCGATAGCAAGATCGGCCGCCCGCGCCAGATCTACACCGGCTACACCGAACGCGACTACGCCTCCATCGACGGACGGTAGCCAGCCCTAGGTGGCGGGGCGGGGCCCAGCGAGGCCAGCACCGCCATCGCGGCGTTGTGGCCCCCGATGCCGGACACGGCACCGCCGCGGCGAGCACCCGAGCCGCACAACATGATTCGCTCGTAGGCAGTGGCCACGCCCCATTGACGGGCCGGGCTGTCGAGTTCCTCGTCGTCGTCCGCGAACGGCCAGGACAGCGCGCCGTGGAAGATGTTGCCTGCCGTCATCCCCAGGGTGCGCTGCAAGTCCAGCGTAGTCGTCGTCTCGATGCATGGCCGGCCCCGCGCGTCGCTCATCAACACGTCCTGAACCGGTTCGGCCAGAACGGAATTCAGCGATGCAAGCACCGCCTCGGTCAGCTGGTCGCGGGAGACGGGGGAGTCGCCCTCAAGCAACGAGTGAGGGGTGTGCAAGCCGAACACCGTCATGGTCGCAGCGCCCGAGCCGCGCAGCCCGGCCGACAGGATGCTGGGATCGGTCAGCGAATGGCAGTACGCCTCGCACGGCAACGGATCCGGTAGCTTGCCGGCGGCGGCCTGTGTGTAGCCCGAATCCAGTTGGCTCCACATCTCGTTGACGTGGAACGTGCCGGCGAACGCTTGTTCGGGGGTAACGCTGTTGTCGCGCAACCGCGGCAGACGCCGCAGCACCATGTTCACCTTCACTTGTGCCCCCGGCGCCAGCTGTGTCGGCGGGTCACCGAGCAGCTCGGCCAATACCGCCGGTGTGACGCCGGCCAGCACGAAGCGCGCTTGAAGCCGGTGCTCTTCGCCGTCCTGGCGGTAGCGTACCTGGCCGTCCGGCTCTACGCTGTAAACCTCTGCGCCAGTGGTTATTTCGGCGCCGTGGCGGACCGCGGCGGCGGCCAGGGTCGCGGTCACCGACCCCATCCCGCCGGTCGGGACGTCCCAATCCCCGCCGAGCACGTGATAGAGGAAGCAGATGTTCTGCCGCAGCAACGGGTCGTCGAGCCGGGCGAAGGTGCCGATCAGCGCGTCGGTGGCGATCACGCCGCGAACCAGGTCGTCGTGCACCGCGTCGGCGATCGCGTGCCCGATCGGTTCTTCGACGATCGCCTCCCAGGTGGCGGCGGCCTCGGGATCGCCGGCGCCCAGGACGTGGCGGCGCGCCTGCTCGTGGGTGCGCAGCGGTTCCAGCAAAGTCGGCCAGAGCCGGTCGGTCACCAGGCGGCAGCGCCGGTAGAACTCGGCGAAACCATGCTCATCGTCGGCGGCGCCGACCGCGCGGAACGAATCTTGGCCATCGTGCGTGCCGACCAGCAGACCGCAGCGCCCGCCCGTCGCCGGTTGGGGCGTGTACGACGAGAATTGCCGCCGGGCCAACCGCACGTCGGCGCCCAGGTCCTCAACGATGCGGGACGGCAGCAAGCTGACCAGGTACGAGTACCGCGACACGGCGACCTCGACTCCGTCGAAGGCCTGCGCCGAGACTGCGGCTCCACCGATGTGGCCCAGCCGCTCCAGTAACCGCACCCGAAGGCCGGCCCGGGCCAGGTAACCCGCTGCCACCAGGCCGTTGTGGCCCCCGCCCACGACGACTACGTCACAATCGGGCGCGTCATCGAGGGGCATTGCTAGCCCAGGTAGCCCTCGACCTGGTCGCCGGGACGCACCGCGGCCTCGCGCGGGTCGCCACCGGTTTCGCGCAGCGCCCGCCGCTGACGCAGCAGGTCCCAGCACTGGTCGAGTTCGACCTCGACCCGGCGCAGCCGTTCGTGTTCCTCGGACTCGCTGATGTCGCGGTGCTGCAACTGTGCCCGCAGGTCTTTCTCCTCGGCAACCAGGTTGCGAATGTGCGCCAGGGTTTCGTTGTCGGTCGGTCTACTGCCCATCGCTCCAGTGTGCCCGACGCAAGCGGTGTCGCAGGGCCGAGTCGGTAGGCTGCATATCGCCCCCGGGACGGACGCGTCCCGGCAAGCGCATCGAGGATGGGTCCGATCTCCTATCGGCGGTCGCTGGGCCTGCCCTGGCTGCTTGGTTTGGTGGTTATTCCGCTACTGATAGCTGTCATCGGCCATGGCGCGTTCGGCCAAATCCGTACTGACGAAGGTGCTGAAAAACTCATTGCCCGCCGGTGTCGACGTCGTCGACCAGATGCGGATCAACCCGAATGTCGACGCGCTCGATTTCTCAAACGCCGGAACGATTTTCAAGAACAGCGCGTCGATTACGAGGCCCCGCGCACCTGGTCGAATCTGACTGTCGTCGACCGGCTTGCGATTGAAGGCTCGGCGCCGCCCGCGCATGCGTCGAAATCGGGTTCGGCACAGGAGGATCCAGCATGGACTTCGTGATCCAGTGGTTGTGGTACCTGCTGGCCTTCGTGGCGGGATCGGCAGTTGCCTGGGTGATCGCCGCGCTGATGGGTGCGCGCCGATGAATCACGTGCATGGGTGGCTGTTCGGCTTGTCGTTCGCGCTGGGGTTGGTGTTGACGCTGGCGCTGTTGGCCCGCCCCGTCAAACGCGAAGTGCCGCTTGAAGTATCGGCCGACATCACTGTGATACCCGACCCGCCGACGACGAGGGTGGTGGCCGACCCGCCGACGAGGATAATTCCGGTGCCGGCGCCCGCGCCGTATGGACCCGGCTCCGCCCAGGCCAACCCTGACGGCCGCGGCCCGTCGGGATGGTTGGTCAAGGCGAGTACGGATACCCGGCATTACTACACCCCGGACAATGCCGTCTACGACGCAGTAGTTGCTCAGGTGTGGTTCAAGGACGAGCAATCCGCGTTGCGGTCGGGCTTCACGCCGTGGCTCAACAATTCACGGATGTGAGGGTCGGGCCCTAACGGGGGGCGGGGAGGCGCAGCAGGAGCCGGGCGCCGCCGAGCGGGCTGTCTTCCAATGAAGCCGTCCCGCCGTGCAAATGGGCCTGCTGGGCGACCAGCGCCAGGCCCAGGCCGGACCCCGAATGCGAAGCCGTCGATCCGCGGGAGAACCGTTCGAACACCAGCTGCCGCTCGCCTTCGGGCAGCCCACTGCCGTTGTCGTCGACCGCGATATCCACTCCGGCGCGCGAACTGACGGCCGACAGCTGGACCCGGGTGGCGCCGCCGTGTTTGACGGCGTTGGCGATCGCGTTGTCGACCGCGAGGCGCAACCCCGCCGGTAAGCCGACGATGATGCAGGTGGGCGACGGCACCAGCGACACGTCGAGGTCCGGATAGACCCGGGTCGCGTCGTGAGCGGCGCGGTCCAGGAGCTCGGTGATGTCGACCGGCACGTGATCGTCGGAGGTGGACAGTTCGCCCTGCGCCAACCGCTCCAGTGCGGTCAGGGTGGCCTCGATCCGGGACTGGGTACGGATGACGTCGCTGATCACCTCTTTGCGCTGGTCATCGGGCATATCGAGGGTCGACAACACCTCCAGGTTGGTGCGCATGGCGGTCAGTGGAGTGCGCAGTTCGTGGGAGGACACGGCAGCGAAATCGCGTGCCGATGAGAGCGCCTCCTTGGTTCGGTTCTGTTCGTCCCAAATTCGTTGAAGCATGCCGCGCATGGCCTCGGCGATCTCGACGGCCTCGCTGGCGCCGTGCACCTCGACCCGTGGCGCCTCGTCGCCCGCGTCGATCGATCGGGTTTGCTGCGCAAGCTGTTTGAACGGGCGTACCGCGAAGGACGCCAGCAGCCACGCGAACACCATCGACGCGAAGATGGCGAACCCGCAGATCAGCAGCACCCTACGGTGCAGGTTGTTGGTCTCGGCGAGGGTGGCGTCATAGGTCGCGCCGACGGCCAGGGAGGTCGGCGGTGGTCCCGGGATCTCCACCGTGCGCACCCGGTAGCGGACACCGTGGACATAGGTGTCGGCGTAGTCGACGTCGAGCCTGGGCAATGTGACGTCGGAATTCGACTTGACCCGGCTGCCGCGCCGGATCGTCATGATCGCATCACGGTCGTTGGGCGAGCGCGGGATTTCGTCCAGGCCGCGCGGCAGGAACGGGATCGCGAAGCCCGCGGCCTCGTCGAGGCGGCGGTCCAGCCGTTCCTTGCGGTCGTTGGTGATCCCGACCCAGACGACGGTGCCGACGATGAGCACCGGAATCGCGGCGCCGATGGCTGTTGCGAGCACCACGCGGGTCCGCAGCGAGGGCGTACGGGCCAAGATCCGCGACAGGAATTTCATTGGCTGTTGCTGCCTAACGCATCGTCACTGCATTCGCAGCACGAACCCAACTCCACGGACGGTGTGCAGCAACCTGGGGCCGCCGTTGGCCTCCAGCTTGCGGCGCAGGTAGCCGATGAAGACGTCGACGACGTTGGTGTCGGCGGCGAAGTCATAACCCCAGACCAGCTCCAGCAGCTGGGCACGGGACAGTACCGCGGTCTTGTGCTCGGCCAGCACCGCCAGCAGGTCGAATTCGCGCTTGGTCAGGTCGACGTCCACGCCGTTGACCCGGGCCCGCCGGCCGGGGATGTCGACTTCCAGGGGGCCCACCGTGATGGTTTCCGAGGAGGACGAGGCGGTGGACCCGCGGCGGCGCAGCAGCGCCTTGACGCGTGCGACCAGTTCGGCCAGCACGAACGGCTTGACGAGGTAGTCATCGGCGCCGGCCTCGAGACCCGCCACCCGGTCGTCGACCGAGCTGCGCGCGCTCAGCACGCAAACCGGGACGTCGTTGTCCATCGCGCGCAGTGCAGTGACGACACTGACGCCGTCCAGCACGGGCATGTTGATATCGAGCACGATCGCGTCCGGCCGAGTCTCGGTAGCGCTGCGCAGGGCCTCTGCCCCGTCGACCGCGGTTGCCACTTCGAATCCGGACAGGCGCAGGCCGCGTTCCAGTGAGGCGAGCACATCGGAGTCGTCATCAACGACCAAGACGCGCGGGGCGGTGGCACCAGTGTCCATGTGGCCCATTCTGCCTGTTTGTTATCCCGTGCGGGTCGTTGGGGAGTGGCCAGGTGGCTAAATGGTTACGCTTTCGAGTCTCAACCGCGACCGGCTACCGATGACGCCATGCCAGGATCGAATCCGGGTGGCAGGCCGAGACATTCGGGGTCTTGGCCCGCATTGATGTTGCGGGCCTTCGATTTCGGTGCCACTGGGCGCATACGGAACTCAGCGGTTCCGCAGGCCGCTCAACTGCAGCGCCAGTTGCCGACGCACCGCGGGAACCTGCGCGGCCAGCCGCATTCCCGAGTTGCGGATCGGGCGCAACGGGCGCGGCAGCGTCGAGATCCGGGTCAGCCGGCCGGTCAGTCGTAGTACCCGCTCGGCCTTGCGCCGCTGAACGGTGCAGTAGTGGTCCAACGCCGCGTCAGATCCGCCTTGCAGCACCTCCGAGAGCGCGGCCGCTAGTGAAATCCCATCGGTGATACCGAGATTCATCCCCTGGCCGCCGGCGGGGCTGTGCACATGGGCGGCGTCGCCGGCGAGCAGCAAACGGCCGGCCCGGTAGCTGTCGGCAACACGATGGTGGATCCGGAACCGAGTTCCCCACAGTAGCTCGGTGACCACCGTCCGACCCGGTCCGAAGCCCCGGGTGTCCAACAGTGACTGAACGAACTCTGGCGACGGATCCTGTGGGGCCGCAGCAGTTGGCGCGACGATGCGAAAGATGTTGTCCGGCAGCGGAGCCAGCACATTCAGTCCCTCGTTGGCGTAGAACAAGATGACCTGATCACGAGGTGCCTGTCCGGAGACCCGGACGTCGGCAAGCGCAAAGGATTCGGTGAATTCGCCACCGGAAAACCCGATTCCGGCTTGGTCTCGAACCGTGCTGTGCATTCCGTCGGCCCCGACGATGTAGCCGGCCCGAATGCTTTCGCCATCCTCGAAAATCGCCGTGACCCCGTCGGCATCCTGGCTGACGCTGCGCAGGACCTTGGGCCGGATCACCTCACCGCCAAGTTCATGCAGCCGCTCCAGCAGCAGCCGCTCGGTGTCGGCCTGCGAGAGCATCAGTGTGTACGGATGTTCGGTCGGCAGCTCGCTGAAGTCGATCGGGATCAATACCCGCGGGCCGTGCCGGATGGTGAAGCGCGGCGCGATCAGCCCGGCCTTGACCATTCGGCGTGCCACGTCGAGGTCTTCGAGCACCTCGAGGGTGCGGGCGTTGACCGCGGCGGCGCGGGAGGTGTTCGCGCCTTGGGCCAGCTTGTCGGTCACTACCGTCCGGATGCCGCGGGCGACCAGCGACGCGGCAAGCGTGAGGCCGGTGGGTCCGGCGCCTACGACCAGGACATCGGTGTCTTTCATGGGTTCGGCTCCTCTCGCAACAGCTTCTGGGAAGCCAGTCAACGCTTGTTGGCATAACACCATGCTGGCGCGCCGCGTTCCCAATGTCAACAGTTGTTGGCCTACAGTTGTTGACGTGAGGCGATCCTCGGAGCAGACCAAGGCGGTGATCCTGGCCGCCGCCCGGGAGCGATTCGGGACGGCCGGCTTCCAGGCGACCACGATCCGGGGGATCGCCGCCGACGCCGGAGTGGATCCGGCGATGGTGATGCGGTACTACGGCAGTAAGGACAAGTTGTTCGCGGCCGCGGCGGAGTTCGATCTGCGGTTCCCGGATTTCGCGACGATGGACCGCGCGCAGGTGGGACGGTCGCTGGTTCGGCACTTTCTCGAGCGCTGGGAGGACGATGCGTTGGTGATTCTGCTGCGGTCCGGCGCCACCAACGCCGAAGCCGCGCAACGGATGCAGGAGATCTTCAAATCCCAAATCCAGCCGCTGGCAGCATCTTTCGTATCTGACGAGGAATCCGGTGCCCGGGCTGGGCTGGTTGCCACCCAAATTCTGGGAATGGCGTTGTGCCGCTTCGTGTTACGGATCCCGCCGGTCGTCGAGATGTCTCGCGACGAAGTCGTCGAATGGCTCGGCCCGACGATTCAGCGCTATCTCGGGCTACCGGAAGCCTGACGAGCCAAGTTACTCAAGGTAACCCGATGCCGCGGTAGCGGTGCAGCCGCTCGGCGATGCGCTCGGGGCCCGGGATGTCGCGCAGCGCGTGTACCTCCGCGGCAATGGCGCTGGACAGTCGCTGGGAGAACTCGATCGGCTCGTCGGCGGCGTCGGGATGCTCGGGCACGATGGCGTCGACGATCCCGGAGCGTAGCAGGTCCGCCGACCGAATACCTTGGGCCGCAGCAAGTTCGGGAGCGTGCTCGGTGTCGCGGAAGACGATCGCGCTGGCGCCCTCGGGCGGCAGCGGGGCCAGCCAGCCGTGCAGCGCGGCCAGCACCCGGTCGGCGGGCACCATCGCTAGCGCCGGCCCGCCGCTGCCCTGGCCCAGCAGCACCGACACCGTCGGGGTGTCCAGCGTCACCAGCTCCGCCACGCATTGGGCGATCTGACCGGCCAACCCGCCCTGCTCTGCCTCGGCCGACAGCGCGGGGCCCGCGGTGTCGATCACCAACACCAGCGGCAGCCGCAGTTCAGCCGCCAGCGCCATGCCGCGACGGGCTTCCCGCAACGACGCGGGCCCGACCAGCCCGCCGGTGAGGCGCTGCTGGCCAAGGACCACTGCGGGCTGGCCGGCGAATCGAGCCAGCGCCAACAGGGTGGTCGCGGCCTCCCCGCTGCCGGTACCGGACAACCGCACCCGGTCGGTGGCGCCGTGTCGCAGCAGATGGCCGACACCCGGCCGGTCCGGCCGTCGCGATGCGACCACCGAATCCCAGGCCGGCACATCGGGTATCGACTCGGCGGGCTGCGGGGCGGGCAGCGGCTCGGGCGGGTCGGCGATGACGGTCAGCGCGCGATCCACCGTCCGGCGCAGCTCGTCAATGGCGACGACGCCGTCGATCACCCCATGCCGCTGCAGGTTCTCCGCGGTCTGGATGCCGGGCGGGAACGGTTCGCCGTAGAGCTGCTCGTACACCCGTGGTCCGAGGAACCCGATCAGCGCGCCGGGCTCGGCGACGGTGATGTGACCGAGCGAGCCCCACGACGCGAAAACCCCGCCGGTGGTGGGGTTCCGCAGGTAAACGAGGTAAGGCAGGTGCGCCGCCTTGTGCAGTCTGACGGCCGCGGCGATCTTCACCATCTGCAGAAACGCGACGGTGCCCTCTTGCATGCGGGTGCCGCCGGAGCTCGGCGAGGCCAGCAGCGGGAGCCGCTCGGCCGTGGCGCGCTGCACGGCGGCGGTGATGCGTTCGGCCGCCGCCACCCCGATCGAGCCGCCGAGGAAGCTGAACTCGCACACCACGACCGCCACCCGGCGGCCGCATATTCGCCCTTCGCCGGTCAGCACGGCTTCATCCAGGCCGGTCGCGGCCCGGGCGTCGGCGAGCTCGCGCGCGTAGGCCTCACTGATCGGTATCGCGAGCGGTTCGCTGTCCCAGCTGACGAAGGAGCCTTCGTCCAGCACCGCATCCTGCAATTGGTCGGTCGTGATGCGACTCACGCGTCGAGGCTATATAGGCTGGCGCCCATGATCGGTATCACGCAGGTCGAAGCCGTTATGACCATCGAGTTGCAGCGTCCTGAGCGCCGCAACGCCCTGAACTCGCAGCTGGTCGAGGAGCTGCGCGAGGCCGTGCTGAAGGCCGGTGACGGGTCCACCCGCGCGATCGTGCTGACCGGCCAGGGCACGGTGTTCTGCGCCGGCGCGGACCTGAGCGGCGACGCGTTCGCCGCCGACTACCCGGATCGGCTCATCGAACTGCACAAGGTCCTGGATGCGGTGCCCATCCCGGTGATCGGCGCGATCAACGGTCCCGCCATCGGCGCGGGCCTGCAGCTGGCCATGCAATGCGATCTGCGGGTCGTCGCCCCGGACGCGTTCTTTCAGTTTCCGACTTCGAAATACGGTCTTGCCCTTGATAACTGGAGCATCCGACGGCTGTCGTCGCTGGTCGGTCACGGCCGGGCCCGGGCGATGCTGCTGGCCGCGGAGAAGTTGACCGCCGAGACGGCGCTGCAGACCGGAATGGCCAACCGGATCGGGACGCTTCAAGACGCCCAGGCCTGGGGTGCGGAGATCGCCGGGCTGGCGCCGCTGGCGATCCAGCACGCGAAGCGGGTACTCAACGACGACGGTTCTATCGAGGCGGCCTGGCCGGTGCACAAGGAACTTTTCGACAAGGCCTGGGGCAGCCAGGACGTCATCGAAGCGCAAGTCGCCCGGGTAGAGAAGCGGCCACCGAGGTTCCAGGGGGCCTGACGGTAATGGTGCCCGCAGCGCTGCGCCTGGCCGCCGGCACAGTCACGCTCGCCGCCGGCGGGTGGATGTTGCGCGCGCTGCACGGGGCGCCGGCTGCGCTTGGCGCCGACCCGTCGTCGATCCGGGCGGTGACGCAGCACTCGCCCAATTTTCAAGACGGCGTCTTCGTAAACCTCGACCCCGCCTCGAATGCCAACCTGGACCGCGAGCAACTCGCGCTGATCGCGTGGGAGTTCATGGGCGGACGCGGCCGGAGCCGTCCGCCGGCCTCGATCCCGCTGGGTGCGCCGGGGACGTTCGACGCCGAGCCCGGCCGATTGGCGGTCAGCTGGCTCGGCCACTCCACGGCTCTGCTGGAGATCGACGGTTACCGGGTGCTCACCGATCCGGTGTGGAGTCATCGCTGTTCGCCGTCTGACGTGATCGGCCCGGAGCGCCTGCATCCGCCCCCGGTGGCGCTCGAAGCGCTGCCCGCCGTCGACGCCGTGGTGATCAGCCATGACCACTACGACCATCTCGACATCGACACCGTCGTCGCGCTGGCCCGCACTCAGCGAGCGCCGTTCTTCGTGCCGCTCGGCGTGGGTGCTCACCTGCGCGCATGGGGCATCCCCGGGCATCGGATCGTCGAACTCGACTGGAATGAAAGCGGTCACGTCGACGAACTGACCCTGATCTGCCTGCCGGCACGGCATTTTTCGGGGCGCTTCCTGGACCGCAACACCACGCTGTGGGCGTCCTGGGGAATCGTCGGTCCCAGCCATCGCGCCTACTTCGGCGGCGACACCGGGTACACGAAAAGCTTCGAGCAGATCGGCTCAGAGCGCGGACCGTTCGACCTGACCCTGTTGCCCATCGGCGCCTACAACCCGGGTTGGCCCGACATTCACATGAACCCCGAGGAGGCGGTCCAAGCTCACCTGGATCTCACCGCCGCCGGGTCCGGGCTGCTGGTGCCCATCCACTGGGGCACCTTCCGGCTGGCGCCGCACCCATGGGCCGAGCCGGTCGAACGAATGCTCGCGGCCGCGGAAGCCGCCGAAGTGACGGTGGCGGTTCCCGCACCCGGTCAACGCCTCGACCCTTCCGGGACATTGCGATTCAATCCGTGGTGGCGGTTGTAGAACCGGATTCGGTGAGTGCACAACGTAGTTCGGAGTAAGCGCCGACGAGATCATCCAGTGTGAATCCTCTGTTGAGGCCGCTTGGATTGGGCAGCACCCATGCCATGGTGTCGGCAAACCCGGGGGCATAGGGACCCCAGGCGATTTTCGATCCGCCGGTCATCGCCGCCAGGGCACGTTTTCCCAGGAAGCCGACCGCTCGCGGCGCGTAGCGTCGGATCTTCGCCTCGAACTCGGGTCGGGCGCGCCGGAACTCTTCCGTCGAGACATCGCCGGCCCGTCGAGTCGGTCGACTGACGACCGCGGTGATGCCGCAACCGTAGTCGAGTATTCGGCGCTCCTCAACCGGGCGCAACCTGGTGTCGGTGAATCCGGCCAGATGCAATACGGACCAAAAACGGTTGCTGCGGTTCGAGAAGTTATGGCCGTCGACGGCAGCAGTCGTTGCCGGGTTCATGCCGCAAAAGACGATGTCGAGACCTGGAGCGAGGATGTCCGATTCATATCGCATCATGTCGATACTCCCATCGGACAAGCATGTCCGATCGTGCAACGCGGATCGTCACCACGCTAAAGTCTGCGAGCATGACGAAACGCGCGGCGCTTGCCGCTGTCGTGGTGGTGTTGCTCGCGTTGGTCGGATGCGGATCTGGGCAACCCGTGTCGAGCCCGCCGTCCGCATTGTCTGACGCGCCTCCCAACGAAGTGTCGGGTCTGGACATTCCGCCGGCCCGCATCCACGATGCCATTTCGAAGGTCGACAGCCTGGCCAACGAGCTGATGCACGCCACCGGCGTACCGGGCATGTCCGTGGCCATCGTTCATGGTGGAAAAACCGTGTACGCCAAGGGTTTCGGCGTCAAGGATGCCAGTAAAGGCACCGGCCAAGACAACAAGGTCGACGCTGACACCGTCTTCCAGTTGGCCTCGGTGTCGAAATCGGTGGGCGCGACCGTGGTGGCACGTGAGGTGACCGACAACGTCGTCACCTGGGATACGCCAGTGGTGGCCAAGCTGCCGTGGTTTGCGCTGTCGGATCCTTACGTCACCGGTCATGTGAGCGTCGCCGACATGTACTCGCACCGGTCCGGGCTACCCGATCACGCCGGCGACAAACTGGAGGATCTCGGCTATGACCGCCGGCAAGTGTTGGAGCGGCTCAAGGACCTGCCGCTGGCTCCTTTTCGAAGCAGCTACGCCTACACCAACTTTGGCTTGACCGCGGCTGCTGAGGCGGTGGCTGCCGCCGCCGGTAAAACCTGGGAGGATCTTTCCGACGAGGTGCTGTACCGCCCGCTGGGTATGGCGTCGACGAGTTCGAAGTACGCCGATTATCTGGCCAGGGCCAACCATGCGGTGCTGCACGTCAAGGTCGGCGACAAGTGGGAGCCACGCTTCCAGCGTGATCCCGACGCGCAGACGCCCGCGGGCGGGGTGAGTTCCTCGATCAACGACATGGCGCGCTGGCTGACGATGGTGATGGGCAACGGAACCTACAACGGGCAGCAGATCACCTCGCCCGAGGCCCTGCTATCCGCGATCACGCCGCAGGTCATCTCGATGCCCGCATCATCACCGAAAGCCCGGGCCGGCACCTACGGTCGCGGATTCAACGCCACGGTGACCTCGTCGGGGCGCACCGAATACAGCCACTCCGGCGGCTTCTCGTCGGGCGCGGCGACCAACTTCGTCGTGATGCCGTCGGAGGATATCGGCATCATCGCGCTGACCAACGGGGCACCGTATGGCATTCCGGAAGCGCTGACCGCGCAATTCATGGATCTCGTTCAGTACGGCCAAATTCGGGAGAACTGGGTGAGTCTGTACAGCCATGCGCTCGGTTGGATGAACAACCCGGAGGGCTCGCTGGTCGGCAAGCAGCCCCCGGCCAATCCCGCGCCGGCCCGATCGCTTACCGACTACCTCGGCGTCTACGCCAGCGACTATTGGGGTCCGGCCATCGTGACCCAAAATGACGGGCAACTGCAGCTGGCATTGGGTCCGAAGAATCAGACGTTCGCTCTTTCGCACTGGGATGGCGATACCTTCGCCTTCTCGATAACCGACGAAAATGCGCCCCCTGGAACGATTTCCAAAGCGACCTTTGCCGGCCCCACGCTGAATCTGGAGTACTACGACACCGACAAGCTGGGAACGTTCTCCCGATGAACGGCGGGCTAACCGACGCCGAGGTGGCGCAGCGGGTAGCCGAGGGTAATAGCAACGCGGTTCCGGCACGCGCCGCCCGAAGCACCGCCGCCATCGTTCGCGCCAACGTCTTCACCCGGATCAACGCGATCCTGGGCGTGCTGCTGGTGATCGTGTTGGCGACCGGTTCGGTCATCAACGGGCTGTTCGGCCTGCTCATCATCGCCAACAGCGTCATCGGGATGGTCCAGGAGATCAGGGCCAAGCAGACACTGGACAAGCTGGCGATCATCGGACAAGCGAAACCGTTGGTGCGCAGGCAATCCGGGACTCGCACCTTGCCGCCCAGCGAGGTGGTGCTCGACGACGTCATCGAGCTGGGGCCGGGCGATCAGATTGTCGTCGACGGCGACGTTCTCGAGGAGGAGAACCTGGAGGTCGATGAATCGCTGCTGACCGGCGAGGCCGACCCGATTGGCAAGGACGCCGGTGACGTGGTCATGTCGGGGAGTTTCGTCGTCGCCGGCACCGGCGCTTACCGGGCCACGAAGGTCGGCCCGGCGGCCTACGCCGCCAAGCTCGCCGAAGAGGCCAGCAAGTTCACACTGGTGAAATCCGAGCTGCGCAACGGCATCAACCGAATTCTGCAGTTCATCACCTACCTGTTGGTGCCGGCCGGGCTGCTGACGATCTACACGCAGTTCTTCACCACGCACGCGGGGTGGCGGCAATCCGTGCTGCGGACGGTGGGCGCGCTGGTGCCGATGGTGCCCGAAGGCCTGGTCCTGCTGACGTCGGTCGCGTTCGCGGTCGGGGTGATCAGGCTCGGCCAGCGTCGTTGCCTGGTGCAGGAATTGCCCGCCATCGAGGGATTGGCCCGGGTCGACGTGGTGTGCGCCGACAAGACGGGCACCCTGACCGAAAGCGGTATGCGGGTCTCCGATGTCGTCGAACTCGCCGGTCAACAGTCCGTGGCCATCGTGGATGCGCTGGCAGCGCTGGCCCGTGCCGACGCGCGTCCGAACGCCAGCATGCAGGCGATCGCCGAAGCCTTTGACCAGCCGCCCGGCTGGATCGCCACGGCGACAGCACCTTTCAAGTCGGCCACCAAATGGAGCGGGGTGTCCTACTCCGACCACGGCAACTGGGTCATCGGTGCGCCCGATGTGTTGCTCGACCCTGCTTCGGCAGCCGCCGCGCAGGCCGAACAGATCGGAGCGCGGGGGTTGCGGGTACTGCTGTGCGGCGCCGCCGACACCGCGGTGGATGACCCCAGCGCACCGGGCCGGGTCACGCCCGTCGCGCTGGTGGTGCTGGAGCAGAAAGTTCGCCCGGACGCCCGCGAAACAGTGGAGTACTTTGCCGCCCAAGATGTTTCGGTGAAGGTGATCTCGGGAGACAACGCGGTGTCAGTCGGTGCCGTCGCGGCCAAGCTCGGGCTGCACGGCGAGGCGCTGGACGCACGCCGACTACCGACGGAACCAAACGAACTGGCCGACACGCTGGACACCTACACCACCTTCGGTCGGGTGCGGCCCGATCAGAAGCGTGCCATCGTGCACGCACTGCAGGCCCACGGGCACACCGTGGCGATGACCGGCGACGGCGTCAACGACGTGCTGGCCCTCAAGGACGCCGATATCGGCGTGGCGATGGGCGCCGGTAGCCCCGCATCGCGCGCCGTCGCGCAAATCGTGTTGCTGGACAACAAATTTGCCACTCTTCCCTACGTCGTCGGCGAGGGCCGGCGGGTGATCGGCAACATCGAGCGGGTCGCCAACCTGTTTCTGACGAAGACGGTGTACTCGGTGCTGCTCGCCCTGTTCGTGGGTATCGAATGCCTGCTGTCCAAAACACTGCGGGCGGATCCGCTGCTGTACCCGTTCCAGCCGATCCACGTCACGATCGCCGCGTGGTTCACCATCGGCATCCCGTCGTTCGTCCTGTCGCTGGCACCCAACAACGAGCGTGCCTGTCCCGGCTTCGTCCGGCGCGTGCTGACGTCGGCGCTGCCGTCCGGATTGATCGTCGGCACCGCGACTTTCGTCTGCTACTTGGTGGCCTACCGGGGCCGTCATGCCACCTTCGCCGAACAGGACCAAGCGTCGACCGCCGCGCTGATCACGCTGCTGGTGACCGCGCTGTGGGTGCTCGCGGTGGTGGCGCGTCCCTACCAGTGGTGGCGGGTCGCGCTGGTGGCTGCCTGCGGCCTGGCCTACGTCGCGATCTTCAGCATCCCGCTGGCGCAGCAGAAGTTTCTGCTCGACCCGTCCAATCCGGTGGTCACGTCGACCGCGCTGGGGATCGGCGTGCTGGGCGCCGCGGCGATCGAGGCGACGTGGTGGATCCGGGCCAGGATGCTCGGGATCGAGCCGCGATTGTGGCGGGCCGACGAGGCCGCGGGACGACAGGGCGCTGAGGGTGATCCGCACCCCGGCAAGTAGGGTCTACCAGCAAAGTCAGGATGCCCCGGCGGCCCCGGGGATTCGCGGGGAAGGGACAGCGCATGGGATTCCTGGACAAGGCGAAGGACCTGTTGGCGCAGAACGCCGACAAGGTCGAGACGGCGATCGACAAGGCGGGCGAATTCGTCGACGACAAGACGCAGGGCAAGTATTCCGACACCATCCACCAGGTGGCCGAACAGGCCAAGAAGGCGGCCGGCCCCGGCGACCAGCAGAGCTAGCGCATGGCGAAACTATCCGGATCCATCGACGTACCGCTGTCGCCGCAGGAGGCCTGGAAGCACGCATCCGACCTGTCCCGCTTCAAGGACTGGCTGAGCATCCACCGGGTGTGGCGCAGCAAGCTGCCCGACGACCTGCAAAAGGGCACGGTCATCGAATCGATCGTCGAGGTCAAGGGCATGCTCAATCGGATCAAGTGGACGATCGTGCATTACCAGCCGCCGGAAGGCATGACGCTCAATGGTGAGGGCGTCGGCGGCGTCAAGGTCAAGCTGCTGGCCAAGGTCAAGTCGAAAGACGACGGTTCGGTCGTCAGCTTTGACGTGCACCTCGGTGGCCCGGCGCTGTTCGGGCCGATCGGCATGATCGTCGCCGCAGCGTTGAGAAGCGACATCAACGAATCCCTGGAAAGATTCGTCACCGTGTTCACCGCTCCTGATCCCGGCCGCAACGGAGATCGTGGCGTCGGCCGCTGACCGTCTGGCGGCCCTGCTTGCAACCACCGTCGGTCTCGAACTGCCGGTTCGGCTGCGCGCCTGGGACGGAAGCGAGGCCGGACCGCTAGAGGGCCCGGTTCTGATCGTCCGTTCCCGACGTGCACTGCGTCGATTACTTCGGCGCCCAGGCGAACTCGGCCTGGCGCGCGCCTTCGTGACCGGTGATGTCGATGTCGAGGGCGACCTGGCCGACGGCCTGCGCCGGGCCTGGCGGCTGGCCCGTTCACGTCCGGTCGCCTCGATCTCGGCACGGGGCAGGATCGTGGCGGCGACGCGCGCGGTGCGGCTCGGGGCCCTAGGACCGCCGCCTCGAATCCCGGCCAGCGAAGCGCGGCTATCCGGCCGGCTGCACAGCCGCCGGCGCGATCGGGCGGTAATCGCCCATCACTATGACCTGTCCAACGATTTCTACCGGCTGCTGCTGGATGACCACATGGCTTACTCGTCCGCGTATTTCACCGATAAAGACCAATCGCTGCACGACGCGCAGACCGCGAAGCTGGATCTGATCTGTCGCAAGCTCAGACTCGGGCCGGGCATGCGGCTGCTCGACGTGGGGTGCGGCTGGGGATCGCTGATCTTGTACGCGGTGCAGCACCACGGCGTGCGCGCCACCGGTATCACGCTCTCCGCCCAGCAGCGCGAGTTTATCGAGGCCCGCGCGGCCGAGCGCGGGCTGGCCGACAGCGTCGAGGTTCGGCTGCAGGATTACCGCGACTTCGGCAACGACCCCGAGTCAGCGGGCGTCTTCAATGCCGTCGGTTCCATCGAGATGGGCGAACACGTCGGCGAGCAGTGGTATCCGGCCTACGTGCGGATCCTTGGCCGCGCGCTCAAACCCGGCGGCAGGCTGTTGCTACAGCAGATGTCGCGACGGGCCGACGCGGCGCCGGGCGGGGGAGCGTTCATCGAGGCTTACATCGCTGCCGACATGCACATGCGACCGCTTTGGCAGACGTTGCGCTACCTGCAGGACGCGGACTTTGAGGTCGCATCCGTCGAGGCGATGCGCGAGCACTACGCCCGCACCGCCGAGTGCTGGATCGCGACGCTGGAACAGCGCTTCGACGAATTCGTGGCGCTGCTGGGCGACGAAGTCGCCCGCGTCTGGCGGTTGTATCTGGTGGGCGGCATGCTGGCGTTCGAGGAAGGCCGGATGGGCGTGGATCAGATCCTCGCCGTCAAACCCGCCACCCGGCGATGAGTTTTCGGATTGGCAGTAGTCGAAGTGTGTGTGAGCCCCGCGCGGGGCAAGGACACTGACAGGAGAACACCGTGCCCATCCGTGACGGCGCCCCATTGGGCGCTCCCTGCTGGATCGATTTGACGACGTCGGACGTCGACCGCGCCGAGAACTTCTACGGCACGGTCTTCGGCTGGACGTTCGAGTCCGTCGGACCCGAGTACGGCGGATACATCAACGCCGCCAAGGACGGCCACCGCGTGGCCGGCATGATGGCCAACCAGCCGGAGTTTCAGTCTCCCGACAATTGGGCGACGTACTTCCACACCGCCGATATCCACGCGACGGTGGCCGCGGCGACCGCCGCCGGGGGCGTCGTGTGTGTGGAACCCATGGAAGTACCCGCCAAGGGGTATATGGGCATCGCCACCGACCCGTCGGGAGCGTTCTTCGGCTTGTGGCAGCCGCTGGAGCACCGCGGTTTCGAGGTGATCGGCGAGGCCGGCTCACCGGTCTGGCATCAGCTGACCAGCCGCGATTACCGCGCCGCGCTGGACTTCTACCGCGCCGTTCTGGGCTGGCGGACCGAGAGCGTCAGTGACACCGACGAATTCCGTTACACCACAGCGTGGTTCGGTGATCAGCAATTGCTCGGCGTGATGGACGGTGCGGCATTTCTGCCCGAGGGCGTGCCGTCGCATTGGACCACTTTCTTCGGCGCCGAGGATGTCGACAAAACGCTGCGGGTGATCACCGAGAACGGCGGAGCCGTGCTGCGGGAAGCCGAGGACACCCCGTATGGCCGGCTGGCCGCGGCAACCGATCCGATGGGCGTCAACTTCAACTTGTCCTCGCTGCAGGCGTGACCGTCCCACGCGCCGCGTAGCCGGTCCTCGGCTCACACTTCCCGCCCGTCCCAGCGGAAGCTGCGCGTGGCGAGCGGCGGCCGGTTCGGCGCCCTACTAAGGTCGCATCCATGACCCGCCGTCTGCGCCCCGGATGGCTGGTGGCGTTGTTTGCCCTGGTCGTTTCGGCAAGTGCCTGGTTGCCGTGGCTGACGACGTCGGCCGGAGGCGGCGGCTGGGCCAGCGCGATCGGGGGCAAGCACGGCAGCCTGCAGCTTCCGTCGGGATTCGGCGCGGGCCAGCTCCTCGTGCTGTTGTCCTCGGTCTTGTTGGTGGCCGGGGCGATGGTGGGCCGGGGCCTGTCAGTGCGGCTTGCTTCGATTGCCGCGCTGATCATTTCGCTGCTCATCGTGGCGCTCGTGGCGTGGTACTACAAACTCAACGTCAACCCGCCGGTGTCCGCGGAGTACGGACTCTATGTCGGCGGGGTCGCCGCGGTCGGTGCGGTCGTGTGTTCGGTTGCGTCGCTGATCGCGGCCGTCGTCTCCGGTCGCTCCAGCCGGTGAGGCTCAGTCAGACGGGAACTCGTGTTTGCCTGAGACGGAGCTATCGCCGGGCTCGTTGACGCCGAACACAAAGGGCGCGAACACGACCTCGCGGCCGTCGGGGTCGCGATAGGTGACCGCGCCCGTCGCCTCCCAGTACGGGTGCTGCTGGACCGCTTCGAGCCCCGCCTGCTGCAAGCGCGTGATCGCGGCCAGCTGCGACTCCTGGTCCGGGAAGTACAGGCACAGTTGCTCGTGCTGGTCGACCGCGACGTCGCCGTCGACGGCCTCCACGATCTCCATCGTCAGGTTCCAGCTGGGCAGACCGAAGATCGCGCCGCTGCTGCCATAGCTGGCCTCGAACGTCTCGAACAGTGGCAGTCCGACCAGCTCGCGGTAAAACCGCACGGTCTCTTCAAAGTTCGACGACTGGCGGGCGAAGCGAATGGCGCCGATCGGTGCCAACTGGCTGGGCCAGTGCGTTGTCCGACGCGGCTGTTGGTTGTTGTGTGCCATCTTATGGTGACGTGTCGCGGGGCCGCGGGGTTCAGAGTCCCACGGCGGCGGCCGCAGACTCGGCACTGTCCCAGCGTCGCAACTGGGATCCGGGCGCCCAAGTCGAATGGGTGCCGCTGGAAATGCGTTCCGGCAGTTGCAGTTTGCACACCGGCCCGTCGGCGACCCGGGCGGCGTCGAACACCACGCAATAGGACGCGTCGGTGTTCATGTCGGTGGTGAGGGTGACCAGGTAGCCGTCGTCTTCACCGGCGGCACCGACGCGCGGTGCCATCGCGGTCTCACTGCCGTAGACACCGTCGCCGAACGAGATGCCTTCCTGACTTCCGGTGAGCAGGTCGTGTTTGACCAATCCGTCGAACAGGAACCAGCCCGGCTTCCCGGTGGCGGCGTAGGTGTAGCGGTAACTGCCGCCCGCGTAGTCGGGGTTGATGGTCCCGAACTCGGTGATGGACTCCGACAGCTGCTCCTCTTTCACCGCGCCGGTGACCAGGTTGAAGCGCCACCGATGCAGTCGGGCCTGCAGGCGATCCAGCGCGAGGAAGCGAAATAGCTTCTCCCACTTGGTTCCTCCGGTGTCGAGCGGCTGGGGATCGCCTTCGAAGAAGCCGTCCAGCACGATCTCGTCGCCGTCCTCGTAGGCGTTGGTGAAGTGCAGCACGAACGTCGGGTCCGCCTCGAACCATCGGATGTCCGCGGTCGAGCCACGGCGCGGGATCACCGCGAAGCGCGACGGGATATCCGGGTAGAAGCGCGGCAGGTGCACATCGTGTTCGAGCAGCCGCGGGTCCCAGAACAACGGGAAATCGTTGAGGATGGCGTAGTTTTCGGTGAACGCCATGTCGTGGGGGAGACGCGGACCCGGCAGCGGAATGTCAACGTAGTGAGCGAGCTCATTGCCTTCGTCGACGACGCCGTAGCGCATGTACGGGTCCTGCTTGCTGTAGTTGAAGAACAGCAGTTCCCCGGTTTTGTTGTCGACCTTCGGATGCGCGGATACGCCCCAGTGAGAAGGGAAGTGTCCGTTCCAGCTTTCCTTGCCGAGCGTGTTGGCCGAGTACGGGTCGATCCGGTACAGATCCCCGCACTGGTAGAAGCTCGTCAGCGCGATGCCGCGGTGCACGATGACGTCGGTGCTCGAGGCGTCCTTCATCTTCGTACGCGCGCCCCAGCCTTCCTCGCGCTGGGCCAGCTGCACCGGTTCGGCCAGACCCGGCCACAGCGGCTCGCCGGCGTCGTTCTCAGCCAAAAAGCCGTCGGTGCGGATAAAACGGTTGCGGTAGAAGGCTTTTCCGTCGCGGAATCCGACCACGTGCACCATGCCGTCGCCGTCGAACGGGTGATAGGTCTTCAACGCCGGATGCAGCGGGTTCTCGGTGTTGCGCAGGTAGATGCCGTCGAGGTCGTTGGGGATTTCCCCTTCCACCGGCACGAGGTCGTTGGCGTCCCATTCGGTGGTCTGTGGTCGCCACGGGCCGGTGCGGTAGGGGTGGTCGTCGTCTTCGGGCAGGGTCGACAGGAACTTGCCGACGATTTCGACATCCATGTCAGGCGCCTTTGGTTGTGCTGACGACGAAGCTGACCGTCGTGGCGGTGCTGCCGCCGAAGTTCAGCGTTCCGAAGGTGTTTGCGTCCTCGACTTGATAGTCGCCGGCCGCGCCGCTGACTTGTTTGGCCGCGTCAAGGAGCATCCGCACACCCGATGCGCCGACCGGGTGACCGCCGCCGATCAGCCCGCCGCTGGGGTTGATCGGGAGTCGCCCGCCGATTTCGATCTCCCCGTTTTCGATGGCCTTCCACGATTCGCCCGGGCCGGTCAGCCCGATGTGGTCGATCGCCAGGTACTCGCTGGGGGTGAAGCAGTCGTGCACCTCGAACCCGTCGATGTCGTCGAGGGTCATGTGCGCGCGGCGCAGGGCGTCGAGCACCGCGGACCGCACGTGTGGGAGTACGTGAGTTTCCCGGGGATTGTCGGCGGCGCGGTCCAGCTTCTGCTGCAGACCTAGCCCGACGGTGCGATGCCCCCAGCCGTCGATGCGGCCGATCGGGCGGGCATCGGGATGGTCGCGAAGGTAGGCGTCGTTCACCAGGACCAATCCCGCACCGCCGTCGGTCATTTGGCTGCAATCGTATCGCCGCAGCCGGCCTTCGGTGATCGGGTTGGTCGTGTCGTCGTCGGTGATCGGGTCGGGCACGGTCCAGCCGCGGGTCTGGGCGTTGGGGTTGCGTCGTGCGTTGGTGAAGTTGAGATGTGCGATCGCTCGCAGGTGGGTGTCGTCCAAGCCATAGCGCCGGTCGTACTCGTCGGCGACTTGGGCGAACATCGACGGCCATAGGTAGCGCGCGCCGGCTCCCTCGTGTCCGGTCCAGGCGGCGGCGCCCAGATATACGGCCGCGATGTCGCCAGGCACGGGCTTCTCCAGCTCGATTCCGACCACGAGCGCGGTGTCGTAAGCGCCCGAGCGCAGATCGGCGATCGCCGACAGCGCGGCGATGCTGCCGGACGCGCACGCGGCCTCATGCCGGGAGGCCGGGGTGTCCCAGAGGCCGTCGCACACTGTCGCCGGCATGGCGCCAAGGTGACCCTGACTGGCGAACATCTCGCCGAAGGCATTGCCGACGTGAACCACTCCGATGTCGGCGGCGTCCACCTTGGCCGCGGCGAGTGTGGCGTCGACGACCTCGGCGGTCAATGCCGCGAAGTCGCGGTTCTCCTTGGTGAGGTTGCGGGCGAAGTCGCTCTGGTAGCCGCCGAGAATCCATACATTTGCCGAGCCATCCATACCAGCGCACGGTACTCCTGGATGACCCCGAAAATGGCGGACCCGTCGGCTCTCGGGCTGAACCGACGGGACCTAGATGGGCGCGTTGGCCGGCCGACGCCCCCACCCTGTTGGGGCATTACCATCCCCGGGTGCAGGCAAACATGGCAAAGCGACTTGCCCCGAGATTCGCTGACACCGCTCTGACCTGTGCCAACGACGACTTCCCTGCTCAGCGGCGCATTGCGACTAGACAGCGCCGCCGATGAGCTCGGTCGGTTCGGGTTCATCCGGAGGCAGGGGAACCGGGTCCGACGGTCTGGCCGCATGCCGGGAGTCGGCAAGGTCGACATCGGCGAGATCGATGCCTTTCGTCTCGCGGGCGGCCACGGCGGCCAGGGCGCTGACCGCCGCGGCCGCCGCCAAATACCAGGCGATGGGCACCGACGATTTGTAGGTCTCGAGCAGTTTCACGGCGATGATCGGCGCCAGCGACCCGGCCACTATCGACGTGACCTGATAGCCCAGCGACACCCCCGAATATCGCATCCGGGTCGGGAACATCTCGGCCATGGCCGACGGCTGAACCGCATACATCACGCCGTGGAACACCAAACCGATCACGATCGCGGACATGACGATCGCGCTGCTGCCGCTGTTCATCATCGGGAAGGCGAAGAATCCCCAGGTGCCGGCGGCGACAGCGCCCACGAAATAGACTGGGCGCCTGCCAAATCGGTCACTGAGTTGCCCGAATAGGGGAATGACCGCGAAATGCACGGCATGCGCGACCAGTAGCCACCACAAGATCGCCTTGGTGTTGGCGTGGACCTGCACCTTGAGATAGGTGATGGAGAAGGTGACCACCAGGTAGTACATGATGTTTTCGCCCACGCGTAGTCCCATGGCGGTGAAAACGCCTCGCGGGTAACGCTTTAACACCTCAAGGACGCCGGCCGGAGTTGTTTCGGAATGCGCTGCTTGTCGCTGCGCTTCGAGGAAGATCGGGGCGTCGGTGACCTTGGTGCGGATGTAGTAGCCGATCAGAACGACGATCGCGGACAACCAGAAGGCCACGCGCCAGCCCCAGCTGAGGAACTCCGCATCCGACAGAGTCGAGGTGAGCACCAGTAACACCGCCGTGGCCAGCATGTTGCCGCCCGGCACGCCGGCCTGCGGCCAACTCGCCCAGAAACCGCGGCTGGCATTCGGACTGTGCTCTGCGACAAGCAGAACGGCGCCGCCCCATTCGCCGCCGACGGCAAAGCCCTGGACGAACCGCAACGTCACCAGCAGCGCCGGGGCCCAGTACCCGATCTGAGCGAACGTCGGCAGGCAACCCATTCCGAAGGTGGAGACACCCACCAGTAGCAGGCTCAGTTGCAGCAACTTCTTGCGGCCGTACCGATCTCCGAGTTGGCCGAAGACGATGCCGCCCACTGGTCGGGCGGCGAAGCCGATGGCGTAGGTCACGAAGGCGGCGAAAATGGCGTCGAGGTCGTTGCCCCCCTTGGCGAAGAAGACTTTCCCGAACACCAGCGTGGCGGCCGTGCCGTAAAGGAAGAATTCGTACCATTCGACGACGGTGCCGGCCATGGAGGCGGCGACCACTCGCTGAAGGTAGGCGCGTCCGGTTCCGAATCGCCTGGGCTGCAAACCGTTGCCTACGCTCACCGCTCGCCCTCCTTGGCGAAGCGCCCACCCGAGAGTCCGGGTGTGCCGCGGATGGGAGCGTACCTGGCCTGACATTGCAACGCAGGTTGTCGTTGGCGGTTGCCCGCGCGCCTACAGGATTCTCTGGTGTCCCCTCGGTTTCGGTATGCCGTTGTGCCCGCCTCTGAGCAACAGCGTGCGGGATTCCACGCGCGCCACCCCGATTGTCGCTGTGAGGCGGGCAAAACCCGTCCCGGGTCCCCGGGGTACTGGTGTGACGACGGCGGACAGCTCTACCAGCGCCGGCGGGAGGCCCTGACGAACTCAGCTAGCAAATCTGCAGGGGAATGGTTTGAAAGCACGATTGCGACGCGGTCACGGATGCATACCTATTAGCTGCCGGCTAGTCACATAAGTCCCTTGGATCACTATCGTCACATACGCCAACTGCGAACGTCAATGTGGCGTCTCGCTCCTGGAAAGGTGTGACTTTGTCGGGGATTCTTCGGACCATGTCGCTAGCGCTGGTGCCGGTGGCCGCTATCGCATACATCGTTGCGGCGGGCCCCGCGCCATCAGCAAACGCCACGCCGTGTGGTGCGCCCGACGCCAACGTCGAGCCTCCTGCTGCGCCTCCGGCGATTCCCGCGCCTCAGCCGGTCGTCCAACCGCCGACCGGGCGAAGGCCTTCTCACACGAATGACCAGGCGCCGCTGCCCAAGTTGGGTCCGCTGATCGCTTCGTTGCTGACGCCGACGGCCCCCGGCCAGCGGTACTCGGCTCCGATGGTTCCGCAGGCGGGGGTAGTGCCGCCGCCGGCACCGAACCCGCCCGTGCCGGGGCTGCCCCAGTCACCGAATGTCACGCCGTTGCGGCCGAATGCCGCCCCGGGTCTGCAGCCGGCGCCGCAGCCGGCGCCCGAGGCCGCACTGCCGCCTCCCGCCCAGATCGCGGGAGCCCCGACGTCGCTGGTCGACTGGGTGACCGGTCCGAACGGCCCGAACAAGACGCTGCAACGTTTCGGTATTTCCGGGACCGACCTCGGAATCGTTTGGGACAACGGCGATCCCACCAACCGCCAGGCCCTGATGGCTTTCGGTGACACCTTCGGTTATTGCAAGGTCCGCGGCCAGCAATGGCGGTACAACGTGCTGTTCCGCAGTAACGACCATGATTTGTCGCAGGGGATCCACATCGCGGACGGTGTGCCCAACAACAACTTCTCCGGCTCCCCGGTGTGGACAAACGGTCTTTCCAAGCAGGTAGTCAACACCATTCACAAGGCGAGGCATGAAACGGGAATCATTCCGACGTCGGCCATGTCGCTCGGCCGCACGCAGTACATGAGCTACATGTCGATTCGGCAATGGGGACACGACGGCGAATGGTCGACCAACTATTCGGCCATCGCGAGGTCCAACGACAACGGCCAGAACTGGGGGATCTTCCCCGGCAGCATCCGTACGGCCGGCGCGGACACCGTGCCGGGCGTCGGGTTCACCCCGGGCAATGAGAACTTCCAAATGGGTGCGTTCATGAAGGGCAACGACGGCTATATCTACAACTTCGGGACGCCGTCGGGACGCGGTGGTGCGGCGTTCCTGTCGCGAGTTCCACCGGGTCAGCTGCCGGACTTGAGCAAGTACCAATACTGGAACGGCGACAACGGCGGGCACTGGGTCCCGGCCAACCCGGGCGCGGCGACACCGCTTTGGCCCGGGCCGGTCGGCGAGATGTCGGCCCAGTACAACAGCTACTTGAAGCAGTACCTGGTGCTCTACACCAACGGTGGCAGCAACGACGTCGTGGCGAGGACCGCCCCGACGCCGCAAGGGCCGTGGAGCGGAGAGCAGCCGCTCGTCTCGTCGTTCCAGATGCCCGGTGGTATCTACGCGCCGATGATCCATCCCTGGTCGTCGGGGCGGGACCTGTACTTCAACCTGTCGCTGTGGTCGGCCTACGACGTGATGCTGATGCACACGGTGCTGCCGTAGGGGCATCCGTCACGGCGGGGCGATGATGCGTGCGGCGAGTCTTTGAGCACGAAACCTGCTGTACCAGCGCGCAATACGCTGGTCGTCACAATCTGTGCATCTCGCGAGACATCGCCGCATCCTCGATGAAAGCCTCGCGCTGCGGGTGGTGGTAGCGCTGCTTGGGCTCGCGACGCGGCGCCTGGGTCCGAAAGGCACTGCGCACCGCCTCGGCACTGCTCACCAACCAATCCGCGATGAGGCGGCCGATGTTGTTGCGCGGCAACGGAAGAGATCCGACGCCGACCTGGGCTGAACCCGCGGTGAGAACAAGACCTGAGAGCCAGCCGGTTACCAATGCGCGTTCGACGGCTGCCGAACGCCTCCACACAGCGCCGATGTCAGCCATCGGATCGCGCTTCATGTCGTGTCATAGATCGACGTTACGAATTTTCGCTGCCGGAGCGCATCGTGCTCAGGTTCGATCTTGGTCTGCGACCGTGGTAGGAGCCCCGCCGTTCACCGTCTGCGACCGCCGTATCGCTCGAGCTGTCGCCACGTCCGACAGGAGTGATCACGAAGGCTACCCGGGTGAACGCCTGCCACCATCCCTTTTCGCCCCGACGGCTACCCCGATGGGTGGTAGGGGTGTTAGACGTACGTAGGGTAGTGGTGTCATTGTCACGGCCCGCGGGCCCCGGATGGGCATGTCGATGGTGAAACACTCCGATCACTACGACCTAATCAGTGCCTATTTAAAAAACCGCGGTCTGCAGACCATTTGGCAAAGATCGAATTTCGTTGTTATCGCCGCACAGTCGGCGCTGCCGGCGATCATGCTGTTCAGCCCTACTGGACCTACCCAGCCGGCCTTGCGGGCGATATCGGTCGCGATATCAGCACTGGGGCTCGTCGGCGCAACGCTGTGGCTGATCCATTGGCCCAGCCGACGAGAGTCGATCCTCTTCGCGTTTGCGGCCATGGCCGCCATTGGCGTCGCGTCCTTGTGCTTGTCCAACCCCTACACCGGTCTGATGGGATGCACGATTTTCGCCGTCCTCGGTGGCTTCATCGCGTACTTCCACTCGATTCGTCTTGTACTCGCCAACTTCACCGTGGCCGCGACTTGCGCGGCGATCCTGGCGCATCGATTCATCGTGGACACCGGCGACGGCGCCCTGATCGGCGCCGGGCTGATTACCGTTGCCGTGCTCAATGTCGGTGTGCCGTTTGGCATTCTGTCGTTGATGCATACGCTGCGGAACGACCTTCGAAGTACTGACCGCGATTCACTCACCGGTCTGCACAACCGGCGCTCGTTCTACAATGCGGTGTCCGAGCTGATGGCGCTGCACGGTCGTCCGGCCGGCACATATCTGGTGACGGCGGTGATCGACCTCGACAACTTCAAGCAGATCAACGACACCCACGGGCACGCCGTCGGTGACCAGGCGTTGGTCGCAGTCGGCTCGGCTCTCGAGCAGAACTGTCGGCCCGCTGCGGTGATCGCTCGCATCGGCGGCGAGGAATTCGTCGTCGTCGATACGGCCACCACGCCGCAGCACGCGAATATGACCGAAGGGCTTCGCCAAGCGCTAGCCGATGTTCCCTTCCCGATTACCGCCAGCATCGGGACGTCCGCGGTCGCACTGGTAGAGCTTGCGGCGATACCCGACATGCAAGTCATCGACGAATTGATCAGCACCGCCGACGCCGCGATGTATGAGGCCAAGCGCGCCGGGGGCAATCGGGTGTGTCACTCTGCGGAATTGATGCCGCAACCGCCGCGCTAGCGGGTGTGTGGTCGGTGATCCAATTCGTTGTAATCCTTTGTGGTGCAGCAGTTCTATACCTGTCAATCGTGGCGGCTAGCATGGTCGCGCCGTCTGGACCGCCACTGATTGCCACAAGTCGCTGAACCGAGCGCACACTGGCAGATACGACAACTTCAAACGATGTGCGGCTTTGAATGCACAACCCGTGCGGGAAGCAGAGCCGACATGTCAAACGGTGCGGAACACGACGAGCAACTTCGCGCGGCGATCGCCGAACTCGTCACGAACTTCCCAGTCGGCAGAGGCAATATGCAGGACACCTTGGCCGCTGTCACTTCTGCAGCGGTTGAACTGATTCGCGGTGTTGATCACGCCGACGTCCTGCTCATCGATGGCGGCCGCTTCGAGTCGCTGGCCCCCACCGCACCGATCGTCAAGAACTCGACGACGCCCAGCAGCGTCTCGAGGAAGGACCCTGCCTGCCGGCCGCCACCGGCGATGCGGTGATCCGCTGCACCGATCTCCGTGACGAACCACGCTGGCCCCAATTCGCGGCAGCGGCAATAGAATTAGGTGTTTACAGCATGCATTCTTTTCAGCTGTACACCCACCGCGGGGGCGCCGGGGCGCTCAACCTGGTCGGCAGCGCACCGCGTGCATTCACCCAGGAAGCCGAGGCGTTTGGCGCAATGCTGGCCACCCATGCCGTACTCGCGCTCTGCGTGGCGAACACCCGAGATCAGTTCTTCTCCGCGCTGGCCAGCAGAGACCATATCGGACAAGCCAAGGGCATCATCATGGAACGCTTCAACATCGACGCCGTGCAGGCATTCGAACTCCTCACAGAGCTGTCTCAAGACACCAACACGCCCATCCGCGAGCTCGCCGAACGGGTGATCGGATTGCGGACGCGATAAGCCGACCCCCGCCGAACGGCATCACCAGACGTACGCAGGCATTCTGAACGCTCAGTCTCACCGTTGCGGGCGGGCGATTCGTCCGAGGACGCTGCGCTATTTTCATCTTCTTGCCTATGGATTAAGGAAGCGCTGTTTCCGGTCCTAGCGGCGGTGATGACGGTCCTCCTGACGCTGCCGGAGGTGGTGCCGGAAAACGGGCACACCTGCACCGGGAAAAAGGGGTGCACTCGAAAATCCAGTCGGTTCCACATGATCTTTGCACGCATTCGGAACGGGAACCATATATCATTTCCAAGCGCCAGGGGGATTTGGTGCCGGTGCCATGCCGTTGTCGGGGCTCCGGCATGTGCAACTGACGCCGCAGATACTCGCGCCGCCAAGGCCCAGAGTGGCACCCGCGCCAATAGCCGCGCCAGCGTCAACACCCAGGTACCCTGCCTCACAGTGCAAATGTGATCCATTGAGTCAGTAGGCCAATCACAGTAAGCCCCCTGGGAAAAGAAGACGGTCGCTCCGGTGAGGACAGCTGGATAATCACACGAACCGGCATTGGCCCTCGCTGGCGGGAAATGAGATTCGCACTAGATACCATTATCGGAACGAGCCAGATTTTATTCGTTGACCACCTCAACACCTTTTCTGCCAAGTAATCACACGAAACTTGATTAGCTTCAGATCAGGCATTTATTAGCCAAGCTCCTTTCCGATGTTGGATTGATAGCCTTTGCTAATGGTGCAAACCTTCAATTCCAGGCTGATTCTAGATATTCTGGAAAGGTAGCCTATAATTTGGGCGACTTGTGCCAGTGTGTGTATCACGAACCCAGGAGGCGACATGGTTGAGCATCGCCACGTCGAATGGGAGCCTGACACGCGACGCATCCTGACGAGCCGGCTCCTATTGCGCCCGTGGCAACTCGACGACGACCTCGCCGCCTATGGGATATACGGGGCGCCGGAGGTTTCGCGTTGGCTATGTCCGGCGCTGCCGTTTATCACCGACGACGCGTACATGCGCCAACTCTTGGGCGCATGGATCGCCGAAAGCGACGCGGCCGGCCTGCCCCTGGGCCGATGGGCGATTACCGATAGAGACTCTGGCGACCTGATCGGGGGAGTGGCACTTCTTCCACTTCCGCCCGGCCGCACCGATCTCGAGATCGGATGGCAGGTTGCACCAACGCTGTGGGGTCACGGCTACGGCGCGGAAGCTGGTCATGCGGTGGCCCATCAGGCATTCACAAATGTTGGTGTCACTGAGGTCTTCGCCGTCGTGCGGCCGGGCAATCATCGCGGGGTGGCTACGGCGCGACGAGTGGGCATGGAATGGGTCGGTGAGACCGACAAGTACTACAACCTGACCCTTGAGATCTACCGGCTTAGCAAAGCAGATTTGGATCTGCCAGAGCCGGCCTGTGCACCAGCGCCAGGACCGCCCTAGCGTCGGATTTCACAGCATGAGCATGACGTCAAAGACGTCAGCGTGGGCTGGCGGTCTGGGTGTCGAAATGACATGGCGATTTTCTGGTCCTTCCACGCCCCGATCCGCGGCCGATGCGCCTGGACCACTGTGGAGTCTGGTCGCCTTCCAGAAGTTAGTGGGGCATGTAACCCAACACCACGGACACGGCCCCGGTCGCAGAGTTTCTAGTGGGGCGTGGAGCCCATATCGGCAATTGCCCGGTAATCTGACGGCAAGGTCCACCAGGTCGCCGTCCAGCTTCCAGTGACAAATCGTGGTCGAGCAGCGCGCGACCGTATCACTAGCTGTGCCGCGGAGTTGTTTGTGACGGAGGGCGTTTCCGCGGTAAGTCAGGATCGGGTACGCCAAGCCGCCTCGGTCAGTGGCTCACAGCTATCGCACTACTTTGCGGATAAGGATGCGCTGATACGAGCGGTAATTGCTCGGCAGACGGAGGTGCTGCTGGACTTTCAGCGACAGGCGGCGCGTGAACAATCCGGACACCTTCGAGGATTTCGAGAAGTGGAGTAGCGATCCGCTTTGGTGGGCGGCAACCAGGACTCGCAAGGTGCCGCGGATCTGCGTCGGCGCGCAGGTTTTCCGCGTTTGCGCATGGAGGTCACCGCGGACATGGCCGCCGGCCAGGTGAACGACATTCGCGACCGCTTTCCTCGGCTCTCGTACTGGCTATTACAACCCACTTCTAGGCCAAGCGTACACACTCGAAAGTTGCTACTGCGCCGAATTTCTGAGTGCGCGTTCATAACTCAGCGAGGCGGCGGGGCTCTTGGCGTGATCGACGACGGACGCCGATAGGGCATTGGGTGTCAGCAGCTGGCAACGGCGCCCCGCTAGAACTCACCCGGGTGAAACAACGCTGGGGTGATGACGGCTCACCCGACCGGGCAGCAGACTCGAGGCCAGTTCAACGTCGACGCACGGGGTGCCGGGTGTCGTCGCCAACGTTACAACTCTTCTTGCCGGGCGAAGGCGGTAGTGGCCCGGCAGGAGCCGTCGAGAATGATTAGCAGAAGGGTCTCACCATGCACTTCGATTCCAAGAAGGTCATCGTCATCGGCGGCAGCGCCGGAATGGGCCGGCAGGTCGCCGTTGATGTCGTGCGCCACGGCGGGAGCGCGGTGATTGTCGGACGGTCGAAAGACCGTGTTGATGACACCGTGACCGAATTGACCAGCGGAGGTGGCCAGGCCTGGGGGATCACTGCGGAGTTGACCGATCGTGCCGCGGTCGCCGATGTGCAGCGCGCGCTTTCTGAGGATCACGGCGATGCGACACTGCTGGTCAACGCGGCCGGATTCTTCGTCCCGAAGGCGTTTCTCGAGTACGACGCGCTGACCTATGACTCGTACATGGAGCTCAACTATGCGTTGTTCTTCCTGACGCAGACCGTCGTTGCGGGCATGATCGACCGCAGGGAGGGCGGGTCCATCGTCAACATCGGCAGCATGTGGGCACATCAGGCGATCGGTCTGACCCCATCGTCTGTGTATTCGATGCAAAAGGCCGGGCTGCATGCGCTGACCCATAACCTGGCCATCGAGCTTGCCGGGCACAAGATCCGCGTCAACGCGGTGGCGCCGGCCGTCGTCAAGACGCCGCTCTACGAGGGCTTCATCCCGAAGGATGAGATCGACGCCACGCTTGACACTTTCGCGCCGCTTCATCCCTTGGGACGAGTCGGCACCCCGGCCGACGTGGCCAATGCCGTGACGTATCTGCTGTCTGATGAGGCCAGTTGGGTCACCGGCGCGATTCTCAACGTCGACGGCGGCATCATGGCCGGCCGCAACTAACCCAACAACGACGCGAGACCTACCGAAACCCCAAGCGCATCACCATAAAGTCTGCGCGAACAAAGGAGACCAGGTGTCACACCAATACAGCAAGGACCCCGCCGCGGTCGACGCGCTAAGTCCCGAGCAATACCACGTCACCCAGGAGAACGGCACGGAGCCTCCGTTCACCGGCGAGTATTGCAACAACCATGAACCCGGCATCTACGTCGACATTGTTTCTGGTGAACCGCTTTTCGCCTCGGTGGACAAATTCGACAGCGGAAGTGGCTGGCCCAGCTTCACCCGGCCCGTCAACGCGGACAACCTTGTTGAGAGGCGTGACCGCAGCCACTTCATGGAGCGGGTGGAGGTGCGGTCAGCCCACGCCGATAGCCATTTAGGGCACGTATTCCCGGACGGCCCCACAGAAGCCGGCGGGTTCCGCTACTGCATCAATTCGGCATCGCTGCGATTCATCCGCCGCGATGACCTGGAAGCCCAGGGTTATGGGCAATACCTGCGCTTGTTCACGAAAGATGGATCGGAGCAGCGCCAGAGCGTCGGGGAGCAGAAATCATGACTGACCACAACAAGATCGCCGTTCTCGCCGGCGGGTGCTTTTGGGGCATGGAGGACCTGTTCCGCGGGCAGCCCGGTGTGGTGTCCACCCGGGTCGGCTACACCGGCGGCAGCAACACGCATCCCACCTACCGCGATCACCCCGGCCATGCCGAGGCAATCGAAATCACCTACGACCCAGACGAGACCGATTACCGGGCACTGCTGGAATTCTTCTTCCAGATCCACGACCCGACCACCAAGAACCGTCAGGGCAACGATGTCGGAACCAGTTACCGGTCGGCAATCTTCTATCTGGACGACGAGCAAAAGCAAATCGCGGTGCACACGATCGCCGACATCGAGGATTCAGGGCGGTGGCCCGGCACGGTCGTTACCGAGGTCAACCCTGCCGGCGAGTTTTGGGAAGCGGAACCTGAGCACCAGAATTACCTGCAACGCTACCCATCCGGCTACACCTGCCACTACATCCGCCCCGAGTGGACGTTACCCAATCGCGCTGACGGGGCCGGCGCGGGGGCAGCGACGGCGGAACATGCCGAGCCCACTCAATAGCTACATAGGCTCGGCAACACAAGTCGAGAATCCGATAACTCCGCCCGATTGCCAGGTGCTGTTGAGCGCCTACGCGCCGTTGGTGCTCTATGGCGCCACATGCGCTGCAGCTTGGGTTTTACCGCGGCCCAGCAACCGGCGCGAGAGGCGGTGACGGGATGACTCAGAACCCGAATCTGGCAGCGCTATCGGCGGCGGGGGTGTCGGTCTGGCTGGATGACTTGTCGCGCACCCTGCTGCATTCCGGCAAGCTGCGGCAATTGATCGACACGAGAAGCGTTGTCGGCGTTACCACTAACCCGTCCACCTTTGAGCGCGCACTTTCACACGGCCGCGCCTACGATGGCCAGATCGCCGAGCTGACGGCACGCGGTACGGACATCGACACCGCCGTCCGCACGGCGATCACCGACGACGTTCGGGCGGCGTGCGATGTGCTACGCCCGCAGTGGGAGGCCTCCGGCGGCGTCGACGGAAGAGTGTCCATCGAGGTCGATCCGTCGTTGGCGCACAACACCGACGCGACAGTCACACAGGCCGTCGAGTTGGCCAAGGTCGTCGACCGGCCCAATGTGTTGATCAAAATACCGGCGACCGCCGCGGGGCTGCCCGCGATCACCGCGACGCTGGCCAAAGGTGTCTCGGTCAACGTGACGCTGATCTTTTCCGTACAACGGCACCGAGAGGTGATGAACGCCTACCTGGCCGGCATCGAAGCCGCCCAGCACGCAGGCGGGGATATATCTCAAATCCATTCGGTGGCATCGCTCTTCGTGTCTCGTATAGACACCGAAGTCGACAAGCGGCTCGAGTCGATCGGCACCGACCGGGCGCTCTCGCTGCGGGGGCAGGCGGGAGTCGCCAACGCGCGGTTGGCCTACTCGGCCTACCAGAAGGTGTTTGAAGCCGAACCACGCTACATCCGCGCTGCGCGCCGCGGGTGCTCGCGTGCAACGCCCGCTTTGGGCCTCTACCGGAGTGAAGAACACCGCCTACCCCGACACGATGTATGTCACCGAACTCGTGGCACCAAACACCGTCAGCACCATTCCTGAGCCGACCCTTGAGGCCCTGGCCGACCACGGCGTCATCGCCGGCGAAACCGTGATCGGCAAGGCGGCGCACGCACAGGAAGTGTTCGACAGGCTGACCGCGGTCGGTATCGATCTGCCCAACGTGTTCGCTGTGCTCGAACATGACGGGGTGTCCAAGTTCGCGGCGTCCTGGTCGCGGGCACTCCAACGCTAAAAGGCCTCGTGCGCTTCGACTGTCACCGATCCAGGAGACCCAACGCAATGAGGCCCACCTCCAGCCCGCACGAGTGAACACGCGATGACTTCCATCGGAAGGTTCACGAGTGAGGCCCAGACTCGATCTATCACAACAAGGAGGAACTGTGAGCGGCTACATCGCTGGCGTTATCGGTGGGATTGTCGGCGGACTTGCGATAGCCGCGCTAGGCATGGCCTACGGCGCGGCGAGTGGGCGGGGTCTGTGGACGCTTCCCAACAGGATCAGCGGAATCATTCTGGGCCCAAGAGGCGCAGACGATAGGTTGTTTGGAGTGGCCACCCTGGTTGGCGTAGCACTGCACATCGTTCTCTCGGCCGCATTCGGCATCCTCATCGTCCTTCTCGCGCAGGATTTCACCCACGCATACCTGGCGACTGGTCTGGTGGTCGGCGCAGCGCTCTGGCTCATCAATTATGTTGGCATCGGCGCGATTCATCCGGGCGCTCGTGAGGTGGCGAAGCTGAACCCTGTCCCGATCGCGCTCGGGCTTCACCTACTATTCGGGTTGATTACCAGCGTGGTTGCCGTCTTAATCCAGCGACCATGATACCGCTCGTAAACGGCTATAACCGCGGATCGGGTGCCGTCCAACTAGATTGAGGATCTATTTCGTCTGTAGGGATCTGCGACCGAGATGGCCGTGATGCCAAATGGCGCCGGTGCTGGGGAAGCCCGGGCCGGCTCGTAAATATGTTGCTGCTAAGCCTCTTCCAATGCCTCGCCAAGTGATTGAAGAACCTTGTTGTGATGCGAGTTGACAAGCGCATGACCCACCACCAACGCAGCAACGACTGGCCATTCCATGATCCCAAATACGGCCATTGCACCGACGCCGGCGTAGAAGGCAAGATGTTCCAGTGGCGGTACAGTCAGGGTGACACTCCTGGGCGACGACGGGGAAACCTCAACCTCACACGTGCGCTGGACTCTCGCTCTACTCATCACGCCTCCTGATCTCCCGACCGAGTCGCATGAACTCGATACCGGTTGGATCTTCATCGATGAGGGTCTGCGCGTACGGTTGTCAGCGCCCAATGGGGCAGCATGTATCGATCTGCCCCATGGCCACCGTCGCGGCTGCCCCAAGGCTGTCAGTGACCATCGGCTGCCGGATGACCGCCGCTGAGCTCGGCGCCGTTGACACTTGTGCGCCGCTGGGTTGCTCCGCTCGGGGTTTTGTCGATCGTCCGGCCGGGATGGGCAACTGGCGAGGCGAATAGTAAATCGCGCAATTGTTTTCGTCCGCGGTTCAGCCTCGAACTTACAGTTCCTTGCCGGGTGTCCGTCATGGCGGCGATCTCCTTGTAGGAGTATCCAGCAATGTCGGCAAAATACACGGTGATGCGAAACTGCTCGGGCAAGACCATCATTGCCGCTTTGAGGTAGGGGTCCGGCAGCATTTCGAGTGCCTGGTCTTCGGCCGACCTTAGGCCCCCAGGCGTTTGTGGGGCACTGGCCACCAGCTGTCGATCGGTGATCTCACCAGTCGGATGTATTGCGGGACTGCGCTTTTTTCTCCTATAGCTGTTGATATAGGTGTTGGTCATGATTCGCCGCAACCATGCTTTGAGGTTCGTTCCTGGCTCGAATGCCTGAAGACCGGCGTATGCGTTGAGCACTGTTTCTTGCACCAGATCCTCGGCATCCGCTCGATTGGAGGTCATCCGAAGAGCTTGCCGATAGAGAGGCTCAAGGAGCGGGATGACGGCGCTTTCAAATTGAGCGGCCAACGGGATGTCCGGCGCTTTTGTGCATTCCGCGCGTACGCGACCCACGCTATGCTCCTGCCATCGCGAAAAGTCGTGGCGCGCGCCGAGGCTGGCTAACGCTTGCGGGAATAAAGCAGAGCTCGCGCGAGAGATGAGTCCAGCCCTGCTCGACGCCCCAGCGTCTCGAGGAACCGGTGAAGTCGCGTGTGGCGCGGATTTCAGCAACCAACGTCGTCTTGGTTGGGCCCGCGTTCAAGCGCGTTCCTTCTAGGGCCGATCCCGGCCTGATGCAGTCGTTACCGCAGGTACGGTATTTCCTCGCCTCCACAGCACCTCCGCTTGCCAATCTGGTGCCAGCATCCACCGCCGCGGGGTGAGTGGTCATCACCCGCCGAGGCAATTCATCCGGGTGAGTGCCCGCGCCGCCTTCTACATCAAGTTGGCAGTCAGTGCTAGCGCTAGTTGTTGTAGCGGTGCGCTGGCGCTGCGCTTCGCCCTCGAACCCGGCGATCGACCCGGTCGTCGAAAGCGTGGCAACTCAGCTGCCCCACTATGCGAGGCGCCTTCTATGACGAAACCGTTGAGGTTCCGGCGCATAGATCGCCGGGCGCTCACCGAGCGAGGCGCCGATCTGAGCGACCGGCGCGTCGTCCAGAACGCCATCCACCTGTCTAACTATCACCCGGGTGAATGACGAAGGTGGGCGACGACAGTTCACCCCCCTCCGCGCCATGCTCTTAACGTCTGCACCCGCACATCCGTGTTGTGTAAGAAGCACAGCAGGAGACTCAGCACCCTAGCGGCGCCATGCGCGGACAAGGCTAGTTCACAAGAGACAACCGTCGCCCTGAGCAAGGAGGAAATGGTGAGCGCCGCAAGGAGAATGCTGGAGACCTATCCACGAGATCTAGGCCGGATCGATAGAGCCAAGCTGGTCGAATGTATCGACGCCTGTTTCGAATGCGACCAAGCCTGCACAGCGTGTGCAGACGCCTGCCTCAGTGAAGACGACGTCGATCACTTAACCAAATGCATCCGTACTTGCCTTGACTGCTCGGATGTCTGCGCGACAACCGGCCGCGTCTTGTCCCGGCACACGGACTACGACGCCAACTTGACCAGGACGGTGCTCCAAACGTGCGCCACCGCCTGTAAGACAAGCGCAGACGAGTGCGACAAGCATGCGCCGAAACACGAGCATTGCCGCGTGTGCGCCGAGGTATGCCGTCGCTGTGAACGAGCCTGCCGCGACCTTGTTGAGGCACTCGGTTGAGACAACCAAGCAGCCGGTGTGGACTGCCCAAGGCTGCATGATGTCAATCTCTTGCGAGACTTCGCTGCGCCGGTGGGACCTTGGAAATACGGAATGGAGACCGCGCTGATGGGGATTTCTGAATTCGATGACGTGCAGGCCCATCTGCTTGAACCAGAAGAAAGCCTCGACTCAGAACAGACCGGCATCGACCTCGACGAAGGCTACTCGCCCCCGGAACGCCCGCGTGAACTGCGGGCGTGGGGTCTCACCGCGAGGGAAGCGCGGACCCATGAAAGTCTGGCGCGTCGGCTGGCCCGTGAGGTGCCCGACGTGACCGATCAGTGGGATGGCGACGGAATCGGTGACACCGCCGACAGCGATGGTGAGCTAATCGACGATCAGGTCGGCGACATGCGCGCGGGTCGGCTCGTCCCTTCGCCTTGGACGCGACCGATCCAGGTACGGATTACCGTGCCCACGACGTCGGTATCGACGGCGGCGCTGCCTCGGCTGAGGAAGCCGCCATGCATATCGTCGTCGATGAAGACACCAGCGATGGTGAGGGATGGCGTTTGTGATGACCTGCCGTCCGTCCACTTGGTGAATTGACCTGTGGTGACTCGCATTGTGATCCTCGGTGGCGGCCCGGCCGGGTACGAGGCGGCATTGGTTGCGGCTGCACGAGGTCCCGCCGTGGCCCGCGTGACCGTCGTCGATTCCGGCGGGGTCGGCGGCGCCGCGGTGCTGTGCGACTGCGTGCCATCGAAGACCTTTATCGCCTCCACAGGGCTGCGCACTGAACTGCGGCGGGCAACCCGCCTGGGTTTCGACATCCACATCGACGACGCCGAGATCTGTTTGGCAGAAATCCACCAGCGGATCAAGACGCTCGCTACCGAGCAATCGGCGGATATCACCGCCCAGCTGCTGAGCATGGGTGTCGAGTTGATCGCGGGACGCGGCGAGCTGGTCGACGCGTCTCCTGGTCTGGCGCGTCACCGCGTCGAGGTGACCGCGCGCGACGGCAGCACCACGATCCGCGATGCCGATGTGGTGTTGATCGCCACCGGCGCCAGCCCCAGGATCCTGCCGTCGGCGCGCCCCGACGGCGAGCGCATCCTGACCTGGCGCCAGCTCTACGACCTGGACTCGCTGCCCGACCACCTCATCGTGGTGGGTTGCGGGGTGACCGGCACCGAATTCGCCAACGCCTACACCGAACTGGGTGTGACCGTGACGCTGGTAGCCAGCCGCGACCGGGTGTTGCCGCACGAGGACGCCGACGCCGCGCGGGTGCTCGAGGAATCGTTCGCCCAACGCGGCGTCAAACTGATCAAACAGGCCCGGGCACAATCGGTTAGGCGCACCGACGACGGGGTGATAGTGACAACGACCGACGGTCGCACCGTCGAGGGCAGCCACGCATTGATGACACTTGGGTCAGTGCCCAACACCGGCCGGCTAGGTCTACAGCGGGTGGGCATCGAACCCGGGCCGGGCAACTACGTTGTCGTCGACCGGGTATCGCGGACACCCGTCGCGGGCATTTACGCCGCGGGGGACTGCACCGGTCTTCTGCCGTTAGCTTCGGTTGCCGCGATGCAGGGCCGGATCGCGATGTATCACGCGCTCGGTGAAGCCGTTAATCCGCTGCGGTTGCGCACCGTCGCGGCGACGGTGTTCACACACCCCGAGGTCGCGGCGGTCGGCGTCCCGCAGACCGCGATCGAGGACGGCTCGATTCAGGCCCGCACTGTCATGCTGCCGTTGAAAACCAATGCGCGGGCGAAGATGTCGGAGCTGCATCAAGGCTTCGTCAAACTATTTTGCCGGCAGGACAGCGGCGTAGTAATCGGTGGCGTAGTGGTCGCACCGATCGCTTCGGAATTGATACTGCCGATCGCGATGGCTGTTCAAAATCAGATCACCGTTGACGATTTGGCGCAGACCCTTGCGATCTATCCGTCGCTGTCCGGCTCGATCACCGAGGCGGCCCGCCGGCTCATAGCTCGCGATGATCTGAACTGATACACGGTGGTGGTTGATGCCGCATCGTGTCGCTCGACGAGCGATTGCCATCGTCGGACTGCCTGTGGCCCTGTGGTGGCTGCAGCCGTGGAAGTTGTTGATCAGGACCACCGCCGATGAAAGGCTGCCGCCTGGAGCGCAGACCACCAGGTGTGGAGAATTCACCGGCCACATCCACCGAACCAGCGGTGCTGCGCGCCTGGTAACCCTAGTTGACGGGGCACAGATTCTGCGGCTGGAAAATCTACATACCACTTTCGGACCCCGACTGCGCGTATGGCTCAGCGATACACCGGTCGACCATGCCAAGTTCCCATGGCGAAAGGTGGGCGCGCAGCACCCACATAGACCTCGGCCGCCTACGCGCCAACCGGGGTAACGCTGTCTACGCCGTGCCCAATGGCGCCGACACCGACGCACTCAGCAGCGTAATCCTGTGGTGCGAGCGCTTCAGTGTGTCCTTCGGTGCGGCGCAACTGCGACCCGTGATCCAATGAGTCCCTTTCGCCGAAGGTTCCTTGAAGCGTGCGTCACTCAGTGCGCCCGGGCAGCCCATGCGATGCGGCGGTCGCAACACGAGCCTTATCACCCGGGTGAATCGTGCTCACGGGTGGTGACAGATGGATCAGGGTCGGGCGATGCTCATGCGGAAGATCTCCACAGCTGTCTACGACGCCGCGGTCCAGGACGTCGTGGTCACCGAATACCAAACAGGAGAAGCGATATGAACGCGGTCCCACTTCACCGTCGAGCGGAGAAGGCGGAACCGGCCACCTCGGTTGTGATCGTCGGCAGCGGGTTCGCCGCTTTCGAGTGCGCGCGCGGACTGGCCCGACGGTTAGACAGGGCGCGCGCCTCGGATGTGAGGGTGACCATTGTTTCGCCGGTCGATTACCTGCAGTACTCGCCATTGCTGGCTGATGTGGCCGGCGGGCTGGTCGACCCGCGGTTTGTCTGTATTCCGCTGGCCGGAACGCTCAAGGGCGTGCATGCGGTACGCGGCTGCGTCGACAACGTTGACTTCGATCGGCATATGCTCTCGTTCACCGACCCGGAGGGCCGGGCACGGACGATATCGTGGGATCGGCTGGTCTTGACACCAGGCTCGGTGACCCGGCTGTTCGATACGCCCGGTTTGGCCACCCACGCACACGGGCTGAAGTCGACGGCGGAAGCGCTGTATCTGCGTGATCATGTCATCGAGCAGTTGGAACTGGCTCACGTCGACGAAAACGAGGTGCGCGCGGCCGCGCGGCGCACGATTGTCGTTGTCGGTGCGTCGTATTCCGGTTCCGAATTGACGGCGCAGCTGCGGGCGCTCGCCGACGCAGCGGCGAGGCAGATAGGCTTCGATCGCGCCTCGGTACGGTTTGTGCTGCTGGACTTGGCCGACCGCGTTATGCCCGAGCTGGGGCAGAAGCTCGGCGATGCGGCGATGCGTGTGCTGCGCTCCCGCGGAATCGATGTGCGGTTGGGCACGACCGTGAAGGAGGTTCACACCGATCATGTTGTGCTTAACGATGATTCGCGCGTCGGCGCTTACACGGTAGCGTGGGTGGCTGGCGTGACCCCGTCACCGCTGATCGCCACGCTGGGCTTGGAAACCGAGCGGGGCCGGCTGAAGGTGCAGACCGATTTGCAGGTACCAGGTCACCCCGACGTCTTTGCCGCGGGCGACGCCGCCGCCGTTGAGGACCTAACCCAGCCGGGCAAGATCGCCCCACCCACCGCTCAGCACGCGACCCGGCAAGGTAAGGCGTTGGCCCGCAACGTCGCCGCAAGTCTCGGTTACGGCGAGCGGAAGGACTACCGCCACAGCGACAAGGGTATGGTCGTCGACTTGGGCCCGCGCTACGCCGTCGCCAACCCGCTCGGCGTGCACCTATCGGGCTATCCCGCGAAGCTCATCGCCCGCGGCTACCACCTCTACGCGATTCCCCGGCTCGTCAACCGCTGGGCGGTCGCACTCGCATATCTCACTGACGTCTTCTTCCCCCGCACCGTGTTGTCAATGGGATTCGTTTGCGCTGCCGACGCCCAAATAGCGGCCAGCGAAGTCGTCCAGCTACCGAAGGCGGCAGGGGCAGAATGATATTCAACGACACTATTGCTGTTCTAGCGGTCCTATTCAGCCGCACATCCAACGCGGGCTTTGTGTGGGATGACCACCACCACGGAACGGCGCACCAATGAGTATCGTCAACAAAGGCTTTCGCAGACGGGGCGGTGAATCGGCCCGTGAGCTGCCGCCCGGGCAACACCTGACCGCGGACTTCCCTGTCCTGCAAGCAGGGCCGACTCCGCGGATCGATCTCGATGACTGGCGATTCACCATTCGCGACGAGCTCGGCGCCGAACACTCGTGGAGCTGGGCCCAGTTCAAGCTCCTGCCGAGCGAGCCGCTCACCTTGGACATCCACTGCGTCACCACGTGGTCCAAGCTGGATACCGAGTGGGAAGGCGTCTCTCTGGATACACTTTTCGAATCGAACGATACCGCCGCCGAATTCGCACTGATCCGTTCCTACGGCGGCTATAGCACCAACCTCCCCCTGCGCGATCTTCGCGGGGGAAAGGCATGGATCGTCCACGGCTACCAGGGCGCACCGCTTAGCGCGGTGCACGGCGGCCCGGCACGGCTGCTGGTGCCGCACCTGTATTTCTGGAAGTCCGCGAAGTGGGTGAGATCCATCGAGCTGCGAGACAGCGACTCACCGGGGTTCTGGGAACGATTGGGCTACCACAATTACGGGGACCCGTGGCGAGAACAACGCTACGCCGGGGATTGACGACGGCCATGGAGTCCATATGAAAGCGGTGTTGCGCTGGCGGGCCGCGCGCGTGGTGCACTCGGAACCCGAGACCGAGACTGCGCAAACGATCGGGCTGACCGTGCCGGGCTGGGGCGGCCACGTGGCGGGCCAGCACGTTGATCTCAAGCTGACCGCTGAGGACGGGTACAGCGCGCAACGCAGCTATTCACTGAGCAGACCGGCCGACGGTGAGCGCATCGAGCTCACTGTGCAGCAGATTGCCGACGGGGAAGTCTCGCCCTACCTCACCGGCCTTGCTGCCGGAGACGAGATCGAACTCCGCGGACCCATCGGCGGCTGGTTTGTCTGGCGGCCTGAAGAGGAGGCTCGGGTTCTGCTCGTCGGCGGCGGGTCGGGCATTGTGCCATTGATGGCCATGTTGCGTCAGCGGGTCATGGCCGGCTCTGCGCACTTTCGGCTTGTCTACTCGGTGCGCAGTCCCGCTGACGTGTACTACGCCCAAGAGTTGGGTTGGCTCGAGCGTGCATGTGACTGGCTGCAGGTCGCGCTGGTCTACACCCGTGTGGCCGCCCCGCAGACCGCCCGTCCGCCCGGCCGGGTCCGCGCCGCTGACCTCGCGCCGACGGGGTGGGTGCCCGCCGCCGGTTCGCGCGTCTACGTTTGCGGCCCAACAGGATTTGTGGAATCGGTGACCACCACCCTGGTCGAGCGGGGCCATCAGGCGTCAGCCATCCGGACCGAGCGGTTCGGACCGAGCCAGTAACTAAAGATGCGGGGAATGATGACCGAACCAACGCACGTCGACGGCAACGCCGCCGGGGGTGCCTTCGCGGAGGTGCTGGGATTCGATGTCACCACCGCGATGCTGACCTGCGCCGGATGTGGTCGTGTCGAGGCCTTCGCCGAGAGTCACGTTTATGATCGCGGGCCCGGCATCGTGGTGCGGTGCGCTGGTTGCGGGGACGTCCTGGTCCGGCTGGTCCGAACGCCCACCGACGTGTGGCTCGACCTCCGCGGCGCCCAGTCCTGGCGTATCCCAATCCCGGTTCAGTGATGTCTTCGCCGACGACGACATGGTCGACCGCCGCCACCCAGCAGCCGATCGCCGCAGCCGCCGGCGGCTGTACAGCCTCGTTCGACGCCGCGCGCCGCTCGATCGAAACTGCCGCTCAGAAAGGACATTTCGCTTTGAATTACGGCCCGCGCCGCCGGATGCGCCGACCGTGAAGGACAGGCATGCATGGACCGAATATTTCATGTCCTGATCGGTGACCCACCCGGTGCCGTCGACGCTGCGATCAAAACCTCGGCGCTGTTCCTCACGGCTGCGATCCTGTTTCGTTTCATGGAGCGCCGCACCCTCGCCGAATTCGCGCCGTTCGACTGGATCGCTGCGGTCGCCGCCGGAGCCATCGTCGGTCGGGCTGCTACCGCCAGCGATACCTCGTGGCTCAACGCAACCGCGGCGCTCATTTGCCTCCTGGCCAGCCACGCGGTACTAGCGAGATTGCGCTTCATTCCGGGGATTCGACGTTTCATCGATCCGCCTCTGAAAGTGCTGATCCGCAACGGACATGTCGACCAACGCAACCTCCGTCGATGCGGACTAACCACTGCCGATCTCGAGGCTGTGCTACGACAGCACGGACACGAAAGCTCCGATCGTATTCACCTCGCGATCTTCGAAGCCAAAGGCGCGATCTCCATCTTGTTAAAGGATGGGAGGGTCACGGATCCCAACGCCGCCGCCCCGGATGCGCTGGTGGGAAGAGAGTACGAATGACACACACAGGGCCGTATGTAAGCCATCTACCGGTGGAGGCAAGCCCGTCCCTCGGCGGTGGCCGCGATCCCGGGCCGGCAATGAACTCGCTCGGTGAGCTCGCTCGACGCGTCCGTACCGCTGACCTCGTGGACGCGATGGGGCGACTACATCAACATCGCAGCGATCTGCTCGATCTGGTGAGTCCCACACCTGGCCGCGTGCTTTTTGGGCCGGCCGTGACAATCTCTTACTTCCCGACCTGTCGAACCGCGCTGCCCCCCGAACGCTACAACTTCAAGCGGCTCTTCTATGAGGCCATCGCCGATGGCGCTGAAGGATGTGTCCTCGTCTTGGCCAGTAACGGATACACCGACACCTCGCTTGGCGGCGGAACGAAGTTGTCGCGTGTCCAAAACCATCGGCTTGCAGGCATCCTCACGGACGGTCGACTTCGTGACTTCGCTGAGCTCCAGCAATCTGACCTAGCCATCTATTGCCGAGGCGAAGCAACGCGCTGGGGTGGTGACATTGTCACCCCCTTCGAGGCCAACCGCTCGGTAGTCCTGGCGGGGGTGGGGATCCATCCTGGCGACTACATCTTCGCCGACCCCTCGGGCGCTGTCGCCATACCCGCCAACGACGTGCGGACCGTTCTTCAAGGCGCCTGCCAGGTCGCCGCGGAGGACGCAGAATCGATCGCGACCATCCGGAACGAAACGCCATC